>NZ_CP173161.1:0-3896738 GCF_044788725.1 Pseudoalteromonas phenolica
GTGTATCTGTCTGTTTGGCAAAGTTGTTTATATGTGTTGCAAGATGAATTGCCATCTCAGCAATTTAGTATGTGGGTTAGGCCACTGCAAGCAGAGAGTACCGATGATACTTTGACCATTTATGCACCTAATCGCTTTGTTTTAGATTGGGTTAGAGAAAAATACCTCAATCGCATCAATGAGCTATTAGTTGAAATTTGTGGTGATGAAGCGCCTGAGTTACGTTTTGACGTTGGCACTCCTGCGGCTGCTCAAGTAAATACTGCTGCAGAGCAGACAAATAATGTGTCACCTCAAGCAACCAACAACGGGCAAGTTCAAGTGACGGCTCAGCCTGTTGCTGAGCAAAAAGTAGAGCCCGCACCTAAATCTGGTTATAAATCTAATATTAAAGAAAACTATACGTTTGATAACTTTGTTGAAGGTAAGTCAAACCAGTTAGCTAAAGCGGCTGCAACGCAAGTAGCCGATAATCCGGGTAACGCGTTCAACCCTGTCTTTATATATGGTGGTACAGGTTTAGGTAAAACTCACCTTTTACACGCGGTGGGTAATGGCATCATGGAAAAGAAAAAAGATGCCAAAATTGTCTATATGCACTCTGAACGTTTTGTTCAAGACATGGTTAAAGCGCTACAAAATAATGCCATTGAAGAGTTTAAGCGTTATTACCGCAGCGTCGATGCTTTGATGATCGATGACATTCAATTCTTCGCAAACAAAGAGCGTTCACAAGAAGAGTTTTTCCATACCTTCAATGCCTTATTAGAAGGCAATCAACAAATTATTTTAACCTCTGACCGTTACCCCAAAGAAATTGAAGGGGTAGAAGACAGATTAAAATCTCGTTTTGGTTGGGGTTTAACCATTGCCATTGAGCCACCAGAACTTGAAACGCGTGTGGCAATCCTGATGAAGAAAGCACAGCAAAGTAATATTAATTTACCCCATGAAGTGGCTTTCTTTATCGCGAAAAAATTGCGTTCAAATGTACGTGAACTAGAAGGCGCACTTAACCGTGTGATTGCTAATGCAAACTTCACAGGTCGTCCAATTTCGATAGATTTCGTAAAAGAAGCATTGCGTGACTTATTAGCACTGCAAGATAAGTTGGTGACGATCGATAACATTCAACGTACGGTTGCTGAGTACTATCGTATTCGCGTTTCTGATTTATTATCTAAACGTCGTAGTCGTTCGGTTGCAAGACCAAGACAAGTGGCGATGGCGTTATCTAAAGAATTAACAAACCACAGCTTACCTGAAATTGGCGATGCATTTGGTGGTCGAGATCACACTACTGTATTGCATGCTTGTCGAAAGGTAAAAGCACTTCGTGATGAAAGTCATGAAGTAAAAGAAGATTATCAAAATTTAATAAGAACATTGTCGTCTTAATTTTCGGGCTTAATTTATTATGCAAATTACAATTTCAAGAGAGCAATTTTTAAAGCCGTTAATGCAGGTTTCTGGTGCCATTGAGCGCAAACACACGCTACCTATTCTTTCTAATGTACTGTTAGAAATTAAAGACGGTGTGTTGGCGATGACGGGGACCGATTTAGAGATTGAATTGGTTGCAAGTTCACACCTTGAAAACCCAGCTGAAGACGCCAAACTGACTTTGCCGGCTAAGAAACTACTCGATATTTGTAAAAGCTTACCTGATGGTTCAGAACTCACTTTTTCAATGCAAGAGCATCAAGTACTTTTAACCAGTGGGAAAAGTCGCTTTTCATTAACGACGTTGGCTGCTGAAGACTTTCCAAACCTTGAGCAATGGGATGGTGAAGTTGAATTTAAGACGACCCGTTTAGAGCTAAGACGTTTACTTGAAAGTACACATTTCTCTATGGCAAACCAAGATGTTCGTTATTATTTGAACGGAATGTCATTTGAAGTCGATAACAGTGAAATCAAAACCGTTGCCACTGATGGTCACCGTTTAGCAATCGCTTCTCAGCCATTATCTGAATCTTTAAATACCCAGCGTCAGTTAATTATTCCAAGAAAGGGTGTGCAAGAAATTATGCGCCTTTTACCTGCTGACGATGAACTAATCACAATTCAGTTTGGTGCGAATCATGTGCGTCTAATTGATGGTGAGTTTACTTTTACCAGTAAACTCGTTGATGGTCGTTTTCCTGATTATCGTCGAGTTTTACCGCGTGGTGGTGATAAATTAGTAACTGCAAATCGTGAATGGTTACGTAGTGCATTCCAACGCGTTTCTATTTTATCGAATGAAAAGTTCCGTGGTGTTCGCCTTAATTTATCAAGTGGTTTATTGAAGATCACAGCGAACAACCCAGAACAAGAACAAGCAGAAGAAGTGGTTGAAGTGGGTTATCAAGGCGATGATTTAGAAATTGGCTTTAACGTTTCTTATGTTTTAGATGTGTTGAATACTCTAAAAACTGAAGATGTTCAGTTCACTTTATCTGACTCAAACTCAAGTGCATTAATTGAGGGCGTAAGCCAAGATGATGCAATGTATGTTGTGATGCCAATGCGTCTATAGTTTATGAGCTTGAATCATATTAGCCTCAATCATTTTCGAAATATTGAGGCTTTATCTTTTCAGCCAAGCGCAGACATTAATATCATCTATGGTGCGAATGGCAGTGGAAAAACCAGTCTCCTCGAAGCTATCTATTTTCTTTCTCACGGTAAATCTTTTCGTACTAACAAGCAGAAACTTCTTATTCACTACGAACAAGACGCTTGTATTGTTCATGCTAAAAAACAACATCTTAACTTGTCTATACCTGTTGGTATTAGTAAGAATAAGCAGGGTGAAACACAGCTTAAAATACAAGGTCAAGCGAGTAGAAAAATCTCGGAGTTGGCGCAACTTTTACCTGTGCAAGTTATTACACCGGAGAGTTATGAATTGTTTTTTGGTGGCCCTAAAGAGCGTAGAAAGTTTTTAGATTTAGGTGTGTTCCACGTGGAACAATCTTTTTTTAATGCCTGGCGTCAGTTCAATAAAATTCTGAAGCAACGCAACGCACTCCTTAAATCCCGTCCACATAATTACGCCGAGCAAATCAAATTCTGGGACGTTGAATTTGTTAAGGTGGCTGATCAAATAAATATCGCAAGAAAAGCCTATATAGAGAGGTTTAATGCGTATTTTTTTGATAAAATAGTGGGTCAAATACCTATATTTTCTGGCCTTGAATTACGTTATGATGCTGGTTGGAAAGAGGACTTAGCAAGCACGTTAAAAGCGAACTTTGAGCGTGATGTTAAGCTTGGCTATACAAGTAAAGGGCCGCATAAAGCTGATTTTAGCTTTTATAAAAATGGTCATAGTATAGAAAATATTTTTTCTCGGGGTCAGTTAAAGCTGTTGTTGTATGCGTTAAAAATTACGCAAAACACCTTAATTGAGACCGAAACAAAAAAGCAGTCAATTTTGCTTATCGATGATTTACCCTCAGAGTTAGGGGAAGAAACGATGAAAAGCGTGGCTGATTTATTAAAATTATGTCAGTCGCAGCTATTTATTACGGCAATAACTGCTGAAAGTATTTCTGCTGTTGTGGAACCAATACAAAGAGAAAAGAAAATGTTCCACGTGAAACATGGCAGTTTAACAACATAAAATTGGAAGAAACCCATGTCTGAAAATTACGATTCGTCCAGTATTAAAGTACTGAAAGGATTGGATGCGGTAAGAAAGCGTCCGGGAATGTATATAGGGGATACAGATGATGGCACTGGTCTTCATCATATGGTATTCGAAGTAGTAGATAACTCTATCGATGAAGCATTAGCTGGCTATTGTGATGATATCTTCGTAACTATTCATACTGACGGTTCTGTATCAGTTCGAGATAATGGACGTGGTATTCCTACCTCTATTCACCCTGAAGAAGGTGTATCTGCTGCAGAAGTTATCATGACGGTACTTCATGCCGGTGGTAAATTCGATGATAACTCATATAAAGTATCTGGTGGTCTTCACGGTGTAGGTGTTTCAGTAGTAAATGCTTTATCTGAAAAACTACAACTTACAATTCGTCGTGAAGGTAAACTTCACCAGCAAAAATATACGATGGGTGTACCAGATGCACCATTAGCAGAGATTGGTGAAGCCGAAACTACGGGTACTGAATTACGTTTCTGGCCAAGCGCTGAAACTTTCTCTGACACAAACTTCCACTACGATATTCTTGCAAAGCGTCTTCGTGAACTTTCTTTCCTTAACTCAGGTGTAAGTATTATTCTTACTGATGAGCGTGAAGAGAATAAACAAGATCACTTTAAGTATGAAGGTGGTATTCAAGCGTTCGTTGAGTATCTAAACCGTAAGAAAACACCGGTACATCAGAATGTTTTCAACTTCACTTCAGAGCGTGAAGATGGCATTAGTGTTGAAGTATCGATGCAGTGGAATGATGGTTTCCAAGAAAACATTTACTGTTTCACGAATAACATTCCTCAGCGAGATGGTGGTACTCACTTAGCGGGTTTCCGTGCAGCACTGACTCGTACGCTGAACAACTACATGGAAAAAGAAGGCTTTAACAAGAAAGCGAAAACAGCAAGCAACGCGACAGGTGATGATGCGCGTGAAGGTTTAACCGCTGTTGTTAGTGTTAAAGTTCCTGATCCAAAGTTCTCTTCACAGACCAAAGATAAACTTGTATCAAGTGAAGTTAAGTCAGCTGTTGAACAAGCCATGGCTGAAAAACTTAACGAGTATTTACTAGAAAATCCGAATGATGCGAAGACGGTTGTAAGTAAGATCATTGATGCTGCTCGTGCGCGTGAAGCAGCGCGTAAAGCACGTGAAATGACTCGCCGTAAAGGAGCAATGGATTTAGCAGGCTTACCTGGAAAGCTAGCTGATTGCCAAGAAAAAGACCCAGCACTTTCTGAACTATATATAGTGGAGGGTGACTCAGCGGGTGGTTCTGCGAAGCAAGGTCGTAACCGTAAGAACCAAGCAATTCTGCCGCTGAAAGGTAAAATTCTAAACGTTGAAAAAGCACGTTTCGATAAGATGTTATCTTCTCAAGAAGTTGCAACGCTTATTACTGCACTTGGTTGTGGTATTGGCCGTGACGAATATAACCCAGAGAAACTACGTTATCACCGCATCATCATCATGACCGATGCTGACGTCGATGGTTCGCACATTCGTACGCTACTATTGACTTTCTTCTACCGTCAAATGCCAGAAATCATTGAACGCGGTTATGTGTATATTGCTCAGCCGCCACTTTATAAAGTGAAGAAAGGTAAGCAAGAGCAGTATATTAAAGATGAAAATGCCCTTACAGGTTACTTGTTAGAGTTAGCATTAAATGGGGCTGCGTTATATCCGGCTGAAGGTGCAACAGCAATTGAAGGCAATGCATTAGCGAATATCGTTTATGACTACCAGAAAACGGTAGAAGTACTAGAGCGATTAAATCGTAAATACCCAGCTGCAGTAACAAATCGTCTTATCTATCAGCCTGAGATCACAGAAGCTGATCTATCTGATAAAGACAAAGTAACTAGCTGGACTGAACGTTTAGTGGCTGACCTTGTAGAAAAAGATGAAGATGCAACTATCTTCAATGCTGAAGTAGCATACGACGAAGAGCGTCATATGTACTACCCAGTAGTTAAGATCCGTCAACATGGTGTTGATAAAGCCTACACACTGGACTACAACTTCATTACTTCAAGAGACTATGTACGTATCGCAAACACAGGTAAGCAAATGGCTAACCTAATGCAAGAGAGCGGTTACGTACAACGTGGTGAGAAGACACACCCAGTTACTGATTTTGTATCTGGCCTAGATTGGTTGGTGAGTGAATCTAAGCGTGGCTTGTATACACAACGCTATAAAGGATTGGGTGAGATGAACCCAGATCAGCTTTGGGAAACAACGATGGATCCAAGCGCGCGTCGCATGCTTCAGGTAACCATTGAAGATGCCATTGCAGCTGACCAGTTGTTTGCAACCCTGATGGGTGACCAAGTTGAACCTCGTCGTGAGTTTATCGAAAGCAATGCATTACGTGTTGTGAACTTAGACGTTTAATCGAGTTCGATAATAATATTTAAAAAGGCGGGATTTCCCGCCTTTTTTTATATTTGATGCTTAAAACCCTGCACAGCACAAGGTATACTGAGCATAATTTTCAATCACAAAACCCTGCGTGATTAGCCATTTGATGTGAGCTAGTAAAGCGCAATGAGCCAAATTAAATTAAGCCAACTATGCAAAAATACGATTTAAAAACCTTTCAAGGCTTGATCCTGGCACTACAGGATTACTGGGCACAGCAAGGCTGTGTGATCGCTCAGCCACTTGATATGGAAGTAGGCGCGGGTACATTTCACCCTCTGACATTCTTAAAGTCAATTGGCCCAGAGCCAATGTCGAGTGCCTATGTACAACCATGTCGTCGTCCGACAGATGGTCGCTACGGTGAAAACCCTAACCGTCTTCAACACTACTACCAATTCCAAGTTGTGTTAAAGCCATCTCCAGACAATATTCAAGAGCTGTACTTAGGCTCTCTGGCTGCAATGGGTATTGATACGTTAACGCACGAAGTTCGTTTCGTAGAAGATAACTGGGAATCACCAACACTAGGTGCTTGGGGTCTTGGTTGGGAAGTGTGGTTAAATGGTATGGAGGTAACTCAGTTCACCTACTTCCAACAGGTGGGCGGATTAGAATGCGCACCGGTAACTGGCGAAATCACTTATGGTCTTGAACGACTAGCAATGTATATACAAGGCGTAGATAGCATCTATGATCTAGTATGGGCTGATGGTCCAATGGGTCGAGTGACATACGGTGATGTATTCCATCAAAATGAAGTAGAACAGTCGACTTATAATTTTGAGCATGCAAATGTAGATGTATTATTTGCACAGTTTGATCAGTGCGAAAAAGAAAGTGAAAAGCTGATCGAAGCAGGTTTACCGCTGCCAGCATACGAGCAGGTAATGAAAGCATCTCATGCCTTCAATTTATTAGATGCCCGTCATGCTATCTCAGTAACAGAGCGTCAACGTTATATCCTTCGTGTACGCGCATTATCTAAAGCATGTGCGCAGGCATATTATGAAGCGCGTGAAGCGCTTGGTTTCCCGCTTTGTAAGGACTGATCATGACAACTGAAAATTTATTAGTAGAAATTGGTACTGAAGAGTTACCACCAAAATCACTGCGCAAACTAGCTACGGCTTTTGCTGACAACCTAACTGAAGAGTTGAAAGCACTAGAGCTATCTTTCGATAGCATCAATTGGTATGCGTCACCACGTCGTTTAGGTGTGCAGGTTGCAGCGCTTGCGACACAGCAACAAGATAAAATTGTAGAAAAGCGTGGTCCTGCGACTAAGGCTGCTTTTGATGCTGACGGTAACCCAACTAAAGCGGCCATGGGGTGGGCGCGTGGCTGTGGTATCGAAGTAAGCGAAGCTGAGACGCTAGAAACAGAAAAGGGCGCTTGGTTACTTCACCGTGCGACAGTAAAAGGACAAGCGGCTACAGAACTACTTGCAGATGCAATTAACAAAGCGCTGGCTAAATTGCCTATTCCAAAACCTATGCGTTGGGGCGCGAATAAGACACAGTTTATTCGTCCAGTACATACTGTGGCTGCACTTCTTGGTGGTACACAAGTACAAGGTGAAGTGCTAGGTAAAGCGATCAGTAATGAACTGCAAGGTCACCGTTTCCACCACCCAGCACGTGTAACTGTAAACCACGCTGATGAGGTATTCGAAACGCTTAAGTCAGCTTATGTTGTTGCAGACTATGAAACGCGTAAAGCACAAATTCGAGCACAAATCGAAGAAGCAGCAGCGGCAGTTGACGCGGTTGTGGCAATGGATGAAGACCTACTTGAAGAAGTGACTTCACTCGTTGAGTGGCCAGTTACGTTAACAGCGTCATTCGAAGAAGAGTTCTTAGCTGTACCTGATGAAGCGCTTATCTACACTATGAAAGACGATCAGAAATACTTCCCGCTATTAGACAAAGCAGGCAACTTAATTAATAAGTTCCTATTCGTGTCTAACATCGAAAGTAAAGATCCAAGTGTGGTTATCTCAGGTAACGAAAAGGTTGTTCGTCCTCGTCTTGCCGATGCACAATTCTTCTTTGAAACAGATAAAAAGAAAACTCTTGAAAGCCGCCTAGAATCTTTAGGTAGCGTATTGTTCCAAAAGCAGCTTGGTACTTTAAAAGACAAGTCAGAGCGCATTGCGGCATTAGCTGGTTATATCGCTGAGCAAGTTGGTGCAGACAAAGCATTAGCTGAGCGTGCAGGTCTATTAAGTAAAACAGACTTAATGACTGAAATGGTGATGGAGTTCACTGACGTACAAGGTGTAATGGGTATGCATTACGCACGTATCGACGGCGAAGCGGAAGAAGTTGCGCTAGCACAAAATGAGCAATATATGCCGCGTTTTGCTGGTGATAACTTACCATCAAATCCTATCAGCTATGCTGTTGCATTGGCAGATAAGTTCGACACGCTAGTGGGTATCTTTGGTATTGGTCAAGCACCAAAAGGTGACAAAGACCCGTTTGCACTTCGTCGCGCAGCCATCGGTGCACTTCGTATCATGGTTGAGAAAGAGCTTAAGCTAGATATCCATAACATTGTTGCTAAGTCTCAGGAGTTATTTGCTGACAAGCTAAGCAATGACAATGTGGCTGAAGACGTATTCGAATTTATGCTAGGTCGTTTCCGTGCTTGGTATCAAGATGAAGGTATCAGTGTTGATGTGATCCAAGCAGTATTAGCGCGTCGTCCATCTTCACCTGCTGATTTTGACCGTCGTGTTAAAGCGGTAAGTCACTTCCGTACATTGGCAGAAGCTGAAAGCTTGGCTGCAGCGAATAAGCGTGTAAACAATATTCTTGCTAAGAACAATGTGACTAGCGATGCTGCAGTAGACAACGCTTTATTAGCCGAAGACGCTGAGAAAGTGCTAGCAGCACAAGTTGCTGAGTTAACCGAAGCACTTGCTCCAGTTTACGCTGCTGGTGATTATCAAGGTGCATTAACGCAACTGGCAAGCCTACGTGAAGCAGTAGATAACTTCTTCGATAATGTAATGGTAATGGCTGATGATGAAGCGGTGAAGAATAACCGTTTAGCGCTGCTAAGTCAGTTAAGTCGCTTGTTCTTAAACACAGCGGATATCTCGGTCCTTCAGAATTAATCTGTTTGATTGAGAACGTGTCAAAAGCCAACCTCAGCGGTTGGCTTTTTGTCATTTAGTGTTAGAGGGTTAAAAACTCTTTTACAAAATACTTCGCACTTTTACAGTTATTTAGATTCTAATGAACATCAATTAGAAGATCTCAGAACAAGCTGAGCGAAATGGCTGAGAGGAATTTAAAAGTATGAAAAAACTATCCGCAGCGTTAATGGCTTTATTACTTTCTGCATGTTCGAGTCAGGTATATGTTCCAGGCCAAGAAACTATTCAGCCTAATGTAAAACCCCTCGATAGAGACATGTATCTGCGTGGTGACTTCACCTTATGGGATGCAGAGCCTCACTATAAACTGGGCGCACAACAACCGGGTATTTACACGGTACGCGCAAAGTTTATGACGCCGGGCAAGGTGTATGAATTTAAAATTGCCGATGAGTCTTGGAGTAAAGGTTTTAACTGTGGTTATGAATCGTCAGGCTCACTGCAATTAAATAAACCAATACCAGCAAACTGTGACACGGTATATAACTACTTTAGTTTTGCACCGAGTAAAAAGGGGTGGTACACCATCACCTTTGATTATCGAAACTCGGCATCGCCTATGGTCATGGTGAGTAAAGGGTAATAAAGCGAACGAAACACTTTATAAAATAACGAACGAAAAGGGCTTATTTGCCCTTTTTTATTAAGTAACGGAAAGGCGCTTGTTCCACTTCTTTGGCAACCAATGTATGGTCCATAAATTCACAGAAGCTTGGAATGTCTCGGGTAGTTGATGGGTCATCGGCGATAATTAATAACGTTTCACCATCAGACATTTTTCTCACCGCACCACGTACCATCATCACAGGCTCAGGACAACGAAGACCGATTGCATCTAATGTATGATCGGGATTAGAAAATGGCATGGTGACTCTCTCAAACAAGCTAAAAATAGGGCGAATATTTTACCCACTGCGCGATGACAAATAAACCATCACAAGCTGCTAATTTGAGCTTTATAGAGATTTAGAACCCAAAACGAAAAAAGGCAAAGCGTTTTCACACTTTGCCTTTGTACCAGCATTCATGACTGAAATACTGGTTCACCAAGTTGAGTTTTGCGTTTTGAATAATTTCTCGACAAGAGAAATGAGCGCAAGCGCTTTAACAGCTCACTTATTAAGTGAGCTGTTTTGGGCTTATTCTACGCGCTCAAACACCGTTGCGATGCCTTGGCCTAAACCAATGCACATGGTGGCTAAACCATATTTTGCACCTTTGTCTTCCATCAAGTGGATAAGTGAAGTACTGATACGTGAACCCGAACAGCCCAGTGGGTGACCTAGGGCAATCGCACCACCATTTAGATTCACTTTCTCGTCAGCCACTTCAAGTAGACCAAGATCTTTTAATACAGGTAGAGACTGTGCAGCAAATGCTTCGTTAAGCTCAGCTACATCAATATCATCAATGGTGATACCTGCTTGCTTAAGAGCCTTCTTACTCGCAGGAACCGGACCGTAACCCATGATTGATGGATCGCAGCCTGCAACCGCCATTGACTTAACACGGGCACGAATAGGTAAACCTAGAGCTTTGGCTTTCTCTTCGCTCATTACGAGCATCACAGATGCACCATCTGACAGTGCTGATGAAGTACCTGCAGTCACCGTGCCTGACGCTGGGTTAAACACAGGGCGAAGTTGCGATAAACCTTCAAGTGTTGTCTCTGGACGAATTACTTCGTCGTTTTCTACTAATACTGGCACGCCATCATCATCATGGCCTTCAGTTGGTAAAATCTCACGAGCGAAACGACCCTCAACAGTCGCAGCATGTGCACGTTGGTGTGAACGTACCGCGAATGCATCTTGTTGCTCACGGCTGATACCATGAATCGTTGCAAGGTACTCAGCGGTTAAACCCATTGAACCAGCAGCTTGTGCTACTGAAGTTGATAAGCCAGGGTGGAAATCAACACCGTGTGTCATAGGTACGTGACCCATGTGCTCAACACCACCGATAAGGTAAGTGTCACCAGCACCAGTCATAATTGCGCGCGCAGCATCATGCAGTGCTTGCATTGATGAGCCACATAAACGGTTAACGGTAACCGCTGGCACTGTGTGAGGAATACCAGCAAGCAGTGCCGCATTTCGCGCCACGTTAAAGCCTTGCTCAAGCGTTTGTTGAACACAACCCCAATAAATATCGTCGATGCTTGCAGGATCAACTTGTGGGTTACGCTCAAGAATACCTTTCATTAGGTGTGAACTTAAGTCTTCTGCGCGGCGGTGTTTGAACACACCGTTTTTAGAGCGGCCCATTGGCGTACGAAGACAATCAACGATTACTGCATTTTGCATAGTCATGTTATTGGCCCTCCACGGCATAGAATACTTTACCTTCAGTCGCCCATTGACGCGTCTGTTCTGATACTTGGTAAATTTCACCTAGATGTGCGTACTTGTCAGCCATAGCAACAAAGTTAGCTAGGCCAATTTGATCTAGGTAACGGAATGCACCGCCTCTGAATGGAGGGAAACCAATGCCATAGATAAGTGCCATATCTGCTTCTTGTGGAGAAGCGACAATGCCTTCTTGTAAGCAAAGTAGAACTTCGTTGATCATTGGCACCATACAACGCTCAATGATAGTTTGTTTATCAAACTCAGTTGCCGCATCACAAATGCTGCTTAGTAGTGCAATGGCGTCAGCGTCTTTGGTCTTCTTAAGGCGACCGCGACGATCTGGTGCATATTGGTAGAAACCTTTTTGGTTCTTCTGACCAAAACGCTCAGCATTTGCAAGAACCGCAACTGGATCTTTATCTTGGCGAGCCATGCGAGTAGGGAAGCCATCGGCCATCACACCCGTACAATGGTTTGCTGTATCGATACCGACAACGTCTAGTAGGTATGCCGGACCCATAGGCCAACCAAATACGTTTTCCATGACTTTATCTACTTTTGTAAAGTCAGCGCCTTCAACAACGAGTTTGCTGAAACCAGCAAAGTAAGGGAAAAGTACACGGTTTACGAAGAAACCCGGGCAGTCATTTACCACGATAGGTGACTTGCCAAGTTTTAGTGCGTAATCAACCACGGCTGCAACGGTTTCATCTGAAGTCTTTTCACCACGGATGATCTCAACAAGTGGCATTTTTGGCACAGGGTTGAAGAAGTGCATACCACAGAAGTGCTCTGGTTTTTCTAGCGCTTCGGCCAGTTCATCAATGCGGATTGTTGACGTATTCGAGGTTAAAATTGTGCCTTCAGGTAATTGCTTTTCAAGACCTGCAAGTACTGTTTTCTTAACTTGTGGGTGCTCAACTACCGCTTCAACTACAATGTCAGAGCCTGCTAAGTCTGCATCATTCAGTGTAGGCTTAATTTTTCCTAGCGTGCCAACCATCTTGTCTAGCTTCATGTTACCGCGTTCTACTTTTTTACCAAGTAGGGTTGCTGCTTCATTCATACCTAGATCAAGGGCTGCTTGGTTGATGTCTTTCATGACAATCGGTGTGCCTTTGTAAGCAGATTGGTAAGCGATACCGCCACCCATGATACCTGCACCCAGTACTGCCGCTTGTTTAATTTCAGTAGAAGATTGTTTAGCTTGTTTCTTCGCCACACCTTTGATGTATTGGTCAGCTAAGAAAATACCCGTTTGCGCGGCCGCTTCTGCAGTTTTCGCTAGCTTTGCGAAGTTGGCATTTTCAATTGCCATGGCTTCATCGCGAGTTGCATTTGCTGCAGCTTTAATTGTTCTTACCGCCATCACAGGTGCAGGGTAGTGACCTTTGGTTTTACCCATCACTAGGCCTTCAGCCATTGCGAAGCTCATGCCTTGCTCAACGCGGTTTAGTTTAAGAGGGTCAAGTTTTAGCTGACGTTTTGCACGCCAATCAAGTTTGCCCGCTACCGCTTGCTCAAGGGTTTTTACTGCCGCTTCAACTAATTTGTCTTTCGCAACCACACCGTCAACCGCACCCACTTTTAATGCGTCTGCTGCACGGTTTTCTTTACCTGTGGTGATCCACGTCATGGCATTATCAGCACCAATAATACGTGGTAAGCGTACCGTACCGCCGAAACCAGGCATGATCCCTAGTTTAACTTCTGGTAGGCCAATTTTTGCGTTTTGACTTGCGATACGGTAATCCGTTGCAAGTAGCCATTCACACCCACCGCCAAGTGCAAGGCCATCAATAGCAGATGCAGTTGGGAACGGAAGGTCTTCGATGGCATCGAAAATATCTGTTGCTGACTTAATCCAACCAACTAGTTCTTCTTCTGGGCGTTGGAAAGTCGGTAAGAATTCAAAAATGTCGGCGCCGATGATGAAATGGTCTTTGTCACTGGTGAAAACCATCGCCGCGATATCATCGCGTTGGCTAAGTTCGGCAAATGCTTTGCCACATTCTTGTAGGGTTTGCTGAGAGAGTTTGTTTACCGAACCTGGCATACAGAACTTAAACTCAGCGATATTGCCTTTGTAAAAATCAACTACAAAGGACTCGCTCTTGTATAACATGCTTGTTCTCCCGTGTTATTACACTGGTACGATGAGTTGTTAATTTACTCAGTTTGGACCCTTTAAATTAAAATTGCAATGAAAAATTTACCCCAGGTTTACGCTTGCCTTAAAAATTTGCAGTTGAGCTGCTAAGGTGGTGGAGTGACGACTGAGTCTGAATATTTTAAGACTGATCATCCTTGGCTTAGGTAAGCTTACTGGTGTTTAGGCACGTATGTATTTTTAGTTTGCTGTTTGAGTATAGCTTTAAAGTCAAAGAGGGCATTTATTCATCTTAGAGATAGCCAAGCTTAGGCAAGATGAATGCATTAATACTTATCTCATTCATTAATTTAAAATTTAAACTGTTAAGGTCATTATGAAATCTTGGATCATGACCATTGCCGCTACCAGCCTTAGTGCATTTAGCTGGTTCTCTTTTGCGAGCAATGATCATCAAGCATTTAAAGATGCAGAAAAAGTTGCACGCTCGGGTAACTACAAAGCGTTTAAAGCGGCGATCAACGATTTAGACCACCCGCTCAAACCTTATGCTGAGCTGGCGTTTTATAAACGTTACCCTCGCCTTAAATATCAGCAAGACATTAGTCACTATTTAAGTGTCTACGATAACACGCCGTTAGAGTGGCCGGTGCGTAAGAGCTGGTTAGAGTATTTGCAGCGTCGTGGAAAAAAAGCGCTCTTTGTTGAGTATTACCAGCCCACCAGCAATGCTGAATTACAATGTCGCTATTTACAGTATCAGATTGATTTAGGCGCACCGAAAGCGCAACTGCTTGAGCAGGTCGATGCACTTTGGGCGGTCGGCAAGTCTCAGCCTAAAGCGTGCGATAAGTTATTTAGAATTTGGCGCAAAGATGGCCGACTAACACAAGACTTAGTTTGGCAGCGTATCACTAAATCGGCGCAGGGCGGGCAAGTCGCGCTTTTGCCTTACTTAAAAACGCTACTCCCTAAAAAAGAAGCCTATTTAGCTGATTTATATAAAGCTGTAAGGCGTGATCCAAGTGCTTCTGCGGGTCTATACCGTTACAAGAAGCGTTCAAGCAAAGAGGCTGAAATCGCGGTTTATGGTGTTAAACGTCTTATTTGGCGAGATCAAAAGCTTGCTCTAAGAGCATGGGATAAGTTGCAAGGTATGTTTACATTCAGCCAAGCGCAAAAAGATGCTGTAGCGTATCGCTTTGCATTGGCGTTGGCATCAAAAGGGCATGATGATGCGCGCTTTTGGTTAAACAAAGTACCTGACGAGTTGCAAGATACTAAGCTGCGCCAGTGGATGATGGCCAATATGCTGAAAGAGCAAGATTGGGCGGGGATCGTGGCTTTATTTACGGGGATGAAGAATTTAAGTAATGGTCAGCAATACTGGCTTGCTTATAGTTACAATCAACGCGGGGAACCCGATAAAGCACAACAATTATGGCAGCCTCTGGCGGTAAAGCGTGATTATTATGGTTTTTTAGCTGCGGCGCGTTTAAATATGCCGGTGTCATTAAATAGTAAGACGCTCGATGTACCTATGCCCATTGTAGATAAAGTATCGCAAGCACCGGGCTTCTTAAGGGCTAAAGCATTATATGAATTAGATCGTTATACCGATGCTCGAAGAGAGTGGAACTATTTAACCAATACCTCAAGCACAGCTGAAAAATTAGCAGCGTCGGTACTGGCTGCTGACTTAGATTGGTACGACAGTGCCATTCGTACATTAGCACAAATAAAGGCGTGGGATTATGTCGATTTACGCTTCCCGATGGCGTTCGAGAAATTATTTACTCGGTACAGCAAACGCAATCACATAGATGTGGCGTGGAGTATAGCTATTTCACGTAGAGAGAGCTCGTTTGCACCAGACGCAGTGTCTCATGCTAACGCCCATGGCTTAATGCAATTATTACCAAGTACAGCAAGATACGTCAGCAAACAAAAAATCTCTAAGCGCCAGCTTCATAAACCAGCCACTAATATTCGATTAGGTACTGATTACTTAGAGTATCTAAAGAAAAAGAATGGTGGCAATGAGATTTTAGCTACGGCTTCTTATAACGCGGGGTATCATCGAATTAAATGCTGGTTACCTGAGCAAGGCATGCCAGCTGAGTTGTGGATTGAACTTATTCCATATAAAGAAACGCGCAATTATGTGAAAAACGTGATGGCATATCGTCAGGTTTATCACACTAAGTTAGGTCGAGAAGGCAATATATTGGCCCCAATCTTGGATATGAAAATAGAGAAATAATGTGTCATCGCAATCCAGCGTGTTGGCTGGATTGCGTTTTAGGCCTTATGCTAGACTGGCGAAATGAAAAACCAAACGAAATGGGTACACCATGGAACAATTAGCACATTTATACGCTGAGCATATTGCAACATTGCAGCAGCGCACCAAAACCATTATTGAGCGAGAAGGCTTAGATGGCTTAGTGATCCACTCTGGACAAGCAAAGCGCCAGTTTTTAGATGACATGTATTATCCGTTTAAGGTGAACCCTCAGTTTAAAGCTTGGTTACCTGTGATCGATAATCCACATTGTTGGATTGTGGTAAACGGTGAAGATAAACCTAAACTCATTTTTTATCGTCCGGTTGATTTCTGGCATAAAGTGCCTGATGAGCCGAGTGACTTCTGGGCTGAGTATTTTGATATCCAGCTATTATTACAGCCAGATCAGGTAGAGAAATACCTACCATACGATAAAGAAAAGTTTGCTTACATTGGCGAGTACTTAGAAGTGGCACAGGCATTAGGTTTCACCAATGTAAACCCAGAGCCGGTGATGAACTACTTGCACTTCCATCGTGCTTATAAAACGCAATATGAACTGACTTGTTTACGTGAAGCAAACCGCTTAGCTGTATTAGGTCATAAAGCTGCGCGTGATGCGTTTTATGCTGGCGGTTCTGAGTTTGCGATTCAACAAGCTTACCTAAACGCCACGCAGCACATGGAAAATGATACGCCATACGGCAACATTGTGGCGCTTAATGAAAACTGTGCAATTTTGCACTACACACACTTTGACCGCAAAGCACCTGCGAAACATTTATCTTTCTTAATTGATGCAGGCGCAAACTTTAACGGTTACGCGTCTGATATTACCCGTACTTATGATTTCGAAAGAAAAGGTGAGTTTGCTGAGCTAATTAAAGTTCTGAACGATCACCAAATTGAGTTAGGTAAAGGTTTACAGCCGGGCAAACTATATGGTGACTTACACATAGATTGCCATAAGCGTATTGCACAAACCTTGGCTGATTTTAAGATTGTTAATCTTGCGGCAGATGACATTGTGGCTAAAGGCATTACTTCGACATTCTTCCCACATGGTTTAGGTCACCATTTAGGTTTGCAAGTGCATGACATGGGTGGTTTCATGGCTGATGAAGCAGGTACGCACCAAGCGCCACCTGAAGGCCATCCTTTCTTACGTTGCACACGTAAGATCGAAGCAAACCAAGTGTTCACTATTGAGCCAGGTTTATACTTCATCGATTCACTACTCGGTGATTTAGCGAAGACGGATAACAACCAATACATTAATTGGGAAAAGGTTGACGCATTCAAGCCATATGGTGGTATTCGTATTGAAGACAACATCATTGTGCATGAAGATCGTCTAGAGAATATGACGCGTGATTTAGACTTAGACTAATTAAGTCGACGCATCGAAAAGAAATTCGTTACACTAACGGGAAGCAGTTGCTTCCCGTTTCTAATACTAATCCTCTTAATTAAGTGAGCTATTTTGAGGATTGGTATAAATACTGGACCCCCAACTTTATGTCAGAATTCTATATTCCAAGCGAATCCATCAGTCATCACGAAGAAATTAAGAAGAGCACTTTTTTAGTGCATATTGCGCATACGCCAACCATTGAGTCTGCGAAAGCCTTTATTCAGAAGATCAATGATGACTATCCAGATGCCAGACATAACTGTTGGGCACATGTGGCGGGTGCGCCTGGGGGCAGTCATGTCTATGGTTTCTCGGATGATGGCGAACCCAATGGCACTGCGGGCAAACCTATGTTGAATGTGCTTATTGGCTCAGGGCTTGGTGAAATAACCGCAGTAACAACCCGTTATTTTGGCGGCATTAAGCTGGGCACGGGCGGTTTAGTGCGCGCCTATGGCGGTACTTTAAATAATGCCCTTGATGTACTAAAAACCACGTTGAAAGTGCCTGCAACTGAGCTGATAGGGCGCTCTGATTATGCGCTGCAGGGAGTTATCGAGCAGTATCTAAATACCCATTTCACTATTTTGCAGCTGGATAAAAGCTATGACTCAGCGGTGAATTGGCAAGTCAGCATTGATAGTCGACAAGTTGAACAAGCACAGCAAGAAATTTTTGATTTAACCCATGGAGTGGTTGAGTTAGTCTGTAAAGAGTAAGACAATCAAGTAATAACACTCTGTCATTCTTATTTTTGAAGCGTAACGCAGCATGCAATTTCGTACCATAATAAAAATTCTTGGCCAGCTGGTGGCCTTATTTAGTATCACAATGGTGCCGCCTGCACTAGTTTCGCTGATTTATAAAGATGGTGGGGGTGTACCATTCGTACTGGCGTTTGTGTTCAGTATTATTATGGGTATGTTGGCGTATTATCCTAACCGCCATCAAAAAGGAGATTTGAAAGCCCGAGAAGGCTTCTTGATTGTGGTGTTATTTTGGCTGGTACTGGGTTCGTTCGCATCCTTACCGCTTATCTTCTTGCAAACACCCAACCTCTCCTTGGCAGATTCAGTATTTGAAGCTTTTTCAGGCTTAACCACAACCGGTGCAACCGTTTTAACGGGCATTGAAACCTTGCCTAAGTCGGTATTGTTTTACCGTCAGCAGCTGCAATGGTTAGGGGGCATGGGTATCATCGTATTAGCGGTTGCGGTCCTGCCTATGCTAGGTGTCGGTGGCATGCAGTTATATCGCGCTGAAACACCGGGGCCAGTTAAAGATTCAAAAATGACACCGCGCATAGCCGATACCGCCAAGCACCTTTGGTATATCTATGTAGCGTTAACGGCGGCCTGTACTTTGGCGTATTGGTTAGCGGGGATGAACTTCTTTGATGCGATTTGTCACGCCTTCTCAACGATTGCGATTGGTGGCTTCTCAACCTATGACGCGTCTATGGGTTACTTCGATAGTCCTTTGATTAACCTCATTTGTGTGGTGTTTTTGATCATCGCTGCGGTGAACTTTTCGCTTCATTATGCGGCAGTGGCTAACCGTAATTTTAGAGTGTATTTTAGAGATCCTGAACTTAAAGTTTTCTTATTCATTCAATTAGCTTTGGTGGTGATTTGCTTTGCTGTTTTATCGTCAAATCAGGTTTATACAAACGGTGATGAAACCCTAGATCAGGCTTTGTTCCAAGCAGTTTCTATCAGTACAACTGCTGGGTTTGCGACAGATAATTTTTCGGCTTGGCCTCTGTTTTTACCTATCTTACTTATCTTCTCAAGCTTTATTGGTGGCTGTGCGGGCTCGACTGGTGGTGGCATGAAGGTGGTACGCGTGTTCTTACTGTATCTTCAAGGTGTGCGAGAGCTAAATCGTTTGGTTCACCCTCGTGCGATTTACTCAATTAAATTAGGTCGTAAAGCGCTGCCAGACAAAGTCGTTGAAGCAGTATGGGGCTTTTTCTCCGCTTATGCTCTAGTGTTCGTGATCATCATGATTGCCTTGTTAGGCACGGGTATGGACAACATCACCGCGTTTTCAGCGACTGCTGCGTGTTTAAATAACTTAGGTCCGGGGCTAGGCGATGTGGCTGCGCATTATGGCGACATTACCGATTCAGCTAAATGGATTTTAACGTTAGCCATGGTATTTGGTCGTTTAGAAATATTCACACTACTGGTGTTATTTACACCGACATTTTGGCGAGGCTAGACTAGTCTTAAGGCTTAACGAAAAATTTAGGTCAGCAGATTAAAGTCTTCGGTAGATGGCCGATATATACAGGAATAACAAAAATAAAAGGGACACTTGTACTGACTGCAAGTTGTAAAGGTCAAAGATGTTAAAGTCGCAAACCAGTGTAGATGTATCTATTATTTCTCAGCTGCCAACAGGGAGCACAGTAGATATTGAAGTGATCATGCCGGCAGGCTCAAAACGTTTAAAAACGGAATTTGTCGGTTATATGTCGGGGCAATATATCATTTTGAATTGCCCGTCTGCACAGCGTTTAGGTGCAGCACTTGATTATGTCAAAGAGGGCACATACGTGGTGGTTCGCGCTGTACTCGAGCAAGGTGATGGGCAAATCATTGCTTTCAAAAGTATGATTAAAGCCGTGACGACACACCCGACTAAGCTTATCTTTTTATTTCTTCCCCGTGCCGTACAAAGCTATCAGCTCCGTGAACAAGTTCGTATTCCGACTTTAATCCCAGCAGTATTTAATACCAGTGACCACTCTGAGGTTGGCGTGATAAAGGATATTTCTTTGTCGGGTCTTCAATTTGATTTGCACAGTGATGACGTCTGTCCTAATACAGATTTAAAAGAACAAGACTGTGAAATTTTACTTGAGGGTAAACAAAACCAGCAATTTAAACTCAATGGTGAGATTTGCCGAGTGAAACAAAAAGAAGGTTTAGTCATGCTGGGAATAAAATTGAAGAACGATCAGACTTTTATGGAAGCCATAATGAAAGAGTATTTGATCGACCTGTCAGTGTTACAAGCCGATCAAAAAGAATAACGTCATAGGCTGAACCTAAACGAATAGCGCACTTACTTGGAATAGCTTTTCGACTACACCAATTTGCTTTTTATCGATTAAGAACATGATGACATGGTCGCCAGACATAATCACAGTGTCATCATGGGCAATCAGCACTTCATCATTACGCACAATGGCACCAATGGTAGTACCAACCGGCAATTTAATATCACTGATAGCTCGACCTACCACTTTTGAGGTGTTTTCATCACCGTGCGCAACCGCTTCTATGGCTTCGGCGGCCCCTTTACGTAATGAATATACGTTAACGATATCACCGCGACGAACATGGGTGAGTAGCGCAGATATGGTTGCTTGCTGAGGCGAGATTGCAATATCAATCTCACCACCTTGGACCAAGTCAACATAAGCACCACGCTGGATCAGTACCATGGTTTTCTGTGCACCCATGCGTTTTGCCAACATGGCAGCCATAATATTGGCTTCATCATCATTGGTGACCGCGATGAACACGTCGACTTGTTCAATATGCTCTTCAGAAAGCAGCTCTTGATCTGAAGCGTCACCACAGAACACTACGGTATTGTCGAGCATTTCTGAAAGCTCAGTGGCGCGTGCTTGATTACGTTCGATCAGTTTCACACTGTGGTTTTTCTCAAGCGAGCGCGCAAGGCCCGCGCCGATATTACCCCCACCGGCAATCATGATTTTTTTATAAGATTGCTCGAGCTTTTGCAGCTCATTCATTACCGCACGAATGTGTTTGGTTGCGGCAAGGAAGAAGATTTCATCATCAGCTTCAATGACCGTGGTACCCAGAGGCTTAATGGCTTTACCTTGTCGGTAAATTGCCGCAACGCGAGTATCAACGTTTGGAATATGCTCTTTCAATGCTGATAGCGCATAGCCCACTAGCAGACCACCGTAATACGCTTTTACAGCAACCAGTGACAGCATGCCATCACCAAATTGAAGTACTTGTAATGCACCTGGGTAATCAATCAAGCGACGAATGTATTTGGTCACCAACTGCTCTGGCGCAATGTAGTGGTCTACGGGTAAGTCGTCGTTATGGAATAGCTTTTCACGATACTTCAAATATTGCTCAGAGCGGATCCGAGCAATTTTTGTTGGTGTATTGAAGATACTGTAGGCGACCTGACAAGCAACCATGTTGACTTCATCCGAACTGGTCACCGCGATGATCATATCGGCATCTTCGGCACCCGCTTGGCGAAGCACATCAGGGTGTGCGCTGTGACCAGCAACCCCTTGCAAGTCATATTTATCTTGAAGCTCTCGTAAACGATCGCCGTCGATATCAACCACGGTGATTTCGTTTTGTTCACCCACAAGGTTTTCTGCTAGGGTGCCGCCAACCTGACCGGCGCCTAAAATGATGATCTTCATAGTGTGATTAATTACTTTTTAATTATTTTTGCGTAATAAAAGCCATCGGTTAAACCAGGTAACAACTGTAAGCCGGGTGCTTCAGGTGTGTCACTCTCATGAAGAGGCTGGTGAATGGCGTCGCTAGTGTCAGCTAAAAACTGTGCGACCTGCTGTTTGTTTTCTTTTGGTAGTACTGAGCAAGTTGCATACAGTAACGTACCACCAGACTTTAACAGTGGCCAAATATTTTTCAGGATCTGGCCTTGCAGTTCGGCAAGATCGTCAATGTCAGTTTTTCTTCGAAGCCATTTAATATCAGGATGGCGACGAATGACACCCGTGGCTGAACAGGGCACATCGAGCAAGATGCGATCGTATTGCTGACCGTCCCACCAAGTATCTGGCTGACTCGCATCGGCATGAATACAATTTGCTTCAAGGCCAATACGGTCGAGATTTTGCTCAACGCGAAGTAAGCGGTCACTGTCAGCATCTAGTGCGTCAACGTTTGCCTTGGCAAGCTCTAAAATATGGCAGGTTTTACCGCCAGGCGCTGCACACGCATCTAATATACGCTCGTTATCTTGTGGTTCAAGTAAACGTGCTGCGAGCTGGGCTGCAGCATCTTGTACTGAACTTGCACCTTGTTTAAACCCAGGTAGCTTGGCCACATCACAGGCTTTATCTAAGATGATGGCGTCTTGATATTCTGGGTAGTGCTCGGCGCGAATACCCGCTTCATCAAGTGCCTCTAAGTATTCTTCTGTGCTACCCATTTGCTGGTTAACACGCAGCCACATAGGGGCTTGTAATTGGTTTTGTTCAAGAATGTCTTGCCATTGCTCAGGGTAAGCTTCTTTAACTGCTTTAATAAACCAGCCCGGGTGGTTAAATGTTAAAACATCATTACCTTGGCTGCTTTCTTCTAAGGTATCTTGCTGGCGTTGGAAGTTACGCAGTACTGCATTGACCAAACCTTTAAGACCACCGGCGCGCATTTGCATCAATGCATTTACTGTTTCGGCAACGGCAGCATGCTCTGGCACACGCATATGCTGTAACTGATAAATGCCCACATAAAGTAAAAATTGGAAAACGCGGTTTTTACCTTTAAGCGGTTTTTCTAGCAGTTGTTGGCAGTAATTTTCTAAACTTGGTAAGTAGCGTAAAACGCCATAACAAATTTGTTGTAATAGCGCTTTGTCTTTTGGCGATAAGTTTTTTGCAGCAAGCGGAAGCTGTGTATTAAGCGATTGGCCTTTATCGACAACCTGAAATAGGGTTTGCGCCGCAAGGGCGCGTACATTGGTCATTAGTGACCTACCTTATTACCAGCGGCAACCCACTCAGCACGACCGTTTAAGAAGTCCTGCGCAGACATTGGCTTTTTACCTTGCGGCTGTAGTTGTGTGATACGCAGTGCATTTTGTCCACACGCAATCACAATACCTTGTTTGTCGGCATGTAATACGGTGCCCGCTTCGCCACTTTGCGCAACGACTTCGGCCTGCCAAATCTTTACTGTGTTTTCTTGCATTTGAGTGAAACACACCGGCCATGGATTGAAAGCGCGAATATTACGCTCAAGCTGTGCTGCATCCATTTGCCAGTCGATATCGGCTTCTTCTTTACTTAGCTTCTTGGCATAGTTAGCAAGATTATCATCTTGAGGCTCAGCAACCGCTGTGCCTGCAGCCATGCTGTTTAACGTTTCAATGAGCGCTGGAGGCCCAAGCTCGGCAAGCTTGGTATAAAGGCTCGCACTGGTATCTTCAGAGGTAATAGGGCAAGTAGCAATATGCAGCATATCGCCTGTATCTAGACCTTCATCCATTTGCATGATGGTGACGCCCGTTTCGGCATCACCAGCCCATAGAGCGCGCTGAATTGGTGCGGCACCACGCCAGCGCGGCAGAATAGAGCCATGCACATTAACGCAACCAAGGCGCGGTGTATCTAACACCACTTTTGGTAACAGTAGGCCATATGCAACAACAACCATTACATCGGCGTTTAGGCTGGCTAATTCTTGCTGTGCTTCTTCGCTTTTAAATGATTCTGGCTGATAGACAGTTAAATCGTGCTCAAGCGCTAAAGTTTTTACTTCACTGGCCTTGAGTTTTTTACCACGACCCGCAGGGCGGTCAGGTTGACTATACACACCAACAACGTGGTGCTCTGAATCAATGAGTGCTTGAAGATGGCGCGCAGCAAAATCTGGCGTACCAGCGAAAACAATACGTAATGGTTGAGTCACAGAATATTCCAATGTTGTCAGGTTAAATTAAGAACGAGCCGCTAAACGTGCTTCTTTTTCAAGCTTTGCACGAATACGTTGACGCTTTAATGGCGACAAGTAATCAATAAATAACTTACCCATTAGGTGATCTAGTTCATGCTGTGTACAAATAGCTAATAGGCCATCTGCATCGTAAGTGTATTCTTCACCGTTCTCATTTAACGCTTTTACCGTGACTTGTTCAGCACGGTCTACTTTAGCGTAAGATTGAGGCACAGACAGACAGCCTTCTTCACTAATTGTCGAGCCTTCTTTGGCGATGATCTCAGGGTTGATTAACACTAAAGGTTCATTACCTTCTTCTGATACATCGATCACCACAATGCGTTTGTGGATGTTAACTTGTGTCGCTGCTAAACCAATGCCGTTTTCGTCATACATGGTTTCAAGCATGTCTTTAACAATTTGACGGATTTCATCGTTTACTTCGGCCACAGGCGCTGCAACTGTGCGTAAACGCTCATCTGGGAATCTTAATACTTCTAACTTAGCCATGGTTACCTTTTACTATTGAGCTATATATGCATTCGTGTATGCTTTCATTTTAGCCATTCACGTTTCCCTTTTACAGGTTTTGGTTGATAATATCGAAAAATAACTCAAGGAAGCTTTAATGAAATATACCATTGCTGCGTTAATGCTCTCTGTTGGCGCTCAATTTTCGGCTGTTGCTGATGTTTTAAGGTTGAAAGCCGATGCACCGCAACAATATGTGGTGAAAAAAGGAGATACCTTGTGGGACATTTCGACCATGTATCTAAACACGCCTTGGCGTTGGCCAGAATTGTGGCAGTGGAACCCACAAATTGACGACCCTGATTTAATCTATCCCGGCGATGTTTTGGCGCTGCAATACGATGCCCAAGGTAACCCGCGATTAGTGTTAAAAAAAGGGGTGAAGAGATTGTCACCGCGTTCACGTGTCGTGGTGCAAAAAAATACCGCTATTCCTACTTTACCATTAGCTATGATAGAGCCGTTTTTACGCTTCGACCAAGCCATTGGTGCCGACGACCTAGATGGTAAGCCGATTGTGTTGGGCTCAAACCGCAACGTATTGCGCAATACTCAAGGCCAGTTGCTATATGTAAAAGGCAATCTTAACCCATCTGCGAACTACGGTATTTATCGTCGCGGTGAGGCGTACATAGATCCGGAAAATGGCGAAACTCTAGCATATGAGTCGCGTCTAGTGGGTACGGCTCGGGTGTTGTTTGGCGGTGATATTGAAGCGGGCCATCCGGCAAAAGTAGAGATTGAAACAGTTCGCCAAGAAATCAAAACCAATGATGTACTGATGCCGATTAATGTTGATCAAAGCTTTTCAGCACAATTTAATATGACTCGTCCAACCGAATCGATTGATGGCTCGATTATTTCGAGTGATAACCAAATGCGAGAATTCGGCTCTACTGCTATTGTGGTATTAAACCGTGGCCGTGACGATAATCTTAAAGAAGGCCATATTCTTGATATTAACAAACAGTCACCTACAGTTATTGAAGGCAAACATGGTCCGCGCTACGTTGAAGACGCCAACAAGCTAGAAAAGTTTATCACTGGCTTTAGAGAAATGTTTGGTACTGAAAACGACGAAGACAGTGTGGTGTGGACTATGCCAAAAGAAAAAGTCGGTGAGCTGATGGTATTCAAAGTTTACGATAATATTAGTTATGCGATGGTGACACGCTCTCAACAGCCAATCAGAGTGGGAGATACCATTAGCGCCAATTAAGCGAAAGCTTAAAATGATAAGATACTCTAAGGAGGGAGTATGGTAACACTTTCACTGTTACAAGGACTGATACTGTATTTAACTAAAGGGCTGGGCAGTGCAACGCTCTCAGCCATAGAAAGTAAATTGAGCCTGACTGAATTATTCGACTCTCCTTTAGATGAACTGATCGAAATAGGTATAAATCCCGCCATCGCTGAGCAAATCGTTCACCCTGATTTAAAACGTATTGAGCAACTCCAGAAATTTTGTGAACAACACAATATTCAAATTATCCATACAGAACATACTGCTTACCCAAGCTTACTGAAACAAACCGGTCATGCGCCTTTAATCCTTTTTTGCAAAGGTAATATCGAGTTACTGAATGAGCCGCAAATTGCCATTGTGGGAAGTCGTAACGCAACACCGCCTGGGTTGGAGTGTGCCTCTGAGTTTGCCTATCAATTAACGCGTTCAGGTATAACGGTTACCTCTGGCATGGCTATGGGCATAGATGGCGCGGCACATAAAGGGGCGCTCGCAGGTAACGGCAATACCATTGCGGTGCTAGGTACGGGTGTCGATGTGGTATACCCCAAACGACACAACTATTTGTATCAACAATTGGCAGAGCAAGGGCTTGTTGTGAGTGAGTTTTTGCCGGGAACTGTGGCAAACCAACATCATTTTCCGAGGCGAAACAGAATCATATCGGGGCTGTCGCTAGGTACCTTAATTGTTGAAGCAGAAATAAAAAGCGGCTCTTTAGTTACAGCTAAATATGCGCTTGAGCAAAATAGAGAGGTCTTTGCTATACCCGGTTCTATCCGAAACCCGCTCGCGGCTGGATGTCATCACCTAATCAAGCAAGGTGCAAAGTTGGTAGAAAGCGTGGCAGATATTTTAGAAGATGTGAGCTTTTTGCCAAATAACGGTCTATATAATATAGAAAGGGCAGAAAATGCCCCAATAGAAGATTGTGAGGAGAATTGCCCTGTATTAAAGAGTCTTGGTTTTGAAGCGGCCAGTGTCGACGTCATAACCCATAGAACTCAATGGCCAGTAGAGAAAGTATTAGCACGACTGCTGGATCTCGAACTCGAAGATAAAGTCGCCCGCACTGCGGAAGGCTACATAAAATTAGCGAGGGGTTAATGATGTTTGATATTTTAATGTACTTATTTGAGAACTATATCCACTCTGAATCGGATATTTTTGTTGAACAAAACGAATTAACTGACGAGCTATTACGTGCTGGTTTTAATCAAGATGAGATTTACAAAGCCTTGGATTGGCTGGAGCAATTAGCAGATTTACAACATAGCGATGAAATTCCTTATTTAAATGCGACGGCCGATAAAGCCATTCGTATTTATACCGAAGAAGAGTGCCAACTGCTGGATGTTGAAAGCCGTGGCTTTTTAATGTTTGTCGAGCAAGTTGGTGTGATTGATAGCACAACACGTGAAATGGTTATCGACCGATTAATGGCCCTTGAAAAGGCCGAGATCAGCCTTGATGATTTAAAGTGGGTGATCCTAATGGTGCTCTTTAATGTGCCAGGTAAAGAGCAGGCCTATGCGCAAATGGAAGACCTGATCTTCGATGAACCAACAGGGTACTTACACTAGAAATGCTTTTATTGATGCACAATACTTGACCCTAACTTTAGCACGGTTATATTAGGCGCAATTTCAAGCCGAGCTAAGTGGGGTCATGTATGAGTAAGATTGATCATTCTTTATTTAATGCTGATAAACATGCATTAGAAAAAGAATATGAGATTTGTCCTGAGTGTGGTTCTGAGCTAGTAATAAAACACAGCAAAAATGGGCCATTCTTAGGTTGTGCCAGTTACCCCGCTTGTAATTATATTCGCTCGCTTGCGCAACACGATAATCACGACATTAAAGTGCTCGACGACTCACCTTGTCCTGAATGTGGTGAACCTTTGGTTATTCGCAATGGCCGATACGGTATGTTCATCGGATGTACTGGATACCCTGCTTGTCATTTTATTGTGCATGAAGACGAACCCGAAGAAGAAGGGTTACCAAACTGCCCCAAGTGCAAAAAGGGGAAGCTGGTTGTTCGAAACAATAAATTCGGTAAACAATTTTACTCCTGTGATGCCTACCCAAGTTGTAAGTACAGTTTGAATCAACACCCAGTCGATGAAACCTGCCCACAATGTGGTTGGGGGGTGATGGTTGAGAAATCTCGTGGCGATAAAGCTGTGCTACAATGCCCGCAGAAATCCTGCCAACATAAAGTAGAGAAATCATAGTGAGTCATGAACAACAAACCAGCAAGGATACACCTGAAGCGGTATTGCGTGCTGGTGGTGTAATTTGTTATCCAACAGAAGCGGTTTATGGCCTTGGCTGTGATCCCGATAATCACAGTGCCGTGCAGCGTATTTTGGCGTTAAAGCAAAGAGCGGAAGAGAAAGGGCTGATTTTAATTGCCGATAACTTTGCTCAGCTTTTACCTTATGTTGATGACAGCAAAATCCCTATGGATAAACGCGCTGAGATTTTTTCTTCGTGGCCAGCTGCTATTACTTGGGCTTTGCCTGCTAAGGCTTCAACCCCCAAATGGTTAACCGGTGCTCATTCGACAATTGCGGTACGCGTTAGTGCGCACCCTGTGGTGAAGCAACTCTGTCAGCAGTTTGGTAAGCCGTTAGTGTCGACCAGTGCAAACATTGCAGGGCAACAGCCAGAAGCAACACTAGACAAAGTAAAAGCGGTATTTAACGATCAAATCGACTTTTATGTTGAAGGGGCACTTGGTGGTGAAACCAAACCAAGTCAAATTAAAGATGCCTTTACCACACAGCTAATTAGAGAGTAAGCATGTCAAAAGTAAATTTAGAAACAGTCAAAGCCTTCTTATTACAACTACAAGACACAATTTGTGCAGGTCTAGAACAAGCTGATGGTAAAGCGACATTTGTTGAAGATGCATGGGAAAGAGCGGAAGGCGGTGGTGGTCGTACCCGTGTTATTCGTGATGGTGACGTAATCGAGCAGGGCGGTGTTAACTACTCTCATGTGTTTGGTGCGTCAATGCCCGCTTCGGCAACAGCACATCGCCCGGAATTAGCGGGTCGTAGCTTCCATGCCTGTGGTGTGTCTTTGGTTATTCACCCTAAAAATCCACATATTCCAACGAGTCATGCCAATGTGCGCTTTTTCATTGCCGAAAAAGAAGGCGAAGCACCTATTTGGTGGTTTGGCGGTGGTTTCGATTTAACGCCTTTCTATCCTGTATTAGAAGACGTTAAACACTGGCACCAAGTCGCAAAAGACTTATGCGACCCATTTGGTGATACTGTTTATAACGATTATAAAAAGTGGTGTGACGAATATTTTTACTTAAAACACCGTGGTGAAACCCGTGGTGTAGGTGGTTTATTCTTTGATGATCTCAATGAGTGGGGGTTTGAGAAGAGCTTCGACTTCATGCAAGCGGTGGGGAATGGGTTCTTAGATGCCTACTTACCAATCATTGAAAAACGTAAAAATACGCCAACCAATGATGCACAGCGTCAATTCCAGCTTTATCGCCGTGGTCGCTATGTTGAATTTAACCTAGTGTGGGACCGTGGTACCTTGTTTGGCTTACAAACAGGCGGTCGCACAGAGTCAATTTTAATGTCGATGCCACCATTAGCACGTTGGGAGTATGACTTCACGCCAGAAGCCGACTCACTAGAAGCCGACTTATATGAATCTTATTTGAAGCCAAGAGACTGGTTGAGTCTTTAACTTCATATAATAGGTAGAAAAACGGCGCTCAGTTGAGCGCCGTTTTTGTATAAAGAAGGTTATTATTAATCGACTTTAAAGCTGCGCACTTGCTCATCTAAAGAGCGCGCGAGAGTCAGGAGTTCTTCACTGACCTGCTTACTGCGGTGTGCATCTTTTAAGGATTCTTCCGCGTTATCACGAATGCCAATGACACTGCGATTTATTTCTTCTGCCGCCAAGTTTTGTTGCTCTGTGGCGTCGGCGATCTGTACGTTTAAGTCATTTATCTCATGCATCTGATTTGAAATATCTTTTAATGCCTGCGCGACTTTTTTCACTTGCAAGGCTCTATCATCCGCTTCTTCACAAGATGCACTCATCGCTTGAACGGTTTGCGCCGCTTCGCTTTGCAGTTTTTCAATGGTGCGTTTTATTTCATCCGTAGAGTCATGAGTACGAGTGGCTAGCGTTCTTACTTCATCGGCAACCACTGCAAAGCCTCGACCCGCTTCTCCTGCTCGAGCCGCTTCGATTGCTGCGTTAAGCGCTAGCAGGTTAGTTTGCTCGGCGATACTGCTGATCACTTCAAGCACCTTACCCACTTCAAGGGTTTGGTTTTGTAGTTGACTCACTTGCTCTGCAGCTTGGCGAACATCCTGCGCAAGTTGATTAATACTGGCTTCTGTGTGCTCTGCAACGGCCATGCTTTCTTCTGCTAGGTGATTACTTGAATCCGACTTCTCTGAGGCAAAGTGTGTGGTGTTTTTGACTTCGCTTGATGAGCTCTCTAATTCATTAATCGCAGCAGCAACTGAATCAGTGCCTTGCTTTTGCGCCAAAATGGCTTGCTCTGTGGTATCTGCTGAGTTGTAAATACTCTCTGCCGAGCGAATAAGCACATGAGAGGAGTGAGAGACTTGCGCCATATTCTCTTTAAATGCGGTCATCATTTTATTGAAGTTCGTCGCTAATCGACCGAGCTCGTCGTCAATATCATCATCAATGCGCAGACTTAAATCTTTATTCTGTGTAGCAAGGCGCATGGTTCGGCCAAGGGTTTTTAGACGCACAATAAATAGTTTTCTAAATAGCACGCCTAAAATGACAAAGGCTGAGATAAAAATGGCCGACAATAACCCTGTGCTTAACCAAGTATTGCTGGTTACCGTGTTATCTATATCTTCTAGTGAGTAACTGATGCGAACAACCCCTAATACATCGCCTTCTTTGGCCATGTGGCAACCTAAGCAGTTTGTACCTTTATAGTCACTACTGGCGATCATTGGCCGCAGGTAAGTCATAACGCGCTTGTCATCACGTTGTTCAATGACTAAGGTTTCTTTGCCTTTTAAAGCAGCTCTTTCAGGATCACTTGAAGGCGCCTGATTTGAATTACCTGGTCCATAAAGTTTATTGATTTGTTCGCTACGAATGATATGGGCGTCTTCGATGCTAGGGTGAGCACGCAGTTTCTCGCTGAGTATTTCGCGGTTGGCCATAGTGCCTGTCAGCATCATGGTATTAATAGAATCAAAATAGTTATCAGCTAATAACTTGATATTCTCTGCAACGGTCTCTTGAGCAAGTTTTTGTTGCTGATCTGAGCTACTCCAAATACTGGCAATGAGTACAAGTACGCCCGTTATCGCTAAAAGTGCATAAATTTTATGTTGTATCGATTTCACAGTAATCATTCAATCTCACTCATATATTATTCCATTATGCAGCTTTTAGAGATAAGGAGGCTTGATTCAGCGCAAATGAGCCACAGCTAATTTAACAATTGATTAATAGTTTAGTCCTTATTTATCATGTGTGTAGCTAATTGCTCGAAAGATTTTCTTAGTCCCACTCTTAGCAACGGATTATCCACCTCGATTTCGAGTGCTTTATTCATGCAAAACATCCACTGATCTCTTAAGTCTTTATCTATCGAAAAAGGCATATGGCGTTTTCGCAACATAGGGTGCCCGTATTTCTCAACAAATAGGTCAGGGCCTCCTAACCAACCAGATAGAAATTCGAAAAAGACTAAGCGTATTCGGTCTAAAGGCTGTGGGTGCATGTCATATAGCGGTTTCGCGTATTCTTCTTCTGCCATTACATCGTAAAAGCGATCTGCTAAGGCTTTAACACCTGCTTCCCCACCTAAAATTTCATAAGGTGATTTTTCCACTGTAGGGGTCTCGTGCATATTACTCTCTTGTTCTTTACTTGCATCTTTGTTGAAGATGCGTTTAATTAGCTGCTTCATAAACTATTCACTGGGCTTATTTAATGGGTAAATTCGCGGTATTTGGTAATCCGATAAAACATTCTAAATCGCCACAAATCCATAGGCAATTTGCAGAGCAGTTTTCAACGCAAATAGATTATCAAACTTTGCTGGCGCCATTAGATGAATTCGAAGCATTCACACAAGACTTTTTTACAAACAAAGCGGGCGAGGGAGCCAATGTCACCTTGCCTTTTAAAGAGCGTGCGTTTGAGCTTGTGGATGAGCTCACAGAAAGAGCACAGTTAGCGGGAGCTGTGAATACCATTAAGAAGTTAGATGATGGTCGATTACTTGGTGATAACACCGATGGTGCTGGGTTAGTGGCTGACTTAATTCGTAATGAATGCAAACTAGATGGCGCATCTGTACTACTGATTGGTGCGGGTGGTGCAGCAAGAGGATGTATTTATCCTTTATTACAAGCTGGGGTGAAAGACATCACGATTGCGAATCGCACCCAAGAGAAAGCTGAGTTATTGGCTGAGCAGTTTTTTGCTTATGGTCATGTGAAAGGGGTTGGCCTAGACGAGGTAACCAGTTCTACTTATGAAGTGGTGATTAACTCGACATCATCGAGTGTGACCGGTGAACTTCCAAATATATCGGAGACTGTTTTTACACAATGTCATCTTGCCTACGATATGTTTTATAGCAATGAACAAACTAGCTTCTTAAAATGGGTGGCGTCTATTAACTCAAATACCAAGTTAGTAGATGGCATTGGTATGCTAATAGGGCAGGCTGCAGAAGCTTATTATCTTTGGCAAGGCGATATGCCCGAATTAACACCAGTAATAAATACATTTGCTAAGGGTTAACATGAATCAAGCAATCTTATTTAATGATGATGCGAGTTTTAATGCGACTCAGCAAAGAATAGAGTTTACTGCGATGAATTCTGGTTTAATCATTCGTTGCTGTGTTGCATTCGAAGGCGAAGAGGTAACAGCACTTGCCCACTTTGCAGAGCATCAATTTGATTATGAAATGCAAGCTGAGGCGCTTATCGAAGAAGAAAGCTACTCAGCAGAAGGGGAAGTATTACTTAGCCGAGTCTGACTCTGCTAAGTAATCATCTTTTAACTCAACATAATTGAGCGCTGATATTTTCAAGAAGGCTAACTCTGAATCAGTTAACGGACGAGCTTGTTTCACCGGGCTACCTACATATAAATAGCCTGATTCAAGTTTCTTATTAGGTGGTACTAATGCACCGCCACCGATGATGACATCATCTTCGACAATCGCATTGTCCATCACGATAGCGCCCATACCCACTAATATACGGTTACCAAGCTTACAGCCATGCAGCATTACCTTATGGCCGACTGTCACATCATCACCAATAATAAGTGGGTAACCATCAGGGTTGTTTGCGCTCTTGCGCGTTAAGTGAAGTACGCTACCATCTTGTATATTAGTGCGCTCACCGATCTGTATATAGTTAACATCTCCTCGCGCTGCAACTAGAGGCCAGACGCTACTATCTTCACCAATAGTGATATCACCGACTAAAACGGCTGATTCATCAACATAGACGGATTTTTCTAATTTAGGATAGATCCCTTTATAACTTCTTATCATTTGTGTAGAGCCCCGAGTTTTATTGAGATGTTATTTATGCTTTGTAATTAGTGTAGAGTCAAAGCGAGCAATTTACCATGGCTTAAAAATAGCAGTTAACACTCAGAAGTGACCAAAATTACAGCGTTAAAGTATCAAAAATAGGCGTTTCGTTTAAAATGCACGCGAACAGTCAGTTTTTTGCATTTTTCTTTAAAAAAGGGGTTGCGTAATTTTCTGCTCTCCCTATAATGCGACCCCACTGACACGGGGCGAGACGCTGAAAAGCAAATCAAAACGATGTCGAGTCAAATAAAACTTAATCTTAAAAAACTTTTTAAAATTAAGTGTTGACATAAAAAGTGAAGTCGTTATTATGGCGCTCCACTTCGCAGCAAGGCTGCGGTAACTCATCGAGTTACAATGTTCTTTAAAAATATGAAGCAATCATCTGTGTGGGCACTCGTGCAGGTTGAGTTCTAACAGCTCTTGATTCAGGAGCAAAAAAATTAGAGTCTCAAATGTAACTGAGTGACTTCATAGTCAATTCGATTCGAAAGAATCAAAATCAGAATTCATTGAGCGTGGTTTGAAGTTTACTTCGAACAAAACACTTTTAATTGAAGAGTTTGATCATGGCTCAGATTGAACGCTGGCGGCAGGCCTAACACATGCAAGTCGAGCGGTAGCATTTCTAGCTTGCTAGAAGATGACGAGCGGCGGACGGGTGAGTAATGCTTGGGAATATGCCTTAGGGTGGGGGACAACAGTTGGAAACGACTGCTAATACCGCATAACGTCTACGGACCAAAGGGGGCTTCGGCTCTCGCCCTTAGATTAGCCCAAGTGGGATTAGCTAGTTGGTGAGGTAATGGCTCACCAAGGCGACGATCCCTAGCTGGTTTGAGAGGATGATCAGCCACACTGGAACTGAGACACGGTCCAGACTCCTACGGGAGGCAGCAGTGGGGAATATTGCACAATGGGCGCAAGCCTGATGCAGCCATGCCGCGTGTGTGAAGAAGGCCTTAGGGTTGTAAAGCACTTTCAGTAAGGAGGAAAGGTTAGTAGTTAATACCTGCTAGCTGTGACGTTACTTACAGAAGAAGCACCGGCTAACTCCGTGCCAGCAGCCGCGGTAATACGGAGGGTGCGAGCGTTAATCGGAATTACTGGGCGTAAAGCGTACGCAGGCGGTTTGTTAAGCGAGATGTGAAAGCCCCGGGCTCAACCTGGGAACTGCATTTCGAACTGGCAAACTAGAGTATGATAGAGGGTGGTAGAATTTCAGGTGTAGCGGTGAAATGCGTAGAGATCTGAAGGAATACCGATGGCGAAGGCAGCCACCTGGGTCAATACTGACGCTCATGTACGAAAGCGTGGGGAGCAAACGGGATTAGATACCCCGGTAGTCCACGCCGTAAACGATGTCTACTAGGAGCTGGGGTCTTCGGACAACTTTTCCAAAGCTAACGCATTAAGTAGACCGCCTGGGGAGTACGGCCGCAAGGTTAAAACTCAAATGAATTGACGGGGGCCCGCACAAGCGGTGGAGCATGTGGTTTAATTCGATGCAACGCGAAGAACCTTACCTACACTTGACATACAGAGAACTTACCAGAGATGGTTTGGTGCCTTCGGGAACTCTGATACAGGTGCTGCATGGCTGTCGTCAGCTCGTGTTGTGAGATGTTGGGTTAAGTCCCGCAACGAGCGCAACCCCTATCCTTAGTTGCCAGCGATTCGGTCGGGAACTCTAAGGAGACTGCCGGTGATAAACCGGAGGAAGGTGGGGACGACGTCAAGTCATCATGGCCCTTACGTGTAGGGCTACACACGTGCTACAATGGCGCATACAGAGTGCTGCAAGCTCGCGAGAGTTAGCGAATCACTTAAAGTGCGTCGTAGTCCGGATTGGAGTCTGCAACTCGACTCCATGAAGTCGGAATCGCTAGTAATCGCGGATCAGAATGCCGCGGTGAATACGTTCCCGGGCCTTGTACACACCGCCCGTCACACCATGGGAGTGGGTTGCTCCAGAAGTAGGTAGCTTAACCTTAGGGAGGGCGCTTACCACGGAGTGATTCATGACTGGGGTGAAGTCGTAACAAGGTAGCCCTAGGGGAACCTGGGGCTGGATCACCTCCTTAACGATTTAGAACAGATTTGTTCGTAGTGTCCACACAGATGATTGTTAGTTAGCTTTATAGCTAATTAATATTGCTCTTTAAAAATTTGGAAAAGCTGATAATTAATTCTTTTAGAAGAAATTCTAAAAAGAGTTTTCAAAAGTAAAACAATGCCGATAAACATTTAATTGTTTATTAGCGTCTACTTTAGTATTCAATATTAACTTCTGGCGAAGTTAAAACTGTCTTTGACACATACACCTCAAAGTAATAAACCACTTCGGGTTGTATGGTTAAGTGACTAAGCGTACACGGTGGATGCCTTGGCAGTTGGAGGCGATGAAGGACGTACTAACTTGCGATAAGCCTAGTCAAGCCAGTAAGAGGCGCTTGAGACTAGGATTTCCGAATGGGGAAACCCACCTGTTTACAGGTATCGTTAACTGAATACATAGGTTAACGAGGCGAACGCGGAGAACTGAAACATCTAAGTACCCGTAGGAAAAGAAATCAACCGAGATTCCGAAAGTAGCGGCGAGCGAAATCGGACTAGCCCTTAAGCTTTAGTGTAGTTAGTGGAACATTCTGGAAAGTTTGACGACACAGGGTGACAGTCCCGTACACAAAAACTTATCTAAAGTGAAATCGAGTAGGTCGGAGCACGTGAAACTTTGACTGAATATAGGTGGACCATCATCTAAGGCTAAATACTCCCAACTGACCGATAGTGAACCAGTACCGTGAGGGAAAGGCGAAAAGAACCCCTGTGAGGGGAGTGAAATAGAACCTGAAACCGTGTACGTACAAGCAGTAGGAGCCCTTCGAGGGTGACTGCGTACCTTTTGTATAATGGGTCAGCGACTTATATTTTGTAGCGAGGTTAACCGTTTAGGGTAGCCGTAGCGAAAGCGAGTCTTAACTGGGCGTTGAGTTGCAAGGTATAGACCCGAAACCCGGTGATCTAGCCATGGGCAGGTTGAAGGTTGAGTAACATCAACTGGAGGACCGAACCCACTAACGTTGAAAAGTTAGGGGATGACCTGTGGCTTGGAGTGAAAGGCTAATCAAACCGGGAGATAGCTGGTTCTCCCCGAAATCTATTTAGGTAGAGCCTCGGACGAATACTTACGGGGGTAGAGCACTGTTAAGGCTAGGGGGTCATCCCGACTTACCAACCCTTTGCAAACTCCGAATACCGTAAAGTAATATCCGGGAGACACACGGTGGGTGCTAACGTCCATCGTGGAGAGGGAAACAACCCAGACCGTCAGCTAAGGTCCCAAAGTGTATGTTAAGTGGGAAACGATGTGGGAAGGCTAAAACAGCTAGGAGGTTGGCTTAGAAGCAGCCATCCTTTAAAGAAAGCGTAATAGCTCACTAGTCGAGTCGGCCTGCGCGGAAGATGTAACGGGGCTAAACATACCACCGAAGCTACGGCTGCATACATTAGTATGCGGGGTAGGGGAGCGTTCTGTAAGCGGCTGAAGCTCAATTGTAAAGTTGGGTGGACGTATCAGAAGTGCGAATGCTGACATGAGTAACGATAATGCGGGTGAAAAACCCGCACGCCGGAAGACCAAGGGTTCCTATCCCATGTTAATCAGGGTAGGGTAAGTCGACCCCTAAGGCGAGGCTGAAGAGCGTAGTCGATGGGAAACGGGTTAATATTCCCGTACTTGGAATAATTGCGATGGGGGGACGGAGCAGGCTAATCAAGCATGGCGTTGGTTGTCCATGTGAAAGGCTGTAGGCTGGTGACTTAGGAAAATCCGGGTCGCTAAGGCTGAGAGTCGAGACGAGCCACTACGGTGGTGAAGTTGATGATGCCCTACTTCCAGGAAAAGCCTCTAAGCTTCAGATTATTTCGAATCGTACCCCAAACCGACACAGGTGGTCAGGTAGAGAATACTAAGGCGCTTGAGAGAACTCGGGTGAAGGAACTAGGCAAAATTGTACCGTAACTTCGGGAGAAGGTACGCTGTTGTTGGTGATGAGACTTGCTCTTTAAGCTGACGACAGCCGCAGTGACCAGGTGGCTGGGACTGTTTATTAAAAACACAGCACTGTGCAAAATCGTAAGATGACGTATACGGTGTGACACCTGCCCGGTGCCGGAAGGTTAATTGATGGGGTTAGTCTTCGGACGAAGCTCTTGATCGAAGCCCCGGTAAACGGCGGCCGTAACTATAACGGTCCTAAGGTAGCGAAATTCCTTGTCGGGTAAGTTCCGACCTGCACGAATGGTGTAACCATGGCCACGCTGTCTCCACCCGAGACTCAGTGAAATTGAAATCGCAGTGAAGATGCTGTGTACCCGCGGCTAGACGGAAAGACCCCGTGAACCTTTACTACAGCTTGGCACTGAACATTGAGCCTACATGTGTAGGATAGGTGGGAGGCTTTGAAGTGGCGACGCCAGTTGTCATGGAGCCATCCTTGAAATACCACCCTTGTATGTTTGATGTTCTAACATAGGCCCCTAATCGGGGTTGTGGACAGTGCCTGGTGGGTAGTTTGACTGGGGCGGTCTCCTCCCAAAGAGTAACGGAGGAGCACGAAGGTTGGCTAAGTACGGTCGGACATCGTACGGTTAGTGTAATGGTAGAAGCCAGCTTAACTGCGAGACAGACACGTCGAGCAGGTACGAAAGTAGGTCATAGTGATCCGGTGGTTCTGAATGGAAGGGCCATCGCTCAACGGATAAAAGGTACTCCGGGGATAACAGGCTGATACCGCCCAAGAGTTCATATCGACGGCGGTGTTTGGCACCTCGATGTCGGCTCATCACATCCTGGGGCTGAAGTCGGTCCCAAGGGTATGGCTGTTCGCCATTTAAAGTGGTACGCGAGCTGGGTTTAGAACGTCGTGAGACAGTTCGGTCCCTATCTGCCGTGGGCGTTTGAGAATTGAGAGGGGCTGCTCCTAGTACGAGAGGACCGGAGTGGACGAACCGCTGGTGTTCGGGTTGTGATGCCAATTGCATTGCCCGGTAGCTACGTTCGGAATCGATAACCGCTGAAAGCATCTAAGCGGGAAGCGAGCCTCGAGATGAGTTCTCACTTTAACTTTAAGTTAACTGAAGGGCCGTTGGAGACTACAACGTTGATAGGCTGGGTGTGGAAGTGTAGTGATACATTAAGCTAACCAGTACTAATTACCCGTGAGGCTTAACCATACAACGCCAAAGTGGTTTTAGCTCAGAAGCTAATATGAACTAAAGTAGAAAGTTTTAAGAATTATCAGATTTTTTCCAGATTTAAGAATTAAACAAGGTAACTGACCTCAGCAGTAATGCGAAATCAGTTCACCTTGCGCAAATGGAATGCTCGTGCGAAGCACGATGTCATTAAACATTTGCACCCAGTATTTCCTGGTGACTATAGCGTTTTGGAACCACCTGACCCCATGCCGAACTCAGAAGTGAAACGAAACAGCGTCGATGATAGTGTGGGTCTCCCATGTGAAAGTAGAACATCGCCAGGGCCTAATTAAAGAAACCCGTTGCAGAAATGCAGCGGGTTTTTTGCGTTATGGTGCAGAATTTTCGCATCACGAAGTGATAAAGCGGAAACTTCTGCGCAAGGTGAAATGAGCAACCTTCACTGTAGCTACTCTCTTCGTTCTGAACCACTTTTCATACCATTCCGCTTAAATATCTGATCTAATAGAAGTCATATAAAATCACCAACTCAATAACGTTGAACACAAACATATCTGAACAGCTTTTATCGCTTTCCCGAAAAGAACCCAACGCACGAAAGCGCATTCGATTGCTTGCCGTGTCATTATTTTATGAGGGCAATAGTAGAGCCGACATTGCAAAACGCCTTAATACTGCACGAAGTAGTGTTAATAAATGGGTCTCTAGTTACCTAGAGCATGGCCTCGATGGCTTAGACAATAAGCCTATTCAAGGGCGTCCATCTAGACTCCAACAACCACAGCTTGAGCAACTGTCTGAGTTTATAAAGCGCGCAAACTCAGACCTTCAAGGTGGCCGTTTAACCGGTGACGACATTGTGCAATACATTAGCACCGAGTTTGGCGTTCATTACCACTTAAATCATGTCTATAAAATACTAAAACAGCTTGGCTTTAGCTGGATCACAAGTCGCTCGAAGCATCCTAAGCAATCACAGCAGAGGCAAGAAGCTTTTAAAAAACTTTCTACTGGAAACGATCCTTCACACTCCAGGCCACCTTCCTCTTGACCGTATCGATGTCTGGTTTCAGGATGAAGCTCGATTTGGTCAGCAGAACCCGACTACACGCATTTGGGCTGAAACAGGAACACGGCCAAGGATTGTGAAACAACAACAGTTTGAATACGGGTACTTATTTGGTGCAGTATGTCCTGCCACAGGCCAAACTGAAGCGTTAGTAAGTCCATTTGTAAATAAAGAAGCGATGAGGCAGCATATGCGTCAAATATCACAAGCTACACCAGTTGGCAGGCATGCAGTTGTGATTATAGACGGCGCAGGCTGGCATACAGATGATACTGCGGCAGAATTCAGCAACTTAACGCTCATAAAACTTCCTCCTTATTCACCAGAGCTAAATCCAATAGAACAAGTATGGAGCTGGATACGACAACATTGTTTATCCAATAGAGTGTTTTCTGGCTATGACGACATAGTTGATGAAGTTTCAAAAGCATGGAATCAATTTATTTCACTACCGGATCGAGTGAAGAAGATGTGCAGCCGAGAATGGATAAAGCTGACTTAATCTTTATGCGGAATGGTATCACAAGCGAAAATAACTAAACTCTTACCTTCAGTTATACTAGCTCACTTCAACTTGCGCAAAGCAAACGTATTCGCTTCGCTCATTGTCGTTAACACTTTGCACTACATTCATCCATGAAGCTGGGTTCCATCGCGCATCCATGCGCTCACTTCCTCATGCTGCGAAACTTCGTTTCGGTCATTGGTCACCCTTGCGCGAAAATAATGTAAGCGCTGCGCGCTTGTCATAAACCTTTCGCGCTGTACTTACGCAAAGCAAATGCACTCGCTTCGCTCGCTGTCATTAACTTTGCACTATTGCACTACATTTGCGCCAAGATCAAGAACTGGCTATGCTTAAAAAGGGTTTATTAAAGGCTGTTGGTGTGACTATTTATCTTGTTTATTTATTGATTATGTTTGCTTTGTTCGGTACTTCAGCTAGCTATTTTGCACGCTTTCTTTACCGTTACTGGGTGTATAAAGAGATGGATCAGATGTTAATTTTTAAAGCGGGAGGGTGTGCCCTATTGATCATGACTTTGTCTGCAATAGGGGCTTTATTATTTTAGTTGCTGATAGGAAAGCTTTCACATGTGTTTCTTATGCATAATGACTGAATAGGCAGAACTTGTTTACAAGTTTCTTCAGCTGAAAGCGCTTCGTTTAGTAGTTGTTCTTTTGCTGTTTCGGCTGCCACTAAACGTTCTACCTCGCTTTCATCAACCGTTTTTGTGGAAAATACAACATAGCGACTAGGACCACCACAAGCGCGACGTTCTCCTACACCAATAACCTTACATTGAAAACTTGCATCACAACTTAAGTCAGCAACATAGCTTTGTATTGAATCACTGCTGGTATCTAAATTTTGTTGTGATGATTGGCAACCCGATAACATAAGGAAGGCTATGACTGCTGAGCCTATTACTGTTTTCATGTATTTTCCTTTTAATACGCTAATTGACTACTGTTGGTTAGTTTAACACACTTGTTATCAATACATTGTGTGCTTGGCTTTGTGAGCATTGCACAAATGCTTTGCATGTCATTTTGAGCGTTATACAGGCTCTCATATTTTGTAAGCTCAGAGGCGATGCTGAGCGCTTTCTCTTTTGATGTATGTTTAGTCGAGTAGATCATGTAATGGCTAGGGCCGCCGCAGGCTCTACTACCAGCAGCAACCACTTCACACTGCATACTGCTATCACATTCATTAGCAGTTTCGATATTGTTGATTTCAGCCCTTAGTTTAGACAAGGTAGAAGCAGTTACTTTATGATTATTTATTTGCTCGTCGGTTGGCTTATCTAAAAGTAGTACCTTCTCTGCAAATACAGGTTTTTTCTCAGTCTGTGTTTTAACTTGAGGTGCACTTTGTGGTTTTTGAACTTCTGTTGTTTCATTTTGTTTAGCTGTTTGACCACAACCGGTAAAAACAACTAAAGCAGAAGCGATTAAAAGCAATGTCTTCATTAGGTAATCCCGCTCTTTTTTTATTCAGTGTGCATTCTATTTTCTATTTATTCAAGCATTGTAAATGCTGCTAGAAGGCCGTTAAAAATTGGATAAGGTTAAACTGCTAGTTTTCGCCATATTTTGCCCTATCGTATTCATATATATAGCAGGCAGCATACAAAATGATGATGCACTGAAACTGAATTTGTCTTTGGTTATATCTATTTTTAATGATTCTTTAATCACTTTTAGGAGCTAAACTTGCCGCTTAATAGGTTAAAAGCCTCTTCTGTAGAGTACCAAATATCAACACTATCACCCTGCTTGCATTGATGTAGGTGCCTCAGGGGTAGTAATACCAACCCTCAATAATACTCAATCATTTTGAGGGACTAAAACTGACGCTAACTTCGTTGAAAATTTCTTATTTAGAACAACTAAATAGCAAAATTTCCGCCTCGTTATCGACTAGTTTTTCTTGCCTCAAAATAGACCGCTTAATTAAGAGGATTGGTATAAGACGCGTGAGCGATGTTATCGACAAGCTTTTCTTACTTAAATATAAAACGCTTAATCATGAGTGGAAGGATTATTGAAATAAAAGAGGTAAATTTAAGACATAAAAAAACCGCAATTAAGCGGTTTTAATACAAGTTAATGGCGGAGAAGGAGGGATTCGAACCCTCGATAGGGCTACAAACCCTATACTCCCTTAGCAGGGGAGCGCCTTCAGCCACTCGGCCACCTCTCCGGCGCAAACTTAAAATGTGGCGGAGAGATAGGGATTTGAACCCTAGATACGCTATTAACGTATGCCGGTTTTCAAGACCGGTGCTTTCAACCACTCAGCCATCTCTCCATGGGAAAAGATAATACTTAGCGATTTTGCTGCTGTAAATAGTTTTTGATTTGTTTGCCTAAAATTTAACCTAAATTAAAAGAAAAAGTTCTTTTTTGTAGATGAGATAGCCTCAATGGTTAAATTCTGTATAGTAAAATCAAAAACATAAACACTTTGCTGAATGTTATTTGCAACGAGCCATATGATCCATTGAAAGCTTTTTACCACATACTGCAAAAAGTGACTGCCAACTGAAACTAGGCTTTTTCGCAATAGTTTGTTTTAAGCGAGGTTGCGTGTTGCTGCACGCTGCAGCTGTTTGGATCATGATGAGCTCCTAGATTTTTGGAATAAATAACGTTTATATGTGTATATTCTGCATTCGAATTGAATAAAAATAAAACAATAAAAATTGTGATTATCAGATAAGTTTTTCTAATGGATTTGCCTCGGTTTTGTTTCTTAACTTAATGGTTTTGAATATTTATTCTCATGGTTTTTGGGCTTTTAAGTGGTTTTTGTGTTTTGTTTTGAATAATTATCTAATTAATAGGGTTAATTAATTTTTATGCTAGTTGTGGTCAAGCCTAGTTGTTCGCGTGAGATTACTGAACATGTTAAATGGTTAGAAAAAGAAGTATCTAGTAGGCAATTGCACTGCCATTGGTTATATACAACCGGTCAATTTGAAAATGATGTTGCCGCAATTCAAAACTTTTTGGGTGAAGTATCTATGATTGTTGCTATAGGCGGAGATGGAACATTACATTTGCTTGCAAATGCATTGGCAAATACCGACATTGCGGTTGCTATTCTCCCTGCTGGCACCGGCAACGATTTTGCGAGGCAGTTTAATTTTACACTTAAGCAGTGGCGAGCTTTGGTTTTCTCTGGTAGACCTTACTCAATAGACCTGGGGAAAATAAATAACAGATTTTTTATTAATATCGCAGGTGTTGGTTTTAATGCTGCAGTGGTAAAAGATATGGACACTTTTCAGAGTCGTCATAAATTCAGTTATATTTTCGCAGGCATAAAACACCTTATCAGCTTTAAGCAGATCTCAGCCAATGACAGTTCTCTTATGCGTATTTTTGCAAATGGAAAATTCTTCGCTGCGGGCTTGAAAGCTGCTCCAAATGCACAAGTTAATAACGGTGAGTTACTAATGGTTCATTTTAAAGCCAACTCGCTATTAAACAGGGTTTGGACCTTTCTTTTGATGTTATTTTATAGTCACGAGAGATCACAATATGTCAGCACAGAGAGTATTTCTGAATTTTTTATCAATGAACCTGATTTATTAATCGAGGCTGATGGAGAAATTGTCGGGCAATCGCCTGCATTGATAAAAGTATGTCCGGCAGCTTTGAAGGTAAAGTTATGAAAAAAGAGCTGACAGAGTCAGCTCGTAAAGGGAGATAATTAATATTTTAGGCGCTACCTAATTATTTTGATTTGAAATTAAAAAGTTGATAACCATTCATAGCTGGTATTTGCGAAACTAGTTTGGTTTCGGCATTAGCAATAACTTCAAATTTTCCACAAAGGCCATTGGCTTTTTCTTCAAGCTGCTTTGCTTGAAGTTCAATTCTCTCTTCTATTTGTTTGCCCATATTCTCCATTCGAGTTTCAAAGCTCTCCATATCGCCACCCGAACTCACCATTTCTGAACCAACCATCATCAGTATGCTACCGATTGATTGCATCATCGCTGATTCAACAGCTTCTTCCATATGGGTTTCGAATTTATCTTCAAAGTTTTCTCCGAATTCATTAAATGTTCTCTCGCCCATTACGAATGCACCTTGTTGATAAAAGGTGTCACTGATTTCAACGTGCAGCTCATCCATCAGACCATTTAAAGAATCTAACCCTTGTAGATTAAAAGCCTGCGCAACTTCATCGAGTGCTACGCCAGCAAGCTTTACACCATCTAAAGCAATGTTTGCGACTTGTGGTAATTGTACTCGTAATGAATCCGCATAATTTGAAAGAGCGACTTTTTGGTCATCAGTTAATGTAATTGCTTGCCCATCAACATACAGCTCACCAAAGCTGTCGATTGTTAGCTGCTTACTGTTTTCAGCCGTTATTTGTAACTGGTTAGGTGTGATACGAACATCATTTTGAAAGTCTACTTGGCATTGGTCACTACTAATTTGAATGCCGTGATCTTCGTGTGCGATTGCTGACGTACTTAAAACTAATGTGGTTGCTAACATAAACTTTTTCATAATTATCATTCCTATTGATGGGATTAGTAATTCTTTATCAAGATGGATGCCAAATTTAAAATGTTAATATAATCATGAGTTTGTGCTTCTTTGTTTGTGGTGAGGAAGTGAGGGGTGGTTAAAAATGCAAAAGATTTTAGTCAATTGCACTAATTTGTGTTTTTTTTAACACGCAGGCGTTGGTGTTAGCTTGCTTATAATGTTTGCAAAGCTGAAAAATCACGCTAATTATTAAAACGGTAATGTGCTTAATGTCATGAGGTTGTCACCATGCGTAATTCCTTTTCTGAAGATGTTCCGATGGACGATGAATTTAGTGCTGAGTTAGGTGAATTAAACACCGAGCCATCAAGTATGCAAAAACGTCGAACTCGAAAGAGGCTTGAAGATTATTTTGAACAAAAGCGTTTACGAGAGTGTTTGGGGGATGATGAATTTGGAGATATAGACTAATACCAATCCTCAATAATACTCAATCAGTTTGAGGGACTAAAACTGACGCTAGCTTCGTTGAAAATTTCTTATTTAGAACAACTAAATAGCAAAATTTCCGCCTCGTTATCGACAAGTTTTCCTTGCCTCAAAATAGATCGCTTAATTAAGAGGATTGGTATAAGAGTCTACCGTCGTTAAAGCGATAGTATCCAAACTAGCTCAAGCAGTATGATACAAAGAGCTGTATTTTGTTTTAGAGTAATACAGTGTAATAGATAAGTTCTTTCCTCATTTTTTGACGATGAATTGGTATGGACTCTTATTTGCTGTCCTGCATAATAGTGCTCATCGGTTATCAGTATTTGTGAGAGTAAGATGGGCAAGATTAAAGTATGGGATGGCTTTATACGTGGGTTTCATTGGTTATTGGTGGGTGCTTTAGCTGTTTTATATATCAGTGGTGAAGAAGGTTGGTTAGAGCTGCATTTTGTAACTGGTTACCTATTGCTTGCACTCATGCTAACGCGTTTAATTTGGGGGGTGATAGGCAGTGACACGGCAAGACTAAGCCGACTTATAAATCCCCCTGCTAAAGTAATGTCTGCAATAAAAGGCGAAGATAGTAGTGTTGGGCATAATGCTGCTGGTAGTTTAATGGTCTTATTATTTTTTGTGCTCATTTTAATGCAATTGATAACGGGATTATTTACTACAGATGACATACTAGTCTATGGGCCGCTGGTAAAGTTTGTTAGTTACGATTTAGTCGAATTAGCCGGAACCATTCATCATAGTAATATAGATTTCTTAATTGCTGCTATCGCTTTACACATTACTGCAATCATCATTTACCGTATAAAGGGTAAGAATTTAGCCAAAACCCTTATCACTGGCTCAGCAGAGTTAAGTTCTGAGCAGCCAAAGATGCAGCCAGGATGGAAAGCTTATATTATATTTTTAGTGTTAGCTGGTGTCTTGATAGGTTTATGGGGCCTAGAGCCGTTAAGTCAGCTTGTAGGATGATTGCAGCTCCTCAAAATAGATCATTGAGCTAAGAAGATTATTGTGACTTCTTATAGAGTGTTATAAAAAACGGCGCAACAGCGCCGTTTTTTATTTGTGAAAATGGATGAAAGATTAGTCTTTAAATGATTTGTGGCAATCTTTACAGCCTTTTGCCCAATTTCTAAATGCTGGGGCAATTTCTTTTTTGTCACCAGACTTTGCCGCCGTTGCTAACGCTTGCGCATACTCAGCAAACTGTGTTGCTTTCTTATCGAAAGTAGCTCTATCTGTCCAAACTGCAGGAAGCGCGCTTGTATCGCCTTTTTGAGAGTCTGAAGTAAATGCTTCCCAAGGCATACTAGAAAGTGCAGCAGCGCTATTTGCGCGTTGTTGAAAGCGCTGAGCGTCGAATTTCACTTTTCCTTTTAACATGTCTCCCATGTCGCCAATTTGATAACGAATAAGTTGGAATGTCGCTTTTCGATACTCAATAGCATCTTCAGACGTTTCAAACATAGACTGAGCGTTTGCGCTCAAAGTTAGTGTGCTCAGTAATGCACCCAGAATAATTGTTTTTTTCATTATATGCCCCTAAGAGTTGAGTTAATTCTTTGTACGTAAAACAGTGTCAAAAGGCAAGCCGTTCATGATGAGTGGCAATATTTACATCTTTTATATGAAATGAAGCTCTTAATTTGGTTTGTACCTATAAGGTAAACTGTTTGTTAATTTGTTTACGTTTGTTTACTTAATAGGTGCTGTGTTAATTGTATGATATTTAAGGTTATCTTTGCTTTTGTGATTATTTTGTTTTTAATTGTTTCTTTTATGTTGTAAATAAATTTGCTTAAGTACTATATTGTTGTTCTATTGAAAACAAAAATAACAAGTTGTAACCATCAATATAAACAAGACCTAGGGGAAACTATGTCTAAGTACTCATTTAAAGCAACTGCGGTTGCGACAGCTGTAACAGGCGCATTAATGGCTGCTTCTGCTTCTGCAGAATTAGCGACAAATTCTTCACTAAACCAAGCGTTTGAATCAAGTCAGAAATCAAAACTAGAACAAATTCAAGAAGTTCGTTCTGATGCTTACTTAGTTGTTTTAAAGCAAACTACTGCTGCAGATTTAATCGAACAGGGTAACTACTCTGCTGATGCTGCACGTGCAACTTACGCTGCGATCGAGCAAGCACAAGCCGATTTAAGCAACGAGCTTATGCAACTAGATGCAAGCGCTAAGATCTACGGTTCAACAAAACTACTAGCACCAGCTTTAATTGTTGCAGCAAGTGATGTGACGCTTAGTGCAATTAAACTAAACTCAAATGTTGCTCGTGTACTACCTCTACGTGATTTTGAGTTACATGTTGCAGACGTTAATGAATACTTAAATGCTGCTCCAGTAAACGCGGGCGGTAATACAGCTGCAGGTCAAAAGGTTGCAGTACTAGACACTGGTATCGATTACACACACAAAGTATTTGGTGGTGAAGGTACTGTAGAAGCATATGAAGCGGCTCAGTCAGATCCTGCTTCTGTAGCTTGGCCACAAGGTCAGGTTCAGGGCGGTTATGACTTCATTCGCGACGATGCTGACCCTATCGAAAATGATCCAAACTTCAGTGAAGGTGATGCTACAAGTCACGGTACTTCAGTATCTCACTCAGTGACAGGTATTGCACCAGACGTAGAACTATTCGTTTATTCAGTATGTGGTGGCGGTTGTCCATTCGCAGCTCAGGTAAATGCCCTTGAAGCAGCAATGGATCCAAACGGTGACGGTGACCTATCAGACCGCGTTGATGTGATCAACATGTCACTAGGTGGCGAATTTGGTGACACTTACACTGAAGATGGTACTCAGTACTTAATTCAACGTGCTGTACGTCTAGGTACTAACGTAGTTATTTCTGCTGGTAATGACGGTGATCACCCATTCCGTATCGGCGGTCCTTCAACAACACCTAATGCGCTTTCTGTAGGTGCAATGACTCACCCTACATTAGAAGAAGCTAACCCTTCAGCAACGCTAGCAGGTGAAGCTGTTGTTGTACAACCTGCAAGCTTCGGTCCTCAAGGTGCATTCGAAGGCTCAATGGTATTAGGTCAAATCGTTTATCCTGGTGACAATGCAGATACAGCTGATGTTAATGAAGCTGAAGGTTGTGATGGTGATGACGGTGAAGGTAATGCAACTAACCCATTTGCGGGTATGGACTTCACTGGTAAGACTGTTCTAATCGACCGTGGTTCTTGTGCTTTCACTGAAAAAGTTCTTAATGCACAAGAAATGGGCGCTGAATTTGTTCTAATCGCTAATGCGACAGATGACGGTACTCCAGCTCCTATGGGTGGTTTTGATGCTGATGTAACAATTCGCTCATTTGGCGTGAACTTCGCAACTGGCGCTACAATCAAAGATGCAATTAAAGCTGCAAGTGAAGATACACTTGAGATTAAAGTTGAGATGGTTCAAGTTGCTGGTGCAGTAGCTGGCTTCTCTTCACGTGGTCCTTCAATGGATGGCCTACTTAAGCCAGAGATCACTGCACCTGGTACTAGCATCATGGTTGCAGCAACAGGTACTCAAGATCAACTAGCTCCAGCTACAGGTACGTCTTTCTCAGGTCCAATCACTGCGGGTGCTGTTGCGCTGGTTCGTGAAGCTCGTCCTGAATTAAGTGCACATGAAGTTAAAGCAATTCTTATGAATACAGCTAACCTGAATGTGACTGTTGACCCACTTTCTCTTAACCCAGATGCAGACCTTGCTCCTATCAGTTTAATTGGTGCTGGTCTTGTTGATGTTGAGAAAGCAATCGCTTCACCTGCTGTAGCGATGGTTCACCACCCTGAATATGATACTAAGCAAGCAGCACTTTCATTCGGTTTTGATGTGTTAGAAGAAGTAACGTCTTACACTAAAACAGTTGAAGTAAATAACCACTCTGACGAAGACCGCATGTATGAGCTTTCTATGGATGCTCGTTACGCAAATGATGCTGAAACTGGTGCGCTATCTTGGGATTACCCAAGTGAATTAAAAGTACCAGCTGGTGAGTCAGTAGAGTTTGAAGTAACAGTAACTATTGACCCTGCTCGCCTACCTGAGTGGATGCTTGAGAACCCTCAAACAGCTGATGACCTAGTACCACGTGCTGATGCACTAACTATGGCTGAATTCGACGGTGCATTAGTATTCAACGACTTAATGGCGCCAGGTACAAACAACCTACAACTTGTTTACCATGTACTTCCAAAAGCGTTTGTTGGTGGTGAATTAGACATGGTTGAAATGGGTACTGAAAAGTACATCAAGTTCACAAATACTGGTTTCGAAACAATCTCACTTAACCCTGAAATGCTAATTGGTGCAGATGATAGCACTGACAAAGCGTTCAATGTTAAAGCTGCTTCAACAAACCTTTACGCTGTTGAATCATGTAAATCAGGCATCATGATGACTGCAACAATGCAGCTATCTAGCGAGCTAACTCACATGCGTCAAGCAGGTTTTGAGTTCATGTTTGATGTAGATAACAATGGTGTATTTGACTACACAATCGGTAACTATAACGATGTAGGTCGTAGTGCAGCTGTTCCGGGTCGTTCACGTACAGCACTAGGTGCGATTGTTGATGGAAATACTCAATGGGCGATCGTTTCAGGTCCTGCGTTCCATACTACGGGTGGTGATTCTGTAACGCTAACAGCTTGTACAGAAGACTTAGGTTTAGCTGATGCTAAATTTGGTGACCCAATCACAGTTGCAGCCGTTACAGGTTGGGCTAGCTACTCACTAGGCGTGTATACACCTACAGATGCTCTAGTTGGTACAGTTGCTTTCGATCAAAGTGCAGCAGCAATGGTAAATGCAGCTGGTGAGCGAGTTAACAGTCTTGCTCCGGGTGAGTCTGCATACGTGATGTCTGACTTCCCATTTGCAATTGGTAACGGTCTAAATCAAATCGTTGAAACAGTTGGTCAAGATGCAATTGATGAAGTGATGGCAAGTCGTGACAACAACGCACCTATGATTGAAGAACGTCAAACGTTCTACACAGACGAAAACGTAGAGCTTGGCACTGTTATCGGTATGCTTGCGCATTCTGATAAAGATGGTGACATCGTTGATTTCATGGTGAGCGGCACGAACCTAGTAGATGTTAATGAGAAGGGTGAAATTGTTGTTACTGGTGAGATCGACTACGAATATGACCGTGACTTCCGCTTCACAGCGACAGCAAAAGATGCGAAAGGCAACTATTCTAAGCCAGTAGAAGTAGAAATTCGCGTTAATAACGTAAGAGGTGGTGATGATAATGATGATGCATTCTCAGGCTCTCTAGCTTGGTTAGCACTTCTAGCAGCACCATTTGCGGCACTACGTCGTCGTAAACAAAAATAATAAACAGAACGCTGTTTAAAGAAAGGGTTGGCTTGATGCCAGCCCTTTTTATTTGAAAAAAGTAAATGTCAGGAATAGTCACCCCCTTATTTTTAACTTCTTATTTGTAGTAAAAAATTAGGTGCTTCCAATGTGGTAAATCTTTTAGCTACAAATGCACCTCTAATCTTAAAATTGTTTACATTTTTTTACTCGTTACTTTTCTTATTTAAATCAGAGCTCTAAGAGTTATTTTCTCTTTTCGTTTCTTCTTTTTGTAACTCAGATGTACCTAAATTATTGTTTTTTGTACCTATCAGAGCTTATATTGCTGTTTGTTTCTATATTTATACAAAAAAATAAAAAACTCTTTACTAATCTGACTTAGGGGAAACTATGTCTAAGTATTCATTGAAAGCAACTGCGGTTGCTACAGCAGTAACTGGTGCCTTAATGGCAGCATCTGCTTCTGCGCAATTTGCTACAAATTCATCACTAAACCAAGCATTTGAATCTAGCCAAAAATCAAAACTAGAAGAAATCAAAGAAGTTCGTTCAGATGCTTATTTAGTTGTTTTAAAACAAACAACTGCTGCAGACTTAATTGAACAAGGTAATTATTCTGTAGATGCAGCGCGTGTAACGTATGCTGCAATTGAGCAGGCTCAAGTTAGTCTAGCGAATGAGTTAAAGCAATTAGATGCTGAAGCAAAAGTATATGGTGCAACAAAATTATTAGCTCCAGCACTAATTGTTTCTGCAAGTGACACAACACTTAGTGCACTAAAATTAAACTCAAATGTTGAGCGTGTTTTACCATTACGTGACTTTGACCTTCATGTTGTAGAAGTAAATAATTTACTTAAAGCCAATGTAGTTAATAATGAATTAGGCTTTACTGGTTCTAGTCAAACTGTTGCCGTTTTAGATACTGGTATTGACTACACGCACAAGGTTTTTAACCCAGAGGCTGGTACTGTTGAAGCTTATGAAGCGGCGCAACAAGATCCAAGATCTGTTGCTTGGCCACAAGGCCAAGTCAAAGGCGGATATGACTTTATTCGTAATGACGCAGATCCAATCGAAAATGACCCTAAATTCCCTGATTCAGAGTGGGAAGATGCTCCGGGTGAAGCAACCAGCCACGGTACAGCTGTATCACACTCTGTAACTGGGATCGCACCAGATGTTGAATTATTAGTCTACTCTGTATGTGGTGGTGGTTGTCCTTACGCGGCTCAAATTAATGCGTTAGAAGCTGCGATGGATCCAAATGGTGATGGCGATCTTTCGGACCGAGCTGATGTTATTAACATGTCTCTTGGCGGTGAATTTGGTGGCACTTACACAGCTGGCGGAACCGGTTATCTTATCCAACGCGCTGTCCGTTTAGGTACGAATGTTGTTATTTCTGCTGGTAATGACGGTGATCATCCGTTCCGTGTTGGTGGTCCTTCTACGACACCAAATGCACTATCAGTGGGTGCTATGACACACCCTGTTACTCAGGTAATCAATCAGACCGAAACAGATTTAAATGGGCAAGAATTTATTTTTGGAGAAGCACGATTCGGTGCTCAAGGACCATTTGCTTTCTCGAGTGAAGGTAAAGAGTTTGTTTATCCAGAAACAAACCAAACTGGCTGTGAGTCTTTTGGCGATGATGTTGATTTTACTGATAAAGTAGTGCTAATTGATCGTGGTGGTTGTGGCTTTTCTGTGAAAGCTCTAAATGCACAAGAGAAGGGCGCGGCTTTTGTTATTATTGTAAACAGTGCTGAAACAGGCGTTATCAATATGGCTGCTTCACCAGGCGCTGAAGCCGTTACTATTCGTACAATCATGTTAACCAAAGCCGATGGTCAAATAATCAAAGACAGCATCGCGGCAGGTGAAGAGTTCACGCTAAATATAGAGGCTACGGAGATAAACATTGCGGGTAATGCAGTGGCTGACTTCTCTTCACGTGGTCCTTCAATGGATGGCTTGCTTAAGCCTGAAATCACCGCGCCTGGTTCTGCAATTATGGTTGCTGACACGGGCACGCAAACAGGTCTTGCACCAGCAAGTGGTACTTCATTCTCTGGCCCAATTACTGCAGGTGCTGTTGCACTAGTTCGTGATGCTCGCCCAGAACTAAGCGCTGAAGAAGTCAAAGCGATTCTAATGAATACTGCGGACTTAAATGTATTTAAAGAATCTACAGCACTTAATCCTGACACTACATTAGCACCAATTAGCTTAATAGGTGCAGGTTTAGTCGATGTTGAAAAAGCGATCAAGTCACCAGCTGTTGCAATGGTTTATCTGCCAGAGTATGACACTAAACAAGGCGCATTATCGTTCGGTTTTGAAGAGCTAGAAGAAGTGACTTCATTCACTAAAACGGTAGAAGTTAATAACCATTCAAGCGAAGAACGCATTTACGAGTTGTCTATTAATGCACGTTATGCAAATGATGCAGAGACAGGCGCATTATCTTGGGAATTCCCAAGTGAACTAAAAGTGCCTGCAAATAGTTCTGTCGAGTTTGATGTGACAGTGACGATTGACCCGGCACGTTTACCAGAGTGGATGCTTGAAAACCCGCAATCAGCAAGTGACCTTGAGCCTCGTGCAAATGCGCTGACATTAGCGGAGTTTGACGGTGCGCTAGTATTTAACGACCTTATGGCGCCAGGCACAAACAACCTGCAACTCGTTTATCATGTTCTGCCAAAAGCATTTGTTGGTGGTGAGCTTGACATGATAGAAATGGGTACTGAAAAGTACGTTACTTTCACAAATACGGGTTTCGAGCCACTTTCAATCAATCCTGAAGTGCTTATTGGCGCAGACAATAGCACTGATAAAGCGTTTAACGTAAAAGCTGCATCGGCAAACCTTTACAATGTTGAGTCATGTAAGTCTGGTCTTCTAATGACAACGACGCTTCAGCTTTCAGACAATTATAGCCACTTACGTCAAGTCGGTGTTGAATTTATGTTTGATACTGATAACAACGGCGTGTATGACTTTGGTATTGGTAATTATAATGACACAGGCCGTAGTGCGGAAGTTCCTGGCCGCTCAAGAACGGCTTATGGTGAAGTAGTTAACGGTGATACTAATATTTCAATCATTTCTGGTCCTGCATTCCATACAACAGGTGGTGACTCAGTAACACTTTCTGTATGTACAGATAAACTAGGCCTTACAGATGAGACGTTAGCTCAACCGTTTACTGTTGCTGCTGTTACAGGTTACCCAAGCTCTAGATACGGTGTTTATTCTGAAACAGACCGTTTGGTAGGTACTGTTGATTTTGGTAAAGGCAAAGCAGCACTAATTAATGCGTCTGGTGAACGTGTAAATGAACTAGCACCAGGTCAGTCGGCATATGTATTGGCAAATAGTCAATTCGCGATTGGTAATGGCATCAACCAAATTGTTGCAACAGCTGGTCAAGACGTTATCGATGAAGTAATCGAAAGCCGTAATAACAATGCGCCTGTGATTGAAGAACGCCAAACTTTCTACACTGACGAAAACGTTGAGCTAGGTACAGTTATAGGCAAACTTGCCCACCATGATGAAGATGGCGACATTGTAGATATCATGATCAGCGGAACTAACCTAGTAGATGTTCACGCAAACGGTGAAATCGTAGTTACAGGTGAAATCGACTACGAATATGACCGTGACTTCCGTTTCACAGCAACAGCAAAAGATGCTAAAGGTAACTACTCTAAGCCTGTAGAAGTTGAAATCCGCGTTAATAACGTGAAAGGTGGCGATGACAACGATGATAGCGGTGCAGGTTCACTAGCTTGGTTAGCGCTTCTAGCAGCACCATTTGCAGCACTTCGCCGTCGTAAGCAGAAGTAATGCAAATAAATTAGCTGGCTAAATTTTTTAGCTAAAAATAAAAAACCCAGTCCTTAATTTGACTGGGTTTTTTATTGTATTTTTAAACTCGTTATTGAATATCTTTAAAAATCATGCCTCTGCGCATACTGCGTGTCGCTAAAAATACTTCGGCAAGCAGCGCTAAAAATGCGCCAATCAATAAAACCATCGCACCGATAAAACAACTCGAAATGGTGACACTTAGCGGCATAGTGTATAAATGCGAGATAAACATCATCATAACCACGGCACAGACGAGTAGGGCACTGAGTACACTCATACTAAAAGCGATGTGAATGCAGCGAGAGCGTTTTAATAACGCGCGCATTTCTTGCGTTAGAGAAGATGCTAGGGAGTCGTCTTGGTTGTTATTAAGTTTTCTATCTAACAGTCTTGCTCTGTCGGTAATACGCGCTAAACGGTTAGATAAAACCCCAAGCGTTGCGGCAATACCTGTAATTAAGAAAACCGGCGCAACCGCAGTTTGAATAACTTTAGCAATTGTTAGAATGTGAACTGGATCTTGTGACATATAACCTCTTTATTGAGAGCGTTTAGTGTAAATCAGCTATTGGCTATTTGACGCTTTTAACTCATTACCAAATGACTTTCTCAATCACATTGGCTTGTTCACCAATCAGTGTTTTCACTACTTTATTCTGTTCGTCTAGTAAGATTAGGCGTGGAATGCCTTTGTTTGCGTAGTGCTGATAAATGGCACGTTCTGGGTCGGCAACTAGGGCAAAAGGTAACTCAAATTCTTGATTGAACTTAGCCATTGATTCAGGGTTTTCTTCGCGGCCAATACCAATAATTTGTATATCCTGATTGGCAATAAGTGGTGAGGCTTTTAGCTCACGCAGCGTGCGTTTTGAGTCAGAGCACCAGGTTGCAAATAAGATAACCAATTTCTTTTTATCATTTAAGGTGACTGGTTTACCGTTAATATCGGTAAAACTAGTGTGTTTAAAATCATCACCTTGTACCACGTAGGTTTCATAACCCTTAGGGTGAGGCTCAATGCTTTGTGTTGCGGCGCAGCCGTTTAAGGTCAGCGCAATTGATGCAATTAGTACGCTCTTTTTAAAGTATTCGAACATGAGGCTAAATCCTTGTTGTTATTTTATTCTCAGCATGGTTACTCGGTTTTCACGCTTACATTAACCGCTATTTGATAGGATAATGCAACGCTATATGTGATGACATGAACGCTTTATTGAATGTGGATTTATCTTAGTCTGTTTGCCTCGGCATTTTTATCAGCCACGCTATTACCTGGTTCGTCTGAAGTGGTGCTTTCAGGGCTGGTGGTCAAACAGCAAGGACTACTCTGGTTACTTTGGTTATCAGCGACTGTGGGTAATGTATTGGGTAGTTGCGTTAATTATTGGTTAGGTCTAAAAATGATGGCGTTTCAAGACAGGCGCTGGTTCCCGATTAATGCGGGGCAAATTGCGAAAGGCCAACGGGTGTTTGATAAATATGGCGTGTATAGCTTATTGTTTGCTTGGCTGCCAGTAGTCGGCGATCCACTCACGTTACTTGGTGGCGTTTTTAAAGTTAGGCTTTCACTATTTGTGTTACTGGTGAGTATAGGTAAAGCGTTGCGCTATGGCTTTATTATTGCGGTCGCCTTAGGTTTAGAGCGGCTGATATAGCCGCACTTGAATTGAATAACTGTTAGCTTTTACGCCAATCTAAAGTCAAAGAGACTGAATCTGCAAAGCGTAGCGCATGCGGTTTATCGACACGCACTTTTGCATAAGTGACCGATTCATGTTCATGACAGACCTCTAAAATATCAGCAACCAGTTTCTCAAGTAATAAAAAGTGACCAGTTTCGACTTGGCTTATTACTGCCTTGGTGATGGTTTTATAGTTCAGCGCATGCTCAACAATGTCACCGTTGATACAGGCGCTATCAGCAGGGTAATGAATTTCAATGTTCAATACCACATCTTGCTTTTTCTCACGCTCTTCTTGGTTAAAACCAATATAAGTGCGCAGCCTTAAATTAGTGATGTTAATAATCGCGTTTTGCATTCACTGCTCCTTAGTTTTTTACTAGCTGTAAAAACTCATTGCGGGTTTTAGGGTCGTGTCTAAAGTTACCCAGCATGACCGAAGTACGCATTTTTGAGTTTTGTTTTTCAACGCCGCGCATCATCATGCACATATGTTTTGCTTCAACAATGACACCGACGCCTTTTGCGCCCGTCACTTCTTCAACTGCTTTGGCGATTTGGTGAGTAAGCTGCTCTTGAATTTGAAAGCGTCGTGCGAACATATCAACAATGCGCGCAAACTTAGATAGACCGAGTACTTTACCATTTGGAATATAAGCAATATGGCACTTACCTACAAAGGGTAGTAAGTGGTGCTCACACATTGAATACAGCTCGATATCTTGAATGAGCACCATGTCATCGGCATCTGAGCTAAACACGGCATTATTGGTTATCTCATCTAAAGTCTCACGATAACCTTTGGTTAAAAACTCCATCGCTTTGGCAGCGCGTTTTGGGGTATCTAACAAACCTTCACGCTCTGGGTTTTCACCTACCGCAGTTAAGATTTCGTGATAACTTTTCTTTAAATCGTCATGCATAATCTATCTCTTTATTTTAAGTGGCGTCCGCCATCAACTGCTAGGGTGCGACCTGTGATGTAGTTACTGCTTAATAATAGCTCAACGCTATTGATGATCTCACGGCAGCCAGGCTCGATGCCCATCAAGGATTTTTTCAATGTTTTTGCTTTATACGCGTCGTCGTCATGCTCGTTGAAAATGATCAAACTTGGCGCGATAGAGTTCACTTTAATATGCGGTGCAAACTTCGCAGAGAAAGACTTAGTTAAGTTATCTAAAGCTGCTTTGCTTGCAGCATAAGCAATATGTTTCGGGCTGCCTGTCTCAACCACATAATCGGTTAAGTGAATGATATCGGTAATGTCGTCAGAGTTTTTTAACAGCGGGCCCAGTGCCACATTCAATAAGTAAGGCACTTTGGCATGAATGTGTATCATGCGGTCAAAGAGGCTGGCATAGTCGTCACAACTGGCTTCACAATCCCAGCTTGATGCGTTGTGGATCACTGCACGAAGGCTGGGTGTGATAGATGTTATTTGGTTGACTAACTCGCTGACTGAATCGGGCTTATCGAAATCGCATTGAATACAAGTAACGCCTTGGGCTTCGAGTTCATCAATACATGCGTGACGGGTGCGATAAGTCATTATTACAGGCTGAGCTTGAGCAACAAAGTGTTCTGTGAGTGCTAAGCCAATGCGCTGTGCGCCGCCGGTAATCAGTATGGGTGCTGTCATGTAAGACCTATCTATGTTGTTAAAATTTTTCTATTTAACCAGTGTATACGCTTTTTTTATTTTTATCGATCAAGCGCTTGCAGGAGCATAGAAGAACGCTCCTAAAAATGTGAACTTAAAGTATACAACTTGGGTATAATTGACAGCGTTGTCTACGGAGGTTGGATGTTAGCAAGAGTTACGCAAAAGTCAGTTTGGCCGTTTTGGTTTACTGCCGGAGTTTATGCCACCTTGTTATTGTTACAAGGCGCAAAGCCTGCGCTCATGCAGGTTTATCAAGAACTTGAGATTGCCTTAACCATGGCGTTAGGGTCTTTCGTAGCAGGTGGCACAGCCTTGGGAGGTGGTGCGGTGGCATTTCCGATCATGACTAAGCTACTTGATATTGAACCGGCCACAGCCAAGGTATTTTCTTTGGCGATACAAAGCTTTGGCATGACAGCGGCGAGTTTAACCATTATCTGTCGCGGCATTCCTTATTATCGCAATGTGGTGCTGCTTGCGCTGCCAATGGCATCACTGGGGGTGACTTTAAGTTTATTGTATGTTTCCCCTGCTGTGCCTAGGCTGTGGGTTAAGTCGGTATTTAGTGTGTTGTTGCTGTGCTTTGCTGTGACTATGCTGGTTAGATGGTGGCGCAAAGCCCACCATGAGCAAAGTATTGATGACATTCACCCTCATCCACAGCGCTTAATGCTGGTGGCTTTTATTGGCGGACTTGCCAGTGGCTTGGTGGGCTCAGGGGCAGATATTGCCTTATTTGCGCTGTTATTGCTTTGCTATAAAGCTGATGTGAAAAAAGCGACCGCGACGTCGGTATTAGTGATGGCGTTTACCTCAGTGATCGGCAGTATTATTAATGTGGTTTATTTACAGCAGATCACGCCAGAAATTCATAGCTACTTGCTTGCCGCTATTCCTGTTGTGGTAATAGGCGCGCCACTTGGGGCATATGTATGTGCGAAAGTAAAAGTGGGTTATGTGGTGATGTTTTTACTGAGTTTAATTGTGCTCGAGGCGGGTATGACAGGTTATGAGCTAGTTAGCTCATAACCTAATTTTCTTTATTATTCAGAACTCAGGTTACTTATACTTCGTCGTAAACCGTAGGAATAGGCTGGCGCTTATGCTGCGTGCGTAGATAAATCGCAATCAGCTTGTCAGCGACTTCAGCGTCTACGTCTTTGCCTTCCAAGAAATCATCAATTTGCTCGTAGCTCAAACCTAATGCGTCTTCGTCTTTTAGACCAGGCTTATCACATTCAAGATCGGCTGTCGGTGCTTTTTCTACTAAAGCAGCTGGTGCGCCAAGCTTGCTGGCTAATGCGCGAACTTGGCGCTTAGATAGACCAAATAAAGGCGCAAGGTCACAGGCACCGTCACCAAATTTAGTATAAAAGCCAGTGATGTTTTCAGCGCTGTGATCAGTACCTACCACTAAACCTTGCGTAAGACCGGCAATCTCATATTGCGCAACCATACGCTGACGAGCTTTCACATTACCTTTTACAAAGTCCACATGACTGTCACTAGGTAAAGTGGTATCGCTATCAGACATAGCTAGTAAGGCTTGAGCATGCAGCGCATCTGCTGCATCTTTAATATTTACAGTTAGGCGTTTGCTCGGCTTAATAAACTCTAGAGCTAATTGCGCTTCGTCTTCATCCGCTTGCACGCCGTAAGGTAAGCGCATCGCAATAAACTGATACTCAGTGGTGTTTAACTCGTTATTAAGCTCGTCAACGGCAAGCTGACATAAGCGACCACAAGTTGAAGAATCTACGCCACCACTAATACCTAATACCAGTGACTTACAATGTGCACTGACAAGGCGTTGTTTGATGAAGTTAACGCGACGGGTGATTTCAAAGTCGACGTCGATGTTAGGCTGAACGCGCATTTCGGCTAAAATGGCTTGGCGCATGATGATTCCTCTGTGAGTTCTGGTTTATTGAGTGCAAGCTCTATTATGTTGTGATATTTGCTGAATTTAAAGCGCTATTTCTTACATTTAAAGTCCTAAATGCTGTTTTATCTTGGCTAATTCTTGCTTAAGTTTCTGCACTTCTTCTAATAAGCTATTTAAGTCTGCTTCAGCTAACGGCTCAGCGCCAGCACTAGCCAGTTCAGCTTCTGTGCTCGATATAAACAGGTGTTGATAACGGCTTTCGCGTTTACTCGGTTGTCTTGGTAGCTGCTGAACAAGACTTTGTTGTTGGAGGTCTTGTAGTACTTGTTCAACCTCACTGACCTGAGCAAAGCTAGCTAGGCGATTGGTACGACTGCGAAGTTCACCGGGAGTTTGTGGGCCACGTAATAGCAATACACACACAACCGCGAGTTGTTGTTCGCTAAATTGTAAATCGCCGAATTCGGTATTGCAGAAACGATGGCGGTATTTATCGACTCGACCCGAAACTGCTTCATCTCGAACCACTATTCTTTTAGCAATTAAACCATCAACGGCATCTAAGACTTCAGCTTCGCTTAACTCTAATACCGGCTCACGATTCGATTTTTGATTACAACCCGTCGTCAGTGAATTTAAAGATAGAGGATATTGGTCTGGGGTGGTGATTTCTTTTTCTAGCAACACACCAATAATACGTTGCTCAATTTGATTTAATTCCATCGCCAAGCTCCTTAATTAGGCTATTTCTCAAATGTACGTTAAGGCGAATTAATATACCAGTAAGAATTGATTTAGTTGGTTATCAGAGAGGAACAAGATTGAAAAGCTGGGTATAACATGAACATAATGCAGTTTCGCTGACACAATAGCGTCACTTATTTATGGCTAGTATAGAAATAATAAAGCACAAGGAGATACCGCAATGTTAAGTTGGCTCAAGCGTGGATTATCTGGGTTGTTGATCCTCATTTTAATTCTAACCGCAGGCTTATATGGCTTGTTATCGCTCAGCCTACCTGCATTAGACGGTAAAGGCTCTTCTGATGCCATTTCTAAGCCAGTCACACTGGCAAGAGATGTATTAGGGCAAGCGGTGATCACCGCGAAAACCCGCCAAGATGCCGCCTATGCATTGGGTTTTGCCCATGGCCAAGACCGCTTCTTCCAAATGGATTTATTACGTCGCAACGCTGCGGGAGAGTTAAGTGAATTATTTGGTAAAGGTGCGCTCGAGCTCGATAAAAAAATGCGTTTTCATCAGTTGCGTGCTCGCAGCCAAGAAATTCTAAAATTATTACCTGAAGCAGATAAACAACTACTGGCAACTTACACGCAAGGGGTTAACGAAGGTAGAAGTCAGGCAGGCATCGCAAGCTTTGAATATCTATTAAGTGGTGCGGAGGCAAAACCTTGGTTAAGTGAAGATAGCTTACTGGTGATCTTTAGCATGTATCTCGATTTACAAGCTGGCACCTATTTTAGAGATGAAGCATTAATTCATTTAGATAAGCTGTACGGCGAGCAAATGCGCGCGTTTATTTTACAACCAAGCCAATATCAAGCGGCACTCGATGGTTCAAAACTGCCACAAGGGCGCGTTGCCATTCCAGAGCCAATCAGTCGTGAAGCAATATCACAAGTAACCCATATCAAAGAGCAAGACCACTACGGCAGCAACAACTGGGCGGTAACAGGTGTATTAACCAAAACCGGAAAAGCCATGTTGTCAGATGACATGCATTTGGGTTTGAATGTGCCGTCAATTTGGTATCGCGCGCAATTAAACTACCGCCACCAAGGCGAAAAGTACCAGGTGACAGGGGTGACGCTACCGGGCACACCTGCGGTTGTAGTTGGTAGTAATGATCATATTGCATGGGGGTTCACCAACGGTTATTTAGACACCGCGGATTGGATAGCCCTAACAGCGCAAGACAAAACATGGCAAGTAAACGAGCGTATTGCATTACCAAACGGTGAGCATGCGGTGTATGAGCTGACCATGTCTAATTACGGCCCAGTAAAAGAAATTCAAGGTGAGCAATATGCATTAAGCTGGGTGGCACACCAGTCATATGCGGTAAACCTAGAGTTACTTAGGTTTGAACGCACGAAATCGGTTGAAGAAGCCGTCGCACTGGCGCCGCATGTGGGTATTCCAGTACAAAACTTAATGGTTGTAGACGACCAAGGCAATGCAGCATGGAAGCCAATGGGCGCCGTGCCTGCGCGCACAAATCCGGCAGATATTGCACAATCAAGTGAGCACTTCGCCAAGCTTTGGCAATTTAATGAAGTACAGCGCCCACAAGTAGTGAATCCGCAAAGTGGTAAACTCTGGACGGGTAATTCTCGTGTGGTCTCGGCTGTTGCTCATCAGCGCTTTGGTGATGGCGGTTATGCTTTGGGGGCGCGTTCAGCGCAGATCAGAGATCGATTATTAGAAAAGTCAAAATTTAGCGAAAAAGATTTTTATGCCATTCAGCTCGATAACGAAGCGCGCTTTTTAACGCCATGGCATAAGCAATTATCGTCGCTATTACGACAAGACACCGAAACCCAGTTTAAGTACCAAATCGACTTAAGCTGGCTAGATGATTGGCAGCAATGTGCTTGCGCTGAGTCAGTGGGTTACACCTTAGTGCGCTATTATCGCGACAGCCTTATCGATACTGTGTTTGTGTCGGTTGAGCGCAACATGAAAAAGTCAGGCAGCAGCTTAAGCGCACTGAAAAATTATTTAGAGCCGGCACTTTGGCAATTGAGCAATGCCCAACCTGAATCTTGGTTACATGGCCATGATAATTGGCAAGCGTTGCAACTGGCAGCTTACGAACAAGCAAAGCAAAAATTGGCCGCAGAGTTTGGACCAAATATGGCGGCCTGGACATGGGGTGAAGTGAATGCGTTACAAATTCAACATCCGTTTAGCAAGCAACTGCCAATATTGAGTCACTTCTTAAATATGCCCAAGTACGACGGCTTTGGTGATAGCTATATGCCAGCGGTACAACGTCCTGAGTTTGGCGCGTCACAACGTTTTATTGTACAACCCGGTGAGTTAGAAAAAGCCATTATGACCGTGGCTGGTGGACAAAGCGGTCACCCACTTTCACCTTTCTATCGCAGTGGCTTTGATGAGTATGCCGAAGGCGATAATACGCCGTTATTGCCACAAGTTTTAACCCACGAAATCACGTTCACACCACAGCCATAAACAGTGAGGGGTTATATTTTTATCTCTTTATTGTGTTATAAATAGGCACAGTACTGGACGAAAATTAAAAAAGGTGAAGCATGGAACACAATAACTTACCTGACATCAGCACAAACTTTTTTAAGAAAAAGGGCTTGTTTGGTGGTGCTGCGGCGGCAATCGGTTTGCTAATTCTTGCTAATGGCGCGTTTTATACCGTTGACGAAGGGCACGTGGGTATTATCAAACGATTTGGTGAAGCCACCGAGCAAGTTAACCCAGGTCTGCATACCAAGGTACCCATTGTCGATAGCGTTGAGATGCTAGAGATCCGTACACGTAAAAATGTCGAGAAATTACGTGCCGCGACTCATGAACAAATGCCAGTAACTGCAGAGGTATCAATTAACTGGACGGTGATCCGTGCAGAAGCGTTCGACTTATTTAAAAGTTATGGTGGCTTAACGCAATTTGAGAACCGTATTCTCGACCCTAAACTTCGCTCAGCAACGAAAGATGCTTTAGCACGCTATAAGGCCGAAGAGCTTATTCAAAATCGCTCTCAGGTCATTGCTCGTATCGAAGAGTTATTACTGGAAGAAATGAAAGACTATCCGGTGAAATTAGACTCAGCGCAAATTGAAAATTTAGAGCTTCCGCAAAAGTACATTCAGTCTATCGAAACCAAACAAACTGAAAAAAACCTTGCGGCTGCAGAAAAGCATCGTTTAGAGCGTCAAAAGTTAGAAGCACAGCGTGAAGTTAATACGGCACTGGCACAACGTGATGCGGCCAAGGCAAAAGCAGACGGCCAAGCATACGCAATTAAAGTAGAAGCCCAAGCCGAAGCTGAAGCCATTAAATTAAAAGGTTTAGCAGAAGCCGAGGCAATACTGAAAAAAGCTGAAGCGATTAAGAATAACGCAACCCTAGTTGACTATATGCGTGCTCAGCAATGGAATGGCCAAATGCCAACAACCATGATGGGCGAAGGGCAAAGCGTACTTTGGAATATGAATAAGAAGAACTAACTTTTTGTTTGTTAATAACAAAAAGGCTCATCATGGATGAGCCTTTTTGCGTTTTAAATAGCAGTTTGGCTAGGTCATCATCACCAAGATAGCTGCAATGGCGATTAGGGCTAGCCCGAGTCCATCGCGTTTTTTTACTGGTTCTTTTAACCAGAAAATCGACAGCAAGATGGTAAAAAACACTTCAACTTGCCCAAGGGTTTTCACATAAGCAACGTGTTGTAAGCTCATGGCACTAAACCAACCAATTGAGCCAATGCAGCTGGTAACACTTATCGCACAAGTCAGCGGTTTATAGCTGAGCAAAGTGCGCCAAGTGTGTGATTCTTTAATACTGATATACGCTGATAGCATCACAGTTTGGGTGAGTAATACAAAGAGTAAAACCCAAGCGGCACTGTGTGGAAAAGGCAACCCTGATGCGATACTCGCTTCTCGTACCCAAAGAGAGGTAAGGGCAAATGCGGTACCTGAGGCTAAGCCAATGAGTGCTGTTTTTGGATTGAGATTTTTTAAGGTAAAACCGCTCAGAAGTAGCACTGCGACACCACCAATAGCAACCCCCAGCCAACCTAATAACGATAGCGTAGAGCCAAAGAACAACATACCTAAAATGGCGGCGACTAAGGCCTCACTTTTGGCAAGTCCTGCGCCGACGGCGTAATTATTTTGCTTAAAGAGCACCACCATGAGCGCAGTAGCGGCAATTTGCATAATGCTTGCTGCAAATACATAAAATAAAAAGTTGTTATTTGGAGATAGTGCTTCAGCAGGCTGCCATTGGTAAAGGCCAAATAAATAGAGTGCAGCGAGTGGGCTGGCGAGTAAAAAGCGGGCGAGGGTGACACCTGCGACACTCGCATGGTTACTCAGCTTGCTTTGCAAGGCGTTACGCCATGCTTGAGAGAAGGCGGCTAACAGTGTGAAAGCGATCCAGGTCATAGGATACCAATTTGTTATTGTTAATAGATTTATCTAGCGAGCAAGGCTGCCCACTCACGTCGTCTAAAACTGCTTATATTTGACAACACTATATCGTAATACTCCCCTTGTTTTTTCAGAATGAATATTTATCACAATCATTGATCATGAATTGCAGGTTTTAGGCATTTATTTTTATTATCTAAAGCATCATCTGAAAATATAAAGCCTAGAAAGGACAAAATTGAATAGAGGCTTTTGAAGCTCGAATGGCAAGCACCTAAGCTGCGACAATCTGTCGCAGTGTGTTTTTTATTTTTGTGCGTATACTCGGTATCAGATGCTACAAAATAATTCGCCACCTGCTTTTTAGGTGGCTTTTTTTTGTCTACAGTTTTGTGCTAGCGTGTTGTTTTGAATTAAGAATATCTAGACACTGAATATTGTCAGTTTGGAGTTAATAAAATGACCACGCTACTGATTTGTGCTTTTATCGCCATGTTATTGCCTTATTTGGCAAAAGCGCCCGTTGCTATCGCGATGAATCGATTAGGCGGCTACGATAATCGACACCCTAGAGCACAACAAACGCAGCTTACCGGCTTTGGTGCACGCGCTTTAGCTGCCCATCAAAATAGCTTTGAAGCATTAACGGTTTTTGCTGTCGCATTAGCTGTGGTGTTAGGCACAAATACCATAAATGAGACCACGCAAACCTTGGCTGTCACCCACATTATTGCTCGTGTTGCCTATTGCGTATGTTATTACCTTGACTGGCATATTGCCCGTTCATCAGTATGGCTGGTGGGGTTAGTTAGCGCCTTGGCGATGGTCGTGGTTTGCTTTTAAAAAGTCACTACAACAATTCATCTAAGGTGATGGCTTGGTAAGCATTTTCGCTGACTTCATTCGGGTTTAATACATAGTTGGCAATGCGCACTCGGTATAAATCTATCACCTTGTAACCACAATATTTGGCCATTTTTCTGATCTGTCGATTTAGCCCTTGCTTAAGAATGATTTTAAAGCGGTTCTCATCAATCAGAGAAACTTCACAGGGCAGAGTGATTTGGCCATCAACAGGCACGCCTGCAGCCATTTTGGCACAGAAATCGGCATCAAGGGGTTTATCGACTTCGACTAAGTATTCTTTCTCTTGATGGTGATCTGGGTGGATTAACTGGTGGCACAATTCACCATCGTTTGTTAGCAATAACAAACCTCGAGAGTCTTTATCTAAGCGCCCAATTGGGTAAACACGCTCACCTTGCGGCAAGTGATGAATAAGGCTGCTTGGATCATCAAGCTTTAGCTTACAGTCTACCCCAACAGGTTTATGGTAAGCGTAGAGCACTTTTTTGGCAGGTCCCTCAAGTTTTACGCCCTGTACAATGATCTCATCAAGTTCATCAACGTGGTCTATGTGGTTTGCAGGTCGACCATTCACCATCACCTCACCTAAGTCAATTAAGCGAGAAGCCTGACGGCGGGAGCAAACTCCCGCATGGCCAATGTATTTTGCAAGGCGTGTTTTAGACATTAGTTACTCATAAAGTGACAAAAAAGGTTTTTGTAAATAAACTGGCTGTGAGCAAAAAGGAAGGTTATGAAAAAAGCAATTTTTACCCTCGCCATTGGCGACAACCCTATGTATCAAGCCGCTATTTTAAGTTTCCAGCACTATGCCGACAAGGTTGGGGCCGATCTTATTATTTCTGATAGCTTGCACTATCCAATAAATATTGAAAATCCGAAGCACAGTGCGAGTCCTGCATGGGCTGAAAAGCTACGTATTGGCGAGTTATTAAAAGAGTACGATCGCGTTTTATATGTTGATGCTGATATTCTAATTACACCAAATGCTCGCAATATTTTTACAGAATACGACGATCCTGATTGTATTTATATGTTGAATGAAGGCGCGCACTGCAATCGTTCATTAGAAAAAAGCTTAATTGAGCAACAGTTAGGCGAAGTTGACTGGCCAATAGTCAACGGTCAGCCAGACTATTACAATGTCGGCGTGATGCTATTGTCTCAGCCTCATCAGCTCTTTTCATATTGTGACTTACCTCTTTTACAATCTGTGTGTAATCACATTCGGTTTTACGAACAAACCGTTTTCAACTATCAGATCTTTAAGCAGCAGTTAAAACACACAGCGATCAGTGCCTCTTTTAATCGTATGGATATGTTTGGAGAAGAAGGTTATTTAGACGCTGACTTTATTCATTATGCGGGCAAGGGATATGCAAAGAATAATCGCCGCCGTGACGTACAATTTTTGAAAGACTTTGCGCAGTTGTATGCGGGGATTGTTAGCGACGAAGACATTAAGCGGCTAAAAGCGCAGGCATGGCAGCAGTACTTAAATAAGATTTATAAGAAGTATCCACTACCAAACTTTTTATTAAAACTGCTGTGCGAGCGAAACGTCCCGCACTAGTCAACGTGACTTTGTACTCTTGTATTAATTAACAGAGCAGTGCCTAAAAACAGCTTTTAGGCACTGTGTTTGACAATAATTTCAGCAATCGCTTTGGCAAACCCGCGTTCATAGTGGATCCCCATGGCTTTTAAACGTTTATTTTCAAGAGCACAGTTATACGGGCGAGGAGTACCATCGTTTGGTTGACCCAATGGCTCCAATAAACTTCGGTCATAGCCAAGTGCATCAGCCATCAAACATGCCATTTGGTACTTAGTCATTTTCTGAGTGCCAGAAATATGAAAAATACCGCCTAATTTGTCAGCTTGCTGGACTAAGTCACGAATACTCATGGCGATATCGGCTACGTGAGTTGGATAGCGGATCGCCCAGTTGTCGTGACTTGAAGGTGCTGTGGCGCTGAGCTGTTGTGCAAGCGTGGTGACTGCTGACTCGCCTAAATGCGTAACATCACCATATAAAACCGGCACACGGATCACGCTATGAGTTTTCGCAACCGCTAGCACAGCTTGCTCCGCTTGTTGCTTGCTTTGTCCATATAGGTTTAGAGGATTAGGTGCGGCATTTTCTAAATAGGGAGCATCTTGGCCGTCGAACACATAGTCGGTACTGATTAAAATCAATTTTGCGCCGATGGCTTCACATTGCTCGGCTAAAAATTTTGAAGCGGCGACATTCAGGGCAATGGCTTGCTCTGGCTTGTTGCTGCAAATATCTGGGTTGCGCTCAGCGGCGGCATGGATCACGACTTGTGGTTTATGCTCAATTAAGCTGTTTGCAACCGCTTGCTGCTCATGTAAATCTAATTTGATGATGTTGCCTTCAGCACGGCTAAAGCCTGTGCCAACGACATCAAAATGTGGGCTTAACTCAGCAAGCAAGGCGCGACCCAACAATCCTGTCGCACCTGTGATCATAATCTTAGTGGCGTGTGTCACAGTTTGTTCCATAAATAATCCCTGTGTTTGTTGTTATTGTTTATTTTGTTAAAAGCGCTAACTGCATAATGTCAGTTATTTCAATATCAGCAAGTCCTTTATAGTTGTATATACAATCTTGGTTATCTAGCCAAACACTATAACAGCCTGCATTATTCGCCCCCTGTACGTCGGTATCAAGACTATCGCCGATATGCAGAATATCACTTGGCTTCACTTCTAACAGCGCGCAGGCTTTATCAAATAAAGCGCGACTCGGTTTAGCTTCACCGTGAGGGCCGGCCTGCAATACCAAATCAAATTCGCCTTTTAAGTTAAATTTGTCGACTTCAACGTTGCCGTTGGTAATGGCGATGAGCGTATATTTCTCGCGTAATTGCGCTAGTAGCTCAAGTACTTCATCACTGACCACAATATTGCTGCGCGCATCGGCAAATGCCTTGTAAGCCGCGTTTGCATACTCTTGGGTTTGTCTATCAGAAAACCCCAATTGTGCAAAGCCATACCTTAATGCAACCTGACGCCATTTCGTCACATCACTCTGAAGTTCAGGCTGTGTTTCACCAATATGATTACGACACTCACGCCAGTAGTTTGGCCCTTTAGCATGCCATTGCTCAATAGTGGCAAGGTAATCAAACTGTGCCTGTAGCGCGGCTTTGATTATTGGGTGATTGTTATAAAGGGTGTCGTCTAGGTCAAAGCTTAAAACTTTAACGGGCGTGATGGCTCGGTTGAATCGCATTATTAGTACTCTGATTTTTATAATTTAATCTATACGCGCTTTATGAGCGAGAGGTTTAAATTTTAATGTTACCGTAGAGGGTAGAATTTAGCACTTTATGTGCTACCTTTATTTGGTACTAACTTTGAAGGATTAGCATGTATTTATTAATAGTATTTCTTTTTTTAAGTCCATTTGTGTATGGAAAATCAAAAATTTATGAGAAATCAGCGGATTGTTCACCAATATATGGACAGAGTTTTCGAGTAGTAAACGCAAAGGTTATTCATCATGATTTGAATATAACTCAGGGTGAAATAATAACAGAGCTCCAGCAGAGGGTTTTAAGCCGGGCATTTGAAGAGCTGATTGACTCTCAATATAACTTTAAAATAGATAACATCGCTTTTTATTCTCAAATACAGGAAAGGAATAAGAAGAGACGAAAAATTGCTTATGCTAGGATGAAGTTAAGTCCAGTAGAAAGTTGTATCGCGACTGCTCAGCCAATTTTGGATGGTGAAATTTATAAACTTCACACAATGGATCTTAGTGTTATTAATAGTAGTGAGATTAGCTTTGAAGTGAATCTAGAAAAGCTCAAGAAAAAATCTCTAAATATTGAAAATGCCACTATTTCATCTAGGTCTGTGATGGGGGCAAAGTTTGGGGAGAGGTTTGAGGATATACAGTCTCGATTTGGAAGGTTTAGCTTAATTTGGCCTCTAGGCTCGGAGCGAACAATAGCGTTAGTAGGTAGAAATCATGCTTTTTATTTTTCAAGTAATAAGCTGGTTGGCTATCAATTTAGTGAGTCACTTTTACCTGTTTCATTAAGTAACCATCTTGAAATATTTAAAAAGCCTCTAACTATTCAATTAGAAAACGATCATCAAATAGGCTTTAATGATATATCTTCAGAAGACCTACTAGCTTTAGAATCTGAGTTTAAAAATTTAATCACTGTTCGGGTTGGTGATGCTTTTAGTGAGCAAGTTACAGTAAAAATAGAATCATTTTCTATTGGTGAAGTAACAGTTGGGGCAGAGGAGGTAATACCAAGTTGTCTTGAAATGGATGATTTAACTACTGGCTTTAATGATAAAAAAGAAAAATTAATTTCATTCTTTAGTCAGGATAATAAAGTAAATTATTTGTCAGCATGTAACCAGCTGGTTTCGATGAAAGGTTTTGATGAGGTTGGAAATGTTAGCCTAATTGACTCATGGTCAATGAAAGGTGTTAATTTGGGGTATGGAAATATTTTTGTAGGTTTTGCACCTTGGACCTTTTTGTCCATAAAAAAGGGCACTTCGATTGAAGCATTAAAGCAGCACGGTACTATTGATGTTTTTATGGATGATTTGGAGTTTGTGAGTAAAGATGGTGATTGGTCAGGGAAATTTTATTTAGAAAATAACATGCTTGTATCTGGTGAGATTGACATGTTAGCCCTTTAAAGTTTAATTTGATTTTTTGCTCTCTGGCCTGTTTTTATTTACCTTTTTGAGATGGGTATATAGGCAATAGTTGATTAGCCGAGATGACTTTAGCTCGAATCTAAACTAACAGTTACTGATGTCAAAGAGGGTAACAGTTAGACCAAGTCTGGTTTAGTAGAATTAAGATTGAATAGAATTTTTGCTTTTTTAGTATTGACTGAAGCGCTTTAGTTAGCTGCTGACACTAAATGATGTTTTCAGTGTTAATCTCTTTATCATCTTAACACTTGCAAAATGCATTTATATGTTGGGCCGTGAATTCAAATGGGCCGAGGGTGTATCTTATGATTTTGATCAAGTAGATTATGAAAATGGTGAATGGTATGGAGTGTTTTTATGTTGAAGGAGAAAGGTTAATTGCGGCTGAATTAACTTCAACGCATTTGTAACTTACTTCGACTTTTTCGCTCTCGGGTGTGCCTTGTCGTACACCTTAGCGAGATGTTGAAAATCGACATGAGTATAGACTTGGGTTGCTGACAAACTACTGTGCCCGAGCATTTCTTGTACTGCGCGCAGATCACCACTTGATTCCAGCATGTGACTCGCAAATGAGTGGCGTAGTTTGTGCGGGTGCACTGGGGTACTAATACCTTGTTTTAGGCCCCAATCTTTCATACGCTCATGTACATGACGGGTTGAGATACGGCGCTTTTGTTTACTCACAAATAAGGCGGGGTCGCCTTCAATGGCAAATTGTGGGCGTAGCTTTAACCATGCCTCTAATGCGGCGAGGGCTTTACTGCCAACGGGGACTACGCGCTCTTTACTGCCTTTACCCAGTACGCGAATTTCTCCTTCGCGAATATCATTTAAGTTGGCATTCACCAGCTCGCTAACACGCAAACCACTTGAATACATCAACTCCATCATGGCTTTGTCGCGCACAGCGAGGGCGTCGTCTTCAGGTAATTCTAATAACTGCGCCATTTGGTCGACATCGAGATTCTTTGGCAATGGTTTTTGAAACTTAGGGCCTTTTATGCCTTCCCCTGGGTTGATTAAAGTCTGGTGGTGTTGATGTTTGGCTTTTAAAAACTTATACAGACTGCGAATGCAGCTAAGCTTCAAATTAATACTGCGGGGATTGTACTGCTTGCTGCGCAGTTGCATGCTAAAACGGCGAATATGGTCGGGGGATACACCTAGCCAATCATGGCAGTCTTGCTGAAAGACCAAAGCGGCTTGTATAAGTTGACGTTTATACTGTCCTAAAGTGTGTTCTGAGTATTGCTTTTCATGACGTAAATAAGCCATAAATGCATCGATTGGCTGAGAAAATTCGTCTTTAAGCTCACTTTGAGAGGTATTGAACTGACTAGTCACAATGGGCTATCCAAGTGCGGCAATTCTCAGTTTTAAGCCTGCTAAAAACTCTTGCATCAACAGGTCATCGTTATTAGGACAAAAGTGCGCAGGGTTGTCACTGGCAAAAGCCAGTACCGCATCACTGTCTTCAAGTTGATACAGCGCCACAGAGCCTGTGCTTGGGGCTTTTTCCCAGACGCTATCTAACTGTTTTGGTGTACGGCCTAAGTATTGAGGTTTATCTTCAAGTGTGGTGTTTAGCGCTTGGGTTACTTGTTCGGGCTGAAAGAGCAGCTCTGTCGCCGAAATATTAGGTGTATTAGCAAACGCGGTTTGGATCACTTTAGAGATTTCATTCAATGAGCTAGCTTGCCAAATTTGGCGCTGGCAATCGCTCAAAGTTTTGAATATCTGTTCATTGCTGTGTGCAATTTTAGCCATTCCAGAGAGCTGCTGTTTTAATGCTTGGTTTTGCTCTCTTAATAAACACAACTGTTGCAAGGCTAAATTCGGTAAGCCTTGGCTTTTGCTGGACAATTCTAATTCGAGTAACACATAAGGGTGATGCTGAAAAAAGTCGGGGTTGCGTTTTAAGTAGTCGCAGACTTGTTGTTCTTGATCTGTTTGCTTCATGTTAATTACTCCGACTTTTTATTTCGAGCGCGCTTAAAAGCTGGTTCTTTATAAAGAAATTTGCCCATCGAATACGTGCTCAGCTGGGCCTGTCATACGTACTGGGTTACCTTCGCCTTGCCAGCGTATTTGTAATGAACCGCCAGGTAAATCTACACGCACTGTGCTGGCTAATTTCTTTTGCATTATACCTACAGCCACAGCAGCACACGCACCACTGCCACAGGCTAGAGTTTCGGCAGCGCCGCGCTCCCAGACTCTCAGTTTAATGTGTTCAGGGTTGATGATCTGCATAAAACCTACGTTGGCTCGTTCAGGAAAGCGTTCGTGGTTTTCAAGTAATGGGCCTAAAATCTCAACTTCAGCGGTATTTACGTCGTCGACTTCTAATACACAATGGGGGTTGCCCATCGACACTACGCCACAAAAAACCGTACTTTCACCAGCGCGAAGAATATAAGTGAGCTCTGGCTTTTTTGCTTTAAATGGCACACTGCTCGGCGCGAAGTGCGGGTTGCCCATGTTCACCGTGACTTGGCCGTCTTTTTCGGTATACAGGGTAATGTTGCCACCCTTAGTAGACACTGCGACTTTATGTTTGTTGGTAAGACCCTTCATGCGTATAAAGCGGGCAAAACAGCGGGCGCCATTGCCACACTGTTCAACTTCGGTGCCATCAGAATTAAAAATACGATAATGAAAATCGAGATCGGGTGAATAAGGCGCTTCAACCATAAGTAGTTGATCAAAACCCACACCGAAATTGCGATCAGCGAGTTTCTTGATTTGGTCGCGTGATAAAAATACATTTTGAGTGACGTTATCAACGACCATAAAGTCATTACCCAAACCGTGCATTTTAGAAAAATTTACAAACATAATGTCTTAATGTAACTCCAAGCTGCTACTACTTTGCCATGGCAATTACCAAAAGCCCAGTGATATCCACTGGGCTTGGTGCGGGAATGCGCTTCTTTAAGGCAGTAATTGCTCGCCTTGCCAAAGTGAAGTAAGCGTCTCACGTTGGCGAACCAAATGACTCTCGTCGCCATCTACCATGATTTCAGCCGCACGAGGGCGCGAGTTATAGTTTGAGCTCATGGTAAAGCCATAGGCGCCGGCACTGCGTTGCGCAAGTAAATCACCGGCTTGAATGGCAAGGGGTCTATCTTTACCTAAGAAATCACCGGTTTCGCACACTGGGCCGACTACGTCATAATTTTGTGTTGGCGTGCCATCTGCGCGCGGTGCAACAGCAATGATGTTTTGCCATGCTTGATATAAAGACGGGCGTAGCATGTCGTTCATACCCGCATCAACAATCGCGAAGTGTTTGTCTTTAGTCGGCTTAATATACTCAACTTTGGTTACTAGAATGCCGGCATTGGCAGCAATCGCGCGACCCGGCTCAAAGACGAGTTCTAGGTGAGGGTAGTTTACTAGCTTAGCTTTAACTTCTGCGGCATAGGCACTTGGGTGAGGTGGCTTTTCACTGTCGTAAGGCACGCCCAGACCACCACCAATGTCTAAATGTTCAAGTTCGATACCTGCGGTTTTTAGCTTATCGACCAAAGCCAATACTTTGTCTAGTGCGGCTAAGAATGGCGCGACCTCGGTCAGTTGCGAGCCAATATGAAAATCAACACCGACCACTTCAATGCCTGGCAATGCATAGGCTTTTTGATAAATATCGAAGGCCTGATTGATGTCGATACCAAACTTGTTTTCTTTTAACCCAGTAGAAATGTAAGGATGGGTTTTAGCATCAATATCTGGGTTCACACGAATAGACACACGTGCAGTTTTATTTAGTTCGCTGGCTACATGACTAATACGTTCAAGCTCGGCTTCAGATTCAACGTTAAAACATTTGATGTTTTGTACTAGAGCAAACGCAATTTCTTGTGCAGTTTTTGCAACACCAGAGAATACCACTTTGCTGGCATCGCCACCTGCCTGAAGAACGCGCGCAAGTTCGCCTTGCGATACAATATCAAAACCAGCACCTTGTTTTGCCAAGACATTTAACACAGCCAGGTTCGAGTTTGCTTTAACTGCATAGCAGACTAAATGCGGGTGACCATCAGCGGCATCGGTAAATGCATGATAGTGACGCTCTAGAGTTTTGCGAGAATAGACATAACAGGGGGTACCGTATTGCTCGGCGATATCTGCCACCGAAACCCCTTCAGCAAACAGCTGATTATTTTTGTATTCGAAAAAATCCATCTTACTTTTCCTCTTGCTGTTGTTTCTGTTGGTCTTGCTTAGGTTGTTTACTCGCAGGTGTTTGGTTATCTTGTTGCTGTTGCTCTGGTAAATAGAGCACGCCACTTTGGCCACAACCAGTCACGAATAAGCTGGTAAAGATGACCAAAAAGAATAAGCTTGTGAATGAGGGGTTCGCTTTCATTAGATTAATGATGTCAGTGCCTTTATAATCGCAGAGTAACAGAATTCATAGAAAATGCAGCTATTGGGGCTGTGAAATTTCGTCATAACTTATACAACCGTGCTTATTGAAGGATGCCGTGATGACCGATCATGAATACCACGAACTTGCCGACGCGTTAATGTTAACCATTGAAGAGCAAATTGATGACTGTGATGTTGATTTAGACTATGAGTCTCAATCGGGCATTTTAGAGATCATTTTCCCTGATAAGAGTAAGATCATCATCAACAAACAAGCACCACTTCATCAAGTTTGGGTTGCAACGAAATTCAATGGCCACCACTTTGAGTTGCAAGGTGAGCGGTGGATTGACAATCGCTCGGGTGCAGAATTTTGGCAATTTATGAGCGAAGCGGCGACCAAGCAAGCTGGCGCACCTATTGAGTGGCAGCACGACTAATGCTTGAATTTGTAGAATACCCAGCACAAAGCACGCATAAAGCGTCGATCATTTGGTTACATGGCCTTGGCGATTCAGGTAATGGCTTCTTACCGATAGCCCCAGAGCTTGGTTTACCTGCAGACCTTGGCGTACGTTTTATTTTTCCTCACGCACCAGAGCAACCGGTCACCATAAATGGTGGCATGGTGATGCGCGCATGGTATGACATCAAGTCTTTTGATCTAGATAAAAGAGCCGATGAAACAGGTGTGAGAGACTCATCTGCTCAAGTTGAAGCTTTAATTCAAGCTGAGTTAGACAAAGGTATACCTGCCGATAAAATCATCTTGGCTGGTTTCTCTCAAGGTGGGGTGATAGCCTTGCATTTGGCACCGCGCCTTAAGCAAAAGCTAGCCGGTGTGATGGCGTTATCGACTTATATGTGCGCGCCGCAAAAGCTGGCAGACGAGGCTGTGCAAGCCGAGTTAGATATTTTCATGGCGCATGGGTCACAAGATCCAGTCGTGCCTATGATGGCAGGCCGCCAAGCATTTGATACGCTAACCACTCAGGGTTACACGGTATCATGGCAAGATTACCCAATGGCACATCAGGTATGTGCTGAAGAGCTAACCGCTATTCGCACTTGGTTGCTTGAAAAACTGGCTTAATTAAACGGAGCAAAACATGTCACAGAAGATTGTCATAAAAACCAGTGTGAGTAAGGCGCCTACCCAGCCGCAAGCCGTGCATTATCAGTGGCATTGGCGACGCATTTTTATGGCAGCAAGCATGTTAATGCTGACCGCTGTGGCAATCGTGTATGGCTTAATGAATTCAGTAAATGCCGATGAAGTGCAAAATATTGAAATGGTTGAGCTAAACACAGTCGTTATTTCAGAACCTGAACTTGTTATAGATACAGCACAGCAAGAGTTAGATAATGGTGTTGCTGCTATCTCTGAGCCAGTAACCGAGGTGATTGCCGAAGAAGCCATGGCACCTGTGCAAACTGCAGCAGCAGAACCTGAGCTTCAAGAACCAGAGCAAAACGCCGCAGCTGTTGATAATCAAGCAGGTGTGGAAACAGCCAGCGCAGCTTTAACTGAGCAAACAGACACAATGCAAACCCTTGATAACGAGTCTGAGCTTGCGCAAGTGACTGATGAAATCAGCGTTGAGAAAGAAACTGTTGAGACGGCAACTACTTCACCTGAGATTGAGCAAGATGCAGAAACATCATCAACACAGTTTTCAGACAACGCGAAAGTCACCTCAGTGGCGCTAGGTGCACAAATTGATGTGCAATTTATTAGCCGTGCTGTACTGACTACAGGCATCAGTGAGCGTGAGCCAGTTGATGTTTTGAAAGAGTCGATTGAGCAAACCGAGTTTCAAGAAAAACTATTTTTCTTCACAGAGGTGCGCAAGCTAAAAGGTCAAACTATTAGCCATTTATGGTTTCATCAAGATCAGTTAATGGCAGAAATTTCATTGACGATCAGCGCAGACCGCTACCGTACTTATTCAAGCAAAAACATCATGCCAAGCCAAACAGGTCAATGGCGTGTTGAAGCCGTAACAGAGCAAGGCGAGTTACTGGCACAAAAAACTTTTCGAATTATTCCATCGGCGCTTTAATCGCGTCCAACAGGCAAAAGCATGACAGAACAAGCAAATATTTTACGTATCGCAACCCGCAAAAGCGCACTGGCACTGTGGCAGGCAGAATTTGTGAAAGCCGAACTTGAGCGTTTTCACTCAGACCTTACCGTTGAGCTGGTGCCAATGTCGACCCAGGGTGACATTATTCTAGATACACCACTGGCAAAAATCGGTGGTAAAGGGTTATTCGTAAAAGAGCTTGAACAAGCCATGTTAGATGGCCGCGCTGATATCGCGGTGCACTCAATGAAAGATGTGCCGGTTGAATTCCCTGAAGGGTTAGAGCTTAACACCATTTGTGAGCGTGAAGATCCGCGCGATGCGTTTGTATCAAACAAATACAAAAGCTTAGATGAGCTGCCGCAAGGCGCAGTAGTCGGTACTTCGAGTCTACGTCGCCAATGTCAAGTACGTGCATTACGCCCAGATTTAGACATTCGTGACTTACGCGGTAATGTAAATACCCGTTTAGCTAAGCTAGATAACGGCGATTACGATGCGATTATTTTGGCTGCTGCTGGCCTACTGCGTTTAGAAATGCCTGAGCGCATTGCTGACTTCATCGAGCCAGAAACATCATTACCTGCCAATGGCCAAGGTGCCGTGGGTATCGAGTGTCGCAGTGATGACGATCGAGTAAAAGCATTGCTTGCGCCGTTAGAGCACACTGAAACACGTATTCGTGTACTTGCAGAGCGTGCCATGAACCGTCGTTTAGAAGGCGGTTGTCAGGTGCCAATCGGTGCATATGCGTTAGTAAATGGTGAGCAAGTTCATATTCGCGGTTTAGTGGGCGCAGTTGATGGCTCTGAGATTTTACGCGATGAGGTATCAGGTTCAGTCGAAAACGCTGAGCAGTTAGGTATTCAGCTTGCCGAGCAGCTATTAGCGCAAGGTGCTGACAAAATTTTAGCTGAAGTATATAGAGACGCGTAATAAGGTTAAATTTAATATGACAAAGATTGCAATCACACGGCCAAGTGGTAAAGGTGAGCAGCTTAAGGCGCAACTCAAGCAGCATCAGATTGCATATCTTCATACCCCAGTGTTATCGCTTACCTCGATAACACTGGACGCTCAGCAGCTTGCGCCACTCGATAATGCTGATGTCATTATTTTCATCTCACAAGATGCCGTGCAATCTCTTGCTGAGCAATATCCAACTTTACCAGCCCATGCCAAACTATTTGCTGTGGGTGAGCAAACCGCACAGGCCATAGAAGCGCACTTTTCTCGCAAAGCTGATTTTCCAGAGCAACAAGATTCCGAAGGCTTATTGGCCTTAAAAGCATTACAAGATTTAGACGCAAAACAATGTGTACTCGTCAAAGGCAAGGGCGGTCGCACGCTGATAGCCAAAACCTGTAAATCACGTGGTGCTATTTTAAATCAATGTGTTGTCTATGAACGCGCAGCGCTAGAAGAAACCGCTGATAGCTGGTTAGACCACTGGCGTGAGCAACAGATAACCGCTATAGTGCTGAGCAGTAATGCTGCGATTGATGCTGTTTTTAACACACAATCAGAACAATATTTAGACTGGTTAAAGCAACGAGATTTTTATCTTGTTAGTCAACGTAGCTGTGATTATTTACAACAAGAGTACCAAATTGCTGAGACGCAGATATACCTTGCCGACGGTGCCAGTGATGATGCCGTGTTCAGTTGCATTAAGTCGTCTCAAAAACAGCAGGTAAGCACTATGAGTGAAGAACAAAAACAACCAACCGCTGCGAGTGAAAAACCGAGCGTGCCAGAGATCAAACCGATGAAGCAAAAGATCAGTAAAGTGGGCGTATTAGCCTTGTTGATAGCAACGGCAACGGGTGTCATGACAACCGGTTTAATCGTCCATGGACAGCAGATCAGCGACAAAACCTATGCGGCGCTAGATGCCTTAAAAACCGAAAATAGCGCCTTAAAAAATGAACTCAAACAATCACAACAGAATTTAGCCGCATTGCAAAGTGAGCAATCACGCTTGTCACAAGCGGTGAACCAGTCTTTGTCATCGCAAGCAGCGCAGCTTCAAGAGAGCTTTGCAGCACAGTTAGACAGCAAATTACGCCAGGCTGATCAACAGCTCAGTGGCGCTGCAATCAATGAAGCGGTTTACTTACATCGCCTAGCGGTTTTTAAAGTGGCCGCAGAGCAAGATTACCAAGGCGGTGCCGCGGTATTAAAGCGTGTACACGATGTGTTGTTAGCACAGAGCAACAATACGGAAGTATTAAAAGCACTGGCAGATGACATTGCTCTACTCAACGCTCAGCCACAACCTGCGGTTGAAAGTATTTATTTAGAGCTACATGGCTTATTGAATCAGGTTGATACACTGCCATTAGTCACTTTGCAGTTACCTGAGACGCGTCAACAAGCGCCAGCTGAGCTATCAACAGAGGTTAGCGATTGGCAAACCAATCTGAAGAGAACATGGCAAGGGCTGGTGGATGATTTTATTAAGATCCGCGAACGTGATGTGACAGTGATAGATCCGCTTCTGGATGCCCAAGAGCAGCAACTATTAAAAGCACAACTACGCGGCTATTTATCACAAGCGCAAACTGCGCTAATGGATAAGCAAGCCAGTGTATTCTTCACTGCTTTAAAACAAGCACAGCAACATCTTGAGGCTTATTTCGCAGCTGATAAGGCTGAAGTTAAAGCCATGCAATCAGCACTGATTGAACTGCAACAGCAGCCGCTTCAGTTTAGTCGACCAGTGCAGTTAAGCTCTGAGCAAGTATTGAAGAGCTGGTTAGCCGAAGAGGTTGCGCCATGATAAGAGCAATTTTAGCATTTGCCCTTGTCGCAGCAGCATTGGCTGCAGGTCATCTATTAATAGATGAGAAAGGCTATGTGCTTATCGCATTTAATAACACCACAATCGAAGGCACTATCGTCGCCTTTGTGATCATGTTTGTGCTTGGCTTTGTTGCGTTGTGGCTAGTGCTTAAATTATTAAAAACATTGTTACGCATGTACGGCAAAACCACAGGGTTTTGGCGTGGTAAAAAAGCACTTAAAGCACAGCAAGTGTGGCAGCAAGGTTTATGGGCCAGCATCAATGACGATGCGGCAGCGGTGCAAAGTACGTTTAATAAAGGGCAAGCGCCTGAAGAGTGGCAAGACGCGCAGCAAGCCTTATTGGCAAAAGCTGCATTACAGCAAGGTGATAAAGCGCAAGCGCTGGCGCATTTACAAAACATCAGTGATGCAGCGCAAAGCAAGGTGCCTAAACTTTGGTTGGATGCCAATCAGAACGAGCAAGCTTTGGCTCTGTTAGATGCGCCAATGGCAGAGAAAAAACCAACACAGGCTGCGGTGAGCAGTTATTTGGCTGGCTTACTACAGGCCGAAAAACACGCTGAATTAGCGACGGCGATAAATCAGCATTACAAACGTTTAGATTGGTCGCAAGCACAGTGGCAAGCATTTATGGCTCGTTGGTTTGCTGCGAACGCAGAGCAGGCGATTGGCCAATTTGAGCAGCTACCTAAAGCATTAAAAGTGCAAAGCGAAGCGCTTTACATGCAGTCGCAAGCCAGTGCCGGTCAATGGCAAAACTTGCTGCCGACATTACAAAAGTGGCTCAAGAAAGGTCAGTACCAGGCCTTTGCTGATGTGGTCGTGCATGCCAAAAACCCTGATGTAAAATTGCGTTCATCGCTGCAAGATGCGTTGAAAAAACACCCTGAGCAACCGCAATTGTTGTTTGCCATGGGGTGCTTAGCCAACGCGGCAGGTGAGTATGAATTGGCTGCGAAAGTATTCGACAATTGTCAGCTAACAGAGCTCGATAGAACCCATTTAAAACCGGTTCTAAACAGTTATGAGCAAACCCAGCAGTTCCAAAAAGCTTATTTATTATTGGCCGCAAAATAACGCTAACTATTTAACCTGAGCTTTGGTTATTTAGAAAATTAGACACAGATTGAGCCCCAGCTATAGTTATGTAGCTGGGGCTTTTTATTGAAAGAGGTCGAATGAGCTCGCTCCGGAGGACACCTGTCCTTGATCATAATCGCTACATGCGTATGATCTGGAAAATTTTATCTTCAAAAAGTAGATGTTACTTAAAACCTGAATGTGTATTGCGATTCCACATAAGGTCTTTTTGAAGCGAGTCTTAGAAGCCGTGCGATAAGCCTTCTGAGTAGGTCACGATTGATAGAGGATTGGTATTTATGTTCGATAAGAAATTCCCGTTATTAGACTTACACCGCCATTTAGATGGCAATGTACGTGCTAACACTATTTTGGAGTTAGGTAGGCAATTTAATTTACCGCTTCCGGCCAATGACCTAGAAGGCTTATTACCACATGTTCAAGTGCAGAGCACTGAACCAAACCTTGTGGCGTTTTTACAAAAGCTAGACTGGGGTGTGAAGGTATTGGGTGACTACGATGCATGTCGTCGTATTGCGATAGAAAACGTAGAAGATGCCGTTGCACAAAATATCGATTACACCGAGTTAAGATTCAGCCCATACTACATGGCACAAAGTCATAACTTACACCCGCAAGGTGTCGTAGAAGCTGTGGTTGATGGTATTAAGTCAGCAACCGCTAACCGCGATATCAAGGTTAACCTGATCGGTATTATGTCGCGTACTTTCGGTGTAGAAAAATGCCAGTACGAACTAGATGCAATCTTAGCATTTAAAAATGATATGGCAGCAGTTGACTTAGCAGGTGATGAACTTGGCTTCCCAGGTGAATTATTTGTTGATCACTTTAAACAAGTTCGCGACGCGTATTTAGGTGTAACCATTCATGCAGGCGAAGCTGAAGGCGCATCAAGTGTGTGGCAGGCGATTCAAGAACTAGGCGCAACGCGTATTGGTCATGGTGTGAAATCAATTGAAGATCCAAAACTGATGGATTACTTGCGTGACAACCGTATTGGTATTGAATCTTGTTTAACCAGTAACATTCAAACAAGTACCGTGGCTGATTTAACCAAGCACCCTCTTAAACAATTCTTAGATCACGGTATTGCGGCTTGTATTAATACCGATGACCCAGCAGTACAAGGTATTGAGTTACAGCATGAGTTTATTGAAGCGGCGAAAGTAGCGGGTTTAACCGCTGATGATGTGAAAAAAGCCCAAAAAAATGCGCTTGAAATCGCATTCTTAAGCGATTCAGACAAACAAGCTTTACTAGCTAAAAAAGCGGGTTAATTTACCGCTTTTACTATAAATGGCGTGGTTGATGGGCTGTTAGTTACTAAAACTAACCTTTGCTTACGGCCACGCTTTTTTCTTCTGAAGGCAGCTCGAGTAGCTTAAGCGCAATTAACTCTTGGGTAATTGCGCGTTTATCAAAGCCAGTAATTAACTTATCACCAATTAAAACCACAGGGGTCACAGACTTTTTTAAGCTTGTTAGTTGTTGTTTGTTCTTAGGGTCCGAAATATCTTTTTCAACATATTTTATGTGGTTTTCGGCAAAAAACTCTTTAAGCATTTTGCAATAAATACACCCTTCTCGAGCATACACTACTACTGGTGTTTGGGTTGTAACCCCATATTCAGAATAATCACCCGTGAGGATTTGCATATCTGGCTCATTTAAGAGTTTGTAAACATGCACGCCTGCGATAACGGTTGCGGCAGAAATTAGCGTAATGGCGAGAAGTTTTAAACTTTCTTTCAAGGTATGTCCTTATTTATAACTTTACTAAATGCGCTGAACTAAGAAGCTCAGCGCGCAAGCATTATTACCAGCAAACCCACTGGTGACAGATACGGTTACCATTTTGATCAATATCTGGCTCTGCACACCAACAATGGCCTGCATACGCAGCACCACTGACCATACCAATTAAGATTGCACTTGCGATTTTCTTTTTTAAATTTTTCATCATGTATCCTTTGATTTGAAAAGTATAATTAATGTTAACCTTGTTAACATTAATTATCATAACGCCTGTATCTTAATAGGCAATCATAGAGTTGAGCGTTTTTAGTACATTTTGGAATGAGCTTTTGGCTTTTTATTTCTTTAATGTTTACAAGACAAATAAGCTTGCTTAAGCGCATTGATAACGCGTGAGCGCGTCAATAATCCAATCACCTTATTGTCTTCCACTACAGGATAAATTTTTGGTTTATCGCCCTGCATTTGCGTGGCTAAATCGACCACCAACATGTTGCTTTTTACTGCTAAAACGTCTTTGTTCATCAAGTCTTGCGCGGTGATCTGACCGTCACAAAAATAGCTGTTTTGTAACAGTGGATTAAGCAGTTGTTGTTCAGAAATAAAACCAATTAACTGCCTTTGTGCATCGAGTACGGGTGCGCCAAATAGCCCATGGCTTTGTAGTTGTTCAATAATGTCAGTTAATTCTGTGTTTGCGTAAATAGCCGGAAATTGGCTAGTCATAATGTCTTTAATTGCTTGCATAATACGATTCTCCTGTTGGTTGAGATCAGTATCAGCAATAAAGTTAAATTGGTAAAATGGATTGTTTAGATTGGTTTGATTTGTAATTTGGATTGTTTTGTGAGGATTTCAAGAAGTCAGTAAGGGTTTTACTGACTTTAAAGCTAGCTAACATGCTGTGCTTATTTAGCACATGTTAGATGTTGCACAACCTGCTCCAACGCTAGGGGTACAAAGGTCTGTACATAAGTTGGTCATTGGTTGTGTAGTACAATTATCATAATAGCTATATGGCTTATCTGCTGCGCCAGCTACCTCAGCGGTATATTCAACTGGTAATTTTGCTTTATCAAGAGAAAGTGATTTTATGCTTTTTTTCTTTAGTTTAATCATTTTGTTTTCCTTAAAATTAATGAATAGCTCATTCAAGAGCGAAACTTTTATCTCACAACAAAAATAATTTGTGAAGTAAAAATTTATTTTGGGGTGTTAAAGAGTAAGAAATAATATATTTCTATATAACATTCTCAGAATTAACTTGCTGTAATGACCCTTAGAAAAGATGGACTTAACATTCTTTATATTTCGCTTTAATGAGAGCGACATAGTGGTCGAGATTTTTCTTTTCATGCAGGCTAAAGTCACTTTCCAATAATGTTGCACCTTGGATTCTATCAAGTCTAAATTCTCGATAATCAGCTCTGAGTTGGCAATATGCAACTAGTGTCCATTTTCCACCCCAATAGACTAACCCAAGCGGTTCAACCGTTCGTGAAGTGAGCGCTTGTTTGGCATCGCTATAATGCAGATCTACACAGCGTTTTTGTTCGATGCCTTGGCGCAGGGTAAAAGTAAACGATTGATGCTCGGCGTTATGGCTCCAGCCTGAGACTAAATAAGGCTGATCAGTTGTTTGTTGTTTTAACTGGGCGGGCAGTACAGCTTCTATTTTGGTGATGGCGCTTTGTGCTTTTTCGGCTAAGTCAGGATCGGTCCATGCGCTGACCATTTTACTGCCAAGTAACAGCGCTTGCAGTTCGTCCATGGTGAACATCATAGGTGGCAAGTCATAGTCACTAATGAGATAGCCAATGCCAGCTTCACCTTCAATGGGCACACCAGAGCTTTGAAGATGTTGGATGTCACGATAAATGGTGCGCTCTGACACATTCAAACGCGTTGCCAAGTCACACGCTCGGGTTGCGAGTCGACGGCTCTTTAGAATGTTGACCAGTTGAAATAACCGCTCAGATTTATGCACACCATTGTCCTTTTTGCTTTATTTGATGATCAAAGTGATTAAATGTTTAGGCACTTTGTTCACAAGGTGTCTGACTTACTGCATTGTAGCGCTCTAATTTCACTGTGTCTTTGTCAATCAGTTTTGCGAACTGCTGACAAATCGGGTTCTCCATAAATGCATCACCGATGCGCTTGGCATCAGCCATTGTTTCAAAATACACCACATCAACGTAACTGTGCGTGTCAGCTTGCTTTGCAAGTGAGCGGTAGAGCACACCAGGTTGTTGATCAATAAAACTTTGAAAAGCCGTGTTTGCGGCTTCGAACTGAGCAAGATCAGCGTTTTCTTGTAGCTTGAATTGCACGATTTCAATGGCGTTATTAGACATAATTATCTCCGTATTGACTGTTTGTTGGTTGACGTAGATAAGTAAACCACAGCGTTATGTCAGGGAGTGTCAGTAGGTTTTTCTAACTGGTTGCAGGAAAATTTGCTTTAGACTCTGTTATAGACTTTGCAGTTTTCTTATGTCTATCAAAACGGTAAGATGAAATCGGTACTAGTAGTAAAGGTTCAACGGATATGAAAGAAAAATTAAGAGCAAGCTTAAGTAAAGTCACTTTTGAGCTGACGATAGTAACATTAGGTGTGTTAATTGCTCTGGTTATTAACGAGTGGTTTCAAAATTATCAAGAAGAAAGGCGAGCCCATGAAATTCTTGAAAAAGCGCATTACGAAATGAAGAGTAACTTAGCGTCTTTACAGTCGTCGTTAAAAGACTATGAAGACAGTATTGCTTACATCGATAAGCTCATTGAAGATGGTCGAGAAACGGCTAATAAAAATTATCTTTTTTCTATTCCGCAAGAAGATTTAAGTGTCAGTGTATGGCGTTTTGCGCTGTTGCGTGATGAACTCAGAGAATTACCCGTAGAGTTGTTAGTGCGGATTGAATCGGGTTATGAATCAACTAAGCATGTTAAAAATGCTATGGAAAAAATGGGCCCGAGTTTTCTGACAGAATTTATAAATAAATTTGTTGCATCCGAAGATCAAACGCAGTTATTAAAATCGCTAAAGCAAGATTTAAAAAATGCTTTATTGAAGGCGAAGCTAGCGGCTTTTAAACAAGAAATTATTATCAAAGAAACTGAGCATTATCTTAAAACGGGGCAGGTTAACATAGAGCAATCTCAACAAGGCCTACACTTTAAGATTTAAATACTACGGAAATAAAAACGCCAGCAAATATGCTGGCGTTTTTATTATGAAGCCGTGTTATTTGATGAAAGCAAAGGCATCGGCGTACATGTTCTCGCGAATGGCACCATGAGCGATAAAGTCATCGCGCACAGGGCCAATCATGTCGAAACGGCCTGCCATGTAGATTTCGTATGGCTCAAGTGACACTATGTCTTTCATCACCGCTTTATGTACAAAACCAGTGTGACCTTCCCAGCTGTCACTGGCATTATCAACGACTGGTACGAACGTGAAGTTTGCTTTTTTCGCGGCCCATGCGTGCATCTCTTCTGCTGCGTAAAGTGCTGATTCATCACGTACACCCCAGTAGAAGAATACCGGACGATCTGAGTCAATTTCAGCTAAATGGTCAGCCATTGATTTCACATAGCTAAACCCCGTACCGCCCGCTAATAACACGATAGGTAATTGCGATTCAGTACGTAATTCAGAAATACCTAACCCCACCTCAACGATTGCTTGCGTGCCATTTGCGTGGTGCTCACGCAAATGATCAAGCGCTTGCATGGCATAGCTGTTCTCTTCAGAGGCACCAATGTGTAGCTCAAGTAATTCTTTTTGGCTTGGGCGGCTCGCAATTGAAAAAGCGCGCTTGTCTTTCTCACCAAGCACCAATTGAAGGTAATGTCCTGCTTTAAACTCTGCAGGCTCGCTTGGTTTTAGCTCTACCTTATAAACAAATTCTGTTAGGGGGGTAATACTTACTACTTCTGCATTTAACACTTGCATTATTAAACCTTTCACGACGCGCGCAGCGTTTATTTATTAAGAGACATAATGTTTAACGAGTCCCAAATTTCATCAACTCGTTGTTTGATTGATTCATCCATCACGATGGGCTCACCCCATTCGCGATCAGTTTCACCTGGCCATTTATTGGTGGCATCCATTCCCATTTTTGAGCCAAGACCTGACACTGGAGAAGCAAAGTCGAGGTAATCAATCGGGGTGTTTTCGATCATGGTGGTGTCACGAGCCGGGTCCATACGCGTAGTAATGGCCCAAATGACATCATTCCAATCACGCGCATTGACGTCATCGTCACAGACAATAACAAACTTGGTGTACATGAACTGGCGTAAGAACGACCAAACACCCATCATCACACGTTTCGCATGACCCGGATACTGTTTCTTCATGGTGACCACGGCCATACGGTATGAACAGCCTTCCGGCGGTAAATAAAAATCGACAATCTCAGGGAATTGCTTTTGTAAAATGGGCACAAATACTTCGTTTAGTGCCACACCTAAAATGGCAGGCTCATCGGGCGGACGACCCGTATAAGTGCTGTGATAAATCGGGTTCTCACGATGAGTAATATGTGTGACGGTCATCACTGGGAAGTCATCCACTTCGTTGTAATAACCTGTGTGGTCACCATAAGGCCCTTCAGGTGCCAGCTCGCCTTGTTCAATATAGCCTTCAAGTACAATCTCAGCAGTTGCCGGTACTTGTAGGTCGTTAGAAATTGACTTAACAACTTCAGTTTTTGAACCGCGTAGCAAACCTGCGAATGCGTATTCACTTAAAGTATCTGGTACAGGGGTTACAGCGCCTAAAATCGTCGCCGGATCAGCACCTAAAGCAACCGAAACTGGATATGGCTCGCCAGGGTGTTCTTTACACCACTCTTGATAATCAAGTGCACCACCGCGGTGTGATAACCAACGCATGATGATCTTATTCTTACCCAATAGCTGTTGGCGATAGATACCTAAGTTTTGACGTTTTTTATATGGCCCTTTGGTAACCGTTAAGCCCCATGTGATCAGCGGTGCTGCATCACCCGGCCAACAATGCTGTATTGGTAGCTTGGTTAAGTCGACATCATCACCACTTAACACCACTTCTTGGCAAGGCGCTTTGCGCACTTCTTTAGCAGGCATATTAAGCACTTGCTTAAACACCGGAATTTGTCCTAAAGCTTCTTTAATGCCTTTTGGTGGCTCTGGCTCTTTTAAGAAAGCCAATAACTTGCCTACTTCACGTAGTTCGCTGACATCGGTTTGACCCATGCCCATCGCAACACGTTTTGGTGTACCAAATAAGTTGGCTAAAACAGGAATATCAAACCCGATTGGGTTTTCAAATAAAATGGCTGGACCGCCAGCACGCAAGGTGCGATCGGCAATTTCGGTCATCTCTAGCTTGGTAGAGATTGGCTGCTTAACGCGAACAAGTTCACCTTGCTCCTCTAAGCGCGCAATAAAGTCTCTTAAGTCTTTGTATTTCATCGTTGGCATAGGGCACTTTTCATTGTCACGAAGTATATCAAGATGTGGCGAAAATGGCATCACCACTTAAGACCAATACTCAATAAGACATAATCGTTTTGAAGGCCTTAAGCTATCGTCAATACATCAAACTTTTTTATTTAGAACAGCTAAATAGCATAGTTTTTTGTTATATATGACAAGCTTTTTGAGCCTCAAACTAACTCTCTCAATTAAGAGGATTGGTATAAGTTGAGTAAGGTATACGAAGGTAAATGCATTTTTGTTTGATTTTGCACAAATGCAGTAAAGTGAACTATGTTCAACTATTGCGGATTAGATTATAGTCGAATGTGTTGTGTGATTTGTGAGTGGAAGTTTTGAAGCGACTTAAAGCGATATTGTTGTGTGCCTTACTCAGCTTGAGTCAGTACGTGAATGCCGATCATCTTCCCGAGGTGGTTTTTGAGCAACACAGTGCAGTGATGCTTGTGATCACACCTTCAACAGGCGCTATCGTGGCTGCCAATGGTGCAGCTGATAAGTTTTATGGTTATCAAGCTGGAGAGCTTGAACAGCAATTTATTCAAAATATAAATCAACTCACGCCTGAACAGGTCGCAAATGAGCGTGCTAACGCCGCAGATGAAGGGCGTAATTACTTTATCTTTAGACATCAACTAGCTAATGGTGAGATCCGCACGGTCAGTGTGCATTCTGCACCTTTTACCGACGAGCACGGCCAGCAGCAATTATTATCTGTGATCACAGACATCAGCGAACAACGCGCGTTACAAGAATCGCTTTGGCATTATCAAGCCAATCTCGAGCAGCAAGTTGAGATACAAACTGATGCTATTCAACAAGCAAGTCGAATGCAGTTGCTGCTGTCTCTTGTCGTGATAGTTTTGCTTATCGGTTCTTTGGTTGTTTTAGGGCGCTTTTACATCAATCTAAAAAATGCCAAGCGAAAAGCTGAAGCGCAAGGTGCCCGCTTATCTTCTATTTTTGATGCCATAGAAGGATATTTATTATTCACTTCGCGCGCAGGTACAGTGCTCGATGCCAATCAGCAGGTTTTCAAAGATATTGAAGCGCAAAACTCTATTATTGGTAAGGCGTTGGGTGATGTATTTTTAAGTGACGTCAATTGGGCTGAACAACCTTATGGCTGCTCAGAACATCGTTTAAAAGTACAGGATGAATGGCGTTTCTTCATGGTTGATAAACAAGCCGTAAATAATGCCGACAAGTCGCTGGGTGATTTATATATGTTGCAAGATATCACCGCGCAATTAGCCATTGAGCGTGAGCAGCGTCTAGCCAGCACCGTATTTGCAACAACCAGTGAAGGGGTATTGGTCTCTGATAAGCATAATCAGATCCAGATGGTGAATCGAGCATTCACGGAGATCACCGGATTTACGCAAGAACAAGTAATCGGCCAATCACCTGCAATTTTAAATTCTGGCCACCATGGTCCAGCTTTTTTCTCACAAATGTACGATACCTTAAGTCAACGAGGTCACTGGGAAGGAGAAGTGTGGAATCGTCGTAAAAGCGGTGAAGTGTTCCCTTGTTGGTTGCAGGTATCGGCGGTATTTGATCAGCAAGGTGAAATTGAAATGCATGTCGCCTTGTTTAATGACATCACTTCGCGCAAACATCACGAGCATATGATGTGGCAACAGGCTAACTTCGATACCTTAACCAGTTTGGCTAATCGCAGAAATTATCGAGAAAAATTTGAACAAGCGCTACAAAAGGCTAAAAAAGATAAAAGCCGTTTGGCTGTATGTTTTATTGACTTAGATAGATTTAAAGCCGTAAACGACACGCTCGGTCATCATATTGGTGACTTAATGCTAATTGAAGCGGCAAAGCGCTTAGAAGAGTGCACCAGAAACTCTGACACTGTGGCCCGGTTAGGCGGTGATGAATTTGCATTGTTACTACCAGATGTTGATTCTATCTCTAAGGTGGAGCAAATCGCGACTCAAATTCTAGAGAAACTACACGAGCCTTATGAACTTGAAGGACATGAAGTGTTTGCTTCGGGCAGTATGGGGATCACCTTCTACCCGGAAGATGGCGACGATACCAAGGTGTTGCTCCGCAATGCTGACAATGCCATGTACAAAGCCAAAGAGTTGGGACGAAACTGCTTCCAATTTTACACCTCGGCCATGCATGAGCATGCAAAAGCACGCAGTCAGTTAGAAGGCGCGCTGCACAAGGCGCTTGTAAATAATGAGTTTCATCTCGCTTATCAACCGATTCTCTCTCGTGATGATGTAAGAATTGGTTGTGAGGCTTTACTACGTTGGGAAAACAAAGCCCTCGGCTCGGTATCGCCTACAGACTTTATACCTATTTGTGAAGAGCTTGGTTTGATTATCTCCATAGGTGAGTGGGTAATGTACCAAGCTTGTTCGCAAGCCAAAGCATGGCAACAGCAATGTGATAGACCTTTCTTTATTACTGTGAATGTTTCAAGCACCCAGTTTAAACGTCAGAGTGTCGTGGAGTTGGTCAAAAAGGTATTAGATCAAACAGGGCTGGAAGCGCGTTATTTGACGATTGAGATCACCGAAACGGTACTGGTTGATAACTCCGAGAGTATTCTGCTGCAACTTAAGGCGCTCAGAGCCATGGGAGTTGAGCTAGCCATTGACGATTTTGGTACCGGTTATTCTTCTTTAAGTTATTTAAAGCGCTTCCCGCTTTCAAAGCTTAAAATTGACAGAGAGTTTGTACGAGACCTACCAGATGATCAAGACGACCATGAAATGGTTAAAGCGATTATCTCTATGGCAAGTAATCTAAACCTTAAAGTGGTTGCTGAAGGTGTAGAAACAGACGAGCAGTTATGGCTATTGAATGAATTGGGCTGTGATTATACGCAGGGGTATTTACATAGTAAGCCGCTGCAAGCAGCGGCATTTGAAAGCTTTTTAGCTGACTATGCCAGTTAAATAACCTGAGCTCAGGCTACAACAGGTTTAACGGCAAAGCGCTTTGTGTTTATCACAAAATGATTCAAGTGCCGCCTTCGCTTTTAGGTTATTTTGCTCTGCAGCACTTTTATACCATTTATACGCGCCAGCTAAATCAATATTGCCACCTTCACCATATTCAAGCATATCGGCAAGGTTGTATTGACCCCAGTCATGGCCTTGCTCCGCTGCGAGTGTGAAAAGTTTTCTTGCTTCTTCAAAGTCTCTTGCTAAATAAGCTTGCACGCCTTCTTGGTTGTATTGATTGAAAGCTATCTTAAGTTTATGCGGAACCCGCTCAGGCATAGCTCTATGTCTGACAATGCCACCCATCACATAGATATCAGTTGGGCGATAAATTTCGTCGATAGCGCCTTTGTCATAAAGTGCTGAGAGCTCTGACTTTTTGAAGCTTAATAGCGCAGGACGGAAATAGTTATTGAGCATTAAGCTATCTAGTTTAATAGCGCGCTCGGCACCGCGTTTTTTCCGATAGGTATAGCTACCTTGTTTCAGTGTAACTGTTTCGTCGTCAACCTGAAGTACCTGAGCCACGCGATATTGAGCTTGGTATTTTCGGTCTGTGTTTATGTGTCCCATATCTAAAATGAGTACATCATCAATTTGAGGGTCTGCTAAAAAGACTGCTTGCTGCTGTTTGTTTTCATAAATGCTATGTACGAAGTAAGCAATAACTATGAGAGCTATAACAAACAGTGTTTTGTGATGATGTTTATAGAGTTTGTCAGTTTGGTCATGGAAGTAAAAAAGTGATTTTTGAAAGAGGTTTTGCATAATAGCTTCCTTGTACCGATAAAATTTCAGTCTGCCATAAGTTTGCTACTTAGTCATTCGCTGAAACTCTGAGCGGCAGAATTTTGATGCTTAATTGCAGTTATGCATCAGTGTGGTCGAGTAAATTTACTGGTAAACTAAGCCATTAAGTTAGCTTTATAAGAGAGACTCAAAGCATCATGCAATTTAATACATTGGCTTTATCACCAGTATTACTTGAGACCATTGCGCAATTAGGGTTTAAACAGATGACGGACGTGCAGGCGCAAAGCTTGCCACTTATCCTCGACCAACAAGATGTGATTGCACAAGCAAAAACAGGATCGGGTAAAACCTTGGCGTTTGCGCTCGGTGTGTTATCTAAACTCAATGTATCGAGTATGCATGTACAAGGCTTAGTGCTTTGCCCTACACGTGAATTGGCAGATCAAGTGGCGACAGAAATTAGAAAGTTAGCCAGTGGCACAGCAAACGTTAAAATTCTTACCCTGTGTGGTGGTGTGCCTATTGGACCGCAAATAAGCTCTCTTGAACATGGTGCACATATCATTGTCGGTACGCCAGGGCGTATTGAAGATCATTTGTTTAAAGGCACGCTAGACTTAACGCAAGTAAACACCTTAGTGCTTGATGAAGCCGACCAAATGCTGGATATGGGTTTTACTGATGCGATAGAAAACATCGTTGCTTATTTACCACCTGAGCGTCAAAGCCTTTTATTTAGCGCAACTTATCCAAAAAATATTGAATCGCTTTCAGCGCAGCTGATGCGCAACCCACAACAAGTCAAAATTGAAGAGGTGGGGATCAATAAAAGTATCAAACAGACTTTTTATAAGCTCAGTAATAACAAGCTGCGTTTTAACACGCTGCGACTACTGCTGATGAAGCATCAACCAAAAAGTTGTGTGGTGTTTTGTAATACCAAGGTTGAAGCTAAGCGCTTATTTGAAGAATTAAAAGAGGCGGGCTTTTATGCTTCGGCACTGCATGGCGATTTAGCACAGCAAGAGCGCGCCATGATGTTGATGCGTTTTGCTAATAAGAGTGCCTCTATTTTGGTGGCGACTGATGTTGCTGCGCGAGGCTTGGATATTGATGATATGGACATGGTGATTAATTATCATCTTGCACTCGACCCTAAAACCCATGTTCACCGTGTAGGCCGAACAGGTCGTGGTGATAAAAAAGGCCTGGCTTGTTCTATTTTTGGTGAAAAAGAGGCGTTCAGAGTTAAGCAAATAGAGCAGCTATATGATCGTGAATTTGAACCTGCTGTTTTACCTTCGCTAAGTTTATTAGAGAAACCACCTTATAAACCTGAAATGCAAACCCTCTATATTGATGGCGGTAAAAAACAAAAATTACGAGCCGGTGACATTGTGGGTTGCTTAACAGGCGAAGAGGGTATTGGCTTTTCGCAAATTGGTAAGATCACTGTATTTGAAAACCAATCGTTTGTTGCTGTGAAGCGCGAAGCAAGTAAGCCTGCCTTTAGAAAGCTGCGAGATAACAAAATTAAAGGTAAAAAATACCAGGTGAAACGAGTTAACTAAAACACCTTGATATGACTAAGCAGTTGCTGGTATTCGTCTTGTAACTGCTTGAACATTAAATCATCATCACTCCCCTTGTCTGGGTGGTATTTTAGAGCCAATTGTCGCCAGCGTCGGCGAATGGCTTTTTCTTCAAGCGGCTGAGTTATTTGCCATTGCTGACATAAATTATCAACAGTTGCTTTGTCTAATGGTTGGTTAGTGGAATATTGCTGATAGCTAAATCGTTGCCAAAAAGAATCAAGTAGCGCCTCAATTTCTTTATTATCAGTGTGATAGTTTTGCCAATCTAAATAATAGCTTCTAAGTGGCGTGTTTAATTCGGGAGCTTGGCCCTTATCTGCAAGATAAATATCCATACTATCTACATGCAAGTAAATACCGTCTTCAATTAACTCTGACTGCAAGCTGTATAAGCTATTCATCAAAACAAAATTGCGTTTGAATAGGTCCTGATTTGGATCTTCATCAAGTTGCTTAAGCAATTCAACTGCTTGCAAGTGCGCTGCTAAAGTATGAACTTTGTAATGCTCGCCATTACTGAGCACAGAAAAAATTTCATCTAGAATTGGACGCAACATTGTCCCTCTGAGTTTGTTGGTGTATCTTCACCTTAACATGATTATTTTTTAGTAGGCAATGAGGGCAAGGATGTTGATTAGGCCAAAGCGAAATACGCAAACTGCTTTGCTATTAGCAATAAACTGTCTCTTTTTTTCACCTCACATGGCCGCTACTCCGGCTATCCAGTCTGCACCTGTAATTGAACAGATTAAACAGCTTTCAGACTGGCAGACAGCACAAAATACAGCTCAACAACACATCACTTTATTGCAAAATAACCCAGCCGAACTCAGTGCTTTTCTTATTGAAATGGGCAGAGAGTCCTTAAACCGAGAAAAGCTAAAGTCTGCTCAGACGTATTTTCAGCAACTCGCGTTATTGCAAGCCGAAGATCAAAGTAGTGATGATAAGTTTACAGCTTACAAAATGCTGGGTATCACTACTTACTATCAAGGTGAGTATGCGAAGTCGATTGAGTATTATCAAACAGCGCTCAATATAGCCAAATTAAGAAATAAGCCCCTTGAGTTGGCAAATATTCATAACAACTTAGGTTTGGCACTCCTCAAAGCTCACGATCTAGAGAGCACCATTCGTCATTACGTTGAAGCGCATCGTTTGTATGAGCTTCATGGTAACGAGCAAGATAAAGCCGATATGTTGTTAAACCTATCGGGTGCATATATACGTCAATATCGTTACGAAATTGCAGAAGACATGCTGTTACGTGCGATTGGGTTATTTAATCAACTCAATGACGAATACGGAGCCGCGTTAGCACAAGCAAACTTGGGTGTTATCTATAGCGAAACAGGTGAACGTGAGTTAGCAAGAGCAAGTTTACAGGCTGCTATTGAGTACTACGAAAAAGTGGGTTCTGCGCGAAGTTTAACGTTTGAATACAGTAATCTTGCAAACTTGAGTGTGGCTTCAGGCGACATGGAGCGTGGCTATGAAGAAGCGCAAAAGGCACTGCAATATGCAGAAGAAGTTGACTTAGATTCAGGCCGTATGGAAGCGCTTTATCCATTAGCAAAACTGCAGGTTTATCATGGTGATTTTGCAGCTGCTTTGCAAAGCATAGAAACATCAATTGCACTTGCTCGTGCTCAAGGTTCTAAATTACGAGAAAAAGAAGGCTTGGCGATTCTTGCTATAGTACAGGCACATATGGGGGAGCCTAAAAAAGCCATGGAAAGCTTTAATGCATTCCAAAAGTTACAAAGACAATTGTTAAATGATCAGTTGTACGCACGTTTAAATGAATACCAGAGCAAGATTGAAGCATCAGAGTTAAATCAAGAAATTGCATTACTTAAGCAGCAACAAGCGGTACAAACTCTACAAATTGAACAGCGTGAGCAATTAACTTGGTTTGCAATCTTATTATTGATCACAGGTACGGTTGCGGTTGTGAGTATGTACAGAAAGCGTATGGAACGCGCTGCCAATATAGAACTGAGTCAACAAGTAGCAAAGCGTACTGCTGAATTACAAAAACTTGCTGACGAGCTAGGTGAAGCAAACAAAGTTAAAAGTCAGTTTTTAGCAAATATTAGTCATGAGATCCGAACTCCACTGACATCTATTATAGGTAATAGTGAAGCGCTGCTCCACGAATATCAGCATGATAAGCACATTCAAGGGCCTTTGCAGGTTATTCAAAGGCAAGGTGAGCATTTAAAAGAACTCGTTAGTGATGTGCTAGACCTGAGTAAGATTGAAGCACAGCGTTTTGAATTAGAATTTACTGAGTTTGCCTTAGAGCAACTATTAGATGATGTCACGGATATGTTTCAGCATGTATGCGAGGCGAAAGGGTTGAACTTCATATTGGTCAACCATTTACCGACGCCTTATGTGGTGAGGCTTGATTATGTGCGATTAAAGCAAGTGCTAATTAACTTACTGGGTAATGCGGTTAAGTTTACAGAGTATGGTCATGTCGAATTAGTGGTAAGCCAAGAAAATAATGGTGTGAAATTCTCTGTAAATGATACGGGAATTGGCATGGATGCTGCGCAATTGCAGCGTATTTTTGATTGTTTCCAACAAGGCGATAATAGTATAACGCGCCGCTTTGGTGGTTCTGGACTGGGCTTATGTTTATCGCAGCAATTAGCCACTATGATGGGCGGCAGCATTCAAGTTAAAAGCGCGCCTCAACAGGGCAGTCAGTTTTATATTGTGATTCCATGTGCGCGTCTAGACTCCATGTTAGATTCCAGTTTCGCGCATAAAACGCCTCGACCTATTTCTCAGCTAGCCAAGCTAAATGGCACGGTTCTGATTGCCGAAGACCATGATGATAATCGCGCATTATTCGAGCGCGTTCTTTCTCAACTAGGCGTAGAGGTCATTACTGCTGAAAATGGTCAAGTTGCGGTAGAGAAAGCGCTGAGTGAATATCCTGATTTGATCTTAATGGATATACAAATGCCAATCCTAGATGGTCTAGAAGCGTTTAAACTGCTTCGACAAGCTGGCTTTACTGGGCCTATTTTTGCTCTGACAGCAAATGTTATGCAGCATGAAATTCAGTCTTACCTAGAGCTTGGGTTTGCAGGTCACTTAGGAAAGCCACTAGATAGAGATAAGCTGCACCTTGCGTTAAGCGATTTCTTAGTAGAGGCTGGTGGCGTTGATGACATAACTATGCAAGTCGATATTAGTGACCTAATTACCAGTTTTGCTTTAAGCCTTGAGCAAGAGCGTTTTACTGTGATTGAGTTGTGGCAAAAGCAAGACTGGCTTGAGTTAAGAGCGGTTTGCCATCGCTTAGCCGGTGCCGCAAGTACCTTTGGTTTTGAAGATATCGCCAAGACAGCGAAGCATATGGAACAAGCATTAAAAAACCCACAAGAAGTTGATTCTCATGGGTTGCAACATTGGTATTTAATCTTGTGTGATGAACTGCAACAAGTACAGTTATCAGAACAGCTCAATGTCTCCTGAATCAGCTTGAATTTCAGGGGAGCGCTGCGTATTTGAACTTTCAGAGTGTAAGCGGGTTCTATCTGTTCGTGGATCATGATCTAAGCTTGCTTCATCCACTTTAAATATTGCCAACTTATCGTGAATACTGTGGGCAAGACTAATTAAATCACTACTTGAAACAGCTTGAATTTTTGAACTTGATAGGGCATCAGAGTTGAGCTCAACCATTGACTCAATACTTGTTTGCGCTTCATCAGATACGGCTTTTTGATCTTTCACTTGTTCATGAATACTGTGCGACATAGAGTTAATGTTAAGCATCGCAGACTCGATTTGGTCAACCTCTCTTGTTGATGCTTCAGACAGTGTCACTGTCTGTTTTGTTTCTTCAAGCGCGTTTAGCATGAGCTGGTGTGCGCTGTCAGTACCTGCCTGTATTTTGCTGACAACTTCGCGTACTTGTTGAGTTGATTGACTGGTGCGTGCAGCTAAGCTTCTCACCTCATCAGCAACAACCGCAAAGCCTCTACCTTGTTCACCCGCTCGCGCAGCTTCAATCGCAGCATTAAGTGCTAATAAATTCGTTTGCTCGGCAATGGAATTAATCACGTCAATAACAGAGCTGATCGCATCAGAATCTATTTTGAGCGTTTCAATTTGTGCACTGGTTTGTTCGATATTTTTTGCCAAGCTCATTAAGCTTGCTTGGCTTTTGTCGGTATCAACACGGGTTTTCTTAACAGCATCAGTGGCGGCTTCAACGGAGGTATAAATTTTTTCTAAATTACTATCAAGCTCTCGAGACACAGCTAACATACGGGTGATGGAATCTGCTAAGTCCTCACCGTGGGCGTGTTGAATGGTTGCTTTTTGTGTCATTGATGCATAGGTGTCTCTGAGTCCATCTGCCATGGGGGATAAGCGAGAGGAAGAGGCATATACTTCGCCGATAATGTGTTCAATGGTGGCAAGGCACGCATTGATCGCTAAACAGGCCGGTGGTGTTGACACCTTACTATCATCAAAGCGATAAGTTAAATCTATCAGTCCATCATGATTAATGGCATTAACTAAGGTTTGCAAATACTCCGCGTTGCTTGCTTGTCTGCTTGCGTACCACGTTGCGATACTGCCTAAGATGGCTTGTACGGTAATGATGATACCTGTTGTAGCCCAAGAAACTGACAAAGATGGCAGCAAAACTAATAGCAGCAATGTATTGGCAATAAAAAAATTTCTAACTAATTGAAAGGGTTTCATGGAATGAACTGCTCCCTGTCTAAGCACGTAAGTCAATAAGTAGCATAGTAAAAAAACGGGGGTTATGCGATAGTATTTAAGATCAAAAAAGCCTGCATCAGCAGGCTTTTTTAAAGTATTTACTTACGACGCATAAGTTCAAAGAACTCGTCGTTCGTTTTACTCATTGAGAGCTTATCGATGAGGAACTCCATTGCGTCAATTTCGCTCATTTCATGAACAATCTTACGCAGGATCCACATCTTCTGTAACTCATCAGGTTTCGTCAGCAATTCTTCACGACGCGTACCTGAGCGGTTAAAGTCAATGGCAGGGAATACACGCTTTTCAGCAATCTTACGATTTAAGTGTAATTCCATGTTACCGGTACCTTTAAACTCTTCGTAGATAACTTCATCCATCTTAGAGCCAGTATCGATAAGCGCTGTTGCAATAATTGTTAAACTACCGCCTTCTTCAACGTTACGTGCAGCACCGAAGAAACGCTTTGGCTTGTGTAGTGCATTTGCATCAACACCACCGGTTAGTACCTTACCAGATGAAGGAATGACAGTGTTGTAAGCACGCGCTAAACGTGTGATTGAATCAAGTAGGATGATAACGTCTTTCTTGTGCTCAACTAAGCGTTTTGCTTTTTCGATAACCATTTCGGCAACTTGTACGTGACGGCTTGCTGGTTCATCGAATGTTGAAGCAACAACCTCACCTTTTACAAGGCGCTGCATCTCAGTTACTTCTTCCGGACGCTCGTCGATTAGTAGAACCATTAGAGTTGCATCTGGGTTGTTGTAGGTAATCGATTGCGCGATATTTTGTAGCAACATTGTTTTACCCGCTTTAGGCGGAGCAACAATCAGGGCACGCTGACCTTTACCGATAGGTGATGCTAAATCAAGAACACGGGCAGTAATATCTTCTGTACTACCGTTACCACGTTCCATAACAAAACGCTCATTCGCATGAATAGGCGTTAAGTTTTCAAATAAAATCTTAGTACGAGAGTTTTCAGGTCTATCGAAGTTAACTTCGTTTACTTTTAGTAGTGCGAAGTAACGCTCACCATCTTTAGGTGGGCGAATAAGGCCGCTAATCGTATCACCAGTACGCATACTGAAGCGTCGAATTTGACTTGGTGAAACATAAATATCATCAGGACCAGCTAAATAAGAGGCTTCTGATGAACGTAAAAAGCCGAAGCCATCTTGTAGAATTTCTAAAACGCCGCCGCCATAAATGTTTTCACCGCTTTTGGCGTGAGCTTTTAAAATGGCAAAAATAATGTCTTGTTTTCTTAAACGGGCTACGTTTTCAAGTCCCATGGACTCAGCTAGTTTTACAAGTTCGTTGATTGACTTGTCTTTTAATTCGCGTAAATGCATATTGGTGGGTTCTTTATAACAATTGTCATCTCAGTGATGAGAGGTTGATTTGATAAAGCTAAAGGTTAGTGGCTTTATAAATTAGCAGTTAGCTTGCTAGTCGTCCAGTCTTTAAACAAATTTAGTCGAAAAAACTATTGGTAGGCAGGTGGGATATACGCCTTACATTGGTAAGGCGTATATAAAAGACTTAGATGTTGTCGTTTAAGAACTCAACAAGTTGAGTTTTTGATAACGCACCAACTTTAGTCGCAGCTACTGCACCATCTTTGAAAAGAAGCAGAGTAGGAATACCACGAATACCAAACTTAGGTGGAGTACCTGCGTTTTGGTCGATGTTTAATTTACCGATAACCGCTTTACCAGCAAATTCTTCAGCAACTTCGTCTAAGATTGGCGCGATCATTTTACAAGGACCACACCACTCAGCCCAAAAGTCTACAAGTACAGGTAGGTCTGATTTAATTACATCAGCTTCAAAGCTGTCGTCAGTAAGCTGGATAATTTTGTCGCTCATTGCGTTCTCCGTTAGAAATTGGCGAATTTATTTATTGCGTATTTAAACACTCTTGTTTCTTATTGCAAGTTTAAACGTTATGCTTAATTGCTATGACTAAGACACATTTGACCAATAAAAAATTTTCTGACTTTGCTATTGCACCGGAAGTGGTCGCCGGATTAGCTGAGAATGGCTTTGAATATTGCACGCCAATCCAAGCAAAGTGTTTACCTTTTGTCTGTGACGGGCGAGATATCGCTGGTCAAGCACAAACGGGTACTGGTAAAACATTGGCTTTTTTAACAGCCACTTGCCACCGTTTGATGCAAACAGAAGGTCGCTCCAGAAAGCACCCAAGAGCGCTGATCATGGCTCCTACGAGAGAGCTTGCGATTCAGATCCATAAAGATGCAAAAATTATTGCGCCACACTGTGGTCTAAACTTAGGTTTAGTATATGGTGGCGAAGATTATGAAAAACAACGGGCGCAACTCGAAAAAGGTGTCGATATTTTAATTGGTACTACGGGTCGTCTAATCGATTTCTACAAACAAGGTGCTTATAACCTTAATGAAATCGAAGTTGTTGTACTTGATGAAGCTGACCGTATGTTTGATTTGGGCTTCATTAAAGACATACGTTATCTATTCAACCGTATGCCACCGACAGCTGAAAGATTAAACCTGCTTTTCTCTGCGACTTTATCTTATCGAGTGCAAGAGTTAGCTTTTGAACACATGACCAATCCAGAGCATGTGCAAATTGAGCCAGATGTAAAAACGGGTAAACGTATCCAAGAAGAATTATTTCACTCTTCTCATGATGACAAAATTCCGTTGCTTCTTACCTTAATAGAAGAAGAATGGCCTGAAAAAGCAATTGTATTTGCAAACACTAAGCAAAGTTGTGAAAACGTATATGCGTGGCTAAAAGCAGATAAACATCGTGTAGGCTTATTAACCGGTGATGTAAATCAAAAGAAACGTCAGTCAATTTTGGCACAATTTACCAAAGGTGATTTAGATATTCTTGTGGCAACCGATGTTGCTGCGCGTGGTCTGCATATTCCTGAAGTAAGTCACGTATTCAACTTTGATTTACCGGATGACTGTGAAGATTACGTTCACAGAATTGGTCGTACGGGTCGTGCTGGTGCATCAGGTCATGCAATCAGTTTTGCCTGTGAACAGTATGCATATAACTTACATGAGATCGAAGAGTACATAGAACATTCGATTCCTCTGTCTCATTATGATAAAACAGCATTAATTGAAGATTTACCTAAACCAAATACGCAGAGAAGACGTCATCACTCTGGCCCAAGAAAGGGAAACAATCGACGTCAATCAAATTACAATAAATCGAAAGCGAACACTTAAGAAGTTGTAATTGCGGGATCTTGCAGCTAGAGGTACAAAGTGGCCAAAAATATAGATAATAATAACGTCTTCGCCGTTATTGATTTGGGCTCTAACAGCTTTCATATGTTGATTGCAAAACACATTGCCGGTGGTGTTCACACCATCGGTCGGGTTAAACGTAAAGTGCGTCTGGCTGCAGGCTTGGACGAAAACAACATGTTATCTTCTGATGCAATGCAACGTGGCTGGGAGTGTTTGGCGCTATTTGCCGAAAGGTTGCAAGATATACCGAAGCAAAATATCAGCATTGTCGCAACGGCAACGCTGAGGCTTGCTACTAATGCCCATGAGTTCAAAACTCAAGCCGAAAAAATTCTCAATCATAAAATCAATATCATCAGTGGTGAGCTTGAAGCGCGTACTATATATAAAGGTGTTGCACATACTTCTGCATGCCAAGGTGAACAATTGGTGATCGATATTGGTGGTGCAAGTACCGAGGTTGTCATAGGCAAAGGGTTTGAAGCGCTGCTTTATAAAAGCTTAGATATGGGGTGTGTGACTTATCTAGAGCGTTACTTCCAAAATGGATTACTTTCTGAAAGTAATTTTGATAATGCCATATCAGCCGCTCATAAAGTAATCGCACCAATAAAGTATCAATATATTGAGACTGGCTGGGAGTTGGCCATTGGTGCATCTGGTACTGTGCAAGCAATTCAAGAGATCTTAGCTGCAACAGGGCAAACTGATCTGCTTTCTTTAGAAAAGTTACAGCATATAAAAGCCGAAGCGATAAAGCATAAAAACGTATCAACACTTTCTTTGCCGGGTCTCAGTGAAGAACGCCGTTTGGTGTTTGTCTCTGGATTAGCAATTCTTATTGCATTATTTGAAGCGCTGAATATTCAGCAGATGGGGCTTGCAGGTGGCGCGCTTCGAGAAGGTGTGCTTTACAGTATGATCTCAGATCTACACCATTCTAATATTCGTGAAAGAACGCTTGAAAGCTTTGCACTGCGTTTTCATACCGATAAAGAGCAAGCGAAACGTGTTTCAGATGTAGCCCTATTAATAGCAAAACAACTTCAGCATGCCTGGCAACTAGATTTACAGCAAGTAAATGTATTGCTTTGCGCAACAGCGCACTTACACGAAATTGGTTTGCTAATAGATTACAAACAATATCATCAGCACAGCGCCTATATATTAAGTAACACCGATATGCCGGGTTACTCGCCAGCAGAAAAGAAAGTCATTGTCAGTCTTTTAAAAGGCCACCGTGCCGATTTAAATGATGCACTGTTTTCACATCTTGGTGCTAATAAAGCACTGACCGAAAAGTTAGTACGCATAATTAGGCTAGCCGTTATCCTATCTATGCGACGCAAAGATGATGTTTTACCTACCTTTGAAGTAAAAGCAGATAAAAACAGACTTAATATTAGCTTTTCTGAAGACTGGTTAGCTCAACACCCACTTATGAAAAGTGAGCTTGAACAAGAAAGCGTGTATCAATCAAAGCTAAATTGGCAGTTTAGTAGCTAAAACTGCTCACTTATTCTACATAAAACATCGAAATTATAAGGTTTCGGTCAAAATACACGCGAACAGTTAGTTTTTTGCATTTTTCTTTAAAAAAGGGCTTGCGTAATTTTCTGCTCTCCCTATAATGCGACCCCACTGACACGGGGCGAGACGCTGAAAAGCAAATCAAAACGATGTCGAGTCAAATAAAACTTAAATTTAAAAACTTTTTAAATTAAGTGTTGACATAAAAAGTGAAGTCGTTATTATAGCGCTCCACTTCGCAGCAAGGCTGCGGTAACTAACCAAGGTTAGTTTCAACGTTCTTTAAAAATATGAAGCAATCATCTGTGTGGGCACTCGTACAGATTGAGTTCTAACAGCTCTTGATTCAGGAGCAAAAAAATTAGAGTCTCAATTTCTTATGAGTGACTATATAGTCAATTTATACAGAATTCATTGAGCACGAAACTTCGGTTTCAAAAAACTTTTAATTGAAGAGTTTGATCATGGCTCAGATTGAACGCTGGCGGCAGGCCTAACACATGCAAGTCGAGCGGTAACATTTCTAGCTTGCTAGAAGATGACGAGCGGCGGACGGGTGAGTAATGCTTGGGAATATGCCTTAGGGTGGGGGACAACAGTTGGAAACGACTGCTAATACCGCATAACGTCTACGGACCAAAGGGGGCTTCGGCTCTCGCCCTTAGATTAGCCCAAGTGGGATTAGCTAGTTGGTGAGGTAATGGCTCACCAAGGCGACGATCCCTAGCTGGTTTGAGAGGATGATCAGCCACACTGGAACTGAGACACGGTCCAGACTCCTACGGGAGGCAGCAGTGGGGAATATTGCACAATGGGCGCAAGCCTGATGCAGCCATGCCGCGTGTGTGAAGAAGGCCTTAGGGTTGTAAAGCACTTTCAGTAAGGAGGAAAGGTTAGTAGTTAATACCTGCTAGCTGTGACGTTACTTACAGAAGAAGCACCGGCTAACTCCGTGCCAGCAGCCGCGGTAATACGGAGGGTGCGAGCGTTAATCGGAATTACTGGGCGTAAAGCGTACGCAGGCGGTTTGTTAAGCGAGATGTGAAAGCCCCGGGCTCAACCTGGGAACTGCATTTCGAACTGGCAAACTAGAGTATGATAGAGGGTGGTAGAATTTCAGGTGTAGCGGTGAAATGCGTAGAGATCTGAAGGAATACCGATGGCGAAGGCAGCCACCTGGGTCAATACTGACGCTCATGTACGAAAGCGTGGGGAGCAAACGGGATTAGATACCCCGGTAGTCCACGCCGTAAACGATGTCTACTAGGAGCTGGGGTCTTCGGACAACTTTTCCAAAGCTAACGCATTAAGTAGACCGCCTGGGGAGTACGGCCGCAAGGTTAAAACTCAAATGAATTGACGGGGGCCCGCACAAGCGGTGGAGCATGTGGTTTAATTCGATGCAACGCGAAGAACCTTACCTACACTTGACATACAGAGAACTTACCAGAGATGGTTTGGTGCCTTCGGGAACTCTGATACAGGTGCTGCATGGCTGTCGTCAGCTCGTGTTGTGAGATGTTGGGTTAAGTCCCGCAACGAGCGCAACCCCTATCCTTAGTTGCCAGCGATTCGGTCGGGAACTCTAAGGAGACTGCCGGTGATAAACCGGAGGAAGGTGGGGACGACGTCAAGTCATCATGGCCCTTACGTGTAGGGCTACACACGTGCTACAATGGCGCATACAGAGTGCTGCAAGCTCGCGAGAGTTAGCGAATCACTTAAAGTGCGTCGTAGTCCGGATTGGAGTCTGCAACTCGACTCCATGAAGTCGGAATCGCTAGTAATCGCGGATCAGAATGCCGCGGTGAATACGTTCCCGGGCCTTGTACACACCGCCCGTCACACCATGGGAGTGGGTTGCTCCAGAAGTAGGTAGCTTAACCTTAGGGAGGGCGCTTACCACGGAGTGATTCATGACTGGGGTGAAGTCGTAACAAGGTAGCCCTAGGGGAACCTGGGGCTGGATCACCTCCTTAACGATTTAGAACAGATTTGTTCGTAGTGTCCACACAGATGATTGTTGAATAGAATTAGAGAACAAAACATTGTTTGGGTCTGTAGCTCAGCTGGTTAGAGCGCACGCCTGATAAGCGTGAGGTCGGTAGTTCAAGTCTACTCAGACCCACCACTTTGCTTAAAGTCGGTCATAAACAATGTATTCCTAGTAATGTGGGGCTATAGCTCAGCTGGGAGAGCGCCTGCCTTGCACGCAGGAGGTCAGCAGTTCGATCCTGCTTAGCTCCACCACTTTACTACTTACTCCTCATAGATAAATGCTTTGACTACAGAGTCTTTAACTCTGAGAAGTAATTCTCTTGCTCTTTAAAAATTTGGAAAAGCTGATAATTAATTCTTTTAGAAGAAATTCTAAAAAGAGTTTTCAAAAGTAAAACAATGCCGATAAACATTCATTTGTTTATTAGCGTCTACTTTAGTATTCAATATTAACTTCTGGCGAAGTTAAAACTGTCTTTAGCAGTACAACTTAAAACTATTTTGGGTTGTATGGTTAAGTGACTAAGCGTACACGGTGGATGCCTTGGCAGTTGGAGGCGATGAAGGACGTACTAACTTGCGATAAGCCTAGTCAAGCCAGTAAGAGGCGCTTGAGACTAGGATTTCCGAATGGGGAAACCCACCTGCTTGCAGGTATCGTTAACTGAATACATAGGTTAACGAGGCGAACGCGGAGAACTGAAACATCTAAGTACCCGTAGGAAAAGAAATCAACCGAGATTCCGAAAGTAGCGGCGAGCGAAATCGGACTAGCCCTTAAGCTTTAGTGTAGTTAGTGGAACATTCTGGAAAGTTTGACGATACAGGGTGACAGTCCCGTACACAAAAACTTATCTAAAGTGAAATCGAGTAGGTCGGAGCACGTGAAACTTTGACTGAATATAGGTGGACCATCATCTAAGGCTAAATACTCCCAACTGACCGATAGTGAACCAGTACCGTGAGGGAAAGGCGAAAAGAACCCCTGTGAGGGGAGTGAAATAGAACCTGAAACCGTGTACGTACAAGCAGTAGGAGCCCTTCGAGGGTGACTGCGTACCTTTTGTATAATGGGTCAGCGACTTATATTTTGTAGCGAGGTTAACCGTTTAGGGTAGCCGTAGCGAAAGCGAGTCTTAACTGGGCGTTGAGTTGCAAGGTATAGACCCGAAACCCGGTGATCTAGCCATGGGCAGGTTGAAGGTTGAGTAACATCAACTGGAGGACCGAACCCACTAACGTTGAAAAGTTAGGGGATGACCTGTGGCTTGGAGTGAAAGGCTAATCAAACCGGGAGATAGCTGGTTCTCCCCGAAATCTATTTAGGTAGAGCCTCGGACGAATACTTACGGGGGTAGAGCACTGTTAAGGCTAGGGGGTCATCCCGACTTACCAACCCTTTGCAAACTCCGAATACCGTAAAGTAATATCCGGGAGACACACGGTGGGTGCTAACGTCCATCGTGGAGAGGGAAACAACCCAGACCGTCAGCTAAGGTCCCAAAGTGTATGTTAAGTGGGAAACGATGTGGGAAGGCTAAAACAGCTAGGAGGTTGGCTTAGAAGCAGCCATCCTTTAAAGAAAGCGTAATAGCTCACTAGTCGAGTCGGCCTGCGCGGAAGATGTAACGGGGCTAAACATACCACCGAAGCTACGGCTGCATACATTAGTATGCGGGGTAGGGGAGCGTTCTGTAAGTGGCTGAAGGTGTGCCGGGAGGCATGCTGGACATATCAGAAGTGCGAATGCTGACATGAGTAACGATAATGCGGGTGAAAAACCCGCACGCCGGAAGACCAAGGGTTCCTATCCCATGTTAATCAGGGTAGGGTAAGTCGACCCCTAAGGCGAGGCTGAAGAGCGTAGTCGATGGGAAACGGGTTAATATTCCCGTACTTGGAATAATTGCGATGGGGGGACGGAGCAGGCTAATCAAGCATGGCGTTGGTTGTCCATGTGAAAGGCTGTAGGCTGGTGACTTAGGAAAATCCGGGTCGCTAAGGCTGAGAGTCGAGACGAGCCACTACGGTGGTGAAGTTGATGATGCCCTACTTCCAGGAAAAGCCTCTAAGCTTCAGATTATTTCGAATCGTACCCCAAACCGACACAGGTGGTCAGGTAGAGAATACTAAGGCGCTTGAGAGAACTCGGGTGAAGGAACTAGGCAAAATTGTACCGTAACTTCGGGAGAAGGTACGCTGTTGTTGGTGATGAGACTTGCTCTTTAAGCTGACGACAGCCGCAGTGACCAGGTGGCTGGGACTGTTTATTAAAAACACAGCACTGTGCAAAATCGTAAGATGACGTATACGGTGTGACACCTGCCCGGTGCCGGAAGGTTAATTGATGGGGTTAGTCTTCGGACGAAGCTCTTGATCGAAGCCCCGGTAAACGGCGGCCGTAACTATAACGGTCCTAAGGTAGCGAAATTCCTTGTCGGGTAAGTTCCGACCTGCACGAATGGTGTAACCATGGCCACGCTGTCTCCACCCGAGACTCAGTGAAATTGAAATCGCAGTGAAGATGCTGTGTACCCGCGGCTAGACGGAAAGACCCCGTGAACCTTTACTACAGCTTGGCACTGAACATTGAGCCTACATGTGTAGGATAGGTGGGAGGCTTTGAAGTGGCGACGCCAGTTGTCATGGAGCCATCCTTGAAATACCACCCTTGTATGTTTGATGTTCTAACATAGGCCCCTAATCGGGGTTGTGGACAGTGCCTGGTGGGTAGTTTGACTGGGGCGGTCTCCTCCCAAAGAGTAACGGAGGAGCACGAAGGTTGGCTAAGTACGGTCGGACATCGTACGGTTAGTGTAATGGTAGAAGCCAGCTTAACTGCGAGACAGACACGTCGAGCAGGTACGAAAGTAGGTCATAGTGATCCGGTGGTTCTGAATGGAAGGGCCATCGCTCAACGGATAAAAGGTACTCCGGGGATAACAGGCTGATACCGCCCAAGAGTTCATATCGACGGCGGTGTTTGGCACCTCGATGTCGGCTCATCACATCCTGGGGCTGAAGTCGGTCCCAAGGGTATGGCTGTTCGCCATTTAAAGTGGTACGCGAGCTGGGTTTAGAACGTCGTGAGACAGTTCGGTCCCTATCTGCCGTGGGCGTTTGAGAATTGAGAGGGGCTGCTCCTAGTACGAGAGGACCGGAGTGGACGAACCGCTGGTGTTCGGGTTGTGATGCCAATTGCATTGCCCGGTAGCTACGTTCGGAATCGATAACCGCTGAAAGCATCTAAGCGGGAAGCGAGCCTCGAGATGAGTTCTCACTTTAACTTTAAGTTAACTGAAGGGCCGTTGGAGACTACAACGTTGATAGGCTGGGTGTGGAAGTGTAGTGATACATTAAGCTAACCAGTACTAATTACCCGTGAGGCTTAACCATACAACGCCAAAGTGGTTTTAGCTCAGAAGCTAATATGAACTAGAGTAGACAGTTTTAGAATTATCAGATTTTTTCCAGATTTTAACAAATTTGCTTGGTGACCATAGCGTTTTGGAACCACCTGATCCCATGCCGAACTCAGAAGTGAAACGAAACAGCGTCGATGATAGTGTGGGTCTCCCATGTGAAAGTAGAACATCGCCAAGCACCTATTTAAAGAAAGCCCGATTCAAAAGAGTCGGGCTTTTTTGCGTTTAGGGTGCTAAATCGTCTTGCACAGTGATGAGGTAATGCTCGGTGATAAAAAGACGAATTATACCATTCCGCATAAAGATTAAGTCAGCTTTATCCATTCTCGGCTGCACATCTTCTTCACTCGATCCGGTAGTGAAATAAATTGATTCCATGCTTTTGAAACTTCATCAACTATGCCGTCATAGCCAGAAAACACTCTATTGGATAAACAATGTTGTCGTATCCAGCTCCATACTTGTTCTATTGGATTTAGCTCTGGTGAATAAGGAGGAAGTTTTATGAGCGTTAAGTTGCTGAATTCTGCCGCAGTATCATCTGTATGCCAGCCTGCGCCGTCTATAATCACAACTGCATGCCTGCCAACTGGTGTAGCTTGTGATATTTGACGCATATGCTGCCTCATCGCTTCTTTATTTACGAATGGACTTACTAACGCTTCAGTTTGGCCTGTGGCAGGACATACTGCACCAAATAAGTACCCGTATTCAAACTGTTGTTGTTTCACAATCCTTGGCCGTGTTCCTGTTTCAGCCCAAATGCGTGTAGTCGGGTTCTGCTGACCAAATCGAGCTTCATCCTGAAACCAGACATCGATACGGTCAAGAGGAAGGTGGCCTGGAGTGTGAAGGATCGTTTCCAGTAGAAAGTTTTTTAAAAGCTTCTTGCCTCTGCTGTGATTGCTTAGGATGCTTCGAGCGACTTGTGATCCAGCTAAAGCCAAGCTGTTTTAGTATTTTATAGACATGATTTAAGTGGTAATGAACGCCAAACTCGGTGCTAATGTAATGCACAATGTCCTCACCGGTTAGACGGCCACCTTGAAGGTCTGAGTTTGCGCGCTTTATAAACTCAGACAGGTGCTCAAGCTGTGGTTGTTGGAGTCTAGATGGACGCCCTTGAATAGGCTTATTGTCTAAGCCATCGAGGCCATGCTCTAGGTAACTAGAGACCCATTTATTAACACTACTTCGTGCAGTATTAAGGCGTTTTGCAATGTCGGCTCTACTATTGCCCTCATAAAATAATGACACGGCAAGCAATCGAATGCGCTTTCGTGCGTTGGGTTCTTTTCGGGAAAGCGATAAAAGCTGTTCAGATATGTTTGTGTTCAACGTTATTGAGTTGGTGATTTTATATGACTTCTATTAGATCAGATATTTAAGCGGAATGGTATTAGCGCAAGGTGAAGTGAGCAACCTTCATAGTGGCCACTCTGTTCATTTTGAAGCCCGATTTCACGCTTGTTATTAAATACACTTTCTCAGCTACAGCTAAACTAGCTCACTTCACCTTGCGCAAAAGAAGAGCATTCGCTGTCGCTAATTTTGCACATAAATTGAATAATAAATTTAAATAATTCGGTCATCTATGTGTATGCTTAACTAATCTCGAAATGGGGTTACTTAACGGGTTTAGAAAAAGTAGCCTGCGAAACGGATAATTTAAATGAAATCTAGGAACCTAAAATTATTATTTTTCACCTTATTGTTAGCTGCTTTTAATTCACAAGCGCTTGAGGTAACCGTTAAAGATCAAGAAGGTAATGTACTCAGCGATGCAGTTGTATGGTTCGAGGGAAAGAAACACCAGCTCAAAACTAACCAAGCCGCTGAGATGTTCAGTATGGGACAAAAAGACAGAACCTTTACACCGCATATTTTAGTGGTACCGCAAGGTGCAAAAGTGGAATTTCCTAATTTCGACTCTATATTGCACCATGTTTATTCGTTTTCAAAACCAAAACTATTTGAATTGAAGTTATATCGAGATACACCTAAATCTGAGATCACATTCGAAAACCAAGGCGTTGTTGAGCTCGGATGTAATATCCATGACTGGATGCTTGGTTATATTCTTGTTGTTAACTCTCACTCTTATGCGTTAACTAATGATAATGGCGTTGCGAAAATTGAGTTAGATAAACAGCAGTTGGGTTCATCATTGTTAAATGTTTGGCATGAACGCTTTGAAAAATTAGATAGCAGTGAACAGCTCACGGTAGTTATTGACTCAGTCAATCAAAAAATTACATACACAATAAAACAACCGCTTATGGAGTCATTCGATTTTGAAGCAGATGAGATGGATGGTTATGAGTAAAATACTTGGAGTTTGTTCTGCTCTGCTATGCACTCATGCTGCAGTTGCAGCTAATATTCAAACAAAGTTTGAAGGTAAGTTCGATTTTAGTTATGACACAGGCTCAGAATCAGTCAGTTGGCTTGATAAAGGTTGGGGGGCAACACGATTCGGTAAAAATGATAATAAGCTGTCAGTTTCACGTGCAGCACTGGCAGGGCGTATAGACTTTGCTGATAGCTGGTCATTTCAAGGAGTCGCACAATATGTGCCGGATCCTAAAACGACAGTTGGTTTCACTGAGGCTTTTCTTGAGTATAGTCCCGCAGCTCAAGGCTATCATGTATCAACCAAACTTGGTGCGTTTTACCCTAAGATGTCTCTTGAAAACACTGGTTTTGGCTGGTCTTCACCTTATTCCTACCACTACTCGGCTTTGAATGCTTGGCTTGGCGAAGAAATCAGAACCATAGGTGCAGAGTTGGTCATAAAGCGCCCTGCACGTAAGTTTAGAAGTAAATACGACTTCAGTTTTCATGGCGCTGTTTTCAAAGGTAATGATCCCGCAGGTACTTTGATTGCGTGGCGAGGACTACTGCCTCATGACAGACAAACACATTTAAACGAGCGTATTGGTTTCGCGCCTTTATACTCTCTTCAAAAACCTCAATTATCTAAGCAATGGCAGCATTCTGATCCTTTTCATGAAATTGATGGTCGTTTTGGTTATTACTTTGGTGCGCATTTAGAGTATTTGAAAAAGCATAGCTTGCGAGTGTATTGGTATGATAATAATGGCGATCCAGCGGTCTTGAATGAGACAATTGGTCAATATGCTTGGGATACTAGATTTTTGAGTGTCGCTTGGAAAAGTAAGCTAACAAAGCAGACCCATTTAGTAGCTCAAGCTATGTCGGGGTCAACCGCGATGGGCAAAGCTCGGGGTGTAAATAATGATTTTCATAGTTGGTTTTTGTTACTAAGCCACAAATGGCAAGATTATCGTTTCTCAGCGCGATTTGAGCAATCAAAGGTGATTGATAAAGATCACTGGGTGTTTGATCCTAATGCAAGTGACAACCAAGCGCTGACATTACATGCAAGTCGTGCGTTTTCAGAGCGTTGGCGCGCAGGGGTTGAGTGGCTTTATTCTGATAGCTGGTTAAGTTATCGCTATAAAAGCGGATTGCCATATGATGTGAAAGACAAAGTTTGGCGAGCGACAATTAGTTATCAGTTTTAGTTAACCTGAGCTCTGGTTATTTATTTGCCATGAAAAAGGGAGAGCAGTTGCTCTCCCTTTTGCTTTAATCACTCAGTCGGTTTAAACCGTTTAATGCTGCTACGCGATAGGCTTCTGCCATGGTCGGGTAGTTAAAGGTGGTATTAACAAAGTATTCGATGTTATTACCCGGGCCCTTTTGTTCCATAATTGCTTGGCCGATGTGAACGATTTCTGAGGCACGCTCACCGAAGCAGTGAACACCTAAAATCTCTTTAGTTTCCGAGTGGAATAATAGCTTTAAGCTACCTACTTGTGTGCCTGTGATCTGCGCACGCGCAAGGTGTTTAAACTGTGCTCTACCAACTTCATATGGAATTTTAGCAGCTGTTAGCTCTTGCTCTGTTTTGCCTACTGAACTCATTTCAGGAATGGTATAAATACCAGCTGGAATGTCATTGATCAGCTTTTCACTGCAATCGCCTGAAACAATGGCTTTTGCGGCGATACGGCCTTGGTCGAATGCGGCGCTCGCTAGACTTGGATAACCAATCACGTCACCAACGGCATAAATGTTATCGATTTCAGTTTGGTAGCTATCGTTAACTTTTAATTGTCCACGGCCATCGGCTTTTAGGCCTACAGCGGCAAGATTAAGCTTATCTGTATTACCGGTTCTACCATTGGCAAATAAAATGCAATCAGCACGTACGCGCTTACCTGATTGCAGATGCAGCACGACGCCATGCTCATGTGGTTCAACTTTTGCAAATTCTTCATTATGGCGAATAACAATACCGCTATTCCAGAAGTGGTAACTGAGCGCATCAGAAATCTCAGCATCCATAAACGCCAGTAATCGATCGCGAGTATTGATCAAATCAACTTTGGCACCAAGACCTTTAAAGATAGAAGCATATTCACAGCCAATAACACCAGCACCATAGATTAAAACGCGCTGAGGGTCATGCTCTAGACTTAAAATGGTATCACTGTCATAAACTCTAGGGTGGGAAAAATCGACACCTGGTGGACGATATGGGCGTGAGCCTGTAGCGATAACAATAATCGGTGCCGTGATAACTTCATAAGAGCCATCATCATGTGTCACTTTAATTGAGTAACGGTCAATAAAGCTGGCGTCACCCTGAAATAATTCAATACGGTTTCTGTCATAGAAGCTGCTGCGTAGGTTTGACTGCTTAGAGATCACATTACTGGCATGGCTAAGAATATCGCCAAAGGTTAAACGCTGCGGTTTTTCAGTGAGGCTGAAAAGTGGGTTTTGTTTATATTCAATTAAACGACTAACAGAGTGTCTGAGTGCTTTTGAAGGAATCGTGCCCCAATGCACGCAACCCCCACCAACCGCTTTATGGCGCTCGATAACGGCAACACGTTTGTGGCTTTTAGATAGGTTCATGGCGGCACCTTCACCACCAGGACCTGAACCTATGATAATGGCGTCATACATAAATGACGCCGGCTTGTCTGTATTTGATTCTGCTTTTTGTTTGGCCACAGCCCCTCCTCAACTTGCGAGTTGGCTATCACCGTTAGGCGTTCGATAATAGCCTTGCATTTAGTGCTAACCATGCCTGTTTTTGAGCCTGCCAAGCCGCTTCTAGCTCTTTATATTGCTTAGCGATGGCTGACATATCATATTGTTCACGCATGGAATCAGCTTTTGCTTCTAATAATTGCTTTTGTACCGCGCAAAAGGTTTGTAACTTTTTTAGAAGCAAATCATATTCTTGTTGTAACAATGTAAGCTGATCTTGGGCTAAAGGCAATTTTGCCAGCTTAACTTTAGTCTTAAGTAACAAGGTTTCTGCTTTGGCCTTTTCGATACGCTCGACTGGTGTGCGTTTAAGTTTGCTGGCAAGGCCGACCGCCGCAAATGCACGGATCATCCATTTTGTTGGGTCGTAGTGGTACCAACGAATGCCATTGCGATAGTCACTGGCAAAAATATGGTGGAAATTGTGATAACCCTCACCGTATGTGAACAATGCTAAAAAGCCATTATCACGGGCGGTATTTTTTTCAGTATATGGGCGAGAGCCCCAAATATGTGCCAGTGAATTGATAAAGAAAGTAAAGTGCTGACTTAATACCAGTCTTAACACACCCGCCAATAACAACATACCGATAATGTCACCAAACAGTGCACCTAATAATAATGGAATACCCACATTTGTTAGTAACACTAGCTTCATGTAATGACGATGTTGGAACATCACGATAGGATTGCGTTGTAAGTCTCTGGCATTGCTGTAATCGCCATAGTTTTTACCTTGGTAGTCTCGCAACATCCAACCAATGTGGCTATACCAAAAGCCATTGGTTGCGGCATATGGGTCTTTGATAGGATCATCGACTTGACCATGGTGAACACGGTGGTCGCTACTCCAGTGCAATGCACTATTTTGCAGTGCGAATGCACCGCCTAGTGCAAATACCCATTGCACAGCTGGGTGAGCTTCATATGTTTTGTGCGCCCATAAGCGGTGGTAACCGGCGGTGATAGACAGGCCGGCATAAAACATACAGACAACAAAAGCTACCCAAGTGCTGGTTTCAAAGCCATGGGTGAATCCATACCAAGGCACTAGGGTAATGGCTGCCAAAAATGACAGGGCAAAAAATAAGACATTTGTCCAAATCAGAGGGGGTTTTTTCATCTTCAAAAAATCTCAGCGTACACTTGTACGCTAAAATAGTATTTCATTCTCATCTCGTCAAGTATTAGACTGCACAAGTTATCGATAAACTCTAGGGAGAAAATATGTCAGGTGTTCGTGCACAACAAAAACAAAAAACCCGACAAGCCTTGATTGTAGCTGCATTTAACCAGCTCAGTGCGGAACATAGTTTTTCTAATTTGAGTTTAAGAGAAGTGGCAAGAGAAGCGGGTATTGCACCGACTTCGTTTTACCGACACTTTAAGGACATGAATGAACTCGGTCTAACCATGGTTGACGAAGCGGGTTTAACACTGCGCCAACTGATGCGCCAAGCACGCCGTCGTATAGCGAGTGGTGGCAGTGTGATCAATACTTCTGTGCTGACTTTTATGGAGTTCATCGACACCTCGAGTAACCAATTTAGATTGTTGTTACGAGAGCGCTCAGGCACATCAAAAGCATTTCGTGCTGCAGTCGCTCGTGAAATTCAGCATTTTATTTTAGAGCTTGCGCATTACTTAGAGGCAGAAACCCCATGCGATGCGAATCATGCTTATATGCAAGCAGAAGCCATGGTGACCTTGGTATTTAATGCTGGTGCAGATGCACTTGATCAAGACACACAACAACGAGAAGAATTAACCGAGCGTCTGATTTGGCAGTTGCGTTATATCGCCAAGGGCGCGAACCATTACGGCACACATCAAGTAAATTCAAAGCCTTCATAAAAAAATCATATAAAAATTAATCTACTCGATTGTTTACTGTTCAAATTTAAAAAGACCCTTAACTTTTATGTTTAAGGGTTTTTTTATTCTTCTGTATATCTATATCTGCTTTTTTGTTTCTTTCTTGATTCTGTTTTTACTGGTTTGTTGAATTGTTTATGCTTGATCTTATGTGTTGCGGCATGTTAAAAATCGCATCAGTTACAGCATAAATACAAAACATGCAGATTAAGAAATGAAAAAGTTCACACAATTGTCACTGCTATTAAACCTCTTACTGATCAAGTATCGGTGTGGGGCGGTGTGCGTGTGAAATGCAGCATAACGAAAACCCCGCACATTGCGGGGTTTTTTGTTTTTGCACTGTTATCTAATGACTGATTAAAACTATTTGCTTATAGCGATGGTGTTCAAAGGGCGATACAAAGGGGTGAGGAGCTAAGGTATGAATGATAAAGTTTGGATTTTTGATACAACATTAAGAGACGGTGAGCAAGCGCTAAAGGCGAGCTTAACTGAAGATGATAAAGTACAGCTTGCACATGCCATTAGCCGCCTTAATGTGGATGTCATGGAAGTTGGTTTCCCGGTTTCAAGCCCTGCAGATTTTCGGGCAGTACAGCGCATCGCCACTGAGATTAAAGGCCCTGCGATTTGTGGTTTAGCTCGGGCCGTGGCAAAAGACATCGAAGCCTGTGGTGAAGCATTACGTCCAGCAGAGCAAAGCCGTATTCATACCTTTATTGCAACCAGCCCTTTACACCTTGAACACAAGCTACGCATGAGCCTAGATGATGCGACTGCGATGGCGGTAAAATCAATCAAGCTAGCCCGAAATTACACCGATGATGTGGAATTTTCGTGTGAAGATGCCGGCCGTACTCCACATTGGGATTTATGTCGTATTGTCGAGCAAGCGATTAAAGCGGGCGCTTCAACCATCAACTTACCTGATACTGTGGGCTATGTGACGCCTGACGAGTATGCGGCAATGATCCATCATTTAATGAATAACGTGCCAAATATTGACCAAGCGCGTTTAAGTGTGCATTGTCACAACGACTTAGGTTTGGCGGTGGCAAACTCAATTGCTGCAGTACAAGCCGGCGCGCGACAAATTGAATGTACGATTAATGGTATTGGTGAGCGAGCGGGTAACTGTTCATTAGAAGAAGTGGCGATGATCATGAAGATGCGTCACGACCATTTAGGTGTTTACACCGATATCCGCAGCGAAGAGATTTACCGTGCGTCGCGCCAAGTTGAGACCATTTGTAATATGCCTGTGCAGCCGAATAAAGCTATTGTCGGTGAAAATGCTTTTGCGCACAGCTCAGGCATTCACCAAGATGGCGTATTAAAAGCACAAAATACCTACGAGATCATGGCCCCAGAAACCGTGGGTGTACCAAACAACCAATTAAATATGACCTCGCGTTCAGGTCGTCATGTGATTGAGCATCGCTTAGAAGAATTGGGTTATCAAAAGTCTGATTATGACATGGATAGCTTATATGACAGCTTCTTAGCGCTAGCGGACCAAAAAGGCACGGTCTATGACTATGACCTAGAAGCCATGATCTACTTTAATCAGATCAGTGATAAAGACGAAACTTACCAACTTGAGTTTGTAAACTCAGCGTCAAACTCTCAATCAGTCGCCAGTTCGACTATTGGCATGACAGTCGGTGGGCAATCAAAGCAAGAAGCTGCCACAGGAAATGGTCCGGTCGAAGCCTCATTCAAAGCCATTGAACGTATTACGGGCATGGCGGTTGACGTGATTGAATACAACTTAGATGCCACAGGCCAAGGTGCAAGCTCACTTGGCCAGGTAAATATTATTGCTAAATACGATGGTCGCCAATATCACGGCGCCGGCCTTGCTGCCGACATCGTAGAAGCCTCAGTACGCGCCATGATCCGCGTATATAACTTAATTGACAGAGCACAAAAAGTGTCTGACTTAAAACAACAAAGGAAAGCAGGATGAGCCAACAAAGTTACCAAGTCGCCGTTTTAGCTGGAGATGGCATCGGCCCTGAAGTCATGTCTGCCGCCGAGCAAGTATTAGACGCGGTTAGCGCGAAGTTTAATTTTACGCTACAACGTGAGCACCATGCCATTGGTGGTGCTGCCATTGATGAATTTGGAGCGGCGCTTCCTGACTCTACTTTAGCGGCATGTGAAAAAGCGGATGCCATTTTATTTGGCTCTGTAGGTGGCCCTAAGTGGGAGCATTTACCACCGAATGAACAGCCAGAGCGAGCATCTTTACTGCCACTTCGTAAGCACTTTGGTTTGTTCTGTAACTTGCGCCCAGCACAGCTATTACCTGCACTGAGCGCCGCGTCTCCTCTTCGAGCGGATATCAGTGCGCAAGGTTTTGATATTTTATGTGTGCGCGAGTTAACGGGCGGTATTTATTTTGGTGAAAAAGGCCGTGAAGGCGAGGGTGCGAGTGAAGCTGCATTCGACACGCAACGTTATTCTCGTGCTGAAATTGAGCGCATCGCGCGCTTTGCATTCGAAGCGGCGCGTCTGCGTAGTAACCATGTTACGTCAGTAGACAAAGCCAATGTATTGGCCTCAAGCGTACTATGGCGTGAAGTTGTCACCGAAGTGAGCAAAGACTACCCAGAAGTAACGCTTGATTATATTTATGTAGACAACGCAGCAATGCAACTGGTGAAGCAACCAAGCCAGTTTGATGTGCTGCTTTGCGACAACTTGTTTGGCGATATCTTGTCAGACGAATGCGCGATGATCACAGGCTCTATGGGCTTATTACCCTCAGCCAGTTTAAACCAGTCAGGCTTTGGTTTATATGAGCCAGCAGGTGGCTCGGCGCCAGATATTGCGGGTAAAGGTATTGCGAATCCGATTGCACAAATTCTAAGTGCGGCCTTAATGCTTCGTTATTCTTTAGGGCAAGATGAAGCGGCACGCACCATTGAGAAGGCTGTGGCAGAAGCTGTCGCGGCAGGTGTGGGCACGCCAGATATCTACCCTCAAGGCGGTTACACCACACAAGATGTAGCACAAGCAATCGTTTCACGTATTTAATTTTGGCTGATGGCTGCACCGTCATGCAGCCAAGATAAGAGGATGTAGCAAGTGGCTCAGACCTTATACGATAAAATTTGGCAATCTCATGTGGTTGCACAAATCAATGAACAAACCGATTTACTTTATATTGATCGTCACTTAGTACATGAAGTGACGTCGCCACAGGCATTTGCGGGACTGCGCGAGAATAACCGCAAAGTACGTTGCCCTGAGAAAACTTTTGCGACCATGGATCATAACGTTTCAACCAAGAGTCGTTCGTTAGATGCCGCAAGTGAAGTGTCGAAAAACCAATTAATGGCGCTTGCGCAAAACTGTAAAGACTTTGGTATTGAGTTATATGATTTAAACTCGATTAACCAAGGCATAGTGCACGTCATGGGTCCAGAGCAGGGGATCACCTTACCGGGGACTACAATTGTATGTGGTGATAGCCATACCTCAACACACGGTGCATTCGGTGCCTTAGCGCATGGTATTGGTACTTCTGAGGTAGAGCACGTATTAGCAACGCAAACACTTCAGCAGAAAAAAGCCAAATCATTGAAGATCCAAATTAATGGTGTGCTGCGTCCAACCGTGACCTCAAAAGATTTAATTCTAGCTGTGATTGGCAAGCTAGGTACTGCTGGTGGTACGGGCTATGTGGCAGAGTTTTGTGGCGAAGGTATCGAAGCCTTGTCAATGGAAGCGCGTATGACGCTTTGCAATATGAGTATCGAAATGGGCGCCAAAGCGGGCTTAATCGCGCCAGACGAGACGACATTTGCTTATCTAGAAGGGCGTCCATTTGCACCAAAAGGGGATGACTTCAAAGCCGCCGTTGAATATTGGCAGACACTGAAATCAGATGAGGATGCACAGTTTGATTTAGTCGTTGAGCTCGATGCGCAAGATATTCAACCACAAGTGACTTGGGGCACAAGCCCAGAGCAAGTTATTGGTATTGATGAGCGAGTACCAAACCCAGACGAAGAGGCAGATTTAATCAAAGCTGATGCCATGCGTGCAGCCTTGAAGTATATGGGTCTTGAAGCTGGCCAGAAGTTATCTGATGCAAAAGTCGATACCGTATTTATCGGTTCTTGTACTAACAGCCGCATTGAAGATTTACGTGCAGCCGCTGAAATTGTCAATGGCAAGCAGGTTGCGACTGGCGTTGAAGCCTTGATAGTGCCGGGCTCTGGCCTAGTAAAACAGCAGGCAGAACAAGAAGGCTTGGCGGATATTTTCAAAGCAGCTGGATTTGAATGGCGAGAGCCAGGCTGCTCTATGTGTCTTGCAATGAACGATGACAAGTTGGGCGCTGAAAAGCGCTGTGCTTCGACCTCTAACCGTAACTTTGAAGGTCGTCAGGGTCGCGGTGGTCGAACTCACTTAGTGAGTCCTGCGATGGCAGCGGCAGCGGCAATAGCCGGTCACTTTACAGATATTAGAGGAGCGGTGTAATGGCGGTTTATCATCAAGGTTTATTGGCACCTTTAGACAAAAATAACGTCGATACTGATCAGATTATTCCGAAGCAGTTTTTAACTTCAACCAGTCGTGACGGCTTTGATAAAGCGCTGTTTTATGACTGGCGCTATTTAGATAATGGCAGTGCGAATCCTGACTTTGTGTTAAACGCAGAATGTTATCAAGGCGCTTCGGTACTTCTGACACGTGATAACTTTGGTTGTGGCTCATCTCGTGAGCATGCGCCTTGGGCATTAAAACAGTATGGGTTTACTGTGATCTTGGCGCAAAGTTTTGCAGATATTTTCTTTAACAATTGTGGTAACAACCAGATGTTGTGTATCGCGCTATCGGCAGACACATTGGATAGCTTGTTTGCGATTGCAGAGCAGCATCAAGATATTCAGGTTGAAATTGATTTAGAAAATCAGCAGATCCGCAGTCAGTATTTCGATGCCATCGACTTTGATGTACGTTCAGATATCAAAGCGCGTTTATTAAGTGGCTTAGATTTCATTGGTGAGACTGAGCAGTTGAATGCACAAATCGATGCGTTTGAAGCTAACTTAGCTGCCGAGCGTCCTTGGCAATAAAGCTAATAATTCAGCGTTAATCGCGTTTTTTTGCATCTAACCAGAGAGCTGACTACTCTCTGGTTTTTCTTTTTTAGGACAAGCATAATGAAAAAAAGCCTAGCCGTTCTTGCGCTACTTGTTAGTGGCTCAGCCATCGCGCGTCCAGCGCCACTGGTATCAATTCCAACTCATGATGCATTTTTCGATAAAATTGCTGCGCATTGTGGTAAAGCGTATCAAGGTAAAGTAACCCTGGATAACCAAGGTCCGAGCAAGTTTAATGAAGCCAAGCTCGTGATGCATGTGCGTCGTTGTAACGAAAAAGAACTACAAGTGCCTTTTCATGTAGGAAAAGATGCATCTCGTACTTGGATCATCACCAAAACAGGCAGTGGATTAAGTTTGAAGCACGACCACCGTTTAGAAAATGGCGATGATGACCCGTCAACTATGTACGGCGGCCATACAGTCGATGCTGGCTTTGCAAACGTGCAGTCTTTCCCTGCAGATCAGTATTCAAAAGAGTTATTTGCGAGCCAAGGCATTCCTCAGTCAATGGGCAACACATGGCAGATGTATATCTACGATGAGAAATTTACTTACCGTTTAGTGCGTGAAGGTCGTGAATTCAGAGTTGATTTTGACTTAACGAAACCAATCACGCCACCAAAAGCCCCTTGGGGTTATAAGGACTAAATTGGCATTCTGGCACTGTTGCGTCTAGTTTTAATAATTGACTCAATTCAGTGCCAATTATGTTGGCATGGCTAGGAGCATTGCTAATGCCAATTACCGCCAGACAAAAACAACTCGTACAACAAAGTTTTGCTCAGGTTGAACCAATTGCTGAGCAAGCCGCCGAAATTTTTTATCAAACGCTGTTTCAATACGATCCAAACCTAAAACCTTTATTTAAGTCAGATATTAAAAGCCAAGGACAAAAGCTGATGGCAACGTTAAAGTTAGCCGTTAGAGGGCTCGATGATCTTGATGGGCTCATTCCTGTTTTACATAAATTAGCTGAGCGACACGTAGACTATGGTGTCGAAGCGAAAGATTTTACGCCCGTGGGCAACGCATTACTTTATACCCTGAAAGTTGGATTAGGCGAGCAGTGGACGCCTGAGCTAAGGCAAGCGTGGGTCGATACGTTTCGTACAGTCGCAACTGTTATGAAAGCCCACGCTTTTAACGATTGAGAAGGTTTTTATTTAGGCACGCATTTTACTTCGGCTTGTAGATCTGGCTGGTAAGCGCGAGGGTGAGTCGGTAATCTTTCAAAGTCTTGCACGCCTTTTTGTAAGGTCAATTGTGCATTCATACCTTGGCAAAGTTTTTCTGAGTGCCTTAAGAGAAATACGCTTTGCTTTGTGAAATGCGCATAATCATCTGAGCGTACACTTAAAAAATAGTGGTTATCATTAAACTTGGTTTGTTCATAATGCACTTTGTGATCGAAGTCATATAACTTTTCAGGCTTCCCCATTGGGGTTGGAGTATGATGGCAAGCTGCAAGCGTCCAACTTAAGATGCTAATAGCGGCAAGTCTTATCCATGTTGATTTCATAACATTCTCAAATGTAAAAGGTGAAGGTGAGGTTTTATATGCCTCAATATACCTGTTTATTTTATCACAGCTTGGCAGGGTACGCTTTTTAGCAGAACATATCGGTGTGTTTTAAGTGCCAATAGCACGCAGCCAATGTCTCTCTTCTGTAGTTGAAATGTTTGCACTGACAGTGAATTAACGCCAAGAATAGACTCATCAGATACGCCCGACTCTAAAAGTAAGGTACTACTATTCATGAACACATTATTTGAAATTAAAGGTGGTACACCTCCATTTAAAGACACGACCGCGCTTTGTATTTCAGCTTTCATGGTTGGAGTTGTGAGTGCAATAATGGCAGGTAAAGGCTCACTTGACTGAGTGTGTTTACACCCAGTCAAGCTTATGCAACTTAAAAGTAAAGTGCAGACAATAAGGCGCATTACTGCTTTTTGATCTCAATATCAACTAAGCCATCACGCATAGGGTGATATGGCGTAGATAGGCCAATACCTTGGCCTTGAGAATGCACTGAAATTGCAGGAACGTTTTGTACAGACTGTTTGCTCACTGGACAATTGCCGGTTTCGATGTGAGTGAGTGCTGCGGCTAACATCCCTTCTTTACTATCACCCAATTGATTTGCAAAATCGTCAGCAACCGTACAACCAGGTACCTTATCAGTCAAACCAATGGTTGATTGAGTAATTTCAGTCTCAGGAACTGGTTTAAAGCCCTCAGCATAATCACCGAAGTCTTTTGCATTCGCACCTTTAAATTGTACTGTGTAATACACTTCTCCACAGTTCGATTCAGGCGTAAAGCCATACGGCTTACCGCATGTTTGACCACCAATTAATACAACTTTAACGTTAATACCGCGCAAACCATTGATTAAAGATTCACTGGCTGAACAAGTACCACTAGAACTTAAAATATATACTGTGTCTAGATTTACGCTCGGCAGTAGATTGTTTGTGAATTCGCCCGCATCCCAATCAATGGCGAGGTTTACAAACGGATAATATTTGTTTTCGTCGCTGCGTTTGTCATTATGAATTAGCGAGCTGAAAACTTTTGCATTATTACTGTCTGAAGCTTTTGATTGTTCTTCACCTGCGACCATGTATCCCAACTGGGCTGACATAGCAACTAAGCCGCCACCGTTGTAACGCATATCTAAAACAAGTTCGTCGACATTTTCGTTAGCAAATTGGTTAAATGCCTCAATTAACGGTTCCTGACCGACTTGTATGAATTGGTTGAATTGTACATAGCCTACTTTTTTGTTTGCCACTTCAATTATTTTTGCATTTTGAACTGGAGTAGATTGCACATCAGTCGCGGTTAACGAAAAAGTAATCGGTTCATCTACATTCTCTCGCTTAACAGTAAAGCTATGTGTTTCTCCAGCTTTAGGTAGTAGGCCTGCATTAAGCTTATCTGTTTCAGTGCTGGTGTTTATATCAACCCCGTTAATGGCTGTAATCGTGTCACCTCTCAGCAGCCCTGCTTGGGCCGCAGGTGAACCATCTTGAGTGAAAGCCACTCTAAGAACTCGCGGCGGCATGCTACTGATAAATGCCCATCTAACACCATAGCCAGAGACCAAACCTGACTCAGCTTCTTTTTTGAAATCTTCATAACTTTCTGAGTAATGGTATTTATCTTTTGCTTCACCAGACTCAGTGACAGCATCGGTTTTTAAATGTCTGAAATATTTAGCTACAGTGTCTAGCTGTTCATCAGAGTCGAAGTCAGGGTGTTTTGGATCTTTATCTTCAACTTCGTCATACCAAAGGTAAGTTTCATTGCTGAAAGAGCGTAGCCACATTTTTTCATGCATGGCCGTGCCCGCTTTATCTGGGTATGGCGCATTTTCATACGGATCTGTACCAGTTCGTGGAGTCTCACACTGATGTTGAAATGTATCCGATGCAGCAAATTGGCCTGCAGTCCATGTCGGCTCTGTTATCGTGCCGCTATTGTCGGTTGGTGTAGGTGTTGTTGTGTTGTTATTATTGTTTGAACCACCACAACCACTCAGTGCTGTAGCTGACAATGCTAGCGCGATACTAAAACTAAGCGTTTTTAATTTCATCATTTAAATCCCATCTAATCTGATTTGTTCAAAATACCAATAAGTATTTGTAAACACAATTGGTACAACCAGATAAAGCTAATTTAATGCTAATCATACGGAATGTATTTTTGCCAAGTTGTAAATAATTGTTGCTGTTTTTTAGATAACTTCAAGCCATAGGTTTTATGCATATAAAAGTAAGCATCAGCGATTCTTTTCTTGGCAAAATCCGGTGGCTCAACTGTGCGCCTTTTAAAGTCCACTTTAACAGGGCAGGCGCCATGCTTTAGTTCTGTACTTGGTAACATACCAAAGCGATAATTACTTCTGTCACCGTTTATTTCACCAATAGCGGGTGCTAAATTGTTAATATCTGCTTCCATTTTGCGAAATTTAGCACTGACTTTTCGGCAATTTTTCCTACCACCGTCTTGCCAGCACTGTAGCTGGTGGCCAAACTCCCAAGCCGACACAATGTGCTCCCATTCAATACGGGTGGCACGGCTATTTGGTTTGCCTGCATGGGTATAGGGTTTTCTTGGTTCATAACCACAACTGTTAGCATCAGGGATGAGCTTTTTACCTTGGCGCTTGATCTTACAGCCGCAGTAAAGCGTTGTGGCATCTTTAGGTAGGGTTTTATTGAGATATTTTTTTGCTTGTGAAAAGCTTGAAAACTCTTTGCCAAAAGTTGGCGGGCTCAGCAATAGCAAAGCCATTAACGCGAATAGCGGGCGCATTTCTCTCACCTAAGTGGACTACAGAAAAATGCACTATATCACCGCAATAAAGGCTTTGAAATTATCTTATTGATTGCAATAGTCTTATTAAAATAATGCTTTAGTTTGTTAGGGCAGAAGATATATTAAGTTGCTTTGTTTCTGCGCTTTCGCCAAGGCGGAGCTTGGAATAATAAGAAAATACCAGAGAGACAAAACAGCACACTGACAACAGAAAAGCTAATGAGCAGCGGGTTATTAAAGTCTTCTCGCTCGTCATAGTCCATAATGTGTAGCATCCAGAAAAAATCAAAAATACGCCAAATGGTGCTTCTTACGGTAATGATTTGCCCGCTTTGCGCCTCTAAATAGAGTGTTGTACTACACCAGTCGTTGTAAGTGACTACCCAGACGTTTTCTTTGTAGCCGATTTCTCTTGGGCCTTTAGCTAACAATTGAACCGCAGTGATTTCGCCATTGCCTAAATAATGGGCGTCGGCTTGTTGTTTGATTATAGCTTCACTAGGCGCTTTAAGTTGTTCACCAGTAATACCGTTAAACCAAGTCGTTTGACCACCTTGCACTTTAATAACGGGCAAATCTAATAGGTGTTTGAACGAAATACTTGAAAGTGCATCTTGGCTTTTTGTTATGAGATTCAAATCTGCAGAGTAATCGGCTCGTTTAAATGGATTATCGAGCTGGCGGTGAGCTAGGTGTTTGCCATGTACTTTTTCAAGTGGAATGGCGCTCATGACAAACCCGCCTAATAACCATGCGAATATTTGAATGGCGAGCAGGTAACCAAGCCATTTGTGTATTTTTCGAATGGGTTTAAATGCTGTTTTTGTCATTATTTTTATCCTAGCAAATGAGAAAAGAGCGCAGTGTACCTAAAAAGGTTTCTTTGTCACTGCGACAAATTGTCTCAGCCTAAAAAGTAGTATTAAATCTGCTTTTTCGATGTTGAACAAGATTTGTGCAGTTTTAAAATGCGTTAGCGGTAGCAACCACTCGGTGAGTTAGTTACACTTGTCTATATTGAGTATCGCTTAGTAACATCTTAAAAATACAGCTTAAAAAGAGAACAGTCATAATGTCAGAAATCCAATTCTTAAATGTAGACCTAGAGCTTGAATCAAAACAGGATATTAGTGCCTTGGTAGACGATTTAAAGAAGAACGCTATGGTGCTGCACTATGATAAAGACGACTATCGTCATCTAGCGCGCATTGAAGCCGACGCTGATGTGGTAAGCCCTGATAAAGCGATTAATCATTTATGCGAGCTAATAGAGTCTTGTTCTAAAAACGCCCTGAAGCAATGGTTATCTTGCTCTAAGCGTACTTTTGATATTGGCTTTAGCTCGGGCGCTGAACCTAAGTGTTTCTCTCAGCCAATTAGCGCCGATACATTACTGAGAATTTCGGCGATTGGCGCGGGGATCGAAATCACTATTTATCCAGTCGAAAGTTAAGCTAGCATTGATTTAGTAAAAAACGCGATCTTGGGTTTCCAAGATCGCGTTTTTTTGTTTTCGAGCAGAATTTTCTTAAAACTGTTTTTAATGGTGTTTTTGCTCTTTGATAACCAAATGGAATAACAAAGCAGATCTAATTCTTTATCCTTGGCAACGCAAATCAGTATGCTTCAGCCTTAGAAAACCTTACTTCGAGTAGAAGTATTTCAGCAAGCAAACTAAGCAGACGGTTTAGGGTTAGGGGATAGATTCCATGTTGTTAAGTCAACTTAGTGCCGCGGCAAGCCCGCTGACACAAGAGCAAGTGCAAAAATTACAAGGTTTAGTGGCCGAGCTAAACCCAATTCAGCAAGCTTGGGTAAGTGGTTACCTAGCTGCAAATGCAAATACAGCTGCATTAAGCGGTGTAGTGGGTGGTCAAGCGCCAGCTGCAGGCGAAGCGGCTGCACTCACCATTCTATATGGTTCGCAAACTGGTAATGCCAAAGGCGTTGCTAATCAGCTAAAAGCGGCTGCAGAAGCAAAAGGCTTAGCTGTTAAGTTAGTGAACATGGCTGACTACAAACCTGCTCAACTTAAGAAAGAAAAGTTTATTGCTGTTGCTGTTTCTACTTATGGTGAGGGTGAGCCGCCAGAAGATGCTGAAAACCTACACGCGTTCTTAGCATCGAAAAAAGCACCTAAACTAGATGGCGTTAAAGTAGCGGTTATCGGCCTAGGTGATTCAAGTTACGAATTCTTCTGCCAAACGGCGATCGATTTTGAAGAGCGCTTTAAAGCACTAGGCGCAGAAACGGTTGTTGCGCGTGCTGATTTAGATGTTGATTATGAAGACCAAGCAACAGCTTGGATCGGTGGTGCAGTTGATGCATTCGAACCTGAGCTAAAAGCACAGTCACAAGGTTCAGCACAAGTTATTCCTATGGCTGGCTTCGGTGCAGCACCCGCGCAAAGTCAATACACTAAGCAAAACCCATTTGCGGCTGAGCTAAGTGTGGTACAAAAGATCACAGGTCGCGATTCAACGAAAGATGTTCGTCACATTGAAATTTCACTTGAAGGTTCTGATATCACGTATCTTCCAGGTGACTCTCTAGGTGTTTACTTCTTAAATGACGAAGCACTGGTTGATGAAACGCTGGCACTATTAAACATTGATGGCGCAACTGAAATCACATTAGGTGAAGAAACCCTATCAATTCGTACAGCGTTAATTGAAAAACTAGAGCTAACTCAGTCTTACCCTGGTTTCGTTGAAAAGTACGCACAAGCGACTAACAACGCAGAGCTATTAAAGCTAGTTGAAGACAAAGCGGCAATGCGTGAATACATCGAAGCACGTCAAATCTTCGATATCATTAAGCAAAACCCAAGCGATATCAGCGCACAAGATTTAGCAAATAGCCTACGAAAGCTACAAGCGCGTTTATATTCAATTGCTTCAAGCCAAGCTGAAGTGGAAGAAGAAGTGCACTTAACGGTTGGTTTAGTAGAGTTTGATGCCTTTGGTGAAAAACACTTTGGCGGTTGTTCAGGCTACCTAGCACACCGTGCAGAAGAAGGCGTACAAGTTAAAGTATTTAGCGAGCATAACGACAACTTCCGTTTACCAAGTGACGATAACACACCAGTTATCATGGTAGGCCCAGGTACAGGTATTGCGCCTTTCCGTGCATTCTTACAAGAGCGTGACGCGCGCGGTGCAGAAGGTGAAAACTGGTTATTCTTCGGTAACCCGCACTTCACCCAAGATTTCTTATACCAAGTTGAGATCCAAGGTTATGTGAAGTCTGGCCTACTAAACAAAGTAGACCTAGCATTTAGCCGCGACCAAGCTGAAAAAGTTTACGTGCAAGACCGTCTTCGCGAGAAAGGCGAAGAAGTATTTGCATGGTTAGAAAAAGGTGCACATTTCTATATTTGTGGTGACGCAAACCGCATGGCGAAAGACGTTCACCAAGCACTTATCGACATTATTAAAGCCCATGGTGGCAAAGATGACGAGCAGGCTGAAAGCTACCTTAAGGAGCTTCGCAGCAACAACCGTTATCAAAAAGACGTGTACTAACAGCTTGTTAGTACACCACACTGACCGTCACAGTAGAATTTTAGGATAAGCCATGAGCACAGATTACAAACCTAACAGCAAGCTAGACCCAAATGCTAAGTTTGCTGATAACGAAAGACTAAAAACACAAAGTAACTTTTTACGCGGTACCATTGAAGCGGATCTAAAAGACCAACTTACAGGTGGTTTTACAGCGGATAACTTCCAGCTAATTCGTTTCCACGGTATGTACCAGCAAGACGACCGTGATATTCGTCCAGAGCGTACTAAGCAAAAGCTTGAGCCAATGCACAACGTGATGCTTCGTGCACGTATGCCAGGCGGTATTATCACGCCTAAGCAGTGGTTAGCGATTGATGAGTTTGCTGGCGATAAAACCATTTACGGCAGTATTCGTTTAACAACGCGTCAAACATTCCAGTTCCACGGTGTGTTAAAGCCGGGCATTAAAGAAATGCACCAAATGCTAAACAGCGTTGGTATTGACTCTATCGCGACTGCTGGTGACGTTAACCGTAACGTACTATGTACGACTAACCCTGTTGAGTCTGAGTTACATCAAGAAGCTTACGAGTGGGCTGCGAAGATCTCTGAGCACTTATTACCACACACCAAAGCGTATGCTGAGATTTGGTTAAACGGTGAAAAGACAGAAACAACAGAAGAGCCAATTTTAGGGTCTACTTACTTACCACGTAAGTTCAAAACCACAGTGACTATTCCACCAAACAACGAAGTAGACGTTCACGCCAATGACCTTAACTTTGTTGCCATTGCAGATAACGGCAAACTAGTTGGTTTTAACGTGCTTGTTGGTGGTGGTCTGGCAATGACTCACGGTGATGTAAACACTTACCCGCGCAAAGCTGATGACCTAGGTTTCATCCCACTTAAGCACACGCTAAAAATTGCTGAGCACGTAGTGTCTGTGCAGCGTGACTGGGGTAACCGTGTTAACCGTAAGAACGCAAAAACGAAATATACCCTTGATACTTTCGGTACTGATGCATTTAAAGCAGAAGTAGAAAACCGCGCTGGCGTTAAATTTGAAGAAAGCCGCCCGTATGAGTTCACTCACCGTGGTGACCGCATCGGTTGGGTAGAAGGCATTGATGGTAAGCACCATCTAACACTATTTATCCAAAGTGGTCGTATTCTTGATTACCCAGGTCAACCACTTAAAACCGGTTGTCGTAAGATTGCAGAAATTCACCAAGGTGATTTCCGTATGACGGCGAACCAAAACTTAATTGTTGCCGGTGTGCCAGCTGATCAAAAAGACATCATTGAGAAAATCGCGCGTGAGCACGGCTTAATTGACGACTCACACTCAGAGCAACGTTTTAACTCAATGGCATGTGTGGCGTTACCTACGTGTCCACTTGCGATGGCTGAAGCAGAGCGTTACCTGCCAGAGCTTATCGAGAAAACAGAAGCGATTTTAGCGAAGCACGAAATCCCGAATGACGACATCATTATGCGTGTTGTTGGTTGTCCAAATGGCTGTGGCCGTGCGATGTTGGCTGAGATTGGTTTCGTAGGTAAAGGCCCAGGTAAATACAACGTTTACCTAGGTGGTAACCGTGAAGGTACGCGTGTACCTAAGCTGTACCTAGAAAACGTAGCTGAAGACGTTTATCTACCAGCATTAGACGAATTAATTGGCCAGTGGGCTAAAGAGCGCAATGAAGGCGAGTGTTTTGGTGACTTCGCTATCCGTAAGGAAATCGTTGCCGAAGTGAAAGTTTCTAAAACAGACTTCCACGCTTAAGAAATCATTGAGTTGGCAGGCATGCCTGCCAACCTAGGAACAAGCATGAGTAATTTTAAACAATTATTAGAGTTAGAAGGCGAAGCGCAAAAAGCGTTACTTGCCGAAGCGAATGCTTTGTTAGAGCCAATGACACCGCAACAGCGTGTGGCATGGGCGCTTGAAAACTTGCCTGATACGGCATTTTTATCTTCAAGCTTTGGTATTCAAGCGGCAGTTATGTTGCACTTGGTTTCAACCGAAAAGTCAGATATTCCAGTGGTATTAACTGATACTGGCTACCTGTTTCCAGAAACCTACCAGTTTGTAGATTACTTAACAGAGCGTTTAGACTTAAATCTAAAAGTATATCGTTCACCAATGAGTCCAGCTTGGCAAGAAGCTAAGTACGGTAAGCTTTGGGAGCAAGGTCAAGAAGGCATTAAGCAATACAACACCTTAAACAAGGTGGAGCCAATGACCCGTGCTATCGAAGAAATTGGTGCAAAGACTTGGTTCAGTGGTTTACGTCGTGATCAGTCATCAAGCCGTGCCGACAAGCAAGTGCTTGAGATCAGCCGAGGTACTGTAAAAGTGTATCCGATCATCGAGTGGAGCAACCGCGACGTGTATATGTATTTAACCAAGCATGACTTACCTTATCACCCGCTTTGGGACGAAGGGTATGTATCTATGGGTGATATGCATACTACTCGTAAGTTAGAGCCAGGTATGACAGAAGAAGAAACGCGCTTCTTCGGCCTTAATCGTGAGTGTGGCCTGCACATTGACGGTGACGGTATCTAAAAATTCTTATTTAACCTAAGTTCTGGTTATTTAAATGGCGGATTGTTAGAAACTAGTCTAAACATACAGCCATTAATAATTTTGCCTTGATGTAAATAAAAAGCACAGGTCTTAAAGCCTGTGCTTTTTTATTCCACATTTTCTGTTGATACCAATCAGTCGTAATACTTAAGCAATTTGAGGTGCTAAAACTGACGCTTGCTGCGTTAAAAACTTCTCATTTAGAACAACTAAAACACAAAATTTTTGCCTAGCAATCGCCAAGTTTTCTCAGCCTCAAAATTGCTCACTAAATTACACTAATTGGTATAATATCTATAACCAAACTAAAATAATAAAGAGTCGATACGACGGAGTGTTCTCGTGGGTTATAAAGCATATATGATGATTATGGTGATGCTGATAGGTGTGGCATCATTGTTTGTAATTAAACGTCCTGATGGTCAACCTTACCTGTCTATCGATGCGATTTTCAATAAAGTTGAAAACGATACACAAAGCTTATTAGATGAATCTAAACGTCATTTAAATAAAGCGGTAGATTACGCTAAACAAGCAACCGCTGATGAGAACCAAACTACAAAACAGCCAACCATTTATAAATGGCAAGACGAAAACGGCAACTGGATTTATTCAGACCAGCCAAATCCAAAAGGCAATAGCCAAACTCATCAGCTTGATCCCAGCAAAGTCACCATCATGGCCGCTGAAGATACATCAATTTTATATAAAGACAAACAAACAGCTGAGAGTGAATCACTGAAAGCCAATGCGATGAGTCCGCAAGATGTTAAAGAGCTGATGAAGAACACCAAGAATATTCAAAAGCTAATGGACGACAGACAAAAGCAACTCGATGCCATTACTGAGGGCAAGAACGAAAAAGGGAATTAAGTTTCGCTTTTGCATTTTATGCGATTGTAGTTAGTTTTGATTATCTTAGAGTTAGAAAGACTTACAGACATCAATCATTGTATTGCTGTTATTGAAAGTAACGATACCAAACTGTGCGTGTATGAAGTTGATGCACTTCGTTGGTTAACTTTTGGTGATGCTGTGATTCAAGGTGTTATGTCGGTTGCTCGTCCTGAGTTATTACTATCGCCCGTATCCCAACTCTTTCTTATGTGCTTTTTGCAAGATAAGCCTAGTTATTCGGTTTTAAATTTAGGGCTTGGCACAGGCGCAGTAGAAAGAGCGTTTCATTACCTGCATGAGAAACAGTTGATAAACCTTTCTACAATGAAAAGTATTGAGGTGAGTCCAGAAGTTAAAGAGTGCGTGCAGAGATTTTTTCATCTACCTTCAGGTGACATTGAGATAGCCGATGCACTTAGTTATCTAAATACCATTAGCCAGCAATATGATGTGATTTTATTAGATTTTTGTTTTGATAATGCAGAAGATGATTTTATGTTGCAGGGGGACTTTTTACAGCAAGTTTCAAATGTACTTGGTGATACGGGGGAGTTGCTCTTTAACTATTGCCCATATTCAGAAGCCGCTTTAGAGAACCTCTTGAAACTTCTAAAAAGTAATTTCACTAGTATCACTTTGGTTGAATTCTTTGACCTAAAAAATATTATCATTAAGGCTAGTAAATCGTCGTGCAGTTTATTTGATCTGAAGGAGTTTCAAGCATGCCCTGCTATTAAAGCTGTCACAGCAGAAGTAGGAACGGGTATTCAAAAAATTTACCATTTCTAAACGCTGAATACCCCCATAGAAAATGAGTTACCTCTTTAAAGGTTTTCTTTTCCCCTTTAACGTACCTCGTTCATGTTTACCATTTTCAATAAATAACACTTCACCATATTTGCCTTTCTTGATATTGCTGTCGATGGCGATTACTTTGCCATTAAAGCGAGTTTCAATTTTTTTCTGAGAAGTGTGGCCAACAACAATATGGTTCACATCGAAATGCTTTAATAATAAATCCAGCTCTTCAGCGGTGGCGCCGTCGTCTTTAAAGTAACCGCGATACCAAATCGGGCCATGGGTTTTATGTAAGTAACGGGCAAAGCCTTCACGCTTCTTCGGCAGTTCTTTTTCAACAAGGTGTGACTTAAAAGTTTTGTTTATGGTGTCTAAAGTAACCTTATCTTCAGCGAGCTGTGGGTGAAAACCACCATGGGCATATAAGTGGTCGTTAATTTTAACCAGTACAGGCTTACTACGTAGCCAACGACCTAAAATGGTTTGCTGATTAAAGAGCTGATCAAAAGGTGTCTCTAGCAGCTGTTCGGCTTTTACATATTTGGGGTGCAAATAACGTAAGTCGCCATTTAAAACCATGACTTCATGGTTACCTAGCAGTAGATGAATTTTACCGCCGGCCTGCTCGGCTTGCTTTTCTAGGTCGTGAATAAACCAAAGTATTTCGGTAACCTTGTCGCCACGGTCAAAAATATCCCCCGTAATTACAAAGTGACCATCAGCAAACGCCCAGCGGTTATTTTTATCAATAATCTTATTGTTTTTCAGTAGGGTCAGCATTAGCTCGTATTGACCATGCAGATCACTGAGCGCCGCTACTCGTTTTACATTCTGATACTCGATTAGTTGCTCGTCGAAATGTAACTGCGAAGTGATGGCTGTTAATCCACAGGCATTAAAACTGTAGGGCAGGGAGTCCTCTTCGAGTTTGAGTTGCGTGCGTTTCACTTGGTCATCGCAAATCCAATTCACCGATAGAGCTTTGTTATGCACATCAATATAAGGGCCGTCAGTAACGCGCTCGTCTTTAAGAGATTTGGCGTGTACTTGGTTGGCAAGCAGTAATGATGTACACATTGCAGCAGACAATGTACGGAGTAAGCGGCTTGTTATCATTGTTTTATCCTTTTAAAAAGCGAATTGTTGCCCTTGGCATTCATTCTGAGAATGTATCCTCAGGCAACTTTCGCAGAGCTCAGCGCTTAAAACTTAACTTCAGCACCTAGGTAGCCAAAACGACCCATACCAGTGCCATAGCCACTATAGAAGTTACCACGGCCACTAGGCGTAAAGTCACCTTTGTCATCTAGTAGATTGTTGATACCACCAAAGACGCGCAACTCTAAGCCTGCTGAAAGGTCTGTGTTGTAAGATACTGACACATCGTGACGCACATAGCTGCCATATTTATGATAAGCCAGAGCTTCAGGGCTTGCTATACAGCCATTGTCTTCGTCGGTAGTAGCGCAACGTTCAGCATTTCGCTCTAGTGCAGCAGTATACTCTCGCTCGCGGCTGAGGCTGTCAGTGAATGAACCTAAGTATTTCACACCGTAGCGCACTCGCCAGTCATCTAAACGCCAAGTAAGAGATGCCGATAGCTTGTCTTTTGAGCTACCATATCCTGCGTAATCATCTGTCTCAAGGCCATCTAAACCAAGGTAAGTGGTTGAGCTCTCAAGGATATGATTATAGTCGGCTTTGAAAGATAAGCGTCCTAAGCTCTCTAAATCGTATTTATACTCAATCGCGACGTCGAAACCTCGGCTGCTTACTTCATCTAGGTTATCTTCACGTTGCACAATTTCGGTAATGTTACCTTCATCATCTCGAGTAATTTCATTACAGAATGGGTTGCTGCTACCAAACTCGACGCTTGAGTCGTAGCACTCTTGCATAATACGTTCATTAGAGATGACAGAAATCGCACCTTCAATAGCAATATCATAGTAATCAACAGCGATTTGCAGATTTTCGATGGCACTTGGCGCCATAGTAAAACCAAGGGTGAAAGTATCTGCTGTTTCTTCTCTTAAGTTAGCATTACCTGCATTCGGTGAGTATTTGCTACCTGAACTTGGGTCGAACTCAAAACTAGGATCTTCAGCAAGTAGCGCTGCAAATATTGGATCTTGGCGACATTTATCGTGGCCCGCATTGCTTGAAGTTGCGGTTAGGCCGTCACATATATCAGTAAAGCTATCGTAGTCACCACGAGCAGGAGACATCAACTCTGTGATCGTTGGTGCGCGCTGTGCACGGGCAAAGTTAGTACGAATAGTCAGATCTTCAATAGGTTGCCACAATACACCTAACTTATAACTAGGTACTGTGCCTACTGCGTCGATACTGTATTTAGCGACACGAAGTGAAGTCTCTAGTGAAAGGTACTTTGCAAATGGCGCATCTCTTAGTAAAGGTACATCAAACTCAGCAAAGCTTTCATAGACATCGATTGAGCCTTCAAACTGCGGCACTACGTTAAAAGTGATACCGCCTTCACGCATACCAATGCTGGTTTGCAAATCTTGCTTATCTTTACGGTATTCTCCACCAAATACCGCAGATACGGCACCCGCTGGTAGTTCGAATAATTCACCGGTCATATAGCCGACGATGTTGGTTTGGTGGATATAAGTATTAATCTCTGGGTTTACGCGGATCCAGTCAGCCATCTCTGGAGTGATAGAACCTTCACCAAATAGGTTGATTGGCACACAGCCCGCAGCGCGTGCAGCTTCATCTTTACATTGGATAGTGCCATCAGCGAGCTTTTCAGCATTTAAAGCATGGCTTAGCTTACGCACATCGAGTTCGTTATAACGAAGCTGTTGCTGGTGGAATTTACCAAAACCAACAGATACATCCCAATCCCACTCGCCATCAAAAGCAGTACCTTGCAATCCAGCCCAAGAGCGGATGGTAGTACGAGTATTATCGGTGGCAATATTGCCCACTTCATTAAAACGTCTGTCCCAATAGATGCGATCTTTATACGGTTCGCTGTCTAAAATAGCCTGGGGCACAAATGGGTTATCAATCGGAATGTAACCCGGTTTAATTAAACCTAAACGTTCACCCGTTTCTGGGTTGTAGACGGTTTGGCTGGCGCCTTCGTATTCGTCTTCTGGCGATTTATCATTAAATGATTCATCAATACTAAGCTGAACTTGACCGTAGAATTTAATGTCGTCGTTTAGGTCATAGTCGATTTTACCAGCAATAGAAAAGCTATCATTTGGTACTTTTAACATCACATATTGATTGCTGTTTATACCGTATATTTCTTCATTATCTTTCCAGTCATCACGCAGTGTCTGACCGTCGTACCAGAACTGTTTATCATTTTTTGAGTTTTCTAAAAACACACCGCCTGGGATACCATCGCTTTTACTTACCCAGTCAGCTTGAGTGATGTCGCGCATACACTGGTAACCCTGAGCGGTTTGCATCTGGTTACACATGTCGCTTTCGCTGTAGCGATAAGCATCTTCGATTTGAGCGCGGTCACGATCGAAATAACTCATACCAAATTGACGATCCCAGTTCGCACTGACAAATGCGTAGCCACGACCATCGTCAAAGGTACTACCAAAGTCAAAATCTAGGGTGAATTCTTTACCGCCGCCGTCAAATGACTCACCAGTACGTGCCTTGACGGTTGCGCCTTCTTTATTACTTTGCGTGATAATGTTTACAACACCAGCTACCGCATCCGCACCATAGGTTGCAGATGCACCACCACTGATCACTTCAATACGCTCCACCATGCCACTAGGGATGGTACTTAAGCTGACTACATTGCCGCTGTAGCTGTTTGAAACGACACGGCGACCGTCGATCAAGGTCAACGTTCTATCTGAACCTAAGCCTCGTAAGCTAATAGAGGAAATACCTGTTGAAGCAACACTGGATTGACTGTTTGAGTTGCTAATTGAGGCTTCGATTGATGGAATGTTATCGACTAAGATCTCAGACAGAGAGCCTAAACCCGTGTCAGATATTGCATCTTTATTCATCGTAACCAGCGGCGTGGCGACACTAAAGCTATCACGTTTAATACGTGAACCGGTGACGACGATTTTTTCTACTTGCTCTTGTTCTTTTTCTATCGAGGTTTGATTCTGTTTTACTTGTACGGCATCTAATTCATTTTGTTGTGCGCTGGCGCTGAATACGGCACCAAACAGGGCGGCTTGCACTGCAACGCAAAGTTGCTTTTTGTTCATGGTTGTTCCCGTTTTGATGAGTTAACTTGTTAAAGTGATGTCAGTTTTTCGAGTTTTGTTATTTTTGCCTTGTTTCGACAAGGCCACTCGAGACTTGATAAATTGCCCACCTAACTCAACCTCGGGAACATCCGATTTATCTCTTTTTTATATCTTTTTATTAATTTTCAAGTGGTTGTGGTTTGATAGATAAAATTATTTGTTGCAATTAAATGGTACTTGCTACTCCCTGTTTCGCGTAAATCAGGTAAGATAAAGATATTCAAAATCATTGAATATTTATAAATAATTAAATAACAGTAACTAATCAACTGGTTGAGTAGAGCGGATAAAATGCAGTATGAAAAGTCGTTTCAGTTTGGTCCATATCAAGTGTTTATTGATGAACACTTGGTGGTACTGAATGGCGAAAAGGTCGCAGCTCAACCCAAAGTCATGGAGTTACTGCAAGTATTAGTAAGTCGATACCCTGATGTCGTTAGCCGCAATGAGTTAATTGATGAAGTTTGGCAAGGTAATGAAATGGTGGGTGAAAAGGCCCTGACCAATACTATCTGGCAACTTAGACAATTATTTGCTCACCCAAGTCATCCCATTGATGTGGTCGAAACGATCCGTAAAAAAGGTTATAAGTTAACGCAAGCTCCGCAGCTTATTGTGCAATCTGCCCATCACCATGATTTTTCTGAATTACAAAGTAAAAAACCACTCAAACCGCTTATTTTAGCTGGGGTGATTGTGAGCGTTTGTGTTTTACTTTCACTTGTTTGGATGCACTTCAATACACATTCAAACATGCCAACCCAGCAACATGGGCAAATTGACGAAATTACTAAAATGCCCGGCAGTGAATTGCGCCCAAGCCCTTCGCCTGATGGTAAAAAGCTGGCATTTATTTGGCAACAAGGGAAAGAAACTCAGCTGTACTTAAAAGATTTAACGCATCCAAATGTTGCGATTACGCAACTGACCTTTTCTGACAAAAGGCCTTGGAAAGCGGTTTGGAGCCCCGATCAACAGTTTTTGTATTTCGCCCAAAAGAGCCATCAACAGTGTGAGATTGTGCGTCTCTCATTGGCTGATTTACAACAAGTTGTTCTGACCAGTTGTCCCCTTGATTCGGGTTACAACTATATTGCGATTAGTCCTGACGGTAAAACACTGGCATTCAATGGCAAGGCACCTTTGGCCTCAAAAGATGGCATTTATTTACTCGATTTAACCTCAGGCAATGCAGTACCAGAGCGTTTAAGTTGTGACGCAGAATGTGAGTTACGAGATAGAGATGTGGCTTTTTCACCTGATGGCCGGTATTTGGCTATCACACAGCGCAAAAGTACCTCTGTAGAATGGCTGAGTTTGTATGATTTGACCACTCAGCAATATCAAGTGCTCAACTCAAGTCATGCTGATATCGTGGGAATGAGTTTTCATCCTAATGGTCAATATTTAGTGTATGGGGCGCAGATCGCGGATAAGCGACGCGGCTATGTCATTGACCTTGAGACCAAACAGCAAAACAAATTGGCCCCGAGAGGATTTAGCTATCCGCACTTTGATATGCAGGGAAATTTGTACTATCAAAAGCGTCGTGAGAACTATTTTATCGCGAGCTTCTCAACAGATAGCGAGGTGGCTTCTATGCCATCCCCTTTGATTGAATCACACTATTCAAACCAATACCCAAGCTTATCTCAAGCCCATAAAAAGCTGGCATTTTTATCAAATGAGTCGGGTCACTATGAACTCTGGTTAGCGAATTTAAATGGTACCGAACGAGAGCAAATTACCCATTTAAATCGTAATTTGCGTTATCCAAGTTGGTCGCTCAAGGGTGATAAGCTATTAGTTGTGAGCTCAGATGAGGCCGATGGTCATGATAAATTATATGTGTTTGACTACGCTTCAAAGCAGCTTCGTCGTGTTGATTTAAGGTTTGGCAAAATTGGCAGACCTTTTTGGCATGGTAATGGCCAAGATATCGTACTTCGCCAGTCAACAGACACAGGGTGGCAGCTGTTTAGTTTGCATATTGAGTCTATGGTGTTAACGCCATTATTAGAAACAACGGCACGTTTTGGGCAATATATTTCAGCAAACGAATTGTTATTCGTAAATAATAAAGGGTTATGGCGACAACAAGGTGAAAACACTGAGTTATTGATCGAAAGGGCACAATTCAATACGCGCTATGCCTGGTATGCCACAAAAGATCAGGTTTTTTATAAACATTTGGGTAAAGAATATAACTATATCCATGCTTATAACTTACAGAATAAAACTGAAAACAAGTTTATTCGTTTGCCAAAGGCAAGCTTTAGTAAAGCCGCACCTTTTGTTTATGATGATGCGCAGCAAACGTTATTGTTTACGCAAAGCTTAACGCCACAATCAGATATTAACCGTTTAAGACAAGTTGTAGATAGTGAGTAGCTTGAAGAGGGGCGAATGCCCCTCCTTATAATGCTTATTTACAGCTTGGATCTGAACCAACTTCTTTCCAAACTTGCGCACTACTAGGTCTTTCACCTAGAGTCCACCAACGCGCTTCATAAATCTTACCTTGGTAAGTCACGCGATCAGGGCTGCGATATACGGTATTTTCATCCCAAGATCCCGCACACACAGGTGTGCTCGATGCTTTGGCAGAGACAGTGCCGATGTGGCGAGTTGTGCTGCCTGCTTCGGTGAATTCAAAAGTCACACTTGCTGTGCCTGCAGCTTGCGCAGTGAACTCAACATTAACACTACAGCTAGCATTGCTGTTAAGTGTTGTATTGCTACAGTTATTTGCAGTCACCACAAGGCCGCTTGTTGCACCGCTACCTGAAACCGAGACTGTATTTAGCGCTGCGGCTTGATTACCAGTGTTGCGAATAGTAAAGCGATGCGACACTACTTCGTATAAGCCGAAATCTGCGAGAGTTTGGTTTTGTTGATAGACTAAGTTTGAGCTACCACCACCAAATTTAATTTCATCTATCCAGCCACTTAAAGCTGCTACATCGGCGTAAACGCCATATTGATTAGGTCGCGCACAGCCAATCCCCCAACTCACAGTACCTAGCTGTACAATCTCGCCACCATGGTTGATAACGATAGGACCACCACTGTCGCCGCTGCATGAATCTTTTTGTCCTTGCGGGTAGCCTGCACAAAACGCCACGCTGCCAACATTGGCATAGTTTCCACCTGATTGGTTACAGACCGCATCAGATACAAGTGGTACGTCGACTTCTTGGATGAATGAAGGACGACTACCACCTTCTGATAAACGGCCTAATCCAGCAACCGATAATAAGTCGCCACTGCGCGCATATTGGCTTAAAGAGCCTGAAGCGAGACGCACTGCTTGGCCTTGTGTTGGCGAACGTTCAAGCTTTAATAGCGCGATGTCATAGTTCAATGTGCTGCGGTTATATTGTGGGTGCACATATTTTTCAACAACGCCAATGCGGTCGCCATCTGTGCCACCCAATCTGAAGCCAGCCACTTTTACATCAATAAAACGTGCAGACTTACTGCTGACACAGTGCGCGGCAGTCAGTACATAGCCGTCACCAATATAACTACCGCCACAAAAAGCGGTTGTGCCATTTGAGTTCAAGATTTGTGTATAGAACTGCCAGTTTGCAGTATTCGCAGGACCACCACCGACAATTTGCGGGGTGATCTCACCACCGAATTGCTCTGGAATGAAAGGGAGGACTTCGCTTTGAGCATGGGCGGTAAAGGCGCAAGAAAGCGCAATGGCTAAACTGCTTGTAAGTGTATTGAATTTTTTCACAACGGGTATCCTTGTTGATTTTTTAGACGAGGTTGTGATTATGGGTACGGAATTTTTAAATGCAAATGTAATGTTAATGAAATATTTTCATGCTTAGTGTGAAAATCTAGCTCATGGCTTAGTTTATATAGGCTATAGAGGAGAGTGGTGTGAAAGCGCTCAACAGGTCTGATTTCAATTTGGTTCACATTTTGATAACGAAAAAGATGGTTGGGGGTTTCTACATCCATGTAGAGGGAGAATCCTTTAAGCTATTTTGCGTATTGGAATGACTAAACCCAATTACTTTTCTGAGTCGAGCGCTTTAAACTCTTTTTGCGAGATTTTACCGTCGCCATCAGCGTCTAGGCGATCAAAAAGCTGCGTTAAGGTGTTTGATACTTTCGCTTCTTTTTGACTGATATAGCCATCACTATCTGTATCAAAGTCACTGAAAGAAGCGGCGAATGCTTGTGCACTGATTAAAGTTGCAGCAGCGATAATAGATAAATTAATCATAGTTTTCATAGTCTTGATCCTTAATGTGATTATTGCTTAAAGTTTTTGAATTCAGCTTCAGAAAGCTCGCCGTTTTTGTTCTCATCAAGTTGATAGAACTGTGCAGCCACTTTTGGAACCGCCTTCGCTTCAGTTTGCGAAATAACGCCATCATTGTTGGCATCGACGCTTGAGAATTGCACGTCGCTCGCAAGTGCAAAGGCACTGATGAAAAGTGAAGTTGTCATAAGTAATGTTTTTGAAAGCGTCATAATGAGCTCCTAATTTTTTAAAATGTAAGAAAAGGGTGATAAAGCTAAAGTGAATTAGCCTTCAAATTTACCGAACTCTGCTTTACTCAGCTCGCCGTTACCATCGCTATCTAATTTCTTGAATTGGTCGTTAAGGCGCGGATCTGCACTTGCTTCAGTTTTGCTGATGCTGCCGTTACCATCTTTGTCGAACTGCTCAAAAGTGGTTGTCGCTAATGCACTGAAGCTGCTACCTACTAATGCGATGCTCGTTACAAGTAGTGCTGAATTAATATGTTTTTTCATCTTCATTTCCTTCTTTTGGACCACCTCGTTATTGAGTGTGGTGTTCGTCAATGTCGAAGTAGATAACTCAAAAACGGTGCCAAAAATAAAAAGTTATTAACTATCATGCAGTTAGGTTTTTTGGTGAGGTTTTATTCAGAAATGATTCAGTTGCGGTGTTGCTAAATAGCAACAGTTAAACGAGTTAGCTTTTTATTTGTCATTTAAAATCATGTATTTAGCTTGTTGCTTTTTAGCGACAAGTGAACTTTCGAAGGACGAGCACAATGGCTTCAGGGTTAAAAACTAGGTTCAGAGCGTGGCGCGTAATTTTTAAAAAATTAAAAATTTCTAGTTCTTTTGTGCACCAAGCTGTTTTCGCTGTTGTCTTATCGACTTTACCGCTGATTGCATTGACCTTGTGGTTCTCGTCTTCTCTGCAGCAGTCTTCTTCACAAATGCGCGACTTTTATAAGCTATCTCAACAGGTTGAACGAGATTTTAAAGCTGTTTCGCAAGCCCTTAAAGCGCTACAAGACGCCGAGCAAAATAACCAAATATTACAAGACAGCCAATTAACTCAAACTCTCGAAAATAAGTGGTTTGAAGTTGAAAATATGGCGGTGGCATTAAAAAAATATGCTCGCTCAGAGGGCTTTGTTGCCGATTTGCAACAGCTTCAACAAACCATGCAATTGCACACTAAATCAGACGATACTTTCGCCCGGATTTGGCGAGATTACTATCAACTGACCGACACGCTAAAGGCTGATTTAGCGCAAACGCAACAGCAACTCGATGCGCATATTGCTCAGCAACAATGGTTGTTTTTTATTGGCTTGAGTGTACTGGTGCCCTTGTTGGCAGCGGTAAGTATTCGTTTATTAGTGAAAATTCGCAGCAAGTTATCGGCCATAGAAAAAGCCACAGATCAGCTAGGGGTCGGTGAATGGGATAAACCTATTGCATTATCGGGCAGTGCTGAGTTGGCTAAATTAGGCGCGCGCCTAAACTGGTTAAGGTTGAGCTTAAAAAGCCAACATGAAGAGCAAGATACCTTTTTGCGCCACGTCAGTCATGAGCTTAAAACCCCCCTTGCGTCCATGGTTGAAGGTACATCATTACTCAACGAGCAAGTGCTCGGGGCATTAAATGCGCAGCAAACTAGAGTGTTATCCATCATGGATAAAAGCGCTATGCAGCTTAAAGCACTGATTGAAGACTTATTATTATTTAGCGGTACCGCTAAGCTCACCCAACTAGAACAAAACAAATCCTGCGGCGAATTAAAAACTGAGTTGCAACAGTATTTTGCTGATTTACCTATGGCACAACATAAGCAACTGAGCTGGCAATTAGACGATTTAGAGCAGTTAAGTGTGCCGTTTTTACCTTGCAAACTGGCACTGACACAAGTGATCAGCAATGCGCTGCGATTTGCTAAACATCATGTTGAAGTGTGTTTTAGCAAAGCTGCGGACGGTTATCAGTTTGTGGTAACCGATGACGGGCAAGGTTTTAATGAAGAGGCCGCCAGTCGAGCACTTGAACCATTTTATAAAGGCTCTGACCATCAACACAACAACGAGGCACATATGCACAGTGGTTTAGGTTTATCAATTGCACATGAATGCTGTAAAGCGATGTCAGGTGCGCTGATCATTCGCGCTCAACAAGGTGGTCATGTCACCATTAAATTTGGCCTAGGAGCGGCTTAATATGAAACGATTAGTTTGGTTTATTTGTCCTTGGTTACTGACCGGTTGCGTACTGAGTAGTGATCCAAGTCCCATTGAGCCTAAAGTGCCAGTGGTGCAACTGCCTAGTTATGCGCCCGTATTGGTATTGATGTCTTGGTATTTAGCAGCTTGTGAAAAGCAGTCCTTTCAGCACAACGACAGTTATTTGCATGAATCGTATTTACATGACTTTTTTAACCGCTATTGCCAAGCAAAAAGTAGCAAGAGCCGTTTGGCTGCGCTAAAGCGGGTGCAAAAACAAGCGCCTTGGCCAGAATCGTATCAACATTTTTTTGCGTTACTGAAAAGAGAGAACCAACACACTCAAAAGCTTGCTGGCGCATTGCATGTTCAGCAAAAAGCTGTAAAACGCTTAACCGCAGAATTGAACGAAGTAACGACTCAATTAGATACCTTAAAAGCACAGCTCGCGCAGTTGCAACGCAAGCGCTTAGAGCAAAGCCTACAACCCTTAAACGATGAGGAGTAGATGATGGCGAATACAAATTTATTGATTGTTGACGATGATGTGCACTTTGCAGAGTTGCTGTCATTGCGCTTAGAAAGCTTAGGGTATCAAGTGCATTTAGCGCATCGTGCCACCCTTGCTCTGTCTATTTTGCAAAAGCACGCCATTGATGTGGTGCTCACCGATCTACGTATGGAGCACATGGATGGGCTGGCACTATTTAATGAAATCAATAAGCGCTTTAGTGCCTTACCTGTGATCATCATGACCGCCCATGGCTCAATTGAAGAAGCCATTAAAGCGACCGAATCGGGCGTATCGGGTTTTTTAACTAAGCCAATCGACATTGCAGCGTTAGAGCGCTTACTAGACGGGGTGTTAGAGCGGCGTTCAAGCGCTGAGAAAAAAGTCGGTGAGTTTCATGGGTTATTCTATGAAAGTGATTTAATGCACACGCTGGCTTATAAGTTAGAAGCGATTTCTTGCAGTCAGGCCAATATATTAATTCAAGGTGAAAGTGGCACGGGTAAAGAAGTTACCGCTCAGGCAATTCATAAAGCCAGTGCAGTGAGTGAGGGCCCGTTTATCGCCATTAACTGTGGCGCGATGCCTGCAAATTTATTGGAGTCAGAACTGTTCGGTCATCAAAAAGGGGCTTTCACTGGCGCCACCAAAGATAAAGTAGGTTTGGCACAATTGGCCGATAATGGCACCTTATTTCTAGATGAAATTGCCGATATGCCGTTGGATCTTCAAGTGAAGCTTTTACGTGTATTACAAGAGCGCAAGATCAGACCGGTTGGTGCAGAGTTCGAAATTCCCATTAATGTGCGAATTTTAAGTGCCAGCCACAAAGATTTAAAAAAAGCGGTAGAAGCAGGCACATTTCGTGAAGATTTATATTATCGCCTTAATGTTATTTCTATTACCTTGCCAAGTTTAAAAGAGCGGCCAGAAGATATCCCTCTGTTAGCGAATCACTTTTTGGCAAAATTTGCCGACAAGTCATTTAGCCGCGATGCGATAGCCAGGTTAGTGCAATACCCTTGGCCGGGTAATATTCGACAATTACATAATGTGGTTGAGTATGCGGTGGCACTTACGCCGGGTAAGCTTATTTCGCTGCAAACGATCAATGAGGCGTTACCCGAAGAAATAGACGCCCCATTTATTGGTTTAAACGAAGCAAAAGTGCAGTTTGAGTACGAGTATTTGCAAAAAGCGCTCGCGATCACTCGAGGCAATGTGGCTGAGGCCGCAAAAATTGCCAAGCGCAATCGTTCTGATTTTTATAAATTACTTAAAAAGCACAACATAGAGCCAAGTGCGGTTTGAGTAAGTCGCCTATCAGGAAAAGCCGCATTGCTGCTGAGCAATGCGGCTTTTTAGCAGTTAAAGGCTACGGCCGCACCAGACAATACGACCCGCCACGCCGTGTTGCTCGGCGTTCTGACTATCTATTTGCCAGCTTGGGTAGGCGTCGTTATCTGACACCACAGCAATATGATCAGATTTTTGCTTTAAGCGCTTTGCCATTAAACCGTCTTGGGTTTGAATGACATAGACGCCTTCACGACTGACTTGTTGCTGGCTTAAATCAACCAGCACCATGTCGCCATGCTCAAGGGTTGGCAGCATACTATCACCGCGAATAGATACGAAGGCCAAACGGTCACTGTGCACACCAAGTTGTGAGCTTAACCAGCGTTTATTTAAGGCAAATTGCTCAGTGACATCTTCGCTGCCACCCATGCTACCAAAACCGGCACTGGCCTCAACGTCGAGTTGCGGCACCATTAATAGTTCATCTTGGCTTGATGAAAACGGTTTATCGATGGGCTGCTCGCCAGTTAATAGCCAGTTTAAGTCGATACTAAATAGGCTATAAAGATGTTCAAGATAGGTCATTGAAGGGCGACTTAAACCACGACAAATACGATAAATATGCGAAGGTGACTTGCCCGTTAAAATGGCAAATTGGCGTTTGTTTCCGCCAGCAAACTGCTCAACCAGCTCCATAAAACGACGAGAAAAAGCCGTGCTCATAATACATCACCTCAACATCTTTAATTTGGCCGCACAGCATAATCTGTGGTTTTACACTTGTATAGCCAAGTACAGTGCAACTGCGGGATAAGTAGACAGGTTTGGGTTAATTACATAGAAAAGTAGCCCTTGACCTAACTCAAGGGCTACTTTGGACTTGCTGGGTGTAATAGCAAGTATTAGGAGTAAATTGGTTGCTTGGGGAAGCTACGTCTGTCACTTAGGCTGCGCTTGCTTCATCCTGTGTTTCATCGCTGTGGCGAATGAGGTAATCAAAAGCCCCTAAGCTAGCGGTTGCCCCTGAGCCCATGGCGATAATAATTTGTTTGAATGCTGAACTAGTTACATCACCCGCAGCATACACACCACTCATGCTTGTAGCGCCGTATTTGTCGACTTCAATTTCACCAAAGCGGCTTAGTTGTACGTCGGTTTCTTTTAAAAATTCACTGTTCGGAATTAAGCCGATTTGTACAAAAATACCGGCTAAGTCGACTTGGTGCTGCTCACCCGATACGCGGTCGATGTAGCTTAATCCTGTTACACGTTGACCATCACCAAGCACTTCGGTGGTTTGTGCATTCTTGATGATGGTGATATTCGGCAAGCTGTTGGCTTTACGAATAAGCACCTCATCGGCACGTAATGTGTCAGCAAATTCTAATACGGTGACGTGCGAGGTAATATTTGCAAGGTCAATCGCCGCTTCAATACCTGAGTTACCGCCGCCGATCACCGCAACAGGCTTGCCTTTAAATAATGGGCCGTCACAGTGTGGGCAGTAAGCAACGCCTTTGCCTTTGTATTCTTGCTCGCCTGGTACATTCATGTTTCTCCAGCGTGCACCCGTTGCCATGATCACTGACTTGGCTTTTAACGTCGCACCTGATTCAAGTGGCACTTCGATGTAGTCTCCGCGAGTAATACCCGCAGCGCGTTGGCCTTTCATAATATCGACATCGTATTCTTTAACGTGTTCTTCAAGTTGGGCAACCAGCTTCGGCCCTTCAGTGGCTTTGACTGAAATAAAGTTTTCAATGGCGAGGGTATCGGCAACTTGGCCACCAAAACGCTCGGCGACGACACCTGCATTTAAGCCTTTTCGTGCCGCATAAATGGCTGCCGATGCACCCGCAGGGCCACCACCGACAACCAGTACGTCAAATGGGTCTTTTTCATTGAGCTTCTCAGCTTGTTTGGCCGCCGCGCCAGTGTCTAGTTTATTGAGAATATCGCTCAGCGATAGGGCGCCTTGTGAGAATTGCTCACCGTTTAAAAATACACTCGGTACAGCCATGATGTTGCGTGCGTTCACTTCGTCTTGGAACAGTGCACCGTCGATCATGGTTGCTTTAATATTGCTGTTTCTGGCCGCCATAGTATTTAGCGCTTGTACCACTTGCGGACAAGTTTGGCAGCTCAGAGAAATATAGATTTCAAAGTTTAATGGTTCAGTAATGCCATCAATGATGCTCAGCTCTTCTTCAGAGGCTTTACTTGGGTGTCCACCTGTTTGTAACAGTGCCAATACCAATGAGGTAAACTCATGACCCATAGGAATGCCTGCAAAATCGATTTGTGTACCACGCTTTGGTGAGCGCACAGACATGTTCGGAGCACGGGTCGCATCACTTTGTTCTGACACTGTGATGTGCGTACTTAATGAACTTAAATCGTTTGCTAAGCTTTTTAATTCGTTTGATTTGTTGCTGTCATCTAGGGCAAGCACTAGCTCGATAGGATCGGTAATGGCAGCAAAGTGGCTTTGTAATTGCGTTTTTATGTTTTGGTCTAGCATGGTGATTGTCCTATTTATTTTTGCTTATTAAAGGCTGTTGCTGTAACAGCCTTTAACTAACTAAATTAATATCCTAGAGATTTCGCGCTGCATTCAGCCAAGGCTGGTGCAGTGCGAAAGAAGAAGGATTTTTAGATTTTGCCAACTAGGTCTAGTGACGGCGCTAATGTCTCTTCGCCTGGCTGCCAAGAAGCAGGGCATACTTCACCGTCGTGGCTTGCAATGTACTGAGCTGCTTGTACTTTACGCACTAGCTCGCCCGCTGCGCGGCCGATACCAAGGTCGTGCGTTTCAACCACTTTGATTTCGCCTTCTGGGTTGATAACGAAAGTGCCGCGAAGTGCTAAACCTTCTTCTTCAATCATTACACCGAAGTTGCGTGTAATACGACCTGTTGGGTCACCAATCATTGGGAATTGGATTTTCTTAATTGTGTCTGACGCATCGTGCCATGCTTTGTGCGTGAAATGTGTGTCAGTTGATACTGAGTAAACTTCAACGCCCATGTCTTGAAGTTGTGCGTAATGGTCAGCAAGGTCACCTAGCTCAGTCGGACATACAAATGTGAAGTCAGCTGGGTAGAAGAATACGATTGACCATTTGCCTAGTAGGTCTTTTTCGCTTACTTCAACGAAGTCGCCATTGTGGTAAGCCGTTGCATTGAATGGTTTGATTTGTGTGTTGATCAATGAAGTAGTCATAATGTTTACTCTCTTAGTTAGTTTGTAATTACTACGTTTAGGGCATCCTGTTGCTGTGCCCCTTTGCTTGGTAACTAAGATAGTGGGTTCGGCTTGTTAAATAAAATGAATTGTTTTGATTAGTTCAATCGATTTTTGTGAACATGGTTTGGAATGCTTTATGCGAAGGAAAGGGGTTATAAAAAAGCGCAGCTTTTAAATAAGGCTGCGCTTGTTTTAAGATAATAGTTGGATAGTGCGATTGCTTAAGAAAGTCGCTGCAATGCGCTTGTTAAGAATTGGCCAGACTGCACATCGGCTTTAACCCGTTGCACATTTTGCTTCATCTCATCGATTTGCTCTGGCGTCAGTTCAGCTAGGCGCTGTTTGATGTCGCGCAAAGACTTTACTCTAAAGCCAATGCCTTCTTGCTCAACCAGATCTGCCATCGCGGCTTTATCCCAAATGATGATTGGCATATCACACAATAGGTAAAGTGACAGTTTGTGTGGGTTGTTATACTTCAAGTATTGGCCTGTTACGCCATCACACGAATCTAAGGTGTTGCCGTACCAAACTAAGCCAAAATCTCCATCAATATGGTCGATAACTTCATTAGAAGGGAAGCAGCCCTTGTAGTCTAAAATAGTGTCGTTGGCGTTTTTAATTTTTTTCTCGTCAAAGCCGACGCCGTATAAATCAAACTTGAAGTTACCACGCTCGAGGTCATCAAGCTCAAAAATGAAAGGCCCCATGTTGCCTGCGAAAACAATACGTAATTGCTCATAGTTTGTAGGCGTGCGTTTGGCATTTGGGTTGTCGGTATGAAGGTAATCGAACGCTTCGATATTTGTGATGTCAGCACTGAAATTATGCTCTTTAAACCAAGCGCCCATTTTATCGTTATGAACGATAAGCTGATCAGACTTTTTAAGAAGCTCAACTTCTTTATCTGAATGACCATATTTACCTTTTAGGCTTTTTAAGTCATGCACAAGCGTGAGTACTTTGCTATTTTTTAGTTTCGCGCCCCACAAGCAATATCCGTAAAACTTGTTAAACGGGTATTGTAGGCATACTGTGCTGCCCGATTTCATACGTAAAATAGCCCAAGTAACACCAAGTGCACTGATCAAAGTGCCCAGAATAGAATTTGAGATCCAAGTCTGTTTAAAGCCAATGTTTTTCCAACCATTGTTTTCTAAAATGGTTTCACAGTCCATTTTGGCTTTGCCTGCAGCGTCAAACTTAGAGCGGTAATTACGCGCGATATATACTTTATTACTCATAGGACTAACTAAGCTCCTTGCTCGTTAATGCAAGCGCCGCTTCAATGGTGTCATCCATATCGTAATACTTGTAGTTTGCTAAACGACCGCCAAAGATAAACTTGTCAGCATATGGCGCAGTTAATGCAAGTTCTTGATAACGGGCTAACAAGGCATTGTTGGTTTCGTCATTGATTGGATAGTAAGGTTCGTTGTCTTTACTAAATTCATGCGGGTATTCTTTAGTAACCACGGTTTTTTCTTGGCTGCCAAACTCGAAATGCTTATGTTCAAGAATACGTGTATAAGGCACATCGCGCTCAGTGTAGTTCACGACCGCATTACCTTGATAGTTTTCTTCATCTAGCACTTCTGTTTCGAAATGCAGGCTACGATACTCAAGCGCACCAAACTGACAATCAAAGAATTCGTCAATCTTACCTGTGTATAGTACCTTGTCGGCTAACTGGTTGTAGGCATCTTTATTATCAAAATAGTTAACACCTGTTTTCACTTCTACGCCTTCAAGCAATGCATTGGTAAGCGCATTATAGCCGCCGATTGGAATACCTTGGTACAGGTCGTTGAAGTAGTTATTGTCAAAGGTAAAGCGGAACGGTAAACGCTTAATGATGAATGATGGTATCTCAGTGGCAGGTCGTCCCCATTGCTTTTCGGTATAGCCTTTGATGAGTTTTTCATACAGGTCACGACCACCTAAAAACAGTGCCTGTTCTTCTAAGTTCTTAGGGTCTAAATCAGCATAAGGAGCACGCTCTTGCGCAATTCTGTCTTTTGCTTGTTGTGGTGTCGTCACGCCCCATAGTTGATAAAACGTGTTCATGTTAAAAGGCAGGTTATAAAGTTTGTCTTCGAAGCGAGCAACTGGCGAGTTTACATAGTGGTTGAAAGTCACATAGCGGTTTACATAATCCCAAACTTCTTGGTTGCTTGTGTGGAAAATATGGGCGCCATATTTATGGACGTTAATCCCTTCAACATTCTCACAATAAATATTACCACCTGTGTGGTTACGTTTATCAATTACTAAAACTTTCTTCCCTTTGTCAGTTGCTTCTCGCGCGAATACTGCGCCGAAGAGTCCCGCACCGACAATAAGGTAGTCATATTGAGCGTTGTTCATTCTAGTTGGCCTTTAAATATAGTTATGGGCTTGTAGTGACTTCGAAACTATAACAACAAACAAGTTCAAAAAGAATGACAATAAAATCAGAATGTACCCGTTTTAGTTTGTTAAAGAACTTTTAGACAAATCTACGTTTGGATCTGTGATTCTATCGAATACTAAACCTGCTCTAGCCAGTGGCGGGCGGTTTTGTAGCTGTTTGAAATCGCCTGGCTTTATACTACTTTCAGACAATTTGGCTATCTCAAAAGAAAACACATAAAAACCTTCTAAGCCCATTCTTAAATCACTAAAAACATAAGTCTGATCTTGTTGGTAAACCCCGTATAGACCTTTGGTAAAACTTTGCAGCAAGGCAATACGTTGATCTTCACTCAAGGTATCAAGGACATGATTTTCGGTTTTGTAAAATCGAATATCCACCTCATCAACCGAATCAAATACCGATGCATAAATCTCATAATGGCCTTGCTCAGTGGTTGCCACGGCGCGCCAAAGCAGAGTATTAAATGGTGAAGGAGTACTTTCGATTTGCTTAAAAGTAATGGCTTGCTTGTCTAAAGCCTGCCGTATTTTGCTGTCGATAAACCATTTGGCACCTAGGCTCCAAGTCAGATAGAGCGAGCTCACTACCAGTGCGGTAGTGTTAATTTTGCTTGCAAAGGGTTTTGTACGGGCCAAACACAGGGCTGCAAACGCAAGTAGCAAAGGTAGGCTATATAAGGGGTCGATAATAAACACACTGGAAATGCCAAATGGATAATGACTCAGAGGCCAGAGTAATTGCGTGCCATATACCGTAAAAGTATCGAGCAGAGCATGGGTACTCATGATTAGAAATAGGGCTAGAGACCAGCGTGTCAGCGACACGGATTTGGCCCAGTGCATTTTTGCAATGAACCACGCAAATACAGGGCTAAGCAGTAATTGCACAATCAGTGAGTGGCTAAAGCTGCGGTGATAAACAAAGTTTTCGACATCACCACCGAAGTTGATCAGCACATCTAAGTCGGGCAGGGTGCCAAATGCCGCGCCTACAAGCAATGACTTACGACCAAGTTTATTGCCTAAAGTGGCGTAGCCTACTGCGCTACCGAGTAAAATTTGCGTGACTGAATCCAAATTGTTACTCCCAATGAACTTTCTTAAGCATTTAATAGTGCTGTGGTGCGTAATACGATCTGTTTTAATTTAAATTATGCTTTTCTAGACGATATAAAAACTGCTTGTAGCTAATGCCTAATAACTTAGCTGCTTGGGTTTTATTGCCGCCTTCTCGGTTGAGTGCTTGCTGCAAGCAATCTTTCTCAAATTCATCCCAATTTAACCCTTCACTTGGCAAGGTAAACAGTGCGTTGGTTTGTGACGTGTTAGCCGTGTTGCTCAAGTTTTCTTTAAGCTCATTTTCATCTTGCAGGAGTACAAATTGCTCAAGGGTATTGGAGAGCTGACGCACATTTCCGGGCCAATTAAAATTGAGGAGATGTTTTAGTAGTGCACTACTTAACTGGGGGGCTTCAATACCATACTGTTGACTAAAGCGTTTTAAGAAATGTTCGATTAATCGCGGAATATCTTCTTGTCGCTCACGCAGTGGCGGCATATGTAACGGCACCACATTTAACCGGTAGTATAAGTCTTCTCTAAATAAGCCATCTTGTACCATTTGTTGCAGGTTTTTATGGCTAGCAGCAAGCACTCGGACATCAATAATATGCTCTTTGGTATCACCTACTGGTGTGACTACACCCTCTTGTAATAAGCGCAGTAGCTTGGTTTGTACATTGAGGCTCAGCTCTGCCACTTCATCTAAAAATATCGTGCCCTTGTTGGCTGCGGCAAATTTACCGAGTTTGTCTTGGTTCGCACCTGTGTAGGCGCCTTTGAGTGCACCAAAGAGTTCTGACTCGGCTAAGTTCTCAGGAATAGCGCCGCAGTTAATGGCGATAAATGCTTGTTTACTACGGTTTGATAGTTGATGCAGCGCACGTGCTGCAAGCTCCTTACCCGTGCCGCTTTCTCCACTGATTAACACCGTGGCGCTGGTGGCACTGACGCGTTCTATTCGTTGAAAAACTTTCTGCATACAGGGAGCATGACCAATGATATCGACCAACTGGTTTTGCTCGCTTATTTGCGAGCTGAGCTGTTGATTGGCAAGGCGTAACTGATTGGCCTTATTGGCTTTAGCGAGTGCTAGCAATAACTCTTGGCGCTGAAATGGTTTTCTCAAGTAGTCATCGGCACCGAGCTCGATGGCTTCAACGGCATGTTCAATTGAGCCATAGGCGGTGGCGACGACAATGCCTATGTGCTTTTGTTGTGCGCGGACATATTTGATTAAGTCCATGCCTGATAGATTTCCTAGCTTCCAATCGGTAAAAATGAGTTCGATGTCTGCGTGATTTTTAAGGGTGACGATGGCATCTTCAACGCTAAAAGCGCTATAAACTTGATAGTTCGCGGCACTTAACATCGCGCTGATCAGAGTATTTTGAGCCTGGTCGTCTTCAACCAACAAGATAGGTTGTGGCTTAGTCATGAACTGCTCCTTCTTCAACCGATGACTGCGCTAGTTGCAAGGTAACACGTGCGCCATTTTGTGTGTTTTGTACTTGAATATCACCCAGATAGTAAAGTTCTGCTAAGCGTTTGGCTAAATATAACCCCATGCCCGCGCCATCGGCTTTGCTGCTCACATGAGGGTCAAATAGCTGAGTAAGAATATGTGCTTCAAAACCACCGCCATGATCTTCAACTTCTACAAATAACGTGTTCTGTTCTGAATAGGCTTTCACCTCAATCGCTTGGGTACTTTGATTGGCTTGTTGCGCTTCAATGGCGTTGACCAGCAGCGTATGTAACATAGCGCGGATCTCAGATTCAGCACCTTGTATAGACAAATCATGTTGCACCTGAATTTCAAGGTCAAAATCAAGCTGGCCTACTTCGAGCTGAATATCTTGAAGTACCGCAGCAATTGGGACTGTTTGCGCTCTTGAAGATTGCTGATTACTGAGCTGCAACAAAGCGCTGATACTCTTATTTAAGTGAGCAATTTTATTATCGGCTATGGTTTTTAAGTTGTCTTTTAATTGGTTATCTTGGCTTTGCCAAAACTGTTCAAGCGTAAGACCTAGGGTATGTAAAGGGTTTCTGAGGGAATGGGCAATCGCGCGACTGAGCTCGCCGAGTTCCGCCAATTGCTTTTGTTGTTGTAATTGTTTTTCTACCTGATTGAGTTGCTCGAGCTTGCTGCTGGTGGCATTAAAGCTGTCAATGCAAGTTGCAATTTCTCCGACACCTTGCGCTGGCAGTTGAGTGCCGAGCTTACCGTCTGATAAATCATTGAAGCCTTGCTTGAGTGCAGTGATTGGCTGAGTGAGACGGTGTACAAAATACAGCATAAGCCCAATGGCAATCAGTGTTGATAAGGCGATGCTCCATAAAATGAGTGATGTAAAGCGTTCAAAACTCTGGCTTTGAGTGTTGCCGTAATGTTCAGTGCTGATCACGCGCTTAATATGGCTGTCATCTTGAAAATGAAAAAACACGGAATTAACCTCATTTTGCAGTGCTTCAGCTTTAATCGTGATTACAGGCTTTACCGGTTGAGGCGGTGCGGGAGGTTTACTCGGCTCGGGTGCTTTTGTTGGAGAAGGAGATTTAGGTGGTGGAGGTGGCAATTGCTCTGAGTTAGAAATGGTCACCTTATCAGATAGCACAACCACTTTTGGGGCATCGCCATCTAATTTGTGAATGATTTGATTGATATCTTCTCGGGCTTTACCAATTAGCTGCTTAGTGATCACCTTTGATTGTTCAGTGATATCTGCACTGACTTGTGATTTGAAATGCAAGACCAGTAAGGTTTGGCTCACGGCGAGTAAAAGAAATATCGCCAAAATGCCTAAAATAAAATAGCGCTTAATCGTCACACCTTCTCCCAAATAGATCTTTAAACCGCTTCTAAATCATTTATTACAAGATGCATTCCAAATTGCTAAATCGCAAGTGGTTTATAAGTCTATGAAAATAAGTAGATTAATCAGTGCTTTTTGTAGCTGTTAGATTTCACCAACTAAGCATTCCCGATATCAGCCTTTCATATCCTGATATCGGGATATTTTTCATTGGCTTTTCCAAGCAAAATTAGTAAAGCCATGAATATATTATAAAAAGTTATTTGGCATGCCTTTTTCTATAGCTAGGTCGACATTTTATTTTAGCGTGTATAAATCGCACCATAAGGAGAAGATCATGTTTTCAACCATTAAGTATAAAAAAGTCGTCAAGGCACTTGCCGCAGCTGGTTTTGTTTTTGCGGCCAGCAGTTACGCAACAGATAAAGAAGCACTTCATGTGATTAAAGTTAAACAAATTCATGATGATGTAAAAGTGATGGTGAGTGAAGGCCACAACAGTGATGTTCGAGTCATTAAGCTTGATAAAGCGGAGTTAGGTGGTGATGTGCTAGCTGAAAAGCTGGCTGATTTGCCTGATGAAACCCGAGCGAAAGTAGAGGAGGTGCTGTCGCAAATCAACACAAAAGGTGAAGATGGTGTGTTTCTCTTCTCTGACAAAGTGGTGCAGACCTTTGCTGGTGATGGAGAGGGCAAGAAAATGGTGTTTGTACATGGTGGCGAAGATTTTGCGCTACACCTACCACCAGAGCCACCGTTACCGCCAGGTGCACCAAAACCAGTTAAGCCAACTAAAGCACCTAAAGTATTTAAGTTCTCGTTTGATGCAGATGGTGAAGGCGACCATGAGTTTAAGTTGATCACGTCATTACTGAAAGAAACCAAGTTAACACCTGAGCAAATTGATGAGCTACAAACCCTGCTCAATGAAAAGTATTAACTGAGTTTGATAAAAGAAACGGCCCTCAATGGGCCAATGCTGATCAGTTAAGAAACAAATAGATCAGTTGACCGATCTTTTAAAGGGTTCAGAATCCGATATTAGGAAACTAATATCGGATTTTTTTATGCCTCTTTCTAATCACTGTGACGACCTAACTTCGTTTTTAGATGATGTACACACCCTGGATAAACTAAAGAATGTCCTTGATGCCGATATACTTGAACAGGCGTTCGAATATGCTGGAGTTGCAACCGTGCGTCGAAGAAGGTTGCCGTTAGAAGCTATAATGTGGTCAGTCATTGGTATGAGCCTATTTCGTAACGAAACAGTATGGGATATCGCAAGCCGATTAGATATTACGCTGCCGGGGAAAAATAAACTGGTTGCGCCCAGCGCTTTGGTTCAAGGCCGTCAACGTTTAGGGGTTGATGCAGTGTGTCACTCGTTTCGATTGTTGGCCCAAAGAGCATTTTACAAGCATGCCTTTGAGCAGTGGTGTGGACTGAATTTGTTAGCTGTTGATGGAGTGAGCTTTAGAACTCAAGATAACGAAGAAAATCGTATTGCGTTTGGTAGTGACAGTAATCAATTTGGTGAAGGCAGTTATCCTCAAATCAGGATGTGTAGTTTGATGGAGGTATCAAGCCATCTATTACTGGATAGTAGCTTTGATGCACGCCATGTAGGGGAAATGACACTTGCCAAAAGACTTTTATCGTCTGTCCCAGATGACTCTTTAACGCTATTTGACCGTGGCTATTACTCTTTAGGCCTTTTATATCAGTGGCAAAGACAAGGTAAAAATACACATTGGATGTTACCAGCTCGCAAGGATTTACAATACCAAGTTGAACGTCATATCAGCGATGAAGATAAAATAATCTCTTTACATACTAGCCCTCAAGCTAAAAGTAAATTTAAAGATTTACCAGAGCAAATAACCGCCCGACTCACTACGTATAAAGTTGATGGGAAAAGCTACCGTGTACTGAGTTCATTAATCGATCCCATGCGTTATCCATATGATGAATTAACAGAAGTCTATACTCAGCGTTGGGAAATAGAGTTGGGCTTTAGAGAAATGAAACAAGGGTTGCATCAGTCTAAACATGCATTACGAAGTAAAAAGCCAGATATGGTACGTCAAGAGTTATGGGGACTACTGTTAGCTTACAACTTAATCCGCATTGCAATGATTGATGCAACGAAAGCGGAAGAAATCCTGATACCCAGACAACTTAGTTTTAGTTTATGTATGCGCCATATCATCGCATTTTTTATGCTCACTCCTATCCACAGTGCGAGTAAGTTGCCAGTACATTATGAAGAGCTGCTGACAACACTAAGATTGTTTGTATTACCAGACCGGCTTCCTGATAGGAGATACCCAAGAGAGGTTAGAAAGAAACCAAGGAAATATCCGTATAAAAGAAAATGCCAGTCAATTCTTAACTGACTGGCATTACTCAATGGGCCGTTTTTATTTTTATTGTAAAGTATTATCGGTTGTAGTGATGTACCAGCAAAGTTGGCTCGGCATACTCACTTTCACCTAAATTGAAATACTCTAATGAGCGTCGCATATTGTGTGCTTGGTCAGCCATTTGCTTCGCGGCAGCCATGGTCTCTTCGGTAATGGCCGAGTTTTCCTGAATAAGATGAGTAAGGCGCTGTACCACCGTATCAACTTCTCGAATAGCCTGTTGCTGAGTCATGGTCGATTGGTTGATCTTCACAATCGAATTATTCACCTGCGCAACTGCACCGACAATTTGTTCTAGCTTTTGGCCCGAACTATTCGCCAATTCAGTGCCTTGCTCTACTTTGGCATTTGAGTTAGCGATGATGTCTTTGATCTGTCGAGCTGACGCAGCGCTTCGACCAGCCAATTCACGAACTTCGTTAGCGACAACCGCAAACCCGCGACCATTATCACCGGCTCTCGCCGCTTCTACTGCAGCGTTAAGTGCGAGTAAGTTAGTTTGGAAAGCGATGCCGTCGATAACAGACACGATTTCATTGATGTCTTTGCTCGCCGTGTTAACTTCGTCAATCGCCAATACTGTATCGTGCGATAGTGAACCACCTTCTTTAGCTATGGCTTCAGCGCTTTCAGCCAATTGCACAGCGACACCTGATTGGTCGGCAACTTGGCCAATTTCATCCAACATATTGCTGGTGCTGGCACTGGCTTCTTCAAGGTTGGCAGCTTGTTCTTCTGTACGAGAGCTTATCTCGGTGTTGCTGTTAGCGATTTCGCCAGCACTTTGTGACACTTGATTTGCGGCAATCTGAATGCCTTGGATCACCTCTGTAAGTTTCGCAATGGTGCTATTCACATCATGCTTAAGGGTTAAGAATACCCCTTGGTAATCACTATTAATTGAGTGTGTTAAATTACCCTGAGCCACTGCGCTAAGCACTTGTGTCACTTCATTGATGGCATCAGAAATAGTATCGGTTGAGCCATTAATGTCTTCTTTGAGCTGTAATAACTGACCTTGTAGGTCTGACTCAATCTTCTGAGTGAAGTCACCCTCAGACATTGCCGCCATGACACTTGCAAGCTCTTGAATAACTTGGTCTAAGGTTAATACCGAGCGATTGATGTCTTGTTTCAGGGTATTAAGCTGGCCTGTCATTGGTGATTCAATGGTGCGGTCGAAACGGCCGTGGCTAATTGCCATCATTACCGCTGAAATCTCTCCCATGGCTTTATCTAGGCTAGTGATTGACGCATTAATATCTTGTTTAAGTTGCCCTAGTTGACCTTGTGCCTCGCACTCAATGGTGTGCTTGAAATCACCTTGGCTTACTGCAGACATAACATTACTGATGTCTTTAATGATTTCAGCAAGGTTGGCAACACTGAAATTGATATCGTCTTTCAGTGCTTCAAGTTGACCTTGCAGTGGTAGGTTAACGCGTTTAGAGAAATCCCCCTGACGAATGGCACCCATCACCGTATTAATCTCGGCAACGGCACCATTGATGCTTTTTACAGAATCATTCACGCTAACCTTTAACTCGTTTAGCTTACCTTGTGCTTCAACTTGAATGGTGTCGGTAAAATTGCCTTTCGCGACATTGGCCATGGTTTCAACAATCGCATTCATGGTGTTATCGAGCGAGTTTAAAGAGCAATTAATGTTGTCTTTGAGATGAGCAAGATCCCCTGACATAGGTGCTTGTAACTGCTTGTCGAATTGACCCTGTGACATCGCGCTGATGACATGATTAATTTCGCCTATGGCAACATCTAAGCTGTTTGCACAATTGTTGGTTGCTTGTTTAAGGGTATTTAATTCACCTTTACATTCTACTTGAATGCGGTCGTGGAATTTCCCCTCGGCCATTTGATTAAGTACGCGGTTCGATGCGCTAATTGAAGTTTGTAGTGCTTCTAACAGTGAGTTGAATGCTAATGCGCAACGGCCGATTTCATCTTTTGAAGAAATCGGTGCACGAAGTGAAAAGTCACCTTCTTTTTCAACGCGGCGCATCGTGGCCATTAAATCATGTACAGGTCGAGTCAGTGAGCGTGCGAAAAATACGGCAACGGCAATTATCAAGGCGATGGAAATAACCAAAATAAGTAATAACAAGTTACGCAACATGGTCACTGCTGCAAAGGCTTCTTTCTCATCGATCTCAGCAAGTAGCGCCCAATTATGCCCAAGTACATTGAGTTGACGATAAGCTGATAGCACAGGTTGGCCATTGTAATCAGTAATGACTTTTTCACCTTCTTGGCCCGACATAGCCAAGCGGAATGCTTCGGTTTTTACGCTACCTTTATTTGGATATTTAAATGAATTAATCACAGAGTGATTGTCTGGGTCTAAATAAGAGTCTGAGCGCATCAGGCCTTCAGGTCCGACTAAGTAAGTTTCACCGGTTTCACCTAAGCCTTCTCGCTCAGTCATGATTTTATTAAGAGCATCAATTGATAGTTGGAAGATCAGAGTCGCCTGTGGCGCACCATCATAAATAATTGGCGCGGCAATAAAGCTCGCCGGTGCATTATAAGACGGCACATATTGCTGATAGTCAACAAATGCAAATTCTGATTGGCTAAATAAATCTTTGGCTTGATTGAAAACCGCCGCAATATTGCTGTTCGAATAAGGTCCACTTGTTAAAGAGGTGGCGTAATCGAGCTCTTTGTACACTGAATAAACAATGTTTCCAGATTGATTGTCGACGATGAAAATATCGTACAAGTCGTAAATATCGGCTATTTCAGAAAAGAAAGGGTGAAATTTTTGGTGTGCCAAATCATAACTGTCTTGATGACCTGTACTAACTAACTTAATTTTTTCACCAAGAGGGTTAGGGTTATCAGAAATATATCTGGTTTGTAATTCCAGTGCTTGTGCATTTAAACCATTAATGATCTCGCCGGGCATCGCTTGGTTTGGGTTTTCAGCTTTAAATTTGTTATTAAAGTCTTGCTGGTAATAGCGTTGTAAGCTCTGAGGTTTACTGACAACCCCATCAATTTGATTGAAGCCGTCGATAAATTGTTGGCTTGCTTCGGCTGTTTTTGGGTTAATGGTTAACGCATAAAGGTTATCTTTTACGTTTTCAAAATGGCGTCTGACCGCACTTTTCTTTATTTCTCCCACAGCAGCGAGTTGTGAGTAAGCTTGTTGCTCTAACGCTGAAGACGCTTTAAAAAGCGCAATTGAAATAATTACAACGATGGGAACAAGGGCCACAGTTAAAAACGCGGCGATGAGTTTTCGGCTCAAATTAAGCGAGCTGAAATACGTCAATGGGCTGGTCATAGCGCATTCCTTTTTATGATTACATCTTACTTGAGATGGTGACTAATATAGGTGCAAAGTTTAGAACAATTATTAGTTGCGTCTACACTTATCGTCCAATTTTGTTGCAGATTTAGGTGATTTTTTTATGAATGTAAAAAAGGCCGCTGATTTGCGGCCTTTTGAAGTTTTTACACTACATCAAACTGTAATAATTAACCTGAACTCAGGTTATTAATGCTTCCAGTGATATTTGTGTGCTTTTTCTTCCATGTAGGCTTCGGTTGCTGAGTGCATAGGTGCTTTGCTACCGTTTTCGAAGAAGAATGGCTGACGTTTACGATTGTAGTTACCTACCTCGTTCATGGTTGCAGCATCGTAGATACGGCCGTTTAGTACCGTGTAAGCTACTTTTTCTGACTGACGAATATCGTTTAATACATCACCGTCGATGATCACTAAGTCAGCCAGCTTGCCTTTTTCAATGGTACCTATGTCATTGTCTAGCGCTAGGTATTTAGCGCCATCGATTGTACCACTGCGTAACGCTTCCCATGCTGTGAAGCCACCTTGTGCCATTGACCATAATTCCCAGTGCGCGCCTAAACCTTCACGTTGACCGTGTGCACCAATATGAACTGTAACGCCTTTATCGCGTAACTGCTTCGCAGACTTAGCGGCATTGATGTGGTTATAGTGGTGCTCAGGTGCGGTAGGGCGGCGAATTGAGCGTGGGTTTAGAATATAGTCAGGTACGAATGCTTTTAAGCGCTCGTTCTTCCATACTTCTGTTTTATCGTAGAAGTAATCTTCACCTTTAATACCACCGTAAGCCACGTTAAACGTAGGTGTAAAGCCCGCTTTAGTTTGGCTCCACATTTGAACTACGTCTGAGTAGATGTTTGGAATTGGTAGCGCGTGCTCAAGACCTGTGTGACCGTCGATGATCATATTCATGTTCTGTTGGAACTTAGAACCACCTTCAGGTACTACCATGATTTCCATTTCTTTTGCTGCTTCTAGCACTTGTTGGCGCGTGTCACGACGAGGATGGTTGTAGCTCTTCACCGAGATAGCACCCGCATCTTTCAGGCGCTTAACGTGGAACTGCGCGTCTTCAAGATTGTTGATCGGCGTTTTATAACCCGGTGCGTTACCTGCGTATAAGATACGACCTACAGAGTAAATACGTGGTGCAACGGTTAGACCAGCGCGCTGAAGTTCAGCCATTGAGAACACTTCGTTTGAATCGTTCGATGGATCGTGAATGGTTGTAACACCAAAGCTCACATTTGAGAACTGGTTCCAGTTCTGCTCTGGCTGCAAGTTACGGCTACCATAGCTGCCGTGCGCGTGTGCATCAACAAGGCCTGGGATCACAGTTTTACCTGAGATATCCATGACCTTTGCTTTGCTAGGAATGTTCACATCGCTGCGCGTACCTACTGCAATAATGCGGTTGTCTTCGATAAGCACCACACCGTCTTCGATGATTTCTTGCTCTTGGTCAGCGTTACGCATAGTAACGACTTTACCGCCAACTAGGGCTAGTAGGCCTTCTGGCTTATCGGCTTTTTTCTCGAAGCTTAAGTCGATGCCTTCAGCCGTTAGCTCGCTGACGTCATCTGCTGCGCCTTCTAAGAACGCAAATGTATCAGTTAGCTTGCGCTGATAAAGGTTCGGACCAAACGCCCAAGTTAATGCGCTGCTGTCAGCTTTCCAGTTTAAGAAGTCACCAGAGTACTTAGACACTTGCTTAACAGGGAATGATTTAGTGCCCTTGTTAATTGATAGCGTTTTACCTGTGCTTGTGAATGGCGCTACAAAGGTATTGAAGTTTTCAATGAAGGCCACGTATTTGCCGTTTGGTGATACGCGGTAGTCAAAGATGTACTCACCCTTGAAGTGTGAGCGCTCTTGCTGACCGTTTAAATCTACTGACTTAAGTTCTCGGCTAGTTTCGCTGCTTGCAACATTGAAGAAAATACGGTCGCTGTCAGCGCCAAAGTGTGGGTTGTCACCACGTTTGATGATGCGCTTTGCTTCACCGCCTTTAACGCTGGTTAAGTAAATGCCCGGTTCCATTGACCAGTCACCACTGAGTAAGTAACCACCGGTTACTTTGCGATAAAGTACTTTTTTACCATCTGGTGAGAAACTTGGGTTGATGTAGTGACCAGGCTCTTGCGTGATCACTTTGCCTTTACCACCTTTTGCAGATACCACGCGAACCGCGCCTAAATCTTGGTCATCCCAGCTTGTATAGACAATATATTTGCCATCACGAGAGAAGCTAGGGTAGAACTCAAAGTGATCGTTTTGCTTAGTCACGCGCTTTACTTTACCTGACGCGATATCTTTAGTGTAAAGGTGACCAAGTGCTTGGAATAGGGCTGTTTTACCATCTGGAGAAACTTGTGACCAACGTGCCAGTTTCACTTTGAATGTGTCAGGGGCAACGTCTACCGCAAACTTCAGCGCTGGCGTGATTTGCTTTTCAGCCACAACACGGGTTGGGATCACTTGTGCTTGTTTGCTAGCAATGTCGACTTTGTGGAATACACCGCCCGACCAGAACACTAATGCTTTACCGTCTGGCGTGTAAGCAAATGCTGGCGTGTTACCTTGTGCACCGTTAGCTTCTTGTAAGTCACGGTCTAGGCCTGCAAAGATTTCTGTTTCGATACCAGACTTAAGATCTTTGATATACAAAGCGCTTTGCATGATTTTGCCATTCTCGATACGTTTTACAAACGCAAGCGATTTACCGTCTGGGCTTGGCGTTGGACGAATTGCACCACCTGAGCCACGGATCACAGTTTCTTCTTCACCGGTTGCTAAATCCCAAGAGCGGATCTCAAAGACTGAATCAAGCGCATTTTTGTTGTACTGCCAGCGTACACCTGCCGTTGCATCAACTGAGTAGTAAATTTTCTTACCGTCTGTTGAGAAAGCTGGCTCTGCAACGTTCTTCTGTGACTTCGCACCGTGTAGGCGTTCACGCACAACTACGCCTTTACCACCTGAAATGTGATACATGCGGATTGAACCACCAGGAATTGTACGACCTGTTACTTGACCTTGTTTAACCGCGATATATTGGCCATCTGGTGACCAAGCTGGGTTATGAAGTAGGTTGTGAGATTCGCCAGACACTTTACGCATGTTCTCGCCGTTCACATCCATAACCCATAGGTTTTCTGCGCCTTCACGGTCAGAGATAAATGCGATTTTAGACCCGTCCGGAGAGAATTTAGGTTGGAAGTTCCACGCTCTGTCATTGGTAATCGCAGTCGCTTTACCGCCTGAGATAGGCATTACATAGATGTCGCCTAACATATCGAAAATAATACTTTTGCCATCAGGACTAACGTCTAGGTTACTCCATGTCGTTTCGTTAGTGTCGATGGTGATGGTTTGCTTTTCACCTGGTGGGTTTAGTACATCCCACTTGTCTGATTTTTTAGCTTCAGTTTTTACAGCGGCCTTATCGGTTGCTTTACTATCAGCATTAGCAAGCGCAGGAGCACTTGCACCGAATACGGCTAAACTGACGGCCAGCGCCAGTGGTGTTTTAAGTAATGCCATAATGGTTCCCTTTGTTTTGTTATATGTGCACTTTCAATGCACTTGTCACTAGCATGACGAATTTAATTTAGTGTGTCGACTCTGCGCGATAAAGTGCTTTAATTTAGCGTTTGAGTGCGAACAAACTGCAAATATGCCGCTAAGCTTTCTTGCCATAAAACCATGGCTTGGGTGAGCTCTTCGTGGGCAGATTTATCTTCTAGTAAACGACGCTCGATGGTTTTTAGCATTTGCCCATAGCGATTAAAGCCTAATTGTAAGGCTGTGCTCGCTTGGCGATGCAGCATTTTTATACATTGGTCGTTGTCTATGTCTAATTGCTGTTGAATGCTAATTAATTTGTTGCGCGCAGAAAGCACAAACTCGTTGTAAATAGAAGACACTTCGTCTTCATTAAAGTTTTTCTGAAGTGAAGTGGCTGCGGTTTCATCGTAAAGGACATCCGCCAGTTCGACGCTGATGGTTGGCTCTTTCAGTGTTTGTGAGTCACTCAGTGCTTGGCGAAGTTTCTCTTGTTTGATGGGCTTAGCCACGATGTCTTTGATACCCAGCGTCATATATTCTTTGACTTCATCTGGGCTGAGGCTCGCGGTGAATGCCAGAAACGGAGTGCGCTGGTTTTTATGCTCTATCTTTTTCAGCGATTTAAGCACTTCTTGGCCGGTTAAGTCAGGCAAGTTCATATCGAGCAGCACTGCATCAAACTGGTGATCTTTAAGTAACTCAAGGGCGGATTGCCCTGTGGTTGCCAGCTTCACTTTGTGCTCATCTTCAGCCATAAACTCTATGGCAATTTTTTGGTTTAACTCTAAATCTTCAACCAATAAGATATTAAGACCCGTTACACAATCTTGTTCGTGTTGACGTTGAGGCACTAAGCTCAGTTCACCTATTGCAAGATTTAAGCTGAAGCTAAACACACTGCCTTTATTTAACTGACTGGCAATTTCTAGTTTTGAACCTAGACGTTCAAGTAAGCGCGCGGTAATTGCAAGACCAAGACCGGTGCCGCCTTTCACTTTACCGGCATTGCTTTGTACATAAGGTTGAGTGAGCTTTTCTATATCGTCTCCTTCAATACCTGGGCCTGAATCGATCACGCTAAAGGTAACAGTATGTGCCATGGCGCTGTCTTGCTCGAGGTGAACTTTTATTTTCACTGAGCCAGAATCAGTAAACTTAATGGCGTTACCAACAAGATTAATAATAACCTGACGTAGTTTTTGCTGATCGCAGTAATAACAAGCTTGTTCTGGTAGGTCGTAATCAAGTTCAAACTTAAGTTGCTTTTGTTCGGCTAATGGCGTGAGCAATAAACATAAATTGTTTAGCCAACTTTTCAGTTCAATGTCTTCTTCATACAATGACTCGTCACTTTGTTCAAGGCTGGCGTAATCCAGCACTTTTTCTATAAGTAAGTTGAGAGACTCTGCTGAATTAATAATGGCTTCGCAATAGGCCTTGTTTTTAGGACTCTTGGTACGACTTAATACCAATTGTGCGCTGCCTAAAATGCCATTCAATGGGGTGCGGATCTCATGGCTGACGGTTGATAAGAATAACCCTCGAATTTCTAGGTCTTTTTGTGCTTTTTCGGTGAGTTTATTTAAATGATGTTCTCTGCGTTCATTGCATAAAAGTGCCATACCCGTAGCGTAGAAAATAGGAGATAGAACACCGTTGACAAAAACCGTGGTTGAGAACCAATTGTCGAGCATAATAGTCATGTGGGTCACGTCTCCCATCATGATAGAGCGGCCGACAAAAACGATTAACAAGAGTATTAATACAATACCGTAAACAATACTGCCATTGGGGTATAAAGGTCGAGAAAATCGCCAAAACAAAGAAAGTAATAATATGATTTCGGCAATATGTTGTAAGTCAGAAATCCAAATTCGGGCTCTTAAATTATCATCAATGATACTGTAATAACCTAATGCAATGAGCAAAACCCCAGTGAACGCTAAGAAGCTTTTTAACTCCCACCCTTTGTGATCAAAAAATTGACTGATAGCAATAACATGAATAATCGATGCACCAAATAATAGGGCGTTACCGATGCCGATAGTTTGCCAATGCTCTAGGTAACCATGGAGTGAAAAGCTAATCGTTGCCAGGAAAAGGGCGAGAGGGTAAAGAGTATAAGTTGCTGTGCCGGGTATGTTTTTGTTGGTACGCCAAGTTAAGAAACATAACAAGGTCATCATGGCCATCATGGCGCCGCTGGTAAAATAGAGAGTTTTTGGATCAAACATACGCGTCGAACTTATTAAATAATTGCTCTAGCATAGAGGGAAGATGGGAACAGGTAAAGAAAGAGGAAGCTTAGCTTCCTCAATTTTAGAACATTCTATTAACGAATTTCGTCTGGAATATTTTGTTGTGCCCAAGACAGAAGTTCGATTCGGTTACGACACTTAGTCTTTCTGAAAGCACTGTAAAGGTGTGTTTTCACTGTGTGTGGGCTGATGTTTAGGTCTTCAGCGATTTCTTTATTCTTCGCACCTTTACTCATGAGTGAAATAATCGCTTTTTCACGTTTAGTGAGTTTAACTGGCTCGATATCGCCTTCAGTCAGTTTGTGAAGGGCATCTTTGTTAAACTGCAACATACGGTTTAGGGCATTACACATGATGTCACGACGATACCAAAGCTGGTTTTCCATTAATAAACGGATCCCCTTCATTAGTACATCAGCGTTATCTGTGGTGTAAAACACACCGCGAATACCACTTAGCAGCGCGCGATTTGCAAGCTCTGGGTTTTCGTCTAAGTTAAATAACACAATATCGCAATTTACTTTCAGCTTTACTAAATGTTCTTTTAGTTTGTTCCATGCATCGTTTTGTGCGGTTTCGATGAATAACAATCTTGTGTCTTCAGGTACCTCTGTAATATCGGTGCCGGTGGTGACTTCTAAACCTTGGGTTTTAAGTAAAGGTTGAAGGACATTAATACCAATTGTGTTAATTGGATCTTTATCTAGTAGTAAAAAGGCGGTACTGCTCATTTTAAATGGACGCTCTCATTCAAATTATTGCTTTAATGCTAACACGCGACTCAGACCTTTTGTATGAGTTTGTTACTAAAAATATAGAAAATTTTGCTATATATACAAGCGTTTTTGTTAAATAATGCGACTAATTGGCATTTTCAGTTTTAACCGTTTGAAAATGTTATTATTTTGTTAGTCGCATTAATAGCTTATTCATTTGTAACTATTAGCAAGGAATTTTTTAAATTAATTCTTTTTTCTTACTTGTGAATGGTGGCCAGCCCATTTCAAGACCTGCAAGCACATGTAAATGGATGTGATAGACAGTTTGACCGCCATGTTCGTTACAGTTCATAACTACTCGATAGCCATCTTCGGCAAAGCCATGCTCTTTTGCTAGCTTGGCCGCTACCACATAAAGTTGACCAATTAAATGCGCGTTAGTTTCATTAATATCGTTGATTGTTGCGACAGGTGTTTTTGGGATCACCAGTACATGAAAAGGTGCCTGCGGGTTAATATCTTTAAAAGCAAGTGTGTGTTCGTCTTCATAGATGATATCGGCTGGGATTTCTTTACTAATAATCTTGTCAAAAATAGTGGCTTCGGCCATGGTTTATCCTAAAAGTATGTTGTTGCTATCTATCGGTTTATTAGACTGTTTTAGTATCTATACACTAATGACAAAGAATTGCTGAGCTGTCAAACTGCAATCGGTAAGATTATAAAATTACAAGAAGGAGAGTGAAGTGAATCAAATAAAAGGGCTGTTTTTTGCTTTGTTAATAAGCAGTTGTGGTCTTGTTCAAGCTGCGACATTAAGCTTTCCTGAAGAGCTTATTCCGCTAAAAGTAAATGGAGAAAAAGTTGAGCATTCGTTATTCAGCAAAAAGCTCGATTTTGACCTGCCAGTGGGAACACATAAAGTGCAGCTTAAATATAGTGATCTTTATGAGTTAGATTACGACGAGCACCAAACTGTGTCGTCCGAGCCTTTTTGGGTTGAGGTAAGTATTACTCAAGATGGTAAATATAAAATCGGTTTTAACAGGGCAAAAGATATAGAAGCTGCAGAACAATTTGCGCAATCTCCCGCTGTTTATGTGGTTACTCCTAATAATTCGCAACAAAAAGCTGTAGCAGTAAAGCCTGAAGTAGAGGTTGCTCCCGTAGTTGCTGAGCGTGTAAAAAGCGCTCCACAAACAGTAGCCCCAGTAAGTAGAAAGGCGGTTGAAGGGGTGACGCATCCAAGTGCTGAACTTATGTTGCACTATTGGTGGCAGCAAGCTGATAAAAAGCAGCGAGAGGCGTTTTTGAAAGCGGTTAAAGTGAATTAAACACGATTCAAGTGCATTTGTTAAATTGAGCTATAGAAAACAAAAGGGCCATATGGCCCTTTTTGCTTTTTGCATTTCGCTTATTTAAAAATCGCGTCTACAGTACCTTGCGCTAACGGGTGATAACCCGGACGTGCATTGTTATATACCTTTTGCGCCCAGTCGCGCTTGCCATGTTTAACAAGTGATTTGTATAAAGGCACGATGAGCTTACGGCGGCCAATGCTGGTTAAGTGCTTATCCAGTGCCGGATAAATGGCCTCATAACCATTACCTACGGCTAACATATACCAAGCAAACGCACGCTCGGCGTTGGTTGAATTAGTTAGGTTAAATGCTGAATCTAACTTCGCCATTTTATCTAGGCTTAAATCTCGCGGCAGGTTATTTAAGAAGTGTAACCACTCGTGCACTGTCCAATCGTTCGTTGGTAGGTCTGCTAGGTCTTTGTCACCTTTTAACCAAGCCGCTGTTGCAGCATCGACTTTATTAAACGCATCTGAAGTTGGGTTTGGCGCATCCGCAGGTAAGCCAGGTTCAAAAATCCACTCTTTGGCTTTTTCTAGAGAAACGATACCAGGGTGTTTTTCTAGTAGGTGCGTATTTAGGTATTCAACAAACTCAGCGGTGGTTAGAGACTTAAACGAATACTTGGCAAAGTAGCCTTTTACGAATTCGTCAAAGCGTGCACGGCCAAACTTTTCTTCTAAGTAAATTAGGAATAACTGACCTTTGATATAGGGCACTTTGCTGAACGCATCATCTGGATCGCGACCATTTAGCTTTAAGTTTAGGCGGGTATCTGGAGCCGGAATGTTGCCAAGTTGTGCGCGCAGGCCCGCGGCATCTAATGCTTGCTCCATTACGGCACGGTCGCGGCCAAACACTTCTTCCATAATGCGGTTTTCAACATAAGAGGTGAAACCTTCATTTAGCCATAAGTCTTCCCACGTTGCATTTGTCACAAGGTTGCCTGACCAAGAGTGCGCAAGTTCATGGGCAATTAGATTAACTAAGCTCTTGTCACCTGCAACAACGGTTGGGGTGATGAATGACAGGCGTGGGTTTTCCATACCGCCAAACGGGAAGCTTGGTGGTAGCATTAGTAAGTCGTAACGACCCCAAGCATATTCGCCATACATGCGGTTTGTTTTATCGATCATCGCTTGCGTGTCGTTAAATTCAGCAACCGAGGCATCAAGAATTTGTGGCTCTGCGAAAATCGCAGTCTGGTGCGACATTTCTTTATATTCAAGGTTACCTGCACCAATAGCGATTAAGTATGGTGGAATAGCTTGTGGCATATCAAACCAATAGTCGCCGTCTTTGACAAATGCTTCTGAGTTATCTGCACTCATGACCGCACGAACATCTTTTGGAGTCTGAATACGGGCAGTGTAGGTTGTGCGCATTGCCGGCGTGTCTTGTACAGGGATCCAGCTACGCGCATGAATAGCTTGTGACTGACTGTACATAAACGGGTGTGTTTTACTGGCAGTTTGTACTGGTGTTAACCATTGTAGGCCTGACGCTTGCGGTAAACTATTGTAGTAAACACGGGCTTTTTTGGCTTGCTCTTTAAAGCGAATAGTTAATTTAGCGCCTCTTACATCATCACGCTTTGCAAGGGTAAAACTTGCTTTATGCCATTGACCGTTTTTGCCTTGGTACATCACTTTATCGATTTCAAGGTCGCGCGTATCTAGCACTAAAGTGCGCGCAGACGCGTTGCGCCAATCAAGGGTGTGCTCTACGAAACCTTCAAGTTGCTTGTCTGCAAAATCAACGTCTAGGTCTAAATGTAGATGGGTGCTGACTACATCTTTTAAATTAGCATAAGTGTGCTCGTCAACAGCATGTGTTGCCAAAGCGCTTTGAGAGATACCTGCCAGCATTAAGCTCGCGGCTAAAGCAGTTAATTTCATTGTTTATCCTTGCACGGATTAAGTAAACGAGCGGCATTTATATCATGCTTAAGAAAAACTTCACATAGGTGCGTGTGGATTGTGCTTAGGGTAAACTAGCCAGATTAATAGATTACTTGTTAGGTTGAACGTGCCATCAGTCCAAACGCTCCATACTTTTGCTTTACCAGCTCACTGTGCAGCGCTCATAACCATCACTCATCCCGATAACCTCACTCAGCTCGATTTTTCTAAACCTTGCTATGTAATGGGAGAGGGTAGCAATACGGTCTTTATCGAAGACTTTATTGGCACAGTGCTAAAGATAGCCAATAAAGGCATATCAGTTATAGAGCAACAAGATGTTTGGCATGTTCGAGCTGCTGCGGGTGAGAATTGGCATCAGCTAGTTATTCATTTACTTGAACAAGGCGTATTTAGCTTTGAAAACCTCGCATTAATCCCGGGTACAGTGGGGGCTGCCCCTGTTCAAAATATTGGTGCTTATGGCGTTGAAGTTGGGCAGTTCATTAAATCGGTCAAAGGCTATGATATTGGCAAAGCGCAATTTGTAGAACTTGCGCAAGCTGAGTGTGACTTTGCTTATAGAGAGTCGGTGTTTAAACAAGCTTTAAAAGATAAGTTTATTATTACTGAAGTACTGTTTGAGTTACCTAAGCAATGGCAGCCTGTGCTTAACTATGGACCTTTACAATCGCTTGATAAAAATACGGTCACCGCACAGCAGGTATTTAACAAAGTGATTGAAATACGACAAAGCAAACTTCCGGATCCGAAAGTGCTGGCCAATGCTGGTAGTTTTTTCAAAAACCCCATTGTGGGAAGCGGGCAGGTAGAAGCTTTGTTAAAGCAGTATCCTGATATGCCAAATTATCCAGTAGATACTAAGCATACTAAATTAGCCGCTGGCTGGTTGATTGAACAAGCCGGGCTCAAGGGCTTTGAGTTAGGGGGTATTGCCGTATATCACAAACAAGCTTTAGTACTGGTTAATCAAGGTGCGGGCACAGCCTCAGAGCTTAAAGCCATGATCCAACATATTCAACAAAGCGTGTGGCAAAAGTTCAATGTGCCACTAGAACATGAAGTGCGTGTGATTGCTGCAAATGGCAATGTACAACTACAAGGTGTGCAAGCATGAGTTATAAAGGACCACAAGGGAACAAGTTGGCTATTTTAAAAGCCCTTAATAAGGGAGAGTTTGTGTCTGGACAGTATTTAGGTGAAAGCTTAGACATTTCTCGCGCTGCGGTATCGAAACACATTAAGTCTTTACAAGAAATGGGCATCGACATCTTTAAACTCAGTGGTAAAGGTTACAAACTCAACCATAGTGTCCCTTTACTTGATGAATCAGCAGTAAATCACTATTACCATGTACTGTCAGGGCAGAAAAAACAGCTTGAAGTGATGCCTATCATAGATTCAACCAACTCAGAATTAATGCGCCGTGTGCAAAACAAATTGCCGATTAATTCAGGGCATGTATTGGTTGCTGAAATGCAAGAAGCAGGGCGGGGTCGTCGCGGCCGTACTTGGCAATCTCCATTTGGTGCTAATCTGTATTACAGCTATTACTGGCGTTTAGACGATGGATTGCAAGCAGCGATGGGTGTGTCTATTGCGGTGGGCCTTGCAGTGTATGATGCTTTAAAAGCGCTTTATGGGTTAGAAGTGGCACTGAAGTGGCCCAACGATATTTATCTTAATCATAAAAAGTTAGCTGGTGTTTTAGTTGAGCTAGATGGTCAGGTTGAAGGGCCATGTCACTTAGTGATTGGTATTGGGATTAATTTACAAATGCCCGAAACGGCATCACAGCAAATCGATCAACCTTGGACAGACATAGCTTCCCACAGTCATGTTCTAGATAAAGATAAGCTGGTGGCATATTTAACTTATGCCCTTGATGAAAGGTTGGCGCAATATCAGGTGTCAGGCTTAACCGAGATGGTCACACAGTGGAATGCATTAAATGCATTCGCAGGGGAAGTGGTTTGTCTTTCTACTGGGCAAAGACAATGGCGCGGTATTTGTGAAGGCATAGATGCACAAGGGGGCATTGTACTGCGCCAAGATGGCGAAGTGAAAAGCTACTATGGCGGAGAGATTTCATTGCGTAAGGAAGTAAATGAATGAGATTGTTAGTCGATGTGGGTAATACCGCATTAAAAGTTGCCAGTGAAGTAAATAGCAACATCACCTTTATTGAAGAAGCCGATATTAATTGGCCTGCGGTTAAAGAAATCGCGATTGCGCAAGTTGGGCCCGACAAACTGCTTGCAAATATCACGGCTAAAGCACAGCAGCTCAGCATTCCTTTATTACAAGCAAATGTGACAGCGCAGCTTGGCGCAGTTAAATGTGCTTATCCGCAATTTCAAAATCTCGGCATTGACCGTTGGTTGGGTGTGGTTGCCTGTCATTATTTATATCCAAATAGACATTGTGTGGTAGTGGACTCGGGCACAGCGAGTAAAGTCGATGTGGTTACTAAATCTGGTGAGCATCTTGGTGGGTGGATTTTGCCCGGTTTAGATATGATGATCGACAGTCTTGTAAGTAACACACAAAAGGTATTTTCAGACTCAGAGAGTTTGTTTTTACCAGAACTTGGCACAAATACACCAAATGCTGTAAAAAATGGTGCCTTGATAGCCACCTTAGGTGCTGTGGAAGCGGGTATAGCGCAATTAGATTGTGATGGCGATGAGATTCAGGTGATTTTTGCTGGTGGCTATGGTGAGTTACTTCAACTTCATTTTGCTAAACCCAGTGTCTTTATCGATGACCTTGTTTTAAAAGGGCTGAGAAATTGGTGTGAATTCATACACAAATAGGTGTTTTTGGGCTTTTTTGTTGCAAATATGAGCGTTTGAACAAGAAACTTTGATTTTTTTTAAGATTCTTGTTGCATCACCCCAAACCTTGCTCTAGAATCCTGCCCCGTACTAAAGCAGTGCCGACTTAGCTCAGTTGGTAGAGCAACTGACTTGTAATCAGTAGGTCATCCGTTCGACTCGGATAGTCGGCACCATTTATTTACCCTCACTATGAGGCGCTTTAGGCAAGAATTTTTGACGTGGAGGGGTTCCCGAGCGGCCAAAGGGATCAGACTGTAAATCTGACGGCTCTGCCTTCGCTGGTTCGAATCCAGCCCCCTCCACCACTTTATTCTTGACGGTTAGAGGTAGTTGAATAACAGGTTCCTAAAGCGGGCATCGTATAATGGCTATTACCTCAGCCTTCCAAGCTGATGATGCGGGTTCGATTCCCGCTGCCCGCTCCAGAGTTCTGGTGTGCTGATATAGCTCAGTCGGTAGAGCGCACCCTTGGTAAGGGTGAGGTCGGCAGTTCAAATCTGCCTATCAGCACCAGTCCAAGAATCTTCCAAAATACTTCCTTTGACTTGTCATAAAAATACTTAATAATTGAAGAATAATTTTAATCTGCATTTTGCGGGTTATTTTTATATGTAATCTAGATACACATAAATCTTACTTATAGGTTCCGTCATGGCAAAAGAAAAGTTTGAACGTTCGAAACCGCACGTAAACGTAGGTACAATCGGCCACGTTGACCACGGTAAAACAACTCTAACTGCAGCAATCACTAACGTACTTGCAAAAGTATACGGTGGTGAAGCGAAAGACTTCGCATCAATCGACAACGCTCCAGAAGAGCGTGAGCGTGGTATCACAATCTCAACTTCACACGTTGAGTACGATACTCCAACTCGTCACTACGCACACGTAGACTGTCCAGGACACGCTGACTATGTTAAAAACATGATCACTGGTGCTGCACAGATGGACGGCGCGATCCTAGTAGTTGCGGCTACTGACGGTCCTATGCCTCAAACACGTGAGCACATCCTACTTTCTCGTCAGGTTGGTGTACCTTACATCATCGTATTCATGAACAAATGTGACATGGTTGACGACGAAGAGCTACTAGAGCTAGTAGAGATGGAAGTTCGTGAACTACTTTCTGAGTACGACTTCCCAGGTGATGACCTACCACTAATCCAAGGTTCAGCTCTTAAAGCACTAGAAGGCGAGAAAGAGTGGGAAGACAAGATCGTAGAGCTTGCAGAAGCACTAGATTCTTACATCCCAGAGCCAGAGCGTGACATCGATAAGCCATTCATCATGCCTATCGAAGACGTATTCTCAATCCAGGGTCGTGGTACAGTAGTAACAGGCCGTGTTGAAGCTGGTATCATCAACGTGAACGACGAAGTTGAAATCGTAGGTATCAAAGAAACTACGAAGACAACTTGTACGGGTGTTGAAATGTTCCGTAAGCTTCTAGACGAAGGTCGTGCAGGTGAGAACATCGGTGCACTACTACGTGGTACTAAGCGTGACGAAGTTGAGCGTGGTCAGGTTCTATGTAAGCCTGGTTCAATCAAGCCGCACACTAAGTTCACTTCAGAAGTATACGTACTATCTAAAGATGAAGGTGGCCGTCATACTCCATTCTTCAAAGGCTACCGTCCACAGTTCTACTTCCGTACAACTGACGTAACAGGTAACGTAGAGTTACCAGAAGGCGTAGAAATGGTAATGCCTGGTGACAACATCAAGATGACTGTTGACCTAATCGTACCAATCGCGATGGACGAAGGTCTACGTTTCGCTATCCGTGAAGGTGGCCGTACAGTAGGTGCTGGTGTTGTAGCTACAATCGTAGAATAATCTACAGATTGCAGTAACACTGTGAAAAAGGTCGTTTCCTTGTAAAAGGTGCGGCCTTTTTTAATGCCTGTAAGAAAGATAGTATGAAGCTCTGAGTCAATACATGGAATTGTTTTGTATAGCGTAATTGATGTAATTGAAGAAAAACTCCCTGTTTGGGATATGGTGTTTTTCGTACTTGTTATTTACATACCGATATTTAGGAAGATTTATATGGCACTAAGTGTTGCTGATATTCTTATGATTGTAATTGCTATCATAACGGCTTTAATTGCAGGGGTGACATTATGGATTGCTCATAAAACCCAAAGGATTTCTGAACAAGCAGTTAGACTTTCTAAAATGCAGTTAAATAACGACCTATGTATAAAACTATATGAGTTAAAGGATCTTACTAGTGCTCAAGGAGGTAGATTGCTTGTAGATTTTTTTAGTAATCAAGTACGTGATGAGGAAAAACAACTTCTCTACTCGATCAAAGATAGAGCTAGAACTTTAATCCAAAAAGAAAAATTAGTTGAGCAGTTGGTTAACTTGTGTGATTTTTTTCTTGGAGAATCAGACGCTAGCCTTAAACTAACAATAAATTCTCAAATGAATGAGTATTCTCCAAAAGAACTAGTTCGTTACTCTAAAATAGATGAAGAAAGAAATGCTTGCTACGAAGCACTATATGAAAGTATAAAAGGTACAACTTTAGACGTACTGCAAGAGTTAAAGAGGTAGATCTTTAAACTGGCTCATTTCACCTAGCGCAAAGGGAATGAGAGCGCGGCACGCTCTCATAATATAGGTGAAGGTCAGCGCTTGTTAAACTTACTCATTTCACCTTGCGCAAAAAGACCGCCCTCACTACGTTCGCAGTCGGTAACCTTTTGCACTAGTACTGTTTTGCGTATTCTTCGGCTTGGCGCCATACACGCATGGTGTTGCCACCTAAGATCTTCTTAATCTGACCTTCGCTATAGCCTCTGTCTAATAGGCCTTGTACAAGGTTTGGATAAGTTGATACATCTTTTAAGCCGATAGGCAGTGAGTCACCTACGCCATCGTAGTCAGAACCGATACCAACGTGGTCGATACCAATGAGTTTTACGACGTGATCAATGTGATCAAGCACTTGTTCTAAAGTTGCGAATGGGAATGGGTTTTTAGCGCGATAAGCAGCTGCGAAATCTGTGGTTTGCTTACCACTGTCTTCGGCTTCTTTTTTAGCTGCATTACGTTTGTCGTACCAACCACGCGAGGCACTAGTCACAAAGCTCGAGCCAAAGTTAATTTGGATCACACCGCCATTTTTCTTTAAAGCTAATAGCATTTTGTCATCCATATTTCGCTCAAAGCCCGGCGTGTACTTGCGTAGTGAAGAGTGCGATGCAATTACAGGTACTTTTGACAACTCCATTACCTGATAAAACGCATCGTCAGAAATATGCGATACATCGATTAACATGCCGATGTTGTTCATTTCTTTGACCAGATCTTTACCGAATGGACTTAAGCCTTTCCACTTTCTACGCACGTCATAAGATGAATCTGAGATGTGGTTACTCTGCGAATGAGCCAGAGTGATATAGCGTACACCGCGATCATAGAAGTGCTTTAAGTTCTTCATATCGCCTTCCATCGGCGAGCCGTTTTCCATACCCATGGCAATCGACATTTTGCCTAGTTTAAAATGGGTGTATGCATCTTTATATGAATAGGCCATTGCGAATTTTTTAGGCGCACGGAATACTAATGCTTCCATGCCATCGATCAGCTCATTCGCTAACTGATAGCTTTTCCCTTTACCTTCGAACTCTAAGCTAGCAGGAATATAAATCGACATAAATGGCACATTCAAGCCACCTTTTTTCGCACGAGGATAGTCAAAGTCACCACCTTCGGTTGCCTTACTGACATCATCCCATTTTTCGGCGATGCGATAAGGCACGTCGATATGGGTGTCGATTAGAATGTTTTGTTTAGCAATACGTTCTGCACGTTCAGATGCAGAGTATTGCTTTTCTGCTGCTGATAGGTTTGCACTGGCAACTGCTAACGCGAGTGCGGCAAGAGTAAAAGTTGCTTTCATGGCTCAGTCTTTTTTTGTTTTAAGTGACCTGATTGTAACAACAATTTCTTCGTCATGTATATTCTCCGCTTATCCTCTTTTCTGACCATTTATCACTTTTCGCAAATTGCCATGGGGTGTTTTCCATATAGTTATACCCAACAGAGGCGCACAGCCTAAATAAATAAAAATTAAGGAAAACAACATGTCTAAATTCAATGCTAAAACAATCCGTCGTACTTTAATTGCAGCTATTTTAGGTTCGGCATCAAGCACTACAATTGCGGCGGAAAGTTCCCAAGTACAACAAGTTGAAAAAGTTGAGGCACCTGCCAAGTTGGCACTTAAAGAAGGCTTTAATATCAGTCTACAAAGCAATGAGATTGATGATGTTTTTGAAGGCAGTGGCCTTGGTATGAGCTATCAAGCAGATTTTGGAAATTTACTTAAAGAACAGGAAGAGCATTTAAATTTATATGGCCGTGTGCACTACCAAATCAACCGCAGTGATGAAGATACTCAGCTTTCTCAGGCTGATATTACTCTTGGCTTAAATTACGCTCACTCAGACAAGCTGCATGTGTATTTAGAATCCGCGATGTTACAGCAAGAAGTATCAGGTCAACCAACAAGTTTTACCCGCAGTTATGATGTCACCCGTTTAGGTGCGCGTTACAACTTTAAAAAGAGTTTGGTGCTCAATGCTTCAGCAATTCATAGAAATGGTGACCAGAACGAACTGGGTTATCGCATCGCTGTAGAATCAACCAAGACAGATGCTTACTCAATGGGCATGGGGTTTAGCAGTGTAGGTGACAATGATTCACTGTTTATTTCAATTGTTTCAAAGTTCTAAGTTGGTAATGACAAGTAGTATGGGTACAATTCACCGCATCGAAACAAGGAGTATTGTACCTATGAAGAAGTATTGGTTGTGTCAGCTAGCCGTTTTCATTGTGATTTTTGCATTGAATAGCAGCATCTTGGTTACCCTAGATGTTAGTGAGTTTACTAACCAGCAGAAGAGTTCGCTGTTTCTTAGGGGACTTCTTTCTTCAGCCTTTTTTATCTTGTTTAGTCACTTCGTTATCAGAAATGGCAGCCAATGGGTTGCTCGTAAACGCGGCATGAAAAGACCGACAATATCACTATTATTGATAATGAGCTTGGTGGCCGCATCGCTTTATCAACTCTCTTACTTATATGTGGTTCAGCCTTTCACCCCGACAGGTTTGGCTGGTGAAGAAGTTTCCATGCAAGTGCAGGGTAGCAAAATTGACTTTCACGAAAATAAAGGAGTCGAGTGGATAGCCATTTTCATGAAATGTTCAATGTATTGGCTCTGGTCTGGCTGTTATTTGGCAGTGATTGCTAGAAGAGAAAAGCGTATGCTAAAAACACAATTAAAAGAGCAGCAACTCGCGAGCTTACAAAATCAGATAAACCCGCATTTCTTATTTAATTCTTTGAATACTATTCGCGGCATGATCTACCAAGACCAAGATAAAGCCGCAGATATCGTCACTCAGCTTTCAGAGTTGTTTAGGTATAACCTGACAACAGACTTACGGACACATGTCAGTGTTGAGGATGAGTGGCAAATTTGCGAAAACTACCTGGCTATTGAGCAAGTGAGATTTGGTGAGCGACTAAAAGTACGTTTTGATTGTCCGAAGGCACTGCTTAAAGCAACTTTGCCCAGTATGTCTCTACTTACACTCGTTGAAAATGCAGTGAAGCATGGTATTGCTCATCTTCCTAACGGAGGAGAGCTAAAGATCCATGTATCAGAGCGCGAAGGTAAAGTGCTGGTACAAGTCATTAACCCTTTTGATGAAAGCAGGGTTAAAAGTGGTACACAGTTAGGGCTGGCAAATATTCAATCTCGATTAGAGCTTATGTTTGGACAACAGGCACAACTGTTGATTTCACAAGAGCGTCAGGAATTTAAAGCCATTATGGAGGTGCCCCTTGCAGCCTAAAGCAACAATTAAAGTGCTCATCATTGACGATGAGTCTTTGGCGCGTGCAGAGTTACAGCGTTTATTAAAAAAGCATAAGCAAATCGAAGTGCTGGGTGAAGCGCCAAATATTATCGAGGGGAAAGCCTTAATCGAGGACTTGGAGCCAGACGCAATCTTTTTAGATATTGAAATGCCAGGCGGGACAGGGCTTGAGCTCGCTGAACAATTAAAAGGTGAAATTCCTATCGTCTTCTGTACAGCGTATAACGAGTTTGCCGTGGATGCCTTTTCGCTCAATGCCGTAGACTATTTACTAAAACCCGCAGCCCCAACGCGGTTAGAGAAAGCCATTGAAAAGCTCACAAGTCTGCTATCAGAAACCGAAAGCACACAGCTTGAAGATGACTTTAAATTGATGGTGAAATTTGCTGACAAAATGAAAATCATCTTGTTGAGAGACATATTACGGTTTGAAAGTGTCGGTAATCATGCGGCAATTTACACCGAATTTGGCAAGTCTTACATTCATAGTTCACTGAGTAAAATAGAAGCAAAACTTGACCCTAGCGTGTACTTACGCGCAAGTCGCAGTGAAATAATTCGTTTGGATGCGGTGGTTCATCTAGAGGAGAGTATCAATTATGGGTTAACTGCGACCCTGAGTAATGGCTCAGAAGTCGATATATCTCGCCGCCAAGCTTCTGCGTTGAAAAAGCAAATGAGCTTTGCAGCGTTTTAATAGCGGATTAAAAAAGCTCGCTTAGATTGACACTGATTACGCGTAATCAGTGTCATAGCCTTCGGTATATTCTTCACTCTGCATGGCGTTGAATTGGGCTTTTGAGACGATATTGACCGACTCATGGAGTTCAGAGAACACAATTAGAGCTTCACCTGATTTGAGCTGAGCTTTCACTTGCGCCACTTTTGTTTCAGTGTTTACTTCAGCATCACCATAGTCGGTGCCTTCGCGATGTACATAATGTTCAATGAGATTATTAAGCGTATTTGGATCAAGTTGCTGATATGGAATGAGCATCTACTTCTGACCTTTAATGAGCGATTGAAAATAATGGGGAACGGTTTTTTCTAGCCAAAACTCTGGCTTGAACGGATTCTTACCACCAATAAAGCCGACATGGCCGCCTTTTTTAGACACCGCCAAAGTGACTTGGTCGCTGACTTGTTCGGCTTTCGGCACAGCCTCTAAAGACAGCATAGGATCATCTTCGGCATGGATCAGCAAAGTGGGTGTCGCAATATGTTTTAAGAAAGGCTGAGCACTTGCTTGTGCATAATAATCTTCAGCACCCTCAAAGCCATGTAGTGGCGCTGTTAATTGATTATCAAACTGCCACAAGTCGTTAATACTGGCCAATTCTTGCTTGTTTAATTTAATCGCTTCACCGATCTGCGGGTATTTTCTGGCTGATGACTTTTTCAAACGGTCTAACAGGTATTTTTGATATAAACCAAAACAGCTTTTTCTGATCACCTGACACGAAGAAGAAAGATGATGGGGTGCTGAAACAACCGCAGCACCGCTGAGATCACTCTGCTTACCTTGCTCACCTAAATATTTGGCAAGTACATTACCACCAAGAGAAAAGCCAACAGCAAATAAAGAACTTGGGTTTAAGCGTGTCTTTAATGTTTGAATTAAAAACTGTAAGTCACCGGTTTCTCCGCTGTGATAAGCGCGCGGCAAACGATTAGGTAAACGTGAGCAGTTTCTAAAGTGCATGAGCACAGTATCAAAGCCTTGCTGGGTCAAGGCTTTAAGCATGCCTTTGGCATAAAAGCTATCAAGGTTGCCTTCAAGACCGTGTAGCACAATGGCAAGAGGTGAATCTTTTTTGCCTGTGCGACTCCAGGCTAACTCTAAAAAGTCACCGTCGGGCGTAGTCAGTTCTTCATATTCCACATCAACGCGCTGAAAGGGTCTAAAAAAACGGGGCAAGATAGTTTGTGCATGACGATTCGACATCCACCAAGCACTTTCAAACTGATAACTCATAATTCTTCTTATTTGCATACTCGCAGGCAGTGTAGCAAAGAGTCGTGATGGGTTAAATAACCAGAACTGTCGAGATAAAGCTGAGAATGGGTGAGAAAGTGCCGAATATTGTACACAACCTTTTTGCTTCACAAATAAAAAGCACCCGACTAACTAGGTTAGTAAGGTGCTTTGTGCGTCGTGCTTAATTCGTCTCTATCGGGGAACAAATGCCTTTATTTAAAGTGGGTCAAAGGCAAGACCACTAATACTAATCCTCAATAATACTTAATCATTTTGAGGGACTAAAGCTGCCGCTAACTGCGTTGAACATTTATCATTTAGAATAACTAAATAGCAAAATATTCGCCTTGTTCTCGACAAGCTTTCCTTGCCTCAAAATAAATCACTTAATTAAGAGGATTAGTATAAAAACTATTTATTCAGGAGCTTCTGACTCGTTAATTTTCTTCATGAAGTAATAAACGTAGTAAGCGCATAGCACAATCACTGTGCCCAAGATACCAAATGAAAGAAACAACACTGGGTCGCTAAAAAAATCTCTAAAGAATACGTTCATGGCCTTGGCCTCCTAATCACTCGATGAAGTAATCATAGGTGAGGGATGACGGGCTTGATATGATCGAGATCAAGTTTGTTTTCTGGTCAGCTTGGCTTAGGGTTAGAGCTTGATCTTGATCATGCTTTTCGTCGCTAAAGACACTGGAAAAGGCGGTTTTTATCTTGCTCAGATAAATAAAAAGCGAGGTTGTCAGCGCCGTTGTTAACGCTGATTGAACTCGGTAGCGCGTCTAATAATAAGCTTTGCTGTAATTTCTCAAGGGCTAACTCATTTTCGAGCAATTGTTTGCGAATAACCGCATAGTCAGTGCGATGCGCATGATGTGTTTTAAGATTTTTTCGGGTCAAGCGATGCGGGTTTAATAACTGAGCATCACTGAGCGCAGCGGTATTGTCGAGCGCTGCAAACTGTTCTTGTGTTAGTTGTAGCTTTAGGCTGTCGAGGAACATCAATAATAAACATAGGTTCACGTTTTTTTGCTGCTCGTCTTGTAGCTCGAGCAGCAAAGGTTGCACGCCATTTTTGCTATATACATCGCATGCAAATTGCCAAAGTGTACCGGGCGTGAGTTTAGACATTAGGCGAGGCTTGCCTCAAATGCAGCTTGCTTCTCTTCCATCTCTTCAAGTGCCATTAATAGGTCTTCTTCTATTTGGTTCACTTTTGGCGTTAATTCAGCTTGTTTGCCAAGCAGCTCGGTAAGCTTGGCTTTGTTTTCATCACTGTACAAATCGTTGTCGCCAAGCTGGTTTTCAACGTCAGATAACTGCTCTGAGAACTTATCTAGTTGCTTTTCAAGCTTATCGATTTCTTTTTTTAAAGGTTGAACTGACTTTCTAAACTCAGCTTCAAGGCGTTTAACTTCTTTACGATTACTACTTGAATGCGCTTTAACTTCGACTTGCTCTTTTTTGTTGTCGGCTTTATTGGCATTCAGTAACCATTGGTAATACTCATCTAGATCATAGCCAAATTGCGATACGCTGCCGTTATCTACCAAATAAAATTCGTCGGCGGTATTTTTTAGCATGTGTCTATCGTGAGATACCGTCACCATCGCGCCTTCAAAGCCCTGCAGCGCCATAACAAGGGCATGACGCATTTCTAGATCTAAGTGGTTAGTTGGCTCATCGAGTAGCAATAAGTTTGGCTTCTGGAATACCAGCATGGCTAGAACTAAACGGGCTTTTTCGCCTCCAGAAAACGGTGCTACTGGCTCTAAAGCGCGGTCGCCGTTAAAGGCAAATCCCCCTAAAAAGTCACGTAAAGATTGTTCAGGTGCATCGGGTGCTAGGCGCTGTAAATGTGTCACAGCACTCGCTTGTAAATCTAGTGACTCGAGCTGATGCTGCGCGAAGTAACCAATTTTCAACCCTTGATGTTGAAAGACTTCGCCAGATTGTGGTTGCAATTCGCCCGCAAGTAATTTGATCAGGGTTGATTTACCCGCACCATTGCGCCCAAGTAGCGCAATGCGGCTGCCAGGTACCAGATTAAGTTTGATCTGATGCAAGATGGTGATGTCGCCATAGCCTGCTTGTGCGTTATCTAGTGTCATCAGCGGGTTGGGTAGTGCACTTGGCTCGGCAAATTCAAAGTCGAATGGCGAATCTGCATGTGCCGGGGCAAGCTTTTCCATACGCTCTAGTGCTTTAACACGACTTTGTGCTTGCTTGGCTTTACTTGCTTTGGCTTTAAAGCGGGTAATGAACTTTTCTAAGTGAGCAATTTGCTCTTGTTGCTTGTCGAACAAAGCTTGTTGCTGGGCCATGCGTTCTGCTTTTTGACGCTCGAACTGAGAGTAATGACCTTTGTAAACATTAATTAGACTACGATCGATATGCCAAATTTGGTCAACCACCGCATCTAAAAATTCGCGGTCATGAGAGATCAGAACCAGTGTGCCGGTGTAAGCACGTAAAAAGCGTTCTAACCAGTAAACCGCATCTAGATCTAAGTGGTTAGTAGGTTCATCGAGTAATAGTAAATCTGCATCGCGGATAAGTGCTTGAGCAAGGTTTAAGCGCATACGCCAACCACCCGAAAAGGCACTCACTGGGTTATCGATTTGTTCGTTGCTGAAGCCTAAACCATGCAAAAGTTCACCGGCTTTGGCCTCAATGCTGTAGCCCTTTAGGTGCTCAATCTGTTGGTGTATTTGCGCTTGTTTTGCACCGTCATCGCTCGCTTCTGCATCACGCAGTGCAATGCGGCAAGCGTAATATTCAGGATGACCTTGCAGTACATAATCAAGAGCACTGATCTCAAGCGCCGGGGTTTCTTGTTTTACCGAGGCAATAGACCAATCTTTTGGGAATTGAAACTCACCCGAATCTAACTGTAGTTCGCCCTTTAACAATGCAAACAAAGAGGATTTACCACAGCCGTTGGCGCCGACAAGGCCGACCTTGTGCTCTGGGAAAAGTGTTGCACTGGCGTTTTTAAGTAGGGTTTTGCCACCGCGAAGTAGCTCGATATCTGACAGTTGGATCATAGTGTTACAGCAACAATAAATAATGCGGCTATCATAGCATGAAGTGCTTTGTGGGGCTCAACTCTATCTTGATATAGAAAGACGACTTATTTCATAAACAGAGTGAACATGTTTCGTATAAATCGGGTATTGAGATAGAATAGGGCACAACTTAATCGCGGGTCGAGACGAAGATGAAACAGAAGAAACGTTTTATTGCTGGGGCGGTATGTCCTGAGTGTCAAAAGCAAGATGTCATGATGTTATACAAAGAGCATGATGTAGAAAAAGTAGAATGTGTAGAGTGTGGTCATAAGATGACGCAGCCAAAAGATGCAGTACAGGCTTCAACACGCCAATTTGAACAGGTTATAGGTGTATTTAAGCCAGAGTAACGCTGGCTTAAACGTATTTATTATTAACCTGAATATCGGTTAGTAATGTGGCGGAGGTGGCTCTTGATGCTGTGGCATTAACCCACTGTCACCTCCCTCTTTAATCTTTTGTGCTAATAATTCTAATTGTCGCTGCATCTTTGCCAAATGTTTTTGATGAGTGCGAAGCTCATCGTTTAGCGTTTCAATGGTATCGTCCTGAAAAGCAACTTTTGCTTCTAACTCCATTACGCGGTTTTCTAAATCTGTCATTGTGTATCCAAATCGGTAAATATTTCTAGCAAACCACTTGAGCTTTCTGTGGTTAAAGCGCGCTCGTTATCAGTAAAAGCAACATCAAATACCACCGCAGATTTAGGGCGGCTGCCTTCTCTTGGTTTCACTAAAAAGGTATCTAGTTGCAGGCCATCGCTCACACGCCAGAGCGATAGTTCGCGATTAGGTGAACCTGTGGCAATGAGTGTCGCACTTTCATTGAAGCGAACGGCGCTAAAGATTTTCTGGCGAGCAATATACTGTAATTGCGATACGAGGTCACCCGAAGTTAACTGCCAGACAGTGGCTTTTTTCAAACTGTCGGCGGTAAAGGCATATTGACCACTGGCATCAAGGGCGACTTTGGTGACGCGACTGGGATGATTAAAGCGGTGCAAGACTTGTCCTGTTTTTGTGTCCCAAAAGTAGGCGGTGTAGTCATTACCACCACTTAACGCAAAATGGCCGTTGGGTGATAACGCAATACTATTAATTTTTTCTTGATGACCGAGGAACTCCAAGCGCCTGCCGTTGACTAAGTCGAGATGGACAATGACATTATCACTGCGACCATACATCACATATCGCCCTTGATTGCTAATGGCAATATCGCGGATCGTGGCGGTTTTAATTTGGTAATAACCTTGGTTTTTACCGGTTTTAATATTCCAAATGGCAAATGTATCGTTGGCTGCAGTCACCGCAAAGCTATTATCAAATGCGATGGCCAGCGAGTGTACTAAATTTTCGGGATCTGCAGAGTGCTGCCATTGGTATTTTAAGCCATGTGTTTGGTTGTCCCAAAGGCTAACGCCATGCTCGACTGATGAGATTAAAGAGTATCGACCATCTGCAGAAATTGCAGCTGAAAATGCGCCTCGTACAGCATGTTCCACTGTATGAGTTGCCTGTTTCGATGCTGGGCTACATGCCAGCAGTAGGGTACAGGTTGCAGTAATGAGAAGAAGTCGAATACTTTGCATAGTTTGGGTATTTTCCCTTAACGCTCTGTTTCACAAAGGGTACACTTGCGCTCATGTCCATGTAATTGCGCTTTTTATTGATAGTAGCGCATCAAAGCAGGAAAGTCGCGTTATGAAGCTTGGATGACGATAACCGCATGAGGATTGGCATTGAAGCGGATGAATGATAATGTGGATACATAAATTTAACCTTTCAAATAAATAGTAAAGGCCGTATTAAAGCGAGCCGGAGAAATAGAATGAAACAGACGATTAAACTGTCTTTAATTGCGGCGTCGGTATTGGCGTTGACTGCATGTAATCAAAAAGCAGAAGCAGAGCAAAAGCCTGCCGAAGTTAAGCTAGAAACAGAACTACAACAACAAGCTTATGGTATTGGCGCGTCAGTGGGTAACTTCTTACAAAAAGACCTTGCTGATAAGAAAGACATCGGTGTAGAGCTAGACCAAGAACTTCTAATGCGTGGTTTTAAAGATGCATTAGCTGGCGAAGCAAAATTAGACGAAGCGAAAATTCGTGAAGTGCTAACTGCGCTTGATACAACGGTTCGTGCTAAGCAAGCTGAAAAAGCTGAAGCGTTAGCGAAAGAAAGCAAAGAAAAAGGCATTCAATATTTAGCTGAAAACGCTAAAAAAGAAGGCGTATCAGTGACTGAGTCTGGCCTTCAGTATGAAGTGATCAGCGCAGGTGAAGGTAAAAAGCCAGTTGCTACTGATGTAGTAAAAGTACATTACAAAGGTACACTTATCGATGGTACTGAATTCGATAGTTCATACTCACGTAATGAGCCTGCGACATTTGGTCTACAGCAAGTAATCAAAGGTTGGACTGAAGGTCTTCAGCTAATGAATGAAGGTGCTAAGTTTAAATTCACTATTCCTTCAGAGCTTGCTTACGGTGAGCGTGACCTTGGCAAGATCCCTGCAAACTCAACATTAGTGTTTGAAGTTGAGTTACTTGAGATCCAACAAGAGAAAAAAGCAGCTGCGGCTGAGTAATATGATGAATGAAGCCTTTTAACTCGAAAGGCTTAAAATAAAAAAGGGTTCCATTGGAACCCTTTTTTGTGTCTAAAGTTTATCTTAATTCTGTTCTAATCAGTGTGATTCGCGTAGAAGTTTTCGATTAACTCATCTTCCAATTCAAAGCGTAATTCTAAAATTTCACCCAGCTTAGATAAGTCTGCGTCAAAATCTGACAATATGTTGTCTTGTGTTACTTCTGCATATTTGTCATTAAAGTCTAATGCCACATCAGTTGTTTCAGAGATACGAGGATATAGTGCATTTGCTAGAGCAACACTTTTAGGGCCTTTTTCTTTACATGCCTGAACTATATTGTCGTACACTTCAAAGTGACCCGCAGATAAGTAGTCCATTAGGATTTGGCAAAACCCTTGAATTTGAACCTGATCTGGCAAGGCGTGATCTTTTTTATCGTATGGCGCAAAACCTGCTAATTTACAAAACTGTAATAACAATTCTTGACGCTCAGTTAACCATGCATCGATGACACTATGACTGCCACCCCATTTTTGTTGTGCCTGTTCAAATCTAGATAGCATAGTAACCTCCTTTCGCGTTTCTATGACTCTATAAGAAGAAAATCTTGCTCAAAGGTCAACCATTTTTTCATTTTTTGTGCGAAGAGATTTGTAAGTTATTGAAATTTATTTGGTTATATTTTTATCTGACTTGAGGGAATAAAAAAACCACCCGAAGGTGGTTTATCAATTGGTTTAGCTATTTTTTATTATTATTAAATTTAAATATTATTTTTATTATTAAAGGTGTTTTGTTGTTATTTTTTTAACGCGGGGCAAGTTATACCAAGCTTTTTTTGTTGTTGCAAATAGTTTAACAAGATGTTTTTTAATTTTTTTGCTTGTCTTTCCATAAGTGTTTGAAGCTCTGACGGTTTAATCTAGATCATGACAATTCACTTTGCTTGGGCGTTTAGATAGAGCCTACGCATATTTAGTGATACAATTTGCGCAATTTTTTAGGCTTTGGAATCGAGATACGCTATGAGCGAATTGAAAAACGATCGTTATTTACGTGCGTTAATGAAACAACCTGTTGATGTAACGCCAGTATGGATGATGCGTCAGGCTGGACGTTATTTACCAGAGTATCGCGCAACACGTGCGCAAGCTGGTGACTTTATGAGTTTGTGTAAAAACGCAGAATTGGCATGTGAAGTTACTTTACAACCACTTCGTCGTTATCCGTTAGACGCGGCAATTCTGTTCAGCGACATCTTAACTATTCCAGATGCAATGGGCTTAGGTCTGTACTTCGAAACTGGTGAAGGCCCTAAATTTGAACGTCCGATCAGCTGTTTAGCAGATGTTCAAAAGATCCCAAACATCGACCCGACTGACGAGCTTGGCTATGTAATGAATGCGGTAAGCACCATTCGTCGTGAGCTGAAAGGTGAAGTACCACTGATTGGTTTCTCAGGTTCTCCTTGGACGCTAGCAACTTACATGGTTGAAGGTGGTTCGAGCAAAACCTTTGGTAAGATCAAAAAGATGGCTTTTGCTGAGCCAAAAACACTGCACCTATTGCTAGATAAAGTCGCTGATTCAGTAATTGATTATCTAAACGCGCAAGTAAAAGCAGGTGCACAATCACTTATGATCTTTGACTCTTGGGGTGGCGTGTTAAGCCCACGTGATTATAAAGAGTTCTCACTGCAATACATGCACAAGATTGTTGATGGTCTAATTCGTGAAAACGACGGCCGTAAAGTGCCAGTAACGCTATTCACTAAGAATGGCGGTCAATGGATTGAAGCGATTGCAGCAACAGGTTGTGATGCAGTAGGTCTAGACTGGACAATTGATATTGCTGATGCGCGTCGTCGTGTTGGTGATAAGGTTGCACTTCAGGGCAACATGGATCCTGCAATGCTACACGGTACACCTGAGCGTATTCGTGAAGAAGTACAAAATATTCTAGCAAGCTATGGTGAAGGCTCTGGTCACGTATTCAACCTAGGTCATGGTATTACTCCTGACGTAGATCCTGAGAACGCTGGCGTATTCATCAACTCAGTACATGAGTTCAGTGGTCAATATCACAAATAATAGCTAATGGCATAAGCTTTTAGGATTTGTATTAAAAAAGCCTTAACGATGAAGTTAAGGCTTTTTTATTTGTCAGTAAAATCGATTTTTACTGAACTAAACTCACAATCAGCTGATAAGCTGACTCTTTGTTTTCACACTCTTCGGCATGCAAAATCAATTGCTCACCCAGTAATAAAGTTTGCTTTTGTACTTGCAAGCGAGCGCTGTCGTCTTCAATACCATCCACATCTACCACATGAGCAAGGCCAATGGTTCTGCGAATTAATTCGGTACCTGCGTAACCTAATGCGTCTTGGATGATCTGCTCTACAAACTGTTGTGCATAACCAGGTGCTTGTAGTGCTAAATCACGGGTATGTTGTGCTGCTAATGTTAGCCAAATACTTTCAAAATCATTTAAACACTGTTGTATTTGGGTCAATAGATAGGACTGCATTTGACGACGCTTAGGGGTTTCTTTTATACGGCCATTTTGCGCACAATAGTTAAGCAGTAGATTACCGATGAATGAGCCTAAGTCGAAACCGATTGGGCCGAAAAAGCCAAACTCAGGATCGATTAATTTAGTATTGTCTTGATCAGCAAAAATGCTGCCAGTATGTACATCACCATGTAATAAGCTTTGTGGTGCAGAGAAGAATAAGCTCTTCAATTGCGCAACTTGGCGAAGTAATTGAGGGCTTTGTTGTAAACGTTGCACATCAGTTTCTAGCTCGACCGGGTAGTTATTGCGTTCAGACGTTCGATACGGGTCATCAAAGAACAGGTCTTCTGTGATCGAACATAATTCAGGGTTTGTGAACTCTTGAACCAAGGCTTTCTTATCAGCTGGCTTTAAATAGAAATCAGAGTAATAAAAACTGGTTGTTGCCAGATAATTCGCGACATCCGAACCTAAACGCGCGAATGTTTTTGCTTGGTTTAATTCGCCACGCAAAATCGCCATATGGCCCAAGTCTTCAAGTACAGTAACAGCAAAGTCATCGTTGGTGTGTAGTACTTTGGCGGTGTGTTGCTCGCACACTAACCCATGCTTTTTTAAAACGGATGCTTCAATACGCGCTCTATCAAGCGTTAACGGCCAAGATTCACCCACACAGCGAGCATAAGGCAATGCTTGTTTAAGGATGACGCTGTTGCCATTTTGATCCGCAATGCGAAACACTAAATTTAAATTACCATCGCCAAACTCGTTACAGGTTAGTTGGGCGTTGGGTTCAAAAAACTCGCCAAGCTGTACGACATAATTCAGCGCTTGCGCGTTACCAAAAGCAATATAGTCAGCCATACTCTTTTATCACTGTGTAGAACATAATTGCGGCATTCTATATTTTTAAATGTTTAGATGTCTATACTTCTTTGTGTCTTTATGTAAAATCTAGCGGTTATCATTGTGGAGTGACTTACATGCAAAATTTGCTGGCGCGCAGCCTTAAATATCAAGATGGAAAACTATACGTTTTAGATCAGTACCTTCTGCCGCATGAGCAACATTGGCACCTGTGTAATAGTGTGTCTGAGATGCAAGCATTAATTCTGTCGTTAAAAGTGCGCGGCGCGCCTTTAATTGGCTTGGCTGCAACTTTGTTGGTGGCGCATCTTGCCGAGCAAGGTGTGAGTCAAACTGAATTAGCCCAAGCGATCGATGAGTTAGAAGCCACCCGACCGACTGCTGTTAACTTAATGCACTGTATGAAGCAGATGCGTGAAGCCCTCAAGCAAACAGCGTTTGTCGATGCGTTAGTCACAGCGGCTGAGCGTTTATTCAATGAAGACATTGTACTATGTGATGCAATGGCGAAAATGGGCGCTGAGCTTGTGAAACCTGGTGAGCAAATTTTAACCCATTGTAATACCGGTGCGTTGGCCACGGCAGGTGTGGGTACGGCGCTTGGGGTTATCTATCATGCGCATCAACAGCATGGTGATATTCATGTTTGGGTTGATGAAACCAGACCATTACTACAAGGCGGTCGTTTAACAGCGTTTGAACTTGAAAGCTGGCAAATTCCATATACCTTAATCTGTGACAATATGGCAGCGAGCCTTATGGCGGCTGGCAAGGTAGATAAAATCTTTGTTGGTGCAGATCGCATTGCTGCAAACGGTGACTTTGCAAATAAAGTGGGGACTTACAACTTGGCGGTGTTAGCGCACTTCCACGGTGTCGATTTTTATGTCGTCGCACCAACAACGACGTTAGATGTTGATTGTCCTGATGGTCAGCATATCCCAATTGAGCAACGTGCAGCGGCAGAGGTAAAAGGTGTCAGTGGTAGTTTTGGTGATTGCCAATGGGCGCCAAACAATGCGCAAGTATACAACCCTGCATTTGATGTGACCCCTGCAAAACTAGTTACGGGTTGGGTGCTTAATACTGGCGTCTATGATCAAGCGCAAGTGGCAGCGGGTGCATTGAAGAATTTATAAACGTCGGTAAAGACGGTGTAATAAAGTGAAAAAAGAGAGCGGTGTGATCAACATCCGCTCTCTTTTTTTATTTCAGAGGAAGAGTTTAATCTAAAATAGGAAATTGCGTGGCAATATCGCTATCGGTGCTCTGTGCAACCCAACCCGCTTCGTTATTGAAAAAGCGAATGGCGGTAAACTCAGGATCGCTGCCCATGTCGAACCAATGCTGGGTGTTTGCTGGTACAGAAATTAAATCACCTTGCTGGCATAGCACTTGATAAACGCGCTCGTTTAAATGCAAACAAAATAGTCCCTGACCTTTCACAAAGAAGCGCACTTCATCTTCGCTGTGAGTATGCTCGAATAAAAACTTTTGTCTTAATTCGGCGGCATTTGGGTTGCCTTTGGCTAACGAGATAACGTCTACGGTTTGGTAGCCACCATCTTGTTGTACGCGAGCAATGTCATCCGCGTAGGCTGAAATAATATCTTCTTGCGTACTTTCGACTGCAATTTTGGCATTCGCTTGCCATTGCTCGAATAACACGCCAGCTTTGTTTAGCTCGGTTTGAATGGCTTTAAAGTCTGCGCTTTGGAAGATTGCTTGCGCAGGCTCATCATGACGGTAGATAGTTAAATTACTCATACAAATAACGCTTCATTAAATTGTGTAAAATCTTCGATAAATGGGTGTGTTTCGCTACGGTCTTGGTCATCGCGCCACAGCTGTAAGGTATGCATACCCGCCGCTTTGGCTGCATCTAACTCTGCTAATACATCGCTTAAAAATACCACTTCATTGGCCGCAAAAGGGATCTGCGCCAAGATATTTTCATAAGACGCTTGCTCTTTTTTGCCACCAACTTTGGTGTCGTAATAGTCAGTGAATAACGGGCGAATATCGCCAAAATCAGAGTATTCAAATAACAAATGCTGTGCTTTTACTGAACCCGATGAATACACATACAACTCGCGCCCAGCGGCTTTTTGCTCCGTGAGAAATTGTTGTGCGTCTGGGTAGATGTGGCCGGTAAAGTCACCTTGCTGGTAACCTGTTTGCCAGATCAAACCTTGCAGTTGTTTAAGTGGCGTGATTTTTTTATCTTCGGCTATCCAGCTAAGTAGGGCATCAATGACTGTACTCAATGGTGCGTCAGGCTGTGCTATTTCGGTTTTTACCGCCTGTATTTGCTCTGCGACTTCTGACTTGTCTTGGTTTTGCTCGACAAATTGTGCAAGGTGTTGAGCGGCGTACGGGAACAGAATGTCTTTCACAAATGAAATGCGAGTAATGGTGCCTTCAATATCTGTGATGATGGCTTTGATCATAAAGCTGACTCCAATTTAATACGTTCTAATTCACAGGCGAATAAAAATTCGAGCCCTTCAATATGGCGACGGGTTTCTGCCACACTATTACCCATGGCATATAAACCATGGCCGCGGATCAATACGCCATGTACTACAGGCTCAGATTGATGGCGCTGTGCGACAAGCTCGGCTAGTCTGTCGATTTCTTGATCATTGTCGAAAATGGCAATTTTTAATGTGCTTTCGTGACTGCTAATACCGCGTAACGATTTTTGCATCTCATAGCCTTGTATAGACAAGGTGTCACCTTTAATAAAGCGTGATAGCACAGTTGCGGCGACTGAGTGAGTATGTAGTACACATTCAGTATCAGGCTGAAGTTGATACAGCTTTAAATGCAGTGCTGTTTCAGCTGAAGGCTTTCCATCACCGACGGTGATTTCGCCTTGTTGATTAAGTTCTAAGAAATGCTCAGGTGCTAAGTGGCCTTTATCGTAACCACTGGCAGTCACAACAAAGCCCGTTTCTGTTTTAATTGAGAAGTTTCCACCTGTCGCGGGTACCCAGCCTTTTTGACTTACCCAACGACCCGCTTCTATCAGTGCGCTTTTTGCGGCATTATTCTGCATAATAAAGAATCTCAAAAATAATTTTAGACGGCTATACATCTATTTTTGGCAATGATAGCATCGCTCGTGCGAAAGCACCATCAACAAAAAAGGGGCCCTTGTGCAAAGTAAATTACCTAATTTAGGCGTGAGTATATTCTCGCAAATGACTGGTTTGGCTAATCAGTATCAAGCACTTAATTTATCTCAGGGTTTTCCTGAATTTGATGCACCGACACTGTTAAAAGAGCGACTGGCGCATTACAGTCAAAGTGGTTTTAACCAATATGCGCCATCGAGTGGTGTCCCTGCTTTACAACAGCAAATCGCGGAATTGGTTGAGCGCAAGTATGGCCTGGCGGTGAATGCAGAGCACTCTGTTACGGTGACATCGGGTGCAACCGAAGCCTTATATGTGGCTATTCAGGCATTAGTCAGTCCTGAAGATGAGGTGATTGTATTTGACCCAGCTTACGACTCTTATAAGCCAGCGATTGAGTTAGCGGGTGGTAAAACCGTGCATATCGCGCTAACCGCACCAGATTATAAAGTTGATTGGCAGCAAGTGGCTGAGGCAATTACAGATAAAACCAAAGCCATTATTATCAACACCCCACATAACCCAAGCACTAAGACGTTAAAGCAAACAGATATTGAGGCGTTAAAACATTTACTTGAACAACATGACTTATATTTGATCAGCGATGAAGTGTACGAGCATATTTGCTTTGATGGGCAAGCGCATTTAAGTGCTTTACGTGATGAGCGTTTATTTGCCCGCAGTTTTGTGGTGTCGAGTTTTGGTAAAACATTCCACTGTACAGGTTGGAAAATGGGTTATTGCGTTGCGCCTGCGGCATTGATGACGGAATTTCGTAAAATCCATCAGTATGTAAACTTCTCGAGCTTCACGCCAGCCCAGTTGGCTATTGCCGATGCGATGGCCCAGCAGCCTGAGCACATTGACGAGTTAAGCGCGTTCTATCAGCAAAAGCGCGACCTGTTAATCGAAGCGCTCGCACAGAGTCGCTTTAAAATTTTGCCAAGCGAAGGCACTTATTTCTTATTGTTAGATTACAGTGATATTTCCGAGTTAGACGATATGGCGTTTTGCGAATACCTTGTCAAAGACGTGGGTGTTGCCGCGATCCCGTTGAGCGTATTTTATAACCAAGCACCGAACGACAAAGTGATCCGTTTGTGTTTTGCCAAAGAAGACTCAACATTGATTGCTGCTGCGGAGAAGTTATGTCAGCTATAAACTCAGAAAATTTAAAAGTTGCCTTAGTGCAAAGCGATATTGTTTGGTTACAGCCGCAGCAAAATCTAGACAACCTAACGATGCAATTAAAGCACATTGAGTCGGCTGATTTAATTCTCTTACCTGAAACGTTTGCCACAGGGTTTGCGATTAACCTAGATGTTGCAGAAGCAGAGCAAGGGCCAGTTTTTAACTGGATGCAAACTCAAGCTGCTGTGCATAATGCGGTGGTTGCGGGCTCAGTGCTGGTTGAGCAACAGGGCAAGAAAGCCAATCGCTTTTATTGGTGTTGGCCTGATGGCAGCTTTGAATTTTACGATAAGCGCCATTTATTTTGCCTAGGCAAAGAAGGTGACTATGTGCGTGCAGGCGATAGCCGTAAAGTCTTCACCATTAAAGGTTTTAGATTGTTGCCGCAAATTTGTTATGACTTACGCTTCCCGGTGTTTCAGCGTAATCGTAACGATTATGATGTGATGGTTAATGTGGCAAACTGGCCTGCGGCGCGCCGCCGTATCTGGGATACCTTGTTACAAGCTCGCGCCATTGAAAACCAATGTTACGTGTTAGCCAGTAATCGCGTAGGTGAGGATGGTAATGGCATTGCGCATAATGGCGGAACGGCAGCCTATGACTTTGTTGGTGAAGCTTTGGCGAAGGGTGAAGATAACAAGCCAGGTGTTGTGATAACTGAGCTTAGCAAAGAGAAACTTGAGCAATTTAGAAAAAGCTTTCCAGCTCATTTAGATGCGGATGATTTCTCGATTAATTTTTAAATATTAATCGGCTAATTAACCAAAGCTCTGGTTAATTATATAAAAATGGGCGCGTAAATACGTGCCCATTTTTGTTACTCAGCTTTTTTGCTTCAATAGCGCATTACAGTTTTTCTAAGATAGATTCCGCTTTTGATACTTCAAATTCACCTGCCGCTTCTACTGAAAGCTCAGTCACCACGCCATTGTCAATGATCATGGCATAACGCTGCGAGCGCACACCGCCAAAACTGCCAGTTTCTTTATCTAGACCAATGGCTTTAGTGAATGCCGCATCGCCATCACCTAACATCATTAGCTCGCTGGCATTATGTGCTTCGCCCCAGGCTTTCATTACAAATGCATCGTTTACAGACACACAGGCAATAATATCAACGCCTTTTGCTTTGATTTGATCTGCAAGTACCACATAACCAGGTAGGTGAGCAGCAGAGCAAGTTGGTGTGAAGGCGCCTGGCACGGCAAATAAAACCACTTTTTTATCTGCAAATAATTCAGTCACTTGGTGGTTTTGTATGCCATCAGCAGTCAGTTCTGTTAGCACAACATTAGGTAGAGCTTGGCCTTGTTCGATCATGATATCTTCTCTCAATGTAATTAATTTTAAAGAGTGTAGCTTTAAAAATGATAGATAAACACCGAGAAAGAGTAAGGTTTATTTGGTGTTTAATTAATGTAAATAAGGTGTTTATTTTTGGTTTTTAAGATGCTAGGTTATTTCTCGCTCAGTTTTGGGCAAAACTAAAAATTAATAAGGAAAATTAAGATGAAAAAACTAATCGCTTTGATGGCGCTTGTAGTAGGCCTATTCTCAACAAATACCTTCGCTAACTCTGTTTCTTGCTATGTAGATACAATGAAATATGACAACTACACGCAGAATAGATGTTTTGGTAGTGAAACTTATCCAAATTTCTCTCCAAAAGTTGCATTTAAGGTGAATACGACAAAAGAAGTTGCGCGCGTTGATTGGACGTTCAGTGGTATTTATGACCGCTCAAGTGCGAGTAAATGTACAGGTACATCGTGTGTCGTAGACGTATATCAGCTAGAGGAAGGTTACATGACAGCATGTGTAGATAAAATTTATTATAAAGATTACACATGGGCAGATGTAAATTGGTGTGCAGATGCCGAGTACATGTACTCACGCTCAGGTATGTGGAACTAATAGGTTTCTCAGACGATGAAAAATCAAGTGCCATAACTATGGCACTTGTATTAGATCTACAACTTATTTAAAGCGTCCACCATAGCTTCTGCGACAGCCTGCGATGACTGAAAGTTAGTGCCAGTTATCACTCTGCCATCAATTTCAACATAAGACTGATTGCGTTCACCATACTTAAATGCGCCACCTCTTTGCTTTATGAGCGTTTCGATTTCAAAAGGAAACTCTTGGTAATAAGCGGCATCGGTTTTTTCAAAAGCAATAGGGTAACCACTGATAGTTTTACCTGACACTAAATACTCGCCGTTACTCAATCTTAAATTCACAATGCCCGCAGTGCCATGACACACCGATGACACTATGCCTTGGTTTTGTTCATATACCTGCATTGAAATTTTCTGAAGTACTTTATTTTCAGCGACCTGATACATGGCATTACCACCACCAACATAGTGCACGGCTAAATACTGACTGGCATCGATTTGCTCTGGCTTTGCAGTGTTAGCAAGCGCATACATAAAGTCTCGATCGTAGATATATTTACGATGCATAGGATCTGAGGTATTGATGTACGCAAGTGGTAATTGACCGCCTTTCGGGGTTACAAAGTCAACTTGATAACCTGCCTTGATAAATACATCGTAGGCATGAACGAGTTCTGAAAAGCTGGTGCCTGTTGCCAGTTTTGAATCACCATGAAAGTCTGCACTTGAGGCAATAAACAACACGCGCTTACCCGCAGCGAGCTTAAGTTGCTTTTTGTTTTCTTCAGTTTCAATGTGGCTGGCTGTTTTACTGACGATTAGCCACTTATCATCAAATCTTTTTAGTAGAAACTGATCAACGTACTGTTTCACTGGCTCGTAAGTGGTGATTTTGGCTCTAGCGACCGCCGTATCACCGTCTACTTTTAGCGACAATAAATAGCCATCTCTGGACTTTGATTTTTTACTAAACCAACTCGCGTATTCAGACGCTGATACTTGCCAAAAAGATTTTTTACTGTGGTTAAGTAATAACTGTGCCTGCGGGTGAAAAGCCGACTTTATTAATGTTGGATCCGCGTTACTTGTGCCATCAAGATAGTTTTGAATAACTTGCCTTACTGCCAAGTCATCATCTGGGTAACCATTTGCCGAACTGAGGATAGGTGTAAAAAACCAAACGATAAAAAGCAATCGTAACCATTTCATATTTTGTGCTCCAAAAGTAATGTTCGGCACAAAATTAAATTATATTCATATATAACAATAAGCTAGGTTATATTCTAAGAGTCCTAAATTATATTTCAGCAGTGCGATATTGGTTTGGGGTCATTCCTGTTTGTTGTTTAAAGGTGCTGTAAAACGTCGATGACGCACTGAAACCGCATCGCTCTGCAACTTCTTCTACAGGCATCTCTGGATAAGCTTTCAAACTTTCTTTTGCTTTGGTTATGCGTTGTGTATTAATGAACTGCTTAAAGTTCATTTGGTAGTGATCGTTGAGTAATTGAGAGAGCTGAGTGTGAGTGATGCCCATGCGCTTGGCAAGTCTTGGTAGAGTAAGTTGCGGGTCTAAATAAACCTGCTCAGTCGCAATTAAATTATTGAGTAAGTTTGAGAAGCGGGTAGCTTGTTCGGTGCTGAGTTTATTATTTTGATACTTGCTTTGCGTGGTCGACGCCTTCTCATGCCACTTCGATTTAAGTGCCAATAGCAGGGTAAGATATAACACCAGTGAAAAGCTTAATGCCCCCATAATATAAGAAGTATAAGAGGCGGTGAAATAGGCCGCCCAAATTAGCCAGCTACCCGCTAACACAACAACAGGTTGTTGCGTTAATAATTGCTTTGATAGCGCTAATTTGTGAGTGCTTTTTCGAGCGTACATGACAGTCGCTACGACTAAACTAATTAGCCATAAATAGCTCGAACCGCGGTAGATCCAATATTGCCATAGCTCTAGATAATGCTGATAAGGGAAGAGTATGCCAATGATCACTGTTGCAACAGTAAAGCAGCTCAGTGTGATTGTGAGTCGCCTCATAATTAAGTTATTTAGAGTCGATTGTGCAATATAAGCAAGGATACAAGGGCCAATCAGCAGGCAAGCAGTCAAACCCAGCTGTAAAATGCTCTTATCTAATGTAGGTGTGAAGTAAAACGCCACCGACTTACCAATTCTAACACTCAGTAAAATCAGCAATATAGCCAACCAACTATCAGTCGCTTGCTTATCTTTCTTTAGAAGTAGAAACAGCGCTAACAGCAGGCCATTGAATGCGCCCAGTGAGGAGAAGAAAAACAATAAATGTGAAGAAGCGCTCATGGTAAATGAATTAGTGGTTTTTATTTACTATCTCAAAAGAGGATTAGCCTAGCAATCTTGTTGTATCAGAATGTGAGCCACTTGTTTTGCAATGGCCATACTCGCGGTGAGTCCTGGGGATTCAATACCAAATAAATTCACTAAGCCAGTAATACCATGTTGTAGCTCAGTTTGAATGACGAAATCTTGCTGGCCGCTTAAAGTGAGCTTAGGGCGAATTCCCGCATAGTCACAATGCAGCTTGGTTTCATCTAAATTGGGCCAGTAGCGTTTTATCGCAGACACAAATTTGGCTTTTTGTGTCGCGTCAGTTTGATAATTCAGACTATCGATAAACTCGGTATCTGGGCCAAACTTGAGTTGATTGGCCATATCAAGGGTTGCGTGGATCCCAAGGCCATGTTGTTCAGGTATAGGATAAATAAGGTGCTTAAATGGGTGTTTACCCTGATAAGTAAAGTATTGCCCTCGGCAGTAATGTAGCTCGGGAATTAAAGTATCATTGACTCCTTCGATATGGCGAGCGACATCTTGTGCGAATAGCCCAGCGGTATTGATTAAGTTTTTACAATGCAATTGCATTTCTTCGCCGTCACAGAGTAAATAGACAACAAATCCAGTCTCATCAGGTGTGGCTTTTATAAAACGCGTGTTCGCAACATATAGACTCTGGTTTTGCTCAATCTGTGTAATAAAAGAGTACATCAGATGGTGACTATCAATAATGCCTGTAGAAGGAGAGTAGAGCGCCTCGCATAGATTAAGGTCTGGTGCATAGTTTTTTTGTGCTTGCTTTGAAAGCCAGACTAAATCATCAACGCCATTGTTAAGTGCTTGTAGGCGTATGGCTTCGAGCTTTTCTGCTTCATCATGATTTTGTGCAATTAATACTTTACCAATAGGTTTGACGGTCACATGAAATGCTTGGCAGTGTTTATAAAGGTGTGCTTTACCTTGCACACAGAGCGACGCTTTTAAACTATTTTCAGGGTAATAAATACCGGCATGAATGACTTCGCTGTTACGGCTTGAAGTATGCTCACCAAAATGTGCGTTTTGTTCAATTACCAAGACATTTTGTGACTTGCTAAGCTCAGCACCGATTGCTAAACCCACGACGCCAGCGCCAATCACTAAGGTTTCTACTTTATCCAAAACATCATGCTCTTAACTTAATATGTCATGAGTTTAACAAGCAGTTCGGTGTGCTGTCAGTGATTAGTGTGGCTCTTCTCTTTTCATTAACAGAATCGTCAGATAAATCTTAGTCGGTAATGAGCAAATTAAGCCTATCGCAATGCAAGCGGCGCCTATGATGAAACCGAGTGGGCCCATATGTGCAAGCCATTCTTTGCTGATAATAAAGTGGCCTGTCACTATCAGGAATAAACCAATCACGATAAATACTTTAAGGAGTTTAATTTGCGCTTGATTTGTCATGCTAGGCTCCAAATACACAATCTGATGAGGATATTTAGAGCCTAACTGGTAAAAACGTAATGCGCGATAAACTATGCTAGATATTGTTGTGCTAAATCAAATAAAGCACAGTAAAAATTGATGCGTTGCTAAAGAGGCAGTTTGTTTGCGCGCTCAATAACCGCTGCTGTCATACGAGAAATACAGCATAGCTCACCTTTTGCGTTGGTGATTTTTACTTCCCATACGGAGGTGCGTTTGCCCAAATGCAGCGGTTTTGCCGTTGCAGTTAATGTACCGTTGCGAGATGCCTTGAGGTGATTAGCATTGATCTCTTGGCCGACACAATAAAATTGTTCAAAATCGACAGCGAAATTAGCGGCGTAACTGGCTACGGTTTCTGCAAGCGCCACATTTGCACCACCATGCACCATACCGATTGGGTTATGATGACCGGCTGTTGCAGGCATAGTGGCAACTAGGTAGTCATCACCAATTTCAGAAATTTCGATCCCTAAGGTTTTCATCAGGGAGCCTTTGCCATGCAACCCTGCATCCAGTTTTTGGCATAGTTCAAGTGTGATCGGGTGGTACCAAATAGCCATCTTTCTTACCTGTTTATTTGGGTTGTTAACCAAAAGAGATAGGGCGGCGACCAGTATCGCTGTCTTTTTTGTTCTTGCGGCTACGACTACGTTTGCGTTTAGTTGGAGCTTCTTCTTTCGGTGGCGCCGGTTCTGTCTTTACTGCAGGTGTAACACCTTCAGCCAAGGTTAGTAAAAAATCTTCACCATTAAAATGTAAGCTGTCACCAGAGTACATTTTTTTGCGCTTAACGGTGCATAGCTCCATGTTAACGCCTACGTAACCATCGGCGATCAACTGTTTTGCTTGCCCGCCAGTTTCGGCCAAATCTAGCACTTTTAATAGGTTACAGAGTTCTATTGGCTCTTCTTCTAGTTCAATTTCAATGTATTCAGGTTCGTATTCAGACATATTGCTAACCTTAAAAGTCGTCTTTGCGACAGTATAATACCAATCCTCAATAATACTTAATCATTTTGAGGGACTAAAGCTGCCGCTAACCACGTTAAAAATCTCTCATTTAGAATAACTAAATAGCAAAATTTTCGCCTCGTTATCGACAAGCTTTCCTTGCCTCAAAATAGAACACTTAATTAAGAGGATTGGTATAACGCTTAGTTGAGGTGAATGACGAAACTTTTTCGCGAGCGACTCGGTCTTAAGTTTTATTGCGCTTGTCATTTTTCTGCAGCAAATAACAGGTAACTTGCGCATCGCTTTTAAACAGTTAGGAGTAGGGTGAATATGGGTGTAAGAAGTCAGTTAAAGCGAGAGCTAATGAACCTTGATGCCACAGGGCTAATGACCGCTGATGATGTAAGGATGCATTTAATGCAGTCTAAAGAGCGGGTGCAACAAAAAGGTGTAAATTTAGTTGCGCGATTTAATGCTCATCACAATAAAGTGCTGGCAGGCTTACCTAGTCATGAAAAGGGCCTAGAGCATCAACAGCATAAATTGTTTAAAGAAGTCTTGTACCCACGTACTGCAGTTCAAATTTGGCTTTCAAAGGTGCACTGATCTTTGTAATTGACAGTTCAGGGACATATTTTGTAGGCTGGCCTAAAAAATAGGCACGGAGCCAGTCCATTGAATTTAAAACACCTGTCTACTTCTGTTATTGGTTTGCTAGCGCTTTCAGCTTGCCAACAGCCGGTTGTGCATATCTATCATGAAGGTTTATCCGATACACAGCGCTTTCAATTAAAACAACAATTTGAGCAACAGAAAATAAGCTATGAATTTACTGAGCTTACTACTCCAGATAAATATAATACGCCACATTTACTGTACTTTCCGGGTGATGTGACCGAGGCGTATATTCAAAATGTTGAACGTATTGTCAAAGGCTTGGGTTTTGAAAGATTTGACAGCCAAGTATTTAGTCAAACAGGCCACTATTATACGAAAGGCAACCTAGGCCTCTACTTTCCGAGTACTTACTCAGAGCGGGTATTGCCTGAATTATTGTTTGCCCATAACTGTGGTGATCAAGACTTTCAAATACATATCAAAACCAACGGGCAATGGACGGCGATGAACAGCCCAGTTGATATAAAAGGTCTAAAGTTAGAGTGGGAGTTTAGCGAACCATTTCTGACACTCAGAAGGCACTTTGATGATGGCACATATCAACAGCAAGCCTATCAAGCTAAACAACATCAAGTTAGAACGTTGCAGGGTTACAAACCAGCGGTGACCTATGAAGTATTAGGGCACCGCACCTATTCGTTTAGCTTATTCAATTGTGATCTGCAGGCGATATTTGCTGATTAATGTTTTGCCAATAGTTTGTTGGCATCAGATAAGCGTATCAGCCCTTGTTTTATGGCTGGTAGATTGGGCTTGAAAGGCACATGGCTGGCCATCATACCATTCAATACTGGAAACTCGTGTAGACTTTGTGCATAAATCTCTTGGGCTTTTTGCGTCAATAAGAAAGCGATAAATTGCTCCGCGTTTTGTTTATTCGGGGCGTGTTTTGCTATGGCGGCCGTGGTGGTAGAAACCGGTGTGAGGCCGTCTTCGGTTTGTAAGAAATGAATGCTGAGCTTTTTAGCCAGCATTTGGTCACGCTTATTATCAGCGCGTTTCATCATGTGCCAATAGTAGTGGTTGGCGAAAGCAAGTTTACAATGCCCTTGGGCTAGGGCGCGTAACTGGTCGCGATCTCCACCACTTGGTCGCTTGGCTAACAATTTATTGCCGAGCTTTAACCAATCACTATCTTTTGCATTGCTTGTTGTCAGTAGTGCCGCGGCTAAGGTTGCATTATAGTTATGTTGCCAATCACGAATACATAGCGAGCTTTGATAGCCTGTTTGCTTTAACTGTGCAAATGAATTTGGGATCGGTTGCGATGTGTTTTCGGTCAGACTGAACAATGCACGCGTGCGCATTGAAATACTGACCCAATACCCATTCTCATCGTAAAGTTCATCAGCAATATTTTGCCACCTTTGCCTGTTTTCTATCGGTTGCAATAAATCTTTATGATTGTGTAGTTGTGCTAGATCAGAACTTAAAATGACATCTGCTTGAGAGTCTGCCCCATCCTGCTTTAAGCGAGCAAGTAGTCGTTTTGATTTACCATTAACTAAGTTCACCTTGATACCTGATTCGGCTTCAAATTGGGTCAATACTGGTTTGATCAACTCATACTTTCTAAATGAATAAATGTTAATTTGCGGAGATTGAGCGTATACAGCCGTTGTTTGTCCCATTAAAAGGGATAAAATTAAAAGAAAGCTTTTCTTCATTGCAAATAAGAATTATTATCGGTTCCATATAGGATACAGTGCTTTTTTATACGATGTCTATAGTGACCCGATTTATTTCTTTGCTTCGCTCGCCCTTTCAATCAGGTACCATTTATTGTGTACTGTTTATTTGCTTAATGGCCTACATTGGGGTGGTTTTAAATGACTATTACCATAAACAAGAAAAGCAAAGTGCTGAACTGCAACTCACTCAATATGAATACCAGCTTAATTCAAAACTCGACCAGTTAGGCCATCTGCTCTATGCCATTGATGCCTTTTTACCGGCGACCTCAACACAATCTCTATTTCATCAAGTTGCTCATTCGCAACTCTCAAACAGCGAGTTGCCGATTAGTTTAGAGGTCTATCATGACATCACTAAGGCGCAAGTTTCGCAAGTAGAGCGGCTTTATCAGCAAAGGGGGTCGTTTGACTTTAGAGTGCAAATACCAGAATCGCTTGCTGCAGATAACCACTTTTTCACTATCGTTAATGCAGCGCCGCTGTCTGAATATGGTCATACATTAGGTGAAAGTACTGCGACAAAGCCAGCATTCAGTCATCATTTATATGCTAGTCAAACATTACAAGCGCTCAGTTGGCGTAATAGTGATAAATGGAGCTTGTTGCTGCCGAGACCACAGGAGTTTGAATTACAAACAGCGATAGGCTTAAGTTTCGAGTTGTCTTTACTTTTAGAGGGTCTGTTTAGTCAGGTATATCAAAATACAAAGCAGCATGTGCGAGTAATAGTAGAAGAACGAGCGGTATTTAATAGTGATTGGCAAAATAACTTTAACTTAGCCACCTTGTCCCCTAAGGTGACTAGGGATGTTGATTTTTACGGTCAAACCTTAACTTTACAGCTTTATACTAAAAAGCAGTTGAGCTCTAACCTTTTAGTGAGTCGTCAACTCATCATTATCGGCTTTGTGATCGTTGCGAGTATTTGCGGAGTTTTAGTTTGGTTACAACTAAAAGCATTGGCAAGCCGAAATCAGACCATTAATAATCTGGTCATTGAACGCACGGCAAGCTTAGATCAAGCCAATCAAAAAGTTTTGCGAGAATCAGACAAGCGCTTACAGGCATTGCAACAGCAAGTCGTGGCAGAACGAAAATACAAAAGTTTGTTTTTGAATAGCCGGGAAGGGTTATTCGTACTCAATCATCGAGGTCAGATTATTGAGGCTAACCCTGCATTTAAGCGGTTACTAATAGACGAAAATAAACCTCTAGATGGGACCGCACTAGAAGACTACATACTCGATGACGAAGTGAAGGCTTTGTGGCAGCAAGTGGTTGCTGATAAACAGCAGCATAAAGAGTTAGATTGGCTCGCGCGCAGTGAGCAGCATGGTACGATTTGGTTAAGGCAGAGTGGGCACTGGCTGCACCACCCTGATGCGGTGTTATACGAGGGCAGGATCACCGATATCACCCAAGATAAGCTGTTTAACGAGCAGCTTAAGTATAAAGCTCGCCATGACAGTCTAACTGACTTACTAAACAGATTAGCCTTCTTAAAATTGGTTGATGAAGCCAGAGAGAGTATAGGTAAAACTTTCATCCTGCTCTATATCGATTTAGATAGATTTAAACTCATAAACGATACCTTAGGTCACTTAGCTGGCGATAAACTGCTGGTGGAATTTGCTGGGCGTATGCAGTTATTGTTGGGCAGCTTTGCAGACATTGCTCGACTTGGTGGCGATGAGTTTGCTGTGTTATTTGACCTACAGCGACTAGAGCGGCCATTGGAAGGGATTTTAGAAGACATGTTATCTGAGATCCGTAAGCCATTTACTTATAAACAGCATACTCATAGCGTAAGTGGCAGTATTGGGGTGCGCACATTCACAACGCCTTGTACTAATGTTAAAGCTGAAAAACTGTTACATGATGCGGATATTGCGATGTATGAGGCGAAGAAACGCGGTAAGAATGCGTTTCATATTTATACCCGAGATATTGCATGTCAGGCTGCGCGCAAAATTGAGATTGAGCGAGCACTGCAAGATATCAATTTAGATCTAGAGCTGTCTTTAAACTTTCAACCGATCTTTTGCCAACGTGGCAAAGCATTAAAAGGCTTTGAGGCTTTGCTTAGGTGGCAAAGTCCAAGCTTGGGTTTTGTTAGCCCCGCAGAGTTCATTCCAATTGCAGAAGAGTGCGCCAAGATCACTATGTTAGGTCAGTGGGTGTTTACAAAAGCCATGGCGTTTATGACGCAACATAGTGGCAGCAATATTTTTATGAGTGTTAATGTCTCACCGTTACAGTTACAGAGCCCGCAATTTATGGCTTGGTTGACCCAGCAGTTTACCCACTCTGCGCTTAATCCTGAGCAATTTAAGATTGAATTAACAGAGTCGGCAATGATGGCAACCGAAGACAATCTTGTTGAGCCGCTCGAAGTACTGCATGAACAAGGCTTTGGTATTTACATTGATGATTTTGGCACTGGCTATTCAAGCTTGGCACGTTTAAATCATTTACCCGTTGATGGTCTAAAGATAGATAGAGCATTTATCGAAGGGATAGAAAGTGGCGAAAAACCAAGACAATTAATTGAAGCCATTTGTGCAATTGCAAAGAGTTTTAATTTGGTTGTGACTGCCGAAGGTATTGAGCAATCCGAGCAATTAGATGTGCTGGTGAAATTACATTGTCAACAAACTCAGGGATACTATATGAGTCGTCCATTGAACAAAGATGATGCCAGTTCATTGTGTGCTCAACGAAGGTTAGCCATAGTCAGTTAAACTGGGCATTCAATTTAGGCTGATATATATTGCGATGCAAAGAACGATTTTTAGCGATGAGTTTGGCTAGAGTAAAGGGAAGAGAATGAAAATATCACAGATATCTATCGGGCTGGTGGCTGCGCTGATGCTCTCAGCCTGTACTAGTTTGGTTGAGAAAGGTGACAAGCTGTATGGTAAAGGCATGTACCAACAGGCTGCAGAGTTCTACGAAAAAGCGCTTTTAGAGGACCCTGAAGACGTAGAAGCAAAACAGCGCCTTGCTGAAACGCGCAGTAAAATCATCGACCGAGGTTTGATTGAAGTGCGCATGTTGCGCTTGGGCGCGAATTATAGAGGTGCAGCGAGTAAACTAGAGTCATTGTTGGCTAGTCAAAACCAATGGCATGTTGAGACCATGGGGGCGCAGGCTGCGACTCAGCGTGAAGAAGTGCTAGCCGTAGAAGGGTGGTTGAAAACCGAAGCCAAACAACTTGCCAATTTATCGCAACCAGATCCATTTAAGTGGTTTGAGCATGAGTATCGTAATTTAATTGCCAATGCACAGCTTACAGGTGAATTACAGCAATACAGAGACACTTTAAATAAAGCCGGTAAACAGCAATGCTTAGCTCTGGCAAAGCAAGTGCAAGGTCAGCGTTTTTATTTACATGAGTTGACGCAACGATACTGTGCTCTTTGGCAACAGCCTGTGAGCTTAACAGTAGATAAATCAGATAAATCTCGTTTTACTGGTTTGAAAGTGAGTAAGCGTGAACGCTTTAAAACACCTAATGCACAGGCTCATCGCTATGCGTTGAATAATACACAGGCAGAGCTTGAGCAAGCCTTTCAGTCTAGTCCGTGGTTTAGTCACACAGGCACTGCCACTTTGCCTCTTACTTTGGACGGTAAAGTACAATATCGTAAGCAAACGTCTTACCGACAGATTGAAAAGCGATATGTAGTAACTGAACTAAAGCCTGATCCAAAAGATGCAAATAACAAGCTGGCGACAGATGTCGAAAAGGCATTTGCTTATCAGTTAAAAGAGCATCAAGAAACCTATTCAGTGAATGTAAGCTATTCAGGTAACTTACTGGGACTGCGTTTATCGAATAATGAATCAGGCTCTTATGATAATCTCACCCGTAGTCATAATATTGAGTTTGCAGAAGCTGATGTCACTCCGCTCAGTGCTGACTATCTCAATCAGGTGCAAAAGTTTGAGCAGCATTTAACGCAATTAAGTGCTGACTTTAGTGGTGACCTGAATAAGCTTTGGCAGCAAAGGTATTGCTCTATGGTTAATCTGTCATTTGTCGCCGAGCAAGCATTACGCTGTGCCCAGATAGAACCAAATAATGATTTTGTGAACCGTTGGGCTCAGCAAACATTTGGGGTGGACTACAAAGCGATGCAGGTGCTTTACGGAATTTAATAGGATTGTTGTCTAACACAACTAAAAAAAGCGAAGCCTTACTCAAAAGTGCTTCGCTTTTTTATTTAGTTTGTTCAAGTTACTCTTTATATAAGTTCAGCAAGTACGTTTAAGCCTCTAATCTCGATACAATAAAGTAAGGATTAAGGTAACTTTCTTTTTGATTGTATGTCAGTGCAGAACCATCAACTTGGGTAATGGTCGCACCTGCAATTTCTGCCACAGCATGACCTGCACCTGTATCCCACTCAGATGTTGGGCCTAAACGCGGATAAACATCTGCTTCACCTTCTGCGACTAAACAAAGCTTTAGAGAGCTGCCTTTCGGTACCATTTCGACATCATCAAATTGCTCAAGATAAGCGGCTAAATCAGGCGATGGATGTGAGCGAGAGCCAACTACTTTGATAAGGCCTGTATTGGTTTTCTTAGTGACTTTGAGTTCTATACGTGCTTCGTCGCATTGCTTGAATGCACCTACGGCTTCTGCTGCAAGGTAACTGACATTTAAAGCGGGTGCGTGCACCACACCTAAAATAGGTTTGCCAGCTTTGATAAGCGCGATATTAACGGTGAATTCGCCATTCTTTTTAATGAATTCTTTGGTGCCATCAATTGGGTCGACTAGCCAATACTCGTTCCAAGTTTGACGTGTTGCCCAATCAATACCTGCACTTTCTTCACTTAATACCGGAATATCAGGGGTAAGTTGTTGCAAGCCAGCCGCAATGACTTTGTGCGCAGCCAGATCCGCATCGGTCACTGGACTTTCATCTTCTTTGTACTCAACGTTAAAGTCTTTCGCATAGATGCCCATAATGGCATCGCCTGCTTCAACGCTCAGTTGTAAAATTTCTTCTAACAGATCCGTTTGATTCATTACTTATCCAATTACTTGCTTGTCTTTCAGATACGCTACCAGTTGTTGTACTGATTGTTCAAGGCTATTCGCGCTGGTATCGATGCGGATCTCAGGATTAACAGGCACTTGGTAGTCTGAATCTATGCCAGTGAAGTGCTTAATTTCACCGGCTCGTGCTTTCTTGTATAAGCCTTTCGGATCGCGTTGTTCACAGACATCTAACGGCGTATCTAAAAAGACTTCGATGAATTCACCGTCACCGACAAGGTTACGTACCATGTCGCGCTCAGCTTGGAATGGCGAAATAAACGCGGTGAGTACCACAAGTCCTGCGTCTACCATAAGCTTGCTTAGCTCACCAACACGGCGAATATTTTCGACGCGGTCTTCATCGCTGAAGCCTAAGTCTTTGCATAAACCATGGCGCACGTTGTCGCCATCAAGCAGGTAAGTGTGCACGCCTTGCTGGTGAAGGGCACTTTCTAGTGCGCCTGCAACGGTACTTTTACCTGAGCCTGAAAAACCGGTGAACCATAAAATCACTGGTTTGTGACCTTTTTGCTCGCTGCGTTGTGACTTGTTTACGGCATAGTTATGCCAAACGATATTTTCATCCATTGCATCACCTATTTAAAAAGGGAAAACCAGCGGTATTAAGGTCAACACCGTGATTGAATAAATAATTGAAAGCGGTAAGCCGACCGTAACATAGTCTTTAATACGGTAGTTACCTGCACTGTACACCATGAGGTTGGTTTGATAGCCAAATGGTGAAATAAAACTCGCCGATGCGCCAAATGCCACAGCCATCACAAAAGGTAATGGGCTCACATCAAAACCAATGGCGAGTGCAAAGGCCACTGGGAAAGAAAGCGCTGCCGCTGCGTTATTGGTAATGAGTTCCGTGAAAATCACGGTCATCACAAAAATAGCGATAAAAGCGCCATATGGACCGAAGTCGCCAAGCAGATAAAACAGAGCATCTGATATTTGTGATGCCAGCCCTGTGTCTATCATGAGCTTGGCCAAACCAATGGCACTTCCAACAATGGCAAGTAGTTCAATCGGGAAGCGACGTTTTAGCTCTGTCACTTTTACTGCGCCCATCGCAAATAGCGCGATTAAAAATACCAGTAACCCTTTAACCAGTGGTACCACATCAAAAATGCTTAGCCCGATAACGGCCACAAAACCCGCTAATACTAAATTAGACTTTTTCGGCTTCAGGTGGGTCTGTAAATCAAGGCCTGAAATATAAACAAACTCACGCTTTAAATTAGGTAACTGATAGAACTCTGAGCCCGGTGCTAAAATAAGAGAGTCACCGGCCTGTAAGCGCACTTGCCCTAAACCACCTTGCAGGCGGTCATGACCACGGCGGATGGCAATAACGGCTGCATGTACTTGTTCGCGAAAACGTACTTCTTTGACAGTTTTACCAACAAAGCGAGATGACTGACTGATCACCACCTCGACTAAATGCTCAACGTCTTTTTCATGCTTGTCATGGACGATTTTCAAACCATCAAAACGTTGTAATAAAGGCACTGATTTTATATCGCCAACAAACAATAAGATGTCGCCTTGTTGAATAACTTGCTGAGGTGTCACGGCACAAATACGGCGGTCACCATGAATGATTTCCGCTAAGAATAAATCTTTTAAATCACGCAGACCGTTTTCTTCTACGGTGCGGCCAATCAGTTTTGAACCAGCTTCGACTTTGCCTTCAAGGTAAAAAGGCACCACTTCTTGGTCTTGTTTACCGTGATCAGGTAAATACTTTAGTAGCACGATAATGGTGATCAGGCCGACACTGAGTGCGCCTAGGCCTACTAAAGTAAAATCAAAAAAGCCCAATGGTTGCATGCCTGCTTCGACGGCAAAACCATTGACGATTAAATTTGTAGAGGTGCCGATAAGGGTTAAAGTCCCCCCTAAAATGGCGGTATAAGACAGCGGTAATAATAATTTGGAAGGCGAGTGGGTTGGGCTGTCTTTTATCGCTGAAATTAACGACGCCACCACTGCGGTATTATTAGTAAAAGACGATAAAAACGCAGTCGATAAGCCAAGCTTCATCACTGATTTAGAAAGACTGCCTTTTGCTAACGATTGTGCAAGACCTTGCACTAGGGTTGTTTTCTCGATGGCAATCGACACCAAGATCAACAGAATAAGGGTGATAAGAGATGGGTTAGCATAGTTTGCTAACATCTCTTCTAACTCAATGAGACCAGTTAAATAGCCGGTGCCAATGGCACCAACAAATAACCAAGCTGGATTTAGGCGAGTGCCAAAAAGGCAACCCACCAATGCCAGCATAATGCCTGTTAATATGATCTGTTCGTACATCTAGCTTTAGCTCCACATAACAGGCACTTACCCGTTGTCCTTCACAATGCACGGTTGTTGGCTTCGCGCATTCGCCAAATCACATAGGCTAACTATGCTCATTGGTCTCATTTGCTTGCCGCCTACGTGCATTACGAATTTCATAAGGTAATAAACAGCTTATTTAAGCTTGGTAATGTCAAGCGCTTGCCAGTGCGGGAAGTGCTTGCGAACTAGGGCATTAAACTCAACTTCAAAGTCACTAAACTCTGAGTGTTGCGTTGCTTGCTCTGAAAGCAGTGCTTCTATCATGCCTGCACCAATCGTCAGGTTTGATAGACGGTCGATCAGAATGAATGCGCCAGTTTCGTGGTTGTTGCGATATACATCAGCCACAATGCTTTCAGTCAGCTCCAGCGTCACAATCGCAATTTCGTTTAACTGTAGGCTGTCAGCTTGACCTTGCTCTAAAGTGTTTACATCAATCGTGTGGTCAATCTTCTTCACGATAGCAGCAGTGTTTTTGCTACCTAGCTTGAAGTTATAACTCTTGCCTAGCACTAATGGCTCTTCGTGCATCCACACAAGTTTTGCTTGTACTTGGTTTGTTACAGCAGCTGTTGAGTCAGCAGGCACGATCACATCACCACGGCTTACATCAACTTCATCGTTTAATGTAATTGTGAATGCTTGACCTGTTTGCGCTTGCTCTAAGTTACCGTCAAAGGTCACTAGCTCTTTGATGCTAGATTGCTTGCCAGATGGTAATACCTTAACCGCTTGACCAACCGTTAGTGAGCCCGATGTTAATGTGCCCTGGAAGCCACGGAAATCAAGGTTTGGACGAACCACATACTGAACAGGGAAGCGCGCTTCAAAGTCAGTGTTCGCCTCTGCTGCTGGAGAATCTTCAAGTAGCTCAAGCAATGGCTTATCAGTGTAATAAGGTGTGTGCTCAGAACGCGTTACGACGTTGTCACCTTTAAGTGCTGACATAGGCACAAACTTGATGTCAGATACGTTTAACTGCTCAGCAAACTTCAAATAGTCAGCTTTGATTTTCTCAAATACGGCTTCGTCAAAGTCCACGATGTCCATCTTGTTGATGGCAACAACGAACTGCTTGATACCTAATGAGTCACAGATAAAGCTATGACGCTTAGTTTGAATTTGCACACCGTAGCGCGCATCAACTAAGATGATAGCCAAGTCACTCGTAGATGCACCCGTTACCATGTTACGAGTGTATTGCTCGTGTCCTGGGGTGTCAGCAATGATGAACTTACGCTTCGCTGTTGAGAAATAGCGATACGCAACATCAATGGTAATACCTTGCTCACGCTCAGCTTGAAGACCGTCAACCAGTAGTGCTAAGTCTAGCTCTTCACCTGCATTACCCACTTTTTCGTTGTCTTTATGAAGTGCGGCCAGCTGATCTTCATAAATTTGGTGGCTGTCGTGTAATAGACGACCGATAAGCGTTGATTTACCGTCATCTACGCTACCACAAGTCATCATGCGTAAAAGGCTTTTGTCTTGTTGGCGCGCTAGATAAGCGTCGATACCTAATTCTCTTACTTCATTTGCCGTAGACATTAGAAATACCCCTCACGTTTTTTCTTCTCCATCGAGCCTGATGAATCATGGTCAATTACTCGGCCTTCACGCTCAGAAGAGGTAGAAAGCAACATTTCTTCGATGATGCCAGTCAGTGTGTTTGCTTCTGACTCAACCGCACCGGTTAGTGGGTAACAGCCTAATGTACGGAAACGCACAGATTTCATCTCAGGCACTTCGCCTTCGTTTAATGGCATACGCTCATCGTCAACCATGATTAACGTACCGTCGCGCTCAACAACTGGACGCTTTTCAGAAAGGTACAATGGCACGATTTCGATATTTTCTTGGTAGATGTATTGCCAAATGTCTAGCTCAGTCCAGTTAGACAGTGGGAATACACGGATTGATTCGCCTGGATTAACCTGACCGTTGTAGGTGTTCCAAAGCTCAGGACGTTGGTTTTTAGGGTCCCAACGGTGGTGCTTATCACGGAATGAGTACACACGTTCTTTCGCTCGTGACTTTTCTTCGTCACGACGCGCACCACCAAAAGCAGCATCAAAGCCGTATTTGTCTAGTGCTTGTTTTAAGCCTTGTGTTTTCATCACGTCAGTATGTTTGGCTGAACCGTGCGTAAACGGACCCACACCCATGGCGATGCCTTCTGGGTTTTTGTGGACGATTAAGTCAAAGTTATATTCTTTTGCTAAGCGGTCACGGAATTCGATCATCTCGCGGAATTTCCAATCTGTGTCTACGTGTAGTAGAGGGAAAGGAATTTTCGCTGGGAAGAATGCTTTACGCGCTAAGTGTAAAAGTACCGATGAGTCTTTACCGATAGAGTAAAGCATCACTGGGTTTTCAAACTCGGCTGCGACTTCGCGAATAATCTTTATACTTTCAGCTTCTAATTGCTGAAGGTGTGTTAAAGCCATTGTCGTCGTCCTACTTAAAAAATAAAATCGTTACGCCACATCGGTCAGTGGCTGAGCAAAACTGCTGATCTGTGCACTTTGCCCAAACCAAGCTAATTCTTCATGTAAAGCAGCTACTTCTCCGATAATCAGAAGTGCTGGTGAGACAATCTCATGTGCCTCAATTTGTTCGGCCAATTGACCTAATTCGGTTCTAACCACGCGTTGATTCTTACGGGTACCATTTTCAACGATTGCCACAGGGGTGTTAGCACTGCGGCCGTGTTCAAGTAATTTAGCCTGAATATGCGGTGACTTGATCACGCCCATATAAATTGCCAACGTTTGGTTAGGTTTAGCAAGCCCTTGCCAATCTAATTCTTGGCCGTCTTTTTTACAGTGACCTGTTACAAACTGGATTGCCTGTGCATGATCTCTGTGCGTCAAAGGAATACCTGCATAAGCGCTACACCCAGCTGCGGCAGTAATGCCCGGTACGATTTGATAACGTACATCGTGGGCTTTCAGTACTTGTACTTCTTCGCCACCACGGCCGTAAATAAACGGATCGCCACCTTTGATACGGCAAACTTTTTTGCCTTGTTTCGCAAGGTCGACCAACATCTGATTGGTGTCTTCTTGCTTAACACTGTGGTAGTTAAGGCGTTTACCGACACAAATTAAATCTGCATCGCGGCGTACTAAATCCATGATTTCGTCAGAGACGAGGTAGTCATACACCACAACATCGGCTTGCTGCATAAGCTGAAGCGCTTTGAGTGTTAGTAGCTCAGGATCGCCAGGGCCTGCACCAATCACATATACTTCGCCTTCTGGCTCAGCTTTGGCATCTAGCATTTCGTGTAGTTGTTCGGTCGCTGCCTCAGTATCGCCTACTTGTACTTTACTTACCACACTTGAATCGAACACGTTTTCCCAAAATTGGCGGCGATCTGCGAAATGCTTAAAGCGTGCTTTCACCTTATCTCTGAAGCTGCCTACTAAGGTTGCTAATGGGCCAATGTGCTGTGGAATAAAGGTTTCTAATTTCTCCCGTAGACGTCGAGCTAAAACAGGCGCAGTACCCGCACTTGAAATCGCTATGGTGATTGGATCCCGGTCAACTATAGACGGGAAAATAAACGAGCACTTAGGCTGGTCGTCTACCACGTTGACGAAAATATTATGCTGGTTTGCCAATTCAAATACGGTGTTATTAACAGACTCAACATCGGTAGCGGCAATAACAAGCATTTTGCCTGTAAGGTGAGACTCATTAAAATAGTCTTTAATAAGCGTTACTTCGCCATCTTGCTCGGCTTCGAGTAACTCTTTGCAGAATTCAGGGGCTACAATGGTTACATCCGCACGAGCTTTTAAAAACGCACGCGCTTTACGAAGTGCAACATCACCGCCGCCGACAACCAGCACCGGTTTGTTATCAAGTTTGGTAAAAATTGGTAAGTACTGCACCATTTGCCCCTTAGTTATATTCATATTCTGCTATTTTTATCGTGCAGAACATTACAGAGCAGCAGAATATAGCGGCTTTGAAACAGGAAAAAATAATTAAAACCTAGTCTATATAACTAAAAGTTATAGAAGGGGGTTTGATTTGGTTTAAGGCTTTATTTACAAGCTCTTGAGCTAAGTTTTAGCTGTCTAATTTAGCTTATTATGTTTGGTTATGAGATATGCTAAACAGGTAAATTTGATTTTGAGCAGAGTCTTTAGCGGACAAATGCCCTAGGATTGAGGCAATACATTCACTTAACTAAGGTGAATGACTTACACATACACGGGAAAGTACCATGACAATACAACAAGATGCAGCACAAGCATTGTCCCTAATGGACCTCACATCTTTAAATGAAAACGACACAGAGCAATCTATATTGGCATTGCTTAATAGTGTGCGCCCTGAGATTGGTCTGCCAACTGCCATTTGCGTTTATTCACAATTTGTTGGCTTAGTAAAAAATGAACTGAGACAAAGAAACTGGCAGTCTGTAAAAGTTGCAACAGTGACAAATTTTTATGATGGCGAGCAGTCATTAGAATCAGTATTGGCTGAAACAGAGCAAGCTTTATCAGAGGGCGCAGACGAAATTGATTTAGTGATCCCTTATAAAGAAGTGATGCAGGGCGAGCTAGAGAATGCCAAGTTGTATGTGCAAAAAAGCAAGCAGCTATGCGCTCAGTATGGGGCTTGTTTAAAAGTGATCATAGAAAGCGGTGAGCTAAAAGCACCTGATCTTATTCGCAAAGCAAGTATCCTAGCGATAGAAGCGGGTGCAGATTTCATTAAAACCAGCACCGGTAAAGTGCCTGTTAATGCCACTTTAGAAGCAACTGAAATTATGCTTGATGCAATTAAAGCGTCAGGACGAGAAGTGGGCTTTAAAGCCGCCGGTGGTGTAAGAACAGTGGATGATGCGAGTGCTTACTTACGACTTACTGAACAAAAGTTCGAATGCGATAGTTTGACGCCAGCGCAATTCAGATTCGGCGCATCAGGCTTATTAAAAGATATTCATAACACTTTAGATGCATAGATACAGCGAGCAAGAAAAAATAGAACTTGAGCATGAAGCTGCCAAGTTATTTTTAAAATGTTACGAAAAGGCGCATGGCACCCCTATGCGCCATATCTGGCATAATGAACCACGAAAACCCGATGTCAGCTGTTATCAAGGCGATCAAAAACTCGACATTGAAGTGGCGCATTTATATGCCAGTGAAACCGAAGCCATGGCCGTGCTAGGTAGGCCGCTATCGTTATCGATGCAACGAGAATTAGCTGTGATGTCGCAAGCACCGTCTGAACAGCAACTCAAAGTGGCATTAGGGCGGTTATTAAATCAAAAAGCCAAGAAAAGTTATCAATCAGAGCGCACATGGTTGTTGATCCGTAACGCCAGCCCGATTTGGCACTACAGTGATTTTAAAAACGTGCAGGCACAATTAAACTTTCCTGATACCCATCCATTTGAGCAGATCTGGTTATTGTGTGATTTTCATCATGGTGATCTGTTACAGCTGGCATAAACGTTAAAATACGCGAGTATTTTTGTTTGATTTATAACCATTGATAACGTGAGATTTTAGCAAGATTTGACAAAATTAAAATTTGCGCATCTTTTACTCTTGTTTTCGCTTTGTTCGTCAGTATAATGGGCATCCACTTTGCAGGGGCGTAGTTCCAATTGGTAGAACAGCGGTCTCCAAAACCGATGGTTGCGGGTTCGAGTCCTGCCGCCCCTGCCAATTCATACAGCTAGTCTAAACCTAAAATAATGTGGCCGTTCAATGAACCTCTCGCTTATTTGTAGATTTGGATTAATGGATTTACCCTGCCATATGCAGGGTCGTTGTGTCTGTATTTAAGGTAAATTTTTTATGAGCACGAATGTAGAAACTCCGTCAAACTCGATGGATACGGTTAAGTGGCTAGTATCAATTGCATTGCTATTAGGTGCAGTTGTAGGTAATTACATGTACGCTGACCTATCTGTGTTAGTGCGTGCGGTAGGTGTTGTTGTTGCAGTAGCAGCCGCTTTAGGTCTACTGGCAACTACTGAAAAAGGTCGTACTTTTATTGCTTTTGCAAAAGAGTCTAGAATTGAAGTACGCAAGGTTGTTTGGCCAACGCGTCAAGAAACAACGCATACAACTTTTATCGTAATGCTAGCAACAGTGGTAATGGCGTTAATCCTTTGGGGTTTAGACGGCATTTTATTCCGTATTGTTGGCTTTTTAACTGGATTGGAGATCTGATCCCATGTCGGATGAGAACAAAGAAAAGAAATTACGCTGGTACGTAATTCAAGCGTTTTCGGGTTTCGAAAAGCGCGTTGCTCAAACAATCATTGAGCACATTAAGATCGAAGGCTTAGAAGATAGCTTTGGTGAAGTACTAGTCCCTACTGAAGAAGTAGTTGAAATGCGTGCTGGTCAAAAGCGCAAATCTGAGCGTAAGTTCTTCCCAGGTTATGTTCTAGTTGAAATGGACATGAACGATGCGAGCTGGCACTTAGTAAACAGCACGCCACGTGTAATGGGTTTCATTGGTGGTACGTCTGATCGTCCAGCACCAATCAGCAAAAAAGAAGCTGACCGTATTCTTAACCGTATTCAAGAAAATGCTGAAGCGCCTAAGCCTGCAACATTATTTGAAGTGGGTGAAGTGGTACGCGTGAACGATGGTCCATTCGCAGACTTCAGTGGTGTAGTTGAAGAGGTTGATTATGAGAAGAGCCGCTTAAAAGTGTCTGTTCTTATCTTCGGTCGTTCTACGCCAGTTGACCTAGAATTTGGTCAGGTAGAAAAAGACAAATAATTTCTTTTCGAAGAGATTGAAAAAGGCCGCTGGTTAATCTATAATCAGCGGCCTTTTGTTATCTGGTATAACAAAAGCACAGATTTTTTTAATTTGGGAAGCCGCTTGAGTACGCGTCCTCGCGCGCACAAGGCAAAGACCCAACTAACGAGGTTATTTAAAATGGCAAAGAAAGTTGAAGCTCTAATCAAGCTACAAGTTGCTGCTGGTATGGCTAATCCTAGTCCTCCAGTAGGTCCTGCACTAGGTCAACACGGTGTAAACATCATGGAATTCTGTAAAGCGTTCAACGCACGTACAGAGTCTATCGAGAAAGGCGCTCCGGTTCCTGTAATCATCTCTGTTTACAACGACCGTTCATTCACTTTCGACATGAAAACTCCACCTGCTTCTTACCTTCTTAAGAAAGCAGCTGGCATCAAGTCTGGTTCTGGCCGTCCTAACACTGAAAAAGTGGGTACAGTAACACGTGCTCAACTAGAAGAGATCGTTGAGACTAAACGTCCTGATCTTACTGCTGCTGATATGGACGCAGCTGTACGCACGATTGCAGGTTCTGCACGTGCAATGGGCTTGAATGTAGAAGGGTAATTGAGAATGGCTAAATTAACTAAGCGTATGCGCGTAATCCGCGAAAAAGTTGACGTAACTAAAGAGTACGAAATCAACGAAGCTGTTGCTCTTCTTAAAGAACTAGCTACTGCTAAATTCACTGAAAGTGTTGACGTTGCTGTTAACCTAGGTATCGATGCACGTAAATCTGACCAAAACGTTCGTGGTGCAACTGTACTTCCAAACGGTACTGGCCGTGACGTTCGCGTTGCTGTATTCACAGCTGGCGCAAACGCTGAAGCTGCTAAAGAAGCTGGCGCTGATTTAGTAGGTATGGAAGATCTTGCTGAGCAAGTTAAGAAAGGCGAAATGAACTTTGACGTTGTTGTTGCTTCTCCAGATGCAATGCGCGTTGTTGGTCAACTAGGTCAAATCCTAGGTCCACGTGGTCTTATGCCTAACCCTAAAACTGGTACTGTAACACCTAACGTTGCAGAAGCAGTTAAAAATGCTAAGGCTGGTCAGGTTCGTTACCGTAACGACAAGAACGGTATCGTTCACACGACTATCGGTAAAGTTGACTTCACTGCTGAACAGCTACAACAAAACCTTGAAGCACTACTTGTTGCTCTTAAGAAGGCTAAGCCTTCTCAAGCGAAAGGTACTTACTTGAAGAAAGTAAGCATCTCAACAACTATGGGCGCAGGTGTTGCTGTTGACCAAGCTACTCTAAACACGCAAGTAGCGTAATTTAGAAATTAGCATTTACATGGCGTAAAAATTAAACTATAATTTTGCGCCATTTCGTTGAGAACTTGTTCTCTGCGAAGTAAAGAATTCGGGTTGAAGCGCATAATTTCGTAGTATTGTTAACCAGTTGGTCTACAATCAAACGATAAATTGCGTTTCCGTCCAAGACCGTAGGTGGTGTAAGCCTTAATAATTCCTACGTAGACGGTGTGAATCCCAGCTAGATTTTCCTAATCTTCTGGCTCTCGCCGTAAAAAGCACCTCATCCTGTTAGGTTGAGGTAAGAGTAGAACTGAAAACCGTTAGGTTTTTATTTAACCAGGAGTAACACCCATGGCTTTAAACCTTCAAGACAAGAAAGCAATTGTTGCTGAAGTTAATGAAGTTGCCAAAGGTGCTCTATCTGCAGTAGTTGCAGATTCTCGTGGTGTAACAGTTGATGCTATCACTACTCTTCGTAAAGAAGCTCGTGAAGCTGGCGTTTGGATGAAGGTTGTTCGTAACACTCTTGCACGCCGCGCTGTAGAAGGTACTGACTATGAGTGCCTTAACGAGTCTCTAGTAGGCCCAAGCCTTATCGCTTTCTCTTCAGAGCACCCAGGTGCTGCTGCGCGTATCTTCTCAGATTTCGCGAAAAAGAACGAAGCATTCGAGCTTAAGTCTGCTGCATTCGAAGGTAAAGTTGTTGACGTAGATATGCTTGCTAAGCTACCTACTTACGACGAAGCTGTTGCACGCTTAATGAGCGCTATGAAAGAAGCGTCTGCTGGCAAATTGTGTAAAACAATTGAAGCAGTTCGCGTTAAGAAAGCTGAAGAAGCTGCTTAATTTTAAGCCTTTATTCTCTTTCTCATTTAAAAATTTTTTTGAACCTCATGGGTTCGTAATTAATTAGGAAATTTACAATGTCTGTAACTAAAGACCAAATCCTTGACGCGATTGCTGAAATGTCAGTAATGGAAGTTGTTGAACTAGTTGAAGCAATGGAAGAAAAGTTCGGCGTAACTGCAGCTGCTGCTGTTGTTGCTGCTGGTCCAGCTGAAGCTGCTGAAGAAAAGACTGAGTTCGACGTAATCCTAGCTGCTGCTGGCGGTAACAAAGTTGCTGCTATCAAAGCTGTACGTGGTGCAACTGGTCTTGGCCTTAAAGAAGCAAAAGCTCTTGTTGAGTCTGCTCCTGCGCCAATCAAAGAAGCTGTTTCTAAAGAAGAAGCTGAAGCACTTAAGAAAGATCTTGAAGAAGCTGGTGCTGAAGTTGAGATCAAGTAATCTAGCTACGGCTAGGTTCGCTGCCTGAGCAATCAGGCAAGGGCTGGTGATTATTTAATCACCGGCCCTTTTGCGCTCTAGTATGATCATAATTACTAGGCGTAAAAAACTCTAAATTTCACTTTTATTTCAATAGCTTAAGTTTTTGCTAATAGCAGTGGTATTTAGTGCAACAATGAGATGTTGTTATCATGGCTTAGATGCCAGTAATGCTGTTCTTACAAGAACAGGTTGGGTCAAAGATCAGCAAGCTGAGGAACCCCATGGCTTACTCTTATTCTGAAAAGAAACGTATCCGTAAGGATTTTGGTAAACGTCCACAAGTTTTGGATATACCTTTCTTACTGTCTACACAGTTAGAATCGTTCAAAAAATTCTTGAATCCTGACGCTGTAGGCGACTATGGACTGGAAGCTGCATTCCGTTCTGTTTTCCCTATTAAAAGCTACTCGGGTAATTCTGAGCTCCAATACGTAAGTTACCGTATTGGCGAGCCAGTATTCGATGTAAAAGAATGTCAAATTCGCGGCGTGACTTATTCTGCTCCACTTCGCGTAAAATTACGTCTTGTGCTAATGGATAAAGATGCACCAGGCACAGTTAAAGACATTAAAGAGCAAGAAGTTTACATGGGCGAAATCCCGCTCATGACTGATACCGGTACTTTTGTAATCAATGGTACAGAGCGTGTTATCGTTTCTCAGCTACACCGTTCACCTGGTGTATTCTTTGATAACGACCGTGGTAAGTCACACTCTTCAGGTAAAGTACTTTATAACGCACGTGTTATTCCTTACCGTGGTTCATGGTTAGACTTTGAATTCGACGTTAAAGATAATCTATACGTACGTATTGACCGTCGTCGTAAATTACCTTCGTCTATTATTTTACGTGCTTTAGAGTTCACGACTGAAGAAATCTTAGCAATGTTCTTCGAAACAACAACGTTCGAAGTTGCTAATGGTAAAGTATTAATGGAGCTTGTTCCTTCACGTTTACGTGGTGAAACGGCTGCATTTGATATTAAAGATAAAGACGGCGAAGTGATCGTTGAAGCAGGTCGTCGTGTAACTGCTCGTCATATTAAGACTCTTGAAAAGAAAGAAATTACGCAGCTTGAAGTACCACATGAGTACATCATTGGCCGTGTAGTAGCGAAAAACTACATCGATGAGTCGACAGGTGAAATCATCGCTGAAGCGAATGCTGAACTTTCACTTGAGCTAATGGCTGAGCTAGTAAAAGCAGGTCACTCACAAATTGAAACGTTGTATATCAACGAAGTAGATAGTGGTGCGTATATCTCTGATACATTACGTATTGATTCATCTACAAATCGTCTAGAAGCGCTTGTAGAAATCTACCGTATGATGCGCCCTGGTGAGCCACCAACGAAAGAAGCTGCAGAAGCTTTATTCGAAAACCTATTCTTCTCTGAAGAACGTTATGACCTATCAACTGTAGGTCGTATGAAATTCAATAGCCGTGTTGGTTATGATTCAGATACAGGCCCAGGTACACTGAGCAAAGAAGATATCGTTTCAGTAATGAAAGTATTGATCGATATTCGTAACGGTAAAGGTGAAGTGGATGATATCGACCACCTAGGTAACCGTCGTATCCGTTCTGTAGGTGAAATGGCTGAAAACCAATTCCGCGTTGGTTTAGTACGTGTTGAACGTGCTGTACGTGAGCGTTTAAGCTTAGGTGATCTTGACAACGTAATGCCTCAAGACCTAATTAACGCGAAACCTATTTCAGCAGCAGTTAAAGAATTCTTTGGCTCTTCACAGCTGTCTCAGTTCATGGACCAAAACAACCCGCTTTCAGAAGTAACGCACAAGCGTCGTATTTCTGCATTAGGTCCGGGTGGTCTTACACGTGAGCGTGCTGGCTTTGAAGTTCGAGACGTACACGTAACGCACTACGGTCGTGTTTGTCCTATCGAAACGCCTGAAGGTCCAAACATCGGTCTAATCAACTCTCTTTCTACATACGCACGTACTAACGATTATGGTTTCTTAGAGACACCATACCGTAAAGTTGTTGATGGTGTAGTAAGCGATGAAGTTGATTACCTATCAGCTATCGAAGAAGGTCAATTCGTAATCGCACAGGCGAACACGAACCTGAACGACAGCAATGAATTTATTGATGAGTTAATCCCATGTCGTCACAAAGGTGAATCGACATTTATGGGTCGTGATGACATCCAATATATGGACGTATCACCTCAACAGGTTATCTCAGTTGCAGCAGCACTAATCCCATTCCTAGAACACGATGATGCTAACCGTGCACTAATGGGATCGAACATGCAACGTCAAGCAGTACCAACACTACGCGCTGATAAGCCGTTAGTAGGTACAGGTATCGAGCGTACACTAGCAAAAGATTCTGGTGTAACAATCGTTGCTAAGCGTGGCGGTGTTGTTAAGTATGCTGACGCAAGCCGTATCGTAGTTAACGTAAATGAAGAAGAGCGCATCCCAGGTGAAGCGGGCATCGACATTTACAACTTAACTAAATACACACGTTCTAACCAAAACACGTGTATCAACCAGAAGCCAACTTGTATGGTTGGTGAGCCGGTTGTGCGTGGTGACGTATTAGCAGATGGTCCTTCGACTGACTTAGGTGACTTAGCACTAGGTCAAAACCTTCGCGTGGCATTCATGCCATGGAATGGTTATAACTTCGAGGATTCAATCTTACTATCTGAGAACGTTGTAAAAGAAGATCGTCTAACAACAATCCATATTCAAGAACTTCAGTGTATCGCACGTGATACTAAGCTTGGTCCTGAAGAGATCACAGCTGATATTCCAAATGTAGGTGAGTCTGCACTTGGTAAACTGGATGAGTCTGGTGTTGTTTACATCGGTGCAGAAGTAAAAGGTGGCGACATCCTTGTAGGTAAAGTAACACCTAAAGGCGAAACGCAACTAACTCCTGAAGAAAAGCTACTACGTGCTATCTTCGGTGAAAAAGCATCTGATGTTAAAGACAGCTCACTACGCGTACCAAACTCTGTAACTGGTACAGTTATTGACGTACAAGTATTCACTCGTGACGGCGTTGAAAAAGACAAGCGTGCGTTAGAAGTTGAAGACATGCAGCTTCGTGAAGCGAAGAAAGACTTCAACGAAGAGTTCAGAATTCTTGAAGGCGGTATTTTAACACGCGTACGTACATTGCTTGTACAAGCGGGTCTAAGTGAAGAAAAAGTAGCTGAGCTAAGCACTGACAAGCTACTTACTCAAAGCCTAGCTGATGAACAGCAACAAGCTGATCTTGAGCAACTTGCTGCACAGTACGATGAGCTTAAAGCTGAATACGACAAGAAGTTCGAAAACAAGCGTCGCAAGATCACTCAAGGTGATGACCTAGCACCTGGCGTACTTAAGATTGTTAAAGTATACCTAGCTGTTAAACGTCGTATCCAACCAGGTGATAAGATGGCTGGTCGTCACGGTAACAAAGGTGTTATCTCGACAATCGTACCAGTAGAAGACATGCCATACGATGATAAAGGTCGTACTGTAGATATCGTACTTAACCCACTGGGTGTACCATCTCGTATGAACATCGGTCAGATCTTAGAAACACACATGGGTCTGGCTGCACGTGGTATCGGTGAAACGCTAGAAGAGATGATGAAAGAGCAGCGTGAAATTCACGAAATGCGCGATTTCATTGCAAAAGCTTACGCTGTAGGTGATTGCCGTCAGAAAGTTGATATTGCTAGCTTCTCTGATGATGAAGTTCGTCGTCTTGCGAACAACCTGAAAGGTGGTCTACCTATCGCGACTCCTGCATTCGATGGTGCACGTGAATCAGAGATCAAAGACCTACTTGAGCTAGGTGGTTACCCACGTAGCGGTCAGGTAACGCTATATGATGGTCGTACTGGTGATGCGTTTGAGCGTCAAGTAACCGTTGGTTACATGTACATGCTGAAACTAAACCACTTAGTAGACGACAAGATGCACGCGCGTTCTACTGGTTCTTACAGCCTTGTAACTCAGCAGCCGTTGGGTGGTAAGGCGCAGTTCGGTGGTCAGAGATTCGGTGAGATGGAGGTATGGGCATTAGAAGCATACGGTGCTGCCTATACACTTCAAGAGATGCTGACAGTTAAGTCAGATGACGTAAATGGTCGTACTAAGATGTATAAGAACATCGTTGACGGTAACCACAAGATGGAACCGGGTATGCCAGAGTCATTCAACGTATTGTTGAAAGAAATCCGCTCACTAGGTATCAACATCGAGTTGGAAGAAAATTAATCCGACAGCCGCAGCTTAGCTGCGGCTCCCCCGGACTGAAAGAATGTAGGGGCAAGCTCTGCTTGCCCTCGAGATTAACTCCGACAGGAGAGCTAAGGTGAAAGACTTACTTAAGTTTTTGAAGCAACAAAATAAGACCGAAGAATTTGATGCGATCCGCATCGGTCTTGCTTCACCAGACATGGTACGTTCTTGGTCTTACGGCGAAGTTAAAAAGCCTGAGACAATTAACTATCGTACGTTCAAGCCTGAGCGTGACGGCTTATTCTGTGCCCGTATTTTCGGCCCAGTAAAAGATTATGAGTGTTTATGTGGTAAATATAAGCGCTTAAAGCACCGTGGTGTTATTTGTGAAAAGTGTGGCGTAGAAGTTACTTTAACTAAAGTACGTCGTGACCGTATGGGTCACATTGAGCTTGCAAGCCCAGTTGCACATATTTGGTTCCTTAAATCACTACCTTCTCGTATCGGCCTAATGCTTGATATGACGCTTCGTGACATCGAACGCGTACTTTACTTCGAGTCATTCGTGGTAACTGAGCCTGGTATGACAACGCTTGAGCGTGGTCAGCTATTAGGTGAAGAAGAGTACCTAGATGCATTAGAAGAGCACGGTGACGAATTTGAAGCTAAGATGGGTGCAGAAGCTGTACTTGATCTATTACGCGAGCTTGACCTTGGTCAGCTTATCGCAGAAATGCGTGAAGAGTTACCAACAATCAACTCTGAAACTAAGCGTAAGAAGATCACTAAGCGTCTTAAGCTAATGGAATCTTTCCACCAATCAGGTAACAATCCTGAGTGGATGGTAATGAGTGTACTACCAGTACTTCCACCAGATTTACGTCCTCTAGTTCCACTAGATGGCGGTCGTTTTGCAACGTCTGATCTGAATGACCTTTACCGTCGTGTTATTAACCGTAACAACCGTCTTAAGCGTCTACTAGACTTAGCTGCACCAGATATCATCGTACGTAACGAAAAGCGCATGTTACAAGAAGCGGTTGATGCGCTACTTGATAACGGTCGTCGCGGTCGTGCGATCACAGGTTCTAACAAGCGTCCACTTAAGTCGCTTGCAGACATGATCAAAGGTAAGCAAGGTCGTTTCCGTCAAAACCTTCTAGGTAAGCGTGTTGACTACTCAGGCCGTTCTGTAATCACCGTTGGTCCTACGCTTAAGCTTCACCAGTGTGGTCTTCCTAAGAAGATGGCTCTTGAGCTATTTAAGCCATTCATCTACGGTAAGCTAGAGCGTCGCGGTATGGCGACAACTATCAAAGCTGCGAAGAAGATGGTTGAGCGTGAAGTGCCAGAGGTTTGGGACGTACTTGACGAAGTGATCCGTGAGCACCCAGTTTTACTAAACCGTGCACCAACACTTCACCGTCTTGGTATCCAAGCGTTTGAACCAGTTCTAATCGAAGGTAAAGCAATCCACCTACACCCATTAGTGTGTGCGGCATATAACGCTGACTTCGATGGTGACCAAATGGCGGTACACGTACCGTTAACATTAGAAGCACAGCTAGAAGCGCGTGCCCTAATGATGTCTACGAACAACATTCTTTCACCTGCGAATGGTGAGCCTATCATCGTACCTTCACAGGACGTTGTATTAGGTCTTTACTACATGACGCGTGATCGCATTAATGCGAAAGGCGAAGGTATTGTATTTAAAGATGCGAAAGAAGCTGAAAAAGCATACCGTACAGGTGTTGCTGAACTTCATGCTCGCGTTAAAGTTCGTATTACAGAAACTGTTATTTCAGAAGAAACTGGTGAGCGTTCAACGTCAACAACAGTTGTAGATACAACAGTAGGTCGTGCGATTCTATCATTAACTATTCCTGAAGGTTTACCGTTTGAGCTTATTAACCGTGCTCTAGGTAAAAAGCAAATTTCAGGTCTATTAAATGAGTGTTACCGTCGTCTAGGTCTTAAAGACACCGTTGTGTTTGCTGACCAAGTGATGTACACAGGTTTCCACTACGCAATGAAGTCGGGTGTTTCTATCGGTATTAACGATATGGTAATCCCACCGACTAAAGCAGGTATCATTGAAGCTGCTGAAGCGGAAGTATCTGAAATCAACCAGCAATTCCAGTCTGGTCTTGTAACTGCGGGTGAAAAGTACAACAAAGTTATCGATATCTGGTCACGTGTTAACGAAAACTTATCACGTGAGATGATGGCGAACTTATCGAAAGATACCGTTGTAAACGCGCAAGGTGAAGAAGAAGAGCAAGACTCTTTCAACTCAGTATTCATGATGGCCGACTCGGGCGCTCGTGGTAGTGCTGCTCAGATCCGTCAGTTAGCGGGTATGCGTGGTCTAATGGCACGTCCAGATGGCTCAATCATCGAAACACCAATCACGGCGAACTTCCGTGAAGGTCTAAACGTACTTCAGTACTTCATCTCGACGCACGGTGCGCGTAAAGGTCTAGCCGATACAGCACTTAAGACAGCGAACTCGGGTTACCTAACTCGTCGTCTAGTAGATGTTGCACAAGACTTAGTTATCACTAACGCGGACTGTGGCACGTTAGACGGTCTAACAATGAAGCCACTAATCGAAGGTGGTGACGTTGTTGAGCCACTTCGCGAGCGTGTTCTAGGTCGTGTTGTTGCTGAAGACATCTTAAAGCCAGGTACTGACGAAGTGCTTGTTGAACGTAACATTATGCTTGACGAAAAGCTGTGTGACCTTTTAGAAGAGCACTCAGTAGACGAAGTACGTGTACGTTCAGTTATCACATGTGATAACGATTACGGTGTATGTGCTAACTGTTACGGTCGTGACCTAGCACGTGGTCACATCATTAACGCAGGTGAATCTGTAGGTGTTATCGCTGCTCAATCAATCGGTGAGCCGGGTACACAGCTTACGATGCGTACGTTCCACATCGGTGGTGCTGCATCAAGAGCATCAGCAGAAAACAGCGTACAAGTTAAAAACAACGGTAGCCTGAAGTTACATAATGCAAAATATGTATTAAACACAGACGGTAAGATTGTTATCACTTCACGTTCAACAGAAATCACTGTTATTGACGAGCATGGTCGTGAGAAAGAGCGTTATAAAGTACCTTATGGTGCTGTTCTTTCTGTACAAGATGGTGCAGAAGTTAAAGGTAACGATATCGTTGCGACTTGGGATCCGCACAGTCACCCAATCATTCTTGAGCATGAGTCAAAAGTGTCATTCTCTGACATCGATGACAGCAACACAGAAGCACAGACTGATGATCTAACAGGTTTAACACGTGTAGTTGTTAAAGACCTAGCTAAGGTAAACGCAAAAGAGCCTAAGTTAATCATTGAGAACGAAGAGCGTGGCCTTCAAGAGATCCGCCTACCTTCATTCACAACGATTGAAATCTCTGATGGCGCGACAGCGGCACCAGGTCAGGTTCTAGCTCGTATTCCACAGGAAGGCTCGAAAACTCGTGACATCACGGGTGGTCTACCTCGAGTTGCTGACTTATTTGAAGCGCGTAAGCCAAAAGATCCTGCAATTCTTGCAGAAATCACAGGTGTTGTGAGCTTCGGTAAAGAGACAAAAGGTAAGAAGCGTCTTGTGATCACACCTGAACAGGGTGATGCATACGAAGAGATGATCCCGAAATGGCGTCAACTTAACGTGTTCGAAGGTGAGATGGTTTCTAAAGGTGAAGTTATCGCCGATGGTCCAGAGTCTCCACACGACATCCTTCGTCTTCGTGGTGTAACTGATGTATCAAACTACATCGTTAACGAAGTACAAGAAGTTTACCGCTTACAGGGTGTAAAGATTAACGATAAGCACATCGAAACGATCATTCGCCAAATGCTACGTAAGTGCATCATCTTAGACGGTGGTGATACTGAGTTCTTAGCAGGTGAACAAGTTGAAGTGGCGCGCGTTAGCATTGCAAACCGTGAGTTAGAGAAGCAAGGTAAGATCCCAGCTAAGTACGAAATTCAGCTGATGGGTATTACTAAAGCGTCTCTTGCAACAGAATCTTTCATTTCTGCAGCATCGTTCCAAGAAACAACACGTGTTCTTACGGAAGCAGCAGTAAATGGTAAGAGCGATGAGCTACGAGGCTTGAAAGAGAACGTAATCGTAGGCCGTCTGATCCCAGCCGGTACAGGTTTCGCGTATCACCAAGAGCGTATGAACCGTCGCAAGCAAGCTGAGCTTCCAGTTGAAGAGCAAACAGTAAGTGCTGAAGAGGCAACTCAAGCACTAACTGATGCACTGAATGCTGATCTATTAGGTGGCGAAGAGTAATTCTTCCCACTAAATAGCAAAAGATAATACGGGCAAGCCTGAGAAATCAGGCTTGCCCGTTATTTTTTGGTTGACAGCTCAATCTTTGCTCATTAAAATTCCGCCACCCATTTATTCGTTCGAATAAAAGAATGTTTAAATAGGGCAGATTTTTTCATTTTTCAGTAGTAATTAATCAGGAGCTATTTAATGGCAACTATTAACCAGCTAGTGCGTAAGCCACGTCGTAGCAAGGTTACAAAGAGCAACTCTGCTGCTCTTAAAGCTTGTCCACAGAAACGTGGTGTATGTACTCGTGTATATACAACAACACCTAAGAAACCAAACTCTGCATTACGTAAAGTAGCGCGTGTACGTTTAACTAATGGTTTCGAAGTAACTTCATACATCGGTGGTGAAGGTCACAACCTTCAAGAACACAGTGTTATCCTAATCCGTGGTGGTCGTGTTAAAGACTTACCGGGTGTACGTTTCCACACTGTTCGTGGTGCACTTGACTGTGCAGGCGTAAATGACCGTAAACAAGGTCGTTCTAAGTACGGTGCTAAACGCCCTAAGGGCTAATGGTTCTCCGTTAGTAAGGCCAAGCACTTAAATTTTTAATTTTTATATTTTGTTTTGGGAGTCGCTGAAGTAAAGCGAACCTGAAGATACCGGAGAAATAAAATGCCTAGAAGACGCGTTATAGGTCAACGTAAAATTCTTCCAGATCCTAAGTTCGGATCAGAACTTCTTGCTAAATTCGTTAACGTAGTAATGTTAGACGGCAAGAAATCTACTGCTGAAAAAATCGTTTACGGTGCGTTAGACGTGGCTGCTGAGAAATCAGGCAAGTCGCACCTAGAAATCTTTGAAGCTGCACTTGACAATGTTCGCCCACAGGTTGAGGTTAAATCTCGCCGTGTAGGTGGTTCAACATACCAAGTACCAGTTGAAGTACGTCCAGTACGTCGTAACGCATTAGGTATGCGTTGGTTAGTTGACGCTTCTCGTAAGCGTGGCGAAAAGTCAATGGGCTTACGTCTTGCTCAAGAGATGCTTGATGCAGCTGACAACAAAGGCACTGCGGTTAAGAAACGTGAAGACGTTCACCGTATGGCTGAAGCGAACAAAGCATTCGCTCACTACCGTTGGTAATCTGCTAACAGCCTTTAAGAGGAAATTATGGCACGTACAACTCCTATTGAGCGCTACCGCAATATCGGTATTTGTGCTCACGTAGATGCAGGCAAAACCACCACAACAGAACGAGTTCTGTTCTACACAGGTCTTTCTCATAAGATTGGTGAAGTTCATGATGGTGCTGCAACTATGGACTGGATGGAGCAAGAGCAGGAGCGTGGTATTACTATTACTTCTGCTGCTACCACGTGTTTCTGGAAAGGTATGGATGCTCAGTTTGATGAGCATCGCATTAATATCATTGATACTCCAGGACACGTAGACTTCACTATCGAAGTAGAACGTTCATTACGTGTACTAGATGGTGCAGTTGTGGTGTTATGTGCTTCGTCAGGTGTACAACCACAAACGGAAACAGTTTGGCGTCAGGCCAATAAATACGAAGTTCCGCGTATGATCTTCGTAAATAAAATGGACCGTACAGGCGCTGACTTCCTAGCAGTTGTGGATCAGGTGAAGAACCGTTTAGGTGCGACACCTGTGCCAATTCAGTTACCAATTGGTGCTGAAGACGAATTTAAAGGTGTTATTGATCTCATCAAAATGAAAGCCATCAACTGGAACGAAGCGGACCAGGGGATGACTTTCACTTATGAAGAGATCCCAGCAGACCTTCAAGACCTTGCAGAAGAATGGCGAGCAGAAATGCTTGAGTCTGCTGCTGAAGCGTCTGAAGAGCTAATGGACAAATATCTTGAAGAAGGTGACTTAAGCGAAGCTGATATTAAAGCTGCGCTACGTCAACGCACACTGGCCAATGAAATCGTGCCAATGGCTTGCGGAAGTGCATTCAAAAATAAAGGTGTTCAAGCTGTGCTTGACTCTGTAATTGAATACATGCCTTCGCCTACAGAAGTAAAAGAGATCCAAGGTATTCTCGAAGATGAATCCGAAGGAACTCGTCCAGCAGACGATAATGCGCCTTTTTCTGCATTAGCATTTAAAATTGCAACTGACCCGTTTGTTGGAACATTAACTTTCTTTAGAGTTTATTCAGGTACGGTTAAACAGGGTGATTCAGTTTATAACCCTGTAAAGGCTAAAAAAGAACGTTTAGGTCGTATCGTTCAGATGCACGCTAACTCTCGCGAAGAAATTAAAGAAGTTCGTGCGGGTGATATTGCAGCTGCGATCGGTCTGAAAGAAGTCACCACAGGTGATACGCTTTGTTCTAGCGATTCAGTTATCACATTAGAGCGTATGGAATTTCCTGAGCCAGTGATTTCTGTAGCTGTTGAGCCGAAAACTGTAGCTGACCAAGATAAAATGGGTATCGCACTAGGTAAGCTAGCAGCAGAAGACCCATCTTTCCGTGTTGAAACTGACGAAGAGTCAGGTCAAACTATCATCTCTGGTATGGGTGAGCTTCACCTTGATATCATTGTTGATCGTATGAAGCGTGAGTTTGGTGTTGTATGTAATGTGGGTAAACCGCAAGTTGCATACCGCGAAACGATTCGTGCCTCAGTGGAAGCTGAAGGTAAATTCGTACGTCAATCAGGTGGTCGTGGTCAATACGGTCATGTTTGGCTTAAACTTGAACCAATGGAAATTGCCGATGAAGACTCTCCAACTTACGAGTTCGTAAATGAAATCGTAGGCGGTGTAGTTCCGAAAGAGTACATTCCAGCAGTTGACAAAGGTATCCAAGAATCGATGAGGCAGGGTGTACTTGCTGGTTATCCACTTCTTGGCGTTAAAGCAACATTATTCGATGGTTCATTCCATGATGTTGACTCAAACGAAATGGCCTTTAAGATTGCAGGTTCTATAGGTTTCCGAAATGGTGCGCTGGAAGCAAACCCAGTTATCCTAGAACCTGTAATGAAAGTTGAAGTTATCACCCCTGAAGAAAACATGGGTGATGTAGTAGGCGACTTAAACCGTCGTCGTGGTATGATCGAAGGTATGGAAGAAGCGTTTGGCGGCTTGAAGCAAATTAATGCGCAAGTACCACTTTCTGAAATGTTCGGTTATGCAACTGATCTACGCTCTGCAACACAAGGCCGTGCTTCATACTCTATGGAATTCTCCAAGTATGCTGAAGCGGCAAAAAATGTTTCAGAGACAATAATTGCAGCTCGCGCTGTAAGATAATTTTAGTTCGGTCCGATTCATACTGGATCGGACTTTAATTTCTTTTATAGGAAATTTTTAAGATGGCAAAAGAAAAGTTTGAACGTTCGAAACCGCACGTAAACGTAGGTACAATCGGCCACGTTGACCACGGTAAAACAACTCTAACTGCAGCAATCACTAACGTACTTGCAAAAGTATACGGTGGTGAAGCGAAAGACTTCGCATCAATCGACAACGCTCCAGAAGAGCGTGAGCGTGGTATCACAATCTCAACTTCACACGTTGAGTACGATACTCCAACTCGTCACTACGCACACGTAGACTGTCCAGGACACGCTGACTATGTTAAAAACATGATCACTGGTGCTGCACAGATGGACGGCGCGATCCTAGTAGTTGCGGCTACTGACGGTCCTATGCCTCAAACACGTGAGCACATCCTACTTTCTCGTCAGGTTGGTGTACCTTACATCATCGTATTCATGAACAAATGTGACATGGTTGACGACGAAGAGCTACTAGAGCTAGTAGAGATGGAAGTTCGTGAACTACTTTCTGAGTACGACTTCCCAGGTGATGACCTACCACTAATCCAAGGTTCAGCTCTTAAAGCACTAGAAGGCGAGAAAGAGTGGGAAGACAAGATCGTAGAGCTTGCAGAAGCACTAGATTCTTACATCCCAGAGCCAGAGCGTGACATCGATAAGCCATTCATCATGCCTATCGAAGACGTATTCTCAATCCAGGGTCGTGGTACAGTAGTAACAGGCCGTGTTGAAGCTGGTATCATCAACGTGAACGACGAAGTTGAAATCGTAGGTATCAAAGAAACTACGAAGACAACTTGTACGGGTGTTGAAATGTTCCGTAAGCTTCTAGACGAAGGTCGTGCAGGTGAGAACATCGGTGCACTACTACGTGGTACTAAGCGTGACGAAGTTGAGCGTGGTCAGGTTCTATGTAAGCCTGGTTCAATCAAGCCGCACACTAAGTTCACTTCAGAAGTATACGTACTATCTAAAGATGAAGGTGGCCGTCATACTCCATTCTTCAAAGGCTACCGTCCACAGTTCTACTTCCGTACAACTGACGTAACAGGTAACGTAGAGTTACCAGAAGGCGTAGAAATGGTAATGCCTGGTGACAACATCAAGATGACTGTTGACCTAATCGTACCAATCGCGATGGACGAAGGTCTACGTTTCGCTATCCGTGAAGGTGGCCGTACAGTTGGTGCTGGTGTTGTAGCTACAATCGTAGAATAATCTACAGATTGCAGTAACACTGTGAAAAGGTCACTTCGGTGGCCTTTTTTAATGCCTGTAATTTAGTACAGCCTATGAATGTGGCGCACTTTACCAATTAGGTACTAGTGTTGTAGCAACTATCGTTGAGTAATATCGACTTTAGTTAATGCCACAAAGCATTAAAAAAACCCGAGCTTAGGCTCGGGTTTTTTGTTTTTAGGGATATAAAACTAAGAAACTTTAGAAGCTGTGAAACTTGCTCCAGGCTAGTTCTGAGTTGTGAATCATCCATGAAGCTGGGTTCCATCGCGCATTCATGCGCTCACCTCTTCCTGCTGCGAAGCTTCGGTGACTTCAGGCGCTCCCTGCCTTACGCTCTTCGAGCCAGCATAGCTGTTCAAAAATATTCCCGATATTTTTGTCGGTCAGTCATCGCCCTTGCGCAAAAGGAATGAGAGTGCTGCGCACTTTGTCATTAAACTTTTGCACTACAAAGGAATATAGTACTGCTATCAGCATGTCCACAAACCATAATTACTAAATTAGTAGTCAGAAATCCTTAAATAAACACATAACTAATTAGATGCTCTGGAACTGTTATTAAACAGAAAGTAGATACACCATGAATAAACAAAATAGTGCTGTTAGCATTCTTCTTAGTATAGTTATGGAATCCTAATATGGGTGTAAATCAAATTTATTGCTCAAAATAGTGCAATAAAACAGCGTTAAAGTATCAAAAACAGACGTTTCGTTTAAAATACACGCGAACAGTCAGTTTTTTGCATTTTTCTTTAAAAAAGGGCTTGCGTAATTTTCTGCTCTCCCTATAATTCGACCCCACTGACACGGGGCGAGACGCTGAAAAGCAAATCAAAACGATGTCGAGTCAAATAAAACTTAATCTTAAATAACTTTTTAAAATTAAGTGTTGACATAAAAAGTGAAGTCGTTATTATGGCGCTCCACTTCGCAGCAAGGCTGCGGTAACTAACCAAGGTTGGTTGCACTGTTCTTTAAAAATATGAAGCAATCATCTGTGTGGGCACTCGTACAGGTTGAGTTCTAACAGCTCTTGATTCAGGAGCAAAAAAATTAGAGTCTCAAATGTAACTGAGTGACTTCATAGTCAATTCGATTCGAAAGAATCAAAATCAGAATTCATTGAGCATGGTTTGGGGTTTACTTCAAACAAAAAACTTTTAATTGAAGAGTTTGATCATGGCTCAGATTGAACGCTGGCGGCAGGCCTAACACATGCAAGTCGAGCGGTAACATTTCTAGCTTGCTAGAAGATGACGAGCGGCGGACGGGTGAGTAATGCTTGGGAATATGCCTTAGGGTGGGGGACAACAGTTGGAAACGACTGCTAATACCGCATAACGTCTACGGACCAAAGGGGGCTTCGGCTCTCGCCCTTAGATTAGCCCAAGTGGGATTAGCTAGTTGGTGAGGTAATGGCTCACCAAGGCGACGATCCCTAGCTGGTTTGAGAGGATGATCAGCCACACTGGAACTGAGACACGGTCCAGACTCCTACGGGAGGCAGCAGTGGGGAATATTGCACAATGGGCGCAAGCCTGATGCAGCCATGCCGCGTGTGTGAAGAAGGCCTTAGGGTTGTAAAGCACTTTCAGTAAGGAGGAAAGGTTAGTAGTTAATACCTGCTAGCTGTGACGTTACTTACAGAAGAAGCACCGGCTAACTCCGTGCCAGCAGCCGCGGTAATACGGAGGGTGCGAGCGTTAATCGGAATTACTGGGCGTAAAGCGTACGCAGGCGGTTTGTTAAGCGAGATGTGAAAGCCCCGGGCTCAACCTGGGAACTGCATTTCGAACTGGCAAACTAGAGTATGATAGAGGGTGGTAGAATTTCAGGTGTAGCGGTGAAATGCGTAGAGATCTGAAGGAATACCGATGGCGAAGGCAGCCACCTGGGTCAATACTGACGCTCATGTACGAAAGCGTGGGGAGCAAACGGGATTAGATACCCCGGTAGTCCACGCCGTAAACGATGTCTACTAGGAGCTGGGGTCTTCGGACAACTTTTCCAAAGCTAACGCATTAAGTAGACCGCCTGGGGAGTACGGCCGCAAGGTTAAAACTCAAATGAATTGACGGGGGCCCGCACAAGCGGTGGAGCATGTGGTTTAATTCGATGCAACGCGAAGAACCTTACCTACACTTGACATACAGAGAACTTACCAGAGATGGTTTGGTGCCTTCGGGAACTCTGATACAGGTGCTGCATGGCTGTCGTCAGCTCGTGTTGTGAGATGTTGGGTTAAGTCCCGCAACGAGCGCAACCCCTATCCTTAGTTGCCAGCGATTCGGTCGGGAACTCTAAGGAGACTGCCGGTGATAAACCGGAGGAAGGTGGGGACGACGTCAAGTCATCATGGCCCTTACGTGTAGGGCTACACACGTGCTACAATGGCGTATACAGAGTGCTGCGAACTTGCGAGAGTAAGCGAATCACTTAAAGTACGTCGTAGTCCGGATTGGAGTCTGCAACTCGACTCCATGAAGTCGGAATCGCTAGTAATCGCGGATCAGAATGCCGCGGTGAATACGTTCCCGGGCCTTGTACACACCGCCCGTCACACCATGGGAGTGGGTTGCTCCAGAAGTAGGTAGCTTAACCTTAGGGAGGGCGCTTACCACGGAGTGATTCATGACTGGGGTGAAGTCGTAACAAGGTAGCCCTAGGGGAACCTGGGGCTGGATCACCTCCTTAACGATTTAGAACAGATTTGTTCGTAGTGTCCACACAGATGATTGTTAGTTAGCTCTATAGCTAATTAATATTGCTCTTTAAAAATTTGGAAAAGCTGATAATTAATTCTTTTAGAAGAAATTCTAAAAAGAGTTTTCAAAAGTAAAACAATGCCGATAAACATTAAGTTGTTTATTAGCGTCTACTTTAGTATTCAATATTAACTTCTGGCGAAGTTAAAACTGTCTTTGACGATACAAACCATTTTGGGTTGTATGGTTAAGTGACTAAGCGTACACGGTGGATGCCTTGGCAGTTGGAGGCGATGAAGGACGTACTAACTTGCGATAAGCCTAGTCAAGCCAGTAAGAGGCGCTTGAGACTAGGATTTCCGAATGGGGAAACCCACCTGCTTGCAGGTATCGTTAACTGAATACATAGGTTAACGAGGCGAACGCGGAGAACTGAAACATCTAAGTACCCGTAGGAAAAGAAATCAACCGAGATTCCGAAAGTAGCGGCGAGCGAAATCGGACTAGCCCTTAAGCTTTAGTGTAGTTAGTGGAACATTCTGGAAAGTTTGACGATACAGGGTGACAGTCCCGTACACAAAAACTTATCTAAAGTGAAATCGAGTAGGTCGGAGCACGTGAAACTTTGACTGAATATAGGTGGACCATCATCTAAGGCTAAATACTCCCAACTGACCGATAGTGAACCAGTACCGTGAGGGAAAGGCGAAAAGAACCCCTGTGAGGGGAGTGAAATAGAACCTGAAACCGTGTACGTACAAGCAGTAGGAGCCCTTCGAGGGTGACTGCGTACCTTTTGTATAATGGGTCAGCGACTTATATTTTGTAGCGAGGTTAACCGTTTAGGGTAGCCGTAGCGAAAGCGAGTCTTAACTGGGCGTTGAGTTGCAAGGTATAGACCCGAAACCCGGTGATCTAGCCATGGGCAGGTTGAAGGTTGAGTAACATCAACTGGAGGACCGAACCCACTAACGTTGAAAAGTTAGGGGATGACCTGTGGCTTGGAGTGAAAGGCTAATCAAACCGGGAGATAGCTGGTTCTCCCCGAAATCTATTTAGGTAGAGCCTCGGACGAATACTTACGGGGGTAGAGCACTGTTAAGGCTAGGGGGTCATCCCGACTTACCAACCCTTTGCAAACTCCGAATACCGTAAAGTAATATCCGGGAGACACACGGTGGGTGCTAACGTCCATCGTGGAGAGGGAAACAACCCAGACCGTCAGCTAAGGTCCCAAAGTGTATGTTAAGTGGGAAACGATGTGGGAAGGCTAAAACAGCTAGGAGGTTGGCTTAGAAGCAGCCATCCTTTAAAGAAAGCGTAATAGCTCACTAGTCGAGTCGGCCTGCGCGGAAGATGTAACGGGGCTAAACATACCACCGAAGCTACGGCTGCATACATTAGTATGCGGGGTAGGGGAGCGTTCTGTAAGTGGCTGAAGGTGTGCCGGGAGGCATGCTGGACATATCAGAAGTGCGAATGCTGACATGAGTAACGATAATGCGGGTGAAAAACCCGCACGCCGGAAGACCAAGGGTTCCTATCCCATGTTAATCAGGGTAGGGTAAGTCGACCCCTAAGGCGAGGCTGAAGAGCGTAGTCGATGGGAAACGGGTTAATATTCCCGTACTTGGAATAATTGCGATGGGGGGACGGAGCAGGCTAATCAAGCATGGCGTTGGTTGTCCATGTGAAAGGCTGTAGGCTGGTGACTTAGGAAAATCCGGGTCGCTAAGGCTGAGAGTCGAGACGAGCACCTACGGGTGTGAAGTTGATGATGCCCTACTTCCAGGAAAAGCCTCTAAGCTTCAGATTATTTCGAATCGTACCCCAAACCGACACAGGTGGTCAGGTAGAGAATACTAAGGCGCTTGAGAGAACTCGGGTGAAGGAACTAGGCAAAATTGTACCGTAACTTCGGGAGAAGGTACGCTGTTGTTGGTGATGAGACTTGCTCTCTAAGCTGACGATAGCCGCAGTGACCAGGTGGCTGGGACTGTTTATTAAAAACACAGCACTGTGCAAAATCGTAAGATGACGTATACGGTGTGACACCTGCCCGGTGCCGGAAGGTTAATTGATGGGGTTAGTCTTCGGACGAAGCTCTTGATCGAAGCCCCGGTAAACGGCGGCCGTAACTATAACGGTCCTAAGGTAGCGAAATTCCTTGTCGGGTAAGTTCCGACCTGCACGAATGGTGTAACCATGGCCACGCTGTCTCCACCCGAGACTCAGTGAAATTGAAATCGCAGTGAAGATGCTGTGTACCCGCGGCTAGACGGAAAGACCCCGTGAACCTTTACTACAGCTTGGCACTGAACATTGAGCCTACATGTGTAGGATAGGTGGGAGGCTTTGAAGTGGCGACGCCAGTTGTCATGGAGCCATCCTTGAAATACCACCCTTGTATGTTTGATGTTCTAACATAGGTCCCTAATCGGGATTGTGGACAGTGCCTGGTGGGTAGTTTGACTGGGGCGGTCTCCTCCCAAAGAGTAACGGAGGAGCACGAAGGTTGGCTAAGTACGGTCGGACATCGTACGGTTAGTGTAATGGTAGAAGCCAGCTTAACTGCGAGACAGACACGTCGAGCAGGTACGAAAGTAGGTCATAGTGATCCGGTGGTTCTGAATGGAAGGGCCATCGCTCAACGGATAAAAGGTACTCCGGGGATAACAGGCTGATACCGCCCAAGAGTTCATATCGACGGCGGTGTTTGGCACCTCGATGTCGGCTCATCACATCCTGGGGCTGAAGTCGGTCCCAAGGGTATGGCTGTTCGCCATTTAAAGTGGTACGCGAGCTGGGTTTAGAACGTCGTGAGACAGTTCGGTCCCTATCTGCCGTGGGCGTTTGAGAATTGAGAGGGGCTGCTCCTAGTACGAGAGGACCGGAGTGGACGAACCGCTGGTGTTCGGGTTGTGATGCCAATTGCATTGCCCGGTAGCTACGTTCGGAATCGATAACCGCTGAAAGCATCTAAGCGGGAAGCGAGCCTCGAGATGAGTTCTCACTTTAACTTTAAGTTAACTGAAGGGCCGTTGGAGACTACAACGTTGATAGGCTGGGTGTGGAAGTGTAGTGATACATTAAGCTAACCAGTACTAATTACCCGTGAGGCTTAACCATACAACGCCAAAGTGGTTTTAGCTCAGAAGCTAATATGAACTGAAGTAGAAAGTTTTAAGAATTATCAGATTTTTTCCAGATTTTAAGTTAATTGCGAAAGCGATTAGCGCACCGAATTTCCTGGTGACTATAGCGTTTTGGAACCACCTGACCCCATGCCGAACTCAGAAGTGAAACGAAACAGCGTCGATGATAGTGTGGGCTTCCCATGTGAAAGTAGAACATCGCCAGGGCCTAATTAAAGAAACCCGTTGCAGATATGCAGCGGGTTTTTTGCGTTTAAGTCCCTCAATATCAGCTAAAATGGTTTATCTCACCTTGCGCAAAAGAAGCGCTCTCACTGCGTTCTCAGTCGCTAATTTTGCACGATAGCGTCGATGATAGTGTGGGTCTCCCATGTGAAAGTAGAACATCGCCAAGCACCTATTTATAGAAAGCCCGATTCGAAAGAGTCGGGCTTTTTGCGTTTAAGGTGCTAAATCGTCTTGCACAGTGATGAGATTGTAAGCAGTGATAAAAAGACGAATTATACCATTCCGCTTAAATATCTGATCTAATAGAAGTCATATAAAATCACCAACTCAATAACGTTGAACACAAACATATCTGAACAGCTTTTATCGCTTTCCCGAAAAGAACCCAACGCACGAAAGCGCATTCGATTGCTTGCCGTGTCATTATTTTATGAGGGCAATAGTAGAGCCGACATTGCAAAACGCCTTAATACTGCACGAAGTAGTGTTAATAAATGGGTCTCTAGTTACCTAGAGCATGGCCTCGATGGCTTAGACAATAAGCCTATTCAAGGGCGTCCATCTAGACTCCAACAACCACAGCTTGAGCAACTGTCTGAGTTTATAAAGCGCGCAAACTCAGACCTTCAAGGTGGCCGTCTAACCGGTGACGACATTGTGCAATACATTAGCACCGAGTTTGGCGTTCATTACCACTTAAATCATGTCTATAAAATACTAAAACAGCTTGGCTTTAGCTGGATCACAAGTCGCTCGAAGCATCCTAAGCAATCACAGCAGAGGCAAGAAGCTTTTAAAAAACTTTCTACTGGAAACGATCCTTCACACTCCAGGCCACCTTCCTCTTGACCGTATCGATGTCTGGTTTCAGGATGAAGCTCGATTTGGTCAGCAGAACCCGACTACACGCATTTGGGCTGAAACAGGAACACGGCCAAGGATTGTGAAACAACAACAGTTTGAATACGGGTACTTATTTGGTGCAGTATGTCCTGCCACAGGCCAAACTGAAGCGTTAGTAAGTCCATTTGTAAATAAAGAAGCGATGAGGCAGCATATGCGTCAAATATCACAAGCTACACCAGTTGGCAGGCATGCAGTTGTGATTATAGACGGCGCAGGCTGGCATACAGATGATACTGCGGCAGAATTCAGCAACTTAACGCTCATAAAACTTCCTCCTTATTCACCAGAGCTAAATCCAATAGAACAAGTATGGAGCTGGATACGACAACATTGTTTATCCAATAGAGTGTTTTCTGGCTATGACGACATAGTTGATGAAGTTTCAAAAGCATGGAATCAATTTATTTCACTACCGGATCGAGTGAAGAAGATGTGCAGCCGAGAATGGATAAAGCTGACTTAATCTTTATGCGGAATGGTATTAGCGCAAGGTGAAGTGAGCAACCTTCACCGTGGTTCGTCCTGACGACTGCGACTCTTTTCATAATCATTATCAATACACCCTCAACTCCACCTAAACTAGCTCAGTTCACCTTGCGCAAAGCAAACGTATTCGCTCCGCTCATTGTCGTTAGCACTTTGCACTTTCTTGCACTAATACCAATCCGCAATAACACTTAATCATTTTGAGGGATTAAACCTGATGATAGCTGCGTTAAAGATTTCTCATTTAGAACAACTAAATAACGAAATATTTGCCTTGCTACCAACAAGGTTTTCTTGCCTCAAAATAGACCACTTAGTTAAGCGGATTGGTATAAATCTATCCAGATTTAATTTGCCATTTTTAGATAACTGTATATACTCACAGTATCTTTACCTGTATGGAAAACCAGTTGTATGCGACCACTAACGAAACGACAAGAACAAGTATTTGAACTCATCAAAGTCTTTATCAAAGATACAGGTATGCCTCCTACGCGTGTTGAAATAGCCGATGCACTTGGTTTTAAGAGTGCTAATGCTGCTGAGGAGCATTTAAAAGCTCTAGCAAAGAAAGGAGTTATTGAAATGGTGCCTGGTGCAAGCCGAGGCATTCGCTTGGTTGACGATGGATCATCTGAAGATACGGGCCTCCCTCTAATCGGTAAGGTAGCTGCCGGTGAACCAATTCTTGCTCAAGAACACATTGAAAGTCACTTCGATGTAGATCCAAGCCTCTTTAAGCCTGCGGCTGATTACTTACTCCGAGTTGACGGCATGAGTATGAAAGACATTGGAATTCTTGATGGTGACCTTTTAGCTGTTCATAAAGCCCAAGTGGCACAAAATGGTCAAGTTGTTGTAGCGCGTGTTGACAATGACGTTACAGTTAAAAGACTTGAACAAAAAGGAAGTAAAGTGTATTTACATGCTGAAAATGAAGAGTTTTCAGCTATTGAGGTTGACCTAGAGCATGAATCTTTTGCGATTGAAGGCCTTGCAGTTGGTGTAATCAGAAATTCTAACTGGATGTAATTTATTCGTTTTAATATTATCGGGTTAGTTGCCTTTTCTTTGCTTTCTACCTATAACTAACCCTCATCTCTTCTAAATTTACGTTTTCATATATCAAATTCTTCTATTTTGGTTTCTTGCTTATTGTTTATTTATTGACTAATTGTTAATAGGTCATGTATTGCCTTCGACTTTAGTCGGATCCTATGACGGTCATCCAATAATTCTAACTGCGAACTTCAGGTTGAAGTCGATAAATGGGGGCGTCGTATGAAAATAAGTAGTCTTGCTTATTTGCTTAGTTTTCTACTCTTTAACTCAGTAGCTGTTGCTAACAGTGACTATAACATGCGCAAAGGCGTAACAGATGTCAGTCATAGTGTCTATGAACTACACATGACGATATTTCTAATTTGTTGTGTTATTGGCGTAATTGTATTTTCGATAATGTTCTGGGCTTTAATTAAACACCGAAAGTCCAAAGGAGCTGTAGCTGCTCAGTTTCATGAAAGTACAAAGGTAGAAATTATTTGGACAGCAATCCCTTTTCTAATCCTTGTAATTATGGCTATACCAGCAACTAAAACGCTCATAGCTATGGAGGACACCAGTAAAGCTGATATTACGATTAAGGTTACAGGTTCTCAATGGAAGTGGCATTACGAGTATCTGGGTCATGATGTTGATTTCTATTCTGTTCTTTCAACACCTTTGTCTCAAGTCAATAACGAAGAGTCAAAGTCTGAGACATACCTTTTAGATGTAGACAAGCCACTCGTTATTCCTACAAATAAAAAAGTACGATTCTTAATGACTTCTGATGATGTTATTCACTCATGGTGGGTACCTGACTTTGCGGTTAAGAAAGATGCCAACCCAGGTTTTATTAATGAAGCTTGGACAAAAGTTAATGAAGAAGGTGTTTATAGAGGCCAGTGTGCTGAACTGTGTGGTAAAGACCATGGGTTTATGCCGGTAGTTGTAGAGGCTGTTTCGCCAGAACAGTTTGATACTTGGTTAGCTGAACAGCAGCAAGCTAAAACTGCTGCGGCTAAAGAAGCTGAAGCTCTATTATCGCAGACATTAAGTAAAGAAGAGCTCATTGCAGAAGGGCAAACAGTTTATATGGGTTATTGCGCTGCGTGCCATCAACCTACGGGCCTTGGTTTACCAGGCGTATTCCCTGCTCTAAAAGATAATGCTGTGGTGAAAGGAGATCTAGATGCGCATATAGATGTTTTACTTAATGGCCGCCCAGGCACAGCTATGCAGGCTTTTGCCAAGCAGTTAACTGTTAAGCAAATAGCAGCTGTGATTACTTATAAGCGTAATAGCTGGGGAAATGATACTGGGGAGGTTATTCAACCGAGCCAAGTTCAAGCATTTATTGATAAAACATCGGGAGAATAATCATGAGTACTCAAGTTCAAAGCTCAGAGCATGCTCATGAAGAGCATTTAACAGGAATTAAACGTTGGTTGTTTACTACTAATCATAAAGAAATCGGTTCTCTTTATCTGATCTTCTCACTTGTCATGTTTTTGATTGGCGGGGCGATGGCCATGGTGATCAGAGCAGAATTATTTCAACCTGGTTTGCAGCTTGTTGATCCCCATTTCTTCAATCAGATGACGACAGTACATGGACTAATCATGGTTTTTGGTGCGGTTATGCCGGCATTCACGGGTCTGGCAAACTGGATGATCCCTATGATGATTGGTGCGCCAGATATGGCACTACCCAGAATGAATAACTGGAGTTTTTGGATTTTACCTTTTGCGTTTGCAATATTGCTCGCGTCGTTATTTATGGAAGGTGGTGGCCCTGCTTTTGGTTGGACTTTCTATGCTCCCCTTTCAACTACTTATAGCAATGATAATACTGCACTGTTTGTGTTTGCTGTGCATATTATGGGTATTAGCTCCATTATGGGCGCGATCAATGTCATTGTAACTATCGTAAATTTGCGTGCCCCAGGTATGACTTGGATGAAGCTCCCCTTGTTTGTATGGACTTGGCTAATCACCGCATTTTTACTTATTGCCGTTATGCCTGTTTTAGCTGGAGCAGTAACCATGGTATTGACGGATAAATATTTTGGTACGAGTTTCTTCAGCGCTGCGGGAGGTGGTGATCCAGTTATGTTCCAACATATATTCTGGTTCTTTGGTCACCCTGAAGTGTACATTATGATCCTGCCTGCTTTTGGCATTATTTCTACGATCGTTCCTACCTTTTCTCGCAAAAAACTGTTTGGTTATTCTTCTATGGTTTATGCGACCTCTTCTATTGCATTTTTGTCTTTTATTGTTTGGGCACATCATATGTTTACGACGGGTATGCCGTTAGCGGGAGAGTTATTTTTCATGTATGCGACTATGTTGATATCAGTACCAACAGGAGTGAAAGTATTTAACTGGGTTGCAACTATGTGGCGGGGCTCGATCAGCTTTGAAATTCCAATGATGTTCTCTATCGCATTCATCGTGTTATTTACTTTAGGTGGATTCTCTGGGCTGATGCTGGCTATTACTCCTGCCGATTTCCAATACCATGATACCTACTTTGTTGTGGCGCATTTCCATTATGTACTTGTTACAGGCGCGGTATTTTCAATTATGGCAGCTGTCTACTATTGGTTACCTAAGTGGACAGGTCATATGTACTGTATTGCGACAGCAAAATGGCATTTTTGGATGTCTCTGATCAGTGTGAATATTTTGTTTTTCCCAATGCACTTCGTTGGTCTAGCTGGTATGCCAAGACGGATCCCTGATTATGCTCTGCAATTTGCCGATTTTAACGCGATTATTAGTATTGGCGGTTTTGCATTTGGTTTATCTCAGCTGATTTTTGTTTGGTGTGTTATTAAGTGTGTGAAAGGTGGTGAGACTGTGCCAGATAAAGTGTGGGATGGTGCCGAAGGGCTAGAGTGGCAAGTACCTTCACCTGCGCCTTTACATACATTTAGTACACCACCAGAGGTTAAGTAATATGCATGCCGCACTTGTAAAAAAACTCTTGTTAACAGCCATAGGCATGTTTGCATTTGCTTTTGCATTAGTGCCGCTTTACGACGTTTTCTGCGAAGTAACGGGTCTTAATGGCAAGCCTGATATGGAAGCTGCACAGGCCAGTAGTTTGGTTGATGAAACAAGAAACGTTGATGTGAGTTTTATTACCCAAACAAAAGATGGCGTGCCTTTCAGCGTAAAAGCCAAGCAATTTTCTGTAGCAGTTAAACCGGGAGAAATGTCTGAGTTGACATTCATTGCGAAGAACTTGAGTGCTCAGCAAAAAGTGATGCAGGCAATACCTTCTGTTTCTCCGGGCAAAGCTGCTAAATACTTACATAAAGTTGCCTGTTTTTGTTTTGATAGGCAGCCATTCGAACCAAATCAAGAAGTTGAATTTAAACTAGTTTTTTATGTGGATACGAGCCTGCCTCATGATGTTGAAGAGTTAACTTTATCGTACGCCATTTTTGATATCAGTGATGTTGCGTTACAACGCAACGAAGAGATAACCGAACCTTTTAAGGGTTAGGAGGAAATATGCAAACGCAAAGCTACTATGTTCCAGCGCAAAGTCCATGGCCAATCATCGGTGCTGTTGCCATGTTTTTTATTGCAGTTGGAGCCGGTTTAACAGTTATGCAGTTAGGAAGTGAAGATAGTAGTGGGATGATTGTGCTCAGTGTTGGTGTGATTGTCTTGCTTTATATGTTGTTTGGTTGGTTTAAGCATGTGATTCAAGAGTCAGACAAAGGACTTTATTCTGCACAAATGGATCGATCTTTTAAACAGGGAATGAGTTGGTTTATTTTTTCTGAGGTCATGTTTTTCTTCGCTTTCTTTGGGGCACTTTTTTACGCAAGAGTATTTTCTGTGCCATGGTTGGGCGGGGCCAGTAACAATCAAATGACCAATGAAGTACTTTGGCCAAACTTTGAGGCTGTTTGGCCGTTATTAACTACACCTGCGGGTGATGTAACTCAAGCCATGCCATGGTATGGCTTGCCTTTGGTCAACACCATTATTCTGTTGACGTCATCGGTGACTTTACACTTTGCACATAAAGCAATTGAATCAGATAAGCGCAAACAATTAACGGTTTTTTTATTGGTGACGGTATTGCTAGGATTTATTTTCCTCGCTCTTCAAGCACAGGAATATGTACATGCATATCAAGAGCTCAATTTAACCTTACAGTCAGGTGTTTATGGTAACACTTTTTATCTTTTAACCGGGTTTCACGGTATGCATGTAACTATTGGGGCGCTCCTGCTTACGATTATGCTTATAAGAGTCTTAAAAGGTCATTTCACGGAAGAAAAACATTTCGCGTTTCAGGCTGCAGCTTGGTACTGGCATTTTGTTGATGTTGTGTGGGTTTGTTTGTTTATCTTTGTTTATGTTTTGTAGGCAAAGAATGAGGGATTTATATGGCTGGGAAGAAATTAATTTCATGGCGAGCAATAGTTACCTGGGTAGTTTGTTTGGTGGTTGTCTTGACCTGCTTAGGCCTGGCTTATTGGCAGTTCTTAAGAGGCCAACAAAAACAACTACAGCTCGCTGAATTTTCTCAGCCGAAACCGACGACGGTACACGAGTTCTTAACGCGATTAAATAATCAAGAAATAGCAGCTATGCATGGCACTAAAGTCGCTTTACAGGGGATATTTGATAAGCAATATATTTGGTTTTTAGATAACCGAATTGTGAATGGTAATGTGGGGGTTGATGTTCTTGCTTTATTTGAAGTTAAGGGGCTAAAACAATCATTGTTGATAAACCTAGGTTTTATTGCAACTCACGGGAGGACAAATCCTCAAGTTTTATTACCTGAAAAGCAAGAAACCTTAAACTTAGCGGTGAAAAGCCGCTATCTAAGCCAATTTTCTTTAACTGAGCATTCTTTCGATGCACGCAGTAACCGTTTACAGTTTGTAGATATCACATTTTTATCCGAGCAAAGTGGCAAGGAAATTTATCCAGCCATTTTTTATCAACTTCCCCAATCACCTCTCATTGCATCACCCCATTATAACCCTGTCGTTTTGAGTCCAGAAAAGCATCATGCCTATGCACTGCAGTGGTTTTTAATTGCGGTGGCAGCGGCATTTATTGCACTGAAAGTTAGAAAAATGGAGGTACAACATGAAGTTTAAACCTATTTGGATGTTTGTTATTTGCTGTATTACGCCATTTGTTTTGGCTTATGGGGCTATTTTAGTCGATTGGCAACCTAGAGATACAACAAATAAAGGGTTACTTCTGAGTAAAGAAATTTATGTGCCTAATTGGCAAAGCAGTGAGCACAAATTGTGGAGCATAGCTTTATCTGCACCTGACACTTGCACTTCAATCTGTAATCAGCAGATTAAGCGCCTGAATAAAGTGTATGAAGCTTTGGGGAAAAAGCAGGATAAGGTGTCTCTTGTAATACTCGGAGGAGAGCAAAGTACAAGTCTCACTCAATATCCATCAATTGATGAGTTAACAGCAGGTTGGTTGTATTTAGTCGATCATCACGGCCTTATTGTGTTGGCGTATCCATATGATGAGAGCGAACAAAAAAGTCGTTTGATGCACAAAGGATTGTTGTCTGATTTGAAGAAACTTTTGAATTATGCGCGAAGCAGCTAGGAGGAATAATGAATAAAAAATACATCTACCTCACTGTCATTAGTACATTTGTCACATTTTGTGTGGTTGCGTTAGGTGCATACACTCGCTTGAGTAATGCTGGGCTAGGTTGCCCTGATTGGCCAGGGTGTTATGGTTTTCTAACGGTGCCAAATTCTGCTGATGAATTACTTGCTGCATCGGCAGCATTTCCTGGTAGTGAAGTTGAACCGGCCAAGGCCTGGATTGAAATGATCCACCGTTATTTTGCCTCTTCGTTGGGGTTACTTGTCGTCGCATTATTATTTATTGGCGTTAGAAAGAAAATACAAGAAGTTCCTAAGCAGCTAACCATTGCATTATTTGTCATGATATTGCTCCAAGGTAAGCTGGGTATGCTCACAGTAACCATGAATCTCCAACCTTTCATTGTTATGGGTCATTTATTGGGTGGCTTTACAATTTTAGCTTTGTTATCAATGCACTGCTTTTATTTGTTTACGCCGCAACAGCAATATATCCCTAAGCCACAAGGGATCCCTTCGGGATTATCAGAGATAAGCTTGATAGTACTGACCCTTCAAATAGCTTTAGGTGGTTGGGTCGCTGCGAATTATGCAGCGCCACATTGTGTTGGTTTACCCGTTTGCGAAAACATTCACTTATTTTCTGTTGAAAGCCTATTTCATTTACCAATTGGTGAATTAAATTATGAGTATGGTGTACTGCCATTTGAAACTCGACTATCGATACATATGATCCATCGATTATGGGCTGTTGTAACTGTATTTACCTTAGGGTATTGGGCTTGGTTGCTGTTTAAAAATAGCCAACATGAATTACTAAAAAAAGTGGCTGCTTTATTAATGCTTGGGCTGCTTTGTCAGCTTTTGTTAGGGGCATTAATAGTGCACCTTCAATTTCCAATTATAGTCACGCTTTTCCATAATTTAATGGCTGCTAGTTTGCTCATAATTAGTTTGTTTATTTGGTTTCTACTTACCTATCGTTGTGCTGAGGAGGCCTAATGAGAAGTCTCACGTTAAAATCAGAAAGTTTAACCCGCTTTGTAAATTTGTCAGCTTACATAGGTATATGCAAATTTAAGGTAGTCATGATGTTAGTCATTACAGCTTGGGTTGGATTAATGTTGGCTCCAAGCTCTGACAGAGGCCTTTTATCGCAAGTAATGAGTTTAATTGGTATAGGCTTCCTATCAGCGTCGGCAGCGGCAATAAACCATGTTGTTGATCGTGAAATTGATAAGAAAATGGCCAGAACACGGCATCGGCCTTTGGCACAAACCCAGTTAAGTGTTAATCAAGCACTGGGCTTCGCGGCACTTTTAGCACTGATTGGTTCCCTTGCTTTGTTTTATTGGAGTAATACGTTAACGCTGGTTATGACTTTTGGGGCGCTGGTAGGCTATGCAGTGATTTATACCATGTTTCTCAAGAGAGCTACGCCGCAAAACATTGTCATTGGCGGTTTAGCTGGCGCAATGCCCCCTTTACTTGGTTGGATCAGTGAAACAGGGCAACTTGATGTACAGGCATGGTTGTTGGTGATGATTATCTTTATTTGGACGCCGCCACATTTTTGGGCTTTAGCTATCGCTAGAAGAAATGACTATAAGCGTGCCAATATTCCAATGTTACCTGTGACACACGGTAGTGAGTTCACCCGATTATTTATTGTAATTTATTCAATTCTTTTGTTTCTTGTTTGTTTATTACCATACTTGATCACAATGTCTGGTAATTTTTACCTGCTTTCAGTGCTGATCCTTAATAGTATTTTCTTGTATAAAAGTATTGTTTTGTACGTAAAACGTTCAGATGAGGCAGCGATGACACTTTTTCATTTTTCAATTACTTATTTGCTGCTACTCTTTATCTCGCTATTTCTTGATAGATGGATCCTTTAATGCGCTACATATTGTTTTTGTTAGCTTTATTTATGCTTGGGTGTGAAGAAAATGTGCCTGTTTCGGAACATGCTATTCACTATAAACAAGCAAAAGAAATCAATGAATTTAGCTTGCAGGACCAACATGGTAATGAAGTGACTAAGCGTGATTTACTTAATCAATGGACATTGATATTTCTTGGCTACACTAGTTGTCCAGATATTTGCCCAATGACACTCGCAAAACTCACCGAAATTCAAAGCGAATTATCAAAACAATATAATGTTAAAGTTTGGTTTGTTTCGGTCGATCCTAATAGAGATACGCAACAAAAGCGCAAAGCGTATATTGATTACTTCAACCCGGATTTTAAGGGGATATCGGCAGGACATGAAGCCTTGTTTCCCTTTGTTCGAAATATAGGTTTGATATATGCGATCAATACAAGTAAGGAAGAAGATTATTATGTGGACCACAGTGCATCAGTTGCATTAATAAACCCACAAGGAAATCTGAGTGGTATTTTTAAGGCAAAGTTTGCCGTGAATGAAGTACCATTAATTGATTCAGCGCAAGTAATAAAAGATTTTAATGCTATCGTGCATTAGAGTGCTTGAGTAAACTGGGTGCGTTTTAGTTTTCTCTGTAAATTGAGCTAACACCCTAATTATTTTTAGCTTTTACTTAATAAGTTTTATGGCATTTCTGCTAACTGGGTCTAAGCTAAAATTATAAAAATTACACAAGGAGAGCGCAGAGCGCATGTTAAAACTTCCTTCAGAACTCACAATCAGTCATGTTGAAGAATTTCATCAGCAGGTGCTTCAAGTGCTTCATGCTGAGCACGATGTCAGCATTGATGTTTCTGATGTAACGCGTGTTGATACAGCATCAATACAAGTTTTATGTGCGTTGCAAAAGCACCTCCTTGATATTAACAATGGAATTCGTTGGCATGGTGAAAGTCAAGCGCTGAAAAATGCGGTTGATGAACTTGGTTTAACAGAATTACTCGCCCTATCGGCGTGAATTAAGAGGTCATTATGAAAAAGATTTTGGCAGTGGATGATTCAGCATCTATGCGACAAATGGTGGGCTTTACTCTAAAGAAAGCAGGTTTTGAAGTTGTTGAAGCAAAGGATGGCAGTGAGGCTTTAAGTATCGCAAAGCAGCAAAGCTTTGATGCCGTGATCTCTGATGTCAATATGCCGGTTATGGACGGTATTACACTCATTAAAGAGTTGAGAACACTTCCAAGCTACAAATTCACCCCGTTGCTTATGCTAACTACTGAGTCTGGTTTAGATAAGAAAACCGAAGGTAAAGCTGCTGGTGCAACAGGCTGGATTGTAAAGCCATTTAACCCTGACCAGTTACTAGCTGTTCTTAAAAAAGTTATTCGTTAAGCTAGGATGTCATTATGAGTATTGATTTAAGTCAGTTTTTCGAGGTCTTTTTCGAGGAAAGCCTCGAAGGGCTAGATGCAATGGAAGCTGAGCTCTTAAATTTGGAGCCAGGAAACGAAGACATGGAGACCATCAATACTATATTTCGTGCCGCACATTCTATTAAAGGAGGCAGTGGCACTTTTGGCTTTACGTCAGTTTCTGACTTTACCCATGTGCTTGAAACACTCTTAGATCAAATAAGAGATGGCCAGCGAGCGTTAACTGCAGAACATGTAAACTTGCTTCTAAAATCGGTTGATTGCCTTCGTGGAATGTTAGCCGCTTTGCAGGCTGAGCAAGAACCAGATTTAACAGAAGCAGATGAAATCAGAAAGCGTTTCGAAGTTATTTTGGGTATGGCTGAACAGTCATCATCAGATAGCCAGACAACGGCAGAATCTCTAAGCGAAAATACCTACCAAATTGACTTTAAGCCACATCCACACTTATTCAAAACGGGTAATGAGCCACTTTATATGATCTCTGAACTTGCCGAATTAGGTGAGTTAGAGACTCAGGCTTTTTATGATGCAATTCCAGATATTGATTCTTTGCATGCTGAAGAGTGTTTTCTTGCTTGGCGATTCTTTCTTACTACCTCTAAACCAGAGTCTGCAATTTCAGAAATTTTCGAGTGGGTAGAAGACGACGCAGATATTGAAATTGTTGTTTGTGGGGGGCTGTTTGAGACCGATCTTACTGATGACTCCGATGCAAGTATTGAAAATACTACACCCGTTAAGCAAGACGATACTCGACCTGCTGAAGAAAGCCAAGTTCCAGCCTCTCAACCGATCAAAACGACCCAAGCAGGACCTGCAGCAAGTAATAACGCTAAAAAACCAGAGCCAAAAAAATCTTCAGACTCATCGGCAACATCGATTCGAGTTGGCATAGATAAAGTTGATTCACTGATTAATATGGTTGGTGAATTAGTTATTACCCAAGCGATGCTAAGCCAAATCGGTGAACAAGAGATCACCGAGTCAACCATTACCGCCTTGCAAGAAGGCTTGGCGCAGTTAGCTCACAATACACGAGACCTGCAAGAAAATGTGATGCGAATTCGCATGCTACCTATCAGTTTCGTATTTAGTCGCTTTCCTCGTCTGGTACGAGACACATCCCAAAAGCTTAACAAACAAGTCGAGTTAAAATTATTGGGTGAGCAAACTGAGTTAGATAAAACGGTGATGGAAAAAATTTCAGACCCGATGGTTCATCTTGTTCGAAACTCACTCGATCACGGTTTAGAAACTCCAGAACAACGTGTTGCAGCAGGAAAAGACCCGGTTGGAACAGTGACTTTGAATGCTTTCCATCAAGGTGGCAACATCGTTATCGAGATTATGGATGATGGGCAAGGCTTAAATACCGATAAAATCAGGTCTAAGGCAATTGCAAATGGTTTAATTCAAGAAACAGATGAACTCTCTGCAGATGAGATAAACGAACTTATTTTTATGCCAGGCTTTTCGACAGCAGATGAAGTAAGTGATATTTCAGGTCGTGGTGTTGGCATGGACGTGGTCAGGCGTAATATTCAAGCGCTTAATGGCTCTGTAGAGGTAGCCTCGGCACCAGGGGTTGGCTCAACATTTACTATACGCTTACCTCTTACCCTGGCTATTTTAGATGGCCAGTTGGTTAAAGTTGCACAGCACACTTACATTATCCCTCTTATTTCGATTGTTGAATCATTACAAATTGATATCAGTAAAGTGAGCCGCGTAGGGAAAGACCTAGATGTTTTAAGGTTACGTGATGAATATATACCAATCCTTCGTTTATACGATATTTTTAATCATGACGGCGCGATAGAAGAGCTCGATAAAACTCTACTTGTTGTGGTTGAGAGTGATAATCATAAAGTGGGTTTATTGGTTGATGACCTGCTCGCGCAGCAACAAGTTGTAATTAAAAGCCTAGAAGCCAACTACCAAAAAGTTGATGGCATCTCTGGCGCGACGATTCTAGGTGATGGCAGAGTATCGTTGATCATTGATATCAGTGGCTTAATCAAATTAAGTGGGTTAAAAAGACCAGGCTCTCAAGAATTAATCGTTGAACAAAAAGCCGTAGGAGCAGCATAAATGTCAGATCAGGTTGAACATAATCAACAATTGATTTTAGAAGGTCAACATGACGAAAATCAGTACCTGACATTTATGATGGCAGGTGAAGAATACGGCATGAATATTTTAGCGGTACAAGAAATTAGAGGCTGGGAAGACGTAACGACAATCCCTAATTCACCTAAGTTTGTAAAAGGCGCTATTAACTTGCGCGGCACTATTGTGCCTATCATTGATTTGAGGCTTAGGTTTGGTATTGCAGAGAATGAATATGGTCCACTTACCGTTGTTATTGTTGTAGCTGTTGAAATTAATGGTCAAAACAAAGTCATGGGTATCGTGGTTGATGCAGTATCAGATGTATACAGTATTTCAGAAGAGCAAGCTAAAGATGTTCCTGATTTTCAGGATTCGGATAACGCAGAGTTTGTTCATGGGTTAGTTAATGTTGGGGAGAAAATGGTCGTTCTTCTTAACTTAGAAAGTGTTCTTAATTTAGAGTAAAAATAAATCAGCACGGGTAGGGTCAAGATGAGTGGTAGAAACGTACAAAGCGAAATAACCAATAAGCTTTTGATAAGTGCAGTTCTGATTGTGGCATCAATCGCGATTGCATTACAAATATTGGGCGTGCCATTTAGTGGTGAAAACGCAATTGGGTTGGGCTTGCCTTTTGTTATCACAATAGCGGTGATTTTCTATCTCAAGCAAAGTTTTGGGGCTTATGCTGAACAATTAGAAACCGCTGATAATGCAATACCTTATTTAAAGTTCAAAGATGAAGAAGCCGCTCACAGGTTGCATTTAGATGCTTATCCAGCCCTACAAAGTTTATTAATGCCTGATAGCAATGATGATACTGATGCCGTTGATGATACGAAACATATTGAAAGTATGATTAGCGCACTGAAAGTGTGCCAAGCAAACATCATGATTGCTGATGAAAATTTGAATATTAGTTATTTAAATGACTCTGTCACTGAAATGCTAAAAGCCAATGAGCACAAACTACAAAAAGACTTACCAAACTTCAATGTTGCAACATTACTAGGGCAAAATATTGATGTCTTCCACAAGAACCCAAGTCATCAAAGAGGGTTACTTAGTAATCTGCGAACAGTTTATAAAACTCAAATCAGTGTTGCCGGTTTATCGTTTGATTTAATCGCAACGCCTGTATTCGACGCTCAGCAGCAACGTATTGCTACATTAGTTGAATGGAAAGATATAACCGAACAAATTGCTTTTGAAAAACAAAAGCAAATTTCTGCGGCTCATAACGCGCGGATCACAAGTGCACTCGACGTTTGCCAGGCAAATGTGATGCTTGCTGATACTGATTTAAATATTGTTTTTGCAAATCACTCTGTGCTTGAAATGTTGAGTAACAACCAAGAGCAACTTCGTACAGCCTTACCAAACTTCGATGCGAGCAAGCTAATTGGTGAGAATATTGATGTTTTCCATGCTAACCCTGCACACCAAAGACAAATGCTCAGTGCGTTAAAAGATACCTATAAAACTGATATTAAAGTAGCTGGCTTTACATTTGGGTTAATCGCCACACCAGTATTTGACGACAGTGGTGAACGTATTGGCACAGTTGTAGAGTGGGACGATAAAACGCAGCGTATCGCGCAAGAAGAAATAGCTCAGAAGCAGGCGAATGATAACTTCCGAGTGAAATGTGCACTTGATAATGTCTCTACTAATGCCATGATTGCAGATGGTGATTTCAATATCGTTTACTTAAATGACTCTGTTGTTGAGATGTTAAGAAACGCAGAATCAGATTTAAGAAAAGAATTACCGAATTTTGATGCCAATAAATTAATGGGGGCGAATATTGATGTATTCCATAAGAACCCGGCGCATCAAAGAACAATGCTTGAACGATTAACTTCTACATATAAAACAGAAATCAATGTGGGCGGCCGTACCTTCTCGCTAGTTGCAAACCCAATATTGAATGATAAAGATGAGCGTATCGGCACGGTTGTAGAATGGGGCGATCGTACGAATGAAGTCATGATAGAGCAAGAAGTTAATGCACTGGTTCAAGCTGCTTCAGAAGGTAATCTCACGCAAAGAATTAATGAGAATGACAAGGTAGGATTCTACTTAAGGTTATCTCAAGGCCTAAATCAACTTGTCAGTATTGTTGATGACGCAGTGACTGATACCGCGCAAATGCTGGATGCATTAGCAAATGGTGACTTAACACAAAGAATTACCCAAGAATACCATGGCTCGTTCGATAAACTGAAAAAAGACGCCAATATTACAGCTGATAAACTAACAGAAGTTATTAATCGTATTAGCTCTTCAGCGACACTTGTTGCCAGTGGTGCAGAAGAAATTTCTCAAGGGAACGCTGACTTAAGTCAACGTACAGAAGAGCAAGCTTCTTCACTGGAAGAGACAGCTTCAAGTATGGAGCAAATGACAAGTACGGTACGTCAGAATGCCGATAACGCGAAAATTGCTAATGAACTGGCTGAAGAGACCAGTTCAAAAGCAATGCAGGGCGGTGAAGTGGTTAATCGTGCTGTTCAAAGTATGTCAGGCATTAACGAGTCGAGTAAGAAGATTGCAGATATTATCGGTGTAATTGATGAAATTGCATTCCAAACAAATCTTTTAGCGTTGAACGCCGCAGTAGAAGCAGCAAGAGCAGGAGAGCAAGGCCGCGGCTTTGCTGTAGTGGCTGGTGAAGTGAGAAATCTGGCACAGCGTTCTGCAGGTGCTGCGAAAGAGATTAAAGACTTGATCCGTGACAGTGTAAGTAAAGTTGAAGATGGTACGCTGTTAGTAAATGAATCAGGCGAAACACTTAAAGACATTGTTGCTTCTGTTAAACGAGTCACTGATATGATTTCAGATATCGCAGAAGCGTCTGTAGAGCAGAGTTCGGGCATCGAGCAAGTGAACAAAGCGGTAACGCAAATGGATGAAATGACGCAGCAGAATGCCGCGTTAGTTGAGGAGGCATCCGCTGCGGGTGAATCTATGGCTGAGCAAGCAAACGATATGCGTCGTTTATTGAACTTCTTTACTATAGATGATTCGGCTTCAGCAAGTTCAATCATGATTGAATCTAGAAGTACAAATGTTGCCCCAGCGAAAATTTCAGCATCACCCTCAACGAGTCCAGAGCGAGCTGAGATTAAGTCACCGGTAAAATCTCCTGTAAATCCTGTTGCTACTGCTAACCAGTTTGCAGACAACTCAGATGAATGGGAAGAGTTTTAATTGAGCATGTTTGAAGGCGGCATTTGCTGCCTTCAACACCAACTATGAGCCTCCGATATAGCTATTTTGTCTACTAAGCATCGTCTTTGAATAGGATTAACCATGAGAGAATTTGCACTTTCTGATCAGGACTTTCAGACCATTTCGCAAAAAGTGTATAAAGCATGCGGGATAGTTCTTGGTCCTCATAAAAGAGAAATGGTTTATTCAAGACTAGCGAGGCGTATACGAGCAAATCAACTTGATTCATTTTCAGCATATTTAAGCTTTTTAGAAGAAAATGAAGAGCAAGAATTTAGTCAATTTATTAATGCCATCACGACGAATCTGACGTCATTTTTTAGAGAAAACCACCACTTTGAGTATTTATCTAATACCTTAATCCCTAAAATCTTAGATGAAAATAAAACCACTAAGAGGGTACGTATTTGGTCTGCGGGTTGTTCAACAGGAGAAGAGCCTTATAGCATAGCCATGACAATAGCCAATCGCTTTCCTGCGGATTGGGATGTAAAGATCCTAGCAACAGATTTAGACTCAAATGTTTTAGCAAAAGCGCAAAATGGTATTTACGATGCGGGTAATGTAACAGGCTTAGATGATGAGGTCTTGAAAAAGTGGTTTTTAAAAAGTGCAGATAGCCATGCTTACAAAGTTAAACCAAAGTTGCAGTCTCTGATTTTTTTTAAACGACTAAACTTACTAGAGAAGTGGCCAATGAAAGGGCCTTTTGATGTTATTTTTTGCCGCAATGTTTTGATTTATTTTGATAAGGAAACAAAAGATAAATTGTTTAGAGGGTATCACCAGATGCTAGCTGCGGATGGTCATTTATTTATTGGTCACTCAGAAACTATGGGCAAAGAGCATCATGAGTTTAAGAATTTAGGCCGCACTATGTATCAAAAGGTATAGTATGGATAATCGATTTAAGCCGGTTATCAGAGGGTTTGAACACGTAAAGCGATTTTGGGACTCTGGTCGAGGCTGTGTTATAGCAAAAGTATTGCCTGGAGAGTTTTACGTATCTAAAAACGATGAGCTTATTTCCACTGTACTTGGTTCATGTATAGCTGCTTGTGTATACGATGATAAGCTAGGCGTGGGTGGCATGAATCATTTTATGTTACCGGCTGCAAAAGGAATAAAAGAGGTTCATGCTGATGATTTAACTTGCCGTTATGGTAACTGGGCGATGGAGTATCTGATTAACGAGGTACTCAAAAACGGCGCTTCACGCTCTAATCTGAAAGTTAAATTATTTGGCGGTGGTAAAATTATTCGGTCAATGACTGATATCGGTGTAGGCAATATTCGCTTTGCACATGCGTACATTCAAGAAGAAGGTTTGGAGCTTGTATCCCATGATGTGGGTGGGCCTTGGCCTAGAAAAGTCGTTTTTCATCCTCAAACAGGTCGTGCGCAGGTTAAAAAGTTAAGAGAAATGCATAACGATACAATTGAGAAACGTGAAGTGCGTTATTTACATGATATCGAATCGCAAGATGCACAAACAGATATTGAGCTGTTTTAGGAGTTGGCATGATAAAAGTTTTAATTGTTGATGACTCACCTTTGATTAGAGGGATTTTAACAGAGGTTATTCAGCAAGCGAGTGATCTTGAAGTTGTAGGAAGTGCAGAGGATCCCTATCAAGCGAGAGAGATGATTAAATCTCTTAACCCTGATGTGATCACCCTAGATATCGAAATGCCGAAAATGGACGGTATTAGCTTTTTAAGAAACCTAATGCGTTTACGTCCTATGCCTGTAGTAATGATCTCAACTCTGACTCAGCAAGGCTCTCCCATTACACTCGAAGCGCTAGAAATCGGTGCTGTGGACTTTATTGCAAAGCCAAAAATGAACGTTGCTGAGCAATTGCAACATTACGCCGAAACTGTACAAGAGAAGGTAAGAACAGCCGCGACAGCAAGATTGAGACCATTTAGAACGGCTGAGGCGGCGGCACAAAAAGCGGCCTTGCCAGTAGGTCAGTCATATGATCGTCACGCAATTCTAGCTATTGGTGCTTCAACTGGGGGCACTGAGGCAATTAAAGAAGTGCTAGTGCAAATGCCAAAAGATGCACCACCCATAGTGATAACTCAGCATATTCCTCCTATTTTTAGCACTTCATTCGCCATGAGAATGGATAAAACCTGCAGTATGAGCGTTAAAGAAGCTGAAGATGGTGATATTTTAGAATTTGGACATGTATACATTGCGCCAGGAGATAAGCATTTAAAAGTAGTCTCTAAAGGTTTAAACAAAATCTGTGTACTGGATGATGGCGAGCTAGTTAACCGTCATAAACCGGCAGTTGACGTATTGTTTGACTCTTTAAAACCGTTTGCCAAAAATGTATCCGCGGTACTATTAACAGGCATGGGCAGTGATGGTGCCAGAGGTATGTTGGGGTTACTAGAAGCGGGAGCAAAAACAGCGGCACAGGATGAGCAAACCTCAGTAGTTTGGGGCATGCCAAAAGCGGCGGTTGACTTGAATGCGGCGCAGCAAGTGCTGCCACTGCAAAGCGTAGCAGCACATTTATTGAAAACAGTTACTCGCTAACTTGTAGCACCCAAGGTTGCGAAAACCAGTAAAATTGACCTGAGTGTTTGATAGAAGGGGCTGTACAATTATATCGTGTACGGCCTTTTTTAATGTCTTCAGGTGAAGTCACTGACACTCTTTTCTCATTTTTCCATACAATATCAGCACGCCCAACCCCTGAGACGAAGCAGGCAAATTGCGATTGATAAAAGTCTTTATTTGCAAATTCGATTTCAATCGTGGGAGTTGGATCAGTTGTCACTGAATCCGAGTAATCTAGCTCAGCAATCGCAAAAGGCAGAGAGTTCAGCTTGGTTTTAAGGGTATCTAATTTACTATAAAAACCTGATGCAGGGTAACGTGGTACGCGCGTGTAGTCGGTAAATTGTGACACCGCACCAGAGTGTTGTCCTATACCTATAAAGCCGAGTTCTTTCACTAGGTTTTGTAGAGGTCTATTGAATTCGCCATATGGGTAGGCGAGTAATTTTACATTATGACCCACTTCTTCTTCGATGCGTTTTTCTGAGAATAGGATATCTTCACGGACGCGTTTCAACCATTGCGTTTGGGTTTCACCGCCTTGTTTTAAATGTAGGTAATCATGCTTCGCGCTGTGATTAGCAATTAATGCGCCGCGTTTTGCTAAAGCTCTGAGTTCGTCCCAAGTCATCACATACGATTTGTTTTCATCGATAAGCAGAGGGTTTACAAAAATAGTATACGGGTAACCAAATTCTTCGAGAATAGGCGCCGCTTGCTCAATGTTATTGTCGTAACCATCATCAAAAGTGATGGCCACAGTTTTGGCAGGCAGCGGTTTACCTTGTTGTGTATGCTGGAGTAACTTATCTAGGTGTATAACATTGAAGTTATTGTTTTTAAGGTAAGTTAAGTGCGCTTTAAATGTTTCTTCACTCACTGATGTCACCGCAGGTAGCTTCTCGCTGACGTGGTGATACTGTAAGATCACCGCTGATAGCGATGGGTTTGAAAACAATAACAAAGTGAAAACTAAGCAATGAAAGAGATTTTTAAAAATCATAAAACGCACCATATAAGTTTGCTATTGCTAGCGGGTCCGATGATTTTATCAAATATATCTGTGCCATTGTTAGGGTTAGTTGATACAGCGGTGATCGGCCATCTATCAGAAGCTCACTTTCTGGCAGGTATCGCATTAGGGTCGGGCAGTATTTCATTGCTATTTTGGCTTGCGAGCTTTCTAAGGATGAGCGCCACGGGCGTGCTTGCGCAGTCTTATGGAGCAAAAAACTGGCCTAGATTACAGCAACAGCTTTTAGCGAGTTTATTGATTGCTTGGACTTTCTCAATCTCATTAATCTTCCTCTCTCCTTGGTTGTTGGATGCAATTAAAGCCTTATCGAATGCATCCTCAGATGTTTTTACCCAGGCACAAAGCTACTTTGAAATAAGGATCTTCAGTGCGCCTGCGGCGATGACAAACTTGGTGCTGTTGGGACTTATGCTAGGGATGCAGTATGGAAAAGGGCCATTTTACTTACTGCTCTTTACAAATATCACCAATATTCTTTTAGATATCTTATTTGTGATTGGTTTTGATTGGCAGGTGGCTGGAGCGGCTTGGGCATCGGTGATTGCAGATTACACGGCGTTACTGGTCGCCATCTTATTAATAAAAAAGCAACTGGCAAAGCAGCAAGTTAATTGGCGTTGGTTATTACCAAATAAAGCGCAATTTTTGGCATTGTTATCACTCAATCGAGATATTTTTATTCGCTCATTGTTATTACAGCTCTGCTTTAGTTTTATGACTTTTTATGGCGCTCGATTGGGCGAAACGACACTGGCGGTCAATGCCGTTTTATTAAACTTTTTAATGTTAGTGAGTTTTGCTTTAGATGGCATTGCTTATGCTGCCGAAGCAAAGGTAGGGCAGGCCAAGGGGGAAGGCTCAGAAGCAAAAGTGAAAATCTGGGTCAACCTAAGTTTGTTTTGGGGGGCTGTGTTCGCGTTGCTTTATAGCTTAGTCTTTGCTGTGTTTGGTTTAAGCATCGTTAAGCTTTTAACAAACATTCCAGAGGTCATCAGTGCGTCAACAACTTATCTATTCTGGCTCATTCTTCTACCTTTATTGGCAATGTGGTGTTTTATATTCGATGGGATTTTTGTCGGCTTAACCCGAGCTCAAGATATGCGTAACAGTATGTTCTTTTCTGCCATTTTTGGGTTTATGGTGCCTATTTGGCTTACATTGGAGTATGAAAACCATGGTCTGTGGTTCGCCATGAGTTGCTTCATGTTATTGAGGGGCGTTACTTTGGCTTATCGTTATCGTCAAATTCAACGACAGGGTTTATTGTTGCAATAACTTGCGAAAAGCGGTTGGCAAAGATGCCTAAATAGCCCCAGCCCGCAAAGAAAAGTGCTGGTACTAGAAAAACTAGACCAACGATTTGTATCCAGGCTTGATGATAATAACCCCAGGCAATACACGCCGCAGAAATGGCAAACAGCCCCAAACCAATAAAGAAGCGTTTGAGGCTGAGTTTAGGTTGCTGCCCTAGACGGTAAATTATGGGCTTCAACATAATTAGTAGTAAGAGTGCTCACCAGCTTGGTGTTCTGTGATATCACGTACTCCAGTGATCTCTTCGAACTTAGCAACCATCTCTTTTTCGATGCCTTCTTTTAATGTTACATCGATCATTGAACAACCATTACAACCGCCACCAAATTGCACCACAGCGATACCTTCAGCAGTGATTTCAACTAGGCTTACTTGGCCGCCATGGTTGGCAAGTTGTGGGTTTACCTCAGTCGTTAGCATGTGTTCAACACGCTCAGCTAAAGAAGCATCATCTTTAAGACGCTTAGCTTTTGCATTAGGTGCTTTAAGTGTTAACTGAGTGCCCATTTTGTCAGTTACGAAGTCGATTTCAGCTTCATCTAAAAATGGTGCGCTTTCTTCATCAACAACCGCATCGAAACCATTGAAAGGAAGACGAATATCAGTTTCTTCAACAGCATCAGGTGGACAGTAAGATACGCCGCATTCAGCTTGAGAAGTACCAGGGTTTACAACGAAAACACGAATGTTTGTGCCTTCAGTTTGATCAGCCAAAAGCTTGGCAAAGTGACTTTGTGCAGTTTCAGAAATTGTGATCATAATCGAACTATACTTGACTAAATTACTCGGTTAATGGCTATGATACTCCGCTGGTGGCATTGTCGCCAGTGTTGAACGTAAAAATTTGGCTTATCAGATTTTGGTTGCTAGCTTAGTTGCTACTATTTTCAGCAAAAGGTTTTGATATGCGTACACTCTTCGCACTCACGTTATTTTGTTGCACTTACTTATTTTCAAGTGGTGTGGCAGCGCAACCTGTTTCTTATTACTTTCAACAAAAAGTCCAGTTTGACCCCGCTATTCCTAAGCCTGAAGAGGTATTAGGCTATCAGGTTGGGCAGTGGCATGTTCGCCATGATCAGTTAGTACAATATATGCGTGTATTGGCAGAAAAAAGTCCAAGAGTGAGTATTGAGACCATAGGTTTTAGCCATGAGCAAAGGCCATTACTACTACTAAAGTTTAGTCAGCCAGATAACATCGCTAAGCTGGAACAGCTTCGAGAGCAGCATTATGCGCAAGTATTTGAAAAGCAACAGGCGAACAATCTACCTGCTTTTATTTGGATGGGTTACAGCGTGCATGGTAACGAATCTTCGGGTAGTAATGCTGCTTTATTAGTTGCTTATTACTTAGCTGCTGCACAAGGAGAAGAAGTAGAACAATTGCTGAATAATTCAGTGGTGCTTTTAGACCCATCACTGAATCCCGATGGTTTGGCACGTTTTGCACAATGGGCAAATAGCAATAGAGGTAAAACCTTATCCGCCGATCCACAACATAGGGAGCATGTTGAACAATGGCCATCAGGTAGAACAAACCACTATATGTTTGATTTGAACCGTGATTGGTTATTACTACAGCATCCAGAATCTCGGGCTCGCATTGCGGCATTCCATAAATGGCAGCCGCATGTATTAACTGATTTTCATGAAATGGGCCCTAACAGTACATATTTCTTTCAGCCGGGGATCCCAACGCGTACCCACCCATTAACACCTGCAAAAAATACGCAATTAACTACCGAACTAGCAAATTTTCATGCGCAAGCTTTAGATGCACAAAATCAGCTTTATTTTACACAAGAAAGCTTTGATGATTTTTACTACGGTAAGGGATCGACTTACCCTGATATCAATGGCTCGGTGGGTATTTTATTTGAACAAGCAAGTAGTCGAGGCCATGTACAAGAGACCATTAATGGTCAGTTAACCTTTGCACAAAGTATTAAAAATCAAGTCACAACGAGTTTATCGACCTTTGCTGGAGTGATGGCAAACAAGAAGCAGTTAATTGATTTTAAGAATGGCTTTTATCATCAGGCTGAAAGCTTGGCTGACAAAGAGAAGTTTTTGGGGTATGTGGTTGCTAAAGGACAAGATCCACAACGCTTTGAAGAATTTATGTCAGTGCTGACTCAGCACCAGATTAAAGCGTATGGCTTAAATAAAGCAGTCAAAGCGTCTGATCAAAGTTTCTCTCAGGGTGATGTATATATTCCACTGAAACAAGCTCAATTCCGTTTGATTAAAGCCATCTTTTCTGAACAAACCACTTTCCAAGATAATACGTTTTATGATGTATCGGGTTGGACGCTACCACATGCTTACAACTTAAAATTTGGTCAGGTATCTAGCCGTTGGGGACTTGATGTATCGAAGCAAGCTTGGCAGTCAGAGTCGCCACGTTTTCCAGAGCTTCAAGAAAGTTATGCTTATGCATTTGATTGGCAGCCAAGTGCTGCACCTAAGTTATTAAATACACTTTTACAGCGAGGTATTGATGCACGTGTTGCACTTAAAGGTTTTAAAGCAAAAACCGCATTCGGTGAGAAAAACTTTAATGCCGGAAGCATCGTTGTTGCTTCTGGGGTGCAAAAGCAATCTGACATTGTCGCCATCATGCAACGAGCACAAGCTGACTATGGTGTACAAATTCATGCAATTCAAAGTGGTTTGACTAGCGAGGGGGTTGATTTAGGGTCGCGCCAATTGAGCCCGATAAAAGCACCGAAAGTGCTGTTGGTAGGCGGCTCTGGTAGCAGCCAATATGAAGTGGGCGAGGTGTGGTATCACTTAGACACGCAATTAGGTATTGCGCCGACGATTATTGAGCAAGATAGATTACATCGCGTTGATTTATCTAAATACACCCACATCATTTTGGCGCATGGTCGTTATCGAAATATGGCAGAGAAAGCCAAAACTAAGATTGCTGCTTGGGTGAGTAAAGGCGGAGTGATCTGGGGTCACAAAGGAGGCGCTAAATGGTTAGTTGATAATCAACTACTTAGTGCTCAGGTGATTACATCAAAACAAGTGGCAGAGCAGTTTGATACTGCTGGTTTAAGTTATGGCGACAGAGAGAAACTGTCAGGTAAGCAGCGTATCGCTGGAGCTATTTTTGCGTCGAAACTTGATTTAACTCATCCCCTAAGTTTTGGTTATGAACGTGAATTATTACCTTTATTCAAAAATAGCACTCAATTATTTACGATGCCTGAGCAGCCATTCGTCACTGTGAGCCAGTATCAAGCGAAACCATTACTTGCAGGTTATACCGCTGAAGAGAATGTGAAGCAAATTGCAAATACAGCAGCCTTGATAGGTCATCGATATGGACAGGGGAGTGTTGTCGGCATGATAGATAACCCTGTGTTTAGAGGTTTTTGGAAGGGGAGTAGTCGTTTATTAACGAACACCTTATTTTTTGGTCATACGCTGGCCGTGCAAGGGCGTTAATGCCGTTGCATAGGCCCAAATCTCTGTAGCACCCGCTGCATAGCAAGCTTTTGCGGCTGCATTAATAGTTGCACCTGTGGTGATCACATCATCAATGATCGCCACTTTCTTTCCTTTCAAATCCCCATTTACTGTAAAGACCTGTTTTACATTTCGTGTGCGCTGTTTGAGGTTTAAACCACTTTGAGCTTTGGTAGGGCGAGAGCGTACTAAGCAAGCCAAACTGACTTTTTCTTTTGGCAAATAAGGCAACCATGTTTGCGCGACCTGGTTAAAACCTCGGTTGATCAAGCGTCGATTATGTAGAGGTAAAATAAGGATCAAGTCGGGCATAAAAATGCGAGTTTGGTTGAAATGAGCTAGTTGCGTTTTAATCACGCTGCCAATGCAATTTTGATAAAAACTTTGCTTCGAAAATTTAAATTCCTTTAACCAAGTCTGCATATGTCCTTGGTACCAGCTACAGGCTAATAGACCATGACAATAGGGTAAGTTAAACATGCGTGCTATATCAGGTTGAAACAGTAAATTAGGTTGCTTTAAAGAAATAAATGGATAATCAGTCAGACAATCTAGGCAAACACCTCCACGGCCCTGCTGCGGGTTATGACAAACATGGCAAATACTTGGAAATAAGCCATCTATTAAATTCCTAAACAGTGACATTGTGTTCATCCTTGGGATCAGTATCATACCTCTAAGTTTGGTTGAGAGTTGAAATAATGCAAAAAGAGACAGTGCTGCTTCACGGTTGGGGAATGAATCGACAGGTTTGGCAATTAATAGAAGAAGAATTAAAGTCTGAAGTATCTTGCTTGGTTAAAAGCATCGATTTACCAGGCTTTGGGCATGGTGCAATGCCCGAAGCACCTTACTCTTTAGCAACCGCAGCTCAACTTGTCGCTGAACAATTGGCTGATAACACAACATTAGTTGGTTGGTCGCTCGGTGGACTGTTTGCACTTCACCTTGCAAAATATTATCCACAAAAAGTAAATAAAGTTGTGCTGATAGCTTCAACCCCCTATTTTGCCGAAGCGGAAGGGTGGGCAGGAATTAAAGTTGAAGTGTTAAAGAATTTTAAAGCCCAACTTAAAGAAAATAGCGCTAAAACCATAGAGCGATTTTTAGCTATTCAGGCGATGGGATCAGAGCATGCAAAAGCTGATGTAAAGCAATTAAAAGCTTGGTTACTTAATGCGCCAGAAGCTAACCCAGACGCGTTGAGTACAGGACTAGATATCTTATTAAACGATGATTATCGTGACATTTTTAGTTCGTTAACTCAGCCCGTTTATGGTCTGTTTGGCAAGCTCGATTCCTTGGTCCCAAGGCGCGCTATCACGAAAATGAGTGCCTTAAATAGCAATTTTCAAGTAGAAATATTACCAAAGGCGTCGCATGCGCCATTTATCTCACATCGGGCTGAAAGTTTAAATTTCCTAAAATCAGTACTTTAATAAAAAGCGGCAAAAAATTGCCGCTTTTTACTGCCAAAAACTTTATTTTGCACCAGGTTTGCGCAATAATTAAACATATTTAAGATTTTCAATGGTGCAAACATGCCTATAGGTGACGTACTAAATAACGGTATAGACGGTTACAATCGTGCTAGTCAAGGTATTGAGCGTGCAGCTGCCGAAATTAATCGTGCAACAACCTCTGAGCAGGATGATGCGCAACTCGCACAACAACGCCAGCTCCAAGGCGCAAGCCCTGAAGAGGCTGTTACAGCACCTGTATCTCAGCCAGCGAAAATCGATGAAGCCTTGGTTAACCTTAAAGTTGAAGAGTTTAATGCCAAAGCGAATACTCAATCTATCCGTACAGCTGATGAAGTCTTAGGAACATTAATAGATATTTCTGTTTAACATGCCATGAACATTGTAACGCCGCAGCCGGCGATGAATTTAAACACCTCTAACGTCTACACCGAAACTGCTAGGCGAGATAACCAGCTGCGCGAAGTTATTCCAAAACCAGCTCCTACAAATGCCAGCCATACTGAGAATAAAACCCTCAACGATGGTGATAAGTCTCGCTCTCACCTTACTGACGAAGGTGGAACTTACGACAGTGCAGGTCAGTTGCAGCAAAATAAGGTTATTGCTGAAGACGAAGAGCAACAAGGTCAGCAGCAAAGTAAGGGTTCGGAAGAAGAGAGCTCTGAGCAAGAGCAGCAGAATCAAGAAGCTGAACAACAGCAGATTGAAGAGTTAAAGGCGCGAGATCGAGAGGTGCGTTTGCATGAGCAAGCACATGCGCGTGTAGGTGGACAATATGCAGGTTCACCAAGCTATGAGTATCAACGAGGACCAGACGGCAATAACTATGCTGTAGGCGGTCAAGTGATGATTGATGTAGCTGAAGTACCAAACGATCCTAAAGCGACTATAGATAAAATGCAGACGGTACGTGCTGCTGCACTCGCACCAGCTGAACCATCCGGTGCCGACAGAGCAATAGCTGCCGATGCAACGCAAAAAATGGCGTCAGCACAAGCAGATCTGGCACAACAAGTTATTAGTGGTGACGAAGAGAGTAAATCTGAAAGCGGTTCTGTGGCAACATATGAAACACGCAGGTTAAATGAAGAAGATCGCGCTGATAATGAACTTCAAACTTTAGAGAAAGCCTCGTTGCAAAGTGAAGGCGATCCATACGCAGTTGCTTTACCTATAGAGCCGGACCCTGAAATTCAAGCTAGGGCTTTGAGGATCAGTGATTTTTACCAACATGTTGCAGTGCCAAATTCAAATAGCAACTTATCACTATCAGTCTAAAACCCTTAATAAATAAAAAAGCCGCTTCAGCGGCTTTTTTATGGGTTTAATACCAATCCTCTAAAAGGACCAAGTTTACTTCTTCAATTTAGCAAAGGCTTCAGCAAAGGCATTACCCATTGCGGCATTGCCAGCATCTTTCTTAGGACGCTGCCCCTTTGCTTGCTTGTTCGCTGTTTTGTTCTGTGAAGGCTTACTTGAAGCCGCTTTACTTTGAGGCGCAGCCTGTGGCACTTCATCGTCTAGGCGCATGGTAAAACTAATTCGTTTTCTGGCTACATCGACTTCTAACACTTTTACTTTTACGATATCGCCTGCTTTTACGACTTCTCGTGGATCAGAAATAAACTTGTTAGTAATTGCAGAAATATGTACCAAGCCATCTTGGTGTACGCCGACATCAACAAAAGCACCAAAGTTAGCCACATTCGATACGACACCTTCTAAAACCATACCGACTTTAAGGTCTTGAATGGTTTCGACACCCGCTTTAAATACCGCCGTTTTGAACTCAGGGCGAGGGTCACGGCCCGGTTTATCTAATTCAGAGATAATATCGGTAACCGTTGGTAAACCAAATTTGTCATTAGTGAATTGAGCTGGCTCAAGTTGTTTTAACACATCGCTGTTACCGATCAGGTCGCTGACCTCGATATTCTTTTCAGTACAGATCTGTTTAACCACAGGGTATGCTTCAGGGTGAACTGCTGAGCTATCCAGTGGATCAGTACCATTTACGATACGTAAGAAACCCGCGGCTTGTTCAAATGCTTTAGGGCCTAAACGTGCAACTTTTTTCAATTGAGTACGGTTGTTAAATGAACCGTTCTCATCTCTAAACTGCACAATATTGCTTGCCAGTGTTTTGTTTAGACCTGAAACACGGGTTAGTAGTGGTACCGACGCTGTATTTACATCAACACCCACCGAGTTAACACAATCTTCAACCACAGAGATCAGTGACTGACCTAGCTGACTTTGAGACACATCGTGTTGGTACTGGCCCACACCAATTGATTTAGGCTCAATTTTTACCAGCTCTGCAAGCGGGTCTTGTAGTCTACGAGCAATTGAAACCGCACCACGTAACGACACGTCTAAATTTGGAAATTCATTCGCGGCAAACTCAGAAGCAGAATAAACCGATGCACCCGCTTCACTGACCATAATTTTGCTCATGTTGAGCTCTTTGTTATTGGCAAGTAGCTCAGCGGCAAGTTTGTCTGTTTCACGAGAAGCTGTACCGTTACCAATCGCGATTAACTCAACTTTGTGTTGGCGACATAATTGCTCTAGGGTGCGTACTGACTTGTCCCAATGATTTTGCGGTGCATGAGGAAAGATGGTGTTTGTAGTTAACAGTTTACCTGTCGCATCAACCACTGCCACTTTACAGCCGGTACGTAAACCTGGGTCAATCCCCATAGTCACGCGAGGGCCAGCAGGTGCAGCCATTAATAGATCTTTTAAATTTTTCGCAAATACATCGATAGCTTGTGTTTCAGCTTTTTCACGCATTGTGCCTAAGAACTCACTTTCCAGGTGCAAAGCGAGCTTAACTTTCCAAGCCCATTGTACAACTGACATCAACCAATCGCTTGCTGTGGCTGATGAGACATTAAGCTGGTAATGGTCAGCGATGATCTGTGCACAGTATTGTGCTGGGTTTTCGCTGCTCGGCTCAGGGTTAATGGTTAGCTGTAAAATACCTTCGTTGCGGGCACGCAACATAGCAAGCGCACGATGCGAAGGTACTTTTGTAAGCTTTTCTGAGTGTTCAAAGTAATCGCGATATTTAGCCCCGGCCTCTTCTTGGCCCTTAATGACTTTTGCTTCAATTACACCGTGTGAATCAATTTGTTTTCTTAATTTTGCTAGTAACTTAGCGTCCTCGGCGAAACGCTCAATTAAAATAAACTTGGCACCATCTAGCGCCGATTTGACATCTTCAATGCCTTTATCAGCATTTACAAACTGAGCTGCATGGCTTTCTGGGTCTAAAGCAGCATCATTGTATAGAGCGTCCGCAAGTGGCTCTAAACCGGCTTCAATGGCAATTTGTCCTTTAGTACGACGCTTAGGTTTGTACGGCAGGTATAAATCTTCTAACTCTGTTTTACTTTGCGCGTTATTGATATCGGCGGCAAGGGCATCACTTAACTTTCCTTGCTCAGAAATAGTATCAAGAATAAAACGTCTTCTGTCTTCTAGCTCTCTTAAATAACCTAATCGCTGCTCTAGTAGACGCAACTGCGTGTCGTCAAGACCACCGGTTACTTCTTTACGATAACGTGCAATGAATGGAACTGTGGCACCTTCATCAAGAAGTGCAGTGGCAGCAATGACTTGCTGTTCTTTTGCATTTAGCTCTTGTGCCAAACGTGCAGAGATGTTGCTCATGCAAAATCCTTATAAATTCAGATGTATACGTGCTATCTAAGCGTATTTTATGTGGGCGATCATAGCATAGCGTCTATGAATAAGAAGCTTATTTAAGGTATTCGATAGAATTTACATACCAGAGTTTTTCTCCCTCTGGTGTACGCACGACAAACTCGTCGTCGACTTCCTTACCTAATAGTGCTCGTGCCATTGGTGCGTCTATAGAAATATAGTCTTTACGGTCATAAATTTCATCCGGACCGACGATTCTAAAGCGCATTATTTCTTCTTGCTCATTTTCAATTTCAACCCAAGCGCCAAAGTACACCTTACCAGCCTGTTGAGGGTCATATTGGACGATTTTTAAATCGGGCAAGCGCTTTCTTAAAAAGCGAACTCGTCGATCTATTTGTCGCAGCAGGCGTTTATTAAAGGTGTAATCTGCGTTTTCAGAACGATCGCCTAAGCTGGCAGCCCAATTAACAATCTTGGTGATTTCAGGGCGCTTTTCATACCATAAATGGTCGTGCTCTTTTTGTAATTGGTTATAACCCTCAGGGGTAATTAAGTTAGTTTTCATACGCTAATTAGGGTCATTCTTACTAAACCGACACGGTAATAAAAAATTTTATACCTGTCGAGCTAGCAAAATATTAAAAAATTGTAATGTTCGGTAACAAAACTCTTCATAGTAATGGTGTCGAGAAGTGTTATTTTCAATTATATTAAGCAAAGATATTGGATAAAAAGAAGAAATCAATCATGGGAAATGAAACTACCAAGGTATTAGTTGTCGACGATGACATGCGTTTACGCAGTTTGTTAGAACGTTATCTCGTTGAGCAAGGTTTTATTGTTCGTGCTGCGGCCAACAGTGAGCAAATGGACCGCTTACTTGAGCGCGAAAACTTCCATTTAATGGTATTAGATTTAATGCTACCTGGCGAAGATGGTTTATCTATTTGCCGTCGTCTACGCCAAAAAGAAAATGATATTCCAATTGTCATGCTGACAGCTAAGGGTGATGAAGTTGATCGCATTATCGGTCTTGAACTTGGCGCAGATGATTACATTCCCAAGCCATTTAACCCAAGAGAGCTTCTAGCGAGAATTAAAGCTATTTTACGTCGTCGTGCTAAAGAAGTGCCAGGCGCGCCAGCTGCTGAAGAAAACGAAGTTGAATTTGGTATTTTTAAACTGAATCTTGCAACTCGTGAAATGCATAAGGGTGATGAGGTCATCTCATTAACCAGTGGTGAATTTGCGGTGTTAAAGGCTTTAGTAAGTCATCCAAGAGAGCCGCTAAGTCGTGATAAATTGATGAACTTGGCTCGTGGTCGTGACTACAGTGCACTGGAGCGCAGTATTGATGTTCAAGTTTCTCGTCTACGTCGCATGATTGAAGAGGATGCTGCCAATCCAAGATATATTCAAACCGTTTGGGGCTTGGGTTACGTGTTTGTTCCTGATGGCGAAAAGTAATTCTTTATGAGTTTTTTTCCGCGTAGTGCCTTTGGGCAAACAGTTTTCTTCGTCGGTGCGTTACTGTTGATCAACCAAATTGTTTCGTATATCACAGTAACCCTGTATGTGTTTAAGCCTACCTTTGAACAAGTCAATCTCATGTTGGCTAAGCAGGTAAAAACAGTCTTTATAGATTGGGAAGAAGGCGTTGAGGTTAATCGAGAAATTTCGGATAAGTTTTTCGAAATAACAGGCATTGAGGTGATGACACAGCGACAAGCTTATTTAAATGGCTTAGATAAGGCGAAAGAGTATAGCTTATTGTCGAAGAGCATGTCAGAGCAGCTAAATGGATCTGCACGAGTGCGGATCAGCCAAGGTGATCCGGTGGTATATTGGGTTGAAGCTCCACAGGCTCCGGGTTATTGGGTGAGGGTGCCTCTGACCGGTTTTAGTGAAACGAAAATGGAGTTTTTAGTTTTCTACTTATCGAGTATCGGTTTTTTAAGCGTCTTGGGTGGCTGGTGGTTTGCACGGCATCTGAACCGACCGCTTAAAGCGTTACAAACGGCAGCAGGTAGAGTGGGGGTTGGTGACTTCTCAACTCGATTGGTCGAGCGAGGCTCTACAGAAGTGGTCGAAGTAACTAAAGCGTTTAACCAAATGTCTAAGGGGATCGCGGAGCTTGAGAATGACCGTCGCTTATTAATGGCTGGGGTATCTCATGATTTAAGAACGCCTTTAACGCGTATTCGATTAGCAACCGAAATGATGTCAGACGAAGAGGATTATCTTAAAGAAGGGATAATCGACGATATCGAAGATATGAACGCCATCATTGATCAGTTTATTGAATATCTTCGTCATCATCATAGTGGTGAAATGCACCCTGAAGATATTAATAGCTTAGTATCTGAAGTGGTTCATGCCGAGCAACAACATCAGCGTGAAATCAACTTGTTTGCGGCCGAGACTTTGCCAAAGGTTATTATGAATACAGTCGCGTTAAAGCGAGTTGTGACGAACATGATTGAAAACGCTATTCGCTATTCCGATGAAGCCATTGATGTGAGTACCGCTTATAACCCTCGTAAAAAAATGGTGATTGTTACTGTCAAAGACCGAGGTCCGGGTATTCCCGAGGCTGAGTTAGAGACAGTATTTGAACCCTTTAAACAAGGTGACCAAGCACGAGGTAGTGAAGGCAGTGGCTTAGGTCTGGCGATTATTAAGCGTATTGTGGCAACGCATGGTGGCACTGTGAAGCTGCGTAATCGTAAAGAGGGTGGGTTAAGCGCTGAAGTTTATTTACCTGCACTAGGCTAACGACTCACTCTAAAGTAAAAGTGAAATCAAAAGGATGGCGCAGCCATCCTTTTTTGTAACGATTCAAAAAAACAATTAAATAACGCGAGAAAAGCGCGTATTTTTAATTTGCTGCTGTAAATACGCATCAAAGCACATACAGATAATGCGAATGAATAAGTTACCTTTACTGGTGACTTCAATGCGGTTGTCAGACAAGGCCACTAATTCATCTTCAGCCAGTGGTTTGAGTGCCTCAAGGGCTTCACTAAAGTAATCGTTAAAGTCGATATTATATTTCGTCTCAATCGCCTTTGTGTCTAATTCAAAATGACAAATAAGTTGCTTGATTACATCGGCTCTTAACTCGTCATCATTATTCAGGCGCATGCCTTTGTGTGTGGCACAACCAATCTCATTAATGTCTGAGTAGTAGGCTTTAAGCTCTTTTTGGTTTTGCAAAATCGCATTGCCAATTTGTGAAATCGACGAAACCCCTAAACCTAATAAGTCGCAGTTGCCATGCGTGGTGTAGCCTTGGAAGTTTCGATGAAGCTCACCGTTTCTTTGGGCGATAGCTAGCTCGTCGTCTTTTTTAGCAAAGTGGTCCATGCCGATAAATTGATAACCTGCCTCGGTCATTTGCTGTAGGGTATTTTTGAAGATCTCCAGCTTTTGCTGTGGGCTTGGCATATCCGCTTCTTTTAGTTTACGTTGCGCGGCAAATCTATCTGGGAGGTGAGCGTAGTTAAACACCGACACTCTGTCTGGGCTCAGCGCTATCAGCTGCTCAATGCTTTGTTTAAAGCTCTCTGGGGTTTGGTGAGGTAAACCGTAGATCATATCTGTATTGATTGACTTAAACCCGAGTGCTCTTGCTTGTTTAACCAGTGCTAAAACTTCTTCGACACATTGCGGACGGTTTACCGCCGCCTGTACTTCATCATTGAAATCTTGAATACCAAACGATACTCGGTTAAAGCCTAAGTTTTTCAAGGTGACTAACATATCGTCAGCAATAGAGCGCGGGTCAATTTCAATGCCGCGTTGTGCGTCTTCGGTAAAGTTGAAGTGTGCTTCGACAATATTAATCAGGCGTGTCATTTGCTCGGCGGTTAAAAATGTCGGTGTACCACCACCTAAATGTAGTTGTTCAACTTGGTATTCAGAAAAGACAGATGATTGTGCCTGAACTTCTTTTTCTAGATGATCTAAATAGACGTCAGCCTTTGACTGATGGCGCGTCACGATTTTATTGCAGCCGCAGTAATAACAAAGCTGGTGGCAAAATGGGATGTGAATATAGAGCGATAAGGCTTGGTTTTTTGACTGTTTTACAGCGGTATGTAAATCAGCCTGTTGATAACCGCTTTCTAATGATAATGCCGTAGGGTAAGACGTATATCTAGGACCTGATACATTATATTTTTTGATTAGGGATTCATCCCATGTTGGTAAATTAATCACGATACGCACTCATCTATTAGATTAGAGCGTGTAGTGTATGACGAGAAGTGAAAGTAGGTTTTGATCTGTAGCAAAGCAGGGCATAAATCATGCCCTGCTTTGCTGAGTAAGGTTAAAGCTTAAATTGATTTACTGTGCCATTTAATGCTCTGGCTAAGCTGTTAAGATCATGCGCTTCATCAGCCAATGTATGGGCATGATTAGCAGTGCTGTTAACAAGGTCATTAATCGCATTTAAGCTGGTATTAATATCTTCAGCAACAATGGTCTGCTGCTCAGTCGCGGTTGCAATTTGATGGCTTTGATCTTGCACCGTTGCCACCGAACTAGCGATTTCTTGCAGTGAGTCGAGTACTTCTTGCGTTTGTGAAACTGAGCCCTCGGCTTGATCTTGTCCTTGTTGCATCATGGTTGACGCTTGCTGTGCGATTTGCTGCAGACGTGAAATCATGTTGCGAATATCATCAGTAGATTCTTGCGTTCTGCTCGCTAATGAGCGTACTTCATCGGCAACCACGGCAAAACCTCGACCTTGTTCACCAGCACGCGCAGCTTCAATGGCGGCATTAAGTGCCAGTAAATTGGTTTGCTCGGCAATACCATTAATCACATCAATTACGGCGCCGATATTGGTAGTTTCTTTTTCGAGGCCTGCAACAACTTTGGCGGCTTCACCAATGTGATTAGCTAGCTCAGTCATCACGGTTTGCGCCTGACTTGAACGTGTTGCGCCATCATTGGTCATGTGCTGTACTTGCTCGGCAGCATGGCTTGCTTCTTGTGCGTTACGAGAAATCTCAGTCACCGTTGCCGCCATTTCAGTTACCGCAGCGCTTACGCTATCTACTTGTTCTTTCTCTTGCTGAATTTCGCTATTAGTGCTGGCTGATACTGCGCTAAGTTGCTCAGATGCATGACCCAGTTGCGAAGCTTGCTCAGCCGTCATTTGCATCATGGTGCGAAGCTTTTCAATAAAGGTGTTCATGTGTGTTGCTAACTGACCAACTTCATCATTGCTTTCAATGTTGATACGGCGGGTGAGATCGCCTTCGCCTGACGCGATATCACGCATGGTATCTGCAAGTGAAACGATAGGCTTAGTGATCATTTGCGTGGCCCAAAGTATCATTAATACAATAATGGTGATGATCACTAAGAACGCGATAATGGTGCTCATAACCGCTTTATTGACCGGTTCTTCAATAAAAGAAACTGGGATCATGACACCCACGTGCCAATCAAGTAATGGCTCGTCTAACTTGACGCTGTTATAAACAACATAATAGTCTTTGCCTTTGAATGTCACTGTTGATGTGCCAGACGAGTTGCGCTTAATTTGTGAATTTAATTCTTTAAAACCAGACGTATTTGAGAATTGCTTTTCGAGTCCATCAAGCCCTTCTTTGCCATTTGGCCCTTCGTCGGTGATAGACAGCTTATGGCCTGTTTGTTTAGATAAGTGAACTACATTCAAATTATTATCTAGCAAGAAACCATACCCTTGCCCTTGAAAGCGGATCTGCTCAACCAATTGATTGATTTGCTCCATCTGTAAATCAATACCCGCGATCCCGAGTAGTGTTTGGCTTGAGTTGTAAACAGGTAATTTAATTACGGCAGATACATCACCAGTATTGGCATCGACAGAGACTGGACTTACATGTAATTTGCCGACAGCCATAGCTTCAGGCCACCATCCGCGTTTATAAGCATAATAAGGGCGACCATCAGAAAATTGTGATGTTCGCTCATTTTCTTTGAAGTATTCACCGGTGATCGCTGAAGCGAAAAAGGTCGACAGCACATTTTTATCTGTATTTGTTAAGCGCACAAAATCTTGATTGACGCGCTCATAAGTCGGCAGTCCAGCAAGCTTACTTTCACGTTCAGTATATTGCTCGAAAAACTCTAAAACATGGGCGCTTTGGGCAAATGTGCTGACTAATTTACCGTACTGTGCAAAAAAGGACTCCATAGTGAGTTTTTCTGCGTATAAATAGCTTTGCGCTTCGCGTTCAACACTATTTCGTGAAAGGCTGGCAAGATGGTTTACAAAGTAACTAGACGCAATGATAAGTAGCACTGAAATAGTACCACCAATTAGCAGGAGTATTTTTCTCCTGAGAGATAGATTGTTAAGCATGATATATTCTTTTTATTGGAAATCGCACTACCTACAATCAAAGCATATCTAAGCCATTTTGACCACTGTAAACGTTAGATTGACAATAGTTTGTTTCTGATTTGGTACTTAAAGAGAGAAATTAATACAGAGGTATGAGATGAATGTTGTAATTTTAGGAGCAGGCTGGTTGGGAAGTGCATTTATTGAAAAGGCACGACAGCAGCACTGGCAAGTTCAGGGAACAAGTCGAAGCAATACAAACACCAGCAGCATCATTCGTCAGTTTGCGATTCAAGAAGGTGAATTGGTTCATTCTATTGATTTAAAAGATGCATATTGGGTGTGCGCGATTCCTCCAAGAGCACGTGATGTGGCAAGTAACTATCTCGACACTCTCAGTTCAGCATTGCAGCTTGCGCAGCAGCTAAAGTGCAAAGGTTTTTTACTGTGTTCGAGTACGGGCGTGTATGCAGAAAAAGATGCGATTTACAATGAGCACAGTGAGCTAGATAGCCAAACAGCTCGGAAAAAAGTGCTCATCGCAGCTGAAAATAAAGTATTGGAAGCGGGTGGCAAAGTGCTGAGGTTAGCTGGTTTAGTTGGGCCAAACCGTGAACCTGGGCAGTTTGTTGCAGGTAAGGCGCTTAAAAGTAGCAGCAAAGCGGTTGTAAACATGGTGCATCAGCATGATGTGGTTGCTGCAATTTCGACGGTGTTGGAACAATGGCCGCAGGCCGATACGATTTATAATGTGTGCCACCCTTGGCACCCAACCCGTGAAGATTATTATCAAGAGAAATGTGCTCTGCTAGGTACCCAACCACCTACTTTTGCGCGCGATGTGGCGAGTGTTCGCATCATTGATGGCTCGGCCATTGAAGCGCTAGGGTTTGCATATCAAGCCACAATTTAAATCATCTTACTTGTTTTTTAAAAGTAAGATGACCGCCTAAGCGGTATTTGCTGCCAGGTGATATAAGCCTAGTAAAGCTAACGATACCGCTTGAACTCCATGTGCGCCTTATCATTTGGAGGCAAGGTTCTTCATTGTATAAATTTAGCCATTGGCAAACATCCTGGCTGGGCATCACAGCTTCAATGGTGTGCCTCGCTTCAGTCAGTGGCGCCACAACCGATAAATATTCATGTGGTGTGATGGCAGTAAAATCTTGTTGCAGATATTCCGGGGCCAGATGTGGGCTTACGAAGCGCTCTTCTGCTTGGAGTGGTTGGCCATTCTCGTGGTGTACAATCACACTGCGATAGACTTTACTGTCTATATCAACACTGAGCGCGATAGCGATAGGGGCCATTGCGGCGATTTCTTCGAGGGCTATGACCTCAGCACTGTACTCACCATTTCTCTCTTTTACTTCATCGGCGATGTTTTTTATCTCCAGCATAGAAGACTGTGATTTGAAGCTGGCTACAAATGTACCTAAACCTTGACTACGCGTTAATACGCCACTATCAGTCAACTCGCTTAAAGCGCGTCTGGCGGTCATACGGCTTACACTAAATTGCTCTGCAAGTTCGTTTTCAGAGGGGACACGTTGATCTTCTTTCCAAACGCCGGTACGGATCTGTTCAGTAATGTGTTGTTTTATTAATGCAAACTTAGGTTCGTTGGCCATACTAGAAAATATAATTTTAGGATCTTATTTAAAAATGGCACAGTTTTCTTGTATATACAAGTTTGCATGATAGTCTTGTAGACAATTAAAAAGAATTCAGATGAGGCTGATATGTTTGAAGCAGATTTAGTGATCACCGATGTAAACTTGGCAACCATGGATGCCGATATTGACGCGCCTTATGGGGCAATAGAGCAGGGCGCGTTGATAATTAAAAACAACAAAATTGCATGGCTTGGAAAACAGCATGACCTGCCTGAATTTGATGCCCTAGCAACGCCTGTGATCAATGCCAAAGGGCAATGGTTAACACCAGGGTTAATAGATTGTCACACACACATATTATTTGCAGGTAATCGAGCTGGGGAGTTTGAACAGCGCTTAAATGGTGTTTCATATCAAGAAATTGCGCAGCAGGGCGGGGGAATAGCCAGCACCGTGCGTGCGACTCGTGAAGCAGATGAAGAAACCTTATTTGTTGCAGGTAAAAATAGGTTAAACAGTTTATTGAATGAAGGCGTGACTACGGTAGAAAGTAAGTCAGGCTATGGCCTTGATTTAGAAACCGAAATCAAGCTGCTAGAAGTAAATAAAGTTTTAAATGATAACCACCCAATTGACATTCAAAGCACTTTTTTAGGTGCGCATGCACTGCCTCCTGAATATAAAAATGATGCTGATGCTTATATCGATCTAGTGTGTGATGTGATGTTGCCTGCGGTGGCAGAACAAAACCTTGCGCATGCCGTTGATGTATTCTGTGAAAATGTAGGGTTTAGTTATGAGCAAACTAAGCGTGTCTTTGCAAAGGCGCAATCGTTAGGGCTCCCTGTAAAATGCCATGCAGAGCAGCTCTCTAATCAGCATGGCACAGAGCTCGTGGCTGAATTTAAAGGTTTATCAGCAGATCATATTGAGTTTCTAGATGAGGCTGGCGTAAAAGCAATGGCCGAGGCGGGTACTGTTGCAGTGTTACTGCCAGGGGCTTTTTATTTTCTGCGAGAAACACAAATGCCACCTATCGATTTATTGCGTCAATACAAAGTGCCTATGGCACTGGCCAGTGATTTCAATCCGGGCACCGCGCCACTTTGCTCTCTAAGATTGATGCTGAATATGGGCTGTACCCTGTTTAGATTAACCCCTGAAGAAACCTTACAAGGCGTAACAGTGCACGCAGCACAAGCACTAGGTTTGGCAGATCGCGGTGTGTTAAAAGTGGGTATGCGCGCTGATTTAGCGTTATGGAATGTGGCTACGCCTGCACAATTAAGTTATCAATTTGGTGTAAATGAACTATCAAATTTGTGGATCTCAGGTAAACTGATCCAATAAGAAGTATTTAATTTATAGGTGAAAGTTGGTGATGACCTTAATCGGTACATTGACCAGCTTTCCTGTATTCAATGGATTGCAACAGGGGGAGCTGGCACTACTAACCGCATTTCTGGGCGGGTTAGTGTTAATGGGCAGTATTGCCTTAATTATTCTCACACACTTGCAATCTGTTCGAGCGCTTCATATTGCGACTATGCTTGTTGCGTTCGTTGCCTTACTCCCTAATATTTGGGCGAGTTATGCCATCTCATTGGTGTTACTCGGTCATTTGTTATTAGCGCTGCGCCATGGCTCTAAAACACTGCTCATTGCGTCCTTTGTATCAGCGGCAAGCTACCTCTTTTTACTTTCAGGTTCCATTGTCTGGTTTTGGCCAATACAATGGGTGCTTTTGCCTTTAATCCTTGTTTATATCTCTCAGTTATACGAGTTTAGTTTGAGAGCGGTAGGGCAACAGCATACGAGCTCGACTGAACATGCAACTGAAAGAAAGCAAGATATTCTTGGTTTGCCTGATAGAGCTGGATTGAGAGAGGCGTACTATCAGCATGTTGAAAAAGACACTTCACCACTGGTTTTAGTGATGATCAGGCTTGAAGGGTTCGAGCAGGTTAATTTTCATTTAGGTCGAGAATATGGTGACCTACTATTGGCACAATCAGCAAATAGAATTAAACAACATCTGCAAAATGTGGATATTGTGGCTATCTCTCATGGCGGCGAAGCGTCTAAGCTTGCTCATTTAGGTGGCCTTCATTTTGTTTTTTTGTGTTCTCTTGCACATCAAAAGCACATTCACGAACAAATGATTGGTGCCATAGTGCAGAGTACATTAAAGCCTTTTAACGTAGGTAACTGCACGATTGAAATAAAAGCCAGAGCGAGTTTTGTGCAATGTGCCGAACGAGTAAGTGATTTTGATAATGCGATTACTTGCGCATTTTTAGCATTGGATTCAGAGCCGAAAAAAGTGGTTACTGAATATCAAAATACCATGCAAACGGCGAAACAAGAGCAGCAAGCACGCTTAGCAGAATTGACCCATTGTGATTTTAGAGGCCAGCTAGAGCTTTATTTTCAACCTGTCATTCGCCATAGCGACAATGGTATTGAGTTCTTAGAGTTACTGCTACGTTGGCAGCACCCAAAGCAAGGGATCCTTGCTGCGAGTCAATTTATTGATGATATTCGTATTGCGGGTTTAGCATTACCTGTTGCGCAATATGTTATTGAGCGAGCAGCAGAAATTGCGATGGCACTGAAAATGGAAGGGATCAAAATGGCACTCAGTGTCAATGTGTTTGGACCCGAAATGCTACATGAAGAATTTATTGAGTTTTTAGACGATGTTTTACTGACTCACCACCTTGAGGCCGGTGATTTAATTATAGAGTGTCCGTCTGCGTTGTTTATGTCTTTAGATGCGCAAGGGGTTGCGATGATAGCTCGGCTTCGTAGTATTGGTGTGCGCTTGTGTGTCGATGGTTTTGGTGAGGCCCCGCTGGTATTAGCTAAACTACCTAAGCTAACTGTAGATTACGTTAAAGTAGGGCAGTCCCTTACACGAGATCACCAACATCAAGGTGCGCTCAGAGGGATTGTAAGAGGCCTTGTAGATATGCAGCATCAGTTAGATTGTGCAGTTATCTGTGAAGGCGTAGAAAGCCAAGAGCAGCTTAATTTTGCGCAAAGTTTAAATACTTTTGCTGCTCAAGGTTATTACTTCGAAAGGCCACTCAGTAGCGTTGGTATGCTTACATGGATCAAACAATACCAGCTTGAGCATCATCATTTAGTCGATCACGAAAAAGGGTAGCACCTTGCTACCCTTGTTGTTTGCCTAATAAATAACTACAGACTAGACCACTTAAAACCTGCCCAGCTTCAGTGATACCTTGCTCCAGACCATTCGGGTGGGTTGCGGGTGCAGCCTCGCATAAGTGTAAATAACGGCTTGCACTATGAGTTGCCCCAAGGAATACGAAGTGCTCAGCATCACTGACAGAAAAACCACAATTAGTAAATGCGCTAACAGGCATGCCGCTAATCGCATCGACATCAACTTCAATGCCCAAAGGCTTATCAGTTTTAAAGCGGGCTAAACTGTGCGTGCAGTCAGAAGTTAAACTTCGGCTGCGCATAACCTGCAATGTTTGGTAAGTGGTGTAGGTAAACCCGGCATTTGTCAAAGCACTGATAATGGTTTGGTTATTTTTTTGCTCATGCATACCGACTACATGGTAATCATGTAAATATCCGTCTTGGTATGCGTAATGGAATCCGTTGCCACTATGGCGACCTTCAATGGCTCTAAAATCAGCATGTGGGTCAAAGTTAATAGCATTACATGGGCTGGCTTCACTTGTGCTTAAGGCTTTTAAAATTGGATAGCAATTATTGTGGCCGCCACCGATAACAATGGCTTCTAAACCGGCATCAAATACCGATTTTAAAACTGCTGTGACACGCTCATCTAATTCGCCACATAAACTTCTCAATTGCGCTAAATCTTCGGCTTGGGTGTTATCTAGCGGTTTACTCTGTGACTGCAAATCATCACACTTCACTTCACCTAATAACAAAACTGATTTAGGGTCGAGAAATTCATTGCTTGGTAAATTTAAAAAGCGTTTTAAGAATGCTTGCCAGCCTTGGGTTGCGCCACCTCGGCCACAATTTGCTCTGGGGCCAATATCTTCATTAATGCCAATCAGTACATAACGAATACCAAATTGTGCAGCATCTTTTAAAGCGCTTTCAAGGGGGGCCGTGTGGTCTAGGTATGAAATTGATTGCCAAAAACGCGTTTCATTAGCTCGGCTGGTCGTGAAGCTCTGGGTGTCGGCTTCACTATAACGATTTAACCATTTACTCATAACTATTCAGTTTCTTCTAGAACATCTTCAAGCACTAGCTCTTCTGCAGAAATAATAATGCCTGTGCTGTCGGCGTATAGATAGTCATCTTCATAAAAAGAGACGCCAGCGAAATTAACCGGAACACCTTGTTCTCCGCTGCCTTGACTATCAGCTGCAACAGGGATCGAGGCGATAGCTTGTATACCCAGTTCACACTCTTCTAGTTCATCAACATGTCTAACAGCGCCATAAACCACAATGCCTTGCCAATGGTTTTCTACAGCCAGTTCTGCCAATTCGATATCGATAAGTGCTCGACGCGAAGAGCCTCCACCATCGATCAGCAAAATTTTACCTGTACCATCTTGCTCTAAAATCTCTTGAATAAGCTCGTTATTTTCAAAGCATTTTACTGTGACAATACGACCGCAAAAAGCAGTGTGGCCACCAAAGTTAATGAACATGGGTTCAAGTACATCGATTGAATCTGCAAAATGATCACATAAGTCAGATGTGCTGTAGTCCATATTGATTTCTCCAGAGAGTATTTGTTTGTTTCAGTATACTCTCATGCACTTTCATAGCAATGGCAAAGTTGCTGTAAAAGCAGGCACTTTATGCGCTTAGTCAAACCCGAGCAGATTCCATAATAGTGTCTTAAAAAGTTCACCTAGCTGTTATTTTTCGAGTCTAAAGTTTAATCAATGAGCAACTAATTTGTGCAAAAGTACCGCTTATGACAACGAAGGGGTACTGATTGTTACATGGAACGAATAAGGTGAATGGCATTGAAAGTACTATATGCAGCAAAAATCATCGATCTTGCGCAATTACAGCAAACATATTTATTGATCCAGTGTTTTAAAACACATCAAGTTGATGCGGACGTTATTTTATCCGGTGACAATTTATCTAAACCAGCAAGCAAACAGTTGATTGCTCAGATTGAAGCGCTTAAAACGGGGAGCTGCTTCATCAGGCATAAACCCACACGGTTTACTAAAACCTTTAGGCAGAAAGTGGCTGATATCTTTACCAACCGTTCTCATTTTAAGGGGGCGAATTATAACTTGGTGATTACTGATAATGAGTCAATCGTCGCATGGTCGGCAAAACTTTCCGGGATCCCGGTAATGGCTTTAGGACATCATGTGGCGGTTAATCACCACCAATTACCTTTTGATGGTGCGAACCTGACGAGAATTTGGCAGCAATGGTTAGTACCCGCAGATTATCGGTTAGGGTTTCACTGGATCCCGTTTGCACAAAATATCTTGCCACCGATAGTACCTAGTTATCACACCACCTGTATAAAAAATAAAGTGGTGGTGTACTTACCTTCCGAGTCATTGCCAGCAATAAAGAATTTATTGGAAAGCTTTCCCAATACTGAATTTTATTGTTTTCACCCAGCGGCAGACACTAAATCTGTTGGCAATATTCATTATCGAGGCGACGATCACGAACAATTGTTACAAGACATGAAAAGTTGTAAAGGGGTCATCACTCACGCCCAGTTTGAAGTAATTAACGCGGCACTAAAAATGGGTAAAAACTTATTATTAAAACCGTTGGAACATGAATTAGTGCAAACCATTGATGCAAGTTTATTAATAAAACTAGGTTGGGCAAAGCAAATGCATTATTTAAATGATAATGCCGTAGAGGATTTTTTAGAAATAGATGGTCAAACCTCGGTGAGTTTTTCATCGGATCCTTGTTTGTTAGTTGAATGGATAAAAGCTGAAAAGTGGCATGAAATTAATGCATTACATGATACAGCTTGGAAAACACTAAAGGTTGGGTAGTTCTAAAAAATAAATAGGTGCATTTATTGAGCGTATTAGAATTTTTTATTGTTATTAGGTTAAATTTAAAAGCCTATTTTTCAACCTTGGTCTATACTAATCATATGTTTTATAACCTTAGGTAACAGTATGGCCTTATTAGAAAATTTAACCATCAAAAGGCGTTTGCAACTGAATGCAATTGTTGTCGGAATTGCAATGTTGGTAATGCTCGCGGTGATTATCTTTGAAGCTCGCACAATGCTGAAACTCAATGAAGCGATTAAGTACGCTGAAGAGCTTGAAATTCATGAGTTATCAATGCGCAAGTACGAAAAGAATTTTCTATTTTATAAGGACACGGAAGCGCTTAGTAAATTTGATAAAGAATATCAGCACTTAATCACAAAAATAGATCAGTTAAATGTTCTATTAAATGATTTATCTATCGATCAAGGGGAGCTTGAAAAGTTTCGCGGTTTGAGTCGATCTTACAAAGAAACCTTTGAACATGTTGTGGAGTTACAAAAGACGATTGGCTTGCACCCTAAAGATGCTTTGTACGGCGCATTACGCTCAGCTGTGCATGAAGTAGAAACAGGGTTAAAGCAGCACAATAATTTTGAATTATTAAGTCTTATGTTGCAGTTACGACGTGCAGAAAAAGATTTCATGTTGCGTTTAGATACTAAGTACTTAGATAAATTTAATATTACCTATGACAAGCTTTATCCAAAGCTACAATCTTATGGGCTAGCGCCTTTGTTGCTAGATTATAAAAACAAGTTTACTGACCTTGTTGACGCCCAAGTTAAGTTGGGTATGTCCCTTGAAGACGGCGCACTTGGTGAAATGGTTAAGATTGTGAAGCAAGGTGATGCCACGGTTGAGAATATCGTTTTACAGACTAAAGAAGCAATTGAATCAAATGCGAGAACGACGCAAACTGCGGCCATTGGCATTTTTATTGTTGCGGGTATTATCGTAATGATCTTAGTGCTTTCTACAAGCCGTTCAATTATTACGCCTGTAGAACGTGTGTATCAAACTATCGAGCGAATTCGCCGCGAAAACAATTTAGCAATTAAAATCGAGTCAACAGGTGATGATGAAATCACTACCATGACTGAAGACTTTAATAGTTTGATTGATGACTTCAAGATTCTGATTTCAGAGGTGAATACCGCCTTAGGTACGATTAATGAAGCGACCCATCACTTAAGTGAAACCACCGCGCAAACCAGTGCAGGTATGCATGAGCAATTGCACGAAGCCGATATGGTGGCAACAGCGGCGACTGAAATGCAAGCGACGATTCAAGATATCTCGCACAATACAGAAGCGGCTGCGCAAAAAGCAGAATCAACAAATGAAAACGCTCAACAAGGCCGAGTTGAAGTTGATGCGACGATCCATCGTATTATGGCTTTATCAGACTCATTAGGCGGCGCATCAGATGTGGTTTCACAACTTGAGCGTGATGCAGAAACGATTGGATCGGTGTTGGATGTTATTCGTGGAATCGCAGAGCAAACAAATTTACTTGCATTGAATGCGGCAATTGAGGCTGCACGTGCAGGTGAACAAGGGCGAGGCTTTGCGGTAGTTGCAGATGAGGTTCGATCACTTGCGCAACGTACGCAAGATTCAACACAAGAAATCGAGAGTATTATCTCAACTCTTCAAGAGCGTACTCAGTCTGTTGTGAGTATTATGCATCAATGTCGTACCCAGGGCAGTGAGAGTGTCTCACAGGCCGAGAAAGCTGGTGAATTACTGAGCTCGATTACGGCAGATGTACAGACCATCATGGAAATGAGCACGCACATTGCGACTGCTATTGATGAACAGAATCAGGTTGCGTCTGAAGTGAATAAAAACGTGGTGCGTATTCGCGATATTGCACAAGTTGCATCTGAGCATGCGAAGAGTAATGCACAAAGCAGTGAAGAGGTTTCTGAACAAGCCAAAGTACTGCATGAGGCGGTTGCTAAGTATAGATACTAAATTAGCATCACTACTAAATTGCTAGGAAAAACTGAAAAACGCAGCATTTGCTGCGTTTTTTTATATTCAAGTTTTAACGCTCCAGATTATACCAGTCCGCTTAACTAAGTGGTCTATTTTGAGGCAAGAAAACCTTGTTGGTAGCACCGCTCACGCGTCCTGCTATCGCTGAGGTACCTACATCCATGTAGGCAAGGCAAAGATTTCGTTATTTAGTTGTTCTAAATGAGAAATCTTTAACGCAGCTAGCGTCAGGTTTAATCCCTCAAAATGATTAAGTGTTATTGCGGATTGGTATTATGGCGTGAACTTGATAGGAATACGATCTTTGTTGGCATGATAGTCCTCAACCCTCGCTTGATATCTCTGCCAGCGTTCAGTCTGTTCTTCTGAAAGTGCACGAAGATATTGCCAGCTATATAAACCTGAGTCATGGCCATCATCAAAAACCAGCCTTACGGCATAATGTCCAACAGGCTCAAGTTTTTTGATAGCTACCTCTTGTTTATTCAGCACCAGATTCAGTGGATCTTTGGATTGATTACCATGTCCTTGCACTTCAGCAGAAGGGGAGTGGGTTCGCAAATACTCACAGCTTAAAGTGAATATTTGCTCATCATCGAAATGAATGTCGAGCGTTTTAGATACAGTATGGTAGTGAAGTTTATTGACAATATACATGACTGCTCTCAATGAGTATTTTTGGTATTACAAAAAAGCGGGGCACAGGCCCCGCTTAATAATAGCGCATAATCTTTGCTAAACTTAAAGAATAAAGCGGCTTAAGTCTTCGTCTTGTACCAACATATCTAAATGCTGCTCAACATAGCTTGCATCGATAGAAAGCGTTGTGCCTGTCTTTTCAGAAGCATCGAATGAAATCTCTTCCATCAGCTTTTCCATCACAGTATGAAGGCGACGCGCACCGATGTTTTCTGTTTTCTCGTTCACTTGCCATGCAGCTTCTGCAATCTTAGTTAACGCATCATCAGTGAAGTCGACAGTTACTTGCTCAGTGCCAAGTAGTGCTTGTTGCTGTTCAGTAAGCGATGCATGAGGCTCGGTAAGAATGCGTTTAAAGTCAGCAGCAGAAAGTGCTTCAAGTTCTACGCGAATAGGTAAGCGACCTTGTAACTCAGGAATTAAGTCAGACGGCTTTGCCATTTGGAACGCACCAGAGGCAATGAAAAGAATATGGTCAGTTTTAACCATACCGTGTTTCGTGCTGACCGTTGAGCCCTCGATTAGAGGCAGTAAATCACGCTGTACACCTTCACGGCTCACGTCTGGGCCTTGTGCTTCGCCGCGCTTACAGATTTTGTCGATTTCATCGATGAAAACAATACCGTTTTGCTCTACCGCAAAGATAGCTTGCTCTTTCAGCTCTTCTTGATTCACCATTTTAGCGGCTTCTTCTTCAACAAGTAGCTTGAAAGCATCTTTGATTTTCAGCTTGCGGCTCTTACGCTTGTCGCCACCCATGTTTTGGAATAGACCTTGTAGTTGGTTGGTCATCTCTTCCATACCAGGTGGTGCCATGATCTCAACTTGAGGTGCAACTTCAGCAACATCAATGTCAATTTCTTTGTCGTCTAACTGACCTTCACGTAATTTCTTACGGAAAACTTGGCGTGTACTGCTATTTTCTGCAGGCTGAGCTTCGCCCCATGCATCTTTCGCTGGTGGAAGGAGCGCATCTAGAATACGTTCTTCAGCTGCTTCTTCTGCGCGATGCTGGTGTTTTTTAGCTTGTTGCTCGCGAGTCATCTTGATTGAAATATCAACCAAATCACGGATGATGGTCTCAACTTCTTTACCTACATAGCCTACTTCAGTGAACTTTGTCGCTTCAACTTTCAGGAAAGGTGCATTAGCAAGTTTTGCTAAACGGCGCGCAATCTCAGTTTTACCGACACCTGTTGGGCCGATCATTAGAATATTCTTTGGTGTTACTTCAGCGCGTAAATCGTCGTCAAGTTGCATACGACGCCAGCGGTTACGAAGTGCAATTGCCACGGCTTTTTTGGCTTTATCTTGACCGATAATGTGCTGATCTAACTCGTGCACGATTTCTCTTGGGGTCATCGCAGTCATGGCAATCCTCTTATAGTTCTTCGATGGTTTGGAAATTATTAGTGAATACGCAGATATCGCCAGCAATTTTCAGGCTTTTTTCTACGATTTCACGTGCACTTAGATCTGTATTCTCTAATAGTGCTATGGCTGCAGATTGAGCAAAATTACCACCACTACCAATGGCGATAAGGTCATGCTCTGGTTGCACAACGTCACCGTTACCTGTGATGATTAATGAGGCGGTTTCATCAGCAACTGCTAGCAGAGCTTCTAATTTACGAAGTGCGCGATCACTGCGCCAATCTTTTGCCATTTCAACTGCCGCTTTGGTCAAATGGCCTTGGTGCATTTCTAGTTTGCTTTCAAAGCGCTCAAATAACGTAAATGCATCTGCAGTACCACCGGCAAAACCCGCTAATACTTTACCGTTATAAAGACGGCGTACTTTTTTGGCATTACCCTTCATTACTGTATTGCCAAGTGACACTTGACCGTCGCCGCCGATAACAACTTTGTCGTCACGACGCACGCTTACGATAGTAGTCATAAAATTCCTTACTGTGCGTTAACTCACACTTGTCTTACTTAAATATCTTAGATTGCTGTAGGTATATGGGCTATTGGTGAGAAATCAAGTCCAGCCCCAAATTCCACAGCTTACGATGTTGATGCGCTTGAGTTTATTTTTATCGCTTTCAGCTTGTCGCTTACTTTCATAAGGGCCAAGACGTACTCTAAACCAGACTCCATTAGAGCCTTCGGTTCTTCTAACTTCAGCAATTAGGCCAACGAAGGCTATTTTAGCTTTCATACTTTCTGCATCAGCATGATTTCTGAACGAACCACATTGCATTTGATAAGGGCCGCGTTTTTTGATTTCTTTGATTTCGACCTTGATTTCTGCATCTTTAATTTCTTGAATAAAATCAGGATCTTTAGGTTTTGGCTTTGTCACAGGTTGCTCTTTCTTTGCAACCGGCTTGGCAACCTCTTCTACTTTCTTTGGATCGGCATTTTGCGTGATAAACCAAAGGCCGTAGGCAAAGCCTGCGACTAGCAACAAGGCCAGTAGAATCAGTAGTTTTGAGACGGGTTTTGGGCTTGGCGCCGCTTTTTTGGTGTTTCTGCCTTTGGGCTTTTTATTTATAAAGTCGTGTTGTGCCATAAGTTACTTAATAAGTATCCATAGGATCTATGTCTATACTCCAGCGCAGTCGGTTTGCTAATGGATGCTTGTCTACGTACGCTAATAACTGAGTTAAGTAGCTATGTAAAACTGCTCGATCCTGCGCTTGAATATGTAATTGATATCGATATTTTCCTGCCACGCGCTCCATCGGCGCGGGAATTGGTCCGAGCAATTGTATACCAGAGAATGGGCTAGCAGGAACCAGATCCGATAAAAAGTCGATGGCTAATTTGGCATTGTTAGCTTCGGCACGTATTAAAGCTAAGAAAGAAAATGGTGGTAGGGCAACTTCTTCACGCTCTTTGAGTGCATAACGGGCAAAGTCGCCGTAGCCATTATTTACCAAATCTTGTAACAGCGGGTGTTCGCAATAATGGGTTTGTAGTAATACCGTGCCCGGCTCGCCACTGCGCCCAGCTCGACCCGCGACTTGAGTGATCAATTGAGCCATATGTTCTGTGGCTCTAAAATCACTACTATATAAGCCACTGTCGACATCTAAGATAACCACTAGGCTGACATCGGCAAAGTGGTGGCCTTTCGCCAGCATTTGAGTGCCAACCAGAATACGCGCGCCACCTTCATTGATTTCATTGAGGGCTTCTTCGAGTGCGCCTTTACGGCGAGTTGAGTCTCGATCTATACGGCTCAGTGGCGTGTCGGGAAACTGTGCTTCTAAAAACTGTTCAACCTGCTCAGTGCCCAAACCGACAGGCAAAATATTGGTACTGCCACAGTCAACACATTGCGGTGGTACATAACTTTGCTCACCACAGTGATGGCACACTAAGCGTGACATGCCTTTATGGTAAGTGGCACTGGCACTGCAGCGGTGACATTCGCTGAGCCAGCCACACTCATGACACATTAAAGTAGGCGCATAGCCCCGTCGGTTTAAAAACACCATGACTTGCTTGCCACGTGCAAGCGTACGTTCAATATGCTGTAAAGTAGTTGGTGCAAAACCATTTTGATGCGGCTGGCCTTTCATATCAACCAACAAGTAGGCGTTATCTACTTTGGTTTGCGCACGCTTAGTCAACGACACCAATTGGTATTTGTCACTTAGTGCATTGTGTAGGGTTTCTAATGCGGGGGTTGCAGTGCCTAATAAAAGTGGTATTTGTTGTGTCGCACAGCGGTAAACGGCCAAGTCTCGAGCGTGATAACGCAACCCATCTTGCTGTTTAAAAGATCCGTCATGTTCTTCGTCTACCACGACCATGCCTAGGCTTTTAAAAGGTAAGAAAATCCCTGAGCGAGTTGCGATAACGAGCGCGCTACTACCTTGTTCAGCACGTCGCCAAGTGTGTAAGCGCTCATTATCAGTTAAATTTGAATGCCATAAATCAATCGGAGTATTTGGAAAGCGGCGCCTGAAGCGGTTAACAGTTTGTGGTGTAAGACCAATTTCAGGTACTAAAACCAATGCCTGTTTACCAGCATTAAGTACTTTTTCTAAACATTGTAAGTAAACTTCAGTTTTACCACTGCCCGTGACCCCTTCAATTAAGAAAGTACGGTAGCCCACATGTTGATTCACGGCGGCACAAATGGCAGCTTGCTCTTCATTTAGGCGCGGTTTACTTGCAATCTCAAGTGTGTGTGACGACCAAGCTTCACAGTGATTAATGGCTTCTTTGATTAAGCCTTTCTCTTTGAGTGGTTTTATTTGTTGTGTTGTAAAACCTAATGCTTTTAACTCAGTGAGGCTCGTTACACCTGAGTCTTTTAAATGCTCAATCAGTGCTAACTGCTTTTTAGCGCGAAGCTTGGGAGATGCTTTACCTTCCTCAGTAAGTGTGTAATCGGGCACTTGGGTTTTATCTGGATGCTCACCTTGACGCAGAGATGCAGGCAGTGCAGTAAAAATGGTTTCACCTAGCGAGTGGCAATAATATCGTGCTGTAAATTTCAAAAAAGCAAGATAAGCATCACTAATAATCGGGTGCTCATCAATGACAGAGGTAATGGCTTTGATTTTATTATCGGGCACATCTGACTGAGTCTTGATGTCAACGACCATGGCGACCAATTTTCTATTGGCAAAAGTTACCCATACACGACAGCCTTTTTGAACTGTTAAATTTGAGTCGATTTTATAATCAAAGGTTCTATGTAGTGGGACTTTTAGGGCAACTTCAACAAATAGCATGAATGTTCGAACATGGCAGTAGATGTTTATAATGTACTAAAGCAGGCTTTGAAATCCCAGTGAAAAACGCTGAGTAAATTACTGCTAAGTGGGTTGAGTGTAATGATAGGGCGATTTATTTACTTTTTGTGCAATTATTGCTTGTAGATTTCGGACGACTCCAATAAAATACGCGTCCACTAATTTGAATATAACTACGTATGGTGCCAAACTTCGGGTTTGGAGAGCGATACGGCCTAACCTTGAGGTTTACTATGAAAGCAGGTATCCACCCTAACTACGAGTCAATCACAGCAACTTGTTCATGTGGTAACAAATTCGAAACTCGTTCAACACTTTGTAAAGACATTCACCTAGACGTATGTTCTGCATGTCACCCGTTCTATACTGGTAAGCAGAAGATCCTTGATACAGGTGGTCGTGTTGATCGCTTCAACAAGCGTTTCGGTGCTCTTAGCAGCAAGAAATAAGCAACGCTTGTTTGAGAAAGGCACCCATTTGGGTGCTTTTTTTATGCCTGATACCAATCCTTTTAATTAAGCGATCTATTTTGAGGCAAGGAAAACTGCTCGATAGCACCGCTCACGCGTCCTGCTATCGCTGAGGTACCTACTTCCATGTAGGCAAGGCTAAAATTTTGCTATTTAGTGTTCTAAATAAGAAATTTTTAACAAAGCTAGCGTCAGTTTTAGTCCCTCAAAATGATTGAGTATTATTGAGGATTGGTATAAAACTCATTAATCCTCTGAATATTCACTATTTCCTTCTGACTAAACCTTGCTGAGCCAACTTTTCATTTGCAAAATAATTCCTTTTGCATAAAACCCTTTTTATCGCTAAGCCGTAAATAATGGCCTAATAACTAAATGCATAACTTTGCAGTTTTTCTCGATATGAAGCTTAAATTTCTTAATAGTATTGCTGTTTAAATTTAGATGTCGTGAAAATTAAAATTCAGTAAATGTTGCTAAAAGTCTCTAAATGTTGTCAAAAGATTTCAAAATGTTCGATTTCTATTTTTTTGTTTAACTGGAATTTCTAGTCGCATAAATCGCTGCTTTATTAAACGCTTTTGCTCTTCGTAGGGTCAATAAAATGTCAAAAAAGCTAAAAGAATGTTTCATAAAATCTGCAATATTACGGCATCTTGCAGATAAATTTCGCTAAAAAGTGGATAGACCTGAAATTGCTTGAATATATCTAGAAAGCGAGTATCTTTTAGTTATAGCGAATTATTTCACTCTCACTTTTAACTTCTTGCAGGAAAAAATCGCGTCATGTCAGACTTTCGTGAACAAGCTTTACATTACCACGCTCATCCCGTTCCAGGTAAAATCAGTGTTGAACTAACTAAACCAGCAGAAACTGTTAAAGATCTTGCGTTAGCTTATAGCCCAGGTGTGGCTGAGCCTGTACGTGAAATCGCAGCAGATCCTGCTAATGCGTACCTTTATACAGGTAAAGGCAATATGGTTGCTGTGATCAGTAACGGTACTGCTATTTTAGGTTTAGGTAACTTAGGCCCGCTGGCCTCTAAGCCAGTAATGGAAGGTAAAGCGTTGCTATTCAAACGTTTTGCAGGCTTAGATTCAATCGACATTGAAGTAAAGCATCGCACCACAGAAGACTTCATTAATACGGTTGCAAATATTGCTGATACCTTCGGTGGTATTAACCTTGAAGATATTAAAGCGCCTGAGTGTTTTGAAATTGAAAAGGCACTTATAGAGCGTTGTGATATTCCTGTATTCCACGACGACCAGCATGGTACTGCGATTGTAACTGCTGCGGGTATGTTGAATGCACTAGAAGTACAAGGTAAAGACATTCATGACGCTATCATTGTATGTTTAGGTGCGGGTGCTGCAGCAATCGCATGTATGGAACTGCTGATTAAATGTGGCGCACAACGTGAGCACATTTACATGCTTGACCGAAAAGGTGTTATCCATACACGTCGTGATGACTTAAACGAATACAAAAAGTTATTTGCGAACAACACGGATAAGCGAACGCTTCAAGATGTTATCGCAGAAGCGGATGTATTTGTGGGTGTGTCTGGTCCTGATTTACTTTCAGCTGAAGACTTAAAGCTAATGGCTGATAAGCCAGTAGTATTTGCATGTTCAAACCCAGATCCAGAAATAAACCCTGAATTAGCGCACAGTGCACGTAATGATTTAATCATGGCGACAGGTCGTTCAGATTACCCTAACCAAGTTAACAACGTATTGTGTTTCCCGTTTATTTTCCGTGGTGCGCTTGATGTGCGTGCAACATCGATTAACGATGAGATGAAGATTGCAGCGGTAGAAGCCATTCGTGGTATTGCGAAAGAGCCTGTGCCTGAGCAAGTACTTAAAGCAGCCGATGTTGAGTCGCTAGAGTTCGGTGCTGAGTATATTATTCCTAAGCCAATGGATCCGCGTTTACTGCCTCGCATTGCTAAAGCTGTGGCACAAGCTGCGATTGATTCTGGTGTTGCGCAAATCGATTTACCAGAAAACTACATGGCACAATTTGAATCTTAATCTTAGACAAGACTAGATTAATAAAAAACCTCGCAACGGCGAGGTTTTTTTATGTTTCTTTGAAATAACAAAAAAGCTAATTAGCCTTCTTCGTTAATCTCAGGGATCTCTAAGCCCATCTCTTTCATAATGTTACGCACTTCAAGAGGGATCTTCTCAGGATTGTCTTTACGTAGATCCTCGTCGCTTGGCAACGGTTGACCCGTAAAGGCATGCAGAAATGCTTCACACAGTAACTCGCTGTTTGTTGCATGGCGCAAGTTGTTCACCTGACGGCGAGTACGCTCATCAGTTAATACTTTTAATACATTTAAAGGAATAGATACGGTGATCTTCTTCACTTGTTCTGATTTTTTGCCATGCTCTGCATAAGGGTGAATGTATTCACCATTCCATTTAGCCATAATATTTTTCTGATGCCTTAAGAGTAATTACTGCCAATAAGACTACGCTCGTTTGCGACGGCTTTAATTGACTTAGTTTGACTAACGCCCAACTCAAACTAAGGTTAATGTACCGATTTATGGTCAAAAACCCAGTCTTATTAACAATATTAGTTAACGAGGTGGCGAAATTTTATCGGTTTAAAAAAGATAGTCAAATTCTAGTTAAATAGCCATTTAGCAGTATAAATGTTTTGACTTCTCTAATTTGATCATCTAACCTTTTAGACGTCTAAACATCCATATACTAGGTGGTGATATGAGCCAACGCAATAAGTCAACAGTCGCAGTCAGACATGGTATCGAAGCCGATAAGCACCATGGTGCGGTTGTGCCTCCTCTTTATCTTTCTACAACGTATTCGTTCGCTGATTTCGATACTAAGCGTGATTATGATTATGGTCGTAGTGGTAACCCAAATCGCGACATTTTGGCTGAAGCATTAGCGCAGCTTGAGGGCGGAGAAAAAGGCATCATCACAGCGACCGGTATGGCGGCTGTGCACCTAGTTACTCAACTTTTAAACCATGACGATACCTTAGTGATCCCTCATGATTGTTATGGTGGTAGCTACCGTTTATTCACCTCACTTGAAAAGCGTGGCCTATTGAAACTAAAAGTTTTAGATTTGACCCGTACTGAAAGTCTTGCACAAATTGCAGAGATCAAACCTAAACTGGTTTGGATTGAAACACCGAGTAATCCAATTCTGCGCCTTACAGACATTGAGGCAGTTGTGAATGCAGCCCATGCAGTAGGGGCTTTAGTGGGCGCTGACAATACGTTTTTATCTCCAGCGCTACAAAACCCAATCTCATTTGGTGTTGATATTGTGGTGCATTCGACTACTAAATACATTAACGGCCATTCTGATGTCGTTGGTGGCGCGGTGATTGCGAAAACCCAAGAGTTAGGTGAAGAGCTGGCCTGGTGGGCAAATAACATTGGTATTACTGGTGCACCATTCGATAGCTATCTGACATTACGTGGTTTAAGAACCCTTAAAGTGCGTCTTAAGCAACATGAAGAAAATGCTTTAGCTATCGCCAAGTACTTAGAGCAATCTGAGTACGTACGCAAAGTTTATTACCCAGGTCTTGAATCACACCCGCAACACGAACTGGCGAAAAAGCAGCAGTTAGGGTTTGGTGGCATGGTGAGTTTTGATATCGCTGGCGGTCTTGAGGATGCGGCGGCATTTTTAACAACAGTGAAAGAGTTTTCGTTGGCTGAGTCTTTAGGTGGTGTTGAGAGCTTAATTTGTCACCCTGCGACCATGACACATGCAGGCATGGAACCTAAAGCACGTTTAGAAGCGGGTGTCGGCGATACTTTGATCCGTATTTCTGTCGGCATTGAGGAAGTCGCTGACTTACTTGCAGACCTCGAAGCGGCTTTTGCTAAAACACAGCCAGGCAAGGCACCTGCGTCTGCTGATAACAAAGCCTGTAAATTAACACCTGCCCATCCGGCACTTTGGTAAAAGAAAATGACAAGAGTAGTACATAAATTTGGCGGGTCGAGCTTAAGCTCGGCCTCGCGTTATCAGGCTGTCGCACAAATCGTGGTTGGTCAGTGTCAGTTGGGCGATTGTGTTGTGGTATCTGCCGCAGGCAAAACCACCAATACCCTAGTTAAACTATGGCAAAGCTATCAGCAGCAAGAGCAGCAAAGTTTTAACGATATTCTATTACAGGTTGAGAACCATCAAGTCGAACTGATTAACGCATTATTCCAGGGTGAAAAGCAGCGCCAACTAGCCGATACTCTGTTGACTGAATTACAAGTTATCACCCAAGCTGCGAACACTAAAACCCTCAATGAAGCTGAGCTGTTAGCACATGGCGAGCTATGGTCTGCGCGTATTCTGGCGAACTACTTATCAGAAACCGGTTTACAAGCCCAGGCGGTTGATGCCAGAACGTTATTTACTGTACATAACGGCCAGTTAGTGCATCAGCAAAATAAGCAAGCGTGTTTAGCGACCTTAGATAAAAACCACATCTTTGTGGTAACAGGTTTTATTGCCGCTGACGACCAAGGCAATACCGTGACCTTGGGGCGCAATGGCAGTGACTACAGTGCGACATTGTTAGCAAATTATAGTGATGCAGAAGCAGTATCAATCTGGACCGATACGCAAGGTGTGTTCAGTACCGATCCGCGTAAAGTAAGCAGTGCAATTAAGTATCCTAAAGTGTGTCGAGAGCAGGCCAATCTATTAGCGCGTTTGGGCAACCCTGTGTTGCATGCTAAAACCCTATCTCCTTTGAAAAATACCAGCATTAAGTTGCAGGTTCGCAGCAGTTTTGACCCTGAAGCACCAGGTACTGAAATCGTCAAAGCGGGTTACAGTAAGGCGAAACGTTTTATTACGTCATTTGATAACTTAGATCTTGTGCGTGTTGATCGTTTAGGTGCTAATGAAGTACGTGAAGTGAGTCAGCTTATTCAGCACAGCATTCATCACTTTGTTCAAAATGGTGAAGAATTCTTATTGTTGCCAGGCGCTTTTACACATCAAGTTAGCCAATATTTTGCTGGCCGTCTCACCTTGGTTGAAAGCCATTTACAAGGCTTTGCGTTGGTAGCACCAAAAGCGGACATAAGTGCATTAGAGCTGCAGGCTAAATCAGTTCTAGCTGAGCAAGACGTGGTACTCAGATTTGCACACAGTGACGAAGATTATGCACTGTTCTTAACTGACCAAGCCATTGACAGCGATGTTTTGGCGATTTTACATGACAAGCTAGTGAACAAAGGCCGAGAGCTGGCCGTTATCATCGCGGGTCTTGGTAATGTCGGTGAAGTTTTTCTTGAGCAGTGCCAAACTCAGGTTGCTCGTTTACAAGCACAATTTGATTTAAAAGTCGTTGGTTTATTACGCTCGCAGCAAATGTTATTTGCCGCCAGTGGTTTGAATTTAGATAACTGGCAAACTCAGTGGCAAAATGAAGCGCAAGCATACGAGCAAAATGAAGTGCTAGAGCGTATTGAAGAGCTAGATTATGAGCATAAAGTGGTGATTGATATCACTGCGAGTGAGTCATTTAGTTTGTTATACCCAGAATTCGTGAAGCGTGATTGTCATCTTATCAGTGCTAATAAGTATGCCGGTACAGCACAACAAGATTGGTATTTATCTTTGCGTCAGCAGCTTGAAGATCGCAATTTACTATGGCGTTATAACACCAGTGTTGGCGCGGGCTTACCGGTTAACTTTGCATTAGCTGACCTACAAAATAGTGGTGATAAAATCACCCAAGTTGAAGGGGTATTTTCGGGTACCTTATCTTGGTTGTGCAGTGAGTATGATGGCAGCAAAGCTTTCTCAGATTTAGTGCTAGAAGCGCAAGCTATGGGCTATACTGAGCCAGATCCTCGCGAAGATTTATCAGGTCGAGACATGCAGCGTAAGTTGTTAATTCTTGCTCGAGAGCTTGGTCTTTCATTGGATGTAGATGATATTGGTTTAGAACCATTAATGCCTGAGCATTTAGCAACTGGTAGCTGGCAAGACTTTCTTGCCAAGAAAAGCGAGCTAGACGCGTTTTATGAGACTAAGTTTGCACAGGCGAAAGCCAATAATTGCGAACTGCGTTATACCGGTTTATTAAGTATCGCTGAAGATGGCAAGGTTGACGCAAAAGTGGGTATTGCGTTTGCTGAGCAAGGCTCTGCGATTGCCAACTTAACACCAGGCGATAATATCTTTGTAGTGAAAACCCTATGGTATGATGCAAACCCTTTGGTTATTCAAGGGCCAGGGGCTGGTAAAGAAGTGACTGCAGCAGGCATTCATTCAGATTTATTCTGGTTATGTCAGAATCTTAAATAGCCACGAGTTACTGTTACTTAAAATCAAAAAAGCGAAGTGTTTTTAGCACTTCGCTTTTTTTGTTTAACCTTTAGATATAGCTGATGTGTTAGAACAGCTCATCTTGTTCAGGCAAAGAGTCAGAAGAGAATGGCGTTTTTGACTTGTCTTGTTGTACATACTTAGTTGGTACGGTATCAGACTCAAAGTACTCAAAACGGCTAGTGTGATCGTTTTTCGAACTTAATAAACCTGTTTTTAAATCTATGCGCACAGAGGTTAAGCCTGGCGCTGGGTCTATTGGCGCGAGCGGTTCATTTTGCAAGGCTGTTCTCATAAAGCGAACCCAAGCAGGTTGCGCAGTGATAGCGCCCGCTTCGGCACCAACTGATTGGCCTTTACCTAAGTTACTATTATAGGCAGCGCGGCCAAGGGATTTACTTGCGTCGTCAAAGCCTACCCACACAGTGGTTAAGACATTGCGGTTAAAACCAGTAAACCAAGTATCAACCGAGTTATTGGTTGTGCCGGTTTTGCCAGATAAGTCCCTACGTTTTAGAGCTTGTGCTCGCCAACCTGTACCAACCCAACCGGTTTTGTGCTTCCAACTACCGCCACCCCAAATTGCACTGTGTAATGCGCTAGAAATCAAGAAAGCATTTTGCTCACTGATGATTTGCGGTGCACACTGCATAGCATTCTCGAGACGTTGCTCTTCATCGCATGCGATTAGCGGTTGCGCCTTTCCTAAAGAGTTACCATAGGCGTCTGTTATTTCGCTGATAAAATAAGGCTCGATTAGATGACCGCCATTGGCGAAGGTGCTCATACCGCGAGCCATTTCCAGTGGTGTGATGGCTGCGCTACCTAACGCTAAAGATTCACTACGATTAATGTCTTCATCTTCAAAGCCAAATTTGAGTAAGTGATCAGCTGCACGTTGTAGACCGACTCCTCTTAGTAATCTAACTGAGACGACGTTTTTTGACTGAGCTAGGGCACGTCGAATTCTAATCGGGCCGCTGTAGACTTCGGGGCTATTTTTCGGTCGCCATGCAACCCCTAAGCTCTTATCCCAGTGGTTGATTGGTGCGTCATTGATAATAGAGGCGAGGGTATAACCATCTTCTAATGCTGCAGAATAAATAAAGGGCTTAATGTTCGAACCGACTTGGCGCTTAGCTTGGGCTGCACGGTTATATTGGCTCTGTTCGAAGCTATAACCACCCACTAACGCTTTTATTCGGCCATCTTTTGGGTCTAAAGAGACAATGGCACTTGAAGGCTCAGGGTGCTGGCTTAACTGCCAGCCGTTATGATCACGTAACCAAATTTGCATGCCAGGTGTTAATACATCTGCTGCTGTTTTAGGCGCATTGCCTTGGCGACTCTCATTGATATATTGGCGAGCCCATTTTAAGCCGTCCCATTCAATCACAACTGATTGCCCAGACTTTAGTAATACTTCAGCACTTTGCTCATAAACATGCGTCACAACACCTGCAACAAGCGGATCAATTTCGTTGATGCTTTTTAATGTTTTAAGTAACTCAATACGAGCAGGTATCGGGTCTATTTCATGTTGCCATAACACAGCTTCAGGGCCGCGGTAGCCATGGCGCATATCGTAATCATGCAAATTATTAATTAATGCTTCTTGGGCGGCGAGTTGAATGTCAGACTCAACGCTGGTGTACACTCTGAATCCGGTGTTGTACGCTTTATCAGCGCCATAGCGCTCAACCATATAGGCTCTTACCATTTCAGAGATATAAGGTGCGTATAGTTCAATTTCAGCCCCGTGTCTTTTAGCTGTAATAGGTGCTTGTGATGCCTCTTCATACTCACTGCGAGTAATATAGTTTTCGGTCAGCATTCGTCCTAAAACTACGTTTCTGCGTGATTTAGCGCGAGTAGGGTTACTAATAGGGTTGAGTGCTGAAGGGGCCTTTGGCAAGCCTGCAATCATGGCCATTTGCGCCAACGTCAATTCATGCAGTTCTTTACCATAATATACTTGAGCAGCTGCACCTATACCAAATGAGCGGTGACCTAATTCAATCTTATTTAAATAGAGCTCTAAGATTTCATCTTTTGAGAGTAGTTGCTCGATGTGCAAAGCGATGAAGATTTCTTTTACTTTACGAATGTAAGCCTTTTCACGGGTCAGAAAGAAGTTTCTAGCCAGCTGCATGGTAATCGTACTGGCTCCTTGCTTCTTTTGACCGGTACTTATGAGTACGATAGCTGAGCGGACAATACCAATAGGGTCAATACCAAAGTGATCATAAAAACGATTATCTTCAGTTGCTAAAACTGCATTAATCAAAGGTTTCGGTATTTCATCAATTTTGACGGGGATGCGTCGTTTTTCACCAAATTGATTGATTAGCTTTCCATCTTTGGTAAAAACCTGCATAGGGGTCTGCAGTTGGACCTCTTTTAGAACCTCAACACTAGGGATATCGGATTTTACGTAGTAATATAGTGCTAATAATGTGAGCACACCTAAAAGCCCACAGGCGATAATAAACTGTAAAAATCTTTTTAATAAAGTCACGGAATATTCCCTAGTTAGACTCCCATTTGTGGGTAGAGGCTGCTAGTATAGCTTGAACAAAATTCGATTAGTATTTTTTGTTCACAAATAATAACCTGTTTAAATTTAAATAAAGGATAAAAACACAGGGTATGTTAAGTAAATTGTTCAAAGCTCACGCCCCATTAATGGTTGGTATTGATATCGGTTCGCATTGTGTTAAAGCTGTCTTGCTTTCACAAACTCACAGCGGTTACCGCGTTGAGGCCGTGGCTATTGAACCAATTCCCAAAGGTGCCATTACTGAACGTGCTATTCAAGATATTGAAGCCGTCGGTCGCGCTATTAGCAAGCTAAAAAAGCGTTTTCCAAAGCATGCCCCTTATGCTGCTGTTGCCGTGTCGGGTCAAACAGTTATTACTAAAGTGATCTTCATGGACGTTTCATTAACCGATGCTGAACTTGAATCGCAAATCGCCATTGAAGCCGATAGTTTGATCCCTTACCCCTTAGATGAAGTCAGTCTTGATTTTGAAAAAATTTCAGTCAATGAAGCCGATCCATCAAAAATGAATGTGTTACTTTCAGCCGCAAGAACTGAAAGTGTTCTAGCGCGAGTCAGCGCACTTGAAGAAGCTGGCTATAAAGCAAAAGTCGTCGATGTTGAGAGTTATGCGTTAAGCCGCTCCCTTGATACTTTATATGGTCAGTTGCCTTCTGATGCATTCGACAAAATCGTTGCGGTTGTTGATATTGGTGCGGTGATTTCATTGATGAGTGTCGTTCAATCAGGTAAGACAATTTATACCCGCGACCAAGTTTTTGGTGGTGAACAATACACGAATAGCATTGTTGCTTATTACAATAAGTCCTTCGATGAAGCCGAATTAGCCAAAACAACCGGAGACTTGCCACCAAACTATACCTTTGAAGTACTGGCACCTTTTCAAACCGCGCTGTTACAGCAGATCCGCCGAGCGGTACAAATGTTTATGACAACCAGTGGTAAAGATCATGTCGATTATTTAGTGTTATCTGGTGGCACTGCTTTAGTAGAAGGGCTAGATAGGCTATTAGTTGATGAATTAGGCATACACACTATTATTGCCGATCCGTTTTCAGATATGGAAATTGCCCCTAAAGTCGATAGAAATGTACTGTTAAGGCATAAGCCTCAGTTTACGCTAGCAACAGGTTTGGCGCTTAGGAGTTTTACTACATGCCACATATAAACCTCCTGCCTTGGCGCGAGCAACAAAGACAAGCATCACAGCAAAAGTTCCTAATTTTGATTGGCAGCATTGTGGGCGTTTCTTTGTTTGTTATGTACTTAATAGGTAGCTTTTACGATAGCTTACGTACAGGGCAAGAAATAAAGAATAATTATCTGCAGGCTGAAATCCGTAAACTAGATACACGCATCCGCGAGATTAATGACCTGAATCTGCAAAAGGGAAATCTGCAACGTCGGATCCGTCTAATCGAAGAGCTGCAAGGTAATCGCAACCTAGGTACGCAAATTATTGACGAAGTTGCACGTGTAGTCCCATCTGGAGTGTATCTAACTAGCCTTGAGCGCGACGGTAATATGATTAAAGTGATTGGCCGTAGTGAGTCGAACAATCGCCTGTCACAAATGCTGAGACAAGTTGAGTCTTCTTATTTATTAGAAAACCCGACAATTCAAGGGATCATTGCCGGTGAGCAAACCAATCGCTTGTTGAGCGACTTTACCATGCACTTTTATGTCAAGTCTTATCAAGCTCTTGAAGACGCCAAAGAGAAAAAGTGAGGATAGCTAAATGAACTTTGATCTTAAAGCGCTGCAAGAAATCGATTGGAATGAGATAGAGTTAGACAATATTGGTGAATGGCCTAAGCCAGTAAAAGCCATGTGCGCGGTTTTAGTTACCTTAATTATGCTATTTGTCGGTTACTCCATGTTGGTTTCATCTGCCATTGATGAATATGATTTTGCTGTTAATAAAGAGCAGGAGCTGCGTAATTCATATCGTTTTAAGTATGCCAGAGCAAATAACTTGGATTTGTATAAACAGCAAATGCAAGACATGGAAGCGCAATTTTCACAACTATTACAGCGTTTACCAACGTCGAATGAAACGCCAGGTTTACTAGACGATTTAACTTATGTTGGTACGTCGAGTGGTTTAACATTTTTGAAAATTGGCTGGATGCCTGAAGTAAAAAAAGAGTTTTACACTGAGCTACCTATTAACTTAGAAGTAGTTGGTACTTATCACGAGTTTGGCGAGTTTGTCGGTAAAGTGGCGCAACTCCCACGTATTGTCAGTTTGCATGATTTTAGAATTGAACGCGCAAATGAACGTGACTTGGTTTTTAGTGTCGTTGCGAAAACGTATCGCTATGAACAGGGAGCCAAATAAATGAAGCTTAAAAATGCAGTGCTCAGTTTAAGTGTGATTTTATTAGCTGCTTGTAATGATGATACCGCACAGCAAAAAGAATTTATTGACCAAGTACAGGCAAGTGCAACACCTAAAGTCGAGCCGATCCCTAAAATGAAAGAATTCGAAAACTTTCCTTATAGTGCAGGCTCTTTGCGCAGTCCTTTTGATGCGCCAAAACCTGAAGTGATTGAAAGTAGATTAGTTCAGGTGAAAAACTGTTTACAGCCCGATCAAAATAGAGTGCGAGACCCACTAGAGAAATATCCCATTGATAATTTAGTGATGAAGGGCACAATAGCGCTTTCGGGTGTAACTTGGGCTTTGATCCGTGCTGCAGACCAAGGACTTTTCCGTGTAAAAGAAGGCGAATATATGGGCCTGTATCATGGTGAGGTGGTCGGTATATATGATGATCATGTGGAATTATTAGAGCTGATCCCCGATGGAACAGGTTGTTGGAAAGAACGATTAACTAAAGTTGAGATTATCGAATCGACTCAGCTTGCAGTAGGCGAATAACAATAAAGGTACACAATTATGACTCGCATGGTTGCGAATTTGCTTAAAACTACCATTTTCTCAAGTCTTTTACTTGTGTTATCGGGCTCAGTTAATGCTTTACCCATGTTATATGATGTGCGTTATAACCCCATTTCTAATTCTGAAACAGAATTGCAACTGGTGTTTGACGAACAGCTGAACCTCGAACCAAAAGTAACGGTTTTAAATGATCCTGCGCGTCTAGAGTTATTTTTCTCTGGAGCAGAGTTTGAAGAGAGCCTTCAGCAATTAAAAGTGAACAAGGCGGGCATTAAGCAAATACAAAGTAGCATGGTTAAAGATGGCTTCATTGTGACTATCGAAATGGACCAGCTTAAACTTTATAAAACTGAAGTAAAAAATAACTTGGTGTATTTACAAATCTCCGAAAACCCAATTTATGAAGCGTCAGAGTCTTCAGAGCAAGGTGCAGGCAAATTAACTCATCATATTAATCGTATCCAATCTATTGATTTTCGCCGCGGTGAAAAGGGTGAAGCCAAAGTATTGGTATTTTTAGAAAGCTCACAAGCTGCCATTGATGTGCAGGAGCGTGGTGGAAAAATTATCGCAGACTTCCATCACATCGATATTTTAGATGAACTGCTTTATGAGTTGGATGTTATCGATTTTGGTACTGTGGTAAGCAAAATCGAAACTTTCTCGGAAGGCAATAAAAGTCGTTTGGTGATTGAACCAAATAGTGCGTTTGCTTTTAAGTATGAGCAATTAGACAATATCTTCACACTTACCATTGAAAAAGATAATAAAACCAAAAAGTTTGGTGAAGAGAAAGTATACCAAGGCGAGCCAATTACCTTAAATTTCCAAGATATTCCAATCCGCTCGGTTTTACAGATCATTGCCGACACCAACAACTTTAACTTAGTAACCAGTGACTCAGTATCGGGCAACATCACCTTACGCTTAGAAGGCACACCTTGGGATCAGGCCCTAGATGTGGTGTTGAGAGTTAAAGGACTAGATAAACGTACCGAGGGCACCATCTTAATGGTTGCGCCTGCTGAAGAGCTTGCCGCGAGAGAAGCAAAAGAATTGCAAGCAATGCGTCAGGTTGAAGAATTAGAGCCGCTATATAGTGAGTATATGCAATTAAACTATGCTAAAGCAGAAGAGTTTGCTGACTTACTAAAAACTGAAATTAACAGCATAATCAGTAATCGCGGTAACGTTTCAGTGGATGTTAGAACCAATACTTTGATTATCAAAGACACTGCGAAAAGTATTGAGAATGTGCGCCGCATGGTCGAAACACTTGATGTACCAGTGAAGCAAGTTCGCATTGAATCTCGCATGGTAACAGTAAGTGATAACGTTTCTGATGATCTAGGTATTCGTTGGGGTTTTAGTGATCAACAAGGTTCTGACGCAATTTCTGGTAAGTTGTCTAGTGCTGACCAATTGTCAGGTGGTGTTATCCCGGCATTTACTGACCGTTTAAATGTAAACTTACCGGTCACTAACCCGGCTGGTAGCATTGGTGTTCACCTTGCTAAATTAGCGGATGGTACGCTGATTGATTTAGAGCTTTCGGCGTTAGAGCAAGAAAACAAAGGTGAGATAATTGCAACGCCAAGCATTACAACGGCCAATCAGAAAAAAGCACGTATTGAGCAAGGTACAGAGATCCCTTATGTTGAGGCGGCATCGAGTGGTGCAACTTCAGTAAGTTTCAAAAAAGCAGTGTTAAGTTTAGAAGTAACACCGCAAATTACTCCAGATAACAAAATTATTTTAGATTTAATTATCACCCAAGATACGCGTGGCGATAATGTGCAAACACCTAATGGTCCAGCTGTGGCGATTAATACTCAACAAATAGAAACGCAAGTATTGGTCGAAAATGGTCAAACCATCGTACTAGGTGGTATCTATCAGCAAGAGATCACCAGTGCCGTGACAAAAGTGCCTTTATTAGGTGATGTGCCTTACCTTGGTGCTTTATTTAGAAATACACGTCACATTAATGAAAAAAGAGAATTGCTGATATTCGTGACCCCAAAAATCATGTTAGACGGCCAGTAACAGCGCATTAATGATTAATATTGCGTGGTTTACGGTAAATTAAATGATTTGACTTGAAATTGCGCACGGATTACTGAGATAATCCCCTCCTTAATTTTTGGGGCCAGGTCGTGAGGCGGGGTTTATTTTCAAATTTTAGAGTTCGTTAGTACTAAATAGATATGGCTGAGAAACGTAATATATTTCTAGTAGGCCCAATGGGGGCTGGTAAAAGCACAATTGGTCGTCATTTGGCAGACCAATTACACCTTGAATTCTTCGACTCAGATCAAGAAATCGAACGTCGTACTGGCGCAGACATTGCGTGGGTGTTTGATCTTGAAGGTGAAGAGGGTTTTCGTCGTCGTGAAGAGGGCGTTATCTCTGATCTAACTGAAATGCAAGGTATTGTATTAGCTACCGGTGGTGGTTCAGTTATGAGCAAAGAAGTTCGTAATAAACTATCTGCACGTGGCATTGTTGTTTACCTAGAAACACCAATAGAAAAACAAGTTGCTCGTACTCAAAGAGATAAGCGTCGTCCTCTTCTACAAACAGAAGAAGCACCACGTGATGTACTTGAGCGCTTGGCAGAAGAGCGTGAGCCTTTATATCAAGAAGTTGCTGACTTTGTAGTTCGCACTGATGAGCAAAGCGCTAAAGTAGTAGCAAATCAAATTATTGAGAAGTTAGATTTCTAAATTATAAAAGGAGTGGCCAATGCTTGAACTGAATGTCGATTTAAACGAGCGTAGCTACCCCATTTATATTGGTGAAAACCTTCTTACCGACACAGGGCGATTATTATCTCACATAGGTAAATGTCGCCCAGTGATCATCAGCAACGAAACAGTTGCCCCTCTTTACTTAGATCCACTATTAACTCAACTTAACGAGTTAGAACCGCTACATTTTATTTTACCTGACGGCGAACAATTCAAAACCTTAGAGTGGTTTGAAAAAGTGTCGGCATTTTTACTTGAGCACAACTGTGGTCGTGATACTTGTTTAATCGCGCTTGGTGGCGGTGTAATTGGAGATCTAACAGGGTTTGTTGCAGCGTGCTATCAGCGCGGTGTACCATTTATTCAAATTCCAACAACTTTACTTTCGCAAGTTGACTCTTCAGTAGGCGGTAAAACAGCGGTTAACCACCCACTTGGTAAAAACATGATAGGGGCTTTTTATCAGCCAAAAGCGGTTTTTATCGACATCAACAGCTTGCAAACCCTGCCGAGTAGAGAATTTGCAGCAGGCATGGCCGAAGTTATCAAGTATGGTTTAATTTACGACCTAGCACTTCTAAGCTTTTTAGAAGAGCAGCATGAAGCCCTCAGTAACTTACAAAACGATGTATTGCAAAAGGTCATTTACCGTTGCTGCGAAATTAAAGCCGAAATTGTTTCTCAAGACGAAAAAGAAGCTGGCTTAAGAGCGCTTCTTAATTTAGGCCACACATTTGGTCATGCTATTGAAGCACAAATGGGCTATGGCAACTGGCTACATGGTGAAGCGGTTGCTGCGGGGATGATGTTAGCTATGAAACTTGCGCACATGCGAGGCTCTGTTACTGACTCTGAAGTTTCGCGAGTTGAAGCGCTGATTGCGAGCTATAACCTACCTGTAAGCGCCCCTGAGACCATGACTAGTGAACAGTTTATCGGTCATATGCGTAAAGATAAGAAGAACCAACAAGGCAAGATCAGATTCATTGTACCTACTAAATTAGGCCAATGTGCACTCGTTGATGATGTGTCTGATGAAGCCGTGAGTCAGCTAATAGGGCGCTAATGCAATCGCAAATATTGCCGAGTCGAGCTGCTTTGGTTGATCGAATTGCGATGCAATTCGAGTATGGGCAAAATCTCATTGCTTTGGTAGGCCCTTCAGGGTTAGGAAAAAGCTATCTAGCTGAAACCTTAATTACAGAAAAATATCCAGAATTTAATAAAGCTTATATTCAAGTAACGGCGCAAATGAAAGATGCTGAGTTGATGACTCAGCTACTCCAAAATAGCTTCCGCGCGCCGCTAGTCGATCAGACCCAGACTTTATCAGAAAACTTTTTTCAGCTATATCAAGAGCAACCTTGTGGCCCCTGTTTTTGGGTATTAGATGGCGCAAGGCACCTTTCAGATGAATTCATTGAACAGTTGAGAATATTGTCAGCAAAAAGCCCTGTTGAGCTGTTTATTTTGGTAACAGCACAAGCGCCTAGAATGCTGCCAAGTGCACTCGATATCCATTTAGAGCGCTTGTCACTGTCTGAGTCAAAGCAGCTTATGGCCATGTTCTTTAAAGATTTGCCGATGGATGAAGATCCTATCTTTCAGGCCTTTTTACAAGAGTCACATGGTAATCCTGCCGTTCTACTTGATTGGCAGGCCTCACAACAAAGTAATCTAAGAACAAGTAAACCGAAAAAGAGCTATCGCTGGCATTTAGTCGGATTAACAGTGTTGTTAGCTTTGTTACTCGTTGCGATGATGTATCAGAAGCAGATCCAATTTTATTTTAGTGAGCAAACAGCTTCTTCAGAGTCGCTAGAGACTGTGCTTTCGACCGAGCAGGTTCTGGCTGAAAATATTGACGGCCAACAAGTATTAGAAGATCAAAATCAGCCTGCATCTAGCCCTGAAACAATTTTTAAAACTGATAAAGTAAGCAATAAACACAATGCGCCAGTATCAAACAAACAATCTGAAAGTGAAAATGTTGGACAGCGTGATGAGAGTGCCGTTTCGGCTGTTTTAACTGCATTAGAAAGCCCAACTCAAGTAGAGACTCTTAAACCGGAAGAAAGCAAAGATAAGCCATTAGAGACTAACACTAGCCAGCAAGTAACAACTACTTTATTGAGTACTCCAGAGGTTAAAGCTGAAAATGCTGCGGACCTTACAGAATTATCGATTCAAGCAGAGCCTGACAATAAAGCAAAACAGCAAGCTCAAAGTCAAGATTTAGACTTATCTCCGACAGAGTGGTTATTGACACAAAATGACAGTGTATGGGCCATTCAATTGCTTGCGGTGAAAGATAAAGCGATAGCTAATAGTTTTGTCTTGGCGAATGAATTAACGGACGTATACGTCTATGAAACGGTTAGGAACGACATTCCTTGGTGGGTTGTTATACAGGCGCCATTTGCAAATATTGATGCGGCGAGAAGTGCACGCCAAAAGTTACCTGCCAATGTGTTAGCTGGTCAGCCATTTTTTAAAAAATTCGAGCGTATCAAACAGGAAATTCAGCTTGTTACTCGGTAATTAGCGTGAATTAGTGTAGAATCGCCCAACTTTAAATACATCACTACAAGAATGGTTTTTATGTCACTATCTGTGCTTAAATATGACGTTACTTTACTCGCAGCAATATGTTGTGAGTATTTATGTCATTCACCTCTTCTTAGTGGCGATGTGTATGCAAAGAATAAAAAGAATATAAGGGTCTAAAGTGGCAAACGGCTCATCGGTCATTAATCGCCGATCTCCTTTAAAATGGGCGGGCGGCAAAAAGCGGATAATTGAGGAAATTAAAGCTAACTTACCGTTAAAAGGTAAGCAGCGTTTGATTGAGCCTTTTGTCGGCGGTGGCTCGGTATTTTTAAATATTGATTTCGATGAATATTTGCTACTTGATGTAAATAAAGATCTTATTAATTTATTTAATATTCTGAAAGATGCCCCTAAAGAGTTCATTCGTGAAGCTGAGTTTTTGTTTATTGGCGATCATAATGAAGAAGCGCGTTACTATCAGCTGCGTGACGAGTTTAATGACACCTTAGATCCATACAGACGTTCATTACTATTTATCTATTTGAATCGCCACGGTTATAACGGTTTATGTCGTTACAATCAAAAAGGTGGTTTTAATGTGCCGTTTGGGCGATACAAGCATCCTTACTATCCAAGAGAAGAGTTATTACAGTTTGCCAATGTGGCCAAGCGTGCAACATTTGTTTGTAATGATTTCGAGCATGCTTTCAGTCAAGCTGGTAATCATGATGTTGTTTATTGCGATCCGCCTTACTCGCCGATAAATCGCACTTCTAGCTTTACCGCTTATGCTGGCAATAAATTTACAGATGAAGATCAGGCTCGTTTGGTAGAATGTGCTATGGCAGCTAAACAGCGCGGCGTCTCAACGCTTATCTCTAATCACTATGTTGATTTCACTAAGCAGCTTTATCGTAATGCAGATAAAATTACGACTTTGCAAGTTCAGAGAAACATCAGTTGTAAAGGCAGTGTACGTAGTAAGATTGAAGAAGTGATGGCGCTGTATAAGGGATGATCACCCCGTAATAATGCCAACAAGCCAGATTAGAGCTACCACTAAAATAAAGACGAATACGATTGAAATCAGCGTGAATGAAATAAAGAGGTGTTTGTTTGAAAAATCTTGGTGGCGCTTATTTTGGCTTTGCACACCGAACATCGCTGCTAAAACACTTTGGATCATGCTTAGCAGCTTAGTCATAATTTAAAATCTTGAAGTGAAGCTATCTGCACTGCTCTCTGAATCATCAGAACCTAACAATAGCTCTAATAAATCTAGGTAATGAAACTGAGCACTGCTACTTCTACCTGTTAACCAAGCATACCAGCTTGTATGTGCTTCAAGCTTGCATTGTTCGAACGCAGAGCTGTTAACTTGCACTGTATTTGTACTACATGAACATGTGCTACTTGCAACTTCTTCGTTGTAATCAACAGAATAAACTCCCGCTGATAATGTAACGACAGCAGTCACTATAAGCATCCGTGTTTTAAGCCGACTAAACATGTGTAACCCCACCCAACAGTTATCCATTAATGATACACCGCTCCTGTTCAGAAAACAAACATTGATGACGTAAAACTTTGTGCGAAAATTGCCATTTTTGAAATCATTAAGTGCAAAACGATTTAATCTCCTTTGATAAATAGTCAGGGTCAATAAAACTTGGGTACAGAGCATGAAATGCGGTAAAGTAGCGCGGACAACCGAAGTATCAATTAAAGAGAGTTTACCGTGCAAAAACAACCTCAATATCTTATTGCCCCTTCTATTTTATCTGCAGACTTCGCAAGGCTTGGTGAAGACGTAGAGCGTGTTATTCAATCAGGTGCCGATATCGTGCACTTTGATGTTATGGACAATCACTATGTGCCTAACCTAACGTTTGGCCCAATGGTGTGTAAGGCATTACGTGATTATGGTATTGATGCGCCAATTGATGTGCACTTAATGGTAAAGCCGGTAGATGCACTTATTCCTGAATTTGCAAAAGCGGGTGCGAGTATTATCACCTTCCATCCTGAAGCCAGTGAGCACATTGATAGAAGCATATCTTTAATCAAAGAACATGGCTGTCAGGCGGGTTTAGTATTTAACCCTGCCACTCCATTACATTATTTAGATTATGTGATGGATAAGTTGGATGTGATTTTACTTATGTCGGTAAACCCTGGTTTCGGTGGGCAAAGTTTTATTCCACAAACATTAGACAAACTAAAACAAGTTCGTGAGCGTATTGACGCATCGGGTCGTGATATTCGTTTAGAAATCGACGGTGGTGTGAAAGTTGAAAATATCGCAGAAATTGCCGCTGCGGGTGCAGATATGTTTGTCGCTGGCTCAGCTATTTTTAATCAACCTGATTATGCCCAAGTCATTTCGCAAATGCGTGAAGAGCTAGCGAAGGTTTCACGATGAAATATCAAGGTGTGCTATTTGATTTAGATGGCACTTTAGTCGACAGTGCCCAAGATATGTATATGGCGCTGAATTTAACCTTGACTGAAGTGGCGTTTCCAATCGTAAGTTATGGGCAAGTAACCACTTGGGTCGGTAATGGCATTGAAATGCTCGTGAAGCGGGCATTGAGCGGTGACATGGAAGTAAATCCAGAGTTACCCCCTCGCTTAGTCACCGATTCGGTCGCGAGATTCAAAAGCCATTACCAGCAACTTGCGGGTGACTATGTCGCGCTTTATCAACATGTTGAAACAGGCTTAGCAGCAACAGCGCATTTACCAAAAGCCATTGTAACCAATAAAGATCGCGTGTTTACAGAGCAGCTTTTAGAAAAGTTAAACCTAGCTTCGCACTTTAAAGTATTAGTATGCGGTGATGATGGTGAGAAAAAACCGTCACCTTCGCCGCTTTTAAAAGCCTGTGAGGCACTTAATGTTACGCCAGATAAGGTAATCATGATTGGAGACTCTAAAAGCGATATCATTGCCGCAAAAAATGCAGAAATAGATGTGCTCGCGTTGACTTATGGTTACAATCAAGGATTCGACTTAAAAGAGCTTGAACCTGAGTACCTATGCGACGGGTTCTTAGATATAATCCCAATTATTAACCAGCAATAAATCAGTAAATTTAATAAAGGAACAACATGACTAAACCAGTAGTGTTAAGTGGCATTCAGCCAACCGGTGGTATGACGATAGGCAATTATGTAGGCGCCATTAACCAGTGGCTTAAGTTACAACAAGATCATGATTGTTTCTTTATGCTGGTAGATTTGCACGCGATCACAGTTCGCCAAGATCCTAAAATGCTGCGTGAGCGTGTATTAGATGGTGTGGCACTTTATGCTGCTTGTGGCATTGACCCTGAAAAGTCAGCTCTGTTCGTACAGTCTCAAGTACCAGAGCATGCACAGTTGTCATGGGTACTTAACTGTTATGCGCAAATGGGTGAATTAAACCGCATGACGCAGTTTAAAGATAAATCTTCAAAGCATTCAAATAATGTCAACGTCGGTTTATTCTCATACCCAGTGTTACAAGCTGCAGATATTTTATTATATCAAGCAGACCAAGTACCTGTAGGTGAAGACCAAAAACAGCATCTTGAGTTAACTCGTGATATCGCAACACGCTTCAATAACTTATACGGTGACGTATTCAAAGTACCAGAACCTTACATCCCTGAACTTGGCGCGCGCGTGATGAGCTTGCAAGATCCGCTGAAGAAGATGTCAAAGTCAGATGAAAATCCGAATGCGTACATCATGCTGTTAGATGAGCCTAAGAAAATCGAGAAGAAGCTGAAAAAAGCAGTCACTGACTCAGACGAGCAAGCGCGTATTTATTTCGATCGCGATGAAAAGCCGGGTGTATCAAATTTACTGACTTTACTCTCAGTGGCAACTAAGCGTTCGATTGAAGACTTAGTGCCAGAATACGCTGACAAAATGTATGGTCACTTGAAGAAAGACACAGCAGAAGCTGTGGTAAATATGATCGAACCAATCCAAGCGCGTTTTAAAGAAATTCGTGAAGATCAAACTTTGTTAGACAACATTATGCGTAATGGTGCTGAAAAAGCAGGCGCACGCGCAGAGAAAACACTTAAAGCGGTTTATGACGCGGTTGGCTTCATACCTCGTCCATAATTGGATTTTATAATTTAGGCCAGGCTTTTACGCCTGGCTTTTTTATGGAAATTTCTATGTTATTAATGATCGATAATTACGACTCGTTTACCTATAACCTAGTGCAGTATTTCCAACGCTTAGATCAAGACGTTGTAGTAAAACGGAACGATGAGTTGAGTATTGCTGATATTCGAGCACTCAACCCTGAGCACATTGTTATTTCACCAGGTCCTTGCAGTCCAAATGAGGCTGGAATTTCTTTATCTGTTGTTGAGCAGTTAAAAGGGCAGTTTCCAATACTGGGGATTTGTCTAGGTCATCAAACGATTGCACAAGCATTGGGTGCACAAGTGGTCAGAGCCCGAGAAGTCATGCATGGTAAAACCTCGCAAATTCGCCATGCTAATAAAGGGGCGTTTCAAGGCTTGCCAGACCCTTTAACTGTATGCCGCTATCACTCACTGATTGTTGCAAAAGAGCGTTTGCCTGAAGACCTTGAAATCACGGCATGGACAGAGAATGCCACGCAACAAGTGGATGAAATTATGGGCTTATGCCATACTGAAATGGCCTTAGAAGGAGTGCAGTTTCACCCTGAAGCGATACTCACAGAGCAAGGTTTGGCATTGTTAAATAACTTTATTCGCCGCTTTTCTAAGTAAAAGCAAAGCTTTAATAGGATTCAATAGAACGCTCAATGACTGAACAATCTCGGCAATTAAGGACGGCAATCGCACTTAATGAACGTGCGCACGATCTGTTTATTAGCCATAACTTTGCACAAATGCAAATGGGGTATATTCATACTCTTGAGATCAATTATGGTGAAAAGATACCGCAACGCACTATGCTTGAGGTCGAAATCGCCGCGGCTGCCAAACGAAAAGAAAGTAGCACTAGCCATCATAAGTACATTGCCAAAGCCAGTAATCACTTACATCAAATTATTGAGACATCAATTCAACAGCAAATGGATGATATTGATAATATCTACCATGAAATTGTTGGCATTCAGGACGCGGTACCGACTGTTTTAGATATTCTGGGTGTGAAGTCAGCGTCGGTTGGGCGACTAGAACCATTGGTTAATGAATTAACTTGGTTAGGCAGAGATCTGGTTTCCTTAGTTAATTTACCGCAATATCGTAAGCAAAGCGCAAAAGGTGTCACAGTCAAAGTGGATACGCCTGCACTGGCTCTCCGCTATCTTGGGCTTGAAAATTTACAAATGGTGATACCTACTTTTGCTATGCGTCACTGGATGCCACACGATACATCGCCATTTCCTTTGTTAAAGCGCAAACTCCGTGACCATAGTATGACTATGGCGATTGCGGCAAAGCATTTAGCTGAATTGAACGGTGTCAAAGAGCAGCATGCTTTTACGCTAGGTATGTTATTAGATGTAGGTAAAGTTGCTTTAACGCGCTTGTATCTAAGAACGTTTGAAAAGGTATGGCAAGAAAAGGTGCGTATTGCCCGTGATAAAAGCCATAAAGACCTGCATTCTGCATTATTAGAATTATCACCAGATCCACTGTTTTTAAGAGGCTTACTGCTTAATCACTCGGCAAACCTATCGGCTAAATTGATTGACAAAATGGCGTTCAGGTATTTGCCATTTATGGCACCGATGGAAGAGTTTGCAGCTAATTATTTACCTCAGTCGCATAGTCAGTCAGCCGACTATTTACCCCTAAGTCAGGTATTACGTAAGGCTCATGGCTATAGTTTGTATATGATCCTCAAAGACAATCAGTTTATTGAAAAGGATGAAGCAGCTCATTGGTTTGCCCATTTAGGGTTAACAAAAGAGGAACTAACTACGCTAGCAAAATGTAACTTTAACAGTTTACAGCTAACAATTTTGTAAAATTTAAGATTTTTTTTGCGACTATTCATTCAAGCCACTAATTAACTCGATTAGTGGCTTTTCCTTTTCTAAACAGACAAATCAACGTCAGACATTTAAATAGTTATTCACTCACTATGAAAAACTATCCCAAACCCTTGAATATCAAGGGCTCTATGAAAGTTTTAAATGAGACTTTAAGGCTTTTTTCTGAAATAATGGGTGAATGAAATTTGTGCCATATGGCTATTTTTAGCCATAAACTAGCAACACTGAGTGCTAGTTTTAGCGCACCTAACTCAACTTTATGGGGATAGAAAATGACTATTAATCGTGAATTATTCGATCAGGTAATGGTACCTAATTATGCACCTTCAGCAGTTATTCCAGTTCGAGGCGAAGGCTCTCGCGTTTGGGATCAAGAAGGCCGTGAGTTTATCGACTTTGCAGGTGGTATCGCTGTTAACTGTTTAGGTCACTGTCACCCAGCATTAGTCAATGCGCTTAAAGAGCAAGGTGAAAAAATCTGGCACCTATCAAATGTAATGACAAACGAACCAGCATTGCGTTTAGCTAAAAAATTAACAGACGCAACATTTGCAGAGAAAGTTTACTTTGCAAACTCAGGTGCAGAAGCGAACGAAGCTGCACTTAAACTAGCACGTCGTTTTGCACTAGATAACTTCGGCGCTGAAAAATCACAAATCATCTCATTCAATAAAGGCTTCCACGGTCGTACTTTCTTCACCGTAACTGTGGGTGGTCAAGCTGCTTATTCTGATGGTTTCGGTCCTAAGCCGGGTGATATCGTACATTGTGACTATAACGATTTAGCGGCATTCGAAGCGTTAATTTCTGACAATACATGTGCTGTGATGATGGAACCACTGCAAGGTGAAGGTGGTATCGTATCTCCAGAAGCAGATTTCGTGAAAGGTGTTCGCGAACTATGTACTAAGCACAATGCACTGCTTATTTTTGATGAAGTACAAACAGGTGTTGGTCGTACTGGTGACCTATACGCTTATCAAGGTTTAGGTGTAACGCCTGACATTTTAACAACTGCAAAAGCGCTAGGCGGTGGCTTCCCAATCGGTGCGATGATCACAACGACTGAAATCGCGAAGCACTTAAAGATTGGTACACACGGTTCTACTTATGGTGGTAACCCATTAGCTTGTGCTGTTGCAGAAGCGGCATTCGATACGGTAAATGATGAAGCTGTATTAAACGGTGTTAAAGAGAAAGAAGCACTATTCCGCGAACTACTTACTGCAATTAATGACAAGTACAACGTATTCAGCGAAATTCGTGGTAAAGGTCTATTATTAGGTGGTGTTGTAAACGAAACATACAAAGGCCGCGCGAAAGAGTTTTTAGTAGCAGGCACTAAAGAAGGTGTGATGTCACTTGTGGCAGGCGCTGATGTTGTTCGCTTCACGCCATCATTGGTTATTCCTGAAGCGGATATCCGTGAAGGTATGGCTCGTTTCGAAAAAGCAGTTGCTGCAGTTGTAGCTGCAAACGCTTAATTCCTTGAGTGGCCAAGCTTGCTTGGCCTGGTCTACCGTCAAGTTAACTTTTTAGGAGTAAGCGGACTCATGATGATCCTTCGCCCAATCCAGCAAAGCGACTATCCAGCGCTTTTAAAAATTGCCCATGAATCAGGTCATGGCTTTACTTCATTACCTAATAATGAAGAGCTATTACAAAGCAAAATCGAACGCTCTGAAGCGTCTTTCAAAAAAGAAACGGATGTCCCTTTTGATGAAGGCTATTTGTTTGTTTTAGAAGACACTGACACTGGCGAAGTAGTGGGTACCAGCGCGATTGAAGCGGCTGTTGGTTTAGATGATGCGTTCTATCATTACCATCTAAGTAAGGTGATCCACTCATCACGCACCTTAAATGTTTATAAAGCGGTTGATATTCTGACTCTGTGTAACGACTACACGGGTGCCACTGAGCTATGTACTCTGTTCTTGAAAGAAGGGCATCGTAGAGGCTTTAATGGCAAGTTATTGTCAAAGTCGCGTTTTATGTTTATCAAACAGCATCAGCAGCGCTTTGCTGATACGGTTATTGCAGAAATGCGTGGTGTATCAGATGAAAATGGTCAAAGTCCATTCTGGCAATGGCTTGAAGAGCACTTCTTCTCAATGGATTTCCCAACGGCGGATTACCTAACAGGTATCGGTCAGAAGGTGTTCATTGCTGAGCTTATGCCAAAATACCCAATTTATGTGAATCTGCTAAGTAAAGACGCACAAGAAGTGATTGGCCAAGTACACGACAACACGCGTCCTGCGATTGAGCTGCTTAAGAGCGAAGGTTTTACCTTTAACGGCTATGTAGATATTTTTGACGCAGGTCCAACGGTTGAAGCAAAAGTTGATAACATTCGCACTGTACGTTCATCAAGCTTTAGAACAGTATCAATAGGTGATAACCCTGGTGGTTCCCCTGTGATGATTGCTAATGATAAACTGGAAGGGTATCGTGCAACCGTTGCTGAGCTTCAGATTGATGACAATACTGATACCGTCGTTATCTCAGCAGAGTTGGCAAACGCATTGAATTTAGTGGATGGTGACAAAGTCAGCATCGCAACTATATAAAAATAGAGATTTATTATGACAACACATGCCGCACAATTTATTAATGGTGAATGGTTAGCAGGTCAAGGTGAGGCATTCTCATCACTGAACCCAGCAAACAACGAAGTTATTTGGCAAGCAAACTCAGCAACAGCTGAGCAAGTTGATACAGCTGTAAAGTCAGCGCGTGAAGCTTTTTATAGCTGGGGCGATATGACATTTGAAGCGCGTTTAGAGATTGTTAAGCGTTTTGCTGAGCAGTTAAAAGAAAACAGCGAAGAGCTGGCAATTGCGATTGCGAAAGAAACAGGTAAGCCACTATGGGAAACGCGAACAGAAGCGGGTGCTATGGTTGGTAAAATTGCCATTTCAGAAAAAGCATACCATGAACGTACTGGTGTAGTTGAAAATGCAATGCCAGTTGGCCGCGCGGTTATTCGCCATAAAGCACACGGTGTTGTAGCTGTATTTGGCCCATATAACTTCCCTGGTCACTTACCAAACGGTCATATCGTGCCTGCACTTTTAGCAGGTAACACAGTTATCTTTAAGCCGTCAGAACTAACACCTTATGTTGCTGAGCTTACGCTTAAGCTTTGGGAAAAAGCAGGCCTTCCAGCAGGCGTGATCAACCTAGTACAAGGTGAAGTAGATACAGGTAAAGCACTTGCTTCTCACCGTGGTATTGATGGTTTGTTCTTTACTGGCTCTTCTCGCACAGGTCATATCCTTCACGAGCAGTTTGCTGGTCAGCCGGGTAAAATCCTAGCGCTAGAAATGGGTGGTAATAACCCATTAATCGTAAAAGATGCGTCTGATACGAAAGCGGTTGTTCACGACATCATTCAATCGGCATTTATCTCAAGCGGTCAACGTTGTACGTGTGCGCGTAAGTTATTCTTACCTGCAGGCGAGCAGGGTGATGCGATCCTTGAGCACCTAGTACGTGCAACAAAAGCAATCAAAGTGGGTAACTTTGATGATGAAGACCAGCCATTTATGGGCTCTATGATCTCGAATCAAGCGGCTGCAGGTATGGTTGCAGCGCAGCAGCAACTGATTGATTTAGGTGCTGAGGCTATCATCGAGCTTACACATAAAGAAGGTACAGGCTTTGTAACACCTGGTATCCTTGAGTGTTCAAATGTCACTGATTTCCCAGATGATGAGCATTTCGGTCCATTATTAAAAGTATTCCGTTACACAGACTTTGATGCAGCAATCGAAAAAGCGAACGATACGAGCTTTGGCTTATCAGCAGGTCTACTAAGTGACAATGCTGAAGATTACGACCACTTCTTACGTCGTATTCGTGCTGGTATTGTAAACTTTAACCGTCCAATCACAGGCGCATCAAGTGCAGCACCATTCGGTGGTATTGGTGCGTCAGGTAACCACAGAGCAAGTGCATACTATGCCGCTGATTATTGTGCTTACCCGGTAGCCTCTGTTGAATTAGAAAAAGTGACTTTACCAGGTGCATTAAGCCCAGGTTTATCAATCGACTAATTCGCACTCTCTATCTATTTAGATAGAATAAAAGTATTAAAAAAAGCAGCTTAGGCTGCTTTTTTTTCATCCGTTAGCTGTAAAAGTAGCAATGCATGTAAGTTTCTGCTTAAATCAATAGGAGATGCTTTGAGAGTTTCAGGTGGACAAACTATGGTATTAGATAAACAGGGCTATGATGAGTTAGTTATGTACTTAACCCACAATTTAACCTTGTTTGAAAAGCCTGGTGAGATAGAGCCAGGTGCACCAAGGGTGATGGAGTTAATTGAAGATGTCATCGCTGAGTACGTGATTAAAATTTGTGAGCAAAACACAGATTTATCAACTGAACAACGTAGTTTAATCGTGCGTGAGGTAGACGGTATCGTCTATGACTTACAAGAAGTCTTATCCAGCGTGACTGAACAACGAGTGACAAAAGAGCAACGAGAATTTATAGAAGAGTTTGCTGGTTTAGTTAAAAACTTATTCGATGCAGCAATCTAAAAAAATTGCAGTCTCAAACAGTTTATTGCATTTTATAACACCGCCGCTTTCAGGCGGTGTTTGTATTTATAGAGGTTAAAAATGGAAGCAAATATTAAGTGGGTTGATGGCGATACCTTTATTGGCCGTTCACAGTCTGGTCATAATGTGGTGTTTGATACTGGTGCAGATGGTGCAGCTCCAAGCCCAATGGAAATGGTGTTAATGTCAGCAGGCTGTTGTTCCTCGGTAGACGTGGTGAGCATTCTTAAAAAAGCAAAACAACAATTTGAGAATGTTGAAGTTAAGTTGACCGCAGAGCGTGCAGAGAGCGCACCTAGAGTTTTCACTAAAATGAATCTACACTTTGTAGTTACCGGTAAAGAAGTGTCTGAAAAGCACCTTGCTCGCGCTGTTCAATTATCTGCTGAAAAGTATTGTTCTGTGGCCTTAATGCTTGATAAAACAGTAGAAATCACTCATAGCCATGAAGTAATTGACAGTACAGTAAAATAACCCTTTTTCAGTGCGGATTTTTCGTATAAAATCCGCCCTCTTTGAGTTCTGCGTTGCAGATTTATTGTTTAAAGGTTGAGTATAGTGAACAAGCCCTTTGATAAAATTAAGCTCCACGGCTTTAATAACTTAACTAAAAGTTTAAGCTTTAGTATCTACGACATTTGTTACGCGAAGACGGAGCAACAGCGTAAAGAATATTTAGAGTATATCGACGAGCAATATAGTGCGGATCGTTTAACGGATATTCTAAAAGAAGTAGTAGATATCATTGGTGCAAATGTTCTGAACATTGCTCGCCAAGATTATGATCCGCAAGGTGCAAGTGTAACGATTCTTGTGTCTGAAGAGCCTGTTGAGCAGCAGACATTTGATAGCAACGAAACACCAGGACCACTTCCTGAGTCTGTGGTTGCACACTTAGATAAGAGCCACATTTGTGTTCACACTTATCCTGAAGCGCACCCTAATGATGGTATTTGTACGTTCCGTGCAGACATCGAAGTATCAACCTGTGGTGTTATTTCGCCACTTAAAGCGTTGAACTTCTTAATCCACTCTTTAGAGTCTGATGTTGTAACTATCGACTACCGTGTACGTGGCTTTACCCGCGATATCACTGGTGTAAAACACTACATCGATCATGCAATTCATTCTATTCAGAATTACATGACTGAAGACACCAAAGAAGCGTATCACATGGTGGATGTAAATGTTTTCCAAGAAAACTTATTCCACACTAAAATGATGCTGAAAGAGACTGATCTAAATACCTATTTATTTGGGATCAGTACAGACGATATGAGTGAAGATGAAGAGAAAGAAATCCGCGCGAAAGTGGAGCGTGAAATCCAAGAAGTCTTCTATGGCCGTAACCTGCCAGAGTTAAGCTAATTTCTCATAAAAAAGAAAAGCGCACATTTTCCAATGTGCGCTTTTTTATGTCTCAATCTTAGAGATAAAAAACACCCCGTACTCTATGTTATACCAATTCACTTAAATAGCTGACCATCCTAGCGGGCTAAATATCATGCTAACTGCGTTAGGATTTATCAATGTAGAACAACTACATAAGAAAAATTCCGCCTTGTTACCATTTCATTTATCCAGCGCTATCCCTGATCACATACTTAACAGAATTGGTATTACGGGGTTTTACATTTATAGCTCGTATTTAAACGTTAATCCTACAAGGCGAGGCTCGCCATACTGGTAGTAGGAAGTTGGATTATCTTCGTACGCTGTTTTATAGCTAGTGCTACCAATTGGATTGTTATCAAAGAAAAAGCCGCGAACAGGCACATCTCTATCTGCTAGGTTTCTACCCCAAGCAGTCAGTGACCAGTTATCTCTGTGATAGCTAACGCTGGCATTAATCAAATTTTGATTAGATGCTTGGTCGTTATGACTATCTGAGAAGTAATAGCTATCTTTGCCTTCAAAACCAAGTTGTGCTTCTAAGTTATCTGTTAGTGCATAGTTAAAGCTAAACGCATATTGATATTTAGGCGCTTGGGCTTGCGCTCTTCCATGCTGGTCGATGCCGTCAGAGGTTGTGAAGCCTTTAATTTTCGAGCGTAAGTAGCCAAAGCTATAGTTTAGTGCAAGGCGCTCTGTGTACTGTTTTGTACCTTCTACTTCAAAACCATAATTCTTGCCTGAGCTAGCATTATCTAAATATCCTGCGAATTGTTGGTCTTGAACTTGCCATTGCTTTAATTGCATATCATCACGTTTCATGAAGAAAGCAGTCACGCGCAGGGTATGGCTTTTATCTTCTGATTGGCCTTTGACACCAAATTCGGCATTCCATAAATATTCAGGAGCAAAAGTATAGTTCTCTGGCTGAATATTAAGGTTTTTATCTTTAGCTTTCGCGAGCGCTTCGCCGTTTACACCACCGATTTTGTAGCCACGAGATAGACTTGTGTAGATCATAGTGCGAGGGACAACTTGATACTCTAGCGCAACTTTACCACCTAGCATGGTTTTATCGGTTGTTTCAGCAAAACCATTATTGTCTTTGTAGTCAGCCTCATAGCTTTCTGCACGTAAACCAGTGATCAGTTCTACATCTTTTGCAATTGATGTAATTTTTTGACCATAAAGCGCAGTATTACGAATATCGAAACTTGAATGAAAATCTTGAGATTGCCAAGTATAAGCACGAGTAAGGTCTACATCGCGACGCTCAGAATACAGACCAACAACCCAATCATCTTGCTTAGAGCTAATTTGCAGGTCGAATGTGCCTTTTTCAGTGTCACGCGCATAGCTGTCTGTAGAGCTATAACCCCAAGGGTGAAGACCTGCTGCACATAAGTTTGCTTGGTTGGCGTTATTACATACCCAATCTTCATCATAGCTATACAGAGAGTCTGCTTGCAGGCCCGTTGCTGTTGCTGTGATATTTACCGTTTCAAAGCCGGTGTAATTTGCAGTTAAAGAGAAAGCATCGCTTTCTAGGTTATCCTGACCCGGTTCATCAGCAACACTGTTGCGGCTATTATCAAGCGTGAATGTGTCATAACCGTTTTCGATATTGATGTGGTGTACAGCAAGTGAAGTATTGAAGTTATCGTTCCACTCATTGCTCAGCTTTAATCTTAAAGCTTGCTCATCTTGTTCTTGGGTTGGGCGATTTAGATATAGGTTATCGGTATAACCATCTGATTTACGTTGGAACGCGCTAACGCGAATTGCAGAGCTATCAGTTAAGCCAGTACCGGCCGCAATGCCAGCTTCGTAGCTATTGTGGTTACCAACACCTAATTTCACTTTTAATGATTTATCTTGGTTAGGCGCAGTGGTTTGCATATCAATCATACCTGCCATGGCATCAGCGCCATAACGTGTACCTTGTGGGCCGCGATAAACCGCCACTTGCTCAACATCGAATAATAATGCACTGCCACCCAGGCCTGAGTAGTTAATACCATCGATAAGTAAACCCACGCTTGGTTGAATAGGGTCTTGGAATTGTGAGCGAAGACCAACGCCACGGATCTGCACATAACGGCCGCGCGACGCGCCTGCTGCGAAGTTCACATTAGCCGTTGAATTTAAAATCTCATCTAAATAGCTTGCACCGCGTTGCGTAATTTCTAGTTCACCCAACACACTGGCACTGGCGCTTAAGGTTTGAATGCTTTCTTTTTTAAAGTCACCGGTGACTTCAATTACTTCAAGGGGGCTTTGTTCTGCAACCGCATTGGCGGCAAATAAAGGCAGCATAGCTGCATATAACAGAGAGAATTTTGCTTTCATGATCAGATTATTCCGTTTTAGTTACCCGTTATTCTAACAAATCAGGCCATACAGAGAAGCTAAACTATGTTTAATTATGTTATAACAGCGGTCAACATCACCGAGTTAATAGAGGATTAAATGAGTTTTCAAGTTGAGTTTAAAGTGCGCGACTATGAGTGCGACTTGCAAGGTATCGTCAACAACAGTGTCTATTTCAATTATCTAGAGCATGCACGCCATGAGTTTTTGGCAGCTAAAAATATCGATTTTGCCCAACTTGCCAGAGATAAGGTGAATTTAGTGGTGATCCGCTCAGAGATGAATTACAAAGATTCTTTAAAGCCGGGCGATGCGTTTTACGTTGAAGTTGAAGTAGAGCGTTTAAGCCGATTGAAATTCGCCTTTAATCAAAAGGTGATCCGCGCAGCAGATAATAAATTGATGCTGGATGCGGTCGTAACAGGCACGTCAGTGAATGAAAAAGGTCGCCCGTTTGTGCCTGAGCAACTTGAGCAGTTATTTACATAAAAAATAAAGCCCTAAACATAGGAAGCCTTGCATGAAAAATAAGTTATCTACTTTAGCCATTGTTTTGGGCTTATCGGGCTCTGCTATTTTATCGGGTTGTACCATGGTGTGGGACGACCCAAATAGCCTAAACCCTTTCTCTGAAAAGACACTACCACAGGGTCATTGGCAATTAAGTCAGATTGATAAAGTTGCGCAAATTAGTAGTGAGATGCGCATTCAGCTTGTTGAAGATAACCAAATTATGGGCCACACCGGATGCAACCGTTTCTTTGGCAAAACCCGCATTCAAGACAATCAGCTGTATGTTGAACAAATCGGCATGACAAAAATGCTCTGCTCCGATGAGCTCGATAAACAAGAGCGTATGCTACTGAATATGTTAGAAATCGGTGTGCCTTTTACGGTGTCAGATAAGGCGCTAATACTAAATGGTAAGCCAGTCCTACACTTTAAACGTTTAGATGGTCTTGAATAAGCCGTTGTTTATGAAGTAGACTGCACCCAATTCGTTACTTGTCGGAGTGCCTTCGGGCTGAGATCGCATTATTTGCGGGATCCGTGAACCTGATCAGGTTAAAACCTGCGTAGGGAACAAGCTGCCTTGCAAGCAAATATCTTTGCTGGCTGCAAAAAGCTAATATGCGTCGTGCATGCATTTGGCTCGGACCAATTGGGCTAACCCCCATCTCTCTCCATCTGGAGATCTGACAAGACACCTTAACTAACCATGAGGCAAGTCATGTCAAACAATAGTAGCAAGCCAAGCCGTCGCGAAACCCGTGCCGCGGCATCAGAATATATTTATAACCTTACTGGCCAACCGTTTCCAAATTCTAAAAAAGTCTATGTAGAAGGTGAGCAAGCGGGCGTACGTGTAGGTATGCGCGAAATCACTTTAAGCGACAGCTTTATTGGTGGTACAGAAGAAAACCCTGTTTTTGAAAAAAATGAACCAGTCCGTGTTTATGATACGTCTGGCCCTTACACTGAGCCGGGTTTTGAGCTAAATGTGCGTAAAGGCTTACCTAAGTACCGTGAACAGTGGATCTTAGATCGTGACGACACAGAAGTGCTTGAATCCGTAACGTCTAAGTTCTCGCAGCAGCGTATGGCGGATGAAGGTCTTGACCATATTCGTTTTGAAAACCTGCCTAAAATTCGCCGTGCTAAAAAAGGTAAAAACGTGACGCAAATGCACTATGCGCGTCAGGGCATTATCACTCCAGAAATGGAATTCGTAGCCATTCGTGAAAACATGGGGCGTGAAAAAATCCGTGAAGAGTTATTAGCGCAACAGCACAAAGGCGAGTCGTTTGGTGCTGAAATTCCAGAGTTCATCACCCCAGAGTTTGTTCGTTCAGAAGTGGCACGTGGTCGAGCTATCATTCCTAACAACATCAATCACCCAGAATCAGAGCCAATGATTGTTGGCCGTAACTTCTTAGTAAAAGTGAACGCCAACATTGGTAACTCATCGGTTACCTCTTCAATTGAAGAAGAAGTTGAGAAGCTAGTATGGTCAACGCGTTGGGGTGCAGATACGGTAATGGACCTGTCTACAGGCCGTTATATTCACGAAACGCGTGAATGGGTTGTACGTAACTCACCTGTGCCAATCGGCACTGTACCAATCTACCAAGCACTTGAGAAAGTAAATGGTGTTGCTGAAGACCTAACATGGGAAATTTTCCGCGATACGCTGATTGAACAAGCAGAGCAGGGTGTGGATTACTTCACGATCCACGCTGGTGTATTACTTCGATACGTACCAATGACGGCAAAACGTGTCACCGGTATTGTATCGCGTGGTGGCTCAATCATGGCGAAGTGGTGTTTAGCGCACCATAAAGAAAACTTCTTATACACACATTTCGAAGACATCTGTGAGATCATGAAGCAGTACGACGTATGTTTCTCACTGGGTGATGGTTTACGTCCGGGCTCAATTGCAGATGCCAACGATGAAGCACAATTATCAGAGTTACGCACTTTAGGTGAACTGACGAAGATTGCTTGGGAGCATGACGTTCAGGTGTTTATCGAAGGTCCAGGTCACGTGCCAATGCATATGATCAAAGAAAACATGGACGAGCAATTAGAGCATTGCCATGAAGCGCCTTTCTATACCCTTGGCCCATTAACGACCGATATTGCACCGGGTTATGACCATATTACTTCTGGTATCGGTGCTGCGCAGATCGCTTGGTATGGTACGGCCATGCTGTGTTATGTAACGCCAAAAGAGCACTTAGGTCTTCCAAACAAAGAAGACGTAAAAGAAGGCCTTATCACATACAAAATTGCAGCACACGCTGCCGATTTAGCGAAAGGTCACCCTGGTGCACAAATTCGTGATAACGCGCTATCGAAAGCGCGTTTTGAGTTCCGTTGGCACGACCAATTCAATCTAGGTTTAGATCCTGAACGTGCACTTGAATATCACGACGAAACGCTACCGCAAGAGTCGGGTAAAGTGGCACACTTCTGCTCTATGTGTGGTCCTAAGTTCTGTTCAATGAAGATCACTCAAGAAGTACGTGACTACGCGAAAGACCTAGAAGCACAAGGTGTTGATATTTCTGATAACAACGCAATTAAGATCAAGATGATCGATGTTGAAGCTGAAATGAAAGCCAAGTCTGAAGAGTTTAAACAAACAGGCTCTGAGCTATATCACAAAGCGATTTAGCAAGTTATGCCATGCTTCGCGCATGGCATTGTTTTTTAGACCTGAGATGATTGCGTCTTAGGTCTTAACCTTCGGGTTTTTAGGGGCAGAAATGAGTAAACCAAGAGTTGCTGTATTAGGGTTTGGTTTGTTGGGGCGTGTTGCAGCATTGATGCTGATGGAGCGCTATCAACTGAGTATCTTCGAAAAAGACGACGCACAAGCAAATAACAGTGCCGGTGTGTTAGCGGCAGCTATGTTAGCGCCGTTGGCTGAGTCGGTAATTTGTGAAGCAGACTTAGCCGAAGATGGCTTAACAGCCATGGCACTTTGGCCCGAACTTTTGGCAAAACTTTCTTCCCCGGTATTTTTTCAACAAGCAGGTACCCTCGTTGTTGCGCATCAGCAAGACAAGGGCGACTTACAAAGTTTTTCACAGCGCTTAAAACCCCTCGCAGGGCACCAAGCACACATAGCCAATAGCCAAGACATTTCTCAGTTAGAACCAGAGCTAGCAGGGCGTTTTCATCAAGGCATATTTTTACCTTGTGAAGGCCAGCTCGATAACTTGGCTTTTTATCGCGCCAGTTTTGAGACCTTACAACAGCAAGATGTTGAGTTTCATTTTGGGCAGTCTGTGTATTGCGAGCAAGGGCAAGTAAACGGTGAAGCATTCGATTGGATCATCGATTGTCGTGGCTTAGGTGCCAAAGATGAAGTGTCTGGGTTGCGTGGTGTGCGTGGTGAAGTCGCGCGCGTATACGCACCAGAAGTGACATTAACTCGTCCTGTGCGTTTAATGCATCCTCGCTACCCAATTTACATTGCGCCGAAACCAAATCATGAGTTTGTCATTGGTGCGACTGAAATTGAGTCGCAAGATAATGGCCCTATCACGGTCCGCTCTACCCTTGAGTTGTTGTCAGCAGCCTACACAGTACACAGCGGCTTTAGTGAAGGCCGTGTAATGTCGATTAACTCTGGGCTAAGACCTGCATTTGTTGATAATCGTCCAAACATTGAGGTAAAAGACAACCTCATCCAAATTAATGGCTTATATCGCCATGGTTATTTACTTGCACCCTTTGTGGTGCAGCGAGCACTGAGCAAGGGGTTACTTTGAACGTCGTATTCAATGGTCAACAAGTCGCGCTAACCGACACTAATTTACAAGCATTTATTGAATCGCAAGGCGCAGTGCCGCCATTTGCTGTGGCTGTGAATGGGCAGTTTGTACCGCGCAGCCAATGTGCTGTGGCTGAATTAAAAGAGGGCGATCAAATCGAGTTATTGTCGCCTATTCAAGGGGGATAAACATGCATAAACCACTCACCATTTATGGCGAAATCTTTGATAGCCGCTTATTGATAGGCTCAGCGCTTTATCCGTCTCCGCAAGTTATGCAGCAATCGCTGGTGGCATCGCAGTCGCAAATTGTGACAGTGTCATTACGACGCCAAAATTCAGTCGAAGCTGGCCAAGATTTTTGGCAATTAATCAAAGATACAGGGCTGCGCGTATTGCCTAATACAGCTGGGTGCCACAGTGTCAAAGAAGTGGTGACCTTGGCGCAAATGTGCCGCGAAGTATTCGATACAGATTGGATCAAGTTAGAGCTGATTGGCGATGAGTATAACTTGCAGCCTGATCCCGTGGCTTTATTAGAAGCGACTGACATTTTGATCAAAGATGGCTTTAAAGTACTGCCTTATTGCACCGATGACTTAGTGATCTGTCAGCGACTGGCCGATTTAGGCTGTGAGGTATTAATGCCTTGGGGCGCACCAATTGGCACTGGCAAAGGGCTAATTAATCCTTATAACTTAAAAACCATCCGTGAGCGCCTGCCTGAGCATACTTTAATCGTGGACGCAGGCTTAGGCTTACCGTCTCACGCTTGCCAAGCGCTTGAGCTAGGTTATGATGCGGTACTATTAAACTCGGCCATTGCTGGTGCGGGTTGCCCGGTGACCATGGCCAAAGCGTTTAAGTCAGCAGTAGAAGCTGGTCGCTTTAGTTATGAAGCCAAAGCCATGCCTGAAAAAGAGGTGGCGGCACCTTCTACGCCGACTATGGGTATGCCGTTTTGGCACCAAGATTAAAATAGAAATAGATAAAGAATTTAGGAGTCTGAGATGTCAGAAGTTGTTTGGAGTATTGCAGGCTCAGACAGTGGCGGTGGCGCAGGTATTCAAGCTGACCTTAAAGCCATGCACAGCTTTGGTGTACACGGCTGTACTGTGATCACGGCACTTACCGCGCAAAACAGTCTTGGGGTTGATGCCATAAACCCTGTCAGTAATGCCGTGATTGAGTCTCAACTTAATGCACTGGCGCAAGATATGCCTGCAAAAGTGATTAAAATAGGCTTGCTTGCCAATATCGCGCAAGTAGAGTTAATCGCCGAGCACATTGCTCATTACAAAAAAACGTGGGCGGTGCCGCCAGTGGTGGTATATGACCCGGTTGCGATTGCAACCAGTGGTGACACCTTAACCGAAGAAGACACCGTTGACGCACTGAAAAAGTATCTTTTCCCGCTGGTAGATGTGATCACCCCAAATACACACGAGACACAATTACTCACAGGTATTTACCTTATTGGCCCAAGTTCAGTGGTTGAAGCTGCCGAAAAGTTACAGGCTTTTGGTGCAGGCTCTGCGGTGATCAAAGGCGGTCACTGGGATTACCCGAAAGGCTACTGCATAGATTATTGTCGCAGTGACAGCCAAGAAGAATACTGGCTAGGAAACGAGGCGGTAGTCACTCCACATACCCATGGCACAGGCTGTAGCTTATCGTCATGTATCGCGGCTTGCCTTGCCAAAGGTTACCCGTTAAAAGACGCATTTATTCTAGGTAAAGCGTATATCAACCAAGGTTTAGCAAGCGCCGTGCGTTATGGCGAAGGCATTGGCCCTGTAGCGCATACGGGCTTCCCAGAAGATTTAAATCATTTCCCGCAAGTGATTGAACCGGGTAGTTGGTTAGCTGATGAATTAGAACTGGCCGCGCCGGATGATTTTAATTTTGCAGCAGGTTTTGCCGACACCGACGGTGAGCTGGAGCTTTATGCGGTTGTTGATACAGCCGATTGGATTGAAAAATGTTTAGCCGCAGGCGTACCGACCGTTCAACTGCGCATTAAAGATCCAAACGATCCAAACCTAGAAGCAGAGATCAAAACCGCCATCATGCTGGGTGAGAAATACCAAGGCCGAGTATTTATTAACGATTACTGGCAGTTAGCCATCGAGCATGGTGCGTATGGTGTGCATCTTGGTCAAGAAGATTTAAGTGAAGCTAACCTATCGGCAATTCAAAATGCGGGTTTACGTTTAGGCGTATCGACACACGGCTTTTATGAAATGGTGCGAGCGCACAATTACCGGCCAAGTTACTTAGCCTTCGGGGCGATTTATCCAACTACAACTAAAGACATGACAGGACAAATTCAGGGCCTTGAAAAGCTCAAGCATTTTGTGCCGTTAATGAAAGCACATTACCCGACCGTGGCCATAGGTGGTATTGATATTGCCCGCACTGAGCAAGTTGCCAGTACTGGTGTGGGCAGTGTTGCAGTGGTGCGTGCGATCACTTTAGCTGATGACCACCAAAATGCGGTACTTGAGCTTAAAGCTGCAATTCGTAAAGGGCGAGGTGAAGCTTAATGGCATTGGATGACAAAGAGCGGCTACGTTACAGCCGCCACTTGTTACTCAAAGAAGTTGGCGAAGCTGGGCAAAATAAGCTGAAAAGTGCCAAAGTTGCGGTGGTAGGTTGTGGCGGTTTAGGCAGCCCGGCTTTACTGTATTTGGCAGCTTCAGGTGTAGGGCAACTGACATTCATTGATGATGATGACGTTGAGCTATCTAACTTACAACGTCAGATCATCTATAAGGTAAACCACCTTGGTCAAAGCAAAGCCAAAGCTGCAGGCAAGGTGCTGACCAGTCTAAATAATCAAATTGTACTGAACCCTGTGCACGCACGTTTGAGCGAAAAAAATTTAGATGTGTTATTGGCTGATGCCGACTTTATCCTAGATTGTAGCGATAACTTTAGAACCCGTTATCTACTGAATGAATACTGTCTTGCGAAGCAAAAAGTACTGATTTCAGGTGCAGCCATCGCAACCCAAGGTCAGGTAATGGTATTTGATTTTAGAAGCGAAAGTCCTTGTTATGCCTGCTTATTCCCAGAAGAGGGCGGGCAAGTGGCACAAAACTGCGATAACTTTGGGGTGATAAGCCCATTGTTAGGCGTCATAGGTTCAATGCAGGCGCTTTATACCGTGAACATGATTTTAGGCCACCATAGTGGTAGCGTGTTTAAGCAAGTGGATGGCTTAACGTTAGAGCAAAAGTCCTTTGGGTTATTTAAAGATCCAGAATGTATAAACTGTCGTTCAGCTTAATTACAAAAAAGCCTGCAAATTGCAGGCTTTTCTGGTCTTAAAGCGTATTTAATATAAATGATTAATCGTCAATTTTAGCAAACGGTGTGCCCATACGAGTTACTGTTTCAGGCTGCTCGCTATCTAAGAAGTCAGCTTGATCTTTACCCCAGGCTAAAATGACCGTTGAGCCTAGCTTAAAGCGGCCCATTTCATCACCTTTCTTTAAATGGATCGCTTTGTCGCCCTCAACCGGGTAATTCCATGTCATGACGTCGCGACCTGCAGGTGGTGTAACTGTCCCTGCCCAAATCGTTTCGATGCTTGCTACAATGGTTGCACCGACTAAAGTCATCGCCAGTGGGCCCACTTTGGTGTCGAAAATTGCCACGACACGCTCGTTACGCGCAAACAAGTTAGGCACATTTTTCGCTGTAAGAGGGTTAACTGAGAATAGATCGCCCGGTACGTAAATCATCTTACGCAACGTGCCGTCAATTGGCATATGGATACGGTGATAGTCTTTGGGTGCCAAATAAATACAGGCAAACTTACCGCCCATGAATGGGTCGGCATCGTCTTTATCACCACCGTGTAAGTCTTGTACGCTGTAGTTATGACCTTTAGCCTGAATAAGTTGACCATCTACAATATCACCTAGTTGGCTGATAGCGCCGTCTACAGGGTGAGTAATAATGCTTTCATCTTCTGTTAATGGGCGAATGCCTGGTTTTAATGGGCGAGTAAAGAACTCATTAAAGGTTTTATAGTGCGCAGGATCTTCGTAAAGTGCCTCGCTCATATCAATCTTATACTGCTTGATAAACGCCTTAATTAAAGAAGTTGTCACGGAGCCCGCTTCAGCGGCAGCCAATTTACCAACTAGGCGAGAGATCCCATGCTTAGGCATGGCGTATTGCATGGCAATTTTAAATTTATCCATGGGGACTATAAATTCCTAAAAATAATTAGCGCAGATACTAACATATAAACTGTAAATTTTTTAAACCCTTGGCGCGCGAGCACCCGCGCGGCCATCAGCCATTGATTCTAGAATACGGTGGTAGCTGTCAAAACGTAATTCAGTAATTTTACCCTCATCAACCGCTTCGACCAATATACATCCAGGGTCATTAAGGTGCTTACAATCTCTAAAACGGCAACCACCTATATACTCGCGGAACTCTTTAAAGCACCAAGTTACGCGTTCAACATCTAGGTGCCATAGACCAAACTCACGGATCCCCGGTGAATCAATCAGGTTACCGCCGCTAGGTAAGTGATGTAATCGTGACACAGTCGTGGTGTGCTGACCTAGGCCGCTATTTTCAGAAACTTCTTTGGTAAGAATATCTGCATCAGGCAATACGGTATTGACCAGCGTTGATTTACCTACCCCTGATTGGCCTACAAAGATATTGTTTTTACCCACTAATACTTGCTTCAGCGTGTCAATACCTTCGCCGGTTTTGGTGCTAACAAGGTGAACTTTGTAACCTAATTCACGATAGATATCTAAAATCTCGTTGATGAACTCGAGACCTTCGTCATCAATTAAATCGATTTTATTGAGCACTAAAATGGGCTCGATACCCATATCTTCACAAGCCACTAAATATCGGTCGATAATCTGTGGGGTGAACTCAGGTAAAATAGCAGAGACCATCAAAATCTGGTCAATGTTCGCTGCAACAACTTTAACGCCATCATAAAAGTCAGGGCGGGTAAGTTGCGAACGGCGCTCTTCAATGGCTTCGATAACGCCTGCTAGGTCGCCATCACTGACCTTGGCACGACGAAAGAATACTTCATCACCGCATACTAAGCCGCCAACGGTTCTGCGAATATTACAGCGCAATACTTCGCCATCAGATGTTTCTATATCGGCATGCTGGCCGAAACGGCTGATCACCACTGCATTTTCAGTTGGACCTAAATTGTCGGTTTGCCACTGGGTATCTTGTTGCTCGCCATGCTGCTGTTTAGCTTTACGCAAGCGTTTTTGATGGTTGGCACTGATCCGACGGGATTGGCCTTTACTGAGTTTCTTTTGTTTTGCCATAGTTACTTAGCTTGTCACTGATCAAAATCGCAATTAATAAAATTGCCTAAAATCACCTTGTTTACTTTGTGAGCATGGCTTAAATGGGCTATAACTCAATTAAATTAAGCGCTTTTTAAAAAAAAGCTTTAGGTAAACAAGTGAAGCTAATATGATATATCTAATTGCATTGGATCTAAAGGAAGTACCGCTAAGGTAGTTTATGTCTTTTAATGAATCGAATTTGATCTGGTTAGATCTAGAAATGACAGGCCTAGAGCCGAAAACAGATAAAATCCTAGAAATTGCGACAGTGATCACTGACGGCGACTTGAATGTGTTAGCTGAAGGCCCTGTTATCGCTATCCATCAAAGTGATGAGTTATTAGATGGCATGGACGAGTGGTGTACTAACCAACACGGCCGTTCTGGTTTAACTGCACGCTGCAAAGCGAGTACGTTGACTGAAGATGATGCCATTGCACAAACTTTAGATTTCTTAAAAGAGTGGGTACCGCCGGGTAGTTCTCCTATGTGTGGTAATTCAATTGGTCAAGACCGCCGCTTTTTAAATAAGTACATGCCTGAACTTGAGGCTTACTTTCACTATCGCAACCTAGATGTGAGTACAGTGAAAGAGCTCGCACGTCGTTGGAAGCCTGAGTTACTTGGTCAAGTGAAAAAGAAAAGTTCACACCTTGCACTAGACGATATAAAAGATTCAATAATGGAATTAAAGATTTATAAAGAAAAGTTCTTTAATCTTTAAAAAACTGCTTGCAAAGCACCTACATTATTGTAGAATCCTGCCCCGCTTAGACAGATGCTCTGCGGGGTTTTTGTTTTAAAAGCAACCATTGTGATGCGGCACTAGCTCAGCTGCTTCAGGTAATAGACGCGACCTTTGCGATGTTACTAACAATATAGAGCTAACTATGGAATGCGGCACTAGCTCAGCTGCTCCAGGTAATAGACGCAACCTTTGCGATGTTACTAACAATTATAGAGCTAACTATGGAATGCGGCACTAGCTCAGCTGGTAGAGCGCAACCTTGCCAAGGTTGAGGTCACGAGTTCGAACCTCGTGTGCCGCTCCAATTTCTCAAGTCTTGTTTACAAGCAAACTAGTTATATAAATAACTGTCATGATGTGGCACTAGCTCAGCTGCGTCGGGTAATAGACGCGACCTTTGCGATATTACAAACAAATCAAGAGCTAAATATGGAATGCGGCACTAGCTCAGCTGGTAGAGCGCGACCTTGCCAAGGTCGAGGTCACGAGTTCGAACCTCGTGTGCCGCTCCAATCTTCTTTTTCAAATCTAATTTTACTTCTTTCGGTTGTTGATTAATTATTAGTCTTTTTCTTGCTTTTTTCATTGCTAAAACTCCCAACTCAACGTAGAATACGCGCTCATTTCGGCTATCACATTTAGTTCCTTGCCTTCCCCCGACTGGCCGAAACGGGACAAGGCTATATTAACCGTAAGGAATATCCATGCGTCATTACGAAATCGTATTCATGGTTCACCCAGATCAAAGTGAGCAAGTACCTGGTATGATCGAGCGTTATACTGGTTCTATCACTGAAGCTGGTGGTCAAATTCACCGTCTAGAAGACTGGGGCCGTCGTCAACTGGCTTACCCAATCGAAAAGCTTCACAAAGCACACTATGTTCTAATGAACGTTGAAGCACCAACTGAAGTAATCAACGAGCTTGAAACTTCTTTCCGCTACAACGATGCAGTGCTACGTAACCTAGTTATGCGTACTAAAAACGCTGTAACTGAAGCATCTCCTCTTGTTAAAGAAGAGAAAAAAGAAGCAGCTTCTGCTTAATCGTTATTGAATCTGGATTGATTAAATAGGTGACACAGCCTGATCTGTATACAAATCAATATGTACTTTCGGGTACGGTTTGTAAAACACCCAAATTTAGTCAAAGCCCAGCTGGTATTCCACATTGCACGTTTGTACTAGAGCACAAATCAATGCAAGTCGAAGCCGAACTAAATAGAAATAGTTATGTTCGTCTGAGTGTGGTTGCAAGCGGTGCACAATTACAGAATCAAACACAGCATTTATACGTTGGGCAGGCAATACAAGTTCGCGGTTTTTTAAATCGTCACGAAAACCGAAATGGTTTAAGTCAACTTGTTTTACATGCACAACATATTGAAAGAATTAATTGAGGAAATTACTCATGGCACGTTATTTCAGACGTCGTAAGTTCTGCCGTTTCAAAGCGGAAGGCGTACAACAAATCGATTACAAAGATCTAGCTACTCTTAGAAACTATGTAACAGAAAGTGGCAAAATCGTACCTAGCCGTATCACAGGTACTAGCGCTAAATACCAGCGCCAGCTAGCAACTGCTATCAAGCGTGCTCGCTACCTAGCCCTTCTTCCATACACTGACTTACATAAGTAAGCAGCGGACTAACTCGTTTTTAAAAGGTGTAGAAACATGCAAGTTATTCTACTAGACAAGATCGCTAACCTTGGTAACTTAGGTGACCAAGTTGCAGTTAAATCTGGCTTCGCACGTAACTTCTTATTCCCTAAGGGTAAAGCAGTTCCAGCGACTAAAGCAAACATCGAGACTTTTGAAGCTCGTCGCGCTGATCTAGAAGCGAAAATCGCTGAAGAATTAGTAGCTGCTCAAGCACGCGCTGAGAAACTAGAAGCATTAGCAGAAGTTACATTAGTATCTAAAGCTGGTGACGAAGGTAAGCTATTCGGTTCAATCGGTACACGTGACATCGCTGACGCTATCTCAGCTGTTGGTGTTGAAGTTGCTAAATCAGAAGTTCGTCTACCTCTAGGTACTATCCGTGAGACTGGCGAATTTGACGTTGCAATCTCTGTACACTCAGACGTAACTGCTACTATCAAAGTAATCGTTATTGCTGAAGCTTAATCTCGAATTAAGTTATAAACCGCGTGTTTTGGCACGCGGTTTTTTTATAAAAAATAAAAACTATCAAATACTCTTCTCATATAGTCATCTCATGGAACAGAGCAGACGGAACATTGTGTAATTACATGTAATCCGTTCCTTTTTTAAATACGCTTTAAGTGTGTTATTTTATTAACCTAGTTTTGTCATACCTAATAACAAGTTGAAAGTTTGTTTCTTGTAAGCTTTATGTTAAAAATGACAGCGCTGTTTTTTGTGGGTTGAGTATGAATTCTAAAGTAAATACAACAGGTTTTACGTTAATAGAGTTATTAATTGTCGTTGCTATTATTGCCATCACGACGACTTTGGCGTACCCGTCTTATGAGCGTTATATTCAAGATGGGCGTCGTTCAGATGCGCAACAAGAAATGTTGCAAACAGCTGCGATCCTCGAGCGGATCTATTCTAGAAATGGTGGCTACCCTGATAGTGATAAGTTTACTGATTTACCTAATTCAGCGGTATACACCTTTTCATATCGTCATACCAATAAACCTGTAGGGGCTGCGAATTTTAAGAGTCTAGGCTTTGTATTAACCGCGACGCCAAAACCAAGAAGTGCTCAAGCAAGTGATAGATGTGCAGTATTAAGTATAAATCAAGCAGGTGAAACAACTGCAAGTGGGAACGCTAATGACTGTTGGAAATAAGCCAAAACAGTTAGGCTTCACTATGGTTGAATTACTAATAACAATGGGATTAGTCAGCATTCTTGCAATGTTGGCTGCGCCTTCGTTTGCTCAATATATAAAACAAGAACGCTTAGTCACTACCGCCAATCAATTAAGTTCGGTCTATCGTTATGCGAGAAGTGAAGCTGTAAAACGTGCGCAAACCGTGACGTTGGCAAAACAAAATGAAACTTGGTTAGTGCAAGTGGAGCAGGCGGGAAATTTAATTACGTTAAGGCAGTTCGATTCGAGTTATGAGGCGGTTAAAGCGGATATTGTTGACCGTATGATCCGTTCAACAGGCGAGCTAAATCTTCAAAGTAATATTTTGATCACTGACAACGATGCAAATACTGTAGATTATCGTTTGTGCATTTTACGCAGCGGACAAAGTTGGTTAAGTAAGGCAGAAGAAAATTGCGCGTAAATGCCGGGTTCTCACTACTTGAAGTAATGGTTTCTATGTTCGTAGCGAGCGTTGCGCTCATTGGTTTGGGTGTGACTCAGCTGAAGTCGCTACAATTTGCTAATAATAGCTTTGACTATACTGTTTCACTCGTTCAAGGGCAAAATACCATTGAGCGCTTATGGCCTCATTTGTGCGATCTTCAACGCAATAACCCTGGTATTTATGATGAAGCCGCTTTTCAAGATGCTTTAAAACCACCGCAAACTTTACGCTTTCGCTATAGTCTCGATCTACCAGAGAATTATAGTGATGAAATGCTTATCACAGTTAAATGGCAAGATTTGCGCGTACCAGAAGATCAGCAAAATCAAATATTGAATCAGATCACGCTCAATGCGAGCTTTGTTGAGGTGCCAGTTGGCTGCGCCTTTTAGTACACGTCAATCAGGCTACACCTTACTAGAAATGCTTGTGGCCATGGCTGCTGGGCTATTTCTATTAGCAGGTGTCGCCATGTCTTATTCTGCGATAAAAAATACTGTGCGGACAACGCAAGAGCTATCTGATGCGCAAGAAGTTATTCGATATACAAGCCAAGTTTTTACCAGAAGTACTAAGCAAACAAAGGCGTTACCTGTTGTTTCTGCCGATACGCTAACAATACAATTTGAGCAATATGCCAATGTCTTGTCGTGTCAGGGAACCACGCCAGCAGCCGATTATATTGAGACTTACACCTTAGCAAATGGGTTTTTAACTTGCGACATTGGAGATGGCGGCGGTGCTGTGCAGCTATTGAAAGGTGTTGAGGCACTCAGTTTTGGTTTTAATAACTACTTGGTCAGTGTGCTTGTAAAACCGGATCATATGCCGAGCCATTTTGGTACTGGATTACAAATAGATATAGCCACTACGCAACTTATTCTGATTGAGGCGTTTAAATGATGCAAAACCAGTCGGGATTTACATTAATCAAAGTCATGTTGATGAGTACTATGGCAAGTGTTGTCGTTTTTGGTGCGTTGAAAGAAACGGTGATCCAAGAACGCTTGACGGGTAACTTTCAAAAAGACATGAATGCACGTTTATTGGCTGAAAAAGGCGTATTTAATGCTGCGAAAAGCTTAAAAGATGAGCTCGGAAAAAATAAAAACCTAACGATAGATGATCTTGTAAATCAGCATGGATTACATGTGGGTAGCGGTGCAATTGCAGAAGACACCGCTTTTAAAGCGCAACTGAGTAAAAATGCAGACGGTTTGCTCGAAATTAAAAGTTTAGGTCAGCGTTACTATGGCGACGCTAATCAGCAACTTGTTGCGCGTTTTGAGTTAAAACCTGCGGATATTCAATCGCCATTTCAGTATGCAGTTACAGGATGTAAAGGCGTTAATTTATCAGGCAGTGGCGTTGTTGATAGCTACGACTCATCAAAAGGTCCTTACTCCGATAGTAACAGAGATTCTTCAGGCCACGTCAACACAGTGATTGGTGACTCTGACGTCACTATTGATGGTCATTCACCTATCAAAGGGGATGTAAAAGCATCGGGTGTCGTTTATCTAAAGGGCTCTTCGCCCGTGATAGGTGATGTTCACTCAAACACTGGGGTCGATATTTCTTGGGGAAGCGGCCTTAGGGTGAAAGGTAATGTGTATTCAAACGGCTTTTATACACACAGAGGCGGTGAGGTTGATGGCTATGTGCGAGTCAATGGCAGCGTTGAAATGAAGTGGGGCAGTAAAATTAATAACCCTGCGAATGATGCCTATGACATCATGTATGGTGGTACAGGCAGTTTTCCATCCAGTGAGCATGTACAAGATGTGGTGACATTTGCTGATGGTACGACGGAATTTAATGTGCCATATACTCATGGGTACTTTCGTAAAAACCCTGAGGTAGAGCCAGTAAAAGTTTATGATCCAAGCTCTCCAGACTATGATCCTGAACGGCCAAACAAAGAGTGTGACCCATTCGAGCTGCCAAAAAACATGCCTGATGTGATAGCACAAGGAGAGACTCCCAAAGTAGACTTTGCAGTGGGTGCAACACAAAACTATCAATTTACACCGGCGAGAGGTCGTCTTTTATCTACTCTGAATGGCAGGAAAAAAGCGTTAGATTTAGATTCTAAAGCTGCGCAAATCTATTTATTTGATAATTTAAGTCAGCAACATGGTGTATCTGAAACCTCGGAAGAGCAGGTTTTTAGTATGAAAAACTTTAAGCTCTATAGTGATGCCAAAATGACCATTGCTGGCGGGGATGTGATTTTTCTCGTTGATGGAGATTTTATCCTAGATGGCGATGCCAAATTAACGATTAAAAGTGGCAGTAGCTTAACGGTGTTTACTACAGGGAAAGTGATATTAGGAGCCAGTGGGCAAGTGATCACTGAAAAAGAAGGGCTGACTGAAAGCGGTATCCCCAGTCTCAATTTTTTCTCTTCTTATTCGGGGAGAGATGGATTCCAAGTAAAGGGCGCGTCAGATATGTATGCCACAATTTATGCGCCTTTAACGCAAGTGAAATTGTCAGGTAGTGGGCAGTTATATGGCACCGTTCGCGGTTCTATTATTAACTCTTCAGGTGGCAGTGGTGTGCATTTTGATTCAGCTTTGAAGAACGTTAATTTTGGCAATGGTGGAGGCACAAATAGTAAACCGACTTTAGTTTTTAAAGGCTGGTCGTTTGAGCCTGCAAAACCTTTACCTGAATTAGATGAAGCAGATGAAGAAGCTACCGATACAAATAATGGCGAAGATGATTAATCGTATTCCTCAAAATAGACTGCAGAATAAAGTGAGTCGATATCAGGTCATTTGCTGCAATTAACAGCATTTCATTGCAAAACTACTTTTGCTTTGTAATGCTGTCTTCTCAAATTTTTTTAAATTTCTTTTAAACCTTTTTAAGCCAAGGTGGCGTCTTAGATTATAACAATTAAGCAAAACGCCAAACTGGGTAAATCCCAACAAAGGAATTATGTCATGTTAATCGATGCCAAGCAGGCATTCTCGAACACGAATAAAGAAGAGCAGATAGATGATCTTGTGCGTCAAGTGCAAGCAGGTGATCAGGCTGCGTTCGCTCAACTTTATCGTCAACATGAAAGACCCGTTTTTGCGTTGTGTTTAAGATTGCTGGCAGATCAACAACATGCTGAAGATGTAACGCAAGAAGTGTTTGTGCAACTGTGGCATAAAATCGCCCAGTTTCAAGGGCAATCAAAGTTTTCGACTTGGTTACACAGTGTGACAAGTAACATTGCCATTAGTTATTTACGCAAGCATAAGAACTGGCTTCAGAAAGTTGTGAGCTTTGAACAAAGCGGTATGGACGAACAAAGCCTAGCCATGTGTAGTGGCTTAAATGGGCTCGATAAATTGATTTTACGTTTGCCAGAACGTGCGCGTTTGGTGTTTGTGTTGCATGCCGTTGAAGGCTACAGGCACGAAGAAATTGGGCAAATGCTAGGAATGGCTGTTGGATCAAGTAAATCGCAATATCACCGCGCAAGACAATTATTACAGGAGTGGTACGAGCATGAGTAAAGCCAACTTTGACGACTTCTTAAAAGAAGAGCTGACTAAGCCAAGTGATGTTAAGCCAAGTCGAGATCTGTGGCCGGGTATTGAGCGTGCTATCGCAGAGCCAGCACAAGACCCTCAAAATGATAGGCAATACTGGCCTAAAGTTACAGGCATTGCAGCATGTTTTATCGCAGGCTTATTGGCTTGGAATGTCAGTATGAATCACCCTGAGCAGAATACCATGCGGGATCTAAGCGCATTATTTGAGCAGCAGAAGCAAGCGCTGCTTGTACAGTATGAATCGCAGCCCGCACTGACTAATGATTGGCAGCAACAACTTGATGAATTAGAGCAAGCTGAGCAAGCGGTTAAACTCGCTTTGCAAAATGACCCAGAAAATGCGGCGCTACTTAAAATGCTCGCACAGGTTTATCAGCAGCAATTGGATTTAATCAACCGGGTGCATGAACCAAGTTGGCAACAAATTTAGGAGAAGAAAGATGAGAAAATTACTGACAGGATTACTATTTTTCCCGATGGCATGTTTAGCCGGTGAAGCCATTGATAAACAAATTAGTGTGCCTGCAAATGGCAAAATTGTGATTGAGAATCAACGTGGCGAAGTGGTTATTAAATCTTGGGATAAATCTGAGTTTAAAGTAACCGGCACACTCGATGACATCGCTAAGGGCTATAAGCTTGAGAATAATGGCTCTGTCACTGAGTTTATCGTTGAAATGCCAAAGCGCTACAAGGGATGGAATAAAGGCGACGGTTCAGACCTAACGATTTATATGCCAAAAAGCAGTGAGCTGAGTTTCGAAGGTATAAATGTAAATATCTCGGCGTCAGAGCTACTAGCGGGTGCACGCATTAAAACCGTCAATGGCGATATTAAAGCGACACAACTAGAAGGCAAGGTGAGTTTAGAGACGGTAAATGGTGATGTAGATGCACGTGCTTTATCGGGCGACTTACGTTTTGAAACGGTTAACGGCGATATAAACGATGCGAACTCTAAGGGTGAGCTACGCTTTAATGCGGTCAATGGTGACATTGAAAGTGACACAGAAGCGACTGATATTCGCCTTGAAAATGTGAATGGTGAAGTAGACTTTAAAGTTGCGTCTTTAAGAGATTTACGTTTGAACACCGTAAATGGCGAAATTAAAGTGCAGATTAAAGAGTTGCAACAAAATGCACGCATCAACATGGATACTGTTAGCGGTGATGTGCGTTTGTACTTCCCGAGTGATGTTTCGGCTCGCTTTGATATTGATGCGCACTCCGGTGGCCGCATTATCAATGAATTAAGTAATGATAAGGTGAAAAAAGCCAAGTATGGCCCATCACGTGAATTAGAGTTTATTCTTAATGGCGGTGATGCGGATGTCGAAATTGATACGGTAAGTGGTCGTATTGAATTAAAGAAAAACTAAGCGAATATACTCAGTGATAAGAGGCCTCCCAGTGAGGCCTTTTCTAATTTTAGCGTTACCTTAATTAGAGAAAGTCGCTTTACGCTTTTAAGTTGCTTCACGAGGGGCTAAAATAACCCTCTTAATTCTTTCAGTTTGTGTAGTGCCATGGCTAAACCAGATCATCAAGTCGATACCCTCAAAGTTCCTCCTCATTCCATCGAAGCCGAGCAGTCAGTGTTAGGTGGCTTAATGCTTGATAATCAGGCCTTTGACCGTGTTGCAGAATTGGTTGTGTCGCATGACTTTTACACTCGCACGCACAAATTAATTTTTGAAGCGATGGAAAGATTGGTCGAACAAAGTCAACCAATCGATTTAATTACCATTTCTGAAAGTCTTGAAAAGAATAATCAGCTAAGCACGATTGGTGGTTTTGCCTATTTAGCAGAAATAGCCAAAAATACGCCAAGTGCCGCGAACATAGATGCTTATGCATCGATTGTACGTGAGCGTGCTGTAGTACGTGAAATGATTGGCGTTGCTAATGAAATCGCCGAAGCGGGTTTTAATCCTGAAGGGCGAGATAGTCATGAGCTACTCGACTTAGCTGAAAGTAAAGTGTTTAAAATTGCAGAGCAGCGAACGAAGAGTACCGAAGGCCCGCAAAGCATTCACTCAATTCTAGAAAAAACAGTTGATAAGATTGAAGAACTTTATCAGTCACCACAAGATGGTGTGACTGGGGTAAGTACTGGATATAACGATTTAGACCAAATGACAGCTGGTTTACAACCGTCAGACTTAATCATCGTTGCAGCGCGTCCTTCAATGGGTAAAACCACCTTTGCAATGAACTTGGCTGAGCATGCGGCAATGACGCAAGACAAGCCTGTACTGATTTATTCACTAGAGATGCCTTCAGAGCAGATCATGATGAGGATGCTGGCCTCTCTTGGTCGTATTAACCAGACTAAGGTACGTACAGGTCAGCTAGATGACGAAGATTGGGCACGTTTATCGTCGACGATGGGCTTGTTGATGGAAAAAGGCAAGATGTATATCGATGATGCATCAGGTCTAACGCCGACGGATGTTCGTTCGCGTGCTCGTCGTATTGCTCGTGACCATGGCGGTATCAGCATGATCATGGTCGACTATTTGCAGCTAATGCGTGTACCTAGCTTATCAGATAATCGTACCCTAGAAATCGCCGAAATTTCGCGTTCATTAAAAGCACTGGCAAAAGAACTGCAATGTCCGGTGATTGCACTATCTCAGCTTAACCGTACCCTAGAGCAACGTGCCGACAAACGTCCAGTTAACTCTGACTTACGTGAATCAGGCTCAATCGAGCAGGATGCCGACTTAATCATGTTTATTTATCGTGATGAAGTGTATAACGATGACAGTCCTGATAAAGGCGTGGCAGAAATAATTATCGGTAAACAGCGTAATGGTCCGATTGGTAAGGTTAGGTTAACCTTCCAAGGGCAATTCTCTCGTTTTGACAATTACGCAGGTCCTGCATTTGATGATGAGTATTAAGCGCTAACTGCTTAATACTTTTGCAGGTCGCACACGAGAGGCTGTATGAGATTAGCAACCGCAGAAATTAATTTAACCGCGCTGGCGCAAAACCTAGCGCGTATTAAACAAATCGCCCCAAACAGCAAAGTGATGGCGGTACTCAAAGCCAACGCTTACGGGCATGGTTTGGTGACGATTGCGCAGCATTTGCAGGGCGCTGATGCATTTGCTGTAGCTAGAATTGATGAAGCTTTGGCATTACGCGCGGGCGGTCTTACGAAACCCATTGTCTTATTAGAAGGTTTCTTTGAAGCGAGTGATTTGCCCATTTTGCTGGCGAACAATTTTGAAACCATCATCCATGATGAGCACCAGTTAACTGCACTGGAGCAGGCAAATTTGGATGCACCGATTGCCACTTGGCTCAAAATCGACACTGGCATGCATCGTTTAGGCATCGAGCCCGAGCAACTAGAGCAGTTTTATACGCGCCTGAAAGCAACCCAAAATGCCAAAGATGAAGTGCGTTTAATGACGCATTTCCCCTGTGCGGATGATACTGAAAACGATAAAACACTCACGCAGATCCAGCATTTTGCCAAATTGATTAACGATAAACATGAGCAAACATGTTTGGCTAACTCGGCGGGCATTATTGCTTGGCCAGATAGTCATGGCGACTGGATAAGGCCTGGACTCATGCTGTATGGCGTTTCGCCGATGCTTAACTCTGTTGGATCTGAGCATGGTTTGTCGGCGGTGATGTCATTAAAAACCCGTGTGATAGCAAAACGCGCCATTCCTGCTGGTGAGCGAGTGGGCTATGGCGGCCGTTGGCAGAGCCAAAATGCGACGCAACTGGCCGTGGTTGCTATGGGTTATGGTGATGGTTATCCACGTCATGCTCGAGAAGGTACACCTGTGGTGATCAATGGCAAACGCTACGGCATCGTTGGTAGTGTTTCTATGGATATGATCACAGTTGATATTGGCGCAGAAAACGACTCAGTTCAGGTCGGAGACGAAGTAGAAATGTGGGGTGAGCACCTGCCAGTAGAAGAGGTTGCACAATGTGCAGATACGATCCCGTATGAATTATTATGTAACGTTACTCCGAGAGTAAGTTATCAATACATAAAAGATGAAGAATAAAAATAAGCGGCCAATGTGCCTAATGCCGATCAGTTAAGAAATATTTTAATGATCAGTTGACCGATCTTTTCAAAGCTTCACAATCCGATATCAGTTTACTGGTATCGGATTTTTTTATGGAATTGTCTGAAGCACTTGCGCGCACATCTATTTCTCGTCTCACTGAATTTCAAAGCTTGGCCGATGTTTTAGAGCCAGAGATTATACAAGCCTGTTTAGATTCCAATGGTGTAGCAACATTACGTAAACGCAAGCTCCCAATGGATGCCATGATTTGGGCTGTTATTGGCATGTCTTTGTTCCGAACGGAGTCCGTTCGTCAGCTAATTAACAAATTAGACATTGTTTTACCTCAAGACGTGGATTATGTTGCCCGAAGTGCCGTCACTCAAGCCAGAAAAAAGTTAGGCAGTAATGTAGTACAAGATGTTTTTTACCGTACAGCCCAAACCTGGCATGACCGTGCGGAACATCCACATTGGAACGGCCTTAATATTTACGGTGTTGATGGTGTCGTTTGGCGAACGCCTGATAGCGCTGCAAATAGTGCAGTCTTTGCTCGAACTGCCAACAAAGCCAGTTATGCTGGTTATCCGCAAGTCCGAATGGTCTGCTTAATGGAGTTAAGCAGTCACCTCATACTGGGGAGCGCCTTTGATAGTGTAAGTGAAAACGAGATGAATCTAGCGAGCAAACTCATAAGTCATGTGCCAGATAACAGCTTGACGCTATTCGATAAAGGGTTTTATTCACTTGGCTTGCTACATGAATGGGAGCAAAAGGGAAATAATACGCATTGGTTGCTCCCCCTCAAAAAAGGCACTCAGTATGAAGTTGTAGATAGCCTAGGCAAGCAAGATAAGCTGGTTCGTCTAACAACGACGCCGCAGGCTAAGAAGAAGCGCCCTAACTTACCCGACTCTATAACAGTGAGATTATTGACTAGGCGAGTGAAAGGGAAAGAAGTAAGCGTACTCACATCAATGACTGATGCAATGGAATATCCCGCTTCGGAGATTGTAGATTTATATGCGCATCGCTGGGAAATTGAAATGGGCTATCGAGAAATGAAGCAATATCTATTGGAAAGTCGATTCACCTTGCGCAGCAATTTACCGGAGCTAATTCACCAAGAGTTATGGGGCTTGTTACTGGCTTACAACCTTATCCGTTACAAAATGATATTGATGGCTAAATCACTAAAAAGTGTTTACCCAAATCAACTTAGCTTCAGAGATGCTTCATCACATATCATCTACAAACTTACTCAAATGCCAATATATGCTCCAGGAAATGTCCCTAAAATCATTCTAGATATAGAAAAAAATGCTAGTCAGTTTAAGCTTGAGGGAAAGCGAGAACGAAGTTACCCGAGGCTATTGAAGGTGTCTAAAAACCGATACCCAGTTGCTAAACGTAATAATGCCGTTCACCTTAAGTGAACGGCATTAGCCAATGTGCCGCTTATTTTTTGATGTGAAATCAATAAAGCTCGCCAGATAAGGTGGCAATAATACTCCTGCCTCCAGCATAATCTCTGTGTTCACCTAAATACACACCTTGCCAGGTTCCTAACATTAAACGCCCATAACTAATTGGAATTGTAATTTGGCAACCTAGGGTGCTTGATTTAATATGCGCAGGCATATCGTCGTCACCCTCATAATCATGCTTATAATAGGACTGACGCTCAGGTACAAAATGATTAAAGTGGCTTTCCATGTCCATGCGAACCGTAGGGTCAGCATTTTCATTAATAGTTAGACTCGCTGACGTATGCTGCAAAAATAAATGCAACAGCCCAACTTGGTAATTGTGGATCTCAGGAAGCTGTTTAACGATGTCGTCAGTAATTAAGTGAAAGCCGCGAGATTTCGCGGCTAGAGTGAATTTAGCTTGATGCCAACTCATAGTTTATCGAAGCTCACCTCGATATTTGCATTACCGTCAGGCGAGGTAAATGGCATGATTATTTTAGCGCCTTCACATTTGTGCGTGATAGTGTGGCCTGGGCCAGATACGACAATTGGAGTCGCCATGTCGAAATCGTAACCCTTTTCACCGAGTAAGTTTTTCGCGCCGCCTGTCACCATGTTGGTGATCTCACCCACCATATCTGTTACTTCTTCATTAATATTATCAGGACGCTCACCAAGCATACGCTCCATTATCGTGAGCGCTAACTGTTCATCAAAGGTAATTGAAAAAGAGCCCTTTGTTTGCGGACCCACCATACCAATTAAACCCGACACATCGCCCTGTGCAACTTCACCTTTTTTGATTTTTGGTTTGCCCGGAGTCAGTTCTGTCTGAGCCATCGTTGCTAAGACATTTATTAATGATGATAAAAAAGGGTTTATGAACTCTACTTTCATGTGATGTTCCCTTGATTCTTAATTATTCAATTCTAACTTAAGTGTAGTGGCTTAATTTGGTTACCGCACTTAGTCTTTACACTTTTCACACTGACCATGAGCTTCAATAGTTTGATTGCTCACTCTAAAGCCTCGTTCAGACGCTAAGTTATTCAGTTCGTGTGAAATTAAATTTGAGTGTAGCTCATCAACATGACCACACTTATCACAAATTAGTAACTGTACTGGGTGAATATGATCAAAATGATGGCAAAGCATAAATGCATTGGTGCTTTCGATTTTATGAATAAAACCCAGCTCAGCTAAAAAGTCTAAAGCACGATAAATCGTTGCAGGTTTAGCACCCGGCTCAGATACCTTCAGCTCTTCTAACAAATCGTAAGCGCCCACGCCACCTTGTTTAGCTGCCAGTAGGCGAAATACCTTTTCGCGGATAGCGGTAAAACGCGCACCACGGTTATCACAGACTTGTTTTGCTTTATCGACTAATTGTTCAACATTCATACTTTAAAATCCTTACACTGCCAAACAATACTATCACATTCTTTAAAATAGTCTTGTCTTCGTGATGATTTATTCTGATAAAGCAACGGGATGGGGCGGAGCAACTGGAACTGCGCCCAAATCCATTTTTACTTAGGTTAGCGGTTATTGCACAGTCGGTAAATTTTCAGCTTGCCAAGCATTCATATCGCCACTGAGGTGTAATAAATTGAAGCCTTCTTTAGATAATGCTTTTTCAAAAATGCCTGCACGCCTTCCTGAGCGACAATACACCACAAGGGTTTTACCTTTTAATGAATTAAGTAAGTCTTGGTGCTCATCAATTTGATTGAAGGGAATGTTAAGTGCCCCTTTCAGATGCCCAGCAGCAAATTCTTCAGGGCTTCTTACATCGATAATGTGATGAGGAGTCTCGGACATTTGATTAATCAGCAGAGCTTGCTGTGATATTTGTTCTACTTTAGCAAAAGTGAGCGAACTGAATAAAATAAGTGAAACTAGCAGTAATGAGCGCATAATTTTCTCCTGTTTAACGACAGAATAATCATACAGTTAAATTATGAAAAAGGATTAAATATAAAAGCAAAAATTAAACGAAGCTTTTAAAAGGTGGGTTTTAAAGGTAAGCCCAGAGGTTTGTCTGGGCTTAGGTGCGTGATTATTGCTATTTTTTCGCAGGGAAAATACTAATTTCGACGCGTCGATTACAAGTGCGGCCTGCTTTTGTACTGTTGTCACATACAGGAAGTGACTCACCTAACCCCTCAGTGAACAAGCGATTCGCTGCCACTTTTTGACTTTGTAGGTATGCTTTCACTGAGTTTGCTCGTTTTTCAGATAAAGTCTGATTTAATGACTCGCTACCTGAGCTATCGGTATGGCCTTCAATGAGTAACTGAGTGTCAGGGTATTCAACGAGTACTTTGGCAACGCCATCAAGCGTTTTATAAATCGATGAGCTTAATTTATCTGAGCTAGATTCAAAGCCAATACCGTTTTTCATAATAAGTATAAGCTTATCTTCGCCCACTCTTTTTACTTGTACGCCTGAGTTCATCAATTCTTCACGCAGTGCAGCCTCTTGCTTATCAAAGTAGTAGCCAATGCCTGCGCCAACAGCGCCACCCGTTGTGGCACCAATAAGTGCACGTTTGCGTCGATCATCAGCATCTTTACCTGTAGCTAAACCAACAATAGCGCCAGAAACAACGCCGATAATAGCACCTGTTGTCGCTGAATTTGTTTCGCTCTCACCTGTGGTGGCATTCTGACGTTGTGACATTTGACAACCAGAAACCAAAATTAATGCACTTAGTGCTACTGCTAATTTTTTCACGTGATACTCTCGACCTGATCTTGATTTGATAAAAATAAAATTCAAAGAATTAGAAATTAGCTTAAACATAAACTCAGCTTTAAGTTTAAGTAAGCTAACGTGTTGTTATTGCATTGAATATGTAAATGTCGTGAGTATAAGAGATGATTTCTGAATGAAGTTTGAATTAGTGATTTAATTTTGAACTTTTTAGAAAATGGTGGCCCCACCTGGACTCGAACCAGGGACCTAACGATTATGAGTCGTGTGCTCTAACCAACTGAGCTATAGGGCCATTTGAGATTTTTGCTTTTTATATTTCGTCCTGAAGCTGTTTTCCGGTCTCGGAATCAACGCTTAGGGTCGCTTCGCTAATATCCCTTCGCTTCCTCGACGTTTTCTTTTTTCAAAGAAAACCCAACTGAGCTATAGGGCCATTTAGAAGTGCTTGAAATCGAATGGAATCGTAAAAAGCGCAGGCAGTATAAAAATTTTTATAAGGCTTGTCACCACTTAAAGTTGAAAAAATCGACTTATCTTGTTCAATTGCTTAATAAAGAGTCATTTTCAAAAAGATGGGCGCTACGGTTAGTTTGCTAACCGTAGCTGAGCAGTTGTGCAATTAAGGCATCATAACTTCTTTGAGATACTGAAATAGATCCTTATAGCCTTTTGCTGGTTTCTCGGCTTTGGCTTCTTTCGCTGCTTGTCTAACTAGTTGGCGTAGCTTTTGTCTTTCAAGTGCTGGGAACTCTTCAAGCAGCTCATTGATTAAACTGTCACCACTGTTAATTAAATTAGTGCGGGTAGTTTCAATTTTATTGAGCAATACATCAGCCTGATTATTTTTGTTTAGCATCAGTTCGATTGCCGCTTCAATATCCGCAACATTATCCGTTGTACGCAGTGTTTTACTGATGTAGTTGATATGACGACGATACGCTTCTGACTTAGCTCTTATTTTGTCAGCAACCACCATGGCTTCAATAAGGTCATCGCTTAACGGTAGTCTTTCGCGTTGCTTATTACTCATTGCAGCTAGGTCGATGGCCAGCTGTTGGTATTGCTGCGCGTCACGTTTTAGCTCGCTTTTTGAAACGTAAATAATTTCTTCTTCAATAACTTCTGGTTTCTTTTTCTTAGCCATGATGCTGAGTTTCTATAAAAATTTTGCGGATTATAGCAATTATACGCCATAAATGCTGTGCCTTAATAATGCGAAGTCGAATATGTGTGTTAGCATTTAGATATTAAAGATGTTTTTGAGAGCATAAGTATGAAATCTGAGCCGAAAAGTGCGATTTTTACTCAAATAGATGAAGTCAAACAGGCCGTATCAGAGGCATTGGCACACGCAACTAAATTGGGAGCGACGGCTGCAGAAGCGGCGATGTCGAGTACGTCAGGGTTATCTGTAAGCACGCGCATGGGTGAGGTAGAGACCATTGAATTTAACCAAGATGGTGGTCTTGGGATTAGTGTCTATGTGGGTAATCATAAAGGCTCTGCATCTACCGCAGATTTAAGTCCGAAAGCACTGCGCTCTGTGGTCGAAAAAGCCATTGATATTGCTAAATTCACCTCAGATGATCCGTGCAACGGTGTTGCAGATAAAGCGCTCTTAGAGATGTCACCACCCGATTTAGATTTATATCATCCTTGGGAAGTAACCCCAGAGCAGGGGGTTGAGTTTTGTATTGAAGCAGAAAAATCAGCATTAGAATTTGATGAGCGAATTGTAAACTCTGATGGTGCGAGTTTTTCTAGCCATGAAGGTCTGCGAGTCTATGGTAATACTCACGGCTTCTTAGCAGGCTTTCCGCGCACACGTCACAGCTTAAGCACTATGGTGATTGGCCAAGATGGTGAGCAAATGCAGCGAGATCATGCTTATACGTTAAGTCGTGAGCAATCGGGTTTGAAATCGGCTCAGTCAGTAGGCTTAGAAGCGGCAGAATCAACCATTGCCCGTTTGAATAGTAGAAAAATCGCCACCATGAAGACGCCGGTGGTGTTTAGAGCTGACGTTGCTAACAGTTTATTTGGTCATTTAGTGTCGGCCATTGGTGGTGGCGCTTTATATCGTAAATCTAGTTTTTTACTGGACTCTTTAGGTCAGCAAATCTTTAACAGCAAAGTAAACGTGTCAGAGCGTCCTCATTTATTAAAAGGGTTAGCGTCTAGTCCATTTGATAGTGAAGGGGTGAAAACCATTGACCGTGAAATCATTCACGGCGGTGAGTTACAAACTTACTTACTCGCGAGTTACGCAGCAAGAAAAATGGGTATGACAGCCACAGGCCATGCTGGCGGTATTCATAACTGGTTAGTGCAGCAGACGCACGATGATCTAAAGGCTGTTCTTAAGGAAATGGGTACAGGCTTGTTAGTGACAGAATTAATGGGCCAAGGTGTAAACACCGTAACGGGAGATTACTCTCGAGGTGCAGCAGGTTTTTGGGTTGAGCAGGGTGAGATCCAATATCCTGTGAGCGAAATCACCATTGCAGGTAACCTAAAAGATATGTTTATGGGTATGCAAGCCGTTGGCGGAGATATCGAAGCGCGCGGCAGTGTGCAAACAGGCTCGATTTTAATTGAGTCAATGCAGGTTGCTGGCGAATAGAACATTAAGCCTTAATGAAAGCAAAAGCCCGCGTTGTTACGCGGGCTTTTTTGTATCTGGAGCGGGCTAAACTAAGAACCAAGTCGCGGTGCCCAAGAAGGCAAAGATGCCTACAATATCAGTGACTGTGGTGAGTACCACACTACCAGCAAGGGCTGGATCTATATTCATACGCTTTAAGATAATTGGGATGCTGGCACCAGCAATACCGGCTGCGAGTAGGTTCATAAACATGGCAAAGGCAATGACGCCACCAAGGACAAAGTCCCACTGCCATATAGCAACAACACCTGCGATTAAAATTGACCAAAGTACGCCATTCAGTGCACCGATGGCGAGCTCTTTACCAAGTAAAAACTTTTGGTTGGTGTTGTTGATATGGCCAAGGGCAATACCACGAATAACGAGCGTTAAGGTTTGGCTACCAGCTACACCACCCATACTCGGTACAATACCATTGAGAACGGCTAAGATAGGGAGAATATCTAGGGTGCTTTCAAAAAAGCTTGCAACAAATGCGGCAAGTAAAGCAGTTAATAAGTTTATGCCGAGCCAAATTGAGCGGCGTTGGCTACTTTTTAAAACGGGTGCAAAGGTATCTTCTTCATCATCTAGACCCGCCATACTTAACATGCTGTGTTCGGCGTCTTCACGAATAACGTCTACGATGTCATCGATGGTGATACGACCGAGTAGTTGTAAGTTATCATCGACCACAGCCGCTGAAATCCAGTTATGACGCTCGAATAGTTGTGCTACGTCACTTTCATCCATCGAGACCGGAATGGTTTCTTTTTCTTCATCCATTAAGTCTGAGACGACTTTATCTGGAGAGTTTGTTAGTAAAGTGGCAACTGGCAAAGCACCAATAAATTGGTTTTCTTTGTCTACGACATATAAATCATCGGTGCCATCGGGTAATTCACCACGAAGACGAAGATAGCGCAGTACAACATCTAAAGTAACATCAGGGCGGATTGTAACGGTGTCGGTGCTCATTAAGGCACCGGCAGAGCGCTCTTGGTAAGAAAGCGCTTGCGTTGCACGGGCTCGATCTTGCGAGTCCATGGCATCAACAACATCTTGATAGACATCGTCAGGAAGACTACGTAGCACCTCACCTAAGTCATCGTCATCCATATCTTCAGTGGCTGCTGCAATGAGTGCAGGTTCCATCTGATTAATGATGCCGATACGAACGTCTTCAGATAGCTCTTCTAGAACATCACCTTGAATATCAGGATCGACAAGTTGCCAAAGCTGTTTACGTACTTTGTGAGGTGATGACTCAAGTAATAATGCGGTGTCGCAAGGAGGTGTTTCGGCCAGAATACGCCTAACTTGAACAAACTGACCATTGTTTATTGCTTGAGTTACTTGTTGTAATTGTTGCAACGTATAGTCTTGTTCTAAGGCTTCTGGCATAGGCAGTCCGTTTATTGGGTGGTGTGCACCGAGAATAAAGGTTTAGGCAGATATTCTGTTTGCCTAAAAAGAATGCCTTAAGTTTAACGTAATTTTCGCAGAGTTACCAAGTGCTAGGTTACTCATCTTCATGAAATTTTTGTGCAATTAGTTCACCAATCGCAGTTAAGGCGGGCTCGGCATCAGGACCTTCGCAGCAAACTCGTAATTTTTTACCATGACTGCTCTCTAGCATAAGTAGTGCGAGTACGCTATCGCCAGGTGCTTCTTTATCGTCTTGATATAGGGTTATTTGCGCATCAAATTGTTGGGCTAATTGCGCAAGCACTGTCGCTGCTCGCGCATGAAGGCCACATTTATTTTGAATTAGGAAAGTGTCTTCGACTCTATTCATGACTAATCGGTATCTTGTTCACGGTGACGAATTTGTACATTACCATGGGTTTTCGCAAAACTCTCTCCGATAGTCTGTGCTAAATAGACTGAGCGATGCTGTCCGCCTGTACAACCTATCGCAATAGTTAAATAGCTACGGTTATTGCGCTCAAGGTGAGGAAGCCAAGTTTGTACAAAGGTTTGGATCTGCCAAGTAAATTTTTGCACTATGCTGTGGCTAGCAAGGTAATCTTTTACCGGTTGATCTAAACCTGTTAGAGGCTTTAATTCAGGCTCCCAATGCGGGTTAGGTAAAAAGCGTGCATCGAAAACATAATCGGCTTGCTTTGGAATACCATGCTTAAAACCAAAAGATAAGAAGGTGATGATTAACTGTTTATCTTTTTTACCTAGTATTTGCTCGCGAATGGTTTCGGCAAGTTGATGAACACTTAAGTCAGTGGTATCAAGCAATACATCCGCACGTGTAATTAGTACATCGAGTAGTTTCTTTTCTTCTTTGATGGCTAAATCGAGCGGTAAATTGTTTAAAGATAAAGGATGCAGGCGGCGAGTCTCAGAGAAACGTTTGATCAGTGCTTGATCATCGCTGTCTAAATAAAATAGCGTAGGGTTAGCAAAACCAGGTAAGTACTCAAGAATATCGTTAAATTCTTGCTGCTCTTTTGGTAGGTTTCGCACATCTATACTGACGGCTATTTTATCGTAATTGTCAGAGACACTTCTGACGAGAGAAGGGAGTAAATTAACCGGAATATTATCAACACAATAATAACCAAGGTCTTCCAATACCCTTAAGGCAACTGATTTACCTGACCCTGAGCGACCACTAATGATGATCAGTTCCATGGATTCCTCTCTATAAAATTAATCTTGAAGCTCAATTAGTTGATAAAGTTCATTGTCGTTTTGTGCTTGGCGAAGCTGTTTACAAAACTCTTTGTTGTTCAGTTTATCAGCAATTGCGGCTAAGGTCTTTAGATGTTCAGCATTATTACCTTCAGGGACAAGCATTGCCAACATAATATCGACAGGGCGGTTGTCTATTGCGTCAAAATCAATACCGTTTTGATTTGTAACTAGAAGGGCGAAAATAGAGTCGATGCCACTTAGGCGCCCATGAGGTATGGCAATGCCTTTGCCGATACCTGTGCTGCCTAGTTTCTCTCTAGTCAGGAATGCGTCTAAAATCTCGTGGGCGTTGTGCTCAGGAAGGTGTTCGCTTGCTAATTCACTGATGTACTCTAGCGCACGTTTTTTGCTATTAAAAAGGACCGCAGCTTTACTGCAGTCCTTGTTGATAATCGAGCTAAGTTTCATGATTAGTGTCGAGTTAATTTCTCTTTGTGTTTGATAACTTGACGATCGAGTTTATCAACGAGTTTATCAATGGCTGCGTACATATCTGAGTGTTCATCTGAAGCGAAAATTTCACCACCATTTAAGTGAACGGTTGCTTCAGCTTTTTGTACCAGCTTCTCAACATCTAAGATCACGTGAACGTTATTAATGTGATCAAAATGCCTTTCTAGCTTTGCAAACTTCGAGTTTACATAGTCTCTTAATGAATCTGTGATTTCTACGTGACGACCAGTTAAATTTAGTTGCATAAGCATTTTCCTTCTCTTGGTTTACGTCTTAAATCAGACTTTTACGCTGATTTGACGGTGGAATAGAGAGTGACTCGCGGTATTTTGCAATTGTACGGCGTGCCACTTTGATTCCCTGTTCTGCCAATATATCTGCAATTTTGCTATCGCTCAATGGCTTAGCTGTGTTTTCTGCAGCTATTAGCTTTTTGATCAATGCTCTAATCGCTGTGGATGAGCATTCACCTCCGTTTTCAGTGCTAACGTGGCTTGAGAAGAAATATTTCAACTCAAAAATACCACGTGGGGTATGCATGTACTTCTGAGTGGTGACACGAGAAATGGTGGACTCGTGCATCTCAACCATCTCAGCAACATCATTCAAAACCATCGGCTTCATTGCTTCAGGTCCATGTTCAAAGAATGCCTGTTGTTGTTGCACAATGCAATTAGTAACTTTCATTAAAGTGTCATTACGGCTTTCTAAGCTTTTAATAAACCATTTTGCTTCTTGTAAATGAGAACGAATAAATTGACTGTCACTGCTCGATTTAACTGAGCGAGACATCGCTGCGTAATGATCGTTTACTCTTATTTTAGGCATACATTCTGGATTTAGCTCTACAACCCAGCGACCTTTTACTTTCTTAACTGAAACATCTGGAATAACGTACTCTGACTCTTCACGAATAATGCTGGCAGCAGGTTTTGGATTCAGACTATGAATGAGCGTCATCACTTCTTTTAACTCAGGCTCTTTGAGCTTAGTCTTTTTCATGATGGTACGGTAATCGCGATTTGCCAGCAGGTCGATGTGCTCGCTCAGGATCATTTTTGTTTCAGCAATGTATGGTGTATTGGCATCAAATTGGTTGAGCTGAATACATAAGCATTCTTGTAATGAGCGGGCTGCAATACCGACAGGGTCAAATAATTGAATGCGTTTTAGAACGGCTTCAACTTCATCTAACTCAATGAGTTCTTCGTCGTTGCCTTCATTCATACTTTCGACAATGTCTTCAGTGCTGATAGTAAGCAACCCTGCATCATCTACCGCTTCGACTATCGCAACCGCAATGGCTTTATCGGTTGGGCTAAATGGCGTCAGCTCTAACTGCCACATCAGGTATTCATGTAGCGTTTCGGTTGTTTCACCTTGGTAGATGGTTTCGTCTTCAGGCATGGGGCCACTGCTAGAGCTGGGTGCGGCACTCATGTATTCATCCCAAGTAACATCCATAGCAAGCTCATCGCTTACAGTGTCTTTGCTTAGAGCCGCGTCAGAATCAAGCTCGTAATCACTGACAGGTTCATCTCCATGACCATCTTGCGTTGAATCACCAAGTTGTTCGTTCTGCTCAGAATCTTTAGCTGATTTGTCAGATTCGTTACTATCAGGACCAGACTCTTGTTCAGATTCATCAACTTCAAGTAAAGGGTTGCTATCAAGCGCTTCTTGGATCTCTTGTTGTAGATCAAGCGTGCTCAATTGCAGCAAACGAATGGCTTGTTGCAATTGTGGTGTCATGGTTAGTTGCTGCCCCATGCGCAGCTGTAGCGATTGCCTCATGTAATTCTAACAATCCTTTTTGTTATTTGGATAATGTCTTGCTTTAACTATAGACGGAATTGTTCACCTAGGTAGACATCACGCACAGTTTGGTCTGCTAAAACTGATTCAGGGGTGCCTGAAGCGATTAATTCACCATGTGAAACAATGTAAGCTTTTTCACAAACATCAAGGGTTTCTCTTACATTATGATCTGTGATCAAAACACCGATGCCACGATTTTTTAAATGCTCAACAATTTTCTTTATATCTAACACCGAAATGGGATCAACGCCAGCAAAAGGCTCATCAAGGAGGATAAATTTTGGATTTGCGGCTAAAGCGCGAGCAATTTCAACGCGACGACGCTCACCACCCGATAAAGCCATACCTTGACTGTCTCTGATGTGCTGAATATTAAATTCGTCTAGCAGATCGTCAAGCGTTTGCTCTCTTTGTATTTTATTTAGATCTTTACGAGTCTCTAAAATCGCCATTAGATTTTGATAAACCGTTAACTTCCTGAAAATAGAGGACTCTTGCGGCAAGTAACCAATACCCATACGCGCTCGACTGTGCATAGGTAGAAGCGTAATGTCTTCATTGTCTATGGTAACTGAGCCTTTATCACTGGGTACTAAGCCAACAATCATGTAGAAACTAGTGGTTTTACCGGCGCCATTAGGGCCGAGTAGGCCGACAATGCTACCGGCTTCAACACTGAGGCTGACATTCTTTACAACCTGACGGCCTTTGTAGCTTTTAGCTAGGGCAGTTGCTGTTAACACACTCATGGTTATTGACCTTGCTCAGAATTGGACTTTGGTGATTTTTTTTCTGGCACCAATATAGTATGAACACGCTGCTTGTTTTGCTCATTTTGCTCAGCACTGATCAATTGCTTTTCGATGTCGTAAATAATTGCTTCAGCTTTGATAATTTGACCAGCTTGATTTATTTCAGCCTTGCCTTTAATCGTCAATAAACGATTTGCAACATCATATCTGACTTCTTCTGCGCTGGCGCTGAGTACTGTGCCATCAGGTTGTTTTTCGATAAAGCGGGCTGGTTTGCCAGTAGCTACTAGCAGTTGCTTGTTTTCGCCAAGTTCTTCTCGTTGATGAACTTCTAATCGGTCAGCGTAGATCTCTCGATTGCCATGAATGATCTCAACATTTTCTTCAAAAATACCAATATTGGTTTTTAGCTGTGCTTGTTGTTTACCTGCTTTGATAGATACCTGTGAGGCTGGATTAGTCTCCGCTAGGCTAATGTGAGAAAAGCTAAGCAATAATAAAGAAAGTAGTAGTTTATTGGTCATAGTATATGGTTCGCGTATGGTTAATGAGCTCAATAATATCGGTATTGAGGTCGGCATTAAGACCTTGCCCTGTAATGTTTAAATGAGGGCCCACAATTTCAACGGGTAGATCTGAGCGCATAGTGCGCTTGCCTATATCTACTTGAATATGGTCTGCGTTAATTTGGCTGATCATAGCACCTTCTGTGAGGTTAAAGGCCTTTACATTACCTTCTAGGATCAACATGTTATTTTCATATAAAGTGGCTTCGTTGGCGGTCAATTGCCAATTTTGGGGGCCATTAAATAAGGTGAATGTAGGCGCTGTAAAATGGCTAAACCCTAGCTGTTGATAAAGCTCCATTTTATTAGCTTCAACTAGGTAACTACGTTGCCCTGTTTCGGCATACTTGGTTTGCTTTAAATCCGTTGCAACATAATCGGGTGTCGCGATGATGTCTTCTTGTGTGGCGTTCTGCTTTGCTGATTGATTTAAATAGGGTGACCATAACCAATACATGGTTAGTGCAAATACAATCAATAATACGACACGGCTCACCGTCATGCGCTTGTTCCCGATGTACCTAGTGTATGCCCTTGGCAAAGCATAATTAAGTCGGTCAACTCTCTCACGGCACCGAACCCACCAGGAAGCAAAGTGGTATAATGAGAAAGGTTACGAATAATAGGGTGTGCGTCGTTCACGGCGACAGCAAAGCCAACTTGTTCCATAACCGGTAAGTCTGGACCATCATCGCCAATATAAGCAATCTCTGCATCGCTTAAATTGAGATTGGCTTTTAATTCCTCGTAAGCTTGCACCTTATCTTCTTGCCCTTGGTAAATATGCTTAACTGTTAAGCTAGTCATACGCTGCTGAACGATTTGTGAATGGCGACCAGTGATCACGGCAACTTCAACGCCTGAGTTGATGAGTGCTTTTATGCCAAAGCCATCTTTGGTGTTAAAAGCTTTAAGCTCTTCGCCGCTATTCCCTAAGTAAATACGGCCATCAGAAAACACCCCGTCAATATCGCAAATAAGCAGCTTAATTTGTTTTGCTCTAGTCACCACATCTTCATTGATTGGCTGGTATAAATCGGCAAACTGCATTTAAATGACTCCTGCTTTTAATAAGTCTTGCATATTCAGAGCACCAATTGGGCGGTTCGTTTCATCGACCACAATCAGACCGTTAATACGTTTGGTTTCCATGATGTTTAATGCCTCTGCTGCGAGCATATCGGCTTTAGCCGTTGTGCATTTAACAGTCATTGCATCATCAATCTTAGCACTGTGTAAATCGAGTTTTTGTTCGATAATACGACGTAAGTCCCCATCAGTAAAAATACCAGCTAAAATGCCTTGCTTATCGACTATCGCTGTCATGCCTAAGCCTTTGCTAGAAATCTCAAACAGGGCATCTTTAATGAGTTTGCCCGTTTCGATGATCGGCATGTGCTCGCCTTGATGCATTATGTCATCTAAAGTGAGTAATAAACGTCGACCGAGTGAACCACCAGGATGAGAAAGCGCGAAGTCATCAGCGGTAAAACCGCGAGCTTCGAGCAGTGCGACGGCAAGAGCATCACCCATAACGAGTGTCGCCGTTGTGCTTGCTGTTGGTGCTAAACCCAGTGGGCATGCCTCTTTTGACACCGCAATGCACAAATGTATATCAGAAAGGTTAGCCATTGATGAGCTAGGGTTGCCTGTCATGGCAATGGTTTTTGCACCAATACGCTTAATAACTGGAATAATATTAACGACTTCGCTTGTTTCACCTGAATTTGAGATGAGTAATACGACATCATCTTTGGTGATCATACCTAGGTCGCCATGGCTTGCTTCTCCCGGGTGTACAAAAAAGGCGGGTGTACCTGTGCTGGCGAGCGTTGCTGCTATTTTATTGCCGATATGGCCCGATTTACCCATGCCGATAACAATGGTTCGGCCTGAGCAATCAAATATAGTTTGGCAGGCAGCACTGAAATCAGTATTGATATATTGTGCAATCTCTTCAATGGCCTGTTTTTCAATATCAATAACATTTAGTGCGGTTTTGGTAAATTGTTCAGCAGACATGAGTATTCCTACGACTAAATAATGTAATACATGTATCCGATAAACGCGGCTAGTAATAAACCACCTTCAACGCGATTGATACGGCGAGTGCCTTTTAAACTTAAGCTCATAGCAATAAGCGCCACCGTGGCACCAAGCATAATATAAATGTCTCGTTGTGCGATGTTGGCGTCAATGTCAGCTGGATTCAACATACCTGCAATAGAAAGCACGGCGAGGATATTGAAGATATTAGAGCCAATGATATTACCCATTGCTAGATCGTCTTCGTTTTTAAGTACGCCAGCAATACAGGCTGCGAGTTCAGGAAGACTGGTACCAACCGCAATGATTGTCAGGCCGATTAATAAGTCACTCATACCAAAATATTTGGCAATATCAACAGCAGCATCGATTAGATAACCAGAGCTGATTGGTAGTAATACCATACCGATTACTAACCAGAATAATGCTTTACTTGTTGGAATGTCATTTGGTACTTCGTCGCAGGCTTCTGCAACTAGAGGGTCATCGTCTTGATTGCCTGAGCGTTTTGTTAAGATAAGTAAAGATGCGAGGAATGTGATGAATCCCGCAAATAGTACAATACCTTCTGTGCGGCTAAAGTGGTTATCACTGACAATAAACCAAGCACCTAACGAAACCACAACTAACAATGGCATTTCACGTTTTAGAATGCCGGATCCCACTGAAAGCGGGCGTAGTAGTGCGGTAATACCTAATACCAATAAAATATTGGCAATGTTTGAACCAATGGCATTACCAACAGCAGTATCGGTTTTATCTGCAAATGCAGCTTGCGCTGCAACCATCATTTCAGGCGCCGATGAACCCATTGCGACAATGGTTAAGCCTACAATTAACGTAGGAACACCAAAGTTTTTAGCTAATGCAGCAGCGCCAAATACAAAACGGTCCGCACTCCATACTAACGCGGCAAAACCAAGTATCAAAATGATGAAAGATAAAACCATAAAAAGAATATGCCAACAACGAAAACAAAATTGCGGCAAATAGTATCAAAAGCATAAAAAAAAGTATAAACAAAACGCTAGGTAAAACGCTTTATTCGTTTAGTGAGTATGCTACTTACAAAATTTTACGAATTCCCTTTTCACACTAAAACCAAAAAAAAGTATGATATATGAATTGGTGAACCAGAATGTGGAGCGCGACTTGTCGCAATCAATTATTGAAATCAAGGATGTAACTTTCTCCAGAGGTGATAGGACCATCTATAAAAACATGAGTTTTTCGGTACCAAAGGGGAAGATCACCGCAATTATGGGGCCGAGTGGCATTGGTAAAACGACCATGTTGCGTCTTATCGGCGGTCAGTTGAAACCGGATAGCGGCGATATCACGTTTGAAGGTGAGAGTGTGCCGAGTATGACTCGTGCCCAGCTTTATGAAGCTCGCACAAAAATGAGCATGCTTTTTCAAAGTGGTGCGCTTTTCACAGATATGTCAGTGTTCGATAACATTGCTTTCCCATTAAGAGAACACACGCAATTAAGCGAAGAGCTAATTCGCTTGGTCGTTCTTATGAAGCTTCAAGCTGTTGGTCTTCGTGGTGCGAGAGATTTAATGCCTTCAGAGTTATCGGGCGGTATGGCCAGACGTGCTGCACTAGCGCGCTCAATAGCTCTCGACCCAGAACTCATCATGTACGATGAACCGTTTGCAGGACAAGACCCTATCTCAATGGGGGTATTGGTGCGTTTGATAAAGTCGTTGAATCAAGTGTTAGGTTTGTCTTCTTTAATCGTAACGCACGATGTAACAGAAGTACTGAGTATTGCCGACCATGTGGTGATTATTGCTGAGCAAGGCGTGATTGGTACTGGCACACCGGAGCAGATGTTGCAACATAGCTCGCCACTGGTACAGCAATTCTTAAAAGGTTTATCTGACGGCCCTGTGCCTTTCCACTTCAAAGCTGCGCCTTATGAAGATGAACTGTTACTAGGAGACCCGCAATAATGGATTTTTTACAAGCATTAGGCCATAAAACACTGAGCCGATTTGCCTCTTTGGGCCGTGCGACCCGTATGTTGCTTGGCGCGTTGCTTAGTATGCCTAACTTTAAAAAAGGCACACCACTGTTAATTAAGCAGCTTTACATGGTGGGGCATCAATCATTATTGATCATCATGGTGTCAGGGTTATTCATCGGGATGGTTTTAGCGCTACAAGGTTACACGGTGCTAGTGGGTTACGGTGCTGAAGACAGTTTAGGTCCGCTGGTTGCGCTTAGTTTACTTCGAGAACTTGGCCCGGTTGTTACGGCTTTACTATTTGCTGGCCGTGCAGGTAGTGCGTTAACCGCCGAAATTGGTTTGATGAAAGCAACCGAGCAGCTATCAAGTTTAGAAATGATGGCAATTGATCCACTGAAAAGGGTTGTCGCCCCTCGTTTTTGGGCTGGTTTTATTAGTATGCCGCTGTTGGCTCTTATTTTCTCAGCAGTTGCAATTATTGGTGCGCACTTAGTGGGCGTTGACTGGTTAGGTGTCGATTCAGGCAGTTTCTGGTCAATCATGCAGTCTCAAGTGTCGTTCCAACAAGATATTTTAAATGGCATGATCAAGAGCTTTGTTTTTGCACTGATCGTGACATGGATTGCGCTTTATAAAGGGTACGACTGTGTTCCTACATCAGAAGGGATCAGTAAAGCGACCACAGAAACAGTTGTTCATTCGTCGCTGGTCGTTTTAGGTTTCGACTTTTTATTAACAGCGGTGATGTTTTCAAGTTAAGGGTTTTGAGAAATTATGAATACACGGAAAATAGAAATTTTAGTTGGCTTATTTGTCGCACTTGGCGTAGCAGCATTCGCTATTTTGGCACTTAAAGTCGCAAACTCAGGGATCAGCGGTAGCGGGGACACTTACACGCTTAGCGCTAAGTTTGAAAATATAGGCTCTTTAAAAACACGCGCGCCGATTAAAGTGGGTGGTGTTGTAATTGGTCGAGTGGAAAGCATTTATATTCACCCGCAAGAGTTTTTACCTGTTGTGAATATGAGTATTGATGCAAGTTATGAATGTCAGTTTTCTGATACAACCACGGTCTCTATTTTAACATCAGGTATTTTAGGTGAGCAGTACCTCGGCCTTTCACCGGTTATTGCGGCTGAATCAGCAAAACAAAGCTGTTTAGGTAATGAGGTTGCAAATAATGCAGGCTCTGAATTAGATGATTTATTTGGTGTAGAAAGCGTTGCACTAAAAGATGGCGACATGCTGACGGATACAAAATCAGCACTGGTTCTTGAAGAGCTAATTGGCCAATTCCTGTTTAACCAAGGTGGGGAATAATCATGTTTAAAACGTTATTAATGGCAGCGGCAGGCTTTATTATGTCTGCCCAGGTGATGGCTGCACCGCAAGTGGATTTGAGTGACCCATATAAAATGGTTGAGCAAGTTGCTGACAACACCTTTAAACGCGTAGCTAAAGACCAAGGTATTATCTCTACTGATAAAGAGCATTTACGCGTTATCGTTGAGCAAGAGTTGATGCCTTACGTCGATTACAAATATGCCGCATATCGTGTACTAGGTAGTTATATTCAAAAAGTACGCACTATGACGGATGCAGCAGAAAAAAAGCAGGCGGTTGAGAATATTAAAACATTCATTGATGTGTTTCAGCGTTACTTAGTGGCGACTTATGCAGGTGTGTTTACCCAGTATAAAAACCAGAAAGTAGAGTTTGGTGAAGCGCGAGATTTTGAAGGCGACGACGTTGCGGTAGTAAAAACTCGTATTGTTGAACCAGGCAAGCCGGACATTAAAATCGACTTCAAGGTGCGTAAAGGCAAAGACAATGAGTGGCGCGCTTACGACATGATGGCTGAAGGCATTTCATTACTAGATGCAAAGCAAACAGAATTGCATGGTGTGCTTCGTCAGCAAGGCATTGAGTATGTAATCGAGCTTTTAGATAAGAAGAGTCGTTTACCTGTTCAGTTTAGAGGTGACAATGGCAACTAATCTGCAATTTTCGCCGCAGCAAGAAGGTGTGATTGCTATTAAGGGAGAATTAACCCGAAATAGCTTAATAGATGAACGCCTTCTTAACCAACAGCTACAAAGTACGCAGTCAGTCCTATATTTTGACCTTTCTGAGGTCTCTAGGGTTGACACAGCGGGCTTAGCTTGGTTAATTCACTCTTTAGGTCTTTTGCAACGCCAAGGCAAACGCCTTGAGCTAAAAAATATACCTGAACAACTACATAAATTGATGGAGTTGGGTCAGGTATCTAACTTATTTGAGTGAATCTAATGGAAACAAACCAAGTCGAAGCAGTATTACAAGAAGCATTGTCACTAGAAGAAGTCATAGTTAAAGCCAATGGTAGTCACTATGAGGTGATTGCGGTTGGTGAATGTTTTGACGGGGCGAGTCGAGTTAAGAAGCAACAGCTAGTTTACGGTCCTTTAATGGATGTGATCAAAGACGGAACAATCCATGCTTTAAGCATTAAAGCCTTCACGCCAACAGAATGGCAAAGAGAACGTAAATTCATCCTTCCTCAATAACGGAGCCACAATGGATCAGTTTGTTATCCAAGGTGGCACCACCCTAGCTGGTGAAGTCACAATTTCGGGCGCAAAAAATGCCGCTCTTCCAATTCTTTTTGCAGCCTTATTAGGTAATGGCAAAAGCACTTTTTCGAACGTGCCTCAGTTACGTGACATAGGTACTACCGAAGCATTATTAAAAACCCTTGGCGCAGAAGTTAAATGGCATGGTGATAAGCTTGAAGTCGACGGAAGTACTGTTGATAAAGTGCTTGCACCTTATGAGCTAGTTAAGCAAATGCGTGCTTCAGTGCTAGCGCTAGGACCTTTGTTGGCGCGTTTTGGGCAAGCTCAAGTGTCATTGCCAGGAGGCTGTGCCATCGGTGCGCGCCCGGTAGATTTACACATTCGAGGCCTTGAAAAAATGGGCGCAACCATTGCTGTAGAAAATGGTTACATCAATGCGACGTCTTCGGGTCGACTGCATGGTGCTGATATCTACATGGAAACCGTGAGTGTTGGTGCTACTGAAAACTTATTGATGGCTGCGACACTTGCCGATGGTAAAACGGTGTTAGAAAACGCTGCGCGTGAACCAGAAATCGTTAACCTTGCAGAGTGTTTAGTCGCTATGGGCGCAAAAATCTCAGGTGCAGGTACTCATCGCATTGAAATCGAAGGGGTTGAGCAACTATCAGGGTGTGAGCACAAGATCTTACCAGATCGCATTGAAACGGGTACTTTCCTAGTTGCAGCGGCAATGGCAAAAGGTGAGGTGTTATGTAAGAACACAGATCATCATAGCTTAGAACCTGTCCTAGAAAAGCTGCGTGATGCTAATGCTTTGGTTGAAGTACAACAAGACAGTATTTACATCGATATGCGTCAACGCGAGTTAAAGGCGGTGAACATTAAAACCATGCCTCACCCGGGTTTTCCAACCGACATGCAGGCGCAGTTTACTGCTATGAATGTGGTAGCAAATGGCAGTGCAACAATCACAGAAACGATCTTTGAGAATCGCTTTATGCATGTGCCTGAATTACAACGTATGGGCGCAAACATTCGCTTAGAGGGCAATACTGCGATTTGTGGTGATACTGAGAAGCTATCGGGTGCACAAGTCATGGCGACTGATTTACGTGCATCAGCCAGCTTAATTTTGACCGGTATTGTCGCGCAAGGCGAGACTGTGGTTGACCGCATCTATCATGTTGATAGAGGTTACCAGCGTATCGAAGACAAGCTAAGTAAGTTGGGTGCGAATATTAAACGCCGCCACAATTAATACTGTTTGTTTATATAAAAAGAAAAAAGCGACCTACTTGAAGCGGTCGCTTTTTTGTATCTAACTTGAGATCAGGTTATCTAATTTGGCTTGCGCTGGCTGACTGAGGATTGGTATTAATTGGTGTTAATTTCTAGCTCAGCAACGGTCAAAGTAATAGTGCGATGCTCGCCATTTCTTAACACTTCAAATTCAAGGGCTGTACCTGGCTTGGTATTACCAATAAATTGCAGTGTTTTTTGCGGATTAGAAATGGACTGTCCAGCAACCTTCACAATAATATCTCTGTCTTGCATACCGGCCTGCCACGCAGGGCCAAGCGGATCAAGCTCGCTGATCAACAAGCCAACAATCGGAGTATATAAGTCAGTCACCTCATTACCTGAGCTATCAACGGCGGTACCTCTAAACCCTAAATAGCCACGAACCACTCGACCATCCGCAATGAGTCGCTGCATTACTTGCTTAGCTAATTGATAAGGCACGGCGAAAGAGATCCCTTGTATGTCGATGTTTAAGCGAGTTCTAAATTGCGCAGAGGTAATACCAACGAGAATACCATTCGAGTTTACTAAGGCGCCTCCCGAGTTACCGACATTTACGGCTGCATCCATTTGCAGCAAATTATTATATTGACTATCAGTAAGCGTTTGCTTACCTGTAGCACTTATAACCCCTTGGGTAATAGTTTGGCCTAAGTTAAGTGGGTTACCAATCGCTAAAACTACATCACCAACGCGAGGAATAAACTCATCGTTGGTAGGGATCACTGGTAGGTGCTGGCCTGGAATTTTTAGTAAAGCGAGATCGGTGATGGTATCAAAACCGATAACTTGCACGTCATAAAAACGTCTGCCATCGGTAAGAATGACCATGATCTGATCGGCGTCGTTTACCACGTGGTAGTTGGTTAAAATGTACCCGTCACTCGACATAATTACGCCAGAGCCAAGCTCTTGAGTCGTGTTACGTCTTTGGTAACGAGGCACAGATGAAATACTTTCAGAAAAAATTGTCACGACGGCAGGTGAAGCCTTAGCCACAGAATCAGCAAAGCTCATGTGACTACTCGTGTAATGGCTAGGCATGGCGAGCTTAGGCAAAGCAACGCTCTTTAAATTTGGCGAAAACCAGACGACCAAGAATGCGATCCCAAGACCGACAAAAAGAGGGGGAAGAATAAATTTAACTAGTTTTAGCACGCCATCGCTCATTTTTATTCATTACACAACAATCGGTTATTTTATCCTACTTAAAGCAGAATAGTAGTAATGATGGCACAAATAAAAATGCAGCGACAATATGGCGCTGCATTTTATTTAGATGATTTGAGTATAGATTATTGAATCAGAATGAAGACAGAGTCTCGTCCGCGCTTAATACCCAACACAATATTGCCTTGAATATCTTCAATCATATCGCTCATTTCGCGTATGTTTTTAACGCGTTGGCGATTAACCTGCATGATCACATCGCCTTCTTCTAAACCGACTCGCGCTGCTGGCGAACGCTCTTCAATGCTAGAAATAATGACACCTTGATTGCCATTTCGCTCGCCGCTTTCAAGCACGGCCCCGCGTAGCATCGGGTGAACCTTATCTGCTTGCGCTTGCAGTTCGCCTTGGCCTTTAAGCGTTACTTCAATCTTGCGCTTTTTACCATCACGGAATACGCCGAGTTCGATTGTGCGGCCTTCACCTATCGTGGCAATTTTACCGCGTAACTCTTCAAAGCTTTGGATGTCATCATCGTTTAAGCTCACGATAACGTCGTTGGCTTTGATCCCCGCCTCACTTGCCGCTGAATCTTTTACAACTTGCATCACGAAAGCACCTTGTTTGACTTCTAAATCTTGTGCTTTAGCAAGTCCGGCATCTAGTGTACGGCCAATAATACCTAAAGAACCACGACGAACTTGACCAAATTCGATAATTTGATCAACGAGGTTTTTCATCATATTTGAAGGGATAGCAAAACCGATTCCGACATTACCGCCCGAAGCGCCAAGAATTGCAGTGTTAATGCCGATTAGCTCACCGTTTAGATTAACTAAGGCACCACCTGAGTTACCTTGGTTAATTGCCGCATCAGTTTGAATAAAGTCTTCATAGCCTTCGATGTTTAAGCCGCTACGACCAAGCGCACTGACAATACCTGATGTCACTGTATGACTTAAACCAAATGGGTTGCCGATAGCAACCGAGAAGTCACCAACACGAAGTTTGTCAGAGTTTGCCAGTTTTACTTCGGTCAGGTTCTCAGCATCAATTTCGAGCAGCGCAATATCTGATTCTTTATCGCGACCAACCAGCTTGGCATCAAACTCACGGCCATCTTTCAAAGTAACAATAATTTTGTCAGCTTCATCGATAACATGGCTGTTTGTTACTACGTATCCTTCATCCGCATCTATAATGACGCCAGATCCAAGGCCACTGAATGGGCGTTTTTGGTTACGAGGTTGAGGGTTGCCAAAAAAGTAGTCGAATGGGTCGACTCTACGACGGACTTCTTTTGCGCCAGATACTTGAATACTGACAACACCAGGTGTCACGCGTTCAAGCATAGGGGCTAGGGTTGGCAATGATTGACCGTCAACAGCAACGGGAAGTTTAGCCTCAACTGCGGTTGGAGAAAGAAAAAGGGCAGTTGAAAAAATTGCAGCTGATAATAACGATAGTTTAAATTTCATAGTCAATAAGTACTCCGAAAAGTAATAACGCCTACTCTTTATGCATTTAAAAAAAGTAGACATATATCATTGATGATAGGTAAGTAAATTTTCGGCTTACTTACCGGCTCGTCATTTTTGGTAACTGTACTTACTGACTATGGGGTCTAAAAAAAGTTCATCAAGAGGCTTTTGAATGTTCAATTTCTGAACTTTCACCTGAGAAAATACCCGTTTCACCTTCGGCATAATCGCTAGGCTGAGCTGACAATGTATCGTTTTTTGCTTCGCGACGACGTTCTGGGCGGCTTTGCAGAGACGCTTGTAGTTGCTCAGTGGTCTCTTTTGAGAAGAAAGGCTCTTCAGGCATAGCAGGTTTAACGGTAAGCAGTGCTTTGTCTGTTTCTTCTACATGGCTTAAAAGTTGAGAGTAACTGTCTTGCATTTTAGTCATTAACTTCTTGGTGCTTGCAAGGTGATCAGCAACCTCTTGGCGATATTGCTCTAACTCGTGCTTAGCCTGTTGTACTTGCTGTTCTAAATCGTCGTGCTTAAGTTGTTTCTTGGTGAACATTGAACCTAAGAAAAATGCAGCGATAGCAACAACTACAATCAATCCTAACCAAGCAAATGTTGTCATAGAGAGTCTCCTTAAAAATACGCGCTCTATAAGTGTAGGCAATTATTCGGCTGCGTAATAAAAAATATAATTCAAACTATCAGCTAAATATACGCGGAGTTTTGATGCGTGTTAATATATGGCTCAAATAAAAACGCTTAGTTTGTGAAAAATGATGACACCTTGGGAAAAATATCAGCAAGATCTACAAAGAGATGACTTTCAATATGACGCAGCTCAAGAAAATGCGGTGAAGCATTTGCAGCGCTTGTACGATGATATCGTAAATCAACCTGAGCAGCCTCAAGGTTTCTTTTCTCGTTTATTCAATCGACAGCCAAAGCAAAAAATCACAGGTTTGTATTTTTGGGGCGGTGTAGGGCGAGGTAAAACTTATTTGGTTGATACCTTTTATGAGGCTTTACCGACCGAAAGAAAAATGCGTGTGCATTTCCACCGTTTCATGCACCGTGTTCACGATGAGCTAAAAAAACTAAAAGAAGTCAAAGATCCACTAGAAACCGTGGCTGATATTTTCAAAAAAGAAACCGACATTATTTGTTTTGATGAGTTTTTTGTACAAGATATTACTGATGCCATGTTACTCGGTGGTCTTATGCAGGCATTGTTTGCCCGTGACATTATTTTAGTCGCGACCTCTAATATTGTTCCTGATGAGTTATATCGAAATGGTCTGCAACGTGCGCGTTTCTTACCTGCCATTGCATTGGTTAAAGAAAACACTGAAGTGGTGAACGTTGATTCTGGCATTGATTATCGCTTAAGAACATTAGAGCAGGCCGAGATTTTTCACAGCCCACTTGACGCGCAAGCTGATAAAAATCTGTTTGAGTATTTTGACAAGCTGTCGCCTGAGCCTGGTAAACTTGATGAGGCCATCGAAATAGAAGGGCGTCTGATAAAAACCCGTAAGGTTGCCGATAGCATTGTGATGTTCGATTTCACGCAAATTTGTGAAACGGCGCGTTCGCAAGTAGACTATATGGAAATAAGCCGTATTTATAACACCGTGATTTTATCGAACGTAAAACAGATGGGGCAGCAAAATGATGATGCCGCTAGACGTTTTATCGCTTTGGTTGACGAATTTTATGAGCGTAACGTAACGTTAATTATCTCAGCCGCAGCACCAATCACAGAATTATATACAGACGGCACGCTTAATTTTGAATTTAGGCGCTGCATTAGCCGTTTACAAGAGATGCAGTCGCACGAATACCTCGCAAGAGAACATCTCGCCTAAATGAATACCAATCAGTAGTTAATTCGGCAAATAATACGCAAATTGCTTACGCTGATTGGTATAAATTTTCGCTCAAATCAACGCGACTAATTTTTTTGTAGAAAAAACAGTCGCACACTGGAAAAGCCTCTTCTGTGTTGCTATAATCCGCGGCCTGCCACGTTGCGTTCTATAGCCCTCGTCGGCTTAGCCACCGATTTGAGCGGCATTAAAGTCTTAAACTCGAAGGGGTTCAAGCACTCATAGTAAAGCGGTAACTTCTTGTTACCTGTGGTTTTAATTTGAAACATTGGATTTTATTTAATGAAAACGTTTGTTGCTAAACCAGAAACTGTAAAACGTGACTGGTACGTAGTTGACGCTGAAGGTAAAACTTTAGGTCGCATCGCTACTGAAATCGCTCGTCGCCTACGCGGTAAGCATAAAGCTGAGTACACACCTCATGTTGACACTGGTGATTACATCATCGTAATCAACGCTGAGAAAGTTACTGTTACTGGTAACAAGACTCAGGACAAAATGTACTACGCTCACACTGGCTTCCCAGGTGGCTTAAAGTCTATTAACTTCGAAAAGCTTCAAGCTAAAAAGCCTGAAATGATTATCGAAAAAGCAGTTAAAGGTATGTTACCAAAAGGCCCTCTAGGTCGTGAAATGTACCGTAAACTAAAAGTATACGCAGGTTCTGAGCACGCTCACGCAGCTCAACAGCCTCAAGTACTGGACATTTAAGGAGCTAACTCATGGCAAATCAATACTACGGTACAGGTCGTCGTAAAAGTTCAAGTGCTCGCGTATTCTTACGCCCAGGTACTGGCAACATCGTAATTAATCAACGTTCTATCGAAGAATACTTCGGTCGTGAAACTTCTCGCATGGTTGTTCGTCAGCCTCTAGAGCTAGTTGAAATGACTGAAAAGTTTGACCTTTACATCACTGTTCAAGGTGGTGGTTCAACTGGTCAAGCTGGTGCTATCCGTCACGGTATCACTCGTGCGCTTATGGAGTTTGACGAGTCACTACGTCCTTCTCTACGTAAAGCTGGCTTTGTTACTCGCGACGCTCGTAAAGTTGAGCGTAAGAAAGTGGGTCTTAAGAAAGCACGTAAGAACACTCAATTCTCGAAGCGTTAATTTTTTACGTTTACAAGAATTCAAAAACCCAGCTTATGCTGGGTTTTTTGTTTTTATAGCCCAATAATTTCTGTTTTAACTACAAACTTATCCCGCACTTTTCTTGTTCGACTTATTGTTTACCTATTATTTTCAATATTTATTGTAATTAGTGAAGATCTGATGATAAATCAGCGCTTTTTTTTGCTACAATTGCGTGGCAAGTAAAGTGAGTAAGGTTTGAGACCTTTTTTTGGGTACCCTCGTCTCCTCATAGATGGGGTTGATCTTAGTCAGTATATTGTGGTTATAAAAACGTTATCATAGCTAACTAGCTTTCGAGACTACGACTAAAATGGGTAGTAAAATCCATGCTTTATTAGTCTCGATTAAGGTAATAACCTTGTTTTAATCAAGGGAATTATTTATGATCGCGTCTATTTTGTAGTTTCTTAATTTAACCTGCTGTAACTGATGTTCTCAATATAGCAAGTGTTGAGGATCATAGTGGAGATAAGTGGATGAGCAATGCGCCTGTAGACAACAGCCGACGTCGCTTTTTGACCATAGCTACCTCTGTTGTAGGTGGTGTTGGTGCGGCTGGAGCTGCTGTTCCTTTTATTGCGTCTTGGAATCCAAGTGAGCGAGCTAAATCTGCAGGTGCGCCTGTAGAAGTAGATATCAGCAAACTTGAGCCTGGACAATTAATTCGTGTTGAGTGGCGAGGTAAGCCTGTATGGGTTATCTATCGTACGCCAAAAATGCTTGAGCAGATGAAAGCTCATGAAGGTCAACTTCGTGATCCTCAATCTGAAGAGCCTCAACAATTAGACTCAGCGAAGAATGAATACCGTTCTAAGCGCCCTGAAATTTTCGTGGCGGTTGGTATTTGTACTCACCTAGGGTGTTCACCAAGTTTCCTTAATGGTGGTTTTGGTGAGAAAGTTGAAGGTACTGAAGATGGTTTCTTCTGTCCGTGTCACGGTTCTAAGTTCGACATGGCAGGCCGTGTATTCCAAGCTGTTCCTGCACCACTAAACTTAGAAGTTCCTCCGTATACCTTTATTGATGATACAACCATCTTGGTTGGTGAAGAAGAGGTTGCATAATGGCTGGTAAACAAGATAACGCTTCAACAGGTGTTGTTGGTAATGTGATCAACTGGATTGATGATCGTATCCCAATGACGCGTGTTTGGAACATGCACATCGCGCAATACCCTGCGCCAAAAAACTTTAACTTCTGGTACTTATTTGGTTCATTAGCAATCTTAGTACTAGTAAACCAAATCCTAACTGGTATTTGGTTAACGATGAACTTCGTACCATCAGCTGAAGGCGCATTCGCATCAGTTGAATACATCATGCGTGATGTTGAATACGGTTGGTTACTTCGTTATCTGCATTCAACAGGTGCATCGGCATTCTTCGTGGTTGTCTATTTGCACATGTTCCGAGGCATGATATACGGCTCTTATCAAAAGCCGCGTGAATTACTATGGCTGTTCGGTATGCTAATTTTCTTAGCATTGATGGCTGAAGCATTCATGGGTTACTTATTACCTTGGGGCCAGATGTCATTCTGGGGTGCTCAGGTAATCATTTCTCTATTCGGTGCAATTCCAGTAATCGGTGATGACCTAACACTTTGGATCCGTGGTGACTACGTTATCTCTGGTGCAACGCTTAACCGCTTCTTTGCACTACACGTAATCGCACTTCCTCTAGTACTAGTAATCTTAGTTTTCTTACACATTGTTGCGCTTCACGAAGTGGGCTCAAACAACCCAGATGGTGTTGAAATCAAGCGTAAGAAAGGTTCTGTGGCTGAAGAAGACAAGCCTAAGTTCAAGTTCCATGAATACTACACAAACAAAAAAGATATTGTGGATGCTATCCCGTTCCACCCTTACTACACAGTAAAAGATATCTTAGGTGTTGCTGGTTTCTTAATTTTCTTCTGTTGGGTTGTTTTCTTCGCACCAGAGATGGGTGGTTTCTTCTTAGAAGCACCAAACTTTGAAGCGGCTAACCCGCTGAAAACACCAGAGCATATTTTCCCGGTTTGGTATTTCACGCCATTCTACGCAATCCTACGTGCTATCCCTGATAAGCTAATGGGTGTTGTAGCGATGGGTGCGTCAATCGTAGTACTTGCGTTACTACCTTGGATTGACCGTGGTAAAGTTCGCTCAATTCGTTACCGTTGTGGTATGCACAAGTTGAATATTGCTCAGTTTGTTGTGACGTTTGTTATCTTAGGTTGGGTTGGTGCTACACCACAGACAGATTTCAAAACAATCTTATCGCAAATTACAACTGTGACTTACTTCATGTTCTTCGTACTACTATTCGTATACTCGAAGAATGAGAAAACAAAACCATTGCCTGAGAGGTTAACGAAATGATGAAGAAGCTAATTGTTGGTTTATTCGCATTGCTGCCTACTTTTGCAATGGCAGCGGGTCCTTCGGTACCACTACTAGAGTCTAACCATGACTTGACAGATAACGCTTCTTTACAGCGTGGCGCAAAGTTGTTCATGAACTACTGCCTTGGTTGTCACCAGATGCAGTACCAGCGTTATGAGCGTACTTTCCGTGATATCGGTATTCCGGTTGAGATTGGTAAAGAAACACTAATTTTTGATGATTCAAAAGTTGGTAGCCACATCAAAAACGCAATCAAGATTGATGATGCGGCAACATGGTTCGGTGCTCCACCGCCAGATTTAACACTAGTTGCACGTGTACGTGGTGCTGATTGGATTTACACTTACCTGAAGTCTTTCTATGTTGATGAAAGCCGTCCGTTTGGTGTAAACAACTCAGTATTCCCATCGGTGGGTATGCCACACGTACTTCAAGAACTTCAAGGTGTGCCAACTGCACGTTTTGAAGAAGTTGAAGAGCACGGTGTTAAAGTTAAGAAAGTAGTTGAAATCACAACGGATGGTTCGGGTGAGCTAAGCTCTGACGAATATGACCATGCAGTGCGTGACTTAACAAACTTCTTGGCTTATGTTGGTGAACCAACTCGCTTAAAATCAGAGGCTATGGGCTACAAAGTATTAGGTTTCCTAGTGATCCTATTCATCTTAGCCTTCTTCTTGAAGAAAGAGTACTGGAGAGATGTTCACTAATAAGGTGACGCATTTTTAAAGTAATTTTGTAATAGGGGCACTCGCCCCTATTGCTGTTTATAATGATTTATTACTTATTGTAATTTTAATGGAGGTAGGCATGGCCGTAGCTGCCAATAAGCGCCCTGTAATGACACTTTTCTCTGGTGCAAACTGTATGTACAGCCATCAAGTACGTATCGTTTTAGCTGAAAAAGGTGTGAGTGTAGATATTCACTTAGCAGAAAAAGATAACCTGCCTGAAGCGCTTCACGAAATTAACCCATATGGCACAGTACCGACGTTGATCGATCGTGAATTGGGCTTATATGAAGCGAACATCATCATGGAATATTTAGATGAGCGTTTCCCGCATCCACCATTAATGCCAGTTTACCCGGTAATGCGTGGTCGCAGCCGCTTAATGATGCACCGTATCGAAACCGATTGGTACACATTAGCTGCAAAGATTAAGCAAGGTGGTAGTGATGCTGACCAAGCTCGTAAAGAGTTAACTGAAGCATTATTAGCAATTGCACCTATCTTCACTGAGGCGCCTTACTTCATGAGTGAAGAGTTTAGCTTAGTAGATTGCTACTTAGCGCCGTTACTATGGCGTTTACCTGAGCTGGGTATCGACCTTAATGGTGCGGGTGCTAAAGAGCTTAAAGAATACATGCTTCGTTTATTCGAGCGTGACTCATTCCAAGCTTCTTTAACAGAAGCAGAGCGTGAGATTAGAGCATAATGACGCCTAATCGCCCATATTTGCTAAGAGCGTTTTACGACTGGATTGTTGATAACGACTGCACACCACATTTGGTTGTGAATGCTGAGTATCCAGCAGTTCAAGTGCCAATGCAGTTTGTACAAGATGGTCAAATCGTCTTAAACATCAGCCCTAGTGCCGTGACTCACTTTGATATGGATAACCAGCAGCTCAGCTTCAATGCGCGCTTTTCTGGTCAACCTATGCAGGTTTACGTACCAATGGGTGCTGTACTGGCAATATATGCGCGTGAAAACGGTGAAGGCACCGTATTTACTCAAGAAACTTTTCCTGAGTATGAAGAAGAGCAGCAGGTTGAACCTGAAGAGGTTGTTGAAGCCACTGAAGAAAAGCCAAAAGAGCCTGAAAAGAAAAAAGGCGCTCATCTTCGCGTTATTAAATAATTGCTTTAAAACAGCTTATTGTTATTTGAAAACCCGCTTCGGCGGGTTTTTTATTTCGGTGCAAACTAGCGTGCGAAGCACGCGCTGTTTGCGCAAGGTGAAATGAGCCATTATAAAAAATGTTGAGGTCTGGAGTAGTGAGAGAGCCAATGGAACAGTAAAAGGTAGATACATGCTGATTACAAAGTTCTGAATCATACATTAGGGATACATGTTATGGTGTTTAGCGTGACTTCATCACGAAATCAATTCACCTTGCGTAAAAGAACCGTACTCACTTCGTTCGCAGTCGGTAACCTTTTACACCACTCTTGCGCAAAGGAAATGAAGTGCTACGCACTTGTCATTAACCCTTTGCACTAAAGGTATTCAAAAGCTTTTACGACTCTTTTTACACCGTTGACATGACGAGCGATTTCAACTGCCATATCCGCTTCAGTTTCTGATACTAAACCCATTAAGAACACTTCACTATTCTCAGTCACGACCTTGATATTGTTACCGGTAATGGTTTCTGCGGTTAACAGCTTAGTTTTAACTTTTGAAGTTAGCCAAGTATCGTGGGTTTGAGTGGTAATGCCGATGCGAGTACCAATGCGTAACTGGTTATGGATGTTCTTCACTGACACTGAGTTTCTAACAGCTTGCTCAGCTTGAGAGAGTAAATCACGTGATGGTACCTGACCTACTAGTAAAATGGTGCCATTGACACTGACAACGCTGATATTGGCTTTATCGCTTAATGTTGGTACTTTTTTCAGTGCTAAAGTAGCTTTAATTTCAATGTTATTATCGTCGATTTGAGAGCCAATCGTGCGTCTATCATTGGCAGCAGACACAGCCCCAGCAGTGCCAGCTACAACTGCAGCAGCACAACCTTGAAGAAGTATTAGAATAGCTAGAACAGCAAGGTGTTTATACGGCATTATTGATCATCCTGAGGGAATAAAGTGTTATCGATTAACTGACTCAAGCAGTGAATATTAAATAGGTGTGATTCTAAAATTCGGCTAGGGCGCTTACTCGGGGTTAGAATTTCTACATCGTTTGGACCAAGCAAGCCAATTAATTCTCCCCCTTCATCACCCACTAACGCAATGACTTTCATGTCTTTAGTAAGCGCTGCTTCTACCGCAGAAATAATGTTTTTCTCATTACCGTCGATAGCAAAAACGACAAGCAAATCGCCTTGCTGAGCAAAGGCACGCACTTGGCGTGAAAATTTGTCATTATCATGGTCGTTTTGATGCATATCCAAATGAATATGATTTTGTGAAAGTGAAATCGCGGGCAAGCAAGGTCGCTCGGTTTCATAATGATTCACTAAGAGCCCAGCAAAGTGCTCTGCCAGCATATTGCAGCTAGATTCACCACAACTGATAACTTTATTGCCGTTGATAAGGCCTTGAACTATGGTCATGGCCGCAGCTTCTAGAACGTCGGGTAAAACTTCACCTGCTGCAATTTGCGCTTGAATACTTTCTGTGAAAATGGTTTTTATAGATTCTTGCATAACTAAGATATATTTTTTATCCACTTAATGTTATCTGAACTTAGTCCTTCGATAGCAATAAAGTCTATCCGTACTAGGCTATTTTGTAGCTTGTTGCACTCTAAGTAATGATAAATACTACGACGCAGCTTTTGTATTTTACTCTGGCTTAGGGCCGAAATAGCACCACCAAAGCGATTATTTTTACGATACTTTACTTCGACAAATACAAGTGTGTTTTGTTCTCGCATAATGAGATCTATTTCACCATACTTGCAATTATAATTTCGAGATACAGCAAGCAATCCTTGTGCTTGTAAATATTGCTCCGCGAGTTGCTCATAATGCATCCCTTTGGCGCGAGTATTGGCAAATAATCCTTTTAGCACTCTGTTGTCCTTTACAGTTTTTAGTTTATTAGTCTCTCAAATTATCTTGAAAACGGTTTTGGTTTTGCATAAACAACGGCGTTGGTTGCTGCTCATTAAGCTGCACAAGCTGGATCTGTTTTTGCTTATACTGAGCCCATTCTAAACGTCTTTCTACGATGTTATTGTCTTTAATGCTTAATCGTCCTGTTAACCCTGAATAAGCTTTACCTGGTATTTTTGAAAGCTGTTTTAATTCTGGAATAAGTTGAACTGCGTCAAATGCCATAGCAAACAGACGCTGCTCTATATCGGCTTGCTCAGGCCAAAGCTGGTTATATTGAGTTCGCAAATTAAAGCTATCAACAGACTTATTTAGCATCCAAGGTTGCTCGGTAAAATACAGTCCTTCTAAATCGCCTTTATCGGTATGGTCCATGCGCTTCGAGTAACTTCTTGAGCTGGCATACAGTGGGATGCGGTCAGCGAAAGTACTGACATTCACATCTAAGTATGGTTTTAACAAACGAGTCTCGATAGCATCACCTAGGATATAAATGACATCAATATCCATTCTTGAGCGGGTTTCACTTTCAACTTCTTTTCTAAATAGACTTTTCACCGTTTTAATACGGCTCTTTGATGCATCAACTTCTAATAAATTCGCCACGACTTTGGCCATGTCTTTACTGTCGGTATACAAGCCAACTTCAGGTTCGATTAGGCTGTATTTTTGCCATTGATTTTTAAAATGATTAACCAGTCTTAATCCTGACAAGGTATCCGGTGCAAGCAGCATAGGCTTTTGGTATTGCTGCGCCAAAAAATGCACCATTGCTTGCTCTACTTCGTGTTCAGGGTTTAGAGCAAAAAAGTATTGCTCAGGACTCAAATTCGCGGTGTCACTATTATTTAAATGTAGGGTGGGGGTACTTTGAATTGCACTGCTGGTGCTGACTTTTTCAATGTTGTCTTTTAATAGCGGGCCAATGATGAAGTCAAATGGCTGCGCGGCAAGTTGCTTCTCTATATCTTCAAGACCTAATTGTTCATCAATGAAAGTAATCTCTTCAATTTCGCTATGATCCATGGCCGCTAGAAAACCATTTTTAAGGGCGCTACCTAGGCGTTTACTACTGCCACTTTGTGGTAATAACACCGCGATACGTTTAGCATGGTAAGGTGCAAGACTAACTGAGTTTTGTACTTTTTTCGGTAAAATGTAAGTGGCAGGGTGGTTAACGAATCTGCGCTGCCAGTTATTAAGAGCTTGGTGAAGTTGCACGCCAGAGCCAATATAAATTTGTTGGTACTTCGCAAGCTTAATCCAGCCTCTTTGGATCACAGTGCCTTTGTCAAAGCGCTCAAGTGCATATGAAGAAAGTTGTTGCAGAGCTTGCCAAATTTCATCATTTAAATTGGCAACGCTGATGTTGTCGGCGAAACTGATATCAGCTGCTTGAAAATAATAAGTTAAAGCTTTTTTAGGCATCCCTTGAGAAGCATAAATACGACCCATTAAATATTGGTGCCATGCTTTATGTTCGGGCAGCGATAGCCTTGATGTGAGGGCTTTAAGAATATTTAGAGCTGTACCGTAGTTATTTTGCTCAGTTCTTGCTAGTGCGATGTAAAGCTTATTCTGTACATAGTCGACGCTTTCATTGCGCTCTAATGCTAGACAAGCTTGCTCCAGAATAGGCCAGTTCTGCTCTGTTATCGCACTCTCTCGAGCACTGTAAAGTAGCTGAATTCGAGATGCTCCCTCTTTAGTACGTGCTTTGTTTAAAAGCCCCTCGGCATCAAGTACTTCTGGTGCTTGAGTTTGTGGCTTATTCTGCACAACAAGAGGTTGAGAAGAAGATTTTTCGGTTGTACTACAGGCCGATAAACCCGACAATATACCTATTACAAGACAAATTACTTTCAGTCGCACCGCAACTTCCTAACGATAAATATTCTTCAAAGGGATATCTTACTGACTGAAACTGGAGAGCTCAATGACAAAAGCACAGAATACAGACAAAATTGGTACCCTTTACGTGGTCGCAACGCCAATCGGGAACTTGGCCGATATCAGTGAGCGTGCTTTAACAACCTTAGCAGAAGTTGACTTAATTGCCGCTGAAGATACGCGTCACACGGGTAAGTTGTTGAGCCACTTTAATATCAAGGCCAAAACCTTTGCTTTGCATGACCACAACGAAAAACAAAAAGCTCAACAGATTTTAGACTGGCTAAATGAAGGGCTTGATATTGCATTAGTGTCAGATGCGGGCACTCCACTGATTAGCGACCCTGGTTATGCGGTTGTTAACTTATGCCGCAATGAAGGTGCAGCGGTAACGCCTGTCCCTGGTGCATGTGCGGCTATCACTGCGTTATGTTGTTCTGGGCTACCGACAGATAGATTCCAGTTTATTGGTTTTACCCCAGCGAAAAGCCAAGCCCGTCAGCAGTTCTTTGTTGATGCGTTTGAAAGCGGTATTACCAGTATCATGTACGAAAGTACACACCGCATCATGGCTAGCCTCGAAGATATGCAAACAGCATTAGGCGCAGAGCAACAAGTGGTATTTGCGAAAGAGCTGACTAAAACATACGAAACTTTTTTTAGTGGCTCTGTGCGCGAGTTAATTGAATACTTAACCAATGAGCCTGAGAAGCAGCGTGGCGAGCTAGTATTAATGCTGCCTGGTAAAGCCAAACAGCAAGATGAAATACCAGCCGAAGCTCGTAAAATGTTGAGTCTTTTAGAATCTGAAATGCCATTGAAAAAAGCCTGTGGGGTTGTTGCTGAGTACTTTGGCCTTAAGAAAAATGCGCTTTACAAAGCGGTGATTGCCGATAAAGACGATTAATACCAGTCCTTTTAATTAAGTGATCTATTTTGAGGCAAGTAAAACGTGTCGATAGCAAGGCGAAAATTTTGTTATTTAGTTGTTCTAAATGAGAAATTTTCAACGAAGCTAACGTCAGTTTTAGTCCCTCAAATTGATTAAGTATTATTAAGGATTGGTATAATCTTAAAAAAGCGTGTGATTTTACTGCATCTTGCGTATAATCGCCCGCCTGAGTCAGCCGGATAATCGCTGCCTGTGACGAAAATGATCAGGGGGAGGAAAGTCCGGGCTCCACAGGGCAGGGTGCCAGCTAACGGCTGGGGGGCGTGAGCCTACGACAAGTGCAGCAGAGAGGAGACCGCCAACTTCGGTTGGTAAGGGTGAAAGGGTGCGGTAAGAGCGCACCGGGCCACTGGTAACAGTTGGTTGCAAGGTAAACTCCACCCGGAGCAAGACCAAATAGGGTTCCTTATGGTGTGGCCCACATCGGAACCGGGTAGGTTGCTTGAGCCTAGTAGCAATGCTAGGCCTAGACGAATGATTATCACCTCGCAAGAGGGACAGAACCCGGCTTATAGGCTGACTCACACCCAACCGTAAATGTTTAAGATTTAAATATTTACGGTTGGGTTTTCTTTATTCTTCTTGATACTTTTCTTTGATTTCTAAAATTTTATCTAGCTGTTGTTTAAATATTTCCACCAGTTTTGGATCGAAGTGTTGTCCGCTTTGTTCATCTAAAAACGCGAGTGTTTTTTCTATGCTCCAAGCTTCTTTATAAGGGCGTTTGCTGGTTAGGGCATCAAATACATCACTGATCGCGACAATGCGACCTTCAATTGGAATATCATCACCTTTGAGTCCATTTGGATAACCGCTGCCATCCCATTTTTCGTGGTGGGTGAGGGCAACTACTTTTGCCAACGAAATAAGCTCAGATTCGTCTTCCCCTAAAATATCTGCGCCAATCTGTGGGTGTGCTTGCATTACCTCGTATTCTTCTGGAGTAAGCCTGCCGGGTTTTAATAAGATGTGATCTGGTATGCCAATCTTACCGATGTCATGCATTGGTGCGGTGTGTAGTAATAGATCTGCGCGCGCTTCATCAAAACCATAAGCGAGCGCAATGACTTTGGCGTAATGACTCATACGCATGACGTGCATGCCCGTTTCGTTGTCTTTATACTCTGCGGCTCGACCTAAGCGTTGAATTATTTGTAGGCGTGTTTCTTTGAGTTCTTCGGCTCTGACTAATGAAAGGTGGGTGGCTACTCGCGCTTTTACAACCGCGCTTGAAACGGGCTTAGTAATATAATCTACAGCGCCGAGTTCAAAGCCTTGGGCCTCGTCGGTTTCGTGGTTTAGCGCAGTGACAAAAATAACTGGTATCGCGCTGGTTAGTGGTGAGGACTTTAGGGTTTTACACACCTCTAACCCTGTCATATCAGGCATCATGATATCGAGTAATATCAGGTTAGGTTGTTTGCTGGCGGTTAAGCGTAAAGCCTCTTCACCGCTTTTAGCGAATGCGAGGCGGTAGTTATCTTGTAAGATCTGCTTTAATACTCGCAGGTTTGCTGGTTCGTCATCGACCACTAATATCAGTGGTCTTGTGTCTTGCATCGCCATAATTTAAGAAACCCTTTTAATTAACTGCTCGGTTAGCTGCACGGCTTGGGCAAATTCAAAATCGTTAATTGCCGTAATAATTGCTTCGATATCAGAACCATAAGCACTCGCTTGATGCTCTGCTAAAGCGTGTAACAAGGCTTCATCTATTTCATTTTGTTCTGCAGTGGTTTTTAGCGCCAGTAACGCCTCATGTAGCTCTGCCGTATTGCTTTGGGCATCGCTTTGGGGCGTTAAATCGGTTTGCTGTCGCTGAGCTTCTACCTCATCTATGAGCTGAGAGGTTGACTCTGTAATGTCATTAATAGTCTCTTGTGCTTGCTTTGGATCAGTATGCAGTAAGGTTTCTAATTTTTCTAACTGACGCATAAGCTTGGTAAGTGATAAGTTGCCGCAAATACCTTTCAGTTTGTGTACTTCAGACTGTAAGCTTGGCCACTGTTGTTGCTCAAAGAGTCTATGTAATTGTGTTAAATCTGCTTGGTATTGATCTATAAACTGCTGTAATTGCTTATAGAAATCGTCCTTGCTTCCCCATAAGGCTATGCCTTTTCGCTCATCAATTAACTTGCCTTGTGAGTTGTCTATGATAGCTGAGGTTTGCGGGACAGATTCAATGTTCAGTACGCGGGCAATTTCTTTAAATAGGGCGTCAAGGTCAACCGGCTTTTTGGCAAAGCCATCCATACCTGCTTGCTGCGCTGCTAGTTTATCATCTTCAAGTACGCTGGCTGTGAAGGCGATTATGGGTAGCCTTGGTAATTGGCCTTGGTGTTCGAATTCGCGGCGCTCTTTGGCTGCGGTTAAGCCATCTTTTATAGGCATTTGTACGTCCATGATCACTAAGTCTAGGTGCTCTTCACTTCCCATCCTGATCAGCGCTTGTTGACCATCTCGAGCAGTCACGACGTGATGACCTTCTCGTTCAAGCAATAAGGTGAGTAACTCAATATTTTGTTGAATATCATCAACAACCAAGATGTGCATTGGAGGTAGATTTGCGCGATCTTGCTCTTGCTCAACCTCTAGGTTGTTCATCACTTCAAGCGGTAGGCTAAAACTAAACTTTGAACCCATACCTTCAATACTTTGTGCTGAAATAGTACCGCCCATTAGCTCAACTAATTGTTTACTGATTGTGGTGCCTAAGCCTGTGCCGCCGAAGCGACGGCTCATTGAGGCATCCGCTTGAGTAAAGGCATCAAACACTTTACTCAATTGGCGCTCATTCATGCCAATACCGGTATCTGAAATAACAAAGTCAATCAGGTTGTTTTGCTGAGGTGTCACCGACACTTTGACGGTCCCTTGCTCAGTAAACTTAATGGCGTTACTGATCAGATTTGTGAGTACTTGGCGAATACGTTCAGGCGACCCGCAATAAGCGCTTTTGAGTTCAGGAGACACTTCAACAATGAGTTGCAGTCCTTTATTGCGCGCTTGCAGCCAGAGTGTGGATATCACTTCATCTACTTCTTGGATCAATGAAAAGTTACGCTTTTCAAGCTCAAGTTTGCCTTTATCTAACTTGGCGCTATCGAGAATATCATTGAGTAAATGCAATAGTGATTTAGCTGAGTTGTTGATGGTTTTTAAGTGATGCTGTTGCTCTGGCTGAGTATTACTCTCGATGAGAATGTCACTAAAGCCGATGATGGCATTCATCGGGGTACGAATTTCATGGCTCATATTTGCCATGAAGTTAGCGCGCGCAGATGCAGCTTGCTCGGCACGTTCTTTTGCTTGTCGCAGAGCTTGTTCCATTTCTTTTCGCTCGGTGATGTCCATAATAAAGCCATCGATCCAAGTTTCATTGCGATCAAGATCTTTAATGTGTGTGCCTTGCTCCATCATCCAGCGTACTTCGCCGTTGCGGTTTATGATGCGATATTCAAGTTTAAAAGGCCCATCGAATGATAAATTGTCGATGATCTTCTCTTTATCTTCTGGATGGTAAAGTTCGGTAAAGCTTACTTTAGGGTCAGGTAGTAAAAACTCGTCAGCAGTGTAGCCCGTGATTGATTCAACGGCATTGCTGATATAGATCATTGGCCAATCAGGCGTATCTTTACAGCGATAAGCGATCCCCGGGATGTTGGTGATCAAAGAGCGGAATTTCTCTTCGTTTTCGCGAAGCGCTTGCTCCATTTTAAGACGAGGGCGAATGTCAGAGATAAATGCGACGAAAATATCTCCACTACTTAGCTTCACATGGCCAATAGCAAGACGAATAGCGACAGGCTCACCATTTTTATGCACTGCACTGACTTCTCTTCCTTTACCTATAATGTTGGCTTCACCGGTTTCTAAGTAGCGTTTTAAATAGCCGTCATGTTCACCATGAAACGGTGCAGGAACAAGAATATTGACGTTTTTACCAATTAGTTCATCGGCTTGCCAACCAAACAGTTTTTCGGTTGCTTGGTTTATATTGAGAATAATACCAGTGCTATCGATACTGACAATGCCATCAACGGCGGTTTCCATCATGGCTCTCAGACGGTGTTCACTTTCTGATGCAACACGGTATACGTCTTTGTATCTTAAGATCATATTTAGGCCAAGCACTAAGCAAATAATCACTATGGTGGTAATTGAAATTCCTAAAGCCAGATACATTGATATTTCAGAGGTCTGCTCGCTCAGTTCTAAGCCCGGCGGCTTAACAAATCTAGCCGCAGCCATGCCTGTGTAGTGCATACCTGTGATTGCACAACCCATTACAATGCTAGCCAGTAGTTCAGGGAAAGGTCGCTTGAAGCCCTTTTTACGTAACGATGAAAGGCCGAAGTGGATCCACAATGACAGCATTGCCAGTGTTACCGCAACGACAATAGACAGTGCAAAAAACAGTGGGTCGTAGCGTAGCAATGGGGCCATTTCCATCGCCGCCATGCCTGTATAGTGCATGGCGCCTATACCGGCGCCAACTAATACGCCGCCAATTAAAAGCGGTAAAAATCCTTTATGGTTTTTGGTCAAAAAGTTCAATGCAACCCAAGAGGCAAACACCCCGGGTAGCATAGAGAAAAAGGTCAGCGGACCGTTGTATTCAACATTGGTGCAGAGGTCAAAAGCCAGCATACCAATAAAGTGCATACTCCATATGCCACCGCCGAGCGCAATGCTACCAATTAGTAGCATACTGTGACGTCTAAATGGGGTGGTTTTTGTCGTTACTTGGGAGGCAACTTGTAGCCCCATAAATGATGCAAATATAGCAATGAAAATAGAAAGAATTACTAGCCAATCATTGTAATTACCGTAAATCAGAATACTGTCAGGAGAAATAAAAAAGTAGTCATACAGGAGCGTAGTTAGCATATGAGAACTCAAAGGCAGGCAACAAAGCCAATAAATGCTTGATAACGTGACCCTACCATAAGGGTAATTAATTACAAATAACTAATTATATGTTTGGGGTTAGTGACGAATAATTACGGTGAATGAAGTAAAAATGCCACCGCGTTTTGGGTGGCATTTCATTGTGTGTCTTAGAAAGCGTTGGCATAGTCAATGCGAGATTTAATACTTGGGTGAGTAGATAAGTACTTATTCCATGCACCTTCCTCGTCATTCTCAAGCTCAATGCCTGCTTGCTCAACGATAATCTCTAATGCTTTGGCAAACTCTTTGGGGTCGATACCGTGTTGCTTCATATGCTGCAGGGCGAATTCGTCCGCCTCTTTTTCCATATCTTGCGAAAAACGCTGCTGCAAAATTGTTGAACCTGTACCCAACACTACTTCGGCAAAACCTTCTAAATCGCCGAAGATCATGGCAAATGCAATAGCACCAGCAGCAGCCTGCGCTGCCATACGAATACTATGTTGTTTTTCAACATGACCGATTTCATGAAGTAAAACGGCTTGTAGTGCTAGAGGGTGATCTTGCATGCTTTTTACAAGGTCATCGGTCACTACAATCTGACCATGCGGGAGCGCAAAGGCGTTTGCGCCAAAGAAATCAGACTGATAGAAGCTCAACTTAAACTGATCTCTGGATAGAGACAGCTTTTGTAAACTATCGTCCCAAAGCTGAGTCACTGTTTGCTGTTCTTGCGCTGACAAAGTGGTCGGTTCAAGCACGGCTTGCTCTATGGCATACATAGATTGCTCACCCATTTCTTGCACCACTGAATCGGGTACTAAGTCATAGGTTTGCACTGCAAATGCAGGAACTACCTTGAACATAATTCCGTAGATTAGAATAGGGCTAAGAACGATGGCGCCAAGTACGGCGAATAGATTTTGCTCTAACTTTTCAACCAGTTTTAAACGCTTACGCTCAGTTGGCCAGCGAAATTTAACGTCTGCTGGTAAAAAGCGGCTACCATCACTGAATGTGATTTCTTGAGATTGGCCTAAAATAGGTTCTCCTAAAATCGCACTCGCAAAGTCGTAGCTTTTTTGCTCGCCATCCTCATGATTCAACATCAACTTTGAGTCAAATACCGAAGCTGAGCAGGTAACAGCTTTGCTGCTACCTGCCGGATATAAAGTACCAAATATCTTCATATGCTTAAGTTAGAGAAATATCTACGTCAAATACGTTTGCCGCTTCTTCAGCGAGTGAAGATTGTGACTCTCTATATACTTCCATCACTTGTTCTGCATTTTCAGATAAAGTCACTGTGGTTGCTGCTGCGAGCATTTTCGCTTTGCGTACTTTTGTCCAAGGGAAGGCGAGACCTAGTGTGAAAATAATGGCTAATGCATTGGTCGCTAGAAGCAGTGAGTAATTAACAGCATCTAACTTTGATTCAAATGTAGCAACATCATCAAGTTGCGCATTCGCAAAAATATGGTTACGGATCTTACTTTGGTAAATACCCGCAAGTAGGCTAATCGCTAAGAAGTTAAAGCCCAGAGAGATGAATACCATAGTTAACCCAAGTGATTCAGGGTTACCAAAACCGCCAGTAATGCCAGTAATAATCGCACTAAGCACACCAAAACCAATCGCAACAACAATACACCTTAGTACTGCACCGTAATAGCTACCAGTTGAAAGCTCGACTTTTAAGGCTTTATTGCCGTATTCAATATTATTGTGAATATAAGTGTCGATTTTTTTCATTACCCAAGGCATCGCAATATAAAGCGTTAATGCACCGACAATTGGTAGTAATACAAAGTGGGTTAATGCATCTAGGTAGCCACCTTTAAAACCAAAGCGAACATTGCGATGACTCGTCATTCTTAAATTAAAACGTAAACTTTGATTGATTAACCAAGGAATGGCTGCGGCCCAAATTACAAAAAATACCAGTGCCACAGCTGGGCTATAAGTCGTTACGATGGCATATAATGCAAAAATAGCAAAAGCAATCATTCGTCCTTTAAGGATCTGCATTGGTGTTGCTAGATAATTGAAGCGATGGCCGTCAATTGATGTGTGACCATAGAAGTATTGCTTTGTTCTTACCGTTGCCCAAGCCGAATAGATACCAAGCGTGACAATACTCAGTAAGATGTTGACTATCCAAATGCCAAAGTAGTCTTTCGCATTACCAGTGAATAGCACTTGATGTGTTTTTTGCTCGGATTGAGCGGATAGGTTTATTTCTTCCATAAGAATTATCCATATTGTTGTAAATCGAGCATAAAATATACCATTCGTACCCAAAAGAAAAGACTATCCCGAGGGGAATTTCAGGTAATATCTTATAATCGAACAGTTCTTTATTATTGTGGTTCAACACACTTTTATAGACTTTCTATCTATAAGCTTCTAACCTTTTATTATTCTTGCGCTATAAGCACACATTATGACCCGTCTAATTATTTCTGCGTTTTTGCTATTCACTTGCGTTTTTGCATCAGCGCAAACCACCATTAAGGTTGTTGACCAACTTAATCAGCCACTTGCAGATGCTGTGGTTAGTTTTGTATTTAAAGGTGCGCCTTCTGCTACATCTGTAAGTCCAACTCCTTATATTATGGATCAAGTGAGTAAGGCGTTCTTACCTCATGTACTCGTTGTTCCAAAAGGAGCTCAGGTAAGTTTTCCTAATAGTGATGATATCCGCCATCATGTGTATTCTTTTTCTGAAGCTAAAACATTTGAGTTGAGGCTCTACCACGGCCAACCAAAAGCGCCGTTAGACTTTTCAAAATCGGGCATTGTGGTACTTGGCTGTAATATTCATGATTCAATGGTGGGCTACATTTATGTTTATGATGATAAGCCTGCAATAAAAAGCTCTGAGTTAGGCTTGGTGACTATGCCATATGCCAAAGAGCAACTTGAGGCGATCACCGTTTGGCACGCGAGAGCAAAAATTGGTGTTGATCGTCTGCGTACAATCAAACTCGATGACCTAAAGTTGGTTGATGGCAATATTGAGATTACACTTGAAGTGAACCCGCCAGAGAAAAGAGATAGCTTCGAGAATCTATTTTCTGACTTAGCTCAAGGGGATAAGTTATGAAAATAACGGTAGCGAGTACACTGTTACTTGCCTGTCTTTCGGTGAGTTTTGCATCGCAAGCGAGTGGTAAGTTGCTCGGCACGCCCGGCGTGTCACAAGTTGAGGGATCTGCGGGGGGCGGTTTAGTCCCTTGGGCACAATTAGCGGGCTATGCTACAGAAGACGAATGGGCAATATCGGGGTTTTGCACTAAAGCCGATGTTGATGATTTCTCCTTGAATGTGTGTGGCGCGCAAGCAAACTTTTTCGATAGGCTTGAGTTAAGTTACGCAGAGCAAGATTTTAAGGTTAACCCGCTGAATACCGAGCTTTCACAGAGTATTACTGGCGCTAAGGTCAGACTCTATGGCGACTTGGTTTATAGTCAATGGCCGCAACTGACATTTGGTGTGCAATATAAAAAGCTTGATACTCCAGCGGTTGCCAATGCGCTGGGCGCAGCTGATACATCAGGTTATGACTATTATCTTTCTGCCAGTAAATTACATTTAGGCGCGGCATTTGGATATAACCTGTTATGGAATGCGACGGCACGCAGTACGTCTGCAAACGAAATGGGATTACTTGGCTTTGGCTCGGCCAACCATGATCGCAGTGTACAGCTTGAGTTATCGTCGGCTGTTTTGCTTAACCAGCATTTAGCGGTGGGCGTTGAATATCGCCAGAAGCCAGATAACCTTGACTTGCAAGAAAGCAATTGGCGCGATGTGTTTGTGGCTTGGTTTCCCAATAAGCATGTTAGTGTGACGGCGGCATATATTGATTTAGGCGCGATTGCAGCATTACCAAAACAAACAGGTTGGTATTTATCAGTGACAGGATACTTTTAATAATGAGCAAAGTGTTTTTAATCATCAGCGCAGTGTTGCTGATTGTTCTGAGCGGATGTGCTTCACAGCCTAAAGCTAGCTTATATCAGCAACTTGGTTCTGAGCAGGGAATAGAGCGCATTGTTGATGCGTTTATTAAGCGTATTGCAAAAGATAAAACGATCTTACCGTATTTTGCTAAATCGAGTGTCAGTCACTTCCGTGCAGGCTTTATTACTCACATGTGCGATATCAGCGGTGGTCCATGTGAATATACCGGAGACTCTATGGTTGATATTCACACTGGTATGAATATCAATGAAGCAGATTTTAATCGTGTGGTAGAGCTATTGGTATTAGCTATGGAAGATGCTGGGGTCAGTTACCGTGAGCAAAATTTGCTACTCGCCAAGCTGGCACCAATGAGAGGTGAGGTGATTAAACGTTAATCTCCGCATTTATTTGGATGAGCAATGAAGTGGCAGTGAATGCATGAAAATTCAGGATCTTTGCCCTTTATTTAGATGCATGTCCTATACTTTTCTCATGGTTAAATTTTTAGAGAAAGGTGCATGTTAGGCTTAATGCTCAATACACTAATGTTGTCTACAAGCTTACAACTCTCTACACCTAATATTCAGTGGTATACCGAAGATTACCCGCCTTTTAATTATCAAAACCAAGGTCAGTTGCATGGCTTAGCTTTGAACGTGCTTCGCTCAGCGTATCAACACCTAGATTGGTATTTAGATGAATCGCAAATCGTACTCGCGCCTTGGCCTCGAGTGTATAAAAGTGTGCAACAGCAAGCGAATACTTGCGTGTTTTCTATGACATTTACAGAGAGGCGCAACAAATTATTCAACTTTGTGGGTTTGGTCATTCCCAACACGGTAGCAGTAATAGCTCATAAAGAAACGGACATTAGCATTTCGCAATTAAAGCAAGATAAGTCTTTAACCTATGGGGTTGTTAAAAACGATATTGGTCATCAAGCATTGCTTGCCTATGGTATTTCAGAATCTCAGTTTGTGTATTTAAAAACAGGCTTAGAGTTGGTGCAGATGATAGATCATAAGCGGGTTGATTTGATTGCTTATGGCGATGCTATCGCACGGTTTCAGTTTAAGCGCGCTAATATCAACCCGAAAAACTATCGTTTACTCATGCCACTATTAAATTCAAAACTAGGCTTTGCATGTAATAAACAAGTGCCTCAAGCCCTCTTGCAGCAATTAGACATAGCCATCAAACAAGTTGTTCAGAGTGAGCCCAAGTTACTGATTTACCATGATGCGTCTAAATAGCTTATATTTGACCTCTGTGGAGATTAGCAGAGGTCAATGTTTGCGCTTAGTCACTACGATGCTTGAAGCTAAAACCTTGCTCTTTTATTGGTTTGCCACTGCCATTAATGGGTGTTGAATAAAATTGTACTTTCAGTTCATCCGCCTGATTATCTAGTTCTATGTGGGCAAAGCCCCAGGTAAAACTCTTCGACCAAACTAAATCATATTCTGGATAACGTTTCTCCTGTTGCTCAGCAAAGGGGGTATGTGTGCCACGCATCTTTGAGGCTGCACCGCTGATGATAAGTGGTAGCTTAGGTTTGCTATTACCCGGTAGTACGCGTGAGCAATCATCGGTCAGAAGCTCTAAGTCGTGCTCATGACCTGCAATATAAGCATCGGCATACTGACACAATTCAGGCAAAATCAAGCGTCGTAAGACATGGCCTTCATCGTACTTGGTGCCGCCGATGGACCATAAAATATGGTGGCCGTAGACAATTCTCCATTTAGCTGTTGAATTCTTTAATCCTTCGGCAAGCCAAGCAAGCTGCTTGTGATCTTCTCCATTTACAGGCGCTTCATGTTTTTCAATGTCTTCCACGCTGGCAGCACCAGAAGCCAGCGCAGAGGCGAGTCCTTGCTCTGAGCCATCGGGTAACAGTGGTACCTCATAGTAGTGTTGACCCGACAGCAACATATTGGTGTCGAGCACAAAAAACTCCACATCATTACCCGGTGAGCCTTTTTTATAGCTGTAATAGCCGCGCTCAGCCATGTAAAAGTTAGGTTGTGTTTTCATCCATTCTGTTTGCAGTGCAACGCCTTTACGAGAGGTTTTCCAATCGTGATTACCGAGCGCAGAGTAAACTACAAGATCCGGTTCTTGATCAAATAGAGGCTGTAATGGTGCTTTGATCAGATCGTTCATACGTTGTTGATCGTCTTTACCATCCTTTGCATCAGCGCCATCGGGATAAATGTTGTCGCCCAACTGAATGCCAAACAGGCACTCTGCGGTTTTACAAAATTCAGCCATGGCTTTGCCGACAGGTAACGCACCACCTTGCTCTGTGGCTATATTTGTACCGGGATAAACATAAATAGGTGCATGGCCAAATTCGTCAATCGGGCGATGCTCAGCAAGCCAGTCGGCTTTTTCAGCGGCGATAAACTCCTCTTTTGTTTTCGGTTTATCAATGTGCTTCTGTTTTGGGTAATCGACATGGTAGCCGCCATCACCGAAAGCCAAGAAGGCGATGTTCTGTTGTTGGTCTTTGGCTTGTAAAGCAATAGAGCTACATCCTGCAGCAAGTACAGTAGCGCTAATGAGAGAAGTTAACTGTGATTTTTTCATAGTGTGACCGCAAGCTTTCACTTGCGGCTCCATAAAGTTACAAATTAGAACGATGTCAGCGTGAAGCCCAGCTCAAATGAGCGACCATAGGTTTCGTATTGATAGTTGTATTGGCTCTGGCCGTGGTAAAGGTAGTAAGGCTCATCGGTTAAGTTGACCGCATTGAAGTAGATCTGCGTTTGGTCATTAAAATAGTACTTGGCGCTAAAATCTAACTGAGTGTGTGCGTCTTGCATCACGCGGGCATCGTTATCTTCATGAGAGAAGCTTTTGCTTTTATAGCTTGCGCTTAAACGCGTACTAAAGTGATCGCTTTCATAGCCGAACATTAAATTCGCAACGGTGTCAGACTGGTTGGGTAGCTTGTCGTCGGCATCAATAAAAGTCCCGTTTGCTGACAGCATAAGGCCATTTTTGAAGTTCTTTGTATAAGCAAGTTCAACACCTGAGAGGCTGGCCTCCCCCCCATTGACTGCTTGCATCACTTCTTTAAAGCCATCCCATTGCCCGTTATCTTGCACTTCTTCTGTGGCGATAAAGTTATCTATGTCTTTGTAGAAAACACCGGCTGAAATTACGCCAATATGGCCCGGGTAGTATTCAATTGACCAATCTAGGTTTGTCGATTCATATGGGTCTAAATGCGGATTACCGACTTCAGCCTTACGCTCGGTTTCAATCTGGCCGTCTTCTTCGGTGGTTTCTGATTCAATGATTTGAAATGCCGCAGAATCTGAGAAGCCCGGTCTTGCTAGGGTGCTGGTGTAGGCAAATCGCGTCACGAGTTTGTCATTAATATCGTAGCGCACAGTTAAATTCGGTAATAAATGACTGTAGTCTTTATCAACTGCCCAAGTGTTAATCTCAACACACTCATCATCGTTTACTTCGTCTTTAATTAGCTCAACTTTGTTACCTGATGTGCGGTAATCAGTCGCTTCATAGCGCATACCAGTGATCACTTGCCAAGCGCCCATATCGATAGTGAACATGGCGTAAGCGGCAAAAATATCTTCGTTGCTAGTGAAGCTTCTACCTTTTGTCTCGATATCAGAATCTAATTGATTAACGTCAAACTCAGTGCGGTTGGTCGCGACAAAGCGCGCAATCTCAGAGCGCGATAAACCCGGGCCAAAAGTACTGAGTGACCAATCAGGTGATGATGCTGCAAATTGCGCAGCTGTGGCATCGTTAAAACCACCATCGAACACTGTCGTGCGCACATCATTGAATTTCTCACGTTGCGCATATTTGGCCCCAAATTTGAGCTGGGTGTTGTAGCCAGCTAAGGTAAAGTCTTTGCTTAGATCGAGCTTTAAACTCAGGCTTTCATCTTCGGTATTGTTGTTTTCCCAAACTAACTCATCTAATTCGAAGTTTTCTAGCAGGTGGGCATTGGCTGATTGTGTCAGGGCAGGGGCTTGGCCTAAGTGGCTGTAGCCGAGTGTAAAGTCTTCTCCCGCAAAATCGGCATCAATGCGATTGGGCTCTTCTTCAGAAGACTTCGAATACCCCACGCTATACTCCACAAACCAATCGCTTAGTTGGTGTTCGGCACCTGTTACTAATGACAAAATGGTTTGCGACTCATATCTGTCTTTGGTGTCACGATCCATTTCTGCGCCACTAAATTGTGCGCTTGTGTTGTTAAACTGACCAGAAACTAATTCGCCTTTATCAAACTTATATTCATTACGTAGACGGAACTCATCATCAGAAAACTCACTATACAGTGTGCGCAGGTAGTATTTGCTGAAATCATTGCTGTGCAAATCAAGGTTTAGGGCTGCGCCTAGTCGTTCTCGTTTAATTTTATAGTGGCGTTGTTCAATTTCTTCAGCACCAAATAGTTCTACTTCTTCACCATTGTCGGTTTCAAGCTCGAGCATTTGCCAGCCACCATCGGTCTCCATATTGTGCGAGCCAAATTCTCGTTCAGACCAAGATAGGGCTGTGGCTATACCCAGATCAAACTGTTTGTTAAGGGTATAAACGTCGGTAAAGCTGGCAGAGAGCTTAGGGCTGGTGGCTTCAACTTGTTCGTTGTAAGTGGCTTGTGCACTCACGCTGTAGCTTTGACCTTCACGGTCAAAGGCACTTAAGCTTTTTACTTCGATGCTGCCACCTATGGCACTGGCATCCATATCTGGGGTAACGGTTTTACTGACTTCAAGGCTTTGCACCAGCTCACTTGGGATCACATCCATGGCGACACTACGAACGCCAGATTCAGTTGAGGGCACATTTGCGCCATTGATGGTGACATTGTTCAAGCTGGGATCGATACCACGAATGCCAACAAATCGGCCTTCGCCTTGGTCCCGCTGAATAAACATACCGGGTAAACGCTGTAACGCTTCAGCCGCATTTTGGTCGGGAAGCTGGCCTATAGAATCGCTGCTGACAATAGACTTTACGCCCATGGCATTTTTCTGGCGATTAAGCGCGCCAGCTTGTCCTGCGCGTTGACCCACCACAATGACATCTTCGATGTAGGCGTCTTGGTTCTCAAGTGCAATACGTTGAGTGAGTACTTCATTCTCTTTGATGGTGATTTGACGTTCGACACTTTTCGCGCCTAGATAATCCACGACCAAGGTATATTGACCAGCAGGCAGGTTTGTTAAGCGAAATCGACCATCGCGCTCAGAGCTAATGGTGCGGTTTAATTCTTTTATGCTGATCTTGGCCCCTTCAAAGTACACCGAATTATTGGCATCGGTAATACGGCCTTCAAGGGTATTGGCAAAAGCGTGTGAACTTAATAATGCACAAGTGGTCGCTAATGCGATTTTAGAACGAGTAAATCTAGACGGTTTATGTGTTTTCATTGCTGTTTTCTCAGTTTGCACAGGGAGTCGAGTTTGTTATCTGTTTTGCTACTTATGTGATAACGCAGGCAAAGCTAGAGAATTCAGATGAAAGAAATATGTCAGAGCAAAAGCAAAGTAGTTCAAATTCGCTAAAATCGAGGTTTTTAGTCGGTGTTTTTTGTTAAATTGAGCCAATATGACCCCCTAAATTCTAGTTTTGGCAGGTAAAACCTGATGAAAACCACAAAAAAAGGTGAGGGTTGTCATAATTTTCACGCCTTTACTGAGCTAAAGTGACCCTATGATAAAAACCATGTCGCTGTAGCATGGTATGACTTTCTTTTTATGTATTTATCTTTATGACCTATTCGTTTATTAAGCTCCACACTCGGCTGTTATTGTTGTTAGGCCTGTTGATTATTTCTGCAATTTGTATGGTGAGTATCTTGGGTCAGACTAAACCAAGCAGTGAAATTGACTGGATCGATTGCTTTGGTGAGGGGGGAATAGCTGCGATGACATTGATTTGGTTGCTCGCGACCCTTTTGACTCGGCCCAAAGGTAAGGTAACTAACTTATTATTTTTTGGCTTGAGTGCCTTGCACATTTCTTTGTTGCTCGACTTCTTAGATGAATTTTATCGCTTTGATCTTGAATATGACTGGTTAACGAGTTTAGAGGCGTTACCTGCGACTTTAGGGATGGGGCTAATGAGCCTGGCGATGTATTACTGGTATCACGAGCAACAGGTATTAAATCATCTTTTGCAAAAGAAAGAGCGTTTTTACCGAGAGCATGGCTTAACAGACTTTATCACTGGTTTATACCGTGCTGATTATATGAAAAAACAGGTAGCGCGCGAGTTACAAGCGTATCGAGACAGCGATACTGGATTTTGTATGGCGTTACTTGATATCAAAGGGTTTGGTGATTTTAATCGCAAACATGGCGGGGTAAGAGGTAACAGTTTGCTCTCAGATATTGGTCAGATCATAACGCTCAACTTGCGGGAGTCCGATCTGGCCTGTCGTTATGCCTCTGATAGGTTTATTGTGTTGTTGCCTAATACTGACTTAGTGGAGGCACACGCCGTGATCGAACAGGTGGCGAACATGGTTGCCAGTCATATCCCTTATGATAATCAAAACAGCGCGTTGGGGTTTGAAGGTGTGCAATGGCAATGTATGGCAGCGCGTAAAGATGACGATCAAGCGAACTTATTACAGCGTTTGAATCAAAGCTTAAATGCCCTCAAAGCGGTGGCTGCATGAAACACGTGTTTGAAAATAATAGCCCCTGTTTAGCGATGCAAGCAATGTTATTACCGTTGATTGAAATAGCTGCGCAAAGAGGGGTGAGTAGCCATAAATTGCTTAAAGGTAGTCGTCTGTTTTACGAAGATCTTCATCACTCCAATAAGCAAGTGAGCTTTCTGCAAGTCGCACAAATTTTTGACAATGTACATAAGTATTTGCGCCACGATGGTGTGAGTTTTTTATTAGCGCAGCATTGGTTATTTAGCCAACCGAATGCGGCATTTCAAGCTCTGTTGAATTGCCGCAACCTGTTTGATATGAGTCGAGTTTTACAAGTCAGACAAGCGCAAATTTGGCCACTCATGTTTTTCCAAAGTTACTCTAGTGCACATGCTCGTCATTTTGTTATTAACCCAGCGATAGCCCAAGTTTCAGAGTCTTGTATGCAGTTTATGTCAGAGTTTCTAGTTGCTTCGATTGATCAATTATGTCGATGGCGCTTTGATATGGTAAGTCAGATCACGGTTAAACTACCCTATATTCAGCCTGAGCATGTAGAGCAGTATCAAGCGCATTTAAAGCTGCAATATCACTTTTCTCAGCCTTGTTTTATGGTGAGTATTCCCACCTCTTATTTATATCGGCCGCAGACTTTGGCGCTAACTACTATGCGTGGTTTCTATTTACAACAATCAAAATATTCAGCAAATAATGTCGGGTTTTTACAGTATGTTTGTTCATTGCTTGCTCTGAACCCCAAGCAATCTGCAACTGAGCTTAGTGAGCGATTAGGGGTGAGTGTTGCAACTTTGAAAAGGAAGTTGAAAGCCCACAATACCAGTTTGCAAGTATTGAAAGATCAGCTGCAAAAGCAGCAAGCGGTGATCCATATAAGTGAGCGGGGTTGTTCAAATGAACAGGTTGCGCAACAACTAGATTATGCAGATGTGACAAACTTTCGCCGTAACTTTAAACGCTGGACGGGTATGACGCCCAGCGAGCTAAGAAAGTTGTTTAATTAAATCAATCCAGGTTCAGGCTAATTAAGTGCATCTGTGGCTTTACGCACAGCAAAGGTAAATTCAGTGCCTTTGCCTAATTCGCTATCAACCTTGATCTCTGATTTTAACAAACGAATAAGCCGAGAGGTTATCGCCAACCCTAGACCCGCATGGGTCTTTTTACAGCCCTGACTGTTGCTTGCTTTGTAACGGGCTTCAAAGATATAAGGCAGCTCTTTGGCATTGATACCCAGTCCGGTATCTCGCACAGCTAACGTATATTGTTTATTGTGTTCGCTGACTTCAATGGTGATGTTTCCTCCAGACGGCGTATGTCGAATGGCGTTATCAATCAAGTTCGTTAGCACCCGCTCTAATTTAGCGATGTCAGAGTAAACTTGGGCATCAAAGGTTTTGGGCTGCACAGTTAAAGTAATGTTGGCTTGCTCAGTTTTTAGTGCGAACTTTGCCAAAATGTCATAAATCAATTCACCTAAATTAAACACTTCAAATTGTACATTGGCATGACCTGATTCAAGGTGTGCAAGCTCGAATATTTGGTCGATCAAGCTTTTCAATTGGGTGCAATTCTTGAGCGCAACTTGCAGGTAATGCATCTGTTGCTCAGGCTTAGCATGCTGTTTTTCAATTAACTCTAAGTAACCTTGCAATGAAGCAAGCGGAGTACGCAAATCATGAGAGAGGTGGGCCAATAATTGACGACGTTGCGAGTCGAGTTCTGTGAGTTGTGCCATCTGCTGATTAATGGTCACCAGCATTTGATTAACACTGTTGCCAAGCTGGTGGACTTCGTTATCAGAGTTTGACCACTGTGGCATAGTCAACTCAGTTAAATCAAATTTCGCCTCTTCTGCTTTGTGAATAAAGTCACCCAGTTGCTTAAGAGGCGAGGTTATATAGCGAAAGAGTAGTACCGCTACGAATAGTAAAATGATCACTAAGATCAACAAACCAGCCGAGTGTTGAAACAAGTGATCTGAACTGCTGATCTGGGTAAAAATAGAGTCATAGGCTGAAGAGCCGATAATCACATATAAATACCCCTGAAGCGTGTCGTTGTTATAAACCGGTGCAACAGAGAAGATTTTTTGTTGATCAAAACTGCGCGGATCATCGCCAAAAATCGGTAAGTTGTGTGGCTCTTCTATTAGCTGTAACAGAGGGCGTAAATCGACACTTTGCTTTTTAATATCACCAGGTTTAGCGGAGTAGGTGACTAATTTGCCGCTGGGATCGACAAAGTAAAACTCAAAAGACGGGCCCAGTACCATTAAGGTATGAAATAGGCTTTCAAGGGCCTTATAGTCGTAAACGCCTTGTTTTAGCAAGGGGTTGTCATTGGCGAGGTGTTCCGCAAGGCCTAAATGTAGTTTTTGCTCAGCTTGAGATCGAGACACTTCAGACACACATTGTGTCCAAGTCACAAACGAAATGAGTATGATGAAAAGCACCGTTGAAATGGTCAGACTGAGGCGCTGATAAAGAGATTGGATCATAATGATGCCTGTTGCAATGATTTGGCGTTAAGTTTGTAACCCACGCCCCACACTGTTTCTATGATGTCTTGTTGGCATAAGTTACCTAACTTACTGCGTAGACGGTTTATGTGTGAATTAACGGTATGTTCGTAACCTGAGTGGTCATAGCCCCAAACTGATTCGAGTAATTGGGCACGTGAAAATACTTGATTGGGGTGTTTGGCAAAGAAGTGGATCAGATCAAATTCGGTTGCTGTGAGGTCAATAAGTTGATCATTGATAAAGACTTCGTGACCTCCAGTATCGATTTGCAGCGCGCCTAACATCAAGGCAGTTGGCGCTGTTGCGATTGTATCGGTTGGCTGTTGCTGCATTTTGAGCAATTTAATATGGCGGATCTGCGCTTTGATCCTTGCTTGGAATTCTCGATAGCTAAAAGGTTTACAAATATAGTCATCGGCGCCGATCTCTAGACCAATCACTCTGTCCATCTCACTGCTTTTAGAGGTTAGTAATACCACGCTGATATGAGGAAATAGAGATTTGATCTCTCGGCAAACACTAAGACCGTCCATGCCAGGCAACATAATATCGAGTAGTACGATGTCGAAATGGTCTTGCATTAATTTTGCCATGGCGCTTTCCCCATCGCTTACGTGCTCAACATCCAGTGCTAATTCTTTTAAATGCACTTGAACTAACCCTGCAATATCGAGGTCGTCTTCAACGACCAATACTTTATGCTGCATATTTCAACCCTCTTAAAGTAAATCATGCCTTTAATAGGCTGTTATTTACTTTGCAATGCCCATTACACGCCGTGTAATGGGCATGTAGGGCTTATTTCATTCTTGTTATTGTGACCATCATCAGTGGGTTATCGAATTTATGCGTGCTATCTAACACTGAGCTAGAGAGCCCGTCATCATTACCGACAACGCCAGGATGCATCGCGACCTTATCCATGGTTTCTCGGGCACTATTGAAGCCTTCTCCACCATCTGCAGGGCCAGGAATAGTCCCTTGTGCTTCGGTATTCGCTTCGGTACCTGCATCATACGCATGGGTACGCATAGAAATACTGTCGCCTTCTGCTAGGTTTGATACGTCCATAGCATTAAGACCGGTAAAACCATCATTTGTATTCACCATCATGGTGATTACAGACAATTTATAGCCTTCAAGGCTTTCAGTAGTGAGCATTAACTCTTGACTTGCGCCAGGCGCAAGTGGGGCATCTGCTGAACTCGACATCATGACGACATCTAATCCGAGTAGCCCTGAATTATCCCCGCCTTCAGCTAAAGTTTCTAATTCGGCGCTGGCAGATTCACCGATTTGCCAAAATTGTCCTTTTTTATGTAGTGCAATACCGATTGGCGAAAGTGGCTGTCCGTTAGTGAGGTTAACCGCTGTCACTTTTAGCATAATTTCTTCTGTAGCTGGTGGCGTTGGCATAGGTGTTTCTAACATCACATCATTGTTGTCACTGCCACAACCTGCCAGTAATAGGCCTGCAAATACAGGCGCACATAATTTGAGTGCTTTCATGTTAGGCCCCTTACTTTACTGTTACCGTCACTTTCGCTACTGGGTTCAACCAACGGTGTACTGTGTTGTGTAAATCGCTTTTACCACCTGTTGCCTCGTCATCACCTAAATTACCGCGGTGAATATGCACCATCATGTTAGTTTCTTCATTGGTTACGCCACTGCCTTGCGTACCCGGTGCCATGCCCGGAGAGGCAGGAATACCCAATGAGCCAGGCGCGCCAGAGCCATCAACAACCAGCTCGTTGTTTGCTTCTGTGCCTGCATCATAGGCATTTAGGTAAATATGATATGTGCCAGCTTTTGTTGGAATAGGCCATGCATCCAGACCCACAAAGCCATCGTTAGTTGGTAACATCATGGCGACAATAGACAGGGTTGAATTGGTATCTGAGCTTTCAACCATGGCCATAGTGGATGCGGTCGGTGCTAATAAGCCCTCAGCAGGGTTTGCAGCGGTGCTTGCATTGATGCCTGACAATACATCGGCAAGACCTGAAATATCACCGCCTTCAGCCATTGCTTGTAATGGCTCAGAGGCTTTATTGCCAACTTGATAAAGGTGCGCGTCACTGCTGTGTGCGGCGACAAGGAGCGGGGTGAAATAAATACCTTGTGTGAGGTTGGTAATTTTTACTTCTACATCGGCGGCCATTGCTGTACCGCCAGCCATTAAGGTTAGTCCTGCGATGAGTGCACTTGTTGCTTTGTTCATGTCTTGCTCTTTTAGTTTTGTTAAACACAAACCTAGTGTGCAAGACAGTTATCGCGAAACTATGGCTAATTATTCACAAATTTATCACAAGATTGTTGTAAATTTATCTCAGTAGCCATTTTCGTTACTGAAGCTTAGAAAACAACGCCTTAAATTCTGAAATCAATTGCTCTTGAGGGTTGTTTTTACGGTACACCAAATAAATCGGTCGCTTAATTTGTAGTGGTGTTTCTATTTCAAATAACTCGCCGCTTTCAATGAGTTCTTGAACCAGCGGGTAGGGTAAATAAGCAAACCCTCCCTGAGTTTGTAGCACTTCTAGTGCAATCATAGCCGCAGAAGTTTTAAAGGTTGGCGTGACTTTATGGTGTAAAGCGTGCTCTTTTTGAAAGGTAATGCCCCAATCCACCAATACATAATCTTCTACCTCGGCATCAAACTCAGCACGACTGCCGACCAGTGATAAATCAAAATGACCAATTAATTCATTGCAAAAGTCGCTGTCTTTGATCGGATCGGTAAGTAAGCCCACATCCAGGGAGCGGTCTTCTAACTTTCTTTGGATCGCTTCGCGCACAGAGAGATCGGCTGCGACCACCAAATCACCAAAAAGCGATAACATATCTTTGATGCGAGAGCTAAAGAAGGCATCCCACACATTGGGTGTAGCAGCGACACTGAAAGTATTTTTCTGCATGGCTGCAATAGAGAGCGAGATTTTTGATTGCGCCATCTGACTCACCATCAAATGTGCATGTGACAATAGAGCTTCACCTGCAGGGGTGAGGCGAAGGTTATTTTTTTCACGAATAAATAAAGAGGTATTATAAAACTCCTCAAGCTGTTTTATTCTTGCGCTAACAGCGGCTTGGGTGATATATAATGTTTCTGCCGCGCGTCCAAAATGGCGATTTTCTGCAACCGCAATAAAAGTTTTAAAAACTCTAATATCCATGTGTCATGGCTCTCTTCTCATAATGGCCTCAATTTAAATAAATATTATCTTCACGACAAATATTTTTTGTTTTTCTTCTCGTTGATTTTTACATACATTCCGCAAATAAGAGCTTTCTTTGCTCTTGGCAATAATTTGTTCATAAAAGCTGGGTATAGATTAATCAGTTGTATCTAACTTTATTTAACCGTTATATGGCAAACCACTTAGGGGAACATATGAATACGACGATTCGTAAAGGTAAAACACTGTTTTATGGCGACCACTCATTTTCACACGGGTTATCAAGAAGCGGTCATTTTACGTTGAAAGAGGCTGAGTTTTTAGAAAGCTACGGCCATACGTTAAGTGCACTGGCGAATGAGACCTTGCAACCTGAAAATGAAGAAGAGCAATTATTTGTAGCGCAGGTGAAAGACGAAGGTGAGAGCACCTTACATGCTGCCAAGCTTTGGAAAAAATACTTAAAAGCAATCGATAAAAGCAAAGTGGGTCACAGCTTCTCAAGAAGCAGCGGCCGAACTGTGCAAGACATGGGGAATGACTTCAGTTTAGCTGATTAATCATACGACCCAATCTTTATATCTGATTGCCAATTAGCCAGTTTCGACTGGCTAATTTTATTTCTATTACTGATATACCTGTCCTTAATAATATCGAGTTAGGAGGATAGGTATTTAAAATCTTAAAGACATATAGCCATGAAAATTTGTTTTATTATGTACCCTTGGGATCGTGTTGAGCCTGAGACAGATACCACACTTCGTTTAATACATGAGTGTGTTAAGCGCGGTCATACTGTTGCCATGTCAACGGTGAATAACCTGACTATTCGCGACAGTGTGGCGAGTGCATTCTGTGATGTATTTACTCGTAAAACAAAGTGTTCTGACAATGTCGTGAGTTTTTACAAAAATGCCGATTTAAAGCGTACTCAACTGCCGCTTGCTGGTTTTGATGCCATTATCATGCGTGCCAACCCACCGCTAGATACCTTAGCACTGAATTTCTTAGACTCAGTGCGCGGTGATACTTTCATTATGAATGACTTAGATGGTTTACGTATAGCGAACAATAAAATCTATACGGCGTCTTTCCAAGATACTGAGAGCGAGTTTATTCCGGCAACACACGTATCAAAAAACCGCGAATACTTAGAGCGTATTTTTGATGAGTCTGACAGCGATCGCATGATCTTAAAGCCACTTGATGGGTTTGGCGGTCGCGGTGTAATTGTCATTGAAAAGTCCGCACGTCAAAGCTTTAGATCGCTACTCGATTTTTATATCGGCGGTGATGAGCATGGTAAAGGTGAGAACTACGTTATTTTACAAGATTACGTTGAAGGTGCAGAAGAAGGCGATGTACGCATTATGATGCTCAACGGCGAACCAATTGGTGCTATGAAGCGTGTGCCAGCAACAGGTGATCTTCGTTCAAACGTGCATGCGGGTGGCCGAGTTGTGAAACATAAACTGACAGAGCAAGAGAAAAAGCTGTGTAAGTACATTGGCCCTAAACTGGTTCGCGATGGCCTTTATTTTACTGGTATCGACGTCATTGGCGGTAAGTTGATTGAAGTGAATGTATTAAGCCCAGGTGGCATTGTACGTATCAACAAATTAAACCGTGTGAAATTACAAGCGCAGGTAATTGATTTTGTTGAAAGCGTCGTGCATGCCAAAGAGTTAGTACGCAATCGTAAAACTGAATTCAGACAGGTAATCGAAAATGCTAACGCTGTCTGAGCAGGCGTGCATCGCGAAAATTAATAAGGGTGAGAGCTTTCACGCTGAAGTCGAAGGCGGCGCCTTTATTATTAAAATTGATGAATATACGCCGGTGATCTGTGCGGCCATTCATAACGGCCACCGTTTACGTAAAGATCTCGAAAAAACCTTTATGCTCAGTAAAGATGAACGCTTTTTCGAAGAAGATCCTTATACCGATGAGTTGATCTCGTCGTTTCCTATTCAGTTGATAGGGAACGACTCGCGTTTTGAATACGACTTAAATCGTGCCAAAACTCTGTCTACGTATTTTAAAACGGCGTGGAATAAACAGGTGTGGCAAAAGCCTTTAAGTGCGAAGCAGCGTGCAATTAGCCAAGCTAAACATGAGTCTTTTTATAATGTGCTTGAAGCGATTATTGCTAAAGTAGAGTCACTGTTTAGTCGAGCAATTGTGTTTGATATTCACTCGTACAACTACAAGCGCATCGAAAAAGACACGCCGACGTTTAATATTGGCTCTGGGCAAATTGATGTCGAGCGTTGGGGCAGTGTGGTTAAGCACTTTGAGAAGCAATTGAACAAGATTGAATTGCCTAACTTATCAGTGCGTGCTGCAACAGACGAAGTGTTTCACGGTCGTGGTTATTTAATAAGTCATGTGAATGCACACTTTGATAACACCCTAGTGTTACCAACAGAAGTCAAAAAAGTCTTTATGGATGAAACATCGGGCGATGTTTATCCTTTGGTGCTTGAAGAGTTAAAAGCAGGCTTTAAGAGTGCTATCTCTGAAACCGCTGCGTATTTTATTCGCCGTTTTGGCAGTAAAAAACGCATGCAAAAAGCCGATATGCTGTCTTCAAGTATCAGCCCTGAGGTACTAGAAGTTGATAAAGCGCTATTCTCGTTATGTCGTCATATTGAAACGCTGAACTTTATTAACCCAGTAAACCTGCAAGCGCAGCGTAAAAAGTTTTTGAAAAATAGCTATATTGCGCCGAGTTTTAACTATAAGCAGCTAGATCTAAACCCTTATAAGTTCAGAGAAAAGCTCTATAAATTACCGGTTGATAATATTCTCGATGCCGATATTCAGCAGTTGTATCGTCATATCATCGATAATTTGGCGAACAAAATTGATTTGTTGGCCACCATAGGTACCGATGAGTTTATGTATAACTCATTAAAATACTATGGCGAGCCGAGTGAAGAAGACATTGCGAATGCACGATTCTTACTGCACTTAAAGCCACAAACTGATGAAAGTGAAAAAGTGCTGAATGCGGATGAGGCAATCGCTTGCTTTAAAGCCCAGGCGCAAGAGTGGGGCTTAAACTGTCGCATCGAAAAGTCGGCAAAAATAGTTGCTAAGGCCATGGTCAATAACGATAAAGCGTTGTTATTGGTTAACCGAGACGCCAGTTTTACCGAAAAAGAAATTCATGCTTTTGCTTTTCATGAGTTAGGCATTCATATGGTGACGACGCTGAATGCTAAAAAGCAACCGCTGAAGGTGTTTGGGTTAGGTTTGTCAGGTAATACTCATACTCAAGAAGGTTTAGCAATCTACAGTGAGTATTGTTCGGGGAGTTTAACACTATCGCGCCTGCAAACTTTGGCACTGCGTGTTATCGCCGTGAACTATATGCTCAAGCATCGCGACTTTGTGAAAACCTTCCACACTTTAGTGAGTGAGTTTGAGTTAGACAGAGAGTTTGCCTTTACCTTAACAACCCGTGTTTATCGGGGTGGTGGGTTCACCAAAGATTATCTCTATCTCAGTGGCTTTAGAGATATCGTTGAACTGGCAAAAACGCAGTCGCTCGATAACTTGCTGGTGGGCAAAACAGGGTTACTTGATTTTGCGATTACCAATGAAGTGGTAGAGCGTGGCTTAGTAAATAAACCGACGCCTTTATTTGATTTGAGCTATCGACCATCTGGCGATGATGTACTGGACTTTATCGTACAGTCAATTCGTTAATAGATAAGCCTCGAAGTAAAGAACGACCAAGCGCCCACCATGAGTGGGCGTTTTTATTTGAGACTTGAGCCCATTGATGACCTTGTATTTGTGCTAAGCAGGGCTGTTTTCAACGCATTTAAGTTGATTGGCTTGGCAATATATTCATTCATTCCCGCATCTAAGCACTTTTCTTTATCACCTTTCATCGCATTGGCTGTCATGGCAATGATATAGGTAGATTGATGGTGTAAACCCGCTTCACCCTGTCGGATGAGACGTGTAGCTTGGAAGCCATCCATTTCGGGCATTTGTACATCCATCAAGATGACATCATAGGGCGTTGCTTGTGATTTAAGTTGCGTTAAAGCCTGTTGGCCGTTTTCAGCACAGTCGCATTCTAGTCCTAAGTTTTTCAGCACGCCTTTGGCGACAATTTGGTTCACAGGGTTATCTTCAACCAAGAGTATCTTAAGCGCTGTTAACCATTCATGCTCTCGAGTTTGGTGAGTTTCTTTGGCGTGTTGTAGCTCATTAATATAATGATGTGTGACTAGGGGTTTAGCTTTTTCTAATGAGGCGCCTTTATCTGAAATAATTTTCAGGGCACTAATTAAATCTTGATGAGTTGTCGGTTTAGGAAAATACCCCTTAAACCCTAATTTTGCGAAATATTGTGCATCACCTCGAGTTTGCATAGACGTCATCATTATCAATTGCATTTGCTGACAGTTTTCGAGTTTTTGCAGTTTCTCAGCCAACTGAACCCCATTCATTCTAGGCATTTGCATATCTAAAATAGCAATATCAAACCTGCTGTGTTTAGTATTGGGCACAGGTGTACACAGCCCAATGGCATCCTCACCGCTTTTACAGGTGGTCACTTGAGCGCCCCATTGCGAGAGTTGTTTATCGAGAATTTCTCGATTGGTCTCGTTATCATCAACAACTAAGATATGTAGTGAAGAAATATCGACATCAGGCACTGTCGTATCATTTTTCTCGCAGCTAGAGACTCTTAATACACAAGTAAATTCGCTGCCTTCTCCAAGCTTGCTTTGCAAAGAGATTGAGCCATCCATTCGATTACATAGCTTTTTCACAATGGCTAAGCCAAGTCCTGTTCCACCATAGTTTCGGGTGGTTGAAGAGTCAGCTTGGCTGAAAGTTTCGAAGACATGCGCTTGTTTGTCTTGCGCAATACCAATGCCGGTATCTTTGACTTTTAATATCAGCTCTTGCGTGTCTAATCGCTCACCTTGAAGGTGCGCAGAAACGAGTATCTCACCTTGATGAGTAAACTTAATGGCATTACCAATCAGGTTAGTCAGCACTTGGCGGATCCGACCAGGATCACTCACGATGAGTTTGTTTGGAAGTTCAGTGGTATCAAGTATTAACTCTAAACCTTTGGATTCAATCGTCATGGCAAAGGATTCACACAAGTCTCCTAGCATAGTGGTTAGATTGAATGGAATGTTTTCTAGCTCGAGTTTGTCGGCATCAATCTTAGAGAAGTCGAGAATGTCATTGATCAGAGTTAATAGAGAATTTGCACTGCTTTGCGCAATTGCAACGCGATGATGTTGTTCATCTGACAGCTGACTACTTTTAAGTAAATCAAGCATCCCAATGACCCCGTTCATGGGGGTTCTGATCTCATGGCTCATACTGGCCAAGAACTCATTTTTGGCTATGACTGCTGTTTCGGCGGCTGTTTTCGCTTGTTGCAACACATGCTCATACTCTACGCGCTCAGTTACGTCATAATTCACGCCTATCATGTTGGTTACTTGGCCTTCAGCATTCACTTTATTGATGGCTGAGGCTTTAATATGACGAACTTGTCGATTTGGTAAGATGATCCTAAATTGGGTGTCAAACTTCTCATCATATTCGATGGCGCGTTGTAATAACGCTTCTGTTGCGACTTTATCGTCAGGATGTAAACCACTTTCCCAAGCGTCATAGGCACCGGAAAAGTCGGACTCGGCTACGCCATAGAGTTTAAACATCCAACTGTCCCAAGTGAGGGTGTTATCGACCAGGTTATAGTCCCAGATACCAATACCAGCAGAGTCGGCGGCCAGTGCCATACGCTCGTTTTTATCTTGGATATCTTGCTCGGCTTGCTTAGAGGCACTGATATCTAAATGGGTGCCTATCATGCGTTTTGGCGAGCCATCAATGTGCCATTCCACCACACGACCAGTATCTAATATCCAGACCCAGTGACCGAGTTTGTGTTTCATGCGAATTTCACACAGATATATCTCATTCTCTCGGTTCCAATGTTCTCGCAGTGCATGCTCTGAGTATTTAAAATCCTCAGGGTGTACTAGGTTGACCCAAGTTAACGTGTCAGTAGGTTCCAATTCGCTGAGTTTGTACCCCAAAATATTTGCCCAGCGCTCGTTATAGGTGGTTTTACCCGAATCAATTTCCCAATCCCAAATGCCGACGCCGGTAGAATCTAAAACAAACTCGAGCCTTTGATTACTGAACTTCAGTTTGTTTTGCGCTTCGACGCGTTCGGTAATATCTTGGAATGAGCCGAACATGCGAATACACTGGCCGTCTCGAAACTCCGTTTGCCCTTTGGCCTCAACCCAGACTTCATTGCCCTTGGCTGTGATAATTTGCAGTTCTTCTTGGTAGGGCTCGCCGGTTTGCATCGACTGAGCAACTAGTTCTGAAATACGTTCTTGACTGAACCCAGGCTTATAAAAGTTGATGGCTGTGCTCAGCTGTGGTTCAAAATCAGCTTCTACCTCGTGTATTTGTTTGGTCATGTCTGACCAATATACTTTTTCTGCAACTAAATCGACTTCCCAAGCCCCTATATTGGCCTGTTCACTCATTTGCGTCATGAGTTGTTGCTGTGAAAGCAATTTGTTTTCTTGTTCTTCACGCATAAACTCATGGCTGATCCAATGGGCCAGTAATTGCACAATTTCGAGATCAGTTTGGGTAAAGGCGTGCGGGGTGACTTCAGGACTCGAGAAATTAAGCGTCCCTATGCGCTTGCCTGACACTACTAGCGGGCAGCCAATATAACTCTCTAGTGCAAAATTTTCATAACAAGGGTGTGTGGCAATATCGCTCTGCCCTGCATGATGATAGGCAATAGCGTGATTTGCATTAAGGGTATGAAGGCAATAAGAGTGTTGATACTCGAATACCGCGCCGGGGCTAATTGCCCCATTAGGGGTTGAGGCATATTTAACTAAATAAGTATTATTTGCTTCGTCTATGTTGCTGATAATGGCTAGAGGCAAATTAAAAATATCTCTGCCTAACACTAACAAACGCTCTATTTTTTCGTCGAGAGATTGTGCCGAATCACTGGTGATTTGATGAATGTGAGTGAGCGCTTCTAGCGTACGTTTCTTTTCAGTGATGTCGTGTTGAATGATGATAGAGCTATCAACTTCATTTTCAATGTGCTTGATAGGCACAATACTGGTGTCGAACCAATAAAGGCGGCCATCTTTGGCTTTATTGCAAATTTCGCCTTGCCACACTTCACGATTTTTTATGGCGTTAGTTACGGTGTCGTAAAATGCTTGATTGTGGATACCACTGTGTAAAGCTTTTACACTTTTTCCAAGGAGCTCTTTCTTTTCGAAACCATACTGCTGAGTAAATTTGTCATTATAAAAAAGTAGATTGGTATGCTTATCAACGCGCATAACAACGGCATGTTGATTGATAGCAAACTGCACGTCTTTAACCCTCCTCTTTTCTAACAATAAACTTTTATAAGTGTTAGAAAGCCAAGCTTGAGTGGGTCTGAATATAGCGAAAATGAGAAAGACAATGAGCAATAGCGAAATGACCCACAGGGCCAGATTAACTCTTTGTAAGGTCGTGTTTTGTGCCAAAGCAGCTTGTTCAAAGAGCACCACGGTATGGTGGAGGTCGGTTAATAATAAGTCGTTATTAAATTGAGTAAAGTTGGCTAAGTTTTCTTGAGTAGGGGCTTTTAAAACACCTAAAGCTAATTCTGTATATTGCGTAACTCGTGCTGGCAATGATGTACTTTCGAAGTGTTGTTCGAGCCGTTGCTTAAATTCGCTATTAGTAGCTGAAAACTTATCCTTTAGAAAATCTTGGTTCTTTAATAGCTTCTCTGTAACCAGTGAAAGCTCGAAACGCAGTTTTTCTGAGGAGGAGATGATGGGCTGAATTCGATGTACCAGTAGCGCGGTACGCTGCGATAGCATTCGCTGCTCGCCGGCGATATTAATAATGTTGGCATAAGCTTCTTGCTTAGCCTGTTGTGTGTTGAGTATGAAAAATGAGGTAGTCATTGCCAGTGCGATAACGAGCAGTGCGATTTTGTAGCGCCTAGAAAAAGTCGCTATGAATGACTCTGTACTCAACATATTAAGCACGCCCTTGTGATTATTGTTGTTTGTCTAATAAGAGCTTATCTTTCCTAAACATAGAAAATAAGCTGAGAAAATTAGAGTATAAACTATCACGGAAAACCTGCTTTAGGTGTTGTAAATTATTCTGATAAGCAGATTAATTTAATTTCTTATACCAATCCTCAAAATGATTAAGTGTTACTGAGGATTGTTATTACGTGAATTTACGCTCGGTATTGTTCTATCAGCCTTAACACACTTTGCTTAAATAGCCCCCCGGCTGCGCTCTCAGAAAGCGTATACTTGGTGATGGCATGGCCTAAATATAAACTATAAAGCTCATAAGCAATGACATGGCTCGGAATATTTGATGAGAACTTTTTCTGTTCAATACAGCGTTCAATGCGGTGTGTAAGGTAGCCTAGCAGGCGTTCTTGCTGGGCGATAACAAAGCTTCTTACTTGCGAGTCAGGGCGGTTTTGAAATTCAACAACGGCTTTAATAAACGGGCAGCTCATTTTAGGATCGTTAAACATATCGTTGATCCAGGTACTCCAGCAATCGAGCAATTTAAGTAGATGATCTAAAGGCGCTTCACATCGTGCAGGCGTGATCACCCTTTCAATGAATAGCGTTTCGCCATATTGCAAAATGGCGATCTGCATGTCTTCTTTATTCTTAAAATGTGAAATAACGCCTGTACGAGATAAGCCGCATAATTTGGCAACACTGCCTATCGTAACATCAGCCAAACCGAATTGGCTGCTGTAAATAATGCTTTGCTTTAAGATTTCATTACGGGTGCGTTCGCCTTTGCTACTCAAGAAGTGATCACCTTGCTGATATGTTCAATCACTTTAGTATCCCCTAAAAGTTTTCTATGACCAAGCCCTTGGGTTGTGAATAGCGAGGGTTTTTGTGCAGCTAAATATTCAGACACACTTTGATAGCTGGCATATTTATCGTGCTCATCGTGTACAAAATAAATATTGTCTGACAGTTTCTCTGTGTGTTGACTGAGGCATAGGCTTTGCCAATCTCTGCCAAATTGCTTACCTATGCTTTCGAGTACATGAGTGAGTAGCTTAGTTGAAATGCCTGCTTTATCGACTTTTTCAAACATCAATTCGAAGAAATTAATCGGTGTCGCGATTAGTACTAACTTTTTATGTTTGAGTAAATCCATTGGCAAATTGAGCGTTGCTACTGCGCCCATTGAATGGGCAACAATGGCATGTATTTGTTGATTGTTTTTCTCGAAGTATTGAACTGTTTCGCTCAGTGTTTCGATAAAGTTCAGCAAGTGAGTGTGCTTTCCTGATGATTTCCCATGTGCGACATGATCTACAGCTGCGACTTTAAACCCTTGTGTGAGTAGGTGAGCGATCATGGCTTCAAACCCTGAGCTATTATCGGCCCAGCCATGACTGACAATGACCAATTCACGACCCTCACCAAATACTGCAACATGAGCATCGCCAAGTGAAGTGTTGATATTGTGAACCTCTAACGGCTGTAATGCTTTAAAGGCATAACTGCGTTTACCAAATGGGTTTAATAATAGTTTTTTACCCAGAGAAAGACTTACTTTAGGTGACAGACTTGTTAGTCCTCCAGAGAGTGCGCGCGTGAAACTATGCAAACCAAAGCGACTTTGTTTGTTGTGAAAATAGTTAAATTTCATAGGAAACCAAAAATAGTACAAGTGTTATTTTTTAAAATAGTTCACTTGTACTATTTTGTAAAGCTGCATTTTAAGAGCAACTGGATTGGCGTGCTTTGAATACTAGTTTTTTAAAGGAGTACGAGAGATAAAAGTGGAATTAAGAGCAATAAAAAAGCTGCCAATGGCAGCTTCTACAATAAGATTTAATTACTTTTATTGCATCATACTGGCCGTTTTAGGGTTGGCGAGCAGTTCGCTAAACAGTGCCCATATCTCAGCGTGAGTGCCAGCTTTTGCTTGTTTTTCAATATAGTCTTTAACGATGTCTTGACCAAGGTTGTAATTGATCACATACGCGCGATTTGCCTTGATAAAGCCCAGTCGCTGCTGTGCTTTTTTCTCGGTGACTAAGGTGTATTTTACCAATAGCTCTACGGCTTCTTGGTCATTAATCTCGCCATCTAAATAACGCTTTGCAACCATGTTATCTGCATACGACAATTGTTGTTTAACTTCTTGTACTTGATAGTAAATTTCGACTTTGCTGGCGTCTAATCCAGCCAGTGGAAATAACACGTCTTTTTCAAATTGAATGCGTTCGGCATGAGGGAATACGACATCTACACCATAATTGGCACTGCCTTCGGCTAACAGTGACATTGGCGAGAACAGCGGGTAAACCGAGTATTCAATCCATCCTTTGCCATTAACTAAATGTTTTTCCATCAGAGAGTTAAATACATGGTGCCCCGGGTATCCTTCGTGACTGGCTAGGTCAACAGCACGCGCAATGTAAATAGGAAAATCAGTGTTTACTTGAATGAGGCTAAAACTATCGCCTTTATACCAGTTATAGCCACTCCACACCTTATCTTGTACATACTCAATAGTGAAACTTTCTTGATCTTCAAGCTCAATGTATTGTTTGGTTCTTTTACGAGATTCAGCCACTGCGGCTTTAAATACGCTATCAAGTTTGTCGGTAGGGATCACAAACTGCTCAATAAACTGATTCATGCGCTCGCTGACAGATCCTGAGCCCGGTAGCATTGTGTCTAATTGAACAAGTGCTTTATCTAATTCGACTTCTGTAATGTTTGGAGAAACGGCATCGTATAAACGAAGCGACTCATCATCAAAGCTAATATGCTCTTTATTAATAAGCTGAATAAAAGTAAGCATAGACTTAGTTTGAACTTGTAAAAATGCTTTACGTTGTGCCAACTCTGGTGAGCTTTGAATACGATTAAGTTGTTCAAGTAATGCTGTGATATCAGCTTTTAACTCTGTTAATGGACGTTTCTCGCCTGTACGCCATTCATTGGGACCATAATAAGCATCGATGTAGTAAGGGTGATGTTCACCAACAGCTAGCGTTAATTTGACATATTGTTCTGCTAAATTATCTAGGGTCATTGGAGTGTCCTCTACAGTGTGTATGGTTTTTGACTGACAGCCCATAAGTGTGGCCAACAAACAAAGAATAATGAGTGTGATACGCATGACGGGATTCTGTTTAGTAAAATAGAAGCCAGATAATAGCGGAAATAAATATTGTATACAATTTGTGTTTTTACACTTTGATGTAAAACACCGCTTTGTCTGATAAGTTATGCTATGTTTTTATAATGTCTGAAATTATGTATTTATGTTTATGCTAAAAGCCGAAGGCGTAGAAACCTCATCGTTAACAACCAAAGGGGTATTTTTTATAGGCATTGCCTTGAGTTGTTTTCTGTTAGGCTTGTTTGGCACGCTGTTTAATATTGAACCTGGCTTTGCGAGTGCGATTTGGCCTGCGGCTGGTTGGTCGATCGCTTGCCTGTTAGCATTTGGGCGTTTTTCACTATTGCCGTTGTTTATCGGTACTTTGCTTGTAAATACTTATAATTCTGGCTTCTTTAGCTCACCTTTTGAAATATCTAATTTGTTTTGGAATGCGTTGCGCAGCGCTGGGGCTGTGTTGCAATGCATTTTTGCTTACTCTTTGATAAAGCGCTTTTGTCGTTTTCCTTTAAATTTTCAACATGCCGAAACCTTAATCAAAGTATTGCTGCTAGCTGGTCCAATCGCGAGTATCGTGTCCTCTTCCCTAGGGGCTTGGAGTTTATTACAACAAGGATTTATTCACTCAGACAGTTTATTGTTCGTGTGGTTTACCTGGTGGGTAGGTGATACGGTTGGGGTACTATTCTTTTTACCGATTTGTACTTTTTTATTTAAAAGCAAGCGCTATAGCGAAGTGAGTCATAAAAGGTGGATCTTAGCCTCGGCCTTCTTACTCTTTATTACCGTTTGTTGGACTTTTAATTATTCGAGAACCGTATACTTCGACAATTTATATAGCCGTTTTGCCAATATCACTGAACAAAAACTCGTCTCTATGCAGCTATTGAAGAACTCAGTAGAAAATGATTTAAAAGCTTTAGGTGTGCTGATGCAAACCGGTCATGCTATGAAAATCAATGAGTTTGAACATTATAGTGACTTCTTAAGCGACAACTTCGAGTTATACAGAGCCTTGGGTTGGGTAGAATATGTGCCAGCAAATGAAGTTGCGGCTTGGAAAAAGAAATTGCAAATGGCGGGCATATCAGATGCAAAAATCAAACAGGCACCGGGTAGCAATGACATTGGCGACACGCTCTTACCCATTAGTTTTATTGCCCCTTATAACGTTAATGCCCCTGCAGTTGGACTAGATGTTTATAGTCATCCTATTGCAGGAGTCGCTGCGGCAAAAGCGATAAAGCAGCATATTCCTATCGCCACAGCACCTTTAGTTTTGGCGCAGCAAACTAACAAAGCGACGGGTAATGTCGTTTATTTTCCTGTTTACGATAAAAACGATCCAAACAAATTATTGGGGCTAAGCGAAGTCGTTCTTGAAATAGACGTGATTGTTGAGCGCATTTTATCGACCAGTCGATACAAGCATAGCTTTAGTTATACCTTAAGTGACTTATCTAAACAGGATACTTGGTATAGCTATACACCTGAAACTGCGCACAATGAGCATGATTTACACTTTACAACAGAATATCAATTGGATTGGTTTGGCCGTAGTTGGAAATTAAGTTTTGAAAGCACCGAAGTTTTTGAAAATAACAATAAAGACTGGTTAAGTTGGTTAACACTCACTATAGGTTTAATTGTTGCTGCTCTGGGCATGTCATTTACTATGATTTTAGCTGGCTTTAATGAACAGCTGAGAGTTCGAGTAGATAAACAAACTGCTAGATTAGAAGAGTTAGTGGTTGAGCTAAAACACGCAGATAAAGTTAAGAGTGAGTTTTTGGCGAATATGAGCCATGAAATTCGCACACCTATGAATGGAATTCTTGGTACTTTGCAACTGTTATTAAAATCCGCGCTGAGTGAAAAACATAATGAATTAGTTAGTAATGCACTTAGCTCAAGTCGTTCACTGTTGGCGATTTTGAATGATATTTTAGATTTCTCAAAATTAGAAGCCGGTAAAGTTGCAATTGAAACAGCGCCTTTTTCTGTAAAAGTGCTAGTTAATCAAGTGCTCAGAAACCAAGCTCGAGCGGCTAAATCAAAAGAATTAACACTAACATGTGACTTTGAGGCTGATTTTTGGCAGTACAGAGAAGGTGATAGCACTCGTATTAAACAGGTATTAGAGAATGTGGTGTCTAATGCCATTAAGTTTACCTCTGAAGGAGCAATCACAGTGCATGTGTTTGCACTTAATAAAGACAATGTATGTATAGAGGTCACAGACACTGGTATTGGGCTAAGCCAAGAGCAAATGAACCGCTTATTTAATCGATTTGAGCAGGCAGATAGTTCAACGACAAGAAAATATGGCGGGACAGGATTAGGGCTGTCGATTTCAAAACAGTTAGTTGATCTGATGCGGGGCGAAATTACTGTAACGAGTGAATTACAAAAAGGCAGCACATTTAAAATTATGCTTCCGTTAAAAGCCGTTTCTGCAGATAAAGTGAATGAAAAAGAAGAGGTTCATGCCGATCTACCTGATCTACAGGACTTTAAAATATTGGTTGCTGAAGATAACCAAGTAAATCGCTTGGTCATTGGCGCCATGCTGACGCCAACAGGGGCGAGTATTAGTTTTGCTGAAAATGGGCTCGAAGCCACTCAAATGGCATCGAGTCAGCATTACGACCTGATTTTAATGGATATTCAAATGCCAGAAATGGATGGCGTTCAGGCCTGTCAGATTATTAAGCAGCAATTGCCAAAACTCCCTATAGTGGCTTTAACGGCGAATGTAATGGAGCAGGACGTGAAAATGTACTTAGGTTCTGGCTTTACAGCGCATTTAGGTAAACCAATAGAAATTGACGCTTTAATGACTTTATTAAAGCGTTTACTGGAGCGTTAAAAGCTGCTTATGGTGGCGAGTTAGTCATTATTAATAAACGCTAAAAAGTCTTTCTCTGGTAATGGTTTGGCATAGTAATAACCTTGTCCAAAATCACACCCTGCAGCAAGCAATTGCAGGTGTTGCGCCTCTGTCTCTATGCCCTCAGCTATCACTTTTAGGCCCAATTGATGGGCCATCATTATCATGGCTTCGCATAGTGCGAGATCATCAGGGCTTTCGGCAATACCATCGACAAAGCGTTTATCGATTTTGATAAAGTCAGTATCCATCTGTTTCAAATAGGCTAACGAAGAGTAACCAGTACCAAAATCATCAAGAGCGAGCGCAAACCCTTGCTTTGAGAGCTGCGTTAAGCGTGATTGGGTACGCTGTTGTGCGTTCATCATTAAGCCCTCAGTGATCTCAATAACAAATTGCTCTGCGTTAAGTGATAGCTCATCGAGATGTGTTTTCCAATCGAGTAAGCGACTATGTTTGGAAGAAAACTGTACTGGGGATACGTTAATACTAAGCTGTACTTGCTTTTCTGCAGCCAGTAATTTCTTTTGTGTTCGACAGGCAGACTCAAATATGAATTCACCTATCTCTAAGATCAACTGAGTCTCTTCAGCAAGAGGTATGAAAGTCGCAGGACTGACAATGCCGTTTTCTGGGTGTTGCCATCGGATCAGGGCTTCAGCCTTAATCGCTTGACGTGACTGCATATCGACAATCGGCTGAAAGTACAGTTCAAATTGTTGTTTCTGAATAGCAATGCGCAAGTCTTTGAGTAGTTGCATACGTTGTTCGGTAGCCTGACGCATTTGCGCATCAAAGAAGGCAAACCCATTTCGACCTTGTTGTTTTGCAAGATACATTGCTTGATCAGCTGCTTTAAGTAATAAGCCACTCGTGTTGCCATCTTTAGGGGCGGTCGCTATCCCAACGCTGGCGCTGATATGACATGCTTCGCCATCGAGCATAATCGCAGGCCTTAATAAGTTAAGAACTTGCTCGCTGATCTGCATTAATTGCTCATGCTCAGTATGTTCAGAAATAACGAGTACAAACTCGTCGCCGCCAATGCGTGAAATTAAGCTACATTTTGCGACTAATTGATTGAGCCTATTGGCTACTTCTCTGAGAAGTTTATCGCCGTGGTAATGTCCTAGGCTGTCATTGATATCTTTAAAGTGATCGAGATCGAGTAACAGGATCGCAAGTCCAACACCTTCGTTCAACTTTTGCTTTAAGTGGCGTTTCAACTCTAAGCGATTGGCAAGTTCAGTTAGCTGATCAAAATGAGTACGTCGCCAAATGAGTTCGTCTTGGCGTTTTTTCTCGCTGATATCGGTAAAGATGGCCACTCTTTGGTAAGGCTCTCCAGCTTTGTCGTAGACTGAGTTTATGGTTAACCACTCAGTAAATAGCTCGCCATTTTTACGCTTATTGATTATTTCACCCTGCCAGGCACCCTTAGATTGGATCTGTTGCCACATATCCATATAAAACTGTTTACTGTGCTTACCTGAGCTTAAGATCGCCGTGTTTTTACCGAGTACTTCGTCTTTTGTGTAACCAGTTACTTTTTCGAAGGCTGGATTTACGTCAAGAATCATACCGTTGGCATCGGTGATGGTCATGCCTTCGCTTGAGTTGTTATACACCATAGCGGCTAACTTCATGGCATTTTCTTGCTGTTTGCGTTCGGTGATATCACGCAGCACCACAATAGCTTGCTGATGTGTTTTTAGCTCATTTGTTCGGGCTTCGAAGATACGTACTTCGTCTTTGATATTTGAATAAAATTCAAACTGGTTAGTATGAGTGTTTAAGCTGTTTCTCAATGTTTCGAGCAGCTGTTCACAATGTTGTGGAGGCAGTAAATCGCTTATGTGTTTTGGCGGTAATGAAAAAGTGACATTGGAGGCCAGCACATTCCCCTTGTTATCGATACGTATGTAAGTATCTGGGAGGGCATGAATTAGGCTCGCTAATTCAGCATGTTTATGTGCAAGGGCATTTTCAGCTGTAAGACGCTGTGTCGCCATATGCTCAAAGTGGATCGCCACATCTTTGAACTCAGGAGAGAGCGGTTGCTGGTGCCAAGAGGTTTTATTACCCTTGGCAAACGCATCTAAAGCATTTTGTAGCGACTTTAAAGGTTGCAGTAACACACGATTTAACTGTTTTCTCGCTTGCCAAAACATCAACAATAGGGCTACTAAAAATACGCATAAAATCATGCCTACTTTTTTGTTTGCTGTAGCAATGGCATTTTCAAAAGGGATCGATAAATGCAAAGTCAGCTGATTATTTAGATCGTTTCCTTCGATTTGGTGGCGAAGGTAGATACGTCGCTCTCCAGTTAAGTCTTGATATTGCAATACGCCATGAAAATTCAGCGAAGGCCAGTTTTTATCTGGTTTAGTGCCTAGTAACCCATAATCAAAAGGGTAATTGGCGACGATATTATGATCGGCATCGGTAATAATCGCCAGAGAGTCTTCAGGTAAGGTAAGTTGGTTAAGGCTTTGACTCCATTGTTCAAGCAATTTTGCGACTGCTAATACATGGGTTAGGTTCCCTTGAGCGTCAAATACAGGCATTGCAAAATTGACGGTTAAACGCTTTATTGAGCGATCAACTTGAAATTGGCCTACCGCAAACTTTTGCGTTGAAAGTGTTGTCTGAAAGTAACGTCTATCTTTGATACTGATGTTTTGTGTGGTGTTTTTTACTGTGCATAAGACATTCCCCTCGAGATCGATTAAGCCAATATTGGCGATATTTGGGGTGATCAAACTCGCGTGCGAAAGTAACTTACTACATTGTCCGTTTTCAGCCTGTAATAAATCATCATGCATGGCAAGTTGATTTAATAGGCGTTTGGTATTGTCTAAATCGGCTCGTTGTAGCTGGGAGATTTGTAATGCGAGCGCACGTGCTTGCTGCTCATGTTCTTTTAATATGTCTGTACGCTCTTCCAATAGTTGGAAAAGGATCACGGCTAGGCCTGGAAGGCAAAGCAAGAACAATAAGCGATTAAATCGACGTGGTATTGATAAATTTAAAATAATAACGTCCAGAGACAAGCTGCAGCAAGACTGGTAATTGTATAAAAAATCCAGTCAATCGCCAAGTTTGTCTAGCAGTTTAGATGCTTACTCTTTGTACAAAAATGAAGTTAGCTTTGTCCCTTTTTTATCTGGTCAATTTTCATTCTTGAGAATTTCGCACAATGCGAAAAATAGATGAAAATTTTGTTATAAAAAAGTTTTCAACCCACCTTGTTAGGTTTTCTTAACCATTTCATAGGCTTTCAGCAAAGCCGCATTTTATCTGGGTTTTTTGATATTTTCGGCTTAGTTTTCGGCTTGACAAAAATACTCCTCAAGTCATAGACTGTGCAGTTGTGGGAAAAAGTGGTTTTTTGTGGATCAAATTGGATCTGAAGGGTTAAAAATACGATAAGGTTGGTTGCTCCATGTTTTCAGGTGCAAGTGCGCTAAATTTAGATGATAAAGGTCGATTTGCGATACCAACTAAGTATCGTCAGCCGCTTTTGTCTGAAGAACAGGGCTCGCTGATTTGCACTATTGCGATTAACGAACCATGCCTTTGGTTATACCCTCGCAGCGAGTGGGATGAGATTGCCGCTCGACTGGTAAAGCTTTCCAGTATGAACCCAAGAGCTCGCCGACTGCAGCGAATGTTGGTCGGGCACGCCACTGATTACCAATTAGATAAGAATGGCCGCATTTTACTTTCTCCGGCACTACGTAATTACGCAGGCTTGGGGAAAAAGATCATGCTCATAGGGCTATTAAATAAATTTGAGATTTGGGATGAGTCGAAATGGCACCAGCAAATGCAGCTTGATACTGAAATTGAGCGTGCAGGTGACTTTGAAATGACGCCGGAATTTGAAAACTTTTCGCTTTAGCAAACAAAAAGGCTTACACAACGCATGACTGCGCAATTTACCCATGTATCAGTTTTGATGAATGAAACGCTAGACGCGTTAGACATCAAAGCAGATGGTACTTATATCGATGGCACATTTGGTCGAGGCGGCCACTCGGGTCAAATTTTAAGCCGTTTAGGTGAGCAAGGCCGTTTGCAAGCTATCGATCAGGATCCACAAGCGATCGAAGCATCTAAAAAGTTTGCCGATGATGCACGCTTTAATATTGCGCATACACGCTTTTCGAATATCGAAGCGGTGGCAACAGAAGCGGGTATTCTAGGCCAAGTTGATGGCATCTTATTAGATATTGGTGTTTCTTCACCACAATTAGACGATGCTGACCGTGGTTTTAGCTTTATGAAAGATGGCCCACTTGATATGCGTATGGATCCTACATCGGGTCGAAGTGCAGCACAGTGGCTAGCCGAAGCGGAATTAGAAGATATCGCGTTTGTGATCAAAAAATATGGTGAAGAAAAGTTTGGCCGTCGCATAGCGCATAAAATTGTTGAAACCCGCGACGAAACACCGATTACCACTACCAAGCAGCTGGCTGATCTAGTTGATGAAGCGGTACCAGTGAAAGATAAGCACAAGCACCCAGCAACACGTACTTTCCAAGCTATTCGTATTTATATCAATAGCGAATTAGAAGAAATTCAAACTGCACTGCAAGCGTCGTTGTCGGTATTAAAGCCTGGTGGACGTTTGGTGGTGATCTCATTCCACTCTTTGGAAGATCGCATTGTTAAGCAGTTCATCAAGAAACAAAGTAAAGGCGAAGCCGTACCAAGAGGGTTGCCATTAACTGAAGCACAGTTAAATAAAAACCTGACTCTGAAAGCGCTAGGTAAAGCAATTAAACCAACTGCTGAGGAGATTGCTGCTAACCCAAGATCGCGTAGTTCAGTATTGCGAGTTGCACAAAAACTATAATGAATAAACCACAAAGCCGACAGCCTAAGCTGTTTAACGAGATATTTGCAGGCCTTTTAGCGAATAAGCTAACGGGCTTTTTGCTTATTTGTATCTTTGCCTCGGCTTTGGGTGTGGTACAGGTTACTTATTTGTCTCGCCAACAGGTTATTCAACAAGACAAATTACTCCAACAACGCGATGAGCTTGATTTGCAATGGCGTTATTTACTGGTTGAAGAAGAGTTCTATTCACAACATGCGCGCATCGAAGAGGTCGCAACCACGCAACTTGAAATGAAGCGTCCAACCAGTAAAGACGAGCAAGTGGTGGTGCTGCCATGAAGAAAGCCAAGTCTAATACTCCTAAAACCTTAATTACTTGGCGCTTTGCACTTGTCTGCACTGTACTGATTATGGTGTTCATCACGTTAATGGCTAGAGCTGCTTACTTACAAGTCATCGAACCGGATCAAGCAAGGCAAGAAAACGCGAAACGTACCGTACGTGTTGAAACGCTCAAAGTTCAGCGCGGTATGATCTTCGACCGAAACGGCAAAGAGTTGGCAGTAAGTGTGCCTGTAGTGAGTGTATATGCTGATCCATTAGCACTCGACAAGGCCCTTGGAAAGAAGGTGCTGCGAAAGGCTCGCAAAGACAAAGAAGATCATAAAGCGTTAGCGGAAAATGAAGAAGAAATGACGTATCGCAAGCAAGTGCGATATGACAATGATATTCGTTGGCGTGAATTAGCAGATGTGTTGCAAATCGATTACCAAGAGGTCGATGAACGCTTACGTGACAACCCCGCAAGACGCTTTGTTTATTTAAAACGCCAAGTAACCCCTGCGGTAGCGAATTATATCAGTCAGTTGAAATTGCCAGGTATTCACTTACTCGATGAATCAAAACGCTATTATCCGAGCGGAGAAGTCTCGGCCCACGTGTTGGGGTTCACGAATATTGACGGTGAAGGGATTGAAGGCGTTGAAAAGTTGTTTGAAGAAGCGCTAACTGGCGCGGAAGGCAAACGTACCATTCGAAAAGACGCCCGCGGTCGAGAAGTGCAAGTTTTATCTGAAGAACAACGTGTCGAACCGGAAGATATCCAACTGAGTATCGATTTACGTATTCAAGCTATCGCGTATAAAGCGCTTAAAAGTGCTGTTTTGAGCTATCAAGCAACATCGGGTTCAGCCATGGTGGTTGATGTACACACAGGTGAAGTACTGGCGATGGTCAATAGCCCAAGCTTCAACCCCAATGATATGCGAGATGCTCAGCCTTATAAACGTCGTAATAGAGCAATCACCGATTTATTTGAACCGGGCTCAACGTTGAAGCCCTTAGCTATTTTGGCTGGTTTAGATCACGGCGTGATCAAAGCCGATGATACGATCAACACTTACCCTGGTTGGATGAGGTTAGGTGGTAGCCTAGTTAAAGATACTCGCAATCATGGAGAGATGACGCTCAGAGAAATTCTTAAAGTATCATCCAATATGGGCGTGGCTAAAATTAGTCAAATGCTGCCTAAAGAGTACCTTGTTGGTTTATATCAAAAAGTAGGTTTTGGTGAAGATACAGGCACCATGATGGTGGGCGAAAGTAGCGGCCTTTTCTATCCAAACCGCCGTTGGTCTGATTTTGAAATAGCGACCTTATCCTATGGCTATGCGGTTTCTGTAAGCACAGCTCAAGTTGCTAGACTTTACGCCACAATGGGGTCGGGTGGTATCTCTCGTCCATTAACCATCTTAAAACAAAAATCGGCGCCAGAAGGTGAACGTATTTTCAAAGAAGAAGATGTCAAAGCCGTTATTGAAATGATGGAGTCCGTATTTGAAAAAGGCGGTACTGCAGACAATGTTAAAGTGGATGGTTACCGTGCCGCAGCTAAAACCGGTACTTCAGAGAAAGCGGTAGCCGGTGGTTATGGTGACGAATATGTTGGTTACTTTGCGGGTGTTGCCCCAGTTACGAACCCACGTTTAGCTGTGGTGGTGATGATCAATGAACCTGGCGGCGATGTTTACTACGGTGGTCAAACCGCAGGCCCTGCATTTGCTGAAATCATGTCGAACGCATTACGTATTTTGAATGTGGCACCAGATAAAGGCCGCGTTGCTTATTTGTCGGAGAAAAAAGATGCGCTTTAATTTATCTCACGCATTAGCAGCGTTAAACATTGAACCTTCAGAGGCAAAGATCCCCACACAAACTGCTGACTTACAGCTCGATAGTCGTGCAGTAAAAGCCAATGATGTATTTATTGCCATTAAAGGCCATGTAAGTAATGGCGAAAACTTTATTACTGCGGCTTTTAGCAATGGCGCTAGTTGTGCATTGGTTGATGCAACGAGTTTTACGGCACTAGATCAAAGCCTAGGTTTGTTGATCCCGGTTGAGAATTTGGCTAAGCGGATTGCTGAAATTTCCAAAATCTATTATCAGAATCCGACCGAGCGCTTAAAAGTAATTGGTGTAACTGGCACCAATGGTAAGTCAACCACAACAGCCATGATAGCTGCGCTTGCAGATGCCATTGATGCACCTGCTGCGGTTGTAGGTACTTTGGGTTATGGCAAAGTAGATGACTTAACGCCACTGCAAAATACCACACCGTCGGCTGTGGATTTACAACGTATTTTTGCAACCCTTGCAGAACATAATCAGCTAGCAGCTATCGAGGTGTCGTCTCATGGTTTAGTTCAAGGCCGTGTAAAAGAAACACAATTTAGTACGGCGGTTTTTACCAACCTGTCTCGTGACCATTTAGATTATCATGGCGACATGCACAGTTATGCACAAGCTAAGCGCTTGCTGTTTACTGACTGTATGCCGAAACACTGTGTTTTAAATCATGACGATGCAGTTGCCCAAAGCTGGATCGCACAATCTAGTTTTAGCAATCTAGTGGTATATGGCAAAAAGCCAACGGCACACAATTTTTCTCAGTTTGTTTGGTTTGATGAGGCTGAATGTCATCAGGCCGGTATTCGTGCAACGCTCTCCACTTCTTGGGGTGAAGCGACGATTAATGTACCGCTATTTGGTCAATTTAACCTTTATAACCTGGTGGCTGCGATGGCGGCGCTCTTGGTTGAAGGGTATGACTTTAATGGGTTGTGTAATGCGGTTTCTTCTTTGAAGCCAGTTGCCGGTCGTATGCAGGCATTTTCGGTTGAAGGTAAACCGACGTGTGTGGTTGATTATGCCCACACTCCAGATGCGCTGGCTTTGGCGTTACAAGCGCTTCAGCAGCACGTACCTGGCCAAGTGACTTGTGTGTTTGGCTGCGGGGGCGACCGCGATAAAGGCAAGAGACCGATGATGGCGCAAGCGGCGGAGCAAAACGCCGACAAACTGGTGATCACCAGTGATAACCCACGTAGTGAAAGTCCCGACGATATTATCGCAGACGTTAAGGCTGGGCTCAGTCAACCTGAGTATGCTTACTGCCAACCTGACCGAGCTAAAGCCATTGCTTACGCGGTTGAGCAAACATCTGCTTCAGGCGTGGTACTGGTAGCTGGTAAGGGACACGAAGATTATCAAATTATCGGTGATCAAACGATCACCTTCTGTGACAGAGCATGGGTAATGAAAATTTTAAAAGGGGATAAAGCATGATCACAATGGATTTTGCTTGGCTTACAGCCGTATTAAACACCCCAGTAAGTTGTGGCGAGAATTTATCTGTCAGCAATATCAACACCGACACCAGAACAATAAAAAATGATGAGGTGTTTTTAGCGCTGAAAGGGCCAAACTTTGACGGACATAAATTCGTCCAGCAAGCGTATGAAAAAGGCGCCATAGCAGCGATTGTCGATAAACCAGTGGAGTGCGATATTCCTCAGTTTGTGGTAGCCGATACTCGTTTAGCTTTAGGACATATCGGTGCTGCCGTAATGGCACAAGTAGCGCCAAAAACCATTGCTATTACGGGCAGTGTGGGCAAAACCACAGTAAAAGAAATGTGCGCAGCGATTTTGTCGCAAAAAGGCAAAGTGCTGGCAACCAATGGCAATTTTAACAATGACATCGGTGTACCACTGACGTTAATTCGTTTGTCAGAAGACGACGAGTATGCGGTGATTGAACTTGGTGCAAACCATATTGGTGAGATTGCTTATACCACGCAAATGACCAAACCAGACGTTGCTGCCATTTGTAATGTTGCACCAGCACATATTGAAGGTTTTGGTTCAATTGAAGGTGTGGCGCAGGCCAAAGGTGAGATTTTCTCTGGCTTAAAAGCAAATGGTTGTGCTGTTTTTAATTGCGATATTAACCCTGAGTTTCGCCAGATGTGGGATAGCAGCATGTTTGATAAGCGCATCAAACGCATTGCCACCCATGAACAGCTCGATATTTGGGCTGAACAAGTCACGCTAAACGACACTGCGCACGCCAGTTTCTTACTTTGTGATGGTGAACAAAAAGTACCTGTGACACTGGCGTTACCGGGTGAGCACAATGTCACCAACGCTCTAATTGCAGCAGCTTTGACCACTGAGCTCGGCACTAGCCTAAATGAGGTGGCTGCGGCGCTTGAGAGCATGAGTGCAGTCAAAGGCCGTGTGAACCTTATTAAGGTCAACGAAAATTTAACTGTGATTGACGATACCTACAATGCCAATGTGCGCTCGGTCAAAGCGGCAATCGATTTATTGACTAAAATGCCGGGCTATAAGGTGTTTGCGCTAGGTGATATGGGGGAGCTTGGTGAACATGCTCGTGAGTATCACCAAGAAGTTGGTGAATATGCCAAACAGCAAGGTATCGATGCGTTATTTACCCTAGGGGTACTGAGTCGTTATAGCAGCGATGTGTTTGAAATTGCCGATAGACACTTTTCAACGCGTCCACATTTATTAGCTGCAATTAACCAAACTTTAGCGGCGCAAAATGGTCCATGTACTGTGATAGTAAAAGGTTCTCGCAGTGCGCGTATGGAATTACTAGTAGAAGAATTAATAACAACAAGTGGTGAACAAGCAGCCACAGATGGAGTATCAGCATGTTAGTGTGGTTGGCTGAATATTTAACCCAGTATTACAGTGGCTTTAACGTCTTTTCTTACCTAACGCTACGTGCGATTTTAGGTATTTTAACCGCGTTATTGTTATCGCTTTATTTTGGTCCGATTTTGATCCGAGCACTTCAGCGTATGCAAATTGGTCAAACTGTGCGTGATGACGGTCCAGAATCTCATTTATCTAAGTCTGGTACGCCGACTATGGGTGGGGTGTTGATCTTAGGCGCCATTTTTACCAGCACCCTAATGTGGGGCGATTTAAGTAATAAATACGTATGGGTGACGCTATTTGTGTTAGGCAGTTTGGGCGTTGTTGGTTTTGTTGATGACTATCGCAAAGTGATCCGCAAAGATTCAAAAGGCTTAATTGCACGTTGGAAATATTTCTGGCAGTCGGTTATAGCCATGACTGTTGCGAGCTTCTTATATTTCACGTCACTTAATCCGAATGAAACTGTGTTGGTTGTGCCTTTCTTAAAAGAGGTGATGCCGCAGCTTGGTATTTTCTATTTGGTCATGAGCTATTTTGTGATTGTCGGTACATCTAATGCCGTAAACCTCACCGATGGTCTTGATGGCTTGGCGATTGTTCCGACTATTTTAGTGGCTTCAGCCCTTGCGATTATTGCCTATTTAACTGGTAACGCAAATTTCTCGGAGTACTTACATTTACCGCACTTACCACTGGCTAGTGAGCTGGTCGTAGTATGTACTGCCATTGTTGGTGCGGGCCTTGGGTTCTTATGGTTTAACACCTATCCAGCACAAGTGTTTATGGGCGATGTAGGTTCATTGGCGCTAGGTGGTGCGTTGGGCATTATCGCGATTTTAGTACGTCAAGAGCTTGTGCTGTTGATTATGGGTGGTGTGTTTGTGATGGAGGCCTTGTCAGTTATCTTACAAGTGGGGTCATACAAGCTACGTGGCCAGCGTATTTTTAGAATGGCGCCTATTCACCATCATTATGAATTAAAGGGTTGGCCAGAGCCGCGCGTGATCGTGCGCTTTTGGATCATTTCGATTGTATTAGTACTCGCTGGATTAGCAACGCTGAAGATCAGATAAATGCAGTATTTAAACGAGTTAAAAAATAAAAACATCACTGTGCTCGGACTGGGAATTACCGGTCTGGGCATTGTGCGTTTTTTACTGTCTCACGGTATCACGCCGCGTGTGGTCGACAGTCGTGCTGTACCGCCGGGTTCGCAATGGCTTGCTGATAATGCGCCTGACTGCGAAGCAGTTTTTGGCTCGCTGGCACAGGCAAGTTTACCGAGTGCTGATTTAATCATTATCAGCCCTGGTATTGCTCTATTTGAGCAAAGTGTCGCTGAGGCAATAGCGCAAGGCGTTGAAGTTATTGGTGATATTGAGCTGTTTGCTCGCTTGAACACGAAACCTGTAATAGCTGTAACTGGCTCAAATGGTAAATCGACGGTGGTGAGTCTTGCTACTGAAGTGCTTAAAGAAGCCGGTTATAAAGTGGGGTTAGGTGGCAATATTGGTACCGCAGCACTCGATCTTCTTGAGCAAGATTTTGATGTGTTTGTTTTAGAATTATCGAGTTTTCAGCTTGAAACCACACAAAGCCTAGTTTGTACCAGTGCCATGATCTTAAATGTTACTGAAGATCATATGGATCGTTACCCAGATTTCGCCGCCTATTGCCAAGCGAAACAGCGAATTTATCAACATGCCAAGCACGTGGTGTTCAATGCTATAGACAATAATACACTGGCCAATGCAGGTATCGGTGTGAGTGTGGCATTAGCGCAAGCCGATTATTGCCTTCAGACTCATGACGGTGATTTGTATTTCGCTGCACATCAACAGCCTGTTTTACCTGTCTCTAGCTTGACTATGGTGGGTAAACATAATCAGTTTAATGCGTTGGCTGTGATGGCATTACTTGAGCCACTTAACATTGATAAAGGGGCATTTGCAACAGCATTTAAAAACTTCACAGGCCTTGCACACCGTTGTCAGTTAGTGGCTGATGTTGCAGGAGTTAAATACTTTAATGATTCTAAAGCGACCAATGTCGGTGCGACAGTCGCTGCACTAGAAAGCTTAAAAGACGATGTAAATAAAACCGTGCTTATCGCAGGTGGTGATGCCAAAGGTGCTGATCTATCACCTTTGCGTGAGCCATTGCAAGCAGCTTGTCGAGCCGTGATTTGTTTTGGTCAAGATGGTGCAAAGTTTTTACCATTACATGAACAAAGCCACCTAGTTGCTGATTTACAACAAGCCATTTTAAAGGCGCAGTCACTGGCACAAAACGGCGATGCAGTGTTATTAGCACCTGCCTGTGCGAGCATAGATATGTTCCCGAATTATATGATTCGTGGTGAGGCTTTTTGTAAAGCCGTAGCGGAGCTTGCACCATGATGACCTTCGCTGAGCTAAGAATGCAACTTACGCCAAAACAGTCAAATGCACTTTTTGATGTGCCTTTGTTGTACGCCATGCTGTGTTTAATCGGCATTGGTTTTGTGATGGTGACCAGTGCTTCTATGCCAGTGGCTGAGCGACTTTATAACAACCCTTATGGCATAGCGATGCGTCACGGGGTGTTTTTAGGATTAGGTTTCTTTTTATTTTGGTTTAGCACTAGCGTGCCAATGAACTGGTGGAAGAAGTGTAATCCTTATTTATTATTCTTTGGGCTATTTCTATTGTGCTTAGTACTGGTAGTAGGCCGAGAGGTGAATGGCTCGAAACGTTGGATCCCCATTGGGCCGATAGGTTTTCAGGTCGCTGAAGCCGCCAAACTTTACTTTTTTAGTTACATTGCCGGTTACTTGGTTCGTAAACGTGAAGAAGTACAAGAAAATTTAAAGGGCTTTGCCAAGCCTATGGCGGTTTTTGCTGTTTACGCACTATTGATTTTAAAGCAACCGGATTTAGGCACAGTCGTTGTAATGTTCGTAACGACGGTGGGATTACTGTTTTTAGCGGGCGCTAAGTTATGGCAGTTTTTTATGCTGATCTTAACGGGCATTGGCTTGATAGTGGTACTGATCGTATTCGAACCCTACCGCTGGCGACGTGTTACTGGCTTTTTAGACCCTTGGGATGACCCATTTGGAGCAGGTTATCAGTTAGTACAGTCATTAATGGCTTACAGCCAAGGTGGTTGGTTTGGTCAAGGCCTAGGTAATAGTGTGCAGAAGCTACAGTATTTACCTGAGGCGCATAACGATTTTATTTTTGCGGTAATCGCTGAAGAGCTAGGCTTTGTCGGTGTAACCAGTATCTTGCTGTTGCTTGGTGTTTTGGTATTTAGAGCCTTATTAATCGGCCAGAAAGCATTAAAGCATGGTAAAGAATATGAAGGCTATTTTGCGCTGGCCATTGGTATTTGGTTTGCGTTTCAAACTATGGTGAACATTGGTGCCAGCGCAGGCATTTTACCGACCAAAGGCTTAACGTTGCCGTTTGTATCTTACGGCGGGTCGAGCTTTTTAATTATGGTGATTGCAGCGGGTGTACTGCAGCGTATTGATTTTGAAACTAAGTTATCGAGCCGACAAGCAACGGCGAGGAGTGGGCGACGATGACAGTGAATAAACATTTAATGGTGGTCGCCGGTGGCACGGGCGGTCATATTTTCCCGGGCATTGCGGTTGCAGAGCATATGCAGCAACAAGGTTGGACTGTATCTTGGGTAGGCACTGCAGACAGAATGGAAGCGCAATTAGTGCCAAAGCATGGTTTTGAGATTGATTTTGTTGAAGTGCAAGGGGTGCGTGGTAACGGGATAACTCGTTTACTCAAAGCGCCATTTATGGTGCTAAAAGCCATTTTGGCGGCGAAGAAAATTATCAAACAGCGCAAGCCTGCGGTGATCTTAGCTATGGGCGGATACGTCACGGGCCCTGTTGGTATTGCTGCAAAATTATCTGGCGTGCCTTTGGTGATCCACGAGCAAAATGCTGTGGCTGGGTTTAGTAATAAGCTTTTGGCAAAAGTCGCTAATCAAGTATTGGCAGCCTTTCCTAATGCTTTTGCAAATAAAGCTGAAGTGGTTGGCAATCCGGTTCGAACCAGTGTCAGTTCTATTGCTAAAAAGCCACAGACTGAACAGTTGAATGTGCTAGTTGTTGGCGGGTCATTGGGCGCACAAGTGTTAAACGAGCGCTTGCCAGAGGTATTTTCGACATTGGCAAAAGACTTTTCGTTGCGTGTACGCCATCAAAGTGGACGAAATAACCAAGATAAACTCAAAAGTGCTTATGTTGGTCGCGAATTAGATGCACAAGTTGATGAATTTATTCACGATATGGATGCAGCCTATGCATGGGCTGATTTGGTGATCTGTCGTGCTGGAGCTTTAACTGTCAGTGAAGTGGCTGCAGCAGGAAAAGCAGCTTTGTTTGTGCCATTACCGCATGCGGTTGACGACCATCAAACAGCAAATGCCCGCTATTTAGTCGATCAACAAGGCGGTTTGCTTATGCCGCAACATGATTTTACGACTGAGCGATTAGTTGAATTATTAACACCGTATTTTGAACAGCCAAGCTTATTGTCTGAGATTGCTGATAAAGCAAAGCAGTTGGCGAAATTTGATGCCACCGAACGCGTCGCGAAGGTGTGTGGTGAGTTGGCAAAATAAATGAATTTAGAGAAAGAGACGCAAGTGAACGAAGCGAATAATCGAAGAGCAATGAGACGCATCAATACCATACATTTTATCGGTATTGGCGGTGCTGGTATGGGCGGTATTGCCGAGGTACTAGCCTATGAAGGTTATCGTATTACAGGCTCCGATATAGCACAAAACGCGATGACAGAGCGTTTGATTAAAGCGGGCGCTGAAGTCTTTATTGGTCATCACGAAAATAACATTAAAGATGCCAATGTGGTTGTGGTATCGACAGCGATTGATGTCAATAACCCTGAAATTAAAGCTGCGAAAGCGGCGCGAATTCCAATTGTACGTCGTGCTGAAATGTTGGCTGAGCTAATGCGTTATCGTCATGGTATCGCCATTGCGGGTACACACGGTAAAACAACGACCACCAGTTTGATCGCAAGCATTTTTGCTAAAGCAGAACTTGACCCCACGTTTGTCATCGGCGGTCTGTTAAATAGTGCGGGTACCAATGCCAAGTTAGGCACCAGTGATTATTTAATCGCCGAAGCCGATGAAAGTGATGCTTCTTTCTTGCATTTACAGCCAATGGTATCGGTTGTTACCAATATCGAAGCGGATCACATGGATACCTACGAAGGTGACTTCGAAAAGATGAAAGATACCTATGTAGAGTTCATCCATAATTTGCCTTTTTATGGCTTGGCTGTGGTGTGTATTGACTCGGACGTTGCCGCTGAACTCATTCCTCGTTTCGCACGCCCGACAATTACTTATGGTGAGCATGAAGCGGCAGACTATCGCTTAGTAGACTTCAAGCAGACGGTAAATAGCAGCGAATTCAAAGTTGTGACTAAGTCTGGTGAAGAGATCGCCGTACATTTAAACATGCCAGGTAAACACAACGCGTTGAATGCGACTGCGGCGATTGCCGTGGCAAAAGATCATGATATAAGCAATGCTGCGATTTTAGCTGCACTTACAGAGTTTGAAGGCATTGGTCGTCGTTTCCAACATTACGGCACATTTGATAATGAGCAAGGTAATGTGATGCTAGTTGACGATTATGGCCACCACCCATCTGAAGTTGATGTCACCATTGAAGCAGCAAAAGCAGGCTGGCCTGAACGTCGATTAGTGATGATTTATCAGCCGCACCGCTTTACGCGTACTCGTGATTTATATGAAGACTTTGTCAAAGTACTTTCAAAAGTTGATCAGCTTATTTTGTTAGATGTATACAGTGCTGGCGAAGCCCCAATTGTAGGTGCAGACAGCAAGAGCTTATGCCGTAGCTTACGTCAAAGAGGTGTTGAGCCAATTCATGTTTCAGACAATGAAGAGTTGGGCAAAGTCCTTTCGAATGTTTTACAAGACAGCGACCTTGTGATCACGCAAGGCGCGGGCAACATTGGTCAAATCGTTAAGAAGTTGGCAGCAACTGAGATGTCAATCGCTGCGTTAAAAGGTGAATAATGAAACAGTTTGGTAAAGTAGCAGTATTACTAGGCGGAACGTCAGCTGAACGTGAAGTGTCATTAAACTCAGGCAATGCCGTGTTGAATGCTCTGATTGCTGCAGGTGTTGATGCGTTTGCGTTTGACCCAGCGGAACGTGCGCTTTCAGAACTAAAGACCTTAGGGGTTGATCGTGTATTTATCGCTTTGCATGGTCGTGGTGGTGAAGACGGCACCATTCAAGGCGCACTTGAATTTATGGGGATTCCATACACTGGCAGTGGTGTGTTGGGCAGTGCTTTGGCAATGGATAAAATTCGCTGTAAGCAGCTGTTCCAGTCAGCACAATTAAGCACTGCGGCATTTGCGGTTGTTGATGCGAAAGCGGGCTTTGATGCAGCCAACATTATTAATGAGTTTGGCAAAGTCATGGTGAAGCCAAGCCATGAAGGCTCAAGCATAGGTATGGCTCAAGCCGAAACTGCAGAGCAATTAACAGATGCACTGAATAATGCCTTTAAGTATGACGATCAGGTTTTAGTTGAGCAATGGATCACCGGCCGTGAGTTTACTGTTGCTATGTTAGGTAATGAAGCATTACCTGTTATTGAAATGGTAACCCCGCGTGGCTTTTATGACTACGAGGCCAAATACAAAGTAAATAGTACTGAATATCACTGCCCAGCAGCTTTGAGCGATGCGCATACGCAACAATTACAAGTTATGGCGACGCATGCTTTTGCTCTTGTTGGTGCACAAGGTTGGGGTCGTGTTGATGCGATGCAAGACGAAAATGGTCAATTTTACTTATTAGAAGTGAATACAGTGCCAGGCATGACAGAGAAATCTTTGGTACCCATGGCGGCCAAAGCGGTGGGTGTAACTTTTGAGCAATTAGTTGTTCGCATTTTGGAGCAAACGCTTTAATATGCGTGCTCTTTTTGAGAAAGCTCAGTTAGTGAATGAGAAGCTCAATTGGCAAAAAATATTGAGTGTGGGCTTTTTCGTATTGGTTACTGGTCTTCTTATTCGTGGCGGATATTGGATCTCTGATTGGCTTGTTGAAAACCAAGATGCACAAATAAAAAAAATAGTGGTGCTTGGCAAGCCAAAATATACCACAGATAAAGAAGTGGTGACTGCTATTAAACAGGTTGATTTAAGTAGTTATTTTCAACTTGATGTTAAATCAGTACAGCATTCGGTACAGACTTTACCTTGGGTAGCGACTGTGTCGGTAAGAAAACAATGGCCTGATGAATTACAGGTTTACATTGTTGAACATAAGCCCGTGGCAATTTGGAACAGTGACTTGTTATTAAATGCCAAAGGACAGGTGTTTCAGGCTGATAATGAAGCATTACAGGCTTATTTACCGCAGTTATACGGGCCTGAAGGCAGTGAGTTAGAAGCTTGGCAAGCTTTCTTGCAGTTTAAAGATATGCTGGCTGTGAATGAATTTAATTTGGTGAGCTTGGCGCTATCAGAGCGCTTTGCTTGGCAATTGTGGCTAGAAAACGGCGTTCGCCTTAATCTCGGACGTGAAGAAAAAGCCAAACGAGTACAAAGATTTATAGATGTGTATCCAAGTATGCAAATGCCTGAAGGGGCGGTACTTGATACGGTAGATTTAAGGTATGACACCGGCCTTGCGGTGAGCTGGAAATTTCCAGCACAAACAGAACAACAAAATAAGAGTGAAGCATGACTAAGTCAGTAGAAAGAAACTTAGTAATCGGCCTCGATGTTGGTACTTCAAAAGTGGTAGCAACGGTAGGTGAGATAACAGCAGATAATAAGCTCAGCATCGTTGGCGTGGGGTGTCAGGAATCTCATGGAATGGATAAAGGGGGAGTGAACGATCTCAACCTGGTTTCTGATTCCATTCGCCGCGCAGTCGACGAAGCTGAATTAATGGCTGATTGCCGAATTGGCTCGGTTTACTTGGGCATTTCAGGTAAGCATATTCAGTGTCAAAACGAGAGTGGCGTTGTTGCGATTAATAATGCAGAAGTGACAGAAGACGATATGGATAATGTAATGCATATCGCTCGTTCAGTGCCTATTTCTGCAGAGCGCAAAATGCTTCATTCATTGGCGCAAGAATATAGTATCGATATGCAAGAGGGCATTAAGAACCCGCTGGGCATGAGTGGTGTGCGTATGGAAGCGAAAGCCCATATCATCACCTGCTCAAATGATATGGCCAAAAACATTGAGAAATGTGTTGAGCGTTGTGGTCTTCAGGTTGACCAATTAACGTTTGGCGCATTGGCATCAAGCTATGCGGTCTTGACTGATGATGAAAAAGAGTTAGGTGTCGCAGTACTTGATATTGGTGGTGGTACCATGGACTTGGCCATTTATGTCAATGGTGCATTGCGCCATACCGCAGTGATCCCAGTGGCAGGTAACCAAGTAACGGGCGACATAGCAAAGATTTTCAGGACGCCAATCTCACACGCTGAGTCGCTAAAGGTGCAATATGCTTGTGCTAGCAGTCAAATGGCCAGCAGTGAAGAAACCATTGAAGTGCCAAGTGTCGGTGGGCGTCCAGCGCGATTGATGTCGCGCCATACATTATCTGAAGTGGTAGAGCCAAGATTCAGAGAATTATTTGAACTGGCATTAGAAGAAATTCGCCGTTCTGGTTTTGAAGATCAAATTGCCGCAGGTTTAGTCGTAACAGGCGGTACTGCAAAAATGGCTGGCGCACTAGAAGTGGCTGAAGATATCTGCCAAATGCCAGTTAGAATAGGCAAACCTGTAAATATCACAGGTTTAACAGATTATGTTGACGATCCTGCATATGCAACTGCCGTAGGTTTGTTACAATACGGTCGTTCTCTACATTCGGTTAATGCACAAAAGTCGAGAGTAGATGCGGACGTGAGTTGGTGGAGCCGCGTTTCAAAGTGGTTCCAAGGTGAGTTTTAAACTCGAGTCGGAGAGTGAATGATGTTTGATATTATGGAACAACACAGCGAAGAAGCTGTGATCAAAGTGATCGGTGTTGGTGGCGGCGGCGGTAACGCTGTTGAGCACATGGTAAAACAAGAAATCGAAGGTGTGCGATTTATTGCTGCTAACACAGACGCGCAAGCGCTACGTAAATCATCTGCAGATGTAACAGTACAGTTAGGTACTCAGATCACATCTGGTTTAGGTGCGGGTGCAAACCCTGAAGTAGGCCGCAAGTCTGCGGAAGAAGATATTGAAACGATCAAAGAGGCGTTAGATGGCGCTGATATGGTCTTTATTGCAGCTGGTATGGGCGGTGGTACGGGTACTGGTGCAGCACCTGTAGTTGCGCGTGTAGCCAAAGATTTAGGTATTTTGACCGTTGCAGTGGTAACACGCCCATTTGACCTTGAAGGCAAAAAGCGTATGGCTGCGGCAGATCAAGGTATCGGTGAGTTGTCAGAAATTGTAGATTCACTTATTACAATTCCTAACAACAAATTACTTAAGGTTTTAGGTAAAGGCACTACACTGTTAGACGCATTCGCGAAAGCGAACGATGTACTATACGGTGCGGTACAAGGTATTGCTGAACTTATTACACGCTCTGGTCTTATCAACGTGGACTTTGCAGACGTACGTACAGTTATGTCGGCAATGGGCACAGCAATGATGGGTACAGCGTCGGCATCTGGTCCAGACCGTGCGCAAGAAGCTGCAGAAGCGGCTATCTCTAGCCCACTGTTAGAAGACGTAGATTTAACTGGTGCGAAAGGTATTTTGGTTAATATTACGGCTGGTATGGATATCACCATCGAAGAATTTGAAGTGGTTGGTAATCATGTGAAGGCATTAGCATCTGAAAACGCAACTGTGGTTGTCGGTGCGGTAATTGACCCAGAAATGAGTGATGAACTACGTGTAACTGTAGTTGCAACAGGCTTAGGTGGCGACCGTCGTCCTCAGTTTGGCATTATTGATAATGGCATGAAGCAAGTTTCTGGTAGTGACGCACAAAGTGCTGCGCCAGCATCAAGTCAGCCAGGTATGTTTGTACCAAGCTTTACACAAACCAGCACTGAGCAGCCAACAAGTGCGCCGGAGCAAACACAGAGTCAAACAACTCAAGCTCCTAAAACACCGGCTCCAGAGAGCAAGCCAGCTGCGTCTGGTGAGACTGAAAAAGGCGATTATTTTGATATTCCTGCCTTTTTACGTAAACAGTCTGACTAACAAACTGGTTACATAATAAACGATTGGCAGCTGGTCGTATCTGTGATACAATCCGCGGTCCAAGTGACATGAATAGGCGAAGTTATGATTAGACAACGTACAATTGCTGAAGTTGTTAAAGCGACAGGTGTCGGTCTACATAAAGGTGAAAAGGTTACCATTACTCTCCGACCAGCGAGCGAGAATACCGGTGTTGTATTCCGTCGTGTCGACCTTGATCCTGTTGTTGACTTTGAAACTACACCAGAAGCTGTTGGCGACACACAGTTATGTACATGTTTGACTAACAAAGATGGCGTGCGTTTATCGACCACAGAACATCTTATTGCCGCTGTTGCAGCCCTGGGTATTGATAACCTTGTTGTTGAATTAGATAGTGCTGAAGTACCAATTATGGACGGCAGTGCATTACCGTTCATTTATTTATTACAAAAAGGCGGTATCAAAGAGCAGCAAGTTGCTAAACGTTTTATTCGTATCAAAGAAACTGTACGTGTAGAAGACGGTGATAAGTGGGCTGAAATTACCCCTTATGATGGTTTCCACATTGATTTCGAGATCGACTTTGATCACCCTGCGATCAATGATAGCCGTCAGCGCATTGCTCTTGATATAACGGCACAGAGCTTTACTGAAGAGATCAGTCGTGCACGTACGTTTGGTTTTATGAAAGACATCGAATACATGCATGCTAACAACCTTGCACTAGGTGGAAGCATGGATAACGCGGTTGTTCTAGATGAGTACAAAGTACTTAACCCGAACGGTTTGCGTTACGATGATGAGTTTGTAAAGCATAAGATTTTAGACTGTGTCGGTGACATGTTTATGGCTGGCCATAATATTCTAGGCAAGATCACTTGCTACAAGTCAGGTCACGGTTTGAATAACAAATTGTTACGTCAAATTATGGCGACTGAATCTGCGTGGGAATGGGCGACATTTGAAGAGCCAATCCACATGCCTGCGCCAGGTATGGAGCTTGCGAAAGCTTAATACAGATTAATTATAAAAAATGACGCTTTTTAGCGTCATTTTTTTTGCTTGTTTTTTGCCGCGTGGGTAGCGAGCTTGAGTAGTTTGGCTTGTAAACTCGGGGGGGCATGCGCTGCAAGCTCTGTTAATTGTTCAGCTGTGCTTTCGCTCATCGTACGGCCGCTTTTTAGTGGCTTTATGGAAGGCTTTGGTTCACTTAATCTTAACTGTGCATCTGGGTTAGAAGTGACTTTCACTTGCCCGCATTCAGCAAAACCGTTTTGTCTAAGGTGAGACAAAATATCTAGTTTCAGATAGTTAAGTCGAGTTGCTAATGTGGCAGAAACGGCTTCAATCACTAAAGTACCCTCTCGATAATTTGCAACGCGACATTTTTTAGACAAGATAGGGCCAAGCGCCTTGTCTAGCTCTGCTTGTAATACTTGCAAACTGTCAGTTTTCGCACCAAATTGGGTGATCTTGTTTGACCACTTTCCCATCAGCTCGTCGATAGATTTTGGGTCGTAGCGATTTTTAGCCATACAGCAGACGTCACATCAAAATTAACTCTCTAAAGTATATCAGCATAATGCCAGTCGAGAAATCAAGTGGTCGGGGATTGTGGTATTTCTTAATGAGAAATTAATACATTTAGCTGTTAACGGCGCTTGAAAAATCTTGTAATCGTCACCATATAAAAAGAATTACCAGTTGGACCATCTTGCGGAACAAATGAATTGCCAAAGCTTTTTTGGCTGATTGCATTTCAAAGGTTTGCAGACAGCGTGAGTCTGGTATGATAGAGGCAATTTTATATTCGGCACTCAGTAAGGCTTGATTGCTTTTACTGCCAACAGGACGCAGGGTGGCCAATGATATCCAATCCTAAAAATGGATATGAGGTCAGCCATCACTAGAGTGAAATGGTTTAAACATGATAGCTAATATTTTTACCAAGATTTTTGGTAGTCGTAATGACCGTACGATTAAAAAACTAACAAAGACGGTCGCATTAATTAATGCATTAGAAGAACAATATAGCGCGCTTTCAGATGAAGAATTAAAAGCGAAAACAGCAGAGTTTAGAGCACGCTACGAGCAAGGCACTAGCCTTGACGATATTTTACCTGAAGCTTTTGCAACAGTACGTGAAGCATCAAAGCGTGTTTATGGTATGCGTCACTTCGATGTGCAGATGATCGGTGGTATGGTGCTGCATCAAGGCCGTATCGCAGAAATGCGTACCGGTGAAGGTAAAACGTTAACTGCAACTCTTCCCGCTTACCTTAATGGTGTCACAGGTAAAGGTGTTCACGTTATTACCGTAAACGACTACCTAGCTAAGCGTGATGCCGAAACAAACCGTCCTCTATTTGAATTCCTAGGTCTAACTGTTGGTTGTAACGTACCAGGCATGATGCCTGATATGAAAAAGCAAGCATATGCTGCTGATATCACGTACGGTACGAACAACGAGTTTGGTTTTGACTACCTTCGCGATAACATGGCATTTAGCATTGAAGAACGTGTACAGCGTCCATTGCACTTTGCAGTTGTGGATGAGGTTGACTCAATCTTAATCGATGAAGCGCGAACGCCATTAATCATTTCAGGTCCTGCAGAAGACAGCTCAGAGCTTTACGCAAAAATTAACACTGTAGTACCGTCTCTAACGCTGCAAGAAAAAGAAGACGAAGAAGGTGTTGAAGGTGACGGTGATTACACCCTTGATGAAAAATCTAAGCAAGTGCACCTAACAGAGCGCGGTCAGTTAAAAGTTGAAGAATTATTAATTGAAAACGGCTTAATTGAAGAGGGTGACTCTTTATATTCAGCGGGTAATATTTCGCTATTAAGCCATGTTTATGCCGCACTTCGTGCACACAAGCTTTACCAAAAAGATGTAGACTACGTTGTAAAAGACAATGAAGTTATCATCGTTGACGAGCACACAGGCCGTACAATGGAAGGTCGTCGTTGGTCAGAAGGCCTGCACCAAGCTGTAGAAGCAAAAGAAGGTGTGCGCATTCAAAACGAGAACCAAACTCTTGCGTCTATTACTTTCCAGAACTACTTCCGAATCTACGAAAAGCTGTCTGGTATGACAGGTACAGCAGATACCGAAGCGTTCGAGTTCCAGTCAATTTATGGTCTAGACACTGTTGTTATTCCAACTAACCGCCCGATGATCCGTGATGATCGTGCTGATTTAGTTTATTTAACACAAGATGAAAAGTTTGAGGCTATTCTTGCAGACATTAAAGATTGTCAAGAACGTGGTCAGCCAGTACTTGTAGGTACGATTTCAATCGAAAGCTCAGAGTACTTATCTCAGTTCTTACGCAAAGAAAAGATTGAACACAACGTACTGAATGCAAAATTCCACGCGCAAGAAGCAGACATCGTTGCTGATGCAGGTTTACCAGGCAAAGTAACCATTGCAACTAACATGGCTGGTCGTGGTACAGATATCGTATTAGGTGGTAACTGGCAGAGTGAAGTAGCTAAGCTAGAAAACCCATCGGAAGAACAAATCGCTGAAATTAAAGCGAAGTGGCAAGAAACTCATGATGCCGTTATTGCTGCGGGTGGTCTTCACATCATCGGTACAGAGCGTCACGAATCACGTCGTATTGATAACCAGCTACGTGGTCGTTCTGGTCGTCAAGGTGATGCAGGTTCGAGCCGTTTCTATCTATCAATGGATGACGCACTAATGCGTATCTTTGCCGGTGAGCGCATGACGAACATGATGCGTAAGCTAGGCATGCAACGCGGTGAAGCAATTGAGCACCCTTGGGTAAACCGCGCCATTGAAAATGCACAGCGTAAGGTAGAAGCGCGTAACTTCGACATTCGTAAACAGTTACTTGAGTATGATGACGTTGCAAACGACCAACGTCGCGTTGTTTACGAGCAGCGTAACGAGCTACTTGAAGAAGGCGATATTTCTGAGACTATTACAGCTATCCGTAGTGATGTTGTGAATGGCATGATCGACCAATACATTCCGCCACAAAGCTTAGCAGAAATGTGGGATATCTCTGGTTTAGAAGATCGAATTAAAGCTGACTTCTTACTAGATTTACCGATTTCTCAATGGTTAGCTGATGATGACAAGCTTTACGAAGAAACATTACGTGAGCGTATCACTGAAGAGATCGACAGTGCTTATAAGCAAAAAGAATTGATGGTAGGTCCAGATGTACTGCGTCATTTCGAGAAAGCTGTAATGCTACAAAGCCTAGATCAACATTGGAAAGATCACCTAGCTGCAATGGACCATCTTCGTCAAGGTATCCACTTACGTGGCTATGCTCAGAAGAATCCGAAGCAAGAATACAAGCGTGAATCTTTCGAACTATTCTCTGCAATGCTTGAAAACCTTAAAACAGATGTTGTTGGTATCCTTGCGAAAGTACAAGTACGTGCTGAAGAAGATGTTGAAAAGGTTGAAGAACAACATCGACGTTCAGAGCAAGCGCCGCGTGAATACCAGCACGAAGAAGCTGAACATGTAGGCGGTGAAGTACCTGAAGGTGCAGTTGTTGCTTCACGTACAGAGCCTAAAGTTGGCCGTAATGAGCCTTGCCCATGTCAATCGGGTAAAAAGTTTAAACAGTGTTGTGGTAAGTTAAAATAACCACTCATTCAATGTTTTTTAAAAAAGCGACTCTTTAGTCGCTTTTTTTATCGGAGAAAAAAATGACAAAGAAAGTAGTTGAAGTAGCAGTTGGTGTGATCAAGCGCGATGAGCACATATTTATTACTAAACGTGATGAGTCTCAACATCAAGGTGGTTTGTGGGAATTTCCGGGCGGTAAAATTGAAAATGGCGAATCAGTGACTGAGGCATTGGCGAGAGAATTAAAAGAAGAGGTGAATATTGACGTACATAGCTCACAGAGTTTGCTTGATATTGAGCATGACTATGGAGATAAGTGCGTAAAATTATTTATTCATATCGTTGAAGATTTCTCTGGTGAAGCTACAGGACTTGAAGGCCAAGCATCACAATGGGTTGCAATTAATGAGCTTCACAATTGGGCGTTTCCTGCCGCAAATGTTGCCATTATTAAAGCGTTACAAAATAAATAATGCGCAAGAGATTATATTTGCTAATGTATTCATCTAAAAAATAAAAACATCGGGTAAACATTATGAGAAAACTTTCTTTAACCGCATTGAGTGTGGCTTTTTCACTGGGCCTTTTAGGCTGTAGTGAAGCGCCTCAAGTTGAACAAAAGCCGACTGCAAAGGCTGAGCAGGTAGAAGCTACACAAGCTGAATCTCAACTTGTGTCAGGCATTGAACTTGAGAATATGGATAAGAGTGTGCGTGCACAAGATGACTTTTACTACCATGTAAACGGTCAATGGTTAGAGAAAACAGAGATCCCAGCTGATAAATCAAATTTTGGATCTTTTAGTCAGTTATACGATGAGTCTCAAAAAGCATTAAAAGACATCCTTGAACAGCTAGCACAAGCTGGTCACGATCCAAAAACGGATGAAGGTAAGCTTGCAGCGTTTTATAGAAGTTATTTAGATGTCGCTGCGCGTGATGAGCTAGGTTTAAGTGTTATTTACCCTTATGTTGATGCAATTAATGGGCTTAACAGTAAAGCTGAGTTACCACAATTAATGGCGAAAACGCTGCAACAAGGTGGCAGTAATCCATTTGGTTGGTATGTTAATAATGATGCTAAAAGCTCAAGTGAATATGCACTTTACCTTTACCAGTCAGGCTTGGGGCTTCCTGATAGAGATTATTACAGCAAACAAGACGACAAGTTTGTGACTATCCGTGGTCAATACAAAGACTACATCACGCAGTTATTTTCTTCACTGGGTTATAAAGAAGCAGAAGCGGTGGCAGCTAAAGTGATTGAGCTTGAAACTAAGCTTGCAGCTGCACAGTGGAGTCGTGTTGAATCTCGTGATGCAAGCAAATCTTATAACAAAATGTCCGTTGCAGAGGCGAATAAGTTGCTGGGCAACTTTGATTTAGCTGCTTACTTAACTGCATCAAATCTGCAATTAGACGAACTGATTGTGAGCCAACCTAGTTACTTAGAAAAACTGGCAGATATTTATCAACAAACAGAGCTGACTACTTGGCAGCACTACCTGACTTTTCATTTTGTTAATGCACATGCTGATAAGCTAAGCAGTGACATGGTTGAATTACAATTTTCTTTCTATGGTAAAACGCTGAGAGGATTAGAAGCGCAATCACCAACTTGGAAAAAAGCGGTTGATGCCAGTAATTCAGTTTTAGGAGAGCTTCTGGGTAAGATTTACGTAAAAGAATATTTTCCACCTGAAGCAAAAGCGCGTATGCAAGACTTGGTTGCTAACTTAATTAAAGGCTTTGAGCAATCAATTGATAACCTTGAATGGATGAGTGCAGACACCAAAGTAGCTGCGAAAGATAAGCTAAGTAAGTTCACGCCTAAAATAGGTTACCCTGATAAGTGGAAAGATTATTCTGCGCTGGAGATCCAATCGGGCGATTTACTCGGTAACTATGTGCGCTATAACCAATGGGCTTATGCTGATATGCGCAATAAGCTTGGCAAGCCGGTTGATCGCAGTGAGTGGTTTATGACCCCGCAAACGGTCAATGCATATTACAACCCAGTGAATAACGAGATTGTTTTTCCTGCTGCTATTCTACAACCGCCATTTTTTAATTTAGAAGCCGATGATGCCGTAAACTATGGTGCGATTGGTGCTGTGATTGGGCATGAATTAGGTCATGGATTTGACGACCAAGGTGCCAAGTACGATGGTAACGGTAATTTACGTAACTGGTGGAGCGAGTCTGATCTTACGCAGTTTGAACAGCGTGGCGACCAACTCGTCGCACAATACAATGCATTTAAACCGTTTGAAGATGCACATGTTAATGGTGAGCTGACACTGGGTGAGAATATTGGCGACCTAGGTGGTTTAACGGTCGCTTATAAAGCTTATATGTTGTCATTAGGTAATGAAAAAGCGCCAGTGATCGATGGCTACACGGGTGAACAACGTTTCTTTATGGGTTGGTCGCAAATTTGGCGTCGTAAATATCGTGATGAAGAATTACGTAATCGCCTGATGACAGACAGCCATTCACCGAGTCATTATCGCGTAATTGGGGTGCTGCCAAATATGCCTGAGTTTTATAAAGCCTTCGACGTCAAAGAAGGTGATGCGATGTATTTGGCACCTGAGAAACGCGTAAAAATTTGGTAAAAATCTATTTATACTACCAATTTAATAAAATTTAATTTATCTAAACCCGCGAAATTGCGGGTTTTTTTATTTTATGACAGTTTTATGGAAAATATTTGATAGCGCTGTCATTTTGCGTTTACTATGATGCAATAATCGAATGCATAGCAATCATTTTTATTTGGTGCAGCCAAACATGTTTCATTACTGGTTGCTGTGGCATGCAGTTCGAGGCAAGTCGTCCTATGCTTATTGCAGTTTAAAGTGAGTCGGCACATCTTTACGTTTACCCAGGAGCTAAAATGATAAACAAGAAATTTGCTCTAGCGAGTATGATGGTGGCGATGCCATTATTTGCTCAGGCTGGTTTATATCAACAACAAGTTGATAGTTTTGCAAAAGGCACTGAGCTGACTTTTGTTATCAAAGATAACTTTCATAACGGTGCGTCGACGTCATTAGGCGCAATTCAAATTACAAATAACTCTTCAGTAGCACTGCCAAAAGGTCAGGCTGAGTGGGAAATTTACGTACATTCAGTTAGACGCATATTAAAATCGAATACGCCGGGCATTCAAGTTGAGCACATCAATGGTGACTTACATCGTGTGACTCCATCGTCAGAGTTTTCGGGTTTAGCGGCAGGTGAAACGTTAAGTATGCAGTTTGAATGGGCTGCATGGGCAATTACATATTCTGATTTTATGCCAAGAGCATTTATTGTTAGCAAAGGCTTAAAGCCAGCTATTTTTGGCAACACAGATACTGAAGATCTTAAAGCGTTTGTGGCGCCTATCGAGCGTGATAACCAGCTTTATCGATATAACAATCCTAAAGACCAAACAAAATTAGCCACACCAACTCTGCGTTTTGAGCGCAATCAAAGCCGTGTTGAAGTGAGCAAAGAAGATGCATTAAAGCGCATTATTCCCAAACCCCTAGCTGTAGACTTCAACCGTGGAACTGCTCAGCTTAACAATGACTGGCAAATTCGTTTTGCGGGACGATTAAAATCAGAAATTGCGGTATTTCAAGAAGATCTAGCTGATTACGGGCTGAACTTAGATGCTGAAGCCGATCATATTGCCGCAGGTAAAACACCGACCATTTTCTTAAAAGTGAATGACGCATTAAAAGTAGATGGTAAAGTGGCGAGCGAAAGTTATCACCTAGAAATTGATGATGACAAAGTAGTTATCACTGGTAGCGACAACGCGGGTGTGTTTTACGGCATTCAAAGTTTCTTAGCGCTATTCCCTGCTGATGCACAAAATTTAGTATCAGTACCAAATGTAGAAATTGAAGATACACCACGCTTCTCATGGCGTGGCATGCATTACGATAATGGTCGTAACTTCCATGGTAAAGATGCCCTGTTCAAAATGGTTGAACAGATGGGTCGTTATAAAATGAATAAATTCCATTGGCACTTCTCTGATGATGAAGGCTGGCGTTTAGAGATCCCGGGTCTACCTGAATTAACAGACATAGGCGCGTATCGTTGTTTCGATCTAGAAGAGCGCAAATGCTTACTTACGCAACTTGGCACTGGTCCATTTAAATCAGGTTCAGGCAATGGTTATGTGAGCCGAGACGAATTTGTAGAGTTACTTAAATTTGCTAAAGCACGACACATCGACATTATTCCAGAAATAGAAAGCCCTGGTCATGCTAGAGCATCTGTAAAAGCTATGGAGGCCCGCTATGCGCGCCTAATGGCCGAGGGAAAGCCCGAGCAAGCAAAAGCGTATTTGCTGAGTGATCCACAAGATACTTCTGAATATATTACGGTACAAAACTATACCGATAACTCGATAAATGTGTGTTTAGAATCATCTTATGCCTTTATGGAAAAAGTCACCTACGAATTACAAAATATGTATCGTGACGCCGGTACACGCTTGACCAATTTACACTTTGGTGGTGATGAAGTTGGCGTTGGTTCATGGGCTAAATCTCCAGCATGTCAGGCTTTATTCGATAAACCGGGTAATGGCATAGCGGGTACCAATGATTTAAAACCTTATTTCACTCAGCGTATTGCAGCTATGTTTGCTAAGCGTGGTATTGCACCAGGTGCGTGGGAAGATGGTTTGATGTATGACAGAGTAAACCCGTTTAAGCGAGATGAATTCCCGAATGAAGTCTTTACAGCGAACGTATGGGATAACATCTGGGAATGGGGCGTGGCAGATAGAGCGCATCGTCTTGCTAACAGCGGTTATCAGGTAATTTTATCTCATGGTACACACTTGTACTTTGATCACCCATACGAAGCACACCCAGAAGAGCGAGGTTACTACTGGGCAACACGTTATGCAGATACTAAAAAAGTATTCAGCTACATGCCTGACGATGTATATGCTAACGCAGACTATACGCGTGCCCGAGAACCAATTGTAAACCTAGAAGCGCTTGTTGGTCGTGAATTACCTAAACTTGAGAAGCCAGAGAATATTCTTGGTATTCAAGGCCAAGTGTGGAGTGAAACTATCCGCACAGAAGACCAAGTACTGGCGATGGTATTCCCACGTTTGTTGGCTTTAGCTGAACGAGCATGGCATCAAGCAAGCTGGGAAGGCAGTAAGATTGAACCAAAGGCATTTGCTAAAGACTGGCACACTTATGCTGCTGCATTGAGTGTGAAAGAGCTTGCTAAACTTGAGCGTGATGGTATTAATGTCAATTTACCTGTACCAGGCGCAAAAGTAGAAAATAGTCAGCTAGTGGCTAATTCTGCGTTCCCACATTTAGTGATTCAATACAGTACAGATGGTGGTCAATCTTGGTCTGAGTACACCTCACCTGTTTCTGTAAGTGGTAAAAATACGGTGCAATTACGTACAACATTAAACGGCAAAAAGTTTAGCCGTGTTACGCAGTTAACACTTTAGTAAAGAGTCTACCCATCAAACAAAGGGCCGAAAGGCCCTTTTTTAATATCTGGTAAGGCTAGTAATAGAACAAATTTTAACGTAAAGTTAAATGTCAGCGCTGTCATTTTTGGTTTTTGAAGTGCAAAACGCTGAAAAATTTTATGGCATTGTGCCTATCTGACATAATTAAAATCACACAACGAGTAGAAGTTTATGGAAGCAACTGTGTCAAATTCAACGACGACTAAAAGCAATGCCATTCCTTTGGCTATCGTTGCGGCGATGTTCTTTATTCTGGGTTTTGTTACCTGGTTAAATGGTTCATTAATGCCGTATCTACAGCAACTTTTTGATTTGAGCCCTATTCAGGCATCTCTGATCTTATTCTCTTTTTATATTGCAGTGACATTTACTGCTATCCCATCAGCGAAATTTGTTAAAAAAGTGGGATATAAAAACGGCATGGCCATCAGTATCGGTATGATGATGGTAACAGCTTTGTTATATATCCCTGCAGCTAAAACTCAGGTATTTGCATTGTTCCTAGTGGCACAGTTTACTATGGGTATCGCACAAACTATTCTACAAACTGCAGTTAACCCTTACGTAGTGCGTTTAGGTCCTGAAGAATCGGCAGCTGCGCGTGTAAGTATCATGGGTATTCTTAACAAGTTTGCAGGTGTTATTGCACCACTAGCATTCACTGCGCTTGTGTTAGGTGGCTTTAATGAAGCCGCTGCAACGGGTCCGCTTACACAAGTAGAAAAAGACGCTATGGCTGGTAACTTAGTGATGCCTTATCTAGGCCTTGCGGTATTCATAGGTTTATTTGCTGTAGGTATTAAATTTGCGCCACTTCCTGAAATTAAAGAGGAAGATGACAATGATAAGTCTACTGGTACTGTGAAAGAAGCTTTAGCGCACCCAAACTTAGCGTTAGGTGTTGTTGCATTATTTTTATACGTAGCGGCTGAAGTAATTGCAGGTGACACGGTTGGTTCATTTGCACTCTCATTGGGCGTTGCTAACTATAGTGTAATGACTTCTTACACTATGGCATTTATGGTAACCGGTTACGTATTGGGTATTATTTTAATCCCACGTGTAATTTCTCAACAAACAGCTTTAACAATTTCAGGCGTTTTAGGATTAGTTCTAACATTGGGAATTGCATTTGTAGATAGTGCGGCTACGCTAAACGTACCGACATTTGGTGAAATGCCAGTTGCGGTATTCTTCTTAGCATTATGTGGTTTAGCAAACGCGATCATGTGGCCGGCAATTTGGCCACTAGCTTTGTCTGGACTTGGCAAGCTAACTAGTGTAGCTTCTGGTTTATTAGTTATGGGTATAGCTGGTGGTGCTTTTGGTCCACTTTTCCTAGGTTTAGCAAAAGGTTCTGAAGCAACCGTTGCATCTAGCCAAACAGCATACCTGGTATTATTACCATGTTACCTATTTATCCTCTTCTATGCCCTAAAGGGTCATAAAATGAGAAGTTGGAAGTAAAGCATTTCTATCTAAAAGTAGAAATAATCCCGTGTGTAATGCCACCGCAAGGTGGCATTTTTTTGTCTAAAATTTGTTCTCAATATTTTTCCTACTTTCAACACCCTAGCAGTTACTAATAAACGTAACGAGCTCACTGCGACTGTTTCAGATTCCAGCATGGTTCGATATGCGGTATAATCTGCGCCTTTTTTCTATTGGGGCAATTTACATGAACGCGTTAAAAGCGGAACGAGCACTGTTTTCCTATCCCAAATATTGGGCGGAATGTTATGGCAATGCACCTTTTCTTCCGACAACTCGACAAGAGATGGACGAACTAGGCTGGGATAGCTGTGACATTGTGTTAGTAACCGGTGATGCGTATGTAGATCACCCAAGCTTCGGCATGGCTGTCATTGGTCGTGTGCTAGAAGCACAAGGTTTTAGAGTTGGTATCATTGCGCAGCCCGATTGGTCAAATAAAGATGCCTTTATGTCACTGGGCAAACCAAATTTATTCTTTGGTGTAACCGCTGGCAACATGGACTCGATGATCAACCGTTATACGGCTGAAAAACGTATGCGTCACGATGATGCCTATACGCCGGGTAATGTTGGTGGTAAACGTCCAGACAGAGCTGTGGTGGTATATAGCCAACGCTGTCGCGAAGCTTATAAAGATGTGCCGTTGGTAATTGGTGGTATTGAAGCCAGCTTACGTCGTATTGCCCACTACGATTATTGGCAAGAAAAAGTACGTCGCAGCATCATCTTTGATGCTAAGGCTGACATACTCATTTACGGTAATGCTGAGCGTCCGTTAGTTGAAGTGGCGCATCGTATTGCAGCTGGTGATGACATTAGCCAGATCCAGAATATTCGCGGTACTGCGGTTATCCGCAAAGAGCCGTTAGAGGGCTGGCGTGGTAGTGATTCAACAGCCATCGATAAAGTAGGCAAGATAGACCCAATTCCAAACCCATACGGTGCCGATGATGTGGGCTGTAGCAAGTCAGAGTTTGCCAAAGCAGGCATAGACTTAAAAGCAGAAGAAGCCAAACCTATCGTTGTTCAACCGCCAAAATTAAAACCATGGGAAAAAGCGTATGTAAAGCTGCCTGCTTTTGAGCAAGTAAGTGTGAATAAGCCGCTTTATGCCCACGCTTCACGTATTTTACACCAAGAAACCAACCCAGGGTGTGCTCGTGCGTTATATCAGCGCCATGGTGACCGTTATGTGTGGGTGAACCCGCCAGCGTTTCCACTAGAAACCGAAGAAATGGATATGGTGTTTGGTTTGCCATATCAGCGAGTGCCTCATCCTAAATATGGCAATGAAAAGATCCCTGCCTACGATATGATCAAAACTTCGGTAAACATCATGCGTGGGTGTTTTGGTGGTTGTAGTTTCTGCTCTATTACAGAGCATGAAGGACGCATTATTCAAAGTCGTTCAGAAGAGTCGATTTTAGATGAAATCGAACAAATTCGTGACAAAGTGCCGGGTTTTACCGGCGTTATCTCGGACCTTGGTGGTCCAACAGCTAACATGTACAAGCTGCGCTGTAAGAGCAAAAAGGCTGAGAGTACCTGTCGTCGTTTATCGTGCGTATTTCCTGATATTTGTAAGCACATGGATACTGATCACACACCAACGATTAACCTGTATCGAAAAGCACGTAATGTAAAAGGCATCAAAAAGATCCTGATTGCGTCAGGTGTACGTTATGACCTAGCCATTGAAGATCCGCGTTATGTGAAAGAGTTAGTATCACACCACGTAGGCGGGTATTTAAAAATTGCCCCAGAGCATACTGAGTCGGGTCCGCTGTCGAAAATGATGAAGCCGGGCATGGGCACTTATGACAAGTTTAAAGAGCTTTTTGATAAGTACTCTAAAGAAGCGGGTAAAAAGCAGTATTTGATCCCGTACTTTATTTCTGCTCACCCGGGCACGACCGACGAAGATATGGTGAACATGGCGCTGTGGCTGAAAGCCCATGACTTTAAGCTCGACCAAGTGCAAAACTTTTACCCGTCACCAATGGCAAATGCGACGACGATTTACCATACAGAGATGAATTCACTGCGCAATATAAAGAACAACAAAGAAGTCGTGAGTGTGCCGAAAGGGGCTAGACAGCGCCGCTTACACAAAGCCATTTTACGTTACCATGATCCTGCAGGTTGGCCGATGATCCGTGAAGCGCTTCGAAACATGGGTAAAGCGAATTTAATCGGTGGTGGGCCAAATTGTTTGGTGCCAGACGAAACCAGACAAGAAAAAGCGCAGCGCGGCAAAAAAGGTACTGGTCATGGTCAACAAGCTCGTAAAGGCGGCAAACCAGCACTGACGCGTCATACCGGGTTTAGTCAGTTTAAAAAGGCCAATACCAAGCCGAGAGTTGGTGCGAATAAGCAAAGGGCCAACAAGCCTAAATAATAGGTATAAAAAAACTAAAAAAGCTGTCGCAAGACAGCTTTTTTGTAACTATAAGAAGGAAAGTCACGCGGCTTATTTGAAAGTCGCTAGCAATTGCAGTAAGTTTTGAATTTTAAACACCACTGCTTTTAGTTTCTCTTCGTCTAAATTTTCCATTTTGCTGAGTGCTTCAACGTCAGCGGCTGTATCTAACACATAAGGCTTGAAGCGTTTTGCTTCAAAATCAAAGCCCGCATTTTTATCGAATAATGCAGTGAACTTTCCATGCCCTTGTTGCTGTAATTCATCTAATTTTTTATCAGCATCAAGTGCTTGACGGTAAACGACTTTTAGATTTTCATTGAGTTTTTCAATAACAGCTTGCATGTTTTTCCTAAAGTTGTCGGTAAATCGGCCGATAGTTTACGAGGATTCAACTAAAAAGTCAGGTACATGCTTATGAATATTTCCGGAAGTAACCTACCTGCTATGTCTGGTGCGGGCGAGAGTGGCGAAGTATACAGCGCTAAACTTGCCAAGTCGCAGCAACAAGCAGATGGTAAAGCTGCACTTGCTTTGATTGAAGCCGCAGGGTCGAGCGCTGCTGCGCAAAGTCCTGCAAAATCAACCACAGCAACTTTAGGCAATAATATTAACGTGTACGTTTAATCGTACTTTTTGATATTAGCGCAGCTGTAAATCAATCGGCGTCTTACTTGTTTTGCCGCCGATTTCTCTTACTAACTTGGGTACCAAAAAGCCAGGTAGTTCAGCTAGCATACCCGCCATCAAAGTAAGTGCAGCTTCTTCAGACATATCAAAATGACTGGCACCTTCTACTTTGTCTAGTAAGTGTAGGTAATAAGGCAGAATATCCGCCTCAAATAGTCGTTCGCTCAGTGCGACTTGCGCTTCTACAGTGTCATTTATCCCTTTTAACAAAACCGCTTGATTAAGTAGCGTCACATTCGCTTGTTTAAGCATTTGCATAGCGCGTTCAAAGTCATCGTCAATTTCGTTGCTGTGATTAATATGATTCACAAAGATGATTTTTAGTGGGCTTGCTTTAAATCGTTCGCATAACTCAGGGGTAATACGGGCAGGGATCACCACAGGTAAACGGCTGTGAATACGCAGTCGTTTAATTTGTGGTAGTTGTTCTAATTGTTCTAAAAACCAACTAATGGCATTGTCTTTGGCCATTAAAGGATCGCCGCCACTTAAAATAACTTCATTCACATGCGTGTGATTTTTTAAGTACTCAACCACTTCGAGCAAAGCTTGTTTATTTACCTGGTTATCTTGATACGGGAAGTGGCGCCTAAAGCAGTATCGACAGTTCACCGCGCAGCCGGTTTTAAACATCACTAACACACGAGAGCGATATTTATGCAATAAACCCGGTATGGCACTTTGTTGTTCTTCTAAAGGATCTTTGTTGTAGCCTATTTGAGTAATAAATTCTTGGTGCTGAGGTAGCACTTGCAGTAATAGGGGGTCATTCGGATCGCCAAAACGCATCTTCTTTATAAATGGCAGTGGTACACGCATCGGGAATAAACGACGTGCTTCAAGGTCTTTTTCAGTGAAGTGAGCCTCCAAACCAAGTATTTCTACTAGTTTTTTGGGGCAAGTGACCACATTTGCCAATTCTTTTTGCCAGTTACTATGCAAATTTACTTCATTTGTTTGTATCATTAGCAGGTTTATTACTCGATAAAAGAAGATTAGAGGATACCGATGGCGAATTATAGCACCAACGAGTTCAAGGGCGGCCTAAAAATTATGATCGATGGCGAGCCGTGCACCATCTTAGAAAATGAAATGGTTAAGCCGGGTAAAGGCCAAGCGTTCAACCGCGTTAAGATCCGTAAATTGATCTCAGGTAAAGTACTTGAGAAGACTTTCAAGTCTGGTGATTCAGTAGAAGGTGCTGACGTAATGGAAACTGAGCTAGCTTACCTATACACAGACGGTGAGTTCTGGCATTTCATGAACAACGACACATTTGAGCAGATCGCTGCTGATGAAAAAGCAATGGGCGACAACGTAAAATGGTTAGTTGAAAACGACGTATGTACAATTACACTTTGGAACGGTAACCCAATCGCGGTAACTCCACCAAACTTCGTAGAGCTAGAGATCACTGATACTGATCCAGGCCTTAAAGGTGACACTGCTGGTACTGGTGGTAAGCCTGCAACACTCACTACAGGTGCAGTAGTACGTGTGCCACTATTCGTTCAAATTGGCGAAGTAGTGAAAGTAGATACGCGTAGCGGTGAATATGTAGGTCGAGTGAAGTAACTTTTAGTTATTTATGAGACCAAAAAATCCCAGCTTCGGCTGGGATTTTTTATGGTGAAAATTTATAAAAGAGTTAGATAGTATGTCAGAAATTAACTGGGCACCGAGTGCGGATATTCAAACACTCAAACAGCGTGCGGTAATTATTGCGAAGATCCGTCAGTTTTTTGCCGAGCGTGATGTGATGGAAGTAGAAACGCCAAGCTTATCAGCTGCCAGTGTGACAGATGTTCATTTAGCGACTTTTGCGACTGAGTTTGTGGGCCCAGGCAATGCCGAAGGTTTGCCTTTATACATGCAAACCTCTCCTGAGTTTGCCATGAAGCGCTTACTTGCCGCAGGCAGTGGCGCCATTTATCAATTAGCCAAAGCATTTCGTAATGAAGAATCGGGTCGTCATCACAACCCTGAATTTACTATGTTGGAGTGGTATCGTCCGGGATTTGATGAATTTGATTTAATGAACGAGATTGATGAGCTGATGCAGCTTATATTGAATTGCAAAAAAGCCACTTCTGTGAGTTATCAACAAGTCTTTATAGATGTATTAGGTCTAGACCCCCTTGAAGCAACGCTGAGGGAGCTAAAGCAAGTCGCTATCGAAAAAGGCTATGGCGATATTGCTGCAAACGAAACACATAAAGAAACGCTGTTACAATTACTATTCTGCATGGAAGTCGAGCCTAAAATTGGCATTGAAGCGCCTTGTTTTGTATATCACTTTCCAGCCTCACAAGCAGCATTGGCGCAATTAAATCCAGATGACACTCGCGTAGCAGGGCGCTTTGAGTTGTATTTTAAAGGCATGGAATTGGCCAATGGTTTTAATGAACTCACCGATAGCAAAGAGCAAGCAGCGCGTTTTGCGGAAGATAATCAGTTCAGAGTGCAAATGGGCTTGTCAGAAGTGGCAGTAGATGAGCGCTTTTTAGCGGCGCTCGCACATGGTTTGCCGCAATGTTCGGGTGTTGCGCTAGGCATTGACAGGCTCGTGATGCTAGCGACGGGTAAGGATTCGATTAAAGAGGTGATTGCCTTTGATGTCACACGTGCCTAACACATGTGACATCTGACTTTAATTACCTCACAAAGCGGCGTAATTCGTTTTGCGTCGTTTGTGTGAGTTTTTGAGCTTGTTGGCACTGCTCTGAAGCGGCATCAATTTGCTGTTTTGCCTGTTGCGCAAGTTCAACAATATTAAGTACCGTTTGGTGGGTGTGGTTTTGTGTTGTTTCAAGTTGATGTACGGCACTCACTATTTCTTCGAGTTGAGTTTGGTTATGCTCAAAGTCACTGCACATGTTGGTAAAGCCGCCAGACGTTTCGCTGATGGCTTTTTCAGCCGAGCTTGAATGACTGATCAACTGTTGTGACTCTTGATGTGTCTCACCGACTAACACATCCATTTGGTTGATGAAGTCGCTTATCTGACGTGTCGCATCGTTTACTTTCACTGATAGGTTTCTAACCTCATCTGCCACCACCGCAAAACCTCTACCTGCTTCACCAGCTCGTGCCGCTTCAATTGCCGCATTCAATGCCAATAAGTTAGTTTGATCTGAAAACTCTTCAACCATTTTGAGGATGCTACGTATATTGTCACTGTTCTCTTTTAGTCCTGCGACAGTATTAGCAAAATTGCCAAGCAACTGTGTAATGTGCTGAATTTCGCCAACTAAAGTAGACAAAGACTGCGATGAACCGCGCACAAAGTGCAGGCTTTCGGTATTGGCCTGATAAACCTGATCAGTGTTGCCCACAATACTTTGTAGGCTATGGGTAACTTGGTCACTAGCTGCAATAATAGAGTCACTACTCGAAATCTGTTGCGCACCTAATTCAGAGGTTTGCTGCATGGAGCGAGTGACTTCTTGATTAGAGTGGGCTGCGACTTCAGCGCTGTGATAAGTGGTGTTGAGTAGTTCACTTAAGCGGCTGGTAAAGTGGTTATATTGCTCGCTTACTTCTCTAAATTCATCGTAAGTAAATTGAGGTAGCTTAGCTTCTAAATTACCGTCATCGCGGTTAATTTTTTCAAGCGTATCACGCATGGCTTTAATTGGGCGCACTATAAGAAATCGCATGTAAAACAACGTGAAAATAAAACCGCCGACAGCGCCAAGTGCCATCAACCAAAATAACCCTGTACCTTGATTGTCTTCTGTTAACTCGGCATACAGCCAAAATAAAGTGATGAGCTGAAAAGCAAACAAAAAGCTCAGGTTACCGAATATCTTTCTAGAGAGAGTAAAAAAGAAACTCTGTTCAATTTGATTATATAAACTCATGTATAGACTCATATTTTGGCTCTTATTGTCGCCATTTTCTTTTAATCTTAGAACATACTAGGGATTTCTTGCATTATCGCGACAAAATCATTTTAGCGAAGCATGGGTAATTACTAAAAATACCATCAACGCCTAGGTTCTGCATTTCTTCAATTTCTTGTTGTTTATCGACCGTATAGGTCATCACCTTTAGGCCTCTTTGCTTGGCATCAGCAACAAACTCATGGTTAATAAAATTCTTGTCTAAATGGACACTGTAAGCATGCAGGTTTTCTGCGAAGTTGGCATAGTTAAGCGGGATAGAGGCGGTTAAAGCGCCTATTTTAACCCAAGGTAGATTTTGCTTAAGCCATTTAAGTTGGTGGTGATCAAACGAAGAAATTAACAACTGCTCACGTTCAATAATGCCATCAGCTACATTTTGTTCGAGTGTACTGACTAATTTATCAAGGCCAAAGGTATGTTTGAGCTCAAGGTTAATTTGAGTTTGCGTGCCAATTAACTCGAGCACTTGCTGCAGGTTAAGTATTTTTTGACCGTTTCCTGCATCGAGTTTGGCTATTTCTGAAAATGGTGTATCAACCACTCGGCCAGTACCATTTGTGGTACGGTCTAACCAAGAATCATGAATGATCACAAAGTCATCGGCGCAACTTTGTACGTCGAGTTCTATGCCATCAACTTGCGCTTGCAAAGCCGCTGTAATGGCAGAAGCTGTATTTTCAGGATAGTTACCACTGGCACCTCGGTGCGCAAAGATCTGCATTAGGCTTTTTTCCTTGTGATTGACCAAGTTTCAAAACAGGCTGCACTGACGACCAGCAAACCACCTATTAAAGTCATCATATTTGGCTGTTCTGACAATAGCATAAAAGCCAATACGGTCCCGTACAAGGGTTGTAAACAAGAAATTAATCCGGCGGTTGTGGCTGACAGAAATCTTAAACTGCTGGCAAAGAGCGCATGTGGCGCCGCGGTAAAAATAATACCTGCCAATAGTAGCAACCAAATATCTTGTTCTGGTAAGTCAGCTGGCCCAACATCAACGAAAGCACACAGCATTAAACTAGCCACAATGGTTTGATAAAGCATCGTTTGTGGACCGCCATAAGATGAGAAATACTGCTTTTGCAGTAGATTTCTTAATGCAAATAACAACCCTGAGAAAATCCCAGTGACTATGCCTAATGTGACGTCATTACCTAAGTTTGCCTCTGGTACGAGTAAGTAAATTCCGAATAAAACCGTTACTGCACTGATGATGTCTTTGCTTTTAAGTTTTTGTTTACTGAAGAAAGGTTCTAGAAACACAGTGATCACCGGGTAAGTAAAGAAAGCAATAATGCCAGTCGCAATGCCAGCCAACTGCATACCTTCAAAGTAAGTCACCCAATGTAAACCAACGACAATGCCTAAGATTATAGCGATGCCGTAATCTTTTTTGTGATTAAGAGCGATGGCTTTACCTTGAAACTTGAGTAAGCAAACAAGGGCAATAAAGGCGATGGCTGTACGGTACACCGTAATATCAAGCGCTGATAAGGCGATGAGTTTAGAAAATAGCGCAGTACCACCGAATAGTAATACAGCAGTATGGAGCTGAATAAGTGCAGATTGTTCTGAGCGCATGAGTGTGTCGAGTTGTCTTTTTTTTGAGTCTATCATTGATGACACTTGTCACTAAACAAATTATGAATAGCAGTTAGTCTATGTAAGTATATGTACCTATTAGTGCTTTTTTGGAATCGAGATGGATCAGTTAAATAAGCCACACAACATGGCGCTTGCGCACCCAAATAAAAAGTTTTGGAACTGGGGACCTTTATTCTTTTCGAGTTTTTTCTTTTTTCCACTTTTGACTAATTGGCATACCTTAGCTGTAAGCAATATAGCTGCGCAAATCGTGATTTACGCAGCCTTTGTTACTCTGTATGGCATTGCACTTTATAAGAAAGGAGAAACGGTCACTCCAGTGCTGGCAGCGATGGCATTACTCTGTTGTTTAGGCACATATATTACTTATGGTACCCACTCTCTATTTGGTTTTATTGGTTTCTTTTGTGGCTTTAATTATCGCAGAAAGTACTGCTTTGCGATGATGGCGGCTTTACTGGTCGTGATTTTAATCAGTGCGTTGCTCTTTGTTCCTGTAAAGTCGATGTACTTTGTCGCGCCTGCGGCAATCGTCAGTATTGGCTTGTTTATTTTTGGCATGATGGAGCAAAGAGAGCGATTCTATCGAATACAGCAAGTGCAGAGTGAACAAAAAATAGAACAACTCGGGGCGATAGCTGAGCGAGAGCGTATTGCTCGAGACTTACATGATTTGCTAGGTCACTCGTTATCGTCGATAGCACTTAAAGCTGAGCTTGCTAGCAAGCTATCATCGGCCGGAGCAAGCGAGCAGGCAGCACAAGAATCAGAGCAAGTCGCAGAGCTTGCAAGAACATTACTCAGTGAAGTGCGGCAGGCTGTTTCTGGGTTAAAACAAGTTGGCTTGTACGCACAAATTGATGTACTTATAAAGCGTCTGCAAGATGCTGGGTTTATCGTAGAAAAACAAATCGAGAAGGTTCCGTTGAGTGCCGAGCAGGAATCTAGCCTTTGTTTTATTTTCAAAGAGGCCGTGACCAATATTATTCGCCATAGTAAAGGAAAGCATGTGAAATTAACTCTCACTGCCGACAATGGGGTGGTCGCGATGAGCATTCAAGACGATGGTAAAGTTAAGAAATACCAGGTTGGTAATGGTGTTGACGGTATAAAAGAGAGAGTTAATGCTTTAGGTGGCCAGTGTGATATTTGTATCAATTCTGGTATGGCGTTGCACATTCATTTTAAGGAGATGACAGCATGATTAAAGTGCTGGTGGTAGAAGATCAAGGTTTAGTCCGAGGGGCTATCAGCGCACTGTTGGGATTAGATCTGCAAATTGAAGTCGTAGCGCAAGCGCAAGATGGCCTTGAAGGACTAAAGGTGTTAGCAGAGCAGGATGTAGACGTCGTACTATCTGACATTGAAATGCCAAATATGACAGGGCTTGAGCTTGCAGAGCAAGTCATTGAAAAGTACCCGCATAGCAAAGTGGTGATCATGACGACCTTTTCAAGAGCCGGTTATATTCGTCGTGCCATGGCAATGGGAGTAAAGGGTTTTGTATTAAAAGAAGCGCCCAGTGAGTATTTAGTTAATACGCTCAAAAAAGTCATGCTAGGACAAAAAGTCATTGATCCCGAATTAGCAATGAGTGCTTTAGAAGACAGTGATCCACTGACAGAAAAAGAACGTAAAGCACTTCGCTTTGCTAGTGAAGGGTTAAAAACCTCTGAAATAGCCGATAAACTTTTTCTCAGTGAAGGGACCATCCGCAATTATTTGTCAGAGGCGATTGCCAAATTAAATGCAACAAACCGAGTAGATGCGGCCCGAATTGCGAAACAAAAAGGTTGGTTATAAAGCTTTTCTAAGTATACTGTATTGCAAAAAGTGAAACGCTTATTTAATAGAGTAAGGTTTTTACTCTATTAAATAACTTCAAAATCAGATTTTTAAGTATTAAACTCATCCTAATTTCCTAGTTCAAAATAAGTGGATTATGCAAGAACTACATTTCGCGATGCCAATCATGTCGTTAACAGCGATTATTTCTGCCTGTGTCATGACACTTAACTGGTTCATGTATCAAACTGCGGAAGGCGTAAAGCAATGGATGTATTCTATGCAGCTAATGGCACTGACCTGTTTGCTATTAATTGGCATTAGCTATCAACCAGAAGTTATAACTTTCACCGCTTTAATCTGCTTATTTGCGTCATTTTATTTCTTTGTAAATGGCACCGAAAAATTCTTTAAAGTCTCACATTCAGCAAAGCTCTGGGTGGTTATGGGTTGTATTTATATTGGCCTCTCTGCCTGGTATAGCTTCATTGATTCAAATCGAGCTATGCGCTACATCGCAGCTTACTCATTAGTCTCTATGGCTATGGGCTTGTCTATTCGAGCGCTAATGCTTTGTGTTTCGAGCCAGCACCAACGAACTAATTTATCTCGATGGGGCTTTTTGATTGCATGTTTAAGTGTTTTTGCCGTTTTATCAATTCATTTAGTTTCTCTTGATGCGAAACCAAACACGGTTATCTTGAGCAGTTTAAATACCATGCAGGTCCTAGTGATCGCTGCGACTGTGTGTTTGCCTATTATTTTATGTGTGGCATTTAACCTTTTGTGTGGTGCGCAACAATTGGAAAAAATGGCCGTCTTAGCACAGAAAAATCAGCAGGCGAGTTTGTTAAAAGGGCGGTTTTTAACGATGTTAAGTCATGAGCTAAGAACGCCGTTGAACGCAATTGTTGGCCATGCTGATATGTTGAAGCGTATACCTCGCGAGCCTCAAAAACATGCGCAATTATGTGATGTGATCAGTGAAGCGGCATTGTCTTTATCAGACCTCGCTAATCAAGTTCTGCTGCAAGCGAAGGGCGAGCAAGTTGGTGCTCAATTAAAGCCTACTAATCTTGCAGAGCAAGTGCACTCGGTGCATGAGCTGCTTTTACCACTCGCTAAAAATAAAGGGCTTTCGTTTAAAATACGCATTGATGAACGTTTAAATGCGCTATATTTCTTGACCGATAAAGAGTCCCTTCCTGTTGTTTTAAAAAATCTTGTTTCAAATGCGATTAAATATACAGAACAAGGAGAAGTGCTTTTATCTGTGAGTGTGCAGGAACAAAATGAGCAAGTTGAACAAGCAAGTCAGTTAATTAAATTCTCAGTTGAAGATACCGGTGTAGGCCTGAGTCAAAGTGCGTTGGATTATATTTTCGAGCCTTTTGCAAGCTCGCATCTTGAACACAATATCAGTAATAGCGCAGGCTTTGGTCTGAGTTTAAGCAAACAACTAGTAGATAACCTAGGCGGAGAGCTCATGGTTAAAAGCACAGTAAACAAAGGCACAACATTTACCTTTATGCTTAATTTACCAGTGTGTGATGCACCTGTTCAGGTCAAACAAAAAGCCCAATTAAGTGAACACAGTGGTACGCTTGAGTCTAATCGAATTCTTATAGTCGAAGACAACTTACTTAATCAAGAAGTGCTAAAGCATTATTTACAAGACTCAAAAATGACTTGTGAATATGTGCAAACACTCACCGAAGCCAGCGCTGCCATAGATAAGCAATCGTTTAATGTGATTTTACTCGATATGCATTTACCGGACGGCCACGGTCTTGCGTGGTGGCAAAGCCTTCAAACACAGCTAAAACCGGCTCAAACTCCGACTGTGATAGCCTTGACCGGAGACGCTGATGAGCAGGCACAGCAAACATACCTGCAACATGGTATTACTTATTGTTTAGAAAAACCTATTTCAGGCGCCACATTATTGTCTGTTTTAGAGCACATTGGTACTGCGCATAAAACCCAAATTAACCCTTTGCAGTTATTAGACGAGCAAGTAATTGTTCAATTAAACCAACAGTATGATAGTCACTTCTTAAATACGAAATTGATGTATTTAGCAGATACCTTTGATTACGAGTTTGCTCAGTTACAAGGTTTAGCTGATATTCAAGCCTTAGATCAGCTTGAAGTAAAATTACAGGCTTTAATTAAAGAGAGCTCAGAGCTTGGTCTAAAAGCACTTGCAACAGCCTTAAAAGAAACTAGTGAAGCCGTAAAAGCTAAGCAGGTAATTGATTGGCGAGCACTGCATCATTACGCAAAACAAAATGCACTGGCTTTGCAGAATTTTCAAAAACAATTTACAGCATAATCGAAATATTACTCGAAAAACTAAATTGTTTATAAAAGCTTCATCTTGATAGTTAGGTCATTATTCAGAAGTGCGTTAGAATAGAGGTAACTTTATTCGAAAATAGCAGTGAATGACAAAACAGGATCCCCATCTCCAACGAGAGCAAGAAAAATACGATAACCCGGTACCAAGCCGCGAGTTTATTTTAGAGCACATCAAAAAAGCCCCAGCGAAAGCCACGACGTTTAGCCATCTTTGTAGCAGTCTTAATGTATTTGAAGAAGACCGACAAATTGCATTTAAGCGTCGCTTGCGTGCAATGGAGCGTGACGGTCAGCTGCATTTTAATAAATTTAAGCGCTACGTGATCCCAACTGACGATGGGTTAGTGAAAGGTCGTGTGATTGGGCATCGTGATGGCTTTGGCTTTTTAGTCGTTGAAGGTGAGCCAAAAGATTGGTTTATTGCTAAACACCAGATGAATTCGGTATTACACGGTGATATCGTACTTGCAAAAGCGGCCAGTCGCGGCAGCGGCGGTAAAGTCGAAGCGCGTATTGTTCGTGTGCTAGAGAGTGAGCGCGCGCCGATTATTGGCCGTTATTTCGTGGAATATGGCTCTGCGGTGGTGGTGCCAGAAGATCCAAGGATCACGCAAGATATTATTATTCTGCCAGGCTCCGAAGGTGGTGCGCGTCACAACCAAATGGTGCAAGTGGAGATCACGCAGCGTCCAAGTCGTCAAATGAATGCAGTAGGTCGTGTGACTGATGTACTGGGTGACCATATGGCACCGGGCATGGAAATCGAAGTGGCACTTCGTAATCATGATATTCCCCATGAATGGCCTGACAAAGTCGTTGATCAAGTTTCAAAGCACGGCGAATTTGTAGAAGAAGCAGATAAAAAAGGGCGTGTCGATTTACGTCACTTACCGCTAGTGACCATAGACGGTGAAGATGCCCGAGATTTTGATGATGCAGTTTACTGTGAACGCAAAAAGTCAGGTGGCTGGCGTTTATGGGTCGCAATTGCTGATGTCTCGCACTATGTACCAAAAGGCAGCCCGCTTGATAAAGAAGCGATAGAGCGCGGTAACTCAGTCTATTTCCCTGAGCAAGTGATCCCTATGCTGCCAAAAGTGTTATCAAATGGCCTGTGTTCACTGAATCCGAAAGTAGACCGCCTATGTATGGTGGCAGAAATAACTGTGTCAGAAGCCGGTAATTTATCTGGTTATCGTTTTTACGAAGCGGTGATGAATTCACATGCACGACTAACTTACACCAAAGTACACAGTATTTTGCAAGGCGATGAAGCGCTGCGTGAGCAATATGCAGAGGAAGTGCCACATCTCACTGATTTGCACCAAATGTATATGGCCCTTAAGTCTTCTCGCCAGCAGCGCGGGGCGATTGAGTTTGAAACGGTTGAAACGCGTTTTGTGTTTAATGCACATCGTAAGATTGAATCAATCGTACCTGTCGTCCGTAATGATGCGCACAAACTCATTGAAGAGTGTATGATCTTAGCAAACGTCGCTGCAGCTAAATTGCTTGAAAAGCACGAAGCGCCAGCGCTGTATCGTGTGCATGACGAGCCTGATCAAGAAAAGCTGAGCCACTTTAGACAGTTTTTAAATGACTTGGGTATTGAAAGTAACCTTGCTAATGACCCATCTCCGTTAGAGTTGACCGAAGCACTCGCACAATTGGGTGAGCGTCCAGAGCAAGAGCTGATCCAAACCATGTTGCTCCGCTCAATGAAACAAGCGGTTTATCAGCCTGATAACATCGGTCACTATGGTTTGGCGTTAAAGGCTTATGCGCATTTTACTTCGCCAATCCGTCGCTATCCTGACCTGGTTGTGCACCGCGCGATCAAAGCTATTTTAGCATCTCAAGGTCAGCAAACATCTGGCGAATATGCTTATGAAAATGATGAAGCCGATCAGTTGGGTGAACAGTGTTCAATGACCGAGCGCCGTGCAGACGATGCGACTCGCGAAGTAGCCGACTGGCTGAAATGTGAGTTTATGCAAGATCATGTTGGCAGTGAGTTTAGCGGTGTGGTTTCATCAGTCACTAATTTTGGCTTATTTGTTCGCCTAGATGAGTTACAAATCGATGGCATGATCCATGTGTCGACACTGGGTAATGAGTTCTTCCATTTTGATGGCGCGAAACATTGCCTTGTGGGTGAGCACAGTCATCAGGTTTATCGTTTAGGCGACAAGTTACAAGTGCAAGTGTCGTCAGTCAGTTTAGACGAACGCCGTATCAATCTGGTGCTTGCGGGTGAGTTAGTGCAAGACCGTTATGCGCGCCGAAGAGCTAAGCCTTCAACAAGCCGCTCGGCAGATAAACCGAGTCGTAAACCAAGCGTGCGAGAGCAGCTTAAAGCAGGTAAAATCCCGGGTAAATCGACTAAGTCGGATGAGCAAGCGAGTGAAACTCGAGGCGAGAGCCATAATGGCAAGCGCAGCTCAAAACGTACCGAACAAGGTAAAAAGCCTAAAAAAGGCAAAAAGACGACGCCTAAAGGCAAACTAAAAAAAGCCAAGAAGGCAGCACTCGATAACCCAACGGGTGCTAAAAAGTCTAAAAAGACCAAAGCAAAGAAAACGCGCCCAGGTAAAAATGCCCGAAAGCGTAATAAACCGAGCGCAGGAGAATAAAGACAGTGAGCAGTGAATTAATTTTTGGTTTTCATTCTATCGAAGCAATTTTAGCGAATGAACCTGAGCGCTTTTTAGAGATCTTTGCATTAAAAGGTCGTGAAGATAAGCGTTTGAATCCTGTAATTAATGAAGCGCGTAAATTTGGCATTTCAGTGCAATTTATGCAGCGTAAAGCGTTAGATAACAAAGCCAATGGTGAGCAGCACCAAGGCATCATGGCACGTGTAAAACCTGCGCGTCAGTACAGCGAAAAAGATCTTGATGAGATCATTGCCCGTGAAGCAACACCTTTCTTTTTAGTATTAGATGGTGTTACTGATCCACATAATCTAGGTGCATGTTTGCGTAGTGCAGATGCGGCTGGAGTACACGGCGTGATTGTGCCAAAAGATAAGTCTGCAAAGCTTAACGGTACAGCCCGTAAAGTTGCTTGTGGTGCAGCGGAAACCGTTCCACTTATTCAAGTAACTAACCTAGCACGTACATTACGTGACATTAAAGAAGCCGGTGTGTGGGTCGTTGGTACTGCAGGTGAAACGGATACGCATGTGTTCGATGCGAATCTAACAGGCCCTATGGCGATTGTTATGGGAGCTGAAGGTGACGGTATGCGCCGTTTAACGCGTGAGCATTGCGACGTGTTAGTTAAAATTCCAATGGTTGGTACGGTATCAAGTTTGAACGTATCAGTAGCAACGGGAATTTGTTTATTTGAAGTGCTACGTCAACGTAGTCTTTAATAAATCAGATAACCACACAAAAAAGCACGATTGGTATCGTGCTTTTTTGTCTCATTGGCAGCGTTAATATTTGAGTTATCTTGATATAATTTGTCGGGCTAAAGCCGCGACCTACATTTAAAACAAACTTTTCATAGTAGGCGAGATTTTACATCGGTCTTTTCATGTAGGTCGTCATTTATGGCGACAATGGCAAATATTAATCTACGCAGCAATTTTATCAGCCAATAAATCTGCCAATTCATACAAGGAACTAACCGTATAGGTTGGCTCAATACCTTTTTTGCCTTCAACACCCGCGTGTTGTAACCAACAGCTATCTATGCCAAAACGATTCGCACCTAGCACATCGCTTTCTAAGGTATCACCCACCATCAGTACTTTACTTTTATCTGGATTACCCAGTTTTGCTAATGCTGCTTCGAAAGGTTCGGATGCAGGCTTTGCCTTGCCTATTTGCTCGGAAATGATCAGAGCTTCAAAGTAATCTGCAAAGCCGGTATGGGCCAAACGCTTTTGCTGCAATTTGGTAAAACCATTGGTGATGATCCCAAGTTTTACTTTGCCATGTAACGACTCAAGCAGGGCTTTAGCGCCTAACAATGGCTGACATATCTCCGCCATAGCATCTAAAAATGCGTCGTTTAATTCTTGAGGGCTAACGTTGAGCTCTGCCGCTAGTTTTGTGAAGCGAGTGACTTGCAGCGTTTCTGCATTAATTTCACCATTTTGATATTGCACCCAAAGCGCTGCGTTATCGTCTTTATATCCTTGATAATCTTGCTCACTGAATTCAACACCATAGTTTAATAACATGGTTTTCAAACCTAGATAGGCGTTAAAGCTAAATAGGGTTTCGTCTGCATCAAATAAAATATGTGTGTACTGCATCGTGCTATCACTTATTGTAGAGTTCAGGGTGGTTGAATGGCGCCATCGCAAGTAATAAAGCCTGTGTATAGCTACTTTCGCGTGTTGCTAGATGATTGGTCAGCAAACCAATCGCGCCGCCTTTTTGTTTGATGTTTTCGGTATTGAATAAATCATCCATCACATGACCTAATTCTTCACCCGCCAGCAATTTATCATACACCGACTGTGGTAGCGGCAAGTTGCAACTACGACCTATGCTGGTTTGTTTGCCGTTTGAAATTACCACAAAAGCAAAGGTGGCAGGGCCGTAGCTAAACTGATTTGCACCGCCTTCCATAGCACAGTAAAAGTCAGCCTGATGATGTTCTATTAGGTATTTAACACGATTCTCGGCACCAATGCGGGTATCGTCTTCCCCTAAAGGCTGATCGGGCACACCACTTGGGGCATGCATACCTTGGCAATCAAGCGTGTGCTCAGGAAAGTACTGTGTGAAAATTTCTTTGGCAGCGGCCACTTTGACCGGATTTTGTGAGCCAACAAGTATTTTTAAAGAAGGCATTATCCCGTGCTCCTTTTTTCAATTGAGCAACTAGTCTAATGCTTTATGAGCGGCTAGACCACGGGATAAGTGTTAGAAATCGTGAATAGTTAAGTGATAAAGCTAAATAGGTAAATCGACTGGTGCCATGTTCTCAAGCGCTCTCTTTTTCACCAGTAGGTCTTTTATAAGCGGGGTTAGTACTAACTCCATCGCTAGGCCCATTTTCCCTCCAGGGACAACAAGGGTATTTACTCGAGACATAAAGCTGCCATCGATCATTTGCAGGTAATACGGAAAATCAACGTTGGCGATGCCGCGAAAGCGAATAACCACAAAGCTTTCATCTAATGAAGGGATATCTTTGGCGCTAAATGGATTTGAGGTATCAACGGTTGGTACGCGCTGAAAGTTAATGTGTGTTCGAGAAAACTGCGGCGTGATATGGGTAATGTAATCATCCATACTACGAACAATTGAGGTCATCACAGCTTCACGAGAATGGCCGCGCTCATTAGTATCGCGGATCATTTTTTGGATCCACTCAAGGTTAACAATAGGCACCATGCCGATCAGTAAATCAACATGCTTCGCAACATCATGCTCATCGGTTACTACACCACCATGTAACCCCTCATAAAACAGCATGTCAGAGTTCGGCTCTAAATCTTGATAAGGGGTAAAAGTCCCGGGTAATTGGTTATAAGGCACCGCTTCATCGAAGGTATGTAGGTAGTGTCTAAGTTTGCCAGTACCATGCTCCCCATACTCTCTAAATAGTGCCTCAAGCCCTGCAAAGTCGTTAGCTTGTTGACCGAAGTAGCTAATATGTTTGCCCTCTTGTAAGGCATCGCGCTTAAGCTTATCCATTTCTGGGCGAGTAAAGCGATGAAAACTATCGCCCTCTACAAAAGCAGCATTTGCCTCAAGGCTGCGGAAAATATGCTTTATGGCATTGGTAGTGGTGGTGGTGCCAGCACCTGAACTACCAGTTATCGCAATGATCGGGTGTTTTTGAGACATATTAACCTGCTAATGATTGTAATTATAAGCGCATAAAAAATACTGACCAAATTGATGTTACCCTATGGTAAACAGATAGCAAGTGTTTCAAATTTAGGCCTTCACTGTTTTGTATGTGTGTTTTGTTTTTGGTGAATTTAAAAAGCCTCGTTATGATAGAGCGACAACCACGCAGCTTAATAAAAAAAGCAATTATAAAAGAATGATAAAATCAGGGATTTTCATGAATAAGAAAATGATGATGGCTGCTTTTGGTAGCTTATTTTTAGCAACAACAGCGTTTGCTGACACAATGCCGAGCAGTCAGATTTATTTAGCGACAGAACTAGACAATGGCATAAAAGTAACACCTATTACAGATGCGAAAGGCTATCATAATCAGCCGCTAGTAACTGAGTCGGGCATTTATTTTACCCAATCGGTGGGCGAGGGCAATGACAGTCAGATGGATTTATTCTTTTATGATTTTAATAAAGCCAGCGCTGAGAATTTAACGAATACACCGGTGTCAGAGTATTCTCCGACTTTATATCCCCATGATGCGGGTTTATCTAGTATTGTTGTTGAGGCTGACGGTAAACAAAAGCTATGGTTTTATCCATTCGACAAAAGCCAAGCACCAAAACGTATTTTCGACCATATTGAACCGGTTGGTTATCACGCTTGGGGCAACACCGAAGATTTAGTGATGTTTATTCTCGGAGAGCCGCATACTCTTCAATATACAGACTTAACCGGCCACCTACCAAAAGTGGTCGCGGGTGATATTGGTAGAAGTTTGGCGTATAACGAAAAACGTGCACTTTACTCATTCACATATCAAGCAGATAAACAGCACTGGTTTGCGACTTTCTCACCTAAAACCCAGCAAGTTAAGCAACACTTTGTGATGCCACAGCAAGTACGCGATTACACCTGGATTGATTCAGATACTGTTGCTTATGCCATTGATAACCGCATTTATACACGTAATATTGAGCAGCCAAAGCAGGTGTCTCAGTGGCATAACTTTACTTCGTATTGTGATTCACAAATCACCCGTTTAAGTTACAAACAAGGCAAAATGGCATTTGTTTGTCAAAAACTATAATTCTCGAAGCAATCTTTTTTGATGTTAGTTACAATTAAACGATTATATTTAGGATAAAATTTTTAGGGGCTAGTGATGGCAATTTTAGTAACAGGTGGTGCGGGTTATATTGGTTCCCACACGGTTTTAGAACTACTAAACCAAGGCGACGAAGTGATTGTTGTCGATAACTTAAGTAATTCATCGTCAGAATCATTGAAGCGTGTTGCTGAGATCACGGGTAAAGAAGCCGCTTTTTATCAAGGTGATATTTTAGATAAAGCGTTTTTAGACTCAGTATTTGCAAAGCATAGTATTGAACAAGTGATTCACTTTGCAGGTTTAAAGGCTGTGGGTGAGTCGGTTCAAAAACCAATTGAGTACTACCAGAATAACGTTCAAGGCACCTTAAATTTATTAGACGCAATGCGTGATGCCGGTGTATTTAAGTTGGTATTTAGTTCATCGGCAACGGTTTATGGTGACCCTGCAAGCCTACCGATTCGTGAAGACTTCCCGGTTGGAGGCACAACTAACCCATATGGCACGTCTAAGCTAATGGTTGAAATGGTACTGCAAGATGTTGCTAAATCTGACTCGCGTTGGGCGTTTGCAATTTTGCGTTACTTCAACCCAGTCGGCGCACATAAGTCAGGCCGTATTGGTGAAGATCCAAATGGTATTCCAAATAACTTACTGCCTTACATCTCACAAGTTGCGGTTGGTAAACTTGCGCAACTCGGTGTTTTTGGTGATGACTACGATACCAAAGATGGCACTGGCGTTCGTGACTATATACACGTCGTTGATTTAGCCATCGGCCACTTAAAAGCGCTACATAAAATCAATGTTGAAGCTGGTGCGCATATTTATAACTTAGGCACAGGTAACGGCTATTCAGTATTTGAAATGGTCACCGCTTTTGAAAAAGCCGCAAATAAACCAGTTCCTTACGAAGTTAAACCGCGTCGTCCTGGTGACATAGCTGCTTGTTACGCAGCGCCAGAAAAAGCCTTAAACGAGTTAGGTTGGCAAGCCGAGCGCGGCATCAATGAAATGATGGAAGACACATGGCGCTGGCAAAGCAATAACCCAAACGGGTATTAATTTTTACTGTAGGTAGCATTCTACTGATATAAAATCGGCCACATTATGTGGCCGTTTTTATATCTATTAATGAATGATATAATTCACCGCTATTTTTAGGCTTTGCCTAATTCAAACCCTACACAATCAAAGCTGATAAATGCTTTGCATTAAGATCATATAGTTAGAGGTAATTTGTGACGACTCAAGCACTAGACCGCCGTTTTTCTGTTGCACCTATGCTGGATTGGACTGACCGTCATTGCAGAACTTTCCATAGAAAATTGTCTAAACATGCGGTGCTGTATACAGAAATGATCACGACCGGTGCCATTTTATTTGGTAAAGGTGATTATTTGGCGTTTGGTGAGCATGAATTACCTGTGGCGCTGCAACTAGGTGGCTCAGATCCTGAAGCATTGGCAAAGTGTGCGAAAAAAGCCGATGAATATGGCTATAGCGAGATAAATCTAAATGTAGGCTGCCCATCTGATCGTGTACAAAACGGCCGCTTTGGTGCGTGTCTAATGGCTGAGCCGCAGCTGGTGGCTGAGTGTGTTGCTGCGATGAAAGCGCAAACTAATGTGCCTGTGACGGTAAAAACACGCATTGGTATTGATGAGCAAGATAGCTATGAGTTTTTAACCACGTTGATTGAAGCGGTTAAAGATGTGGGCTGTGATGATTTTATCATCCATGCCCGTAAGGCTTGGTTACAGGGGTTAAGTCCAAAAGAAAACCGTGAGATCCCACCGCTTGATTATCCGCGTGTGTACCAGTTGAAAAAAGATTACCCAGATTTACACATCAGTATTAATGGTGGCGTTAAAACCATTGAAGAATGTCAGCATCACTTAACGCATATTGATGGTGTTATGGTTGGTCGTGAAGCTTACAGCAACCCATTTATGTTATCGCAGGTTGATGAGTTGTTGTACGGTGGTGAAGCGTTTACGCAGACTCGCCATGAAGTGGTTCGCAGCATGTATGATTACTTTGAAGCACAAATGAGTGAAGGTGCGAACTTCTGGCATATTGCTCGCCATATGTTAGGTATTTTCCAAAATCAGCCGGGAGCGAGAGGGTATCGCCGTCATTTATCAGAAAATGGTCATAAGAAGGGTTCTGGTATTGAGGTCATGGAAAAAGCACTGACGTTCGTGCCTGAACTTTAAGTAGTGTTAAAAGAAGCCGCTAAATCAGCGGCTTCTTTGTTTTTATATTCGATGACTTTAAATCTAGTGTAAAAATGCGCGGGGTAAACCCGCGCCTACATATGCGGTTTTGGTTGTTGTTGGGTTGTCGCCGTAAACGACGACCTACATAACAATGATGGTTTCAGCTGTTGGATTGTAACCGTAAATGAAGACCTACAAAAATATCGTGATGGGCCTCACCTGTAGGTCGTGGCTTTAGCCCGACAATAATCTGCAAACAATTCTCATGTTGACTAAATTGACTACTTTTTAGTTTATTTCACGAAATCATTAAATTTACCTCTCCTGTAAAAACTACCCAAAAACAGTTAAGTTTATGTTTTAAATTGTTTTTATTTGTTGGCACAAAGATTGGAATAGCTTTAGTAACCCAATTGCCAAATGCATAGGAGCAGAACATGGCCTTAATCGACAGAATTGAAGATCTTATTAAATCAGAAATTAATGCGTTTTTAGACAAAGCAGAAGATCCACAAAAAATGACTGCGCAGATTGAGAGTGAGCTACAAGATGCCTTGGCTGAGTGTCGTTCAACTGCTGCACAGATCATCGCAGAGCAAAAAGGTTTATCTCGTCAACACAATGACTTAGCAAAAGGTATTGAGCGTTGGCAGCAACAAGCTGAATTAGCGGTCAGTAAAGAGCGTGATGATTTAGCTAAAGCGGCACTTATCGAAAAGCAAAAGCTTGTAGATGCTCAGGAAGAGAACCAAAAGCAAGCGGCACAACTAGAAGACGCGCTACAAAAGCTTAATGAAGATGCCGGTAGGCTAAGTAATAAAATTGCAGAGGTAAAAGCAAAACAGCAGCAATTTTACAGAGCACAAAATAGCGCAGTAGCACGGTTGAAAGTACGTAGTACGCTGAACAGCGAAGAAGTGCAAAACGTGTACGCACGTTTCTCGCAGCTAGAACAGAAAGTGGAGCGTATCGAAGCGCAAGTTGAAAGCTACGACCTTGGTAAAAATGATGTTTATCAAGAGTTCAAGCAAATGGAACAAGACGAAAAGCTAAGCGAAGAGCTGGCTGCATTGAAACAAAAAGTGTCTGGCAAGCAGGCTGTAGAGCAATCAACTTCTGCATAGTAAATAAAAGTTTGCTAGGTATTAATTCGTTTTGACAGGCTCGGCGCAATGAGGCGCCTCCCTAAATTCTTCTGGAGTAGAGTTATGAATATGCAACAAACAACCAAAACATGTCGTCGTATTTTATCGAGAAAGAAAATAGCAGGTGTATGTGCTGGGCTGGCGGAGCGTTTCGACTTACCTGTGTGGTTAACGCGCGTATTAACAGTACTTGTGTTTTTGAAGTTCCCAATGCTGACTGTTATGGCTTATGGACTTTGTGCCGTGTTATGGCCAAAACAGTAAAAGCGAATTAAGTAATAGAGGCAAAGGAGGTAGATATGAAAACAGCATTAATTTTATTAGCGGCACTTCTTTTTGTAAGCGCATTAAGCTGGGTTCAAACGCCTGTGATGTTCTTTGCGATGCCTGAATTTATTTGGGAAATAAGCTGGGTCGGTATCGAATTATTCGCGCTCTTAGCAGGCATTATTGCTGTCATTGCGCTGGTGGCATTAGTGAGTGTCGGAGTAATTGGATTGGTGTTAGTTGTGCTCATTGGGCTAGTGTTAGCATTATTATTTAATTCCATCTTTATTGCTCTGCCATTACTTATGTTAGTTGGATTAGCTTGGTTACTTAAGGAAGAGTCTCCAGCATACTAGATCTCTACCAGATCAAAGGGTTTCTTGATTTTTCATGCTATGATGTTGCAAGTTAAACTTTTTCAAAGGAATACGCATGTTATTAAGAACTCTTTCTCTGGCGGCTGCGCTATTATTCTCAGGTATGTCACAAGCGCATGAAGGTCATAGCCACGAGCACCATGATATACAAAAAGAACTCATGGTAACGGATGCGAAGATCCGCACTTTTTTACCTGCGGCTAAATCAACGGCTGCCTATTTCACCATTCATAATCCAACAGACAAGCTTGTATCTTTGAAGAAAGCCTCTATCACAGGCATAGGACGCGTTGAGATCCACGAACATGTACACAAAAATGGCATGATGCACATGCAAAAAGTCGATTTTGTTGAAGTGCCAGCTAATCAGCAAATTGTGTTTCAACCTGGTGGTTTTCACTTAATGGCATTTGAGCCTGAATCTGAACTAAAAGTCGGTGAGAAACGTAAATTGACGTTATATTTTGATAATGGTGACAGGTTGTACAGCTTTGTTGAAGTTGTTTCATTGAAAGACGCTTTTGAAAAGCCGAAACATGCTCATCATAATCACCATTAAGGAGGGGTTATGCAAAAACATTTAGGAAAGATCAGCGCAGCGATTGGTGTGCTTTTTGTACTGAGTTATTTTGTTGCTGTGTACTGGAGTATAGAGCCTAGTGCTTTCAATGTCGTTGAAAAGGCGAAGCAAACAGCAGAGCAACAGCAAGTAAAGATTGTACCCGGCTATGTCACTACTACGGCTTTGATTGAGGTGAGTGAAACGCTGCTTAATAAGCCAGGCGGATATTTATCGAATGATAAAATGCCACCGAGTGTGTTAATGGATAATATGCCTGCTTGGGAATATGGCGCACTTGAAATGGTGCGAGATCTGGCGTTATCGATGCGAAAAGATTTTAGTCGCTCTCAGTCTCAATCGACAGAGCATCCAGCGCTTAAAAAAGCACAGCCGCAATTTAATATCAGTTCGACAGCTTGGTTATGGCCAAGTGCTGAGGGTGAATATCAAGTAGGTATTGAGCAATTAAAAACGTACCGTGATCAGATTGCTAATCCTCAAGATAGAGAAAGTCAGTTTTATGCTCGTGCTGATAATTTACGTAGCTGGTTAAAAGAAGCTGAAAAGCGCTTAGGCAGTTTAAGTCAGAGATTAAGCGCAAGTGTTGGTCAAGATAGAGTTAATACTGATTTAGCGGGAGATTCAGCTGCAAATCAGGCAACTCACGCACCTAGTCATCACTTAGTTAAGACTTCATGGTGGAAAATTGACGATGTATTTTATGAATCTCGAGGCGCTACATGGGCACTTTTACATTTTTTAAAAGCGGTAGAACATGATTTTGCTGATGTACTTGAGAAAAAGAATGCTAAAGTTAGTTTACAGCAAATTATTCGCGAGCTTGAAGCAACCCAAGAAACCGTGTGGAGTCCAATGATTTTAAATGGTAATGGCTTTGGTTTTGTTGCTAACCACTCGCTGGTAATGGCAAACTATATATCAAGAGCAAATGCAGCTCTTATTGAACTCAGTGAACTTCTAGCGCAAGGATAAAAAATGAAAAAGTACTGTTTAGCTGCAGCATTATCAATGGCTTTCTTAGCACCCGTTGCAAAAGCAGATATGTTGTTAGGTTTATACGTAGGGGCTGATGGCTGGCAGAGTGAAAACTCAGGTAGCTTTGCAGGTAAAGGTCAGGCAGAAAACTTCAATTTTGAAGACAAGACATTCTCAAGCTACTATGCGGCGTTTGAGCACCCAGTGCCACTGGTTCCAAATATCAAGTTGAAGTACACACAATTAGAGTTAGATGGTAAAACTCGTCTAACAGAAACATTTGAGTTCGATGGCCAAAACTTCACAGTGGGTACAGACGCAAACCTAATGACTGATTTCAGCCATATGGATTACACGCTTTACTACGAACTATTTGATAACGACTTAGTATCTATAGACTTCGGTGTAACTGTTAAACATTTTGATGGTGACGCGACGGTACAAGGTACCGTTGAAGGCCAGTCAAGAACAGAAACTATTGATTTCTCTGCGCCAATCCCACTAGGTTATTTACGCGGTGAGGTAGGTTTACCATTAACAGGTCTGAGTGTATTTGCAGAAGGTAACTTGCTTGCAATCGACGATAGTAAAATCCAAGATTATCAAGTTGGTATCGCTTGGGAAGTGATTGACAACCTTGCGGTAGATATTGCAATCCGTGCCGGATACCGTTCGTTTATCGTAGAACTTGATGATGTTGATGACATCAGTACTGATTTAGAAGCTTCAGGCCCATTTGCGGGTATTCAGGTTCATTTCTAAGCATGAAAGCTGAAAGTAATGAGCTGGTGAGTTAAAAATTAGCGAGTTACGAGAAATAAAATCTTAGTAGGCGCGGGTTTATCCCGCGCTTTTTTGTATTGGTTAGTTAGTCCAGATAACTTGTAGCGCTTCTCTAAGTTTAAAAAGTTAAACTTACCAAGCGTTGTCATCCTGACGAAAGTCAGGATCTATTCTTGCGTAAATAGACCCTGAAATAAATTCAGGGTGACGAGCACTTATTAAATCTGCGAGGAGTAAACCTGCTCCTACAAAGGACAATTCCCCCCCAGCAGGCGCCGACTTTATGTCGCGTTTTTTTATTGGGTTAAATTTGATAATTTGTGGCTCTTTCCTAGGTTTTAACACCAGCTCTCCTGATTAAGAATTATTGAAAGGGTACTTGGAAAGGGCACTTGAGAAGTTAAACTGGCTTATCGTTGTCATCCTGACGAAGGTCAGGATCTATTCTTGTGTAAATAGACCCTGAATTAAATTCAAGGTGACGAGCACTTATTAAATCTGCGCGGGGTAAACCCGCGCCTACAAAGGGCAATTGTACCCCTGTAGGCGCCGACTTTATGTCGCGATTTTTTGTGGACTTTGATAATTTGCTTACCGCTTACCGCTTACCGCTTACCTCTTAAAAACCTAGCTCCATTCACAAGTAAACTCTTCCTGCATAGCCTGTTCTAATAGCTGCTTATATTGTTTATTGACTGGTGCAGTGATCAGGCGCTTTAACTCTTCACCAGTTTGGGTCAGCTTGTAATAGCTCAAAACAAGTTCATTGCTTTTTGCGGTGAGAGTGAGCTTTTTATTTTGAAAGCTTAAAGTAAAACTTTGCCCTTGCTTTAAGCTCGGAGACTCAATTTCTTTCCTGTATATCAAACCTATATCCATTAACGTTAGAATATTTGGAAAGCTCAATCCGGACTGGGCTAAGTTGATTGATTCTTTATTTCCTTTGCGTAAAAGATCGAAAAAAGAAGGTTTTTTGTAATACCCCAGCATAATTAAGTAGCTGCCTTCATGCTCAACAAAACCGCAAAGGGGTGCGCATTTTTGCAATGCATTAGCTTCCTTCTGAGTCATTTGTTTTAAGGTTTGCAGGCTTTTAATTGAAAAAGTACCTGGTGATAAGGTTTCTCCTACCAATATTTTTGCCCATAAAGTCTGCATTGCTTGATTGGTAATATCTTCTGCTAGCGCAATAAAGTGCTCTAACCAATCGGGGTCAGGTCGACCTTTACTCACTACGTCAGGGCATAAACTGAGTGCACCGGCCATAATAGCTTCTATATTGATTTGTCGTTGTATTTTTTGAAGTTGTTGGCGTTTCAGGGCCCTTTTTAACGCAGAATGATTTGCCTGAACTGAGTACTCTATGGTGCGCTTTCCCTGAGGAGAATATTCCGAGTTGCTAGGCGCTCTGGTTATATTGCTCTTTTTTACCATCGGATAACCTAGCTTTTCTTCTATGAGCAGAGCTAGGCTGGCCTTACTGTTCGCTTTCTTGACCGTCATTTTAGATCCTTCTGAGCAAGCTTTAATTGGGATTGAAGATTATTAACACTTGACCTAAACATGTTATCGGCCAAAGAGCGAATAAATAAAACAGTCACTCCTCCACTCACAGTTGAATGAATGGTTCCCTTTAATACGTGATTTAGCTGAAGAGAATGTGGTGTTTTATCTATTGAGAATACCCCGAACATACTGTGTTCGTTATTAACTAAAAGAGAGTAATGAATAGCGTTATCGGTCAAGCGCGTAATACTAATTTCAATATCAGTATTAAGTGATTGCAAGAATGCATTTGCACCCAGCGTATTACTGGGCGAAGAAATGTGCAGTTCAAAATCATCATTATATTTCTTCCATGCCATTAATTCGGGCCAGTGTTTGATGTCAAACAGGATCAGTTTTGCATCATCAAACGAGCCATGAATTTCAGCCTGATGCTCTATCTTAAATTGACGGGGTAAGCAAACAACAATAAGCAACCCAATGACAAGGGCAAATAAGCATATTTTGATTGATTTGGCTCTAACAGAAATAAGTATGCTCCTTGAGCAAAAATGATAAATTTGGATTTGTATTTATTTCGATAAGATAGTCTATAATAGTTTAATGACCTAAATAAATAAGTCGTGACTTAGAAATTTTTGTTGTGGTCTCTAGGGTTTACCTCTGCTAACAATTAAGTTATATCTTAAGGTAAAGCGTACATACCCACTTCATTTATGTTTTATTAAGAATAATAAAACTTTAACTAAAGCGGTAAGAGTTGAAGGATTTTGAATGGCGTCTGAGCAAGATGACTTTTTGTTTTTAGATCACGAAGATGATACTCCAGAAAGCAATTTGCCACAGGGATATTGGGATATTCTGGTGGTTGATGACGATCCTGAAATTCACTCCGTAACCAAACTCGCTTTATCAGGCGTAGAGTTTTGGGGAAAAGCGCTGCGCTTTCACCATGCTTATTCTGGTGAAGAAGCCATTCAACAACTCATTCATAACCCTGAAATATGCTTACTGTTGCTCGATGTAGTGATGGAAAGTGATGATGCAGGTTTAAAAGTCGTTAAAAAGGTGCGCGACGAGCTCGATAACAATAATGTGCGTATTATTTTACGAACGGGTCAACCGGGTCATGCACCTGAAGAACAAGTAATACGTGAATACGACATAAATGACTACAAAATGAAGACAGAGCTGACACGAAGTAAGCTGGTTACATCTTTAATGACAGCGCTGCGTTCATTTCAACAAATCTGCGAGCTAGAAGCGCAAAGTGAAGGGCTTGCAAATATTCTCGATGCCTCAAATGCCATTTTAGGTCATAACAATATTAGCGGGTTTAGCCAGTCAGTGGTGATGCAGTTAGCTAACATTTTGGCGAACGATGCTAATGGTTTTGTATGCGCTCAAGTTTCAGGCACAAGTTCATTAGTTATTTTAGGTGGTACGACACAATACCATGAATATATAGGACAGGGAGTTGAACAGCTCGATAATGGCCGCGCTATTATGCAAGTTAAAACATGCATTGAGCAAAAGCGGCATCAACAGACAGAGCATGATCTCACCCTATTCTTAGAAAAAGATAACGAACAAGCTGCAATTTTTGTTGAATTAGCTTTGCAACCCTTACCAAGACAAATTCAATTTGCTGAGATATTTTTAGCCAATGTAGGTGTCGGATTAGACAATATTAAACTGTTTAGTCAAATTAGAGAGGTGGCTTATAAAGACCCGCTTACAAAGCTAGCTAACCGCACAAGTTTTGTTGAACAACTAGAAAAAACCAATCGCAGTGAAGCGCTTTCACTCATCTTATTAGATATTGCTCAGTTTTCAGATATCAATAATGGTCTTGGTCAGGAAGTCGGTAATCAATTACTCATGGCTGTCATGCAACGCCTTGAGCAAGATATTCCAAATGCAAAAACACTTGCGAGAATTGGCGCTGATGTATTTGCTTTTCTACTACCTACGGTTTCGCTTCACGAAGAGTCTTTGATTGATGAATTAACCATTCCTTATCAGTTAAAAGAACATTTGTTATCGATACATTTCCATATGGGTTTATGTAAGTGTGAAGATTTTAGTGACACAGGACTAGAAACCCTTAAGAAAGGCTATATTGCGCTAAACCAAGCAAAGCAAAGTCACAAAGTGTTTGATTGGTATACACCAGATCTAGAAGAAAAAATGGCTTGGAGATTGGGGTTAATTCGACAGTTAAGAAGCGACTTCGAACAGCACAAACTCGAAGTTTGGTATCAGCCACAATTTTCCGCCAAAAACCAACAGATAATAGGGTGTGAAGCGCTGCTTCGTTGGCCCTCAGATAACGGCCGATATATTTCACCTGCGATCTTTGTACCTTTAGCAGAAAGCTCAGGCCTTATTGTTGAAATTGGTCAGTGGGTTTTAGAGCAGGCTTGTTTGCAGCAAAAACGGTTTGCCCAGTTAGGTTTAGATATCGGTGTTGCTGTTAATGTCTCAGTCCCTCAATTCAAAACTGCTAATTACGCAACAACAGTAATGAATACATTAGAGCAATATGATGTGCCTAGTAGTAAAATTGAGCTTGAAGTAACAGAAAGTGTTGTTATGGACGAAATCAGTAGTGTGATAGACACGCTCGATGAATTAAAAAGCTACGGTATAGAAGTCGCAATTGATGATTTTGGTACTGGGTTTTCGTCATTAAGTTATTTACAAAAGCTGCCTTTATCACGTTTAAAAATAGATCGAGCGTTTATAAAGGACATTCCTGATAGCGACACCGGTGCGATTGCTGAGCTTATTGTCTCATTAGGTAAAAATCTTGGACTAAAAACAATAGCTGAGGGCGTTGAAACTCAAGTTCAGCTAGAAAGATTGCAGCAGATGGGATGTGATGAAATCCAGGGGTTCTTGCTTGGTAAACCCATGCCTGTCGATGAGCTGATGGCTTTTGTGCAAAGTAAGTTAGAAAGCTAAATATAAATCAGCGAATAAAAAAATATTTAGAGAAGCAGGGTTAAGTAATTTTGAAGGTGTTGAAACTTAAGGTTTTTTAATACTTTGAAATAGGCTAAATAAGAACTTACTTAGCAAAGAGAAGATGGGGCGACTGATGGGGCTCGAACCCACGACAACCGGAATCACAATCCAGGGCTCTACCAACTGAGCTACAGCCGCCGCAATAACACCTCGTTTGGTGTGGCGCGCATAATACATAAAAAAGATAAGCTTGCAAAGCATAATTTTTATTTTATTTAAATTTAATAAAAAAGTATTTTTCCGTAAAGGTAATGTTCATATTCAGCGTGTATAATGCGCAAAAATTCGCTCATCATAAATGTAAGGAGAGTGCATGGAAGTTCTAATCAATTGGATCAATGAAAACTCAGATCTAATCACCCACTATGCTCTACAAGGTATTTTAGCCATTGTAGTTCTGCTTATCGGTTTAAAAGTTGCTAAATTCTTTAGTAATTTAACTGAAAAAGCATTTGCTAAAAGAAAAATCGACAAGGCTGTAGCCGGTTTCATTTCAAACATTGTTTATGCGCTTGTTTTTGCGGCAACAGTTTTGATGGCGCTTTCACAAGTGGGCATCGAAACAACCTCGTTTGTTGCTATCCTAGGTGCTGCAGGTTTAGCTGTAGGTTTAGCTCTTCAAGGTTCACTTTCAAACTTTGCTTCAGGTGTACTGATTATTGTATTACGCCCATTTAAGTCAGGTGATTACATTGAAGCTGGCGGCCAAGCTGGTAGCGTAGAGCGCATCGAAATTTTTGCTACAGAGCTACGTACACCAGATAATAAAACCATTATCATGCCAAACTCAGCGATTATGGGTGGAGCAATTGTTAACTACTCTCGCCAAAAAACGCGCCGTATTGACCTTGTTATTGGGGTTAGCTATGACGCTGACTTACGCCAAGCGAAAGAGGTTTTAAAGAGTGTATTAGATAAAGAAGCACGTATTCTAAAAGAGCCAGCTTATACCGTAGCTGTTCAGGCTTTAGCTGATTCAAGTGTGAACTTTGTAGTTCGCCCTTGGGTTAACACAACTGATTATTGGCCGACATATTTTGCGTTAGTCGAAAATATTAAAATTGCTTTAGATGAAGCAGATATTACAATCCCATATCCTCAAATGGATGTTCACCTTCATAAAGATTAATTACAGGGTTATTGATAAATGAAATTAAGACTTTTATCTCTTTGCGTTATTGCAGCAACATCAACTCACAGTTTTGCAGAGGAAGCAAAAGAGAAAAAAACATGGGATGTGACAAGTGAAGTTGGCGCAATTGTTACCAGTGGTAACACTTCAACGACAACACTTAAAGGTGGCATTAAAGCGAAACACCACTTAGAAAACTGGAATAATGAGTACAAGTTAAGTGGCATCTATAAAGAAGATGAAATTGAAAATGAAGCTGGTGAGCGTGAAAAAGAGCGTACGAACGAAAAATACTCAGCTTCAGCTCAAGGTAACTACAAGTTAAACGAAGATCATAGTCACCTATTTGTATATGGTTCATATGACTCAGACTACTTTGGTGCTTACCGTAATGAAGCCGTATTTTCTGTTGGTTACGGTCTTCGATTGTTTAACAGCGATAACATGTATCTAAATGCAGAGGTTGGTCCGGGTGTTAAGCGTTTTGAGTACCAAGAAGACAGCTCAGAGCTGGATGACAGCGGTAACTCGTTAGCTGGCGAATCTGAAAACGAAGTAATTGGCGTTGCTAAATTAGACTATAACTGGCAGGTTTCTGAAAATGCGCGTTTCACACAACTTCTTTCAATGGAATATGGTGATACAAACACGAAAACAGTCTCAGAATCAGCGCTTCTTACAAAAATCAATGGCTCACTACAAATGAAGTTTGCATATAACATTACGCATAATTCAGATGTAAGTGAAGAGAAAAAAAATACAGATACAGAGACTTCATTGACATTAGTTTACAGTTTTTAACAAACTGGACTGATAAAATCTCTAGAAAGACGCAGAAAGGGACGAAAGTCCCTTTTTCTATGGGTGACTATTCGTGTAGAATATGCAATCTTTTTGGCCACGACTTATAGGATGTTAGTTTGAATATGTTTTTTAAACGTGTTTTTGCGATGATTGTAGTGCTATTTTCATGTACTACGTTAGCATTTACCCCAACTGCGGAACAAATAGAACAGTTTAAAAAGCTACCAAAAGCACAGCAAGAAGCGCTAGCTAAACAATACGGTATCAATATATCATCGCTCAATAATATGACAAATAAAAGTCAAGATGTTGAAAATATTGATAACACGGTAAAGCCAAGAAATACAAATACACCCCTTGAAGAAAATCCGAAAGACAAGTTTGATCCGACAGAAGACCCTTTAAAACCTTTTGGTTATGAGCTTTTTTCAGGTGAGCCATCTACCTTTACGCCAGTAGATAATGTCTCAGTGCCTGCGGATTATATTATTGGTCGCGGTGACACAATTAATGTCAATTTATACGGTAAAGAAAGTGCTTCACATACCTTAGTTGTTGATAATGAAGGGCGCCTCACTATTCCTGATTTTTCACCTGTACAAGTAGCTGGGGTAACCTATGGTGAGTTTAAACAACTTATTAAAAACAAAATCTCTCAAGAAGCAATTGGTCTAAATGTCTTTGTTTCGATGGCTGAACTTCGCTCTATGCGTATTATGGTCGTAGGAGAAGCATACAAACCAGGTAGCTATACTGTTTCAGCATTATCAACTGTGACACATGCATTACATGCAAGCGGCGGATTAACAGAAATTGCAAGCTTAAGAAATATTCAAGTTAAGCGTAATAACAAGACAGTTTCAAAATTAGATTTATACGATCTGTTACTAGATGGAGATGCGAGTGGTGATATTACTCTACGCTCTGGTGATGTGATTTTTATCCCTTCAGTTGGCCCTCAGGTTACCGTCAAGGGGGCTGTTAAACGCGAAGGCATTTTTGAGCTGGCAAAATCAGATACTAAAGAGTCATTAGTGAAGATGTTTGGTGGGTTTAAAGAAAATGCATTTACCAAGCAGGTGCAAGTACGCCGTATTAAAAATGGCGCTAAAAGCCTCGCTATCTCAGCTGACTTTTCAAATTCAAACTCAAACTTTATACCGCAAGGTGGTGATACATTTACAGTCCAAGAGGTAAATAAAGAGGTTGTAGACTCAGTTACCTTGATAGGTGCAGTTGTTAGGCCTGGTGTTTATGAATGGCAGCCAAACCTGACTGTAGATAAGTTATTACACAATTTAAAAGCTGATCTACTACCTCAAGCAGATTACAGTTATGCGCTTATCGTTCGTGAAAAGACAGAAATTGGAGATGTTGAAGTTATACAGTTTTCATTAGCAGAGGCATTAAAGAACAAGAATATTTTGCTGAACAAAAATGACGAAGTGTATGTTTTTAGTCGTTTTGAGTATCGTGAAACAGAAGAGCAGGCCTTAGCAAATTTAGCACTTACTGAAGAACAGAAGCTTCAACAGCAGAAAGTAAAGTTGTGGCACTTGTTCGAATATCAAGAGTTCAAGAATAAAGTACAAACTTTCGATGAAGTTGTGCAGTTTGAGTTAGAAAAGATTGCTCTGGAAGAAGAGCAAGAGGTTGTTGAGCAAGAGGGCGAGTACGCAACATTTAGCAGAACCGAATTGCTACAACCTTTGTTAAAGAGACTAGAGTTTCAAGCAACTTCGACACAGCAAAATGCAACAATAGAAGTTTTAGGCCAAGTACGCTTCCCTGGTATTTACCCACTTACTCATAATTCAACGGTTGCACATGCAATTGCAGCGGCAGGCGGATTACTTGAGTCAGCTTATATTCAACAAGCCGAACTAACTCGATTTGTGAATCAGAGCGGTCAACAATTTGAACATATTCAAATCAATATTAACGAACCTTCTTCGTTAATGATGCCTTTAAAGAGCAAAGATACATTGAATGTGTTGATGCAACCAAATTGGCAGCATGGCTACAAAGTTACACTAGAAGGTGAGGTTAAATTCCCGGGTACTTATACTGTGAGTCGTGGCGAAACGTTAGAAGATGTAATAAAGCGTGCCGGCGGCTTATCTGAATATGCAGAACCGAAGGCTGCAATTTTTACTCGAGAGTCAATTAAAGAGCAAGAGCAGCTTCAGCTATCTAAGCTTTCTGAAGAGTTGAGAAAAGACATTGCATCAAAAAGCTTCCAAAAATCAATCGGTATGAATAACACCATCAGCTATGAAGAAATGAACAAGCTGCTTAAAGATCTTGCGAGTGTTAAAGCAGTTGGCCGTTTGGTTATTGATTTACCAGACATTTTGGCAAAGCGCGACTCTTTAGTATTGCAAGACGGTGATGCGCTTTACATTCCAGGTAAGCAAGATTCAATTTCTATTATCGGTGAAGTTAACTACGCGTCATCGCACTTATTTAAATCAGGTGTATCAATTGACCAGTATTTAGAACTAAGTGGTGGTGTTAAAGACAGAGCCAAAGAAGACCAAATCTACGTAATTAAAGCCAACGGTGCTGTATTTATCCCTAAGTCATCGGGATGGTTTTCGGTTAATTACCAAAATGAGTTAGAGCCAGGAGACACCATTGTAGTCCCTATGGACGCATCTCATATGGATAATCTAACACTTTGGAGCACAGCAACTCAGATCTTCTACCAGCTAGGTGTTGGTGTTGCGGCGATTGCAAGAATATAACAGGTTAAAAGTATAGTATTAATATGACAACTCCTTTTATTGTTACAGCTTTTTGTTTTGGTGTTTTTGTTTCAGGGATCTTTGTGTTACTAATGCACCGTTTGGCAGTTCCTTTAGGCCTTTTAGATTCTCCCTGTGAAAGAAAGAGCCATAATGGGCAAATTCCTTTAGTTGGTGGGGTGGCTGTATTTATAGCTTCCGCTTTTATGTTTTTATTCTTTCAAGATTCTTCACTAAAAAGAGATCTATTTCTTGTTGCAAGTGCAATTATTGTATTTATTGGTGTTTTGGATGATAAATATGATTTAACGGTCCGTTCACGTTTAATTGGACAAAGTTTAGTCGCACTTATCCTAATTGTAGGTTTAGAAAAACACTTTTTTACGTTGGGTGATTTATTTTCATTAGGTAGCGACATTGAGCTTCATAATACAGGCATAGTATTCACTGTATTGGCTGTACTGGCAGTGATTAATGCATTTAATATGATAGATGGTATAGATGGTTTATTGGGTTTTGTTTCTTCAATTTTCTACACATTTTTAGGAATACAGGCATTTTTGAATGGTAATGACTATGTATTTATGGGCTGTTTGATACTGGTCTCTTGCCTCATCCCATTCCTATTGGCTAACTTGGGCTTCAAACCTATAGGCAATAAAAAAATATTCATGGGTGATGCAGGTTCTATGTTTATGGGCCTCACGGTCGTATGGTTATCGGTAGAATCAAGTCAATCCGGGCAGGTTATAGTTAGACCTGTAACATTGTTATTTTTTGCTGCCCTTCCAATTATAGACATGCTAGCTATTATTGTAAGGAGAATTCGAAAAGGGAAGTCACCTTTTGTGGCAGACCGAGATCATATACATCATATTTTCATGCGAGGCGGATTAACACCTAGGCAAACTCTGCTAGTCTTAGTCTCACTATCTATTATAAGTGCTTTATGTGGGTTTATTCTTGAGTTTTTTCATTTCCCAGACTTGATCGTTTTAATTGTGTTTGTATGTTTGTGTGCTGGTTATAGCTTTATGGTTCTCCATTCTTGGCGATTTTGCCGTTGGCTAAGAAGAAATTTTAATAATAAAAAGTAAGAACTGGGGGCTATATGGCGCTTGAATGATGGTTATTGTATCTCTTAAGTGCTTTATATGACTTGAAGAAGGTAAGTATGATGGTGTTGTACTTGCTGTTGATCATTCTGAGTTAAGGGATATGGGGGAACAGAAACTCCGCTCATTCGGTAAAGATAAGCATGTTTTATATGATGTTAAACACGTATTTAAGCCATCAGAAGCAGATATTAGACTTTAGGGAATTTATATAAAATGAAAAATTTTGCATTAATAGGTGCGGCGGGTTATATCGCGCCACGTCACCTGCGTGCAATTAAAGACACTGGTAATAACCTTGTCGCAGCAATGGATATTAACGACTCAGTTGGCATTATGGATAGTCATTTTCCAGAAGCTGAGTTTTTCACTGAGTTTGAAGGCTTTACGGCATTTGTTGAAGATCAAGAAATGCGTGGTAAGAAGTTAGATTACATTGCAATTTGTAGTCCGAATTATCTGCATGCACCACATATGAAGTATGCACTTAAAAATGGTATTGACGTAATTTGTGAAAAGCCATTGGTTCTAAACTCAGAAGATATGGATATTCTAAAAGAGTATGAGAAAAAGTACGGGGCAAAGGTAAATTCAATTCTGCAGTTACGTCTACACCCTTCTATCATTGCGTTAAAAGAAAAAGTAGCAGCTGCACCAGCGGATAAAGTGTTTGATGTAGACCTAACGTATATGACTTCACGTGGTAAGTGGTATATGAAGTCTTGGAAAGGCTTTGACCATAAGTCTGGTGGAGTAGCGACAAATATCGGTGTACATTTCTATGACATGCTGCACTTCATCTTCGGTGAGCTGAAAAGCAATGAAGTGCATTTCAGAGATGAGAAAACAGCAAGTGGTTATCTTGAGTATGAGCGCGCGCGCGTAAAGTGGTTCTTATCAATCGACTCAAACAATCTACCTGATAATGCTGTGAAAGGTGAAAAGCTTACTTACCGTAGTATCACAATCAATGACGGTGATAACACTGAAGAGCTAGAGTTTTCAGGCGGTTTTACAGACCTACATACGCAAAGCTATCAAAATGTGTTGGTAGGGAATGGTTTTGGTATTGATGAAAACCGTATTGCGATTGAGACTGTTGAGAACATTCGAGTTCAAGATATTGTTGAAGCAGGCGAGAAAGCACATCCATTACTATCTAAGGTGCTATAACCTATGAGCTACCATGTACATGAAAGCGCCATTGTTGATGAAGGTGCGCAAATAGGTGCAAACACGCGTGTATGGCACTTTGTGCATGTGTGTGGTGGCGCGCAAATAGGTGAAAATTGCTCACTAGGTCAAAACGTATTTGTCGGCAACAAAGTTACGATTGGTAACAATGTAAAAGTACAAAACAACGTTTCAGTATATGACAATGTTTACCTAGAAGATGACGTGTTTTGTGGTCCTAGCATGGTGTTTACTAATGTTTATAATCCACGTTCATTTATAGAGCGAAAAACGGAGTACCGCGATACCTTAGTAAAGCGTGGCGCAACGTTAGGTGCAAATAGTACTATAGTCTGTGGTGTAACCATTGGTGAATACTCACTGGTTGGTGCAGGTGTTGTTATCAATAAAGACGTAAAACCTTTTGCTCTTATGGTTGGTGTACCGGCCAAACAAATTGGCTGGATAAGCAAATACGGTGAGCAGCTAGACCTACCGCTTGAAGGGAATGATATAGCAACCTGCGAACATACAGGTGAGCAATATCAGTTAGAAAACGGCTTTGTTTCAATTAAATAATTCGTAGAAGTAATTATTAAATGCAATTTATAGATTTGGCTGCGCAATATCAGCACTTAAAAGAAAAAATCGATGCACGCATTCAAACAGTGCTAGACCATGGTCACTACATCATGGGTCCTGAAGTGCAAGAGTTAGAGCAGCAGTTATCAGAATATGTCGGTGTTAAACATACCATTAGCTGCGCAAATGGTACTGATGCATTAACGCTCGCACTGATGGTGTTAGATGTTAAAGAGGGTGATGCGGTTTTTTGCCCGACATTTACGTTCTTTGCAACAGCAGAAACCATAGCCTTTGAAGGTGCAACGCCTGTATTTGTTGATTCTAATGAAGATACATTCAATATTTGCCCAATTGACCTAGAAAAGCGTATTGAAGCAGTCATCGCAGAGGGTAAATTAAAACCTAAAGCAATTATTGCTGTCGACTTATTTGGTCTACCTGCTGACTATCCTGGGCTTAGAAACATCGCAGATAAATATGGTTTAAAAATCATTGAAGATGCAGCGCAAGGCTTTGGTGGTGAAATCAATGGAAAACGCGCTGGCTCATTTGGCGACATAGCGACAACAAGCTTTTTCCCAGCAAAGCCGTTAGGTTGTTATGGTGATGGTGGTGCATTATTTACAGATAATGATGAATATGCAGAACTACTAAAGTCATACCGTGTACATGGTAAAGGCAAAGATAAGTATGACAATGTGCGTATTGGTATGAATTCACGCCTTGATACGATTCAAGCGGCGGTTTTACTTGAAAAGCTAGCTGCGTTTCCCCAGGAACTGCTCAATCGCAATAAAGCTGCAGAAAAGTACACTGCAGAATTAAAAGGTATATATAAAACACCGATTGTCCCGAATGGTTATGTTAGCTCATGGGCTCAGTATACGTTAGTAGCGGAAGACCGAGATGCAGAGATGGCTAAATACAAAGCCGAAGGCGTTCCAACTATGGTCTACTACGGCACGTGTATGCATCAACAAACTGCGTTTAAAGCGCTAGGTTATCAGCAAGGTGATTTTCCGGTGGCAGAGCGTTTAGCAAGTTCGGTGTTTAGCTTGCCTATGCATGGGTATTTGCTCACTTAGCGTTTAAAGTAATGAATAGTAAATTCACTAAAAATATTGTAACTCTAGCAAGTGGTACAGCGTCAGCGCAGGTGCTCTTGCTATTAATATCCCCTCTATTAACTAGACTTTATACTACAGAACAATTTGGTACCTTTGGAGTTTTCTTAAGTGTCTCTACGATTTTGCTTGTTGCTGCAAGTTTTAAATATGAATTGGCATTACCGTTAATTAAAACTCATCGAATTGCTAAGGCAGTAATTCAGCTATGCATGTTTATTCTAACTGTAGTCTGTTCAATAATTAGTGTGCCAATATTTATATATACTGAAGAGATCTCATCTATACTGGGTATTTCTAGTGCTAAAAATGTTTTGTACTTTTTGCCTGTAACATTATTTTTTTGTGGTGCTTATCAAGTTTTTAATTTCTACTGTATTAGAACCTCTAAGTTTAAAATGCTTAGTATATCAAAAGTTGTACAATCTATTTCTATGGCAGTCTCTCAATCTTTGTGCTCCTTTTTTACTTTGTTTGGTTTGGTTTATGGTTACTTTATTGCTTTTTTATCTTCACTAGTTTTTTTTATTAACTTTCGAAAGATATATTTATATTATAAAACAGTTAAAATTATGGAAGTTAGAGCTGTTGCTCGAAAGTATATCAACTTTCCTAAATACTCATTAATCGCTTCTTTAGCGAATACATCTAGCACAATGCTACCTGTGATATTGTTTTCTTCTTTTTACTCGGCTAGTGCAATAGGCCTTTATGTTCTTGCTCAGAGAGTTTTAATGGCACCGGTATCTATTGTTGGTACTGCGGTCAGTAACGTATTTTTATCTAATGCACGTGAGTATAGAGAAAAGGGGCGACTGAATAGTGAAACGCTAAAGATTCACACGCAACTTATTGCTATTTCAACGCCTGTGGCTGCGTTGTTTTCTATGTATCTACCAACACTTTTTTCTGTAATATTTGGTGAAGAATGGAGTGAAGCTGGGGAAATATCAAAATATTTGTTACTTTGGGTTTATTTTGTTTTTACAGCATCTCCTATAAGTTCAGTCTTAGTTGCAATTGAAAAGCAAAAGCTTGGTGCTCAATTTGATTCTATAGTTTTGTGTATCCGAGTGGGATTTATTTTTTTATTATCTCGTCTGTCTTTTTTAGACGCGCTTATTTACTTTTCTATTCTAAACGCACTGATTGTTTTGTGTTTTATAGGAATTGTATTTGCTAACTTAAATGTGAGTCTGTTACGAGTATATGCACTACATCTGAAGCATATTACTTATTACCTCTTACCTACTTTGGTTGTTTACTTCTCAATGAGTGAATACTCCGAACTTAGTCGATTTATGATTTCTTTTTCCTTAGTTAGTTTGCAATTTTACTTAATAAAAAAGGCAAAGTTTTGAAAATTCTTGTTTTACCATCATGGTACCCTCCTTATGGAGGGGGGTTTTTTGAAGCGCAAGCTGAGGGTTTGCTTGAACAGCAGCAGGATGTTCAAGTTTTATCTATAGAGAGAGTTTCGCCGCGTAATTTTTTATCTTGGGTAAAGGCGCTAATATGTATTTTCTTTGCAGATTATAATATAAGACAAGACAAAAGGCTTTCAGTTATTGTGAGTCAAATCCCGGGTATACCTAGGCTAGATAGACTACATGCTTTTTTATATGCATATAAGAGTTATAAAGTATTTAAAAAATTCAGTAAAAATAATGATTATACCCCTGATGTCATACATGCACATAGCCTCATATGGGCAGGTTTTGCTGCTTTTAAAATCAAAAGCAAGTTTAATATCCCATATATCGTTACAGAGCATAGAGGGCGGTTCTCAAACAATCAATTCGTATCCTGTGCTGAGAAAAAAGAAATGTCACTTTTAGAGGTTGCGCTTGCTGCTCAGCATGCGTCTAAAATACTGTGTGTCTCGAGTGTACTAATCCCATTTATCAAAAGTATAGCACCTAGCTCCAATATCGAAACATTACCAAACTTAGTTAATACTGAAAGTTTTAAGGTAAAAACGGTATCACCTAAAAAGGGCACCGTCTTTATATGTGTAGCAAGTCTTATCCCATTAAAAAATCATGAAAACCTACTTAGAGCTTTTCACGAAATAGTACAAAGTGATGACTTGTTATATATAGTTGGCGATGGTGTTCTGAAAGAGAAGCTTAAACTGCTTTGTAAGCAGCTTGACTTGTGTAAACAGGTTTATTTCGCAGGGCATGCTTCACCAGAGCAGGTTGCAGCTTATCTAGAAAAATCAGATGTGTTTGTTTTACCAAGTAAGTATGAGGCTTTTGGTGTGGTCTATATTGAAGCAATGAGTGTAGGGCTGCCAGTTATAGCTAGTAAAGGGACCGGGGCGGTTGACTTTGTTGACTCTGAAAATGGAAGGTTGGTAGAGCCAAGTAATATAAATGAGTTAGCTGAGACAATGCTTTTCTTTAAAGAAAATAAAACGAAATTCAATGTTGATTTAATTTCTTTGAATGTTAAAGAAAATTATAAAACTAATGTAATCATAAAAAGCCTTATTGAGCATTTAACTTTAGCTAGGGAAAATAATACATGAGTTATAGTGTAATGAGTAACATTCTTGAGACCTCAAAAGTAACTGGGCGGCCAGTATACGACGGTAAAATTATTGATACTGAGGCTTTTGGAAATATAGTTAGTGGTGCCACTATATCTGAAGTTATTCGTGAGCTCTGCGGATTCTTTTCTATACATTTTCAAGATGAAGAGAATGTCTATCTGGTGACTGATAGGGCAAGAACAATACCTCTTTTCTACTCAGTAAGCGAGAATCGCATACTCGTTTCTGATGACTTTGAGTGGATAAAAGAGTTACTCGGCTCAAATGCCATGTGTAATCATTCTTATGATGAGTTTTTATTAACAGGCTATGTATGCGGCTCAAACACATTGCATGAGAATATTAAACAAGTAGAAGCAGGGCAATTGGTGAAAATAAGAAAATCAAATGGCGAGGTAGAGTTTCATGATTATTTCCTGCTTGATCACATTGAACCTGCTGAGTACCTGTTGGGTGATCTTGAATGTAACTTAAGAGAAGTTATAGATAGTGTGTTTTCTAGGCTATTAACTATTGCAAACGGAAGGCAAATAGTTCTTCCTCTGTCAGGTGGTTTTGATTCTCGCTTAATAGCTTCAACACTTAAGAAGCTAAATTATAAAAATGTAGTCTGTTTTTCTTATGGGAAATCAGGAAACAAAGAGTCAACCTTCAGTAAAAATATAGCGGATACATTAGGTTATCCTTGGTATTTTATTGAATACACAAGTGAGAAGTGGAACCAGGTGTGGTTTTCTGAAGAAGCAAGAGCTTTTCAGGTAATGGCCTCTAAAGGAGTTTCTTTACCTCATATTCAAGATTGGTTGGCAGTACATGAATTGAAGAGCTCAGGGGTAGTGGATAAGGATGCTATTTTTGTTCCTGGACATAGCGGAGACTTTGTTGCAGGTTCACATATTCCTAGCGAGGTATTTAGTAATGAAAAACTAAATAAAAGCCAGCTTATAAAGCGAATAATATTAGATCATTATTCATGTCTCCCTATTGAGTCTAGTAGTACTTTTGCAAATAGCTCTGTCTTGAAAGAAAAGATTGAAGACGATTTACCTATGTCTTTTGAAGAGACAAATACATCATATGCAAATATATATGAATGTTGGGATTGGAGAGAGCGGCAGTCAAAGTATATTATTAACTCCGTTCGAACATATGAGTTTTTTGGTTTCGATTGGTGGTTACCTTTATGGGATAAAGAGTTTGTGGAGTTTTGGTGTCGAGTTCCTCTTTTAGTAAGAAAGGAAAGGCTTTGGTATAATGAAGAGGTTTCGAAAATTTATGAATCTCAAGCCGGAGATAGGAATAGCCTTGCTAAAAAAAATGCTGCAGAAAAAAGCATGTTTAGAAAATTGGCTCACGCTACTTATCCTATACTTCCTAAATACATTAAAAAATGTATTTATAAGAGGAAGCTAAGGGCTGATTTTGAAAATCACTTCTTGCAATTAGGTTCATTACTGTCTAAACCACAGAAGGTTGAGAACAATAAATATAATTACACCATAATTGGAATTTATAACAGGTTATACCTTAAGAATGAGTGGGGAAAGAAATGAATTTGAATACAGTTTTAAGGCTGAGTTTTACATGAATAAAAGCGAACTATCTAACGACGATATAGATCTATCGGTTTTTTTAAATGCATTAATAAGACAAAAGTGGGTTATCGCTCTTTTTATATTTTTAGCTTCAATTTCTGGTTTATTTTATAGTTTAAGTTTACCTAACTTGTATACCTCCCATGTTCAACTGATGCCGGAGAAAGGTTTAAATGCTAGCGGTTCTAATGGGTTAGGGGCTTTAAGCGGCGGGTTGAGTATGCTTGGAATAGGAAAGCAAGGTCAAGATAACTACGTTTCAATTGCTTTAAAACTTTTAGAAGGGAATAATTTTATCGGAGAGTTTTTGAATGAGCATAATTTAGAAGCAGTATTTTTTGCATCCAAATCTTGGGAGCCAACTTCGAATACTCTTTTCTTCAATGAAAAGCTATATGACGGTAAAGAGTGGCTTAGAGAAGAGACCATCTTGAAAGGTAAAGAGCCGACACATAAAGAATTGTCAGAGAATTTTCGAAGTGAGCATTTGTCCCTTAGTTTAGATGACAAAACAGGGTTTGTAAGCATTTCTGTTAGTCATGTAAGTCCTCATGTTGCTTATAGCACTTTAAATAACCTAATTCAATATATAAATAATGAATTACGTAACCAAGCAATAGAAAAATCAAATAAAAAGATTGCTTATTTAAAAGACGCGATTTCAAATACAAGTGACTCAGAAATTAAAACAGGCTTTATTAATATGCTAGTTGCCGAAGAGAAAGATAAAATGCTTGCTTCAGTAAACACTGAATTTGTTTTTACTGTAGTAGACCCCGCTTTTTTACCATCTGACAAATCGGGCCCTAAGAGGTTGATTATATTGTTGATGTTTGTTTTTTTTGGTGGTTTCCTTGGTGTGCTTATTGCACTGATTAAAGAGTTTTATTTTAAGGGAAAGCAAAATGAAGAAAGTTGATTATTACTCTCTAATTGACTTTGAAAATAGTCCAGGTGTTGCTAATAAACTTTTAAATACAGTGGAAGCATTTGAGAAGGTTGGGTATAAATCTAAAAGTTCGTTTTTTAGCCTATCCATATCTGGTGGTTTTAAAATGCTTGCTGCTGCATTAAAGACTGAAGCTGAGTTTGTTTTTTTCCGGTATTCATTAATCTTCTCTCCTTTACTATTTTTTATCATTTGCTTTTTGCGCTTGAAGGGGAAAAAGGTAATTGTTGATGTGCCAACACCAAGGTGTGTTGTTGCCCGTGAAATCTTAAACACGAAAACACTGGGTGGGTATGCAAAATATTTGATTCTCCTTTGTTCTGGGCCTTGGGTGTTATGGCCTGCAAACAGGGTAATTCAATACTCTAAGGAGTCATTTTGGTTTTCTTTTGGTTTAAAAGGTAAAACAAAGAAAATGGGAAATGGAATCTTAGTTGATAAACTCCCGCTTTCAGAGTCAACTTTATCAGATGAACAACCGATTCAACTTGTCTCAGTAGCACTCATTGCATATTGGCATGGATACGATAGACTTCTGAGAGCTTTGAGTAAGATAGATAGCCTGCATCCAAATAAATACCACCTTACTATTGCGGGAGATGGAGAAGAGTTAGAGAATTTAAAGAATTTGACGAATGCTCTATCTTTAAAGAATGTTACTTTTACAGGCATGCTAAATAAACAAGAGTTAGATCAAGTTTATAGCAAAGCTCATATCGGAGTTTCCAGTCTTGGTTTACATCGAAAGGGAGTTTTTGAGGCTGCGGATTTAAAAACAAGAGAGTATGCAGCAAGAGGTTTAATGATACTTGGCTCTGGTATAGATGTAGATTTTACGGATAATCCTGCTTTTCGACTCACAGTCCCATGTGATGAAAGTATTCAACCAATTGTTGACTTATTGAGCTCGTTGCGGCCAGCCTCATTTATAGAAAAATCAAAAATTAGAGAGTATGCACATGAAAGACTTTCGATGGAAGTCAAAGTAAAAGAGATGCTCTCTGGGTTATCATGAAGCTAACTAAACCTATATGGCTGGGTGAGAGTTATAAATCTGTCACTTCAGCGCTTTTTGCGTTGTGTTTTTTGTTCTCATTTACATTCTACTTAGTAGGTGTTGAGCTATACTTTACGTTTGTTTTTGATCTGCTCATTTTTTCTAGTATTTTCCTATTTAAAACTACTAGGGGGTTCACGCTTATAGTTATTTTTTTATTAGCGTACATTTCTTATCATTTTTTATATGTTCACTATTTCTTTGGTAGTGCCCATTTTAGAGATTTATTATTATCTTTAAAATTTATACTCTATTTCACAATTTTGAGTGGTTTAGTTAAAAGAGAAATTGTTTCTGTTGAGTATTTTTCTAAGGGTTTTTTATTCCTGATGGGGTTCTTTTTAGTAAAATACTCAATGGCACATATAATGGGAGACAGAAGACCTCCACTCTATACAGAAAACAACTTTGAAATGTGTTTCTTGTCGGTGCTGTATTTAGTTTATGTGTTTTTTGGTAAATCCAATGGATGGAAGTTTATATTATTTTCTCTTGTGATAGTTTTGTCAGGTTCTCGATCAGCCATACTCTGCTTAGTTCTGATATACCTATACCAATTTAGGCCTTTTTATAAAATCAACCTTATTCAGTTACTTAAACTTGGAGCGTTATTTGTGATCGGCTCGCTAGCATTGTTAATAATTATGTCTAGAATGACTTCAGGTGGGTTGGAGGGCGTTGATAGGTATGTATTCTTTATGGTTTTTGTCGAGAACTTATCCGGTTGGGGCTTAAAAGAGCTCTTATTAGGTAACAGCCCTTTAACTCCCTTAACACCAGCTTCATGTGAGCAGTTATCTTATTATCAAAGTTTGTTTTCGAGAGTGAGTGATGGGGTATGTTATCCACTCATCTTACATCTTTTTTGGCTACGTGTTTTTCTAGAGCATGGGTTATTAGTAATATTAATACTTTGCATTTTGACAATATGCATACTTAAATCGAAAGGGTTTGATAACAGGGCGGCATTTTTTACACTGGGTATTATTTCAGTTAATGGGCTTTCTGTATCTGCTTTTAGTAGTTCGATTATCTTTTTTTCACTGATTGTGATCGTTTTAATGAAACCGCTTCATGAGTATCGTTTAAAATAAAGCATCTTGATAGTTTTGTTAAAGTATTCACTAAAGCAATTGCTTCCGTATCAATTAAATTAGTTTCTAGTTATGTAGTATAGGGTTAGATATTTATGAAAACAATGCATGAACTTGATGGGCAAATAGTGTCTAAAAGTGTATGGGAGCAGAAAGTTAATGATGTTTACCTTGAAGATAGTGGTGAAAAAATAATAGCAACATTTGTAAATCCATTTTCATATCCAATTTTATTAGACAAGCCAGATTTATCATCACGCTTTAACTTAATTTTCTCTGACGGTGCCCTACATACAAAACTTCATAATATTTTCTGCGAGCATAAGATTGATAGGGTGAGCTTTGACCTTTCATCGATTGCGCAAGATACACTAGCCAGAGCCCAAGAAAATAACCTAAAAATAGCGCTTATCGGTGGTAAGCCAGAGCATGCTAAAACTTTACCTAGCAAGCTATTAGAGTTGTTTCCAAAGCTTAATATTGTCTTATGTATTGATGGATATTTTAATGGTGAGCAAGAAAAGAAAGGTTGTATAGAAGGTTTAGAAATATTAGAACCTGATATTGTTATTATTGGCATGGGTACTCCTCTCCAAGAAGAGTTTCTTGTAAAGGTTGTTGACGGTGTACCTTCCGCACGAGAGTTTTACACTTGTGGTGGCTTTTTAGAGCAAACAGCAACAAAAGGAGATTACTATCATCCGATAGTTAAAAAATTAGGCGTACGTTGGTTACAAAGAGCAATCTTACATAGTCATGTAAGGAAAAGGCTTCTGTCAGATTATCCTCGTTTTATTTTTAATTACATTAAAGATCATATTTATTAAAGTGGAATGTAAAAGAATACGTAATTTTTCTTAGTTCTGAGTGATTCTATAATACCAGTTTAATATTGTTTTTCATTGTGAGAATATTCATTAAAAATGAGAGCTTTAAATTAACTAGAAAGAATAAGATGTATTTCATAACTAAAACTCATCTTAGTTCTTATTTAACAATAGAAAAGTTGGCTTGATATAGTAGCGCAGTTTGTTACTGATATGTAAAAATTGAATTTGGTGAGGTTTTAGAAGACCAATTCTTTTTAATGCGCTGAAATAAAAGTTTTTTTTTGGAAGGGGCTAAGATGTTATGTAATTCTAGAAAATTCACATACCTATTACTTGCTAACGATTTCCACAAGTGGTTTAATTACCAAGCTTTACACAAAGGCTTTATATCAGTTTTTTATTGGTATCAAACAAGGCTAACAAGAACGATTTTGGGAAGAACGAATGGCGCAAAGCTATAAAACTATCATTGCTTCAGCATGTTTTCTGGCAATGAGTGGCTGTACAATTATACCTGGCGGTCATTTTGAGGGATTACAACAGGGTGAGCAAACAGAAAACCTTGAGAAGGAATTAGAGAAGGTAAATATCCAACTCATTGACTCTGCATTAATTTCGCTACACAAAAAAAACCTGCAAAACACTGACTTACAAAGAAAAATGCCAAAAGCTGGATTGGACGTATCTTCTTACGAGTACAAGTTAGGTGTTGGTGACGTGCTCACTATTGGCGTATGGGACCACCCAGAATTAACAATTCCAGCAGCAGTCCAACGTTCTGCTGAGTTTGACGGTTTTAAAGTTCAGCCAGATGGAACAATTACTTTTGCATATGCACCAAAAGTACCTGCATTAGGAATGACTGTCTCTCAAGTAAGAGAAGAGCTAGTAAAGCGTTTAAGTCGTGTAATTGAAGATCCACAAATTGACGTAAAGGTTGTCAGTTTTATAAGTCAAAAAGTCTATGTAACTGGTGAAGTTAAACAGCCTGGTGTTTTTCCCGTTACAGAGACACCTCTGACTTTAATCGATGCAATAACCCAAGCTGGTGGTCTTAATGAGCGTGCTGACTGGAAAACGGTGACGTTTACCCGTGGCAACGATACAGAAGTAATTCGTTTAGATGATTTTTATTCAAAAGGTGATATTTCGCAAAACCGTTTATTGCAACACGGAGATGTTGTACACGTAAGCCGCAACGACCAACGAAATGTTTATGTGTTAGGTGATGTAAAGCGAGCCGGTACAGTTGAAATAAATCGCTATGGTCTTAATCTAGCTGAAGCGCTCAGCGAAGTCGGTGGTATTGATGAGCGAAGTGCAGATGCCAACGGTATTTTTGTGTTACGTAAACGCGATTTAGAAAGAGATGGTGTGATAGCGGATGTATATCAACTGCATGCCAAAAATATTGCGTCACTAGTACTTGCAGAGCAATTCGAACTTGGCCCACAAGATATCGTCTATGTAACTAGTGCGCCACTTGCACGATGGAATAAAGTGATCAGCTTATTGTTACCAGCACTAACAAGCGTTGATAGACTTCAAGATATAGATAACCAGTAGTAGGCAAAACAGTATGTTTGATAGTGTTTTAATGGTGTGTGCAGGTAATATTTGCCGAAGCCCTACTGCGGAGTACGTTTTAAAAAGTAAACTTGCAGGTAAAAACGTTAGGGTAAGTTCAGCTGGTTTAACTGCTCTTGAAGGTAAGTCGGCCGATAGTTTTGCTCAAGAATTGGCTCTTCAGCATGGTGTTGATATGTCTGAACACGAGGGTCAGCAAATAAGCACAAGTCTTGTTACTCATAACAGCGTTATATTAGTGATGGAAAAGCGTCATCTTGAAGATTTATGCTCACGTTATCCGCAAGCTCGTGGTAAAACATTTTTATTAGGTAAATGGTTGGGAGATAAAGAAGTGCCTGATCCCTACCGTCAAAGCCGTGAAGCTTTCGAGCATGTATACGAATTAATTGATAGCGCCTGCAGCGCTTGGCAGAAGTATTTATGAGGATGAAAGAGTCAATGAACGCTCAATCAAACTTAAGTGGTGTGCAATCTAAGCAAACCACTCAACAAGCGCAAGAAATAGAGTTAATGGCTTATGTCGGTGCAATTATCGATAGAAAATTATTTGTTATTGCATTTACTTTGTTCTTTATGGTCATCGGCGTGATTAAAGCGATGTTTGCTACACCTATTTATAAAGTGAATGCGATTGTTCATGTAGAGAATAAAAAAGCAAGTTTGCCAGGCCTTGATGAAATGAGCGCAGTTTTTGATAGTAAATCAAATTCTAATGCTGAAATTGAGTTGCTTAAGTCTAGAGCAATTATTGGTAAAACTGTTGATGATTTAGAATTAGATCTATTTGCAAAGCCAAAACTATTTCCTTACATAGGAGAGCGGTTTTATAGAAGATATGTGCCATCATCTGATAGTTCTTTAGCTGAACCAAAATTCGGAGCGTCAAGTTATGCCTGGGGCGGAGAGAAGATAGATGTATTCAAATTTAGCTTACCAGAAAGTTTGATAGGTGCGACATTTATACTTATTGCTGGCGAGGAAGGTGAGTTTCAGCTTTTTCGTGGTGAAAACCTCATTTTAGATGGTGTTGTTGGCAAACCAGCAACAAAAGGTTCCATCAGTTTAACACTTAAAGAGTTGGTCGCTCGACCTGGAACTGAATTTGTGATCAGGAAAAGAATGAGATCAGCGACCATATTAAGTTACCAAAATAAATTGACAATATACGAAAAAGGTAGAAATACCGGTATATTAGTGCTCGAAATGAACTCTGCTAATCCTAGTGAAGCCCAAAATTTTATCAATTCCCTTGCCGACAATTACATGAGACAAAATATTGCTAGAAATGGTGCTGAAGCTCAAAAGTCATTGGACTTTCTGCAAAAGCAGTTGCCAATTGTCAAACAGCAATTAGAGTATGCGGAGTCCAAATATAACCAATTTAAAATAGCCGAGCAGTCTGTTGATATTTCAATTGAAACTGAATCGATTCTAGAGCGTATTGTTGAATTAGATACTAAGCTGCAAGAGCTGGATTTAGAGCGCCTTGAAATGAGTCAAAAATTCAAAAGCGAACATCCGCTCTATCAAAGTGTTGCAGGAAAGATTAGTCAAATTCAAGCACAAAAACAAGACTTGCTTAGTGAGGTAGGTGGATTGCCGAAAACTCAACAGATGCTACTGAGTTTAAGAAGAGATGTTGAAGTCAATAACGAAATATATATGCTTCTTTTAAGTAAAACACAGGAGTTGGATATTGTTAGAGCTGGTACAGTTGGTAATGTGAGAGTTATTGATTATGCAGAATCTAGCGCGTTAAGACCATTTAAACCAAATAAGATTATTATTGTTGCTGTATTTACTTTTCTAGGGGGGTTCTTAGCTGTAGCAATCGTCATATTAAAAAAAGTACTGCATAGAGGAGTTCAAGACCCTAGTGAAATAGAAGCATTGGGTTTGTCTGTGTATGCAAGTGTACCTTACTCTGAATATCAAACTAAGTTAGTTGGTTTCTCTAAGGCTAGAAAAGGCGCAAGGGGCAAAGCTAAATCTATTTTGGCAGTTGATAATCCAGCTGATTTATCTATCGAAGCATTAAGGAGTCTACGAACCAGTCTTCACTTTGCAATGATGGAAGCAACAAATAATGTTATTACGATCTCTGGTCCAAGTCCGGGTGTAGGTAAGTCATTTGTATCAGTAAATCTTGCAACCGTTTTAGCTCAAGGCGGCAAAAAGATACTTATAATAGATGCTGATATGCGTAAAGGTTATTTACAAACACAGTTTGCGATGAAGTGGGAAAATGGCCTAAGCGATTACCTATCAGGTCGTTTAGAACTAAAAGATGTAATTAAAAGCTCATCTGTCGATAATCTTGACGTAATTACAAGAGGTCAAATTCCACCAAACCCATCAGAGCTATTAATGCATAGCAACTTTAGCAAACTAATCGATGAGGTTAAAAGTCAGTATGACATAGTCTTGGTTGATACTCCGCCAATTTTAGCTGTAACAGATCCGGCAATCGTTGGTGCCCATACAGGTACCTTGTTACTTGTGACTCGGTTCGAAGAAAGTCATATTCGAGAAATTGAGTTAACACGAAATCGCTTTGAACAAAATGGGATTCAAGTGAAAGGTGTTGTATTTAACGGTGTACAAAAGAAAGCCAGTAATGCTTATGGCTATTATGGTTATTACAACTATGAGTACAAGTCAGGAAAGTAATGTAATCTAGTTTTTAATGCACTAATTCCATATTGAAAGTTTAGTGTTGTTAAAAACTGTTTTTCCTTATTTGCAGAACTATTTGAAATTAAAGAGACTTAAAAAATGTTGCAGGATTCATTAACAGACCTAAAAATTGGTATTATTGGTTTAGGTTATGTTGGCTTACCGCTGGCTGTAGAATTGTCGAAAAAGTTTAATGTACAGGGTTTTGACATCAACTGTGCGCGTGTTGAAGAGCTGAAGTCAGGTCATGACTCAACCTTAGAAGTTGCAGATGAAGCATTGAAGTCAGCAAAGGGATTACGTTTTACTAGTGAAAAAAACGATTTGTCTGAGTGTACGGTTTATATAGTAACAGTACCCACTCCTATTGATGAAAACAATGTTCCAGATTTGACACCTCTACAAAAAGCTTCAGAGATGTTAGGTGAGTTCGTTAAAAAAGGTGATGTAGTTATTTATGAATCTACAGTTTATCCAGGTGCAACAGAAGAAGTATGTTTGCCAATAATAGAAAAAGCTTCAGGGTTGAAGTTTAACGAAGATTTTTTTGCTGGCTATTCCCCAGAGCGTATTAACCCTGGAGACAAAGTGAATACCCTCACAAAAATCATGAAGATCACTTCGGGTTCAACTCCTGAGGTTGCGGACTTTGTTGATACATTATATGGCGCAATTGTTGAAGCAGGGACACATAAAGCGAGTTCAATCAAAGTGGCGGAGGCTGCAAAGGTTATTGAAAATACCCAGCGAGACTTGAACATTGCGATTATTAATGAGTTTGCAAAAATCTTTAACCGTCTAGATATTGATACCGAAGAAGTGCTTAATGCAGCTGGTACAAAGTGGAATTTCTTAAAATTTAAGCCTGGTTTGGTTGGTGGTCACTGTATCAGTGTTGACCCTTATTATCTTACTTACAAGGCTCAGGAAGTAGGCTACCGCCCAGAAGTGATTTTAGCAGGTCGTCGTATCAATGACGGTATGGGTGAATATGTAGCAACGCAACTAGTAAAGAAACTTTCTAGTAAAAAGATTCATATAGATGAAGCAAAAGTACTTATTCTAGGCTTTACCTTTAAAGGTGATTGCCCAGATGTACGTAACACAAAAATCATCGATATAGTAAACGAATTAAAAGACTTTAATATGTCTGTTGATGTTTATGACAACTGGGCAGATGCTACTGAAGTTAAGCACGAATATGGACTTGAGCTGATTACCGAGCTTGAAGAAGGTAAATATGATGGTGTTGTACTTGCTGTTGATCATTCTGAGTTAAAGGAAATGGGTGAACAGAAACTCCGCTCATTCGGTAAAGATAAGCATGTTTTATATGACGTTAAACACGTGCTTAAGCCATCAGAAGCAGATATTAGACTTTAGGGAATTTATATAAAATGAAAAATTTTGCATTAATAGGTGCGGCGGGTTATATCGCGCCACGTCACCTGCGTGCAATTAAAGACACTGGTAATAACCTTGTCGCAGCAATGGATATTAACGACTCAGTTGGCATTATGGATAGTCATTTTCCAGAAGCTGAGTTTTTCACTGAGTTTGAAGGCTTTACGGCATTTGTTGAAGATCAAGAAATGCGTGGTAAGAAGTTAGATTACATTGCAATTTGTAGTCCGAATTATCTGCATGCACCACATATGAAGTATGCACTTAAAAATGGTATTGACGTAATTTGTGAAAAGCCATTGGTTCTAAACTCAGAAGATATGGATATTCTAAAAGAGTATGAGAAAAAGTACGGGGCAAAGGTAAATTCAATTCTGCAGTTACGTCTACACCCATCTATCATTGCGTTAAAAGAAAAAGTAGCAGCTGCACCAGCGGATAAAGTGTTTGATGTAGACCTAACGTATATGACTTCACGTGGTAAGTGGTATATGAAGTCTTGGAAAGGCTTTGATCATAAGTCTGGTGGAGTAGCGACAAATATCGGTGTACATTTCTATGACATGCTGCACTTCATCTTCGGTGAGCTGAAAAGCAATGAAGTGCATTTCAGAGATGAGAAAACAGCAAGTGGTTATCTTGAGTATGAGCGCGCGCGCGTAAAGTGGTTCTTATCAATCGACTCAAACAATCTACCTGACAATGCAGTGAAAGGTGAAAAGCTTACTTACCGTAGTATCACAATCAATGACGGTGATAACACTGAAGAGCTAGAGTTTTCAGGCGGTTTTACAGACCTACATACGCAAAGCTATCAAAATGTGTTGGCAGGGAATGGTTTTGGTATTGATGAAAACCGTATTGCGATTGAGACTGTTGAGAACATTCGAGTTCAAGATATTGTTGAAGCAGGCGAGAAAGCACATCCATTACTAATTAAGGTTTTATAAAATATCAAGGGATTAGGTTATGAAGTCAGGAAAAAAAATAGCAGTCGTAACAGGGGCTCTCGGCGGAATTGGTACAGCCATTGTAGATAGCTTTCTTAGTAATGGAGTGGTTGTAATTGCTACTATAAGACCTGGTTCTTCACAGCGTGCAACAGACTGGAAGAAAAAGCGATTTGATAACAATGAGCACCTACACCTATTGGAAGTAGATGTTGCTGACCATTCAAGTTGCGAGAAGTTAATCGCACAAGTTAAAGAACAGTTTGGACGCTTAGATATATTAGTGAATAACGCGGGTATTACTCGAGACTCTTCTATTAAAAAGATGTCGTTTGAGCAATGGAATGAGGTGATTAACACAAATTTAACAGGGTGCTTTAATATGTGTAAATTGGCCTTCACTCTAATGCAAAGTAATGGTTACGGTAGGATAATAAATATCTCATCAGTGAATGGTCAGAAAGGTCAGTTTGGACAAGTTAATTACGCAGCTTCTAAATCTGGAATTTATGGGTTAACAAAGTCTTTAGCTTTAGAGGGAGCTCGAAAAGGTATTACTGTTAATTCTATCTCACCAGGGTATATAAGAACTGAAATGACAAGCAAAATAGCTCCAAAGATATTAGATACAATTATTAGTGAAATACCCGTTGGTCGAATGGGGGAGCCTGAGGAGGTCGCAGAAACTGTACTTTTCCTTGCATCTGAAAAGTCAGCATTTATCACAGGAAGTAATTTGGCCATGAATGGTGGTCAACATTTGTATTAGGGGTACTAATTATGGCTGCAAAGTTAAACAAACCGATCTCGTTAAATGAAGTCTGTGAATTTCTGGGTCTTAGCTTGGTCGAAGGTGGAGAGCAACAAATTGAGTTTATCTCAGACTCTAATGTAGGTGGTAACAACAGTATATGTGATTACGTTAAGGGTCAGTTGCCAGCTAAAGGAACTGTATTGATTACTCCTCAAGCTATTGAAGGATATACATGCTTACTAGCTGAAAATCCAACTGTGAAGTTGGTTAAATTAATTAACCATGTTGGGTTAGAGTACGGTTTTGAATCGCTTTGTGAGTCACCTAAGTTTGGTGAAAGCGTTAAAATAGGAAAGAACACAGTAATTGAAGATGGTGTAGTCATAGGTAGCAATACTGTTATTGAGCACAATGTAGTTATTCATTCTGGTACTGTGATTGGAGAGTATTGTATTATTCGTTCTGGTGCTACAATCGGTGGTGAAGGCTATGGCTTTATTCAAGATGGTGAATCCATATTGCGTCAGCCATTTATTGGAGGCGTTCGCTTAGGAGATAGAGTTGAAGTCGGTTATAATTCCGCCATTGTAAGAGGTGCAGTTGAAGATACAGTGCTTGAAGATGATGTGAAGCTAGATAATCTCGTACATATTGCTCATGATGTGAATATTGGCAAAGGTTCTACTATAACCGCTGGGGTTTCATTTTGTGGTTATGTTTGTGTAGGTGAAAACACAAGAATTGCACCAAATTCAACTATTAAACAGCGTGTAAATGTTGGGAGTAATGCGCTAATAGGCTTAGGTGCTGTTGTAACAAAAAACGTTGGTAACAACGAGATTGTTGCTGGCAATCCTGCAAAAGTATTAAGAACAATTAAGAATTAATCTAATGCAATTTATAGATTTGGCTGCGCAATATCAGCACTTAAAAGAAAAAATCGATGCACGCATTCAAACAGTGCTAGACCATGGTCACTACATCATGGGTCCTGAAGTGCAAGAGTTAGAGCAGCAGTTATCAGAATATGTCGGTGTTAAACATACCATTAGCTGCGCAAATGGTACTGATGCATTAACGCTCGCACTGATGGTGTTAGATGTTAAAGAGGGTGATGCGGTTTTTTGCCCGACATTTACGTTCTTTGCAACAGCAGAAACCATAGCCTTTGAAGGTGCAACGCCTGTATTTGTTGATTCTAATGAAGATACATTCAATATTTGCCCAATTGACCTAGAAAAGCGTATTGAAGCAGTCATCGCAGAGGGTAAATTAAAACCTAAAGCAATTATTGCTGTCGACTTATTTGGTCTACCTGCTGACTATCCTGGGCTTAGAAACATCGCAGATAAATATGGTTTAAAAATCATTGAAGATGCAGCGCAAGGCTTTGGTGGTGAAATCAATGGAAAACGCGCTGGCTCATTTGGCGACATAGCGACAACAAGCTTTTTCCCAGCAAAGCCGTTAGGTTGTTATGGTGATGGTGGTGCATTATTTACAGATAATGATGAATATGCAGAACTACTAAAGTCATACCGTGTACATGGTAAAGGCAAAGATAAGTATGACAATGTGCGTATTGGTATGAATTCACGCCTTGATACGATTCAAGCGGCGGTTTTACTTGAAAAGCTAGCTGCGTTTCCCCAGGAACTGCTCAATCGCAATAAAGCTGCAGAAAAGTACACTGCAGAATTAAAAGGTATATATAAAACACCGATTGTCCCGAATGGTTATGTTAGCTCATGGGCTCAGTATACGTTAGTAGCGGAAGACCGAGATGCAGAGATGGCTAAATACAAAGCCGAAGGCGTTCCAACTATGGTCTACTACGGCACGTGTATGCATCAACAAACTGCGTTTAAAGCGCTAGGTTATCAGCAAGGTGATTTTCCGGTGGCAGAGCGTTTAGCAAGTTCGGTGTTTAGCTTGCCTATGCATGGGTATCTCTAATTCATAAGACGTTTTGCAGCTTTCAATTTATTTTTAGTAGCTTCATAAATAATACAACTGGATTAGCGAAGCCAATTTTATCAAAATACTAAGATGCTGCGAACCACCGCTAGGAGTCGGATTATCAGCCAACAATCTAAAAAAGTATTGGCTTTGTCAATCGGACAATTGCTCAATACAATAATTTCAATTGTTATTATGATGGTATCTGCAAGGCTCCTTTCTATGCAGGAATTGGCTACGTATCGTCAATCTCTCCTACTATTTCAGGTCGCAACCCCATTTATAGGTTTAGGTATGGGATCTGCACTTCTTTACTTTTTGCCTGTTGAAACCGATAGGCGTAAATCAATATTAATTGAATCTTTAATCGTGTGCACCTTGTCTGGTTCGGTAATCGCACTAGCTTTGTATTTGGGGGGCGGCACTTTAATAGCAAACACTTTTGGTAATGCAGAGTTAAGTAATGTTTTATTTCTAATTGCCTTTTTAATGCTATTCGCTGCGCCGAATATTGTAATAAACTCATTTTTGGTTGTTGCAAATAAAGTAAACACCTTATCAGTATATCAAGTGGTTACTAACTTACTTGTAGGTCTTGGAGTAATAGTTGCTTGTGTATACTTCCAAGATCCATTTTGGATGGTCGCGGCGCGAGTTGCATTATTGATATTAGGGGCTTTTATAGCATTAAAAATAATGTTTTCTTGTGTGACTACTCTTCCCTGCAATCCTTCAATTAAAAGTAGCACTGATTTGATTAGTTATGGCCTACCATTATCTATGTCGATGTGTGTTGGTATGTTAACTTTACAATTAGACAAGATAATTGTTTCGGCAAAAACATCCCCAGAGTTATTTGCAATTTATTCTAATGGGGCCATGGAAATACCACTAATAGGTATTATCACATCGAGTGTTTGTATAGTGATGATTGTGCCATTCAGGAAGGCTTTTAGTGACAATGAACTTAGTTCTTGTATAGAAATCTATCATAAAGTGTCTGAAAAGATTTCTTTTATATTACTACCAGTAATGACGTATTTTGCGCTGGTCGCAACGCCATTTATTATTGTTATGTATTCTGAAAAGTATATAGAAAGTGCACTTCCTTTTTTACTGTATTTACTAATAATCCCTTCAAGAACGCTATTGCAAGGTGCTATGGCGGCGGTGGGTAAAGGCAAGATACTACTAAGAAACTCAGTCATTTCATTAGTGCTAAATGGTTGTTTAACTTTTGTTCTTGTTAATCAATTTGGATATTTTGGTGCTATTATTGCCACAATCATCGTACTTTACTGCTGGGATGTTATGATTTCACTTAAAGAGCTCAGTAGTTCATTAAAGTGTAAAATGACAGAGCTTTACCCTAAAAAAGTCTTTACAAAGCTTGCTCTATGCTCAATGTTAAGTTCTGCACCAATCTATCCGCTGTTGTTTCTAATTAATAAAGAAAATGCTTTCCTACAGCTCGTTGTGGTTGCTTTGATTTATTTCCCGTTATATCTATTACTGGGTATAAAATTAAAACTATTCTCTGAGGAAATGCTGAGCTTTATTAATCAGAACTATGACAAAATAAAATTAAAATTACGTCCCATATTTGGGTCTTCTAAATGGTAATGGATATGCAATTAAGAAAAGATCAAAAAAGCAGCTTTCCCTTGTTTGTAAATGGAAGCATCAAAGTGAGAGGTTACTTTTTTGACGATGAGGGTGACTTTTATCATTCAGAGAGATTGTTAGACAAATTTCCTGTTGGATTGACGTTTAGTGAGTTAGTCTCGGTAGTCTCCTCTTTAAACGGTTGCTTCTCTGTCTATTATGAATCTCCAGAATTCATATTTGCTTCGGTAGATCGCCTGAGAAGCTTTCCTATCTTTTATACTGCTGAGAGTGACAGTGTTATCTTGTCAGATAATATACTGGATCTTAGTCAGTATAATGAGATCGATGAATGCTCTAAAGAGGAGTTTCTGCGTGTTGGCTTTACGATTGGTAATGCAACCCTCTTTAAAGATGTAAAACAACTTAATGCAGGTCAATTTTTATATTTTAACAAGCCTTCAAAACAGCTATTGATTGAAACTTACTACCAGCATATCCATAAAGGTGACTGCAAAAAAGATCGTCGTATTCTGCTAAATGAACTAGATTCAGTAGTAACAAATTGGGCCAAACGATTAATAGCCTCAGCTGATGGTCGAACAATATTCGCTGGATTAAGTGGTGGGTATGATTCAAGGTCAATAGTTTGTGCACTAAAAAGAGAAGGGTATGAGAATGTTGTGTGCTTTAGCTATGGGAATGAGAATTCTTATGAGCATAAGGTAGCAAAGCAGGTTGCAGACACTCTTGGTTATCCGATACATATTGTTAGATATAATGACAGAACATGGAAAGAGGCTATTGAATCTGAAGAGTTCCAAAAGTACTGCATCAGAGGGCTTAGTGATAGCTCTAATCCTTGTATTCAGGAATTTCCAGCTATTTACCAATTACACAACTCTGGAGCTATACCCCAAAATAGCATCATTGTGCCTGGCTATGCCGCAGATGTGCTTGGAGGAAGCTATGTACCCAAAGAACTCAATAGCCGAAAAACAAAAAATATGATAAAGGCTGGGGTTAGTGACTTTGTTTATTACAATATCTTTGGCCATTATCGAGCGCCGCTTTCACCTGAAGTAGAAAGGGCTATGCTAGCAAGAATAGAGGCAAATCTCTGTGAAAAAAGAAGCAAAGACATATACTCGTATATATCTACGTTTGAGTTATGGCTTACAGAAAATCATCTTGCGAAGTTTATAAACTATACAGCTAAAACTTATGAAACCTTTGGTTATGAATGGCGCTTACCTTTGTGGGATAATGAACTTATAGATTGGTGGTATACCATACCAGCTGAATTGAGAGCCAATAGCACATTGTATCATGAATATTTGTTTTCATTCTTGTTTGAGCCTCTTTCTGTGGGTTTTAAAAAAGCTGAGCCAGTAACTCCACCCTTAATAAAACGGCTGATTCCAAGACAAACCAAGTTATTACTAATAAACGGTGCCAAAAGGTTGGGCTTAGATATTGGTTCTAAAAAGAAAGATGAAGGGAACTTTCATATAGCGTCTCAATACATCTTAGCTCGAACAGCGTTTAACTGGGATGAGAAAGACTTTCAAGGGGTTAATGGTTTAGTGGGGGCATTCTGCCTAGAGCAGTTGCAACTAGATGACTTACAAAAGAGAAGTGAAAACTAGATGCGAAGTAGTAAGTTTAATGGTGAAATTGTACGTTCTAAGTTTAAACCTTGGAGATGGCCTTGGGCTTTTTTACAAAGAATAAGTCGGCCTGTACATCCAGGAGTACGCTTTGTTAACTTCATTTTTCAACGAGTGTTCCGTATTAATAGCACAATACCATGGTCTGTTCACTTTACGTCAATTGTAAAAGGAAACATTAAAATTGGTAAAAATGTTGAGGGTTCATTTGCTGTAAGTTCTTGTTGTTATATTCAGGGCATTAATGGTGTCGAAATTGGTGACAATACAATTTTTGCTTCTGGGGTAAAGCTCATTTCTGCAAATCATGACTTTAATAACAGAACTAAACCAGTCAAAACTACACCTATAGTAATTGGAAAAAATGTCTGGTTAGGTGCGAATTCTGTAGTGCTGCCAGGGGTGAAGATAGGTGACAACTCTATAGTTGCTGCTGGGGCGGTTGTCACAAAGAATGTTGAAAGCAATTGCGTGGTAGCTGGTACACCAGCAAAGTTAATTAAGCGTATTAGAGAAGCTAACAAATTAGAATAAAGATTTATAGGTGACATAAATGTTACAAAAGTTAAAAAAGTCAGGGGTTATTTCTAAACTCTTTTGGTATTTAGACCCTAAAATTAGGCGTGTTCTTGGTAGTGTTTCTTCTAAACTTCTACACAGGTACTTATATAGAGTAGTCTACAGACGCAAACTTAACTTAAATCCGCCAGAATTATTTACTGAAAAGCTGATCTGGCTAATGCAAAATTACAATAACCCGATTCTGGTTCGGTGCACTGATAAATATGAAGTCAGAGGGTTTGTTGAAGAGAAAGTAGGCAGTCATATATTGAATGAGCTTTATCATGTGTATGACCGTGTTGAAGACATTGATTTTGAAGCGCTGCCAGATCAATTTGTTTTAAAATGCACCCATGGTTGTGGTTGCAATATTATAGTCAGTGATAAATCATCTTTTGATCAGAATCAAGCGATTGAGAGTTTAACTAAGTGGATGAATACAGATTACTCAAAATCAATGGGGGAGTCTCACTATAGTAAAATTAAACCAAGAATAATCTGTGAGAGATTTATCGGGAGTGATGAGCATGATTTCGCCACAGATTATAAATTGTGGTGCTTTAATGGAGAACCCAAATTCCTAATTGTTAATACTGACCGAGAGAAAAATTTGACTTTCACTTATAGAGACTTAGATTGGAATATTTTAGACTTTGCTTCTGATTATTACCCTCAAGTATTAAATCAAGACAAACCCTCATGCTTGGATGAAATGGTTTCGTATGCAAGATCTTTGTCTCAAGGAATACCTTACGTGAGAGTAGATTTTTATGATTTTAATGGTCGTGTTGTTTTTGGCGAGTTAACTTTTACCCCCGCAGGAGGAGTCCCTCCTTATGTAAGCTATGAGGGTGATAAAGTAATTGGTAAATTATTAGAATTGAATGAATTATAATTACTAGCTAAAAGATATTGACTATGAAAAAAATTTTATTACTTACCAACTCATTTCCTCCAATAAACTCCCCTGCTACTAATAGGTATGTTTCTTTTGCTAAATATTTAACAGAGTTTGGTCATGAGGTCATAGTCATTACACCTAAATGGACTGAAAACAGCCGAAATTATCTTGAGCAAAAAACGGGCTTTATAACTAATTCAAATTTTACTGCGGATACGTTTCAAAATGAGTATCGAGTAGTGAAAGTTGAATTCAACGGAAGAGATTCATTAGGTGAAGCTTTTTTTGAAAAGCTGATAGCTAAGTGCACATTAAATTCGGGCTCTTATATTCTTGGAGATCTTAAAAAGAAAATGCTTAATAAGGTATTTTCAATTTGTGAAGCTGAAAATATAGATTTGATTATATCAGGAGGGTTACCGGAGTATTTGTCTGAGATATCCAGTAAAGCCTCTAAGAAGTATGATGTACCGTGGATTGCAGATTATAGAGATGTGATAGGGCAAGTATCAATTCAGGCAACTAATCAAATGGATTATTTTCGTCAGTTTTTAACTCGAGCACTGTATATTAGACGAGATAATCAGTATACAAAGAGTGCAATTGTAAAAACGGCTGCCGCACAAAAAATAGTCGATATTCTATGTGAACGAGGCAACTCATCGGTTCATTTAGTTATGAATGGATTTAATCCGAATGATTTTGTATTTGAATCTATCAAACAACAGGGTGATAAGTTCACAATCATACATGGGGGAACCATATACCCATTTCAAGCTCCTGAAGTTTTTTTAGAAGGTTTAAAGTTATTTCTAGAGTCTTCCCCTGAGTTAGCTTCTAAGCTGTCTGTTAAATTCTTTGGGCAAAGCTCTGATTTCATAAAGCCTATGATTAAAAGTTTTCCTTTTCCTGAAATATTTAAATTTTCTGGTTATGTAGAGAGAAAGACTTTATTAGAAGAAATTAAAAGTAGCGATTTAATTCTATTTCTATCAGTCCAAGAGAAAGGAATTACAACAAGTAAAATTTACGAGTGCTTGGCTTCCCAGGTGCGAATTTTATCTGTGCCAGGCGATAAAGACATTACGAGTGAAATGATACTGAAAGCGAATGCAGGGGGGGATGCTTCGACCCCTGAAGCAGTTAAAAATGAACTTAAAACGTTATTTCATGAATGGGAATGCGAAGGTAAATTGAAATCGAACGTGAACTTGGATTACATAAATCAATACTCCAGAAAAGAGCAGGCGAAAAAGCTAGCAGAAATAATAGACGCTTTGTAGGAGAAGCCATTTTGACTGTAGGAAAAGATGAAAAAAAGTTAAATATACTCGTTGTATATGCGGGAAAATTCGGCTTTCATGTTGTATCGTATTTCTTGAGTAAGTATGCTTCCAAGAAGCATAATGTTACATATTTAGGCTTAACTTTAGATCAGACTGGTGAGTCTTTATCATACCCAGGTGTAAATGTAAAAGAGCATACTTGTCAACCCGGTTTAAAGGGGCGTAAGGCTATGTTGAGTTTGTTTCGTGATGAAGTGAGCAATGGTGATTACGATGTCGTGTTTACCCAATATCTTGCGGGTATCTCTTGGTTAAAGCATCAACTGCCAAATCAAAAAATTATAGTAGACATCAGATCTGGATATTTACTTGCCAATCCTTTAAAACGTTATTTATTAAATACTTTGCTATGTAAAGAATCGAAATATTTGACGCCGAATGTGACGATAAACTCTAAAATACTAGGTCATTTTTTGGGGTTTAAAGATACTGAATTAACTGAGTTGCCTTTGGGCGCGGAGCCTGTTGATACACACAATAGAAACTTTGAGAAGCTTAAATTAATTTATGTAGGAACTCTATCGAAACGAAATATACACCTTAGCATTGAAGGGCTAAACAAGCATATTTCTGAAACCTCAGATCATGTTATAGAAAGCTATGATATTATTGGTTCGGGAAGCCCTGATGATGAGCAATTAATTAAAGATTTAATTGATAAATATGAGCTTCAATCTATTGTTACACTGCATGGCTACGTACCAAGAGAAAAAACAGGCGCCCTTTTAGAAAAGGCAAATATTGGTGTTTCGTTTGTTCCAATAACTCCATATTATGACTTGCAACCAGTTACTAAAACATTTGAGTTTTTATTGGCAGGTCTTCCCTTAATTGCAACAGCGACAACCCAAAATCAACAGCTCATTAGTGAAGATAATGGTGTATTAATTCAAGACACAGATTTTGGCTTTTGCGAAGGGTTGAAGAAAATCTCTTGCTTACGGAAAAGTTATAATTCTAAAACAATTCAGGAGCAGTCATTAAAGCACTCGTGGGAGAGGGTTATTAACGAACAATACCTTCCCTATATAGAGAAAGTTTCAAGTGTGTAGCCTATTTAGAAAGGCTTGCATAACAACAAATAAGTAAATACATGATAGTTTATTTTTCATTACTCACCTTTGTATTTTTATGCTCTCTTGCAATAAATCAGGGGCGCATTCTAAATAACATAATGTTCTTTTTGATTCTTGTGGCTATGGTATTAGTTCCGAGTTTAAGGGATGTCAGTGTTGGAAGTGACAGTTTTAACTATGTTTTGATTTTTGAAAAAACTCACACATTGAATGATGTTTTTAATCAAACAATGGAGCCTGGCTATTTAGCCATCGCTTGGTTAGCAAAGCAATTTGGTGAAAATTACATTTGGTTATTTGCTTTTACGGGTTTTATATGTGTAGCAGGCTTAGTTGGTGGTGTAAAAAGGTATTCACTATCACCTAATTGGTCGTTTTTTTTCATGATTGCCACAGGGTATTATACCTTTTTCTTCAATGGTGCTCGGCAAGGTTTAGCTTTAGCTATTACATTTTTTGCAATAGGCGCTTTTTATGAAGGAAAGTTTAAAAGGTTAATGTTTGTAGTGATAATAGCTAGTTTCTTTCACATAACAGCACTTGTCTTGATACCTGCGTATTTTTTGGTAAGGCGAGACTTTTCATTTAAGATCCTGGCTTATATTTTTGTAATTTCAGCGGTAAGCTCTTTATTTTTGAATGAATTGTTTTCTTTAGCAGGGAGTGTGGACGAGCGATTTTCAAAGTATGTTGACTATAATAAAGCGTCAGGCATGCTAACTGCGCTATACAATTTAGCCATAGCTTCGTTTTTTGTATTTATGTACCGTTTTATAAAAATACACACTCAAATGTATTCGGTTTTACTCAATTTGTTTTTAGTTGGGGTTAGTATATCAGTTTTCGCTGTTTTCAATGGTTTAGGGGCTTCAGGTATTGCAAGGTTGAGTATTTACTTTACGGTATCTTCAATATTAATTTGGCCAATTATTTTCCAAAGTATCAACTCTGTTAAAGTTAAAGTTGTGTTGCTTTTCGCTGTATTGACTTTCTATTTAGCATACTTTTATTTAACGACTTCAAATTTTAGTAATTTAGTACCCTATAAAGTGAATCCAGTAATTGAAAGCCTCATTTAATCGTATGGTGGAAAATGAACCAAATTAAAGTAACTATTGGTATACCCTTCTATAACCCTGGAGAGTATTTTCGGGAAAGTATAAAAAGTATACTTCTTCAGACTTATGATAATTTTGAGTTAATACTTTTGGATGATGGTTCTTCTGATGACTCGCTCTCTATTGCACAATCTTTTTCAGATCCAAGAATTAAAGTTTTCTCTGATGGTAAAAACTTAGGTTTACCTGCTCGTTTAAATCAAATCGTTAAGCTAGCTAGTGGTGAATACATAGCGAGAATGGACGCTGATGATTTAGTTGCTTTAAACCGTATTGAAAAACAGGTTAATTATTTAAACTTAAATCCTGAAGTTGATGTTGTTTCGACAGGGATGTGCTCCATTACGAATGCATGTCATGTAATGTCCGCAAGATTGCCAAATAAAGAAAAGAACTTAAATTTAACGTTAAATGATGGCATCAAAGGAGCTACAGAGATAGCTCATGCGACCATTATGGCGAGGAGAGAATGGTACTTTAGAAATTTATATGATGAAAAAGCGAAGTTGATGGAAGATTATCAGCTGTGGATCGATGCCTTGGTAAAAAATGACTTAAAAGTTGGCTATATTCGTGACCCTCTTTATTTTTATAGGGAAGAAAGCTCGATACAATTTGCTAAGGTTATCTCGGCTTATAAAAACCAAAGGCAAGTAATTAGCAAAAAATATAAAAATAAGGTTTCTTTAAAAGTAAAGTTTCTTTTTTATCTAACAATAGAGATAAAAATATTGGTAACTCGAATCTTCCATGCGTTAGGCATTATGAATAAGTTGATTTCTGTAAGGAATCGAGGAACATCGCAAAAAGATGATTTACATCAATTTGTAAGTAGGGAAATTGACAAAATAAAAAGTTTTAAAGGACAGTTATGAGAAATAAAGTCGCTTTTATTACTGCCTCTCCCATGACTGTGAAGGCATTTTTGATACCATTTATCACAGAGTTAGCAAAGCGCTATGAGATACACGTTATTTCAAGCTGGCAAGGCAATGAAAGCTTTTTGCCAGAAGGTGTGAAAATGGTAGATTTTCCAATCAAAAGAGAGCCTTCTATTTTCGATGATCTTTTATCACTGGTTCAGTTAATACGAATATTGAAAGCTGAGAAATATGACATAGTTCATAGTTTTACCCCTAAAGCTGGCTTTATTGGTCAAATCGCTTCGTTCTTGTCAGGTGTTAAACTCAGGTTTCATACATTCACTGGTCAAGTGTGGGCTACTCAAACCGGTTTGACGCGATTTTTTTTGAAATCATTAGATAAGATAACTGCTTTTTTAGCTACTTCAGTGCTTGTGGATAGCCCTTCTCAAGAGAGTTTTTTAATAGAAAATAAAGTTGTATTGCCTTGTAAAAGTCAAGTTTTAGGTCAAGGGTCAATTTCAGGAGTGAACCTCTCCAAATTCCAATACTCTCAGGAGAAAAGCGACAAAATACGAAGTAAATTGCAGCTCTCAGGTGATGAATTTGTTTTTTTATATGCTGGACGTTTAAAAATAGATAAAGGAGTTCCTGAACTCTTAACCGCTTTTAAGAATGTTGCAAAAAAAATTCCAGCTGTACTAGTTATAGTAGGTGCAGATGAAGATGGTCTCTTACCAGAAGTGAATAAAACTGAAGGCGCTATTTTTTGCGGTTTTAGTGATGATATTTCTGCTTACTTTTCTGCTGCTGATTTACTTTGTTTACCAAGCCATAGAGAAGGATTTGGAAATGTTGTTATTGAAGCTGCTGCGTGTGGACTTCCAACATTAGCTTCTCGTATTTATGGGTTATCAGACGCTATTGTTGATAATGAGACTGGTATTTTACATCAAGTCAAAGATGCAAAAGATATCGAATTTAAAATGTTAAGCTTATGCCAAAATAAACCTCAACTTGAAATGATGAGTGAACGTGCACTACAGCGTGTCTATAGTGAATTTTCTGAGCATGTAATAGTAGAGGAGTTTATTAAGTTTTACGAGCTGCAAGAAAGGAAACTGCCTAAATGATCAAGCGATTATTCGATTTTTTAGTGGCTTTGTTTGCCTTGGTAGTCTTTTTGCCTGTTTTACTAATATTGATACTCATGGTGAGGTATAAACTAGGTTCTCCTATTTTATTTACGCAGACTCGACCTGGTCTTAAAGGGCGCTGTTTTGAAATGATGAAATTTAGAACAATGCTTGATGCTAAAGATGAAAGTGGGAATTTACTCCCTGATTCTGAAAGAATGACAAAATTTGGTGCGTTTTTGAGATCTACTAGCTTAGATGAGTTACCTGGATTATTTAATGTCTTAAAAGGTGATATGAGCTTAGTGGGCCCGAGGCCTTTGTTAGTTCAATATTTACCGCTTTACAATAGTGAGCAAGCCAGACGTCATGATGTTCGGCCAGGTATTACTGGCTGGGCGCAAGTAAATGGAAGAAATGCAATTAGTTGGGAAGAAAAGTTTAAGCTGGATGTTTGGTATGTAGACAATCGCAGTTTATTTTTAGATTTAAAGATTCTCCTACTAACTGTAAAAAAAGTTTTTATAAGGGAAGGGATTACATCTGGCGAGCACGTGACAATTGAGCCATTTAAAGGAAGCAACCATGAAAAGTAGCGATGCTACAAACCTTCATATATTAGGGGCTAGCGGACACGGAAAAGTCATTGCTGATATTGCCGAGCTGTTAGGTTATTCAGTTTGTTTTTATGATGATGAATACCCCAAAAAAACTACTCTCGAGTGTTGGCCTGTTGTAGGAACCAGTGAAGATATGCTTTCTTTAGAAAGGGGAGCCTTAGTTTTTGTGGCAATTGGAGATAATCAAATAAGATCTGATAGGTTACTTAAATTGTTAAATAAAGGTCTTAAATCTCCAATTTTAATACACCCAAAAGCTTATGTTAGTACAAGGGCATTGTTAGGTGAAGGCACTGTTGTGGCTGCCAATGCTGTCATCAATGCTTTCACACATATTGAAGTTGGTGTCATTATAAACTCTGGTGCAATAGTAGAGCATGATTGCCATATAAAAAGCTTTGCTCATATCTGTCCAGCGTCTTCATTAGCTGGGAATGTTACTGTTGGTGCTAAAAGTTGGATTGGCCTAGGTAGTAAAATTAATCAGCAGCTTAAAATAGGTGAGAATAGTTTAATTGGCTCTGGTAGTACCGTTGTAAGAGAGTTACCAGATAATATAGTTGCATATGGTTCACCAGCGACAATTAAAAAAGTAAAATTTTAAGTACTTCTGTGCACAAAAAGTAATTAGGAATATTATGTTAAACACACCCTTTTCTCCATGGCCTAGTTTTACTCAGCAAGAAGCTGATGCTGTTAGTCGTGTAGTTTTATCAAATAAAGTTAATTACTGGACAGGAACAGAATGTCGCGATTTTGAAAAAGAATTCGCAGCATGGTCAGATTGTGAATATGCTGTTGCTTTAGGCAACGGTACACTTGCATTAGACATTGCATTGAAAGCGTTAGGTATCGGAGAAGGTGACGAAGTAATTACAACACCTCGTACATTTTTAGCATCGGCAAGTAGTATAGTAACGGCTGGTGCGGCTCCCGTATTTGCTGATGTAGATTTAAATAGCCAAGCGATTACAGCTGAATCAATAAAGGCAGTGCTAACACCTAAAACTAAAGCTGTAATTGTTGTTCATTTAGCGGGTATGCCTGCAGAAATGGATGATATTATGGCTTTAAGTGAACAGCATGGTTTTTATGTAATAGAAGACTGCGCTCAGGCTCATGGGGCAAAATACAAAGGCAGATCTGTAGGTTCAATAGGTCATGTTGGCGCTTGGAGCTTCTGTCAGGACAAAATCATGAGCACAGGCGGCGAAGGTGGTATGGTGACTACTAACTCAAAGAAGTTATGGTCTAAAATGTGGAGCTACAAAGATCATGGGAAGAGCTTTGATGCGATTTATAACCGCAAGCATCCTCCTGGTTTTAGGTGGCTACATGAAAGCTTTGGTACCAACTGGCGTATGACAGAGATGCAGGCTGTAATAGGTCGAATTCAGCTAACCTTTATGGAAGATTGGACTTCAAAGCGTCAACAATATAGTGCTGAGCTAGACAAAGTAGCAAGTCAGTTTGATTTTATTCGTTTGGTTAAAGTACCAGATTATATTGTACATGCAGAGTACAAGCATTATATGTTTGTTAAGCCTGAGCGGTTAGTTGAAGGCTGGAGCCGTGATCGTATTATTGACGAAATAGTTGCTCGCGGTGTGCCATGTTATCAAGGTAGTTGTTCAGAGGTTTATTTAGAAAAAGCGTTTGATAATACACCTTGGCGACCTGTTGAGCGTTTAAAGAATGCTGTTGAGTTAGGTCAGACTGCGCTAATGTTTTTGGTGCACCCCACTTTGACAAAGGTTGAAATAGCAAAAACTACTGAAGTTATGGAAGAGGTCTTTCAGTTGATTCAAAAAAGTTAGATCATGAACGAAATACAGTGCTCTAGCAAAATAAAATTTTATTAGTGCAGAAAATCAAGCGCGTTGTGATTTAGTAATTACAACGCGCTTTTTCCATCAAATTATTACTTCGTTCGTCAACTACGGCGATGGGTTTTGATTGATTGTGCTTTTAAGCTAATACTTATGGTACAGATGATGAGCTTGACGTTATAAAACCACAATAGCGTGTTTATTTAGAATTCTCAAATGACAGTAGTTGAAAATTTGTGTATATTTGTTACTTATAACTAAATCATTAGTCAATGTGATTGAAATTTGTTAGCTCAAGGATTTACAGTGGATAGTTGGTTCCGTTCTCTTCTTAATGCGTCACGTTCTAAAAAGCGCCTTCTTACTCTTTTAATCGATTCAATTTTTATCTTTAGTGCTTTTTGGTTGGCTCTTATCGTCAGGCTTGATAGTTTATCGCCATTTTTTGAAATCAAGAATTGGTTTATTTTATCTCTGTTGCTACCCGTTAGTTTATTTGCATTTATTAATCTTGGCCTTTATCGAGCCGTCTTAAGATATGTTGGCGCGCATGCAATAGGGGCTATTTTGGTTGGTACAGTAATTAGTACTGTTGTTTTAGTTATGGCATCGTTTTTTTCTCATGTTTTTATCCCTCGAACTATGCCGATCATTTACGCTTGGTTGCTTATCTTGTCAGTTGGTGGCTCACGCATTATGGTGCGTGCAATGGTTGGGCGTTTGGCAACTGTGAATAAAACGCCGGTTGTTATTTATGGAGCTGGTTCTGCAGGGCGCCAATTAGCGCCGGCAATTGGTGCAGGCGATGAATATTATGTGAGTGCGTTTATAGACGATGACAAGTCTAAGCAAGGTGCAATTTTGCAAGGTATTCCTGTTATTGCATTCAGTAGTATTTTTAATCTAATTGAACGGAAAAAAGTAAAAAAAGTTTTATTGGCAATGCCGAGTGAAAGTAGAGTTCGTCGTAAAGAAATTCTTGCTCAGCTTGAAAACCTATCGGTAGAAGTGATGACTATCCCAGGTATGGCAGACGTTGTTGAAGGTCGTGCTACGCTTGATGAAATTAAAGATGTTGAAATTGAAGATTTGTTAGGTCGAGACCCTGTAGCACCTAAACAAGATTTATTGAATGCCAATATAAAAGGCAAGTCTGTGATGGTCACAGGTGCTGGCGGTTCTATAGGCTCGGAGTTGTGTCGACAAATTATTAAACAGGCTCCCACTAAGCTTGTTTTATTTGAATTAACAGAGTTTGCGCTTTATTCGATTGAAAAAGAATTGAATGAAACAATTAAAGCGCAAGGTCTAGACATAGAACTTATACCTATTATGGGCTCTGTACAGCATATTAATCGATTAGAGACTTGTATGATAGCATTTGGTGTGCAAACGGTTTATCACGCAGCAGCCTATAAACATGTTCCACTAGTTGAGCACAACGTTGTAGAAGGTGTCAGAAATAATGTGTTTGGTACCTTTTATGCAGCTAAAGCTGCAATTAATGCCAAAGTGGAAACTTTTGTTTTAGTCAGTACAGACAAGGCTGTGCGCCCAACGAATGTGATGGGTACAACAAAGCGTATGGCAGAGTTATGTTTGCAAGGTCTTGCTCAGAATAAAGAAAAAGGAAAGCACATAACCCGTTTTTGCATGGTGCGCTTTGGTAATGTGCTTGGCTCATCAGGTTCTGTTGTGCCTTTGTTCAGAAGGCAAATAAAAGAAGGTGGGCCTATTACGCTTACTCACCCTGATATTACGCGATTCTTTATGACCATTCCAGAGGCCGCACAGTTGGTAATTCAGGCTGGTGCCATGGGTAAAGGTGGCGATGTGTTTGTGCTTGATATGGGCGAATCTGTAAAAATTAAAGATTTAGCCACAAAAATGGTGCATTTGTCGGGCTTGGAGCTTAAAACTGAGTCTAACCCGCATGGTGATATTGAAATTAAATGTACAGGCCTTCGACCTGGCGAGAAGCTTTATGAAGAGTTGCTAATTGGCGATAACGTTGAAAATACAACGCATGAGCGAATTATGACGGCTAAAGAAGTTATGCTTCCACTTGCTGAGTTAAATGTGTTTTTAGAAGCGCTCGATATTGCTTGCCATAATTTTGATCATGAAAAAATTCGTCAATTGCTTCTGGATGCGCCGACAGGTTTTAACCCTACTGATGGTATCTGTGACTTGGTATGGAATGCGAAAATTTCGCAATCCGAAGTTTTGGGTGAAGTTGATAGTAAAGTGGTTAGTTTTAAATGAGGCAGTTAGCGAGTTAGCTAGATGCGAGTTAGTTTGGTAGTTCTCATTTAGTTTTTTATTATCAGGGATTGATATGAGGTTTGGAGGAGTGGCGTCGCTCACTGGCTTTGAGTTTTTCAGTTTATAAGGCTTTTAAGCTACCCAAAGAATATGGCTTGAAAGACTAAATAACTCGCTCTAGTTTATCTATACCTTCTAATATAGCTGAAGGTTACGAACGAGTCACTGCAAAAGGTTGTGTTAAGTTTTTATCTTATGCGAAAAGGAGTTGTGATGAATTTCGAACTCAGCTCTATATCGCTAGAGAAATAAATGAGCTTTCTCTTTAGCATGCTAACTTGTGAATAGAAGAAACTGAACAATTATCAAAAATGACTGGTGGACTTATGAAATCCATGTATAAAAATATTTGATCGCAAACTCGCAAACTCGCAAACTCGCAAACTCGCAAACTCGCAAACTCGCAAACTCGCAAACTCGCAAACTCGCAAACTCGCAAACTCGCAAACTCGCAAACTCGCAAACTCGCAAACTCGCAAACTCATTCTTTCCGCTTACCGCTTTCAATGTTATATTGCTGTTTAGAATTCTGGATTAAATAATAACCGCTTGGACCTTGGATTTATGTCTAAATTACTCCCTTTGCTTGCATCTGGCTTTGTTGCTGTCGCTGTGCCTAGTTTTGCAGAAGAACCATTAAAAACTTACCGTAACTTTACCGGATTCACCGGTTTAATTAATACGACTAATGCTGAGGTGTTGGAGTCTGGCAGTGTTGATATTAGTCATAATAATATGTTGGATTTTCGTGGTAAAGAGTATGTTGATGGGCATAACTTCGCTTTTTCGGCTGGCTTATTTGATGGTTTAGAAGTAACAGGGTTTATTGCCTCTAACACTATTCACGATAATTTGTTCAGTGCAGAAACAGATGGGCAAGTACGAGATTTATCTTTCAATGCAAAATATCAAATTCCATTTATCCCTCGAGAGTGGTTTAGTGCAGCAATAGGCAGTAAAGATGTTGGTGGTGCTGCGAATCAATATCGAACTCACTTCGCTGTTGCTTCAAAAGAGCTATGGAATTTTAGGTTCTCACTAGGTGTCGCGAAAAGTGATCATGCAACGGGTATGATGAATGGAACCTTTGGTGGTATTGAATGGGTGCCATTAGATTGGTTTGCCTTGCAAGTTGAGCATGACGCCGAAGCGGTTAATGCGGCTGCTCGTTTAACAGTGCCAAAAGAGTGGTTATTCGATTTGGGTGAATTAACCTTTACGAGCCGTTTTTATAGCAATACCGATTACTCTGAGAATGACAGTACATATTATGGCGTTAACTTCACAATGCCACTTTCTAGCCAGGCGCGTAAAAATTATAAAGAGATTAAACCAGCGCCAGCGCTTGTAGTTGCTAAAAACTCTGAGCCTTCGGATTTATCGAAACCAAGAAAGTTTGAAGTTGCCCAAGCGGCTGTTAGTGCAGCAAGTCAAAATAATACTCACATTTCTGAAAAAAATTCGACTAAGTCAAAGGTTTCTTTGAGTAGCCAAGTTCACCGCTTGAAGCTTGCACTTATTGAAGATGGTTTTGAGAATATTAGTATTGGTTTTAACCAAACTCCAAGTGTTGTAGTCAAGTTTGAAAATCGAGTGTTCAATCGTAATGACATTGATGCATTAGGCGTTGTTATGGGGCGCATTAGTGAATTTGTTACTCAAGAACATACGCGCTTTTTAGTTCAGTTAGAAAAGAGTGATATTGGCTTATTAAACATCCAAGGCTCGGTTGAAAATTATCGTCAGTTTGTAGTAGAAGGTACTAGCCCTGACTTAGATATTCGTCAAGGTGATGTTGCGACTCCATCAGGCATGATGTGGGTGGGTAACACAGCAGAGCAAAGTCCATATTTTCTTCCAAGAGTCAGCTTTTCTCCTGCGTTGTCTTCTACCTATGCAACTGAGCTAGGTGTTTATGATTTTTCTCTGGCGCTTCGTGCCGATGTAGAAGTACCGCTTTGGAAAGGTGCGGGTGTTAACGTGACTATGCAAAAAGTCGTGGCGAATACCGACGACTTTGAGAAGGGCGATTCTTTTGAAGGGCGTCGTTTAAAAGGTGGTGTTGATCAGGCGGTGTTTTATCAGGCTGTTGAGTTGCCATTTAATATTTATAACCTAACTCAAGTAGGTTTGTTTAGAGAGTATTACGATTACTATGGCGTTATAAACGAGACTACTTGGGTAAGCCCAGATGGACGCCATCAGGTCAGTGCCAATATTGGTAAATTTGAGTACCAAGATTATGATTTTACCCGTGATTATTATGTGGGTGAATATCAGTTTAATTGGTCTGAGCAAGATATAACTCTGCATGCAAGCATGGGTAAATTCTGGGGCTTAGATAAGGGTGTTAAAGTAGAAAGTCGTTTCTGGTTTGGCGATAGCTATATTGCGGTTTATGCAGCAGAAACTGTCGCGCAACAAGTTGGTATTGCTTTCAGTATTCCATTAAGCCCGCGTAAAGATATGGCGGTTACTCCTTTTGGCCAGGTTAAAGGTAATGAAGCTTGGCGTCATAGTGTTTCAACGCGAATCGGTGAGTCTCATAATGCTTTAGTTAGCAAACAAGCTTACGTACCCTATACGCGTATTAACATGTCGCGCACTTTCTTGAATCAAGGTCGTAATTCGAGCAGTTATGTGTATGCTAATCTGGCCAGATTAAGAGAAGCGTATTTAACGTTTAAGTGAGTTGAAAGTTAGAAGCTAGAATTGCTGAGTTGGCGAGAGTTAATTTAGCTAGTAAATATTAAGAAGCGCGGTGTGATGTAGTAATTACACCGCGTTTTTTATTTGTTGTGGAGATCGTCATTTATGGCGACACATTTGGGGTTTGTGTGTGTTTTGTTAACCTCAACTTGTGCGCCTGCTGTCACCCTGAACTTGTTTCAGGGTCTAAGAACTCAATAATCGATTCCGAAACAAGTTCGGAATGACGAGATTTTAGGAAAACCTAACTAGCTGAACTGATGACTTTTTCTATACTTACTATACCTCTGCGTAATTAATGGAATTACTATGGTAAAAATCACGGTTGTTGGTACAGGGTATGTTGGGCTTTCAAATACTTTATTGTTAGCAAAACACAATAAAGTAACAGCTTTAGATATTGATGAATCTAGAGTTGAAAAGCTACGGAATCGGCAAGCTCCTTTTGCTGACAAAGAAATTGAATTGGTATTGGCACAACGCGAAATAGAGTTTGTTGCTACAACGAACAAAGTAGCGGCTCTAGAATCAGCAGAGTATGTTGTTATTGCAACTCCCACTGATTATGACCCTGAGACAAACTTCTTTAATACCTCCACGGTAGAATCTGTCATTGATGATGTAAAAGCTATTAATCCCAACGCTGTTGTAATCATTAAATCTACGGTTCCAGTTGGCTTTACTGAAACAATGAAAGCTGAGAAATGCTGGGGTAATATTATTTTCTCCCCTGAGTTTTTGAGGGAGGGCAAGGCTTTACTCGATAATTATTATCCCTCTCGTATTATTGTTGGTGAAAAGTCTGAGCGTGCGCAAAAGTTTGCAGCGCTTCTCAAAGAGGCTGCATTAAAAGACGAAGTTAAAGTGTTGCTCTTACCTTCTACAGAAGCCGAGGCGATTAAGCTGTTTTCGAATACTTATCTAGCTATGCGAGTCGCATATTTTAACGAGCTTGATAGTTATGCTGAGTCTTTTGGTTTATGTTCTAAGGAGATAATTGAAGGTGTTGGGTTAGACCCTAGAATAGGTGAACATTATAACAACCCCTCTTTTGGTTATGGCGGCTATTGTTTACCTAAAGACACAAAGCAACTATTAGCTAACTATGAGATTGTGCCTAATAACATGATCAGAGCAATTGTTGACGCAAACCGTACTCGCAAAGACTTTGTTGCTGAAAGCGTTTTGAAATTTAAACCTAAGATAGTTGGGGTTTATCGTCTGGTGATGAAAACGGGGTCAGATAACTTTAGAGCTTCAGCTATTCAAGGAATAATGAAGCGGATAAAAGCAGAGGGAATTGAAGTTGTAATTTATGAGCCTACTCTAACAAGTGAAAGCTTTTACAACTCTAGGGTTGTGAAAACACTGGATGAATTAAAAGAAAAAAGTGATGTGATCTTGTCTAATAGAATGGTTGATGAGTTAAAAGATGTTGAGCACAGAGTGTATACCAGAGATATTTTTGGCTGTGACTGATATGACGAGAAACAATGAGTTAGCGAGATAAAAGTTAGCGAGTAAATATTACGAAATGCGGTGTGATGTAGTAATTGCACCGCGTTTTTATTTTTTATATAGATCGTCATTTATGGCGACATGTTTAAATTTTTGTCGGGCTAAAGCCGCTACCTTAGGCTCAATTTTTCACAAATATGCGCTATTCGTCACCCTGAACTAGATTCAGGGCCCGCTAATTAAACTATAAATTTCCAAACAAGTTCTGAATTGCAGGGTTGTAGGCGCTGGTTTACCCTGCGCTATATTTTTTGAGCGACGTAAAGTTGACGCCTACAGGGGGGAATTGTCGCTCTGAATTTGTTGTTTTCATGTCCCCCTGAATTTATTTCAGGGTCTATAAATGCTATTTACCCATCTAACTAATTAATTTAATGTGTTTTGTTAATGTGACTAACACGAATCAAATAAAGGATTTACTATACCAAATGGAAACGGCGAAATTATTATTAAGCATCATGGTGCCACGCAAGGAGTTACAGGTTCTTGTCATGAGCTCGTTGTAAGCGAACAATCGAGTATTTTAATAGATTGTGGCCTGTTTCAAGGTAAAGAAGCGCGTGACTCACTTAATATAGAGTTTGATATCGCGCACATTGATGCTCTCATCGTTACCCATTGTCATATAGATCATGTTGGGCGTATTCCATATTTGCTGGCAGCAGGATTTAATAAACCCATTTATTGCTCTCAAGCTTCAGCTAAACTTTTACCGCTTGTTATTGAGGATGCTTTAAAAGTTGGTGTCACAAGAGAGCAAAGCTTAATCAATGCTTGTCTAAAATTACTTGAAAAGTTAATCGTGCCAATAGAGTTTAACCAATGGTTTTTGCTTAAACTCAATTGTGATGCTAACGCAAAAGTAAGACTTCAGCGCGCAGGGCATATTTTAGGTTCAGCCTATGTTGAAATTGATGTTGGCGAAAAATTAGAGTCTAAGCGCGTTGTTTTCTCTGGTGATCTAGGCGCGCCTCATACACCTTTATTACCATCGCCAAAGCCGCCATATAAAGCCGATGTTTTGGTGCTTGAATCGACTTACGGTAATAAAAACCATGAGGGACGCAAACAACGCACTAAAAAATTGCAACAAGTCATTGAAAAGGCGGTGAGTGATAATGGCGTGGTGTTAATACCCGCTTTTAGTATTGGCAGAACCCAAGAGTTACTTTATGAGTTAGAGCAAATCATCCATAACGCGTCAAAAAAGTCAGTCTGGCATACAATTGAGGTCATTATCGACTCTCCAATGGCAGCTAATTTCACTGAGTTTTATTTAGAGTTTAAAGTAATGTGGGACTCTGAGGCTAAGCGCCGAGTAAAGCTTGGGCGTCACCCATTAGACTTTTCGAGCGTAGTGACAATTGGGTCGCACAAAGAACATATGGCTGTTGTAAATTATCTTAAATCTAGAAAGAAGCCAGCTATAGTAATTGCTGCTGGTGGTATGTGTAATGGTGGTCGTATAGTTAATTATCTCGAAAAGTTTCTTATTGAACCCACAGCTGATGTATTGTTTGTAGGTTATCAAGCCGAAGGGACGTTAGGACGAGATATTCAGCACTATGGACCACGGGGTGGGTATGTGTTTATTGATGAAAAGCGGATAGATATTCGAGCGGGTATACACACAATAAGTGGCTATTCTGCACATGCAGATCAAGAAGGTCTGATTCGATTCACGAAGGCAATAAAAAAGCCGCCTAGTGTCATAAAGCTAGTGCATGGTGATATCGAAGCAAAGAGTGAACTAAAGAGTAAGCTTGAGCATATTTTGTCTAATTCATCCGTAGAAATAGGTTAATAAGTGTTGAGATTTTCATTTATCCAGAAAGCCCGTTAAAATGTATATTAACAGCTGCTATTTGCGGCGAAATAATAGATTGGACGAATTATGAAAGCAGTTATTCCTGTTGCGGGTCTTGGTACTCGTATGCTCCCAGCAACTAAAGCAATTCCTAAAGAAATGCTCCCAATAGTAGATAAGCCTCTTATTCAATACATTGTAAAAGAGTGTGTTGCTGCAGGTATTAAAGAGATAGTGTTAGTAACGCACTCTTCAAAAAATGCCATTGAAAACCATTTCGATACCAGTTTTGAGCTTGAAGCGACGTTAGAAAAACGCGTTAAACGTAAGTTGTTAGATGAAGTTCGTGGTATTTGTCCTGAAGATGTGACGATTATGCATGTGCGTCAGGGTGAAGCGAAAGGCCTTGGTCATGCAATTATGTGCGCGCGTCCAATTGTGGGTGAAGATGATTTTGTTGTTGTTTTACCTGATGTTATTTTAGATGAATACTCGGCAGATCAAACTCAAGAAAACCTAGCGGCGATGATTCAACGCTTTAATGAGTCTAAATCTAGCCAAATCATGCTAGAACCAGTCGCACTAGAAGACGTTTGCAAATACGGTATTGCAGATATTAATGGCGCAGAGCTAAAAGCGGGTGAAAGTGCACCAATTAAAACTATGGTAGAAAAGCCTGCTGTGGAAGAGGCTCCTTCAAACCTCGCGGTTGTTGGTCGTTATGTTTTGTCTAAAAATATTTGGCCATTACTGAAAAAGACCCCGATTGGTGCGGGTGGTGAAATTCAACTTACCGACGCTATTGATATGCTTATGGAGCAAGAAACGGTAGAGGCGTTCCATATGAGCGGTCGTGTTCATGATTGTGGCGACAAAATGGGTTACCTTAAAGCAATTGTAGAATATGCAATGCGTGATGAAACTTTAGGCGAAGAGTTTACTAAGTTCGTAAAGAGTCTTTAGCTTATCGTTATAGTTTAAATCTAACTTATTTGTTAGCTTTAGGCTGATTTATTTCATTTAAAATTTTTAAGCGCGAGCTGATTAACAAGCTCGCGCTTTTTTGTGCGCGACATAAAGTCGGCGCCTACAGGTTTTACGTTAGCCATAACTTGTTACATAGCCTACTAGCTAAACAATAGATTCCGAAACAAGTTCGGAATGACGAGGCTGAGATTAGTATTTTAGTTGTCACCTTGAACTTGCTTCAGGGTCTATAAACCAAATTATGGATTCCGAAACAAGTTCGGAATGACGAAGTTGAGGTTTGTATTTGAGCTGTCACCCTGAACTTGTTTCAAGGTCTATAGGCCTAATTTTAAGTAACATTCATTCCTATAAAGCCGTTAATTTTAAAATTGGTGGTTTATCTTTTTAATAATCTCTTTAAACTTATAGTGTTTCTTATTTCAAAATAAGGTTACCGTAAGTCTATGAAAGTACACCTTGGTCGTCGCGCATTTTCAGCTATGGAATTACATACTTTGTTCCATGGTTATATTTACGGTGATGAAAAGCAAAAGCGTGAACAGCCAAAACACTGGCACTTTTGGTTACCTCTCATTGCCTACTATACCGGTGCTTATAGCGATGAACTTGGTAATTTAACCCTTGATGATGTGATTAAAATAGAGGGCGTGCATTGCTTTAAATTTACGACCCACCAGAAAATTCAATCTAGAGTGGTACCTATTCATACTGCACTATGGCAAGCAGGATTAGAACCGTATTTAGAGTTTGTAAAAAGCCAAGACGAACAGCGCTTGCTGTTTGACCTGCCAGCTAAAACAGGACGTTACAGCGAAAAAGTACGTATTTGGTTTTCTGGTGAAGGCAAGCGATTAGGGTATTTACAAAAGTGCGATATACCAAGTATTGACCAGCAAGGTCATAAAACGTCTGTGAGTAGCTTGCGTTTGAACTTCGAGCAGCAAATTCGTATTTCAGCCATTCAACACTTAAACAAACCTGCATTTCATTATTTATTGGGCCTAAAAGATAACGACCTATTAAAAGAGCCCTCCCCTCAGTTATTAAAAAAGATCATTGCACCAGTAAGGGTGATCAATTCATCTGTGCGTTGGCAGCGTTTTTTAGAAAGGCATTGAGCTTATTTAGTGTATCAGTTATTAGTCACCCTGAACTTGTTTCAGGGTTTATGAACTAAACCATAGATTCCGAAACAAGTTCGGAATGACGAGGTTGAGATTGGTGTTTTAACTGTCTCCCTGAACTTGTTTCAGGGTTTATGAACCAAACAATAGATTTCGAAACAAGTTTGGAATGACGAGGTTGAGATTAGTATTTTAGTTGTCACCTTGAACTTGCTTCAGGGTCCATAAACCAAACAATAGATTCCGAAACAAGTTCGGAATGACGAGGTTGAGATTAGTGTTTTAACTGTCTCCCTGAACTTGTTTCAGGGTCTATAATTGTTATTTTGAAAGGAATTCAAAATGTCAACAGCTGTATATATTCTTGCCTCCAAACCAAAAGGTACTCTATACATAGGTGTTACTAGTAATTTAAAGCAGCGCATCTATCAGCATAAAGCACACCTAATCGAAGGATTTACTCACAGGTCTAATGTGTGCCAATTAGTATATTTTGAACTATTTGAAGATATGTATCATGCAATCTCTCGTGAAAAACAACTAAAGAACTGGCATCGACAATGGAAGATAAACCTGATTGAACAAAAGAATCCAGAATGGTTAGACTTATATTCAAATTTTTAGAGACAGTTAAGATCAAGTGTCATGGTTTGAATAATTATATCTGGCTAAATTAGCTTCTGGATCAATTGACCAAACAATAGATTCCGAAACAAGTTCGGAATGACGGGGTTGAGATTAGTGTTTTAACTGTCACCCTGAACTTGTTTCAGGGTCTAAAAGCTAAAATTTAAGCCATTGCTAACTCTGACTTACCACCTAACCAGCGAGCGACCAGTGGTTTCACCGTATCAGGCTGTTGCTGCATCAATGTAAAAGCCAGTACGCGAACTAGTGGTAACAAGTGCTTATCACGAGTTAGGTCTGCCACTTTAAACTCGGCTAAGCCGGTTTGTTTTGTGCCAAGCACCTCACCAGGGCCGCGAATTTCTAAATCCCGCTCAGCAATCACAAAACCATCATTGCTGTCTCTCAGTACCCCTAGGCGCTTTTGCGCAGTGACAGACAGTGGCGCATGATACAGTAATAGGCAATGCGATGCGATGGCACCTCGGCCAACACGGCCTCTTAGCTGGTGGAGTTGGGCTAATCCTAAGCGTTCAGGGTTTTCGATAATGATTAAACTGGCATTGGGGACGTCGACTCCAACTTCAATCACGGTTGTCGCTACTAACACATGGAATTCACCAGCTTTAAAAGCTGCCATGATCTCTTGCTTTTCTTGCGGTTTCATTCGGCCATGGACTAGGGCTATTTTTAATTCTGGCAGTAATTCTTTTAATTGTGCAGCGGTGTCTTCAGCAGCTTGGCATTGTAAAACCTCAGATTCATCTATAAGCGTACAGACCCAATATACTTGGCGCTGATCTTCTATACAGGCACTTTTCACCCTTTGTATCACTTGCTCACGGCGTGTATCTGGCACAGCCACAGTGGTGATTGGCGTGCGCCCCGGAGGGAGTTCATCAATGACCGACGTTTCTAAATCTGCATAAGCGGTCATAGCTAACGTACGCGGGATAGGTGTGGCGGTCATGACTAACTGGTGCGGGTAGCAGTTATCAAATTTACCCTTTTCTCTGAGCGCTAAACGTTGATGCACACCAAAGCGGTGCTGTTCATCTATGATGATCAATGCCAGATTATGAAATTCGACTTGTTCTTGGAAAAGCGCGTGGGTGCCGATCACCATCTGGGCTTTACCAGAAGCGATGCTTTCCAGTACTTGTGTACGCTCTTTGCCTTTGGTTTTGCCACCTAACCAAGCAGTTTCTACACCTAAGCTGCTGAACCAATTTTTAAAACTAATGCCATGCTGCTCAGATAAAATTTCAGTTGGGGCCATTAACGCAACCTGATAACCCTTGGCAATTGCAGTCAAAGCACTGAGCGCGGCAACTAAGGTTTTACCAGAGCCCACATCACCTTGGACTAAACGCATCATAGGGTAAGGCTGCTGTAAATCTTGTTTTATTTCTGCTACGACGCGACTTTGCGCATTGGTTGGACTAAACGGTAGCTGAGCTAAAAATTCAGGTTCGAGTTTATTCGTTGGCGGTAAGGACACCGCTTGCACCGCCTGACCTTTTTGGCGCAGTTGTAATAAACTGAGGTTTTGCGCTAACAGTTCTTCAAATGCTAAACGCTGCTGCGCGGGATGCTCTCCCAATTCAAGTAAACTTAAGTCGGTGTCTTGAGGTGGCCGATGAAGTTGTAATACCGCATCTTTTAAACTCAGTTGATTCGGGCGATATTGCTGCGGTAAATATTCTTCTAAATCGTATTTATCTAGTAAGTCGAGTGCTTTGTTGGCAATACTACGAATGCTCAGCTGCTTTAGGCCTTCGGTTGTAGGGTAAACAGCGGTTAGGGTTGCGAGGTTCGGATCTTGCGGCTCTGTTGGGCAACTGCGAATGTTGTATTCTGGATGTGCCATTTCAAGCCCAGCTCGCCCCCGCCTTACCTCTCCGAAACATCGGATGATCTTGCCGGGTGACATGGCATTCTTTTGTGCAGCATTAAAATTAAAGAAGCGCAGCGTAAGCCTACCCGTTCCATCATTTACGTGGCAAACCAACATGCGACGTTTACCGAAGGTAATATCACTGTGCTCAATTTCAGCTTCAATACTGACATGAGTATGCGGCATTAACTCATTAATCGTATAAGTGCGAGCGCGGTCTTCGTAGCGAAGCGGTAAATGAAATAGCATGTCTTGCACAGAGGTAATGCCTAATTTAGCTAAACGTTCGGCAACTTTAGGCCCAACACCTTTGAGCTCAGTGATCGGGTAGTTGGCTAAATTAGGACTCGACATACTATTCCTTAATGACTTTTATATGACTACTTTTGTTTGAACTTAAGCGTGTTCCAAAACGCTTCATCTGCGACAATTTCACCTTCATCATCGAGTGCAGGATAAGGTAAGCCTTTCTCCACACAACGATTCGCAATAATAGGATGGCAGCCTTCAAACAAGAGTTTGTGTTTAACCTCAGCATCTAACATATCGTTGCGATCGTAAAGGCCTGCTTCTTCACGCTGTCTTTGTGCTTCATATAAAATCAGTGCTGCAGCTACCGATACATTGAGTGATTGCACCATACCAGCCATTGGAATAACAATGTGCTTGTCGGCATGGGCAAGTGCTTTGTCCGAGATACCTAAACGTTCTTGACCCACGATCACAGCCGTCGGCTTGGTATAATCAATTTCGCGGAAATCAACGGCTTCATCACTGAGATTGGTTGCCAACAATTGAATGCCAGGGTTTTGTTCGCGGATAGCAGCAACCGCCTGATCAATATCATCATGCATGTGGGTCTCAACCCAGTTTTTACTGCCGCCAGAGGTGTTGTTGGTTAAGCGACGTTGATCTTGTGGCCATACAGCATGTACATGGTGGCAGCCTACAGCGTCAGCTGTGCGCACAATGGCAGATAAATTATGATGTTTATGTACTTCATCTAAACATACCGTTAAGTCGGTTTGGCGTCTGTCTAAAACCTGCTTTACGCGATGAAAACGTTTATTGTCCACGGTTACTACTCTAATTCTCAAAATTGCGCCGATTATACGCGTTTATCGCGCTTAGGGCATTACTTCACGGCAAATTGGGTTTTGCAATGAAATCAGTGTTTCAGTCGATTGAATGGCTTCTATGGTTTGTATTTTATTGATCAGAACATCTTGTAGGTGATCGATTGAGCGCGCCATGACTTTAATAAAAATACTGTAGTTGCCTGTGGTGTAATAGGCTTCTACCACTTCATTAAAGCCTCTTAGCTGTTCAATGGTGCTCGGGTAGTCACCCGCATGTTTTAGATTAACGCCAATAAAACAGCACACGTCATAACCAAGTTGCTTTGGGTCTATGGTGACTTGCGTACCAAGTATGATCCCAGCTTGTTTCATCTTCTCAACTCGAACATGAATGGTACCCGAACTCACGGCAAATCGTTTTGCTAATTCGGCATAAGGTGTACGCGCATTATCCATTAATGCGTGCAAAATCGATTTATCGAGATTATCGATCTGATAATTTTCCATGTTTTTAAAGACTCATAATTTATGAATCATTAAAATTTACCTGAAATTTTTAATGAAAAACATAGCATAAAGGTATTTTTGTTATTGGATCTTGTTTTTATGTTCGAATTTGTTGACGATGGATTTAACAGCACAGAGCGAGCTGGGTTGCAGACTCCGTGTAATCGAATATTGGGAATGAGGAACCAAATATGAAAACAAGTTATCTAGAAACACAAAAGCAGATCAGTGCCGTGAAACGTTTTTTCTCGGAGCAACTAGAAAGCCAGCTTGGCTTGTTAGAAGTTCAAGCGCCTATTTTGGCTAAAGTAGGCGACGGCATTCAAGATAACTTGAGCGGCACTGAAAAAGCGGTTTCGGTGAAAGTAAAAACATTACCTGAAGCGAGCTTTGAAGTGGTGCATTCACTGGCTAAATGGAAACGCAAAACTTTAGGTGATCATGGCTTTGCTGTTGGTGAGGGGCTATACACACACATGAAAGCGCTGCGTCCTGATGAAGATAAGCTATCGCCGATTCACTCTGTCTTTGTCGACCAGTGGGATTGGGAAAAAATCATCTGCGCTGACAGTGAGCGCTCTCTAACAAAGCTAAAATCTACCGTTGAAACATTATTTTCAGCCATTAAAGCAACTGAGAAAATGGTGGCAAGCGAGTTTGGTTTAACGCCATTTTTACCAGAAAAAATTACTTTTGTGCACAGTGAAGAACTACGCCAAATGTATCCTGACTTTACTGCTAAGCAGCGCGAAAAAGCCATTGCTCAAGAATATGGTGCGGTATTCTTAATTGGCATTGGCGGAGCATTAGGTGACGGAGAAATTCATGATGTGCGTGCGCCTGACTATGATGATTGGTCTACAGCCACTTGTGATAAGTATCAGGGTTTAAACGGCGATATCCTGGTTTGGAACCCAGTGCTTGAAGATGCATTTGAGATCTCCTCTATGGGTATTCGCGTTTGCCCTGAGTCGTTAAAGCGTCAGTTAGCGATCACTTCAGATGATGCGCGTTTAGAGCAAGATTGGCACCAACAGCTGGTGGCGGGAGAAATGCCACAAACCATAGGAGGCGGTATTGGTCAATCACGTTTGGTGATGTTAATGCTACAAAAACAGCATATTGCACAGGTGCAAGTGGGCGTTTGGAGTGATGAGTTAAAACAGCAAGTTGAAGGTGTGTTGTAAGTTCGGTAGCACCGACTTTACGTCGGGTTTTGTTTAGCTAGCGATTTCTGAGGGTAAAGTTAGCAAGTGATGAGAGTTAATACACTCTAAACTGTAGGCGCAGGTTTACCCTGCGCTTTTTTGTGTACGACATCAAGCCGCTGCCTACGGGCTTAGAATATATTTAAGAGTCTATTTTGAGTTAACTTGGCCGTAGTTATGGTGACATGTTTTAAAGGTTGTCGGGCTAAAGCCGCGACCTACAGGTGTTGAAGGGTCGTTTGGTATATCGTTATTTATGAACTAACTAACAAACACAAATTGAGTTTAAAACTCAATCTTGACCTCATTCTCTATAAGCTTGGCTGTGCAAGGAGGGTATTGTCTTTGTGTTTTATAAACGCGATCAAAAATATGGATCTCGACGTCACTGTTTAAGGCTTTATTTACTGTTAATAGGGTATTGTCGAGTAAGTCATGTAAGTGGTGATCTAACTCGCTGAGCTGCTTTTCTAGTTGTTCAGCTTGTTGACAATAATGTTGCTGAGTTGCCAAAATTTTCTGCATGATTTCTTTTTTCTTATCAGCATCTTTTAAATGGTCTGCTTTTTCTACCGCTTGCTGAAGGGCGTTTAGCTGCTCTTCAACGGCACTCAGCTCTTTTACACATTCATCCGTTTTTTCAGTTAAAGCCATCCCGCTGCGGGCCAAGAAAATATTCATTTTGGTACCAGATGACGTACCAATCTCGCCAGCAATGACTTTTTGGGCATCGATAATTTCACCACCGATCAGCTTTCCATTTGGTTTGTCACCATCACCAATGGTAATAGTATCAAATGCTTTTAAGTCACAGTGGTTGCTTTGTTTATGTACAGTAATGTTATTTGCTTCAAGGTAAGCATATTGGCCGTGAGAAATCTCAATATCGCCACCGGCAACTAATTTGCAGGTCAGTCCTTCATCGTTATGTTGGTGATCGAGGTGGCCAATCACAGCTTGTTTAACTTCTATGTTACCTTTAGTTTGTATTTCGGCCGATTCCACGCTGCCTAAAATAGTCACGTCACCTTTGGCGATGATTTTCATACCTGGTGCAACGCTTTTGCTGACGATCACACTGCCATCAAATTCAATGTGACCACTCTTTACACTAACTTCATCAATAGTAAAAACATCATCAACTCTTAAACCGTTATTGATTTCGCTCGGGCACCCCGACAGTGTTGCAATCAATTGAAGAGGGTTTTTAGATGAGATTTCGGTGCCTTCCCCGGCTGTTAATTGAAAAGTATCACCAGGCTTAGCTGGTAAGGTTTCTCCTAAAACGTTAAAACCATCAGCACCGTTTGTGGCGGGAATTTGTGTTGCTAACAATGTGCCTTTTTCAACACTTGCTAGCGCACCAAAGTCACGCATGTCGACGCTACCATCTTCACGAAGTTTTGGCTGTTTTAAGCGTTGTTTTAAAGTACAAACATGCAATTTTAACGTGGCAGGATCGCCGTTGGTCGGCAATCTTCCCTGTGCGAGCATTTCAGATACTTCTTCGCCAGGTTGAGCTAGATGCTGTTTTTTGAGTAGGTTTTCTAGGTAAGCGTTTTTAAAACCTCTTGTAACGCCTGCAGCGACGAGTGCTTTTTTTGCTTCATCGAGAGAAATAGCCGAGCCACCATAGGCAACGGTTATCGTGCCAATGGCTTGCATTTTGTCTTCGCAGATATCAACCTTAAATATGGCATCACGTTTAATCGCAACAGCCAGTATTTTTTCGGTTTGATCGCCTTTGAAATACGCTTTAATACTATCGTGATCGACTTCACATTGCGCAAATGGCGACTGCTTTAAGGCATCAAGAATAAAGCCTTCGCTCGGAGGCGCGGCTTGAGCGATGTCCATTAAAATTTTACCATTATGTGCAAGTTTAAACACGGTACCCACCTTATAAAGCTAAAATCTAATACTTTGGTTTAATTAAAGCTGTATTAATTACTCTCAGATTGCTTAAAAGTACGACATTAGTCAAGTGTGTAAGATCAAAGGTTTGTGGGAAATTGTCGAGATTGGGTTGTAGGCTCGACCAAGAGATCGAGCCTAGCTTAGGAAGAGATTACAGTGTAAAGCTAAGCTGTAAACCAGCGCCGATGTCGTTCTCACCCGATGTTTGTGCCATTAAGTCTAAACGTACTACGCCAAATGGGCTGAAACCGAAGCCAACGCTGTAGCTGTCTTCTTGGTCGCCATTAAAGTCATGACGATAACCCGCACGAATTTGCACCCAGTCAAATGCATTCAGTTCTAAACCTAAACGCGCATATTGGCTTTCTTTAATGATGTTAGAACGCTGTGGTGCTGTTAAATCAATATCAGCGGCTAGCGTTACAATGTCACCATTATATGAGATGCCTGCAATATATTCAGGACCCACTTTATAAGACGGTGTAATGCCTTGACTTGTCACAGACTGATAGTCGTTTTCAATTAAGTTTTTAGCAACTAAACCCACTGTAACTCTTTCAGTTAGCTCTGTTGCTAAACCAATGTCAAAGTTAAAGTTATTTTCAGTTTTTGTGTAGTCATTGGCATCAAAGTCATCTTCGTCAAAGTCATTCACTTTTGATACGTAGTTGAATGAATCAACTTGTTGGAACTTTGGCGTGATACTCCAATAAACCTGTTTATCAGACAGGGTGAACTGGTTGGCATAAGCAAAACCGATTTCACTGATTGCAGCACCCACAACTTGCATACGTGAATTTAGCTCTTCTAGCTCTTCTGGCGTTTGTGCATTCGCAATCACATTAACGTCATCACCAGAAATAAATAGGTTTGCGTTTGCATCAACATCAGTGTTTGCATAAAGCGCAAAACCACCGATGCGGCTAGGCGAAGCAAGAGCAAGTGCTAGGTTTGCTTCAATATTGATGCCGCCATTGAGTTTCGCTAAGTCTGCAGAAAGTTGTTTACGAGCTCGGTCTAGCTCTTCAGCAGAGACATTGCCGCCTGACTCAGCCAGTTCTAGCAAGTCAGATAGTTCATCGAAGCTATCTTGGAATGTATCAATATGATCGCGTAACTCTTGCTCATCGCGAACAAATACATTTGCTGAAGGTAAAATCAAACCAAAATCATCAGTATCATCTGAGTGACGGTTGATTAGAGCAGGGTTGATTAATACTGAAGATAAGTAGTCAGCAGAAGCGACACCTACATTACCCATACCTTGTGAACGAGTATCAGCAGCCGACACTGCCGCAGAAGTTGCACTTGCAATAAGTGCTAAAGCAATACGTTTTTTCATCTATGAAAACCTTGTTGTATTGAGAGCAGAAAGTTGTCGCTATTCTAGCAGTTCGTATTAGCTTGATATAAAAAATTTCGATGAAAATAATATTAAAAATTAACTTAAATCAATTCTTCAATGTTGCATTTGATTTAATAACACTTTTAGACATTTGTAATATTGAATATAGGCTGAATAGTGCTTAGTATTGTTTCGATTTTATATAAAAATTATAAACTTTGACAAAATGGTATGGAGAAAACCATGACACCCACATCAGTATTTAGGAAGGCAATACTAGCCAGCGTGATCAGCTCAACTTTAGCCCTCACAGGTTGCGGCGGATCGGATGATGACAACAACTCAGATACAACCCCACCTCCAGCAGCAAATAAATCCCCAATCGTCACTATCAACGGTGAAGCACAAGCAAAAGAGCAAACAGAGTTTAAACTATCTGCAGCCGCTAATGATGCTGATGGCTCTATTGCGAGTTACGAGTGGACTTATCAATCAGACATGGAATTAACGGTATCGGGTGTTGACTCGGCTGAGATCACAGTAAATTCACCTGATATTAAAGAAGACAAAGCTGTTACCTTCACTTTAACAGTCACAGATGACGACGGTGCAACCGCAAGTGTTGATAAAGCCATTGTTATCAAGCGTAAAGTTTCAAGTGTAACCATCACAGGTATTGTTACAGATAAACCAATTGTAAATGCAAACTTAACTATTTCGGCAGGCAGTGCCTCAGTAAATGCGTTTGCAGACGAAACTGGTCGCTATACAGCGACTTTCTCGGTTGATGAATCTGAAGCTAACTCATTAGTACAAATTCGCGCAACTGGTTTGGGTAATCAAGATGATGTTGAGTTTGTTTCGCAACTTAACTCAATGAACAAGCTCGTTGAGCAAGCGGGTGAAGATGGTCAGCTTGTAAGTGACGAAAATTTTGGTGTAAATATCACCAACGTTTCAACTGCAGAATACGCACTTTTAACGCGTGAAGGACAAGGATTCACAACAGACGAAGAGCTACAACAAGCGCTACTAAATGTCGATGCAGAACAAAAATTAAAACTAGCGGCACTGATTAAAATTGTTGTAGATAACGACGATTATGAGTTACCTGAAGGTGTTAACTCGACATTAGATCTAGTTGATGATGAAGCGACGGCTACAGAGTTTGAACAAGAAATTAATGAGCGCGACCCAGGGTTAATAGAAAAAACTGAAGACGAAATTAGAAATGATAAAGATCTAGTTACTACAAAAACAACTTTAGGTGCTGGTGATTTTATCATTCATTCACCAGAGTTTGTTACTAACCCTGCATATCACCTTACCTTAGGCGAAAACGGTAAAAGTGGAACAATAAGCTCTGTCAACCAAGTCGAAATAGATACTTGGGCGATTACAGGTGGCAGGTTAGAAGCAACTTTGCTTGAGCCGCTTATTTTAAGTCAGAGAAAAGAGCAACTCTTCGATGAAAATGGGCAGCCTATATATGACAGTAACTACGAGCCTATTTTTGAAGATGTTGTTTATAAGACATCTAAAATCGACTTGTTAGTGCTGTCTGAGAATGATGTCTATCGTACAGTTGATTTTATTTCAAATGCTCAACGATTTGCTAATGGTGTTTATGATGAAAGTTATGAGCCTGGCGAAAAGGTATATACGTCAAACTTACTTGATAAAAATATGACTTTGGCAGTTCAAGAAGATGAGTTAGTAGGAACATGGTTCTTAAATGTATTTGATCTCAATAATCAAGGTAATGAAACAGAATCAGTAGAAAAACTTACGTTATTGGCTGATGGTCAGGTTGTCGGAGGCAAAGAAGGAAAAACTATCACCTGGCAGCTTGAAAATAATTTACTGACATTCACTTACACACACCAAGAAGGTGAAAACGAAGTGACTGGCTCTATGACTATGTGGATGACTAAGTCATTAGAGGTAGGTTATCAGTTTGTTGCTATGGATAACGGTACTAAAAATGATGCGAAAGATGCTCACTCTAAATCTGAGTGGGGTTGGCTTTTTAAACAAGATGAAAAGCTAAATATCACCAGAGAGCAAGTCATTGGCCGTTGGACTGGGCTTATGGGTTATGAGCAATTGAACTTTGACATGATTGTTGAAGACGACCTTAATGTCAAAATAGGTTTCTTAGAATCTTCAAATGATGGTCACTTTGTTGATGGTATTTTTTACAGAGGTAAAGAATATAGACTTGATGGGCAAGATGTTTCTTTCTGTGATACCTCAGAAACAAGCTGTACAGCTCGAGTGAATGTAAAACATGAATTTGTCGCGATAGAAGGCGATAAATACTATGTTCGTAGAACGTGGGAAGATGACTATGATTACGATGGAGTTTTGAGAGTTAATAGTGATCGCTTATTTATTTATCAGTATTCATCAGATATTGCTCATTCAGAGTTTACAGAGAGTTTACTCAATGCTTTATCAGATAAAAGTGATTTAGAGCAACCATTATATTTTACAGATAGCAACGGAAAAGCAATACAAATATCAGTGGTGTATAAAGAAGATTACAACAATGGAGTCAACTCATTAGTAAGTAACATATCTATGGGGGATCAGGCTTATGTGTTTCGTTTAGTCGATGGCAAACTTGAATATAGTACTTCAGAAGGGAGTTTTGTTATTGAGCTAATAGAGCAAACGGAAGCTGGTTTAAAAATATGTACTTATCCGAAAGGAGAAGAGTGTACTGCCGAAAATACATTGGTGTGGACTTTCGATATGCCACATCTAGGTGAGTTCGTAGTTAATAACCCAGATTTATTTGAATCACAGACTTATCAAATTAACCTATCTCAAAACTGGAAAAATAGGAATGGCTCTATAAAAGAAATGGGGAATATAGAGTCTAGCCCAGTAACTTGGCGCTTAGAAGATGGCGCACTAATTATCGAGCCAGAAAATTTAATACTTAGTCAGCAGCAAATAGAAATTGATGGCATGCCAGTAAATGAAATAACGCTGCTAGATAACTTAAAGCTTACATTTGAGAATAATCAACTACAAGTTGAAGAGACTCGTCGCACTTCCCGTGATGGCCTTGATGTGCTAATTCAGGTGAATCAATATGATTCTAAAAAATTGACTGAGAGTGATTATTTAAGCGTTGAGGCCGACAGCTTGCTAGGTACATGGTTTGTTGATAGCCAAATAAGTCGAAATAATTTGGGCTCAGGTTCTTATAGCTTCGAAGATGGCAATATTGGTCATAAGATCGATATTTATGGTGTTGAACATGGCTTTAATTGGCAAGTGACAGATCGCACCGTTGAGATTAATTATGAAGATGGTATGCGCACAGAGCGTTTAGGTATCACTAAAGACCTTCGTATAGATGGTTTCCAGCTTATTGCACACCGAAGCGACGGTTATGAGAATTGGATCACACCAGGCTTGATGGTGAAAGATGATAAATCGTTAGTTTATAGTGAAGCTGAACTTAAAGGTCGCTGGTTAATACAAACAGGTGAAGATCAAGCTGAAGAGTCACTGACTATTCAAGTGCATGATGATTTTTCTATTCGCTTTGGTACTTTTAGCTCTTCAATCCAAGGTATGTACGAAAACAATCAGTTGGTAAGAAAGCGTTTTTATAATCCAGTCGAAGGTAAAATCGTGGAGCCATGCGATACAAGTTTAGATTCATGTGAATTGAACTATCAAATGGTTTATCGTCCAATAGCTCAAGAAGGTGACCGTACTTATTTCCTTCGTGAATGGGAAGATTTTGGTGAAAACTCAAAAGACACCCATATTCAAGTGTTAGATAAAGCAGAAGAGTTGAGTATCTCAGAACTTAAGGGCTATATGATTGATTATATGGATCTTGTAGATAAGTCTGATGTGGAAAACCCGCAGGGTTGGGGAACTCGTTACATGGGAGTTGTAGATGGACAATTACAATATGGTTTAAAAATTGGCACAGCTGAACCACTCCCATATACATTTTCAGGTGGAAAAATGACCGTTCGAATGGGTAATGGACTGGTATATCACATTGAGCTAGTGCCAGGCAGTAATACTAAAGACGGCCTGACACTCTGTCGATATTTAGTATCTGATACCTGCTTACCTGAAAATCATATTCAGCTGAATTATAACAACTATCAATAAAACAAGGCGGGAGCTTATTTATAAGCTCCCTAGTTAACCGACAGAAATAAAAATATTTACTGTCAAACGCTCAAAGAATAGAGATAAAAACATGGAATTTAAAAAATCAGTATTAGCCCTAGGTGTATTAACGGTACTTAGCGGCTGTGGCTCATCAGACGATGATAAAAAAACGACCCCTGTAGATAATATTGCAGTAACTAGTGATATTAAAGGCGTTGCTTCTAAAGGTACCTTCATCAACGCGCCTGTTTATTTCTACAAATATGTAGATGGTGCAGCAGTTAGGCTAACTGAAGAAGAGCTAGGTGCGGCGAGTACTATGACCGATGAAAATGGTCAATACAGTGCACAAGTTAAAGTAGATGGTTTAGTTAAAGTTGAGATCGGAATAAGCCAAGATATTAGCAGCCCTACTTATATGATCTGTGATGCACCAGCAGGCTGTGGTCAAAATGCAAAAGGCGAAGCGATTAGTTTTGGTGAACAAATCAACATGACGGTAAAAGATCCAACATTTACCTTAACGTCATTGATCAGTGCAGCTAAAAATGAAGGGGATGTTGAAAATACTGCCAACATCACACCTTTAACTCACTTCGCGACAGCGCTTGCCGAGCAGCGCGGTAACGTAAGCGCTGAGTCGGTTAGCAAAGCACAATCTGAAATCGCCGATACGTTCGGTTTAATTGGTGCGCTTAACGAATTAGTACCAGCAAAAGTAGAAGATCAAGCTTCACTCGTTGATGACGATGAATCTGATAACTTACGTTATGCACTAATCAACGCAGGTATTGCGCAAGCATTATTTGTGGGTAGTGAAGGTAACGTAGGTGACATGAGTGCACGTTTAAACTCAGCAATTACAGATTTAGTAGCCGCTGACGGTGCGTTTTTAGTGAGTCGTGATAATGACGATGATGCTGAGTTTGAGCTTACTTTAGAAGATATTCTAAAAGGTGCAGAGCAAGCGACTCAGCAGATCATCGTATTGATCAAAAAAGATCCAGTACTTGCTAAAAACCTATCTCGTATTGCTGATTTTGAGTTACTAGTTACTAAATTAAACAACGATTTAGCAAAGAAAAAAGCTGATGCGGGTTCTGATGGCCGTTCAAAAGGCACTGAAACCGATGTAACCGAAGGTGATGCGGTAGCAAAAGCAGCAGCTATGGTGAAAGATATCCGTGTATTTGCAAACTTATTTGATGTCGCAGATACATCAGGTAAAGAAGTACAAACGCAAGGTGAAGAGTTTGTGCAACTTGTTGAAGACGCTGGCACTATGGTTGAAGAGCAAGCTGAGAGCTTTAAGTTATTGGCAGATGTCAGTGAAGCGCTAGCTGTGATTGATTCACTTCGCAGAGCGGGTGAAATCACTACAAATACTGTTGATCTTAAAAACTATTTAGCATTACCTGGTGCTACTGGTACAGCAACGCTTGATGAAGATGGTTTAACGTTTAATGTTCAAGCAACAGCAGGTAATGAATCATTATCAGCTAAAGCCGCTGTCACCAGTAATGAAGCAAATACTGAATACACGTTAAAGGTTGACGGCATAATCGAGAACGATGCAGCTAAGTTTACTTTAAACGAAGGCACGCAAGTCTCGGTAACGCTGAACAAGGCTGTAACAGCAGATGAACTGAAGTCAGATACTTTCGATTTAGAAGCGCATGGCATTGAAGCTGTTAAAGGTGCTTTAAACCTAGAACTAACACTGGCACAGAAGAAAACCGATGAAGTAACAAACCCCGTTAGTTTCAGCGGGCAGTTATCTGCAGAGTTAGTGCCTGTCATTGTTGAACGTTTGAATTATGAAAATGTTTATTATACTAGTCAGGATCATGTAACTCCGCCGGTTTCTAAAAAGACAATTGTAGTACCTAAAATGATTGGTTTGGGTGGTAGCTTTAGTTCTCTTGAGGGCGATTCTGTTACTGCAAGTTTCACTGTGAATGTTGCGAATGCAGATGGTTATCAAGCGGCAGGGTTTAGCTACTATGGTCGTAAAATTGAAAATGTAGCAAGCCTAAAGTTTGAGTCTGAAAATAAAGCTTTGTTATCTAGTCAATCTGGACAGCTACTTTCTACTCATACCTTACTCCGAGATGGTAAAGAAGGCATATTCTCCTACGAAGTGGTAGTAGATAATGTAACGGAAACGGTATGGTCTGGAGAATTTAATTCTAAGCAATATCTTCTTCGTAAAAATCTTACGGTAAGTGGCAATTTATATGAATCTTATTATAGCTTTTATCGTATCGTACCACTTGATTATGGTTATGAATTACAATTTGCAAATATTAGTGGGAACGTAACAGATTTCAATAACGGCCAGGTGACTGTTGATGGCGTATCGACAAACATTGAAGATATGTATTGGAGGTTTACAGGCTATTATGATGAGCTTAGTCATTTGCAAGAACTTAAAGGTTTTGTTGCGGCTCCAAACGAAATCACAAACTTACATACTTTGTTAAGCCAACCAGCTTACCAGCAAAGCCGTATTATTGATATTGATGATGTAGGTTTGGGTTTTGCTACCTTCCCAGAGCAACAACCAGAAATTGGACAAAGTAAATCTCTTTCAGGCCGCTTAATATTAGAGCTTGCTGATATGACTTACGACATTACCGTAAATGAAAGTGGCTCTGAAGTAATTGGAGAGATTGGGACTAATACGCTGTCTTACCGAATGGATGAAAACGCAGATGGTTCATTTACATTTGTTTATCATGAAGGGATAAAAGAAAAGTACTCAAATACGGTAACTGTAACGCTTGCCGCATTAAAAGAGACTGCATCGGGGCAGCCATATTTCTTTTACAACAAATCTGAATATGTAGAGTTTAACAAGGATGGTTCAGTTATCGAGCAACCAACTCCTGAGCCGAGTGAATATCACACCGCGGGTTATTACTTCAATCCAGTTCAAAATGGAGATATGCACTATTTTGATGTCTATCGAATTACTGGAGTTGCAGAAGTTAACGAAAATAATGAGTTAGTAGATTCTGCAGGGGCATTAATCAATTATGAGCAATATGATCTTTATGCAACTGCTGATAATTTAGACAGTGCAGTTTCCTACTCAAAGAGTTACAACTTTGCATTTGAGTCAGAGTATCCAGCTATTGGTTCTATGCGTAATGCCAATCCATCAACTTACATCGATAACAAAGGGTCTTTCCAAATTAATCTTCATACATATGGAGATGGGCAGTTTGAAACTTATGCAGATCAGCTTCAACCGGGAGCTACTGTATCAGTACCGGCTTACTTGTATCCTGATGACACTTTCGAACTTGAAGACGAAAACAACTTCTTAGACATCAGTGCTGCACTTAATGTAGATGTTGTACTTGGTGATTATGCGGTTGACTTAACATTAAGTGGCCAGCGTACAGAGCTTGAACAGGGTAAACTAGAGCTTGATATTAAGTACATTATTCCTGGTTCTGACGCGCAACGTAGTTTCATGGTTGAATATGATACTAAGACTGAAAGCTTATCGGCTAAAAATACTGAAGGGGTTTCTTTAGTACTTATAGATAAAGGTGAGATTTCAGATGAAGACGCAGATGCTGGCGTTGAAGTTGAAATCGGTAAGATCATGGTTGGCGAAGAAGTTGCTGCTACTATATTGAAGCGTGACAGCATTGTATTAATTAAATATACAGATGGTGTAATTGAATCACTATAACGTGTTTTAAATACACTAAAATTTAGCTGAAAGGCCGGTTTTTACTGGCCTTTTTTATACCTAAATTCAAGGTATACTAGCAGCTATACCAATCCTCAATGATACTCAATCATTTTGAGGGGGTAAAACTGACACTATCGGCGCTGAAAGTTTCTTATTTAGAACAACTGAATAGCAAAATTTTCGCCTTGCTAGCAATGAGTTTTTTTCGCCTCTACATAGATCACTTCATGAAGAGGGGGGATATTAAAATAAAAAGTTATGGACAATAAAAATGATAAAAAAAGCGTGCCTAAGCGCAGCGTTATTAACCTCTATAAGCAGCTTTGCAAGCCAGCATGAATTAGAGTTTTATTTAACTTCAAATAGTTTCACGAATATAGCGCCAGTACTACAAATTGCAGATGATGATTGGCAGCAAGGTCCAGAGCGCGATGCCAATATTGGCTTTTCTCAGTCTAGATATGGCTTCGCTTATAAAAATCAAGCATTGCCAAACTTTCGAGCACACTACATACAACGAATAGATTATCAGTTAGAGACTAACCCTGAAACGGCGTTAGGTTATTACCAAGAGCAAAATGATATCGCGCTTACCAGCTTTGAAGAGTATTCAGTTGAAATTGATCTAACGGGTGCCAGAAGCAAAGGGCTTGGCATCGAATACCAAAAGCAGTTTGGACAAGTCGATTTGTCGGTTCAAGCAAATTACTGGCATTTAAATTATTTGCGACACTCTCAGGTAAATGGTGCGATTTCGGGTAAAGAGAACTTGCAATTGCTAGGTAACTTGCAGTTTGAAGAGTTTTATACCGACAACAATTTTTTAAAACGTCCAAATAAAGAGGGCGAGTGGCAAACCAGGGGTGACGGTTATTCACTGGATTTAAAGGTGTTTTACCAAATCTCGGACACTGTTCGTGTTTATGGCGAGTTCACCGATTTACTGAATAACTTTGAAATCTCAAATACTGGTTATACGCAGGCTGACATCAATACCAAAGGTAGTTTTGTGGATAATGTTGGCTTCAGTAGTTTCAGACCACTTTTGAGAGGCGTTGAGAAAGAGCAAAGTTATGAATTTGAGCTGCCAAAGCAAACACGCATCGGTCTAGATTATCAAACAGGGCCATTTATTTATCATCTAATTGGCTACAAGCAAGGCGAAAAGCAATTTACGCAGTTTGGTGTGAGCGAAGGTGCTTGGACTCTATTGGTGGACCCTGCTAATAAGGTCGCTGATGTGAAATATCAGGGAGAGCAAATAAATTGGCAGATTGGTTTAGATCATTTTAACCCCAATGAGGCGCTAGCAATACGTTTGGGCTTTAGCGGCAAGTTTGCTTGGTAGGTTTTATGTCTGTTTGTAGGTGCTGTTTTACCCAGCACTTGTAACCATTAAGCGCGACGTAAAGTCGCCGCCTACAGCAACCAGCTTTCAATTTTAGTGCGGTAGCACCGACTTTATGTCGGGTCAATTCAGCTGGCAAGCTGCGAGAGCAAAGGCGCCAGCCTGATTGTAGGCGCTGGTTTACCCAGCGCTTTTTTGTGCGTGACATAAAGTCGACGCCTACTTAGTCCGTCACCCTGAACTTGCTTCAGGGTCTATTCACTATCTCATGGTAACGAATTCTTCAGAACCCGTTGGGTGTATCGCCACTACAGAATCAAAATCAGCTTTTGTCGCGCCCATCTTCATTGCCACAGCAAAACCTTGGATCATTTCATCCACAGCAAAACCAATACCGTGTAAACCAACGATTTTCTCGTCTTCGCCCACACAAACTAATTTCATTTTACAAGGCTGGCGGTGCTGCGTTACAGCGGTGTACATAGCAGCAAACGTAGAAGTGTACACTTTTACATTTTCTTCACCGTGTTGCGCAATCGCTTGCGGTTCGGTTAAGCCGATTGTGCCGATTGGCGGGTGGCTAAATACTACCGTGGGTACTAAATCGTAATCCATTTTGGCATCAGGCAATTCTGGGTTAAATAAACGCTCAGCTAACATACGACCTGCTTTTACGGCTACAGGCGTCAGTTCAATTCCACCTTCCATAATGTCGCCCAGTGCATAGATGCCAGGTACAGAGGTGTTTTGGTATTCATCGGTTTTAATATAACCGCGTTCAGTGGTTTCAACATCAGTCGCTTGTAGATTGATTAAATCAGTCACTGGTTCACGACCAATCGCCCAAATAACTTGATCAACCGTATGAGTGTCGCCATTTTCTAAATGCAAGGTTACAGAGCCGTCAGCTTCTTTTGTCAGCGCTTTCGGCGTGGCATTGGTGTGGAGCGTTGGACCTTCTTTGTCCATTACCTCTGTCAGTGTTTCAACAACCAGTGGGTCGAAGTTACGAAGAGGCGCATGCTTACGAACGAATAGGTGTGTTTCAGTACCTAGGCTGCTTAATACGCCTGCAAGCTCTACCGCAATGTAACCTGCGCCAATGACTGCAACGCGACGTGGCTGCTCGTCTAATTCGAAAAAGCCGTTTGAGTCGATACCGTACTCAGCACCTGGAATATTCGGAATAGAAGGGCGACCGCCTACCGCGATAGAAATATGATCAGCCGTATAATGCTCGCCATTCACTTCGATGGTTTTGTTATCAACGAATTTAGCAAAGCCGTTGATCACGGTTACGCCATTTTTTGCTAAATAACCTTCATAGCCCTTATGAATACGGCCAATATAGGCTTCGCGACTTTCTACTAACTTAGCCCAATCAAAGTTTTTAAGTTCAACATCAAAGCCATAGTCTGGTGCGTAAAGCTTAATTGCTTCAGCGACTTGTGCGCCGTGCCACATCACTTTTTTTGGTACACAACCGACGTTTACACAAGTGCCGCCCATGTGTTTAGCTTCAATTAAAGCGACTTTTGCGCCACGCATTGCCGCACGGTTAGCCGATGCAATACCACCGCTACCACCACCAATGGCAATATAATCAAAATGTTGAGCCATAAAAACTCCTTAAAAATTGGTTTTATGTTCTAAGCTTTCAATAATAGAAAGGCGAAGTATCAAGAATATTTCAGTCTAACTTGTAATTGCGGCATTTGCCCCAATTTCAATGCTAATACGTTAAATATGTCATAAAAGAACATATTAATAGAACAAGTTTAAAGGAAAGAGTATTTATGAGTAACCCACTGATTGGTCTTGAAGGTTTGCCACCATTTTCGAAAATTCAGCCAGAGCATGTAGTACCAGCACTTAAAGCGGCAATTGAACATTGCCGTAAAACCATCGATGAAGTTTTGGCAAAACAAGAATTCACTTGGCAAGGGTTGGTAGTGCCACTTGAAGAGGCGGATGACAAGCTTTCTCGTATGTGGTCGCCAGTATCGCACATGCACTCAGTGGTTAACTCTGAAGATTTACGTAAAGCCTATGATGAGTGCTTACCGCTTATTTCAGAGTACTCAACTTATGTAGGTCAGCACCAAGGTTTATATGAAGCCTATAAAGCGTTAAAAGACTCAGAAGAATTTGCATCACTGAGCATTGCCCAGCAAACCTCAATCAATAACGCGCTACGTGATTTCACCTTGTCGGGTATTGCACTAGATAGCGACAAGCAAAAGCGTTATGGCGAAATTTCAGCGCGTTTATCAGAGCTAGCTGCAAAATTTGGTAATAATGTTATGGATGCAACACAAGCATGGCAAAAACATATTACGGACGAAAGCGAGCTTGCGGGCTTGCCTGAGTCGGCAATTGCGTTAGCGGCACACACGGCGCAAAGCAAAGAGCTTGAAGGCTGGGTGTTTACTTTAGATATTCCGTCTTACCTGCCTGTGATGACTTACGCTGATAACCGCGAGTTACGTGAAGAAATGTATCGAGCGTTTAGCACTCGCGCTTCTGATCAAGGCCCGAATGCCGGTGAATTTGATAATTCAGAGATTATGGCTGAGGAGCTAAAGTTACGTCATGAATTAGCACAGCTACTAGGTTTTGACAGCTTTGCAGATAAATCATTGGCAACAAAAATGGCCGAAAGTCCGGCGCAGGTTTTTGAGTTTTTAAATGATTTAGCGGCTAAGTCTAAACCACAAGCCGAGCAAGAGTTAAAAGAGCTACAAGCATTTGCTGAGTCTGAATATCAAATGACAGACTTACAAGCATGGGATTACGGTTACTTTGGCGAGAAGTTAAAGCAAGCTAAGTATGCCATTTCTGACGAGCAGTTACGCCCATACTTCCCAGCAGATACAGTATTAAAAGGCTTGTTCACAACAGTAAACAAGCTATTTGGCATCAAGGTCACTGAGCTTTCAGATTTTGACACTTATCATGAAGATGTTCGCTTCTTTGCTGTGCATGACAAAAACGATGAACTGCGTGGTCACTTCTACCTAGATTTATATGCGCGCGAGCACAAACGTGGTGGCGCGTGGATGGATGACTGCATGGGTCGTAAAATTCGTGCCAATGGTGAGCTGCAAACACCGGTGGCGTACTTAGTATGTAACTTCAATAAAGCCGTCGGCGACAAGCCTGCTTTATTCACTCACAACGAAGTGACCACTTTATTCCACGAGTTTGGTCATGGTATTCACCATATGTTGACGCAAATCGATGCTTCAGCGGTGGCGGGTATCAATGGTGTAGCATGGGATGCAGTTGAGCTACCAAGTCAGTTCTTAGAAAACTGGTGCTACGAAGAAGAAGCACTGAGCTTTATCTCGGGTCACTTTGAAACCGGTGAGCCATTACCTAAAGAGTTACTTGATAAACTATTGGCTGCGAAAAACTTCCAGTCGGCGATGCAGATGCTCCGTCAATTAGAGTTCAGTTTATTCGACTTCCATATTCATGCTGATTATAAGGCTGAAGAGGGCTGTCAAATTCAGGCTACTCTAAATGAAGTACGTAAGCGTACAGCCGTGGTTAAAGCGCCTGAGTTTAACCGTTTCCAACATGGCTTTAGTCATATTTTTGCAGGTGGCTATAGCGCTGGCTATTACTCATATAAGTGGGCAGAAGTTTTATCTGCAGACGCGTTTTCTCGTTTTGAAGAAGAAGGCGTGTTTAACCCGCAGACAGGGCAAGACTTTATGCAGAATATTCTCGAAAAAGGTGGTTCTGAAGCGCCAATGGAATTATTCAAACGCTTTAGAGGTCGAGAGCCACAAGTTGACGCACTTCTGCGTCATAGTGGAATTGCGTAAAACCTTTATAGCGCGGGGTAAGTCCCGCGCTCGTTTTAGACCTGTTGTAGGCGGTGACTTCATGTCACGTTTGATTTTAAAAAGCGCAGGGTAAACCAGCGCCTACAATGTACCCGCAAATTTTCATCTCGTATCTCGCTAACTCAACAAAACCCGACTTAAAGTCGGTGCTACCGAAATCACAAGCGCAGGGTATAGCCTGCGCTAAGATTGAAAATTTGCAGAATAATTGCACATAGTTTGATGTAGTTATAAAAATAAAAGCGCCCGAGGGCGCTTTTGTGCTTTTTGGGGTTCGCAAAATTATTAACTCAGGCTATGCTATTTAAAGACATGATTTATTAAGGGAAATGGTATGAGCAGACTGGTGCTGGCTATCGATGACGACAAGTTAGTGCATAAGATCATCGAAGACGCGTTGGCTGAAAGCTGTAAATTAATCCGAGCTAAAAATGGTGACGAAGGATTGCGGTTAGCCCTTAAATATCAACCTGATATTATTCTTCTAGATGTAGAAATGCCCGGTATGAATGGTTTTGAAGTATGCGAAAAGCTAAAAAAATCTTCAGAGACGAGTGCAATTCCTGTGATGTTCTTATCATCACGCACTGATATTTCAGAGCGTATGCGCGGTTATAATTCTGGTGCGGCCGACTACATTGTAAAACCTTTTAACCGAGAAGAATTGCTTGCCAGAATTAATGTACTTGATGACTATCGCCAAGTATCTCAACGTTTAAAGCAAGATATGGAGCAAGCGCAGATCACCGCTGAAATCGCCATGACAGATTCGGGCGATATGGGTCGCATTATGCGCTACGTTGGTCAGTCGTATCATGCCCATGATTTAGATAGCTTATCGAGCTTTTTCTTTGAGTTCTTTATTCCGTTACAACTTGAAGTCGCAGTGGCTTTTTGGCATCAACAAGGTGAAGTGTTTAAATCAGCTGAAGGCGCCATTCAGCCGATTGAACAAGAGTTACTTGAGCAAAACCGTGACGGAAGTCGTTTTGTTGATTTTGGTCGTCGTACCATTATTAACTATCCAAAAGTGTCTTTGCTTATTAAAAATATGCCCACTGATGATCCCGCAATGTACGGACGTTACAAAGACTTATTGCCACATATTCTTGAAGCTACCAATGCCAAAATTCAAGATATGGAAGAGAGCGAGCAAGCGCTTAATCAAGTGGAGCAAATTGGACAAGTGTGTGATGATATCGCGCAGCAATTGGTGTTTTTAGATATGCACCACAGCACGCAATCAGACAATCTTCAGCAATTACTGATCGCTGAAGAAGTGGCAAATGTAGAGCAATTAAAAGAAGTCTCACAGCATTTTGCCTTTATGAATGAAGAGATTGGCGTAATAAAGCAGAAGCTGGCGTTAATAACAGAAACGCGTGAGGCATTACACACTAGTTTAAATAAGTTGAATCAGCCTTGGACAGAAGAACAAGTAGCTTCTCAAGATGATATTGAGCTGTTTTAAGCTCCATCTTCTTAATTAAGTATTATTGAGCGTTGGTATAAATAGCGGTTTCAACGTTATAATGGGCAAGCTGTTCTTGAAGGAGTTTGCCCTTGCTTATCCATACCCCCTATCCTGAAAATCGTCCTTATCTTGATGAAATCGAAAAACGCTTTGAATTAGCCAAATGGGCAGAGCAGTGTAGTAGCGATGGTGTACCCAATAAAACTCTGTTCAAGTTGCAGTTTGATGAGCATGGACTACAACTTTTTAAAAGTGATGAACCAAAGCTAGGTGCTATTCGAGTTGACTTTGTAACTGGGGCCAGTGCACACCGACGTAAATTCGGCGGTGGCAAAGGTCAAGCAATTGCTAAAGCCGTTGGGCTAAATAAAGGTGCAACGCCGCACGTACTTGATGCGACAGCGGGTTTAGGTCGAGATGCTTTTGTATTAGCTGCGCTAGGTTGCAAAGTGACTATGCACGAACGTCACCCAGTGGTTGCAGCATTACTCTACGACGGTCTACAGCGTGCTTATCAAGATACCGAAATAGGTGAGTGGATGAAGGCGCAAGTGGGTATGGCGTTTGGTTCTAGTCATGACCTTTTAAATAGTACCGCGGTTGAACCTGATGTGGTGTATCTTGATCCTATGTTTCCACATAGAGAAAAGTCGGCACTGGTGAAAAAAGAAATGCGTGTGTTCCAATCTTTAGTGGGAGACGATCACGATGCAGATGCATTACTATCCTTTGCTATGCAATTGGCGAGTAAACGCGTTGCCGTGAAACGTCCTGACTACGCGCCATTCCTCGATGAGCAAAAGCCAAGTATGCAAATCACCACTAAGAAAAACCGCTTTGATGTCTATGTAAAAGCAGCCATGAAGTAGAGCTGAGACTCTAAGTGAAGTAGGTAAAAAGTATGCTTTTTACCCTTATGCATTCTTGTTGAACAAATTACATCAAACTGTCATAAAAGAGTAATACGCTAGCGCCGAAATTTGAAACAAAGGGGGTGTTATGCGTGTTTCTGTTTTTACTCGATGGCTAGCAATTTTGCTAACGTCGGCAAGTTTATTTTTAGCTGGCGTGTTGTTTTGGGCGTCGAATCTTCTAAGCACATTAGATCAGCAGAATACCGGATACAACCAACTTAAAAACGCTGTGCTGGTGGAGTTATCTGGCAGCATCGAAAGCTACCTCAGTACTGGAGACAGCCAGTATTTAACTCAGTCTTCTGAGATCATTAAAAAGCTCAAACAAGCGCATATCAGTCAACTACCAGACGAACTTGCTAACACTATGCATACCAAGTTAGATGCCCTCGATACAGATATTAATGGCAAGTATCGCGCGATTGGTAAGTTATCGGGTAATGAAATGGCGTTACTTGATAATGCATTAAGACAAATGAGTGGCTCTGCGTCTTCGCTAATAAGCTATGCGTCGAAAGCTGATGACAACCCTGTCAAAACACAATATTACGCCTTGGCATCTGATTATTTTCAAGCTGTGAATCAGTTGAGTATTTTTACTTATCACTTGTCTATAAACACTGATGCAAATACACAAACCAGTCTGCAAAACAGTATTTCGACACTGCAATCTATTGCCAATAAAATCGAACGTTTAGAAAACCTAGGGGTTATGAGTGAAGTCGATGAAGATGCGTTGTTTTTTGGCGAAGAAGCTGAAGATCTGGGAGATGAGATAAAGTCAGAATTAAGTAGCTGGGCTAACCGCTTTGGTAAAGATGTGCAGAACACCCTAACGCAATCTCAATCACGACAAGTGGGAATTAAAGCGCTACGTAGTGATATCCAAACCTTGATTGATATTGTTCTATCCGCTGAAAATGACTTAAAAGCCAGTCAAGATGCCTTGAAAATGAACGTGCTTATACTATTTAGTGTGGCGATTGGTTTGTTAATTTTACTCGCTGCGGGTGTTTACTTTGTACAGCTTAGTCAGGTACTTAACCCATTACGTCAACTCAGAGATGGTTTTGCTGACTTAATTAACTCTAATGAGATGAAGCAGATCCACAGTAAAAACCCAGACACTGAAGTGGGTGAGATAGCAGGCTACTTTAATCAGCTCATTCAGCGCCAGCAACTTGAAGCGCAAGAGCGCCAAGAAATGCTGACACTAGTAAACGAGTTTATGGCCCAGATGAGTCAAAACCTATCGCAAATAAGTCAGCAGTCAGAAAACACCTACAACCAAGTAGAGCAAACTCAGGGGCTGCTACACAATATTAAAGACTTGGGGGAGCAAGCCAACGATATTAACGCTCAGGTATCTGATAATGCCAATAGTACCTTCGAAGCCATGTCACAAAGCGTGCAGTTTGCCGATGCAATGCTAGAAGCGAGTTCTTCAACTGAGCAGCGTGTAGAACAAGGGCAAGATAGCTTAAATGAGTTATTAAAAGGCGTGTCTGATGTGGGCACTGTGGTTGAAATGATCCGTACCATTGCAGAGCAAACCAATTTATTAGCACTGAATGCAGCTATAGAGTCGGCCCGAGCTGGCGAACACGGTCGTGGCTTTGCCGTTGTTGCCGATGAAGTGAGAAAGCTGGCGCAGCAAACGCAAGATTCACTGTCTGACATTCATCAACAGTTAAATACCTTAGGCGAAAACTCTAAGAAAGTATCGGAGCAAATGGGTGCACTTTCACAAGACGCACAAGCCCAAACAGAACATGCACAAGAGTTAAAACGTAACTCTGAAGGGGTAGCTGAAAGTGCGCAAACCGCTAACCAAGTAGCGAGTCATGCTATGGAGCTCGCACAGCAGCAAAGTAGCTTAGTCGATAACTTCAGCCAAGCAATGCGCAATATGAAAGATCAGGTGAATAGCTCAAGTCAGCAAGTTAACGATATTCAAACTGAACTACAGCAGCAGATGGTGCAAGTAAGACAGAGTTTGGGTTTGTAATACAATCAACGGGAAGACAAAAGCCGAGCAAAATTAAGCTCGGCTTTTTTATTTCTGCTTTATATTTGTTTGCTAAATCTAAGTATTTTTAATATGGCGCTTTTTAAACTCACTCGGCGTGAGTTTAGTATGTTTTTTAAATGCACTATAAAACGCTGATTTAGAATTAAAGCCTACTTGCATGGCGATATCTAGAACCGTTAGTTCTGACTCTAATAGCAGCTTTTTTGCTGCCACAATGCGTTTATGATTCACATAATCAAAAAAGTGAGTCGATAAGGTTTCGTTTAGCGTTTGTGAAATATAATTAGGCGACGTATGAATGTGTTTGGCAAGTTTTGGTAATGAGAGGTTTGCATCCAAATAAAGGTGCTCTGAGGTCATCGCCGCTTCCATTTTCTGTGCGATGTTTTCTGCCATCTCAGCAGTGAGAGCTGAGCGTTTGTATTTCTCAGAAGAAACATTTTCAAATTGTTTAACTTGGCTGTTTTCATTATCTACAGCTAAAGACGCTTGATGTTCAAAATCAACCGACTCGGTAGAAAATAGCTCTTCAAAGCCCGGTTTTTGTCTTAATCCCCAAGTGGCGACAAAGCAAACCGTAATGAGTAAAACAAACTGAAAGGTATCTTGTGTATATTCACTGGCGATAAACAAATTATCGAGTAATAAATTCACCGTAGCGAAAGCCCAAGCAATGCCTACAAACAGCAGTAAGCCACTTAGCCATCTGATCTCTTTCGCTTCGGTCGAAGCAAATACCTGTTTCAATTGGTTTCTATAGTGCTGTAGACGCTTGATGATTTTAATCAGATAAAACGCTGACTGTGCGATCCAGCCCAAAACCAGCATAAAAGTGGCAATCAGCAATCCGTAGATGAAGTTTCTAAACAGTGCCGATTTCTGTTCGAGTATCGCCATGTCACCCTTACCAAGCAGGTTGTAATGAATATCAGCGGGTAGTAAAAAGGTGATAAGGCTAATCAGTAATCCAAGCCAAGGAAGAACTAAATGCCGTGTATCGGCTTTTTCAAATCGCCAAGGTGCATTGTGCGTTAAGCCTTTTACATATAGCCAAAAGCAGGGCGCGATCAGTAATAAAGCAGGCAGTGCCAGCGTTAAGGTTGAAAGCTGTAAAGCGGGTGCGAGTGCTTTTAGACTTGGCTGACAAATGACAATCGCGATGCCAATAAAGCTCGAAGCGAGCGGAAAATAAGTGTGGTTTTTGTCGGTTCGAACAACCAGTAAGTTAGCGCTAAAGAATAAAACACTCAAAGTCGCAATATTAATTGCCAGTAAATTTAAATCAGAGGCTGGCATATAGTAATCCTTTTTTATCCTTACTTTACAGTTGGTTAGTTTTATTCTTATGGTGTTCTATTGGTTAGGCGAAGTTCAAAAATGGTCTTCGACAAAGTCTTAATCAATAGGCCTGAACGACACACTAGCATTGATATTACAAGATTGTCTCAAGCAAAACGACAAACAAGGCAATGTTATGAACTTAATCACTGCAAATAAAAATCAACGAGAATCACAGCTAGTAGACCCAAACTGTCAGGCAGCTCCATCATTAAGTAATTCAAATGCAGTTCACTGTAGTCAGAAAAAAAGTAATCACAAAACAAGTATTCACAAAATAAGTCCAAGTAATTGGAAAGCAGTCAGCCTGTTATTCTTTTTAATTGGCCTGCCCGCTATACCTGCAGTTTTTATTGTCGCACTGGTTTTACTCGGCACAGGTGCAATTGCGGAGGCATCAGGTTTGATTAATGCCCGTTATTTTGAACTCCCAGCAGCAATTTTGGTACATGGGGTAAGCGGTATTGTTTTCTTCTTTTCATTGCCTACTCAGTTCTCAACTCGATTACGCATAACTCGACCTAAGATGCACAGCGTAATGGGGCGCTTGGCAGTTTTGTCTGCGTGCGTCATGGCAATATCTGGTGTGTGGATGCACCTAGTATTTTCACCAACAGACTTAGGTGCGCGATTTATATCCTTGGTGATTGTCGCCATCGCCATTTGTATTAGCTTCAGTACAGCTATTGTACTTGCAATGAAGAAAAACATCGCCGCCCACAAGGTATGGATGACACGCGCCGTCGCAGTGACTTTAGCTGTGGTAACACCGCTATTTTTAGAATTGATTTTAAGTTTGTTTATCGATGTAAGCAGCCCGATTGGAGAGGTTGCTGTCAGCGTACTACACGACTACGACCGTTTGATTGGATTAGTTTTAAATCTGCTGGTAGTAGAGGTGTTAATGGCTAAAAAGCGCTTTCATTTATCTGTAGAAAATATGAAATGTGTCACTCAGTTTAAGTAAAACTGCGAATATTGTTTAATAAATTTTTAGTTGTTTTGTCACTAAAGTTATTGAGTATATTTAGCGCTGATTTTCAGCATGTTTTTTTTAATTTAAGGATAAAAGTAATGAAAAAACTAGCATTAACTTTAGCGCTATGCTTGGTTTCTATAACTTCTGTACAAGCAAAAGTAGTCACTTGCGAAGATAAAATTGACTCAATTACAGTTCAACCAAACAATGATGTGTGGATTTGGTTTGAATATGAAGATACCGCAAAATTAAAGGCAAACCACTCTCGCCGTTATGAGTTACTTGGTCGTGCTTATATTGCAATGGCAAACAACGAGACGGTACGTTTTAAAATCGATAATGGTGAGTTGAGTTCGATTAAGTGTCACGATTTAGACGGTGGTTTTAGTACTTTAATTGATATCGTAAATTAATTTCTAGAATCCAGATTTAGAATTTAAAAAGTTTTATTTGATTAGTACTAATTTATAACTGAAGAAGACTAAAAAAGCCCGGATAATCTGGGCTTTTATGTAAGATGCTGACAGTATTACAGCGATACTCAATATTCTGGATCTCAACGAAGAACAATATCCAGAGTGCCTCTGCAGCCCAATAAAATCAAGTCTTTCAGCAATGTCGTCTTGGCAAGATTAACACTGAACTACCACTCGCGCTACCATTTTTATTTGAATAATGGAAACTCATACTACCCTTTAACGACTTGTTCTTTACACGTTAAGGTCGCCTTTGAACTTACAGCGAATAACGGCCTGTGACTGGCTTCAAATAATCAAGAACAAAAATCTGTATATAAAAACATTTATAAGTAAATTTGTCTCAAAAATTTGTGAAAATGGCACGTTATGTAACCTATATTATGGCTAGAATAAGTTGCAAATAAAGGTAAATCTTTGAAACTGTTATATGTACAAGTCACATATCATGCGATCTAAGGCTCTAATATCCCAATGCACGCCCTCCAAAAATTAATTTACTTAGACATCAAAAAATTTACCTGTTAACCTTATGACTTTATTAATAAAAAGCCAATTTACATTTTTTGCAATTTCATTTTCGGCTTAACCCGAAATGCAATCTAATAAACTGTTACATGCTTCCAACCATAAACACAGTTCTAATCAAATAAGTTTTGAATATGGATGACGAAACAATAAAAAATCTATTAACTAATGTTGATTCTTTAATAAATCACACTTGCCACTTTACGTTTGATTTAACGAATCCAGAAGGAAAAACCCATAAAGGCGTGTGTGTAAACTATACGGACTTGCAAGAACGAAGAAGTGATTTTTTACGGGAATTAAAAAATACTGTATGTAGCTGGGTTTATGGAAAAGATAAATATAATACTCTTTTCCAAAAAGAATTAGCGAAAAGAGGCCATGACTATCAAAATGCTTCATCCCATATAGATAGTTTGGCACGAGACAAATTCAGAAAGGGGATTCCACAAGGCCAATTTGGTGAATTATTGTTATTCAATTTCCTGCAGTATTTTTTTAAAGCTCCTGCCTTGTTAAGAAAAATGCCTTTGACCACTAGTAGAGGTCATGAGCGTTTTGGGGCTGATGCCATTCACTACAGAAAAAAAGACAAAGAAAACGTTATTTTTATTGGTGAATCCAAAGCTTATAAATCAAATTATAAATTCAAACAAGCATTTTCCGAATCTCTCAGCAGCATAATTGATACTTATAACTCTTTACAACAAGAGTTGTTATTATATACATATGATGACTTCATTGATCCGCAACTACAAGATATTGCTGAGAAACTAAAGGATGGTGAATTAGAGAATGTGAGATATGAACTTGTCTGTCTAATCTCATACAATGAATTAAAGAGTCCTCTTGCAGATTGTGAAAAAGAAATAAAAGAAAAGATAGAAAGCATTATTCTTGAGAGGTTTTCATCGTTAGACTCGGAAATGACAAAAGATATAAGTAGGCCATTAATTCAAAGAGTTCACTATATAGTATTTCCTTTTTGGGATTTTGACGGGATGCTGGAAGGTTTTGATTCATGACTAATATATCCCATTCACAAAAACAGATTGTAAACAAACTTTTAAAAGTTGAACATAGAAATTACGCAGCAACTCTTGGACTGGTCGATACTCCTAAACTTTACCTTGAAAGAAAAGAATTGGCAGAAGCTATATCGGTCGTTGATAGGTTGTCGAGAAATGATCAAGAGTTTGCAAAACGTGTGGCAATATTGACAATTGCTTTATCTTGGGAATACTCAAGCAAAGATTATAAAGATTCACTTCGAGAAATATATATCACAGCATTGACTCGTATGGGTATAGCTCCATCAACAGTGTTAGTTGATGAAAACTACAAAAATGAAGGTATCTATAGTCCATTTAGTAGTTACATCAATAAGCTCTCAGTTATTGCAAATCAATTAAAGTATGAAGTTAATATCAGCGAAAAAACCTATTTATTAACAGATTTTCAAAAGAGTGTTTGGGACTCAATTGACACCAACAAAGTTGTTTGTATATCAGCTCCAACATCGGCTGGAAAATCATTTTCAATATACTTAAAAATTATTCAAAAGCTGACACAAGAATATAAAAATGTAGTTTATGTTGTTCCTACAATAAGTCTTGTTAACCAAGTAACAAAAGACCTTTCAAACTTGGTCAAAGAATTTAATCTTCATGACACTGAGATTTATACTCACATTCAAGAAGTACAGCCAGAAAAGTATATCTATGTATTGACACAGGAAAGAGCCATATCAGGATTCAGTGAAGAAACTCACTTTGAAAACTTAGATATATTAGTTGTAGATGAAGTTCAAAACATTGAACGTGTTGCAAATGATGGCGATCAGAGATCAAAAATCTTATATGACTTCCTGAAAGAGATAAAACATCAGACTAATACTAAAAGAATTATTTTAAGTGGACCTAGGCTAAAAAATGTAGGCAATCTCGGGTTTGATATATTTGATGAAGTGTCTTATGAAGCAGAAACAAAAGTACCTCCAGTAGTCAACATTACCTATTCAGTATCAAAATTCAAAGGGAAGTTCTACTTCAATCAGTACAGTGACATTTCCGAAGAACCAAATTCTATTATTATTCAGCACAATGAACAAATTAAAGGCTTAGGAGGAACACTATACAATGATAACTTCCATAGCTATCTAGATTTTGTAATCAGTCGCATAAGCAATAAAAGTAATTTAGTATTTTCTCCAACAGCCAACCAAGCGCGAAAAACAGCTATTTATCTAGCCAATAACGCACAAGCTAAAAATAGAGAGCAAGTTGAGTCATTGGCTGAATATATTGCAGAGTTTGTACATAAAGACTATGACTTGGTTGGGCTAGTAAGGCATGGGATCGCTTATCACACAGGTAAACTTCCACTTCACGTTCGATCTGCCATTGAAGACTCATTTTCAAATGGCATTATAAATAACATTGTTTGTACGACAACATTGATGCAAGGAGTGAACTTCCCTGCTTCAAACATAATTGTAAGAAATCCATACCTCTTTACTAAGAAAATGAAAAATAGGGATAATGTTAAACTATCAAACTATGAGTTTTCAAACTTACGAGGTCGAGCAGGGAGACTTCTTAAGGAATTTATTGGTAGAACTATAGTACTTGATGAATCTTCATTTGAAATTGAACAAGAGAACGAAACCCTCTTTGAACATACCGAAAAAGAGTTAAGTACGGGCTATAGTGAGTACTACGAGAAATTTAAAGAAAATATCGATCGTTCAATTGAAAACGACACTTTTGTAGAAGATGGTAAAGAGAAGCATCTCATCACGTATATAAGACAAACTATATATAGGCATAGAGAAAACAGTTATGCTCGCCTTCGAGAGGTAGGCATAAATATCAGTAAAGAACAAATCCTAAAAAACATAGAAACTCTAGATTCTTTAACTATTCCATCTGGTGTTATATATAAGAATAGGTATTGGGATCCATTTGATCTTGAAGTCATATACCAAGGTCTCAGAAAGAACATGATTTGTAAGTTGCCGACCAACATATGGGATAGAAATACTCTTGATTCTTTAAAAAGCGCAACTATAACATTTTCCAAAATTATGCCTTATTACTTCAATAGGTACATTTCAAACCCAACGAAAGATAGTGACCAATTAGATAAATATATCTGGAGTATCTGCAAATATGCTACAGATTGGGGAAGAGAAAACCTCCTTCGAGATATATTAAGAGAGCGCAATTTTACTAATGACGCTAGTGATCAAATAGATAAAGCAGTAAAAACTATCTCATCGAAAGTGTGTTTTGGTTTGCCTATGCTACTAAAGCCATTGTCGGATATGTCAGAAGATGAGAACTCCATACTAAGTATTATTGAAAATGGAGCTTACAGTAAGGTTACTAAATACCTTATCGCTAAAGGAATTCCAAGAGACACTGCTATTTATATTAAACAAACCGCTCTGAAGGATATTGATCAAGAAGATCCTGACTATCGGCAAATAAAGAAAAAAATATCAGATTTAAGAGATCATGTTTCACCTTGGGTATTCAGCCAAATTGAAAGTGCAGGCATGTAACAAGTAAATCAGGTGACGCCTAAGAACATCTGTTTTTGGCGTTGGTATTTCAATCAAACCAAGGAATATAAATGGCACAAGGTGTAGTTTCAGATAACTGGTCTCTTCAAGATATAACAAATTTATTTTCGCGAGGCATGGACGACAGTAATGCTGACGAAATAATAATTAAAGAACAAACTCATGTTTATAATCCTGTTTCATTTGCATCTATACAAACAGAAGCGCTTTTTGATTTTTTGACTGATTTAGTTCTCAGAGATGAAATTTTAGTTGAAGAGAAGTTCGAACATTCGTGGATCAATTCAAATAGCCCTATTTTAAAAGCAAAAGAGTTAGGAGTAGTTAGGAGTTATCCTTTTTTAAGTGATTCAATTAAATTAGTTGCTCCTAGAGAGAGAATACTTGAGCATATGTGCTCTACAGAATCACTTAGACTTGCTCATAAAGAAAATGTTGATAGCTGGGGAAAAAATAAGCAGGTAAAGCATGGGCTTTTATCTGCAACAATGTGGGGAGGTGCAGGTATGTGCGCCCGTAGTTTTGTATATGAAAAAAGCTATACTCCGCATCCTTTGAGAAAACGATTTTTTGTAAATTCAGGGTTTATGCTCCCGGCTGGAGATGCCCTTCATCAAGTAACATCATTTTTAAATGATGAGCAAATGAAAGTATCAAAAAAAATTTATGGTGCTGATTCATTGTATTCTTTGTTTGTAAATTTGCCTGCTATTCCATTAAGAATAATTCAAGAGGCATCATCAATAAATCAGTTTGTAGATCTAGCATTAGAATTGAGAGATGATTTTTCTAAACTTCGAGAATGGCTGAAACAGTTTCAAAATGCACTAACAGATGATGACATAAAAAAAATAAATAAGTATAGAAAAGAGTTAGACTCAGTTGCTCAATATGTAAATGCAAAGATAGGTCTAGGAGCTAGTGGAAAACCAGTTACTATGGAAGCTGGGGTCGGTATATTTAAAATAGCAACGCAATCAAATCCTATAAATATTTTAAAAAATCAATTTGGCATTAGGGCTACACTAAATAAGCTTATATTTGGTTCGAATGGGAAGCCTGAGATAAAAAAATATATTCGTATGTTTGAACAAAGTAATACAGCAGTTGGCTATGAAATAGAAAAGCACTTTACAAAAAAAGCCTAACAAAGCGCTTAAGCAATAGGGCATATAGCAGTTTGCTAGTTTTTGTTTCGCTTCAATTTTAGCCAACTATTATTTAGCCGTTTATTACAACGTTGCCATTGGTAGCTTGATGCACAAAGAACTCGTGATTCTCCATAAATGAGTTAGATCTAAGCTCTCATATATTCCAATACACTGTGAATATTATGTTTCATAACAGGGATAGGACGAAATTCAATGAATCAAACAGGAATATACGAACAACTTATCACTAACCTAATTTCAGGTCGTCTAAATCACGATAAGTTTTATGTTGGTGAGCGTGTTTTGGAGCAATCGGAGGCGGCAATTTGGTTGTCTCGTTTTTTAAATCGTGTAATTGAATATGCTGTTAATTGCTTACCATCCGGAGATGATCAACTTCAGCGTCAAATTGAGTTGTCGAATCAACTAATTCTATGGCTTAAAGATAAACTGCAGGATGACGAGTTTTTTGATGAAAACTTGCTTGAAGGTCAGGGCAAAATACTCACCGCTTTATACGAAATAGAAAACCCCGTTTCCGCCGATCTTAAAAAGTACGTTGAAGATATATTCCCGCTAACCGGCCTTACCCAAAGTGATCTGATCCAATAGTTTTGGACACCTCATTAAGTGAGTAAACTAACTCACAGAGGTGAATAATGACATCCCCAAAGAAAACCAGAAAAACCTATTCAGTCGAATTTAAAGAAGAAGCCCTAAAGTTAGCTTCTAAAGTTGGAGTCGCACAGGCTGCACGCGAGCTTAGCATTTATGAGTCTCAACTTTACGCATGGCGAAGCTCGGCACAAAAGAAAGCATCTACATCTGAACGAGAAAGCACTCTAGCCACAGAAAATGCAAAGCTAAAACGCCAATTGGCTGAACAAGCCGAGGAGCTAGAAATACTAAAAAAGGCGGCCACCTACTTCGCGAAAAACCAAAAGTAGCCAGATTTGAGTTTATTAAAGACAATCTCGGGTCATTCTCCATTGTCAGAATGACCCGTGCATTGTCTGTTTCGCCAAGTGGGTATTATTCATGGTTGAAGACTTGTCAGCAGCCAAGCAAGCGAAAGCAGGCACAGCAAGTTCGTGATGAAAAAGTCAGACACATTTTTGATGACAGTAAAGAGCGAGATGGTGCTAGACGTATTCAAGCAGAGCTTGAAGAGCAAGGCCATAGGCATGACATTAAAACCATTGCCAGCAGCATGGAGCGTCAAGGGTTAGTCGCTAAAGCAGGACGTAAGTTTAAAGTCACAACGGATAGCAAACATTCGTTGCCTATTGCACCGAATGTGCTAGAGCAGAACTTTACTGCCGAGAAACCAAATCAAAAATGGGCGGGTGATATCACCTATCTAATGACAAGCGAAGGCTGGTTATATCTGGCCGTTATCATCGATTTGTATTCTCGCTCAGTGATTGGCTGGTCGATGAGTAACCGAATGACCTCTACGTTGGTGTGTGATGCTCTGCAAATGGCGCTATGGCGTCGTGGAAAGCCTAAGAATGTCATCGTTCATAGTGACCGTGGCAGTCAGTATTGCTCTCACGTTTATCGAGACTTGATTAAGAAGAACGGTTTAATCCAAAGCATGAGCCGTAAAGGCAACTGCTGGGATAATGCCTGTGTTGAAAGCTTCTTCCATTCGATGAAAGTTGAAGCCATTCAATATGAGCCGATTATGAACCGAGAAACCATGCGTCAGCACATATTTGAGTACATCGAAATTGATTATAACAAGAAGAGAAGGCATAGTGCCTTAAGCTATTTAAGCCCTGAAAGATTTGAACAATTGAATGTCGCTTAATGCAGTGTCCAGTTTTACTGGATCAGATCAATAGGGCACAGGTTTTCAATTGAAGTGTTTTCTGCGAGGTATTGCAGAAACATACTCATATAAAGTGTGAATGCTTTGATTTAAAAAGAGAATAGATGAATAAAACCCTGCAATATCTCGCAGGGTTTTGAACACGACTCTAAGAGCATGTATTAAAACTCGAACGTCATTGTGCAAGGTATTGCAGGATAGGATGTCATAGCACTTCCAGACCAATTGTAAATTTGGTCAGAATTATTCGATTCCTCTATGGCTTTCATCGCTAAATATTGCTCAATAGCTTCACGACTCCATAAGTTTTTTTTGCCGACCTTCCGATCTGGTTTGGGAAATTTTCCCGCTTTCATTTGGCCATAAAGCCAAGATTTTTCGTACTTAAGAATCGCAAGTACTTCATTAAACGTCAGTGACGGTTCAACTTTTTTAAATAGTAAACTCATGACTCGGTGCTCTCATTAGCTCGTTTGATTAAGGTTTCTATCAAGTTTGATAAGTCTATTGCTGCGTCTTTTCTTTTTGGGTACAGATGAAGAGCATCATGTAGATACTTCTTTTTGGAATGGGTAATGTATGAATCCCCAACGTCATCTGGAATCTCAAGATTACTAAGTAAGGTTCTAGTCGTGTGCCTAAGTTCATGCACCACAAATTTTAGATCTGAAGCAATTCGAGTTATAAATTTGTTAAGCGTTGAGGCGCTAATATAAGGAGATTTGCTGGCAGACGTTCTCGATGGTAGCAAATACTCTGAACCATTATTCAACTCCACTAGTCGGTCTAAATATTTTTTCATGAGAGGAGTAATAAACTTAGCTCTTATAGCGCCAGTTTTTGTTGTTTGCTGTACCCAGCACATGTCTTCTTCAAGTTTTAATCCTCCTTTTAGAGGAATTATCTCCTTTCGGAACTCTGAGATTTTTGCTTTCACGAGTTCCATTTTTCTAGCGCCAAATAGAAGTAATAAGTACACGGCGCACACATTAGCTGGCTCAGATTCCATGCTCTTTTCTAGTCGTTTAACTAATGTGGCTAACTCTAGCATTACTAGTGCTCTACGATTGCTATGAGGTTTATAGCCAATGTCTTTGGCTTTAATAGTAGCGGCCACATTTTTCTTAATTATTCTATATTGAACACCTAACTCTAAAACTCTCGTTAGCACATACAGTAAAGAGTTAGCTAATGCAGCATAATCGTCTAGATCTTCACAATGTTCACAAACACTGTACATTGAACAGAGAGGGCACTGTGACTGCGGAGATTTTTCGTAGACCTTATTCATTACTCTTATGATGTGTTTCCTATCAATGCAGGTGACAAGAGTTTCACCAATATAACTTTGTGCATATTGTTGGTACTTCTTCTGAAGAGCTGGAAGTTCTTTTAACGGCTCTTTGCCTGTAGGAAAGTTGATTTCGTCGTGATGTAAGAAAAACTCACACGCTAAGTCATTGAGAGTCTCGATAGAGTTAATACGCTGTTGTAATTCAGTAAATTCTTGATCTACAAAACCATGAGTAAGCATGGAATTCTCATACTCCCAACAGTCGGATAAGGCTTTTTCTACACAGTAGTTCTTAGTTAGTTTACCCAGAGTGATATAAGGCCGTTTTCCTCGTACTTGCTTACGAAATACGGCAGTCACATCACCATCTGTTGATTTCACGTACAGACAGTCATATAGCTTGGTAAGCTTAAAGTTCTTGCCTTGTTCCAGTTCAAGCTTTTTTAACTGCGTTTTTGCACGCTTCACGCGTTTTTTTAGTTTCAACGTTTTCTCCATCGTTATTTTTGTCGATGGCTGGAACATATACTGGCAAGGAGTTGTACGGAATTATGACTATAACGCTCAAAATCTTGTTTAGTGGTGCAGTTATTAGGAATGCAAAGAGAATTCAAAAGAGCTTGAACTGGTGCAGGCCTTGTTTAGCGGTGGCTAGCGAGGGAGTACGATAAAAAAGTATCGGTTGTATTTTAATTAGGAGTTGAGTCAGGTAATAGCAGAGCTTTTCAATTATATTATCAACTCAATACAAATGCGGTTTAGCATTCCTTTAATTTACGGCAATTAACTCCGTAAATTTCCCTATTTATAAACTGGTTTTCTTTCTATCTAACTGATTTAAGGCAGTTCATGTTTGTTACTACCTATCTGTAGAGATTTAACATATTTGAGTTCTGAACCAGTTGTGTCCAGATTTGATTGTGCCCCAAGACGTGTTTAGGCGAATTACTCAAAAGAGCGAAAAGTGGAAGTTGAACCAACTTAAATTGTCGGTCTGCTATAGACAAGGAGCGGACATTCAATGATTAGTTTAGTACTCTGATTTCAAATGGCGCTTTCGCCGCAAAGCCACCTTTGTGCAGCAAATAAAAAGCTCATGCCGTTCTTGTTTCTTCGAGCATACGGCAGATCTGTGGCTTCAATCTGACTGTCAGAATTTTTTATACAAGCTCCACATAATACGTAACCATTAGTCGACAGAGCTACAGAACAATATCTTGCATATCAGCAAAACGCAGACGTTATCGGTGTTAAGGTGGCTTTTGATTGGTCTCTAAACCTTATTCAGCTAGCTGATACACTCTCACATAATCAACTTCCATTTGAACAGGAAATATATTGTCGTCAATTGGCCCGCCTGCTCTTCCCCAGTTTCCACCGATAGCTAAGTTTAAAATAAGGTGATATGGATGGTCGTAAGGCCAAGCCTTCCAACCAGTTCCCTCGTTTATGTAAGTGAAATATAGCTTGTTATCTAGAAATATATGGATATGGTCTGGTGTCCATTCAACTGAATAGAGGTGAAATCTTTTATCCAAATCCTCTTGAATAATACTGCCCTTTCTCTGTTCCCAGTTTATCCAATAATAGGCCTTGTTATGAACAGTTCCCCATACTGTTCCCATGTCATGGCCAACATGCTCCATGATATCTATCTCCCCAGAATTTGGCCACGCATCACAGGTTCTGCTTCCCTGCCAATCCTCATTGGGTCTGCATGTAGTAGAATATTTGTAAGGATCGCTTGGTAGCATCCATATCGCAGCCCAAGTGCCTTGCCCACGGGGAAGTTTGGCGCGGATGTCGGCTTTGCCGTAGAGAAAGTCACCTTTGCCTTTTGAATGAATGCGGCCAGAGGTGTATGCAGCGCCTTCGAAGTCCTCTTTGTGAGCTTCAATAATCAACTTGCCATCAGCAAGTCTGATATTTTTCGCTCTAGCAGTATAAGCTTGGTCTTCGCTATTAACTTTGAATGCTGGCCAAACATCTATCGACCACTTGCTCTCATCGAGACTATTACCTTCAAACTCATCGTACCAAATCAAGTTCCATTTTCTGGTGTCATCATTTGTTTTGCGCACAACGAGCGCACTCAAAATTGGCTTTCCTGTCGTTGCTTCAAACCTTATTTTTAATCTTCCGTCAGTCACTTTTACGTTTGAAACAGCAGTGACCAAACCTGACTTATGCTTGCCATCCCGTGCAAGGCGAACATTCAAATCATTTATTACCAGCTCGTCTTGCGCAATTACATCGAACAAACGTCCGTCCATGTCAATATCGAAGGGCTCTGCGAAATGAAAAACTATATTGTATTCACCATTTTCGAGAGGATAGTCGATAGCGACATCACCCTCTCTATATGATTGATACAAAACACTATCCTGAGAGCCTAAAATTTTATCTATTTCACCCCGAATTCCACCACTAACATACTGTTCAGCTTTATAGTGTATACCGTCTAGCCCAATGTAATCCTTACCACCTACATTTACCGCCCACACAACATCTGAATTATGAAAAGTATTGGTTTGCTTGTAAGTCTGAGATTCAGATTCATTCAGAAATTCGCCGTTTAGACCAGTTTGGTACTGACCAAACGTTTCTACGGCAAAGAATAGACAACAAAAAACGGCAGACCAGCTTGTTAGTTTCATAAAAATCACCTTAGAAACAGTTTTCGTTAGTGCTAGTGGTTCATCGAATAGTCATTAAGATTAATATAAAAGTCTAGAAAAGAAAAACAACTGGACTACTGTTGCTTATTATCAGTGGACTTATAAATTGATTTACAATAAGTCCGCTAATATCCCTTACTTGCCACCTAACGCCACCAAAAAGCGACCGTCCGAAATACGTACAAAGAAGATCCTCGCCTGTGAGAACGTGACGGGCTGCAAATGGCACACAACTGTCCTTCGTCCATAACACGTTTCTGTGCAAAATTGAGCTAGTTGATACTTTTAACTAGGCTGCTACTAGCTAATTAAACCGAAATTCAGCTTTCACTTAATTACATGGATACCAGTGGTTTCCTTGTTTTTGGATCTTTCCTCTATTACACGCCCTAATTAAAGCACGCCTAACCGTTTTTTCTTCCAGCATGGGAAAAGTTTGAACGATATATTCTGTGGTCGGCGGATAACCATCCCAATGCTTAAGATCTTGGATTGTTTCGATGATTCTTTTATCTGTTAGTCGTTTCATATCATTGCTCCTTGCTAGGTAAGCATTCACAAAAGGTTGTCGATAACATCAACAGAGCCTCACGTTTTTCTGGCAAGAAAGAGTACTTGTTATAGATGTGCTGCATCTTTGGTAGTTTATGGTTTAAGCAAATCTCAGCGACCTGATCGGATACGCCTAGTTTTGCTAGCAATGTTCTTGTTGTTCTGCGGATATCATGTGGTGCTAGTGCAAACGGTAGATTTAGATTCTTGAATGCGTGGTTTAAGGTATCGTGGTAGACATGAGGTATACGGCTTTGCTTTCTTGCCGGAAACACGTACTCGCTGCCACAGGCTCTTATTTTTAGTTCATCAAGCCAAACGATGACTTGTGGTGAGAGTGGAACTAAGAACTCTCGGCGCGGTTTTGTGCGCTCCGCTGGAATTGTCCACAACAACTCGTCAAAGTCGAATTCTTCCCACTTAGCGCCTAACAGTTCCATCTTTCTAGTTGCCGTACAAAACAGCAAGCAGGTTGCTAGGTAGTTATCTCTACTAAAGGCGGTGCCTGCTGCTTCGGCTATGTCGAAAAACTGTCTGATTTGTTTTTCATTTAAATAGGTATCCTTTGGCCTTTCTTCGCCGCCTGCGTCCATTGCCGTGAAGGATAGGGCTAGGTTGTGGCGAATTAAATCGAGCTTAACAGCATGTTTAAATAACGCCTTCAATAAATAAAGTGACTTATTAGCAATGGATGGCCTCGGTGCTTTTGTTCGTGTGCCTTTTTTGATTTTCTGCAGTACATCTGAAATCTCCAAGCCGTTTATTTCTTTAATTGAGCGGTTACCTAATGGCTGCTGTAAATTCATTTCATAAAGACGCTTTAAACGATCTGCATGTGCATAACGAGACTCAATGATTGTTTCGAAGTAATGTTCAAAGACTGCATTTAAGGTATTACGTGCTTGAAACTCTGCTTTACGTTTTTCCATTAAAGGGTCGATGCCGTTTGCAAGCTGGTGGCGAAAAAATAAGACTTTCTGTCTTGCCTCTTTTAAAGAAATAGTTGGATAGGCGCCAATAGCGATCACCGAACGTTTTCCGTTAATTTGATAACGGAAATTAAAACTCGCATATCCAGATTTGGTGAGTGAAAAAAATAGGCCATCTTTATCGGCAATTCCGCGGGTTGGTTCAGCCTTTTTGATGATAGATTTGAGTATGGTCTCAGTTAACATATATATCCTCCAAACTTGTAGGGTTATTTGGACGACATTGGTGACTTGAGAGAGCGAACTACCACTCGCACTACCACTTTTTTGCATTTTTGGCCTAAATTATTCAAAATAATTTGGACACTAAAAACACAAAAGCCCAGTATTACTGGGCTCTAGCGGAGGTGTTTGGACTCAAATGGATATTATTCTATATTTTGTATCTGCTCGCGCATCTGTTCAATTAACACTTTAAGTTCAACCGCTGCATTGGTGATCTCTGTGTTGATTGACTTTGACGCTAGGGTGTTTGATTCACGGTTAAACTCTTGCATCATAAAGTCTAAGCGACGGCCACATGCGCCACCTTTCTTTAAGATTTTGTTTGTTTCTTTAACGTGAGACTTTAAGCGGTCTAGCTCTTCAGCGACGTCTTGTTTTTGCGCAAGATAAATAAGTTCTTGCTCAAGGCGGCCTTCGTCGATGTCTGTTTTAAGTTCATCTAAACGGCTAGTTAGCTTGTCGCGCTGCCATTTAGCCACTTCTGGCATATGACCTTCAACAATCGCCACTTGCTCGATGATGGCATCGAGACGTGTCGTGATCATGGCTTCAAGGTTTTCACCTTCACTTGCGCGCGCCGCTTTGAAATCTTCAACCAGTAAATCAAAACCAGCAAGTAGCTCGCTGTTTACTGTGTCTAAATCGATTTCTTCGGCTTCCATTACGCCCGGCCAACGTAAAATATCAACTGGGTTGATGGTGCTTACCGCTTGGTCGCCATTGCTTTGCGACTGAACCCACTGGGCACTTTTAATTAACTGTTGTGCCAGAGTCTCGTTGATAGACAATTCGCCAACATGGGCTGGGTTGGCTGCAAACTTTAAGAATACTTCAACCTTGCCACGTTGTAGGTGCTTGCGAAGGCGTTCGCGTATTACCGGCTCCATACCGCGAAATTGTTCAGGTGCTCGGATAAAGGTTTCTAGGTAACGCTGATTAACTGAGCGGATTTCCCAAACCCCTGTGCCCCATTCACCTTTAACTTCTCGGCGTGCGTAGGCGGTCATACTGTGGATCATGTAAAGATTCCTAAAATCATAAAATTAAAACCGATGGCATTATAGCTACAGGGCAGGTCAGTTTGAAGTGCAATTTCTGCCCAGTCACAAAATCATCATTTTTGTTGAGAGTAAGTTATAGCTCGAATTAACATAAATGTCCGTGGCAAGATAACGCATGACCCTTTATAATATTGAAAATTTTGAATATAGGGGAACGTGGATGCGTCCAAGTGAAAGAACAGCAAATCAAATTAGGCCTGTGACCTTTACCCGTAACTATACTATGCACGCCGAAGGCTCTGTGCTGGTTGAGTTCGGAAACACAAAAGTACTTTGTACAGCAACGGTTGAAGCCGGTGTACCTCGCTTTATGAAAGGCCAAGGTAAAGGTTGGATCACAGCTGAATACGGTATGTTGCCACGTTCTACTCATACGCGTAATAACCGCGAAGCTGCAAAAGGCAAGCAAGGCGGCCGCACAATGGAAATTCAACGCTTAATCGCGCGCGCGCTTCGTGCTGCGGTTGATTTAAAAGCGCTTGGCGAAAACACCATTACAATTGATTGTGATGTGCTTCAGGCAGACGGTGGTACGCGTACTGCGTCTATCAGCGGTGCATGTGTGGCATTGGTTGATGCGCTGACTAACATGCGTGCAAAAGGCATGATCAACAATAACCCACTGAAGTTTATGATTGCAGCAATTTCTGTGGGTGTTTACAAAGGCCAAGCGATTTCTGACCTTGAATACCTAGAAGATTCAGAAGCTGAAACTGATATGAATGTGATCATGACAGAAACAGGCAAGCTGATTGAAGTACAAGGTACAGCTGAGGGCGAACCGTTCTCATTTGAAGAATTAGATGAGTTGTTAGGTTTGGCGAAGCATTCAATCCGCGAAATCATCGATATTCAAAAACAAGCATTGGCATAATTTAAGTAGGGTTAAGTTGACATGAAAGCATATCAAAAAGAGTTTATTGAATTTGCTCTAGAGAAGCAGGTATTAAAGTTTGGTGAGTTCACTTTAAAATCTGGCCGTACTAGCCCTTATTTCTTTAACGCGGGTCTGTTCAACACAGGTCGTGATTTGGCACGTTTAGGTCGTTTTTATGCAGCAGCACTTGAAGATGCAGGCATTGAATACGATTTACTATTCGGCCCAGCGTACAAAGGTATTCCAATTGCAACAACGACTGCAGTTGCACTGGCTGATCACTACAACAAAGACGTACCGTATTGCTTTAACCGTAAAGAAGCAAAAACTCACGGTGAAGGTGGTAGCTTAGTAGGTTCTCCACTTGAAGGTCGTATCATGTTAGTTGATGACGTGATCACAGCGGGTACTGCAATTCGTGAATCAATGGAAATCATTGCTGCGGCAGGTGCTGATCTTTCAGGTGTTTTAATTGCCCTAGACCGTCAGGAAAAAGGTAAAGCTGAATTATCTGCAATTCAAGAAGTTGAACGTGATTTTGGTACACAAGTGGTATCAATCGTGAAACTTGCTGACCTAATTACTTACCTAGAAGAGCAAGGCTCAATGGGCGAGCATTTAGAAGCAGTTAAGGCTTACCGCGACCAGTACGGCGTCTAAACCCCGTCATCTTTCGCTGCGTACATGCGTTGGCTGCTCTCATTGCGGCCAATCACATAGTAAAACTATGCTCATGGCACTCATTCGATTGCCTCCTTCGTACGCAACGAAATCTATAAGGGTTACCCGTATATGTTGCTACGCACGGGTGTTGGCTTCACATATATCGCTGGGTCGCCAGCCAGGCCGATCACATAGGAAACCTATGCTTATGGGTCTCATATGTTTGCCGCCTACGTACAATATGAAATACTTAGAGTTTGAACCTGTTCTATGTGCTGCTATAAATGCGTTTGTTTAATAGAGTAGGTACAAATATAAGATAGAAGATGCCAGTCTAAGACTGGCATTTTTTTTATATATTCAGCCCATATTTAATCAGTATTGATATAACACCTGTTTCTGTAATTAATTAGCACAATAATGGTGATTTCCGTTAATATGGCAAACCATATATTCTTCACCCAAGGTCTTGGTTTATGAGCAACAACAATAATAAACACATTCATATTTTAGGTATTTGCGGCACATTTATGGGCGGCATTGCGGCCATTGCTCAGTCTTTGGGTTATAAAGTGACAGGCTCAGACCAAAACGTTTATCCACCTATGAGCACTCAGCTTGAAGAATTGGGTATTGAGCTCACTCAAGGTTACGATCCTAAACAGCTAGACCCTGCGCCTGATATGGTGGTGATTGGTAATGCCATGAGCCGTGGTAATGCATGCGTTGAGTATGTGTTAGAGCAAGGCTTAAATTACACCTCAGGTCCTGAGTGGCTAAAGAATCATTTACTGCGCGACAGCTGGGTGCTTGCTGTGGCGGGCACGCATGGTAAAACCACAACGGCGAGTATGTTGGCCTGGGTTTTAGAATACGCAGGTTTGCGCCCTGGCTTTTTAATCGGTGGCATAGTGCAAAACTTTGGGGTGTCGGCACGTGTCAGCGATACGCCGTTTTTTGTGATTGAAGCAGACGAATACGACACGGCCTTTTTTGATAAGCGCAGTAAGTTTGTACATTACCTGCCACGTACGTTGGTCATGAACAATCTAGAGTTTGATCATGCTGATATCTTTGCGGATCTAAACGCCATTCAAACCCAATTCCATCATCTTATTCGCACTTTACCGGGTAAAGGCAAAGCCATTTATCCGGCAGATGATATTGCCTTGCAAGAGGTGATTGAGCGCGGTTTTTGGAGTGAACAAGAAACATTAAAAGGCGATTGGGACTATCACTTACTCTCAGCTGACGGCTCGCAGTTTGAAGTGCTTTTACACGGTGAAGTACAAGGGGTTGTGAAGTGGGACGCAATTGGTGAGCACAATGTGAAAAATGCCATGATGACCATTGCCGCAGCTCGTCATGTGGGCATTCCAGTTGAGGTGTCGATTGATGCCTTAGCTGAGTTTATATCACCAAAACGCCGCATGGAGTTGATCGGTGAAGTAGCAGGTATTCGTATTTACGACGACTTTGCACATCACCCAACGGCAATTAAAACCACTTTGGCAGGCTTAAAAGCCAAAGTAGGCAGTGATGAGGTCGTTGCAATTTTAGAGCCTCGTTCTAACACCATGAAAATGGGCGTACACAAACAAACCTTGTTGGCGTCACTTGAACAAGCTGATAAAGCGTATTTATTCGAACCTGAAGGGTTAGATTGGTCGTTGAAGGCCCAAGCCCAAGAAGCAGGGCGAGAGTGCGATAGCACGATTGAGTCTATTATTGAGAAGGTGTGTGCAAACGCACAGGCAGGCCAGCATATTCTTATCATGAGTAATGGTGGTTTTGCAGGTATCCATCAAAAATTATTGGCAGCGTTGCAGGCTAAATTTAGCTAGGTTGCCAACGTCGAGCTTAAAGGTTTAAAAATGAAACAGTATAAAGAGGCCATTACACTGGCTTTTAGTGGCGCATCGGGCGCACCCTATGGTCTTCGTCTACTCGAAGTGCTGGTGGCAATGAACTACCAAGTTTATGTGCTTATTTCGAGCGCTGCGCGTGTGGTGCTTGATACCGAATCAAATATAAAGTTGTCGGGCAATGAGCAAAAATGCACTGAGCAGTTAAGTGAGCTGGTAAAAGCAGGGCCTGAGCAAGTAAAAGTATTTGGTAAAGATAACTGGTTTAGCCCAGTGGCTTCTGGTTCGGCGGCACCGAAAAAAATGGTGGTTTGTCCGTGTAGCGCGGGTTCTGTATCGGCGATTGCGGTGGGCGCATCGGATAACTTATTAGAACGTGCGGCTGATGTGGTGATCAAAGAGCGTGGACAACTGATTTTAGTGCCTCGCGAAACGCCATTTAGCTCAATTCACTTAGAGAATATGCACAAACTGAGTCAGATGGGCGTGACCATCATGCCTGCGGCTCCGGGTTTTTATCATAAACCTGAGTCGATCGACGACCTTGTCGACTTTATGGTGGCGCGAATTTTAGACCACCTCAATATCGAACATACACTCACTAAACGTTGGGGTTATGGAGACCACAAATAACATGACCATCGCATTAAATATTCAAGGCTTACGCAAAGTCTATAAAAATGGCGTCGAGGCGGTAAAAGGCATCGACTTGCAAGTAGAGCAGGGTGATTTTTTCGCGCTGCTTGGCCCTAATGGTGCAGGTAAATCAACCACCATTGGCGTCATCTCATCATTGGTAAATAAAACCGCAGGCACAGTTGAAGTCTTTGGTCATTCAATTGATACAAAGCTTGAAGACGCGAAACAAGAGCTAGGTTTAGTGCCGCAAGAGTTTAACTTTTCTCAGTTCGAAACTCTGAACCAAATTTTAGTGAACCAAGCGGGTTACTATGGTGTGCCACGCAAACTTGCCCATGAGCGTGCCGAGAAATATTTAAAAAAGCTGGGTCTGTTCGATAAGAAAGACAAGCAAGCGCGTACGCTTTCGGGTGGAATGAAACGCCGCCTGATGATTGCGCGCGCATTAATGCACGAACCTAAGTTACTTATTTTAGATGAACCAACCGCAGGTGTAGACATTGAACTACGTCGCTCAATGTGGGATTTCTTACGTGAAATCAACGAGCAAGGGGTAACGATTATTCTGACAACCCACTACCTTGAAGAGGCGGAGTTACTGTGTAAAAACATCGCCATCATCGATCAAGGTACGATTGTTGAAAACACCACGATCAAAGCCTTACTTGCCAAGTTAGACAAAGAAACTTTTGTACTCGACTTACAGTCACCTGTGAAGCCCGTTACCTTAGAGGGTTATGAGTTCGTTATGACTGACGACCACACATTAGAGGTTGAAGTGGCAAAATCTCAAGGGTTAAACGAGGTGTTTTCACAGTTATCAGCGCAAGGTAATACCGTGCTGAGTATGCGAAATAAAGCCAACCGATTAGAAGAATTGTTTGTAAGTTTACTAGAGCAGGGGCGTGAAGCATGAGTTTAAGTCGTTATTCAGTCGCGTTAAAAAGTATTTGGATCAAAGAATGTATCCGCTTTTTACGTATTTGGGTGCAAACCTTAGTGCCACCTGCGATCACTATGACCTTATATTTTGTGATCTTCGGTAGTTTAATCGGCTCGCGTATTGGCGAGATGGGCGGTTTTAGCTATATGGAGTTTATTGTTCCTGGCCTGATCATGATGTCGGTGATCACCAACTCCTATTCAAATGTGGCATCAAGCTTCTATTCGACTAAATTCCAAAAGAGCATTGAAGAGCTGTTAGTGGCGCCCGTGCCAAATTACATTATTGTGCTTGGTTACATGGGCGGCGGTATGGCCCGCGGCATGCTAGTAGGTTTAATCGTCACAATTGTGTCTTTGTTTTTCGTTGATATTCAAATTCATAATGTGTTTGTGATCATCGCCACTGTGGTACTGACATCGGCGGTTTTTGCGTTAGGTGGCCTCATCAACGCCGTTTATGCAAACAGCTTTGATGACATCAGTATTATTCCAACCTTTGTCCTGACGCCACTAACTTACTTAGGTGGGGTATTCTACTCTATCACGCTGTTGCCTGAGTTTTGGCAAGGTGTGTCGCAAGCAAATCCGATCATTTATATGGTGAACGCATTTAGATTTGGCTTTTTAGGTGTGTCAGATGTCAGCATTTACACCTCATTTGCGGTATTATTAGTGCTAATTACTGGTTTATTTATTACGGCACTGACATTAATTCGCCGTGGGATAGGGTTACGTCACTGATGAGTGAAGCAAATTCGAGAAGCATTGTTTCAAACCAACCTGGGCTACATGAAAAGCTCGATGAAATAGTACAAAAGCACCTAGCGGCAGAGTTTAAAAAGCCCATTGCCGAACATACGCAAAAAGCGTTTGATGAGGTCAATGAAAAGGTTCAGGCTTTTAACGGGCCTTTGATTTTAGATTCATGCTGCGGAGTAGGTGAAAGCACAGCCAACTTAGCTAAGCTGCACCCTGATGCCTTAGTGATTGGTATCGATAAGTCGTCGCATCGCTTAGATAAACATGATGTGGAATATAAGCAAACTGAATCAGGGCACTATATTTTAGTTCAGGCTGATTTAAACGACTTTTGGCGCCTTGCGCTAGAAGCTGGTTGGCAGCCAACGCACCATTACTTGTTATATCCAAACCCTTGGCCTAAAGCCAAGCACATTGGTAGACGTTGGCACGGTGCCCCCGTCTTCCCATTTATTGTGAAGCTAGGCGGTATCTTAGAAGTGCGCTCTAATTGGGATATTTACGTTAAAGAGTTTGCACGAGCGCTAGAATTAGCAGGCCACCCAGTTGCGGTTGAAGCTTATGAAAGTGACACTGCTATCACGCCGTTTGAGCGTAAATACTGGGCGAGCGGGCAATCAAGTACGCGTTTGAAACTAGACTTATCTCGCTAGGCTAGGGTTACAATTAAACAATAAAAAAGGGCCTTGAGGCCTAATGCCGTTCACTTAAGGTGAACGGCATTATTACGTTTAGCAACTGGGTATCGGTTTTTAGACACCTTCAATAGCCTCGGGTAACTTCGTTCTCGCTTTCCCTCAAGCTTAAACTGACTAGCATTTTTTTCTATATCTAGAATGATTTTAGGGACATTTCCTGGAGCATATATTGGCATTTGAGTAAGTTTGTAGATGATATGTGATGAAGCATCTCTGAAGCTAAGTTGATTTGGGTAAACACTTTTTAGTGATTTAGCCATCAATATCATTTTGTAACGGATAAGGTTGTAAGCCAGTAACAAGCCCCATAACTCTTGGTGAATTAGCTCCGGTAAATTGCTGCGCAAGGTGAATCGACTTTCCAATAGATATTGCTTCATTTCTCGATAGCCCATTTCAATTTCCCAGCGATGCGCATATAAATCTACAATCTCCGAAGCGGGATATTCCATTGCATCAGTCATTGATGTGAGTACGCTTACTTCTTTCCCTTTCACTCGCCTAGTCAATAATCTCACTGTTATAGAGTCGGGTAAGTTAGGGCGCTTCTTCTTAGCCTGCGGCGTCGTTGTTAGACGAACCAGCTTATCTTGCTTGCCTAGGCTATCTACAACTTCATACTGAGTGCCTTTTTTGAGGGGGAGCAACCAATGCGTATTATTTCCCTTTTGCTCCCATTCATGTAGCAAGCCAAGTGAATAAAACCCTTTATCGAATAGCGTCAAGCTGTTATCTGGCACATGACTTATGAGTTTGCTCGCTAGATTCATCTCGTTTTCACTTACACTATCAAAGGCGCTCCCCAGTATGAGGTGACTGCTTAACTCCATTAAGCAGACCATTCGGACTTGCGGATAACCAGCATAACTGGCTTTGTTGGCAGTTCGAGCAAAGACTGCACTATTTGCAGCGCTATCAGGCGTTCGCCAAACGACACCATCAACACCGTAAATATTAAGGCCGTTCCAATGTGGATGTTCCGCACGGTCATGCCAGGTTTGGGCTGTACGGTAAAAAACATCTTGTACTACATTACTGCCTAACTTTTTTCTGGCTTGAGTGACGGCACTTCGGGCAACATAATCCACGTCTTGAGGTAAAACAATGTCTAATTTGTTAATTAGCTGACGAACGGACTCCGTTCGGAACAAAGACATGCCAATAACAGCCCAAATCATGGCATCCATTGGGAGCTTGCGTTTACGTAATGTTGCTACACCATTGGAATCTAAACAGGCTTGTATAATCTCTGGCTCTAAAACATCGGCCAAGCTTTGAAATTCAGTGAGACGAGAAATAGATGTGCGCGCAAGTGCTTCAGACAATTCCATAAAAAAATCCGATACCAGTAAACTGATATCGGATTGTGAAGCTTTGAAAAGATCGGTCAACTGATCATTAAAATATTTCTTAACTGATCGGCATTAGCCTTGAGGCCCTTTTTTATTGTTCTAAATAAGAAATATTTAACGGAGCTAGCGCCAGTTTTAGTCCCTCAAAATGATTGAGTATTATTGAGGATTGGTATTATGCACTGACCAGGTAATCTATGCTTTCTTCTGGACACTTTATGTGTGGCGTTGCTTTTCCAATATAGGGGCCTTGTAAGTAACTAACGCCAGCCGCACTGAGTAGTTCGTACTGTACTTCGGTTTCTACATTGCCGACGATTAAATGCATTTCTCTGTCTTTGCACAATCGCGCTAAATGCTCAATAAAAGATAGCACCTGTTCATCACTGTCTAGATGTGACGAAATACCGTCATCGAGTTTTATAGCATCAATACTCAGCTTCATCACTCGGCTGACCGTAAGTAAACCACTGCTAACCGAATTCACTAGAATTTTTACGCCCTTACTCTTCAATATATTGATGGCAACGGCCATGGCATTAAAGTTATCGAGTATATCTTGTTCATCGAGCTCGAAGGTGATCAAGCTTGGCTGTGGATAGCGACGCAACTCTTGAGTAATAAAATCAATTAACTGCGGATCAGAAGCATCTTGATAACTAAGACGAATTGACCATGCTGTGCGAGACTTTCTAAAACGAGTAATGCATTGAGAGAAAATGTGGCGGGTTAATTGCCCTTCCATACGTGATTGCTTAACGACTTCAGAAAATGCATCATCGGTGATCAGGCCGCCCTGTTCATCTAGCACGCGCGCGTTACATAAATATTGGCATACCATCTCATGATTCGGGGCGCAGCGAGGGGTAAAGTAGACAACCACGCGATTTTGAGAGAAGGCATCATTGAGCGTTTTAGCCATTGCCAAACGAGAATGTTGTAGTTGTTTTGCTTCATGCTTATCAATGCTGTAAATACATACTAACTCTTTTTGTTGAATGGCTTGACGACATGCTACGTAGGCATTTTCTAGTAACAGAGATTTATTGCCTTCAGCAATGCCAGCATTGAGCTGAATATACAAATGCGGGCGTTTTAAAATAGGCGAACTGGTAGGGTACTGTTGAATTAGATTACTTAAAAAGTGCTCACCTCGTTCGCTATCACAAAGTAATACCAATTTTGAAGTTGCTAATCGGTAGACATATACAGAGCTAGATTGAGATGCAAAGTACTCCATTATCCGACTCATAACCTGATCGCCTACATTCGCACCATAAAAACTGACGATATTTTCTAACTCATGTATTTCAACGATAGCAAGGCTTAGATGCTCACTTTTGTGATGTTTAATATCATGCTCTAAAGCAATACGATTACCAAAACCAGTACGAGGATCTGTGGTGAGCGATCTGCGATATAAAATGAAGTAAAAGCTAGCAACAAGTACGGCGATAAAAAAGAAGAAGCTACCACTAAGGACTGCGCGCGTGACGCTAGCATTTAACTGGGCTTGAACAGAGTCAGTGGTCATGTCGGCACCGACTAAATAGGTTTTACCATTTGGACTAAGATAGGGCACAAAGATGGTTTTAAAGTGACCCCATTGATCTTCAGACACTTCATAAACAGGCTCTGTAGAGCGAAACGCACTTTTATTTGTTACGGTCGCTTCGGGGTATGGATCGAGAAAGCGAGTTAGCTTGTTTTCCTGTAAATCTTCTTTGGTGTGACTCGATGAAGTAAAGAGCACAAAAGGCACTTCGTAGACCATGCTATAAACATATTCTACGCCTAAGGTGTCGGCGAGCTTTGATAATTTTTTACTCAACACTTTATATTGCTCTGGGCTAATAGTCGTTAAGTTATCGTGATAATGCTCATCAATGATTAATTGCGCACTTTGAGCCGCATGAAGCAGTTGCTGGTCAATATCACTAATAATCGCTTGGCGAGTGGTTTCGTAGGTATAATAAACATAACCTACTAAACAGGTTAGAAATATAAAAAAGCCTGCAAAGAGAATATTTGCTGGCGAGGTCCTTCTGATCATTGTTAATCCTTATTCTAAGAAAATATCAGGCTCTTAGATTGATCATTTTTTCAAATATTAGGCAAATATATCACTTAAGTCCACTTCAAGATCACCTCTTTTACACTAGTATAGAAAGCGAGTTTAAGTTTTATAGGTGCAAAACGAGACTTTAATGAAAACTTAAAGTAGAGTTAGCGGTTTAGTCATATAAGAATTATAAGGCCAGTAAAGAACTTTGTTCTGGTATTGGTTTGTTTAACTAGGTAGAAACATGGGTCCTAAGCGTTGTGCTGTAGCTTCTGATGAAACTTTAATGCGTATATTTACGGTGCCGGAAGCGCCAGATTCAACTTTAAGTAAGATTGAACTGGAAATCTCCAATAATTTGGTGGGCTTTTTAAACGAGAATATTGCAGCAATTGAAAAACCTTTGCATGAAGTAGAAAAAGATTTTCAGTCGGCTGCTATTCCAGAACAGCCTATGTTTGTGTCTGACTATGCTCAAGACATTATGGAGCAGCTAGTTGCGCATTCAGTGCATACGGCTTCACCTAGTTTTATAGGTCATATGACCTCAGCACTTCCTCATTTTGTTTTACCACTATCAAAATTGATGGTGGGGTTAAATCAAAACCTAGTAAAAATTGAAACCTCGAAAGCATTTACGCCGTTAGAGCGCCAAGTATTAGGCATGATGCATCATCTTGCTTATGGCGCTGATGAATCTTTCTATAGCAAATGGATGCACAGCGCAAAGACCTCTTTAGGTGCGTTTTGTTCTGGTGGTACCGTTGCTAATATCACCGCACTTTGGATCGCTCGAAACCGTTTGTTAAAACCACAAGGTGACTTTAAAGGCATTAATAGCCAAGGCCTAGTTGCAGCTATGATGCACTATGGCTACAAAGGTCTGGCGGTTTTAGTCTCTGAACGAGGTCACTATTCACTGGGTAAAGCCGCAGATGTGTTAGGTATTGGCCGCGACAACTTTATTGCCGTTAAGACCAGTGATAACAACAAGGTTGATGTTCAAGCCATGCGAGAGAAAGCGCTAGAGCTTGAAGCGCAAGGTATCAAAGTTATGGCGTTAGTGGGTGTTGCTGGGACTACCGAAACAGGCAATATTGACCCATTAAATGAGATGGCTGATTTAGCACATGAGTTAAACTGTCATTTTCATGTTGATGCAGCGTGGGGTGGGGCGACTTTACTTTCTAGCAATGCAAGAGTGTTATTAGATGGCATTGAGCGAGCGGACTCTATCACCATCGATGCACACAAACAAATGTATGTGCCTATGGGCGCTGGTATGGTGTTGTTCAAAGACCCTCATGCCACAGATGCAATTGAGCATCACGCTGAATACATTCTTCGTAAAGGTTCTAAAGACTTGGGCAGCCACACATTAGAAGGCAGCCGTCCAGGTATGGCTATGCTCGTGCATGCATGTTTACGTGTTATTGGCCGCCAAGGTTATGAAATGCTGATTGATAAGGGGATTGCGAAAGCAAAATACTTTGCTGAGCTTATCAAACAAGATGAAGACTTTGAGCTAGTGTCTGAGCCTGAGCTATGTTTATTAACTTACCGTTATGTACCTAAGGCTATCAAACAGGCGATAGCGAATGCGAATGAAGACGAGAAAATAGACATTTATGCTGCATTAAACCGATTTACGGCAAGCATGCAAAAACGTCAGCGTGAGGCGGGCCGCTCGTTTGTTTCTCGTACACGTCTAACACCAGCACAATATGATAATCAGCCTACGGTTGTTTTCAGAGTAGTACTAGCCAACCCATTAACCTCTGAAGCGATGCTAAAAGAAATTTTAGAAGAGCAAAAGCAATTAGCGCAAACCGACCCAATCTTTAAAAAGTACTTAGCTAAATATATTTAACTTTATATAACTAAACGCTATTTATAAATTAAAGCCAACTGAATAAGTTGGCTTTTTTATACCAATACTCTTAATTAAGTGAGCTATTTTAAGGCAAGGAAAGCTTGTCGATAAGAAGGCAAAAATCTTGTAATTTAGTTACTCTAAATAAGAGATTTTTAACGCAGTTAGCGACAGCTTTAGTCCCTGAAAATGATCAAGTATTATTGAGGATTGGTATTTTGCTGTTCAAATAGTATGCTTAGTTTATGCGCTTTTAACTAACATCTAAACATGCAGTATTTAAAAACAATAATTTATGTCGACTCTGTTGAAGAGGCGTTAGATTTTTACTACCAAGCTTTTGGTTTTGCGACTACTGCGCTGACAGAAGCGGCCGATTATGGTGAATTAGATACAGGTATGGTGACACTGGGGTTTGCCTCTCATCCTTTGGCACAAGCACAGTTTAAGCAAAGTTATATTCGTAGCCATCCAAAGCAGCCGGCGCTGGGGTTTGAGTTATGTATTGAATGTGAAAATGTGGCTGAAAGTTATGATAGAGCAGTGGCTGCGGGCGCTGAGCCGCTGATGCCACCAATTCATAGAGGAGAGCACACACAAGCTTATGTGCGTGCTATCGAAGGAACTTTGATTGCGTTAGTCACACAAAGCGCGTGCTAAGCCAGTAGGCTCGATTTCTACACAGACGTTCTCATCGTTCCAGTTTAAACCAAATAGTGCTTGGTCTTCATTTAAGTCTTCAACCCACTCGTCTAACAGCTCATCTAGGTCGATAGCCATAGGCGTGTATTCTTGCCATTCGTCTTTACACTGTGCCTTTGCTTTTTCTTCACTGTCCCATAGCAAAAGTACATCTGCGTTTTCAAACTGATTTGACTCACATACAACAACGCCACCATCTTCAGAGCCTAACGCCCAAACCTGAGCACCTAGGCGAACTTGCTCTACAAATGTGACTAATTCTGATTCAATTTCGATTTCGCTCATCATCTTTTCCTGTTTAAGCTATCAAGAGTGTCGGGGATCAGTTTGTGCTACACCCGGCAAGTTACTTTGCACTTGATGAAAAGCGACCAAGGCAGCAAAGTCTTGCAAATTATAGAGATCACGAAACAAGATCCAATCTAGCAGGCAGTATAAACTGATCTTCAGATAACTGCTTTCTAAAAACGTCTCTTTCACACATTGTTCATTTAAATAACTCAAAAGAGCCGCGATGCGTTCATATTGAAGGTTGAAAAATAGTCTATCTTCAGAGGTGTCTAACCCAGAGCGATGGCAAATCAGTAGTTCAACTAAAGAATCATTACAGGCGTCAATTTGAACGAGTTGATTTGCTTGCCACCAAGTCATTTCAGGTAGCTGCTGATGCTCTGTTAAATAACGCATAATTAACCCTGAGTCTGCAATTGTAAGATCATCATGGGTTAAAAAAGGAATTTTACGAGTAGGATTATGCTGAACAAGGGTATTACGCCCTTCCTCCGCAAAAATATCTAAGCAAGTATAAGGTAAATCGAGTTGGTGATAATGGGCAAACATGCGGATACGACGCGCAAATGGAGAGGTATCAGAACCATATAAATGCATAAAATTGGCTCCTATTTTTTATGCTTATTGAGAAAATACCTTAGAAATTGGTATAAAAAAAGCCGCATCAGCGGCTTGTCATACATTTATTTTTTACGCTGTTCGGCTGGTGACTTCAAGTAAATGATAGCCAAACTGAGTTTGCACCGGGCCTTGAACTTCATTGACTGGTGCTGAGAAAACAACTTTATCAAATTCAGGTACCATCATACCTGGACCAAACTCACCCAGATCTCCTCCATCTTGTCCTGATGGACAGCTTGAATGTTTTTTTGCAAGTTCTGCGAAGTCTGCGCCTTGCTCAATTTCTGATTTCAACTCTAAGCAAAGTGCTTCACTTTCAACTAAAATATGTCTTGCGCATGCAACTGTCATAAATTCTCCGTGATTTTTGAATCTGAGCGAATTTTACTCATAATTTATTCTAGTATAGATATTATTTTTTCTGGTGCAACGATTACAGCGAATTTTCAATTGCTTGCGTTAAATTAGCCGAAAGTGGCTTTGTGCGGCTGTTAAATCTCTGCACAGTTTTGCGATCAGCTGAAACTAAATATTTGTAAAAATTCCAATTAGGTGAACTAGTTTGAGCATTCAGGTGTTTAAAAATTGGGTTCGCATCATCCCCACGTACAGCTGTAGTCGCTAACATGGTAAAAGTGACCCCATAATTCACGAAGCAAACTTCTGCAGTATCGGCTTCATCATTTTCTTCTTGAAAAAAGTCATCGCTCGGAAAACCAATGACAACTAAGCCTTGGTCTTTATATTTTTTATGCAAAGCTTCTAAGTCTTTAAATTGGTCAGTAAAACCGCAATTACTTGCCGTGTTAACTATCAGTAATGGCTTATCTTTAAATTCGCAAAAATTAACAGACTCTTCAGAATGTAACTTTCTCATTGATACATTCGTAAAATCATCACACGTTTCAGCTTGAACGGTGATCGAGAAGAGTGAGCTGAAAAAAATCATAAGGCTTAATAAATACTTACACATAGGGTTTCCCTTTTTTAATTTGGCTGGTTTAAGATACGTTTTTTTAGTCAGCCACGATCATTGTAGAGTAAAAGTAATGAATATTCGCTATGCACAAGCATCTGATTTAGAGGCCATAGTTGCAATTTATAACGAAACGGTCGCCAGTCGGATGGTGACAGCCGATACACAGCCTGTCACTGTTGAGTCTAGAAGAGCTTGGTTTGCGAGTCACAATACATCGTCGCCTATTTTTGTATATTGCGATGAAAATAAAGTACTTGGCTGGCTGAGTTATAAAGATTTTTATGGGCGACCAGCTTATCAAAAGTGTAAAGAAATCAGCATTTATATAACGCAAAAAGCCCGAGGGCAGGGACTGGGCAAAATATTATTAGAGTTTGCACAAAGTCATGCTCGCGAGATTGGTTTAAGAGTACTTCTTGGATTTGTTTTTTCTCATAATATTCCTAGTATCAAGTTATTTGAGCAGCAAGACTTTACTGTGTGGGGGGAATTTCCGGAAGTGGCAGAAATGGATGATCAGACTTATAGTTTGACTATTCTAGGGAAGCATTTGTGATCGACCGTTACGATCAATAATTTGCTCAGGTTTGAGTTCAGTCAATTTCTATCTTTTAGATAAATTGGTGTGTGAAATTAAGAAAAATATATGTCGAATAAAATTCTGATTATTGACAGTAATAGCGTGTTAGCAATGCGCCTAAAGGTGTTGTTTGAACTTTTGGGTGGTGAGGTTGAGCATATTCATTATCGCATGTTAAATGACGATTTTGACTTTAACCAATACGCTGTAGTGGCAATTGCTCATGGGATCCCAAGTGAGTATTTAGATTCACTCTCTGTATTGAGAGCCCACCCCAAGTTAATTTTACTCGCGCCTAAGCCTGATAACACCGGACACCTTCAAGTTTTCAGCCAGTTTAATAGAGCGTTACCGAATGGGATTGTCATTTATCCGTTTTTTGCCAACAAAGAAATTACCAACTTACTTGAACGTGTTCTTGAAGTGGGCATTGACTCTCGTTTAGTACTGCCAAAAGTGCTACTGGTTGATCATTATCATGAGCGTTTGGAAATGCTGGCGACGAGCCTGCGCGGTGCGCAGCTATCGGTAATTACAGCCCATGATAAGCAAGAAGCATTGACCTTAGCGCAATCTAATGAAGTGGATTTGTTGATCAGTGACTTTAACTTAGAGCAGGGGACAGGCCTTGAAGTGTTTAATGCGCTTAAAGTGAATCATCCTAATTGTCGTTGCTTGTTGTTTACCTCAAGAGCCAATCAAGTGGATATGATGGAAGCCATTCGTCAAGGCGTGGAAGATGTACTTATCAAGCCGTTTGATGAAAGTGAGTTGTTACAATCACTTCATAAGCTTTGGCAGACAGAGTTACTCAAGCGACATAATCAAGAGTTAGTAGAGCGATTACAAGATACGGTCGACGCGTTAATTGAACGTGATAGCTTACTCAGAGTGATTTATAAACATACGCCAGACCCAATCATGCTTTTTTCACGTTCTGGCAAAATAATCGAAGCCAATGACGCTTGTGGCGAGCTATTGCAGTTATCGCCTGAGAACTTGCCAGAGCATTCTATTTTTGAGTTGTTTGACGCTGAAACAGCTTCTGGGTTAAAAGAGGCCATTAAAGATGTTGGGGCGCATCGTCATTTTAATTTTGAGTTACTCCTTCCAAGAGAAAATGGCGCCATTCCTCTAATGGGGACTTTCACTGAGATAGACCATCATGGTGAGATGGCATTTGCTGTTATCTTAAAAAATGTTACCCAGTTAAAGAAAAAACAACAGTTATTAGAAGAAGCGAAAGAAGTACTAGAGGCAGAGGTTCAAGCTCGTACTGCACAATTACAAAAAGCGAAAGATGACGCTGAGGCTGCGAACCAAAGTAAGTCTGAGTTTTTAGCTAATATGTCTCATGAATTACGTACACCTATGCATTCTATCTTAAGTTTTGCTCGCTTTGGGTTAGATAAATTAAGCGCAGGTGAAACCCCTGTTGATAAGCTCACTAAATACTTATCTAGGATAGAAACCAGTGGTGAGCGGCTACTGCTTTTACTCAATAACTTATTAGACTTGTCTAAACTCGATGCTGGCCACTTTCCATTCAACCCGGGTAATCATGATTTGATGACCATTATTAAAACGGGGATTGAGGATGTTGCTGGCTCGGCAATGGAAAAAGGCATACAAATACGCGTGAATTCTCCTGTTGATCGGTTACCGCTTTTCTGTGATCAAGAACAGTTGAATCAAGTTATGAGGAACTTATTAGGCAATGCGCTTAAATTTAGCCCACATGATAGTGAAGTCGGTGTATCTATTAATTTAGATGAAGACAAAGTCAGTATTGCCATCAGTGATCACGGTGTTGGCATTCCTGAAGAAGAGCTAGAGCAAGTATTCTCTAAATTTGTGCAGAGTAGTAAAACAAATAGTGGTGCAGGCGGGACGGGCCTTGGTTTGGCTATTTGTAAAGAATTTATACTACTACATAAGGGTTATATTTGCGCGCAGAACAATAAAAATGGCGGTGCGACGGTATTGATTGAGTTACCATTAGAGAAACAAAACTCATGATTGGTTTAGCAAACTTTTAAAACCAAGACTATAACTATTCTAACGGTATTCAGAAAAGGGAATAGACAATGGCATTACAGCGAATTTTGGCCGTAGATGACGAACCATTTAACTTAGAGATCATTGAAGAAATATTAGAAGACCTAGATTTACAATTAGTGACTGCTGAGAGTGGTCCTGAATGTTTGGAAGTCTTAGAGTCATTTTCTCCTCAAGTGGTCTTGCTAGATGTGAGTATGCCGGGCATGGATGGCTATGAAGTCTGTCGTAAAATTAAAGCCAACCCAGCAACCAAAGACATTGTCGTCATGTTTGTGTCTGCACGTGGTTCTGTGGAAGAGCGTATGGAAGGGTATTCGGTTGGCGCAGAAGATTATATTGTTAAACCATTTGCTCATGGCGAGCTCAAGAGTAAATTAAGTAATTTAGGCCAGATATTACTTGAAAAAGAAAGTCTTGAGCAGCAAGTAGAAGATGCGACCAGTACTGCTTTTAGCGCTATGGCGACCAGCAGCGAAATGGGCCAAATCGTTAATTATATTGAGCAAATTGGCCAAATTGATGACGTAACAGAGCTTGCCCAAGCACTGATCAGTTGCCTGTCTAGTTTCGGCTTGAACTGTAATATGGAGCTTAGAATTGGCGGTGAAAGAAATCACTTTGCGTCTTCTGGGTTATGCTCTCCAATTGTTTTAGAGTTATTCGAAATTCTAAAATCCAAAGGCCGCTTACACGAATTCCAAAACCGAATTTTAGTTAACTACGAAAATTTGAGTTTATTGATCCTCAACATGCCTGAAGACGATGAGGCTAAGCATGGTCGTATTCGTGATCATATTTGCTTTATTGTGAGTGTCACCGAACAGCAATTGCTGTCTATCTTAACTAGAAAAGAGTTAGAAGATCAGCAGCGTAATTTGTCTGAAGTCATTTCAATGGTGCACAGTAAATTTACGGGCTTGATGACTTTGCTGGACGATAATCGTAAGCACAATGAAGAGGTGTTTCGTTCTTTACAAGAGCAGTTTGAAAACCGCATTCCAACCATGGGCTTAGATGAAGACCAAGAAGTGTTTATTTTTAGCAACGTTGATGAGGCTATTCAAAATTCAGTGGCGCGCGAAGAGTCAATTACGAAAGTACGCGCGGCTTTTTCTGAGATCGAAGCAGACTTATCTTTAATTAATAAGAAGTAGTGAGTCTGCACTCTCAAGTGACTAGTGACTACTCACTACTTATTTCTCTAAGCATCGCGCGGTAGGCCTTTTTCAATAATACGGATCAGCCGCGCTTGCTTTCTATCTATTTCATTCTGTTTTTGTCTTTGTTGCTTTAATGCCCACTCAATATGTTCTTTGACTAACTCAGAACTGTCGCTCTTTGCTTTTTCAAGGGTCTCGATAATGACTGCACTGAATGGCGCGTTCCCTAGGCCAACCGCTAAATTTCTTTGCCAGCGCTCAAATCCAATACGACGGATCGGGCTGCCTTCGGTATTTTTGAGAAACGTTTCTTCGTTCCAATTAAACAATGTTATGAGCTCTTGATCTTTAAGATTTTTACGTGGCGCAAAATCATCTTCTGAAGTGAGTTGGCCAAAGCGATTCCAAGGACAAACCAATTGGCAATCATCGCAGCCATAGACGCGATTCCCTAACAATGGGCGATATTGCTCTGGTATTGGGCCTTGCAGTTCAATGGTTAAATATGAAATACACTTTCGCGCATCGACGACGTAAGGCTCAACAATGGCACCCGTTGGGCACAGTGTTAAACAGGCTGTGCATTTTCCACAGCCTTCTTCGTTATTTGGCTCATCAACAGGCAGCGGGAGATCAACAAATAGCTCACCTAAGAAAAACCAAGAACCAGCTTGCTTATTGATTAATAAACTGTTTTTACCTCGCCAACCGAGTCCTGCTTTTTCGGCGAGTTGGCGTTCTAAGACAGGCGCAGAATCAACAAAAGGGCGAAAGCCAAGCTGTCCAACTTCTTGCTCAATTTTTTGTCCTAGCTTCTTTAATTTATTGCGGATCACTTTATGATAATCGCGGCCTAGTGCATAACGACTAATGTATGCGGTGTCTTTATTTGCGAGTGCCTTAGCAAAGCTTGCTTCGGGTGGTAAATAGTTCATTTTTACACTGATGATGCGCTGCGTTCCAGGTACCAATTCGGCTGGTCTAGCTCGCTTCATGCCGTGCGCAGCCATGTAGCTCATTTCACCATGGTAACCTTTATCCAGCCAACGCTGTAATTGGGCTTCATGCTCACTGAGGTCAATATCAGTGATCCCAACTTCGGCAAAGCCAAATTCTTTTCCCCATTGCTTAATTTTTGCAGCAAGTTCAATATAATCAATCTTAGTGGCAGTCACGGAATCATAATCTTGGAAGCTAAATACACCGCTAATTTACCACAATACGCGTATCTCGCCCAACAAGTGCAGGCACACGAAGCACAGGCCGCGGAGAAAGTAGGCTTATCGTTATGGCAATTAATGCAACGAGCCGGAGAGGCGTTATTCAACTTATTTGATTTAGAATTTGTTGAAGCTAACCGCATTTTGATTTTGGCCGGCAAAGGCAATAATGCGGGAGATGCATATTTGCTGGCGACGCATTTGCACCAAACTGGTCGAGAAGTTGTGGTTTACAGTGTGTTTCCTACCAACTTGCTACAAGGCGATGCGTTAAAAGCTTACCAGCATGCTAAATCATGTGAAGTTGAATTCAGTGCAGGTTGGCCTCAGCAAGATGAGTTTGACGTGATTGTTGACGGTGTTTTTGGCACCGGATTTAAAGGGGAGTTAAGTTCGCCACTTTTAGCTATTTTCAAACAATGCGAGAGAAGCTTAGCCCATAAAGTCAGTATTGATGTACCGAGTGGTGTGAATGCTAACACCTCTGTAGTAGCAGAAGGGGCTTTTAAAGCTGATACAACATTAACTTTTATCGCTTTAAAACAAGGGCTTTTAACAGGTAAAGCGGTCGCGCACTGCGGGCGACTTTACTTAGCTGAGCTGGGGATTGCAGAGGCATTTTCTGAACTTGTAAAGCCAACCGCAAATTATCCTAGTCAACAAAATCAACTTGCTTTGCGGCCTATTCGCGCCATTGATAGCTATAAAAATCAATGTGGTCATGTGCTTTTGATCGGTGGCGGTCAAGGGATGGCAGGTGCGATTAGGCTTGCTGCAGAAGCATGCTTAAGAGCGGGTGCAGGATTAGTGAGTGTTGCAACTCATCCTGATAACGTTGCCATAGTATTGCAAGGCCGATACGAATTAATGGTTCACGGTATTGAAAGTGAACAAGATTTAAAGGCACTAATTGCAAAAGTTGATGTCTTAGTGATTGGACCGGGGTTAGGTCAGTCTACTTGGGCAAAAATGTTGTTTGCTACTGCAAGCATGTTTACTGGACCTAAGGTGATTGATGCTGATGGTTTAAATCTTTTGTCTGAGCGACCAATGCAATTATCAAACAGTGTGCTAACACCGCATATTGGCGAAGCTCGGCGCTTGCTTGGCGGCTCGAGTAATCTAGCTGCCCGCTTTGATGTTGTTAAATCTCTCCATGAGAAATATACGGCGTCTATCGTATTAAAAGGGCCGGGAAGTCTGATATTCAATGACGATTGTCTAACAATTAATCGCTCAGGAACACCCGCAATGGCCAGTGCTGGGATGGGAGATGTATTATCTGGTATGATTGCTGCTTTGATTGCTCAAGGTATGACTCCTTTCAAAGCTGCACAGCTTGGTGTGTATTTGCACGGTTTGGCAGCTCAAATGGCAGCCAAAGATGGTGAGAAAGGGTTATTGGCCAGTGATTTATTCGTTTATATTCGACGTTTATTAGGATAAACATGCGTAATACGTTTACTTTATTGTTAGAAGATGAAGCGGCAACGGTTGCTATGGGTGGCACGCTTGCTAAGGTGGTAAAAAAAGGCGCTGTGATTTTTTTGCATGGCGATTTAGGGGCAGGAAAAACCACCCTAACCCGCGGTATTGTGCAGGGCCTAGGTCATCAAGGTAAGGTTAAGAGTCCAACATATACGCTAGTCGAACCTTATGAGCTTGAACTGTGTTCGGTTTATCACTTCGATTTATATCGCCTGGGTGACCCTGAAGAATTAGAATACATGGGGATACGAGATTACTTCGACCCTGCGGCTATTTGCGTGATTGAATGGCCAGAAAAGGGGGAAGGTTTTATTCCGAAGCCAGATTTTAATATTACGATGCAGTACCAAGGGGAACAAAGACAGATCAGTATAGAGGCTGGATCTGAACGTGGTATTGAGCTGTTAAATACACTACAAAATGATGAACAACTTAAGAATAATTAAAACAATACAGTTAAGTCTTATTTTTAGCCTGTTGCTGAGTGTTTCGGCGTGGGCAAAAAACAGCATAGATGGGATCCGAGTCTGGCCTTCTCCAGAGAGTACTCGAGTGGTACTTGATATGTCGGCTAAACCTGAATTCAGCTATTTTATGCTGCAAAACCCTTTGCGCTTAGTGGTTGATTTAGAGGATACGAAAAAACACAACAAGCTACCTAGTATTCCAAAAGAACACCGTGTGCTCTCGAAGCTTCGTTACAGCAAACCTAAAAGTTCGAAAAGCACACGATTAGTTTTTGACCTTACTCGCTCAGCTAAACCCGTTATTTTTGCGCTCGCTCCCACGGGGCCTTATAAAAACCGTCTGGTTATTGACCTATACGGTAAACAAAAAAGCATAGAAGCGACAGACAATCGCAAGAAAAAAGAACGAGTGAGTGATAGAGATATCATTATTGCTATTGATGCAGGCCATGGTGGCGAAGATCCGGGCTCAATCGGCCCGTCAGGCACCTATGAAAAAAATGTGACCCTGCCAATTGCAAAGAGGCTAGCACGTATGGTCGATGCTGAGCCAGGCATGCAAGCAAGGTTAACCCGTACAGGTGATTACTTCTTAAAACTAAATACGCGAACATCTAAGGCAAGACAAAAACGTGCAGATTTCTTCGTGTCTATTCACGCGGACGCATTCACTCGTCCAGAGCCGAACGGTACATCAGTTTGGGTGCTATCATTGCGTCGTGCGAATTCTGAGATTGGTAAATGGTTAGAAGATAGAGAAAAGCATTCTCAGCTTTTGGGTGGTGCCGCTGATTTGATAAAAGATACAGCGAATGAGCGTTATCTAGCAAAAGCACTGTTAGATATGTCGATGGATCACTCGATGAAAACCGGTTTTACTGTTGCGGAAGAGGTGGTCAGAGAGCTGAAAAAAGTATCAAAACTACACAAAAAGACACCGCAAGCAGCGAACTTTGGGGTATTAAAGTCACCTGATATACCCTCTATTTTGGTTGAAACGGGTTTTATTTCAAATCCCAAAGAAGAAAAGCTATTAAAATCAGCAAGACACCAAGAGAGATTGGCTCGGGCAATTTTTAAATCAATTCGCGGTTACTACCAAAAGAATCCCCCAGATGACTCTTTATTTGCTCGACTAAAAGAAAATAAGCCGCTGCAACATAAAGTTAAAAGTGGTGAGTCTTTAAGTTTATTAGCCAAGCGTTATGGCACCACTGTCTCGGCGCTGAAAAAGGCCAATAAGCTAAATAAAAATACCTTATATATCGGTCAAGTTTTGATGATCCCAAAAGTGTAGCTGTTGATGAATATTGAAATTTTACCCGCTCGTTTAGCTAACCAAATTGCTGCTGGTGAAGTAGTTGAAAGACCTGCATCTGTCGTAAAAGAGTTAGTAGAAAATAGTATTGATGCGGGAGCTACTCGGATCACCATTGATATTGAGCGCGGGGGTCATAAGCTGATCCGTATTCGCGACAATGGGCGTGGTATTGTTAAAGATGAGCTGACCTTGGCGCTTTCACGCCATGCAACCAGTAAATTAAAAAGCTTGGACGATTTAGAGTGTATATCTTCGTTAGGGTTTCGTGGTGAAGCATTGGCTTCTATCAGTTCGGTGTCGCGACTGACTTTGAGCTCAAAACCCGCGGAGCAAGAAACTGCGTGGCAAGCCTTTGCTGAAGGTCGAGATATGTCAGTGCAAGTTCAACCTACAGCACACCCGAACGGCACCACAATTGAAGTTAAAGATTTATTTTTTAACACCCCAGCTCGCCGTAAATTTTTGCGCACTGAAAAAACGGAGTTCAGTCATATTGATGAGCTTGTGAAGCGCATTGCTTTAAGTCGTTTTGATATAGCGATTACTTTAACGCATAACAAAAAAGTAGTGAGACAATACCGAGCTAGAACGCCTGAGCAAGGTACAGATCGGGTTGCACAAGTGGCAGGAAAAGCATTTGCAACTGATGCGGCTTATATTGAATCTGGTGCAGAAGGGTTAAAGCTATACGGTTGGGTATTACCCTGTGGTGATAATGGTAGTTCGCAATACACTTATGTGAATGGTCGTATGATGCGAGATAAGCTTATCTTGCATGCCATTCGTCAAGCGTTTGAAGAGCAGGTTGGGCAAATTGAGTTACCAAGCTTTGTGATTTATTTAGAATTAGACCCAAGGCAAGTCGATGTAAACGTTCATCCTGCAAAACATGAAGTACGTTTTCATCAAGCCCGTCTGGTTCATGACTTTATTGTCCAGGCGGTTAAGCAGGCTGTATTTATGCCTGAGCAGAGCGCTTTTTCTTCTGAGCCTGAAGTAAATAAAGTCACTGATATTCACAATGATAATTACCGCTCAGAATTGACGCCAGTGTACGACCCGCTCGTTTCTGCGCCTGCTGGGTTTGATTTTACGCCAAGCTCTGAAGGCAGGAGAAGTGCAAGTTCCAGCTATGATTCGGGTGCAAGGGGCGGTTCAGCGAGTGGAGGCAATTCTGGCTCATCATCACGCTCATCTGAACAGGTTCAACATCAGTATGATGCGAATGAGTTTTATCAAGCTCTTGCGCCGCAAAGTCAGGTCACCTCGCAAGGTAATGAGCTTACACAACCAGAAAGTGGGGTCGCGCTTGCGGTGGTTGATTTGATGCCTTTAGCTGAAGGTATGGTTATCTTGAGAAAGCAAAGTCAGGTTCTGTTAAGCCATTACAAGTATGCTTTGTTAGCTTACTGGCAAGCAGAAATAGAACAAGACGCGGCATTAGCAGGGAAAGCTCTGCTATTACCTGTGCGAGTGAATCTAGGCATTGAGCCAAAGCAACAGCTCGAACAACATCAATCTTGGTTAACTCTGTTAGGTTTTGATATTCAGTTTTTTGAAAAATATGCGATGGTAAAAAAGTTACCACTAAACCTCTATAGCATTGATGTGGCTGAGCTGATAAACAGAGTGATTGATTGTTGTGAAAAATCACCCAATAGTCTTGATATGTGGTTAGAATGGTTGTGTGAACAAACACCAAACGGCTATTTTGCCACTGATAGCTTTGCGAAAGTACAAATAAAATTACAACAGAATTCAGAATGTCTATCAGCAATGCAGGCAAAAGCGGTTAAACTAGATAGCAGTATGTTTAAAACAATTTTAGAACAAGGCTCAAAGTGAGTAAGTTACCGGTTATTACCCTTATGGGGCCAACAGCTGCTGGTAAAACAGCACTGGCCATTGAGTTGTGCCAGCATTTAGATACAGAAATTATTAGTGTTGATTCTGCGCTTGTGTATAAAGGCATGGATATTGGTACGGCAAAACCCAATGCCGATGAATTAGCACAAGCACCGCATAAGTTAATAGATTTAATCGATCCAAAAGAAAGTTATTCGGTGGCTGAATTTAGACGCGATGCCATTGCATGTATCGATGCATTGCACGCAAAAGGCAAGGTGCCTATATTGGTTGGTGGCACCATGATGTACTTCAAAGGCTTAATTGAAGGCTTATCACCTTTGCCAGAAGCCGATGAAAAGGTGCGTGCGCAGCTTGAAAAAGAGGCCAATGAACTTGGTTGGCCTGCACTTCATGCACTTTTGACTGAAGTTGACCCAGAAGCTGCAGCAAAGATCAGTGAAAATGATTCTCAGCGTATTAATAGAGCGTTAGAGGTTTACCGCTTAACAGGTAAAACTATGACGGAGTTACAACAACAAAAGCAACCAGAGCTACCTTATACTTTTCATCAGTTTGCTATCGCGCCGAGTGACCGTAAAGTATTACATGAAAGAATCGAAAAAAGATTTAAAATAATGCTAGATCAGGGGTTTAAAAATGAAGTTTTGGCCCTATATCAGCGAGAAGACCTGCATTTAGATCTACCGTCGATACGTTGTGTTGGGTATCGACAGATGTGGGAACACTTAGCCGGCGAATACGATCACGATGAAATGTTATTTAAAGGAGTCGCTGCAACTAGACAATTAGCAAAGCGACAATTAACTTGGTTGAGGGGATGGCCAAACGTGACTTGGTTAGAGACAGATTCGCAAGAAAACTTGCAACGTGTTCTAACTTCGCTAAGCTATTAGTAGTTGATAAATCAAGCTGTTCGAGTTTTCTCAACAAAGAAAATATAATAACACCTAAAACGAAGGATAAGACAATGGCAAAAGGCCAATCTTTACAAGACCCATTTTTGAATGTATTACGTCGTGAACGCATTCCTGTTTCAATTTTTTTAGTTAACGGCATCAAATTACAAGGTAAGATCCAATCTTTCGATCAATTCGTAATCTTACTTGAAAATACAGTGAACCAAATGGTTTACAAACACGCTATCTCAACAGTTGTACCTGCTAGAGCAGTAAACTTTCAATCTGCTCAAGGCGGTGAAAGCTCAGATAACTCAGGTAGCGAAGAAGGTAATTATTAATTTATTAGGAGCGTAATGCTTGTTTGACCGTTATGAAGCCGGCGAACAGGCAATCTTAGTTCATATCGACTTTCAAAATGAAGGAGATCGAGAAGATCTCAAAGAATTAGAAATGTTGGTATCTTCTGCTGGTGTTAGAAGTTTGGCGGTTGTGCAAGGCAGTCGCCAAGCACCGCATGCCAAGCTTTTTGTCGGAACAGGTAAAGCAGAAGAAATTGCTGAGATTGTCAAAATCCACAATGCAGATGTCATCATCTTTAACCACCAACTCAGCCCCTCTCAAGAAAGAAACCTAGAGAGCATCTGTAAGTGTCGTGTTTTAGACAGAACTACGCTGATCTTAGATATTTTTGCGCAGAGAGCACGTACGCATGAAGGTAAGCTGCAAGTTGAGCTTGCTCAACTCAGACATATTTCAACTCGACTGATCCGCGGCTGGACCCACCTTGAACGCCAAAAAGGCGGTATCGGTTTAAGGGGCCCGGGTGAAACCCAATTAGAAACAGACCGTCGATTGCTTAGAGAGCGTATTAAAAGTATCCGTAAGCGGCTAGAAAAAGTTGCCACGGTGCGTGAACAAGGGCGTCGAGCTCGCAGTAGAAATGAAGTACCTACAGTTTCGCTAGTTGGTTATACCAATGCAGGCAAATCAAGTTTGTTCAACTTTGTTACCAATGCTGAGGTTTACGCGGCTGATCAGCTCTTTGCGACGCTAGATCCGACTCTCAGAAAGTTAGAGATAGAAGATATTGGGCCGACTATTTTTGCCGATACAGTTGGATTTATTCGCCATCTTCCTCATGACTTAGTTGCAGCGTTTAAAGCAACATTAACTGAAACGCGTGAGGCCGATCTTCAATTACATGTTATTGATGTTGCAGACAGCAGAAGAAAAGAGAACATAGAAGAGGTACAATCGGTTCTCAAAGAGATTGAAGCAGATGAAATTCCACAACTTTTAGTCTATAACAAAATTGATTTACTCGAAGATGTGAAACCTCGGATCGATTTTAATGACGAAGGCGTACCAATCCGAGTTTGGTTGTCAGCGCAAACAGGTGAGGGCACTGAGCTACTATTAGAGGCTATCTCTAAGTTATTGGCAAAAAAAGTGTTTGCTCACACGCTTTGTTTGCCCCCGGCGTCTGGTAAGTTACGTGGTGCACTATTTAATTTAAATGGCGTAAAGCAAGAAAACTTTGATGAACAAGGTAATTGGTTGCTAGATGTGCGTATTCCTCAAGTCGATTGGGAAAAGCTGAAAAAAGAGCAAGGCGCAATCATCGAGCAGTTCATCGTTTCGGATTAAACAAAGACTGTTACGATTTTCTTCGCATAAATGTATGAGTAATGCGAGATATTTGTTAGATTTAACTTAATTCATTTTAGATAACAATGGAGTATAGCTATGGCCTGGAATGAGCCGGGTAAGAATGGCAATGATAACGATCCGTGGAAAAACCGCGGTGGTAAAGATCAAGGCCCACCCGATCTTGACGAAGTATTCCGTAAATTCGGCGATAAGTTTGGCGGTATTTTTGGCGGCAAACCTGGTGGTAGTAACGGCGGCTTAGGCGGTGCGGGTATTACTTTTGTTCTGCTAATTGCTATTGTCGTTTGGGCGCTTAGTGGTATTTATACCGTAAAAGAAGCTGAGCGAGGCATCGTTTTGCAATTTGGTAAATTCGATCGAATTGCTGAGCCGGGCCTTCGTTGGAAAGCAACATTTATCGAGCAAGTTATTCCAATTGATATTGAAGCGGTTCGTTCTTTATCTGCATCAGGTTTTATGCTGACAGAAGATGAAAACGTAGTGAGTGTTGAGTTTGAAGTTCAGTATCGTGTTATTGACCCAACGCTTTATCGCTTCAGTGTGACTGATGCTGATCATAGCTTACAGCAGGCTCTAGACAGCGCACTTCGCTATGTTGTTGGTCATTCTCGCATGGACCAAGTATTAACGACAGGTCGTGAAGTCGTTCGTCAGCGTACATGGGACGAGCTTAACAAGATTATTGAACCTTATAATCTTGGTTTAATCGTTACTGATGTGAACTTTAAGGACTCTCGTCCACCGGCTGAAGTAAAAGATGCATTTGATGATGCGATTGCGGCACAAGAAGATGAAGAACGTTTCATTCGTGAAGCTGAAGCATACGAAAGAGAAATCGAGCCGCGTGCACGTGGTCAAGTTACTCGTATGACGCAAGAAGCTGAAGGTTATAAAGAGCGTATTATTCTTGAAGCGCAGGGTGAAGTAGCTCGATTCGAACAGTTACTACCTGAGTATCAAGCTGCTAAAGAAGTCACGCGCCAGCGTCTATACATCGACATGATGGAAGAAGTACTTGGCAGTAGCAGCAAAGTACTTGTTGATGTAAAAGGTGGTAACAACATGATGTATCTACCACTGGATAAGATCATGCAAAATAGTGGTCGTCAAAATACGGTAACTTTACCGAGTGCAAACGATATTAACCAGCTTCGCCAGACGTTAGGCAATTCGCGTAACAATAGCTCGGTAAATAGCACTAACGATCGTTTCTCAAACGACAGATTCAATAACGGGAGATAATCATAATGAGAAATTTTAGTACTATCCTCTTGATTGTTGCCGTATTGATGTCGTTTTCATCAGTGTTTGTGGTGACAGAGGGTCAGCGCGCGATTGTATTACTTTTCAGTAAAGTACAAAAAGACAGTGATGACAATGCGGTTGTTTACGGTCCAGGTTTACACTTTAAAGTACCATTCTTTAGTCAAGTACGTCGTTTAGATGCGCGTATTCAGACTTTAGATGGTTCACCTGACCGTTTCGTAACAAGCGAGAAAAAAGACTTAATCGTTGATTCGTTTGTAAAATGGCGAGTGAATGATTTCAGCGCTTACTATCTGCGTGCCCGTGGTGATAAGCAATATGCTGAAACACTTCTTAAGCAAAAAGTGAACAACGGCCTAAGAACTAACTTCGGTAACCGTACAATTAAAGAAATTGTTTCTGGCGAGCGTAGTGAATTAATGGAAGAAGCGTTAGTTCAAGCATCTGAAAGTGCCAAAGAGTTAGGTATTGAAGTGTTAGACGTGCGTGTTAAGCAAATCAATTTACCTAACGAAGTCAGTGAATCTATCTTCCGTCGTATGCGTGCTGAGCGTACAGCAGTTGCTAAAGAGCACCGTTCGGAAGGTCAAGAGAAAGCTGAAACCATTCGTGCAGAAGTAGATCGTCGAGTGACGGTTATGTTGGCTGATGCTGAACGTAATGCGCGAAGCGTACGAGGTGAAGGCGATGCAACAGCAGCAAAAATCTATGCTGATGCATACAACAAAGATGCGGAATTCTTCGGTTTCGTTCGTTCACTAGAAGCGTATAAGAAAACCTTCAATAACAAAGGCGATGTTATGGTGTTGTCACCAGATAGTGAGTTCTTTGATTACATGAAGGATGCGAAAGGCGCGAAGTAATTTCCGTCACTTTCTAAATAAAAAGCCCTGAAATTTTCAGGGCTTTTTTGTTGCATTTCAAAACATTGTTTTTTTCGAGCTCACAGTACAGAAAAAATACCACTTTTACGGTTATCTTCGTTGTCATTTTCTGGTAAAATCCTCGCCTAATTTTTTCTAAGTGATATTGCAATGGGTAAAAACGTCGTTGTACTAGGCACCCAATGGGGTGACGAAGGTAAAGGTAAAGTAGTTGATCTACTAACAGATAAAGCTTCTCTTGTTGTGCGTTATCAAGGTGGCCACAACGCGGGTCATACTTTGGTGATCAATGGTGAGAAAACAGTTTTACACTTAATTCCATCAGGTATCTTACGTGATAACGTTAAGTGTGTAATTGGTAATGGTGTAGTACTAGCACCAGATGCATTAATGAAAGAAGTTGGTATGCTTGAAGAGCGTGGTGTACCAGTTCGTGAACGTCTTCTTATCAGTGAAGCATGTCCTCTGATCTTGCCTTACCATGTAGCTCTAGACCAAGCGCGTGAGTTAGCGCGTGGTGAAAAAGCGATTGGTACAACTGGCCGTGGTATTGGTCCAGCGTACGAAGATAAGGTTGCTCGTCGCGGTCTTCGCGTAGGTGATTTATTCAACCCAGAGCAGTTTGCTGCAAAACTTAAAGAAATTCTTGAGTACCACAACTTCACGTTAGTTAACTACTACAAAGTAGATCCTGTTGACTTCCAGAAGACTTATGATGATGCAATGGCTGTTGCTGATATCTTAAAAGCAATGGTTGTAGATGTAACTGAGCTACTTGATCAAACTCGTGAAGCTGGTGACAACATCTTATTTGAAGGTGCTCAAGGTACACTTCTTGATATCGACCACGGTACTTACCCGTATGTAACATCGTCAAACACGACTGCTGGTGGTGTTGCGACTGGTGCAGGTTTTGGTCCACTTAACCTAGACTACGTACTTGGTATTGTTAAAGCTTACACAACGCGTGTAGGTTCAGGTCCATTCCCTACAGAGCTTTACGATGGTCTTGATAAGCAAGATCCAGTAGGTAAGCACTTGGGTGATAAAGGTCACGAGTTCGGCGCGACTACAGGTCGTTTACGTCGTACTGGTTGGTTTGATGCGGTTGCAATGCGTCGCGCTGTACAGATCAACTCAATTTCAGGCTTCTGTTTAACTAAACTTGACGTACTTGATGGTGTTGAAACGATCAAGATCTGTACTGGTTACCAGTTAGAAGACGGCACAGTAACAAACGTTACACCTCTTGCGGCTGAAGGCTACGAGAAAGTAACACCTGTTTACGAAGAAATGCCAGGTTGGTCTGAAAATACATTCGGTGCAACGTCAGTAGAGCAGCTTCCTGAAGCGGCTATCAACTACATCAAGCGTATCGAAGAGATCACAGGCGTACCAGTAGATATTATCTCTACAGGTCCAGACCGTATCGAAACAATGATTGTTCGTAACCCATTTGGTGCGTAATTCAATCTTGTTTAAAAAAAGCTGCTTCGGCAGCTTTTTTTGTGCCTGCTCTTTCATGACCTCTGAACTTTGGTATATTTATTGAATGATTTGACTGTTATTTGTTTGGGTTGAGTGTTTATGTTTAAAAAGCGTCATTTAATCGGCTTGTTATTAGCCTCGGTCAGTCAGTTTTCTTTTGCTGTGCAAGAAGAGCTAAAAGCGGTGCCGCTTTACACTCAGGCTGAACTTATTGAACTAATCAAAAAGAATCAGCATTTAAAACGCGTTAAAGATGATGAGTGCCAATTGGTGCAAGATATCGAAGCGCGCGCTGAAACCATGGCTTTGCCCTCATATCAATTTTTATACGGTGATATGCTTGCCTATGCTGTGTGTGTAGACCGCAATGTAGAGCTTGGCTTACATTATATGAAACAAGCTGCTGAGCAAGGGCTTGCAAGCGCACTAGAGCAGCTAGGTCGATATTATGATATCGGGCAGTTGGTACAAGCCGATAAAGCACTGGCAATCACCTATCTAAGAGAAGCGGCTGCTCAAGGTAACTTAAAAGCACAAATGCGTTTAGTGCGCTTGTTTAATGAGGGTCATGGAAGTCCTCGAGATTATGAAGATGCCTATCGATGGTTATTTCATTCGGTAGTTGCAGATAAGAAAATGCACAAGCAAATAGAACTCGCTTTGGCGAATCTAGCTAAAAAGATGCCCGCGAGTGTTGTACGTCGAGCTAGGCTTCCAATGTAACTATGGAAGCCATTGCAACTCGATTAAGCGCAGTTAATTAGCTCACTGCTTCAGATTCATTTTGTAGGTAAGACTCTTTAAGCACACTCATTTTAGGTGGCTGAAGGGCCACGATTTTGTCACCTTCTTTAGGTACATACTTTTGTTCGCTAATAAAAGGCCTAATATCAATCTTATCTTCATCTTTGCCTTTTTCTTCAATGATGAATAAAGGCACGGCTTCTTTGTTCACTTCTTGATATTGCTGCCAGTTAAACTCTTCAGTGAGCTTAGTAGAGCTAATTTTGCCACCTTTTGAAATTAAGCTACTGAGCTTTGCAAAGCTACCTTGTTCACCGAACAGTATTTGTCGTGATAAAAAGGTTGCACTGTCTTTATTCGCTTTTGCATGGTTCGTTGACGAACGTAAAGAGAATACATTTTGCTCATTGAGTAAGTGAGAAAAGTATTGTACCCCTAACGCGTTATGATGTCGGTTTGGAGATAAAGCGAGGACTTTACAAAGCTGCGTCATAGGCAAGTAGCGTTCAGCATGTTCTGATTGCGGATTGCCATAGTAACATTGCAGGCCATCCATCCTAGCCATTTTGCAGTTCTCCCATGCAGGATCTGATAGATGCACACTGATATTTTGCTCTTGCAAACCTTTGGCTATTGCACGAGCAACATGATTAGCGCCGATAATAAGCAATGTATTTGGACTGGGCTGACGTACACCTAAAAATTTGGCAAATGGTGTCGCGGTTAGGCTTTGTAAAACCACTGTCACTATAATGACAGTAAAGATTAGGGGGACTATTTTCTCTGCATCAGGTATACCTTTTTCAATCATGCTTAAGGCAAAAACTGAGCCGACAGCTGCTGCGACTATACCTCTTGGTGCTATCCATGATAATAAAACTCTAGATTTGAAAGACAAATCAGAATTAAATGTCGAAACAGCAATGCAAATAGGGCGCGCGACAAAAAGTACAATAGCGATAAATACGACAGTGTTTAGCCCAAGTAACATTAAGTCGCTAATCTCCAACCTCGCAGCTAATAAAATGAACAGACTCGAGATTAAAATCATCGATAGATCTTCTTTAAACTCGAGCACTGAATCAATTTCCAGGTCGTCTTGATTAGCTAGCCAAATACCAAACACGGTGACAGCTAATAAGCCTGACTCGTGGCTTAAGTGGTTTGAGAGTGTAAAGCTGAATAATACGAGAGCTAAAATACCAAATTTATGTAACTCATAAGGCAGCCATTCTTTTCTTATTAATAGCGTTGTGAGCCAGCCACAGAAGATCCCTATACCTAGTCCCACACCTAACGTTGAAAACAATGCCCACATGGTATGGCTAAAGACTTCGCCGCTGCCAACTAAACTTACGGCTTCAAAGACTAATACTGCGAATAATGCGCCTATGGGGTCGATGACAATGCCTTCCCAACGTAATACTCGGTCAATATCTTGATTTGGCCGCATTGCGTTGAGCATGGGCGCGATTACGGTAGGACCTGTCACGACTAATACGGCACCCAAAATAGCAGCGACACGCCAATCTAGTTCTAATATGTAGTAGCCCGCTAAGGCAATTATTATAAAGGTAGCTAGCATACCTATAGAACATAGGTTTCTGACTATTTTCCCTATTCCTTTAAGCTCTTTAAAGTGAAGTGTAAGTGCACCTTCGAAGAGGATGATCGCAACAGACAGAGAGACGACAGGAAATAATAAATCACCGAGCAATAAATCGGGATCAAGCTGACCACTGATAGGGCCAAGCACCAAGCCAACTAGCAATAAAAACAAGATTGCAGGTACTTTAAATATCCAAGCTAACCACTGCGCAAACACTGAAAAAACGGCAATTCCAGCAATATAAATAGCCGACATGGACTCTCCTATTGATACAACGACCATCAAATTGGTCTTTCCTCAAAATAGAACACTTAATTAAGAGGATTGGTATAGTAAAAAACAAATTTATAGCGGTTTTATACGTATTAATTAGTTATTTGGTCAATGAATAAACAGTTAAAGCGCTCAACATAAGTGGTAAAAGCTAATAACTTAAACATAGACCTGAATAAAAGAATATGTGATAGAAATGAAAAAATAATGAAAGAGAAAGGAAAGTGGTGGAGCTAAGCAGGATCGAACTGCTGACCTCCTGCGTGCAAGGCAGGCGCTCTCCCAGCTGAGCTATAGCCCCACATTCCGTACTGGATACGAGCAGAAATTTATATTTTTTTTATTTCGTCGTCAATACTGTGTTTAAAAAAATCACAAAATATTTAATGGCTTTGATAAACTGAGTTATCTAAAGAACTTAATTTTGATTTTATTTATATGAAGAAGCTCACTTTTTTTGTTTTTCTTAGTCTTCTAGTTATCAGTGGTTGTGCTTCTCAACCTGATGAGCCTTTTACAATTGCAGATAAAAAACTTCATACTCGACTCGCTGACAATGGTGAAAAGTTATTTGCTTTTATTGTGACAGTTGAGAAGCAAGCTCGGGTCAAGTTAGATACGAGAAAAGAGATCTCACGTACTGAATTTAAGATGTTTTTAAATGAAGAGCATATTGAAGATTCCCCAGCATTAAAATTAGCCTTAGAAGAGCGTGCAGTAAAACTTTTAAAAGTGGCCTTAAAAGAACGAAGCTACTGCCAGCAAGGCTATGATATAGCAGAGGTATATTGGAAAGAGCGGAAAGTACAGTTGAGAGGCAAGTGTCGTGACTAAAGGGGTAGAGAATAATCAGTTAGCACAGCTAGAGGCGCTTTTTGAACAACTTAATATAGATGCTGTTAAATATGAGCACCCGCCATTACAGACCTGCCAAGACGCTGATAGGTTGAGTTTAAACCGTATTGGTACTCGTATTAAAAACCTATTTCTTCGAGACAATTACGGCAAACAGCATTTTTTATTGCTTGTACCCGCAGATTATCAAGTTGACTTAAAAGCACTCTCAAAACAGCAACAGCTTTCTAGGCTGGGGTTTGCTTCATCGCAAAGGTTAGAAAAGTACTTAGGAGTAAAACCTGGCTGTGTTTCTGCGCTCGCAGTTTTGAATGATAGCGATCAAGCTGTGAACGTATGGATTGAGTCAAGTTTATGGCAAGCCGAACATTTTCAGTGCCACCCATTTTTTAATGATAAAACTTGGGTGTTAAATAAAGCCGACTTATTGCGTTTTTTTGAGCATACAGGTCATGTGCCTCAAGTTATTGATGTACCCTGTTTGTAGTTTAATAAACAGGCCGCTAGCCCACACAAACAACAAATTAATAAACAAACCAAGAACGCAGTGTAGCCATATTTTTCGAAGATAAAACCTGGTAAGAACGATCCCAAAGCTCCGCCACTGTAATAAAAAGAGACGTATGCCCCGTTGGTGACAGACGCAGGAGCAGTGCTGATTTTATTTGCCAAAGGTGCCGCAGTGGCGTGGATCACGAACATGCAGGCGCAAAACAGTGTAAAGCTCAGAATAAACAGACTTAATGAACTGCTGGCTAGCATAAAATGACTTAAGCAGTAGAGCACAAAAACCATACTTAACAGCCACCAAGTATTTTTAAAGCGTTTATTTAACCAAGGTGTGCAGCTTGAGAGAATTGCACCTATCAGGTAACCAGTGTAGATAAAGCCAATTTGTTTGTTGTCAGTAATGCCATACTGACTTTTGACTATAAAAGGTAAAAAGTTTAAGAGTGCGGCAAAGCAAAAGAACATAAAAAATACCGCGATAAATAAGCGTATTATTGCCGCTTGTTTTAAGTGCGATAAATGTAACCAAGGAGCGATTTTTTGCTGACATTTATGGTCGCTTTTAAACTGTTTAGGAATTGATAACGCGAGTACGATTAAACTAAAACTCACCAAATAGAAAAAGCTTTGCCATTGCCAAAAAGCTGCAAAGTTTGCCGCTAGCATTCTCCCTAAATACCCTCCGACAATAGAGCTTCCGATATAAAGAGTCATGTTTTTTTGCAGCGCATCACCTTGGTAAGTCATGCCTATATAACTTGTCATTCCGATCAGGGCTGCGGGCAGAGTGAGGCCTTGAATAAGACGGCAGATTAATAAGCCAGCAAAGTAGTCTGAAGTGGCGAATATTAGATTGCTTACAGCAAGTATAAGCAAAGCGATGCGTAAAATGGATAAAGGATTAAATTGACTTAACATGACGCCATAACAAAGCGGGGCGATGGCTAGCGGTAGCATAGTCACAGTCATTAAGGTACCGCTGTTGGCGATAGACACCCGATATAACTCTGAGAATAGTGGCAGTAGTGGTTGGGGGGCGTATAAGACTAAAAATGTACAGACAGAGCAAAGTAGCAATTTTAATAATGGCATGGTGTCTTAAACCTAAAACAGCGCAAAAAAGGAACTATTGTGCTAAACCTTATTAGGCAAGCGGTGCACACTAAAGCAACAATATAGGGGTAGCTTAATTGAATAAGCGCGTTAAGTTTAAAGCTTTATCAATTAGTTGGTAATTTTTTGCGCTAAATCACACTTTATTTGCTTTACTTTAGTTAGATTGCAGTTGCACCTCTCTTTGTCGTGTTGTGTATCTGAGTTACTATATTGGTAATTGTATTTTCATGGAGTTTCAGCATGGGTTCTCTACAAGACCAATTACTAAAAGCAGGTTTAACGACTGAGCATAAAGCCAAAGTTGCTAAAACCGAAAAACGCAAAGCGCAAAAGAAGAAAAAGAAAAAAGGCGCGACAAGTGATCAATCTGACTTACAAAAGCATATTGAACAAACGAAGCTTGAGCAGCAGCGCAAGGCTGAAGAGCTAAACCAAGCGAAGCAAGCAGAGTTAAAAGAGCGCGAGCAAGTTGCTCGTGTTAAGCAAATTTTAGAGCACCACAACCAAGACGAAATTCGTGGTGAAGTCACGTTCAACTTTACGTATAACAATAAAGTAAAAGAGTTGGATGTGAACGAACAAACTAAACAAGCGCTAGTAAAAGGGCGTTTAGCAATCTGTGTGCTCGAAGAGCAATTTTATGTTCTGCAAGATGAGCCTGCGCGAAAGATTGCTGAAGTTGATGAAAAGTACATTGTTTTCCATGTTGCTGATGAGATAACAGAAAGCGATGAAGACGACCCTTATGCAGGCTATGAAGTACCGGACGACCTAACTTGGTAAGTCTGACAATGGCTTCAGGGATTTAAGAATTCATATAGTCACACAAAAAGAGAAAATTATGAGTAAAGTAAAATATCTTGTTCTTGGTGCAGGCATTGCGTTCACTGCATTTGCAAACAACGCTGAAGCTGCAGATGGTAAAGCGCTATACACAGCTAAAATGTGTCAAACGTGCCACGGTGCCGAAGGTAAAGCGCCTATCATGGATACTTATCCAAAGCTTAATGGTCAGAACAAAACGTATCTTCTAAACCAAATGAAAGACATCAAATCAGGCGCGCGTGCTAATGGTATGTCTATGGCAATGAAAGCCATGGTTGCTAACGTTTCTGATGCAGAATTAGAAGCGATTGCGGACTACTTATCTAAAGTTCAGTAGCGCTTTTTGTTTTCTTGAAAAAACCACCGCATGTCGGTGGTTTTTATTTTATTGAACATCGAACGAGAGTCATTTAGACTTCTAAACTTCTAAATTGGCAGGTTGAGCCAACTGAATATCTTTAAGGCAAATTATGTTTGAACTACCAAAACTCAACTTAAAAGGCAAAGTGAGCGAACAAGAGTGGCAACTTCGAGTTGATTTAGCTGCTTGTTATCGCCTAGTTGAGCACATGCGTTGGGGCGATTTAATCTATACGCATATGTCGGCACGTTTACCGGGTACTGATCATTACTTAGTAAATGCGTTTGGTTTGAGTTTTGATGAAGTGACGGCATCTAATCTTGTGAAGGTTGATTTACAAGGTAACATTTTGGATGACACACCATTCGAGATAAACCCTGCTGGGTTTACTATTCACAGCGCTATTCACGAAGTAAGAGAAGACGCACACTGTGTGATCCACTTACATACAAAAGAAACCATCGCGGTTGCTAGCCTTGAGTGTGGTCTATTGCCATTAAGCCAACACTCTATGTTTTCATTGCCATCTTTGTCTTATCACGATTATGAAGGCTTAGCGGTAAATGAAGATGAAAAAGCGCGCCTACAGAATGATTTAGGCACCACCAATCATATGCTGTTAGTTAACCATGGTGGTCTAACTGTGGGTCCGACGGTGGGTGATGCCTTTATGCGTTTTTATGATTTACAACGCGCCTGTGAAATACAAGTTGCGATCCAAGCGACAGGCCAAAAAGCCGTGCCTGTGCCTCAACCAATTATTGACAATATTTATAATCAAGCAAATGTCGTTCATAGCGGTAGCACTGGCGGTCAGCTAGCCTGGCCTGCAATGCTCAGAAAAGCATACCGCCTTGATCCTAGCTTTGCTGAATAGGAGCTAACATGAAAGTAACTCGCGTCGAAGTTTTTGATATCCATTGTCCAGACAGACCAGCTTGGACTCCAGTTTTTGTTCGCATTCACACTGATGAAGGTATCAGTGGGGTAGGTGAAGCAGGCCTTGCCTATGATTTAGGTCACAGTGCGGCAGCGAGTATGATCAAAGAAATGGCAGAAGCGTTTCTTATCGGCCATGACCCATTTCAAACAGAAATGCTTTGGTCACGTATGCTACGTGAAAGTTTCTGGGGATTAGGTGGTGGTCCAGTTGTTTACGCTGCGATGAGTGCCATTGATACTGCACTTTGGGATATTAAAGGCAAAGCATTAAATCTGCCTGTTTATCAACTTCTTGGTGGTAAGGTAAACCCAGAACTCCGCACCTATGCGTCGCAGTTACAGTTTGACTGGGATGATGAATTTAAAGCCCTTGTGCAACCTCATGAGTATGCGGAAGCGGCACATAAAGCGATTGCTGAAGGATATGACGCGGTTAAAGTTGACCCTATCATGTATGACAAAGACGGTAATACCTATTACGACCGTACTAAGCTTATCTCTCGAGCTGAAATGAAGTTATACCGTGCGCGTATGGCGGCGATTCGCGAAGCGGTAGGGGACGAAGTGGACATTATTTTTGAGTGTCATAGTTTGCCAGGTGCTACATCAGCCATTCAAATTGGTGAGATTGCAGAAGAGTTCGACTGTATGTACTACGAAGAGCCGGTGAATTACTTAAACCACTCTTTACATGCGAAAGTTGCCGATAAAGTAGCAGTGCCAATTGCTGGTGGTGAGCGTTTATATAACCGTTGGGGTGTACGTCCATATTTAGAAGACCAAAGCATTGATGTATTACAGCCAGATATTGGCTTGTGCGGTGGTTTTACTGAAACGAAGAAAGTGTGTGATTATGCGGATATCTTTGATGTGCGTATTCAAGCGCACGTGTGCGGTGGCCCTGTTGCAACGGCTGCATCACTGCATTTAGAAACCGCTATCCCTAACTTCTTAATTCATGAGCACCATACTTATGCCATTAAGAAATGGAACCGTGAACTGTGTATTCAAGATCCACAGCCTAAAAATGGTGTATTCAAAGTATCAGAAGCGCCGGGTATCGGTATTGAGCTAAATGATGAAGTGGTTATGCGTTCAACACGTGTTGAAATTAAATAACGGCTTAAAAGTTTAAATTAAAAAAGGGTCACATTTGTGACCCTTTTTTAATGGCTTAAGTTGGTATGAATTAACTAAATTTCGCCATTTCATGTTCTAGATCTTTGGTTAGCCCTTTAATGCTATCGGTAGAGCTGTGCGCATGATGTGACACATTCGCTGTTTGTGCTGCTGTATCAGAAATGGTGACCACACGTTGTGCTGTATCTTCACCTGCTGCGAGCTGTTCTTTTGCTGCATGAGCGATTTGGTGGCTCATTTGTGATATTGCCCCGAGCGATTGCGCGACCATTTGCAATGCATCACTGGCGTCTTTTGACATGCTTACTGTTTTCTCAGAAGTTTCAATGCTTAGACTTACCGAATTTTTTGCCTCTTGTGTTGCGGACTGGAGGTTGCCAATCATAGTATGAATTTCTTCGGTGCTAGACTGGGTGCGCTGGGCAAGTTGTCGCACCTCATCAGCAACAACGGCAAATCCTCGACCTTGTTCTCCAGCTCGGGCTGCTTCGATGGCCGCATTAAGAGCGAGTAGGTTAGTTTGCTCGGCAATGCTTTGAATAACACTGAGTACATTGGCAATATTTTTAACTTCATCGTCAAGAATACGAATGTTATTACCAGCGCTGTCAATTTGTTGCTCCAATAAAGCAATAGCTTGCGCTGCTTCTGAAGTCTTCTTATCTGCATTTTGACCTTGCTGCTCAGCTTCTTGTACTGAGTATGCGGCTTGTTCTGCGTGTTCAACAACGGTCTGTGCTGAGGCGGTTAGCTCGGTAATTGCTGAGGCAACCATTTGCGTTTCTTCACTTAAACTTCTGGTCAGTTTTTCTAGCTCTTCAGAGCGGGCTTCTCCGTCATGACTCTGAGATTGCAACTCATTACTCACATGTTGAATACCATCAACAACGCCTTTAAGGCCTTGTTGCATGTATTGCATTGCGGCGATAATGCTCTCTTCGTTTGCATTATTAGTTTTAATCTCAGTACTTAAGTTGCCTCTAGACACTCGTTTAACGATTGCGAGTACTTGGTCTAACTCAGCACCTAATTTATTTGAAAGTCCTAGACCGAATTTAGCTAGGGCAAATGAAATCGCTGTGGCAATAATCAGTGAAATTGTTAACAGCCATTGCGCAGTATTCCAATAACGCGCTTCGGTTTCTTTTGAACTGATACCTGTGCCAATATACCAGCCAAACAAACGTGTTTTTTGCACCACTGAGGTAATATCAACAACTTCACCCCCTTCAATTCTATCCCAGTGATAGGTGATAATTTTACCTGTTTGATTGCCTACTTGTCGCTGTACTAATGAACCAATACTTTGATTTTTTGTATCTCTGAATTCATGAAAACTGGTGCCATGTAATTCGGGGTCATGAGGCGCTGCGAGAAAGTCTAAATTGTTGTCTACTACATAGACGTATTCAGAATCGTGGTATTTATTTTCACGTAGCATTTCGGTGGCCAGCTTTTTAGCTTGGGCTTCATCTAATTCGCCTTTTTCTACGTAATATTCAAATTGCTCTACGATGTTTACCGTGCTTTTCATGAGCTGATTGATGCGTGCAACATTATCGTTTTCACTGGCGTGTTTTAAGGCTTGTAAACCAAACACAGCAACAATTAAAAGCGATAAGAAGATAGCTGCAGTAAATAAAATTATTTTTATTCTTAAAGTAATACCTGACAGCACGACGGACTCCTAACAAAATTCAGTCTTTCATGTCTATCATGATTATAGGGTAGATGTTAAGCGGGGATTGCGAATAAGCAGGATTTATGAGGTGATATTTTTTCATAAACCCTGCATATTTATGTGGTTATTAGCCAATTAACTGAACTTCTTGTTCGCTTAATAAGCGGTATTCACCGCTAGAAAGAGAGTCATCAAGTTGAATTCCGCCAATGTTTTCTCTATGTAATTCAACAACTTTATTACCAACCGCAGCGAGCATTCGCTTCACTTGGTGGTACTTACCCTCACAAATTGAGAGTCTTAAGCTGTAAGTCGCTAAGCGCTCTGCTTTTGCAGGTAAAGTTGCATGTTTTTCACCATGTAGCATGACACCTTCCTCTAGCTGAGAAAGCATTTCATCACTGATAGGCTCTAGGGTTTCGACTAAATAGGTCTTAAATTTCTGCTGCTTAGGAGAAGTTACTTTATGAGACCAATCGCCATCATTCGTAATAAGCACTAAACCTGTGGTATCTATATCTAAGCGACCCGCAACATGAAAGTTTTTTAAGTTAGGTTCATCAAGTAAGTCGAACACTGTTGCATGCATGTCATCATTATTGGCACAAATATAGTCTTGTGGTTTATTCAACATGTAATAGCGAAGACCAAGATAAGCTATGTGTTCACCTTGCCATTCGACATGATCTGTTGCTTGCACTTGGTGGTCAAATTTAGTGATTTGTACCCCGTTTACGACTGCATTACGTTTTTTTATACCTGCTTTGACTTTGGTACGAGGAAGTTCAGTAATGTGACTAATAAATTTATCTAAACGACAAGGAAATTTCATGTTAAATCGCTCTGTAATGCATTGTAATCAGATTATACGCAAGCTCTTCGGTTAAATCAGTTCTTTCTATAAATCTCAGGCATTAAATCGTAGATATGAACGCTGAGCTGATAATCATCTCCTACTATATCCTCTAGTGCGTAAAGTAAGGTGTCACTTAGGCGCTGCTTTTGCTCAATCTCGCGTCCTGCCATTATATGAGCTTGAATATGAACAAATCCTGCCTTGCCATTACCTAGTTGAAAATGTGAAAAGCTGCTCGCGCGAGTCTTTACCGTGGTTAAGTCGAATAATGCAGTACTGATTGCTGCTTGATGAATGGATGTAACCAATTCTTCGGTCTTTATTGGTAAGTTGTTTGAGTGCTCGATGATTAAGTGTGGCATAGATGACTTCAGTCCTTAATTGTGCGTAAATAACGGTATGTTAAGTGAATACAGATGTGTTGTCAGATGTTTTTAAAGCGTGCGTTGGTTACATTATTAGTTGGTTTTACTTTAGTTGGTTGTAGTGATGATGCTGCAAAAGTAAGTTTGGGCCTATTTACTACCAAAGATGTGGTGGTTAAAGCGAAGCAAGATCCTATAGTGACAGGGGTGACTTGTCATATAAGTCATATAGAAGCGGATTTAGATTTTTCAGATCCTTCGGATATGTCCATCGCGTGTCGACAAACTGGGCCGATTACAGCGGCGCAGTTACAACAGATAGATTTGTCTAAAGACGGTGAAGTAGTTTTTAAAGCTTCTAAGAGTATTTTGTTTAAATCTCTCAAAGTGCGTCGTATTTATGATGCAGATACTCAAACCCTGTTGTATTTGTCTTATTCAACCAAAGAAACCAGCGGTAGTCACCATCATGCACTATCGAGTGTGCCTTTGTATAACACTCAGGCTTGGAATTGGACTAACAAAGAAAAATAAATATGTTGTCGTTATTTAAAACAAAACCCCTTGTATCAAAAGAAGAAGAAAGTTGGTTAATTGATGCCTTTATTTGGGCATGCGATAACTTTGATGGCCAATATTTTTTAGAGCATACACAAGTGATTGAGCCGACAGGGCAGTTTTTTCCTGATCAAGTTTCAAGTGTTGAGCAAATGGCGCAAACCGTGTTTAAGCGCGTGCGTGATTACGCGGGCTTACAAGTATGGCCTGTACAATTGGTTAACCCGAATCAAATGATGCCTCAGCAGATTGCGCCTTTTAAATTTGTGACTTCTAACCGTGGGGCGGATGCGCAGATCGTTAACCCGCCTAGTATGCCAATGAGCTTGTCTTATAACCCTAATCAGATCAATCAGCCGCAAGATCTTGTTGCCAGCTTGGCAGGAAGTTTAGCTTTGATGATGGTTTATCAAAAAGGCGTTATGCCACCGGGTGGAAAAGAGCAAATTCCTGCAGCCAGTGATGCACTGGCGTGTTATTTAGGGTTTGGGGTGATGATGAGCAATACCGTATACCAATTTAAAGGTGGCTGTGGCTCTTGTTATAACCCGTACGCCAACAGGCAAGCGGCACTTACCGAGCCTCAGACGGTGTTTATGCATGCATTGATTTGTCACTTTAAACCAAAAGTAGACGGTAAAAAGCACTTAAAACCACATTTACGCAGTATGTATAAACAGGCACAAAAGCAAATTAAAGTGCTGTTAAATGAATCTGCGAACCCGTATTTGTTAGCATTAGAAGAGAAGCGTCATGCTCAGTTATCTTGATGAATTTTTATTAATTGCCATCGCGCACTTTTTTGCGGTGGCAAGCCCAGGGCCTGACTTTGCGATTGTACTAAAACAAAGTATTCAACAAGGGCGTAATATCGCCTTATGGACCAGTGCAGGTGTTGGCTTGGGTATATTTGTTCATGTCGCATATTGCCTCCTGGGTGTGGCATTGGTGCTAGCAAATTCTCCTGAGTTATTTACTATTTTGAAGTATGTGGCGGGCGCGTATTTAGCCTATATGGGAGTTCAGGCGCTCAGAGCGAAACCAGCATCAGATGAAGGTAATGTAGAAACGTCAGAGCATGTTCAGGCGGAGTCGGCGTTTAAAGCATTTAAGCGCGGCTTTTTAGTCAATGCACTGAACCCTAAAGCGACTTTATTCTTTATGTCTTTGTTTACACTCGTGATAGCACCAACAACACCCACTTCCGTGCAAGCGGTATATGGTGTTTATATGGCCTTTGCGACTTGGGCATGGTTCTCTTTTTTGAGTGTCGTATTAAGTAAGCAGTCTGTGCGTGCCTTTTTTCACCGAGCAGGGCATTGGTTTGATAGAGGTATCGGGGTGGTATTGATTGCCTTAGCAATTCGGGTTGTGGTGTAGCAATGAGTAAAAAGCACATTAATTTTGCCTATGGCTCTAATATGTCTACCTCGAGGTTGTTTGCGCGTTTACCCAATGCAGAATTGCTCGGTGTGGGCACTTTACACGCTTATCAACTGACGTTTGATATGCTTTCTACTGACGGCTCAGCAAAGTGTAATATTGTGCCAACAAAACAGCGCGAGGTGTTTGTTCACGGTGTTCTGTATGCGCTCGATGACGAAGAGCTTGCGAGACTAGATGAAATTGAAGGTGAACGATACGACCGTGAAGCGGTTGAGATTGTCCGTCCATGCGGAGAAATACTCATCGCTCAGAGTTATATTGCTAACACCTTTGTAGATACGCATCTGCCTTTTGATTGGTACGTCGAGCATGTTTTAAAAGGCGCGCAAGAGCATCAATTTAACTCTGATTATATAACTCAAATCTCAGCACAAACATCGCAAAGCGATAGTAATATTGAACGCGCTGCCAGAGAATGGGCTATTTACAAATTATAAAAGAACAACAATAAGGGACAGTATGAAACTCAAGGCATTATTTTCAGCCATGTGTTTAGTGGCTGCAACGAGCGGCTTTAATGCATTTGCACAACAAGTAAAACCACAAGATGTGGAACAAGCCGTCAACGACGCTATGTCGCAATTTAACATTCCGGGTATTGCCATTGCAGTGGTAGAGAATGACAAAGTTGTGTTAGCAAAAGGCTTTGGTGTACGTCATTTAGAGTCAAAAGAGCCAGTTAATGCGAATACGTTATTTGGTATCGCCTCTAACTCAAAAGCGTTTACTGCTGCGGCGCTGGCTATGCTGGTGGATGAGGGCAAAATCACTTGGGACGACAAAGTCATCAAGCATATTCCTGAATTCAAATTACATGATTCATATGCCACTCGAGAAATGACCATTCGCGACTTGTTGAGTCATCGCAGTGGTTTGGGCTTAGGTGCGGGTGATTTGATGATCTGGCCAGATACCAATAAATCAGTGTCTGAGCTTATTGACGGTATCAGCCATTTAAAACCAGTTTCAAGTTTCCGTAGCCAATACGCTTACAACAACCTGATGTTCGTGATGGCCGGTGAGGTGGTTGCCCGTGTAAGTGGTTTAAGCTGGCAAGAGTTTGTCGAGCAAAGAATGATGAAACCACTTGAGATGACCACGTCGCGTGCGGGTTTTTCTCGCATTGCTAAAGGCAATCAAAACTGGGCAACAGGTCATATTCCGATGGAAGGTCAATTAACGCCTTTCTTTGTGAACTACTTAGAAGATTTCCGTGGTGCAGGCGCCATTGCGTCTAACGTTAATGAAATGAGCCAGTGGTTATTAACACAGCTTGATGGCGGTAAAATGCCAAACGGAAAGCAATTGTTTAGCACTGAGCAGCAGGTGCAAATGTGGCATCCTCATATTATGCGAGTTGCCTCTAAAAATGCCTTTGAAGCGTATCGTCAGCAGTTTAGAGGCTATGGCTTAGGCTGGGCAATTGAAGATTATAATGGCTTCAAGAAAGTCGGCCACGGTGGTGGTATTTTAGGCATGGTGTCGCAGGTTGCGATGATCCCAGAGAAAAAGCTGGGTGTGGTGGTTTTATCTAACCAGCAAGCTTATCCTGCATTAACGGCTATCATCAATGAAGTGTTCGAAGATGCGTTAGGTCTTGAAGAACAAGACTATGTGACAAAAGCGGCGGAACGTTTCCATAAAGCTAAAAAAGAAGCCTATGCCAAAGCAGGGGCGGTGAAACTTGAACAAGTACAGCCTGCGTTACCTGTACAAAACTATACAGGTACGTTAACCAGCGATTGGTATGGTGATGTGATTGTCGAGTATGTGGCTGATGAGCTGCGTATTGATTTCACTCATACTAAAATGCTCAAAGGTAAATTAGAACATCACACTGGCAATACTTTTATTGTGCGTTGGGATGACACACTATTAGAAGCAGATGCGTACATTCATTTTGAAATGGATAAAGCACAGCAAGTAAAGTCAGCGAGTATGGAGTATGTAAACCCACACATTACTGACTTTAGCTTTGATTTTCATAATTTGGATTTAAAAGCGAAGCGCGCAGAATAGCTTTTTGCTGTAGCAGTTTTAGGCCCGATCAGGTTAACTTGGTCGGGCTTTTTTGTATTAGCATTGGTAAAGTTTAGAGCGTAGTCAGTTATACCAGTCCGCTTAACTAAGTGGTCTATTTTGAGGCAAGAAAACCTTGTTGGTAGCAAGGCAAAGATTTCGTTATTTAGTTGTTCTAAATGAGAAATCTTTAACGCAGCTAGCGTCAGGTTTAATCCCTCAAAATGATTAAGTGTTATTGCGGATTGGTATTATATGTTCTAACTAGCACCAAAGTCGCAAAGGCGTTATAAGATAGTTTTGTTAAACTGAACGTGAATTTACCTTGGCAAGGAACCGTTATGCGTACCGCAGTTATCAGTCACCCACACTGTCGAAAACATAAAATGATAGCAGAGCACCCTGAGTGCCCTGAGCGTTTAGATGCCGTGTCTGATAGATTGCTTGCTTCTGGGTTAGATATTGCGGTGGCTCACAAAACGGCTCCTAAAGCAGAGCTAGAGCATATTGCGTTAGTTCATGATAAAGCACTCATAGATAAAGTCTTAAGTGCGATCCCACAAGAGGGGTTAACTGAACTAGATGGTGATACTTGGCTTTGCCCTGATTCTATGAAAGCCATAGAGCGAGCTGTTGGAGCGGGTATCTTAGCGGTAGACGAGATTTTATCGGATAATATTGATGCCGCTTTTTGTAACGTCAGACCGCCTGGGCATCATGCCAATCAAACAACCTCATCGGGTTTTTGCGTATTCAATAACGTTGCTATTGCGGCGACTTATGCTAAGCAAAAAGGCATAAAACGCATTGCTATTCTCGACATTGATGTTCATCACGGTAATGGCACCCAAGATATTTTTAGAGATGATGAAAGTGTGCTGTTTTGCTCTTTGTTTCAGTATCCGTTTTACCCCAACACGGCAATAGAAAATACGAACTCAGTAATTAACTCGCCCTTAGCTATTGCCAGTGATGGGGCAGATCTACAAGCCCTTTACTCGCAACAATGGGCACCTAAACTACAGGCATTTAATCCTGAATTGATTTTTATTAGTGCAGGCTTTGATGCTCACTTAGAAGATGATATGGGGAGCTTAAAGTTCACAGAAGCCGATTATCAGTGGCTTACTGAGCAAGTCGCTGAACTTGTTAAAAATACAGGCTGCAAGGGGATTATATCTTATCTCGAGGGCGGGTATGCGTTATCGGCTTTAGGGCGAAGTGCAGTATCTCATATCAAAGCACTAGTCGAAGCTTAAGTCTGAGAGTCACTATAAACTTGTTCTGCAAATAGAAATAACTCCTGAAGTGAACTGAAGCTAAGTTTAGCAATACAGCAGTGCCCATCTAGTTGCAGTTGCTGCTGCAACAATGCTGTGAGTGTATTGATATTAAACTCGGTAGGTTGTTTGCTTTCTAATAGGTAAGCTCCACCATCGCTTTGTAAGTATTTGAGCTGTTTTTTTTGCTCGTCACTGTAATAAAACAGCGCATCATATAAGGCTTCTTCATTGCTGATAAATTCAATGCTTTGTTCTGTTATTAACAATAGGGGAAAGGGCTTTATTGGCAAAATTTGTCCTTAATCAAAGTTTGTTTCTTAACCACTATTATACTGGCAAAGATTGACTCAATGCGAGGAGTGCTTAATGACATCTGAAAGTCGTCAACTTAAAGTCAAAGATATCTTTACCAATCAACTTTTGTCTTGTGATAAAAGCACATCGCTATTCTGTGCTGTTACAAAAATGCGTGCACACAATGTCAGTTCTATTTTTGTCACTGAAAATGACAAAATTGTTGGTATTTGGACTGAGTCGGATTGCGTTAAGCTTAATTTTTCAGAGCAAGGCTTTCAGCAAACTCCCATTGGGCAGCTGATGGCAACACCAGTGCAAAGTGTGCAGGTTGATAAAAGTCTCAGTGAAGCAACGATTAAGTTTCACCAATTAGGTATTCGACATTTATTGGTGAAAAATGAGCACTTTGAGCCCGTTGGAGTGGTCTCTCTTTCTGATATTGTACGCAACCAAGGGTTAGACCATTACCTCCACTTTCGACCCATTGATGATCATTTTGATAGAAAAGTAACTATCTTAGACAGTCGAGACTGTATTTCGAAAGTCATTGATGTGATGCGAATAAAACGTGTGACAGCAGTACTGGTGTTTAATAAAGATATGGGTGAGTACGGCATTATCACGCAAAGAGATATTGCATATATGATACTGCATCCTGATTGGCGCATGCCTTGCTGGGAACTGGCCAGCTACCCTATGCAAGCAGTTGAACCCAAAGACAGCTTGTTTGACGCCTATCGCTTAATGACGGTGAATTCGATTAGGCACCTTGTGGTTAAAGAGCCATTAACGGGGCAAGTTATAGGCTTATTGGCTTTAAAAAATGTACTGACTGAAATCGAAACGGCTTACTGCAGTGAGCTTGAAAAAGTACTCGCACAACGTGATCTAGCATTACAAAAATCAGAGAAGAATCTTTATTTAGCAAATCGAATTATCGATGCATCTTTAGATGGCATTATGATCACTCGTAGCAGTGGAGAGATCATTCAAATCAATCCAGCCTTCAGTGCGCTTACGGGCTATAAAGATTATGAAGTTTTGGGTAAAACACCAAGTTTGCTTAGCTCGGGTATACATCCGCCAGAATATTATAAAAAAATGTGGGCAGAGTTAAACGGTAAGGGAGTTTGGCAGGGGGAGATTTGTAATCGTAAAAAAAATGGCGACATTTATGTAGAGTGGCTGACCATTATTGAGATCAATGAGCCATACAGCGACGATGTGCTCTATGCCGCTATCTTTAGTGACATAACAGAGCGTAAAAATGCCGAAGAAAAAATTGTTCGCCTTGCTTATTTTGACGAGTTAACAGGGTTACCAAACCGACGCTTGTTTAACGACCGCCTGTCTATGGCTTTAGCTTCGGCGCATCGAGATAATCAAAAAATTTCTGTGATGTTTATTGATTTGGACCGTTTTAAAGAAGTGAACGATACGCTTGGTCACAGTGCCGGAGATGAGTTGTTGGTCAAAGTCAGTGAGCGTATTAAAGGGCAACTTCGAGAAGGAGATACGCTGGCAAGATTGGGTGGCGATGAATTTGTTGTGTTACTGACCGAAGTAAAAGATTTGGCCGATGTGGTGTCGTTTGCGAATGGAATACTAGATTTGTTAGGGCAGCCATTTGAAATTGGCAATATGAATGTTGGTGCAACGGCGTCAATTGGCGCTGCTGTTTATCCTGAAGATGGTTTAGATAGTGAGTCGCTACTTAAACACGCTGATGTTGCTATGTATCGCTCAAAAGAAATTGGACGGAATTCATTTCAGCTCTATAAAGCCTCTATGAATGCGCGCTCGTTAGAGCGTTTGTCTATGTTAAGCCGCTTTCAAAGTGCTTTAGAGTGCAATGAGTTTGAACTTCACTACCAGCCGGTACAATGCCTAAATGAAGAGCAGATAACCAGTGTGGAATGTTTATTACGTTGGCAAGACCCAAATTTGGGGATGATATCTCCAGCACAGTTTATTCCACTGGCTGAAGAGCTTGGGTTAATCACTAAGTTGGATCAGTGGGTCATTAACAGAGCCTGTGAGCAAATGGCGTTATGGCGTCACCAAGGTATAAATTTAGAGCGAATTGCGATAAATGTTTCTGCACAGCACTTGCACCAAGGAGAGCTAACTCAGACCGTTGCCAAAGCCTTAGAGCGCCATCAATTACCTGGCAGCTGTATTGAAGTTGAGTTAACAGAGAGTAGCTTTATCAGTAATTTACATGAAGCGAAGAGTGAGCTGAAAAAGTTGAAAGCGTTAGGGGTTTCGATTGCGCTAGATGATTTTGGTACTGGGTATTCAGCTTTAAGCTATTTAACTAAGTTACCCATTGATGTACTTAAAATAGATGCTAGTTTTACCGCGAAAGTTCCTGATGAATATGGCAATAGTGAGATTGTGACTGCCATTGTGGCCATGGCAAAAGCCTTAAAGTTGAAAGTAGTGGCTGAAGGGGTAGAGAAGCAAGTTCAAAAGGAGTTCTTAAAGCAGCTAGACTGCCATTACTTGCAAGGCTATTTGTTCTGTCGGCCTTTAAGTGAATCGCAATGGTTGAGTTTTTACCAAGAGCATATACGTTCAAATTTAGAAGCACCAATGCATTAAATGCATCGGTACTTTATTCAAATAGTTAACTTACAGTGCTTCGAAAGCCACTTCGTAAGAGGTAAATTTACGAATGTTGATAACGCCTTTATCAAAGATTAAGTACTGACCTTTAATACCCTCAAGTACGCCAGACACTTCAGGATCTTTGTCGAAGTTAAACGAGCTGATCTTGGTCGGGTATTCTGTCACAGGGAAATCTAAATCAACGACTTCTTCGTCTAATTGTTCAATGGCGGTGGCGCCAAACAACTCAGCCAGCTCATCTAATTTAGCTTGAATTTGTGGAATAAGCTCAGCAGCCGCGGCTTTTAAATCGACATCGACACTAACGCCTTTGAGCATATTGCGCCAATTGGTTTTATCGGCAATGAACTCGGCTAAAGCGACTTCTACGAGACCTGACTGCAAGCGTGTTTGCACCTTAAAAATAGGCAGAGCTTGTGTTGCGCCTTGGTCAATCCAGCGCGTAGGAATTTGTGTATGACGAGTAATACCGACTTTTAACCCTGACGTATTAGCAAGGTAAACATAGTGCGGGATCATACAATTTGCTTCACCCCATTCAGGCTCGCGACAGGTACCTTGATCAAAATGACAAGTTTCAGGCTTCATAATACACATGTCACAGCTAGCCAGTTTTTTCATACACACAAAGCAGTGACCTTGTGAGTAACTTTTTTTGGTTTTTTTACCACAGCTACAACAGAAAATATTACCTGTGAAAGTTAGCTTAATCGCTTTACCAAAATATTGGTTTAGATTAACCAATTCATCGCCTAGTGGAAGATGATATTGAATCGGTTGAGTGTGATCTGCTTTTAGTTTACGCAGTGTACCTTGCATCTTTACGCCCCTAAAGATGTGAAAATTTAAGTGCGCAGTCTAGCAAAGCTGGTGGCTAGTTAAAAGAAAGGCCCTATAAAGGGCCTTTAATCATCTAAATAGATGTGAGATTACTGTTCGCGAGCAATGGCGCGATAAGCGATATCAGTACGGAACTCAACACCGTCCCAATTGATTTCGTTTACCAGGGCATAAGCGCGTTTTTGCGCTTCAGTCACAGTGTGACCAAGTGCAGTTGCACAAAGTACACGACCGCCTGCTGTTACAACGTTTTCGCCGTCTTGCTTAGTACCTGCGTGGAATACTTTCTCGCCTTCAGCGTAATCAACACGAAGACCTGAGATAGCATCACCTTTTGGATAGCTACCAGGGTAGCCTTTTGCTGCAAGTACGACGCCTACCGCTGCACGTGAATCGAACTTAATTTCAGTTTGATCTAGCTCTTCACGGTTTGCCGCTTGAATTAGCTCTACTAAGTCAGACTGTAAACGTAGCATGATAGGTTGAGTTTCAGGATCACCGAAACGACAGTTATACTCGATTACCTTAGGTGTACCGTCAGCTGTGATCATCAGACCTGCGTATAGGAAACCTGTGTAAGGAGCACCTTCACTAGCCATACCTTCAACCGTTGGGTTGATCACTTCGTTCATGATGCGCTCATGAATGTCAGCGGTTACAACCGGTGCAGGAGAGTAAGCACCCATACCACCTGTATTAGGACCTTGGTCGCCGTTGTATGCACGTTTGTGGTCTTGGCTTGTTGCAAATGGCAGCACGTTTTTACCGTCAACCATGACGATGAAAGAGGCTTCTTCACCTTCAAGGAATTCTTCGATAACTACACGGCTACCCGCTTCACCGAATGCATTTCCAGCAAGCATATCACGGATTGCTTCTTCCGCTTCTGCTTCTGTCATTGCAACAATTACACCTTTACCTGCAGCAAGGCCATCAGCCTTAACAACAATCGGTGCACCTTTTTCTTTTAAGTAAGCAAGAGCAGGTTCGATTTGTTCAAACGTTTGATATTCCGCAGTTGGAATGTCATGGCGCGCTAAGAAGTCTTTTGTGAACGACTTAGAACCTTCAAGTTGCGCTGCTGCCGCTGTTGGGCCGAAGATAGCTAGACCTTCTTCACGGAAGCGGTCAACCACACCAATAACTAATGGTGCTTCAGGGCCAACAATAGTTAGCTCGACGTTGTTGTCTTTTGCAAATGCAACGAGTGCATCTAGGTCTTCAACACCAATCGCCACATTTTCTAACTTAGGCTCTAGTGCAGTACCTGCATTACCAGGTGCAACAAAAACGGTTCTTACAGAAGGGTTTTGAGCGGCTTTAAACGCAAGCGCGTGTTCACGGCCGCCACTGCCAATGACTAGTACATTCATGGCGTATTTATCCTATTATAACTTTTTGAATTTTAGGGTCATGCGATCGCTTTCCCCAATTGCCTTATACTGTTCAGCTTTTTCTTCACCTAAAGCTAAACGTGGTGGCAATGTCCAAACACCTTTCGGGTGATTAGCGCTATCAAGTGGGTTAGCGTTAATTTCGCTTGCTTCTACCAATTCAAAACCTGCTTTTTTAGCAACTTCAATAACATAGCTTTGCTTCATATACCCTGATGACTTTTGGTCTTCGTCGGCACGGTGTTCAGGTAAACGATGTTCAACAACACCTAAGATACCACCCGTTTTAAGCGCTTTATTAAATGCTTTAAATGCACTTAAAGTACTGTCTTCGCCACCACGCATGTACCAGTTGTGTACATTACGGAAGGTTAAAACCATGTCAGCAGAGCCTGCAGGAGCAATGTCTGAGTGAGTGACAGGGGCAAACTCGGTAATTTTTACTTCGCTAAAGCGTGCATCTTCAGCCACTTTCTGTTTAAAACCAGCCAGTGAGCGCTGGTAATAACCTACTTTTGAATCAGCAGGGAAGTGCGCTGCATAGAAAGTACCTTGGCCCTTAACAGCAGGTGCTAAGATCTCCGAGTACCAACCACCACCAGGTGCAATTTCAACCACTGTCATATTTGGCTTAAGGCCAAAAAACTCAAGAGTTTGCGTAGGGCGACGATATTGGTCACGGGCACGGTTTTGTTCAGAACGTGCGCTATCAGCAACTGCCGATGTTAACTGTGCAGAGCTAGATGATGTAGATGAACCTGTTGCAGAACAACCTGCAATAGCAGTAACAATGCTAGCAGCGAGAAGTGTTTTTAAACCGAATTTCATTTTTTATGTCCTTCACTTTGAGTGTGTTTTAAGCAGACTACTTGAAATTGGGAGAAAGAAAAAGCGCGAAACGATGAATGTTTCGCGCATCTCGATTAGTGACGGAAGTGGCGCATGCCAGTAAATACCATCGCCATGCCAGCTTCATCAGCTGCCGCGATAACTTCTTCGTCACGCATTGAACCACCTGGTTGGATAACCGCAGTGATACCCGCTTCAGCAGCGGCATCAATACCATCACGGAATGGGAAGAATGCGTCTGAAGCCATAACAGAACCTTTAACTTCTAGGTTCTCGTCAGCTGCTTTAATACCAGCAATCTTCGCAGAGTAAACGCGGCTCATTTGACCTGCGCCTACACCAATTGTCATACCGTCTTTTGCGTATACAATTGCGTTTGATTTAACGAACTTAGCCACTTTCCAGCAGAACATTAGATCTTTTAGTTCTTGCTCTGTAGGCTGGCGCTTAGAAACCACTTTAAGGTCACCCATTTCAACCATGCCTTGGTCACGGTCTTGTACTAAGATACCGCCGTTAACACGCTTGATATCAGCTTGCGTTGTTTTGCTTGACCATTCGCCGCACTCAAGAAGACGTACGTTCTTCTTAGCTGCAACGATTTGCGTCGCTTCAGCAGAGATACTTGGTGCGATGATTACTTCAACGAATTGACGTGACACAATCGCTTCCGCTGTGTTTGCATCTAGTTCACGGTTGAATGCAATGATGCCACCGAATGCAGATGTAGGGTCTGTTTTGAAAGCACGGTCGTAAGCTGCAAGAATGTCTTCGTCTACCGCTACGCCACATGGGTTAGCGTGCTTAACGATAACACACGCTGGCTTGTCGAACTCTTTTACACACTCAAGCGCTGCGTCAGTGTCAGCGATGTTGTTGTAAGAAAGGGCTTTACCTTGTAGCTGCTTTGCAGTTGCAACTGATGCTTCTTCAAGGTTGTTTTCAACATAGAAAGCAGCATCTTGGTGAGAGTTTTCACCGTAACGCATATCTTGCTTCTTAGTGAATTGCATGTTGATAGTACGAGGGAATTTAGTCTCAACAGCGGCTTCTTCAGTGTAATCAGGGACCATTTTACCGAAGTAGTTGGCAATCATACCGTCGTATTGTGCTGTGTGCTCGTATGCTGCAATCGCAAGGTCGAAACGTGTTTGATACGTTGTTGAGCCTTCGTTTGCTTGCATTTCTGCAATCACGCGATCGTAATCTGAAGCGTTTACAACAATTGTCACGTCTTTGTGGTTTTTCGCCGCAGCGCGAACCATAGTTGGACCACCGATGTCGATGTTTTCAATCGCATCTTCTAAAGTACAACCTTCTTTGGCAACAGTTTGTGCAAATGGGTAAAGGTTAACAACAACCATGTCGATAGCCGAAATGTTGTTTTCTTCCATCACGCCTTCGTCTTGGCCGCGACGACCTAAGATCCCGCCATGTACTTTCGGGTGAAGGGTTTTTACTCGGCCATCCATAATTTCTGGGTGACCTGTGTAGTCAGATACTTCCGTGGCAGCAATGCCGTTCTCTGTTAGTAGTTTAAACGTACCGCCAGTTGAAAGTACTTCTACGCCTTGTGCACTTAGTGCGCGGGCAAATTCAACAATACCGGTTTTATCTGACACGCTTAGTAGCGCGCGACGAATTGGACGATGTATATCCATGATGGTTTGGGTTTCCTCAATGATTACTTAAGGGCTAGCTTAGAAGTGCGCTATTTTAGCCTAAAATGAATGAGAAAACGATTAAAAAGGCAGAGAAGAGGGTGAGAAAAACTGAATTTATGCTGTTGGTATTTTGCACAAAGTGTGTTTGTTTGAAATTTAACTGCTAGTGTATCGAAACGCTAAATTATTAAAATTTAGACAATAAAAAAGCACCCTAAGGCGCTTTTTTATTAATACCAATCCTCTTAATCGAGTGATTTATTTTGAGGCAAGTAAAATTAGTCGATAGCTAGGCAAAAATTTTGCAATTTAGTTGTTCTAAATAAGGAATTTTTAACGAAGCTAGCGTCAGTTTTAGTCCCTCAAAATAATTAAGTATTATTGTGGATTGGTATAAGCATTAAGCAGAAACTGAAATTAGTTCATGCCGTACTTTTTAAGCTTCTTACGAAGAGTACCACGGTTGATACCTAGTAAGATCGCAGCACGAGTTTGGTTACCACGAGTATAAGTCATTACTTCTTCTAAAAGTGGTGCTTCAAGCTCAGAAAGAACAAGATCGTAAACGTCTTGTACGTCTTGACCGTTAAGCTGTTTTAAATAATGGTGTACAGCTTTTTTTACTGCATCGCGCAAAGGTTGCGGTTTCTCTTGTGACTGAACGTGAGCGTTAGTAATAAATGGAGAAGTCACATTTTGTTCGAACATCTTTATGTCTCTTTCTTAGTTAGCTGCTAGTGTTTTAAAGTATTGCTCTAATGCCTCGATTTGCTCATTTGGCGTTTCAAGGGCATTAAATACTCGCCTAAATTGACCTTCTTGGTCATGGGCCTGCAAATACCAAGATACATGCTTGCGTGCGATGCGCGCTCCCATTGGCTCCCCATAGAATTGATGAAGGTTCACTAAGTGCTCCATCAATATGCTTTGCACTTCAGACAATGCTGGTGCAGGCATATGCTCTCCGGTTCGCAAATAATGGTCTATCTCTCGGAAAATCCAAGGACGACCTTGGGCGGCTCGACCAATCATAATGGCATCTGCGCCCGTATATTCCAGTACCTGCTTCGCTTTCTCTGGAGAGGTAATGTCTCCATTGGCAACCACAGGAATTGATATTGAACGTTTAATATCCCGAATCGTGGCATATTCAGCTTCCCCTTTGTACATGCAAGCACGCGTGCGACCATGCACAGCCAAAGAAGCAATTCCATTACGTTCAGCTATCTTTGCAATCTCAACACCATTGCGGTTATCGGTATCCCAGCCAGTACGGATCTTTAATGTCACCGGTACATCAACGGCTGCGACAACTGCCTGAACAATTTCTTCAACCAGTTGTGGATACTGCAATAATGCAGAGCCTGCTAATTTCTTATTCACTTTCTTAGCGGGGCAGCCCATATTGATATCTATGACCTGCGCACCGTTATCTACATTGAACTGAGCTGCCTGTGCCATCAACTCAGGATCGGCACCTGCAATTTGCACAGAGCGAATACCAGACTCACCAGAATGATCCATACGGTTCATCGATTTATCTGTTTTCCATACTTTTGGATTTGAAGACATCATTTCTGACACCGCAAGACCGGCACCCATTCGGCGACATAATTGTCTGAATGGTCTATCAGTGATCCCAGCCATCGGGGCTACAATCAAGTTGTTTTCAAGTTGGTATGGACCTATACGCACTGCTATCCAAATCTGCCTCGTTTCAAGGGGCGCTAAGTTTACGGTTTTTTTTGAAAAAATCAAAGGCTAATAATTGAACATTATTGCTTTTTTTTTGAACTTTATATCTTGACTTTTGATAACAGTTTGAAGGGGCTTTCTTATTGGGGGATTTTTGAGCAAAAACAGCGTGTATGAAGAAAAATAATTTAGGTCATGAAAGTGAAAAATTCGTAAAGCCTGTTAAACACAGGCTTTAGCTGTTACAAGTTACTAACTCTACAGATAGAGTATTTTGCTTAACTTGCTTTCATTTGACCACTTACGCGCGTCCATTCTCCTTCTTGTGCAATGGCTTCAAGGTCAATAAATGGCGCGTAAACATCGGCAACAGATTGTGCTTGCTCTTCTAAGATACCTGACATAGCAATCGCACCTGTTGGCTTTAAGAAGCCAAGAATGATTTCATGCAATTCTCGAAGTGGCTGAGCAAGGATATTTGCTACCACAATATCTGCATGAAACTCCGGTTGGTTTTCAGGTAGATATACTTCAAGTTGGTCGGCTACGCCGTTACGCTCTGCATTATCTTTAGAAGCTATCAATGCTTGCGGGTCAATATCAATACCAATCACACGTTCAGCACCAAGTTTGATTGCAGCAATACCTAAAATACCTGAGCCACAACCAAAATCGACCACTGTTTTACCCGTCAAATCTTGGCTTTCTAGCCATTTTAAACAAAGGGCGGTTGTTGCATGTGTGCCAGTACCAAATGCAAGGCCTGGATCTAGCAGTACGTTTACGGCATCTGGTTCTGGAATATCACGCCAGCTAGGGCAGATCCAAAGTCGTTCACCAAACTTGATTGGGTGGAAGTTATCCATCCATTCGCGTTCCCAGTCTTTGTCTTCTAGCTGTTCTATTTTGTAAGTAAGCGTATCAGCAACATTGGCTTTTAGATACGCGACAACCACGTCCATATCGTGTGCGGCATCGAATAAGCCAATCACCATGGTTTCAGGCCATAAGATGACCTCGCCCGGCTTAGGTTCATAGACAGGGCTATTACTGCCATCCATAAAAGTGACCGATGGACAGCCTACGTCTAAAAGTAAATCACTGATTTGATCAGCGCTTTCTTTGTTAGCGTGAATGCGAATTTGGATCCAAGCCATGGGTATTCCTAAATAATGAGTTAATAAAAAGGCCGCTTATAGCGGCCTTCAAAATAAGTTTTTTATTCTTAGCCTTTAACGTCTAAGAAGCTCTTTAATAAATCAGAGCGAGAAGGGTGGCGAAGCTTACGAAGCGCTTTTGCTTCAATCTGACGAATACGCTCACGTGTTACGTCAAACTGTTTACCTACCTCTTCTAATGTGTGGTCAGTATTCATATCGATACCAAAACGCATACGAAGTACTTTAGCTTCACGAGCAGTTAGACCCGCTAATACTTCGTTTGTTGCGCCACGAAGACTTTCCATCGTTGCTGAATCAATCGGAGACTCAATTGTTGTGTCTTCGATGAAATCACCTAAGTGCGAATCTTCATCATCACCAATTGGTGTTTCCATTGAGATTGGCTCTTTCGCAATCTTCAATACCTTACGGATCTTGTCTTCAGGCATCATCATACGTTCTGCCAGCTCTTCAGGGCTTGGCTCACGACCCATTTCTTGTAGCATCTGACGAGAAATACGATTTAGTTTATTAATCGTTTCAATCATATGTACAGGGATACGGATTGTACGTGCTTGGTCAGCGATAGAACGTGTAATTGCCTGACGGATCCACCAAGTCGCATAAGTTGAGAACTTATAACCACGGCGGTATTCGAACTTATCAACCGCTTTCATTAGACCAATGTTACCTTCTTGGATAAGGTCCAAGAACTGTAGGCCACGGTTGGTGTATTTTTTCGCAATTGAAATTACAAGACGTAAGTTCGCTTCAACCATTTCTTTTTTCGCACGGCGAGCTTTAGCTTCACCAATACTCATACGACGGTTGATGTCTTTGATACGCTCAATTGTTAAACCTGTGCTCTCTTCAATTGCTTTCAGCTTGTTGATACAGCGCTCTACTTCAGGCTTAACTTCTTGTAATTTTACTGAGTACTTTTCGTTAGCAGCAATTTCTGCGTCAACCCAAGCCATGTCAGTTTCGTTGTTTGCAAAGTGCTTAACAAAAGTCTTCTTCGGTACCTTAGCGATTTGTACCACTTGCTTCATGACAATACGTTCTTGAACACGTACTTTGTCCATCATTTCACGCATGTTATTAACCATGCGGTCGAATTGCTTAGGTACTAGTTTGAAAGTACGGAAGTGGTCACCAATTTCAGTGATAGCAACTTGTGCATCAGGGTGAGCACGACCTTTTGTTTCAAAGATAACGCGTGCAGCATTATAAAGCTCACGAAGTTTTTCGAAGTTTTCTCGTGCTTCTTCAGGATCAGGACCTGTATCCGCTTCTTCTTCGTCTTCGTCATCAGAATCATCATCTTCATCATCAAGCTCTTCTTCGCTCAATTCAGAACCGATGTGTGTGGCTGAAATTTGTGTTTCTTCAGCATCAGGATCAAAGAAACCAGAAATGATGTCGCTAAGACGCATCTCTTCTGCTTCAAATTTGTCCCACTGCTCAAGAAGGTAAGTAATAGCTTCTGGGTACTCAGCAACTGAGATTTGTACTTGGTTGATACCTTCTTCAATACGTTTGGCGATTTCAATTTCACCTTCACGCGTAAGTAGTTCAACAGTACCCATTTCACGCATGTACATGCGTACCGGATCGGTAGTACGACCGATTTCTTTTTCCACAGTTGCAAGTGCGGCAGCGGCTGCTTCAGCAGCATCTTCGTCTGTCGTAGTTTCTTGCATCATTAGTTCATCGGCATCTGGTGCATTTTCAGCAACCTTAATACCCATGTCATTGATCATACTAATGATGTCTTCTACTTGATCTGAATCTATGATGTCCTGTGGAAGGTGATCGTTAACTTCTGCAAACGTTAAGTAACCTTGTTCTTTACCTTTCTGAATCAGAAGTTTGAGTTGTGACTGAGGAGATTGATCCATAGAGAATTATGCTTCCACTCTGATAAGTTGATACAACAGGCGCTAGCACTACAGCATTTTAAGCTAGGCGCACGTGAATAGAACATTATAACAGCAATGATTAATGTTCGCTAGTCATTCTAACGTTTAAGTGCCTGAGTTAATAACGCAAGCTCGAGTTTTTCATCTCTACTTAAACCTTCGGTCTTGTCTTTTATTAATAGGGTCTCGTGTCGGTAATTTAAACACTGGTTTTCTATAAATTGAAAAGAATCTTTAAAATAGTCTTCGAGTTTTTCATCAGCAACACCATGTTGCCAAACAGCTAGCTTTTTCAAAGCGTCAAACTCAGGCGTATCTCGGTATTGTTCGAGCAGCTGTGCCGTTGTTATATCACTATTGTTCAGACATAAGCTTTGTATATTGAGCAATAATTTAATACCGGGAATGGCCATTTCGGCAAGTTCAGGCATATACTCAACACAGCTTGCGAGTTTAGGGTGTTGTAATAATAGACCGATTGCGCCACGCATAGGCGTAACTTTAAACTTTCTTTCTATTGAAAGTTGCTCGTTTGGATTATCTACTTTTTTAGCGAGCTGCTCTTTGGTTCGCCCGATCAGCTTTGCCAATGTTTCTAGCAGGTTTTCTTGATAGAACTCACTGGGTACTTTAGAAATAAGCGGTAATGCATCGCTCATTAATTTGGCTTTACCAGAGTCGGATGTGACATCGCAACTTTCTAGTAACTTGCGGAACAGTACTTTTGAAAAGTCTTCAGCTTGATCTAGTCGTGATTCAAAAGTGTCTTTGCCTTCTTTTTGCACCAATGAATCAGGGTCTTCACCATCTGGTAAAAATACAAAGCGCAAAGATTTTCCGTCTTTCAAATTACTTAGTGCGTTCTCGAGTGCACGCCAAGCCGCATCGCGACCCGCCCTATCGCCATCATAACAACAGATAACTAGGTCGGTTGTTCTGAATAGGGTCTGCATATGCTCAGGTGTTGTAGCTGTCCCAAGTGCTGCTACTGCGTAACTTATACCTTGTTCGGCCAATGCCACAACGTCCATATAGCCTTCAACAATGAGCATTTTTTCAAGTTTACTATTCGCTTGTTTTGCTTCATATAAGCCGTATAGCTCTAGGCTCTTATGGAAAATACGTGTTTCAGGCGAGTTTAGGTATTTAGGGCCTTGATCATCGCCCATCACTCGCCCACCAAAAGCAACGACACGGCCTCGTTTATCACGAATAGGGAACATCAACCTATTGCGGAAGAAGTCGAATTGTTTACCTGGTGTTTTTTCGGATGCGAGTTTTAATTCTAGTAATTGTTGCTTTTGAGCAGGGTTACGAGCAAGTTGGTCACCTAATGCATTCCATTCGTCCGGGGCGTATCCAATGAGGTATTTTTGAACCGTTTCACCAGATAAACCTCTGCCTTTAACATAGTCAATAACTTGCGTTGCATTTTTATGGTGCTTCAGTTGGTGCTGAAAAAACTTTGCGGTTTGCAACATTAAGTCATAATCAGACTTTTTCTCCTGCATACTTCGCTCAGGTTTACCAGAACCTTGTTCTCGAGGCACTTCGAGATTTAAAAGAGCAGCGAGTTCTTCAATGGCGTCGACAAATTCGAGTTTATCGTAATCCATCATAAATGAAATGGCGTTACCATTGGCGCCGCAGCCAAAGCAATGATAGAACTGTTTATCTCTAGAGACGGTGAAAGAAGGGGATTTTTCGTTATGAAAAGGGCAGCAAGCTTGATAATCTTTTCCCGCTTTTTTTAAGCCTACACGGTTATCAATCAAGTCAACAATATCAGTTCTATCGAGTAATTCATCGATAAATTGTCTGGGGATTTTTCCTGCCATAAATACTCTAGAGCTTATACGAAGAAACCGAGCGCATGGCTCGGTTTACTTAAACATACTATCAGTATGTGGGATTATGCGCTTAATCTTTGCTTAATTAAACCAGAAACTTTGCCTAAATCGGCTTTGCCTTCTGCTTTTGCTTTGATTAACCCCATAACTTTACCCATGTCTTGCATACCTGCTGCACCTGATTCGGCAATTGCAGCATCAATCAAAGCTAAAATTTCTTCCTCAGTCAAAGGCTGAGGTAAGAAAGCTTCAAGCGCTTCAATTTCATTGGCTTCAATTTCGGCTAAATCATCACGACCCGCATCTTTGTACTGGGTGTATGAATCACGGCGTTGTTTAACTAACTTCACTAAAACAGAGGTAATACCTGCATCATCTAGTGTCGTTTGATTGTCAATCTCACGCTGTTTGATTTCAGCAAGAACCATACGAATAGCACCAAGGCGAACCTTGTCTTTTGCTTTCATTGATTCTTTTTGTGCGTCTTTTAGCTTTGTTAAAAGGCTCATTTATACAAGACCAAAAACGGATTAGTATAATTTAACGCGACGTGCGTTTTCGCGAGAAAGCTTCTTCATGTGACGCTTTACTGCAGCAGCTTTTTTACGCTTACGCTCAGCTGTTGGCTTTTCATAGTGCTCGCGACGACGAACTTCTGAAAGGATACCTGCTTTTTCACATGAACGCTTAAAACGACGAAGTGCTACGTCAAACGGTTCGTTTTCTCTTACTTTAATTACTGGCATTAAAAATTCACCTACCTAATTTATGAGCTATGCTCATCTGATCAAATAATGACCACGTGGTTCAAAAATGGTGCGGTATTGTAAGCCGAAGCATTACCGCATGTAAAGACTAAATTATAGCAAATTAACAAGCTGGTTTTTAATTTCTTTGGTAAAGCCTGCAAAGTACTTGTCCTGCTTGTTTTTCTTTCAATATATGCCAATTTTCTGGAGCGTTTAAAGTGCACTCTTTTTCGACTTCGACGTAGATTAATGCATTATCAGAAAGCCAATTATTTTGCTCAAGCAATTGGCAACTAGGCTCAGCAAGCCCTTTTCTAAACGGCGGATCTACAAACACCAAATCAAAATTAAGGCCTTGGTTTTGGCTATTTAAAAAATCTATCGCGCTATTATTAATTACGTGAGCGTTTTCAAGCTTTAGTGTACAAATATTCTTTTTAAGTTGCTCTGCTGCTTGTTTATTTAATTCTATAAAAGTTGCATCTTTTGCGAAACGAGATAAACACTCAAAACCTAGCCCCCCAGAGCCTGCAAAGCAATCTAGTACTTTTGCTTCGCGAGTATCTTGCATTAACCAGTTGAAAACAGTCTCTTTGATTCTGTCTGTTGTCGGGCGCAACCCTTCTAAATCATTGACTGGTAATTTACGGCCACGAAACTGGCCACTAATGATCCGAATAAAGCCGCTATTACTGGCGCGTTGAGGTGAAGGTTTTCTTTTCATGCTTTTGACATCAAACTGATTGTTATTTGGCGCTTAAATTAACCTAGGCAGCATTTTTACTACCTAATGTTACGTGATACACTGGGCAAAGTTTTCAGTACAACTCTTATTAGCTAACGAAAAGCTTTGTTCTACCAGAGCGAGTTAGTTTATCAGACTTTATCTACATGGTATTTAGCGAGTATGGGAAAAAAGAATAAATTTCTGTCTTGGTTAGGCTTTGGCAAAAAAGACGAAGAGCAACAAAAGGCTCAACAAGCAGAAGAGCAAGCGCGATTAGAAGCTGAGAAATTAGCGCAAGAAAAAGCCGAGCAAGAACGCATCGCAATAGAGCAAGCCGAGCGTGAAGAAACTGAGCGTTTAGCGCGTGAAGCAGAAGCGGCAGAACAAGCGCGTTTAGAAGCAGAAAAATTACAGCAAGAGCGCATTGCAAAAGAGCAAGCTGAGCGTGAAGAAGCTGAGCGTTTAGAGCGTGAAGCAGAAGCGGCAGAGCAAGCACGTTTAGAAGCGGAAAGATTAGAGCAAGAACGCATTGCTAAAGAACAAGCAGAGCGCTTAGCGCGTGAAGCAGAGGCGGCAGAGGCGGCAGAGCAAGCACGTTTAGAAGCGGAAAGACTAGAGCAAGAGCGAATTGCTAAAGAACAAGCCGAGCGTGAAGAAGCCGAGCGTGAAGAAGCTGAGCGTTTAGAGCGTGAAGCAGAAGCGGCAGAGCAAGCACGTTTAGAAGCGGAAAGATTAGAGCAAGAACGCATTGCTAAAGAACAAGCAGAGCGCTTAGCGCGTGAAGCAGAGGCGGCAGAGCAAGCACGTTTAGAAGCGGAAAGACTAGAGCAAGAGCGAATTGCTAAAGAACAAGCCGAGCGTGAAGAAGCCGAGCGTTTAGCGCGTGAAGCAGAGGCGGCAGAGCAAGCACGTTTAGAAGCGGAAAGACTAGAGCAAGAGCGAATTGCTAAAGAACAAGCCGAGCGTGAAGAAGCCGAGCGCTTAGCGTGTGAAGCAGTGGCGGCAGAGCAAGCACGTTTAGAAGCTGAGAAATTAGCGCAAGAAAAAGCCGAGCAGGAGCGCATTGCCAAAGAACAAGCTGAGCGTGAAGAAGCAGAGCGTTTGGTGCGTGAAGCAGAAGCGGCTGAGCAGGCTCGATTAGAAGCTGAGAAATTAGCGCAAGAAAAAGCTGAGCAAGAACGCATTGCTATAGAGCAAGCCGAGCGCGAAGAAACTGAGCGTTTAGCGCGTGAAGCAGAAGCGGCAGAACAAGCGCGCTTAGAAGCTGAAAGGCTAGAGCAAGAACGTATTGCTAAAGAACAAGCCGAACGTGAAGAAGCTGAGCGTTTAGCGCGTGAAGCAGAAGCGGCAGAACAAGCGCGTTTAGAAGCTGAAAGGCTAGAGCAAGAACGTATTGCTAAAGAACAAGCCGAACGTGAAGAAGCTGAGCGTTTAGCACGTGAAGCAGAAGCGGCAGAACAAGCACGATTAGAAGCTGAAAGACTAGAGCAAGAGCGAATTGCTAAAGAACAAGCCGAACGTGAAGAAGCAGAAAAACTAGCTGAAGAAAAAGCCAAAGCGGAAAAGCCTAAAAAAGAAGGTTTCTTCTCTCGCCTTAAAAAAGGTCTTTTAAAGACAAAAGCAAATATTGGCTCTGGCTTTGCTTCTATCTTCAAAGGAAAGAAAATTGATGATGACCTATTTGAAGATCTAGAAACGCAACTGCTTACCGCTGATTTAGGTGTCGATACCACCATGAAGCTGATCGACAACTTGACAGATGCTGCTGACAGAAAGCAACTTAAAGATGGTGAAGCTCTTTACGACTTAATGAAGCAAGAAATGGCAGAAATGCTAAAAGTTGCAGAGAAGCCATTAGAAATTAATGCTGATAAAAAACCATTTGTGATTTTAATGGTAGGCGTAAACGGTGTTGGTAAAACAACGACAATAGGTAAGCTTGCCAAGCAGTTCCAACAAGAAGGCAAGTCAGTGATGTTGGCAGCTGGTGATACTTTCCGTGCAGCGGCTGTAGAGCAGTTACAAGTTTGGGGTGAACGAAACGATATCCCAGTTGTAGCGCAACATACAGGTGCTGATAGTGCATCTGTGGTGTTTGATGCTTTCCAAGCCGCAAAAGCACGTAATGTCGACGTGTTAATTGCTGATACCGCGGGTCGTCTGCAAAATAAAGATAACCTGATGCAAGAGCTTGAAAAAATTGCGCGTGTTATGAAAAAGCTTGACCCAGATGCACCGCATGAGGTGATGTTAACGATTGATGCGGGTACAGGTCAAAACGCCATTAGCCAAGTCAATCTATTTAATAAGGCGGTCGGCTTAACAGGTATCACTTTAACTAAGCTAGATGGTACAGCGAAAGGTGGTGTGATCTTTGCCGTTGCAGATAAGTTCCAGATCCCTATTCGTTATATTGGTGTTGGTGAAGGTATTGATGATTTAAGAACTTTCAAAAGTGATGACTTTATCGAGGCACTGTTTAGCCAAGACGATTAACACACACAATTTAAAAGGGAGTAGGACACTCCCTTTTTGGTCTCAAAATAACAAAACATAGCGTAGGCCTAACATGATCCGATTTGAAAATGTAAGTAAAACATACCCCGGCGGTCACAGAGCGTTAGAGAAAGTCAGTTTTGAATTAGCTGATGGTGAGCTAGCGTTTTTAACAGGGCATAGTGGAGCAGGTAAAAGTACGCTGCTAAAGCTTATAAGCGTTATGGAAAGACCTTCGGCGGGTCATGTTTATATCAATGGCGTTAACTTGAACGTTGTTAAAAACCGTCAAATCCCTTATGTGCGCCGTGACATCGGAATTATTTTCCAAAATCACCGTCTGTTAGACAGATACAGTGTATTTGATAATGTTGCTCTACCATTAGTGATAGATGGCATGCACCACAAAAATATCACAAAGCGAGTTCATGCTGCGCTAGACAAGGTGGGCCTGCTAGACAAGGTAAAATGTCAACCGAGTACATTATCTGGTGGTGAACAACAACGTGTAGGTATTGCACGAGCCATCGTTAATTCTCCCCCTTTATTGCTTGCCGATGAACCGACAGGAAACCTAGACCCTGAACTTTCTATGGAAATCCTCAAGCTGTTCGAAGATTTTAATCGCCATGGCACTGCGGTATTAATCGCCACCCATGATCTAGGGTTAATCGCGCGCATGAAATACCGAAGCCTTACTTTAGATCATGGCCGCTTGATCACAGACCCACTAGCACAGGAGGTGTTATGAGTTTACTTTTTAAAAGCCGCAATACTCAGGGGGCTGGTAATAATCGTCATGGCATAAGTGCTATATATTTCGCGATGCTAAATTTTATTCGTCAAGGTGTTAATAGCCTCGGTGAAATGTGGCGAACACCCATAGCCTCTTTAATGACAATTTTAGTATTAGGCTTAAGTTTAACCCTGCCTGCGACTTTATATGTGGTAGTGAAAAACGTACAACAAGTGAGCAGCGGTTTTAGTGATGCTGCTGAGATATCATTATTCGTAAAAGAAGAGCTCAATGATGCGCAAACTCAGACATTGGTAAAACGTTTAGCACTCTATCCAGAGATTGAGAGCGTCAGCTATATTTCGAAGTCCCAAGCGCTAAAAGAATTTAAACAGGTATCAGGTTTTGGGCAGGCGTTAGACTACTTAGATGAAAACCCATTGCCGAATGTGGTATTAGTGACGCCGACCGTGCGTTATAGAAAACCTCAAGCAGCCCAGCAACTCCTAACTAAACTTGAAGCTGAAAGAGAGGTCGAATTCGGTAAGTTAGATATTGCCTGGTTAGAACGTTTAAACGCACTTTTAAGCCTATTAAAAGAAAGTGTGTTTACAGTGGGACTGTTATTACTCAGTGCAGTGATACTTATCATAGGTAATACCATTCGCTTATCTATTATGGATAAAAAGGAAGAGATCCAAGTACTAAAACTGGTTGGTGCAACAAATGCGTTCATTCATACGCCATTTATCTGGACTGGCATATGGTATGGCGTAATAGGTGGATTTGTTGCATTTATGAGTGTGGTCATGATGCTTTGGTGGTTAGAGTCTGCAGTGGCTATGGTTGCAGGCGTTTATCAAAGTAATTTTGTATTAGCCGGTTTAAATGGCAACGAGTTGTTGATTCTACTCTCGTTGGCGATTGGATTAGGTTTTAGTGGCTCTTATATTTCGGTCAGAAAATATATAAAAGACATAGAGCCAGATAAAGTTTAATTATTTGATTTTTGAGAGTGCTAAAATTAGCGCTCTCAGCAACTTTTATGAACTTAATTGTCATTTATCTGTCATATCATTGCGTTAGATTCACAACTTGAAACACTTTTAAATTTATTTCAATAATCACTTTTTCTTTACTTTTCATTGGTTTATTTTTTTAATTCCAAAATTGAATAAAACTCCTTGCAATTAAGAACAGAAAAGTATTATATAGGTGTTAGCACTCTTGAAGTGAGAGTGCTAAAATCAGCTAAAATGTTTATCACTGAGGTGAAAAATGAGTAACGATATTTACGCAATGGCTCTGACAACAGGACAACAAAGCGCAAGTTTAGATGGCTATTTACAAACTGTAGGCCAAATTCCTATGCTTGATGCAGAGCAAGAGAAAGCACTAGCGACTCGCTTACATCAAGATGGTGATTTAGAAGCTGCTAAGCAACTTATTGTTTCTCACCTTCGCTTTGTAGCGCACATCGCTAAAAGCTATGCGGGTTATGGTCTGCCGCAAGCAGATTTAATCCAGGAAGGAAACATTGGTTTAATGAAAGCAGTAAAACGCTTTAACCCTGAAGTGGGTGTTCGCTTAGTTTCATTTGCTGTTCACTGGATTAAGGCTGAGATCCATGAATATGTATTAAAAAACTGGCGTATCGTTAAAGTTGCGACGACTAAAGCGCAACGTAAATTATTCTTCAACCTACGTAAGAATAAAAAGCGTCTAGGCTGGTTTAACCAAGACGAAGTAGCAACAGTAGCTAATGAGCTAGGTGTAAGTGAAAAAGAAGTTCGTGAGATGGAATCACGAATGAGTGGTCAAGACATGGGCTTCGACTTAACATCTGATGATAATGATGATGCGCCAGCGAGCAGCTTCTCACCAGTACAGTACTTAACCGATCAAAGTGGCGATTTAGCTGATGTTGTTGAAGAAGAGCAATGGCAAGAGCAATCTCAAAACCGCTTATTTGCAGCATTAAAAACACTAGATGAACGCTCTCAAGATATAATCAGCGCACGTTGGTTAGCTGATGAAAAAGCAACTTTACAAGACTTGGCCGCTAAGTATAGTGTTTCAGCTGAACGAGTAAGACAGCTTGAAAAATCAGCAATGAAGAAGCTGCAGTCAGCAATGCACTAAAATACAAAAAGTTTCATAAAATGCCGCTAAATTTAGCGGCATTTTTTATGCCCACAATAAAATTACAATTGAGCTTACAAGTGTTCGCTAATTGATTATAATGCCGTGCTGATTTAAATAGGAGTATGGGTTTTGTTAGCTGTTTTACGTGTAATAGCTATGGCGCTATTTATTGTGTTGAGTTGTGTTTTTGGTTTATTGCTCTCAATCATTAGGCCGTTTCATAGAAACAATGTGCATATTATTGCCAGCTGGTTTGGCAAAATGTCGACAGTGGTAGGGGTTAAGTTAGAAATTAATGTCGATCCCAGTGCTCAAAAAGTCGGCCCTGCCATTTATGTAGCAAACCACCAAAACAACTATGACCTATTTACTCTACCTGCGGCGGTTCCTGAAAACACCGTGAGTATGGGTAAACACAGCTTAAAGTGGATCCCATTTTTTGGTCAGCTATATTGGCTTTCAGGTAATATTCTTATTAACCGAGGTAACCGCTCTAAAGCAATGGGCACCTTGGGTAAGTCGGTAGCAAAAATTAAAGAAAATGGTTTATCTGTTTGGATGTTTCCGGAAGGTACTCGAAGCTATGGACGAGGCTTGTTACCGTTTAAAACCGGCGCATTTCATACCGCAATGAATGCTGAGGTGCCTGTCGTACCGGTCTGTATGAATTCAACTCATGATAGTATTAAGCTAAATCGTTGGGACAATGGTACAATCTATATTGATGTATTGGCACCGATCACCCTTGATAAAGAAATCAGTGCCAGAGACCATGCTAGTGCAACACATAAGCTAATGGCAGAACGTATTGCACAACTTGATGACAAGGTAAAAGAAGATAATGGAAAACTGGCGCGAAATTAGTGAAGACATCGTAGAGTCTTTAATTGAAGACGGTTCTTCAACTGAAAAACTTTACGAAGTTGAGCACCACTTTGTAAGTGAAGATTTTAAGCAATTAGAAGAAGCGGCACTAGCTGCATTCAAACTTGGCTATGACGTAGAAGATCCAGCAGAGCTTGAGCTTGAAGATGGTAGCAAAATCTGGGGCTTCGATGTTGTTGTTGAAGCTGAACTAGATGTTGACGTTATTATGGAAGACGTTGATAAGCTAGCTGCGCTTGCAGTTGAATGCAGAGTAGAATATGACGGTTGGGGCACTTACTTCCAGGAGTAGGTTTAGAACAACACAAAATACATGAAAAGGAGCGAAAGCTCCTTTTTTTATGAGTAATTACTCTATTTAAATAGTGAGAATGTATTAAATTTAGACTAAAAGATAGACGAGTAGCGTTGAAAAATGATACAAAGCAATCTTGTTTCTATGTTGTTAAAAAATTGTACTTATGCTGGTATCGTTGCCAATCTCTGAATTACAGCCTGGGATGTTTGTTGATAGTGTATGCAAGCAACGCAGCGATGCTAAGATAAAAATCAAATCTCGTGGCATGGTCCGAGACAAAGCGATTATTGCTCAGCTTTTATCTAAAGGCGTTTTAGAGCTAAAAATTGATTTTTCTCAAAGTGAGATAGAAGTTCCGGAAAAATACCGCCCTCAACCTAAGCCAGAAGAAAAAGCCGAACCAAAAATAAAACTTTCTTCTAGTAAACCAGTTAAACCGACAGTTAAAGAAAAATCCCTCGAGCAAGAGTTTGCGAAGGCAAGCCAACAATTTGACCAACACTCACAGCAGCTAAAAAATTTATATGGTGAACTGACAATCGGTGCCAAGTTAGACGTATCATTACTTAATCAAGTGAGTAATGACATTGTTGATTCAGTTTTACGAAATAGTAATGCGATGGCAATATTAAGCCGCCTGAAAGATAAAGATGGTTACAATTGGCGTCATATGATCAATTGCACCATCTTGATGAGTGTATTTGCCAAGTATCTGGGAATTAAGAGCGAGCAGATCCAACAACTAGCGCTTGGTGCAATGTTACATGATGTTGGCCATACCAAGTTGCCTCAAGGCCTAATTAATAAAACTGAAAACCTGAATGAATTTGAGTTTAAGGCGTTAAAGAAACATGTCGTGCAGTCTTTAGGGTTAGTAAAAGGCGAAGCAGGGATAAGCAACTTGATTATGGATATGATCTTGAACCATCATGAGAGAATAGATGGCTCTGGTTACCCTAGAGGTTTATCTGGTACAAAAATCAGTAAGCCAGCAAGAATGATGGCCATTGTGGATGTCTATGATGCGATGACCTCAGAGCGGCCTCATCAAAGCGGTGAAGAGCCTATACACGCTTTACGTTATTTACTGGCGAATAAACATCAATTTGATGCACAGTTAGTGCAGAAGTTTATAAAGTGCTTAGGAGTCCATCCTGTCGGTACTATAGTACGATTAACCAATGATAGACTGGCACTCGTGTTGGAAGGCAATAAACAATCGCCTATGAAACCTAAAGTTAAAGTCTTTTATAACACTAAGCATAAGCATCACATAACAGGAAAAGATCTTGATTTACATGCGCTAGAAGATGAAATTAAAGTCGTTGCCAGTGTTAGACCGAGTGATTATGAACTTAATTTATCCCGCCTGTTAAGGTCTCATCTTTTAGTTTAGCTGTCTCAGAGCGTGTTAGCCCTTGCCATTTTGCAGATAATACCGCGCCGAGTTGACAGCTTGTCATCATAATAAGCCATAGAATAGTGCCCTGTTCAGTGTGAAGTGCAAAGCAACTGAAGGCTAGGGAAATAAGCGCAGCTATAATAGTGCCTAACCAGAAAAGGTTGATTGGGTTATCGCATTGTCCTGCCTTATTACAGGCACAGTAGTTGGCTTTACAAAAGCAATAAACACTTAGCCCTGCAAACATCAAAGAGACGAGAATAAGCATGACGAGCATGATAAAGGCTCCGTTTTATGTTCCTTTAAAAAGATAGGGCTTAGTTTAAGAAGGAGCCTAAAGATTGTCAATCTAAATGAGAATTAATATCAATTGTTTTTTTGTGATTTAAAATTGATATCCGAAGTGAATACCTCCGGTAAATTGTATTTCCTTTGTATCGCTATTGTCTTGTCCGCACCAGACGCACACATCTTCTTTAAAACCCGCACTGGCTCCCCAGTAAAAGCCACTCGAGTTTACACCAGAAAAATAATAGCTGGCTTTACCTACTAAGTAGCCATCGTCTGCATAGAATAAATCTTGGCCAAACATACCACCTATTTTGACGTGATCGTCGAGTGTATATTCATAACCTAGTGAATAACCAAATAAGCCGAGTGCTGCGGTTACGGCTTGCTTTTCATCAAATTGATGCGTGTATTTGGCACCGATGAGTCCACCAAATTCGTAATATAGACCGCCGACGGCCCAATTACTATTCTCTGAAGCTGAAATTGAAAAAGATGAAATACTGCTAATTAAAAGAGCCGAAGCCAAAAATATAGGTCTAAGCATGATAAATCCGTTTTTATTTTTATTGCTGATGAGTGTATCAGTGCGTCCTTTTTTTGGAAACAAAAACGCGAGCTAAAGCTCGCGTTTTTTATTGCTTAAATCGTGACGAGTAAGTGATTACAAGCTTTCGATTTTCGCTTTTTGCGCTAATAGCTTGTCTTTCGCATCGGTAAACTCAGCCAGCTTAGCATGCTCTTTAGCAAGTACAGCCTCAGGTGCATTATTTACGAACTTCTCGTTAGCTAACTTGTTTTGAACCTGTGCTAAGCCTTTTTCTGCTTTTTCAAGCTGCTTCGCGATACGAGCTAATTCAGCTTCAACATCGATTAGACCAGCCATTGGGATCATGATCTCAAGGTTACCTACATAAGATGTTGCACACGCTGGTGCATCGTCTTTGTTATCAAGAAGCGTGAACGCTTCAAGCTTAGCAAGAGATGCTAAGAATGCTTCGTTATCCGTTAAGCGGCGCTTGTCTTCGTCAGACGCATTAGCAAGCAATACCGATAATGGTTTGCTTGGGCTGATATCCATTTCACCACGGATGTTACGAATAGCAAGAATGAATTGCTTAACCCACTCAAGGTCGTCCATCGCTTGGTTATCAACATTTGCTTCATTATATACAGGGAAACCTTGAACCATGATGCTAGTGCCCGCAGTTTCGATACCGGCAAGTGGTGCAACACGTTGCCAAATCGTTTCTGTGATGTATGGCATTAACGGGTGCATTAAGCGAAGTAGGCTCTCTAATACCGTGATTAGGGTATGACGAGTACCACGTTGCTGTGCTTCGTTACCTTTAAACAACACTGGTTTAGTAAGTTCTAGGTACCAGTCACAGAATTGGTTCCAAGTGAACTCATAAATGGTGTTTGCAGCTAGGTCAAAACGGTAGTTTTCTAGATGCTCAGTATAGGTTTTAACAGTTGCTTCAAATTGGCCTAAAATCCAACGATCAGCGAGTGAGTACTGTTTTTCAGCATCTGTAGCGAAGCCACAGTCTTGCTCTTCTGTATTCATTAATACGTAACGGCTTGCGTTCCATAGTTTGTTACAGAAGTTACGGTAACCTTCAAGGCGGTTCATATCCCAGTTGATATCACGTCCTGTTGAAGCCATTGCAGCAAGTGTAAAACGCAGTGCGTCTGTACCGTGTGCTTCAATACCGTTTTCGAATGTTTTACGGGTGTTCTTCTCAATCTTTTTAGCTAGTTGTGGCTGCATCATGTTACCAGTGCGCTTTTCAACTAGGCTTTCAAGGTCGATACCGTCAATCATGTCGATAGGATCAAGTACGTTACCTTTCGATTTAGACATCTTATCGCCGTTTTCATCGCGGATAAGGCCAGTTACGTAAACGGTTTTAAATGGTACTTGCGGCTTGCCGTCTTCATCTTTGATAAAGTGCATGGTCATCATGATCATACGCGCAACCCAGAAGAAGATGATGTCGAAACCTGTTACCAATACGTCAGATGGGTGGAAAGTTTTTAAATCGTCTGTGTTTGCCGGCCAGCCTTGCGTTGAGAAAGTCCAAAGCGCAGATGAGAACCAGGTATCTAAAACGTCTTCATCTTGCTTAAGTGCAACATCATCAGCAAGGTTGTTATCGCGGCGTACTTCAGCTTCGTCACGGCCAACATATACGTTGCCTTCGTTGTCGTACCAAGCTGGGATGCGGTGACCCCACCAAAGCTGACGTGAAATACACCAGTCTTGTACGTCGTTCATCCACGAGAAGTACATGTTCTCGTATTGTTGAGGTACGAACTTAATGTCGCCATTTTTAACGGCTTCTTTCGCAGGCTCAGCTAGAGGTGCTACACGCACGTACCACTGATCAGTAAGAAGCGGTTCAATCACTACGCCAGAACGGTCACCGTAAGGTACAGTTAGGCTGTGATCTTCAATTTTTTCTAATAGGCCAAGTTCTTCAAATTCGCTCACAATTGCTTTACGTGCATCAAAGCGGTCAAGGCCGTGTAGGCGCTCAGGAATTGGCGCATCTAATTCAAGCTCTTTACCGTCGAATGTATAGCTTTCGCCTTCGCTTAATACCGCAGCATCTTTGTTGAAGATGTTGATCATAGGTAGTTGGTGACGTTTACCTACTTCGTTATCGTTAAAGTCGTGGGCAGGTGTGATTTTCACACAACCTGTGCCTTTTTCCATGTCTGCATGTTCATCGGCAACAATTGGGATACGACGGTTTACGATAGGCAGTAAAATTTCTTTACCGATCAAGTCTTGGTAGCGCTCATCATCAGGGTTTACTGCCACACCTGTATCACCTAGCATGGTTTCAGGACGTGTTGTCGCAACAATGATGTAGTCTTTACCGTCTTTGGTTTTTACGCCGTCAGCAAGTGGGTAACGTAGGTTCCACATGTGACCTTGTTTGTCTTTGTTTTCAACTTCAAGATCAGAAATCGCAGTGTGTAGCTTAGGATCCCAGTTAACTAGGCGCTTACCACGGTAGATTAAGTCTTCTTTGTGCAGGCGTACAAATACTTCTTTAACCGCTTCAGAAAGGCCTTCGTCCATAGTGAAACGCTCACGGTCCCAATCTACAGAAGCGCCTAAACGACGTAATTGTTTAGTGATAGTGCCGCCAGAGTGGTTTTTCCACTCCCAAATTTTATCGATAAATGCATCGCGGCCTAGGTCGTGACGTGTTTTACCTTCTTCAGCAGCTAACTTACGCTCAACAAGCATTTGTGTTGCGATACCCGCGTGGTCTGTACCTACTTGCCAAAGCGTGTTGTTACCTTGCATGCGTTTATAACGAGTCAGCGTGTCCATGATTGTGTCTTGGAAAGCGTGGCCCATATGTAGGCTACCTGTGACGTTCGGTGGCGGGATCATAATTGAGTATGCTTCGCCTTTACCTGATGGCTTAAAGTAACCATTGTCTTCCCAGTCTTTGTATAAAGACTGTTCTATATCTTGTGGATTATAGGTTTTATCCATTTCACAGAACCTTAATTAGTGCTTAATTTTCAATTTCTTGAGTTGAAATATTGGCGCCGAGCTGACGTAAGTGCACAAAGCGCTGACGCGCGGCTTGCTTGGCGTTTTGCTCCGTCGGTACAAAATCATATACCTGACTGAAGCGTCTTATAAAGTCGGGTAGGGTGGTGGCTAAATTAATTAGCACATTGCGTCTACCAACGGGAGGTGTTTGGCCAATCTCAACAGGGGCACCGCCTTTGGGGCCTTCGCCTTGCAGGTTGTGGGGCACAAAACTGTCGGGTTCGAAACACCATAATTGCTCATCAATCAGATGGGCGTCATCAATCGAATCGACGTAGATAAACACACGATGGCCAGCTCTAAACTGCTTAGCAGCAGCGCGAGCGGCAAGATCAAAATGAGCCGGGATAGATACTTCCGGCTCATTATTTTGTTTTAACACATAAAATCGTGCGTTGATGGTCATAAATTCGCTTCAAATTACATATTTTAACGGTTTTACAGGGTTAAAATAAGCGTTCAAAATAAACCCGCATTTTGACACAGAACGAACTGACCATCAATCACTCACAGCGGTTAATCTGCTTGGGTTTCAGTTGGTCCAACACGATTTAATAGGTATTGTGTCAACATAGGTACAGGTCGACCTGTCGCACCTTTGTTTTTACCACTCTTCCAAGCTGTACCTGCGATGTCTAAGTGTGCCCAATTATATTTTTTGGTGAACTTAGATAAGAAGCATGCTGCAGTGATAGTCCCAGCTGCACGACCACCTAGGTTTGTGAAATCAGCGAATGGGCTTTCAAGTTGCTCGTGGTAGTCATCCCACAGTGGTAGTTGCCACGCACGGTCGCCACTTTGCTCAGATGCTTTTAATAAGTCATGAGCAAGTGGGTTGTGATTTGACAGTAAACCCGTTGCGTGTGCACCCAGTGCAACGATACAGGCACCTGTCAGGGTTGCTACATCCACCACGATTTCAGGCTCGAATGCTTCAACATAAGTCAGTGCGTCACATAATACTAGGCGACCTTCCGCATCTGTGTTTAAAACTTCAACTGTTTGGCCTGACATAGTAGTGAGGATATCGCCCGGGCGGTAGGCGTTTGAGCTTGGCATGTTTTCACAGCCTGCTAGAACACCAATAACATTAATCGGCAACTGAAGTTCTGCAACTGTGCGCATTAAACCTAGTACGCCAGCAGCACCACCCATGTCGTACTTCATTTCGTCCATGGCTTCGCCAGGTTTGATTGAAATACCACCTGAATCGAACGTCAGACCTTTACCGACAAATACAACTGGCGCTTGCTCTTCAGGTGCGCCATTGTAGTGGATCACTGACATAACTGATTCATTATCACTGCCACGACCAACTGCTAGGTATGAGTGCATACCTAATTCTTCCATTTCTTTTTCACCAACTAGGTTTACAGAAATGTTGTCAAATGACTCTAACTCTTTCGCTTGCTCACCTAAGTAACGAGGGTTACAGATGTTTGGTGGCATATTGGCGACGTCTTTACACAGTTTTGCACCTGCAGCAACGGCAAGACCATGTTCAATGGCGTTTTCGCCAATGGTTAACTCGCGACGCGTTGGTACGTTGAATACGATTTTACGTAGCGGACGACGTGGATCTGTCTTTTTGCTTTTTAACTGATTAAATGTATACAAGCAGTCTTGTGTTGTTTCTACTGCTTGACGAACTTTCCAGTAAGTATCACGGCCTTTAACATGTTGCTCAGTCAAGAAGCACACTGCTTCCATCGAGCCTGTTTCATTTAATGTGTTGATCGTTTTAGAGATGATTTGTTTATATTGTTTGTCATCTAGTTCACGTTCTTTACCGCAACCAACAAGTAGTACGCGCTCACTTAAAATGTTTGGAACGTGATGAAGTAGTAATACTTGACCAGGCTTGCCTTCTAAATCACCACGACGTAGTAAATTTGAAATGTAACCTTCACTGATCTTATCCAGCTGCTCACCGATTGGAGACAAACGACGCGGTTCATAAACGCCAACTACAATACAGGCACTGCGCTGTTTTTCGGGGCTACCACTTTTTACGCTGAATTCCATTGTGACTCCTGAGTCTAAATTATGTCTTTTTGAACTTTATCTGTCTTCGCTAATCCATATCATAAATGCATGATTATCTAATATGCTTAGTATGATATTTGGTTTTGATGACATATAATAAACTGACTAAAATAATCAGTTTACTCAATTTTTCCTACTATTCCAGTGAAACACGATGTTTTATAGGGGCATATTTTGCTAATTTTTCGCTACCTAACAGCTGAAGTCTTGAAGTCGCAAATTGCTGTCTTTCTCACTTTAATGACTATTTTTGTCTCACAAAAATTTGTCAGGATATTAAGTGATGCAAGTGATGGTGGCACTCCCAGCGATTTAATTCTTTCATATTTGGCACTCAAATTACCTCAATTGGCGGTTTACATTCTTCCGTTAAGTTTATTCTTAGGAATAATCTTGGCATACAGCCGTATATACGCAGATAGTGAAATGACCGTACTCAAAGCCTGTGGTGTGAGCGAATGGTATGTAGTGCGTGTGACATTGATATCAAGTGTGGTATTTGCTTTATTAGCGGGTGCATTGAGTATGTATGTGGCACCTTGGGCTAATGAAAAAGAGTATCAGTTAAAAGAACAAGCTGAAGCTGATGCGGGACTCTCGAGTTTAAGGGCTGGGCGTTTTCAACAAACTGGCAACGAAAAAGCCGTGGTCTTTATTCACGACATCAATCAGCAGGGCAAAGAGTTGAATAAAGTGTTTGTAGCTCAATTGCCTGATAAAGAGTCTAATCAAGCTGCGCGTTTGGTGTATGCACAAACAGGGCGTGTTATTGAACAAGAAAGTGGGGCGCAACAGTTGCAGCTTGATAGCGGTTATCGATTTGAAACCGATGGGCAAAGCCAAGCGCTAAGCAAAACCGAATTTGGTAGCTATCAAGTTCAGATCCAAGAGCAAGAAATAGAACATCAGCGACGCAAGCTTGAAGCCGTGCCAACTGCTCAACTATTAACTATGAATACTCCTGAGGCGGTTGCACAATTTCAACTGCGCTTGTCTACTCCTATATCTATTATTTTGCTGACCTTAATGGCTGTGCCTTTGAGCGTTGTGAACCCTCGTCAAGGTAAGTTTGCTAAATTAGTGCCAGCGATCGGTTTGTATCTTGGCTACTTTATTATGCTTAATGCAGGCAAGTTTTTAGTTGCTGAAGGAAAGGTTCCGACATCGGTGGGACTTTGGTGGATCCACATTAGTGCACTGTTTATCGGTGCATACTTAATTGCAAAAGGCCGCCCGTTTGGTGTGTGGTTGCGTTCTTTATTTGCTAAGCGAGCACAAACAGCATGATGAAAACGTTGGATTGGTATTTAGGCCGCAGTATTTTACAGACAACTAGTTTTGCCTTGCTGGTTTTTGTGGGGATAAATACGCTGATTAAGTTTATTGAGCAACTTAAGTCTGTTGGTCGAGGTTCTTATGATTTACTAACAGCCTTACTTTATACCTTATATAGTATGCCTGCTGACGTAGTGGTGTTCTTTCCTATGGCTGCTTTAATTGGTGGGTTGATGGGACTGGGAACGCTCGCGTCAAGTAGTGAGTTGGTGGTTATGCAAGCTGCTGGTTGGTCACGTTTACAGATTATTGGCTCAGTGATGAAAACTGCTATTTTCTTAGCCTTGTTTATGATGGGGTTGGGGGAGTGGGGGGTACCTCAATCTGAAAAAATGGCGCAGCAAATACGTAACAATGCCATTTATGGTGGAGAAGTTTTCAATGCTCAAAAAGGTGTTTGGGCTAAAGATGGTAATAATTTTATCAATATAGGAAATGTTGAACAAAACGGCGATTTAAAAGATGTCAGTATTTACCATTTTGATGACTCCCTAGCATTGATAAAGGTTACCCGTGTAGAGCAGGCTAAAAGTGTGCCTCAGGGGTGGCAATTTCAAGGCATAGAAGAAATGAATGTCGCTGAGGAGTCAATAACTACACAATACAGCGAGTCAATGATTTACCCTTCACAATTGACTGCTGAAAAACTGAATGTTGTCTCTGTTGACCCTGAGTCTTTATCTTTTAAGGGGTTGGTGTCATATCTGTCTTACCTTGAGCAAAATGATCAAGATACCAGTACATACGATTTAGCGCTTTGGAGAAAGGTGATGCAGCCAGTCACGATTGCTGTGATGCTTTTGGTTGCTTTGTCATTTATCTTTGGACCTTTGCGTTCTGTGAGTATGGGAGCGAGGATCATTATGGGGGTGGTCACAGGATTGGCATTTCACTTAAGCAATGAAATTTTTGGCCCTATTGTTATGGTTTACAGCGTGCCCGCATTTATAGGTGCTGCGATGCCGGCCGTATTGTTTGTATTGGTGGCAACTGTTTTATTGAAACGTCAACAGTAAAGGGTTGAATTTAAAAGCGAAAAAAGCCAGCATTTGCTGGCTTTTTACTTTAAAAGACTTTTGTTTAGTGGTCTCTAGAAACAGATAAGTTAGCTAAAGCTATGAGCGCTTGTTTGTAATCAGACTCAGGTAAAATACTTAAATAGTTGATTGCTTTTTGTGCCTCATCACGCGCTTTATCCATCGCAAAATCAAGCGCTTTGGTGTCAGATAAGGTTGCTAAAATGTCATCTAAAAACTGCATGCCATTACCTGTTTCGATGGCTTCTCTAATTTGCGTTACTTGTTGCTCAGAGCCTTTTTGCATCGCATAAATAAGCGGTAATGTAGGTTTGCCTTCGGCTAAGTCGTCACCTAAATTTTTACCCATTTGATCAGCGTTTGCGCTGTAATCTAAAACATCATCGACAAGTTGGAAGGCTGTGCCTAAGTGCATACCATACAACTTTAAGGCGTCCTGTACTTCAATACTTTGCTCAAGTACAACTGCCGGCAACTGAGTAGCTGCTTCAAACAGTTTTGCAGTCTTACTGTAGATAACCTGCATATAACTTTGCTCAGTTGTGTCAGGGTCATTACAGTTCATCAGTTGCAACACTTCGCCTTCAGCAATAACGTTTGTCGCATCTGCAAGTATTTGCATTACTTGCATATTCTGTAAGCCAACCATAAGTTGAAATGAGCGAGTGTAAATAAAGTCACCAACCAATACGCTGGCGGCATTACCAAATTCTGCATTTGCAGTTGGCTCGCCTCTTCTCAGCGCTGATTCGTCAACCACATCATCATGTAATAATGTCGCGGTGTGAATAAATTCAACAATCGTAGCTAAAGTAATATGCTTGTTGTCGTCACAACCAAGCGCACGGGCTGCAAGTAGGGTTAGCATCGGTCGAATGCGCTTTCCGCCACTATTCACAATGTATAAGCCTAGCTGGTTTACTAAAGCCACATCTGATTGCATTTGCGCATGAATGAGTTGATTGACGTCTTGCATGTCATCTGCAATTAACGTCTGGATAGCTTTGATATCCATCTTGCTCCAAGCCAAGGTCGGTAAAATAAAACGCGCGAATTGTACTACAAAAAATGCTTAAGCTCGATAATTAGTCGTGAATGAGATCAAAAAAACCATAAAATTAGCGAGTTGCTAGTTTTTTGAACAGCTTTTTTAGTGCGTAAATTGTACTTTTTATGAGTAGGGTTTTTCCTTAAAAAATCTCAGTAAAACTCAGAAAAATCGCTTTGGTTTAGCGTGTTTTTTCGATAGACTGTCACAAAATAGTAATTCGCCCTCATCGTAGCTAGTTTTTATGCAATTTCTATAAAAATGGGGTTGCGTGATGTTTAACATTAGCGTAAACTTCGCGCCCTATTGAAGAATATTAAGTTGCGTCGATTTGAGGGCGCACAACGGAGTTAAATATGTACGCGGTTTTCCAAAGTGGTGGTAAACAGCACCGTGTGACTGAAGGTCAAACAATTCGTCTAGAAAAATTAGACGTTGAGACTGGTGCAGCAGTTGAGTTCGATTCAGTACTTTTAGTTGCTGATGGTGAGAAAATCGAGATCGGTGCACCGTTCGTAAACGGTGGTAAAGTGACAGCTGAAGTTGTTTCACACGGTCGCGGTGAGAAAGTTAAGATTGTTAAATTTAGACGTCGTAAGCATTCTCGTAAGCAGATGGGCCACCGTCAGTGGTTCACTGAAGTTAAAATCACTGGCATTAGCGCTTAATTTTTAGAGGTACAGAAAGATGGCACATAAGAAGGCAGCTGGTAGTACTCGTAACGGTCGCGATTCAGAAAGTAAACGCCTAGGTGTTAAACGTTTCGGCGGCGAATCAGTTTTAGCGGGTAGCATCATTGTTCGTCAACGTGGTACTAAGTTCCACGCTGGTTCTAACGCAGGTATCGGTAAAGACCACACTATCTTTGCAAAAGCAGATGGTAAAGTAGTTTTCGAAACTAAAGGTCCTTTAAACCGTAAATACGTTAGCATCGTTGCTGAGTAATCGGTAAAGATTTAGAAAAACCCCGCTACGGCGGGGTTTTTTTTTGTATGTAAATTATTTTGGTCTTTATCTGCAACATAACTCGGTAAGCAAGAAACAAGTGCTTGGGTTATAATTTGCTATCAGACCTCCCAAAACAGAGAGAAACCATGAAGTTTGTCGATGAAGTTGTAATTAGAGCTGAAGCTGGCGACGGCGGCAGTGGCATTGTGTCATTTCGCCGTGAAAAGTATGTTCCTGATGGTGGCCCTGATGGCGGTGATGGTGGTGATGGCGGTAGCGTTTATCTCGTTGCTGATGAAAACTGGAATACATTAATTGATTATCAATTTGAGCGATTCCATCGAGCTGAGCGTGGCACAAACGGGCAGTCTAGAAATTGTACTGGCAAGAAAGGTGAAGACCTTTTCTTAAAAGTTCCTGTAGGTACACGTGTAACAGATGAAGACACTGAAGAGTGTTTAGGTGACTTGACGCAGCATGGTCAAAAGTTACTGGTTGCTAAAGGTGGTTTCCATGGTTTAGGCAATACACGTTTTAAATCGAGTGTAAACCGAGCGCCAAGACAAAAAACATTAGGCACGCCTGGGGAAGTCCGAAATCTGAAGTTAGAGCTAATGCTTCTTGCAGATGTAGGCTTACTTGGTCTGCCAAATGCTGGTAAATCAACGTTTATTAGAAGCGTATCTGCTGCTAAGCCAAAAGTCGCGGATTACCCGTTCACAACACTAGTTCCTAATCTTGGTGTTGTTCGCCCTGAAGCAAGTAAATCATTTGTGATTGCGGATATCCCTGGTCTGATTGAAGGCGCTTCAGATGGCGCTGGCCTTGGCATTCGTTTCTTAAAGCACCTAGAGCGTTGTCGTGTATTATTGCATATTGTTGATGTGATGCCTGTAGATGGAACAGATCCGGTTGATAATGCGTTTTCTATTATTAATGAATTGCACCAGTACAGTCCAAAGTTAGCTGATAAGCCTCGTTGGTTAGTGCTTAATAAGATTGACTTACTTCCAGAAGACGAAGTAGAAGAAATTTGCGAACGCATCGCTGAAGAGTTGGGCGCAGACGTTGTATATCGCATCTCAGCTGCAAACAAAAAGAATACTCAACCGTTATGCTATGACATCATGACGCTGCTTGAAAGTATGCCTAAAGATAAGTTTGAAGAAGAGCAAACTGATGAAGAGGTGGAGTTCAAGTGGGATACCTACCATCGTGAGGCGAAGAAAAATGCTCAGGATGATGATTGGGATGACGACTGGGACGAAGATGATTATGATGTGGAAGTTATCTACGAGAGATAACTTAAATTAAAAGGGCTTTTATAGCCCTTTTTTAATACTAAATACTGAGGGAGTGTGCATGATTATTTCAATGATTGCAGCAATGGCAAGCGATCGAGTTATTGGTGATGATAATCAGATGCCATGGCATTTACCTGCCGATCTGCAACATTTTAAACGCGTTACTATGAATAAGCCTGTAGTTATGGGCCGTAAAACATTTGAATCAATAGGTCGCCCATTACCCGGTCGCCGTAATATTGTGATAACTAGAAATACCTCCTATCAAGCTGAAGGTATTGAGGTTGTATCAAGTCCAGAAGAAGCGCTAAATATACTAAAAGGTACAGAAGAGGTGATGATTATTGGTGGCGGTAATATCTATAATCAATTTTTACCTTTAGCTGAACGTTTATATCTGACCTTTATCGATTTAGCTGTTCCGGGAGATACTCAATTCCCTGATTATGAAAAAGATTATCAATGGGCAGAAATTGAGTCCGAAACTAATCAGCCGGATGAAAGAAATAAGTATGGCTATAAGTTTGTAACATTACATAAAAAGTTATGAGTTTGTTGCGGTCAATTATATTGATTGCTACAATTATATGCGTATTCTGTTACGAACAAAGTATTAAAGGGTCGAAGAAATGAAATTATCTACCGCACTATTATCAGTATCTCTGGTTGTTGCATCTATGTCTTTTAGCTCTACAGCAAGTGCAAATGATCAGTTAGCTGTTTCATTGTGTGAATATGTTGCAGCAAACGATAAAGGTGGTTTGCGTAGTAAGCTTAAAAGTTCTCGTATCAAAATAAGGAATATTTTCGATGGCGTATTATGTAATGGTAATAACCTTTTACGCCATGCGATTGCAAGCAATGCGGTAGATGCCGGCGAGTATATTATTAAGAACTTACCAAAAAGCACATTAGCTGATGGAGCTGATATTGCTTGGGCTGAAGGTAACGGTCATGGTGGTTCAGCATTAATTGGTGCTATCAAAGAGCGTGCAGGTTTATAAACCTCAACTCTTATTAGTATTAAAAAAGCCAGAGGGTTTACCTTCTGGCTTTTTTGCTTTTAATAACATTAAAAAACGCGAAGCTGTTATTTCAGTGTGCTTTTCAAACAGTTAGTTTAAAAGATAAACATAAGTTAAGAGAATTGAGCAAAGCTGCATATTCTATGAGCATTTGACAATAATTTACTATAAAAGTGTTTGACTTATTTTCGTAAGCCTTTATTATACGCATCCACAAGACGGAGAGGTGGCCGAGTGGCTGAAGGCGCTCCCCTGCTAAGGGAGTATAGGGTTTGTAGCCCTATCGAGGGTTCGAATCCCTCCTTCTCCGCCATTAATATTTAATGGTATTCTTGTAATTACGGATACGTAGCTCAGCTGGATAGTTTATTTAGCAATAATGGCTACGAACAGTGTTCGCATCGTAGATGTTAAGATGTAAAACAAACTCAATAAAGGACGCGTAGCTCAGCTGGATAGAGTACCTGGCTACGAACCAGGCGGTCGGAGGTTCGAATCCTCCCGCGTCCGCCACTTCCTCAAAGTGGTAAAATATATGAGTATCTAAAGTAAGATGTAAAATAACTTGTTCCGGACGCGTAGCTCAGCTGGATAGAGTACCTGGCTACGAACCAGGCGGTCGGAGGTTCGAATCCTCCCGCGTCCGCCACTTTCTCAAAGTGGTTAAATAAATGAGCATCTAAAGTAAGATGTAAAATAACTTGTTCCGGACGCGTAGCTCAGCTGGATAGAGTACCTGGCTACGAACCAGGCGGTCGGAGGTTCGAATCCTCCCGCGTCCGCCATCTTTCTCAGATGGTTAAACTAGAGAATTTGATATACGGACGCGTAGCTCAGCTGGATAGAGTACCTGGCTACGAACCAGGCGGTCGGAGGTTCGAATCCTCCCGCGTCCGCCATCTTTCTCAGATGGTTAAACTAGAGAATTTGATATACGGACGCGTAGCTCAGCTGGATAGAGTACCTGGCTACGAACCAGGCGGTCGGAGGTTCGAATCCTCCCGCGTCCGCCACATCAAACACAATTGATGTGAGAAATAACCGACGAAAGTCGGTTTTTTTATGCCTGAAATTTAGCTCTTACTCTGTTTTAGCTAGCCAAGCTGTCGTAGGTTCACTCTCCATAAAGCAAGTCCCGTGTCCGCCACATCAAACAAATTGATGTGAGAAATAACCATTGAGAGTCGGTTTTTTTATGCCTAAAATTTTTATATCTACTGGGCACATGAACCAGATGTTCTGAGGTTCACTCCCCATAAAGCAAGTCCCGCGTCCGCCACATCAAACAAATTGATGTGAGAAATAACCATTGAGAGTCGGTTTTTTTATGCCTAAAATTTTTATATCTACTGGGCACATGAACCAGATGATCTGAGGTTCACTCCCCATAAAGCAAGTCCCGCGTCCGCCACATCAAACAAATTGATGTGAGAAATAACCATTGAGCGTCGTTTTTTTATGCCTGAAGTTTAGACTTAGCTCCGTTTTAGTTAATCAGGCTATCGAAGGTTCACTCTCCATAAAGCAAGTCCCGCGACCGCCACATCAAACTATTGATGTGAGAAATAACCATTGAGCGTCGTTTTTTATGCCTGGAAATTTAGCTCTTACTCTGTTTTAGCTAGCCAAGCTGTCGTAGGTTCACTCTCCATAAAGCAAGTCCCGTGTCCGCCACATCAAACAAATTGATGTGAGAAATAACCATTGAGAGTCGGTTTTTTTATGCCTAAAATTTTTATATCTACTGGGCACATGAACCAGATGTTCTGAGGTTCACTCCCCATAAAGCAAGTCCCGTGTCCGCCACATCAAACTATTGATGTGAGAAATAACCATTGAGCGTCGTTTTTTATGCCTGGAAATTTAGCTCTTACCCTGTTTTAGCTAGCCAAGCTGTAGAAGGTTCACTCTGGATCAAGTATTCCCCCTTAGCCGTAGCCAATTTGCTTCTCGTCGGAGAGCTTACAACTCTTTAGAGTAAAGCACAGCGCTATGCTGACCTTGTTCATCTTGATGAATGAAATGCTTTATATAGCGCATGCCGAGCTTCTTCATAATATTGATGGAGCCTAAATTGCCTTCAAGGGCCTCGGCTGAAAATGCGGTGTATGCTTTGTCAGTAGCGAGTGTATTTGCAATATGTTGTGCGGCTTCCGTTGCATAGCCCTTGCCCCAACTCATTTGCTTAAAGCGCCAGCCCAGCTCTAAATTGTTGTCGTTACGTTGACCTGTAAAAAAGCCCATCGGTCGAACTAATATCCAGCCAATGAATTGATTCTCTTTTAAGGTATTCACTTGCCATAAACCCCAACCTTTTTCTAAATTTGTGAACTGCTCTAAACGAGGGATAAAAACCTCTCTAATCGTCTGCATTGAATTAGGCTTACCATGCGTTAAATATTTCATGACTGCAGGATCTTGGTCTAATTCGAATAGTAAATCGGCATCATTTTTATCCATGAGTCGATAAACTAATCTTTGCGAGTTTTGTATCTTCATTTGAGTTCCTTACTGCTTTTATGGACTTAGTTGATTACAATATGAGGCTTATAACCTAAGGGGCATTAGTGAAAAATTCAGTATTAATTCTACGTCAAAAGCAAATTGCTGCGGCCAAGCGAGAGTTTAAAGCGCGTGGTTCGAAATTATCCCGCTGTGAAGCTTGTTTGCTTTCTGAGCATTTGTGTATCTGCGACAACCTTCAAGTTGCCGAAGATTGTCAAAGTGCAGTGTGCCTATTAATGTATCACAATGAAAGCTTCAAGCCCTCAAATACGGGTCGTTTAATCGCAGATGTGGTGCCCGATAATCATGCTTTTCGTTGGGATAGGACTGAGCCAGATGAAGCATTGCTATCGCTTCTAAAAGATCCAAGCTATCAACCTATTGTTGTTTTCCCCGCTGATAGCGCAGAGCCTGAACGCGTTATTACTAAGGTTGAACGAATTGAATCTAAAAAGCCATTATTTATTTTTTTAGATGGAACATGGCGTGAAGCGAAGAAAATGTTCAGAAAAAGTGAGTATTTAGATGCTTTTCCGGTGCTTTCTGTGTCACCAGATTCTTTATCAGATTATAAACTTAGGGTTGCACCGCATGCCCATCAGCTAGGTACTGCAGAAGTCGCCTGTGTTGTCTTGGCTGAAGCAGGAGAGCGCTCTGCTGCAGAAAAACTAACAGCTCACTTTATTGATTTTAGAGATGCATACTTAAAGGGAAAAAGAAGTTTAAGTTAAATTTTGAACCCTTAAACGAAGAAACGCGGCTCTATGAGCCGCGTTGACGGAATCTTCTAAGCGTCCTGCTTTGGTTTTGAGCTGATCAACTCCATACAATCAATGTCCTTTCACTCGCTCTTTATGATTTAGCGAGTACTACTTCCTGTAGTGTCCTTCATTGGCTTTATGCCAAACATCCATATGCCCTTATCCGAGCTTCCTGCCGTTATCCATAACAAATTTGGCCACCATGGCTCCATTAAATCCTATATACATCCTGTATGGCTCACCTTGAGCGCTCATCCTGTTGTTCCATAAGGTAATTAAACCGTATTTGGCAATAATTAACTATTACAGTCCATTACACATCATGTGATTTTCGGCCATCACTGGCTTCCAAAAGATGTAATAAGTTTAATGGAGTGGTGCGGTATTAAAAGGTAAAAAATTAAATCGTCTGAAGAGCTGAATTGAGAATAAGGATTCAAGCTCATGATTAATAATGACTAATTTTCTAGTTGTTGTTTTGTTGAGCTGCGTTTTACTTTAAAGCGACACCTAAAGTAAGAGATCTCTTACATAATCAATTGCTAATTAGGCGTTAATAGAAAATCAAGTTACAGTTTTTAATCAGTAAAAGGGTGTACTTTAGAAATAGAATAGTTAAAATTAGTTGATAATAATTATTGTTTGGCTTTGGAGGCCTTATGAAAAAAGCATTGGCTATTCTACTCTCAACCGTCACGTGTTTGCCTGCTGTGGCAGCCGAAGAAATCAACATTTATTCTTTCCGTCAGCCTTTTCTAATTCAGCCTATTCTTGATGATTTTACCAAGCAAACAGGCATTAAAACGAATGTGGTTTTTGCAAAAAAAGGGTTAATCGAAAGAGTTAAGCGTGAAGGTAAGCATAGCCGTGCTGATGTAGTTTTAACATCAAACTTCAGTGCTTTAATGCAGTTAGAATCGATGGATTTAACACAGCCGATAAAGAGCGATGTTGTGACCAAAAATGTACCTGCAAGCTTTCGCGACCCAGAAGGTCAGTGGGTTGCACTGACTAAACGTGTTCGTAACGTATATTCATCCAAAGAGCGTTTAGGTAAATTAGACGCCTTAACTTACGAAGAACTGGCTGATGTAAAGTACAAAGGTAAAATATGTACACGTTCTGGTAAGCACCCTTATAACCTAGGACTAGTTGCGTCTATGATCGCGCATCATGGCGAAGCTGAAACTAAATCATGGCTAGAGGGCGTGAAAGCAAACTTAGCTCGCAAACCACAAGGTAATGACAGAGCGCAAGTTAAAGCAGTAAAAGAGGGCTTATGTGATCTTGCATTAGGCAATAGCTATTACTTTGGCAAGATGCTACAAGATGAAAAGCAAAAGCCATGGGCTGATTCTGTTTATATCAACTTCCCGAACCAAACAAATCGCGGCTCGCACTTAAATGTTTCAGGTGTTGTGCTAACGAAATATTCGAAAAATAAAGAAAACGCCTTGAAACTTATCGAGTTTATGACGGACAATAAGGCGCAAAATATGTATGCGTCAATGAATATGGAATATCCAGTTAAACCAGGCGTGGCGCTTTCTGAACTTGTGGCATCTTGGGGTGAGTTTAAGGAAGACAACTTACCATTGTCAGAAATTAGTAAATACCGTCCTTTAGCACTTAAGCTAATCGATGAGGTAAAATTTGATCTTTAATGCAATCATTACTTTCTCTGTCTAGATGGCAGGTTTTTGCTTGGCTGATAGGCGCTTGCTTATCAGCACCATTGGCATTTTTAATCTTCGAGTCGCTGCAAGGCGACTCTGATGTTTTTACCCACCTTTGGGATACTGTGCTTTGGGATTATATTTATAACACCCTCGTACTTATTGCCGGCGTGCTCCTCTTAAGTTGCTTAATTGCATTACCGCTCGGCTGGCTTACTGCTTATTGTCAATTTCCCGGTAAAAAATACTTCGAATGGGCGCTGATGCTCCCTTTAGCAATGCCAACCTATATTATTGCCTACGTCTACACCGATTTATTTGATTATGCAGGGCCAGTACAAATTGCCTTAAGAGAGTGGTTTGGTTGGCAATCGCCGGATGACTATTGGTTCTTTGATATTCGTACGTTAGGCGGTGCAATCGTGATGATTGCATTAGTTTTATATCCTTATCTTTACCTTATTTTCAAAACTGCTTTGCGCGAGCAGTCATTTAAGTTATTGCAAGCTAGCCAGCTAATGGGCATGAGCCCACTACAAAGCTTCTTCAAGGTGAGTTTACCCCTTGCAAGAGGTGCGATTGTTGCGGCGCTTGCGTTGATCAGTATGGAAACCATGGCAGACTTTGCCACAGTGCATTATTTTGCTGTCAGCACACTTACAACGGCCGTTTATGATACTTGGCTCGGCTATTACTCGTTGACTGCGGCTGCGAAAATTTCTGGGATCATGTTGTTGTTCTTATTTGTGGCCATCACACTAGAAAAAATTAGCCGTAAAAATACCACAGTGCATGAAAGGCAAAGTGCCGTAAACGACACGCATTTATATGTGCTATCAGGTAAGTACGCATGGCTTGCCAGTATCTATTGTATTGTGGTGTTGTTTTTTGCTTTTGCCTTACCTGTTGGTGTACTTGTCGGTTATTCAATAGATTATTTCGACCAAGCATGGAACGCTGAGTTTTTCTTATATGCTTGGCAAAGCTTGAAGATCTCTTTATGGGTGAGTGTCATCGCAATCGCTTTAAGTATTATCGTGTTGTTTTATCAGCGCATTGGTGAACAAAAGTCTAAGGCCTTGCCTGGACGAGTCTCTAGTACAGGCTACGCACTGCCAGGGACAGTATTAGCAATTGCGGTTTTACTGCCGCTGACTTTGCTTGATACTAAGCTGAATGAGTGGTTAGAAGGTACTACATTTGAACCTGGGCTACTATTTAGCGGTACTATTTTTGCCATGGTATTTGCGTATGTGGTACGTTTTTACGCCATTGCTCAAGGCGCTGTTGAAGCGAGCTATGTACGAATTAGTCCGTCACTTGATATGGCAAGCCAAAGTATGGGTAAGAATTTTGCGCAAATGCTCAGTAGTGTGCATATCCCACTTTTACGCGGGGGCATTTTAACTGCTGGGTTATTGGTGTTTATCGAATGTATGAAAGAGCTTCCTGCCGCTTTATTACTTCGTCCTTTCAATTTTGAAACCTTGGCAACCCATGTATTCCAATATGTGAGTGACGAGCAACTAGAGCTTGCGTCCATTTCTGCATTATTTATTGTTCTTGTTGGCTTAGTGCCTTTGTATTTTGTTAATCGCTCAATGGAGCAGCACAATTCATGAGTAGTTTGTCTTTAAAAAACTTGAGCTATCAATATGATGGCCAAAAAGTGATTGAAAATTTAGATTTAGAAGTCGCCGAAAATGAAATTGTTTGCTTATTGGGGGCCAGTGGCTGCGGTAAAACGACCACTTTAAAAGCCGTGGCAGGTTTATTAACACCTCAGCAAGGTCAAATCATTATTCATGGTAAAATCATGAGTGACAATACGCAGTTTACAGCGCCGCAGCATCGTAATATTGGCATGATGTTTCAGGATTATGCGTTATTTCCTCATTTAACCGTTGCCCAAAATATCGCGTTTGGCTTAAGTAAGTTTAGTAAGGCTGACAAACAAGCACGTGTAAATGAAATGCTGGAGCTTGTGCATTTATCTGAATTTGCTGAGCGATATCCTCATGAGCTTTCAGGTGGTCAGCAACAACGTGTCGCCATTGCAAGAGCGCTTGCTTATAAACCTAACTTGTTACTGCTTGATGAGCCTTTTTCGAATATTGATGCGCAAGTGCGCTTCCAACTTATCAATGACATTCGACAGATTATAAAAGATCAAAAGGTCTCAGCTATCTTTGTTAGTCACTCAAAAGAAGAGGCCTTTGCTTTTGCTGATAAACTGGCTGTGATGCATCAAGGTAAAATAGCCCAATTAGGCGATGCTAAAACGTTGTTTGAGCAGCCAGCTTGTAAAGAAGTGGCAGAATTTTTGGGGCAGGGCATTTATATTCCAGCCCAAGCTGAAGATAAGCGAGAATTTACTACTTTATTTGGTAGATTCACTTCGACAAAAGCGTGTGAAAATGCGCAAGGTACCGGGCAAATTTATATTCGACCAGCTCATATACAGCTAGAAAATGGCGAGACAAATGACGTCGAAATTCTGCAATCGCGCTTTATCGGGACTGAGTTTATTTATCAAATAAAAGTGGCAGAGCAAGTCATAGAAGTGCCCGTCGAAAGTGAACATGCCCTGAATATTAATGAGCCAGTGACTTTTAAAATTAAGCCACATGCGGTAAATTTCTTTTCATAGTCATTACTTATTATAACTTGGGGTGCCATGGCTCAGCCGCAGTCAGGAGTGTGTGCAGAGGCAAATCTGCATGGATTACATTTGTTTTTTAATGTGCTCGACGGTCAAGATGAAGCCGTTAGAGCAGCATTAGGGCAATGTGAACGCTTACAATCAGAATTGAGTGACCGCTTCTCTGAATCTATGGTATCTAGCTTTGTGGCTATTGGTGCGCAGTATTGGCCACATATATATCCCGAGTGTATTCCTAAAGAGTTAAAAAGCTTCCCGCATATTCGCTCTCATGAGCATCTTATGCACACTCAGCCATTTGATTTGTTGTATGTGATCCGCTCTGACAGAGAAGATGTGAATCACCTATTTGCACAAAGTGTTAGGCATATGTTGGCGGGTAAAGTGGAATTGGTCGCACATATTCGTACTTTCCGATTTTTAGACGGTCGAGACTTTAATGGCTTTATTTATGGTGCTAATACGCCTCATGGACGTTTCAAACGCCAAGTGGCTTTAGTTCATGACCCTGAAAGCTTTGAAGATCAAGGTAGCTACATTCATGTACAGCGAGTGAAGTTTGATCTAAACCGTTGGCAACAATTAAGTCTGAATGACCAAGAAGCCATTATGGGGCGTTCTCGTTTAGAGAATAAAAAGCTAGAACATGCCTTAACAAATAGCCATGCCGAATTAACAGAGCTTAAAAATGCAGACAACTTACCTTTATTGCTTGAGCAAAGTATGCCGTTTGGAGATGTGTTTGAGCAGGGCTCTTTATGGGTGAGTTGTGCCGCAAAGGGGAATGCTTTTGAGCAGCTGTTAACGACTAGAGTAGGAAACGATCAGCACTATGATGCATGGTTGGATTATTGTCAGGCCGATATGGGGGCTGCGTTTTTTGCGCCATCCGTGCAGTTTTTGCAAAACATGGCGCAAATAGCCGAAAGTTAAACGTTGTCGAATAAGGTTTTTACTTTCTCAAGCGTTACATCTATCTCTGAGATTTTAGCTGGCGCAATAAAAATAGTATCGTCACCGGCAATGGTACCTAATACGCCATCAGCAGTACCTAATGAGTCTAGTAAGCGGGCAATCAGTTGAGCTGCACCAGGGCTGGTACGGATGATGATCATCATTTCATTGTGCATGATATCAATCACTAATTGTCTCAAAGGACTTTTAGCTGTTGGTACACCCATTTCTGCCGGTAAGCAGTAAACCATTTCTTGTTTTGCGTTACGAGTTCTTACCGCACCAAACTTACTCAGCATACGTGACACTTTGCTTTGACTTACATTATCAAAGCCTTGATCTTTCAGGGCATCGACAATTTCACCCTGCGAGCCAAAGTTTTCTTCTTTTAATAGTGCTTTGAATGCTTTTATCAGCGCTTCTTGCTTCTCGTTTGCTTGCATAATTGAACTCGTTTATTAAATATTACTTAGATTTTACACAATTCTGAATCCAGACCCAACTTTGCAATTAAAAAACAAAGTGAATTGATTGCAAGATTTGCTTAAGTGGCAGGGCATTTTTAGAAACACAGGAATGAATATTTTAAAGTGTAAAGCGAGCTTGCACGCTGAAAGCAATATTTTACAACTATAGTCGAAAAAAACCTTAAAATAGCGTCGATAAATTTGTTTTTACCTGCACTTTTCATTATCTTTACAGCACACACAATTCCACCTTCAAATTATGGAGAATTCCACATGAAAGTTGCTGTATTAGGTGCCGCTGGCGGTATCGGTCAAGCTCTATCTTTACTTCTTAAAAATGGCCTTCCTGCAGGTTCTGAGCTATCTCTATACGACGTAGCGCCAGTTGTTCCTGGTGTTGCTGTAGACCTATCTCACATCCCAACTGCAGTTAAAGTTGCAGGTTTTGGTGCAGATGATCTTGACGCAGCGCTAGCGGGTGCTGACATTGTTCTTATCCCAGCTGGTATGCCTCGTAAGCCTGGTATGGACCGTGCTGACCTTTTCAATGTTAACGCTGGTATCATTAAGACACTTGCTGAAGGTATCGTACGTAACTGTCCTAAAGCTCTAGTTGGTGTTATCACTAACCCAGTAAACGGCACTGTACCAATTGTTGCTGAGGTATTCAAAAAAGCGGGTACTTATGAAGCATCACGTGTATTCGGTGTAACTACACTAGACGTTATCCGTTCAGAAGCATTCGTTGCTGAACTGAAAGGTGTTGACGTATCTGAAGTTAAAGTACCAGTTATTGGTGGTCACTCAGGTACTACTATTCTTCCTCTACTTTCTCAAGTTGAAGGTGTTGAGTTCACTGAAGAAGAAGTTGCAGCACTTACTCCACGTATCCAAAACGCGGGTACTGAAGTTGTTAACGCTAAAGCAGGCGGCGGTTCAGCGACACTTTCAATGGGTGCAGCAGCAGCACGTTTCTGCTTCTCACTAGTTAAAGGTCTTCAAGGTGAGCAAAACGTTGTTGACTATGCATATGTTGCAGTTGAGAACGGTGACGCAGCATACTTCGCACACCCAGTACGTTTAGGTACTAACGGTGTTGAAGAAATTCTTTCTTACGGCGAGCTAAGCGCGTTCGAAGAGAAAGCGAAGAACGACATGCTAGAAACATTAAACAAAGATATCCAAGAAGGTATCGACTTCATGGCTGCGCAATAATCGCAATCTGAAAGTTTTAAAAACCCGCTACGGCGTAATGCCAGTCAGTTAAGAATTGACTGGCATTTTCTTTTATACGGATATTTCCTTGGTTTCTTTCTAACCTCTCTTGGGTATCTCCTATCAGGAAGCCGGTCTGGTAATACAAACAATCTTAGTGTTGTCAGCAGCTCTTCATAATGTACTGGCAACTTACTCGCACTGTGGATAGGAGTGAGCATAAAAAATGCGATGATATGGCGCATACATAAACTAAAACTAAGTTGTCTGGGTATCAGGATTTCTTCCGCTTTCGTTGCATCAATCATTGCAATGCGGATTAAGTTGTAAGCTAACAGTAGTCCCCATAACTCTTGACGTACCATATCTGGCTTTTTACTTCGTAATGCATGTTTAGACTGATGCAACCCTTGTTTCATTTCTCTAAAGCCCAACTCTATTTCCCAACGCTGAGTATAGACTTCTGTTAATTCATCATATGGATAACGCATGGGATCGATTAATGAACTCAGTACACGGTAGCTTTTCCCATCAACTTTATACGTAGTGAGTCGGGCGGTTATTTGCTCTGGTAAATCTTTAAATTTACTTTTAGCTTGAGGGCTAGTATGTAAAGAGATTATTTTATCTTCATCGCTGATATGACGTTCAACTTGGTATTGTAAATCCTTGCGAGCTGGTAACATCCAATGTGTATTTTTACCTTGTCTTTGCCACTGATATAAAAGGCCTAAAGAGTAATAGCCACGGTCAAATAGCGTTAAAGAGTCATCTGGGACAGACGATAAAAGTCTTTTGGCAAGTGTCATTTCCCCTACATGGCGTGCATCAAAGCTACTATCCAGTAATAGATGGCTTGATACCTCCATCAAACTACACATCCTGATTTGAGGATAACTGCCTTCACCAAATTGATTACTGTCACTACCAAACGCAATACGATTTTCTTCGTTATCTTGAGTTCTAAAGCTCACTCCATCAACAGCTAACAAATTCAGTCCACACCACTGCTCAAAGGCATGCTTGTAAAATGCTCTTTGGGCCAACAATCGAAACGAGTGACACACTGCATCAACCCCTAAACGTTGACGGCCTTGAACCAAAGCGCTGGGCGCAACCAGTTTATTTTTCCCCGGCAGCGTAATATCTAATCGGCTTGCGATATCCCATACTGTTTCGTTACGAAATAGGCTCATACCAATGACTGACCACATTATAGCTTCTAACGGCAACCTTCTTCGACGCACGGTTGCAACTCCAGCATATTCGAACGCCTGTTCAAGTATATCGGCATCAAGGACATTCTTTAGTTTATCCAGGGTGTGTACATCATCTAAAAACGAAGTTAGGTCGTCACAGTGATTAGAAAGAGGCATAAAAAAATCCGATATTAGTTTCCTAATATCGGATTCTGAACCCTTTAAAAGATCGGTCAACTGATCTATTTGTTTCTTAACTGATCAGCATTGCGCTACGGCGGGTTTTTTTATGCCTGAAATTTGTTTGACATCACTATGCTGGTTGTAAACTCGAGAAGCGAGAAGCGAGAAGCGAGAAGCGAGAAGCGAGAAGCGAGAAGCGAGAAGCGAGAAGCGAGAAGCGAGAAACTGAAGCCATAACCTAGGTTAGGTAATTTCATGGCATTAAAAAAGCAGCTACGACGCTGCTTTTTTAATTCGGTAAAGACATAAAGAGTTAGTTATTCAGTGCTAACCTAAGCTCTCTTGAGCGCTCTAGCTGAGCAAGTAAGTCTTTGGCAACTGGTTTGAACTTAGCCAGTTCAGTTTTCGGCAGCGGTTCAGACTTAGGTAACTTAACGGTTTTCGGGTTACGGTGAACCCCATTCACTAAAAACTCATAGTGTAAATGCGCACCAGTTACTCGGCCTGTTGCACCGACAGTACCAATTTTTTGACCCTGCTTTACTTTCTGGCCTGTTTTAACCATACGCTTGTTCAAGTGTAGGTACTTAGTGACATACTGACTGCCATGTTGGATAAACACATAGTTACCATTGAGTTTGTTATACCCAGATTTAGTCACCTTACCATTACCTGATGAAACAACAGGTGTACCAACACGTGCAGCATAATCGATGCCTCGGTGCGCCGATACTCTACCTGTGACAGGGTGCTTACGGCGCGGGTTAAAGTTAGAGCTGATATATTTAAAGTTAACTGGAGCACGTAAGAAGGCTTTACGCATACTGCGGCCTTCTGGTGTGTAGAAATTACCGTCAGTGTGACGGATAGCACTGAAACGCTCACCTTGGTTAATAAACTCAGCGGCGATGATTTTACCATTGCCGATCAGCTCACCATCGACATAATGAGTTTCGTAAACCAGAGAAAAGGTGTCGTTTTTACGAATGTCGTTGGCAAAATCGATATCCCAGCCAAAGATATCAGCAAAGTTCATAATTTGACGTTCAGATAAGCCTGCCGAAATACCAGCCGTCCAGAAGCTTGACTTAATTTTACCGCCAGCGCTTTGATTGACTGTTTCGATTTCTTTGCTGTGGATCGCTGTTTGATATTTTTGTTCTTCATCTAAAAACACCAACAAGGTGTCAGTTTTCGAAAGTACATACTTAAGATGTGTTAACTCACCCTCGGCATTTTTTGAAAAACTCAACACTTCACCTGGGTGGATTTTAGTCAGTTTGCGTGTTTCAGCATTGGTGTTAACTAATTTATGTAAAGTTTGCGCTGAAAAACCTGCACGCTTGAACAGTACCGCAAGGCTGTCACCATGCTTTACTTCAAAGTCATTGAATTCAAGGGTATCAATTGTGGTTTTTTCTGGTGCTTGAACTTCTGCGGGGGCACTTAAAGTTGTAAGTTGCTCTTCATTTTCAGAAACTTTTACGGGTAATTCGTAACGCTTGCCAACTTCGAGTGCTTTTTTGTCACTGTCTCTTGATGCAGTTGCCTTTTCTGACGGCCATAAAGCAATTATCAGCATGACAGAAATGCAGGTAAGAATAAGCAGTTTGTGTTTTTTAGGAAGCTTATGAACAACGTGAACCATAACGCGCCTTTTCTGCTGTCAAGATAAATCGGTAATAATATTGCAGGATATACGCAATAAAGCGTGAATACCAGTGTTTTGTGCATTTAAACTGATCTGAATATAGGCTAGAATCGTGCGATAAACTGTATATTTTGGAGCGACGAATGGTGGACTTTGAAACTGCATTAGCCGAGATTAAGCGCGGTGCAGAAGAGATTCTTATTGAAGATGAATTAAAGGAAAGATTGAAATCTGGTAAAAAGTTAAAAATTAAAGCGGGTTTCGATCCAACAGCACCAGATTTGCATTTAGGTCACACTGTTCTAATTAATAAAATGAAAACCTTCCAAGACTTAGGTCATGAGGTTATTTTCTTAATTGGTGATTTCACCGGTATGATTGGTGATCCAACGGGTAAAAACGTCACTCGTAAACCACTAACACGTGAAGACGTGTTAGCAAATGCTGAAACTTATAAAGAGCAAGTTTTCAAAATCCTAGATCCTGCAAAGACCACAGTAGCATTTAACTCTACTTGGATGGAACAGCTAGGTAGTGCAGGCATGATCAAACTAGCTGCACGCCAAACGGTTGCGCGTATGCTAGAGCGTGATGACTTTAAAAAGCGTTATGCTGGCGGTCAAGCGATTGCAATCCATGAGTTCTTATATCCTTTAGTACAAGGTTGGGATTCAGTTGCACTAGAAGCTGACGTAGAGCTAGGTGGTACTGATCAGCGCTTCAACCTACTAATGGGTCGTGAGCTGCAAAAAGATGAAGGTCAAAAGCCGCAAACCGTATTAATGATGCCGTTACTTGAAGGTACTGATGGCGTTCAAAAAATGTCTAAGTCTCTAGGCAACTACATTGGTATTACTGATGCACCAAACGACATGTTTGGTAAAGTCATGTCAATTTCAGATGAATTAATGTGGCGTTATTACGAGTTATTAAGTGCGCTTTCAATTGAAGAAATTGAAGGCCTTAAGCAAGAGGTTGCTAATGGTCGTAACCCGCGTGACATTAAGATTGATTTTGCCAAAGAAATGATTGCACGCTTCCACAGTGAAGCTGATGCTGAAGCTGCACACCAAGATTTCATTAAGCGTTTCCAGAAAAATGCTTTACCTGATGAGATCCCAGAAGTGACTATCACAATTGATGAAGATTCTACGATGATCTCTCAGCTGCTTAAAGAAGCAGGTCTTGTAGCTAGTACTTCAGAAGCCATGCGTATGATTAAGCAAGGCGCTGTTAAGTTAAACGGCGAAGAGAAAGTGACTGATAGTAAGCTTGTGATTGAGAAAGGCTCTACACAGATTTATCAAGTTGGTAAGCGTAAGTTTGCAAAAGTGACAGTAAGCTAAACACTCTCTATTTCAAATATTAAAAAGCTGGTTTTAAACCAGCTTTTTTTATGTCTTTTTTTCATGCTTATTTGTTTAAGTATTTAAATAAAGATCAATAAACCAATCTAAAAGCCAAATCAGTGCGATCAAAGAGAAAGTAAACCACTTAATTCTCTCTAAAAATGTTAAACACTGTTTTATATCTTCAGGCTCAGGGTGACGCTCAGCGCCAATACGCATTTTCGCAAATCGCTCACCTTGATATTTACACGGGCCACCTAACTGGATTGATAGATTTGCGGCAAATAGAGATAAGATCCAGCCAGTATTCGTTTGATAGCAGTGCCTTGCATAGTGCTTGAAGTAATGAAAAGTTTTCTTACCTTGTAAAAACAAGGCCAATAAAAAGATAAAGCCTCTGAGTGGTAAAAATTCAATATAAAAAATGGCTGTCTGCAATGGTTTTATAAAAGCGCTATTAGGCGGCACGCGCTTTCGCCAAGCATGATCACACACTAGTAGTAATTTAAAAGAGAATGCAGCGAGCGGGCCGAGTAATAAGTAAAAGAAAATAACAAGATAGTAGTGGCGTACCGTTCTTAAGGCTGTGCTATCTATACAGGCTTTGGCAATGCCTATGCTTGATAACTCATTGACTTCACGGACTACGTTTTGTGCTAACAATTGTCTCGCTGTCGCTTTTTGTTTTTGTTGTAATAGCGCAGCTATGCGTTTGGCTCTTTGTAATACGCGGGTATCTAAACAAAAGTAGAGCACTAATCCCCCGAGCCAAGCAGGGTAAAATGCAAACTGACTGATCAGTGCGGCAATAAGTACAATGGTAAAAATGGGTAGAAAGAAACCTAAGGTGCCGGCTATTTTTTGTAATGAGGCACTTCTTTCAGGTTTAAAGACACGAGCACCTATGCGTTCAAAAATAAGCGAAAAGAAAGTAATTGGGTTGTAGCTATTCAGCAGCGGTAATGAGTGAGCCGCTGCTATCGCGCAGATAAAAATAATGAGGCTTTGAAAAGCCTCAAACTGCTGATTTTCTATCATTACAAGCTAGTGTTGTTTAGCTGCTCAAGTAGTTCAGTCACTAGTTTAGAAGAATTTACAGAAGCAACTTCTAGGTATTCTTCAAAAGATTGTGGAGACTCTTTACCTGCAATATCAGATAGTGAGCGGATCACCACAAATGGCGTATTAAGTACATGACATGCTTGAGCAATTGCAGCACCTTCCATTTCTACAGCTAACATTGATGGGAAATCTTGACGCGTTTTGTCAATGCGAACAGGATCACACATAAAAGAGTCACCAGTACAAATTAAGCCAACTTTTGTTTGTGTGTCTTCAAGGATAGCAACACTCGCTTTAGCAGCATCAATTAATGCTGTATGTGCCGCAAAGCCTGCAGGCATTTGTGGTACTTGGCCAATCTCGTAGCCAAAAGCCGTCACATCAACATCGTGGTGGCGAACTTCGTCAGAAATAACCACATCACCGACATTTAATTCAGGATCAAAGCCGCCAGCAGAACCAGTATTAATGACGCAGTCAGGGTTGAAATTATCAATTAAAAGCGTTGTCGCAACGGTTGCTGCCACTTTACCAATGCCAGATTGAACTAAAGTCACAGTATGCCCAGCAAGTTCGCCAGTATAAAAAGTGAAGCCGCCCTTAGTTAGTTCTTCTTTGTTTTGTAAAGCCTCACGCAAAATTGCAACTTCAGGCTCCATTGCACCGATAATACCTACTTTCATGATTTCTATTCCTCAAAAAATTTTCGCTAGTATAGCCTATCGCACTTTTATAAAAAACTTGTTCATATCAGTGATGATATAAAGCTTTATCATCATAGTGTTGATTGTAAAGCGTCTATTTAACCTGAACTTTGGTTAAGAGATTTACTAACTTATTGATTTGAGATGATAAGTAATTTTCAAGTCTGCAGCCGGAGGCTTTTAGCGATAACAAGGCGAATTTACGCGTCAATAGCTGGCCTATTGCAAGTAAATTCAACGCAGTTAACGTTAAAAGTAGCCGCTGGAGATGGATTTATTATCCAGAGCTCAGGTTATTTAGAAAGAAAAAAGCCCTTTGAGTATTCAAAGGGCTTTTGTGACATATGGAAACTGTTAAATTTCAGCAAGCTGGGTTTGCGTTGAATGCGCCTTTGCTTGCGAAGGTGAAAGCACTGCAGGCTTCTCATTACGTGTTCTGGGTTTGCGAACTGGTTGCGGTTGTTGACCAATTTTATACAAAATGGCGCTACGTACTTCATTGGCTTTATAGCCTGTTTTAACTTTCATACGAATATGCGGAATATTCGCTGACTCTAAAGCTCCGGTTACAAACCAATCTTTTTGCGCTTTATGGCCGCTCTTGTTCGAATTATTGACAAGGTCGACAGCAGCAACAATGTTTAGTGTGGTTTTATCAATGAGCACGTAATCGAGTTGTTTATTTTTAGCTTTAGCCAAAGCAGCTCGGCGTGCTTTTTTTGACAAACCTGGCTTGCACTCGATTAAATCAATCAACTTAACACGGCTGACAATCTTAAATTTATCGCCCACAGCACGTTCTAGTAGACTAAGGAAAGTAGCTTCAACAGTGCTGAAGACAGATTCTTTTCGATTGAAAGGGTATGGATTGCCACCTGCATCGGTATATTTTGCAATGACGATTGATGCGCCAGCGACCAATGCAAAAACTAATAATAAAGCGAACTCCATATAACACTCCACAACAACAATTTGACTTTGATGTTTATAAGCAAAGTTCTTGCCAATTGTGGAGTGAAAGCAGGCTTAAGCTGAATAACCGCCAGGTAAGCCTTTGAATGCATAGGCTACAGCGTCGTGAGCATGTAAAGATTCGTAGTGATTAATCTTGATATAGTAGTCGGCAAACCCTGCGTTTTCGAACAGTGCTTTAAGCTTTCTTGCCGCATCTTCACAAAACATCAGGTTTTGGCCGTTCAAACGAGCAAACTCTTGTTCGTCTTCACGTTTCACTGCCGCTTGAACCGGGGTTTTTAGTTCATCTTCAACTAAGTTGACTAACCCTACAATGTCGAATTCTTGACAGTTTTCATCAAGTTTAACCTTAATGTTAGAAATACTACGTTGCGAATGCGGTGTTGCCAGTACGCCCTCGGTAGTGCCAAGCCAAGCATGCACTTCTTCATGAGAAATGTCTTTATCTTTAAACTTTGCTGCGAAAGCGTCTTGAATAAGTTGACGTGCTAACGCTGCAGAGCAAGGACAAGTTGAAGAGTAGGTAACATCTAATGCAAGCTCTATAGAAAACGTTTGGTTAACCAATGAGGCAGTAATGCTAACAGGGTAGCTTTTCCAACCTTGTTTTTTGCTTAATAAAGAAGGCCTGCGTAGTGGTAATTCAAAGTTAATAACCACTTTTGCTGCATCACTGATGTCTTGGTGAGTTGTTACAAATTCGTCGAGAAGTTGTTTTAGAGTATTAGGTGAAAGGGCCTGTTCACACGACAAAGTATCTAGGGCTAAAAACAAGCGAGACATATGAATGCCTTTGGCATCTTCTTTATGCAGGTTTACGAATGCGTCAGCCTTTGCTGTTACAGGTTGCTCCGGCAAGCCTTTTGTTGCAAGCATTAAAGGTAGCTCGATGTTACCCATTCCTACCCAATCTAATTTGCCGGTTTGAAGTGCATCGGCTGAATGAGCAATATCTGGCATTGTAGTCTGCATGTTAACCCTCTATTTCACGACATTTTTGAGTCGCGCATATTACACTATTTAAAGTACGAATGCGTATATGTTCGCATTATCAATTAAGACGTTTCTTAAGAACTGTTAAGAACTTTATACGTCTATTGCAGCTTTTTGGATTTTTAACGCTTTGGTATTAGGCACTTGCTTGCGTATAATAAGGCGGTTATGGGAGCAAATTGGTTAATATGATAGATTCTTCATTTGGGTCATGGCTGAAAGTCCTTGCCAACGTGATTAACAAATACGGCGAAAAACAAGCTGGAGTGCTTTGTTATTGCCTGATCCTACTGGCCTCATTAATTCTGTCATGCATGTTCTACTATGTAGCATTTGGCGAGATAATGATTGTTGATGTACTGGCAATTATGTTTTTTGCTGCTGTGACTTCTCCCGCATTATTGGTTATTTGCATTCAAGCACTCAAAGAACTTGAAGCCTCTAGAGCCTATTTAGATACCGCAACTCAACAAGAAAAGCTTTTAAATCAGAGCTTAAAAGACAATATAACCCGGCTAAACAGCGAAATTGACGAACGTAAAATCGCTTTACATGCTAAGCATCGAGCCATTGAAGAATTACGTCGTGAAATCGCAGAGCGTAAAAAAACACAGCAAGAACTTGCGCAACAAAGTATGTTATTGCGCTCGATTGTCGACTCTTCTCCCGATTTATTCTATTACCGTGATGAGCAAGGTATTTTTGCCGGCTGCAACAAGATGTTTGAAAAAGTCATGGGTAAGAGCAGTAACGAGCTTATCGGTAAAAGTGTCTTTGACATTTACCCTGAAAGTTACATTCCTGAAGTGCTTAAAACAGACGAGCAAGTTGCGAAAACACATCAAGCGCTCACGCTTGATGTTGAGTACCCTGTAAATGACGAAAATCGTTGGTTTGAGATGCGCAAGTTGCCATTTATTAATGAGCAGGGCGAGTATATTGGTTTACTTGCGTTTGGCCGTGATATTACTTCGCGTAAAGAGGCTGAGCAGGAGCTTGAAACAGCCTATAAAGATAAAGGTAAGTTTATTGCTACCTTAAGCCATGAGCTTCGCACACCGCTGAATGGCATTGTTGGCTTAACCCGCATGATGCTAGACACAGAGCTGAGTAAGCAACAAAAAAGCTGGTGTAATACCATTTTCTCAAGTGCAGAAACGCTTGGTAATATTTTCAATGACATCATAGATCTCGATAAAATCGATAGAGAGCAGTTGGATATTGCTGCCGACAGTATCAATGTCTCGGATTTTATTAATGACGTGGTGAACTTTGCTGGGCTTATAGCTGAACAAAAGGGGCTGGAATTCAATATTAACAGGCAAGGGATCTTAGATGTCTACGCTTTATTAGACCCCACTCGCTTAAGACAAGTGCTTTGGAATTTAATTAATAATGCCGTGAAATTCACCCACAGAGGTAGTGTGACACTTGATTGTAAGCGTGAAAATCGTGACGGTGAAGTGTGGCTCGTTATGAGTATTACTGATACAGGCTCCGGCATTGCACAAGATCAACTCGCTCGAATCTTCGAAATGTATTACAAAGCGCCAAGTGCAAACGGTTCGAATGCCATAGGTTCAGGCATTGGGCTAGCAGTGACTAAAGCGCTTGTTGAAGCAATGCAGGGCAGTATTCAAGTGAGCAGTATTGTTGGTCAAGGAAGTCGCTTTGAGGTTGAAATTCCATTAACACTGACCGCTGCTCCAAAAGAGCAAAGCTATGCCGGTCGTAGCCTTTATATTCTGTTAGTTGAAGATGTGCCTTTGAATGCAGAAATCGCGACTAACTTACTTGAGCAGCGAGGACATGAAGTCATCTGGGCTGAAACCGGTGAAGACGCACTTTCGTTTGTCGCAACCGAAGATGACCTTGATTTAGTCTTACTCGATATGCAACTACCTGATATTAATGGTGACGAGGTAGCTCGAGAAATAAGGGCCGACAGCCATTTTGATAAATTACCTATCGTTGCTTTAACGGCTAATGTGCGAAGTGCAGAAGAAGAGCTAGAAGGCATAAGTATTCAAGGTGCATTAGCTAAACCAATCAACACCATTAAGCTTGATAAAATGCTGGCAGAATTATTTGGTATTAATGCCAGAGCAACTAAGCCAAAACTTATTGAAACAAAAGCTAACTGCTCAGATAAGCAAGCTGAATTTACTTTGCTTGAAATGGAAACTATCTGTGATTTTATCGATTCAATGGGAGTAGATGTATTTAAACGAAGTTCAGATTTATTTGCTAAATTAAGTCCGAAATATTGTGAAGAATTACAGCAATCTATTGATAACAGTGACTTCGATGAATACAGTTCTGTGGCTCATAAACTTAAAGGCGCATCTGGTTCAGTTGGCTTGAAGCAAGTTCAAGAACACGCCAAAAAGATGGAAAAAGAAGTGGCTGAGGTTGGAGCTGAAGTCGCTCAAACTTGGTTAGACGAATTGTATGGGCTACTTGAAGCTGGACAAAGAGAGCTAAAAACAGTTGTTGATGGTTGGAATGAATAATAGCAGTTATTAATTATGCTCGAGCATGTTGAGGTTTAAAACCGACGATAACCACGTTGAAAATTTATAGATTAGAATAACGAAATAGCAAAATTTTCGCCTAGCTTATACTGAGGTAAGATCTCAGTGATAGCAGGACGGTTAAGAGGGGCTAGCAGCGAGTTTTCCTTCCTTCAAAATAGCTCACTTGATTAAGAGAATTGCCCTTAGTCGTTTACAATAGTGTAATTGATAATCAATTTGAGACATTAAAAAAGGGCCTAAAGGCCCTTTTTTTGTAGGATTAATTAACTATCAATCTTACCGATGAAGCGGTAACCTTCACCGTGAATAGTACTAATTAGCTCAGAAGTATTTGTATCACTCTCAAAGTGCTTTCGAATACGACGAATAGTAACGTCAACTGTTCTGTCGTTTGCGCGAAGCTCTCGACCAGTCATATGCTTGATTAATTGCTCACGGCTGAAAATTCGGCCTGGTGAGTCAAGCATTAAACGTAATGCACGGTATTCACCTTTTGGTAAACGCTTCGCTTCACCTGCAGGTGATGTAAGACAACGACTGTTTTCGTCAAGCTCCCAGCCATTAAATGTAATAACACCGCTGCTTTCGATAGCAGACTCTTCAGGATTATTACCTGTACGAGAGATCAGGTTACGAGCACGGATAGTTAATTCTCTTGGGTTGAAAGGTTTTGTGATGTAATCATCCGCACCAATTTCTAAACCAAGAATACGATCGACATCGTTGTCACGACCAGTTAAGAAAATTAAACCTACATTCTTCTTCTGACGAAGTTCGCGGGCTAGAATTAAGCCATTCTTACCTGGCAAGTTAATATCCATTATTACCAGATTGACATCATCATGAGTCGTTAGCTTGTCGTGCATATCATCGCCATCAATGGCTTCAATTACTTTGTAACCTTCTGCCTCAAATAAACTAACGAGGTTCAAGCGAGTTACGTCTTCATCCTCAACAATCAGAATGACTGGCGTTTGCATTATCATTTAACCTTTTAGGAATATGTTATTTACATTTTATTCGGTACTAGAAGAAAAAACCGAATATTACGATTATAGGAGTATATCCAAATGTTAACAAGTAAAATCAGTTAGGGTGAAACTTTGCCACGGCGAGTAGCCGAGAAAGTACTTTAAAATTATGTTTCGCAATTTGCTGCTTGTTTACATACAGCCTGATTTTATTGCCTTCTTGAACAAGAGCCGCCATTCCTTCATTATCTAAAAAACTGAGGTTATCACTAACCATTAACATATCTAGGGGCGTACTCTTGTTATAAGAGGACAGTATATCATTGCCTAAGGCTCCATCAAAGTATGTGATATCACATTGTTCTGAAAGTTCCTTAATTGCCGTGTTTTTTTCTACTTTTTGAATAAGAATGGGTAAGCCTTTTATTTTTAGACTTTTATTTTTATTTAATATTGCACCAGGGCCAGACTTTAGATCATAGAAACAAAAACGAATACCAGCTTCATCCATCGCAGGAAACTCAATAAAGTTAGCCATTTGATACAAAAATGCCGATCTAATTTGCTCTGGTGTTTTAGCCATTACACCTAAAGAGCACATAGTTAGGGCAAGGGCTAGCCAATACTTCATGATGTCAATTCACCAATAGGCAAAGAAATGACATACCTTGTGCCTTCGGCATAGTCTTCATCTAAAGTAATAGAACCATCTAAAGCCTGAGTGACAAGGTTGTAAACTAAGTGCATACCCAAGCCGCTGCCACCTTCTCCACGTTTGGTGGTGACAAATGGATCAAAAATACGTTTTTTAATGGATGTTGGCACACCAGAACCATTATCTAGATAAGTGATTTCTAAATTATTACCTTTCTTCTCAGCTCCAATCCAAATCTTATTATCTTGCTCATCTTCAAAGCCGTGAATGAGAGAGTTTGAAATAAGTTGCTCAAAAATTTGCTGTAATGGCCCAGTTTTACTTGAGATGGTTAAGTTGTCTGGTAAGTTCAGTTCTATCTCTGGTGACTTTATGGATATCTCTGCATTCATCGCCATAAGAATATTACTAAGCAACGATTGCACATTAACATCAGCACTAATTTCTGTATCTTGACTTACGGCAACACGTTTGAAGTTTGAGATAAGATCGGCTGCTCGGTTTAGATTTCTGTAAATGAGATCTAGGTTTTCGACACCATCAACAATAAATCTTTCTAATTGTTTAGAGGTAAGAGTTTTCTGCTCGAACGCTACCTGAATGTCGGCAAGTTTATCTCTAAGTAGGGTTGAGCCGGTTACACCTAGACCAATTGGTGTATTAACTTCATGAGCAACACCCGCCACCATTTGACCCAAAGATGCCATTTTTTCACTTTCAACAATTTGATTCTGATATTGATGCATACGTTCAAGGGTATTTAATAACTCTTGGTTTGCTTCACGAAGGGCAATTGTTCTTTGGTTTACTTTTTCTTCTAAGCTTTGGTTAAGTTGATTAATTTCTTGTTTATCAGCTTCATGACGTTCAATTTGGTTTTGCGTACGAGAAAGCATGATATTGAGGTTATTTGAAAGAGTATTTAACTCTTCAATATGACTGCTCGATGCACGAGTGCTGTAATTATGGTTTTTTGATACATCCTGAAGTAATAAAGATAAATCTTCAATTGGCGCAGCTATGCGTTTTTGAATACTTCGAGCAACCAGAAGTACCAATAATAAGACGAATAAGGTCAGTAAAATATCAACTAAGATTTTGTTGTTTATATACTTATTTAGCCTCTCTAAAGAACCTCTGATATAAACATAACCCTCAATTTTTCCCTCATATTCAACAGGCTTTATGAGCTCTATATGATCGTCAGTGATACGTGGTATTTTGAGCTCTTCAATACTGCCCACTTTCAATGGTACAGGAGGGGTTTTACTGGCGTTATAGCTGGTAAAAAATACAGGTTTTTTGGTGACATCGTCTATGTCATAGATGTGTATGTTTTTTACTAAGTCTACTTTGCTAAAAGATCTTAATCGTTTTTCTTCTGTTTTTCTGTCTTCGAAAATAAGTGTAATTTGCGCGTTAAAAGCAATGATATCGGCTATCATATCTAGCTTGTTGATTATAAGTTGCTTTTGCTCTTTTACATCTAGGTAGGTTGAGATAGAAATCGATAGCGATAAGCACAGCGCAGTTACTAGCATAACTGCACTGATCAATACTTTTCTGATACTTGTTTTTGTTATTTGTTTAGCCATTCGCTAGCCTTTGCCACCTACATACTGACCATTAGGGTTAGGTTAGTAGATATAAAACTCAAATTTTTGAAAAGTTTACAAAAATAAAACGTTATTTATAACTTTAATAAACTTAGTGTAGCAAAGGGAAAAAATAAAAATAACTAAAAATTGCGGTGCGGCTTATGCTATTTTTCTCTAAGTTTGAATAATTTCATTCTTTCTTCTTAGAAGTACTATTTTGTTGTTTTCACAAAAAGTAGCGCCTGTTAAGTTGGGAGCCACAAAGGCCATTCATATCGTCATTTTTATGAATGGCCCTCAGTTAGAGCCGCTTACGATTTTTGCACGTGATATACAGCAAACTTATTATTTTTCGCAATGGTTTCATATTCGCCAAACTGTGCTTCTAAGATTGGCTGATATTTTAAGAAACTATTAGCAACTATGGTGAGCTTGCCTTTAGGTTTTAAGAATTGCTTAGAAAGCGCTAAAAAGTCTTCAGCAATTTGATAATCAGTTGAAATACCCGTATGGAATGGCGGATTACTGATGATTAAATCAAATTGCCCTGACACAGCTTGCATGCCATCACTCAAAATCACATTGCCTTCGAGGTTGTTTCGCTTTAGCGTCTGTTCGGTAGCATATACAGCTAAAGCGCTGACATCTAAACAGTTCAGTCTCAATTCTGGTGTTTTTAGTCCTAGGTAAGTGGCGATAATGCCTGCACCACAGCCAAAATCGAGCACTTTGCCTTTATAAGGCACGGCGATTTGCTCTAGTAACAGACGTGTACCATCATCTAATTTTCCGTGATTGAAAACCCCTGGCACGCTTGCTACTTCGAAGCTTTGGTCGTTGACACTCACAGTGAATGTGGTTTGGTAGCTGCTGATATCAAAACCATCTAATAAGGTTAAGTCAGCAAATTCGAATAGCACGCAGTGCTTTGCGCTTTCTAATTTATAAAACTCGCCTGCAAATTGTTTAAACTGCTTTTCAGCAGATTTAACACCCCCTTTGTTGTCTCCAACAATTAATACACGTGTTTTAGGTGAAGCGATGGCTCGGATATTATCAAGCATCATTAATGCTTCAGGCTTTGATTTCGGATAGTAATAGATAACTAAATCGAGCTCTTCGAGAACAGGCAAACTATGACCAACATGACTAGTTATGCCTTTGTGTTTTTGTGAGTCTTGATGATCAGCCACGTTGTAGCTAAAAGCGTGAATATCGCTATTTGGGTTTAATTGCTTTAACTCGCGAAGAAAGCCGTCACGCATGGTGTTAATCACTAAAATGCGTTCGCCTGTCAGTTCTTCTTCGTTACGAAGAAGCAATAAACTTGGGTTTGCTAATCGACTCATAAATACTCTATTTAAAATCTCTACTTAATTTTGCGCAAAAGCAAAATTATACCAATTCTAATTCATTAAGAATTATTGAGGAGAGGTATTAACCTAATACCATTAAGATAAAAGAGCCATCAGGCTCTTTTAACTAACTAAACATTAATCCTAAAAATTAGAATTTACTTTTAGTTGCTACGTTTGAACATTAAGTCCCAAACGCCGTGACCTAGACGATGGCCGCGCTGCTCAAACTTAGTCAGTGGACGATTGTCTGGACGAGGCACGTAATCTTGTGTCTCAGAGATATTTTCGTAACCAGGTGCTGCAGTCATTACTTCTAACATATGCTCTGCGTAGTTTTCCCAGTCAGTAGCCATGTGGAATACGCCGCCAATTTTTAGCTTTTGGCGAAGGCTTTCAACAAACTCTGGCTGCACAATACGGCGCTTGTGGTGGCGCTTTTTGTGCCAAGGATCAGGGAAGAATAACTGCATGGTAGTTAGGCTGCCATCAGCGATGCAATCAGCAAGCACTTCAACAGCGTCATGTTCAAATACGCGCAGGTTCGTTAAACCCGCTTCGTCGGCTTCCATTAAGCATGCACCAACACCCGGGCGGTGTACTTCAATACCGATGAAGTTTAAATGCGGCGCGTTCTTAGCCATTTCAACTAACGATTTACCCATGCCAAAACCGATTTCAAGTACGACGTCGTTGTCGTTGCCGAATACTTGAGAGAAATCTAGTAAGCCTTGGCTATGCTCTAAGCCCATGCTTGACCAACATTTTTCAATGGCAGCAGCTTGTCCTTTTGTTAAACGGCCTTCGCGCTTTACAAAACTACGGACTTTGCGGATGTATTTACCTTCATTTAGAGCTTCTTCTAAATTGGCTTTACTCGATTCGTTCATAATCAATTCTGTGCAGTAAAAATGGGCGCATATTATCCCTGTTCCTCGGCCGAAGTACAATACTTGACTGGATATAAAAGGCCTCTACACTGTGCGCCGAGTAAAGTAATCATAGTCGTGGTGATATGCAGGTTTCAAAACAGCAAGCCAAATGGTTTGCCGAGCAAGTAGTAGAGTGGTACCACCTTCATGGTCGTAAGACTTTACCTTGGCAATTGGGTAAAACGCCTTACAAGGTATGGGTGTCGGAAGTGATGTTGCAGCAAACACAAGTTGTTACTGTGATCCCTTATTTTGAGCGTTTTATGGCGCGCTTTCCGACGATTGTCGATTTAGCTGATGCACCTGAAGATGAAGTACTGCATCACTGGACTGGCTTAGGTTATTACGCCCGAGCGCGTAATTTACATAAAACAGCAAAAATTGTTCGAGACCAATATGCGGGTAAGTTTCCTGAAACTTTTGAACAAGTTGTCGATTTACCTGGTATAGGCCGCTCGACTGCAGGCGCGATTTTGTCGCTTTCACTAGGTCAGCCGCATCCGATTTTAGATGGTAATGTAAAGCGTGTCCTAGCTCGATTCTTTATGGTTGAAGGCTGGTATGGGGTTAAAAAAGTAGAAAATTTACTTTGGTCCTTAAGTGATACTATTACGCCAAAAGACAATGTCACTGAGTTTAACCAAGCCATGATGGATTTAGGTGCTAGCCTTTGTTCACGCAGTAATTTTAATTGTGAAGCGTGCCCGTTAGTGAGTCAGTGTCAAGCTTATGCTAACAACCAAGTTAAAGCTTTCCCTAACCCTAAACCGAAGAAAGAAAAGCCAAAAAAGCAGGCGTATCATTTGATAATCAACGCAGATAACAAGGTGCTAATGGAAAAGCGCCCAAGTTCGGGCATTTGGGGGGGGTTGTTTGGTTTCTTTGAATTTGAGTCATTACAAGACGTTGAGACTTTTATTGCTCAGCAGGGGTTAAACGGAAAAGTACAATCTATAGAATCGTTTGTGCATATTTTTACTCATTTTGAACTGACGATACATCCGCAAATTTTAAAGTTAGATACTATTCCAGATTGTGTTCATGACAATCCGCTTATCTGGTTTGATTTGACAGAGCATCCAGAAGTTGGGCTTGCAGCACCAACGAAAAAGTTAGTTAAACTCCTAGGCACAATGGGGTAGACTAACGTCATTAATCGAGCATTTAATTAGGTGATGAACTATGGCACGCACAGTGTTTTGTCAGAAATTACAAAAAGAGGCTGAAGGCCTTGCTTTTCAACTTTACCCTGGTGAAGTGGGTGAAAAGATTTTCAATAATATCTCTAAAGAAGCTTGGCAACAGTGGCAGCATAAACAAACTATGTTGATCAATGAAAAGCACCTAAACATGATGGATCCAGATCACCGTCAGTTGCTAGAAGAGCAAATGGTCGGTTTCTTATTTGAGGGTAAAGAAGTAGAAATCGAAGGCTATCGTCCACCTGAGAAATAATCTTCGTAATCTTTATCTAAATTTAAAAAGCCCCGCGAGCTTGAGTTTGCGGGGCTTTTATTTGTTTCTTATTTTCGGGCCTATTTGCGATTAGTGAAGAATACGCGCTCGGATAGTACCTTCAACTGCGCTCAACTCTTTCAGCGCTACTTCAGAATGGTCGGTATCAACATCAATAACAACATAACCAATTTTGTCGTCGGTTTGTAGGTACTGAGCTGCAATGTTGATGCCGTGTTGAGCAAATGCTTGGTTAATTTGCGTAAGTACACCCGGGCGGTTAACGTGAACGTGTAATAAGCGGCTACGATTCGCAAGTTCAGGTAGCGATACTTCTGGGAAGTTTACGGCACTCAATGTAGAGCCGTTATCTGAGTATTTAGCCAGTTTACCCGCGACTTCAATACCAATATTTTCTTGTGCTTCTTGTGTCGAACCACCAACGTGCGGCGTTAAGATCACATTATCAAATTCGCGCAATGGAGAAACAAACTCTTCGTCGTTAGATTTTGGCTCCACCGGGAATACGTCGATTGCAGCACCTGCTAGCTTTTTATCTCTTAGAGACTCAGATAGAGCATCGATATCGACTACCGTACCGCGAGAAGCATTAATTAAAATCGCACCTTGCTTCATCACTTCAAGCTCAGCCATGCCGATAAGGTTCTTAGTCGATGGTGTTTCAGGAACGTGCAAGCTTACTACATCGGCGCGCTGTAAAAGTTGCGTTAGGTTTTGAATTTGTTGTGCATTACCTAGCGTCAGTTTATCTTCAATGTCGTAAAATTCAACTTTCATACCGATGTTTTCAGCCATAATACCAAGCTGAGTGCCGATATGACCGTAACCAATAATACCTAAAGTTTTACCACGGGCTTCATAAGAGCCGATTGCTGATTTAAACCACTCACCACGGTGAGCCATAGCATTACGCTGTGGAATGCCACGTAGTAATAAAAGAATTTCGCCTAATACGAGCTCTGCCACTGAGCGTGTATTTGAGAATGGTGCGTTAAATACCGCAATACCACGCTCTTTAGTCGCTTGAAGGTCAACTTGGTTTGTACCAATACAAAAGCAACCTACCGCAACTAGTTTTTCTGCAGCTTCAATGACGCGCTGATTTAGATGGGTACGCGAGCGAATACCCACAAAGTGAACGTCTGAAATACGTTCGATGAGTTCATCTTCAGGTAAGGAAGTCTTAACATAATCAATGTTGCTATACCCATTACGCTTAAGAGTTTCAACAGCGCTTTGGTGTACGCCCTCTAACAACAGTATTTTGATCTTTTCTTTTGCTAAAGAAACCTTACTCATGACTCATTCCTATTTTACAATTTTAGGACCTTCTGGTGTCCCTGTGATAACGATGTCTGCGCCGCGCTCAGCAAATAAGCCGTTGGTAACTACGCCGACAATTTGGTTAATTTGTTGTTCAAGCTGCTTTGCATCGTTGATCTCTAAACCGTGAACATCCAAGATCACATTACCGTTGTCAGTGATCACGCCCTGACGGTAAACCGGATCGCCACCTAGTTTAAGAAGTTCTCTTGCCACATAACTGCGTGCCATAGGGATAACCTCAACTGGTAGTGGGAATGCACCCAAAGTCTCTACATGTTTGGTGTTATCAACAATACAAATAAATTTATCAGCTACTGCCGCTACGATTTTTTCACGGGTTAATGCTGCGCCACCGCCTTTGATCATGTCGTTTTGTGCATTGATCTCATCAGCGCCGTCAACATACACGTCTAGCTTAGCCACATCGTTTAATTCGTAAACTTCAATGCCTAATGCTTTTAACTTTTCAGTAGAAGCTTCTGAGCTAGATACCGCGCCTTTAATGTCATCTTTAATGCTGCCTAACGCATCAATAAAATGATTTACCGTAGAGCCTGTACCAACACCTACAATAGTGCCTTCTTCTACAAACTCTAGTGCAGCCCACGCCGCTGCTTTTTTCATTTCGTCTTGAGTCATCTCAGTTCCAAGGTTGTTGTCAAAAGTTGTCAACGCAAGTATACCGAAATCGTAGGCAAAGTGACGTGTTTTAAGCGTTTAACGTTGAAGTTTTACCACTGGTAAAACTTCGTCGGTGTTAAAATCTGCTGTAAAGGCACATCCCATGCTTCTATTGGTAAGCTTTCTACTTTCTGACAATCATGAGCAAGGCCTATTAACTTGGGCTTTTCACGTTGCTCAGCATAGTGCTTTGCCAATGTTCTATCGTAGTAGCCACCACCCATTCCCAATCGATTACCTTGCTCATCAAATGCCACTAAGGGCATCAGCAAAATATCTAATTCTGGAAGCGGGCAAATTTGGCTGCAATTCAGCTTAGGTTCCAAGATAGCATAGCGATTAGCCACCATGGGTGAGTTTTCTTCATATTGCTGAAATAGCAATGAGGCGCCGTTGAAAGGGTGAATTATAGGTAGGTAAACCTGATGATTTTTAACCCTAAGCTCTTGAATTAGCTTGCTTGTGTTGAGTTCACCATCGTTGCTTAGATAGAGCCCTATTTTGGCCTTTTTAGGGAGGTTTATGTGTTGAGAAAAATTAATAGTTAAATTTTCTTCAGCTTGATTTTGAAATGATGAGGTTAGATTTCTTCTAGCTTCACGCACTTTTTTCCTGATTTCAGAACGCGATATTTTTGAATCGTGAATTTTACTCATGTTAAAAAGCGACTAGTTCAGGGAAAGCAAGTGCGATAGCTAATATAATCAACAGAATGATGAGCACAACACCAAGACCATATTGCACTTTTTTACTGCGTTTAGGGGGAGGATCAAGCTCAAGTTCATCAAAAAGGTCGTCTTCTTGCCAATCATCTTCGACTTTATTTTCTTTCACGATCTCTTGTGTAGGTAAACGTTGCTCTAATTCTTCTAAGCGTTCTTCGATTCGAATAAGGCTAGACGTAATGTAATCAAGGGCTTCTAGAATACGTTCATCTTTAGAATTTTGAATTGAGCTGGCGCTATTTGCATTGCTCTCAGCTGATTGCAGCTTGGCATGCAAACCGAAGCTGGCCAATAACTTTACTTGTTTAAGGCATTTGGCTTTTTCACTGGGGGCAAATAAAGATTTGCCTTGCGTGAACGCTGTGATTTTTTGCGGCGTTGTTTTAAGTTTTAAGCTGAGCTGCTCGATGGCGGCTGATTCACTCACGCTGCTATCGAAGCCGGCAAATACAACACGGTATTTGTCAGTCATGGAAACATCCTTAAATTCGCTAATGCTTTGAGTATACCCAAATTTTAAAGACATGCGAATGAAGGTATGGCCTTATAAGCAAGATATAAGGCCATGGAATAAGTTTTTAGTACTTAGCTGACTTGCCTGTAGGTAGGGCGTTTTGAATAAATTCACGTAAGTCTTGATTCGATTGCTCTAAATCAGCACGACGTAAATACATCATATGACCTGAGCGATAACCTTTAAAGCTTAAACGGTCTCGCATTTTTGCACTCGGGTCGAGTTGCCACATCGTATATTTTGCATCGAAATAATTGGTTGCACCGTCATAGTATCCCGCTTGCACTAACACATTAAGGTAAGGGTTTTGCGCCATGGCTAAACGTAGTTGCTCACCGGTATTATTGTTTGTTCGATCCCATGGATGCACTGAACCAAACATATTGTATTTAATATCGGTTTTGTAGTTTAACTCTTCACGTAGATAGTAATTAATAGCTGGCGTGAAAGAGTGTAGCCATGAGGTTAGCTCAGGCCAGTAGTCAGGGCGGCTGCCTGCATCGCGTTTATCAATACCTAAATAACGAGAATCTAAGCGGCCAAGTGTTTGCCCTCTGTCTCTTAGCAGCTCTTTCCAAAAAGCGCTGGTTGGAATATCTAAATTGTTCTGAGCGACAAAGGTTTCTGATAAACCACTGAACTTAGCAACTTGTTTAATTGTTTGTTGCTTTTCAGAATCGCTGATAAATGCACCTTTTGCCAATGCTGGTAGGTATTGGTTAATGGTGTAAGTTTCAACTTCGTCTAATACATCTAACAAGTCTTTATTTTGTAGCTCTGGCGCTAACGCTTTGTGGTACCAAGCCGCCGCCGCATAGTAAGGTAAGCGATTAGCAGCCTTTACAGGACCTTGTCGTTTAATGCCAATATCGGTAGGCGAAACCAAAACTACGCCATTTAAGTACATCCATTGGCTGTTTTGTAGTTCGTGAGCAAGACCTGATACACGTGTAGTGCCATAGCTTTCACCAATTAAAAATTTAGGCGATAAAAAGCGGTTGTTGCGATTTACAAAAGTGTTTAGCCATTCAGCGAGGTATTTGATATCAGCATTAACGCCAAAGAAACGTTTTTTCTGCTCTGCCTTACTAGGCATTTTCCCATCTTTGTTTGGTAAAACACGTGAATAGCCAGTATTCACTGGGTTTACGAAAACAATGTCAGCGACGTCTAAAACTGAGTAAGGGTTTGTTTGTACACCGTACGGTTGAACCGGGTAACCTTCAGTGTCGATATTTAAAGTTTTAGGGCCTGTGTAAGCAATGTGCATCCACACTGACGCAGATCCAGGACCACCATTGAAAGAGATAAGTAGTGGGCGCTTACTCAAGTCTTTAATATCGGTTTTTTTGTAATAGGTGTAATGCAAAGTGGCGATCGGGTGACCTTCTTCATCCCATACTGGCTGAGTCCCAGTGGTCGCAGTGTAATTAATTCTCTCACCAAGAATTTTAGTTTTATGTTTTGTGACAACTTGGTTGTCTATGTCGATTTGGCGGTTATGTTCACTTGCATTAACCGCTTGGCCGATCAGCAATGCTGTACTGATGATGATGGTTTTTAGTTTCATTTTTTGATGTCCTCCGAAACTAAATAATGTTCTGCTCTTATTGAATATGCAAAGTTTATGAGTCCAAGTAAGGGCAAATTGAGATGGGTGTAAAAGTGATTGAAATTTATGCACCAGCTCAGTTCAATTTGCATAACTACGCACTTAATTGGTGCATTTTATCTAATTTTAAATGTTCTTAAATTATTAACTTTATGTATTTTTTAAAGTTTTAATTTTGGTATAGAGCTTGATTATTCATTGTCAACATAACGCATCACAATGTCGAAGGGGGCAATATGAAAATGATCAGCGCTATCATCAAGCCATTCAAACTTGATGAAGTCAGAGAAGCATTATCGGAGCTAGGTGTAGAAGGTATGACAGTTGTTGACGTAAAGGGTTTTGGTCGTCAACGCGGTCACACCGAGCTTTACCGAGGTGCTGAATATCAAGTTGATTTTATTCCAAAAATCAAAGTTGAAATCGCAACACAAAGCGAAAATGCAGAGCGTATTGTTAACACCTTAAGCGAAGTGGCTCGCACCGGCAAAATCGGTGACGGTAAGATTTTTGTGTATGACCTAGACCAAATTGTACGTATCCGTACTGGTGAATTCGACGAAGAAGCGATTTAGGAGCAATAACAATGGAAAACAGCATCATAGAACTCAAGTTCTCTTTAAATACTTTTTACTTTCTGATCTCTGGCGTATTGGTTATGTGGATGGCAGCGGGTTTTGCCATGCTTGAAGCGGGTTTAGTTCGCTCAAAAAACACCACTGAAATTCTAACAAAAAACATCGCGCTCTATGCCATCGCTTGTACTATGTTCTTGCTGGTGGGTTACAACATTATGTACGTCGATAATACAGCCGGTGGCATAGTGCCGAATTTTGGTGCGCTCATTGGTAGTGCCGCAGATGATGCAACTCATGCATTAGAAGCTGATTTCTTCTTCCAAGTTGTATTTGTGGCAACGGCAATGTCAATTGTATCGGGTGCAGTTGCAGAGCGAATGAAGTTATGGGCTTTCTTAGCATTCACTGTTGTTTTAACTGGTTTAATTTACCCAATTGAAGGCTTCTGGACTTGGGGCGGTGGCTTCTTATCTGAAATGGGTTTTGTAGACTTTGCTGGTTCTGCGATTGTTCATGGTGCTGGTGCGGCAGCTGCATTAGCGGGCGTATTACTGCTAGGTGCTCGTAAAGGTAAATATGGTAAGAACGGTGAAGTTTATCCAATTCCTGGTTCAAATATGCCACTTGCAACACTAGGTACATTTATTCTGTGGATGGGCTGGTTTGGTTTTAATGGTGGTTCGCAACTATTCATTGCAGATAAAGCAAATGCGGTGGCAGTGAGTCAAATTTTAGTGAATACCAATGCTGCGGCAGCGGCAGGTGCGATTGCTGCACTGCTAGTGTGTAAAGTGCTTTGGGGTAAAGCAGATCTCACTATGATTTTAAATGGTGCATTAGCGGGTCTAGTTGTAATCACGGCAGAGCCTGCTTCACCATCACCAACACTGGCAGTACTGCTGGGTGCATTAGGTGGTTCACTGGTGGTATTCAGCATCGTATTCCTTGATAAAGCTAAGATTGATGACCCAGTAGGTGCGATTTCTGTACACGGTACCTGTGGCGCATTAGGTATTATGTTAGTACCACTTTCAAATGGTGATGCGAACTTTGTGACACAGTTAATTGGTTTAGTCAGTATCTTTGCTTTCGTATTCATCGCTTCTTACATTGTATGGGCTATCTTAAAGTCAACAATGGGTATTCGAGTTGGCGAAGAAGAAGAGTTGTCAGGTATGGACCAACATGACTGTGGTGTTGATGCTTACCCTGAGTTTGTTACGGTTCGCGGTCAATAGTTATCAAAGTTTCAATTTGCACACAGTGAGTGAAGAACAAATATCAGAAGTATCGAGTTAAGATTTACTGAGTGGTGTTCATGTGATGAGAGTTATTCACTGTGTGCATTTTGAAAACTGAATAAAATCAAGCCTAACTTAGCAATGAGTTAGGCTTTCAGGTCTTGTTAATCTAAGGTACTCTATGCTGAATTAATTGGCATTAACCATTCGTGAATAAAGGCATGGCCGAAAAAAAGACTCCTACCCCAAAATCGTCTACAAAAAAAGCAACACCGAAAAAAAACGCTGCGCCTAAATCTAAAAATACAAAAAACACAACTGATAAGACGGCAAAACAGTCAAACAGCAAACTAGCCCAAATCAAACAAAGAACCTTATTAGGGCTCTGGCGTTTATTTTGGAAAGGCAGTATTGCAGTGACAGCAGTGTTAGCTTTCTATGTGCTTTATCTTGATGCTAAAGTCACGAAGCAATTTGAAGGAAACAAATGGCAATTGCCCGTGCAAGTATACGCACGCACCATGGATTTCCACCCCGATCAGTACTTGTCCGAAAAAGAAGTGCTTTGGGAATTAAAACGCTTAAATTATTCAGAAGTAAACCAACTTAGCCGTACAGGCCAGTATGTGGTAGAAGGGCGAACTATCCGAATTTATCGGCGTGCTTTTGAGTTTTATGATGGTGTTGAACAAGGCAAAATCTTTACACTTAATTTTGCTGGCAAAAAGCTGGTTACTATCGTTAATGAAGCAGGCCGCCGCATACCTAAAGCCCGTTTAGAGCCGGTACAAATAGCTCGTATTGGTAATGACTCTAAACAAGACAGAGAGTTTGTGCCGCTCGATAAATTCCCTGCTATTTTAAAAGATGCCTTACTGGTTGTTGAAGATAGAAACTTCTACGAACACCACGGTGTATCTGTCATGTCTATTCTTAGAGCGCTTTATACCAACATTAGAGCGGGTAGAACGGTACAAGGCGGGAGTACATTGACTCAGCAGTTGGCTAAAAACTTTTATCTAACCCGAGAACGTACCCTTACGCGTAAGATCAATGAAGCCTTGATAGCGATGATCTTAGACTTCAGATACAGCAAAGATGCTATCTTAGAAGCCTATTTAAACGAGGTTTACTTAGGGCAGGCATACAATCAAGGAGTGCATGGTATGGGCTTGGCTGCGGAGTTTTACTTTGCAAAGCCTGTCGATGAACTTGAATTCGACCAAATCGCATTGTTAGTGGCCATGGTGAAAGGGCCTTCTTATTATAATCCGAGACGCTACCCAGAACGCACTCGTGAGCGTCGAGATCTGGTACTCAGACTTTTGGCCGAAAATGGTTATTTAAGTACCAATGAATATCGTCAGTCACTAGAAAGGCCTATTAAAGTTGAGCCATTGAGTCGTGACCGCCAGCAAAATTATCCTGGTTACCTTGAATTGGTAAATCGAGAGCTAAAAGAATTGCTACCTGATCAGCAAGTAATTAACGCAGGTGTGAGAATTTTTACTTACTTTGATTTGCAAAAACAAGCCGCGATGGAAGAGTCTGTGCGCAAAGGTTTGCCTTATCTAGAGCGAAAATATCAAACTGAAAAGCTAGAAACAGCCATGCTTTCGGTAAACCTTGAAAAAGGAGGGATCTCAGCATTAGTTGCAGGTCGAGATATGCGCTTTAGTGGTTTTAACAGAGTGTTAGATACAAAGCGTCAAGTCGGCTCTTTGGTGAAGCCAGCGATTTATCTCACTGCTTTTGAGCAAAATACACATAACTTGGGGACATTATTAGATGATGGTCCTCTCGAAGTCAAAGACGGCTCAGGTGATGTTTGGACGCCAGAGAATTTTGACCATAAATTTCGAGGTGAAATGCCCCTATACCAAGCTTTTAGTAAAAGTATAAATATACCTGCTGTTAATCTGGGTCTTGATGTTGGCGTGCATAAGGTTGCTAACACTCTAAATGAGCTTGGAATAAAACAAGATATTGAACAGTACCCATCGCTTTTACTCGGGGCTTTAGAGTTATCGGCGTTCGATGTAGCACAGATGTATAGCACCATTGCGAGACAGGGGCGCTACCAATCGATGACCAGTATTGCAGCCATGACTAACTCGGTCGGTCGAGTTTTGTATGAGCATCAACCTCGTGCCGAACAGCGCTTCTCAAGAGAGTCGATTTATATGACCAATTACGGTTTAAAGCGGGTCACTAAGGACGGAACTGCAAAACGCATTAATCTTCATTACCCATCTATCCAGCTTGCAGGCAAAACGGGTACCAGTAACGATCTCAGAGATAGCTGGTTCGCAGGGTTCGATCACAATACAGTGACGGTTACTTGGCTCGGACGAGATGATAACAAGCCAACAGGGTTGACGGGTTCTAGCGGTGCGCTTGAGTTATATATTCGTTATTTGAAGCCGCTTAATCCGCAGGCAATAGCCGATCAAAGACCGGACGGTGTGCGCTGGGCGTTTGTAAACCCAAAAACAGGGCGTCAAGCAGCACCAAGTTGCGGTAAGGTTATTCAGTTGCCTATTAGGCGAGAGATGTTTAACCCTGCGCCAACATGTTCATAAATTGGCGTTACCTATTATAAAAGTGCTAAACAACATCACTAAAACTGGAATTTTTTAACCGCATCTTCAAGCTGAGAGCTCATTGCAGCTAATGCGTGAGCATCATCTTGAGTCGCTATTGCAGACTCAAGGGTGTGTTGGGCAACATTATTAATGGTTGTCGCATCACTCAAAGCTTGTTGAGTGGCTTGAGATTGCTGCTGCACAAGCACACTAATATGCTGGCCCTGATTATCTATGTCGACCATGCTGGTTTGCGCTTCTTGTAAAACTTGATTGGTTTTTTCTGCTGCGAGCACGCCTTGCTCCATTTGCTCAACACTTCGGCGCATTTTATCTTGTGTGGTATTTGAAGCCTGCTGTAGTGCATTAATTATGGTGTGAATTTCTTCGGTTTGCTGCTGAGTCCGTTTAGCCAAAGTTCTCACCTCATCAGCAACCACGGCAAAACCACGTCCTTGCTCACCAGCTCGAGCGGCCTCAATAGCTGCATTGAGTGCTAGTAAATTGGTTTGTTCGGCAATTTCACTGATAGCAACACTGACCTTGCTGATATCTTGGCTATCTTGTGCGAGCTTATCAAGCGCTTGTCGACTCTCTTCAAACTCTTGCTGTAACATGGTCATGTGCTGAGCAAGTTCTGTGGTGTTCTGACTGCCTTGTTTTACATGGCCAGCCGCTGTGCTTGCCAGTTGTGTAGCCTCTTGAGCCGAATGCTCTACAGAGGTTGCAGCAGTATTCATCGCCTCTAATGCTTCTACAATGGTGCCAATATTTTGCTGTTGCTGACTGACATCTTCACGGGTACTTTGGCTGATTTTATTTAGTTTGCTGGTGGCATTTTGTAAGTTGCCACTGGTACTTCTCACATCGCCGAGCAGATTAACCATAGCATCAAGTACTTGATTGTATTGGTAAGCAATAATGCTCATTTCGTCATTACCAATCGCCGTTGCCTTGGCGCTTAAATCACCTTGTGCAGCTTTACTTGCGTTGTGCTCAAACGCACGAATATTGTCTACCACAGCAAAGTAAAAGCCGAACATAAGGTAACTTGCAAGCAGCAGTGACACAATCGCAGCAAGCACAACACTGTTTCTGATCATTTGTTGAGATGATAAACGTTCGTTTAGTAATGCTTTTAAAAGAGGTGTTGCCGTATTGATGAGCATACTCACTTGTTCAAGCGTATCACTTTTTAAACTATTGAATTGGTTTTGTGATAATTGTAAGTCATCGGGATCGAGTAGATTGTTTTGAATACTATTTTTAAAAGCCTGTACAGATCGTGTTACTTTATCTAGTTGTTTTGATAGTTCTGATTTTACAGTTTGGTTATCTGCGATAGCCACAGCCAGTTTACCTTCTAAACGTTCAGCGTAACTGGGCAATGATTTATTATAGTTCGAGAGTGCAATAAAGGTGTCTGGGGTAAATGAACCCGCTTGTATCACCAATAATGCTTGCTCCGAAGTGAGATTTATTTGTTCAATTAAGCTCGGAACAGATTCAACTAAAGAGCGATTTATATAAGAGCGGGCAATATCGCCATCAATGGCGAGTTTTGATTGAATAGAGACTTGTTCTAGCGCGTGTTGTTGGGCGCTATCTGTGATAACAAAGCCATTACTTCTGGCTAGTTGTCGATTTGCCTGCTTATTTTCAGACATAATATTTTGTAAGAGCGTAGGGTAGAGCGCTAAACCGTTTTGTTGCTGTTGTGTAAGTGCAATGTTTTGGCTGAGAATAGAGCTTAAGAAGAATAAGCTGACACTAAGTGGAACAAGTAAAATACCAAAAATTAGACTTATTTTGCTTTTGTATTTCAAATTGGCCATTAAAGAAATAGCGGGTGAGAAAAGCGTTTTTGATCCTTGCATGTGCGTCACTTATTAATTGTGTGTATTAAATAGACCGAACAAGTTTCAATTTTAGTTCAAAAATAATTTTTTTCTTAAAAACACAAAAAAGCCCACAAACGTGGGCTTCTGACTAACAGTTATAAACGTTTAATGTTTATAGCTTTTTAAATACTTTAGCTGCTGCGGCAATTGTTTCTGCAATATCTGCATCTGTGTGCATAGAGCTTACAAAACCTGCTTCAAAAGCAGAAGGAGCAAGATAAACACCTTCTTCAAGCATTAAATGGAAGAACTTTTTAAAGCGCTCTAGGTCACATTCAGTTGCTTGCTGATAGCTATTTACAGACTCAGCAGTTGTGAAGAAGAAACCAAACATGCCACCCACATAATTTGTAGTCAGTGGAATACCCGCTTCATCAGCAGCTTGTTGAAAACCTTCGCACAGTGCTTTGCTTTTTGCTTCAAGCTCTTGGTGTAAGTTACCTTGGCTTAATAGCTCAAGTGCTTTTAGACCAGCGGCCATCGCGATTGGGTTACCTGATAGCGTACCAGCTTGATACACTGGACCTACTGGCGCGATGAAATCCATGATTTCTTTTTTACCACCGAAAGCACCCACTGGCATACCGCCGCCGATCACTTTACCAAGACAGGTTAGATCAGGCTGAATGTTGTAATAAGCCTGTGCACCGCCTAGTGCCACGCGGAAGCCTGTCATTACTTCGTCAAAAATAAGTACTGATTTGTGCTCATCACAGACTGCGCGAAGTCCTTCAAGGAAACCTTCAACTGGCGGAATACAGTTCATGTTGCCCGCAACTGGCTCTACGATAATACAAGCAATTTCGTCTTTGAATTCATTGAAGATAGCTTTAACTTGCTCAATGTCGTTGAACGCTACCGTTAATGTGTGCTTAGCGAAATCAGCAGGAATACCCGGAGAGTTAGGCACACCCATAGTTAAAGCACCGGAACCGGCTTTAACTAATAGTGAATCAGCGTGACCGTGGTAACAGCCTTCAAACTTTAGAATTTTGTCTCGGCCTGTGAAACCACGAGCAAGACGAATCGCACTCATTGTCGCTTCAGTACCAGAGCTTACCATGCGTACTTTTTCGATTGATGGTACTAGCTCTTTGACTTTCTCAGCCATCAAGATTTCAGTTTCAGTTGGAGCACCGTAACTAAGGCCGCGCTCAACAGCTTCTAAAACTGCTTGCTTAATTTCAGGGTGGTTGTGACCTAAGATCATAGGACCCCAAGAGCCCACGTAATCGATGTATTTTTTATCGTCAGCGTCGTAAGTATAAGGACCTTCAGCATTGGTGATGAATAGCGGCGTGCCACCTACACCATTAAATGCACGCACTGGTGAGTTAACGCCACCAGGAATTGATTCTTGAGCACGAGAAAATAAATCTTGGCTAATTGTCATGTATATAGTCCTATTTTAACTGTTACGTTTACGGCTGAACCAAGGTACTTCTACTTCGTAGTTTTGTACCTGGTTTTCAACACCTAAAGTTAACGCGAATAACGCCATACGGATCAAGACGCCATTTTGTACTTGGCGGAAGATTGCTAAGTTGTCGTTATTGTTTAAATCATTGTCTAGTTCATTTGCATCACTACGGCTATCGCGAGGTAGTGGATGCATAAGCACAGAAGTAGGTTTACAGTGTGCATTATAAATCGCTTGGCTAATTCTAAAGCCACCACGGTATTTATTGGCTTCTTCTTGTGATGGGAAGCGCTCTTCTTGAATGCGTGTTTGATAAACGATATCAGCGGCTAGGTTACCTTCCATCTTAGAAACAAGTTCGATTTGATGACCCGCGTTCGATACAGTATCAAGAATATAGTCAGGCATTTGTAAGCCATCAGGTGCAACCATAGTGAATTTAACATCTTTATAGTGGCACAGTAGTTTTGACAAAGAGTGCACGGTACGACCATATTTTAAGTCGCCTACTAGCGCAATGTGCATGCCATCGATGCCACGCTCAAAGCGGTGTAGCTCTTTATCTATGGTTAAAAGGTCAAGTAATGCCTGAGTAGGGTGCTCATTTGGACCGTCACCACCGTTGATAACTGGCACGTCAGAGCCTGTTGCAAATTCAGCTACTGAACCTGCATCTGGATGACGCATTGCGACCGCATCAGCATAAGCTGAAATAACGCGCGCGGTATCGTATAAAGATTCACCTTTTGCAAGGGCTGAGCTTTGCATGCCCGTCGTTTCACGAACCAAACCACCTAGTAAATTGAACGCAGTACCAAAGCTGACACGCGTACGTGTACTTGGCTCAAAAAATAGGTTAGCTAGAACAGCACCTTCAAGCACATTGGTACGTTTTTGTTTTTTAGCATATGGTTCCATTTTCTTTGCTACAGCAAAGATCTGTTCAATGGCATCTCTGTTTAATTGATTTACAGAGAGAATATTTTCACCTTGGAAACTTAACATGAGGCGATCCCTAATCAGAAAATGACGAGCGATTAAAAGCGAGGCTTTCAACCAATATATTTAGCAGGCCAAGACTGGCTGACTTGGCGCCGCATAATAGCATAATTAACCTGAGCTCTGGATAATAAATCTATCTCCAGCGGCTACTTTCAACGTTAACTGCGTTGAATTTACTTGCAATAGACCAGCTATTGACGCGTAAATTCGCCTTGTTATCGCTAAAAGTCTCCGGCTGCAGACTTGAAAAATCACTTATCATTTCAATATCAATACGTTAGTAAATCTCTTAACCAAAGTTCAGGTTAATCAAAAGCTAGGTTTGAGTATTGCGAGCATGATTATCGCTAAAAGCAATAACACCGGAAATTCATTAAAGATCCGATAAAAGCGGTCACTGCGCGTATTTCTATCATGTTTAAAATCAGCAAGCAGTTTAAAACAGTAGCCGTGGTAAATATAAAGGATGATCACTAAGACAAATTTGTAATGAAGCCAGAGGTTATATTTAAACCATTCGCGGCCGTACTCGAAGATCATTAACAGGCCAAAAACCAAAGTGAGTACAGCAAAAGGCGTCACAAAGAACAGTAATCTGCGCTCCATTACCTTTAGCATGGCACTGCAAGGTGGTTCTTGATTAATGGCGTGATATACAAATAAGCGGGGAAGGTAAAAAATACCGGCAAACCATGCCACCATAAAGAAAATATGCAGTGCTTTATATACGAGTAATGCTGTCATTTGGCCTCCAGTTTAACTGGTTCTTATTGTTAGAATTTGACGGATCTGATCCCAGCGGACCACACCCATAACATGGTGTTCATCTTTTTGATTAAAAACATATACGGCGCCACTTCGTTTATCGTTTAATAAATCAAAAGCGTCTGACATGGTTGCTTGGCTACTTAAGCCTTGCATCGGAATGTAAGAAATATTCATAGAGTCGTCAGACATCAAACTTAAATCGTATTCTGCCAGTCGATAGCCATTTTGTTCATCAAATACGATAAGTGGCGTGTGGCTATTTACCGCAGACAGCGACTCTTTAATTTGCTCTTTATCATCAGAGTAGAGTAGTTTGAATTGCTCATTCATCTCTTCAACAATTCCCACTTTTTGCAGTACTTCACTGGCGGGTGATACTTGGTAAGCCAAGCCTTGGAAATCAAGTTGCTGTAAGAAAATAGAACGATTGCCGAATACTTGTAATGCGGTCACGTATGCGGTTGAAATCACTAACATCGCAGGGACGATAATTTGTGGACTGGCAGTTAACTCCATTACGGCTGTCAGGGCTGCTAGTGGGGCATGCAAAGTCGCAGCTAGCAAGCCCGCCATACCTAGTACGCTATATGTACCAGCAATGTGTTGGTCAGGGCTAATAAATTGCCCGAAATAAGACATCAAGGTGCCCATTACAACACCTAAACCAATGACAGGGCCGATTAACCCACCTGGGATACCTAAACCAATCGCAAATAAAGTTGCCAATAACTTGGCTATTAAAATAGTCGTGAGTAATTGAATATTTTCAGGTGAAGTCACAGCCAGCGTAATGGCACTCATACCAGAACCCATCGCTTGTGGCACTAGATTACCTATTAAACCAGCAATTAACCCGGCTAGCATTAAGCGCGGGAACATGCTTAAAGGCTTAAATGTGCGGATGATCATCATTAGGTTTTGGTTAAAAGCAAAGGCAATTGCACCTAAGATAACACCACAAATCACCAAGTAAGGATAATGCCAAAAACTTAAAGGGGTGACACTAATAAGGGCGAGTTCAGTATCGTGACCAAATACAAATTGTGTGGCTAACGCGCCCGTCACAGCAGCAAGCATGATAGGCACGAATATATGTACTTTATATTCACGCAGTACGACTTCCATTACAAAGATAACGGCAGCAAGAGGCGTATTGAATGAGGCCGCAATACCTGCAGCGACGCCACACCCAGAAAGGGTTCTTGCTGCATTCCAGGGAAGATGTAGTCGCTCTGATAACACACTGGCACCGGTTGCGCCCATATGTACAGAAGGGCCTTCTCGACCAACCGAAAAACCGCTAATAAGGGCCAGTGCACCACCAAAAAATTGGTTTGCAGTATTCCAAATCGGCATTTGCCCATAGTGGTGTTTAATGCGGTGAATAACAAAAGGTATACCTAGGCGGTAATGCTTGAAACCAGTTATGGCAGCAAATAAAGCAATCAAAAAAGCGGCTACAACGGGTAGGCTAACTCTTAAATGCTCTGGTAGTTGTGTAAAGTCATCAGGAGAGTCGAGAAATAAACTTTGTACGCCATAAATCGTAAGCCTAAATAAGATAATTAAAATTGCAGCGATTAAACCTGCAGCGACACCTAATAAGCATAACTGAACAGAGGTTTTTGGCTTGGCTAATTGGCGCCTAAGGGCGTCCAGAGACATGGCTTTATTCCCACAAAAAACAGACCTCTAAGTCTATCAAATAAATTGGTTTTCGTCTTGTTTTAGCGCAAAGAAGATGGCTTTTCTAGCAAGTTGTCACTGGGTATTCTACAAACGGATTACTTGATTAAAATACTCGGGTATTAGATAATCGCGCCATTATCAGAATTAAGGGTCGAGAGCATGTCTGATCAGTTACCAATCCAATTTAGCGACGCTGCAGCAAAGCGTGTGAAAGAGCTTGTTGCAGAAGAAGAAAACCCAGATTTAAAACTACGTGTATATGTGACAGGTGGTGGTTGCTCTGGTTTCCAATACGGTTTTACTTTCGATGAGAAAGTGAATCCGGGTGATTTGGAAATTGAGAAAAATGGCGTTTCCATGGTTGTTGACCCAATGAGTATTCAATATTTAGTTGATGGTATCGTTGATTACACTGAAGGGTTAGAAGGTGCACGATTCTTCGTAAACAACCCAAATGCCACGACAACTTGTGGCTGTGGCGCAAGTTTCAGTGTTTAAACACAGTATTAAATAATTTAAAAAAGCCACGCTGTTGCGTGGCTTTTTTTATGTGCTTTGCGTAACCCAAATCATTAATACAAAAAAACTCAGCACAAACACACTGAAAGATAAGATGTAAATAAACCCTTTTTTTCCTTGTTTTATTGGAATACCTTGGCTTTTTAAAAACCAATACCAAAGTATGCATAACACAACGGGTAGTAAAAAAAGTACTCTGATCATAGTCATCCTTTTAAAACTAATTTAATTTAGCTTTAGTCAATAATCTTATAAGAAAACCTACTTATTCACTTTTTTAGAATAAAAAGTTAATTAATTTGTACTAAGTGTAAAGTTAATGCTCTAATATTTATCATTAAATTTATTATTTTTAGTAGTGTAGACTTAAAATATAGTCTATACCTATTTTGGGACATGGGTACAAACCCTAGATTTCCCACATCGCACTGTGATATACAGTACATGTTAAGTTGAGACGGGCATATTTCAACTTAAAGAAACAATAAAATCATCGAGTAGGAGATGTAACATTATGATGGGTAAAACGGTTTCTTCTGAAGAAAACGGTAAGTTAACTAAGTGGCTAAAAAGCAAGCGTCACGAGAAAGGCCACACAATGCGTAGCCTTGCGCAGGTTTTAGGTACTCCACATTCATTTATTGGCAAGATTGAAAACCAAGAGCGTCGTTTAGATGTGATTGAGTTTCTTCGTTACTGTGAAGCACTAGAAGTGGATCCGTATGAAGGCTTAAGCTTACTTAAAGAAGAAGCATAAGTTTTAACGACTAAAGGTGCGTAGAGTTACGCACCTTTAGCTGCAGTTGAATTTTGATGAAACTGTTTTTCAATGGCATATAACTTGTGCCTAATCATGTAAAGAAACAGTAACGAAGGGCTCACCATTATTGCTGTTATCGCAAAGAATAGCGCCCAGTTTCCATCCAACCAATCATCAATTACCACACCACTGTAAGCTGATAATAAAGTACGGCTTAAGCTACTTAAAGAAGCCAATAACGCATAATGTGTCGCACTAAAGGCGCGATCGCACAGCATTGAGATAAATGCCACCATAGCAACTAAAGACCAAGCTTGGGTAAAGCCGTCTACAACTATAGCCAGTGCATATAAATGCTCTTTTGGGCCCGCTATGGCAATCCAAGAAAACATTAAATTAGAGGCTGCCATGGCGATACCGCTGACAAATAGCCCTTTTACTATGCCATATTTGTGGTTGAAAATACTGCCCAAGAAAGCAAACACTATAGTGATTAGGCCAGTGCCTAGTTTTGAATACTGACCAATTTGGGTGTTGGTAAAACCAATTTCTTTGTAAAACACAATCGACATTCGTGCTAAAAATGCTTCACCTACTTTAAATAAGAAAATAAAAGCGAGTAAGGCAAAAGCGGTTTTTACGCCATTTTTAGTGAAGAAGCTTTTAAAAGGTTCAACTAAAGTCACTGCCAACCAAGCTAATAGTCGCTGCCACACAGAGTTGCCGTTCGCAAATAGTTTACTTTGATACTCTCGTTCTAGTTGAGCGTGAGTGAGCTCACGGTGTGACTTTGGCTCTTTTGCAAAAAGGGTAACTAGCATCAGCAGTAAAACAATGCCTGCGAGTACAAAATAAATCTGCGACCAATCAAAGCTTGGTAAGTCAGCTAAAAAGAAAGGCAATGCACCTAAAAGCGCATATCCAGACCACCAACCTGAGGTTGCCATGGCTGCTGCAGCTGTGGCTTTTTCACTCTCAGTTGTATCTAGAGAATCGATTCGAAATGCATCTATGGCAATGTCGTGTGTGGCACTGGCAAGTGCTATTAAAAAACACAACAAGGCAGCTAAGAATAGTTGCTCTTTGAGAGTTATAAAGCCAAGACTCAACGTTGCGATGAAAGTGACCATCTGACCAAGTAAAATCCAGCTACGACGCTGACCCAACTGATTACCTAAAAAAGGTAGCTTTAAACGGTCGAGTAACGGAGACCAAAGAAAGTTGATAGTATAAGCACTAAATACTACGCCGAATAAGCCAATCATACTGCGGCTTAGCCCTTCATCTTTTAGCCAAGCAGACATCACTGAGCCAATAAGCACCCATGGAAAACCACTGCTTAGACCAAACAAAAAGATGGTAAGAAGGCGTTTGTCTTTGTAGTAGCCTAAGTACTCACTTAGGCTAGTATTGATTTGCATGACGACTCTGCCAATTAAAGGGCTACGGCTTCGAGGATCTCGACATTAAAGATCATCACTGGTTTTTTTGGTACGAAGTTATAACCAATTTTTTCGTTATAGCCTGTTTCAGCTTCGGTAATTTTATCCAAGGTTTCATACCCTTCCATCACATTACCGAACACAGCGAATCCCCAGCCTCTGCCAGGGTTTAAATGGTCGTTGTCTTTCATATTAAAGAAAAACTGACGAGTGGCAGTATGGGGTTCGTTATCTTGATAAGCCATGGCAATGGTATACATATCATTTTTTAAGCCATTACCACTCTCGTTAAAGATAGGTTTACGTTGAAAAAGGCCATCATAGTCTTTGTCATAACCACCGCCTTGGATCACAAAAAATTCGTCAGTTTCTGAATATTGATCTTTTTCAATACGGTGAAATACAGAATTCTTGTAATCGCCATTAACCACGTAAGTCAGAAAGTTATTTACAGTGAGTGGCGCGCGAGATCTATCTAGCTCAACAACAATATCACCTTCACTGGTAATTATTTTAACACGAGGGAATAGGTTATCTTTTTGAACAAAACGGCCTTCCTTATTACTTGCAAAAACTTGGTTAGCTAAGCAAAGAACAAAAAGGGCAAGAAGTAACTTTTTCATACTTATCCTTTGAAGAAGTTAATTAAAGCAGGATCCGAAATAATACGGGTTATGACTTGTTCGCTTAATTCGTTAAGCTGGCCTTCTACTTTCGCTTGGTCATGTGTTAATGGGCCCATCATTTGGGCTTGACCAGAATAAGTCTTTTCGAAAGTGCGTTGCCCTTGCGTTGCCAACACCTTGAATTTAGCTACAGCATTACTCTCATGCTGTGTATAAGACTCAGTTACTTTGGAATGAAAAGAGTCAATATGTAAGGTTAGTGTGTTATTTGACGCTGAAATCAGTTGTGCGCCATTGGTTTTGAGTGCCTCTTCAAGCGCTATTTGAACTCGCTCGCTTAAAGCTGCATCCGGCAAATAAGCGGCAGGTTCTTGCTCAACCACTTTAATCGTGAATTTACTGATCCTGTGATCTTCGACAGCTAAGGTCAGTGGCACGTTAAAGTCGGCGACTTTGCCTGCTTTATATATTGGGTTTAAGATCACAGATTTTGGTTGGCTGGCACAGCCTGCCAGCAACATACCACACAATACAAGTGCAATTTTTTTCATTTTTAGCCTCTCTTTGTGGTGCTTAGCACAGTAAATTTTTTATTGTTACCAATGACTTTACAGTTTCCGAACAAGCGGAGCAATTTTTCTTGATAGTCTAAATGACGGTTGCCAATAATACGTAATTCGCCACCTGATCTGAGCGTTTGCTTTGCCTGCACAAACATCTGCCACGCAATATGATCTGTAATTGCTTGTGCTTGGTGAAATGGCGGGTTACACAAAACCAAGTCTGCGCTATTAGGTGCAAAACCAGTTAAACAATCATCTTGAACAAACTCACAATCTTGCAAACGCTCAGGTAAGTTATTTTCGATATTTGCTTTGGCACTCGCTACAGCCATGGCGGACTCATCAACAAAAGTGACTTTTGCATTGGGCATTTTTGCCAATGTTTGCAAACCGATGACTCCATTTCCACAGCCTAAATCAATCACCCTTAATGGTTTCTTACCCTGAGGTAAATAATTGCTAAAAAAACGCGCGCCAATATCAAGAGAATCGCGAGAAAATACATTGGCGTGGTTTAAGACAGTGAAATCAGTTTTCTCTAAAGGCCAGCTCACCGGAAACTTACAAGTCTGCTTTTTGTGTTTAGTTTGACTAAAAATAAGACGAGATTTCTTCACCGCTAAACTGGTTGAAGGCTCAGCAATAAAGTGACTAAAGCTTTTTAAGGTAGAAGTGTGGATTTCTTTCGCTTTACCCGCAGCGATCACCGGTACATCATTCTCAAATTGACTAAGCAAGCTTAGTTGGTACTGCAAAAAGCCTGCGTTTTTTGGAATTTTGATAACAATAAGGTCAACGTCACAAGGTAAATCTGAGAGACTATCAAGTAATACAGTTTGACGATTTTCTAACTCGTTTTCTTCAAGATTATAAAGGCATGCTTGCTGACTTACATAAGAGTCATTAAAACTGGTCACTTTGCGAGAATTTTGCGTATCTAAAGCATGTAAAGCACAGCTTAAGGCGCCAAAGCCATCGTTTAATACCAAAATATGTTGCGCGTTGGCGTGTTCGTTTTGAATATGCTCGATCAAATACTCATCGGCTGAATCCCACGCTTGTAGGCTTCTGTTTTTTTGATCTAGGGGAAATCGATGTAAAGTTAGCGAGTGGCCGCCCAATACAGCTTCAGTCGTCATAGTTTTTTATAAGTAGTCATTTTATGAGGTGAATAATAGCATGACATCAAAACTCACTAAACCAGAGTTGCCCGAGGGGTTTGCTTATTTTCCAAATTTGATCTCATTTCAAAAAGGGCTCGACTTGTACGAACACCTAACTGGCGATTTGCAGTGGCAACAGCCTAGTATTCAGGTTTTTGGTAAGTATCACCCTATTCCTCGTTTGCAGAGCTTTGTGGCTGATGAAGGAGTACATTATGCCTATTCAAATCATCAACTAGCTAATCAAAGCTGGACGAAACCATTGGCTGCGATGCGCAGTAAACTTCAGAGCCACTATAATCAGCCATTTAATGCTTTGTTGTTAAATTGGTATCGAGATGGTCACGACACTATGGGGTGGCACAGTGATGATGAGGCTGAGTTAGGCGCTGAGCCTTTAATCATTTCAATTTCTTTAGGCGCAGCACGTAAATTTAAGATCAAACATAAAACGACAGGGCAGCAGTGGGAGTTAATGCTCGAGCACGGTAGTTGTTTAGTGATGTCGGGTAACAGTCAGCAACTTTTCCAGCACTCATTACCTAAACAAAGCAAAGTAAAAGGTGGGCGTATCAACCTGACATTTAGAAGTATTGTTAAATAATCCTATCTCGGTATAGTAGCCACAATTGAAAAATGCAGAGTTTATATTCATGTCAATGCAATCTCAGATCGAAGAAAAAATCGCTGCGGCAATCGCTTGCAAGCATTTAAATGTCATTAATGAAAGTCACATGCACAGCCGTGGCGAAGAGTCTCACTTTAAAGTGATTGTGGTCAGTGAAGAGTTTGCGGGTAAGCGCCTATTACCGCGCCATAGACAAATCAATGAAATTCTAAAGGAAGAATTAGCTGAATACATTCATGCTTTGTCTATCCATGCCTATACACCTGATGAGTATTCAGAGCAGCATGGGCAAATACCTGAGTCACCTAAATGTTTAGGTGGCTCTAAATTCGATAAATAGTCAAAATTAGGGTTAAGCGAGGCTTTTATCATCGAATTAAGTCTAATTTTATAGCTGATCAGACCTGTATTTTTAAGATCAGCCTTTAAACTACGCTCCGTAAATTTAAATAAAGATAGGAATCATCATGGTCATTAAGCCGAAAATTCGTGGTTTTATTTGTACCAATGCACACCCTGCAGGTTGTGCCGCTCACGTTCAAGAGCAAATCGATTATGTAAAAGCACAAGGGCAATTAGAAAACGGTCCTAAAAACGTACTTGTAATTGGTGCATCAACGGGTTACGGCCTAGCTTCTCGTATTACAGCAGCGTTTGGCTCTGGTGCTAAAACTCTGGGTATTTTCTTCGAAAAAGAAGGTACTGAGAAAAAGCCAGCTTCAGCTGGTTGGTATAACACGGCAGCTTTCCAAAACGCAGCGGAAGCGGCGGGCCTTTGGTCAAAGAATATCAATGGCGATGCGTTCTCTGATGAGCTTAAAGCTAAAACAGTTGAAACGATTAAAGCTGAAATGGGTAAAGTAGATTTAGTTATCTACAGCCTAGCGTCTCCGCGTCGTACTGATCCTAAAACGGGTGAAACGCATTCATCGGTGCTTAAACCTATCGGTCAAGACATCACAACAAAGAACTTAAATACTTCTAAGCGTATTATCGATTCTGTAAGCGTAGAAGCTGCGAATGAAGACGAAATCGCTAACACTGTTAAAGTGATGGGGGGTGAAGATTGGGAACTTTGGATCAATGCATTAAAAGATGCAGACGTATTAGCTGAAGGTTTCAAAACAAGTGCTTACACTTACATTGGTAAAGAGCTAACTTGGCCAATCTACGGTCACGCTACAATCGGTAAAGCAAAAGAAGATTTAGACCGAGCTACTTTAGCAATCCGTGAAGCAACTGCTGATCTAAAAGGTGAAGCGTATGTTTCTTCACTTAACGCTGTTGTGACGCAAGCAAGCTCTGCTATTCCAATTATGCCGCTATATATCTCAGCTTTATTTAAAGTGACTAAGGCTGATGGTACTTACGAAGGTACAATTGAGCAGATCCATGGTCTATTCAACGAAAACCTATATGGCGCAACACCACGCTTTGACGAAGGTGGTCACCTATTCCAAAACTACAAAGAGTTAGAAGACGACGTACAAGCGCGTATTCAGCACATTTGGGATACAGTTGATACAGACACCATTGATGAGTTAACAGACTATGTTGGCTACCATAATGAATTCTTGAAACTATTTGGTTTCGGTGTAGATGGTGTTGACTACGAGCAAGACGTAGACACAGTAGTTGAAATTAACAACTTAGTTTAATCACTCCAACTCAATTCTTTCTAAAGGCCAGCTTTGCTGGCCTTTGTCGTTTTATAAGTCTCTTTTAACAAGTTTGCCTAACAACTTTGTTGAAAATAGAAAAACTTTCAGAGTTTTTTTCAGCAACTGGACTTTGGTCTAAATTGAACTAAATTCAATCTATTTTATGACCGAAAACACCTTGTAAATATAGATTAATTTCATAATTCCACTCGCATAGTGGGGGTTATTAATGTTAAAATCACAGAAATATGTGAGGACTCGTCCGCAAGGTGTTAGTTATGGATTGTTTTACTGTTTGGGTTCGCCAAATGTTGAATGGTCTCGTTCTAGATCTTGTGGCAAAAAAAGATTTTTCAATTTCTTTCCGTTAATGTAATGCAAGTGCGTATGATCAACATAAAAAAAGGTCTGGACTTACCAATAGAGGGCGCACCTCAGCAAGTAATTCATGATGGCGTAGCTGTCAAACGAGTTGCCGTGCTAGGTGAAGAATATATCGGTATGCGTCCAACCATGCATGTTCGCGTGGATGACCAAGTCAAAAAAGGCCAAGTTCTTTTTGAAGACAAAAAGAATCCTGGCGTCAAGTTCACTGCACCAGCTGCTGGTGTAGTTAAAGAAATCAACCGTGGTGCTAAGCGTGTCCTTCAGTCAGTAGTGATTGAAGTGCAAGGCAACGAGCAGGTTACTTTTGAAAAGGTGGCGGCTGCTGATTTAAGCAACCTAGACCGTGAAAAAGTAAAAGAAATGCTTGTTGAGTCAGGTCAATGGCCTGCGCTACGTGCTCGTCCATTCAGCCGAGTGGCAGCACTAGATGCAACACCAAGTTCAATCTTTGTGACTGCAATCGACACAAATCCATTAGCTGCAGATCCAGCTGTGATCATTGCTGAAAACGTTGAAGCGTTTGAAGCGGGTCTTGCTGTAGTGTCTCGTCTAACTGATGGGAAAGTGTTCGTATGTAAGCAAGCAGGTAGCACTGTACCAAGTTCTTCACTTTCACAAGTTGAAGTTCATGAGTTCGGTGGTAAACACCCTGCAGGTTTAGTAGGTACTCACATTCATCACCTAGATCCAGTATCTGCTGAAAAGCAAGTTTGGCATTTAGGTTACCAAGATGTGATCGCATTCGGTAAGTTATTCCTTACTGGTGAAATCTACTCTGAGCGTGTAGTTGCTTTAGCGGGTCCTCGCGTTAAGAATCCTCGCTTAGTTAAAACACAAATTGGCGCTTCGCTAACTGATTTAGTTGCTGGCGAGCTTGAAGACGGTGATAACCGAGTCATTTCTGGCTCTGTGTTAGCTGGTAAAACAGCAACTGGCCCTCACGCTTTCCTAGGTCGCTACCACACTCAAGTATCTGTATTACTTGAAGGTCGCGAGAAAGAACTATTTGGTTGGATTGCACCAGGTAGTAACAAATTCTCTGTAACACGTACATTTATCTCACACTTAGCACCGAGCCGTTTGTTCAATATGACAACGTCTACTGGTGGTTCTAAGCGTGCAATGGTGCCAATCGGTAACTATGAGCGTGTTATGCCACTCGACATTCTACCAACACCGCTTTTACGTGACTTAATTGCACGTGACTTAGATGGTGCGATTGCGTTAGGTGCGTTAGAGCTAGATGAAGAAGATTTAGCACTATGTACTTTCGTATGTCCAGGTAAGTATGAGTACGGCGCAATCTTACGTGATTGCCTGACTACTATCGAGAAGGAAGGTTAATTCCATGGGCTTAAAGAAATTTCTAGAAGATATCGAGCCGCATTTTGAACCTGGCGGTAAACACGAAAAGTGGTATGCCCTGTATGAAGCAGTTGCAACTGTTTTCTACACTCCAGGTTATGTAAACAAAGGTGGCACGCACGTTCGTGACAACATCGACCTAAAACGTATCATGATTTTAGTGTGGATGGCGACATTCCCTGCAATGTTCTTTGGTATGTTCAACATCGGTCACCAAGCTGCACTAGCAATTGGTAATGGTTTTGAAATTGCTAATACTTGGCAGGCTGCTATTTTCCAAGCTTTAGGTGGTGAACTAACAGCGCAATCAGGTGTTGCCGCTAAGTTCTTCTACGGTGCATGTTTCTTCTTACCAGTCTATGCAACGGTATTTATCGTTGGTGGTTTCTGGGAAGTATTATTTGCATCAATCCGTAAGCACGAAGTAAACGAAGGCTTCTTCGTAACTTCGGTTCTGTTCGCGTTAATTCTTCCTGCGACCATTCCTTTATGGCAAGCAGCACTAGGTATTACTTTTGGTGTTGTAGTTGCTAAAGAAGTGTTTGGTGGTACAGGTCGTAACTTCTTAAACCCAGCTTTAGCAGGTCGTGCGTTCTTATTCTTCGCATACCCAGCTGATATTTCTGGTGACACTGTTTGGACTGCTGTTGACTCATTCACAGGTGCGACAAACCTAGGCCTAGCTGCTCAAGGTGCGCTTGATTACAGCAACATGGAACTATGGCTAAATGCGTTCTACGGTTTCGTTCAAGGTTCAATGGGTGAAGTTTCAACACTAGCACTTATGATTGGTGGTTTGTTCTTAATCTATGTTCGTATTGCTTCATGGCGCATCGTACTAGGTGTATTCCTAGGCATGGTTGTGATGTCACTACTACTTAACATGATTGGTTCTGAAACAAACGCTGCATTTGCTATGCCTTGGCATTGGCATCTAGTACTAGGTGGTTTCGCATTCGGTATGTTCTTTATGGCGACTGACCCAGTTTCTGCGTCTTTCACTAATAAAGGTAAATTTGCATACGGTGCATTAATCGGTGTGATGGTTGTTCTGATCCGTGTAGTTAACCCTGCATACCCAGAAGGCATGATGTTAGCAATTCTATTCGCTAACCTATTTGCACCATTATTCGACCACTTCGTAGTTCAGTCTAACGTTAAGAGGAGATTGGCACGTGTCTAGTAACAATGAAACTATAGGCAAAACGTTAGGCGTTGTTGTTGGCTTATGTTTAGTATGTGCAGTTGTTGTTTCTATGGCATCTGTTCAGCTTCGTCCTTTACAACAAGCTAACAAGACTCAAGACGTACAGCGTAACATTCTTGCAGCAGCAGGTTTTGAAAGCTCGTCAGACGTGTTAAAAACATTCAATGAAAACATTGAAGCACGCGTAATCAATATGAAAACAGGTGAATTCGTAGAGACTGATCCTAACTCTTTTGATTTCGAAACGTCTAAGTTCGATGCTAAGCGCAGTGTTAAACTTGACAAAGCAGATGATAAAGCAGGTGTTCAGCGTATGACGACTGAATCTCCAGTTTACTTTGCTAAAGATGCAAATGGTCAAGTTGAAACTATCATTCTACCAATCCAAGGTTACGGCCTTTGGGGTATTATGTACGGTTTCTTAGCACTAGATGCTGATACAAAGACTGTTAAAGCTATCAACTTCTACAAGCACAATGAAACTCCGGGTCTAGGTGGTGAAATCCAAAACCCACGTTGGACAGCAACTTGGGAAGGTAAGAAACTACCAATTGATATCGTTAAAGGTACAGCTGGTAAGAATGAAAACCTAGTTGATGGTCTTTCTGGTGCGACATTAACATCAGTTGGTGTTGATAACACAGTTGACTTCTGGACGAGCGATAAAGCGTTCGGTCCTTTCCTTGCGAACGTACGTAAAGGAGCATTGAACTAATGGCTAATGCAAAAGAAATGAAAGAAGTCTTGTTTGGCCCTGTTTTTGCGAACAACCCTATTGCACTTCAAGTACTAGGTATCTGTTCTGCACTAGCAGTAACATCAAGCCTTAAAAACGCACTGATCATGTCAATTGCTTTGACGTTGGTAACCGCGTTTTCAAGCTTATTTATCTCTATGATCCGTAACCACATTCCTTCAAGCGTACGTATCATCGTTCAGATGACTATCATCGCTTCATTGGTAATCGTGGTAGACCAAACGCTTCAAGCGTTTGTATATGCAACAGCGAAAGAGCTTTCGGTATTCGTTGGTCTAATCATTACTAACTGTATCGTAATGGGCCGTGCAGAAGCATATGCGATGAAGACTCCGCCTCTAATGTCATTCCTTGATGGTATTGGTAACGGTTTAGGCTACTCGGTTGTATTATTAACAGTTGCTTTCATCCGTGAATTAGGTGGTTCAGGTACGCTATTTGGTGTTGAAATCTTACCACTTATTTCTGAAGGTGGTTGGTATCAGCCTATGGGTCTACTAATCCTTCCGCCAAGCTCATTCTTCATCATTGGTTTCTTCATTTGGGTACTTCGTACTTATAAGAAAGACCAAGTAGAAGCGAAGGCATAAGGGGAGAGAGATGGAACATTATATTAATTTATTCGTTAAAGCGGTTTTCATTGAAAACTTAGCATTATCTTTCTTCTTAGGTATGTGTACTTTCCTAGCAGTATCTAAGAAAGTTACAACTTCAATGGGTCTAGGTGTTGCGGTTATTTTCGTACTAGGTGTTGCTGTTCCAGTAAACAACCTTGTATATCACGCAGTACTTGCTCCTGGTGCACTTGAATGGTTAGGTTTCCCTGAAGCTGACTTAAGCTTCCTTAAGTTCCTTACTTTCATCGGTGTAATTGCAGCACTTGTACAGATCCTAGAAATGGCGCTAGACAAGTTTTTCCCTGCACTTTACAACGCACTGGGCATCTTCTTACCACTAATCACTGTAAACTGTGCGATTTTCGGTGCAGTTGCATTCATGGTTGAGCGTAACCTGAACTTCGGTGAGTCTGTGGTATTTGGTATTGGCTCAGGTGTGGGTTGGGCACTAGCAATCGTATTACTTGCTGGTATCCGTGAGAAGATGAAGTATTCAGACGTGCCAGATGGTCTTCGTGGTTTAGGTATTACCTTCATCACTGTAGGTCTTATGGGTCTTGGCTTCATGTCATTCTCTGGTATTTCACTTTAAGGTAGCGAGGAAAAATCATGCTTGAGGTATATTTAGGCGTTGGAATGTTCATCGCTATCGTTGTAATGCTTGTATTGATCATCATTGCAGCGAAGTCGAAGCTTGTACCTAGCGGTGACATTACAATTGGCATCAATGGTGATGCAGATAAAGCAATTACTTCTGCACCAGGCGGTAAACTTCTTGGTGCACTAGCTGACGCAGGTATCTTCATTTCATCTGCGTGTGGTGGCGGTGGTTCTTGTGGCCAGTGTCGCGTTCACGTTAAAGCAGGTGGTGGTGATATCCTTCCTACAGAGCTTGACCACATCACTAAAGGTGAAGCGCGTGAAGGTTGTCGTCTAGCGTGTCAGGTTGCAGTTAAAACTGACATGGAAATCGAAGTTGAAGATGAAATCTTCGGTGTTAAAAAGTGGGAATGTACGGTTATCTCTAACGATAACAAAGCGACATTCATTAAAGAGCTTAAGCTTGGTATCCCTGAAGGTGAGGTTGTACCTTTCCGTGCGGGTGGTTATATCCAAATCGAAGCACCAGCTCACCACGTTAAATACGCAGACTTTGATATTCCTGACGAATATCGTGGTGACTGGGAGCGTTTTGGCTTCTTTAACCTAGAGTCTAAAGTTGACGAAGAAACGATCCGTGCATACTCAATGGCTAACTACCCAGAAGAGTACGGCATCATCATGCTTAACGTACGTATCGCGACTCCGCCGCCAAACAACCTAAGCCTACCATGTGGTAAGATGTCATCGTACATCTGGTCACTGAAAGCTGGTGATAAAGTAACTATTTCTGGTCCATTCGGTGAATTCTTCGCGAAAGATACTGATGCAGAAATGGTATTCGTAGGTGGTGGTGCTGGTATGGCGCCAATGCGTTCACACATCTTCGACCAACTTAAGCGTCTTAACTCTGACCGTAAGATGTCTTTCTGGTACGGTGCACGCTCTAAGCGCGAAATGTTCTATGTTGAAGATTTCGACGGCCTAGCAGCTGATAACGAAAACTTTGAGTGGCATGTTGCACTTTCTGATCCTCAACCAGAGGACAACTGGGAAGGTTACACTGGCTTCATCCACAACGTACTTTATGAAAACTACTTGAAAGATCATGAAGCACCAGAAGATTGTGAGTTCTACATGTGTGGTCCTCCAATGATGAACGCGGCAGTTATCAACATGCTGAAAGATTTAGGCGTTGAAGACGAAAACATCTTACTAGATGACTTCGGTGGCTAATCAGTTAGTTATCTCAGTGATTAACACACTGAAATGATATAAAATTAAACCCCAAGCAATGAGCTTGGGGTTTTTTTTGGAAAAGAGAAAAGTATGAAGAAATTAATTAGCATTTTAATACTACTCACAACGTTAATATTAACAGGCTGTTTTGAGAGTAAAGAAGAGATTGAGCCGATTGTTATTAATGGAAAAACAATGGGCACAACATACACAATTAAAACTTTTCCAATAGATGAAAGCTTAACGGCTGAATCACTCCAAGCTGACGTAGACAAGGTATTGATTGCAGTTAATGAATCAATGTCACCTTGGGTTAAAAACTCAGAAATTAATAAGTTTAATGCGTTATCGGCTGATACTTTTATGCCGATCAGTGCTGACTTTTATGCTGTGGTTGCAGAGTCAATACGTCTTGGGCAGTCGACTAAAACACTTGATGTGACTATGGGGCCGCTTATTGATTTATGGGGCTTTGGTCCGGATAAACGGCCAACTAAAACGCCCTCAGACGTTCAACTTGAAGATATGAAAACACGCATTGGTGTTGATAAATTAATTCTAAACGAACAAGGGTTAGCAAAGTCTATTGAAGGTTTAGAACTATCATTTTCAGCTACAGCAAAAGGCTTTGGTATTGATAAAGTGGCAGAGCTACTAGAAGCCAAAGGCATGACAAGCTATATGGTTGAAATTGGTGGCGAGTTGCGTATTGCAGGCACTAAAGCACAAGCGCAGCCTTGGCGTATTGCCATTGAACAGCCAGATGCACCTTTAGGACAGCGACAAGTGCATAGAATAATTGAACCAGGCAATAATGGTATGGCGACATCGGGTGATTACCGAATTTTCTATGAAATGGATGGCGAGACTTATACGCACTTAATTGACCCTGAAACGGGCAAACCTGTTAAACACGACTTAGTGTCAGTGACCGTTTTACATCCATCAGCGATGACTGCAGATGGCTTAGCTACTGCACTTACTGTGATGGGAACGGAGCGTGCAAAAGCTTATGCAGAAGAGCATAATCTCGCAGTGTACTTAATCAGTAAAAGTAACAATGGTCTAGTGACTTATTCAAGTCCAGCTTTTGCGCCTTATTTGTAATATACGTATTTCGATTAAGTAGTCGAAATAGTACGCTATTAACGTTATAATGGCGGCCGTAAAAATACCGTCATTGGTTCAAATAAATTGAACCGTAAAACTGTTTCTAAGGGGCCTGTGCATGTCACTGTTTTTTCTTACTTTTGGGTTGCTTATTTTAATTGTTGCAGCAATGGCTGTGGGCGTAATTGTGCAGAAGAAATCAATGGCGAGTAGCTGTGGTGGTTTAGGCGCCGTGGGTATTGAAAAGTCATGTGATTGTGATGACCCATGCGACCGTCGCAAAAAGCGTATGGCGAAAGAGCAAGCTTGGAAAGATAACCAAATTCTATAAGTTTGTTGATATCAAATTTTGAAATGCGAGCTCCGGCTCGCATTTTTGATCTGGGGCTATTATGACTAAGACTTGGTATTTTCTTCGACATGGAAAGCCTGTTTCAACTGGCATACTAACTGGCTCAAGAACCGATGTGGCTGTTTCTAAGGTAGGGTTAGCTGCGATGAAGCTCGCTTTACCTCAAACAGTTCAATTTGATGCCTGTATCTCATCCCCTATGCAGCGTTGCTTGGTCTTTGCGAAACAACTATCTAAACAATTAGATATTGCGCTTACTGTAGAAGAGCGGCTTCAAGAAATGGATTTTGGGGATTGGGACGGTCGCGCTTATGACTGGCTATGGGAGAACACGCAAAACCCAAGTATTGGCGAGTTTTGGCAAGCGCCTTGGCAACACACCCCATCCAATGGTGAATCGCTTGATGCGTTTCGTGATCGTGTCAGAAACTGGTGGAAAGAAGAGTTTTTAACACGACAAACAACACATAACCTTGTGGTGACTCATGCAGGGGTAATTAAACAAATCTTAGCTGAAGTATTGGCATTACCTTTCGATTCTGCAATATCGATAAACTGTTTAGAGGTAGGGTATGCTAAGTTGGTTGTGGTTGAAGTTTACTTAGATGAAGCACATAAGCCGTGGCCTAAAGTTGTGTTTTAGCCATCTAGACTTCATAATACGGTTTTTCTGATTAATCTTGGGAATAAGCTGAAACTGCTTAACTGTCCCCGCAACTGTGAAGTGCATTTAAATGCACAAAGTCAGATACCAAGGTCAGAAAAATCCTCTTGAGCGGGCGTACTCAAGAGCACACAAGTTTAGCCGTAATTAGGTTAGGACTGTGCGTTTGTGTTTGCCCAACAGTTAGTAAGGGTACCAATGCAATCAGCTTGTCAGCACTGTGAATTTGCTCTGCAAGTTTCAAACTTAGATTTGGTGCTAGATAATCATCAAATATTACAAAACATCTCTTTCGATGTTACTGAAGGGCAGTTTATTGGTTTATTGGGTCCTAATGGGGCTGGTAAGTCATCGCTGCTTCGTTGTCTTTACCGTTTTTTTACCCCTTCAAGCGGGCAAATAACCCTTTTTAACAAAACGATTTCAAGTTTCTCGCATAACGAATATGCCCAGCAAGTTGCAGTGGTTTTGCAAGAAATGCCTGAGCATTTTAATCTATCGCTTTATGATGTGGTTGCAATGGGTATAACACCTCATAAAAGTTTATTTTCACCATTAAATAAAGCCGATCATGAACTAATCGCAAAGTCTATTGAACAGGTTGGTCTGACACACAAAATCAACGAGTCATTTGCTCACCTTTCTGGTGGTGAAAAACAAAGAGCACTGATCGCTAAAGCCATGGCACAAAAACCTAGGCTATTGATCATGGATGAGCCAACCAGTCACTTGGATGTGAAATACCAAATACAAATTATGAAGCTTGCCAAGGCAATGGGGATCACTGTGATCGCTTCTTTCCATGACTTAAACCTTGCGGCAGCTATGAGCGATAGCTTGCTGGTGCTACAGCAGGGGGAGCTATATAAAAGTGGAACGCCAACTGATGTGCTAGATGCGCAATTACTCAGTGATGTATTTGATGTCTGTGCTGAGGTGACGCAAGTAGCTTGCCCGTATAGAGATAAAACCCATATTCCTCATATCCGCTACCACTTTGGATATCAACTATGAAGCCGCTTATGTCGCTGTTAATTTTGCTGATAAGCTGTTTTTTTAGTGCTTTAGTTGCCGTTAAGCATGGCGCGATTGATATTAGTGCGAGTGCTGTTTGGCAAACATTATTTGCTTATGATGCCAACGTCTTTGAGCAAAAAATTGTTATGGAACTACGCATTCCCAGAGTGATTTTGGCATTTGTTGCTGGCAGTGGTTTGGCATTGGCGGGCATTATTTTGCAAACAGTGACCCGTAACCCTTTGGCAGATCCTTACCTTTTTGGTATTTCATCAGGCGCATCATTTGGCGTCGTGTTACTTATAACATTTACAGGTATCACAGTTGGTTGGGCGATGTCAGGGGCGGCGTTTTTAGGTAGTGCGCTGGCAATGACCCTATTGTTGCTGATTGCCTATGGACAAAGGGCGAGGCAGGTAGAAGCGATGTTACTCGCCGGTGTTGCCTTATCTTTCTTATTTAGCGCATTTACCAGCTTGCTGTTGTATTGGAGTGATCCACAAGCTGTGAGTGCCATCATGTTTTGGAACTTAGGTAGCTTTAGTCGCGCTGATTGGCAATGGTTGTGGTTGCCCTGTTCAATTGTGCTTTTTTGTATGGTTTGTATGCTGTTGTATAGGCGCGGTTTAAACGCACTATTGCTGGGTGATGAAAGCGCCGCGACCTTAGGTATTCAGGTGGCAAAATTGCGTTTAGGTATGCTGCTATTGAGCTCATTGCTGACCGCTGTATTGGTTGCTATGTGCGGTGGCATTGGCTTTGTCGGATTAATGATCCCGCATTTGGTACGTTTTTTTATTTCACAGGCAACTTCAATTGGCCTGCTGTGTACTGCTTTAAGTGGTGGTTTGATGATGATATGGGTAGATCTATTTGCTCGTACTATTCTTGATAATCAAGAGCTTCCCATTGGTGTTATCACTGCTGCAATAGGCAGTGTGTTCTTTTTAACTTTACTGACTCTCAAACAAAAAAGGCCTTAGCGTATGTTCTCAGTTAAAGCACTTGATACGCGTTCTCGCGAACTTATCGAAAAAAAAATAAACCTGAAAACTAAGCCTTTGGGTGCGTTAGGTGAGCTAGAAACATTGGCTAAACAGCTGGTGACTATTTTCTCTCAGGGTATCGAACCTGAGCAGCTTTCAGCATTTCGACCACAAATCAGCAAACCGACTCTAACAGTCTTTGCAGGTGATCACGGTATTGCTGCAAAAGGAGTCTCTATCGCGCCTAGTGAAGTGACAGGTCAAATGGTAGCGAATTTCGCGTCTGGGGGCGCTGCAATTAATGTTTTCAGCAAACAATTAGGGTGGCAACTCGAGATAGTCGATTGCGGTATTCTAGGTGAACCCGATCAGGCCTTAGGTGTTACCTCACAGCGTTTGGGATCAGTCACGCGGTCATTTGATGAATGTGAAGCGTTAACCCAAGCTCAAGAAGCGCAAGGTTTTGAGTTTGCTAAGAAGCTTGTTCATAAACAATATCAGCAAGGCTGTAATACTTTTGCATTTGGTGAGATGGGCATTGGCAATACCAGTGCAGCATCGGCTATTTTTAGCGCGTTGAGTGGGCTCTCTGCTGAATACACGGTAGGGCTTGGCACGGGCGTCTCAAACGAAGTGGTAGATAAAAAAGTGGAGCTGATTAATACCGCGCTTAACTTACACAGAGATAAACTTAACGACCCGCATGCAATCTTACGTTGTTTTGGTGGGTTTGAGATCTGTCAAATGGTCGGCGCTATGTTGGCTGTTGCTGAGTTACAGCAGGTTATTGTTATTGATGGCTTTATTGCAACGGCCGCGGCATTACTGGCTATTCGTATTGAGCCAAACAGCCAAAGCTATATGGTGTTTGCCCATTGCTCTTCTGAGCAAGCACACCTGCAAATGTTAAATTCAATTAATGCTAAGCCTCTTTTAGATCTTGGTCTTAGATTGGGTGAAGGGACGGGGGCTGCATTGAGCTTACCTTTGCTACAAAGTGCTCTGGCGTTTTACAACGACATGAATAGCTTTGATGACGCGAATGTCACGAAAGTTGTTTAACATGAATAAGCAACACTTTTTATTGGCAGTGAGCTTTTTAACTCGTGTGCCTGTGCATTTTAAACAAGAGATTGAAGACAATGCGCTCAGTGAAGCCAGTGGCTATTTTGCCTTAGTTGGTTTGTTGTTGGGCTCAGCGTTGGCTGTAGTCTTTGGTATTACGTCTTTGATATTTCCGCCAAGCGTTGCTGTGATCCTCACTCTTGCACTGGGTGTTTTAATTACCGGCGCATTTCATGAAGATGGTTTTGCCGATGTCTGGGACGGTTTTGGTGGCGGTTGGACTGTGTCGCAAAAGTTGTCGATTATGAAAGACAGCCGCCTAGGCACGTATGGTGCCAGCGCACTTATTTTGTTGTTGTTATTAAAATTTCAATTACTGAGCCTACTGAGTGGTAGCTTTACACAAGTATTGTGCGCACTGGTGTTAGGTCATACTCTAAGCCGAGCTATGGCGACGAGTATCATTGGTAAGCTTGCTTATGTGCAAGAAGATGCCCAATCAAAAGTAAAGCCGGTCGCCATGTCGCTTTCTTCTCATGCAAAAGATTTTCTCGTTTTAACCTCTCTGTGTACTTTATTTGTGCTTTGGCTTTGTATGCCACTGTCATTCATTGATGTGGTTATTTTAGTGATTGCTTTATTTATAACTCGCCATTTGTGTATTAGCTGGTTCAAGCAACAACTCGGTGGGTATACAGGGGATTGCTTGGGCGCAGCGCAACAATGTTGTGAGGTAATAGTTTATTTAACTTTAGTGGCGCTCTGGATGTAGTCGGTGAGAGATTAATTATGACTAAGAATAATATTCATCTCATTTTAGGTGGCGCACGCTCTGGCAAAAGCAGTTTCGCCGAACAATCGGCGTTGGATTTATACACATCGGGAAAAGTGAGCCAGCTTGTATACATCGCCACGGCAGAAATTAAAGATACTGAGATGGCTGAGCGCGTATCTCATCACCGTGCCACTCGAGATAAACGCTGGCAAGTCATTGAAGAGCCATGGCATCTAGCCGACACATTGCAAAATTTTGGTAGCGACACTTGCGTATTAATCGACTGTTTAACCTTATGGCTAACACATGGGTTATGTGAAAAATCAGAGTTTGAATTACAAATACAAAAGCAACGTTTGCTCGAGGCATTAAAACATACATGTGCCTCTGTTTTGTTGGTCAGCAATGAAGTGGGTCATGGCATCGTGCCCCTCGGCGAGTTAAGTCGGGTGTTTGTCGACCAGTCAGGTTGGTTAAATCAAGATATCGCCAAAGTTGCGCAGCGTGTTGATTTTATCATGGCTGGCTGCCCGTTAAGGATTAAATAAGTGACTAAGATGAAAACATTAATGGTGCAGGGCACCACATCTGATGCGGGTAAAAGCACCTTGGTTGCGGGTTTATGCCGCGTGCTTGCAAGGCTTGGGGTTAAGGTTGCGCCGTTTAAACCTCAAAATATGGCACTCAATAGCGCGGTGACGCCTTGTGGCGGCGAAATTGGCCGTGCCCAAGCGTTACAAGCCATCGCTGCGAAACAGCCTTTGAGTACTGATTTTAATCCTATTTTACTCAAACCCAATAGCGACACCGGTGCGCAAGTCATTATTCATGGCCGCGCCATTAGCAATATGGAAGCGGCGAAATACCATGACTATAAAAAAGTTGCGATGCAGGCTGTACTCGAGTCACATCAAAGATTAGCGTCTGATTTCGATGCCATTATGGTAGAAGGGGCGGGAAGCCCTGCGGAAATCAACCTGCGAGAGAACGATATCGCCAATATGGGGTTTGCTTGTGAAGTCGATTGCCCGGTGATCATCATTGCTGACATTGATAAAGGAGGCGTGTTCGCACACCTTGTTGGCACCTTGATGTTACTCAGTGAATATGAGCAGTCATTGGTAAAGGGTTTTGTGATCAACCGTTTCCGTGGTGATATTGCTTTGTTGCAATCGGGTCTTGATTGGCTCGAAGAAAAAACGGGAAAACCTGTGTTAGGTGTGCTGCCTTATATGCATGGCTTGAACATCGACGCTGAAGATGCCGTCGCAATGGACAATGTATTGACCGACAAACAACTCACGGTGAGTGTGTTGTTGCTGCCGCACATTAGTAATCACACTGACTTTGATAGCTTGCGGTTAAATCCTCAAATCGATTTGCGCTATGTAAAACATACAGAGCAAATCGGGCAAACTGATCTGATTATTCTCCCGGGCAGTAAAAACGTCATCAATGATTTGGCTTTTTTACAGGCGCAAACATGGCAAACCGAAATACAGCATCACTTACGTTATGGCGGCAAGGTGCTAGGCGTGTGTGGCGGTTTACAAATGTTAGGCAAACGCATTTGTGACCCTGATGCCGTAGAAAGCTCACAATCTGAAATCACAGGATTGGGGTTAGCTGATTTTGAAACTCAGCTTACGCAAACCAAAACCCTGACTCAAGTGCAGGGTAAGTGTGTTATCAACCAGCAAAGCATCGATATAAGAGGCTATGAAATTCACTGCGGGCAAAGTAGTGGTCCCGCCCTTGAAAAGCCATTTATGTATTTTTCTGACCATCCACAAGGTTTCCTGAAAGATGGTTTTATATCTGATGACAATCAAATTGTTGGTACTTACTTACACGGTTTATTTGATGAGCCTAAAGCGGCTGAAGCCATTTTAAACTGGGCGAGTAATGGCAAGCTAACAGAAACGAATTTTAGTCTAGATGAGCATCGTGAAAAACAGTTAGAGTGGCTGGCAGATGAATGTGAAGCGCATTTAGATATGAACAAAATTAAAGCATTAATCAATTTATAGGGTGTGAATTATGAGCGAACAAGATAGACATCAACAGAGGCAACAAAAAGTCAAAGAGAAGGTTGATGAAAAGGTCGCTGCTGCCAATATCGAAAAGGGCATTTTTCAGGTCATTACAGGTAATGGCAAAGGCAAATCGACGTCTGGTTTTGGGGTTGTCACGCGTTGTGTCGGTCACGGCCAAAATGCAGCGGTAGCACAGTTTATTAAAGGAATGTGGGACTGTGGTGAGCGAAATCTACTTGAGAAAGTAGGCGTGCCTTTTGCGGTAATGAAAACCGGCTTTACTTGGGAAACACAAAATCGTGAAACAGACACAGCTGCAGCGGTTGAGACATGGCAGCAAGCTAAAAAGTGGTTAGCAGACGAGAGCATCGATTTAGTGTTATTAGATGAGCTAACTTATATGGTGAGTTATGATTATTTAGACTTAGATGAAGTGATCAGCGCCATCGAAAATCGTCCAAAAATGCAGTCTGTGATCGTGACAGGTCGAGGTGCACACCGTCGTTTAACTGAGCTTGCTGATACGGTCAGTGAAGTACGAAACGTGAAGCATGCTTTTGAATCAGGCGTTAAAGCACTAAAAGGATTTGACTACTGATGTGCTTAAAAAGGACTTTATTCATCATTTTCTTGCTGCTTACAAGTAAATATGTAGCAGCAAATCAATCACAAAATGTGTCACAAACAGATACTCAACATAAAGCACAACGTATTGTGGCTTTAGCGCCACACATTGTTGAAAACTTATTTGCTATAGGTGCGGGTGATAAAATCGTCGGCACCGTTGAATATGCAGATTACCCAGAGCAAGCCCTTGAAATCCCAAGAATTGGTGGCTATCACGGCATTCAACTTGAGAAGTTATTGGTTTTAAAACCTGATTTGGTTATCGCATGGCAAACAGGTAATAAAAAAGCCGATCTTGAAAAGCTCGAGCAACTAGGTATTAAAGTGGTTTATAGCGAAACCAATGATCTAACTAAAGTATCAGAGCAACTGACAGAGTTTGGTGAGCTAACCGGTCATCAAGCACAGGCCAAGCAAGTGGCTAAGGAGTTTGATGCGCGTTTAGCCAATTTACAAAACCAATATCAAGACGCAAAGTCGCTGGATGTTTTCTATCAACTTTGGCCTGAGCCGATGATGAGTGTGAATAAAAACACCATGATCCATCAGGTATTATCAATTTGCCAAGTGAATAATGTGTTCGCTCACAGTCGAGCTGATTACCCGCAAATTAGTATCGAAAATGTACTTAAGTTTAAACCGCAAGTAATTGTATTGCCTGAAGAGAAAACCAAGAAAGACGTGCAGCATACTAATTGGCAAAACTGGCCTCAGATCCCAGCTGTAGAACATCAGCAGTTCATTAGAGTTAATGCTGATTTATTACACCGTTTTAGCGTGCGAGCGCTCGATGGGGTTGCTGACTTATGTGGTAAACTGTCGCAATCTCGCCGTTATTATCAAGAGCAATCATAATGAAGACTTGGTCAGACTTTATCGCTGAACAAAGCCAGCAAACCTACCTTAAAGACACGCTAGAGTATGTCGCTCAAAAGCGCACTGAAGGCGTGACGGTATTTCCTCCCGAGCAACAGGTATTTTCAGCATTTGATGCCACGCCGTTTGAGCAGGTCAAAGTGGTCATTTTAGGTCAAGACCCTTATCACGGACCAGATCAAGCACATGGCTTATGCTTTTCTGTGTTGCCGGGTATTAAACCACCTCCGTCATTGGCAAATATGTATAAAGAGCTAGTGCAAGACATAGAAGGGTTTAGTATCCCTGAGCATGGTTATTTAATGCCATGGGCCGAGCAGGGAGTGTTATTACTTAATACCGTATTGACGGTTGAACAAGGACAAGCACATTCTCACAAACACCTAGGTTGGGAAAAGTTCACCGATAGGGTAATTGACGAAATTAACCAGCATAGCGAAGGTGTGGTGTTTTTATTGTGGGGTGCACACGCGCAGAAGAAGGGTAAAAATATAGATAAAACCCGCCATCATGTTTTACATGCGCCACATCCATCACCATTGTCAGCTCACAGAGGGTTCTTTGGCTGTCAGCACTTTTCAAAGACAAATACGCTATTAACCAGTATGGGGAAATCCCCGATTAACTGGCAAGTTTAAACACACTTACAAAAACGAAAAATGGCTCCCGAAGGAGCCATTTTTTTATATTAAATCTAGTTCTTCTAGATCTAAGTTGTCTGCAAAATAATCGAGATCTTGTAGCTCTTTACGAAGACGTTGTTTGTCTTTATAAGCTTCAATCTCGCGCCATTTTCGTTTTTGTTTTTTTGAAGAGGTGCGTTTTGTTTCAGGATCTTCTAATACTGCAATGATATCGTCTAGGCTATCCATGATTTTCTCCCATTGATTATTGACCTCAAATGACGTCATACGTCTACTCTGTACAATCGCTGTACGTTTTGAGCATGTTCGGTATATCACAACTAGATTAAAAATAAAACAATAATGTGTTGCTTTTGTTACAGCAAAGTAACAGTTTGATGAAGATGATTTAAGCTTAGACTTTGTGAAGAAATCGAAATTTTAAGCTGTGGCAGGTTTACTATTTTTAAAAAATAATACAGCTACTTATTACAACACTTTAATTAGGGTAATGATATTTATAAGTTTTTAATATGTATTTTGCTGCAAAGGTATTTTTGAATTTATGTTTCTGAAAGTGAGTAATATTATTCAGAGCTGGTCTAAGTTAAAGCATAAAAAAACGCCGCATAATGCGGCGTTTATATTGAAAATGTTTATTAATTATAGTGCTTTAAAGCGCGTTTCTAGTGTTTCTTGTGCCTCAGCAAAAGCACGAATACCTTCAGCAAGCTTTTCAGTGGCCATCGCATCTTGATTATGCTGCCAGCGGAATTGCGCTTCGGTTAATGGCGCAGGCTTAGCTTGTACTTCATAGTCGCTATCAAGTAAGTACTCTTGTGCGTCAGTCAGTTCACCAAGCTCTTCAAGTAGAGCAGGGCTAATGGTTAGCTTGTCACAACCCGTTAAGGCAATGATTTCACCGGTGTTTCTGAAGCTAGCACCCATTACCACAGTGTTATAACCATGTTGCTTATAGAATGAGTAGATGCTGCGAACAGATTGCACACCTGGGTCTTGCAATGGATCAGTTGGTTTTTCTAAACCGTTAGCAACGTGCCAGTCAAGAATACGACCCACAAATGGTGAGATTAGGAAAACATTGGCATCTGCACATGCACGGGCTTGTGCACTGCTAAATAATAGCGTTAGGTTACACTTAATACCTTCTTTCTCTAACTGTTCAGCTGCTTTGATACCTTCCCAAGTCGATGCAATCTTGATTAAGATTTTGTCTTGGCTGATACCTTGCTCTTTGTACAGTGCAAGTAAGGTTTTAGCTTTTGCAATTGTCGATTCGGTATCAAAAGATAAACGCGCATCAACTTCAGTTGAGATGTAACCTGGGACAATATTGGCAATCTCTTTACCAATTAATACGGCAAAGTAATCACACGCTAATTCGACTTGTTTGTCTGCGTCAGACTCGTTCGCTTTTGCGTAATCCCAAGCTTGCGTTAAATAGGCTTGATAGGCTGGCATTTCAGCTGCTTTTAAAAGCAGTGAAGGGTTAGTGGTTGCATCTTCTGGTTGATGCTTACGAATGGCTTCAATGTCGCCCGTGTCGGCAACGATTGATGAATGCTGTTTTAGCCTATCTAGTGCTGATGTCATTATGTTTCCTCATTCCTCTTACAGCTTATGGGCAAACTCTACTTCTCCTATGTTGCAATAGCGTGAATGGCATGAATAGGTCAATTGTCCTTATTTGACACTCACAAGTTGAGAATTAAAAAATATTCAAAGGAAGAAGAAGAGCACATATCCCGCATTACTTGTTACTTAACAATCTTCACTTGCAGTAACAAAGGGATAGTGTTGAAATTGACACTAATTAATTTTTAAGTCAATAGGTAAGCCATGATCACAGTGATCTCTCCCGCGAAAAACTTAGATTACGATACGCCAGCGCATATCGACACTTTCACGCAACCTGAGTTACTTGAACACTCAGAAGAGTTAATGACAGTGTGTCGTGAATTATCACCGCAGCAAATTGGCAGCTTGATGAAAATTAGTGACAAGCTTTCAGGCTTAAATGCTGCGCGTTTTAGTGAGTGGGCTCAGCCTTTCACTCCTGATAATGCAAAACAGGCGGTACTGGCATTTAACGGCGATGTGTACACTGGGTTAGACGCGGCATCATTAGATGAAAGCACGTTAAACTACGCGCAATCTCATTTACGTATTCTTTCTGGTTTATATGGCGTACTAAAGCCACTAGATCTGATGCAGGCCTACCGTTTAGAAATGGGCACTAAGCTTGAAAATACCCGAGGTAAAAATCTTTATGAGTTTTGGGGCACAGTGATCGCCGAAAAGCTGAATGAAGCGTTAGCCGCAGAAGGTGCGACACAATTAGTGAACCTTGCTTCGAACGAGTACTTTAAAGCTGTTAATAAAAAAGCGCTTAAAGCAGACATCATCACCCCTGTATTTAAAGACTGCAAAAATGGTCAATATAAGGTGATCAGCTTTTATGCGAAAAAAGCCCGCGGTATGATGGCGCGCTACATTATGGAAAACCAAGTGACATCGCTTGAAGCGTTAAAAGCATTTGATGTCGCGGGTTACTATTTCAGTGCAGAAGCAACTCAAAAAGAAAATGAGCCGGTTTTCTTACGCGCTGAACAAAACTAACTAGCAACTCATAATGTACTGAACAGTGCGGGCTTCAGGCTGCTTGCACTGTAATCCTTTTTTACAGACTCACCTTTTTCATAATGTAGAGTAATAATGAATAGAAACGTCCTTTTCTTGGCTATCTGTCAGGGCTTAATGACCACAGGTAATATCTTATTAGTGACGATTTCTGCGCTGGTGGGTCAAGCATTAAGCCCATCGAGTGCACTCACAACTTTACCGGTCGCAACACAAATGCTGGGGTTATTACTGACAACGGTTCCTGCCTCATTACTGATGGCGAAAATAGGCCGTAAAAAAGGCTTTAGCTTGGGAAATCTAATCGGTATCAGCGGTACAGTTTTAGGGTTTTATTCATTATTGAATAGTCAGTTTTGGCTGTTTGCATTCGCCACTTTCTTAATCGGCGTTGGCATTGGCTTCGCAACTCTGTATCGCTTTGCTGCCATTGAAGCGAGTGACAACCCTGCTACTGCAATTTCAGCGGTGATGGCCAGCGGTGTGGTGGCGGCGGTGTTAGGTCCAAATTTGGCGGTGTGGGTGAACAAGCATTACCCTGAAATTAATTATGCCAATGCTTTTGTTGCCTTGATGGGACTTTATATTTTGGCTTTGTGTTTATTACAGCTTGTGAAGTTTAATGAACTCAGCCAAGCAAGTTCAGATAAACCGCAACGACCTCTATCTGAGATTATGACGCAGCCTAAGTTTTTGCTTGCCGTATTGATTGCGATGATCAGCTACACCACAATGAACTTGTTGATGACCGCCACACCTTTGGCGATGCATCGCCATGGTTATGATCTTGCTGAGTCAGCGCTTGTGATTGAATGGCATGTTTTAGGAATGTTTGTACCTTCATTTTTTACCGGTAAGTTAATTAATCGCTTTGGTCAGAGCAACATCATGCAAGCAGGTGTCGTCATTGTATTGCTATGTTGTTTGGTGAATTTAATGGGCCTGAGCCACTGGCACTTTTTAGTCGCTTTGTGTTTGTTAGGGGTTGGTTGGAACTTTATGTTTATTGCTGCTACTCAAATGGTCAGCGAGAGCTATTTACCCCATGAGCGGGCTAAGTCACAAGCCAGTAATGAGTTCCTCGTTTTTAGTATGGTGACGGTTTCTTCATTGGGTGCAGGCTGGCTTGAGGCTGAAATAGGCTGGCAGTTATTAAATATGCTGACTATTCCTGTGATGCTTTTGGCCGCGGCTATTATCTGGCGATTAAAGCCCAAACTTATAACAACACAAAGCGCAGTATAAAGTTTATAGCGAAATTGCAGTTGGCAATTTAAAAAAGCCAGTCACAATGCGATCCCGGTTTTGTAAGTCTTTGGCTTTATTTTTATATTGCTCAATAAACTGCTCAGGCGAGCCCGTTTTTTGTAATAGCGGTTCAGTGTCGCATACCGCCAAGGCACGCCATTTATTTATGGCATGCTCGGGGCATGAAGGCAGTACAGACAGTATATGCTTACTCTCATTAAACCCGCTATTCATTGTAAGTTCCAACATTTCATTGGTTGCAGCAGCAAACCAGCAACTGTTGTTTTCGGCAATACATACAATTGGGAAGTAAGGCGCAAGCGCTGGAAAAACATCATTTCTGTAGAGTGTTACTTGCCAATATCTTTTCGCAATAGTACAAAACTGCTCGAAGCTGGTGATGGCAGAGAAACCTGAATTAGCAACTGGTGTTATCTCAACTCTAGGTTTATTAGGGTTTACGGTATCGTTGGCGACATCAATATATAGATCATCGACTATCATGGCGTTTTGAAAGTATTCGTCTCTTAGGGAGCCCCATACTTGATTGATTTTATGGCCTGCTTGTAATTTCTCTATCAGTGGTGATAAAGCGTGATGAGGGTTTGAAGCTAATTCTTTTTTTAAAAGATCAAATACGGCATTACGAATTTCTTTACAGCGCCCAAGCGGGTAAGGTTTACCTGAAAAGTGCGGGTAGTCTTTTATCAGATCAATATCGGCCTTAATGCGCAGGTGTGCTAAATATTCAGTTAATTCAGTATGCTGTTGCTCAGTTAAGATCATTACAATATCCTTATCAGAAATTAAAAAGGGCCCATTCGCGGACCCTTTTACTATAAGTTAATTGTAAAGCTATTTCTTCTTTTTAACTTTGGCTTTTGCCTTTTTCTTGGCTTTTATTTTAGCCGGGTCTTTTTTCTTCTTAGGCAACTTCGCTGGTTTATTCTTAGGTTCTAACCCTTTAATAACGCGTGATTTTAGTTGTTGCTCAGTGTAACGCTGAACCTTGCCTAAAATAGCCATGTCATGGGCTTCAACTAAAGAGATTGCCGTGCCTTTTTTACCAGCGCGACCTGTACGGCCGATACGGTGTACATAAATGTCTGCTGTGCGCGGCATATCGAAGTTGAATACATGGGTAATGTCTTGAACATCAATACCACGTGCGGCAACGTCAGTTGCAACTAGAATGCGTGTACGGCCCGCTTGGAAGTTGGCCATGGCCGTCATACGCTTGTCTTGCGGCATTTCACCACGTAACCAAGTGGTTTTGATATCGTGAGAGTAAAGCTCTCCAACCAGCTTTTCTAGTCGCTCACGGGTTTTAACGAAGACAATCGCTTTTTGTACTTCTTCTTCGTTCTTAAGTAATTCAACAAGTAGTTTTAGCTTGTGATTATAGTCATCAGCTAGGTGCACCCATTGATGAATTTTGCCTTTCTCTTTACGCGATGGCTCTGCTTCAAGTAAGGCTGGATCATTAAGAATGCGATCTGCGAATAACTCAACGCTGTCGCCTTCAAGGGTGGCAGAGAATAAGAAACACTGACGACGATTTTTAGCTTCATCACAAATACGTAGCATTTCTTTTTTGAAACCCATGTCTAGCATGCGGTCGGCTTCATCAAGAATAAGTAGTTCTACGTTTTCGGCGTGGAAGTTTTCAGTTTCAAGATATTCCATCAAACGACCCGGTGTCGCGATTAAGATATCGTTGTTCTTTTCGAAAATTTCTTTGTGGCTGCCGTAGTTAATACCGCCGGTTACCACACCAATTTTAAGGTGGGTATTTGCCGCAAGTAGCTGACACTGTTCGTGTACTTGGTAGGCAAGCTCACGGGTAGGCGTCATAATTAATACACGCGCAAAGCCTGGATCGCGACGTGGGAAGTCTAACAAGTATTGGATTGCAGGAATTAAAAACGCAGCTGTTTTACCCGTGCCCGTCGGTGCTGAGGCAAGAATATCTCGACCCATCAGACCTTCAGGAATAGAAAGTTGTTGAATGCTGGTGGCGGTTTTGAATCCCATTTTATCAATAGCTGAGAGGACTTTACCGTCTAGATCAAATTCAGAAAATTGCATAGTGCATCATAAATAAAGGACAATGTGCTCAATTATACGCGTGATAGTGAATTTGGAAAAGCGAGATTATGGCAGGCTTTGCGTTTAAGCAGTTTTGTATTGAGCAAGAGAACACCGCAATGAAGGTCTCAACCGATGGAATTTTGCTTGGTGCTTGGGTGAATTTGTCTGGGGTAAAAAGCTTGCTAGATGTCGGTGCAGGCACAGGGTTGTTGTCTTTAATGTGTAGGCAACGTGCTGAATGTTTAGCTGTGACAGCCGTTGAAATTGAATCTGGCGCGTTTCAAGATGCAAGTTTGAATATTCAAAACAGCCCATGGCAGGGCGAAATAATTTTACACCAATCTGCCATTCAAGATTTTCAAACTGAAACTAAATTCGATTTAGTGATCAGTAATCCACCCTATTTTAACGACAGTTTAAAAGGGCCTTCTGCATCTCGAAATTTGGCGCGTCATACGGATTCATTGAGTTTCAGTGCGTTACTAAATGAATTTAAGCGATTATCTCACCCTAGAAGTCGCCTAGCGGTAGTACTACCTTACAAAGAAGGATTAGAGTTTATTGCGCTGGCGCAACAACAAAATTTGCATCTTGTGCGTAAATGCGAGGTGAAAACGACAGAGCGCAAGGCTGCCAGCCGTTTATTGCTCGAGTTTGAGTTTGCCACAAATAGTGGCCTGATTGAGCCTGAGAATACGGTGTTATGTATTCATGAAAACGGTCAATATAGCGAAGATTTTACTGCGCTTTGTCGAGGCTTTTACTTAAAAATGTAAAGTTGTTCCTTAATTGGGGAGTTTGCGCATTTTTGATTTAGATGCGCTAGAATACAAGGTTATATCTAGCAGTTTATATGTGCTGGATACCTTTTCTTTTTATAAATATTTCACGGGGTTTGTATGTCAGATAAGTGCTATATCACAGCACAGCAGTTGCTTGAGGATTCTTTTCGTTTAGCCGCGCAAGTTTATGATGATGGTTTCCGTCCAGACTTCATCATTGGTATTTGGCGAGGTGGTGCGCCTATCGGTATCGCTGTGCAAGAGTATTACGATTACAAAGGTATAGAGACAGATCATATTGCTGTTCGCACATCTTCTTACTATGGTATCGGCAAACAATCAAAAGAAATCAAAGTACACGGTCTTCATTACATCATCGAAAATGCCAATGCAGATGACTCGTTACTCATAGTGGACGATGTATTTGATTCAGGCCGCAGTATTTTCGCGTTAAAAGAAAAGCTTTCTGAACTAATGCGATTAAACTTGCCTAAAGACATTCGTACCGCTTGCCCTTACTACAAGCCAAAGAATACCAAAGTACCTATGAAGCCTGACTACTTCATTCACGAATCGGATGAATGGTTAGTGTTCCCGCATGAGTTATCAGGTTTAACGCCAGATGAAATTGCAGAGGGTAAATCGGATTTAAGCAACATCATTGATTTACTGGCTAAGTAATCAAAAAAGAGCCATAAATAAACCGCATCATATGCGGTTTTTTTATGGCAACTCTGTAGGTGATGTACAGAACGTTTTAATTTTATTTTATGCCCAACCGTCGTAACGTTTTCTACGCGATAAGAATAGTGTCAATATAACACCTATTAACAAGCCACCAATACCAACACCACCACCGTAAGTCAGCATTAAGTGCTGTTCAGCTTGTTCGGACGACAGAGCTTTTTGCTTTTCATCCACAACCGCTTTTTCAAGTCGCTGTATTGTTTGTTGCAAGTTTTGGTTTTCAGCCTGTAAATCTTGATTAAGCTGCTGTAAACGAGGCAGGTCAGTTTGCGCATCGTTCAGCGCTTGCTGTGTTTGCTGTAATTGTTGCCCAAGTTCATCTAATTGATGGGCGAGGCCAGGTTGGCTTGAAACGAATTGTGTTTCAATCCAGACTTCTCGACCTTTGTCATCGGTGATCTGCTGAAAACCATTTTCATTGCCCGCCATAATTGCCACTTGGCTACCGGCATCTACTGATCCAACAATACGATAGTTCTTACCTGGTCCAGAATGCACGTATACAAAAAGGTTATCTGAGATATAGGCTACATTTTCGCTGTTGATACTGACTTCAGTTGCTTGCACGTCTTCAGCGAGTGAATAGTGCGAAAAAAGTGCGAAAAGTGTTGGCACTAAGATACGTTTTAACATCCGTGACCCTTATAGAGAGTTGTTTCTTGAGATAGTATGAATTTCAAGGAGTAATATCAAGTGAAGCACTAAACTTCCTTGAACTTGCTGCAAAAAGATTGCAAATACCCGCTGCTTTGTATATTTTTACCGTTCTACAATTATATAGGTAATCACTTGCCCTAATGGACACTGAAATAGAACTGAAGTTTTTACTTTCAGACAATGAGGTTCCTCTTATCCCAGGACTCATTATGCAGTTTGCAAAAACTGTAAAAAATAAACCTTCCAAGAACCTAAAAAACGCCTACTTTGATACTCCAAACCGAGAGTTAAGAGCACTCGATATTGGTTTGAGAACACGTTGCTGTGATGAGCAATGTGAACAAACGATCAAGTTGGCAGGGCAAGTTGTTGGTGGTTTGCACCAGCGTCCTGAATATAATTTACCGATAGATACACCTCGTCCAAATATTTTGGCATTTAAGCAAGATATTTGGCCGCATGGCATGCAGATCACTGCCATTAGTGACAATCTATTTCCAATTTTCAGTACTAACTTTATTCGCCGAACTTGGTTGATTGAAACTGAGCAAGGTTCAAAAATTGAAGTGGTGCTTGATAAAGGTGAAATTGTCGCACAAGGCCAAGTCGAAGCTATTTCAGAATTAGAAATTGAATTAGTAGAAGGCCAACGCAGTGACTTATTTTTGCTGGCTGATCATTTAATTGGCTTGGGCGGTCTACGCTTGGGCTTATATTCAAAAGCGGCGAGGGGCTATCGCCTTGCTGATGATAAGCCATTAAAGCCTAATAAATACATCGGTGTTGTTAAACTCAATCGTCATGCGACGCAAGAGCAAGCGCTAGTTCAATGTGTTAACTACGGCATTGAATTTGTGCAAAAGCATGAGCAATGTTATTTCAATAAACCAAGCCTAAAAACGCTTAAACGCGTTATAGATGGCATAAACCTTATCAAACATGCTTTCAAATTGTTCGAACCTATTATCGAAGGTCATTCAACAGAGCGTTTGTTGAGTGAGATGAATTGGTTGCTCGACGAACTTGATTGGGTTGAAGATGCTATTCACCTGAAAACTTATACTTCAAAACGCCATGCATATTATAAAAAAATTAATAATGCAGATGAATTAGCAACGCTTATTGATGACTTGAAATCTGAACAGCCTAGTATCACAGACATTGAAGATTTATTTCATAGTCCGCGCTACAACAGATTGTTACTTACCTTAACTCGCTGGTTAGTCGATAAAGGTTGGCGTCAAGAGTGGAATCAGCATGCTGTATCTGCTGCTGAATCTCCAATTAAAGAAGTGGCAATGGCTGCTTTTGAACAAGACTGGCAGAAGTTGCAATCTGAATTGCCAGAAGGTAAAGACTTGTGTACTGAGGATTACTTAGCATTACGTGCTTTACTTGATTGTTCATTGCTTAGTGGCAACTGTTTAGGCTCTTTGTATGACAAAGAAACACGACAAGCTTTTAGAACGCCTTGGATCGATATCGCTTATGGTATCTATGAGCTAGAGACATTAGCTTACCTTAAATCGCTATGCGAGCAGCAAAACTTGCCTGAACTCGAAGAGATTGAGCAATGGTTAGCAAAGAAAGCCGATTTTTTAGTTCAGGCGATGGAACAGAGTCGTAAGGCGTCTCTTAATAGCATGCCTTACTGGCGTTAGTCTATGAATAAGCTCTATAAATGCTTGTTATGGAGCTTATTTACTATTTGTTTGTTAAGCAGTTATAGCAGCTATGCTAGTTGGCATAATTGGTTTAATAAAGATCTCCTGTCTATTAGTTATAAAAAACGCGGATCAGATCTTATTGAGATAAAAGCTGAGGTGTTTTATCCCAATGTGAATCGCCAAGCTTTCTTTAATCTTTTAAATGATATTGATAATGCAGCGACTTGGTTGAGTAATGTTGAATCTGTCAGTGTACTTGCTAAGCCAAACTCAGCCGAAAATATCGTCCTGACCCGATTAAATGCGCCTTGGCCTGTAAAAGACAGGGTTATGCTTACTCACTCATGCCATAAAGCATTATCCAATACAGTATCTAAATTATTTATACGAGCGGTGCCAAAAGCACAAAGGGCTGCTTATATGTCAGAGGATTTATCAGATTCTTTTATATTTGTATCTCCAGTTGATGGTTATTGGCAACTTGAAGAGAAAGATTCGGGGCTATTTATTACCCACCAAATCTATGCTGATCCTCAAGGAAAAATACCAATCTGGCTGAGTAATAAAACGGCGTTGAAAGGTGTAAAAAAGACTTTTCAGAATATGGCTGATAAAATTTATAATACTCAATACAAAGGTGAAAATAACTTTACCACTTCTTTGTGTTCGGCTTTTGAGTAATCCCTTTTCCTCAACTACACTCAGCTAACAAAGACCTAAAAAATTCCGCATATGATCGACATTGATGACAAGGTGTTGGCAGATCTGAAATCTGGTTTTAGTTTGCCTTCAAAACCTGAAGTATTACAAAACTTGCAAAACGAATTAAGTAGCGATGAACCCGAGCTTGGAAATATTGCAGAGATCATCAGTGAAGATGTAGGTACCGCCGCCGCAGTATTGAAAGTGATTAATTCTCCGGCTTACGGGATGTCTAGGACCATTACGGATATCCGTCAAGCTGTAATGTTTTTGGGTGTAAACTGTATAACCCAATTAGTGACAGGGCACTTACTTAAAAACGCATTTTCTCAAGAGCAATGTTGTATTTCATTGCAGCGCTTCTGGGATAATGCCACAGATATTTCTCACCTTGCTATGGCGATTGGTAAAAAAATTAAGACTACAGTGCCACTTGAAAACCTGCAATTGCTTGGCTTGTTCCATGATTCAGGCATACCCGCGATGGCAATGCGCTTTAATAATTATAATGATTTAATGACTCGTGCAATTCAGCGAGGTGAACAAAGCCTACTTTACTATGAAGAACAGATTTACCCAGTAAGCCATACCATTGTGGGTTATTATCTAGCTTCTTCTTGGCACTTGCCTAAGCCTATTTGTCAGATGATTTTACGCCACCATGATGAGTCATATTTAAAAGAAGAAGCAGATCAGACATTAAAAGCGACTTTTGCAACCATGAAACTGGCAGAAAATTTAGCCTTTGAAGCGAAACACTTTAGACCTTGTGGCGATTGGCATGCATTTAAAGATTTAGTGATGGTTGCACTTGAGCTAAGTGATGATGATTATGTTGATTTAAAAGAAGACGTAGAAGAGTATTTTATTCATTAATACCAATCCGCTTAACTAAGTGGTCTATTTTGAGGCAAGAAAACCTTGTTGGTAGCATCGCTCACGCGTCCTGCTATCACTGAGGTACCTACATCCATGTAGGCAAGGCAAATATTTCGTTATTTAGTTGTTCTAAATGAGAAATCTTTAACGCAGCTATCATCAGGTTTAATCCCTCAAAATGATTAAGTGTTATTGCGGATTGGTATAACCCCATTCATTAACTGCAAACATTAAAAAAGGCGCTCCTTTTCAGGTAAGCGCCTTTTTAACAGATGGCTTAATTATAGGCCAGCAGCTGCTCTTAGTGCGTCTGCTTTGTCTGTTTTTTCCCAGCTAAATGCTGTGAAAGTGTCATCACCAACCGTCATTTCGAACGGTTCACGACCGAAGTGACCGTACGCTGCAGTCATTTGGTACATCGGGTGAAGTAGGTCTAGCATCTTAGTGATACCGTAAGGACGTAAGTCGAAGTGCTCACGTACTAGCTCTACTAGTTTTTCTTCAGAAACTTTACCAGTACCGAAAGTGTCGATAGTGATTGATGTAGGCTCTGCAACACCGATAGCGTAAGAAACTTGGATTTCACACTTATCAGCAAGGCCAGCTGCAACAATGTTCTTAGCAACATAACGACCAGCGTAAGCTGCGCTACGGTCAACCTTTGATGGATCTTTACCAGAGAAAGCACCACCACCGTGACGTGCCATACCGCCGTATGTGTCAACGATGATTTTACGGCCTGTAAGACCACAGTCACCTACTGGACCACCGATCACGAAACGACCAGTTGGGTTGATGAAGTATTTAGTGTTTTCAGTTAATAGCTCAGCTGGTAGCGTGTGCTTGATGATGTTTTCCATTACAGCATCAACCAATGCATCTTGCTCGATATCTGGGTTGTGCTGAGTTGAAAGTACAACAGCATCGATAGCAACAGGTTTACCATCTTCATATACGAAAGTTACCTGAGATTTAGCATCTGGACGTAACCAAGGTAGGATACCTGATTTACGTGCTTCAGCTTGACGCTCTACTAACAAATGAGAGTAGTAAAGTGGCGCAGGCATAAGCGTTGGTGTTTCGTTAGTTGCGTAACCAAACATTAGACCTTGGTCACCAGCGCCTTGCTCTTCAGGCTTAGTGCGGTCTACACCTTGTGCAATTTCAGGTGATTGTTGACCGATAAGGTTCATGATGCCACATGTGTCACCATCAAAACCTACATCAGAAGACGTGTAACCGATATCAGTGATTACTTTACGCGTGATTGACTCTAGGTCTACCCAAGCATCTGTTGAAATTTCACCAGAGATGATCGCAACGCCTGTTTTAACCATAGTTTCACAAGCAACACGTGCGTGTTTGTCTTGCGTAATGATTGCATCTAGTACCGCATCAGAGATCTGATCAGCGATTTTATCCGGATGACCTTCAGAAACAGACTCAGAAGTAAATAAGTGTTTTGCCATTGTATCTATGCTCACAAATATTGCGCTTCACGAACATCGGGGATAGCGCGAAAAAATAAGGGGCGTATTCTATCTAAAACAAATTAACTTGCCTAGTTTTTTTACGCCTAGACGTCTGAATTAGATTTTTTCAATTGCAGATCCTGAAATATGCAGGTTTAGCCCTCGTTTTCTCAGGTATTTACGTTGCAGTAAGTACCATAAATGAGTCAGAATGAAGGCACTGACATTTCAGCGCAACACAATTAAAGGTAGGAGAATTCATGCCGTCACGCAAAGAACTTGCAAATGCCATTCGCGTTCTGTCTATGGACGCAGTACAAAAAGCTAAGTCTGGTCACCCGGGAGCACCTATGGGTATGGCTGATATCGCAGAAGTACTATGGCGCGATTATTTAAAGCACAACCCAAGCAACCCAGAGTGGGCTGACAGAGACCGCTTTATTCTGTCAAATGGCCACGGCTCTATGCTTATTTATTCTTTGTTGCACCTGAGCGGTTATGATCTTTCTATTGATGATCTGAAAAACTTCCGTCAAATGCATTCTAAAACACCGGGTCACCCAGAATACGGCTATGCGCCAGGTGTAGAAACAACAACTGGCCCACTTGGTCAGGGTATTACTAATGCGGTAGGTATGGCGATTGCTGAAAAAGCACTTGCAGCACAATTCAACCGTGACGAATTTGATATTGTAAACCACTACACTTACACCTTCTTAGGCGATGGCTGTTTAATGGAAGGTATTTCACATGAAGCTTGTTCATTAGCTGGTACGCTAGGTCTTGGTAAGCTTATCGCATTCTGGGATGACAACGGCATCTCAATCGATGGTGAAGTCGAAGGTTGGTTCAGCGATGATACACCTAAGCGTTTTGAATCTTACGGTTGGCATGTAATCGCTGACGTAGACGGTCACGATAGTGATGCAATTAAAGCGGCAATCGAAGCGGCACGTGCAGAAACTGACAAGCCAACGCTTATTTGTTGTAAGACAGTGATTGGTTACGGTTCACCAAACAAATCAGGTAGCCATGATTGTCACGGCGCACCATTAGGTGATGAAGAAATTAAAGCAGCACGTGAATTCCTTGGTTGGGATCACGATGCGTTTGAAATCCCTGAAGACATTTATGCTAAGTGGGATGCTTCTTCTCGTGGCCAACAAGCACAAAGCCACTGGTTAGTGAAATTCACTGAGTACCAAATGGCGTATCCTGAGCTTGCGGCTGAGTTTGAGCGTCGTATGAAAGGCGAATTACCTGCAAACTGGCAAGCTGAAACTGAAAAGTACATTGCAGAGCTTCAAGCAAACCCGGCTAATCCTGCGACACGTAAAGCATCACAAAATACACTGAATGCATTTGGTCCAATTCTACCTGAATTTATGGGTGGCTCTGCTGACCTTGCAGGTTCTAACCTGACGCTATGGGAAGGTTCAAAAGGCTTAACAGCTGATGATGCTTCAGGTAACTACATTTTCTACGGTGTACGTGAATTTGGTATGTCTGCAATCATGAATGGTATTGCACTTCACAAAGGCTTTGTACCTTACGGTGCAACTTTCTTAATGTTCATGGAGTACGCGCGTAACGCGGTACGTATGGCGGCATTAATGAAGCAGCCAAGCATCTTTGTTTATACTCACGATTCAATTGGTCTGGGTGAAGATGGTCCTACGCACCAACCGGTTGAGCAAATTGCCAGCATGCGTTTAACACCTAACCTAGTAAACTGGCGTCCATGTGACCAAGTTGAATCAGCTGTTGCTTGGCAACAAGCGATTGAGCGTAAAGATGGCCCAACATCACTTATCTTTACTCGCCAAGGTTTAGAGCAACAAGCACGTGACGAAGCACAAGTTGCTGCAATCAAGCAAGGTGGTTATGTACTTAGCTGTGACGGTAACCCTGAGCTTATCTTCATTGCTACGGGTTCTGAAGTACAACTAGCCGTTGATGCTGCAAAAGAGTTACGCTTACAAGGCAAAAAGGTACGTGTTGTGTCTATGCCTTCTACTGATGTATTTGATGCACAGTCAGCTGAATATAAAGAAAGCATTTTACCAGCAGCAGTAACACGTCGTGTTGCCGTTGAAGCGGGTATTGCTGACTACTGGTTTAAGTATGTTGGCTTAAATGGTGCTGTAGTGGGTATGTCAACATTTGGTGAGTCAGCACCAGCTGGTGAGCTATTTGAGCACTTCGGCTTCACGGTTGATAATGTGGTAGCACAAGCTAACCGTTTATTTGCTTAATCTATAAAGCAAATAAAGTAATCTTAAACCCGCACTTGCTGCGGGTTTTTTATTTCAAAAATTCTTAGTACAAACTCTCAAAGTTCCCTTCTTTATTAAAAAGCTGGTTAGGAATAGTACTTTCATTTTCGCAAAGTGCGATGCAAATGGGTAAAGTAACTAGCTTGCTGATTGCTAACTTATTGAAAGTATTAAGCTAGGATGTTGGTATACTTTAAGCTTGTTTCTCAATACTTTTATTTTGGGGAACTTAAGATGAAACAAAGAATATTCAGTGTTCTTATCGGTGTTGCCTCTCTACCCAGTTTAGCCGTTACGGTTGGTGGGATTGACTTTAATTACCTAAATGGCGTTCTGCCCACAGACACACTCAGCTATAGTTTAAAGGGTAAGCCTCTCACCAATATTTCTAATGTTGGGTCACAATTACCTACGGATGTTCTTACTAATATCTACTCAATGTTGCCAGAAGGGCAATATGTTAATACTGCGTTTGTAGACAGTAATCTGCTTAGTAATATAGTAATTAAAGATGAAAGTGAACTTGATGAGACATTTGTAACGGCCACCGCCAATGTAACATTTTTAAATGAAGGTGCAGGGTATAGAAACACGCTTGGTTATTTTGTTTTTGATGCTGATAATCCCCCCCAGAGTATTGCTGATATATCGCAACATACGATAATTTTTCCAAATTGCTCAAAGCCGGGTGAGGGGGAAATGTCGCAAGGCGATAGGATGGAACTCGGAATAGATTTACAACCAGGCCAGGCACTTGGTTTCTTTGTTATTCCTAACGGTTGGGGGTGGGAAGGCAGTCTAGGTAACATAGTCAATCTAGGGCCATGGAATACGCCCTTCTATAGTGTCCCAGCTTTAAACCCTGAAGCAGATGAAATAAACGAACACAATGTGGTGTTTTACGATGCACAAAATGAATTCTTTGTGATCGGATTCGACGATCAACATCGCTCGCAAGGCGATAATGACTTTAATGATTTGTTATTTTCGGTAGAAGTGACACCAAGCTACGCAGTACAAGGCGTAAATGAAAATGGTTCAGTCGATTCAGGTACATACCAGCTGTTGGAACAGACAGATACGTCAGTCACAAATACCAGCTACTACCCAAGCCAAAGTGGTTATGCGACTTTGGCTTTTGAGGATAAATGGCCAAAAATGGGCGACTATGATTTCAACGATGTTGTTATTAAATATCGCATGTCGCAAACCTTTAACAATCAAAATAGAATGATAGAACTTGTGATTGACTATCAATTAGTTGCTACAGGTGCATCATTCCATAATGGGTTTGCGATTCAAATACCAGACGTTGATATAAGCGCAGTCACCTCTGCAGTTATGACCTATAACGGTGAAGAGGTCAGTAGTAACTTTTTGGAGGCAACAAATAAGTTAAACATGAAGTTACTCGATGATAATAACACATTTGATGAAGCTTATGATGTGGCGAGAGAGTTAGCAAATACGAGTTGTCAGTTCTATAGAACTATGCCAAGTTGTATAGAGCCTGCGATGGATTTTTTCAAAGTGATTCTTACTTTTGATCCGAACCAAATGCCTTCGACTGTCTCACTTCCGCCATTTGACCCTTATATTTATGCGCTTGATGGGCAATATCATGGGCCATATGGAACACGTAACTGGGAAGCGCATCTTAAGCAGTTTTCTGGTAGTGAATTATTTGACAGCGGGTTGTTTGGTCAGGTAGATGATGCCACTCAAACACCGAACTACTTTATCAATACCAATCAATTTCCGTGGGCAATTAATATCACCAGCGACTGGAAACACCCACAAGAGAGTGTTGATATTAGAAATGCTTACCCCAAATTTGCTGACTGGGTTACTTCATCAGGCGAGCAAGAGAAATCTTGGTATTTGCTTGAAAATGCAACTAAGACCAAGCTATACGAACAAGAGTAGGAGGTTAACATGAAAAGTTTATTAACATCGGCTCTATCAGGTTTTATGGTGATAACTACTTTGACAGCATGTGGAGGCGGCTCAGATGCTGATAAAGTTCAAGAAGCGCCACAAGCAAGTGTAAGTTCGAGCACAAGTACTTCTTCGCCTGTTCAAGAAAATAAAGAGCCAAGCACTCAGGATTTAGTTGCTGCTTCAGATTTTGATTTTAGGACTGATATGAAAGTTGAAGTAACGGTGTCCGGATTGAAATCAGAAAGCGGTAAACTTGTCTTTTATCATGGAGTAGGATTTCATGATGAAAAGACTAATATCTATTATCCTGCCTATGAGAATCGATTAACTTCAATGTTTGCTTTGAATGACTCTAGTCAATCAATGCAGGTAGATGGTAACTGGGAATATTTAACCGTAGAGTGGTTACCTATGGATGCTGGAATAAGTGAGGTCTACAAAGTGATTAAACTCACTGGTGATAGCAGTTATTCTCTAAATTTTGAGTAGTTTACTTAACTGATAAGTAGTAACAAGAAAAGACGACAATGAATGGTCGTCTTTTTTGTGTTTATTATGGGTTTTGTGATAGGTATAAAAATTTTATTAAATTAAAAAGTACTTAAGTTTCAATCAAGCTTTGAAAGCGGTGTAAAGATGAAGAAGGATGACATTAAGCTGGTTAATACAGTACCAGAACAATTAGTAATCTTAGAGGGATGGGAGCAGCAAGCTGGTGTAGGTGAATTTATCTTGGCCAACTCCAAAGAGCAGCACTTGGTCAGTATGCAAGAGCCTACAATTCAATACTTGTCAGTTTTTCAGAATGAACAGTTGGTGGGATTTATTATCCTTGCTTTGGAGCCCAATAACACTATTGAGTTTAGGCGCATAGTGATAGGTCATCGCGGTGCTGGAATAGGGCAGTTGGCTATTCGAGCAATGGAGCAATATTGCCTTGAGCACTTCGCTTGTCAGCGTATTTGGTTAGATGTGTTCGACTTTAATGAAAGAGGGCAACACATCTACCGTAAACTTGGCTATCAAGAATTTAAACGCTGTCAGCATGGAGTGCATCAGTTGCTACTCTTCGAAAAGTATTTTTAATTTGCTTTGGCATAATCACTCGGTGAAATGCCAAAGTAGCGAGTAAATTCGCGACTAAACTGAGTGGCGCTTTCATAACCTACTTGCGCAGCGGCTTGCTTTACTTTGATCCCTTGATCTTGTAGTAAATCTTTCGCTTTAGATAATCTCAGCTTCTTTACGTATTGAATGGGTGAAGATGCGGTTATCTGTTTAAAATTACGGTGAAACGTCGAGGCGCTCATATTTGCCATACTCGCGAGTTGTTCAACATCAAGTTTATCGTCATAGTGATTATGCAGGTGTTTAAGTGTACGCTCCATTTTAGACATATGCGTATTATGTGAAACTAAATCAAATAAAGGCGACGCTTGTGGGCCTTGTAATACGTGATAAAAAACCTCTCGAACCAAGCCTTTCCCAATTATGTCAGATTGTAACTTTGAGCCTAAACAGTCAACTAATCGAGTGAGCGTGCAAGATAAAGCATCAGTATTTTCACTGACGAATAGGCCTTTTGCATTGCTAATTTTATCGCTGCTATTTAGCTTACCATGTTCATCGAACACCCTTACTAACTCCCCAAGTACAGGCATGTCAAAATCGATGATTAATGACAATAAAGGATTGTTGTTTGTTAGCTGTGTTTCACATTCTGCAGGTAAAGGCACGGTGAGTACCAAATAATTATCTGGGTTATAGGTATAAATTCGCTCATCGAAAAAGACCCGTTTTTGCCCCTGTAGAACGAAAATAATACCTTGGCTGTAACACAGTGGCGTTCTTTGTGCGCTTTCACTGCTTTTATAGATACCAACGCCGTTAATAAATGTCTGGTTGTAGCCTTCAGAGGGCGCTAATAGTTCGAGTTGTTTAATGAGTGATTGCATCGTTCTTCACCAAATTATGTCATGGAGTAAGTATATCAAGGGCAAAAGCGTTTTTGAGTTGTTTTCTTGTTGGTGAGAGTTTTAGGCATGAAATTGATGGTTTAAGTCATTTTAATAAAGCTATGAGTTGCTATTCTGTACTTAACAAAACACATAGGGGCACATTATGCAAAACTTTGATTTTTACAATCCGACTCGAATCGTATTTGGTCAAGATAGACTGGGTGAACTAGATAAACTTATCCCAGCATCGGCAAAAGTACTGGTTTTATATGGTGGTGGTAGCGTTAAGCGCTTTGGCACTCTAGAAAAAGTGGTTAGTAATTTAGGTGATCGCGAAGTAATAGAGTTTGGTGGTATTGAGCCAAATCCACAATTTGAGACTTTAATGAAAGCCGTAAATGTGGTGAAAGAGAACGACATCGACTTTTTGCTTGCTGTTGGCGGTGGCTCAGTGATGGATGGCACAAAATTTATCGCCTTAGCAGCGAATGCTGAAAAAGATCATCATACATTATTGTTCCACGGCTTTAATCCTGTGCCAGTTGAAAAAGCGGTGCCACTTGGTTGTATTGCGACGTTGCCTGCGACAGGTTCTGAAATGAATGCCTTTTCTGTGGTGACCTACAACGAACAAAAATACCCGATTACATCGCCACTGGTGTATCCACAATTTTCAGTATTAGACCCAGACTTTACTTTCTCTTTACCAAAAGAGCAGGTGGCGAATGGCGTAGCAGATGCATTTGTGCACGTAGTTGAGCAGTACCTAACTCAGCCTGTCGGCGCAAAAGTGCAAGATAGATTCTCTGAGGGGATTTTAAAAACCTTAATTGAAGATGGCCCAGTCACTTACCAAAGTGATGATTTAGCGGCTCGTAAGAACTTTATGTGGTCAGCTACATCTGCTCTGAATGGCATTATCGGTGTTGGTGTACCGCAAGATTGGTCAACTCACATGATTGGCCATGAGCTGACTGCGATGTTCGGTATTGCACATGGTCGTACACTTGCCATTGTTCTTCCTAGCTTATTAAGAGCACGTAAAGCGCAAAAGCATGACAAGCTAGTACAATTTGCTGAGCGTGTATGGGACATTACAGACGGTACTGAAGACGAGAAAATTAATCAAGCGATAGATAAGACAGAAGCGTTTTTCAACTCGTTAGATATTGTGACTGCACTGTCTCACTACGGTATCGATGATGACGGTATTGATACGGTAGTAGCTAATATGGAAAAAATGGGCTTAACCCAACTAAGCGAAACCGGTGACCTAACGTTAGATATCGTTAAAGAAATACTTTTAGCAGCGAAGTAAACTTATTTAATTTAACCTGAGCTTTGGTTAATTTATCTTATAAAAAAGGAGCCGTTTGGCTCCTTTCTCGTTTAAGTATTCACTCTGTACTTTGAATAAAAGATTAAGCTAAATCTTCTTTATCGCCTAAGCCAGCTGTGAGTTCTTCAAGTAGTTCTTTAATTTCTTCTGTGATTAAGATGAAATCAGCATCTAACTTAATGGCCATATCTTCTTTTGGAATATCGGCATTTTGCTCTTTTAGTGCGTCAGCATAGCTTAAGCGCTTTAATGTACCGTCATTTTGTAAAATGAACTTCACTCGTTCACGCCAATCAAGCGCAAGTTTAGTAACACGCTTACCATTTTCTAAGTGAGTTTTGATCTCGTCGCTGGCTAAATCATGCTGCTTTAATTTAACTTGCGCACCGTTGTCGTCAGGCTCTTGCAGTTCTGCATCTGAGCCAATCGCGAAACCATCAGGAGCATTAAAGTGAGTTAACCAGTCAGTTAAAAACACATCTAAATCATAGTTGGCAAATGCAGGTACCACAGGCAGTGTGCCTAATGACTTTCTAAGTAGTGCGAGTAACTCTTCGGCTTTATTAAAGCTTGCACTGTTTACGATAACCCAGCCATTTACTTGATCAATAAAAGCAAATTGTAGGCTCGATTTTTTAAACGCTTGAGGAAGCAATGTGCTTAAGATGTTCTCTTTAAGCTCATCTTTTTCTTTTTTCTTAACCGGGCGGTTTTCTTCACGCTCAATTAATTCAATTTTTTCAGCTAGCATGTCGTTGATAACTGAAGCAGGCAGCACCTTCTCTTCACGCTTGGCACAGACCAAAATACTTTTTTCAGAGAAGTGCGATAAAGTTTGACCGTGCTTGCCAAATGCTTTTGTCCAGCCAAAGGTATTCATTTCTTGACTACCACAAGGGCGGAATACATCTTGCTCTAAGGCTTTTTCAAAGTCTTCTTGGTTATATGAAACGTCTTGTTTGAATCTGTAACAGATCAGGTTGCTGAACCACATATTGTTATTATCCACTGATTTTAATGTTGGCTATGATAGCAATATTTATTTTGCTTGGGGGATAAAATTAAGCCCCGAATAATCAGGGCTTAACTCAATTAAATAAAGCTGTATTTTAATCGAACATATTAGATGGCTGTTGCAGTGTTTTCGGGAATCGGATCATATAGCTCAAACCTTTACCTTCTTCGCTACTCACTTCAATTTCACCGTTTAAGGTTTGTTTCACCAAGTTCAAGGTGATATGTGTGCCTAAGCCACTGCCGCCTTGATCACGTTTAGTGGTAAAGAAGGGGTCGAATAACTTCTCAAGTTGAGTCTGGCTCACGCCTCGACCATTGTCTTTGTAATGAATAACCACATCATCGTTGTCATTTTTAATTTCAATATTAATTTCGCCCTGTTCAATACCGTCAAAACCGTGAATAAGTGAATTCATAATCAGGTTAGTAAAAATCTGACTAATTGCTCCTGCGGGTAAATTTAATTGTAGATCTTCAGGGCACTCAACATTAATCGCATGCTTGGTTTTCTTTAATTTAGGATGTAACGAGCGAATAACCTCAGCAAGATATTGCTTCAGGTTGATATTACGCACAGCCTCACTCGCTTGGTCGACGGCAATCTGCTTGAAGCTAGCAACCAGCTCAGAAGCTCTATCTAAATTCGTGGTTAGTAAGCTGGTACTTTGCTTAGCGTCGTTAATAAACTCTTCTAGCGCTTTTGGAGAAAGCGTTTTGTCTTTATAGGCCGCTTCAATTTGTTCTAAACGCTCTTGTAAGAACGATGTCGCGGTTACGCCAATACCAACAGGTGTGTTGATATCGTGGGTAATACCAGCCACTAAACCACCCAGTGCAGCCATTTTCTCAGACCCAACAAGACGCTCTTGAGCCATGTTTAATTCATCTAAATAACGCTCAAGTTCTTTTTGCTTGGTCAGCAATTCTTGTTCTGTTTGGCGGCGTAGGTCGATTTCTTCTGTGAGTGTCAGCTTTTGTTTTTCAAGCTCATATTTTTGCTGCTGCAAATCCATCATAGCTTGGCTGAGGTTAGAGGTTTTTCGAGCAACTTCTTGTTCGAGCTGTAAATTGTGTTGATCTAACTTCTCATTACTAATTAAAAGTTCTTTTTGTGTTTCGTCGAGCTGGTTTCGGTAGTCGCCCACTTTATCTATTAATTTATTGAACGCCTCTTCCATAATTTTCAATTCATTGCGTTCAGTGGTGCCAATATCAATACGCTGGCCATCTATATCGTCATTCAATTCAAATGACTCTATTTGTTCAGTTAAGTCGGTAAGAGGCTCGGTAAGAAGTCTTCTAAATGCAATTAAAAATAGAATAATTAAGAAAGTGGTTTTAACGACTGCATTACCAAGCAAGAAGTAAATCGATAACATAATGCGGCTAAGCACAACTTCTCGGCTTGAGAAGAGGGTGACATCACCTACTTGTGTTGCTCGACCAGAGAATTCGAAAATAAGTGGGAAGGTATAGCCGAATAAACCAGTAGGCGTATCTTCAATGATGACTTCTTCTTGGACCAGCTGTTGGCTATACAGCTCATGAATATCCAAAGAGCGGCCGAGTTGCGAAATGATTTCACCGCTATCGTCACGAACAATGATGCCCTCAATCATAGGGATTGCCAGCAGGCCTTCAGCTGTGGTGACAGTTTGCTTGGTGTTTAACTCCCAAATGGCACGGGTTAAGCTGCGACTAAAGGTCTTTTGCAGCATGGTTAGCTCGTTTTGAATATAGTTTTTAGTGTTTATATATTCGGTAACAACCTGACCGCACGTGACAAGGAAAGTTAACAAAAAGTAAACCGATAGCACATTCGTAAGTAGCTTTTTTGATAGGCTTTTTTGTAGCATGAATGAAGCTAGGCTCCCTGATTTTGTTCAAAACATTACGTCTGTAGTTAAACTTAGCTAATAAAGACGTAAAAATAAATATTTATCTGGCATTATTGTTTACAATGCCATTGTTTGGTTAGATATTATATCGGTCTGATTTAGTGCTTTAAGATGAATATGTTATAAAGCATTTTCAAATTGAGCATTAGTAGTTGGTAAATTTCGAGTGAATGAGTTTAAAAAATGAGCTTTACTATTTTGGTTTGTGATGATTCTGTTGTTGCCCGTAAGCAAGTGGTTCGCTGCCTGTCATCTGCGTTTGATGCAACAATTTTGCAAGCAAAAAATGGCGTTGAAGCATTAGAGGTTTTAAACAATCATCAGGTTGATTTACTTTGCCTCGATTTAACCATGCCTGAATTAGATGGTGTGGGTGTTTTGCAGGCGGTGAAATCTCAAGTCATCGAAACTTTTGTTGTAGTCATATCAGCGGATATTCAACCAGAAATGAAAGCTAGAGTAGAACAACTCGGCGCAATCTCATTTATCGAAAAGCCAGTCAAACCTGATGTTTTATTAAGCGTTTTAAATACTTACGGCCTTAGATAAGTCTACTTTCTTACTTCTAAATTTTTCCAATTTATTTCATATAAGTTATACCAAGGTCTAATTTTCTCTTTTTTCTGAGGTTAACTTGAGTTTTTTGCATAATAATTTCATGAAAAGACGGTTGCATGGTGTCTGATTTTCGGGCAGTCTAATAATTATGAAAACAATGAATTTAATTACGACCATTATTACAACCACCATCCTAACTGGATAGTGGCATAGGTCGTTGCGCATTAGAAAAAGGCCTGTGTTCACTACGAACACAGGCCTTTTTTCGTTTTTGGAATGAGGAAAAATTATGCGAGTTTTAAAATTTGGCGGCTCTTCGCTCGCCGACTTTGATTGTCTCAAACGGGTCAAGCAATTGATCGAGTCTCAAGCAGGCGAGCAAGCTTTAGTGGTGCTTTCGGCCCCTGGCGGCATGACTGACCAACTTGTTGAGTTAGCCAAGCTTGCTGAGCAAGGTGCTGATTACAGTGCTCAGTGGCAGGCTTTGCTAAATCGCGCAGACAGTTTGAAGCGTGAAGTCGAGCAGTTAGATTCTGTTGTTGCTCATTGGCCAAGCTTTGCCGAGCTTAATGACAAACTAGCTGGAGTTAAATTACTTAAGCACTGCCCTGAGCAAGTTAATGCTTATGTGATCAGCTTTGGGGAACGAGTGAGTGTTGCGCTTATGGTGGCCATGTTAGGTCAAAGGGCTGCTTATCTCGAGGCGACGCAATGTATTGAAACGCAAGGCGGTTACCTTGATGCAGAAGTAAACCTAGTCGCGAGCGAGCAACGCTTTGCTGAAGTTTTAAAATCGCAATCAGCCGACTTTTATATAATGCCTGGGTTTACTGGTGTTAATAACCTAGGTGAACTAACCACTCTTGGTCGCAACGGCTCAGATTATTCTGCTGCAGTAGCTGCGGCTTGTTTAAAAGCCGAAGTCTGTCAAATTTGGACAGATGTAGATGGCGTTTATAATGCCGATCCGCGCTTTATCAAAAAAGCCAGCAAGGTAGACAGCCTATCTTATAAAGAGGCGATGGAGCTTTCATACTTTGGCGCTAAAGTTCTTCATCCAAAAACGATTTTACCTTGCGCTAAAGTTGGCGTGCCATGCGAAATTAAAAATACTCATAACCCTGATGTGCCAGGTTCTGTGATCTCAAATGAATGTCAGAGCGACGAAACAGTCAAAGCTATTTCATCGCTAGAGAATTTGGCGATGTTGACAGTGTCAGGCCCCGGCATGAAAGGCAAAGTCGGTATGGCTGCGCGCGTTTTTAGCGCATTAGCCAATGATAATGTGTCTATTGTTTTGATCACACAATCATCATGTGAGTTCAGCATCAGCTTCTGTGTGCATGAAGAAGATTTAAGTTTAGCTTTAAGTGCCCTAGAGCAAGCATTTGAACTTGAGTCGCAAGCTGGGTTGATTGAGCCTGTTCAGGTGCAGCGTGAACTGGCTATTGTGACTTTGGTAGGCGATAACATGAAGGCGCACAAAGGTCTTGCAGCTAAGTTCTTTGATTCACTGGCACAAGCACAAGTTAATATCGTGGCCATCGCTCAAGACTCTACTGAAAGTGCGATTTCTGCGGTGGTCGATGGTGCACTGTGCAATGACGCAGTGAAAGTCTGTCACGAAAATTTCTTCACTCATGTGCCTTCAATTGATGTGTTTTTATTAGGCTGTGGTTTAGTCGGTCAAGAACTGGTTAAGCAACTTGAAAAACAACAAGATTGGCTAGCAAAGCGCAATGTAAAGCTTAACCTTTATGGTGTGGCAAATTCGCGCAAGCTTCTACTTGATGCAAACGGCATCGCATTTGATGCATGGCAAGCTCAGTTAGAACAACAAACATCAGGTTTCGAATTGGCTAAGGTAGAGCAGTTTGTCAGAGAAAATCACCTTATTAACCCTGTGCTGGTGGATTGTAGCTCGTCACAACAACTTGCTGATCAATACTATGACTTTTTAGATGCGGGCTTCCATGTGGTAGCTGCAAACAAAAAAGCCAATACGGGCAGTTTTGACTACTACCAGTCTTTAAAGAGTGCAGCGCAAAAACGCCAGCGTAAATTCTTATATGAAACAAACGTGGGCGCAGGTCTGCCGGTACTAGACAACTTGCAGCTACTTTTTGGTGCTGGCGACGAGTTATTGTCATTTAACGGTATCCTTTCTGGTTCACTCTCATACATGTTCGGTGTACTTGAAGATGGCTTAAGTTTGTCAGAAGCGACTGCAAAGGCGAAAGCGAATGGCTTTACAGAACCCGATCCGCGAGATGATTTATCAGGAACAGATGTCGCACGTAAGCTTTTGATCATCGCCCGTGAGTCAGGTCTTGAATTAGAGTTGTCAGATATTGAAGTTGAAGCAGTTGTTCCTGAGTCGTTTGCGCCAGGTACAAGTGTTGATGAGTTTATGGCTAAGCTACCTGAACTTGATGCGCAATTTGCTGACAAAATTCAAAGTGCCGCGAGTGAAGGTAAGGTGTTGCGCTATGTCGGCAGCATCGAAAACGGTAAATGCAAAGTGGGTATAGAAGCGGTTGATAAACAACATGCACTCTATGATATCCGTGATGGTGAAAATGCTTTGGCAATTTTGAGCCAGTACTATCAACCACGCCCATTTGTTATTCGCGGTTATGGTGCGGGTGCGGAAGTGACATCGGCAGGCGTATTTGCTGACATCTTAAAAACACAGTCGCGTTAAGGAGTCGTTATGATAAGTTTTTATGCACCCGCGTCTATCGGTAATTTTTGTGTTGGCTTTGACTCTTTAGGGGCTGCGCTTGCGCCAATAAATGGTGAGCTACTCGGTGATGTAGTGAATGTTAAAGCGGCAGACCAAGACACGTTTGTTTGTTCAGGTCCTTATGCCGATAAATTACCGGGTGAGGCCCACGAAAACTTGGCCTATCAGTGCCTAGTTCACTTTCGTGAACATGTAGCACCAAGTATGCCGTCGGTCTATCTCGAGCTAGAGAAGCGTTTACCCATCGGTTCAGGTCTGGGTTCGAGTGCATGCTCTGTGGTGGCCACTTTTGCTGCTTTGAATGAGTTTGCGAAAACGAATCTTAGCCAAATTGAGCTGATTGAATTAATGGCTGATTTTGAGGCGAAAGTCAGTGGTGCGCGTCACTATGACAACATCACGCCTTGTTATTTAGGCGGTTTACAATTAACTGCTGATCTTGTGCCTAACAAAGCTTTATCTGTGCCAGTGGACTCTGACTGGTACTATGTTGCAGCTTACCCGGGTTTTGCCTTAAATACATCAAAAGCACGTGCAGTACTGCCAAAACAAAGAAGCAGCTCCGAAGCCATTGAATTTGCGCAGCGTTTGTCGAGCTTTTGCCTTCTTATGCAAACTGAGCAATTCGATTTAGCGCTCTCTCTTATGAAAGATGATATGGCAGAGCCGTATCGACGCTCTTTAATTGCTGGGTTTGAACAAGCTAAACAAGCGCTACCTGAACTTGGTGCAGAGCTGGTAAGTATTTCAGGCGCAGGTCCTACACTCTTTACGATTTGTAAAACCAAACAAGCAGCAGAGCAATGTCAGGCTTGGTTAAACGAACACTATATAAATGAACACGGTTTTAGTCATATTTGTAAGCTAGACCAAAAAGGCACGCGTGCCATTTCACAAGGAGAATAATCGATGCAACTTGTAAACTTAAAAGATGCCACGCAGCAAGTGTCTTTCACTACGGCCGTTAAAACAGGCCTTGGCCGAAACCAAGGGGTCTTTTTCCCAGAGCAACTGAGCAAATTAGAAAATATCGATGCTTTACTTGAAAAACCATTTGTTGAAAGAAGCGTCGAAGTATTGAGCCACTTAATTGGTGATGAACTGCCAAAAGATACGTTAGCCGAAATGGTCGCACGAGCTTTTAACTTTCCGGCGCCGCTTAAGCAAATTGGCGACAAGCAATATTGCCTAGAGTTGTTCCATGGCCCAACCTTGGCGTTTAAAGATTTTGGCGGACGCTTTATGGCTGAATGTATTGGTTTATTTAATCAAGGTGAGCGTGTCACAATTTTAACTGCGACCAGTGGTGATACAGGTGCAGCGGTAGCACATGCCTTTTATAACAAACCAAATGTTGATGTAGTTATACTTTACCCAGAAGGCAAGATCTCGCTCGCTCAACAAAAGCTCTTCACGACGTTAGGTGGAAATATTCATTGTTACGCCGTTAAAGGCAGCTTCGATGATTGCCAAGCATTGGTAAAGCAGGCGTTCTTAGATGATGAAATGAAAGAAAAGCTGGGTTTAAACTCCGCCAACTCTATCAATATCAGTCGTCTAGTTGCGCAAGTATGTTATTACTTTGAAGCCGTTGCGCAATTACCTGCAGAGCAAAGAGGTAAAGTGCATGTTTCTGTACCAAGTGGTAACTTTGGTAATGTGTGTGCAGCTATGATAGCAGCAGCGCTAGGTTTACCTATTGCAAACCTGTCTGCAACCACCAATCAAAATGACACTGTACCTCGTTACATGACATCAGGTGAGTGGTCGCCAAATGCCACATTAGAGTCGTTATCTAATGCAATGGATGTGAGTAAACCTAATAACTGGCCTCGCGTTGAGACAATGCTTGAGCGTGGTGATTTCGATAAACATGAGTTTTATTCAAGAAGCGTCTCAGAAAGTCGCACGCAAGTGGTAATGAAAGAGATTGCTGCAACGGGTTACGTGATGGAGCCGCATACCGCCATTGCACTTGAAGGTCTGACTTTAGATAAAGCTGAAGATGCTGTGGGGATCTGTTTGGCTACGGCGCACCCTGCAAAGTTTAAATCTTCAGTAGAAGAGGTGCTTGAGCAAGAGATTGCAATGCCTAGCGTGTTACAAGATGCCTTAGATAAAAAGTGTTTAGCTGAGCCAATGAAGGCTGATTACACGCAATTGAAAGCGGCTGTTTTTGCTAAATTACTGTAATTATTAATCCCCAAGGGTGAGCCTTTGTAGACTTAAAAAGTTTACCAAACTCACCCTATATAAATAACGCTTATTTATTCCCTTCTTATTCATTTGTTTTTTTAATGTTTAAATAAAAAAATATCATTACATAAACACTGTGAAATAAATTCAATCCCTGTTTAAATATGCTCAAGCCGAAATTATAGGCATCGGACGCATAACTGCGTACAATACAGCTTTTACTACCCTAAACGTGTACCTAGGAGACCCCATGTTAGAACGTAACATGAACATTGCAGATTTTGATCCTGAATTAGCAAATGCGATTGCACTTGAAACGACTCGTCAAGAAGAGCACATCGAGCTTATCGCTTCTGAAAACTACTGTAGCCCACGTGTTTTAGAAGCTCAGGGTTCTCAATTAACTAACAAATATGCTGAAGGTTACCCAGGTAAGCGTTACTACGGTGGTTGTGAGCACGTTGACGTTGTTGAGCAACTGGCTATTGACCGTGCTAACGAGCTTTTCGGTTCTACTTATGCGAACGTACAACCACACGCTGGTTCACAAGCAAACGCGGCAGTATTCCAAGCGCTTCTTCAGCCACACGACACTGTATTAGGTATGAGCCTTGCACATGGTGGTCACTTAACACACGGTTCTCACGTAAACTTCTCTGGTAAAACGTACAACGCTATCCAGTACGGTCTTAACGAAGAAACTGGTGAAATCGATTACGCACAGGTTGAAGCATTAGCACTTGAACACAAGCCAAAAATGATCATCGGTGGTTTCTCAGCATACTCAGGTATCGTTGACTGGGCTAAATTCCGTGAAATCGCTGACAAAGTAGGTGCTTACCTATTAGTTGATATGGCACACGTTGCAGGTCTTGTTGCTGCAGGTGTTTACCCAAGCCCAGTACCTCACGCACACGTTGTAACTACGACGACGCACAAAACACTAGCGGGTCCTCGTGGTGGTCTTATCATCTCAGCTTGTGATGACGAAGAGATCTACAAGAAGCTAAACAGCGCAGTATTCCCTGGTGGTCAAGGTGGTCCTCTATGTCACGTTATCGCTGGTAAAGCGGTAGCCTTCAAAGAAGCACTACAGCCAGAGTTCAAAACTTACCAAGAGCAAGTTGTTAAGAATGCACAGGCAATGGTTGCAGTTCTTCAAGAGCGTGGCTATAAAGTTGTTTCTGGTAAAACAGACAACCACTTATTCTTATTAGACCTAATCGACAAAGACATCACAGGTAAAGATGCTGATGCGGCACTTGGTCGTGCTAATATCACTGTGAACAAAAACTCAGTACCAAACGACCCACGCTCACCGTTTGTAACGTCTGGTCTTCGTATTGGTTCTCCAGCTATCACGCGTCGTGGCTTCAAAGAAGCTGAGTCAGCGGAGCTTGCAGGTTGGATCTGTGACGTACTAGACAACATCAACGATGAGTCAGTACAAGCAGAAGTAAAAGAGAAAGTAAAAGCTATCTGCGCTAAATTACCAGTTTACGCGTAATTTCGCTCACAAAATCAAAGAATTTTGTTATGATTAAGGCCGCATTTGCGGCCTTTTTTATATTTTTTCACAAGTGATTATCTATGCATTGTCCATTTTGCACCGCTAAAGAAACAAAAGTCATTGATTCCCGTTTAGTCGGCTCAGGCCATCAAGTCCGTCGCCGTAGAGAATGTGTGTTATGTCATGAGCGCTTTACGACGTTTGAAGGTGCTGAATTAGTCATGCCGCGGGTAATTAAACAAGATGGTTCTCGAGAGCCATTCAATGAAGACAAATTACTAAATGGTCTGCACCGCGCGTTAGAGAAACGCCCGGTTAGCACTGAGCAAATTGAAGAAGTCGTGCATCAAATTAAATCGCAAATTCGTGCTACGGGTGAGCGTGAAGTGGCAAGCCATATGATTGGTGAATGCATTATGGAAGCGCTGAAAAAGCTCGATAAAGTGGCCTATGTCCGCTTTGCTTCCGTATACCGCTCATTTGAAGATATTAGAGAGTTTGGCGAGGAAATCGCGAGGCTTGGAGATTGATGTTTAGCGAGCAAGATAAAGATTTTATGCAGCAGGCGATCGCGCTTGCTGCAAAAGGCCGTTTTACCACTTCACCTAATCCTAATGTGGGCTGTGTCATCGTAAAAAACGGCGATATAGTTGGTCAGGGTTATCACCAAAAAGCGGGTGAAGGCCATGCCGAAGTACACGCGTTAAAGATGGCTGGAGACAAGGCAAGAGGCGCAACGGCTTACGTTACCTTAGAACCATGCAGCCATTATGGTAGAACACCGCCTTGTGCTAAAGGCTTAATCGACGCTGGCGTTAGCCGCGTTGTTGCAGCCATGGTCGATCCTAACCCAGAAGTTGCAGGTCGCGGCTTACGTATGTTAGAAGAGGCTGGCATTGAAACTGCAGCAGGTTTATTTGAGCAAGAAGCAAGAGCACTAAATCCGGGTTTTCTAACTCGCATGGAAACGGGCTTACCTTATATAAGCTGTAAGTTGGCAGCGAGCCTAGATGGCAAAACAGCATTAAAAAATGGTGAGAGTAAGTGGATCACCTCAAGTGCAGCTCGTCAAGATGTGCAGTTTTTACGTGCTGAGCACTGCGCCGTGTTATCGGGTGCTGATACTGTGCTGTTTGATGATGCTAAATTGAATGTGCGACTTTCGGCAGAGCAGCTTGAGCTTGCGGAAGGGTTGTCGGTTCGCCAGCCTATTCGAGTGATCATCGATTCTCAAAATCGTTTGTCTCCAGACTTAGCATTATTCTCAATTAATAGTCCTATTATAATTTTAAGAACAAAAGCAGATACAACGCACCAGTGGCCAGAACATGTCACAGAGCTGGTGGTTGACTCTATGAATGGTAAGGTTGATATCAAAAAAGCGTTAATGCAATTAACTGCGCATGGTATCAACAGTGTATTCGTTGAAGCTGGCGCGACGCTTGCGGGGAAGTTTCACGAATTAAATCTTATCGATAATTATATTCTTTATTTAGCACCTAAAATCATGGGTCAAGATGCGCGAGGTTTATTTAACGTGCCAGAGTTGACTCAGATGGCAGATGTACAGAGCCTACAATGGCACGATATTAAGCAAGTTGGCGAAGATATTCGTTTAACAGCACGCAAAGTAGCGCAAAAAGGTTAAGTTTTATGTTTACAGGTATCATTGAAGCAACCGGTAAGTTGACTGAGTTGACACAAAATCAAGGCGACCTAACGGTTCGTGTAAGTAGCCCAAATTTAGACATGGGCGATGTACAGTTAGGCGATAGCATTGCAACAAATGGTGTCTGTTTAACGGTTGTTGAAAAATTTTCTGATGGTTTTCGTGCCGATGTTTCAAATGAGACCTTGAAATTGACGCAATTTGCTCAATATAAGCTAGGGCAAACCGTGAATTTAGAAAAAGCATTACAGCCCATTTCGCGTTTAGGTGGTCATTTAGTTTCAGGTCACATTGATGGCATTGCGACAGTCGTGGCGATTTCACCTAATGCCCGCGCTACCGAATATTGGTTAGAAGCGCCCAGTGAGCTGATGAAATATATTCCATATAAAGGCTCAGTAGCCATTGATGGTATCAGCTTAACTGTAAATGAAATTAAAGACTGTCAGTTTAAGCTGACAATTGTGCCGCATACAGCACAAGAGACAACCATTGCTGAATTTAAAGTGGGCAGTAAAATTAACTTAGAAGTGGATCAAATTGCACGTTATTTGGAACGCTTAGTACTTGGAGCTCAAGAGCCTGCACAAAGCTCTACTCTCACAATGAACTTATTGGCAAACGCAGGCTTTATTAAGTAGCGAATTAATTAAACAGGTAAATTATGAACTTGAACAGCGCACAAGAGATCATCGAAGACATTAAAGCCGGTAAAATGGTTATCTTGATGGATGATGAAGACCGAGAAAATGAAGGTGACTTAATCATCGCAGCCGAGCATATTTCAGCGGACGCCATAAACTTCATGGCAACCCACGGCCGTGGTTTAATTTGTTTAACTATGACTCAAGAGCGTTGTCAGCAGCTTGATTTGCCATTAATGGTGAGAAATAACGGCGCGCAATTCTCAACTAACTTTACGATGTCTATTGAAGCAGCAAAAGGTGTAACTACCGGTATTTCTGCCGCTGATCGTGCTCGTACAGTACAGGCCGCTGTTGCTAAAGGTGCAGTGCCAACAGACATCGTGCAGCCAGGTCATATCTTCCCAATTATGGCACAACCTGGTGGAGTATTAACGCGTGCTGGCCATACAGAAGCAGGCTGTGATTTAGCGCGTTTAGCAGGTTTGGAACCCGCTTCAGTCATTGTTGAGATCTTAAATCCAGACGGCACTATGGCGCGTCGTCCTCAGTTAGAAGTATTTGCCAAAGAACACGGTTTAAAAATTGGTACTATCGCCGATTTAATTGAATACCGTAACTTAAACGAAACGACCATAGAAAAAGTTGCGCAGTGTAAATTGCCAACTGAATATGGTGAATTCGATTTAGTTACTTATAAAGACACCATTGATAACCAGCTTCATTATGCTTTACTCAAAGGTGAAGTTTCAGAAAGTGATGCAACGCTAGTGCGTGTTCACTTACAAAGCACCTTTAATGATGTCTTACTATCAGACAGAGGCGCTGATAGAAGCTGGAGCTTACATGGTGCGATGAAGCACATCAGCGAAAATAACGGTGTGCTGGTTATTCTGGGTAAACAGGAACAAACTGAAGACATCGAGCACATGGTAAAAGCATTTGCTGCACAAGATGCGGGCGAAACTGTGAATCAGCGTAAATTCCAAGGTACGTCTCGTACCGTTGGTGTTGGCTCGCAGATCTTAGCTGATTTAGGCATTCAAAAAATGCGCCTAATGAGTATGCCGAAAAAATATCATGCACTTTCAGGTTTCCACCTAGAAGTGGTTGAATACGTAGAGCCTAAATAATTGAATGAAAAAGCCCGTTGATGACAGCGGGTTTTGTTATTTGGGGTTAACCAAAACTGTGCTATTATGCGCGCCAATTTGGCAATTGCTTATTGCGTACTCGGCGCACTTTGATTGCAAAGTACGAAACATTAAGAAGATTAGGACCATCTAATGAAGATTATTGAAGGTAACAAATACGCTCCTGGCAAAAAATTTGCCATTGTTATTTCACGTTTTAATGATTTTATCGGTAGCAGCTTACTTGAAGGTGCTGTTGACGAGCTAAAGCGTGTTGGTGGTGTTAAAGAAGAAGACATCACTGTGGTATATGTACCAGGTGCGGTTGAGTTACCATTAGCAGCTAAGCGTTTAGCGATGAAGAAAGAGCACGATGCAATCATTGCATTAGGCGTTATCATCCGTGGTGGTACACCACATTTCGACCTAGTTGCTAACGAGTCAAATAAAGGACTTGCAAGCGTTTCATTAGACTATGATATTCCGGTAGCATTTGGTGTATTAACCACGGAAAGCATTGAGCAAGCCATTGAACGTGCGGGCACTAAGATGGGCAACAAAGGCGGCGAAGCAGCCCTTGGTGCTCTAGAAATGGTGAACGTGCTAGAGCAAATTTAAGAGGATCCTCAGTGAAACCAGCAGCAAGACGTAAAGCACGTATATTAGCGCTTCAAGCCGTATACTCTTGGCAATTAAGTGGCAACCCGATTGCCGATATTGAGCAACAAATGTTGATCGAGAATGATGTATCTAAAGTAGACGTAGAATACTTTAAAGATCTTGCTCGCGGTGTTGCAGTAAACGTAAAACAATTAGATGAGCTTGTTAAGCCACATCTTTCTCGCCCGTTTGAAGACTTAGATGAAGTTGAGCGTGCAGTATTACGTTTAAGTGCATACGAACTTAAGTTCCGTGAAGATGTACCTTACAAAGTAGCAATCAATGAAGGCATTGAGCTTGCGAAAATCTTTGGTGCAGAAGACAGCCATAAGTTTGTGAACGGTGTTTTAGACAAAGCAGTTAAAGCAGTTCGCAAATAAAGGCAAACAATTTGGAGAGCCGGCTTAGGCCGGCTTTTTTATGTATGAAGGAATTTGAGTTAATCAATCGATTTTTCACCGGCCGTGGCATTACTCGACGTGATGTAGACTTAGGCATAGGTGATGATTGCGCCCTAGTTACTATCCCCGAAGGCTGCCAATTAGCGGTCACCACAGATACGCTGGTTGAAGGCGTTCATTTCTTTTCTGATATTTCTCCTAAAGCCTTAGGGCACCGAATTTTAGCGGTAAACTTAAGTGATTTGGCTGCAATGGGTGCAGAACCAGCTTGGATATCCATCGGCTTGACGCTACCTAATGTTGATGAAACTTGGCTGGAACAGTTCACAGAAGGTATGCACGATATTGCTGAATACTATAACGTGCAACTGATTGGTGGTGACACCACGCAAGGTCCATTAACGATTACCGTGTGCGCTAAAGGCATAGTGCCAAAAGGCAAAGCGTTGACGCGAAGTGGTGCTAAAGTGGGTGATTGGTTATATGTGACTGGTGACCTTGGAGATGCTGCTTTGGCAATAGAAGCACGTAAACAAGGCTGGGAGCTCAACGCTGAAGATCGCAGTTATGTTCAGAAAAAGTTTGATTATCCTGCACCGCAAGTTGCAGCTGGTCAGGTTTTACGTGGTTTAGCGAATTCAGCTATTGATATTTCTGACGGTTTACTGGCCGATTTAAATCACATTCTGACCCACTCAGGTGTTGGTGCGACAATCCATGCTGATAAAGTGCCGCTTTCAACTGCGCTGGAAAATTTACCAGATGAAGAAGTACGTTTAATGCTGGCAATGGCCTATGGCGATGATTATCAGTTGTTGTTTACTGTGCCTGATAGTAATAGAGTAGCAGTAGAAAAGCGCTTGGCAGAATATGGGGTGAAACCAACCTGCATTGGGCAAATTAACGCAAATGCTGGCGATGTATCGCTACTTTATAAAGATAAACCTTGGCCATTTCCCGCAACTGGCTTTGAACATTTTAGTTAGGAGTCAGTTTGGCTAAGCAGTACAAATTTGATATTCGTAAACCCCACCAATTTTTTGGTTTAGGTTTTGGTTTAGGACTTGCCCCATTTGCTCCGGGCACGTTTGGTACTTTAGGTGCGTTACCGCTTATTTTCATTACAGCTAGTTATCCATTGTGGCTGCAATGTGTTTTTGCAGTTGTGATCAGTGTATTTGGTATTTGGGTTTGCGGACAAACGGCAAAAGATGTCCAAGTTCATGATCATCCAGCAATTGTGTGGGATGAAGTAGCTGGCTTTTACATTACCATGATAGGCGCAGCATTATCTTGGAAAGCGCTTCTAGTTGGCTTTTTATTATTCCGATTTTTCGATATTGCCAAACCAGGTCCAATCAGAATGTTAGACAAAAAGCTGCATGGTGGCTTTGGGATCATGGCGGATGACATTTTAGCGGGTATTTTTTCGTTGATTTGTGTACAAGCTTTGTTTAAAACTGGTTTATTAGTAGCTTAATCAATAAATAGATTGTGAGTGTATGATCAAAAAAACCTTGCTAATGTTTTGGCTGTTGATACTGACGAGCTTCTCGGTTTCGGCTGCCATCAATGATTACATTGTTAAGCAATGGAATGTACAAAATGGCTTACCCTCACAATCAATTAAAAGTTTGGTTCAAGACCAGCAGGGCTATGTATGGCTTGGCACTCAATTTGGCCTCAGTCGATTTGATGGTTATCAATTCCGAAATTTTACAACACAAAACACGCAATTCTTACAAACCAATGCCATTCACAAGTTACTGTTAGATAGACATGGTAAGTTATGGATAGGCACTAAGCGTGGCCTTCACCGCTTAAACCCTAAAACACTAGACGTTCAATCCTTTAATATCAAAGGGCCTATTCTCGATATTGTTGAAGACAAGCAAGGTGATATTTGGGTTGCAGGTAACGGCTTATTTTATATAGGTAACGATAGCCAAGCGCAGCGTGATTTTGATGCCGCTGAAGGTAACAAAAAGCTCTCTGTGAACCGCATTAATCAAATTGTCGGTAGTGTCTCAAAAATAGCCCAAGGCACGGATGGTTTATGGTTGGTGAATGAACGAAATCTTTTAAAAATTACTAAATCAACGACTAATCGTAGTGATGTATTCCGTCTTGAACTTGGGTTTAGATTAGCGTTACCAGAGCAATTGGCTCAAACCATCATTCATGACCTTGCATGGATCGAAGGGCGCTTGTATCTGGCTTCTGAGCTCGGTGCTTACTTTTTAGATATTGACCAAGTATTGAGACGATATACAGAGTTAGGCAATGGTGCAGTCTACAAGTTTATGTACGATCCAGACTCAGGATTGTGGGCATCAACTTCGTCTCGACTTATGTTTAGAGAAGGTGTGTCAGAGTGGCGTTATGTTGAACCAGTTCATGCTGAGCAAGCAATCTGGTTCTCAGATATGTTTAAAGATGGCGAGGGGAATATTTGGCTTGCCAGTTTAAACGAAGGGCTTTGGTTTGCGCATACTGGTAATATTGCGCGTCATATGATCGACGGTAGTAGCCAACAAGGGATAACAGCAACGACATTAGATAACCAAGGCAGAACTTGGATTGCTTCAAGAAGTGGCATTGGTTACCTAGATTCAGATGAAACCTTGCAAGTTGTTATTACCTCGGAGCAACTTAAAAACAGCACAGTTTACGAACTTGAGTTTAGTGGCAATAGTTTATTTATTGGTACTGAGCGAGGTGCGCTTATTTATGAGCAAGGTGTATTACAGTTATTACCATTTCGAGAGTTAAGACAGACGCCTGTCTTGGCGATTACTCCCTCTCAACGTGGTGGGATTTGGATTGGCACCGGTAGCGGAATGTACCGTTTAGAATATTCTGGCTTAACACCATTTGCTTACAATGCATTTCTAGGCAGCCAATTTATTACTTATGTAAACGACCAACCTAACGTGGGCTTTATCGGTACTAATAAAGGAGCCTATCAATTTAATCAAAAGGGCATTGAAAAGCTTGGTGGTCAAACTTCTCTTGAGTCAGCTTATGTCACCAGTATTTTATACATTCAAGGTGTGGCCACTTTAGTTGGATCTTGGAACGATGGCTTATTTTATCGAACAGCAAAGGGCGATTGGTACCAGCTTGATGCTTCAAACGGCTTACCTCATGGCTCAATTTCTTCGCTTTATTACGACAAGCAACAGGCGCTTATTTGGGTCAGTACTCGAAAAGGCGTCTATCGTCTACCTGCAGCGCAATTTACGCATCCGATCAGTAATCTAAAAGTTGAACAGGTTATTAGTCAATTTGACCGTCAACTCGATGGCAAAGTCGGTCGTTGCTGCTCTGGTTTCGGTGGTGATGCCGTCTTAGAAAAGCAAGGTGCAATTTGGTATCCAAGCTCTCAAGGCGCCGTTGAAATTCCTAAAAATGTGGAACTATTTGGCTCTAAAGATTTATCACCAAAACTTGAAGAAGTGCTCACTCAAGACAGAGCCATTGTCGCAACTGAATTTGCCGATTTATTAAAACTTGATACCAGTGAACGTGATATCACCATTAATTACACTGCAATTGATTTCTATGCGCCGGCAAGTATCGAGTTTAGATATCGTCTAACTGGCAAAGAAAACACCGAATGGCGAGAAGTATTTAATCGACGTGAAGCCATATACACAAACTTAGAACCGGGTGTTTATAACTTTGAATTACAAGTTAAGCGTAAAGGTGAAGGCTGGCAACAAGCTCGAAGTATTTCACAGCGCATTGAGATCCCAAGACGCTTTGATGAAACAGTTTATTTCAGACTACTCATTACACTTGGTTTTATTTTATTGTTTTATGTGTTCTTTTGGATTTTTAGGGCTCAAGAGCGGCGCAAGCAGCAAGCATTGGAGTCTTTGGTTGCAGAGCGAACTCTGGCACTTAGACAAGCAAATGACAAGCTTAACCAAGTTAATACACAAATGAAATTAGTGAGTCACACGGATGAGCTGACAGGCCTTAAAAGCCGCCGTTTCTTATTCGATCAACTCCCTAAAGATGTAGAACACTATCAACGAAACTCGCAATCACTGCAGCAGCAAAATAAGCGCCTAGTACTTTTGATCATCAATGTTGATAATTTTAGCAAGGTAAATGACGCTTATGGCCCAATTGGTGGCGACAGTTGTTTGCAGCAATTAGCGACTTTATTAAACACCAGAACCCAAGGGTCTGATTATGTGGCCCGTTGGAGTGGCGATGAGTTCTTGTTGTTATTACGTGATTTTAAGCGTGATGCCATTGAAACCTATATAAAAGAGTTATGTCGAGCAATTGCTGAGTTTGATTTCCAGTTACCGAATGGCAAATCGATCAATATGACAGTTTCTATGGGCTGGTCTTTATATCCATTACCCTTGCTAGGTGGGCAGGTTATTAGCTGGGAGGCCTCTGTTAATTTGGCTGATGTTGCGCTTCATCAGGTGAAACAGCGGGGTGGTGATGGTGCTGCAACCATTACATTTGATGATCAATTGGATGCGTTTGAATTTGAGCAAACCAGTAACGTTGAGTCACAATTACAAACCTTACAGGCAAATGGGCTTGCAGATGTGAAAATTTGGATGCGTTAATTAAGATAATTTGTATAACTCATCAAAAACTGGAAGCATAAAAAAAGGAGCCTTAGCTCCTTTTTTTATGCTTTAAAATTATTAGAGTAGCGCTTTGATCCGCAGCTCGATTGAGTCAGCACATAAGCCCATTTCTGCGTGCATTTCGTCTTGCGTACCATGTTTGATAAATTCATCAGGAATACCAAACAATGACACGGGTGTATTGATCCCTTGTGCGCCTAAGAACTCCATAACAGCACTGCCAGCACCACCGGCAATGGCGTTATCTTCAATACAAACAAAACGATCATGGGTTTTGCTTAGCTCAACGAGTAATGCTTCATCAAGCGGCTTAACAAATCGCATATCGACTAGGGTAGTATTTAAGCGCTCGGCTGCTTGCTTAGCATTATGAAGTAGTGTGCCGAAACTTAAGATAGCCACTTTCTCACCTTCGCGGATCACATTGCCTTTACCAATTTCGAAAGCGTGCATTTCTGTTTGCACATCTTGTTCTCCTGCACTACCACGAGGGTAGCGCACAGCAACAGGTTGATTACACTGGTAACCAGTGTAAAGCATCTGGCGGCATTCGTTGGTATCACTTGGTGCCATGATGATCATGTTTGGAATGCAACGCATAAAGCTTAAGTCATAGGCACCTTGGTGAGTTTCACCATCAGCGCCAACAATACCTGCGCGGTCAATTGCAAACAGTACTGGTAAGTTTTGTAGCGCGACATCGTGGATCAGTTGGTCATAAGCACGCTGCAAGAAGCTTGAGTAGATTGCAACTACAGGCTTAAGGCCTTCACATGCGAAACCTGCACCTAGAGTAACAGCGTGTTGCTCAGCAATGGCAACGTCAAAGTATTGCTCAGGAAACTCTTTCGAGAAACGCACCATACCAGAGCCTTCACGCATGGCTGGGGTAATCGCCATAAGCTTAGGATCTTGTGCTGCCATATCACACAACCAGTCACCGAATACTTTCGAGAAAGTCGGCGCGCCTGGCTTAGACTTTGGCAGACTATGCACGCTAGGATCAAACTTAGGCACGCCATGATAGCCGATAGGGTCTGCTTCAGCTGGTTTGTAACCTTTACCTTTTTGCGTCTTGATGTGCAGGATCTGAGGGCCTTTCAGGTTACGCATATTTCTTAGCGTATCAACCAGCATATTAACGTCGTGACCATCAATTGGACCAATGTAATTTAAACCAAGCTCTTCGAAGAAAGTGCCAGGAATAACCATGCCCTTTAGATGCTCTTCCATACGGCTGGCAAGCTCTTTCACAGTCGGTACACCAGAAAGAATTTTCTTACTGCCTTCGCGAATATTAGTATAAAAGCTACCGGAAAGAATACGTGCAAAGTGGTTGTTTAGTGCACCCACGTTTTCAGAAATAGACATCTCATTATCATTTAAGATAATCAGCATGTCAGATTTGATATCTCCTGCGTGGTTCATCGCTTCGAATGCCATACCAGCCGTGATCGCACCATCACCTATAACGGCAACGGTTTTACGGCCTTTACCTTCTTTCTGTGCAGCGATAGACATACCTAATGCAGCGGAAATAGAGGTACTTGAATGACCTACGCTGAAGGTGTCGTATTCACTTTCTTCACGATAAGGGAAAGGGTGCAATCCATCTTTTTGACGGATCGTATGCATAGCATCACGACGTCCCGTTAAGATTTTATGTGGGTAGGCTTGATGGCCAACATCCCAGATCAACCTGTCTTCTGGAGTGTTATAAACATAGTGTAAAGCCACCGTCAATTCGACTGTGCCTAAACCTGAAGCCAAATGGCCACTACTCTGAGAAACAGAATTAAGTAAGTAATCTCTTAATTCATCGCTCAGTTTACCCAATTGGGGCTGTGGCAATTGACGTAATTGCGCCGGTTCATCAACCAAGGCGAGTAATGGGTACTTGCTACTGTCCAGTTTCATTCTTTCAACATGTGTCCTACGCAAACCTTGTTCGATTATATACAAAGGTTTACTTAATTTTTATAAATTTTGTCATGCTCGTCATTAATACGTCATGAAAGTGTATTAATGATCACGCTCAATAATATATTTTGCTAAGTTTGCAAGTACGTCAGTGTTATGAGGGATTTTATCTAATGCTGATAATGCATCATCTACAAATTGATGCGCTCTTTGTTTAGCCCCATCAAGACCCAATAAAGCTGGGTAAGTCGATTTGTGGTTATCTATGTCAGAACCTTGAGGTTTTCCTAACACAGAGGTATCACCCTCAATATCTAAAATGTCATCTTGTACTTGGAAAGCCAGACCGAGATTTTTACCATAGCTATCAAGCGCAGCCATGATTGATTCGTCTACATCTAGCGCACATAATGCGCCTAATTTGATTGCGCAATTTAATAGCGCGCCTGTTTTTAAACGGTGAATACGCTCAAGTTCTTCAATAGTGATAGATCTATCAGTCGCGGAGATATCAAGCGCTTGTCCGCCAACCATACCTTGCAAACCGGATGCTATAGCGAGCGTATTGATCATTTTTATTTGCTGCTTGGCAGGTACTGAAAATTCATGACCGCTTAAAAATTCGAATGCTAAAGTCTGCAAAGCATCGCCAGCTAAAATCGCTTGTGCTTCATCATAAGCGATATGGCAGGTGGGTTTACCACGGCGAAGATCGTCATCGTCCATAGCAGGTAAATCATCATGAACTAATGAATAACTGTGAATACATTCTATGGCTGCAGCTGCAACATCCAGGTCGGTTTCTTTTGCACCTAAAAGCTTTCCAACCGTGTAAACTAAAAAAGGTCTTAAACGCTTGCCACCATTATTTATACTGTAAAAAGTCGCTGATTTTACGGTTTCATCGGTATCAAGAGGCAAAGAGAAATAGTTGCAAATATAACTATCTAAGCGGCTCTGTGCCGCACTAATATGCTCGAATAAATTCACTGCAGGGTCTTAATCTAATTGATTTGGCATTGGTGTTACAGGTGTCTCAGGATCGTTACCCATTAAAATAGAAACTTTCTGCTCGGCACTGCTAAGCTTGTCATTAGAAGCATTAGCTAATTGAACACCTCGTTCAAATTGCTTTAAGGATTGTTCTAACGTTAGGCTACCTTGTTCCATAGCTTGAACAATGCCTTCTAATTCAGCCATCGCTTCTTCAAAACTTAGATTTTCTGGTTTTTTTGCAGCCATAGTTCATCTTGCTCAGCAATTTACTTTAAAGTTTGCAATTTTAGGGGGATTAGCGACTCAGGTCAAAGTTTGTTGCGGGCAATCGTGGAGAATCAGTTTATTTTTTGCCTTATGTTGGCTTTAATCGAATTTTCACAACGGAATTGAGTTAAGATATTCAATATGTTGCCGATAAAAGTCTTACTGAAAGCTAGGCTTTTCACTGTAACATAGGCACAAGGTTTGCAAATATTGGAATTAAGCATGATATTTGTAGTTGCCACTCAAAAAATTGACTTCGAGTGTCAGAATAAAAAGTAATGATAAGTATTCTCTGGAGGGGATAGTGGATTTAGCAACCGTTATCGGAATAGTAGGTGCAATAGGTTTGGTCATCATGGCGATGTTCATGAGTAGTAATGGTGACATGGCCATGTTTGGTGATGGCCCATCTACCGTCATTGTATTCGGTGGCTCTATATTTATCGTACTGTCGAACTTTACTATGGGCCAATTCTTAGGCATTGGTAAAGTTGTTGGCAAAGCTTTCATGTTTAAGATTGAATCTCCAGAAGAGCTAATCGAGAAAGCGGTTGAATTGGCCGACTCTGCTCGTAAAGGTGGATTTTTAGCCTTGGAAGAAGCTGAAATACCCAATGCCTTTATGCGTAAGGGCGTTGATATGTTAGTAGATGGTCATGATGCTGACGTTGTACGCGCGACTTTATTGAAAGACATTTCATTGACCTCCTCACGACATGAGTTAGGTGCCAACTTATTTAAATCTCTAGCAGATATCGCACCAGCAATGGGTATGATAGGAACACTCATTGGTCTAGTAGCCATGTTATCAAACATGGATGACCCAAAAGCGATTGGTCCTGCGATGGCTGTAGCACTTTTAACAACGTTATATGGTGCATTTCTAGCGAACGTGGTTGCTATCCCAATTCAGGCGAAACTCGAATTACGTAAAGACGAAGAAGAGCAAAACCAACGTTTAATTTTAGATGCTATTTTAGGTATTCAAGATGGACAAAATCCAAAAGTAATTGAAGGTATTCTGAAGAACTACTTGCCTGAGTCTAAGCGCGGCAGCGACAAGGAGGAGTAGTATGTCAGATGAACAAAAGTGTAAATGTCCCCCTCCCGGGCTACCCGCTTGGATGGGAACATTTGCTGATCTAATGTCACTCTTGATGTGTTTCTTCGTTCTGCTGTTGGCTTTCTCTGAAATGGATGTTTTAAAGTTTAAACAAATTGCAGGTTCGATGAAGTTTGCTTTTGGTGTGCAAAATAAAATCGAAGTAAAAGACATCCCCAAGGGCACCAGTGTAATTGCAATGGAGTTTACACCCGGTAAGCCTGAGCCGACTCCCATTGAAACAATTCAGCAGCAAACAGTAGAAATGACACAGCAAATGCTTGAGTTTCAAGCTGGTGATGAAGCATCAGCCGGTGGACGTCAAGAGCAGCGCGGTAACAAGCGAGGAGGTGAATCACAAAGCACCTCACAAGAGCAATCTATGGAACAGGCTGTATCTGCTGCAGATCAAGAACAAGTGAATGAGCTGGTGAAGAAAATTGCACAGCAAATGGAAAAGCAAATAATGGATGGTGCAATAGAGCTTGAATCGCTCGGTCAGCAGATCATTATTCGCATTCAAGAAAATGGTGCATTTCCCTCTGGCAGTGCATTTTTGCAACCCAAATTTAAGCCGATTATTCAGGAGATAGCCGATCTACTTAAAGACGTTCCCGGTGAAATAACGGTGTCAGGTCATACTGATGATTTTCAAGTGACGAACGAGCTATATTCAAATAATTGGGACTTATCAGCAACCCGTGCTGTTGCTGTTGCCAGTGAAATGGTTAAAGCCCAAGGGTTTGACAAAAATAGAATGGTTGTTGTTGGTCACGCAGATACTCGTCCGCTAGTACCCAATGAAAACGACACTGACAGACGTCGAAATCGCCGTGTAGAAATCTCAATTTTACAAGGTAAAGCAAAAGAATCTGACCCTATAGAACTGCGCGGTAATTAATTTTTTCATTCTTTAGTATGTACTTCTTGATAGATAGTTCGAATTCAGCTAATTTGAAATTGGGCTAACTATCAGGGAGAAATACCATGTCTAATTTACATAAATTCGCTTATATGCCTGGCAATAATGGTGATGGTGCAGATGATAATGATGAGCCACCAAAAGTGTCTAATAACGCTTTTGGTTTTGTGCTTAACGTTTAAATAGCCAAATATGCCATTAGATTTAAATAGTGCTCACTTTAGTCAGTTTCTTTTACTCGTAAGAGATAATGCAACCATATTGACATTTTTTTCGGTTGTATTGTTTGCTGTTTTAAAAGATGACAAAGCGCTTAGATATGCGGCTCTATGCGCCGCATTTTATGTTGTTGGGTATTTTTCATACCCAGTCATTAAGAAAATTGACGCAGACTTTTATGTGATCCGATATATTTACTGGGCATTAAGTGACATTGTATTTATGGCGATCTTAGCTGTTTGGGCGTTGAGAGATAAGGTTTATTTATCACAAAGTATACTCGCTCAACTAATAGTGCTGCCTGCACCAATAATGCAGTTATTTAGACTGGTCGATAGGCATTATTTAGATTTAAGCTATTCAACTTATCTTTATAAAAGCATTTTACCTCTTGTTAATATTCTAACGGTTCTGCTTTGTTTCCTACCTGTGGTTTATATTCTGAAAAGTAGAGTGAACCAGCTACAGCTTAAACCTTGATACTCTCTACATTCCTTAAAAAGTGTTATTCAATATTTATGCTGTCAACTACAACCAATACCCCTAAATCATTGGCCGCTTTTACTTTTGCGGCTAATTTAACCATGGTTTTATTGCCTTGACTATCTGGGATAAAGACATCTGTCAGTGCGAACTGACAGCTTTCAAGAGGTCTTTCTTGCTCTAATTTGACCTCTAAACAAACTGTTTTAGACTCGTTCCCAATACGAGTTTCTTCACAAAAAGCAGGGTTTAAGTTGCTGCTGAGTTGAGCATCCACTTCACTGAGTGCAATTTGGAGTGCTACCTCATTATTATCGCAAGTCAAAGATATAGATTTTTGATTCGTGCCTAAGTCACCTTGAAGGAACTTTTGTTCATCGCTATTTTCATACCAAACTGTTAGCGAGCTTTTTGTCAGCTTGGTCGGCATAGTTGACGGACTGCCTTTTGCTCGCCAGTCTGCGAGTGATGCAAGTTCAGGTAAAGAGAATGATATGCTTAATTGGGGGATGTACTTAAACTGTTGGCCTGGCTTAATAGCGCTATTTTCAGCACCTTGCCAAGCTTCCCTCACGTCTGCTCCAAAGATATTCGCGACTTGCTCACAGAGTGCTTCAGTCCCTTTGTAATTGGTTTCAGCAAGGCTGCTTGACTTATTTGGGTAAAAGGTAACTTGTGGCTTAGTCTGTATTGCATCCCCTTCAATTTGCCAGTAAGCAATATTCGTCTCTTGATGGTTGAAGTGTCTTTGTGCCAAGAAGTTGCTGCCACATTCAGCGCTATCATTTACAGGTGGTGCAGTATTGTCTTTTGAAAGAGGCTCGCTGCCCCCACCACCACAGGCAGCTAAAAAAGAGCATGCTAGTAATAGAAATGGATATTTCATGAGACTTCCTTGATGCTGGGCTATCAGGCCTGCGTGATAACCCATCTTTGATCATTAACCTAGCGCAGGAATAACGCCAAACATTTGCAAACCTTGAGCCGCTATTATGACAACGCCACAGCAAGCTGCAAGACTTAATCCAAATCGTCCGCCTTTTACTTTATAGCCTTCTTCACCTTCTTGTTGCGTTCTTTGTACCCACACCATTGCAACGGGTAAGAATATGGCTAACACAACCAGCGCTATCGCAGCGTACCCTAATGCAGTTATAAACCCTTGAGGGTAGAACAAAGCAAAGCCAAGAGGAGGGATAAAGGTAATTAGCGCAGTTTTAACACGAGCGCTTTTGTTATCACCTTGCTTAAATGCATCGGCAAAAAAGTCAAATAACCCTAAGCTTACACCTAAGAAAGAAGTCGCCAGAGCTAGATCTGCAAAAATCGTTATCGACGTACTGACCTGCGTGCTATTTACTAAGTTTGAGATGTTACCAATAAAACCTTGTAGGCCTTCAGCTTGTAATAGTTGTGATTGGCTCATCATGCCTTGGCTGATTAATTGCCAGAATACGTAAATGATTAATGGCACGGATGCTCCGAAAATCATAACCTTTCTTAGAGAGCGAATATCAACACCGACGTATTTTACAATTGATGGAATAGAGCCGTGGAAGCCAAATGAGGTAAAAATCACGGGAATTGCTGAAATAAGTAAACCTTGTTCTAACGGCATTTCTAATAAATGTTGACCTTGCACATAAGGAGTCAAAACGAAAAATAAGCTACCCAGTACAATCACTTTAATTGCAAATAAAACTCGGTTTAGTTTATCAACTGTTGAAGTGCCCATGGTAACAATTGCCGCAACTAAAAGCGCAACAATAATAGAGCCGACCTGAGGTGCAACATTGACATCAAGTGCCGCGTTTATTTTTGATTGTAATTGAGCACCACCACCAGCAATGTAGGCCGCACATAAGGCGTAGAATAAAAATACCATTGCAAAGTTGGCAATGTATTGACCACGCTTACCTAGTAGTGTTTTTGCAAGCGTATTAAGAGTCGCATCAGAACTGGCGAATTGGTGGAGCTCTAGCATTAATAACGCAGTATAAGTCATTAACAACCAGGTTAATAATATTAGAATTAAAGATGCACTGAAGCCAATGCCTGCAGAAGCAATGGGTAGTGCTAACATACCAGCACCAATGGTTGTGCCTGCGACAATTAGCATACTGCCGAGGGTTTTATTCTTGATCACATTATGCCCCTTTAAGTGTGAGAGAGCAGGCAAGATATAACGCAGAGCAAAAAATTGAAACTCCTTTGTTATAAATCAAGATACTTGTTTGTAATATATGTTTTACATTCTGCTGCACAGCATTGAGATTTAGACATAAAAAACGCGATGACTCGGCATCGCGCTTTTTTGAAAGTGATGGTTACTTAACTTCTTTACCAGCTGCTTGTTGATCTGCATGGTAGCTTGAACGTACGAACGGTCCACACGCAGCGTGGGTGAAACCAATTTCATCCGCATAGTCTTTCAATGCATCAAACTCTACTGGCGGCACATAGCGCTTAACCGGTAAATGGTGTTTTGAAGGTTGTAAATATTGACCTACAGTTAGCATGTCAACATTGTGCTCACGCAGGTCACGCAACACTTCTTCGATTTCAGACATTTCTTCGCCTAAACCCACCATTAAGCCTGATTTAGTCTTTACATTTGGATGCGCTTCTTTGAAACGGCGAAGTAATTCTAGTGACCACTTATAATCTGCACCTGGGCGAGCCAGCTTATACAGGCGAGGTGCAGTCTCTAAGTTATGGTTGAATACGTCAGGTGGCGTTTCAGTTAAAATCTCTAATGCTTTTTCCATACGACCACGGAAATCAGGTACAAGAATCTCAATGGTGATCTCAGGATTGTGCTTACGAATTGCCTTAATACAATCAGCAAAATGTTGTGCACCACCATCACGTAAGTCATCACGGTCTACAGACGTAATAACCACGTATTTAAGCTTCATATCTTTGATGGTTAGCGCTAATTTCTCTGGCTCTTCAGCATCAGGTTTTAACGGGCGTCCATGCGCTACATCACAGAAAGGACAACGACGAGTACAAATCGCACCTAAGATCATGAATGTCGCTGTACCATGGTTAAAGCATTCAGATAGGTTAGGGCAAGAAGCCTCTTCACATACTGAGTGTAACCCGTGGTTTCGCATTGCTTGCTTGATGCCCTCAATACGCTCACTTGATTTAGGTAAACGGATTTTAAGCCATTCAGGTTTTCTTAGCATTTCATCGCGTTCAGTTGGCATTACCTTAACTGGGATCAATGCCATTTTTTCAGCATCGCGAAGCTTTACCCCTGGCTCCATTTTTACTGGTTTACTCATTCGTTCTCGAACCCTTCTTTGTGTTCAACATGCTCAGCGTTAAGACGTTTGAGCATGTGTTTAACAAGACCTTGCGCAACTTCATCAAGTTGCGACGGGCCATTTAATTCACTTGTTTGCACCATGTTCATGCCCGCATAGCCACAAGGGTTTATGCGCATAAATGGGCTCATATCCATGTTTACGTTCAGTGCAAGACCATGAAACGAGCAGCCGCGGCGAACGCGCAGGCCTAAGGATGCAATTTTACTGTCGTCGACATAGACTCCTGGCGCATCCGGTTTGGCATAGGCATTAATGTCATACTCTTTTAGCATGTCGACAATACATTCTTCTAGCCAAGTTACTAGTTCTCTGACGCCAATTTTTAGACGTCGAAGATTGAATAGTACGTACATCATTTGCTGACCAGGACCGTGATAAGTCACTTGACCACCGCGATCTACTTGGATAACAGGGATGTCGCCCGGCGCTAAAACATGCTCTGCTTTACCTGCTTGCCCCTGAGTAAAGACTGGCTCATGTTCAACAAACCAAATTTCATCGGGACTGTTATCATCACGGGTATCTGTGAAGTCTTGCATTTTCTGCCAAATAGGTTCGTAACTTCGTAATCCTAATTGGCGAACAATCACGGTATTTTGAGTCATTACTGTCCCTTACAATACGTAACGTACGTCTTCTAAGCTGCCGATTTCGGTATAGATTTGCTCAATGTGCTCTTTTGAAGTCACAGTTGCTACAAGGGTCACAGATTCATACGTGCCTTTACTGCTTGGCTTAACTTTTGGCGCATAGTCACCAGGAGCAATAGTTTGCAGCTTTGCAAGGATCTGATCAGTCAGATTTACATTTGCTAGGCCCATAATTTTAAATGTGAATGGGCAAGGGAACTCTAAGTATTCATCAAACTTAGTATTTTTAACTGGTTGAACCATGAAGGTGTCCTCATCGCAAATGGTGTGTAGCTTTTAATATTTTACACACGCTCAATAATGGCGGGCATTCTATCATTTTTATAGCAAAAAAAAACGCCTCACAGAGGAGGCGTTGTAGAGTGTTAAATCAATTATTGCATAATCTGTAAACGTAAATAGTCATAGATCTTGCTGAAGAAGCTGCCTTCTTCGATTTCTTCTAGGGTAACTAGCGGATATTGAGAAATTTCTTCGCCATCTAGTTCTAGGAATAGCGTACCTACTTTAGTGCCTTTTGCTAATGGCGCCTCTAAAGTTTTATCTAACTCAAAGTTCGCTTTTAAATTCTTACGTTGTCCACGAGGAATTGTAATTGGCGTGTCTTCTAAAATACCTAAAGAAACGGTTTCTTTGTTACCCATCCAAATACGTTGGTCTGCAAAACTGTCTCCCGCTTTATATGGTGTGATTGTTTCGAAGAAGCGAAACCCATAGTTTAGTAGTTTTTTACTTTCAACTTTACGAGCTCGTTCACTGTCGGTACCCATTACAACCGCGATTAAGCGCATATCGTCTTTAGTCGCAGATGTTACTAGGCTATAGCCAGCTTCTGAAGTATGGCCCGTTTTAATGCCATCTACATCTAGGCTTGCATCCCAAAGTAGAGAGTTACGGTTGTATTGTTTAATACCATTGAAGGTAAAAGATTTTTCTTTATAAAGCGCATATTCATCTGGCACATCACGAATTAACGCAGCGCCTAATGTCGCCATATCACGTGGTGTTGTGTAATGCTCGTCGGTGTCTAAGCCATGGCTATTGATAAAGTGTGAATTAGTCATGCCTAATTTTTCAGCATGGGCGTTCATTAGGTCAGCAAATGCGCTTTCGCTGCCTGCAATATGCTCTGCCATCGCCACACAGGCATCATTACCTGATTGAATGATGATACCGTGGTTTAAGTCATCAACGCTAACTTGTTTACCGACTTCAACAAACATTACAGAAGAACCTGGGAAGTTTTTAGCCCAGGCTTTTTCGCTAATAGTGACCATATCGGTAGGTGCAATATTACCAGCTTCAATTTCTACTCCGATAACATAACTGGTCATCATTTTGGTTAAGCTTGCTGGTGCTAATTTTGTATCTGCTTCACCTTCGGCGATAACTTTGCCTGTGGTGTAGTCAACCAAGAAATACCCTTTGGCATTAATTTGAGGCGCAGAAGGTAGAATTTGAGCGGAAGCTGAAAAAATGGTTGCAGAGCACACGAGGCCGCAAAGTTTGGTAAGTAGTTTAGTTTTTAATAAAGTCATTATGTTCTTTTATCGATAAAATTAAAATTAGTCAGCTCTTTTCTATTCTAAAGTTGTTGCTCGCTGTAAAGCAAGAAAGCATGGCGAAATTCACCACGTTGCAAGTTTTCAAGCAAAGATTGAGCGTGTTCGTCATTATCAAGTGGGCCAAGTCGTAATTTATGGAGCCCATCTTCTTCGGCAATTTTAGTATTGATAGCAAATTGCGATGATAGTTTACCTGCAAGGTGCTCAATATTGGTTTTATTGCTGCTAGCAACAACTTGAATATAAGTTAAACGTGGCGCAACGCGATCGAGTGTAATCGCTTCTATCTGAACCTTGGCTGTACCTTGGTTATGGTAGCCTAGCTTATAGGCTGCAGCATATGATAAATCAATGATCCTATCATCGTGAAAGGGACCTCGGTCATTGACTCTGACAATCGCGGACTTACCATTCTCTAAATTGGTTACTTTGACAAAACTGGGTAGTGGCAATGTTTTGTGTGCTGCAGTCATGTCATACATGTTGAAAATTTCACCGTTAGAAGTGTAATAACCATGAAATTTTTGACCATACCAAGATGCGATGCCTTCAGCCTTATAGCCTTTTTCGTCAGACATAGGGTGGTATTGTTTACCTCTAACAACATAAGGTCTGCCGGCACTGACACTTTTTGCTTCGAGTTTGACTTTCGCATCGCGCATTTCATGTTCTGTAGGAATGCGAACGGGCGCTGTGTCTTGGCGTGTTTGATAGCGTGAACTACAGCCACTTATAATGACGACAAAAAGCGTTAGTAAATAAGCTTTGTACAACTTAGTCATGATTTGAGTAACATCCTCTTATCCGTTGCAATTGACATGATGATCCCAAAACCAGCCATTAGCGTCACCATAGATGTGCCCCCATAACTAATTAAAGGCAGAGGAACGCCGACTACAGGGAGCAAACCTGACACCATGCCGATATTCACGAAAACATAAACAAAAAACGTTAAAGTGAGCGCGCCTGCGAGCAGTTTACTAAAAGCATCTTGGGCTCTGACCGCAATTAGTAAGCCGCGACCTATGATAAATAGGTAAACGCTCAGTAAAAGTACAACGCCCATTAAACCAAATTCTTCACTTAATACCGAGAAGATAAAATCTGTGTGTCGCTCAGGTAAAAACTCAAGTTGAGACTGTGTTCCTTGAAGCCAGCCTTTGCCTTCAACACCGCCAGAGCCGATGGCGATTTTCGATTGAATAATATGATAGCCAGCGCCAAGCGGGTCGCTCTCTGGGTCGAGGAGCGTCATAACGCGTTGTTTTTGGTAGGCACGCATACCAAAATGCCAGAAAGCGTAAACAGCTGGGATCATCAAAAGTACCGCGCCACCTATAAGGCGCCAGCTCAACCCTGCTAAAAATAAGACAAATATGCCAGAGCTAGCAATTAACAATGAAGTGCCTAAGTCCGGCTGCTCTTTAATTAAATAGGTAGGCACACAAATCAGTACAAAACCAATGAATAGGTTTAAAAGCTTTGGAGGCATGCGGTGCTGAGAAATATACCAAGCAACCATCATAGGCACAGCTAACTTCATGATTTCTGATGGTTGAAAGTTGGTAACACCGAGATTTAACCAGCGCTTAGCACCATTAATGGTGATACCAAAAAAGAATACAGCGACCAGCATACATAACCCGACTAGATAGAGCGGGATCACGAGGCGCTTGAGAGTGATTGGTGGAATTTGTGCAAAGATGAGCAGGGCAGTTAAAGCGCCGCCCATGCGTACCACATGTCTAAGCATCATATCCATATTTTGGCCGCTCGCACTATACACGATGGCTAAGCTGCCTACCATCATACATAGCAACGCGAGTAATAAAGGAATATCTAAGTGGACTTTTTGCCAGATTGTTCGTTTATGTCCGAGTACCATTAGTCATTTCCTGTAGGCAAAGGGTTCGCGGTAAAATAGTAATCCATTAATTGCCTTGCTATCGGGGCGGCTATCTTACTACCTCCACCTTGGTTCTCTACTACCACGGTCACGACTACGCGGGGATCATCATACGGCGCGAAACCGGTATAAATGGCGTTATCTCGATGGCGCTCTTTTAGTTTTTCAGCATTGTATCGCTCACCCTGAGCAATACTGACAATTTGTGCTGTGCCAGTCTTACCTGCAGGATCATAATTAGCCCCTTTAAATGCTTTGTGCGCGGTCCCTGTGACTTTCGTTACTGTGTTATGCATGGCTTCAAGTGCAACACGCCAGTGGTCATGATTTTTGAGCACAATAGGCGGGCGTTCTTCCGTATACATAGGTGTTATATCTTCAAACTGCTTTTTCACTTGAACTAAGTGAGGCTGATAATGTTCACCCTTGTTAACCATAATGGTTACTGCGTTGGCAATTTGCATAGGGGTTGCTGTCCAGTATCCTTGACCAATACCGACAGAGATGGTGTCCCCAGTCCACCAGCTTTCTTTAAAGCGGTCTTTTTTCCAAGAAACTGTGGGTAAGATAGCAGTAGTCTCTTCGTGAATATCTATGCCTGATAAATCACCAAAACCAAATTTATTCATAAAGTCACTGATTTTGGTAATGCCCATTTCGTTGGCTATATGGTAATAAAATGTATCGCAAGATTCTTCTATAGCCTTGTAAACATCAACGTGCCCATGGCCCCAGCGCTGCCAGTCTCGCCATCTGTGTTCGACATTCGGAAGTTGGAAAAAGCCAGGATCCCAAATTTTTGTTTGTTCAGTAATAACCTCTTCTTCAAGCCCTAATATTGCTAAATGAGGTTTAACTGTTGAGGCAGGGGCATAACGGCCTTGAGTGGTTCTATTGATCAGCGGGCGGTCAGGGTTTAATAAAGCACGGTAGTCTTTACCACTGATCCCATGTACAAATAAATTAGGATCGTAACTTGGGTTTGAATAAAGCGCGAGAATACCGCCGTCTTTAGGATCCATTACCACAATTGCGCCACGCATGCCTTCAAGCGCTTTTTTAGCGACTTGTTGCAAGCCTATATCAAGGGTCAAAACCAGATCTTGCCCCGGTGTTGGCGCATCGACGCTTAAGGTGCGGATCACCCTGCCGCGGTTATTAACCTCAACACGTTGTGACCCTACAATACCGTGTAAGTCTTTTTCGTAAAACTTCTCGATACCTAATTTACCAATATCATGAGTGGCGCGATAGTTGGTTGCTTCACCAGTAAGCTCTAATGCAGAAAGCTCTTTTTTATTTAATTTGGCAACATAACCAAGCGCATGGGTGAGAGTTTCGCCATAGGGGTAATATCTGGCAAGGCGGGCCTCAATGCTAAACCCCGGAAATTTATGCTGATTAACCGAAAATAAGGCGACTTCTTGTTCATTTAAACGCGCTTTAATAACACGGCTTTTAAAGCGTTGCTTACGACGAATATTCTTTAAAAAGTTTTCTTGGTCTTCTACAGAAATGTTTAATAAAGCGCCGACTTCAGCAAGTTGCTTGGTGATATCATCTACCTGCTCAGGGATCACTTCTAAATTATAAACAGGGCGGTTTTCAGCCAATAAAACCCCATTTCGGTCGTAGATTAGGCCTCGGTTTGGGGCAACAGGGATCACTTTAATGCGGTTATCATTCGAGCGGGTTTTGTAGGTGTCGTGCTCTTTTACTTGTAGCTTGTAGGCATTGCTAAGTAATACACCGATTAAAATAGTAACAAACACAAAACCAACAAATGCGCGACGAGCAAATAAATTTGCTTCAGCTGAGTGGTCACGAATTGTTGGTCTTTTGTTTATCATCTGAGTTTTATTATTCTCTGTGGTAAGGGTGGTTGTTATTTAAGCTCCACCCGCGATACAAACTTTCAGCGACAATTATGCGCACAAGTGGATGCGGTAATGTCAGAGCCGATAGCGACCACTTTTGCTCAGAAGCGGCAATACACTCAGGGGCAAGGCCTTCTGGGCCACCTATCAGTAAACTGACATCTCGACCATCAAGTTGCCACTTTTGCATATGGTTTGCGAGTTGATGGGTATCCCAAGGTTTACCTGTTACTTCAAGGGTCACGATTCGGTTGCCTTTTGGTATAGCGGCTAAGGTTTTTTCACCTTCTAACTGTAAAATACGCTTTATATCGGCATTTTTACCACGCTTTCCTGCGGGGATCTCAATCAGTTCTAACGCCATATCTTTTGGAAAACGACGTTGATACTCTTTAAAGCCTGTCTCAACCCAAGCAGGCATCTTTGTGCCAACGGCAACCAATTGAATTTTCAAAATTAGCCCCAGAGTTTCTCTAAGTCATATAAGTCACGCGTTTGGTCTTGCATAACGTGCACAACCACATCGCCTAAATCAACCAGCACCCACTCACCCACATCTTGTCCTTCGATGCCCAGCAGGTCTTCACCAGCATGGCGCGTTTCTTTAGCAACGTGCTCAGCAATAGACTGTACGTGACGTTTTGAGTTACCTGAGCAAATGACCAAATAATCCGTTACAGAGCTCACTTCTTTTACATCTAACTTAACAATGTCACGGGCTTTCATGTCGTCAACTTTGTCTAATGCAAAGTCTAATAATTGTTCAGAATTCAAATCTTGTATCTCTATGCTCAAAAAATAAGGCGCGTATAGTAGCACAGCACATTGGTTTATTCAGCATAGAGCTGATGAGTACGAATGTAATCTATGACCGAAGACGCGAGAAATTGTTCCATAGGTTTTTGATTATTTATTAGTTTTCTAATATCGCTGGATGCGGCATCAAAACTAGGACCGGTTAAAAAATGGCAATGACCTGCTTTTTTCGTGAGTAACAGCTCGCTTGTCTCAACTTGAGCTTGTTTCACGTAGTCAGCAAGCACTGGATTTGGTGCATAAATTTCGCCTGGGCGCTGATAAACCACGATATGGCAAAGCTCTGTAATCGTTTGCCATTCATACCAAGACGTTAAACTATTGAAGGAATCCATACCCATCAAAAAGATGATGGGTGAATTAGGCTGCTCGTCACGGTATTCCTGCAGCGTTAACAGTGAATAAGAAGGCCCTTGTCGCTCAAGCTCTCTTTTATCAATGGTGAATGCGCTATTACCTTTTGTTGCTAATTCAAGCATGTTGAGACGGTGTGTGTCAGTGATCTTAGGTTGTGCTTTATGAACAGGTATAGCACAAGGCAAGAACCGTAATTCAGCAAGCCCCAGCTCAGCAACGCATTGCTGGGCCATATTTATATGTCCTAAATGGACGGGATCAAAAGTACCACCAAAAAGAGCAATCATATTGTTTAATCTGTGTGGTTGATGGGCAGGCCAATTGGAATGTGGTAGCAAAAACTCAATGAACAGTGCAACAATGCTTGATAGGGCGCAGTGAGCTCTCCGCGTTTATAGCCACTGTCTATTTCTGCTAATAACAGACCGATTTGCTCGAGCTGTTGCAAAGGTAATCTATCAAGTGCTTGTTGAGTCAAAGGCTGCTGGTTTTTCCAAATATTATGCTGTTTATAGAGCGCAGTAATATTTTGACCTTGTTGTAAGCCTTGCTTAATAGATAATAAGGTTTGCTGCTGCTTATTCAGCGCCCAAACCAGGGTATTCGGCTCGGTGTTATCTTCTGCTAACTTAACCATCACTTTGGTGATTTTTTTTGCTTGGCCGGCAAGGGTTGCATTAGTCAGATCAAAAATATCAAATTTACTTTGATTAAGCAGGCCCGCTAAGATTTGCTCATCATTGACGGTTTGCGAAGGGTAAAGCAGCGCCAGTTTTTCTAGCTCTTGATGTGTTGCGAGTAAGTTGCCTTCGGTGGCCAGCAAAAGTTGCTTTTTAGCATCTTGTGTTAGAGCGACTTTTAACTGCTTAGCTTGCGAATCTAGCCAGCGCTGTAAGTGTTGACCTGTCAGCTCATAACAAGGTACATACACGCCTTGTTTTTCTAAGCCTTTAAACCATGCGCCACGTTGTATCTCTTGACTGGCTTTTTGGCCTTTAACAATTAAAACCACATCTGGGTTGGGCTGAGCAAGCAGTTGTTTAAACGCATCGCTACCGGCAGTACCAGGTTTTTGCTGATTTAGGTCAAACTCAATCAGCGTACGAGCACTAAACAGTGACATACTGTTGTATTGGGCGAGTAGCTCTTGCCAATCAAAGCCAGGCAACAAACTAAATTTAATGACTTCGTCGAAGCCTTGCTGTTTTGCCGCTTGCTTTATTTGTTGCACACATTGTGCTTCTTGAAAAGGTTCTTCACCTAAAACCAAATAAAATGGGGCAAGGCCTTTTCGTAAAGTATCGGGAAGTTGGTTAGCATAACAGCGCATTAGAGTTGTGATAGCTCTCGAATAATACGTTTGCTTGCCTGTTGGCGTAGCTCGTTAAGAATAATATCTAGCTCCTTGGCTTTAGCCAGAGCGTTGTCAGGATCATCTTGGTAATTACGGTAGATTTCAAACCCTTTATCTACAGGATCACGGCCTGGGCGTGTTACTCGGTAAGATACTGAGTAAGCCAGCTCATATTGCGCAACCTGACCATTTTTAAACAAGCTTAGAGTCTGTCGAGTCAGTGAATCTCGATAAAGGTGGAGTTCTGGTATTTGTTTGCTTCTGTTTTCACTGATTGTTACCTGTGATGCTGTTAGGTCCTTACGTAACAGTGAAAACAAATCAGATTTCCGATCGTCACCCGTTAAATGTAGGGTACGCAGATCTAGGGGTAAGTAAGAAGCTTGCTTTAAATGAAAGCCACAGCCAGATAACAAAACACAGGCTAGCAAAAATGCTAGCCCATGCTTAATTGAACGCGATAAACGCATCTTAGTTTGCAACCACATTTAGTAGCTTACCTGGTACGTAAATCACTTTACGGATTTCTTTGCCTTCGATGAACTTAGATACGTTCTCTTCAGCAAAAGCCAACGCTTCAACTTGCTCTTTTGTTGCATCAGCAGCCACAGTTAACTTAGCACGCAGCTTACCATTTACTTGCACAACGATAAGTTTTTCGTCTTCAACAAGGGCAGCTTGATCAACCGCAGGCCATGTTGCATCTAACACGTCACTTTCGTGACCTAGGTCTTGCCATAACTGGTGACACATGTGTGGTGCAATTGGTGCAAGCATAATAACGATGGCATTTAGCGCTTCGTTAGCTAATGCGATGTCTTGTGCGTCGTTTAGTGGTGCTTTCGTTAGCTTGTTCGAAAGTTCCATGATAGCCGCGATAGCCGTGTTGAAAGTTTGGCGACGTTCAACGTCATCCGTTACTTTAGCAATGGTTTTGTGAATTTCACGGCGTAGTGCTTTTTGATTGCCGTTAAGTGCTGCTAGGTCAAGCTCAGCTTTACCTGCCGCGTTTACGTCTACTGCGTATTTCCACACACGTTTAAGGAAGCGAAGTGAGCCTTCAACACCTGAGTCAGACCATTCTAGTGTTTGCTCTGGTGGCGCTGTGAACATCATGAATAAACGAACTGTATCTGCACCGTACTGCTTGATAACAGTTTGTGGATCAATACCGTTGTTCTTTGATTTAGACATTTTAGACATACCAGCAGACTCTACTGGTTGACCATCGTCTTTGTGCCACGCTTTAGTGATACGGCCTTTATCGTCAGTTTCGGTTTCAACGTCAGTTGGTGAAATCCAAACATCACCGCCTTTTTCATCTTTACGGAAATAAGTTTCAGCTAATACCATGCCTTGACATAGTAGACGTTCGAACGGCTCATCTGAGTTTACTAAACCACAGTCACGTAATAGCTTGTGGAAGAAACGCGAGTAAAGTAGGTGAAGGATCGCATGCTCAATACCACCGATATATTGGTTTACTGGTAGCCAGTAATTCGCTGCACCCGGCTCTAACATGCCTTCGTCATAACGAGGGCTACAGTAACGCGCATAGTACCAAGAAGATTCCATGAAGGTATCGAAGGTATCTGTTTCGTGGAATGCAGGTTCACCGTTCACTGTGGTTTTAGCCCACTCAGGATCTGCTTTAATAGGTGAAGTCACACCGTTCATTACCACGTCTTCTGGCAGGCGAACTGGTAGCATATCTTCAGTCGCAGCAAGCTCAGAACCATCTTCTTTGTTTAGCATTGGGATTGGTGAACCCCAGTAACGTTGACGGCTAACACCCCAGTCACGTAGACGGAAGTTAACTTTACGCTTACCTGCACTCATGCCTTCTAGTTTGTCAGCAATGGCGTTGAATGCTGCTTTAAACTCAAGACCGTCAAATTCGCCAGAATTAATCAGCACACCTTTTTCGGTGAACGCTTCTTTTGAAAGGTCAACTACAAGCTCTGAACCTTCAACAGGTGCAATTACTTGCTTGATCTCAAGACCGTAAGCAGTAGCAAACTCATAGTCACGTTGGTCGTGACCTGGTACTGCCATAACCGCACCTGAACCATAGTCCATCAGTACAAAGTTGGCAGCCCATACAGGCACTTCTTCACCAGTTAATGGGTGAATCGCTTTAAAGCCCGTGTCGATGCCTTTTTTCTCCATTGTTGCCATATCAGCTTCGGCAACTTTGGTGTTCTTACATTCTTCAACGAATGCAGCAACGTCTGGGTTATTTTTAGCGGCTTCTTGTGCGATAGGGTGACCAGCAGCAACACCAACGTAAGTCACACCCATGAAGGTATCTGGGCGAGTAGTGTAAACTGTGAAAGTTTCACCATTGTCAGCACGTTTGAAGTCAATCTCTAAACCTTCAGAGCGACCAATCCAGTTACGCTGCATGGTTTTAACTTGCTCAGGCCAATGCTCAAGCTTGTCTAAATCGTCAAGTAGCTCTTGTGCATAATCAGTAATTTTGATGAACCACTGAGGAATTTCTTTTTGCTCTACAAGTGCGCCTGAACGCCAACCGCGACCGTCGATAACCTGTTCGTTAGCCAGTACGGTTTGGTCAACTGGATCCCAGTTTACGGTAGACATTTTCTTGTAAACTAAGCCTTTCTCGTAAAGCTTAGTGAAGAACCACTGTTCCCACTTGTAATATTCTGGGTGACATGTTGCGATTTCACGATCCCAGTCGTAACCAAAACCAAGTTGTTTTAGCTGACCGCGCATGTAATCAATGTTTTCGTATGTCCACTTAGCAGGGGCTGTGTTGTTCTTGATAGCCGCGTTTTCTGCAGGTAGACCGAACGCATCCCAACCCATAGGTTGCATAACGTTTTTGCCTTGTAAGCGCTGGAAACGAGATACCACATCACCAATGGTGTAGTTACGCACGTGACCCATATGCAGTCGACCACTTGGGTAAGGGAACATAGAGAGACAGTAATACTTCTCTTTGCTCTCGTCTTCTACGACTTTAAACGTCTTGTTTTCTTCCCAATATTGTTGGACTTTTGACTCAATGTCTTGCGGGTTATATTGCTCTTGCATCTATGTTTCCAGACTTCTTGCAAATTAATAAAAAATTGTTCGATAGCATAACCGAATTTGCAGTCTAATCACAGCATCTAGACTGCAAATATTTGCGCTGTTTAGGCTCTTATCTACCTTAGCTTTTGCCATAAAAAGAACAGTTAGAACTTCTTAGTTATATAAATGAGATTTTTACTGATATTAATTATCATTTGCGTTGATCTGAGTGGGATTTGCCATTAACATGCGCAGCGAAGTTAATAATCCCAAAAATATCAAGGATATCCATGTTTAGAAGTTCGCTTTCCTTAATAGCGATGGCTGTTAGTTGCGCATCAATGGCTAATGAAGCTAATCAGTCTGAGTCGAAAATTGATGATATTGAACAGATCATCGTATCTGGAAGCCGTGTTTTTGAAAGTATTGATGAAGTACCGGCATCAATTACTGTGATCACACAAAAGCAAATTGAAGACCATCTCAAGGTAAACCCAGAGCTTCAAAGCTTACTGGCGCAAATAGTGCCAGGCTTAGCGCCTAATACAGGCAGCTCTAGTAACACAGGTCAAGGGCTTCGCGGTCGAGCGCCATTGGTTATGATTGATGGTGTGCCACAATCAACACCACTGCGTAATGGCTCGCTTGGGATCAGAACATTAGATGCAAGCGCTATTGCACGTATTGAAGTGATTAAAGGCGCAACATCTATTTACGGTAATGGTGCGTCAGGCGGGATTATTAACTACATCACAAAACAAGCTCAAGCAGATGGACAAGTAGAAGGGGAAGTGAGTCTCTCAAGTCGTTTCAGTGCGGTTAAACTGGCAGAAAGTGGCGGTGCTCGTATATCTGCGGCAATTAATGGTCGTGCCGACAAATTTAGCTACCTGGCGACTGTAGGTTACGAAGAAAATGGCGTACAACGTGATGCTGAAGGCGATATCCTTGGACTGCAATATGGTTTGTCAGATGCCGTAACAGAAAATTACTTTACTAAACTTGGCTATGATTTTGATGAAGATAAACAACTGCAGTTTAGTTATAACTATTACAGCTCACAACAAAAAACAGATCTAGGTGATGTGTTTGGTAATATCAATAGTGGCGAAAAGTCATATGCCCAACACGTTGCACCTGAGCTACAGAAAAAAGGTAAGCCTCAAGGCCCTGCGGGTAACGAAAATATCACGTTAAAATACACTGATTATGCGGTCTTTACGAACACTCAGCTTACGCTCGATGCATATATGCAAGACATTGAGAATATATTCTTCTTTTCTCCAAACTTAGCAAACCCAGAGGCGGGCTTTACTGGAGGCCAATCAGTCATCGTTTCTGAGAAACAAGGTGCCCGAGCGACATTTAATACAGCTTTAGACTTTGACAATGTAGCGACAACACTTATTTACGGTATTGACGCGTTAAATGACGTGACCTCACAGCCGATGGTTGATGGCCGTATTTGGGTACCAGAAATGGATATGCAAAGCTTGGCGGGTTATCTTCAAACCAAATGGGTAATTGCTGATGACTTAGTGTTAAAAGCGGGTGTGAGACAAGAGAGTATTGACATTGAAGTCGAAGATTACACCACATTAAAATTGTGCCGAAGCGCAGATCAATGTTCGGTACCAATGTCGGTGAAAGGAGATACCATTAATTATGATGCTGCTACTTTCAACTTCGCTATTAAATACAATGGCTACGAACAGTTTAGTCCATTTGCGAGTTACTCTCAGGGCTATGATGTGTCTGATATTGGTAGGTTACTTCGAACAGCGACTGTAAAAGACATCGGCCTGATCCAAACCGATGCTTCTATTACTGATAATTATGAAGTCGGTTTTAACTCACAATTAGAAAATCTGCGTTTTGAATTTGCTTTATTTAAGAGCACCTCAGAGCTTGGCACAAGCAGTGTTTTCAATGAAAAAACTGGCGTCTATGAGCCAGTTCGTGCACCACAAAGAATCTGGGGCTACGAAGCTTTAATTGATTACAAGCTTTCTAAGACACTCGATTTAAGAGCCACGTATAGCTTTGTGGAAGGCAAAAATACCGCTAACAATACTTATTTAGGCGGAAGACAAATCGCGCCACCGAAATTTACAGCATCATTAAACTGGCAAGCCAATGATGCACTTTCTATGGCGTTAAATTGGTTATATGTTGGCGATAGAAAGCGCTTTGAAATGAACGATAAAGGTCAATATGTTGCCGACCAAGGACCGATTGATAGCTATAATGTGTTAAGTGCATCAGCTAGCTATCAGTTATCAGATAATTTCAATGCATACATGGGTATAGAAAACTTATTAAATAATGACTATTACCCAGCAAGAGCGCAGGCCTACGCTTATGGTGGCTATAATGTGAAAGGCTTAGGCCGAACTATTACGTTAGGTGTAAAATATAGCTTCTAAAGCTACTCACTACTTTGCAGAGCGGCTATCTTTGACCGCTCTGCAACCCTTCTATATTTTGCTCGTTCATATGCGCAACTCTCCAAAAATATCCCATATCGTCTACACTTAGTAATAATTATAATTTTCAATATTGGTTGACTGTTTACAGTGTCGAGAGACGTGTTTTGATTAAATAACACGCATGAGAGGATGTTATGGCAGGTTATAAACAATGGTTAGATGATTTCTCTAACTGGCTGAAAGATATAAAAGACCATGAAGTAGAAGACTTAATAAACCAATTTGTCGAAAAACAGCAGGCTTTAAAAACCTTCAGTGAAGAAAAGCTTAAAGCGTATAGCCATTATTTGAAGCGTGATTTAAAGCATTTAGAAGATGAATATAAAAACTCAGACGATATCGCATGGCAAGAATTCAAAGCGGGTATGTTGTTTGAATTAGCTCAGCTTGAAGATAGAACACAGTTAGAATGGCAGGCGCTATTAAAAGATTTTGAACATGATGGGGTTTACAAAGCGGGTGAATGGATAGCCATGGGACAATTAGTATGTAAAAATTGTCACCATACTACAGATGTACTTTATGCCTCTGAAATTAAAGCATGTAGCCAATGTGAGCACCAAGAGTTTAGCCGTAAAGCATTGTCTCCATAGTCTAACCAATTTGGTTAGATAATAAAAAGAAGTTAGGAATGACAAATAAGATAGCACCTTTACCTATTGAGGCCTTAGCGCCAACCGTTTCACTTGCGCATGTTGAGTCATGCGTGCGCAACCCTTACCCAGAAGCACTGACATTTATAGGTCAGCAACGCGCTCAAAGTGCCTTAGACTTCGCACTAGGCATGGATTTACCAGGCTACAATACCTTTGTGATGGGTGAAGCGGCATTAGGCCGTTTTACCATGGTAAAAGATAAGCTAGAAGCTCACAGTAAAACCAAGCCAACTCCAAACGAATGGTTATATGTCAACAATTACGATGATCACCGTAAGCCTATCGCCTTGTTTATGCAGCCAGGCCAAAGTAAAGAGCTTGCTGATGACATCGATGAATTTTTAGATGAAGTAGCCGATACTTTTCCGGCAGCGTTCGATAACCCAGGTTATCAGCGTAAAAAGAAATCCATCGATAAAGAATTTGATAACAAGTATGACGCTGCGATCACTGCGGTCGCAGAGCTTGCGGCTAAAAAAAGTGTGGCACTGATAGAAGAAAGTAATCAGGTCGCTTTTGCGCCAGTGATCGACGGCAAACAATTAGATGATGCAGAATTTGCCGCGCTTGATGAGAAAGTGCAGGAGCACTTTTTTGATGCCATTGAAAAGCTTGAAGATGACCTGATTGAGGCGTTAATTGAACTACCACGTTGGAAGCGAGAGTCGTCTGAAAAACTAAGAAATCTCAAAAAACAAACCGTTGAAACTGCTACTAAGCCTTTACTGAAAAAGTTAGAACTTAAATATGCCAGCCATATTGGCGTTATTCGTTATTTAAAAGATGTGAGAACCGAGATTGTCGATGCGGTACTCGAATGGCTTGATGACAGCGGCAGCGAGGAAAATAAAGACGAGTTCGATCATCGCGGCATGTTGAATGACTTTTTTGCTCCAAATATTCTTGTTGAATATAAAGATGGGGAGCCTGCACCTGTGGTGTACGAGCCAAACCCAACTTTTGGTAATATTTTTGGTAAGGTTGAGTATGCCACTTCTCAAGGTAACTTAATCACCAGTTATCGTTCAATCCAACCGGGTGCGTTACATAAGGCCAATGGTGGTTACCTGATCATGGATGCCGATAAAGTATTGGCTAACTCGCAAGTGTGGGATGGCCTAAAGCTGTCGCTTAAAACCCACCAGATAAAGAACGATTTGCCATATCAAGACAGCTCAGTAGGCAGCAGTTTCACGCTCCGCCCTCAGTTAATTCCACTCGATGTGAAAATTATTTTGTTGGGCTCACGTGACTTATATTATGCCATCAGTGATTACGATGAAGAGTTTGCAGAGCTATTTAGAGTATTGGCTGATTTTGATTACTACTTGCCAAGTAGCGATAAACTTCAATATCAGTTCATCACTAAAGTACTTGAGTACTGCGATAAAACTTTAAATTGCGGTATTTCAGCATGCGGCCTTGCTCGTTTGCTTAAGTTTAGTTATCGCCAAGCTGAGCACCACACTAAACTGTCAGCGCGATTTGCAGATGTGCTTGAGTTAGTTGCAGAAGCAAGCTTTTATGCAAAACAAGACAATGTAACAGATGTTACCGCAGAGCACATTGATGAAGCCATTGCAGGTAAACAATACCGCACCGGCCAACTTAGTGAAAATATGCTGAGTGATATTAAAGAAGGCCACACCTTGATTGAAACGGAAGGCGAAGCCATCGCCAAAATCAATGGTCTGACGGTATTGCATATTGGTGATACCGCATTTGGTACACCAGCGCGTATTACCGCGACTGTGTACGCAGGTTCTGATGGTGTGATTGATGTTGAACGTGAAGCGGATTTAGGTAAGTCAATTCACTCTAAAGGTGTGATGCTATTAACAGGCTACCTAGGTAATAAGTATGCGCAAAACTTTAGCTTAACACTCAGCGCCAATATTGCGATTGAGCAAAGTTATGGATATATCGACGGCGATAGTGCCTCGCTTGCAGAATTATGTGGTTTAATCTCAGCTATCACTCAACTACCAATTAACCAGTCTTTAGCGCTGACAGGCTCAATCAATCAGCATGGTGAAGTACAGGCGATTGGTGGTGTAAACGAAAAAATTGAAGGCTTCTTTAAACTTTGCAAAATGCGGGGTTTAACAGGTCAGCAAGGTGTGATCATTCCACAGTCTAACCGCGTTAACTTGGTGTTAGATGACGAAGTACTAAATGAAGTTAAACTGGGTCGTTTCCATATTTATGCGGTTTCAAACGTGGATGAAGCATTGAGCTTACTGATGAACCGAGAAGCGGGTGAGTTAGTAGATGGAGAATACCCAGAAGACTCTATCAATGCCCTAACATTGGCTCGGTTACAGCAAATAGCGGATGTAGTGAGTGGCGATAATGAAAAAGAAGAACAAACAGAACAAGATAAGGAGTAGAACGTATGTCGACTACTAATGTGATTTTAGTCATTGTGATTGTTATTTTGATAGCACTCTTTTCACGTAACTCGCAAAAAAATAAAGCGGCAGCCGCAGAGAATCGCATCAAAGCGGCTGAGTTTTTAGCAGAGAATGGCAAAAAAGAGGGAGTGAGTACAACAGCCTCAGGGTTACAGTATGAAGTAATTACACAGGGTGACGGTGACAAGACACCAACTGCAACCAGTAAGGTAAAAGTGCATTATCATGGCACGCTTGCTGATGGCACTGTGTTCGACAGCTCAGTTGAGCGAAATAGCCCAATTAGCTTTGGTCTGAACCAAGTTATCCCAGGTTGGACTGAAGGTGTGCAATTGATGACTGAGGGTAGTAAGTATAAATTCTATATTAGCCCTGGTTTAGGCTATGGAGATCGTGCTGCTGGTAAAATTCCTGCAGGCTCACTACTTATTTTTGAAGTTGAGTTATTAAAAATAGAATCGTAAAGTTAAAACAACTTAAAGGAGGCTCAGCCTCCTTTTTTGCTTAATTTTAGCTTCAAAGCAAAGGAAGGATGACAATGTTACAAGGCTTATTAATAGTATCAATGTTGTTTGCATATGTTTATTTTAGGCTTAAGCGACTAGAAGCTATAAAGCATTATGTTTCGAATGCTTATCCCGATATTTTTAAGCGCTTAAGCGAAGATAAAATGCAAATTGGGGCAAACCGTGCTTTTATTAGTGCGCTAGAAGAATCAATACAACACGGAGAGTTAAGTCAGACGAGTGATGAAACACTATAAAAGTTAATGCACTACACCAGTAAAACTGAAATTGTGTGTGTTTTAGCTGCATTAGTCGGCTTTGTCATTGCTGCATTTGTTTAATTGAAAAACAATCAAGTAAAAACTCGCTCCTTCAGGGTTGGGTATATAATCATATCTTGTACTTTTATTTATAATTCAGATTTATAGAAAATTTACGTTAATTTATTATTTGAATTCACATTTATTGTATTAGTCCTAACTCTCTTCTCTATTTATTCAGCTTTAGTTGATAATAACTTGAAAGCACTTCATTTATTTAGCCTTTAGATAGGTCATTAGAGACCAATTTTCAGCTGAGATTCATAGTGTTTAATTGCAGCCTTGAATTGCTTTGGGTAGCTTTGTGGGTCAATTACTTAGAGGGAATAAAATGACTCAGCAAATCTTGCCTAATCGGCGCATCTTAGCCATAGATGTGTTTCGTGGTTTTACCATTTTGACCATGGTATTTGTGAACGAATTGGCCGCAATTAAAAATATACCTGTATGGATGACTCACTTACCAGCTGATGCAAACGCCATGACATTTGTGGATTTGGTATTCCCGGCTTTCTTATTTATTGTTGGTATGTCTATCCCATTCTCTACCCAAGCAAAAATGTCTAAAGGTAATGATAGTAAAGCACTGTTCAAAGATGCCATTTTTAGAGCTTTCGGGTTAATTGTTATTGGCTTTTATATGGTGAACAGTATTTATGGGTTTGATGAAAGCCTCATGCCGATCTCGATGCCTCTTTGGACTTTGTTGATGTATGTGAGTGTGCTGTTGATTTGGAGTCATTATCCTAAGCATATGTCAGCACAGTTAGTTAAGGGGTTGAAGGCTCTTGGTATTGCAGGCTTGATTGTTTTGGCTGTTGTCTACAAAGGCCCTTATGTCACTATGACACCTCAGTGGTGGGGTATTTTAGGACTTATAGGTTGGGCGTTTATTATTAGCGTTGCAGTTTATTTGGTAAGTAAGCAGAACTTAGTCAAACTAATCACCGCATGCCTCGGTTTTATTTTATTGTTTTTCCTGGTTGAACAACTGTCTGGTATCAACAACGCGCTTGATAGACTCATTGAAGAAAATCGAAATAACAGTCATGCCATGATTGTACTCGCCGGTGTGATTATGAGCTTTATTTTCTATCACACTCAGCATAGCGTAAATAAGTGGAAGTACTATTTAATGTATGTTGTTTTAGCGGCAGTATTGACCTTGTTGAGCTGGTGGCATTGGCCTGTTTCTAAAATTTGGGCTACACCAAGTTGGGCATTGATGAGTGTGTTTTTCTGTGCGCTTATTTTTGGCGTGATTTTCTATATAGTAGAAGTGAAGCAGTCGATGCAATGGTGCAAGGTTTTCGAACCTGCAGCGAATAACCCATTACTAATTTATATCATTCCATTTATTATTATTGCCTTACTTGAGCTGTTTAGTATACCAGCGAGGCCTGAAATGGTGAGTAGCGGCGTGTTAGGTATGATCTGGAGTTTTGGTTTTGCGATAGCAATGATGTTTGCAGTAACCGCTCTGAATAAATTAGGGTTGAGGCTTAAACTCTAAAGTTTTAATAAAGCGGCGCAAATGCCGCTTTATTTTCACAACTTAGAAGGTAATTGGCACTGTTTTCACATTGGTGTCGCCAGGAACTAGCTGTTTGTCGAAGTGGCAATATTCTGTTGTTCCACATGCACCGTTACCACCATTTGCTCCAACGATTGCTGGCGTAGCTGCCGATGAAATAGTTTTGTTATTTAGGCTTTTAAGTTGCTTTTTCTTTAATACAATTTTCATTTCTAATTTTCCTTTTAATTCATTGTCCAAAATGGACCTTAAAAAGGTAACTTAAATTGATATGTAAATAAAGAGTTGAAATTAATTTAAGAATAAATCACAAAAAATTCTTTTCAAATCGACTAAGTAAAGCGCGTTTGGTGTTGTTGGCCAATACGGTGAGTGTAAGCAGTGATACTAAGATCCAAATTGGTGAATGACCATACTTACTGAAAGGACTGAAGCCATTAATTAGTTGTACTTTTGCTTTCAGTACATTTGCTTCAAATTGAGCAATGGTTTGTTCAGTTTTAGAGATAGGATCATAGACACCTGTAATGCCATTATTGGTCACGCGAATAAGCGGTCTTTGCAACTCTAGGGCACGCATTCGAGCAATTTGCATATGCTGATGGGGGCCATGAGAATCTCCAAACCAAGCGTCATTACTGACTGTAAAGAGAATATCAGATTGCTCTGTGAAGTTATCTCTAACCAAATTGCTAAATACGATTTCGTAGCAAATAGCTGGAAGAATATGTAAGCCGTTGGCAATGAGGTTGTTTTGCACGCGCTCGCCTCGAGAAAATGAGGACATTGCGAGGTTAAACAAAGGGGCTAACGGTCTGAGAATATCTTCAAATGGCACAAACTCACCAATAGGCAGAAGTTGATGCTTTTGGTACCTATTTGAATGTAAGTAGTTGTAGTGGCCTTCACTAGAGTCTGGGTATTTCTTACCTAAAACAATAAGCGTGTTGTAGACCGCTTTGGTATCAAACTGGTAATCAGGGATGCCTGTGATCACTGCGGTATTGTTAAAGGCGGCAGCTTTATCTAGCCCTTCTAAAAATGGTGCTGCCATATCTTCAATTTCGGGTATTGCCGCTTCAGGCCAGACGACTAAGTCTGTCTCACTCCATTCAACTCGAGTCATATCACGGTATTTTGACATGGTTGGCCAAAACTGTTCTGGCTCCCAGCGCAAACTCTGTTGGATGTTGCCTTGTACAAGCAAAGTTGAAATTCGCTTATCAGAGTATGAAATAGAAGCTGTGAAGCTACTTGTAAGGTATAAACAGAGCAGAGCAACAAGTGCTGAAAGAGAAAAAGAAGCATGTTTTGCTTTAATGCTGTAATAAATGCTACTAGCAAGAAACACAGCCAGTAAAGTTAAGCCAAACTCGCCAATTAAGGGCGCAAAGATGTTAAGTGGTGAATCAGTAAAGGCATAACCAAAACTGAGCCATGGAAAGCCAGTTAATAACTTGCCACGTAGGAACTCTGTAATGGCAAAGCCGACTATTAACAATGTGATCCTTTGCCATGCGCTCTGGCTGAATCGCGCCGCGAACGCAAAAGCCAGCGCAGGATAAATTGCTAAATAGGCACAGAGCAACCCCATCAGTAATAAAGAAACTGGTAAAGGTAATCCACCGAATTGAGCTATAGAGACATGTACCCAGCTAATACCGAGTGCAAACCAGCCAAAACCAAAAGCAAAGCCATACTTAGCAGCGCTTCGGGTAGAGTGTTTATCGGTTACGTAACAAGCTGCAACGAGTGAAAAAATAGCAATCGGCCATAGATTAAATGGCGCATAGCTAAAGGTCATGGCAAGGCCTGCAATAAAAGCAAGCCAAGCATGTTTGTTAGAAAAGAGGGAAAACAGCTTACTCAACTTGATCTTCGGTAGTTTCAGTTTTTGGTACTGTTACTTGAAGTTGAATAATACGACGATTATCAGAGTTTGTTACTTTAAACTGTAGTGGCTCGATGTCGATTGTTTCACCACGACTCGGCATGTGGCCAAAGGCATGAAGAATAATACCACCAATAGTATCAGCCTCCTGAGTATCGAAGCTTGTATTAAAGAAGTTATTGAACTCATCAAGCGGTGTTAGCGCTTGAACTGTATAAACGTGCTTCGATAATTGGCGGATATCATCATGATCTTCATCATCATCATGTTCATCTTCAATTTCGCCAACGATGGTTTCTAAAATGTCTTCGATAGTAACAAGGCCAGAAACACCACCATACTCATCAATAACAATAGCCATGTGATAACGTTTTTGTCGGAACTCATTTAGTAAGGTGTCAACACGCTTACTTTCTGGTACCACAATAGCTGGGCGAAGATACTCTCTTAATGCCGGTAGAGCATCAGATTTATCCAAAATCAGCGGCAGTAAGTCTTTAGCTAGTAAAATACCTTCAACATGGTCTTTGTCTTCACAGATCACTGGAAAGCGAGAGTGTGATGATTCAACCATAATCGGTAGTTGATGCTCTAGAGACTCATCTACATCTAAAGTAATCATTTGAGAGCGAGGGATCATAATATCGCGAACTTTAAGTTCAGAGACGCTTAATACGCCTTCCATCATGTCTTTGGTCTCAGGGTCGATGAGTGCACGCTCTTGCGCATCTGCGATGACTTCAACCAGCTCTTCTTTATTTTGGGGTTCTCCTTGCAGCATCTGGGTAATGCGTCCTAGCCAGCTTTTGCCAGCAGAACCCTGACTACTTTGCGAGTTATCGTCGCTCATTTCTTTTTATATCTCCAATTAAATAAAATTCTGTTAGTCGAACTTAGTAAGCATCATCACGATATGGATCGTCTATGCCCAATTCGGCTAATAATGTTTTTTCGATGCCTTCCATCTCAATGGCGTCTTGTTCATTTATATGGTCAAATCCAAGTAAATGCAAGCAGCCATGAATTGTCATATGAGCAAAGTGCTCATGAAAGCTTTTTTCTTGCTCTATAGACTCTGCTTTCACAACTTGTGGGCAAATAATTAAGTCGCCAACAAGAGGGAGTTCGATGCCTGGTGGCGCATCAAATGGAAAAGACAGCACGTTAGTTGGCTTGTCTTTACCACGATACTGACTGTTAAGCTCTTGGCTTTCTGCTTCATCAGCAATACGAATAGTTAACTCTGCATGTTCACGATACGCAGATAGGGCTTTGTCGGCCCATAACTCAAACTGTTCATGTGAAGGTAAATCTTCAAACTCACAGGCAATTTGTAAATCTAATTCAACGCTCATGTTCGTTACTCAGCTTGATTCGTTTTCGCTTCTTTGCGAAGGCGTTCTTTTTCGGCCTTTTCTTTTCGCTCAGATTCTTCTTTCTTCTCGTATGCTTCAACAATACGTGCCACAACCGGGTGACGAACAACATCATGTGACTTGAAGAAATTAAATGAAATCTCATCGACATCACTCAGTACTTCAATGGCATGACGAAGACCAGAGCGCGCTCCACGAGGTAAATCAACTTGCGTAATGTCACCTGTGATCACTGCCTTTGAATTAAAGCCGATACGCGTTAAGAACATTTTCATTTGCTCTGTGGTGGTGTTTTGGCTTTCATCCAGAATAATAAAGGCATCATTAAGCGTTCGACCACGCATATAGGCAAGCGGTGCAACTTCTATGACATTTTTTTCAATTAAGCGTTCAACTTTTTCAAAGCCAAGCATTTCAAACAATGCGTCATAGAGTGGTCGCAGGTATGGGTCGATTTTTTGTGTTAAATCGCCAGGTAAGAAGCCAAGCTTTTCACCGGCTTCAACCGCAGGGCGAGTTAATAAGATGCGGCGAATTTCTTGACGTTCTAGTGCATCAACAGCAGCGGCAACTGCAAGGTAGGTTTTACCAGTACCTGCAGGACCAATACCAAAACTGATATCATGACGAAGAATATTAGCCACATACTGACTTTGATTCGGATTGCGAGGCTTAATCACACCACGGCGGGTTTTAATATAAACTTCTTCATTCCATACACTCGGTGCATCTTGCTCTAGACAGTTTGCTTCAGTGATCGCTAAGTGCACGTTATCAGGTTCAATTTCATTTACTTCGCCACGCACAGGCTGAGTATCAATGTATAAAACTTTTAAGATATCGGTAGCGGCTTTAGCTTGAACAGGTTGTCCAGTCACTTTAAACCAGTTGTCTCTGTGTGTGATTTCGACCCCAAGGCGACGTTCTATTTGTTTTAAATTCTCGTCAAAAGGGCCGCAAAGTGATGAAAGGCGAACGTTGTCGGCGGGCTCTAAATAAAATTCAATATTCTTTAGTTGACTGCTCAAAATTGCTTCCTGTAAAACCGCGCCAGCAAAAGTGCTGGCGCAATCTGTATTTAACTAAGGTGTAAAGGTTGCAACACCTAACTCATCGGTTTCGGGTTCCGACGGCGCACGATTTAAAATATCGGCAGGTGAAACATCTTTCCTTAAATTCATTTCTGATTCTGTACGAATTAGCTCACCACGTAAAGAGTTAGGTAAAGCTTCGGTAATACGTACATCAACGAACTGACCGATCACCGAATGAGGACCTTCAAAGTTCACAACACGGTTGTTTTCGGTACGACCGCGCAGTTCCATTGGGTTTTTCTTCGATGGACCTTCAACCAATATACGTTGCTCAGTATCAAACATCTTACGACTAATATCTTGAGACATTTGGTTGATACGGTTTTGAAGAATGTAAAGACGCTCTTTCTTCTCTTGCTCTGAAACATCATCAGGCAAATCTGCCGCAGGCGTGCCTGGGCGTGCTGAATAGATAAAGCTGAAGCTCATATCAAAACCAATGTCATTGATCAGATTCATTGTTGCTTCAAAGTCAGCGTTTGTTTCACCCGGGAAACCAATGATGAAGTCAGAAGACATTGACAGGTTAGGGCGAATCTTACGTAGCTTACGAATAGTTGACTTGTACTCTAATGCTGTATGGCCACGTTTCATAAGGTTTAGAACTCGGTCAGAGCCACTTTGTACCGGTAAGTGTAAGTGATCTACAAGCTCAGGCACGTCAGCATAAGCTTCAATGATGTCTGGCGTGAATTCAACTGGGTGAGATGTGGTGTATCGAATACGGTCAATACCATCAATGGCAGCAACGTAACGTAGTAGATCTGAGAAGTAACAGATTTCACCGTCGTGCATTTCACCGCGGAATGCATTTACGTTTTGGCCAAGTAGGTTAACTTCACGTACACCTTGCTCAGCAAGTTGTGCAACTTCTAGTAACACATCATCTAACGGACGGCTTACTTCTTCACCGCGGGTGTAAGGTACAACACAGAAAGTACAGTATTTAGAACAGCCTTCCATAATTGAAACGAATGCCGTAGGGCCTTCTGCTTTAGGCTCAGGAAGACGGTCAAACTTTTCAATTTCAGGGAATGAAATATCAACAACCGCACCTTGCTTACTTTGTACTTGCTTGATCATCTCAGGTAAACGGTGCAATGTTTGCGGGCCGAATACGATATCAACAAACGGTGCGCGTTGACGAATAGTGTCGCCTTCTTGTGAAGCTACACAACCACCCACACCAATAACTAGATCTGGGTTGTCATCTTTTAATAACTTCCAGCGACCTAGTTGATGGAACACTTTCTCTTGTGCTTTTTCACGAATTGAACAGGTGTTGAGTAAGATAACATCAGCTTGTTCAGCTTCTTCGGTTACTTCATAACCATTGGTTGCATCTAACAGGTCAGCCATCTTCTGCGAGTCGTACTCGTTCATCTGACAACCCCAGGTTTTAATATGCAATTTTTTACTCATTGAAATATTGCCTCGTTTTCAATTCGGACTCTGATTTAGGCCACTTGCTTAGACCTAAAAAGTATACGCACAACTTAAAGGACGCGTATTTTATATGACCAAGCACATCTAGCCAAGTATAGTTTTTAACTTTGCAAAGCGTGATCAAATTGAAACGTATTTTGCACATTACAGTCAGACAAATTAGCGTGGCTTGCGGTACAATGTCGACATTGTTTTTAAGAGGCAAAATAGATGAAAAACAAGGTGGTTTTAGTCGGTGGCGGCATGGTCGGTGCGGCTACAGCAATTAAGCTAGCAAAACAGGGCGCATCGGTAACAGTTTTAGAGCAACAGTGTATCGACCCTCATGCGGTGCTTGCGAGTGAAAAAATTGATATTCGAATCTCTGCCATCAACCGCTTTTCAGAAGCTTTACTTGATGAGTTAGGCGCAATGCCTTTACTCAGAGAAAATAGAATTGCCCCTTATACCCAGCTAGAAGCCTATGAGTCAGCAAAAAACTCATTGTTATTTGATAGTGAAGAAGTTGGTACGAGTCACCTTGGCCACCTTATCGAAAACAGCTTAACGCAAGCCAGTTTATGGGCGCAATTTGAGCAATGGCAAATACAAGTTGAGCAAGTTGATGGTTTACCAGTGAGCATAGAGCAAGTTGATGATACCGTTACACTGCATTATAAAAACAAAAGTTACACGGCTGATTTGCTTGTTGCCGCTGACGGTGGTCGCTCACAGGTAAGACATTTAGTTGGAATAGGTGTTACAGGCTGGCAATATCAACAAAGCTGTATGGGTGTACTAATAAAAATTGATGCACCGCAGCAAACAAAAACATGGCAGCAATTTAAACAGACGGGCCCAATTGCGTTTCTGCCTATGCAAGCACCGTATGCCAATTTAATTTGGTATCACGATAGTGCTGAGCTTGCTAGATTGAAACAACTATCGAATGAACAATTAAAAGCTGAAATTCAGTCAAACTTCTTTGCGTTGCCTGGCGACTTTAGTGTTGAAGAAAAGGCGGTGTTTCCGCTTGCTAGGCAACATGCCAATACTTATTCACAAGGTAGAGTTGTACTTGTGGGAGATGCAGCCCACACGATTAACCCATTGGCAGGACAGGGAGTTAACCTCGGCTTTAAAGACGTCGCTGCGCTAGCCGAAGCATTAGAATCGACAGACGATTTCGGTTGCCCTTTAGCTTTGCACAAATATGAGAAAAAACGTCGTTTAGATAATTTGGCAATGATGAGCATGATGGATGCGTGTTACTTTGGCTTCTCGAATGACATAAAACCATTAAAGCATCTTCGCAATTTAGCATTAAAAGTGGCTGACAATGCAGGTGTCCTGAAGAAGCAAGTGTTAAAGCATGCGATGGGCGGTGATTTTTAATCAGTCAATTTCTTTGATTGAAGCGGACTAAGGTTCGCTTTTTTTGTGCGTGTAAAAAAGTATGCGAGAAAAATGATATAAAACTTAGACTGGGAAATTATAGATGATTTATTTATAGGGTAGGGTGATTAGATAATTTTCGAAAACATGGTGCGGAAGGAGAGACTTGAACTCTCACATCCGAAGATACTGGAACCTAAATCCAGCGCGTCTACCAATTCCGCCACTTCCGCAATGTTTTTTCTCGTAAGAGATTGGCTGGAGTACCAGGATTTGAACCTGGGAATGGCGGGATCAAAACCCGCTGCCTTACCGCTTGGCGATACTCCAACAAAATTTTAACTTTCTGCTGGTCTCAAGACTTAAATCTGGGGATGAATGAGTGAGGGATCAAAACCTCTCTCTTCTGTCCTTACCGCTTCCACTTCGTGGCGAGGCGATACTCCAACTAAAGGTAGTAAAAGCTTTTTTAGTTCAAACTTTAAGAACATGGTGCGGAAGGAGAGACTTGAACTCTCACATCCGAAGATACTGGAACCTAAATCCAGCGCGTCTACCAATTCCGCCACTTCCGCATTTCTATCTCAAAAGAGATGGCTGGAGTACCAGGATTTGAACCTGGGAATGGCGGGATCAAAACCCGCTGCCTTACCGCTTGGCGATACTCCAACTAAAGGTAGTTTGATTATTTTAGTTCTAATCAAGAACATGGTGCGGAAGGAGAGACTTGAACTCTCACATCCGAAGATACTGGAACCTAAATCCAGCGCGTCTACCAATTCCGCCACTTCCGCATATTTTCTTTAAAGAAAATGGTGGCTATGCCCTGATTTGAACAGGGGACCCCATCATTATGAGTGATGTGCTCTAACCAGCTGAGCTACATAGCCATTTGGCTGGAGTACCAGGATTTGAACCTGGGAATGGCGGGATCAAAACCCGCTGCCTTACCGCTTGGCGATACTCCAACTAAGGTAGTTGATTATTTTAGTTCTAATCGAGAACATGGTGCGGAAGGAGAGACTTGAACTCTCACATCCGAAGATACTGGAACCTAAATCCAGCGCGTCTACCAATTCCGCCACTTCCGCAATGTTGGCTGGAGTACCAGGATTTGAACCTGGGAATGGCGGGATCAAAACCCGCTGCCTTACCGCTTGGCGATACTCCAACTAAAGGTAGTAAAAGCTTTTTTAGTTCAAACTTTAAGAACATGGTGCGGAAGGAGAGACTTGAACTCTCACATCCGAAGATACTGGAACCTAAATCCAGCGCGTCTACCAATTCCGCCACTTCCGCACTACAAGGTAGTTAGTTTTATAGTTGCTAATCAACTCTAAAAAGCATGGTGGCTATGCCCTGATTTGAACAGGGGACCCCATCATTATGAGTGATGTGCTCTAACCAGCTGAGCTACATAGCCATCTCTTTTTAGTTTGTCACCATCGCTGGTGCGGGGCGTATTATGCTGATATGCTCCAAACTCGTCAACACCTTTTTTGCAAAAAAGTTGTCATTAAAGTTCTTTTGCGGATTAATTGCGCGAAATGGCTGAATATGAACCATAAAAAGATAAAAAGTGAGCTGTTTTTAGAAAATAAAAAAGGAGACATCAAGTCTCCTTTTCAAAACACTCAGTTAAAGCGATTAAACGTTGAACAGGAAGTTCATCACATCGCCATCTTTAACAATGTATTCTTTACCTTCTTGACGCATTTTACCTGCGTCTTTCGCACCGCTTTCGCCTTTGAATTCGATATAATCATCAAAACCAATTGTTTGCGCACGAATAAAGCCACGTTCGAAGTCTGTATGGATCTTACCTGCAGCTTGTGGCGCTGTTGCACCTACAGGGATAGTCCATGCACGTACTTCTTTTACACCAGCAGTGAAGTAAGTCTGTAATTTAAGTAGCTCGTAACCACCACGGATCACAAGGTTAAGACCTGGCTCTTCAAGACCAAGATCAGCCATAAACTCTAACTTATCTTCTTCTTCTAGCTCTGAAAGCTCAGATTCAATTGCAGCACACACAGGGATCACAACTGCATCTTCATTTGCAGCAATCTCACGAACTTGCTCTAAGAATGGGTTATTTTCAAAACCATCTTCAGTAACGTTCGCAATATACATGGTTGGCTTAATTGTTAAGAAGTTAAGCGGCTTAATTGCAGCGAGTTCTTCTTTACTAAGCTCTAAAGAACGCAGTGTTAAGCCTTCATCTAAATGCGCTTTCACTTTTTCAAGTACTTCGTTCTGGAATTTAGCTTCTTTATCGCCGCCTTTCGCTTTTTTAGCATTGCGTTGAGCTGCGCGATCCGCAGCTTCCATGTCTGCTAAAACAAGTTCAGTGTTGATAACATCAATATCATCAGCTGGATTTACTTTGCCAGATACGTGAACAATGTTTTCATCTTCGAAACAACGAACAACATGACCAATGGCATCCGTTTCACGAATATTGGCAAGGAATTGGTTACCTAAACCTTCACCTTTTGACGCGCCTTTTACAAGACCCGCAATATCAACGAACTCCATGGTTGTTGCGATTGTTTTTTGTGGATTAACAATCTCAGCCAGTTGGTCTAAACGCGGATCTGGCACGGCAACAACGCCTGTGTTTGGTTCGATTGTACAAAACGGAAAGTTTGCGGCTTCAATTCCCGCTTTAGTTAATGCATTAAATAGGGTTGATTTACCAACGTTAGGTAAACCTACAATGCCACATTTAAAACCCATAATTTTGAACCTTCAGTTAATCAAATTGTTGCCGTAAGCGATTTTACGGCTTAAATGAATGTAGTCTGTTTTGTGCTTTTAACACACCGTCTTTTGCTAAAATTTCCATACAGCGAACAGCTTCATCAACCACAGCGTCGATTTTTTCTTGGTCGGCTTGAGGCGCTTTACCTAAAACCCAGCCTGTCACTTTATCTCTGTGTCCAGGGTGACCAATACCAACACGTAAACGCATAAATTCTTTGTTATTGCCCATTTTCGCAATAATGTCTTTCAAGCCATTATGACCACCGTGACCACCGCCTTTTTTGATTTTGGCGATCCCCGGTTCCATGTCCATTTCGTCATGGGCAACTAAAATATTTTCAGCTGGGATTTTGTAAAAATTAGCAAGGCTTGATACTGCTTTCCCACTTAAGTTCATATAAGTTGTAGGAATAAGCAGTTTGAATTCTTGGTTGTTGATTATCACTTTGCCAGTGATGCCGTGATGTTTTGAATCAGGTTTGAGGATGCAATTGTAGCGTTTTGCCAGTTCTTCTATGAACCACGCACCGGCATTATGACGGGTTTGAGCATATTCGGGGCCTGGATTAGCCAGGCCCACAAGCATTTGAATAGTATTCAAGGTGCTAACACCTTAGAAATTATTCTGCAGCTTCTTCAGCTTCTTCAGAAGCAGCGCCTTTAGGAGCGTTTACAGTAACAACTGCTTGGTCGTGGTCTGCACCTTTAGCTAGTTCTACTGAAACAACACCTGCAGGTAGAGCTACGTCAGAAAGGTGTACAGTTGCACCAACTTCGATTGCAGCTACGTCTACTTCTACGAACTCAGGAAGTTGAGCTGGTAAACAAGTGATTTCGATTTCAGTTACGTGGTGAGCGATAGTGTTACCACCTTTCGCAGCAGCTTCTTCGTTGATGAAGTGTACAGGAACCTTAGTGTGGATCTTGTGAGCAGCGTCAACACGTTGGAAGTCTAAGTGAGTTACTTTAGGCTTGAACGGGTGACGTTGGATGTCTTTAAGGATCGCTTCAACAGACTCACCACCGATGTTTAGTGTAAGGATGTGAGTGTAGAAACCTTCATCTTCTTGTGCTTTGATTACTTTGTTGTGGTCAAGCGTTAAAGCAACTGCATCTTTACCAGCACCGTAAAGGATCGCTGGTACTTTATCAGCGTGACGTAGGCGGCGGCTCGCACCAGTACCTAAAACTTCACGTACTTCTGCTTCTAAAGTGTATAATTCGTTAGACATGGATGTCTCCAAAATAAAAGTTAAATTAATGATTAGAGGACTCGCGACCAAATCCTCTACCTTAAAAAGGCGCGCTACTATACCACCGCTGGATGGTAAATTAAACAAAAAAAGCACCCGAAGGTGCTTTTTGTTAAAGTGGGCGTTGTTTAGTGTGTAAACATTGCCGAGATTGACTCTTCGTTGCTGATGCGGCGAATTGTTTCAGCCAGCATGTCTGCAAGGGTCAATACTTTAATTTTATCGATTGAACGAAGCTCATCACTTAACGTGATTGAGTCAGTTACGATAACTTCATCAATAACAGAGTTGCGAAGGTTTTCTGCCGCAGCGCCAGAAAGTACAGGGTGCGTTGCATAAGCAAATACACGTTTAGCGCCATGCTCTTTAAGTGCTTCTGCTGCTTTACATAATGTACCACCTGTGTCGATCATGTCGTCAACGATGATACAGTCACGGCCTTCTACATCACCAATGATGTGCATAACTTGAGATACGTTTGCTTTCGGACGACGTTTGTCGATGATAGCAAGATCAGTATCATTTAGTAACTTTGCAATTGCACGAGCACGTACAACACCACCAATGTCTGGAGACACAACAACAACATCATCGAAGTTACGCGATTGCATATCTTCAAGCAGCACAGGGCTACCAAAAACATTGTCTACAGGTACATCGAAGAAACCTTGAATTTGTTCTGCGTGCAGATCTACAGTCAATACGCGGTCAACACCAACGCTTGAAAGGAAGTCTGCAACTACTTTAGCTGTGATTGGTACACGGGCTGAGCGAACACGACGGTCTTGACGCGCATAACCGAAGTAAGGAATAACAGCTGTGATACGACCCGCTGATGCACGACGCAAAGCGTCAACCATCACGATCAGTTCCATTAAGTTGTCGTTTGTAGGGGCACAGGTTGATTGAATAATGAAAACATCCGATCCACGTACGTTCTCATTGATTTGAACACTGATCTCGCCGTCACTAAAACGACCAACAACAGCATCACCTAACTCGATGAATAAACGTTTCGCAATTTTTTGAGCTAACTCAGGCGTTGCGTTACCAGCGAAGAGCTTCATGTCAGGCACGGTAGGGTTCCTCAGGCACTGAAATTTTTTGGACTAACATGCAATGACGTTGTCAAAACAGGCTAACTTAAACAATTTTACTTCTACTCTTTAAGCCATGACGCTAACTGGCGATGGGCCAGTGATACAGCATGGCTTGGGGCGATAAACCCTTGCCAAGCATTGGGTAATTCAGAGAGTACACGCCGTGCGCTTTGCTCAGAGTCTAGCTCGACAAAACAACACGCTCCCGTCCCAGTCATTCTTGACGGGCCGTATTTTAGCAACCACTGCAGGGTCTTTTCAACCTCGGGGTAGAGCTTTTTAACCAGAGCTTCACAATCGTTAGTGGTATTTTCCATAAACCACTGACTGGTTAGTTTAGGGGTATTTCTTGGTAAATCAGGATGAGTGAAGACTTTTGCCGTACTAATATGCACGTTGGGGAACACCACGCAATACCATTTGTGCTCAATCTCAACGGCATTGAGTTTTTCACCAACGCCTTGTGCAATGGCGGTTTTACCATTGATGAAGACAGGTACATCCGCACCAAGTGTTAAGCCTATTTCTGCCAAGGTGTTTAGGTCTAAGTGACATTGCCACAATGAATTTAGCGCTAATAAAGTGGTTGCTGCATCGGATGAACCACCACCAACACCACCGCCCATGGGCAAACATTTTTTTAAGCCAATCGATACGCCTTGCTCTGTTTGCTTGTATGGCAACAAGGCTTGAGCCGCTTTAAAGATCAGGTTGTCTTCGGTTTTGATATTATTGGTATCACCAATAATACTAATTTGGTTGTCATTCGTTAAGTTGAACTCTAATTCGTCACCAAAATCTAAAAAGGTAAACAAACTTTCTAATTCATGATAGCCGTCTTCCCGTTGATTATTGATATGTAAAAACAGATTAAGTTTTGCTGGTGCTGTTAGAGTCAAATTATTCATTATTAAATTGCCATGAATTGAGTTGAATTTTTATTCTTAATTTATCTTGGGTAAGTGAAATTCGTTTTGGTACCCAAAAGCCATCAACCATTTGGTAGCTTTGGTAGTTAATAAGCCATGTTTTACCTTGTTCATCTGTCCACTTTGCAGACTTAAGCCGTGATTGCGGATCATATTGATTATTGTCACTACGAATGGCACCGGTTAACCAAAGTGGTGCTTTCTCAAAAGGTAATTGAAAGCCACTTATTCTTGTGATTAGTTCACTGCTGCTTTGGTCAATATATTGCTCATCTTGAAAAGCCATTTCACTGTGATCTTCATGCTCGACTAATTCGAGTAATTGCGTGCCAATAAAGCTAGATAAAATTAGATGCTGACGACTTTCTTTCAGTTGCCAATTAAAGTTGACAGATTGTCGATCATCGGGGGCTATAAACGCGACTTTGCCACTGGCTTTCCAGTTTTTTTGTGCCTCTAATTGCGACCGCCAATCAGTCTGGGGGGCGTCTTGCTCTGTTATTCGTTGGGCACAGCCACTGATAAATAAAAAAAACATGAGCAAAATCAAATGAATTTGTTTCAAATGTTGTTCCTTCCTTTCCATATTTGCAGGATGTTTGATAAAATTCTCGGCTTTCTAGCAGGGCTCGAGCAATTTATTGGTAGCTATGACCATTATCGCACTTGGTATTAATCACAAAACAGCATCAGTTGAATTACGCGAAAAAGTGGCGTTTTCACCTGAGCAATTATCAAACGCATTGTCGCAATTGGCGAGCTCTGAGCAGTTTAAAGAGACCGTGATTGTCTCGACCTGTAACCGAACTGAGCTGTATTGTAGCCTTGAGCATAGCAATTCCCAAGCGCTTCTCAAATGGTTAGCTGATTTTCACTGTATCGACACTGAACAACTTGAAGATAATGTCTACATTCATCAAAACCAAGACGCCATAAATCATTTAATGCGCGTAGCCTGTGGTTTGGATTCTTTAGTGTTAGGCGAGCCACAGATCCTTGGTCAGATCAAACAGTCTTACAACAGTGCAAAGCAGCATGACTGTGTGTTACCCACTTTTGAGCGTTTATTTCAAAAAACTTTTTCAGTCGCCAAGCAAGTAAGAACTGAAACCGATATTGGTGCCAGTGCAGTATCTGTTGCCTATGCGGCAGTTAACTTAGCTAAACACATTTATGGTCAACTAGATAAAACCAAGGTGTTATTAATTGGCGCAGGTGAGACCATCGAGTTGGTTGCCAGACACTTATATCAACAACACCCAAAAGCCATCACGGTTGCGAATAGAACAATTGAGCGTGCTAAAAACTTAGCTGAAGAAGTCGAAGCGGATGTGATTTCATTGGCGCAATTACCAGAAAAATTACATGACGCTGATATTGTCATTAGTTCAACGGCTAGTACGTTGCCTATCATCGGTAAAGGTATGGTTGAGCAAGCACTTAAACAACGCCGTTATAAGCCAATGTTGTTTGTTGATATTGCGGTACCGAGAGATATTGAAAGTCAGGTAGGCGAGTTAGATGCGGCTTACCTTTACTCAGTTGATGACTTACAAGCCATCGTCAACGAAAACATGGCAAGCCGTGAGCAAGCGGCAGAGCAAGCGCAAGAAATCATACTGCAAAAAACCCATGAATTTGCAAAGTGGCAACGTTCACAAGGGTCGATTGATGTTATTCGACAGTATCGAGACTCGGCGCAAGAAGTAAAAACAGAATTAGTAGAAAAGGCTGTAAATCAGCTACAATCAGGCAAATCAGCCGAAAAAGTGTTGCTTGAATTGGCTAACAAGCTCACAAATCGTTTAACTCACGCACCAACTCGGGCAATACAGGCCGCGGCGCAAGAGGGTGATATCGATAAATTGGCCGTGCTTAAACAAACATTAGGAATCGAGCAGGAAAAGTAAATTAATGAAAGAGTCTGTATATCGTAAATTAGAGACCTTAGCTGAGCGCTATGAAGAAGTGCAAGCGATGCTAAGTGATCCAGAAGTTATTGGCGATCAAAATCGTTTCCGTGCCTTATCAAAAGAATACTCAGAACTTGAAGACGTAGTTAAAGCGTTTGCTTCTTACCAGCAAGCCCAAGACGATGTGGCGACAGCTGAAGAAATGCTGAAGGACTCTGATCCTGATATGCGTGAGATGGCGCAAGAAGAATATAAAGAAGCAAAAGCAGCCATTGTGGCCCTTGAAGATGAACTACAAATTTTGATGCTGCCAAAAGATCCGAAAGATAACCACAATGTTTATCTTGAGGTGCGTGCAGGTACAGGTGGTGATGAAGCCGCAATTTTCGCTGGTGATTTATTCCGCATGTACAGCCGCTATGCTGAAACGCAAAAGTGGAAAGTTGAGGTTGTTAGCACCAACGAAGGCGAGCATGGTGGCTATAAAGAAGTTATCGCGCACATCAGTGGTGAAGGTGTTTACGGTAAATTGAAGTTTGAATCGGGTGCGCACCGTGTTCAACGTGTGCCTGAAACTGAATCTCAAGGCCGTGTTCACACGTCTGCATGTACGGTAGCAGTAATGGCTGAAATCCCTGAAGCTGAAGCGATTCAAATTAACCCAGCAGATTTAAAAGTAGATACCTTCCGTGCATCGGGTGCCGGTGGTCAGCACGTTAACAAAACGGATTCTGCAATTCGTATCACACACATTCCGACAGGTGTGGTTGTTGAATGTCAGGATGAGCGTTCTCAGCACAAAAACCGCGCTAAAGCACTTTCTGTACTAGGTGCACGCCTACAACAAGCTGAAGATGAAAAGCGCCAAGCAGCTGAGGCATCTGAACGTCGTAACCTAGTAGGTAGTGGTGACCGTTCAGAGCGTATTCGTACTTACAACTACCCGCAAGGTCGTATTACCGATCACCGCATTAACCTAACACTTTACCGTCTGAATGAGATTGTAGCTGGTGAACTAGGTGCCGTGATTGATCCATTATTACTTGAGCACCAAGCTGACTTATTAGCAGCAATGGGTGACGAGTAATCGTGGAAAACCTAACCGTCGCCCAAGCAATCGCTTGGGCAACCCAAACTCTTCGAAATACCTCTGACTCACCAAAACTAGACGCTGAAGTTTTATTGCTTCATGTTCTTGAAAAGCCCAAAAGCTATCTATTTGCTTGGCCTGAAGCCGAACTTACTGATGTGCAATTGAGCGCATTTGAGAAGCTGATCGCAGAGCGAGAAACAGGTCACCCTGTCGCTCATTTAGTCGGTGTGCGCGAGTTTTGGAGTTTAGAACTTGAAGTCAATAATTCTACGTTAATTCCAAGACCTGATACCGAAACACTAGTTGAAAAAGCGTTGAGTTTAGATTTACCTGCAGATACAAAAATGCTTGATTTGGGGACTGGCACCGGTGCCATTGCTTTATCGCTGGCATCAGAGCAGCCTAATTGGCAGGTCACTGCGGTCGACTATTCTGAGCAAGCCGTTGCGCTTGCAAAGCGAAACCAACAAAAACTCGCCTTAAATAATGTCACCGTTATGCAAAGCGATTGGTTCAGTGCTGTACCAAGCCAACAATTTGATCTTATTGTCAGTAATCCGCCGTATATTGATGAACTTGATGAGCATTTAAGCCAAGGTGATGTGCGTTTTGAACCAAAAAGTGCATTAGTTGCACCAGATAATGGTATGGCAGATATTAAGCTAATCATTGAGCAAGCGCGGCAATATCTGGCACCTAATGGATATTTACTGATTGAACATGGTTATCAACAAGCGCTGTTATTAAAAGAGTTTTTTGCACAAATGGCGTATAGCAATATACTTACTATAAAAGATATGGCAGGCTGTGATCGAGTAACCATGGCCCAATGGCAAGGCAAGCAATAATAAAGCCCTGTGTGTAAATAGGATCCCGCGTATGGATGATTTTTTGTTTTCAGATGAGCCAAACGATGTTGTAGAGCCCGATAGCAATGGCGTTTGGAAAGTAATTGTTGTTGATGATGAGCCTGAAGTTCACGCGGTGACAAAGCTTGCTTTAAGTGACTTCGAGTTTCAAAAGAAACGGTTAGAGTTCATTAGTGCATACTCAGGTGAGGAAGCGCGTAAAGTGATCCAAGCGCATCCAGATGCTGCAATTGTATTACTTGATGTGGTGATGGAAACTGACGATGCGGGTTTACAAGTTGCTAAGTTCATTCGAGAAACCGCAAAAAACAATCACATTCGTATCATTTTAAGAACCGGTCAACCAGGCCAAGCGCCTGAGAGACAGGTTATCGTTAATTATGACATCAACGACTATAAATCTAAGACAGAACTGACAGCACAGAAGTTATTTACAGTCGTGATGTCGAGTTTGCGCTCTTACCGTGACATATTAGCCATAGAGCAGTCTCGCCAAGGACTAGAAAAGATCATTTGTGCTTCTCGAGATATTTTTTCTACCCATTCACTTGATCATTTTATTAAAGGTGTAGTTCAGCAGTTGACCTCGTTACTAGGCACTGTCGATGAAGCTATCTATGCCACATCACTCGTTGCTAGCAATGATTCAACGCACAATGCAGATCAACTGGTGGTATTTACTGGACGGGGTGAGTTTGAATCTTGTGAAGGGAAACCGATTTCCGAAGTGCTTACTCAAGAGCAACTCCAAGCTTGTTCTACTGCACTACAAGAAAAAAGCATAGTTTATAAAGATAATTATTTATTTGCTTACTGTACCAGTGAGTTTAATCACAGCTCTATGTTGTTTGTATCAGGCATTCCTGATTTTCTTACCGATACACAAAAACATTTAATTGAAATCTTTTCGCAGAACGTGCAACTGGCTTATGAGAATGTGCAACTGCAGGCCGAAGTTGAAGACACCCAGCAAGAACTGGTTTACAGGCTCAGTGAAGCACTAGAACAGCGCTCTACAGAGACGGGCAACCATGTTAAACGTGTTGCACACATTTGTTATGCACTTGCTGATGCTTATGGTTTATCGAGGCGAGATGCCGAGTTAGTGCGTATGGCCTCGCCACTTCATGATGTGGGTAAGGTGGGTATTCCTGATGCGATTTTAAATAAGCCTGATAAGCTTGAAGATCAAGAGTGGCAAGTGATGCAAACCCATGCTGAAAAAGGCTATGAAATCCTAAAAGATTCACGCCGAGAAATTGTTAATGCTGGCGCAATTATCGCTAAAGATCACCACGAAAAATGGGACGGTTCAGGTTATCCAAACGGTAAGAAGGGCGAAGATATCCATATCTATGGCCGTATAGTAGCACTTGCCGATGTGTATGATGCACTTAGACATAGGCGATGTTATAAACCAGCCTGGGAGTTGGAGCAGGTCGTAACAGAAATCAATGCTCAAAAAGGTAAGCATTTTGATCCTAAACTGGTCGATGTATTTAATAATATCATCGACGATTTAGAAGCTATTTTAATAAAATATCCTGATAAACCGAGTAGTTAAAAAATGGAATATATTGCAATTAAGCATACTCATGTGATGTTCGCACTATTGAGTATAATTTTGTTTTACACGAGAACAGTATCTCGTTTTATGTCTGGTAAGTTAGCAAAGAATAAATTGGTATTTATTGGTAGCCACGTGATAGACACATTATTGTTAGTATCAGCGGTTGCTTTACTAGTTGTGGCGAGCATGAACCCCTTACAACAGCCTTGGCTAATCGAAAAAATCGTTTTAGTGATTGCGTACATTGGCCTAGGTTTTGTGGTTGCGAAATCGACGCAATTTAAGACCCAGGTAATCGCATTAGCTGCAGTGACGGTGTCTTTGATACTCATCGGTTATCTTGCCGGTAGCAAGGCTTCATTGGTACTTTAAATGTCTTTGAGTAGGCTTTGCCTACTCCTTTCCTGTCTATTTTCTATTAGATAAACCCTTTTGAAATCAATTAACAGTAAATTGCCTTACTGTGACGCTACATTAAATGCTCTAAAAAATGTTAGACTAGCCGATTAATATGTAAGTGTAATAAGTTAAGGTCTTTGGTATTTATGACTGATATCTGGTTCGATGAACAAGACAGTAGTGCAGACTACATACCACAGCATACGTTATTTAGATGCATTGATGCAGAGCGTCAATGGGATGCGCAGATCAATTTAGAAGAAAGTTACTGCCAACTAGCAGAACTTGAGTTCGAAGTTGATCAAATATGCCATCAGCATACCGAAACTCATACTCTGATTGATGCGTTATTAGATGCGTTTTATACCCGCTGGTTGTTCAGTGGCTGTAATCAAGAAGAAGCTGAGTTTAAACTTAACAGTGTGAATCATGTCTTAAAAATGCGCACTGGTAATGCAACGTCACTTGCGATCATTTTGACTCATTTACTGCAGCGCGCGCATCTTGATGTGAACATGTCTTTTCATCAGGGAGAAATCATGGTGCATATCGCCCTGAGTGCTGAAGAAGGTTATATGGTTGAACCATGTGGTGGTAATCAGACTTGGTATATCAACCCAGAAAATGCCAGTAAAGAAGAGGAACCACATGAGTTATTATTTGGTGACGAGGCATTTAAACTTTATTTAGCACAGCAAAAGTGGGCGTTTATTACCGCTGATAAATTCGGTCATGCGCTAAGTTGTGTTGAGCAGCTAATGGAGTTGATAGGTGACGACCCCTATGAAAGGCGCGATAGAGGGTATTTGCTAAATCAGATTAATTGTCCAAAATTGGCAAAGGCAGATTTACAGTTTTTCGTCGATGAATGTCCGGATGATCCGACAATCGAAATTATTCAGCATCAAATTGAAGAACTTTCAGATCATCACCATGTGATGCATTAATAATAACAAAGGTATTTAACATGGAAGCAAGCACTGCGCTGATCACCAATAACGCGGTAATCTTAGGTCTCCTAGCCATCATTTTAGGGTTTGTGTTTTACACGTCGAACTTAAAAGAGGGATTTTGGAGTAAGTTTTATAAATATGTACCAGCGCTGCTGATGTGTTACTTCTTACCATCATTATTAAATACCTTTGGTATTGTAGATGGTAATAACAACGATGTGTACTCAGTTGCTAAGTACTTTTTATTGCCAGCATGTTTAGTCTTATTGACCTTAAGTATTGATTTAAAATCGATTGCCGGTTTAGGTAAAAAAGCCATCATCATGTTTTTGACAGGCACAGTTGGTGTAGTGATTGGTGGTCCTATCGCGTTATTGGCAACGGCCACGTTTATGCCCGAGTTGTTAGGTGTGGCAGGCCCAGAGGCGGTATGGCGAGGCATGGCAGCACTGGCTGGTAGCTGGATTGGTGGTGGTGCTAATATGGTTGCCATGAAAGAAATCTACGGTGCAGGTGGTGAAATCTTTACCATCATGGTGACTGTTGACATCGTCGTTGCCAACTTATGGATGGCAGGTTTGCTTTACCTTGCTGCGAGACATAAACAAATTGATGCAGCCACTGGGGCAGATACTAGCTCAATTGATCGCTTAATTGATAAAGTTCAAAAGTTTGAAGCAGAACATGCTCGCAAACCAGAACTGCGCGATATCATGATTTTAATCGCCTTTGCTTTTGGTGCTACGGGCCTTGCGCATTTCGCAGCAGACTTGTTGGTTCCTTTCTTTGTCGAGCACTTTCCTGAGCTGAAAAAGTTCTCTCTTCACAGCAAACTATTTTGGATTATCGTACTTGTTACTACGGTTGGCTTAGGTTTGTCTTTCACAAAAGCAAGGCAGTTTGAAGCCGTGGGGGCCTCAAAAATAGGTTCAAGCTTTTTATATATCTTGGTTGCAACCATTGGTTTGCACATGGATATTACCAAGATTGTAGAAGCCCCTAAATATGTAGTTATTGGTTTAATTTGGATGGCCGTTCACATTGGCTTGTTATTCTTAGTAGCAAAAATAATTAAAGCCCCAGTGTTTTATGTGGCAGTGGGTAGTAAAGCAAATATAGGTGGTGCGGCGTCGGCACCCGTGGTGGCATCAGCCTTTCACCCAGCACTTGCGCCAGTTGGCGTATTATTAGCTGTATTAGGCTATGCACTCGGTACATATATGGCTTGGTTGTGCGGGCAATTGCTACGCATTATCGGCAGTTAATTTTTAGGAAAATTATGAACACGCAAATCGTAAAAGTTGCAGATATTGAAGTAGCAAACGACAAACCGTTTGTATTATTTGGTGGTATGAATGTGCTGGAGTCACGTGATCTTGCGATGCAAATTGCTGAGCACTATGTTGAAGTAACCAGCAAGCTAAACATCCCTTATGTATTTAAGGCATCTTTTGATAAAGCAAACCGCTCTTCAATCAACTCTTACCGTGGTCCAGGCATGGAAGAAGGTCTGAAGATTTTCGAAGAGATTAAAAAGACTTTCAATGTCCCTGTGATCACCGATGTGCACGAACCATTTCAAGCAGCTCCAGTTGCTGAAGTGGCCGATATTATCCAACTTCCAGCGTTTTTAGCACGTCAAACAGATTTAGTTGTGGCGATGGCAAAAACAGGCGCTGTGATTAATGTGAAAAAACCGCAATTCTTAGCGCCACATGAAATGCGTCATATCATCAAAAAGCTCAATGATGCGGGTAACGACCAAGTCATTTTATGTGAGCGTGGTAGTAGCTTTGGTTACAATAATCTAGTAGTTGATATGCTGGGCATGGATGACATGAAGCACATGGCACCTGTGATGTTCGATGCAACACACGCGCTACAACGCCCAGGTGGTCGTTCTGATTCTGCTGATGGTCGTCGTGCTCAGGCAACTGAACTTGCGCGTAGTGGTATGGCGTTGGGTCTAGCTGGTTTATTTATTGAAGCACACCCAAATCCAAATGAAGCAAAGTGTGACGGCCCTTGTGCATTACCACTGGCTAAGTTAGAGGGCTACTTAAAGCAAATGAAAGCGGTGGACGATTTAGTGAAAAGCTTCGAACCACTAGATACAAGCGCAGCCGACTTATAATAATTATAAAGAGCAGCAAATTTGCTGCTCTTTAGTTTGGTTTAAAGAATTATGTCTAGAAGACTCCCGCCATTAAACGCCCTAAAAGCTTTTGAAGCTGCGGCACGTAATTTGAGCTTTACCAAAGCTGCAGAAGAATTGTATGTCACGCAAGCTGCTGTCAGTCACCAAATTAAAACCCTTGAAGAGCATTTAGGGTTAAAGCTTTTTCTAAGAAAAAACCGTTCTTTGCTCCTGACAGAAGAAGGGCAGGGATATTACTTAGACATAAAAGAAATTTTTAATCAGCTCGTTGATGCCACTGATAGGTTATTAGCGCGTGGCGCAAAAGGGTCATTGACGGTGTGTTTAACACCAAGCTTTGCTATTCAATGGTTGGTACCTCGATTAAGTAAGTTCCATGAACTTCATCCCGAAATTGATGTGCGAATAAAAGCCCAAGACGATGAAGAAAACTCGTTAACGGATGATGTAGACGTGGCTATTTACTATGGCCGTGGTAACTGGAACGGGGTAGAGGCCTATCAGCTTCATAAAGAGTATTTGGTGCCTTTATGTAGTCCGTTTTTACTAACCGGCCCCAAGCCGCTCCATGCACCATCAGATTTAAGCCAGCACACCTTATTGCATGATACGTCACGTCGACCTTGGAAAGCGTGGATGAAAACCGCTGGGGTACGTGATGTACCAGTGAACCAAGGGCCTATTTTTAGCCACTCATCCATGGTGTTACAGGCGGCTATCCACGGTCAAGGCGTTGCACTGGGTAACAGTGTATTAGCAAAACCTGATTTAGATGCGGGCCGCTTAGTTATTCCATTTAGTCATAGTTTAGAAAGTAAAAACGCGTTTTACCTAGTCGTGAGAGAGGCGCAAGCTGAGTTAGGTAAAATCGTTTCGTTTAAAGAGTGGATGCTCAGTATGGTTGAGCAAGAGGAACAAGAATGATCCAATGGATTAAAGCTGATAACCCTAAAGCACAATTTATTTTTGCCCACGGGGCGGGGGCAGGTAGTGACTCTGAGTTTATGCAAGATATGGCTAATAAGCTGACTGAGCATGGCATTCAAGTTGGTTTATTCGATTTTGAATATATGCAAGTTGCCAAAGAAACCGGTAAGCGCCGTCCACCGGATAGAGCGCCTAAGTTACTTGCCTACTTCGAAAAAGTATTAGCATCAGTCGATACTGATTTACCTCTATTTATAGGTGGCAAATCAATGGGCGGCAGAATGGCCTCATTGTTAGTGACAGAGCACTCTTTACCTGTAAAAGGCGTGATTGCTATGGGTTATCCGTTCCACCCACCAGGCAAACCAGAAAAACTGAGAACAGATCATTTTGCAGATATTCCTTGCCCGTTTTTAGTGTTGCAAGGTGAGCGAGATACCTTTGGCACACAAGCTGAACTAGCGCAAATGTCATTTGCTAAAGCACCGATGTTTCAATTTTTTGCCGATGGCGATCATTCACTAAAACCACGAAAGAAAAGTGGCTTTAGCGAAGAAGCACATCGTCTGGACGCTGCAAAAGCCACCGCAGAATTTATAGAGCAACACCTGAATGACTAAACTATTTTTATTGATAGGCAGTGCATATTGCATGTTATCGGTGATACTAGGCGCTTTTGCCGCTCATGGTTTGAAGAAACATGCCTCTGAGTATGCGGTCGATATTTTCAAAACCGCTGCCGAATACCAAATGTTTCATGGCTTAGCCCTGATATTAGTGGCGATGCTGATTAAACAAGGTTTAAAACTGAATGCTTCAGGTTGGTTATTTACCTTTGGCACCATTTTATTCAGTGGCAGCTTATATTTGCTGGCGCTGACCGAATGGCGCTTTTTAGGCCCGATCACGCCAATTGGCGGCGTGTGCTTCATTTTAGGTTGGTTGCTTTTGATGATTAAAGCAGCCAAGCATAAATTTTAATTAAAGAGATTTGAGAACACCTATGTCGAGTGTTGTGATTTATTGTCGTAGTGGCTTTGAAAGTGATGCCGCAGCTGAAATTAACCATCATGCAGCCTTACAAGGCGTTGCAGGCTATGTTAAAGCCAAACCTAATACGGGTTATGTGAGTTTTGAAACCTATGCAGCAAGCGATGCAGAATTGCTTATTAAGAAAATCGACTTTCAAAGCTTAGTATTCGCAAGACAGTGGTTTGCAGGTGTATTTGTCAGCAACATGTCGATAGAAGATCGTGTCAGTGAAGTAAAAGCTGTGGTGGCTGATTTTCCATTATGTGGCGAGCTGCGTGTAGAAACCCCAGATACCAATGAAGGCAAAGAGCTTTCAAAATTCTGTAAGAAGTTTTCAACGCCGCTTGCGAAAAGCCTAGAAAAGCAAAACAAGCTGACTCGTGCAGTAAAGAAGAACCGCCCAGTATTACATGTGATGTTTTTAGCAAACGATACGGCATTTGTGGGTTTCTCTTTCCCGAGTAATAACTCGCCTTTCTTTATGGGTATTCCGCGTCTACGTATGCCAAGTGATGCACCGAGTCGCTCAACGTTGAAACTAGACGAAGCCTTTCACGTTTTTGTGCCGCCAGAAGAAATGGAACAGCGTGTACAGCCTGGTATGCGTGCCGTTGACTTAGGTGCGTGCCCGGGAGGCTGGACCTATCAGCTAGTGCGCCGAGGCATGTTTGTAGCAGCCATAGATAACGGGCCGATGAATCAGAATTTAATGGATTCAGGTCAGGTGAAGCACTTCAGAGAAGATGGCTTTAAGTACTTACCAGAAAAGCGCAATAACACTTGGTTAGTATGCGATATGGTAGAGAAGCCAAAGAAAGTAACAAATCTAATGTTAGATTGGATGGTGAATGGTTTTGCTAGCGAGTTAATCTTTAACTTAAAGCTACCCATGAAGAAACGCTTTGAAGAGGTATATCAGTGCTTAGAGTTAATTCGTGAAGAGTTACCTAAGTACGAGATTGAATATACTTTGCAAGCTAAGCATTTATATCATGACCGTGAGGAGATCACGGTACAAGTGCAAATACACAAGATCCCACAAAAACTGTTCAGCTAACGTTTACTGCAATTTTTATGAAAATAATAAAGCCCTGACTTATTCAAGTTCAGGGCTTTTTTGTATTTAATGTAATAGTTTAATTTGAGGTCAGGTTATTTTAGCGCGAGATATACTCCTGCGCAGTCATAGCAAAGTACTCAACCTGAGAATGTAAAATATGAGCCGGGTTCGGGTCGACCACTTCCACCGGAATGTTGTTATGGCGGGCTATTTCTAATGCCATATTGGTGATATTGACGCTAAACGAAGTCCCCATAAACACCATTTTTTCAGCGTCTAACATTTGCTGCTGAGCACGGCTGATTTCGTATAACTCAGTGTAGTATTCATCAAACAGCAGTACATAAGGTTTTAATGATTCATTTAGTATTGGCCCATTTTTACCGATTTTAAATAACTCAAGCAGCGAGCTTTCTAGGTTTTCTTCATCCACCTTATCCCAAGGGGCTTTAATACGCTCAACCTCATCGCCTTGGTGATGAAATAAAGTGACTTCATCCAATCGACCGTGAATTGAAATGTAATCAGGATTACCGGCTTTACCGTCTAAGCCATCGATGTTTTGTGTGATCAAGGTTTTGTCTGCAAGCCAATGATGCACCTTATTAGGCCCGTGGTGGCGGTAAGTGGCAAAGCGATTGTAATACCATTTTAAAAACTCACCAGGGTTGTGCATATACATATCGCGCGTCGCCATTTGCTGCGGTGTATAGTTGCGACTACCAATCGTCCAAAAACCATCTTCACCACGAAAGGTGGGAATACCACTTTCAGCACTGACGCCTGCGCCCGTGATGAATAAAGTTTTGTCAGTCTTCGTCATTTGGTTTGCTCCTAAAGTGCTGACATTAAGTTACTGTAATCATCGCGCCAAATAAATGTTGGCTTTTGATTTGGCCAAGGGCTTTGAAGATGCTTAAAGCTTGCAATTGCCTGCTCATCAAAGGTTAAAGTGACCCAGTGTGTGTTGTGCTCATGCGCTTGCTTGGCTTTTGTTTCAAAGAAATGTACTTTGAGTTTCAGCTCGTCAGCAAGACCGCGCATGAGGGGCGTGAGATCTAAATGACTATTAGAGATATGTATTGCTAAAACACCATGTTCTTTAAGCTGTGATAAATATAACTGCATGGCTTCAAGCGTTAACAAGTGCATAGGAATGGCATCGCCACTGAACGCATCTAGGACAAGGGCGTCAAATCTGTTTACTTGGCCTTGCTCTTTTTGTTTTTGAAGCTGCACACGACCATCACCAACCACATATTCAACCTGTGCTTTACTGTTATTTAAGTAGCTAAAGTGGCTTTGTGCAGTTGCCACAACATTTGGGTTTAGCTCGTAAAACGTATAGTTATCACGATGCTTACCATAAGCTGCCAGTGTACCTGCTCCTAAGCCGATAAAGCCCACTTGTGCACCATTGACTTGACAATTAAGCAGTTGAGCCACTGCCGTTTCAAAGCGGTAGTAACTTTGTGGCTGACCTTGTAAGTAAGTGGGTTCAATGATCTCAGTACCATGAGAAGTGGTGCCATCTATTAGACGACGCTCCATTTGCCCATTGATAGAGACTTCTTTGACTGATAATAGGCCATAAAAGTTACGCAACCTCAATGTGTCATGGTTGGTAAATTGACTGTTTAGCCAGATAAAAGTCGGGGCAAGTAATACCAGCACGCCGCCAGCGACAAGCACCATGTTACGGCTTTTGGCAAACTGCTCGGTACTTATTAAAGAATAAATGAAAAGTGCCAATACAAGGCCTAAAGCCAGAGGGTACTCATAAAACAAAGTAAATATCTCAGGCGCGATGAAAGTAATTGCTGCAGTGCCTAAAGCCCCACCTAAAGACATCATTAAATAAAACTGTGTCAGTTTAGACTGATGTGGTTTGGTCTTCTCAAGTTCACCATGGCAGATCATACAAGCACTGAATAATACGGTTGAATAGAGCACAATTTGACTGAGTAAATCGAGTTGGCTGCCAATAAAGAACAGCATCAAGCCAATAAAGCTACTGAATGCGAATACTGCTAACCAAAACCAGCGTTGGTAAACCTTTGCCGAGTGAAAACATAAAATAAACGTCAGTAAATAGAGTGATAAAGGCAGCAACCATAAAAAAGGAATAGGCGATACATTCTGTGTCATCGCGCTGGTGGTTGCCGTTAGCATGATCACACCACAAGCACTGAGCAATAGCCATAAAGGCAGACGCTTATCCAGTGTCGAAGTACTTTCATTTGTTTGCGCCTGAGTGTAATTGTTTTGCTTAAGTGCTAAGCCAATAAAACCTGCAAATAATAAGACAAATACACCATAAACAAAGCTCCAAGCCCAAGATTGTGCAGACAGGGTTAACCAAGGTTCAAATACAAACGGGTAACTGAGTAGCGCTAAGAAAGAGCCAATGTTTGAGTAACTATAGAGTTTGTAAACTTTGCTGTTGAGCGATTGAGATTGCCAACTTTGTAATAGCGGCGAAGTTGCAGCAAGCACAAAATAAGGTAGACCTACGCTCAGTGCAAGTTTAAGAAGCAATGCGAGCTCTGGAGAAGCTTGTTCCTTAATATCACTATCAGATAGACCTAAAGGTAAAGCAAGTAAGCTAATGAGTAAGAGACTCAAGTGCACAATTTGCTGTTTTTTTATATCAAGAAATTTAACCAGCAAGTGTGAATAACAATAGCCTGCGAGTAAAAAGGTTTGAAAAAACAGTAAGCAGGTTGTCCAAACTTGTGCGCCACCACCAAACATGGGCAGCAAAGATTTAGCTAATAAGGGCTGAACTTGAAATAACAAGAAAGCACTTATAAAGATCACGACAGTGGCGAGCATGCAGAGCCTTTTCTCTTTGGAAAATTAATTACTGCGCACTTTAGAGTGTTACCCATATAGATGCAAATTCACTGCTTGTTTAATCACAGTTATTAAATTAATCAACGGTAGATATTGTTATTTTATCTCATTTTCTTAAACAGGAACTTTAATGTGGATATGATATAAGATAACATTTGTGTTGTTATATTATCTCTCTGGTGTTTTAGATGAAATTAAAATTATTAAGCAGTGCAATTTTATTAGCCATGCTAAGTGGCTGTGGTAATAGCAGTAAAGTTGAAGAAATCACGCCGACTGAACAAGTCGAGCAGGGTTCTGGTGAAGGTTCGGGCGAAAGCTCAGGTAGTGATCATGACCATGAAATCAAATATCCACTTGGTCGACTTGCGGTTTCATTTGCTGATGAAAGTAATGTTTCAGTTTATGACCTTACGAACAACGAATTATTAGAAACAGTTACTTTAACTAACCCAGTTTCGGCTCTTTATGCAAGCCCTGAAGGTCGCTATGTAGTTGCCATTCAGCGTGATCATAACCATGTTGAATTTATTGATGGCGGTATTTTCTTAGAAGCCCATGATGACCACTTCCATCTAGAACAAGAAGATGTTCAGGCTGTGAGTTTTGAATTAACAGAAACAAAGCCAACACATTATGTACCAGGTGGTGAGCATGCATTGGTATTCTTTGACGGTGATAAAGACACTCAAGCAGATGCAGGTTTTGCGTTAATTTCAGATGAAGGCATTGCTGAAGCAAAAACCGATGCTCATCATGAATTTAATACTTTCATGCATGGTACCGGTGAAATTCGCGGTGAGTATGTGATTTCTACACTGCGTGATACAGAGGTTGAAAACTCATTACCTAACCGAATCGCTTTATTTGAAAAGCATGGTGACCACTTCCATCAAGAGCAAGAATTCGAACATAAGTGCCCTGGACTTCACGGTAGCGTGCAAACAGAAGAGTTTGTAGCTTTCGGTTGTACTGATGGCATCGTTGCCATTGAAGAAGCATCAGAAGTATTTACCTCTAAGCACATTGCTTATCCTGAAGGTTTCCCTGAAGGCAATCGCATAGGTAAATTTATCGGCCACCCTGAGAACCACACTGTCATTGGTTTATCTCGCTTAGGTCCTTATTCAGTAAACTTAGAGACAGGTGAAATCAAAGTTTTTGCATGGCAACCAGAAGGTGTTGAAAAGTATCTTGCATACGCAGGTAATGCAAAGACAGGCAACGCACTAGTGTTAGATGATCAAGGTTACTTAAATATTTTCCATGGCGAACACGACTGGGAAAATGAAGCGCGTATTCAAGTTTTAGAAGAAATTGAAGAAGGCGCAACGGCTAAGATCATTGCAAACATGGCGCACCACATTGTGTACGTCGCTTATGGTGAGCACCTGTATGCGGTAGACACTGAAGCAAAAACAAGCACTGAAATTCAGCACTTTGATAAGCCAATCGCGAACCTTACTTGGGTAGGTGCGTTTGAAGCTGAAGAACATGAGCACGAGCATGATCACTAAGTAAACCTTTTTGTTTAACAGATTCCCACTAAAAATGGCGACCAGTAAGTCGCCATTTTTTTCAGAAATTTAAATTACATAGGTTAAACTTCGCGATAGTTTTTGCGGTAGTTTTCAACCCAAAGCTTGGTTGCGCCACATACCGCAACAGGCATTACGATCAAGTTTACGAAAGGAATTGAGGTGAGTACGAATACTGCAAAACCAAACCCGTACGATAAGCCTTGTTCGCTTTTTAGGTCGTCTTTCATTTGCTTGAAATGAATTTTGTGGTTATCAAACGGGTAGTCGTTGTACTGTACGTTGTACATCCAACAGGTAAATAGCACCCACATGATTTGCCCGAATACAGGGAGTATCCAAAGTAAAATAAAGAAACCAATTGCCCTAGGAAGATAGTAACAAAGCTTAGTCCACTCTCGTCCAAGCATACGCGGCACGTCTTTCAAGGTGTCTGACAGTTTATCGTCATTAATAGGTTGGCCTGTTAAATAGAGCTCCACTTTTTCACTAAGCAAGCCATTAAAAGGTGCGGCGATGAAATTGGTTATCACAGTGAAAACCATGGAGTAGGAGAACAAGATCACCAAGATAGCAATCGGCCACATCAGCCATTCAAGCCAACTTAACCAAGATGGCAGCAAGTTGTTGATGTATTCAAAGCCTTGAACTAGCCAATCATATAAAAAGAATAAAGAACTGCCGAATAGCAAAACGTTAATAAACAATGGAATAAATACAAAGCGTTTTAGTCCTTTTTGGGTTATTAACGAAAACCCAGCAATGAAATACTCAATACCTTTGCCTAACTGCACAACTAGCCTCAACAATTATATGTACACGTTTTTAGTATAAAGTGTTCCAGAGACAGCGACTAGCGCTTATGGTAACAAACTATGTCAAAGTGGAAGCTTGCGATCAGCAATAAGGTTATTTAGGCAATTCAACGTTGTAGCGTTTTGCGTACCATAAAAAGAAGGGCAGCTCGATGACAGAGAAGCTGACAAGTGTAAACCACACCCAATTAACTTCAGTGAAAACTAAAGTAAAAGTCTGTGATGACCCGAAGTAAACAGAACCCACTACAAACAAAGAGATCACCGATGCGATTAAATCTTGTAGAGAAATCTTTTTGAAGTCATTGCCTGCATATTTTGGGTTTGCATAAAAATAGGCAACAAACAGCACAATAAAATTAACCGCGATAATTGTAAATTCAGGAGTCATAATCGATAAACTGTTTAATAAAAACGCGAATAGTGTAGCGTTATGCGGATCTACTGTCCAAATAAAAGAAAGGAAAAAGGCGAGTAAAGTAACCCGCCTTTGTGCTAGCTCAAGCTTTCAATGGGTATTAAAACGCATAAGTCGCTGAAATACCGAAAGTGCGAGGGTCAATAATGCCGGCGTTGCCATATGGGTCTCGGGCATTTGCAGGAGAGCGGTGAGTTATTGCTTGCCTATCTAACGCATTACTCACAAACACGTTGAAAAGCCAATTCTCTAACTCATAGTTGGCATGCACTCGAACCAGAGAGTAGTTACCCGCTTTTTTTTCTGGTTCATTCGTAAATGTCCCAAAAAACTCATCAACATAATTACCAGAAAGACCTACATTGAAGGCGTCGTTAATCCAATACTTTATACCAGCATTGGCGGTGATTTTGGGTGCTGAGTTGAGCTCTTTACCATCTAAGTCTTTGAAGGTTTCAGTGCCATCTTTCATTTCAGTCTCAAGAAGACCTAGACCACCAGTAACCTGTAAATTGTCTGAGAGCATTGCAGACACTTCTAATTCGAGGCCATATGTATCAACGCGAGCGAGGTTATCAATGTTCCTATTTGGTCCAACAGCTTGATAGCCTTGGTAGGCATTGAAGAATACATTGGCACTGAAGTTAACATTGCCATCATTCAATGAGCTTCTTAGGCCAGCTTCGTAGGTGTTCACATATTCAGCATCGTAATAATAGTACTGCTGCGTCATCCAGTTAAAAGCACCGCCGGCAGAGTTATAGCCTCGGCGTGCACTGATGTTTGCGGTATGTTGATCGTTTATTTTGTATTGCAGAACCACTTTAGGTAAGCGAATGGTATTTTCTTGATCAAGTATAGAGCGAGAACGATGAACCAGTTGTTCACCTTCCATCGCATTTTCTATGTAATCACGGAACTGTGATTCTTGTTCTACACGTAGACCTGAGATCACACTGAATTGCTCATTGATGTTGTAGCTGACTTCACCATAGATGGCGCGTGAGTCACTACTGTCGTTACCTTGATATAAGAAGCCTGTATGGCTTTGGTAATCCTGCTCTCGCTCAAAATAGGCCAGGCCAATAAAGCCCTTAAGCGCTGCATCATCTAAACCAAAGTTGTACTTACCATCAAAAGTCACGTTTTTTTCATTCATAATGAGTAGCTGATTTCTCGCTTCAACTAATTCGTATGAATTAAAGCCCCACCTGTGATCCATATATGCCCACAACACATCGACGCTGCTGTCTTTATCAATTGTGTAGTCGACATTTAATTTTGTCGTGCGTGTATCTGTGTCCATATTTCTTTCGAAATTTGGTATGAAGGCCCAAGGATCGTCATTTCTAAAATAACGACGGCCTGAGTTGCCTTCTTCACTGTTGCTGTCAAAACTTAACATAGTAGAAAACCCTTCAAGGGCTTTTGGCTTCCACAATAGTTTGGTGCCATAACGTGTTGTTTTGAGTTTGTCTAAATCAAATTCAGGGTCGTGGGTTGGGTGAATGATGCTGTTATCATAATCATTGCCTTGAAGACCTTGCGCTGTGAATCTAAATGCTAATTCATCTTCAATAATAGGGCCCGACGCCATCACAGAAGTATCAATGTAATCACTTTGATTACGGTATCCAAGCCTACCTGCAGCTTCCCAATCAAAGCTTGGCTCTTTGGTTTTAATGAAGATCATGCCACCAATGCTGTTTCGGCCATTAGTCGTTGACTGAGGGCCTCTGAATACCTCTATTTGTTCTACATCCCAGATACCAGAGTCACCGGTTAAGTCAGCCATGTAAGGTTGATAAATGCCATCAACTAAAATTGAAACACGGCCCTTAGCACCCCCTGTTACACCATTAAAGCCTGCTGCAGCACCATTACCGGATACACCGCGAATGTCAGGCAAAGCGCCTGGTTTAACAACCACATTGGCAATTTCAGAGACTGCTGAAGTAACGCTTAAATGAGTCAATGTTTTAAGCAATTCCTCATTGATTACTGATACAGAAGAAGCGGTATCTTTTAACGTTCTATCGGCTTTTTCACCCAAGATAACAATGGTCTCCATTGATTCATGAGTTGTGTTGTCATCTTCAGCGAAAGCAGCTGTATTTAAAAACGCACAAGATAGTGAAGCTGCAATTAAGTGCTTGGTAAACTTCTTAGACATTATGAGATCCTCTCAATAATTTTTGGATATAGGTCGGCTTTCCTACCGATACTTGGTATGGATGCGCATGCCGAGCTCGTCGAGTTAACTGTTGAGTATATAAGTGCAGAGAATTCAACGGCGGGGATTATAGGTACAAGGTCTTTAAATGTAAATGCAAATAATTATCAATAATGCGATTTGAATCAGAATAAGCATATCTGACGCTGAACGGTCGTACTCTGTTTAAAAATATCAGGTATAATCGCCAAGGTCTTTTGTGGGGTAACTATGATTTCTAAAAACCAACTAAAATTATTGCGTGCATTGGCGCAGAAAAAATATCGTAAACAACATAATTGCTATTTAGTGCAAGGAGAAAAAAATATCCTTGAGTTGTTTGCTGCCAATGTGCCAGTAAAACAGTTATTTGCCTCACCTGCATTTATTGCAGCCCATAACGATAAGATTCTTGCCGATGACATTGTCGAAGCCGATGAAGAAAGTTTAAGTAAAGCGAGCACGTTAGTAAGTAACAATGCAGCCATTGCCATTGTTACTATGCCAGAGCCAAGCAGTATAGACACATCAGGCCTCGTGTTAGCGCTAGATGGAGTATCAGACCCTGGAAACCTAGGCACCATTATTCGCGTGGCTGACTGGTATGGCCTAAAGCAAATCGTGGTTAGCCAAGATTGTGCTGACCATTTTAATCCTAAGGTGATCAGCGCGACCATGGGCTCATTTGTTCGTGTGAATGTGATCCGCACTGACTTGGCGGCATTTTTAGCGGACTATGACGGCGATGTTTATGGCGCCTACCTGGGTGGTCAAAGTGTCCATAAAACGCAGTTTGCTGCAAAAGGGGTGTTGGTGATGGGCAGCGAATCCCATGGTATTCGAGAGCAAGTTGCACCTTTCATCAATCAAAAGATCACTATTCCTGCTTTTGGTGGGGCCGAGTCGCTGAATGTGGCCATGGCGACCGGGATCATCCTAGATAACATTAAACGCCAAGATTATACCAACCCTCAATAATGCTCAATTATTTTGAGGGACTAAAACTGACGCTAACTTCGTTGAAAATTTCTCATTTAGAACAACTAAATAGCAAAATTTTCGCCTCGTTATCGACAAGTTTTCCTTGCCTCAAAATAGATCGCTTAATTAAGAGGAATGGTATTAATCTTTGAAGATTATTTTGTTATTGTTTTCAATTAACTAAAGTAACCCTAACAAATCATGCGGCTGACCCATATTAAGCTTGCTGGCTTTAAATCATTTGTAGAGCCCAGCAAGATCCCATTTCCAGATCAGATGACCTGTGTGGTTGGCCCCAATGGCTGTGGTAAGTCTAATGTGATTGACGCCGTACGCTGGGTGTTGGGTGAAAGCTCAGCAAAAAATCTGCGTGGCGATGCCATGACAGATGTTATTTTTAATGGCTCAACACACCGTAAACCTGTCTCTCAAGCTTCAGTAGAACTTTTCTTTGATAATACCTCTGGTGTGTTACAAGGCAGTCTCGCCAATCGAAATCAAATCGCCATTAAGCGTTTAGTAACCCGAGACGGCCAGTCATTGTATTTTCTCAATGGCAGCAAGTGTCGTAAACGTGATATCACCGACATTTTCTTAGGCACAGGTCTTGGTCCGCGTAGCTATGCGATTATCGAACAGGGAATGATCTCTCGTTTAATAGAAAGCCGCCCGCAAGAGCTCAGAGTGTTTTTAGAAGAAGCCGCCGGAGTTTCTAAGTACAAAGAGCGACGCCGCGAAACCCAAACCCGCATTCAAAGTACCCGTGACAATTTAGAGCGCCTGCTAGATATGCGCCAAGAGCTTAAAAATCAGCTTGATAAACTCTCGGTACAAGCAGAGCAAGCCAAACAATATCGTGAGCTTAAGCGTGATGAGCGTTTGCTCAAAGGCCAGGTCGCAGTCATTAAATGGCAAAAGCTAAATGCACAACAACAGCAAAAAGCCGCTGAAATCGCTGAACTTGAAAAACAAATCCGCTTTTTTAGTGAGGCTCATCAAGGTCATGCTGATGTGCTTTCAGCACTAGAAGCAAAGCTTGAACAAGACACGCATAAACTAGAAGACACACAACAGCAAAAGCATCGTATTCATACCGAGATAATTCGCTTTGAACAGCAAAAGCTCAGTGCACAGCAACAAAAAACACAACTACAAGCTGATATAGATAAACAAAAACAAGCATTTAAAGAAGCACAAGATGCACTGCAAACCCTGCAGCATGCGCAAACTGAGTTTACCGAGCAACAGCAAGCGGCAGAGCAAGGGCTTGAACAAGCGAAAGACGCGTTATTAAAAGCTCAAAGTGCCTTTGAATCGTCACAAGCTGCACATAAAGCACAACAAGCGAAGTTGAATGCAGGGCAGCATGAAATATCTGAGCAGCGCCAATCTTTGCAACAGGCAGAACAAAACCTTAAGCAAGCAGAGTTATCGCTGACTCACCTGCAGGCAAATATAGCAGATGTGGCAAAGCAAATTGAACAGCTGCAAAGCCAATCAGTCACAAAAGAGCTCGATGCAGCAAAAGCTGAGTTTAATCAGCTTGCGAAACAAATGGCTGGGCTACAATCGCAGGCCAAGCAACATGCTGTTGCTTTAGATGATGCACAGACTAGTTATTCAAAGGCCGAACTTGAAGAGCGCGAGCGCGCGCAAAAGGTCAGTAGCTGCAAAGCAAATATCAGTGCGTTAGAGAATGTGCTTAGCTCACTGACCGAGGACGTACAGCAGACGTTACTGCAAACCTTATCCGTCAATGCGAGTGATGCAGCGATTGTTGAAAGTGCGCTGCTTGGCATGACGTTATTACCTGTAAGCGAAAGCACCACAGAGCATGGTGTTTGGGATAACACCCAAGCGCCTCGCGAGGGCTCAGTTGCAAGTTTACTGCAGGGGCAGGTTTACCCAGCATTTTTAAACTATATCCAATTACTTGAACAAGGTCAGCGATTTACCCCCGAGCAAGGCTGGTGGATGGCCGTTGATGGTGAAGGTAACTTGTATGGTGAGAACTTTAGAGTTAGTAAGTCTAAACAAACTTCAGCAGGCTTATTAACACAGCAAACGCAATTAAATGAACTTAACATTGAGTTACCAAAACTAATCGCAGACGTTGAGCAAACAAAAGTGCAAAAAGCAGCACTACAAAAACGATTACAAGCAGCGCAACAAGACGTGGAGAGTAACAGTGCCAATATTCACCAAATCGCTCAGGGTATGGCAAAGGCACAAACTCACTCTGAGCTATTAGAAAAGCAACATGCTAATTGGCAGCAATCCCTCGAGCAATATCAACAAAAGCAAGGCTCGCTTCAAGCACAATTAACTGAGCAAGCAGCACCTATTGCCAAGCAAAAACAACAGATTGCTGACATAGAGGCTGCCCTTGAGTTACTTCAAGCGCAGCAAATTGAGTTACAAACTCAGGCCGACGAACAAGAACAGGCCTATATTCAGGCTGCAAGTCACTCGCAAACGGCTCAGCAAGCATTGCATCAGGCTGAGCTTGAGTTACAAAAAGTACAAAATACGTGGCAACTTGAGCAAACAAAACAGCAACACAGTCAAAGCGTGTTAAATAGCGCCTTAGAGCGACTCGAAACCTTACAGCAGCAATTAGAAGACCAACAACTGCCACTGCTCGAGTGTGAAGAGCAGTTGATGATATTAGTCGAGCAGCATCAAGAAATCGAAATTCAGTTAGAGCAGTGCCAAGCGCAAAAAGCGCAAGCCCAAAAAGCACTGCAAGATAAACAAGCGAGTTTGCAAGACGCGCAATCGGGCGTTACGAAAAAACAAAATCAGCTTCAGCAGCTTAAATTAGCAGAGCAAGAGCTAATGATTAAAGCGCAGTTGATGCTAGAACCCCTTGAAGAGTTACAGCAAACACTCAAAGATATTCTGGCAAGTTTGCCTAAAACCCCTAAGCTGGTGAGCTTTCAGTCAAAGTTACAAAACACTACTCAACAGTTGTTGGAGTTAGGTGCGGTAAACCTCGCTGCGATTGAAGAATATGACCAAGCCCTTGAGCGTAAAACCTATTTAGATGAGCAGCTAGATGACTTAACTGCCGCACTCGAAACACTCGAAGGCGCTATTCGTAAAATAGACCGAGAAACCAAGCAGCGTTTTAAGCAAACCTTTGATCAAGTAAACAAAGATTTTGCAGGGCTGTTCCCGAAAGTGTTTGGGGGTGGTCAAGCGTATCTTGAGTTGACCTCAGATGACCTGTTAGAAACCGGTGTGGCGATTATGGCAAGGCCACCGGGCAAGAAAAACTCAACAATTCACCTTTTAAGTGGTGGAGAAAAAGCGCTGACCGCATTATCATTAGTGTTTTCAATATTTAGGCTAAATCCAGCGCCATTTTGTATGTTGGATGAAGTTGATGCACCGCTTGATGACGCCAACGTCGTGCGTTTTTGCCGTTTGGTCGAAGAAATGTCACAATCGGTGCAATTTATATATATTAGTCACAATAAAATCGCCATGGAAATGGCGGGTAGACTGACGGGGGTAACCATGGCAGAACCGGGTGTTTCGCGTATGGTTGCCGTAGACATAGAACAAGCAGTGCAAATGGCACAAACGTAGCAAGATAAAGGTGAGTAATGGCCGAAGAATTAAGATGGGCATTAATCGTGATCAGTGCGCTAGTTATTGGCGGTTTATTGATCCACGGCTTATGGTCAGTAAGAAAAAAAGAAACACCAGAACAAACTGATAATACTCCGAAACCACAGCCTAAAGTTGAGCCTGCGGCCCCAGCGACAGACAATGAGCCTGAACTGGGTGATATGAATTTTTCAGCGGTAGATGAAGAGCCTACTGCAGAGCCTGTTGTTGAAGAGCAACAGCAAGATGCTGCGCCGGCAGCAGCCCCTGAGCCACAAGACTTTATTATCTTGCACATTGAAATGCCAGAAGGTCTTTCTATGGCGGGCTCTAAGCTATTACCTTGTGTTTTGAGCCTAGGTTTTAAATATTCAGATGAAGGCTTCTTTAACCGTCATGTTGAGCCTTCAGGTAATGGCCCTGTATTGTTCCGCTTAGTGAACATGTTCAACCCGGGTACATTTGATATTGATAACATGGAGCAGTTTAGCACTGCGGGCGTGAGTTTATTTATGACGCTGCCATGTGAGGGTGATAGCCTAGCAGCCTTTAATATGCTGCACAGTGCTGCTAAGAAACTGTCTGATGAGTTTGGTGCCACGGTATTAGATCACCAACGTCAGCCTTTAAGTGTTGAAACGGTTCGCAGCTATGTTGAAAAGGTTCGCGAATTCGCTGCTTAATGATTAGCGCGTTATGATTTTTTAGGCCACCGAGCTCACACTTGGTGGCTTTTTGTTTTTAGAGGTCGAGATGTCAGAGTCAGTTGTTAAGCAAATTGATGCATTAAAACAGCAATTAGAAGAATATAACTACCAGTATTACGTATTAGATAACCCAAGTGTGCCAGACGCAGAATACGATAGAGTAATGCGTGAATTAATGGCACTAGAGCAAGCAAACCCTGAATTACTTACACCTGATTCGCCATCACAAAAAGTCGGTGGGGAAGCCTTGAGTAAGTTCTCTCAAGTGACCCATAAAGTACCGATGTTGTCTCTTGATAATGCCTTTGATGAAGCAGAATTCACTGCATTTAATCGTCGCATTCAAGAGCGCTTGTTAGTGAATGAGCCACTGGATTTTTGTTGCGAGCCAAAACTCGATGGCCTAGCAGTATCTATCTTGTATAAAAATGGGGTGTTAGTGCAGGCGGCAACACGCGGTGATGGTCAAGTCGGTGAAAACATCACTGAGAACGTTAAAACCATTCGTAACGTACCGCTGCGATTACGTGGTGATGATATTCCGGCTGAGCTCGAAGTGCGCGGTGAAGTATTTATGGATACGGCGGGTTTTGAAAAGTTAAATGAAACGGCATTTGCCAAAGGTGAAAAAACCTTTGCGAACCCGCGTAATGCGGCTGCAGGTAGTTTACGTCAGCTTGACTCTAAAATTACCGCTAAGCGTCCACTGATGTTTTACGCATACTCAACGGGTGTTGTTGAAGGGGTAGAATTGCCAGATGCGCATTTTGAGCAACTCAGTAAGCTCAAAGATTGGGGCTTCCCAATGTGTCCTGAAACGCGTCTAGTAACAGGCACCACAGAAGTGATGGCATATTATCAAGACATTCTTGAGCGCCGTGCAAGCCTCGCCTATGAAATTGATGGCGTGGTGATCAAAGTAAACCGTAAAGATTACCAACAACAGCTTGGTTTTGTTGCCCGCGCACCGCGTTGGGCCATTGCCTTTAAGTTTCCTGCGCAAGAAGAAATCACTCAGTTACTGGATGTTGAATTCCAAGTAGGTCGTACCGGTGCAATTACACCGGTAGCACGTTTAGAGCCGGTTTTCGTCGGTGGTGTAACCGTGTCAAACGCAACGCTTCATAACCGCGATGAAATAGAGCGCCTTGGCGTAAAAGTCGGTGATACCGTCATTATACGCCGCGCAGGTGACGTAATACCTCAAGTAACGCAAGTGGTGTTAGATCGCCGCCCAGATGATGCTACAGACATCGTATTCCCTGAAACATGTCCTGTATGTGACTCACACGTTGAGCGCATTGAAGGCGAAGCTGTGGCCCGTTGTACCGGCGGTTTAGTGTGCCAAGCACAGCGCAAGCAAGCGATTAAACACTTTGCATCGCGAAAAGCATTCGATATTGATGGTCTAGGCGATAAAATTGTCGATCAGCTTGTTGATAGAGAGCTGATTGAAACACCTGCTGACTTATTTACCTTAAAGCAAGGTCATTTTGAGTCATTAGAGCGCATGGGGCCAAAGTCGGCGCTAAACCTAGTTAACGCGCTAGAAGCGGCAAAGCAAACCACTCTGGCAAAGTTCTTATACGCTTTGGGTATTCGTGAAGTAGGTGAAGCGACCGCGCAGAATTTGGCAAACCACTATTTAACGCTAGAGAAAGTAATGGCAGCCAGTACGGATGACTTACAAACAGTCAGTGATGTGGGCGTTGTGGTTGCTAAACACATTCATGCTTTCTTTAATGAGCCGCACAACCAAGCTGTTGTGAACGCGCTACTTGAAATTGGAATCAATTGGCCGCAAATAGAACAGAAGTCTGCGGATGCACAGCCGCTTGCTGGGTTAACGTATGTTTTAACCGGTACATTGAGCCAGCTAAATCGTAACGACGCGAAAGCGCGTTTACAGGCACTCGGCGCAAAAGTGGCAGGCAGTGTCTCTAAAAACACCCATGCCCTTGTTGCAGGCGAAAAAGCAGGCTCTAAGTTAACCAAAGCACAAGAGTTGGGTATTGAGATCCTTGATGAAGATGCCTTAATTGCTTTGTTCGCTGAACATGAGTAATACCGAGCAGCAATTATAGAAATACACTTGCTAGTAACGCGGTCAATATGGCCGCGTTTTTGTAGTAGTTCCTCTGCATAGAGGGGTAGGACATTTATGAAACATTACGGCCCAGAGTATTGGGATAAATATGGCGTGTATAGAACACCACTGGCTTTTAACTTGACGCTGGTGGTTTTGCTGCGGGCCTATTTTTTATGGACTTTCTCTGCATTGGCAAGACGTCCCGATATCGATTTTATGTCGCTGTTTTTTGTTTCTAAATTCCATTTCTTTACGGCGTTAGGTATTGGGGCGATTGCCATTGTACCAACGGTGATTTATTCACTACGCCGACCTACCAGCTCTCAGAAGTTAGCTAAAATTTGGCGACATATGCGCTGGCCATTATTACTTTGTGCATGCTTAGACTTAACTTGGCTGATCTATCAAGCATCACAATCGTATTACCAATTTTCGATGTTTTTAGCAGTACAAATGGTGCTCTTGTTGTGGGTGATATTGTATTTGCTGAAAAGTCGCTATTTAAGCTACTTTTTTAATGATTGGCCTGAGCCTGAAAAACAAGATAACAAGGGATAAATTATGCTGACCTGGCAAGATGTTTTAAAGTACGCCAATACTGGTAATCCAGAGCCGAAAAATCGAGTTGAGAAAACAGCTGAACAGTGGCAACAAGAGCTAGACCCAGAAGTCTTCTATATTACCCGTAATAAAGGCACCGAAAGGCCGTTCAGCAGTGGTAGTTGCACGGTATTTGAAGCCGGAGACTATCACTGTGCCTGTTGCAATAATTTATTGTTTTCAGGAGACGAAAAGTTTAACAGTGGTACAGGTTGGCCATCATTTACCAAACCCGCCTATTTAGAGTCGATTGCTTACATTGGTGATAACAGCCATGGTATGCAGCGAGTCGAGATTGTGTGTAATGTATGCGACGCACACCTAGGGCATGTATTTCCCGATGGCCCACCACCAACAGGTTTACGCTATTGTGTAAATGCGTTATCGATGACAAAAGCTTAGCCTTAAACAATTAGTCTATTGAAAGTCCCAGCTCATCGCAGGTGACTTTCAGCTTGCCTAAACGCTCTTTCTGATCAGCATCTAAATCCACATTATTTAAAAGTTCAAAACACTTCTTGAGTAATGGGGTATTGATAGTATTTTCAGCACGCTGATTTTTATCCAGTAAACACTGCATAAGGTTCAAGGCTATGCTGGCATTTTTTGGCATAATCCTAAACGCTTGGGTAAATGCCTCAAGTGCAACATCGATTCGCCCCTGATTAAACTGGGTAACAGCATGGTTATTAAGTTCTTTTGGACCCATTGTAATATCCTGCTTTTCAGTTTTTTGCTGACGAATATAGTGCAGGGTAGTGGGGTCACTAATGTCTTTATGACGCTCACAATGTTTAATAATTTGCGTGAATAAGTCTTGTGCTTTGTGTTGCATCCCAAGCTCATGACAAGCTTTTGCTTTATCAAGGGCGGCATCAATTGAGCGTATTGTCGGCTCATCTTCGAGTTGGTTGATGAGCTGTATCGCTTTTTGATGCTCGTCTTTTAAATAATGAATACGTGCGTTCAAAACGTCTAGCTGGGTTTGGTTATTGGCATTAGGAAATTGTTTTTTTAAATCGGCCAAGTATTTTTGCGTTTGTCGTGTAATGCGATTAATTTGTTCTGTTTGATCTGTGGCCAGAGCAAAGTCGATACCTGCTCTTGCTGCATTTAAGTAGACTTCAGGGTTGTCATGGATCGAATGTTTAGCATATTGGGCAATGTCTTTATGGGCGTTATAGCTAGATTCGTAATCGTGATTTATTGATGCAACACGACCTAAGCTTTTTTGTCTTTCGATATTGCGCGGTGCCATGTCTGTGGCTTGCTGTAGAAATGTTTGTGCATCCTCGAATTTATTAAGCTGCATTTCGAGACGACCCAATAGATCAAGCGCAACTAGTCTGGTTTCAGAGCGTTCCAACATCGTCTTTAGCATGCGCTGTGCAAGTACATGCTCCTTATTGGCAATTAAGGCTTCTACTAACCCTATTTTAGCCCAAGCAAATTTTTGTAAAGACAGAGCTGATTTATAAAATGTTTTGGCCTCGTCAACTCGCTTCAATCTAAGTAGCGCCTCACCTTTTAACTTAAGCATGATCGGACTGTAGGTGTTGTCGTTATTATCAAGTTCTTGGTCGATAACTTTAATTGCTTTTGAATCGTTACCGTCATCAATCAAAGTGAAAATTTGTTTCAGTGCTGCTTTTCTTTTCAAAACACGGGTAAGTCTAGACTTCAGATCTTTAATGGAAAAAGGTTTTACTAGAAAGTCATCGGGCTGAAGTTCAAGAACACTATGTACTAGCTCACCACTGGTCTCAGCAGAGACGAAAATAAAAGCGGTAGTGTTCTTGATGAGATTTTTATTTTTGAGTTCTTCGTAAAGCTGATAGCCGTTTTGTCGCTTAGTTAAGTCAAATGAGCAAATAATTAAATCAAATTTTTCACTGGCGCAAAGCTCTATCGCTGCAACAGCATGCTCAGCCATATAGATATGCTTAAACTGTAGCTGCTCCAAAGAGCGCCTGAGGTGACTCAGAGCGAGTGGCTGTTCTTCGACAATTAACAGCTTGATATTGCTAAAGTTGTTTAAGCTCATTGAATAAATTGGTAACGATAAGGGCTAATGACAGTCTAGACCTTTAATGGGCTTTTTTAAATAGTTTGGAGATAAAACAGAGTAAGATTAAGAATTTAAGATTGGATTATGTGGTGGGTCGTACTGGACTTGAACCAGTGACCCTCGCCTTGTAAGGGCGATGCTCTCCCAACTGAGCTAACGACCCACATAATAATTAAGCTTGATATGGTGGGTCGTACTGGACTTGAACCAGTGACCCTCGCCTTGTAAGGGCGATGCTCTCCCAACTGAGCTAACGACCCATATCAATGTACTTTGCAAACCAAAAGAGTGGTGGGTTGTACTGGACTTGAACCAGTGACCCTCGCCTTGTAAGGGCGATGCTCTCCCAACTGAGCTAACAACCCGCAAAGTGTTTCTAAATGGTGGGTCGTACTGGACTTGAACCAGTGACCCTCGCCTTGTAAGGGCGATGCTCTCCCAACTGAGCTAACGACCCATTTAGAAAATGGTGTGTAATATGGTGGGTCGTACTGGACTTGAACCAGTGACCCTCGCCTTGTAAGGGCGATGCTCTCCCAACTGAGCTAACGACCCATATTACAGTTCTATAATGGTGGGTCGTACTGGACTTGAACCAGTGACCCTCGCCTTGTAAGGGCGATGCTCTCCCAACTGAGCTAACGACCCATTATAGATAAATTTAGATATGTGGTGGGTCGTACTGGACTTGAACCAGTGACCCTCGCCTTGTAAGGGCGATGCTCTCCCAACTGAGCTAACGACCCATATCTAAAAACAACACGTTACCGTGTCGTTGTGGAGCGGTATTATAGGGAGACTTGCAACAGAGTCAATAGCTGAATTTACAAATTTGGTCTGTCTGCGGGTTTTATCATCAAATTGCAATTGTTCTTCATTATATAGCAAGTACATTTTCACGCTAAAAAAACTTAAAAAGCTAAGAAAGTAGACAGGAAAGTAGATTCATTGAAAAATAAATCAAAGCTAAAGTGCCAAATATTATGAATTTAATGTCGGGTTGTATTTAGTAGATAAAATTGGAGATTCTGTTTTTCAAGTTTTGTTCAAAACCAAGTATAGCTGCTTTTTCTACGGCTCGTAATAAAGGGCCAAAATAGTAAACACCATAACTATAGGTAATAACTCAGTGATACAAGGAATAAAGTAGGGCATTTAAACGCTAGAGCAATGATATAGAGCGGGTTTAGTTGCCTAAAAAGTGTTGATGTGGTTATATATGCGCCTGTTTGTTGGTTTTTGAAGCGAACAGTAAAAAGTTAAAGAAAAATTGTTGACTTTAATTTTGCGGGTGCATAGAATGCGCCCCGCACTCAGCGATACAGGTGACTAACTGAAAGGTTAGATAAGCCCAAGGTAAGGGGCTATAGCTCAGCTGGGAGAGCGCCTCGCTGGCAGCGAGGAGGTCTGCGGTTCGATCCCGCATAGCTCCACCAATTTCTAAGTGCAATTGTCCTAGAGAACACAGTTTTGTGTCCCCTTCGTCTAGAGGCCTAGGACACCGCCCTTTCACGGCGGTAACAGGGGTTCGAATCCCCTAGGGGACGCCAATTCCGCTACTTCTTCGAATGGAGTAGGGGAGTTAAATATACTCGTATGGTAAGAGTTAAAATAACCAGTCCTAGTGACACATTATCTACATGATACTGCGTCCCCTTCGTCTAGAGGCCTAGGACACCGCCCTTTCACGGCGGTAACAGGGGTTCGAATCCCCTAGGGGACGCCACTTTACTTAAAGTGCTCAAGATAAATGCTCGTATGGTAAGAGTTAAAATAACCAGTCCTAGTGACACATTATCTAAATGATACTGCGTCCCCTTCGTCTAGAGGCCTAGGACACCGCCCTTTCACGGCGGTAACAGGGGTTCGAATCCCCTAGGGGACGCCACTTAACTTAAAGTGCTCAAGATAAACGCTCGTATGGTAAGAGCCTAAATAACCAGTCCTAGTGACACATTATCTACATGATACTGCGTCCCCTTCGTCTAGAGGCCTAGGACACCGCCCTTTCACGGCGGTAACAGGGGTTCGAATCCCCTAGGGGACGCCACTTAACTTAAAGTGCTCAAGATAAACGCTCGTATGGTAAGAGCCTAAATAACTAGTCCTAGTGACACATTATCTACATGATACTGCGTCCCCTTCGTCTAGAGGCCTAGGACACCGCCCTTTCACGGCGGTAACAGGGGTTCGAATCCCCTAGGGGACGCCACTTTACTAAAAGTGCTCAGATAAATACTCGTATGGTAAGAGTCTAAATAACCAGTCCTAGTGACACATTATCTACATGATACTGCGTCCCCTTCGTCTAGAGGCCTAGGACACCGCCCTTTCACGGCGGTAACAGGGGTTCGAATCCCCTAGGGGACGCCACTTTACTAAAAGTGTTCAAGATAAACGCTCGTATGGTAAGAGCTTAAATAACCAGTCCTAGTGACACAGAATTCTGCGGAAGAATAATGCCGTTCGCCTCGCTGGCTCGGACTCACCTAACGCAGAAATAGCAAATCAGTGATTTGCTAAACAATTTCTGCGTCCCCTTCGTCTAGAGGCCTAGGACACCGCCCTTTCACGGCGGTAACAGGGGTTCGAATCCCCTAGGGGACGCCACTCTTCTTGCTGTATTTCTAAATTAATTCCTTATAAGTCATCTCTATTTTCATTAAATTAAATTTTGATAATTTATCTCTCTTTTCTCTGAACTAAATCTTAATAAATTATCTATCTACTCTTTTATACCGTCTATATTTTATTAATTCAGTACTCCAAATTGATCTTGATCAATTTTTTGCAGCGAAAAGGCTTTCGCGATTTTCTACGAAAAAATTATCATATCTTTTTTAATAAGTGTGAACGACGATGACTAAAGGAAGAAATCAAGTGACCAACAGAGAGTATGATTACCCCAATCATTACAATCTGTTATCTACAACAAATACCAAGGGCCAAATTAAATATGCGAATAAGCAATTTTGCGAAGTCGCGGGATTTGAGCTGCACGAACTAGAAAATAAACCGCATAATATTGTTCGCCACCCGAGCATGCCTAAAGCCGCCTTTAAAAATCTATGGGATTATATTGGCAGTGGTCAGTCTTGGATGGGAATGGTGAAAAACCGCTGTAAAAATGGTGATCATTACTGGGTGAACGCCTTTGTTACACCAATTAAGGATGCTTCAGGTAAAACCGTTGAATATCAATCTGTGCGAACCAAACCTGATAGAGCTGTTGTTAATCGAGCCGAGAAAATTTATCAGCAACTTAATTCAGGAAGCTCTGCTGAAAAACTAACGGCTCCATCATGGTCTTTATCGTCGCAGATGATGGCAATTGTGCTCTCATTCTACGTAATTACTATGTTTTTAACGTCGCTACCTGCGCCTTGGAACTATATCTTAGAGACGGTTTTGTTATTAGCAGTCCTTGCCGTAACTCATAGAAAGTTGGCTCCTGTTAGAGCGTTGAGTGAGCAAGCTAAAAAAGTCTATGATAATTCACTAATGCAAAAGATTTACTTAGGGAAAGTAAATGATATTGCAGCAATCGAGTTAGCATTGTTAGCGAGAGAATCGGAGCTTAGAGCAGTGCTAGGTCGAGTAAAAGACGCCAGTTCAACTGTAACTGAGCAAGCCAATGAAACGGTGAAAGAGTGCAACCATAGTGCAGAATTACTGAATAGTCAGCAAATGCAAACCGATGCATTAGCTACCGCCATCAATGAAATGTCAGCAACCATTTCTGAAGTTGCAAGTAACACCAATAATGCAGCTGAACGCTCTGAGGCCGCTTTAGAGTCAGTAAAAATTGGTAATGAAGCCGTCAATGAAAACATGAAAAACAACTATGCGTTGGCAGAAGAGTTGACCCAAACTCAGGTTGATATCGAAGATTTGAATGCGCAGACAGTCAATATTGGCAGTGTCGTGGATGTGATCCGAGGGATCTCAGAGCAAACTAACTTATTAGCCCTTAATGCCGCGATTGAAGCCGCAAGAGCTGGAGAGCAGGGAAGAGGGTTTGCAGTGGTGGCTGACGAGGTAAGGGCACTTGCCCAACGTACTCAAGAGTCGACCAAAGAAATCGACACCATTATTGCCAACTTGCGGACAAGAGCTGAGCGCGCAGTACAAGCAATTCAAAATGGTGTAGATAAATCAACAGATTGTGTAACCCAAGCAGAAGGTGCGCAGGCGAGTTTAGAAAGTATCAATGCCATAGTGAATGATATTTCAGGTTTGAACTATCAAATTGCCACGGCGACAGAGCAAATGTCGGGTGTATCGAATGAGCTAAATAATAATGCGGTTCATATCTCGCAATTAGCCAACGACTCAATGCAAAGCTCCGATAAAACCATTGCAACTATGTCTAAAACGCAAGAATCGCTCAATGCGCAAACAGCTTTAGTTGATCAGTTTATTAAAAAGTTTGTGCGATAAAATACAGTCTTTTGTCATTCATGAAAATAATGAGAGGGAGCAAGCTCCCTCAAATACCAATCCTCTTAATTAAGCGATCTATTTTGAGGCAAGGAAAACTAGTCGGGAACAAGGCGGAAATTTTGCTATTTAGTGTTCTAAATAAGAAATTTCCAACGAAGTTAGCGCCAGTTTTAGTCCCTCAGAATGATTGAGTATTATTGAGGGTTGGTATAGTCTAAAGTGCGCATTTTTTTTTGCCGTTTTCCACATAAATTTTTGCTGTTTCGCACTTTTGTTCCGGCAGCTTAGCCATCACATGGGCCCTGAAAGTCTTAATTTTATTATTATCAACGTTTTCAGTCAGGCTGACTTTGAGTGCCTTGTCTAATGTTTGTAAGGCTTTTGTGTCTTCACCTTTTCCTTCATACAAATAAGCTAATCTGAAATATGCATTAGTAATATATGGATATTGCTTAATAAGCTGCTCGTAAATACTAATGGCATTAAAATAACGTTTGCCCGCCTCCTTTTTTCTGAGATTAATTCTATATTCACGCATCTTCGACTAGGTTTAATGGAGAACCGTTAAGTCTTTTGTAATTAAGCAAAATAATTACGATTTAGAATTATCAACTCTAGCCTTGAAGTTTTGGCTGTACAGCAATATGGAGAGTGAAATGACAACAGGTAAATGTCCAGTTATGCATGGGAGTTCAACAGCAAGTGGTATGTCAAACACAGATTGGTGGCCCAAGTCTCTGAACCTAGATATTTTGCATCAACATGATGTTAAAACGAACCCGCTCGGCGTTGATTTCAATTATCAAGAAGCGGTAAAACAACTCGACTTTAAAGCGCTTAAGCAAGACCTAATCGCATTGATGACAGATAGCCAAGATTGGTGGCCGGCAGATTGGGGGCACTATGGTGGTTTGATGATCCGTATGACGTGGCATGCTGCTGGTTCGTACCGCATAGCCGATGGTCGAGGTGGTGCTGGAAGTGGTAACTTGCGATTTGCGCCACTCAACTCTTGGCCAGATAACACAAATTTAGACAAAGCTAGACGACTTCTTTGGCCAATCAAGAAAAAGTACGGCAATAACCTAAGTTGGGCCGATCTAATTGCCTATGCAGGCACAATCGCTTATGAATCAATGGGTTTGAAAACCTTTGGTTTTGGCTTTGGTCGAGAAGATATCTGGCATCCTGAAAAAGACGTTTATTGGGGCTCTGAAAAAGAATGGTTAGCGCCAACAGGCAGCGAAAACAATCGATATTCGGGAGAGCGAGACTTACAGAATCCATTGGCTGCAGTCATGATGGGGCTTATTTACGTCAACCCTGAAGGGGTCGATGGCAACCCTGATCCATTAAAAACCGCACACGATGTGCGAGTGACTTTTGAACGCATGGCCATGAATGATGAAGAAACTGTCGCACTAACTGCAGGTGGGCACACAGTGGGTAAGTGTCATGGCAATGGTAATGCTGCAAATCTTGAGGCAGAACCTGAAGCGGCGGAAATAGAAGATCAAGGTTTAGGTTGGCTAAATAAAACCACGCGAGGTGTGGGTCGAGACAGCGTAACCAGTGGTATTGAGGGGGCTTGGACAACAAACCCAACTCAATGGGATAACGGCTACTTTCACTTATTATTAAATTATGACTGGGAGTTGAAAAAGAGCCCAGCAGGTGCCTGGCAATGGGAACCAATAAATATCAAAGAAGAAGACAAGCCGACTGATGTTGAAGATCCGAGCATTCGTCATAATCCAGTGATGACGGATGCTGATATGGCCATGAAAATGGACCCAGCTTATCGCAAAATTTCCGAGCGTTTCTATAACGATCCGCAGTACTTTTCAGAAGTTTTCGCCCGCGCTTGGTTTAAGTTAACTCATAGAGATATGGGGCCAAAGAGTCGTTATATAGGGCCAGAAGTACCACAAGAAGATTTGCTTTGGCAAGATCCGGTGCCCGAGGGTAATCAAGACTATGATGAGCAAATAGTTAAAGACAAGATAGCAGCCAGCGGTTTAAGTGTGGCAGAGCTCGTCGCTACCGCATGGGATAGTGCGCGTACTTTTAGGTATTCTGACAAGCGAGGAGGGGCCAACGGCGCAAGGATCCGTTTAGCACCGCAAAAAGACTGGCAAGGTAACGAGCCTCAGCGATTAGCAAAAGTATTATCTGTACTTGAGCCAATCGCTTTAGAAGCAGGAGCCAGCATTGCCGATGTGATTGTACTGGCTGGTAATGTTGCAATTGAAGCAGCAGCCAAGGCCGCTGGATTTTCCGTTGACGTGCCTTTTCAAAAAGGTCGTGGCGATGCAACCGCAGAAATGACTGACGAACACTCGTTTGCTGTTTTAGAGCCTTTGCATGATGGCTTTAGAAATTGGCAAAAAGCCAATTATGTTGTAACCCCAGAAGAAATGTTGCTCGATAGAGCACAACTTATGGGCCTAAGCGCGCATGAGATGACCGTTTTAATAGGTGGGTTACGCGTGTTAGGAGCGAATTATGGTGCCAGCCAACACGGTGTATTTACCGATAATGTGGGCTGTTTGAGTAACGACTTTTTTGTCAATTTGACTGACATGAAATACAGCTGGAAACCTGCGGGTGAAAACCTTTATGAGATCTGTGAAAGAGATTCTGGCAAAGTTAAATGGACAGCCACTCGTGTGGATCTTGTGTTTGGCTCTAACTCAATATTACGTGCCTATGCAGAAGTTTACGCACAAGACGATAACAAACAAAAGTTCGTCACAGATTTTGTATCAGCTTGGGTGAAAGTCATGAACGCAGATAGATTTTAAGCTTATTTTTGCTTTTAATGTAAGGCTGATAATGATTTTATCGGCCTTTTTTATGGGCTTAAAACTTTAAAGTTTTGAACTGAGAAAGTGCTTATTGATAAAACTACATATTGATCAATAAACTGTTTTCAAACTAGAGCTTTGTGATGCAAGGTTTGAATTAGGTTAGGGGCTAGTTGAAAAATTGGCAGTGGTTTTAATACACCACCGCCATGGTAGATAGTTAATAACAGGGTTTAGCCTGCCTTATCCTCTTTTAGAACATATATCTCACCATCGAAACTGCCTTGAATTGTCAGCCCTTGTCCGGCTAACTCTTTAAGATAGTCAATATGCTCTTGGGTAATGTGCTGACCTGGCACTAACAGCGGAATACCCGGTGGATATGGCGTGACTAAGCCTGCACAAATGCGGTTTCCAGCTTTGGCGATAGGCACCGACTCTCTTTCGCCATAAAATGCATCACTTGGAATACAGGCAAGATCAATGGCAGGCAAACTCTCAGGTAAACGCGAACGTCGAGTTGATTTTGATAGTTTGACTTTGCCGCTATCCAGCTTTCTTAATGCGTTGTATAAGCGGATGATCTTAGAGCGAGTACCGCCCAGCGTTAGTAATACCAAAATCGTGCTATGCGTGTACTTTTCTATTTCGAGCCCGATTTCGTCTAACAAGAACTTATGAATATCTTTATGTGAATAAGGTAGCTCGCTAATATCTATGAGGATTTTAAGCGGATCATGCCCCATATTATCGTCATTAAAGTGCGGAAATATGTTTATAAAATCTTGCTTATCTAGCACTTTGATGTGTTTGAGCGACGCCATCTGTTGCTTAAATTCTTCAACATGACTCAACAGCGCATGGATTAACTTGTAGCCTTCCATTTCCAATTGCTTTTGGCACACATCGAGAGATGCAATTAGCTGATATTTAGGTGAAGTACTGGCGTAAATACTATAAATCTCACGGAAAAAATCAGCATCGAAATCTGGATCATTAATGTGAATATAAGAGGCTTGTGAGAACGCCGACACCACTTTGTGTGCTGAGTGAGTCACATAATCAGCGCCCGCATGAATGGCTGAGTATTGACGTAAACTTGGGTGGAATAATGAATAAGCAAACCAAGCTTCGTCGATAAACACTTTAATGCCATGTTGGTGGGCATAATTAACAACTTGTTTTAAGTCGCTTAGTAAGCCATCGTAAGTACAGCCAGTCAAAACCAATAACTTGGCATCGGTATTTTGTTCAATCGCCTGTTTAATATCAGAAAGTGATGGCGGGGCGAATATGCCATATTTCGGATTTAAAATACTCGATAAATAAATAGGGTAACTGGCTGATTGCAAAATGCCATAGTGCACGGACTTATGGCAGTTACGGTCGATAATGACCTTATCACCTTTGCGCAGCAGAGTTTGTAAGATGATTTTATTTGAGGTCGACGAGCCATTGGTGACAAAGTAAGTGCGTTTCACTTCAAAGGTGGCGGCGGCCGATTCTTGGGCGCGGCCTATGGTGTTGGTGCTATCTGACAATGAGCCTAACGAATCAACCGAAACCGACAAGTCGCCCACAAACACATTGCGGCCATAAAACTGATAAAAGTCTTTAATATAGGGTGAGTTTCTAAAGCTAGAGCCACCGCTATGCCCCGGTGTATGCCAAGAGTCATTGGCTTCGCCAACGTAGCGCCTATAAGCGGTCCAGAATGGTGTTTCTGAACGGTCATCAAAGTCGTTGATCATATAGCCTAAAATCGCTTCAGGATCTGAAATAACTTCGTCTTTAAAAAAGAAAGATTCAATCTCTTCAGACTCATTAATGATTTCAAGGCCCTTGGTATCGTCACCAATGACATACACGGGTAACTCGATACGAATTTGTTTGAGCTGCTCAATGAAACGGCTATAAACCTGCTCGCCGCTTTTTTTATTAGCATCCCAGCTCAGTACCACCGCCTGAATATCGCCATCTTCGGTGATAAACTCTAGCGCCTGTGTTAAATCGAGACATTCCGTAATGTCTATCTGAATATCTTCTCTTTCAAAATTAATGATAGTTTTCGACAGGTTAGCCGAGAGTTCTTGTAACACGGCAGGATCTTGTTCGATTAACAAGATACGAAGAATTGGCAGCATACTCAAGCTCACTTTTAAAGTTCAAAACTTTGATTAGCATAAAGAATGAGTTCTACTTTGTGAAATTAATAGTTTGAAATAATTAAAATATATTTGTGGAAGTTGTAATTCTGGGTCGCTATAAGCGCAAAGAATTAAGGGGCAATTTACCCCTTAAGAGTTAGGAAGTACTTTGTCGTATTACTCTGTCTTTTCTTTAAACTCACACAAATCTTCAATAATACATGATCCGCACTTTGGTTTGCGTGCAACACAGACATAACGGCCGTGTAAGATCAGCCAGTGGTGTACATCGACTTTAAATTCTTTTGGTACGACTTTTTCAAGCTTTTCTTCAACGGCAACCACGTCTTTACCCATGGCAAATTTGGTGCGATTTGAAACGCGGTAAATATGGGTGTCGACTGCAATGGTTGGCCAGCCAAACGCGCAGTTTAAAACCACGTTTGCGGTTTTGCGACCGACGCCGGGTAGGGCTTCTAATGCTTCACGGTTTTCAGGCACTTCACCACCGTGTTTATCTATGAGGATCTGACACATCTTATAGACGTTATTGGCTTTAGAATTATATAAACCAATGGTTTTAATGTGATCTCTGAGTGACTCTAAGCCAATATCCAAAATACCTTGTGGGGTGTTTGCTTTTGGAAATAGTTTTGCTGTCGCTTTATTCACACTCACATCGGTGGCTTGTGCTGACAAGGTGACAGCAACAAGCAACTCAAATGGGGTGGTGAAATCCAACTCTGTTTCTGGGTTTGGATTGTCATCACGTAAACGGGTTAAGATCTCAAGTCTTTTGGTTTTGTTCATTGTTCGTAACCCGTTTAAGTTAAGCTAGTAACACGTGCTCTCGGCGCTTTTTCGGCTTCTTGCGTAGGCTGTGCTTTTGCTTTAATTTGCGCATCAATGACATTTTTAGCGGCAATTAATAAACCCAAACCTAAGAAGGCACCGGGCGGTAAAATAGCCACTAAAAATTGGTTATCAAATTGGAAAACTTCGATACGCAGAACCGTCGCCCAATCGCCTAATAGTAAGTTTGCACCATCAAACAAGGTACCTTGGCCAATTAACTCTCGCATTGCGCCCAATAACACCAGCACCACCATAAACCCTAAGCCCATCATGATGCCATCAAATGCAGATAATAGTGGGGTATTTTTAGAAGCGTAGGCTTCAGCACGGCCAATAATGGCACAGTTGGTTACGATTAATGGAATGAAGATCCCCAGCGCTTGATATAAACCGAAGGTATAAGCATTCATCAATAGCTGCACTATGGTTACAAACGCGGCGATTATCATGACAAATACAGGAATGCGAATGTCTTTTGGTACAAAATTACGTACCAATGACACAGTGACATTAGAACCAACCAGTACCAGTAAGGTTGCGATCCCCAAGCCCATTGCGTTGGTAATGGTGCTGGTTACAGCAAGTAGTGGGCATAAACCAAGTAATTGCACAATGGCAGGGTTGTTGGCCCACATGCCATCTTTTATGAGGGTTTTATATTCGCTCATTGTGTTTCTCCTGCGCACAGGTTGTCTTTGGCAAATAAAGCATCAAAGTGTGTTGTTGCGTACCAAGCGGCTTCACCCACTGAGCCTGTCACTGCTCTAGGTGTGATGGTCGCGCCAGTAAATTGGTCAAACTCGCCACCATCTTTTTTAACCGCGAAACGGTCATCGTTCGCACCGTTAACTTGCATACCATTAAATGTGGTGATCCATTGTGATTTTGCCAGCTCGACTTTATCACCCAAGCCGGGTGTTTCTTCATGACGGGTAACACGTACACCTGTGATTTCGCCACGTTTTGTGACTGCAGTTAAGATATCGATATTACCGCTATACCCTTTAGGAGTGATGTGGCGAACAAGCAAAGCCGCGGGCTCGCCGTTTAATCTTGCACGATAAATAATATGTGGGCCTGCTGGGCCAAGCTCTGGCGCGTCACTTTCTACGCAGTCAAGATAGAGTTGGTTGTTGTAACGCTCACTTGGAATAACTTGAGACAGTAAAGACATCAGTTGTGCTTTTTCTTGCTCTGCGATCCGTGTTTCAGTCAGGCTCTGAACCACAGCCACACTGCCTGTGGTTGCCAATGCAAAAGCACACAATATGGCGCCATTTTTATACATAGACTTGGCTATCATTGTGCAACTCCATGGCCAAATGTGCGCGGGCGGCTGTAGTGATCAATTAATGGTACTGCCATATTCATAAGTAACACAGAGAAGGCTACGGCATCTGGATAGCCACCGTATGTACGAATGATATACACCAATACGCCAATGGCTGCACCAAAGATTAAACGGCCTCTATCTGTGGTACAAGCAGATACCGGATCGGTGGCAATGAAGAATGCCCCTAGCATAGTTGCGCCACTGAGTAGGTGGAAAACAAGGCCTGCGTGGCTACCTGGGGCAATGATGTAACCCACAGCACTACAAAATGCCAATGCAAAAATGAAGGCGACAGGGATGTGCCAGTTAATAATGCCGCGCCAAAGTAAGAAAATACCACCGGCCAGATAAGCTAGGTTAACCCACATCCAGCCTTTACCAGCGTAATCGGCAAACACAGCACTTTGCATCGCTTCTGTGACTGTATAGCCCTGAGCAACGGCTGTTTTTACTGTATCGAGTGGTGTTGCCATTGTAATGCCATCAATACCCGCTCTGACTTGCTCTAGGGTTAAACCTGACGTTGTGGTTTGCGTGAAAATTAAAGCAAGTTGGTCGATAAAACTTACAGGAGTCACTAACAGTTCAGAAACTGGCGACCAAGCTGTCATTTGCACCGGGAATGAAATAAGCAGTAAGACATAACCAGCCATTGCTGGGTTGAATAAATTAAAGCCTAATCCACCATACAGTTGCTTCACGATCACAATGGCGAAAAGGCAGCCGATGACGATGACCCACCAAGGAGCGAGAGGTGGGATACTAATTGCCAGCAGCACACCAGTCAGCCAAGCAGAGCCATCACTTAATGATGGCCAAATGGCTTTATTACGGATCTTCATGATAGCTGCTTCAAATGCACTGACAGAAATGAGTGCGATGAGTATTTGAATTAAAACAGCTGAGCCAAAAAAATAGCACTGAGCGATGATCCCGGGCACACACGCGGCGATCACTGTCATCATTAATTTATTCAGTGCTTTATGACTATGATTGTGGGGCGATGAAGCCATGGTTAATTTCATGACGGTTCATTTCCTTCTTCTGATTCTTGTTTTAACTGCGCTTCTTTGGCTGCTTTCTTTGCTTTAGCACGCGCAATAGCCGCTGCAACTGCGGCTTTACGTGGATCTTCAGGCTCGCTGTTTTGTTCTGCTTGCTCAGTTTGAGTATCCGTCTCATCACGTTCTTCGCTAGCTGCTAGTTCAGCTTCTTTTGCAGCCTTTTTCGCTTTAGCACGCGCAATAGCAGCTGCAACAGCCGCTTTACGCGGATCTTCAGGCTCGCTGCTTTGTTCTGCCTCTTTAGCTGCCTTTTTCGCTTTTGCTCGGGCGATAGCAGCTGCAACAGCTGCTTTACGCGGATCTTCCGGCTCGCTATCAGCTACAGTTTCATCGCTTTGCTCAGCTTCTTTAGCTGCCTTTTTCGCTTTTGCACGGGCAATGGCTGCCGCAACTGCAGCTTTACGTGGATCTTCCGGCTCGCTATCAGCAACAGTTTCATCACTTTGCTCAGCTTCTTTAGCTGCTTCTTTCGCTGCTTTTTTCGCTTTTGCTCGAGCGATGGCCGCTGCAACTGCGGCTTTGCGCGGGTCTTCCGGCTCGCTATCAGCTACAGTCTCATCGCTTTGCTCAGCTTCTTTCGCTGCTTTTTTCGCTTTTGCTCTAGCGATGGCGGCTGCAACAGCAGCTTTGCGCGGATCTTCAGGCTCGCTATCAGCTACAGCTTCATCACTTTGCTCAGCTTCTTTCGCTGCTTTTTTCGCTTTTGCACGGGCGATAGCAGCTGCAACAGCAGCTTTACGAGGATCTTCAGACTCGCTATCAGCTACAGCTTCATCGCTTTGCTCTGTTTCTTTAGCTGCTTTCTTTGCTTTTGCACGGGCAATGGCGGCAGCAACAGCGGCTTTACGCGGATCTTCTGTGCTTTCAGTTTCAGCTGGCGCTTCATCTTGCTCAGTATTTTGTGCCGCTTTCTTTGCTTTTGCACGAGCGATGGCGGCAGCAACTGCGGCTTTGCGCGGATCGTTAGATGCATCAGTCTGAGTTGCTTGTTTTTCTGTATTTACATCATCTGCATCGGATTGTTGTGCGGCCTTTTTCGCTTTCGTGCGTGCAATGGCAGCGGCAACAGCAGCCTTATTATCTTTAGGCTTATCGGCACTGCCATCAGTGGCTTTCTCAGCCTTGTATTGACGAGCTTGCTCTTTACGCTTAGCGCGCTCTAATGCAACAGCACTATTATCAGGCTCGAGTGTGCCATCGGCTGCTTTTTTCGCTTTAGCGCGGGCAATTGCTGCTTCAACAGCTGACTTTTCTGGTGTTTTCTTGCTCTTAACACGCTCAAGAGCTTCAGCCACTTTTTCTTTACTTTGTGCTGATTGAGTAGAACGGCTAGCCGCACGTTTGTGGCGGTTTTGACGTTCTTCTTGCTCTCGTTCTAAACGTTCTTTACGGGCTTCGAAACGCTCTTTTGCGCGCTCAGCTTTGATCTGTTCTAGTTTTTGTTCACGGATCTCAGCCTTGGCAACACGATAATATTGCACCAGTGGAATTTCACTCGGGCACACGTAAGAACACGCACCACATTCAATACAATCGAATAGGTTATATTCTTCAAGCTTTTGATACTCTTTGCCTTTCGCAAACCATTGTAATTGTTGTGGTAGCAAAGTTTGCGGGCAGGCATCTGCACACGCACTACAGCGAATACAGGCTTTTTCATCGTTTGGCTCAGCCAGTTCTTGATTGTCAGGTGCCAAAATACAGTTGGTGGTTTTGACCACAGGAATGCGTACTGTTGGCAAAGTGAAGCCCATCATTGGCCCACCCATGATGACGCGCTGTGCACTAACGGGTTCGAACCCTTGGCTATCGAGTAGGTGCTTAATCTCAGTCCCCATCAGTGCCCAAACATTTTGTGCTTGTTTGATGGTGTTACCGGTCACAGTAACAACACGCTCAATGAGCGGTTTGCCACGAAGCACAGCGTCGCTTATCGCAAATAAAGTACCGACGTTTTGCACTAATACGCCAATATCTGCAGGAATGCCCGCACTGGGCACTTCGCGAGAAGTCAGTACTTTGATCAGCTGTTTTTCACCGCCAGAAGGGTATTTGGTTGGCACTGAGCGAACTAAGATTTTATCGTTATGTGCTGATGCTTTCTGCATCGCAGCAATAGCTTCAGGCTTGTTGTTTTCAATACCAACTAACACATATTTTGGAGAGAGTAGGTGCTGCATGACCTCAATGCCTTGCACGATTTGCTCAGCATATTCACGCATTAACATGTCATCGGCTGTGATATAAGGTTCACATTCAACGCCATTGACAACAAAAAAATCAATCTCAGCTTGGCTGCTGGCTTTCACATAAGTCGGGAAGCCTGCACCACCCATTCCAGCAATGCCTGCATCATGAATCTTATCGACCAGTTGTTGCTTAGAAACCTCTGTATATTGCTCAAGTGGTTCAAGCGCACACCAAGTGTCTTTACCATCAGGTTCAAGCACGATACTCGGCTCTGGTAAAGCTGACGGGTGTGCCGATGGTCTATGCTCAATGGCGATGATGGTACCTGAAGTAGCGGCATGTACGGGTAAAGACCAATTGCCCGCTGGTTTTGTCAGAGCTTGACCTTTTAAAACATGATCGCCCACATGGACAAGCAGTTGACCATTAGCACCAATATGCTGCTTTAATGGAATAACCAACTTATCAGGTAAGGGTAACTGGCGAATAGGAGCTTGGTTCGACAATGTTTTTTGTTCTGGTGGATGAATACCACCAGGAAATTGCCACAGCGTTCCACGTTCTATTTGTTCAAATAACGATTCCACGGCAACCTCTAATCAATCTGAGTGACGTTAATGGCGTTTAACTGCCATTTCCATGTTTGCTTTGTTTCAGCAACAGGGATCATATCAATACAATCAACCGGGCAAGGCTCAACGCATAAGTCACAGCCGGTACATTCATCTTTTAATACCGTATGCATTTGTCTTGTGGCACCGACAATGGCGTCAACCGGACAAGCTTGAATGCATTTAGTACAACCAATACATTCATCTTCACGAATATAAGCAACGGTTTTTACTGGCTCAGCTTCTTCGCCGCCAGCTAAAGGTTTAGGCTCAACGCCCATTAAATCGGCCAGCTTTTTAATGGTGGCATCACCACCAGGTGGGCATTTATTAATTTCGTCGCCATTGGCGATGGCTTCAGCGTAAGGGCGGCAGCCAGGGTAACCACATTGACCACATTGTGTTTGTGGTAAAATGGCATCGACTTGGTCGACTATAGGACTACTTTCAACGCGATATTTTACCGCGGCATAGCCTAAAATAAGGCCGAAAACCAGCGCTAGGGTCCCTAGCGCAATCAGTGCGTAAAACAAGGTCATGGTTAAAACTTCACTAATCCAGAAAAGCCCATAAAGGCAAGAGACATTAGACCGGCGGTGATCATAGCAATCGATGCACCTTTAAAAGGCGTTGGTACATCTGCAACCGCCAGACGTTCACGCAGTGCAGCAAATAACACCAGCACCATAGAAAAACCAACCGCGGCACCAAACCCAAATACGGCAGAGCTCATAAAAGTATGCTCTTTTTTAATATTAAGAAGGGCAACACCCAATACCGCGCAGTTTGTGGTGATAAGTGGTAAGAAAATTCCCAATAAGCGATAAAGGGTAGGGCTGGTCTTTTTTACCACCATTTCAGTAAATTGAACGACCACAGCAATAACAAGAATAAAGCTCATGGTGCGCAAGAACTCTATTTCTAGTGGTTGCAGTATGTATTCATTCACAAGGTAACTGGTGACTGAAGCGAGTGTGAGTACAAAAGTGGTGGCCATCGACATACCTACAGCAGTATCTAATTTACCAGATACCCCCATAAACGGGCACAAGCCTAAAAATTGCACTAATACAAAGTTATTTACTAATACTGTGCCGATCAGCAACAGAATATATTCAGTCATTACAGCCCCTAATGTCGACGCCTTGAATTTGGTTCCTACACGATTGTTAATTTTAACAAGTTTGGCGCTGAATATCACAACAAAAACGGCAGAATTGTTTTGATAAACGGGTATTTTTGTAAAGATTTAAGGATATAAGCTGCAAAATCAAAAAAGGCCCTGAAAGGGCCCATTTTTAGTAAGGTTTAATAACCTTATATTTCTTTGGGTTTCTCTATGTAGTAACCCTGAACACCGTCGAGGCAGAGTGTCTCGACGACGTGTTTTTCTTCTTGGTTTTCGACCCCTTCGGCAAACACACTCACACCAATACGGTGAGCAAGGTCGACCATCAGACGCATGAAGTATTGGTTGTTCTTATCTTCTTCAAGACCTCGGGTATAACTTGCATCCATCTTGATGAAATCTGGTTTCAAATCTCTGAAGAACTTAAATGAGGTTAAACCAACACCAAAGCGCTCAACGGTGATACGTGCACCAACGCGGTGGACCATATCGATAAAGCGTTTACTGGCTTTTATATTTTGCTGTAAACCAAACTCACTCACTTCAAAAATGAGTTTCGAAGCAATGTTGGCATCTTTTAACAAACGGCGCTCTAACCAGATCACAAATTGATCTGAGTGGGCACTTGATGCAGTGACATTGATACCAAAGAACTTTTCGGTAAAGTTACGGGTTTTTATTAGCTCTAGAGACGTATCTATGATCAATTTATCGATTTCGATGGCCATCTCAAGTTTTTCCGCCATCGCCAAGAAAGACGCTGTTGGCAGCATTTGGTTATCTTCGGTTTTAAAGCGTGCTTGAATTTCGGCATAGGCCTTAACATTTTTACCAATTGGCATAATGTTTTGCATCATTAAGCTGACGCGTTTTGCTTCGATTACATCATGGATCACTTTACGCCAGTTTTGGTTACCAAAACCTGCACCAACATTGTTGATAAGATCCGATTCGCGCTGAATGTGCCATGCATTCGCTTGCTTACTTTGGGCCATACTCATGGCGTTATCAACAACAGATAATATCTCACCTAACGGTTTACCTGTTTCGTAAGGCACAATACCCGTGTTAGCGACAGAGCTAAGCTCTTGGTTTTGTTGGTATTGAGTAAAGCGAGCTTGTAATGTCTCACCGAAATGTTCGGCTTCTTTTGCCGGAATATTTGGCAAAATAACCGCAAAGTCAGAGCTATTTAATCGGAAGGTTTGTCCGCCAGTATAGGTGCCGCAAACATGGGTAATGATTTCTGACACCGCTTTAATATATTCATCGCCTTTTTGATAGCCACGAGTTTGGTTGATAACTTGCAATTCACTACAACGGATCATGGCAAGGGTACCAAATGATTTTTTGCTGCTTGATTCAATATGCTGCTCGTAATACTCAACGAACATGTTGCGGTTACCCAAACCAGTTACCACATCTTTATAAGCTTCTTGCTTAATACTTTGTGCGGCGCTTTGAATATCTTCTTGTTTGCTCTTTAAGAAATGCGCTAAGCGGTTGAAAGAGGGAGCAAGCTCGGCACCCAGTGCTTGCACTTTACCTGCATTAAAGTCATTTTCTATGCTTTCTGTTACTTGGTTTTGAGTAATGTACATATCTACCGCATCGGCAACTGTCATACTGACATTGCGATTTAAGCGTTTATAAATGGCTTTCATATAAAAGACAGGAATAAATGCGAGTAGGGCAGTAATGATAAACATCAGTATAACTGCTTGCTGTAATAGCTGGGCTTGGCTTTGCGCATTTATGATAAATTCGATTTTAATATCTTTACTGATATTGACGGCAAACTGCGGACGAATCGCATTGATGTTGGATTCGATGATGTCAGCGATAAAGGGAAGTGGATTATGTGTATTGACGTTTAATACCGTGTCGCCATTGAAGTCTCTGACAATAAAGGTTGAAAATACATTGCCATTCGCAAGTGCTTGGCGAATATGTTGAGGGGTGACCTCAGCCATGGTTTTTTCTTTAATATATTGAGTCACCATTACTTGCGCACTTTGCTGAGCTTTCGACACCGCAGAGTCAAAACTGGTTGCAAAGAAAAATACGCCAATAAGTGAAAACAGAAGCCACGAGATCAACTGCACAAATATAAGTTTTTTAAAGCCTGCCATTATTGTGTCTTTCAGTTATTTTTAGTTTTATTCCAATCTGCAAATCATTCAGAGGTAATCACCATCATAAATTCTTTGAGCGCATTAAAATCAAGTTAGTACGGTAATTTATCGTCAACTTAGTTTAAAAATTGAGGAACTTTTTATCGCAAAATAAACCAAGAATTAAATCATAAAAACGAGTTTAAAAGGCGATTATTAAAGGAAAAAATTAGCAGTAGTAGGGTAGTGCAATGTGTGAGAAAAGTCTATTAGAATCTGAATATTGGCTCCCCCTCCCCGACTCGAACGGGGGACCTGCGGATTAACAGTCCGTCGCTCTAACCAACTGAGCTAAGGGGGAACAATATAAAAGGATAGTAGTGTTGGCTCCCCCTCCCCGACTCGAACGGGGGACCTGCGGATTAACAGTCCGTCGCTCTAACCAACTGAGCTAAGGGGGAATTACACTATAACGATTGGCTCCCCCTCCCCGACTCGAACGGGGGACCTGCGGATTAACAGTCCGTCGCTCTAACCAACTGAGCTAAGGGGGAATCGTTATTATCAAGAAACTTGGCTCCCCCTCCCCGACTCGAACGGGGGACCTGCGGATTAACAGTCCGTCGCTCTAACCAACTGAGCTAAGGGGGAAGCGTGTCTCTCAACGGGGCGAAATATTAATGACCCCTTGGCAAGGTGTCAACAATTAAAATGACAGAAATTTAAAAAATCCGTTTATCCGCTGGTTTTATATTCGATTTGCCGATTTTTTAATGCAAATTCTATTAACTTTAGGTTTTGTTTTTTGATTGTGACGGTTTATTAGGCTTTTTAAGTATATAGAGAAAGTGTTCATTTTATCTGTTTATAGCCAAATTTTGTTCTAAAGGCCTAAATTACAACTTTTCATCTTGATCATTATTTATTTCTTTATAGGTAGATCTGGATCGTAAAATGACAAGGTCTATTGTTTGTTTCATTTTTATTCTCAGTGCAGAAAATAGACTGTATTTCAGTTTTAATTACATAGTTTGTGAAGCTGTTTCTTTCTAGACCTTTAAAAATAAGGGCTTAGAGCTGATTTCTATAACCGATAGCTTGCTTTGCAAAACTGTTTATAACTTTAAAGTTATCAACAGAGAGGGCCTAAGATCATTTTCTGTAACATAAATGCAAGAATGATCGTTTTCCACAGCTGAAATTTTGATCTTTTGATCGCGCTATAAGTCTTTATTTTATTAGCTTTGTGACACTTACCCACAGAATCTGTGGATAACATTGTTTATTAATATTTAAAAAGTATTGCAAAGCCATATGTGTCGGGCTGTAGAAGCATTGCAATACTTTTTGCTAAATTTTTTTATTACTTATAAATCATATGGTTGCCGTTTTTTGCTCTGGTTTGGTTGGTTTTTATTCACTGTAGTGTTTTTTATAGTCAAATAAGCGTCATACTTGTGCAAAAAAATCTCATTGGCTACTAATGCGACAGGTTAGTAAGTGCTTATGATATGAGTTTTTGTGCTTTTTTGGTGCATATCTTGGTCTTGATGTGTAAAAAGCGAAGATCTCAGGGTTGGAATTTTATTTAATGTTGATAAATGATCATGATCCTCTGGGTTTAGTTTTCATGATGATCTAGAATGCTCAATCCACTGGTCGGGCTTATCTTAAGGTTTCTATTTAATATGACATCAGCGCAGCAGTCTAAGGTCTCCAATGACATTCTAGAAGGGGATATCCCGTCCACACTCAAACGTATGACCATTCCAATGATATTTGGCATGATCACACTGATGATGTTCAATCTAGTCGATACCTTCTTTATTAGTATGTTAGGTACCGAAGAGCTTGCCGCGGTCAGTTTTACCTTTCCTGTTACTTTTACCGTGATCAGTCTAGCCATTGGTCTGGGTATAGGCACATCCGCGGTGATTGCCAGAGCGCTCGGTGCCAATAAAGTAGAAGAGGCCAAGTTTGATGCCACCATTGCACTCTTACTATCAGCAGTTATGGTGTTCTTATTGTCTTTATTTGGTTTTTTAATGATAGAGCCGATTTTCAAACTACTTGGCGCTCACGCTGAAGTAATGCCACATATCTATGACTATATGTCTATTTGGTTCTTGGGCAGTGTGTTCTTAATCACCCCGATGATAGGTAACTCAGTATTACGTGCCAGTGGCGATACGAAAACGCCAAGCATTATTATGGGCGCTGCGGGTCTGATTAATGCAATCCTCGACCCTTTGCTCATTTTTGGTATTGGCCCATTTCCTGAGCTTGGTGTTCAAGGGGCTGCGATTGCCAGTGTCATCGCTTGGTCTGTCGCTGTGGCTATCATTCTTTATTTACTTGCAGTGAAAAAGCGCTTGTTAAGCGTGTGTCCTGGAGAGCAGGGTGTTATGCAGGCGGTGAAGAAAATTTTAAAAATTGGTTTTCCTGCAGCAGGCGCAAATATGCTGACACCTATCGCCATGGCTGTTATGACAGCGATTGTCGCAACTTACGGGCCTGAAGCGGTTGCAGCTTTTGGGGTCGGTAGCCGACTTGAATCTATCGCGAGTTTAGTGGTGCTTGCATTGTCGATGACATTGCCGCCTTTTGTCAGTCAAAATTACGGGGCGCAGAATTACCAACGCGTGACAGAAGCCTATAAAACCACATTAAAGTTCGTAATGATTTGGCAGTTTGCTATTTATATCGTGTTACTCCTTTGCTCAGGCTTAATTAGTCAAACCTTTGGTGCTGAAAAAGAAGTTCAGCGTATCATTGAGCTGTTTATTTATATCATGCCATTGAGCTACGGCTTTCAAGGGGTGATCATCTTAAGTAATTCATCATTTAATGCCCTTCATAAACCAATGAATGCCTTGTTACTGAGCGTGATCAGGTTGTTTGTATTTTTCGTACCATTCGCTTATTTAGGATCGCATTTAGCAGGTCTGAAAGGGTTATTTATTGGTGCTGCAATCGGTAATTTGGTCACAGCCATTGTCGCGTACAATTGGTTCTGCGCGAGCTTAAACCGTATGCAATCTGTGCCTGAGCAGGAATTAAAACATGACTGATGTATTTAAACTTCACTCTGAATTTTCACCAAATGGGGATCAGCCAACGGCTATCGCGCAATTGTGCGATGGTTTAGAAGCGGGCCTTGCACACCAAACTTTATTGGGTGCAACGGGTACGGGTAAAACCTTTACCATGGCGAATATAATCAGCAACCTGAATCGCCCGACCATTATTCTTGCTCACAATAAAACCTTGGCGGCACAGCTATATGGTGAGATGAAAGAGTTCTTTCCTGAAAATGCAGTAGAGTACTTTGTTTCATATTATGACTACTATCAGCCTGAAGCTTATGTGGTGGCAAGTGACACCTTTATAGAAAAAGATGCCTCGATAAATGAACACATTGAACAAATGCGTTTATCTGCAACCAAAGCCTTATTAGAAAGGCGCGATACCATCATTGTTGCGTCTGTGTCGGCAATTTATGGCCTTGGTGATCCTGATTCTTATATGCAGATGATGTTACTGCTGAAAGTCGGTGACACGGTTGATCAGCGCGACATCCTAAGAAAGCTGGCTGAGCTGCAATATACTCGTAACGACATTGATTTTAGTCGGGGTACTTATCGTGTAAGAGGGGAGGTGATCGATATCTTCCCTGCAGAATCGGATGATATTGGTGTGCGAGTTGAAATGTTCGATGATGAGATCGAGCGTTTGAGCTTATTTGATCCGCTTACGGGAGCCATTGAAAAACACATCGTTCGTGCAACTATCTATCCGAAAACCCACTATGTTACTCCTCGTGAGAAAATCTTAGATGCCATTGAAAAAATAAAAGATGAGCTAAGAGATAGAAGAAAGCGCCTTCTCGATGAGAATCGCTTAGTTGAAGAACAGCGAGTTGCTCAGCGAACGCAATATGATATTGAAATGATGACCGAACTTGGTTATTGCTCGGGTATCGAAAACTATAGCCGCTATCTTTCTGGTCGTGCGCCGGGCGAGCCGCCTCCAACGTTACTCGATTATTTACCTGATGACGCGTTAATGATCATCGATGAATCTCATGTGACCGTTTCTCAAGTGGGCGCCATGTATAAAGGAGATAGAAGCCGCAAAGAAAACTTAGTTGAATACGGGTTCCGTTTGCCATCGGCTATGGACAACCGACCGCTAAAATTCGATGAGTTTGAAGCAATTTCACCACAGACTATTTATGTATCAGCGACACCCGGTGATTACGAATTAGAGAAATCAAATGGCGACGTGGCTGAGCAGGTTATTCGTCCGACGGGCTTACTTGATCCTGAATTAGAAGTACGCCCAGTTGGGTCACAAGTGGACGACTTACTCTCTGAGATTTATAAACGTGTTGAGAAGAAAGAGCGCGTCTTGGTAACCACATTAACTAAGCGTATGGCTGAAGACTTAACTGACTACCTGAATGACCATGATGTGAAAGTGCGTTATTTACACTCGGACATTGATACCGTTGAGCGTATGGAAATCATCCGCGATTTACGTAAGGGAGTATTTGATGTGCTAGTGGGCATTAACTTACTTCGAGAAGGTCTCGATATGCCAGAAGTGTCGTTGGTTGCAATTCTGGATGCAGACAAAGAAGGTTTCTTACGCTCTGCACGCTCTTTAATACAAACAATTGGTCGAGCGGCGCGTCACTTAAATGGTAAAGCAATTTTATATGGTGATGTGATCACCAAGTCGATGAAAAAGGCCATCGAAGAAACTGAGCGCCGTCGAGCAATTCAGCAAGCTTACAATGAAAAACACGGCATAGTACCAACAGCACTGAATAAGAAGATCACGGATGTGATGGATGTCGGTGAAAGTGTCGATGAGTCTTCAAGCTCACCGGTATCTGCAAAAGTGGCAGAGCCTAAAGCAGGTTATCTAGATCCGAAACAAATTGCAGAGCAGATCAGCGCACTTGAAACACAAATGATGCATCATGCTAGAGAGCTAGAGTTTGAAAAAGCGGCCAAGTTACGTGATGAAATCCACCAATTACAGCAGCAATTGATCGATGCTTAGCGTTTAATTAAGTAACTTCAAATAATAAAGGTCTGCAATTGCAGACCTTTATTACTTTTGATTAAAAGCGATAACTTAAACCTACACCTAGTGTATAAGTATCTAAATCACCCATATCCATGAACTGATATGATGCATTGATACCGAGACCATTGTTAAAGTCATATTCCCAGCCAAGTTCTGCAAATAAGCCAATGCCATCATCTGAGTTTAGCACTTTGCTGTTTTGTTTAATTTCATAGTCGTAGAAGTTCGCACCTAATTTAGCATAAAGGCTATTGTTTTTTGTTAGGTAGTACTCACCTTTACCTGCAACGACTAGGTTACCGTACTCTAATTTATTCGCATCTAAGTTAAATAGTGGCTTGTCGTTGTTTTTACACGTAAATTTATTGTCGTTTTCTTCTGTACATTGCCAGTCGTCAGCTTCACTGCCGCCGTTTAAACCGACTTCTAAAGCTAACATTGGTGAAAACTGGTAGTTATAGTAAAGGTACGCTTGGCCTACACCGTCGCCGTCTTTACTTGAACCTTTATATTCTGCACCACCACCAGAAAGTTGAATACCAACTTTGTGTTTTTCTTCAGAAGCTTGAGCTTGGCCCATTAAAGCCGTTGATGATAGTAAAGCCATTAATAATAGTGCGCGAGTTTTCATGATGAACATTCCTGTTTGGTTTTGATGTGCTCATAGTAGAGCGCAAGCTTGTTAGAGTCTGTTGGAGGAATGTCAGCGGTTGTAGGCGGAATGTATGAGAATGTGAAAAAGTGTCAGATAAGATGTGTAGATATGTCATTTTCTTATATTTATAGCGAATTTATAGCAAACGTTCTCATAGTCTGACTTAGCTGCTCATAAATCTCTTGAGAAATAGGGTTACGCAGACTTTGACTGCGGATCAAAGCGATATTAGCACCGGGTAAAGTGGGTAACTCAGCGTTACTTAACACGCTATAGTCTGCGGTAGATATATTTGCGATTGCACCGATGGCGACACCTTGTTTTATCAAACCCAGTAAAGCCGCAAGGCTGCTACAACTCGCGACGACTTGAAAAGGAGTTTTTGCTTTCATGAGTCCTTCAATGGCACCTTGGTGAAAGCGACAATCTGGTTGAAATACTGCAATCGGCAAAGGTGGTTTAAGGTGAGCCGTGTGCTCAGGGTTATACACCCACACCCCTTTGTCTTGGTATATGAGCTGACCTTCTTCAGAGTCAGGAGAGCGGGTAATAAGCCCAAGGTCTAAATCGCCCGCATCCAATAATTGTTTGATTTTAAAACTTGGTAAACAGGTGATTCTTAAGTCTAGATTATTGAATTGCGCATGTAGGTGCTGGATCAGCTCAGGTAAAAGGTTGTCGGCATAATCATCTGGGCAACCCAGTCTGAGCAGTGTATTGCTCGTGCTGTGACGCATCGTCTGCAAAGTTTCATCATGGAGCTGCAATAGCTGCTTAGCATAGTGACTAAACTGGCGACCATCTTGGCTTAGGGTTAATAATCGACCTTGTTTTTCAAATAGGCATTTACCGACATCTTCTTCGAGCTTTTTCATCTGCATACTCACTGCAGCTTGGGTGCGATGCACCTGTTTTGCAGCGCGGGTAAAACTGCCTGTTTCTATAAAAGCTAAAAAGCTGCGCAGCGCGTCAATATCCATTGTGAGTACCTATTCGAATTTCTTATAGGTTGTATAAGAATAATCAGTTAGTCAAGGTTTATAAAAATACTTAACCTGAGCTTCGGTTAAGAGATTTATTAATCTTACTGATATTGAATTAGTAAATGTTTTTTCAAATCTGCAGCCGGAAATTTTTAGGGATAACAAGGCGAATTTACGCATCAATAGCTGGCCTATTGTAAGTAAATTCAACGCAGTTAGCGTTGAAAATAGCCGCTGGAGATAGATGTATTAACCTGAGCTCAGGTTATTTTCATTGACGTTAAACCACGATACAGCAGTTAACAAGGAAATCATATATGCAGCTATATATCGCTAATAAAAACTACTCGACTTGGTCATTAAGAGCCTGGCTTATGCTAGAAAAATCAGGTGTTAATTTTGAAGAGACTAAGCTCAATTTAGAAACGCCTGAATTTTTTAGCACGCTTAAAAATATCACGCCTACAGCGAAAGTCCCGTGTTTGGTAGATGGCGATAGCCTTGTATGGGAGTCTCTCGCAATCTGTGAGTATATAAGTGAAACTTATTTATCAGGGGACGGTTGGCCGAGTGAAATAAGTCAAAGGGCAAAAGCAAGAGCGCTTGCCTCTGAAATGCATGCAGGGTTTAACGCTTTACGTAATGAAATGCCAATGAATATCCGTGCTAAGCGCCAAATTGTCTTAAGTGAACAAGCGCAGCGCGATATTCAACGTATTGAGCAAATATTCACTGAGCAATACGAGCAGCATCAAGGCTGGTTATTTGGTGATTGGTCTATCGTGGATGCCATGTATGTGCCAGTGGTGTTGCGTTTTCAGACTTATGGCATTGAGCTTAATGAGTCGGCAACCGCCTATATGCAGCAAGTACTGGATTGCCCAGCCTTGCAAAAATGGGTTAAAGCAGCACTTGAAGAAACTGAGTGGGTGGAAATGGATGAGGCTGGAGAGGAGATAAGTTAAATATTGTTTTTTTCGACTAGTTGGACTTAACTTATTTTACTTGAGTAACTGTAAGAAAAGCCTTGTGATCCATTCAATAGATAACAAATTCAAAAAGTTAATTGCTTATACAAGTATTGTTATATTTTTGGGTTTGTTTTTAACTTGGGTTTCGGTGTTTTTTTATAAGTTGGTGAATGACCAGTGGCATGATTATCTAGATGAAGCGACTACTGTCTATTCTTTGCATGATAGATTGGTGCAGCAATTAGGGTATGGTGGGTTTATCCACAACCTTAAAAATCTAGTTCTCAGAAAAAATCCCGGCAGATATCAAAAGAAAGTTGAAGAATCACTGACAGAGATTAAGTCGATACTTGCTCAGTTGAGAAATTATAAACAATATAATGATAAATCATTGGATGATTTAGAAAAAGTTGTCCAAGAATACGAAAATAATTTTTATGTCGCGTTGGATTTAATTGCAAAACACAAAACCAGTGAAGAGATAGATGCAGTTGTAAAAGTGGATGATACCCCAGCATTGGCAGCTCTGGTAAAATTTGATTCGCAAGCTCGTAGTCGATTAAAGCAAGCTAGCGATGAAGTGAATGAGTATTTTCGACTTGCCTTTGTTGTGCATTTGTTGAGTGTAGGTTTATTTATTCTTATCTTGGGCGTTTACTTTTTCAAACTTGTTCGAGCTAAGAAGAAAGAATTTAAATTACTTGAAAGGGCACTAGAAGGCTCGAAAGCAAAATCTAATTTCCTCGCAAATATGAGCCACGAAATAAGAACGCCATTGAATGGTATTATGGGATCTTTACAAGTTCTGCAAGATAATTTGAAAATTGAGCAAAATAAAAAAATCACTTCGAAAGCTTTATTCTCATGCCGTTTTTTACTTTCTATCATAAATGACATTTTAGACTTTTCAAAAATTGAAGCTCAGAAATTAACGATTGAAAACGTTGAGTTTACGTTCGATACCATCGCCGACGCTGTTTATGATGACATGTCTGCGGTAGCTCAGAGTAAGTCAATTTTCTTAAAAATAGACATTTCCCAGAATGCCAAAGCAGCTTGGTTAGGTGATCCGATAAGAATACGACAAGTTGTTCTTAACTTGACGTCAAATGCGGTTAAGTTTACAAGCAGTGGAGGTGTTCATGTAAAAATTAATAGTGTGCAAGATGAAGAGGAGCAAGGGGTTGAAATAAAGGTTATTGATTCAGGTATTGGAATGTCAAAAACAGCATTAAACACTTTGTTTAAGCGTTTTACTCAAGCGGATAATAGTATAACTCGTAAGTTTGGGGGAACTGGGCTTGGTATGGCAATTACACAAAACCTCGTCGATTTAATGAAGGGAACGATTTCGGCTCACAGTATTGAAGGTGAAGGAACAACCGTTCAAGTTTTCTTGCCCCTGAAAAAAAGCGAGACGCCTAAGCCGAAGGAGAATAATAGTAATTGCCTAGTTCCAGATCTAAGTGGTCACACTATTCTAGTTGCTGAAGATAATAGTGTTAATACCATGGTAATAAAAGCCATGTTATTAGGCACTAAGGCAGAGCTTATATTTGTAGAAAATGGCCAAGATGCGGTTGATTCATTTAGGCAAAGTAAACCTGATCTTATCTTGATGGATATTCAAATGCCTATTATGGATGGTATACAGGCGTGCAAACGGATAAGAGAAACATCGGTAGCGCAACCAGTCATTGCATTGACTGCAAATGTTATGAAAGATGACATCAAAAGTTATCAAGAAACTGGATTTGATGACGTGGTTGGTAAACCTATTGAGCAAAGCCAACTATATAAAGCATTATCCACATATCGTAGTAAACACAAGTAAGTTTAAAGATTAACTAAATAAACTGCTCATGTGTTCAAAAGTATTCATTCTAGGAATTCCACTCTGTTTGCTCTAACCAAAATATTTTGCCAAAGCCCGCAATAAATCGGGCTCTGACCATATTCAATTCCCAAATATGAAAGTCGGTTAGATCTTTATATTGCTCGCTACTTGGAAAGTGTTCTACAAATTGGGTGATTAAATCCTCACTATCATCACGCTCAAATTTAGTGGCCTCAGCGACGAGTGTTAAGCGCGACATTTGTGGGTCTTCACTATCTTGCTGCTCGAAAACGGTTAAAGATAATTTGTTGTCATGGGTTAAATTTTTAGCGTGTTGGGCAATATCGCTAATGAATAAATAGACTTGCCCCTGGGTATTAGCAAAAAATTGTACTGTTGAGCCAAACGGAAAGCCTGGCAAAGTATTTGAATGAGTAGAGAGCACTGCCATCTTAGCTTTGGCGAGTAGTTGCTTGGCTTCTATTAGGGCTTGTTGGCGCATAGGGTCTCTTCATTTTATATTTATATTTTCCTTTATATTCTTTTTATATTAATAGGGCAATGCACAGTAGCGAATGACTTAGCGCATAAAAAAGCCGCCACATGAGTGACGGCTTAGATAAGTTGTGATTAATACCACATCGCTTACATGTTGAAGTGACGATTAAAGAAGTTTGTGATCGTCTGATGTAAGTGTGTTTGTACTTTTTTACCACGCAAGCTGTGCTTAGATCCTGGGTAAGTCATCATTTCGAATGGCTTAGCATCGTCTTGCAGTTGCTTAAATAGCTTAGTTGCGTGTGTAAATAATACGTTGTCGTCGGCCATACCGTGATAGATCATCAGTGGACCTTTTAGGCCATCGGCATACGGGAATACCGCACTCATTTCGTAGCCTTTTGCATTTGTCGCAGGGTGACCTAAATAACGCTCAGTGTAGTGTGTGTCATACAGTGCCCAATCAGTTACGGGTGCGCCAGAAACACCTGCTTGGAAGTAGTCGCCTGCTTTGAACATGGTCATAAGCGCCATGTAACCACCGTAACTGTGACCATAGATACCGATGCGGTTTGCATCAACATAATCTAGTGTGCGCAAGAACTCAACACCGCGGATCTGATCTTGTACTTCAACTTCGCCTAGGTACTTGTAGATAGGATCTTCAAACTTTTTACCACGGTTGTAAGAACCACGGTTATCTAATTGGAAGATCACATAACCTTGTTGTGCCATGTATTGAAAATATAAGTTTTTGCTACGCCAGCTATTAGTTACACGTTGTGCGTGTGGACCACCGTAAACGTTAACCATAACAGGGTGCTTCTTACCTTTTTCCATGTTCGCAGGTTTGAAGATACGGTAGTGCATTAGCTGACCGTCTTCTGCTTTTAGTGTGCCGTACTCGGGCTCAACTAAGTTGCTTAGGTAAGGTGTCAGTGGGTGTTTGTCATCTAGCTTGTTTTCTTCTAACCAAGTGATGAAATCACCGTTTACTTTACGTAAAGCAACTGAACTTGGTTTGTTTACTGATGAGCTCTTATCGATAAAGGTTTTCGCGTCTTTTGCAACAACTACACTGTGGAAGCTACCTGGTTGAGTGATGCGCGTGATATGACCTTTTTTGAATAGCGGTACGCTGTAAAGGTGGCTTTCTAATGGCGTATCTTTACGACCAGAGAAGTAAACAATGCCTTTTTTCTCATCGATTGCTTTAATGCTTTCAACGATCCAATCACCTTTTGTGATTTGGCGAATAAGCGTGCCGTCTGTGCGATATAAGTAAAGGTGCTTAAAGCCATCGCGCTCTGACGCCCAAACAAAATGCTTTTTGTCTTTTAAGAAGCGAAGGTCAAAGTGTAAGTTAATCCACGTATCGCTGGTTTCAGTCAGTGCCACTTTTTGTGTTTTGCGCTTGCTGTCGTAGAAACGTAATTCAAGTTTCTGCTGAGAGCGATTTTGCCATTGGTAAGACAGTGTTTTATTGTCTTTTAACCATTTAGCGCGAGCAATATAAATATCTTTGTCTTCGCCAAGGTCAATCCAATCTACTTTTTGGTCGTTCAGCTTGACCACACCCAGTTCAATTTCTACGTTAGGTGTGCCCGTAAACGGATAACGTTGGTTGAATAGCTTTACTTCGTCAGCATAGATTTCGTTACGAATGGCTTCTTGTACTGGGCTTTCGTCGATGCGGGTGAAAGCAATCTTGCTCTCATCACCTGACCACCAGTAACCCGTCATACGGCTCATTTCTTCTTGCGCTACGAATTCAGCCATACCATTTTTAATGGTGCCGCCACCGTCTTTGCTCAATTGAATTTCTTTACCTGAGCTTAACTCTAAGGCATACAGGTTTTGCTCACGAATGAACGAAACAAAGTTACCTTTTGGCGAGAAACGCGCATCAGTCTCAAATGCTTCAGTATTAGTTAGCTTTCGGCTTTTGCCCGATGCAATTTGGTAGTAGTACAAGTCGCCATTAAGAGGGAAAAGTAATGCTTTACCATCTGTTGACCATTTGTATTCTAAAATACCACGACCAAAAATACGCTGGCGTTCACGACGTGCTTTTTCTTCGTCTGATAAAGTTTCAGGGCCTGAGAAAAGGGCTTGAGAGTCAACTAATAGGCGATTAGTGTTGTCTTTTAAGTTGTATTCCCATAAATCATAACGGTTGTAGTCATCCACTTTACCTTGCAGGTAAGTAACTCGACTGCCGTCTGGAGAAAACTTAAGTTGCACAGGGGCTTTACCAGCCAAGCCTGGATCATCAAAAATACGCTCAAGGGTTAATGGTTGAGCAACAGCTGTGGTTGCAGCGGCCATTAACGGTAAGCTTAGCGCCATTGATTTGAATGTAATGCGCACAAAATCACCTTGTTAGTTATTTAAAGTAGGGCGATGGTAGCCCCAAGCATGGGCATTGGCAATTTATTAGGATAAAGTGAGCGATATAATTTGAAGAGGATTTTAATCATGGCATTTGAATTAGCGCCTGAATTACAGCGAGATTGTATTGAACTGGCCGATTGGTCACTTTGTAAAGTGCTACTGATGAACGACAGTCAGTACCCTTGGTTTATTCTAGTCCCTCGTATTGAAGGCTGTCGTGAAATTATTGATTTAGATGACAAACTGCAAGCCCAGTTTTGGCAAGAGTCGGCACAGCTAAGCCGCACATTACAAGCGGTATTTAGCCCAGATAAGCTCAATGTTGCAGCACTTGGTAATATGGTCCCGCAGTTACACGTTCACCATATTGCCCGCTTTACCCACGATATTGCTTGGCCAAAACCAGTGTGGGGGCTTCACCCTGCAAAGCCTTACGCCGATGAGCAAATTGCTGAATTAAAAAAAGCGCTTAAGTTATAAGCGCTTTTTTGTTTTATCTACAACAATGAAATTAAAGACCTAAAACCGCTTTACCTTGTTTGAACGTCACATCTACTGGAATATTTGCAGCAGCAAGCTTATCTAAGTCAGCTTGCAGCTCCGCTTTAATATCACCATGCGTATCGATAAGCTCAGATACTTTATTGTAATCACCATCACCTTGTAGGGTTAAGATCAGGTTTGAAAGGTTAGCAATGGCTGTGGCCATTTTATCCATATTAACTTGATATAAACCTTGTGCATTTTTCGAGAAAGCGCCTTGTTCTTTGAAATAGTTAAAGCGGATCATGTTGGCTTTACCATGGGCGCTTGAGGCACCAAAACGCACAGAGCGGAAAATACCCGCCATAAAGGTGACGTAGTAATCTTCTAGCGTGCCCTCGGTGATCTCACCTTTTTTAAGTAGCTGTTCTACCATGTATAAACCAAGAATATCGGCTTTGCCTTCTTCTAACGCACTTGCATGCTCTTGTAGAGACTGACGTACCGTGCCTTTACCTGTAATGGTGTTTTTAATACCTAAACCGTGCGCCACTTCATGAAACATGGTGTTGGCAAAAAATGCATCGAAGGTGATGTGTTTACGCTGTTCAGGGACGATTAACTCATCGGCAATTGGCATCAAGATTTTATCGAACTTAGCACGCATCGCATTTTTAAGCTGTAAACGACGAGTGCCTTTTTCTAGCTGTACTTGCTCATCGTTTGGTAGGTTAATAGCAATAGTTTTACTGCCCGCGTTAGAGTGACCTGCATAGTAAATCACATCGTATGCGTTTAAGTCGGCGTCAGAGCCTGGTACTTCTTGTTTGTATTCATTAGCCACTGGTAAGCCTGTTTGCAGCTCAGGTAAGAAGGCGGCAAACTTAGCTAAACGTTCGCTCCAGGCTAAATCTTTTACGAGTACATAAGATTCAAAAGCGGCACGGTAACCAAATAATTGGTCTTCATAGGTTTCGATTGGGCCTATCACTACATCAATTGGGTTGCTTTTCATATCCATCCAAGCAAAATCAGATGGCTGATAGCTGTTGTTGATGAGTGCATCTGCGCGTAAGTTTAGATAGTTTGCAAACTCTTTGTTATCAGCCAGTTGGCTTGCTTCACGAAGTAGCTTAGCAGCTTCATTTAATTCTTTTTCAAACACTTCAGTGTATGCGGCACTATAAAGGTTGCCTTGCGGATCACGTTTGATGACAGAATATAAACCTGCTTTATCTTTAACTTCTGCGTTGTTTAACTCGTCTTTGGTTATATCTTCAGGGTAAAACTGGGCGCCTGCAGGCTTTTCTTCAAAACCAGTTAAAAATACTTTGTCGCCATTAAGTCTGTCCCAAGGTCCGTAGTTAATATCAGCGAACTGGCGTACCTTTTCGTCAGAGATTTGGCTTAAGAAAGCTTGCTTATCCATTTGAAAGCTCTGCAGCCAAAATAAGTCATCCATAATTTTTGATGCATCGATCAGTTTACCTAGCATGGCTTTTTGATTTTTACTCAAATGCGATAAGTCTGTGTTCAAAGTCACTTGGGTATAAATATCTAAACGTGCAGTGTCAGTATCTTTTAGTTGGTAACCACTTTCTGTTTCTACCTTTGAAGCTGCATTGGTGTTGTTTTCAGGCTGAGAGCAGGCAGTGAGCGCTAGAGTAGAAGCAATAACAATTGCTTGGCTGATTTTGTTTAGTTTCATGATTATTCTCAGTTTCTTGATGTGTGAAATTTTTTATTGTTATGAGATAAAAGTTGCTAAAGGCACTTTTATAAGACTATATTTTTCATAAAGCATAACACTTTATTGATATAGATTTGTTAACTTTATCCCTAACTTAGTTAATACTAATGGTATAAAAATAAGACAATACGTTTGTGCGTATCACATGTTACTCGAGGGACTCTAGCTTATGTCTACAGAAAATGCATTATTAACGATTCTAATAGATAGGATTAATAACGACACTTTGGTGTTGCCAACTCTACCTGAAATTGCAGTGAAAGTGAGACAAGCTGCTGACGACCCAGATGTAAATTTAATGCAGATGGCAGATGTAATCTCACAAGACCCAGCGCTTGCCGCGCGCATGATTAAGGTGGCTAATAGTGCATTTATGGGTCGCTCGGTGAAAGTGAATACGTTAAACCAAGCAGTAACACGCATTGGTCTAAGACAAATTAAAAACATAGCGACAGCTATGGCGATGGAACAATTATTTGTCTCAAACAATAAGCTGATCAAAACTTACATGGATAAAGCATGGCAAAAAACCTTAAAGGTAGCCTGCCAAGCAATTACGTGTATGGATTTCTATTTGCGCGTTAATAAGCACACCTCTTTAAATAAAGACACTATCACGTTGGCATCTTTGGTTTTCAATATTGGAGTACTTCCAATCTTGACTGAGGCTGAACGTCATCCGGAAGTATTTGCGAATCCAAGCTTTTTAGCGCATGCCATTCAAAAGTTGGCAGGTAAAATCGGCGGAGCAATTATGCGCGAGTGGGGCTTTACCGATGAATTTGTAGAGGTGGCTGAAAGTTGGTCAAATCCGAACTATAAACCTGATCACGTGTGTTACGTAGACTTTATTCGCGTTGGTGCAATTGCAGAGGGTATTTTGCAGGTTTCTGATAAGGCTGCGTCACTGAAAATGTATGAAGAAAAAGGAGTTATTCGTTCACTAGAGATGTTCACCAGTGATGAGTACATCTCAACCCTTGAAGATGTGAAGAGTATGTTTGCTTAATTGTCCCGCCCTAAATTAAATAAAAAGCCATTCAAGAGTGAATGGCTTTTTCGTAAGTACGACTTTTGCTTAGCTACTATTAGGTTTAACTACTAACGGCCAGCTCTTCGCTCGTTGTGTTAAGTGTTTTTTGGGGCACGTACCAAACACTATTTTTCTCTCCACTATAAGCTCTTTTTGCTACTTTGTTTGCGCATACAAAAAAGAACCAAGCGAATGGTAGCGCTACAATTTCTAGCATAATCTCAGTAAAACTATCTGCATACCAAAGCCCAAGTTGAGGGATTAATAGCGCGACGATAGAATTCAATGGGATAATTAAGCAAAATATAGTGCTGATTTTGAGTGTATAAATGGCCGTAATCGAAGGGCCCTTTATAAATGAAGCGACGACTACCGCAAAGAAAGTAACGTAGTAAATCCATAGATAAGCAATATTCACATTTAATGACGTTAAGCTAATCCACTTTGTGACTGCAAATGCCAGTGAGATAGCACAGATACAACCCAGTGCAATACCTACCGTTAGTTTAGCCAGGACTAGGCTTGACTTAGATTGTGTTGCTAACTTTTGTTTTCTGCGCTTTTCAATCCACAATAAGTTACCGGTATAAAACAGCAATGCGCCGAGTAAGCCCATAATAAAATAAGCCCATTGTCCAAGCGTGCCGCCATAACTCCCGAAGTGCAGAGCAAATAAAGAAGAGACAATACTGACCCAAACACCCTGATCACCACCTTTTATACTACTGACATTGATTTCTAGTGTATAAGGATGCATAAAAATGAAATCAGTCGTTGGACCGCGCATCATTTCTCTTGGGTGGGTAATATTCACCGAGGCGCTTGGGCTGGTGGTATTTAAACGAGATAATGCAATGCGCTCTATTTGATAGCCTGGGGCATAAGCTTGTATCTTGGCCTTGATATCATCTAGGCTTGGAAGCTCTTTGACATTGTATTGATACTCTGACTTTTGCGGCTCTGGAAATAGCTTTTTATCTCCATATACACCAAACAGCCCACCATACAAAAAGTCATGGAATGCAAACACGAACACAGTAAAAGCAATCACGATATGAAAAGGTAGGCTGCTCACGCCAATTAAATTATGGCTATCGAGCCAAAACCGGCTTGCTGACTTGTCTTTTCTAAGCGCAAAAAAGCTCTTAACCAAAGTTGGCAATAAAAAGATTAGCCCTGACACTAAAGCAATGAAGTACAAAAATGAGGCTATGCCAAGAATATAACCGCCAAATAAATGGTGACCTATTTCACCAAAAATACCGCCCGTTTGATGTAAGTAATCCAGTAAACCTGACAGATGATTGACTTGGTTAAGTTCTTTCTGAATCTCGCCATTTTCATTGAAGCCTGCATGCCAAACTTGTTCATTTACATTCACACCACGGCCATTACCTTCTTCATGCCAAGTGATGGGAGAGTGATTTTCTGAGTAGTGTAGAGTAACGGCATTGATGGCCTTTTCTTCGTTAGCAAGTATATGGTTTAGTAGTACTTGATGCTGCCCATCACTCACTTGAGCAAACTGCTTATTTGGCGGCGTGCTCCATTGATCTATGGTGTCAGTGAACATCACCAATGCACCTGCAAAGAAGCCAATAAATAGCAGTAGTCCGGTTGTTATCCCCGTCCATGTATGAAGCGTTTGATAGGTTCGGACAATATCAGCTCTTATTTTCATAGCATGCTCCTTAAGCCAATAAATATCGTGTAGATGATAACGTTTGCTGATAATAGGTAGATGAATGCTTGCTTGGTGGTTTTGAACATATAAATAAAGCTGACGATGAGCATCCAGATTGGTGTGACAATCCACATGTTAAATTGGGTTTTCCAGAATAGTCTTTGGTCGCTGAGGTTGCTATTAATACCGTCGGGACCAAACCACACGATTAACGCCACAATGCCATAGCTCAATGCTAACCCCAGAAAAACACCAACCGCTGTTTTACCCCACCATTGAGGCTGAATTTTTTGAGAAACTAGGCTCATTATTTCTTCCTCAATAACAAACTAGAAATAGGCAACAGTATCAGTGCCAACATGAACAGCATCAGCCAAAGAAATAAAATTGCAGCGCCAGTGAAAATAAAAGCAGAACAAACTGCTGAAATGGCTAAAAATATAAAACCCAAATATTTGAATTGATGAGGTAAGGGGGTTTGCAAAGTAAGCTGATGTCGATTGGTAGCATATATGAGTGACACACCAGCGGCTAAAAACGTAAGAAAAACGAATGGCACTACTAACTCCATGTATAGTGAGATATTAAAAGAGGTACAGATTATACATAGAAGTGTCGCACTATCAATGATAATGCGACTGAGAATTAATGTTGTTTGATGGTTGTGGGGTTATGCAATTTGCTTTTCAGCTAGGTTTAACTCCATCGTCGCTTTTAATAAACGGTATAAGTTAATTGACGCATCAATTTCTTCTTTACGGTTAGTAAGGCTTTCAATGTTTAAACCTAGCGGAACATTTAAATGTGCACAGCTTTGAATGATCAGATCTAAATTCTCACGACAAATACGGATTGATTCACTTAAAGGGTTTTGCGAGTCAAGCATGCGCCATTTAGTTGCCTCTGGCACCGAAATGCCTAACCATTCCATAAACTGTAGTGTTTTTTCACCGCCACATGGCGTAAAAGTAAGAATAATACGCTTAGGTTCTAGTACTTGTTGGCGACAGCTGCGTGCATAGCTGGTGATTAAATCAATCGTCGCTTGTGCATTGTAAACCGCTTGAGAAATAAAGAACTCACACCCTTGTGCTGTTTTTTCTAATAAGCGCTCATGTTCATTTCGTTTATTCGCATGGCGCTCAGCAATGGTCACGCCACCTAAGAAAAAGTCATCTTGGTGCTGTGCAATTGTTTCGTATGCTTTAGGTAAACTGAGTTTCACATCGCCATTTGAAGATGGGCTACCTACCAGTACTAGATTCTTTAAACCGTGCTGGGTTTTGGTGTTGTCAAGCCATTGGTTGAACTCGCTCGCTTCACGTTGTGCCACACTTTTATACGTAATTACATCAAGTTGCGATAGTTCTTTAACGAGCTGACTATATTCACATGGATCTACAGTATGCTTGAATGGAAAAGGGCGCGGAACTTGAGTTCGGCTGCTTTCATCTTGAATGTCGTAAATCACAACACCGTCATATTCAATCTCGTGTAAACGTCCAAGTAACTTTTGTGCAATGGTTTTGACTTGCGCTTCATCAGTCCCCATCTTTGGCGGAGTAGTACCAATTAAATATACGCCTTGATTAGGGTCCAAAATTTTCTCTTGTAATGATAAAGCCATGGTCCTCATTCCCATTGGTTGTGCTGATGAGGTAAATATAGCAGCCATTTAGACGTCTAGATAGATTTTTTTCATGAAACTTATTCAAACACTATGAATTTCTCTCATGTTGTTTTTGGGGGCAAGGGATAATTCAGTAGCTCAGATATATTTATTTACATAAATTTTGCTTGGAAATGAGCGAGTCACAGCAATTTATTGCATAATTGAAGCGATGTCATATGTGATACCAATCCTCAATAATACTCAATCATTTTGAGGGACTAAAATTGACGCTAACTTCGTTGGGAATTTCTCATTTAGAACAACTAAATAGCAAAAATTTCCGCCTTGCCTACATGGAAGTAGGTACCTCAGCGATAGCAGGATGCGTGAGCGGTGTTATCGACAAGTTTTCTTTATCTCAAAATAAGTAGCTTAATTAAGAGGAATGGTATGAAAAATAAAAACTGAATTTGGAAATCACATGAAATTTAAACTTTTGGCAACCAGCCTAGCAGTGACTTTAGCACTGTCAGGTTGTATGAGTAATAATGCACAGACAAGCAATACAGCGAATGCCGCTGTTGCATCTGCGTCTGTAGAGAACAAAGTATTTGCACAGGACTATGTACTAGAAGAACTTGAAAATGGTCTTCGTGTGATGGTCGTTAAAACTGATTACCCTGATGTTGTATCGCTACAAATTCCGGTATCAGTAGGATCTCGCAATGAAATCGAAGCGGGTAAAACCGGTTTTGCGCACTTCTTTGAACATATGATGTTTAAAGGCTCTGAAAAATTCCCGCAAGATATCTATTCAGATATTTTGAAAAACTCAGGGGTAGATAATCGAGCTTATACAACAAATGACTATACTAACTATCACCTCAACTTCTCAAAAGAGCACTTAGATAAAGTACTAGAAATTGAGGCCGATATTTTTCAAAACTTAAAGTATTCAGAAGAGCAGTTCAGAACAGAAGCACTGACAGTTAAAGGCGAGTATTTAAAAAACAACGCCAGTCCAATTCGTAAGTTGTTATCGGCTGTTCGTAAAGAAGCATTTGAAAAACATACTTATAAGCATACGACTATGGGGTTCTTCGAAGATATTGAAGCCATGCCAGATCAAATGGCATATGGTCAAACTTTCTTCGAGCGTTTTTACAAGCCTGAATATGTCTCACTTGTGATTGTGGGTGATGTTGACCCGCAAGAAACCATGAAGATGGTTAAAAAGCATTGGGGCAATTGGAAAAAAGGCGATTACCAAGCAGATATTCCGGTAGAGCCAAAGCAACAAACGCCTAAATATGTACATGAACAGTTTGAAGGTATGCCAGGTCACTGGTTATTAGTGTCTTATAAAGGCACCGCTTGGCAACCAAACCAAAAAGACCGCGCAGCACTTGATTTAATTTCTCAGCTATATTTTTCTTCAAATTCAGAGTTATATCAAGAGTTAGTGGTAGACAAACAGCTTGCAAGCCAAATGTTTACTTATAACCCTGAAACAAAAGATCCGGGTTTATTGCATGTCTTTGTAAAAGTAGAAAAAGAAGAAGACTTAGCAACTGTTCGTGATGCGATTGCAAAAACCTACGCTAAAGCACGCACTGAGCTGGTGGATGCTGATAAGTTAGCAGCATTAAAGTCAAACCTTAAATACAGCTTCATCAATGGCCTAGATTCATCACAAGCCATTGCCTCAACGCTTGCAAGCTACATGCATTTTGAGCGTGATCCAGAAGTGATCAACCAGTTATATGTGTCAGCAGATGCCATTACAGCTGAAGATATTCGCGACATTGCCAACAAATACTTTGTTGATAACGGCCGTACGACAGTGACTATGTCGGCACTTGAGACTGTTTCTGGTTTCGATAAAGAAGTGTCTGTGTCAGAACTTGCTAAACAAGCGAGCCAGCCTGTTGAACGTCACTTCAAGGTATTAGATAAAACCAATAGTTCACCATTGGTTGATGTGAACTTATTATTCTACACTGGTGCCGCAGCTGATCCGGCAGGTAAAAAGGGTGTCGCAGCATTAACAGCTGCTATGATCGCAAGCGGCGGTTCACAGACTAAGAGTTACAAAGAAATTCAAAAAGCACTTTATCCAATTGCAGGTAGCTTTGGTTATCAGCTAGATAAAGAAATGATTTCTTTACGTGGCCGTGTACACAAAGACAATGCAGAGCAGTGGTATGCATTGGTTAGCGACCAGTTGTTAAACCCTGGCTTTAGAGAAGATGATTTTAAACGTCTGAAGAAAGAGCTAATCGACGGTATTAAAGCGGGCTTGAAATCTTCAAATGACGAAGAGCTTGGTAAAGAAGTGCTTTACCACAAACTATACGAAGGTCACCCTTATGAAAGTTATAATTTAGGTGACTTGTCAGATCTTGAAGCGTTAACACTTGACGACGTTAAAGCATTCTATGCATCTCAATTCACACAAGCTAAGTTAAACGTGGGTATTACGGGTGATTTAGATAATGACGTGAAAACCCAGATGCTAAATGATTTAGCTAGCCTACCAAAAGGGGATGAAGCGCGTTTAAGCATTCCTGATGCGCCTAAACTAGCAGGTCGTCATGCGACGATTGTTGAGAAAAATGCTAAATCTACTGCTGTATCATTTGGTTTCCCAATCGACACAATCCGTAGCTCTAAAGATTGGACAGCACTTTGGTTAGTGCGTTCTTACTTTGGTGAACACAGAAGTTCAAACAGCTTCTTGTATCAGCGCATTCGTCAGGTACGTGGTATGAACTATGGTGACTATGCGTATATTGAGTACTTCCCACGTGGTATGTTCCAAACTAAGCCAGATGCTAACCTAGGTCGTTCAGAGCAAATTTTCCAAGTGTGGTTACGTCCACTTCGTTCGAACAATGATGCACACTTCGCAACGCGTGTTGCCTTGTTTGAACTTGACAAGCTAATTAAAGATGGCATGACTGAAGCTGACTTTAATGCCACACGTAACTTCTTGAGCAACTTTGTGCCTCAGTTAGTGGCAAGCCAAGATCGTCAACTAGGTTATGCGCTTGATAGTGAGTTCTACAACACAGAAAGCTTTGTTGAGTACGTTCGTAAACAACTTGCATCACTGACTGTGGAAGATGTGAACCGTGTTATTCGTGAAAACCTACAAACTGATGATGTGCAATATGTATTTATTACTGGTGACGGTAAAGACATGCAAAAACGTCTGGCAAAAGAAATGGTTTCACCTCTGAAATATAACTCAGATAAACCTGCAGCACTTATCAATGAAGACAAGCAAATTGAAAGCTATAAGCTGAACATTCCTGCGAAAAACATCGAAGTGTTAGATGTAAAGAAAGTATTTGAGTAATTAAATATTTTCACTGTCGCAGCTAGTATTGTGACAGTGTCAAAAAAGCCGCTCATTGAGCGGCTTTTTTATAATTCGAAATTAGCACAACTAAGCTTGTTTGATAGGGGTGACATTCTCATCAGCATCGCTATCATTCGTATCAGCTTCTTTCTTTGACTTTTTTGCTGGCGCACTTGGTTTTGAACCTTTAAGCACGTTTATAAAGTCATCTTTTTGTTTCGCCATTTCTAATGCCAATGACTCAACTTGTTGCTCACTCAGTGGCACATCCACTTTACCTAGCATCTCTTCTAAAGACTCAGCAACATCAAGCATTTTGTCGTAAGCATCAGCCTCTTTTTTGCTGGTAAAGGTCATGCGCTCGACTCCATTTCTTTCTACCACATACTTAACAACAACAGCCATGATACACTCCCAATTGCACTGTTTTTTTATACAGTAATCTTTTGAGGCAATTTTTGCAAGTGATAGAGAGAAGAATAATGCTTTAGTTGTATGGGTAGGAAATAAGTTTGACTTTCATATAATTGTCATCTTTATTTAATGTTACTCATATCGAGTAACTAGAGGTAAGGAGTTCTATCTTTAGTTTTAATTTTCAAAGGATTTTCCAGGAGGGAAATATGATTAAAGCAATTTTACTAGCGACTACGTTAGTTTTAGCCCCAAGTGTGTTAGCTGAAACAGCTTCACCGCAAACTTCACAATTCGAACAAACCGAGCAGCTTGTAAATATTAATCAAGCAACACTAGATGAGCTTGTTAAACTCCCAAGTATTGGTAAGGGAAAAGCAAAAGCTATTTTAAGCTTTCGAGAGCAAAACGGTCCTTTTAATGATTTAGAGTCATTACTTGCTGTAAAAGGAGTCGGAAAAGGCATCGTCGCGAAATTAGAAGGTAAGGTAAAGTTTTAGAATCTTATTTATCGTCGAGTTGTAAAAAGGGCGGTCACGCCCTTTTATAATTTTATTTTTGTTTTTTAAACTCGTTTATTGCCGCATCTAATTTGCTTTTAGTAAATGCAATTTCCAGTGGTGTTGTCAGCAAGGGGTATAAAACACCTGCTAACAATAAAGGAGGCAATAAATACCAACCTTCGAAATAAGCTAAAGAAATAAAGAAAGGCATTAAGATAGCCAGTTTACAGCAGCTTAATAATACTCTCTCAGTGGCTTCTAGCTGACTAATTGCTATTGCGATTATTTGTTGCTTTTCACGAAGCTTAAAAGGTTTCAGTTGCTCAATATTACGTAGATTAAAATGCATTAAAAATTACTTTTTCACTAATGACCAAAGAATAAACGGTACAACCAGCAAAAAACTGATTGCGTACAAACCAAAAACAACTTCCATCCAACCAGGCATGCTTAATCCGACAAACTGCCAGTCAATATTGCCACAGTCACCGGTCGCAGCGAAAAATGCAGGTATCCATTCGTGAAGTGGCATAAAATCAGGGAAGTTAGGAACAATATCGCAAGTAAAGGCAAAAGGATCAGTGGTATTTTGCATATTTATATGCTCTTTTGCCAACATGTAGCCCCAAATACTACTTACACCCCAAGTTGCAGCCCCAGTAATGCGAAGAGCTTTATTATTAGGAGAAATAAAACCAATTAAGCCTGCGGCTAAAATACCTAACACAGCTGTTCTTTGGTAAATACACATAATACAAGGTTCTAAACCCATAGCGTATTGAAAGTATAAAGCGGTTACTTCGAGCAAAAATGCTGTAAGAGCCAAAAGGCCCCATGCCTTTTTAGAGGTAGGAAGGGTGCTTAACCAGTTCATAAAATACTCTTATTGTTATATTAAATCTGTTTCTTTGATGGCTCACTAGGGCGATAGGTTCAATAATTTGTTGGCCTAAAGTACGTTTTAGCGAGTGACGATGTCAGTATTATGCTGACAGCAGTTTGAAGCTGCAACTATTAACGTCAGTTACTGATTTTTACTGAATATTTGCTTAATTAAGATTTGGTGATTGCTATTTCGTTTAAGAGTTTTAGACAGGTCCTTCTAGCATAACTTAGTGGCGTAATAACTTGTCTCTTTTTTGTATGTTTTGATTTGATTTGATTTGATTTGATTTGATTTGATTTGATTTGATTTGATTTGATTTGATTTGATTTGATTTGATGTGTATTTCTATGGTTAAAATTTGGTTTAATCATGGGGGCTTTATACTTTTACTTCACTCAAGTGATAAAGTTAGATTGTTTAATTTTGAGTTGAATGGGGTTTGTATTTTTATAAAGGCAGCAAAAATACAAACCCTTTGAAGTAACTTAAGACATAAATCGATATGAACTCAACTTATAATTGGATTAGTCAAATTCTTCGACAAATATTTCCTTAAATAGGTTTACTACTTGCTTTACAGTATCAACGGTCACATGACGGTCATCTTCTTGCCAGGGATCTTTTATGCATTGAGTGACTAGTTCGTAACTCGGTAAATAATACATATCATCATTATTCTCAACTAGTTCGTGTGCTGCGACACGTAATACCGATTTTGAATGTGTATTTGCAGTGATCACATGTTGTTCTTCACCATGCCCAGTAGCTAAAAATGGGATCGGAGATACTGTAATAATGAGTTTAAAGTTAGGGTTGTATTTCTTTACTGTATCAAAGAAAGCTTGAATATTATCGATATTTTCTTGGGTGGTAAGAGTTTTATGTTTCACAAGCGCGTATATTTGCTTCTGTGGGTTTCTTGATAAGACGGAACCATCGTAAAGCTCCCAGCATTCATTTAGTCCTAATGTGATGATAAAAACTTCACATTTTTCAAGTGCTCGGCGTGTAGCATCTAAATGGTTTTGATAATCATTTTTGTATGCTTGCTGGTTATAAAACCCTACATTTTCCCTGTAAGGGTCTAACCACAAGCCATCATCTCGTTGAAACAAAATCTGCTGAGTTGGTTTAGTTGCGAATGCTCTTTCAGCTAGTTGTCTAAAGCTTGGGGTATTAAATAAAATGCCATAATTTGCACAAGCAATTGCGTGCTTATCTCCAATCTTATAGTTATCTACAATCATGCCAGCAGAAGGATCATCATTTCTTTCTTCTATAATATAATTGTACCCTTCCTCTTGGAAAACTTTAGCTATTTCTTGAGCAAAACAACTTCCAGCAGAGCCAATAGGTGTTGTTTTATTAACGATTGGGTAGCGCTTTACAAAGGGAAGCTGTTCAAATCGAGATAGAGGCTCGCGATTATCCTCTTTTCGCGGGTTTGGATTAGGCCAAAAAATAGCACTAGGTTTTGGTTTTCCTGTTTTAGAATAGCGCGTTGTACTATTGTCAAACCGTTGCTCAAATTGCGCTAATTGCATTAAGTTGTTTATATTTTCTGTGCCGAGGCGACTATCAAGTGACCAATCAATGCTGTTTTGAAATGACGACTTCAATGTATTTACAAGTGCTCCAAGATTATTGAGCTCTTTCAAATCAGGGTCCAAAGCGATAAATTGCGTAAACATATGCCATGCAAAGTCATTATCAGGAAAAATGCTGCTTAAAAGCACTCTTAACTGCTGCAAAGAGGTGATTTGGCTTGTTGGTGGAAATAAAGTCAAAGCATCTATTTTGTGTATTTTGTTATCACAGTCATCTATTAACTTTGACGCGACGTCCGTTAGAGCCTTGTTTTTAGAGCTAATGGCAGAGAGGCTCTGTTTAACGTATTTATAATGATATGGAGATGGTATGAAGCAAATTTCTAAAAAGGCATGTTTGGCTTGACTAGAGCCCTTAAAAGCTGATTCCGTTGGATTGTATAATAACCCTGAGCCAACTTTGATATGGGGTATGATACTTTGTTCAAGATCAATAGCGTTATTCTGACAAAGAGTTTCAAATTGTGCTCCAAGTTCGCCATCGGAGTTAGTTGTAGCTTTTATTCTTGCTGTATTTTTGGCATCTAATAAACTTCCATGGTCATTTGCACTGTGGTCACTTTGAAGATAAAGCCTAAGTGTTAGTTGCTTATTAGATGTATGATGGAAGTTCCACTTTAAGGCGCTTTCGTCATATTCTTTGTAAACGCAGCAGCTTACAATCGCATATTCACTCTGAAAGTAAGAAATTAGATGTTTATCTAACTCCTCTGTAACAGTAACGTCTATTAGTTTGTCGATTAAAAGAGGTTGCTTAAAAGCCGCGGGCTCTTTGTCTAGTTGTTCAGCAAACACTTTGCATAGGCCAATATCTACTAAGTCACTCAGCCAAACAGAAGCAGTTTCACTTAAAGCGCTACGTCTTGCTAAATGACCTCTAGCAAATTGCTTTTTACTGGTTTCATGAAGCTTATTTAATAACTCATTGCAGTCCAAATATTGCATGTTTTTACTCTATGTATAGTTATACTGCACTTAAGACTATTACTTAATAAAACATATATCCATTACTTCAGTTGATTGATATGGATAGGGTGTGCTGTCATAGGAAATATATTAGATATTCAAAAATCGTTTTCAGAGAACGCTTTTGGATGAACAATAGATTAGAACAAGTAGTTTAGTAGCAATGAAGCTAGAGTTTTTATTTAACTAAATTGTTCGCTTTATATACATGTTTTTTTGTTTTTTTTATCGGTGATTCATGCTGATAGTCACTGCAGTACTATTTTAAATACTTATGCAAAAAAGCACTTTTGAGCGCTATTATTTATTCATTAACTAACCAGATCAAAGATCTTAATTTAAGTAAAAATCCCCAAATTAATGACTTTAATTTCTTTACTTGTTAGTTGCAAAGCATCTGGTACAATCAGTGGATTAAATTGCAGTTGCCAAGAAAAAGCGGTGTTAGATGAGAATTTTTAAAGCTAAAAGCCCAGCGGGATTTGCTGAGGAATATATTGTTGAATCAATTTGGAATGGTGAGTTTCCACCAGGTTCAATTTTACCAGCTGAAAGAGAACTCTCTGAGCTGATTGGCGTAACACGTACAACGTTACGTGAAGTATTACAACGTTTAGCGCGTGATGGCTGGTTGACAATTCAACATGGTAAACCGACCCGTGTGAATAACTTTTGGGAAACATCAGGTTTAAATATTCTTGAAACGCTAGCGCGTCTTGACGAAGATAAAATGCCAGAACTGACTGATCAGCTTTTATCTGCACGTACCAACATCAGCGCAATTTATACCCGTGCTGCAATTAAAGTAAATCCACAAACTGTGATTGAGGTGCTTGAGAAAAGCAAAGAGTTAGAAGACAACGCGCAGGCGTTTGCTGACTTTGACTATCAAGTTCATCATCAATTAGCACTTGCGGGCAATAACCGTATTTATGTGCTAGTACTTAATGGTTTTAAAGGTCTTTACTCTAAAATCGGTGGTCACTATTTCTCAGACCCTCGTACTCGTGCATTGGCAAAGCAATTTTATTTAGACCTTATTGAGTTGGCTGAAAAAGGCGACCACGATGGTTCAATTTCTTTATTAAGAAAGTATGGTCATCAAAGTGGTGAAATTTGGCAGCAGATCCGTGGTGATATGCCGTCAGATATTATGGACTAAATTTAATATATTGAAAAAAGCCCTTAGGGGCTTTTTTTATGCCTGAGTTTCTACCCATCAAAAAAATAGATGGGTGCCATCGGTTTATTTGATTTTCAATTTTTTAAGCGTCCCCATAAACTTGTGAAAATTTTTAATTGGGGTTGTTTTTTTATAACTAGCCTCAATAATAAGTGTCAAAGCAAATTGATATTGTCATTTTGCATTGGATATAACCCTAACTAATTGGAGAAAACCATGGGTGTATTAGTAGGCCGCAAGGCACCTGACTTTACAGCAGCAGCAGTATTAGGTAACGGTGAGATCGTTGAAGGTTACAACCTACACGAGCGTATTAAAGGTAAAAAAGCGGTTGTATTCTTTTACCCACTAGACTTCACTTTCGTTTGTCCTTCAGAGCTAATTGCTTTCGACAAGCGTTACGAAGAGTTCCAAAAGCGTGGTGTTGAAGTTATCGGTGTTTCGATCGATTCTCAATTCTCACACAACGCATGGCGTAACACACCAGTAAACGAAGGTGGTATTGGTCCAGTTAAATACGACTTAGTTGCTGACGTTAAGCACGAAATCTGTCAAGCATACGACGTTGAGCACCCAGAAGCAGGTGTTGCTTTCCGTGGTTCCTTCCTAATCGACGCTGAAGGTAACGTACGTCACCAAGTAGTTAACGATCTTCCTCTAGGTCGTAACATCGACGAAATGCTTCGCATGGTTGACGCACTAGCGTTCCACGAAGAGCACGGTGAAGTATGTCCAGCAGGTTGGACTGAAGGTAAATCAGGTATGGACGCAAGCCCTGAAGGTGTTGCTAAGTTCTTAGCTGAGAACGAAGGCGAGCTATAATTTAGCCCTTGAGTTTTTAAAAGCCCGCGGTTGCGGGCTTTTTTGTGCCTGCGAAAAATAGTGAAATGGTGTTCTTCGGGAGTAAAGTGTGTAAGTCATTTACTTACCCCCATAAATTTAACTGACCAACGCGTTTGAATAGTTCAACACTTAAATAGACGGCAAACAGGCTGATCACTGGGGTTGCCAACAGGCTCACTAGCGTTAATTCATTAGCCATTGTTTTCTTCCTTGTCTTTTTTAGCTTCTTTCTTACCTTGCTTGTCTGATTCTAGCTTTAACGTTTTCGCGACTGATTCGAGTGTATTTTGCTTCACTTCTTTAATGCTTACGCTAATTGCATTAGAGATCAGATTACTGATTTCAGCTGTAATCGGGTTTTCATTAGCCTGTACTGAAGAGGCTGTGAATAATACGGTGCTGATTAATGTTGCTTTAACTAGTGAGTTCATGACGTTCTCCTTTGTATGATTAGTTAGTCGCAATAACTATTACAAAGGTTGTGCCAATCGATAAAAATATTTTAAGTGTATGTTTTTATTTGGTTTTATTTTCGAGGAAGATTGGTGAAAATAATGGTTGATTATTTTCACCAACATAAAATGGTAAAAAAAACTAAATTTTAGTTAATCTTGCTCTAAAATTGAGTGCAGTAACTGCTTAACTACTTCAGGTTCAAAAGGTTTGTCGCATAATGCGTTAACACCAGATTGTGCAACGTTTGCAAGGTGGGTGTCATTGGCTTCAGATGTCACCATTAAGATTGGAATATGAGAGTGCTCACCTGAGTTACGAATATGCTCAGCTAATTCTTGGCCATTCACATTTGGCATATTAAAGTCTGTGACAATGAGGTCAAACATCTGTTCATTTAAGAAGTTGATCGCTTGTTCACCATCTTCAGCTTCAGTAAAACGGCTTGCACCCAAATTAGTTAGCACACGACGAATATGATTTCTAGCCAGTCGTGAGTCATCAACAATAAGAATACGCAAATCTTGCACATCGTATAGTTCAAGCTCTAGCTCTTGCGGAGAAAGTAAGTCTAAGGTTGCATTGAGTGCGCGACCAAGGTGCACCTTAGTAAAAGGCTTAGGCAAGATCGCTACTACACCAGATTGCTTAAATGCTTCAAGCTGGGCTTTGCGAGTTTCACTTGAAACCAACATAAAAGGGATTGGCTGTTCGGGTTGGACTTCAGCAATATACTGTTGAATATCAAGGGCACTGCCATCACTCAAATGTAGGCTTGAGATGACTAGGTCTGGCTTATGTTTCTCTAAAAAGCTTTTTGCAGAGTCTACGGTATCTGCAAAGTCGATATTCGTTACGCCTTCAGATTCAAGCTCTTTTGCAATAATTTTTCTTTGTGTTGCTGAGGGCTCAACAAGCAGGATAGCAAGATCTGCACTGAGAAGCTCATTCATGATTAGTACTACTTTCAATTAACCAAAATAAGGACGTTAATGTAACCAATTAACATCCTATTAGCTAGTTTGAAATGACTTTTTAAAGAGTAAATCAGCGTCTGTAGATATCAGATTCTGGAATATCAATTAAAATCAATACCGCACCTTTACCACCATACTCTAGTGGTGCTTGGTGCATTGCTAAAATATCTGGGTGTTGAACCAAATATTGTGGCACTTTATGTCTGAGGATATGCTCACCAATACCGTGTACAACACAGGCGCAATAATGATGCTGCTTTTTACAGGCATGGATCAAAGCTGCAAGCTCTTCTTTTGCACTGTCTTTGCTTAAGCCGTGTAAATCTAAAATTAACTCAGGCGCAATATCGCCACGTCGTAATTGTTTAGCTAAGAATTTATCAGCGCCTTCACGCACATAATTTACTGTGCCATGGGTGTCGATATCTGGGATATATTCGTCAGAAAAATAAAACTCTGCTTTGTGCTGCTTAGTTTGCTCAGCAACAATTTTGCCTTTAAACGGGGTGTTATCACGTTTAAATTGCACGGTATCTTGCTTTATCTTTGTGGCACCAGAAATTGACTGACGAAATAGGTCTATGTCGTCGTCTTGCATGCTTATGTGTGATTTATCTTTGTTCATTGGCGCATTCTAAATAAAAAAAGCATAAAAACCTAGCTGAAAAACGGCTACAATGGCAGCAGAATTATTGTCAAATTATTGAGTACCGTATGACAGAGTTACAAATTACAGATGAGTTGGCGCAAGAAGCGTGTTCTGAACTATTCACGATTCAAGACTGGTTACGTTGGACAACGACGCAGTTTGTGAATAATGGGCTGTTTTACGGTCATGGCACCGACAATGCCTGGGATGAAGCAGTCAGCCTTGTGTTACCTGTTTTAAACTTGCCACTAGACACGCCAAAAGAGTTATTAAATGCGCGTTTAACCAGTAGCGAAAAGCAGCATTTAATGGGTTATATCTTAGCCCGTGTAAATGACAGAACGCCGGTGCCATATCTAACTAATCAAGCGTGGTTTGCAGGTCTGCCGTTTTATGTGGATGAGCGTGTACTTGTTCCACGTTCGCCATTTGCTGAAATGATCAAAAAGCAATTTGCACCTTGGGTCACAGAGCCTGAAAAAGTAACGCGTATTCTAGATATGTGTACTGGCTCTGCATGTATTGCGATTGCATTGGCAAAAGCGTTTGAGCATGCGCAAGTGGATGCGGTTGATATCTCTTTTGATGCTCTAGAAGTGGCAGATATCAATATTACTGAGCATATGATGCAAGAGCAGGTGTTTGCAATCCAATCTGATGTATTCAGTGGTGTACCGGGTCAAAAGTATGACCTAATCGTTGCAAACCCGCCGTATGTAGATGCCGAAGATATGTCTGATTTACCAGAAGAGTTCCACCATGAGCCAGAGTTAGGTTTAGCGTCAGGCGAAGATGGCTTAGATGTAACTCGTGTTATCTTGCAAGAAGCGGCGGAACATCTAACTGATAACGGTTTGTTATTTGTTGAAGTAGGTAACTCTATGGTACATATGGATGCACTATATCCAAACGCGCCATTTACATGGTTAGAGTTTGAACATGGCGGGTTAGGCGTGTTTATGATCTCTAAACAACAACTCGTCGAGTATTTTGCTGATTAAATATAATTGTTAATCAGTTTTTTAAATGTCATTTGGAATGAGGGTGAATAATGGCAGGTAATAGCATTGGCCAACTTTTTAAGGTCAGTACCTTTGGCGAGAGCCATGGGGTTGCATTGGGGGGCGTTGTTGATGGCGTGCCCGCAGGACTAGAATTAACAGAAGCGGATATGCAGTTCGACTTAGACCGACGTAAACCAGGTCAAAGTCGTTATACCACGCAAAGACGTGAAGGTGATGAAATTAAAATTTTATCGGGCGTTTTTGAAGGTAAAACGACAGGAACGAGCATTGGTTTGTTAATTGAAAATACCGATCAACGTTCGAAAGACTACAGTAAAATTGCTGAAGTATTTCGTCCTGGTCATGGTGACTACACGTATTGGCATAAATATGGTCACCGTGATTATCGTGGGGGCGGTCGCTCTTCAGCGCGTGAAACCGCGATCCGTGTTGCTGCAGGTGCCATTGCCAAAAAGTACCTAAAGCAATTTCATGGTATTGAGATCAATGCTTGCTTGTCACAATTGGGTCCTATCAAAGCTGAAAAGTTTGATTGGTCAGTGGTTGAAACAAACCCATTCTTTTTTCCAGATGACACAAAATTAGAGTCGCTAGATGAATACATGCGCGATTTGAAAAAGCAGGGCGACTCTATTGGTGCGAAAGTGACTGTAGTCGCGAAAAATGTGCCAGTTGGGTTAGGCGAGCCTGTATTCGACCGACTAGATGCAGAAATTGCCCATTCATTAATGAGCATTAACGCAGTAAAAGGCGTCGAGATTGGTGATGGTTTTGATGTGATAGAGCAAAAAGGCTCAGAGCATCGCGATGAATTAACACCAGAAGGTTTTACTAGCAACCACGCAGGTGGCGTATTAGCCGGTATTTCAACGGGGCAAGATATTGTCGCATCGATTGCATTAAAGCCAACCTCGAGTATTACCATACCGGGGCAAAGTATTAACACACAAAATGAGTCTGTAGAGATGATCACTAAGGGTCGTCACGACCCGTGTGTGGGCATTCGTGCTATTCCAATTGCAGAAGCCATGTTAGCCATTACTTTAATGGATCATTTATTAAGACAGCGAGGCCAAAACCCGCATGTCAATCTTGAGCATGGACCAATTCCAGCTCAGAAACCTGTATAAGATTTGCAGAAACAAAAAACGCCACTAAAAAGTGGCGTTTTTTTAAGGGTAACAGCGTTTAGCTGTTGTATTTTTCGCAGGCTTCAAGGGTATTTTCGATTAAGCTTGCGACAGTCATAGGGCCGACACCACCAGGTACTGGTGTAATAAAGCTGGCTTTTTCTTCAGCAATGCCGTACTGCACATCACCGACTAGTTTGCCAGACTCTAAACGGTTAATACCTACATCTATTACGATAGCACCTTCTTTAACCCAGTCACCTGGAATAAATTCTGGCTTACCGACTGCAACAACAAGTAAGTCTGCGCGACGAACGTGTGCTTCTAGATCTTGCGTGAATTTGTGGCAAACCGTCGTAGTACAACCAGCAAGTAATAGTTCTAGTGCCATTGGACGGCCAACGATATTTGAAGCGCCAACCACAACAGCATGCATACCTTTATATCTTACGCCCGTTGAATCGAGCAAAGTGATGATGCCTTTTGGTGTACATGGGCGAAGTGCCGGCATACGTTGCGCTAAGCGACCAACATTATAAGGGTGGAAGCCATCAACATCTTTATGCGGTGTAATACGTTCAAGTACTTTTTCTGCATCTAATCCTTCAGGCAGAGGTAATTGCACCAGAATACCATCAACTTCTGGATCATTATTTAGCGTGTCTACTAATTCAAGTAGTTCTGTTTCTGTGGTGTCGCCTGGTAAATCGTAAGATTTAGAGACAAAACCCACTTCTTCACAGGCTTTACGTTTTGAACCTACGTAAACTTGGCTAGCAGGATCTTGGCCCACTAAAACTACTGCAAGACCAGGCGCTCTCAAACCTTGTTCTACTCGCTCAGCAACACGCTGTGCAACATTAGTACGAACTTGTTTGGCGATTGCCTTTCCATCAATTATGTTTGCCGTCATGATTGACCTTATTGGGGTTATAAACTTGAACGAATCATACAAAGTGTATTTATGGGGTTACTTTGTATCTAGTCACAATCACTCGATTGCAACACTAAGTGCGTATTTTCTCAGAAATGCCTTAATTCGCCAAGGTAAGAATCATCTTTATAGTAATATATAGTTTTATACACAAAGTAAAAATTACTGAAAACTGTTTGTTTTTCATCATTTCTTGCTAAATATTCATCATTTTGAAGTAAAAATAGGCAGTTGAAATATTTTCTAAAAAAAATGTTTGACCTCAATCGGTCAAATCACTATTATGCACCCCGTTGTCAACGAGGAGACTCCGAGATAACAAAAAAGTATCGGCGATTAGCGCAGTTTGGTAGCGCACTTGGTTTGGGTCCAAGGGGTCGCAGGTTCAAATCCTGCATCGCCGACCACTTTTAAAATAAGAAAAGTAGCATTATGATGTTTACTTCGAGTTTGCGCCCTTAGCTCAGCTGGATAGAGCAACGCCCTTCTAAGGCGTCGGTCGAAGGTTCGAATCCTTCAGGGTGCGCCATTCTTATTTTAGTCCCTATGTAGTGGCGGCTGTAGCTCAGTTGGTAGAGCCCTGGATTGTGATTCCGGTTGTCGTGGGTTCGAGCCCCATCAGTCGCCCCATCTACATACTCTTTTATCGGCGATTAGCGCAGTTTGGTAGCGCACTTGGTTTGGGTCCAAGGGGTCGCAGGTTCAAATCCTGCATCGCCGACCACTTCTCTAAAAATATATATTGTCGGCGATTAGCGCAGTTTGGTAGCGCACTTGGTTTGGGTCCAAGGGGTCGCAGGTTCAAATCCTGCATCGCCGACCACCTTATCTTCTCTCTTTTTAGTCATCTTTTAATCACTCAGTCTGTTATTCACCATTTATTTACCTTCATAGCTCGACTACAGCAATGAATCGGTTATAATGCCGCGTCTATTGTTTAACATAGCGCCCAGTAGGGCAGGCAACAAGATTGTCTAATAGGGTTAAATACACGTATTGCGTTTTTAACTAAGCTAATTAGTGCAACTTGTTTCTAAGGAAGGCGCATTGGCGCCAAAAATGAAGATTGAGGTAAATCATGCAAGTTTCTGTTGAGACGACTCAAGGCCTTGAGCGCCGTCTGACTATCACCGTTCCTGCAGAGAACGTTGAGACTGAAGTTAAAAAACGCTTACAACAACTGTCTAGAACTCAGCGTATCGATGGTTTCCGTCCAGGTAAGGTACCAGTAAAAGTAATCGCTAAGCGTTACGGTGCAGCTGTACGTCAAGAAGTTGCTGGCGATATCATGCAACGCAACTACATCGAAGCAATTGTTTCTGAAAAGCTAAATCCAGCTGGCGCACCTGCGTTCGCACCTAAGTCTTTAGAAGAAGGCAAAGAGCTAGTATTCGAAGCAACTTTTGAAGTTTACCCAGAAGTTGAATTAAAAGACCTTGAGAAAATCGCTGTTGAAAAGCCAGTTGTTGATGTGACTGACGAAGACCTAGCTAACATGCTAGAAACACTTCGTAAGCAACACGCTACTTGGACTGAAAGCGATGCAGCTGCTGGCGAAAACGACCGTGTAACAGTTGATTTCCTAGGTACTGTTGACGGTGAAGAGTTCGAAGGCGGTAAAGCTGAAGACTTCCCTCTAGAACTAGGTCAAGGTCGCATGATCCCTGGTTTCGAAGATGGTATCGTTGGTAAAAAAGCAGGTGAAGAAGTTGTTGCTGATGTAACTTTCCCTGAAGAGTACCACGCTGAAAACCTAAAAGGTAAGCCTGCTCAATTCACTATCACTGTGAAGAAAGTAGAAGTTCAAGAACTTCCTGAGCTAAACGACGAATTCGCAACTAAGTTTGGTGTTGCTGAGGGTGGCGTTGACGCACTTAAAGAAGAAGTTAAAAAGAACATGTCTCGTGAGCTAACTCAAGCAGTTAAAGCGAACGTAAAAGACCAAGCTATCAAAGGTCTTTTAGAGACTAACGAAGTTGAAGTGCCTAAGTCACTTATCGACCAAGAAATCGACGCGCTTCGTCAACAAGCGGCACAACGTTTTGGCGGCAACGCGCAAAACATGCCTGAGCTACCAGCTGAGCTTTTCCACGAGCAAGCAGTAACTCGCGTTAAGACTGGTCTACTTCTAGGTGAAGTGATCAAGTCAAACGACATCAAAGTTGATGACGCTAAAGTTGAAGAGCTAATCGCATCAGTTGCTTCTGCATACGAAGATCCAAGCGAAGTAGTTGCATACTACAAAGCAAATGATCAAATGATGCAGCAAATGCGTAACGTAGCAATGGAAGAACAAGCTGTTGAAGCGATTCTTGCAAAAGCTGCAGTGACTGACGTTGAAAAAGCATTCGACGACATCATGAATCCACAGCAAGGTGCTTAATAAGTCATTGACTTAAAGCTTTGCTAACGATTTAATGGCTCGTGATACTCTTTTTGAGGATCCGAGCCATTTTACTTTCTGTAGGTAAAATATCCGCAAAACGCAGCGCCAGAGATTTTGGCGGCTCCTAAGGAATGAATAACAATGAATGATGGTATGTTTGATCCACTTAATGCATTAGTCCCTATGGTTGTTGAGCAAACAGCGAAAGGTGAACGCTCTTTTGACATTTATTCACGTCTTTTAAAAGAACGTATTATTTTCTTAACTGGACAAGTTGAAGACCACATGGCAAACCTTATTGTGGCGCAACTATTATTCTTAGAATCTGAAAGTCCTGATAAAGACATCTATTTATACATTAACTCGCCAGGCGGTTCGGTAACGGCGGGTATGTCTATTTATGACACTATGAATTTCATCAAACCGGATGTAAGCACGGTATGTGTTGGCCAAGCAGCGAGCATGGGTGCATTCTTACTATCTGGTGGTGCAAAGGGTAAACGCTATTGCTTACCTAACTCTCGCGTGATGATCCACCAACCATTAGGTGGCTTCCAAGGTCAGGCGTCTGACTTTGAAATTCATGCAAAAGAAATTTTATCAATCAAAGAAAAACTAAACCGTTTAATGGCTGATCACACAGGCCAAGAATACGAAAAAGTAGCTCATGACACAGACCGTGATAACTTTATGACTGCAGAGCAGGCATTAGAGTATGGTTTAATCGATGCAGTTCATACTCGCAGAGATTTAAAATAAGTTATAAATTAGGGCAATGCTAATTTGCCCTTAGTTAACTATGCTAACTTTTAGTTTCTTTGATATAGTTAACACCATGATTATTGTTATCTAGAGAAGATAACGCAACACGATGAGGTAGCTGAATGTCAGATACACCAACAGACGGCGACAAAAATACAAAGCTTTTATACTGCTCATTTTGTGGCAAAAGCCAACATGAAGTGAGAAAGCTAATTGCTGGTCCTTCTGTTTATATTTGCGATGAATGCGTCGATCTGTGCAACGACATTATTAGGGAAGAAATAAAAGATATTGCACCAAAGCATGACTCTGGTGACAAACTACCTGTACCTAAAGAGATCCGTAATCATTTAGACGACTATGTTATTGGTCAAGAGCACGCCAAAAAAGTGTTAGCTGTCGCTGTTTATAACCATTACAAGCGTTTAAAGAATCAATCTGTAAAGTCTGAAGTTGAACTAGGTAAGAGTAATATTCTACTTATCGGTCCAACGGGTAGTGGTAAAACGCTACTAGCAGAAACACTAGCGCGATTACTTGACGTACCATTTACCATGGCTGATGCAACAACATTAACTGAAGCAGGTTATGTTGGTGAAGATGTTGAAAACATCATTCAAAAGCTACTACAAAAATGTGATTACGATGTAGAAAAAGCGCAGCGTGGTATTGTTTATATTGACGAGATTGACAAAATTTCTCGCAAGTCAGACAACCCATCAATTACGCGTGATGTGTCTGGTGAAGGCGTTCAGCAAGCTTTACTTAAGCTAATTGAAGGTACCGTTGCGTCAGTGCCACCACAAGGCGGTCGTAAGCACCCTCAACAAGAGTTTTTACAAGTTGATACGTCTAAAATCTTGTTTATCTGTGGCGGTGCATTTGCGGGCCTAGATAAAGTGATTGAACAACGTAGTCACAAAAATACTGGTATTGGTTTTGGTGCAGATGTAAAAACCTCAGACTCAGAACGTTCTTTAAGTGAAACATTTAAAGATGTTGAACCTGAAGATCTAGTGAAGTACGGTTTAATCCCTGAATTTATTGGTCGTCTTCCAGTTGTAGCAACACTGACAGAGCTTGATGAAGCGGCACTTATTCAAATTTTAAGTGAGCCTAAAAACGCACTGACTAAACAATTTGGCGCACTTTTCAAAATGGAAGGTGTTGAATTAGAGTTTAGAGAAGATGCCCTGAAAGCGATTGCACACAAAGCCATGGAACGTAAAACGGGTGCCCGTGGCCTACGTTCTATTGTTGAAGGTGTACTGCTAGATACTATGTATGATTTACCTTCAATAGAAGATGTCAGTAAAGTCGTTATTGATGAAACTGTGATTAAAGGTGAATCAGATCCAATTCTTCTTTACGAAAACGGCAACCAAGACAAAGCTGTTTCAGAATAATTAAGATTCGGTATAAAAAAGGAGCCAATGGCTCCTTTTTTTATCAATCGGTTGAACTTTATGGGTTTAATCCCCATATTGCCATTATTAACGAATAACCAAAATGCGAAGAGAAAATAATGACACTTGAGAGAACTGATCGAGTCGAAATTCCTGTGTTGGCCCTACGCGACGTTGTTGTGTATCCGCATATGGTGATCCCGCTATTTGTTGGTCGTGAGAAATCGATCAGATGTCTTGAAGCGGCGATGGAAAAAGACAAGCAAATTTTTCTAGCCGCGCAGATGGATGCTGCGGTTGATGATCCTTCAACAGATGAAATTTATACAACAGGTACAATTGCGACTGTATTACAGTTATTAAAATTACCGGATGGCACAGTAAAGGTGCTAGTAGAAGGTACGCAAAGAGCACGTATCGAATCATTTATTGAAACCGATGAATACTTTTCTGCGACTGCGCAATTTGTTGCTTCACAAGATATTGATGAGCAAGAGCAAGATATTTTCGTGCGCAGTGCAATTAGCCAATTTGAAGGCTATGTAAAGCTTAATAAGAAGATCCCACCAGAAGTTTTATCATCTGTGTCTGGTATTGATGAAGCAGCTCGACTAGCTGATACCATGGCTGCACATATGCCTATTAAGGTACCAGAAAAGCAGAAAGTGTTAGAGCTTGAAAGCGTAACAGAGCGCTTAGAGTACTTAATGGCGCTTATGGAAGGTGAAATTGACCTACTACAAGTAGAGAAGAAGATCCGCTCTCGCGTTAAAAAGCAGATGGAAAAATCACAGCGTGAGTACTATCTGAACGAGCAAATGAAAGCGATTCAAAAAGAGTTAGGTGAGCTAGACGATGTGCCTGATGAATTTGAGGCGTTGAAAAAGCGTATCAGCGAAGCGCAAATGCCTAAAGAGGCAGAAGAAAAAGCCACTGCCGAACTGAACAAGTTAAAAATGATGTCGCCAATGTCAGCAGAGGCAACGGTAGTGCGTTCGTACATCGATACTATGATCAATGTACCTTGGAAGAAACGTTCTAAGGTGAAGAAAGATTTAGCTGGCGCTGAAAAAATCTTAAATGCTGATCACTACGGCCTTGAGAAAGTGAAAGAGCGCATTATTGAGTATCTAGCTGTTCAACAGCGCACCAACAAACTAAAAGGTCCAATCCTATGTTTAGTGGGTCCTCCAGGCGTTGGTAAAACCAGTTTAGGTCAGTCAATCGCACGTTCAACGGGTCGTAAGTATGTGCGTATGGCACTAGGTGGTGTTCGTGATGAAGCGGAGATCCGTGGTCACCGTAGAACTTACATTGGTTCAATGCCGGGTAAACTCATTCAAAGCATGAGTAAAGTTGGGGTGAAGAATCCATTATTCTTGCTTGATGAAATCGATAAGATGTCATCAGATATGCGTGGCGACCCAGCTTCTGCATTGTTAGAAGTATTAGATCCAGAGCAAAACAGTACCTTTGCCGACCACTATTTAGAAGTAGATTACGACTTATCTGATGTGATGTTCGTTGCAACGTCTAACAGCTTCAATATTCCAGGTCCTCTACTTGACCGTATGGAAGTGATCCGCCTATCTGGTTATACCGAAGATGAAAAGCTGAATATCTCTAAGCAGCACCTTATTCCAAAGCAGATCAAACGAAATGGTTTGAAAGAAGGTGAGGTTGAAATCGAAGATAGCGCTATCATTGGCATTATTCGTTATTACACGCGTGAAGCGGGTGTTCGTAGCCTAGAGCGTGAGATCTCAAAGCTTTGCCGCAAAGCAGTTAAAGACATCTTACTTAATAAAGATAATAAGCAAATAGTTATCAATGGTGACAACTTAGAATCTTACTTAGGCGTACATCGTCATGACTTCGGTAAAGCAGAAGATGGCGACAGAATTGGCCAAGTGACTGGCTTGGCATGGACAGAAGTCGGTGGTGATTTATTGACTATCGAATGTGCGTCAATGCCAGGTAAAGGTAAGCTGTCATTTACAGGCTCTTTAGGCGATGTAATGCAAGAGTCGATTCAGGCAGCTATGACGGTTGTTCGTAGTCGTACTGATAAGCTGCGCATTAATGAAGACTTTTATGAGAAGCGTGATATTCACGTACACGTACCAGAAGGCGCGACGCCTAAAGATGGGCCGAGTGCCGGTATAGCTATGGTGACTGCTTTAGTGTCTAGCTTAACGGGTAATCCGGTTCGCTCTGACGTGGCTATGACAGGTGAAATTACTTTACGTGGTGAAGTACTGCCTATCGGTGGCTTAAAAGAAAAGCTTCTGGCAGCGCATCGTGGTGGTATTAAAACCGTTGTTATTCCTAAAGTGAATGAAAGAGACTTGAAAGAGATTCCTCAGAATGTACTTGAAGGCCTAGAAATTCACCCAGTTTCTTGGATTGACGAGGTTTTATCACTGGCTTTAGCTGAACCAATCGAATCATTTTCTGTAGAAACTCAGAAAAAAGTCGAAAATAGCTAAAAAAGTGCTGTAAAGGGCTTTTCAAATCACGTTGGTGTGATAAGTTAGGCTCTGATTCAAGCCTAGGCCTTATGTGGCTTAGGCTTACAAAGATTTTTAAGAATTAGAAAGTGCTTCACTTTCTAGTAGTAATAACAAAAAGTGGTAGTTATCAAAAAATGCTCTCGCTTTTGATAATAACAATGTAAGAGGATGATATTGTGAATAAATCTCAATTAATCGATCAAATCGCAGCTGATGCTGATATCTCTAAAGCAGCGGCAGGTCGTGCGCTAGATTCATTCATCGAGTCAGTTACTGGTGCGTTAAAAGAAGGCGACTCTGTAGCATTAGTTGGTTTCGGTACTTTTTCTGTACGTGAGCGTGCTGCACGTTCAGGCCGTAACCCACAGACTGGTGAAACTATCCAAATCGCAGCTGCGAATATCCCTTCTTTCAAAGCGGGTAAAGCACTGAAAGACGCAGTAAACTAATTTAATTAGTGACGAGGCTTTACACTGATTCACGTTTAAATCGTTAAGTCAGTCTCGTGTAGCTTCAAGTAAAAAAGCGTATCTGATAAGATACGCTTTTTTTACAATAGCTAAAAATCAAAGCGCGTGCGTGCTTTGGCTTAGATAAGAGAAACAACAATGCTAGAAAAGATCAGAGAAGGCTCACAGGGCCTTGCAGCCAAAGTTATACTTGGCTTAGTTATCCTGTCTTTTGCGTTAGCAGGGATAGGTGGTTACCTAGGTCAAACCACAGAGCAACCTGTTGCAGAAGTAAATGGTGTTAAAATTAATCAAACTGAATTCTCACGTGCTTTCGAAAATGAACGTTCACGTTTAGAGCAGCAGTTTGGTGAGTACTTTGCGCAAATCGCAGCTGACCCAAATTACATGGCGCAGATCCGTCAAGGTGTAATTGACCGTTTGGTACAACAAGAATTACAAAACCAATTAGCACTTCAGTTAGGTCTACGTGTTAGTGACGAGCAAGTGAAACAAGCGATTGTTGAAATGCCTTATTTCCAAATTGCGGGTCAATTTAATAATGATACTTACCTTCGTGCAATCCGTCAGATGAATTTCCAGCCAGATACATTCAGAGAGTTTTTACGTGAAGAAATGACGCGTACTCAACTTGTTTCGGCAGTAGCGGGCTCTGACTTCGTTTTACCAAGTGAATTACAGCAAACGGCTGCACTGCAACAGCAAACACGTAATATCGATTATGTGGTTCTGACGAAGGAGAAAATGAAGTCGCAAGTGTCAGTGTCAGATGAAGAAGTGAAAGACTATTATCAGCTTAATCAGCAACAGTTTATGGCGCCAGAGCAAGTTGCAGTTCAGTACTTAGAACTAAAAGCAGATGATATTACGCTTGCAGAACCAGTAACAGACGAGGCTGTTCGTACATACTACGAAGAAAGTAAATCTCAGTATCAAGAAGAAGAGAAGCGTCGAATTTCACATATCCTTGTTGATAACAGCGAAGATGATGCGGCTGCAGAAGAAAAAGCTAACGCAATCTTAGCCGAGTTAAAAGCAGGCGCAGACTTTGCTACTTTAGCTGAAGAAAAGTCAGATGATATCGTTAGTGCTGAACTTGGCGGTGACCTTGATTGGATTGAACGTGATGTGATGGACCCAGCTTTCGAAGAAGCTGCGTTTGAGCTTGCCAATGTAGGCGATTTCACTGATGTAGTAGCGACTGAGTTTGGCTACCACATCATTAAGTTAACAGATCTGCAAGCGCAAGTTGAGAAACCGTTCGAAGAGGTTGCTGATGAACTTCGTGCCGAGCTTGAGAAAAATGCTAAATTAGATGCTTTCTATCAAAAGCAAACAGAAGTTGCTGAACTTGCATTCGAAATGGCTAATTCACTAGATGATGCGTCTCTTGCTGCGGGTGTTGAACTTAAATCTACAGGCTTAGTAAGTCGTATGATGCTTCCTGCGCCGTTAAATTCTCCAGCCGTTTCTACCGTTATTTTCACACCAGAGTTACTTGAAGATAAAGTTAACTCAGAGGTGCTAGAAGTTGCACCTGAGCACTTTGTTGTTGTTCGCGTCACTGAACATGTTGCAGCAGCGACTAAGCCGTTAGAAGCAGTTAAAGAACAAATCGTTGCGACTTTAACAAATGAGAAAGCTTCCACTTTACTGGCTGACTATTCAGAAAACTTATTTACTGAGTTTAAAGCAGGTAAAGCTTTACAAGAAATCGCTGCGTCAGAAGCTGCTGAAGTAAAAACTGAAGCTGCATTACAGCGTCAATCATATTCAGTTGCTCCGGCTATCGTGAAAAATGTATTTGCAATGCCTCACCCTGTAGAAGGTGACAAGGTAGAAGGCTTAGTCACGCTAAATAATGGTGACATTGCTTTAGTACAACTGAACTCAGTAACGACTCCTGAGATCACTGCTGAGCTTGATGCGCAGCAAAAGCAAGGTATTACTATGTCGGCGATTAATAAAAACTATCTTACTTTTGTTTCTGCGTTAGAAGCAAAAGCAGAAGTTACTCGCCCAGCAGTTCAAGTGGCTGAAGAAAACTAAGTAAACACTTTATAAACAAAAAAGCGCCTTTTAGGCGCTTTTTTTATTTTGATTTACAAAACAGTTTCAAGTTTGCAGGTTTTTTGCTCGCTCCATTATTGACATAAATCCCCATTGCTCTATGGTTAAGATAATATTTATAAACAATAAAAACTCAGGGAGCTGGGAACATGGCAATTGAAATCAACTTTGAACTATCAGATGCAGATTTAGCGCATTTTAAGAGCATGATGGACAAAGTTATCAGTAAAACTTCTCACTATTCAGAAAGTGAAATCTTAACTAAAGCTCAGCAGCTTGTTGATGAGATGGAAAAGAGTGAGCTGCCAGAATTTGTTCGCACAAGAATGGCGTCTTTGGCGACTTTAATTGATGCAGTTCAAGATCAAGAATGGCAGATCCCAGAAGAAGAAAGAAAAGACATTATTGCTTCATTAGCGTACTTTAGTGAGCCGGAAGATGTGGTACCAGATCATATTCCGGGTCTTGGTTATATTGATGATGCAATTATGATTGAACTGGTTTTACAAGATATGTCTTTAGACCTTAAAGCGTATTCAGAGTTCTGTAGTTTTAGATCTACTGAAGAATCACGTCGTGGTGAAGATGCAAAGGTTGATCGTGAAAGCTGGTTGGCAGGTACGCGTGCGCAGATCCGCTCTAACATGCGCCGTCAACGTCAAGGCCGTAAATCGCGCCTATTTTCTCGTATCATGTAATTTAGTTATAAAGACTTGAATTCTTAAAGGCTGCTTATACGTTAAGCAGCCTTTTCATTACTTTTGACTTTGGTTTAGCAAACACTTCTGCAGTTTTACCATATTCAACCATCTTGCCCTTGTTTAGTACCAACACGCTATCACTCATATGCCTAACTAGGCTCAAATGGTGCGTAATTAATACGTAGCTCAAACCTGTTTCTTTTTGCAGCGCCAACAATAAATTAACCGTTTGCGCCCTAACTGAAGGGTCAAGGGATGATAATGCCTCGTCTAGTACCAACACTTTTGGATCAAGTATAAGGGCTCTAGCAAGCGCGACACGCTGTAATTGACCGCCACTGAACATATGTGGGTAGTAATGGTAGTGCTCTTCAAGCAAGCCCACTCGATTGAGCACAATCGCAATTTTCTTATTACGCTGGTTACTGGTTAATTCAGTGTTATAGCTCAAGCAATCATCCAGAATATCGCCTATTGTCAGACCTGGATTAAGAGAGCGAGTTGGATCTTGAAAAATCATTCGAATGTGACGGCAATGATCTTGTCTAATGCCATCATCTTCTATTGTTACGCCGTCGAGTAAAATCTGCCCTGTTTCGGCTTGCTCTGCACCAGCTAACAATTTTGCCAAAGTGCTTTTTCCCGCGCCAGTTTCTCCGATAACGGCTATGGTTTCGCCTTTCCCTAAGCAAAATGAAATGTCTTTTAAAACAGGGACATTCTTTCGCCTAAGCAAACCGTCTCTTAATCTGAAGGTTTTATGCAAAGACTGAACTTTTAAGATGGGTTGCATTTCTTATCATCCTTAAGCAAAGGGAAGTGACAGGCATAGGTATGACCGTGAGACTTTTTTTGCTTTGGTGTTACAACACATTGCTTTTGAGCTTGGGGGCATCTAGGGCCCAGTCGACAGCCAATAGGTAAGTGTTGTAAAGGCGGGATTGTCCCTTTTAGTGCATAGAAGCTTTCTTTATGGGCTAAGCCTTGTGCATAGTCAGGCAGACTCTTTACGAGTGCTTGTGTGTAAGGGTGCAAAGGCGCGTTAAACACTTTGTCAGTGGGTCCCGCTTCGACCATCTGACCACAATATAAAACATGCATAGCATGAGACCAATCAGTGATTTCTTCGAGTTCATGAGAGATCATCAAAACAGACATATTTTTTAATTGGTTTAAACTTTTAAGCAACCTAAAAACTTGGGCTCGGGTAGTACTTTCGAGTGCTGTTGTTGGCTCATCTGCAATGAGTAATTTCGGGTTCCTTGCAATCGCCATAGCAATCATTACTTTCTGACAGATACCTTCAGAAAGTTCATGAGGGTAGCTGTCAGCAACGCGTTTATCGTCTCTGATCCCCACTTTGTGAAGCAGTGCTTTAACTCGCTTTTTTCTCAGTTGCCGGCGAACTAAAAAATTACCATTGAGTGATTCTTCTGGAATAGATTCAGATATCTGCTCGAAGATTTTGGCTGTGGGGTCGAGGCTTCGACTCGGCTCTTGATAAATCATCGCAATGTCTTGGCTAACCAATTTCCTGCGCTTCTCTGGCGGCAAGCGCATTAGATCGACCCCTTGCCAATGCATTCTATCTGCTGTGACACGCCAGCGTTTATTTAAAACCCCGACGATGGCTTTTGCGATTAAGCTTTTACCTGAGCCTGACTCACCAACCAAAGCGTGAACTTCGCCTTCTTTCAAGCTTAAATTGACCTTATCGACTGCACGTATAACGCCATTCTCAGTTGGTAGTTCGATAGTTAAGTTTTTGATATCTAATAAATGCATCAGTCGGCCTTTCTATCTTTGAGCACCTGCCGTAATCCATCACCTACTAGATTAGTAGATAACACAGCAATAAATAATAAAACGCCGGGTAGGCCAACAGTCCAAGGCGCAAGATAAATTAGACCAAGGTTTTCAGCGAGAATAGCACCCCATTCTGCAGTGGGAGGCTGAGCACCAAGTTTTAAGAAACCAAGCGCAGCTATATCTAAAATAGCTGTAGACAGCGCCATAGTGAATATAACCACTATATGTTCATATATGTTAGGAAAAACCCCACGTGTAAGAATTTTCCACTTATTGGCTCCGTCTAACCGAAAAGCACTGATGTAATCTTTATTTAACTCTTCTACCACTAAGTTTCGAATTGAGTGCACATATTGAGGTAACAGCGCAAGAATAATTGCCCACACAGTGTTTAACAAACCAGGACCTAAGATTGCAATAATGATGATTGCCAATAAAAGCGAGGGAATTGAAAGTGTAATATCGAGTAAATGATTGAAGAAACTAGAACGAAGTCCTCGGCTCATTCCTGCTAGAGAGCCTATAATCACGCCCAGAATAGTTGTGATTAAAGCGGCAATTATCGATAACCCGAATGTAAAAGTCGCCCCGTTCATGAGCCTAGATAAAATATCTCTACCTAAATCATCGGTGCCAAGAATAAACCGTACATCGCCAGCTTCATGCCAAGAAGGAGGCAGCAGTAGCGCATCTGCATGTTGTTGATTAATGCTATAAGGCGAAATAAGCGGTGCAAATAAGGCTAACAAAGTTAAAGCAATAAATATCCATAGGCCCACAAGTGCAGGGTGGTTAGCTTTGAACTTTTTCCATAACCGCGATAGAGGCGAGCGATTCGACTCTTCGCTAAAGAGCTTAAATTTTGCCATGTGCTTGATTCCTTGAAATAGGGTTCAATAAGGTATGGCTAAATTCAGCAAACATGTTGGCGAAAATAACAAATACAGACACAGCTAACAAACCACCTTGAATAGCAGGGTAATCTCTTTGATAAATACTTTCTATCAGCCAGCGGCCCACCCCAGGCCAAGAGAAAATAACTTCAGTGATCATGGCAAGTGTCAGCAAAGTACTAAACTGCAAACCTATCTGTTTAATAACAGGCAATAGCGCATTTCTTAGTGCGTGATGAAGAATAAGTTGTCGGCGGTTTAGGCCTTTAGCTCGAGCTGTTTTGATGTAGTTTTGGTCTAGTACATTAAGCATTGAATCTCGAGTGAAGCGGATTAAAACCGTTGTGGGATACATTGCCAAAACAACCGTTGGCAGCGCTAAATGTTTGAGAGCATCAATAAATGCCAAGCCGCCATAGGGGAAGCCTTGTACAATGATATCGACTAAAATGAAGTGACTATAAGGTTCAATCTCATAGAGTAAGCCAATTCGACCAGACATGGGGAATAAACCAAGTCCTAAGCAAAATACCATGATTAGCAACAAAGCGAGCCAGAAAATAGGGATAGAAAAGCCCATTAAAGTCAATGAGTTGATTATCTTGTCAGGCCAGCGTTTATGGAATACTGCGGCAATGACACCTGCAGGAATACCAAACATGACTGCGACAACTAGTGCATAAACGCACAATTCGATGGTGGCGGGGAAGAGCAGTAATATATGCTCAAAAACCGGCTGACCTGAAGAGAGAGAATAGCCCCAATCACCTTCAAATACGCGACCAAGAAAAGCCCCATATTGTACAATGATATTTTCATTTAGATGATATTTTTCAGCCAAACTTTGAGATTGTGCATAGCTGTTATTAATTTGGCCACTGAAATTGGCTAGCACATCACCTGGAAACAGGTAGTTCAAAGAAAAAGTAAACATGGTCAGCGTAAGCAGCATGAAAAGCAGTAGGCTTAAACGTCTAAATAAATACTCGCGCATTACTCTTTCCTTGCATCAGATAAAGATATGCCACCAAATGGCTTTAAATCTATGCCCTTGACTTCTTTACTAGAGGCCTGAAAGCGCATGCCGTGTGCTATAGGCACAAGAGGAAGTTGGTCAATGATCATGGCTTGAGCTTGGGCGTAGAACGCTTTTCTTTCGTCAATATCTGTTGTGTCGAGTGCCTTAGTTAGCAGTAAATCAAATTCTGGATTACACCAATTAGCCGGATTTTTATCGCTGAAAGTCGCTGTACAACTTAATAGTGGACTAAAAAAGTTATCAGGATCGGGCGTATCAGCAACCCAACCTAGCAATACACTGTCGTGTTCATGTTTGCCTATGCGCTCAATAAATGTGTTCCACTCGTACTCTACGATTGTAACGGTTACACCAATTTGTTTTAGGTCGCTTTGTATGAGCTCAGCCATTTTGCGCGCATTGGGATTATAGATCCGCGATACAGGCATTGCCCAAATCGTCATTTCAAAGCCTTCTTCGTAGCCAGCCATATCAAGGTATTTTTTTGCTTGAGATGGGTTGTACTTTGGCATATTTTCTTGCTCAGAAAACGCCCAAGAAGCTGGGGGAAGGTATGATCTTGCAATTTGCCCATTGCCATAGAAAACGGCTTGTAAGATCTTATTAAAGTCGACAGAGTGAGCCAATGCTTTACGCACTAACGAATTATCAAACGGCTCTTTCTCAGTATTAAACGCCCAATAACCAATATTTAAGTTAGCAGCTCTTTCTACTTTTATATCATCACGTTTACTTAATACGGCGAGTTGAGAAGCACTAGGGTGTGCAGTGACATCGCACTCTTTGGTCAGCATTTTGGCAATTCGACTGGTATTGTTGGTGGTGATATCAAACACCAATTGCGACATGGCAACGGGGTGCTTCCAGTAGTTTTCATTTTTGTGATAACGAACCAAATTATCACGTAAATATTGTTTATATTTGTAAGGACCTGTGCCTATTGGTTTGATATCAAACTGAGACTTTTTATCTACTGCAGCAAGTTTATCCGCATACTCTTTAGAAGTGATCACCGCAAAGTCGGTTGCAAGATTTGATAAAAAGCTGCTCTCAGCATTGAAAAGCTTAAATTGAACTGTGTAATCATCTATTTTGATGATGTCTTGAATGAGCTGATCAACACCGACACTTTGAAAATAAGGATAGGTTGCATCACCAACAAAATGGTAAGGATTATAAACATTAAAGAGACGATCAAATGAAAAAACTACATCGTCAGCAGTCATTTCTCTACTGGGTTTAAAATAATCGGTGTGATGAAATTGCACCCCTTTTCGCAAATAAAACGTAACCGTGGTGCCATCATCCGAGACAGCCCAAGATTCTGCCAGTTCAGGTTTAAACTCAGCAGTATCTGGATCAATACTAATTAAGCGGTCATATAACTGGTTGGCGATGAGATCTATTGTCGAGCCCGTGGTGGTGACTTGCGGGTTAAACGACATAGGATTTGCTTCAGCGCAATAGACTAACCCTTGGTTTTTTTCATTCACTTGCACATGCTGCTCGTCAACGCAGCCAATTAAGAAAGTGCAGAGTGTGCCCAACACCAGTTTTTGCACAATTTATGCCTCTTGTTTCTGATCTAACAGATTGTATTTTTTCAAATAACCTCTAAGTTGATGATACGTTAAACTGAGCATTTGTGCAGTTTTCTTTTGGTTAAATTGACTATGTTCGAGTGCTTTTTTTAATAGTTCGATTTCATATTCATTTGACAGTGTTTTTAAGTCACACGGGAATGAAAATTGGTGTTCTGTCAGAGGGACTTGTTCAACGGTAGTTTGCACTTCTGTTACGACTGGCGTTACCGCTTCTGGGGCTCTTTCAACACAACTTGGAGCTTTAATACGTTGTGCTGGGCGGTAAGGGCTTTCAAATGGGTCGAAAATGATCTCATGAACAGGCAGTTGCTCGCTACCATGGCGGTATAAACTACGTTCAACCACATTTTTTAATTCACGTATATTACCCGGCCAGTCGTAATCAAGCAGCTTATCCATGGCTTTTTTTGTAAAGCCACTAAACAGCGACCACTCAAGATCTCGGGCCATGTTTATGGCAAATTGCTCAGCCAATAGGACGATGTCTTCTCTTCTTGCACGAAGAGGTGGTAATGTGATTACATCGAATGCGAGGCGGTCTAATAAATCGTGACGAAATTCACCATTGTCGGCTAAAGTGGGTAAATCTTCATTGGTTGCACATACCAAGCGTGTATCTACTTTTACGGTACTTTTACCACCGACGCGTTCGAATTCACCATATTCGATAACACGAAGAAGCTTTTCTTGTACCATGGCAGAGGTGTTGGCTAGCTCATCTAAGAAAAGAGTACCGCCATTGGCGCGCTCGAACCGACCTTCATGACGTTTACTCGCACCGGTAAATGCACCACTTTCATGACCAAATAGTTCACTTTCAAGTAAATTTTCATTTAAGGCGGCACAATTGAGCTTAACGTAGTTTTGGTCCCAACGTTCCGATAAGTAATGAAGGCGGGCTGCAATAAGTTCTTTACCTGTTCCTCGTTCACCGATGATTAGTACGGGTTTGTCTAATGGAGCAAGTTGCGAAACCTTGTCTAGCACAGCTAAAAAGCTGTCGGATTGGCCAAGTAAATTATCCTGTTGGCGAAACTGACTCATATTGCCTAACTCTTAGTTATTTTTGCTAACTATTAGTGTATTTTAAAAAAAGCTTGAACAAAAGGAGTTTTTGAAATTTAATAAGTTGTTGATTATTAGTGTTTTTATTTATTTTAAAAGTTGGCAAGCAACTTGATACTACTTACTCAGTTAAATAAATAGAGTAACCGAAGAGGTAAAGATTATGGGAATTTTCTCACGTTTTGCAGACATTGTTAATTCAAATATCAATGCCATCCTTGATAAAGCAGAAGATCCAGAAAAAATGGTTCGCCTCATCATTCAAGAAATGGAAGACACATTAGTAGAGGTTCGCTCTACTTCAGCTAAAACATTAGCTGAGAAGAAAGAATTAGCACGCCGTGTTGAGCAACTAAATCAAGAAGCGCAGCAATGGCAAGAAAAAGCTGAGCTGGCACTGGTTAAAGATCGTGAAGACCTAGCACGTGCAGCACTGCTTGAAAGACAAAAGTCTTCAGATGCAGCAGCAAGTGTTGAAAAAGAGCTTGAGCATGTAGAGTCTCATATTGAGAAATTACAGCAAGAAGTTGCAACGCTACAAGATAAGCTAGCTGATGCGAAAGCAAGACAAAAAGCCATTGTGCTGCGTCAGCGCTCAGCTGAGTCTCGCTTAGAGGTGAAAAAGGCACTAGATAGCTCAAAAGTGGAAGATGCATTAAATCGCTTCGAGCGCTATGAAAGTAAAATCGATGGGCTAGAATCACAAGTAGAAGCTTATGATTTAGGCAAAAAATCACTATCGGATGAAATTGCTGATTTACAAAAAAATGAGCAAGTAGACGATGAACTAGCGGCTCTAAAGAAAAAGCTAGCAAACAAAGAATAATATGAATTAAGTGCCTGCACTGACAGGCACTGCTACTACAGGTTGAGATATAGGAGTATTGATGATGGACTTAGAGATTCTAGTTGCCCCAATTATTATTTTTATGGTGATTGTTGCCCCACTTTGGCTGATTCTTCACTATCGAAGCAAGAAGCAAGTAAGTCAGGGCTTGAGTGAGCATGAACATCGCCAATTAATTGAACTTGCTAATAAAGCTGAAAAAATGGCAGAACGCGTTGAAACCCTAGAGGCTTTATTAGATCAGGAGTCACCACAGTGGAGACGTAAGATATGAGCAATTTAAAAAGAGAGTTATATCGCGACCCGAAACGTGGAAAAATAGCAGGTGTATGCGCAGGTCTTAGTGACTATTTTAATATGGAGTTGTGGTTAGTTCGCATCTTGTTTATCACAGCCGTATTATTATCTGGTGGTCCTTTATTTGTCGTTGTTTATATAGCCTGTTGGTTTATTCTTGATAAGAAAGAGCCTACATTTAACCCAAGTGCGAATAAAACTGACGAAATAGATCCTATTTCAGTAAAGTTTAAAGTATGGCAAAAAGGTGAGCCGCCTCGTCAGGCGCTATTTGATTTAAAAGATCGTTTAACCCGTTTAGACAACCGTATCCAAAGTATGGAAACCTATGTGACATCAAGTGAGTTTACTGTGTCACGTGAGATAAATAAGTTGTAATACCAATTGTATTGAAGTTTTGTTCGCTTCTAGCGGCAAATAAAAGTTAAAGGACTATCTAGTTCGTTAGAATGGACACTTAATCAATAAAATTGGTATATCCATCATCTTCAAGCGAGTGCGGCGAAACTTAATGTAGGCCGCACGCTTTCTCTAACAGGGAGTGACACTGTTATAATGAGTCCGAATTTATTCAGCCACGCGAATCTTGATAAACTCAAACAAAAAGCCCAAAAGACCCTTCATCGTAGCCTAGATCAGCATGTAAAGCTGGCCGTTACAGGCTTAAGTGGCAGCGGCAAGACGGCATTTATAACAGCGCTTGTAAAACATTTAACCACACAAACCAACAAACAGAATTTACCTTTTTTTGATGTCGTGAAGGATGACCGTCTGATCGCAGCCAAACAAGTGCCACAATCAGCATTAGACATTCCCACTTTTGATTACCCTAGTGCGGTTAACTGTTTACTCAATGCAGAGCCTAGTTGGCCTGCGTCTACAAAACGCATTAATACCTTAACCATTGCAATTCGATACGAGACTAAGCATGGCTTAAAGCAGCATGTGTCGCCACAAAGTACCCTTTACTTAGAACTGATAGATTATCCAGGGGAGTGGTTAATTGATTTACCTATGCTTGAGCAAGATTATGCAAGTTGGAGTGAATCAATGCTCAGCTTGCTAGAAAAGCCAGAGTACAGCGAATATGCTCAGCCATTTCTAACTGAACTTGAACAGTTCAATAGTGAAGAAAATATTGATGAGCAAGTGCTTAAGCAACTATCTAATCGTTATACGCAAGCGTTGAAGCAGTTAAAAGGGCAGACGCAGCTCGCTTATCTGCAACCAGGAAGACAATTGATCCCTGGCGATTTAGAAGATGCCCCAATATTATTGTTCTTCCCATGCCGTGAGAGTATCGACAAAGAAAATAGTCAATATAGTCATTTAGCCAGCCGCTTTGAGGCTTATAAAAAGCAGGTTATCACGCCTTTTTATAAAAACTATTTTTGTGAATTTGACCGTCAGTTGGTACTCGTTGATGTGATGGGTGCCCTAAATGATGGCCCTCAGTCTTTGCTTGAGCAAAAACATACGCTGCAAGCGGTCTTGCAATCATTCAATTACGGCCGCTCGAATCTAATTAAGCGTTTGTTCTCGCCAAAAATTGATAAAGTACTTTTCGCTGCGAATAAGTGCGATCATGTAAACGGCACTCAGCAACTGGCCATAGCGCAGTTATTGCATGATTTGGTAGGTGAGCAAGCCAACGATATGCGTTTTAATGGCGTGCAGATTGAAACAATGGCGATGTCATCGGTACAAAGCACTTTGGCGAAGCGTATAAAAGAAGGCGATAAAGCCTTAGATTGCATCTATGGCAAGCCACTCAATGAAGATGAATGGCTTACTTACTTGCCGCCAGAACCGCCAAACCACTTTATTACTCAAAGTCAGTGGCCAACTCATGGCTTCGAGTTTATTTCATTTGCGCCATTACCAAGTACCAAAGGCGAGTTAACTCATACCCGTTTAGATCATGCTCTACAGTTTTTAATTGGAGATAAATTGCAATGACAGACAATCAATCAGCTCAATTAAAACCGGGTAGACGAATTAATGTCGGTGATGTCGGCGAAACCCAAAAAGAGTTAGAAACAGGCAAGCGCTTTGAAATAGTCGAAGAGCTAGACGTTATTGATGAAAGCAGTGAGTTTGAACAAGAGTTAGAACCCGTATTTAAACCTAAAACCAGTCGCTTCAATTTCAAAGGCATTTTCGTCATTAGCTTATTGTTATTAATCGCGGTTGAAACGGGTTATACCATCATTGAGGCAATGCAAGAGTCTATATTGCTAGCAGGGCTTTATGGCTTTGTGCTGACTACTGCTTTATTAGTGCTGAGCAAATTCTTATTCAAGGAAGCGGTTTCATTAAAAGCGCTAAAACAGCAAAACCTGCGCCAAAATGATGCGCTTCGGTTAATGAGTAGCACACAAATTGGTGAAGCAGAAACCTGGCTACAACCCTTACTAAAACAACATACCGATGCAGAAGTCAAAGAATTTAAAGCTTGCCTAAAACCGCACCATACTGACAAAGAAGTTTTACAGTTATATCAAACAACCTTACTGGTCAGTAAAGATGAGCAGGCAAAAGCAATCATTAACCAACATGCAAAAACGTCAGCGCTTTTGGTGTCTCTCAGTCCGATGGCATTACTTGATATGCTTTCGGTACTGTGGCGTGGTATTAGCTTGATTGAAAAGATAAGCCAACACTATGGTATCAAACTGGCGTATCGCAGTCGCATTATGTTGTACAAACAATTGGTTAAACAAATGCTATTTGCTGGTGCGTCCGAATTGGTATCTGATTTAGCGGCGACCAGCTTGGGCGCTGAGCTGTTAGGTAAGTTGTCAGCGCGAGCTGCACAAGGCCTCAGTGCTGGCGTGTTTACTGCTCGCTTAGGCTACAAAACCATGGAATTATGTCGACCGCTGCCAAAGCTTGAGCAAAAGCAATCGCTGTTAGGGAAATCAGCACAGGGCATTTTAAAAGCTTTATTAGAGCGTACAAAACCGTCTAAAAATGATTAAACTGACAACTTAAATGTACGATTTTTAGAGGGTTTTGCTCATCTAGCCGTCTTAACATCTGGCTTGCTTGTGGAATTTTACTTGCTGGATTATTTATTAGTCTATTGATAATAATAAATTCATAGGCAATAAAATGACGAAGTATCATGACAACACCAATTGCATCCATAGCCCTGTCCATTTTGACGACCCACATGGCGCGTTAACCGCGCCACTATACCAAACATCTACTTTTCAATTTAAAGACGCGGCTCAAGGTGCGGCGCGCTTTGCAGGTGAAGAAGCGGGTTACATTTATACGCGCCTTGGCAACCCAACTACCCGCGAGCTTGAACAAAAGCTCGCGCAGCTTGAAGAGATGGAAGATGCTGCAGCAACTGCAACAGGCATGGGGGCGGTATCTGCTTCTGTACTGAGCTTTTTAGAGCAAGGCGATCATTTAATTGCATCTAGCGCATTATATGGTTGTAGTTTTGCGCTGTTTTCTCACATGCTGCCTAAGTGGGGCATTGAAGTGTCATTTGTGGATATGACCAACGAAGCAGAGCTTTATGCAGCTGTGAAACCAAATACTAAAATGGTGTTTGCTGAAACACCGATCAACCCAAATATGACGGTGATTGATTTAGCGATGCTGGGTCAGTTTGCTAAAAAGCATGATTTGATCAGCGTGGTGGATAACACTTTTATGACGCCGCTACTGCAAAAGCCAAAACATTTTGGCGTAGATATCGTGATCCACAGTGCAACTAAATACCTTAATGGCCATGGTGATGTCGTCGCAGGTGCAGTATGTGGTTCGCAAGAACACATAGAGCTGATAAAGCTTACTGTATTAAAAGACATTGGTGCGACCATCAGTCCGCATGATGCTTGGTTGATTAACCGAGGCTTAAAAACACTGGCTGTGCGTGTTGAAAGGCACTGCCAAAGTGCACAAAAAGTCGCTGAGTTCTTAGATGCGCATTCTAAAGTTAGTGAAGTGTATTACCCTGGTTTACCTTCTCACCCGGGTTACAAATTCTTGGGTGAGCAGATGAAAGGGGCTGGTGGCGTTATTGCCTTTGAGATCGATGGCACCCTAGAGCAAGGTGAACGTTTTATTAACGCGACGGAGCTGTGTACGTTAGCGGTGAGTCTGGGTGATCCTGAGACCCTAATTCAGCATCCAGCCTCAATGACACACTCGCCGTATACCAAAGAAGAGCGTGAAGCTGCGGGCATTTCAGATGGTTTGATCCGAATTTCTGTTGGTTTAGAAGATGTTAACGACATCATTGCTGACCTAGAGCAGGCATTTAAGCAAATTTAGTGTAATTATAAATATACAAAAGGGGCTTTTATGCCCCTTTTTTTGTATGCGCTGTTTTGTTTGGTGTACGGCGGTGTAAATAAAAGGTTCCAAAAAAACGAGTTTTCAGGATTCCTTGAAACATCTCATCTATTAATCTTTTGCTTACTTTTCCCTAGTATCAAGTCAACAAGTTGAAGCGCTCAAGCTGGGGCAAGAGCGAACTAACAGCGAAGGTTATTATGGCTAAAGCAAGTAAATATGTATCAAAGCAACCTGATGCAAATGGCATCATCGCTTGGACCGAAGAAGAAAATAAAATATGGTCTGAGTTGGTTTCACGTCAATTAAAGTGCATAGAAGGCAAAGCATGTAACGAGTACATGGAAGGCCTTGAGAAAATTAACTTACCACACGACCGTATTCCTCAGCTTCATGAGTTAAACGAAGCGCTAGGTCGTGAAACAGGTTGGCAAGTAGAGCCTGTACCTGCACTGATTGATTTTGATGAATTCTTCAGACTATTGGCGAACAAAAAGTTCCCGGTAGCCACCTTTATTCGCTCTCGTGAAGAGTTTGATTATCTGCAAGAACCAGATATCTTCCATGAGATTTTTGGTCACTGTGCCATGCTGACGAATCCTGCATTTGCTGAGTTTACACACAAGTATGGTCAGCTAGGTTATGCCGCTGAGAAGAAAGATCGTGTATATCTAGCGCGCTTGTATTGGTTTACGGTTGAGTTTGGTTTAATGCAAACTGAAGACGGTCTACGCATTTATGGCGGTGGTATTCTTTCAAGCCCGGGTGAAACACAATATGTTTACTCTGGTACGCCAGAAATCAACAAATTAGAAGTGCTAGACGTTCTACGTACGCCATATCGCATTGATATTATGCAGCCGTTGTACTACACAATTAATTCAATTAATGACTTATTCGATATCTCACAAATGGATATCATGGCGTTGGTACAAGAAGCAAAAGAATTAGGCTTATTCGAGCCAAAGTTTCCCCCTAAAGAAAAATTAGCAAGTTAAGGATTTTGTAATGTCTGATTTAAGTGCACAAAAATGTGAAGCGTGTCGTGCGGATGCGCCTAAAGTGTCAGATGAAGAGTTAGCGGTATTAATTAAGCAGATCCCTGATTGGGTTCCTGAAGTGCGTGATGGCATCATGCAACTTGAGCGTGTATTCAAGTTCAAAAACTTCAAGCAGGCATTAGAGTTCACTAACAAAGTGGGCGACATGGCTGAAGAAGAAGGTCATCACCCTGGTCTTCTAACAGAGTGGGGCAAAGTGACAATCACTTGGTGGAGCCACTCTATCAAAGGTCTGCACAAGAACGATTTTGTATGCGCAGCGAAGACAGACGACGTTTTCAACGCACTATAAGACTTCAACATATCATTTAACCAAAGCGCCTTTTATGGGCGCTTTTTTTATGGCTGAAACTTAAACTCTGGCACTTAGCGCGCCATTGCTCTATCATAACTGTTAATTTATACAGTATATAAATATAACAATGAAACTCTATATCGCTGAAAAACCGTCATTAGGCAGAGCCATTGCCAATGCGCTTCCAAAACCTCATAAGAATAACGATGGCTTTATTGAAGCGGCGAACGGCGATATTGTCACTTGGTGTATAGGCCATTTATTAGAGCAGGCTGAGCCTGAGGCGTACGACCCTAAATTTAAAAAATGGGCGATTGCCGACTTACCAATCGTGCCTGAACAATGGCAGCTAGTAGCAAAAAGTAAAACCAAAAAACAGTTTAATACCGTTAAAAAGTTAATTAAATCGGCTAAAACCATTGTCAACGCGGGCGATCCAGACCGAGAAGGGCAGCTTTTAATAGACGAAATGATTAATTTTTGCGGCGCCACTAAAGCACAAAAAGAGCAAACTCTTCGTTGTCTGATAAGCGATTTAAACCCATCAGCAGTCAAACAGGCCATCAATAACCTCAAATCTAACCTCGATTTTTTATCGCTGTCTGTTTCAGCGCTGTCTCGTGCTCGTGCCGATTGGCTTTACGGTATTAATATGACACGCATGAGTACCATCAAAGGGCAGCAAGCGGGTTATCAAGGCGTGTTATCCATTGGTCGAGTGCAGACGCCGGTATTGGGTTTGGTTGTATACCGTGATTGGGAAATTGCGAACTTTGTTTCAAAACCATTTTATGAAGTCGAAGCGCAGTTAAACACCCAAACCGGTGGGAGTTATGTGGGCAAATGGCAACCAAGTGATGCCTGCCAACCTTATATGGATGAAGAAGGTCGCGTGCTGGTCAAAGGCTTAGCTGAAAATGTGGCGAGCAGAGTTAAAAACCAACCGGGTGAAGTGAGCAAAGATAAAAGTACCCAAAGTAAAAAGTCGCGCCCTTTACCGCATAGTTTATCTACACTACAAATAGAAGCGGCAAAAGTATTTGGCATGAACGCCCAGCTGGTACTTGATACCTGTCAGAGTTTGTATGAGAGGCATAAGCTGATCACTTATCCCAGATCAGATTGCCGTTACTTACCAAAAGATCATTACAAAGAGCGCAGCTCAGTAGTGGGCGCCATTGATGCCATTAGCGATAAACTAAGTGCTTTGACAGGCAAAGCGAATCTAGAGATAAAGTCATCTGCATGGAACGACAGCAAAGTCGGAGCGCACCATGCGATTATTCCGACCTCAAAAAAGTCGAGCGGCGCGCTGAATCAAAATGAGCAAAATGTGTATTACCTGATCGCAAGGCACTACTTAGCGCAATTTTTTGAGCCAAGCGTTTACGCTGAGCGAGAGATCCATACGCTTATTCAAGGTGGGCTATTTACCTCTAAATTTAAAAGCCTGATTGATAAAGGCTGGGAAGTTTTATTCAACAAGCAAGAAAAAGGAGAGGCTGAGCTTACTCAGTTGCCAATGCTGCAAAAAGGTGAGCAAGTGCAGTGCGTTGATGCACAGGTTATAGAAAAGCATACGTCGCCGCCAAAGCACTTCACCGATGCAACATTACTCGCAGCCATGACAGGAATAGCTCGGTATGTGACCGACCCAGAAATTAAAAAGATATTGAAAGAGACCGACGGCATCGGCACAGAAGCGACCCGTGCAGGGATCATTGAGCTACTCTTTAAAAGACAATATTTACAACGTAAAGGCAAAGCCATTCACTCTACCGAAATTGGGCAAAGCGTGATAAAAGCATTACCAGAGAGTGTCGGGCGCCCTGATATGACCGCTGTTTGGGAGCAATCTCTTGAGCAGATTTATCAAAAGTCTCAATCGTATAATCAGTTTATGGGCTCAGTTGAGGTGCATTTAAATCGCTTATTACAAGACACACAAATTGCGAGTTTTCAAGGGTTAGCAGGTAAGGGCAAAGCCAGTTTTAAGCGTTTTAAAAAGGGCAAGCGCAGTGCGGGTAAAGGTAAAAGCGGTGCTAAATCTCCTCGCGCTAAAAGCAAGGCTTGAAAAAGCGATAAGAGTCGCAATATAGTGAATAATACATAGATTTAAGAAGTGAATTATGGACAACCAAATTCAATTAACACCTGAAAATATCCAGCAGGTTCTGGCTGAGCAAAGTGCCGATAAACTGGTTCTAATGACGTTCTTTAGTGCGCAGCAACCTGAGTGCATTGAACAAGCGAATATTTTGTCTGCGCTAGCGCAAAGCTACAAAGAGCACTTACTCATTGCAACAGTAGACTGTGATACACAACAAGCGCTAGCCTCTCAATTAGCACAGCAAGTAGGCCTACAAGCGTTACCAACGATTGTGTTATTGAAAAATGGCGCGCCAGTTGGCGTATTACCAGGTCCTAAAAGCGATGCTGAAATTAAAGAGGCATTGGCTGAGCATTTACCAAGCCCGGAAGTATTATTACTTGAGCAAGCAAAACAAGCGCTAGCAAATGACGATCAAAATGCGGCGTTTAACTATGCCAAGCAAGCCTATGCGATTGACCCAGAAAATACCCGTGTGAAACTGGTACTTGCTGATATCTGCATTCAAATTCAAAAGTTTGAAGATGGTCAGGCGTTACTTGATAGTGTTGCTGAGTCTGAGCGTGACCCGTATTACCAAAACCTGCAAGCTAAGTTGAATGCGGCACAAAGTGCACAGGAATCTCCAGAGATCATTGCTCTGACCGAGCAATTAGATGCTGACCCTGAAAATAAAGATTTAAAAGCACAACTCGCAGCGCTACTGGCTGAAGCTGGTAAAAAAGAGCAAGCGCTAGAGCTATTATTATCTGTGCTAAGAAAAGACTTAAATTTTGGTACTGCGAAAAAAGACTTCTTAGATTTGATTGCGAGCCTACCAGATGGTGATGCTTTGGCTGGCACATATCGTAGAAAGTTATACAGCTTATTATATTGATAGTAAGTATGTTTTAAGCATAAAAATGGCAGCTGATATAGCTGCCATTTTTGTTTTAAAGAACCCGACATAAAGTCGGTGCTACCGAATTGAGCTCGAGGTAGCAGCGATTTTATATCGCGTCTTTTTATCTTAATTTTTAAACTTTAAACGTCAGTAACAAACCAGATATTTTGTTTGCACTTTCTACCAACTTAGCTGCATCTTCCGCGACTTTATAACTTAAGGTTAAATTCTCGCTGCCATGATGGGTAATGGTGGTAATGTTGTCGTTAATCTCCACACTCACCATCTGTTGTTGCTCTGAAGCAGTTGAAATACCCTGTGCAGCATTGGCAATTTCACTGATTTGCTCAAAAATCACTTCTAAGGCCTGTTGGCTGGTTTGGCTTGCATCGGCGCAGTTAGATGCTCTGTCTTTGGTGCTTTGCATCACTTCAGACCACTTGTATAAGGTATCTTGTATCTCTTTAATTGACGCATAAATATGGCTGGTGGCACTTTGTGTACGAGACGATAGAGCGCGAACTTCATCGGCAACCACTGCAAAGCCTCGGCCATGCTCACCAGCTCTAGCAGCCTCAATCGCTGCATTCAGTGCCAATAAGTTAGTTTGCTCCGCAATACCTTCGATTTCAGTCATCACCTGACCAATCTTATCGGCTTCTTGGGCTAGAGAGTTTGCTGTTTGTGCGGCCTCATCCACTTGCGTAGCAAGCGAGCTAACCATATCAACGTTTTCGAGCATGGTATTTTTAATTTCTAAACAATGATGCTGCGTACTATCGACTTTGTTGGCGGTATCGGCCGTGTTATTTGAAATCTCACCGATGGTTTGGCTCATTTGTGACATCGCTGCAGCCATTGAACGCAAGCGTTCACTTTGCGCTTCAATGCCTTTTTCTGTATTGGAGGACTTTTCATCAAGTCCGGTTGCGATATTTTTGAATGTAGACGCTGAATCTTGCATGCGGCCTAAAACCGTTCTAAGCTTGGCTTGCAGCATACCTAAATTAAATTCTGCGATAGAAAAGGGCGTCGCGTCGCAATAAACATAACGCGAAACCGAATCGAATTGCTGTTGCTGTAATTTGAGTTTGGCAGGCACCACAAGCAGTTCATCATAGTTAATAAATAAAATGGCTAGCATGGTGATAATAGCCGCAACACCGAGTTGCCAACCGGCAAAAACAAAGCAAGCAAGGGTAAGCAATAACGCAATAATCGTTGAAAGGGTTTGTCGCAGTGCAATTTGCTCACGCCAGTGCCAAATCTTTTTACCTTGATTTATCGCATTATAAAGAGATTGTGCTCTTTTCTTAAGCTGCTCTGAAGGTTTAACTCTTACCGATTGATAGCCAACGAGCTGGCCATGCTCAAAAATAGGCGTCACAAATGCGTCTACCCAATAGTAACGACCGTCTTTACAGCGGTTTTTTACTACCCCACGCCAAGAGTGACCTTGTTCTAATTTATCCCAAAGCTCTTTAAATGCCGCTTTTGGCATATCAGGATGGCGTACAATATTGTGGTTTTTCCCTACTAGCTCTTCGGCACTAAACCCTGAAACGGCACAAAATGCTGCATTTGCATACGTAGTGACACCGCGTAAATCGGTGGTAGAGACAAGTTGTTGCGAGTCATCAAAGGTGACTTCTTCATTGATAATTGACTGGCCACGACGCATGATTTTCTCCATAGGGATCAGTGTAAAACTGTGTTAGATTATAAGGCTATAATGCTTTGTGTAATAGTAGGAATATAGTATGCCTGTGCAAGCAATAAAATATGGAATAGATGAGTTCGGTGCTGCGGATAAAATTCAGGCAAAAACATGTGTTCTACCTGAGTTAAATGACACTCAAGTGCTTATTAAAGTGCATAGCAGTGCAATTAACCCTATCGATTTGAAAACGCGTGCAGGTTTAGGCTTTGTTGCTCAAGCAAAAGAAGCTGATGAGTTTCTACCTTTGGGCTATGACTTATACGGTGTTGTAGAGCAGTGTGGCGTTCAAGTCTCTGACCTACAAGTAGGGCAATTTGTCGCAGGCATGGTGGGGTTTGCCAAACAGCCGGGCTGTTACGCTGATTATGTCATTGCGGAAGCAGACGAATTAATTGCATTTGATGTGCAACAAAAATCAGAAGTGGCAGGTCTATGTTTAGCAGGTTTAACCGCAATACAAGCACTGAAAAAGTTTTCAAGCTCACAGTCAACCCTTTATATTAATGCACCTACAGGTGGTGTGGGTCATTTAGCAATCCAACTAGCCCAATTACAAGGTAAAGAAGTGGTTGCAGTAAGCAATCGTCCTTCACATCAACTGTTACAAAAGTTAGCTGTAAAGGTTGTTGATTATGAGACATTCTTTTCACAAAAGCGCCAAGCACAACTACTCGATTTAGTCGGTGGTGAAATCGGCGAGAGAATGGTCGCGAATTTAAACTCAGGAAGTGAAGTGGTGACTGTACCAACCATCAGTGCCCAGCAGATCGTTGCAGCAGCACAGCAAAGTGACATAACGGTCTCCGGTATTGTGGTAGAAAAGAATAAAGCTGATCTAAATGAATTGGTGACTGCGTATCGTGGTGGCGATTTATTTATCCATGTCGATTCGACTTTTGCGTTGCAAGATATTCAGCAAGCGCATGAATACATGGAAGCGGGGCAGCATGCCGGCAAGATAATTATTAGTCATAGTTAATAAATATTGCTTGAGTATTGGGGATGTGCCCCCATTGATTGAACATTGCCTATTGGCTTGAGGATAATTTTTTGAATACACCAGAATTAAAGACTCGCTTAGAAGCACTCTCTGCAGCAGAACACCAGCAAGCCATTAAGGGCATCAAGCGTGGTATTGAGCGAGAAGCATTAAGGATCAACCCAAATGGCTCTATTGCCAAAACGCCTCATCCACAAGACGCTGGGCATCCATTAACGAACTCGCATATCACCACTGACTTTTCAGAATCATTACTCGAGTTTATTACCCCAGTCAGTGAAGATCCTAAAGAGACGTTAGCGCAACTGCAAGATTTACAAAAATACACCTTGAGCAAAATGGGCGACGAGTTATTGTGGCCTATGAGTATGCCTTGCTTCATCGAAAACCAAGATGATATTGCCCTGGCGTATTTTGGCGAATCGAATATTGGCAAAATGAAAACTCTGTATCGTGAAGGTCTAAAAAATCGTTACGGTAGTATGATGCAGGCTATCGCCGGTGTTCATTTTAATATTTCATTCCCAGATACCTTGTGGGACAGCCTGCAAAAAATAGAGCAAAGCAGTGCTGAGAAACAAGCCTTTATTTCTGAGAAATATTTAGGCCTTATTCGAAACTTTAAACGAGAGCTATGGTTAATTAGTTACCTGTTTGGAGCTTCTCCTGCGCTGTGTAAATCATTCTTGCAAGGCAATAAAAGTGATCTTCCTTTTGAGACTTTGGGGAAAGGCACGCTTTACTTAGAGCACGGTACGGCATTACGACTAGGTGATTTAGGGTATACCAACAGTGCTCAGTCGTCTTTAAAAGTGACGTATAACAATTTAGATGAGTATATTGCGGGTTTACGCGAAGCAATTGGTTGTCACTCTGACTTGTATGGTGATTTAGCTGATTATAAAGCTGAAACGCCGCAGCAGTTGAATAAAAACATTCTGCAAATCGAAAATGAGTTTTACTCGCCGATCAGACCTAAACGTAATGCTCAGAGCGGTGAGACTCCCACTCAAGCTTTAGCAAGAGCGGGCATTGAATATGTTGAGATCCGCGCTTTAGATGTTAATCCTTTTTCTCAGACGGGGATCAGCTTAGAGCAAATTCATTTCTTGGATGTGTTTTTAACTTATTGTCTGCTGAAAGACGCGCCAGCATTAAGCTGTGAAGATCAAAGATTAACAGAAGCCAATTTACAAGCTGTGGTGAACTTCGGTCGTAAGCCAGACCTTGAGCTACAACGTGATGGTTCGCCTGTTTCTTTGCAAATATGGGCAGACGAGATTTTTGCAGAGTTAGCGAATGTAGCCAAGTACATGGACAATGCAAATGACTCGAATGTCTACCAGAACGCAATTAATTATTGGCGTGAATGCATTTCTGATCCAAATAGAACACTATCAGGTCAGTTTTTATCTCAGCTTAAGCAAAACCAACAAGATGGCGGAAGCTATGCAATAGAGCTGGCTAATGAGTATAAGCAAGCGCATCAGTCTCAGGCATTTGTTACTTATTCAAATACCAGTCTCGATGCTGATGCAGTCGCTTCTCACGAAGCACAGCAGCAAAAAGTGGCAGAAGATAATTTGACTTTTGTGGCATTCTTAGATGATTATTTTGCCAACGCTTAGGCAAAAAAAAGCGCAGCTAAATTAGCTGCGCAAATATTAAATCAGGGATGAAACAATGCTAAACCACTGTATTCATAAACTCTGACTCGTGAGATTTAAATAAGTTCACAAAAAAATGAAAAAAATTAAAAAAAATTTTCTCACCTTGTCTTTTGCTGCTGTTTTAAGCGGTTGTGCGACAGCGCCTCCAAAGCAACCCGATAATATTTGTAAGATTTTTGAAGAAAAAGAAGACTGGTATTACGATGCGCGCGATGCCCAAGATAAATGGGGATCACCTAAACATGTGCTCATGGCCATGATGTATCAAGAAAGTTCTTTTAAGCATGATGCAGCACCACCAATGGAGTATTTTTTAGGGTTTATTCCTATTGGTCGTGCTAGTTCTGCATATGGTTACTCACAAGCTAAAACACCAACTTGGCAAGACTACATACGAGAAACAGGCAACTCAGGGGCTGATAGAGACGATTTCGAAGATGCCATAGATTTCATGGCTTGGTTTGTTAATAAAACCCATAAAGTGAACGGTATTTCTAAATGGGATGCCTATGCCCAGTACCTTAATTATCACGAAGGATGGGGCGGCTATAAACGCGGTACTTACAGAAAGAAAAAGTGGCTCATGGCAGTCGCTAATAAAGTGAAACATCGTGCAGGGCGCTATGGGGCCCAATTGAAGAAGTGTGAAGCTGATTTAGATAAGTCTTGGTTTGAAAGATTATTTGGTTAAATTTATAAGAGTTTATTGTATTTAAAAAAGCCGCAGTAGCGGCTTTTTAGTTTTAAGTCTTGCTGAGAAAATCTAGTTCTTTCTTTGTTCAGGAAATACTTTGACTTGTTTAATCATGTTTTCTCTGATTTCAATAATTTCAATCGGGTAACCCGCAATCCTCATCCCTAGTGGTGTTTGAGGAATATCTTCTAAATATTCAACAATTAAACCACTGAGAGTTTTAGGGCCTTCTGTTGGTAATTCCCATTCCATTTCTTTGTTGATTTCGCGGATGTTGGCCGTACCATCAACTAAGACTGAACCGTCTGTTTGAATATCAACCCCTTCACTGGCTGCACGGGTTTGGGTCGTTGTGAAGTCACCAACAACATCTTCAAGAATGTCTTCAAGTGTAACTAAACCTTGAATGTCACCATATTCATCCACAACTAAACCAATACGTTCTTTGCTTTGTTGGAATTTTAAAAGCTGAGTATTTAATGAAGTGCCTTCAGGAATATAGTAAATTTCACGCACTGCACGTAATAGAGACGGCTTATCGAACTGCTCTTTGGTTAGCAGTCGAAGTGCATCACGAGAATGAATAAAGCCAACAGCATCGTCGATTTGGTCGCGGTACAATAATACGCGAGTGTGTTGTGCGTTGGTTAAATGTTTGGCGATGTCTTTCCAATCATCATTAATGTCAATGGCGTTAATTTCATTACGCGGGATCATGATGTCTTCAACCGTAACATGGTCTAAATCTAAAATAGAAGTTAGCATGTTTTGGTGGTTACTAGGCAGTAATGCACTGGACTCATTTACTACGGTTTTAAGTTCTTCTTTGCTTAGACTATGTTCTTCAATGTCCTGGTTCGAAATACCAAACAGTTTAAGAATGCCATTGGTGATCCAGTTTAAGCCAATAACAAATGGAAACATCAGCTTTAAGAGACCTTTCAGTATTACAGAGCTTGGAAAGGCGACTTTCTCCGGATGTAATGCTGCAAGTGTTTTTGGTGTAACTTCAGCAAAGATTAGAATCACGAACGTGAGCGCTACTGTATTAATAAGTGGGCCCCAAACATCACCAAAGTACCTTTCAGTGATAATGGCAGCAACAGTGGCGGCAGCAATGTTAACTAGGTTATTACCAATTAAGATAACGCCTATTAATCTATCCGGTCGTTGAAGCAAGCTGCTAACGCGCTTTGCACCTTTGTGATTTTCTTTTTCTAAGTGTCTAAGTCGATATTTATTTATCGACATCATGCCAGTCTCTGAGCTCGAGAAATAAGCCGAGAGCAAAATAAGTAAGCCCAAAATCGCAAAGAGCGTACCGGTTGATATGTCGTCCAAAAGAGGATCCCTTTTCTAATATTGAATAGGTATTAAGCGTTACTGAAGATACTGAGTCAAGTTAAAACTTACCAAGTACTACTTCTTGAATGAATCTGCTACCAAAGTAGGCCAAAGTAACTAAACCTGAGGCGCCTAAAATAGCAAATACGACGGGTTTACCGCGCCAACCAAAGCGATGGTGGCCAAGTGTCACAACGGTAAAAATTAACCAAGCTACAATAGACAGTACGGTTTTATGAATAACTTCTTTAGCAAACATGCCATCAAGGAAAATAAACCCAGACAGTAAAGCCAAAGTAAAAATAGCAGTGCCTACGGTGAGAAGTTGATAAAGCTGTCTCTCTACTAACATAAGTGGTGGCAAGTGACTGTTCATGATGGCAAGGTCTTTTTCTTTCAAACGCTTGTCGATATAAAAGAATTGTACCGCATAAAGTGTGGCAATAATCAGTACACAGTAAGCCAACAGTGACAATGAAATGTGAATTACTAACCCTAAATCCACATTGATGCTTTGCATAATAATGTGGTGAGGAATAAACAGGCTTGCTACGAGCAAAATTGCTGCAAACCCGTACACAACAGGAAGTAAAAGGGTTGCTGGAAATTTTAAAGAAACGGTTGTAACACTAACTACAATCACCCAGCAAGTTAATAAAGCAACATTGACTGTGCTTAAATCTTGACCATCTTGAGTGAATACCGAATTCACTAATACCAACATGTGCGCCAAGATCGCACCGGTACTAAGTAGCACAGTGAGCTTGTGACTAGGGCCTTCTTTATGAAAAAGGCGTGATAATACATGCCCGGTAGCAAAAACATATAAAAGGCTGGCAAGCAAAGACAAGCTGATGATCAACATGTTAAATATGGTCCAGAGGTTAGAATCCTTGTTACAGGCTATTGTATTTTAAGCCACCGTTCTTGCAAAGAGGTTATAAAAAGAAACTTTGTCTTTACTTGAATACTGTATTAGTCGCCTGCATATCAGTATAATGCGCTTAATTACGATTTATTGGAACCTAATACATGTTTGAAAATCTCCAAGAACGCTTAGGTAAAACGTTAAAAAACATCAGTGGCCGCGGCCGACTTACCGAAGACAATATTAAAGAAACCCTCCGTGAAGTGCGTATGGCATTTCTTGAGGCTGATGTTGCATTACCGGTTGTTCGTGAGTTTGTAAAACAAGTAAAGGAACGTGCAGTTGGTGTTGAAGTAACGAAGAGCCTAAGTCCAGGTCAAGTATTCATCAAAATAGTACGTGAAGAACTTGAAAAAGCGATGGGTGAAGCCAATGAAGAGCTTAACCTAGCTGCGCAGCCGCCAGCTGTTGTAATGATGGCGGGCTTACAAGGTGCGGGTAAAACAACCAGTGTCGGTAAACTTTCTAAATTCTTAAAAGAGCGTAAAAAGAAATCAGTACTTGTAGTGAGTGCTGACGTTTATCGTCCGGCGGCGATTAAGCAGCTTGAAACTCTAGCGGGCGAAGTAGACGTTGAATTCTTCCCAAGTGATATTTCACAAAAGCCAGTTGATATTGCAACCAGTGCTATAAGTCATGCGAAAAAGAAATTCATTGATGTTGTGATTGTCGATACTGCGGGTCGTTTGCACGTCGATAGTGACATGATGGACGAGATCAAAGATCTTCATGCGGCAATCAATCCAGTTGAAACTTTATTCGTTGTTGACTCGATGACGGGTCAAGATGCGGCGAACACTGCAAAAGCTTTCGACGAAGCATTACCACTAACCGGCGTGATCCTAACAAAGACCGATGGTGATGCGCGTGGTGGTGCGGCATTATCAATTCGTCATATCACGGGTAAACCAATTAAGTTTATCGGTGTTGGTGAGCGCACTGATGCACTTGAGCCTTTCCACCCAGATCGTGTTGCTTCACGTATTCTAGGCATGGGCGACGTACTTTCATTAATCGAAGAAGTTGAAATGAAAGTCGATAAAGACAAAGCAGCAAAAGTTGCAGAAAAGGTCTTTAAAGGTGACGGCTTCACGCTAGAAGATTTTGCAGAGCAACTTCGTCAAATGAAAAACATGGGCGGCATGATGGGAATGCTGGATAAGCTTCCTGGTATGTCCAACTTACCGGATGCCGTTAAAGATCAAGTCGGCGATAAGTCTTTCAACCAAATGGAAGCCATCATTAACTCTATGACACCAAAAGAACGCACTCGCCCTGAGTTAATCAAAGGCTCTCGTAAAAAGCGTATTGCAGCAGGCTCTGGTACTCAGGTACAAGATGTCAATAAACTACTTAAGCAATTTACCCAGATGCAAAAGATGATGAAAAAGATGAAGGGTAAAGGCGGCATGATGAAAATGATGCGCAACATGAAAAACATGATGCCACCGGGCATGATGGGTGGTCCAAAGTTCTAAATTAGTGTTGAGCTAAAAATAATTATAAAAAAGAGGTTAACGCCTCTTTTTTTATTGCCTATTAAAAATTAGCGTGTTACGGTGATTTTTTGCGCTTCAGATCAGCATTTAATCTACCTAAGTTCGATTTATCCTCAGTTCATACTTGCATTGTGGCAAAAAACTCGTACAATTCCCCAGCTTCCCAAAATGGGATGCAAATCTTATTAATGAAAACAGTCAACTAATTGAGGACGGTATGGTAACTATTCGTTTGCAACGTGGCGGCGCTAAAAAGCGTCCATTCTATCAAATCGTGGTTGCGGATAGCCGTTTCTCACGTGACGGTCGTTTCATCGAGAAAGTAGGTTTCTTTAACCCAATCGCTGCGGGTCAAGAAGAGAAAGTACGTTTAGATTTATCACGTGTTGATCACTGGGTAGGTCAAGGCGCATCTCTTTCAGATCGCGTAGCTAAGTTAGTTAAAGACGCTCGTAAAGCGGCTTAATAGGCGTAAGTGTAACCATGAGTCAAGAAAACACCTCGATTATTGTAGTAGGTAAGCTTGGTGCCCCTTATGGTATTAAGGGCTGGCTTAAGGTGCATTCATTTACTGATGATCCCCAAGGGATCTTCGAATTCAGCCCCTGGTTGATAGGGCAACAAGGTAAATGGCAATCTCTTGAAGTGAGTGACTGGCGTCGCCACAACAAGGGCTTTATCGCCAAGTTTGCGCAAGTAAACGACCGAGACGAAGCAATGGCTTTGACCAATGTGGAAATCTCAGTTGATTCAGCGCAACTTCCTGAACTCCCTGAAGGTGAGTTCTATTGGCGAGATCTTATCGGCATGTCTGTTGTAACTGATAAAGGTTATAACTTAGGCACAGTCGATGACTTGATGGAGACTGGTTCAAACGATGTTTTAGTTGTGAAAGCAAATAAAAAAGATGCGTTTGGCCAATCTGAACGATTAATTCCATTTTTAACTGATTCAGTTATCAAGGGTGTTGATCATGAAGAAAAAGTAATTACTGTAGACTGGGATCCAGGCTTTTAAATGAGCCAGCAAAAACCATTATGGGTCGGTGTTATTTCACTGTTTCCTGAAATGTTTGATGCGATTACCCAGCAAGGCGTAACGGGACGCGCTGTTAAAAACGGTTTAATCGAGTTTAACAGTTGGAATCCACGAGACTATGCAACTGATAAGCATAGAACCGTAGATGATAGACCTTATGGTGGCGGTCCGGGCATGTTGATGATGGTTGACCCATTAAAACAAGCCATTCTTGATGCCAAAGCGGCAGCAGGAGAAAACGCCAAAGTAATTTATATGTCCCCTCAAGGGCGAAAACTAGATCAGCAAGGTGCGGCTGAATTGGCTGCATCAGAAAAACTGATATTAGTTGCGGGTCGTTATGAAGGTATTGATGAGCGGATCATCGAGTCTTATGTAGACGAAGAATGGTCCATCGGCGATTTTATTCTCAGTGGTGGTGAACTACCAGCCATGACACTAATCGACGCAGTTGCGCGCTTGGTGCCTGGTGTTTTAGGTCACAACCAATCAGCTGAGCAAGACTCCTTTTCGGATGGCTTGTTAGATTGTCCTCATTATACACGGCCAGAAACATTGGATGGCAAGCAGGTGCCTGCTGTATTACTCAGCGGAAACCATAAAGAGATAGCCAAATGGCGGCTTAAGCAGTCATTAGGCAGAACTTGGCTTAGACGTCCTGACTTGTTGCGTAACCTAGCTCTGACTGAGGAGCAAGCCATGTTACTTGCTGAATTTCAGCGAGAACATGAACAAGCTTGTGGCTAGAAGACAGTTACACCTAGGAATGTGAGAAATAAAATGGCAAAAGTAAACCAAAATATTATTAAAGAGCTTGAAGCTGAACAGCTTAAGCAAGACGTACCTGCGTTCGGCGCTGGTGATACAGTTGTTGTACAGGTACGCGTTAAAGAAGGTAACAAAGAGCGTCTACAGGCCTTTGAAGGTGTTGTTATCGCTAAGCGTAACCGTGGTCTACACTCAGCTTTCACAGTTCGTAAAATCTCGAGCGGTGAAGGTGTTGAGCGTGTATTCCAAACGCACAGCCCACTAGTAGATAGCATCACAGTTAAGCGTCGCGGTGCAGTTCGTCGCGCTAAGCTTTACTACCTACGTGAGCGTTCAGGTAAATCAGCACGTATTAAAGAAAAACTTAACTAATACGCGCGTTTTACTACGCTTTAAAAACAGGCCACTCTTTGAGTGGCCTGTTTTGGTTTATATGCCCAAAAAAACCATATCGCACTTTGTGATGTCATAGACGTATACCAACCCTCAATAATACTCAATCATTTCTAGGGACTAAAACTGACGCTAGCTTCGTTAAAAATTTCTTATTTAGAACAACTAAACCGCAAAATTTTCGCCTTGCTATAGACTAGTTTTCCTTGCCTCAAAATAGATCACTTAATTAAGAGGATTGGTATAAAATTAATTCATCCCTTCACTTTTATCTGTCATACCATCCTGTTAGACTAGTTGTAATTATTTATTTACTGGTGTTTATAAAAGTTTACAGTTATGAAGGGTGAGCAAACATTAGCACAACTTCGAGCCGGCATTGATGAATGCGACAGTCAGCTCGTACAACTTCTTGCTAAACGCAACGCATTAACATCTCAAATCGGTGCTATCAAACAAGAGATAGGTGCACCTTTACACGCCCCTGACAGAGAAAGCCTTTTGATCGAAGCGAGAAGACAGCAGGCTGAAGAGCACAACGTAAACCCAGATCTAGTTGAAGATATGCTTAGGCGCATGATGCGTGAAGCATACGAAAATCAGCAAAGTAAGTTAGCCTGTAAAGCGCCTGAGTTATCTCCTGTCGTGATTGTCGGTGGTGAAGGGGCGATGGGTCAGTTATTCGCTAAGCAGCTTACTCGCTCTGGGTATGAGATTCGTATTTTGGACCGAGCGCAACAAGCCGATGCAGAAACAATATTATCTGGGGCTAAATTGGTGCTGGTGAGTGTGCCAATTAACGCCTTAGAAGAAGTGGTCTCGTCACTGCCAACTTTACCTGATGATTGTGTCTTAGTTGATATTACCTCAGTTAAGCAAGCACCTTTAAAAGTGCTTATGAATAAACATGTAGGCCCAGTTGTTGGCCTTCACCCAATGTTTGGTCCTGATATTTCTCATTGGGTAAAGCAAACTGTTGTGGTCTGTGAAGGGCGAATGCCTGAAGCATGTTCAGGGTTACTTGAGCAGTTAAAAGTATGGGGTTGCCAGCTAGTTGAAATGGATGCGAAAAAGCATGACCAAGCCATGCAGATCATTCAGGTCATGCGTCACTTAACCACATTCGTCTATGGTCAATTTTTGGCGAAACAATGCCATACTTTAGAAGAGCTACGAAGCTGTTCTTCACCTATCTATCAGCTTGAATTAATGATGGTTGGCAGGCTATTCGCTCAGTCTCCAGAGTTATATTCAGACATTATGTTAGCGCAATTCAATGATGTTGAAGGCCTGTTGGCCAGTTATCAAGAAACCTTTGAGCTGACACTGGATAAACTTAAAGCGGGCGACAAAGCGGCATTGATTGATTCGTTCTCAGAGGCTAAACAATACTTCTCGGGCTGTGCAGAGCAGTTCTTAAAGCAAAGTCGTGGTTTGCTTAATAAAGCCAATGACGCAAAGGTATTAGATATATAGCGCTTAAATGAGCACTTCTTAATAAAGATTGAGATTATACCAATCCGCAATAACACTTAATCATTTTGAGGGATTAAACCTGATGATAGCTGCGTTAAAGATTTCTCATTTAGAACAACTAAATAACGAAATATTTGCCTTGCTTTCAACAAGGTTTTCTAGCCTCAAAATAGACCACTTAGTTAAGCAGATTGGTATTAAAAAGGCACTTCAGAAAAGTGCCTTTTTCAGTTAACTTAATCGTTTACTTTTAAACTTCGACGGCTTGCATAGACTCACTTTGATAGCACCCTAAAATGCGTACAAATTGAGTGTGATCTTTAAGCTCTTCTAGGGCATTTTGCACATGCTTTTCTGCTGTATTGGCAAGTAAATCAACATAGAATACTTCTTCCCAAGGGTTGCCAGGCACAGGGCGTGATTCTAGTTTCACCATATTGATGTTATGGGCTTTAAATACCATTAACGCATCAGCCAAAGAACCAACCTGCTGTTTGGTTGCCATAATTAGACTGGTTTTGGTTGGGATCTGAGTTGACACTTGCAATGCTTTACGCGCCACAACTATAAAGCGGCTGTGGTTTTCAGTTTGGTTTGCAAGTCCTGCTTTGATAACTTCTAGGCCGACATTTTTACCTGCCTGCGCTGAGCCAATGGCAGCGCCATTCGGTGTTTCTGATGCTTGCTTTAAGGCGCTTGATGTCGAATCACAAGTTGCATGCAATACATTATCTAACCCTTGAATGAAGCGGCTACATTGCGCAAATGGCTGAGGGTGAGCAAATATCTTTTGAATGTCACTTAACTCAGTGCCCGGTGCTGCTAACAAGCAGTGTTCAACAGAATGAGTGACTTCACCGACTATGGTGACTTGCGCATGTTGTAATAAGTCGAATACTTCATTGATACTACCTGAACTGGTATTCTCAATTGGCAGAAGACCATAATCGGCTTGACCTTTTTCAACATGCTGAGTGATTTGTTCAAAACTTTGGCAGCCCATCTCAACTAACTTACCAGGGCGGCGGCTGAAGTATTTATGACAAGCAAGTTGGCTATAAGAGCCTTGTCCACCTAAATAAGCAACACGATGCGTATCACTTAATGAATCAGGGTTTAAACTCTTTTGTAATAAAGCCTGTTGATTTAAAACCGAATCTTCCAAAATAGTTTGAAAAACACTGTTTACATAAAACGCATCAAGACCGAGCGACTTACCATAGTTAATCAGTTTTTCTAGTAAAGCTTGTTCACGCTCTTCGTCACGAACCGGTTTATTGTTCGCAATTTTATATTCCAAAACGCTATGGCTAATACGACGGCGTTTTGCCAGTAACACCATTAAGTCTGAATCGATCTCATTTATATCTTTGCGTAAAGCATTTAAAGTATTTTCTGTCATAGGTCCTCACTCCCAGCGGCAAAAAAAAACCTCCCAGTTGGGAGGCTTATCTATTCGTAATCACGCGCAAACAGGTAAGCCTCTTCATCTAAAAAAGAAGCTAAAAAAGAAATAAGTTTTGCGAGTAATAGAATTTGTCATTGTTTAATTAAGAATTACTTAATAGATTGAATACATTATTAACACAGGGGGTAAGTGCATACAAGCACTACCTTAGTCTTTACTGGTAATTTTTTCTCATTTGTTGCTAGATTGTTAGCCCCTTTCTTGGCGAACGGGCAAACATTCTGATATATTGGGAAAACGATATCGATATAAAAATAACAATTTTAATAAGGGTTTAGCAGTGGTCAATCGTCGACCCCCTTCAAGGTTTGGTTTTAATTCTTTAAGTGTCAAACTCTCTATTTTAATTTCGGCGGTTTGTTTGGTCGCGGGGATTTTCGCTGCTGCTTTCATGCTCAAGTCTGAAGAAAAGCAACTTGTATTTGAAGAGTATGCAGATCTAAAGCGTTTTAGCGTTCAAGTTATTAATCAATTCTCTAATTACCTCGAGTTAAAAAAGAGTCTTTCTGAGCAAACGGGTGCTGTCGTCACTAAGCATTTATTCTATGACGATAAAACAATTCAAAATCACTCACCATCGCAAATTATGTTTCGTGATGGCGCTTATCGCAGCACTGCCGAAAATGGTTTGTCAGCTGCTTATTTCACGGGTGAAGAGCTAAATGAAGAACAGCGCCGATTTTTCGCTCGTTCTGAGGCTTTGTGGGACATTATCGCGCCGCCACTGTTGCAGGATTTCTTTAATTTTTACATGGTTACAAACAATCAGTTTGTAAGAATTTCGCCACCCAATACTTTATTAAATGCCGCGCCAAAGAAAGGGCTATTCGATGGTCAAACCATTGCCCAATTGAAACAAGAGCTCAACCCTACGAGAGAAGCTGTTTGGTCAAAAGTACATTACGATGACGTTTGGAGTAAATGGGTCATCAGCATTTTAGTGCCTCTTTACTTTGAAGAAGATTACCAAGGTTTTATTGGCACTGACATTAGCATGGTCGATTTATTAAAACATTTGCCAGTTCCGACAACAAACCAAGGGTATTTAATCTTTGACGGTCAGGGCAATATTCTTGCAGCGCCAAATTTACAAAAAATATTTAACAATGGTTCTGCCATTAGTCGAGATGAGTTAACGCCAGAACTCGCGAAAGTCGTCGATGATTCGTTAAAATTAAAGTTACCTGAGCGAGAGTCTATTTTTGACTTACAAGGTGAGACTCATTTAATTAATGTTACTCAGTTAAATGAGCTAGGCTGGTATGTCGGCATTTATAAGAAGCGTGATTCGGCATTAGCTGCTCTTGAAGAGCTTAAGGTTAAGTTTTTTGGGTTATTTGTGCTCTATGCCATGTTTGTGGCGCTATTACTTCATCAAGTACTTTACAAGCTTGTGCTTCAGCGGATCAACAATACGGTGAGTGCCGTAAAAGATTTTGGCCGTGGTCAATGGGATATGCCTGCGATGCCAAATAATGAAGATGAAATCGGTCTTTTAAATGCCACATTTAATGATATGGGCAAAGAGATCAAAAAACTGGTCAATGGCTTGAACAACAAGATCACTGAGAAAGAGCTGGCTCAAAAGGCAGCTGATAGGCTATCTAAGGCCGTGGAATTCTCAGGAACGGCAGTGGTTATCACTAATGAGCATTTTCAAATTGAATATGTGAACCCCAAAATGCAAGAAATGACAGGTTATGGAGAAGACCATTTTGCTCGCCAGCCTTTGCTAAGCATCATTTCTAAAGATATGTCTATTTTAATTGAAGACATAGACCTTGATTTACGAAGTCGAAATTACTGGCGTGGTGATACGATTTTGCAGGGCATTACCAATGAACCAATTTGGGTGAGCTTGAGTATTTCTCCTATTCGTGATGAAAGCGGTCATATTTCAAGTTATGTTGCCTCGGCACAAGATATTTCTTTTGTGAAAGAAAGTCAGCGTAAGATGGAAGAGTTGGCTTACTTTGATACGCTGACAGGCCTTGCTAACCGTACCTTTTTTAGAATGCAATTGAAAAAGTCGATGGCTCTGGCTGAGCGTGGTCATTATGCATTTGCGTTATTCTATTTCGATTTAGATGAGTTTAAACGCATCAACGATACACTTGGGCATGATGCTGGTGACCGTTTATTAGTTGAAGTGGCTGATAGGCTTAAAACCCGTCTTAGAGCTGAAGATACGATTGCGCGATTAGGTGGTGATGAATTTGCAGTGTTACTGAGCGGCATTGAGAAGCGCGAAAATGCGATGGACGTGGCGCAGATGATCCAGCGCACGCTCAATGCACCAATTAAACTAGGTAATAATGAAGTCATTGTTAGTGCCAGTATTGGTATTACGCTTGCGCCATTCGATAGCAAAGAAGAAGAACAGTTACTTAAACACGCTGACTTAGCCATGTATGAGGCGAAAGCGAAAGGGCGTAATACTTTCCACTTCTACTCTCAAGAATTAGATGAAGCAGCAAACGAGCGCTTGTATATAGAAAATGAACTGCGCTCGGCTATTCGTGATAATCAGTTCACTTTACATTACCAACCACAGGTTGATTACCGTAATAATGAAGTGGTTGGGTATGAGGCCCTAATTCGTTGGGAGCACCCAGAACAAGGGCCGATACCTCCAAGTAAATTTATTCCGATAGCGGAAGCGACGGGGCTAATTGTTGAATTGGGAGAATGGGTGCTTGAAGCTGCATGTCGCTTCTCTGTTAAGTTACAAAAGCAGGGCAAAGTTGGCAATGTGTCTGTTAATTTGTCAGCTCGACAATTTAAAGATAGTAACATGAAGCGAGTACTTTCAGATGTTCTAGAGCGTACTAGAATGCCTGCTAAATTACTGCATTTAGAGCTTACTGAAAGTATGTTGATGGGGGATGTTGAAGCGGCAATTTCTCAACTTCATCAAATTAAAGCGTTAGGTGTCTCACTTTCAATTGATGACTTTGGTACGGGTTACTCGTCATTGAGTTATTTAAAACGCTTCCCAGTTGATATTCTGAAAGTAGACCGCTCATTTGTAAAAGACATACCAGAGGATCCAAATGATATGGAGATCACTGCAGCAATTATAGCGATGGCGCAAAAGCTAAACTTAGAAGTTGTTGCAGAAGGGGTAGAAACCAAAGAGCAGGTTGAGTTTTTGGCGAATAACAATTGTTATGTAGTACAGGGTTATTATTACAGCCCGCCGATCCCAGAAGAGGCGGTTGAAGTGTTTGAAGTACAATAAAAGAAGGGGGTATTAGCCCCCTGCAATTTTAACCTTGAACTTCATAGCTTCTAGTATTTGTTTAAGCTTATCGCGGTCATCACCTTGTATCTCAATGACGCCTTCTTTTACAGCACCACCTTGTCCCATCTTACTTTTTAATGTTTTGGCTAGTTTCTTTAAGTCATGTTCAGATGGGTCTATACCAACGACTAGCATGACGCCTTTGCCTTTTCGACCTTTAGTTTGTCGTTCAATTCGAATCGCACCGTCTTTAAAAAGACGAACTTCAGGTTCATTTTTTTCACTTTCCGGCTTTATGCGGCCAAACTCAGTTGAGTAAACTAAATTATTTTCAGACATGTTGAAGCGCTCTTGTAATGTAGTAGTCATATGATAGCAGTTTCATAATCAGCATTGAATAAGCCCAAATTAACAGTCTGAATTTTAAGCATTAAAATAAATTGTGATAATAAGTTCGATATTTTTTGGCGATTATTTCTAAACAAGTTATATTTAAGAACAACGGATGAATAACAAATTCGAACCATATTAGGAGGTTATAATGAGTTTGAGCAAAAGCGCTTCTGCCGATGGCAAAACGTTGACTATACAGATAAAAGGAAAGTTTGATTTCAATTTGGTACAGTCTTTCCGTCAAGCGTATGCGGAGGTAGATGGGCAAACAGATAAGGTGATTATCGATTTGCGAGAAACTGATTATATGGATAGCTCTGCGTTAGGCATGCTGTTAAATATGAAAAAGACACTAGGTGAATCAGTGTCTAGCATTACAATTAGTAATTGCCGCCCTCAATTGAAAAAGATTCTACAAATTTCTCGTTTCGACAAAAAATTTGATATCGATTGATTTTGTAATTAAGAACCCGCCTTGCGTATTCTAGTCGTTGACGACCAGCCTTTAAATTGCACCTTGCTCAAAGCCATGCTTGAGCAACAGAATTACTTGGTTGAACTTGCCAGTAATGGGCAAGAGGCACTCGAAAAGCTTAACGAGCATTCGATTGATATTGTGCTGTTAGACGTCATGATGCCCGTGATGGATGGTTTTGAAACCGCACCTCTGATCAAGAAACAGGCCGGTGATGTTTATTTGCCGATTATTTTTATTACAGCGCTTGAAGATCATCAAAGTTTTGAAAAATGTTTAGAGGTAGGTGGAGATGATTTTATCCATAAGCCATTTGATAAAATTATTCTCTCAGCCAAAATTAAAGCACACGCTAGAACCCGTCGTTTAAGCCAAGAAGCCAACAGGCAAAAAAAAGAACTTGAGTATCACTACAATCAAACTGAGCGAGAGCATGAAATTGTAGAGCATATTTTTAGTAACGCTTTATCACAGCAAAAAAGTTTTCCCAAGATCTGCGATTTCCATTTATCACCTGCTTCAATGTTTAATGGTGATATGTTTTTAATGGCACAAAGTCCACTTGGTGGTTTTTATTGTTTGTTAGGAGATTTCACTGGCCATGGCTTAGCTGCTGCGGTCGGGGCCTTACCTGCTTCACGAATTTTCTATGCCATGGTGGCGAAAGGCATGGCGGTGAGCGATATTGCTTATGAGCTGAATAATGCGCTGGCTGAATTATTACCTGGTCACATGTTTTGTGCTGCAGCGATTATAGAACTAAGTGAATCAGGGCGCAGTGTTTCAGCTTGGTTAGGCGGTATCCCAGATATTTATGTAATCGACAAAAGTGGCGAATTGGTAAAAACATTAGAGTCTCAACATATGGCTCTAGGTATATTAGAAGCAGATGAATTTGAAAGAAATATCGTTCATTTTGAAGTAAATGAGAATCATCGCATTGTCATGGCGACAGATGGCATTGTAGAAACTGAGAGTAAACAAGCGGAAATGTTTGGTGAGGCGCGACTAAAAGCAACGCTAGCCAGTAAAGCAAATATAGGTACAGAGGATATCATTGCTCAAGTGCAACAGTTTTCTGGTCATAGTGAGCAACAGGATGATTTGAGCATTGCGATTATAAATTGTATTGCAAACCCTGTGATAATTAATTCTGTGGTGTCTTATTCAAAACTGCCTTTTGATTTTCATGTGGTTTTGAATGCAGAGCAGATGAAGAGTACAGATCCAATACTCGAATTGGTGAATATGCTCAGTAAAGTCGAAGGGGTAGATAATCATCGTTCAAACATATTTTTGCTTCTTTCTGAAGCGTATAATAATGCCTTAGATCATGGTGTATTAGGTCTGGACTCAGAAATTAAAAATCAAGAAGATGGCTTTTTCATTTTTTATCAGATGCGTGAAGAGGCTCTAACTGAACTGCAAGATGCACAAATAGAAATCCTAGCTAATTATGAGCCTGAGAATAAACAGATCCGCTTTGCTATTACAGATTCTGGGACTGGGTTTCATGTTACAGAAGATAGTACAGCGTCGCTGTGTCAAGAGCATGGCAGAGGGGTTGGCTTATTAAACGAAATAGCCCATTCTGTGTCTTATAATGAAACCGGCAACTGTGTTGAGCTTATATACTCATTAAATAACAATCCTTATATTTCTTGATTGAGCATTTAGACGATTACTGAGCGGTTTAAGTTTAGTTATAGAAACTTTTGCTTCGGAAAAGTCATATCTCAAAGTTAAAAAAGTCTTAGCACTGCTAATATCTACCTAAAAATTTTTATCCGAAATTATTTCTAACTTTCACTGGTCTTTAATGTTTCTCAATGAATTGGCTTTGTACCTTTGCAAAGCTGATTTTGTGTGTTAAGTTTCGGGTATCTGGATGTTTGGATGGCTAAAATGATTTCTTCTTATCTTTCACTTTCGGGCGTAACGACATCGCCTTCACTTGTTGAGCAAGCGCTAGCAGAATTAGATGTATTTCTAAATTCTGAACAAGGCACTGCGAATGCGGTTTGGTCTTATTTGATCCCTGAATTAGGGGAAGGCGGAAGCTGCAGTTTATTTGGTCAATTACAAGATGCACCTTTTGAGTTAGAAAGTTACATCAATAATAACCAAGAAAATAAAGTGTTATTGGAAAAGCTCAATGCGATTGTGCAATTCGTTGTTGATAAAACACAGGTCGACTGGTTTGGTATTTATGCAAATACCTTAACCCCTGAAGGAGAGCAGTTACTTAAACTGGCTTATCATGGCGCACCAAGCCGTCCTTTGTTTCCGCTTACAGAGGATTTTGCAAAGATAAGTAATAACGTACAAGTTGCTTTATCTTCTAAAGGGCGAGTTGTGAATGATGTCGCTGAATACGTAGCGCAAGGTGGTGAGTATTATACCTGTGATCCTAAAGTACAATCTGAAGCATGTTTACCTATGTTTGATAACATTTCAGGTTGCACAGGTATCATCGATGCCGAGGCATTCTCAACTGGCATTTTTGATGAACAGGTGTTGGCAGTTTTAGTTGCCGCCTGTATTAGAATTCCTCAGTATTTACCGCGTTCGTAGCACTCGAGTTCTTAAAATTTTATGTTACTATTAACGCAGTTTTAACCCCGGGTTATGCCTTGTAAATACTCTGCGCGTTTATAAGGCACACTGACAAATAACTAAATTAAGAGATGACCTATGTTCTCAGAATTAAAACCGTTACCAACTGATCCAATTTTGGGTCTTATGGCTGCTTACAAACAAGATACTAACCCTAATAAAATCGATCTTGGTGTTGGTGTTTACAAAGATGAGCAAGGTAATACCCCTGTACTAAGAGCTGTAAAGAAAGCTGAAGCTTTTCGTTTAGAAAACGAAACCACTAAGTCTTACATTGGTCTTGCTGGTAATTTAGATTTTTGTCAGAAAATGGAAGCCCTGCTATTAGGTGAGCACAGCACATTACTTGCAAACCGTGTTCGTACAGCACAAGCGCCAGGTGGTACAGGTGCACTACGTGTTGCTGCTGAGTTCATCAAGCGTTGTAACATAGATGCGACTGTATGGGTAACAACACCAACTTGGGCTAACCACATCAGCTTATTTGAAGCGGCGGGCCTAACAGTTAAAGAATACCCATATTACGACTACGAAAATAAAGGCTTGTTGTTCGATGAAATGATCGACACGCTGAAACAAGTACCTAAAGGTGACGTGGTTCTTTTACATGCTTGTTGTCACAACCCAAGTGGTATGGACTTAAACGAAGAGCAGTGGAAAATCGTTGCTGAACTTGCAAAAGAAGTGGGCTTCACTCCGTTAATCGACATTGCTTACCAAGGTTTTGGTGCAAGCCTTGACGAAGATGCGAAAGGCTTACGTTTATTAGCAGATGCAGTTGATGAGTTGATCATTTGTTCTTCATGCTCTAAGAACTTTGGCCTTTACCGTGAGCGTATCGGTGCATGTTCAATCATTGCTAAAGACAGTGCAAATGCTGATATTTCTAACTCGGTATTATTAAGCGTTGTTCGTAGTATTTACTCAATGCCGCCAGCACATGGTGCAGACATCGTAAATACGATTTTGGGTAGTACAGAACTAACTCAAGAGTGGCATGATGAACTTGATGAAATGCGTAACCGTATCAATGGTCTACGTACGTTAATTAAAGAAAGCCTAGCAGCTCAAGGTGTAGCACAAGACTTCTCTTTCATTGATAAGCAAAACGGTATGTTCTCTTTCTTAGGTATTAATAAAGAGCAAATCGAGCGCCTACAAAAAGAATACGCAATCTATATTGTGGGTTCTAGCCGTGTAAATGTTGCTGGTGTGAGCCAAGCTAACATTGAGTACTTCTCAAAAGCGGTAGCTGAAGTACTAAAATAATTAAGCTTTAAGTTTAACAAATGCCACTTGTAACAAGTGGCATTTTTGTTTCTGGATTGTGCTTTCCTTTGTTTTGAAGTAGATAGCGAATATTTCACAAATTGCCTGTTTTAGTGCAGTTTGTTATAAGTAAGTAGAAGATGTTCCCAGCATTTTCTGGTCGTACGGTTTATGTAACCGTTACAATCCGCCTAATGTCAGTCTGTAAGGTATGTTTATGCGTCATGAAATTTGGCAGCAGCTTCGCCAAGAAGCAACCGAGTTAGTAAGTAGAGAGCCTCTTTTGGCAAGTCATGTTTACTCGAGTGTGTTAAATCACGAGTGTTTAGGCTCTGCGTTAAGTTTTATTGTTGCAAACAAGCTTGCAGATGCGGTGGTTTCAGCTTTTACAATTCGTGAATTGTTCGACCAAGCTTTTGTTGATTGCGACAGAATGTTGACTCATGTTGCCCATGACATAAAAGCAGTTAAAGATCGTGACCCAGCTGCCGATAGTTATTTAACTGTTATTTTGAACTTGAAGGGTTTTCATGCAATCCAAGCACACAGACTTGCACATTGCCTCTGGCGTCAGAACCGCAAAGAGCTCGCACGTTTCATCCAAAGCCGTACCTCTGAAGTTTTTGGCGTTGACATCCATCCTGCTTGTAAAGTCGGTCATGGCATTATGTTTGACCACGCTACTGGTATCGTAATTGGTGAAACTGCTGTAATTGAGGACAATGTTTCAATTTTACAATCTGTAACACTCGGGGGTACGGGTAATGAACAAGGCGATCGCCACCCGAAAATCAGAGCGGGTGTATTGATAGGCGCCGGTGCAAAAGTATTAGGTAACATCGAAGTCGGAGAAGGCGCGCGTATTGGGGCTGGCTCTGTCGTGTTGAATCCGGTGGCGCCACATACAACGGTCGTGGGTATTCCAGCAAAAGTAGTCGGTAAGCCGAATTGCCCTTGTCCTGCAGAATCGATGAACCAAAACTTCTTAGAAGATGAAATCTCTATGGAGAATGAATCTCATACTAGCGCGATGTTATAAAGCGTTTATACACAATGACAAAGGCAGCTACTGTGCAGCCTTTGTTGTTTCTAGAGTGTGGTTAACCGTGGTGTGAATTTCACCATCATGGACTTGAGTGACAAGCGTTTCTCCCGCTTTTACTTGTTTAATCGATTTCACCACGAGCTCGCCTTTCTTGGTGATTGAATAGCCTCTCGCTAACACGCCCAATGGGCTGATGCTTTCAAGTCTTGCTGCTAGCATGGCTAATTGTTGCTGTGCCAGTTGCTGGTTTTTATTTTGCGCATTCAATAATCTTTGCTCTAACTGCTGTAGCGCATCTTTTGCCTGAGAAAGTCGACGTTCAGGGTGTTGATGTTGGAACCTTTGTTGCAGCAACCTCAGTTGGTTATTTTTTTGATTGAGCTGAGTATTTACACCGCGTTGTAATCGCATAGAAAGCTCGTCTAAACGCTGTGCTTGTTGCTGCAGCTGACTATTTGGGTGTTGCAACTTGAGTCGCTGTAATAGTGCATTGTTAGTTTGCTTCGCTTCTTTGATTTTACTCAGCATTAAATGACTTAAGCGTGCGTACTTTTCAATAATGTGTTTTTTAATCGCATGTTGATCTGGGCTGACTAGTTCAGCGGCTGCGGATGGGGTAGGGGCTCTTAAATCAGCAACATAATCTGCAATGGTGGTATCTATTTCATGACCCACCGCACTGATAATAGGTAAACGACTGGCAAATATCTCGCGGGCAAGGTGTTCTTCGTTAAAACACCATAAGTCTTCTAATGAGCCACCACCACGTCCCACAATCAGCACGTCGACTTCATTTCGGATATTTGCCAAACGAATTTTCTCTGCAATTTGCAGGTGCGCATCGCTGCCTTGAACTTGGGTTGGGTATACAATGACTTCAAGTTGTGGGGCGCGGCGCTTCATTACCGTCAAAATGTCTTTAATTGCAGCGCCAGTGGCAGAAGTAACCACACCTACTTTTCTTATTTGTGTTGGCAGAGGTTGTTTATGTGCACTGCTAAATAGTCCCTCAGCAGCAAGTTGCAACTTGAGTGCTTCAAATTGTTGTTTCAGTTGGCCTTCACCAGCAGGTTCCATATGCTCAACAATCAGTTGATATTCACCGCGGGGTTCATACACAGAGACGCGGGCCGTAACAACCACTTGAGCACCATTATTGGGTTTGTATTTGCTGTAGCGGTTATTACCTCGCCACATTGCGGCCTTAATTTGTGCTTTGTCATCTTTTAAAGAGAAATACCAATGGCCAGATGCTGGTGCAACAAAGTTAGAAATTTCTCCGGTTAGCCTTAAAGAAGCAAAACCTTGCTCTAAAATGCCGCGAATTTCTTTATTTAGCTTTGAAACTGAATAAACTTGGTGCTGTGGAGCTGAAGAAACTGAGAATGTCATCATTGGCCTCTGAAAAAATTACCGCGAAACTTTAGCATATTTTTTGAAAAAAAGATTTACTCACTACAGCAACGCTGATAAAATTCGCACGCAATTCCTATTACTCAATTCCACGTGAGAGATACCGCAAACATGCTAAGAATTGCAAAAGAAGCCCTAACTTTCGATGATGTGCTACTCATCCCTGCACACTCAACTGTATTACCTCATACCGCTGATTTAAAAACGCGTTTAACGCGTGGTATTGATTTAAACCTACCTCTTGTTTCTGCTTCAATGGACACTGTAACTGAAGCGCGTCTTGCTATTGCGCTAGCGCAAGAAGGCGGCATTGGTTTTGTTCATAAGAATATGACGATTGAAGAGCAAGCGAGAAATGTTCGTAAGGTTAAAGCTTACGAAGCGGGTATCGTATCTTTCCCTGTCACTGTGACAGCTGACCTGACAATTGAAGGTGCGCTGGAGCTTGCACATGAGAAAGGTTTCTCAGGTTTCCCTGTGGTTGGTGAGAATAATCAACTAGAAGGTATCGTAACTAGCCGTGATATGCGTTTTGAAACGCAACTAGATAAGCCTGTTTCTTCAGTAATGACGAAAAAAGCGGATCTTGTAACGGTAAAAGAAGGTGCTGCACGTGAAGAGATCTTAGGTCTGATGCACGAGCACCGCATTGAAAAAATCCTAGTGGTTGATGATGCGTTTGCATTAAAAGGCATGATCACAGTTAAGGATTATCAAAAAGCACAAGAAAAGCCAAATGCATGTAAAGACGAGCAAGGTCGTCTTCGTGTAGGTGCTGCTGTTGGCGTGGGTGCAGGTACTGATAAGCGTATTGCAGCCCTTGTTGAAGCAGGTGTTGACGTTCTACTTATCGATACTTCACACGGCCACTCTCAAGGCGTAATTGATCGTGTTAAAGCAACACGTGAAGCATACCCAGATTTACAAATCGTTGCGGGTAACGTTGCAACAGCTGAAGGCGCGATTGCGCTAGCTGATGCGGGTGCTGATGCAGTTAAAGTTGGTATTGGCCCTGGTTCAATCTGTACTACTCGTATTGTCACAGGCTGTGGTGTACCGCAAATTACCGCTATCTCTGATGCTGTTGAAGGCTTAAAAGGCCGTGACATCCCAGTGATTGCTGATGGTGGTATCCGTTTCTCTGGTGATATCGTAAAAGCACTTGTGGCTGGTGCATCATGTGTAATGGTTGGCTCTATGCTTGCGGGTACTGAAGAGTCTCCAGGTGAAGTTGAGCTTTACCAAGGTCGTTACTACAAGTCTTACCGTGGTATGGGTAGCTTGGGTGCGATGAACCAAAAAGAAGGTTCGTCAGATCGTTACTTCCAAAAATCAAATGAAGCAGACAAATTGGTACCAGAAGGTATCGAAGGTCGTGTTGCATATAAAGGTCCTATCGCAACGATTATTCACCAACAAGTGGGTGGTATCCGAAGTGCAATGGGCTTAACTGGCTGTGCAACGATTGCTGAGCTAAATACAAAACCTCAGTTCGTTAAAGTAACGTCTGCAGGTATGGGTGAGTCACACGTTCACGACGTGCAGATCACCAAAGAAGCGCCTAACTACCGTATGGGTTAATGCGCAACGCATATTAAAAATTGGGCTAGCTCAGGCTAGCCCTTCTTAATTTTAGGTAAAGTTCGTTTTTGTGCTTTACTAAACTTATCGTTTTCTAACCAACGAGATTATCAATGAGCAAAGACATCCACGATTCCCGCATTTTGATCTTAGATTTCGGTTCTCAGTACACGCAGCTTATCGCGCGCCGTGTTCGTGAAATCGGTGTTTACTGTGAGCTTTGGGCTTGGGACGTAACGGAAGAGCAGATCCGTGAATTCAACCCACAAGGTATTATTTTATCTGGTGGCCCTGAGTCAACGACAGAAGAAAACAGCCCGCGTGCACCTGAGTATGTATTTAATGCTGGCGTGCCAGTATTAGGCGTATGTTACGGTATGCAGACTATGGCGATGCAGTTAGGCGGCCTAGTTGAAAGCTCAGACAAGAAAGAGTTCGGTTACGCACGTGTTGAAAAACTAGGTAACTGTAAACTATTTGAAGACATTCAAGATCACATCGAAAATGGTTCGGACTTCCTAGACGTGTGGATGAGCCACGGCGACAAAGTTATCGAGATCCCTGAAAGTTTCATTACATCTGCAAAGACTGAAACATGTCCACATGCAGCTATGTCTTGGGAAGAAAAACGTTTCTACGGCGTTCAGTTCCACCCAGAAGTAACACACACACAGCAAGGTCAGCGTCTTTTAGAGCGTTTTGTAATTGATATCTGTGGTTGTGAAAAGTTATGGACACCTAGCCAAATCATCGAGGATGCAGTTGCTCGTATCAAAGAAAAAGTGGGCGATGATGAGGTTATTCTAGGTCTTTCTGGTGGTGTTGATTCATCAGTAGTAGCGATGCTTATCCACCGTGCAATCGGTAAGAAACTAACTTGTGTATTCGTTGATAACGGTCTACTTCGTTTAAACGAAGGTCAGCAAGTAATGGATATGTTTGGTGATAAGTTCGGTCTTAACATCATCAAAGTAGATGCTGAAGAGCAGTTCTTAAATGACCTAGCAGGTCTATCTGATCCTGAAGATAAGCGTAAAGCAATCGGTCATACATTCATTGACGTATTTGACGCTGAATCTAAAAAGCTGAAAAATGCGAAATGGTTAGCACAAGGTACAATTTACCCAGACGTGATTGAGTCAGCGGCTTCTAAAACGGGTAAAGCGCATGTGATCAAGTCTCACCATAACGTAGGTGGTCTACCTGACGATATGGAAATGGGTCTAGTTGAGCCGCTTCGTGAGTTATTTAAAGATGAAGTACGTAAGATTGGTCTTGAGTTAGGTTTACCTTACGACATGCTTTACCGTCATCCATTCCCAGGTCCAGGTTTAGGTGTACGTGTACTAGGTGAAATTAAGAAAGAATACTGTGATTTACTTCGTCGTGCAGACGCTATCTTCATTGAAGAACTACATAAAGCCGACATTTACCACAAAGTATCGCAAGCATTCACTGTATTCCTACCGGTTAAATCGGTTGGCGTAATGGGTGATGCACGTAAATACGACTGGGTTGTGTCACTTCGTTGTGTAGAAACAATCGACTTTATGACAGCGCGTTGGTCACACCTACCTTATGATTTCTTAGGTCTGGTATCAAACCGCATCATTAACGAGATCGATGGTATCTCACGCGTGGTTTACGATATTTCAGGTAAGCCACCTGCAACCATCGAATGGGAATAATGAGCAAGTAGTTCATTGCTAATTTGATGATTAAAAAGGCGAATAGATAAAATATTCGCCTTTTTGTTTATTTAAACCGCAGTTAAACATTTTTTTGAATTTTTTACTTTACCTTTAAAAAAACCTCTCTATAATGCGACGTCATTGCAGGGGCGTAGTTCCAATTGGTAGAACAGCGGTCTCCAAAACCGATGGTTGCGGGTTCGAGTCCTGCCGCCCCTGCCACTTCTTACTTTGCTTTCTCTGCTACAAACCTTTATATTCTCAAAAAAATTCTTCAAGATTTATTTATGCGCGCATTGCATGCTGATGTTTTAGGTATTACGCCACTTAAACTCAATTCACATTTTGCTCCAGAGACATCTGAGTCTGAAATGACTTTGGCTGATCACAGTGACATGCCTTCAGAGCAGCAAACTGTGCAACATGAGTTACTAACCCTACCTTATCAATTACATGCTGATCTATTATTGCTACAGCCCGCAGGCTTTGCTGAAATAATAAAGGGCGATAGCGTCAAACTGCAGAACAACGTCCTTACTTTGCCTTCTGTGAACCTCACAGTTGAGCACAAACGTGCGTTATGGAAGTTATTACATGACAACTAAAATAGTTGCGGGCTTACTCAATGAGACGCCGCTTGAAACCATTATGGATATTGAAGAGGCATGTCATAGCTTCCCTTGGAGTACTAAAACCATGCAATCCTGTTTAGGAGGCCGATACTACAATGCGGGTTTGTTGTTAGGTGATGAATTGGTTGGCTTTTATGTTGCTGAGCAGGTTGGGCCTGATCACACCTTAATGGATATTTGTGTTGCCCCTGAGTACCAAGGGCAGGGTTATGCGAAACGACTTATGGCTCATTTGCTGGAGCAGGCGCAAGAACGCCAAGCTGAAAACTGTTTTTTAGAAGTAAGAGAATCAAATTTAAGTGCGATTTCGGTTTATCAAAAGTTCGATTTTTCAGAAGTGGGTTTACGGAAAAACTATTACCCAGCGAAAGAGGGTAAAGAGCACGCAGTGTTAATGGCGAGAAGCTTCTTTTAAAAAGCGCCAACGCCATTTAATCTTTATCTTTAGTTTGCTGTGCCAAAGTGTATTTGATGGCTTCACAGAGATTTAGCTGCGTATATTGCCATTGAGTTTGCTGATTGGTCATTAGGCTATTCTCAAGCTCTTCTGCAGCACTGTGAATGTTCATGAAACCAAAGCAGCCGGCACTGCCTTTTAAGCTATGAGCAAGCGCTCTGAGCGATTCCCACTCTTGATTATCATAATAGTTTTGCACTTGTTTAAGATAGTCAGGTAGCTTTTCCATGTAATTTTTGTTGATTTGTACAAATTTTTCACTGGCTAATAGCGAGTCCCACTTAGATTGACTCGCGGCCTGGATCTGTAGGTGCTCTAAAAGTACTTGGCCAAGTTGCTTCTTATCGATTGGTTTTGCCAAGGTTGCATCACAGCCAGCAGCAAGGTAAGACTCAACATCATGCTTCATGACATTCGCAGTGAGGGCGATGATAGGGCCATCATAGGCCGCATGCCTGAGCATTTCTGTGGCTTCTAGACCACCCATGACAGGCATTTGCATATCCATCAAAATAAGTTGGTAATCATTAACTAGCGCTTTCTCAACTGCTTCAGCGCCGTTATTGGCTATATCCGGCTTAATTCCCCAAGCATCAAGCAGTAGGCAGATCAATTCTTGGTTATCTGGGTTATCTTCGGCCAGTAGAATATTGGCATCAAACTGGGTTGCTGCAAGCTCTTGTGAGGCATCAGGGATGTGTGCCGATTCTTCCAGCTTATTGATAAGTTGATAGTCGCCATTCGGGAAGTTTGCAAGTACTCGAATGGTAAACTTACTGCCCACACCTTGTTCACTTAATACTTCTACATCACCGCCAAGTAGCTGGGCTAAATTCTTAGAAATACAAAGGCCTAACCCTGTTCCGCCAAAGCGGCGTGTAGTGGTGCTATCAGCCTGCTCAAAGGGTTTAAATACACGTTTAATTTCGCCGTCAGACATACCGATACCAGTATCTTCGATAACAAACTCAACACTTTGACTCTGGTGAATAAAACGTACACTTAAACGAATTCCACCGTGCTCAGTAAATTTCACGGCGTTGGTGGTAATGTTTAATAGGATCTGTTTTAAACGGGTAATATCGCTGTAAATGGAGCGCGGCAACGGGAATTGGTAATCCATTGAAAAGGACAGCTGCTTTTCTTGTGCCAGTGGCGCGATGATCGACTCAACATCTTCAAGCAAAGGCTGTAGTTTGAAAGGGCGATTTTCTACATCAAGTTTTTCAGCTTCAATTTTCGATAAATCTAGGATGTTATTTATCAGCTCTAGCAAGTGTTTTGAGTTACGTAATACTGTACTTAAGTGGTTTCGATTGGCGGTCGCTTGCGGATTAATAATTAATTGCTCGGTAAAGCCCATAATCGCGGTCAGAGGCGTGCGAATTTCATGACTCATATTGGCTAAGAAACGACTTTTTAAATCACTGGCTTGTTCAGCTTCTTTAATGGCGATTTCGAGCTGTTGATTCGTTTCTTCTAGCTCTTTGGTGCGCACATCAACCATTTCTTCTAGGTGTAACTTATAAGTTTTTAGTTCAGATTGAGAATCTCTGATCTGTTTCACCATGTGGTTGAAGTCTCTGAATAAAAGGCCAACTTCATCGTTACTTTGCTCTGGTAGAGAAACAGATAGGTTACCATCACCCACTTTATGACTCGCTGCACCGAGTAATTCAATTGGGTTTAAAAGTAGGTTTCTTACTACAATAAAAATCAAAATAGGGAGCGTGATCACAGACAAAATGACGATTAAAGCCGTGATCAAACTAATTGCTTTACCCGACTGGTACAGAAGTGCTTTTGGAATACTCGATAAATAATAATAACCACCACTTAATTGCACCGCATAAACCATACGCTCTATGTTATCTACACTCGACAACTTGATTGACTTAAGCGTACTGCGCTCTGCCGTTTCTTGTATTTGTTGAGTTTCTTCAACATTTAAAGATTGTGCATAAAGGCTTGGATCAGAACTAAATAAAATTTCACCTTGCTGAGTGATTAATAGGTTAAGGGTATTGTTATAAGGTGATTCTAAGATACTGGAATGTATCACTGAAGGGTCAACTTGAACGATAATATAGCCTTGTTGTTTCGGCCTTTTTAGTTGGTAATCAACACTGAAAATTTGCTGAACTAGATAAATATGAGTGGTGTTATTTTTTGTCGGCACCATGAACTTCTGCTGCCGCATGCTGCTGTTTTGCACTTGGTCAAAAAACGGATAGCTTTGTGGTGCCTGATTTAAATTATTCGCATAGTAAGCTTTTGACTCACCTTGTGGTGAAACTAGGTTAATACTTAAAATATCTGGGTAGGCATCGCTGTAACTGGCGAATACATCCATTAAAGCGCCCAGTCGGGCGGTTTGCTCAAAAGGGGTATCGAAATCTTTGGCAAGAAAATCGCTAAGAACGGGTGACGTAGAAAGCAATTTGGTAGTCGATTGATAAATCTCAATGTAGTTAAACATTTTTTGGTGTTGTTGTTCAACAAAGCGGCTTACCGTCAGTTTGGCTTGTTTTTGTGTCGAACTTGTAACATTAGTTAAGGTAAAACCACCTAAAAACAGCAAAGGTAAAATCACTAACGGAGTGATGTACCACAATAATTTTATACTTAACTTGCTGGTTTTCATGCGATTTTAATAACGTCCTAAATGTTCTTCTTATAAGCATAATGGAACTGAGTCCAAAGTCTAATCCTAAGACAATGCAGCTTTTTTAACAAGTCATATGCGCTATGTTCATACTTGTTTCATAAAATGATTATTGTGCTTCAAAGAGACATTGAGTGAATACAAGTCCGTCAATAACTTGATAGTGAACATTAACTCTCAAGCCATTTTGTATTTGCTCGCTTAAACAATGCATTATTTCAAAAGTTAGCATAGTTTCACTAAATGAAATTAATCTGGCTTTGTCGAAGCCAAAAAACTTTTTTACAAACGGATATAGTGCCTTATAAATACTTTCTTTGGCTGAAAATATTACGCTTAGTGGATGAGTAACTTGCTGACCTAGAGAGATAAATTGTTTTTGCTCGTCTTCTCTTAAAATATGGGTCTGTAGTTTCACTTCTTGGTCGTCTTTCATTAGTTTTTCGACGTCTATGCCAACGCCTGTCGGTTTTTTCTCTATACCTGCGATAGCTGCAGCAATTCCTTTAGTATGAGTAATGGAACCATAAGTTCCTTCAGGCCAGATAGGAGCCCTGCTTTCGCTTGTGTGTACTAGGGTCTTTGCTGAATTTAAATTATTTAATGCTTTAGTGGCACATAATCGGCCTGCTAAGTACTCTGCTTGACGTTTTGAAACAGCTTTCTTTATTCGTTCAGGAAAGGGTTGTGTGTATTGCTCGAAACTATCTTGGTTAAAGCTGTCGGCGTCAAACTCAATAACAATTAACTCTAGGGGGAGGGCATTGGTAAATTTTGATAAATAAGTGATTTGCATTAAATACTCCTTTAAGCCAGCCAAGTGTTATTTATTTCACCTTTAAGTTCAAGTCGCGAGGAGAAATATTCAAAGGAGGCAAAATAGTCTTGGATATGAATTTTACGTTGTAAAAAGATCAGAATAAATAGGCACACAGATTGAGTATCTTGTCTAGATAAGCGAAAATAACGGATTAAATGATATTCACAGAATGAGTAGGGCAAACATAAGGTTTGTACTGTACTCACATTAAGAGAAGATTTTAATCGATGTCAAACGCTTCAATTCCTCAGGAAGTCTCGAAAAGACGGACTTTCGCGATTATCTCGCACCCGGATGCGGGTAAAACCACCATTACAGAAAAAGTACTTTTATTCGGAAAGGCCTTACAAAAAGCCGGTACAGTAAAAGGTCGTGGTTCAAACCAACACGCTAAATCTGACTGGATGGAAATGGAAAAAGAGCGTGGTATCTCGGTAACAACCTCTGTGATGCAGTTCCCGTATAACGATGCGTTGGTAAACTTACTTGATACTCCGGGACACGAAGACTTCTCTGAAGATACTTATCGTACACTGACTGCGGTTGACTCATGTTTGATGGTGATCGATGCAGCAAAAGGTGTAGAAGACCGTACGCGTAAACTGATGGAAGTTACCCGCTTACGTGACACACCAATCGTAACGTTTATGAACAAGCTTGACCGTGACATCCGCGACCCTATGGAAGTGATGGACGAAGTTGAAACTGAACTTAACATCATGTGTGCGCCTATCACTTGGCCAATCGGCTGTGGTAAAGAGTTTAAAGGTGTGTATCACATTCACCGTGATGAAACGATTCTATATGCAACCGGTCAAGGTCATACAATCCAAGAAAAACGCATCATTAAGGGCTTAGATAACCCAGACTTAGATGCTCAAATCGGTGATGAATTGGCTGAGCAACTTCGTGAAGAACTAGAGCTAGTGATTGGTGCATCAAACGAATTTGATCACGACCTATTTTTATCAGGTGAATTAACGCCTGTGTACTTTGGTACAGCATTAGGTAACTTCGGTGTTGACCACATGCTTGACGGTTTAACTGAGTGGGCGCCAACGCCTATGCCACGTCAAACAGAAGAGCGTGAAGTAAAAGCCGAAGAAGAAAAGTTCTCAGGCTTCGTATTTAAAATTCAAGCGAACATGGACCCGAAACACCGTGACCGTATTGCTTTCATGCGTATTGTATCGGGTAAATATACCCAAGGTATGAAGATGGACCACGTCCGTATTGGCAAGAAAGTCAGTATTTCTGACGCGGTAACTTTCATGGCCGGTGACCGTGAACGTGCGCAAGAAGCGTTTGCTGGTGACATCATTGGTCTGCATAACCACGGTACAATCCAAATCGGTGATACGTTCACACAAGGTGAAAAACTTAAGTTCAGCGGTATTCCAAACTTCGCGCCAGAGCTATTCCGTAGCATTCGCTTGAAAGATCCTCTGAAGCAAAAGCAGTTATTAAAAGGCCTAGTTCAGTTATCTGAAGAAGGTGCGGTACAGGTATTTAGACCACTACAAAATAACAGCCTAATCGTAGGCGCGGTTGGTGTGCTGCAGTTTGATGTGGTTGTTGCCCGTCTAAAAGCGGAATATAACGTAGATGCAATCTACGAGAGCGTGTCAGTACAAACTGCGCGTTGGGTAACCTGCGACGACGATAAGAAAATGGCTGAGTTTAAACGTAAGTGTGAAGCCAACTTAGCCCTTGATGGTGGTGATAACTTAACTTACATTGCACCAAGCCGTGTAAACTTAAATTTATCCATGGAACGCTATCCTGAAGTTCAGTTCCACCATACACGTGAACATTAATAAACGCTTAAATTGAATCGAATTAAACCTTGCTGGCATTGATGGCTGGCAAGGGATACAGGATAAAAAATGAATATCAAAACTCTATTAATTGAAAAAGCCAACGCGGCGATGCAAGCTGCGGGCATTCCTGAAGGCACAAACCCAGCGGTTACACAATCAACTCGTCCGCAATTTGGTGATTATCAAATCAATGGCGCAATGGGCGCTGCAAAAGCATTAAAAACCAACCCGCGCGAACTTGCACAAAAGATCATCGACAATTTAGACGTTGCCGATCTTGCTGCAAAAACTGAAATTGCAGGCCCGGGTTTCATTAACATTCACCTAAAGCCTGAGTTTTTAGCTGCAAGCCTAGAAGCGGCAAACCAAGATGCAAAACTTGGTGTTGCTGAGCATTCAAACCCGCATAAAGTTGTGGTTGATTACTCTTCACCAAACCTTGCAAAAGAAATGCACGTAGGTCATTTACGTTCTACCATCATTGGTGATGCGGTTGTACGTGCCCTTGAGTTCCGTGGGGATACTGTTATTCGTCAAAACCACATGGGTGACTGGGGTACACAGTTTGGTATGCTTATCGCACATCTTGAAGATTTACTTGAGCAGGGCGTAGATCTTGAAAAAGTGGCACTTGCTGACCTTGAAAGCTTCTACCGTGACGCGAAAAAGCGTTTCGATGACGAAGAAGGTTTTGCTGACAAAGCCCGAGACTACGTCGTTAAACTACAAGGTGGCGACGCGCATTGTAAGAAACTTTGGCAGATGTTTATCGACACGTCGGTGAAACACTCTGAAGAAGTATACGCAAGATTAAACGTTACCCTTGGCCGTGACGATATTAAAGCAGAAAGTGCTTATAACGACCGTCTTCAAGGCGTGATTGAGCTACTTAAAGAAAAAGGCATCGCAGTTGAAGACCAAGGTGCGCAAGTAGTATTCCTTGATGAGCTTGCTAACAAAGATGGGGAGCCGTCAGTGTTCATCGTTCAAAAGTCAGGTGGCGGTTTCTTATATTCAACGACTGACCTTGCAGCTTGTGACTACCGTTCAAACGAGTTAGACGTAGACCGTATCTTAATTTTTGTAGATGCACGTCAGGGCTTACACTTCAACCAAGTTGAAATCACAGCACGTAAAGCGGGTCTGTTAAAAGAGAAAACCAGCTACGAGCCAAGCCTGTTCGGTACTATGATGGGTGATGATGGTAAACCATTCAAAACTCGTACTGGTGGTACAGTTAAACTTGCAGATTTACTTGAAGAAGCAGTAAGCCGTGCAGCAGATAAAATTGCTGACCGTACAGCTGAATTAAGTGAAGAAGAGCGCAGCGAAATCGCTCGTAAAGTGGGTATTGGCGCAGTTAAATACGCTGACTTATCTAAGCACCGTACCAGTGACTATATCTTCAACTGGGATACGATGTTGAGCTTTGAAGGCGCAACCGCACCTTACTTACAATATGCATATACGCGTGTAAGTGGCATTTTCCGTAAAGCGGGTGTAGACAGTGCAAACCTTGCTGGCAGCATCAACATTGTTGAGCCGCAAGAAAAAGCATTGGCGTTAAAATTACTTCAGCTTGAAGAAGTGCTCGACCTGATGATCAGCGAAGCCACTCCGCACGTATTATGTGGTTACTTATATGAGCTTGCGAGCCTGTATATGACATTCTACGAAGCGTGCCCAATCTTAAAAGATGATGTGGCTGCAGATGTACGCGAAAGCCGCTTACTACTATGTAACTTAGTGGCTAAGTCGCTACGTACCGGTCTAGACCTTCTGGGCATCGAAGTAATGGAGCAGATGTAATCTGTTTCATTGACTGAATGAACTTTTATAGGCCGCGCAACAGCATGTTGTTGCGGCCTTTTTTATATCTAATTAAGAGCAGATTGTTATTAACCTAAGCTCAGGTTAACTAGTAAGGAACGAATATGAAATTAGAAGACATTCGCCGCGAGTATACCCAAGGTGGTTTGCAGCGTGACATGCTAGCAGATGACCCTATTGTGCAATTTGAGGCTTGGTTAAAACAAGCAGTTGAAGCCAAGTTTAGTAATGATCCGACAGCCATGGTTGTTGCAACGGTTGATGAAACCGGTCAGCCTTCACAGCGTATCGTGCTGCTTAAACATTTGGATGAAAATGGCTTCGTATTTTTCACTAATACGGGCTCACGCAAGGCACAAGAGTTAAAGAACAATAACAAGATTTCTTTGCACTTTCCATGGCATGCTATTGAGCGCCAAGTAATCGTGTATGGTGAGGCTAAACCACTGCCAACGAGCGCTGTGGCAAAGTATTTCTTATCTCGTCCAAAAGAGAGTCAACTTGCAGCTTGGGCGTCACAGCAGTCTCGTCCGGTATCATCGCGTCAGGCACTGATGCAAACCTTCAACAGCATGAAGTCAAAGTTTGCTAAAGGCGATATTCCACTACCAGATTTTTGGGGCGGCTATTGTGTAGAGCCAACTAAAATTGAATTTTGGCAAGGGGGCGAACATCGCTTACATGATCGCTTTATGTATGTGAAGCAAGCCGATGGCAGCTGGGCTATTGAAAGGTTAAATCCTTAAGGGTTACCACTGTATTTTCAAAAGTAAAAGCACTTTTTTAGAAAGTGCTTTTACTAATAATAGCTTCTTAATTACAAATGTCAGAAAGCTGACAATCTTGCTTAGTAAAATTGCCTGTGCGACATCTCCAATGATCATCACAAGTATAATCCCAGCTATAACCAGGGCCAGTACCGCCCCCAATTTGTGGTGTAGCATTTAAAGGTAATGCTTTATTGTCTGAAGAAAGGCTTTTAATTTTCTTTTTATTTAGTTTTAGTTTCATGTTTTTTTCCTTAAATTCAATTTGTTCCCGGTATGGGGTTTTTAAGTTAGCAAAAGGTTAGAAAATTAGCAAGTGAATACATTTATGCAATTCATAGACACCCACTGTCACCTCGACTTCGATGAGTTTAAAGGCGACTTTCAAAACCATGTTTACCGAGCAAATCAGCTAGGTATTCATGGTTTTGTTGTACCAGGGATCACATTTAAGCAAAGCCAAACTCTACTGAGTTTTAAACAGCACAACCCTGGTGTTTATATTGCTTTCGGTCTTCATCCGTATTTTATGGCTGAGCATCAAGGCGGTGATTTTGAACAGCTGAAAAGGTTGGCGATTGAACATCGAGAGCAGTTGGTGGCGATTGGTGAGTGTGGTATTGATGCGAGTATTGCAGATATTGAAAAGCAACAAGCGCTTTTTGTAGAGCATATTAAGCTTGCGAATTATTTGTCGCTGCCGCTAATCGTGCATCATAGGCAAAGCCATCACTTGATCATGCAAGCATTTAAGCAAGTACAGCCAAAATGGGGTGGGGTGATCCATGCTTTTAGTGGTTCATTGCAGCAAGCGCAAGCGTATATCAAACTGGGCTTTAAACTTGGCGTGGGGGGCACGATAACGTATGAACGTGCCAACAAAACCAAGCAAGCCTTGGCACAAGTGCCACTCGATAGCTTAGTGCTTGAGACCGATGCGCCTTCTATGCCGCTTGCGGGTTATCAAGGGCAGGTGAACCTACCTGAACGTCTTAAAGCGGTATTTGATTGCCTAGTCGCAATTCGTAGCGAGTCAGAGTTTGAGATTACTGAGCAGGTTTATGCGTCGTCTTGTTCGCTTTTCAAGATTTGACGCTTTACTTCCCAACGTTTTAACGCGCGCCCTAATTGCCAAGTGAATACACAGGTAATGATCAACATTAGCAACACCATACGACCGAGCTCGTGAAAGTGATGGTGACTTTCACTCATGGCATCTTGGGTTAAATACACCATATTTACAAAGCCAAGGGGCTTGTCGTCCGCATCAAGAATGGGCAGCACGATGGCATCTTTTAATTTGCTGATCCCTGGTAATTGTTTAGCAATGCCTTGATTGAGTGGCTCGGCTTGAAATCCTTCACTTTTAGTTAAGAGTTGCCCTTGATGGTCATAAATCGCAGCGCCCAACACGTAGGGGTCTTTGGCCAAGTTCTTGGTCAGTTTTTCTAACTCATCGAGTGCTTGGCTTTGCATTGCAAAGCTGGCGTTCCATGCTGTTTGCTGTGCCAAACTTCGTGCTGCTTGATGCGCTTGATTATGTAACAGTTGGTGAGAGCGAAAACTGGTATTAAAGGCAATCCAAGTCAGTGTGATAAAGCAAGCGGCAGCAATGACTAAACGTATCAAGCGTCGGTTTTTCGAAGACGTTATCAAATCAAGTGCTTGTGTATTTTTCATAGTATCCATATTGAGTGCTGACAGCCTTTTGGAATGATGTTACAAATGCATTGTTACTAAATTTGGAGCTCACAATGGCTGGTATTCGCTTTAACCTTACACCGCAACTTCCACTCACTGATTTATGCACCTTAGCAAAATGGTATCAGATTGAAAATGATCACTTAGTCGAGCAAGGGTCTGAGTCATCACAATTAGGTGAAGATTTTATCGTGTTTTTTGGTGCCCAAGCGAACACACAATTTTTGCAATATGCCATTGAGTTTATTGGCGAAGCTAATATCAATCTGGTAAGCCTATATCAACCTACAGCGCAATTAGCACCCGCGTTAGCGTTTAACGTTAAAGCACAGTTTGATGACTTAAAAACATATAAAAACCAGCTGCGCAGTTTTGCCGCTGAGCACGGTTTTGAAGGTGCTTATTTATCAAAACCAGCCAGTTTGAGCCAGCCTGGTTTACTTATAATGGATATGGACTCTACGGCGATAGAAATTGAGTGTATTGATGAAATAGCACGTTTAGCCAATGTTTATGACGAGGTTGCCAGTGTGACTGCTATGGCAATGGCGGGTCAATTGGGCTTTAGTGAAAGTTTGTATCAGCGTGTGGCGAAACTTGAAGGCATTGAACTGTCTTTGATCCAACAGCTTAAAGATAACTTACCGCTGATGGAAGGCATTCAAGACCTGTGTCACACACTAAAAGCTCATAACTGGCAGCTAGTACTCGCATCAGGTGGCTTCACTTGGTTTGCAGAAGCACTGCAAGCACCACTGTCGCTAGATGCTTTTTATGCCAATGAGCTGGAAATAAAAGATGCGCGTTTAACAGGTAAAGTACTAGGCGGTGTGGTCGATGCTCAGAAAAAGGCTGACATTTTAGCTAAGACGCGCACGCAGCTTGGTTTAGCGAAACAGCAAACCATTGCCATTGGTGATGGTGCCAATGATTTAGTGATGATGGCAGAAGCGGGAACAGGGGTGGCCATTCACGGCAAACCAAAAGTGGTTGAAAATGCCGATGCAGCCATTTGTCATGGCTCACTAATACAGCTGTTGTATTTTATTGCGCTACCAAAATAAGTGCAGAAGACTTAGCGAGAAAAATGCAAAACCACCGATATCGGTGGTTTTTTAGTTTTATGGCTCAAAAAAGTAGACCAAAATATCAACGGCAATTAAGACGATGATCACCCACTCTAAAAAAGCAGAGTGTTTATGGTTTTGCTCAGTGCTGAGCATATCCAGTAGCGTATGAATGGTATCGAGCTTTTTCTGTAAAATTTGAATGCGTGGTAAAAAGTCTAAGTACTTACTTAATTGCTGATAAAGCCCTTCAAGGTTAGGGTTGTCCCAAAAAAATTCTGGCGTATCGAGCAAGTTAAAATGCAAGTTAATATCTGTACTGGTTTTAAATAACGCGCCTCTTAACTTAGCGAGTTGCTTGCGAGTAAGAGGCACGATACCTGTTTCAGCTAGAGTTTCAGACAAGTAAGCGTTATCGTTGATCACAGTTTGTGCTTGCTCTTCAAAAAACTCTAATTTAGCTGATTGTGCAAAGGCATGACTGAGCGCCAGTTTAGTCATACTGTCGGTATTGTCTAAATAGAGGCAATCATCTTTTATATAGAAAGAGTCAGTATCTGTCTGCTTATAAATGTAATGTTCAATACTCGGCCTATGAATAGGCTCAATTACTAAGTCTTCTATTTTAGCAATGAGTTTACTTAATTCATCTTGGTTAAAGTTCCAACACACTAAAACCGCATAATCAAAAAGCCACGCTTGTTTTTTACCAAGGGTTAGCCCATAGGCGTCTTTTATTTGTTTGGCACCATAATGATCGACTAATTTAATTTGGGCTTTTTCTTTATCAATACTGTGCCCTAGTAAGGTAATTACCAAACGATTTTCTAACTGAGTTTGCTCAGACATTGCTTGACTCCATCGTCAAAGACTTGGCCAAAATGGCGCTTCTTTTCTCGCGCATTTATAGACTGAAATTTATGCAATAGAAATAGTAAGCAGAGGTTTTTAGTGATTTATTTTATTGTCGTGACGACAAAAAATAACAGTTGGACTTGAGGGGGGTCATACCGTTAAATGCGCGCAATTAAGCCAGTCCTATACATTGATTTTTTTAAGGGTAGAAATGAAAGACAACTCAGCGATTGAGCAAGTTCGCGCAAGTTACAACGTACCACATTGGAGCCAAGGGTACTTTGATATAAACGACTAAGGTGAGTTAACTGTGTCGCCAGATACGGCAAACCCTAACCACGCGGTGAGTTTATCTAACATTGCCGAACAAATTCAGCAGCGCGGGTTATCTTTACCAGCTTTGGTTAGATTTCCACAAATTTTACACCATCGTGTACATAGCTTATGTAATGCATTTAATCGTGCCATTGCCTCTTACGGTTATGAAGAAAAGTACCTATTGGTTTATCCAATAAAAGTAAACCAACAACGTGAAGTGGTTGAAGAGATTTTAGCCAGTCAAGCTGAGCAAAGTGAGAAGCAGCTTGGTCTAGAAGCGGGCAGTAAAGCTGAGCTATTAGCGGTACTGGCGATGGCACAAAAAGTCAGCTCTGTGATTGTGTGTAATGGTTACAAAGATCGCGAGTACATTCGTCTTGCTTTGATCGGTGAAAAGCTAGGCCACAAAGTGAATATCGTACTCGAAAAGCGTTCTGAGCTAGAGATGGTGCTAGAAGAAGCCTACAAACTTGGCGTGACACCACGCTTAGGTATTCGTGTGCGTTTAGCATCTCAAGGCAAGGGTAAATGGCAGGCAAGTGGTGGCGAAAAATCAAAATTTGGTTTGTCGGCTTCGCAAGTGCTGAGCGTATTGTCGCAGTTAAAAGCCAAAGACATGCAAAGCACATTACAGCTCGTACATTTCCACTTAGGTTCACAAATGGCGAACATTCGTGATGTTCGTACAGGTGTCAGTGAAGCGGCACGTTTTTACTGTGAGCTACGTCGTTTAGGCGCAAACTTAACCTGTATGGATGTGGGCGGTGGTTTAGCGATTGACTACGACGGCACACGCAGTCAGTCAAGTAATTCGATGAATTACTCGCTTGCTGAATACGCCAATAACATCGTGTACACAATCGGCGATGTGTGTAAGCAGTATGAACAGCCTATGCCGATGATTATTTCGGAGTCGGGTCGCGCGTTAACAGCGCACCATGCGGTTTTGATCACCAATGTGATTGGCACTGAATCTTACCAAGTCGAAACAGTGGCGTCGCCTGATGAGCAAGCGCCTCAACTATTAAAAAATATGTGGCACTCATGGTTACAACTCAATAATCGTGTTGATGAGCGCGCGCTTATCGAAATCTATCACGATTGCATGAGCGACTTGGCAGAAGTGCATGCGCAATTTGCAATGGGCTTACTTAACCTAGAACAAAGAGCATGGGCTGAGCAGTTATCGCTACGTATTAACTATGAGTTAAAGCAGTTACTCGATAGCAAAAACCGTTTCCATCGCCCGATCATGGATGAGCTGAGTGAGCGACTAGCCGATAAGTTTTTTGTGAACTTCTCGCTATTTCAATCATTACCAGATGCATGGGGTATCGATCAGGTGTTCCCGGTTATGCCTTTATCTGGATTAGCTGCGCAACCAGAGCGCAGAGCGGTATTACTCGATATCACCTGTGATTCTGATGGCACCGTTGATCAGTACGTTGACGGTCAAGGCATAGAGACCACTTTGCCAGTGCCAAATTGGCAAGCAGACAGTCCTTACTTAATGGGCTTCTTCTTAGTCGGTGCGTATCAAGAAATTTTAGGTGATATGCACAACCTATTTGGTGATACGCACAGTGTGGTTGTGACCATGGACGAGCAAGGGCAAAGTCATATTGTTGAGATTAACGAAGGTGATAGCGTAGAAGACATGCTGCGTTATGTTCACTTAGATGCCAACGAATTTAGACAAGCGTTTGCCCAATTGGCAGAAAACAAATTACCAGAATCAGAGCGCGCACATGTACTGGCTGAGCTAGACATGGGCTTAAAAGGTTATACCTATTTAGAAGATGTATAAAGGTAACGAAATGCATACTGTGTTTGAAAAAGATAATTGCATGTTGTTTGGCAATGCCATGACTTTTATGCGTCGTCCTTTGGTTTTAAACCCGCTCACTGTTGAAGCCGATGTGGTGGTATTGGGGTTGCCTTATGATATGGCAACATCAGGACGCTCAGGCGCGAGAATGGGCCCTGACGCGATGCGTAAAGCCTCGACGAATTTGGCTTGGGAAGATACCCGTTATCCTTGGCAATTTGCGCTTAATGAACACTGTAATGTGGTAGACGCAGGTGACTTAACTTATATGTCGGGCGATAGCAGCGATTTTACCGAAAAAGTAGAAGCGGCGGCGACGAGTATTCTTGAGCAAGGTAAGAGTATGCTAAGTTTTGGCGGCGATCATTTCGTGACTTTGCCGCTGTTGCGCGCACATGCAAAGAAATTTGGCAAAATGGCACTGGTGCACTTTGATGCTCATACCGACACTTACTCGAATGGCAGTGCCTATGATCATGGCACCATGTTTTTCCATGCGCCAAATGAAGGTTTGATCGATAAACATCGCTCAGTACAAGTGGGGATCAGAACCAATTACAGCGAAGCAGATCATGGTTTCACTGTAATTGATGGTCAGCAGGGTAATGAATTAAGCGCCAATGCAATTGCTGAAATTATCACAAACACAGTAGGAGATTTACCGGTTTACTTAACTTTTGATATTGATGCGCTCGATCCTGCTTTTGCACCAGGTACAGGTACGCCAGTATGCGGTGGCTTAACCACTGATAAGGTCTTAAATATTTTAAGAGCGTTAAAGGGTCTTAATCTAGTTGGCATGGATGTGGTCGAAGTAGCGCCAGCATACGACAACTCAGAAGTAACTGCATTAGCAGGGGCAAGTATTGCGCTAGAGCTACTGCATTTATGGACTTATAAGCACAAATTAAACCATGCTTAATTCGCAATTAATGTGCAGTTTAGTTACTTAAAAAATTAGTAGCCCGATTAAATTCGGGCTTTGTTTAAGTTGAGGTTTTAATTAAATACTTTGGCAATATTTCTCGCCTAAGATCAGATCTCCATCTACACTTATCTTCAATAAAAAGCCGATTAAAAATTAAGTAATTCACCTGATTGAATCGATATCAGTGTCGGGTTGAAATAGCTCCTCTTAAAAAGGTGAGACATTTTCATGGGTGAAAATGGACAGGTTTTAAATAACGATAAGCGCCTGTTAGTTTTTCTATCTCTCATATTTGTTTGTGTAGGTTTTGGCCTATCAAAATTTACATTCTACGTACAAGTGATCCCAATCTGGTTGCCTGCAGGGCTCGCCTTAGCTGGGTGTTATTTATTTGGTCGCACATTTGCTGTTATCACTTTACTGGGGACTTTTTTATATAATTTTTCTGCCACGCCTGATTACATCACTAATGCGTCTACGCTTGAGCGAGCCGGGCAAAATATCCTCATCGCGCTGGGCGCAACCAGTCAGGCGTATATAGGTAGCTGGCTGTTATTGCGTTGGGGAGATCCCTTAAGGGCAAAGCATCAACTCAGTATTTTGAAGTTTGTATTGAAAATGGTCAGTTAGCGCTAGAAGCCATTGAAAAAAATGCTTTTGACGTAGTTTTTATGGACTGTCAAATGCCTGTTTTAGATGGCTATGAAGCGGTCAAACAACTTCGCTTAGTAAAGCAATTCGCAACCTTACCTGTTTTTGCTTTAACAGCCGATGCGGATACTGATAGTAGAGAAAAGGCTTTAGCGTCGGGCTTTACGATACATGTTGCAAAGCCCCTTACCATTGAAAAGCTTAAACAGTGTTTAAGTACCTTAAAATGCTAATTTTGACTTTGTCATGCTAGAAGGCTGGCAAAGCGCCTGCAATTTAGGTTATGTTGTTTTTTCACACAATGCTGAGTAAAGGCTGTATGAAACATCTGGCATTCTATTCATTTTTATTATTTATGAGCATAAGTGCTTTTGAGGTGCGCTCTGAAAGCGAGTTGCGTTTTGTCGCCGAAGATCTCTATCCATTACATTTCATTGACGATGCAAAACACCCGCAAGGTTTTTTAGTCGACTTGGTCGAAGCGGTATTACTCGAATGCCAATGTAAAGGGCGCGTCGAAATTATGCCGCAAGCTCGCGCTTTTAAGGAGCTTCGAACTGACGAAAATACCTTAATGATGTCGCTTTTAAAAACGCCAAAACGAACAAGTGAGTTTGAATTTTTAGGCACTGTTTTTTATGCCCATGCTTATTTAATTGGACTAAAAAGTAAAAAGTTTAATTTAACCAATTTAAAAAGTGCACAAGACTTCAGAGTGAGTACTGTGAGGGGGTATTACAGCCAATCTTTCTTACAACAAGCGGGTTTTTCTACAGACTATAACTTAGTTCTTGCCCCTGAACCTGCTAGCTTACTGCAGATGCTTTATAAAAATCGGACAGATTTGGTACTAACCAATACTTTGCACCTTGAAAAAGAGTTGCAGAGTATTGGGTTAGATCCGACGCAGATAGAGAAAAAGTTGAAGTTAAGTGATTTTCCTAATGAACTGCATTTTGTTGCCAATCATCGTTTGCATTCGGATCTTATCTCAAGATTAAAACACGCTTTACAAAAGGTGAAAGTTTCGCCCATTTACCCTTCGTTGCTTGAAAAGTGGCAGCTAAAACTGAGTGAGTAAGGAGTGTTTCTACTTTAATCTTTCAAAAAATATGAACTGATAATTGCCAACAATGACAGGCTGCTGAACATCAGGATAAGTGAGAGCGCCCCTAGCTGCTCTGCTAACAAGCCAGCACTTCCCAATATCAACAGTACAACTCCAGTAAACGTATTGCCCACTGCAACATAGTCGGTTCTTTTATTGCCCTCGGCTAAATTCACTAGATAAGTTTTACGGCCTAAACGCACACCCTGATGTGCCACACTCAAGATAAAATACAGCAGTGGTAAAAACCAAACGGAGCTAAAAATCTGAGGTGTAAATACATGCGCAACATAAAGGGTGACTGCATTTATTGCCACCAGGGCAGAACTTAACGCCATGACACGTTTACTCGATAAGTCACTTAAGCGCCCCCAGATTGGTGCTGAAACTAAACTAGCAGCGCCAGATACCAGCATAAATATCGCCAGAACAGCAAAATCGAATGCTTGCTCTGAGGCAAGTACTATGTAAAACGGGGCGCTCAAAGCTGAGCAAAGTAGCAATGTACGCGTCAGTAAAAATAGCGCAAAGTTGCTATCTTCATAAATCATCCGAAACTTGCTTAACGCTGCTTTTAAGCCGTTTTTTCCGCCATCAGTCGCGCCTTTATATTCGTTTATTTGCCCATAACTCAAGGCTGCTAATAACCACATAACAGCAGCTAAACCTAATGCCCATAAGATAGTTTGATCTTGTTGACTGTCTGAAAATATGAAAAACAGCCCAAACAACACTGTTGCTAAGCCAGATAAACTAGCGGTTAAGCCACTTAAATTGCCTCTTTGTGTTTTAGGAATGGTTTTGCCCAGTACGTCTTTGGCGGCAATTGAGTTAAAACCTCTGGCCAAAGAGAAGATAATGAGCGTGCCAATAATAGCAATACCCGCTTCATAACCGCTTAAAGTAAAGCTTATCGCAATCAATGACATCATGCATAAGGCTTGAGTCAGGGAGCCAAATACCCATACCCACTTTCGTAGTGGTAGTTTTCTGATGAAACTTGCAATAGCAAGCTGAGGTAACAGTGAGCCAGATTCTCGTATCGGCACCAGCCACGAAATAAAAACAGCGGGCACTTGTAAGCTTTGTAGTAGCCAAGGCAAAGTCACTTTTGGATTGAGCAATGCATCAGCAAATTGGCTAAACAGCTGGCTAAATAGCGTCAATATGAAGTTATGAGGGACGACTTTACAGGCAGAATCATCAAGTGGCTTACAGGCCCTGGCATCTTCTTCATTACTGAGTAGCTTAAAGAGGTTGTCTTTATAGTTTTTCATTTATATTCCTCAATCTCCTTGCCGACACTTCTAAATACTCGTTTCTTTTTTAACTTAACCACAATACGTCAGTTAAGTAAAAATGATCGCTTTAAATTTTGGTACACCAAGCTGGTGGCATAATAAAAAAACGCTAATGGTCAGACCACTTTAATTTGTACTGTGGTTTTTCCTAAAGTTGTATAAAGTTTAGACTTTGGTTGTAGAAAAGCTGTGGTTAAACCGTGCAGAATTTTGACAGTATCGCGGGTTTTTGATAGTGTAATGCGCAAATTTGGTATTACCAATTTACCTTTTGGTTAAGATTACCTAGCAATGAGATGTTAGATGGTCTTTTCAACATGCTTAAATTCGGCGTTTGATCAATGTCTTTAAAGATAAAAGCAGCAAAATTATCCGATGTTATTTTAGAGCAACTTGAGAATATGATCCTTGAGGGCTCTTTAATGCCAGGTGAAAAGTTGCCTCCAGAAAGGGAGCTTGCGAAGCAGTTTGAGGTTTCACGACCTTCTCTTCGAGAAGCAATTCAGAAGCTTGAGGCAAAAGGACTCGTGACACGTCGTCAAGGCGGCGGAACGTATGTAAAGAATCAATTAGAACAGGGGCTCACTGATCCGCTGTTTGACTTGATCAGTAAGCATCCAGAATCACAATTTGATTTACTGGAGTTTCGTCATGCACTAGAAGGGATCGCGGCATATTATGCAGCGCTTCGCGGAACTGACACTGACTTTGAGAAAGTTCAGCAAAGTTTCGACAATATCGCCGATGTGCACGGGGACCTAGAGCAAAAAGCACAAGCAATCAATGCATTTCATTTTGCAGTGGCTGAAGCATCACATAACGTGGTGCTACTACACCTCGTTAAAGGCATGCAGTCTTTGCTGGAGCAAAATGTATTACAAAACTTACAAGTTTTGGTGCAGAAGAACGACGTCAGTGAACAGCTTGCTGAGCACCGTAAATTGTTGATGGATGCTGTTATAGAAGGCAATCCAGAGCAAGCACGATTAGCCAGTAACGCGCACTTAGCGTTTATTGAAGAAGCATTACTTGAAGCGGACAAAGAACGTTCGCGGATCGCACGTAGTTTAAGACGTACCAGTAACAATCGAGTTCGTTAAGATTAACCAGAAGTAATTAAATTCGTATTTTAAACATAAGGAACACTCCATATGTCTGAAGTCAATAAAATTGACGTAGACGCGTTAGAAACCCAAGAGTGGTTACAAGCGCTTGAGTCTGTAGTAAAAGAAGAGGGCGTTGAACGCGCTCAATACCTATTAGAGCAAGTACTAGAACAAGCTCGTCTTGATGGCGTTGATATGCCAACAGGTATTACTACAAACTATGTAAATACTATTCCAGCAGATCAAGAACCTGCATACCCAGGTGACACAACAATTGAACGTCGTATTCGTTCAATTGTTCGTTGGAATGCGATCATGATCGTTTTACGTGCGTCTAAGAAAGACTTAGAGCTAGGCGGCCACATGGCGTCTTACCAGTCTTCGGCTGCATTCTATGAGATGTGTTTCAACCACTTCTTCCGTGCACCAAACGAAAAAGACGGTGGTGATTTAGTTTATTACCAAGGTCACATTTCACCCGGTATCTACGCACGTGCTTTCCTAGAAGGTCGTTTAACAGAAGAGCAACTAGATAACTTCCGTCAAGAAGTAGATGGTAAAGGTATCTCTTCATACCCACACCCGAAGTTGATGCCTGAGTTCTGGCAGTTCCCAACTGTATCTATGGGTCTAGGTCCAATTGCATCAATCTACCAAGCACGTTTCCTTAAGTACCTAGAAGGTCGTGGTCTAAAAGAGACTAATGAGCAGCGCGTTTATGCGTTCTTAGGTGACGGTGAGATGGATGAACCAGAATCACGTGGTGCAATTTCTTTCGCTGCGCGTGAGAAGCTAGATAACCTATGTTACCTAATTAACTGTAACCTTCAGCGCCTAGACGGCCCAGTAATGGGTAACGGTAAGATCATTCAAGAGCTTGAAGGTCTATTTAAAGGTGCTGGCTGGAACGTCATTAAAGTAGTTTGGGGTTCTGGCTGGGATCTACTTCTTGCGAAAGACACCTCAGGTAAGCTTTTACAGCTTATGAACGAAACAATCGACGGTGATTACCAGACTTACAAGTCAAAAGACGGTGCTTACGTGCGTGAACACTTCTTTGGTCGTTACCCGGAAACTGCAGCACTTGTTGCAGATATGACTGATGACGAGATCTTCGCGCTTAAGCGTGGTGGTCACGATACGTCTAAGCTTTTCGCAGCTTACAAAGCAGCGCAAGAGACAAAAGGCCGTCCTACTGTAATCCTAGCTAAAACGGTTAAAGGTTACGGCATGGGTGAAGCAGCTGAAGGTAAAAACATTGCGCACCAAGTTAAGAAAATGGACATGACGCACGTTGAACACCTTCGTTCACGTCTTGGCCTTGAAGACTTGGTATCTGACGAGCAAATCAAAGACCTACCATACTTGAAGCTTGAAGAAGGCTCTGCAGAGTACGAATACTTACATGCGCGTCGTAAAGCACTACACGGTTACACGCCACAGCGTTTACCTAACTTCACGCAAGCACTAGAAATTCCAACGCTAGAGCAATTTAAGCCACTTCTAGAAGAGCAAAAGCGTGATATCTCTACGACTATGGGTTATGTACGTGCGCTAAATATCTTATTAAAAGATAAAGGCGTAGGTAAAAACATCGTACCTATCATTGCGGATGAAGCACGTACCTTTGGTATGGAAGGTTTATTCCGTCAAATCGGTATTTATAACCCGCATGGCCAGAACTACACGCCTCAAGACCGTGATATCGTTTCTTACTACAAAGAAGCAACATCAGGTCAGGTACTTCAAGAAGGTATCAACGAGCTAGGTGCAATGTCTTCATGGGTTGCTGCAGCAACATCATACTCGACAAATGATCTGCCGATGATCCCATTCTACATCTACTACTCTATGTTCGGTTTCCAACGTGTTGGCGACATGGCGTGGATGGCGGGTGACCAACAAGCGCGTGGTTTCTTACTAGGTGCAACGGCTGGTCGTACAACCCTTAACGGTGAAGGTCTACAGCACGAAGACGGTCACTCGCACATTCAAGCGGGTACTATTCCTAACTGTATTTCTTACGACCCAACATTCGTATTTGAAGTCGCGGTAATCCTACAAGACGGTATTCGTCGCATGTACGGTCCAGAGCAAGAAAACGTGTTCTACTACCTAACTCTAATGAATGAGAACTACGCACAACCTGCAATGCCAGAAGGTGCGGAAGAAGGTATTCGTAAGGGTATTTATAAGCTTGAAGACAACGCTGGTGACAAAGCACACGTTCAGCTAATGGGTTCAGGTACTATCTTAAACGAAGTACGTAAAGCAGGTCAGATCCTAAGCGAAGAATATGGTATCGGTTCTGACGTATTCTCAGTAACCTCATTCAATGAGCTTGCGCGCGACGGTCAAGACGTTGAGCGTTTCAACATGCTTAACCCAACAAGCGATGCAAAAGTACCTTACATCACAACTGTATTAGGTGAGTCTCCAGCAATTGCTGCAACTGACTATATGAAAAACTATGCAGAGCAAGTACGTGCATACATGCCAAGCGCATCGTACAAAGTACTTGGTACTGATGGTTACGGTCGTTCAGACAGCCGTGAAAACTTACGTCGTCACTTCGAAGTAAATGCAGGTTACGTAGTAGTCGCTGCACTTACAGAGCTTGTTAAGCAAGGTAAAGTTGACGCATCAGTTGTTGCTGACGCTATCAAGAAATTTGATATCGACACAACGAAAACTAACCCACTATACGCATAAGAGGCAGATAGAATGGCAATCGAAATTCATGTTCCAGACATTGGTGCGGATGAGGTTGAAGTAACTGAGATCCTAGTTAACGTAGGTGACACAGTTGAAGTTGATCAATCTCTTATCACTGTTGAAGGTGATAAAGCTTCAATGGAAGTGCCAGCTGCGCAAGCGGGTACAGTGAAAGAAATTAAAGTAGCTGAAGGCGACACTGTTGCAACTGGCTCTTTAATTATGATTTTTGATGCTGCGGGTGATGCACCTGCAGCAGCCGAGCCTGAAGCACCAGCAGCCCCAGCGGCTGCACCTGCTCCAGCAGCGGCATCTGAATTAAAAGAAGTTCACGTACCAGACATCGGTGGTGACGAGGTTGAAGTAACTGAGATCATGGTTGCTGTAGGCGACGTGGTTGAAGCTGACCAATCAATCTTAAACGTAGAAGGCGACAAGGCTTCTATGGAAGTACCAGCACCATTTGGCGGTACAGTTAAAGAAATCAAAGTTGAAGTTGGCGGTAAAGTATCAACGGGCTCGCTAGTATTCGTATTTGAAACTGGTGCATCTGCGCCGGCAGCTGTTGAAGCGGCTCCTGCTGCAGCGCCTGCTCCAGCAGCGGCGGCAGAACTAAAAGAAGTTCACGTACCAGACATCGGCGGTGACGAAGTTGAAGTAACTGAAGTCATGGTTGCGGTAGGCGATGTGGTTGAAGCTGACCAATCAATCTTAAACGTAGAAGGCGACAAGGCTTCTATGGAAGTACCAGCACCATTTGCAGGTACTGTTAAAGAAGTGAAGGTTGAAGTTGGCGGTAAAGTGTCGACTGGTTCATTGGTATTTGTATTTGAAACGCAAGGCTCTGCACCAGCTCCTGTAGCTGCGCCTGCACCTGCAAAAGCGGCTCCAGCTGCACCTGCGGTAAAACCAGCGCCAGCAGCGGCACCTGCAGCTTCAGCACAAAAAGATGAATTTGTAGCGAACGACCAATACGCACATGCATCACCTGTAGTTCGTCGTCTAGCGCGTGAGTTTGGTGTAAACCTAGCGCGCGTTAAAGGTACGGGTCGCAAGAACCGTGTACTTAAAGAAGACGTACAAAACTACGTGAAAGAGTTAGTGAAGCAAGTTGAATCAGGTCAGCTATCTAAGGGTGGTAACACTGGTGGTGGCGAGCTAAATCTAATTCCTTGGCCAAAAGTAGACTTCAGCAAGTTTGGTGAAGTTGAAGAGAAGAAACTTTCTCGTATTCAAAAGCTTTCTGGTGCAAACCTTCACCGTAACTGGGTACAGATCCCACATGTTACGCAATTTGACGAAGCAGACATCACCACGCTAGAAGCATTCCGTAAAGAGCAGAATGTACTGGCTGAGAAGAAGAAAATGGGCGTGAAGATCACGCCACTAGTATTCGTAATGAAAGCCGCGGCTAAAGCACTAGAAGAGTTCCCAACGTTTAACTCATCACTGTCTGAAGATGGCGAAAGCTTAATTCTTAAGAAGTATGTAAACATTGGTATCGCAGTAGATACACCAAATGGTCTAGTTGTTCCTGTTGTTCGTGATGTGAACAAAAAAGGCATCATTGAGTTATCTCGCGAGTTGATGGAAATTTCTAAGAAAGCACGTGAAGGTAAACTAACTGCATCTGATATGCAGGGCGGTTGTTTCACGATTTCTAGCCTAGGTGGCATCGGTGGTACTGCGTTTACACCAATCGTAAACGCACCAGAAGTTGCTATCTTAGGTGTGTCTAAGTCTGACATGAAGCCTAAGTGGAATGGTAAAGAGTTTGAGCCGCGCCTAATGGTGCCGCTAAGCTGTTCATACGACCACCGTGTAATTGACGGTGCGTTAGCAGCACGCTTTACTGCAACACTTGCAGCTTACCTAAGCGACATTCGTCAGCTGGTAATGTAAAACTCAAAAATCCCACTGATTTTCAGTGGGATTTTGTTTGTATCCTCTGATACAATCGACGCACACTTTTTTAGTCTGCCCCTTGTTCCTCCTGACAAATGGATGACATGGCAGTGAGTATAACGAGTAGGGCAACGCCAATTTGGCATAACCCGTTCGCAAAATATTAAGGTTAAAACATGAGCAACGAGATCAAAACTCAAGTTGTTGTACTAGGCGGTGGTCCTGGTGGTTACTCTGCAGCTTTCCGTGCTGCTGATTTAGGTTTAGACGTTACACTTATCGAATCACGTAACACTCTAGGTGGTGTTTGCTTGAACGTAGGTTGTATCCCTTCAAAAGCATTACTTCACGTTGCTAAAGTAATCGACGACGCGAGCGAAATGGCATCTCACGGTGTTACTTTCGGTGCTCCACAAATCGACCTAGACAAAATCCGTTCTTGGAAAGAGTCTGTAATCGGTCAATTAACTGGTGGCTTAGACGGCATGGCGAAGATGCGTAAAGTTAACGTTGTTAACGGTTACGGCAAATTCACAGGTGCTAACACTATCGCTGTTGAAGGTGAAAACGGTACTACAACTGTTACTTTCGACAATGCAATCATTGCTGCGGGTTCTCAGCCTGTAAATCTACCTTTCATCCCAGAAGATGAGCGTGTAATCGATTCAACTGGTGCCCTTGAGCTTAAAGACGTACCTGAGAAGCTACTTGTATTAGGTGGTGGTATCATCGGTCTTGAGATGGGTACTGTTTACCGTGCGCTAGGTTCACAAATCGACGTTGTTGAATTTGCTGATCAACTAGTACCAGCAGCTGATAAAGACATCATCAAGATTTACCAAAAATACGTTAAGAACAAGTTCAACGTAATGCTTTCTACAAAAGTAGTGGCTGTTGAAGCGAAAGAAGATGGTCTATACGTATCATTCGAAGGCAAGAACGCTCCAGCTGAGCCAGTACGTTACGACAAAGTACTAGTAGCTGTAGGTCGTACACCTAACGGTAAACTACTTGACGCTGAAAAAGCGGGCGTAGCTGTTGACGAGCGTGGCTTCATCAATACTGACAAGCAAATGAAGACAAACGTAAACCACATCTTCGCGATTGGTGATATCGTTGGTCAACCAATGCTTGCGCACAAAGCAGTTCACGAAGCTCACGTTGCTGCTGAAGTTATCTCTGGTCAGAAGCATTACTTCGATCCTAAATGTATTCCTTCAATTGCATACACAGATCCAGAAATCGCTTGGGTTGGTGTAACTGAGAAAGAAGCAAAAGAGCAAGGCCTTAACATTGAAACTGCGGTATTCCCGTGGGCTGCATCTGGCCGTGCAATCGCTTCAGCACGTACTGAAGGTTCAACTAAGCTTATCTTCGATAAAGACTCAGGTCGCGTTATCGGTGGTGCTATGGTTGGTATCAATGCAGGTGAAATGCTTGGTGAGATCGGCCTAGCGGTAGAAATGGGTGCAGACGGTGAAGACCTAGCGCTTACTATCCACGCTCACCCAACGCTGAACGAGTCAATCGGTCTAGCTGCTGAAATCTTTGAAGGTTCAATCACTGACCTACCAAACAAGAAAGCAGTTAAAAAGAAGAAGTAATTCTTTGATTTAAAGCTTTAAAAAACCCGCTTCGGCGGGTTTTTTGTTTTTAATCCCTCAAAATGATTGAATATTATTGAGGTTTGGCACTAATGAGCATTAAAACTGGTAGTGCCAAGAGATACCGATGTGTGATGCATCTACATCTTTATCTAGGATTTCTACTGGTAGGCTCATACGCTGACCTAATAGTTGAGTTACTTTCCGTGACTTAATTGTGTAGTCCATTGGTACATAACGCAGTTCGAACCAGCTATTCATATGCTCAACTTTGTAGCCAAGAGAAAAGACTGCAGCAGCAGCGTTATCGTACTCAGTTTTGCTTGTTACAATATTTGTGTAGTCAAATTCAAACTCAGGATTTAGATGTAATGTCAGACCGATACCGAATTTGAACTTCTCATTAATATGGTAGTAAGGCACAGCTTCAAGCACATAACGTGTGATTTCAATATCGGCATTATCTGCTGAGTCAGTATCGAAAAAGTAGCCAACATTTGATTGCACAGACCATGCTTTATTAAAAGTGTATTCAACACCCGCACCAATATTTAAAAAGTCACCCGCTTTAATGTTTTCGCCACCGGCGTCTTTACCTTTGTCATCTTCATAACTGATTGATGCCAACTTATCGCCACCGTCAGTGATACCTGCAAATACAGAAAACTTAAAAGGAGATTGAGTTGCTTGTTCAGATTGTTCTGCAGTTGCGTTGAAGCTGAAAAGAGCCGCTAGGCTTAATGCGCTAAGAGTGTATTTCATATTCGTTAATTCCATTTCGATTTTCGAGCGCGGGATTATATGGAATCGTTGTTAAAATTGAAACAAATTCATAACTAAGAATGTAAAAGATTATAAATAGTAGAATGTTACAAGAGGTGGCCCTTCAAGTTTATTTGAAACTAAAGGGCCGAGTTACTAAAGGGTAACTTTTACATACTCTCCAGGTGCATCATAGATACCCGGCTTTTCGTCAGTATGCGTTGCTCTGGCGTCTACTTTTGTGTCATTTAGATTGTTAAGCCACTGGTGCCAGTGAGGCCACCAAGAACCCGGTTGATGCTGCGCTTTATCAAACCAATCTTGCGCTTCGCCTTTGGCCTCTGGGCCATAGAAATAACCATATTTATTTGCCTCAGGCGCATTAATTACACCAGCAATGTGGCCACTCTCACCCAGCACAAAAGTCACAGGGCTTGCGGTATTTTGCACACCTTTAAATGTGGCTTGCCATAGCGCAATATGATCATCTCGAGTTGAAAGCATATAAATCGGTGTTTTTACCTTGCTCAAATCAATTTTAGTACCACGAATACTGATCGCTTTTGGCTCTACCAGCTTGTTTTCTAAATAGAGGTTACGCAGCATAAAATTATGACATGCTGCAGTCAGGTTGGTGCTGTCACCATTCCAATAGAGCAGGTCCATATTCATAGGTGTTTTGCCTTTGAGGTAATTATTCACATAATAATTCCAGTACAGGCTGTTTTCTCTGAGCATACTGAATGCGGTGCCTAGCGAGTGACCATGCATGACACCATTTTCAGTATTATAAGCCTCAAGCGCTGCGATTGTTGGCTCATTAATAAAGACACCAATTTCTCCAGGTTGCGCAAAATCGAGTAATGTGGTTAATAAGGTCGCACTTTTGATGCGCTGTTTCATACGTTTTGCTGTGAAATAAGCCAATGTTGTGGTCAGCAAAGTACCGCCAATACAATAGCCCATAGCATTGACATAGCTTGTGCCTATATGTTTTTCGATGGCATCAAGGGCAGCTATCACGCCATCGACCACATAATCTTCAAAGCTGATGTGTGCCATACTCGGATCAGGGTTTTTCCACGACATCATAAATACGGTATGGCCCTGATCGACAGCCCATTTCACCATCGAGTTTTGTTGTTGCAAATCTAAGATGTAGTATTTGTTCACATAAGGTGGAATGATTAATAGCGGCGTCTCGAGTACTTGCTTTGTGGTTGCACTGTATTGGATTAATTCAAATAAATGGTTTTGATACACCACACGACCTGGGGTAGTGGCTAGGTCTTCACCGAGTTTATAAGCTTGCTCTTCAGTCATACTAATACGCAGCATGTCTTGGCTCTTGGCTAAGTCTTTTTTAAGCAGCTCAAAGCCCTTTACTAGGTTTTCACCTTTTGACTCTAGGGTGAGTTTCAGTAGTTCTGGGTTAGTGCTGATAAAGTTACTGGGCGCAAGCGAGTTAATGGTTTGTCTGGCAAAAAACTCAAGGCGTTCTTTTTGTTTTTCGTCTAGTCCTTGAGTATCACGAATGTTCTGCAGCAGTGACTCACCAAATAATAAGTAACTTTGTTTGATGTAGTTAAACCATGGGTTTTGCTGCCATTGATCGTCTTTAAAGCGGCGGTCGCCACGCTCTTCACTGATGATAGGCGCAACGTTTTCGTCACCGGCTTGCATCGCGTTTTGCATTATCTGTAATTGCTGCTGCCACCAGTTCGTTTGATTCTTTATTAATGTCTCAGGCTGCTGGCTTAGCGCTTGCAACCAGGTATTAAAGTCTTTGCTGTTTTGTTCGTTTAAAGCTTGTTGAACAGGGCTTTGTTGGCTCAGGCTTTGAGTAAAGGAGTTAAAAATTTCTTGGTTTTGTTGCCACCAAGATTGCATCGTAGCATTTAAGGCGTCGTTATCCATCTTCATCATGATTGTCCTAATGACACAACTAGACGCTGCTTGGGTGTCGCAGCATAGAGGCAAGAAGAGCAGGCAGCAGCAGAAATACCGCTACCTAAATAAGTCTTAAGCTTGAGCAGTTTGCATTTGCTCTTTAGTTAAAGCTTCAAGGTTGTCTTTAAATTCTTGACCTAGTTTAGTTAGCTTTTGACCGTCTTCGATCATCTGCTGGCTTAACTGCGTCATAGCTGACACTTGGCTTAAGTTAAAGTCGATTGCAGATTTCACATCTTGTACTTCAGTCGCAGCTTTTAATTGCGATACAGAAGCGTTAGAGATGTTTTGTACTGCATCAATTTGAATGCTCGCTAGCTGTTCAATATTCTTTGCAACAAGTTGATTGAACTTGATTGCCGGGCCGAAAAATTTTTGGTTTTGTTCAGTTAGCGTGTTTAGTAAATCAGTGTACATAACGTTTTCCTTTTGAGTCGTTGAGATTGTGCAAAAATGGGTTGAGCGTTAACTGCTTACTCAACTAACTTAATTCATGTATAAACCGCCGTTTAAGGCGAGTGTTTCACCTGTGATATAAGCCGCATCGTCAGATGCTAAAAATCGTACAGCCTTGGCGACTTCTTCTGGAGTCGCTAAACGTTGCATAGGCACTTGTCCGCGAATGTTATCTAGTACCTCAGGTTTCATTGCTGCAACCATCGGGGTCTCTGTATAACCAGGAGCAACCACATTCACAGTGACACCCGCACGCGCACCTTCATAAGCAAGAGATTTAGAAAAGCCGATCATGCCCGCTTTTGCTGCGGCATAGTTTGCTTGTCCAAATTGGCCTTTTTGACCGTTTACGCTGGATATGTTGATGATACGACCTTGTTTTTGTGCACACATATGCGCAAACAAAGGTTGGGTCATGTTGAAAAGCGAGTTTAAGTTGGTATCGATCACTTCGCGCCATTGCTCAATCGACATCTTTTTAAATGTGGTATCACGTGTGATACCCGCATTGTTGACTAACACATCAATGTGTTGATGCTCTTCGATGAGGTCGTCAAGAGCAAGTTTACAAGCTTGAGTATCAGTGACATTTAAAAACGCTGCTTGTACTTGTTTTGGGTTGATGTTTGCTTCATTTAGCCATTGATCAAAGTCAGCTTGGGTTCGACGTTGGCTCGCAACGGCGATAACGAAGAATTGGTTCTCTACAAGAGATTGAACGATGGCTGTACCAATGCCACCAAAGGCGCCAGTTACAATGGCAGTTTTTTGTATATCCATGATGATTTCCCTACATCTTTTATGACAATTTAACTGCATTTGTCATGTTTGTTTGTGACAACAAACACTAGTGAAATTCACTTGAGTGATCGTTAAGTGACTTCATTATTTGCGAAAAAAGTGACAGTTTTTTAACCAAACCATGACCTTTTTAAGAACTCACTCTTGTGGCTTAATTTAAGCGTAAACCTCTCTGAGCGATTTGACATATAGTCTATCGTTATGCTCGAAATTTGCACAATTTATAACTTGATCTAAATCTAGTTTTCTTTACTAAACTAAAGATAAGGCATTAAAAAGGTTTAGCTATGCGAGTAAAGTCATCATTACTGGTTTTTAAAATTGCATCGAGTACGTGTGTATTTTTAATATGTTTAGCAAGTTGGTTTATGTACTCCCATATTGATCATACCCAGCAAGTCGAATTGCAGTTGAACCGTTTAAAACTTGCGGCAGCTAGATTGATAGGGGTCCAAAACGAATATATTCAAGAGCGAAAGCCAGAATTAATAAGTGCTTTTGATGTGCATTATTTTCAATTTGAGAATGAATATGGACAGCTTGCTAAATTGCTATTAGACGAGCCCAAAGTATTACAGCAATTGGCTGCAATTGAAGCCGATATTTCAAATATCAAACGCACCTTAACACGCTTCGAACAGTTTCAAATAAAACTCGGCTATGAAGCTGATAATGGTGTGTATGGTGCGTTTAGGCGCAACGTCCATCAATTACAAGACTTTGTACAAAATGCTCAGCAGCCAAGACTAGAACTGAAAGTACTGGAGCTACGCAGAGCTGAGAAAGATTTTTTACTTCGTAACGACCATGTTTATTTAGAAAATCATGAAGCGATATACGACGTTTTATACAAAAGCTTACAAACAGAAAATACCCAAGCAGCATTATTGCTAAAGTCATACCGGCAAGGTTTTTTGTCTTATATCGCGGTGTTATCAGAAATCGGTCTGAATTATAAAACTGGGCTGCGTGGTGAGTTAGATCGTTTGAAAAACAGTTTGACGACAAAAATACTTGGTCTTAGTAATACGGTGATTTTGCAAGATCACGATACAAAACAAACGTTAGTGGTACTGTTGTTAGGCGTGATTATTCTCATATGCTCAATCTGTTTTGTGTTGCTGATGATATTGCATACAAGGGTCTCAAATAAAATTAATGTGATTAATGATGTTTTAGACAGGGTTGTTGAGCATGAAAACTTTAAACTTAGGACTAACCTGAATAATACCGATGAGTTAGGTCAAATAGGCACGCATGTAGATAAATTACTAGAATACCTTGATGGCTTATTAGCGCGTTTGTCTTCGGCGCAAAAGCGCCTGTTAGAAGATGCTGAAGTGGCAAGCTTCAGTAATGTCATCAATCGCTTTGCCCAAGAGTTAAACGCCCCTCTCGGTGAGGTTAAAAGTGGCAAAGGAGACATGGCAGAGTTAATTGCTATCTTAAAAAGTAATTTAAGAGATGAACTGGATGAAAGCACCTCCATTTCTGAAATGATAAATCATCTAGAAAGTACGCTGGATATTATTGAGAGCAATTTAAAAGTCAGTGAGCAACTTATTGAAGAATTTAAACTTATTTCTTCTAATCAGCACTTTGATGATCTGAGCTACTTTAATTTACTTGATCAAGTAGAGCAGGCTTTTCGAAGTAACGACGTTTTATTAACTGCAGATGACTATGATATCACCTTTGATATTTCAGAAGGGTTGTTTATTAATAGCTACCCCTCAGCAATCAATCAGATCATTAACTTGTGCATTCATAACAGTATTAAACATGGCAAAATAGCCAATCAGAAACTCCATATTGTGGTGTCGGCAATGGTTGTAAATGACTTTGTGCATATCTATTTTAAAGACGATGGTATGGGCATAGACAAAGAAATTTTACCGGTTATATTTGAGCCGTTTATTACCTCAAAACGTCACAGTGGTGGTACTGGTCTAGGCATGAGCATTATTTATAATTTAGTGACGCAGAAGTTAAAAGGTGAGGTGAAAATGCAAAGCCCAGCGCATGGTGGTGCTTGCCTTCACATCATATTGTCAGAGACTGAGTTTTCACAAAAACAATTATCTGACATGAGCTCAGAGGAAATGGATTAGTGCTTAAATGATTCATACCTCCCCTCAAAATAACTCACTTAATTAAGAGGATTGGTATTATTTAGATAGATGAGTAAATTCATCCATAAAACCAAGTTTAAAAACAAAAAAGCCATGATTCTCATCATGGCTTTTTATGTCACTTTAGCGGTTAAGCTTTTTTACTCGCAACCCACTCGTCAACGAACTTTTCTAGTACGTTAAGCGGCACTGGGCCATTTTTCAGTACCACATCATGGAACTGACGAATATCAAACTTGTCACCAAGCTCTTTCTTAGCATCTTCACGTAGCTCTAAGATCTTAAGCATGCCCACTTTATAAGCGGTTGCTTGTGAAGGCATTACGATGTGACGCTCAACCATTTTAACGCCGTCAGACTTAGCGTTAGGGGTATTATTCACGTAGTAATCGATACCTTCTTGGCGAGTCCACTTCATCGCGTGAATACCAGTATCTACCACTAGACGACATGCACGCCACAGCTCCATCGCTAGACGACCGAAATCTGAATATGGGTCTTCATATAGGCCCATTTCTTTTGGTACTAGCTCAGAGTATAAACCCCAACCTTCGATATACGCGGTGTATCCGCCGAATTTACGGAACTTAGGCACACCTTCAAGCTCTTGCGCGATAGCAATTTGCATGTGGTGACCTGGGATACCTTCGTGGTAAGCAAGTGCTTCCATTTGGTAAGTAGGCATTGCTTCCATGTCATAAAGGTTTGCGTAGTAAATACCAGGGCGAGAACCATCTGGCGCAGGCTGCTGGTAGAATGCTTTACCTGCCGCTTTTTCACGGAACGCTTCAACACGTTTAACAATCATGTCTGCTTTTGGCTTAACAATGAAAAGCTCATCAAGGCGAGATTTCATATTGTCGATCATCGCAGTTGCATCTTTAAGATACTTCTCTTTACCTTCATCAGTATTAGGTAAGTAGAACTGCTTGTCAGTTTTCATGAATTCCATGAACGCTTTTAAGTCGCCTTTAAAGCCAACTTTATCTTTGATTTCACGCATTTCGTCATGAATACGTGCTACTTCAGCAAGACCAATTTCGTGGATCTCTTTCGCAGTTAAATCTGTGGTTGTTGTGCGAGCAAGGGCATTGTTAAAGAATGCTTCACCTTCAGGGAACTTCCAAGCACCATCACGGGTATCTGCTTTTTTCTCAAGCTTAGCTAGGTAGTTAATTAGCTTGTTGTAAGACGGCTTGATAGCGGTTTTAAGCGCTTCTGTCGCTTCATTGATAAGGGCTGCTTTTTCTGAATCAGCGATCTCTAGTTTGTTCACTTTGCGTTTGAAGTCAGCAAGTAATGTAGAGTCTTCACCTTTTTCAAACGGCGCACCCTTAATGATATTCTTACTTGAATCAATTACATGTGGGAATACAAACTTAGGTGCAATAATGCCTTTTTGCGCACGGACCTCTAAAGAGTCGATAAGTTGATCGAATACTTTAGTGACGCCATTTAAACGTGAGATATACGCTTTCGCATCTTCAACATTCGTGATTTGGTGCTGGTTAATTAAAAATGCAGGTACCATTGAGTGCGTACCAAACATTTGGTTTACCGGGTAGTTATGGTAGCGCCATTTGAAATCAGCAATACCATCTTCTAAACGTTGCTTCATCAAATCGTAACTAACCTGCGTGTTAGCATCTAGTTTACTGCGGTCGATTGCAGTTAAACGAACTAGATCTTTTTTAGCAATTGCTAAGTCTTCTAGTGCACGCTCTTCACTGTCGTCATCCCACTTGTCGTAGTCTTTTTTGATACCCATGTAAGTTTGATATACAGGGCTTCGCATTACGCCATTCATGAAGACTTCTTCGAATAGCGCATTGGCTTTTTCTACTTCGCTTTGAACAACTTGGACTTGCGGTGCAGGAGCAGGTTTTTCAGCAGTTTGCTGACAACCAGCCAAAAATGCTGCGCTGATTGCTGCAGCAATAATGGTGAGTTTACGCATTGTTATCTACCTTTGAGTTTTTTGTACGCTATGGATTATCCTTGGCGTATTGTTATTTTTATAAAAACAGCCGAAACCGTTTAAACAAATAATTCTAGCAGGTCATTTAAAAAACGGTGGCCTTTATTTGTAACCAACCATGAATGACCCAAATCTTCTATTAATTCTTTTTCAAGCGCAGTGTTAATTGCAGCCTCAATCTCGTTCAATGACAAGCCTGAATAGTCTGTGAACTGTTGCTTATTGCATGGTTCACGTAGTCTAAATTGGTTCATAAAGAACTCAAAAGGGCGGTCTTCTTTTTCTACTTGCCAGCTTTCATATAGATAAGGCTTGCTGAGATCCATATAGCCACGAGGGTGCTTCACTTTTACGGTACGTAAAATGCCGCTATGTTCAGGTTGAGTTATCTTTCCGTGGGCACCACAGCCTATGCCCAGATAATCACCAAAGCGCCAATAATTTAAATTGTGCTTACATTGGTAACCAGGCTTTGCATAACCTGAGATTTCGTAGTGCTCATAACCTGCTTCAGCCAGCAATTTTTGCCCTTGCTCTTGGATATCCCATAATGTGTCATCTTCAGGAAGAACCGGAGGTTTAGAGGCAAACTGAGTGTTTGGTTCAATGGTCAATTGATACCAAGATAAGTGAGGAGGGTTAAGCGCAATCACTTTGCGTAAATCACTTAACGCATCTTCGACACTTTGGCCCGGTAAGCCATGCATTAGATCCATATTAAAAGAATTTAAGCCTGCGGCTTGTGCCTCTTTGGCGGCGTTAATGGCTTCATTTTCACCGTGAATACGACCCAGCGATTTTAACTTGTCGGCTTGTAAACTTTGCACACCTATCGAAATACGGTTAATACCCGCTTCAACATAATGCTTAAACTTATCTTTCTCTACCGTGCCAGGGTTCGCTTCTAGGGTAATTTCAATATTGTCCTCAAAGGGAATAAGCTTTTCTATTTCGGTTAATAACCATTGATAGGCCTTACCCGATAACAAACTTGGCGTGCCACCGCCGACAAAAATACTGTGTAATTTGCGACCTTGCACTAAATGCAGATCAGCCTGCAAGTCGTGAAGTAAGTGTTGAATATATTCTTGTTCAGGAATTTCACCCTTTTGACCGTGGCTATTAAAGTCGCAGTAAGGGCATTTTTGCACGCACCAAGGTACGTGCACATATAAGCTTAGAGGAGGAAGTTGCACAATTAGCCTTTTAATTTAGCAACAAGTTGCTTAAGTGCCTGACCACGATGGCTCAGGGCATTTTTTTGCTCCTTGGTTAGCTGAGCAGACGTGCATCCTTCGCTTGCTACATAAAACACCGGATCATAACCAAAGCCTTCACGACCTTGTTGATCTTCTGTGATGGTTCCTTCCCAGCTTGCTTGGCAAACAAGTGGTGTAGGGTCATCAGCATGACGCATATAAACTAGCACACACCAGAAGCGCGCTGAACGTACTTCTTTATCTTGCATCTCAGCCAGTAACTTGTCGATATTGTTTTGGTCGTTCGCATTGTCACCAGCAAAGCGTGCTGAATACACGCCTGGCGCGCCGTTTAAGGCATCGACTTCAAGACCCGAATCATCGGCTATAGCAGGAAGCCCTGTTATTCTTGCTGCATGGCGTGCTTTGATAATGGCGTTTTCGATGAAGGTAGTGCCCGTTTCTGGCACGTCAGGTACATCAAACTGACTTTGTGGTAATACTTCAATGTTTAACTCATTAAGCATTGCACCCAGCTCTTTCACTTTACCTTGGTTGCCTGTGGCAAGAACGATTTGTTGACTCATCAGTAAATTAGTCCACGTAGAATTTTTGTTGAAAGTTTAAAACTTGGAAGTTGTTACCTTGGTTAATGTTGATTTTGAAGCGATAAATTTCTTCGTTTCGAAAATCAACCTGAGCAAGATAATAAATGGCATCACCATCAACGACTTCTTTAAACTCTAATGTTTGTTTACTGCCTAGTAGGTTTTTTGCTTCACCAGTCAATTTGGCTTTTTGAGCTGGTGTGCCTTCTTTATTGGCAAGTACAGATATATTAATAATGCCTTTGTAGTTACTACGTTCTAGCCCATAGGCTTTAGCGATATTTGGCTGAATAAAAGTAGAAGGGAAGGCGATGTAGTGTACTTGCCATGGGCCGAGCTCTTTATATTGTCCGCCTTGTACTGAATCAGCTGAAGTAACAAAACTGCTTAGAGCTAGGATTAAAGTAATCAAAATTCGCATAAATACTCCTAATTAACCTAATAAGTCCACGATTAATAATTGAACGAATTGCAGACCAATAATTAATACCAAAATAGATAGGTCTAAACCGCCAAGAGGCGGAATAACTTTACGAATTGGTCGCAGCATAGGCTCAGTCAGTTGATCAAATACCGCTGCAATAGGGTTATAACCCTGTGCTACCCAGCTCATGATTGCTCTTATAATCAATACCCAAAATACCAGCGTGAAGGCTTCTTTCAAAACGGTAACAACCCCTGTAATTGCAGCACCTACAGGCTCCCAGCCGCCATAAAACATCACCATAAGTAATGATACCTTGGCAAAACCAACTAAGAAGGCGAGCACCAATGAGGCGAGGTCTAGACCTCCGACGCCAGGAATGATTTTACGAAGAGGGTTTATCGCAAAAGAAGTGGCTTTAACAACGGTCTGACTCAGTGGATTATAAAAATCTGCGCGAACCAGTTGCAGCCAAAAACGCAGTAACACGACCATTAAAAATAGGTCGAATACAATACCAATTAAAAATTGCATAGCAGTCATGGCTGCCTCCTAGATCTGTTGTTCCATTTCTTCAGCGCGAGCGATACAGGCGTCCATAGCGTCGGCAACGGTAGTTTGTAAGTTTTGTGATTTTAAGTATTCAACAGCCGCGTGTGTTGTGCCGCCTTTTGATGTCACATTGGCGCGCAGTTGTTCGAGTGAAATGTCATCATTGGCAAACGCCATTTCAGCGGCGCCTAATGCAGTTTGTTGTACCAGTAATCGCGCTTGTTCATGGCTAAAACCAAGGTCTACGGCTTTTTCAGCAATAGATTGCATAAATAAGAAGAAATAAGCAGGAGAAGAACCGGTTACAGCAATGATGTCGTTAATTTGCGACTCTTGCTCTAACCAAAGCGCGATACCTGTTGCACTGAACATGTTGGTTACAATGCTTTTTTCTTCATCGCTAATCGCATCGCTGAATAAGCCACTGACGCCTTTACCTAATAAGCTTGGTGTATTTGGCATACAGCGCACAAGTTTTGCATCAAAACCTAGCATTTCGCGCAAGCGCTTTACTGTAATACCTGCTGCAACTGAGATAAATAGTTTGCTACTCATGTCTATGCCTGCGTCTTGGAATGTTTGGCAAAGCTCAGCCATCATCTGTGGTTTAACAGAGAGTACGATAATGTCGGCTTGCTTAACTGCCGCAAGGTTATCCGATGTGGCGTTCACACCTAAGTCAGCTTCAACTTTTGCTAGTTTTTCTGGATTACGGTTGGTAGCAATGATGCTGCTCGCATCGAAGCCATTTTTTACCATACCACCAATGATGGCATAGCTCATGTTACCTGTTCCGATAAACGCGATGGTTTTATTTGACATAGTTTGTGCTTACCTTATTGTCTTTTTCCAAAAATGTCGGTGCCAATACGCACCATGTTTGCCCCAGCAATGATAGCAGGCTCTAAGTCCTGACTCATGCCCATAGAAAGGGTATCTACTTGAGGATATTGGTGCTTTAGTTTATCAAAGCAAGCCCGCATTTGCTGGAAATATTGTAACTGTTTCTGTTCATCATCAGTTTTTTCAGTGATGGTCATTAAACCACGCAGGTTTAATTGACGTGCATCAGCAATAAATGCAGCCAATTCATCTAGCTCTGAAAGCTCACAACCCGACTTATTTTCGTCTTCGCTGATATTTACTTGGATCAGGATGTTCAATGGCATGAGGTTGTTTGGACGTTGTGAGTTTAAGCGCTTTGCGATTTTTAAACGATCCACACTTTGCACCCAGCTAAAGTGCTCAGCAATATGGCGAGATTTATTTGACTGAATAGGGCCAATAAAGTGCCACTCAATGTCTTTTTTATCTTTTAATTGCTGAATTTTATCAACGGCTTCTTGTACGTAAGATTCACCAAACAGACGTTGTCCTGCTTCATAGGCTGCTTCAATGAGGTCGATAGGTTTGGTTTTAGATACGGCTAGTAATTGCACTGTATCGGAAAATGGACTGTTTTGTTCTGCTTTTATCACGCGATCGTAGGCGCAGCTCAGACGTTCTGCTATTGTAACCATATTATATTTCAGCTCGTTGTGGAGTCATACATGGATATTACTGAATTATTGGCCTTTAGTGTTCAACATAAAGCCTCGGATTTACATTTATCATCGGGGGTTTCACCGATGATCCGGGTTGACGGCGATGTGCGTCGTGTAAATATTCCCGCATTAGAATCGAAAGACGTAAATAGCCTCGTTTACGATATTATGAATGATAACCAGCGAAAGGACTATGAGCAAAATTTAGAGGTGGATTTTTCTTTTGAAGTGCCTAATTTAGCGCGTTTCCGTGTTAATGCCTTCAACACCAGTCGTGGTCCTGCAGCGGTATTTCGTACTATTCCTTCAACGGTTCTGTCTTTAGATGATTTAGGTGCGCCAGATATTTTTAGAGATATCTCAGATAACCCTCGAGGTTTAGTACTGGTTACTGGGCCGACAGGCTCTGGTAAATCAACCACCTTAGCTGCGATGGTCGATTATATTAATAACAGCAAACATCACCACATTCTAACCATCGAAGACCCAATTGAATTTGTACATCAAAATAAACTCAGTCTTATTAACCAGCGTGAAGTGCATAGAGATACACACAGCTTTAAAGCGGCCCTTCGCTCTGCGCTGCGTGAAGACCCTGATGTTATTCTAGTGGGTGAATTACGTGATTTAGAGACCATTCGTCTAGCTATGACAGCAGCTGAAACAGGTCATTTAGTGTTTGGTACTTTGCACACCACATCAGCACCCAAAACCATTGACCGTATTATCGATGTATTCCCGGGTGAAGAAAAAGACATGGTGCGCTCAATGTTATCTGAATCACTGCAAGCGGTTATTTCTCAAACATTGGTTAAAAAAGTAGGTGGGGGTCGTGTGGCAGCACACGAAATTATGCTCGGTATTCCGGCAATTCGTAACCTTATCCGTGAAGATAAAATTGCCCAGATGTACTCGGCAATTCAAACCGGTGCCATGCATGGTATGCAAACCATGGATCAGTGTTTAAAGAATTTGGTTAACCGTGGCCTTATTACGGCACAAGATGCGCAATCTAAAGCGCACGATAAAGCACAATTTGGTCCAAACATGTAGGAGTGACGAGCATGCTACTTAATCAATTCTTACAAGCCATGGTTGACCGACAAGCATCAGATTTATTTGTCTCTGCTGGTCTTGCTGTCAGTGCCAAAATTGATGGGGAATTAACGCCTTTAAGCGAAGAGCGTTTAACACCTGAAGCCTCTCTGGAGATCGTAGAGTCTGCGATGAATGACAGGCAAAAAGAAGAGTTCTATCGCGAAAAAGAATGTAATTTTGCGATTGCCACAGATGAAGGACGTTTCCGTGTTTCTGCATTTTGGCAAAGAGATTGTGCAGGTATGGTATTGCGTCGCATTGTGACGCAAATTCCCGATGTGAATGATTTGGGTTTACCTTCAGTTTTGACGGATGTGATCATGTCAAAACGCGGCTTAGTGCTGTTTGTGGGTGGTACAGGTACGGGTAAATCAACATCACTAGCAGCACTGCTTGGCTATAGAAACCGTAATCAGCGTGGTCATATTCTAACAATTGAAGATCCAATTGAATTCGTGCATGAGCACAAAAAAAGCATTATCACGCAACGTGAAGTAGGTATTGATACAGAGAGCTTTGAAGCCGCGCTAAAGAGCTCTTTGCGACAAGCTCCAGATGTTATTTTAATTGGTGAAATTCGTTCTCAAGAAACTATGGAATATGCACTTAGCTTTGCTGAAACAGGCCATTTATGTGTGGCAACACTGCACGCAAATAACGCTAACCAAGCGATTGACCGTATTATGCACCTGGTTCCGAAAGAGAAACATGATAAGCTTAAATATGACTTAGCTTTGAATCTGCGTGCCATTGTTGCTCAGCAACTCGTGCCTTCAGCGAAAGGGGAAGGGCGTGAAGCAGCCATCGAGATTTTACTTAACTCGCCAATGGTGGCTGAGCTTATCAAAAAAGGTGATATCGGCTCGATAAAAGAAACCATGGCAAAGTCTAAAGAAATGGGTATGCAAACTTTTGATCAGGCCTTGTTTGAGCTCTATAAACAACGTCGTATTAATTATGCAGACGCACTTCACTACGCAGACTCGCCAAATGATCTACGCTTAATGATAAAGCTGCAGAATAATGAGCAGCAAGGTGCAGGTTTCTTACAAGGTGTGACTGTTGATGGGTTGGATTCAAAATAACTCTTTAATAAAAATTACACTTTTTTTCTGTCTTTTAGTGAGCGCACTGCAATGCGGTGCGGCTCATGCCCTTGATAACAACAAAATTCAAATTTATGTCAGAGATGACGTCTATAACGATTACAAACGTTTTCTAAATGGTCGTAGTGTAAGTGAGATCAGCGATTTCTCTGGACGATATACTCGCCGTGATGTGGTCGATATGATTTTAACTCAACAGGCATTACGTTTAGGTGGGTTTGAGAAAGAGTTTGAGTATCAAACCGGAAACTTTAATTTCACCAATACCAAGTTGCTGCAACAAGGCAAATTGTTACTCAGTATGGATAGCTATTGGCTTGAAGATGCAAAGCACTTGAAGAGTTTGTTTATGTCAGTGAGCCTTTAATTAAGCGTGGGCAATACTTTGCTGGCATCTTTCATGCGCAAGATAATGAGAAGGTAAAGCAACTCAGCGAGTTTTCTCAGTTAGTAAATTATACATCAGTGAGTACACCGCGCTGGCGAACAGATTGGGAAACGCTTCACAATTTACCGCTAAAAAAACTGTATGTTGAGCATGAGTGGATATCACAAGCGCGAATGGTAAATATGAAGTGGGCTGATTTTATGTTGATGCCGTTAATGCCTAGCTTAAATAATGAATTCAATCTAGAAGGGATTAAATTGGTTGCCCATCCAAAGCTTGTGGTTTTATTAGATGGCAGTCGACATCTAGTGGTCTCTAAAAAGCATCCATATGGTGCCATGGCATTTAAAGCTTTAGCAACGGGGTTGGCCATGCTTAATGAGCGAGGAGTGATATTAAAAGCATATCAGCAGGCAGGTTTTATACCCGATTTAAACAAATATAAAGTGCTTAACCAGTTACCAGAAACAAACACTAAAAAATAACAAATGGGGCAGCGCTAGCCCCATTGTGATTCGAAAAAGCTTTCTAAAATGATCACAGCAGACATACTGTCTACGTTGCCCTTACCTAAATTTCGATAGCCACCTTGCTCAAACAAACGCGCTTTCGCGTCAGTGGTAGTTAGTCGCTCGTCTTGAGTTTCAACTTGCAGTTTAAAGTTATTGTGTAAGCGATTAGCAAACTTTTTTGCTTGGAACGTGACTTGTTGATTCGTGCCATCCATATTTAAAGGCAGTCCAACTACCAATAAATCAGGCTTCCAGTCTGCTATGTGAGCGCCAATTTCATCCCAGTTAGGAATGCCATCGCGTGCCTTTACAGCGCCAACACTGTTAGCTGTGCCTGTGATCTCTTGACCAACAGCAATACCAATACTTTTAGTACCAAAATCAAAGCCCATTACCGTTCTTTGGCCAATGGGCGTTTTTTCTTTTTTATCTGTCATGAATTCTATTCTGTGTTAGGCGTGGCCAGCGATAGTCGCAAGTTTTGAGACATCGAAGCCTAGCATTTCTACGGCTTTTTGCCAGCGAAGCTCAACGGGGGTATTAAAAATGATTGCAGGGTCGGCTTTAATCACTAACCAACTGTTTTCTGAAAGCTCACGCTCTAATTGGCCTTGCTCCCAACCCGCATAGCCAAGCGTTATAATAAAATCACTGGGGCTATCGTCATAAGTTAAGCTTGCTAGCACATCTTTAGATGTGGTGATCATGATCTCTGAGCTAAGCTCTTGACTCGATGAGTAACCGTATTTAGGCGTGTGAAGCACAAACCCTCTGTCGGTATGAACTGGCCCTCCAGCAAATACATGGCGATTAGCCGCCTCACTCATCTTGTTATTTTCGATATCAATTTTATCTAGTAGCTCACCAACAGTGACATTGACAGGGTGGTTAATTACCAATCCCATCGCACCTTCTTCATTATGCTCACAAATATACGTCACACTTTGCTTAAAATAAGGGTCTTGCAAACTGGGCATAGCAATTAAGAAATGATTCTCTAATGATGATTGCATATTGATAACCTTAGGTTAGAAGGTGGGGCATAGATTGCCCCATTTGTTTATCTATTATGGGCGAGTTTTCCTTCTATCGCCTCATAGAATTTATCCATAATTGAAATATCAAACGCCGCTTCTATTTCTTTTACGCAAGTTGGCGCTGTGACATTGATTTCTGTTAGCTTGTTACCAATGATGTCTAAGCCAACAAAAATTAGACCTTTTTCTTTTAGAATTGGTGCGACAGCTTGAGCGACTTTCAGGTCGTCTTCACTGATTGGACGCGCTTCACCACGACCGCCAGCGGCCAAATTACCACGTGTTTCACCGCCTTGAGGGATGCGCGCTAAACAGTAAGGGATAACTTCACCATTCACAACCAGAACACGCTTATCGCCTTGCTTTATCTCTGGAATATACTGTTGTGCCATCGCAAAGCGGCTGCCATGTTCAGTTAAAGTCTCACAGATCACGCCAATGTTAGGATCGTCTTGTTTGACTCTGAATATTGATGCGCCACCCATGCCATCAAGTGGCTTTAAAATGATGTCGCCATGCTTGGTTAAAAACTCGCGAATTTGTGCTTGAGAGCGGGTTACTAACGTATCTGGTGTGTGCTCACTAAACCAAGCAGTAAATAGCTTCTCGTTAGCATCGCGTAGACTTTGCGGCTTATTAACGACTAAAGTACCGGCATCTTCGGCGCGCTCAAGAATATAGGTTGCATAGATGTATTCAGTATCAAATGGGGGATCTTTCCGCATTAAGATCACATCTAGGTCACTCAGTGCAATGTCTTGCTTATCTTCTAGCGCATACCAGTTGTCTACGTCGTCAAATACGGTTGCTTTAGCTGCGGTTGCACGAGCTTGTCCTTGGTATAAAAACAAATCGTCCATTTCCATGTAGTAAAGCTCATAGCCACGTTGTTGCGCACTGAGCATCATGGCAAAGCCAGTGTCTTTTTTAATATTGAAACCACTGATTGGATCGCTAATGATACCGAGTTTAATTGCCATAATGTTTACCTAGTTATTTGAATGTTTTAATCAATATGGGGGTAGAAAAGCACTTTTAAAGTGCTAAATCACCAAATTGCAATTGTAGTGCGCTTAACACAGTTAAAGCGGCAGTTTCAGTACGAAGTACACGCGGGCCTAAACGAACATCAACAAAGCCTTGTTCAGAGGTCGCAGCCATTTCTTCATCAGTAAAGCCGCCTTCAGGCCCCACTACAAAACGCACTCCATGTGCTGGAGCTGGTAAAGTTTTGATGCTGTGCTCGGCACGAGGGTGCAGCGTTAACTTTAGTTCTTCACTTTGCTGTGACAGCCACTCAGAGAGCTGTACGGGAGGGTGAATTTTAGTTACAAAGTTGCGACCCGACTGCTCGGCAGCGGCAATGGCGATTTTTTGCCATTGCTGATGTTTTTTAGCAAGACGATCACCGCTTAGTTTTACCCCACAACGAGTCGTGAAAAGTGGCGTAATTTCGGTAATGCCAAGTTCTACCGATTTTTGAATGGTGAAATCCATTTTGTCACCGCGAGAAATGCCCTGGCCAAGATGAATTTTCAAAGGTGATTCAACGTCTATTTCTTTGAACTCTATTGGCATTGCAGTAACTGATTTCTTACCTACTTCAGTCAGGTTACATAGATATTCACCACCTTCGCCATTAAATAACGAAACTTGGTCGCCTTGCTGCATTCTTAATACTCGACCAATATGGCCAGCGGCATCATCAGAAAGCTGAACAGGGGTATTGAGGCTAAGCTCTGAAGGTTGATAAATATGAGGAATGCGCATAATAACTAGACTTAGAAAAATAGATGCGGCAATAGTAAGGCTAAGCGAAAGCGACGTCTAGTCATTCTCTAATTTACACAAAGACTCTGCAATGGATTTATCCTCTTCATCTAAGTGTTCAGTATGGCAAGACATATGGTTTTCTTGAAAACTATCTGGAATTTGACTGTAGTTATAGCCTTCAGGAGTCAGTTCAACGAGGAATCTTATGGGGTGAAGTGAATTAAAAATAGCCCTTTGCTCATCATTCGCTAAGTGAAAATCCAAATCATGGATAATCACTCCTGCGATTTGATGGTGTTCTAACAGGTAAGCGGCAAGCTCAGTCACACTGATCTCGTTGGCAAAGTCACAATAGCAGTAGTCTTTTATGAGGTTGTCGAACATCATTTTTACCAAATGACGTGTGTCTTCACCTGCAACAATAATGTGCTGCGGCTTGTTTGGAAATTGCTGATTTTGATAGGTCACAAAGTCCCTGCTGAACTCGGCGTTACTATCTATAAGTAAAAAGTTTTCAAAACAAGTCGCCATACTTCCACCATGCTTCAGCCAGCGAAGTCATTCACTAAACTGAAAAGAGATTAATAAGTAAATAGCCCATAGCCGTGAAAACTGCAAATTCTATACAGGCAACACCAATGTTATCTTGGTGATCTACCTCAAGTCCGACATTCACTTTCGGCAATGCAAAATGAATTAAAGAATAACTTGTTATGTAAAGTAAGGCCCACATAACGCCGCAGTGTAATAACACACTATTAATGTTCTCGACTATGGTTGCACCATGGTATGGGGCACTTTGTAAACCTGCAAATAGAGCCAGAGCAAGGCCGACCGTTTTACCCGCATAGCGAATACCGATAGAAGTATTCGCTAAATTAAAATTTTGCTGTAAAGAAGCACCTTGGTTTGCTTTAGCAAAACGCATTTCTCTGAGTTTACTATCAATAGCAAATACGAGTTGTAAAACAATAAAGCTCAAAGTGGCTACGAGTAAATCACTGACGCCTTGCGGGTGAAGCCAATGGAATATACCGAGGACTAATATGGTGTTGCCGAGCAACATGCCCGAATCGACCAATGCTGCACAGATATTTTGTTTCATGATGGCTTTTTCTTCATTGAAGCGGTTTAAAATCCATTTACGATGAATGTACTGACCCAACAGAATAAAACAAAACGTAATCACAATAGTGAGTACAGCAAGTGCAATATGACCTGCAACTAAATGCTCATACACATCGGGGAAGATATAAGCACCCGTGATCGCGATAATACCTATCTGACAGGCGTAGTTAATACCAAAGGCAAAATTGTCGCGTTTGGCAATTTCGGACTCAAGCGCTTTTTTCGCTTTGTATTGAATAATAAGCCGATGGCCAATGACTATTAGGCAAGCTAAAACAAAGCTACTTAAAATCACAAAAATATTGATATCGAGTAAAGACAAATATGACATATAACGTGTAATGTTATGGTTTTAATAGATTAACTATAACGACTCCCAACTCATTGAGCTACCTAGCTTTGGAGATTTTTTATGCGTCAGGTCGATTTTCCTCATTCATTTTTACAATTAGCCAAGCAGCGTTGGCAGCAATTATATGGCTCTGAGCCATATAATGAGCAGTTAGGACGGTTAATTGGCCTAAGTGATTTTGCATTTAGAATTTTAGAAAAACGACCTGAATTAGGATTTTGGTTACGACAACAACCATTAGAGTGTCGTTCAGTGCCTGCACCATTAGGTGAAAATTTAAGTGAATTAAATGAATCAGAGTGTTTTCGTCAGTTAAGAGCCTATCGACAGCAATATTGGCTGAAAGTGATGTGGTTAGATCTCGTTCATCACAACCCGATTGCAGACAGTATCAAATATATCTCTACTCTTTCTGAAACACTCATCGCAGCAGCTAATCAGTGGGCGTTTGCACAAACAGTAAATCAATGTGGTACCCCGATTGATGAGCAAGGGCAACCGCTTCCAATGTTGGTTTTAGGAATGGGTAAGCTAGGCGGGGGAGAATTAAACTTTTCATCTGATATCGACTTGATCTTTACTTACCCTCGAAACGTGCCGACGCAAGGGGGCCGGCGCAGTTTTGAGGCGCAAGTCTTTTACACCAAGGTTGCGCAAAAGCTTATCAGTGCGCTTAATCAAGTGACCGCTGATGGTCAAGTCTTCCGAGTTGATATGCGCTTAAGACCTTTTGGTGAAAGTGGACCTTTGGTTATGAGCTTTGCTGCTATGGAAGATTATTATCAGGATCAGGGCCGCGAATGGGAAAGATATGCGATGCTCAAAGCAAGGCCATTAGGTGAAGAAAATGCTTATTGGGATGAATTCAGGCAGCTACTTAAACCTTTTGTATATCGCCGTTATATCGACTTTTCTGTGATCGAATCTTTAAGAAAAATGAAGCACCTGATCTCGCAAGAGGTCCGCCGAAAAGGGTTAGTAAATAATATAAAGTTAGGGGCTGGGGGGATCAGAGAAGTCGAGTTTATTGTGCAAGCCTTGCAAATGATCCGTGGCGGTCGTGATGTCGATTTACAAACCCCGTCAATAATGGAAGCGATGCAGGCACTCACTTCGCTGGGCATTTTACCTGAGGATGTCAGTGATAGTTTAAGCAAAAGCTATTTGTTTTTAAGAAGAGTTGAACAATACCTTCAGGCCTTTGATGATCAGCAAACACAAACGCTACCAGACACCGCTATAGGGCAATCCCGTTTAGCTTATTTGCTGGGCCAAGATGACTTTTCAAATAGTTTGCCGCATATCAATCAAGTTATGGAGTCTGTTCGCCAGGAGTTTGCGCTTGTGGTGGGTGATGAGCCGCAAGAGCAGAGTAACTATGACGATAGCTTTAGTTATGCTTGGTTGCAAAGAGACTGCTTACAGCTAGAAGGTATTTTGGAGCTAGCTCAGTTAGAGCAATGGCAACAAGTGTTGACTGAATTTGATGGCAAGCTCAATAAGCGCCATGTTGGAGTTCGAGGTCGAGACATACTCGATAAGCTAATGCCTGCGTTATTACATGCTTTAGCACAGCAAAGAAGTTCGGCGAAGTTACTGCAGCGGGTTTTAAATATTGTCGAGATGATCGCTTCCCGAACGACTTATCTAGAACTCTTGTTTGAAAATCAAGGGGCGTTAAAGCAGCTTGTATTGTTGTGTGGTCACAGTAAGTGGATAGCCGAGCACATAGCGAAGTATCCAATTTTGTTGGATGAGCTTATCGACCCTGCCGCGTTATATAAGCCTCTTCCACTAGATGAATATCAAAGAGAAATTCGTCAGTATTTTTTGCGTATTGAACAAGACGATCTTGAATTGCAAATGGAAGCGTTAAGACAATTTAAACAGGCGCATCAGCTTCGCATTGCCGCAGCAGATGCTACAGGCGTATTGAGCATAATGAAGGTGAGTGATCACCTTACCGCACTGGCTGAAGCAATTGTTTCGCAATCGGTTAATTTGGCTTGGCAACAAATGGTCAGTCGTTATGGCGAACCGCAAGGCTGTGATGAAATGAAAAAGGGCTTTGCAGTCATCGCATATGGCAAGGCTGGTGGATTAGAGCTCGGCTATGATTCAGATTTAGATCTGGTTTTTGTTCACAATCAGCAGGGCGATAGCTACACCACGGGTGATAAACAAATATCTTCTCGCCAGTTTTACTTAAAGCTAGCACAGCGCCTTATGCATTTATTCAACACTCGCACTGCTTCGGGTATTTTATATGAACTCGATACGCGTTTAAGACCTGAAGGCAACTCTGGCTTGCTGGCAATTAACATTGAGAGTTTTTACCATTATCAACAGTCGCAGGCTTGGACTTGGGAGCATCAAGCGCTTACTCGAGCTCGAATGATTTACGGCGAGCCAGAACTACACAGTCGCTTTGCTGACATTCGTAAAGACATTTTATGTTCTGAACGTGAAGCTGTTAAGCTAAAAGAAGATGTGGTTAAAATGCGTGAAAAAATGCGAGCTCATCTTTCTAAAGACAGTGAGCATGAATTCGATTTAAAACAAGGGCTAGGTGGTATGACAGATATTGAGTTCATTGCTCAATATCTAGTGTTAAAGCATGCAGCAAGCAACTCAGCACTGACGCAATACCCAGATAATATCCGTATTTTAGAAAGTGCGGCTGAGCAAGGGGTGATCAATGCAGAACAACAAGTTGCATTGACAGATTGTTACTGTTCTCTTCGTGAGCATTACCATCTTAATAGCTTAAACCAGCAAGGGCGATGCGTGTCGAGAGAGTTAGTGCAAACACAAGTCGAGAAAGTACACAGTATTTGGCAGCAACTTTTCGAATAACGCCTATCATATTAATCTTCACGATTTAGGGGCTGTATTAAACAGAGTTCCGAATAAGCAAAAAGGGCGTTATAGCGCCCTTTCTTTTTGAAAGTATCGCTACTTTGCAAGCTATAAACTTAAGCAATGCTTCACTTTGTTAAGCGACGGCAGTTGTTGCGTACAAAATGCGATGGGTTTTCGGTAATAACGGCTGCTCGATAATTTGGGCAGAAGAAAGTATATACTTCAAATTCGAAATCATCGTTGATGGCACGGCCAACCTGATAGAGTGCAGAAATAAAATTGCTGTCTACTCTAAAGTTATGCTTAACCACATAATCTCTTTCTAGATACCAAAATAACTCAATGCCTTCTTCTCGAGCATAATTTGCCATAACACTTTTTAGGGTACCGCCAGATTCAAATCGTCTTGCAGCTAACTCTCCGGTCCAACTTGGTGATGAGGGTTTTACCACAAGCCCTCGCTGAGCGAGTGCATCATCAAGGGGGAAGGTCGGCTTACCTAAATTTATAACGTATTGGTCTCGCTCAGTGTTTCTTTCATTTACTCTATTTCGAAAGCTTTCATAAAATTGTGAAAGGCCTTGCGCTGCAGCGTTAGTCGTTTTGGTCATATCCATATTAGAAGGTAAGGCACCATTTAAAACGTAATAGGCTGCTGCAATTAAAATGGCACTCAAAATGATATGCTTGCCCCAGAAGCTTAATGTAGAGGACTTTTTTCTTTTATTTTTTTTAGCCATACAAGATACTCACTTTATTTGTAGTATGACGGTGCATTTTCGTCAGGTCGGGTTTTAAAGCGACGATGCAACCACATATATTGTGCACGCGCTTTGTCTATAGATAACTCCATACGTTCGTTCACGCGTCTTACGTCACCATTGTCATCGCCACTTGGAAAGTTTTCTAGCGGCGGATGAAACTCAAGGTGATATTTACCGAATTCATCACGAGTACCAGATAAGCTTAAAGTTTCACAATGCTTACTTGCTGAAAACAGCAGGGTACCTGTTGTTGTTGCTGTGTCTTTTACGGCGTAAAAAGGCGTAAACTCACAGCGATTTCTACCATAATCTTGATCTGGTAGGTAGTAGCACATTTTCTTATCTTTTAATGACTGTAATAGGCCTTTCACATCTCTTTTGCCTATTAACGCATCGTTTGAACGCAAACGACCGCGGGTCATAAAGAATTCCATCAAGGCATTATTGTGTGGACGATAAAACCCAACTCCAGGCTGTATTGAGCCCACAATTCGACCCAACATTTCCAGGTGTAGCATATGAGGTACTAATAGTAAAACGCCTTTACCACTGGCTTGTACACGCTCTACATGCTCAAAGCCTTTGATTGAGCCAATGACGTTTTTGACTCGCCAGTTTGGCCACCACCACGCCATACCTGTTTCTAAAGTTGCGATACCCGTATTTTGCATGTTCTCTTTGACAAGTTTAGCTTGTTCGGCTTCGCTCATATCAGGAAAGCATAGCTTTATATTTACTTCGGCAATTTTGCGGCGTTTCTTTACATATTTATGTACTAATACTCCTAGACCCTTGCCAAGAATAAATTGTATTTTTTGTGGTAACCAAGAAATAAGATAAAGAAAAAGGATGCCAAGCCAGGTTAACCAATACTTTGGTGCCAAAAAAGCAAGTTTAAAAGATGGATTTGTGACCACAAAAGTTCTCTCGTACACTGAATTGACGATAGTTTAACGATAAGCTTTTAAAAACACAAAAGCCGACTAATGTCGGCTTTTGAAAAATGAAGTTTAAGTGTCTGTAATACAGAACTTAATTTTAGCCTTCAACAAGACCTTTGTTGATTGCTTCAAGATCTGCTCTTGAAAGCGTACCAGCTGCTTGCTTTAGTTTTAAAGAAGACAACACGTATTGGTAACGCAAGTTAGCTAGATTCTTTTTCGCAGCATATAAATTTTGCGTGCTAACAAGTACGTCAACAATAGTTCGAGTACCAACCTCAAAACCCGCTTCAGTTGCTTGTAATGCACTTTCAGCTGAAACAACAGCTTGCTCTAGTGCTCGGTAAGTTGCAACATCAGACATGACCTGGTTGTATGATGTAATCACCGAGCGCGTAATATCACGCATACTCTTTTCTAAATCTTCACTTGCTGCAACGAAGTTTGCACGAGCTTGATCTGTTGCAGCCTGTGTCTTACCACCTGAATAAATTGGCACGTTAAAAGTTAGGCCAACTTTAGTTGTATCACCACGAGGCTTTCCATCTGCACCGGCAACATTTGATAGGCTATCAGTGTATGAAGCATCGAAGCTTAATGTTGGGTAGTGGCCAGCTTGCGCTCTGTCGATTTCGTCTTCAGCGATATCTAAAGTTGCCTTAGCGATCTGCAAAGATAGATTGCGATCTTTGGCTGTTTCAACAAAGTCTGTTGATTTCTTGCTAGGTTTTACAGTTGAAAAAGTATCTGTGTTTAGGGCGTCAAGTTTGCTGTGGTATTTACCCGTGATTGTTCTGAGTGTTTCACGTGCAGTTTCAACATCATTTGAAGCTACAATCTCATTAGCAACCGCACGGTCAAATTGTGCTTGTGCTTCGTGAACATCAGTTATAGCCGTAAGACCCACTTCGTAGCGCTGTTTTGTTTGCTCAAGCTGACGTTCGATTGCACGTTTTTCTGCTTGTACGAATTCAAGGTTGTCTAATTTACTTAAAACATCGAAGTAACCTTGCGCGATGCGAATGATTAAATCTTGTTGCGCTAATGCATATCGAGTATCAGACTGAAGCGCTTGTTTTTCAGCAATGCCTAAACTTTCCCAAACACCTAAACTGAAAACGGTTTGCGAAAGAGAAAGCGTTCTAGTGAATGAGTCTGATGATGAACTACCAAAAACATAACCTTGTGTGTCATTTCCCTCGTAACCATCGGAGTCTGTTTCGCCATAGCTCATTGAGAAACCTAATGTTGGTAGTAGCTCACCTAATGCGCGGTCTTTAGCAAACTTTTGTGCGTCTGCTTGGGCTTTTGCTTTTAATACCGTAGGATCATTGGCAGTTGCAATGTCGTAAACTTGTAATAAATCTTCGGCTTGAGAAATCGTGCTGGTTAAAGCGCATGATAAACCAACAAGTAGTGATAATAAGCTTTTTTTCATTTGTCGCTCGATCCTTAGACAATTTTTAATTGAGAGTATGTTACCGTGTTTTTATCAATAGCAAAGGGGTAAATACGTAAAAGTTTACGTTCAAGTGTAACAGAATATATTACAGTTGAAATACCTAGTTTTTGGCCTCTAGAGCCCTATTTTTAAAGGTAAATTTATGAAGTCTATAAATCAATTTAATGAAAATGATGTAAAAATCACATCAATTGAGCCGGTTTTTGATGGCTTCTTTAAAATTCATGCGTATAAATTTAATCATGCACTTTTTGCAGGAGGCATGAGCCAAACAGTGCGAAGAGAAATACTAGAGCGCGGTCACGCTGTGGCTGTTTTGCCATACGATCCGAGTACAGATAATGTACTACTTATTGAGCAAATTCGTATTGGCGCTTTGGCGACAAAAGAGTCTCCGTGGTTATTAGAATGTATTGCCGGTATGGCCGAGGGGTCAACTGACTATGAAGATGTGGTTCGTAAAGAAGCCAAAGAAGAGGCAGGGTTAGAGCTGCAAGAACTTGAATTTATGACATCTTATTTATCTAGTCCAGGCGGTACCACCGAGCGATTATATTTGTATTTAGCAAAAACTGATTTGTCTAATGCTGGTGGTATTTATGGTTTGGATAATGAAGACGAAGACATAAAAGTACATGTAATGCCTTATGATGAAGCAATTGCGCGTCTTAACAGTGGAGAAATTGATAACGCTGCGACTGTGATTAGTCTACAATGGTTAGCGTTAAATAAAGCCCGTATTTTGGAACAATGGCAAGTAGAGTAAAGAGGTGTATCGTTGAGTATTGTGGTTGCTAGAAAAGAGTATATTCAATCACTCCCTAAGTATATTACTTTATGTGAGCGTAACTATTTGCGCGCGTTGAAAGTGTTACCCGAAGAAGTCGTGGGTGAAAAGCGCCAAATTGTATTGGCCAATGCCAGCTATGAAGTACATATTGATGATTGCGCCAAATACACCACAGATATTTCAATCAAACAAATCTCAACAATCAGTGATTACTTGCCAGAATTAGACCTTGCCGTGCGCCTTTATCACGATGCGAAGGTGGCTGAAGTGGTTCATCATGATTTTCATCAGCGTATAAAACCCTCTTACGGTTACCCAAATCCGAGCATGCATCACAAAGATGAAAAGTATCAGCTTAATGCCTTTTTAGGTGATTGGTTAATGGCTTGCCTTGAAAGTGGTCGAGTGCCGTTAAACTGGGATGTTAATAATGGCATGGTTTGAACAAACTTATACTTTTGAGGCCCACCATCTAAAACTTGCTCATTTCACTGATTGCCACTTATTCGCTAATAGAGAAGGTGAATACTTTTCTGTAAATACAGCCAGCAACTTAGCGGAGACATTTGAATTTCTCGCAACGCAACAATTAGATGCAGCAATTTTTGGTGGCGATATTACCCAAGATCATACTGTCGAGTCTTATCGATTGTTTGCACAGCTCCTTGAGCAAAGTAGTTTAACTTGTCCTATATTTTGGTTGCCGGGTAATCACGATGAATTGAGTGAGTATACAGCGATTGAAAACACTCAAATACTGCCACATAAAAAATTAGTCGCAGATGGCATTGAAGTAATACTGCTTAATTCTAAAGGCGACACGCCAGCAGGTTGGTGTACGCAAAATCATTTAGAAGAAATAAACACGCATTTGCATGAAACTGAAAACCAAGTGCTCGCGCTATGTCATCACCATCCAGTGCCAATCAACGGCTATTTAGATAAACATATTTTAGAAAATGGGCCACAACTATTAAATGCTTTGGTTGAGAGTGAAAAAGTAAAGGTACTTATTCACGGCCATGTGCATAACGATTACTCGAAAAGTTATAGAGAGATGCCTGTGTTAGCAACACCAGCAACATCGATTCAGTTTTCAAAAGAAACGCCAGATTGGCAGCAGCAAAATTTAGGCCCAGCGGTTCGGCTAATTGAGTTCTCACGTTCAGCGTTTAAAACAGAGGTGATATGGTTAAACGCGTAATTTACATTCACGGGTTTAATAGCTCAGAGAACTCATTTAAAGCGCAGCAGTTTGGACAATGGATATCAATACATTACCCTGATATTGAGTATGTTTCTCCACGCTTACATTTTGATCCTAGAGTTGCCATCATTCAGCTTACCCAGCTAATTGATCAACACACAGTGTTGTTGGGGAGTTCTTTAGGTGGCTTTTATGCGACTTATTTATCACAGTTGCATAACATTAAAGCAGTTGTGATTAATCCGGCAGTTAAGCCTTTTGAATTATTAGCAGATTACTTGGGACCGCAGTATAATCCCTATCAAGACATGCATTATGAATTGACGTTAGAGCATGTTGCTGCATTAAAGTCGTTTTATGTTGAGACGCTTTCTCAGCCAAGCAATGTTTTGTTACTGCAACAAATGGGTGATGAAGTACTCCCATTTAAGCAAGCGGTTGATTATTTCAAACAAAGCGCGCAACATGTAGAGTTTGCCGGTGATCATAGTTTTGTAGGTTTTGAACGCTACTTTGACACCGTTGCCAAATTTCTTAAAATCACGTACAACAAATCGAATAAAAAAGATAAAGAATTAAGCTATGAGCCAGCAGAATTATAATGCCGAAGCGATAGAAGTTTTAAACGGATTAGAACCCGTAAAACGTCGCCCGGGAATGTACACAGATACCACTCGTCCTAACCATTTAGGTCAAGAAGTAATAGATAACAGTGTTGATGAAGCATTAGCTGGCCACGCAACTAAAATTGATGTCATCCTACATGAAGATAACTCGCTAGAGGTTATTGATGACGGTCGAGGTATGCCTGTTGATATTCACCCCGAAGAAGGTATTCCGGGTGTTGAGCTTATTCTTACAAAGCTGCATGCCGGTGGTAAGTTCTCGAATAAAAACTATCAATTCTCAGGTGGTCTTCACGGGGTAGGTATTTCGGTTGTAAACGCCTTATCAACTCGTGTCGAAATTACCGTGCGTCGCGATGCGCAAGTTTATGAAATGGCGTTTGAGAATGGCGACAAAGTACAAGATTTAGAAGTGACAGGCACCGTAGGTAAACGCAACACGGGTACTTCGGTTCATTTTTGGCCAGATGCCAGTTACTTCGATTCAGCAAACTTCTCTTTATCTAAGCTTAATCACTTACTAAAAGCCAAAGCGGTGTTATGCCCAGGCTTACGTATTCGCTTTATCAATAAGCAAACAAAAGAAACGCAAGAATGGCATTATGAAGCCGGTCTTGAAGATTACTTAAAAGACGCAGCAAGTGGTTTCGAAGTATTACCAAAATCGCCTTTCACTGGCAGTTTTAGTGGCTCAACAGAAGGTGTCGATTGGGCGCTACACTGGTTACCTGAAGGTGGCGAGTCAATCGCAGAAAGCTACGTAAACTTAATACCGACAGCACAGGGCGGTACACACGTAAATGGTCTTCGCCAAGGTCTATTAGAGGCCATGCGTGAGTTTTGTGAATTCCGTAACTTATTGCCTCGAGGCGTTAAGTTAACTCCAGACGATATCTGGGATAAATGTAGCTACGTGTTATCGGTGAAAATGCAAGACCCGCAATTTGCAGGTCAAACCAAAGAAAAGCTATCTTCGCGTTCATGTGCGACTTTTGTTTCGGGCATTGTTAAAGATGCATTTAGCTTGTGGTTAAACGAGCACACAGAAACGGCTGAGCTACTTGCAGAATTGTGTATCAGCAATGCGCAAAAGCGTATGCGTGCGGCGAAAAAGGTCGTGCGTAAGAAGGTCACATCAGGTCCTGCATTACCGGGGAAATTAACCGACTGCTCGGGCAGTGAAACAGAGCGCTCAGAACTATTTTTAGTAGAGGGTGACTCGGCAGGTGGTTCTGCGAAGCAAGCCCGAGATCGTGAATTCCAAGCTATCATGCCTCTGCGCGGTAAAATCCTAAATACCTGGGAAGTTGAATCAGGACAAATTCTTGCTTCTCAAGAAGTACACGATATTTCTGTGGCTTTAGGTATTGATCCTGATTCGGACGATTTATCGGGTTTACGCTATGGCAAAATTTGTATTCTTGCCGATGCCGACTCGGATGGATTACACATTGCAACACTCTTGTGTGCATTATTCGTTAAGCATTTCCCGACTTTAGTCAAAGCTGGCCATGTATTTGTGGCAATGCCGCCACTATTTAGAATCGACATTGGTAAAGACGTTTATTACGCGCTCGATGAAGATGAAAAGCGCGGTATTTTAGACCGCATTGAAGCCGAGAAAAAGCGCGGTAAAGTAAACGTTCAACGATTCAAAGGTCTGGGCGAAATGAACCCAATGCAATTGCGCGAAACGACCATGGATCCAAACACTCGCCGTTTAGTCCAGTTAACACTCGATGAAGAAGAACACACATTAGAAATGATGGATATGTTATTGGCTAAAAAGCGCTCGGGTGACAGAAAAGTATGGCTAGAAGCCCATGGCGATAAAGCCGAAGTATAAGAATAGATTTTAAAATTGAGTTGCCGCTATCAGGACTATCCGCTAGCGGCTTTGTACGTTTAAACTCAATGTATTGAGCGTATAAAGATAATAACAATAGGGCGTGATATGACAGATCCGCAAGCTTTGTCCTTACAGGGCATAGAACAGCAAACCATGGGGCGCTTTACCGAAGACGCCTATTTAAACTATTCCATGTACGTGATCATGGACCGAGCATTACCACATATTGGTGATGGCTTAAAACCAGTTCAACGTCGCATTGTTTATGCGATGAGCGAGCTGGGTTTATCGGCTGCAGCTAAATATAAAAAGTCGGCTCGTACGGTAGGTGACGTACTTGGTAAATACCATCCGCACGGCGATAGTGCGTGTTATGAGGCCATGGTATTAATGGCGCAACCGTTCTCATACCGCTATCCGCTTGTTGATGGTCAAGGCAACTGGGGTGCTGCGGACGACCCTAAATCGTTTGCGGCAATGCGTTATACTGAAGCCCGATTATCTAAATTCTCAGAAGTGCTGTTAAAAGAACTCGGTCAAGGCACTGTGGACTGGATCCCGAACTTTGATGGCACCATGGATGAACCTCAGGTGTTACCTGCGCGTTTACCGCATATTTTGCTCAACGGCGTAACGGGTATTGCGGTGGGCATGGCGACAGATATTCCCCCACATAATGTTCGTGAGTTAGCTTCTGCTTGTTGTACTTTACTTGATAAGCCTAAAACAACCCTTGAAGAGTTGTTAGAAGTGGTGCAAGCCCCAGATTACCCGACAGATGCTGAAATCATTACCCCTAAAGCTGATATTCAAAAGATTTATACCACGGGTAAAGGCTCAATTAAAATGCGTGCGGTTTATACCGAAGAACACGGTGAGATTGTGATCACAGCATTACCGCATCAGTGTTCGGGCGCAAAAGTATTAGAGCAAATCGCAGCACAAATGACCGCGAAAAAGCTGCCGATGGTGGCCGACTTACGCGATGAATCAGATCATGAAAACCCAACTCGTATTGTGGTTGTGCCGCGCTCTAACCGTGTAAAAGTTGAGCCACTGATGGCGCACCTATTTGCAACCACAGATTTAGAAAAGAGCTACCGTGTTAACTTAAACATGATTGGTCTAGATGGCAGACCGCAAGTTAAAGACTTACGTTCAATTCTCGCTGAGTGGCTAGTGTTCCGCCGTGAAACAGTGCGTCGTCGTTTACAGTATCGTCTAGATAAAGTCTTAGCGCGTTTACACATTTTAGAAGGTTTAATGATTGCCTTCTTAAATATCGACGAAGTTATTGAAATTATTCGCCATGAAGATAACCCAAAAGCGGAGTTAATGTCGCGCTTTAACTTATCTGATAAACAAGCCGAAGCAATTTTAGATTTAAAACTTCGTCATTTAGCGAAGCTAGAAGAGATGAAAATCAAAGGCGAGCAAGATGAACTTGCAGCAGAGCGTGACAAGCTAGAACAAACGCTTGGTTCAGAGCGTCGTATGTCGACCTTGATGAAAAAAGAGATTCAAGAAGCCGCAGAGCTATATGGCGATGAACGTCGTTCTCCTGTCATTGAGCGTGGTGAATCAAAGGCATTAAGCGAGAAAGACTTAATTCCATCAGAGTCAGTAACGGTTGTATTATCAGAAAAGGGCTGGGCGCGAGTTGCAAAAGGCCATGATATTGATGCTGAAGGGCTTAATTACCGAGCAGGTGATGAATATAAGGCCTCTGCAAAAGGTAAGAGCAATCAGCCAGCCGTCTTCTTAGACAGTACAGGCCGAGCATTTGCAACGGATGCACATAGCCTACCATCTGCACGAAGCCAAGGTGAACCGATGACAGGGCGTTTCAGTCTTGCAGCCGGTGCCACATTTGAGCATGTCGTGATGGGCGATGATGACGAACACTATTTAATGGCCACCGATGGTGGTTATGGCTTTATAGCTAGCTTTAGTGATTTAGTCAGCCGTAATAAAAATGGTAAAGCTTTGGTTAGCGTGCCAAAAGGAGCTGAGTTGTTAGCACCACTTACGGTAAATGACGTGGCCACCGATCGTTGTATGGCGATTTCGAATGAAGGTCGTATGCTTATCTTCCCACTGCGAGATTTACCTAAACTTGCCAAAGGTAAAGGTAATAAAATCATTTCTATTCCAAGTGCGAAAGTGCAGGCCCGTGAAGAGTTTGTAAAAGTGCTTGCGTGTGTGCCAGACGGTGCATCGGTTACCTTACATGCAGGTAAGCGCAAACTAACCCTTAAACCTAGTGACTTAGAGCATTACTATGGTGAACGTGGTCGTCGTGGTAATAAACTTCCTCGAGGCTTACAGCGTGTAGACGAATATGAAATTGAGTTTACAAAGGCAGAGCCGTTAGAAGATGAAATTGCTTCTGACAGCGCTGAATAGCTCAACTTGAAATTTGAAGCCCGCACTTGCGGGCTTTTTTTTCTTGAAAGGTTATATTAATGGCAATCTCCAAAATAGGTAGCTTATTTAAGAGGACAGGTATAACTCTCAAATTAACTTATCAAGTTTGAAAATAATGTTTTTATATTCATGAATTATAAAGATAAAAATTTCGAGTCGGGTAAAAGTCGTGGTTTAGTTTATTTGACTTACCCATAGTGACCTCGTTGGAAGCAAGGGATCAAACAGAAATGATTTTAAAACAGTTAAGAATGAGTCGTCACCTAACCCAAGAGCAATTGGCTGAAATGTCTGGATTGAATGTTCGGACAATTCAGCGCATTGAAAGCGGCCATAATGCCAGTTTTGAATCATTAAAATGCCTTGCCTCCGTTTTAGAAGTAAATGTCGAAACATTACAACAAACGAGGTTAGATATGAAAACACAAAAAGATTTATGGCAAGGCGCACCTTTATGGGTGAAATGGTGGTTTGGACTGAATTATATGAATTTGACGCCCTCTAAACGGGCAACGCTGCGTGCTATCTTTACTTGCCACATCAGCGGTTACCTGTTTTGTTTACTTGGGCTTGTAAGTCAACCTGCACTAGCTGGCGGCGTCATCATGTTAGGGGTTGGTTACTTTTTTAACTTCTGCCTGTGGCTTGGCAATAAATACAGTATTTGGTTCGATGCAGAAGCGTCGCAATACTCTCTCTAGGCTTTGGCAAAAAACACGGTGAACATTAGACTGTTAGCTATTGGCGTTAATCACCGCAAGCTGTTAAGTTTAATGTTCACTTAATAGACTAGATAAAAACAACAACATGAAAAAATTGAGCCTTGGCTTAGCGTTAATGCTAAGTACTAATTTACATGCCTTAGATTTAAATAAATCTGTACAACAAAGCCTACCTAAACTAAATCAGCTCTATTTGCACCTGCACCAAAACCCAGAGCTTTCTTATCAAGAAGAACAAACAGGCAAGCGCTTAGCGAAAGAGCTAAAGCAACTTGGTTTTGAGGTGACTAGTAATGTAGGGGGCTATGGGGTTGTTGGTTTATATAAAAATGGTAACGGCCCAACTGTGATGATCCGTGCTGATACAGATGGATTACCCATTGTTGAGCAAACTGGTAAACCTTATGCGTCAAAAGTAAAAGTGTTAGATAAGCATAATAACCAAGTCGGGGTTATGCATGGTTGTGCTCATGATATTCATATGACCAGTATGATAGGCACCGCCGAGCAATTGATGAAGCATAAAGACCAATGGCAAGGGACGTTGATGATGGTGGCCCAGCCTGCAGAAGAAGTCGGTGGTGGTGCCAAAGCCATGATCAAAGAGGGGCTATTTAAGCAGTTTGCAAAGCCTGATTATGTTTTGGGTTTACACACCAGCGCATCGCTTCCTGCAGGGCAAGTAGCAATTGCACCAGGTTATGCTTTAGCGAACGTTGATTCGGTCGATATCGCTGTCAAAGGTAAAGGCGGACATGGTGCTTATCCACACACAACGATAGATCCTGTGGTATTAGCGTCTCGTATTGTGTTAGGACTACAAACCATTACTAGTCGAGAAATCTCACCGCTTAAGCCGTCTGTTATCACTGTCGGTTCAATTCACGGTGGCTCAAAGCATAATATTATTTCAAATGAAGTGAAGTTACAGCTAACTCTACGCTCATACGACCCTGCGGTGCGAGAGCAACAAATTGCGGCGATTAAACGCTTAACGGCGGGTATTGCACAAAGTGCAGGGTTAGATGAGTCGCTTTACCCAGAAGTTGTGGTACATGAATCAGAGTCTATTCCATCAACTTATAACAACCCTGAACTTGCAACTCGTATGACAAGCAGTATAAAACAAGAGTTAGGTGACTCTCAGGTTGTAAAGGCTGAGCCTGTAATGGCGGGTGAAGACTTTGGCCTATTCGGTCGCACCGAAGAAAACATTCCCATCACCATTTTTTGGTTAGGTGGAGTTGAGCCAAACAGCTACAAAGCAGCAATGCAAAGTGGTGAGCCTTTACCTTCATTGCATTCTAGTAAGTTTGCGCCAGATTATGAATTGGCAGTTCATACGGGCGTGCGCGCTATGACGGCCAGTGCCCTTGATCTTTTTAAGCAGTAATTTTTTATCTAACCTGAGCTTAGGTTATCTAGCTAAATGATAAGAAGCGCCGCAAGATAAAATGCGGCGCTTTTATTTAAAACGGTGCTGGCGTGGTAAAAGTCATCATCTCTTCGCTGCGAGGATGTGCGATTTGCAGCATTTCAGCATGCAATTGTAGACGGTTTGCTGCGGCTAGCGCTTCATCTTTAGCATATAACCTATCACCTAAGATCACATGACCCAGTGATAACATGTGTACTCTCAACTGATGTGAGCGCCCTGTGATAGGAGTGAGTTTTACGCGCGTTGCAGCTGCTTCATAGTCTAACACTTCAAAATGTGTCAAAGACGGTTTACCACTTTCGTGACACACCATTTGTTTTGGTCGGTTAGGCCAATCGCATGTTAGCGGTAAATCAACTGAGCCTGTAGGCTGCGCTAATTTACCATGCACACGGGCAATGTAATACTTGTTGGTCAATCTATCTTGAAATTGAATGCTTAAAAAACGATGGGCTTCTTTGTGCATGGCCAAACACAGTACGCCTGAAGTTGCCATGTCTAAACGATGGACTATTCTCGCACTTGGAAAAACACGGTTTACTCGCGCAATTGCACAATCGGCATGTTTTGGGTCTTTACCGGGTACTGTTAACAATCCACTGGGCTTATTGATAACCAACATATCGTCATCTTGATACAGAATATCTAAATATGGGTCTAGTGGGGGAGCATAGTTAAGTAGCACAGTAATACCTCGTTTTTAGCAAGGGCGCTATTCTACCCTAAGGCAAAGGTAATAAGCGAGTTAACTTCGCATACAAAAACAGACTCATAGGAGTCTGTTTTAAATCCTTAAAGTTATCGATTTTCGCTAAACTTTAAACTGCTCAAGCATATCCTCTTGATGAGCAATTTTATCAAACTGTGACTGCATGGTTTGGTCGACATTGGCAGCTTGAGAAAGCACGGTATCTGAGATAATACGAATTTCAGAGGCATTGTCATTGACGTCTGTGACCACTTGTCTTTGTTCATGTAGCATATTGGCGATTTGCATATTTAAATCAACAATATGTGCAATTGAGTCTCGTATCGCATCAAGGGCATGTTTGGTTTCATCGGCTTTACCTACCGTCGTTTGTACCACTTGCTGACTTTGTTTCATAACTTGAACTGCACTCATAGCACCAGCTTGCAGTTGATCAATCATCGATTTGATTTCAGTAGTCGCTTCTTGTGTGCGCTGTGCAAGTGTTCTGACTTCATCGGCAACTACCGCAAAGCCTCGACCTGATTCACCGGCACGGGCTGCTTCAATTGCCGCATTCAGTGCTAACAGGTTAGTTTGCTCAGCAATGCCATTGATCACAGATAGAATTTGTTCAATACCACTTGTTGAGACTTCAAGTTCATTCACAACATTAACAGCATCGCTTATTTGCTCGGATAATTGCGCAATTGAAGAGGTAGTTTCTGAAACAACTTTTTGACCATCTTGCGCAGCTGTATCTGTATTTTGAATCGCAGAGGCGGCTTCTTGTGCGGTATTTGCAACACGCTGTTCGGTATCAGACATGCTGGCTGTCGCCTCGACTAACGCACCTAGTGCATTAACTTGGCGAGAAATTTCTTGTCGAGATTGGTTTGCCTCGTTAGAGGTTTGTTTGGCATCTGCCAGAATTTCGCGACCTAGGCTTTGAATTTGCTCTATGATCCCCTGAAGACGTGCGGTAAATAAGTTGAAGTTTTCTGCAAGCTCTGCAAATTCAGGATCACTATCTGTATTTAAGCGCACAGTTAAGTCAGCATTGCCTTTTGCAATATTCGCCATGGCGTCGTTAATATCTTCTAGCGGTTTAAGGAGAATATTAATCACAAGAGAAAGTAGTACAACACCAACAATTACGAACAAAACAGTGAAAGTGATTGAGTCACTGGTTAAGTTATCAACTGCGGCAAATACTTTGTCTTTTTCAAGTGCAACACCTACTAACCAGTCAAACCCTTCCACTTGTTGGAATACCAGAATGTGCTCTTTGCCATTGAGTTCAATACTCTGCATAGTTTGTCTAAATTGTGTGTTACCTAAAAACTTAGAGGCTTTCTCACCGTTTAATGTGCTGTTAGGGTGCGAAATAATGGTGCCGTCTTTACTCACCATAAAAGCAAAACCAGCATCGAATAGATTAAAAGAGTTAATCATGTTACTGAGCTTTGCCAAGCTCACGTCAAAGAAAATAGCACCATGAAATTGACCTGACTTTTTAACCGGTGTGCCAATTGAAACGAGGATTTCTTTCGATACTGAATCGGCATAAGGCGCAGTCACAATCAACTTGCCTGCGTTTTTAGCATCTTGATACCAAGGGCGCTTTCTTGGGTCCCAAGTCGGGCCTGGGTTCCAGCTTGGATCACTGGCAACATACTTACCCGTACGTTCTTCACCATACCCTATGAGAATGAATTCTTGTTGCAGTTTTTGCTGAGCAAGCAGCGGCGCAGCTTCGTTTAAGCTTCCCGCTTGCGCGACTAAGTCAGTGGTTAGGCTAGCTAAATTTGCACTGCCTTGCATCTGTGCAGTAACCGTGTTGCTGATCCCTTGTATGATCTCAGTAACACTTTGTTCTACTTGTTTTTCAAGATTACTTTTTAGCGAGAAATATTGCTTTACAGACAGCACGGTGAGCGCAAGCAATAAGACCAGTGAGGATATGACGATGATTTTGTGTTTAAACTTCACACATAACTCCAAAGGCCTAGGGCCAGTCATTTTATTATTATTAGCAACGAATTTTTGATTAATGCTTGTTGTCGAACTTAGCGCTTCAGTGGAGCAATTACTCACTTGTTAAGCTGCTAAGTCCTACTAAAGTCTAGGGTTTAAATGCTTAAAACACAACCTAACAAAGTGAGTAAAGTTTTACCTCATTTATTGCTTGCTGGTATTAATTAAGTAGACAGCTGAAAGCGCCAGTGCACCGCCTATTGCCACACTTAATGGTATGGTTTCACCAAAGTACCAAACTGATAACCCCATTGCCGTAACAGGCACTACAAAAATAAACGAACTAGAGCGGCTAGGGCCAATTTTTTGGTTGGCTAAGAAGAACACACTGGTCGCAATGCTAACCACTATGACAGATAGAAATAACATGTGGTGCCAGTAAACATCAGGGTAGTTTGAGATTGAAGAAAACGGATTTAAATCGAACGCAAATACATAGCTCAATATACTGGCCCATAAGTACATCAACGCACTGAATGTCATAAAATCAGCAAATTGTGTGCCGCGTTGGCTGGCCAGAGTTAGAAATGCCCAAGTGAGTGCGGCAAGTACAAAGAATAAATTACCTGATGCGAAAATCTGCGCAGTATCAAAGTGCCAAATTTCAATCATCATCATTCCGCCACAAAGGCCGAGCACCATGCCGAGCAGTTGTAACGGTTTAAATTTTTGTTGATTAAAAATAGCCGCTAAAGCAAACGTCATAATCGGGTTTATTGTAGTCACCAACATACCACCTTTACCCGGTAAACCATCATGTAAGCCTAAGAAGAATAATTGATTGTAACCAGCTAGCAATAGGCCTGCCGGCAAAGACCAAAGTAAAGCTGGTTTCGCAAAGCGTATATTCACCAGTTTGAATCTTTTCACTAAAAACAAAATGGGCAACATACTGATAGATGCCAATGCTAATCGATAAAAAACGGTCAATTTAGCGGGGGCCATGTCGGCAATGATTTTACCTGAAATCCAACTTGCACCCCAAAATAACATGGCAGTGACGAGCGCTAAGATCACGGGGGCGTCATTTGAATTTTCTGATTGCTGCAAAGAGTGCATGACATTCCTTTTTGGCGAGGGGAAGTGAGATGAAATATTGTAAAAATGTTATATCACATATTTCGTTATAGTCGTTCGTAAAAATCGACGAGTTGCCATGATTTTCTTTGAGCAAAAATGAATTTATTAACTCAAGTTTGATTTAAATCGAATAGAGTCTGATCACTTTAAGGATTGTTTAGTATTTTAAAGGTCACTTTCTATACTGAAAAGAGAATATATTCAAACGGCATAGTTAGTATGGATATCAAAGTACTTTTAATCGACGATGATAATTTTATCCATAAGGTAGTAAGAAAAGCTGCCGATGGCGTATTTAATGTGTCACACGCTTTTAATGGCCCTGAAGGGATTGAATTAGCAAAGACGAAATTGCCAGATGTGATCTTACTGGATGTTGAAATGCCTGGGCAAAATGGTTACGAATGCTGTGAGATTTTAAAATCGACGGCAGAAACCAAAGACATCCCCGTTGTATTTCTATCAGGCAAAACCACGCTTAGAGAGCGAATGTTAGGTTATGAAGCTGGAGCGGATGATTACCAACTTAAGCCTTTCGATACGGTTGAGCTAATTGCTAAGCTTAAAGTGTCTGCAAAATATAAGACAGAGCGAGATTCACTTAAAACAGAGATTCAAAGTGTCCACAGCACGGCAATGGATGTGATGACAGGGAATAGTGAACTGGGTTTAGTCATGCGCTTTGTAGAGATGACCTACGGTATTCGTCAATTAGACTCTTTAGCAAAACAATTGCTTGATTTAACTTCTCACCTTGGTTTGAACTGTTCTGTATTGTTTGACTTCAATGGTAAAAATCATACTTTTTGTAGTTCAGGCTTGTTATCGCCCATTGAGCAAGAGTTATTAGAGAGTTGTAGAACTAATAAGCGCTTTATAGATTTTGGCTGCCGTACGATTATTAATTATCCAAAAGTAACTCTTTTAGTGAAAAACATGCCTTTGCACAATGCAGAAAAGTATGGTCGTTTCAAAGATGTTTTACCTACAGTCCTTGGTGCCACAGATGCAAAAATGAGATTAATGGAAACCAATGACATGTTAGTCAAACAAGGCGAGAAAACCCATTTTGCTTTTACGAATATTCGCCATTCATTACAGGATTTAGTTAAAAGTTTGCACGGACATCAAGCTGATGCGGGAGAAAGCATCGAACGTTTGGCGACAAATATGCAGTTGCAGTTACCAAAACTGGCTCTTGAACCAGATCAAGAGGAATTTATAATCGATTCAATAACCGACACTTTTGATGAAGTCTCTGAGCACTTGAGCAACTCTAATGAAGTGAACATTACTTTTGTGCATATTTTAAAAGAAATGAAATCATTAGTTGGAGATTTAGAAGGCGTCATTTCAGCAACGCAGCAAGACATCTGCTTTATGCAAGGTGCTGAGGTAGATATTGACGATGAAGACGGCTATCAAATGGATGTAGAGTTATTTTAGTTGGCTTTTTGTTATATTTAAAAACGCCCAGAATAAACTGGGCGTTTTAGGTTTAAATGAAAACACACTGATATTAGTGAGACACCACAATTAAGCGGATCGCATCGAGTTTCAATTGCGCTTTTTCAATAAACTCATCTAATTGCGCTTTTTGCTTATCGAAAACCTGAATTTCTTCATCACGAATATTCGGGTTGATGGCTTTTAGTGCCACAAGACGACCTTGCTCTTCGTTTAACGAGGTTTGCATTTTCTCTTGTGCAGCCGCTTTAAGCGTTACTAACTCAGCACCCGCTAATTCATTTGCTTTAGTAATGAGTGGGTGAATAGCTGGCTGTAACGCATTTGCCAGTTTACTACCCGTTTGGCGACCAACTGCCGAAAGCTGGTTGTTGAATGCATCAAAGGCCACATTTTCAGCTAGGTTATTACCTGCTTTATCGAGTAATACGCGAATAGGTGTTGGCGGTAAGAAACGACCAACTTGCAACGCTTTTGGTGCAGAGGCTTCAGCGACAAAAATTAACTCAACAAAGAAGGTACCTGCAGGTAGTTTTTTGTTTTTCAGTAATGCCACAGACGCACAACCAAAGTCATCGTCACAGATCATGTCCATGGTGCCTTGTACCATAGGGTGATCCCAACTGATAAACTGCGCATCTTCCTGTGAAAGAGAGGTTGCACGGTCAAACGTCACAGTAATGCCATCATCGCGCAAACATGGGAAAGACGGGTTAAGCATGTGCTCTGTTGGCTTCAAGATAATGGTGTTTTCGCCTTTATCCTCTTGGTTAACACCAAACATATCAAATACATTGATCATGTAAGCAGGTAGTACAACATCGTCATCAAGCTGTTCAATTTCAGCAGCTAATGCATCTGATTTACCCTGACCACTCGAGTGTAGCTCTAATAAACGGTCACGACCTTGTTCCATTTGTTTACGCAGTTGTGCGTTTTGTTTTGCCGCTTGCTCTAAAAGTGGGTCTAGTTCTTCTTCGTCACAGTTATGCTCACTGATAAACTCTAATAAGTCATCGCTGAACTCTTTGTAAAGAAGCTGACCTGTTGTGCTGGTGGTTTCGAATGCATCTAGGCCCTCATGGTACCAACGCAATAACACTTCTTGCGCGGTATTTTCAAAGTAAGGCACATGAATGTTGATGTCGAATTTCTGACCTATACGGTCAAGGCGGCCAATACGCTGCTCTAGTAAGTCTGGGTTCAGCGGTAAATCGAACAGCACAATGTTGTGTGAGAATTGGAAGTTGCGGCCTTCAGAACCAATTTCAGAACATAGTAATACTTGTGCGCTGTCGTATTCGTCGGCGAAGTAAGCGGCTGCACGGTCACGTTCAACAATGCTCATGCCTTCGTGGAAAACCGCTGACTTAATGGCTTCGCGCTCACGTAAAATTTGTTCAAGGTTGATGGCGGTTTGTGCTTCGGCACAGATCAATAACACCTTTTCGTGCTTAAGCTCTTTGAGTTTGGCAATTAACCACTCAACTCGAGGGTCGAAACCCGCCCAGCTACTACCAGCGCCTTCGAACTCTTGGAAGATTTTTTCAGGGAACAGAGCGCGTAATGCAGATTTTTCAGGTGTTTGAATGCCACCCATATTACCCATCACAGACATGGCGGTTTTGTATTGCTTAGGTAATTCAACTGGGTAGCTATGTAGCTTTCGGCTTGGGTAACCATCAATGCCACTGCGACTATTACGGAATAAGATACGACCTGTACCGTGGCGGTCTAATAGCATCGACAAGATTTCTTGCTTTGCTGCGTCATCACCGCTTTGCGCTTTGGCTAGTAATTCAGTGATGTCAGTTTCTTTTAACAGAGTCTTTAAAGTCGTCTGATTCTTTTCATCTAGCTCGCCTTGCTGTAATAGCTGGTTAGCGGCATCAGCGACTTCTTTATAGTGGCTTTCTTCTTCAACAAAAGCGTCGTAATCGTAGAAGCGATCTGGGTCTAACAGCTGCAGACGAGCAAAGTGACTGTAGTGGCCAAGTTGGTCTGGGGTAGCTGTTAGAAGAATTAAACCCGGAATATCTTGGCTAAGCTCCGCAATACGCAGGTATTCTGTGCTTGGCTTTTCTTTAGTTACTGTTAAGTGGTGGGCTTCATCGATGATCAATAGATCCCAATCAGCCAAAGTGGCTTGTTCAAACCAGCGGCGTTTTTTAGTGATGAACTCAAGACTCACCAATACCAGTTGCTCAGTCTCAAATACGTTTGGAGAGTCGGCAAAAGCTTCGTCGCAACGTTCTTCATCGAAGATAGAGAAGTACAAGTTAAAACGACGCATCATTTCAACTAACCATTGGTGCTGTAAGTTTTCAGGCACAACGATTAAAACGCGACTAGCACGGCCAGTTAAAATTTGTTGATGTAAAATCATGCCCGCTTCGATGGTTTTACCTAAACCTACTTCATCTGAAAGTAAAACGCGTGGCGCGTGACGTTGGCCCACTTCATCTGCAATATATAACTGGTGTGGGATAAGGCTGGCACGTTGGCCAATTAGACCTTTTAAATGCGATTGCTGACGGGTGAACTGGTGCTGCCATGTGTTATAGCGCAAGGTATAACGGTCGAATCTATCAATTTGACCTGCGAATAAGCGATCTTGTGGCTTATTAAATTTAATAAAGTGGTCTAAAAACGTTTCTTTTAGCGTGGTTTTTTCTTCTGTATCGAGGCGAATACCGTGATAGCTCAGAATGCCATTTTGTTCTTCAACGGTTTCTACCTCTAGTTCCCACTCTTCGACACTGCGAATAACATCACCGGGATTAAAAATTACACGAGTCACCGGTGCTTCTTGTACTGAGTAAACGCGGTTTTCTCCACTGGCAGGGAATAAAATCGTAAGCTGTCGCCCCTCTAAAGCTACGATGGTACCTAATCCTAAATCTGATTCAGTATCACTGATCCAGCGCTGACCTAAGGAAAAATTCATGTTTGTCTCGACTTAGCAGAAAAAAGGCGGCTATGTTAACCGTAAGCAAGGGCCTATTCAATCTTGTTTATCAGGCAATTTTATGCTTTTGAGGATCCAGTAGCGCGCAGATAAATCACTGCCTTTTAAGATAGTCGAAATCTTTTGATTTAGTGAAGGGAATTGAGCGGTGTATTGAACTTTGGTTTGAACAAAATTTACGCCTTAAAGATAAACACACTCTATTTCTGTCATAAAACAGACTTTTATGACAGATAGGCTAAACTTACAGTGTGGCCATGAGTTTTTGATGGCAACGTCATCAAACGCCATGGCTGTCGCGGTATCAATGCAACGATAGGAAGATGCTATGGTAAAAGCTCAAGATGTCGATAAAAAAATGTACGTGCTCGACACTAACGTACTACTCCACGAACCCCTCGCATACCTCTCTTTCCAAGAGCACGATGTAGTCGTCCCCATGACAGTGTTAGAAGAGCTTGATCATATTAAGGACAGAAAACGTGATGTAAGCCGTGATGCACGTGTTGCTATACGCGGTCTTGAAGATATTTTAAGAGATGCTTCTCCTGAGCAAATGTTAGAAGGGGTGAAGCTGCCAAATACCACTGGGGAGGACACAATAGAAAAATGTGGCCGACTTATTATTATTAACGACCATTTATTCCCAGATAATGTCTCTGGTTTACCGGGCAATGAAAACGACCACAGGATCATTAACTGTGCAATTCATCTGCAACAACAGTACAGCAATACTAAGGTTGTGCTGGTCACCAAGGACATTAACATGCGCCTCAAAGCAAAAGGGGCCGGACTAAAGTTTGTAGAAGACTATCGAACAGACCAACTCATTGACGATATTAAATTGCTCAGCTCTGGATTTAAAAAGTTCCAAGGTGACTTTTGGCAAAGTGTTGGCGAATGTAGCTCAGAGCAGCAAGGGCGCTACACCTTGCATCATATACCTAAAGAGCGCATTGAAGACGTTTTCAGCAATGAGTACATCGTTGATGAAACTGATCACTTTGCAGCGCGAGTGGTGGGGTATGACGAAAAACATATTACTCTCAAAGATCTCGGGGTAGAGCGCCTTATGCATCAACAAGCTTGGGGCGTTTCACCGAAAAATATTTATCAAGGCATGGCACTTGATGCTTTATTAGACCCAGAAATAGAACTGGTCATTCTCACAGGCCCAGCCGGTTGCGGTAAGACACTCCTTGCTTTGGCTTGTGCGTTGGAGATGGTGATTGAGAAGAAGGTTTATGACAAGGTTATTGTCACTCGTAATACTCCTGAAATCGCAGAGAGTATAGGTTTTCTTCCCGGCACAGAAGAAGAAAAAATGGCACCTTGGCTTGCGGCTATTACCGATACCCTTGAAGTGCTACACAAGAATGATGAAAGTCCTATTTCAAGCCGTAACTACATTATGGAAAAGGCTAACATTCAATTTAAGTCAGTAAACTTTATGCGAGGCCGCAGTATCCAAAATGCGGTGGTGATTTTAGATGAGAGCCAAAACTTAACCGCTTCACAATTGAAAACCATCATTACTCGATGCGGTGAAGGCACAAAACTCATTTGTACAGGTAACTTGGCACAAATAGATAGTAATTATTTAACCCCAGTGACCTCGGGGTTGACCTACTTAGTTGAACGGTTTAAACATTTTGAAGGCAGCGCCACCATCAATCTTAATGGTGTGGTGAGAAGTCGTTTGGCCTCATTTGCCGAAGAAAACTTATAGTTTAACTAAATATTTTCCATTCAAATCAATGCTCACCTCGGTGGGCATTTTTTATAGCAGTTTTAATCAATCCTTTTATGTTTTTATTTCGTAGCTATATTTTGATACAGGCTGCTTAAACTTAAGTAGTGAATTATTAATAATAACGAAAACTGAGAGTCATCATGAAAACATTACCGATATTAATCGCGGCGTCTTTACTCAGCGCGTCGTTTACAAGCATCGCAAACGTCAAGTTTAAGCTAGAGGCATTGTCTGAAAACCTACATGTGCTTTATGGGCGAGGCGGTAATATTGCAATTAGCACGGGCGATGATGGTATTTATTTGGTAGACGACCAATTCGCCAAGCTCAGTGATGACATTAAAAAACAAATTAGTCAGTTAAAACCCGGTGCGCCTGAGTTTGTAATTAATACACATCATCATGGCGATCACACTGGTGGAAATGAGAACTTTGCCAAAGCTGGGAGTCATGTCATTGCTCATCATAATGTTTATAGCCGTTTGAAAGAAAAGCATGGTGAAGGGTCTAAATATCTGCCTGTTTTAAGTTTCAGCCAAGATATGACGCTTCATTTTAACAATGAGCATGCGCAGCTTTGGCACTACGCCCATGCTCACACAGATGGCGATGCTGTTATTTTTTACAAGAATGCCAATGCAGTACACATGGGAGATATTTTCTTTAATTTAGGCAGTTTACCTTTTGTAGATGTCGACAGTGGTGGTTCTCTCGATGGGGTGATAAACGCGGTAGAGCAAACCTTATCAAGAATAAATAGCGATACTAAAGTGATCCCAGGTCACGGCCCAGTTACTGACAAGCAGGCACTCGAAACGTATCGCGCATTACTATTACAAGCTAAAAGTGCCATGGTATCAGCAATGAGCGGTGGAAAATCGCTTGAAGAGGTGCTTGCTGAGAAGCCGCTCTCAGTGTTGAATTTAACTTATTCAAACTGGTTACCAGAAGAGCGAGTGACCACTTTGTTTTATAGAAGCTTGAGTGCGCCAATCCACAGCCATTAAATAAAATAAAACATACCCATCCATCAGGATGGGTATGTTTTATAATCACTACGACTAAAGTTTACGTTCCTAAATTTAAAACCTTGTTTTAGATCAATTATTTTTCTTTGTACCCTGCCACACTCAAAACAGTAGTAAGAGATCAAATCTAATTGAATGGGAAATTCACATTATGACTTCAGCGTTTTATATTCCAACAGTAAATCTTATGGGTGCAGGTTGTTTGAAGGATGCCGCCGACAGCATTCAAGCACAAGGTTTTAAAAAGGGCCTTATCGTTACCGACCAAGTATTAAATAAAATTGGTGTTGTGGCTCAAGTACAAGCTTTATTAACTGAACGTGACGTGCAAACGGCTGTTTTTGATGGCACGCAACCAAACCCAACCATTGGCAATGTTGAGCAAGGGTTAAAAATCTTATCTGACAACCAATGTGATTTTGTTATATCACTGGGTGGTGGCTCTCCGCATGATTGTGCAAAAGGCATCGCATTAGTTGCCGCTAATGGCGGAAAAATTGCTGACTATGAAGGCGTTGATCAATCTGCAAAGCCGATGTTACCGCTGATTGCAATTAACACCACAGCAGGAACGGCATCAGAAATGACGCGCTTCTGTATCATTACCGATGAGGCGCGCCACATAAAAATGGCGATTGTTGATAAACATACTACGCCGCTTATTTCAGTAAACGACCCAGAGCTGATGCTAGCAAAACCAGCGTCATTGACAGCTGCAACGGGAATGGATGCACTGACACATGCCATTGAAGCGTATGTATCAATCGCAGCTACGCCAATTACAGATGCAGTTGCAATTAAAGCCATTGAATTAATCCAAGCCAATCTACGTGAAGCTGTACAAAACGGTGAAAGCATTGAAGCGCGCGAGCAAATGGCTTATGCACAGTTTATGGCGGGGATGGCATTTAATAATGCATCACTTGGTTATGTGCATGCCATGGCACACCAATTAGGTGGTTTCTATGACTTACCACATGGCGTATGTAACGCAATTTTATTACCTCACGTACAGCGCTTTAATGCCAAGGCTTGCCCTGAGCGACTAACGGATGTGGCAAAAGCCATGGGTGTTGATGTAAGTTCATTGACTGTAGAGCAGGGCGCAGAAGCGGCGATTGATGCCATCGTTAAATTAGCATCTGATGTGGGTATTCCTTCAGGTATTGAGCAGCTAGGTGCGAAAGCTGATGACATTCCAACCTTAACTGAAAATGCATTAAAAGATGCGTGTGGGTTTACCAATCCAATTCAGGCTACTGCAGAAGAAATTTCAGAAATCTTCCGTGCTGCCATGTAATACCAATGCTCTTAATTGAGTGATTGAGTATAGATTTCATTTTATTAAATTAGATGTCAAAGCCCTAGGTAACCGTTAGGGCTTTTTTATGGATACGTAAAAAGCAGAGTATTTCTGTGTGTACTTAAAGAGTTGCTTCCACTACATGGATAATACTGTAAAGCCCCTGTTTACTTGGAAAAGTGAAGTTGCCATTTAAATCAACCATTTTCCAATCTGTACGGCAAGTGCCTGGATAAGGAGGCGTTGTAAACTCTACTGATATATCAATGACTTCACCTGGTCTTACAGTGGGAAGTTCCACACTGTTAACTGAGTAGCATAAATTGGGGTCTTGAGGTGTAACACGTTGCAGGCGTTTATTTTGCCAAGCAATTGTACCAACATTTTGAACTCGCCAGGTTTTTATAAAGCTCGTATTTACTGCAATGGGAGAGCCATCTGGAATAGTGACATCTTTTATGAACTTAGTTCCATAACCAGTCTTTAATTCGAGATCCACCGTGTTACTGGTCAGGGTGGCCCCTTTAAAGTAAACCCCTAAACTGATAACTGTGAGTAAGGTTAACGCTGTGAATAGAATGGCGTGGCTTTTTAAATATTGAGCGGTAGTTAAAATAAAAGAGTTCTTTTTCGTGCTCTTATCATGACTAGCGGCCTCAGAACTTCGAATCTCAGACGATTCAGGCGAATTAAGTAGTGCATCGAATTCAGTTCTATCTAATTCTAGAACATCCATTAACTTGTTCTGTAAATCTTTACTCGGTGTTCTTTGACCATCCAAAACCTTATAAAAATGCGAGCGACTGCACTCACATAAGTTCACTATTTGCTTAATAGTGAGTCCTTTTGTCTCCGAGACACGTTTAATTTGGCGTCTAAGGGGGGTCATTATTATTCCTTTTTAATTTATTTTTGTAACCGATTTCATTAATTTGTCTCAGAGACAATCTTTCTATTGTACAGAATTTCTTCTCATCATAGAGTCCTTAATAGATTTTTAGTAAGAAAATTTTCTTAAAAATCATAATCGTTGTTTTGCGTGTTAAATCTAAAAAGAAAGTTAACGAGATGAAATGGTTATATAATCTTGTAATTAGCATGACCAAGAGAAAGCGGATCTGTGCAGAGTGTACTTTGGAGTTTCGACCAGATTCAGAAAACCAGCTGATGTGTGAGAAGTGTTTGGCTAGGCGTTCTGAGCAAGCTTCTCAATCTGAGGCTGGGCGTGATATTTAAGCCTTCAAAACTCTGAGTTTGAATTATACTTAGTGACAATATTAAATTTATTTAGTCAGCGGATCCTTGCATGCGGCTATCATTACTTTTTGTATGTTTACTCTTTTCATTTTATGCAAACTCAACGTCATTTAATGTTGTGACAGGGGTTGATAGACCGCCTTATTCGATGCAACGAGGAAAAACAGGCTTCGAAATCGACTTGCTTAGTGCGGTTTTAGACAATGTTGTTGAGAAGCATGAATTCGTTATTGCACCTTATGGGCGCTCTTTGAAAATACTTGATGTAAAGAATATTGATGCAATGACGACAGCGAGCATTTCTCTTTATAACGCATCAGGCAAGGTGAGTGAGCCTTATATTAAGTATCAAAATATTGCTGTTACTTTAAAGGCTGACAACTTAAAAATTAAGACACTTTCTGAACTTGAGCACTACTCAATAGCAACATTTCTTAATGCAAAGACGATATTAGGCAAAAACTTTGAACAAGCTGTAGAAAAATCAAACCACTATATTGAGCTTTCAGATCAGTCTCAGCAGCTTCATATGCTGAGAAGGGGGAAGGTAAAAGTATTGGTTATGGATATAAACATTTTTAATTATTTTAATAAATTTCATGAGTTAGAAGTCGATATCCACAAAATATTTCCACTAACCACTTATGGCCTATTAGTTAAAGATGAAGCTATCAAAAGGTCATTCAATCTCGAATTAAATCAATTTTTAAAATCAAAAGATTATATTGAGCTGGCAGACAAGTGGTCAATTGATCCTGGATTGTTGATTGACTGATTTTATAGTTTGCATTTTGTATGCAGCTACTTTTGATATTCAAATATTCTTTTCTATTCACCTGGTATTACCAGATTTAATTAGCTTAATTTATCTACCGCCACTACCATTCATTTACATTTCTTTACACGAGCTTCTCTGTGATTTTACTTTAACTAAAACAGCGCATTAGAAGGTTTTTATAAACGCTTTATTGGGAATTGACTTGTCATAAAAGATTCATCTTGTTTACATATTTGTAAATGTAATTAGAATTTATTGCATACAATATTCTTTGTTGTATTTTTGGACTGGCTTTCGTGCAACTTGAGCCAGTCTTTTTTTTGCGTCAGATCAGCAGGTTATTGGCTTAATCCGTTTCCAACGCAATGGTAATAATTGATTATCTGGAAGTAGAAGTATGATGTATAAATCGAAAAAGTTGTTTGTAGGGGCAAGCCTATTTGCTGCTGCAACTCTTCCAACCTATGCCTCAGCAGCCGCATTGTGCGGTGCAACGACAACAACAGGCAATGCTTTAACACTTGGACAAACTGAGTGTATTTCAGGAAATGGACTTTATTTTTATGTTGATATTGAGCAAGACAACACGGCACTCAATATTGTGACTTCTGGCGGTTCGGGTGAAGCTGATATATTTGTAAATACTGGCAACTGGGCAACATCAAGTAATTATTCGGCGCGCACAGAAACAGCGGGTACAAACGATGAATTAACGATAACGGCTAACAAAGGTCGCTTGTACATCAGTGTTTTTGGCGCACATGAACAAGTCTCACTGGCTTTAACAAAGGCTGTTAGCGGTGGTGACAACGGCTCGGTATCTTGCTCAGAGCAAACACAGCCAAGTGGTGCCTTAGCGTTGAACGAAACTGTGTGTATTGGAGGTAATGGCCTCTATTATTATGTAGATGTACCAGAAGACAATACCGAGCTGACGATTCAAACCCAAGGTGGTGAAGGCGAAGCGGATATTTTTGTAAACCGGGATAGCTGGGCAACACGTAGCAGTTACATTGCTTCTTCAGTTAATACTGGTACCAATGAAACTTTAAAAGTAACTGCCAATAAAGGGTTATTTTACGTCAGTGTCATGGGGCAAAATAGTGGTGTGAGTTTCTCGGTTAAAACCGGTGCTTCAACGCCAGATCCAGTCAATCCAACAGATCCTGCAACAGCTGACTTTGTGGTAGTCGAGCCTGTCATCGTCACAATTCCAACTGCTGAGCTGAGTTCAAAATCAGAATTCTCTGCTGATGTAAAAAAGGTTCTAGCCTCGACTTGGGCGCAGTGGGGGGAGATTTCAGCAAATTCCCCAGGCGTGGTTGCGGATGTTGCCAAAGCCATTCATTTCCTTGCGCAGCAAGATGATATAAAAGACAAAGACCTAGATACACTCCTGTATTTCTTACGTAATTTTGCCGCCAATGGCGATTTTACTCAGTTTACTCAAACTGATGCTAAGTTAATCAGTGATGCGCTTCATGCAGTTGCTATGATGACCGAGTTTTATACCACAGGTGCGCCTGCAGGCTTAATTCATGAAAGCTATGCAACTGCTTTGATTAATTTAACTACAGCCGAAGGCGCGCAGTTAATTACTGAGCAATTACCACACTTAATGGCATTAACTCAGTTCTATGCGGGTCTATCTAACCCATACGTGAACGACAACTTTGGCTATAGCACTAATCAAATCTTAAAAGCATTTTATGATTTAGCTTACATTGGCCAGCAAAACGCGGTGATTAAAGCGGCATTTAATGAGCATATGCTTGCTGTCATGTCTGTACTACGCAGTTATGCAATCGGTGAAACAGGCTTAGATATGCGCTGGAACACAGATGCAGATAGACTATGGATTGTTCCGCATGAGTTTTTAGCCTTAGGCCATGTTGCAAACCTAGCAGAACCTGCTGTTCAGACTCGTATTGATAGAATTGTTAAAGAAATCTTCGACGTAACATCGGCACAAGTTGATGCAGAAGCAGTGAAGAAGAAGATCACAGAAAGCTATCTTGAAACCGTAAACCGCAGCTGTGACAGTAGCGATGCACTGAACGGTTATTGCGCTGTACCGAAAAAGGTAGAAGATATTTTAACTATTACCTACCAATGTAATGACGCTATTACCATTCGCGCACAAGCGATGACAAACCAGCAACTTGCAACAGCATGTAGTCAAATGGAGAAGGTAGGCACCAACTTCCATCAATTCTTCAACACCAATATGCAACCAGTGAGCAACGATAACAATACCAAGCTTGAAGTCATTGTGTATGCAACGCCTGAAGACTATGAAGCATATGGTTATCAATTCTTTGGTCACAATACCAATAATGGCGGTATTTACCTTGAAGGCGATCCAAGTGTAACGGGCAATATTCCGCGTTTCCATGCCATGCAATGTCCACAAAGCTGGGTTGGCTTTTCATGTGACACCGCAGGCGAAGTCTATAACTTAGAGCATGAATACGTTCACTACTTAGATGGTCGTTACAACTTATATGGCATGTTCGCACACCATAACAACACCGTTTCTTGGGCCGAGGGCTGGGCTGAATTCTTAACCAAAGGTCAGTATAACAAGCGTAACTTTGATGCCATTGTGGGCAAGACTATTCCGTCTTTGCGCAGTATTTTATTCATGGAATATGGGTTTGATAACTTATATCCATGGAGCTACTTAACCATGCGCTACTTGGCTGAAAACCATAAACAAAGTGTTTTGGCCCTTGCAAATGCATTGAAGCTAAGTGACAGCACGCAGTTTGAAGCATTACTTGGCCAAATTGCGACCGAGCACAACGATGACTTTATCAATTGGATGGTTGCTAACACCGATGCGGTTGCGCCGGGCGAATTACCAGATCCTGTTGCGGGTGTATTCTCTGGTTGTGAGTTATTGACCACTTATGAGCGCGGCACCGCAAAAGCAACAGTTTCAATCACTAACCCTTATGCTGAGCCTGTGACTTTATACTGGGTTAACCCAGCCACAGGTGTGGCTGATTTAACTAACCCATATGCAACCTTGAGTAATGGCGAAGTATATAGCGCTGATTTTTGGTCTCAAGGCGACCGTATGGCAGTAATGGATAGTCAAAATAGCTGTTTAGGTGTGGTGGCGTTAACAGAGCTAAATAGTGATTATGTGATCACGAAAGCTATGCTACCAACGACAGATTCTGGCACAGATAATGGCTCTGGCACAGATAATGGCTCTGGCACAGATAATGGCTCTGGCACAGACAACGGTTCTGGCACAGACAATGGTTCTGGCACAGACAATGGTTCTGGCACAGACAATGGTTCTGGTACAGACAATGGTTCTGGCACAGACAATGGTTCTGGCACAGATAATGGCTCTGGCACAGACACTGGCTCTGGTACAGACACTGGTTCTGGCACAGGTGAAAACCCTTGGACGCCAATTGCGAACTGTCCAAATACTGAAACAAATAGTGCCTATGACATCGCAATTAATGAAAAGATCTGTATGACGGGCTCAGCGCCTAAGTACTTCACAATGACAGTACCTTGGGATGCTTCAACCGTTACTATCGGTCTTATGGGCGGTGAAGGTAATGTAAACCTATATGTGAACAATGAAAGTAATGCTTGGCCGACGTCTGCTGCAGCTGATTTATCGAGTACCAATGCGGGTACATCTCAATCAGTTCAGTTTACTGCCAATGCAGGCCAGCAGATCATGCTTCAGCTTGATGGCCAGTTTACAGGGGTGACTTTCCATGCCTTAGTGCAAAGTAATGAGCAAGGTGGTGGCAACACAGATCAAACACCAACTGATCCAAATGACCCATTTGTAAATAACCACCCAGAATTAAATGATGGACTACCTGAAGATGAGTCTCGCTTCTTAGGCTTAGATGGTCAGGCTTTGGTTGAGCGTATTATGGCGTCTAACCCGCAACATGTGGGTGCCGTATTCAACATTAAATCGGGTCAGGCGAGATACTTATTCAGCGAATCTAATATGATGTCGGTGATAAGTGAGCTTCGTCGTCAAGCGCGTACTATTGATGAGTACAATGCCTATAAAGTACAAGGTTTAATTTACTTCTTACGTGGTGGGTTATTTGTGCAGTTCTTTAATCCAGATCTTGTGCCGGCATACTCTTCATCTATTGAAGTAAACCTAAAAGCGGCAATGCAGGACTTATTTGCAAGCACTGGCATTTACGGTGAGTCAAACGACCAAGCATTAGCATTACAAGAGCTATTAACGCTGACTGATTCAGCTGAGATACGTGCGCCATTCTATGATAACTACATCAATATTTTAGAGATGTTTGATGAAACATGGGCGGCTAAGCGAAGCCGTATGGCAGCTGCTAATGCCATGATGACGGCGTTCTTCCGTGCTTCACAAGCAGCGCCAAATGGTGATGCAGATTTCATCGCACGTATGCAAGATGACCGTTTACTCGATACCCTATATCGCTTCCAACGTGATAATCGTTATTTACTACAAGCAGACGATAACTACTTCATTAAAAATGTGGTGAATGAGCTTGCACGTTTCTTAAGTGTGCCGTCATTAAAAGATCAGGTTAAGCCAATGGTTAAAAATATTTTGGCATCAACCAGTCAATATGATGAAACTGCATCGTTATGGGTAAAAGCGGGCAGCATGGCAGATACATTTGACCGTCAAGATTGTGGTTACTATGACATCTGTGGCTTTGCATATTACTTAGAAAAAGAAACCTTAAAGTTTAACTATCAGTGTTCAGATACATTAAAGATCCGTGCTCAGCAGATGTATAACGATCAAGCTCAGTGGATCTGTGAAGTATTAGGTAAGCAAGAAGCGCACTTCCATAATGTATTAAAGACTTACAACATCCCTGTGGCAGATGACTATAATGATGCACTTGAGTTAGTTATTTTTAACTCGTCAGAAGATTATCGCGACTATGCCGGCACATTCTTTAACATGGATACCAACAATGGTGGTATGTATTTAGAAGGTGCGCCGAATGATCCGAATAACCAAGCGCGTTTTATTGCTTATGAGCAAAATGGTGATGACTATTTCCATGTATGGAACCTACAACACGAATATGTTCACTACTTAGATGGTCGCTTTGATTTATACGGTGACTTTGCCCAGGGCTTAACCGCTGCTACAACTTGGTGGACAGAAGGTTTAGGTGAGTACATTGCATATCAAGACGGCTATAACCACGCAATTAATGTTGGTAAAGCGGGCAACGTAGCACTGTCTACTATTTTCACAAACACCTATGAGTCAGGCCAAGATCGCATCTATCGCTGGGGTTATTTAGCCGTACGATTCATGCATGAGCGTCATTCAAGTGATGTGGCAGAAATCCTTACTTACTTACGTAGTGGCGAATATCAAGCTTATCAGCAATACATTGATGACATTGGTACACGTTATGACAACGAGTTTGCAAATTGGGTTGCGTCATTAGCTGAAGGCGTAAGCGGTATTGTTGAAAGAGGCCCTGATGATTCGGTGGCTGTAAATTCAGGTGATGCTGGTAACTGGGCAGGTGAGCCAGAAACGATTGATACTGATTTCACACCGTGTTTGGCAACGGATGCAGCAAACGCATTTGATCCAAGTAACAACCAGTTAAGTAAAGGTGTGACTGTGGTGGAATGTATTTCTCCAAGCACATCGAGTGCAAACTTTGTGTTTGCAAATTCAGGCTCAGAGCCGTTAACGCTGCGTATTACCACAGAAGGTGGTTGGGGTAATCTAGATATCCTATACAAAGGCGGTAACTGGCCAACACGCAGTGACTACACAGCTAAATCGGGTGGTCACGGCAATACAGAATCGATTGACCTACAAATCGATGCCAATGAACACTGGCACTACTTTTCTCTTGACGGTCAATTTGGCGGCGCCAAGATGACAGTGGAGATTGTTGAGTAACCCTACAACAGAAGTAAAATCAGTTTCATTATTTGATACGTCCCTAAAGCCACTTGCAAGAGTGGCTTTTTTGTTTTCAGCTTTTGTAGCTGCCGATGGAGATAGATTAATTACCCTGAGCTCAGGTTAATTAATGTAAGTTTGCAAAGAGGTTAAGGAAGAGCAGTATAAAACAGGCATAAAAAAAGAAAGCATATGCTTTCTTTTTTGCTTAGTTTGTATTTAAAAATTAGCACCTGTAGGTGGAATTTTTCCATTCTGAACGGCAGGTTTAGTATGAACTTCATGACCATGGGTAAGCTGTTCATGGTGACCATGACGACTTCTTGTTTGCTGGTTTGGCTGTATAGGGGGAGCCGTCATAATGGGGCTTACTGGCACAGCTTTGATAGCTGGAGCCTGTTTGACGTCTGCTGATACATTTGACATGGTCAGTGTTTGGCCTATTTCAGCCTGTACTGTTGGTAAGGTACTCGGTGGCAAACTTTCTTGTTGTTTAACAACTGATGCTTGCTTTGGCTCAGCCTTATTTGAATCTTGATCATGTTGGAAAATAATGATGCTAGACACCGCCATTAACGCAATTGGAATGACAATTTTATTCATATGACACCTCTGAATATTGTATACCGTCAAGGTATCACTAGCTGTTAGTTAATCCAAGGTTGGCATGTATAAAATTGTAAAAATATGAATGATAAAAAGTCACCATTAAGTAAAATTGCTTGCTAGTATTAACTTAGTTCATTATCACAAAGGAATTAGTGCATGATGATGCACACGGAAGAACAGTTATCTACATCACCGCTGCAATTTTATCGGCGAGCCTTCTGGGTTGCGCTCACAATTACTATTATGCTGGCAGCAACACTGACGTTGCATTTATATAATTTAAAGTTACAACAAACCTTTACTCAGTTTGAAACCCACTACCAAAGACTTAATAGTCAATTAGATAAAACCATCACGGCAATTGATAATATCTTTCTCGCCGTCAACGTTAGTCTAGAGCAACCTTTGAGCTATGAATTTACTCGGCCCGTTTTATCACCAGTCGTACAGCGTTCAAATTATTTTTATCAATCACTAGGTAAAAGTTCAGGAGAGTTAGTGGGTTATGGAAACTTACAAGGGGTTGATTTATCTCTTCCATACTGGCGCAGAGTCATGGCGCTTGGCGGAGTATTCAATACTTCATTGGCTTTGTTAGAGCCCTTGGAAGCCATAGCCTATGTCAGTGAAAGTGGCTTGGTTTATGTGCAAAGAAGAAATCATCAGCACAGTGAATTGCTGAGTCAAATAGTTTCAGGTGGTTTTAAGCAAAATACAGATCTATCGAGGTTAATGACCAGCCAGCGTATTGAAGTTGCAGGAAAAAGCTACTTTGCTTTGTCGAATAAGCGTATCTCCAGCTCGGGCGACCACACTTTAATGGTTTTTGATGCGCAAAAGTTTCAAATCTTATTTTACGATAAGTCATTACCAGAAGCGCAAATTTATTTAACAGATAAATTGAACCGAAATCTTATAAATTCAGCAGCCTTAATTGCGTCTTCATATCCTGAAATTGGGGAACTGGCACCTTGGCATGATGGCGTGACTTTTTATAAAAGTGTCGATTCACGTCCTTTAGACTTAGTAATGACCGTCTCAGAGCAAGGCTTTTCACATGCGATTATTTATAGTTTAGGACTAGAGTTTAGCTTCATCTTGTTATTTATTTTTGCAACTTATTTTCCTTTGCACTGGTTATGTGAGCAAATTTTTGTACGGCCCTTAAAAGAATTATTCTCTTTTATTCAAAACCCAGAAAATACACAAAATAATTATATCGTTCCTAAACTTTGGCTTGATGAATTTAAACAGGTAAAGGCTATTCATAAACATCGCGAGCAATTGTTTGCACGTGTTAAAGATGACCACCAAGCACTATCAGATCAACTACTGCAAAAACAGCAATACTTAGAGCTTGCAGGGCAAGATAAAGAACGCCAAGGGGCCGTACTGAAAGGGGTATTAGATGCGGTACCCGATGCAATTTACTACAAGAACAGTGATAGGGCGTTGATTGGTTGTAATAGGGCTTTTGAACGATTAGTTAAAGCAGGTAAAGTCCACTTTTTGGGGAAAGATTTTAAAGACTTTGCACCGCACTTTTGCGAAATGAGTCATATCGAAACAAAGGTGAGAAGTCAGCATAAACCTTTCACGCAGCAGATCAACCTCGATAACAACAGCTATCACACGACGGTTGCCCCCTTTTTTAGCGAACAACATGGTGTTATGGGGTGTGTAGGTGTTTTAAGAGATATAACCGCGCATCAGCAAGCACTTCAGCTATTACAAGTTTCAGAATCGAATTTTAAGTCTGCCATTGAATATGCGCCGAATGGCGTTGTATTGGTAAAAGTGGATGGCAGTGTGATGATGTTAAATAAAGCTGCTGAGCAGTATTTGGGATGTGAGAAGCGTCCAGGGCAACATGTTTCGACATTATTCGGTCATGAAAATTATCAGCAAATGGCCCAAGTGCTTGAATACCTGACCAAACAAAAACTGCGAGTTGAAAAGCTAAGCCTTACTCAATCAGGCGTTTATCGGTTTCTCGATTTGAGGGTGTCTTTGGTGTGTGATAGTGACAAGATGCCTAAGTATTTTGTCATCCATATTCAAGATGTGACCGAAATCACCACCGCGCGCCTCGAGGCTGAAAGAGCGACCCTAGCAAAAAGCCGTTTTATTGCTAATTTAAGTCACGAAATAAGAACACCACTCAATGTAATTATGGGGCTGGTGGAAATGGTGAAGCAGTCAGTCACTGAACGACACCAACAAACTCGCCTAGAAACGGTGACACATGCAGCGCAAACTTTGCTTGATATGTTGAATGATATTTTGGACTTTGCCAAAGTTGAAAGCCATGAAGTAAGCATAAAAAACCAAGATATAGGGGTGAGCCAGTTTTGCGAGAATTTGTTTGAGTTAATAGAACCATTGGCGAAGAAGAAAGGTTTAGATATTTCTTTCAAAGTTGATGACGCCATTTGGCCTTGCTTATTGGGTGATAAACAAAAACTCACTCAGATCATGTTAAACCTGTTAAATAATGCTGTTAAATATACGACGCATGGGGCAGTTAGCTTCAGTCTTAGTTTAGATAAAAGCGAGACTGAAATTCAGCAAATCCGATTTTCTGTAAAAGATACCGGAATAGGGATTAAAGAAAGTGATCAAGGTAAGTTATTTGATGCTTTCACTCAGGTCGATGATAGTTTGTCTCGTGAGCATGAAGGAATTGGTTTGGGCTTAGCGATCGTTAAGCATGAAGTTGAGTTATTAGGGGGCACTATTGGATTAAAGAGTGAGTTAGGGAAGGGCAGTGAGTTTTTCTTTTCTTTGTCTCTTTGCAAACAACATTTCGCAACGCCATTTGAGCAGTTATCTTGTGTTTATTTCGGAGATTATTTGCCTAAATTAATGCAAGAGCTGGGTATTTCTTTAGTACAAGATATCTCGACCCTGCCTAAGGGGACTAAACACTTAATTGTTGCCAATGGGCAATTAGCTGAGCTATCAGGGCAATTTTTGACTGATTCGCTTCGCTCAGATATCGAATTTATTTACGTGAGTGATTCGGAGCTACCAATCGAGCATAATGATTTATTGGCAATGACAACCGTGTGTGAAAACCAAGCTTACCTTCAATCATGTCTAGCGTATATTTGGGAGCGTGAAAAAGGCAATCTCCCAGCCTTGAAAACCCAAAGCCAGTCAGGTTTAGCTGTGCAATCTAATTGCTGGTATCGCGGAGCGCTGTGTTTAGTTGTTGACGACAATGAGGTGAATCTTGAAATTACAAAAAACATGTTGCAGCAACTGGGAGTTAATACGGTTACAAGCCATACCGCTAAAGACATATGTGAAATTGTCGATAAATTAAGACCCGAGCTGATATTTATGGATATCCATATGCCTGAGGTGGATGGTTTTCAGGCTGCTGAGTTACTTTCTCAGTGTGATAGTATTTCTCATATTCCTATTTTTGCCCTGACAGCCAATACTGAGATTGCCCATCAACAAGAATATTTGCATTCTTCGATGCATGGATATATTAATAAACCTGTTACCCTAGAAGTATTAGAGAGTGTTTTGATTAAACACGTAAAACCACAGCGGAAGTTTTTTGATGAGGCGTTCGCGCTTCAACAGATGATGGATGAGCCCTCATTTTTAGATAATATGATGAGTAAGTTTGCTGAAATGTGTGAAAAGTACCTTCAGCAATTAGAAACTGATTTTGTTGTTAAAGAGCTCATTTTACTGGCTCATAGTATTAAAGGAGCGTCAGCTGGATTAGGGTTTGAACAGCTGGCAGAATCAGCAAAACAGCTAGAACTACATTTAAAGCAAGAACAAAAAATAGCAAACCCAGAACTGGTAGTTGAACTTAAAACGCAATTATTAAAAGTACGAGCGTTTCTAAATAAAAGATAAAGTGGGTGTTAAATGGCAAAAAGTGCGCATATATTAATCGTGGATGATGACCCGCTTAATCGTGTTGTGTTAGAAAATACCCTGGCGGATGAATATACGACATCTTTATGTGCAACCGCCGAGGCTGCACTGGATTTTTTAGAGTCACATACTGTCGATTTGATTATCTCAGATATTAGAATGCCGAGCATGAGTGGTTATGACCTACTCGAAAAGCTAAAAGAAAATCAAAGTACCTATTCCATCCCATTTATTATTATTTCAGCAAGTAATAGTTATAACGACGAAGCAAAAGGTCTCGAAATGGGGGCGATGGATTATATCACCAAGCCATTCAGCCCTGTTATTGTCAGAGCGCGAGTAAAAAACCATCTAGCCATTAAGCAAAAAAATGATCTTCTCGAGAAACTTGCAGCAATAGATGGTTTGACTGAGATCCCTAACCGCCGTTTATTAGATGAAACTTTGCTTAGATCTTGGCAAGGTAGCGCGCAAAGTAATGAGTCACTGTCATTATTTTTAGTTGATATTGACTACTTTAAAGAATTTAACGATACCTATGGCTATGCTGCTGGGGATGAATGTTTAATAAAAATTGCGCAAGCATTGGATGAATGCAGTCGCAAGTACGATGGTTTTGTTGCTCGATATGATGGCGTTCGTTTTGCGGCTTTACAAAAAGGTAAAACCAACGAGCAGGTAACTGTATTAGCTAAACAGATGCACGATGTGATTGATGCGCTAAAAATACCACATAAAAGTTCGCCTATCTGTGCTCATGTCAGTATTAGTATTGGTATTGTACATGTTGCTAAAGATTTTAGTGGTAGTGAGCAAGACGTTTTGAGGCTAGCTGATGATGCATTGGTTAAATCGCATTTGCAGCAAGAAAGGGTAACGATTTTAAACCGTTAAACTAGTAAGCTAGTTTAACGGCTTAATGCAGTATTTATAAAATCTGTTGTAATGCAGATTGACCAAAGCCGATCAATTTTCCATCTTTAAATACTAATGGCGTACACTCGTCTTTTGTTACTTTGCCATCTGAGTGTTTGCTATTGGTTGCAATGTAAATGACTTTGTAGACTGCTTCATCTTTTTTCACCAGCTCTGTGAAGTCAGGTGTTGGAAACTGTGCTAAAACTTGGTTGTAGTCATCACCTAGGTCAAGTTTTGCAATTGTTTTGCGGTTTTCTTTGTGCTGTGATTGCCAGTTACCACTGTTGTATTCAGACGCCCAACCATGTTCAACGCCATCATCTGAAACAGCCACAATACAGCCTGAAAGTAATGGCGCACTTAGCGCAGCAATAAGTAATAATTTTTTCATTGTAGATTTCCTTAAAAATTCGTTTCGGATAATTTGGTTTAACTAGAGCAAAATAGTTGCCAATTTTAAAAGTCTATATTTTACAATTGCATGCTGTTTTTCATACAATTTTTAAAGTGTAAACACTTCTATATTTTAGGATTATTCACCAACTTTTCGCGAATTACACAACAACATTACTTGGCGTGCCATGGGTAAAGTTAATGATATTTTTTGCGATCTCGTTCACTAATCGCTCAATTGATTCTTTCGCCGCCCAAGCTGTATGCGGGGTCAGTATTAAATTGTGGCCTTGATAGTTTGCCAGTGGATTTGTTGCTTGTGCAGGTTCAACAGATAACACATCAAAGCCCGCTCCCGAGATTTGATTGTTATTGAGAATTTCAACTAAAGCCACTTCGTCAACTATGCCACCTCTAGCAGTATTTATCACAAAGCTGGTGGACTTGAGCAAGGCTAGCGTTTCTTTATTGAATAAATTTCGGGTTTCATCATTCAGCGGACAATGAATAGATAACACGTCTGCAACCTTCAATGCTTTGGTAAACTCTGTGCGACCAGAACGAATGTGAGTGGCGTTTGGTCTTTCCGCAATAATAACCTGTGCGCCAAATGCTTCAGCAACTTTGCCAACAGCTTGACCTAAACTGCCGTGACCAAAAATCACAAAGTTTTTACCCGCCAATTCTGTAATAGGATAATCAAGTCGACAAAACATATTGCTTTGTTGCCAACGGCCGTTCGCACAATCTTGTTGGTAGCGATGAATGTTGGTCATTAAATTGCCCAGCAAGGTAAAGGTATGCTGCACCACAGACGGTGTAGAGTAACCGGCAACATTACATACTTTTATGCCTAATTGTTTAGCGGCATCAAGATCAATATTATTTGTGCCAGTAGCTGCAACGCAGATGAGTTTTAGAGCGGGAAGCTTGGCTAAAGTTGATGCGTTTAGAATCACTTTATTTGAAATAATAACATCAGCCCCTTCACTGTGAGTAAGTATTTGCTCCTCGCTTGTGTGTTGATGAATGTTGAGTTCGCCGAGTTTAGATAAAGGTGTTAAGTCTGTATTTGCGAGTGTAGCGGCATCGAGTAAGGCAATTTTCATAAAATTTAATCTCATCCCTTGACCTTAGAGTTTACTCAAAGGTTTATACTGTGCTTATTGAACTGGGAGTGTAAGATGAAAATAGGCGAATTAGCAAAGCGTTTAGATATAAGTACCGACACATTAAGGTATTACGAAAAGCATGGGCTATTAAGTTTTAGTGAGCGCAGTGAGGCGGGCTATCGTATTTATAACGATAAACATGAACAGCAAATGCAGTTTATTCTTCGAGCGAAAGCGGTCGGTTTTAGTTTAAAAGAAATTCAGGAGCTGTTAGCGATAAAAGTAGAAAAACAGCAACACAGTTGTGGTGAAGTTAAACAGCTTACGCTACAGAAAAGGCAGTTAGTTCGAGACAAAATTGCTGAATTACAACGTTTTGAAAAGTCACTTTCATTGTTAGCTGATGCTTGTTGTGGCGGCTCTGAGCTTGCGACAGACTGTTCTATTTTAACCACTTTGGAGACGGCAGATGACGCTACTTTCTAACTTTTGGTCTTTATTTTTAGTCTCAGCGCCTTGGTTGATGCTGGGGTTATTATTAGCTGGTTTATTAAATGTTTTCATTCCAAAGAACTTTTTACAAAAACATTTAGGTAAAGAGGGAGTTTGGACCACGATAAAAGCAGCCTTGATTGGCGCACCTATGCCTTTGTGTTCTTGCGGTGTTATTCCTGCAGCGGTAGGGCTAAGAAGAGCGGGAGGCTCGAAAAGTGCGACGACCGCGTTTCTTGTATCAACCCCTGAAACTGGCGTCGATTCAGTATCGGTGTCGTATGTTCTACTAGGCCCTTTTATGGCTATTATCAGGCCGATTGCAGCCGTATCGAGTGCTATTGTGGCTGGGTTATTGGTCGGTAGAGAAGAGAGCTCTGACAGTACACACTCAGAAAACGAAAATAAAGCCACCACTAAAAGCTGTTGTGCAACCACACCATCAGCAGCCGAAAACAATGTGGAGAAACATGCTACATCAAGTTGCTGTGCATCAAAGCAGCCCAAAGTAGACACTAAAAAGCAAGCAAACTGCAGCAGTAAATCGACTGAGTCAGTCAATTCAGTAAAATCATCATGTTGTTCGACAGGCTCAGAATCTAAGGAGTTAAAAAGCACAGAAGGTGCGATGGATTCAACTTCTAGTTGTTGTAGTACAGCGAGTCAAGTAAAGCCTGCAAACACAGAGTCATCATGTTGTGACAGCAAAGAAAGTGCACAACAAACAGAATCTTTCTTGTCGAAGGTAAAGCAAGCTGTGCATTTTAGCTGCAATAAGCTTCTCAGTGACACTATGGGTTGGCTAATGATAGGACTGTTTTTCGCTGCACTAGTACAAACTTATGTTCCGACGTCGTTCTTGAGTCAATGGGGGGACGGCATTCTCGCAATGGTTGTGATGATTTTGGTGAGTATTCCAATGTATATCTGTGCGACTGCTTCTACGCCAATTGCTGCGGGCTTATTGATGGCTGGCGTATCACCCGGTGCAGTATTGGTGTTTATGTTGGCAGGCCCTGCAACCAACATTGCCACTTTGGGTGTGGTTGCAACTGAACTAGGCAAACGAGCCGTGAGCGCCTACTTAACTGGTGTGATTGGTGTGGCGATTGCTTTTGGTTTTTTAACTGATTATTTAGTTGAACAATATGGCTTTACTGTTAATCCTGCGCACGCCATGGAACATGAGCTAATGCCGAACTGGTTAACTCAAGGTTTGGGCATCATATTGTTGATTTTAATGTTGCGTTTAGTTTTGATATCGTTAAAACAACGAATGAAATGATAGGCTTATCTGGTCGGAGTTGATAACCTTAGCATCCGACTGATTAGCAAGATAAAATACGTCGTTTTTTTTACCCAGTAACAATGAGTAGTTTTGTGGATAAATACGCAGATATAAGACCTTACAATGATGAAGAAGTACCAGCCGCGCTGTCTCGTCTTCTAGAAGACAATGACTTTATTGATGTTATCGCCAAGCATAATGCGCCAAGTTGGTTAAATAAATGGCCTTTCATTGCAAGACCTTTAGTGCGTAGCCAACTACGAAAGAAGTGGGGCAATATCGCAACGGTTGAACAAGTTCAGCAAGAAGTAGCGGGCTATTTAGAGTTATTAATCAAGCGTACAACCAGTAAAGTGACTTTTTCTGGTTTAGAAAAGCTCGATAAATCTACCCCGTACTTATTTATCTCAAACCACCGCGATATTGCGCTAGATCCTGCCATCATGAACTGGGGTTTGCACTCGCATAATATGCAAACAGTGCGTATTGCAATCGGCGATAACTTATTACAAGTGCCTTATATCAATGAACTCATGCGCTTAAACAAGAGTTTTATCGTAAAGCGCTCAGTGAAAGCACCAAAAGAAATGCTCAAAGCATTGAGCCAGCTTTCGGCTTACATCTACGACTCTTTAGATACGGGTAATTCAATTTGGATTGCGCAAAAAGAAGGTAGAGCGAAAGATGGCGTGGACCAAACTGATCCTGCGCTTTTAAAAATGCTACAACTGCAAGGTCGCCGTTTAAAGCTGTCTTTTGAAGACTATGTAAAGCAGTTAAAAATTGTGCCTGTGTCGATTTCTTATCAATATGAGCCGTGTGCAGTCGCGAAAGCTAAAGAGTTAGTGCATAAGAAAAATCACGGTGCATACGTAAAAGCCCAAGGTGAAGACATAGAAAGCATCATCGAAGGCATGCGCTCAGACAAAGGTCATGTACACGTGTCTTTTGGTACGCCAATTACAGAAGAGTGTGATACACCAGAAGCATTGGCTGCGAGCATAGATAAACAAATCATTAGCCAATATTATTTACATTCAACTAATTACATTGCCGGTGGCCAAGAAGAAGCGGTATCTGCGGAGCTTAAAAGCGAGTTTCAGACTAAACTTGAATCCATCCCAAGTGAGTTACATCAACAGATATTGGCCATGTACGCTGAGCCACTAAAGCGTAAAGGCGAGTTTGTCTAAACTTTAGCTATCATGGTTTTGAGAAGGGAGCTTAATGCTCCCTTTTTTATTGCTTTATAAGCCGATCTCAAAATAGCTCACTTGATTAAGCGATGTGGTATTAGTTGACAAACATAGGTCAAAAAATCTAAAAATAGATTAAATACCATACATTTTTAACTTTTGTTGATGGAACAAATCGAGATTTTTGAGATCCCTAGTCCATGTAAGGGGATCTGCCAAGTTAATAATCGCGGCTACTGCAAGGGCTGTTATCGCAGTAGAGAGGAGCGTTTTGCTTGGAATACATTAACCGATCAACAAAAAAGAAAAGTGATAGCCTTGTGCCAGCAACGCTATAAACGCTACTTAGCCAGCAAGAAAAAATCATCCGACGGGCACACCGAGCAACAAACTCCCTTTGATTTCTAAAATTTTAATGCGTTTTATAAATTGTGTTTAGAGCGAAGAGTTTGCATTTTTCCCGAAACCTTAAATTGCTCGAGCGTTGCTGTTAACTCAGGTATTAAATGTTGATGCTTTTTATGAATGTAATGATAAACAAACTGCGAATTGACGGTTGTCATCTTTACACCTGCAGTCTGTAGTTTTTGTAAGTAAGGGTCTAAATAGAAATCAATAACTAATGCTGCAGCGACTTGTTTTTGCATTAATAAATTTAGCAAGGTTGAAACGCTCTTTACTTTGTACAATTGGCCCTTGTAAGGGGTCGTTTTTAAGTATTGAGATGCGGCTGGATAGGTGGAGTGAATAACCAAGGTGGGCATGTCATTTAAAACTTGGTTATTGCTGAAACTGATTAATTTTAATTTAAACTCAAACAAAGGCACCGGAATACGGTGAAGGTTAGGATACATTTGCTTTAAGCCTGAGATCTTTCCTAACTGCCCGTCTAATAAACCTTCGTTAGCTGCAACGAGCGCACTGTCTTGATTAAACTCAATGAGTTCTAAATTGATCCCTAATTCTTTATAGGCAAGCGTCATAAGTTCAACGATATATCTGGACTGCGGAGTATCGGCGGGACGATTGAAAGTTATTTTATCTGTGCTTGCATGCAGCATTGATGAAAATAGCATTAGCAGAAGAAGACATCGTTGTGCGAAAAACAAATTCATTCCTTAAATATCTTATTTCACGGTTTGGCAAAATATAGCGAATTATAGTCAAAAATAGTATGGTACACAGTCTTATCAATAAGTACTTAAATTTAGCGATACCACTATGAGTTTTAACTTGTGCAAATTACCAAGACAAGAAAAATACCAAATTCAGTTGGACTATGAAGCCTCGTTTTGGGCTTACCAGATTAAGCGCGGTAAGAATTCTCGCGAGACGATCTACGATACTATCAATAATCGCCCACTTTCGGAACAGCAAATTTTAAAGCAAAAGTTTGAGTATTATTTAAGTATCATGCTTGCAGGCTAATTTGTGTGAAGATTGAGCGTCTAGAGCAAATCGCCATTCCTTTGGTTAATAAGTTTTATCAAGTCCATAACGTTCGAGGTCGAGCTAATAAGCAAGATCAGGTTTGGGTGGTAAGAGATAAAGGGATCATTGCGGCTTGTAGAATTCAAAATAGGGCAGGCTCTTTATTTTTGTCCACTCTGTTTGTAGACGCAGATTATCGTGGACAAGGTATCGCGCAAAGACTTATCAAAGAAATACTTAGTCTGCAAACACAACCTATTTATACCTTTGCTTATTGCCACCTTGCGCAATTTTATGGCGCATTGGCTTTTAAGATTGAAGAAAAGCTACCAGCAGAACTGGCGTCTATGTTTTCAGCTTATAAGCAGCAAGGACGAGATATACTAGCTATGAAATATCAGCATTAAAGAGTTGTTGAAGGATTTAAAATGAGACTGTGTACAATCGTCATGACTTGGCTATTACTGATATTGAGCAATATCTCGCAAGCCAGTGTTAGTCGTTTATCTCCTGCTGAAGGCTTATCGCAAAGCTATGTCAACACGCTCTTACTCGATAGCCAAGGCTTTTTGTGGCTTTCAACAGAGGCCGGATTAAATCGTTATGATGGCTATCAGGTCCTCAATGTTTCTGGGCCTGATGGTGTTCTGGAAGAAGTCGTTCTTAATAGAATTTACCAAGATTCTCAACAGAGGATCTGGATTGCCACTCAGAATGTTGGACTGTTCAGCTATGATGTGAAAACAGACAGCTATAAAAGTTATTTTCCTTCCCCAAAAACCGAAGAGGACTATCTCAGCTATTCGGTGTTTCAAATTTTAGAAAAAGATGCAGAACATATCTGGTTGGGAAGAGGTGACAACGTTGCGGTAATGCATATCGAAACCGGTAATATTGTTGATGAAATTAAACTACCAGTAGATAACCAGCGAACCATAGTCAGAGCAATGCTAAATGTGGGAGAGTTCTTGTTTATTGCCACATCAGATGGCGCTTATGTTCATAAACAAGGCTCGAAGCGCGTTGAAAAGGTTCACTATATAGATGAAATTACCCATGAGTATCAAAGTAATACTAAACGTCTTTACTTGAAAGATAGCTCGACTTTATTGCTTGGTGCTGTGAAGGGGTTGTATGAAATCGACATTAGCAATTTAGAGAAACAATTCAGCGATAATGTATTTGATTGGCAATATAAAACCTTGTTTGCTGATATTAATGTCTGGGATATAGAGCCGCAAGACGACCATTTATTATTGGCGACAGACAAGGGGTTACTGCATTTTTGGCCTGAAACGGGAGAAAAGGTTCGAGATCAAAGGATCTTAAATAGTGAATTTACGTTAGCCGATAGTAGCATCTTAGACATTGTCAAAGACAGTCATCAGGGCTTGTGGTTAGCAACTAAAAGCGATGGCGCATTTTATCTTTCAGAGCAAGTTGATAGGTTCAAAAATGTCAGCAACTTAAATGTAAAAGGGTCTGGCTTTTCGCATAATACAGTGTGGCGAATGGTTGAATTGGATGGCTATATTTGGGCTGCAACCAATGATGGATTAACCCGCTATGATCCTAAAAAGAATGAAACGCAAATCTTCTTGAAAGGCCATTTGGGTGAAGATGTTTATCCAGAGTTTTCGATTTACACCCTGCATCTTTATCAAGATAAATTGTGGTTAGAAACCAACAGAGGCTTTTTTGTTTATGATCCGATTAAAGATGAAGCCACTAAGTTAGTCGGGCTGACTGACTCAGATACAAAAATATTGCATGACAGGCTTTATGGCGTTTATGTCTCTGAAGACGGATTTGTGTATTTTATCCATGCTGAGCAAGGCTTTTTCAAGTACAACATTCAAGACAAAACGTTACACAAATTAGAAGGGCAATTTGAGAAGTTTGATCCATTCTTATCATTTTCTTTTTTAAAACCGTTACCAAGCCATCCAACGCACCCATTATTTTTTACTGGTGGCACGCTTTATCGATTCGATCCTATTTTTCAGAAGCTGCATACAATCTATGCTGTTCCCGATGCCCATGAAGATATCCCAATCATAGTGCAGTCTTACATTATCGATAAAAACAATGTGCTGTGGTTGTCTTTGTCAAATTATGGCTTGATAGGTCTTGACCCTCAAAGCTCAGAAAGAGTGCACACAATTGATCTAGAAGAAAATAATTTAGGCACCTTGATGTATGGCATGCAAGAAGATGACGAAGGCATGATATGGATGTCATCGCATAAAGGGATCTGGCGTTTAGACCCTGATAACTTGCATTTGCAGCAATTCACGACCGGAGATGGTTTGCTAAGCAATGAGTTTAATGGGGGTGCTGCGTTAAAGTTAGCAAACGGCAACATCGCTTATGGCTCGGTGAAAGGGTTTACAATATTTGACCCTAAAGTAAACCGACCTAGCCAAAACCTGCTAGACAAAGTAAATATTACGTCAGTTGAATTAATGTCCCGAAAGCTCACTGATAGTGGCCTTAAAGTGTTCGAGTCAATCGAATTAGAACATGACGATATAGGGTTAGAAGTCTCATTTTCTGCGATGAGTTTTATCTATCAAGATCGTATCGTGTATGAATATCAAATCTCAGGTGGTCAGCGAATTCTGACTCGAGGCAACAATCGCGTCGTTTTTCCTAAGCTAAATCCAGGAAACTATCAGTTAAAAATATGGGCGAAAGATCCGCTCACCGGCGACTATACTCCCCCTGCGTCATTGAGCATAAAAGTGCATTACCCTATTTGGCGTTCACCGTTAGCCATTGCGAGTTATGTTTTCATTATTACAGTGCTATTTGCACTTTGGCTACGTCGTAAGCAGCGTATCGAACAAATACTTCTAGCAGCGCATAAAGAAACCCAAAATAGTGAAATGCGACTAAAACTCGCGCTCGAAAGTAGTGATTCGGGCGTATGGGATTGGCAGTTAGATCACCACTTGATCTATCAACCAAGACTTATTGCAGAGCTTGGCTACCATAACGAGGCCGTCACATTAGATGAATATCTGCAAAAAATTCACCCGCAAGAGCGTACTATGTTCAGGCTTGAATGGCTTGAATTTGTTACAACAAATAAAGGCTATTTCAATTGCACTTATCGCTTACAACACAAAGATGGACATTGGCGCTGGTATAAAGACTCAGGCAAAGTGATGGCTTGGACCAGTGATGTGCCAGAGCGTGTCACAGGTACATACACTAACTTAACTCGAGAAAAAATGTTTGCTGAGCGAGCAAGACTATTCGGTGCTGCTTTTGAACAAGCACGAGATTGGGTATTTATTCTCGATAGGCAGCTTAGGATCAAAGCTTGTAATGCAGCAATACAGCAAGCTTTTAATATTGCAGAAGAGCCTAAGTCGAGTTCTTCATTGAACTTTGGCTTACCGATTGCCACGCGTATGCATTACTTGCGTAAGATCAGCCAGCTTAAGGTTTCAGAGCACTTTGTTGGTGAAGAGCGTGTTGGTTTAGCTAATGGCAAGCAATGTCATGTACTTATCAAGGTAACTGCGGTATCTGATGGCCATGGAGAGTTGAGTAACTACGTTGTTGCTTTAACAGATATCAGTGCTCAAAAAGAGTCTGAGCGCGCCATACAGCAGTCAGAAAATATAAATGCGGTCACTCAGTTAGCGAGTAAAGCACGGTTTATTGATTGGGTAGAGCATGCGATTAGCCAAAAAGAACCAGGAAAAAGCTTGGCAGTTATGGCTGTTAGAGTCGATAGACTAAAGCACTTCTACGACATTTACGGTAAACAGTTTTTTGAAAGCTTAATAAAGCATATTGCTAAGCAACTCACAGTGAGTCTTGGGCAGCAGGTTAACCTTGCCTTTGCAAATGGACGTGAATTTATGGTGTTACTAGAAAGGTTAGAAGAACCAGCTCAAGTCACTCAATGTATTGCCAAAATTAAACAGCAGTTTGAACAGGCCCAAATGATAGACGGCCATAACATTCAACTTGCTCCTTTTATTGGGGTTGCTAGCTTTCCAGAAGATGCTGAGAATGCAGACGAATTATGTCAAAAAGCGAGAATGGCTCTTAATCATGCCATGGATGAGCATGGCCGTGATTACCAGTTCTTTACTCGAGCTATGCAAACCAGAGCCGAGCGTATTTTTGCGATAGAACAAACGCTGATGACATCGTTAAAAGATGGTAATTTTGTAAATCAGTATCAACCTATTTTGAACTATCAAACGAAACAGGTAGAAGGGCTTGAGGTTTCATTAAAATGGCCATCTCTTGATAATTATTCTAAGCAAGATGTGAATGCGGTTGCCAAGCAAATAGGTGCAAGTCATCGCTTATTACTGCAAGCTTTAAGTGCGGGCTTAATAGAATTAAAGCAATGGCATTTACAACACCCAGAGCTTTATTTGGCGATAAATCTAACCGCTGCGGATTTAGTGCAAAGTGATTTGTTAAGCCGTATTGCTAATGTGATTTCTCGTTGTAATGTCAGTGCCAAGCATGTGGTGTTTGAAATTACAGAAGCGCTGACAGTGGTTAATTCAGAGCAAACGATTCACCTTATGACACAGCTAAAATCTATTGGCTGCCAGTTACACATTAATGGTTTTGGCTCTGAATTTGCTTCTCTGGCTTCATTGCAAAGTTTACCTGTCGATGCATTCAAAATAGCACCCACGCTTATCAATCAAAAAGAGGGTGAACAAGCCATCATTGCTCATGCGGTAATTAGTGTTGCAAATCTTCTAGATAAACGCTGTATCGCAGAGGGCGTGCAAAATGGTGAGCAGGTAAATACGCTTATAGAAATTGGTTGTCATATTTTCCAAGGACCGATTTACGGCGAAGCGGTTACGGGAGATTATGTGTCAGAGTTATTAAACCAAGCGTGGCACGTATTCACACCTGAAGACATTGAATTAGCACAGTAGGGCGTGTTGGGCTTTGTTACTGTGGCCTTAAAGCTTGTGGCCACAGTGTCTGCAATATTGGCTATGCACCCGTTTGCTTGTCATGACTTTGATTGCTTGATTAGCTTCTGCTGCGCTTAAGCCTAATTCGACTCTCAGAGCCTCAAGATGCGCGCGTTCTTCTTCATCGACATGACCGTCTATTAAACTGTGTAACACCGCTTCATGAAAGACTTCGCGGCGCTTACGTAATTGCTCTGCAAAACTCGATGCCAATAAACCGGTTGGTATGGCGACCATGCCCATGCTTAACATGGTAATGACCCCTCCAAAAAAGCGTCCTAGTGGTGTAATTGGCACCACATCACCGTAACCCACTGTGGTAAGGGTGGCCATTGCCCACCACATAGCATCGGGTATTGAGCCAAACTTATCAGGTTGAACATCGTGCTCAATAAGATAAATACCGCATGACGCCATGATCAGCACCACAGACATAATAAAAAAGGCCGCCATTAAACTGCTGGCTTCTTCTTTAAATGCCGCCAGTAATAACTGCATGGCTTTAGAATAACGGGTGAGTTTGAATATTCTTAATAATCGAATGACGCGCAAGAACCTTAAATCAAAGGTGAAGAACATCATCAGTAGAGTAGGTGCAATAGCCAATAAGTCGATAACGGCAAGCGGAGAGAGTGCGTACTTTAAGCGCTTTTGTGTATTAGAGTCATGGATCTGTTTGTATTCAACCTTTTCTACACAAGACCATATACGAGCAATATACTCGATGGTAAACACTGCGACAGAGCCAACTTCAATGGCGAGAAACACAGTGTGATAAGCCTGAGCAAGTGACGCGACTGACTCTAAAACAATGGCGATCACATTAACCATGATTAAACAGATCAAAAATACATCGAGTATGTGACCGGCTTTTTGGTGACGGCCGCTACTTTCAAGTAATTCAGCAACTTTTTGTCTGGTTGTTAGCATAATTTATTGTTGTGATTCATCTAACTTCAAAACCATATTAATGGTTCCCTCTTCAAAGTCACGAGTTACTTTAAAGCCTAGGCGCTTAGAAAGCTCAATCATGCCGGTATTTTCGGGTAAAGTTATCCCTTCAACAATACCCACACCTTGGCTGCGGCAGTACTCTATGGCTGCATTCATAAGCAGTTTTCCAAGTCCTAGACCTTGGCTTCCTGAGCGAACGACAACAGCAAATTCTGCAGACAGGTTATCAGGGTCCATTAATACGCGAGATACTCCCAGCGTGCGATAAGCGCTTTTGTGCGGGGCAGAGACAATAAACGCCATTTCACGGTCGTAATCAATCTGCGTCATTTTAGCCAATTGCTCATGGTTGAACTCAGGCAATTCACCAAAGAAGCGTTTGTATCTGTCTTCTTTTGTCAGCGATTGATCAAACTCTTGGTGTGCGCGTTCGTCTTCAGGACGAATGGGTCTTAAAACAGCAGCTTGGCCATCTTTTAAGGTTACTTTTTGCTCCCACTCTTTCGGGTAAGGCTTAATAGCTAAACGTTTACGATTGGCTTTGGCCTGATAAGGGCGAAGCTGTATCGCGGCGTCTAGCACTAAAAATTGCCCTTCACTGGCAAGCACAGGGTTAAGCTCTAAATTATAAATATCGGGTTGATCAACCAATAATTGTGAAATACGGGTCAGTAGGGCACATAGACGATATTTATCAACCTTATCAGGTAGGGTGCGCTCTTTTAGCACGCCCTTGTCTTGCGCTGCGGCGATTAAATATTTTGCCAAGTTCATATTAAGTGGAGGGAGGGCTACCGCTGCTTGAGAGAACTCAAGACCTGTACCCGCTTCACCTAATAATATGACAGGACCAAAGCCTGGCTCGGTTTTGATGGCAATACGCAGCTCTTGTGCCCCCGCTCTTGGCGCCATACGCTGCAATGAAAAACCTTCAATAATGGCATCCGGGTAGGCTTCTTTAATACGTAGCAAGATGGCAAAGGCATTTTGCTCGACTTCATTGCCATCATTTAAATTCAGTACCACGCCACCCACTTCAGACTTTGAAGGAATAGACGGACTGATAAGCTTTAACGCCACAGGAAAGCCAAGTCGCTCAGCTTGCTCTTTTGCTTCGCTTGGTGTGAGCGCAATTTCAGTTTGAATACACTCAATTGAATAGTGAGATAAAACTTTACTGGCAAGGTGTGTTGATAAGTGAGTATGGCCTTCAGCGATAAACTCTGCAATCTCATGCTTTGCCGCTTGGCTATTGATTAATAGGTCGCTACTGATCGACTCCGGCGTTTGTGTTAAATGCTTTTGGTTACGGCGATAGCTCACTAAGTGCATAAATGCGCCAACAGCGCCTTCGGGTGTGCGGTAGGTCGGAATTGAATGTTCCGCACACACATAGCGCGCTTCATAAGCCGCATACTCACCCATAAATACGGTCATGACATAAGGACGAGCCATTTTTGTAATTTTTTCTAAGGCGTTGGCAATGATCTCTGCGTATTCTTCGCTCGGTGCAAGGGCTGAAGGCGTGTGGATGATCAATAAGTTTTTTACTTCAGGCGCTTTAAGTAATATCTCCAGCGCTTGTTGGTAGCGTTTTGGTGATGAGTCACCAAATAAATCGACGGGGTTATAGATTTTCTCAGCCTGAGGAATGACTTTATTTAATGCTTCACGAGTTTGATCACTCAGCTCAGCCAGTTTTCCTGAGCCTTGTAAAAGTGTATCAACGGCCATAATACCCGGGCCGCCGCCATTGGTGAGAATGGTCAACTGTTCTACTTGTAACAGTTTAGGGTGAAGCGCCAAGGTTTGAGTGGCAGCAAAGAGCTCACGTAAATCATTTACCCTTAGCATACCCGCACGTTGGAACATGGCATCGTACACCGCATCGTCACTGCTTTGATCGCCAGTATGAATATACGCAGCCTCTGCACCAGCGCGGGTGCGACCTGTTTTAATTACCAATACAGGTTTACTGAATGCAGCGGCTCGTGCGGCTGAAATAAAACGGCGAACGTCATCAATGTTATCGATATACAGTAATATCGCGCGGGTTTTCGCATCTCGGCCTAAAAAGTCCAGTAACTCATCAAAGTCGATATCAATACAGTCGCCGACAGAAATAAAGTACGAAAAGCCAATACGTTTATTCTGCGCCCAATCTAAAATGGTCGAGCATACCGCAGCCGATTGTGAAATAAACGCCAATTTGCCTGGCTCAGCGACAGTATGCGAAAAGCTGGCATTTAAACCTAAGTGAGGAATAAGTAAGCCTAAACAGTTGGGTCCAAGTAGAGTCACGCCCGCTTCTTTTGCGATTTGTTTGAGGGCCGTCTTTTGGGCTTGGTTTGCACCCGAGGCAATAATAATCGCATGTTGACAGCCAAGCTCACCGAGTTCGATGATGATCTGCTCTAAGGTATTTTTGTTGGTACAGATAACAGCAAGATCAGGTGTTTGCGGCAGCGCTTTAATGTTGCTGTAGGCAAGCACACCATGCACCGCTTTATGCTTTGGAGAAACAGGCATGATCGGCCCTTTAAAGCCACCTTGAAGTAAGTTGCGCATGACCACAAAGCCTGCTCGCCCCGCGTTATTTGAAGCACCTATGACTGCAACTGACTTAGGATTAAAAAACTGGCTGATCCGCTTAACACTCATCTTCTGTTCCTTACCAAACATTTTTTATAACTTTAACACGTAACAGGGCACAGAAAAGTTGATTTAAGTTAGCGTTGTCATTAAATAACTGACTTTATACCAAAGTCTAATTCTCGAGAGTTTATTTGAATCTATTTGGTTTTTTATCTTAAAACGGGCCTTTCTGAAGAAAATAAAGGGATGGACATGAAATTTTGTTTTAAAAAATAAACCCCACTGAAAAAGTGGGGTTATGATTAATCAGAAATCTGATGAAAAAACGAGTACCTAGTTCTAAAAAGTACTAATAAATCTCGGGTATGCCAATTAATTAAATTTAACCTTAAACTCGACTTTCTTTTCATGGGTAATTAAAAAGCTTACAGGTGCATTAGTGAGTTCAGTTTCCTTAGTTCCACTCGAAGTCACTGCGCCTAAGATTGTTACTGAAAACTCTTCTACACCGCATATATCTTTATTTTTCACAGGTAATGTGACTGAGGTTTGGTTAGGTTCGAGGTTGAAGAAGTTCGTTTCAATATCAATGCAGAAAGAAGGGTCTTCAAACGAAATGTCAGAAAAGTTTTCTGATTGCGCTTCCCATTCAATCTTTATATCTTGTCCTTCATTGAGGTTATAAACAAAAGTAGTGTCAGCAATGTCGATAAAGTTTGGTACTTGTGGAATAGAAAGTTCAAAAGAATCTGTCACTTCATTATTTCTTACAAACTCCGCTTGAAGTATATGTTCTTCGTCAGTTTTGATCATGGTTGAAGGCTCACCCTCAACGACACAGCATACAGTTTCAGTTGGTAAAGATTTTACAAAATTCTCACCTCGATGAACTTGATTATTTAATATAATGTTAAACTGATCTCCATTATTCAATTTTATCCGCGCACCATCTTTCGAGTATAAGTCTACTGACTGACTTAGGCCTATATCACTCGTTGAGTTTTTTTGGTCACTTACAACGTCTAATGTAACGTTATAAGAGAAGTCGCTGACATCCGTTGTATCGCTATCTTTTGAGCCGCATGCAGAAAGAAGTGCGGTGCTGATGATTAAGAGTGCTTCTTTGTATTTCATTTTTATTATGATTTTGTAATTCTTTGTACCTTTTATGGTATCTAAAAATTTACACGGGAAAAAGTATTTTATAGTTAAGGAGAATTAAAAGAGTAAATTATCGAACGCTAGAATTTATAATCCCATTTATGATTTTTATAGGCGCTTAGGTTTAAGATTGAGTCGGTGTATAAAAGCAAAATCTCATGTAGAACACGTTAGCTTAAAATGTACTTCTTACAATAAACCTATCTTTTCTTAGGCAACCACTTTTCCATCGCTGCATCAAAAGCTTTTTCAATTTTATCTTTATCGCACTTATAAGGCAGGCTTTGCCAAGTGGTCGGCAGGCTTGAGTCGATAGAACGGTTGTTTGGATCTATTTGGTTTTCTTTATAGCAATACGCGCCTTTTTTGAATTCCTTATAGGTTGGTCCTTCATAAACCATTTTTGGCATGTCTTTATTTTCGCGTGCTTCTTTGTGTGTTTTAGGTGTTGAAATTCGGCCATTGCCAAAACGGTCAACGGATTGAGCTGTGTTATTTGATTGTGGCGACGAGAAATAGTCATGGTCACCTGAGCGGATGTTATCGAGTGCTTTGAACGGATCTATCCTCGGTTTTTCTAAATTATTTTTGTTTGTGTCATGCACTTGAATTGCTTCTGCTGCTTGTTGCGTTTCTATTATTTCAGTTTGCACGACAGGGGGGGATGAAGTGACTTGTGCTTGCTCAGATGCCATGTTTTTATTAGCTTGTTCGGCTTGTTCGGCTTGTTCGGCTTGTTCGGCTTGTTCGGCTTGTTCGGCTTGTTCGGCTTGTTCGGCTTGTTCGGCTTGTTCGGCTTGTTCGGCTTGTTCGGCTTGTTCGGCTTGTTCGGCTTGTTCGGGCGCTATTTTGGTCTCAGGCTCGACCTTGCTCTCAGGCGCTTCAATCACAAGGTAGGTTTTCATCGTAGGTTGTGGCTTTTGTGGAATAGGTAACACGAATCGCTTGTGTAAAATATACACAAGTATGAGGTGAAGTAATAATGATATAGCGAGTGCTTTAAGCCATCCTTTTAACAACACTTTTCCTCTTCAATGAATGAGTTTCATTGGAATGTAAAAGATGAAAAAAGTTCACAAAGAATGAAATAGAACAAACAGAATAGTTTGTTTTAATGAGAGAAAGAGGCCTAAGCCTCTTTCTAAAAATTTTAGTAACCTAGGTAATTAAAGTCGTCGTCACCTAGATTTTTACGTAACTGACGCTGTTCTAAATAGTCGTCGAGTCTTCTTTTGACTTTTCGCTTGTTTGCGCTTTGTGTATGTCGATCGTTATAGCTACTTTCTTCTACATCATAATCGTCATTATCAAGGGCGTCATAAGAAAATGTCTTACCCACAATTCACTCCAAAAATAGGTAAATAAATAGTTGTTTTGAATGTCTCGGCATACGGATTTGGCTCTGACGTTTTCAAGTGACTATTTACCGTGAAATCTTATTTTTGAAAAATGATTTATTTTTATCGTGAAGTTAGAATTTTTTTATGGGTTGTAAAAATGAAGGGTCTGTATTTTTTTATAACTAATAAGTTAAAGTAAGTTTGAAAAACTTACTTTAACTTGAAATCTTTAGCTTATCGCCATACAGACCATTGGCCTACTAAAGTATATCTATGTCCATTAACTATAATAGGTCCACGGCATTGAATATCACCTTCGTGATAATTTACAAAGTTAAATCCACGTGAAGAACCTTCTGAAGTCGGGTCTGAGCCTACCCACTCATATTCACAAGCAGTGTAAAGAGTACCGTTATTCGAAGCTGAGGTATCAAAACTGACAGAAGTAGCTACAGTGGCTGCAGTAATTAATAAAGAACTAATAAGTGTTGAAATGTTTTTCATTTTCATCTCCTTGTAAAAAACTTAGGTACAATATGTGATGATTTTGTTTTTGTAAAGACCTTTACTTACAGCTTATTTTGTTTTTAATCATCTCTAACAAAAAAATCTCTCTTTGAATCGACAGACCTTTCTTTTCGCTTTGCGCCAAAGTTTGTTTGTTGTGTGCAATGGCATCATCAATATTGACCCAAACAGGGCGCATGCCGTTGGCGACTTCGTAGTGCTCCATTTGCGGTTCATCAAATTCTCCGCAGATCTCACACACATAACAATCAGACACGATATGCACATAGTCGAAATCGTCTTTGTACCAAGCACGAACTTCTTCAAATCGACCAAATGCATTACATTGGGTAATACTTTTAACGCCGGTTTCTTCTTGTAACTCACGTAGCAAAGCTTCTTCAATGACTTCGTTTTCATCAACGCCACCACCGGGCAGCGTGTAATCGTCATAACGCTCTGTGAAGAGTAATAGAATGTCGTTACCTTTTAAAACAATGGCGCGTGCGGTATGACGAGTGAAGATTGAACCTTCAGGTTTGAGAGGTGGTGTATTGAGTAACTGCATTGAAAAACTGACCTTTAAAATTTCGGTCGCCAGTATAACGATTAGAGCGAGTGATTACAGCTTTTGAGGCAATATTTGGGAATAACAAAAGGGCTCAGAAAGAGCCCTTAAAATAATCTAAATTCGGATTAAAAAGGCGCAGGGTAGCGACTGAATATGTCAGCCACATCATTTAATGCTTCTTCAGAAAGAGGCATATCAAATGCGGCGATGTTCTCTTTTAATTGACTCATATTGGTTGCGCCAATAATTGTAGAGGTCACGCCTTTGACTTGGTCGCACCATGCAAGAGCTAGTTGTGCTGGGGTGATATTTAGCTTTTTCGCTAAAGCCACATACTCAGCTGTGGCAAGGCCTGCTTGTTCAGTGTCTCTGAATAAACCTTGGCGCTGAACCAATGTCCAACGACTGCCCTCTGGGCGAGCACCATTTAAATATTTACCGGTTAGCATGCCCGCGGCTAGCGGTGACCAAGGTAAGTAAGCTATGTCTTCATGCCAGCAGTTTTCAATTAAGTATGGCCAGTCTTTGGCATGCAATAAGCTGAATTCGTTTTGAATTGATACAGGTTTTACTAAGTTATGCTGTTCAGCAAGGCGCAAATACGTGTTTATGCCCCATGTGGTGTCGTCAGATAAACCCCAATGACGGATTTTGCCAGCTTTGATACTCTTTGTTAGCGCTTCAAGAATGGCTTCCATGCTGGCAATTTCAGCCTGTGTATCGACATCTACAAAGTTGTGACCATTAGGTTTGTGCTGTGCAAAATGCGGAGATTGACGATTTGGCCAATGCAGTTGGTAAAGGTCAATGTAATCGGTATTTAACCTTGCTAGTGAATCATCAATGGCCTTGTAAATGGCATCGGGTGTAATAGGCCCGCCATTTCTAACCCAGCTTAAACCTGGGCCTGCAATTTTGGTGGCAATCACCACTTGCTCACGCTTTTCTTTGTGACGTGCAAGCCAATTACCAATAATGGCCTCAGTTTTGCCATAGGTTTCTGGTGAAGGTGGAACAGCGTACATTTCAGCGGTATCAATAAAGTTGATACCTTGACTGAGGGCATAATTGATTTGTTCATCGGCATCATGCTGATTGTTTTGTAAGCCCCATGTCATACTACCAAGACAAATACGAGAAACATCGATTTGACTGCTGCCTAAACGACTAAATTGCATGTGCGCTCCTTGATTTAATTGCTCAGAGTGTATTAAAAAACTGAGACATTACTTTTTATTAAGTAGTTAGTGTAGTTGATCTTAAAGCGCAGTAACAGTTGCAATAAAAGCAGAAGTTGCGCCATAATAACTGTGTTTATATACAGTCTTTCATATATGCGTAAATTTATCCACATAGACATGGACTGCTTTTATGCCGCGGTGGAAATGCGCGACAATCCTGAGTTGGCTAAAGTGCCAATGGCGATTGGCGGCAATAGTAACCGTGGGGTTTTGGCGACATCAAACTATATTGCTCGTGAATATGGGGTGCGTGCTGCTATGTCGAATTATCAGGCGAAAAAGCTATGTCCGCATTTACGCATCGTGCCGGGGAGAATGTCGCTCTATAAAGAAATCTCGCAGCAGATCAGAGCTATTTTTGCTCGCTATACTGATTTAATTGAACCCTTGTCTTTAGATGAAGCCTACCTTGATGTGACTGATTGCACCCAATGCAAAGGCAGCGCGACCTTAATTGCACAACAAATTCGCGATGAGATTTTTAAAGAAACGGGCTTAACTGCCTCGGCTGGGGTCGCCCCGATAAAGTTTTTGGCGAAAATTGCCAGCGATGAAAACAAGCCCAACGGCCAGTTTGTGATCACCCCAGATAAAGTCGATGCATTTATTGAAGACCTACCACTTAAAAAAATCCCCGGTGTAGGCAAAGTGACGATGCAAAAGTTGCTTGCCCATGGCTTTGAATTTGGTCGTGATATTAAAAATGCCGATGAAACCTTATTAAAACAACAGTTCGGCAAACTAGGCGATATGTTGTGGCGCCGGTGTCATGGTATTGATGAGCGGCGGGTCGAAACCGACCGTGTGCGCAAATCTGTGGGAGTAGAAACCACATTTGAACAAGACACTGCTGATATTGACGTGTTGAAAATGCGTATTATCAAGCAGTTATTACCTGAGTTAAAAGTTCGAGCCAGTAAATATCTAGACGAGCAACATATTATAAAATTGGGTGTCAAAGTGAAATACTTTGATTTTCAATTGGTTAGTAAAGAGTGCCAGTTTGATAAGTTAGACAGTGCGTTATTTTGCCAATTATTAACCGATTTACTCGAGCGTAATCAGGGGCACAAAGCCGTGCGTTTAATAGGCATTCAGGTGGGGTTATCGGCGAAAGAAACAAGCCAAAACCAAATGCATTTGTTTTCTTAAGTGTTCTATCTAAGTTATTTCTTTATCTATTTACCCGACATAAAGTCGGTGCTACCGAGTAGAGTAAGGGTTTAGCAATTCACCTAATAAACTTAGAGTGGCGGTTTTTTATTTATTCGCTCGCTAACTTAAAGCTTAGCGCTTATCACATAATGACCCGACATAAAGTCGGTGCTACCGAGAAGAGTATGGGTTTTGCAACTTACCTAATAGACTCTGTAATAAATTCAGAGTGACGGTGCTTTTTACTTATTCACTCGCTAACTTTAATCTCGCTCACTAAAATCTTACCGATTACCGATTACCGATTACCGATTACCGATTACCGATTACCGATTACCGATTACCGATTACCGATTACCGATTACCGATTACCGCATCAGACATAAAGTCGGTGCTACCGCATAATAACCCTATGATTTATAAAGTGACTAAAATCTTAATTTGAATATGTAAATTTCGTGTTAAGGTTGGGTGAGCGTATAACTAAAACTGAGAAAAGGAGTATCTGATGCAGTCTATTTTGATTGTATTATTTGGTATTGCCGGCATGCTATTTGGCTGGTTTGTCTATTCTAAGTTCATCGCCACGAAGATTTTTAAAATGGACGATAACTTTGTTACCCCGGCCCACGAGCTTAACGATGGGGTTGATTATGTGCCAACCAATAAGCTGGTACTTTGGGGGCACCATTTCACGTCAGTAGCAGGGGCCGCACCGATTGTTGGGCCTGCCATTGCAGTGTACTGGGGATGGGTGCCAGCCGTACTTTGGGTAGTATTTGGTACGATTTTCTTTGCAGGTGTGCATGATATGGGCGCTCTTTGGGCCAGTACGCGTCACAAAGGCAAATCAATGGGCGCACTATCTGAAAGCGTTATAGGTAAACGTACACGCGTATTGTTCATGATAGTTGTGTTCTTATTACTGCTTATGGTTAACGCGGTATTTGGTGTGGTTATTGCCAACTCATTAGTCGCAAACCCGAGTGCAGTAGTGCCTGCTTGGGCGGCCATTGTTGTTGCACTTATTATCGGGCAGTTATTAAAGCGTCAAATCCCACTTATTCCACTTTGTGTGATTGGTGTTGCAGTACTTTACGCGACGATTTTTATGGGCGCAGAAATGCCGGTGTCATTACCAACTGAAATGTTTGGCTTAACCGACAAAGCGAACTGGATAGTCATTTTATTCATCTATGCGGCAGTTGCCTCTCTGTTACCGGTTTGGATGTTATTACAGCCGCGTGACTTTATTAATGGCATGCAGTTATTAGTGGGTCTAGTGTTACTTTATGGCGCCGTATTTGTGGTGATGCCAGATATCACCGCGCCTGCATTTAATACTCAAACCGCCATCGATACGCCGAGTATTATTCCGCTGTTGTTTGTCACCATCGCCTGTGGTGCCGTATCTGGCTTCCACGGTATTGTGTCGTCGGGTACGAGTTCTAAACAGTTAGACAAAGAAACAGATGGCCGCTTTGTTGGCTACTTAGGTGCGGTAGGTGAAGGGTGTTTAGCACTGATCACGTTAGTTGCGGTTAGTGGTGTGATGTTGGCTGTGTCACCTGAAGAATGGCACGAGATATACAGCCATTTAGGGGCGGGAAGCGTCAGCGCCTTTATTACAGGTGGTTCAAATCTTATCAGTGAAGGCTGGGGCTTTTCAGCTGAAATTGCAGCGACTTTACTGGCAGTAATGGTGGTGTTATTTGCGGGTACAACCATGGATTCTGGCGTGCGCTTGCAGCGATATATCATCCAAGAGTGGGGCGATATTTATAACATTAGCGTGCTTAAGAATGGCTTAGTCGCAACCTTTGTTGCAGTAGCATGTTGTTTACTGCTTGCATTCGGTGCCGGTGGCGCATCGGGTACGGGCGGTATGGTGTTATGGCCGCTATTTGGTTCGACCAACCAGATCTTAGCAAGCCTAACTTTACTCGTGCTGTCTGTGTACCTAATCAAGCTAGGTCGACCAGCTAAATATACGCTTATTCCTATGGTCTTTGTGATCTTGATGGCTTTCTTCGCGGGCTTAATTAAGCTGGTGGAATATTACGAGAAAGGCAACTGGTTACTGGTGGTCTTAGACTTAATTGTGTTGGTTGTCAGTGTCTTGGTGATGCTTGAAGCTTGGTCGGTAATAGGCAAACACAAGCAGAATAAAACCAGTGACGAAGGCGAAATTGAGAATTAATCGCAGTTTATAGCTTTACAGCTTTATTTATCCGATAATTGGCCCTAATTGAATAACAATAAGGGCCTTTTTTATGTCTTTTCCTCTCGCGATTGCTTTTAACGGTAATCTTCCAACTGACGCAGATGCTGTCATTGTGATCACCGGCAATGTTGAAGATTTAGGTCAAGCAGAACTAAATGAAATTGTTGCACCTGCACTGGCAATTGATGCGCGTATTAAACAAAAAGCATCATTACTATTTGCAGAGAACTTGCCTGGCAAACGTCTTATTGTGGCACCAACTGGGCCATTAACACGTGACTATGATGATGTACGTCGTATCTTCGAAGCAGCTAAAAGCGCTATCACCGAAGCCAAAGCAGCAGGTGTTACTCAGCCTGTGTTGCAGCTTGCCTCTATTTCTGATGATGCGCGTTACTCACAAGCTTTAGAAGTTGCATTTTTAGGCATGTGCCAAGCGTTATGGCAGCCTCTCGAAGCTAGAGAATATCACGGCGAAAGCATCGAGCCGGTTAAGCAGGTATTTTTAGCGGGGGCTAGCGAAGAGCAAGTTAAACAGCTAAATGCCATTGCGGCAGGTCAGTATGCGGCAAGAGATTTATGTGGCACTGAGCCTGAGCGTATGGCACCACCTAAATTTGCTGATTACTGTGTTGAGCTGTTAAAAGGCTCTGTCGTTGATGTTGAAGTGATCGATAGCATTGACACAATCAACACAGACTATCCAATGTTAGCGACTGTTGCGCGCGCGTCTTATGCGGTAGAGCGCCATCATCCTCGTGTTGTGAAAATGACCTACGAGCCTGAAGGAAGCGTTGAAAGAACCTTACTGTTCGTAGGTAAAGGCTTAGTGTATGACACAGGTGGTGCAGACCTTAAAGTCGGTGGTTTCATGGCAGGTATGAGCCGTGACAAAGGCGGTGCAGCATCGGTGGCTGGCTTCATGAAAGCAGTAGCTGATTACCAGCCGAAAGGCGTTAAAGTAATCGCTTATTTAGCAGTGGTTCGTAACTCAATTGGCTCTGATTGTTTCGTACCAGATGAAATCATCACATGTCGTGAAGGGTTACGCGTTCGCATCGGTAATACAGATGCAGAAGGCCGTCTGGCAATGGGTGATCTACTGAGTGAAGTGAAAGACCTTGCGAAGAATGAAGTAAACCCAGAGCTATTTACTGTGGCAACATTAACCGGTCACGCTGCTCGTGCTGTGGGTCCTTACAGTGCGTACGTTGAGAATGGTCCAGCTCGCGCAGCTAATGTATCTCGCCAGATTGCTGACTTAGGTGACTTATGGGCAGATGCAGCAGAAGTAAATCGTAGCCGTCGTGAAGACTACGACTTCGTTCAGCCGCGCACGCTAGCCGATGATGTACTTTCAAGTAACAATGCGCCATCAGCGGTTACAGCACGTGGTCACCAATTCCCAATGGCGTTCTTAGCGCTAGTGGGTGGTCTAGACAAGCACGGCTTAGACTCAGAGCAACCATTACCTTATGTGCACATGGACATTGCAGGTTCTGGTGTTGAAGGCGGTGATTGGCAGCATGGCAAGCCAACGGCCGCAACAGTTGCGAGTTTATTTGCTAGATACTGTTTATAAATTGATAAAAGTAAAAAGGCGCATTATGCGCCTTTTTTTGTTTTTGTATAAAGCCTATAACCAGCGGAGCGCTTGTTGTACGTCCTCTTGATAGTCGTTGACCGGTGAATTTCTGTCAGCAACCAAAATCATGTTGGCTTTATCTTCATTTGAGATCACACCTGTAAAACGCGCATCATTAAAATCACCCAGTTGCTTGTCTTGAATGTCACCTGAGTGCGGTACAACAAACACAGTGACAGGGCCGTGATCAGATTGAAAGATTAAGTGTAAACTGCGTTGTCCTTTAAAATGACAAAAAGTCGCATAGGTTACTTTGCCAGGTAAAGACTCAAATTTCCCTCCTAACATGGCAAGCTTCTCGTTGACCGCTTGTAGGCCAACCTCTTTGTCGCGCTCTAGCGCTTTTACTTCATAATAAACATGCGCCAATGCATGTTCACCAGCTTGAAGGTCATTTGAACCTCCCACACTTAAGAAGTATAAGCTGACCGCTAGTGTGATTGATGCTGCGGTCGCAAAAGGCTTGTTAAAACGGCCAAACCAGCCCTGCGTCACATTGCTTGCAGGCGCATCTTTGGTTTGTGTCATCAGCTTTTCAGTAAGATCTGGTGGCATGGGTATATCAAGTGCTAAATTTATTTTGTCGTCTAATATCATTAGTTCATCTAGCAGCTTTTGATGTTCAGGGTTTTGCTGTGCAAACGCAATGACTTCTGGATCGTTGGGATCGGCAAATGCGCGACGACGAAATTCTAATTCATCCATCAGTTTGTGGCCCCCGTCATGGTTTGTGGTTGAGACATTAATGCCTCTTTCAATTGGTTGCGTGCGCGATAAAGACGCGTCATTACAGTGTTCTTGTTCAGCTCTAAAATCTCAGCTATTTCATCACCAGAGCACCCCATGACAACTTGCAAAAGCAGCGGCTCTCTGTATTCAATTGAGAGCTGACTAATTTGCCTTTGGATCACAGTTTGTTCCATCTCTGAATCTAACGTGGTGCTTTGGTTATCGACTATGGTGTCGTTGTCGACATCAGCATAATCGAATTGTTTACGTTCAAATCGTCTCGCATTTTCGCGACGTACTATGGTTAATAACCAAGGTTTTACCGCTTTCTCATCTTGTAAAGAATCTAAAGCTCGCCACGCACGCAAAAACGTCTCTTGTACTAAGTCTTCTGCTACGGTCGGATCTTTGCTAAGCCAGTAGGCAAAGCGATAAAGCTCCGTCTGATACTGCTTAACCAACTCTTCGTAGCGTTGTTGTTTTTTGGTCATACCCAATAGACCTTAGTAAGTAAGTTTTTCTTACACACTTTTTATAAAAAATTTCAGTACAGAGGCTGTAGCGAGCTACGTTTCTGATCTGCTTGGTTTTTCTCAATTTGAGATATGAGCTTAGCAATTTTCTCAAGATTTGCAGAAGCCGTCCCTTCACTATAAAGGGCTGCTTGTAAGTTTACAATTTCTGCTTTTAGCTCAGCGTTATCTAACTCTTTTAGCCACTGGCTAAAAGAGGTTGTAGTGAGCTCAGTAGTAACAAACTCACTCAACAACTGATAAAATCGCGCTTTATCGTTCGCTTTAGCCGCTTGTGTTAGCAAGCTCAAACTCATTCTTGGTTTAAATGTGTCATTGGTTTGAGTTTCAATCGCTGGTTTTTTTCGACCGATAAAACCAAGCCAAACAAAAATCAAAGTGAAAATCCAAAGCACATAGCCCGATACCAAAATGCCCCAATCAAGCAATGTCTTTTCAACGGGAACTTCAACAATCGTTGGCTCGATTGCCTGTTGATTTTGCAGTGGTGCTGTCATGTTTGGTATAGCTGGCGCAGTTTGATTCGGATCAGCAATAACGGTCAGTGTACGAGCTGGCAAGGTTGCATATTGCACACGGTTAATCACTGTATTGAACCAAGGCAGTTTTACTTCAGGTAGGGTGTAAGTGCCCGGTGTTTGTGGCACCAACGCGTAAGAGCTAACAAGTTGAGAGATAACACGACCATCACGCGCAAGTTGATTACGCTCGCTCTCATCTGGGTAGCTTCTAAAGCCATCGACTTCTGGTAATCGAATTTCAGGCAACTGCTCTTTGGTCACGCCTAATGCAGTCAGGGTGATAGTACGCGTGATGGGTGTACCAACCACGACTTCATCAGAGATAGGCTGAAACTCTTCACTTAAATTGACTAATTCACTGGGTAACCATGCGCCATTGTAGGTTTCAGGCACAGGTTGCACGTCAATAGTTTCAGCTTCGCCCATGGCTGAGACCGACATACGGCGATAATTCTCTCTTACTTGGCCATTAAAAATGGGCGGCTCAATAGTATATTCACCGCTTTTTTGAGGCTGCACTAAATACTCTCGGCTAATGACCATATAGCGGCGACCATCAAGTACTTCATAGTCTTCTTTTTGCTTACCAAGAAGTGTGACTTGCGCGTCTTCCATAGCGGGCGCAGATAGTTGCCCGTCTAATAAGTCTTTACCTAAATAAAGTTTAACTGTGTAAAGACCAGCTTGTTGAACAAACAGCTTGCTTGGCTTTAACTCAGTTTTGATAAAGATGTCTTTTTGTTCATCGGCATCGTTACTGCGTGCAACCACTTTTAGTTTGATTGGGTCGCTACTTTTACCAGAAACAGTGAAAGCAGGGATCGTAATGTCGCCCGCTTTACGCGACATGAGTTGCATTTGCCAAGTGGTTTCACTACTTGCTTGACCATTGATGATGCGGGTACTTGAGCCGGTATTAATTGGGCCCATCACAAATTGTCTCGCTAAAGCGCTGGTATCAGGCTGCTGACCAGATACACGGCCATCCGCTGAAATAGTCAGCGTAAAATATTCACCCACCAAAACAGGGTTTCTGTCTACCGATGCGGTTAACTTGTCAAAAGCGACGCTCGCTGTGCTAAACAGTAAAAATACACAGGCAATATAAAAACGGGTTACCATGATTGTTTAGATCCTCCAAGGCGACGTTGTTGGGCTCTTTTTTGGGCCTCTAAGCGCATTTTGTTTCGTAATAGAATGGCAGGGTCATCAGGTACTTTCCTGAGTAGCTGGTTTAACTGCTGCGCTTTTTCTTTTTCTTCAGGGGTCATTGGCTTAGCTTGAACCGATTGCATCATTTGCTGCTGACCTGGTTGTTCATTGTTTTCTGTGGCTTGTTGCGGCTGAGGCTGGGCTTGTTGCTCAGATTGCTCGCCGTCTTTTTGCTCAGCTTGATTTTGCTGCTGTTGAGCGTCTGCTTGCATATCAGGCTTGTTCTGCTGATCAGAGTTTTGCTGCCCCGAGTTTTGTTGTTCGGCATCTTGCTCTGATTGTTCGCCTTGTTGCTGGTCAGATTGCTCACCAGATTCGCCTTTCTGCTGGTCTTGTTGACCTTGTTCAGACTTGTTTGATTGACCTTGTTGATCAGACTGCTCACCTGATTGCTGATCTTGATCACTCTCTCCATCTTGAGATTGATTCTGTTGTTGCTGCTCTTGCTGTTGCTTCATTTGCTCGAGCAGGGCTTTGTTTTCTTTGGCTTGGTCAAAATCAGGATTTTGCTTTAGTGCTTGCTCGTAAGCGGCAATGGCTTCGTCCAGTTTGCCAAGCTGGGCAAGGGCATTACCATAATTGTACTGACCAATAGCCGAAGGGCTGTTCTTCAATGCGGCGGCGGCTTGCTCATACTGGCCTTGTTTATAAAGTGCTGCGCCTTTTAAGTCAGTGTTATCTGCGATAGCCGCTTTTTCAAACTCTTTAGATTGATATGCAGATAAGGCATTTTGGTCGGTGTTTTTAAACCATGATTGCCAATCTGCTGCATGAACAGGTTGAGACAGAGGCAGCACAAAGAACATTGCACACAATACCAAGGCCGATTTACGTAGGAGTAATAATGCCAATGGGATCAATAAAATTAAGCCATATTTACCTGCATCAATACGCCAAAGTATTTTGTTTTCTTCATCGTTTTGATCTGCTTCGTTGGAGCTCGCTGTTGGCGCAAACACTTGAATATCTTCAGCGCCGGGTGTGTATGCTGAAAATTGACCACTACTGATGGCAGCAAGGTTTCTAAGGGGCGCTACATTCAACCTTGGAATGACTATTTCACCGCTGCGGCCTTTCATAAATCCGCCTTCTGGTAATGCAATCGGCGCACCTTGAGCGGTGCCGATGGCATAGATGCTTAATGTAAACTTACTGCTTTGCATGGCTTCTCGGACTTCGTCGACATCACTTTGCTCAAGTCCGTCAGTAATTAAAATAATCTCGCCTTGTAAGTAACCGGCCTGAGACAAGAGTTGCATAGCTTGGTCGATACCTGCATACACATTTGAGCCTTTGCTAGGCATAATCTCTGGGCTAAGGCTTGGAATTAAATTACTTAATGTACTGGCGTCAGAAGTCAGTGGAGACACGGTAAACGCATCACCTGCGTAGGCAACTAATGCGGTTTCGCCTTCTTTAAACAGCTCAACCATATCGAGTGCTTTGAAACGCGCTTGAGTGAGTCGGTCGGGTTTAATGTCGGTGGAAAACATCGAATAAGACATGTCCATCACAACCACACGCGCTTGTTTTGACTTAAATACCGGCACTTCTTGTTTTTCAAAGCTAGGGCCTGCAATAAAAATAATGCATAACAAGGTAAATAGCGCCAGCAGCCACGGGTTAGCTTGTTTGCTTGCTTTACCTTCGGTTAGTATCGCATGGGCTAAATGCGGCGCAATTAATCCAGATTTATTGTTACGGCTTTTATTTAGCACTTGTACCGTAGTTAAAATGGCCCAAGGGATAATCAAAAGTAACAGTAGGGGCCTTAAAAATTCAAATTCCATCATTAAGCCTCCTTACCCGAACGTGAAAACAGTCTGGTAAGATTAACGTACAGTTGATTAAGCATCAGTAATGCCAGCGCCGCTGCTAGAGGCCAAAAGAACAAGGCGATTTGCGGTCTGAAGGTTTCATTTTCGTCGCTGATAGGCTCTAGCTTATCTAGTTCTTGATAGATTTGCTGAAGCCCTGCGACGTCTTTCGCTCTGAAATATAAGCCACCAGTTTCGGTAGCAATTTTATTTAACGTTGTTTCGTCAATACTGCTGCCGCCGATCCCGCCCATACCAAATAGACTAAAGCCGCCACGACCATCCGAGCCAACGCCAACGGTGTAAACTTTAATGCCTTCTTCACGCGCTAAAATAAGCGCTTCATCAGGCTCCAGGTTACCTGCGGTATTTTGACCATCGGTCAGCAATATGAGAATACGGTTACTGTCTTGCTTTTGGCTGAAGCGTTTTACGGCTAGACCCAAAGCGTCACCAATTGCAGTGGCACGACCTACAAGGCCTATTTGTGATTCACTGAGCATTTGACTCACCGTATCTAAGTCACGAGTAAGGGGCGTTTGTAAAAAGGCGGTATCGGCGAATAAGATCAGACCAAGGCGATCGCCCTGACGCTGTTCGATAAAGTCACCCAAAACCGCTTTCACCACGGATAACCTATCGACATAACGGCCTTGGTATTCCATATCTTGCTCAGTCATCGAACCTGATAAATCCACGGCGAGCATAATATCGCGACCTTCATTAGGTAAAGTAACAGGGTCGTCTAAGTATTGTGGGTTAGCCGCAGCAATGACCAAACATACCCAAACTAGGGCTTCGAACCAGTTGGTTTTTTGTTTTGACTCTTTGAGACTAGGCGCCAGTTTAGAAAACTGAGCAAACATAGGCATACGCAGCCTTTGTTTGGCTTGCTCTGTACTGGCGGTAAATCGCCTTAAAATCCAAGGTAGGGGTAACAGTAAAAACGCCCAAGGCCAGCTAAATTCAAACATCAATGGCCTCCTTGAGTTTTAGATTCTTGATGGCGTTAAAGAGTTGCTTGGCTAATTCAGGGTTGTTCTTTGGGCCATATAAGCTGTGTAACGCCTGCTCAGAAATATCTTCACCACTGAGTTTATTTAAAATGCTTTGCCACTTTTTAGTAGGCAATGAAGTCAAAGGCGAACCGTAATAATGTTTTACGAGGCGTTTTAGGATTATATGTAGTTGCTGCGCATCATCACTTTGTTGCTTAGCCAGCTCTATGGCGGCTTTTTTGGCTTTTAAAAATTGCTGGCGTTTATAAAGCCACATGCCAAGCGTGACGAGCAAAATAAGTGAAGTGATTATTACCGCCCAAGTTGGCAGCGAAAATGGCCACCAAGCCACTTGCTCTGGCGGTAAAACATCATGAAGTGCGTCGAGTGGTGAAGCTTGCATCGGTTAAAGTCTCACTACTTGCTGTTCAATAGGGTGGGCTGCTGAAAAGTTCAACATGCTCATGCCTGTGCGTTGTAATCGTTGAAAGCGCTGGTTAAACACTTGCGCGGTTTGCTCAGCAAACTTGTCTCTAAATTGTTTGTTCATCAGTGGCAACGTCCAAGATTGGCCTTCGGCATCGACCTTGATGGCATCTTGGTAGGCAGGTAATTGATGTTCGAACGGATCACTTATCTGACAACCAATCAGTTCACAGTGGCGCGCTAGACGTTCAAGCTGTTTGAAGTCGGCTTCTTGCAGGTGATTAAAGTCAGAGATGAGGTAAATTAAGCTGCCCGGCTTGGCTAAGTGCGTTAAGCGTTTTAAGTTATCGGAAAAGCGATTCTCAGCGTTTTGTTCACGATTAGCAAAGGCTTGTTTGTGAATATCGACCAATTGATGGCTTAATGACAGCACGCCTTTGTCGCGTGCAGTGGGTTTTAATTCATGGTGGGCGTATTCACTAAATACAATACCGCCTAAACGGTCACCACGTTGACATGCTGACCAAGCCACAAGCGCACTTAAATGTGCGGCTTGCACAGATTTCAGTAACAGCTGCGAGCCAAACAACATACTGTTTGATAAATCGGTAAACACAAACACCGGTCGCTCTTTTTCTTCTTGATAGAGCTTAGTGTGAGTGATGCCTGTACGGGCTGTGACACGCCAGTCGATGGCGCGAATGTCGTCACCATATTGATATTGGCGAACTTCAGCAAACTCCATCCCGCGGCCTTTGTGTGGCGCAAGGTATTGGCCTGCTTGGCTGCTTTGAATGCGCTTTTTCGGTTTTAACGACAAAAGATGCGCTTTAGATTTGTAGTAAAGCAATTCTTTTAAGTCGAGCTCGGCGCCATTACTGTGGCACTGAGTTAACCATTGCGCGGTATCGAATACGGCTTGCTGCATCATTATGGCACTGGGACAAGTTCAAGAATACGGCTGATCACTTGGTCTTTACTGATACCATCAGCCTGTGCTTCGTAACTTAAAATAATGCGGTGACGCAATACATTATGTAGCACAGCTTGAATATCATCTGGCGTCACAAAATCACGCTCATGTAACCATGCGTGTGCGCGGGCACATTTATCAAGGGCGATAGTGGCACGCGGGCTGGCACCAAACTCAATCCAACGACCCAGTTGCTCATCAAGTTTTGCAGCTTCACGAGTTGCTATAATCAGTTGCACAAGATACTGCTCTAGCGGCTCGGCAAGATGCATCGATAACACTTTCTTACGTGCTTCAAATAAGGTGTTTTGACTAATGGCGGTGAAATCAGCTTGATGCTCTTCTAGTGCTTCGCCTCGGGTTAAACGTAGGATGGCAAGTTCGTTTTCAGCGCCCGGATAGTCGATGTTTAAATGCAATAAGAAGCGGTCTAATTGTGCTTCTGGCAGCGGATATGTGCCTTCTTGCTCCAGCGGGTTTTGCGTTGCCATCACCATGAACAGATCTGACAGCGGATAAGTGTTCTTACCAACCGTCACTTGACGCTCGGCCATGGCTTCTAACAGCGCTGATTGTACTTTGGCTGGTGCACGGTTAATTTCGTCGGCTAAGATCAGGTTGTGAAATAGCGGGCCACTTTCGAAAACGAATTCGTTGGTTTGTTGACGATAAATGTCAGTACCTGTGACATCGGCTGGTAATAAGTCAGGGGTAAATTGCACACGTTGGAAGGTGCCTTCTATGCCTTTAGCGAGGGCGTTAACAGCACGGGTTTTTGCAAGTCCCGGCGGGCCTTCAACCAATAAGTGGCCGTCTGCAAGCATCGCAATAAGTAGCGCTTGGGTCAGTTCTGGTTGACCAATAATCTGCGTATCTAAATATTTTTTCAGAGCTGAGAATTCATTTACTGCCATGGTTTGTCCTTTGCTGACAAAATTTTTGCTTAATTTATAAGGATTCTATCGTTACTTCTCAAGTGTTTGCTATCAATAAACACGAAATTTAAAGGAAGATTACGATATTGATTAGACTGCGCTACATCAAATAGTTCCCTTGTTTTGTAAAGATATTTTGCGTCTGGTCAAAAAAACATCTAGGGTTGAGTTTGGTGCTCAATTTATAGCCGAATTAAAATTTTTATTGGCATATTTTTGTTGGTTGTTTAGAATCGATGTAAATTTAACAGGTCAGACCTGTCAGCGGGAGAGCAAATTCAATGTCTGAACAAAACATACTAAAAACAAGAAAAGGCGATAGAATCGCGATTGTCAGCGGTCTTCGTACCCCATTTGCCAAGCAGGCAACAGCATTCCACCATGTTCCAGCGCTAGACTTAGGCAAACTTGTCGTTAATGAGATGCTTGAGCGTCTTAACTTTGATAAAAATGAAATTGATCAACTGGTTTTTGGTCAAGTAGTACAAATGCCTGAAGCGCCAAACATCGCGCGTGAAATTGTATTAGGCACAGGTATGCCAGTATCGGTAGATGCTTATTCAGTATCTCGTGCGTGTGCGACCAGCTTCCAAGCCATTGCCAACGTCGCAGAGTCTATTGTGGCGGGTAACGCCCATGTTGGTATTGCAGGTGGTGCAGATTCATCTTCTGTATTACCAATTGGTGTAAGTAAAAAGCTAGCTGGCAGCTTAGTTGATTTAAACAAAGCGCGTACATTAGGCCAACGCCTGAAAATCTTCAGCAAACTTCGTCTTAAAGATTTATTACCTGTACCGCCAGCTGTGGCTGAGTATTCAACTGGTTTATCAATGGGCCAAACGGCTGAGCAGATGGCTAAAACCCATGGTATTAGCCGTGCGGATCAAGACGCATTAGCTCACCGTTCACACTCACTAGCGAGTAAAGCTTGGAACGATGGTCTACTTGCTGATGAAGTGATGGCGGCACATGTACCACCTTACAAGTCTTTTATCGATCAAGATAACAACATTCGCCATAACTCAACCATTGAAGGTTATGCAAAGCCTCGTCCTGTGTTTGATAGACAACACGGCTCTGTAACTGCCGCAAACGCAACACCATTAACAGATGGCGCAGCAGCAGTACTGATGATGAGTGAAAGCAAAGCCAAGGCACTTGGTTATGAGATCCTTGGCTATGTTCGTAGTTTTGGTTTCTCAGCAATTGGCGTACACGAAGATATGCTAATGGGTCCAGCGCACTCAACGCCTATCGCGTTAGACAGAGCGGGGATCACCTTACAAGATTTAGATTTAATTGAAATGCACGAAGCATTTGCTGCGCAAGCACTTGCGAACATGAAGATGTTTGGCAGTGATAAGTTTGCGCAAGAAAAACTGGGTCGCTCGAAAGCGATCGGTGAAATTGATATGGATAAGTTTAACGTTAACGGTGGTTCACTGGCTTATGGTCACCCATTTGCAGCGACTGGCGCACGTCTTATCACACAGAGCTTAAATGAATTAAAACGCCGTGGTGGCGGGTTAGCACTGACAACTGCATGTGCTGCAGGTGGTCTAGGTGCGGCCTTCGTATTGGAGAGTGCATAATGTCAGTATTTAGTTATGAGCTAACGGATAGCAAGGTTGCAGTAGTAACCATTGATGTTGCCGATGAGAAAATGAATACCTTGCGCGCAAGCTTTGCTGATGACCTATCGGCAATCTTAAAGCAGGGCCGTGATGACAACATTACAGGTATGGTGTTCATCAGTGGTAAAAAAGATAACTTTATCGCAGGTGCTGATATCAAGATGCTGGATAGTGCAAAAACGCGTAACGATGCGTTAGAGCTATCTGAAATGTGTCAGCAAGCATTCTTCACTATGGCTAATCAAGCATACCCAACGGTTGCTGCAATCCATGGTGCAGCATTAGGTGGTGGCCTAGAGTTTGCTCTTGCCTGTGATTACCGTGTATGTACAGACAGCGACATCACAAAACTAGGTTTACCTGAAGTACAGCTTGGTTTATTACCTGGTGGTGGCGGCACACAACGTTTACCAAAACTAGTGGGTATTCAAAAGTCACTAGAATGGATGCTTACAGGTAAGCAAGTACGTGCTAAGCAAGCTAAAAAAGCAGGCCTTGTGAATGATTGTGTACCACAAAGTATTCTGCTTGATGTAGCAACCAAGTTTGCTACAAAAGGCAAAGCAAAACCATCTCAGCCAAAACTAGATAAGTTAAGCTGGGCGCTTGAGTCAAACCCATTCGGTCGTAACATCATCTTCAAAAAAGCTGAAGAAGGTGTATTAAAGAAAACCGGCGGCCATTACCCTGCACCGATTAATATCATCAAAGCCGTGCGTGCCTCTGTAGAGCTTGATCCAATGAAAGCTTACAAAACAGAAGCAGAAGGGTTTGCTGACTTAGTAATGACCGAGGTGTCTAAATCTCTACGTGGTATTTTCTTTGCGACCACTGAAATGAAAAAAGACTACCAAGACGATGTCGCAAAAGTGAAGCGTACTGCTGTACTTGGTGGTGGTTTAATGGGCGCAGGTATTGCCCATGTGAGTGCGGTTAAAGCGAAAGCCTTAGTGCGCGTAAAAGATGTGGCGCAGCAAGGTGTGAGTAATGCACTTAACTACAGCTACAAAATTTTATCTAAGCGTCAGAAGCGTCGCATCATGTCTCATGCCGATGTGCAGCAAACTATGAACCGCATTACGGGCACAACCGATTATTCGGGCTTTAAGCACGTTGATATGGTGATTGAAGCGGTGTTTGAAGACTTAAACCTTAAGCAAAGCATGGTGGCAGAAATTGAACAAAACTGTTCACCTGAGACTATTTTTGCTAGTAACACGTCGTCACTGCCGATTGCGCAAATTGCTGAAAAAGCACAGCGCCCTGAGAACATCATTGGCTTACATTACTTCTCACCAGTAGAAAAAATGCCATTGGTTGAGATCATTCCTCATGATGGCACTTCTGAGCAAACCATTGCGCGTACGGTTCAATTTGCCCGTAAGCAAGGCAAAACGCCTATCGTGGTAAAAGACAAAGCAGGTTTCTATGTAAACCGTATTTTAGCGCCTTACGTGAATGAAGCGGCAAATCTATTGCTAGCAGGTGAGCCAATTGAGAAGATTGATGCCGCACTGGTTGAATTTGGTTTCCCTGTTGGTCCTCTGGCACTACTTGATGAAGTTGGTATCGACATTGGCTCTAAGATTGCACCAATTCTTGAAAAAGAACTGGGCGATCGCTTTAAAGCACCCGATGCGTTTAACCGTTTAATCGACAGCAAAAGTTTAGGTCGTAAGACAGGTCGTGGTTTCTACAAGTACGACAAAAAAGGCAAGAAAGTCGATGAGTCTGTTTACGAGTTACTTGGTGTAACGCCAAGCCCACGCTTGAATAAGAAAGAAATCGCAGATCGCTGTGTGTCTTTAATGCTAAATGAAGCTGCACGCTGTTTAGATGAAGGCATTATTGCTAACGAGCGCGATGGTGATATCGGTGCAATCTTTGGTATTGGTTTCCCACCATTCTTAGGCGGCCCATTCACTTACATGAACAAAATGGGGATTGAAAACCTGTGTTCACAGTTAGCAACGTTTGCAAACGACAACCCGGTTTTCACGCCAGCGGAGTGCTTAATGCCAGCAGAGACTGCTAAGCCTGAACTTGAAGTGGTTGCTGAAGCAGAAGACGTTACCGAAACGCCAACTGAAGAAGTAAAGACTGAAGAAGTAAACGTTGAAGCGGAGCCAGAGGCTGTAAAAGCGGATGAATCTAGCGCTGATGACAACTTAAAGGCGACAGAAAAGCCAGCTTAATAACAAGATAACTAAGTTATACAAACAGTTATTTCCCTACATTGTTTTGAATCTAAAGGCGTCGTCAGACGCCTTTTTTCATATTAACAGAAATGGATGAGGCTCATTTTTACTTTCACGGTAAAAAACCTTACAATGCGGCGCAATTATCGACACCAGCATTTTGGATCTCTAGCCCCTTTGATACACCCAATGACAAACCCAATATCGCATCACATTTCAGATCTAACGCAAATCTTTGATGGCTTATTCTCTGAAGCGTACAACACGCGCTTGATAAAAGGTGAGCATGAACCGATTTATCTACCTGAAAATGCCGACACCCCATACAACCAAGTGGTTTTTGCCCATGGCTTTTATGCCAGTGCGCTGCACGAAATCGCCCATTGGTTAGTGGCAGGAGAGCGTCGCCGTGAGCTTGAAGATTATGGGTATTGGTATTGTCCTGATGGTCGAAGTGCTGAGCAACAATACGAATTTGAAAAAGTAGAAATCAAACCGCAGGCGATTGAATGGGCGTTGAGCGCAGCTGCTGGGTTTGACTTTAATGTGTCGGTCGACAATTTAAATGGTGAGCAAACCTGTCGTTTTAGCTTTCAAAAGCGTGTACAGGCGCAAGTGTTCGAGCTATTAGAAAAGGGCTTTAACATTCGCACCGAACAATTATTAAAAGCACTGAGTGACTTTTATAAAACCCCATGGCCGTTAACTGAAGCGCAGTTTGATTGGCAGTGCCCAGAGGAGTTTTTAGATGCAGTTTAAACTAGGATTGATCATTAACCCAGTTGCAGGATTGGGTGGCAGTGTAGCACTAAAAGGCAGTGATGGTAGTGATACTGCAGCCAAGGCAATGGCATTAGGTGCTGAGCCAAAAGCCAATGCGCGTACTGCATTGGCTCTGGAACAACTAAAAGAGAACCAAGCAAACATTCATATTTATACCGTAAATGGTGAAATGGGTGAGCGACTGGCTAAAGAAATGGGCTTTGAGACTCACGTTGCTTATCAAAGTGCCACTCCGACAACACCAGAAGACACTGAAGCTGCGGCAAAAGCATTGTTAGCCGAAGGTGTTGATATGATCCTATTTGCAGGGGGCGATGGCACAGCTCGTAATATTTGTGCTGCTGTCGATGACTCAATTCCTGTTTTAGGTGTACCAGCAGGGTGTAAAATTCACTCTGGGGTATATGCAATCACACCAAAAGCTGCGGGCCGTGTCGTCGATATGCTTGTAAAAGGCGAGCTTGTCACGCTTGGTGAAGCCGACGTCATGGACATTGACGAAGAGGCATTTCGTCAAGGTACGGTAAAAGCGAAACGCTACGGTGAAATGCAAGTACCGAGCGAGTTGCGCTATGTGCAAAGCGTTAAAAATGGTGGCAAAGAAAGCGATGAATTAGTGCTTGCCGATATTGCAGCTTTCGTGATCAGCGAGATGGAAGATGACGAGCAATATATCATGGGCTCTGGCTCAACAGTTGCAGCGGTTATGGAAGAGCTTGGCCTTGAGAACACCTTATTAGGCGTAGACCTTATCTGTGATCATGAGTTGATTGGTCAAGACATGATCGCCGCAGATTTATTGGCTGCCGCAGAAAAAATGCCAACTAAATTAGTGATCACCTTGATAGGTGGGCAAGGCCACATCTTTGGCCGTGGTAATCAGCAATTAAGCCCAGCGCTTATTCGCAAAATAGGCAAAGAGAATATTATGGTCATTGCAACAAAGACCAAGTTGCAAGCGCTGAATGGCAGACCGCTTATCGCCGATACAGGTGATGAAGCATTAGATAAAGAATTAAGTGGTTACATCAAAGTGATCACAGGCTATAACGACCATGTGATGTATGCCGTTGGCCACGAAGAATTAAACTAGGAGATAAGATGTTATTTCAACAATACGTAGAGTCAGCGCAGCAGTTTTTTGATGATTTAGTAGATAGAGCCAGTGACGATGAACTATTCGCTGGTGGCTACCTGCGTGGTCACTTTGACTTGGCTGTCGGTTACGCACAGGTTGAAGGTGAAGATTTAACACCGGAAGAGCTAAACGAGCAAATCGAAAAAAGCTTAGTCAAAGCGTATCGTAATGGCGAGCTAACAGATGATGACAAAACTCACGTTGTTAATATCTGGGAGCAGGTTAAAGCCTTAGCTTGATCTGAGTTTTAATACCAATCCTCAATAATACTTAATCATTTTGAGGGATTAAAGCTGCCGCTAACCGCGTTAAAAATTTATCATTTAGAACAACTAAATAGCAAAATTTTCGCCTTGTTATCGACAAGCTTTCCTTGCCTCAAAATAGGTCACTTAATTAAGAGGATTGGTATAACTGTCAGATTAAAATAAAAAACCGCGATCATTTCGCGGTTTTTTACTTTTGCGATAGGGTAGAGTCTGTAATAGAGCCTAGTAGGGGACTAAATGGCAACTAAAATCACTTTGGCGCAGTTTGTAAAACTACGTAATGGCGTACCCTTAGGCCATGCTGACTCATTAAAAAACATGTTATCTCGCTCACTCGGGGCAGGCTGTTTTGCTCAGTTCTGGCAATATTGGAATCCAGTGTGGGGCTACTACTTATCTCAATTTGTTTATCAGCCAATTAAACGCTTCTTTGGCAAGTCAATTGCGGTAGTTGCGACTTTCTTCGTCAGTGGTTTTTTACACGATTTGGCTATTATGCTGGTAAAACAACAAAGCAGTATTTTGCTTACGGCGTGGTTTACTTTCATGGGGCTAACTGTCGTTCTGAGTGAAGCCGTAAAACTGAGATATGGCGGATTGGCTTGGTTTGTTCGAGCTTTGATAAACATAGGCTTTATAGGTGCTGGTTTTTATTTCGCTAAGCAATTATTGAATTTGGTGCTTTAAAAAGTAAAAAAGGCCATCTACTTGCGAAGATGGCCTTGAATACACTGTAATGAACAATGTTAACTCAAAGGGAAATTGCTTAATCTTGCTGCTCAGCTTTTAGCGCATTTTCATGCCAGTACTGCCAATGCATATGTGCTTTGTCTTCAACTAAATGCTTAGGTTGTAAGTAGTCTTTGTACGTATAGCGATAAAACTGACGCGGCTTTTTCGGATCTGTTTTCGCGTCGTCTTTTGTTTGCTCGGCTTTGTGTGCTTGCAACCAAGTTTTGAATTCAGTGCCATATTTTTCACCAGACTCATCTAGCAGCTTTTTATAGCCATCGAAGAAGTCGGTACGTAAGAAGTGCGCCAGCTTTAAATACTCTTCACGGTGCTTTTCAAACATAAAGCGCACGGCCAAATAGCCCCATTTATATACGCGGTCTTGCCCATCTTTATATTCTGTGTCGAACACCTCTTGTAGGCTCGGCCAGTCTTTCTCATCAAGCTCAAACGCTTTTTTAAATGCACGTGGATTATTGTCGCCTTCAGCAATATATTCGGCTAAGCCCTCAGACCACCACACCATGTTGCTTGGGAAGTGGTTAAACGTGTCGTATTTATTGAAACGGCCATCTAAATAATGCACAAACTCGTGATTTAGGTTCCATACCGCAAACTTAGGGCGCACCCAGAAGTGCTCAAAAGTATAGAAGGTTGCGATGTTATCAGGGTCTTGGGTTGTGCCTTCGATATACATACCGCCGTTATCGGTATGAATATCAAAGATAAGTTGGCCCCAGCGGTTGTATTCGGCATGGTTATCGAAGATCACAATGCGAAGTTGGTCGTTGAAATCATTTGCAACCGGTTGGCGTTGAGTTGCAAGTTTTTCATGGAAGGTATCAACTTGCTCGTTTAAGCGTTTGCATGAATCACTCAGCTCTTTGTCGCTCATTGCTTGCGCTAAGATGTAAGCACTTTTTGAGCATTCATGTTTAATCGGTAATATATCGGCAATTTTAGGCTCAATACAACGACCTGCTAACGGCGCTTCACTGCACTCTGACTTACCTCTAAACGACGTTACCACATACGGAATGCTGTAAAGGGTCTGTTTTTCAAGCTCTGTGAGCGTGCCGTCTTTGCTAAGTGCTTGCCATACTTGGTTGTCGAGCTGCTCTAGTTCCGCTTCAACAGGCAAACTGGTTTTATCGTCGTTTAGGCTCTTTTGGGCTTCTTCGTCTAGTGTGTAGTATTCATTCCAATATTGCGTAACATATAAGTTGTAATGCTGAGCCAATGCCCATAGTGCATGTTGCTTAGGCCAGTCATCTCCCTCTCGCACTGCATTTTTACTGCTAATAAAATTGACCAATGCAGTTTGTAAAAGGTTTTGTTGTTGAACGGCATCCGAGAATGCTTTTTTGTTTTTACGTCTTGCTTCATAAGGCAGTACCGCACCGGCTCTAAGTACTTCCCACATCGCATAATCGACGGCTTTACCCTTAGATGTATTGCCTTGAGGTAACGCATTTTCGCCGTAAAGCGTAATTAGCTGGCTGAGTGGTTGAATATGCTCGGCAGTTTTACTCTGTAGCGCCTCATTAAAGTACAAGCGAAATAGCGCAGTGGCGTAGTTTTCATGAATGCGAGCAACCGTCTCGTCGATGGTGTAAAAGTCACTATGTTCAACAATGGCAAGTAATGCTTGGTTTAATGATTCAGCAGTGCCTGCTTGCCAGTCTTTAGTAGGGCCAAAGCTACTAAAAATACGCAGGTAATAGGTTAAGCGCTCTAATTTTTGGCTCGTTAACCCGTGTTGTTTCACTTCTTCACGAATGGCTTCTGAAACCGCAAGCAATAAACCGGCTTGGTGATGATCAAATTGAGTGGTCCATAAAGTATCAAGCTCGGCGTTAACAATGTTTTGCACCGCAACTTGGGCTTCATCACTTACGGCGACAATAGGCGTTTTTGATTCATCTGATGTGTTTTTAGTATCAAGGGTATTACAGCCAACAAGGCCAAGTGCGACACTGGTCGCTAATGCAAGTGCTCTTATTTTCATTGTTATCTGCTCAATAATAAATATTGGATACAATATACATATTTTTGTGGTAGTAGGAAACCTTGTTGGGATAAAACAACTAAAGTTCTGGTTAAGTGAATTTAATATTTGGAAGGGAGAGGAGTAGAGCTAACTGAATTGTCAGCTCTAAACATTGAAATAATTAGCTTTTAAAAACTAACCAAACTTCTCTTGAAAATAATCTTCAACATCTTCTTTGATGTCTTGGTAATCATCTTCATCTAGTTGCAGCGCGTTTAATACTTTGTCTTTAATAAATGGCCAATCAGGGTCGGCAATAAAGCGCTTTTGCGTATGTACCAGGTTTTCAGCCATTTTCAGAGTCGCGAGGGTCATGTGCTCTTCGTCAGTGTGCTTTTCGGTAAAGTATTCGGCATCATGGTGTCGCAAAATAAGCTGACAGATACTTTTAGGTAAGTGCCAACTACTCGCCAAAAAGAAGCCAATGACGGCATGGTTAGTTTTGTAAGCTTCTTCTTCGTGTTGTACAAGGTTTTTGTCATAGTCACGATTTGCTGCACCGAGTACTCTTACATAGTCGTCATATTTTACTGCAAGCGCTGGAATGCCCGCATCATGAAATAAACCCAGCATATGTAGGTTTTCAGTTGGCACTTTGGACTTTATTTTCTTGCCGATTAGGGTGGCAACATCCGCAATTTCAGTCGCTGTATCCCAAAAACGTTCAAGTTTGATACAACATCTTTTGTTATCGAAAGCCTGTTTAAGTAAGAACCCCGTTACTAGCGTGGCAATACTGTTTAAACCTAAAAACATCACCGCTTGGCGAATATCGGTAATGGTTCTAGCAAGGCCATAACTGGGTGAGTTAATGACTTTTAGTACCGCTGCTGAAGTTGCGACATCGGTCGAAATGAGGTTCGCGATGTGATTTAAATCTGGCTCAGGGTTTTTAAGTGTTTGTTGGAGTTCTGTCAAAAGCTCAGGTTTTGGGGGTAGGTTAAACCCAGCTTTAATATCTTTAAGCACTGAATCATCAATATCTATCATGGTAAGTCGGATCCCTTTAATGATTTGCTTAATGATAGTGGAATTTTTATTCCAAATTATTGCGTTAACGCAAAAAAATAATTTTCTGGTTATTAACTAGCCGAACCGTATGTCCTTTGGGGACGTTGTCTTGCCTGAGGCTAGTGTTCTAAGTTAAGGTTAAGTAATTTTGTTTTATTGGAAGAAAGCATGACTCAACAAGCGAATACGGCTCAGCCAACAGGTGCTGTGGCCAAGTTTCTTAATGGCATTGAGCGGGTAGGTAATAAGCTGCCTGATCCAGCCATTATCTTTTTATCTGCCATGTTACTTATATGGTTACTCTCTTGGTTATTTTCAAGTACCACGTTCGAAGCAATCGATCCACGTACAGGTGAAGCAATCGTCGTACACAACTTGTTAAGCGGTGATGCATTGGCAGGCTTCTTAGCCTCTATGGTTAAAACCTTCACAGGCTTCGCACCATTAGGTGTTGTACTAGTGGCTATGTTAGGTGTGGGTGTTGCTGAGCACTCAGGCTATATTAATGCTGGCTTGAAAATGATGCTAAAGCGCACGCCGCAGGCATTATTAACCCCATCAATTATTTTAATCGCGATTGTGAGCCACACAGCCACTGATGCAGGTTATGTCTTGGTTATTCCAATTGCGGGTGTAATTTACTATGCCATGGGTCGTCACCCTCTAGCGGGTATCGCAGCGGCTTTTGCGGGCGTAAGTGGTGGCTTCAGTGCCAACTTCGTACCATCAGGCATTGACCCATTACTACAAAGTTTCACACAAAGCTCTGCGCAAATCATCGACTCAACGATTGCGGTAAACCCGTTAAATAACTGGTTCTTTACCTCAGCGTCGAGCGTATTTATCATCCTACTAGGTTGGTACATTACTGATAAAATCATTGAGCCACGTTTACAATCAACAAAAGTAGATGGCGACACTGACAACCTTCCTTCTTTTGATGAAGTAACTTCTAAAGAGCGCAAAGCATTCCTAGTTGCGTCTTCTGTGATGATTGCAGGCCTTGCATTATTAGCCTATGCATCAAGCGGTGAAGACTCAGCACTTCGTAGCCCGAATGGATCATTAACCGATTTCAGTGCACCATTAATGCAATCAATCGTGCCACTTATCTTCTTACTATTTTGGATCCCTGGTGCCATCTTTGGTTTCATGGTTGGTACCTTTAAGTCATCCAAGGACATGATTGATGCAATGAGTAAAGCTATGGGAAGCATGGCTTATTACATTGTTATGGCGTTCTTCTGTGCGTTATTTATTGCGGCGTTTAGTCAGTCAAACCTAGGTGCGTTATTGGCAATCGAAGGTGCGGAAGTATTAAAAGCAATGGCACTGCCAAGTTATATCACAGTGATTGGTATTATTTTCTTAACCGCTTTTGTTAACTTATTTGTTGGCTCAAGTTCAGCGAAATGGGCGTTATTAGGTCCAATCTTTGTACCTATGCTAATGCAACTTGGTATTTCACCAGACTTAAGTCAAGCGGCTTACCGTGTTGGTGATTCAAGCTCAAATATCATTACCCCGCTGATGCCTTACTTCCCGCTGGTGGTTGTATACTGTCAGAAGTATGTGAAAGACACGGGTATCGGTACATTGATTGCGATGATGCTACCTTACTCTATTGCTTTCTTAATTGGTTGGAGCTTGTTCTTATTAGCTTACTGGGGTCTTGGCATTCCACTAGGTCTGCAATCAAGCTACACCTACCCAGGTTAAAGTTTAAGAGCTATAAAAAACGCGCCAATAGGCGCAATGCTGATCAGTTAAGAAACAAATAGATCAGTTGACCGATCTTTTAAAGGGTTCAGAATCCGATATTAGGAAACTAATATCGGATTTTTTTATGCCTCTTTCTAATCACTGTGACGACCTAACTTCGTTTTTAGATGATGTACACACCCTGGATAAACTAAAGAATGTCCTTGATGCCGATATACTTGAACAGGCGTTCGAATATGCTGGAGTTGCAACCGTGCGTCGAAGAAGGTTGCCGTTAGAAGCTATAATGTGGTCAGTCATTGGTATGAGCCTATTTCGTAACGAAACAGTATGGGATATCGCAAGCCGATTAGATATTACGCTGCCGGGGAAAAATAAACTGGTTGCGCCCAGCGCTTTGGTTCAAGGCCGTCAACGTTTAGGGGTTGATGCAGTGTGTCACTCGTTTCGATTGTTGGCCCAAAGAGCATTTTACAAGCATGCCTTTGAGCAGTGGTGTGGACTGAATTTGTTAGCTGTTGATGGAGTGAGCTTTAGAACTCAAGATAACGAAGAAAATCGTATTGCGTTTGGTAGTGACAGTAATCAATTTGGTGAAGGCAGTTATCCTCAAATCAGGATGTGTAGTTTGATGGAGGTATCAAGCCATCTATTACTGGATAGTAGCTTTGATGCACGCCATGTAGGGGAAATGACACTTGCCAAAAGACTTTTATCGTCTGTCCCAGATGACTCTTTAACGCTATTTGACCGTGGCTATTACTCTTTAGGCCTTTTATATCAGTGGCAAAGACAAGGTAAAAATACACATTGGATGTTACCAGCTCGCAAGGATTTACAATACCAAGTTGAACGTCATATCAGCGATGAAGATAAAATAATCTCTTTACATACTAGCCCTCAAGCTAAAAGTAAATTTAAAGATTTACCAGAGCAAATAACCGCCCGACTCACTACGTATAAAGTTGATGGGAAAAGCTACCGTGTACTGAGTTCATTAATCGATCCCATGCGTTATCCATATGATGAATTAACAGAAGTCTATACTCAGCGTTGGGAAATAGAGTTGGGCTTTAGAGAAATGAAACAAGGGTTGCATCAGTCTAAACATGCATTACGAAGTAAAAAGCCAGATATGGTACGTCAAGAGTTATGGGGACTACTGTTAGCTTACAACTTAATCCGCATTGCAATGATTGATGCAACGAAAGCGGAAGAAATCCTGATACCCAGACAACTTAGTTTTAGTTTATGTATGCGCCATATCATCGCATTTTTTATGCTCACTCCTATCCACAGTGCGAGTAAGTTGCCAGTACATTATGAAGAGCTGCTGACAACACTAAGATTGTTTGTATTACCAGACCGGCTTCCTGATAGGAGATACCCAAGAGAGGTTAGAAAGAAACCAAGGAAATATCCGTATAAAAGAAAATGCCAGTCAATTCTTAACTGACTGGCATTACGCCAATAGGCGCGTTTTTTATAGCATGATTTTAATCTAGAAATGCCAAACCACATGAAGTTGCGGTGAAGATTCAGTGACATCTGTACCAAGTTTGTTACGCCACCATTGCCACTCAAGGCCAAGCATAAGCTGTTTTTCTTTACCCATTAAAGCGTGACCAATATCCCAGCGCACTGCAGGCTGAGCTAAGATCCAACCCTTCACGTCATTGCCAAATTCATTTTCACGACTGGCAATGTATTCCACATGACCGGTGAAATAAAACTTATGTTCAGCAATATTAAATGGCATGCCCCAAGCAACATCTAGCATCCAGCTGTCGGTTTGAGTAGGCGCACCACCTTTTGCAACGCCTTCACTGTCATCAATGTACGCAGTCAAAGTCGTTGAAAGAAAATCAAAGCCCGATGCCTTCCAGTTTAACTTTACGCCCGGTAAATACTTAATGACTTTGGCATCGCCAGATACATTGATACCCGCTACAAAGCTGGCACTTTGAATTACTGAACTTGCATTAGGTTGCCAGGCTTTTGGCATTAAAAAGCTAGAATACCACTCGCCATAAAAGTCGTTGTTATTAAATCCATCATCTAAATCATCTTTAGTAAAGTCGATAAAAAAGAAGTTATCACCATAGTCATAACCCGATGCATGCTGCACAGAATAAATTTGCGTTTGCGCACTTTGTTGGCTAAATGGGTTTTTTACATCGCCAGAGTTAAAGTGAAATTGCGTGTCGCTCCAATTCGCTGCAGTAGCAGAAAAAGAGCTACATAACGCGAGAGAGGCAAATAAGCGGATGTTTTGATTCATGATAAATTATTCGCAGAGGGTAGATATTGCGAATTATAGCAATAGCCCCAAAGAAATTGGGGCTATAAATCAAGAAAAGTGGTTTTTAATCGTCTTTATGCTTTATTTCTGCGCAAACAGATAACTGTGATGGCGGTGAATGCCAAAATGAAGCAATAGAAAGATGACGTTGAGACATCCCACGGGCTGATCTTGAAGGTCGCGCCAAGTAATAGTGCTTGCGCACCATAAGGTAACGAACCTTGCATTACACAAGCAAAAATATCGAGTAAGCTTGCTGAGCGTTTCGCAGAAATTTTACCATCTTCAGCTAGCTTCTTAGCGACCGGGCCTGCAACAATGATACTCACTGTATTGTTAGCAATACATAGGTTAGAGGTCAGTACCAATGCAGCAATGCCTAATTGATCAGCTACTTTACGGTGAAACTTTGCAATAAACGCCGTTAAACCTTGGATTTTATGTGCAAGATAATCAAGGCCGCCATTCACGCGGATAAATTCAGACAGACCGCCAATAAACATAGACAGCAAGAAGATCTCCTGCATATCACTAAAGCCCTTATAAACGTCTTTAGCGAAACTGCCGACTTCATAATTCGCTGTAAAACCCATTGCTGCAGCGAAGATAATGCCACTAAATAGCACCACGAATACATTCAGACCGGCAACCGCAAGCACTAAAATAAACGCATAAGGCAATACTAATAACCAATCAAAGTCTTTGGTTTCTACTGCCTGTGGTTCAGGAGTTAAGAAAGTCAGTAGCGCGATAGTTAAAATAGCTGCTGGGATGGCAATCTTTAAGTTTTCTTTAAACTTATCTTTCATTTCACAGCCTTGCGTGCGCGTTGCTGCAATGGTGGTGTCAGAAATAATCGATAAGTTATCACCAAACATCGCACCCGAAACTATGGTACCCGCCATTAGCGCTGGGTCGATACCTGTTTTAAGTGATACGGCATACGCAATCGGACCGATGGCACCTATGGTACCCATTGATGTACCCATCGCCGTTGACACTACGGCAGCAATTAAAAATAGGCCCGGTAGTAGCATTGAAGGTGGAATAAGCGATAAACCGGCATTTACAACCGCATCAACACCACCGGTTGCACCAGCAACAGCAGAAAACGCACCTGCTAGTAAGTAGATTAAACACATGGTGATGATGTTTGAATGACCTGCACCTTTTATAAAGGTTTCAACACTGTCATTGATCGGTTTGCGGTTAACCCAAAATGCGATAACGATGGCAGGTAAAATTGCTACAGGTGCAGGCAACTGGTAGAACGCATAATCTACGCCTTGCGATTGTAGGTATAAGCCTGCACCTAAAAAGAGTGCCACAAAGGTTAGTAAAGGCAGTAGCGACAACTTGGCTGCTACCTTGTTTACAGACGCCTGCATGTAAACCTCATATTAAGAAATAGTTATTTTTATTATGCAGTCATTGTTCACACAATTACGTGCATAATTCAAGGGTAAATAAAGGATGTGTGAATGTATAGATGGCTAGATGCTTTGTCAAACTTAATCCAAGAATTATGTTGTTTGATTAAATTTTGTTTAAAAAAACACGTATTGTTTAAATGTATTGCTGTCAAAAACGAAAGAATTGATTTAACTGAGTTTAAAAAGACTGTTTTTCTAGCTTTTATTTGTAGGAATATCTTCGTAAACACAACTTAAATAGCAATGATTCAAGACTTTACACGGAGTAGATTATTGTATTATTTTCATTAAATGATAATGCAAATAATAATTGATCTTATTTGTGTTTGGTGTATTCTTGCCGCCTCATATATCACTGTTGAGGCAAAGGAAAATGATTTACGACAGCATACTTTCATGTGTTGGAAATACACCAACTGTGAAACTTAAAAAGTTATTCCCCCTGCAAGAGCATACAGTTTTAGCGAAGCTAGAAATGTTAAACCCAGGTGGAAGTATAAAAGATAGACCTGCTAAGTTTATGGTTGAGCAAGGTATGAAAAGAGGGGAGATAACACCCTACAGCCATATAATCGAAAGTTCATCTGGTAATTTAGCTATTGCGCTAGCCATGATTTGTCAGCAGCACTCACTGCCATTTACAGCCGTTGTTGACCCGAAGATCTCGCCAACAAATTTAAAGTTGTTAGAGATTTACGGCGCGAATATTGTTCAAGTCACAAAGAAAGATGAAAATAATGGGTATTTAGCTACACGTATCGATACTGTGAAACGTTTGGTTAAAGAAACCCCTAATGCTGTTTGGATTAACCAATACGCTAATCCAGATAATTGGCGAAGCCATTATTACGGTGAAGCCGAAGAGATCGTCAACAGTATAGGAAGTAATATCGATTACTTGGTCGTTGGTGCGAGTACATCAGGCACCTTGATGGGTGTAGCCCGCAGGCTAAAAGAGACAAATCCAAACCTAAAAGTTATTGCTGTAGATATTAAAGGCTCTGTTTTATTTGGCGGCCATTCAGGCCCAAGAGAGTTGCCCGGAATTGGAGCCAGCAGAGTCCCTGAATTGTTAGATGCAAGTGAAGTCGATGAGGTGATCTACGTCGATGATTACGAATCAGCATTAGCATGCCGCCAGTTAGTAAAAGAAGAAAGCATTTTTGCTGGTGGCTCAAGTGGTTCAGCAATAGCAGCCATTAAAAAATTATTACCTCACATTCCAAAACATAGCGTTGTATTAACCCTTTTTGCCGATAGAGGCGACCGATACTTAGATTTGGTCTATGACCAAGCTTGGTTCGATATGGTAAAGCAACGCCACTTATCAACTCCCTCTTTACAATCAATCGTCTAATTAAGGAAAACATAATGACAATTCAAGCTGAGTTAAGATATTTAAGTCAATCAGACCTTAAGCTGTTGGGCGCAGATCACAGCAATGCATTTGTTGAAGCCATTGAAGAAGGGCTTAAACTCCATGCAAATCATGAGTTTGTGCAACCCCTTAAACCTTACTTAAGGTGGCCTGATGCCCCTCATATTGCAGATCGCATTATTGCGATGCCTTGTTACTTAGGAGGTGACAACCCAATTGCTGGGATCAAATGGATAGGTTCAAGACAACACAACCCGACAAAATATGAGATCCCAAGAGCCAGTGCGGTGATAGTCCTAAATGATGCGCAAACAAATTATCCTGTCGCAATTATGGAGGCCAGTCTGATCAGTGCTATGCGTACAGCAGCAATAACTGGTGTAGCGACTAAATATCTTGCAAAGAAAGATTTTAGTGATGTATCGATTATTGGGTGTGGTCCGATTGCTCAAATGCAAGTGAAAACGCTACTTGAGCAATATCAATCAATTAAGACAATTCACTTATACGACTTATCTGCTGTTGCTGCTGATAAATTAATCACGCAGTTTGCGCCAGAATATCCACAAGTAAAATTTGAAATTCACCCTTCTGCACAAGCCGCGGTAGAAAAAGCGGATGTGCTCGTGACATGTACCGTATCAGATGCGCCTTATATTCCTTATGAGTGGTTAAAGAAAGGATGTTTTGTTTCTAATATTTCGATTATGGATATCGAAAAAGACGTTTTTGTTAAAGCAGACAAGGTGATTGTTGATGATTGGGATCAATCGAATCGCGAGAAAAAAGTCATTAATCAGCTCGTAGAAGAGGGTAAGTTCAGTCGTGAACAGTTACATGCTGAACTAGGTGAAATTATTCTCGGGCAAGTTTGTGGCAGAGAGAATGACGATGAAGTCATTCTTTTAAATCCGATGGGTATGGCTATTGATGACATAGTTTGTGCGCGTTGGTTCTACCAAGCCGCTATTTCTAGAGATGTTGGTACAAAGTTACCTTTATTTTAAATCACACATAAATTTGGACTTGTCTACGAAAGATAAGTCCATTTAACAAACGCCAACATACTTGTAGTTAAGCGGCAACAAATAGACGTTTTGAATGCATAGAAACGCTATGTAATAGGGAGTATTGATTGTCAGGGAGACAGCTGCGAATGCGAGTACAAAAAGTATAAGTACTAGGGCGCATTTATTAGCGAAGCGTTATAAAACGCTTTGCTATATAAAGGAGTAGAAATGACTATATCGGTTAAACGGTATGACCCTCATAAAGCTTTAATTCAAAAGCTAGTTAGTGCACTTTTTTTAGAAAACTATGGTGATTTTCGAAGCCATAGCTTTATTAAGAATCATTACCTAAAGGTAAGCCTGAACAAAACAAATAGCCTATTATTCAATTGCGTTGAGCACAAAGAGCAGATGGTGCCATTTCAGGTTGTTGGTAATGAGATCTTGTTACAGAGTGAAGCGCATCCAGCCACAGCCATTGAGCTTGATTCGCTAATGAGCCATTTTGTCAGTGCAGATTGGTGGCCAAACTCAGATAGCCAAAGGATCATCTCAAAGTGGCAAGAAGTTTTATCAACTGTAAATATTTTGGCTCAGCCTGCACCTGTTCAAAGTCATGCAGAATTACTTGAATGGTTAGCGGTTGTTGTTGATAGACCCAATCACCCCTTCGCACATGCCAAAGCCAGCCTTCAGGACATTCTAACGCATTGGCACGGCCAGAATATTCACTGGTGGGCTTTTCCAAAGGCGAGCGTTTTCACTCGCAACGATGAAGATACTGTAAAAGCATTACTTGGGCAGCATGACGCTGCGGCAATCAATCACAAGTTAGCTGAATTACAAGGGGACTATATTGCACTTCCTCTTTTGCCCAGTCAGACAGCCAGTGCATTAAAAATTAAAGATGCCCATGACCTGTGTTTAGTAACACAGCTTGGGTATGCAACAAGTTCACTAAGAACCTTTTGTCATCAAGATGACCCTTCAGTTCACATTAAATTAGCGAGCATTGCCACTCCTTTAGGGGCAATGAGAACCATGCCTCCCCGTTATTTATATAATGGAGATTGTGCTTTTCAGTTATTACAGCAAATTGTAAGCCGCTCGACGTTTTTATCGGATCGAGTTGTTTTGTGTGATGAACAGGCTTGGTGGAGTCTAGGCGAAAATGCTGACATGCTGCAATGCAAAGGCGAGATTGGCTTCCAGATAAGGCGTTTTCCAAAATGCGGTAAGAAATTCACGCTTTCAATGGCGGCGTTAAATCACCCTGAGTCTTGGCATATCATTGAGCAAGAAGGAATTTGTCGAACAACACTTTTCAAAAATGTTTGTCGATACTTTGTAAAAATGGGGCTGGAATTCTTATATTTTGGGGTAGCGCCTGAATGTCATGGGCAGAATGTGTCAATCGCCATTAATAGTGAAGATGATTTTGTTTTTGTCTTACGTGATCATGATTCTTTAAGAATTTGCCCAGACCAGTTAGCTGTCCATCAACTTACTTTGCCTGACTATCAAATTAATTGGCAAACACCAAACACGCTGGTGTTACCAAATTTAACTGAGTTATCTAAATATTTCATCACACTTGGGTTGCAGGTAAATCTATATGCGTTGTCGCAAGCGTTTTCTCCTTACGAAAAAGAATCGCAGTTTTGGCAGCAATTGTCAGAAGATATTCAAGAAGCGCTCTCGGAGCTTAATAATGCTGTGTTTAGTAACTGGGCAGAGTCTAATTTTATTAAACAGCCTAGTTGGCCATTTAAAGAAATTTTAGCGCCGCTATTTAGTGCTTCAGATGACGTCACAGGTATGCCCAGTTCAATGGCTGTCATTGCGAACCCGTTATACGAGCTAAACACGGTAAAACCGGAGCAAAGTTGTGAAGCGCACTGAGCAACTTTGTATCGTACTGGCAACTCAGTTCTTAGTGGCCTTTTCACTAATGGTACTAATTCCTGTGATGCCAATATATTTGGAGCAGCTCTCGCAATCTAATTCGGTATCGGGTTTTGCGTCAGCAATGGCATTATCAGCGCCAGCTATCGGTGCGTTACTCAGTGCCCCCATGATTGGCATGTTTGCTGATAAGTTTCCATACAAGCCTGTATTTATGTATTCACTCACTGCTTATTTGGTGTCTTTATTTACCATGGCTTGGTCCGATTCTATCGCGCTTTTTATTGCTGCACGATTTTTATTGGGGTTGTCTGGTGTCGGCTTAATTCTTACTCTTTATTTCAGCCGGGAACTGACACTTAGCCAGGGTCGTCAATTAGCGCTACAGCAACAGGCCATTGCATTGGCCTGTTTAACAGGCCCTATTGTCGGTGGATTTAGCTTGCAGTCTGTTGGAATGGGAACTGTGTTATGGGGTGTCGCTTATTTATCTTTGATATGCCTAACAATATCAATATTTCTGCTGAAAAGTAGGGCTTTGTCTTATGACCATGAAGACCAGAAAGTTGAGACTGAAGTTGCAAAAAAAGCACCTTTATCTTCGCAGATCTGGGTTTGGTTAATCGCGGGGGCTTTATCTCATGCTGGTGCATTTGCGCTGGTTGTCGGATTTGCATTGTTTATGACACAAAACTGGCAAAGCGTTGATACGGCGAGTCAAATAGGCTTGATCCATGCACTTTCATGGTGTGGCACTTTCGCATTAGCAGGGTATTGGGGGCGCAAAATAGAGCAAAAGTTAAGTGCTCAAAGTTTTGCTTTAGGGGCATTAGGATGTGGTTTGTGCATCATTCTTATCGGTATTGCGCCTGCGCTTTGGATAATCGCTGTTTTAAGAATACTTCAAGGTTGCTTTTTCGCGTCCCAAACTCAGTGTTTTATTGCACAAATAAATGATATGAGCACTCAAGCTCAACAAGGAAAAGCGTTAGGTTTTGCTAAAAGCGCGCAAGTCGTCGGGCAGCTCTTAGGCCCCTTCGCTGTTGCACTTAGCTTTTCTTATTTCGGCGCCGAAAGCGCCTTATGGATAACCGCAGGCTTTTTTATAGCCGCAGCTGCTCTAGTGGCTTTTTTATTATGGTCACTACAAGTAAATTTTAAGGTAAAAACTCAATGAACACTCAATGGACACTACTTGAAACAAAACTGGTTGAACAGTATCTAAATACTTATATCAGAGAATTAGAAATAGACCTTCATCAGTCTGCTTATGAAGGGTCGTACCAATATGCTTTAAGGCTTGCCCACGACAACATATGCGTACTGTTTGATCTTCAGCATTTTTCGTTAACGGGTTACCACAGTTACAGCATGCCAATCGCTATTCTTGACTCAAAAAAGTCGACAATAGTTGAAGAGATTGATGTATTACTCAAACACCTTTGTCAGTCACTTGCAGTTATCAGTTCATCTGAGAAAGCGAGTCAATTTTATGAAAAGGTGAGTAATAGTGTGTACCACTGCCAGCAATATGTTAAGGGGACAAAAACAGAGCTGAGCACTCAGCAAACAAGAGAGGCTTTTATTGTCGCAGAGCAAGGCATGTTACTTGGTCACCCATTCCATGTGACCTCAAAAGCTTGTCAGGGGTTTGATGCTGACGACCTGACTCGATACAGCCCTGAAATGGGCGCATCGTTTAAGTTGCATTACTTCGCAGTGGCGCCACAGTTTTTAAAGCAAAGAGTGATTGAGTCTTACGAAATTCCTCTCGATCCAATCATGTTAGAAGAGTCAAAGGCTTTACTCGGTAAGCAGTTTGAAAAGTATCATTTGCTGCCTTGTCACCCTTGGCAGGCTAATTATTTGTTAGAAAATGAGCAGGTAAAATCTTTCCTGAATGATGGCCTTATGATCTCTCTTGGGCCGATGGGGGAAACCGTTTGGCCAACATCTTCTGTGAGAACAGTATTTGCACCTGAGCAAGGGTTATTCATTAAACTGGCTTTAGATGTTCGGATCACAAACTTTATTAGAAACAACCCGCCTAGCCATCTAGAGAGGGCTTTAGATGCCAGTGAAGTTATTGTTCAACAAAATCTTGAAGATGGGATCTCACGATTGAAGTTATTGCCAGAACTGGCATATCAAACGATTGAGAATGACGCATTGGCTGCATCTTTTGCTGTGCTTTATCGTCAGGGCCTTAATGACACTTTACGCTCACAAACTCGAATACTTGGTGCGCTAGTTGAAGAGTCTCCGATTGATGGGCAAATGCCTTTAACCGACTTCCTAAAAGAAGCGGCTTTGGCCCGAAACACTACGCTTAATACGTCTTTTCTAAGCCAATGGTGGAGCGCTTATTTAGAAGCGTCTTTATTACCGACATTAAGACTATTTGCTCGATCAGGCGTGAGTTTAGAAGCGCATTTGCAAAATGCGTTGATGTGCTTTGAGAATGGCTGGCCGAGTATGTTGGTTGTAAGAGATATGGAAGGATGCAGTATCTCCCAAGGCAAGCAACCAAATTTAAGCGTAAATAGTGCAGCAAGTTACTCGGAAGAAGAGTCTTGGTTCCGGTTTAAATATTATGTAGTTATCAATCATATTGCGCATGTTTTATCTGCATTAGCGCGTAATCATGCTATTACAGAGCAAACTTTATGGTCAGCAACTCGCCATTTCTTAGAGAAAGTTGATAGTCATGATGAAGCAAAATCATTGGCGGTTGCGCTACTAAACAGTGACACATTACCAGCCAAAGGCAATTTGCTTAGTACGTTACATGGATGCGGAGAAACACCTAAGTGGATTGAAATTAAAAACCCTTTACAGCTAGAAGAAAGTCGAGGTTCAAGAGCGCTTGCTGAGTCAGAAGGACGCGTCGTCACGCAATTAATTGAGGCACTCATTTATGAAAAAGTGCTTGTTCAAAAATGGCAAGATGAAAAGCTCATAATTGAATTAAGTGAACAGCTTAAATATGAAATGTGTGCCAAAAAAACAGCACATTTTGAGCGAATTCGTATTGAGTCTGATACGTTAACTCGCCACCAAGCAGGCCAAACGCAGGTTGTTTCTTTAAAGCAAGTTATGACAGATTTAGCTGAACTGGAACTGGCTGAAAATGATGTATGGCTCAGATTTTATGATGAGTTACACCATACAATGCAAAAGCATGCGCAAGTATTGGCTGCTACAGAAAACCAAACTACGCCTTTAAGGGAAATGGATTACGCACATTGCGAAGCCAAAATAACGAATGGTCACTTATACCACCCAAGCTTTAAATCGCGACTTGGCTTTACATTAGAAGATAACGCACTGTATGGCCCTGAGCTTGCCAAGCCTTTCAATTTGAAATGGGTAGCGATTGAGCTTACTGAGTTAAGTGCCAATTTTGGTGAAGGGTATAATCCTTACGCATTAGCAAAAAATCACTTTAATGATGGACAGCTTTTACAGATTGAATCTCAACTTCAAGGTTACAACACGAGCCTTGAAAAAGTCATGCTTATACCTATTCACCCTTGGCAGTGGCAGCATATTGCACAACTTTATTTCGTTGCTAATAAAGGGGTTTATCCGCTTGATGTAGAGGGACATCGTTATTTACCACAGCAATCAATTCGTACTTTAAGTGATTTTAGTGATGAGAAAGCTTTATCGGTCAAACTGGCACTAAGTATTACAAATACATCGACATCGCGCGTACTTGCACCTCATACCATTGCTAATGCTGGCATGATAAGCGATTGGTTATGTAATTTAGTGGCGCAAAGTGATGCTTGGTTGGCGGTCGCAAAGCCGATTATTCTCAGAGAAGTTGCAGGGGCAAGTGTTAAATCGAACCCATTACTCAGAGCCCAGTATGGTGCACTAGGTTGTATTTGGCGTGAGAGTATTTTTAAGTACATTAATAATGACGAATCGGCGGTGCCGGTCACAGGGCTGATGCAAGTTGATGTGGATGGCCAGCCTCTAATATCTCCTTGGATTGAGCAATATGGCCTAATTCCTTGGTTGAGTGAGCTCGTTGATAAAGTATATATCCCTGTAATGCATATGCTTTGGCAACACGGTATTGCTATGGAATCTCATGCGCAAAATATGTTGCTGATCCATAAGCAAGGCTTGCCTGTACAAGTGGCATTAAAAGACTTTCACGATGGCGTGAGGTTTAGTGTTGGGTTATTAGACAAGCCAGAGCTCTTACCAAACTTAATTGAATCACCCAAAGAGCATGCCAGAGTAAATCCAAACTCGTTCTTACAAACCGATTGTAAAGATGAATTGAGAGATTTCACGCAAGATGCTTTGTGTTTTGTGAATTTGGCTGAGTTGGGGTGGTTCTTAGAACGTCATTTTGAACTAGATGGTATTGCTTTTTGGTCTCTGGTGAAAAGCCGAATAGAAAGCTATCAGAGCATTCATACTCACTTAAGTGAAAGGTTCGAAGTATTTGATTTCTTTGCTTCAAAAATAGATGTTGAGCAGTTAGCGAGTCGTCGCTTTTTACCAGAGCAGCGTTTGAGGGTCATGTCGGTTGCAAACCCATTAGCACGAGCTGGGGGCAAGAATGACTAAAACGTCTTTGAAATTACGCTTAAAAAGTTCCTCAAGGTGTTTTGGAGTATTTAACTCCATACCAAGTACTGTCGCTATTGAGCAGTTAGCACTGGCAGGGTACGACTTTATTATTTTCGACTTAGAGCATACTTTGCATGACATGCGGGATGTTGAAAGTGTACTTCTGGCTGCAAGCTCTGCCTCACTCGATGTTTTAGTAAGAATACCATCTGGTCGACTCGATTTAATTGCGCCACTACTTGATGCTGGCGCAACAGGCATAGTCGCGCCAATGGTGGAAACGCAGTCAGAAGCTCAAGCTTTGGTAGAACGTTGTTATTACCACCCTTATGGTAAACGAGGGCTTAACTCCACAAGACTTAATGAATATGCCACACGTGATTTATCGCAAAGTTTAAATGAAGCGAATGAAAGCGTTGTTGTGGTAGCAATGATAGAGACAACACTCGGTGTTGAGAATGCCGCGTTGATTGCAGCGACACCAGGAGTAGACGCGCTATTAGAAGGTGCTGCAGATCTCTCTCAGTCACTAGGAGTGCCTTGGCAAACGCAGCATGAAGATGTTCGTCATGCAGTGACGCAAATAGCAGAAGCTTGTGAAGCACAGCAGTGCGCATTTCTGGCTATTCCTAGAACAACCCAAATGATGGCTTTTTGGCAGGCAAAGCAAGTAAGCAATTTTGTGCTAGGGGATGACAGATCAATTTTACGCAACGCCCATAAAGCCCATATCGCTGAATTCAAAAAGGAACTTAACAAGTGACTATTAATATAGAAAAAGTAGAGCGCTACATTGCAGCGCAATCAGAAGAAGTATGCGCTTTTATCTACGACTTAGAGGGCTTAAATAAGCATATTTCATCGTTGCTTAATCCATTACCAGAAAGCGTACAGTTTTATTACGCAATTAAGGCCAATAGTGATGAACAAATGCTTCAAGCTTTACTACCGCATGTATATGGATTCGAAGTCGCTTCTATGGGGGAGATCATAAAAGTTAGGTCAATAAGTAAAGATGTCCCCATCGCGTTCGGGGGGCCAGGCAAAACTTTGACTGAACTCAAAGCTGCACTAGAACACAATGTATCGCTCTTTCATCTAGAAAGCCAGCTTCAGCTTGATAGGCTGAATTGGCTAGCTAAACAGCAAGGTAAAGTCATTGATGTCCTGTTAAGAGTAAACCCTAGCTTTTCATTGCCAGATGCCACATTGCAAATGGCAGGTAAGGCAACACAATTTGGAATTGAGCAACCTGAGTTAGAGCTACTTCTCGAAAAGGTAGCTGACTTTGAACACTTGAATATTATCGGTTTTCATTTTCACTGTATTTCTAACAATCTGAATGAAACAACCCATATTAAAGCTGTTGAAAAGTATATTGACACCGCTTTGCAATGGCAGCAGCAGTTCAATTTATCGTTGAGCACGATCAATGTAGGCGGGGGAATAGGCGTGGCCTACCAACCTGAACAAAGGGCTTTTGATTGGTCTCATTACTGTGAGCAACTGAGCCTTTTGTTAAAGGATTATCCGTCTATAAACATTGCTATGGAGTGTGGTCGCTTTGTAAGTGCTTATTGTGGTGTGTATTTAGCTGAAGTTACTGATATTAAGAGTAATCATGGTGAAGCGTTTGCAGTTCTCAGAGGAGGAAACCACCATTTTAGGCTGCCATCCTCGTGGCAACACAATCATCCATTCAAAATAATTCCTCGAGAAGCTTGGCCTTTCTCATTTGCTAGACCAGAGCTATCTGATTCACCTATCACTTTATGTGGTGAGTTATGTACGCCAAAAGATGTTTTAGCAAAACAAGTACAAGTAGAAAATATTAGGGTTGGTGATGTTGTCATGTTCGAAAAGGCTGGCGCTTATGGCTGGCATATTTCTCATCATGACTTTTTATCACACCCTCATCCTGAGCGTATTTACTTATAGTTATTCATGGAGCTACCGCTTTTTTTAGTGGTAGCTCTTTTACCGGAAATATAAATTTTAAGGAAAAACGTATGCCGTTGAATAAATCGATTCATTTCTTATCTCCACATGATCTAAAACCTAACGAAGAAGTGTTACCAGAACGAGCAGTTTGGTTGCAAAAGAAGGTAGAACAAGAGCAGTTATGGAGAGTGCCAATTACTGTAGACAAACAGACTAATTCGATTATGGATGGTCATCATCGCCACTTGGTTGCATGCCGCTTGGGTTTAGCGAAAGTGCCATGCATCTTATTAGATTACGATGAAGTGAAGTTTATTAGCACTCACCCAAGTCGAGCGTTAACGCCTAAATGTGTCATTGAACATGCGAATGCCGGGAAGCGATTACCGCCTAAAAGTACGCGTCACCAATTTTCGCGTCCTTTACCGAATTGCAATATTTCTCTTAATCTATTAGTTGATAATGCTTCTTATTTAGAATAGTATGTCCCCGAAATATAAATAATAATCTTTTTTATTTTTAAGGACTAAAATGATTTACCAAAAATCTCTGCTATGTATCAGCATCTCTTTATTACTAGCAAGTGCATCAGAACATGTTCATGCAGATGACATAGAGCATATCGAAATTCGAGCTGAACGTATGGCTTCGGATCTTAATTCGATAGCACGAAATGTATCTGTGATTGATGAAGAAATGCTGAATACGCAGTTTTCAAGTGCACAAAACATAGCAGAAGTGTTGGCTAAAACGGTGCCGGGAATGGCACCTCCTACTCCAGCATTGACCAATTTTGGTACAACGCTGAGAGGTCGTAACGCATTGGTATTGATCGATGGCGTGCCGATGAATACCAATCGCAATATTTCTCGAGATCTTCATAATCTTCACCCTTCGCAAGTAGAGAGAGTCGAAATTTTCCGCGGCGGTAATGCACTATATGGAAGTGGTGCGACGGGTGGCGTAATCTATATCTACACGAAAAGTGGCCAAGAAGAGAATGAGGCTACATCGAGTGTAGAGCTGAAAAATGGCGCATTTACACTTTCTCAATCACTGTCAGGACAAGTTAACGACTGGTTATATCGTGTCGCGGGGAGTTATGAAAAAGTAGATAGCTTCTCAGATGCAGAAGGTGATAGGTTGGCCGTTGAACCGAGTCAGGGTGATACATTCGATAGCGATATTTATAGTTTCGATATCAAGGTCAGTAAGTCGTGGGATCAGCAACAACTATCAATGTCTTTACTGAGTTATGTGCTGGAGCAAGATACTGATTTTGCCTCAGATCCAAGTATTAAAAGTCTACCTTATATCAACAAGGCACAATCGATTAAAGGTTTACAGTTAGACAAGCAAAACCAAATTAATAATTTGGTTTTTAATATCGGTTATCAAAACCAACTCACTGAGCAACATGCACTTTCTGCAAATTTGTATTATCGAGATTATGATGCGCGCTTTGCGCCATTCGATGGTCGACCATTTGCAACCTGGAACCATTTGGCACAAACCTATCTTGAAAGCTCAAACTTCGGTGCAAAATTAACGGTTAATTCTAAATTAAGCGATACGATTGAACTTGATTGGGGTGTTGATCTTCAAGATGAGCGCAGTGAGATGCCCGTCACCACATATGATGGTGAGGTATATGACAATAGTGGTTTCTTGGTGTTCAAAGAAACGGGTGACAAAGCATTCGTACCAGAAATTAGTCACCAGACATCTGCTGCCTTTATTCAGGTTAGAGCTGAGTTGACGTCTGAATTTGGTCTAGAAGGTGGTGTAAGAACCGAGCGAATAGATGCAAGCTTTGATAGCTTCAATACACTTGGCAAAAATATCGCTATCTCAGGCAGTAGTTATGAATATGACTCAACCGTTTATAACTTAGGTGTAACCTATGACATCAATGACAGCCACACCGTTTATGCTGCATTTAATGAAGGTTATGAGTTGCCTGATATAGGTCTGCAAATTCGTTATGCTTCAAGTCAGTTTGATTTGAGCCAATCCTCACTAAAACCAATAGAGTCTTCAGATAGAGAAATTGGTTGGCGAGGTGAAATTGGTGCATTCGATTTTAGTGCCGCTTACTTTATCTCTGAATCTGATCTAGGCAGAGTGAAAAGTGAAGGTATGGGCTTGTCAGTCAGCCGAAACGAGGTTGAAATTGATGGCGTTGAATTAACTTCTGCTTGGGACATCAATCAAGATTTAAGCGCAGAGTTTAGCTACAGCAAAATAAATGGTGACGAAAAAGCCCAAAATGCCGATGCATTTCAGCAAATGAACGGTTTTAGCATTCCACCAAGCAAATTCACCGCACAGCTAAATTATGACATTTCTAGTGCGTGGCGAGCTAACTTAACAGTGATGCGCAGTGGTGAGAAAGACTACCGAATTGATGCGAAAAATGCATTTGGTCGCAGAGAAGTAACAAGTTACACCATTGTTGATTTCAATTCCCAGTTAGAGTTGGAACAAGGCGTACTGACTTTTGGTATTGAAAATGTGTTCAATAAACAGTATTTCCCTGTTTATAGTCAGCTACAAAGAAATGGTAACAATACCAGCTCGATCCCGGGTAGAGGCCGCACTTTCTCGATGAAGTACACCTATAATTGGTAATTGCTATTCATGCAGAATAACTTTGATGTTTCATCAATTTTAAGGTTATTGTAAAAGCAATAGCATAACTAGAAGCAAGCTTTACTTTGTTGTAAAGCTTGCTTTTTTATTTTTAAAAAATGCATTTATTGTTTACCACTTCTCTAAATTCAATCCATCAAAGTGAATAATTTACTTAAACTAACTCTTCATTATCGAAGTTCAGTTTTACATTGAGATGAAGGTTAAAAAGTTAACTTTAGTTTTGGCGAAAACATAATATATGAAATTTTTAAAGATGATTTATGGCTACAAAATCTGTATAAACACAGAAAATTTGAATGGGGATGAATATGACTAACATCGCAATTTTTGGCGCCAATGGCCGAATGGGCAAAGTGTTGTGTGAAGCAGCGCTTATTTCAGGTAATACTTCACTCGCGGCGGCTTATGTACGTGACCAACATGATTTAATTGGCTCTAAAGTGCAGCATTTTATTAATCAGGGTGAAACGAACGTTGCTTTCTCAACAGAAGCTGTGATTGCCGAAGACGTCGATGTAGCCATTGATTTCACTTTACCTGCGGGTATGAAAAAGCACTTAGCAACAGCGCTAGCGCGTAAAACACCTTTAGTGATTGGCACAACAGGTTTAACCGCTGAAGATATGACTGAGCTTGAACAAGCGGCGAAACATATTCCTATCGTGTTCTCACGTAATTTCTCTGTGGGTATTAACTTATTAGAAAACCTTGTAAAACAAGCTGCAAAAACGCTGAGCGATGATGTAGACATTGAAGTGTTCGAGTTGCACCACAGACATAAAATCGATGCCCCATCGGGGACTGCTTTAATGATTGGTGAAGCGATAGCTGAGGCTAAAGGCTGGGATCATGATGAAGTTGCTATCTTTGATCGTAGTCAAGATGAGCATGAAAAATCTCAAAAAGAGATTGGCTATTCTGTCATGCGTGGCGGTGACATAGTAGGTGAACATACGGCTTATTTTGCTGCAGAAGGCGAAAGACTTGAATTAACGCACAAAGCAAGCTCTAAAATGACCTTTGCTAAAGGCGCTGTAAGGGCTGCAGCCTGGTTAAAGGACAAGCCTGTTGGACTTTATACTATGCAAGATGTGCTAGGATTTAGATAGAAAAGTTACTTTTTTAACCGTTTCAAGTAAAAAAACAGTTAAAGGGGATATTTTTAATTTTTTAAGGTTTTCTCATAGACCTTTCTCAAGTTTTCATCTAAAATACTTGGAATTTGCCAAATTTTTATAAGTGGCGTGTTACCAAGCGCTTTTTAAACGGGTATTCCGGCTTTGTTGGCTGGGTCCCGTTTTTTACCATTAGGAGGTTAACTTGACTAAATCCGCTCTGTTAGTCCTAGAAGACGGCACAGTGTTCCGCGGTACAGCTATCGGTGCTGACGGTATGTCAGTTGGTGAAGTTGTATTCAACACTTCGATGACTGGTTATCAGGAAATTTTGACTGATCCATCGTACGCAGAACAGATCGTAACTCTGACTTACCCACATATCGGTAATACGGGTACTAATAGCGAAGATGAAGAAGCGAACAAAATCTGGGCTAAAGGCCTAGTAATTCGTGACTTACCTTTGCTTGCTAGTAACTTCCGTAACGAGCAATCACTAGATGATTACTTAAAGCAGCGCAATATTTTAGGTATCGCAGATATCGATACACGTAAGTTAACGCGTATTTTACGTGATAAAGGCGCGCAAAACGGTTGTATCATCGCTGGTGATATTGACGAGCAAAAGGCACTAGAAGCTGCACAAGCTTTCCCGGGCCTAAAAGGTATGGATTTAGCCAAAGTTGTGTGTACAAAAGAGCAGTACACATGGAACGAGACAAGCTGGACGCTTGGCGAGGGCTTTAAAACACTTGCTGATGAAGATGCAAAATTCCACGTTGTTGCTTATGACTTCGGTGTGAAGAAAAACATCCTTCGTATGCTAGTAGACCGTGGTTGTAAACTAACAGTTGTTCCTGCAGAAACCTCCGCTGCAGACGTGTTAGCACTAAACCCAGATGGTATCTTCCTTTCAAATGGCCCTGGTGACCCAGCGCCGTGTACTTACGCAATCGAAGCAATCAAAACTTTCCTTGAAACAGACACGCCAATTTTTGGTATCTGTTTAGGTCACCAGCTTTTAGCCCTAGCTTCAGGCGCGCAAACGGTGAAAATGAAGTTTGGTCACCACGGTGGTAACCACCCGGTTAAAGACCTAGACCGTAATGTTGTTATGATCACTGCGCAAAACCACGGTTTCGCAGCAGATGAAGCAAGCCTACCAGAAAACTTACGTGCGACGCACGTATCGTTATTCGATGGCACATTACAAGGTATTCACCGTACTGATAAGCCAGCATTTAGCTTCCAAGGTCACCCAGAAGCGAGCCCAGGTCCTCACGACGCTGCGCCACTGTTCGACCATTTCATTGAACTAATGCAAGCACGTAAAGCGTAATTAGAGCGGAGTAACCATGCCAAAACGTACCGACATACAAAGTATTCTAATTTTAGGTGCAGGCCCGATCGTTATCGGTCAGGCGTGTGAGTTTGACTACTCAGGCGCGCAAGCTTGTAAAGCACTTAGAGAAGAGGGTTACCGAGTTATCCTAGTTAACTCAAACCCTGCAACTATCATGACTGACCCAGAAATGGCTGATGCGACTTATATCGAGCCAATTCACTGGGAAGTTGTTGAACGTATCATTGAAAAAGAAAAGCCAGATGCTGTACTACCTACTATGGGTGGTCAGACTGCGCTTAACTGTGCACTTGACCTAGACAAGCACGGCGTACTTGCAAAGCACGGCGTTGAGCTAATCGGTGCAACAGCAGATGCTATCGACAAAGCAGAAAACCGTGAGCGTTTTGATGCAGCGATGAAGGCCATTGGCCTTGAGTGTCCTCGCGCAGAAATCGCACACTCTATGGATGAAGCACGTGACACGTTAACGCGTATCGGCTTCCCATGTATTATTCGTCCTTCTTTCACCATGGGTGGTACCGGTGGTGGTGTTGCTTACAACATGGAAGAATTCGAAGAAATTTGTACACGTGGTCTTGACCTTTCACCTACAAGCGAGCTTCTTATTGATGAAAGCTTACTAGGTTGGAAAGAGTACGAAATGGAAGTTGTTCGTGATAAAAACGACAACTGTATCATCGTATGTTCTATTGAGAACTTCGACCCTATGGGTGTTCACACAGGTGACTCAATCACTGTAGCACCAGCACAAACGCTAACTGACAAAGAATACCAGCTAATGCGTAACGCATCGATGGCAGTTCTTCGTGAAATCGGTGTTGAAACTGGTGGTTCAAACGTACAGTTTGGTGTAAACCCAGCTGATGGCCGTATGGTTATCATTGAGATGAACCCGCGTGTATCTCGTTCATCTGCACTTGCTTCAAAAGCAACAGGTTTCCCAATCGCGAAAATCGCTGCAAAATTAGCAGTAGGTTACACGTTAGACGAGCTTCAAAACGACATCACAGGTGGCGCAACACCTGCATCGTTCGAGCCGTCAATCGACTACGTTGTAACTAAGATCCCTCGTTTCAACTTCGAAAAATTCGCAGGTTCTAACGACCGTCTAACGACTCAGATGAAGTCGGTAGGTGAAGTTATGGCAATCGGCCGTAACCAGCAAGAGTCACTTCAAAAAGCACTTCGTGGTTTAGAAGTTGGTGCAACTGGCTTCAACCCAATTGTTGCGCTTGACGATCCGAATGCAAATGAAAAAATCGTACGTGAACTTCGTGAGCCAGGTGCAGAGCGTATTTGGTATGTTGCTGATGCAATGCGTCATGGTATGAGCGTTGAAGATGTATTCGAACTGACTAAGATTGACCGTTGGTACTTAGTGCAAATCGAAGACATCATCAAAGATGAAGCAAAAATCGTTGAAGGCGGTATGGCTGGCCTTAACAAAGATTTCTTACGCCGCTTAAAGCGTAAAGGTTTTGCTGATGCACGTATCGCTGAACTACTAGGTGTAAGTGAGTCTGAAGTACGTAAGAAGCGTCATACGCTAGAAGTTCTTCCTGTATACAAGCGCGTAGATACGTGTGCTGCAGAATTTAGCTCAGACACGGCTTACATGTACTCATCATACGATGAAGAGTGTGAAGCGAACCCATCTGACAAAGACAAGATCATGGTTATCGGCGGTGGCCCTAACCGTATCGGTCAAGGTATCGAATTCGATTACTGTTGTGTACACGCAGCCCTTGCAATGCGCGAAGACGGCTACGAGACTATCATGGTTAACTGTAACCCTGAGACTGTTTCTACAGACTACGATACATCAGACCGTCTATTCTTCGAGCCAATCACGTTAGAAGACGTATTAGAAATCGTACGTGTTGAAAAGCCAAAAGGTGTTATCGTGCAGTACGGTGGTCAAACACCACTTAAACTAGCGCGTGAACTTGAAGCGAATGGTGTGCCAATCATTGGTACTTCTCCAGATGCAATCGACCGTGCAGAAGACCGTGAGCGCTTCCAGCAAATGGTTGAGCGTTTAGATCTTCTTCAGCCTGAAAACGCAACGGTTACTTCACTAGAAGAAGCAATTGCTAAATCAGCTGAAATCGGCTTCCCACTGGTTGTACGTCCTTCGTACGTTCTTGGTGGTCGTGCGATGGAAATCGTATATGACGAAGACGATTTACGTCGTTACATGACTGAAGCGGTACAAGCATCAAACGAAGCGCCAGTACTACTTGACCGTTTCCTAGATGACGCGATTGAAATCGACGTAGATGCTATCTGTGACGGTGAGCAAGTTATCATCGGTGGTATCATGGAGCACATCGAGCAAGCGGGTGTTCACTCAGGTGACTCAGCATGTTCACTACCAGCTTACTCTCTAAGCCCTGAAATCCAAGACCGCATGCGTGACCAAGTAACACGTATGGCGTTAGAGCTTGGTGTTGTGGGTCTGATGAATACGCAGTTTGCTGTTAAAGATGGCGAAGTATACCTAATCGAGGTTAACCCTCGTGCAGCACGTACTGTTCCATTTGTATCTAAAGCAACGGGTGTTGCATTGGCTAAAGTAGCAGCGCGTTGTATGGCAGGTCAGTCTCTTGCAAGCCAAGGCGTAACGAAAGAAATCATTCCTCCTTACTACAGCGTTAAAGAAGTGGTACTTCCATTCGCTAAGTTCCCTGGCGTTGACCCAATGCGTGGTCCTGAAATGCGCTCAACAGGTGAAGTAATGGGTGTGGGTGACACATTCGCTGAAGCATTTGCTAAAGCACAGCTTGGTGCAGGTAACGTAATGCCACGTGGTGGTCGTGCGCTACTTTCAGTTCGTAACAGCGATAAGAAACGTATTGTTGAGCTTGCTCGTACAATGCGTGAATTAGGCTTCGAACTAGATGCAACTGGTGGTACTGCTAAAGCACTTGAAGAAGCGGGTATTGAAGCACGTCGCGTAAACAAGGTTTACGAAGGTCGTCCTCATATTCTTGACCGTATCAAGAATGGCGAGTACAGCTACATTGTAAACACGACTGAAGGTCGTCAAGCGATTGAAGATTCTAAAGTACTTCGTCGTGGTGCACTACAAGGCAAAGTGAACTACACAACAACGCTTAACGCTGCATTTGCTAACTGTAAAGCAAACTCTGCAGATGACCGTGCAACGGTTTCTTCAGTACAAGAACTACACAAGCGCGTAAATTAATTGTCGAGGCATTGCCTAGTCTATGCAACGTGATATAGACTTAGTCAATTAATTGAAATATTAAAGCCCGGTTTTACCGGGCTTTTACTTCTTGTACTTCTGGGAAAGAATGACAATGCAACAAACTCCGATGACAGTACGTGGTGAGCAATTACTACGTGAAGAGCTAAACGAATTAAAAACAGTTCGTCGTCCTAAGATCGTGGCTGACATTGCGGAAGCCCGTGAACACGGTGACTTAAAAGAAAACGCGGAATACCATGCTGCACGTGAAGAGCAGGGGTTCTGTGAAGGTCGTATTCAAGAAATTGAAGCAAAACTGTCGACTGTACAAATCATTGACGTTACTAAGATGCAAAATAATGGCAAAGTTATTTTCGGCTCAACAGTGACAATCGTGAATTGTGACACAGACGAAGAAACAACTTACCGCATCGTGGGTGATGATGAAGCAGACATCAAAAACAATCTGATTTCATTTAACTCGCCAATTGCACGCGGTTTGATTGGTAAAGAGTTAGATGATGCGGTAACCATCAAAACACCAAACGGTGATGTTGAATTCGAAATTATTGAAGTTCAGTACATCTAATTTCTTACTCTAGATACTCTGAAAGCCAAGCATTAGCTTGGCTTTTTTTATGTGTAATCACGTGTAATTGCTAAATCTACAAGATGATTTAAAGTTAAAGCGTAAAAATCAATAATTAATACCAATCCGCAATAACACTTAATCATTTTGAGGGATTAAACCTGATGATAGCGGCGTTAAAGATTTCTCATTTAGAACAACTAAATAACGAAATATTTGCCTTGCTATCAACGAGGTTTTCTTGCCTCAAAATAGATCACTTACTTAAGCGGATTGGTATAAAAGACTAAATCATTTTTAGGGATCAAAGCGGTCACAATCAGTATTAGAAATTGCCTATCCAACACTGTATGGATGCAGTAGATAGAGCAATGTAGAAGCAATAAAAAAGCACAATTAAATAGCAAGTATTCAGCTTGTTAAAGATAAGTTTTATTTGCTTCTGATAACGCATTTTATTAAGACAATTGGTGTAACAGGGAACGTATACTATGGTTGCAAATACTCACCTTCAATTTTCGTTACAACATCATTTTTTTGATGCATTACTTGATAAAGTATCGGGATCTATTTCTGCTGAGACACTGACTTCTTCGCATCAGCCCCGCAGTTTTTCATTGCATGACAGTACAATAACTGCAAGTCCTGTCGTATATCTGGGTGCTAACATTTATCAGCGCGTAGGTGAGCAGTATGAAAAATTTGAGGCTTTGCTTGTTTGTCCTGAGAGCGGCATGAGGTTTTTGTCGCTTGAAAACATCAATGCTTACTTAAAAGAAAAAGGAATAACAGCATCTTTCGTGCAATTAGATGAGCAGCAAGCTGTTTTTCCAAGTTTTTGTAAACGAGATTACTCTATTGTCCTTTCGGCACTTTTACAGCAATGGTTTAACTTTGGGCCATTTGGATTTCATGTGGAGTGGTTAACCGAAATGCCAAATTACAATGCTAATTATATAGCTAAAGCGCTGTTATACATTGATAAAAGTTTATCTACTAATGAATGGCTTTTGGGCTACGGGGTTCATTCAAAGCTAATTCCAAAAGGAGATACAGAGCCTTCTATAAATTGTCTAGTGAACCAATTAGACATATGTCGTCCAATTGTGATTTTAGATGCCCATGCACCGATTGCGTATATTAATGATATTGCTGCTGAGTTGATATTTGATGTAATGTCAAAACGTAAGCAAAGTGCATTTAAAAATAGGGCAACCTTCGACAAATTACTTAAAAAGCAGGGTGGCTTATTTGATGAACAGTTACTCTGGCTTGTTGAAGCATTGCCTTGCGAGCAGATCCAACAGTATGCTTATCGGATCATGAAGACCATTGACGATAATTTGCAAAAATGTTGCGAGTTAGGTATTACTCACCTGTTTTTAAATGACAACCACGTATTTTCTCAAAGCATTATTGATTATTACCAATCTTTGTCTTTGCCAATAACTATTGAACAGCAACAATTTGACCGTATTGATTACTCAATAACTAAGCCTCGACAAGTAAACTTTCCTTTCGAGCCTTTGTCTCCAATGCGCATCCTTTCAACTTCATTTGGTAAAAGTTGTTTGCAAAGGGAAGAGGCTGTGACCGAACTTAGTCGTCATTTTGAAAATGACACGCTCAGACAGAGTAAAGCAAGTGAATACTTGTTGCTTAGTCACGACCCAATGACCGTTTCTAGTGAAGATATTTTACATTGCAAAGTATTGAAAAAGATAAGCTAGAATTGAAATGACTCGTTATTCAATTCTAGCTTGATAAGCCGCTCATAGTATTTCTAGAAGAAGCAAAACTTGTTAATAAAGTTTTGTTACTTGCCTTCGGCTGGTTCTTGCTTGTTTATCACCAAGCCCCTTCATTAGGCATATCAACCCATGGCTGTGATGGTTTTAGCGCATCCCCTTTTTGTAATAGCTCTATAGAAATTCCATCTGGGGATTTTACAAATGCCATATGTCCGCAGCGCGGAGGGCGGTTTATGGTGATACCCGCATCCATCAATTTTTGGCACAGTTCATAAATATTCTCAACGGCAAAAGCTAAATGACCAAAATTCCTGCCGCCAGTGTACACTTCGGTATCCCAGTTATAGGTCAGCTCGATAGTGGGGCTAAATGTATCTTTGGCCATTTCTAATTGGCCGGGGGCCGCTAAATACACCAAAGTAAAACGACCGGCTTCACTGTCATAACGCTTAATTTCTTGCAGGCCTAATAAGTCGCAATAAAACGATAAAGACGCCTGTAAATCATTGACTCGCACCATAGTATGTAAGAATTCCATACCACTCCCTTAACTGATTAATTGATTTTTAAACATTTACTTGTAAGTAATTTATCTCATTGATTGAAAAATCAGGTAAATGTTCTAACTTAAATAAAATACGCTTAGCTTAACGGACTATACTTATTTCGGATAGCCTAGATAAGTATGAAAGGTTTTTTGATGACCAAAGGAACAATTGCGACCAACAACAATGTAATAGACAGCATGGCTGATATTGTTGCTTGTTTGAATACCAGCGACTCCATTCAACGCTTTTTACTCGACATACATTGTATTTTACAAAAAGTAACTTATGCAGATAATTTCTACGTTGTGCTTTTTAAAAGCAATGGGGAGTTGTCATTTCCTTACTTCCATGATGTTAAAGATGATATTCGGGCTGAAGACTTAGAAGACATTAAGTTTGAGCAGATCAAAAAAACGCTCACAGCCTATGCGCTTGAGCAAAAGACAATTTGTAACTTTACTGACGTAGAGATTAACCAGTTAATTGACTCCGGTGCACTGCAAGTACTTGGAACTGTGCCGCAGCAGTGGCTTTGTTTTCCACTTAATAATCGCAACCACTTCTTGGGTGCTTTTATCATCCAATCTTACCGTCGTAATGATGAATACTCAGGGGTGATCGTCGATGTACTTTACACCATTAGCCATGTTATTTCTTCTGCGCTTGATGCATTTAATAACCAACAGGCATTGCTAGAAGCCAATCAGACTTTACAAGATTATCAAGCTGAACTTGAAAAACATGTTGCCGCGAGAACCAAAGAGCTTCAGCAAAGCTTAGAAGACTTGCAGCATGAGGTTGAGAAAAGTGAAAAGCTTCAAGCACAGCTAGAATATGAATCGCTTCACGATAATTTAACTAACCTAGCAAATAGAAAGTACCTTTTTAAAGAGTTATCTCGTTTAGCATCTAAGTCAGAGCGAAATAAAATAGAAGTCTATGTTTTATATTTAGATTTAGATGATTTTAAACCCATAAACGACGAATTTGGCCACAAAAGTGGAGATATAGTTTTAAGAACGGTTGCAGAGAGGTTGACCAGCGAAGTAAGAGGATATGATTTGGTTGCTAGAATTGGTGGTGATGAGTTTGTGGTATTACTCATGGAGCCACTCCACTTTGGCGTGTTAGATCAACTTTGCCAAAGGCTGCTTCGTAGTATTCAGCAGCCTATCGCTTTAGATCATGGGCAAGTAGTGAATTGTGGCTGCAGTATCGGAGTCGCAGGAAATTATACCCAGCAATTCACGGCTGAAAACCTATTGCATCAAGCAGACCAATCGCTATATGAGGCTAAAAACAAAGGTAAGAATCAAGTTCATTTTGCCATGAGTCATGAACAATAGGTTTAACTTGCTTTATCTTTTAGTTGCTTTAGGATCGAATACAAACGTTTCCTAACTATCTTGATATGATTTTAAGACTGTTTCTGCTTTTTTTATTGCTTTCTCCGAGCTTGGTGAAAGCCATCGAAGTACTTGATTTATACGAAAGTACGCTCTTCATTAATGATAAAACACGCTCTAGTCGAGTAGAGGCTAGTCAAGCGGCTCTGAGTAATGTCATTAAAAAATTGACTGGTAAGTCTGAAATAAGCTCACACCCTTTGATCCGCCAAGCTAAAAACTCAATTTCTGACTATATGTTGAAATATGAGTATTTAGAAACGCGCGAGGGCGAACTGCAAATCAAAGTAAAATTTGAAGCGCAAAAAGTTGAAGAACTTGTTCGTGATGCCAATTTGCCACTTTGGGGAAATAGAAGGCCTAAGATTGCTATTTGGCTTGCAATTGAGGATGGTTTGCGTCGAGAGTTTGTTACTCAAGAGAGTTATCCGCAGTTAGAGCGCCTTATCTACGACACAGCACAAGATTGGGGCGTGCCAGTGGTTGTGCCACTGATGGATTTAGAAGATAGAAGCAAAGTCGGTATTGCTGAGGTTTGGGGGAATTTTTCTGAACCAGTTGAAATAGCGTCTATGCGCTATCAAGCTGAGCGTGTGATCACTGCGAGAATGTTTAAGCCTGAAGGCAGCGATTTCTGGCAGTTAGAGTGGCGTTACACCGATGCTGAACTATTTGAGTCAAATCAACTGGTTGGCGATAAGCAGCAGGTGCTGATCCAAATGGTTAATCATTTCTCAGATGCTTTGGTGAAGCAATTCGCTATTGATCCAAATAAAACGTATGCCTCAGCAAGTTCAGTACTGACTGTCGATAAACTCTCTGACTTTGTAACCATAGAACAGGCGAGAAGACAGCTTATTAGTATCAGTACTGTGGTAGAAGTAGATGTTATTGAGCGCACAAATGATGCGGTGAAGTTTTTAGTTGAACACACTTCAGATGTCACTGACTTGGTTAAAGCGATAAAACTCGAGCGAAGCTTTACACCATTTGTAGATCCGAGAGCATTTTATCAGTTAGAAGATAGCCATAACCTTAAGTATTCTTGGGTAGGCGAATAATGCAGTTAGAGCCAATGCAAATGGCTTTGCCAGTGACTTTACCTGACGATGAAACATTCAGCGCCTATTTTGGCGGGGAAGAGTCACTTGAGGTAAATCATTTAAAGGCGACATTAGAAAATCGCAATGAAGATTTTCAGTTTACTTATCTATGCGGCTTAGCTGATTCAGGTAAGTCTCACCTACTTTATGCCACCTGTATTGCAGCGCAAGAGCTAGGTTTATCGACCATGCTTTTGAGCCTGCGAGAAGTCATAAGTTTTGGCCCTGAAGTATTAGAAGGCTTAGAGTCTTTAGATGTGTTGTGTATCGATGACGTGCATTTAGTTGCAGGTGTTGAAGTGTGGGAAAAAGCGCTATTTAACTTTTTCAATCGCTTTAATGAAAAAGGTAAGTGTTTAGTGGTCACGGCAGACTTGTTGCCAGATATGCTACACATCAACCTACCTGATTTAGAGTCTCGTTTGAAGTGGGGCACAACTTTCCAAATTCGCTCTATGAGTGATGATGATAAGGCTGAAGCATTAGTTAAACGTGCCAATATGCGAGGCCTTGAATTAAGCGATGAATGCGCGCGTTTTTTACTGACTAGATTAAGCCGTGATATGCGCGCTTTACTCGATATTTTAGACAGACTCGATCATGCATCCATGGCTGCACAAAGAAAACTCACAATTCCTTTCATAAAAGCCACTTTAAAACTGTAGAAGGGCTAGAATCCAGCCCTTGCTTTCAGTTATCATTGTCGATTAATAAACAGCAAATTACCTCAATAAAGATCAGGTAGAAAATGAACTTAGAGAATATCTTAGCCGAAGCGCTTGAAGCCGTTTCGAGCGCGAGCGAAATTGCGCATCTAGAAGATGTACGCGTAAAATACCTTGGTAAAAAAGGTGAGATCACAGGTCTTTTAAAGACTTTAGGTAAATTGGCACCAGAAGAGCGTAAAGACGCAGGTGCAGTGATCAACAAAGCTAAAACGCAAGTACAAGACGCAATCAACGAAAAGAGAGAAGCACTGGTTGCTGCTGAGCTTGAAAAGAAACTCGCTGCAGAAACAATTGATGTGACTTTACCAGGTCGTGTAATGCCGACAGGTGGCATTCACCCAGTAACTCGTACAATTGAAAGAATTGAAACTTTCTTTGGTGAGTTAGGTTTTGCTGTTAAATCTGGTCCTGAAGTTGAAGACGACTTCCACAACTTTGATGCACTGAATATTCCTGAGCATCACCCAGCACGAGCTGATCACGATACTTTCTACTTTAACCCTAAGTTGGTTTTACGTACGCAAACAAGTGGTGTACAGATCCGTACTATGGAAACTGAACAACCGCCACTACGTATTATCTCTCCAGGGCGTGTTTATCGTAACGACTACGATCAAACACACACGCCAATGTTCCACCAAGTTGAAGGCCTAATGGTTGATACTGACGTGAGCTTTACTGAACTGAAAGGTATTTTGCACGACTTCTTACGCAACTTCTTTGAAGAAGATATGGAAATCCGTTTCCGCCCATCTTACTTCCCGTTTACAGAGCCTTCAGCTGAAGTAGATGTAAAAGGTAAAAACGGTAAATGGTTAGAAGTATTAGGTTGCGGCATGGTGCATCCAAACGTACTTAAGTCTGTTGGCATTGATCCAGAAAAATACACTGGCTTTGCATTCGGCATGGGCGTTGAGCGTTTAACTATGCTTCGCTACGGTGTGAACGACCTACGTGCGTTCTTCGAAAATGACATGAAATTCCTTAACCAATTCAGATAAGAGCGAAAAGAAATATGAAATTTAGTGAAAAGTGGTTACGTGAGTGGGTAAATCCAGCTATCGATACCGAGGCTCTTTCTGAACAACTTTCAATGGCCGGCCTTGAAGTTGATGGCGTAGACGCTGTTGCTGGTGACTTCAGTGGCGTTGTAATTGGTGAAGTGGTTGAATGTGGTCAACACCCAGATGCAGACAAATTACGTGTAACAAAAATCAATGTAGGTGAAGACGAGCTGCTAGACATCGTGTGTGGTGCAGCAAACTGTCGCCAAGGTCTAAAAGTTGCGGTTGCTAAAGTTGGCGCAGTATTACCGGGCGACTTCAAAATTAAAAAAGCAAAGCTTCGTGGCCAACCTTCTCACGGCATGTTATGTGCGTTTGAAGAGCTAGGCATGGCTGAAAGCTCTGACGGTATTTTAGAACTACCAGAAGACGCACCAATTGGCCAATGTATTCGTGAATACTTTAACCTTGATGACGTGACAATCGACGTTGACCTAACAGCAAACCGCAGTGACTGTTTAGGTATTAAAGGTCTTGCACGTGAAGTTGGTGTATTGAACAGTCAAGACGTAACAGAAGTTGAGATTGCTGCAGTTGAGCCAACAATTGAAGACACGATTAATATTGAGCTAGTAAACAGCCAAGCTTGTCCTCGTTACTTAGGCCGTATCATTAAAGGTATTAACCTTGAAGCGACAACACCGCTTTGGATGGTTGAAAAGCTTCGTCGTTCAGGCGTACGTTCAATCGACCCAGTTGTTGACGTAACAAACTATGTATTACTAGAGCTTGGTCACCCAATGCATGCATTTGATTTAGCAGCTATTGAAGGTGGTATTAAGGTTCGTAACGCAAACGAAAATGAAGAGCTAGTGTTACTTGACGGTAATACTGCAAAACTTAACCCTTCAACGTTACTTATCGCTGATGAAAACAAAGCGTTAGCAATGGCGGGTATTTTTGGCGGTGAAGGTTCTGGCGTAAAAGAAGGCACGCAAGACATCTTACTTGAAAGTGCATTCTTCGCACCATTGGCGATTGCAGGTCAAGCGCGTAGCTACGGCTTACACACAGATGCATCACACCGTTATGAGCGTGGTGTTGACCCTAAACTGCAACGCGATGCCATGGAGCGTGCAACAGCATTACTTCTTGAGATTGTAGGTGGTGAAGCAGGTCCAGTTGTTGAAGCAGTATCTGAAGCAGACTTGCCTGCTGAAAAATCAGTAACACTTCGTCGTGAGCGTTTAGACCGTGTTATCGGTTATCACATTGAAGATGCTAAGGTAACAGATATCCTAACTCGCTTAGGTCTAACGGTTGAATTTGCAAACGATACTTGGAGCGCACAAGTGCCAAGCTACCGTTTCGATATCAGCATCGAAGAAGACCTAATCGAAGAAGTAGCACGTGTATTTGGTTATAACAACATTCCAAATGTTGCGCCAAAAGCATCACTGAAGATGACGACGCATCAAGAAGCTAAGCTTCCGGTTGCTAAATTCAGAAATGAGCTAGTTGCACGTGGCTACCAAGAAGCGATTACTTACAGCTTCGTTGACCCTAAAGTACAACAGCAACTTCACCCACAAAGCGATGCATTAGTATTACCGCACCCAATTTCGATTGAAATGTCGGCAATGCGTGTAAGCTTACTGACAGGTTTAATCAATACGGTTGTATATAACCAAAACCGTCAGCAGTCACGTTTACGCTTCTTTGAGCATGGCTTAAAGTTCTTAAAAGATGAGACTGCAGAAAACGGTGTGAGTCAAATCGCGGTTCTTGGCGGTATTATTTACGGTAATACACATAACGAGCATTGGTCAATTGAGTCTAAGCCAGTTGATTTCTTTGACGCTAAAGGCGATGTTGAAGCGCTGATCGCTTTAACAAATGACGTAAGTCGTTTCTCGTTTAAAGCTGAAGCAAATGATGGCCTTCACCCAGGTCAATCAGCGGCGATTTACCTTGATGACAAGAAAGTTGGTTTTATTGGTGCTGTTCACCCTCAACTTCAAAAGTCTCTTGGTTTAAACAATACGGCGTTTGTTTTTGAAATTGAAGCAGATGCATTGGTTACTCGTAAGCTGCCAGAAGCGGTTAGCGTGTCAAAATTCCCATCAAATCGCAGAGATATTGCTATTTTAGTTGCGGATGACGTAAAAATAGGCGATATTTTAAATAGCATTGAGAAAGTTGGCGGAAATCAATTAGTTGACCTAAACTTATTCGATGTGTACAAGGGCAAAGGTATTGAGCCGGGCTTTAAGAGCCTAGCGATTGCTCTTACATTGCAAGCGGCTGATAAAACGCTCGAAGAGAATGATATCAACACGCTTGTAGAAAACGTGGTGGCAGAACTTGCCAACAAATTTAATGCATCGTTGAGGGACTAGATATGGCGCTTACTAAAGCAGACATAGCTGAACACCTATTTGAAAAATTGGGGATGAACAAAAAGGATGCCAAAGACATAGTTGAAGCGTTTTTTGAAGAAATCCGCTCAGCGCTGGAAAAAGGAGAGCAGGTAAAGCTTTCTGGTTTTGGCAACTTTGATCTAAGAGACAAGAAAGAGAGACCAGGACGTAATCCTAAAACTGGAGAAGATATTCCAATCTCTGCGCGTCGTGTTGTAACTTTCCGCCCTGGGCAGAAGTTAAAGACACGTGTAGAAGTGGGAACAAGCAAAGAATAGCTTATCTAGTCTCACCTGATTTATAAAGAAAACCCTAGCGCAAGCTGGGGTTTTTTATTTTTTAAAGCTAGAAGCTATAAGCTATAAGCTATAAGTTAAAAGCTATAAGTTAAAAGCTAGAACATAGAATAACGAACTGTAAGAGTTGAATGACTAGAGCAGACCTAAAATTCAGGCATAAAAAAACGCCTCATATAAAGAGGCGTTTCCAGTATTTATTGATAAATTAATCAATCAGGTCCTCAACACCAACGATTAACCAAGGCGCATCACCTTGAGTTTGACGCTCTAGGTGCCAAATTTCATGAATTGGCTCTTCTTGGCTGTCACCAAGGTCACGATATTTACCTTTAAACATAATGCTCACTTCCCAAACATGTGGGTGCGTGTCTGCACGAACAAGTTGTGCATCAACAAACATTACTTCAGTTGCAACACTGTCATGTTGTTCACGCTCAGCTTTAAATTCTTCAACTAATGCTGGGCTTAGGTATTCAGCCATTTTGTTGTAGTCTTTGTCATTCCAAGCTTTTTGAACAGTGTGGTAATGCTCACGGGCACCTTGTAAAAAGCCATTAACGTCAAAATCTTTTGGCAAGTTGAACGGCACATCATTTTGTTGTCCGAAACCGCCTGAAGACTGCATAGGCTGCTGTGCTTGAAACTGCTGTGGCTGCTGTTGGAATTGTTGTGGTTGACCAAATTGAGGGCCACCCGCCATTTGTGGCTGCTGGCGCTTTGCCATCATGCCTTTGATCAGCTTGAAAATCACAAATGCAGCAATCGCTAATAAGATCATTTCTAAGAACTGGAAGCCTTCGAAATCATCACCCATCATAGCTGCAATTAAACCACCCGCTAATAAACCACCAAGTACACCGGCCATAATTCCTTTCTTGCTTGACGATTTAGGAGCCGTTTTAGCAGGAATGCTCGTGGTGTCAGTTTGTTGCTTTTGTTGGGTTGTTGATGTGCTATGCGTTTTACCAGATTTCTTTGAACCAAACTTTTTACGAGCTTCTACATCGAAGCTAGTTGCAAATAAAAGTAAGATCAGTGAGAAAATAACCAGAAAGTTTTTCATACTATTCCTATTAAACTGAAATTTTGGTTAGTTTAAATAATGAATAGTTAAAGTTAAATAAAAATTTATGAAAATGTATTTAATGACAACTTTTTTCGAATTAAATATCAATAAATATGGAATTTAATAACACTCAGTAATGCCCATATCGACTATTCTGTCTGTTTCACCACTGTTATTGAATTGATAAAGGCTTTTGTTGATATTGCCTAGTAGCTCTCGCCAATTTCCAGATTTCTTGCTCAACGCAAAATACAAATTATTGTACTGTAAGGAATGTGTTTCTCTTTCAATATTACGAAGTAATGTGGCTTTCTCAGGTCGCGACAATTCAGAGTAACTGACTGTAAACTTAAGCACTTTCGGATCGCCAATGATTAAGTCGACACGCTTACCAACTAATAACTTAACCAGTTGCAGGTCGTCTACTGCTTCAATGATGGTGAATTCATTGTTGTCCATCATGGCATCAAATTCAGGGGTATTTTGATAGCCCCTGACAACCCCAATTTTTTGCCCTTTTAAAGACAATAAGTTGCCATTAAATCTATCAGGATCTCCTTTGCGTTTTAAAAAGCCAATTTCACCACCAGGGAAAGGGTTTGAGAGTGCGAGAAGTTCTCGCCTAGTTTTGCCTTCAACGGTATCAGAAGGGGCCGAATCTTCTATGTAGTACTCAGGCATTAAAATATCCGCTTTGCCTAATTCAGCGGCTCTTACAGCTCTTGCCCAAGGTAAGAATTCTATATATACGCTATAGCCTTGCTCAACGAGTAGGGCCACAGTAAATTGAAACACCCAGCCCTTATTGCAAAGTTGACTACCTATATAAGGAGGCCAGTCTAAAGTGACAATATGGATAGGTTTTTTATTGTCATTATTATTAAACAACCAACCATTTTTATACTGTTTACCTGGCACGACTTGGTAAATCGAGTCTTTGAAATATCCAACATTCATACTCGATACCGAATAAGAGCTGAATAGAAGTAGTATAAAAATAAATAGTCGCATGAAGGTATCAGTTTTATAAAAACTTAATTCTAAGTTTAGGTAGCCAAGATGAAAACGCAAAGGTAATACCACCCCTCAATAATACTCAATCATTTTGAGGGACTAAAACTAACACTAGCTTCGTTAAAAATTTCTCATATAGAACAACTAAATAGCAAAATTTCGCCTAGCTATCGAACAGTTTTTCTTGCCTCAAAATAGAACGCTTAATTAAAAGGGGTGGTATAAAAACAAAGAAAGCCGACAACAGTCGGCTTTCTGATAAGTTAGAAAAGTCAGTATTCGATTACTGAACTAATTCTTGATCGCTGAATTGGTCAGCAAATAGAGGGCTTGATAGGTAACGCTCTGTTGCACTTGGTAAGATAACAACAATGTTCTTATCAGCGTTCTCAGGCTTCTCAGCAAGGCGTTTAGCTGCAACAACAGCAGCACCTGAAGAAATACCTACTAGGATACCCTCGTCGCGCATTAGCTGGTGTGCCATTTCAATTGCATCTTCATTTGAAACTAGCTCAGTACCGTCGATAAGTTCTAGATCTAGGTTACCTGGAATGAAGCCTGCACCAATACCTTGGATTTTGTGAGGACCAGGTTTAACTTCTTCACCAGCAAGTGTTTGCGTGATAACAGGAGAATCAACAGGCTCAACCGCAATAGCTTTTACGTCAAGGCCTTTCTCTTGTTTAAGGTAACGTGTAGTACCAGAAATTGTACCACCTGTACCAACACCCGCTACGAAGAAGTCAACTTTACCTTCCATCGCTTCGAAAATTTCAGGACCCGTTGTTTCGAAGTGAATTTTCGGGTTAGCTGGGTTCTCGAATTGCTGAAGTAATACGTACTTTTCTGGATCGCTCGCTAGGATCTCATTCGCTTTTTCAATCGCGCCCTTCATACCTTTAGCGCCTTCAGTCAGAACTAGGTTAGCACCTAATGCTTTAAGTAGCTTACGACGCTCAAGGCTCATTGTGTTTGGCATAGTTAGTGTAAGTTTATAACCACGAGATGCAGCTACAAACGCAAGCGCGATACCAGTGTTACCTGAAGTTGGCTCGATGATTTCTTTGCCTTCAGTTAAAGTACCTGCTTTTTCAGCTTCCCAGATCATTGAAGCACCGATACGGCACTTAACACTGAAGCTTGGGTTGCGTGCTTCAACTTTAGCGAAAACGTTACCACCGGTAACACGGTTTAATTTAACGATCGGAGTGTTGCCAATAGTTAGGCTATTATCTGCAAAGATTTTAGACATTGTGTTCTCTTTCATGATCTAGATTTTAATTAGTTATCACTTTACTGAGCGCACGTAAAAACGAAAGGAAAGATTGGCTATAAGATATATCAAATATGCTTATAGCCGAAAAGTATAAAAAGTTTGTTTTATATGCTTTACATTACATTAACCAAGCATAGCTAAATTTCATAAAGAAAGTCTTTGAATCCTTTGTAATTTCCTCTAACTCATCATCTTGATATCCGCTATCTGAGAAGCCAGCGAAGAACACCGTTTTTGGATTTAACTTATAAGAATAAAGCAGTTGGGTGCTTAAACCTTTATAAGTGGCATCAACCGAGTCTATATAGTTACTTGGATTACGTTCGATATCTGTTTTAATCACAGCCAGTCTTAAATAGCTATTTAAATTAAACTGATAAGTCATTCGAACATCAGTCAAATTTGCTGTGTACACTTGTGCGCCATCAGCATCGAGTGTTTGATAAGTATGTCTAAAACGTAATTCTAAGTGCTTGCCAATATTAAGGTTCACGACAGGGCGAACTCTAAACTCTTCACCTAATCGATTATTGGCAAGGTCAACCTTATTACCTGTACTGATGTTTAAGCTAGTGAATACACCTGAAACTGGCTTCATTTCCATATAGGTCCACAGATTATTTTCGGTAAATAAGTCGGTGTTGCCATCAACAGCAAGGCTTGCTTGGTTATGACGCAAACCAGTCCGTTTTCTGTGCTCAATGCCGGTATTAATATGGCTTTGCAGTGGACCATTGATAGAGAAGTTTGTCTGCACCTCTTTTTCTAACAGTTCATCATTGTCGTTATGGGTAATATCCCAGTCTGTGTACCAGTTAGCTCGATTCCACCAAGTATTTTCATCGCCATACCAACGATATTCGTAACCCGCTAAAAACTTATTGAAATCGATTTGTGACATAAACCCTAAATCAGAGCGTAGGCCTTTATCGCGATATTGATAACTGGTGAATGCACGCCAGTGTTTTTCATTGTGCTCGTAGTTAACAAAGTAGCCTAAGCCCTTTTTGTCTTCCCCATTTAACACTCGCAGGGTACTTTCATTTAAATCACAGTCACCATGTGCTTCGCAGTCAGGTGTAGTTGGTTTTTGGCAATCACCTTGTTCACCATCACATAACTCGTCGATAAAGGCTTGGCTATAATCAGTTTCAGAAACAATTAATTGTGCTTTAAATACATCGTTATCTGTCAGTTTGTATTTACTATCAATACTGATCACTTGGTTGCTGTAATCATCACTTTGTCTTGCTGTTGTTGTGCTGCCAACAGAGAGTTTTTGGTTGAAATCATATCGATAACGCAAAGCGAGGTTTTCACTTTTTTGATCAAATGAAACCACATTAGACCCTAAGTTACCCGGGATCATTACATTGAGCTTTTCATCATTTGCTACAAACGCGCCTACGGTGTGGCCTTGTTTACTGCTGGTAAATTTTACCCCGTAATCTGGTGCAGCAATGTTTCGCGTATGAATAAGGTTTAAATGCGATGAAAAGTAATCGGCGTTATCTAAGAAGAAAGAACGCTTTTCAGGAAAGAACAAACTAAAACTATTGTTCACACTTAATTGGCCAGTATCTGCTTCAACTTGAGAAAAGTCAGGATTCAGTGTGGCATTCAAAGTCATATCTGGGGTGATTGCCCATTTCACATCTAAGCTGGGCTCAACATTATTGTCATCAACCCATTCACCTACTTCATTGCCATCAATGTCGCGCGTTTGTTGTTTACTGGTTACCAAAGAGGGAATAAGCGCGAAATTATTGCCCTGTTTTGCTTTTTCAAAGCCCGTATATTCAGGCATTTGGCAGATCCAACAATTATTAGCATGCTCAATTTTCATACTTGAGATGCGTAATCGTTGATCGCGAGGGTAAAATCTCAAAAATTCCATCGCCATGGTTTTTTGATCAATGCTGTCATCGAAGTTTAAAACACGAAGTGGGATCTCAACTTCAACATAATAGCCTTGCTCATGAATAGTACCGGCACTATCCCAAATGCCATTCCAAGAGCTGTTTTCGCTCTTAGTTAACTCATTTTCAATCGAGTCTTGTTGCACGCCTAACGGATTAATAAATAACTGATAAGCACTTAGACTGTTGTTGAAAGAGTCGATTTTGATACCCACCAGATCATCATTCCAAGCTGTATCACGGTCTCGATAAAATGCACGGATGAGTTCAGGATTAGGGTCTTTGGCATCAAAAGCAATGAATAGAGAGTCACCGTTTTCAAACACATAGGCAGTTGTTTCAACTGGGCTTGCGGTGTTTTCTTGCGGCCATGTAACGTTATTGATTGTTATTTTTTTAGCTTGTTGCCAAACGGCTTCATCTAATTTGCCATCGATAGTGGCAGTTGCATCTAAATATGGAAATGACTCATTAGCGTATGAGTGTGCTGAAACTGCCAAAAAAGCAGATGAAAGCAAAGCAAGAGATGTTTTTAGCATTGTAGCGTTAAGTTTGTAGCACGATAAATTAGCATAAATTAAATAGCACTCTAGGTTTGTTAACAATGCTTAATCGTTAGAGGCACTTATTTTTAAGTTAAGTGAGTAATTATGTACCTATTAGTAAAATTATTTCGAAGAATAACGAATTTATAACAAATTCACTGTAAAACATGTTAAAACGGCGCATCGTTTTTATCAGGGTTTTTTGTCAGGGATAATTCATGTCGTTAATTTTGAAGTTACTTGCCGGTATTGGGGCAGGTATTGTAGTGGGCTCATACCTACCTTTACCGCTTGTGGAGCTACTTTATACATTTAAAGTGATTGTTGGTCAGTTAATTAGCTTTACCATTCCTTTGATTATTTTATTTTTTATTGCTTCTGGTATCGCGGGTTTACCAAAAGATGCAGGTCACCTATTGGGTAAAACAGTGGGTTTTGCGTATGGTTCAACAATTTTAGCGGGTACTTTGGCATTTTTATTAGTAAACGCGTTTGTGCCTTTCTTTGAAGGTTCAACAACCTATCAGGCTGTTCAAGCAACAGAATTAAAAAGCTTTATTAATCTTGAAATACCCCCACTTACGGGCGTAATGACAGCACTTGCAGCAGCATTTATTTTTGGTATAGGAATAAGTCAGTTACAACTAAAAGACCTACAAAATGTGGTTGACCAAGGTCGTGATGTCATTGATGCCTTACTTGCGAAAGTGATTATTCCAGCACTTCCTTTCTATATTGCTGGTGTATTTGCTGAAATGGCAGTTGCTGGCACAGTAGCTGATACCCTAAGCACATTTGGTATTGTTTTAGTTGCCGCGGTTGTAATGCACTGGTTGTGGTTATCAGTTTTATTCATTGGCTCAGGTATTTTGTTAAAGCGTAGCCCAATTGAATTAGTCAAAAACATGTTGCCAGCGTATTTTACAGCCATTGGTACCATGTCGAGTGCAGCTACTATTCCTGTTTCTCTTCGTGCGAGTAAAGCGAATGGTGTAAAAGAAGAAGTGGCGAATTTCTCGGTGCCTTTATGTGCAACTATTCACCTTTCAGGTTCAACCATTACAATAGTGACGTGTGCTATGGCGGTGATGTTATTGTCACCAGAGATGTCAATGCCAAGCATTACCAGTATTTTGCCATTTATCTTTATGTTAGGCGTGGTGATGATCGCAGCCCCAGGCGCACCGGGTGGAGCTGTGATGTCTGCGCTTGGTTTACTTACTTCAATGCTCGGTTTTTCTGAGGGTGCAGTGGCCCTTATGATCGCACTATACCTTGCGCAAGATAGTTTTGGTACAGCATGTAATGTTACTGGCGACGGTGTAATTGCTTTATGGGTAAATAAATTTTCAGAGCAAAAAGCCTAAATTTTACAAGCAAAATGAATCAAGAAGGTCAGAAGTTAAATTCTGGCCTTTTTTGGTTCTTTAGTATGATTTTTTAACTAATACAAAAGTTTATTCGTTATTATTTACATAATTATGTGTTAATCTCGGATTGCTATTTATACCAGTCCTTTTAATTAAGTGATCTATTTTGAGGCAAGGAAAATTGTCGATAGCGAGGCTAGAATTTTGCTATTTAGTTGTTCTAAATAAGAAATTTTTAACGAAGCTAGCGTCAGTTTTAGTCCCTCAAAATCATTAAGTATTAATGAGGGTTGGTATTATGTGAATGCGATTACCAAAATATTCAGTGAGGGTGTGCCATTGATTAATGTGTTATTAGTTGATGATCATGAGCTAGTAAGAACCGGCATCAAACGAATTTTAGATGATGTTCGTGGCTTTAAAGTGATAGGTGAAGCTAAAACGGGTGAAGAGGCAGTAAAGTTCTGTCGTGAAAATAACCCTGATATTGTTCTAATGGACATGAATATGCCAGGTATCGGCGGTCTTGAAGCAACGAAGAAAATATGTCGATACAACCCTGATATTAAGGTGATTGTGTTAACGGTACATTGTGAAGATCCTTTCCCAAGCAAAGTTATGCAAGTAGGTGCACAAGGTTATTTAACCAAAGGCACGGGCTCAGATGAAATGATCAATGCGATACGTGCTGTAAACTCAGGACAGCGATATATTGCCCCTGAAATTGCCCAACAAATTGCACTTGCGCAGTTTAGTGGTCGCAACGATGAAAACCCGTTTCAGTCTTTATCTGAACGTGAGCTGCAAATTATGTTGATGATCACCAAAGGTGAAAAAGCGCAAGATATTGCTGAACGTTTGAATTTAAGTTCGAAAACCGTGAACAGCTATCGCTACCGTATGTTCGAAAAATTAAATGTAGGCGGAGATGTAGAGCTGACACATTTAGCCATTCGCCATAAAATGATAGATATAGACACTTCTAACTAATCATTTCTTAATGGCAGTATTTGATTCAAAAGCCTTTTTAAAAACATTATCTACAGAGCCTGGTGTTTATCGTATGTACGATGCGCAACACCAGGTGATTTATGTTGGTAAGGCAAAAAACTTAAAAAAACGTGTTTCGAGCTATTTTCGAAGCAACATCCCCGACGCTAAAACCCGAGTACTGGTAAGTAACATTGCTAATATAGAGGTAACGCTAACCAATACTGAAACCGAAGCACTGCTGCTCGAAAATAACCTCATTAAACAGTATCAACCCAGATACAACATCTTATTAAGAGACGATAAATCTTATCCTTATATTTTCTTAAGTGGGCATAAGCATCCTAGGTTAGCTTTTCACCGAGGAAGCAGAAAACAAAAAGGGGATTATTTTGGCCCTTATCCAAGCAGTGCAGCTGTGTCTGAAAGCCTCCGCTTAATGCAAAAGATTTTCCCTGTCCGACAATGTGAAGATGCTTATTATCGAGCCCGAAGTCGCCCGTGTTTACAGTACCAGTTAAAACGTTGTTCAGCTCCCTGTGTAGGCAAAGTCTCTGATGATGAATACAAAGAGCAAGTTGAACTGGTCAAACAATTTTTATCGGGCAAATCACATCAAGTTATCGCGACTTTAGTTGAAAAGATGGAACAGGCCAGCATGGCCTTGAACTTTGAGCTCGCGGCAAAAGTCCGAGATCAAATAGCGATACTGAGGCAGATGCAAGAGCAGCAGTTTGTGGCCGGAAACTTAGGTGAAATAGACATCATTGGTTTTCAGCAGCAAAACGGCATTTGCGCTATTCATCTATTAATGGTGCGAGACCATAAGGTACTAGGCAGTAAAACGTATTTTCCTAAGGTGCCTAAAGACTCACAGCAAGATGAAATCGTGACGTCATTTATTGGTCAATATTATGTAGGCGCGGGCACGCAACGTCAGATCCCAAAAGAAATCGTCTTGCCTTTTGAATTGCAAGAGCAAAGTGAATTGATAACTGCGTTGTCGCAACTGGCTGACAAAAAAGTGGAGCTAAAGGCTTCGGTGCGTTCTGAACGTGCGCAATACTTAGCGCTGGCAAATAAAAATGCTCTCAATAGCATTGTTGTAAAACAAAATGCGCAAGATTCGATTACCAAACGCTACGCATTATTAAAAGAAGCATTACAACTGAGCGATATTAACCGCATGGAATGTTTCGATATCAGTCATACCATGGGTGAAAACACAATTGCTTCATGCGTGGTATTTGATGGCAGTGGTCCGAACAATAAAGAATATCGCCGTTACAACGTAACAGGGATCACACCTGGTGATGACTATGCGGCAATGGCATTTGCATTGAATAAGCGTTACGGCAAGTTGAAAGATGAAGAGAAGATCCCAGATGTTATCTTTATAGATGGTGGTAAGGGGCAGCTCAATAAAGCAGAAGCATTTTTTGAAGATTGGCCGCACAGCAAAATGCCATTGTTAGTCGGTGTTGCGAAAGGTACAAGCCGAAAGCCCGGTCTAGAGACTTTATTAATAGATGGTGGCAGACGAACGGTTAACCTTGACTCAGATTCACCTGCTTTACATTTAATTCAACACATACGTGATGAATCACACCGTTTTGCAATAGCAGGGCATAGAAATAAACGTCAAAAGCAGCGAACTCAATCGTTGTTAGAAGAAATAGAAGGGGTAGGGCAAAAGCGCCGACAAGCTTTGTTGAAATACTTAGGTGGTATGCAAGGCGTAAAATCGGCTACTATAGCGCAGTTAAACCAAGTGCCAGGGATCAGCCAAGATATGGCTGAAAAGATATTTAACCATTTGCATGACAAAGCCTAATTGATCATGCAACATTATAAAAAAAGACACACAAAGTAGTTATGTGGAATATTCCTAATACCCTAACAACATTTAGATTGTTACTTATCCCTGTTTTTGCAGTGGTGTTTTATTTGCCTTATTCATGGGCCTTTTTTGCTGCCGCCTTTATTTTCTGGTTAGCATCAGTAACCGATATTCTTGATGGCTACTTGGCACGCAAGCTCGACCAATCAACGCCTTTTGGTGCATTTCTAGACCCCGTGGCTGATAAAGTCATGGTGAGTGTGGCTTTAGTTGTTCTAGCAACCCATTATCAAAACATCTTTATTACTTTGGCTTCGCTTATCATTATTAGCCGAGAAATTGTGATTTCCGCACTCAGAGAGTGGATGGCCGAGCAAGGCAAACGTGGCAATGTAGCGGTTAGTAATATGGGTAAGTTTAAAACCGCTGCACAAATGTTAGCCATTATTGGTTTGATTTGGCAATATGCGCCTTGGATGACCATGTTAAGTTATGCGCTTTTAGCAATTGCAACACTATTAACTGTGACTTCAATGCTGGCATATTTGAACGCGGCAAAGTCAGAATTGATTAAATCTTGATATTTTACGGCTATATAGGCAGCAGTTTAGATAAAAATTGAGCAAACGATTAAAAACATTCATTTTTTATATTGACGCATTATTAAAGATCTGTAGAATGCGTCCGTGTTGAGAGGGCAGTATGCCTCAAAACGATAAAAGAAGTGAGTGAATAACTTACTTTGGAATGCGAGTATAGCTCAGCTGGTAGAGCGCGACCTTGCCAAGGTCGAGGTCACGAGTTCGAACCTCGTTACTCGCTCCAACTTTTATACGTTGGCGGAATGGCAGAGTGGCCATGCAGCGGATTGCAAATCCGTCTACCTCGGTTCGACTCCGGGTTCCGCCTCCATTTCTCAACACTCCACATGCGTAAGCAGCCCGATGCCCGGGTGGTGGAATTGGTAGACACAAGGGATTTAAAATCCCTCGTCAGTAATGACGTGCCGGTTCAAGTCCGGCCCCGGGCACCATTGATTTTAGAATCAATTTGATGCGAGTATAACTCAGCTGTTAAAAGTTAAAGGCTTAACCTTTATTTCTATCAGTTGAATTAAAAAGCAACATGGAACGCGAGTATAGCTCAGCTGGTAGAGCGCGACCTTGCCAAGGTCGAGGTCACGAGTTCGAACCTCGTTACTCGCTCCAATTTGATTTTATCTGCAACGCAAAACCCGATGCCCGGGTGGTGGAATTGGTAGACACAAGGGATTTAAAATCCCTCGTCAGTAATGACGTGCCGGTTCAAGTCCGGCCCCGGGCACCATTGATTTTAGAATCAATTTGATGCGAGTATAGCTCAGCTGGTAGAGCGCGACCTTGCCAAGGTCGAGGTCACGAGTTCGAACCTCGTTACTCGCTCCAAATTGGTTTTAATGTTAAAGATTTATGGAACGCGAGTATAGCTCAGCTGGTAGAGCGCGACCTTGCCAAGGTCGAGGTCACGAGTTCGAACCTCGTTACTCGCTCCAACTTATCTTTAACTTAAAAATGTTAAAAAGAATGCGAGTATAGCTCTGCAGATAAAGAGAAAGGCGCGACCTTGTTTTTATCTCATCTGAATTAAAAAGCATCATGGAACGCGAGTATAGCTCAGCTGGTAGAGCGCGACCTTGCCAAGGTCGAGGTCACGAGTTCGAACCTCGTTACTCGCTCCAACTTAACATTTTCTCTAAATAATGGAATGCGAGTATAGCTCAGCTGGTAGAGCGCGACCTTGCCAAGGTCGAGGTCACGAGTTCGAACCTCGTTACTCGCTCCAATTTATTTGGGACATTTAGGCGGAATGGCAGAGTGGCCATGCAGCGGATTGCAAATCCGTCTACCTCGGTTCGACTCCGGGTTCCGCCTCCATTATCGAAAGATAACTCTCCACATGCGAAAGCAGCCCGATGCCCGGGTGGTGGAATTGGTAGACACAAGGGATTTAAAATCCCTCGTCAGTAATGACGTGCCGGTTCAAGTCCGGCCCCGGGCACCATTTATTCTCTCAAAACTTTTTCTTTTTAATCCTATTAAAAACTACTATTTTCTAACTTTCTAACTTTCTAACTTTCTAACTTTCTAACTTTCTAACTTTCTAACTTTCTAACTTCTCGCTATATTTTGTGCAATAAAAAAGGCGCGTATCGCACCTTTTAAAAATTCAAACTGATTTTCTTTATTCAGTATCAGCCATAATACCCCAGCCATCGCCATAGCCTTCGTGTGAATTGGCAATGCTTTCTAGGTATTGTTCAGTTTGGCTTAGAAGCTGATGATCTGGCACCATTTCAACGGTTGTTACAACTTCCCATACACCAGTGTCTTTACACTTTTGTAGTTCGGTCTTTGGCGCAAGCTCATCTTCAGAAATTGCTTTGGCAAAAGACTCAGCTTGATCTTTTTGTTCAAATAAAATGAAAAAGTCGACCATGTGCATTTGGTTTAAGTTAATGCCTTCAGCAGCCATTTCAGCTAATAATTGGCCGTTATCGTCATCAGGAAATTGCATAGTTTTACCCAGTATTTTTAACTGGGTGTATTGTCGGTGAAATTAGCAAAAATAAAAAGCTTTAAAGCGAGATTTATTGTTCATCTATTGTTGATTTGAAATATGCTACACTGGCGCTTCGGTATGGGAGGGAAGTATTTGAAACTGTTTGCGATTGTTGTTATTTGTTGGTGTTTAACTTTTTCTTTATCAACACAGGCTGAAACCCAATGGCAAGTTGAGGCCATTGAATTTGGCGAAATGCCCGATGAACTGAGTAAAAATATCAATGGCACGTTGAAGCCGTTACTCAATCAACCTTTTACACAGTCGTTAGAAAGCAAATTACTTTCTCAGACCGAGCGAGCTTTACAGGCGCTTGGCTATTATCAAGCAAATATCACCTTATCTCGTGTAGAGCAAAGCAGTACGCTCAAAATAGATGCAGAGGTTGGTGAGCCTATCCGTTGGAAGTCGATCCAAATTGAAATAAAAGGCGAGGCTAATAAAGACTCATTTTTGCAAAAAGTGTTGTCTGGCATTCCGATAAAAGCAAATGGCATCGTAAATCATGACAATTATGAGCAGACAAAGAGTTTGCTAGAATCAAGCCTGATCTCGAAAGGTTATTTTGATTTTAAATGGCTCAATCATCGCCTAGAAATCCATAAACAAAAAAACTTTGCGGTAGCTAAGTTAAAACTAGACTCGGGCAATCGTTATCGTTTTGGTAAAGTTGAAGTGAGCAGACAAAGTCTGGCGAAAAAATATATTCAATCACTTGCACCATTTGATGAAAACACCTTATACGATGAAACTTTACTGTCTGAATATAACCTCGCACTCAATAAAACCCCGTATTTCAGCGCCATTAAAGTGTATCCACAATTACAAAACCGCAAGAATAATCTCGTGCCTATCCGCATTGAGGTGGTCGATAAGCCTGCCAATACGTTTGAAGTGGGGGGCGGTTTTAGTACAGAGATAGGTGCAAAAGCACGATTTAAATGGTCAAAGCCTTGGATCACTGAAGATGGCCACTTTTTTGATGGCAATTTATTTGTTGCTGAAAAACAACAGCGTGTCACAGGCAGCTATAGTATTCCGGTGAGTAACCCAAACGATGATTTATGGCGAGTGACAACAGGTTATGCCCTTGAAGATGAACTGACAGAGGGCGTTGACAGTAAAATCTGGAACGTACAGTTACAACGCCAATGGTTAACCAGTAATAACTGGATACGCACGGCATTCTTAAAAAGAGAGCATGAAACCACAACACAAGATGGCGCAACCGATAAAACAGAAATGTTAATTCCTGGTATTAGCTATGCAAAAAAACAAGCGGTTGGCGGTGTTACCCCTTCATGGGGGCAGCAAACATTGATTTCTTTGGAATTCGCCAGTGAAGATTTAATTTCATCAACCTCTTTGTTTAAAGTGCAGCTGGAGCAAGCTTGGCTGAGAAAGTTTGCGCTTAAGCATTGGTTTATTGCGAGGCTGGATGCGGGTGCCATTGTCACTGACGACATTAACGAAGTGCCATTTAACTTACGCTTCTTTGCTGGGGGTGATCAGAGTATTCGCGGCTTTGCCTATCAATCTGTTGCCCCTTATGAAGAGGGCAAAATTATCGGTGGTAAATACCTTGCAACGGCTTCGATAGAATATAACTATCAATTTATGCCGAATTGGCGACTGGCTTTATTTGTTGACTCGGGCACGGCAACCAATGACTTTTCAGAATCATGGGCCGTGGGTGCGGGTTTTGGTATTCGCTATATCACGCCTGTTGGGCCTATTCGTTTAGATCACGCCTGGGGGCTAAGTAAAGAAAGTAAAAGCACACGTCTAAGTATTATTATTGGGCCGGAGATTTAATGCGCTTACACCCTATAACAAAAAGAATTCTAAATATTGGTTTAGGCACGCTGGTTTTTCTATTTTGCTTAGTATTTACCAGTGTGGGACATCAAAGCCTTTTATGGGTTTTAAATAAGTCTGTTGATGGCTTAAATATTAAACTTGAGCAAGGTCGTTTACTCGCAGGTGAAAGACTCGATGTCACTTGGCGCAGCGAGGGGCTCAATTTATCGCTGAGTAATTTTAGGCCGCAGCTCAATTGGTTTACTTGTGCCACAGTGTGTGTAGAAATAACTGCTGACAGAATAGATGTAAAACTTGCTAACTCGCCTACAAATAAAGCCACTGAAGAAACCCTAGCCGAAACTAAAACAGAGCTAGATGACGAGTCAGAAGGTAGTTTTGTATTACCCGTGAATATCGCCATCGCTAAGTTGAATGTGGCTAATATCAAGTTTCAACAAGGTGATTTGAGAGTTCAAATATCGGACATAAAATCATCAGCTCAATTAATTGACGCTGCAGCAAGGTTGCATGATACTTCAATAAAGCGCATTCATATTACTGATAAAAGAGAAAAAGAAGCGCAAAGCCAAGCACTTACAGAGCTAGCGGCCATACCTGCTATCATTTTGCCAAACGGTCTTGATGTTCGAGTATCACAACTGGCTCTGGGGTCTTTTGAGTACGAAACGCCAACTGGCTCGCAACACATTAAACACTTTAATGTCGCGGCAAACATTACCTCTCAACAACTTGAGTGGCAAAATTTATACTTAGAATATCAGCAGTTCGTTTTACGCAGTTTTGGTGAGCTGAGAGCCGAAGCTATCAAGCAGCCGTTAGCGTCAATAAAATCAATTACTACGCTGACAACAGAAGAAGAACTCGTCAGGTTACATTTAAGTGGCAACTTTTCAGATTTAAATATTGATTTAAAGGCCGAAGGTCAACATCAGGCTGCCGTGTTAGGTAATCTAAATCTTAACCAAACAAACTGGCCGTTTGATGTATCAGCGCAGGTCTACAATCTTCCTTTTTCGTACAAAATTCGCGGACAAGACTACGATGCCTTGATGGAACAGGCTCGAGTTGAGCTCAAAGGTAATGCCGATGATTATCAGTTGAAGCTTGATGTCATTGCCGAGCAAAAAGAGCTTACAGAGCTTAGTGCAAAAGTGTCGGGAAAAGGCAGTTTAACGGCAATTTCAGAGCTTGCTGGTCGTTTGAACGCGTCAGAAGGCAGTGCCAATTTGACCGGTAAACTCGCGTGGGCCGAAGGCGTTGACGCGCAATTACGCTTAGTGATGGACGCGTTACCGCTGTTTTTTATCGACCAGCAGTCAGTGTTAAACGGCGCAATGAGTGTGTTGGCTAAACAGCAAACCGAGGGATGGCAAATTGATATTCCAGATGTAGATGTCGATGGCAAACTTTCAGACCTTCCTTTAGCACTCGATGCCAGTTTTAGACTGAACGAGCAGCTGTTTGGTCAAGTCGATAAGCTAAAAATGCAACTCGGTTCGAGCAATTTGCAGTTGTCGGGCTCACTGCAACAAGAGCTAGATTTATCTGGGCGCTTTGCTATTACACATAACAACAATTCACAAAATGCGAAAGCGTTATTGCCTTTTGATGTTGATGCGCAAGGCGAGTTGCAGATTAAAGGCGACCATCATCAACCTAAAATCAGCTTTAACTCAACGATTTCAACGTTCGAAAATAACGACATTAGCCTCAAAGGGGGCAAGCTCGATGCCAGCGTTGATTTGGCCAATAACTGGCATACAAAGACCTTATTATCTATTGAGCAACTCGTCGTTCCAGAGCATCAACTGAATCATATTGAGTTGCGTTTCACGGGCGATCAAACAGCACATCGCGCTCAGTTATCAAGTCACGGAGACATAACCGCAGAGCTAGATATTCTTGGTGGTTTAAACGCACAAACCTGGCAGGGCGAAATCGCATCAGGGCAAATTACCTACAAACAATTTGCGACACGTTTTAAGCATCAAACCAAACTCAAATTTTCTAGTGCGTTGCAATGGCAAACCGGTAAATTATGCGGTGAGCTAAATCAGTCACCTTGGTGCTTGCAAGCCGAGCAAAAAGGCAAACAAGGGCAGTTCGATATGAACATCCAAGGCTTTGATTTAGCTTCGCTACAAACCTTTTTACCTGAACAGCTTAGGCTAGCAGGTAAAACCAGTGTGAATTCAGCATTGTCATGGCGTGATAAAAAGCTCAGTGCAGTTACTGCAAAAGCGAGTTTGCAAAACGTTGCTGTTGCGCACGCCGAAGCCAATACTGATGCTAACGATGAGGCAATAGTTCCAATAGAACAAATAGAGATTAATCTTAGCGGAGACAGCCAAGCTATTTTAGGTCACTGGCAACTTGCCTCGTCACTATTAGGTGACGTATCTGGTGAAGTGGCTGCACAAGTACAAGACAATCAATTGCATTCACCGACAGCCAAAGTTGAACTGCATGCACTGGCTTTAAAACCAATTGGCGAATTGGCAAATCGCTTTTTACCGCAGCCAATTAATTTAGACGGGCAGCTATCTTCAAAACTGGCCTTATCGGGTGATATAAAACAACCCAATGTCGTGGGTGAGATAAACTTATCATCATTTGGCATAGAGCAGTCAGCGCTGCCAGTCAGTTTTGTCGACTCATCACTGAAACTTGATTTGAATGGCCAAACAGCCAGTTTAAATGGCGCATTAAATACCAATGAAAATGGCGTACTCAATCTTGTTGGTAAGCTCGATTGGCAACAGCAATTAAGCGCTGAGGTAGCGGTGTCTGGCGAGCAAATAAGGGTTAACCCGCAACAAGATATGAGCTTTTCAGTCTCTCCTGATCTGTCTTTAAAATTCAAAGATGAACACCTGTCGCTCACAGGGCGTGTCGATATTCCCCAAGGTCGCATTAAAATCTCGCAATTGCCTGAGCAAGTGGTAGCGGTATCAGATGACCAAGTGATCGTTGATTCTGAATCTGAAATTCAAAGCAGTTTGCCGTTCGCATATACGCTCGATTTAGAAGTGGCGTTACAAGATGATTTTAGAGTATTTGCATTTGGCCTCGATAGTTATGTTTTTGGCCAGATCAGCTTAGATAAAACACCGGGCACGCCATTACTAGCCAGTGGGGAGTTTGGTCTGCGAGAAGGGGTATATAAAGCACTCGGTCAAGACTTACTCATTCAACAAGGTCAAGTTGGCTTTAATGGGCCGTTATCGCGACCTTATTTGAATGTCAGAGCGATACGTAACCCAGAAGTAACCGCCGATGATGTCATTGCAGGCATTGAATTAACGGGCAGTGCGAGTAATCCTAGTTTGAATATATTTTCGCAACCAGCCATGGACCAAGCCCATGCGTTATCGTATTTATTAAATGGCCAGCCGCTCGATAAAAGTGAAAACAATAACAACGCTCTATTGTCTCAGATGTTGCTGGCGCAGAGTATTAATTTTAGTGAAAGCTTTATTAACAAAGCGGGTAAAAAAATTGGCATTGAAGATGTCAGCGTGAGTGCTAAAGGCAGTGGTGATGACACGCAAGTTGAATTATCTGGCTACATTACCCCAAGCGTGCAAGTAAGTTATCGGGTAGGGGTGTTCGAAGCCATGAATGAAATTGCCATTCGTTACAGGGTGTTTACAAAATTATATATTGAAGCAACAAGTGGTTTATACGATAGTATAGACTTACTCTATCAATTTGATTGGGATCCTGAATGAAGTCTTGGATTGTAGCTCTGTGTTTAAATACTTGTTTTTGCTTTTCGGCTTGTGCTGAAGAGACGGTACGTATAACCGCAGGGGCCGATCCTTATGTTATTGAGCTTTTAAATCATGCCTTTAGCTACCAAAACGAAAGCCACACTTTAGACTTTGTTAACAACATACCGACCCAAAATCGCGCAATTCGCTTGCTTGGCGATAAAGATGGCATTGACGTATTTTGGTCAGTCACCTCTGACGAAAGAGAAAAACAAGCTTTAGCCATAAGAATACCCATTGTAAAAGGGGTACTGGGTTATCGCTTGGGCGTTGTTAAAAAATCACGTGTAGATTATTTTTCTAAATTAAAGAATGACGGCGAGCTTAAAGGCTTGCGGTTCGGTCTCAGGAGCGACTGGCCTGACAGCGTTATCTTTAAAGATAACGACTTTAACGTTTTAGAATATTCTCAAGAAAATGCTGGGTATGACTTGTTAGAAGCGTCACGTATTGATGTGCTGCCAATTGATGCTTTATTTGCTGATCATGTTGAGAGTATGTCTGACTTAGCAATCGATCCGGCGCATGTCTTCTATTATCCTTCAGCGGTTTATTTCTTCGTTAATAAAAACAATAAAGCCTTATATCAAAAGTTGAAATCGGGCTTAGATAATGCCATTGCTGATGGCTCGTTTGATACTTTATTTAACCGCCATTTTGCTGATGAATTGGCTAAGTTAGCATTAGAAAAACGACAAAAAATTACCCTCGTAAATACTTTACTCCCCGCCAGTGCACCCATTCATACAAAAAAATACTGGTATAACAATAATCAAGGAAAATAAACAAATGCTTTTACGCGCTTTTGGCCTAACAGCTTGTGTATTGCTCGCTGGTTGCAGCAGCACGCAAAATACTGGATCAGCACCAAACAAATCTGAAGTTCGCTCACCAAGTACCATTATTAGCTCAGCGTCAGCCGATGTATGGCAACAAGTAAACAACGACAATGTGTTAAGAATTGATTTACCAACAGGCCGCGTTTACGTGCAGCTTAACCCGCAACTTGCACCGGGCCATGTCGATAATATTAAAAAACTCGCGCGAGAAGGCTTTTATGATGGCTTGAATGTGTATCGTTTTGTTGAAAGCTTTGTCGCACAAGGTGGCGATCAGACCGGTGAAAAACAGCCAACGCAAGGCAGTAAAGGCATTGCGGGCGAGATGTTCTTAACCACCGAAAACCCACTTGAGATCACTCCAATTAATGCGGTTGACGGCTACGCTGATAAAACCGGCTTTTTGAATGGCTTTGCAGTAGCGCAAAACAGCGATGGCAAAAAGACTTGGATGACCCATTGTACGGGCACATTCGCGATGGCGCGCGGTAATGAAATCGACAGCGGCGGTACAGAGTTTTATATCACCTTAGCGCCACAGCGTTATCTTGATAAAAACACCACGGTATTTGGTCGAGTGCTAGAAGGCATGGAGCATGCACAGCGTTTATTACGTACACCTGTAGAAGGTCAGCCGTTTAACCCAATCAGCCAAGTGCGTGTGTTAAGTGATATTGCGAGTGAAGATAACAGTGCTTTTGCGGTATTTGATACCAGCTCAGAAGATTTTAAAGAGTTGATTGAATCTCGTAAAAACCGCCCAAGCGAGTGGTTTATCGACAAGCCAAATCATACAGACGTTTGCTCGGTATCTATCCCGACCAAACGCCTGAATTAAAAGCGATTAACCTGAACTTTGGTTAAGAGATTTTCGAATACTTTGATAATCAGAGGTAACTCTTTTCTAAGTCTGCAGCCGGAGACTTTTAGGGATAACAAGGCGAATTTACGCGTCAATAGCTGGCCTATTGCAAGTGAATTCAACAATGTTAGCGTTAAAAGTAGCCGCTGGAGATAGATTTATTATCCAGAGTCCAGGTTAATTATTTACTGACGGTTTGTTCGAATTTGATAAGCCGTCTTATCGCTTTCACTGCTGCGGTAAGGGTTAATGTCTAAGCCACCGCGTCTTGTATAGCGCGCATATACCTCTAACTTGCTCGGCTTTAACTCACGCATTAAGTCACAGTAAATTCGCTCCACACACTGCTCATGAAACTCATTGTGATCTCTAAACGAAATAAGATACTTAAGCAGTGACTCTTTGCACACAGGCTTGCCCGTGTAACTTATCACAATACTCGCCCAGTCTGGCTGAGAAGTAATTAAACAGTTCGACTTAAGTAAGTGGCTATGCAGTGTTTCAGTCACTTCATTGCCATCTTTTACCACGATTAAGCCTTCTTGCGGGCTGTAGGTATCAACCTCAATATCAAGCTCATCAATACATTCGCCCGGCATGGCCGTGAATGGAATACAGGCATAGTCTTCAGCTTTGAATAACGTCACTTCGACGTCAGTCTGTGCTGCTTTGCTTAAATCATTGGTTAAAATAGTTTGTACTTCGTCAAAGCTGGCAAACTTAGTTTGGTTAAAACTATTTAAATACAGCTTGAACGACTTAGACTCGATAATATGAGAGCTTTGGCATGGGAACACAAATGTCGCCACCGCCACTTGTGGTTTACCTTTGCTATTCAGCCAAGATAGCTCATAGCCAGTCCAAGTATCTTCTCCTTTAAATGGCAAGCTCTGCTCATCTACCGCGATTTGGTCACGGTTTAGCTTTCTTGCAATCGGGAATAATAAACTTGCATCGTATTGCGACGCGTACTCGGTCGTTTTACCTAACACTGACTCTTTCAGCTCAGGTGCATTGTTGTAATCTGTCATGTTTCACCAATAGTGGTTACAATGGCGCGTATTATAGCGTATCGCACACAGGTTAACAGTATGACAATTAAGCCGCTTTTATCAGAGCTTCACGATAAGTTTCAATCTCACTATCAGCAACAACATGGCACTTTACCGTGCATGTATCACGATGCTGACTGGCCAAGCCCTTGTGAAGTTGGAGAAGTGCTCAGCGAGCAACAAATTCAGTGGCAAGCCGTGCTACAGCCAGTAAAAAATAGCCTAAGTGATTTAGCAAGCGCGTTAGAGTGCACTTTTCCTGATGCGTTGAATGAGTTCTACAGCAGCTTTTATGCAGGCAACATCATAGGCAAAGTAGAAGGTCATCAAATCGAGTTATTACAAGCGTGGAATGAAGATGACTTTGTGCGTTTACAGCAAAATATTACAGGTCATGTATTGATGAAGCGTAAGCTCAAACATGCAGATACGGTGTTTATCGGGTTAACCGAGCAAGATGATTTGTTGATCACCGTTGAACTTGAAACGGGCAAAGTCTGGTTAGAGTATGTCGGCAAAAAGGCACATCATGTTTTGGCTGATAGCTTAGAAGAGTTTTTGCAAGCGGTTGAGTTTTAAGAGTACGTTAAGCAGGTAAGTAAGCTTATAGGTTGTCCAGAAATTTCAGTCACTTTTAACTGTCAGTAGTTTGCTTTAAGTCTTTTAAAGAAAAAATTTACCTAAAAAGAATATTAACGTTTTAATGACAAAATGGCAGCTAAATACTGATTGTGAAAGAGTTTCATAAAAGCCGTATTTTCGGCCCATTTTTGTTGCCAAATTTGCGTATTTTCAAATTTATCATGCGCTGATGCATAGGGTGCCCAAGGGCCAATATGTTGATCATGCCAGCCCCACTCCTTACTGAGATACACGCTGATTTCTGGGTGTTTTGATAGCGCCGATGGGTGCATCAGAGTGTGCAATTGAAAGTAATGTGCGTCGTTAGCATAATCAACGCGTTGGCACAGCGCACCATGGTGCGTTTGCAGTGTCCCGTTAAATGGGTTATCACTTTCGAGCACCCATTTGGCTTGTTGCATTGCATGTGCTTGTTCTTCTACTTTAAGTGCCTGCCATTGGTCTGGGTAAATGACAGGCCAATAAGTAGCGTGACCAGCAAGCTGATAATACTGCTTCACTACATAATTAGTTTGCTGGTGGCTTATGGGGGCATTGGGAATAAATAACACAGCGTAATCAGTGGCCATCGGCATCATCCACTTGGCAAAATGAGCTCACAAAATCCCATAAATTTTGTGTTTCAACATCCCACTGGCTGGGGTGCTCACCCCAAGTAAATTGTAACGCTTCGTACCATGCAGTGCATTCTTGAGGCAGTGTAGGGTGAAACATGGCAAGGCTTTCAAACGTGCTTTGCCATGTGCTAAGCACATAAGCCAAGTCGGCATCGTATTCGCTGTTTTTTCTGGCATGCGTTTGCATGCTAGGTAACTGTGTGGCAATGGCCTGTACTTTGCGGTAAACCGCAGTTTTATTTGGCTCTTTGCGCAAGGCATCGAGCGTGGCGTTCATATCTGAAATGGTATGCCATACCACAGGTACACGAGATGTCTGCCAAGCGTGATAACCCAAGAGTATCGCCGCGGCAAACACAACCCCTGTGAGCCTTGTTTTCAATGTTATTTGGGGTAACACCCTGTGTTTAGTGTGCATTCAGGCTTTTAGTACGATTAATCAGCATGGTTTCATAGGCGGCTTTTTCTTCGTCACTGAGCGCGCTTAAAGGCTTGGCGTGTAAATATTTGGTGAGCATTTTTTTTAAGCTTTTAAGCTCCTGTAAGGAAGCTTCAGACCAGTCTGAGTTTTCCATACGATAGTTAAGGTAATCGAGTACCGTCATGCGTTTACCATTCATGATGGAAATCGCATTAAAGTCAATCAACCCTTGATCGCCTTGGCCAATCAGCTCGCCGATTAAAAAGCCATTGATAACGGGGTTTTGCTTGCCGCGATTCAGGGCTTGGTGCATGTAGTTGATTTCCCCTTCACGGGTTTCGCAAATCAGTTGGTTTTTATAGTGATTGAGCACGCGAATTTTATCAGCGCGTGTGGGCTCGGCGATGCCTTCGTATTGTTTTATAAAAGATTCAACTTGACGATTCATCAACACTTTAACTTCTTTAGGGTCGCTAGTAAAAGTACTACAAAGCGAATTAGCTAACTTTGTAACTGTACTAAAGGGAGCATCGGCCTGTGCCTGTGCGGTGAGGCATACAGCGAGTACACAGCACAGTATTTTAAAGTGGGTTGAGTAAAAGTAGCGCGTCATTTTAGGGCCTTATTGAGTTTGATTTAGTTGGTTGAGCGCGTGTAATCATGCGGGTACAGCGTTTTAGCACGATGTATCAGCATGGTTTCATAGGCGGCTTTTTCTTCGTCACTGAGCGCGCTTAAAGGCTTTGCGTGTAAATATTTGGTGAGCATTTTTTTTAAGCTTTTAAGCTCCTGTAAGGAAGCTTCAGACCAGTCTGAGTTTTCCATACGATAGTTAAGGTAATCGAGTACCGTCATGCGTTTACCATTCATGATGGAAATCGCATTAAAGTCAATCAACCCTTGGTCGCCTTGGCCAATTAAGTCGCGAATTAAAAAGCCATTAATAACGGGGATTTGCTTGCCGAGATTCAGGGCTTGGTGCATATAGTTGATTTCCCCTTCACGGGTTTGGCAAATCAGTTGGTTTTTATAGTGATTGAGCACGCGAATTTTATCAGCACGGGTAGGCTCGGCGATGCCTTCGTGTTTTTGCATAAATTCTTCAAGTTTTCTATTCAGTCTACCTTTTACTTTCAACGGGTCAGCAGTAAATGAAGTACACATACCGTTAGCAAAATTTGTAACGGCTTGCGTTTTACTAATGGGCGCATCGGCCTGTGCCTGTGCCTGTGCGGTGAGGCATAGAGCGAGTACACAGCACAGTATTTTAACGTGGGTTGAGTAAAAGTAGCGCGTCATTTTAGGGCCTTATTGAGTTTGATTTAGTTGGTTGAGCGCGTGTAATCATGCGGGTACAGCGTTTTAGCACGATGTATCAGCATGGTTTCATAGGCGGCTTTTTCTTCGTCACTGAGCGCGCTTAAAGGCTTGGCGTGTAAATATTTGGTGAGCATTTTTTTTAAGCTTTTAAGCTCCTGTAAGGAAGCTTCAGACCAGTCTGAGTTTTCCATACGATAGTTAAGGTAATCGAGTACCGTCATGCGTTTACCATTCATGATGGAAATCGCATTAAAGTCAATCAACCCTTGGTCGCCTTGGCCAATTAAGTCGCGAATTAAAAAGCCATTAATAACGGGGATTTGCTTGCCGAGATTCAGGGCTTGGTGCATATAGTTGATTTCCCCTTCACGGGTTTGGCAAATCAGGTGGTTTTTATAGTGATTGAGCACGCGAATTTTATCAGCACGGGTAGGCTCGGCGATGCCTTCGTGTTTTTGCATAAATTCTTCAAGTTTTCTATTCAGTCTACCTTTTACTTTCAACGGGTCAGCAGTAAATGAAGTACACATACCGTTAGCAAAATTTGTAACGGCTTGCGTTTTACTAATGGGCGCATCGGCCTGTGCCTGTGCCTGTGCGGTGAGGCATAGAGCGAGTACACAGCACAGTATTTTAACGTGGGTTGAGTAAAAGTAGCGCGTCATTTTAGGGCCTTATTGAGTTTGATTTAGTTGGTTGAGCGCGTGTAATCATGCGGGTACAGCGTTTTAGCACGATGTATCAGCATGGTTTCATAGGCGGCTTTTTCTTCGTCACTGAGCGCGCTTAAAGGCTTTGCGTGTAAATATTTGGTGAGCATTTTTTTTAAGCTTTTAAGCTCCTGTAAGGAAGCTTCAGACCAGTCTGAGTTTTCCATACGATAGTTAAGGTAATCGAGTACCGTCATGCGTTTACCATTCATGATGGAAATCGCATTAAAGTCAATCAACCCTTGGTCGCCTTGGCCAATCAGCTCGCCGATTAAAAAGCCATTGATAACCGAAACTTGCTTGCCAGTATTAAGGGCTTGGTGTATGTAGTTGATTTCCCCTTCACGGGTTTGGCAAATCAGGTGGTTTTTATAGTGATTGAGCACGCGAATTTTATCAGCACGGGTAGGCGCGGTGATGCCTTCGTATTGTTTTATAAAAGATTCAACTTGACGATTCATCAACACTTTAACTTCTTTAGGGTCGCTAGTAAAAGTACTACAAAGCGAATTAGCTAACTTTGTAACTGTACTAAAGGGGGCATTGGCCTGTGCGTTTTGAGTTACTAATAGGGTAAGCATGACGAGTATTAACTTAAAAAGGAGTGTATGAACGTGATGCTGCATTAGGGTGCCTCGTTACTGTTGGGTGCACTGCATGTGAGGTGCTTAATTTTGTGATAAAACGTGTTGCTTTGGTCGGCGCGTTTTGGGGCTTGCTGTTGCGTAATAAAAGGCAAGGTGCGCAGTAAATAATCGGCAAAGGTGCCTTCACTTTGTTCGCCGGGTTTGTTATTTGAAATATGATAGCTAATAAAATGGGTTGGATAAAAGGCATAGTCACCAAAGATGACTGCGCTAGTATAGTAGTTAAAGGCCGCATTGTTAGGGTTAAACACGCCTTGCCATGTTCCCTGATAAAGCCTGCAAACACTTTCACCAATGTAGGCACCTAGCCCTGCCTCATTTTTGTAGGCTTGTTGTTTTATGGTGTCGGGTAAATTGCTTTGTTTATTAAAAATGGCCTCGTTGTTTAATATGAGGTCAATATCCACCAATAAGCTGAGCAATGAAAAATCACAATAAACATTGTAATTTTTCATGTTTTCGGCAAATTGCTCTGCGGTCTGCTTTTCAATGGTGTTTGTCATAGTGGCTCGTTAAGCTGTATCAACAAGGTGCATTGATAAGGTTAATGTGTTAACTGTTTTTTGTGTTGCATTAGCTCGCTTTTTATTTCATGCAGTAAAGATGAAATAAAACCGCTAGAATCATTCATTTTCTGTTCGAATTCTAAATTTTTCTCATCCATTTTATGAAGTAACGCGTCTATGATTTCATTATCTTGATACTTCCCTGTTACATGGAAGAGGCACTCAAAGGCAAACTCAATTGTTTCACCAGTGAGTGCTTCGAACTCCTTGCTGGAAGGCTCAGCTGTGTTGCGCCATGTTTTATTATGTGCTCTTGTGGTACGTACAATCAAATGGCGTATATCGCCAAGAAAACTGCTAGAATTCCCGATTTCGTTAGGGTCTACGTTAAAAAAGTCGGCTAATTTTTTGAATAGTTTCATGTCTGTTAACCTAGAGTAGTATTCACTCTATTTTATTTATGTGTAGTTTGGTTTAACGTGTTAATTACTTGTTTGCAACTTTAACTGGCTTTTCAAGGTGCTGTATCTGTCGGGGTCGGACTTTTTATAGAGTGCCAAGGCTTTTTGTTTATCTTGTGTTACACCCGCTCCGTATTCGTACATTAAACCAAGCAACGACATTGCGCCTTTGCTGCCTTGATTGGCTGCTTTTTGATACCAATGAAAAGCAACGATGTCATTTTGAGTTACCCCTTTACCTTCGAAATACATATCTCCAAGTGCAATCTCAGCACTGATATTTTCTTGTTTTGCAGCATTCCCATACCATAGGAGTGCCTTTTTGTGATTTAAGCCAACACCTTGCCCTTTTTCATACATCTGACCAAGATAATATTGTGCTTGTACATGCCCAAGTTTCGCAGCTTTCCTATACCACTCTGCTGCGAATTTATGATCTTGCGAAACACCTACCAACCCAGCGTCATAAATTTTGCCAAGCCAATAGGGGGCTTCTGGGTCTTTCTGATTTGAAGCGAGTGTTAGCAAGCTTATTGCAGCAGAAATATTTTGATGTTCACCCTCTAGCAAATATAGCCTACCAAGGAGCACTCGCGACTTGATATGTTTTTGTTTTGCGGCTTTACTGAGCCATTTTATTGCTTGATTGTAATCTTGCTGATCGCCTTCCAGCATGTATAGCCTACCAAGGTTAGCTTGTGACCCTATATGTTCTTGTTGTGCTGCTTTAGTGAACCACTTTATTGCCTCATTGTAGTTTTGCGATACGCCTTGCCCGAGCATATGCATGGTGCCAAGGTAATACTGCGCTTTTTTATTACCTTGTTTTGCTGACAACTTAAAATAGTGCAAAGTATCAACGTAATTCTTTTTTTGGTAGGCAACATGTGCCGAATTCATTATGCTCTCATCGTCAAAAGCATTAAGTTGTAAGGGTATTAATAAAAACACGACCCATATATGTTTCATTAGCTTCACTTTATAACTCTCCTGATAATGACATTTCACTTTTTAATAGAATCAAATTAGGGTAATTGAAAATCAATACGTACTTTTTGTGCTGTTAGTGGGTTGTTTGCTGGGTAGCGCCATTGTTTAAATGCACGTATCGCCTCTCGGTTAAATATACGTTGGGGCTGTTGTTCGATGATCTCAATATTGATTGGTTTACCGTTAGTGTCGATGTCAAATTGCATTGTTACATACCCTTCATGTTGCATTTTTTTGGACATGGCAGGGTATTGCGGTGAGATTACTTTTACCGGAGTCAGTGGGCGCTGTTGTTGTTCTGATCTAGTAGGTGATGCTTGTGTTGCGGTTAAGCTTTCGTCAGTGTGAGTAATTATTGGTACCTCATTGTTAACCTTTGAGTTTAACTCGAGATCGATTAACAAAAATAAAATGTCATTTGAAAGCTCGTTACTAATCTCGTTGTTAATGTTAACAGAGTAAGACAGAATATTGTGCAGGGCTTCTTGTACACCTCGGAAGTCCTTTTGTTTGTATCGCTTAGTTGCAATTGAAAGTTGCAAATTTGCCTGTGGGCTTTGTGAGCGTATTTTTAGTTTTTCTAAATTAAGCAATACACTTTGGTAGTCTTGATTTTCATTTGCGTGGTGCGCTTCTTTATAATTATTATTTAGCTTCGTATCGTTTTCGGTATTTGCTACCGCATCTGTGAAGTTAACAAATAAAAGCAGACTAAAAATAAACACTCGCTTTTTCATAATTTACTTAACCTCTTTGTTATGTCTACAGGCTTGATTAGTGGCAATGTTTTTCAAAGCATTTTCTACATCCACTAATGTGCCAGCAATAATGCCGTCAGGGTCATCTTTGCTTTGTTCAAATACGGTTTGTTGTTGTTTTATGTGTGCGATGAGCGCATCAATCAATTTATCATCTGGGTGTTGGCCTTGTACTTGCCCAAAACAGTCTTGTACAAACTGAATGGTATGCGCAACTAAACTTTGGTTGTTATAACCTGAGGTGCAATATACATTGCCCACAATGCGGTTATTCTGCTCTTTTACTTCAATGAAGGCGTCTCTTATTTTGAATAGCAGCTGCGGATTGTTAATGATTTTTTCTTTCCTTTTAAACCGTGCTAAAAAGTGCTTTAAAAACCTCATAATTAGAACCATATCAATATTTTAAAGTTTGAGTCTTTGTTGATGTTTTAGCGCTACTTGTGATTTTGCTTTGCAGCGCTAATACATCAAAAATGATGTCTCTTTTTCTCAAATGCCAGTTTTGCGACTTTTTTAATTAATAATTGTCACTTTAAGTATTAGTTAACAACGCTGTTTGCATGAATGTCGCTCTCTTTTGCATTGCACTATTCTATTGTCTCCATAATCCGTGCCATCATTCGCTACATTAAAACAAGAGTCATATATCTCATCACAAGAACGTGTACAACTATTACCTGGATAGTATTGATTTATGGTACTTTGCTGTTGGTTGTACATGCCACTATTTGTTTGTTTAAAGCCTTCGTCAAGGCCTCTGGCGATAGCATCCCACTCTTCAGCTGTTAGCGAGCAACCTGACAAAGTTAGCGTTATTAAAAGGCAAGAAAAAAATTTAATTAATGTGTTCATGATTTATCCTTTTTAAGTGTTGATAGAGTTTAAAATGTTAAACATATGAACGCTGTGTGCTTTTTTATTTATCTAAATTATCCCAGTTTTTTCCGGCTAAACGAATGGCACAGACCCAATCATAATTGCTATCATCGGAGCCGACTGCAATGTAATTAAAATGACCTGTTGCACCACTTCGGGTGACCCAAGTTTTGGTGTTGCCAGCTTTAATACCAGCAGCACCACAATCGTTATATCCCGTATTTTTAAAATGGCAGAACTTTGCAAAAATTCGCTCTGAGCAAGTGTTCTTGTAAACTACTTTTAGACTATCTTTAGAAAAATTCTTGCTCTCTATTGTTAAGCAATTATCGCCACCATAATGCTTGGCATCCCAGCACCCTTGATTGTCAACTGTCCAATTGTGACCAGAGTTGGCGAACACTGAAAAACTAAGCAATGCGCTTGTGTGTATTAGAGTTCTTAGGCATATAATCATTTTGAGACCATTTACTTTTTTGAAATGTGCAATTAAATTGTTACAAAATTGTATTTGAAAATATATGGGTATTGTTAGCTATTGGTTGTAACTTCGAATTGGTAACAGATTCGGGTGCAAAAGAATGGAAATATGCTGATGGGTCAAACTAATTTACAGTATGTGAATAATAGGTTAGTTGACCTTTATTCGAAAATCCCTCATCTATCAAGAGAGGAACTGCAACATGCTATTGGCTTTGAACTGGTAGATATTTTAGAGGCAGATGCTCTGTCATGGTGTATATCACCTAACATTGAGACTCAAGTTCAGCTTTATGGATATAATACGAATGCGCTTGATTTATCATTACTTGCGAGTAACTCGCTGTACTGTGACAATAAAGAACTGAATACTATATGTGAAAAAGGTTGTTCTTTTTCTCATGTTAAACCGAACATATATGGTGTTACTTTTAAGGCCAACGCACATACTTACAAACACGCAGTTTTGTTTTCTTCTCATTTATCTGAATCGCAGAAAAGGCGCTTTTACCTGTTTTTCCCTCATATTGAACAAATGCTAAATTTAAACATGTCTTTGCATCATTTTTCTGCATCTTTTTATCTTATTACCAATAGAGAAGGTGTGGTTTTAGAATCTTCTCACCCGTTAGAACAGGGTTTTCTTAAGCATTCTGAGAACGGCTTAAAGATGGTGCGACCACAAAAGCTTTTTGAAGCAGGCTTTTCATTACTTATTGAAAATGAACAACAATGCATTTATGGCTTCACCTCTGGGTTTTTGGCTAAATTAACCTATCAAGAACGAGTTATTGTGAACAAAGTGAGAAACGGGATGACCAATCAAAAAATTGCGCAACAGCTAAATATTTCTGCTTCAACGGTTAATAATCATTTGACTAATATTTATCGTAAGTTAAATATATCAAAACGAACTCAATTATTTGCACTTTAATTATGCTGACTTTTGAACAAGAGCTTGCTTTATCGGAGTTTATTGCAGAAGTTTACAAGCAAGCAACGAAGCTAGAAATACAAGCTTTTAGGCAATTTTGTTTTGAACAGTTAGGCCGGTTTATAGATTTTGATGCCGGTGTGTGGCTAACACGAAGAGCATTTGATAACACATTTACAGATAGTGAAACGTTTCAATATAAGTTACCTATTGGCTTTATGGAAAATTACAATAAACATATTGCTCAGGAAAAACTAGCTCAAGATCCAGTTGGCGCATATGGTATGAAGCATCCAAATTCACCAGTCAGTGTGTTTGATATATGGCCAGATAGAGCAAGCTACCATCAAACGACTTTGTATCAACAGCATTGTAAAAAATATGGTCTTGAAGATTTACTAGCCACTCTATACATAACGCAGCATACTAACATTGTGCACATATTGTCTTTGTATCGATTTCATAGCTTGATCCCTTTTAGCGCAAAAGAAAAATATATTAAGAAAATTTTAAACCCGCATTTTGCTGAAGCAATTAGTATTAATTTGCTTCAGCAACTTAAAAGTAGCGACACGAGCGAGAAGGATCATGCAATAGCTGATTTTTATGGCAATGTGCTTGATGCTGAGCAAGGTTTCATCGAACAATTAAACGCGTGTCGTATTGATTTAAGTAAACCACTTTTTGAGCCGGTCTCTAAAGAAATTGATGGTATTATCCATCTTACGGAAAACCTTGCGATACATGCGACTGTTAAATACAACTTTGTTTTTTTAAGTTTAGATAAAGTTCTTTTACCAGTGCACTGTTTAAGTGAACGACAGCGTGAAATTTGCAAACAGCTCGCAGTTGGAAAATCAGATAAAGAAATTGCAAAAGCGCTTTCTATTAGTCCATTTACTGTAAGTAATCACTTAAAAAGAATTTACACGCAATTAAACACTAAAAACAGGTTAGAAACCTTGGTTCTGCTTAAAAGAGAGATTAAATAATCGGGTGTTTTTTGACAGGCTGATTGTTTACACCATCATGGCAAGACCATGAAAACTAATTGCTATTCAATATCTTTTCTAAATAGCACTCTTTTCGAGCTGCTTTTAGCTGTTGAGCGCACACACTTTTGTTAAAAGATGTCTCTTACTTAAATTAATTCAATGCAATTTGTCTTACACCTGTTAACACTTCAGCTCTATCGTCATAGCGTATATTCATTTATTGCTACATCTAAACACAGAGCTAGATCTCACAGCCATCATCAGCTTTTACTCTGTCTGATTCTCACGTTATAATAACGCACATAGTCAATCTAAAGTCCAGGCGTAAAAAAACTTAATAGTCTTAAGATTTTTCTAAAGTTTTGGCCAATACCCGTTAGAATTACGTCGAGTTTGTCGCCTAAAACTCCTTTCAAGTGATTTAATCCCAAATGACATCACAAACAATAAGGTCGGGTTTGATTGTGAGTTTTCCAAACGCATTTAGCAGTGGCGGAAGTTCACGAAAAGAAAATAGCCCCGGCACATAAGGAAAGCTAATTTCCTCAATGCTCACTTGAGTCTCTAATAACTCTAGCGTGTTAGCGTCAAGCACAGAAATAGCGCCAACAACCTGATTAGATTGTTCATGATAAGCAACATCCACACCAGCAACGGTATCTATGCTATTAAATTCGTTATGCGTAATGACTTGTTTTGCAAGTGTTGCTTGCAACAATTCTGCGTCATGAATTTTATCTGTCACAGTAACTTCCATTTATAGTTAGTATATTTTTTGGGAAGCGGCGATCACTGAAAATCCCAAGAGATATTCGAAACCAGCTCACAGCTGTCACAGCGAAAATCAAATAAGCCAAACCAAGGCTCATCTAACTTCCAATCACCGCCACAGCTTAGGCATTTTCGAGTTTGCTCTGCTGCCAAGCTCTCACCGCCAACGCGATACAAATAGTAATACACCGGCTTTTTGGTGAGGTAACGAATACGCTTAGACAAGTCCATACCACGACGGAATAAATCACTTTCGGTGCTAGAAATTTCTTCTAATGCCGCAAATTCACAACGGGTGGCACCGTTGATCTGAATCTGATCGCATGCCTGCCAATCCTCTTGCCACTTAATTAAAGCCTTGTAATCGCCATTGGCAATCGCAGGAATTTTATAAAGTGGCACAGGCTGAAAGTCATCGCCGCAATACAGCGGGCTGCACGTATGCACATAGGTGGTATATAAAATATAAGAAGACGGAGCGTCGCATAAGTCGGCGCCATTGGCATGAATATCCTGACCGATCACCTTTACTTTCGGTGCCAGCAAGCCTGCATCTTGTAAAAGCTCAATGGCTTTTTTTACAAACGGGCTGTGATTAAGCGGGTGTAGTGCATCTTCAAGCGGGCACATAACACGGGTAATAAAGTAGCCGTCTTTTAATACGGTCGGAAACTCGTCACCGATGATCTGTCCGTTAAAACGTAGGGCATTCACCACGCGATTAATGGCGCGCTCTGCGTCATCTAATGTAGTGTCTTGGTAACAATCAAAAGTTAAATCTACAACGAACATAATTAGTTATCTTTTTCTAATAGCGCGAGTAAGCGGTCAAGTTTTTGTTCAATGCGGTCAAGCTGGCTTTGCTCTGTAGCCTTGGCTTTTGGGGCTGCTGCAGGCTGAGTGTTGATGCAATTTGGATCATTTTTGTAGGCGGTCAACCCAGCAATAACCAAAGGCATAGGTACTGGCTCTGAGAGCTTAGATTTAGTTAAAGCAACAGTGGGTGTTTTGTTTTCAGCGACTAAGGCTGCAATAGCAGAATGAACAGCGGGATGCATGCGTTTTACTCAACAAAATAAAACGCATTCTAGCATAAAACTCAGACGCACAAAGCAATGCGATATTGCTCGGTCCTGACCTTTATTAGAACAAGTTTACTCTCTGAGTAATGTGTCGAGTGTGTCGATGATCTCGCTCCAGTCGCCATCTTCTGCGAGAGATTCTTGGATAAATTGTTTTTGGGCTGTGTTCCAAAAACTGGCCTCGGTGATCTTTTCGGTGCTTTTGAGCTTATGGTGTTCAATAAAGCTATCGATATCTGTTTGATTATTCGCGAGTCCCAATTGTGCGAATAGGGTGTTGAGATTGTGTTGGCAGGTATCCATCTTTTCACTCCCATTTTTGCTTAAAAATCACTCAGTAACTATAGTTGACTAAGTTTTAGAAGCAAAGTTAGGTAACAGGAACAATAATGAAAACAGTAGAAGCAGAGCAACTGAGCCTAAAGTATTTGGAGCCGGAAGAAATAAGCATTGCGGCGAGCTTACTTTTTCAAGCTTACCAAAATGATGAATTATTAAAGCAAGTGTTGAGTGCAGAGTCTGACGACGAATTTGCCAAAAAACTTCGCGCACTTATTCGCGAAGAGTTACAGACTTTTTCACAAAGTGGTCAAGCCATGTTAGGCGCGTTTATCGACGAGCAGCTGGTGGGAGTTGCGTGTGCAATCGCAACCAATGGGCCTTTATCGGCACAGCGTTTTTGGCACTGGCGTTTGAAACTCATGCTTAGCGCAGGGTATGTTCAAACCAAGCAACTGGTCGCCAAAGAGCAAGCAATAAGAGCGGCTTTAGAGCAATATGGCGAGTGCTTTTATTTGTCGTTAATTGCCATTCACCCGAATGCGCAGGGGCAAGGTCTTGGTCATTATTTATTGAATGGCGTTGAACAACTGCATCTAGCCGAAGAAGAGATCACAGGCGTGGCGGTATTCATTACGCAAACGGCGCAAAAAGCCTTCTTTTTAAAGCACCAATATGAGGTGATTGAGCAAATGACCTTCGGTGAAGTGTCGGGTGAGTTGATGTATAAAAAATTAAATACGGACGGATCGGAAAATTAGTTGTGAGATATTTCCCACATGGTTGTGGGCTTTGGTGTTTTAAACACTTCGCTTTGACTGTGATTTGTTTTTAAGTTTATGAAAAATAACAAATATCTTATTATTAAAATAATATGACATTAAATAAATTGCTGTAAGTCGCTTTAGTAATCGGCCAATTACCGTAAACTTAATCATGTCAGGAAGGCAAAGGGATAGGAAAAACGGAATAAGCACAAGGTTATGGATAGGTGCTAGGGCAAGAAGCTCAACAGGATACTCAGGATGAGGTGTAACGGAGTTGCACACAGGAATAGGAAACACACAGGAGTGTGAGGACAGCCCAAAGATGGGTGAAGCGGAAACTAGGATGGTTAAGGTGTTAGGACAACACCTAGGATTAGGATGGAGTACAGGGTGTACTAGGAGCGCATAGGATTTTGCGAAGTGGATTTAGGATAGTAGGAACACAGGATGTGTATAGGATTTTAAATGGAGTTTTGGTTGTCGATGGAAGACGACCATTCAGCGGAAGATAAAACAGGATATAGGCTTTGGAAGCTCTCATGGATGTTGTCAACTTTAGGCGCGACTTATGTTGCGCCTTAGTTCTTTCTGGCGTTTGGTTTTTCTTTCTTAACTTTTCAATTGTGTCGGGTTTCTCACCTCAAATGACTTTTCGGTAGCACCGACTTATCGTGCAAAATACACGTTGTGCAGCAAGGTTACTTTTGTGCAAGGTGAAATGAGCTATTTTAAGCGCTTTTGTAGGTCGTCATTTATTGCGACATTTTGAGTTTTTGCTTTGTGCTTTGTCGGGCTAAAGCCTCGACCTACATTTAATGCAGGTGCTGTTGTAGGCGCGATTTTATATCGCGCTTTTAATGTTGTTTTCTGATGCGGGCCTTCAATTTTACTCTTTGTCGCTTTGGCGACGGCAGCCAAAGTGCGGCTAAGCATTTTAATTTTATACTGAGCAGAAACTCATCCCAGAAGCCTTTGCCTGTCTGCATCCATGCCACTATTTTTAAGAGATCATTTTGTAGGTCGTGCTTCAGCGCGATAGGTTTAAAGACTGCCTTCAATTTTACTATTTGTCGCGTTGGCGACAGCAACCAAAGGGCGGCTGCCGCCGACCGCCCTCTGGACTCCCACGGCGCCCCTCTATCTCGCTGTTTCTTCAAATACGCAATTGATGTGAACGTAAACGGCTGAATAGTCCATCCATGGACTAAATCAGCCTTGCAGCGCATCCATGCGCTAACATTACTCATCAATTGCTTATTTTCAGGCTCGATAGAAGGGGAAGGGGTGCTGCCTGTTGGTTTTGCGCAATGTGAAGTGAGTAATTTTAACCGCTTTTGTAGGTCGTCATTTATGGTGACATTTTGAGTTTTGGCTCTGTGCTTTGTCGGGCTAAAGCCTCGACCTACATTTAATGCAGGCACTGTTGTAGGCGCGATTTTATATCGCGCTTTTAATGTCGTCTTTTGAAGCAGGCCTTCAATTTAACCTCTTGTCGCGTTGGCGATGGCAGCCAAAGTGCGGATAAGCATTTTAATTTTATACTGAGCAGAAACTCATCCCTGAAGCCTTTGCCTATCGGCATCCATGCCACTATTTTGAAGAGCTCATTTTGTAGGTCGTGCTTTAGCGCGACAGGTTTAAAAGCTGCCTTCAATTTTACTCTTTGTCGCGTTGGCGACGGCAACCAAAGGGCGGTTGCCGCCGACCGCCCCTTGGAACCCCACGGCGCCCTTCATCACACTAGATCCTTCAAAGAATAAATTGATATGAACGTACACGCCATGAAGGTACATCCATGTACAAGCATGGCTTGGCTCGCATCCATGCGAGCGCATTACTCATCAATTAATTCTTTTCAGGGTGTGATAAAAGGGAAAAGGCGCTGCCTGTTGGTTTTGTGCATAGGGCTGCTTGGTTTGAGGTTGTGTATATAATTTTTTTGGTGATGCCGATTTTATGCTGGTTTTTAACCTTCAATGTTTCTTCGGTAGCACCGACTTTATGTCGGGTTTCTAACTTTCAGTGGCTGTTTTAGCGAAAAAGCAAACAGTCGTAACTAAATCAGCAATCTCCGAACCTGACAGATCGGAAAATTAGCTGTGAGACATTTCCCATATGGTTGTGGGCTTTGGTGTTTTAAACACTTCGCTTTCGCTGTGCTTTGTTTTTAAGTTTATGAAAAATAAAGAATATCTTATTTTTAAAATAATGTGACAATAAATAAATTGCCGTAAGTCGCTTTAGCAATCGGCAAATTACCGTAAACTTAATCATGTCAGGAAGGCAAAGGGATAGGAAAAACGGAAAAAGCACATGGTTATGGATTAAGTGCTAGGGCAAGAAGCTCAACAGGATACTCAGGATGAGGTGTAACGGTGTTGCACTCAGGAATAGGATACACACAGGAGTGTGAGGACAGCCCAAAGATGGGTGAAGCGGTAACTAGGATGGTTTAAGGTGTTAGGACAACACCTAGGATGAGGATGGAGTACAGGGTGTACTAGGAGCGCATAGGATTTTGCGAAGTGGATTTAGGATATTTGGAACACAGGACGTGTATAGGATTTTAAATGGATTTTTGGTTGTCTATGGAAGACGACCATTCAGCGGAAGATAAAACAGGATTTAGGCTTTGGAAGCTCTCATGGATGTTGTCAACTTTAGGCGCGACTTATGTTGCGCCTTAGTTTTTTCTGGCGTTTTATTTTTCTTTTCTTAATTTTTCACACTTCATTATTTCGTTAATGTTTATTATTTGTCCGTAAGTAGCTGCGTGTCGAAAGTCTTTGTATTGCCCATTTTCTTAATTTAATCAATTTCATTTTGAGTTGATCGCGTTTTAAAGTGCCTCACATTCACAAATGTTGTTTATTGATAAAAATAAAATATTCATGTTGTTACTTATTTTTGAGTTGCCCTCAATGTATTGATTTTAAAAGACTATAAATATAATGTTAGCGAAATTTGGAGTGGTGATATCTAATTCCGCACTGGCAGAGTCAGGTGTTGTTCTATGAAAAAACTATTATATTTTTAGGTGAGTACATGGATCAAATTTTAGAAATAGAAAAAAATAATGTAGCTCCATATCTATCAATTTTATTAGGGGCTAAGTCAGATAATTCTGAACCATGTACTATTCATGAAAACATAATAAAAATCATACATGATGAATATTCAGAGGATATGCTTATTGGTTCTACTGTTGTAGAAAAAATAGGTGAAATAGGTATCGCTAAAATAACTCCTTACAGCTTATCAAAGACACCTAGCTGGGCTAAATATTTAGATTTAAAAGATTTAGAACATCACGTATTTGTAAGTTTTTGTGTACGAGACCATTTTGCATTTTACTTTTCTGAAAAAGGAAAGAAAGATTCGATCAAAGACTATTTTGGTAAACAACAGTTGCCAAATTTATTTCCAATACCAATTGGTAAACTTAATGGTAATTTTATCAATGAAGATGAAATTAAGATGTTGTGGCTTTCGGGGATAAATGGTCGAGATAACTTTAAAGCAGATTCAAAAGTTTTAGGTGGAAAAAGTGTTGCTGATACATTAGACCCCCTAATAGATCAATCATATATGATGTCTGCTGTTCGTACCGAGCTTTGGGGTAAAAAAACTAAAGTTTCGATTGGTATAAACCCTTTTAAATCATCAATATGGAGAGGGCCTTGTAAAGACTGGGCTACTTTCGAAAATAGAGTGATTGATATACTTGATACTTTAACTGAAAATGACCAAGAATCCGAGAGTCCAATAGGTATACTTTCTTACCCTATATCACATCCAGCAGATCTTAAATGTCCGTATGATTTTTCCTTGGTAGATTATGACTTCTTACCAGAAGAGGATGGGCAATACAGAAAAGAACTTCTTAAAAAATTACAATATGAATACCGAGCAGAATTAATTCCAACACTTAACGATAGTGATATAGCACTTGAATTTTTTCACAAGGATAAACGTGTGGGGGATATCATTCTCGAAGTTGGAGTAGATGATTACAAAGCTATTTTGAAGGTCAAGTCTGAAAATCCAATTGTTAAAAAACACTTTGAACTATACAAACGAGTTTTTAGCTACCCAGATTTAGTTAAATGTTGGTTTGAGTCAGGGCATGCAATAGTAAATGGCATGGTATTTAGAACTGGTTATCAAGATGTTGAATACAATAAGTTTTTGTGGGCAGATTATGAAAATTATAATATTAAAAAAGAAAAACCAGGTATAGACCCAAAGAAACCGAAGCTACAAAATATTGGCAAAGAAAAATCTTTGTTTTGTTGGATTCAAAAACGTTGGAATGGAAACTGGCTTAGTTCTGAAGAGTTTAATACAACAGAAAATCCAAAAGGCTGGCTTTATTGCGATGATGGAGCAGGTGAAAAAGCAGACTTTATCCATTATGTTGAACACAAGAATATGCACTTAATTTCACTCATACATGTAAAAGCAGCAAAAGGAGATTCACCTAATCGCAACATCTCTGTAGGTGTTCACGATGTAGTACTTAATCAAGCAGTGAAAAATCTAAGGTACAGCTCTCGGAAAACGTTAATTGAAGATCTAAAGAAACGTCATGAAGCCTCTAATTATAAAGGGTGTTGGCTAGATGGAAATACTGCAAAAGCAGAAGATTTTTTTAGCGTTGTTGACTCGTTAAAAGATAACAAATATACCAGAACCCGAGTTGTAGTGGTTCAACCACATACACAAAAAAGTGTATATTTGACAAATTCAGGAAATAAAATTAAGACACAATTAGATGTGCTCCTAGTTAGCGCTGAAAATGCAATACGGTCGTCTGGTGCTGATTTTTATATTATTGGATTGGATGACAATAAGAGGCTGTAGTTTAAGAATGAGGGAGTAGGTCTTGCTTGGTGCAATTTAACAGGCCTCTGCTTGGCTTATTCACCTTGTTACAATTAAAAACCTATTACTTTGCTCAAAACCTCAAATTATTACCACCTAATAATTTGAGGTTTATGCTATTTATCTTCCAGCTCTAACCCCAAAAAATCACCATAACTCGCCCCTTGCTCAGACCAGTTTAATCTCATATATCACAAAACACCCCACCCGCTAGCGGCTTATTTCCTACCTCAACTCCAACCCTTCATTTTCTTTTTTCGTCACGCTCAGCATAACCACATAACGCTATCTTTCTCTTTTAAATACTAATTTTCATGGTTAAAAATTAGAGTAAAGCTTTTGTTAATTGTGTGTACAAAAGGCTACACAAATGTGTTCTAGGTACAGATTACCCCTGTGATTAGATAGTAAGCACAGCCGCCGAATGGAATTTTAAGGTGTGCTGATAACTATACTAATTAACTAACAGGGGAAACTTATGCAGTTGAAGAAAGTGGCAGTTTCGATTGCCGTTGCTATTTACAGCGCAGGGGCTTCACACGCAGCGGGCATCGACAGCCAGCTCAAACAACAACATACATTACAGGCACCTAATATCACCTTTGCTGAAGTGAAAGCGTTAAGCCAAGAGATCCACCAAGGCGACGCGAGCAGCATGTTACAAAACGACGGCTTAAACGTTCAGCTCAACGCGCAAAGCAAAAAATTCAAAGAAGAAGGCTTAGTCGGTGAGCATATTTATATTGTGCGTTTACGCGACAACGCGGTGGCGTTAGAAGCGCGTGATTTTGAGTCACCATTGGCACGCACATTAAAATCGCAGGGTGTATCAAAAGTATTCGAACAAGGCCGAGCGACGATCCCGGCGGTATCTGAATATCAAAACAAGCTACTTAACAAACAGCAAACGGTGATGCAGCACGTTACGGCGGTGACTGGCCGTACTGAAATGCGCCGCCAATTTACCAAAGCCATCAATGGCTTCTCGGTAAAAATGACGGAGCTAGAAGCAAAAGCGGTGGCTGAGCTTGGCTCGGTTGTGTCGGTGATGCGCTCGAAAACATACGATTTATTGTCAGATGAAGGCCCAAAACTCATTGGCGCAGACCAAGTGTGGGACGGTACAAGCGTGCCAAATGGCATCAAGGGCAAAGGTGAAGGGCAGATCGTCGGTATCATAGATACAGGTGTTAACTCAGATCACCCTTCGTTTGCGGCTGTGGGTGGTGATGGCTATAAACACACAAACCCATTTGGCGAAGGCAATTATGTGGGTGACTGTGTTCAAGAGCCTGACGAAATTCAATGTAATAGCAAACTGATTGGTGTGCGCTCTTACGATGTGATCACCGATGCGTTTGATGCGATGATCCCCGGTTGGCCTGCAATTGGTGAAGACTACCAAGGTCACGGCTCGCATGTTGCGTCAACGGCTGCGGGTAACGTAGTTAAAGACGTGCCTTATATGCTGCCAAGTTACGGCGAAGACACCAATGGTAAAGTGTTAAAAGAAGCGCTATTCCCTGAAATTTCGGGTGTTGCGCCACATGCGAATATTATTTCGTATCAGGTTTGTTATCCAAGCAGTAACGAATACGCGGGCTGCCCGGGTGAAGCGCTGGTGGCGGGTATCGAAGATGCCATTTCAGACGGCGTTGATGTTATTAACTTCTCAATCGGTGGTGCAGACTCAAACGTGTGGGCCGATCCGGTGCAGTTGGCATTCTTAGCGGCGCGCGAAGCGGGCATTAATGTTGCGGCAGCGGCGGGTAATAGTGGTCAGGCTTGTGGTTCTGCTGAATGTTTTGGCTATCTTGATAACTCATCACCTTGGTTAGCACAAGTTGCAGCAACCACACATGGCCGCTCTATTGCGGTTGAAACAGCAGTTGAATATGCGGGCTTTATTGATGAGTCGTTGGGCTCTGAAGTACCAAGCTGGTCGACGACGGGTCTTGTTGGTGGTGCAATCAATAATACCGAAATCACCGGTGTGGTTGTTTGGGCAAAAGACTATGCTGATGTGAATGGCGAGAAAGATTACAACGGTTACTGTACGGCAGATTATCCAGAAAATACTTTCAACTTCTTCAAAGATGGCTCTGAAATTCCGGGGGCTGCTGATGGCTCAACCAATGTCATTGTTATCTGTCAGCGTCACTCGCCAACCGATGCCGCGGCGAATGCGCGTACTGCTAAAGTTGACCACATTAAAGCGGGTGGGGCAGATGGTTTTATTATGTTTAACCGCGACCGCTCACAAGGTACGGTTCCTGAAGCATATTCGTTACCTGGCGTACATTTTACCTATGATCAGTGGAATGGCGTATACCCAGATGACGGTTTAGAAGATTGGGTAGACAGCTACTCAGAGCTAGGTCATATGATCACCATTAACCCAACGGTGATTGAGCGTCGTGTGAACGAAGATGATGCTGATTGGTTGGCGAACTTCTCTTCTCGTGGTCCATCGTTCTCGAATATCGAAGTATTGGCACCAACCCTTGCGGCGCCGGGCGTTAACATTTATGCGGCGTATTCTGATGAACATCCGTTTGTGACACCTCATGGTCAAGACTATGCGGGGATCAGCGGTACGTCGATGGCGTCACCTCATGTTGCAGGTTCGATGGCATTATTACGCCAAATTCACCCAGATTGGACGGCGGCTGAAATTCAGTCTGCGTTGTCAATGACGGCGGAAAATGTGGTGCAATATCATCGTTTAAATAACAAAGATGATGTGGTTGATACCGCTGAAATTTACCGCGCAGGTGCGGGTCGTATCAATGTGGCTCTTGCTGCAAAAGCCGGTTTTGTGATGGATGAAACGGCGGATAATTTCTTAGCGGCAGATCCATATAATGGCGGTACACCGCATAAGTTGAACTTACCGAACTTGGTTAACTTCTCGTGTGCACCTGAATGTCAGTGGGTGAGAACAATTCGCGCAACTGAAGATGGTACATGGTCGGTAAGTCATGAAGACGTGGTGAACTGGGCGTTTGATACTAACTCTCAGTCGGCGCAAAATGGCGTAAACATTGAGATCTTCCCGAAAACCTTCTCTCTGAAGAAAGGCGAGACGCAAACCATTATTGTTAAAGCGTCGATTATGGACACGCAAGATTGGTTTAGTAACTCAGAAGTTGAATTACACACAAACTTAATCTTTGAAGCACAAGAAGAAGGTATTTCTGATGCGCATTGGCCAGTGGCGTTTAAGTATGATCGTGGTGATTTACCATCGCGTTTAGAAACAACGGCGCACTCTGACAAAGGCTCTTATGTTGCTAAAGGATTAATCTTACCGAATGTTGATGAGCCTGTTGCAAGAGCCTATCAGCCAGTGAAAGCCGATATCACCACAGTGACTTTGCCAAAAGACGATGAACGTACCTTCCCTTGGGCGATGAATCGTGGTGAAGAAGTTGCTATGGAAGACATTTTAGATGAAGCGACTTTCACTAAATTTGTGCAAATTCCAGAAAACACCAAACGTTTCATTGCTGAGCAAGTAGGCGTGGAGTCTGAATTAGAAGGCACATTGAATGTTGGTAACGCGTTAATTTATATCGGTAAAGATTATAATAACGACGGCATTGTACAGCCTCAAGATGAGATTCTTTGTGTATCAAATCATAAGATTTTCAGTAACTTCTGTAACATTAACAACCCTGAAGCGGGCGATTACTGGGTAGTTGCTTACAACAGCAACAAGTCAAGTGTTGGTGCTGTAGAAGAAACGTTCAAGATTGCAACTGCGGTTGTGTCTGATGAGGTTGCAAGTGGCATGACGGCGCGTTTACCAGGCAGTGATGGTATGCACACCGTTGATATGCAAGTTGATTGGGATATGGAGTTTGATGCCGATGGCGTTTACTACTCACTAATTGATGTAGGTACGTCAGCGGTTAACCCGGGCAACTTAGGCTCTATTCCATTTAAGATCAATCGTGGTAAAGATGTAGCGCATTTAGATGTGCCACAAACTGGCGCGAAAGTTGGCGATATGGTGCCTTACACGTTCGAAGTATTGGCGAATAACTCGGGTCTTGATCGTGACTTTAGCCTTGAGCTAAACATGCCTGAAGGCCTTCAAGTCAATCCAGAAAACGTGCTTGTTTCGACTGCCTCTGAAATCAATGTTGAAGTAGTTGATGGCAAAGTGGTTGTGACAGGTACTCAGCCTGATACGCGTGATGTTGAAGCTGACTATATTGTTACTGATAACTTAACCGACGAAATGTGCCGTTTGCCAAGTTTTGGTAATTCGAATCCAGGTGGTTATGTTGACCTCGCTGAGTTTGGCATTATGCCTATCTTGTCGGGTTTTGATGACAATAATCTATATAACTTTAGAAATGGTTACATCATTCCAATCGCTAGCTTCTTTAACGGCGCGTTCGATACTTACAGCCTGTATAACAACGCAGAGCTGACAAATATTCAGAATAGCTTCTTAGAGATCCGCGGTATGGGTACGGTTAACTTAGGCCCTAGCCGTTATTTCTACCCTGTTCATAACCCATTCCCTTACGAGTCATTCCCGTATGAAAACATGGGCCCATTATGGCGTGGTTGGGAGTTCAGTGAGCAAGGTCTATTACGCTCGGTGATGTCGGTTGGGTTATCTTCAAGCGAAGGTATTTCACTGGCGAGTACGTCAACAGGCTGGGGTATTATCGAATGGGATAACGCTGCGGACTATGACGATCCGGTACTTGACCGTGAAACAGGTAAATATACTTACACTAAACGTGATAACTCGTTCGACTTTGAGGTGATCTTCAATACTAAGACACGCTTCGGTAAAAATGAGCACGAAATTTACTATGCCTACGACAACATTGATTTTGGTACGACACGCCCGCACGGCAGTATCGGTCTGCAAGGTTTCAGAGGCGCACAATACGAGCGTGGTCCACTAGATAAATATCGTGGTGTGCAAGTGGCGTATAACAATCTTGATGAAGTGATAGGCGACAACTATGTGGTTTGTATGGATTACGTGGGTCCTGAATCATCTCAATTTGAAGTAACGGCATGGGCTGAAGTATTACCTTCTGCGGCAGGTCAAAATTTAACGGTGACTTCAAATGCGCGTATTTCTGGTTTAAGCGATATGACGCAAACGGCTGAACTAAGTGTACCGGGTAATATCACGGTAATTGCACTTGATGACATGGTGACCGCTGAAGAAACACCTGTGAGCTTTGATGTGCATTACATCGATGAGAAAAACTCGAAAAATGCCATTTCAGTGCAAAGTGAGCATGTTAGCTACTCGGTTGATGGCGACACAGTAACAGTGACACCAAACGAAAACTTCTTCGGTGAAACTGAAGTCACGGTTGTGGTGGCTGATATTGAGAATCCATCAGATGCGGCAAGCACGACCTTTATGCTAACGGTAACTGGGGTGAGCGATGCGCCTGTGGTAACTGTGGCTACGACTGAAATGGTGGTGACTGAGGGCGATACAATCACTCTGGATGCGTCAGATTCAATGGACCCAGACGGTGACAGCGTGAGCTTTAAGTGGTCGGGTAATGGCTCTATTGCAGCGCCATCATCGGCAGTGACTCAGGTAACTGGGCTAAGTGCAGGCGACCATGTATTTACTGTCGCAGTGTCAGACGGTGAGTTTGAATCTACGGCAACGGTTAATGTGAAAGTGGTAAGCCAAGCTGAGCGTTTAGCTATCTCTGAAATCGCAAATCAATCGGTGGACGAAGATAACAGCACTGAAGTGATGGTTGAGTTTGATAACCAGTTAGGTAAGCAAACTATCATCAGCGCGATGGCTGAAAACGCAGAGGTTGAAGTGATGGGCCATGAGTCTGGTTCTATGCTGAAACTGACGCCGAAAGCGAACTTTAATGGTGATATTAATGTAACTGTGATGGTGGCTTATGCCGATGAACCAAATGCGGTTGCGCAAACTGCATTTACATTAACGGTTAATGCGGTGAATGATGCGCCTGTCATTGAAGTTGCTGAAACTCACTTATATGTACGTGAAGGTCAAGTGCCAACGCTGAGTGTGACTGCAACAGACATTGATGCAGATACCCTGACTTACGAGTGGACGGGCCCGGGTAACATAGCTTCAGCAAATGAAGCGAGTACACAAATCTCAGGATTAGTGCCGGGTGACTATCTGTATGTTGTGACTGTGAGTGATGGCTCAACAAGCGTCTCGCAAAGTGTTGAAGTGTCTGTAACCGAAGCAGATTCTGATGACGACGATGCGAGTGGTTCATTAGCTTGGCTAGTGGCGCTGATGGCTGGTTTTGCAGGCTTAAGACGTCGTAACCCAAAACGTAACTAATTTCCCTCTAGGTATGTTACTAGTAAAGGGCCTTTTGGCCCTTTTTTTATGTCTGCTTGTTTCTTAGATAAATGATTGCAAATCTGCAGTGGCAACGATTACCTCTGTAGCAAAATGTACAAGGTATTTAATATTTTTCTCTTTGTGTTACTTTGAAGTAAGTAAAGAAAATAAGGTGATTGCTTGTATAATGCGGTTACTTCTCGATTAATTCGACGAATACGAACGCATAGTAAGTTTCAAAGGTGAAAGAATTGGTTAAATACTGGTGTGGATTTTTATGTTGTTTCAGTGCATCGACTGCTTGGGCACAAGCAGACGTTGAGCTGGGGCAATTTATTAAAAAATCGACCTTACATGCCAGCGTTTCACTGGGCTTTGGTGGTATTGAAAACCCGGTTCTAGATGCAGAAAACCTGACTACTCCGATTTTACCTAGCCTGTCTTATTACGGCGAAGACTGGTACTTCAACGATTTTTCGCTGGGCTACAGCTTGTATGAAACACCCACATATTACATTGATCTGTTGGGCCGTTTTAACGATGACGGGTTTTTCTTCGAACTAGATGGCGTAGATAAGTTACTCGCCTCTGGTGCGATAACCGCCGGGCCTGGTGTGCCGACAATCCCTTCTGCGACGCCAATTAATCTAATTCCTATTCAACGTGATATATCATACATGGCGGGCTTTTCTGGGGCGCTGAACCTGTACCAAGGGCTTTGGGTGAATACCGCAGTTTTGCAGGATGTCACTAAGGTGCACGACGGTCATGAAGTCTTCGTGAACTTATATAGCGACTTTGAGTTTGACTATGGCAAAGTGGGGATCGAGCTCGGTGCGAATTACAAAAACCGTGAGTTAATTGAGTACTATTACACGGTTGCGCCGAAAGAGAGTAAAACGCGTTTGCGCAAATATGCCCTTCAGAGCAACATTAACTACCATGTAAAAGTAACGTATGAATATGTAATCTCAGAGCAGCTTAGTTTTGATTTTTCTTTAAAGCACACTTGGCTTGGCAGCAATTTAGCCAACTCACATATGATCAGTAAAAACGGTTATTTTTCAGGGTTTACTGGGATCACTTATCATTTTTAGGCCAACTTAAGGTTATCTCGGCCCCGCCTGTTTGAGGATGATTGGCAAGCATGACCGTCCCGCCATGCCAAGCAGCTATTCTGTGAACAATATATAAACCAAGACCATAACCACTGGCTAATTTGTCGTTTTCACCTTGCTGAAAAGGCTCGATCAGAACCCCAGCATTGATGGGCAATCCTGGGCCATCATCATACACACTGAGCTGGTATTCGCTGCTGCTGTCAGTGCTGGTGATATGAATGTTTTGCTGGGCATATTTACTGGCATTGATGAGCAGGTTTTGAATGGCAATACCGAGAAAAGTGGGCTCACACAACACATTCTGTGTTTGCAATTCAGGCAAGAAGTTAAGCTCTTTGTACAAGCTAAATTTTGCTATCTCGGTGTGAATTAACTCTGTGATATTGCAGGGCTGTTGTTTGAATAAATGATGCTGATGTTCGAGCCTTGCAAATGTCAGGTATTGCTCTAATCTCAGTTCAATTTCTTCTATATCTCGTTCAATTTGAGTGTTTTCTTCTGAGTGTAAATCTGCAATCGATAAAGCAAATCGCATGCGGGTTAGCGGCGTGCGAATTTCATGAGATAAGATCCGAGACAAGTCACCATGCAATTGTATAAATCGGTTGATACGCTCAGACATGGTAACAAAGGTGTGCGCTAAGGGCGCAATGGAAGAGCTGGATTTAATGTCAAGTTTTATAGGCTGCGGTTTTTTACTAAAGCGTTTTGCTGCAGCTTGTAGCACATTCAAATCTTTAAATACTGGGCGAATAAAAACCAAAATCAAGACGCCAAGCAGGGTATAAAAGCTAAAAAACGCCCACCAGTCGTGGGTATCTTGCTCGATTAAATCAATGGGACTTATTCGTAACACCAGTTCGCTGTCAGTTTTGAGGTAAAGGGCGGTTTGTGTGTTCTCTACTACCGAAATTATGCCGTCTTGTTCAAAAGTGTGTTGCAGTTGTTCGGGCAAAAGTAAATCGGCTTGGGTTAGCTCGGTAATCGTACTGTGTTTGTTTTGCGCTAAGCGGGCAAGCTCACTGACACTGAGTTGGATACTAGGCTGTTGTTCGGTAAAAAAGCTGTTGTAGAGCTGTCCAAAGGCTAATACCAAGGCGATTAAACTCACTGTGATAATTAAGTAGAGCCTAAAAAATTGCTGCCTCATGGTTTTGAGATATCCAAACTGTAGCCTTTGCCGCGAATTGATTTGATATCGAAGCTGATCCTTTCACTTATCGGCAGCTCTTTGATTTTCTTTCTTAGACGGCTGATTTTCAGATCGATGGCGCGATCTAGGCCGTCGTATTCTCGGCCAATTACGTGTTCAAAAAGCACTTCTCTCGATACTGGTTTTGGTGCGTTGTTAGCAAGGTACGCAATGATCTCAAACTCGTTTTCATTGACTTGGAGCGCGGTGCCGAGCAAATACACTTCTTGCTTATGATTGTCGATCTTAAGCGTGTCGTCTGGTTCGGTTAACTTGTTATTGTGCGCAATAATGTTTTTCACCTTGGCAAGCAGTAACTCGGGCTTTATGGGCTTCACTAAGTAGTCGTATGCGCCCATATTCAGCCCTTTTATTTGCGAGTCGACCGAGTCTAATGCAGTGAGAAATATAATCGGGCAGGTGTGTTTTTGTTTCAGCGTGTTCATCAGTTCAAAACCATCGCCATCTGGCAGCATGATGTCGCAAATAATAAGTGTTGGTTGCACCGTTTGCTCGAAGTTTAAATAGGCGTGTACTGTGTTAAAAACATCAAGGCTATAACCTTGTTTGTTCAGAAATTTACTGATTAAGTTTGCAAGCTTTAAATCGTCTTCAATTAAAAATAGATGCTGCATTATAAACTCCAACCAAAGCGCCGTTTTATTCTGTAATTTTTCGCTTCGTAACTCGCGATTGATAGCAATTGCTGTAATACGATGTTGTTGTCTTCTGGATTAATTAACTTAACTGCAATTGGTATGGCGGTTTTCAGTGTTAATTGTTGTGATACAACTTGCTGCTCTTCGAAACATTGGGTGAGCTCGGGTCGCTTTGTGATCACAAGACATAAGCGCTCATAAGGGGTGATCTGCAATTTAATGGTGATGTTAAATTCGCAGACTTTTTGTTGTCCTTCAATAATGCAAATCGTTGGCGTTACTTTTAGAAAGGGTGAAGTGTTTTCACTGGCCTCAGAATGGAGCACAGTTAGGCTAATTAAAAATAAAAGCAAGGCAACGCCGTTGAGGTGCGTCATGTAACTGACCCCCCATTAATATGTTGTTTGCTTTTCTGATTGTTGTTAACCATAACTGCGTTGGTCGTTACCTTATTGAGCTGTAAAATTACGAAATGTCGTTTTGTTACTAACTTGCTTAAAATCGTCCACTTGGTTAAGCGGATAAGTATTCTTGTTCTTTTATGCAACTTCAGAAATCGAACACATAGAATTTAAATTATATACTACATACAACGCTTGCTAATAATTGAGTGCTTTCAAAGTGGCTTTTATTGATTCTTTTTATTTGCCTTTAAGTTTAAGCACTATGCTGCGATGCATGTTTATTTAGATAATTTGAATAGTGTTTGCATTTATCTCGATACTGAAATTGAGCAGCTAGTGTTAACTATTCTTACGGTTTTGTTAATTGATCCGTACAAAAAGCTACAAATAAAACGGTTTCAGAAACAAGGAATTCGCTTGTAAATTTAAGACTTGAAGTCACTTGTAATGGTAAAAGGGAGGCATTGAAGAGATTAGTATTAGCAAGCTACATGGTTTTATAGCTTGCTCGGAAGATATGTTGCTTTAGCGTTAGCCCAAACGATGCGGTGGAATATCAGCTTGCACCAGCTTTTCATTTTCAAGATAGAGATAACCTTGATATAAACTCTCGCCATCTGAGCTAAATTCAAACAAAAACTGACTTTTTATTCCCAAACGGCCACTTTTTAAAATGCCGGGTAGCACTTTTTTACAGGCGACACTGAGCAACTGCACTTGTAATTGCTTTGCTTGTCTTTGTGCATGTTCGTTTGCGGCTTCTGCAATTTTACGGCTATACCAAAAAAAGCCGATAACGCTGCCGATAACAATAAAAAGCCAGAGAGTTGCCATTAAGAGAATAACCTACCTATCGCACGAGATAGTGTGTCGCTGCGATTTTCTGCTCGAAGAATACCTAGTACGTGTGGGCGAAGTGACGGAATTGCAACTAAGTCCGCAAAAATACTTGGGAATAACTCAGGCATTTGCTCATTATTAGCTGCTAAATCAAGTAGCTTGAATAGGGCTTCTGGTTTTTCAAAGCATAACCAATAACGCCCCGCTAGAGTCAGTAACACGTCTGGTTGGTTGCCTAACTCGCTTGCTAGTACTTGCTCGACTAATTGAGATTTTAACCCTTGTGCTTTGCTACCTGAAAGCGCACGCATGTTGTTAATTAATAGGTTTAAATTATTTTCTGCGATGGCTTGTTCGCATTGCGTGAAGAATAGTTCTGCAAGTTGGGTGTTAATTTCAACATGTTCTAGCATGGCACTTAAAGGTTGCTGAACTTCTTGCGGTAAGTTTGTCCAAGTTTTAGCGAGGTTTGCGCTGTTCTGGCCGTGGTCGAGTCTAAAGGCAAAGTCAGCTAAGCCTTGTACTGCAATACTTTGCCACGCGTCGTCTGTTAAATTGCCAGCAAAAAACTGTTCGGTAAACTCATAATACTGAGACGCAGGGCGCTTTAATTCAGTTTTTAATAGTGCATTGAACGCAGCAAGTTTATTGGCATTGGGTGTAAACACATATGGGTTGTTGTCTAGCTTACCATCGGCTTGCTCGCCAGTTAACTCAGTGCCTAATGCTTCAAGTACCATATTTGCGAAGTGGTCACGGCTTGCAAGTACTAACTTACTTTGCTCATCAAGGGGCATTTTTAAAAACCACACATACGGATCAGCGGTGGCTTGGTTATCCCAAAATTGAATGGCGATCAGGGCATGACCAGCAAGCGGGTAAGGGTAAGGTACCTGACCATTTTCAAGTTGATTGAATAGGGCTTTATCAATTTTAGTGATTTTTCGACCCATGTCGTAAACACGCCACTGTGTGCCAGCTGTGTTAAGAAGATCACCTAAAGTAGAAATATGCGCAGTCATAGTTCGCTCATGCAAATTTTAAATTAGCCGAATTATACGGATTTTCTCGGCACTTGATAAGCGAAGCCGTAAAGCTACTGTAAAGAAGTTAGCTGGGCTATAATTCGCGGGTTTTAAATAGTCTACAAAGAGTCGGTTTGATGAGTCACGCCCAATACCAAGCAGTTTATACCTTATTGAAAGAGCTCGAAGCGGTATTACGCATCGCCAAGCTTTGGCAAAGTGAAAGCATTGAGGCTGAAAAGCTAAATTCTACCGCGCCATTTTGTTGTGATGTGATGACATTTGAGCAGTGGTTGCAGTTTGTGTTTATTCCTAAAATGACCTTGATGATAGAGCAAGGCATGGCACTACCTGCCAATATGTCGATTGCGCCCATGGCTGAAATGAGCTTTGCCACTCACCCACAATATCCGCAGATTTTAAGTCTACTGACCAAGTTAGACGAAAGCTTACAACAGAATTAAAAGAGAAAGATCATGCTTGAGATTGTCTATCAAGACGAAAACTATGTGGCGATTAATAAGCCTTCGGGCTTATTGGTGCATCGTTCATTTTTAGATAAACGCGAAACCCAATTTGCCATGCAAATGTTGCGTGATCAGTTAGGTCAGCACGTATTTCCGGTGCATCGATTAGACCGTCCTACCAGTGGTATTTTGTTGTTTGCACTGAGCTCTGAAGCAGCCAGAGACATGAACCAAGTATTCATTGAGGGCAAAATCGAGAAGCGTTATTTAGCACTAGTGCGAGGCTTTGCGCCAGAGCATGTTTATCTAGACAGGCCTTTAAAAGAGCATTTAGATAAAATCGCCGACAAATTTGCCGATCAAGATAAAGCGCCGCAAGAAGCGCAAACAGAATTTAACTGTTTATATCAGGCAAGTTTGCCTATTCCTTTTGGTAAGTTTCCGAGCATTCGTTATTCGCTGGTGGAGTGTTTTCCTAAAACCGGCCGAAAGCATCAAATTCGTCGTCATTTAAAGCATTTAGCACATCCTATTTTGGGTGATGTGAACCATGGTGATAACAAGCATAATCACTTTTTTTATGAGCACTTTGGTTTACAGCGCTTAATGTTATTTGCAACTCGGTTAAAGTTTGTTCATCCTTATACAAAACAAGAAATTACCATTCGGGCTAACCTAGGCGAAGAGATGCTAAATATCTGTGCGCAGTTGGGGTGGCCCAGCAGCGAACAGGATTATCAATAATGGCATCAATTTCAATTTTTGTAGGCAGTGTGTATGGCAATGCACAGAATTTGGCTGAGCAGGTGCAAGGCGCTTTGTCATCGTCACATCAAGTGAGTGTGTTTGAAAGCGCAAGCATCGATGATGTAAAAGCCGCTGAAGTGATTTTGTTTATTACCTCGACCACAGGCTCAGGCGACCTGCCAGATAACATTGAGCCATTGATTATGCAGTTGCGAAATCAGTCGCCGATGTTAACAGGAAAAAAAGCGGGGGTGATCTCCTTGGGCGACTCAAGCTACGGTGACACCTATTGTGGCGCGGGCAAGCAAGTCGATGCTTTATTACAAGAATTGAATGCAGAGCAAACTTCACCGCGTCTAGATGTGGATGCGTGTGAGTATTTTGAACCATGGGAAGTGGTTGAAACTTGGCTAACGGACTGGCAAAAAACACTTTAATATGTCGAAGTTACAACAATTTAAATGGGTATTATTACTCAGCAGTATTTTAATTGTGCTGCCAGCAATTGAGAGTAGCTGGTTTGAAAATGCATTTGGCTTAAAGTGGGGCAGTGAAAAGCTCATGTACTATTTCAGCGTGTTTTTGGTGCCGCTGAAGTTAGTCATGGTCATTGCCGGTTGTTGGTTACTTATTTATTTTGTGAAACACAATGAGGTGAGCAGTAAAGCTAAACTAGCAGTGCTGCCTTTAATGTTTGTAGCCTCTGTACAAGTGATTATGCTCAGTATCACTTCGGTTTATTATGTGTTTAATGGTACCAAGGCTAATAACTACATTGAGCACGCCAATATCAGTATTCAGAGCCAAGCACCGGGTAAGCTACTCACTGCATTTCACGATATTAATATTATGTGTGATAAAGGATTTGGGTTTTATACGCTATTAGCGGTGGCAAAAGAACCGTGGCTTGGTAAAGCGCTTGCCATTGAAAGCTACGAGCCGTTAGAGCAACTCACCATCAGCTTTACTGAAAATAATAAAAGGCAGTTTAAGCACTATGATCTTCAAGGCTTAAGTTGTAACTAACCTCTTCATAAAATCGAATAAAAAAGGCCGCAAATCGTCAATGATTGCGGCCTTTTTTTATTTTTCTAGATTACTCATCGACAGAGCGAAGTAGGGCGTTAATACCTACTTTTTCACGGGTTTGCTGGTCAACTTTCTTCACAATAATCGCTGCGTAAAGGCTGTGAGAGCCATCTTTACTAGGCAATGAACCAGGTACTACAACGGCACCAGCTGGTACGCGACCGTAGTGGATTTCGCCCGTTTCACGGTCATAAATACGCGTACTTTGAGAAATGTACACGCCCATTGAAATAACCGCACCTTCTTCAACAATGACGCCTTCAACGATTTCAGAGCGAGCACCGATAAAACAGTTATCTTCAATGATAGTTGGGTTAGCTTGTAATGGCTCTAGTACACCACCAATGCCTACACCACCAGACAGGTGCACGTTTTTACCAATCTGTGCACATGAACCAACAGTAGCCCATGTATCAACCATAGTGCCTTCATCAACGTAAGCACCAATGTTCACATAAGAAGGCATTAGTACCACGTTCTTACCGACAAAGCTGCCCTGACGAGCTACAGCGTTTGGTACTACGCGCATACCGCCTTGTTGGAATTGTTCTGGCGTATAGTCAGAAAATTTAAGTGGCACCTTGTCATAAAACTGGTTTACGCCATCACTCATTGGCTGGTTATCACGAATACGGAAAGACAACAGTACTGCTTTTTTAAGCCACTGATGCACAACCCATTCACCACTGATTTTTTCAGCAACACGTGCAGCACCAGAGTCTAACAATGCAAGCGATTGAATGATTGCATCTTTTACTTCGTCGCTTACTTGCGTAGGAGTAATGCCATCACGTTGCTCCCATGCTTGTTCAATGATGGTTTTTAAATCTGACATAGTTTCCTCTAATTTGTTTCTGCGTTTAATTTTTTCATTAAGTCTCGTTGAAGCTTCACTTTATGCTCTTCATCGAGGGCTTGATAATCTTTATTTGAAATGACGAAAAAGTCTTCTGCACGTTCGCCGACCGTTGTAATACGTGCGGCATGAATATGCAGTGAATTCGCCTGAAATACTTCAGCAATCTTGGTCAATAAACCGGGGATATCGATGGCTTGAATTTCTATGAGATTGCGATTTTCACGCGCATGCGGTCGCACAATCACTTTAGGTTTGATATTAAAATCTTTAAAGCGATGAGAGCGGTTTTTCTTCACTCTGATCTTTTTCTTCGGATCTTGTAGTAATGATTCAATGCCTTTGCGAATAGAGCGAGCACGGTTAATCGACACAGGGTCGCCGTCTTGTTCAAGAATAACAAAGTTAAACACCACAAAGCCGTCTTTGGTTGTCATAACTTGCGCGTGTTGAATTTGCGCTTTTTTAGAGCCGATCACACTGACGAGTTTGGCGAATAAACTGGCCTCATACGGGCTATAAACAAACACTTGTGTACCACCATGCAGTGGTTTTTCACCAACGACGACACTGAAGTCGCTCAAGTCTTTTACTTTGAGTAAGTGCTCAGATTGCCAAGAGATTTGCTGTTCGCTAAAGGCTGTGAAGTAGTTAGCCTTGAAACGAGACCAAATAAAATCAATTTGGTTTTCTTCAAAACCCAGCTCAATAAGACGATGTTTGGCTTGTTGCTTTTTATCGCGAATTTGGTCGCGCATATCCATTGGATTTTCAAGACCCGCTCTCAAAGCCCGTTGCGTATGTAAATACAGCTCACGTAGCAGGGTGTTTTTCCAATCATTCCAAAGGTTGTCGTTAGTGGCGCGAATATCGGCAACAGTTAAACAATATAAGTAATCGAGTTGACGCTCATTTTTTACATGAGAGGCAAACTCGGCAATCACATTCGGGTCGTTAATGTCTTTACGCTGAGCAGTCACAGACATCAATAAATGGTTCTCAACCAACCATGCCACTAAACGCGCTTCTGAATTACTAAAACCATGCATTTTACAGAATGTATTGGCATCAACCGCGCCAAGCTCAGAATGGTCACCACCGCGGCCTTTGGCAATATCGTGGAAGATACCGGCAAGATAAAGCAGCTCGGGTTTGTCCATGCGGGTGACAATTTCTGAGCAAATAGGGAAGTCTTTTTGCTTGTTTTTGTCGAAATACTTATAGATGTTATTGATCAGCTTGTGAGTATGTTCATCTACGGTATAAGCGTGGAATAAGTCGAACTGCATCTGTCCAAAAATATTTCGCCACTGGGGCAGATAAGCCGCAATTATGCCGTGTTTGTGCATCAGTGTGAAAGCTCGGCCCATGCCATTAGGGTGTTTGATTAAACGTAGGAAGGCGTCTCTACATCCTGCGTAATCTTGCAAATCACCTAATAAACGGCGACGAACCTGACGCATGGTTCTAAGCGTATTGGGTTCAATGTCAGTGATTTCTGGGTTATCAGCAATATGCTCAAATAACACAAAAATGTGTTCGCGTTTGAAGAAAACCGAAGGGTCGGTGACTTGAATACGGTTGCCCACACGCTCAAAGTTTTTATCGAGCGGTTGAGGTTGATGCTTAACTTGGTCAACTAAGATACTTTGCTCGAAATAAGACAGTAGCATCTGGTTCATTTCGCGCACACGACTCATGATCCTAAATAAACGCTTCATCATACGCTCAACAGACGCTTTACCCTCAGAGCCAAAACCGAGTAATTCTGCGGCATGAGGCTGGTGGTCGAATAATAAGCGGTTTTCGTTTCTGCCCGCAGCGAGGTGCAGAGCAAAGCGAATATTCCAGAGATTTTCTATACACTCCAGCAGCTCTTGATACTCTTCATGGGTGAGGTAACCGTGACTGATTAGCTCTCGAAGTGTTTCGGCGTGAAAGTGCTTTTTTGCCACCCAGAATATTGTTTGCAGGTCACGCAAACCACCCGGGTTTTCTTTTACGTTCGGTTCGAGGTTGTACGCAGTACCATGACATTTTTTACGACGAATTTTTTGCTCGTCAACTTTGGCAATGAAGAACTCTTCAGAGCGCCAAATGGGAGTTTCGATAATATGACTTTTTAGGCGTTCAAATTCTAATTCATTACCACTGATCAAGCGGCACTCAAGTAAGCTGGTAGTAAAATGTACGTCTTGTTTTTTTTGTTCTAAGACTTGCTCATGTGTACGGACACTATGGCCAATTTCTAAACCCAGATCCCAAAGGAAAGTGACAAACTGGCCAAGAGACTCTTTTAATTGCTCATTGGGCTCATTTCTAACTAAAACCAAAAAGTCGATATCAGAGTAGGGGTGTAACTCTCCACGACCATATCCACCGACAGCAATGAGTGCAATATCATCATGACGATTCAGTTCGGTTATGACATAGAGTTTTTGTAGCATTAAATCGACAAACTCAGCTCGAGCACGGATAAGGTACTTTACTGGCTGCTTTGAGAATTCATTACTGAGCCACTTATAAAAATAAGCCGAACAGTCTTTAAAATCTTCGAGCGTATTCGCTGAATCAAGAAGTGTTTTTAATTTATTGGGTAATGCCACGGAATATCCCTGATTATGTATCAATTGAATTGATGAGCGCTTTATCAGTTTTACACTAAGTTGCTTCGAATTGCGAGCCAAGGAGCATAGAACAAGCTCGAACGTTTAGTTCTTAAACTGCGCAAAGTTATAAGAGCTAGCATGTGTTTTTATTTTAGGGTTTTATGTAAACAGTATGTTGATAATGCGGGTGGTGTGTGCTTTTATAGATTTGGTTAAATCAAAAACAAGGAAACGACATGAAAAATACATTAAAAACAATGGCAATCGCAGCTGCAACTTTTGTTTCAGCGACTTTTCTACCGGTAAGCGATTCATTAGCTTTACCAAGTGGTGGCGCATATATTTGTGATAACTCAGTCCCTTACTATGTTTATTTCGAAAATTGTGAGATTAAAAAAGTCAGAGTGCCAGGTAAGTGTGAAGGAACAGTCTTTTTAGATTGGTAAAAACTGCGTTAAACAAAAATGCCAACATGTTCATGTTGGCATTTTAAGTATTAATTTCTTAGCAAATAAAACAATTATTTGTGTTCTATTATGCGATCAATGGTTTCATCATTTCGCAGTGTTAGAATTTCAACACCGTTGTCAGTCACAAGCAATGTGTGTTCCCACTGAGCTGACAAGCTACGGTCTTTAGTGACAACAGTCCAACCATCTTTTAGCAATTTACACTGACGTTTACCCGCGTTCACCATTGGCTCAATCGTTAAGCACATGCCTGCTTTTAAGGTTTCGCCTGTGCCAGGTTTACCATAGTGCATCACTTGTGGCTCTTCGTGGAATTCAGCACCAATGCCGTGGCCGCAATATTCACGCACGATAGAGTAGCTAAAGCCTTCAGCGTATTTTTGAATCGCTGAACCGATATCACCTAAACGCACACCCGGCTTAACCATCTTAATTGCAAGGTATAAGCTTTCTTGTGTGATCTGAGCTAAACGCTTGCCTTGAATGCTAGGTGTACCAACATGGAACATCTTTGAAGTATCGCCGTGGTAACCATCTTTAATCACGGTAATATCGATATTGATGATATCGCCGTCTTTTAGAGGCTTGTCATTTGGGATACCGTGACAAATTACATGGTTTACTGAAGTACAAATTGATTTTGGAAAACCATGATAGTTTAGAGGTGCAGGCACCGCATCTTGAACGTCGACAATATAATTGTGACAAATGGTGTTTAGCTCTTCAGTTGTTACCCCAGGCTTTACATGAGGTTCAATCATTTCTAAGACTTCAGCCGCTAAGCGACCGGCAACACGCATTTTTTCGATTTCTTCAGGGGTTTTAATCACTGCACTCATTGAGGCTCCAATCGTTAATTTTTCACTTTGCAATAACGCACAAATTTTAGTCGTATCGTTGAATCTGGCGCTTTAATATGGTATAAAGCGCGCCGTCTTTTTACAAATTTATCTTTCAAGATAGTTTGTAGTTAAGACAAACATACTTTTTATATTAACACACACACATATCGACACATACACTTGGGTGCAGGTAATTATATATTACGTGTTGGTGCTATGGGATATGTGGAGGCCTAACCCTAAATATTAGAGGAAATTAAAATGGCAAACGTTTCAATGCGCGATATGCTTCAAGCTGGTGTTCACTTCGGTCACCAAGCACGTTACTGGAACCCTAAGATGAAGCCGTTCATCTTCGGTGCACGTAACCGCGTTCATATCATCAACCTAGAAAAAACTGTTCCTATGTTCAACGATGCACTTAAGTTCTTACAGAACGTTGCGTCAAACAAAGGTAAAATCCTTTTTGTAGGTACTAAGCGCGCTGCAAGCGAAGCAGTTAAAGAATCAGCTCTTCAAAGCGATCAGTTCTACGTAAATCACCGTTGGTTAGGTGGTATGTTGACTAACTGGAAAACAGTTCGTCAATCAATCAAGCGTCTTAAAGACCTTGAAGCTCAAAGCCAAGACGGTACTTTCGAGAAGCTGACTAAGAAAGAAGCGCTAATGAAAACGCGTGAAATGGAAAAGCTTGAGAAGAGCCTTGGCGGTATCAAAGACATGGGCGGTCTTCCTGACGCTATCTTTGTAATCGACGCTGACCACGAGCACATTGCAATCCGTGAAGCTAACAACCTAGGTATTCCAGTAGTATCTGTAGTTGATACTAACTCAAACCCAGACGGCGTTGACTTCATCATCCCAGGTAACGATGACGCGATCCGCGCTATCCAGCTTTACACTGGTGCTGTTGCAACTGCTATCACTGAAGGTCGTGAAAGCAACATCGTTGCACAAGCTGAAAACGACGATTTCGTAGAAGCTGAGTAATTAGCTGTCATCAAGCCTTCATCAAAATAAGGTGAAGGCTTGATATTCTTGAAGAGCGGTCATTCCGCACCCCGAAAAAAACTTCATATTTGAGGATATACTAATGGCTGTAACTGCTGCCCTAGTTAAAGAATTACGCGAGCGTACTGGCGCTGGCATGATGGATTGTAAAAAAGCACTAACTGAAACTAACGGTGATATCGAGCTAGCTATCGAAAACATGCGTAAGAGTGGTGCTGCTAAAGCTGCTAAGAAAGCGGGTAACATCGCTGCAGAAGGTACAATCCTAATCAAGCAAGGCGAAGGTTTTGCTGCACTTCTAGAAGTTAACTGTCAAACTGACTTCGTTGCTAAAGACGAAAACTTCCTAGGTTTCGCTAACACTGTTCTTGACGCTGCTGTTGAATCAAAAACTGATATCGACACATTAAAAGCTCAGTTCGAAGAAACACGTGTTGCGCTAGTTGCTAAAATCGGTGAAAACATCAACGTTCGTCGCGTTGAGTACATCGATGGTGAAAATCTAGCTGCTTACCGTCACGGCGACCGTATCGGTGTTGTTGTAACTGGTAACGCTGACGAAGAAACGCTTAAGCACGTTGCAATGCACGTAGCTGCTTCTAAGCCTGATTTCGTAAACCCTGAAGACGTACCTGCTGAAGTAGTTGAAAAAGAAAAAGCTGTTCAAGTTGAAATCGCTATGAACGAAGGTAAGCCTGCAGAAATCGCTGAGAAGATGGTTGTTGGTCGTATGAAGAAGTTCACTGGTGAGATCTCTCTTACTGGTCAAGCTTTCATCATGGAACCTAAGAAATCTGTTGGCGAATTCCTTAAAGAGAAAGGCGCTTCAGTTTCTAACTTCATCCGTTTAGAAGTTGGTGAAGGTATCGAGAAGAAAGAAGAAGATTTCGCAGCAGAAGTTGCAGCGCAAATCGCAGCAGCTAAAGGCGAGTAATTTTACTCATGAAGCAGAGGCAAAAAGCCACATTTAGGCAGCATTTGCTTTTGCTTCAATGCTGAAAATTCTTTAGAATAACCGCGCATTTATGAGTTTCATAAGCGCGGTTATTTTTTATCCCCACTTTTACATATGGCCCTGAGATTATGACTACGAATAGAAAACCTGTTTTTAGACGCGTTCTTCTTAAATTAAGCGGTGAAGCTTTAATGGGAGACGAAGGCTTTGGTATCGATCCAAAAGTATTGGATCGTATGGCGCAAGAAATCAAAGAGCTTGTAGAACTCGACGTAGAAGTAGGTTTAGTTATCGGTGGCGGTAACTTCTTACGTGGTGGCTCATTAGCAGAAGCGGGCATGAACCGCGTAGTTGGCGACCACATGGGTATGCTAGCAACTGTTATGAACGGTTTAGCAATGCGTGACGCACTTCACCGTGCATTTGTAAACGCACGTCTTATGTCTGCTATTCCTCTAAATGGTGTTTGTGATGCATACAATTGGGCTGAAGCGATTAGCTTGTTAAAGTCTGGCCGCGTAGTGATCTTCTCTGCAGGTACAGGTAACCCATTCTTCACAACAGATTCTGCAGCGTGTTTACGCGGTATTGAAATTGAAGCTGACACCGTAATTAAAGCAACAAAAGTTGACGGTGTATTCAGCGATGACCCTGTGAAGAACCCAGAAGCGACACTTCACCGTCATTTGACTTATAATGAAGTGATCGATAGAGAATTAAAGGTGATGGACCTAGCTGCATTTACGCTAGCTCGTGACCATAATATGCCTTTGAGCGTATTTAACATGAATAAACCAGGTGCGCTTAAACGCGTTATCATGGGTGAAGAAGAAGGTACCCTTATTTCTTCACAAGTAGCTGAATAATCTACAAAGACTAGGATTGAATTGTGATTAATGATATTAGAAAAGACGCTGAAGAGCGCATGAAAAAAAGCGTGGCTGCACTTGCAAGCCAGCTATCTAAAATCCGTACTGGTCGTGCACACCCAGCATTATTAGACGGCATTACTGTTTCTTACTATGGTGCAGACACGCCTCTGAACCAAGTTGCAAACGTAACGACTGAAGACTCACGCACACTTGCAATCAGTGTTTTCGATAAGTCTTTAGCTCAAGCAGTTGAAAAAGCGATCATGTCTTCTGATTTAGGTCTAAACCCTATGTCTGCAGGTACTATGATCCGTGTTCCACTTCCTCCACTAACTGAAGAGCGTCGTAAAGACCTTATCAAGATTGTTCGTGGTGAAGTTGAAGGTGGTCGTGTTGCTATTCGTAACATCCGTCGTGATGCGAACGGTGATATCAAATCACTTCTAAAAGACAAAGACATCTCTGAAGATGAAGCACGTCAGGGCGAAGAAGAAATCCAGAAATTAACAGATAAGTATGTTAAAGAAATGGATACTCAACTGAGTGCAAAAGAAGCAGAGTTGATGGAAATCTAATTTACTACCGATAAGCACAATTGGTCGTATAAACACCAATCTAATCCGCTTATCGGGTACTTGTAAATTTATTAGTTTTGAAACGCCGTCTAGGGTATACTAGGCGGCGTTTTTTTTTACGTAAATCGGAATTATGGTTTTAAGTACTGAAACAGTTTCAAAGCAGTCTTTGCCTAAACATGTTGCTATTATCATGGATGGAAACGGACGTTGGGCGCAAAGCCGTAATCGTCCTCGCACATACGGGCATAAAAAGGGTGTAGACTCAGTTCGTTCAGCTGTTCAGTTTTGTACGAAACTGGGTATTGAGTCGTTGACGCTTTTTGCTTTCAGTAGCGAAAATTGGCGTCGACCTGAAGATGAAGTCAGTACCTTAATGGAACTGTTCTTATTCGTCTTATCTAAAGAAGTTAAAAAACTACATAAGAATAATGTAAAACTGACTATTATTGGCGATGTATCGCGCTTTCCTGAATCTTTACAAGACAGGGTGAAGGCGGCACATGAATTAACGGCTAATAATACAGGTCTGAAATTAAATGTTGCGGCAAATTATGGTGGCCGTTGGGATATTGTACAAGCCGCGCAAACGATGGCGCAGAAAGTACAAGATGGTCAACTTACTGTGAATGACATCACAGAAGAGACTTTGTCAGAACAATTAAGTATGGCAGATCAAAGTGAATTAGACTTGTTGATAAGGACTGGCGGAGATTGCCGCATCAGCAACTTTTTACTTTGGCAGGCAGCTTATGCGGAGCTTTATTTTACAGATACACTTTGGCCTGATTTTAATGAAGAGGCTTTTTCTGAGGCACTTGCCTGCTTTGTATCTCGAGAGCGACGCTTTGGCTGTACCGGCGAACAAATAAAACAATTACTTGCCGAGTCCAAAACAACAAGTTAAAGGTTATTAATTTGCTTAAACAACGTATTTTAACGTCAGTGGTATTAGCGCCACTGGCTATGCTTTTGGTGTTTTATACACCGCTTTCGCTATTTAGTTTTATTGCCGGTGCGATTACTCTGCTGGGCGCTTGGGAATGGTCTGCGTTAATGGGCTTGAAAAAAGTTGCTCAAAGAGGCGCTTTTGTGGCGCTAGTCGCCGCCATTCTTGGTGGTCTTCACCTTCATTGGCCCATTGAGTCTCTATGGCAAAATGGTCAACTCCTTCCTGATGCAAACTATTTATTCACATTGGCATTTGCCTGGTGGCTCGTTGCCACTTTCTTAGTAGTTAAATACCCTAGTATGTCACGCGCTTGGTCTGAAGGCCTAGTCATGAAAGCGGTAGCTGGCTTATTAACGTTGGTACCTTTATGGCTTGCACTGAACGTGCTTCGTAGTGCTGAATATCAGCAATCTGAGCTATTTGGTTCGACTCTGATTATGGTGGTGCTAGGCATTGTTTGGAGTGCGGATATCGGCGCTTATTTTGCGGGTAAAAATCTAGGTAAACATAAATTAATGCCTAAAGTGAGCCCGAATAAAACCATTGAAGGTTTAGTGGGTGGTTTACTTACCGCGGTGATTTTTGTCGTGATTTTCTGTGCTTGTGCTGATGTTGAGCAGGCGATGTGGCCTGTTTATGCCTTGCTGACAGTATTCATTGCATTGTTCTCTGCAATTGGTGACTTACTTGAAAGTATGTTTAAACGTGAAGCAGGTTTAAAGGATTCAGGTAGTTGTCTGCCAGGTCATGGCGGTATTTTAGACCGTATTGATAGCTTAACAGCTGCAGCGCCAATCTTTGCTTTATGTTATGCGTGGACGGTGACGCTATGAGCCTTCAACAGGTAGCAATCCTTGGCTCTACGGGGTCGATTGGTGTTTCTACTTTAGATGTTATTGCAAGAAATGCCGATAAGTTCGCTGTATTTGCACTCGTCGCAGGTCGCAATGTTGAGGTGATGCGTCAGCAATGCCAAACTTTTAAACCTAAGTTTGCAGTGATGCAATGTGAGCTGGCTGCAAAACAGCTTACCGACGCCTTAGCTGGCTCTGATATTACCGTTTTATCGGGTGTACAAGCTATGCAAGACGTCGTTTCTCACAGTGACGTTGATATTGTTATGTCAGCAATTGTCGGCGCAGCTGGTTTATTACCTACCATCAGTGCAGTTGAGCACAGTAAAAAAGTACTCTTAGCAAATAAAGAGTCTTTGGTGATGTCTGGGCAAATTTTTATGGATAAGGTAAAGCAGCATGGCGCGACCTTATTGCCTATCGACAGTGAACATAATGCGATTTATCAGAGCTTGCCAACTGCATTTCAACAGCATTCTGATCCTAAATTAAATCAGTTTGGGATTCGTAAAATACTGCTAACAGGTTCTGGCGGACCTTTCTTGAATCGTGATATTGCGACTTTAGCTGATGTAACCGTTGAAGAAGCTGTTGCCCATCCTAACTGGTCTATGGGTCAAAAAATCTCTGTAGACTCAGCGACCATGATGAATAAAGGTTTAGAGTTTATCGAAGCGAAGTGGTTATTTAACTGCGATGCAGACGATATTGAGGTGGTGATCCACCCGCAAAGCATGATCCACTCAATGGTGCAGTACCAAGATGGCTCCGTGATCGCTCAAATGGGTCAACCTGATATGCGAACACCAATTGCATACGGCTTATCTTACCCTGAGCGCATTGACGCAGGAGTAGCACCTTTAGATTTCTCACAAATCTGTGATTTTACTTTCACAAAACCTGATTATCATCGTTATCCGAATTTAGCGTTGGCAATAGAAGCGTGTAAAACAGGGCAAGCTGCAACAACCGCTGTGAATGCGGCTAATGAAATTGCGGTTGCAGCATTTTTGAATAAGCAAATTGGCTTTACAGATATTTATAAAGTAAATGCAGAAGTATTAAACCAAATTTCGATTGGCACACTATCAAGCATTGATGATGTGCTTGCTCAAGATTTTGAAGCAAGAAATTTGGCTAAAAATATACTTAAAACCATGGAGTGATTATGTTTGAGTTTTTCTGGCACTTAGGGTCTTTCATTGTAGCATTAGGTATATTAGTTACCGTGCATGAATACGGGCACTTTTGGGTTGCAAGAAAAGCAGGCGTAAAAGTTTTAAGGTTTTCAATTGGTTTTGGTAAGCCGCTATGCCGTTGGCATGACAAGCAAGGTACAGAGTATGTGATTGCTATGATCCCGCTTGGTGGCTACGTCAAAATGCTCGACGAGCGAGTAGAAGAAGTCGACCCAAGTGAGTCTCACCTTTCATTCAATAACAAATCTGTTTGGTCTCGTATTGCCATTGTTTTAGCAGGACCTTTAGCCAACTTTATTTTTGCTATTTTTGCGCTAGCAATCATGTATATGATTGGCGTGCAAAATGCCAAACCAGTGGTTGGTAATGTAAATACGCAAAGCCGAGCTGCGGCAGCCCAGTTTCAAAGTGGCGATCACATTTTAGCCATGGGTGGACAAGACGTACTTTCTTGGCAAGAAGTCACCTTTAGTTTGATGTCGCATTTAGGTGAGCCATCTGTTGATGTAAAGGTAAAAGACGCCCAACAACAAATTCAAATTCGTACTATCGACTTAAACGGTTGGAAGCTAGATAAAAAAGACCAGCCACCTCTGGATGCCATTGGTATCGTACCATTTAGACCTGCTCTAACTCTCACTATTGGCCATGTTGCGAAAGGCTCAGCAGCAAATAAAGCAGGCTTATTAGTTGGCGATACTTTGATGTCTGCTGATGGCAAGGTCATTGATGAATGGCAATCGTTGGTAAATATCGTACAAGCATCACCCAATAAATTAATTGCACTTGAAGTGATGAGAGACGGTTATCGCCAAATCTTGTCGGTTACGCCTGAAGCCAGAGTAGGGCAAAATGGAGAGCAGCAAGGTTTCTTAGGGGTTGTACCTCAGTTAGAAAGTTGGCCGCCAGGCTACATTGAAACTAGACATTATGGTCCATTGGATAGTATTGTGCTTGGCGTACAAAAGACCTACGCACTCATCACATTGAGTTTTGACATGATTGGTAACTTAATTACCGGCAAAGTGTCAGTCAATAATTTGAGTGGTCCAGTAGGTATTGCAGTTGGCGCAGGCACCAGTGTCAGTTATGGATTAGTGGCTTTTTTAAGTTTCTTAGCATTAATCAGTGTCAATCTTGGGGTTTTTAACTTATTACCCCTGCCAGTATTGGATGGCGGACATTTAATGTATTACATAATTGAACTTATTCGTAAAAAGCCAGTCTCTGAAAAGACACAAGAGTTAGGTTACAAGATTGGGGCGATGTTGCTTCTGGGCCTAACCTGTTTTGCATTGCTTAATGATGTTTCTAGGCTGTAAGCCATAACGTCATACAAAGTCTTAAAGCGCTATGTACGCTAATAGTTGTAAAGGATAAAGATAATAAAATGCCGATAAAAAAACATCTCGCAGTAACCAGTTTACTTGGCGCAAGCTTTGCGGCAGCTGGGCAAAGCTCCTTTATCGTAGAAGATTTAAAAGTTGAAGGTTTACAACGTGTAGCATTAGGTGCTGCATTAACGCATATTCCAATTAATGTTGGCGATAACATTGATGACTATACGATTTCTCAAACAATCAAAGCGTTATACAAATCTGGTCACTTTGAAGATATTGCGGTATATCGTGATGAAGACTTACTTATCTTCAAAGTTAAAGAAAGACCGACAATCTCTTCAATTGAGTTTGATGGCAATAAAGACATCAAAGACGAGCAGTTAAATGAAAGTTTAGATCAGCAAAATATTCGTGCTGGTGAGCCGTTAGACAAAACGGTTTTATCTAACATTGAAAAAGGCTTAATCGACTTCTTCCACAGTATTGGTAAATACAATGCCAAGATTGATGTAAGCATTACTGAACTACCTCGTAACCGCGTGCGCTTAAATCTTGAATTTGACGAAGGTGACGCAGCATCAATCAGACAGATTAACCTTGTTGGTAATGAATTATTTTCTGATGAAGAGCTACTTAATTTAGCTGAGTCACAACAAGATTTACCTTGGTGGAAGTTTTTATCTAACGACCGTTATCAAAAACAAACCATTGAAGGTGACTTAGAAAAAATTAGAAGTTTCTATCTTGATAAGGGTTACTTACGTTTCAATATTGATTCTACACAGGTATCAGTAAGCCCTGAGCGTGAGTCTGTGTATGTGACAGCAAATATCACCGAAGGTGAGCAATACACGGTTAAAGACTTTGACTTTATCGGTGACCTTTTAGGCCGTGAAGACTTATTAAAAAGTATTGTGCCGCTTAAAACGGGCGAGCTTTACAATGGTTCAATCGTAACGGCTTCAGAAGAATACATTAAGAGTTATCTTGCTCGCTTTGGTTATGCCAATGCTGAAGTAAGAACAATTCCTGAAATTGATGACGAGAACAAAGAAGTAAAACTTACCTTATCTGTAAATCCAGGAAAGCGTATTTATGTTCGTCGCATCATGGTCAATGGTAACCAAATCACTGCCGATGAAGTTGTTCGTCGAGAAATGACACAGCTTGAGGGCGCTTGGCTATCTAACCAGAGCTTAGAGCGTTCAAAACTTCAGATTCAACGTTTACCTTATATGGAAAATGTAGAGTTTGAAGTGAAGCCGATTGCAGGTATTGATGACCAAGTTGACATTGACTTTACTGTTAAAGAGCAACCTGCGGGTAGTTTCCAAGCGGGTGTTGCATATGGTTCATATGCAGGTTTGCAATTCAATATCGGTGTCAGTGAATCAAACTTTTTAGGTACAGGTAACCAATTAGCGTTTAATATTAATACCTCAAAAGGTTCAGACCGCTATAGTATTTCATATACTGATCCTTACTTTACGCCAGATGGTGTATCGCAAGGTACCAGCATTTTCTATAGTAATTACGATTCTTCTGCATTTAGTATCGTACCTTATAAGTCTAAGAGCTATGGTATTGGTACTAACTTTGGCTTCCCAATTGATGCCGTAAACCGAATCAACTTTGGTGGTCGTTGGATCCAAGAAAGCTTATCTGACATTGCAGATTACGAACAAACTCGTATTATGCGTTTAGCATTCTTCAACCCTGAAGACCCAGATGCAGCATATGATTTTACCAAGTATGAGTTAAGTGCAGGTTGGTCTCGTATCACGGTTAACCGCGGTATGTTCCCAACGGCGGGTTCGCGTCAAACTCTAACACTGAATGCGACAACGCCTAACTCTGACTTAAACTTCTTTAAGATAAACTATAATTCTCGCTTCTATTGGCCGATCAGTAATGACCATCGCTGGGTGTTCTCAAGTCGAGCTGCGTTCGCGTATGGTAATGGTTATGGCTCAACGAACGGTTTTGACCAGATTTTACCTTTCCAAGAGTACTTTAGGATCACAGAAGAAGAATTACGCGGTTTTGACCGAAATACTATCTTACCGCAAGCTATCAGACGAATTACTTCAAGCATCGAGGGTTCTGTTTTACCAGATGGTAGTACAACAGGTACAATTGGTTCTCCAGAAGAGTTTGATAGACTTCAACAAGTAGGTCGAATTGGTGGTAACGCGAAAGCACTTGCCGGTGTAGAGCTAATCGTACCAACGCCATTCTTGGATGAAGATAAAACTAGCTCTGTACGTACTAGCTTCTTTATAGACGCTGCTAACGTATGGGATACCGAATTTGATATTGACCGCTATGCAGCTTTACCTGAAGAGCAAGTAGCGCAATTAAGAGATTACTCAGACCCAGGTCGCTTCCGCGTTTCTACCGGTCTGTCACTACAATGGATTTCCCCAATGGGACCAATGCTGATTAGTTTTGCTTATCCACTTAAGAAAGAAGACACAGACGAAACTAAGACTATCAGCTTTAACATAACGAATACTTTCTAAGGAGTTTTTTGTGAAAACGATTATAAAAACAACAGCATTAAGCATTTTAGCCGCACTAATGATGGGTACTTCAGCAAGTGCACTTGCACATAAAGTTGGTATTGTTGATATGCAATCTATCTATCAACAGATCCCGCAAATGGCTAAAATCGAGCAACAACTACAAACTGAGTTTGCTGAGCGTCGTCAAGAGCTTGAGAAGTTACAAGGCGATATTCGTTTTGAAGCTGAGAAATACAAGCGTGAAAACGCGACAATGAGCGAAGATCAAAAAGCGGCACTTGAAGGCAAAATCCGTGACATGCAAAAGCAACTTGCAGAAAAAGGTCGTCCTTTAGAGCAAGAAATCAAAGCACGTCAAAACCAAGAGTTAGCAAAAGTACAAAAGCTAATCATTGAAACGATTGAATCTGTAGCTAAAAGCGGTAAGTTTGATGAAGTTAAAGTAAAAGATACGACAATTTACTTTAACCCTGATAAAGTAACCGACCTTTCTAGCAAGGTTGTTGAAGCAGTTAGCAAAAAGTAATGACAAAACAGTATACCCTCGCTCAAATTAGCGAATTTTTAGGCGCATCCCTTGACGGGGATGCGTCTCATTGTATTGAGAAGATAGCAACTTTAGCGAATGCTAAAGGGTCAGATATCGCTTTTTTGGCAAATAAAAAGTACCGCGCTCAGCTTGATGAAACACAAGCAGGGGCAGTCATTATTTCTGAAAAAGAAGCCGCGCTTTTCTCGGGCAATAAAGTAATCGTAAAAGACGCCTATATCGCATACGCGAAACTCGCGCAAATGATGGACACGACACCAGCTTGTGCAACTGGCATTCACCCTTCTGCTGTTATCGATGCAACAGCAAAATTAGGAGAAAATGTCAGTATTGCAGCAAATGCCGTTGTATCAGCAGGTGCTGTGATTGGTGATAATGTACAGATTGGTGCTGGGTGCTTTATTGGTGAAAACACCAAAATAGGGCAGGGCACAAAGCTTTGGGCAAATGTCAGCGTTTATCATGATGTTGAAATTGGCGAACATTGCTTGTTCCAATCAGGTGCGGTCATAGGTAGCGATGGCTTTGGTTATGCAAATGAAGCAGGGAAGTGGGTGAAAATTCCACAGCTAGGTCGAGTGATTATTGGTGATCGCGTTGAAATTGGTGCGAGCACAACCATCGACCGTGGCGCTTTGGATGACACGATTATCCACGATGATGTGATTTTAGATAATCAAATTCAAATCGCTCATAATGTTGAAATTGGTCAAGGTAGCGCAATGGCTGCCTGCTCAGTGGTTGCAGGAAGTACAACGATTGGTAAGTATTGCCAAATTGCAGGTCTTGTCGGTATTAATGGACATATCGATATTTGTGACGGTGTTATGCTGACAGGAATGACCATGGTGACTAAGTCAATCACCGAACCTGGCGCATATTCTTCTGGTATGCCGCACACAACCAACAAAGAATGGCGTCGTAACATGGCGCATTTAAGAAATTTATCTGATTTTAAAGAGCGTATTAAATCATTAGAAACACGCTCATCTCAAAAAACAGTTGATGAATAAGGATACTATTTTGGCCAACGAATTAAACAGTTTTGATGTTCAAGAAATCATGCGTTTATTGCCACACCGTTACCCTATGCTATTGGTAGACAAAGTGGTGGATTTTCAGCCGGGTGATTACTTGCATGCGGTAAAAAACGTTACCGTAAATGAGCCAATTTTTACGGGTCACTTTCCTGACCAGAAAATCTTCCCAGGTGTACTTATTTTAGAAGCTATGGCGCAAGCGACAGGCCTATTAGGTTTTAAAACAGTGCAAAATACTGGCGACAACGAGCTATACTTGTTTGCAGGTATTGATAATGCACGTTTTAAACAGCCTGTGGTACCTGGTGATCAGATGCATATTCACGTAAAGTTTGAAAAAGAGCGTCGCAATATTTGGCGTTTTTCAGCAGAAGCAAAAGTAGATGGTAAGGTTGTGTGTACCGCTGACCTTATGTGTGCAAGAAGAGAGTTTTAATGTTAATTCATCCTACTGCAGTTATTGAACCAGGCGCCCAACTTGGCGAAAACGTTAAAGTAGGGCCTTACAGCTACATTGGTAATGATGTTGTTATCGGAGATAACACCATTATTGAATCTCATGTAGTTGTTAAAGGGCCTTCGACGATTGGTAAAGGTAATCACTTTTATCAGTTCGCGTCTATTGGAGAAGCCTGCCAAGACAAAAAGTACAAGGATGAACCAACTCAATTAATCATGGGCGATAACAATATTGTTCGAGAATGTGCGACGATTCACCGTGGTACCATTCAAGATAAAGGCGTGACTAAAATAGGTAGTAACAACTTATTTATGGCTTACACGCACATTGCTCATGATGCAGTGATTGGTAATAATGTCATTTTTTCAAATGGTGCAAGTGTAGCAGGTCACGTTCATGTAGGTGATTGGGCTATTTTAGCGGGTAATACAGGTGTACATCAGTTCTGTAAAATTGGTGCGCACGCATTTATTGGTATGTACTCTGGTGTGAGTAAAGATGTTCCACCATTTGTTACTACTACAGGTATGCCAGCAAAACCAGCAGCAGTAAATACCGAAGGTATGAAACGCCGCGGGTTTGAAAGCGATGAAATTATGGCGGTTCGTAGAGCGTATAAAGCACTTTATAGAAAGGGCTTAACGCTAGATGAAGCTGTGGCTTCGTTGGCTGATGATGCGAAGCAGTTTGCAGCAGTGCAAAGCATGATTGATTTCTTAGACACGTCTGAGCGCGGCATCATTCGCTAGCCTCGACGGTTTATTTAAAGCATGTACAAACGCCATACAATTTAACGTGTATGGCGTTTTTATTTAAAAAGAATTAGAACATGACGACAAATACACAGCCAATCACAATTGGTGTTGTCGCGGGCGAGTTGTCCGGCGATATTTTGGGTGCAGGCTTAATCAAAGCGTTGAAAGTACATTATCCTAATGCACGATTTATCGGCATTGCTGGCCCTAAAATGCAGGCTGAAGGCTGTGAGAGTTTATTCGATATGGAAGAGCTCTCAGTAATGGGGTTAGTTGAAGTTTTAGGTCGCTTACCGCGTTTGCTGAAAATCAGAAAACAGCTAGTCCAACACTTTATAGATAATCCACCAGATGTCTATGTGGGCATTGATGCGCCAGACTTTAACCTTCGTGTAGAAAAACCATTAAAAGCGGCTGGCATAAAAACAGTGCAATATGTGAGCCCTTCAGTGTGGGCTTGGCGTCAAAAACGCATCTTTAATATTGCTGAAGCTACTAGCCTGGTTTTGTCGTTATTACCATTTGAAAAAGCTTTTTATGACAAACATGACGTGCCGTGCACGTTTGTGGGTCATACTTTAGCCGATGACATTCCCCTTGAAACCGATACCAATGCGGCGAGAACCAAGCTAAACCTTTCTGCGGAAGATACCGTTTTAGCACTGCTTCCGGGCAGTCGCGGCTCTGAGGTGGGCTTATTAAGCGAGACGTATCTGCAAACCGCCCAAAAACTACAAGAGCGTATTCCCGAGTTAAAAGTTATCGTGCCTTTAGTAAACGATAAACGCAAAGCGCAATTTACCGAGATTAAAGAAAAAGCCGCACCAAACCTAAAAGTTCAGCTGTTAGATGGCCAATCTAGCGAAGCGATGACCGCGGCAAACGCCGTATTACTAGCCTCAGGTACCGCGACACTTGAAGCCATGCTTTATAAAAAGCCTATGGTGGTCGGGTATAAGTTTAAGCCGGTGAGTTATTGGATATTCAAAAACTTTTTTACTTTTAATATTAAGTATTTCTCTCTTCCAAACCTGTTGGCTGATGCGCCCTTAGTGCCTGAATTTTTACAAGATGAATGCAATAGCGATGCGCTAGCCGATGCGCTTTTTCCGATGCTAAAAGGCGATAGCCAAGCGCTCATAGATAAATTTTACGATATTCATAACAACATTCGACTTGATGCCAGCAAACAAGCGGCTCTAGCAGTTAAGGAGCTTATAAATGCAAATTGAACGACCAAATGTTAAATATATTGCCGGTGTAGACGAAGTTGGTCGTGGCCCACTAGTAGGTGATGTTGTCACTGCTGCGGTTATTTTAGATCCGAGTAAGCCTATTGAAGGCCTTGCTGATTCTAAAAAGCTCACTGAGAAAAAGCGTAATGCGCTCGCTGCAGAAATCAAAGAAAAAGCACTTTGCTATCATATTGCCCGTGCCAGTGTGGCTGAAATTGATGAGCTGAATATTTTACATGCGACCATGCTTGCTATGACTCGTGCTGTCGAAGGTCTGACTATTCAGCCCGAATTTGTATTTGTAGATGGCAACCGCTTACCAAAACTAAGCATGGCAGCGCAGAGTGTGGTGAAAGGCGATAGTTTAGTAGAGGAGATCAGTGCAGCGTCAATTTTAGCAAAAGTTGCACGTGACCAAGAAATGCTAGAGCTTGATTCACAATACCCAGAATATGGCTTTGCAGGTCATAAAGGCTATCCAACGAAAGCGCATTTTGCAGCCCTAGAGCAATACGGTGCAACGCCATACCACCGCACGTCGTTTAAGCCCGTACAGCGAATTTTGCAAAGTAAGGAGCAGTAATGCCAGCACCGCAGTTTGTTCATTTACGCGTTCACAGTGACTTCTCTATGGTTGATGGTTTGGCAAAGACCAAGCCGATCGTTGCGCGAGCACAAGAGTTAGCGCTTCCAGCCTTTGCTATTACTGATCAAATGAACTTATGTGGCCTTGTACGTTTTTATGGCGGGGCACATGGTGCAGGTATTAAGCCCATTGTCGGGGCGGATATTTGGCTTAAAAGTGATGAGTTTCCTGATGAGCCATGCCGTTTAGTGGTACTTGCCAAAAATAACGATGGCTACAAAAACCTGACTTTACTTATCTCGAGAGCCTATCAGCGTGGTCATGTATTCCATCGTCCAGTGGTTGATAAACAGTGGCTAGCTGAGCACAAAGAAGGCTTAATTTTACTTTCGGGTGGTAAAGACGGCGATGTGGGTAAGGCGCTTCTAAAGCATAATCATCAGTTGGCATTAGACACTGTTGCTTTCTATGAAGAACACTTCAAAGATCATTTCTATCTTGAGCTGATCAGAACGGGTCGTGCAGACGAAGAAGATTATTTACATGAGGCGGTGAAACTGGCTGAGCAACGTGACTTGCCGGTTGTTGCCACCAATGAAGTGGTGTTTTTAAACGAACATGACTTTGATGCGCACGAAATTCGTGTTGCAATTCACGATGGTTACACGCTCGAAGACAAACGCCGTCCAAAACGATTCTCAAAAGAGCAGTATTTAAAAACGCCTGAGCAAATGATTGAGTTGTTCAGCGATATTCCTGAAGCGCTTGAGAACACGGTTGAAATTGCGAAACGCTGTAATGTGACCGTGCAGCTTGGAACTTACTTCTTACCAGATTATCCGACTGGTGATTTAAAAATTGAAGACTTCTTGGTTAAGGTCTCTGAAGACGGTCTTGAAGAGCGTTTGCAGTTCTTATTCCCTGACGAAGATGAACGTAAAGAAAAACGCGTTGAGTATGATGAACGTCTTAAAATCGAACTCGACGTTATCAACCAAATGGGATTCCCAGGTTACTTCTTGATCGTAATGGAGTTCATCCAGTGGAGTAAAGATAACAATATTCCAGTAGGACCCGGGCGTGGTTCGGGTGCGGGTTCATTAGTAGCTTATGCTCTGAAGATCACAGATCTTGATCCTCTTGAATTCGACCTACTATTCGAACGATTCCTAAACCCTGAACGTATTTCGATGCCCGACTTCGACGTCGACTTCTGTATGGATAGACGAGACGAGGTAATCGACCACGTAGCCAAGTTATATGGGCGGGACGCGGTATCTCAGATCATCACTTTCGGTACTATGGCCGCAAAAGCAGTAATACGTGACGTAGGTCGTGTACTCGGTCACCCGTATGGCTTCGTTGACCGTATATCAAAGTTAGTACCGCCAGATCCGGGTATGACCCTAGCTAAAGCCTTTGATGTCGAGCCGCGTTTACCTGAAGCTTACGACGGCGATGAAGAAGTAAAAGAGCTTATCGACATGTGTCGCATTCTTGAAGGTTGTACACGTAACGCCGGTAAGCACGCCGGTGGTGTTGTTATCTCGCCAACGACCATTACTGATTTCGCCGCGCTGTATTGCGATGAAGAAGGTAAGTTCCCGGTTACGCAATTTGATAAAAACGACGTTGAAACTGCGGGCTTGGTTAAGTTTGACTTCTTAGGTCTAAGAACACTGACAATCTTACAGTGGGCGCTAGATATGACCAACGAGCGTTTAGCTCGAGAAGGTAAAGAGCCTGTCGATATTAATGCTATCCCGCTTGATGATAAACCGAGTATTGAGCTTTTACTTCGCGCTGAAACCACCGCGGTGTTCCAGCTTGAATCTCGTGGTATGAAAGACCTAATTCGTCGTCTTAAACCCGACTGCTTCGAAGATATGATCGCTCTGGTAGCTTTATTCCGACCGGGTCCACTCCAATCGGGCATGGTAGATAACTTTATCGACCGTAAGCACGGCCGAGAAGAAATTTCGTACCCAGATGCTCAGTATCAGCACGACAGTTTACAACCTATTCTAGAGCCAACCTACGGGATCATTCTCTATCAGGAACAGGTAATGCAGATCGCGCAGGTGCTAGCAGGTTATACGCTAGGTGGCGCTGACATGCTTCGTCGTGCGATGGGTAAGAAAAAACCTGAAGAAATGGCGAAGCAGCGTTCAACCTTCGAAGAGGGTGCCGTAAACAACGGTGTCGATGGCGAACTCGCCATGAAGATCTTCGACTTGGTAGAAAAGTTCGCAGGTTACGGCTTTAACAAATCTCACTCAGCAGCGTATGCACTGGTTTCGTACCAAACGCTATGGATGAAAACTCATTACCCAGCCGAGTTTATGGCTGCGGTAATGTCGGCGGATATGGATAACACCGACAAAATTGTTACCTTAGTTGATGAATGTGAAAACATGAAGTTGGCCTTATTACCGCCTAACGTCAATGAAGGGTTATATAAATTTACCGTAAACTTAAAAGGCGAAATTGTTTACGGTATCGGTGCGATTAAAGGGGTCGGTGAAGGCCCGGTTGAAGCCATTCTAGAAGCACGTGAGCAAGGCGGAGAGTTTAAAGACTTATTCGATTTCTGTGCTCGAGTGGATTTAAAGCGTTTGAACAAACGCGTGGTTGAAAAGCTGATCTATGCAGGTGCGCTAGACCAACTTGGTCCTGAAAAAAACCAAGCAGGTCGCTCAATCTTAATTGCTAGTCTACCTGCAGCTATGAAAGCTGCCGAACAGCACCATAAAGCAGAAGCAATTGGTCAAAGTGACTTATTTGGTTTACTCGCGACTGAGCCAGATGAAGTTGAGCAAGCGTTTGAGCCAGCTTTACCAATGCCAGATAAAGAGTGGCTAAATGGTGAGAAAGAAACCTTAGGCTTGTATTTAACGGGTCACCCCATAAATCAATATCGTAAAGAGTTAAAGCACTATACGTCGGGTAAATTGGTTGACTTACAGCCCACTAACCGAGATGTTACCGCAACGGCCGCCGGTTTGGTGATTAATGCAAGAACGCTGATTAATAAACGAAATCAGCGTTGGGGCTTAATAACTTTAGATGACAAAAGCGCCCGAATTGATGTACGCTTATTTCCTGAACAGTACGAAACTTATCAAGAATTGCTGCAAATTAACCAAATCTTGGTAATATCTGGACAGGTCAGCTTTGATAACTTCTCTGGTGGCATTACAATGACAGCCAGAGACGTGTGTACCATAGCTCAGGCGCGTGAAAAACGCATCAGAGCGATAAAAATGACTCTAAATATGGTGCGAATTGACGCGAACTTCTTCGATAATTTACGAAAAGTCTTAGAACCTTACAAATTCGGCACTTGCGAAGTTAAGGTTCAGTATCAGCGTCCTGATGCGTTAGCAGAACTAACGTTAGGTACAGAATGGTGTGTGACGCCAACAGATGATCTAATAACGCGATTATCTCAGTTAGCGGCACAAGATATAGAATTAGAATTTAATTAATTAGGTTGTAGAGCATGAGCCTCAATTATCTTGATTTTGAGCTTCCAATTGCTGAATTAGAAGCAAAAATTAAAGAATTACAAAATGTTAGCCGTTCAGGCAGTTTAGACCTGAGCTTAGAAGAAGAAATTTCTCGTTTAAAAGAAAAGAACGTTGAGCTAACTGAAAAAGTATTTTCTGAATTAGGTGCATGGCAGGTTTCTCAACTTGCACGTCACCCGTTACGTCCATATGCACGTGATTACATCGAGCGCATTTTTACTGAGTTTGATGAATTTGCGGGTGACCGTACTTTCGCAAACGACCCTGCAATTTTAGGTGGTGTAGCGCGTTTAGACGGTAAGCCGGTTATGGTTATCGGTCAGCAAAAAGGCCGTGATACAGCAGAAAAGATTAAGCGTAACTTCGGTATGCCAAAGCCTGAAGGTTACCGTAAAGCCCTTCGCCTAATGGAAATGGCTGAGCGTTTTAAAATGCCAATCATTACATTCATTGACACACCGGGAGCATACCCAGGTGTTGGCGCTGAAGAGCGTGGTCAAAGTGAAGCAATCGCACGTAACCTAAAAGTAATGGCTGCGTTAAAAGTACCAACAATTTGTACGGTTATCGGTGAAGGTGGTTCTGGTGGTGCTCTAGCCATTGGCGTGGGCGACCGTGTAAACATGCTTCAGTACAGCACGTACTCTGTTATCTCTCCTGAAGGTTGTGCATCAATCCTTTGGAAGAGTGCTGAAAAAGCGCCTCTTGCAGCTGAAGCAATGGGTGTATCGGCAACGCGTGTAAAAGAGCTAGACCTTATCAACAACATCATCGACGAGCCACTAGGTGGCGCGCATCGTAACTACGATGAGATGGCGAAAAACTTAAAAGCTCAACTTAACCGTGACCTTGCTGAACTAACGGCATTAAGCACAGAAGATATGCTTGAGCAGCGTTACAAGCGACTAATGTCGTTTGGTTATTGCTAAACTTAAGCTTTTGAAAAAAGCCGCATTATGCGGCTTTTTTGCGTTTTAGAGTTATGATACAAACCTCGTTATTTAAACAGTTTAAAACAGCATTAGAGCCAAAATTACATTTAGGCTCAGGCCTAACGGTGGCACTTTCGGGTGGTGTAGACTCTGTTGTGTTATTACATTTGTGTAAGACCTACCTTGAGAGTCTAGATCCACATCTGTCTATTCCAGTCGAAGCTATTTATGTTAATCATGGCTTATCTGAAAACGCTCAAGACTGGCAAAAATTTTGTGAGCAGCTTTGTCTATCTCTGAATATTCCTTTTAAAACCAAGACTGTTAATGTTCAGCCAAAACCTAGACAATCCCTTGAAGCACTTGCTCGAGATGCGCGCTATCAGGCGCTAGATGAGCTAGCAGAGCAGGGTAACTTAATTTTATTAGGTCAGCATGCGGACGATCAGTTAGAAACATTCTTATTACGACTCAAGCGCGGCTCTGGCCTTGCTGGGCTCTGTGCAATGCAAGATACAGTTCGTTTATCATCGGGCAGGCAATGTATTAGGCCGCTTTTGAATATTTCCCGAGAAGACATTGAAGCATTTGCTCGCACTTTTTCTTTAGTGCATATTGAAGATGAGTCGAATCAAGATGATAAGTTCGACCGTAATTTCTTACGTAACCAAATCATTCCACCGCTTAAAAAACGCTTTAATGGCTTTTTAAAAAGTACGCTGCGCAGTATTGAGTTGTTACAACAACAGCAAGCCTTAATTGATGAAATAAGCCAAGCTGATTTATGGCTCTGTTTAGATAAAAACACTGTGCCAGCCACGCTAAAGCTCAATGAGTTAGAACAGTTTAGTGCGCTTAGGCAGAGCAATGTGGTGAGAGCATGGTTAAACGATTTAGGGATAGTGATGCCGTCAAAGGCGCAAATGTCTCAGATTTTAACGCAAAGCCTAGACAGTCGAGAAGATGCACAAATGCAAGTGCAGTTATCGAAAGGGGCGATCAGACGTTATAGAAATAAACTGTATTTTGATGCGCAATACCCAAAACCATTAGATGTTAAATTAGTAAACACGACAGAAGTTATCTTAAGTGATCATGCGTGTGTGCAACAAAAACAAAATGGATTGTTGCGTAAACCTTTAGACAGTGAAGTGGTTTCTATCCGTTTTGGCCTGTTAAAAGCACAAATAAAACCATATAAGAAAGTGCGCAGTAATACGTTAAAATATTGGCTTAAAGAATTTAAAGTCCCCACATGGCAGCGTGAGCATATTCCCTTAGTGTATTACAACGATGCGTTAGTTCAGGTAGTAGGGCACTTTGTGTCTGCAGAACATATTTGTGAGGAAAGTGGTATTTCTTGGGAGCTTATCCAACATGCAGAATAAACAAATAGGTGAATCGTTAGCAAAGAAATCGCCGATTGCGATAATTTTTACACTTTTAGCTTTTATTCCTCTAGCTATGAATAGTTCGCCGATAATTGGCAACTTAGTGTCTGCACTAATACTAGGTGCGATGACAGTAGTTTTGTTATTAGGATACTGGCATGGCAAAGGGGGGAGCTTTTTTATCGTCGCTTTATTAATGCCGTTGGTGTTAGTTGTTATCGCTGACTTGCCAAATTTTATTGCTTTGGCATGGTTAATTAACTGCTTTTTCTTAGGGACGGCCAGTTGCTTATTTATCTACTCATTTTTAAGTAAATTAAAAACGTCAGAGAAATAAAGTGAAAGCCAAAGCAAGTTAGGGGCTTGCTTTGGCGAAAAGACTAGATTGCGCGAGCGCAGTTTCTACCTGCAGCTTTTGCTTTGTACAGGCCTTTATCAGCTCTTGCAAAAATATTGTCTTCACAGTCATTGTTTTCAGCAAGTGTAAAACCAATACTGGTTGTGACTTCGTATTTTGAAAGCAGTTCACAGCTTTCTACCGACTTCATAATACGCTCTGCAATGAGTTTATTTGTCACAAACTCAGGGTCATCAATCAAAATAGCAAACTCATCCCCACCAAAACGATACACGCTGTCAGTCGCTCTGATAGACGCTTTTAAAATATTCGAAAACTCAATGAGTACTTCGTCACCCGCTTTATGACCAAAGTTATCGTTTACTTGTTTGAAGTTATCTAAATCAAGCAACATCAGGCTGAACTTACGGTGATGACGGCGGCTATTTTCTATTCTCTGAACCAAGTTGTCATTAAATTGGCTACGGTTGTATAAACCAGTTAATGAATCTTTGGTTGCAAGCTGAAGTACACGTTGGTACATCAAAGCATTTCTCAGTGGGTACACTAATACTTGGTGTATAGATTGCAGTTTGTTTTTGATAGCTGTACTTAATTGGTACTGGCAAAAATAGACAAGCTTACCTAAATGCTCACCGTTGAGGTCTAGATCAAAACTAAACGGAGTGTATTGTTTGTCGCTGTCTTTTAACTGAAAAGCGCCTAAAGAAGTATGAAACTGTAGTCCTGATAACTTGATAATACGCTCAGCATGCTCTGCGTAAATAGCAAGCAGCTCTTCAATATCTAGCGTAGTTTGTAATTTCTCAACCAATCGATGAGCAAACATTGGCTCTTGGTTAATATATTGCTCGGCGTTAAACGGCAAATAATCGCCGCGTGTTGTTAGCCGTTGCGTCAGAATATGGACGTTTTCCATCAGTTAGAACCCCTAATTATCATAACTAAGGATGAATAAGCTATTTCTGTGCCAGAAATTTAAACTGGCTGAAAAACAATCGCTTGCTATAGTTAATTTAAGTCGAATTATAAACATCAACAAAATTGACTCTCTGGAGGCCATTTGCAGAGCATTTATAGTCAAGTTTTTGCCTTATTACTTGCCGCAATGATTTTGGTTTGGTTATTCAAGCGAATAGGCTTACCGGCAATCTTGGCGTACCTAGTGACAGGTGTGTTGGCGAGTAGTCCATCAATAGGGTGGATGAGCATGAGTGATGAAATGCACTTTATTGCAGAACTTGGCATAGTCTTTCTGCTTTTTAGCCTGGGTCTTGAATTTTCAGTGCCTAAATTAATGGCCATGCGCAATCTGGTTTTTGGCTTGGGCAGCCTACAAGTGATTTTGACTATTTTAGTTGCTATGCCCATCGTCAAATTCTTCGATTATGGTTGGTTAAGTGCATTCACTATTGCCAGTATTATGGCGCTTTCTTCTACCGCGGTTGTGGTTAAAATTCTAAAAGAAAACGGAGCCTTAAATCAGCGAAGAGGGCAGCTTTCAATCGGTATTTTACTTTTCCAAGATATTGCCGTTGTGCCCTTGTTGATCAGTATTCCGCTGTTTGCTCAAGCTGACAATCAAATGCTAGCCAGTACTCTAGCAATTGCCTTAGCGAAAGGTGCGTTTGTTTGTATTTTGCTTTGGGCTGTTGGTAAGTGGTTACTTCCTATTGTGTTTAATGAAGTAGCGCAAGTGAGAACCGATGAGTTATTCGTTTTGTCGACCTTAGTGGTTGCTCTTTGCGCGTCGGGGTTGACCTACCTATTCGGTTTATCTATGGCTCTAGGTGCGTTTTTGGCAGGTATGATGCTAGGTGAGAGTCAGTATCGGCATCAGCTCGAAGCTGAAATACGACCCTTTAGAGATATTCTAATGGGGCTGTTTTTTGTCACAGTGGGTATGCAGCTTAATGTTGGTTTTGTTATTGAGATGTTTTGGTACATTTGTGCTGCCTTAGCGATTTTATTTGTTTTAAAACTATTGCTAATTTGGGGATGCGCACAGCTCATTGGTGAACGTAAAAAAGATGCAATTGCGTCAGGGATTTTGCTTTGGCAAATGGGCGAGTTTGGCTTTGTGTTAATCGCTTTAGCTTCAAAACATGAACTCATGGCGTCAACGACCGCTTCTTTCTTAATTGCTTTGGGCGTATTGTCTATGGCTCTTACGCCATACTTAATTGGTCAAACCGATAATATACTGAGTTTACTTAACCTTGATAATGAGCAAACCAATGAGCAGTTTCAGAAAAACTTTGGTAATAAGAGTTTAAACGGCCATGTTCTTATTTTAGGCTATGGGCGGGTTGGTCAAACAATTACTCGTTTCTTAAAGCCTGAAGCCATTCCTTACGTTGCGATTGAGCGTAATCCACTATTAGTCCAAGAAGCACAAAATGCAGGTGAGCCGGTCTTATTTGGGCACGCAGCGCAAAATACCATTTTAAAATCAGCCAAGATTGAACAAGCCAAACTCGTTATTGTGACCATGGCAGAGTTTGAACAAAACCAGCAAGTGATAGACGCCATTAAACGGGTAGCGCCGGGAGTTTCTATTATTGTTCGAGCTACCGATGACACTCACCTTGAAGACTTTAAAAAGATGGGAGTAGCTGAAGTTGTACCTGAAGCGCTCGAGGCCAGTTTAATGCTCATCTCTCATGTATTGCATATGTCTGGTGTGCCTATGCGACGGATTTTAAGGCGAGTAAGTAAAGAGCGAGAAAACCGATACGAGTTCTTGCATGGCTTTTTCACTGACGGCTCTGTAGAGCAAAACAGTGAGCCTTTAGAGCGTTTGGAGTATTTGCACGCAATTGCTCTTCCAGACTCAGCATATGCAGTGAATAAACTTATTGCGCAGTTAGATTTGAAAAAGCAACGTGTAGTGATCACTGCATTAAGAAGGGACGGACAAGAAATTGAGTCGCCAGATGATGAAATGAAATTGCAAGCAAACGATATTTTATTATTAAAGGGCAAGCCGAGACGCGTTGAGCGAGCAGAGCAATTTTTGTTAGAAGGATTATCTTAAAGTAACGTTCAATTAAATTATAATTATCAGGGTTCTAATGCCAGCAAACATGAGTGTCTATTGGAATTTTAAATGACGAGGTTTGCAATGAAAGTAGGCATATTTTGGTTTGTTGAAAATACATTAGTTTATACCAATCCTCTTAATTAAGAGATCTATTTTGAGGCAAGGAAAGCTTGTCGATAACGAGGCGAAAATTTTGCTATTTAGTTGTTCTAAATGAGAAATTTTTAACGCGGTTAGCGGCAGCTTTAATCCCTCAAAATGATTAAGTATTATTGAGGATTGGTATAATAAGTCTGCATGTATACAGATGCTAAAAAAAGATAGTTTGGGATTAGTTGATAGTGACTTTAAACATTTTGAAGAATGGGAGCTTAATGCGCTCTATAAGCAATTTAATTTAAATATCTCGTCGAGTCCTTACCACAGTCTTCCGAGAGGTAGAGTGATTTTTGATAGGGCCAATCAATTTAGCAAAGTTTATTTAGACAAAACAATCTTTAACAGCTCAGTTAAACACGCCATTATTACTGCGTTTTGCCTTGATAGTTCAAGTACAAAGTGGTTCTCAGATCCGCATTATCATTGCTTCTCAGATAGTTAGCCTTCGAGAAGAGAACTTTGTTATCAAATCATAGGGCTGGTTAATTAATTCAGTTCCAGGAAGTCCCTGATTTCATCTAGCCTATTAAGTCCATCTTGATATCCAAACTCAATAAGTTTACGAGTGTAGGCTTTCTCAAACATCAAATAACTGGCTAAGCTTGATTCTGAATTTTTCTTGATACCTATTGAGCGCAGCAGCATTCTCACAGCCATTGGCATTTGCTCATAGCACTCAGTGGCAACTTCATTAAAGTTTTGCGTTGGGTTAATGACCAGTGTTGAAACCTGTTTAAGTTCTTTATGTTTATTTTTAGAGTTAGAAGGCAGTAAACCTATGGTTCGGTTAACTCGTTCTAAACGTTCCAAATCTGATTGCAGCGTGTCTGCAAAGACACTATCTAATAAATGACCTGCAACCGTTGATACGCCCGGAAAGTGCGGCTCGTAACCTATGGCACGTTGGCGTTTTGGCTGCTCAACACCAATAATGAATATTTTATCTGCACCTAAATGAATTGATGGGCTAAGCGGCGAAAGTTGGTGTATTGAGCCATCACCATAATAGTGGTGCTTTACTCTGACACTCGGAAACACCATGGGAATAGCACTCGATGCCATCAGTAAATCTAACGTAATTTGACCAGCTACGCCTTCACGTTTAGCTCGCTGCCAAGGTGAGGCATTATTTGCTTGAAATACTGCAACGGATTTACCTGTTGAGTAACTTGATACCGTAACAGATACAGCCTCTAAGTATTTCTTATGTAAGTTTCGATCAATGCGCGATAAATCTAAAACATCATCAAGTAATGCTCGAAGCGGCGAATTATCCAATAGACTGGCAGGTGGGTGATTTAAATAGTCAGATTGAAAACTGCGCATCATATTGCCGAGAATGTAACTCGAGGCACCTGTAAATGAACTTTTATACACCATATGGGTATGAAACTGTCGCCACACCCACTCAATCTTTCTCACAGCTAAATGCATACAAGATGCATAACATGCCATGGCTGCTGAATTAATTGCGCCCGCAGATGTACCATTAATAACTTGAAAAGGGATTTTTGCGTTACGAGGCATACTCAAAGCGAGGGCTTTTAAAACACCAACTTGATAGGCTGCTCGAGCGCCACCGCCGGTTAATAACAAAGCCATCTTTGAGTGCTGAGTGTTTTGCGGTTTTTTTTCCATATTCGCCCTTAATTATTATGAACTTTTTGCTGCGAATGCCATCAGTTACCGTATATCACTTGCAACAATTACTCAGTGATATATCTTTACTTTATAACTAATTATAGAATATTCAACGAAATATTTTGTTCAGCCATTAAACGGAGCCAACATGTCAGAACAACCTTCTTCAAAACCTTCTAATACCCAGCTGCTTTTCGCAGCCGTTGTTGTTATGGCGTTAGTCGTCGTTGCTGTTTTTGTTTTATCAAATAAATCTGAACAGCCTTCTGAAAATGAAAAGTTTAAGCAAGATGTTGTTGTGCCAGCATCAGATCCTGTTAAACCAGTTAATACAGCACAAAGCCAGCCTGAGCCTGAGCCAGAGCCTGTTATTGAAGCGCCAACTCAGCCAGTAGAGCCAGAGCCAGTGGTAGCTGCAGAGCCTGAAGAACCAGTTGTTCAAGTTCAGCCACCTAAACCGCAATTACCAAGCCTTGATGAAAGCGACCAAGAGATTAAACAGAATTTACAAGAGTATCTTACAGAGCAGTCTCTGGGCTTATTTGTAACGGATGACATGATCCGCAGAACGGTTGTTTTTGTTGATAATCTCGCTCAAGGTAAAATGGCTAGAAAGCATGCACCAGTAAGTGCTCCTGTTGATAAATTCATGGCGCTAGAGTCAGATATCATTATTACAGATCCAAATAGCTACGAGCGCTATACGCCATATGTTGATATGATTTCACAAATGAGTAATGCGCAAATTGTTCGTCTTTATAAAAAGTTTCAGCCACTTATGTTTGAAGCCTATGAAGAGATTGGTTATGAAGGTGATGAATTCAATTACACGTTAAACCAAGCAATTAATGAAATTCTAGAAACGCCAGTACCTGAAACCAGCTTGCCACTGATCAAAGACTCGGTAACTTACAGTTACGCTTACCCAGAGTGGGAAAAGTTATCAGCTGCCCAAAAGCAATTCTTACGTATGGGCCCTGCAAACATGAAACGTATTAAGACAAAATTAGCAGCAGTTCAAAAGTCTCTAGCAAATTAATCACTTGTTATATTTTAAACCGATTGCTTAAGCATTGAGCAATCGGTTTAATTAATTGAGTTTTTCCTTGAATCTAAAGCACATTATGGAGATAATCTCTCCCGCGCCAAACAAGGCCCTCTATGGTGGTCTTATTGGTCCTCTCGCAACAATAGTTCGTGAACCTGGTCAGGCCCGGAAGGGAGCAGCCACAGCGGATGACTTGTGTGCCGGGATGTGGCTGATAAGACTACCACCCAAATATTTCTCCTTGATGTTTGAACCATAAGCTGTCATATCTGAACTAATTCTTGTCATAATTTGAACAATAAGCTGTCATAGTCTATTTTCTAGTCATAAGCCGTTTAGGTTTTGATTATGATCAGACGTAAAATAAAGCACTCGCGAGTTAAAAACCTATTTAAATTTGCTAGTCAAAAAAAGCCAAACGCTTTTAGTTGAAAGCTCTTTAGAGTTTGATGCCTGTTTTCATTTCGAATATTCTTCCAAGATAAAAGCCTTTGAAGCACAACCTATTGGTTTTATGTATGACTTTGAGGGTAAAACAAATAGCCACTTGTAGAATGTAACCTGATAAAACTAATTTAGCTCATTTAGTTCTACAAAACTGACATTTTTTAAGGGAGTTACAATAAAAGGCTCAGGTAAAGGATGTTACTTAATCTATTCAGAGCGGATCAAAAGCTGATATTTGCATAGCATTATTAGTGTGATTCATAGAGATCCTTTCTATATCTGAGTGTCATAAACGGTGAAATTCAACAAAGACTTAAGTGGATAAAACTTTATCAAGAAACTAACAACGCGTGCTTGGTTTGTCTGCGTTGTGGAATGATTTTAGCCAGTGGAGCGTGATTTAAATCCCACAACACTGCAAATTATTGATTTTGTAAGCAGCTAGTAGGTTCTTTGATTAAAAGCGGGTATGGATTCTTGAAAACTGTGCTAAGAAATGAAATAAGGTTTGTTTCTTATATCTACTGCTTTTATAAAACTGTTAAGCTTCAATTTTATTATAGAAAGAAAATAAAGGCTCCAGCTCTTATAGAAATTAAGAGCTGGAATATTCTAAAATATTAATCTGTCAATCAGCTACTCGCAAAGCTCTTCACCCGGTTTTGGGGTATGTCCTTCCTCGTTTCTTATATCCCATGTTGAGCTTTTCCAATAAAGTATGCAACCAAAATCACCGTGTTTTTTGGGAAGAGAGTGATTAATGCTATTAAAGCTTTTAAAACTTACGGGATCTGTCATTCCAGAAAAAGCTTCTGTAATAACATCTAGCGATGAATGTACATTAAGTTCAGTACCCATAGTTCTCAATAGGTGGTGTTCAGGTGAATCATGATATTTATCGATTGAGACTAGAAGTGAACCTGACGGAAGCAAACCATACCCATAAACTTCTGCTGATTCAGCAACCCTATTTAGAGTTAAATTATGAAAACCAATGTCATTTATATTGTTACGCAGTATTGTAGGGACTATAGATAAAGTATCATTGATATTCGCTGCTGCGGCCATGTATACAATATCTTTTAAAATTGATGTCTCTTCCCAATCTTGTTTATACTTAGATAATAGGTTATTGATGGCAATCGTCCCCATACTATGACCAATTAAAGTAAGCTCAATATCCAAGGCCGGGTAACTTTTCTCTTTATTCAGAATAAACTCAAAGAAAGTACCTAAGTGTTCTCCAGATTGTGCCTTCATCCTTTTGTCAAAGTCCCCATGAGGATAGAACATACTTCTAGCTCGTCTTTTCATCATGTCCCAAGAGTTTGCTGCAATAGCTCCATTCCATAAACTACCCACTACATATCTAAAAGGGGTAAATAGTAATGTCCCTGCACTTTCGGCTCTATGTTTAAACCCTGATCTAGAATAAATACTACGATTAATCGCAATATTTTTCATATCACTATTTAGCCTCCCTGAGTGATATTTAGATCTAAGATAATCAGAGGTAAGAGGCTCTTGGAAGTTGAGGTTTTGATATTTGTAATAAGCCTCTTCCCATATACTAGATGTTAAATATTTAGATAAGTTTGTTCCTGATGCGTATCGATCTTTGTCATTTGTAAATTGGAAATAAAAGTTTGATGGTAATTCCCCAATACTTGAAACGACATCTTCAAAAATAATAAATGGCGTGGATATTAATCCAGTTCCAGTAGATGTTACTCTGCCTTCTCGTTCCCATAACAAATGCTCTCCAATAGTTCCCAACAAATTTGAAGGCCATGACACAAATATAGGGTAATGCCAATCAGGGTTTGTATTTGAGTTAGTTTTTATATCTTCGATGTAAGAAACGTGGTTTTCAACTCGCTCATCACTGTCTGAGTACGTGTTTAACCCACCATGAAAATAAACAAGTAGTTTTATAGGAGTGTCTTTAACTGCTTCTCCTTCTGAGTTACTAAAATATTTATCATTATTTGGATCAAGAAAGTAAGATTGAAAGGAATCAAAACATTGCTTTTGTTTGAATTTAGTTTGTTTCAAACATGCTAAACTAATTGCTTGCTCCCATATTTTTGTATATTTAATTTCGACTTCATTAAAAGAAAGCGAAGCTTTGGTAGAATCTCTAGATAGAGGGTTTTGCATTGCAAAATCAGAAGGAATTAAATAGCCATTCCTATTCACTCGTAATAGGTGTTCTTCCACTTCAACTTTATGAGAAGCAGGATTTTTTGGCGCGAAAGCACATCCTCCTATTCCGAATAGCATAGATACAATTAAAATTAAAAACTTATTCACTTTATTTCCTTATTGATAACTAAAAAGCAATATTAAATCTAATCTAAAAACAAGATGTGTTCAAATAATGAGCGATTCAGATTGGTTTAGCAAATAAAATGCCTTTTTCAGAAAAGCCTGATTTAGCTAAAGAGGAGACAGTATTGGCATTATTTGCAATTTCATGTGGATGTTTTCGAAAGCTGAAAAACTTTTGGACTAAGCACTTACAGATCCACTAATTAATGATTTAAAATATTAAATCAAAAGCAGCTTAGTTTGGTTCTTGAAACATTTCGCCCTGAATTAAACAATGTGTTTGAGTTAAACGCTTCAGAAATTGAGGGGCTGAAGTAAAAGGTTATTCTAACTTTATTTGTGAAGGATCTTCAGGTGAAGATCCTTTTGTTAAAACAAGTAATTAAAGAGAGAAAAACTTTGTAAGATATTAAAGTTTTGATTTTTTTAGTTTGTAACTAAGTATGAATAGCCTTTTGTCTTGAAGGAAGCCCTGAGCTTTTAATAGTTGATTTTACTACTGCTTTTACCTCGCTATCAACGATGCTATCGGCAGCACTACTTAGTAAAAATGAGTAATCATTCTCAATATCTTCTTTATTGATTTCCTCTAAAGTCTCTAAAATAGGTAAAATCTTTTGGAGAGTTTTAGAATACTCTCCATTACGATTTTGCGCGTGCTGCAAAACATCTTGAGCAAGATTTCTATTTTTTACAATCAGCTCAATGATGGAGTGTAAAAATTGCTTTTCATGTAGCGATAAACTCATTTTAGATCTCCATTTAAGATTTTTTCAGAAAAATCGTTCTGATTAACGAGGAATTCAAGTCAGAATACTCATCTTTTATTGTAGTATGAAATTCTTTCTTAGGAATTACTTTATTTTCTACTCTACCGTCAATGGACCAACATTGAGTCTCAGATAAACTAAGTTCGAGAAGAACTCCTATTCCCTCATCTTGTATTTCTATACGTTCTGAAGGCTTGTTTGGCTCACTCCATAAGCCTACAACACGGCTAGGAGAAAACCCTGAGCCAGTCGAACGAAGCGTCATGCCGAGGGGAGTAACAGAGAAAACTGTGCAACCTGGGTCGTCAGATAATACAGCAGAATACTTTCCTGGCCACCTATTTTCAAGCTGTGGACCATCTAAAAGTAAACTAATAACGAAATTTGGCCCTATAGATCTTACAGCTTGGGCAACAGGCTCTTGTCTAGCTAAGTCTTCACATACAAGGGGGCACAATTTTACACCATTTGATGTATCGAGAATAACTAGATTTCTCCTTGATACTCCAATATCTTCCCACCATTTCTTATTTGGATCTAGCTGTGTTGCAAGGTTATATGTTCGTATTTGATCTCTATCTAAAAACCAACGATGGTGTTTATTTTGAGATATATAATCAAAGTCCCCTGATGCCCCTATAAACGAGAGAACAGCTTTGTTTATTCCAACCCCTTCAGGTGTTCTGCCATAAACACCCGCAAGAAGAGAAGGTGAATTGTCTTTAAATTTCTCGTATAGAAGATCTCTAAGCCTATCATAATGAACTTGTGACAAAGAACACTCAGGCAAAACAATTAAGTCTATTTGTCCTACCCTCTTCATACATGTGACTATTGCTGACATGAAGCTTTTTGAAAGCTCTGAATAATTCTCCATTGGTTCGTAGCTAAAAAAATCAAAATAGTTATCAGTTTCTATTGGTTTTACTTTGGAAGAGGAAAAGTACTCATCCCTAATTTCATATGGCCAAGGAAGTAAAAGTACATTATATCTTTTGGAATTATTTTTTGTATTGTTGTATACAATCTGTGGCTTAACGCTTGGTTTTATAAAAGTTAAGTTCTGACAGAGGTTATTAATTGTTAAGCCAGATTGAGGTACTAAACTTTTAAAAGATACAAATCCATACCTTGTATCATTATCTGCAATGTTTGGCTCAAGAGCAATCTCACTATTTTTAGGTGAGCTATCATATAAGTCTTTCATCACCATTCTAGTTAACAAAGCGACCTCAATATTGGTTAGCTCATCATAATCAAACTTTTTTAGATTGTTATCTTCAAATGCTCGGTCAATCGAAAGAAGTACAAAGAATAGCGAAGAACAAAATCCAGAGTCTGAATTAATCAGATCATATACACATTGATTAAAGTTCTTTCTTTTGAAGATTACGTTTAAATGCTTTATTAATACACTTCCTAGAGCGAGCGGTTTCCCCCCAAAAAAGGTATCCCATTCTTTTGCTAATAAATTGAGGGTATTTAAGTTATTTCGGTCCCATTTGAAATGCTTTTGAGGGGCAACTAACAAACGGTATTTATCTGTATAATCAACCAGTGTGTACAAAATAAGAAATATATTTGTAGGCCACTGGATAATTTCATTTAAGTTTTCAGCTTTAGATGGCACGGAGTAGGTAAGGGATAAGTTTTTATTATTAATTGTTTTAAAAAGAGAAACTTTAAAGTTAGGAAAGTAGTTTTGAATATGGTGAGAAAATTTCATTTTTTTAATTTGCATTATCCTTTAAGAGCTTATCTTATATCTTTCATAACAAAATCACTAGGAGTTTAATAAATATAAGTTACCCCTCCCTACAAAGCTAAGTGTTTCTTAGTATCAAAAAGTTCCTAATACTAAGAAAGTCTTAGCTACTAAAGCTTTTAGCTAAGTTACTTATGGAATAACCAACGTAAAGCAAGCCAGAAAAGCAACTGGCTGTACACAGCAGCTTTAGGTATGCCTAATACGGCTAGTGCACTAATGAATCAATATTATATGTGTAAACATTCTCCGGATTATATAAGTAGTTCAACAGAGATAAAATTTGCGGGCTGTTCGCTTCGCTCAATATTTAGCTCACAATTTTTATCCGTTAATCGGGAGTTAGCCCACAGGAAGAGCCTCAATTAACGAGGAATGTGATAGTTAATGGAAACAAAAAATCAAAATATTAAAATCATTAATAAAAATTTACACTCTATTTCATACGCCCTATATTTGCACGAATAATTGGGAGGTATATCTGATATCAGCCAAATACCAAGGCGATAGACCTTTGATTACAAAAGCTATGCTTTTACTACTTACTGGATTACTTGATGTGGTGTTATCACACCGCAAGAAAATAGATGGCTTCAAAAGTGAGGCTATCTCTAAGAATCAGCTTCATTTGGTTCGTTATTGCAAACAATCTTGCGAACTCGTTGATTCAATTATCGAGCTATGGAGTGCTCTTACTGAAGAAGAACGAATTTTATACAAGATTATAGAAATCAATTGGTTCATGGTTACCTCAATGGGCAAAATGAGGAACACATCAGAGTTAAATACATAAAAATGGAGAGCTTATTGTTAAGTTTATGCCAGAGTGAGAATATAGGTTATTAATCAGTCGGATGCATGAAAGAGGTTTGTTTGGTGATGTAGTGCTTCAGCTTGTCATGCGACTGATGAACAAAAAATACAAGTGCTGGAAGATTTGGGATGAATATTCTGACAAACATGCTGAGATGTATGAAAATATGCTATCAGGCAAAGAATCTAATTGGGTAAACATTAAAGCTTGATTTCGTCGCTACACGATGGCTGTTTGGATACTAGGGTTTGCAAGAGTTTAAATTGCTTAACGACCATGTCTGGCATTAAGCAAGGGCAAAGGAAATTTATTAAGTAAGTTATTTTTTGCAGACTTACGCTTCAATTTTATGTCAACTTATACTTCAAATTTATTTTTAAGTGATTGAAGTAACTTTGTTGTTTATGTCAACTTATGCTTCAAACATCACTCCAAGCCACAATCTAAATAACACACATAATCATTCCTATTTACTGCATCAGTCATTTTTCATGCTAAATCATCATATTTAAAATTGATTAATCCTTTTTAATATTTCTTCTGTTTTCATAGATCCAAGCAAAATAAGCTGGACTGGTTGGGGCCTAAGTCTTTGGTTTGTTTCGCGTAAAAGGCAGATGTAAATAGACCTAAAGATAACTACATTTTTAATCTAAGCAGTAGGTGTAACCCTGTGTAATCGACAAATTAAAGTGCCTTAACTAGCTTTGAAATGGATTTCAATGTGAATTCGAGTTGTTTAAAAACTTAAAAGGATGATTTTATGAACGATCAAGTTTCAAACCCGGATGTATTAAAAAACACCCATCCAGCACCAATGGAAAAAATTCAGCAAGCACATGACTTTATGGACTCTTTAGAGTTGCATGAGCCAGTTGTGCCTTTGCAAGTCGCTAACTTTGTTACCTCTACCGCTGCCAATAAAGATATCGAATCTGACAGTAAAGGGGCGTATGTTAACAACGGTAGCTTGGTTACTTTTGTTGATGGCATCAGCGCTCAGCACAAAAAAGATGTGTTGAACTCGACGCTACTAGCGCAACTGGCGGCGACCAAAAAATATGATAGATACAAAGATACCGAAGCCTGGTATAAGTTTTATATTGATACCCTTGAAAAAATTGGTTGGGTTGCGCAAGGTTTTTCTTTCTCTGAATATCAAGTCTCAGGCTCTACATTTACTGTCGATAAAGTTGTTCTTGATGTATTAAAAGCTATTGCGTCAGAAAACGAAATGGCGGTAGTACAAGAGACATTAAAAGCGCTAGAAGCGTTATCTGATAAAGACGGCAAGCTAGTATTATTTGATAGTAATTCTCACCATCAAGGTAACGGAAACTTTCAAATTGCAAGCGCCAGAGAAGCTGATGGCGATGTAGCAGTTAATTTGGGAGCGTTTTATTTTGATAGCACACAAAACTCTACCAAGGTGTTGTTTTTTGAGTTTAAAAGCTCGGAGACTAAAATCTTTAAAGGCACGGAAAGTGCGGTGTTAAATGAAGAAGTTTACTCTCAGGTAAGAGACAAAATAGTCACAAAACTTGGGGGAAAGATTGCACAAAATGTCGATGAAATCGAGATTTAAGTAATTGTATTGAGAATGCGCTCACATAGCGCATTCTTTCTGCTCTTTAACCTTTTCTAGGTTATGGTCTATTTCTTCTTAGTTCTTCTATAAATGTTTTATAAACTTTTCAAACGTGCCAGTAGTGCTTGAGTATTAATAAAACCGGCAACAACTTCTCCATTGGTAAACAAAATGGTCGGAGTGGCGCTAAAGCCAAAGGCTTGCGCTAAGGTTTGTTGAGTTTTGAGGTTATTAATACACTCAGATGAAGCCTGAGTATTAGACTCAAAGTACCCACTATGCATTGCAGAATCCATGGCCGTCTGTGGATTTGTAGCACATAGAGCATTAACTGTTTTAGTAAAAGCTTTGCTGCCAACTTGCCCTCTTGGGATCATGACATAATCAATGGTTACGCCTTGTTGATTTAAGTCTTTAATTTGAGTGTGCAGCTTTCGGCAGAAAGGACAGTCTATGTCGGTGAAAATAGTGATCCGGTGCTGTTGTTCTTTGGCTGAATAAGTGAGTAGCTTTTCTCTGGGTATAGACGAGATGAGTGTTTTCCTATGTTGCAGATTTGCCACTTCCATCATATCGGCTCGGGTCGAAGTATCGATTACTTTTCCAAAAAATAAGTAACCTCCATCTTTGCTGGCAAGCATAACTTGGTTGTTGACTGTGACTTGATCAAACGCGTCATTAAATGGGGCTATCTCAAACTTTTCATCTGGACCTAGCAGAGTCTTTAATTTTGAATTTAAAATTGGATTTATCGTGTTAGACAAAGAGGGAGTTGCAGCATCTGCAGACACAGTTTTTGAAATAAGAATGACATAAGCCGCGATGACTAAGATAGATGCTTTATATAATGCTTTCATTAGACGCTCACTAAATTATTAAGTAAGTGCTTTTATAAAATGAATGGCATACTTTATGTCAGTATAAACACCTCTAAACTTCTATAAATATATATATTCGCATACTTTTCAAAGTATTGGGCTAGGTTATGAATCGTCTTGAGCGAAATAGTTGAGCGATATAATCGCTGTTTTTGCACTCGACCTTTGAAGTAACTGAATCTTTAAGCTCATTGCAAAGCTGAGCATGTTCGTTACTTTTTGCGGTATTTTCAAGATTATCTGATTCAGCTTTAAGGTCCTGATTATCAATACGAGTAGTCACTGAAAGTGATTTGCCTTGCTGTTGTTTAACGATGGCAGCTATTTGTTGTTCAAACATTTGCGCACTACATGTTGCAAGACCTTGCTCAACAGATTCTTTTCCTTGAATGGCAAAATCAAGGGCGTCATTAAAGTTGTTTTGCATCATTGCTATTCGGCTTAGCAATGAAAGAGCTTGGCCTCGATAGTAACTTTGTGACTCATTTTCAATGATAAGCTCATGTGCCAATTGTTGTGCATGCGCTATCTGTTGCTGGCTTAATTTTATCTCAGCCAATAATAACTTAGCTTCTTGAGAGTGAGGGTTTTCTTGTAAGCTGAAGTGCAGCCATTTCTGTGCTGTTTCGTACTCTTTTAACTGGTACGCATTTACTGCATGTGTATAACTGCTTAGAGCTGTCTGTATCTCTGGTTCAATTGTATCGTTGTTTTTAATGATTAGTGCTGTTGTGGCTAAACTACAAATGGCTAAGCTGGCTGCTATGGCATAGTTCGTCATGCTATTTGGTTTTTTGGCTGCCAGTTTACTGGTAGGGGCTAGCCAGTAATAGCCGTGATTAGGCTGAGTGCGAATAAGGTTTTTATTGGGTGCGAGCTTTCGGATTTCGCTGATCACTTGAAAGAGGCGGTAATCTTGGTGTTGTGAATTGCCCCATAATGCAGTATGCAATTCATCTTTGGTGATCAGAGTCTGAGGGTTATTAATAAACAGCTCTATTGCTTGTGCTGTTTTAGGTCGGATATTAATGGGTTTACCTGAGTGGCGTAATTGATAGCTTTGATCACAAAAGGTAAATTCTAAAAATTGATAAATTGCCACAAGTTATCCTTAAAGCATACTGACATAAGGCCTTTATAAAGGTTAATTATGAAGTTAGCAAATTACCGCTCTTTTCTGATCAATTTAGGTGTCGTTGAAATTAAAACTCATCCCAATACGGCTTTTCACCAAAAAATTCACTGAGTTCGTCAATAAAGACTCTTACTTTTGAAGAGAGCAGTTTGCGATGTGGATAAACCGCATATAACGCAATGGGCTCAGGTTCATAGTCTTCTAAGAATATTTTTAAATCACCTTTTTTGAGTGCCTGACCTGCAATGAATGTAGGTTGCACCAAATAACCTTCTCCAGCGATAGCTGCGGCCATGAGCAGTTCACCGTTATTCGAGATGATAGTAGGGTGTTTGTTTTGACTTATTGATTTTAGGGTACTTAAAAGTAGGTTGTCGGTTTTGTCATAGCTAGAATAACTGTAATGCAAAAAGTGCTTAGGGTTGAGCTCGTTCGGGTGCGAAGGCGTGCCATTATGCATTAAGTATTCAGGAGAAGCGCATAAGACCAAACGTACAGGCGCTATTTTCTTAGCAACCAAAGAAGAGCTTTGCAATTGACCAATTCGTAGCGCAACGTCAAAACCTTCTTCGATCACATCGACTTTACGGTCATTAAGCTGAATGTTGAGCTCTATTTCAGGGTACTTTTTTCTAAATACACTGATGAATTTCGATAGGTGTAAAGTCGAAAATGAAACAGGCGCACTGATATTCAAAGTACCTGTGACCGTTGTTTGCAACTCACCAAATTGTGCTTCTAAGTTATCTACATTTTCTAGTATTTGTTTTGCGTGCTGGCGGCACTTTTCGCCCGCTTCAGTGAGGCTTACTTTTCGAGTCGTGCGATTGAATAGACGGGCATTTAGGTGTGCTTCTAGCTGCGAAATATACTTACTAACCAGTTGATTCGACATCTCTAACTTTTCGGCCGCTTTGGTAAAGCTGCCTTCGTCAGCAACGCTTAAAAACACTTTGAGCAATTCAATTTTAATCATCACCACAACCCTCAATTAATAACCAACTATCAACGTAACGTTGTAAATAATACAACATAGCCCCACTTAATCATAAAAAATCGTCATAGTAATATAGCCAGCATTGAAAGAGAGGTTTGTTGATTAAGTTAACAAGCGAATGAGGATTTGAATGAAAAACACGACACAAAACTATGGTTGGGTAGCTAAAAGCCTGCACTGGGTTTCTGCAGTGGTCGTCATAGGCATGTTTGCGTCCGGCTGGTGGATGGTAGAGCTGAACTATTACAGCGATTGGTATAAAACCGCGCCATTTATTCACAAAAGTGTCGGTGTACTGTTGCTGCTATTAACTGTTGCCAGATTATGTTGGAAGGCAAGTAACATAAGTCCAAATGCTGTGGGTAATGCATTTGAGCAATTTATGGCAAAAGCTGCGCATATCGTTTTATATCTGCTGATTATTGTGATTTGTGTCAGTGGCTACTTAATTTCAACGGCCGATGGTCGCGGTATTGAAGTGTTTAACTGGTTTGTATTGCCAAGCTTTGGGGAGCTTTTTTCACAACAAGCCGATACCGCTGGGCTCATTCATAAATTCAGTGCTTATGGTTTGGTGGGGTTAGTTCTATTACACGCATTGGCTGCCCTAAAACATCATTTCATAGACAAAGACAATACATTGAAGCGGATGCTCTAAGAGACTTCACATAGGTAAGTTTCTTAAAAATTACATGCATTCATCTTAACTTATTAAATATTTTGGCTTCTAAACAGGAGATTACAATGAAAAAAATGATTCTAACTGCGGCTATTTTAGGTGCGCTATCAACAACGGCAAGTGCTGCTGAGTACGTGATAGATACCAAAGGCGCCCATGCTTTTATTAACTTTAAAACATCGCATTTAGGTGTGTCTTGGTTAACGGGTCGATTCAACACATTTGAGGGCTCTTTTAACTATGATGGTAAAAGCTATGACAACGCAAAAATTGAAGTGAACATTGATACTACCAGTATCGATTCAAATCATGCAGAGCGTGATAAGCACTTACGTAGTGATGACTTTTTAAATGTGGGTAAATTTCCAACTGCGAAGTTTGTAAGCAGCAAAATTATCGACAAAGGTAATGGTAAACTAGAAGTGCAGGGCGCATTCACATTGCACGGAACAACTAAGACTATTGTCATTGATGCACAAAAAATTGGTGAAGGTAAAGATCCTTGGGGCGGTTACCGAGCTGGTTTCTCTGGTACCACTGAAATTCGTTTAGCAGACTATGGTATGAAAGAAGTGCTAGGCCCAACAACAGTGATGCTCGACTTACATGTTGAAGGTATTCGTAAATAATACACGAGTTTTAACTCACGATTAGTCTGATCTCGGTGGTGTGCTATGAAAACAAAACGCAATGTATTTTTTATCTCTCACGGCGGCGGGCCGATGCCTTTATTGGGTGACCCCAGCCACACAGAAATGGTAAATGCACTAGAGAAATTGGCGAAAAATATTGAAAAGCCAAGTGCTATTTTGTTGATAAGCGCCCACTGGGAAGAAGCAGTGCCGACCATTACCTCTTCGGAGATACCTGAGCTCATTTATGACTACTATGGTTTTCCTGAAGCGGCATATAACATCCAATATCCTTGTGTTGGTTCGCCTAAGTTGGCATCTGAAGTGGCAACAGCGTTAGCGCAAGCGGGCATTGAACATCAACTCGATGCGCAACGCGGCTTTGACCATGGCATGTTTATTCCTTTGAAAATCATGTTTCCTGAGGCTGACATTCCTTGTGTGCAGCTTTCATTGGCAAAGAGTTTAGAGCCGAACTTACACCTTAATATTGGTAAAGCTTTACAGTCACTAGCGTATGACAATTTATTAGTGATTGGTTCTGGGTTCTCTTTTCATAATATGCGTGCTTTTTTCTCGCAAGGTGACAGAGAAGTTGATGAAAAAAATCTGGCATTTGAGACTTGGCTCAGAGACACAGTAAGTAATAAAACACTTGATGAAAGTATGCGAGTAAGCCGACTCTTAGATTGGGAAAGTGCGCCCCATGCAAGGTTTTGTCATCCACGCGAAGAGCACTTAATGCCACTGCATGTCTGTTATGGCTTAGCTGATAGTGCTGCTGATGAGCAATTAGACGTTAAGATTTTGAATCGATACTCAACCATGTTTGCTTGGTTCGAAAATAGTCTTTTAAATTAATAGACTTAAAAATTTTTGAGATGTAAGGTTATAAAAGCGTCAATTTAGGCGCTTTTTTGATGTAAAAAAACTGACTTATTTTTCTTCCCATTTCTATCTTTCTCCGCTAATTTAAATTTGCAGTTCAGCATGACGTCTCATGGCATTATGTTATGCAAAGTAGTATTTACTTTAATCACACTGATTCTTTTTGAGGGTAAGTATATGGATAGAGTAGAGAAACTGATGGTTCGGTTGGTGTTGAGTGATGTCAGTCAGCACTTTCCTGAGCCAGTAGATTTATTGTCTGCAGATAGTATCAATGCTTATGGTAACGGGCTGTATCAAGTACTTAATGACCTTGAAGAGCAGCAACTTGTAAAACGACTTGAAAGCGGCCATTTTACTGTTGGAGATGCCTACAGTCACTTCAAAGGGTAAGTGTGTTTAGTCGATAGTCCTTTTTGATCATCGCCAAGGACATGTCTGTTATGAGACTAGTGGCGTAAATTCATTTAAACTCCTCCCTGTTTTTAATCTAACCTAATAATATTATGCTTAAAAAAGGCCTTTTATTTTTCACATTGTTTTTCAGCACAATAGCTTTGAGTACGACTGAATTAAAGCCATTTACAAGCGATGGATGTAGTTTGTTTCCCGATGGTACTGTTGAGCAGCAAGAATTGTGGCTAACTTGTTGTGTCGCTCATGATTTTGATTATTGGCAGGGTGGTACAGCAATGCAACGAGAACAATCTGACGCGCGATTAAAACAATGTGTTAAAGAGGTGGGCGAGCCTATTATCGCTAGCATGATGTTGGCAGGTGTTAGAGTCGGAGGCAGTCCATACTTACCTACGCCTTTTCGCTGGGGCTATGGTTGGCCATATCCGCGAGGATATAAAGTGTTGTCAGAAAGTGAGCGTCAACAAGTCGAGAATGCGGCTCGAAACGTAAAACTAGAGCAGTATTTTATGCCTAAATCAAAAAAGCAGTAAGTTAATCTACTGCTTTATTGTTGAAAGTATCTATTTGACTAAAAAAACTTACTAAATAGCAATCTCATACTTAAGTTATTATCGCGCTCAACTAACGGACTGTCAGTGATACTGCTGTCAAACATGGTGTAATCAATGGCTAATTGTGTGAAACCGCCAAAAAATATTGGCGTTGACACTGAAAATCCGATTGACTGATTTATTGCGCTATCGCCTTGATATAAAGCTCTGCTTTGTGTGACTTCGAAGTCTCTCACGCCGTAGTAATAGTCAACATGATTTTTGTCTAAATGACTTATTGATAAATTTGGCTCAAAAAATATGGGCCCAAATTTATAGGCTTTGGCAATTTTGGCTTTTAATTCTAGGCCGTCAGATTTATTGAAGATATCGCGTAAAAAGCCAACACTCAGCTTCCAATTATCTCGCTCATATTTTAAGTACGCGCCGAGATCCATTGAAAAATCACGTTCTTCCATACCTAAGAAGATGTCACTATCTGATTCGTCAAAGCCTTGAAACCTTGGTGAAGCTTGTACTTCAAGCTCAACATCCCCTAGCTCTAACAACTCATAACTTACAAAAGGACCATAAACTGATAGTTTCTCTCCGCGATAGCCTAATATAGGCAGAGGAATAACGCGGCGGTTGTAACCTTTATAGATTTCTTGGCTTAAACCTAAACCAATGCCATACAAGTAACCTTTGGGTTCAAGTTGAGCGCGTACATCCCCACGCTCGTCAGCAAATGTGTTTGCAGAGAAAAATACAGGTAATGAAGCAAGTGCTAAGGCTTTTATAATTCTGAGCATGTTGATGTCCTTTGATTGTCAGAGTACCAGTATGGTTGAAAACAAACATTAGATCAGTGTTATGACACTTTTTATGTTTGTACCTGTTTTTGTTTTATGTATTATCTGATTGGTATCCCATGAGAGAATTTATAAGGCAGTAACGTATGCAGTGTTACCAATGTAATGTAAAACTTGAATATGACTTAACCGAAGTTCATACCGGGTATGGCTGTTCTCAGTGTCATGGGGCCTTTTTACCCGCCAAGTTTTTAAAAGCAATTGGCACTGTTAAAGAGTTTGATTACATGGCGTTTGTCGGCCAAGTACAAAGTCAGGTGAAAGAAACAACAGCATTAAGTTGCCCGACTGGCTGTGGTCAATTGCATCGTCACTTCTTTGAAAATAGTCACTTTAGCTACTGCCATACCTGCTTTGGCGCCTGGTTTAAGCAAGGTGAGTTAAAAGATTTTTTAAATAATTTCAGAGACAATCGTGATATTCGTGTTTTAAATACTGCAGATAAAATCAATGGACTAGATTTATTATTTGACCTATTGAAATAAGTGTTAAGAAATAAAAAAGGTCGCTTTGGCGACCTTGATTTGTTAACAGGGAATTATTAGCAATCGTGCTATTCCATCAGCCACATTCTTGCTGTTCTGGCTGGTAGATAAAACTTATGCCATTGACTCGAGATATTTTGCACATCGTTACTTAATGTGTCTCGGTAGTTGCGGTGCCACCATAAATTATCGGCTTGCGTATCTACCCAGATATCTTGGCCAGTACCACATTTATTGATACCAACCACGCCTTTGTGCTCACGTTTGAATAATAAAATACAGCTATTGTGGCTTAGTACCTGCATGCTACTGCCTTGCGTGGCATTGTGGAATTTAAGCATGCCTTTAATGTCTTCACGGTTGTAAAGGTTATTCCAGCGGTTATCACCACTTTCGTTATTATCCGAATACATCAGCGGTACACCACCATCTCTTCCTAAAACAAATGCGTTGGCAAGTTTTTCGTCAGTGGCATCCATAATTTGATACCTAAAGCCATCATTGAGTGGAATATCATGAGTAACGCTAAACGTAATGGCTTTGTTACCGGCCAATGCTTGACCATAGGCTGCAGGGTCAACAAGCTGACTCATTGAACCGCCAAAGCTGAATGCGCTTCTGATCTGCGCAAACAGAGGGAAGTCATAAGCTGAGTGGCCTGTTTGTGCCAAGTAAGGTACTAAAAAATTATCGTAATCACCGCTACCTGAACCACCAGTCGTTATAATTTCACCAAATACATGGGTATCTTTTTTAATGTCAGCATCGAATACGGCATTAATATGGTAGTTGGTCATGTGTTTTGCGGCATCAACTCTGAAGCCCGTTACACCAATTTGCTTTAACGCATTTAAATACGCTTTTTGTTGAGTAACAACCCAATTGTTCGGGTCTAAATCGGGTAGGCCAGGATCGGGGGCAGCGCCGCACAGTCTGTTGTATTGTACATCGCCAACGTCATTGTAATTACTGATACATTTCGGACCACCTTGGTCGTATGTACCGTGAAAATCACCCGCGCCGAATAAACCATCTTTAACATCCCCGAATAGTGTAATGTCGTTGTAATAGTTAATATCAGCGGCGTAATCGGCTAAAACTTCGCTTCCCGGATAGTTAAGATCAGCGCGTTTCCATTGCTCATTTGCCATATGATTAAACACAATGTCGGCATAAGTCTCTACACCTTGCGCTTTAAGCGCTTGCACCATGGCCTTAAAATCATTGGTATCGCCCAATGGATTATCGATGACACGAAGATCCTGTGGCTGATAACGAGACCACCATGCATCTCCAGTCGATTTATAAGCAGGAGAGACGAGTACTTTTTTATACCCAAGCGAAGCAATTTCTTGTGCCTTGCTCGCAACGTCATCATAGCGCCAGTTAAACGCATGCAGAATTACATCAGCACTGCTTTGAAAACTGACAGCACCAAGTAAAAGTGTGGCTAACTTTAATTGTGGTTTTGAGTTTTTCATTATCATTGTTGTCATATGTGTACCTTTTATCGCCATCCTTGCGTGTTGAAATAGGAAACATAAAATTCACATATTATTGAGGTTAATGAAATGTTATGCATACGTATTCATAGATAAAACATGACATTTTCGCATACGGCTAAAGTCGATATTGCGGCATATTGTATTTTTATAGACGATCGGTCTAATATATAAAAATGAATGAAAAAGCAGCAAAACCTCGACGAGGTCGCCCACCCAAAGTGGCGCGTGAAAATCAAGATACAAGAGCCGAGCTAATTCGAGCTGGACTTGAGCAGTTAACAGAATCAGGCTTTGCCGCTTCAGGTATTGAACAAATATTAAAACGAGTGGGTGTACCAAAGGGCTCGTTTTATCATTATTTCAGTAGCAAAGAGGCCTTTGGTTTGGCCGTACTTGAAAGTTATGCAGCGTATTTTTTGAAAAAGCTAAACAGACATTTAGCGCAAAGTAATGAAGCGCCTCTGTCAAGACTGAGTAATTTTGTCGAAGATGCCAAGTCAGGTATGCAAAAGCATAGTTTTAAACGCGGTTGCTTGGTCGGTAATTTGGGGCAAGAGGTAGATTTATTACCCATCAGTTTCAGAAAAGAGTTGGTGGCAATATTTGAAACTTGGCAATGTGAAGTCGCGGTATGTTTAGAAGAGGCTAAAAAACAAGGTCAAATTGCACAAAACGCAGATTCCGCGCAGCTTGCTGAGTATTTTTGGATTGGTTGGGAAGGCGCTGTAAGCCGTGCTCGTTTAGAGGCTTCGGTCAAACCACTCGATAATTATTTTAAGTGTTTTGTAATGGGGATTTCATTGTCCTCACATAAGTAAGTTTTAAAAAAATTTAACTGAGGGCCTGTTAACCTTTTAAGTTCGTTTTTGCAGAAGTTTGACTGGTTTTTATACAAGGCAGGGGGCTGCCCCGCAGAGCAAGCGTAGCATGGTTCTTCCATGTGAGTCTTGCGATAACGCAGTAGAAATGCCAGTCAAACACTGCCCAAAGGGCTCTTCTGAGCAAACTTTGCACATTGTTGCTCGATTTGTACTTAGCTCGCTAAGCATCAAACCGAGCGTCGCGTTCAAAGCTCGCTCAGAGAGAGCAAAACTCGGACGGAAAAGGATCACAGGCCCTTATAGACAACCGGTCTAAATTAGGAGCGAACGATGTTTAAAGGTATTTTGATCAATAAAGATGAACAAGGTTATCAGGCGTCTGTTACTGATATTGATGACAAGGTTTTACCTGAAGGAGATGTCACTGTAAGCGTGTCTCATAGTACGTTGAACTACAAAGATGCATTGGCAATCACAGGTAAAGCGCCCGTCGTTCGTACTTTTCCGATGATCCCTGGTATAGATTTAGTTGGTGAGGTTGAGCAATCTGATTCTGATAAATTCCAAATTGGTGACAAAGTACTATTAAATGGATTTGGTGTTGGTGAAGCACACTGCGGCGGCTTAGCTGAAAAAGCGCGACTAAAAAGTGAGTGGTTGATCCCTTTGCCTGAGTCTTTATCTGCGAAACAAGCCATGGCAATTGGCACAGCCGGTTACACCGCTATGCTATGTGTTTTGGCTCTTGAAAAGCAGGGCATTACGCCTGAAAAAGGCGATATTCTTGTTACGGGAGCAAATGGTGGTGTTGGCAGTTTTGCCATCGCTATATTAGCTAAGCTGGGCTACAAAGTGGTTGCTTCAACGGGTCGCTTGGACGAATCAGATTACTTGACCAAATTAGGGGCAAGTGACGTGATTGATCGTAATACGTTATCTGAGCCGGGTAGACCACTTGGCAAAGAAAGGTGGGCTGCGGCCATTGATTCTGTGGGTGGTCACACTCTAGCGAATGTGTGTGCAGGTATTAAATATGGTGGCGTTGTGGCTGCATGTGGTTTGGCGCAGAGCATGGAGTTTCCAGCAACTGTAGCGCCTTTCATTTTAAGGGGGGTGACGCTTACAGGTATCGACAGTGTAATGCGTCCGCTTGAAGACAGAATAGAAGCTTGGTCACGTTTAGCAGATATCATCGAACCAGATATGCTTGAGGCCGTTGCGGCTGATATTGGTTTAAATGAAGTCGTTGAAACCGCTTCAAAACTATTAGAAGGCAAGGTGAGAGGGCGAGTGGTGGTTACCCTTTAATTGTTTTTAGCGACTAAAAAAAGGAGAGCGAATGTGATGCTCTCCTTTTTGTTGGGAATTAAACGACCATTAAGACGCGGTTTTACGATAACTTAACCGATAAAACAGACTGTAAAACACAGGGACTGCAATCAAGGTTAAGATGGTTGCAAATGCTAAACCGCCCATGATGGTCACTGACATATCCGCAAAAAACGCATCGCTCAATAGTGGTGCCATACCTAAAATGGTGGTGATAGCAGCCAGTGCGACAGGACGTAAACGCGAGCTACTTGCTGAAACAATCGCTTCTCTAGGGTCAACGCCCTCGGCAATTTGCAGGTCAATTTCTTCGAGTAAGACTATGGCGTTCTTGATCAACATGCCAAATAGACTTAAAAATCCGAGCAGTGACATAAAGCCAAACGGCATATCAGTGACGAGCAGGCCTGTTACCACACCTACTGCGGCCATTGGCACCACAAGCCAGATAATAAGCGGCTGACGCACTCGACCAAATAGCAAAATAGACACGAGTAACATCACTAAGAAACCTGCTGGCAGACCTGTGCCTAGGGCTTCTTGCGCGTCTCTTGATGATTCGTACTCGCCACCCCATTCAATTTTATAGCCATCAGGTAATGGTAGGGCTTCAATTTGTGGCTTAATGCGGGCAAACGCTTTACCAGCGGTTTCGTTAAAGCCTGGCTCTGCCGAAATGGTAATAGTTCTAACACGATCTCGACGATGAATAAGAGTTTCTTCATTTTCTAATTCAACCCCCTTTGAAACCTGTTTAAAGGGAATATAAGTGCGCTGTGATGAACTCCAAACTTGGCTGTTCTCAATAGCTTCGATATCGTTTTGTTCAACTCCGGCCACTTTGGCTTTGATTGAGTAGCTGTAATCACCATTTTGTAATTTTCCTAACTCAAGTCCATTTGATGCATATTGAATAGCTTGTGCGAAATCGTTACGTGAGACTGCAGCAATACCTGCGCTGACAGAGTCATAGTGGGCATTCAGTACAAGACCTTTTTCACGCCAGTTATGACGAATATCTCTAATTTTCCCGTCATTTATCATTAGCAACTCGGCTTGCTCGGCAAGCTCTCGTAGCACTTCGGCATCTGGGCCTGAGAATCTAACCGCGAGCTTTGCACTGCCTCCTGGGCCAAATTGCATACGCTCAGTATAAAAATCGGCGTTTAAATCGAGCTCAGGCATGCTGCTATTGAGCTTTTGGATCAGACCGTCGATTTCATCGCGATTGTGCGTGCGTATCAAGAAGTAGCCATAGCTTTCATTTGGTTGCTGAGGCGCATAAGTTAGGGTGAATCTATCTGCTCCTCGGCCAACAAAACTGGTAACAGACTCGACTTCTTCATGCTCTAAAATCAGTGCTTCGGTGAGCGCAACTTTACGGGTGGTCTCACGAATATCTTGGCCTTGCGGGCCCCAATAATGCACAAAGAACAATGGCGCATTTGATGGCGGAAAGAAACCTTGTTTGACTAAGCCAAAACTGCCATATGCCACAACTGTGATTGCGAATAAGCCAGCAACGGTGAGCCAGCGGAACTTAAGCGCACCACGAAGTACTTTTTCATAGCCACGGTAAAATGCACTATGCTGTTGTTGGTCAGCTTGGTTTTGTTCAACTTTGTAAAAGTACTTACCAAACAGCGGCACGACTGTGATGGCGAGTACCCAGCTCAGCATTAAAGACACTAAAACAACGGCGAATAAAGAATACAGAAATTCACCAGTCGCATCGTCAGATAAACCAATACCAGAGAATGCTGCGATCCCTATAATGGTTGCGCCCAGTAATGGCCACTGTGTTCTTTTAACAATAAAGCTTGCAGCTTCAGCAGCTTTTTTACCTTGCTTCATGCGCAGCATCATACCTTCGGCAACCACGATGGCATTGTCAACCAGCATACCCATCGCGATAACCATCGCGCCTAACGAGATACGTTCTAACTGTAATCCCATTAACCACATAATTAACACCGTGCCCATGACGGTTACTAATAGTACAGAGCCAACCACCACGCCTGAGCGCCAGCCCATGAATAGCATCAAGGTCAGTGTTACAACCACAACCGATAGCACCAAGTTATTAATAAAGCCTTTTACTGACTCATCGACGATAGCTGCTTGATCATAAATAGGCGTGAGGGTGATCCCTGCGGGTAATTTTGTCAGTAATTCATTGGCTTTATCGTTAACACGTTGGCCCACTTCAACAATGTTCACATCGTTAATGGCCGACACAGCTAAAGTGATAGCATCGTGACCTTGATATCGAATAAGAACAGGTTGAATGTCGACTGGCTCAAACTTAAGAGTGGCGATGTCACGCACTTTAATTGACTGATTCGTCCCTGGTACGACTAAGGTGAGATTATAAATTTCTTCAATGTGATCAACCGGGTTTTCAACAACTAAACGAAGTTGACGACCTTCCACTTCAACACGCCCGCCGTTAAATGGCTGCAGGTTTTCTTGTAATAATCTGGTTAGATCAGGAAAAGAGATCCCTAAGCCAGATAATTGATAGGGGTTGATATAAGCCACTAATTGCTCTTGCTGAACACCGCTCACTTGCACTTTTGCAACGCCTTCTGTTACTAACAGTTCGCGACGAATAACGCGGGCAAATTCACGTAACTCATGTAGAGAAAAATCAGGGGCACTGAGTGCGTAATACATGCCGTATACATCACCAAAGTCATCATACACATTGGGTGCGTGGCTGCCCGTAGGCAATTGTTTTGCTGCATCTCTTAAGCGCTTTCTGAGTTCATCCCATATTTGGGGGAGTACATCAGAATCAAAATGTGATTGCACTTCGACTGAAATTTCAGAAATGCCTGGCTTAGAAATTGAGGTTAACCGCTTTAATTGCGGCATTTGCTGTAATGCAATTTCTAAAGGCTCGGTGATCTCGCGCTCTACTTTCTCGGCACTGGCACCGGGAAATTGCGTGACTACTTGCACTTGTTTAATGGTAAAGGCGGGATCTTCTAAGCGACCAATTTTACCAAGGGCAACGGCACCACCGACTAAAAATACGATCACCAGCAACCAGATGTTGACTGGATTTTTTATGGCATAACGTGCGATATCCATGGTTATAGCTCCGCTTTATACGGTTTTACCGCTAAGCCTTCACGCATTTTCGGTGCGCCTGCTGCAACCACTAAATCATCTTTATTTAAACCTTTAGCAATGGCAGCCATATTGTCATCAACTTTAAGTACCTCGACGCTGCGTTTTTGCACGGTTGAATTGGCTTTGTCGTATGCCCAAACATGAAAGCCGTCAGTGTTACTACCTTGCAGTGCATTAAAAGGCACTAACATCACATCATCGTTTGCATTGTCTTCAAGACTGACTTTAACAATGGCGCGAGCACCAGGTGTTAAACTGTTGTCGCTGACCTGTGCAGCAAATACGACTTTGTATGTTTGTGTGATGGGATCAGGTTGCGTGGCATGCTCTATGTAAGTAAGTTCATACTTCTTTTCTGGAGCAGAAATAATATGGGCTTCAGTTTTGACTAAACTACCTTGTTGGTAGCGACTAAGAAGGCGTTCAGGCACATTCACGTTGAAGTAAAATAGCGAAACATCTTGCAACTTGGCGATGATGTCGCCAGCTTTTACATAGTTACCGTTTTCGACTAAGCGTTCAGATACTTGTGCATTAAATGGCGCCGAAAGCGTGGTGTAACTCAAGTCTTGCTCAGCTTTACTTAGGGCTATTTCAGCTAATTCAAAGTTAGTTTTCGCATTATCTAATTGGCTTTGTGAAGCCAAACCATTTTTAGCTGTCGCTTCAATACGTTTTAAATCTCTTGCAGCTTGATTCAATCGCGTTTGGGCTTCTTGCACTCTTTGTTTGAAAAGAGTTGGGTCGATTTGCGCCAAAATCTCACCTTCATTCGCCACAGATCCAGTTTGCAGCTTGGTATTAATAAGACGACCTGACACTTCAAAACTTAAATCTATGGTTTTAACTGCCGCAACTTCAGCAGGAAAAGTGCGGGTATATTGCTTTGCGTTGGTCATAACAGGGGCAAGTTTTACCGTTTGTACAACTTGCGTGTCTGTTTGCTGCTCGTTGGCAGGCGCGCAAGCGGTGAGGGCAGACGTCATTGCGATTGTCATAATAAATGCAGTCGTGACTTTGAGAGTTGTTAGATTAACTAAAGCATTAAGTTTCATACTGTATAGGCTCGCCAAAAAGTGAAATTAAATTTTTGACTTGCTTGCTGCTGGAATATTAAACGGACTTGGCAGTCTAGCAAGTAAACTATACGGTGTAGTTTACTGGTGGAAATTGAAAAGTAAACTAATTAGTGTAAAAATAACCCTGTCAGATATCTGAGAGTGAGTTATGAGCGAAGTTAAAAAAACACGTAGTGAGCTTAAGCGTGAAGCCATAGTGGATGGCGCAGTAGAGGCGTTTCAAAAGTATGGGGTGAGCGATACCAGCATGGACAAAGTGGCCGAAACTGCTGGCGTGTCGAAGCGTACCGTGTATAACCATTTCCAAAATAAAGAGACTTTAGTTACTGAAATAATTAAAGATATTTGGAGCCAAAACTTCGTAAATCACGACTTTCCTTACGATGCGACGACCCCTGTAAAAGCGCAACTTCATGAGCTGGTGGTGAAAGAAATTCAGTTCATGAATGACAAAAAAATGCATGAGCTTATTCGCGTTGCGATGGGGGTGTGTTTATTCAACCCAGACAAATTTGTCGATAACATTGGCGAGTTTTTCGAACAAGAAACGACAACAATCCGATGGTTAAAGTCGGCCATGCAGGATGGCAAAATAAAAGAGGCTGAGCCACGTTTAGCGCACGAGCAGTTAGTGAGCTTATTAAAAGGCCAAGCATTTTGGCCGCAAATTTTGCATCAAGCAGAGCCATTGACTGAGCAAGAGATCACTAAATTGGCCGAAGATACCATCGACTTCTTCTTGGCCTACTACGAAGTTTAAGCTAACAAATATTAAAACGCCTTTTAGCGCTCGCACTAAAAGGCGTTTTTGTTTTGGTATTCAATTTATTGCCTAAAATCAAATCTTAGTTTGTCTGCTTTGACTCCACAATAATCGCAATCATTTCGGTGTCGCCAACATTACTCACTTGATGTACCCACTGATCGTGCCACATAGTGTGGCCATCAGGAATATCTATGTTGAGTGATGCTTTTTCAGTTTTTATAACAGCACGGCCACCTTGTTGAAAATACACGGTTTCGGCATTGTGCTTATGAAAACGGTCACTCTCACCGGGTTTAAGTACCATTTTTAGTACCAGTACCTGTTCGTTTTCAAGCAAAACGCTGTAGTGCTCAGGTGAAGCAAGATGCGCATGTTCATAAACAGGCTTGGCTTGTACATTGAACACCAACAATACACAAAAAAAGCAAAACCCAGTTAATTTATTAAACATAAACTTACCTGTGCATACCACGAATAGGGTAGTTATTGTCTGGGTTTCTGATCCACGCTAAGCCATTTACAAGTGCTTGAAGTTCAGGACGCACAAATGGATTATTTGAAATATCGACCACTTGAATATGACCTTCAGCGTTTATTACGAACAGGCCAGGCTCTGCAAATGGGTGATCAGTTTCTTGTTCTGAACGCGGATCAGAGATATACAAGCCAAGCGTTTTCATTTGCTCAATGCTCAAGCCATAACTTATGTCATAGCTTATCTCTAATTGCTCATTATGTGCCTCAAGCTGCGCTTTACTATCACCAGAGACGGCAATGATGTCGACGCCAATGTCGGCTAGGGCATCTTTAAACTGCTCTAGCTGGTTGAGATAGCGAGTACATAAAGGGCAATGTTTACCACGATATACCAGCACAAGTTTCCAATCAAAACCGGCCTTTGGCTTTGCAAGATTGACTGACTCGCCACTGAGAAAAGTGGCTGTGATGTCAGGAAAAACAGTGCCAGCATGAAGTTTAGTTGTGTAATCTGAGTTCATTTAATTTCCTTAGAGTGAATTCTAAAAATGTGCGTTTAAATGTGCTTCAAAGCGTTTTAAGTCGTTTTCAATATCGGCGTTTTTCATCACATCAAAGCAGGCAAATGTGGTCATTGGTTGCATATCGAAAAACTTAAAATTCATGTGCATAGGGAACATTAAGTCATCAACTGACTTACCTTCAAAAAAGTCATTAGTGTCGTTAAATGATTCTTCAGGTGCATTAAATGTCAGCGAAAGCATGTATTTAGTGCCTGTCATTGTGCCGCCTTTGCCATAGTTGGCTTTAGGTGCTTGTTCATTTCGACCATCACCTAAGCACAGTGCGCCGCCCATACCAGCTGTGTAGACTTCATCCATATACTTTTTGAAAGACCAAGTGACGCCCATCCAATTGACCGGAGTTTGTAAGAATACATAGTCAGCCCATTGGTGATTTTCAAGTTCTTTCTCGACATCGATATTGTCTTGCATCGTCACAACGCGAGTTGAGTGACCCTTGCTTTGAAAAATGCTGACAGCTTTGTCTACCAAGGTTGCGTTTAACTTACCTTCAGAGAACGGGTAATACTGATGACCATTGATGATTAAAATATTGCTCATGTTTTACTCCAGTGTGTTTGTAATTGACTTGTGGTATATTTTAGGAACCTATTCACCTTAATCAATTAGTATACTTTTAGTAACCTAATAAAAATGAGCGTCAAAAAATGAAAAGTCGAGTAGAAACAGATAGTAAAGGCAGAAAAAAAGTTTTAGATGCCTGTACTGAACCTTGTGCCATAGAAAAAGGAATGCGTTTAATTGGTGGTAAATGGAAGGGCTCGATTATTTATCACTTAAAAGATGAGCCTGTGAGATTTAATGATTTGTCGCGTATGTTAGGCGGCGCCACCAAGAAAATGGTCGACCAACGGCTCAAAGAGTTAGAGCAAGAAGGCATGGTGTTGCGCAAAGTCATCAGTGAACGCCCTGTTGCTGTGACCTATGAGCTCACAGAATTTGGGCGCTCAGCGTTGAGTATTTTAGAAGCATTGCGACAGTGGTCTGAGTCGCATGATATTGAATTGAATTAGCGACTAGCTTCTCGAGTTCTTATGTAGATCAAAATAGAATTAAGTTGACTTATTTTCGGGATCATAAAGCGCGTTCACTTGCTTTCTTATCCAGCGGTTTAATGGATCTTGGTCTGAACGTTGGTGCCAAACTGTGATGACATCAAAAGTGGGTAGATTTAGCTGGCAGTTTAAAACTTTTAAATTATCGTTGGGTAATAGTTTGCTCGGTAGCAGTGCTATCACATCTGTTGATGCGATACATTCTGCGGCAGCCGCAAAAAAAGGCACTGTCATGACGATGTTTCTTTTTAAGCCATGAGACTTAAAAAACGTATCTGCTGAGCCAACCAAATTTGCACGTTTTGGTGAAATGATAAGTTGTGGGTGAGAAGCGATTTCTTCCATTGTCCAGCGGTGCTCAGCTTTTGGGTGTGTTTTACTGATAACACACTGATGCGTTTCGGTATATAAAACGTGTTTAGGATACTTGCTGGGCACAAAGCTTGGGAATGACAATACTAGGTCAACTTCAGCACTATCTAGTAACTGACTTAAGTTATCTATTTCAATATCTCGCACAATCACTTTCAAGTTAGGTGCTTGGCTTCTTAGTTTTGCCAGCAGATTGGGTAAGATGACTGATTGAGCATAATCAGTTGCACAGATGGTAAATACCCCACTGGTTGAGCTGGGATCAAAATCTTTGGGTGCTACTAGTTTTTCAACTTGAGCAATAATGTTGGCAACGTCATTTTGGAGTGATAATGCGTAGGGGGTTGGGATGAGCCCATTGCTTTTTCTGACAAATAACCTGTCGTTGAAAGTGTGCCTTAGCTTTTTTAATTGATCGCTCACGGCTTGCTGACTTATGCCCATTTGAGCCGCGACTTTTGAGACATTGTGTTCAATGAGCAAGAAGTGCAACACTCTCAGCTGTTTGATGTCTAGATTTGCTATACCGCTCATGCTTGTATCTCATACGCATTATTCTTGTTTCTAATTGTATCACCTGTGTCTTAACATGAAATCATCATTTAAAAAGATAGCATTCGTTAGGTGAGACATGACATTGATTTCGTATGACCCAAGTAATGGCCTTGTATTAGGTGAAGTGTCAGTAGTAGATCAAGATAAGATAAATGCAACGATAGCCCATGCAAAGTTACAACAGTTAAGTTGGCGGCAAACGCCTATACATGAAAGAAGTCGCATTATTAGTCAGGCGTTTAAAGCCTTGATCCCATTTCAAGATGAGCTGGCTGAGTTACTTTGCAAAGAGATGGGAAAAAGTCTGGATAGAGGGACTGGCGAGGTACGAGGGGCGCTATTTTCGGGAAGCTATTATGCGGCTGAAGCAGCAAAAGCATTAGCCCCTCACACTGACGGCAGTGGTGTGCAATATCGACCTCTGGGCGTTTGCGCAGTGATCTCACCTTGGAATTATCCACTAGCAATGGCAGTGAATTTATTCGTACCAGCTCTAGTCGCTGGTAATACGGTGGTGTTTAAGCCCTCAGAAGAAACCCCATTAATTGCGGAGCGTTTTATTCGTCTACTAAATCAATATTTGCCTGAGGGTATTTTAAACATTCTGCATGGCGATGGAGAGGTTGGTAGTGCGATAGTTGCTCACGAAAGTATTGATCTCATTGCATTCACAGGTTCACAAGCCGTTGGCAAGAAGATTATGGCATCAGCGGCGCCTTCACTTAAGCGATTGATCATGGAGCTCGGAGGGAATGATCCCATGATTGTGCTTGAAGATGCCAATATCAAAGCTGCAGCGCAATTTGCTGTTGCGAGCAGTTTTGAAAATGCGGGTCAAATGTGCACATCGACAGAGCGTATCTATGTGGCAGAGTCAATCTCAAGTGAATTTATACAAGAAGTCACTGCGTTGGCTTCGCAATATAGCCTTGGCTGTTGGAATGAACCACACGCTGATATTGGACCGATAATCAATGCCAAGCAAGTGCGAAAGATTCAGTCGCATATTGATGATGCATTGAGCAAAGGCGCGCATTTATTGCTCGGCGGCCATGCAGTTGAAGACCGATTTATCGAACCGACTGTGATCAGCGGTATCACTCGTGAAATGGCCATGGAGCAGCAAGAGACATTTGGTCCTGTTGTCGCAATATCTACTTTTCAAACAGTGAGTGAGGCGATAGAACGAGCCAATGATTCTACCTATGGTTTAGGGGCCGTGGTGTTTGGCAAACAGGATGCGCAACATGTTGCTGCACAGTTAGAAGCAGGCATGATTGGCATTAACAAAGGGCCTGGTGGCAATGGCGATAGCCCTTGGGTTGGTGCAAAACAAAGCGGTTTTGGTTTTCATGGTAGTCTGCAAGGGCATCGTCAATTTGCACAGATGACAGTGGTGAGTTAAGTAATGAACTATGATGACTTTTATGTTGTTGCACGTGAAAAAGGTGCTGAACGCAGTGATATTCCACTTTGGGCAAATAGAGGGGAAAACCCTGCTCAGTTGGCGCTTATTCATGAAAGGCAAGTTGAATTAAACCCAATTGAAGAGGTGCCAGGCGCATTTCAGTTATTGAATGTTTTGTCTCAAGCCGAATGCCAAAGACTTATCGAGATTGCTGAATCGCTGAATTTTAATTTAGATGCCGCTGTGTCTCTTCCTCGCTCAGTGAGACATAACTCAAGCCTCACTTGGGTCATCGACGAACAAACTGAATCATTAATCTGGGAGCGATGCGCACCTCTATTGTCTCAAGGTATTGAAGCCATTTCAGGTCAAATACCTGTTGGGATCAATGCTCGATGCCGTTTTTATAAATATGGAGAAGGGGACTTCTTTAAACCTCATATTGATGGCGCTTGGCCGGGCAGCAAGATCATTAATGAACAAAATATTATGAATGCATACGATGACAGATGGAGTCAGATGACATTTTTAATTTTGTTGTCAGATGACTTTAAAGGCGGTAACACACAATTTTGGGTGAATGCACAAAATCACTCAAGGCCGGCAAAAAATGGAGAGCTTGCAAAAATCATAAATGTCAGAACACCCGCAGGTGGCGTGTTATGTTTTCCGCATGGCACACACCCTTTACATTGCTTACATAGTTCAGAGGCAATTACTCAAGGCGTAAAATATATTATCCGCACAGACCTGTTATTCCCTATAGATTAATAGGGTATACCCAAACCACCTCAAGATACGAGGTTCAGCGAGAATTGATTGGCTGTCAGACAAGGCATCGATTTGAAGGTCTAGTGGTTCTAAATCGAAAATTGATAACGCAGTATGAAAGCCAATCAAACTCGCCCAAGGGAGCGTGCTTTCAGTCCTATTTCATCGTCAAAGAACTTGGAAAGGACTCGTCATTACGCTGCGTCCTTTTCCTTGAACTAGAACAGAAGGCAGTGCTCTGAATCATGTATCTTGAGGTAGTTTGGGTATTAGTACATTCTCCACCAAAGCTCGTCGTCAAGCCGAGCTTTTTTCTTTAATAGTGAACATTAATCCAGCTCTACAGGCAAGGCTGTGGTGTGTTTAACCTGATCGAGTACAAACAGGGTTTGTGCTTCTTTAATTTCAGGAAAGCTTCTTAATTCTTTGAGTATAAAACGTGAGAGCTCTTTGTTTGACCGCGCAACGACTTTCATTAAATGGTCATAGGCACCAGAGAGCGAATAGCATTCTAAAATAAGCGGGTGCTCAATCACAGCCAGTTTGAATTTATCAAATGCCGCTTCATTTTTCTGGTCTATGCTCACCTGCACAAAGGCTAACACCCCAAACCCCGCTTCTTCGGCATCGAGTACGGCACTGTAGCCTTTAATAACGCCTTTCTCTTCAAGTGCTTTGGTGCGACGCAAACAAGTTGATTCAGACATATTAGTTTCTTTGGCCAAATCAACCATAGACATGCGACCGTTACTCTGCAGCTGTGAAAGGATATTTTTGTCTTGCTTCTCAAGCATGGCGGTTTCCGTCATATTTAGTTTTTAAGTTGAAGGATAGCACCAAATTAGATTCAATTTTAGGCTATTTTGACGGCACCCTGCAGACAAAATGGCATAAGCTATTTTTAAACAAAAACACGTTTAAAGAGAGCATCATGACAGAACAAAAGTTTTATCACGTTGGTGAAAGAAGCCTTGAGCAACCTGCAACAACTCAATACCAACCTTCAAAATTTGCTAAAGCAAAGCACCCAGAGCCGTACCGCTTTGAAGTCAACTTAAGTGCAGAAGCAGGCAATATGCAAAGTAAAACCGGTGTGGTTTCGGTGAATATTCCAGGCTTTAGCCCAGTGAAATTATATTGTGACGAACAACCGCCTGTAGGTGAAGATACTGCGCCGCCGCCACTGGCATTTTTCTCGGCAGGCATTGGTTTTTGCTTAATGACGCATTTAACCGATATTTTGACAGCACGAAAAATTCAGGTAGATAGTTTGAAGCTAGAGCAGCGAATTGTATTTCGTACTAACTTGGGACACATGCGCGAACATGGCTACATGACAGATGGCGGCTGTGATGTAGTTGAGACTCATGTGATCATCGAAAGTCCAGAGCCTGAAGAGAAAATCAAAGATCTATTGGATGAAGCTGAAAATGGCTGTATGGCACATTTTGCGCTTCGCAACCCTATTCCTTGGTCGACACGCTTAGTTTATAACGGTAAAGAGGCGATCAGCCGTTCAGGCGAATGAGGATTAGTATTATTTCTCAGAAAAGAAAAAGCGCACTGTAGGGTAGTGCGCTTAATTTCTGCGAATGGTGAAGGGGTACTAAACACAAGGACTAGTTCTTGGCGAATGCAACACCGTTTCGACCCTTCAATATGTTTAACGCAGCAACGAGATGAAGCGATCACCTCTTTTTAAAAAAATTAAAACTTTTTATCTTTGATAACTAAGATAACGGCTACAAATAGAAATAGGGTTGTAGCCGCCAAAAATCCAGTAAAAAACCAGTAAAGAGTTGGCTGTTCATTTAAGCTAAAGTGCCAACTTCTAAACGAAATCTCTCCCGTTTTAATCGCATCATAGCAACCATAAGTCATTAAGGGGATTGTAAAGAACATTGTGAATAATACAGATAGCCGTTTTTTTGTTTGAGGATCAATGATTTCCGTGTCTTCTTTTGCCGGCTCCGTATCGCCTGTTCCTCTTTGAGCTATTTCATTTTGTAAGCGTGCAAAGCGCGCTTTAAATCTTTCTGAGTCGATAGATTCAAGCGCTTCTTGTAATTCGCTGAGCGAGTAAGACTTATAATCTGGCTCTTTCATAATGCCTGAGCTTTATATTACTGTTTTTGAAATCAACGAATAGAAATACATACCAAACTCTTTGTTATTTTGCGTTGTTGAATGCGAACTGACGAAATTCCACCAAGACTGGTTTCTCATATCTGACATCACTCTTCCCCAAGCTTCATTTTCAAACTCAAACCCACGAATTTCGCAAATAGTCTGTTTACAGGTCACGGCGTCTAATTTCACTTTGTCTGCGAAATCATGGGTAACAAAAAAATCAGAGATATGTTGTTCCATGATGATTGACCACTCATGATCTTCAGGTTCTTCATGCAGTTGTCTAAATTTATCAACCATAGAGCCCCTTGCTTCGAGTATTACAGAATCAAAAGGTGCAGATAAATGCTGGGCAACTTCTTCTTCAGTCACTTGAGATGGTTGTTCTGCTTGTCTCGATACATTAGATTCTGTTGCGTAAAAAGATTCGAGCTTAGACTCAGCTTCTTTGAGTTGTCGCTTAACCTCAGCTAATTCTTTAATAAGCGTGTGCTGAGCATTTGTCTGATTATTTTTACTCGCCTGATTATTCGTTGCTTGTTCTGATGAGGTCAAAGCTTTGTGCTCGTCAGTTAGAGTAGTGTCACATTTTCCTATTTCGTATAAGGCTGGTTCAGTTAAGTTTTTTGTGCTGTTTACTTGCGCTTTTGTTGCCATTGCAAAGTCTCCCGCACCTGTATTTTTTCCGATAAAAAACATGATCAGCAGAGAGATTAACCAAAATAAAGTTAGCAATAGTTTGTTCACGTTGTGTCCTGTGTTGTTTTTCTTTTTATGTGATGAATAGCAGAGGTTAAGAGGCGTTTACTGCTGCGCGTTAAGCTAGCATAAGCATTCATGAAAATGCTCATTAGTTTTCAATTTGAGCTTTAACTCTAAATTTTAACATTTGCCGTTGCGATATTTGCTTGGCATTTGTAAGCTGTTCAAAACGGACTACTAAGTTGCAAATCATATGTCTAAAGTTAACTGTAAAGAAATAACCATAATCTGCGAAGATGGGTATAAGCTTGCGGGTTCAATGTTCTCGCCTTCAGGTCAAATTAAAGGCGCCGTATTAATTGGGCCTGCAACAGGGATTAAGCGTCAATTCTATAAGCCATTTGCAGAGTTTTTAGCTGAGAATGATTTTGCTGTTCTTAGTTATGATAATCGTGGAATTGGCGGGTCATTGCATGGAGACATTAAAAAGCACTCTGCTAGTTTGCAATGTTGGGGGTTACTTGATCAACCTGCTGTGATTGCTGAACTCATGGCGCAATTCCCAAATACAAGTTATCACTTAGTCGGTCACAGTGCTGGTGGACAGCTATTTGGACTCGCGCACAACGCCAAAGCGTTAACATCCATGTTTAATTTTGCGAGTTCATCAGGGCGATTATTAAATATGAAAATAAGAGATCAATTTAAGTCTCACTTTTTTATGAACCTTTTTATTCCGATCTCTAATAGCGTGTTTGGTCATACTAAATCTCAGTGGCTAGGTATGGGAGAGCCATTACCAAAAGCAGTGGCAAAGCAATGGCAAACATGGTGTAACGGCGGTGGTTATGTAAAAACAGCATTTGGCAAAACCATTGAAAAACATTATTTCGATGAGCTTGCATTCCCTACAATGTGGGTTAACGCTGTTGATGACTTCATTGCAAATGATAAAAATGTGCAAGACATGATGTCTGTGAGCCCTAATATTCAGGCGAAAACACTGACCCTAGACCCCAAAGATCATGGTTTAAAAGAGATTGGACATATGAAATTCTTCAGTCGCAAAGCCAGTGTTTTATGGGATATCCCGTTAGAGTGGTTAAATAGCCACGCTTAATGATCGTTAAAACTGATTTATTACAGTGACGCCAGGCGTATTGTTTTTATCTAAGCCAGTAAGTACATCGATTGATTCGGTTAAAGAAATGGTCTTTCCTAATAACTTTTCAGGCTGTAGCTGACCCGAGAGGATCATCGCTAGCATTGCGTCATATCTATGTGCTTGCATACCATGGCTACCAATTATTTCGAGTTCGTTAGCAATAACGGCATCCATAGGAATGTTGGGTGTCGAATGTTCAGCTAACAATAAGCCAACTTGTATATGCTTGCCCAGTTTTCTCAAGCTCTTGATTGAATTTATACAGGTGACAGGGTGACCTAACGCGTCAAGAGACACATGAACTCCGCCTTTTGTGAGTGTTTTAATTGCTTCGGGCACGCTAGTCACCTGATTGGCATTAATGGTAGCAACAGCCCCGAGGTTACTTGCTAGCTTAAGCGCACTGTCATCGATATCAATAGCAATCACATTTGCCCCGATGGCCTTGGCTATCATGATGGCAGATAAGCCAACTCCACCGCAGCCATGAACTGCAACCCATTGACCTGCTTTGATATTTCCTTGGTCAACTACAGCTCTAAACGAAGTCACAAAACGACAGCCCAAGCTGGCTGCGGTCACAAAGTCCATTTCATCAGGCAGTTTTACTAGGTTGATGTTGGCATGATCAACAGACACATATTCAGCAAAAGACCCCCAATGAGTAAAGCCTGGCTGAGTTTGGCTTCCGCACACTTGATGGTTTCCAGAATGGCAATCAGGGCAACTGCCACAAGCATTGATAAAAGGCACCGTCACTCTATCACCGACTTTAAAGCCTCTGACATCTTTGCCTAAGGCTGCAATTGTGCCTGCAAACTCGTGCCCAGGTACGTGAGGAAGTTCAATACCATCGTCATGGCCCATCCAGCCATGCCAGTCGCTGCGACACACGCCTGTCGCTTTAACATTAACGATGACCCCATGAGGTTCTGGAATAGGGTCGCTTACATGCATAATTTTAGGTGCTGATTTAAAGTTTTCGTAAACAAGGGCTTTCATGGCGTTTATCCTATCGATGATTGATGCTTTTAATTTACGCTTGCTGGTAGAAATTACCTTGCTATGTTTACTTGAATAAAGGTGCTTTCTGAAATAGTCTTTTTCTTTAAGGTTGTATATTGAAGGATTCTTTTAAATGGCTGAGTTAGATAAGACAGATATGCTTATTTTGGCACGTTTACAAAGCAATGGCCGTCAGTCTAGTGCCAAGCTTGCGAATGAGCTGGCATTGAGTGAAACCCCATGTTGGCGTCGTATTAAGCGTTTAGAAGAGCAGGGCTACATTGAAGATTACCAAGCAAATTTAAACAGAAAAAAACTGGGGTATGGTGTGATGGCATTTGTGCAATTGACTTACGTCGAGCATGATGAAAAAACCACTCAGGATTTTGTAGCCATGATCAATGATTGTGATAATGTTTTATCTTGTCACAATACGACGGGAGATGCCGATTTCTTATTACAGGTGGTCGCCAAAGATTTAGATGACTACAGCAATTTTATTGATGGTGTTTTAAGAAAATTAAAAGGCATATCAGGGATTAAATCGAGTCTATCACTCAAAGAGCTTAAATCATCATCTCGGTTGCCGATTTAGCAACAGCAGCCATTTGCACTTAAATAACCCATTCAATTCAATTATATCTGCATTGTTTTAAAGCATTCATCAGCTCTATCAGTCAGTAGTTTTCGACTAAACGCAAAATAACGCGTTAATTTACTTTTTAGGAAATAACAATAATGTGGTGCGTTATGTTATATTGTATCGAATTAATCATTCCTAAAAATAGAGATTTGTGTGAAAAAGAAATTACTACTCTCACTTTTGGTGGCATCGAATGGTGTCATTGCGCAAGATGCTGTTAAATCAAACGAAGACATAGAACACATTGAAGTTAAACGTGTGTGGCAACCTTACCGTGGTAATGTTCCTTTAGTTCAAACCCCGCAAGCAGTCGACACGATTAGTGCTGATGTGCTTGAAAGTGAAAGTATCACCCGCTTTATGGAAGCGCTCGAGCTTTCACCTAGTATAGTTAGGCAGAATAATTCAGGCGGTATGTTTGATAGTTTTGCTATTCGTGGTTTCTCGGGAGACGAAAATAACCCATCGGGTTATCTTGTGAACGGCTTTAATTCTCGAGGTTATAACGGTAATAGAAATACCGCTAATATCGAAAGTATTGAAGTGATGAAAGGCCCAGGCTCTGCACTTTATGGACAAGGTGAACCGGGTGGTACTATTAATATTATCACCAAAAAGCCACAGTTTAATGAGCAAGGCTATGTTCAAGCAACGCTAGGTAATTACAGTAAAAAACAGTTTGAATTTGATTACACTAATGCACTGAATGAAGAGGCCGCATATCGACTAAATGGTTCGTATGAAGACTCAGCTACACATAGAGAACATGTTTCAATCGAAAGCTTACATTTATCGCCATCGGTATTGTGGAACATTTCTGATGACACCAGTCTGAACTACGAAATGGAAGTGCTAGATCAGAAAAAGCCTTTAGATAGAGGTGTATACATTCTGAATAATGACTTTGATGGTGTGAAAGCTGATGCTTTTTATGGGGATATCCGTGATGGCGCGCATCAAGTTGAAGCACTCGGTCATCAGCTCGTGTTAAATCATAAGTTAAACGACGATTGGCATTTACTGACAGGCTTTGCTTATCGAGATTCTTCGTTTAAAGGTATGTCTTCTGATACTGAATTATCAGGTGGTAGACAGCTGGTGTATAGCGATGAAAACTTACTGTCTCGCCAACGTCGTGCACGTGATTATCAAGCGCTTGATGTATCGGCCCGCTTTGAATTAAGTGGCGAACTTGAGCTGGGCAGTCTAACGCATAATATTTTAGTGGGTGTGGATCACTATAATTTTGATATTGATACCGACTACAAAGTATGGCGCACAGCATGGGGCTCAGGCGATACGACTTATACCATTGACCCTAACAATCCAGACTACACTCAAGCTCAACCTGAGCCAGTACAAAAAACGCTGACTGAAGAGAATCAAAAAGGTTTAGGCATTTATGCCCAGAATCTGATTGAACTGACTGAAAAGTCGAAAGTATTAGTGGGTGTACGTGTTGATAAATTTGAACAAGACATTCTTAACTTACGCAGCGATGAAGCGCAAAGCCAAGAGCAAACCGAATTTACCCCACGCTTAGGCTTTATTTATAGTGCGAATGACCAAGTTAATCTTTATACGAGTTATGCCGAAGGTTTTAGGCCAAATCCGGGTCTTGATTCAAACCGTAATGCGTTCGAGCCAGAAGAAACTAAGTCATTTGAAATTGGCGCAAAGTGGCAAAATATTGCGGGGCGCTTCTCGGGTAGCATAGCCCTTTTTGATGCAAAAAAAACCAATATGCTCACTGCTGAGCCAGATACGGGGTTATCGGCAACGTTAGGCGAAGTTGAAAGCCAAGGTGTGGATTTTCAGTTAACCACTGAGCTGACAGATAACACAGTACTTGAACTTGCTTACGCTTATACAGATGCAAAAACAGCAAATGATGTGATTAATGCCGATTGGGGGGTACCAATTCCAAAAGGCTCGCGCTTAATTAATATTGCTGATCATATAGGCCATGTTGCACTAAAGCATTACACCACACTGTTAGGTAAAGCGTCTTACCTTGGTGCAACTGTGAATTATGTGGGTGATCGTTTGGGCGAAACAACAGATGCAAACTTTATTTTGCCATCATACACGCTCGTTAACTTGTCAGCGTCGATTGAAGTAAATGACAAGGTAAGTATGAAGTTCGATATCAACAATCTGTTTGATAAGGCCTACTTTGAAAATTCTTACCACAAACTTTGGACTATGCCGGGCTCACCGACAACTTACAGTGCAACGATTAAATATCAGTTCTGATCTTCACTGTGAGTTAATGTCTTAGTGTGCTCTAAGTCATTTTAGTAATTGAAAAATAGCAGTCTGAGTAATTGCACTTAACCAAACCTTGGTTAAGTGGTTATTTAGGCTGTTTTTCGTTTAAAACACGAGAAAGAGTGTAATGAATCATCTTCAAAACAGTAAAACGCGCTTGCCGTCCATCGATATACTTCGTGGCATCGTGATGTTATTCATGCTGGTTGATCATGTCAGAGAGCGTTTTTTCTTACATGCTCAAGTGCTTGATCCAATGGACATTCAAACGACGAGTCCTGATCTTTATTTTACCCGTTTAAGTGCCCACTTTTGTGCGCCCATTTTTGTGTTTTTGACCGGTCTATCAGCGTGGTTATATGAAAACCCCGCAAACGGTGCAAAGCGTTCAGCTCAATCATTTTTGCTAAAACGTGGCTTATTTCTAATCTTGCTTGAAATGACATTGGTCAATTTCTCTTGGTTTGGCGCTTATCAAACATTGTACTTGCAAGTTATCTGGGCGATAGGGGTGAGCATGGTGGCTTTAGCCATTGTGGTCGCTTTACCTCGAAGCATTATCGCCATATTAGGTATAAGCATAGTCGCTGGTCATAACTTATTATCGCCCATTGAATTTGCGGCAAATGAAATGGGGTATTCGCTATGGACGATTTTGCATGACCGAGGATATTTAGTCACAGATGCATTCATTAAGATAAAAGCCTCTTACCCAGTTTTACCTTGGATCGGGGTTATTTTGTGTGGCTATGCGGTGGGGCCTTTATTTTCGAGTTCGGTACCTTCGCAAAAGCGAAAAACGATATTGTTGCAAAGTGGCGCCGTACTTTTATTAGGGTTATTAATGTTAAGAGGGTTAAACATTTACGGTGAAACCCTTGATTGGTCTCAACAGGCAACCGCGCTTTTGACTGTGATGGACTTTTTTAATTTCACCAAGTATCCGCCGTCTCTTGATTTTATTCTACTTACATTGGGAGTAGGAGCCTTTGTGTTAGCGGTGTTAGAAACGAGCGTATTCAAGGTGTTAGAGCCTGTAAGAATATTGGGTTCTGCCCCTATGTTTTTCTATATCACGCATTTATATGCATTGCTTGTTGCTAGCATAGTGGCACAGTGGCTATTTGGCACTAATATGCATTATGGCAGTGATCAGACTGCATATTTTGGTTTTTATCATGTCTGGCAAGTGTGGCTGTTTGCAATGTGCTTAAGTGTACTTTTATACCCACTATGTAAATGGTTTGCGGGTTATAAACGCAAAACATCAGCGCGCTGGGTTAAGTATTTTTAGTTGCTTTTAAAGGCTAAATACTGGTTTTGCGAGCATATGAATGTATGTTCGCTTATTTACTTCTTTAATTTATGGGCGCTGTTCTAGCGCTTTTCTAATTTACTCTTCTTCATATCTTCTTGGCTCAACTATGAGCTAACAGTGGGCGCCGTGTAAGCTAATGTAATTGAATTGTTAACGATAGTGGGCCATTTTAATTGGGTCACATAGATTGAGTGAGCGAAAGTTCAGCAATCAGCACGCGATTTCAATACCAAACCTAAGGGTGAAATGTTTGGTTTGAAAGCTAACTTTGTAGCAGTTTAATCAGCTAGTCATTCATAGGAAGAATGCGTTAAGGAGAGTTACCATGAATAAGGAACCACAAGTTTCATCAGTAAAACCCTATCTAGAATGGGAAGAGGGCCAACCCGTATCACCTCAGTTTGGTATTTTATCTGAGCTCACTGGCACTTGGGTGAATTGGAAAGATGGACCTAAAGGCTTACATACCACTTGTATGCCGTCACCGGGCACATCATCTGAAACCATTTTTGGGGTATTTCATTTTAAATCTCAAGAATATACAGAAGAGCTAAAATTCACCCAAGTGAACGAACCTGTTCGCAATAGGGGCGGTTCAAACGAGCAGTTTAATGCGGCATTAAAGTACGAAACAGCCATTATTGATAATAAAGGTACATTGCAACATTTTGAAAATGGTATGTATTTGTGGCTGGGGGATAATCAAATGCCTTGGCAAGCCGATGGTCCATATCAAAACCCGCCAACCATGTTTAAACACACCTCAACTGATGACTCAGTTAGAGACGATGATGGTGAGCCTGTAATAGGATCTGGAGAACTTGGGCCGCAATTTGTGCCACCTCATTCTATCTCACGTTCTGGTGTTATTCCTCATGGTACAACCATACATATCACAGGTAACATCACCGAAACGCAGCATATAAAAGAGCCGTTCACAGAAATGAAACCACCGCATATTGCGGATTTATGGGAACAGCAGTACTTAGCAATTTCACCGACTATGGGTATAAATCCCGAGAGAGACTTAACCCCTGGTTCGCTAGAAAAACCTGATTGGACTTATGTACCACGCGAAGACTTAGTGGACTCTGATATGCAACCGCCTGCACATAGGGGTGTAAACAGTGCAAGAGCTTATTTTCAGCGCATCTTTAACTACAACGACTTTGGTGCCAAGTTTCCCTACACAGTTCAGCCGAATCTAAAATTAAGTGAAGCTAATGAAGGGTTAAAGTTTAGAAAATACGCGAAAATAGAGCTGGACTCTCAACATGAAACAGGCGTTCAAGGTGGCACCGTTAACAATGTCATGATCCATCGTTATTGCCGCGTTGCGAGAATGCGCCACCGAATGTGGCTCGAAGAAATCGAATTAGACGAAAAAGACCATAATGGGAAGAATAAAGTCATTCAACAGCTGCAATATGAGCAAATCGTTGACTTTGAATTTATGTTTGGTGCCAGTGGCGAAACAACATTATGGCCACACATTCAGGTGAATACGCTGCGCCGTTTAGAAGATATTCCTGAAGACAAAAGGCTGCCGCCAATCAAAGTTGACGAGCAATCTGATAAAACACCAGTGCTTAAAGCTTCATCTCAATTCAATAAGATGAATCATTCTAAAGATTAAATTACTGAAGGCAATGCGCCTTGAAATTGAACTCTTGGCGCATATTTTAAATATTATTCGAGACCGCTTTTAACTCTTTAGGCTATTTGGAACAGCAGTTTATGCTTAAGTAATGACACTGAGGTTAAAAAATTTTTTTAGAAATTGTTACTGTTCCTTTTACAATCCTAGGTAACTTTATTTTCCAAGTATTCTCTTCTAGATTTACAGTATAAACTAGAGCTTCATGCTCAGGATTAATGATATCTTTAACAACTACATGCGCTAATATGTCGTTTTCTCTTATTGAGCCTAGAACGTTTTCAGGAACATAGCTTCCAAAACTTTTATCTCTTATCTCAAGAGCTATATAAGACCATAGTTCAAAAATATCGCCATCAGTAAGCGAACTAATTTCATTATCATCTAATGATTGAATGCCATATGACTCAATAAACTCTTTGTTTTTAAGCAGTGGTAGTGTTGATTGCTTTAGCCATTTGAGTTCAGCTTTTGAGATAAAAGTTGAAGCAGTAGAGTAATTTTTACTCTTCATGTTTTCTAGGAACGAAGAGACGGCATGAATTGGAGAATTAGTTTCTTTTGCAAATACAGGCGTACTTAGGAAAAGAAATAAAAATAGTAGGTTTTTCAACATAAAAATCAGATGGTTTTATAATTTAACTAGCGTTATACACACATAAAATATTTAAGTAAATAAAGGTTTAAACACCTAATCTGAATGCAGCTTTAATTTACCACTTTGCAAACCGCTCTAATAAAAAGTCTATGGCTAGGCGTGCCCTAAGCGGCATAAATTGCTTGTTTTGATAAACAATCCAACTGGTAGCGCCTTTAATGCAATATGAGTCTAAAAGCGGTACCAGCTTTTGCTGTTCGATTGATTCTGTGAAGGTGCTTTCGGGCATATAGGCGATACCCAGACCTTGCTCGCAGGCTTCGCGTACCACATTGGCGTTATTGCTACGCCAGTTACCAGTGACTTTCACACTTTGTTTGGTTCCGTCGATATTAAACGCCCAGTGGTCGTTATTGGCGATAATACAGCGATGGCTTTTTAGTTGGTTGGGATGGTTTGGTATACCATAGATTTTGAGATATTCAGGGCTGGCAACCACCATCATAGAGCGGCTAATTAACTTACGGGCGATGAGGTTTGAATCATTCAATTCGCCATAGCGAATGGCAAAGTCGATACCGTCTTCAACAAAATTAACCAGTCGAGAATTGAAGTCTATTTCAATATTGAGCTCGGGATGCTGTTTGGCAAATTCCATTAGAGCAGGGGCGATGTAACTTTCGGCAAAACCACCTGCGGCACTGACTCTGAGCGTGCCAGATAACTGATATTGCTGCTGGCTCAATTGCTCGTTTGCTTGTTGTAAGCCTGTGACGAGTTGCTTGCACTGTTGGTAGTAAAACTCGCCATTTTCAGTCAGGCTAATTTGGCGAGTGGTTCGTGCCAAAAGGCGCGAGCCTAAGCGTTCTTCTAAGCGAGAAACTTGTCGGCTGACATGGCTGGTGGAGCAGTTTAACTTTTTTGCAGCCGCCGAAAAGCCACCGCTTTCTGCAACAGCCACAAATTCAAAAATGCCTTCAAAACTGTCCATCACTACTTTGCCTATTTCGTAAATATTTGCAGGTGTTATTTAACAATCACTTATCTTAAATAGCAAAGAAGATTGGCTGTCTTTTAATAAGTAAATTTATTACTATCTTCACTTATAGTTATTGTTTGCTCAGGGTTTCAACGTTAATGACCGACAGAAAATGGACGCTAAAGAGTATCGCTGCACATTTAGGTGTGTCGAATGCCACCGTTTCAAATGCTTTTAATCGACCAGATCAGCTGTCGAAAGCAAAGCGTGAAGAAATCCTCGCTGCGTGCCATGAACTCGGTTACTTTGGGCCAAATAAAGCAGCACGTTCGTTGCGAAAAGGCACGTTCAACATTGTCGCGCTCGTGCTTCCTGACAGCGTTGAATACATGGTGTCAGATCCGGTGGCGAGCAGCTTTATGCGCGGTGTTGCCAAAGTGCTTGAACCTCAAGGTATTAATTTACTGCTTTTCTCGGGTAATGCTGAAAGCGTCAATGATATTGTCGATTTTGTTGATGGTTTTATTTGCTATGGCCGCCCTCGTAATACCAAATTAATCACTCACCTTGAAGCGCTCAGCAAGCATGTCGTGACGGTCGATTTTGAGTTAGACAACAAAGCCAGTGTGAATATCAATAATCATGAAGCCGCTTACACAGTCGCGAAACAAGCATTTACAGGTTTTGAAACGACCAGTGTTAGCACAAGTGATAACACAAGTGATAACATTGAGGCAGCTATTTTAGGCCTACGCTTGCTTGATACTGAGCTTATCTGCCGAGTGTATGACCATCATTTGCCTGAACTTAATACTTCTATTGCACATCAACGTCTGGCTGGATTTCGTCAAGCTATCAATGAGTTGGGGATCGTCATTGCGGATGATAAAACTTGGAATATACCTGAGAGTAGCGAACGTTATGCGCGCATTGCTGCCAAAGAAGCATTAAATACATCGCCTCGACCCAATGTGTTGTTATGTATGAGTGATTTAATTGCACTCGCCGCAGCGAGAGAAGCCCAAGCGCAGAGCATTAAGATCCCTGAGGAGCTTAAAATTGTAGGCTTTGACGGTATTGATGAAGCAGAGCTTTTTCAACCAGCCATTACCACCATTCACCAAAACAGTGAGAATAAAGGGCAACAAGCGGCTGAGCTGTTTATAAATAAAGAAAAGCAGCAAGTTATGCTGCCTTTCAACCTTAAGTTAGGCCAGTCGACCTAACATCTTTGGAGCAATTAACAGATACTAAGTAGTCTGAGCTTTGGTTATGAGATTTGTATCTAGAGCTCAGGTTACTTAAGTAAATCCGCGATATTAAAACGCTTAGTGCCTTTTCCATCAGCAAAGGTCATTTCAATTTGCTGTGTTTCAAAATCAATTTTCAAACAGGCTGTGTGCTGCTGATTTTCCCACTCCATGATCAATAAACTGTCAGCGCCTTGCAAAGAGAATGCACCATTAAAAGCTTGGCTTTCATTACGCAATTTAATGAGTTCTGACAGTGCTTTAACCACAGGTTTTTGTAATTGAATATAGACCTTTTCTGGCGTTAAATAGCTGCGATTAATATCTCGGCCAACATTGGTGCTATCAAGTAATGCCATGTCATTATGCAATGCAAGTAAACCACCATAATAAACCTGTGGTACACCCGGTGAGAAGAACTGAATAGCTCTTGCTGTTAAGTAGTCTAAGTCATTGCGGGCGAGGGCATCATAATAGGTGCAGTTCACTTGATATAAGTCGACGTTGCTGGCTGCTGCACCGGTCGCTTGACGACTTTGTGAATTGCTATTTTCATGGATCTGTTCAACTAAGCTGTCGACTTGAGCTGCATTGAGTAACCCCGGTTTTTCACCTTCAGGACCCGCATCAACAATACCAATACCATCGTGGGTGTCGAGCACAGTCAAGCAGTTACGCGGCGCAATGGTCAGCCAAGACACCAAGGCATCCACATTTTGCGTAAACAAAGTGTGTAAGATGAGTGGTGGCAGCGCAAAGTCGTACACGCGGTCTACTTTCTCTGCAACCGCAATTTGGGTCTGATAATGGCTGTGAATTTCGGCAATGGTTTCCATGCCCATCTCATTGGCTTGTTTTGAGAGTTGTTTAATAAAAGCAAAGGCTTCATCGGTCATAAAGCAGCTGGTACCTGCGCGCTTAATGGCAAAACCTGCGGCATCTAAACGAATGATCTTCACCCCATTGTTGGCAAATAAGTTGAGTACTTTATCTAAGTAATTTTTACCTGCTTCGGTTTCAACATTTATATCAATTTGGTTGTCGGTAAAGGTCGTCCAGAAATTAACAACTTCGCCTGAAGCCAATGTCTTAGGTGTAAAACAACTGGTGGGTCGAGGTCTAAAAATAGCGGCGGCTTCTTCGTCTGTGATGCCATTTGGAAACACATCTTGCTCTTTTAAAAACATACTCCAATACTTAGATGCTGTCCCATTTTCAAGCACATCCAAAAACTCTGGAGATTGACCAGAAGCGTGGTTGACGATGAGATCAGCCATTATTTCATAGTCTTCGCCTAACGCTTTTAAATCTGGCCAGCTACCTAAGCGACTATCAATTTGTGCATGGTCAATTGGGTCAAACCCCGCATCGCTACCGTCGATAGGGTAGTAAAAAGGCAAAATATGTACGCCAGAGAATAGACCTACCAGCGGCCCGTCAAGCATCTGCTTTAACACTGGTAGGCCACTCCCTGTAAGCCTGTCTGCATAGGTGATCAATTGCACTTGGTTTTTCATAGTCGCACTCAATATCTCAAAGTTGATTCTTAATCGATTAAGTTATATCTTTAATCAGCAATCAAAGATATTCAAGTACTATTTACAATAAAAATTGGCTGAAGCTGGCCTGATACAGGCTAGACTTATTTAAGATCAGCCAGTTATATCAACTGAATTAACCACTTAATAAAGTTGGTATTAACCCTCGAGGTAACCATTATGACAACACACAACTTATCGACGCTTCGCTGGTTGACCTACATGATGTTTTTCATGTTTGCGATGACCTCAGACGCGGTGGGCGTGATTATTCCAGAGCTGATCAGCGAATATAACCTAACCATGACACAAGCCAGTGCTTTTCATTATGCGCCCATGATTTGGATTGCCATTAGTGGCCTGTGCCTTGGTTTTTTAGCAGATAAAATAGGCCATAAGCCCACCATAATTATTGGCTTTTTATTATTCTCTGTGGCGTGTTTTGGTTTTGCTGTCGGCAATACATTTACGCTATTTGTCGGCCTGTTAAGTATGATTGGTCTGGCAATTGGCTTGTTTAAAACCGCGGCGCTGGCTTTACTTGGCGATCTAACACCATCAAGCAAAGCGCATACTAAAACCATGAATACCGTAGAGGGATTCTTTGCTGTGGGTGCCATAGTGGGTCCGGCTATTGTTAGTTATATGTTGGTTGCTGGCGTCAGTTGGAAGTACCTATATTTACTGGCAGGCGCCATGTGTGTGTTGCTATGTTTGGCGACTTTTAAGGTGTCTTTCCCTGCTAAAACAGTGAAAAAAAGCAACGAGCAGGCGAGCTTTAAACAAACGCTTATGATGTTAAAAGACAAGCATGCCCTTGGTTTTTCTGCTGCCATTGCGCTTTATGTGGCGACTGAAGTTGCAATCTATGTCTGGATGCCAACCTTGCTTAAAACCTACCAAGGTGATTGGACGTTACTGGCAACTTATGCATTGACTATTTTCTTTATACTGCGTGCTGTGGGTCGATTTATGGCTGTATGGTTGTTGAATTTATTCTCGTGGCAGAGCGTGATGCTTGCACTCAGTAGCGCGATATTCTTATGTTATTTAGCAACTTACCTGTTTGGTGTAGATGCAGCTGTGTTTACATTGCCACTGAGTGGCTTATTTATGTCGATGATTTATCCGACCCTGAACTCAAAAGGGATCTCTTGTTTTGAGAAACATCAACACGGCTCTGTCGCCGGGGTGATTTTATTCTTTACTGCTTTGTCAGCAGCGGTTGCGCCTTTATTGATGGGTATCGTGAGCGATCACTTTGGTCATATTGAATATGGCTTTGCATTGGCAACCGGCTTTGCTGCATTACTTATGTTAGGCATGTTGTACAACTATTTTAAAGATCCAGCAAAAGCGCGTTTAGCTCACGCTTAACTTAAATCAAATCCCCTTGTCAAAGTGTTCAACTGCACCAAATCTGCCAATTTGGATGCACCGAGTTGGACACTTTTTTGTTATCTATAACAACTACTTAATAAACTAAGCACAATAATCGAGCACTTTTTTATTGCAAAAGATGACATTTTTGCTAACTTACTTAATCGATTAAGTAAGAAAATCCACATTCGTGGTGCCATACTTTAAATTGAACAACAATGAGGCACATTATGAGAACACATAACCCCACTTGGTTTGCCCTAAGCGCTATCGCACTCGCGATCAGCACTCAAACACTGGCTGAAGAACAACAAGCAAATACCGCAAAGCCACAAAATGAATTAGAAAAGATAATTGTTACAGGTGTGCCTCAACGTCGCACCGTGATGGCATCTAGTGTGTCAGTGAGCAGCATCTCTGCAGAGCAGATCAATGTCTCAACACCTAGAACCACCGCTGAAGCATTTAGAATATTACCGGGTGTGCGCTCTGAGTCGACGGGCGGTGAAGGTAATGCAAACATTGCAGTGCGTGGCCTACCAGTTGCATCGGGTGGGGCTAAGTTTTTACAGCTTCAAGAAGATGGGCTACCAGTTTTACAGTTTGGTGATATTGCATTTGGTAATGCTGATATCTTTTTGCGCCTAGATAACACTGTCCAATCTGTCGAGTCTATTCGTGGTGGCTCTGCGTCTACGGCAGCAAGTAATGCACCGGGCGGTATCATCAACTTTATTTCTAAAACAGGTGACAGCGAGTCAGGCAGTATCGCGACAACCTTTGGTTTAGATTATGATGAGTTCAGAACCGACTTTGAATTTGGTACTTACTTATCTGACAGTGTGCGCTTTCATATCGGTGGTTTTGTTCGCCAAGGTGAAGGGCCAAGAGACACAGGTTACACAGGCAACAAAGGCGGCCAGATCAAAGCTAATTTAACCAAAGAGTTTGATAACGGTTATGTGCGTTTGTATCTAAAGCATTTAGACGATCGTAGCACCAGCTATTTACCAATGCCAATGCGCTCAAATGGCGATTCGTTAGCCAACTTTGACGCTTTATCTGATACACCACACTCGGCGTACTTTATTAAAACACAAGGCTTAGGCGCAAATAATGAAATTCGCCAAGGCGATATGCGTGATGGTATGCATCCACAAGTAGACAGTGTGGGTGTAGAAGCCAGTTTTGATCTTAGTAATGATTGGAAAATAGAAAACCGTTTTCGTGTTGCAAGTGTGAAAGGCTCTTTTAATTCTCCTTTCCCTGCTGAGGTTGGCAGTGCATCAAATATCGCTGCAAGTATTGCTGGAGAAGGTGCCACCTTACATTATGCAAACGGTCCACAAGCAGGTTCAGCCTTTAATGATGACACATTGATGCGTATTCACACTTTTGATGTTGAAATGCGTGATTTCGGTTCAATGGTTAATGACACCAAGTTAACTAAATCATTAAGCGATGATACGTCAGTTACATTTGGTTTTTATGCATCTGAGCAAACCATTGCCATGTCTTGGCTTTGGAACTCTTATTTAATGGAGTTACAGGGCGATAATGCCGCGCTCGTTGATGTATTTGCAGCTGACGGTACTGCATATTCAGAAAACGGTTTGTATGCCTATGGCACGCCAGCATGGGGCAACTGTTGTCAACGTAACTACGACACAGACTATTCAACGCGAGCGCCTTATTTGGCGGTATCTTCTCAATTTGACGATATCACCCTAGATGCAAGTGTGCGCTATGACTCGGGAGAGGCCAAAGGCACGTATGCGGGTGCTGTAGTGTCACAACGAGACATTAATGGTGACGGCGTTATTTCAAAACCAGAAGAGCAAGTCGCTGGCATCGATATCGCAAACCCAAGTGCTGTGAACTATGACTGGAGCTACACCAGTTATTCAATCGGTGCTAATTATCAAATCAACCCAACACAAGCTGTGTTTGGCCGTATCAGTGAAGGTGCACGTGCAAATGCTGATAGATTACTGTTTGGTAAAGTAAACGCCGACGGCAGCGTGGCCAAAGAAGATGCCATTGATGAAGTAACCCAATATGAGTTTGGTTTAAAGCAACGTTTTGAAAACGGCAGTTTATTTGCAACGGCATTTTATGCTGAAACAGAAGAGCAAAACTTTGAAGCAACCAGTCAAAAGTTCTTTGATCGCCAGTACGAAGCAAAAGGCATTGAGCTAGAGGGGGTTTACTTTGTGGGGTCATTCGACTTCAGAGGTAATGTGACTTGGACGGATGCAGAAATTGCCAAAGATGCATTAACACCTGAAGTAGTGGGTAACACGCCTCGTCGTCAAGCTGATTTTATCTACTCACTGATGGCGCGTTACAACATGGAGCAAGGCGCGGTTGGCTTAAGCTTTATCGGCACCACAGATGCGTACGCACAAGATAATAATGACTTAAAGTTCGATGGCTACACGCAGGTTAATGCATTTGCAAGCTATGACGTGACTGACAACTTATCTGTTTCACTCAACATCAATAACCTGTTTGATACGGTGGGCATAACAGAAGCAGAAGAGGGCAGCGTACCAGCTAACGACATTATTCGCGCACGAAGCATTAATGGCCGTACGACGTCGTTCACATTGAACTATCAATTCTAAACCGCATATTGAGTTGGAGTTATTATGACTGAACAAACGACCATGCAACTAACTTGCTTTGGCGAAGCATTAATGGACCTTTTACCTCACGATGGCGAAGCTTTGCTTCCCATTGTGGGCGGGGCACCCGCCAATGCCGCTGTGGGTTTTGCCAAACTAGGTGGTCACAGTGCGTTTTTAGGTGGGCTATCGAATGATGCATTCGGGCAGACCATTGCTAAGACATTGCAACATTATGGGGTAGATACGGCACATTGTCCGGTTATCAAAGAAGCAAACACCGCGCTGGCGGTTGTTCAGCTCGATGAGCACAAAGAGCGACAATTTAGCTTTTATCGTCAACAAACGGCAGATATCAGCGTATCAATGGATGACTTTAATGAATTCAATTGGCCGCAATCAGGTATTTACCATTTTTGTTCGAATACCTTAACGGACTCGTCAATTACAGCAACGCATATGGCGTTATTAGAGCAGGCCAAAGCGCATGGGCAAATCATTAGTTTTGATGTCAATCTTAGATTAAATCTCTGGCACGATTTAGCTGATTTACCGGCTCGCGTTGAGGCCTGTTTTTCGCATTGTGACATCTTAAAATTTAGCTTAGAAGAGCTTGAATATTTAAGCCAAGCGGCATCGCTTTCAACAGAGCGATATATTCAGCGATTATGCGAGCTGGGTGTTCAGGTGATCTTGGTGTCAGATGGGAAAAATCCAGTGCAATTGATCACGCCACAACAGACTCATTCAATTGCAACCCCGACCATTAACGCTGTTGATACCACTGGGGCAGGAGATAGTTTAATAAGTGGCTTTTTATTCGCTTTAGCTCAGCAGCAATTAGAGCAATCCCAGTTGAACACAAATCTTGAGAAGCTGATTGATGCCGCTGAGTTTGCAGTCAAGTGTGGGGCCTATACCTGCACAAAGCTTGGCGCAATGCCCGCACTGCCAACTTACGACGAAGTGAATTAATCGCTTTCTTTGTCTAACTTATTTTGATTGAAGGCCATTCGTTAAAGCGAATGGCCTTTTTTATTTTAGGCTTTTAAAAGAAATAAATAGAAAAGCGATCTTTCAAAGGGCAGCGCCGTATCTTATAAGCTTGGATCAATTCATTGTATTGACTGTTGCTAAATAGCAAAAGAGTTTCACTGATTTAGCTAATTATCATTCATTGGGGAATAATATACAGTGTCCTTATCGTCTTTTTAGCAGCTTGCACAAAGGCATCAAACAACTTTATGACAACACTGAGTTAAGGTAATCATCATGAAAAAAGTACTTGTTCCAGTCACTAATCACGCAACACTCGGCAGTACAGATCAAGCTAATGGTACCTATGCACCAGAGCTAACGCATGTTGTTGATGTATTAAATGCGAATAATATTGGGTTTGATATTGTCTCTATTCAAGGTGGTAAAGCACCACTGTATGGCACCGACATTGAGGGTGATGAGGTGAATAATAAGGTATTAGGAGACGCGTCATTCCAAACGCAGATCAACAATACCGTGCCTGTTTCTCAGGTTAACGTAGACGACTACGATGCTATTTTCTATCCAGGTGGTTTTGGCTTACTGTCAGACTTAGTAAGCAACGAAGAAGTTGCTGCAATGGCAGCCAAGCATTATGAAGCGGGCGGGATCATTGCGGCAGTGTGCCACGGCCCAGCTGCATTATTGCCAATTACACTCAGCAATGGCGAATTATTAATTGCGGACAAAGAAGTCACTGCATTTACCCGAGAAGAAGAAGTCGACTTTGGCACCATCAATGATATTCCTTTCTTATTAGAAGAAGCGTTGACACGAAAAGCGGCTCAATATAGCAAGGTGCAACCTTGGAATGAATTTGTCATTCAAGACGACCGTTTAGTGACAGGTCAAAACCCAGCAAGTGCCCATGCGGTAGGTGAGTTTTTGGTGAAATTGTTAGCTGAGTAATTGGCTAACAACTTTAAAAAGAAGGATTTAATATGAATCAAAATCGTAATGTTAATCGCCAAATAACTTTGAATTCACGCCCTCATGGGGCACCAACGTTAAGCAACTTCAACCTTGTAGAGTCGGCTATCCCAGAAGCGGGAGAGGGTGAAATTTTACTCCGCACCATTTACCTATCTTTAGACCCTTATATGCGTGGGCGTATGAATGATGCCAAATCATATGCGCCACCAGTCGCTTTAGGTGAGGTAATGGTTGGTGGCAGTATCTGCCGTGTTGAGGTTTCAAATCATCAAGGTTTTGAACAAGGCGATTTGGTTGTCGCATTTAGTGGTTGGCAAGATTACAGCGTCTCGAATGGCGAAGGGGTGATCAAACTAGATTCAGCAATGGAAAACCCATCTTATGGCTTAGGCGTGTTAGGTATGCCGGGGCTAACCGCTTATATGGGCTTGATGGACATCGGTCAGCCGAAAAAAGGCGAAACACTGGTTGTTGCCGCAGCTACAGGCGCAGTGGGTAGCTTGGTTGGCCAAATAGGCAAGTTACAAGGTTGTAAAGTCGTCGGCATCGCCGGAAGTAAAGAAAAGTGTGATTACGCTGTGCGTGAACTCGGTTTTGATGCGTGTCTTAACCACAATGACGCAGACCTAGAATCACAATTGGCAACCGTTTGCTCCAATGGCATAGATATTTATTTTGAAAATGTGGGCGGAAAAGTGTTTAACACCGTATTACCCCTCTTAAACTCAAAAGCACGGGTGCCACTTTGCGGCTTAATTGCTCAATACAATGCCACTGATTTACCTGAAGGGCCTGATCGTATGGGCTTACTCATGGGGAACTTGCTCGTTAAGCGTATAAAAATGCAAGGCTTTATTGTATTTGACGATTATGGCCATCGCTATGACGAGTTTCAGCAAGCCATGGTGCCTTGGTTGATGTCAGGGCAAATTAAGTACAAAGAAGATAAAGTCAGTGGGCTTGAAAATGCTTCGGCTGCATTTATCGGATTATTACAAGGTGAAAACTTTGGCAAATTGGTCGTGCAAGTGGGTCCAGAGCACTTAGATTAAAGATTATTCATCGCAACACACAGGATCAAAATATGATAAAGGTACATCATCTCAATCAATCGCGTTCAACACGCGTGTTATGGCTATTAGAAGAACTTGGCATGCCATATGAAGTTGAGAAACACGAGCGCGATGCAGCTACGCGTTTAGCGCCAGCAAGTCTAGGTAAAATACATCCATTAAATAAAGCGCCAATCATTGAGCACAATGACATTGTGATCTGTGAATCGGGTGCGATTATGGAGTACATTCTTGACCAAGACACAGAGCAGCGTTTACGCCCAGAGAAGGGCAGCAAAGCTTATTACCAGTACGTTGAATGGTCGCATTTTGCTGAGGGCTCTTTAGGCTTGCCAGTGATCACTAGCTTGCTGATGCAGATGGAAGAGCGCAGTGGCACCAACCCGATGGATGGGTATATTGCCAAAGAACTAAACCTAGACTTCTCATACATAGATTCGGTACTCGCTAAACAAACTTATTTTGCTGGAGATGAGTTTACTGCGGCCGATATTATGATGACTATTACACTTGAAATTGCTGGTAGCCTAAACTTGCTACAAGGCCGTGAAAATATCGCTGGTTATCTTGCGAATATGCAAAGCCGCGAAGCGTACTTAAAAGCGCGTTCATTCGGTTAAATCTTGTTTTAGCCGCTTACTTCAAAACTCGCGAAGTGATTTTTTCACTCGCGGGTATTTCCATAAACGACCTTCTCTATTGCTCTATGTTTAATAAATTCATGTGCAATCTCAATTCAATATTTTTAATATGTGACGAATTAAAAGGCTTTTCAGCAATTTTTATTTTCTAATCTATACTGAAGAAAATAGTGTCTCAATTGCAAATATATGAATAAAGATTCGGGCATCAATGTATCGTTGAATGAAATTAACGAGGCATTCGTGAATAGTCCTTTTCCAAATGAGCTTAACACGGACGATCTTTATAAGTTTTTAATTTTTTCTACCGAAATGGCTGCTGATGAAGTTTTTTGGATGCGGTCTGACTCTGAAATTTTCTACGTAAACGACGCAGCTTGTAAAAAACTCGGTTACTCCCGTGAAGAATTGGTCGGTATGCATGTCTGGGAATGGGACCCATTATTTCCGCGCGAGGTCTGGCCTGAGTTTTGGCAAGAAATGCAGCAAAAGAGAAATATAGAATTTGAAACTCAGCATCAAAAAAAGTCTGGCGAAGTGTTTCCAGTACGAATTAGAGGGCATTTATTACAACATGGAAGCGAAGAGGTGCTATTTGCGTTTGTTACTGATATTTCTGTTGAAAAAGCCCAGAAAGAAAAGTTGGCAGTAATAAATGAGCAGATAACGTCTGAAGTTGCGTTAAAAACAGAGCAGTTAAGAAAGGAGTCAGAGCGTGCAGCAAAGTATGCCGATAAACTCGAAATAAGTAATCACAGATATAACCTTGCCATAGAGGGAACAGATGTTGGCTTATGGTCTTGGGATATCACTAAAAATCTTCACTATTAGTCTCCTAAGCTTTATGCCTTGTTGGGTTTTGAAGAAGGAGAAATTGCGCCGTCGGTTGAAGAGTTACAGAGCCGTTTACATCCTGAAGATAAATATGATGTTCTTACTCAAATTAATAGTTTCATCAACCAAGGCCGAAAATATAAAGCTGAATTTAGACTGAAATGTAAAAACGGTGAATATCGGTGGTTTAGAGTAAAAGGTAAGTCAGAGGTTAATTCACTATCAGAGCCTACATATATGGTTGGTAGTTTAGAAGACATCGATGAACAAAAGCACCTTGAGCAGGCTTACGAGTTTGAGCAACAAAAATTTGCGAAATTTGTAAACCTTGCGCCCATAGGAATAGCAATAAATCGTTTTGAAGACGGTGCATTCGAATATATTAACGACGAATTTAGCCGTTTTACTGGCCATACTGTTGAAGCACTAAACTCAATGGATTACTGGCAACTAACACCTGAAAAGTACCAGTCTCAAGAGCAAGCGCAATTAACCCAATTAGAGCAAACAGGGCGATACGGGCCTTATCAAAAAGAATATATTCACCAAGACGGACATCTTTATCCTGTTTTGTTATCTGGAATAATGATGAAAGACATTGATGGCAAAAAATATATTTGGTCTGTTGTTCAAGACATGACCGAGCACAAGCAAACACAAAGAGCGCTTTTAAGAGCAAAGCAAAAGGCAGAAACAGCCAATATCGCTAAAAGTCAGTTTCTTGCCGCTGTGAGCCATGAAATTAGAACTCCGATGAATGGCGTTTTAGGCGCGCTGCAGTTATTAGACGGGCAAGTTTCTGGGTCAGCAAAAGGGTTGTTAGACAATGCATTGAACTCTTCACTTTCTTTATTAACCATTATTAATGACATTCTCGACTTTTCTAAAATCGAAGCGAATATGCTTAATCTTGAAAAAGTCGATTTCTCGATTGGCGAGATCATAGATTCCGTGTTGAGTGAGCTCGCAATTAAGTTAACTAACAAGCAAGTCAAGGTCGAGAAAAAAATATCAGCAGATTGCCCAGATGCTTGGCTAGGTGACCCTACGCGTGTTAAGCAAGTTATCTCAAACCTAATAACCAATGCCGCTAAGTTTACAGAGCGGGGCACAATTACATTAACTCTAGAGCAAAAAACTCATCAAGGTGAGTCTTGCCTATGTTTAATTGTGGCTGATACAGGTATAGGCATGGACGACAAAGCTTTAAAAACACTATTTGGACGCTTTACTCAAGCCGACTCTTCAACCACTAGAAAGTATGGCGGTACAGGTCTTGGTATGGCGATCACTAAAAGCTTAATTGAGTTAATGCGAGGAACAATTTCAGTCACAAGTCAGGTGGGCGTTGGCACCGAGTTTAATGTGTTAATACCATTAGAGCGTGGTCACATTAAGCCTAAAAAGCAGCAGTCAAAACTTGAATGTGTTCCGAACTTCGCCAACAGGAAAATCTTAATTGCAGAAGACAATAAAGTGAACCAACTTATTGTGTCAGCAATGATTAATAAAACACGTGCTGACATAGTTATGGCTGAAAATGGTCTGCAAGCAATAGCGCTTTTTGAAAAGCACACACCTGATCTGATTTTGATGGACATTCAAATGCCTGAAATGGATGGCCTTGATGCGTGTAAAAAAATACGAGATACAGATAAATCGGTTCCCATTATTGCGCTTACTGCGAATGTGTTACTTGAAGATGTGAAAGAGTATCTAAACAGCGGTTTTGATGAACACATTGGTAAGCCAATCATTCAAGATAAACTTTTTCAACAACTAGAAAAGTATTTAGAGAAAAAAGCAGGGTGAATGGCTCATTTAAAGCCTAATTAACGGTTTGTGTTTTACGTGTAAGTTTATCAGCTACAAGTATTTAAAATACTTGTGAATTGAGCGTGTTAAAGTACCTAAAGCTCACTGTTCAACTATTAGAGTATGACTTTTAATCGTATTTGTGATAGTTATGGATGACATAACATTGAAAATTTAAGGACGAATATGCTCAATTATAAAACGACTAGTACCTATACCGCTCTCATTGCTTTTACACTTTTTTCTATTCTGATCCTATTCCCTGAAATGCTCTTTTGGCTATTTGGTATTGAACAAAGCAACTCTGCTCTTTTTGTCGGTCGAAGAATGGCAATGCTGTTTTTAGGTTTAGCCACACTGCTTTGGGTATGCAGAAATGCAGCACATTCAGAGTCACGACAAGCAATAAGCCTAAGTATTGCTGTTTCGATGTGCGGGCTTGCTGGTCTTGGCGTTTTTGAGTTATTACAGGGTCATGCTGGGCCGGGTATTTTACTCGCTATTTTTACAGAATTTGTCATTGCTGGCTTGTATATCAAATTGTGGCTAGAACACCAGAATATCGAGCAAAATGTGGGAGGAGAAACCTTACCAAATGCAAAAGGTGAGTAGCTTTTAGGTCACCACTTTACACATTGAGAGTGCACTGTTTTTAGCCTTCGACTTGATAAATAAAAGTTCATCTCCATAGATTATCTAATATACATGCTAAGTTTATGGATAAGCTTAGGTTAATAAAGAGCAATCTATAATGTCACGCTAGCAGTCGGTTACCTATTATCGGTCATCGGTCACCGGTCACCGGTAACCGGAAATCACTTATGGCTTTGAGTTAAAACCGAAAGCCGTACAAAGCACGCTACAAGCAATTAAGGATAAGCAATGAAGATGTTAAAGTATTATTTAGCGGTCAGTTTATGCTTAGCCGCACTCACCATTTATAGCATAGGCACTTGGTTTTTATTGCCAATTCTTTGGATAACCTTGTCTTTCTTTTCGGTTACTTTTGCTTATGCCACAAACTCACCTTCAGTTTTTAGAAAAAAAAGCACAGGCAAGATCCCTTGGTACATTACTTGGTTATTCTGGCCATATTTGAGTGGCGTTCACCTATATAATGGGCTTGCAAGAAAAAGAGATACCGTGGATGTATTTCAGCCTCTATCCGATAATTTATTTGTTGCTTGTCGTTTGTTTCCTAGCGATGTTGATATGCTAAAAGCCCAAGGCATTGAAGCGATTTTAGATGTCACAGCTGAATTTGATGGACTAAATTGGTCAGCTGAGCAGCAAGGCCTGCATTACCTCAATATTCCAGTACTTGATCATCAGCCCCCAACAAGCGAGCAGTTATCTCATGGTATTGCTTGGATTGATGCGCAGCATAAATTAGGTCGAAAAGTGGTGGTGCACTGCGCTTTAGGTCGCGGTCGTTCAGTGTTTTATTGTGCGGCATATTTACTGTTTAAAAATAAACATGACACAGTTCAACAGGTACTTGAGCAAATTCAGCAACGTCGAGAAAGCGCTAGGCTGAACAAGCATCAGCTCAAAACACTGACAAAATTACATGAAAGTCAGGCGCTGGCACACACAGATAAAGCGTCATTGATTATTAACCCAGTGGCGGGTGCGAAAAAATGGTCTATTTCAGAGAATGAAATTATTGGCTTGTTAACCAGTAAGTACCATTTAACGATTCATTTCACCGAGGCAGATACCGATGTTGCCGTGTTTGCGAAGCAAATATTAACCTCGGATAAACCCAATATGGTTATTGCAGGTGGCGGGGACGGCACATTAGCGGCGGTTGCTCACGGGATCATAAAAAGCGATGTTAAATTTGGCATTCTCCCGCTGGGTACTGCGAATTCACTAGCAACGGTACTATTAGGGCCAGCAACAAAAGTAGTGCCCATCTCCACGTCATGTGAAGCCATTTTGTCAGGCCGACTTAAACCCATAGATATCATGACCTGCAATGATAAAACGGCGCTTTTAGCGGCTGCGATTGGCTTTGGCGAAGAGATGATTGAAAAAGCCGATCGAGAACAAAAAAATATGTCTGGCCAATTTGCCTACATAAAAAGCCTATTAGAAGCCGTCAGCGAAAATAAGCCATTAAAGCTAAAGGTGAGTTTTGATGGTAATGCGTATTCTGACATTGAATGTGTTAGCCTCGTAGTTGCCAATGCGGCGCCAAAAACAACTATCTTGGCGCAAGGGCATGGTGAGCCAATTTATGATGATGGCAAGTTAGACGTGACCATTTTACCTTTTAAACCAGAAAGCGCGCAGAGTATTACAGTCGCAGAGCTTCTTTTACCTGAGCACGATAGAGTATTTTCAGATATTCGCGTAAAGCAGTGCGAAAAAATAAATTTAGAATTTGAGCAAGAGCAAAATTTCGCCCTTGATGGCGAGATTCTTCATGCTAAAAGCATTGAAATAGTGATCCAAAAACATGCCCTTAACGTTATGACGCCCAATTAGGCGCGTTGTGAGATAAGAGTTAACTGTTAAGTCACTCAGTGGCATAAACGCAAAATTATTCGAGAGGGATCCAATTGAAAACAGTTTTACTTGTAGATGATGACAATGAGTTTGCAGAGCTCGCTGCGCGTATTCTTGAGCACCTAGGTCATGAGGCATATATTGCAAATGACTTATCTGCTGCAAAACAGTGGCTAGAAACCCAAAAATTTGACCATATCTTTTTAGATTTTATGTTGCCTGATGGCAGCGGCTTGCACTTAGTTGATGCACTGAGAGGGCAAGGTGACAAAACGCCCATCACTTTAGTGACAGGCCATCCATCAGTAAAGTCAGCTTTGTCTCAGTTGTGTCATGACGGCTTGAATTATCTTACTAAGCCAATTGATGCCGATGACTTTAAAACAGCACTGACTCCTCAATTAAAAACCAATAAACCAGCACAAAACAAGGCCCATTTTGGTGTTCTTCTAGGCGAATCTGAAAAGATGAAGCAGCTTTATAAAATGATAGAGCGCGTAGCAAAGACCGATGCCAACGTGATGCTGATGGGAGAAAGCGGTGTAGGTAAAGAAATGTTCGCTCAAGCAATCCACAATGCCAGTTTGGTCAAAGGGGAGCTTGTCAGTGTTAACTGTGGTGCTATTCCAAAAGACTTAATTGGCAGTGAGCTTTTTGGTCATGAGAAAGGGGCATTTACTGGGGCAAATGCCCAGAAGGTCGGGGTATTTGAACAAGCTGAAAATGGCACGCTATTCTTAGACGAATTAACCGAAATGCCCATTGAGCAACAACCAAATTTACTACGCGTTTTAGAAACACAAGCCGTGACGCGAGTTGGCGGTACAAAATCAATTAATGTGAATTGTCGGGTTATCTCTGCCACAAACCGCAGTGTTGAAGATATTGCGACGAATGAAGTGTTACGAGAAGATATTTATTTTCGCCTTGCCGTTTTCCCGATAGAGATCCCGCCGCTTAGGTCTAGAAAAGACGATATTCCGATTTTAGCCGAGCACTTTTTGCAAGGCCTGAATAAAAAAGGCAACACCGAGTATGTTATCGCGCCTTCAGATCTGTCTCGGTTAGAAGAATATGACTGGCCGGGTAATGTGCGAGAGCTTAAACACACCATTCATCGTGCTTATATAATGGCCGATCACGACACACAGACGTTACAGTTCGACACCAATTTTGCCTCACCATTTGCACAAGCAAAACGTATGCATGAACACTCATCGGTGGTGACTGCCCAAAGCCCAGTGCAAAGCAGCAGTTTGCAGCAGCCAAAGGCCATTGAAATAGACTCGCCAGAAATGAAAACAGGCAAAACCATAGAAGAAGTGGAGCGAGAGCTAATTTACCATACGCTCGACTCAGTAGAGGGAAACAAAACCCTTGCTGCAAAAATGCTTGGGATCAGCACAAAAACACTCTACAACCGCTTAAACACCTACGAGGGAGTAGCACATCCATAAATATAGGGGGCTAAGATGTCAAAAAACAATAATGAAAATCTAACTCAGTTGGTACATGATGCACGTAAGCCATTGAATCAAATATCAATGAATTCAGAAATAATAAAGTTACTTGCTGAAAAGCCCGGCTCTCACGAGCAAGTGATTGAAAGTGCTAACGCCATTATTAAGGCCAGCAAAGAATGTAGTGAGTTGTTGCAAAAACTGGTCGAGCAAGGAACGAGTGAATGAGTTTAAGCCCAAAGGTAAATGTGTTTCAGCGCTTATTTAGCAAGTTAAATTATATTTGGGTGTTAGCCCTTATCGTTATGGCATTGGTCGCGGCGAATGTCATGGTGAGTTACAAAAATATTCAATACTTGAATAGTGTGCAATTAAGCATCAGCAACACCAGCGAAGTTATGATGTCACTCGATCAACTTCATATCTCGATGTTAGATGCCGAGTCAGTGCAACGGGCTTTTTTATTGGCATCGAATGAGCAAGACCTACTGCCATTTAAGTCTGCGTTGGCTTTACTTGAAACCAATATTGCTAAAGTAAGTGCGCGGCAATCAGAAAGCAAAACCCAGCAAAATAAAATCAATCGCTACGTTGAAGGGGTGAAAAAACGCTTTACTGCACTAGAATCAACCATATTTATTGCCCAAAACAATGCCCACGCTGATGAATTAAAGTTGCTTGATAGAGCGTCGAACTCGGGTGGTGAATTGCGTCAATTGTACGAAGAAATCATTTCAAAAGAAGAAGAGATCAGAGACTTTCAAATCAAAGCTTTGGGTAAAGTGAAAGCTGATGCAACCAGCAATATTACCCTGTCAGCTTTACTGAGCGTGACACTGTTACTTGCAATACTGGCGTTAATGACAATGAACCTCAGACATGCCAAAAGAGCAAAAATTGAATTGCAGCGCGCCAATAGTGATCTTGAAGATAAAGTAAAGGCAAGAACAGAAGTATTAGAACATTACGCCGAAGAATTAAATCGCAGCAATCGAGAGCTCGAAGACTTTGCCTTTGTTGCATCACATGATTTACAAGAGCCGCTCAGAAAAATACGGGCTTTTGGTGATCGAATTGAGAAAAACCATAGCCAACAGTTGGACGAAAAAGGCCTAGATTATTTAGCGCGCATGACTAGCGCAGCGAAAAGAATGTCAACGTTGATAACTGATTTATTGGAGCTGTCGAGAGTAACGACGCGTGCAAAACCTTTCGAGTTAAATGATCTCAATGAGATTTTACAATATGTGCAAGATGATCTAGAAATCGCAGTCAAAGAAAGTCATGCCGTAGTCGATATTGCGACTTTACCTAAACTCATGTGTGATGCCAGCCAAATACATCAACTCTTTTTAAACCTCATTTCGAACGCACTCAAATTTCGTGCACCAGGGCTGACACCCGAAGTTAAAATCACGGTCGATGAAACCTTATTCATGGAGCAAAAAGCATACACTTTTGTCATTGAAGACAATGGCATAGGTTTTGAGCAAGAATATGCAGAAAAAATATTCTCGCCATTTCAGCGCCTTCATGACAGAAACCAATATGCCGGAACGGGCATAGGCCTAACCGTTTGCAGACGAATTGTAGAGCGCCATAGCGGTGTTATTTCTGCGTCGGCAGAGCAGGGCAAAGGCGCAAAATTCTCTATCACGCTTCTTGCCGAACCAGTACAAATAATTCAGGAATTGAACACATGAACTACAGAAAGACCCAGCCAATCCACATACTGATGGCCGATGATGACGAAGACGATCGCTTACTAGCACAAGATGCACTTGAAGAAAGTCGTGTACTTAATGCGGTTCAGTTTGTGAAAGATGGAGTCGAATTGCTTGAATATCTCAGAAATGAAGGGCAGTTCACCAGTGCACAAAAATACCCAAGACCAAACCTTATTTTACTCGACTTAAATATGCCGAGAATGGATGGCCGCGAAGCATTAAGAGAGATAAAAAAAGACCCAGCACTGCGCTCGATCCCGGTTGTTATTTTAACCACCTCCAAAGAAGAAGAAGACAAGCTCAGAGGTTATGATTCTGGTGCGGCCTCATATATTACTAAACCTGTGGACTTTGATGGTTTAGTAGATTTAATGAAGAATTTAGGTAAGTACTGGATAGAAATTGTCGAGCTGCCTAACTAATACTCGAAGCCAATTTATCTGAATTTACTCACCCATGCCCATCGTCATCTAGCAGCGCTCTTTAAAGCCTAGATAGATAGCGACGGTGTAGCGTTTCACGCAATGAATATGACTTTAACTTGGAAATTAGCATGACAAAGGGATCACTCAGCGACGTTAATGTACTGCTTATTGAAGATGATGAAGACGATTATGTCTTAACCTTAGATTACTTAGAATCTATCGCTAACTTTAACTTCAACCTAGTTTGGCACAGTCAATATAATCAAGCGTTAGAAGCATTAGAAAGTAACGAGTATGACCTTTGCTTACTCGATTACCAGTTAGGCCCAAAAACTGGGCTAAGCATACTTAAAGAAGCGAAAGCGCGAGACGTTCATACACCGATTATAATGTTAACGGGGCAGTCTGATGCGGTGCTTGATGATGAGGCTTTAAAAGCCGGTGCAGAAGATTTTGTGCTTAAATCAGAAATTGGCAGTGTGCGTTTTATACGTTCTATTCGCTATGCTCTAGCGCGTAAAGAACTTGAATTAGAACGACTAGAGCGCTTAAGAGTAGAGTCTGATATTAGAGCCAAAGACCGCTTTTTAGCGCATTTAAGTCATGAGCTCAGAACACCGCTGACCTCCATCTTAGGTTACACAAACTTATTACTCTCTAGACAAGAATTAGAAAACGTAAAACCAGAACTATCAATCATCAATAACAATAGCGAGCACTTACTTAGCTTGCTGAATGATGTGCTAGACCTTTCTAAGATAAATGAAAATAACCTACAACTGAATGTTGAAGATGTGTGCTTGAATAGCTTTTTGAGTGATCTCCATAGCTTGTTCAAGATGGCTGCTGCAAAAAAAGGGCTGAGCTTTAATATCGAAGCAAAAACGCTTTTGCCAAAAAACGTGCGAGTAGACAAAACACGGTTAAAACAAATTCTCATCAACATCATTTATAACGCAATAAAATTCACAAGCTCAGGGTTTGTGAAAGTTGAAATCGCTTTAAATGAAAGCTCAAAACTTGAATTTAAGGTGATTGATTCTGGTATCGGAATTCCGCAAGAGAAACTAAAGCGTATATTCAAACCGTTCGAGCAGGTGCAAAATGTCACCACCCGCAGTGATGAGGGAGCCGGACTTGGTTTAGCTATTAGCTCTGCATTAATTGCCCTAATGGGAGGCAAACTTGAAGTGAGCTCTACCTTAGGCGAGGGCAGTGAATTTGGCTTTTTTATTGCGCTTGATATGGCTGATGAAACAACACTTGAACCGTTACGATTAAATGATGCGAAAAACGACGAAGAAGACTCATTGCCAAGTGATCTAAATGGACACATTTTGATTGTTGAAGACATGAGCGAAATTCAGATGTTAATGCGTACGTTAATCGGCCAAACCGGGGCAACTGCAGATATTGCCAGTGACGGCGTTGAAGCGCTTGAGACTTTAAAGCGCAATCCAGATAAATACGATTTAGTATTTATGGACCTGCACATGCCAAGAATGGATGGTCGAGATACGTTAGTTACGTTAAGACAAAGTGGGCTTGAACTCCCTGTTATTGCACTCACAGCAGCAGCTCAAAAAGGGACCAAAGAAGAGCTCATAGCCCTTGGCTTTAACGATATGCTGAGCAAGCCTGTGAGTGTTCCTGAACTTGGGCACTGCCTAAAAAACTACTTAAATGCGCAACAAAACAGCGAAGTAACTCATATTGATTCCGCCTCAGACGAACTGACATTTTTAGTTGTTGAAGACGATGCCGATGCACGTAACTTGTTAGAATTACTCCTAAACTCACAGCAAGTGAATGTGGTGACAGCAGACAGCGCACAAGCTTGTAGACAGCATATAAACGGCAAACAGAAATTCGATACGATTTTGATGGACATTGGCCTTCCAGATGCGTCAGGCCTGTCACTGGCAAAAGAAATCAAGTCACAAAACCGAGAGCAACATATCGTTATTGCCAGCGGGTTTGATCCAGAACCTGAAATGTTAGCCGAGTCTCAAGTCGATGACGTGCTGCTAAAGCCCATTACACTTATTGATTTGCAAACAATCATAGAGTCATTGTAAAGATAGTTAAAAAGTTGATGTGGCGCATATTTCAGTTAAGCAATTAAGGTTAGACTGTATTTTAAATTTATGGATAGTTAAATGTATTAAAAGTGCTTCAAGTTTAGTAAATAAACATAACTCGGATTTACCCTTATGCAGTTTCTGTTTTTTCACATGAACTTTATGAGGTGTTAAGTCTACTTAAGAAGCATTTTATTGTTAATGAAATTAGCAGGAGTTATTTGTGATTTTCTTTCGATACAATCAGGGGTTATTCTTATGCTAAAGCTGTTATGAAGCAAGAAGGAATCTGTACGTGCAAGAGTTAGACAATGATGTTGGAGAATTGCTACGTCGAGTCAAAATGACGACTTCTTCTCGATATGGGGCTAGTTTAAGGTTCAAATTTCATCATAGAGTTTCTCAATGGACTGTAGCTTTTATATCAATAGCTTTACTAATTATTCCAATGTCTCAGGCTTGGGGTATATCTGTTGGAATTGATAATCAGCAACTTAACTTTATCCAATCTATTTTAGCAGTATTGGTACTGGTTTACTCTTTATTGCTTGGGCAAGAAAACTTCATTTCTCGTTCTGAAGCAATGCAAAGAAACGGTGTTGAGTTAGGTAAGCTTGCCCGCAAACTTAAACCTTACATACGTTCTTGTACTGAAACTCAATATTCGGAGTTGGTTGAAGAATATTATGCCATTCTTGAGAAATATGAAAATCATGAAGTCGTAGACTATTACGCAACGAAACTTGAAGTTAAGCCAACAAAGCTCTCAGAATATTTAGGCTATATCTGGTTTAGTGGCAAATTTAGGTATCATCAATTGAAAGGTGTAATGCTTTACTTTCCAGCGTGGCTGTTTTTGGGGTATGTGCTTTATAAAGTCTTTACATCATTTCACCCAGCTTCATAACAAGTTCCTAAACCAAAGGGCGCAAAACTGCAGGCTTGCGTTCCTTCGGTGCTAATTTTAGCCTGCAGTTTCGCGCCGATTAGGCAAGCGTTAAACTTCCAATCTAGCCAAGGAGGCTTTTAAATGTTCGAAAATAACTTTATCCAAGCTATTCATAATAAAACTAAGATCAGGCTTACATTTGCTTCTAAAGAGGATGGGCATAACCTGACTAGGCTTTGTGCGCCTATGGATTTTGGTCCTAGCAGGCGAGCACATAACCAAGATGATAGATTCCACCTTTGGGACTATGAGAGTGATGAAAGGAATCATGTACTATCACTGCTACCAAATCAGATAGTAAATATGGAGTTTACTTCTGAAAGTTTTGACCCATCTGAGTTTGTTACATGGCCAACTAATTGGTTTATTGCTCGTAATTGGGGACAGTACAGTTAAATTTAACAAGGCTAGCCAGCAGGGCACTTTACGCTTCTGCTGGCGGCGTTATATTTATGTTTAACTTTGGAGGTAGTATTGAGCAATAGTGGTAGAGATTATGAGGAGTTTGTCGCTTCTTTACAAAAAGCTTTGTTTGAATCTGAGAAGTGGACAGAGTTACGAAATATTCAAATTGAGAAGAATAAAAAGATAAAAGATAACTCTGGTATTCTTCGTGAGTTTGATCTTTATTGGGAATACGAGCTAGCAGGCATTACATATAAAACTGTAATTGAATGCAAAGACTATGCATCAAAAGTTAGCATTGAGAAAATAGATGCTCTACTGGGGAAAATTCGAGACATACCTGATTTAAAGCCAATTTTTGCGACAAAAACAGGTTACCAATCTGGTGCAAAAATCAAAGCTCAAAATAATAGAGTTGAGCTCTTGATTGTGCGTGAACAAAAAGACACAGATTGGGAGCTTGAGGATGGCACGCCCTTAATCAAAGAAGTTATGATAAGTATGCAAGTAATATCTGCAGCAAGAATTATTTCATTTACACCTAAAATAGATGGAAATTGGGTTAAGGAAAATACGGAGATTGACGTTTCAAATGGCAATTTCCAACTTAATATGCGTAATGATATGACTTTCATTGAAGACGTTGGAAAGTCGGAGGAATACTCTCTTCTAGCATTAGAGGAAAGGTTGGGGCGAGGTGCTGAAATGGATTTTGGTGAAAGAAGTCTGACCCTTACTTTTGATAACGCATTTCTGCATTGTGGTGATATGAAACTGAAAATGCTTGCCGCAGATATAACATATTTTGTATCTAAGCCAATTGAGCAGTCTATTCATATAGACTTTTCAAAGGAACTTATAGGTGTCATCGAATACTTAGGTAAAAGCTCAAAGACTGCGATATTCAAGGAGCGCGTTGTCAAAGGTTGGGGTTCACAAACTTAACAATCAACTAAGGTGCCACGTCACATTCGGCAGTTTTATTTTGGGGTTTGATACACTTTGTTTCAGATTTTAGGCCAACAAATTAAATTTGGAGATAAAATGGCAGTAAAAGTTAATCAGGTTGAGTTATTGCAAGAGTATTTTTTGGGGGTTGTGGCACGCTCAGAGCATCATGCGCCAAATGTAAGTGAAGTGATTTACCCACTTCTTGGTTTGATTGTTTTGACAATGGATGCTGATTCAGATATTCAAGTTAGGGGTAGCAAGGGTGCAACTGGAAATATGTTATGGTTTACGAAGAACTCACAAAGATATGCTTTTCGTTACGAACATGAAGATGACACTATTGAAATTCGCAAAAATAGTTTTAAAGGAGACATGGTTGCCAAAGTCAGTAATGCGACTACGATCGCAGATCTTAAAGGAATTTTTGACCGCTTGTAGCGCAGCTCATACAAAAATACGTTGCAAATTAACTGCTACTCGCACCTATACAACACTAATATCTAAATCTATTGCCCTAACCAGATCTAGTTAGGGCTTTTCAAATAAGTCCTTGCAAGACTCTGCGAATAAGCACAACTTTTCTGAGCGCACCATACTTACCATATTTAGCACTGAGTGCACCGACAACAAAAGTGAGGGCAATCCCTTCAGGTGAGTTCATTGTGTTTGCAATAGCTTTACGAGCTCGCACCTTAGTGAGTCTGTTAAATTGTGAAGCGTTAAATAGCGCTTCTTCTTGTTCGTTAACGATTCGGTGTGTCTTATTAATAATATGATTTGCAAGCTTAGTCATCGTTTTTATCCTTTTGTACAAACTCTGAAAAGAAGCCTGAGGTTAAACTGTCAATGCTGTGATCAAAGAGCTTTAGCCCTGTCAGAATTAAGTAAATGACCGCCGCAAAGTTAATACTCAGTACCAAGCCTGCTGATAAAAACAGGTTAAGCCCTGCATAATTGAGTGCATAAACAACCAACACCTGAGCACATACCCACACCGCGACGGCTAAAACAGCGGCGAATAAGATAACGCCAAGCCCTATACATAAGGTTTGAGCATTCGCTTTTAATTTAGCGCCCAGTAAATGTAGGGTTGCTTCTGCGATTTGTTTATAGCTGTCTAATAGCAATGAAGCCGAATCAGTGAGCTCAGCGAGCGCAGGTTTGCGCTCGTGAGCTGTGCTTTGATCAGCGACGCGGTCCTTGTCTTGCATCGTTATTTTTTCCTTAATAGCATGGTTGCTAGCATGCCAAGGGAAAATGCAATACCAGCCGTTTTAACCGGGTTCTCAGTGGCGTATTTTTTTACACCTGACTTATCCCAGGCGCGCTGCAATTTTTCACGCTTCATATTAATGGCCTTGCTTGAATCATGGCTTTTTTCTCTTAGTGAAGTTTCTGTGCGAGAAGCAGTTGCGTGCAATGAGTCGACTGATTCATGTAAAGATTCAGCGAGGTTATCTGCAACAGGGTGGCTTGTGTCTTGGCCATTTGGCTTTTGTTTTGAATTACTGTTCGATTGAGATTGATTACTCATAAATTACTCCTTATTTGTGTTAGTCACTTAGAGAGTTGCAAGTGCCTTGCCAGATAAATAGTGTTTATTTATCAGTGTTTTATGGTTTTTTGTGGATGGTAGGTGAGTAGCTTTGTAAGCAAGGGGGTAAAATTTACACGGTAATAAATACAAAGTAGCAATCGCCATTGAGCTGGCTTGAGGGTGTTACTGGCAAAAGGCATTTGATGAATAAGCCTGAGGGGCGTTTAAGTGTGTGAACGCCACGAAGCGCATAAACACGGTCTAATAAGATTTAATAAGGCAGTAAGCAGAAACAAAAAAAGCGCTATAAAATATAGCGCTCAAACTCGCTCTAAAAAAAAGAGCATCAGTCAAAGGGATAAATTCGGTAGCAATACCTTTAAAATTGGTATTCAACAGATATGGCTGCTACGTCCATATCAGGGTCAATATTGTTTTCAAGTTCATAGCGCGTATATTCTAAGCGCATATTTACGTTTTCATTGAGGTGAAATTCAACACCGGCGCCGTATAGCCAGTCGCCACCGTCTATACTCGATGAAACTCGACCAATGGCAGGAATATCTGCATGCACGTCAGCATCCCACTCAAGCCAGCCACCTTTTGCATAAACTGAAAAGTGTTCATTTAGCGGAGCAGATAACCTTGTTGATAAAGATATACCATCGACTTCAGCTGAGTTATCGATGTCACTTGCTTCATCAAAGTTTTCATAGGCTAGTTCAAAGCTCCAGTAAGGGTTAATTTTTGTACCTACGTAAGCTTTTAACATTGAGGAGTCGTCATCAAACGAGGTGTCGTTTTCTCTGTCGTCCCATTGAAAAGAATACTGACCATAGCCAATACCCGTGTAGATTTTATAACCATCGGGCCAAAACGTTTCTTTTGAATAAGCAGTGGTTGATACCAAACCTAATGACGCAAAAAGCGCAGCAGTAATAGCTAGTTTTTTCATGTTCATTCCTTTATTAAATTGAAACTTAAATAAGCTTTATTTGATAAAAATTGATTACCAAACTAATGAAATTGATACTTAGAGGAGAGGGGGCAAGCCCCTCACAGATTTGAATTTATGACTTGCTGCTGATACGCAAGTTGTCTTCTACTTCAAGTACATCGTTAGCATTTTTCGCAATTTGAATTGCTAAGTCACGCTCAGCTTCGCTTGCTACGTGGCCGTTTAAAGTTACAATGCGGCGCTCTACATCAACGTCAATGTCTGTGCCGTCTACGTCTGTATCAAACAGGTATCGTGACTTAATGACGGTGGCAATTTTAGCGTCAGTAAAAGCACTGCTGTCTTCTTTACTGTCTGCCTTTTTGTGAATGTCTAAAATAGTCAGTTCGTTTTTGACCTTCTTAACACCATCGATGCCTAGTACAAGCTCTTCAGCTAGCTTTTTATCTACTGAACGCTCAACTTCACCCGTTAATACCACAACACCATTTTTTACATCGGTGTTTATGTCGAAGTTATTAAGCTCACCATTAAAGAGTAGTGTTGCTTCGGCTTTGCCATCAATCCAGGCGTCACTCGCTTCTTTTTCCCAGTTGTTGTCAGATGCAAATACAGAAGTTGTTGTAAGTGCTGAAACTAGAACTGTTGCAATTAATGTGATTTTCATAATTAAACTCCTTTAATTTAAAGTCGAATTAATATTTGCATGTGATGTGCCATTTTTAACCTATTGATTTTTAATGTTTATTTTTATTGTGCAAGTGAGGGCTGAAATTCTTACAGGGAAGTTTTGAAGCAAGTCTGTAAAAGTTACGCTGTTTATAAGCGCAATTTCTAGTTTGGTGCAGCCTAGTGACCAAATAGAGGCTTTTAGAATAAATCGCTCAATCAAGTAATGAGCCAATGCCGCGCTTTACCAATACGATGTGCTAATACGTCTAAAGGCGGTATGTTCACAAGCTCGAGAGTGTAAAGAGGCTTAACTTAGGTTGTGTAAGCCTTATTTATGCTGGCAAAAAAAGGCTATCAACACTGAGTCTAATATTGTTTACACACTCTTAGAGGAATGCTTTCTGCATTATTCATCAAACTTAAAAAATACTCAGGAGTTATGAATAATGGAAATAGATAAATTTTGGAAACTCATTAATGAAAAACTAATCGCCTGGTTAGAAAGTGCTATTCAACTATTACCCAACATAATTTTGGCATTATGTGTTTTGATATTCTTCACTTTGCTCGCGAGGGTATTGTCGGTTTGGTTCTCAAAAGTCATCTATAGAATTATTAAAACAGCACAAGTCGCGTCTTTGATCAGCTCAGTATTTAAGATCATCATCATCTTGGTGGGTGTTTTCTTTGCGTTAGATATTGTGAAGCTCTCTGGTGCGGTTATGTCTTTATTAGCTGGTGCCGGCATTATAGGGCTAGCGATTGGTTTTGCGTTTCAGGATATGACCGAAAACCTGATAGCCGGGTTCGTCATGAGTGTAAGAAAGCCATTTATGGTGGGTGACATCATAAAAACCAAAGACTGCTTCGGAACAGTGAGCAGGATCAATTTGCGAAACACCCTGGTTGAAAATTTTTATGGGCAGCTGTCATATGTTCCGAATAAAACATTATTTAAAAATGAGCTGCAGAATTACTCGAAACTCGGCAAACGCAGAATAGAGATACCTGTTGGTATTTCTTACGCGGATGATCCTGAGCGGGCAAGGTCACTGATTGTAGAAGCGCTGAATCAGCATGACTTTGTTTTAGATCCCGACGAAACAGATGTATATGCAGCATCATTTGGTGATAGCGCCATAAACTTACTAGTGTGGTTTTGGATTGATTATCCCAGTGAGCCAAGCTTTATGCTGGTGCGCCACAAAGCCATCTGCACGATTAATCGAGTGCTATCAGATAATGACATATTAATTCCATTCCCTATTAGAACGCTCGACTTCAATGCAAAAGGCGGCACACGGTTAGGTGCACAATTTACACAGGAATAATTTACAAAGCCTATGTAATATTTTCATCGTGTAAAAATTGGTTTTTATTTTTTCTTTAAAAACAAATATTTAAGTTTGGCATTAAACCTGCTGCATAGAGTTCACAGTAATTAAAACACTTACTGAATTTAAACAATATCGAAATGAAAGGAGTTACTTATGACACATTCAAACTACGATATGAGCCCTGTGAAAGATCTAATTAGAGTGCTTAACGGTGGCGTTGAATTTTACACTCAAGCTAAGAAAAAGCTGGATAGCACTAACTTGAACCGCGTGTTTGACCAAATGATCGCAGATAAAGCGCAAGCAATTTCTGATCTTCAGCCGTTTGTTTTCGTAGATGAAGGTACTGTTGAGACTGACACTGCAACGAGTGTTGATATTCGTGAGTCTTACACCAAAGTCATTGGCGTTTTAAGTACTGACAAAGCGCACACTTATATTTCTCAGTTAGAAGAAGTTGAAGATAAAGTGCTAGATAAGCTTGATAAGGCATTGAGTGAGCCACTACCGCCAAAATGCAAAAGTGCACTGCTGCAAATTCAAAGCCGAATGCAGGTTTGTCATGACCAGATGAAGCAGTTACAAGAGTTGACCGCTTAAGGAGGAGAGCATGCTTAGGTGGGCAATAACCTTCTTATGTCTTGCGCTGATTGCTGCTGTGTTGGGTTTTTCAGGCATAGCAGGCGCAGCAGCTGGAATGGCTAAAATTTTATTTTTTGTATTTATCGCATTTATGGTCATTTCATTCTTTTTTGGAAAGAGAAAAACTCCCAATTAAGAGGGAATTGAATATTTAAATCGTTATAGGAGATTAATGATGAGATTATCAATAACTCTAGCAAAAGTATTTGGTTTTATTTCAATTTTGGCGCTATTTGGCTGTAATGATGGCCCTGCAGAAGAGGCTGGTGAACGCTTAGATGAGAAGGTTCAAGAAGTTGAAAACAGCGTTGAAGATGCATGCGAAAAGGTTAAAGAAGAAGTAAACGCGAAGAATGAAGAGTGCTAAGTAAATCGCAGACTTTCTAAAATCAGCACTAACAAAGAAACCTCAGTTAACGTGATTGTTAACTGAGGTTTAGTTTTCTCAATTCTCTTACCTTATCTACAGCCCTGTTGGTGTACCAAATGAGATCACAACGCTTGAGCATAATATGTGTATAATTCGCCCATTATTTAAGAGCGTGAAAAACATAGAGGTAAAATGGCTGTTTTAGAGATTCTAAAAGCTCCAAATGAAAAATTGAAAGTTGTTGCAGAGCAAGTAACTGACGTAGAAAGTGTGCAAACTTTGATTGATGACATGCTGGATACTATGTACGACACCGATGATGGCATTGGTCTGGCGGCGACTCAAGTTGGCCGTAAAGAAGCCATTATCATCATAGATATTTCTGAACAAAGAAACGAACCGTTAATTCTGATTAACCCAGAAGTGGTGGGTGGGTCTAACAAAGAGATGGGTCAAGAAGGCTGTTTGTCAGTGCCGGGATATTATGCTGATGTAGAACGTTTTACCTCTGTACAAGTCAAGGGTTTAGACAGAACAGGTAAAGAAGTACTCGTTGAAAGCGATGACTTTTTAGCAATCGTGCTACAGCATGAAATTGACCATTTGAAAGGTAAGCTGTTCATTGATTACTTGTCGCCTTTAAAACAAAAAATGGCGATGAAAAAGGTTAAGAAAGCGATTAAAGCGGCTTAATCGCTTTGGGGTAAACAGCAGTAGCTCATATCTGATCTTACAGTTTCGATGAATTGATTTGGACTTCACCTGACAAACAGCTATGAGCGAAGGGCAGTCGTTGACAATGTATACTAATTTCAATACTTAAAATTAAACTAATAGTTCTAGTTAACTAAGAAAAATGCGCCAAAAAATTCCTAGGCGCATTTTTCTTAACGTTGTGCATTTCGCAAAATTTGTTTTTTGCTCAAAGTAGATTTAACCATTTTTGTGAAATCTTTATCATGCTGTCGCTCTACACTTTTATTTCGAGCATTTATTCTTCTTTCTAAGAAAGCTTGCTCTTGTTTTAAGTGTAGGTAACTATCATATCGCTCGGCTGTTATATTTCCGTTTTCTAGTTCTTGTTGAACTGCGCAGCCAGGTTCACCTTCATGTGAGCAATCTCGAAAATGACACAAATTAGATGCATTTTGAATTTCACCAAAAACGGCTTCAATATCCTCTGATTCAGCCCAAGCTTGTACCTCTTTGATACCTGAAGAGTCAACAATATACCCGCCGTTTTCTAATTCAAACAGATAACACGCTGAAGTGGTATGTCGTCCTCTTTTATCTTTATCTCTGCCGGAATTAGTTTTCTGTATACTATTTTTGAGAATAGTATTTGTGAGCGTTGATTTACCTACACCAGATGGGCCGATAAACATTCCAACTGCTCCATTTACCAAATATGACACAACTTCTTCGATGCCTGTTTTATCTTCCGCGCTGCAAATAATGATATTAATATCCAGCGCAACAGTTTCTAACTGCCGTTTAATTAAACTTGCCATGTCATTTAGATCGCATTTATTCAAAATGACGATAGGAGTAGCGCCGCTATTCCAAGCAATTGTCAGCAGTCGTTCAAGTAATCGGTCAGAATAATGCCGCTCACGATCAAGACCCAATACGATAAACACATAATCAACATTAGCTGCGATTGCCTGTTGCTCGGTAGTGTTACCAGTGAATTTTCGGCTAACAAGGCTGTGTCTTTTCTCAATACCATTAATTAAATAGTGAGAGTGTTCATTTACTACGTTCACCCAATCTCCGACACATGGGAGAGACTCTTTACTTTTAATAGTATGTAAAAAACTGCCTTTTAATATTGCAGACTTAATCCCGCTTTCGGTTTGAATTTTATAACTATCGTAATGCTTTTCAATAACTCTGTACTTGCTATGTGTGTTCATTGTTTCTACCGCTTTCTATACTAAGTTGCTTTAATCTTGTTAAGACCATTTTTGATGGGAATGGTAATGACATAATTGGTTCCGCAGCTATCGTGAGAAGCAACAATTCGTTATCGTTCGCAGCGACTCTGTTGGTTCTGATAGTCTTACATTTTGAACATTTATGAATTAATGACCATTCTTGATTTTTCTGAACATGAATGCCTATTGGCTGCATAATTCCTCGACAGCTTGATCGGCGATCCCCAGCTTTGATGTCCATATGCACACTACATAAACAATATGGGCAATGGTTTCTATGCTGACCACCATAAATAATTGGCGAAACTCCTTGACCACATGATGCACAAATAAATGATTCTTGTGGATTTTGTCGAATGGTATTATTTCTCGTCATAATGCTTAACCTCTTTTAAAGTGATGGCTCTCCTTTAACCAAAATATATATTGACTGACTGTGCAGTCAGTTTTTTATGTAAAAAATTTTGATAAATAATGTTTGCAAAAGGCCTTTTTTATTTGGCCATTTTTACGTACTTCTCAATAAATACTTGTTTTACTGCTGGCAAATCAAAATCATCGCCAAGAAATAAGTAGTTCAATGCAATACCATCAACTTCAGCGACAAATAGCCTACTTATAATACTGCTTGATTTATAACCTAAAAAGTCAAAGATTTCCTTAACTTCGGTTTGTAAAATGTTAGTTCTCTCTTCAATTAAATCTTGAAGTAGACTTCTTGTTGAAGGTTGAAACATAACATTAAAATTTAACTGATAGATATATTTATGCTCATCAACCGACATTGCCGAAAAAATAGACTCAATAAAAGCAATTAACCTTTGGGTTGGGTCTGTTTTTTGTTTGTACGCTTTACTCGAGTTACCTATGATTTCAGTTATTCGAGCGAAAATCTCTCTTAGTAACTCATCTTTAGTTTTAAAGTGATGAAATACCAGACCTTTTGAAATATTTGCCTCTGTGCAAATTGCAGATATTGGCGTTTTTTCAAAGCCATTTTTTGCAAAAAGCTTAGTAGCAACATCTAAAATTTCTTCACGCTTATCCACACAACACCTCATTCAAAAAAGTACTGACCGTACAGTCAGTGCATAATATATTAACGTTAACATTTGTCAACTGATTGCTTTTTGTTCTTTTCTTTTTTGCAAATAAGGACAGGGCTTACTTGCAAGGCAATCTTGCTAGGATGATGTTTTTAAATAGGTCATTTTGACTGAGAATAAATTATTTTGCTTGTTAGAACTATGAAGGTTGAAAGTCCTCTGCTGGCTAATATACGGCAGTTAGATTTGAGCAAAACCTAGAAATCAAAGCTGTCAGATTAAGTTAAGACTTATTAAGCTTATTGCATTGAGTATTTAAAGCCTTGATGTTCACTGAGCATCAAGGCTTTTTTCTTAGTAAGCCACACCCATTCTTTTGTTGATATGTGCTGCTTTTTCAATCTCATCTACGAATGCGACGGCATAGTCGGCGACTGAAATACGGCTATTGCCTTGCTCATCGGTAATTAGTTGCTCAGCACCGGTACGATATTGGTTTAACTTATCACCCGGGAAAATCTCAGCTGCAGGGCTAATAAACGTCCAGTTTAACGGGCTATTCGACTGTTTAAACACGTCAAGTGCTTCACCTTGCGCAATGGCTTCATCTTTATATTCAGCAGGAAATTCAGGGGTATCGATTAACTTTAAGTTTGGTGCCACTTCTAGCGAGCCTGCGCCACCAACCCATAGTAAACGCTCAATGTTGGTGCTTGGTAATTCATTGAGTAATCGCTCTGCGGTATTTTTTACAATCTCGTGATTGCCTAAAGCTTGACCACCAATGGCCGCAACAAACACCGTTTCATCACTGATTAAAGCGCTTAAGTTATCTGATGGGTTATTTAAGTCGAATGATTTTGCGGTGACATTGGGTACGTCGTATTTATCATGTGCTCGAACTAGCGCTGTGATCTCATGACCTCTTGATTTTGCTTCTGCCACGATATGAGAGCCTATCCAACCTGATGCGCCTAATACGATTAGTTTCATAATATTTTCCTCTTGGGTAAGTGTTTTGAGTTGTGTCTAGATTAGAAGAAAACTAAGATGAAATAATCGAGCAAAATTGAAATAGATTATTTCTTATTTGCTATCTAATAATGGGCTGAATTTTTAATATGGATCGTATTACTGCCATTAAAAGCTTTGTTGAAGTGGCGCATTTATCTAGCTTCACGAAAGCCGCTGAACGTCTTGATCTAAGTCGTCTTCAAGTGACTCGTCATGTACAAGAGTTAGAACAATGGCTAGAACAAAGGTTATTGCATCGAACCACCAGAAAGGTGAGCTTGACGCAGCATGGAGAACAAGCTCTACATAGATTTGAGCGAATTCTCGATGAAACCAGTGCTTTGATCGCTGAGAGTACCGAAGGCAGGCAAACGTTATCGGGCACGGTTCGAATTTCGAGTCCTATCGGTTTTGCCCAAAATATGTTGGTCAATGCCGTCAGTCAATTTATAGCGCAGCATCCAAACGTTAAAATTGATATTCATGCCAGCGATAGTTTTTCGAATTTAGTTGAGCAACGAATAGATATTGCGCTCAGATATACTAATACACCCGATGAAAACTTGATTGCCAGACGACTGATGGTGATAGGCGCATGTGTTTGTGCATCTCCAGAATATTTAAAAAAACATAAAGCCCCCAAAAAGCCTGAAGCGCTTGCAGAGCACCCTTGTTTAGTGCATTTGTCACATGATAAATGGCGATTCATCAAAGCTGAGCAAAGTGTTGAGGTGAAAGTACACGGGCCATTAGTTTGTAATGATGTACCTACACTCGTGCAAGCTGCAATGAATGGCACGGGCATCGCGTGGCTGCCATATGATATTGCGAGGAGCTACATCACTGAGAAAAAGCTCGTGCCTATTTTGCAAAATTATAAAATTGAGAATAATCAACTTTGGGCGGTTTACTTATCAAGAAGTTATCAATCGCCTGTTGTGCGTGCTTTTATTGATTTTGTGGCGGCGCTTTGGCAAGAAGACATAGTGCCATGAATCTATTATCAAAAAAATATTGAAACTGTTTTAGTGATTACAGGGCTAAAACAGTTTAAGACGAACCTTTAAAATCTATGTTTTATCGACAAGCGATGAGTCACAATATTTATGCGTCATGTATTAAAAAACATTGTTTCAGTCACATTTTTTCTCACTTTTATTTCAACAAAGGCTTTCACTGCAGAGCTTAAAGTAATTAAAGCGCAATCAGTAGAATGGGGTTATCTGAACCCACTTCGAGGTGCCAAAAGTCCGGGGGCTGCTGAACTGTGGGGAGATAGAACAAAAAACAACGCTACAGGCATGCTTGTTCGATTTAAAAAAGGGTTTTCGTCACCTCCGCATATCCACAATATCTCTTACCGTGGCATTGTGATCAAAGGGTTAATACATAATGCAGATCCAAATGCAGAACATTTATGGATGCCTTCAACTTCATATTGGACGCAACCTGCGGGTGGCAATCACATTACCGCAGCAAACGGTGATGAAAATCTCATTTATTTAGAAATAGATAGTGGTCCTTATTTGGTTAAGCCAAGTGAAAAGCAGTTCAATAATCAGGAGTATCCACTCAACTTTCATGCTGATAATTTGGTGTGGCAAAGTGCAGATGAACTGACAGCGTTGAAAACAAGGCAAGCTATGTTTTTAGCACCTTTATGGCAGTCAAATGATGGCAGAACAAAAGGGCAGCTATTAAAGTTACCCGCTGATTTCAGCGGTAATGTGCATGTTATGTCAGAAGAGTTTAAAGCTGTGATCATTCAAGGTGCTGTAAACCTTGCTAGTTCAAAGGACAATGATTTATTAGAAGCTGGGAGTTATATAGAGTTAAACGGAGTTGGTAAATTTAACCTTTCTTCATCACAACCTGCAATTTTATATATTCGTTCAAATGGTGAGTTTGACGTAAGGGATTAACCGCCTTTTAGAGCATGAATAAGAGACTATTCATGCTCTTTTAAATGGGCACTCAAGAAATCAATAAAAGCCCCAATCTTGTGAGGAATGTAATTGCTATTTTTATAAACTGCATACATTGGCAGTGAAAATGCATGCTTTTGTTGTAAAATTTCAACAAGTTCACCATTTTTAAAATGCTCTTCGACCATCCATTTTGGCATGGCAGCTATACCAGAACCCAACCTTGCCATTTTCACTATCATGTCAGGGTTATCACTCTTTATCACTTCGTTTACTTGTACCTTACTGGCTTCAAAAGTCCATACATTTGAAGGTCGTATTAAAGAGTAAGTAATGCACTTATGGGTGCTTAACTGAGATGGGTTTTGAGGTGTACCATTTTCAGCTAAGTAACCAGGAGAGGCGAAGTAACATAAGGAATGCTCAATTAATTTTTTCGCTTTTAAGTTTGAGTCTTCAAGGTGAGCGGCCCTGATCGCAATATCAATATTGTCTTTGAATAAATCAGCCTGTTGATCATTCACTGAGATATCAAGCTCGAGCTCGGGGTGTTGTGCCATAAAGTGTTTCAATGGCTCAGCGAGCCGCTTTGTTGCAAACGCCGAAGGCGCAGAAATTCTGAGCTTGCCAACGACTTTTGATTGCTCGTTGCGGATCTGGTGCTCAGTTAACGACAGCTTCTCAAGCACCTCTTGGCTACAGGCTAAGTAATCACTCCCAGCATCTGTAAGCGTGATCTTTCTAGGTGTTCGGTTAAATAAATTAAAGCCCAAGTCTTGTTCAAGCCAGGCAATACGTTTGCTGACAGCGCCTTGAGTCATGTTTAGCTCGTCTGCGGTTGCAGTAAAACTACCCAAACGCGCTGCGGTGGCAAACACAGAAAGACATGTAAGTTTATCCATTATGTATTCCAGATGGGAATATTAACTATGTAATTAATAGCATTTATCGCAAGTTTTAGGAATGTTTAAATAACACCATTATCAAATACGGAGTTTAAACATGACGATTATTTCATTGGTGTTATTTGCGTTCTTTTCATTTGCAAGTTCAATTAAATTAACGGGGTGGCAGAAGACGATTTTTCAGATCCAGTTAGGTTTTTTCAAAAACTATGGCTTGAATCGTACCCATATGTTCTTAATTGGGTTGATAGAAAGCGCATCAGCACTGTGTTTGCTGTTATCAGTATTAATAGACAACAGCTTACTCAATGCGTTAGGTGCAACCGGCATACTATTTACATCAATAGGCGCAATTTTCTTTCATCTACGTTTTGACACGCTAAAAGATGCTATACCAGCAATAGTCACTTTGTCTTTATCGGGCGCTTTACTCTTTTGTAATGAATATGTGTATCACGCTTTATTAGTTTTATTCGAAAAGCTTATTTACTAGATAGCTTATATTTCAAAAATAAATCGCTGATCCTGCGAGTTACTAAATCATGTTCACTGTTTGGAACGTGATGTAAATGCAGGGCTAAAAATGCGCTATTTGGGTAAAGATCTATGAGTGTTTGATTTATTTTCTCAATGATTTGCTTAGATCTTGGCGTGCTACTACATGCAATATGTCCGGCAATAAAATGAGGGTGTTTTGCAACGGCCACTGATGCGATATCGGAGTTATTTTCGGAGTAGTATTGCTTAAAAATAGTTGGATAAGAAATTAAAAAATCGACCCTATGACGTTGGAATAACTTGATCATAGCTTCGTAGGCATCACTGCCAGCACGTGAAAGTACATTTTCAGGATTCAGTTTAGCAAGTTGAGAATCTAACACTTTGCCGTATGAGCGACCAGCTTCAGAGGCAATGCTTGCGTTTGGATACTGGTTAAATAAGCTGAGTAAACTGCTCAGTTCTCCGTCTTTTGTGATCATACTATCGAGCAAAGGTGTGCGGTCTTTAAAGTAATAAAGACGGTGACTTGGATACAAGTGCACTGGGTACGAGTAGAGGTTGTAAAGCTCGCGCTCTTCGGTTTTGATGCGATTAACAGCACAAATGGTTTTGTCTTGTTTAAGCAGTGCGTCAATACGAGCGGTGGGGGCGATTTTTAGCTCAAATTTAACGTTTTCTAAGTTTTCAAATAACAAGCGGTAAGAGTCACTGGCAATATCATGCTGCCCATCTTTGTAAAACAATTCTAAGTCTTTAGGATCATCGCTGAGCAGAGTAATGGTTCCTGCATTGACGCTCAAAGACATCACTAAGATAGAACATAGTGAAAGTAAGTACTTCATAAACACCACTTGAAGTTGATTTATTCTATTATAGTCAATAAATACAATAACTGATGGAGAGTTTTAAAACACGATAAAAGTGGTAGGTGGTGTATTTGCTCCAACGTCATAATCTGATTTTTGTTATTTAAAATCATTAGATTACAGATTAAGTTTGTAGAATAAAAAAGAGTCATAAACAAGCTTAAACAAATTTAAAATTTCTCTCTTGAACTTTTTGAGTTCGCCCATATCAAAAAATGCGATTCGTTCTTTACTTTGTTTTGGGGACAAGCCCAGCAACTATGGAGATAATAACAATGTATTTTTCGATAACATCTCGAGCACTCTTTTCAAATAAAAATCTATTTATAAACAACTAGAAACTAAGCTGAACTTTGGTTAAGAGATTTACTGACATAGCGATATTTAATCGATAAGCGTCATTTAAGTCTGCAGCCGGAAACTTTTAGGGATAACAAGGCAAATTTGCGCGTCAATAGCAGGTCTATTGCAAGTAAATTTAACGTAGTTAGCGTTGAAAGTAGCCGCTGCAGATAGATTTATTATCCAGAGATCAGGTTAGTTAAGCTTAATTCGGAGACTTCCATGTTAGAGGTGAGTAATTTAACTCGCAGCTATGGCAGTTTTAAAGCTGTAGATTCTGTGAGTTTTAAAATCCAAAAAGGTGAAATTATCGGGCTGCTTGGGCACAACGGCGCGGGTAAAACCACCATAATGAAAATGATCAGCGGCTATCTCGAAGCCGATACCGGCGACGTCAGCTTAGATGGTGTAACGCTTTCTAAAGACCCTAAAAAACTTCAAAGCCAACTCGGTTATTTACCCGAAAGTTTGCCCGTCTACCCAGAAATGAGTGTGGCCGAATACCTAGATTACGCCGCTGATTTAAAAGGGTTAAAGGGCAACACTAAAGTGGCTGAAATTAAACGCGCCATCAAAGCCACTGACTTATCGGCAAAATTGTTAGCCCCCAACGAAACCTTATCGCGAGGTTATAAGCAGCGTGTGGGTGTAGCACAGGCTATTTTGGGGCAACCAAAACTATTGATTTTGGATGAGCCAACCAATGGCCTCGACCCCGAGCAAACCCAACACATGCGTGAGCTGATTAAAGACATCGCTAAAAAAGCTACGGTGATTTTATCGACCCATATTATGCAAGAGGTGAATGCTTTGTGTGATCGTGTGTTGATCTTGAAATCGGGGCAACTGGTACTTGATGAACAACTCGAAGCATTGCAGCACAGCAAACAGCTGGTGGTTGAAAGCGACTTAGCAGAAGCGAAAAAACTTACCGATATTGAAGGCGTTTTTGCTGTTGAACAAGAGCCTCAAAAATTTATAGTGAGCTTAGAAGACAAGGCGAATATGCAGCAAGTTGCAGCCTCTATCAGCAAAACCATTATTGAAAGTGGCGCGCAGTTGTTTGCTCTTTATCCGCAAAAACGAGACCTAGAAACCGTCTTTAACCAAATCAATAACGATGAATTCGTCGCAACCGCGAATAACACTAAGGGAGGAGCCGCGCATGCAGCCTAGTCAATCTGCGCAGTTTAATGCTGTTCGTATTGCGCAAAAAGAAATCGCGCTATTTTTCTCATCGCCCATTGCTTATTTGTTTATTGGCGCATTTGTGGCGTTAACCTTGTTTATCTTCTTTTGGGCTGAGGCATTTTTCTCTCGTAACATTGCCGATGTGCGGCCAATGTTTGAGTGGATGCCCGTTCTACTCATCTTCTTATCGGCGACTTTAACCATGAAGCTCTGGAGTGAAGAGCGACGCAGCGGCACCATTGAATACGTGCATACCTTATCGGTGCCACTGTGGCATTTTGTGCTAGGCAAATTTTTAGGCTGTTTGGCACTGCTGGCGATAGCGTTAGTGATCACATTGCCTTTGCCTATCACCGTTAGCTTTTTAGGCGAGTTAGACTGGGGCCCGGTTATTTCGGGTTATTTGGCGGTGTTGTTATTGGGTAGCGCCTATATTGCCATTGGTTTGGCGGTATCAGCGCGCAGTGATAATCAAATTGTTAGTTTGATCACTGCATGTGTGATTGGTGGACTTTTTTACTTTATTGGTACCGCCGCGATCACCGACTTTTTCTCCCATCAAGGGGCTGAATTCTTAAGACAACTCGGCACCGGCGCGCGTTTTGACGACATCACCCGTGGTGTCATTGATGTGCGAGACTTGGTCTATTATGTTTCATTAACTCTAGTATTCTTGGCTTTAAACACTTATTTTTTAGAGCAAGAGCGCTGGGCGAAAAACGACAACAAAGCAAAGACACAATCAGGTCATCATAAAACCTGGCAGTTAGTGACAGGTTTACTGGTGGTAAATTTACTCACAGCTAATGTGTGGCTCAGTCAGTTACCACAACTGCGTTTAGACACCACCGCAGGCAAACAATACTCGATTTCTGAGGCGACTGAGTCTTATTTGGCGCAGTTGCAAGAACCTATGTTGATCCGAGGATATTTCAGCAATAAAACCCACCCGTTACTAGCGCCTCTGGTGCCGCAAGTGAAAGACTTATTACAAGAGTACGAAGTTGTTGCCGATGGCAGAGTACGCGTAGAGTTTATTGATCCGCAAATGCATCCTGAGCTTGAAGAAGAAGCCAACACCCAATTTGGTATTAAGCCGATGCCGTTCCAAGTGGCCGACCGTTATCAAGCGTCCATTGTCAGCTCCTATTTTAATATTCTGGTGCAATACGGCGATGAGCATCAAGTATTAGGGTTTAGAGATTTAATCGAGGTTAATGCCCGCGCCGAGTCAGATGTTGAAGTGCTGTTACGTAACCCAGAGCACGACATTACCCGCGCGATTAAAACCGTACTGCAAAACTATCAAAGCGGCGGTAACTTGTTCGACACAGTGAAACAAACACTGACGTTTAACGCTTATGTGTCGGCAAATGACAAACTGCCTGAGCAATTACAAGCCTTAAAGCAGGGTATTGAAAAGCATTTAAATGATGTGCAAGCCAAGTCTTACAATAAGCTGGCTGTTAATTTTATCGAGCCAGAAGCCGAAGGCGGTAAAGTTGCAACTCAGATAGCCGAAGACTATGGCTTTGAGCCAATGGCAACCAGCTTTTTCTCAGATCAAACCTTCTACTTTTACCTGACTTTGGCGGGTGAAGATCAAATCGTACAAATTCCACTGGATGACTTTAGCGACGCAAGCTTTGAGCGCAATCTCGATGCGGCAATTAAGCGTTTTGCCTCTGGATTCACTAAAAACTTAGCGCTGGTAAAACCCGCTTCAGCCCCGAGTTATGGCTACGGTATGCCAAGCAGCAGCTTTAGAGAGCTAGAGCGCATGTTAGGCAGTGAGCTGAACATCATCAATGAAGATTTAAGCGATGGCAGTGTTTCGGGTGAAGCCGATATTCTAATGCTTATCGCCCCTAAATCACTGGATGAAACACAGTTATTTGCCGTAGACCAATTCTTAATGAAAGGTGGGACAGTGATAGCGGCGACGTCACCTTACAGCATCAATCTTGCTGGTGGCAGTTTGAACATGACCTCAGTCGACAGTGGGCTGACAGACTGGTTGGCGCACCATGGTTTAAACATTGAAAACAGCCTAGTGATGGATGCCACCAATGCGGCATTCCCAATTCCAGTAACCCGTAATGTCGGTGGTTTCCAACTGCAAGAAATGCGTATGTTGGATTACCCGTACTTTGCAGATATTCGTGATGGGTTAAATCAAGACAATTTAATCACCTCTGAGCTACCGCAGCTGACCATGGCATGGTCGTCGCCCATTACCCTTGCAGAGAATAAAGACAATATCACTTTCACTAAGTTGATTGAAAGCTCTGACAAAGCGTGGACGTCTTCGTCTCTTGATGTGATGCCGCAGCTAAACGCGCAAGGCGAGGCGAGTTATATCTCAGAAGGAGACACCGCGAAGCAGTTAATGGGTGTGATGGCACAAGGTAAATTTACCTCATACTTTGCGGATAAAAGCTCTCCGCTTTTAGCCAGCAAAGAGTCTGACTCTCAAAATACAGCATCGGATGACAACACTGAGAATGAGTCTGAAAACAGTGAAACTCAGAGCGACACGCAGTTTGATGTCAGCAGTGTGATTAAGCACGCGCCAGACAGTGCACGCATTATCTTGTTCAGCTCAAATGACTTTGTACAAGACCAAGTGCTGCAACTGACCGCAGGCGTATCGCAAAATGATTATTTAAATAGTTTGCAGCTGATGATGAACGCCGTGGATTGGTCGTTGGAAGACCGAGCGCTCATGAGCATTCGCACGCGTGGTAATTTCAACCGCACCCTACCACCGATGGAACATGATCAGCAGCTTATGTGGGAATACGGAAACTATGCGCTGGCCTTTGCATTACTAATGGGCTTAGCCCTATTTGATCGTCAACGTAGAAAGCGCAAAAAGCGTGAGTATTTAACTTGGATTTCGCAATAGGAGTGCAACCATGAATAAAGCAGTAACTATTTTATCTGTGGCACTAGGCGCACAGGTTATTTTAGCTGGCGCACTATTTTATAACGGCCAAAATAGCTTTGAGACACAAGCGCCAGTTTCATTGTTAAGCCTGGAGCAACAAGCCATCAGCGAAATTACCTTACAAGAAGGTGATAATGATAAGCCGCTTACATTGGTAAAAAACGGTGAGAATTGGCATTTGGCTGATTACTCAAATTTACCTTTACTTGATTACAAAGTGTCAGCCCTGACCGACACTTTAATCAACAGCAAGGTGAATTGGCCTGTTTCACGCACACAAGCCAGTCACGAACGTTTTAAAGTGGCCGATGACAACTTCGAAAAACGCATCACCTACAAGCTAGGTGATGATGAAGTTGAAGTGTTATTAGGTGAGTCACCCAGCTTTAAAAAGCTCTACGCGCGTAATGGCGAAAATAACGATGTGTTCACCATAGAGTTCAGCGGCTATCAGCTGAGTGTTGATAAAAATGATTGGTTGAATAAGTCGTTGCTGTCAGTAAAAGATATCAGCGAAATTAGCCAAGCAGGGTTTGCGTTTGAAAAAGTCCAAGCTCAGCAAGATGCTGAACTAGACGAAAACACCGAGTCAGTTAAAAACACAAGTGCAGACAAAAGCGCTGTCTTAGCAGATATCATCAATGCAAACGCCAGCTCAAAGACCGATGTTGAAACCATATGGCAAGTTAAAGCACCTGCAAAATTACCTGAAGGTCAAAGACTCAATACCGAGCGTATTGACGAGCTGCTAGAGCAATTTTCGAGTTTAACGGTCACAAAAATCGCCGAACAAAAAATCGCTTTTGCAGAGATTGAAAAGCTCAGCGTGAAAGATGCCGATGGCAAGCAGTTCGACTTTGAGTTTGCTCAACATGAAGACAGCTATTATGTAAAACGCAGTGACTTTGCATATTGGTTTAGCCTTGGCAAAGCGCAGTTTGAAAACCTAGCGAATATCAATGCCAATGATTTTTTCATTACCCCAGATGATGACGAAAATTCGCAGCAATTGAGTAATGAAACAAATCAACAAACGGACACTGAAACATCAGATTAATTCGCCGTAGCTCTACTCCAAAGTAGGCAAAGGTGCGACCCCAAAGGGTTGCACCTTTTTTATTTTGCGCGATATAAAATCGCGCCTACAACTCAGAGCAAGCCTTTTAGGCGTTGGTTTACCCAACGCTTTTAGAATTTATAAGGTGAATGTTGCGTTACCTAAACCATGTTGCGCGATATAAAGCCGCGCATACAGCTCAGAGCAAGCCTTGTAGGCGTTGGTTTACCCAACGCATTTTGAATTTATAAGGTGAATGTTGCGTTACCTAAACCATGTTGCGCGATATAAAGCCGCGCATACAGCTCAGAGCAAGCCTTGTAGGCGTTGGTTTACCCAACGCATTTTGAATTTATAAGGTGAATGTTGCGTTACCTAAACCATGTTGCGCGATATAAAGCCGCGCATACAGCTCAGAGCAAGCCTTGTAGACGTTGGTTTACCCAACGCATTTTGAATTTATAAGATGAATGTTGCGTTATCTTAAACACGCCGCGCGATATAAAATCGCGCCTACAACTCAGAGCAAGTCTTATAGGCGTTGGTTTACCCAACGCATTTTGAATTTTTAAGGTGAGTGCTGAGTTATCTACACCGTGTTGCGCGATATAAAATCGCGCCTACAGCTCAGAGCAAGTCTTGTAGGCGTTGGTTTACCCAGTGCTTCAAAATCATCTATAACAATGCTGCTTGCTTCACTTTTTTATTTTGGCTAGTAAGGGGACGGATAAGAAATAGAAAGAAAAAACCCGACATAAAGTCGGTGCTACCGAGATACTTTTTAGCTTTTAGCTTTTAGCTTTTATAACAACGCGGCTTGTTTCACTACAATCGCATGACGTTTTGCCAATCGTAAATGATCTTTATCGTAACCGCCGCCGATCACCGTTGCCACTGGCACGCCTTTGTTTTGGCAGGCTTTAAGCACTAATGCATCACGCTTTTCTAATCCTTGCCATGAAATATTGAGCTTACCTAGGGTATCTTGCTCCCATACATCAACGCCAGCATCGTACAGTACTAAATCTGGATTCAAGTCTTCAATCAGCCCCGTTAAGGTCTCTTGCACAATATTTAAATATGCAGCGTCTTCTAAGTGATTCTCTAGGCCGATATCTAAATCACTGTCGTGCTTTCTAAACGGAAAGTTCTTCTCGCAATGAATAGAGCAGGTAAACACATACGGGTTGTGTTTTAACATGGCGGCAGTGCCATCGCCTTGGTGCACGTCTAAATCAAAAATCAGTACATTATTCACCTTGCCTTGCTGAATAAGCGTTGTTGATGTAAACGCAAGGTCGTTTACCATGCAGTAGCCAGAGCCAAAATCATAATGCGCATGATGGGTGCCACCAGCAAGGTGACAAGCAACCCCATGTTCGAGGGCCAATTCTGCGGTTTTTAATGTGCCAAGCGGTGCGGTAAAAGTACGCGCCATTAATTGCTCTGACCAAGGTAAGCCAATCCGGCGCATTGCTTTGTCATCGAGTTGGTTACGCCATAGATCCCAAATATAGTCTTCGCAATGCACCAGCTCGAGTGGCGTAGGCGACCCAAGCTCTGGTCGAACTAAGTTGTCGCCAATTAAACCCATGCTTTTTACTTCATTGAATAAGTTTGCGAATTTGCTCATTACAAAGCGGTGCTTAGGATCAAAACTAAACGAGTAATTTGGATGATAAACAAGCGGTAAACGGGTGTTGAGCGGGTTGTGATTTGAGAGCATTAAAGACGGTGCTTAGTTTCAAGTTCAATAAGTGTAACTGATATACGTACCAGCTTACAGTTGAGATTATTATCTGCGCCTACAGGTTTTTTTACCGTATGGTTTATGCAATCATGTTGGCCTTATTTTTCAAAGTGGTAAAGACAAATGGAACTGAATTTCTCTGACTTTTCTGGCAATCAAATCTATCACTTAATGACGCAAACCATTATTCCGCGTCCTATCGCTTGGGTGTTAACTGACTCGGGCGAGCAAAGCTACAATCTTGCGCCATTTTCTTATTTCACAGCGGTGTCGAGTGCGCCGCCTCTGATGATGTTTTCGGCAGGCAAAAAGCCTACAGGCGAGATTAAAGACACAGTTAAAAACGTAATAAATACCAAACAGTGCGTTATTCACATTGCCTCTGAGCAAGACGCTGATTTAGTCACCGCCACGGCTGCAACACTCGAGCATGGTGAGTCTGAAGTCACCGCCAACGACATTGAAATGGTGGAGTTCACAGGCTTTGACCTGCCACGCATTAAAAACTGCCATATTGCTTATGGTTGTGAGTTATATGAAGTGCAGCAAATGGGCGAAGCGCCGCAATCGTTGGTATTTGTGAAGGTAAAAACCTTATATGTAAATGATGAAGTAATTGAACTGGATGCCAAGCAACGTTTAAAAATTCATGCCGACAAAGTCGCACCGCTGGCGCGTTTAGGCGGTGGGGAATATTCCGGCATTACTGCTCCTTTTGCGATGGCGAGACCTAAATAATCACGGTTCAAGTAAAACAATACCAATTTTGGTTATCAGAACTGACAAGCGCAGTATCACACTGCGCTTGTTTTTTGGGAGAACTTAAATTGCAAAGCTTTTGGTTAAGCCACTTGCGGGTTTAACGCTTTTTGCATTTGTAAGTTTGCCCATCTTTTTTCGAGTACCAAGATGGTAAATAAGTAACACAGCACCACAATAATTGGTTGTAACACAAAGCTGTTCTCAGGACTGATGATAAAAGCGGCGGTACATAAAACGGTTCTTACAACTGCGTGAGCCACACAGACCTTAATCTTACAAATTGCACCATGAACCAACCACATCAACCCCGACTGTACTGCAATCGCAAATGGCAGGGCGTAAGGATTTTGCATAGCAAAGGTAATGCTGATTGAAAAGGTCAAAAATGTCATCGCAACCGCAGCTAAAAAGATGGTATCGAACGGGTTACGTTCAGCGCCTTTTTTAAACTGTACGTCTTCACCAGTTAATTTAGCCAGACCTAATCCCAAATACACAATTGAACCTGTACCAATATAAATTGCCCAAGTTTGCATGTGTAACGATAAAGACATGCCAGTAAAAATCAGCAAGCTCCACACTATCATGCCAGCCAGCGGCACAGCCAGAAAGCGGCGGTTTTGATAGTTTTGTAAATGTGTTTCTAGGTTAATGGTGTTCATGGCAATCTCCGTCTGTTGATGGAGTAAGTATGGCCAGAAGGTAGGGTGTATATCAGTGAGCTTTGTCATGAGCTCAGATGACAAATGTCATTGCTTTAGTTTATAGGTATGAGTTCATTAGCATGAGTTGAGGGCGTGTTTTGTTGGAGCTAAATTAAAGTCTACGCAATTTATTTATCATGGTAATATCAAGAAATAATAAAAACTTTAAAGGAAATATAAAGTTATGAAATTAATTTGCACTTTATTATCTGCCGCCATACTGTTTGGCACCTCAACGCTTTCTACATCATCTTTTGCAGCTTCAACTTCTGCAGAAGCAGCAAAAAGTGTCACAGACATTGTCGATATCCAACTCAAAGCCTACAACAACCGCGACATTGACGCGTTTTTAGCAACTTATCACAAAGACGTCGAGATTCACTATTTTCCAGCAGGCCTGAAATACAAAGGAATTGATAACCTAAAAGATGAATATGAGCGGTTGATCAGTAGAGTCAGTTATTTACATGCCACAATTACCAACCGTGAAATTAAAGGTCGCTTCGTTGTTGATACTGAAGAAATTACGACTAAGTTTATGCGTCAAGGTAAAGAACACGAAAAAAAGCTTAAATCGATCGTCACCTACGAAATTGAAGATGGTTTGATAAAGCGGGTGCTATTTTTGAAGTAGATTACTTACGAAACTAGATTTTCTTTTCTATTTAGATTTATAGTCAGATTTGTTTGAGTTTTATCAAGCAAATCTGACACTTTCAGCTTTCAGCTTTCAGCTTTCAGCTTTCAGCTTTCAGCTTTCAGCTTTCAGCTTTCAGCTTTCAGCTTTCAGCTTTCAGCTTTCAGCTTTCAGCTTACCCACTAAAAACAGCCTTAAACCCTTCTACAACGCGCTTACAATCTGCGTTGCTCACATCTTTATGCAGCACAAACCGCATTTGTTCACCTGCACAAATTTTGATGCCTTTTTCTAGCAGCTTGTCGGCAAGCTCAGAGGGTGAAAGCGGGCCTTGGTATTCAACAAACACCATATTGGTGAATTGCTTGGTAACTGTTAGTTCGTCGAGTTCGTTAAGCTCTGAGGCTAAAAGCTCAGCGTTTTGGTGATCTCCAATCAGTCTTTCGATGTTGTTGTCTAACGCGAATATACCGGCGGCTGCGACAATGCCAGCTTGTCGCATGCCACCACCGAGCATTTTGCGCCACTTATGGGCTTCATGAATAAAGTCTTTCGGGCCACATAAAATACTGCCAAGCGGCGTACCTAAACCTTTTGATAAACAGATAGAAACCGAATCCATCTGAGAGGTAATTGCCGATACAGGCACATTGTGATGCACCGCAGCATTGAATACCCGTGCGCCATCAAGGTGTAAACCAAGTCCGGTGTCGTTACAAAACGCGCGTGCATCATCTAGGTAAGACATAGGCAGAGCTTGCCCGCCTACTGTGTTCTCGATTGATAGCAAACGGGTGCGCGCAAAGTGGTGGTCGTTAGGTTTAATTTTCTTTTTCGCGATATCCAGTGGAATAGTGCCGTTTGCTGCAAACTCTATTGGCTGAGGTTGAATGCTGCCTAATACTGCTGCGCCACCGCCTTCGTATTTATAAGTATGGGCGTCTTGACCAACAATATATTCGTCACCGCGCTGACAATGGGCGAGTAGGGCAAGCAAGTTACTTTGTGTGCCACTTGGGGCAAATAACGCCGCTTCATGGCCGGTTAACTCTGCGGCTTTTTGTTGAAGTGCATTTACGGTTGGATCATCACCAAACACGTCGTCGCCAACAGGCGCGTTGGCCATTGCATCACGCATGGCTTTACAAGGTTGGGTAACGGTATCACTGCGTAGGTCTATTATTCTTGTTGTCATTCTAGTTACTTATATTAGCGGTGGGTGATTTGAGTGTAACTGGAGGGTTTTGTAGATTCAATGGCAAAGCGACAAAGCCATATTTGACTCTGTCGCAGTATAAAAATAAGCATAAGCTCGAGCTTTTTCGAGTGCTATTCCCACACGCCTTTTTCTGTTTTACCCTGAATTTCAACATTGCCTAATTTGAACTCTGGGGTTTTATTGGCTTTTAACTGACTCTGATAGTCTTTGGTAATACTAACAATGGTTGGGGTGAGCAGCACAATGGCGTAAACGTTCACTAAGGTCATTAAACCAAGAGCCGCGTCAGCCATGCTCCATACCTCTTTGAGTGATGCTGTTGCTCCCCAAAACACCATAAATAAATATAAGGCCGTATAGGCTGCGCGACCGAGTTTATTGTCGAGTTTGAACAAGTGAAGGTTACTTTCTGCGTAAGCGTAGTTTGCGACCACGGAAGTAAAGGCAAACAGGGTAATGGCCGCGGCAACAAAATAATGACCAAATTCGCCAAAGTGGCTGCTCATGGCGTTTTGTGTCATGCCTATGCCTTCCATTTCACCACTGATGGTAATGTCAGACAGTAAAATGACCACGGCAGTACAGCTACATAAAACAATGGTATCGACAAATACCCCAAGCATTTGCACATAACCTTGCGCAACAGGGTGGTTTGGCACAGGAGACGCACCAGCAGCTGCATGGGGCACGCTACCTGCGCCAGCTTCATTCGAATATAAACCGCGTTGAATGCCATTTTTAATGGCTGCGCCGAGTGCACCTGCACCAGCTTCTGTTAAGCCAAATGCCGAGGCGAACATATCAGCAAACATAGCTGGCAGATGTTGAATGTTCATTGCGGTAATTACCAGCGCCACGGCCACAAATGCCAGTCCCATAAATGGCACTATGAGCTCGGCAAAACGGGCAATATTGCGAAGGCCGCCGACCACAATGAAACCTGCGATAACGGCAATTACTGCGCCTGAGAAGGTTGGGTCGATAGCAAAAGTATTGTTAAGCGCATCGGCAATGGTGTTGGCTTGCATTGCGCTGAAGCTCACCCCGTAGCCTAAAAACAAACACAGTGCGAACAGTACCGCGAGCCAAGGTTTGTTTAGACCTTTACGAATATAGTAGGCAGGACCGCCACGAAATTCATTGTTGCCGTCACGAATTTTATAAAGCTGACCGAGTACGCTTTCGGCGAACCCTGTCGCCATACCTAATAGCGCAATTAACCACATCCAAAATACCGCGCCACTGCCCCCTAAGGAGATGGCAATGGCAACGCCAGCCAAGTTACCTGTGCCGACCCGAGCCGATAAACCGGTACATAAAGCTTGAAACGAGCTGATACCAGATTTATCGCCTTGAGTACTGTCTTTCATCACTTTGAACATGTATCTAAAGTGGCGAAATTGCACAAACTTGAGCTTGAATGAAAACCAGAAGCCTGCAAATAACAGCAAATAAATGAGTATTTGGCCTTGGCCCCACAGTAAATTGTTAATGGTACTAATTGCGCTATTTATCATTGTTATATGCTCTCTTTTTATACCTATTAAGGCTTTAATTTAGCAGTGTTAGCGTTTTGACAGATGTATGCCCGCTAGCATGCAGCGAACTGAGCCGCCTGCTAGTTCAATGGCCGAAACATCGAGTGGTACTAACGTGACACTTTGCTCAAGCAATGCTTTTTGCGATTGGCTGAGCGCTGCAAATGCGGTGCTCGACAATGCCAATAGACGTTTAGAGCCTGCGTGTAACTCTAGTGCATTACCGCAAAATGCGCCTATTTGCGCTTCAGTTAAATGGATCACCTTCTTGCCCGCAAATTCAAAACGGCGAATGATTTCATCTCGACGTTTGGTATCTGTCATCATCTCAAACCCAGCTATAACAAAGTCGCTGCCAATACACATCAAGACATTGGTATGGTAAACCGCTTTACCTTGCTTATCTTGGGCGTCAAACACCATAGGTTCAAAATTAAAGTGCGAACAAAAACGCTCTAACACATGAGAGTCGGTGCGGTTTGAACGCGCAGCGTAAGCGACTCGTTCAATGTGATCTAACACCATGGCCCCCGTACCCTCTAAAAACAGGTTGTCGTACTCAAGGCCAGAATAATCAATGACATCTTGTACGCGATAATGGGCTTTTAAAAATTCGATGACATCACTGCGACGCTCTTTGCGCCTATTCGGCGCGTACATAGGGTAAATGGCAATTTGCCCACCAAGATGGGTCGAAAACCAATTATTAGGAAATACCGAGTCTGGAGTTTCGGTGCTTTCATCTTCAATAATATGTACGTTAATACCATGACTGCGCAAGGTTTCAGCGGCTTTAGTAACTTGCTCATAGGCTAAACGACTTACCTCAGCGTGGTCGAATTTGCTGCTTGACTGAAAGCTGTTATCACCCGCAGTTTGCTCGTTTGGGCTAAAATGATGCGGTCTTATCATCACCACCGCATTAGGTGCTTGGGGAAATAAACTCATAGTGGTCTCTTATTTTTATATAACTCAGCATCTATGCGCTTGGGGTGCTGTGAGTTTGCGTTAAGCCAAACAAGTTTCTTGGGTCTTCAGGGCTTGCTAATAACTCAATCTGCTGCGCCTCTTTATTCTGTTTTACCAGCTCAAAAATAAATCGCAATGCCGAATAATCTTCAAGCGCAAAACCAACACCGTCGAAAATGGTCAGTTGAGCGTCATGGGTACGCCCTGATTTTTCACCCAAAATAACTTGGTACATCTCGGTCACTTTACTGTCGCTTGGTAGTTGCTGAATATCGCCTTCAATACGCGTTTGAGGTTCGTACTCCACGAATACATCTGCACGATTGAGTAGGGCTGCATCGAGTTCAGTTTTACCTGGGCAGTCGCCGCCAATGGCATTGATGTGAATGCCTTCACCTACCATGTCACTGGTTAAAATGGTGGCATTTCGTTTATCCGCGGTGCAGGTAGTAATGATGTCAGCCCCTTTTATAACCTCTTCGGCTGAGTGGCATATTTCAATATTGAGTTCGTTTTCTTTGCTATAACTTTGTAAGTTACTGAAGCACTTTTCGCTCGCTTTAGGCTCAATGTCATAAAGGCGAACATGGGTGACGCCCAAGATGGCTTTGAATGCGAGTACCTGAAACTCAGATTGCGCACCACAGCCAATCATTGCCAGAGTTTTACTGTGCTTGGGTGCAAGATATTTAGCCATCATGGCCGATGTTGCAGCTGTTCTGAGTGCTGTAAGTATGGTCATTTCACTGAGCATCAGCGGGTAACCACTGGCAACATCGCTTAGTACGCCAAATGCGGTAACGGTTTGTAGGCCGATTTTGGTGTTTTTTGGGTGACCGTTCACATATTTAAAGCTGAATTGCTGGTGGTCAGCAACGGGCATCAGCTCGATTACGCCCTCCGCAGAGTGCGCCGCAAAACGGGGTGACTTATCAAAATCAAGCCAACGTCTAAAATCAGCTTCAAGATACTCAACCATGCCAAGCATCAGCTGCTCAACACCATATTGATTAATCAGTGCCAACATATCTGAGACACTCACAAAAGTGATGTTTGAAGACTTAATATTTAATGACTCTAAGCCTGCTTGTTCAGCGTTAAAGTGTGTTTTGAACGGGGTTTCTGTGTGCATTTTTACTACCTAGTTAAACTTGGACTTTGAACTTAAGCAAATAATAGAAATGAGTTGAGCTAAACTAAATGTCAAAATGTGATGCTTTTTGTATTAATTTTTGGCATTTTGCTAGTTCTTTATAGGCAAAGTGATATTTCAACGGCTGAGTAAAGGGCTAATGTAATGGAGAGTAATTTTGGATAATCGAAAACCTTATCTATTTGATGCCATCGATAAAGAGCTGGTCGCCATTTTAAAAAGTGACGCCAGAGCGCCTGTGGCAAAACTTGCAAAAATACTCGGCGTATCGCGTGGTACAGTACAAAACCGCTTAGATAGGCTGGTAAGTAGTGGGGCAATTTTAGGCTTCACCATTCGCGCCCATGAGCAAATCGAAACAGATGCCATTAAAGCGGTGATGATGATCGAAGTCGTAGGCAAATCGACGACTCAAGTTATTCAAAAGTTACGGGGTATCCCTCAGCTGTTAAAAATGCACACCACCAATGGGGCGTGGGATCTAATCGCAGAAATTCAGACTTCGAACCTACAAGAATTTGATTTAGTGCTTCGAGAAGTGAGAGCCATTGACGGGGTATTGAATTCTGAAACCAGTATTTTGCTAAGCTCTGTCTAATTTAAGCTCGGTTTAATTATAGAGTGAGCCTCGGTGAGAAAAAGTCGATAAAAGCGTTTATACGTGCCAAGACGCTGGAGTTTTTATAATAAACCGCATGGATTTCTTCTCTTGGATTCGGAGTTTGCAAAGTATTAGGGAGCACTTCAACTAAGCGCCCTGATTTTAGGTCGTCGTGCACCATAAAGTTTGAAAGCAGAGACAGACCATTACCTGCTAGGGTCAACTGTCTTACAGATTCGCCGTTACTGGCAAATAAACTTGGTTTTATGCGTGCATGCTCTTTTAAAGGCCAGTTATTGAGTTTAGGTGCTTCGGCAAAACCGATAAGGGTATGCGCCGAAAGGTCTTGGCTATTTTTAGGAGTGCCGCATTCTTTTAGATATTCAGGACTTGCAACAATGCGTAATGGGCTGGTTCCTAGCTTTTTCGCATACAGGTTTGAATCAGACAGTCGACCTATGCGAATAGCCACATCAGTCTTTTTCTCAATGAGATCAACAATATTCTCGTGGGTGATCAGCTCTAGCTGGATCTGAGGGTACGCTTGTTTAAATACTTTAACCCAAGGGATTATTTGATGGAACATAAAAGGGCTAGCTGCATCCACTCTAAGTGGGCCATTGGGGGAGCGCTTATTTACACTGAGTGCCGCTGTGCCTTCTGATAAAATGGCGAGGCTTTGCTTGGCAAAAGTTAAAAATGTTTGCCCATCTTCGGTTAAATCAATTTTTCTGGTGGTTCTGTTAAACAGCGTGACATTTAATATGCTTTCTAATCGGGCAATTGCGCGGGAGATCTTGGCGACCTGCGTATTATGAAAGTTGGCAGCAAGGGTAAAGCTCTGAGACTCGGCCACAGTCACAAATATTTCTAAATCTTCAGTCTTTGGTTGCGGCATTTTATATGTTCACTTTTACAATAATCACAAAAGTATTTTGAGATTATTGCTGTTTTTGTCAATTTAAATTTTCTCCAAAATACCCTCACTTTAATTATGTGAGGAATCTAATTATGCCTTTGGCTTTATTCGCGCTGACTCTCAGTGCTTTTGCAATTGGCACCACTGAGTTTGTGATTGTCGGTTTGGTGCCAACCATAGCTGCAGACTTGGGCGTGTCTTTACCTTCCGCGGGTTTATTGGTGAGTTTATATGCGCTGGGTGTTGCGGTTGGTGCACCCGTGTTAACTGCACTGACAGGAAGGTGGGACCGCAAGTTGGTATTGCTGACATTAATGGCGCTGTTTGTGGCGGGCAATTTGTTAGCGTGGCAAGCACCTAGCTATGAGTCTTTAATCACAGCGCGTATTCTCACAGGCTTAGCCCATGGGGTATTTTTCTCAATTGGCTCAACCATAGCAACAAGCCTAGTGAGTAAAGACAAAGAAGCCAGCGCCATTGCCATTATGTTTACAGGTTTAACGGTTGCGCTTGTCACCGGTGTGCCGCTGGGCACTTGGATAGGGCAAGAGCTGGGCTGGCGAGCGACGTTTTTAGTGGTATCAGTACTTGGCTTAATTGCTTTGATCGGCAGTGCTATTTTGGTACCAAAAAACCTCAAGCAGTCTGCACCTGCGAAAATAACGGATCAATTAAAAGTGTTAACACAACCAAGGCTACTACTTGTGTATGCGATGACAGCAGTTGGGTATGGCGGCACATTTGTGGCATTCACGTATTTAGCACCAATTTTAGAGCAAGTATCTGGTTTCGCTTCGAGTTCAATTGGCTTGATCATGCTGGTGTATGGCGTTTCTGTGGCAGTGGGTAACATTTGGGGTGGTAAGCTCGCTGACAAAATGGGTCCTGTCAAAGCATTACAACTTATATTTTCTGCTCTGGCATTGGTTTTATTGGTCTTTACTTTCACAGCGCAAAGCCAAATAGGTGCAGTGTTGACCGTTTTAATTTGGGGCGCATTTGCGTTTGGTAATGTGCCAGGCCTACAAGTTTATGTGGTGCAACTGGCAGAGAAGCACACCCCAAACGCTGTGGATGTTGCATCAGGACTCAATATTGCAGCATTTAATGTTGGCATCGCATTTGGTTCTGTTGTGGGTGGTGTCATTGTTGAAGACATGGCTTTAACAGACACAGCTTGGATAGGCGCAGCAATTGTGGTGTTGGCATTCGCATTAACACGTTTCTCAGGTTATTTAGATAAGCAAGCAGCAAATCAATTGGCCGAATGCAAAAGTTAAATGTAAATACAAAGTTAATGGTGGACTTTTGGAACTTTTGTGTTAGGTTGAAATTTCGACAACATATAAGGAATATAAAATGAAACTACAACTAATACCAATCCTCAATAATACTCAATCATTTTGAGGGACTAAAACTGACGCTAACTTCGTTGAAAATTTCTTATTTAGAACAACTAAATAGCAAAACTTCCGCCTCGTTATCGACTAGTTTTTCTTGCCTCAAAATAGACCGCTTAATTAAGAGGGTTGGTATAAAAAATAAACCACTAAAAAGCTTAAACAATAAAGCCCTTTCGCGTGAATTAACTGCTGCGATGGCAGGTGGTACTGAGGATGTAAACTTTACCCTAAATGAAGGTTGTAATACTCGTCCGAGTGATCCACGTATTTGTTGGGGTAATACAATTAATAAATAGTAATCACAATGGCCTTCATGTAAGGCCATTTTTGTCTATATGCACTTTACATTGTTAATAGTGAAGGTTTATTACTCAAATTCGAGGTAGAATATCTAAGTTATTGAATATGAATATGTGGACGAGACAATGAAGCGGTTTTTATTGGGATTATTAAGTTTATCAACCATGGTTTTAGTGGGTTGTGGTGGCAGCTCTGAATCCGGTCAAGAAAATACCAATAATGATGGCAAAGTTACTTATTCAGTCTCTGTAGATATTAATAGTAATGGCAGCGTAGATAAAAATTCAGCTCAAGTAAAAGCTGGCGAGACAGTAACATTTGAGATTACCCCCGATGAAGGATTAGTGATTGATACTGTTTCTGGCTGCAGCGGAAGCTTATCGGGAACTACATATACAACTGGTGCAATTAATGAAAACTGTGTTGTAAAAGCCAGTTTTAAACTAAGGCCTCTGCTGGTTTCGACGAATGTAACAGAGGGGGGCACTATCTCCCCCGGCTCTGCTGAAGTGATTCAAAATAGAATTCAAAGCTTTCAAGTTTCCCCTAATGAAGATCAGTTAGTTGAATCGGTAAGTGGCTGCGGTGGCGAATTAAGAGATAATAATGTGTATGTCACCGGACCTATCATTGGAAACTGTGAAATTAAGGTGGTATTCAAGCCAAAACTGGTGCTTGCAGAGATCATACAAGATCCGGCTTTATTGGCATGTACACAAGCCTCCGGTTATAAGTATGCAACCGATATTGCCGAGCTTGCTTGTGATAGTGAGGTGACATCTTTAGATGTATTACCATCACTGCCAAATCTGACAACTTTGAGGCTTGTAAATAGCCAAGTTCAGCAACTTGATGCTTCAAAAAATCCAGCCCTGACAAGTATTTCACTCGTCAACACGCCAATCACAAGTATAGATTTACAGGCGAATAATCAGCTCACAGCCCTTCACATTGAAAATAGTCTACTCTCACAAATTGATATCAGCGCTAACATAGCGCTTAGTGAGCTGGCTGTTACCAATACATCACTGAACAGCATTGATGTTACAAATAACTCTGCATTGAAAAAAATGGTGCTGACAGCGAATCAGCTCACAGAGCTAGATATCTCGAACAACACAAATCTCATTGAGCTTAGAGTGGAAGACAACCAACTTACGAAGCTTAATGTGAGTACGGCGCCTTTACTACAAGACTTACGATTGGATGATAATAAACTGGCAAGTTTAGATATCTCCAACAATATTGCACTCGAAGCATTAAGAGCATCGAACAACCAGATTCAAGCAATTGATACGAAGGCAAACCCTGCATTGTCAGTTTTAAGCCTAGGAAGAAACTTAATCTCATCAATAGATGTATCAAAAAACTTAGCATTAACGGATTTAAGGTTGTTTGGGAATCATCTGACGACGCTTGATATCTCAAAAAATACGCAATTAACGCGTTTAAGTTTGTATGAAAACCAACTAAAAGAACTTGATATTGCTAATAATTTGAATCTAGTCGAGCTAAGTGTAGGTAGTAACCAACTAAGCGATATTGATATAAGCCAGCATACACAGTTAGTGTCTCTTAAACTGTATAGAAATAACTTTTCTCAAGTTAATATTGCGAATAATCTTGCTTTAAAAACGCTGAATTTGGGTGGAAATACACTAGGTTCAATTGATGTCTCTAAGCATACTGATCTAGAAGAACTGAGTTTGTATGAAACAGGCCTAAGTGACATTGATATTTCTAACAACCTTGTTCTAAAAGCACTCAATTTAGGTGGAAATGACTTAGGCAATATTGATGTTTCAAAACATGTTTTACTTGAAGAGTTAAACCTTTATGAGACTAATTTAACCAGTATTGATGTGTCAAAGAATACTTCATTAACAGAGCTTAGTTTGTATTCAACAAGCGACAGTAATACACCTAATGATTTGAAAGAGCTCAATTTGGCTAATAATAGCAAATTAATAGCCTTGAGTTTGGGCGGTAACAAGAATTTATCTAACTTAGATTTGAGCGTAAATACCGAACTTGAATCATTAAAACTCTACAGCATGGGTCTTACTGAAGTTAATCTCTCAAGGCATGAAAAGTTAAAGGAGCTTAACTTAAACTTCAATGATTTAATTGATATAGATTTGTCTTTACAAACGTCATTATTGGAACTTTTATTGACTAATAATCAGTTATCAAAAATAGACTTATCGAGCAATGTTGCGCTAGAAAAGTTATATCTAGAGGGTAATAACTTAATCGAAATTGACTTGAGTAATAATACAAAGCTTAAAACTGAGAATATAAAGTTAGATGCTGGTGTAACGTGCAAAGGAGATGTTTGCCCAAATCTTGGAGAATAAAGCATAAATGACGTATGCTTTAGGTGAGTAATATGGAGGTTATATGGAAGCGAGTTTAAGGCATACGTTATTGAACCATGAATACTTCACGGTACGTGGAGTGTATCAGGACTTTTTAGAAATCATCGTTGCTTTAAGTGGCAGTCAGATTGGTTATTTTCATTTATATGATGAAGCGACTAAAACGCTGCGTTTAAATATTTGGTCTAAAAGTGTTTTGGAGTTTTGCTCAGCCTCTACCGACTCTCATTACCCGCTAGAAAAAGCAGGCATTTGGGCTGATGCTATTCGTTTAAAAAAAGCTATTTTTCATAATGACTATCCAAACTTAAAACACAAAAACGACCTGCCAGAAGGACATTTTCCGTTACAAAATCATGCTGCATTTCCAATATTTGAAGGTCAAAATGTTATTGGCGTATTGGGTATAGGCAATCACCCTGACGGATACACTGAAAAAGTAATAACAAGCTTAGAAGCAAAAATTACTGAGTTATGCACTATTGCATGCGAAAAAATAGAAGGTATAAAAAGACGAGAAAAACTCTTAGAAGAGGAGTTTTTAAAATATAGTCCACATCAAATTTTGCTAGAAATGCTCAAAGCAATTACCCATAGCCTTGAGATGCGAGACCCTTACACTGCTTATCATCAAAAGCATGTTGCTTATATTTGCTCAGAAATTGCGACCAAGCTTGCTCTGCCCGAAAAGCAAAGAATGGGACTTTATATAGGCGCATTAATTCACGATATTGGTAAATCAAATATCCCCAGTGTTATTTTAACTAAACCCTCTAAGCTCATTCCTGAAGAGTTGGCCCTTTTAAGAACGCATACTAGTAATGGTGTTGAGATGTTTAGGGAGTGCCATTTCCCATGGCCTATTCAAGATATGATAGGTCAGCATCACGAACGACTTGATGGCAGTGGCTACCCTAAAGGACTTACTGAAAATCAAATTTGTTTAGAAGCAAAAATTATCGCAGTGGCCGATACTTTTGATGCAATGGCAAATGATAGACCTTATCGCAAGGCCCTAGGAGCGCAAGCGGCTATTAAAGTGCTTAAAGAGGGGCGAGGCACTGTGTACGACCCCTATGTGGTTGATGCCTTTATGGCGTGTTACGAACAAGATCCAACCTTTGCGGGTATTTACGACTAGGCCTGCCGGTTGTGTTGGTAGGTATAATCTTGAAAGAAGACTAGGTTACTAAAAAGAGACTAGTTGTTAAATTAAACAGCCAATCTAAAATTAGTCTAAAGCAATAACAGGTATAAAAAATGGCTTTAGACAAACACCCAATGTGGAAAGCACCACAGCATCACATGGACAGTGACCATCAACATGATCATGTTCATTGGATTGAGTTATTTTATGACTTAATCCATGTGGTCATTATATTCTTGCTCGGTAATTACTTGAGCGACCATTTAAATCCCGGTGGTTTTGCAGTTTTTACAGGTGTATTTATTGCAGTCTGGTTTGCTTGGGCAGACTCCAGTGTTTTCAACTCTCTCTATGTCAGCACTGACATCAAACACCGTTTTATTATGAGTAGCCAAATTGTCACCGCTATGATCATGGCGGCTTCTATTCCCAATATTCATGAAAAGGGGTGGGTGTACTTTGCTCTTGCCTACTCAGCAAACCGCTTTATAACTGCTTATTTATATTATCGAACCGATAGATTGGGGATTGAAGAAACTGTATTGGCAAATAAAGTCAGTAAAAACTTTGCGGCTTTGGCGGTTCTTTTTACCGTAAGTGCGATTATTCCAGCACCTTACAACTACCTTTTATTTGCTCTTGGCATAATCAGCATTCAACTTTTGTACATGCTACCAAAAATAGGTGTTTTAGAATGCAGTCGCTTTTTACCTCGCCTCGGCCATATGTCAGAGCGATTCGCGTTACTTGTTTTAATTGTACTTGGTGAAGGCTTTTTTAAGTTGGTGATCACTTTATCTGAGAAAGGCATTTATAAAGTGAGTTCGGATGTTTTAGTTAACTTCATTTTTGGTGGGATCTCTGTATTTGTTTTATGTTGGATTTATTTTGATTTTGTTGGAAATGGTAAGCCTAAGAATACAAAAAAGTGGACGCTCGTAAGCTGGTGGCTGGCTCATTTACTGGTTATGTTAGCGGCTGTAATGATAGGTGTTGCTTTATCGGGAGAGGTTAAAGTAGGGTTTTGGGAACCTTATCCACTTAAGTATGCAACGATCGGGTGTATAGGCTTGACTGTTTATTTGCTCAGTTTACTATGGATACAAAAGAATATTGAGTATCGGGTCGCACATCGATTTGCAACAGCCAAAATTCGATTCTTAGGCGTTTTTTTAGCGCTGTTAACATTGGTCATAGTTCCATTTGTACCTTCATTTATTGGCAATTTGTTATGGGGCAGTGCACTGTTTTCGCAAATCGCCATCCCTGTCACAAAAGCTTATTTCACTTTTCAAAAAGAAGAGGCGTCTGGGCCCTAATAATAAAAATGACAAAGGCTGCTAATTTCGTTAGGGTTTTTAGCTGAAACTTTATAAAAATAAGAATATTAGTTTGCAGATCAGAAGACTTAACACTATACGCGCGCTTGCGGCCATCATTGTATTAATTACTCATTTTAGTGATAAAACCGACTGGTTGGGTGGCATTTTAGGAGGGCGAGCTGGGCAGTACGGCGTAATGCTGTTTTTTATGTTAAGTGGGTTTTTAATGGCGTATTTGTATGCCGACAAGTTATTTAATACGGTCAAGATTAAAGCATATTTAATGGCGCGTGTTGCCCGAGTTTTACCTTTGTATTTGTTAGTGGTGCTGGTGTCATTTGGCACGCTACAGCTTGGGTTTCAAAGCTTATATGACATCCCTGATAGCAGTGCTTTGCTCTCACATTTGTTGTTTTTAAAAGGCGACAGTGTACTTTGGACTATTGCTCCTGAGATTCATTTTTATCTACTTTTTGTTCTTCTTTGGGGCATTGCACGGTGGCGTTTTGGCTATGTGCATTTACTGGTTTTCACTTGTTTAATCGGACTGTTTTTATTTAACTTTCCAAGGCCAATTGGGCAATTATTTGAGCTTGCTTATGATCTGCATATTTTTAGAAGTCTGCCATACTTTTTAGTTGGAGTGCTATTTGGCTTACATTACGACAAAGCCCATATTCCTGACTATTTAAAAAGCCATGGTTTTGTTTTGATGCTCGGCGGTATTGTCTTGTTATATCCTGATTTAAGCCCTGTAAGATTTAATAGTGTGTATCGCATGTGGCTCAGCTATGAGGTGTTACTGATGATGTCGACTATTTTCTTTGCGCTGGTGTATTTAGTGCCCGATAAAAATGTGATTTTAGAAAACAAACTCGGCGACTTTCTTGGCAAAATTTCGTTCTCTTTATACTTGCTGCATATGCCTATATTGACGCAAGTAGTTAAGTTAGAGGTATCAATATTAATGCAGTTGTGGCTATTTATTGGTTTATCTGTGTTGGCGGCGACGCTCAGCTATTTGTTATTTGAAAGGCCAGTTTCGAAGTTTCTTAAGAGTCTTTAGGATCGGTAGCACCGACTTTATGTCGGGTTACTTTAGAGGTTAAAAAACAAAACGGGGCACATGGCCCCGTTTTATTATTCGCTTAATTATGAATTAGAATGTAGCGCGGTAGCGTACACCAAATTCACTTGCATCATTGCTCTTGATAACAAGTAGGTAGTCACCTGTGTTTAAGCGCGCATCATCATAACGCTCATCAAAGATGTTACGACCGTATAGTGATACGTCCCAGTTTGCGTTTGCAGGCGCGTAAGAGATATCGAAGTTTACTGTTGTACGGCTTTCAACTTGTGTCATGCGAAGTGGATCTGAGCTTGGCTCACCGTACATGCTGTCACGGAAAGATACATCAAAGCGGCTTGTTACTGTCGCGTTGTTTTCAAGTTCAAACGTGTATGACGGGCTAAGTGAAGCTGTCCACTCTGGTGTAAGTGGTGCAACTGGCTTCACGCCATTTTGCTCTTCAACGTCTACGTCCATAAAGCCAAAGCTTGAGTGAAGCGTAAAGTTGTCAGTTACGTAATACGTGCTTTCAAATTCAACACCGCGAGACGTTTGCTCAACGATCAGGTTATTCGTATCAAAACCTGTCTCAGTTGACGTGTTCACTTGGTAAGGTAGGTCGTCATATTCTGTGTTGAAGAATGCCACACTCATGCTGAAATCATCTGTTAACTGGCCTTTGAAACCTGTTTCGTAGTTGATTGCACTGATGTTATCACTCGCCATAAATGCGTTGTTTGCACGTACAATTGCCGCAGCTTCCGGGTTATCAAAACCACCTGCACCGAAGAATTGACCGATTAAGAAGTAAGGACGCGCAGGGTACTGACCTGATTGGTAACCAGTTTGCACTGTACCGTACCAGTTTAAGCCGTTTTCAAACGTGTAGTTTGCAGCAACTTCATAAGACACTTCGTCCCATTCGCGGCTTGAGTAAATTGTACCTACTGGGTCAAATACGTTTGTTGACGCTGATTTTTCATCTTCTGTGTAACGCACACCGCCAGATAGACGTAAGTCGTCAGTTGCATCGTAACCCACGTTTACGAATACAGCGCGGCTTGTCGTTTCTTGGTCAAGCTCAAGCTTAGTTGGGCCGCCATTGAACTGTGCTTCAGTGTCGCTTTGACGGTTGCTACCTTCTTCGTTAAACCAGTAAACGCCCGTTACAAAGTCAACTGAACCTAAGTAGCCTGTTAATTGTAGTTCAACAGAAGTTTGATCAGCTGTACCACGCTCTGGGTAATGGTCTAGTTTTACTGCCGTACCGTCGTCATCAAGACCTGCTTTGTATTCTGATGAACGCTTAGAGAAGATGAACTTAGTACCTAGGTCAGCGTTGATGTCGTATTCAGCCGTTAAAGAAATGCCGTTTGCTTTATTTGAAACAGTTGCAGTTTCGATTGTGCTAGTTGCATTGTCATATGGATCAGCTGCAACGTCAGCGTTTGTTAAACCGCTTTGCGCTAAACGACCATTTGGTAGTTCGTCAATTAAGGTTGTAAATGGACGCGTACCGCCTTCACCATCGTTTGCATCAGCTGTGAATACCAAACGTAAGTCTTCGCTTGCATTGTATTTTACAGATAGACGACCGTGGAACTCTTGGTTTTCGCCCACATCGTATTCGGCATTTGGTAAGTTAATGAACTCACCTAAACCACCGCGACGGTTAAAGCCCATGTTGAAGTTAAACGCTAAATCTTCAGTCACTGCTTGGTTAGTGAAGATGCTGCCTTTTAAGCGACCACGAGTACCCACTTCAGCACTTACTTTAGTAACTGCTGCTTGATCTGGCTGTTTAGTGATGATGTTGATTGCACCACCGATTGAGTTACGACCGTAAAGTGTGCCCTGAGGACCACGTAATACTTCGATACGTTCGATATTTGCTAGGTTCCAGTTTTGACCTACTTGACGACCTAAGTAAACGCCGTCAACGTAAACACTGACGCCTGGATCTGTAGTGATAAGGTGATCTTGCAGACCAATACCACGGATGAACGGGTTCGCAGATGAGTTGTGGCCCGCTGAGAAGCCAGTGATATTTAAGTTAGGAACAAACTTGCCTACATCAGTGATGTCAGAAATACCTTGTGAATCAAGGTCATCACCTGAGAATGCACTCATCGCAATTGGCACTTCATAAATAACTTGCGAACGTTTAGTTGCTGTTACTGTGATTGCTTCGATTTTTTTGTCTTCAGCTTTGGCTTCGTCAGCCATTACCGAAGTTGAAGAGAAGCTGGTCAGTGCAAAGGCCATCGCCGCAGCGATAGGAGATAAATTGCGTACAGGGGTGCTCATATTTATTCCTCAAGAAACTGTGTTTTAAATCTCGTGTGTGTTGGTTTCTTGCGAGGTGACTCGCCAACCTAGTGGAATAACAGAGAAATGAGACTTTAATTTATAAAACACGCGCGCACAAAAACGCCATCACCTTAAAAGGGCGATCGCTTCCATGACAAATGATTTTTTATAAAATGAAGGTCAGCATCATGCTGCTATTCGGTTGGGCGGGCATTATAGAGGAAAGAGTAATAATTCTGCAATAATAAATTAGATTTTATTCTCCAAACTAAGAGACTGGTTAAATAATTAAGTTGTTTTTGTGGCTAAATTAGAAATTTTTGTACCTTAAATTAATATAAGTTAATGGTTTTATAAAAATCGCAAAAACTCGCATTAACAAACACTTTATGAATTAATAGGTTTTGTGAAAACAAACAACACTTAAAACAACAAGGGCTCCTGATGAAACTCACCTCAATTGCGCTAAGCATTTTCGCTGTTACAGCGAGTATGTCAGCATTAGCTGAAGACTTAATTATTCATGCCGACGCGGCACTCGATGTTAAAACAGGCAAGCTTATCAAGCCAGTTACGCTCGTGGTTGATGACAATAAAATCTCAGAAATTAAAAGTGGTCACTCTAAAGTATCGGGTGACTATAAACTTATTGAATTACCCGGGCATACATTATTACCAGGGTTATTCGATATGCATGTTCACTTAACCAGCGACGCTCAAGTTCATGGCTATAAACGCTTACAACGCACTTCGCAACGTGCTGCAATTACGGGTGTTCGTAATGCAAAACGTACTTTAGAGGCCGGTTTTACCTCTGTACGTAACTTAGGTGCTGTGGGTTATTCAGATATTGCATTAAAACAAGCAATTTATGATGGTGATGTGCCAGGGCCGCGTATTTTTGCCTCAGGCCCATCGCTGGGTGTAACTGGTGGGCATTGTGATAATAACTTACTGACCCATGAACATGCTGTAACAGCTAAAGGGGTTGCTGATGGCCCTTGGGCGGTGCGTGCCAAAGTACGTGAAAACATTAAATTTGGTGCCGATGTGATTAAGTATTGTGCGACCGGTGGGGTACTTTCAAAAGGCACTAAAGTGGGTGCCCAGCAATATACTCAAGAAGAAATGGACGCCATTGTTTCAGAGGCACATTTACGTGGTTTGACCGTTGCAGCCCATGCTCATGGAACTGAGGGCATAAAATCAGCCATCAAAGCGGGTGTTGATTCAGTTGAACATGTGAGCTTTTTAGATGACGAAGCCATCAAGCTTGCGAAAAAGCATGGCACTTATTTCTCAATGGATATTTACAACACCGAGTATATTTTAGGTGAAGGCGAGAAAGCCGGTATTTTAGAGGAAAGCTTAAACAAAGAGCGTGTTGTAGGTGCTAGGCAGCGTGCGAGTTTTGGTAAAGCAGTTAAAGCGGGCGTAAAAATGGTGTTTGGCTCAGACGCGGGGGTTTATCCTCATGGCGACAATGGTAAGCAGTTTAGCCGTATGGTGAAATTTGGTATGACCGAGCTGCAAGCTTTACAAGCGGCGACCATCACGCCAGCCACCTTGCTAAAACAAGAGCAAAAGCTAGGTTCACTAGAAGTTGGCAAGTATGCGGATTTTATCGCCGTTAAAGGTAACCCGTTAGAGAATATTTCAGTGATGGAGCAAGTCAGCTTTGTCGTAAAAGACGGCGAAATTGAAGTCGATAAAAGATAACGGATATACATTTTAAGCTTCATCTTTAGAGTCAAGGGTGAAGCTTAAACTCTAAATTTAACATATGTTTACAATTTACTCGCAACAGTCATCACAAAGTTATTTAAGATATTACAAGATTTTTAAAGGGAGATTCTTGTGATTATTCGATGTTTGGCTTTTCTTGTGCCTTTGAGCCTGATGAGTTTTATGACTTTGGCTGAAGAAATGAAAAAAGATCCTGAATATCAACTGAGTAAAGCCGCTTATTTCTTAAACTCTAACCCCCAAAAGACCACTCAGCTGTTAAATCAAATTTCTATCGCAGACCTAGAAAAAGATGATGATTACATTAAATATTATCATCTAAGCATTTTGGCAGCTTTAAGGCTGCATAATCTAGCGACAGTTGAAAAGTCATTCTCATCCATTTTTTTAAACGTTGAGCGCAAAGCTTTTCATGAAAATCGCTTTAGTATTCTCTACAGTTTGAGTGTCTGGCTAAGAATGAAAAGCCTTTATGGGTCTTCTGAAAAAGCTTTGCTATGTGCATTAAAAGGTGCGAATTCAGAGTCTGAACAAATGAGAGGGTACAATGCGCTAGGTATTCTTACTAGGCATGAAGGAAAACACAAATTAGCTGAGCAGTACTTCAAAAAAACACTAAAAATAGCAAAAAGTATTGATAATAAAAAAGCGGTTGCCATAACGAATAATAACTTAGGTGTGATGTCTCTTGAGTCGGAAGATATTAAGCAATCAAGCGCTTTTTTTAAACGAGCATATAGTGCTTACCAAATGAGTGACTATGAAAGTGGAAAAATGAACTCAGGCATTAACTTATTATTCTCATTAGTTATTTTGGGTGACAAAAGTACTTATGACAGAATATATAATAATGTTGAAGAACTTGTTCAAAAGTATGATAGTAAGACGAAAAATGCCTATTTTGAGTGGGTTAAAGCTTTTGCAATGGTTAAATTTGCAAAGCAAAGTCTAACAGCAGAGCAACTTAGAGAATTACAAGCAAGCTTTCTTCAAATTGATGAAATTGGATTGCAAAAACTACTAAAAAAATATGCAGCTAAACCAATCAATGTTGATGTTGAACTAATTCATGGATCAGTATCCGAAACAAAATCATTGGCCATTGAAACAAGGCCATGGCTAAAAAAAGCCATTGAATGTAATTTTTAGCCTATATCTGGTTACTTTGGCTTAAAACTCATACTCCAGTGCAAATCTGAGAGTATGATCTTTTCCTGAATGTGAAATTTCACTGATAAAACCCGCTTCCCACTTCAGTTGTTTTTGCCCTTCGAAGCGGTAAGTGCCCATAAAGCCTGGGCCAATACCGACAAAGTCTTCGCCTAAATAGATTTCGATTGAAGGTTGGAGCACGCTCATATAACGGTATCTAAATTTGGCTCTGAATTCGGTTTCAAACTCGTTATCTATGCTGTTACCCCATTCATAAATTAAAAAGGCATTTAATGTGGCACTGAGCTTACCAAACTCCTTTTCAACGGCGATGCCAGAAGTGGCTTCAAAGTTATCTTCGCCATTGTGCTTTTCGAATTCAAAAATAGCCCCCCAGTCGGCACTGTATTGGCCTTGCTCTGTGAGCATCCAGCGCATTTCGATCTCGTAGCCGGTAACGCCAAAGTTATCATCTTGGTCACGCTCGCCAATCACATAGAGCTCCAACATCTTGTTTTCAGCAAATGACTGACCATACCCAAAGCGTTGACCTAGGCGATTTTTATTTTCGGTTTGGCTCGACATAATGCGCCATTCAAACTCCTTTTCGTTGGCCAGCACATAGGGGTGATAGACTTTATCGACGACCAAACCATCGGCATGCGCAAAAGGTGTAAACCAAGTGGCAGCCAGTAGTAGTAAAAAACCGAGCAATGATTTATTCATCGTGCTGGCTCCTCAGTAACATGTGCTTTGTGTTTGCTAAACGCACTAAAACACAAAGCAATAACAATTAGATAAAACAAAGCAAAGCCGCTGGTGGGCGCTGCTTCAAAGCCAAATAAGGCGCTGAGTAAATGACCGTACTCTGATTTGTCAGCGACGATATGGGAAATATCGAACAAGGTTTCTCCCGCACCGAGTACATCGACTTGCGCAAGGTTATCGCTAATTTGTGCGCTATGTCCTGCGACAAAGCTGGCAAATGCGAGCGAGTTAATGAATAGGCCAAATCGGCTGCTAAGTTCGTTTAAAAAGAACGACCAAAGCACCGCAAAGCTGAGCGAAATACCAAAACCGACACACCCTGCAACCAACAGAATTTGCAATGAGCCATGTCCTTGCCATGCAGTTAAAAAGTACACGTAAAAGCTCGCAAGTTTTAAAATTGCAAAGCTGCACAAGGCAATGGTTAAACTAAGCATAAGCCACTTTTTAAAGTGTGCGGCAACGAGCAATGCCAATATGCTCAGTAGCAGTAGGACACTTTGACTGAGCTCTAAGCCAATACCATCGAACCATTCACTGATGTTTGCAGAGCTGGCGACGAAGGCGAACATGCCCAGTAAAGCACCGACTGACAATACGCCTAACTGTTTTAGGGAATACTGCAGTGCAAAGGTGTTTTGTACATAAGTGAATAAAATAAAAATTGGCAATAAGTCGCGCAAAAAGATAATTACGGTATTAATGAACATCGCTTGGCTCCTTCACAACCACAAACCCTCTGGCAGAGTCGGGGTTAAATTCGCCAAAAAATTCGTATTCACCGGGCTTCAAAGGGCCGACAAAAATCACGGCTTTGCGATTCGGAAACAAGACTTTTTCGCGGTTTAAGTCGAAGCTATCAAATTCTTCTGCGGTCGTATCGCGATTGAGTATGATCAATTTAACTTTTTTATTGGCGGGCAGCTCGATGCGCTCGGGCACAAAAATATGATCTTTCAGTTCAATATAAAACTCTTCAAGCTTGGCAACACTCGAAAAGCTACATAGCAGTAATAAACTCAGCCAAAGTGGGCGTAAACTCATATTTTCGCTCCTTGGCTAGCTTGCTCGGGTTTTGCGACCGGTAAGTAAATGGTGACGCCTAAACCCCCAAGAGCACTTTGGGCGATTTTGAGCTCGCCATTTAATAGCATGACAATGTGTTGCACTATGGCTAAGCCGAGCCCTGAGCCTTTTGCTTGATGTTTATTGGTGTCGTCACGATAAAACGGTGTGGTCAGTTTAGCAAGTGTCTCGGGTTTTACGCCTGGGCCTGAGTCGCTCACTTCGATGCCAATAAATCCGCTAGGTGCAGCAACGGTTTGCATCATAATGGTTTGCCCTTTGCCCGCATATTTAATGGCATTTTTTAAAAGATTGTCGAATAGGGTGGTAAGAGCAAATTGCTCCCCAAACACAGTAATATTATCGGCATTGAGGCTAATATCTTGCTCGTTGTCGGCGATTTGCTCGTAGCGTTGACCAATCAACTCTTGCAACAGGGCAGTTAAGTCAACGGTCGTTAAACTCTGTTCAAAATGCTCAGGCGTGTAACGCGATAGTGCAATGATTTGCTCAACCACTTGCGCCATTCTGGCAACTTGGGCTTTGAGTTCGAGCAGTTGTGACTCGCTAATATGTGTCGTTTTGATCTGCTGTAACAAGTTATGGCTGGTGATGGTAAGCACGCTAATGGGGGTACGAAGCTCGTGGGCGATATTGGCGGTTAAGCGTTTTTCGCGGTCAAAGGCGCTATCTAGGCGCGCCATGAGATCATTGACTTTGTCTGTCACCAATTGCAGCTCTTGCGGCACTTGCTCGGTGTTAAGAGGGCTTAAATCACGGTGACTTTTTTGTTTGAGTGCCATGCCTAAATCGGCAACGGGTTGCACGCTTTTTTGAATAATATAAAAAATAAATAAGCCAATGACGGGAATGGTTAAGACAATGGGCAAGATGCTACTTAGCAATAAGTTTTCAGAGGCGTCGATGCGCTGTTGAATTGGCTCGGCAACAAGCACCGAGTACGCATCATTGTGTTTTTCATATAAACGCCAGCGTTGCCCCCAAAATCCTGCTTCGTAAAATTGGCTCGCTTCTGAGCGCTTAAGCTGTGGCTTATCAAAGTGTTGCGACTGGCTTTGCTTAGCATGAGCTTGAAAAGGGCGAGGTAAACGTTTGGCTGCTTTTATTAAAGCTTGGCTTTGTACTAAACGACCATCAGCGTAACGAATTTGAAAAACATGCTGGTTGTCTTCAATGGGCGATTTGTTGTGTGTTAAGGCAACCAATGTGTGGGTAAATTGTGCCAATTGATTATCAAAAATGCGCTCAAGCTCACGGTCGCTTTGCTGATAACTCTGCAAGGCGGCGAAAAAAGTCGCCAATACAACCATGGCGAGAATGAGCTTGAGTAACTGTTTTTGAATAGACATCAATTTTTAATTATATAACCCACACCACGAATGGTTTTAATAAAGTCTTTGGGGACGCGTTTGCGCAAGTTACTGATGTAAACCTCAATGGTGTTTGAGCTAACATCTTCACCCCAATTATAAAGCTTTTCTTCGAGACTCGACTTTGACTGAATACGATTTAAATTTTCCATCAGTGCGCGCAGCACCATGTATTCTTTGCGCGATAAGCTGACTTCGTTGCCATCAACAATAAGTTGGTTGTTTTGCGTATTTAACACCACATTATTGACCACGATATTGGTTTGCGTATTGGTACCATTGCGGCGCTCTAACACCCGCAAACGCGCCATAAGCTCTGCAACATCAAAAGGTTTGGCGAGGTAATCATCGGCGCCTTGGTCGAGGCCTGTGACTTTACTGTTAATATCATTGCGTGCGGTAAGAATAAGCACAGGTAATGTGGCATTGTGCGCCTTGAGCTTAGTAAGTACTTCAAGGCCATCGAGATCGGGCAAGCCTAAATCAAGGATCACTAATTGGTAATCAATGCGAGCAGCTGACTCAATGCCGAGTTTGCCAAGCGCCACCCAGTCGACCGCATAACCTTGGGTTTCTAGAGAGGTTTTCAGGCCTCTTGCGAGAGGCCCATCATCTTCAATTAAGAGTAATCGCATTTAGCGTTTCTTTTTGTTTAATTTTTTATCGACTTTCGCCATCAGCATATCGATTTCATGGTGTCTGAACTCGTCCGCCACAGGTCGCATTGGACGAGCAGGGGCTTGTTTGGCGCGCTCTAAATACAATTTTGCTTGTTTGTATTTTCTTTCATCATAGAGGTATTCACCGTAAAAGTAATTAGGATCAATACCTTGTGGGTTTAATTCTAGCGCCTTTTGTAGCAACTCGCCTGCTTTATCATCATCGCCAAAGCCAATCGGCCAACCGGGCACTTTGTGAAATAGGGTGCCTAAGCTGGTATAGGCTGAGCCAGATAGTGCATTTGGGTTTATTTTAAGGGCTTGCTCGAATGCGTCTTTGGCATTTTCAGCATGCTTTAAAGCACCTAAGCCGCCTTTTGCTCCAGCATAACTTGATTGCACGATACCATACCAGATCAGCGCATCGGCATTATTTGGCTCTGCCGCTTTAAAGGCTTCGGTATCCTTAATTAACGCTTTGTAGGCGTCAAGTTGGGCGTCATCTTCAAGTTGGTAGTTAACATGTGCCCATTGCTTTTGAATGGCGTTTAAGCTGTTTTCTTGGGCGTTTACAACGCTTGTTTGCAGGCTTAATGCAGAACAAAATAGTGTCGCTACTGATAATTTACAGAATAAGTTCATGATAGTTTCTCCAAACTAGGTTGAAAGAAGGTTTTAATTTTTTTCAGTTTTTTGCCAAGTGCATTATCAACGACTTCCGGTAGTGCGCCGTTTAATCGTACAAATAAGCGCTCGGGCCAGCCCAAGGTTAAGCGGCGTTTATTTGAGTTAATCAGTGTTATTAAGGCTTTAGCGACCACTTCAGGCTCATCGACTTGATTGCCAAGAGCGCTGTTCATGTCGTTGACTTGTTGCGAGTTAATCGCGGTTTTTGTGGCGCGAGGCGCAAGGTATTTAATGCGTTTATTTGAGCCTGAATATTCCCGCGCTAAGGCTTCTGTAAAGCCGCGCAGGGCAAACTTACTGGCGCAATAATTCACATAACCCGGATGCCCAATTGCACCTAGGGCCGAGCCGACATTTACCAAAGTTAATGGGCGTTGTTTGGCTTGTTGTAGTAGTAATTGATTAAGTGCCATCACAGCAGTTACATTGACATTAAAAATATGTTCAATGTCTTGATAGCTGCCCTCTACAAAGGCGCCAAATTGTGATGTGCCCGCACAGTTGACCACTAAATCGAGCTCGCCTAATTGCGAGCAGAATGACAATAAATCGTGTCGAGCGCTTTGCTCGGTTAAATCGGCACTAAAGATATAGTGCTCGCCGGGTAATTGATTACTCAAAGCGGTGAGCTTTCTGGTATCTCTGGCCGTTAAAATGAGCGTGTAGCCTTGGGAGGCAAGCTCTAAGGCAATGGCTTCGCCTATGCCTCCGCTGGCACCACTTAGCAAACACAAAGGGTGTGTTGTACTCATGCAGCAGCTCCTTGTTTTGGTAGGTCTAATGCTCTAAACATGTTGCCATACAGCACGTAAAAACGTTTTGCACTGCGAATAATGGCTTGCTGCTGTTTTGGGCAGTCAATTTTATTCATTAAGTTTTCGAAAAACTTCACATGCTCTTGGTCCAGTGAGCCATGCGAGCGTAAGTAGCTAAATGCAGCATTCGGTAAATTTAGGGTTTCTTTAATTTTTGCAGCGGCCATATCGGCGATTGTGACACTGGTGCCTTCTAGCACATGTACCATGCCGAAGAAGGCCACGGGCTCGATACGAGTAATTAAATCGTAGGCGTAAGAAACCATTAGCTCAGTTTGCAGTAAAGGCTCAGATTGACGAGTTGCTTCTTTGTCAAAACCGCAAGCAGCAATGTCGTTTAAAATCCATTCTTGATGACCCAGCTCTTCTTCAATGTATTCAGCAACGGCTTCACGCAGCCACTCTTGTTGCTCAGTGAGTTTGCCACCAAGGGTCATCAGTAAAGGCACTGTGTGTTTTACGTGATGATAGGCCTCGGTTAAAAAGTTCACATAGTCGTTTAGTTCAATATCACCTTCAAAACAGCGGGCAATAATTGGAGAACCCAGTAAGTAAGCGCGTTCTTGTTCTGTTTCTAAAACCAGTTGTTTAAAAAAGCTCATAAGTATTCTCCTAAGCAAGCTTTGCAGTTGCATCCAATTGCGGATGAGCAAAGTGGGCTGCTTGATTAAAATAAGTGTCTAAATGTTGTTTAAATGCGTGCTCAATAGCGGGGCGAATAAATTTGCCGTTGGCTGTGGTGCAGCCATTGATGTCGCTGATTGGGCTCGAAAGCACAAAGATGTGTGCGATTTGTGCGTAATCGGGCAGTTGTTGATTCACCAGTGCCAAACAGCCTTGCAATTGCTCGTCGTTCAGTGGCGCAAACGGATACGCCACTGCAGTCAGTGCCGGATAGCCGTCGCCGAGTACCACAACTTGCATAAATGCGCCTGTGGCATCGAGCAGTGACTCAGGCCATTCGGGTGAAATGTTTCTGCCAAAGGCGTTAATAATGAGGTTTTTACGACGACCAGATAGTTGTAGCGAATTACCGATAATCTCGCCCAGATCGCCAGTTGCGAAACGTGTTGGATACCAAGACTCTGGCTCACCGAGATATCCTAAGAATAAGTTGCTGTGAATAATCACTTCGCCGTTTTCAATGCTCACTTTGCTGTGCGCAAGTAGTTCGCCCGCAGCATTATTGCCCTCAATAATGTGCGTATTGAGGGCAACTACAGAGCCTGCCTCAGACAAGCCGTAGCCTTGATAAACCGGTAGGCCAAGGGCGTGAGCTTGCGAAATTAATTGCCCATCCACTTTCGCGCCGCCAGCAGCAATAAAAGTTAGGCTGCTTGGTGCTTGCCAACCTTGCTTACTTGCGGTTACCAGCAGTTTTAGCAACTCAGGCACCAAAATTATGGTATTAGGTTGAGTGCTTGAAATAGCGGTCAGTAATGCGTGTGGATTGATAAGTTTACTGCCTTTAAAGCCTCTTTGTTCGTCGCTGGCAATGACCACAGTACCGCCACTGAGCAGCACGGCATAAATGCCCGCAATATTCTCAAGCAAGGTGCTAAAGGGCAGTAAACATAAGTGTTTAGCTTTATTGTTGTTGCTCGAATTATTGAGCGTAGTAGCAGTATTAATGGTGGTCGCTAAACTTTGTGCCACATTAAGTTGATTTTCTTTACTTAAACACACGCCTTTAGGAGAGCCTGTTGAACCCGACGTAAAAGTGATTTTTTGCGTGCCTGTTGGGCAGTTGATCTCACCCTCAGTTTCTATCGACAACACATTTAAATCGTACGCAAAAGGCTTACTCTGGAGTGCAGCCTCGTCGGTGAGTAAATGCTTAATTTGACTCGATTCGAACAAATGTTGTTTTTGTAGCTCGGTAAAAAAGTCGGGCACAGGCACAATTAATCTATCACTACAATGGGCTGCTAAATCCGCAATCAACCAAGCTAAACTATTACTACTTTGCAGTGCAAAGGCATTAATTTTGGCGCTATCTAGCTGGCGGCTAAAGGCAATAATGTGACTGACCAGCTCTGCATAAGTCAAACTTTGCTCAGGCGCTATCACGGCAATGTCATTGGCAGGGTGTGCACGCAGCGCAGTTAAAAGCGAACCAAAAGGCGTGTTTGAAGTGGCGTTTAACATAGTGCTTCCTTAGAGATTTGCGCAGCCAGTTTGTTGATTGAAGGGCTGATCAGTTTGAACATTTGCGCGTATTTCGGAGTGTTACTGACCACATGGGCGACCTGCGGCAAGCTCAATAAGTACACTTGCGGCTTGGTATCGTAATAACGACCCCAGTCATTGTTTGAGGTTGCAAGCTTGCTTGGATCGGCTTTGGCTAAATGAGTTAAGGTTAAGCCATAGCCTTTTAAGATATTGGCAACGCCTTGGGTGGCGCAAAACGCCAAGGCTGTTACGCCGCTTTTCATTAACGCTAGGGTGCTTAACATGAAAAGAGGGGTCGCAAGCTTATGACCATTGCTGTACAAGCTGCCGTATTCGACGATTTTACTTCTGTCGTTAAAAGCAAAATATTGCTGCGTATAGTCTTCTATTGGCTTATCAAGATACTGTTCGATAAATAGCGGTGAGTTAGCACTGCGAACGCCCATAGCGGCATGCTTTGATAAAAAGCTTAAGCGCAGAATGTAGGGCATAGAGACTTTGATTGAGGCATCAAAGCGGTCTTTATATCCAGCTTCAATAAACTCACACACTTGTGGAGCCGAGCCATCATTACGTAGCAGTTGATAGCGAGGCAAAAACGCCGTAGCGGTTTTATAAAATTCAATGCTCTTAGCTAACATGGCAAAACTCTCTTGATTTGGAATAGTTTGATCCTAAATCTCGAACCTTAAGAAAAACTTAAATTTCTTAAGGAAGCGTAAACTGTCTTTTAAGTTAATGAATTGGAAGAGTTTGTTTCGAACGTTGTTGCTAAATTGCGGCGTTTAGAAACATAAAGATCACATGTGCGATTAAGGATTGAGCGAATAAAAATATTTTAATAATGATCATTGCAATGATAATTGTTTTTATTTAGAGTTTGCACGATTTGAAACTAGAGCACATATTCCAAAAATGAAAAAATTTAGCTTATCTCTCATCGCAGCCGCTTGTGCGGTCTCACCTTTCACTTATGCGCAAGCAAAAGCAGATGCAAATAATAACTCGGCAACCGACAGCTCTGACATTGAAGTGATCAGCGTTTATGGTCGTCAAAACCAAGTTGTTATGAACTCGGGTTTAGCCACTAAGTCAGATATGTCACTGATGGAAACACCTGCGGCGGTTGTGATTGTCGACAGTGAACTCATCAACGCACAAGGCGTTTCAAATCTGCAAGATCTTGTGCGTAATATCAGTGGTGTGACGCAAGCAGGCAACAACTATGGTATTGGTGATAACCTAGTGGTGCGTGGCTTAGGTGCCAACTATACCTACGATGGCATGTATGGCGGTGCCGGTTTAGGTAACACTTTTAACCCAACACGCTCTTTGACCAACGTTGAGTCGATTGAGGTATTGAAAGGCCCTGCAACAGGTTTGTATGGTATGGGCAGTGCCGGTGGTGTTATCAACCTGATTGAGAAAAAACCTGAATTTGAAGAGCAGCATGGGCTAACCGCTGAGCTAGGTCAGTGGAATAGCTACTCTGTAGAAATGGACTCAACTGCTGGCATTACTGATGATCTGACGTACCGTGTATTGGTTAAAACGCAGCGTAGTGATGGCTACCGTGATTTAAGTAATGACAGAGATGAAGCGTATGTCAGTTTCAAATATGTGCTCAGTGATGCGCAAGATATCATGCTTTCAACGGCATATATCAAAGATGCCATAGCGGTTGACTCAATTGGTCACCCAATTCGAATTTATAATGCTGAATCTGTTGATGGCAAAACCGCAGGTGAAGCGAGCTGGCAAGATTTAATTAATGATCCTGCAGGCAAAGGTGTGCAGTTATCGGATGCTCAGCGCCAACAGCTTGCAAACTCTTTGGCAGCCAATGATGGCTTAACGCCATATACATTTGGCCATAACGGTATTATTTCACCAATGGCAAAAGACAATGAAGGCGAAGAGTTGCGTGTAAAACTGACTCACAATATTGCTTTCACTGATGACTTGACCTTAAACCACCAACTGCAATTCCGTAACTATGATTCTGGCTTTGCCCGCCAAACCGGTGCCTATAACTATGTATACTGGAATCGTCGTGGCACGATCAATGCTGATCCGCGCGCACCTTTAGTGGTGGATGATGTACTTTATCCTTATGCTGCCCGTCGTCAGGAATATCGTAAAGTCGAGGCTGAAGAGCAATCTTGGCAGTACTTTGCCGATCTACGCTATGACTTTACTTTAGGCAATGTTGATAATGAGTTTTTAGTCAACGCAAACTACGAAGATCGTGATATCCGCTTTAAGCAATACTCAATTTACGATGCTGACAAAGTGATTAAAAACAAAGAAGGTGACGTGATCTATCAAGGTAAATTACCTTACATTTTTGATATTCGTAACCCGAACTGGGCAACGGGCAGCTTTGAAGATCACGATCCGTTAAAAACCAGTGATTACAATAAAACAGTGAATGCGTGGGGCTTAGGCGCACAACATGTTGCCTACTTTGAAAATGGCATTACAACGCGAGTGGGCGTGGCGTATAACCGTATCAAGCAAAGTTATGAGCACTTTGGTGTAGATGCAAGATACCGTGCAAGTGCTGCAGAGCCAACGCCAGAGCAAGATACCTCAGATAGCGGCTTAACGTTTAATTTAGGCGCGAGCTATAAGTTTACTGATGATGTATCAATGTTTGTTAACCATGCCAAAGGCCGCACGGCATATAGCGTACTGGGAACCATTTATGGTAATGAAAAGGACCGTGAAGATTCAGAGTCAATCTCAAACGATATCGGCTTACGTGTTAAAGCATTTGATGATCAACTTGTCGCTTCATTCATCGTTTTTGATAGCAGCCGTACTAATTTAGAGTATGCAAACCCGGATTATGAAGAGGGAGTGTCGGCCGCGAGCGTACCAAAGAGCTTCTTTGATGGGAAAGAGCAAACTCAGGGTGTAGAACTTGACCTAAATGCAGTATTAACTGATGAGTGGAAGCTGAACTTTAATGCGGTTTATCAAGATGCACGTGATAAGAAAGATCCAAACCGCGATTCATTCGATACACGTCAAAAAGGTGTGCCTTATGTGACGGTAGGTAGTTGGGTTACTTATTCAAAAGAGCTGTTTGATCTCGCTGAGCCAATGAACTTCAGTTTAGGCCACAAGTATGTTGATAACCGCAGCACGCACTCTACTTCATTCGGTATTCCTGACGGATATGTGCCAAGCTACAGCGTATTTGATGCTGGTGTGAGTTACAGCCACGACAACTGGAAAATCCAAGCGAATATCTACAATTTATTCGACAAAGTGTATTACAACAAAGCCATGTTCTTAGGCGGTATGCCAGGGGATGAGCGCAACGTGAAGCTAAAAGTAACGTATGCTTTTTAATTCACAAAATTGAGTACCATTAAGAGCGCTGCGGCGCTCTTTTTTGTTTTTGATTAAACCTTGAGCAAACAGTCAATTTGGATTTAAGTGGTTGAAAATCAAGCATTCAGAGCGGTGAAAGTTACAGAGAATTTACGGTTTATGATCGATTACGTAAAAGAAGATATCAAGCCCATGATTTTTAGTGTTTTTAATTGTATAACCTTGGTTTCTTATCTTCTTGTGTAGCGGTGCTAAATAGCACAAGTTTTCTTATCATTTACATTGTTTACGAGTTTAAACAGCCTTTAAATTCTTCGCTTACATCACTAGCAGTTTTGCAATTTTCCCTAATTTGAATACACAAAAAGAGTAGGCTAGGCTTGCGCGAATTTTATTACTCTCACCTCGGAAATTCGCTTTTATGTCTCTTTTTTCACCTCGTTTGTCGGCCTGTATTATGGCGTCATTATTCGTATCAACTTCTGTTGAGGCTGCAGGCAATACAGCCAATACTGAGCTTGAAAAGTTAGAGCAACAAATCGCTGTATTAGAGCAGCAAGTAAAACAGATCAAAGCGAATAACAGCAAAGAGGTGGTAGTAAATGCTACTCCAGATATTCATGTCGGTGGTGCTATTCGTTTTAACTACAACATGGTGTCGTATGATGATGACAACGAAAAGCGTGGCGGCGATATCGACTTTGATTTAGTGCGCTTGAATTTTTCGGGTGACATTGCCGATGTTGGTGTAAATGCAGAGATCCGCTTTTTAGATTATATGCGCGTGGTTAAGTTTGCCTATCTTGATTATGACTTCAGTGATGACTGGCATGGGCAACTGGGTTTGGCACCTGTGCCATTTGGTAATGCACCACATAGTGGCTTTCATAGTTACTTTATGAGCCCTAATTACTTCATTGGCTTGCAAGAAGATTATGACTTAGGACTGGTACTCAAACACAAAGCAACCGAAAACAGCGTATTAGACATCGCATTTTTCAAAAACGACGAACATGGTGGCGTTGATGGCGGTGCAGAAGAGCGTAAAGATCGCTATTCAGTCGATGCACTAGGGATTAGGTTAAATGGTGAAAACATCCATGATGCACCAACAACGACTTTAGCTGAATATAACACGCTAGTGGGTCGTTATACTTATCAATTAGAACATCAGTTTGGTACAACGCATGTTGGTTTTTCAGCGCTTGATGGCGGTTTGCATGATGGTGTGAGTCGTATAGGTGACCATACTGCATGGGCGCTACATGCTTCGACGCATATTGGTCAATGGCGCGTGCATTTACAGCATACTCAGTATCAATATCATATAGATAATGTGACACAAATCGTTGTAGGTGCTAACTCTATGTATGACACCATCGCCAGTGAGGCGACCAGCACTAACCTTGCAGTTTCTTATGATTTATCGGTAGATATTGGGCCTATTTCCCAACTGAGTTTCTACAACGATTTTGGCACCGTCTATAACAAATCAGATGATACTGCCAATACGTGGATGAATATTACGGGGATGTCGATTTCAGCAGGGGCGCTGTTTACGTATGTTGATTTGGTGCATGCGAAAAACCAACCTTTTGTTGGCGGCTCGATTGCTGGCAACAGTGACGATTTTGAAAGAAGGCTGAATATTAACGTGGGTTATTATTTCTAAAAACGTCTAGAGAAACGAAAGAAATCTACGAGATTTATCGCTCTTAATTGGTTAATAAGAGCGATAAATAGCACGCCAAATCTGAGAAATTAATCAAAAACCTAATCAATCAAATCGAGCGTCAGCAATAAGCGCTTTTTACCATCGGCCAATTTTGGCGAGCGGTGAACTAAGCCTTTACCTTCATTACCAGCCCAACCTGCACCTTTTAGCAAGGCAACATCGCCGGCTTCAAGTGTTTGAATGGCATTTTGCACGGTCATAATACCTGACTGTTCGTCATCAAGACCTTGGCTGCCCGCACCAAGTTTTGAACGGTCAAGATGTTCGTTAAGGAGCCATTCTGTGGCTACGCCTTCAAAAGTGGTGACTAAGCGACAAGGGATTTTGTCGACATGAAATTTTGGGCACATTGCCTTGTCTAACACCGACAAACGCACACCGGCGCGTTTAGCTTCAAACAAAGTACAAAACATATCGACTAGAAGTGCAATATGTTGGCATAAGTTAGGTGTCCATTTTAATGCTTTATGAGTTTGCGTTAATTGCTCTAATACATTTTGCGAGCTAACGGCGAGTGCTTCGTTAAGATATGGCGCGTTGTCGATGAGCCAGTTTGATTCATGAATTACTTCATCTGACAAAGCATGTTGCCAAATAGCGATATTAATATCATCGCTATAAATATCTGTTAATACTTGTATTTCATTTGATATAGACACACTTTCAATGATGTCGAACTGCTCTGCGGTGTTTAAAAAAGCCATAAGGGTTAGAGAAATCAATTGAACATTGAATTCATTGTAATGTTATAAAGTATCAATATCTATAGTGTGCCAGTATAAATCATCGTTGATTTAAACTTTCTGTAAATCTATCTCGTTTTGTAAATGCTCTAATTGCTCGAGTATGGCTAAAAACTTTTCTCCAAACGGGGTCACTTGATATTCAACACGAGGAGGGAGCTCGTTGAATATTTGCTTTTCTAAAATGCCAAATTCGACATTACGTTTAAGACATTGATTAAGCACTTTGGTGGTTAGCCCCTCAACTTGACGGACCATTTCACCGGGGCGATTTATCCCTTCATCTAATAATTGATACACAGTTAAAGACCATTTACAGCCATAAATGGTTTCGACCATGCGTGCGCTAGATTGAGGCGCTAATTTTCTTGGAAATATTTTTTCGTTTGCTGTCATAAAGATGTACCAAAAAGTACCTACCTAACCAAATTGTGCTTACTATTCAGAGGCTTTTCGTAAAATTAATATTATCACGACTTTTACAAACAAGAGATGTGATTATGAAATTTTCAAATGCAGGCACAGTGATGATTATTGGCGGTTCAAGTGGCATGGGCTTCGCGACAGCAAAAGCACTATTAGCGCTCGGACTTAAGGTAGAAATTTTAGCGAATAATGCCGACAAACTCGATAAAGCCGTCAGTAAGCTGAGCGGTTTAGGTCAAGTCACTGGCACACAAATCGATTTATATGACATTGATGCTGTACAGGCGCTTGGGAGCAAAATTACTTCATCGTCTAAACATTATGGTTACTTAGTGAATGCGGCTGGCTATTTTTCACCGCTGGCTTTTGTTGAGCACACTTTAGCTGATTACAATCAATACCATGATTTAAATAAAGCGACGTTTTTACTGACCCAAGCGGTTGTCAAGAATATGCAAAAAGCGGGTAGCGGTAGCATAGTGAACATAGGTTCTATGTGGGCAAAACAAGCCATCAAAGCGACGCCTTCGTCAGCGTATTCAATGGCAAAAGCAGGCTTGCATGCTTTTACTCAGCATTTGGCAATGGAACTTGCTGATGACAAAATTCGCGCTAATGCGGTGTCTCCAGCTGTGGTTAAAACCCCGATTTATGGCTCTTTTATAGCGCCTGAAGACATAGACACTACGATAAACAGTTTTAATGAATTTCACCCAATCGGTCGAGTGGGTGAGCCAAATGATATTGCTAACAGTATCGTCTTTTTATTATCAGATGATGCAAGTTGGATCACAGGCAGCATTTTAGATGTGGACGGCGGTGTGATGGCGGGAAGAAATTAATACATTGAGCATCTTGTGCTTTGTGGGAGATAAATATGTTGAATATGAACTTTCTAGAACGTTTAGTGATAGAAACAGCAGATATGCCTTGGCAGCCTAGCCCTGCTCAAGGTGTGTGGCGTAAACCTCTAGAGCGCGAAGACAAAGAGACAGGACATACCACAAGTATTGTGAAATATGACGCGGGCTCAGCTTTTAAGCCACATCCTCACCCTATGGGTGAGGAAATCTTTGTTCTAGAGGGCGTGTTTTCTGACGAGTTTGGCGATTACCCAGCAGGGACCTATATCCGCAATCCGCCAAACAGCGTTCATGCGCCATTTAGTAAAGAGGGCTGTGTTATCTTCGTTAAACTTAATCAGTTTGACGAACAAGACACCGAAACGATAAGAGTTCACACCTTAGACATCCAGTGGCAGCAAGGACAGGGTAACTTGCAAGTCATGCCATTACATAGTTAACCTGAACTTTGGTTAAGAGGTTTACGAGCACATAAAAATTATTCTATTAAATATTTTTTAGTCTGCAGCCGGAAACTTTAAGTGATAACAAGGCGAATTTACGCGTCAATAGCTAGCCTATTGCAAGTGAATTCAACACAGTTAGCGCTTACAGCGGCCGCTGGAGATAAACTTATTATCCAGAGTTCAGGTTAGTTAGTTCATGAACACACTGCACTAGTGAAATGGCCTGCGGGCGAGCAGTTTGTGCCCCATAAACATTTTGGTGGTGAAGAAATATTAGTGTTAAGTGGCGAGTTTATTGATGAGCAAGGAAGGTACCCTGAAGGCACATGGTTACGCAGTCCTCACATGAGTGAACATCACCCCTTTGTGGAGCAAGAAACCATTATTTTAGTCAAAGTGGGCCACTTGCCTCTTTAACCTATTATACGAATTGAACCTTGAGTCTGATAAAGCTTGTCTATAATTAAATGTATTGTTCGAACTCAAGGTGCGTGTTTAATGGCAGAGATCCAAATTCCTTTTGAAGAGATCATGGATGAAACTGCCGTTGCAGTCGGCATGATGGACAAACATTTTGTATATCAATACTGCAACAATAAAATGGCTGAGCTACTTGGATTGCCCGTCGAATCAATCTTAGGGCGCAAACAGTCTGAAGTGATAAGCGAGATGTATGAAAAGTCAGTGGGTGTAAAAATAGACTCAGATGACTTAAAAGCCTGGTTAGAAAATGTCGAGCGAATGCAGTCAAGCACACCTGAGCGGCAATTTATAACGGATACCGTTGATGGACGCTTTTTCAAAATGCAGAGAATGACTCTTTCAGACGGCGGTCATGTTGTACTGGGTATGGATATCACAGAACTTGAGGTGGCCAAACAGCAATTGACTCAGTTAAATGAGGTGTTACATGAGCAGGCCACAACCGATGAACTCACAGGGCTGAGTAATCGCAGAGCTTTATTTGATAAAGCGACGATTGAATTTAATAGAGCGAGGCGTTTGCATACGCCCTTATCTTTACTCATTCTAGATATCGACTTTTTTAAAAAAGTAAATGACACCTATGGCCACCCAGTGGGTGATAGGGTGATAAGTCAGGTAGCCGATGTGCTACAAAAAGAAGTGCGAGAATACGACTTAGTAGGTCGACTTGGCGGCGAAGAATATGCCGTTGTGTTACCTAATACGGATTCAAAGCAAGCTGGGTTAGTTGCAGAACGCATGCGCCTATCAATAGAGAATACAACCATTGAGGACGAGCAAACAAACATTAAAGTGACTTGCTCCTTTGGTGTGGCAGAGGTTTGTGCCAATCATAATGATGTGGACGATGTGTTTTTATCCGCTGATAAAGCACTTTACAAGGCAAAGGAAGGTGGAAGAAATAAAGTGGTAGTTGCCTAATTAGCAACTACCTATATAAAATTTAAATCACGCTAATGACTGCTTCACGAGGTAAGCGCGCTTTAGGCAAACCATGATTCCAGTCTTCACCGTCTTTGTGATAACCGATTGCAAGGGCAACTTCACAGATATGCCCGTCTAGCTCTTCTTTAAATAATTCGCCCAATAGCTCAGAGTCAACGCCTTCCATCGGGGTAGAGGCAATCCCCATTCTGGCAAGCACATGCAGTAAATTACCTAGGGCTAAATATACTTGCGCTTTTGTCCAAGCGCCGTTGTAACCTGTTTCATCGGTGTTCATTTCTGCAAAAGCATAAGCGCCCATAAAAGTGTCATACATTTCAGCAGGTAAATGACCAGAACTCACCTCGGCATCGACACGTTTACTGAACTTTTCTTTCGTAAATTGAGGGTCGTAGGCTAATAGAATTGTATGCGAAGCTTCTTTGGCATGAAGCTGATTAAACTGATGCTTGTTGGCAAAGCTATCATGCAATCTTTGCTTTGCTGCGTCGCTTTCAATGACGACAAATTTCCAAGGCTGAGAGTTTATAGATGATGCCGACAAGCGAAGCGCTTCGAGAATAATATTTAAATCATCGTTTGAAACTTTCTTCGTTGCATCGTATTTTTTAACGGTGTAGCGGCGGTTTAAATCTTCAATAATCTGCTGTGACATAGTGTCTCCAATTCGGTTGAATAGGTTATTGGCGATTATTTTAACTTGAGCTTTAAAAATGATAATTGCTTATATACATGAAACACTTTCAATAAAAAATTGATAATGAAGTTAGATCATGGCCATCAGTCTGGCAAACTAGGTCTAAATCACTTTCTTCTACTATCTTTATAAAAAGTTTATTGTCTTTAAGTAGCGAAATGAGTGGTTATCCTTATAAATCTTTTCATGAATTATCAGTAGAAGAAATAGATTGGCAGCGCTGGCAAAAACTAGTGAACACGGTTGCCAATTTATTCGCGGCGCCAGCGGCATTCGTGACTCAAGCAAGTAATAAAGGCATTGAAGTGCTTGTTGCATCTGAGTTGCCTACAACCCACTATTCACCTGGGGGCGCAGCGGATATGGACGAAAATGTTTATTGCCATTATGTGGTGCAAAACAATCTGCCCTTGTATGTAAAAAATGCCGAACAACATCCCGAGTGGCACTCAAACCCTGAGTATACCGAAGACAATTATGTTTCTTATTTAGGCTACCCAATCTTTTGGCCTGATGGTACGTCTTTTGGCACTTTATGTGTGATGGATACACAAACAAGTGATTATGCCGATCAACTAGTTAATACATTAGAGCTTATGAGTGAAGTGTTGAATAGTGACTTGGCACATTTATATACAGAAAGCCAATTGCGAGTAGAAAGTCGGATCGATCCCCTAACAGGTATACTGAACCGAAGAGGGTTTGAAGAGGCCTATGAACAATATCGTAGATTATCTCAGCGCCTTGGTCGCAAGGCCAAACTGTGTTTTATCGATTTAGATGACTTTAAAAAAGTGAATGACAATTTAGGTCATGAAATGGGCGATAAGTTACTACAAATTTTTGCTCAAGCCCTGACAGAAGTAACGCGGTCTACAGATCTGGTTTGTCGATGGGGTGGCGATGAGTTTGTTGTTTTATTTAATGGTGATAAAGAAATTAATTCAAAGCAGTTAATAGCAAGGATCAACGAATTTGTTCAACAAGGTTACCCAGCGCACACCATCGGTTTTTCTTCTGGGGTAGTTGCCCTAGACCTAAATCAGGACAACACGCTAGAGCGTGTTTTAATCGAAGCAGACAAAGCCATGTATCAACAAAAATTATTGCTCAAGTAGCAAACTTTGAGGCTATTTTTGTTGATAAAGGCGTTCTATGTTTGGAATATTTCTCTCCCAAATAGGTGTTTTATCACCAATATAATGTCTTGCGGCGTCTAAAAATAATCGTGTTCTAACTGGCAAGTCACGATGCGGATACACGGCATACATGGCACTGTAATCAGGCAAATTCACGTCGGTCAAAATGGGTACTAAGTCACTTTCTTCCATGGGTTTTGCAAAAAAGAAAGCGGGAGCAGTCATAAAGGCATTGTGTGAAAGCACTTTTTCAACTAATGCTTCACCGTCGTTTGATTTAAACACCGGGTTAATAGGCTGCTCTTGGGGTTCGCCTTTTTCATCTATGTAACTGATGGATTCAAAGCGGATATGCGAACTCGAATAGGCTGCAGCAGGCAACTCTTCTAAGTCAGCCATGGTTTTTGGCTCACCATAAATTTCTAAAAACTGCTTAGTGGCTAGAATAAGCATACGATTACGAGCAATTTTACGTGCTATAAGCGAAGAGTCGCGAGGCTCACCAATTCTAAATGCTAAATCAAAGCCTTCAGACACCATGTCTACGACTCTGTCGTCGTGTCTTAAATCTATGGTGACTTGCGGAAAGCGCTTTTGAAAATCATTGATCACAGGCATGAGATAAAACTTACCAATGTAACTCGACGCCGTAATTCGTAACAAACCGCGAGGCTCTTGGTGGTAGTTTTCAGCCAGTTGCACTGTATCTTGTAGCAATAACCTAAGTTCAGCGGCTTTTTTTACCATTTCAGCGCCAGCAGCAGTCAAAGAGAAAGAGCGAGTTGTTCGGTTGAGCAGGCGCACACCCAAATCTTCTTCTAATTTACTTACTTGCTTTGAAATGACAGAACGATCAATGTTTCTAAGTTCGGCAGCTTTTGAAAATGAACCTTGTTCAACAACTTCAAGTAACATGATCAAGCGACTGGTTGTATCCACGGTGCGATCCTAAAAATCAATATTGATGATAGTTTGGCACCAATGAAAGCGTAAAACTAGATAAATAATCTACAAATAAAGCATAAATTATAAATTTAATGGTTTCATTACCTTATGTTGACAATTGTCGCAGTGAGGTTGTTGAACTTGAATTGACGTGTTTTAATAGCAAAAAGCGACAAATTAGCAATTATTTTGCAATAATTGGCGTGTTTTGATACCACAAACTGATTCTTTTAATGACAGGAAATGTATGTCTGCAGTTAACAATTCAATGAAAGTCATAGAACTCGTTCAGGCCGGAGAGGCTTTCGACTTGCAATGTGCTGAACGTCAAGTACCACAATTGGGTGCGAATGAATTGCTGGTGGCTATAGATTATGTTGCTTTGAACCATGTTGACGCGCGATTAGCTCAGACTGGCTTTTCACAATGGCAGTACCCGCATGTGTTGGGGCTTGATGCCGTGGGTACTGTGGTTGATGCGCCAAAGGGCGTTTTTCCGAACAAAGGCTCACGCGTGTTATTTAATGCCTGTCTATCTCAACAGGGTATGCTAAAAGAATATGCAGTTGTGCCTAGCCACAGTGTCTCTGTGATCCCTGATGAAGTACCTAGCGAGGTTGCCGTATCCTTGCCTAATGCTGGTATGGCCGCACTTATCGCCTTAAACAAACTACAGTTGCAATCAGGTGAATCTTTACTGATCAACAGTGCACAAGGCGCGGTTGCCCACTTCGCGATTCAATATGCCAAACAGCAAGGCGCGCAAGTGTATGCATTTGCACAAAAACCTCATCAGAAGCGTCTTGAAAAGTTGGGGGCTGACTTAGCGTTCGATTGTGAGCAAGAAGGTGTTTGTGAGCAGATTAAAAGAGAAATTGGCAATGCAGGATTTGACTGCATCATTAATACCCAAGGCGGTGAAACTTTCTTAGAAGATTTACAACATCTGCGTTTTTGTGGTCGTATTGCGTGTCTAAATGGTTTTAGCACTATCCCTGAACAGTTACTTTTTGAGAAAGCGCCGAATATTGGGGTGGTCTCAGTATCAGGAGCTTGGCTTTCAAATAGTTTATGTGCACAACAACATTTACGATTTATGGGCGAGCAGCTGTTACAAGACGTGGCGCAAAAACGCATTCAGGCGCCAGAATTAAACATAATCGATTTCGAGGTGGCCGCAGTACGTGACGCCTTGTCAATGTTGTTAACTCAAACTTGTACAAAGCGACCGATTATCAAAATTAGATAAATTAAGGTCATTATTAAAAAAGGGTTGAGTGGCTAAGCCACACAACCCTTCAACAGCTTTTAGGAAACATCAAAAAAAGCTGGAATACGAGAGTGAAATAAAATCGAGTCCTGGATTTGGGCTCTTGAACCCCGCATTTGAGTAATGCATATACCTCACGGCCACTTTGGCATCCCCCAAGTCATAAACCAGTCCGAGTCTGTCTTCAAACTGATAATGGGTGCTGACGTTTTTACCAGCAAAATGCGTGTCGTCTAGCAGTGCAAGCCCAATACCCAGTTCTAAATAAAGGGGTTTTTCATACCAAGTTGTAAGCGGGTATTTGAATACAGGGGTAAGAGCCAGAACAAAGTTAGTATCGTGGTTGCTTTTTGAACCTCTGCCAGCAGCTGAATAATTCCAAAAGTTAATGCTGGTCTCAAAGTGTAAGTCAAAGTTCTTCCAAGCATCAGGCAGTAAGTTTTCAGGGTGGTACTGATAAGCAAGCTTGATCCCATCTACGTCTCCTTCGCCATGAATATAGTGAATAGCATAACCGTGTTTGTTATCTGCAAATGCTGTTGAAGTAAATGTTAATAAGAAGGCGAGCGCCAATAAACGCAGTAAATTCATAGTCAATGTGAACCTCATCATTTCAATGAGCGTATTTTCACAAAGCTATTTGTGTTTATATGCAAACAAATGTGCACGATATTGATGCTAAAAATGAAACAAAAGTAAAACTAATTGAAATATATAGGTTTTTTATTAGCGTGCATTTTTGGCAACAAAAGAGTGCGAAAGTGTGTCTTTTTAATCATTAAACAAACTCGTATCATGCACTCACTAACTAAACGGGGACACATTATGAAAACTGCAATACAGTATTTATTTTTTTCGGTATTAATTCTATTCAGTGCGTACAGTGCTGGCGCGGGTTCTAAACAAGCAAATACCGAGACACCATACACATTAATTAAATCAGTCGGTGATCAGCTGTTTATCGATATTGGTAAGTTGAAAGATTTAGACGAAGACACAAAACGCACAGAGCTTAAAAAGCTAGTCAGTGCCCAACTGATGCCGCATATCGACATTAAATTTGTTTCTTTTAAGCTGCTTGGCAAACACGTCAGAGAAGTAAAACGTGAGCAAGCGGTGAGTTTTATTGATGCGGTTGAACAATATCTGACGGGCACGTATGCCAATGTATTAATGAGTTACAAAGGCCAAGAAGTACGCTTTATTGAACCAGTGTTAGACAGCAAAAGTAAGTTTGCCTCAGTTAAATCTGAGATTGTAGAGCCAGGCGCTCCGAGTATTGACATTGTATTTAAGTTTAGAAAAAACAAGAAAGGCGAATGGCAGGTTTATGACCTAGTTGCTGAAAGTATTTCACTATTGAATGCAAAGCAGAAAGAAATTGTCTCTCGTATTAGTGAAGTGGGTATAGATAAGGTAACTAATGAATTGATTGCTAAGAGCTAATTCAGTTTGCAGTCAGAAATAAGAGAGTATATTGAACTTGATTTTACAGAGTCAGTTACCGCTCATTAAGCCAGTTACTAAAAACCTTAGTAACTAAATGAACATTAACGTACTTAGTTCCATAGTTGTTATTTAACAACGCTCTTCAAGCGGGCAGTCCCCTTTAATTGCATCCCTTCGCAGTTTTGCCCGCTTATTTTTCTTTTAAACCTGCACTAAACTTATTAGCATGAAATTGTACGCATAACACTTAATTCCTTCACTTACCATTAAATCTCAGCTAGCTTCTTGGTAATTAAAAATAAAGTGAATGAAATTATGAAGTTAAATATCGACATAGTGGATGCTTTTACATCCACTCAGTTTGGTGGCAATTCAGCGGCAGTGATCATCACAGAGACTTGGTTAAACGAAAGCTTAATGCAGGCCATTGCAGCAGAAAATAACTTATCAGAAACAGCATTTTTAGTGCCTGTTGAAACGGGTGTTTATGATATTCGTTGGTTTTCTCCACTGACCGAAATTGCATTTTGTGGTCATGCAACTTTAGCATCCGCGTTTGTGCTGTTTAATAAAAATCCAACTTTTCAGCAGGTAACATTGAGCGCACCAGCAGTAGGCGCTATGTTTATCAACAAGTTAGATAATGGTTATATTGAAATGGACTTTCCGAGTTTTGCACCAGAAGCCATTCAAGATATACCCGAAGCCCTCATTGCGGGTTTATCGATAAAGCCTCAACAGGTACTAAAAAATCAGCAAGCCTATTTTGCTGTTTATAAAACTGAGCACGAAGTTAGAACTCTAGAACAAAGTTCTGAGCAACTTAAACAATTGGCACCGTTTGATGTGGTTGTGACTGCTCCAGGCGAAAACCATGATTTTGTATCCCGTTATTTTTGGCCTGCGAATGGCGGTGATGAAGATCCGGTAACGGGCTCTATTCACACGGGATTAGCACCTTACTGGTCTCAAAGGCTGAATAAAACTGAGTTGAAAGCCTATCAGGCATCGAAAAGAGGTGGTGAACTTTTATGTGTGATTGAAGGCGACAGAGTGAAGCTACGAGGGCAGGCAGTGCATTACTTATCGGGTTCAATTTCAGTCGATGAAAGGCAAAATTTGTCATAAGTCAAAAGATGGGTTGATCACCCTTGTCGGAACAATCCAATAGCTGTTAGCTTAGTTTTCGTGTCGAAAAACATGCCTCTAGAGCCACATTGGGCCCAGGGATTAATGCTTAAGGAAAATCATGGAAACAACACTGCGACAGCTCTCTGTTAAAACGCGATTATGGGCGCAAGTTAGCGCCTGTTTTGCCGTTATTCTTGTCATTACTTTTTTAATGCTTAATTCGCTATACAGTGAATTAAAGCAGTCTAAACAGCTTGAAACTCAACATATCGTTGAAACAGCTCATGGCATAGTAAGTTTTTATGCAGAGCAAGTGGCAAGTTCAAAAATGACGCTTGAGCAAGCGCAAACTGAAGCCAAGCAAGTTATTAAAGGAATGCGCTACGCCGATGACGAGTACTTGTTTATTTTAGATACCCAGCACACCATGCTGATGCACCCGATAAAACCAAGCTTAAATGGCACTAATTCTGCTGCTATGAAAGATCCCAATGGTGTGTACTTTATTCGAGAAATGGTCAGTGCAGCGACGCGCTTTGGTGAAGGCTCTGTGCAATACATGTGGCCAAAAACACCGAATTCGACGCCGATTGATAAAATCTCTTATGCAAAACAGTTTTCTCCATGGGGCTGGGTGATTGCAACAGGTATTTATATTGATGACGTACAAGCGACATTCTGGCAAGAAGTGTCGACCATGGTGGTGCTCATTGTCATCATTGCCATCATTTCAATCATTATCACCGTTAATGTATTACGCAGTATTATCAACCCATTAGACAGAATAGGTAGCACCATTCAGCGTCTTGAAGAGACCGGTGACCTAACGCTCGCGGTGGATACCAAAGGTAAAGATGAACTCACTCAAATAGCTGTGGGGCTGAACAATATGGTGTCTAGCTTTAGAGATATTGCGTTTAGTAGTAATGCCTCTGTTGAGCAATTGAATGTTTCAACTCATAGCCTAGAAAGCGTGGCCAACGACACCAAGCAAGCGATGGCCAATCAGCAAATTGAAATTGAACAAGCCGCCACAGCCATGAACGAGATGACCGCGACCGTCTCTGAAGTGGCGCATAACGTCGTAAATACGGCCAATGCCGCGCATAAAGCCCATAAAGAAGCGGGTGAGGGCATGGCGCTGTTGAATATTGCCATTGAGGCCATCAGCGGTTTGGCTAATGAAGTAGAAAAAGCAGCGGCGGTTATTCATAAACTGGGCTCTGTGAGTGAAGAAATTGGCAATGTCACCACGGTCATTAATGCCATTGCAGAGCAAACGAATCTACTCGCACTTAATGCTGCAATTGAAGCAGCAAGAGCGGGTGAGCAAGGTCGAGGCTTTGCAGTAGTGGCTGATGAAGTTAGGGCACTTGCACAAAGAACCAAAGAATCAACAGAAAGCATTCAAGGCATGATTGAAGAGCTGCAAAAGTATTCTCACGATGCGGTTGTAGTGATGGAAGAAGGGCAGGTTTATGCTGAGCGTACAGTTGAACAAGCACAAAATGCGGATCATGCCTTAAAAGAAATTGTAGAAGACATTGCCATTATCAATGAAATGAGTACGCAAATAGCAACGGCTTCTGAAGAGCAGTCTGCAGTCGCTGAAGAAATTAACCGCAGCATAATCACAGTAAGTGACCATACCTCTTCCACTGTTGATGCAACAAAAGACATCGCTTTGGCGGGCTCAGAGCTTAAAGCGCTAGCTGTTGACTTAAAAGCACACGTATCGAAATTTAAAGTTTAACTTCCCCTTTTAAGCCGAACTTAACCAGTAGTAGTTCGGCTATTTTCTCTGCAATAGATAATTTCATAACAGCGCTTGGCAAAGCTGATTAGTTGCTCTAGTATCACAAAAAAAGCCTGCAAACTTTTGTAATGAAATCATTTATCTCTTTATATTTCACCAATCTATTTTTAATTAGTGGCACTGGCTTACTAACCACTTATTTAGCGCTTTATTTAGGTCAAAAAGACGTTTCGACCTTTTGGATAGGTTTACTTACCTCATGTTATTACTTGGGTCTATTATTAGGCTCAAAGCTTGGTTATCACTTTATTAAATCGGTTGGTCATATTCGTACTTTCGCTGCGAGCACTGCCGCAGTTGTCGCCTGTGTTGCCGCGCATGGCGTCAGTGATAACGTTTATTTATGGCTATTTCTTCGCCTGTGTGTTGGGTTGGGCATGATGGCCAATTACATGGTGTTAGAAAGTTGGCTTAACGAACAAGCAGAGCCTGAATCTCGGGGTAAAGTGTTTTCGTTTTATATGATCACCTCATACATGGGCATGGTGCTTGGTCAGTTTGCATTATCAAGTTTTCCTGAATTGGGGTATGCACCTTTATTCTTGGTTTGTATGGCGGTTGCTGCGGGTATTATTCCCATCGCAATCACGCGACGCATTCACCCTAAACCCATCAAACCCATTCAAGTAAGTTTGTTTGATTACTTTAAGAAAGTGCCTCAGGCACTCACAGCTGTGCTTTTTGCTGGCATTATTAACGGTAGCTTTTATGGACTAGCCCCCACTTTTGGCAGTGGTATAGGCTTTAGCTCTGCAGACATCGCAAAATTTATGTCTTTTACCATATTTGCAGGCCTATTGGCGCAGTGGCCAATGGGTGTGATTTCCGACAAAGTACCAAGAAGTATTTTATTAAGAAGTAATGCGGTTGCTTTATGCCTCATTAGTTTGGCAATTTGCTTATTACCATCTGAGCCGACAGTTTTGATGGCCTGTAGTTTTGCTTTTGGTTTGTTTGCGTTTACGCTTTATCCGCTTTCATCAGCGTTGGCAAACTCACGTGTCAGTGATGAAGACCGAGTTGGCGTATCATCTGCACTCCTCATGGTGTTTGGTGCAGGCGCTGCTTTTGGTTCAGCGATCATTTCTAAATCTATGACCTTTTTTGGCCCTAAGGCCTTATATGCATCTATTGCAGTTCTCACCGTATTGATGTTTGGCGTACTGACTTTCATAAACTCTCGTCAAAAAGCCGAACAGCCAGAAGCCAGTGATTATGTGGTGGGTAATTCAGATGTCACTAGCTCGCCGCTTGCAGCAGCAATGGACCCGCGGATCGAAGAAGAAATTGCGCATGAGCAATTGTTAGTTGTAGAAAGTGATGAAGAAGCAAAAGTTGATGATAGTTTAGATGACGGGCTTAAAGAGGCTGAACATAGTCTTAGTGAACAAAGCAGTAAATAGTTAAATTCATAAGTTGTTTGTCTAACTATTTGAAACACGTGTTGTGGTTAGACTAGAATGCTGAAAATTCTTTGATAGGTAACATAATGAACGAACCTAAGTCGTTTGGTAACAAACTGGAGCATGTTTTAGAGTCAACCCTTTTTAAAGGTCGCTGGCTACTGGCGCCTTTCTTTTTAGGCTTGTTGTTTGCAGTAATTTTGCTACTCATCAAATTCTTTAAGCAGCTATATACAATGACACTCACTGCATTCAATACAGCTAACAATGACTTGCTTGTTGGTATTTTAACTTTAGTCGATACCGCTCTATTAGCAGGACTGTTATTGATCATCATTTTTAGCGGCTACGAGAACTTTGTATCAAAACTCGATATTGATAATCATAGAGATAGACCCGCTTGGATGGGGAAAGTTGGCTTCTCAGGCCTAAAAATCAAGCTCATCAGCGCCATTGTCGCCATTTCAGCCGTCGAGTTATTAAAAGTCTTTATTAGTTCAGAATCTCTAAGCAATGAAGAGCTTGCTTGGAAAGTAGGCATTCACTTAACGTTTGTGATTTCAGGCGTTTTATTTTCAATTACTGATTACATTAACAGTAAAACTCATAATCATTAATCTAGTCTGTCTGTGCCAACGTGACCCATTACGCGCAAAATTTAGTGAGTTTAACGATAAAAGAGTGACGAGTTATCTATTGTTAGCTTAGATTTTTACCTATTAGATGATTAATTAGGAATAACTATGGCTTACGGGATCCGTCGCTCTCTTCTAACACTCACATTTTTACCACTTTTGGCGCAAGCAAACTCCACATTTAATGCCAATGATATCTTTGCATTAGAGTATGCAAACGACCCGCAAATTTCGCCAAACGGTAAGCAGGTCGTTTATGTCAGAAATTCAAATGACATAATGAAAGACAGTACACGCCGTAATTTGTGGTTAGTAGATGTAAAAAGTGGCGAACAAACGCCGTTATTTTCAAATGAAAACCAATACCTTCACCCAAGATGGTCACCAGATGGAAAGAAAATCGCATTCATTAGTAATGTTTCTGGTAGCTATCAAGTGCATGTGCATTACCTAGAGCAAAATCGCACGGCGCTACTAAGCCAGCTTCAATCAAGTGTGAGTAATTTAACTTGGTCTCCGGATGGCAAGTGGCTGGCATTTAGCCAGCAAATCAACGAAAAGCCTTCGGTGATTGCGAAAATGCCAGCCAAGCCAAAAGGTGCGAAATGGTCAGAGCCTGCAATAGTTATTGATAAAGCCTATTATCAAGCCGATGGCAGAGGATTAGTTAAGCCTGGCTACCGTCAAATATTTATTTTACCGAGTGATGGCGGTACGCCGCGTCAACTGACTTCAGGTGATTTTCACCATGGCGGCCAGCTTACTTGGCACAGTAACTCAGAAGAAATTGTATTCTCGGCGAATAGAATTAAAGATTGGGAATACAAGCGATTAGAAGGTGATTTATTCAGTGTTGATTTAAAGGGCAAGCTAACTCAGCTCACTTCTCAACCTGGTCGAGAGCATTCTCCGAGCTTTTCAAGAGACGGAAAAAAACTTGCTTTCTTAAGTGCATCTGGTGAGTTGAATCCTTATCGTAATCACAAACTGAATATCATGGATTGGTCAGATAAAGAGTTTGAAATGGTGGGCAAAGATTTTGACCGCTCTATTCAAAATCCGACTTGGATCAGCAATTCAAGATTGGCAATTGCCTACGATGACTTCGGTAAACGCAAACTTGCAGCGATTTCTTTAAGTGGCAATATCAAAGACCTAGCAGAGAGCTTATCGGGCACAACACTGGGTAGACCTTATATTAGCGGTCAATTTAGTGCGAATTATTCAGGTAAAATCGCCTTTACCCATGGCACAGCGCAAAGGCCGGCGGATGTAGCAATCGCATCGACTAAAGGGAATACCAAACAGCTAACCACGTTAAACGAAGATTTACTTGCTCATAAAACATTGGGTGAAGTACACGAAATTAACTACAAGTCTTCATTCGATGGAGAGCAAATTCAAGGTTGGTACATCACGCCCCCTAATTTTGATCCTAAGAAAAAGTATCCGCTATTGATTGAAATTCACGGTGGCCCTCATCTAGCTTATGGCCCACATTTTTCGGCTGAGTTACAGCGTTATGCTGCACAAGGCTACGTAGTATTTTACGATAACCACCGTGGAAGTAGCTCTTACGGCGAGCATTTCGCCATGTTGTTAAAGTATAAATACAGCTCGAAGGAAGATTTTGCCGATCACAATTCAGGCGTTGATGCCATGATAGCGAAAGGCTTTATTGATAAAGACAATCTATTTATTGCTGGTGGGTCAGCAGGGGGCATAGCAACGGCTTACGCGATTGGCTTAACCGACCGATTTAATGCAGCTGTCGTCGTTAAACCTGTTATTAACTGGTTGAGTAAAGTATTAACGGCCGACAGCGGATTAGGTCAGATCCCGACACAATTTCCGGGTATGCCTTGGGAGCATGTCGAACATTACTGGCAGCGCTCTCCGTTATCGTTAGTGGGTAATGTAACAACACCGACGATGCTAATGACAGGCGAAGAAGACTTACGCACGCCGATGGCTGAAACAGAGCAATATTATCAGGCACTTAAACTGCGTAAGATTGATACTGTGTTGGTGAAAATTCCTGGAGCGCCACATGGTATTGCCGGAAAGCCATCACGTATGGTGAGTAAAATCGAGCATACTCTGGCTTGGTTTGAAAAATATAAGCAATAAGAGAATCGGTATTAATCAAAGTACAGCTTAGTAATAGGTGGTTAGTAAATCATGATTTTGCTAACCACATATTACTGAATTTCGCCCAGACTGTTTCGCGTCATACATGAGTTTATCGACTCTGGTTAACAAGCTTGCAAAGCTATCACCCTGTTTAAATTGGGTCACGCCGAAACTTGCTGACAGTGTTTTTCCATCAGGAAAGGTAATCTGACTTAAACCATATTGTATATGTTGAGCAATTCGACATGTATCGGTTAAAGATAGGTTTTTACTTATTACCAGAAACTCTTCTCCTCCCCAGCGACCGAATTCAGCGCTGCTTGGTAAATATTTGCGCATTACATTTGCCGTTGCTATTAATACTTCATCACCATAGGCATGGCCGAATTTATCATTTACTCTTTTAAAGAGATCTAAATCGAATAACATGACTGAAAATACTAGAGCGGAGGATTCTGCTTTTTGAATAAGATCATGTAGCGACTCATTGACTTTCCTTCTATTGCAAAGCCCTGTTAAATCGTCAGTTGTTGCTTTATGTTCTAGTTCTTTAGCTTGCGTAAACTCGTCGGTAATATCTTGTATTAGTCCAACTGTACGCAAAGGCTGGCCAATGCTGTTTGAAAAACTGTGGCTGTAATGCTTAAAGTAAAGAGGGCTATTATTATTTGCCGTAAAAGAGTGGATAATCGCAGGGTGCTCTATTTGTTCAAGTTGAATTAAGCTTATCTCTAAATCGAGGGTGTGTAGTGGGTCTAACAAGTTAATAAATTCGCTCCACTTCAGTTTACATTGTGCAGGATCCAGCCCAAGCATATTAAGTAGTTCTTGTGATAAACACACATCGTACGTTAAGTGATTGAGTTTCCAAGTACCCACTTTGGCCATTTGCTGAATTTTGGATAACGTAAACTGTTCGAATTGCCTTTCTCTTAGATCTTTCTTTAGCTTATGATTTTCCATCTCAAGGTTGAGGATATGTGAGTTCAAGTCGGATTTTAGGTTTGTCATGTTAGACTCTTCTAACTTAATCCAAGCTTTTTCTCAGCAAGTTTAGTTCCTTCTAGTCGCGCTTTTATTTTTTGATAGGCAACCTCTCTAGCTGTAGAGATATCATCTGCGAATGGAGAAAAACCGCAATCATCAGTAGAGCCTAATTGCTCAACGGGAATATATTTGGCAGCTGTGAGTAATAAATCACAAACAGACTCAGGCGTTTCAATCTCTTTACTGATGGGATTTGTAACACCTACAAACACGCGTTGATTTGGCTTTATCACATTACCAAGTAAATAAAGCGCTTTTTCTGGTTCTTTTTCACCCCTTATGGCGACGTAAAAGTTGCCTGCATTAATTTCAAATAGCGTGGGAAGTAAATACTTATAATCTACCTCTGCACTGTGAGTAGAGTCGATATCTGCACCAGGGCAAGTATGAATACCAATGCGCGAGATTTCATTTTCATTAAAATTAGAAAGGCATTTATTTATTAAGTCGACAAAAGAGTTCAGTAACTCGCCCGAAGGGTCGAGCTTTAATGACAATCTTGCTTCAGTAAAGTCTATTTGCACTTTGTGCGCACCCAACTCTAAGCAACGTTTCACTTCATTAACATGTTGCTCTATTAAATCTTCAATAAATTGTTGGTGGTTATAATTTTCTAGCCCTTTATTTGGGTAAACTAAACTCAGCATAGAAGGAGAGATGACAGCTTGCTTTACAGGTACGTTGGTATGTTGTAACGCAAACTGTAAAAACTCATCAGCAGTGTGTTCATATTTAAATGGAGCGACTTTTAGATGAGGCGCAAATACGCGTGAATGGCCATCAGAGAAATCAACCAGTAAGCCGTTTGGTTCATAACAACAAGAGTTATGTAAACAGTAATGAGCAAAGCCGTCAAACTTTCTCTGTTCGCCGTCACTGATTACTTCACAGCCAAGCTGCTCTAAGTCTTTCATTACCTTTAAAGTTTCTGACTCAGCTATGTTGCACAATTCATCATAGCCTAACCTATTATCTTTAAATAATTTATAAGCATTGATAAGCTCAGGAGCTCTTGGGATTGATCCAATTTGTTCTGATGGGATAACCTGTTTATTCATCCATCACCTCTACGAAGTGGTTATCAAAAGAGTGAGACCACAAAGCAAGCCCATTTAAATCTAGAGCGTTCTTTTTAAATCTAGATTAATGATCAAAAACTTCCAGTTTTATCCCCAGTTTTCTAGGTGGAGGTTATTGTTGTTTTATATCTAACAATTAAACTATCAGTCTGGTCATATGAGTATTTTCATAATATTCAAAAATAACGTGCTTTTTTGTTACTAATTAAACATTTTCTTAACTTCTTTCTTGATTTGTAAATAAATTGCAATTAACTTTAACAAAACGATTATTTAGTTTAAGGGATTAAAAATGTTGCATGGATTTAGACTGATACTTTTAATTGGTGTGTTTTTAGCGATAGCGGGTTCAATTCAATCAGGTGATTGGAGTTATTCTTTGTGGATAATCTTAGTTTTGTCATCTGTGCTAGTGGCAAGTTTCAAAGCACCAAAAGTCTCGCAACCGCATGAGGAAATGGAAGCTTTAAAAAGCTCAATGGCTTTTTCCCTTTCTTCTTATTACCCAACTGAACATAATTCTGATAATGCCAGTTCTTCTTTAAATTCTAAGCATTATTAGCTTTTTAATGAATTCCAACCAACAGTAAGTAAACAAAGCCTGGGCTGCTGCTCAGGCTTTTTCTTTAGGTTTTAAATGTTGCAGGATTAAAACTTACTTCTCGACGTTTAAAGCTTTTATTTACGACTATATCTATGCAGCCATTGCCGACAGAGACTAAGCCTAAATCGCAAAATTTACGCCTCACCAAAAAATTGAGCATTCGATTAGCACGACTAGCAATAATAGATGAAAAAAGTCTATGAGCGTTTATTTATCGCTAATCTATTAAATTAAAAACGTTTAATAATCAGTCGTTTAGATTTTTTTATTCAAATTATTTTAAAAAAGTTCCTTGAAAACATTTTTCCTGACCCTATCTCTTATTGTGAAGACGCCTTACAGGGTCTTTATTAAATTAACATTATGATTTTATTAGGTAATCTTGCTCATTTGAGGAGATGCCAACACACTATCGCTTTAAGAGGATATTAATTATGCGTACTGTAGACTTATCACCACTTTATCGTTCATTCATTGGTTTTGATCACTTAGCTCAACTTATGGATAACGCTAGCCGCAATGCGAAGCAATCAAGCTTTCCTCCATACAATATTGAGCTTTTAGGTGAAGACAAATATCAAATCACTATGGCAGTGGCTGGTTTTGTAGAATCTGAGCTGCAAATTGAAACCGAGAAAAACACTTTAACAGTAAAAGGTTTAAAAGAAACAAAATCGGTTGATGGAGAGCGAACCTTTATCCATCAGGGTATCGCAGAGAGAAATTTCGAACACAAATTCCAATTGGGTGACCATGTAAAAGTACGTGGCGCAGCATTAGAAAATGGCTTATTAAACATCGCTTTAGAGCGTGAAATCCCAGAAGCAGAGAAGCCTCGTACTATCGCTATTAATGGCGCTAAACAAGAGCTTCTGAAAAGCGCATAAACCGTACAATTCATTTTAACGTCTCCCAATCAGCGGTTTACTTAGGTAAACCGCTTTTTCGCTTCATATATCCTCGTTTTTTAATTCATTGCTACACTCTAAGTATTAAAGATAAGGATCTTTTCTTATAAAGCCTTTGACCTAACTAAAGATGTATTTTGGAGGAAGCATGACAAGTTATAAAGGTAATGACTTTTACTGTGATCTAGCACTTAGCGGCAAAGTAGAGCTAGATGTGGTATTTGAAGATCAACATGTACTCGCTTTTCATCATACTCAGCCTCATTGGCCTGTACATATTGTGGTTATCCCTAAACAACATATTCCTTCATTTACTGATTTAGGAGGTCATAGTTCAGAACAACTGTTTCATCTTATGATGGTTGTACAAGAGCTGGCAGGTAAAGTTGAAAAAGAATATGGTGCTGCACGTGTGCTCACTAATCTTGGAAATTACCAAGATAGTAAGCACTTGCATTTTCATGTTAATTTTGGAGAGCCTAAACTTAATTAGCTCGCTTGCGCCACTTGTTTAAAGTTTTCTAGCTCATCAAGTAACTCGAGCACTTCGGGCTCAACATCGGCAATGTTTTGATGGCGCTTCAGACCGGTTTCAATGGTTTCTGATAACTGTTTTAATTTAGGCACACCTGTGTAGCAACAAGCGCCATGGAACTTATGAATAACAGACAGTAGCAGTGCGAAGTCTTCATTTTCAAGCGCTTGATTTATTTGTTGGTGCGTGTCATTTAAGCTATCCAATAGCATGTTTAACATTTCAATGGCCAAATCGGGTTTGCCGCCAGCATGACGAAGCGCTAAAGGCCAATCTAATAAATGGCTTTCAAAAGGAGCTGGACTTAATTCTGGTTGCTCAACTTTAGTTTTACTTGCGGTATTAAAGTTTGAACTACTGTAATCACAGATGGTTTGTTTCAGCATGTCTTCATCAATGGGTTTAGTTAAATAGCCACTAAAACCATCTTTAAGCAACTGATCTTTTTCACCACTTAGGGCGTGTGCGGTCACGGCAATGATTGGTGTATCTTCATTGAGAGAAGAATCTAAAATAGTTTTACATGCCGTTATGCCGTCCATTATGGGCATTTGAATGTCCATGAAGATTAAATCATATTTATGGGTCTTACAAAGCGCGACAGCTTGAGCACCATTATGGGCTGTATCAATACTCTCTATTTGCTCAGATAAAAGTGTAGAAAGGAGCTTTAAGTTTGCATCATTATCATCGGCAATGAGCGCTTTTAACGGCAGTATTGGTTGATCGTTTTCATCGGTAGATACATCCGGGTGATCTAAGCGATAGGGAGCTGCGAGCATTTCACATAACTTTCTGTAGTGTAACGGTTTACTTGCACACGCGTCAGCACCACTTCCGACCAAAGATTCACGCATATTGTGTGAAATGGTACTAACCATAAGATACAAATAGTCTGACAGCGGGCGTGCTTTAGAAATGTAGTTCTTCAAAATAGGCATTTGTTCCACGTCGGCTGTATTACCAATTAAACAAATGTCATAACTAAAGTCTTGGTCTAACGCTTGGAAAAAAGTCTCTTCAGTTAAGCAAGGTGTGACTTGCATCTGCCATTCATTAAGTTGAGCAAGAATCGCATAATGGGTGTGTTCTTGCGGCTCAAAGAATAAAATGCGTTTGTTTTCTAAGCTATAGGTTGGTAAATCATTGTTAAATGCGCGCTGTGGTAGCTCGAAAATAGCATTAAAAGTAAAGCAAGTACCCTGGCCTGGTGCAGAGTTTAAGCTAATACTGCCTCGCATAGCTTCTACTATGTGTTTAGTAATGATAAGACCCAGGCCTGTGCCACCAAACTTTCGAGTGATACTCGAATCTGCTTGACCAAATGGGGTGAATAAAGCGTCTTGTTTTTCCATCGCAATGCCGACGCCAGTATCACTCACAGATACCAGTAACGACGCATTCGTTTGTTTTATTACACGGTGAGTGATATCAATTTTAACCGCGCCTTTTTCAGTAAACTTGATGGCGTTACTTATCAAATTAATAAGCACCTGTTTCAATCGAGTGGGGTCACCGACTAAGTTCTCAGGTACATGTGGGTGAATAGAAATAGATAGTTCAAGCTTTTTCTCATAAGCGCTTGGCGCCAATAATGTCATGACTTCACTGATCACTTCTCGTAACTGAAAGTGAATACTCTCTAGCTCCATTGCACCGGCTTCTAATTTAGAGAAGTCCAAAATATCGCTGATAATGGTCATGAGGCTATTGGCCGAAAGCTCAATAGTATCTAGATATTCTTTTTGGTGTTTATTGAGAGGCGTTTTATAAAGCTGCCTTGTGAAACCAATTACCCCATTTAACGGAGTTCGTAACTCATGACTCATTTTTGCTAAAAAGTCCGATTTAACTCGGTTGGCATCTTGGGCTTCTTTTTTGGCAATATTGAGCTGAATGTTCTGAGTTTCGTACTGCTCGAGTGTCTCTCGGTAGTCACTGGTGGCTTGGTCGATATGCTTTTGCATTTCGTCACGTTGGTTTGCCATTGCACCATTGATGGTATGCAGCCCTTGACGAAGCAGTTCAAACTCGCCTTGCATAGGGGTTTGCAATCCAATGTCTTGTTTCCCTTCGACAAGTTTGTCAGTTGCTAATAATAATTTTGAAAGCGGTGCAACTAATACCTTACTGATACGTAGAGATAAAATGCCACTTAAGATAAGCGCGATAACAATAATACTAATACTCATGATCAATGTTTGTTGCTGAGCAATGATGGCTTGATCTTTACTCACTTCAATCACTAATAATGCCAAAGGTGCAGCATGGGCTTCTTGCCATTGGTCTGCGGGTTGAGAGTTAAATTTTATTGGGGTGAAAAAGACGAAAGTATCATCTTTTTTTACCATTTCAGTATGGTGTAGTGAGTTTATCTCTTCTGAAAAATTAAGATTGTTGAAATGTTCATGATAGTTGCTTGTCAGAAGCAACTCTTTTTTAATATCGAAAATAGCAATGCTTTTAATAAGTGGGGAGTGTTTGTTATGTGCATTACTTACAATGCGCTTAAGTTGCGCTCTATTTTCACGTATAACAGGTTGCTCAAGGGCAATCGCTAAAGGCTCTGAAATACTCGTTCCTCGTTGAAAGAGAATTTCTTCAAGCTCAACATAGCGATTTACTGTAAAATACCCTCCAAGAATTAAACCAATCAGCATGGTTGGAATTAAAGTTAGAACGAGAATGCTATCGCGCAGGCCTAATCTGGTCATGAATGAACTATTTCTTATTAATATTCTAGCTTTAAGAGTATCGACTTAGACACGGGTTGGCAAACATTAAGGGGTATTCGTATGGCACAGATATTTCGTGCTAAAAAAACGTCTAATAAAGGCAAAGTACTGACTTTGAATGTAAAGTCGCTTGATCATCAAGGTCGTGGTGTTGCAAATCACAATGGTAAGGTGTGCTTTATTGACGGTGCATTACCAAACGAGCAAGTAAAAGCACAAATTCTTGATGAAAAGTCAAAGCTCATTGAGGCGAAACAAGTCAAAGTACTCACACCAAGTGAAGAGCGTGTTGCACCTTTTTGCCAACATTATGGCGTATGTGGCGGGTGTCAGTTGCAGCATTTAAAAGTAGACAGTCAAATCACCCATAAACAGCAAGCCGTCAGTAAACTATTTGAAAAGTTTGCGAAAGAAACGCACTTAGCATGGCAACCTGCTATCACCAGTGATGATAAGCACTATCGTCGCTCTGCCCGTATTGCTTGTATTGCAGATAAGAAAACGAAGCAATTCAAATTGGGTTTCAGAGCGCAAAAAAGTAAACAAATAGTAGAAGTCGAAAGTTGCCCTGTTTTAAATATTTCTTTTAAAGAGCTATTCACCCAACTTAGAATTGCCATCACAGACAATGCCAAACTTCATTCAATTAGTCATGTGCAGCTTTGTGAAGCAGATAACGGTGTATTTGTATTAATCAGGCATACCAAAGTAATTGATGAAGATACAAAACAGATATTAACGACAGCGTTAAGCGACTCAGGTGTGCAGGTTCTGTGGGATGATGGCAAAACACCTGTGGCATATGAACAGCTCCCTAACTATCGAGTTGATGGGGTTGAGTTTGGTTTTCAACTTAATAACTTCATTCAAGTTAACGGCGAAGTAAATGAGAAAATGCTGATGCAATCACTAGGTTGGTTAGCACTTAATAAGCAAGACACCGTATTAGATTTGTTTTGCGGCATTGGTAACTTTTCATTGCTTGCAGCTAAACATGCTAAACGTGTTGTTGGTGTCGAAGGGGTTGATAGTTCAGTACAAAGAGCAAAAGCAAATGCAGCACAAAATCAGCTTGAAAATGTATCTTTTGAATGTTTTGACCTGACTGATGATATCTCAAGTGCTAAGTGGTTCGATAAACAAGCCAATGTATTGATTTTAGACCCATCTCGGACTGGTGCTTTCGACGTATTGAAGCAATTACCACTTAATCAATTCGAAAAAATCCTCTATGTATCGTGCGATCCGGTTACTTTAGCGAGAGATAGTGCTTTAGTACTTGAAGCTGGCTTCACAATCAGTAAAGTGGGACTTATGAATATGTTTCCTCACACGGGGCATATAGAGACAATGGCGTTGTTCCAAAGGAGGTAATGCAGATGGTTGCAACCCGCCAATCACATCAAACTCACTTACCAGCCGATTTTTCGGCTCGGCTAGATCTTCTGAATCTGTCAGACGATAAACTCTCATATTTAGACCGAGCCCATGCTTTATGTCCTTCTGATGTGAATGCAACGACCTTGAATAAAGCCGTTGAGATGGTGGAAATCCTTGCTGAGTTGAATTTTGATCCTGAATCTTTGGCATCCGCTTATTTAACGCCTTATTTTCTTGAAGGGTTAATCAGTTTTGATGATGTAAAAGAAAAACTCGGCGACAACGTTGCTTTGCTTTTACAGGGCGTTGAGCAAATGGCGACGATCAGCACCTTGGCACATCAGGGGAAAGGTCATGTACAGATCGATAACATCCGTCGCATGTTATTGGCCATGGTTGAAGATGTTCGTGCAGTTGTTATTAAATTAGCCGAACAAATTTGTCATTTACGTGAAGTAAAAAATGCCGATGAAGAAGAGCGTGTTGTGACTGCTAAAGCGACCGCAAATATTTTCGCACCATTGGCTAACCGTTTAGGTATAGGTCAGCTGAAGTGGGAGCTTGAGGACTTATCGTTCCGCTATCTTCATCCAGATACCTACAAGCGTATTGCAAAACAGTTGTCTGATAAGCGTTTAGACCGTGAATCCTATATGGAAAACATGGTGAACCTGGTATCTAGTAAGCTTGCTGAAGCCGGCGTAAAAGCGCAGGTTTATGGGCGTCCCAAGCACATTTACAGCATCTATAAAAAGATGTCGCAAAAGAACTATGAATTTGATCAGCTTTTCGATATTCGCGCTATGCGCATTGTGGTGGATGAAATTCAAGACTGTTATGCCGCGCTAGGTATTGTGCATACTAGTTGGCGTCATTTACCAAAAGAGTTTGATGACTACGTTGCCACACCAAAACAAAACGGTTACCAGTCTATACATACCGTGGTGTTTGGTCCTGAAGGTAAAACAGTCGAGATCCAAATTCGTACTGAAGAAATGCACCAAGATGCTGAGCTTGGCGTTGCGGCGCACTGGATGTATAAAGAAGGCGCTTTACCTGGGCGAGGCTCAGGTTATGAACAAAAAATAAGCTGGTTACGCAAGCTACTTCAATGGCAAGAAGAAGTTGTTGATGGCAGTGACTTAGCCGATGAACTGAAAAACCAAGTGGTTGAAGACAGGGTTTACGTGTTCACTCCTAAAGGCGATATTTTTGACTTGCCACTCGGTGCGACGCCACTGGACTTTGCTTATTACATTCACTCTAATGTCGGCCACCGTTGTGTGGGTGCTAAAGTGTTTGGCAAAATAGTCCCGTTTACCTATAAGCTAAAAACTGGCGATCAGGTTGAGATCTTAACCCAGAAAAATCCAGCGCCAAGTCGTGACTGGTTAAGCCCAAGCTTAGGTTATATTTTCTCGTCTCGTGCTCGCAGTAAAATCCATCACTGGTTTAAGCAGCAAGACAGAGATAAAAACCTACAAGCGGGTAAAGAGATGCTAGATTCGCATTTATCGAAACTAGATCTAACCTATAAAGACTTAGAGCCTGCGGTTGAGCGTTTTAACTTTAGAGAGCTTGACGACTTGATGGTCGCATTGGGGGCGGGCGATGTACGCATTAACCAATTCCTAAACTTTATCCAAGCGAAGCCTGAGCCTGAAGATACGCTTAAGATCACTTCTCGTAAAAAGGTGAAAGGCGACAAAAACGGCATTGTGGTCGATGGTGTGGGTAGCTTACTTAGCCATGTAGCTAAATGTTGTCAGCCAGTTCCAGGCGATGAAATTGTTGGCTATATCACGCAAGGTCGTGGCATTGCAGTGCACCGTAGTGATTGTGAGTCGTTTGCGCATATTTGCGAGCAACATCCTGAGCGCGAAATTGCAGTGAGTTGGGCTGATGATATTAAGTCATCTTATGCGCTTAATTTACGAATTGAAGCGCAGGACAGACAAGGCCTTATTCGTGATATTAGTTCAGTGTTGGCCAATGAAAAAGTGAATGTATTAAACATGAACTTGCAAACTAACTATGAGCAAAATACCGCAGTATTCCTAATGCAAATAGAGGTTTCTAATCTGTCTTCGATGAACCGCTTGATCACTAAGTTGGTTCAAATTGACGGTGTGTTTGAAGCTAAGCGACAGCATTAATAGTTAAAAATATCAATTTAATAAAGTCGGCATTTGCCGACTTTATTGTTTTAAAAATAAGTGTTTAAAAAATGAATCAAACTGAAATCGATAAATTGCTCAACATCATGCAAACACTTCGTGATCCCGAAAAGGGCTGCGATTGGGATAAAGCCCAAACATTCAAAACCATCGTGCCACATACCTTAGAAGAAGCTTATGAAGTGGCTGATGCCATAGAGCGCGACAATATGGTGGATCTTAAAGATGAGTTGGGTGATTTGTTATTCCAAGTTATTTTTTACGCGCAAATGGCCAAAGAGCAGGGGCTGTTTGATTTCAACGAGGTGGTTGAAGGTTTAAACAATAAGCTAGTTCGTAGGCACCCTCATGTATTTTCAGAGCAAAAAACATTAACCGATGAAGAGCTAGAGCAACAATGGCAGGCGATTAAAAATAGAGAAAAAGCCGCAAAGCCGAACTCATCTGAGCAACCTCTATGGCATGATATTCCGAAAGTACTACCAGCATTAACGCGTGCCAAAAAAGTACAAAAGCGCGCGGCAAACCTCGGCTTTGATTGGCCAGATTACCATGGGGCACTTGAAAAAGTATCTGAGGAAGTGGCTGAAGTGAGTGAAGCACTTGCAGAAAACCCTCAGTCTGATCACTCGGCCGAAGAAATAGGTGATTTACTGTTTGCGACAGTCAATGTTGCTCGCCATGCTAAACACGACCCAGAACAGATACTGAGAAACGCGACAGATAAATTTGTTGGCAGATTTGCCCAAGTTGAAGCCGTACTTAAACAGCGGGGGAAAAGGCTAGAGTCGTCAAGCCTAGAAGAAATGGATGAGGCTTGGGAGCTGGTGAAGAAAAGAGCGAAACAATGAGACGGTATCAGGCAAACAATGACGACGATTTTTTGAGGTCTTACTTGTCAATATTTAAAGCGCTTACGCTAAATTTTTGTGGATTGATGTTAAGTGCTTTGCTATACTATCGCCCCGTCTTGATTCTTATTTAAAATTCCATTTTCCTGATATTCTAGGGTTCGCATGAGTACAAAATTTATCTTCGTAACGGGCGGGGTTGTTTCGTCTTTGGGTAAAGGTATTGCCGCAGCATCGTTGGCAGCAATATTAGAAGCCCGTGGCTTAAACGTAACTATTCTTAAGCTGGATCCTTATATCAACGTGGATCCGGGTACAATGAGCCCAATTCAGCACGGTGAAGTTTATGTAACTGAAGACGGTGCTGAAACTGACCTAGACTTAGGTCACTACGAGCGTTTCATTCGCACCAAAATGACAAAGCGCAACAACTTCACGCAAGGTCGTGTTTTTGAAGACGTGCTTCGTCGTGAGCGTAAAGGTGAATACCTAGGCGCGACAATTCAGGTAATTCCACATATCACTAATGACATCAAGCGCCGTGTAATTGAAGGTGCTGAAGGTCACGATATCGCGATCGTTGAGATTGGCGGTACTGTAGGTGATATCGAGTCACAACCGTTCTTAGAAGCGATTCGTCAGCTTGGTACAGAACTTGGTCGTGAAAATGCATTATTCATGCACTTAACCTTAGTACCATTCCTTGGTGCTGCTGGTGAAGTTAAAACTAAGCCAACTCAGCACTCTGTAAAAGAGCTACGCTCAATTGGTATTCAACCAGATATTCTAGTATGTCGTTCATCTTGCAAACTTCCTGCAAACGAACGTGCAAAGATCGCACTTTTCACTAACGTAGAAGAAAAAGCGGTTATTTCACTTCAAGACGTAGACAGCATTTATAAGATCCCTGCGTTATTAAAGTCGCAAGATCTTGATAACTTAGTGTGTCGTCGTTTCTACATTGAAGCACCAGAAGCTGATTTAGCTGAGTGGGAACAGGTTCTTTATCAAGAGTCTAACCCAACTGGTGAAGTGACAATTGGTATGGTTGGTAAGTACATTGAACTACCAGATGCATACAAGTCAGTAAACGAAGCGTTGAAGCACGCGGGTCTTAAAAACCGTGTAACAGTAAACATTCAATACGTTGATTCACAAGATATCGAAAGTAAAGGTGTTGAGCTATTACAAGACCTTGATGCTATTTTAGTACCAGGTGGTTTCGGCGGCCGTGGTGTTGAAGGTAAAATCCTAGCGGCTAAGTATGCACGTGAGAACAAAGTACCTTACCTTGGTATCTGTTTAGGTATGCAGGTTGCGCTAATCGAATATGCGCGTAACGTTGCAGGTCTTGAAGGTGCAAACTCAACAGAGTTCGACGCAGAATCAGCGCACCCAGTTGTTGGTCTGATCACAGAGTGGTTAGATTCAGAAGGTAACGTAGAAGTACGTGATGAAGCGTCTGATTTAGGTGGCACAATGCGTCTAGGTGCGCAACTTTGTCACTTAAAAGAAGGTTCAAAAGTACGTGAAGTGTATGGCAATGCTGAAATCACTGAACGTCACCGTCACCGTTATGAAGTGAACAACAATTACATCGAGCGTCTTGAAAAAGCGGGCCTACAATTCACAGGTTTGTCTGAAGATAAGAAGCTAGTTGAAATTATCGAAAATAAAGATCACCCTTGGTTCATTGCAGCTCAGTTCCACCCTGAGTTCACATCGACACCTCGTGATGGTCACCCGTTATTTGAAGGTTTTGTGGGTGCAGCGTTTGCACATCAGAAAGCCGAGAAATAACCTGAAGAAGCCGTGCGTTTGCACGGCTTTTTTGTCTCTAAACCGACTACATGGATTTTGTTAAGGTTGGTATGTAATAAACATTGCTGTGCAGCGTTATTTTTATTCAATTTAAACAATGCAGACCAATGGTTATTATGGGGTTAAGTAAAACTGTTATTTAATCCTATACAGGAAAATAGCTATCAATAAAACATTATCACCACTATGGGAATAAGAGGAATCAAGATGTCAAAAATCGTTAAAGTGATTGGTCGTGAGGTTATGGACTCTCGCGGTAACCCAACCGTTGAAGCTGATGTACATTTAGAGTCAGGCGCTTGGGGCCGTGCGTGTGCACCATCAGGTGCGTCTACTGGTACTCGCGAAGCACTTGAGTTACGTGATGGTGATAAGTCACGCTACCTAGGTAAAGGCGTACTTACTGCTGTTAACTACATCAATAACGACATCGCATCAGCACTAGCTGGTAAAGACGCGACTGAACAACGCGTTATCGATCAAATCATGATCGACTTAGACGGCACTGAAAACAAAGAAAAATTAGGTGCAAACGCGATCCTAGCTGTATCTCTAGCAGTAGCTAAAGCAGCAGCAGAAGATAAAGGCGTTGCGTTATACGAGCACATCGCTGACATCAACGGTACTTCAGGTAAGTACTCAATGCCAGTACCTATGATGAACATCATCAACGGTGGTGAGCACGCTGATAACAACGTTGATATTCAAGAGTTCATGATCCAGCCTGTTGGCGCGTCTAGCTTCCGTGAAGCACTACGTATGGGTGCTGAAATCTTCCACAGCCTTAAGAAAGTACTAAATGCACGTGGTCTTAACACGGCAGTAGGTGACGAAGGTGGTTTTGCACCTGACCTTAAGTCAAACGAAGAAGCACTAGAAGTAATCGCTGAAGCTGTTGCTGCTGCAGGTTACGAGTTAAACAAAGACATCACATTAGCGCTAGACTGTGCGGCGTCTGAGTTCTACGTTGACGGTAAATATGACCTTAAAGGTGAAGGTAAAGCATTCGACTCTGAAGGTTTTGCTGACTTCTTAGCAGACCTTGCTGCTCGTTACCCAATCGTTTCAATCGAAGACGGTCTTGACGAAAGCGATTGGGCTGGTTGGAAAGTACTAACTGATAAGATTGGTGATAAAGTTCAGCTAGTTGGTGACGACTTATTCGTAACAAACACTAAGATCCTTAAGCGTGGTATCGATGAAAACATCGGTAACTCAATTCTTATCAAGTTTAACCAAATTGGTTCACTTTCTGAGACGCTTGACGCGATTGCAATGGCACATGAAGCTGGTTTCACTGCGGTTATCTCTCACCGTTCTGGTGAAACTGAAGATGCAACTATCGCTGATTTAGCAGTTGCAACGTCTGCAGGTCAGATCAAGACTGGTTCACTATGTCGTTCAGACCGTGTAGCTAAGTACAACCAACTTCTTCGTATTGAAGAAGCGCTAGGTGACAAAGCAGTTTACAACGGTCGTAGCGAGATCAAAGGTCAGTAATTTTTAACTGATTTTGAAAGCCGCCTAATAAGGCGGCTTTTTTGTGCCTGTGTTTTATACATTTCGCTTTTCTACTTGCCTATTTATTTCTATTGAATAAAGTATTTATAGAGTCAAAACAAATAGAGCAAGCTTTGAACGTTTTCAATAAAGCCCATCTTACAGACAGCAATCCGCTAGAATTAGAATCTTCCGCTTTTAAAAGGTTGTCTAAACAGTTTTGGAGCTTACAGATAGGTGGCTGGCTTGGTTACATGTTTGTGGTGTTTATTGCCATTATTCGTCCGCAATTTGACTCCCCTGACTTTAATTTAGTTGGTCAAATAATTAACCTCATAGTCGAAACACTCAGTGGTTTTTGCCTCTCTTTATTACAGTGGTTGTTTATTCAAAGAGTCATTCACAATACTTTGAAGCAAACTTTAATAATGAGTTTTTCATCGGCTGCAGTGCTGGGTTTACTGTATAACATTATTAAGTTAGGTAGTTACAAAGTAATTGTTCATAGCCAACAGTGGAATGAAGCATGGAATATGCTCGAATTCGGTGGTTGGTTATTGTTTTCTTTAGCGACCATGTTTGTGTGGACGTCAATCTTCTTCATCATGCTTTATAACAGCAAGTTACAAAGAGAACATGAACAATTATTAAGAGCGCAGACTTTGGCTAAAGACGCGCAACTTGAAATGTTACGTTATCAGCTCAATCCGCATTTTATGTTTAACACAATGAATGCGATTTCGACGCTGATCTTAAAAGAAGAAAACGACACAGCATCAGAGATGCTAGACAAATTATGTGACTTTTTCCGACATTCTTTAGAAGCAACAAAACAAAGTAACAGTACGATGAAAGATGAATTGGAGTTATTGAAACTCTATTTGTCGATTGAAAAGGTCCGTTTTGGTAAACGCCTCAAAGTAAACTTTGACGTAGATAAAGACGTAATGCACTGTGTATTACCCAATATGCTTTGTCAGCCCATTATCGAAAACGCAGTTAAGTATGCGGTAGAGCCAAGCAAAGAAGGCGCTGAGATCACTTTTAAGGCATATAAAAGCAATGAGAGTTTAATAATTAAAATAACGGATACGGGCCAAGCTGTAAAAGAGTTAAACAGTAAAGGCTTTGGTATTGGTTTACAAAATACCCGCTCAAGATTAGATGTGATGTTTAATGGCGAATGTGAGGTGACTTTGGCACCAAATCAAGAAAGAGGAAATACAGTAACCATGACGATGCCTTATGAGGTAAATAATGACTAAACAATTAACGGCCGTGATTGTTGATGATGAACCATTAGCCCTTGAGGGGCTGAGCCTTCGTCTGGCGAAAATTCCTGAAATAAAAGTGATTGGTCAGGCTGAAAATGGTGATGAAGCCATCAAGCTTTGCCAAACTTTAGAGCCAGATGTGTTATTTCTTGATTTACAGCTGCCCGGGTTAAATGGCATCGAAGTTGTTCAAGCGATGCAAGCCGATACATTACCTATGATAGTGTTTGTTAGTGCTTATAGTGAATATGCCATTGAAGCATTTGAGCTTAATGCCATTGATTATGTGCTTAAACCGGCAAACTTAGGTCGTTTACAAAAAACCGTGTCGAGAATACTTGAGCGACAAAACCCCCACCAAGCAGAAAAAGAGAAATTTAAATTACTCAATGCGCTTGGTGAGACATCAGGGATTGAAATCACCGAGCTAGAAGAGTGGCTTGAATCAGATGAACCCCTTCCTACCTCAATCAATCAAGAGATTGTGATTAAGAACAGCGATAATGAAAAAGTGCTCGTTCCAGTTAAAGAAATAAAATGGGTAGATGCGGCAGGTGATTATATGTGTGTGCATACCGATAAAGACACCCATGTATTACGGATCACCATGAAGAAATTGCAGTCGTTATTAGACGAAAAGCAATTTGCACGAATTCATAAATCGACCATAGTTAATTTAAATCACGTAATAAGTATAAAGCCACTTCGAAACAACGAGAGTATAGTGACTTTGAATGATGATATTGAGCTAAAAGTCAGCAGAAATTACAGCCCAGTTTTGCAAAATTTTATTGCGGAAAAGCCAGTTATAAACTAAGCCTGATTTAACACTTATCTTACATTTAATGCCTGAGCTGCATCAGTTCAAAGCAACTCATTAAATAAGTGCGCCAATATGGCGCACGACCCCAATATAAAAACACCTCATTAACCCAAGCAACAAAAGGCTTACACATTTCATCGTAAATTTGTTTCGTTTTGTCGCGCACTATTTTGACGCATAGCGCGGGCGTCTCAGCTCTATTTCATGATACCGAATCTGCATTGTAACAATGAGGTTAATGGAACAGGATAAAGTCAGGCGCAGTTTACATGCTTGTCTGTTTACTGCACACCATGCGCAATTTGTGAGAAATCATTAATAATTAACCAGAGATTCGGATAATTAAAAACTCTCTAGCTGCCATTTTTAACGCTAGCTGCGTTGAATTTATTTCCAATAGCCTGCTATTGCTTCATAAATTCGCCTTGCTAGCTCTAAAACTTTCTGGCTAGACGAGAAAGTAAGGTAAAAAATTTTAATAACAAGTGTTTATCTTATTTCTTATCCCAACCTCAGGTAAAAAATGACAACGGATCTCATGAATTGTTATGACAACAAAGTCGCATATTTGGAACACACATTATGATAAAAGTTGCAAAACATTTTTCACATGTTGGTGCCTTAATCGCAGTATCTACCTTAGTGGGATGCGGCGGTGGTGCTGAGACGAAAACAGATCCAACTCAATATAACCCTCAAGCACCAGTGAGTGATTGGAAGCTGGTTTGGAGTGATGAATTTGATGGGTCGTCAATCGATAGTCAAAAATGGACCCATGAGGTTAACTGCTTAGGCGGTGGTAACGAAGAGAAGCAGTGTTACACAGACAATGAAGCAAATTCATTTGTTAGTGAAGGCACACTTAAAATTGTAGCTCTGCCTGCAGAAGAGGGTGCTGAAAAGCCATACACATCGGCCCGAATGGTAACGAAAAATAAAGCTGACTTTAAATATGGCCGCTTTGAGGTACGTGCAAAATTACCTAGCGGGCAAGGCAGTTGGCCGGCATTTTGGTTACTTCCTACTGATGAAGTGTATGGTGGTTGGCCAAAATCTGGTGAAATCGACATTGTTGAAGCGGTAAATTTAAAAGCCAAAGATGCCGATGGTAACCCGGAGAGTCATGTATATGGCACGCTGCATTATGGTAAAGATTGGCCTGATAATGTGAACTCTGGCAAAGCGTACAAACTACCTGATGGTGTGAACCCAGCTGATGAATTCCATACGTATGCAATAGAGTGGCAAGAAGGTGAAATTCGTTGGTATGTAGACGATTACTTATACGCAACACAGCGTCGCTCTGAAATTCGTACTAACTCAAAAGGCGAGACGGTTGGTTTAAAACACCGAGGTTGGTTTGCTGAATACTACGACCAAGTAACAGGTGAACTAACGACTCACTACAGTAATGCACCGTACGACCAAGAATTCCATATGTTACTGAACTTTGCAGTAGGTGGAAATTGGCCTGAAAACGTCAATGAAACAGGCATTGATGCAAGTGCATTTGAAAACGGTCAAACATTCGAAATCGACTTCGTACGTGTGTATCAGTGTCAACAAGATACTGAGACAGGCAAAGGCTGTGAAACGGTTCGTGCAGGCTATGATTCAATGGACGATGCCCTAGTAGAGGGTAAAGCACCCATTCCATCACCGCCATCAACTGGCGTTGCTCAAAATTTAACAATTTTTGATGGTTCGTTTAATCCTAACTGGCCAGCATGGGATTGTTGTGGCGGCTCAACACCACTAGTTGTTGAAGATGAAATGAAAGGCAATGTAGTTGAGTTTGTAGTGGGTGCTGCGCCGACAGTAAATGGCTTTATCACACGCGAGGCTTTTATTACAGACGAAGCTGGCAAGCCATCTCCATTTGACGCGTCGCCTATGCTTGAAACAGGCAAACTAAGTTTCGACATGAAAATCGTCACTGCACCAAATAATGCAGAGTCTACTTGGATGCTTAAGCTAGAAAGCTCAGAAGGCACAACTGCCGTTGAAATCCCTCTTTCGCAAAATATATCAGGTACTGAACCAGTTGTTGGCCAGTGGCAAACCTTTGAATTTTCTCTTCAAGCACTAGCAGATGGTGGCCTTGATTTAAGTGCCATTGATGTAGTGATGATTTTCCCTGCATGGGGCACTGGCGAAGGGGCGCAGTATCGCGTTGCGAATATGAAGATTGCAGCTGATACCGCATCTCCTAAATTAACTGTATTTGAAAATGAGCAAAATCCAAGTTGGCCACTATGGGATTGTTGTGGCGGTTCAACACCTACTGTTGAACTAGATGACGATGCGCACGGTAATGTTGCTGAATTTAAAATTGGTGATGCACCAACGGTAATGGGTTTTATTTCACGCGCTGACAATGTGCTTGATGGCGGTACTGTGAGCCCATTCGATGCAACGTCAATTCTGTCAAATGGTGTGATTGAATTTGAGATGAAGATCACCAACGCACCAGATAATGCTGCAGCACCTTGGATGTTTAAAGTTGAGTCAGTGGGCGCAGCGACATTTGCCGAAGTGGACTTATCAACCAGTGTTGAGCAAACAGCCCCTGTTGCGGGTGAGTGGCAAAAATACACATTCAAACTCTCTGACTTAGCGAATGCGGGTTTAGATGTCAGCGCCATAGATGTGTTAATGATTTTTCCTGCATGGGGCGAAGGTGCCGGTGCAATTTACCGTGTTGATAATGTGAAAATCTACGATCCAAATGCGTCTGATGCGTTCATGGGCCATGTGTTATTCGCCGATGATGTGAAAGAAAAATGGTCACTGTGGGATTGTTGTGGCGGCTCTACGCCAACGCTTGAAAATGACGATACTGCACATGGCATGACCGCAGAGTTTAAAGTGGGTGCAGAGCCTACTGTATTAGGCCTATTCGCAGAAGATGAGCACTTTATTGATGCATCAGCACTGTTTGAAACGGGCGTAGTGCAATTTGAGCTAAAAGTTGTAACAGCACCAAATAATGCCGATGCGGCTTGGTTATTCAAAATTGAATCTCTTGGTGCAAGCAGCTTTGCTGAATTACCGTTAAGTGGTAGCCAAGAAGGCAAGGCGCCAGTGGTCGGTGAATGGCAAACCTATACTTATTCTTTAAAAGACTTAACTGATGCTGGTTTAGATATCAGTGCTATTGATGTCTTAATGTTTTTCCCTGCTTGGGGAGCGGGAGAGGGTGCGGTTTATCGCGTAGATAACGTGATGATCAAAGCACTTTAACACTAACCGATAAGGTCGAGCGTGGTTGTTCACGCTCCTCACTGAGCAAGATATAGTAGGGTAATTATGAATACTTATAAATTCCAACAATCAAAAATCGCACTTTATGTATGTGCGGCATTAAGCACTGGCTTTACAGCCAACGTGTTTGCGAACGAAGCAGATAAAGAAAAAGACGTCGAAGTCATTGAAGTACGGGGTATCAAAGGCAGCTTGATGCGTTCAATGAATGTAAAGCGAGAGATGTCGGGTGTTGTTGATGCTATTTCAGCAGAAGAAATGGGTAAATTCCCTGACACTAACTTGGCTGAATCACTACAGCGTATTACGGGTGTTGCCGTTAGCCGTAGTAATGGTGAAGGTAGCCAAATCACTGTGCGAGGTTTTGGTCCTGACTTTAACCTAGTGACCTTAAATGGTCGTCAAATGCCGGGGACGGGTAACACCCGTTCTTATAGCTTCGAAAACTTATCTTCAAGTGGTGTATCTGCATTAGAGGTTTATAAAACCGCGCGAGCTGACAACCCAACAGGTGGTCTAGGTGCTACAGTTAATATTGTGACAGCAAAACCGTTAAGCAGCGCTCAGGAGAAGTTCTCTGTCTCTGCAAAAGCAATTCATGATTCATCAAACGAAGCAGGTGATGATGTCACGCCAGAGTTTTCTGCACTTTATTCAAATTCATACTTAGACGATACCGTTGGTTTTGCAGTGTCATTTAATCACCATCGTCGCGATTTTCAACAGCAAGGTGCCAATATTCAAGGTTGGCAAGCCAACGTTGATTTACCAAGTAATCTAGCAGAAGACAAAGTAGTCGACCCTCGCCCACTAGATGCGGACGGCAACCGTGTTGGTAACCACTTCTTTCCGCGAGATATGAACTACGGTATCAGCGATTTCCAGCGTGAAAGAACCAATGGTCATGTGGTTTTCCAATATGCACCCGTCGATAGCATGATATTCACATTAGACTATGTGGGCACTAAAGCGGTTACTGGCATGAACTCTATCGGCTGGGGTATGTGGAATGACTACGGCGGTAACATCAATGCTTACGAGCTAGATGAAAATGGCACGGTTGTTTATGCTGATATTGGCGGTAATGATGGCTCGTTTACGGCATCACGTGCAACGACAGAAGTGAATGAGCGCTCAATCGGTTTTAACTTCGATTGGCAGGCGACTGATTCTTTAAAGCTTACCCTTGATTATCATGACTCAAAGAGTGAAACAGATAATGGTGCGGATAAAGGCCTAGGCAGTCATGGTTCTTTGGTTTTAGGCTCAGATCAGCTTATTACAAAAATGTACGACTACCGTACCGGTGAAGTACCTCACGCGAATATCCTTTGGAAAAATGGCACAAACGAATTGTTAGCAAGTGAAATGGATTCGCACTTTAGCCAATTTATTCATTCACCAGGTAAAGCAACGGTTGAGCAAATTCAATTAGATGGTATCTGGGACGTTTATTACGACGATATTGGTCTTGTAAACATTAAATTTGGTGCAGCCCGCACAGAACAAGAAATGGGTGGCTCTAATGCTTGGAGTGGCTTGATTGGTGGTTTCTTGTTTAATCCATCTTGGCCTGAAATGTTCCCTGATGGCATGTTCACTAAACACGACACAAGCGATTTCTTAGATGCCTTTGCAGGTGGCGGCAGTGATTTAAATCCTCATTATTATTACACGTTTAATTTTGATGAAGTCGTTGCCCGCTCAGAAGCGTTTTTAACCAACGAGCTGTTAGGTGGTGATGATTACTTTGCCACGACGGCCTATCATGATATGGGCACTTTTTCTAAAGGCTCAGTACGTGAAGAAACAACCAGTATTTACTTATCGAGCGCTTGGGAATTCGAAGTTGCCGATTATCCAGTGCAGCTAAATGCCGGTGTTCGTTACGAAGAAACAGATGTAACCAGTAATGTATTCCAACCAGTCCCAACTGCCGTTTGGTGGAAAGGTGGTAGTGAATGGCATACTCAGTATCTTCCAGGTGAAAATAATACCTTAACACTCACCGGTGAACATGATGTGTTATTACCCATGTTAGATATTAAAGTTGAACTTTCTGAAGAGTTAGTGTCACGTATTTCATGGGGTAAAACCATTTCTCGTGCACCTTTAGGTGATCTAGCAGGTGGACGTAGCCTATCTGGCAGTCCAAAAATTGGTTCTCGAAATGCAAGTGAAGGTAATACTAATTTACAGCCATTTGAGTCGACAAACTTTGATTTAAGTCTTGAGTATTATTACGGTGAGGGCAGTTACGCGTCGATTGGTTACTTTGACAAGTCAGTTAAGAACTTTATTGGTAGTCAAATTGTATCGACTACGATTGAAGGCTTTAATGATATTTACAAAGGTCCACGTTGGAACCAAGCTGTTTCTGATATTGAAGCACGTGGTGAGCAAGCAACTAATGATGCAATTTTCGCTCAAATACAAGCGAATGGTTCAGCATTAAACGAGCAAGGTTATATCACGCCAAATGCTGATGATCCTTTGATGATTTGGGACATCACGCGCCCATTTAATGCGCCAGATACTAAGTCAGTAGATGGTATTGAAGTTGCTGTTCAACACCTAATCGGTGAAACAGGCTTTGGTGTTGGCGTTAATGCGACTTTCGTAAACGGTGATGTTGAGTTCGATGTAAATAGTTTAGACCAACAAACTCCATTAACGGGTCTAAGCGATTCAGCTAACTTCCAAGCTTTCTATGAAAAAGATGGCCTATCTATCAAGTTCACTTACGCATGGCGTGATGAATACCTGATTGGTGTTGGTCAAGATCAAGGGTCTTCAGATAATCCGCCGCAATTTGCAAAAGCATTTGGTCAGTGGGATATGAGTGTGAACTATGACGTGAGCGATGAAGTCACTGTGTTCTTTGAAGGAATAAACCTAAATAACGAAACAGAGCAAGGCTATGGTCGTTACGAGCGTCAATTCTTATTCGCAAGAGAATATGGTCCTCGTTATGCGGTGGGCGTTCGATACTCGTTCAATTAATTCACTATAACTCATAACAAACGCTTACCTCTAGAGCAGAGGTAAGCCATTCATGATTAATTAAAACTCAAGTGCTAGCAACTTTTATATGTTATCGCTTTGGGTTCGGCATGCTGGAATATGACTATGGCAAGCTCAATAGGTACTTTTGATACAAACAATCAGGTTGAACAACCGCAAAATAATACTTTTGCGTTGATCACCTTAACCACTTTGTTCTTTATGTGGGGGTTTATTACCTGTCTTAACGACATTTTAATTCCTTATTTAAAAAACGCTTTCTCCCTCACTTACACCCAAGCTATTCTAGTGCAATTTTGCTTCTTTGGCGCTTATTTTATTGTGTCTATTCCTGCGGGCACTTTGGTCAGTAAAATAGGTTTCAAAAAGGGCATAATTACGGGCCTTGCAATAGCAAGTCTTGGGTGCTTTTTATTTTATCCTGCAGCTGCTTTGGGCGTGTATACCTTATTTTTAGGGGCACTATTTGTACTGGCTGCAGGTATCACGGTGTTGCAAGTGTCAGCAAACCCATTTGTGAGCGCACTTGGGCCTGCAAAAACCGCTTCTTCGCGTTTGACTATGACGCAAGCGTTTAACTCGCTAGGTACAACAGTGGCGCCATTCTTTGGGGCATGGTTGATTTTCTCTGAGACAAATGCAGCTGCGCAAACTGATGCAACTGCAGTACAAGTGCCTTATTTATTTTTAGCACTGACGCTATTGGCTTTAGCTGTGATATTCGCCTTTATTAAGCTGCCAGAGCTTGGTAAAAGTGAACAATCAACCCCATCAATTAAAACCGCATTGAAATATACCCACCTTAAACTTGGTGCGATTGGCATCTTTTTATATGTGGGTGCTGAAGTCGCTATCGGTAGCTTTTTAGTGAACTTCTTACATGATCCAAATATTGCAGGTTTGAATGAAGCGCAAGCCGCTAAGTTAATCGCCTACTACTGGGGCGGTGCCATGATCGGCCGTTTTATCGGTGCTGTCGTGATGCAAAAAATCGCAGCGGGTAAAGTGTTGGCATTCAATGCGGTGATGGCCATTGTCTTGCTTGTGGTTGCAGTGATGTCTGAAGGCGCTGTGGCGAAGTGGTCAATTTTGGCTGTGGGCTTATTCAATTCAATTATGTTCCCAACCATCTTCAGTCTAGCAATCAATAAATTAGGCGATGCAGCGAGTCATGGCGCAGGTTTACTGTGTCTTGCCATTGTTGGCGGTGCAATCGTGCCATTATTCCAAGGCATGCTTGCCGATGTGGTCGGCGTGCAACTGTCTTTCTTACTGCCTGCACTGTGTTATGTGTTCATTGGCTACTTTGGCTTAAAAGGCCACCAACCTGTAAACAGCTCTTCTGAGAGGTAATAAAATGAAGCGTTTAAAGAAATCATTAGTTGCAGTGATGGTCACAGGGTTGTTGGCATCGTGTGCAAAACAGGACGACAATGTTCAAGTAGAAAAATCAGGCTTAGATATTTGGCCGACGATTAACTCTGAAGTTAAAAAAGACCCTGAGATTGAGCGTAAAGTCGCTGAACTGTTGGCAAAAATGACGCTAGAGCAAAAAATAGCGCAAATGATCCAACCTGAGATCCGCGATATTACAGTTGAGGATATGCGTCGCTACGGCTTTGGCTCATACCTCAATGGCGGTGGTGCATTTCCAAATAACAATAAACATTCCAGTGTGAAAGATTGGGTTGATTTAGCTGAGGCCATGTATCAAGCGTCGGTTGATGATTCATTAGACGGCATCAATATTCCAACCATGTGGGGTACCGATGCGGTTCATGGTCACAACAATGTGATTGGCGCGACGCTGTTCCCGCACAATATCGGCTTAGGCGCAGCAAATAATCCAGATTTAATTGTGAAAATTGCCGAAGTGACCGCAAAAGAAGTGATGGCAACCGGTATCGATTGGGTGTTCGCGCCCACTGTTGCGACAGTTCGCGATGATAGATGGGGTCGAACTTACGAAGGTTATTCTGAAGACCCTGAAATAGTAAAAGAATATGCTGCTGCAATTGTTCATGGCTTACAGGGTACGCAAGGCGATAACTTCTTAGGTGATGATAGAGTCATTAGTACGGTTAAGCACTTTGTGGGCGACGGCGGCACGGTAAAAGGCGACGACCAAGGTAATAACATTGACTCAGAGTTAGACTTATTCAACATTCATTCGCAAGGTTATGTGGGCGGTTTAACTGCGGGCGCACAGTCTGTGATGGCGTCTTTCAATAGCTGGAATGGTGAGAAAATTCACGGCAATAAATACCTGCTTACCGATGTTTTAAAAAGCAAAATGGGTTTTGATGGCTTCGTGGTTGGTGACTGGAACGGCCATGGTCAGATCCCAGGTTGTAGCAACCATGACTGTCCGCAAGCGGTGAATGCCGGTCTTGATGTATACATGGTGCCAACGGATGCATGGAAGCCTTTGATGGAAAACACCATTAAGCAAGTGCGTGCTGGTATTATTCCAATGTCACGTATTGACGATGCGGTAACGCGTATTTTACGTGTGAAATTCCGTGCGGGCCTATTCGATAAAGCAAGCCCTGCAAATCGTCCATATGCCAATAATACAGATTTGATTGGCCACTTAGAGCACCGTGAAATTGCAAAACAAGCGGTTCGTGAATCTTTAGTATTGCTGAAAAATAACGATAACTTGCTGCCTCTTTCACCTAAGCAGAATATTTTGATTGCGGGCGATGCGGCGAACAATATTGGCAAGCAATCGGGTGGTTGGACAATTACTTGGCAGGGCACCAACAATGAAAATGCCGACTTCCCAGGAGGCTCTTCAATTTATGATGGTTTAGCCGAACAAATTAAAGCGGCTGGTGGCAAGGTTACGCTGAGCGAAGATGGCAGCTTTGAAAACAAACCGGATGTTGCCATTGTGGTATTTGGTGAAGAGCCATACGCGGAAGGGCATGGTGATAAAGAAAATTTAATATACCAGCAAGGTGATAAACGTGATTTAGCCTTACTGAAAAAGCTAAAAGCGCAAGGTATACCGGTGATTTCGGTGTTTATCAGTGGCCGCCCACTTTGGGTCAACCCAGAGCTAAATGCCAGTGATGCTTTTGTTGCTGCTTGGCTACCAGGCTCTGAAGGCGATGCGGTTGCAGATGTGCTGCTCACAGACAAAGCGGGTAAGGTGCAAAATGACTTTAAAGGTAAATTATCGTTCTCTTGGCCTAGTCACCCAAGTAAGCCGGTAAATCGTTTTGACGAAGATTATGCGCCCTTGCTGCCTTATGGTTTTGGCCTGAAGTACGGCGACAAGTCTGTGCTATCAAATACCTTAAGTGAAACGGTTGAATTAGATGCGGGTGCCAGTGAAGTAAGTGCAATCTTCAAAGGTAAAGCCTTTGCGCCTTGGCAAATGCGTTTATTCTCTGGGGCGAATAATCAAGCTGTGATGTCGAGCAGTATTGCGTTATCAGGGCTGGAGTACCGCACTATCGACAGGCATATTCAAGAAGATGCATTCAAACTTGTATGGAATGGTCGAGAAAGTGCGGGCATGCAGTTTGTGAGTAAGAGTTGGTTTAGAGAGGACCTTTCACAATTACACGCCAGTGATTCTGCGTTAGTTATAGAGTTAATGCGTGATGGCATTGCCGATAAACCTGTCATTATCTCGAGCCATTGTGAAAGCGAAGGTGATAAAGCCGGTAGTTGTAGAGCTCAAGTAGAGATTACCGAGCAAATTAATAGATTGCCTGATACGCAATGGCAGCCTTTATCTATTGATCTAAATTGCTTCGCAAAGCAAGGCTTAAAATACAGTCAAGTTGTAATGCCATTTTCAATTTCGACAGCTGGCAAGGCGAACTTATCGTTTAGTGATATTCACTTTGCACCGGGCCAAGGCAAATCAGCAACAATTAAATGTGAGTAATTATGGAACATTTACAAAGCATTAGGCTGGTGGCGGATATTGGCGGTACCAATATCCGCATTGCGCAAGCAACGAAAGATAATCAGTTATCGCATGTCAGCACCTATAAATGTGCTGACTTTGCTGAACTGTCAGATGTGCTTAAGTTGTATATTGCTGAGCAAGAAATCGCAGGTAAGTCTTTACATGCTTGTCTTGCGATTGCCTGTCCGACCGATGAAGACTGGATCTCAATGACAAACTTGCCTTGGGCGTTTTCGCAAACTGCGCTCAAGGCTGAGTTGGGCTTACAAAGCTTGTATTTAATTAATGACTACAAAGCCATCGCGATGTCAGTGCCTTTTTTAAATGATGAGCAAAAGTGCCATATCCGAGGGCCACAAGAGGGCAGAGCAAACAGCACTATTTCTATTTGTGGGCCAGGTACAGGGCTTGGGGTAGCCACCCTTACACCGGTCACACTGCATAGCAATCATTTTTGGCATTGTATTAACTCAGAAGGTGGGCATATAGATTTCGCACCGGTAGATGAGCTGGACTTGATCATATTCAACTATCTCGATGGCAGAAAACCACGGATCTCTTATGAGCAGCTATTATCAGGCTATGGGTTAGAGCAAATTTATAGCGCGATTATAGATTACCAAAATGCCATAGAAGGACGTCATACCACGGTACAGAAAACTACTTTGAGTGCGGCTGAGATTTCTCACAACGCGATTTCAGGAAGTTGCACGCTATCTCGCTTAGCACTGCAACAGTTTTGTAAAGTGTTAGGCAGTTTTGCTGGCAATCTTGCATTACTTAATAGTAGTTTTGGTGGGGTGTATATAGCTGGTGGTATTGTTCCTAGGTTCATCGAGTTTTTAAAACAAGGTGACTTTGGCGAGCGATTTATTGCAAAAGGGCGTCTCTCTCATATTGCAGAGCAGACGCCAGTGTTTGTGATCACAGAGCCACAACCGGGTTTGTTAGGCGCAGCTGTATTTTTGAATCAGGAAATAAACTAGCTGAGCTTAAAGGCCAAACTGTTCTGTTAGGATCTGTGTAGTAAACGGAATTTTTAAATAATAGCCGCGTGGCAAAGTTTGCGTCATTGTTCCGTTTGGCCCAATGACATCGGTTAACGCTTTGCTGTTCGCGGCTTTTGGTCTAATTTGCATCACCTCACCTAAATGGCCAGATATTTCATCTATGCGGCCAAGTGCAATTAGTTCCATTTGCTCTTCCCAGTCTCTTTGTAATTGCTGCTCTTGTGCCAAGCTTGGTTGCCATAAAAATCCCGAACCTATGGTTCTATCTATGGGTTGAATGGTTTTTTCAGCTAAAATGGGCAGCCATAAAACATGGGTGAGCTTCTTCTTTACGGTACTCGATTGCCAAGTCATACCCGTCAGGTTAGTTAGCGGAACAACCGATACATAAGTCGTTTCGAGTGGTTTGCCGTTAAAGCCAATCGGTATGGTTTTAAGCTCGATGCCTAAGTGCTCAAAGTCTGGTACAGGTTTTGAGCCCGCTGTGGCACCCAACACATATTCTAATAATTGACCTTGCCAGCCTTTTTCACGCAATAAATGCTCTGGTGTTTTAAAGTTAAACTCTGCTGCTATTTCGCCTAAGGTCAGCCCTGCAATTTGCTCAACGCGTTGCATGAGTTCATTAATGGTAAGTGGCGGCGAAGGTTTTAGCATGGTGAGCTCTCGTTACAAAATCACCGATATTGTAACGAATGAGCGCGTGGGCGGCTACCAAGCAAAGTTAGATTAGCTTGGTAGTGCAATTATCCTTAGGTAATAGTTAACTCAACATCATGTTTGCAGCCATGGCGACCAGCAAAAATGAGAAGAATTTCTTGATAGTGGCCACGGGTAGATGGTGTGTGGCTTTGGCACCTAAGGGCGCGGTAAACCAAGATGTGCAAACAATGCCAAGTAGTGCAGGTAAATACACAAAACCCGCAAAGCCATCAGCCAGTGCAAAATGACTGCTGCCTGAGCTGATATAACCAATTGAGCCAAATAGGGCGATAACGATGCCGCAAGCAGAGGCACAGCCAATGGCTTTTTTCATATCGACCGAGAAAAAGCTTAATAGCGGTACTAAAAGTGCGCCACCGCCAATACCTATCATGGCCGAGAGGCCTCCAGTGATGGTGGTTAAAATGGTTAAAACCCCTTTGTTCGGTAAAGTACGCTCGCTTGGGGTGTCGGTTTTACTGCTTAAGAACATTTTTAGTGCAATAAGTACAACACTCACTGCAAATACAATTCTGACAATGTGTTCAGGTAGAAGTGCAGCCATAAAACCGCTAATAAGGGCACCAAGGGCGACACCTGTCATGATCCAAGGAGCTAATTCCCATGGCACGTTACCATTTTTATGATGCGCAATAGCCGAAGAGGTCGAGGTGAATAGAATAGAAGCTAAAGAAGTCGCAATGGCTGCAACAACCACTTGCTCAGTTGGTAGCACTTCAAAATGCAGTAAAATAATACTCAATATTGGCACTATGACTAAACCGCCACCAATACCTAATAACCCCGCTAAAAAGCCCACAACACTGCCAAGTAATGCACAGTACAACACCAATAGTATTAACTCACTCATTCCGTTTTCTCTTCATTGAAATTAACGCTTTGCTGAGATGCGTTCGATAAATAGACATCTAGACCGCTCGCGAGTATATCAACATCTTAACGGCTTGTTATTGTTAAGTGGGAGATAACTACTGAAAAATCCTCATGTTTTGTATGAAAGAAATAGATATAGGAATGAATTTTATTTAGACGTCTAGATTTCTATTGCGGTTTTGTCATTAATCTGGCTTTTCATTATTCAATACGGGCAAGCATGACCTCAGTAACGTGAATCAAACTCAAGTTTTAAGTGAAATTAAACCGTTTTTCTTCAAGTTGCAGGATCCGTATAACTAATAGGGCTCCGAACGCAAGACCAAACGAATTTAAGTATTCCTTAGTAGGTTGTTTTTAAGTTTGTACAAGATAAGCATGATTTACTTAGATATTCAGTAAAGGCTAGGTAAGTAAAGGGAGCAGCAATTTATCTCAGTAAAAAGGATACAAAACACATGAGTCACGATTTTAACTTCAACATTAAAACGCAGCGCCTTGATGAACATTACGAGCCATCAACCAGCACACGTATCACGACGAACTTTGCCAATTTAGCTCGTGGTGAGAGTCGTCAGGCAAATTTACGTAATGCCTTAACCATGATCGACAGCCGTTTTAACGCCCTTGCTCATTGGGATAACCCAAATGCCGACCGTTATGCTGTTGAGTTAGAGATTGTGTCAGTAGATATGGATATCACAGGAAGTGATGAGGCATTCCCGTCGATTGAGGTGCTGAAAACCTACATTTTGGACAAACAAACCAACGAGCGCATTGAAGGTATTGTGGGCAACAACTTCTCGTCTTATGTACGTGACTACGACTTTAGCGTGCTGCTTTTAGACCACAATAAAGACAAGCCGCAATTTAGCATTCCTGAAGACTTTGGCGATCTGCACGGCAAGTTATTCCAGTATTTTGTTAATTCACAGACTTATAAAAACAACTTCAAAAAGCCACCTGTGATCTGTTTATCAGTGTCAGATAACAAGACTTATCGTCGTACAGAAAACCAGCACCCAGTGTTAGGTTTTGAATATTTACCGAATGAGTCGTCACTGACCGAGCAATATTTCCAAAAGATGGGCTTACAAGTGCGCTACTTTATGCCACCAAACAGTGTTGCGCCTTTTGCATTTTACTTCTTCGGTGACTTATTAAACGACTACAGCAACTTAGAGCTTATAAGCACCATTAGCACCATGGAGACGTTCCAAAAGATCTATCGCCCAGAGATTTATAACGCGCATGCGGTTGCAGGCAAGGTTTATAAGCCGAATTTGAAAAACCTAGATCACTCTCTTACACAAATTATTTATGACCGTGAAGAGCGTAGCCGTTTAGCCAAAGAGCAAGGTAAGTTTGCTGAAGAGTATTTTATAAAGCCTTACCAAAATATTCTGGCGCAGTGGTCGGCAAACTTCGCTTAATTATCAGTTGCCTTCGAAAACGGCCTTACACATAGGTAAGGTCGAGTGCTTAATCATCTTAGAAAAGAATTAGTAAAATGAAAACATTATTACCGACATCAACTGCAGGCAGTTTGCCAAAACCATCATGGTTAGCACAACCAGAAGTACTTTGGTCACCATGGAAATTGGAAGGGCAAGAATTAATTGATGGCAAACACGATGCATTACGTGTGTCATTACAAGAGCAATATCAAACTGGCTTAGACATTGTCAGCGATGGTGAGCAAACCAGGCAACACTTTGTCACGACTTTTATTGAGCATCTTGATGGTGTTGATTTTGAAAACCGCCGCACAGTTAAAATCCGTGACCGATATGATGCCAGTGTGCCGACGGTTTATGGGCCTGTTTCACGTCAAAAACCTGTATTTGTCGAAGACGCAAAGTTCTTACGAGCACAAACAGATAAGCCGATTAAATGGGCATTGCCAGGTCCAATGACCATGGTTGATACTTTATTTGACGACCATTATAAAAGTCGCGAAAAATTGGCTTGGGAATTTGCTGTGATCCTTAACCAAGAGGCCAAAGAACTAGAAGCGGCTGGTGTTGATATTATTCAGTTTGATGAACCTGCGTTTAATGTTTTCTTTGAAGAAGTAAATGAATGGGGCATAAAATGTCTTGAGCGTGCCATTGAAGGCTTAAACTGTGAAACGGCAGTTCATATTTGTTATGGCTATGGCATTAAAGCCAACACAGATTGGAAGAAAACATTGGGTTCTGAGTGGCGTCAATATGAAGAGGTATTCCCTAAACTTCAGCAATCAAACATAGATATTATCTCACTTGAATGTCATAACTCTCGTGTACCAATTGAGCTACTTTCTTTGATCCGCGGTAAAAAAGTCATGGTTGGGGCTATTGATGTGGCAACTAATACCATTGAGACACCAGAAGAAGTAGCCAACACATTACGTGAAGCGTTGCGCTATGTAGATGCCGATAAGCTTTACCCCAGTACAAACTGTGGTTTAGCGCCGCTTGCTAGAGAAGTCGCAAGAGGCAAGTTAACAGCGCTAGCTCAAGGTGCTGAGATAGTAAGAAATGAACTAAGTAAGAAATTATAGAATTAACTCTAAATCTGACACCTATTCAAATTAGAAAAGGTGTCAGCTTGTTTTAGCAACCCACAGTAAATGGGTCTACACAGTTGTTTTGTGTTTCATATGGTGAACACACTCGATCCAAGGATGCGCAATCGCCCATTGAATAAGTACCACAGCCTAGTGTTTCACACACAATCGCAGCAGAAGTAGTCACACCACCACCAACTTGTGGTGTCATACCCGAAGGCAATAATGTTGCGTCTGAAGACAGGTTTTTAAGTTTTGTTTTATTTATTTTAAGTTTCATAAATATTTTCCTTTTCAATATTTGAATACATAAATTTGCTCGAAACTAATCAAAGTAAATAATTTTGATTTATAAATTACTACTTCTATGATTAGAGTCGGCGGAAAATAAAACATAACAAATATTTTACATTGTCGATTGTTTTAAGCACAATTTTTGAGCTTATACAATTAAAGTAACTGTCTGAAAAAGATGAATTTTGTTTGATGCTCTTGTTTGGGTAAAAAGTAGACAGGTAAAAAAATACGTTAAATTGATTGATAAAAAACCGCTTATTTATACAGTTGTTTTCATATCTTTATGAAATATATGGTTTTTTATTTCATGTGTTATTCGTGAGTTAGCTTCATCTGGTAAGGCCTTTGGATAAATACAGTAATATAAACACAGTTATCCACAGAATCTGTGGAGAAAGTGAGTTTTATACAGTATTTTTGTGGATTTAATTTGTTTAAATTAAAAGTTGTTCAATTTTAAAATTAACCTGTGGATAAGGTGGTAGAAAGCTGGAATTATATTTGCCGTGTGCTTTAACTTATGGAACAATCGAAAAATATCGACTTATTTAATGAGGCACTAAGGTGATTGATGCCGAAGGATTTCGTGCCAATGTCGGAATTGTGATCTGTAATAATCAAGGTCAAGTTTTTTGGGCACGACGCTATGGACAACATTCATGGCAATTTCCACAAGGTGGAGTAGACGACGGAGAAACCCCTGAGCAAACCATGTATCGAGAGTTGCATGAAGAAGTGGGGTTAAAACCTGAAGATGTTGAAATTGTGGCCAGTTCTAAGCATTGGTTAAGATATAAACTACCTAAGCGGCTGATCAGAAAAGATTCAAGCCCTGTTTGTATCGGTCAAAAACAAAAATGGTTTTTACTGAAACTCCGTTGTAAAGATGAAGATGTAGACTTACTTCATACACATCATCCCGAATTTGATGATTGGCGTTGGGTAAGTTATTGGTATCCAGTTCGTCAGGTGGTTTCTTTTAAGCGAGATGTATATCGTCGTGTTATGAAAGAGTTTGCACCTTTTGCGATGCCTTTTAACCGAAAAGAACACATTCAGAAAGAGCATAATCATTGGCGGCAACGCCGTTAAATTAAGGAGAGAACCGTGCTTGCGACGTTACGAAATATTGTTGAAGCGGTGGCACAACAGCCTACCTTAACTGAAGCACTTAATCGTTTTGTCGCCATGGTTAAAGAAGCACTCGCCACTGAGTGCTGCTCTATCTATTTTGCTGACTACAGCCAAGATAATTTTATACTGATGGCCAGTGATGGTTTAAACCCTCAAGCCATCGGTAAATTTAGAATAGGGTTTACAGAGGGTCTTGTTGGTTTAGTGGCACAGCGCGAAGAGCCAATCAATATTGCTCATGCACAGTCTCACCCGAGATTTAAACTTTCCCCAGAAGTCCACGAAGAAGGTTATAACGCCTTTTTATCGGTACCGCTTGTTCACCAAAGAAAAGTGATCGGGGTTATTGTTGTTCAACAAAAAAAAGCTCGCACTTTTAGTAATGATGAAGAGTCCTTTTTAATTACTTTATCTGCACAACTAGCATCTCAGCTTGCTAATACCGAAGCTAAGTCAATCTTATCGGTTGAAACAACCGCGAAAAAAACATCTGTGTTAAAAGGTGTATCAGGTTCACCGGGTATTGCCTTGGGCAGTGGTTTTGTCATTATTCCCAAACTTGATTTTGCAAGCATAGAAATGCAGAAAAGCGAGAATGTAGAGCAACAAAAGAAGCTATTCGCACAAGCCGTTTCAGCCACAAGGCACGACTTTCATGTTATGGCTTCAACCTTTAGTGATTCAATGCCAAAAGAAGCTGTGGCAGTTTTTGAAGTGTACCAACAACTCTTAGATGCGCGTAGTTTAGGACGACAAGTAGAAGCACAATTAGAACAAGGGTGGAATGCAAAAAGTGCGTTGAAGTATGTCATAGAAAGTCTAGTGAGCCAGTTTAATGCAATGTCAGATCCGTACATTAAAGAACGTGCTATCGACGTAAAAGAAATAGGCTTGCGTGTTTTGCACCACTTGATGAGTACTGAGCAAGCGGTTAAATCTTACCCTAAAAATACCATATTAATTACCCATACTCTAACTCCAACTATGTTAGCAGAAGTGCCAAAGGAGCGATTAAAAGGGGTAATAAGTGTCAATGGCTCTGCGAATTCTCATGCCTCAATATTAACACGCGCAATGGGTATTCCTGCTGTCTGGGGTATTGAGGATATTCCGCTGCTGCAGTTCGAAAACAAAGATATTATTTTGGATGCGTATGCAGGGCGGGTTTATGTTTCTCCGACTCCAGCGCTTAAAAAAGAATATAAGCAACTTCATCTTCAAGAGAGCAAGTTACACGATAAATTTGAGGCCGAGCACCACTTAGAAGCCATAACTTTAGATGGTGAGCATATTAGCTTGTTAGTGAATGCCGGGTTAGATTTATCGACAGAGCAAGAAATTGGTAAATACTGTGATGGTGTTGGCCTATACCGAACAGAAGCTTGGTTTATGCAAAAAGGTCAGTTTCCGACGCAAACTGAACAAGAGCATTGGTATAGAGAAGTATTAACCCGCTACCACCCTGAAAATGTAGTGATGCGAACACTCGATATTGGCGGCGATAAAGTACTCGATTATTTTAATTTCACAGAAGAAAACCCGTTTCTTGGTTGGCGTGGTATTCGAATTTCTTTAGATCACCCCGAGCTACTGCTAGACCAGCTCAAAGCTATGTTGAAAGCAAATACCGGCTTGGGTAATTTAAAAATCATGTTGCCTATGGTCAGTCATACCGAAGAAGTCGATGAAGCACTTAGTTTACTTGAACAGGCTTATTTTGAACTGCAAGAAGAGTGGGCAGATCAATTCATTCAAATTGAGAAACCAGAAATCGGTGTAATGCTTGAAGTGCCTTCTAGTATTTACTTGTTACCTGAATGGGCCGATAAGGTCGATTTCTGCTCTGTTGGCAGTAATGATTTAACGCAATATCTTCTTGCAGTTGATAGAAATAACGCACAAGTGGCTGATTTATTTGATCCTTTCCATCCTAGTGTACTGCGTGTACTCAATCAAGTTGCTAAGCAATGTCAAAGTTTAGAGTTACCATTTAGTTTATGTGGCGAACTAGGCGGTGAGCCTGAAGGTGCTATTTTATTAATAGCAATGGGTTATCGACGTTTGAGTATGAACATTTCTACCATGAGTAAAGTGAAATGGGTCTTAAGGCGTTTAAAAGTTGCAGATATGGAAGCGCTCTTGAACGAATGCTTAAAACAGGCGACCACCAAACAAGTACATCGATTACTTAAAAGCTTTATGATTGAAAACCAGTTCAGCGAATTGCTTTACCAATCTAAACACTAACTGTTTGCAAAGGTTTATTTCAGGTGTTTAATCCGCTTCAGATCGGGTAAGATAGCGCGCAAATTATAATAAGAGATGCGTTCATGAATGACTTGTTACTAGTTGTCCTCTCCTGTGCCATTTTAGGCAGTGGTGTAGGCTTTTTAGCCGGGCTATTGGGGATAGGTGGTGGCTTGATCATAGTACCAGTGCTAAGCGCGATTCTGCTGCATTTTAATATTTTACCAACAGAGCAAGTCGTTATTGCTGCGATAGCGACTTCTTTGGCTTCTATTTTATTTACCTCGACGTCTTCTGCATTAGCTCATCACAAAAATGGTAACGTACCTTGGCAAGTCGCGCCTTGGATCATGTCAGGTGTGGCACTGGGTGCTTTGATCAGTGGCTTTATGGCGGCCATGCTACCCGAATCAATTGTAAGAATAATTTTTTCTGTATGTGTGGTCTTGATTGCTCTGAAAATGCTTTATAGCAGCCGAAAAACAGCGACACCTCCTACAAGAGTTTTGCCAAGTGGTCCTGTACTCACTTTTTTAACCAGCATCACCGGAGGCCTGTCAGCGATGATAGGAATTGGTGGGGGCGCGCTGTTAGTCCCATTACTGACTTTTTTCTCAATGGATATGAAAAAAGCCATCGGCTGTGCATCGGCTTGTGGTATCGTAATCGCTTTATTTGGGTCGTTGGGTTATATCAGCGCAGGGAGCAAGCATTTTGACCTTGCACATGGCTTTGCAGGGTTTGTGTATTTGCCCGCTTTGCTAGGTATCGTATCAACCTCTTGGTTTATGGCACCCATTGGTGCGAAATCGACGCAATATTTACCTGTTTCAACAATAAAAAAAATCTTTGCAGCGTTACTTTTGGTGATCGCTGCCAACATGATTATTAATTAAGGAAAGGCTATGGAGTTTCCACAAATTGATCCCATCATTTTTTCGATAGGGCCGTTGAGTGTTCGCTGGTATGGCTTGATGTATTTGATCGGCTTTGCATTTGCAATGTGGTTGGCTAATCGTCAAGCAGAAAAACCAAATTCAGGTTGGACAAAAGACGAAGTCAGCGATTTATTATTTTACGGCATGCTGGGAGTTATTTTAGGTGGCCGTATTGGTTATGTACTGTTTTATCAATTTTCATATTTACTTGATAACCCGCTTTACTTATTCAAGATTTGGGAAGGCGGCATGTCATTCCATGGCGGTGCATTAGGTGTAATTACTGCTATTTTTGTTTTTGCATGGCGCACTAAACGCTCTCCTTTTGCTGTTGGTGATTTTGTTGTTCCTCTGGTTCCTGTTGGTCTTTTAGCGGGTCGTATTGGTAATTTTATCAATGGCGAATTATGGGGTCGCACGACCGATGTACCTTGGGCGATGGTGTTCCCTACAGGTGGACCGTTACCGCGCCATCCTTCGCAACTATATGAAGCTTTTTTTGAAGGGTTAGTATTATTTATTATGCTTGTTTGGTTTGCGAAAAAACCTCGTCCAACAGGCAGTGTCGCAGGCCTATTCTTATTTGGTTATGGCTTCTTTAGATTCTGCATTGAGTATTTCCGTGAACCAGATGCGCACATTGGTTTATATGGTGGCTTAATTTCACAAGGACAGATCCTTTCTATGCCAATGATTATCGCAGGCCTTGGTATTATGTTTTGGGCATATAAAACCCAACCCGTTGCACAAAAGTAAGAGTTATAAAACGCTATGAAACAATATTTAGAGTTAATGCGCCATGTAAAAGAGAATGGCACTAAAAAAGAAGATAGAACAGGCACAGGCACAATCAGTGTTTTTGGCTATCAGATGCGTTTTAATCTTCAAGAAGGTTTCCCGCTGGTGACGACGAAAAAGTGTCACTTGAGATCCATTATTCATGAATTACTTTGGTTTTTGAATGGTGAAACGAATATTCAATACCTTAAGGATAATGGTGTAAGTATTTGGGATGGCTGGGCAACGGAAGAAGGTGAGCTTGGTCCCGTGTATGGTGCGCAATGGCGCTCATGGACTGGTCCAAATGGAGAAGTAGTCGATCAGATTAAAGAGCTGATTGAGCAAATTAAAACAAACCCAGATTCACGTCGATTAATCGTGAGTGCTTGGAACCCGGCGTTATTGCCAGATACTAAGTACTCACCAAGTGAGAATGCGGCTATGGGCAAGCAAGCATTGCCGCCATGCCACACGCTTTTCCAGTTTTATGTATTAGACGGAAAGCTATCGTGTCAGCTTTATCAACGCAGTGCTGATATTTTCTTAGGCGTGCCATTTAATATCGCAAGCTATGCGTTATTAACCATGATGATTGCTCAGGTATGTGACTTAGAAGTTGGCGACTTTATCCATACTTTTGGTGACGCGCATTTATATTTAAACCACTTAGAGCAAGTAGACGAGCAGTTAAGCCGTACGCCTTTCCCTAAACCGACAATGAAGATTAACCCAGAAGTGAAAGACATTTTCGGCTTCAAATTTGATGATTTCGAGTTGGTTGATTACCAAGCGCACCCACATATTAAAGCGCCAGTTTCAATTTAACTGTATTATTGCTAGGGCTAACGCCCTAGCAAACAGAGGTATTAATGCGTTTAACGTTTTTTCTATTCTTTAGTCTTTTGTTTTTATCAGCTTGTACAAGTCCTAGTAAACCGCCTATTGCAATTCAGCAAACACAATCAAGCAAAAAAGCTGTCGACGAAGACTTCTTAATTGAACTGCAAAATAACAGAGAAGAGTTAGCACGCTTAGTGACTATGGAACAAGACCTTAAAGTCTTGATTGCTGCGTTATCAGCGCAAAGTGATTTACAAAGCCTACCAACCTCTTTGCGCAATAAACCAAAAGTAAAAGAGTACAAAGGCCAAGCACAGAGCAACCAAGCAATTTCTAGCTCTAAAAAATCGCAAGGCTTTAAATTACATTTACAGCCAATGTTTAGTGAAGCCAGTGCACAGGCACAACTAAATAAAGTGCATAATAGGTTTCCTCAACTTTCAAATTTACTTTCAAGCTCTATTAAAAAGCAAACGCACAAGCTGCAAAGCCGATATGTTGGTGTATTAGAAACAGTCAGTATTGAAAATGATGCAAACAAGCTATGTGCTGTTATTAATAATATCGGCGTATTGTGTACAGTTGAAGAAAGTAGATAATAAACAAAAGTATTACGTTTAGAATGGAAGCTCTTTTCTGTTTTATTGATTTGTCTCAAGAAGTAATTACCATTTTTATAAGATTATCAAAGAGTTCAATGGAAAATTAAAACTCATTGGTATATCAGAGCGCTCATTAGCATTTAATAAAGGACACGGTTATGACAAAAAATTTTATCGCTCTTTCATTAGGGTTATCTCTTTCAGTTTTTACACTCTCATCATTCGCTAGCACACAAACTCAAAATGTTGATGCCAAAGTAACCGTTCAAAACACGTTTAAACTTGAAGTAAAGCAGACGTTAGACTTCGGTACAGTGAGAGCTGTTTCTAAAGCGTCATCTACTGCAGCACTGAGTGTACCAGCAAACCCGAATTTGCAAATTTCTACAACCGCTGCAGGTGGCTCAGATCCGGCAATTATGGATATTTTAGATTCTGCCTCGGCACAGCCTGCACAGCTTACAATTGCTGAAGCGACAAAATACACGCCATTAACGATTGAGTTACCAGATGTAGGCACAACACCGATTGAGCTTGCGACAACGGGACCTGGTACCACTCCAGTATTTAAGATCACCGCATTTACGCTTTATGCCACAGTAGGGCAAAACGCAAATCAAGACATCGCAATAACGACAAACCAAGGCACGATTACCACTGATGGCACTGGTAACGCTGAGTTTAATTTAGGTGCGACGCTGACGACTGATGACATCGATGGCGAATATGTAGACGGTGATTATACTGGTACCGTTGCAGTCACAGTAAGTTATTAATCTAAGGTCACTCGTTGACTAAAAGTATATTAGTAATACTTTCTTTTTTGAGCACATCAGCATTCGCTGATGTGCTTGATCCACTTGATTTTGGCACCATAGTCGTTGCGCGAAATGACAGAGTCAGCACGCTTAAATTACCAACTAATAGTGCTATGTCTTCAAGTAATGACATTCATATTATGGAAAGAGGGCATCCTGCTAGGCTTTTCTTCGAGGCATTACCGGCTAACACCTTAATCAGTTTTAGCAGTTCAAGCGTGAATGTTGAGTTAGGGAGTCGCCCCGCGGTATTCACTATTAGCCAATTACTTTTTAGACCGACGGCTCAAACCAACGCATATGGTGAAATTGAGCTTGTTATCGGCGCAATTTTACAAACCTCCGGAGACGGGGCCGTATATAACGACGGAGAATATCAAGGCTCTGTCAGTATTGAACTCTCATACTAATTTTTCGATTTTTAAGGCCACCACCTTGTTTAAATACCATTTTGCTTTCTTAGTACTTTTATCATGTATTACCTCTGCATTCAGTGCGAGTGCAAATATTTTGATTTCACCTACCCGAGTTGCTTTTGAAGACAGGCAAAGAGCTGAGCGATTAATTGTGGTGAATAACTCAGACAAAGTGCAGAGTTACCGATTATCTTGGCAAGAAAGAGCTGCGTTACCTGAGGGCGGGTACAAAAACCTAGAAGGTACTCATGATAAATCTCTAAGTGCAATGGTGAGAATGAGCCCAAGCCAAATACGCCTAGCACCGGGTCAAAAACAAATCATTAAACTGTCAGTGCGACGTACAAAAGCACTTGCGCCAGGAGAATACCGCTCTCACTTATTATTGAGTGCCTTGCCTGAGGAGCAGGGATCTGCGGCGGCAAAAGGCATTAATATAGACATTCAAGTTAATTATTCATTGCCGATTATTTTAAGAGTTGAAAGAGAAACGCCTGTTGTTTCATTAACAGGCCTTGATCTGAAGCGAGCAGAAGAGAGCGATACCCTTCAAATCTCAATGGCAAAGCAAGGTCAATTTAGCAGTTTTGGACGAGTTGAAGCTTTTTTCACAGCAAACGGAAAAGCTGAAAAACAGCGAATTGGCATTATTGAAAGCTACAGCATCCATTCAGAGCTTGAAAACGCTTTATTGCCAATGACACTGCTAGACGGGTATCGCTTATCTGGTTCTGGCAAGCTTACGCTAAAGTACTCAGGACAAAAAGAATATCAAGAAGAGGTATTCTTCGAAGAGCAAATTGACATTAACTAACTTCTACCCCTGTCGTGCGCTTTAATCTGCCGTATCTTAGTGCCCTGCTATTGGTTTCTTCTGTTTTATCAGTTGAGGCCTCGACTGATATGCGAGCAGTGATCAAGGTACTAAGCTCTATTCAGAATACATTATCGGATGCTAAACATTCCAAACCAAGTCAAAAAATAGACGCCCAATCAGGAGATCATATTCCTGTCGGTGAAGTTTTGTTTTTATCAGCAAACTTAAACCAAAGCTATATCGGTGAGCTGACGGTTATTAAGAACCGAGATGCGTACTATGTTGAGTTAGAAAGCTTTATAGATTTATTTTCTCTGCCAATTCTATATGCCAATAACAAAGTAGAAGGTTGGTTTAAAGAACCTGGTAATCGTTTTTTACTTGACCCTGAAACCTATCAATTAGTGCTTAATGGTGAAGAATATCAGCTTGAGCCAACTGAGTTGCTGTTTGAAGATGGCTTACTCTATGCCGATATTCGGCAGTTACAATTATGGTTTGATTTTGAATTAAGCACAGACTATGTGCAGCAGTCTGTAACAATCCAGGGTAAAGGCTATTTTCCTGTTGAACAAGCACTTGCCAGACAAGCCCAGCAACTTGTCACTACATCTGTGCAAGGCGGCGCGTTATTCCCAGAGCTTAATCGCAGTTACCAAGCTCTATCTTCCCCTTTATTCGATTTAAATACACGCTACAAATATTCAGATAATGATCAGGTCTTGAGTTATGCACTGACGGGGTCAAACGAATTAGCCTATTTGCGATCTGAATATTTTTTATCTGGGGAAAGTGGCGATTTGCTACAAAATTCAAGGCTTACTTTTAGCCGCCAATCTCCTCAAGGAGCACTGTTTGGCTTGAATGCCAGTGAGATAAAGTTTGGAGATATTCAGCCTATCTTATTTGGAGAACGTGCTATCGGTAGTTTATCGCAGGGGGTAAGCTTAACTAATGCTCCGCTGTTAGCTAAAACAAGTTCTGGTCGAGTCTCAATCAATGGTGTGGCCGGTGAAGGTTGGGACATAGAACTTTATCAGAATGGCATCTTGATAGATCAAAAGCTCGACATTCAAGCTGGCGTGTTCTTTTTCGACAATATAGAACTCTTGTTCGGTGAAAATATTTTTGAAGTCGTTAAGTATGGAGCTGAGGGCCAAATTGAAAAGCACACAGAGCGTTATTTCAGTGATGGCGTAGAAGAAGTAGGGCGTAGTACTTATGCTGTTTCAATCAATAAAGATGGTAAGCGTCTACTAAGTGAAACGCAAAGCGGTACTGATACGGGTGAATTAAGACTCTCAGGTCGTTTCGAGCATGTTTTCTCTCATCAATTAAGAGCCTATTTGGGAGCTTCAAGGTTTACTGAATCGGCAGAAGAATTCCAGGAATTTGCATCCGGTGTGAGTTATAAACCAAATGGCCAGATGTTGTTTAATCTGTCACATCAAGGTCGCAGCTCTAAGCACTATTTTAATGAAGCAACAGCAAGGTTGTTAGTATTTGATCAACGAGTTAGGTTTGCAGCAAGTAGAGAGCGCTATGCAGAGGGAGCAGTAAATACGTTTAAAGCGACCCTTGCTGGTGATATTTATAAAAAACAGCGTACACGATTAAACTATTTAACCAGCCTTGAAGTGGCAAACACCGATGGAAAGCGAGCGACTCGCTTAACGCATGATCTTAACTATCGCTTTTCTAAATATGCATTGGGTAATCAACTTGATTGGCAATGGCAAGAAAGTGAAGAATACGGCTCAGGGAGCTTAAATTTTAAAGCGAATTTAAGGCGCTCATACGGCAGGTTTAACCTTGGCTATGATATTTATCCAAGTTTTAAAGTAAATAATTACTCCGTTGACTTGATCAGAAGCTTCAATAACACCTTAAGAGGACAACTTAGGTTTAAGCGTGCTATCGACTCAGGTATCGAGAGCACAGAACTTGGGCTTAATTTCTCTTTTGATGACTTTATCTTAAACACATCTGCGCAATACGACAGTGATGATGATTGGCAACTACAACTCTCAACGAGGTTTAGCTTTGGTTATAACCAAGTAAACCAAGCGTTCTTTGGTTCTAAACAAAGGCTGTCAAATAAAGGCACTATCATAGTTCGGGTCTTCTTTGATGAAAATGACAATGGCCTGTTTGATGATACCGAAACGCCTTTAGAAAATGTCACAGTAAGAGCGATACAATCGTATCGTAAAGCAAAAACAGATGAGCGAGGCGTGGCTGTTTTAGCTGGTGTTATGGCAAATCGGCGCACTGATATTGAGGTCGTTGAAACCAGTTTTGCAGATCCTTTCATGCTGCCAGCCAATGAAGGTTACTCTCTTACGCCTAGAGCAGGAGCAATGGAGTCATTAGATATTCCAGTTGTTTATTCAGGTGAAATTGAAGGTATTTTATACCATGAAAATGGCAAACCGATTGCGCACACTAAGCTGCAATTAAAAGACAAAAATAACAGGGTCGTGGCCGAAGCGATTTCTGAGTTTGATGGTTATTACTTGTTTACAGATCTTAGACCTGGAGAGTACGACATTTTTGTAGATGAGCATAAGCTGGAAACAAAGCAACTTGGATATAATACGCAAGCAAAAGTGACCTTATCGCCCTTAGGCGATGTACTTTCAGACGTTAATATTCAACTTACAAGTCTACAGAGCCATTCAGGTTACGTTGCAGTAGTCGGTCAGTTCAGTAATTTGGATATTATGAAAGCCTACTGGCAGCTAGTTAAAAGTAAATGGCGCAACATACTGGGCGTTTCGCCTTTTTATATTAAGCAAAGCGATGGCTCGTGGTTATTGTCAGTTGCTTACGACAATGACGATAAAGATAAAATCGCTGCGCTGTGTTTAGACGCAGCAAGTAAAGGGTTATCTTGTGAGGTTAGATATGTTCAGTTCACTCAATAAGCAATTATCAATGAAGACATGCACTATTTTTATTTTGAGCCTTATTATTTTTAGTGGCTGTACTTCTGTGCAAAAAAAGCCAAAAGCAAACTCAACAGCTCAAACCGTCACATTAACTCAGCAAGAGTATCGGCAGTTAAAAGAAATGGCTCAGCAATGGCAAGAAAACAAAGCAGGCATAGAGCGCTTACTTGCCTATGAGCAAACTTTGGGTGTGTTAGTGAAAGATCTAAATCGCCTTGTTGCAAATAATGATAAAGCAAACTTCTCTTTGGCCGATAATAACAAACACAAGCAAGATGAAAGCGTAGAAGCAGAAAATAAACCGAACAAGGCACTTATTTCGCAAACTTCTACATCGAGTAAAGCAAAAAAAGAAGACGTCGTTATTACTCTTTTCAAGGCGGATAAAGCTGTTCGGGAACAATCATTAGTTTCAAAAAAGCCTGAGACGATTTTACTTGAAACTCAGAAACCGAGTACCAAGTCGTCAACTGCAAAATATGCTGTGCAAGTTGCGTCTGTAAAAAGCAGGCAAAAAGCAAAGCAAGTGTATGAAAGGTTGAAAGTTAAGTTAGTGGGCGCTAAGCACACGATGCAAGAAGCGAGACTTGAGCCTAAACAAATTGGCCAGCAACAATTTTATCGACTTAAGCTCGGTGCGTTTGCGACAAAAGAACAAGCGCAGTCAGCATGTTCGCAATGGCAAAAACACCAAGTAAATTGTTTTGTTGCACAGTTTGGTGGTCTAAATAAAGGTGATTGGTTATAACTCTATTGTGGCGTGATTCTTGCTTTTTTAGATAAAAGATTTATGCGGAGTTGTCATGCGCCTGTGTATTTTAGTCCTTATTACATTATTAAGTGGCTGCCAATTAATGAACGAAATTAAACGAGAAGATGAGCTTGCAAACCCGAAAGGAATTGAAGGCTCATTGCCTATGGAAGTAAAGGGAATGTCGAGTTTTCCTCTTCATAACTACACTTTGAATTTAGCAAACCAGCTATATAAGGGAGAAGCAGGTAGGCTGAGAAACTCGAATATTGCGGTCATGAGCTTTACTCTGGCAACAGAATTGGGGCAAAAAACTGCCGCCCAACAAAGTAGTGGTTTAAGTCAGCAAATTCAAGAAAGTTTGATAACTCAAATGACACAATTGGGCTACAGCATGGTTGAACACAGAATAAGTGACTCAATCACTGTCAGCGAGCATCATGAAGATATGCTAACGCGCAATTTGAGCAATCTTCGCACTCGTCAAAACATTGACTACGTTATTCTTGGCACCATAACACGCCAAGAGCACGCCAATATGATAAACGCACGATTGGTCAATGTTTTGAATGGTCAAGTTATCTCTGCAGCATTTACAGAAGTTCCAATCAATGTGATGTGGACAGATGAGAAAATCCAAATGCGCAACAACAAGCTTTACCGAGCTGAGTATTAATTTAGGAGCAGAACATGAGAGCACTGTTAACATCATTATTTGCATTATCAGTGGTGGGCTGCACGGCCATGCAAGATGACTACGGTAGTAATGCGCAAACCATCCACTCTAGCAAAATTACACGAAGTATTCAGTCACCATTGAATACTAATCAATTCTTTCAAGCACAAGCGCCTGACCAAAAACAAATGTTTGGCTCGCACAATGGGCCTAAGAAAAATATTAACCATTATGTGCGCGGTATGATGCAAGACTTAGCGTCTAACCTTAAATATGTAAATCAAAATACGCCACTTGCAGTTGCCAGTTTTGTATTTTTGGATGATAAGTACGACGAAGGTACTTTGCTAGGTAACCAAATTTCTGAAAGCTTTATGCATGAGCTTTATCAATATGGCATCCCTGTTATTGATTTCAAAACAACGGGCTTTATGCGCGTTACACCAAAAGGCGACTTTGTGTTCAGCCGTGATTATTTAGAGCTTGATGAAGAGCAAAACTTTCAATATGTAATGGCTGGTACTTTAGTCAATCACAAAGGTGGTGTGCTGGTGAATGTACGAGTGGTTGGTTTGCAAAGTAAAGCTGTTGTCGGCTCTGCACAAGGTCTGATCCCTCAAGCTGTATTAGATGCTTTGGGTAGCAGCGAGCGAACCGATGGCATTATGTTGAAGTCAAGTGCCCGATAGGAAGGTGAGTATGAAACCTATTACAACGTTTATTCTATCATTGCCAGTGCTCTTGCTTTCAGGATGTAGTTTGTTAATGGGTCAACCTGCGATGAGTCAATCTGTAGTGGTTGTGAACGATCAGTCGATGATGATTGACGAAATGGTAGCAAAATCAGAAACGACTGTAGAAGTTGAAGATGACATGCAACCAAGCAAACCTGATTACGTTCCGATGAATCATTTTGTAAAGCTTGATAACTATGTTGAGCAGATGGCCATTGAGTTATCTGATTTACTCAGTGAAACACAGAATATGTCGACAGAACTCGCCGTGGCTTCATTTGTACGTTTAGATGGCACGTTGCAAACCAGTGATCAATTAGGTAATCAACTTGCTGAAACCTTTATGCACCAGCTACATCGTTTTGGCTATCAGGTTGTTGATACAAAATTACTCGATAATGTGCATATAACACGCATGGGTGATTATGTGTTTAGCCGTAAATCGAAATCTAGATTTAACTCTGAAGCGGCTGAATATGTATTGTCTGGCACTATGCTGTATCGTGAGAAAGGGGTGCTGGTTAATGCCCGAGTAATGTCACTTGAAAGCAAAAAAGTTGTCGCAACAACGAGCAAAATGATCCCTTGGTATGTTTTAAGATCAGAGAATATTTTGGTTTCTTCAAGTTACTGAACTTAACAAACAGAAGAAAAGTCACCCGTAATATTACTCGCTCATCAGACTTGATTCTGTTTTTATAGCTATATATTATGAATATCAATGGCTTGGCCTCTTAGTTAAATGGATATAACGACCCCCTCCTAAGGGGTAATTACAGGTTCGATTCCTGTAGAGGCTGCCAGACTCTTTTCTTTTTCTTTAATCACTCAGTTGAGATTTATGCTAAATTCAAGCTCTTCAAAAAGGAGTCTTGTGTGATTGAAGTAACAAATCTAACTAAAAGCTTTGCAGACAAAGTTGTTTTTCAAAATTATTCAACGTGTTTTTCATCGAAAAGGTTATGTATCGAAGCCGAGAATGGCTTGGGAAAGACCACCTTATTCACCATTATTGCTGGCCTTGATCCCCATTACAGTGGTGATATTTTACTAGATGGTCAGAAGGGTAGTAAGCTGCAAACTAAAGTGGCGATAGCGTCTGATAAAATTCCATTTCCGGCGTTTCTAACAGCCAAACAGGTACTTTCATTAACGCAAGCAAGTTGGCAATGTGACTGGCCAGGCTCTTTATGTGAAAGCTTGCACTTTAATGCCTTTCTAGACACCAAAGTCTCAGAGCTCTCTTCAGGAAATCAAAAAAAGCTGCAATTAATTAATGCCATCATGCGTGATTGTGACTATTTGATTTTAGATGAGCCAAGTGCAGCACTTGATGCTGATAGCGTAAAAGCGTTACTTTCATGGATTGAGCAATATAAAGGGCAATTACTTATCAGTTGTCACGAACCTCTGCCATTTTTAGAGCTCGGCTTTAGCACTCAGCCTTTATTCAGTGAGCTTGTGTAATGAAGCATTTCTATGCCTATCGCTATCAGGCGTTTAACTTAGCCATACAAGAGATTTTTAAGCAGTTACAGCAGTTTGTCTTAATGTTGGCAACTTTGTTTTATATTTTTCTGCCAGGGTTAATTGCAGGGCTATTCTTTGGCTTAGGTAAAGTGGTGCAAAGTAGTAGTGTGCAAGTGAGTATGCAGGTTGCACTTGCTTATTTGATTTTTCAGTCTCTGATCTTGGCTGTTTTTAAGCCGGCCATTTTAGATTCAAAAAATCGGATATTTCATACTACCTTGCTTAAGCACAATGCGCCTCAGTGGGCCTGTGATTTCATGGCAATGTTAACCTGTCACGTGTTGTGGCTGTTAAGCTTGGTTTTGATGCTTGCAATGGGACCAGACAAGCTCAGTAGGGCACCTCATTTTGTGTTGTTTATGTTTTCACAATTGAGCTTTGCATGGGTGCTGTTATACAGACCGCCAGCCTTATTCTGGGCGTTTATATCAGGGTTTGTTTTATTGGCTTTTTCTCAATCGGTAATCGGCTTTTTAGTGTGTTTGAATGCGGCTTTGCTGGCTAGTTACTTTATGCCTCAGACTATTCGCTTTAATTTTAAGCCAAAAATCAATATTTGGACGATTTGGTTAAGCTATTTTAGTGCAGATTTATGGCGTATTACTTGGCGCATTACCATGAGTGGTTTGGTATTTTGGGCGGTTTTTATCATCGCGATAGAGCGACCTGATCTAGTCCATTGGTATGCGTTGGGCGGCGCTTTACTTAATCAATTATGGTGGGCAAGCTTATTAATCGAGACGAATCAGTTCATTAGTAAGCATAAATTGTATTGGCAGAGCATTAATGCTTACTCAAAAGTTGCTAAAGTACAATGGTTTTACTTAGCCCTATTAGCATCGATTTTTACTCTACCATTTTTGTCTTTATTCACAGGGCATTTCAGTATTTGGTTAAGCTTTATGTTGACGCCTATGGTGATTTTATTGGCTAAAAATCGCAGTCAGTTATTAGCGGTAGTGTGGGCAAGTTGCAGCATCTTGCTGATATTGAGTATGGTACTTATTTAACTTTTAGAGGTTAAATAAAGTTAGCCCTTAAAGTAAGTCTCGAATTGAATAAAAAAACGCCAGCAGTTGCTGGCGTTTTCATTTGAGTATTAAACTTAAGCTGCGCTTGAGTTCGTTTCAGACACGCGCGCTTTACCTGCTAATAAATCAGCTGGGTCAAAGTCATCTACGTTAATAACTGCAAGACGTTTCGCTTCTACAGCGGCTAGCTTGTCAGCCTCATCTTTAGAGATAATGCCGGCGTCTAGTGCATCTGCTGCCACTTTGTCTAATTGCATAAATGGGATTTTCTGACCTTTTGCACGGCAAATCTTATCGAACAACGGCTCAATATCTAAGATATCTTTAAGCGTTTGCTCTTGTTTACCAAGTAGGTTTAACGGCTCATCAGTTGTGTAGATGTGCGCAGCTAAACGGCTACGTGCGTTATTTGGCGTTTGCAGTAAACGTGCTACTTTTTGCTCTAGCTTATCAGTCGGTTTGCGAACAGGACGACCGAATGGGAATAGCATTAACTTAAGTGCAAAACGCAGTGGTGCAAATGGCATATTGTTGATCAGATCTGCTAATGCACGCTGACATAAATATAGGTGTTCTTGACAGCTCCACTGTACAAACGGAAGATCTTCAATTTGACGACCTTCATCGTTGTAGCGTTTTAGCGTTGCAGACACTAGGTATAGATAACTTAGTAAGTCACCTAAACGAGCAGAGATACGTTCTTTGCGTTTTAGTGAGCCACCAAATACCGCCATACAGATATCAGACATAAATGCTAAAGCTGCACTGAAGCGTGCTGCGTTACGGTAGTAATCGGCTGTTTCGTCATTGAAAGGTACTTTTGTAAAACGCGCACCAGTTAATGCAAGCCACTTAGTGCGTACAAGGTTCGAAATAGTGAAACCAATATGGCCCATTAGCGACTTGTCAAAGCTGTTAAGCGCTTCGCGTTTGTCTTCCATAGATACCGCATTAAGCTCAGCAAGTACGAATGGGTGACAGCGAATAGCGCCTTGACCGTAAATGATCATATTACGGGTAAGGATATTTGCACCTTCAACGGTAATCGCAATTGGAGCGCCTTGGTAGCCACGGCCTAAATAGTTGTTAGGGCCTAAACAGATACCTTTACCACCATGGATATCCATCGCATGCTTGGTAGAGTCGCGCATCTGCTCGGTTAAATGGTATTTAAGAATAGCTGAAACAACAGATGGCTTTTCACCTAAATCGACAGCACCTGTTGACATAGTCACGGCTGCGTCAGTGCTATAGGCATAACCACCTAATTTTGCCAATGCTTCTTCAATACCTTCCATCTTACCAATTGGTAATTTGAACTGGCGACGAATACGGCTGTATGCACCACTTGCAAGCGCTAACGACTTGATGCCACCTGTAGAGTTTGAAGGTAGTGTGATAACACGACCCACAGATAAGCACTCAACCAGCATGCGCCAGCCTTGACCAGCCATTTTTGCGCCACCAATGATGTAGTCGATAGGCACGAAGATATCTTCACCTTGCGTTGGACCATTTTGGAATGGCACGTTCAGTGGGAAGTGGCGACGACCAATTTTAACACCTGGCGTGTTAGTTGGAATTAGCGCACAAGTAATACCCGGTTCTTTGTCATCACCAAGTAAACCATCAGGGTCACGTAGTTTAAATGCTAAACCTAATACAGTCGCAACAGGGGCAAGCGTGATGTAGCGCTTATTCCAAGTTAAACGAATACCTAACGTTTCTTCTCCATTCCACTCGCCTTTACAAACCACACCGAAATCAGGAATTGAAGAGGCATCAGAGCCTGCTTCAGGAGAGGTTAATGCGAAACATGGAATTTCATCGCCTTTGGCAAGGCGAGGAAGATAATGGTCTTTTTGCTCTTGCGTACCATAGTGTTGTAGTAGCTCACCCGGACCTAACGAGTTTGGTACACCAACAATTGAAGATAGAAGCGTTGATTTACTGGTTAGCTTTTGCAGCACACAAGATTGCGCATAAGCTGAAAACTCAAGACCGCCATATTGCTTCTTGATGATCATCGCGAAGAATTTGTTGTCTTTTAGATATTGCCAAACGTCTTCTGGTAAATCAGTTAATTCATGCGTTGCTTTCCAATCGTCAAGCATGGCACACACTTCTTCAACCGGACCATCTAAGAAAGCTTGTTCTTCTGGTGTTAAACGTGGCTTAGGATATTGGTGAAGTTTACGCCAGTCTGGGTTGCCGCAGAATAAATCAGCTTCCCACCAAGTAGTACCTGCATCGATTGCCGACTTCTCGGTTTCTGACATAGTTGGCGTGACCTTTTTAAATGCTTTAAAAAGCGGGCCACTGATATACTGTTGACGAATGTTGCTTAGTGATAAAGGCAATACGATGGCTAAGAAAATAAGCCAAGATAAAGCACCAAATGCACCAGCTATTGTACCGACTAGCAAGGTTGCCCCAGCTACCGCTACGCAGCTATGCCAACTAGCTCTGTGATAGCTAGCGACACTGAGTAGCGCGATTAAAATTAATACAAAAATCAGAGTCATATTATTTTCCTTGTTATGGTGGTCTGACCACTAAGCTTTAGACTAGCTCTAACTGCTAATGATTGCAAGTCATCTGATGAGGTTGAAATTTGCTCGATTTAATGATTTTGTCCAGTTATCTGGCCATTAAAGCAGTCCAATCAAAGTCACTGAGTCGCAATTTATTGATACCGCGGTTACAATGCGTTTTTGCAGTTACCTCGGAAAATATAGATGAAGATTTTGGCAGATCAAAATATGCCCTTAGTTGAGGAGTATTTTGCTGATTTAGGCAGTGTAACGCGATTTGATGGGCGCAATGCCAAGCCCGAACAAATCGAAGATGTTGATATTTTATTGACTCGCTCAGTAACGAAAGTAAACGCTGAGCTATTACAGTATGCTAAAAAGCTAAAATTTGTGGGTACTGCTACCATAGGTATCGATCATATTGATACTGAATTACTCGACAAAAAAGATATTGCATTCAGCAGCGCACCGGGCTGCAACGCTATTGCTGTTGCAGAGTATGTGATCAGTGCGCTTTATGCCTATGCGCAAGAAACTTCAACAAGCTTGCAAGGCAAAACTTTAGGTATTGTCGGTGTGGGCAACATTGGTCAGTGTTTACGTGAAAAGTTGCAAGGCAGTGGTATCAACTTATTGTTGTGTGATCCAATCAAGTTTGAAAATGGTGAACTTGAAGAGCATATTGAGTTAGACGACCTATTAACGCAATCTGACATAGTTTCATTTCACGTGCCATTAGTTAAAACAGGTAAACATAAAACCCTGCATTTAATTGATTCAGCGCGTATTGCAAAATTAAAAGATAATATGCTGGTGATCAATGCGTGTCGTGGTGAAGTCATTGACAACCAAGCATTACTTCAAGCTTTGCAAGCAGGAAAGCAGTTAGAGCTGGTGCTAGATGTATGGGAAAACGAACCAAACATCTTAACTGAGTTATTGCACTTTGTGCGTTATAGCAGTGTCCATATCGCAGGGCATACTCTTGAGGGCAAGGCTCGTGGTACGCAAATGCTGTATCAAAAAGTGTGTGAGCTTTTAGATATCCCAGCAGAGAAACAGTTAAGTGACTTTTTACCAAAACCTGTGATCACAGAAGTCACATTGCAAGATAATTTTAGTCAAGACGATTTAGGTCGACTTGTTCATCTGGTTTACGATCTTAGACGAGATGATGGCATTTTAAGAAAATCACTGTCTGAGAAGGGCTTTGATCACCTTCGTAAGTCTTATCCAGTAAGACGTGAATTCAGTACAGTGACAGTCAAAAATAATGGTAGTCAGTTTGCGGGACAACTCGCAACACTTGGCTTTAAAGTTTCAGAATAGGATGAGGTCAAATGTCTCAGAAATTTAATGTCGCCGTGCTTGGCGCAACAGGCCTTGTGGGTCGTCAAATCATCGAAACTCTAGCAGAGCGCAAGTTTCCGGTAGACCAACTTTTTCCACTTGCAAGCAGCAGAAGTGCGGGTGAAGAAATCGACTTTAACGGCGAAAAAGTGACGGTTTTAGATGTAGAAGAATTTGATTTTTCAAATGCACATATTGGTTTATTTTCAGCCGGTGGCAGCGTATCAGAAAAATATGCCCCAATTGCCGCAGAAGCGGGCTGTGTTGTAATCGATAATACCTCACATTTCAGATACGATTATGACGTTCCTCTGATTGTGCCTGAAGTAAATGCGCATAATTTAGCTGATTTCAGAAATCGCAACATTATTGCTAACCCAAACTGTTCTACGATTCAAATGCTAGTCGCGCTTAAGCCTATTTACGATGCTTATGGAATCGACCGTATTAACGTATCTACTTACCAAGCGGTTTCTGGTGCTGGTAAAGAAGCGGTTGATGAGCTGGCGAAGCAAACAGCTAATCTAATGAATGCACGTCCTATGGACAACGATGTATTCCCTAAGCAAATCGCCTTTAATGTGATCCCACAAATTGATGTGTTCCAAGAAAATGGCTACACCAAAGAAGAAATGAAAATGGTGTGGGAAACACAAAAGATCTTAGGCGACAGCTCTGTTATGGTAAACCCAACAGCAGTGCGTGTGCCAGTGTTCTTTGGCCATGCAGAAGCGATCCATTTAGAAACGCGCATGCCTTATGACTTAGAGCAGGTTAAACAGTTACTTAATGATGCACCTGGTGTTGAACTTATTGAAGACGAAAATGATTACCCAACACCTGTGTCTGATGCAAGCGGCAACGATACGGTTTATGTTGGTCGTTTACGTGCTGATATTTCGCATCCTCACGGCTTAAACCTGTGGGTTGTTTCAGACAATACTCGTAAAGGCGCTGCCACAAACAGTGTACAAATTGCAGAAGAGTTAATTAATAACTATTTATAACCTGCAATAATAAAACCCTGTTTCGGCAGGGTTTTGCCGCTTTTTTATAACGGTGGTATAAAAAACAGCTCGTCGATTAGCCACAAAGCACATTCTTCATTCACATCTTCTAATACTTTACTACGCTCTAAGCATTATTTATCAAAGCTTTGTCATAGATATTCCCTTGTAACTGGTTTATAGTTTGCAGTTGGAATAGAGCTTGCAAAAGCTACCATTAGCAATATTTTAATGTTTAGCACAATGTTGGACATGATATCTAAAGGATCAACATGCGCGGTTTAGTGTTTATTTGTTTCTTTGCATTTGCATTGATAACCATACCTGCCTACACACAAGACGGTACTATTTTAAAAGGCCCTAAGAATGCCGATTATGGTCAAATGGGTCGCTCAATTGGGCCAATAAAACCTTCGGATACCTTGTGGCGAATCGCGCAAAAAATAAGACCCGATGATGGCTCTGTGACTGTTTATCAGGTAATGAGCGCACTTTATCGTAAAAATCCCAATGCTTTTTTAGACAAAAATCTAAATCACATGCGCGATGGCGCATATCTGAAAATCCCTACTATTGCTGAAATGCGTCGTGAAAACCCGGCTATGGCAAAGCAGCGTTCAGATCAAGATGATGACCTCTGGGAGTTAAAAAAGAGCGGCATGCTCGACAACCAGACGATTGAAGAAGCACAAAAGAAAGTAACCCAAGCGCGTAAAATTGATGTCGATAACGCGCAGCAACAACTGACTTCGCAATTGAAATCTTTGCAAATGGAGCAAGATGCTAAGTTGCAGGAGCTACAATCACAATTTAAAAATTCAGTTCGCAGTGTTGAAGAAATACTAGAAGAAAACAACAAGCTGAAAGGCCAGCTAACAAACATTTCTGAAGAGTTGCAAAACGTACGTAACCAACTTGGTCAGGATTCTGAAATTCAGCAACAGCTTCAGTCGGTTATAGAACTTCAAAATGCCTTGATTGAACGCCAAAGAGCACAGCAGCAAGAAGAGCAAAGTGCTGACTTACTCTCAAACCCAGTGATGATTGGGCTGTTGGCAACTTTACCGGCTTTATTAGTGATTGGTGGATTAGTGATGTTCTTGCGTAAACGTAAGAATGCTAATAATACTGATGACGAAGATGATTTCCTACCACAAGCGCCAGCAGCAGGCGCTGGCGCAGCTGCGGGAGTCGCAGGTGCAGCAGCGGCTGATCCGCTCGATTTAGATGTTCCGCCTTTAGATAGCAGCATGCCAGTAGAAGACAGTGTGCAGTTAGACGACGATATCTTGCCTGAAGATGATGACATGATGTTCGACTCTTTAGAGGATGATAGTTTTGAAGCCGGAAATGATGCTTTAGATCAAGACGAACTAGACAGTTTGCTTGGTGATGATATGTCATTTGATGATGGTTCGGATGGTGATGATCTGGACGATTTCTTGCAGCAAAACTTTGATGCAGATGACTCACTAGACGACATGGTTGATCTTGACAGTGGTACCGATGCAAATAGCGACGATATCCTAAGCTCAGATGATTTAGACGACTTATTTAATGAATCAGATGACTCGTCGGATGATGAGCTAGATGTTAGCGATGATGCACTTGCCGCATTAAGTGAAGAGCTAGCGACTGAGCAGCAAGAAGATGTTGATATTGATTCCATCTTAGATGAAGCATCTGGAACTGAACCATCAGTTGAAGATGATGATTTTGATCTAGATGATATTGACAGTTTAATAGACGAGGTTTCTGAACAACCCCCAAAGGATGAAAGTCCTGAAGGAGCAGATGATGACTTTGATCTGGATGATATAGATAACCTGCTTGATGAAGTTGCGCAGAACGATGAGCCAGCAGTCGAAATCAATGACGATGATGATTTTGATATTGATAATATTGACGACTTACTCGATGAAGTCGGTGGCTCAACGGAAACAGGCAGTGAGCAGGCGAGTGATGATGCACAGCTTTTAGATGAAGATGATATTGATAGCTTAGTTGATGATGTTAATTCTGAAGATGTTGATGCGGATGACATTGATGACTTACTTGAGCAACCACAAGAACAGTCAGTAAATGAAGATGAATTATTAGAAGAAGATGGTTTTGATTTAGATGACATTGACTCGCTAATTGAGGAGACAACGCAAGATGATTCTCAACCGGACACGCTTCTAGATACTGACATTGAAGATTTAATCGATGAATCAGAGTCAAGCGACGAGCTAATAGATGAACTTCAAGAAGAAGCTGCTGCCGAACCTGAAGAAACAACGCCAGTTGAACCTGAAGACATCGCACTTGATGACTTAGATGATCTGCTTGAAGATGATTTATTAGAAGAAGCTGTTGAGTCAGAAGGTACGCTGGATGCTGACATTGAAGATTTAATCGATGAATCAGAGTCAAGCGACGAGCTATTAGATGAACTTCAAGAAGAACCTGCTGCCGAACCTGCAGAAATAACGGCTGATGAATCTGAAGATATCGCACTTGACGACTTAGATGACCTGCTCGAAGATGATTTACTAGATGAAGCTGTTGAGTCAGAAGATTCACTTGATACTGACATTGAAGACTTGATTGATGAACCAGAATCAAGCGATGAGCTTTTAGCTGAACTTCAAGAAGAACCTGCTGCAGGGCCTGTAGAAACAACGTCAGTTGAACCTGAAGACATCGCACTTGATAACTTAGATGACCTGCTTGAAGATGATTTGCTAGAAGAAGTTGTTGAGTCAGAAGATTCACTTGATACTGACATTGAAAATTTAATTGATGAACCAGAATCAAGCGATGAGCTATTAGATGAACTTCAAGACGAACCTGCTGCCGAACCTGCAGAAATAACGGCTGATGAATCTGAAGATATCGCACTTGATGACTTAGATGACCTGCTTGAAGATAATTTACTAGATGAAGCTGTTGAGTCAGAAGATTCACTTGCTACTGATATTGAAGACTTGATTGATGAACCAGAATCAAGCGATGAGCTATTAGATGAACTTCAAGACGAACCTGCTGCCGAACCTGCAGAAATAACGGCTGATGAATCTGAAGATATCGCACTTGATGACTTAGATGACCTGCTTGAAGATGATTTACTAGATGAAGCTGTTGAGTCAGAAGATTCACTTGATACTGATATTGAAGACTTGATTGATGAACCAGAATCAAGCGATGAGCTTTTAGCTGAACTTCAAGAAGAACCTGCTGCAAAGGCTGCAGAAATAACACCTGATGAATCTGAAGATATCGCACTTGATGACTTAGATGATCTGCTTGAAGATGATTTACTAGAAGAAGCTGTTGAGTCAGAAGATTCACTTGATACTGACATTGAAGACTTGATTGATGAACCAGAATCAAGCGACGAGCTTTTAGCTGAAGTTCAAGAAGAACCTGCTGCCGAACCTGCTGCAGAAATAACGCCTGATGAATCTGAAGATATCGCACTTGATGACTTAGATGACCTGCTTGAAGATGATTTACTAGATGAAGCTGTTGAGTCAGAAGATTCACTTGATACTGACATTGAAGACTTGATTGATGAACCAGAATCAAGCGACGAGCTTTTAGCTGAAGTTCAAGAAGAACCTGCTGCAGAGGCTGCAGAAATAACGCCTGATGAATCTGAAGATATCGCACTTGATGACTTAGATGATCTGCTTGAAGATGATTTACTAGAAGAAGCTGTTGAGTCAGAAGCTGGTGTTGAAATAGAAGATGCAGAAAGTGAAGTAGAGCCTAAATCTATTGAACAAAGCATTGTTGATGAGTTGAACGCAATGAATCAACAAGCATCCGCAGAGTTAGATGAAGAAATCCCGAGTGAGTTTGATAATCAAGCACCTCAAGAGCCTCTTAAGAGCGTTGATGAAATGCTCGAAGAACTTGAGTCTGATGAAGATTGGGGAACTGAGGATGAGTTTGAGGGTGAGGTTGATTTAGGTGATGATCCTTTATCAGATGATATTGACCTAGCCTCAGAAGAAGAACTGCCTGAAATTGACACAGTAACTCCAAGTGCAGAATTAGAGAGTTATCCAGAATTAGATTTAGATGAAGAACTTGACGAAGATGTACTAAATATTAGCGCAACAGAGCAAGAGTTATCGCAAGCTTTAGAGACGGGTAATGCATCAGATGAAACTTTAGAGGACGATTTTGACGATCTGCTCACAGATGATGAGTTGTCATTTGATGATGTCCCTGGCTTAGACGAAGAGCCTGAAGTAGGCGAATTATCTGATTCTGATTTGGCACAAGAATTGAGTGAGCCAGTAATTGAAGATTTTCCTGAATTTGATGAAGAGTCGGACCTAGATGCACTTGATTCAGAGCAGGAAGAATTAGTAAAAACAGGCGATGATTCAACTGAAGAACCTGAAGCTTTACTCGAAGAACCAGCTGTAGACAACGAGTTAGAAAGCGAGTCTGAAAACGGCGTTGATGAACAGCCATTCGAAGAAGATGAATTCGATGTTGAAAACATGCCTGAATTTGATGAAGATTCGACCCTAGATGCACTTGATTCAGAGCAGGAAGAATTAGCAACAACAGGCGATGATTCAACTGAAGAACCTGAAGCTTTACTCGAAGAACCAGCAGCAGACAACGAGTTAGAAAGCGAGTCTGAAAACGGCGTTGATGAACAGCCATTCGAAGAAGATGAATTCGATGTTGAAAACATGCCTGAATTTGATGAAGATTCGGCCCTAGGTGCACTTGATTCAGAGTATGAAGAATTAGCAACAACAGGCGATGATTCAACTGAAGAACCTGAAGCTTTAGTTGAAGAGTCAGCAGCAGACAACGAGTTAGAAAGCGAGTCTGAAAACGGCGTTGATGAACAGCCATTCGAAGAAGATGAATTCGATGTTGAAAACATGCCTGAATTTGATGAAGAGTCTGTCCTAGATGCACTTGATTCAGAGCAGGAAGAGTTAGCAACAACAGGCGATGATTCAACTGAAGAACCTGAAGCTTTAGTCGAAGAGCCAGCAGTAGACAACGAGTTAGAAAGCGAGTCTGAAACCGACTTTGATGAACAGCCATTCGAAGAAGATGAATTCGATGTTGAAAACATGCCTGAATTTGATGAAGAGTCGGCCCTAGATGCACTTGATTCAGAGCAGCAAGAATTAGCAAAAACAGGCGATGATTCAACTGAAGAACCTGAAGCTTTACTCGAAGAACCAGCAGTAGACAACGAGTTAGAAAGCGAGTCTGAAACCGACGTTGATGAACAGCCATTCGAAGAAGATGAATTCGATGTTGAAAACATCCCTGAATTTGATGAAGAGTCGGCCCTAAGTGCACTTGATTCAGAGCATGAAGAGTTAGAAAAAACATTTGTTGATTCAATTGAAGAGCCAGCGGCAGACAACGAATTAGAAAACGACGTTGAACAACAGTCGCTCGAAGATGAAGTAGAGATTGAAGATCTTCCTGAGTTTAGCGAAGAAGATGCTTTAGACGCAGCTGAATTTGAACAAAATTATCAAGTTGATAGTTCTGAACAGACGATTGAAGAGGCGCAGCCTGTTACTGATGAAGACTCAGTTACCGTTGATAACTTTGAAGCAGCTGGCGAAAATTTAGATTCTTTACCTGAGTCTGATGCCTTATCACCTGATGCATTCTTAGATGAGTTAAACAGCTTAGCTGATGAAGATGAACAGGATGTTGATTTAGCAATTGATGAAGCGGCGATTGAAGATCAGTTTATGTCAGAAATTTCTGACACAGATTTCGATGCTTTACTAAATGATCTTGCGGAACCTGAGCCAATTGATACTGATTCACTGGACGATGTTGAGCTTAATTTCGATACATTATTAAACGAAGAGCTTAATAATGATATTGCAGCATTGTCTTCAGAAGTTGAAGTTGAAACAGACAATAACGACATTGATGTTGAAGAGTATCTAGATATTGATGACCTAATTGCACAGAGTGATGAGTTTGAAAGCGAAGAAGAGCCGTACCAAGAAGCTAATATGGATGTAGGACTTGGTGACTTTGAAGATCTTCTCGCCGGTGAAAATGCCCCTGATGTTGATTTGGAAGCAGATGGTTTTTCAGCAAAATTAGATTTAGCTCGCGCTTATATTGAAATCGATGATAGCGAAAGTGCACTTGCTATTATTGAAGAGGTTATAAATAGCGGGCCAGAATCAGTTCAAGCCGAAGCCGCGTCTTTAAGAGATAAGCTACAAGCTTAGGCAATTTTAAAATAAAGGAGGTGAATACCTCCTTTATTTTTTTCTGTATTCAGTTCTTTCTTTAATTCAATCTCGTGATGGCTTAGAATGCTGCGCTAGTCTAGACAGAGGTAATAAATTCATGCGTGTAGCACTTGGTATCGAATATAACGGCGCTCAATATAGTGGTTGGCAAAGGCAATCTCATGTAAACAGTATTCAACAAGAGTTAGAAACTGTATTGTCTCGCATTTGTAACCATGAAGTAGAAGTAGTTTGTGCAGGCCGAACAGATGCGGGTGTTCATGCTACAGGCCAAGTAGTACATTTTGATACGCATTCAGCCCGCGATATGAGTGCTTTTACATTAGGTGCTAATTCGCAATTACCTGATGATATTGCCATTCAATTTGCACATGTGGTTGATGATGAGTTTCATGCACGTTTTAGCGCGACAGCGCGCCGTTACCGCTATGTTATTTACAACAACCCATATCGTCCAGGTATCTTAAGAAGCGGTGTAACGCATTACCATCATCCTCTTGATGAAAAACTGATGCAAGCAGCTTGTCCAGTTATGTTAGGTGAGCAAGACTTCACTTCTTTTAGAGCGGTACACTGTCAATCGAATACGCCATTTAGAAAAATGCTGCATTTAAATGTTGAACGCGTCGGTAACTTTGTGATTATTGATGTGAAAGCCAATGCCTTTTTGCACCATATGGTGAGAAACATTACCGGTACGCTAATCGACATTGGTACAGGTAAATATCCACCTGAATGGATGGCTGAATTATTGGCACTTAAAGACAGAACTCAAGCAAGCGCAACAGCGAAACCAAATGGTTTATATTTGGTAGATGTTGATTATCCTGAGAAATGGCAAATACCGTCAACACCGCTTGGTCCTTTATTCTTACCAGATACTGAAATTGCGTAATTTTAAAGCGAAAGCTTGGGTTAGTTAATGAATTATGGCGGCTTATTTAAGACTTATACGACCAGTTTTTTATACCTTTGTCTAATAAATCATGGTTTAATGACTTCAGTTTGTCTGAATGAATACAGACGTCACAACACAGAATTAGCATAAGAGAATTGCAAATGAGTTGGTTAGAAAAAATCTTACCTAGAACCACCAAATCATCAGGTAATAACAAAAAAGAAGTCCCAGAAGGCGTTTGGGCAAAATGTTCATCATGTGATGCAATTTTGTATAAAGCAGAATTAGAAAAGTCACACAACGTATGTCCTAAGTGTGACCACCACATGCGTATTAGCGCTCGTCAGCGCCTTGAAATGTTTTTAGATGATGCTGATCGTAAAGAGATTGGTATTGAGCACGAGCCAAAAGATGTGCTTAAGTTTAAAGATTCTAAAAAGTACTCAGACAGAATTACTGCCGCACAAAAAGTCAGTGGTGAAAAAGATGCACTAGTTGCGATGACGGGCCGCCTTAAGGGTATGCCGATTGCAGCGGTTGCTTTTGAATTCTCTTTCATGGGTGGTTCAATGGCGTCGGTAGTGGGTGCGCGTTTTGTTGATGCTGTAAATGAGTGTTTAGAGCACAACATGCCATTAGTATGTTTCTCTGCGTCAGGCGGTGCACGTATGCAAGAAGCACTTATGTCATTGATGCAAATGGCTAAAACAAGTGCGGCACTGGCTAAAATGAGTGAAAAAGGCTTACCATTTATCTCAGTAATGACCGACCCAACAATGGGTGGTGTATCTGCTTCACTGGCTATGCTAGGTGATATCAATGTTGCTGAGCCTAAAGCGCTTATCGGTTTCGCAGGCCCACGTGTTATCGAGCAAACTGTTCGTGAAACATTACCTGAAGGTTTCCAACGTTCAGAATTCTTACTAGAGCATGGTGCAATCGACATGATTGTTGATCGTCGTGAAATGCGTGACACACTAGCACGTAACTTAGCGAAGTTTATGGACTTGCCATCTACTGAACAAGAGCATAGAGTAGCGTAAATTTTTTAATTTAAGCTGTTTTTATGTCACAAAATATACCTTGCCAATCATCAAGCCTTGATGATTGGCTTTGTTATTTAGAGCGTGTTCATCCTGCCAATATCGAAATGGGCTTGGAGCGCATCAAACAAGTTGCCGACTCGGTTAATCTTCTCAACTCTTCTTCAAAAATCATCATGATTGCTGGTACTAACGGTAAAGGCACCACAGCACGTTGCTTAGAAAGCTTGTTGCTCGCTCAGGGTTATTCGGTAGGTACCTATGCTTCTCCACATTTAATTCGTTATAACGAGCGTGTTCGTGTAAATGGTAAAGAATTAGATGACCAATACCATGTTGATGCTTTTGATCTGCTTGAAAAGGGCAGAGGTGAAACGCCACTGACTTATTTTGAATTTGGTACGCTAGGCGCTCTGGCTATTTTTAAACGCTGTGAAGTCGATTATGTCTTGCTTGAAGTGGGCTTAGGCGGTCGTTTTGATGCTACAAATATTGTCGAGCCGATTGCCAGCGTTATTACAACCATCGACCTTGACCATAAAGAGTACTTAGGCGATACGCGTGAATTAGTTGGCTATGATAAAGCAGGTATTTTCCGTGCAGATACACCTGCGGTAGTGGGTGATCTAAATATTCCACATACAGTGACAGAGTATGGCGATGAAATATCAGCTGAGTTAATTCTGTCTAAACGAGACTTTTTCTTCGAGCCAAAACAATCCTCGTTTATTTGGCGTTATAACTCGTATGAGTGTGAGTTTCAAAAGCCGAGTATTCCAGCGCAAAATGTCGCAACGGCGCTTACTTTACTGGCGCGTTTAGAGTTGCTCCCTGAGTTAGCTGTGATTGAAAAATGTTTAGCTGACTTAAAAGTTGAGGGGCGCTTTCAAAAGCTCTGTGACTCGCCAAAAGTCTTCACAGATGTGGCGCATAACCCAGAGTCAGCTCGTTATCTAAAACAAAAGTTATTAGAGTTAAAGCAGCAAGGCTTTAAAATACATGCATTAATCGCTATGCTTGCTGATAAAGATAAAGCCAGTGTAATCAATGAAGTGTCTGAACTCGTTGATTTTTGGTCTTTGGCATCCTTAGAAGGGCCACGTGCTGAAAAGGCGAGCAATTTACTGCCATTGTTGCCTCAAGCCCATCAGCAAAACGCGCTAAAGTTCGATTCTGTAAAGTTGGCTCTCGATAGCCAATTAAAAGAATTAGATGACAGCACAGCCATGATAGTGTTTGGTTCATTTTTCACTGTGGCTGAAGCAATTCAATATTGGCAAAAATAGAGAGATAAGTTGTGAACTCAGGATTTTTAAACCGTTTAGTGGGTACCAGTATAGTGGTGGTTGCCGCCATCATTTTTATACCGAACATTCTTGATGGTGAAAAAGTTCATTTCAAAGACGGCTTTAAAGCTATCCCAGAACGTCCTGAGTTTACCACTATTGAGATAAAGCAAGATATTGATGCAAAGGCAGCACTTGCACCAGAAATAAAGCCTGAGACGATTTACGACGAAGTTGCAATTGACGCTGGAGAATATACCGAAGCGCAAACAACCGATCAGATGACGACACAAGACACATTAGAAGCACCATCCGAAGATGTTGCCGAGCAAGTGGCTACTCAAACGGCACAGGTAGCAGAACAGGCAACAACCCAACCAGAAGTCGAAGCTGTAAAAGCTGAGCCTTTAAAAAGGCCTGAAACATCTAACTTAACCAGTATGGCCTATGTTATTCAGTTGGGAAGCTTTTCACATAAAGCCAATGTCGAAGCATTGATGAAAAAGCTAAAAAAAGCAGGCTTTACCGCATTCACAAGGCCAGTTAAAACACCTAATGGCGAACTGACAAAAGTGTTTGTAGGCCCTCAGTTAGACAAAGCTGATTTAGAGGCTAAGTTACCTGAATTAGAAAAGTTGACAGGCCTAAAAGGTAGGTTAACCCAATTCAATATAACAAAATGATCTGGTAATTGACCCATGGCTCTTATAGAATGCGCCCCAAATTAACGACTTGTTGGTTATTATGAACTGGGTTGATTACGCGATTCTCGGTATAGTTGGTCTTTCCACCTTATTCGGACTAATGCGAGGCTTTGTAAAAGAAGCAATGTCATTGGTTGTCTGGATCAGCGCATTCTTTATATCTAGTTTATTTTATCAATATCTAGCAACCTTCCTAACTTCCATTTCAGAACCCCTTTTAAGAAATGCGGCCGCAATTGCCATATTATTTTTTGCGACCATACTGTTGGGTGGGCTTGTTAATTACATTCTGTCAGAACTTGTGCAGCGCACTGGCTTGTCAGGCACCGACCGTATCGTAGGTATTGTGTTTGGTGCACTTCGAGGCGTGTTAGTCGTAAGCGCCTTACTGTTTTTTCTGGATGCGTTTACCGGTGCACCAGATGCACCTTGGTGGACAGCCTCTACTTTAATCCCTGAATTTAGCTTTGTTATAGAATGGTTTTTTTCCTATCTAGAACATAACTCCAGCTTTTTAAATTCAGTGAACCGTTAATCGGAAACCGTTAATCGGCGAGGAAAAATTTAATGTGTGGTATCGTTGGTATAGTCGCAACATCTCCTGTTAATCAGGCTTTGTATGACGGCTTAACTGTTTTGCAACACCGTGGGCAAGATGCAGCAGGCATCATCACTATCGACAACAATACATTTAGCTTAAGAAAAGCGAATGGACTTGTTAAAGATGTGTTTCATACCCGCCATATGAAGCGCCTTCAAGGCAATATTGGTATCGGCCACGTGCGTTACCCAACTGCAGGCTCTTCAAGTTCTGCAGAAGCACAGCCATTCTATGTTAACTCTCCTTTTGGTATTGCCTTAGCGCATAATGGCAACCTCACCAATGCTGAAGATCTAAAAGAGTTACTATTTAGTCAAGCTCGCCGTCATGTAAACACGACATCAGATTCTGAAATCTTACTGAATATCTTAGCGCACCAACTGTGCAAGTCAGGCAAGTTAAAGCTTGAAGCTGAAGATATGTTTAGCGCGATTTCAAATGTGAATGAACTCGTTGTTGGTGGTTACGCAAGCATTGCCATGATCATCGGCCACGGCATTGTGGCTTTCCGTGATCCGAATGGTATTCGTCCTTTAGTTTACGGTAAGCGTGAAACTGAAAATGGCGTTGAATATATGTTCGCTTCTGAAAGCGTTGCACTAAAAGCCGATGGTTTTGAATTTGTACGTGATGTTGAGCCTGGTGAAGCTATTTATGTGACTGAAGACGGGCAACTATTCTCGCAAATGTGTGCTGCTAAGACGAAACATGCACCATGTATTTTCGAGTTTGTTTATTTTGCACGTCCTGATTCTGTTATTGATAAAATGTCGGTTTACGCAACACGTGTAAACATGGGTACTAAATTAGGTGAGAAGATTGCGCGTGAATGGGCTGATAAAGACATCGACGTAGTTATTCCAATTCCTGAAACATCATGTGATGTTGCGCTTGAGATTGCCAGAGTATTAGACAAGCCGTATCGTCAAGGCTTTGTTAAAAACCGCTATATCGGCCGTACTTTCATCATGCCTGGTCAAGAAATGCGTAAAAAATCTGTACGCCGCAAATTAAACGCGATTGACAGAGAATTCGAAGGCAAAAACGTGCTACTAGTTGATGACTCAATTGTACGTGGTACAACATCAGCCCAGATCGTTGAAATGGCACGTGAAGCCGGTGCTAAAAACGTATACTTCGCTTCAGCTGCGCCAGAAGTTCGCTTCCCGAATGTATATGGTATCGATATGCCATCTGCTGCAGAGCTAATCGCGCATGGTCGTGAAGTTGATGATATCAATGAAAGTATCGGTTCTGATGGTTTAATCTATCAATCGATTGAAGACTTAATCGCAGCGGTAAGTCAAGAAAACCCAAGCGTGACAGAATTCGAAACGTCAGTATTTGATGGTCAATACATCACAGGTGATATTAACCAAGAATACTTAAACCGTATTGATGCATTGCGTAATGACTCTGCGAAATCAACGCGTGAAAAGGCAATGTCGGCTTCACTTGAATTACATAACCAAGACGAGTCAGAAGGCGAGTAATTACTCCTTCAACAAAGCATATAAAAAAGGAGCGATTATTCGCTCCTTTTAACTTTTGGATAAAAGCAAAAATTTAGGGACTCAACAGAGCGCCCTAACTAAAGGTAGGGCTAATTATGCCATTCGTCCATAAAATTGCCGTACCCGCCATAATAATTACAATTAACACCAATCCGCAGGTCACCACAGAGCTGGCGTAGATAAAACCGCGTTCTTCAGGAATATGCATCAAAATCGGCACACCTGTGTATAGTAGATAAACAGAGTAGGCCAGCGCAGCCATACCAACAGTCACTACAAACCATAGTTCAGGAAACACTGCTGACACGGCTGACATAAACAACGGCGTGGCTGTATAAGCTGCGAGCTCTAAAGTTTGCGTATAGGTTGGCTTAGCCCCGAATGTTACTGCCATCCAATGTGCCAAATAGGCGAGAGCAAAGACACCCATAATGAGTGCGAAATACATAGCGACACCAATCAACAGTGCGCTTTCGTGAGTTAAAAAGGCGACATCAGACGTACCAATACGCCAGCCGATGTGTACAGAAGAAATGTATCCCATAATACTTGGAATTAACGCAATCAGCGCAATGTGTGACAGACTATACTTCATGCTCTCATGACGGTTATCTATGGTTTGCCACTCTTCGAGTGGGTGAGCGTACAAGCCCCATAAATGATTTAAAATCATAAGGCCTCCTTATCAGAATTTGGCAAAGGGTGTGTGTTTTTTATACATCTTTCATAGTTATTTATGCGTAAGAAGCATTTCTTTGTCAAGAAATGGTTAAACTTTCGTCTAATTGAAATGTTTTGAATACTTTGAACGCAATAATCAACCCTTGATCCAAGGCATTAGCTTAAGTCTGTTTTGTGATATAATTCGCAGCAATTTTAATTAGCGCCAATTTGAGAGTCAGCCTTGGATAAGCTTTTAGAGCCAATAAATCAATTCTTACAATGTGAAACCCCAAATAGTTGGATTGAAGCCGCAAAAGACCCTAAAAATCTACCTGTTATTTTAATTGATCACCTGATCTGTGAATTAAAAGCGGCACAGTCGGCGATGTTTTTAATTCGCAAATATGCAGTAGATAAAGAAAGTGGTGACGCATTGCTTGAATGGTTGAAGCCATTTGAAACACTTATTTATAAGCGTGAGGGAGACTGGCGTGAGTTGGCTGATAAAAATAAACTCACTAAATCAATGATCCCAAAATCTAATACGCCTTATGGCCAAGACTTAATTGATAAAATGGTGATCTTAATAAAAGAAGAGTTACACCATTTTTATCAAGTGCTTGAAATTATGGATGAATACGGTATTGAATACCAAAGCATCACGCCATGCCGCTATGCCAAAGGCATGCTGCGTAATGTAAAAACCTATGAGCCAGATGCGTTGGTAGATAAACTGATAGTGGGTGCTTATATCGAAGCCCGTTCGTGCGAAAGGTTCGCTAAGCTTGCTCCCCATGTTGATAAACGTTTAGGTGACTTTTATGTGTCTTTACTGCGCTCAGAAGCTCGACACTATCAAGATTATTTAAAGTTAGCGCAAGAAATTAGTGAGTTTGATATTACTGAACGTGTCGCATTTTTCGGTGAGGTAGAAGCCGAATTAATTTCCTCTCCAGATGAGGACTTCAAGTTTCACTCAGGTGCGCCAACTCACCTCTAAGACACGCTTCTTTCTTCAAAAGTTAAGGCACCTAGGGTGCCTTTTTTTTATTAAACAAGCGCTCTAAATTAAGTTGAAGTATATTTTCTAAAGAAGCTTTGTTAGCTGGAGCACTATTTGGTTTGTGTGCTAATGTAAATATGTAAATGAACTTATGTTGATACCAATGAATGGTGTTTAAGTAATTAGCGCATGAGTTCGATGGAGTTCGGTGATTAACCTTGTTTATTTTTAAACCGGTTTTTCAGAACATCCGTATTACTTACATAGCAGTTTAATAAGGAATGGGCACTATGAATGACGCATCAATGTTTGAGTTTTCTGAATCAGATGCTGTTCAAAAACAAGAACAGCAAAGATGGAAAGTCTTAACCGTTGAAGACGACCCTAGTTATCAGCAGGCACTTATTCAGACAATAAAAGCAGTTTCAGTAAGAGACAACCTTGAAATAGAGGTATTATCAGCGGGCTGTGTATCTGAGGCTGCATACGTACTTTCTCAACATAAAGACATTGCAATTGTTTTCATTGATGTTGTCATGGAAACCGACGATGCCGGTTTAAGACTTGTCGATACAATTAGAAACGTCGTTGGTAACAGTCAAATTCGCATTGTATTGCTCACCGGTCAGCCCAGTTTTGCGCCGCAAAAAGATGTAATGAAATTACTCGATATCGATGAGTATTGGAACAAAGCAGACCTTTCTGCTGAAAAACTGCATTCTGTTATAAATAGTAACCTACGTACGTTTAAATATATTCAACAAATTGAAAATGCCAAGCAGGGGTTGCAGCTCATACTGGATGCAGCCCGAAGTATTAATGGCAAACATGACATCGTGTCATTTTCTCAAGCTGTTTTACATGAAATAGCCAAAATCATTCAAGTCACTGATGGTGGTGGAATTTTGTTTTCGGGTAAAAACCAAACCGACAGTTTACCTGTTTTGTCTACCAGTGGTTGCTTTAAGGATTTTGAAGGTCATGAAGTATCAGAAGACATTGTTGGTTCTGAGATTTTTAATGAAATTCAATTAAGTCAAAAATCTAGAAGTCATCGTATTACAGAACATTATTCGATCTTCTTTTTTGATACTCACCATATTGATTTCAAACACTATATTATCTTGGTCAAAACAGAAACGCCGTTATCTGAACAAAGTGCCGCTTTATTACAGGTGTTTAGCGAAAATGTAGGTAGTGGCTTTTCAAATATTGCTTTGTTGAACCGCTTAACCGAACTTGCATACACCAATATTTCTCTGAATTTACCGAATAGGAATTGGCTGCAAAGAGAAATCGAAAAAATGAATTCTATTGAGATTAATCAAGCTCAACTTATTATTTTTGAGATTCAAGACTTTGATGAAAAAGCTTATGCACTTGGTTTTCAATTCTGTAAGAAAATTCTGCTGCGCTTAGTCTCTAATATCCAAAAAACGTATAAAGAATTAAACCCAAGAGTTTCATTATTCAAAGATGACAGTATTGCAGTAATTCTGCCCAACAAAACTGAGCTAAACGAGCAAAAGGTCGCACAATTAAAAAGGCAGGTGTTTGAAATTAATAACGTCGAGCAATTTATTGATGTGAGAGTGTTAGTATTGAATTTAAGTCAGTTACGAAACTTGTCATCAGAGAAAATGCTCAATCTTGCGGAGTCAGCTCTAAGTAACGTTGATCCACAAGAAAATGAAATTATTTTCTTTACTTCTCAGCATGCCGATGAGATCTCATCTCGTTTTGAGTTAATGCAAAAATTACGTCATGCCATTGCAGACAAAGACATAACAGTCGCTTTTCAGCCAAAAATAGACCTTGTTAGTCACCAAGTAGTGGGTTTTGAAGCGCTAGCTCGATGGAAATTAAAAGACGGTTCTTTTGTGAGCCCTGACGAATTTATTTCCCTGGCCGAGACATCTGGGCTGATCACCGAACTAGACAATCTTATTTTTACGAAAATTCTCGATGCAATTAAGGTCCTAAATAAGGTCATAGGTAGTGACTATCGAGTGGCGTTTAATGCATCAATTCTTGATTTAGTTTCAGATAATTATATTTCAGAAATTAATAATAGGGTGACTAATTCGGGCCTTAAAACCTGTCAACTTGAATTAGAAGTGACTGAAACACAGGCAATCCATAATTATGAGAGAGTAAACCGTAGTTTAGAAAAGTTTGTTGAATTGGGCTTTCATATCAGTATTGATGATTTTGGAACCGGATATTCTTCTCTTGAACATATTTCTGAAATACCTGCCTCTACCCTCAAAATAGACCGCTGCTTTGTTAATAAACTAGAAGTTGATTCGTCGAGCCAACACATCGTTAATATGATAATGATGCTAGCCGATACTTTTGAATTTGATGTAGTTGCTGAAGGGGTAGAAACGGCAGAGCAAGCGCAGTGGTTGGCTAATATTGGCTGTAAATTTGCACAAGGCTACTATTTTGCTAAGCCAATGTTTATTGATGAGCTCATTGTTTGGTTAGAGCACAGGCATGCATAACGGCTTTGATTTAGTAAAAACACAAAGCAAAATAAAGAAGCAGTTTGTTGTTACTGCGTGTTTATTGATGGCTGCAGTACTTTTCTGCAGTATCTTGGCGTTTTATTGGCTATCGCAATCTGACTTAAAAAAGGTCAAAGAGCAACAAAATGATGCTCTGCTACAAGCAAGTTTAGTCATAAACAAAGAGCTATCAAGTGTTAGAGAAATCGTTAAGCTGCTTGTTGCAGATAAAACGCTGTTTCAAGATAAACAGAGTGACAGCCTAAATTTAACCGCTTTGAGTGAACATTTTTCAGAATTCGGCAGCGTTATAAATAATATTTCTCAAATTCGCTGGATAGACTCGCAAGGGCAAGAGCAAATAAGAGTCAACTTTAATCAGGGGTTGCCAGAAACCGTTGCCAGTGACGCGTTACAAAATAAAGGAAGTCGTTATTACTTCCGCCAAGGTATGGCAAGTGCAGCACCGGATGTTTACATTTCCAGGCTAGATTTAAATGTTGAATATGGTGAGATTGTAGAGCCCTTTGAGCCTACTATTCGTGCTTCCTACCGCACTTCATCCGATGACTATCTTTTAGATGGCTTAGTTGTCGTGAACTTTAATCTAGCAAAAACATTTAACTTGCTAAAGGAAATGAAGACAAGTGCAGCGAAAATACAAATCTTAAATGAGACTGGGCAATGGCTACTTCATGAAAACCCTGAATTAGAGTGGGCGTTTATGTTGGATCCTAAAGCGAATAAAACAACAATTAATCCCCAACATTGGCAATTTATAAAGCACTCTGAAGTTAAAAAAATACGACACTTCGACCAAGGGCAATTTTTTAGTGTACTAAAACTCAACCTACAAGCTGAAGGAAGCACTTCTAAAAACGAAGCGCTCTACTTGTTAAGTAAAGCTGAAAAGCAGTCTATCAACCAAGTTTTTAGGCGCGCATTTATACAAGCAGGTATGTTATTTGTTGCACTTGTAATTATTGGCTATTTTTACCTCTCCAATGATATTAAGTTAAAATTAGCATTGCTTACAATATCAAAGCAACTTGTTGACGAGAAAGAAAAACTAGCGGATTTAAATGTTCAATTAGAAGAGCGGGTTCAGCAACTAAAACTACTTCAAAGTGATTTAGTTGAAGCACAAAAGTTAAGCTCTTTAGGTATGCTTGCAGCTGGTGTTGCTCATGAGATGAATACCCCAATTGGTGGGGCGATAATGTCGATTTCAAATGCACAATTATTGAGCATGGATCTGGCAAAGAAAATTGATACTGGGTTTAGCAAACAGTATCTACAAAATTGCTTAGAGCAGTTTGAAGCTAACCTAAGTTTATCTCGAGAAAATTTAAATAAAGCTGCTGAACATGTGAAAAGCTTTAAAAGGATGGCAATAGAAAGAGGAGATGAGAGTAAGGATGCTATTTTCTTTGAATCATTGTTTGAAGATTTATGCCGTGTTTTACATCCAAGATTTAAAAACACAAGAATAGAGCTAAAAACTCAAGTATCAATTTATAACGAAATACGAGCTTACCCTGGTGTTATTTCAAGGATAATTGAAAATCTGGTGTTAAATGCGTTAGAGCATGGCTTTGGTGAAGGGGAAATCGGCTTAATTATTGTCAAAGCCGAGCAAAAGAAAAAGGATAGCGTTATTTTGCGGGTGCAGGATACAGGCAGAGGAATAGAAGAACACCAATCGAAAAATATTTTTGACCCATTTTATACTGGCGCCAGAAGTAAAGGGCATACAGGGTTAGGTTTGTTTATGGTGAATCAGTGGGTGACAAAAGTATTGGATGGAACCCTAAATTTAACAAAGCTCGAAGCGTTACCTGAAGGCATCTCTACGGAGTTTGTTATTGAGTTTCCAATCACTGAAAGTTAGTTTTTGTCACTTTAAATTATGATTACAAAGAGTTTGAGTTGTTTCAGTAGCCACTAAATAAGAACTCTGCGAATACCAATCACCAAGTACCGTTCTGGTTAGGGTCTCCCCATCTTTTTCAATTGTATGCACATTTGGTCTGTGTGTATGACCGTGGATCATGTGTTTTACATTGTGCTTTGCAAACATGGCTAACACAGCGTCAGAGGTGACATCTAAAATATCTAATGGTTTGCCTTTTTGGCTTTCGATACTTTTTTGACGCGCTTGTTTGGCGACTTTTCTTCTATAACTGAGTGGCATGGCGAGCATCAGTTTTGGCCACCACCAGCCGCGACTCTTCTTACGAAACTTTTGATAGGCAATGTCTTGGGTGCACATTTCGTCGCCGTGCAGAATGACTGTAGGTGTACCGTATAAATCAATGACTTTTTGTTCAGGCAATAAAGTCATGCCTGCTTGCTTGGCATATTTTTTCCCAAGTAAAAAATCTCGATTACCATGAGTAAAAAATACTTGAATGCCTCTGTTTGACACAGACTTTAACAGCGAAGCTACCTCGTCAGTCAGCGCAGTATGACCATCATCGCCTATCCATACTTCAAAAAAATCTCCAAGAATATATAAAGCATCGACGTCATCAGTCATGTGCGTTTCAAGAAAAAGCTTGAATGCATTGGTGATGTCTGGGCGGTCTTCGGTTAAATGTAAGTCAGAGATAAAGTAGGTTTTGCGAGATGCCATTCAAAAAGCCTAGAAAGAAAATGAATAGTGAGTGTGAAAAAGACAAGGCTAGGTGTATACCTAGCCTTAATTGCTTAGCACTAAAATTTAAGCAACTGTCACTTTCTCGATGATCACATCTTCAAGTGGTACGTCTTGGTGGAAGCCCGCAGAACCAGTAGCAACAGATTTGATCTTGTTTACTACTTCCATGCCTTCTACGACTTCACCGAATACACAGTAACCCCAACCTTGCGAAGTTTCGCTAGAGAAGTTTAAGAAGTTGTTGTCGTTTACATTGATGAAGAACTGAGCTGTTGCTGAGTGTGGATCTGGTGTACGTGCCATAGCAAGTGTACCAGTTTTGTTGCTCAGGCCATTGTTTGCTTCATTTTGAATTGGTGCTTGTACAGACTTTTGTTCCATACCTTGAGTGAAACCACCACCTTGAACCATGAAACCGTCAATTACGCGGTGGAAGATAGTGCCGTCATAAAAACCAGACTTCGCGTACTTTAAAAAGTTTTCAACTGTAGCAGGTGCTTCTTCTGCAAAAAGATTTACTTTGATTTCACCAAAGTTTGTTTGAAGTACAACCATTGTGGTTACCTATTCGATATGTGTTTATTAAAGGAATGTATTTTATAGCAGAATATAAATCGGTTAAAGCTTTGTGTTAATGGCTTATTTATCGGGAAATAGCTGCAATCGGGTATAGAGCAGGGCGAATTCAAGTGTTATGATTGCGGCTTATGTCTATTATTGGATTAGGAAACAGACTCAATGTTGCAGATATACAACACACTTACTCGTGAAAAAGCGCCGTTTAAACCTCTTGTCGAAGGCAAAGTCGACATGTATGTGTGTGGTATCACCATTTACGATTTCTGCCACGTGGGTCATGCGCGTACTTACGTTTCATTCGATGTGATGAATCGCTATCTTCGCTATTTAGGTTTTGATGTTACCTATGTGCGTAATATCACCGATGTAGACGACAAAATTATTAAGCGTGCTGCTGAAAACAATGAAGAAATAAACGACTTAACGGTTCGTATGACTAAATCAATGCACGAAGACTTTGAAGCATTGAATATGTTGCCGGCTGATATTGAGCCAACGGTAACCGGCCATATGAATGAGATCATCGACATGATCGAGCGCCTAGTTGAGAAAAAACACGCCTACGTTGCTCAAAACGGTGATGTACTATTTGATGTATCAACATTTGAACAATATGGCCAACTTTCGCAGCAAGATTTAGACATGCTGCAAGCGGGGGCGCGTGTTGAAGTGGCTGAAGGCAAAGATGATCCACTAGATTTCGTACTTTGGAAAAAAGCTAAAGCAGGTGAGCCTTCTTGGTCTTCACCTTGGGGCGAAGGTCGTCCTGGTTGGCACATCGAATGTAGTGCAATGAGCCAAAAGCATTTAGGTGAGCACTTTGATATTCATGGTGGTGGTTCAGATTTACAATTCCCGCACCATGAGAATGAAATTGCGCAATCATGCTGCGCTAACAACGGTAACTACGTGAATACTTGGATCCACACAGGTATGGTACAAGTAAACAAAGAGAAGATGTCTAAATCATTAGGCAACTTCTTTACAGTGCGTGAAGTATTAAAGCAATACGACCGCGAAACAGTGCGTTATTTCTTAATTAACGGTCACTATCGTAGCCAGCTTAATTACTCTCAAGAGAACCTAGATCAAGCTCGTTCTTCTCTTGAGCGTATTTACACCGCATTACGTGGTGTTGAACTCGTTGAAGTTGATTATAAGCAAACAGAGTTTGCTAAGCGTTTTGAAACGGCAATGAACGATGACTTCAATACACCAGAAGCGCTGCCAGTTATCTTTGAATTAGCAAAAGAAGTTAATTTGCTAAAAGAAAAAGACGCAAAAGCGGCGGGTGAACACGCGTTTATTCTTGTAAAGCTTGCAGAAGTGCTAGGTATTGCACAGCAACAGCCAGAGCAATTCTTACAAGGCGACCAAGACGACGAAGAAGTCGCTAAAATTGAAGCGTTAATTGAGCAACGTTTAACAGCGCGTGCGAATAAAGATTGGGCGGCTGCGGATGCGGCGCGTGATGCGTTAACGGCAATGGGTGTAGTACTAGAAGACAGTGCTGGCAAAACCACTTGGCGTAAGGCATAAGCTAAAAGCTAAAAGCTAAAAGCTAAAAGTACAAAAAACAAAAGAAGGCCCGATAGTCGTATGTCGGGCTTTTTTATGTCTAAATATTGTTATTGAACATTGCACTTATACCAATCCTCTTAATTAAGCGGTCTATTTTGAGGCAAGAAAAACTAGTCGATAACGCCGCTTACGCGTCCTGCTATCGCTGAGGTACCTACTTCCATGTAGGCAAGGCGTAAATTTTGCTATTTAGTTGTTCTAAATAAGAAGTTTTCAACGAAGTTAGCGTCAGTTTTAGTCCCTCAAAATGATTGAGTATTATTGAGGATTGGTATTAGAGTAGAGCAGAAAAAACTAGCGAGCGATATTTCTAAATATACTGACGCTTTTATTTGATGCTTGCTTATTTTCAGACGAATTAGCAAGGTTTTCAATATCTCTGTCTAATTGCTTTAAAGTGGCTTGGCATTCAATGATGGTTTCTCTTTGAATGGCATAGTAAGAGTTTACTAACTCACCTTCGATCCCTTCCCAGTCCATCAGTTCACCAACTCGAATAAGCGTTTCTAGCTTTTCAATTTGCTGGTTAACTGTTTGCTGAGATAAAAAAGTGTGCTTTGGCATGGCTATGACTCAACTAATGTTTGAGTGGCTATAAAAGAATCACAGTTATCTATTTAACTTATGAAACTCCCCTGTTATCATGTTGTAAATTTTTTCATAGTCAGCCATGACTATCTTCATAAAAACGATTTTTAACGCAAAAAGCTAAGGATCTAGCTTTTTTGGAAAGGAAATAATGAAAGCAACTGAGCGCAAAAGGAAAACCTTTAGCTTCAAGGTTGAAGCGCAACGATTCATTCGTCAAATTAGGCAAGAGTTAGGCTTAAGCCAAGCTGAGCTTGCTAAACGTATGATATCTGAGTGCGATCAATCAACCATCTCAAATTGGGAAAGCGGTAAAAACGAAATCCCACTCAGTAAATTTATCGACATACTGTTGATTAGTGGTCGTGATCCAGCCTCATACTTTGATATTTTTGGTAAAAAAAGTGACAAAGAAAATAAAAATAATAAAGATGTTGGAGAGGTGAAAGAATGATTGCTCAGATATTTGATTACATTGCATCTGCTTTATATGTTTTTGCGTTAATATTTTGTTGGAAAGATATCAATGCAAGGTATTTGATATTAAGTATTTTATCGGTTTCTTTAATTGGGTTTGCTACATTAGATTGGGCGTTTGCAATGCCAATAGGTTTTTATGCATGGTCAATGGGTATGTCAGTACTGTTTATAGTATTTATGCTAGGAAGAAGACATTTAGCATATAGGCTTTCTCATATTGAGTTTTTTGCTCAAGCTTATAAAAATCATACATATACAGTTCAAGAAGCACTTTTATATATTATTGCATTGATTTGTATTTTGAGTAATTTTATAACTTTTATTGAAGTATATCTTTATTCTATTTATTGGTTAGATAATGCTTATTACAAGTTATATATACGTGATGGTTTGCAAAAATTAATGATAATTTTAACTTCGTTTGTTTGCCTTTCATTTACAATTAAATCTTGGGCATTTTCTAAAACAAGTTTAAACGAACAATAATCTTATTAGCTAGGAATAAAGGATATGGAATTAAAAGAACAGTATCTTAAATTTATAAAGGGTGGAGTGCCTGTTCATGGTTCTGGTGGCCCAGATCTTCCCCCTAGGGAACCTCAAGTAGCAGAACAGCAAAAAGTTGAACCCTCTTCAACTGATCCAACTGCACCTGTAGAACCACCTAAGCCATAACTTAAGTTGTTCTAAAGCAAAATATTAAAAGCCGTTCATTTCGAACGGCTTTTTTATGTCTTATTCAGAAGAGGCAATGATAAAAGTTACCAAGCTAGCCTTCATTCTTTATCGTCACCACACGCTGTGGGAACGGTATTTCAATATCTGCGGCCTTAATCTGTGCATAGATTTGATGGTTGATATCGAGTTTTGTGTCGATTAGTTCAGTGGTTGGTGCCCAGTAACGATAGCTAATAATCACAGCGCTATCGTCAAATCGTTCTATACCAATTTTAGCATGCGGCTCATTAGCCACCTTGTTATGAGATGAGAGAGTACGGCTGATGACTTCTATGGCTTTATCGCTGTCGGCACTGTAGGCAATGCCGATTTCACCCATAATCAATGAATTGTTAAATGAGTTATGTAGCACTTCGCCCACGATATGTTTGTTAGGAATGGTGATCTCGACGTTTTCTTCGTTGATTAAAATGGTGTGACCTAATTCAATCATTTTAACCTGACCCGACTCACCTTTAACTGAAATGGTATCGCCAACAACAAATGGGCGAGTTGCAATAATTGCAAGGCCAGAGCCGTAGTTTGACAACATACCTTGCAGAGCCAAACCTGCACCGAGTGAAGCTGCACCAATGGCGGCGACAAATGGGGTAATACTTATTCCCAATTTACCTAGGGCAATCACCACAAACATGACAATCAACAAAACCTTGACTACATTCGCAATAAAGTTAGTCAATGCAATATCAATGTTATGCTTCAGTAGTAAGCGTTCAACCGCTTTAGAGATTTTCTTTGATGCCCATAAACCAATTAATAAAATGAGTAGGGCGGCGGCAACTTGCATACTGTAGTTGACTAAATAGTCTTTAATAATGGTGTAGTAACGTTCAACTTGTTCTATTTCTTGTTGGATCACGGTAAATACCTAATAAATTCAATTAGCAAATAATGAAGTGAGTATAGCGTACAATATTGGCACCCAAACCGCAGTGATTAATGCACTAATTATCATAGACGCCGATGCAAATGCACCGGCTTGTGGGTGATGTTCAATCGCCGCTGCTGTGCCGATACCATGACATACTACACCCAGTGCGAGCCCTTTGGCGCGTTGGTCTTTTATCTTAAGTAAGTGGAGGATGGACAATCCAAAAACAGCGCCGAACATACCAATTAAAATCACCATAAAGGCTGCAATTGCTGGTATGCCGTTTAAGCCATCAGTGACAATCAAAGTAATAGGTGTTGTAACCGATAACGCCAGTAAAGAGTTTAATAATTCGTCGGGCACCGCAAAGAGTTTACACAATATAAACGCGACTAATGTGGCACTTGTCACGCCAATAAATCCACATAACAACAACAAGCCTAGACTTCTTTTAATATCATGAATTTGTTTATACAGCGGGTAGGCGAGTGCAACGACTGCGATCTCTAAGAAGAAATGAATGGGGTAGCTTACCTTGATAAATTCGCTATAGCTTATATTTGCAAAGATGAGAAAGGCACTCACTGTAACAATACAAACTAACAATGGGTTTAGTAGAGGCGTGTTAAATCTGCTATTTAGTTTTCGGCTTGCTAAAAATAGTCCGATTATGAGTACGCAGACAAAGGAGGTAAGAAGCATGTCACTCAGCATGTCACTCAGCATGTTGCCCTCGCGTATTCGCAAACAGTGACACAATTAAAAGCCCTATCAGAGGCACCAGTAACAAAACCAAAAGGAAAAGCGGCCAGTGTTGGACAAAAGCGTCTAAATGCTCAACTAAACCAACCCCAGCGGGAATAAAAAACAACGCCATATATTTTAAAATAGGTTTGCATGCAGGGGCTATCCAAGTTTCTTTAATTATTCCAGCCAGCAAAAGGCAAAATAACAAAAGCATGGCGATGAGCGCGGCGGGAAAAGTAATAGCAAAGTATGCAGTAACGAGCTTTGAAATATACAAACAACCCATGATAAGCATCAAGCTGACGCTGAACTTAAATGAGGTGATAAAGTGAGTTTTAATAGTATTCATTACACTAGTATAAAAAGTCTGTAAGGAGTGTCGATGCGACCTTCTTACCATTTTCCTCGTAGTCTATATGGTTTGGGATCGTCTTTAGTTGCATTATGCATGGCGATACGGGTATTTTTACTCAATAACAGTTTTATTTGTGACCAGGTTTCTTTTGCGAGTACACGTCTGCGATTAAAGTGAAAACTTGCTTGGTTCACCCGTTTAATCGCTGCAAGCGCATCTGGAGAGCGTGATGTTAGCTGTTCAATGATTTCATGGCATCGTTTTTCAGGTTCAGCAACTATTTCGGTGATCAAACCAAGCTTGTAGGCCTGCTCCGCATTAATTGGTTCCCCTTGGCTGCTGAGCAATAAGGCATGATCGTACTGTGTTAAACCAAGTAATAAAGGCGAGCTCCCCATATCAGGGCATAAACCCCAGCGCGATTCCATAATCGCAACCTGTGTGTTGCTTTTGGCAATACGTATATCTGCACCTAGGGCAATGTGTAGACCACCACCAAAACTATTACCTTGCATAAGCGCAATAACAGGTACGGGTAAAGTGTGCCAGCCTAGCACAACTCGCTGAACTAGGTTTGCGTTTCCCGGTAGCCATTTAAAAAGTAATTTGATTATGTTGAATGGTTTGGCCATCACAGACTTCACATCTAAACCAGAGCAAAAATGTTCACCTTCACCACGGAGCACAACTGCGCGAATACTCCGTTGTTTTTTTATGTGTTTAATGTGTTTGTCGAGTAGGGTAAACATTTCGACATTGAGCGCATTTTGTTTATCGGGGCGATTCAGGGTGACGTAAGCAATGTTGTTTAGTATTTCGAGAGAAACCATAGGTGAGCCTGTTTTATTATAATTTTAGAGTTAACACTCTATCTGGCTTTATTTGCCATGTAAATTCTTCAATTCAACTCAAGACCGTAGCCAAGTAATTGACGGTTTTGTATGATAAGCACAATATTTGTTAGCGAGACTTTTCCATGTCAGCACGTCTTTGTAGTATTGAAGAAGCCACTCACCAAGCTTATGAGATTTTTCTAGAATTAGCACCTCAAAACTTATCTGAATTAGATATTGCTGAGTTTAACCAACACCATGAAGAATATGGTTTTATTGAAGACAGTGAGCCAGATGATAGTTGGCAAGCATTTGTCGCATTGGAAAGTGACCTAGAAGACTTTGTGCAAGTGTTAGTAGGCATTGAATACGAAGACGAGGACGAAGTACTCGCAAAAATTCTGATCAGTCGCGACTTGGATGCGCCGTTCTGTCATGTTTTATGGAAGCAAGAAGCCGAAGAAAACACTCAATAAGAAGCATGTTAATAAAAAAAATAAAAATACCAGCACTCATAGTTGGTCTCTGCTTTGTTACCCTTAGCAACCAAAGTTATGCGGTAGACCCATTTGAAGACTTTCACGAATATGGTGAGCTGTCTGATGAAGAAATTCATGAGCTACATCAAGGTGAATTTTTGTATGGTGATACTGAGTTTGGTTTGATCATCAATAAAGGTAATGCAGAAAATACTGCTTTCAAGTTAAAAGGTAACTTGTATCAAGACTTCACTCATTGGCGAAATCACTTTAAGTTCGATGGTCTTTACCGTGAAGATACCGATGCTGAGTCAGGTGAAGAAACTGTTTCAGCCGAGCGCTACTTTGTCTCTATGCAGGGCAACTATAAAATTGGTGAAGATAATCAGTCATTATTTTTATATGGTGATTATGAAGACGATGAGTTTAGCGGTAAAGAATACACCGCAACACTTGCATTAGGTTATGGTACCCGACTATTTGAAGGCAGAAAAAATACGGTTGATTTCGATATTGGACCAGGTTTATCGGTTACTCGAACCGACGACGAAATTGAATTACTAGAAGGTGAAGACAGAGTTCAGCAAGGTCAGTTATTACGTTTGGCTCTGCAATGGGAAAGAAAAGTTTCGGCTCGAACTCGTTTCAACCAAGATGTGAGTATTGAACGGTCGCTCTCTGGATTAAATACCCGAGTATTGAGTGAAACAGCTTTGGTAACCCAAGTTTTGGGAGGCATTGGTTTTAAGGTTGCTTATACCTACAGATATAACTCTATGCCAGAAGAAGATAAATTAAAGCGAGATAGTGAAATAAGTGCGACGCTGATATACAGCTTTAGTGGTGGTTTGCAAAACTTTATGCGCCCAACACCGGTTTCAATAGAAGATTAAATTAAGAGAATTTATGTATAAACACACGCAGTTTGCTTGGGTTATTTGGGCAATTTTATTATGGATCAGTAGCTTTTTAGCTGTTGCCGCTCAGCTTATTGGTTTTAACATTGGTATAGTTGGTTTTGCAGCTTTACTTATGTTGGTTGCAGTTGCCTTTTACGGTTTAACTGTCGAAGTAAATAAAAACAGTCAATCAGTGAGTTTTTGGTTTGGGCCAGGTGTAGGTAAGAAGACCTTAAATTTTGATGAGATAGACTCGGTAAGTGCAGTACGCAACTCGTTACGACATGGCATAGGCATGCGGATCAGTAATGATGGCTGGGTGTATGCCGCTGCAGGGTTTTCAGCTATTGAGATTGCGTTAAAAGATGGCATGAAGTACCGCATTGGTACCAATGATCAAGATGCTTTATTGGCAAGCTTTCCAGAAGCTTTATTAAAAACCCCTGAAGTTGTTAAACCGGTGGCGAATGAGGAAGTTGATGACGATGAAGACGAGCATGTGCCTGTTAAGAAACGCAAAGATCCGTTTGATTTTAGTTAATTCTAATCATCATTAATTCTCAATCAATTTGAGAAAATAAAGCATAAAAAAATAGCGCCAAATGTAACATCGGCGCTATTTTTTTTGCTTACAGCTTAAAGCTTACAGCTGAATTAGTGATCGTGACCACAACCGCCTTCTGTGTGCACATGACCGTGTTCAAGCTCTTCAGCAGTTGCTTCACGCACATCAACAATTTCTACGTCAAATTTTAAAGTTAAACCTGATAGCGGGTGGTTACCATCAATCACAACTTCATCGCCCTCGATACCAATGATGATCACTGTGTGCTCACCTTCGTCTGTGGTCGCTCTGAATTGCATACCCACATCAATGTCCATACCTTCGAACATTGACTTCTCAACAACCTGCGTTAAGTTATCGTGACGCTCACCATAGCCTTGCTCTGGTTCAATAGTTACAGAGAAAGTGTCGCCAGCTTGTTTGTCTGCAATAGCCGCTTCTAAGCCAGGTACTAAGTAACCGTGACCTGCGATGATCTCAAGTGGCTCACCGTCGTAAGTGTTATCTATGGTATTTTGCTCATCATCCATTACAGAGAAGTGCATTTTTACAACGGCGTCTTTAGTGATTTTCATAATAGGATCCAATTATTGATCTTCAAGAGAATAAGGAAGAGGTTGGATTGAAACCAACTGCTCTGGAGATTGTTTTAACCTAAGTGTAGCATCTGATTGTGTATCATTCGGTAATACAGCCAGAGCAGAATAGGTGTTTGAGTTGGCATTGAACACTTGGCAAATGATTTTGCCAGCACGACGCCAGTTGTCTTCAAGCTGAATTTCTAAATCAGTGTCTTCAACGGCTTGAGATGCATCGCCTTGTACTATGTACATAGCGCGCTTGTTTTTACCTAAGTAGCGCATACGAGCAACGGTTTCTTGGCCTGTGTAGCAGCCTTTTTTAAAGCTAATACCACCGATTGCTTGAAGGTTGATCATTTGCGGCACAAACTCTTCAATATAGTCACTGTTCAGAGCTGGTTCACCGGCTAAGATAGCAGCTTCTGCAAACTCAGTTGCATCTTTTTCAAGCGTAATGCCATTGGGTAATTCTGCGTCATCGTTTAATAAAACAATTAGACGAGTTTCATCGAGTTTCAGGGCAATACCGTCTGCAAACTCACAACAATTCTGTTCGTCTGAGAATGAGATTGCAAATTGCGCGCAGGTTGCAGAAAAATCGTTGGTTAAAAGCCCGAAAAGTTTTGGACTTTCATGAAGCTCAATTTCAACTTTAGCGAAAACACCATATTTTTTTAGCTCTCTCGATGAAGCTTCACATTCAGCAGGGCTGCCTAATAAATAGAACTTAGACTGGTGTTTAAATAGCTTAAAAGCACCCCAAAGCTTGCCTTTCGGCGAACAATGGCCTGCCCATAAAAACTGTTGTTTGTTAATTAAGTTCAAATCTTGTGTCAGTTGACCATGTAAATAGCTCAGTTGATCTTGGCCAGATACTGATATGAGATGTTGATTCAAAGGAAAAGCACGAGTGTGCGACATAGTATTCATCCCTATGAAATGATTTGTGTTAATGGTAGCGCATTTGCGAATATGCTTAAATGGCTAAAGCTTAAAAGCTGCAATTTAGCTCAAGATTATATGCGGTACGAAGCGGCTCAGATCTTGTGTGATTAAAGAGCTGTCTTCTCGAATACTCATAGCCACAGCTTCATCTTTTACCATCCAACTGCCAATTAAAGGGTAGTTACCATCAAAATTAGGTAAAGCATGAAAAGCTTGATAAATAAAACCTTCATCACCATAGTCACCCCCAGAGCTTGCGACTGTTTTACCTGCTTTGGTAATCTCTATGTTGGCCCCTTCGCGAGAAAAAAGTGGCTTTTTAACAATGCCAGCGGCAGTATCGAGTTTGTGTTTATCTTTTGAAAAGTAAGCTGGTAACAGGTTTGGGTGGCCTTCATACATTTGCCAAAGCAAAGGTAGAATCGCTTTGTTCGAGATAATTGCTTTCCAAGCTGGCTCTAACCATTGCATCTTTAAATTCGATAAAGCAGGTGCAAACTCATCGGTAAACATAAACTCCCAAGGGTAGAGTTTAAACATCCAACTCATGGGGTTATTGTTAAGATCGGTTAATTGGTTGGCGTCATTGAGTCCAATGTCTTCGACAAAGCAAAAGCCCGTTTTTAAACCCGCCTCCATGGCACAGCTGCGCATGTATTCAACTGTGCCTAAATCTTCTTTGGTGTCCTTACAGCACGAGAAATATAAACGTTGAGCACGATGAAAGCGGTGTAGCTGTCGAAAATGTTTTATTAGCGCTTCTTGTAAAGCATTAAATTGGTCGCTTTGCCTTGGCAGCTGTCCAGCATCGACCATATCTTCTAGCCAACGCCATTGAAAATAGCCAGCTTCAAATAGTGATGTGGGCGTATCAAAATTTGCTTCGAGAAGTTTGGCAGGGCCATTGCCGTTGTAACTAAAATCAAAGCGGCCGTATAAATGCGGATCCCGTCTAAACCAAGAACGACGAATTAAATCCCACTGTTGTTCGGGGACGGCAAATAACTGCATGAGCTCATCATCGTCACAGACTTTAGAAACCAGCTCTAAAAGCATTTGATTGAGTTCAACACTCGGATCTTCTATGTCTTGCTCTATTTGCTGTAAAGTAAATTGGTAGTACACACTTTCATCCCAATAAGTTTCACCATGCATGGTATGAAAGTTAAAGCCAGTTTCTTTGGCGAGTTTTTGCCAGTGTGGGCGAGGCGGGGATGATCTTCTGAACATAATGTGAAACTAGAGGTTAAGCTTTCGCTTAACCACCCCAGCTACTTCTTGAAGCACTACGACCAAAACCACCGCGTTTACGAGTAACGGGTTTTCGTTTTGCTTTGTAGTTTACTTTACTTGATTTGACGAGTGTAGAACCGCTGCTACTCGCACTGGCCACATAGTCATTGTTTGAGTTACGATAGCTAAAGAAATCGTCACGGCTACGGTATAAAGGTTTAGCACCTGAATAGTATTTCCCGCCTAACATGGCACGTTTATGTTTGCGTTTTTTCTTTAAAGCATCGAGCCCTTCGTCGACAGCCTCAGCGACTAAGCCTATCATGAAGCCAGCCATAAGAGGTTGCCAAATACCGCCGTTTGACTCACATCTATCGAACCCAAAATCACTTTCACACAATTGCTCGGTGGCATAGCGGGGTGCTTCATTTAAATGTTGCTCAAGTGCTTGTTGATACTCGGCTTGGCAGGTTTCTAACTCAATACCAAAAGAGTTACATTCCATCGCATCTTGAAATAATAAAGCGGACTCTTCACTATCACCACAGCCTGCTAATGAGCCAGTAGCGCCCATAAGTAAAGTTAATTTAATGTGTTTGCTACGTTTCATCATGCCTCCTAGTAAGTCATACAGGCGGCGTTTAAAACTCCCGTAGCCAGTGAGGCTGCACCTAAGAATAAACCAGCACTCAAATGTTGTGCTTCAATTTTTTCAGACAGCTTCGGCATATATAAGCGAACGGTAAAGAATGTAACTAGCTGCATAACTCCGGCAATCACACCCCAAACAGCAAAATCTAAAAGTGACACAGCATTCACCGCTGCACTAGCGATAGGTAAAATAAAACCAATTAATGTACCGCAGAAAGCGACCGCAGCAGCAGGGTTGTTTTCTTTCATCAAACGCCATTCACAATGCGGCGTGATTGAGCTGTAAACAAATAAAAAACCCAATGTAATAGCATAACCAATCACGAAATAGCTAATAAAAGGCAAAAATCCTTGTAAAGATTCTAAAATCATTTTTATCTCTTCTTGTTTAATTTTAAATGGCAGTTTGTTTAGTTATTTTTAAATGCTAATTGCTCAATTTCACGGTGCAAAATGGTGTCGTCACCCACGTTCAGTTCAATCAAGCGTTTTAGGTGTGTCACACTCTCAAGGTCGATTTGATTACAGTGAAGCCCTAAATACTCAGTCTCGACGTGTCGTACTTCAACTTCCATTGAAATAAGCACATCACTGTCTGGCAAATGAAATTTTAAGTTCGCTGCTTCACCTTGCAGAGGCACATAACCTATAGGTAGTGTGATCAATGCGCCCTTTAATGAAAGGTCGAGTACTTGGCAGTTGTAATCACCACTGGCTGTCATTAATGTTGCAGGGTTTGAAAACAAAATACGCGTAAAACGTCTACGTTCTTCCATCGTTATTCTCTAATTAATCTTGATAATCTAAGCATAGATAGTAATACACTTAGGCTCCAGTGTAAAAAAAGCCCTGCATAAACAGGGCTTTTAATATCAATGATTTGCAAAAATTAGCTAATGCTTGGATTATTTAGCCAATTTTTTTGTACTTAATACGCTTAGGCTCAGCAGCTTGTGCGCCATAGGTCTTCTTCAACCAAGCTTCATACTCAGTATAGTTACCATCGAAGAAGTTCACTTGGCCTTCGTCGCGATAGTCAAGAATGTGTGTAGCGATACGGTCTAAGAACCAACGGTCGTGCGAGATACACATTACACAGCCTGGGAATTCTAAAATCGCATTCTCAAGGGCACGAAGCGTTTCAACGTCTAGGTCGTTGGTTGGCTCATCCAGAAGTAATACGTTGCCGCCAGCTTTTAGAAGCTTAGCTAGGTGAAGACGGTTGCGCTCACCACCAGATAGCTCTTTTACAAACTTTTGCTGGTCGTTACCTTTGAAGTTAAAGCGGCCAACATAGGCACGGCTTGGGATCTCAAAGTTACCAATTTTAAGTACGTCTTGGCCATTAGAGATCTCTTGGAAAACAGTGTTGCTGTCGTCCATGTTGTCACGGAACTGGTCAACTGCAGCGAGTTCAACAGTTTCACCTAGTTCAACAGAGCCAGAATCAACTTGCTCTTGACCTGAGATCATTTTGAATAGTGTTGATTTACCAGCACCGTTAGCACCGATAATACCGACGATTGCGCCTTTAGGCATGCTAAAGCTCAGGTTATCGATAAGTACACGATCACCGAAGCTCTTAGTTAAACCATTTACCTCAAGTACTTTGTCACCTAGGCGAGGACCTGGTGGAATAAATAGTTCGTTTGTTTCGTTACGCTTTTGATAATCGCTTTGCTGTAGTTCAGAGAACTGTGCCATACGTGCTTTAGATTTTGCTTGGCGACCTTTCGGGTTTGAACGAACCCATTCAAGTTCTTGAGCAATTGACTTTTGACGTGCTTTTTCAGCTTTTTCTTCTTGCTTAAGGCGGGCATCTTTTTGCTCAAGCCAAGAAGAGTAGTTACCTTCCCAAGGAATACCATGGCCACGGTCAAGCTCTAAGATCCAACCTGCAACATTATCTAAGAAGTAACGGTCGTGGGTAATCGCTACAACAGTACCTTCGTAGTCGTGTAAGAAACGCTCTAACCAAGCAACAGACTCAGCATCTAAGTGGTTGGTTGGTTCGTCTAGTAAAAGCATATCTGGTTTTTCTAGAAGCAAACGACAGATAGCAACACGGCGACGTTCACCACCCGATAGGTGTTCAATTTTTGCATCCCACTCAGGAAGGCGAAGTGCATCAGCAGCACGCTCTAGTGCGTTATCTAGGTTGTGACCATCGTGTGCTTGAATAATTGCTTCTAATTGACCCTGCTCTTTTGCTAGAGCGTCAAAATCAGCGCCATCCATTGCATATTCTGCATAGACTTCGTCAAGACGAGCAAGTGCGTTCTTAACTTCGCTTACAGCTTCTTCAACTGTTTCACGAACTGTTTTACTTTCGTCTAATTTAGGTTCTTGAGGTAGGTAGCCGATTTTAGTGCCAGCAAGTGCATTTGCTTCACCTTCAAACTCTTTATCAACACCCGCCATAATGCGTAATAGGGTTGATTTACCTGCGCCATTTAGACCAAGTACACCAATTTTCGCACCAGGGAAGAAAGATAATGAAATATCTTTTAAGATCGTACGTTTAGGTGGCACCACTTTGCTTACGCGGTGCATTGAAAAAATAAACTTATCTGGCAATGCCATAGAAGAAACCTTTAATGTTCAAAATTAACTTGCATATTGTAGAGTTTACCTAGCGATTTCGTCAATCAAACAGCAACTTATAAAGCCCTTAGAGGTGAAGTTTTAACTCAAAACCAACAGCGCCACGCCTGAAAAAGCAATTAACCCACCCAATATCATATTTTTGGTCATGGGTTCATTGCGAATTGCACCTATGGTCATCACCATCAACGGAGCAGTTGCGAAAATAGTTTGAGCGATAGCCGGATCGGTATGTTTGACTGAAATAAGCTGTAGCCAAAGGCCAATAAAGGTGCCAAAAAATACGGCCACAAACAGCCATTGCTTTTGACTTATGCCATCCAAGGTAATGGCTTGTTTGAGATTTTGTTCTTTTAGACAGGCGACAACACACGCGACAACCAGTGTGCCTGAAAATAAGCGAATAAAAGCAGCCCACAAACTACCGATTTGTTCAGCATTCATGGCGCCTTTTGACATCACCATGCCTGCCGCTTGGCAAGTAGCTGCAAGTAGCGCAAAACCAACGCCTTTGATGTAGATGCTGTGCTCAACTTGAGGTAATGGATTTTTAGGTATAATTGCCAGTAAAACGCCTAAAGTCGTGATCACAATACCTAGCCATGCGAGGCCGCTGAGCCATACGCCGAGTAAAACAATATTTAGCACACCAGCGATAGCTGGCGCGAGAGATTCAATGACGAGCGTGCGAGCAGGGCCAATATTTCTAAGGGCTGCAAAGTAAGCGCTATCGCCAATGGCAATACCCAAAATACCACTGACAATGAGCCATGCCCAAGAGCTGGCTAATTGTGGCAGAGGACTGGCAGGCATCACTAGTAAAATTAATAACATCAGTGCACACGCAATTATGCCTTTACTGACATTTAGTTGCAGGGGCGATAAATGATGGCTAAATCGTTTGTATAAAATTGTTGATGACGCCCAGACTATGGCTGCGCTGATTGCGGCGAGCTCACCGATCCCCATTGTATTCTCTTACTCTATTCTTGTTTGGCGGGTGGATTATCAAGATAATTTTTCCAGTTGCAAACAAATGAGTTGAGATTTTGGACATCTAAACATCTAGAGGTTGAAATTTTCGACTTTACGTTCATAATGACACCCATAAATTAAGTTGGGGAGAATTGTATGCCGATCACCGTAAAAGATGAGCTACCTGCCATTGCCACACTCAGGCAAGAAAATGTCTTCGTGATGCCTAAATCACGGGCAAGAACGCAGGAGATCCGTCCGATGCGCTTGGCAATTCTTAACCTCATGCCCAACAAGGTTGAAACCGAAGTACAGTTTATTCGTTTACTTGCGAATACGCCGCTTCAGGTTAACGTTGATTTATTACGATTAGACACACATCGTAGTTCAGAAAACTCTGAGCAGCATTTAGATATGTTCTATCGCTATTTTTCTGATGTAAAAGATGAAAACTACGATGCCATGATCATCACAGGTGCGCCACTGGCTCATCTGGAATATGACGATGTCATTTACTGGCAAGAACTCAAAGAGCTGTTTGATTGGGCTGAAAACCATGTGACCTCAACCTTGTTCTCTTGTTGGGCAGCTCACGCGGGCTTGTATCATCATTACGATTTAAAGCGTGAACTTCGTGACGATAAATTATGTGGTGTATTTAAGCACCGTTGTTTGTTTGAGCATGGTGCGCTAACTCGTGGTTTTGATGATGAGTTTTTAGTACCGCATTCTCGTTATGGCCATATTGAACTTGAGCAAATACAACAAACCCCTGAACTTGCCGTGTTAGCAGGCTCTGAAAAAGTTGGTGCTTATTTAATTAAAAATCAATCGGGGAGTCAGGTGTTTTTAACCGGACACCCTGAATACGATGCCGATACATTGCAAAAAGAATATTTACGCGACCTTGCTAAAAGCCCTGATGCACCAAAGCCGGAAGGGTATTTTCCAAACGATGATGATAACCAAAAACCGTGCAAAACATGGCAAAGCCATGCCTTTTTGTTATTCTCAAACTGGTTGAATTATTACGTTTACCAAACAACGCCATACGATATTAACCTAGTTAGCCAAGATGTAAGGACTAACAACTATGCCGAATAAAAGTGCAGCCTTAGAACAGGCTTTAAAACAACGTATTCTTATTTTAGATGGTGCTATGGGTACCATGATCCAAGAATATAAATTTGCAGAAGAAGACTATCGCGGCGAGCGCTTTAAAGACTGGCACGTGTTAGTGAAAGGCAATAACGATTTATTAAGCCTAACTCAACCTGATGTCATTAGTGATATTCATCGTAAATATTTGGCTGCAGGCGCTGATATCATTGAAACAAACACCTTCAACGCGACGACTATTTCGATGGAAGACTACGAAATGGGCAGTCTAAGCCGTGAAATCAACCTTGAGTCGGCTAAATTGGCGCGTAAAGTGTGTGATGAATTTACCACTAAAGAGCCGCATAAACCGCGTTATGTAGCCGGTGTGTTAGGTCCAACATCTAAAACATGTTCTATTTCACCAGATGTAAACGACCCGGGTTATCGCAACATTACTTTTGATGCGCTGGTGGAAGCGTATGTTGAGTCTACACTTGCATTAATGGAAGGTGGTGCGGATTTAATTTTGATTGAAACAATCTTTGATACCTTAAATGCAAAAGCTGCGTCATTTGCTGTAGAAGAAGCGTTTGAACAAGCAGGTGTATCTTTACCTGTAATGATCTCAGGTACCATTACCGATGCCTCTGGTCGAACGTTGTCAGGTCAAACAACCGAGGCATTCTACAATTCAATTCGTCACATTAAACCGATTTCTATTGGCTTAAACTGCGCATTAGGCCCAGATTTGCTGCGTCCTTATGTTGAAGAGCTGTCGCGAGTGTGCGAAACCTTCACTTCAGTTCACCCTAACGCAGGTTTACCGAATGAATTTGGTGAGTACGATTTAGAAGCCGATGAAATGGCGAAAGAAATCATCGACTGGGGCAAAGAAGGCTTTATTAATATTGTCGGTGGTTGCTGTGGCACAACGCCTGCACACATCAAAGCATTTGCACAAGCACTAAAAGATGTTAAACCAAGAGCCTTACCTGAGCTTGAAGTGCGTATGCGCTTAGCTGGTCTTGAAGCGTGTAACTTGAATTAGGAAGTATCAGATGACGCAACAAAATACCGCAATTTTTACCAATGTTGGTGAGCGTACCAATGTTACCGGCTCTGCAAAATTCAAGCGCCTAATTTTAGAAGAAGATTACGAAACAGCCCTTGATGTTGCGCGTGAGCAAGTTGAAAACGGCGCGCAGGTTATCGACATCAACATGGATGAAGCCATGTTAGATTCGAAAGCGGCAATGACCAAATTCTTAAATCTGATTGCTTCTGAGCCAGACATCTCGCGCGTGCCTATCATGGTTGACTCGTCTAAATGGGAAGTCATTGAAGCGGGCTTAAAGTGTATTCAGGGTAAAGCGATTGTTAACTCTATTTCACTGAAAGAAGGTGAAGAACCGTTTATTCGTCAGGCTAAAATTATCAAGCGATTCGGTGCTGCGGCTGTCGTTATGGCATTTGATGAAACAGGGCAAGCCGAAACAGCTGATCGTAAATTTGAAATTTGTGAGCGCTCTTACCGTATCTTGGTCGACCAACTAGGCTTCCCACCCGAAGACATCATCTTTGACCCGAATATCTTTGCGGTAGCAACGGGTATTGAAGAGCACGATAACTACGCGGTTGACTTTATCGAAGGCACTCGTCGTATCAAGCAAAACCTACCGCACTGTAAAGTATCGGGTGGTGTATCGAATGTGTCGTTCTCGTTCCGTGGCAATAACCCGGTTCGTGAAGCCATTCACTCAGTGTTCTTATACCACGCCATTCAAGCAGGCATGGATATGGGCATTGTAAATGCCGGTCAGCTTGCAGTTTATGACGATATTCCTTTAGAGCTGAGAAAAGCCGTAGAAGATGTTGTATTAAATACTGACCCTGGCGCGGGTGAGCGACTGGTTGAGTTGGCACCTAAATATTCTGGTTTAGCGCAAGCTGAAAAAGTGGAAGATTTAGAGTGGCGAACTTGGTCAGTAGAAAAGCGTTTAGAACACGCACTTGTTAAAGGCATTACCGAGTATATTGAAGAAGATACCGAAGAGTGTCGCGCCTCGATGGATAAACCAATTCAAGTGATTGAAGGTCCATTGATGGACGGCATGAATGTGGTCGGTGATTTATTCGGTGCCGGTAAAATGTTCTTGCCTCAGGTTGTAAAATCAGCCCGTGTAATGAAACGTGCCGTTGCTTACCTTGATCCGTATATCGAAGCGGAGAAAGAAGAGGGGGCAACTAACGGTAAAATCATCATGGCAACGGTTAAAGGTGACGTACACGACATTGGTAAAAACATTGTCGGTGTAGTTCTGCAATGTAACAACTATGAAGTGGTCGATTTAGGCGTAATGGTGCCTGCAGAGAAAATTCTGCAAACCGCCATTGACGAAAAAGCCGATGCCATTGGTTTGTCGGGCCTTATTACGCCATCTCTTGATGAAATGGTACATGTGGCGAAAGAAATGACTCGTCGTGGTTTTGATATTCCACTTTTAATTGGTGGTGCAACGACTTCTAAAGCTCACACTGCAGTTAAAATTGAGCCTCAGTACGACAAAGGCGTGGTTTATGTAAATAATGCCAGCCGTGCGGTAGGTGTTGTCTCAAGCCTATTAAGCAAAACACAAAAACCGGAGTTTTTAGCCAAAACTACTGCTGAATACGAAAAGGTTCGTGAGCAACAAGCGCGTAAAAAACCACGCAGTAAGCCGGTTACTATCCAGCGTGCCCGTGATAATGCCGCAAAGCTTGATTGGGATAACTACACGCCACCTGTGCCGAAAAAGCTGGGCGTTACAGAGTTTAGAGATGTCAGCATTAAAACATTACGCGAATATATCGACTGGACACCTTACTTTATGACTTGGTCATTGGCAGGTAAGTTTCCTCGTATTCTTGATGATGAAATTGTTGGTGAAGAGGCGAAAAAACTTTATCACGATGCCAATGCCATGCTTGATGAGTTTGAAAAAACACAAGCGCTTAAGCCACTTGGTGTGATTGGTTTATTCCCAGCGAACCGTGTTGGTGATGACATTGAAATCTATACAGATGAATCACGAACTGAAGTATTAGAGCTAAGTTGTCACTTACGTCAACAGACTGAGAAAACAGACTTCCCTAATTACTGTTTAGCCGATTATGTCGCCCCGAAAGGCACACCAGACTACTTTGGTGCGTTTGCAGTAACCGGTGGCCTTGAAGAAGACGACTTAGCAGAAGCGTTCGATGCACAGCAAGATGACTACAACAAGATCATGGTTAAAGCGGTAGCTGACCGTTTAGCTGAGGCTTTTGCTGAATACCTTCACGAACAAGTTCGTAAAGAATACTGGGGTTATGCAGCCGATGAAAACCTCAGTAATGAAGAACTTATTCGCGAAAACTATCAAGGCATTCGCCCTGCACCGGGTTATCCTGCATGCCCTGAGCATACTGAGAAGAAAAAGATCTGGTCATTACTACAAACTGAAGATCGTATAGGTATGCAACTTACTAGCTCATATGCAATGTGGCCAGGTGCTGCGGTATCGGGTTGGTATTTCTCTCATCCTGATTCTAAATATTATGCAGTAGCACAAATCCAAAAGGATCAGGTTGAAGACTACGCCAAGCGAACCAATATGAGCCTTGAAGAGGCAGAGCGCTGGTTGTCACCTAACTTAGGTTATGAGCCTGAATAGGCATTCAGCAAAAAATTACATTACTCAAAAAGCACTTACTTTGTTAAGTGCTTTTTTTATGCCTGATTAATTAAGTAAATGAATTCAGCTCGCTAGATCTCCTAATTAAACGCCAAGATTACTTTTGTACGAAAACTTCATATAATTAGTTAGATGTGAAATTAAATATTCATGGCGCTTTTATCTATTTCTTTATTTTTTCAGTTTAAAACGTGCAACTTAAATTGATATTTTTACTTATAGATAAAAGCTTTTCTAAGCGAAACAAAAGGTGTTCCATGCTCGGACAACAAGCAAAATTTAACAAGGCGGTGTTTTACCCTGCCTCTTTGGTGATCCTCTTATTGATGATCATCACTGTTTCAGCCCCAAATATGGCAAAGTCATTATTTGCAGATATTCAAAACGCTATCACAGCCAATGGTAGTTGGTTTTATGTGCTTACCGTCGCCATCATTTTGGGCTTTGTATTATATCTAAGCTTATCTAGATTTGGCTCGGTAAAACTAGGGCCTGACCATGCAACCCCAGATTATTCATTAGGCACTTGGATCTCCATGCTGTTTGCAGCAGGTATGGGGATTGGCTTAATGTTTTTCGGCGTGGCAGAGCCGATTATGCACTATTTGTCACCACCAACGGCAGAGCAGGGCTCTCTAGAAGCAATCAAAGAAGCAATGAAAATTACCTTCTTTCATTGGGGGTTTCATGCGTGGGCGATTTACGCCATTGTTGCTTTAGTATTGGCATACTTCAGCTATCGCCATAAGTTACCTTTAACATTACGCTCGGCACTTCACCCGATTATTGGCGATAAAATCTATGGCTGGCAAGGGCATTTAGTCGATATTTTCGCGGTTGTTAGTACGGTTTTTGGTGTGGCGACTTCTTTGGGCTTAGGTGCGAGCCAGGTAAATGCCGGACTTAATTATTTATTTGAATTTGACGTCAGCCAAACCAATCAAGTCATTATCATGGTGGTCATCACTGCATTGGCGTCGGTGTCGGTGGCAACAGGGTTAGATAAAGGCATTAAAATTCTCTCAGAAGCCAATATGCTATTGGCGATAGCGTTACTGGCATTTATCTTCATACTAGGTCCTAGCGTATTTTTATTACAAGCCTATGTGCAAAACGTTGGCGCTTATCTTTCAGAAATTGTCTCGAACACATTTAATTTATTTGCTTATGAGAAAAAAAGCTGGATTGGCGGTTGGACTATTTTCTATTGGGGCTGGTGGTTAGCATGGGCACCATTTGTAGGTTTATTTATCGCACGTATTTCAAAAGGTAGAACTATTCGAGAGTTCGTATTAGGCGTGATGGTAGTGCCTACTGCATTTACACTGCTTTGGATGACAGTATTTGGTAACAGTGCGATTTACATGGTAGTTGAACAGGGCGCTCAGCAAGTTGCAAATATGGTTAGCGAGAACTCTTCGGTGGCATTATTTGTGTTCTTAGAGCAGTTCCCTTGGTCAACGATATTGACTGTATTATCTGTTGCTATGATTGTTATTTTCTTTGTCACATCATGCGATTCGGGTGCTATGGTAATCGATATGCTGTGTTCAAATGGTGAGAATAATACACCAATTTGGCAGCGTCTATTCTGGGCGATTAGTGTTGGTGTGGTTGCTGCAACATTGAGTTTGGTAGGTGGTTTAGAAGCCCTACAAACCATGACGATTGCCAGTGCCTTGCCATTCTCTCTTGTGCTATTGTTCTCATGTTTTGGGTTAGTGAAAGCATTAGAAGTTGAAAGTGCGAAACGTGAGAGTTTACAGCATCATGCGGTGCTAAACATGAGCAGTGAAGAAACCTCTGATTGGAAAGAAAAGCTGAATAACATAGTTTCAACGCCAGATAAAAAAGACATCAATCAGTTTTTAAATAAAGAAGTGAAGCGGGCGTTTAAAGCATTAAAAGCTCAGTTTGAACTAAACGATATTGAAGTAGAAATCAAAACTTCAGACAAGTGTATTTCTCTTGTTGTAAACCATGGTGAAGAGCATGACTTTATTTATGGTGTATATAAGAAAGAACATGTACAACCAAGCTTTAGTCACGATCAAGAAGAGGGCTGTGAGAGTTATTACCGTGCAGAAGTGCACTTACTTGAAGGCGGGCAGGACTATGACATTATGGGCTGGTCAGAAACTGCTGTGATCAATGATGTGATAAATCAATATCAAAAACACATGCACTTTTTACATATTCTTCGTGATGAAGGGCCGGTCTCTTAAGCGCATTGCTTTAATTGTAAATTTGCATTGAACTGCAGCTAAAAATAAAAAAGGGTGACACTGTGAAGTGTCACCCTTTCAATTATTAAACTCAGCTTATAAAGAGAATGTTCTTGCTACAGAAAGTACGATGCGTTCATCAGCTGTATCCCAATCTAGGTTGGTGTTTTCAGCTGTCACCTCAATATTAAAACCTTCGTAGCTTGTTTGATACGCTAAACGATAGTGATGGTAAGACTTGTCAGTCGCTTGCCAACTATATTTATCGCCATCTAATGAGTTTGAGATATCAAAGCTGGCTCTTAAATTATGGTTCGGCGCAAGTTCAACGGTGTGTGCCACCATCGCAATAGTATGGCCAGCATCTGTTCCAAAATAATCCCAGCTATACCAGAAGTTAAACTCGGTATTACCTAGCTCATTGTTAAAACCGAACTTGGCGTATACTTCAGGGTAGTTACCGTCGCTAGAAGCGTTTTCACCATGATACGTGTAATAAGCGATACCATAATCAATGCTCCATTGGCTGTTTAATTCAGCGTAGCGGCCTACATAGAAATCCCACTCTAAGTTTGTGTCGGTACCAAAATCGACATTCGATGCCCAAGAGCCAGCATATACGCCATTATCAAATGCTTTATCAAGACTCGCTTGAATAGCAGGTCCATTATCAGTTTGGCTAACACCATTGAAAGTATAGTCAGATGCGCCTGTTACAGTTGTGCTCCAATCTGCCATTGCCAAATTTGAGCATAGCGCTAGAGAAATAAGAGATGTTTTGATCATTGTTGTCATAATTAGCTTACTGTTTCTATTTTTGTATAGTCGATTTCATTTTCTTTTGGAGAGCCTTCAATATTGGCTACAGCTTTGTATTTTTGCACTAAGATGTAACCAAAACAGGCGAAGAAAATGCCGATCACAATGGCGCCAACCCATTGGATCTGTAAAAAGTTGAGTTTGAAAAGTAGGGTCAGCAGAGAGAGCGCGGCGATGTTAAGCGCGATGTATTTTGCTTTACCAAGTTTTTGAACTGTGATCCCTAAATTATCTGTATATAAACGTACAAGCGAATCGAGAGAGTTGATCACAAATACAATACCAACAAACACCATGGTAAAATTCACTAGACCATCTGTTGCAATGCCAGCTTCATGGTAGTGATAAAGCACCGCAAACCAAGCCGCAATTGGAATTGATGGGAATATCAACATCGCAGCAAGTACTTGATAGGTCTTAAGTCCACCAACGAAACGTGAAGTAAATTGACCGATCATGATGCTCCAAGCAAACCACCAGAATAAGTAAAACTCATGGTAATCATTAATCGGCAATACAAACTGATGCATGTTGGCAAAATAGTCGCCGATTAAGGCAAAGTTATTGAAGTAACCCGAAATCGCACTGTCGCCAAATACGAAAGCATTCGCCCACATTAATCCAATTAAACCAATGAATACCCAAGTGGTGGTAATACTTAAAAAGCGTACATACTTAATGTCAGTACTTGAATACACGGCAAATGCGATGGCTGCAAATACAATGAGGTAGAAAGTCGGAATGATTGACTCACCGTCCCCCATACTCGGTAAATACCACGGCAGGTTTGAAAGTAGTAAGTATGCGGTAAACGCACAGGTGCCTATGATCACAACATTATTAAGTAGTTTAACGAGAGGGATCTCGAAGAACTTTACTTTAGGTTCAATTACACAGAAATAAAAGCAGGTAAGGAAGTAGAATCCCCAGATCAAGAACCCCCAAAAACCAAACTCGATAGCAAGTGGGTTTGTGAAGCCATATTCTGGGCTTGCGTTTATGTCTGCATAACCTGCAAACTCAGTGAGTGGAAACATCACTAAGCCAACATCTAGGCCTGAAGTAAACAAGATAGCAATAAAGGTAAAGGTTTTGACCGGTGTCACACCGACCACTTCGACGTTGCCCCATTTGTAAATAATGAAAGCAATTGAAAGTAGGGTAAATAAAATGCCTGCACTAAGCCATAAGGTCATTGTCACCCTCCCAAAATAAGTAGAAATAACTCATATTTTCTCCCGTTATGATTGTTATATGTCGTTGCTCCCATTCAACCTAAACGGCACACCGTAAGAGCAAGGTGCAACAGTTAAGTGCACCTGTGTGATTCTTTTTATCTTTGCTTGTTACGCCAATCTTCATGTAAGTGCACCTTGGCATTCATAGGTGCCAATGGCGCGTTACCTAAAATCATATCTGCGGCTTTTTCAGCAACCATGACAGTCGGTGCATTCAAATTTCCATTCGGAATAGTTGGAAAAATGGAAGAGTCCACCACTCGCAGGCCTTGAATACCGTGAACTTGGGTTTGTGAGTTCACTACGGCCATCTCATCTTCGCCCATCTTGCATGAGCAAGAAGGGTGGTAGGCACTCTCAACGGCTTGTCGAACAAACTCATCAATCTGTTCATCAGTTTGAATATGTTCACCAGGTTGAATTTCGCCATCACGATACTCATCAAAAGCAGGTTGAGAGATGATCTCTCGCGTAAGGCGAACGCACGCTCTAAAGCCTTCAATGTCGTCTTGGTGTTGCAAGTAATTAAATTGAATTTTTGGTGGCACTAGTGGGTCATTTGACTGAATAGTCACACTCCCTCGGCTCTTAGGTTTGTTATGTCCAACATGTACTTGGAAACCATGGCCATCAAATGCAGACTTACCATCGTAACGGATCGCCGCTGGCAAAAAGTGATATTGAATATCAGGCCACTCAATACCGGCTTTTGAGCGAATAAAAGCACAAGATTCAAAATGGTTAGTGACGCCAAGACCTGATTTATTCAACACCCATTCAGTGCCAATCAAGCCCTTTGAAATTAAGCCAAGTTTACCGTTTAAAGTAATTGGCTTTTTACACTTGTATTGGAAGTAAAACTCCAGGTGATCTTGTAAGTTTTGACCGACTCCCGGCAGCTCATGTTTAACTTCGATACCCGCATTTTCTAAGGCTTCGCGCTCACCGATACCAGAAAATTGCAGAATATGAGGAGAGCCAATTGGGCCCGCGCTTAATATGACTTCTTTACTAGCATCCGCTTGGAATACTTTGTCACTCACACGATATTCAACGCCTGTGGCCTTTTTATCGAGCAAACACACCTTGCTGACAAGGGCACCTGTGACCACAGTTAAATTGTTGCGATGTTTAATTGGGTCTAAATACTCGCGAGAGGTTGAGCTACGCACACCGTCTTTTACCGTCATGTGCATTGGGCCAAAGCCTTCTTGCTGCTCACCGTTATAGTCATTTGTGACTGGGTATCCGGCTTGAGCGCCCGCCTCAATAAAGGTGCTATAAAGCGGGTTTTTCATTTCATTACCGTTGTTGACGCCCAGTTCACCTGCACCACCACGATAGGTATTCTCACCTTGATACCAGCTCTCAGCTTTTTTGAAGTAAGGCAAGCAGGCTTGGTAATCCCAGCCTTGTGCGCCGTGAGCTTGCCATTCATCAAAGTCTTTGGCGTGACCTCTCACGTACACCATGCCATTAATTGATGATGACCCTCCTAGCACTTTACCGCGAGGGCAGTGCATCTTACGGTTGTCTAAATAAGGTTCCGCTTCAGTATGAAATTGCCATGCATACTTGTCGGTATTCATCGGAATAGACAGCGCCGTCGGCATCTTGATAAAAATGCTTTTATCAGAGCCACCGGTTTCTAGTAATAGCACTTTATTTTTTGCATCCGCTGAAAGGCGATTTGCCAGTACACAACCCGCAGAGCCTGCACCGACGATGATGTAATCGTACTGCATGTTAGACTCCTAAAATGGGCTTTCGATTTGACTCATACCCACATAAACCGACTTGGTTTGTGTGTAGCTATTTAAAGTCTCGATGCCATTTTCGCGACCAATACCTGATTGCTTATAACCGCCAACTGGCATTTCGGCAGGGGAGTTACCATAGCTATTTATCCAACAAATACCGGCTTTAAGCTGGTGGATAACACGGTGTGCGCGTTGAATGTTTTGACTAAATACACCGGCGCCTAGCCCTAGCTCTGTATTGTTAGCGCGGGTGATCACATCAGCTTCATCTTCGAAAACTAACACGCTCATAACTGGACCAAAGATCTCTTCTTTGACAATGGTCATGTCGTCAGTACAGTCTGTGAAAATAGTCGGTGCAACGAAGTAACCGTTCGGGGCAGACTCAGGCGATAAAGCATGGCCACCTGTTAATAAAATGGCGCCTTCGGCTTTGCCTTTTTCGATGTAATCCAGCACCAATTCTTGGTGCTTTTTAGAAATAAGCGCGCCCAAATTAACATTAGGATCAAGGGGATCTCCTGCGATAATATTTGCTTCAGTGCGAGCTTTAAGCTGGTCAATAAATTGTGTGTAGACAGATTTGTGAACATACACACGAGTACAGTTAGTACAGATCTCGCCCTGGGTGTAAAAATTCCCCAGCATTGCTGCGCTTACAGCTTCTGTGATATCGGCGTCATCAAATACGATTAAAGGTGATTTGCCGCCAAGCTCCATGGTCACATCTTTTAAGTTTGATGCGGCGCTTTGCATGACTTTTTTACCTGTGCCAACTTCGCCAGTGAACGATACTTTTTCGATCTCAGGATGTGTTGTTAACCATTGTCCGACTTCAGCAGCACCTTGTACGACGTTGAATACACCTGCTGGCATACCCGCTTCAATGAAGATTTCAGCCAGTTTAATTGCACCAAGAGGTGTTTCTTCTGATGGCTTAAAGATTAAAACATTACCTGCAGCAAGAGCGGGGCCTGATTTCCAACAGGCAATTTGTAGCGGGTAGTTCCATGCGCCGACACCTGCACAAATACCTAAAGGTTCTTTGCGGGTATAGAAAAAGTCGTTACCAACGGGTTGTTGTGTACCGACTTGTGTTGGAGCAAGACCAGCAAAGTATTCAATTACATCGGCGCCAGTTTGAATGTCGACACAATCCGCTTCTTGAATTGGTTTACCTGTGTCTAATACTTCGATTTTTGCTAGCTCGTCGTTACGCTCACGTAATAAATAAACGGCTTTGTTTAGAATTCGGCTTCTTTCGATAGGGACCATTGCTGACCAAGCTGCAAAACCTTCGCGAGCACTGGCAATGGCCTTTTCTTGAATTGACTCATCTGCAACTTCGACATGATAAATCACTTCGTCAGTTGCAGGGTTTTTGACTGCAAAAGTTTCTTTGCTCTGGCTCGGCACAAATTGGCCATGGATAAAATTCTGATAAACAGGTGTGGTCATTTTTAAGCTCCACAAGATGAAATGAGGGAAGACACATAATGTTTTGCAAGCTGCTCAGCTTGCTTAAATTCTTGCTCTGAGGCCTTACTTAAAACAGCCCTCAGCCATAAGCCATCGATCATACCCGCCGCTAATTTAGCAGCGCGTTTGGCATCGTGTTCTGGCATTAACGTTTTGAAAGAAAATGCTAAGTTACTGTATAAGCGTTTTGCATTTACGGTTTGCAATCGGTGCAATTGTTCATCATGCATTGATTGCGCCCAAAAACTTAACCAAGTTTTTGTACTACTGGTTTGTTGTTGGATAACTGAAAAGTTAGCCTCAACAATGAACATTAACCGCTCTTCAGCAGAGCAAGATTGCTGAGTTTTACTGATCAAACTGGTTTTTAAATTGTTTAATAAAAAGCGCACAGTCGCTTCGATGAGGCCTTGTTTACCTCCAAAGTAATGGCTAATGATCCCTGAGGATAAGCCCGCTCTTTTACTAATGCTGTTTATGGTCGTGGCATGTAAGCCCACTTCTGCGACCGACTCTAACGTTGCTTCAATGAGTTGTTGGCGACGTATCGGTTCCATTCCTACTTTTGGCATAACTTTTTATTAATTGACCGTTCAATTAAAATAAATCCTATAGAGTTCTAAGTAATTTTTCAAGCTTGCATTGGTTTTTGATATTTGTATTTATAAATTAATGTGTTTTAAGTTGTTGTTTTGTACTGGGTTTTGTTTTGTGTGCTTGGTTTTAATTATTTTTGTTTGAGTAGTTAAATTTATAGTTAAAATGATTTGTGATTGTAGTTTTTTGGTGGTTTTTATATTGATTAAGTTGTTTTAAATCGAGGGTAGGGGAGTTTTTATGGTGCTATTTTCAAATTTACTGGGTGTTTGCTGTAAATATAGTCTGAAATGTAGCTTTTATGGCTAGTGTTCTTAGCGATTTGTAATTTGATTCGAGTTCTAATAATTGGTAATATGCTTCGAATACAAAGTATTTGAAAGCCGCTTTGTAGCGTCATGCCCTCCTTGGTTAAATTTATAAGATATTGAATATAAACAAATAACCTTAATTTGATGTGCGGGTGTGTGTGCGTTTTAAAGTTTTAAATCAAATTATTTTCGACAATGATTTGTATTTAGTAAGTGTTTTCTCGCATTAACTTATTTATGGAGAGATCATGTCAGCCGTAGCAAGTAGTTATTACGACTGTGATGAAATTGTTGAATTTAATCAAATCCGCCACGGTCAGCTAAATAGCAGAATTTATGTGACAGACTCGACGATAAAAACCCCGAATACTTTCCATGACGCATTAGTTCAAGTCGCTTTAGCGCAAGGTTATGGCAAGATAATCGCAAAAGTAAAAGGCTCACAGTTAGTATCGTTTTTGAAAAAAGGCTATAAGATTGAAGCAACAGTGCCAGGTTATTTCGGAAGCGAAGATGCGGTATTTATTTCTTATTTTTTAGATAAAAATCGTGAGCAAAGTGAATTTAGTCAACAATACGATGAAATCGTTACCAAAGCCTTAAAAGCTAACCCTTGGCATTCGGGCAAGTTTAACGAGCCGGTTCAATTCAGAAGCTGCAATCTCACCGATATTCGTGCTCTAAGTAAATTATATGGGCATGTTTATACCAATTACTCATCTCCAGTGAGTAACGAAGAATTCATTAAGACAAGTATGAATCATGGCGTGCAATACTACTGCGCTGATTATATGGGCGTTATTGTTGGTTGCTTACGAGTGGAGTTAGATGCAGACACCAGCAATGCGCGTATTTACGATCTGGGCGTGATGACGCAATTTCAGAATCAAGGCATAGCATCCGCGCTTTTAAATAAAGTTAAGCAGTTTTTAAAACAGCAAGATATAAAATACGTTTATACCTTATGTTTGGCGACCTCTTTTCCAGTCAACAAGATATTTTCGCAGCAAAAATATGAGTTTGGTGGGCGGCTAACTAATAACAACCGAATTGAAGATGAATTTAAATCTTTGAATCTCTGGTTTAAAAAGTTGGCAGAGTGATTGGTGTAATCAAAAGGGCAGTATTACAAACAAGTGCTGCCCGTGATTAAGAGACTTATTCTGACTCAGCCTGTTTTTGGCTACTGATGTGCATCGGATCAATTTCAAGTACAGGTGCTGCGTCTATTTCTGTTGCATCCATCATTGAAGCAATGCGCTGCATAGATGAAAGCAATAAGGATTGCTCCCACTCTTCTAGTTGGCAAAATTTTTGAATAAAATGCTCTTGAAGAGGTTGAGGTGCATCAATTAATGCAGTCTTACCATCTTCAGATAAAAATAACCCAACACGTCGTTTGTCTTCAGAGCTTCTAACTCGCTCAATTAACCCTCTGTTTTCGAGTCTGTCTAAAATATTTGTGACAGTTGCTGCACTTAAGTTTATTTGTTTCGCAACATGGCTAGCTGTTACACCTTTTACACGTGCAATTTCTTGCATGATCAATAGCTGTGGACCGGTCAAGCCAGATGACTTGTTTAATTGCTTCGAATGCAAGTCTATGGCACGTATAACTTTTCTAATAGAGACAAGTAGCTCTTCGTATTTTTCCATGATTACGCCACTGTTGGACTGATTTGAGCCGATAATAACATCGTTGTAAGCCTTATTAAAATATTGAAGAACATAACCTCACCTTTAATCGTTCAATTTATGTATTTTAAATAGAAGTACGGGGTGTGTTTGTTACTCAAGTAAAAATTTAAATATTAAGAAAATGTATTTAGGTGATTTTTTATGCTTTAAATCTTTCATATTGTAAAGTTTTTGTGTTGTTCGGCCGTTTTTATTTAATCCTTTTGCATTAAATTTGTTGATATTAATACTGTCGCTCATATAATGTTCACAAAAAGTGCATAGAGCGCTTTGTTCGATGGTGTTATCTATGCGTTTTGTTGTACTCCTAATATCCTTTTTACTACCAAACTTTGCAGTTGCTAAAACCCCTTTAGTGGTGGATATCATGCAAAGTGAAAACTTTACTCATCGCTATCAAAGCTTTTTGAATGGTCGCTCGCCATTAGACATTACCGACTTTCATGCATCTACAAAGGGCTCGCACATTGAGATTGTTGAAATGATCTTATTACAGCAAGCTCTTGTGTTAGGTGGCTTAGATAGAACAATCATCTTCAATCCTAAGCCATCGATAAATATCATGGAATACTCAGATTTAATTGCTGGTGATAGTTTAATTTTAGCGCGCTCTGTGTGGCATGAAGACATTCTTGATTACCGCGGTTCTCTTTATGTCAGTGAACCTCTGGTTAAGTTTGGAGAATATGAAGCGGGACTCTATGTACCAAAAAGAAACGTTCATTTACATAATTTAGAAAAATCTCAGCTTGAGGATCTCACTGTCGTGGCAAACCCGAGATGGAAAGTAGATTGGCGAGCATTGCATAATACCGATTTAAATATTGTCAGCTTTATTGGCCCTTGGGAAACCATGTTAGAAATGGTTGAAACCAATGTAGTAGATACCATGCTGATTAACTTTAGTGTAAGTGACACATTAGAATTGAATTTTGAAAATCGGCTTTATGTACCGATTAACAACTTGAAAGTATTTTTACCTGATTCTCGGCATTTTGTGGTGAGTAAACGACATCCAGAAGGGAAACGCGTGTTTCAGGCTCTCAACAAAGGACTCGCTTTGCTGCGTGCAAATGGCACCATTGAAAAAGCGCTAAAGCAGTCAGGTTTCATCAATGAAAAAGTCACGGATTGGCAAACGATTAATATTCAAATGCTAAATCCGGGGCAACAATGATCAAATATACTCATGGCTTTATAGCATTAATTGTATTTTTCTTTTGCTTTGAAGTGTCAAGCAAACCTAGCTCTGCAAAATTACAAACTAAAAGTTTTGCTGAGTTACCTGCGAAACTGGAAATATATAAAAAAGCGGTATTAGCAACATACGACTTAAAGTTGCTACCAAACTTAAAAATATTAGAGCAAGAAGCTCAAGCTGCAAGTAACGCGAAAGTTCAAGCCGAAGCTTTATTACTAGTCGCTTTGTTAAAACACCGCTATGGTGATTACAGAGAAAGTTTAGCGTTAAACCAAGCAGCTCTTGATATTGCAACAGAACTAAAAGATCCCAGCTTGTTGATCAGCGTTTATTTATCAATTGTTCGTCTTGAGGTGTCTCTGGAGCGTTTTAAACAAGCGAAAGAGAAAATGCAGAAAATCGACTTGTTGGCTGTGCAATTGCCTAAGGTGAGCACGCTACGATCACGGATCTGTCTTTGGAAAGCAAGAATTTACTTTAGCCAAGGTAGTTACTTGCAAGCACTTTATGTATTAGACAATGCGATCAGCAAGCCAAACATGAGCAAAGATGTATTTGTCGAGCTTTTAATTGAAAAGGCTAAAATAAAACTCAATTTGGGCGATCACATTGGAGCACAAAGCTTGGTTGATCAAATAACCCAATACAACATAGGGACCCAGCAGCATTACACGCAGTTAATGATTAAGGTGCTGCAGGCTAAGGTTTTTTTGCAGGCTGGTTTTTTTACTAAGGCTATATTGACGGCGCAAGATGGACTTCAGAGTACATTCCATACGCGTTTTTTAGAAGAGCAAGCACAATTGCAACATACGCTTGCATCTAGCTTTGCGCAAATTCAAGATTACCAATGGGCACATTTGTATTTAAAGCGATATGCATTTACGCAAAAGGCGCTCGACCTGCAAAAACGTAATAACAAACTTTTGCAACTTGAAGCTAAGTTTGATTTTGAGCAACAAAGGCAGCAGTTAACGCTTCTAGAAAAAGATAACGCGTTAAAGCAGCAGCAGATCACACAACAAAAGCAAGCCATAGAAAATACCGCGCTTTTACAACAACGTATTATTTTATTAGTGGTGCTATTTTTCGCTTTGCTATTTTTTATGTATTGGCGCTGGCAAAATAAACGGACATTAAAAATGTTAGAGCAGCAAGTGGCAGAGCGAACGAAAGAGCTTGCGATTAGAAATAAACAATTACAAGCAATGAGCTACACAGATAGCTTAACCGGTGCTTACAATCGCCATTTTATCTTTACCCATATTGATGAGTATTTACCTCATGAAAGCTTTATGGAATCGACCATTCTATGCCTGATAGATATTGACCACTTTAAAAGTATCAATGATACATTTGGCCATAGTGCAGGGGATGGTGTGCTTAAATCGTTTGTCGACTTACTTAAACATGCGATAAGGCAAAATGATGTGATTATCCGCTGGGGAGGTGAAGAGTTTTTACTGGTTATGCCTAATATTTCTCGTGAAGCGGCTGCTGAAATTCTTGAAAGGATCAGAGTCAGCATCGAATCCCATTCTTTTACTGAAAATAATCAAAACATAGCGGTTACGGCTTCCCTTGGGTTTACCCCTTACCCCCTGTTGAGAGATAGCATCATCCTTGATTGGGAGCAAACCTTAGAGTTAGCAGATTTTTGTTTGTATAGTGCAAAACATGGTGGACGAAATGCATGGGTAGGGATCACTGAGTTACATATCGATGAACCTATTGCAGCAGATACCATTATCAAAGACGCAAAACGACTTGTGAAACAAAATAAGTTGCAGGCTATTTCGAACAGAGAAGATATAATCAACAGCCTCTAACATGATAAACTTGGCAAAAAGATTTTCACAAAGAGTGTGTTTGTGCTGCCGATTGAATCTGTTTACTCGCAATTAGTCCTATCCCTGTCTTCTCATCCAAGAGTGTTATTACAGGCTCCTCCTGGAGCTGGTAAGTCTACTTGGTTGCCTTTGCAACTCATGTTGTCTTCTCAATTTAATAAAATAGTGATGCTAGAGCCGCGCCGATTAGCTGCGCGTAATATTGCCAATTTTCTGGCGTCACAATTAGGAGAAGCGGTTGGCGAGCAAATTGGTCTACGGATAAAACAAGAAGCAAAAGTAAGCAGTAAAACAAAGTTAGAAATCGTCACAGAAGGTGTTTTGACGCGAATGATCCAACAAGACCCTGAGCTTGAAGGGGTTGATTTGCTAATTTTCGATGAATTTCATGAGCGCTCTTTGCAAGCAGACACGGCACTTGCTTTATCACTTGAAAGCCAAACTGGATTAAGAGATGACTTAAAAATTTTAGTCATGTCAGCAACATTAGATTCAGAGCGTTATCAAAGCTTTTTAGAATGCCCGTTGATCAGCTCAGAAGGGCGCAGTTTTCCAATTGATGAAGTGTATGCACCATTTCGTAATGAAGCTGATTGGCTTGCTGCAATGCCTGCTTTGGTTAAGCGCGCGGTAGAAGAGCAAGAAGGGAGCATTTTGGTTTTTCTGCCAGGCCAAAAAGAGATCAATTTTGTTGCTAAAAACCTAGGTACTCTTGATAACGACATTGATGTCGTTACCTTATTTGGTGAGCAAAACAAGCAGCAGCAGCAAGCCGCGATTGCACCCGCCCCAAATGGGCGCAGAAAAATAGTGCTCACCACTAACGTAGCCGAAACATCTTTGACCATTGAAGGCGTTCGAGTTGTAGTTGATAGTGGTAAAAAGCGTGCTGCTGTTTATAACTTAAATACAGGCGTCAGTGAACTTCATACGCAATCAATCTCAAAAGCTTCAGCTATTCAACGTGCAGGTAGAGCAGGGCGAATTGAGCCGGGAGTGGTTTATCGTCTTGGTGAAAAGGCGCATTTTGACCGTCGTGTAGCACATGATTTACCACAAATAAAAACATCTGACATTAGTAGCTTAATGCTTGAGGCAAAAATATGGGGTTGTGATATCACCGAATTGCCTTTACTTGATCAGCCTTCAAATGCACAACTCAAACAAGCAAAACAATTACTGCAAATGTTAGAAGCATTAGATGCTGATGGTAAGTTAACTAAGTTCGGCACGCAAATTCATAGCTTTGGCACTGAACCTCGTTATGCACATATGCTATTAAAATCGCGTGAACTTGAAACCCAAATTCCTGGCTGTTGCACGCTGGCATGCGCACTGGTCAGCATGTGGGAACAGGGAAAACAACAGGAGTTTGATCTCAGTATTGCGTTAGCGAGCATGTTGGCACAACCCTCTGCAAGTTTTAAGCACGTTTTTCAGTATTGGTGCCGCCGCTTAAATGTCAGCAAGCAGCAAAACTTACCAATGTCCGCTTTGCCAATTTTGGTGGCATTGGCTTATCCAGACAGAGTGGCGAAGCGCCGTGGGCAAGGTTTTTTAATGGCAAATGGGGCCGGCGTGCAAGTCAAAGAAACAATGTGGCCGACAGCGGACTATTTGGCTGTTGTTTCTTTAGGGGGACAAAAAGGGGCGCATATATTTTCTGCTGTACAATTGCACCTTGATGAGCTTGAAAGTTACCTACCTTATTTAATCTCAGACACAACCGTTTGCGAGTTTGATCCACGCAAGAAAAGGTTCATTCATGAAGATAGAAAAATGCTTGGGCAAATTGTACTTTCTGCCACACAGAGCAAACAAGAAATAGATACTGAGGCGAGAACTCAAGCTTGGTTAGAACTAATAAAAAATCAAGGTTTATCGTTATTTAAAAACTATAGCGAGTGTGAGCAGTTACTAACAAGGTTTGGCTTGGCATGTAAATATTACCCCCAACAGTTTAAAGATTTGGCAGAACAATCGTTGCTAAATGATTTAACGTGGTTAGTCCCTTATGTGGAGCAAATAAAGCAGTTTGATAACCTAATTAATATGTCATTAAAAGACGCATTAATGAGCTGCTTAGATTGGCAACAGCAACAAGCGCTTGAACACTATTTACCAACAAGAATTAAAGTGCCTTCGGGGTCAAATATTAAGTTAACGTATCAACTTGATGGACCCGCTAAACTCAGTGTTCGCATGCAAGAGGTGTTTGGTATGCTAGAAACCCCTAGACTGTGTGAAGGGCGTCTATCATTATTAATGGAGCTATTGTCGCCTGCGCAAAGGCCATTACAGTTAACGCAAGATTTAGCGCACTTTTGGGGAAATAGCTATAAAGAGGTGCAAAAAGAAATGAAAGGGCGTTATCCAAAACATTATTGGCCCGATGACCCAGCTAATAGCCAAGCAACAAATAAAGTTAAAAGCCGCATGTAGCGGCTTTTTATCACTTAAAGAGCAATTCGAAATCACGCTTCGAATTGTAAGAAACAGTAAGTTATTGTGAGCATTTTGCGCCTAATATATTGGCTTGATGCTGCTAAGGTTAAGAGAAATAAACACAATCTAGATCGTATTTACAGAGAGTATGTCTACAATTTTAAAAAGGGGTTTTGCAATTTTCTGAGGCTTTGCTAATCGTTTTATTAAAGCCAATTACGGAGTTTGTAGTATGAAGCCTTACCTGCCCGCTGTTTTAACTGTTTCACTATGTCTATCAGGCTGCGGTTCAAGTAGCTCTGAAGATAGTCAGAATATGACACCTACCCCAGAGCCAACTCATTCAACGAATGACGAAACTGAAGCGCCTAAAGTCGCTTTACGTTTTCCTACTAGTTTAATGGTGTCATCACCTTTTGCTGACAGTACTCAGCAAAAACGCGCAAAATCCAGCCCGAGTTACGCGCCAAGTACACCTCTCTTTGGTCCAACTGTCTCTAGTTATTTTTCCGCAACGGAGCAAATAGGGCAGGTGTTAGCAGGGGAACTTGCTATTTCAGATGCGTTTGATGTTGCCTCTTTCTATCAAGTTAGCATTAACTCAGATTGTTTTGGTCCCAAGTTAATGTATCAGGATCATCCTGAAGCGAGTGGTACAGGCAGTAGTTCAGGTACGTTACCCAGTGGTGATTTGGGTTTGTGGCTTGCAGAAGATAGCAGTGGGAACGCTTGCGCCGTATCGCAAGTAAATGCACTGCTCTCTGGTGTTGAATCGCAAACACAAATGGCATTAATGGTTATTGCGAGTTTTATTAGTGTAGCAGACAGCGAAGGTGAATCTTTGCCTGAAGAGGGCGCAACGCTTGATCTCACTACTTATATGAATGCCCACGGGATAACCAGTGTTAGCTTCGATTCCGCGAGCATTTCTCTTGCATCAGATACCTGGACGTACAATGCAGAAATGGACTATCAAGTGTCAGGAAATGACTATCAAATTACTATTTCAATGTCTCATACGCCTAGTTCAGAAGAAACGGAATATACAGGGTTATTACAATACACGGTTGAAGGGAAGCAAGGCGTGGCAGGTATAGAGTGGCCAGGGTTTAATTGTAGTCAAAATGAACGGACGTTCGCAGCGTCTCTCGCGTATGAAAGAGCAGATGATGAGATGAACTTACAATTAAGAAATGCCACATTATGCGGTCACAGTGCCACAGGAGTATTTAACAGTAATGGTTTAGTAGATGTTGATAATACGTATAGCACTTCTAACAGCGATGGTTGGAGTGAAAATTTTGCAATTTTAGGTGCTGATTTCGATTTAACTTCTCTTGCTGGTAGTTACAGCTATGTCTGGCAAGCGGGTGTGAACGACTCTCACAGCCGGATCTTTAATATAGGGTTTAATGATGCAAGTTTAGATAACGGTGAAGCACATTTTGGCTATGGTGAACAAGTCACAGACACTGACGGTTGGATCCAAGGGTTTATATGTAATTGGGCTGGACCAGGTGCAAGCCATGCGCTGGTTGCTAAAACTCAAAGACAATTCTTTGAATATGATGCTAGTTTAAGTGTTTATCTTGGCAATGATCATAGAGCCAATATTGAATATGCGCCGACAACAAATTGTGACTATGATGGTTCAGGTAGTTTCTTATTTGATATAGATTTAAGTGGTGTTTTAGGTGACATCGCTGCCGAAGATAGCAGTTTAGTATTTACGAATGATTTGTGGGGCTCTTCAGATACTAGCCTGACAGTACCAGAAGCATTGGCTGCGAGAGGGCTTACTGTTCCCAGTATTCCATTTAACTGGCCAAAAGACGAGTAATGCAGATTACTTAAATATTTAAAGTTACTCTAGAAGTCAGTTTTAAATTTTAGTATGTATTTGTGAAGTGAATGGCGCGATTAGCGCGTCATTCTCTTTACAAAGACCACAACGAATAGTGCTAAAGAGAAACTACCTATAAAGGCCTCAATTGTAGCAATGAAGCGAGAAAAGCCTATTGGGGTAATATCTCCGTATCCTAAGGTCGTGAATGTCACAACGCTAAAGTAGATACTATTGAGTAAGGCGCTGATGTTATCACTAAAAGGCTCTGAGAAATTAACCGCCAATATCTGGTCTTGATAGCTGATCCCAAACATAAAATACATAAAGGCACAAAACACAATCATTGATAAGCTAAAACGGATAACGTTTTCGGGTTTCTCCCCATATCCGCATAGTAAATTAACAGCAGCACTAACAAAGCGCTTTTTTGAATTTTTAGGATATTGATAATGGCGCATGCGTAACTCTTGATAAGTATAGTTACCAGCCATTTCAAATAAACCTTGTTGTTCAGCACCTTTTCTTAATATACGGTAAGTTTCTTCAGATTGAAGGTAAAAATCAGCGGCATCATCTAGGCGCTTTTCTTTGCTTGCTAATATGGCCTCATTTTCTTGCTGTAGTTTTCCACTTAAATCAATGTTATCGATGCGGGTATTGTTTAACTTCACTCCGAGTAAATTTGAGTTAGACAGTTTGCAGCAGTGTAAGCTTGCATCATGAAGCTCTGCTTTCATCAAAGAAGCGTTTTCAATTTTGTTATTAAATAAGTGTGCTCCACGAAGGTTTGCCCGGTAAAAATTGCTATAAGATAAATCATAGCCATGATGATCATCATGCTTAACTAGGTTTAGACCTTCTAAGTTCGCTCTTTTTAATTCTAGGCCTTGTAGTAAACCACCACGCTTGGCATAACGTTCAAGTTTTTGCGATAATTCAAGCCCACTTTTATCAAACTTTGCATCATGCCAAAAGCAAAGACCAGAACCCATATCGATTTCTTGGCATTTATGACCATCAGGAGATTGATATTGGCAAGTAGGTTTATCATTCATAAATTAACCCCTTTAAAGTCTTATTACACTAAAGGTAGCAGCAAATTTATGGTATTGAATGTGAAGTAAAAAATTTTCTTAATAATGTTTGAATATGAATTAAAGCTAAGCAAGCGTCGAAAGTCGGTTGCGATTAAAGTCACTCCAGAAAGAGTGATAGTTTCAGCGCCTTTCAAGGTTTGTCAAAACTCACTTCGACAATGGCTTGAAACGAAAAATAACTGGGTGCAATCACAACAGTCTAAGTTGCAGCAACTGCCAAGCAAACAAGACCCTTTAAGAACAAGAAAGCTGTTGTTATTCGGGCAAACATACGATGTTGATTATTCAAATGTCCAAAAGATGGTGGTTAGCCATGAAGAAAGACGTATTTGTTTACCTTCTGATCTGGAAAGACAGCAAGTAGAGTGCAGAAAAGCAATAATCACTTTCTTGGGCTCACAATTATCAGAATATTTGAACACCAAGCTGGCGCGCTTTAGCACAGCGATGGGCTGTTCTATTTCAAGTGTAAAAGTTAGAGAGTATAAAAGTCGTTGGGGGAGCTGTAATAGCAAGCAAGCTTTAACCTTTAATTGCTTACTAGCAGGTGCACCAACAGAGATGATTGATTATGTGATTATTCATGAACTTGCTCATTGTCATGTGTTAGCACATAACGCACAGTTCTGGATGCTTGTCGAAAAACAGTATGGAAATTATAAATCAGCGAGAAAGTGGTTTAACGATAACGGAAAAAAACTGATGATTGAGTAAGGTTTAGTTTCAGTGAATAAATAAGAAGTGGTGGAGGGGGCTGGATTCGAACCAGCGAAGGCAGAGCCGTCAGATTTACAGTCTGATCCCTTTGGCCGCTCGGGAACCCCTCCACAGGGGGATAACTAATTTTGTACAACTTGGTGGAGGGGGCTGGATTCGAACCAGCGAAGGCAGAGCCGTCAGATTTACAGTCTGATCCCTTTGGCCACTCGGGAACCCCTCCAAGTTGTATTGTGTTGTTATGGTGGAGGGGGCTGGATTCGAACCAGCGAAGGCAGAGCCGTCAGATTTACAGTCTGATCCCTTTGGCCGCTCGGGAACCCCTCCTAAACAACGGCGCTGATAATAACAAAGTTTTTTATTAAGTAAAGAAAACAACTAAAGAAAATTTAAAAAATGCCGATAAAAATATAACTTTTGAAATAATCGGTGAAACTCTATGCAATTAGAGCGTATTTTAAACAAGGAACATCAGCTCGGTGACACACTAGCAAAAAGTGTGGCGCAAGATCGTCGTGCTGACTTTGCGCTTTGTTTGGCTATGCTTTCACCTAATGTGCTCGACTTCAGTGAATTTCATTTACCAGAGTCAGAAACAAGCGAGCCAGATCGCAGTGAGTCAGCATTAAAAAAAGAATTACAAATTGGTCCCCAGCAAAAAATGGCCCCTGAAAAATTCGATATGTTGATAGGTGAGCACAACAGTCGCTTACTTCATGAACAAGGTTTAACTGAATTACGTTTAAGAAATTGCCTTGATCCTGAGCCTTTACATATTAGAGATGATAAAAAGCATATTGATTTAGTTGTTCTTGATAACTGTGAGCCGACCGTACAAGCTAAAATATTAGCTAAAAGAGCGGGAATGTTGGAAGCTGACAAGCCAAAAATGGATGCAGTTGGTTTCTATGATCAATTAGAAAGTGGAGAAATGCAGCAGGCGATACAGCTGTCCGCCTGATTAATTAAGAAAGAGAGATTAGTTAGCGTGGCACTTTTTAAATTTCTTACCGCTGCCACATGGACATGGGTCATTTCTTGATATTTTTATTTCAGGCACATCAAACAACTCACCATCAAGGTATTTCCATTCACCTTGCTCTTTTATAAATCGAGATATTTCATGGATCTGGCAATGTTTTCCATCAGCCAAGTAATGAGCCTTAAATTCAACATAATCAAATTCAGCCTCACTTTTAGTCGTAATAATTTCTAGATTTATAAATTCGGCATAAGAACCAAATGCAGCAATATCCTCAAGTTCATGTTTTTGCTGCTCAGTTCTGGCATAGGTTTCTAAAATATATTGAGCATTATTTGTTGCATAAGCACTATAACGAGAGCGCATTAATTGCTCTGCCGTTTGAGGCGTTTGTTGTTTTGAAACGAATACAGCACAACAAGATTCATATGGCAGATTATTTGAACAGTAACACATAAGAGCGTCTTTTTTATTAGCTAGCTTTGCGCTCTATTGTACACGTTTTATTGTTAGTTTGAGTAAAACAGTAAAGTGAGATATCAGTTTGACTTAGACACATCTGAGAAAGTTGCTGCTCGTTCGTGATATCAGTCCAAGTGATCACAGCTGCAAAATTACCGTTATTTAACGCTGAATTTAGAACGTATTCTAAATCGACAATATGCTTTTTTCTGATAACGAGTAATTTGCTTGAATCAATTGAACTTGCTTCGAGCATATCTTTATTCGGAATATGATCAGGGGCGATTAGTAGAGTCCAACCTTGCTTGTGGTTACATTGGTGAATGATCTTAAGCAGCTCTAAGCTGGCACAAATTTCATCTGGTGTTTCTACAAAATTTACCGTTTTCGACGTTTCTGCTTTTTCTACTGAGTTAGGTAAAACACGTGTTGTCTGTAACATGATCATCTCACTGGTTGTTTATACAGTATCTGTGTACAGTAGTTTATACAGTATTTTAATGCAAGAAGAAAATGTCAATTTTTAATCAATAAATAACAGGGTTTATAAAAAGATATTAATAAACAATGGTTTATGTTTTTGTTGTGATGTTGTTGTGGAGTTTTGATTTAGTGGCGGCTAGCTATACAGTAGTTTTATACAGTACTTTCTGTACAAAACTACTGTATGTATTTAGGCGTTGAGGTCTGTATTGAATTGCAGTTGATGGATCTGTTCATAAAGGGTTGCGGCATAGCAATGCGCGTCTTTAATTCGCTTGGTTGTTAAATGCGGTTTTATTTGTTCTATGACTGCAGATGCAGCTTCAACACCTTGGCTTTGAGCAAGAGATAACCAAGCCATTGCATGGAATGCACTTTGAGGCACGCCTTGTCCTTTTATAAACATAAGGCCCAAATAAAATTGCGCTTTGTTATCACCCGACATCGCGGCCATACGCAACCATTTTGCTGCTAATGGGTAGGATTTTTCTTGCAGGTAGTACAAGCCTTTTTTATAAGCAGTCACAGAGTCATGCTCTTTTGGATAGCGCAGCTCACCATTTGGCGGTGTTGTAACAAACTCAAGCACATTGAATAATTGCTGCTCTAAGTCATGATGCGTCGCGCTAGTATTTGGCGATTTATCCATACTCTACCTATTCTAAAATTCTTATTAATATTGTAGTCAAAAACTTAGCTACTGTGTCTTCATTATATAAAGCTATGCTAAATTCTTGCCACATGAATCCTTAATTATATATTTTTATGCTTAATATGCAGTTAATTTTTAAAGGTTTCTGTATGTTAGGCGATCTTTTGCAATTTTCGCTTACAAAATCATTTTCATCCATTCTTGCATGTCATTCTCTACTTAGCCAAATCGCTTTCTAAGAACTCAGATCATAGAAACTTGATTTGCATTTTTAATCATTGCCATTAACCGCTAGAATAGCGCCGCTTTTATAAGAATTATAAATTTCTTTTAACTTTTACCAATGGAAACATCTATGCTCGAAAAGCTATTTTCTATTAAGCATCAAGGCTCTAGTGTGAAAACTGAGTTAATTGCTGGCCTCACCACCTTTTTAACTATGGTTTATATTGTGTTTGTAAACCCAGCAATGTTAGCGCAGACAGGCATGGATTTTGGTGCGGCATTTGTTGCCACTTGTATTGCAGCGGCAATAGGCTGCTTTATTATGGGTTTTTGGGCAAACTATCCTTTAGCGTTAGCGCCTGGTATGGGCCTTAATGCTTTCTTCACTTATGGTGTTGTATTAGGCATGGGTTACACTTGGCAATCAGCGTTAGGTGCGGTCTTTTTGTCGGGGTGTATTTTCTTATTCTTAAGCTTGTTCAAAGTGAGAGAGTGGATAATTAATGCTATTCCACTGGTATTAAAGCAGGCAATAGCGACTGGGATCGGCGCGTTTTTGGCACTCATTGCGTTAAAGAATGCTGAAATTATTGTTGCAAGTCCAGCTACGCTTGTGCAGCTTGGGGATATCACGAGCGCAGGTCCGTTATTGGCAATTTTAAGTTTTTTCGTAATTGCAGCATTAATGTTTAGAGACGTAAAAAGCGGCGTTTTGATCAGTATTTTTGTAGTTACTTTGGTTGCATGGAGCTTAGGTTTAATTGAATACAAAGGGCTTGTATCAGCGCCACCTTCTATTGCACCAACTATCATGCAGCTAGACATAGCTGGTGCACTTGAACTTTCAATGTTAAGTGTTGTTTTTGCATTTTTGTTTGTAGATCTGTTTGATACTTCGGGTACGTTAGTCGCTGTGACTCAAAAAGCAGGTTTAGCAGACGAGCAAGGCAGAATGCCACGCTTAGGGCGTGCACTATCAGCCGATAGTACGGCGACAATTGCCGGTTCAATGCTGGGCACTTCAACCACGACTTCATATATCGAATCTGTTTCAGGTGTTTCAGTCGGGGGCAGGACAGGTCTAACTGCGGTAGTTGTGGGTGTGTGTTTCTTATTAATGACTTTCTTTGCACCTTTAGCTCAAATGATCCCAGCTTATGCAACAGCAGGCGCTATTTTGTATGTTGCAGTACTTATGCTGCAAAATTTGAAATTAGTGAATTGGGATGACATGACTGATGCGATCCCTGTCAGTGTTGTGTTATTGATGACACCACTTACTTTCTCAATTGCGCACGGTATTGCACTGGGTTTTATTGCTTACACGGCGGTAAAATTTGTGTGTGGGAAAAAAGAAGAGATAACCGTGAGTGTTTGGGTATTAACGGCGTTATTCTTAGTAAAGTTTGCGCTAAGTTAAACGCTTAGCAATGAGCCAAAGAAAAAGTGTTACCACTTTTTCTTTGGTGCGAATAATACATCTAAATCGTCTTGCTCTTGTTCTTTTTTCTGCTTTACAGAAGAAGCATTAGAGGCTTTGAGCTCATTACTTATCTCGTTCAAGTAAGACTCTAATTGCTGCTTTTTACTCGCTACGTATTCATCTGTGTATGTCACCGCACATATAGTCGCGTAAGCTTTTTCGAAGTATTGTCTCGCAGAGCCAACCATGTTCGCTGTTCTGGCGGCAACACCACGCTTAATTTGGCTTTCAACATTAATTTTCAATTGCAGCTTTTCAAGTCTTCTATCTTCAGCAACAAACTTTTGTGTCTCAACTTTACCTTTTGAATGTTCAGAGCGAAGCACGCCTCTTAATTTCTTTATGCCTTGAATTAGAGCGATTAACTGTTTGTCACTATCAGGTAGACTTAGGTTGTCAGAGTTATTGGCATTTTCGGGTGTCGAGTTCATTCTTTCTTTTGATTCGTGCAAACGGTTTTTAAGTTCGCGGGAAGTCGGTGATAACTCTACCATGGTCGATAAAGCATCATGCACTCTGCGTTGTAGTACTTGAATAATAAACTCAGACATAGGAATGTTACTGCTGTTTACAATAACATCTTCTGATTCTTCAATGATGCGCTTTTGTTTTGCGAGCTCTTTTCTTCTTTCTGCTTCTTGCTTCTCTTTATGCTGCTGAACTGCACTGACCCATACGGCAATGATGATCAAAGCAATGATTAGCATAATAATTATCGGAACAAGCATAGCGACTTCTCAATCATAAAGTTCTTAAACCGTTTTTATCTTACATGAAATAATCGTTTTCTGAATAGTTCAACACGATAATCTGATAAAAAATACATTTATTTCATAGCTTTTTATTATAGTTTAAGATTTAAATAATGGAGAGATGTAAACAAATGAGGCATTTGCTACCTGAACTGAGGTAAATATGCTAGCCTTAGGTAATTAGGGCAAAATGCTTTATGGCGCAACGATGACGCCGCTGCTCATGAAAAACTAAAACAATAAAAATATTATGAAATTACAACAATTAAAATATATTGTAGAAGTCCTCAATCACAACTTAAATGTGTCAGCAACGGCTGAAAGTCTTTATACATCTCAACCTGGTATTTCAAAGCAAGTTAGAATGCTTGAAGATGAACTCGGTGTGCAAATTTTTGGTCGCAGTGGTAAGCATCTAACCCATGTTACGCCTGCTGGTAACGAAATTATCAATATTGCGCGAGAAATACTCTCTAAAGTAGAGGGAATTAAAGCGGTTGCTAACGAGCATACATTGCCAGATCAAGGCAAATTGAATATAGCAACAACGCACACGCAAGCGCGTTATGCACTGCCGGGTGTGATCCAAGGATTCATGAAAAAATATCCCGCAGTGTCTTTGCATATGCATCAGGGCACGCCACAACAGATCTCCGATGCAGCTGCTCGCGGTGACGCAGACTTTGCTATTGCAACTGAAGCATTACATCTTTATAGCGATTTAGTTATGCTTCCTTGTTATCACTGGAACAGAAGCATCGTAGTTACTAAAGACCATCCTTTGGCGAAGCTAGGTAAGAATATATCGGTTCAAGATATTGCTAAGTATCCATTGATCACTTATGTATTTGGTTTTACTGGTCGTTCAGAACTTGATAAAGCGTTTAACGCTCATGGTTTAGAGCCACATATTGTCTTTACAGCGACTGATGCTGATGTGATTAAAACTTATGTTCGCTTAGGTCTAGGTGTTGGTGTATTGGCAACCATGGCTATAGATACACAAACTGACACTGACTTAGTGTGTATAGATGCCAGCCACCTGTTTGAAGCGAGCACCACTAAAATCGGTTTCAGAAAGGGCAGCTTCTTACGCGGTTATATGTATGACTTTATTGAGCGTTTTGCACCTCACTTAACAAAAGAATTAGTCGAGAAAGCAAGTCTACTTCGTAACCAAGACGATGTTGATGAGTTGTTTAAAGACATAAAATTACCGGTGAAGTAATACCAACCCTCAATAATACTCAATCATTTTGAGGGACTAAAACTGACGCTAACGTCGTTGAAAATTTCTTATTTAGAACAACTAAATAGCAAAATTTACGCCTCGTTATCGACTAGTTTTTCTTGCCTCAAAATAGATCGCTTAATTAAGAGTATTGGGATAATTTTTTATTAATAAAAAAGGCTGCAATCGCAGCCTTTTTTGTCTCTAAACTGTAGTTGGTATTAACATTCGATAATATTAACCGCAAGACCACCACGTGCAGTCTCTTTGTACTTGGTCTTCATATCGTTACCCGTATCAAGCATGGTCTTAATGACCTTATCTAACGATACTTTTTGATCGCCCGTACCACGCATAGCAAGACGAGAAGCGTTAATTGCTTTCACTGCACCCATAGCGTTACGCTCGATACAAGGAACTTGAACTAAGCCACCAACAGGGTCACATGTTAAACCTAAGTTATGCTCCATGCCGATCTCTGCTGCATTTTCAACGTGCACAACATTACCACCCATGATTTCAGTGAGTGCACCTGCTGCCATTGAACAAGCTACACCGACTTCACCCTGACAGCCCACTTCGGCACCTGAAATTGATGCATTCTTTTTATAAAGAATACCAATCGCTGCAGCGGTTAATAAATAACGTGTGGCAATTTCTGCATCGACTTCTTTGATGAATGTATGGTAGTACATTAATACCGCAGGTAAGATCCCCGCCGCGCCATTAGTCGGTGCAGTTACTACACGGCCTCCGGCTGCGTTTTCTTCGTTTACGGCTAGAGCGAATAAATCAACCCAGTCCATTGCACGTAGTGGATCGTTGTTATTTTCAACGTTTAGTTTTAAGTATAAGCTTGGTGCACGACGTCTTACTTTTAAGCCGCCCGGTAGAATTCCTTCGGTACGCATACCACGCTCAATACAAGCTTTCATAACACTCCAGATGTTAAAGAGTTCGTCTTTAATATCTTTTTCCGCGCGAAGTGTTTTTTCGTTTGCCATCATCAGAGATGACACACTCAGGCCAGTTTCTTTACACATATCCAATAGCTCTTGAGCATTATTGAAAGGGTAAGGTGCTGGGTTTTCTTCGCGAATATCGAGTGCTGCTTGTTTTTCTTTATCAAAGTCTTGCTCGGTTACGATAAAGCCACCACCAATAGAATAGTAGACTTGACTGTGAAGTAGCTCATCGCCCGCATAAGCAAAGATTTCCATGGCATTTGAATGCTTAGGTAAAGTTTTACGACGATGAAAAACAATCGCCCCCTGTTTTGGAAACTTAGCTTTATGAGTTTTATCTAAATAGATAACTTGTTCGTTTTCGATGGTGTCTAAAATTTCAGGTACTGCATCGGCATCGATGGTTTCAGGGTCATAACCTGCTAACCCTAAAATCACAGCTTTTCCTGAGCCGTGGCCTACACCTGTTTGGCCAAGTGAACCATATAGTTCAACTTTGACAGAAGTAACTTTGTCGATTAATTGTTTTTCTTGTAAATCTTTTACATAAAGACGTGAGGCGCGCATTGGGCCGACCGTATGCGAAGACGACGGGCCAATCCCGATACTAAACATATCAAATGCACTAATCATATTTTTCTACTCAACATTGCCTTTGAACGGACGCACATCATAACGTTAAAGTATTGCAATGTAACTATTTTGCACCCTCAGAATGGTGCTTAGCTGACCAGTTGAGCAAAGTTTTTGACTAATTTAGCCGTCGCACCCCAAAGTAAGCCATGTTCAGTGGGAAAAATATCGAATTGGCGGGGTTTTCCGCCTAGTTGAACCTCTATGCTTTGCCAATTATTTTCATCGAATAATTGCTCCAAGCTGATAGTAAAAACAAGCTCAACTTCATCGCTATCAGTATGCCAGGCTGCTTGCGATTGTAAGGTTGCGACAATAGGCGAAATAGTAAAGCCAGTTAAAGTGCTATGGGTAGGTAATTGGCCGATAGACTGAATATGACTTGGAGAAATACCCAGTTCTTCATTGGTTTCACGTATTGCAGTGGCCTGTAATGACGGATCAAACTGTTCAAACTTACCACCGGGAAAACAGATTTGGCTCGGGTGGTGTTTTAAATAAGCGGCGCGTTTACAAAATAGTAGTGCAGCTTTGTTATCTACTTCTAGTAGTGGTAACAAAACGGCACTGGCTCTGGTATTGGGATATGCTTTGGAATTAATAAGCGGGGCACTAAGATTAAATTTGCATATTATGTCTGATAACTTCACTTTTACCCCCTGGCTTAATTATCGACTAACTATTACTAAGTATAGGTAGTATTTTGTTTACCTTATCTAAAGTTTCTTGATATTCCAAAGCAGCTTTTGAATCAGCAACAATGCCACCACCAGCCCAACAGTGAATTTTATCTTCACTGCATACTAAAGTACGAATGGTAATTGATGTATCCATTTTGCCGCACGCGCTGATATAACCAATAGAGCCGCAGTATACACTGCGACGGTGAGGCTCGAGTTCTTCAATAATTTCCATGGCACGAATTTTAGGTGCACCTGTAATAGAGCCGCCAGGAAAAGCCGCTTCTAATTGATCAATAGCGGTTTTGCCTTCAGCTAATTCACTTTGTACGGTACTCACTAAGTGATGAACAGCAGGGAAGCTTTCAATATCGAATAGTTTAGGCACAGTCACAGTGCCCGGTTTGGCGACTTTACCTAAATCATTACGGAGTAAGTCAACGATCATCACATTTTCGGCGCGATCTTTAGGGCTATTTTTAAGTATTTCGGCTTGTTTTTTATCGGCTGTCGCTTCTTTTAGCCTAGGCAGTGTGCCTTTTATTGGTTTGGTTTCGACTTTGCCGTCTTCCACAAGAATAAAGCGCTCTGGCGATACCGATAAAATAGACCCTCGTGGGTGATTTATAAAAGCAGCAAATGGTGCTTTGTTGTGTGCTCTAAGGGTTTTATAGGCTGACCAAGGTGCGCCATTAAATTCAGCACTAAAGCGCTGAGCTAAGTTAATCTGATAACAGTCGCCACTTTTTAAATAAGCTTGAATTTTATCAAACTGTTTTTCGTAAGCACTTTTATCAAGATTCGATTGCCACTCAGAAGTAAGCTTAAAAGGAACTGCTTTTGCAGCTTGTTTGTTAATTGCCGCTAAATACGTGTCAAGGCGATCAAAGTTTGGCTGAGAAACATAAAACCACTCAGATGTCTGATTATCAAAAATCAGTGCATCTAAATATAGACCTGCACTCATATCAGGCATATTAATGTCTTCGATTGCCAACTCGGGCATGGATTCAATATAACGACCCAAGTCGTAACCAAAGTAACCTAACCATCCACCAGTAAAAGGTAAATTTTCAGCGGTTTGTGTATTCGATAAATCACTTAACAGTGATTGCATAATGGCAAAACAACTTTGTGCTTGTTGTTTACCATCCAAAAACACGTGCTTATTTTTCGCTTCGACGAGGTGTTTTGGCTCAAAACTGATGATGTCGTAACGGCTATTTTCGTGTTGCGCGTTACTTGAATCTAATAAAACTGCGTGAGGCAAATGGGCGAATTGCTCAAAAACTAACTCAGTAGATAGCTTAATGTCTAATTTTTTACAATTGATTTGCTCATTTATCATTTACTTGAACCTGAAAACTAGCCCGAAACGGGCGAGGAGGGTATCATATTTGCCAGTTTTACAATAGTGATGTGTATATCACTTAAAACCGTCAACATGTTAAAGGCGTAAGCTATATTTGACTTACGATTATTAAGGAACCGTCATGAGTATGATCCGTCAACAAGACTTCATCGACAGCATTGAAGATGCATTGCAGTATATCTCTTATTACCACCCACTCGATTTCGTTCAAGCGTTAGAAAAGGCTTACCATAAAGAAGAAAGCAAAGCGGCTAAAGATGCGATTGCTCAGATCTTAATTAACTCTCGTATGTCTGCTGAAGGCAAGCGTCCACTGTGTCAAGACACAGGTATCGTTACGTGTTTCGTTAAAGTAGGTATGGATGTTAAGTGGGATAAAACAGACTTAACTGTGCAACAAATGGTTGATGAAGGTACACGTCGCGCTTATAACAGCCCTGACAACCCACTTCGTGCATCAATTGTTGCTGATCCTGCTGGCGCACGTAAAAACACCAAAGACAACACGCCATCAGTTGTACACATCGACATGGTACCAGGCGCTGAAGTTGAAGTGATGATCGCAGCGAAAGGCGGCGGCTCAGAAAACAAAACTAAAATGGTTATGCTTAACCCATCTGACGATGTTGCTGCTTGGGTTGAGAAAACACTACCTACTATGGGCGCAGGCTGGTGTCCACCGGGCATGCTAGGTATAGGTATCGGCGGTACAGCTGAAAAAGCAGCGGTATTAGCGAAAGAGTCACTGATGGATCCGGTTGATATTCACGAGCTAATCGAGCGCGGTGCAGAAACAGCTGAAGAAAAGCTACGTTTAGATATCTTTGAGCGTGCTAACAAGTTAGGTATTGGTGCACAAGGCCTTGGTGGTTTAACAACGGTTGTTGATATTAAAATCAAAACAGCGCCAACACACGCGGCATCTAAGCCTGTTGTAATGATCCCGAATTGTGCAGCAACACGTCACGTTCACTTCACGCTAGACGGTTCAGGTCCTGCAGATCTTAAAGCTCCTAAAGTTGAAGATTGGCCAGAGTTGACGTTTGAAGTGGGTGAAGACACACGTCGCGTAAACTTAGACACACTAACGAAAGAAGATACGCTAGATTGGAAGATGGGTGAGACTGTTCTTCTTTCAGGTAAAATCTTAACAGGTCGTGATGCAGCGCATAAGCGTCTTCAAGACATGATCTTGTCAGGTGAAGGTTTACCTGAAGGTGTAGATTTCGAGAACAAGTTTATCTATTACGTTGGTCCTGTTGATGCAGTAGGCGACGAAGCTGTAGGTCCTGCAGGTCCAACTACAGCAACGCGTATGGATAAGTTCACCGATCTAATGCTAGAAAACACTGGTATCGTGGGCATGATCGGTAAAGCTGAGCGTGGTCCAGCGACAGTTGAATCTATCAAGCAAAACAAATCAATCTACTTAATGGCAGTAGGTGGTGCAGCTTACCTAGTATCTAAAGCAATCAAAAAAGCGCGCGTAGTAGCGTTCGAAGATTTAGGTATGGAAGCAATCTACGAGTTTGAAGTAGAAGATATGCCAGTAACAGTTGCAGTTGATAGCGATGGTAACAACGCGCACACTGCAGGTCCTGCGATTTGGAAAGCAAAAATCGAAGAGCTAGACAGCAAATTAAAATAAGCAATTAGCTTGTTTTGAATGATAAAAAAGGAGTGAATTTCACTCCTTTTTTTGTATTTAAACGCCCAAAATAAAGTTGCTGCTCAAGAATTGCTTTAGCAGCAGTTTCGCATCGCGTTTATTTTCATTATTAGTCTCATTACCCGACATAAAGTCGGTGCTACAGAATTGGCTTGGTAGCAGCGATTTTATATCGCGTTTATTTTCATTATCAGTCTACGTACCCGACATAAAGCCGGTGCTACAGCCGTGGCTCGGTAGCAGCGATTTTATATCGCGTTTATTTTTAAAATAAGTCTGCATACCTGACATAAAGTCGGTGCTACATTAGTGGCCTTGGTAGCAGTGACTTTATATCGCGTTTTTTTTCATTATCAGTCTGTGTACCCGACATAAAGTCGGTGCTACAGGAGTGGTTAGGTAGCTGCGATTTCACATCGCGTTTATTTTCAATATCAGTCTGAGTACCAGACATAAAGTCGGTGTTACAGGAGTGGCTCGGTAGCAGCGATTTTACATCACTCTTATATTCAAATAATTACGCCGCGTAATCACTGAATTTGTTCATATTTGTTCCTGCCTCAGTGTCCGAACTTTCTTCTGATTATTCACAGCAATTTAAATTCTTCAAATTCAAACTTGAAAACCAATTGATTAACTGTAATGATAATGATTATCAATTGTGATTTTAAAGTCGGTTCATATGTGTTTGAAAGAAACTATTGCTTGTTACACACCTTGTTTAAAAACCCACTGTCGAAGACCTCAATTAGAAGCACCTGTTTTGGTATCTCAATATATTGAGGGCAGTTTGGCATTAGCAAAATGGTACGGCAGCAGTCATTGCACATTGTTACAAGAACTGTATTTAAAAAGAGTATTCAATGAGTTACTCAATAAAATTGCTGATCCACTCGTACATGAGTCAATCAGAAAGCAATGTTTTGAGCAGCTATATAAGCCTCTTCTCGCTTTGAAGCGATTCTACAAACAGCAGCAAGCCGATAAACAAAAATATTTGGCGCTGGAGCTTGAAGCAAGAGTGCTGTGTCGTGAATTTAATCCATTTTTATAGGAGTCAAAGATGACTACATTTCGCCAAGAATCAGACAGCATGGGTGTATTAGATGTGCCTGAAGCCGCACTTTATAAAGCGCAAACCCAGCGTGCAGTCAATAACTTTACAGTTAGCAAGTTAACTATGCCGCAAGAGTTTATTCGAGCACTTGCTTACATTAAACAAGCGGCGGCCGAGGCAAATGCAGAGCTAGGGCATCTTTCACAAGATAAAGCACAGGCAATTGCCAAAGCAGCGCAAAGTATTATTGAAGGTGAGCACTTAGATCAATTCCCAGTTGATGTGTTTCAAACAGGCTCGGGTACAAGCTCAAATATGAATGCCAATGAAGTGATCGCGACACTTGCAACACAGCAAAGTGGTATTCAGATCCACCCTAATGACGACGTAAATATGGGTCAAAGCTCAAATGACGTGATCCCAACTGCTATTCATGTCAGTAGTGCGGTTGCTGTAGTTTATGAGCTATTACCTGCGTTAAAACACCTATCACAAGTGATAGAGCAAAAATCTAAACAAGTCGGTCATGTAGTTAAAACAGGTCGTACGCATTTAATGGATGCAATGCCCGTAACATTTGCGCAAACCTTAGGTGGTTGGCAGCATCAGATTGACTGCGCGTACCAAGGTATATTAAGTAGCGTAGAAAGAGTCTACGAACTTGCACAAGGTGGCACAGCAGTAGGCACAGGTGTAAATGCCGATGCACAATTTGCCAAGGTGTTCACGCAATATTTAAGTACAAATATTGGTATTCGCTTTAAACCAAGTAGCAATCATTTCTATCATATTGGCTCGCAAGACGCGATCGTGGGTCTTTCAGGGCAATTAAAAGCAATGGCTGTGGCGAATATGAAAATTGCCAACGACTTACGTTGGATGAATTCAGGGCCACTGGCAGGTCTTGCTGAGATTGAACTTGAAGCACTGCAACCGGGCTCTTCAATTATGCCTGGTAAAGTAAACCCGGTTATTCCTGAAGCGGCAGCCATGGTAAGCGCTCAAGTGATTGGTAACGACACCACAATTTCGGTAGCGGGTCAATCAGGTAATTTTGAGCTCAATGTCATGCTACCTGTGATTGCGCATAACATTATTGAAAGTATCGATATTTTGGCGAATGTTAGTCGACTGCTCGCCGATAAAGCCATTGCAACATTCAATGTGAACGAAGAAAACGTTAATAAAGCACTGGCAAAAAATCCTATTCTAGTAACAGCTCTCAACCCAATCATAGGGTATGAAAAAGCCGCATTTATCGCGAAAACAGCCTACAAAGAAGGGCGCCCGATTGTTGATGTAGCGAGCGAGCACACCGAATTGTCAGTGGACGAACTGTCAGAGTTATTAAACCCAGAAAAGCTTACAAAAGGCGGTCTTTAACTTCAAACTTACCAATGGGCTAAATTACATTTAGCCCATACTTTATTTCTTCTCATCTTTAAAAGCCTTCGTATTCAACACACTTTTGTAATTGCTTGTAATTACACTTTAACTACTTATCAGCTACATTTTATTTTCATAAGGAAGCGCTTTTCGCGTTAATTACTCAATGGAGAGAGTAGTGTTGCGATTTTTTAAATGGTAAGTGGCTAACGCCATTCAATATTTTTAAGTGAAAATGTTAAGGAATTATGATGACTCACTACAAACTAGGCTCAGGTATTAAGGCAAGCAATCTAAAAGATGGTGATAAAGTAAAAGTAGCAATTGTCGGTGCCGGTATGTCGGGGCTGTACAGTGCATGGCGATTACAAAATGAAGCGGGAATAAGCGACTTCGCAATTCTTGAACGTTCAAATAGAACGGGCGGCCGCTTAGACTCAGATCTGGTTAATTTTAAAAACCAGCATCATCAACCTGGTGATCCTGAATTCATCGAAGTTAAAGAAGAGCAAGGCGGCATGCGATTCTTATTTGATGATATGGATACATTGATGGCGTTGTTTTTAGCGTTAGATTTAGAAAATCAAATTGTACCATTCCCTATGAATAGTGGCGGTAACAACCGATTGTTCTTTAGGGGGGAAAGCTTCTCAGTCAATGACGCGCAAAAAGATGATTATGCTATTTGGTCTGAGCTATATAATCTTGCTCCTAGCGAGCAGGGAGTAAATCCTAAAGATATTGTGAATGTTGTTTTTAACCGAATCTTAAAAGCGAATCCACAATTTAAATATCGACCTAAAAACCGCGGCCCTGTATTTTGGCAAAGATTCCGCTTAGATTGTCAGTGGAATGGTAAAGGCCTAAACGAATGGTCTCTGTGGGATTTATTCACCGATATGGGCTACAGCCAAGAGTGTATAACCATGTTGTATCGCGTTCTAGGCTTTAACGGTACCTTCTTATCAGGCATGAACGCAGGTGTTGCTTATCAACTGTTAGAAGACTTTCCCGCGAATGTTCAGTTCAAAACATTTACCAAGGGGTTTAGCACTCTACCGAATGCATTAGTCGATAAAATTGGCAGCGAACGCATTCATTTAGATACTTCAGTAGAGAGTATCGAATTCGATGATTGCGCCCAAGAATACGTACTCAAAATTCAGCAAGGAAATTGCAAGTGTGGCTCTACAAAAACGTTACGCGCCGATAAAGTCATTCTAGGTTTACCGCGTTTGGCACTAGAAAAGTTATTTGCAAAATCAAACGCCTTTAATAGTGACAACCGAGAGCGCGCCGAAAAAATCTGGAACACTTTACAAACTGCATCAAACCAACCACTACTGAAAATTAATCTTTATTACGATAGTGCATGGTGGGGTGAGGGCTCAACTGGTCGTCCTGCCGTTGAATTTGGTCCTAACTTTGCTGATCTTCCAACAGGCTCAGTGTATCCATTTTATGCTGTGGATGAAAAGCTAGCAGCCCAGCTTATGTATCAAGAAAGCGGCCAAGCAGCGTCTGATAAAGTACAAGTTGAGCTCGATAAAACAGCGCAAGACAAATACAAAAAACCTGCGGCATTGACGATTTATTGTGACTACTTGAACATCAACTTCTGGAGTGCGCTACAAGCGTCAGGCCCTAAATATGAGCACCCAAATCAACTCGACTTTGTAGAAGCTGTGCCTAGCGACATGTACCCTGCAACTGTCGCTGTTGTTGAGCAAGCGACTAAATTCTTTAAAGACATCTTTAATACACACTATGTACCCGCACCAATTTTAACCAGTGCACGCATTTGGCAAGGTAGCGTGAACTTTGATCTGCCAGCCGAACAACAATTTGGTTATGGTGTGCATCAATGGGCGGTGGGTGCTAATGACCGTCAGGTGATGAAAGATTTAGTTGAGCCATTACCAAACCTGTTTACATGTGGTGAAGCATTCTCTGATTATCAAGGTTGGGTTGAAGGGGCATTGCGCTCTACCGATTTAGTTCTTGAGCAAGGCTTTAATCTCAAGCCATTTGCATCATTGCACAGTGATGCTTCAGAAGAAATTAAAGCAAACTACGCACAAAGACGTGAATCGCTCATTAATCAATACTTTGACCCGGATTATTCAGAATCTGACACAACACAAGAGTCTGTGTGCGAGCAGCATATTGAAGAGACGGTGCTAGGTGTCGATTTAACTTACTTCGATAAAGATTAATACCTTCCCCAAGACTTAGGGCCTTTTGGCCCTTTTTCATTTTGTATTTCCAGGAAAGAAACTATGAATATTACAGAGCAATATACAGTCGCAGATTATTTAAAAGCCCGCATGGAGCAAATTGGTGTTGAACAGATGTTTGGGGTTGCAGGCAATTACACCGCCGCTTTCTTAGATACAATTTTAGCTGACGATAATTCACCGATAAAAATTTCAGGCAATGCCAATGAGATTTGTGCAGGCTTTGCCGCTGATGCCTATGCAAGACTCAAAGGCGTGAGTGCGCTATATGTGACATATAGTGTGGGCGCATTTAGTTTGCTAAACACCATTGCGGGCTCTTATGTTGAACAAGTGCCTGTGATTTTAATAAACGGCGCACCGACTAATAAAGAAGATCAAATTTCAAAACAAGCTGGGTTGCTTTATTCGCACACAACAGGCTATGAGTTTGTCGACATTCATATGTTTAAACCTGTAACTGTGGCAGCCGAGCGGATCACCAATGCTAAACAAGCGCCTTATCAGATTGATGCGGCGATTACCGCCATGCTTACAGAGCGTAGACCAATTTATTTTGAAGTAGCAGAAGATGTCTGGCGTGCAGCATGTCAAAAGCCAAGTGGCAAACTCAGCTCTGGTGTTGGCGCAACCAATACGGTCAGCGAGGCTCAAAATGCAGCCAAAGCAGCAGTAGAACTGATCAGTAGTAAGCCAAAAAGTATTTTTTGGGCCGGTGTTGAACTACAGCGCTATCAACTTCAGGATGAGTTTTTAGCTCTACTCGACTTCATTAATGAGACGCATACGGTGCCCGATCAGCATATTCACTTTGTTACCTCGGCACTTAGTAAGTCAGTGATTGAGGAGACGCATCGCTATTTTGAAGGGTGTGTTACCCTTAAGAGGCATGAAGTAGAAAAGCTAGTTGGCGATGATGGAGTACTCATAGGTGTAGGCGCGTGGACAACGGGCAAAGACACTGGTAACGAAGATATTTGCAGCAGCAACACGATTTTAGCGGCTCATGGTGGCGTATTTGTTGGCGCTGAATTTTTCGCATCAGTCACTTTAGAAGCATTTTTGCACGCCATGTTACAAGAATTTAAAGCAATTCATGAAGCGAACCAACAGCTGCAATTGAAGGGCATAAGGGTTCAAAACTCAGCAAGTTTTACATTGCTTTCAAGTCAAAATAACCTTGTACAGCCGTTAGGCTATGACAGCTTTTTCTCAGCGATGAGCCAGTGGCTAACTGAAGATGACATTATGGTAGTCGATGCAGGCTTTCCATTGATTGGTGCACAAAGCGTCAAAGTACTAAGCCGAAATGGCTTTGTAGCCCAAGCAGCCTGGTTATCAATAGGATATTCAGTGCCTGCGGGTACAGGGATTAAATGTGCCTATCCGGATAAACGCGCCATTGTTGTTGTTGGAGACGGTGCATTTCATGAAACCTGCCAAGCGGTTGCCGACCAACATGCTTATGGGCAGAACACGGTTGTGTTCGTGATCGCAAACGGCATATATGGTATTGAGCAATACTTGGTTAATCCTAATCCATTTAGACAACCGCCAGTCGACTACCCAGATAAACTCTTGAATGATGTATATCAATATAACGATTTACCAAACTGGGAAATTGCCAAAATTACCGATGCATTTGGTGGGCAAGGTCGCAAAGTAACGACCGTTGAACAGTTATATGGTGTACTAGAAGAAATCAGAGCGGATGATAAAAACAACTACGTGGTAGAACTTTGTATTCCTAAAGACAATGTGCCAAATGCAATAGCCCTTGAAGCGCAAGATGCAGTTGGGGAAGATGAAATAGATAACCCAAATTGGCCACCTGCAGGAAAGTTTTAGTCCCTCAAAATGATTGAGAATTGGTATAAACAAAAAAGGTAGCTTATTCGCTACCTTTTTGCTTTTTAAATGAAAGCTGTGGGGGATTAAGCGCCCGCTTCCATGATAGATGAACTACCTGACTTAGCTAATTCAGCAAGATCTTTATCGATCCAGAATAGTGCTTTGCCGTCTTCACCAATTAATTCAAGTTTGTCTAAAATACCTTTGAACAACTTCTCTTCTTCATGCTGCTCAGCAACATACCACTGTAAGAAATTAAACGTAGAGTAATCATGCGTCGTGAAAGCAACATGCGTAAGTTCGTTAATCGCTTTTGTGATTTCACATTCATGTTCAAGGGTAGTTCTGAACACATCACCCAAAGATTTAAACTCATGAGGAGGTGCATCAATCGCACCTAAAATAGGCAGCGCGCCTGTTTCACTCACGTAAGTGAATAAACGGTTCATGTGCTCCATTTCTTCAACGGCATGTTTTCTTAAAAATTCAGCGGCACCTTCGAAGCCTTTATCTTCACACCAAGCACTCATTTGTAAGTATAGGTTTGAAGAATAGAATTCTAAATTAATTTGCTCGTTTAACTTTTCAACCATTGCAGGGGCTAGCATAGCGGGACTCCTCAAAAAATTTATGCATGCATTGTTCTTTAATACGCACACGAATACAAGTAGATCAGCAGGAAATATAAATAAAAATAACAATTTAGAAGAAAAACAGGGCAACAAACGGCGCAAGCAAAAAGCGCAATCACTCTCATTAAAGCTCACCGCATAATAAATCGTGGTGAATGACTATTTAGGTAAAATTGTTAGTAAGAATGCGAATGATTATTTCAGTTTAGTGCCTTTACAAAGGTATTTCTTATCACTGGCAGAACGCGCACATTTTTTACAAATAAAATGACTAGGCGACACAATCTCGGCAAGCTGAGATAGCTTACTTTCTATATCTTTACGCTTCCACTCACACAAAGTCTTACTCATCGATACCTACTAAATTAGTTAAATACAAATAAACATTATTATCATATAGCTGATAGACACGCTTTTTACAGGAAATGAGCAGGGATTGCTAGAAAAATTGAAGGTTGACTTAAAGGTCTGAGCGCTTAGATAGATTTAGGTGGAATCCAAACAAGTTATTTCGAGGGTAAATGGAGTTTAATTGCTAGGGTTTAGGCATAAAAAAAGACATCCTGAGATGTCTTGATTTATACGTTTGGTGGAGCTGGGGGATTTGAACCGCCGTACACAATTCTATAACTACCTGTTATTGCTATAAATCAACATGGCCCTTGTTAGTGGGACATTATACGTGACAAATATATGCTTTTTCCGTAGATTACAAGCAACTGAAATATAGTGAAATTTGTTTGTTTTTGCTCGGTCAAGGATTAAGATTGTATGGTTAAAAATTTAGCTGCACTAAAAGAATTTGTGTCAGCGGGTTGGGGTTCATCTTCAATAATTGCTATGGCTTTAATTGTACTTAGGTATGGTTATTTGTATTTAAACAATAGGGAAGAGCGTGAGCTCAAAAGGTTTAAGTTCATACAAGACCATGAGTATAGGATGAGTGCTTTAGCCCAAAGGGCAGATTTAAAAGAAATAGATAAGGAAATTGAGAATGTCGATTAGTATGTTTGATTTAGCAATATTTACGTTGCTTGTATGTTTTTACATTTTGTTTGTAACTTGGTTTTCTATTAGAAATAGGATTAGGTTAGCAGAAGAAGTTGATGCTTATTTAGGTGGAGATAATCCAAGGAAATTAAAGCAAACTTTGTTTGCTGCTTTCTCTTTTACTAAAATGCCTTTTGCAATTTTTAGGATTACTTGGCATTTCTTTAGTGTAATGTTTAATTTAAGAGAAAAGCCATTAGTTCAAGAGCTTGCTGAAAGAAGCTCAGAAAAAGCAATAGATAGAGCATCAGTGGAACAAACTAAAGAGCTTAAAAAACTAGGCTTAAAATGCTTTTCTATTGCATTACAGCGCTCCCCAATATCCACAGTTTTATCTATAACAATTTTATTTGTATTTCTAATTATTTTGGGACTTCTTAACAAGGGAAGTTTACTAGAAAGAGGCTTGAATGAGCTACCCGAGCTAATGGAGAGTTTTGGTAGATGAGCCTTTCAATAAATCAAAAATGATAAAAAACTAATTAAGGAATTTAGTGAAAAAAGTAATTTATACCTACATAGAACTTTTTTTCCTGCTTTGGATTATGATGTGTGCACCTTTATGTTTAATTATGATAACTCATTCTTCTGGAGCAGAAGAAACCCTTCACAGAGAACTAATAGAACTTAAAGTTGATAGTGCAATATATGAAACTAAGAAAGTGTATTGCGAAACTTTTGGCTCTAAGAGTGATCAATCAAATTGCAATCTAAGAGAACCAAAAGTTTTTGAGAATCAAAAGTACATACATGAAGAAAGGAACAAAGAAAATAAGGAAAAGTTTAACTTCATCGAATATTACATATATTTAACCTTATTCATTAGTTCTGTGTATTGCTTTATGCAATTTTACAAAGGTAGAACTAGTACCAATGAAAGTGGTCATAACATGCAGATTGATTTGCTTAAAGAAGTAAATAAGCTCCTAGAAGAAAAGAACCAAAAACTGATAGAAAAAAATATTCATCTTGAGAAAATGATGCTGCTGTATGACATTAAGTCTGAAGAGCAAAAACTTAAGTAAGAATGAAAAAGCCGCATTAGCGGCTTTTTTTGTCATGCTCTTTAATGTAATTACCATAATGCCTAAATAGCATTTCTGGGCTGTCATGCCCCATTTGTCGGGCAATCCACCATAAGTTCTTACCTTGGCTGATTAGCATGGTGGCGAATGTGTGGTGGGCTTGGTAAGGGTGGCGGTATCTCACGCCGCTGGCGGTTAATACTGGCAACCATATATTTTTACGAATTTGCGCCGAGCCTGTTAGCTGGCGCTTTTGTTTTGGTTCAATGAAAACAAACTCATTGCTACCGGTTAATTCTTTTTGTGTTTCAAGTGCTGATATAACTTCGGGTTGTAGTTCAATCACACGATTACCAGCGCGGGTTTTGGTACCTTTGGTCACGGCCTTTTGTGAGCTTGAATCCCAAATAACGGCTTCGCACACTTTCAATTCTTCATTGATTAAATCAACGTCTACCCATTGCAATGCGGCGGCTTCTGATGGGCGAATGCCTGTATAAAACAGTACTGTAAGTAAGTTAAGTTCTAGCTCATTTCTGGCGTTTTTAAGTATTGCGCTGATCTTTTTAGGGCGAGGTCAGCATCTACATGTTTTCCGTAAACACTTTCACCCTGATTTTGTTATTAAAGAGTCGTCTAAAAAAATTGGCGCAGCCCGAATGAAACCACTAATTCAAAAGTATGCGCCAGCCGCAGCGGGGTTATTGGGTAACTACAAAGACGAGATATTGGGCGCCTTGTGGCTAGGCTCGTTTATGTTTAGTTCGGTAAAACAGATTAAGCAGTTAAAAGCGCGTGATGCGCAAGCCAAAAAAGAAACAGAGCAAGTTGAGCAAAACGAGGTGGCAAGCGATGTTGATGCAGCCCATTAATTCAAATAATGCGTTGAGTGCTTTGCACTGTTTGTATGTTGGCGGCACTGGCAGCGGTAAAACAACCGCTGTTAAGTTGTTGCCAACAACCAAAGCTACCGATCAAATTTTATTTTGGTACCCGCATGAAGACTACAGCGGCAAGTTTAAAGGTCGTACTGTAAGGCGCTATAAATCGTTTACTAAATTCTTTAAGGCCGCAATAGCAGGGCGCAAAACCCAAAGCGGTTTTAAGATTGCGCTCACAGTACCAGAAACCCGTGAAAACTTTTTGCGCTTTTGTGAAATCGTCAAAGCTTTGGGCGATGGTAAGTACAAAAAACAATTGCATGTAGTGTGTGAAGAAGTGCCCCAAGTTACCGAGTCATTAGGCAAAGAAAAGGGCGCCTATGTCTGGCTGCTAGCCGTAGGCCGTAAGTTTGGCATTGTGGTGCATTCAGTCGGTCAGCGAGTGGTTGAAATGAGTAAAACCACGCTATCGCAAAGCATCTACAAATGGGTAGGCATGCAAGCGTCGATTAAGACGCCATGCGTATGGCCGAAGAATGCGATATTCCTTTGAAAGATATCAAAGCGCTTAAGAAGCTTGAGTATTTCTTCAAGTCCCCAGGTATTGGAAATGTAGAGTTTGGGAAGTTGAGGGTTTAGGAAAAGCCACGTTATGCGGCTTTAAAGTATTTAGCTATTTGCACTTTGAATATGCTTATAAATAGATTCGCACAATTCGTTTAGCTCGGGTGTTAATTCAAAGTTATCCCAATCTTCAAGAATTAGCTTGATAATATCGTCACAAAAATCCGATTTTCTGTGAATAGTTATACCTTTTTGAAAGTAAGTCTTATCAGGTGTCGGTTTTGTGCCTTTTATACATTGTTCTAAAATTACACCGACACTATTTGATTCATCCAAGAGGTCCCTTTCTTCTAGACCTTCTAAATCTAACTCTAGACCGTCCGTATCTTGCATACGATTGTTCCAATAGTATTGCGCGTATCTCTTAAGATATTTCAGGGGTATTAAATTTTCTATTTCTTTTTCTTTGATCTTGTAAAAACAGTCACCCAGACTGGTTTCTAATTCGCGGACTCTATCTTCTTTTGATTTTATGTCTCCGTCTGCAATTAAGAAAATGTTGTTATTAGTTAGGCCTGCCCTAAGTCTTTGGGTTTTATTGTTTGTATCACGATCTTCATGCTCTGAAGCAAAATCCCAATGGCCTATATTTGAACCTTGATATTCAAAAAATGTATAGTGTAAGTCCTCGATGAAACTTTTAGCATTACCCCCTAAAGACTCAATATACTTTCTCAAATATACTCTTAAATATTTATGGTCCGTAACGCCTTCTACCCATATAGAACTGTTTGCTAAAAGAACAGAAGAAGCTCGAATTCCTAATTCATCAAGAATATGCTTGAAGTTCTTTTGATTCTCTAAGGCTGTTTTTTTTTCTTGTCGTTGAACTTTGTATATAGATAAATCATTCCTTTCACTTGCTAAATCAAGAAAGTGATTAGAATGTGTTGTAAAGAAAAAAATATGTTGTTTGAACTCTGATAGAGTATCTACAAGTACTCTTTGCATTCCAGCATGAAGAAATTTTTCGGGCTCTTCAACAAAGAACATTGTATTTTGGTTTTCCATAAATGCTGGAAAAGTAATTATTATAATAGACTGAATCCCATCACCTACAGAACAAATATCACGTTCCTCATCACCGATTCTTATACTAATTACATCATCATTGAGCTTAGGGATTAATGTTACAGGTAGATGATTAAAAAATTTCTGGGATAAAAAGCTTTCGAAGTGCGCAACTTTTGTTCTTTCTTCATGAGAGCCTAGTAATGCTCTTTGTATATCATTGTAGATTGAATGCCCTGTAAAAATATTAATTTTGGGCTTATTTTGCTGTTGATTAAGCTGTGGGAAATAATCATCAATAGTTCTTGTTTTAAAAAAGTCTTCAGTTTTTTCTATTCCTAAAGGTCTTAATGACCTTAGCACAGGTATATAAGTTTTTTTCCAATTTATCTTATTCAAATCTTGTAGTTCAGTATCGAATTTGAATCTGCTTAATTGCGCAAGGTCTTGATTAACAACCTGTGATAGTGAATTATAATGGTGTTCTGTACTTCCATTAATCTGATCTGGGCAAACTTCCTTAAATGTTTGAAAAAGATCTTTAGTGTTTATTATGTTTCGCTCTTTTTTCAATTCCTTAAATAACTTAATTTGCATTATATTTGTGACATTCGATGCCCTTCTTTCCATGTAATTATTCGGATAAAGTCGATCTAACGCATCCTTTATTCTTTGGCTGGTCTCGGACTTATTATCGAGAAAGATATCTGTATGTTTTAGGTTGCACAAAAATCTTATCAGTCTACTTTTACCGCTATTATTTGGACCAATGAAACAATTAAAGTGATTTAACTCATTTAGAAACCATGGAGTATTTGGATTGAAAACATTATCATTCGCATCTTTAATGACGCCAAGTTTTAACGGGAAATCTATATTCATAATCTTATTTTTCCTTAAAATATTAAACTAATTTAACCTATTAGGTCACCCCAACTCAAACCCCCGTTGACCAAAACCGTTTTTTCTCCCTACCTTAACACCCACATTTGCAGCAACACTAGTCAGCTAAAGACTGAAACACATTATGAAAATTTACTCACTTGTAGCCTTAGGCTCCGCTATTACTGCTTTTGTCAATGTAAAAATCGCTAAAGGAACAAAGCATGTTCAGGAAGTGGAATCCTAAAGCGCTTTTTGTTGACCGTAGCCCTTTGCCTTTTGATTTAGTTCAGCAGCGTAAAGAACCGGTTACACACCAAAAAGCAAAAAAAGCCAAGCGTAGGCTTACAAATAAACGCAAACGCGCTCGCAGTTCGGTCAGTATCGGGGGCAATCTAGGACGATTTAGCAAATACCAAAGGGAACTTTATTTAATGACTGCTAAAAACAAAACTTACTTAATCACAGCGGGTATCGCGACAGTAATCGCGGCGGTGGTTGTTTGGGCATCTAATAACGTAGATGCAGTTGAAGATGTAATCGGCTAAGGAGCTGGCATGAGTCTTATTAAATCAATTCGACCGTCGATGATTCAGCTACCAAGCCCAACGGGCACGGGTTACGGCGAAGAATGGGCGATTAAATTGCAATCGGGTTTGACCTATCACGGTATTGAACTTGAAACCAATTTAAAACACGTCGAAACAATCAAAAAAATCACCATCGACATTGGTGGTGTGCCAGTTGTTTCGGTGACGAACAAAATGCTCGATATGCTTGATAAAGCCTATAAGCGTTACCGCAAAACAGGCCGTTTTATTCTGCCGTTATCAAAGTTTGATTACCGCACACCTGAAGGTATTTACCAAACGCAATTGAGGTAGGGATGACAACAGTCAAGGCCGTTCGCACGGATGTAGGGTGGCTTAAGCAAGGAATGAAAGAGCTTAAGGAACGAGTAGCCAAACTGGAGAACAAAAACCATGTTAAGCACTCTGGGTAAATACCTATTAACCAAACTCGCAACCGAAGTATTCATCAAGCGCGTTTGTCTCGCCACAGCCAAACACTTGGCCAGCAAGACAACCAACAAGCTAGATGATGAATTGGTCAGAGCACTGGATGATGCGTTGAATGATTAAAAACAAAAAAGCCGCTTAGGAGCGGTTTTTATTTAATTTTATTATGAAATTTGTCAATATCTCTAAAAATTTAGGCATACATGCAGTGCTTTAGAATTGAAAAGGGAAGAGATAGTGCTTAATAAGACATTGGATGATAATTATAGCGCATGGATATACGCGTCCTTCGCCGTTGCCTTAGGTTGATTTGCTTCAATGATAAGCTGTTAACCTTATGAAAAATTTATTAATTTATTATCTACCTATGGCACTTTGGGTATTTCTAGCTCTTTACTCTGATAACTCATGGTTTTTTATTAATAAAACAATTGCAGTTCCTATATTACTTGTTTCTTTCTCGATTAGTATATGGTTCACTTTATGGCTAGCTTTGAAACTATATACTGACCCAGAAGTTTATAAATCTTTTAAGTTTAAGCGAAGGGATAAACTGCCAATTCCGGTGTTATTTATTTTAATGATAGTATTTTTAACTTATTTTATATTTCTTCCATTTGGTATAGGTATTACAGCAGTTTTCAGTAAGTTTTTAGCTCCAAATGAAGTTCTAATTACAAAGGTAAAAAGTACTCAAAGACGTGAATATAAGATCTCATTTGAGGGAGTATCAGGTTTTTCTAAGAACTATCTAATAACGGATGAAGATTTATTCCCCAACTTTAAGACCGGAGATACTGTGTCGCTTAAAATACGAAGAAGTGTCTTGGGTGTTAGGATATATACAGTTAACAAAGAAAATGGTTAATAAAAGAGTAAGGTGCCGAACGCGCGAGTTTGGCACATAGGCAGCTATCAGATTAAAACTTATTCAACTTATTCGTGATGTGGAGGGAGTTTCAAACCCCTAACTGATTTGCTCTTTATCATGCAACTTATGTGGAAATAGTTGCGTGTAAACTTGCCAAAAATATTTAAATTTCTATGGCCTGTCACTTGGGCGACTTCTTCAATTGACTTTATTTTACGGGACAAAAACGCGACAAATCATACCACATTTACGTCCCCATTCACACACTATTCAAATCCCAGAAAAACAAAAACCCTATCAAAAACAGTGTTTTGATAGGGTTTTGATATTGCTATTTGGTGGAGCTGGGGGAGGTTGAACCCAAATCTTAACCCTTTGACTTTTAATGTATTGTTCGGTTCAAGTACCAAGGTTTGTGGTACGAAATGTGGTACTTCCGAGTCACTGTCGGAAAGGGAGTTGAACCGCCGTCTCTGCTCTGTAACATTATGAATTTAAATCACTTTTAATGAGCCTGTTCGTTACTGTTCGAGCATTAACCGTTAAGTTTTTAATTATATGCTTATAAAGCTATTTAGGCAATTAACTTACAATATTTCAGATGGTTAATGAGATAAATAGAAATTCTTAAATCAGACCTTGTATTTACCAGAGCGGTCATAAAAAGCTATAGTTATGTTCATATCTACATGTTTATATTGACCTTATTTATTTGTCTCAAAGGGGAGTCAAACTGGATTCTTAAGTACCACTTCAATCAATGTAAGGCATGACTTCAAGATTCATAAAAAGGATAAAAAGTCGCTAAACGCCAAAGCTTGAATTATACGCTTAGCACATATTCTATGCGTAAAAGATTTGAATATATCGGTATAACCAGCGATTCAGTTAAAGAAGTATATTTAAACGTTGAGATAAATATCTAAACCTTATGCGACCCCTTGTTGAGGCAACAACTTTTTTGTTTTTGGGCTATTATGCTGAACCTGTACTCTCAATAAGTTAACTAAAACATTAAGCAAGGAGATTGATGTGCAAACTTCGCCTGTTTTAACTGCCGTTATAGATGTTCTTAAATTAGAAAAAGAAAGAATCGAAGAGATCAAATGTGAGTTGATTGAAGTTGCAACTACAAGTAATGGCTTAAAGCCAGACCAAGATGAATTTGGTAGGCTGATCTCTCCAAGCAATAATTACCGATGGTACTCGACGCTTTTCGATAAAGGGCAGTTCTTGCCTATAGAAGGTGACTATAGATCTTACGTGGCAAATGAAGAAAGGCGCAAAATTAAAATTTCGGCGTCTGACCTGATTGCACTTAAAGACCTTGGTAACCAGTTTGGTTTTCATGTGAGTAATGGAAAAATATGGGTTGATGGAGATGGTGAAGTTTGCTACGCATATATAGGTGTGTTGAGTGAGTCAACTTTCAACAAAATTGTGCAGCTTTCATCAAAAGGTAAAGGGCTTGCGCCGGAGGGTAGGCAGGAGGTTGTAGGTACTATTCTAAAGATATCTGACTCCAGAGCTGATAAGCCAGAGCCAGTAGGGTTCTATTCAGATGATCATGTGCCAACATTAAAGATGCTGGTGGAGCTACCTAACAAATCCACTGTATACAGCACCATACCTTTATGCATTCGTGAGCATGTCAAAGAAGGTGACTTAATTAAGCTAAAGGCAACCTTTAAACTTGCTAAAGGGGATCGCTCGCATTCGTATGGGAGTCGCCCATCTCAAGATTCGGAAATTTTATCCAGCCCACCTATGGCCCAAGGCAGCTTCAAAGGAATTACTGAGCGCAATCAATTAAGCGCTCTCGCCATTGATAGAAAGTCTTCACTAGAGTTTCTGATTGGAACCCTTGGTTGGAGTTCAAAAGCTCAGGAGTGGTTCAAAGAAGAAATTGAAACTATGTGCTCTACCAATGACAGTACCGTAAGAGCTATGTGCCGAGGCGGAATGCAAGGTATGATTAACGCATTGTTTGCCGAAGGTAAATTGAGTGATGCAGATCACGCTCTAATAGGAGCATTCAGCGGAGATCTTTATTATGCTGTACGATAGATGCCGTCAAGCAATGTTTGTGTAAAGCGTGTCAATTAAGTTAAGGTTTTATTAAACTCATTTAGTTAAAAAAGTTAAGTTAAATTTACTTTTATAAACTTTAATGTTGTGCATTGTACATGTACAACACCCAATACCATCAATTCAGTACACTTATAGAAAGGAATTCTATATATGGAAAAACGACATCAGATCCCCATTGTCATAGACACATGGGAAGAGGAATCATTGTGGGTTGATTCCTTTGACTTCATATTCGAGCAAGCCGACTTACAGGGCTTTAGGACCAATAAAAAGTTTACTAATAGGTTTGTTTGTCAACACTGTAAAAACCCCGTCTTTTTAAAAGCGACAGCAGACAAAAATAGACAGTACGGTCATAACTATTTTTTCAATCATCATAAGGATGCTATATGTCCTTGGAAATCTGATTCTTCAACTGTTGCAGAAATCTATGCAGGGGTTCAAGAAGGTCGATTGCATTTAGAAACAAAAAGGTTACTTGCGAATACACTAAAGCATTTAGAGCACTGGCAAATTATAGATATAGATAAAAAGTTTATATTCAGCGCTGATAAGCTCAATCGGGCCAAACCAGACATACACGCTCAATATATGGGTAAAGATGTTGTTTTCGAGGTACAGCTTAGAAGCGAATCACCAGAAGTTATTGTTAAGCGCCAAGAGTTTTATAAAAACAAAGGCTTTCAACTCATTTGGTTAAGCGCGAGCAAAGACAACATTTATTTGGATGAGAGCAGCGGCTTTGTAAAACAGGTCCACAAAGATATTGCGTTTTGTAATCGCGGAAACTGGTTTATTTTTGATGATATAAGAGCTGAAAGATCACTAGAAAAAGGCCAGCTTGAGTTAATAGCGATGGTTTGGGAGTCTTACCTGAAGCTTGGTTCCCAAAGTATTAAATATGATTGGAATGAATATGAAATTGAATACGCCCAGCTCACATATGAAAATGGCGAAACCTTTTATAAAGACTTTTTTGCAATTAACAAAGCGCATAAGGATAAGCTGCGTGAATTAGGACAGAAAACGCTTTTAAAGAATATCCGTAAATATAAAGTGCATGATTGGGATGGGTTTCTAAGAGCCGCCAAGAGTGAATGGCCTTCGGTAGATGTTGACTCTGAAAGAGGTTGGTTAAAAGCGCTTTATAAAATTGACTACAAGTCGCGTGAGCTTGAAACGAAACTCAAGGTATTAAAAGTAGTAAGGAATTACTCTTCGCAAGGTGAGCAACCCTATCAACGATGGAGTAAATTAGAAAACCAATTAGCTAGCGTTGCTAGCTTTGGCATAAGTAAAGATATGAATCTACAAGTGATTGAAAAAGTTTTACTGATTCTAGGGTACGATTTGACAAAGCATCTAAGCACTAAGCATAAATCTCACTGTAGAGCCGTTCATAACTTTTTTGATTATGAATCGTTTTTTCCCTATCAATTACTTTGCCTAAGAGCTATAGAGCTTAGCCCTTTGAAAGATGAAATACTCTCAGACGAAAAAGTATTGAAACGCTTAAATATGCCCTCAAAGGTGCCTTTTGAAGAGCAAGACACCAGTATAAATGGCTTTCTAGAATGGTTCGCCTCAGAGCCAATCCTTGAAGATGTTGAACTTGTTCATGAACAAGTTGGGGCATAGATATTGAGCTTAAAAATGAAATTTATTAGACTGATTTCAGTCTAATAAAAACTTAAGGAAAGCATAATGATAGAGTTCTTTTTATTTATATCCTCTTTTTTCTCTGGGGTAGAAGGTAATGATCTGATCCAATAGTTTTGGACACCTCATTAAGTGAGTAAACTAACTCACAGAGGTGAATAATGACATCCCCAAAGAAAACCAGAAAAACCTATTCAGTCGAATTTAAAGAAGAAGCCCTAAAGTTAGCTTCTAAAGTTGGAGTCGCACAGGCTGCACGCGAGCTTAGCATTTATGAGTCTCAACTTTACGCATGGCGAAGCTCGGCACAAAAGAAAGCATCTACATCTGAACGAGAAAGCACTCTAGCCACAGAAAATGCAAAGCTAAAACGCCAATTGGCTGAACAAGCCGAGGAGCTAGAAATACTAAAAAAGGCGGCCACCTACTTCGCGAAAAACCAAAAGTAGCCAGATTTGAGTTTATTAAAGACAATCTCGGGTCATTCTCCATTGTCAGAATGACCCGTGCATTGTCTGTTTCGCCAAGTGGGTATTATTCATGGTTGAAGACTTGTCAGCAGCCAAGCAAGCGAAAGCAGGCACAGCAAGTTCGTGATGAAAAAGTCAGACACATTTTTGATGACAGTAAAGAGCGAGATGGTGCTAGACGTATTCAAGCAGAGCTTGAAGAGCAAGGCCATAGGCATGACATTAAAACCATTGCCAGCAGCATGGAGCGTCAAGGGTTAGTCGCTAAAGCAGGACGTAAGTTTAAAGTCACAACGGATAGCAAACATTCGTTGCCTATTGCACCGAATGTGCTAGAGCAGAACTTTACTGCCGAGAAACCAAATCAAAAATGGGCGGGTGATATCACCTATCTAATGACAAGCGAAGGCTGGTTATATCTGGCCGTTATCATCGATTTGTATTCTCGCTCAGTGATTGGCTGGTCGATGAGTAACCGAATGACCTCTACGTTGGTGTGTGATGCTCTGCAAATGGCGCTATGGCGTCGTGGAAAGCCTAAGAATGTCATCGTTCATAGTGACCGTGGCAGTCAGTATTGCTCTCACGTTTATCGAGACTTGATTAAGAAGAACGGTTTAATCCAAAGCATGAGCCGTAAAGGCAACTGCTGGGATAATGCCTGTGTTGAAAGCTTCTTCCATTCGATGAAAGTTGAAGCCATTCAATATGAGCCGATTATGAACCGAGAAACCATGCGTCAGCACATATTTGAGTACATCGAAATTGATTATAACAAGAAGAGAAGGCATAGTGCCTTAAGCTATTTAAGCCCTGAAAGATTTGAACAATTGAATGTCGCTTAATGCAGTGTCCAGTTTTACTGGATCAGATCACTTTCATTTTTGGAAAATTTAAGAGCGCTAGATAAGGATGCAAAGCTTTATTTGGAGGAAGCAAATAAAGAGGATTTGTTCAAAGGAATTGCTAGCTTGATGACTCAACTTGGTCTCTATAATGTTTCTAATAAATTTCATGAATTGTCAGTTGAGGAGTTAGTTCGAGAAGCCGCGGATAAAGTAAAAAATGAAGTTGGCGGTCTAGCTTTTAAGCAAAAGTCAGCAAAGCTTAGCGGTAGTAAAGGCGGCACTAAAAAAGCTGAAAAAGAACGAAAAATTGTGTTTTATGTTTTAGATGAGTACCAAAAAAACTATCTTAAATCTGGCAAGAGTATGAAAAATATTGCTGATTTAATAAAAGGTAAAGTGAATCATTTAATTGAAACAACTCCTGAATTAAGGGCGTATTTGAGGCCTTACACTGATGAATCTGAAGCTATTTTTAAATGGATCTCTAATTTTAAATTTTATTTAGATAATCATAAATTTCGATCGAAAACATCTCATGCCGTGAAATTGTTTGTAAAGAAAAACTCGGTTCATGGTTAGATTAAAAGTCTGAGCCTAGCAGCTAGGATCCATTCTCAGACCTTTCCAATTCCTTTTAAATACTCCTCGAACAAGCTTGATCAATACCGATCAAGCTGACATCAAACTATTTTGAGGAGTTATCCATGCAACAACAAAATAATCAATCAGCTTTAATGTTCGAAGAGCGTTTTATTCGTGAACAAGAGTGTAGAGAAATAACTGGCTTGTCGCGCACTTCACGATACGAGATGGAACAAGAAGGACGATTTCCAAAACGTTTAAAACTTAACAAACGCACGGTTGCATGGAAGCTGTCTGATATTCGCCAGTGGATGAAGGACCTTGAAAATGAGCAATAAGATCATAATAGAGCCATTCAAAGTGACAGAGAGCCATAAAAATAATCAAGAAAACAAAGGGTTGGATTTTGGTTTTACATTGCAAACAGGTAAGACAGACTGTCCGTATCTAGTTAATAATAAGATTAAAAGCCGAATCGATTATCTGACGATTCAATTTAAATGTTCTGATACCGAAGATTTTAAATCTGTCAGAGCCAAAATTGAAAAGTGGTTAAAAGAACTGAGGATCAGGGTCACTGCGTCAAAACCATCACTGAAATATTTTGATTCTGGAGTTTTACTCAATTCTTATGATGTAGATATCCAAAGATGTGGTTCATTAAAGTGGAAGTCTAATAGTCGTTTATTACAGCTTGAATTAACGGGCTTTGCCTGTGAGCTAATTAATATGCACTCTGACTACTTCTTTCCGTTAATTGAAATCAGCAAAAGTATTTCAGCTGAGATTAAAAGAATAGATATTGCTCTAGATGATAAGACAGGCAAGTACAATATTCGATTTGCACAAAAGCGTTTTAGTTCAGGTGCGTTTAATGCCAAAACAGGCGCGAAACCGCTAAAAGAAAATATTAAATCAAATAGTGGCAGAACCATGTATATAGGTTCGAAAAGGTCTAATAAACAAATGGTTGTCTATGAAAAAGGAAAGCAACTTGAACTGCCAAATAACCATACAGATTTTAATAATTGGACCAGGCATGAGCTGAGGTTAAAAGCCCGCAGTGATGCGCCAATTCCTTTAGATATTTTACTCAAGCCTGATGACTATTTTGTTGGCAGCTATCCGAGAGTGTATCAGCGAATGCTTAAAGTTGCTGAGCCGAGAAATGTAACGCGAGAGACAATTACACGTTGTGGGTCTTTTCTAAGTAAAAAACTTAAAAACTTGAAGCGACAATATGGCAGCAGTATTACTTTAGCTAAACAATCGATGACTGATGCTGAAATCATCAAAGAGATCGAACGAGTAAATCATAAATTCCAACCATCCTTACCACTAACTCTGCTCACCAAATGAGCTGAGTTCTATGATAATTTTTCTAAGATTTTTTCGTGGTTTTGTTTAGGTTATTAACTTTTCCATTCCCTATCAAAGCCACGTAAATAAAAGGCTAGAGATTGATTTTAGATAATCTCATAGTAATAGATTGCCGTTTTTAAGGTTTTAAAGTGGTTTTTGAGGCGTTTAGAAGTAACAAAATGCATAAATAAATTGAGTTTTGTCGCGCTGTTTTATAAATGTTTAGCAGTGTTGTTTGATGACTAATTAGCTGAATATATTAAAGTGTAAATTGGTTAACTATCTAAAAATAATGACTTTTTGGTATTCATGATATGAATAAACGGATTAGACTTTTGTCGTTTGGATTCGACAATTGTACTTTTTTGTCGCTTGGGGAAAGCATACAGCCTTAGCTACAAAGTAAGGTGGCATGATAGATGTTAATTACAGATGGTGGTATTTAAAATGAACTCGACACTTCAAGTAATAGAGAAAACTTGGTTTAACGTTATTAATAATAAGCAAAACACAAATAGCACTATTTTAAATCGATTGCTCTCTGAGGTAGTTGTAAGACCAAGCCAAGTTGTTTCAGATGAGTGTTGGCTTTGGGCTGGAACAATTGATCAAAATAGTGGTTTTGGCAGAATTTCTAATACTAAATACAGGACAAGGTTAGTCCATAGAGTTGCATATCTCATCGCGAATGGAATTGAGCACTCTAATTTAAGAGTATTTCATAGGTGTGAGAACCCCAATTGTTTAAGACCATCTCATTTAACTACATGTAAGTTCTCAAAAAATAACAGTTTGGGGGCTAAAACTGTATACGAAAGAATAACCCCATCAAAAAAGACTAGTTCAAGTGAAGAATATTTCTCATTAAAGAAAGCTCAATTTTTATCTTTAATCGAAAAAGGGGATTTAGAAGATGGATGCTGGTCTTTTAAAGGATCGCATGACAAATCAGGAAGACCTAAGTTTAATATGATTTTTAAAGGTAAGAGAGAGTCGGTTGCAGCCAGATGTAGTTATATAATTTTTAACAATATTGAATCAATTCCTAAGAATATGCATGTTGGTCATGTGTGCGGTCATAACTATGAGAATAAGGCTTGTGTTAATCCAAAGCATTTGAAACTTATGACTCCAAAAGAAAATATAGCTTACCTAAAAAAGTGCAAAAGATTATTTAACCTAAATAAGGAAAGGTTGTTACCATCAAATTTAGTTCATAGTATTTGTAAATATATTTCAATACACGATCCAACAAATAAAGAGGTTGCCAATAAATTTGATATTAGCTTGGGTGTTGTAGAAGGTATTAGAAATAAGCGGACTTATAGGAAAATAACTTTAAATTATGATATGAAGTCAGGCCGTAGATTCGGGATGCGAGCACCGCAGGTCCAGCTCACTGACGGAGATATTTATGATATTTGTGAAAGATATGACTCAGGGGCAGATATCCAAGAGCTCCAGGAGTTATTTAAAGTGTCGCGTTCCTACATTTTAGATATTGTTAATGGTAGAAAGAGGAATGTAACAGGCAGAACAGTTTATTCTTCTCATATGGGTTTTACAGACGAACAAAATAGAAAACTGGTTAATGCTATTTTGAGTGAAGTACCATACAAGCTTATAGAACTTGCTCATTTAAATTCAAAGACTAAATCTGAAACTGAAAGGGCAATAAGGAAGTTAGTTAGTGCAAAAACATTAACTTCGGAGCAAGTTAAAAGTAATTATTCACAAGTTCGCTCCATAAGCAAAAAACGAATTAGTGAGGCAAAGATCAATCAAATTATATTATCTTTACAAACTGAGAAACTCACAACAAAGTTGTACGCCAAAAAACATGGAGTCGGTACTTCTACAATAGAAAGAATCAAACGCGAGTTAAAGCAGTCCCAAAGAATTTAAAAGCTTTAACAGCGCGTTTAAAAGTAATCTTTAAAAAGGAATGTAATGAACAGTAATGAAATAAAGCAATCACTTGAAGAGTCTTTGATGTTTCAGCGGATTTCTGAAGGTTGGAGTGATGCCCTTTATGAAATGCTACATGGTTATGATTTGGATATATATTTAAGTTAAGATGAAGCTAAATACTAACTTTGTGTTGGTAAAAAGAGTACGGGTCTAAAGCAAGCTCAATTTTTATAATGTACCAATTGAAAAAGGATAGTATTAATTTCAAGCTCAATGTTAAATCAGAGAATTCTGAATTAAGCAAAGGAAGCATGAAATCTTTAATAAAGTAATTGAAATATATTAGATTAATGAATTCTTAGAAAAGCATCCTATTAGTCTCGCAACTTTTTTACCTAATGATTACCCTGTCATTCTAAGTGACTCCGTACTTAAGCCTAATTAGTTGCCTTTTAGAATATAAAAATAGTAGTGATTGGTATCAGAATTATATTACGTCGGTAGCTCTTAATGATTGCAAGAAAGATAAATCTTTAATCAATGATAAAGTGAATAGCCTAATTTGGTACGAAAGAGACAATTGAATTGCTAGTTTACAGGTGAGTTAGATTTATACAATTATGTGTTTCTTCTTTTATGGTAATTAGGTTTTACTAGCAAATAAAAAAACTGATTGGTACTATCTGACCTAATGAAAAAAAGTAGGTTGCTTGATGGTATTCAATCGATGGCTTCCTAGTTTTAAATGATTCGGGCTTGTCCCAGATGGATTGAGAGGCTGACAGTGCAAGACAACACTGGACTTGAAGAGCTTAGCCAAGCACAGAGAGAACGACTCGCTCATATTGATTTCACTTTGTTATTTAAAGGTGAAGCTGGGCGTAGTTATTTAACCGAGCGCTTTAGCGTAGCGCCGTCTGTGGCAACACAAGATTTTGCGCGGTACAAAGAGTTGGCTCCTAACAACGTTATGTATGACGAAAAGCGCAGAGTGCACTTGAAGACGAGCGCATTCCAGCCGTTGTTTGATTATGACGTTGTTCGAACGCTTGCGACGATAAGCCAAGGGTTCGGTGATGGCTTTCTTGGTAAGGTCAGGCCACCTATGGCTTGTGAAGCACCGTTCCATCTCAATAAGCCGAAATTGGAAGTGGTGGCGGCTATTAGTGAAGCCATACATAAGCGCGCTGTTATTAATATTGAGTACACCTCATCGTCGAGTGGTCATGGGAGCAGGCAAATAGTTCCTCATACCTTGATTGACAATGGCTTGAGATGGCATGTCCGAGCATTCGATAGAAAGCATAGAGAATTTAGGGATTTTGTTTTAACCAGAATAAGTGAAGTTGAGTTGTTAGAGGATGAGGTTAACGACGAAGTTGAGACTCTTCAGTGGGATAAGCAATGGAACCGAATCGTTGAACTAGAGCTGATACCTCATCCCAAACTAGAACATCCAGAAGCTGTATCGATGGACTACGCAATGGAAAACAATAGGTTGCGTGTAGAGATAAGAGCTGCGTTCGCTGGATATTTACTGCGTTTATGGAATATCGATTGTTCAAAGAATAGTAAGAGTAATGGGCGAGAGTTCCATTTAGCACTTAAAAATCCAGAAGCACTATACGGGGTTGATAATGCTTCGCTCGCTCCTGGATATAGCGAATCGTGAGATGAATTTATGAATATAAAAGAATATTTTGGCGATCTTATCGGAGGCAGTTTATTGATAACTGAATCTAGAATAATCGCAGAATCGCTACTGAAAAAACTTCCAGATGACGAGTGGAAGTCACTAATCGTTGAGCAAAATGTTCTTCAGAAAAAATCCGGCCAGACAGCTATTCGTTATGCCAGAACAATCCGTTGGCGTATTGAAGGCCTGGGTGATGAGTTTATGACTGATCTTTTAGCCGCGAGTGAACGCGCATATGTCCAAATGCTGATGATGTCATTACTCATTCATTCTCCGGTTGTCGCTGATTTTATGCGACTTATCTTAGCCGAAGCTCGCCGCACCTATAAACCCGCTTTAACTGCTGATGCATGGTCTGAGTTTTATGACATGAGAGTGCGGACATATGCTGAGTTTGGCGGTTTTTCTGACTCAACTGTCAAAAAAATGGGTAACAACGCAATTAAGGCATTGGTTGATAGTGGCTACCTGAGTGATAGCAGGACAAAGAATATACAACCTGTTTACCTAATGCCAGAAGTTAAAGACTGGTTAGTTCGTCTGGACCGGGAAGACTTGATTGAGGTAATGGAGTGCACAATATGAAGGCTCTTCAGACCAGGCTTGATCTGATATTGGAGCGAATTGAAAGCCCTAAGTTTTTGAAAAACGATGGTTTGGGCAATGAAATTGGGTTTTGGGTATTTGACTATCCAGCCAAGTATGAACTGCTTGTACGAGAGCACCTTAAGCACGTTGACGAAAAACTCAACAAGCGTGGTTACCGTTTTGTCCATCTCAATATTTTTGAAGTCTTGATAGATATGCTTGAGGAGCGAGGCCTTTTCGACCGAGCTTGCCAGCGTGAATTGCAAGTCGGTGTTGATGGCCTTCGAAAAACACTAGCCGGGCCTCTGAGTCAAGAGAAAGTGGCAAGGTATATCGCGGATAAATATAAGCCATCAGAACTTGAGTTTGTGTTGATGTCAGGCTTAGGCAGTGCTTGGCCTCTTGTCCGAGGACATGAGTTACTCAGTGCACTGCAAGACGTGATGGGTAGCACGCCATTAGTACTTTTCTATCCGGGTGAATATAGCGGAAGGGATTTACATCCTTTCGGCATGATCGAATCTAAAAACTACTATCGCGCCTTCAAGCTTGTGCCTGAAGACGGTAAAAAAATCAATTAATACAAGTAAAAAGTAGAGCAGGGAAACTCCCGAATGAAAATTGAACAGATTTTTTCCAAGAAGTTAACGCGTGATATTAACGGCGTTGTTAAAGCGGAACAGAAAGACAATGACAGTGTGTATGTCGAACTTGATGAATATGTTGTTACCCGAGAGCTAGATCGACATTTTCGCGCTTTCTTTGAGACTTACGTTCCATCTGTGACGCAAAGCGGCGCATCAATTTCAGGCGCTTCTCTGTCTGGAAAGATGGGGGTGTGGATTTCTGGCTTCTTTGGTTCGGGTAAGTCTCACTTCCTGAAAATTTTGTCTTACCTCCTTGAAAACAAATCTGTCGAAAAGGATGGCCAAGGCCGCCAAGCATTTGAGTTTTTTAAAGACAAAATCAACGATGCCATGCTGTTGGCTGATATCCAAAACGCTGTTACCAAAGATACAGACGTTATTCTTTTTAACATCGATTCACGAGCCAATACGGACGACCGAGAAAATGCCATTCTTAAGGTCTTCCTCAAAGTCTTTAATGAGCGTGTAGGATACTGCGCTGATTTTCCTCATATTGCCCACTTAGAACGCGAGCTTGATAAACGTAATCAATACGCATCTTTCAAGGATAAATTTGCTGAGTTGACCCAATCAACTTGGGAAAAAGAGCGTGACGCCTATGACTTCTATCGAGACGAACTTTCAGAAGCTCTCGCTTATTCCAGTGAGCAATCATTAGAGTCTGCCAAAGCTTGGGTTGAGCAGGTTGAAAACAATTTCCCGCTAGATATCCGAAACTTCTGTAAGTGGGTTAATGAATACTTAGATCGAACTGGGGATCGTAACCTTCTTTTCTTAGTCGATGAAGTCGGTCAGTTTATCGGTAAGAACACACAAATGATGTTGAAGCTTCAGACCATTACTGAAGATCTTGGCACATATTGTGGTGGCAGAGCTTGGGTCGTTGTTACCTCTCAGGCAGACATTGATGCTGCCATTGGTGGTATGGATAAGCGCGATGGCGAGGACTTCTCTAAAATTCAAGGGCGTTTTAGTACCCGCTTACAGCTGTCGAGCTCGAATACATCGGAAGTTATTCAAAAGCGTTTGTTGTCCAAAACGGAAGAAGCTCGTACACACCTCATCGATGTCTTTGCTGAAAAGGGCGATATTCTTCGTAATCAGCTGACATTTGATAAAACGACAACCGCGTCTCTAAAGGGCTACACCGACGCTCCGTCTTTTGTGGACAACTATCCGTTCGTGCCTTACCACTACACGCTAGTTCAAAAAGTGTTTGAGTCAATTCGAACAAAAGGCGCGACGGGTAAGCACTTAGCTATGGGTGAGCGTTCATTACTTGATGCTTTCCAATCAGCTGCAAAACAGATGAAAGACTCTGGCCTTGATGTGTTAATCCCGTTCTACAGTTTCTATGCACCGATTGAAAGCTTTTTGGAGCCAGCGGTTAAGCGAACGATTGACCAAGCCTGTGAGTTGGATTCCTTAATAGAATTCGATGGCAAGATTTTAAAAACTCTTTTCTTGATCCGTTATGTGGACGTTGTCAAAAGCACACTAGACAACCTTGTGACGCTGTCAATTGATCGAATCGATGCAGATAAAATTGCGTTGCGTAAGCAAATTGAAGAGAGCTTGAATCGTCTAGAACGCCAATTGCTGATTGCCCGTAATGGTGATGAATTTATTTTCCTGACCAACGAAGAAAAAGAGATTGAAAACGAGATCCGCCACACTGACGTTGAAATGTCAGAGGTCTCTAACAAGCTTTCAGCAATCGTATTTGACGGTATTTTGAAAGGTAATCGTGCCTATCGTTACCCGATTAATAAGCAAGACTTTGCGGTGAGCCGTTTTTGTAATGGTCATCCAAAAGATGGCACCACGCTGGAAGACCTAGTCATTAAAGTCATTTCACCTTTGGATTCGCACTTTGAAAATTACTCCCACGATCAAGCGTGCATCAATCATACGCTTGAGGCTGATGGATGCGTGCTCATCAAGCTGGGCGAACATAAGCGTCTTTGGGATGACCTGACAACCTTTATTAAAACTGACCGATTCTTAAAACAAAATTCAGGACAGCGACCAGAGCAAGAACACCTTCTCCGCGAAAAGCAGATGGAAAATATTGAGCGTGAAAAACGCTTAAGAACGGATTTTGAAGCTTTGTTTGCAGAGGCGGACGTTTACGCTATCGGCACAAAACTACCGAAGAAATCAGCAACGCCAAGTGCCATCGTCGAAGAAGCATACAAATACGTTATCGAAAACACCTTCGCTAAATTGAACATGCTCAAGGCAACGCCTGGTGAAGTTTTGCGTGAGCTACAGGCCGTTCTTGTTGCTGATGATATTGCTCAGATTGGACTGGATCTTCAAGCGGATGAATGTAATCCAGAAGCTACGCGTGAGGTTGAGCAGTACGTAACGCTGAAAGTCGAGCGTAATGAGCCTGTGTACTTACGTGACATCGTTGCTCGCTTCGGCAAGCGCCCATATGGCTGGCCAGACAATGAAATCTTATTGCTCACTGCAAGGCTGGGCTTGGCTGGAAAGGTATCTTTTAGTACCCAAGGTACAGATCTGGCGTTGAAAAAAGCTTACGAGCCGTTTACCAGTGTGCGTAAACGCGGCGAGATCCGTGTACATAAGATCAGGCAACATGACGAGCGCCAAATTAATAAGGCGGCTGTTTTAGCTAAAGAACTCTTTTCACTTACCTATACAGGTGGTGGCGAGGCAGAGATCGCCAACAACGTTAATGACGGTCTAAATAAATGGCTAAATAGCTTAAGATCCTTTCGCGACATGTCTAAAAATGGTCATTTCCCAGGCAAGTCTCAAATTGATGAGGGTCTAGCATTGGTTGCTGGAGTTCTGGAACAACCATCTCGTTTCGCTTTGATAGCCCGATTTCTAGAAGACGCTGATGCCCTTGAAGAGTTTGCTGAGGACTTTGAGGATCTTGATGACTTCTACAATAGCCAATTTCAAACTTGGCAAGCCCTTGCAGGCGCATTGAACGAGAAGTTTAAGGCCAATAGACCTGCGTTAGAAAAAGACAGTGAAGCATTAAAAGCGCTCACTGAATTAGAACGCATTTACAATATGCCGTCACCGTATGAGCAGCTGCGCCACATTAATCCGCTTATCGAGCAGGTGGCAAAAGTTAACTCAACATTGGTTGAAGAAAAACGCACTCATGCCTTAGAGCGTGTTGATCTGCGCATCGGACGTGTAAAAGAAGCGCTAGCTGAAGCTCATGCACCGTCTGAACTACAGAACCAAGCACTGCGCCCGTTACAAATGTGCAGACAGCGCATTGAAGCGACCTCTTCAATACCACAAATTATCAGTGAGCAAACTGAAGCGGAAGGTTACGAGGACGAAGCTTATGAGTTGCTGAATGGCTTTATCGAAGATCAACGCAAAAAAGCTGAAGCTGAGCAAAGACGTCGTGAACTCGAACAGAAGAAACGCGAAGAGGAAGCAGCGAAAGCCGGTAAGGCAGCTCCAGCACCTGAGCCAGCCCCTGAACCAGTGCAGCCACAGCCGGTTGCAAAACGTACCGTAACGATTAACCCAACCGATGCCATGGCTAAGTCAGTAACAACCGGATTCATTGAAAGTGAAGCCGAAGTTGATGCCTATCTTGCCGCTTTAAGAGAGCAGCTGATTGCTGCGGTCAAAGCTGGCGACCGAGTAAGAATTAAGTAAGAGGCAACGGATAGCTATGTATCAAGCGGGTGGAACAATAAAATCATTACTCGACAAGGTTGCTGAGCAGGAATACCTGTTACCTGCCATCCAGCGTGAGTTTGTATGGCGACCAGAACAGATCTGTCGTCTATTTGATAGCCTGTTGCAAGGTTACCCGTTTGGGACCTTTCTATTCTGGAAGATAAAACCAGAGAACCGGGATAGCTATCAGTTTTATCAGTTCATGCAGCATTACCATGAGCGAGATAACTACCATTGTGAAAATGTCACTCAGTTACCGGAACGTGAGTTCATTGCCGTCCTAGATGGACAGCAGCGGATTACTGCTTTGAATATCGGCCTACGCGGCTCATTTGCGTGGAAGCTGACAGGTAAATGGTGGAGCAATGATGACGCCTTCCCTGTGCGCAGGCTTCATTTAAATCTGTTAAGCCAGCCTGACTTAGAAACTGGGTCGATGTATGACTTTGAGTTCCTAACCGACGATAAAGCCTCTTTGGATGCATCTGAACAATACTGGTTCCGTGTAGGCCGGATCATGGAAGAGGAAGAAGATGCACTTATCGATGAAGTTGCTGATGATGCTAGGTTGAGCTCGGAGCAACGCAAAGAGGCTCGCTCAACTCTTCGTCACTTGTATCGAACCATCCATGACAAAGACAAGATTTCGTTTTACGAAGAAAGTGATCAGAGCCTTGAACGTGTTCTGAATATCTTTATCCGCATGAATAGCGGCGGCACTACTTTGTCCTACTCAGACTTACTACTTTCAATAGCAGTAGCGCAGTGGAGCTCGTTAGATGCCCGTGAAGAAATTCATGCATTAGTGGATGAGATGAACCGTGTTGGTGATGGATTCAACGTATCAAAAGATCTCGTTTTAAAAGCAGGCTTAATGCTCTCTGACATCGGTAGCGTGGGCTTTAAGGTTGAGAACTTTAACAAGGAAAACATGGCGATTCTCGAAAAGAACTGGACGCCAATTCGTGATGCGTTATTGCTCTCAATGCAGTTGCTGGCAAGTTTTGGTTTTAATGCACAAAACCTTAGAGCAACAAGTGCCATCCTCCCGTTGGCTTATTACCTGCACCACCGAAAGTTAACGGCAAGCTACCTTTCTAGGGTTGAATATGCGGTCGATAGAGAATGCATCAGAAACTGGCTTGTTAGGTCGTTGTTGAAAGCGTCAGGCATCTGGGGAAGTGGTTTGGATACCCTGCTTACTATGCTTCGCTCAGACATAAAACAATCGGGTGATACGGGTTTCCCGCTAGCGAAAATTGAAGCGACCATGCAACAGCGTGGTAAATCGTTGCGCTTTGACCGAGAGGAAATTAGTGAACTAGCACAGTTGGATTATGGTAATCCGCGTACCTTTGCCTTGTTGACTTTGTTGTTCCCTGGATTCGATTTTTCACGACACTTTCATGTGGACCACATTTACCCCAAAGGTTTGTTTACACGTAACAAGCTTGCAAAAGTTGGTGTCCCTGCTGAACAGCTAGATGAGCTCATCGAGGCATCTAACAAGCTGCCAAACCTTCAGCTGTTGGAAGGGACTATCAATAATCAGAAGCGGCAAAAAATGCCCCATGAATGGTATGCGCAGCAGTGGCCTGATGTGAATGCAAGACAAGCACATTTGCAATCGCAAGCCATCACATCATTACCCGAACAACTAAACCAGTTTATGGACTTTTACCGCGAGCGTCAGGAAACACTGCTTGCCCGTATTATTTCTGCACTAAGGCCTGAGCCAAATTTGAATAACTCTGAGCTTATTAGATTGGGACAAACTAACCATGATTAAACGAATAAGCGTTAGCGCATTCAAATCGTTAGTTGATTTTGAGTTAAACCTTGACTCGAAATTTAATTGCATTATTGGTTTAAACGGCGCAGGGAAAAGTTCGGTTTTACAACTGTTTAGTTATGTATCTGCTCTTATTGAAGGAAAAATTGACCGTTGGTTAAGTGAAAGAGGTTGGGAAGAAAAAGATGTTGCTTCTCATTTTTTCCCTACAAGAGAAACGTTTGATCTGGAACTCGATATAGAGTTTTCAGATAAGCAATTGCGTTGGGAAGCCACTTACAACTGGAAAAGAGGCCTGTGTACAAGTGAGACACTAACGGATTTAGCTAACGGTCATAAGCTGTTACGTCTATATCAGGGAAGACTCAAAACTAAGCGTCACAGTTTTCCAGACCTTATTTTCAAATATTCAGGTTCAATATTGTCTGCTTTGGATGATTCGGCTTTACCGCAAGAAGCAGTCATTTTTCGAAACTTTATGACTAATGTTGATAGTCATGACCTTTTATCACCTAAGGTCATGCGTTCAGGTCGTTTTGCTTCAGCAGGAAAAATAGGTAGTGCTGGTGAGTACTTGATTAGTTATATCCACAATTTGGAAAAAAGTGCGCGAGATACTTTGCGAACAAACTTGTATGGTTATTTTCCTCAGGTTGTGAATATTGATACTAAAACTGAGTTGGATGGCACATTAAGCCTTTTGCTAACAGAGCGGTTTTATAATGAGGATGGTTCTCACGTTGATGTTGTAACTAATGCCAAGCATATCAACGATGGTATGTTACGCATTTTAATCATACTGGCTAGTCAAAGGTCTAGTTCAAGATTCCAGCAATTTGATGAAGTTGAGAATGGTGTGAACTCTGAAATAACCGAAAAATTGGTCGAGGCATTCATAAACTCACCTCAGCAAGTGTTGATTACAACGCACAGTCCAATGGTATTGAATTATATAGAAGATGATTTAGCGAAGAGTTCTATAATACTTGTTTATAAAAATAAACAAGGGCATACCAAAGCAACCAAATTGTTTGCCTTACCATCTCTGACTAAGAAACTTAATTCGCTGGCTCCTGGCGATGCCATGCTTGACGTTTACCTAAAAGATGCTGCCGATGAAGCCGAGCTTCTGGCAAACTCTTCAGAGTTGAGTCGGTAGGTTCATTATGATTACAAGCATCTTGGTAACAGGTGAAGGTGGCTCAGATATGGGGGGATCAAATAATGGTCATTCAATATCTAGTGGGGCATCTTACAACCTTGGTCCCATGGCATTGTTAGCGGTTCGCCTATTGCAGAAAATTATCCCTGATTGGAATGCAGATAATATAGATTTTCAATCCCCCAATAATTGGATAACTTGTATTTCAGGCAACGAGTTGGCACGCCAAGCTAAGGGTGTTCGTAAACATCGACCAAGTACAAAGTTAAAAAAAGGCTTCGTCGAGCATGCAAATAGAGCCACAACAATGGCAGGCTATGCAAAAGACAATGGACATCAGCTGGCTTTCTATTTTCATGATACCGATAAGTGTGATTTTGATGATTTACATCAATCTATCATGCTTGGCTTTAATGGAATTGAAGGCGTACATGGGATACCGATGATACCCAAACCAACCTCAGAAGCTTGGTTGATATGTAGTCAAAAGCAGGATCCATATGCTCATTGCACAGCTTTAGAAACCGAACTGTCAGGGAATGATGCTGCATCAGATGAAAATGCCCCTAAGAAAGTTTTAGCTCGATTGTTAGGGCAAAATGCGACAACTGAACATCAATATGAAATGGTAGCAGGGATAGATATCACACGCATAGACATGCCTAGTTACAACCAGTTTAAAACAGATTTGACCACAGCCATCGAAGGTGTTTGTGGTCACGGAACAGCGAGAACATTATGAATACTGCGAAACTAAAAAAGTATGCCCCTCAAGCTAGACGTGAATTTATCACCGCAGTTTCAAAACAACTAAACCAGCTAGGTATATATAGCGACAAACAGATATCAGAGGCAAAACAAGAAGGCTCAGTATTGCTAATTGAAGGCAAAACCTTCGAGCCTAGCGTAAAAACTGCCAGAGAGCGATTGGTCAAAAAGGTTCAGGCAATGGGCTATAACCAGCTCGTGGAACAGGTAGCTTATACTTGGTTCAACCGTCTGTGTGCTATTCGCTATATGGAAATCCATGACTACCTAGGTCACGGTTTTCGTGTTTTGTCGCACCCAGACAACCCTAAAGGTTTTGAAATTATCGACCATGCCCAAGACGCTGCGGATGAACTCGGGTTAGATAGAGCTCGCATTATCGAACTCAAGCTTGCGGGCAACAAAGACGAAGAGCTGTATCGTGAACTGTTGTTAGGCCAGTGCCATAAGCTACATGAAGCTATGCCTTTTTTATTCGACGCTTTGGACGATGAAACTGAGCTTCTGCTACCAGACAACCTAACTCGTACCGACTCAATACTGCGTGGATTGGTAGACGGCATCCCTGAAGAAGATTGGCAACAGGTAGAAGTTATTGGCTGGCTTTACCAGTTCTACATTTCTGAAAAGAAAGATCAGGTAATGGGTAAGGTGGTCAAAAGTGAAGATATTCCTGCCGCTACCCAGTTATTTACACCTAACTGGATTGTAAAGTACCTGGTACAAAACTCAGTCGGTCGTCAATGGCTGCAAACCTATCCAGATTCTGCCATTAAATCGCAGATGGAATACTACATTGAGCCAGCTGAACAATCTGATGAAGTTAACCAACAGCTAAAGGCTATTACGCCAGAATCTATTGAACCGGAAACCATCAAAGTACTCGATCCCGCTTGTGGCTCGGGCCACATACTGATTGAAGCTTACAACGTACTAAAAGCCATTTACGAAGAACGTGGTTTCCGCTCTCGTGATATTCCAAAGATGATTCTGGAGAACAACCTCTTCGGCCTAGACATAGATGATCGTGCAGCACAGCTATCTGGCTTTGCGCTGATGATGATGGCTAGAGATGACGATAAGCGTATTTTTACCCGTAACGTGCGACTCAATGTACTGTCATTGCAGGAAAGTAACCATATTGACCTGCCGACGTTGTGGAAAGCACTCAACCTATCGGGAAGTTGGCAAAGCGGCACGTCCCAGGACTTGTTCTCAGATGAAGAGCAAGATTTAAGCTCGTTCAATGCAGACAACCGCTACCAACTGCTGAAGCGAACATTGGCAAGATTTACTCAATCCAAGAGCTTTGGTTCTTTGATTGATGTTCCAAGCGATGAGCATGAACAGCTAAAAGAGCTAATGAGCACTCTAGTCGAGCTACAAGAGTCAGGCGACTCAATGGAAAAGCCTGCGGCGAAGCAATTGACTGAATTTGTTCATCAGGCTTTGGTTTTATCTATTCGTTACGATGCTGTTATTGCAAACCCTCCATATATGGGCAGCAAAGGTATGAATGCAGATTTGAAAGACTTTGCGAAGAAAAACTATTCAAATAGCAAATCTGACCTCTTTGCTATTTTTATGGAAAGAGCCTTTAACTTGTTGTCAGTGAATGGTTATAACGCACAAGTTAATATGCAGGCTTGGATGTTTTTGTCCACCTACGCGAAGCTTAGAAGTGCAGTATTAGAAGATAAAACTATTGTTTCTTTAGCTCACCTTGGTCCAAGAGCTTTTAGCCAGATTTCTGGTGAGGTGGTTCAAACATGTGCTTGGGTTATTTCTAACGCAAAAATTTTAGAAGCAAAGCCAGCTTTTATAAGATTAGTTGAAGGTAATGAAGAGCAAAAGCGTAAATGTCTTCAAAACAAAGAGAATATATTTCAGGATGTAGGCCAGGATAGCTTTAAATTAATTCCGAACAGCCCGATTGCATACTGGCTTAGCACAAATTTAATTAAAACTTTCTCTAAATTTGGCTGCTTAAAAGAAAAGTTTGAATCTAAGAATGGCATTACTAGTGCTGATAATGACAGATTTTTAAGATATTGGCATGAAGTGGCTTTTGATTCTTGTTGTTTTGATTCTGAGAATAGAGATAGCGCAAAATTAAGCCATAAAAAGTGGTTTCCTCACAACAAAGGAGGAGGCTATAAGAAATGGCTAGGGAACAATGATTATGTAATCAACTGGGAGAATGATGGTAAGGAAATTTTTGATTTTCGACCGAAGTCTACTGTTAGGAACCCCAATTACTTTTTTAGGCCTCAAGTTTCATGGTCTGATGTTGTCACGGGAAATTTATCTTTCAGATATTACCCTGCTGGTTTTGGGTTTGATGCAGCTGCTAATTCTGCATTCAGTGAGAATAAAGAAAAGCTATATGCACTTTTAGCTTTATGTAATACGAAAGTTATCACCTATCTTGGTCCGGTTTTTAATCCATCAATGCATTTTAAGCTGGGTGACTTCGGCGCATTACCTGCAATTCTTCGAAATGATAAAGACCTAGTTTCTGATGTCGATAGAATGATTGATATCTGCGCTGAAGACTTGGCTCTTTTTGAGGAAAACTATGAATTTATCGGGCATGATTATTCTGGAGAATTTATTAAGCAATCGTATGAGGCTTACGCACGCTTATCAAGTGCTAGGACCAAGGAACTGATGGTTCTAGAGGAAAAAAATAATAAATTAACTATCGAATTGGCATCTCTTGAGGGCGATTTTGACTTTGGTGTTGATTTTGAAGATGTTTCATTAATTTCGAATAGACACTTTAAATATAAGTCTAAAAGTGAGAGCGAAAGAAATAAACTCAGTGTGAGCGATTATTGTTCATCATTAGTTAGCTATTCTATTGGTTGTATTATGGGGCGGTATTCATTAGACAGAGGTGGTCTAGTATATGCTCATGAAGGAAATAAAGAATTTGAAAAGCTTATAGCCAATGGCACTTACCAATCATTCGTTGCTGATGAGGATGGAATTATACCGCTCACCGACCAAGAGTGGTTCAAAGATGATGCTACCAACCGTTTCCGTGAGTTTGTTCAGGTCGTATGGGGTGAGGAACACTTACAAGAAAACCTCGATTTTATTGCCGAATCACTATGCTTAAATGCTATTAAACCAATCTCTAAAAAAGGGCAGTCTGAATCAGCGCTGGAGACGATTCGCCGTTATTTATCGACCCAGTTCTACAAAGACCATCTGAAGACTTACAAAAAACGCCCGATTTATTGGCTGTTTAGTTCTGGTAAGCAGAAGGCATTTGAGTGTCTGGTATATTTGCATCGCTACAACGAGGGCACACTTTCTCGTATGCGTACCGAGTATGTCACCCCGCTACTCGGAAAATACGATGCTTATGCTGAGCAGCTTGAGAAGCAGATCGAAACGGCAGACTCGACCAGTGAAGCGAACCGCTTCAAGAAAGAGTTGGATGCCTTAATCAAGAAACAGGTCGAGCTACGAGAGTTTGATGACAAGCTAAAACACTACGCTGATATGCGTATTTCACTGGATCTCGATAATGGCGTGAAAGTGAATTACGGCAAGTTTGGTGATCTGTTGGCTGATGTTAAGGCCATTACCGGTTCGGCCCCGGAGGTAATATAATGAATATACAAAAACTTGAAATTAAAGGTTTTAAAAGTATTGCCCATGTGTCGCTGGAAAATATTTCTCCTTTTCTAGTATTCGCCGGGGCGAATGGTGCAGGAAAAAGTAACCTTGTTGATGCTCTGGTGTTTTTAGGCGCTGTCGTGCAGCGAGGGGCTATTCAAGCCATTCGTGAGTTTGGTGGTTTTAGCCAAATTCATTGCTTTAAGTTTCGAAAAGAGCAGCGCACAACCATGTCTTTTGCCTTGTCGATTGATATAGACGGAATGCTGTTTGATTATTCGTTAAAAATACGTGCGTTAAATAAATCCCCTGAGTTACAAGAGTCATTAAAAATCAATCAGGCTAGCATCATAGACCGCAAAGCAGCGGGCGAAACATTAATTAGTCTAACTGACGGGGCTCCCTTACAAAAACTACCGGATTATCCCAAGGAGATGTCAGCGTTAATGCTATTGGGTAAAAATCCTTTATATGGATTTCTAACCAATATACGAGTTTTTCGCATTGACCCCTTTGCGGCAAAAGAGCCCGATACGTCAACGGCAGATGCCAGTATTTTAGATGCTCAGGGTAAAAATATTGCCACTATGCTATCTGTTCTTGAAAAAGATGAGGATTTTCGAGAGCAAATCATTGAGTGGATAGAGCTAATTGTGCCGGGAATGGAGACTGTTGCGACCGAAAAGCAGCGTCTAGACTCATCTACTGTCATTACTTTTAAGGAAGAGGGAACAAGGGCTAGATTTCCAGCTAAGTTAATCTCTGATGGAACCATTTATGCGCTGTGTATATTAACAGCCATTCTTAGCCGCTCTAAATCATCCGGTATTACCATTATTGAAGAGCCAGAGAGAGGGATTCACCCGAAAGCCATTTCAGAACTGGTTTCATTAATGCGTGACAATGCGTCAACTGAGCATCCTGTTTTTATCACTACCCATAGCGAATCTGTGGTTCGTAACTTAGAAACGAATGAGCTCTATTTTGCGAGTAAAGCCGATGGGAAAACTCAATTGCAAAGCGCGTTAGACTCTGGGGTAGATAAAACAAAAATTCCATTAGATACCGCATGGTTAACCAATCTTTTTGATGGAGGTTTGCCATGGTAGCGGTGAACAGAAAGATAAAAGTTGGTTTTATCGTTGAAGGTGGTAGCGAGAAAGTTATCGTTGAATCAACTCAATTTAGAGATTTTCTAGATGGAAAAGGATATGAGTTGGTTACGCCCGTTATTGATGCCAAGGGTGGTGGTAATCTGTTGCCTCAAAATATTGAATCGTTTGTAGCACGCTTTGATGTTGAAGCTGTTGACCATATTTTTGTATTAACAGATCTCGAGAATGAGCCTAGTGTTGATGCAGTGCGGCAGCGTATACAAAATGAGTCTATTCAGTTTTCTTTTGTAGCGGTGAAAGCATTAGAAGCGTGGTATCTCGCAGATAGTGCAGCAATGAATTCTTGGCTAGATGACTCTAACTTTCATGAGGCACAGCCAGAGCAAACGCAAACAATGCCATGGGATAGGTTAAAAGAGATCGCTACCGAAAGAGGAAAGCGAGGCCCTGGGCAGAAAATTTCATTTGCAAAGAAAATTACAAAACATCACGGCTTTTCATTAGTTCATGCTGCTCAGCACCAAAACTGTCCTAGTGCCACTGAGTTAGTAAACTATTTTACTCAAGGAATAGCGGATGCAGATTAGTGAACTCGCGCAAGGTATCGCTGCCAAACTCGAACAAAGCCGCATTGTGTTTTGGTACGACCCAGAACAAAGTTTTATTGAAGAGCTTGAGCATTTAGCTAACGCCCTATCTATTGCGAAAGAAGGGCTTGCAAAAGAATCAGGTGATAAAGCGGCAGATAGAACTGTCAGAGTACTGCCAAATGATTTGACCATCCTCAATATGGGAAATGAGTCTGTATTGGCAGTGAAAAAACGTATTGAAGTAGATGAGCGTGAAGCTAAATTCCTTATCTATTTTCCAAGCGCTGAGCCAGACCCTGACCGCGATTGGTTGCTAGACGTGCGTTTGTATAGCGAGCAGTTTTTTGCTGATCACAGCTCAATGCTGCTTAATGAATTAGGTATCCCGAAAATGGCGCTTCGCACGCACATTCGTAAGCGCCAGAGCTTTTTTGCTAATAAACAGCGCATAGCCGGTTTAAAGAAGTGGGTGACTGAGAACGAAGACGAACTGTCGTTAGACAGGAAGATGATGGCAGTGGTTGTAAAAGCTGATTCTGCGTCTTTATCGGACATTCTGCTTGGGTTACTACGCGCTTATTCTGATGCGCTAGACGCGCCCGCCGCAGGCGCTGACGGCTTATATGAAGATGAAAGCTTTGGCCAGCCCGATGCCTTTAAACAAGTGTGGAGCCAGCTAGGAAAGTTTGATCTTGAGACCTCACTCTGGGCATATCTGAGTGAGGGTTTTGGCTATACAGTCGAAGAGCCAACCTTCCAAGACTTCGTGTTGAAATTGTTCTGTACTGAACTCTGGAGCCAAATTGAATGTGGTGAACGCGATTGGTTGCTTAACAATGTTCTAAAAAGCGCATCAGGCCGGGCGACAGCCTTGGCGTTTATGGTGAGCTGGCGCGACAGCCGCTCTTTCGCCGCTTACTACGAAAGCATCTCTAAGGTGCTTAGCCAACAGTTGGAAATTTCGACTCGTGCTGGCCAGTACCATCCGGTTGAGCTTATCGAATGCGAAACGTTCGAGGCTGTGGAACAGGCCATAATCCGTGGTTTAGTTCGTGATTTGCTCGATAGCAGTAAAGCGCTAGACCGGGTTCAGTTTGATACGGTCTTATCAAGACGTCTTGCTAGCCACTGGACACACCCTAATTCAAAGAATGGCAAAGAATACTTCGCAATTTATGAAGCTATCCGCAACGCTGAAGAGTTAATGCACTTGCGAAATCGCTATGTAGACGGGTTCCACTTTGATAACGCGAAAGCAATGTACGACGCCTATACCACAGACATTTATCGTTTTGACCAGGCTTACCGTTTGTTCAATGAGCATGTGCACTCTGTATTGAGTAAAGGAGCAGACATACTGCGTCAGCTCGACGACGAAGTCGAAAGCATTTATACCAACTGGTACTTATATGAGCTTGGCCTTGCCTGGGATCGCCATTTGGCCAATGAGAAATTACTTGAAAAGTGGCAGATTTCTGGCGTACCGCACCAGTATGACTTCTATGAAAAAGAAGTTCGCACACGACTGAGTCTGAAACAGACAAAACGAGTGTTTGTGATCATCTCTGATGCCCTGCGATTTGAAATTGCGAATGAGCTTGGCGCTATCATTAACAACGAGAAGCGATTTAAAGCTGAAGTGTCTACGCAGTTGGGCGTTTTGCCGAGTTATACCCAACTTGGGATGGCGGCATTATTGCCTCATAAGGCGCTCAGTTACCAGCCGCTCTCTACTTCTGGCACAAGCGGTGGCACGGTTGTTTATGTGGATGGTATTTCTTCACAGGGTTTAGAGAATCGTAACTCCATCCTACATAAGGTTGGTGGTATGGCAGTGAGTTCTAAGGAACTGATGAGCTGGAGTAACCAGGAGGGGCGTGACAAGGTTCGAGACGTAGAAGTCGTTTATATCTATCACGATACCATTGATGCAATTGGTGATAAGGCTGCAACTGAAGAGAAAACGTTTGAAGCCTGTCGTAGTGCCATTGAAGAGCTAAAAGACCTCGTTGGGCGGGTCATCAACCGTCTAAACGGCAGCCGAGTTGTGATCACCGCTGACCATGGCTTCCTATTCCAACAGAAAGCTCTTGTAGCTGCTGACAAAACCTCGTTGAAAACCAAACCTGCTGGCGCGATAGAAGCCAAGAAGCGTTATATCGTTGGTAATAACTTGCCTTCAGATGAAGCCTGTTGGAAAGGCTCAATTAACGATACGGCTCATGGCTCTAGTGATACCGAGTTCCTGCTTCCAAAAGCGGCTCAACGCTTCCACTTCGTTGGTGGTGCCAAGTTTGTGCACGGTGGAGCGATGCTACAGGAAATCTGCGTACCGGTACTACATGTGCGCGAGCTGCAAAAAGAACAAGCAGCAAAACATGAGAAACAACCGGTAGGTGTTGTAGCAGCCACTCAGCCCATCAAATTAGTAAACAATATCGACAAGGTCAGATTTATTCAGACAGACCCTGTAGGCGAGCGTTTTGTCGCACGGTTGTTGGATGTCTATATCGTCGATGCACAAGGTAATGAAGTATCCAGTCGTGAAACGATTAACTTTGATAGCGTGAGTAAAGTGATGGATGAGCGTACTCGCGAAGCTAGGTTAAAACTAATTGGTTCGCAGTTCGACAGGAACGCTCAATACACATTAGTTCTTGAGAATGCGGAAATGAGAACCCGTTATAGCCAATACGCGGTAACCATTGATTTGGCATTCCAAGATGATTTTTTCTAAGGCGCTGGGGTGAAACATGACAACTGATTTTTCACAAGATCATAAAGACGAAAAAAATCAGATGCAAAGCGCCGACTTAGACGCATTGCTCAATCAATATTTTAAAGGCCGTGTCGTTCGAAAAGATCTGACAAAGCAATTGAAAGAAGGCGCTAACGTCCCTGTTTATGTGCTGGAGTATTTACTAGGCATGTATTGTGCGTCCGATGACGACGAAGTCGTAATGCAAGGCCTTGAGAATGTGAAAAAAATCTTGGCTGAGAACTATGTTCGACCAGATGAAGCGGAGAAAGTGAAGTCACTGATTCGTGAACGCGGCACGTTTAAAATCATCGACAAAGTAAGCGTTAAGCTCAATCAGAAAAAAGACGTCTATGAAGCTGCGTTGTCGAACCTGGGGATCAAGGATGCCCTTGTACCGACCAAAATTGTACAAGACAACGAAAAATTATTAACTGGCGGTATCTGGTGCATTATTACCGTGCAGTATTTCTTTGAGGAAGGTCAGAAGACATCACCTTTCTCCATTATGAGTTTAAAACCGATACAAATGCCGTCCATGAACATGGATGAGGTGTTTTCAACCAGAAGACATTTTAGTACCGATCAGTGGATGGATGTGTTGCTTCGTTCCGTGGGTATGGAGCCAACCAACTTAGAGCATCGGATGAAATGGCATCTTATTACTCGCATGATCCCATTCGTTGAAAACAACTACAACGTGTGTGAGCTCGGACCAAGAGGGACAGGTAAGAGCCATGTCTACAAAGAGTGTTCACCAAATTCATTGCTTGTCTCGGGCGGACAAACAACTGTGGCGAACTTGTTCTATAACATGAGCTCGCGCCAAGTTGGGTTGGTTGGTATGTGGGATGTTGTCGCATTTGATGAAGTGGCCGGTATTAACTTCAAAGACAAAGACGGCGTTCAAATAATGAAAGATTATATGGCGTCAGGGTCTTTTGCCCGTGGTCGTGATTCAATCGAAGCGAAGGCTTCCATGGTATTCGTCGGTAACATCAATCAAAGCGTTGAGACACTGGTGAAGACCAGTCATCTGTTGGCACCTTTTCCTGATGCCATGATTGACACTGCTTTTTTTGACCGTTTCCATTCCTATATTCCTGGATGGGAAATACCGAAGATGCGTCCTGAGTTTTTCACCAATAGTTACGGATTAATCACAGACTATCTTGCTGAATACATGCGTGAAATGCGCAAAAGAAGTTTTGCGGATGCTATCGAGAAGTTCTTCAAACTCGGTAATAACCTTAATCAGCGTGATGTAATTGCTGTACGCAGAACGGTTTCGGGCTTGTTAAAGCTACTACACCCCGACGCACAGTACACAAAAGATGATGTAAGAGCCTGCTTGACCTATGCGCTGGAAACTAGACGTAGAGTCAAAGAGCAATTGAAAAAGCTTGGCGGAATGGAATTTTTTGATGTGCACTTTAGCTACATCGATAACGAGTCATTAGAAGAATTCTTCGTTAATGTACCGGAACAAGGTGGCAGCAAGCTAATTCCTGAGGGCTTACCTCGCGCTGGTGTTGTGCACTTGGTTACTCAGGGAAGCACTGGGCAGCTTGGGTTATATCGCTATGAAACCCAGATGATGGCTGGTTCTGGCAAACATTCAGTGTCTGGCCTTGGTTCGAATACCGCAGCGAAAGAAGCTGTGCGTGTTGGCTTTGATTATTTCAAAGGTAATCTGAATAGAATCAGTGCGTCGGCGAAGTTTTCTGATCATGAGTATCACCTCCATGTTGTTGAGCTCCACAATACGGGGCCAAGTACAAAGTCATCGCTCGCTGCATTGATTGCGTTCTGTTCAATTCTGATGAACCGACCGATTCAAGAGCAGATGGTTGTTTTGGGTGAGATGACTTTAGGTGGTGTCGTCAATCCTGTTCAAGATCTTGCAGGCAGTCTTCAGTTAGCAATGGATAGTGGCGCAAAACGTATTTTGCTCCCAATGGCCTCAGCCTCAGATATTCCAACGGTTCCTGCTGAGTTGTTCTCAAAATTCCAGATCAGCTTTTATGCAGACCCCGTCGATGCAGTGTTTAAGGCGCTTGGGGTTAATTAAGAAAGGCAAGGATGCATAATGAATATTCTTTTAAGTTTTACGGGGTTTAATGACCCTTTTAGTAAAGGTCTAGTGGAGCAAGAAGAGCAACCAGGCCCAATACTTAGTGTGTTAAAAGCCAAAACCTTCCAGATCGTTTACTTGTTTGACACTTCAGCTACTCGTGAGGCCAGTAGTAATACAAAAGAAGCTATCAAGAATTTGTATCCTCAATGCATTGTGCATGTCTTGGACATGAAGTTATCAGATCCGACCAACTATCATGATATTTTCAAAGGACTGAAAGAGTTCGCTCTCACCATTCAAGAAGAGCATAAACATGCAAAGTTCTACATATCGGTAGCGTCGGGAACACCGCAAATGCATGCTTGTTGGGTGCTGCTGGCAGCATCAGGTGAAATTCCTGCCAAGATTCTTCACGTAAGGCCTCCACGGTTTGTAACTAAGGACCGACCACTGCTCAGTGAGATAGAGCTATCATCCGATGAGTTTCCTTCGGTCAGATTCAAATCCTCCAGCTTCACGATTGATGAACATGAGATGGATGTGGATTCGGTCAGAGCACAGCTCGGGATTGTCGGAGATCATCCGGCTATGCTCAAAGCCCTTGAGATGGGTGCCATGCTGGCCTCATCGCTAGCTCCAATTTTGATCACAGGTGAAACCGGCACCGGAAAAGAACTGTTTGCCCGATATGTCCATGCATTGAGTGGTCGCCCACAGGAAACCTTTGTCGCTGTAAACTGCGCTGCAATCCCTGAGGATCTTGTTGAAAGCATTCTTTTTGGACACAAAAAAGGTGCTTTCACCGGAGCGGTGAACGATCAGACCGGAAAATTTGATGCGGCTGACAAGGGGACGCTGTTTCTCGACGAGCTTGGAGAATTGCCTCTGCCTGCTCAGGCAAAACTTTTGAGGGTTCTTCAGGATGGAATTGTCGAGCCGATCGGGCATAGTAAGGGGCATGCCGTTGACGTTCGGATTGTTGCGGCCACCAACCGAGAGCTTCGTAAGCAAATCCGCCAAGGCCGCTTCCGGGAAGATCTCTATTACCGGCTTAATGTCGGTGAGATCAAACTGCCTTCTTTGCGTGAGCGGCGTTCAGATATTCCCAAACTGGTACTCCATATCCTAGATCGTTTGAATACCTCTTTGAAAAGACATCGCCGACTAACTACCGACGCGCTCAGCCGTCTGCAGGCCCACAACTGGGAAGGCAACATCAGGGATCTTGAAAATGTCATCGAACGCTCTGTCAGACTGAGCCGTGTGGAGGTGCTGGATGCTTCGGACCTGCTTATTACCGAACCGATCACCTATGCCGACCCATTGGATGTTTTGCCAGAGCCATACGAGGGATTTTCTCTGGATGAGTTTATTAGCAGTGCCCGCAAACAGATGATTTTGAGAGCGCTTGAAGCAGCTAACGGCAACCAGAGTCAGGCGGCGAGAATGTTAGGTGTAACCCCTCAGGCGGTGCACAAGTTTTTGAATAATACTAAGCGATAAATTTAAATCTTGGTTGAAAGTGTATCAACCTAAGTTGAAGTACTAACCATTCCTTCACACCATTGGGTATAATTTTTCCCTTTAATAACTGGTGGTTAATTGGTTTTAAGCGTTTTGGCATACATACTGCTTAAAGGAAGATGCAGAAAGAAAAGTAATCGGCTGAAAAACTAAAGGAGCAACAATGCCAGTATTCAGTGTCACTTTAATTATCGACGGCGATACCTTCGCGGTGTCACCTGAGTGGAAATGGAACGGTAAGAAGGGAACCAGAGTCCGTCCTGCTGGATACGATGCTCCAGAGTTGCATACGGCCAAAGGACAGAAAGTGAAGGATGCTTTGTCAAAACTAATCAATGGGCAGCAGGTTGAACTCAGGACCGCTTACAAAGTGGATCGGGGCCGACTGGTCTGCGAAGTGTTTGTCGGGAGCAGAAACCCTGCTGAGTTTTTTCCCGAGTATTGAGAATTGTATGAAATTGAAACCAGCTAATTAATCAGGAGGATGATTCATGTTTGATCCAAAAAAGTTCACCACCCCGACCGCCAAACCGCTTCCCGTTGTTCTGCTTCTGGATGTCAGTTATAGCATGTACGGAGATAAAATCGACAACCTTAACAAGGCTGTCGAGGATATGCTGGATACCTTTGCTCAGGAAGAAAAGATGGAAACGGAGATTCTTGTTTCCGTCATCACTTTCGGCAATCAGGTTGAGCTGCAGGTGCCCTATACCAAGGCTTCTCAGGTGCAGTGGCAAGGTCTGCAGGCAAACGGTATGACCCCAATGGGAACTGCCCTCAAAATGGCCAAGGCCATGATCGAGGACAAGGAGACCACTCCTTCCCGTGCTTACCGCCCGACGATCGTTCTTGTTTCAGACGGGCAGCCTAATGACAGATGGGAAAGGCCGCTGGAGGATTTTATCTCCGAAGGACGCTCTTCCAAATGTGACCGTATGGCAATGGCTATCGGACGGGATGCGGATGAGACGGTTCTGAAGCGTTTTATCGAGGGCACGCCCCATGACCTTTTCTATGCGGAAAATGCCGGGCAGCTGCATGAGTTTTTCCAGCGAGTGACCATGTCGGTGACCATGCGTACCCAGTCCAAGAACCCGAACGTGGTACCGGCGTCAATTGAGTTGGATGAGCGTACGAAGTCAAATATTGCTGCGTCAGTCTCTATTGAGAATGATGATCAAGGTTATTGGTAGGAGAGCAAAATGGATAGGAATCAGGATAATTTGGATTTGCCAGAACTGATAGCGAATGGCGCATCTCATGGTGAAGCTCAGGCAGATGCTTTAGCTGAACAGATAAAGGTTACGTCGGAGAGTGCAAAAAAAACGCGCGGAGTTATAGGTTCATTTATTCGTTCCTACAGAGATAAATCTCCTGAACTATCCAATAAGGCTTGGCTTTGTCGTGAGTTCGCTAAATATCCAAATATTTGGCAGACGGAAGAGGAGATCGAACAAACCGCTGGCGAGATTGTTGAGGAGGTGGCGGTTTTCAAGTCTGCTCAGCAAGAGTTGACGGAACACCACAGTAAAGGATTAAGCACTAACAATTGGTTGGCGGGGAAAATTGAGCAAGGTGCAACCGCAGGTGGGGTGACTAACTTCGGAGCTTACGCTACTAAAATTGATACAGCCATTGAGACGGCAAACAAAGCAAACATTGATTTGCTTTACCGAAATGATGGCCAGTTGAATCAGCAGCTTAATCTGGATGGTTTTATTGCTGAACAACATCATGTTGATACATTCAACCTTGATGCGGTAGCTAAAGGTAGTGAATACAGTGCCGAAGTATTACAACCCAAACCCGGCCAGACATATGGCAAAAATTCAGTTGATATTGTGATTAAGAACGGTGAAGGAAAAATTGTCCGTCGCTATCAAGCAAAATATGGTGCAGATGCGGATGCGACAGACACCATGCTTAAAAAAGGAGATTACCGAGGGCAGCGCAAGTTAGTGCCAGAAGGGCAGTCTGAAGATATTCCTGGAAGTACTGAAACAATCGAAATTGATGGTGTCGAATCTAAGCCACTTTCTAAACAAGAGGCCAAAGAGAGACAACGCAGAGCACAAGAAGAGGCTGAGGCCAAACAATATGATTGGAACGAGACAAGCAGGATCGATATTGCAAAAAATATCGGGCAAAAAGCTGGTGCTGCGGCTTTATTGTCTGTGGGATTTCAAGGCGCTCGTATTCTAGGGCGGCGGATATGGAATGGAATAACAGGGAAAGAAAATAATAGTGCAGAAGAAGACCTTCAAGAATTTGTGCAGAGCTCATTGAAATCCGCAGCAACTTCGGGACTAACCGTTGCTGTTACTGGTGGTGTAACCGTAGCAGTAAAAAGTGGCTGGTTTGGCAATGCGTTAAAAAACACACCTGCTGGAAGAATTGCTAATGCTGTTTGTATAGGTATTGAAAATGCCAAGATTCTATACAAATTCGCAAAGGGAGAAATTACCGGTGCAGAAGCGCTAGATCAAGCTGGAAGTACCACATGCAGCCTTGTGGGAGGACTTGCTGGCGGAGCTAAGGGAGCTAGTGTTGGTGCTGCGCTGGGAACAGCGCTAGGACCAGTCGGTACAGCTATCGGAGGTGTTGTGGGTGGTGTTGTAGGTGGAATTGCAGGCAGTACCGTTGGCGAAGCCATTTATGAAGGTGGAAAGAAGATTGTATCTACAGTCGTTGATTCCATTAAATCGGTCGGTTCGGCGATAAGTAGCGGAGTTTCATCAGTCTGTAGTGGCGTGGCCTCTCTATTTGGGTTTTAAACATGGATGTTAAGGGAATTATTGAGGCCATTTGTTCAGGCGTTCCGGGAATTCAGATTCTGGGCCAGGACTTCAATAGAATCGACGAAGAAATTGAAGCGGTTGCCACGCAACTGAACTTCACAGTAAAGGAATGGAATCTGGGGTATGGCTGGGTTGATTTTAAGACTAAACGGGCTTTGGTACAGGATCAAGAACCATCACTGTTTCAGGATCTTAAAGCAATAGCTGATGACGATCCCACTGGTAGGATTTATGTTATACAAAACGCCTATTCTGTATTGAAAGATGACATTAGATCTATTGCCAGATTGCAACAGGAACTGTTAAGGATTAAGCGTTATTTTAAAGGGCAGGCTGCGATCTTTTTAGTGTCAAAACAGAGTATAGAATTTCCTGACCTTGTAGATCTTTTACTCCCTTTCTCTTGTACTCCTCTTTCGTTATCTCAAGTTGATGAGATATTTCACATGCTTTTAAACAATTCTTCTATCTCTGTTAATACAGCAGTGAGAAACTCGCTTAAAGCCATATTGTCTGGGATGGAGCGAGACATGGTTTTTAGAATATTCGAAACGCTCAAAAACAAATATAAGGACAAATTTACACAGGAATCTGTGGGGGATGCTTTGGCCTTAAAAAAGAGAGAGTTATCTCGCTCAGGTCTATTGGAGCTGGTCGATAGTAAAATAGATATTGGACAAATTGGTGGCTTGGAGCGGCTTAAAAGCTGGTTACGTAACAAGAAACACATCATTGATAATTTAACAAAAGCCCAGAGCTTGGGTATTTCGGCTCCCAAAGGCGTGCTTTTAGCAGGTATGCCGGGATGTGGAAAATCAATGAGTGCAAAAGCCGTTTCTTCATTATTCAATGTTCCTCTTTTTCGCTTAGATATTGGCTCTTTGATGGGGAAGTTTGTGGGTGAGAGTGAAGCCAATATGAAAGCCGCTCTTAAAATTGCAGAACAAGCGAGCCCTTGTGTTTTGTGGATCGATGAACTTGAAAAAGCTTTTTCAGGAATTAATGGAGCCGGCGGAAGCGCAGAAATCACAACCCGTCTTTTTGGTTATTTTCTCACCTGGATGCAAGAGAAACCTGGGGTTGTATTTGTTGTTGCGACGGCAAATGACATTACCAATATCCCACCGGAGCTATTGAGACGTGGACGGTTTGATGAAATTTTTTATGTTAACTTACCTAGTGAACGTGAGCGAAAACAGATTTTCACTGTTAAAACAAATCAACTGACCCCACCGCCTAAAGGACTCGACCTTGCAAAGTTGGCAACTATGTCTGAAGGCTTCTCTGGTGCAGATATTGAATGTGTGATCAATGATGCATTAGAGAGTATGTTCCGTAGTAATGAGTCTGTTCTAACTCAAGAAATTATTAATAAGCATATAAACCTGATTACGCCAATAAGTATCGTTCTTAAGGATAAGATTTCTATTTATCAGGAGTTGTTTAAGGCATTTAACCTGAAAGCGGCCTCTCTTACAGACGAAGAGCTTGAGAGAATTAATACAATAAGTGAAAGCGATTCACCTGCGGAAAAAGAAAATGCTGCGTCAAATGAGTATATCGCACCTGAAAAGCTCAAACAGTTAGTTGAAGATCAAAGCCCATTAGTTCGTCAAGCGGCAATCAGTAACCCACGATGTCCACTTGAAGCCTTACAACAAGTCGCTAGTCAATATCGAAAATTTGATTTCAATAACCGCGGATCCTGGAGTGACAACGAAATCACAAAAAAGGAGTTCGACCTTGCATTGCAGCATCCAAATATGACTGGGGGCGTCATTCTCGAACTCTATAAAAAGAAATTGATTGATGCAAGTAAGTTATTGTCGCTTGCCCATAAGCTTTCTTTTGAAGAACGAAAAATAATATTTGATACGGCAACAATAAAATTTCCTCGGTCTATCACAACAGGTACGGTTCAGAATATTCCTTGCTTTGCAGGCAATATTGTCAAATATAACGACATTATTATTGAAATAGATAATGAGGAAGGTAACACCCAAAAAGTTAATACCTCTGTTGACGGGCTTGTTGTCAAGGTGTACGTCAAAGTCGGCGAAATAATTAATGCGGGTGAACAGATAGCACAAATACTCGTACCCAAAAGTCAAGGGAGTTTAAATTGAAGAAATATTTAATGACATGGTATGGAATGACTGATTTCAGGGCCTCACTCGGACTGGAACAGACAACCGGCCCCGTTCTGGGAGCTTTGCTGGCGGAAGATTACACCGATGTGATTATCCTCGGCTTTACGCACCGGGATAAACCCAAAAAAAAAGCTGATGAATTTCAGCAAAAAATTGCAGGTGTTGAAGGCTCTGATCCGGCTGCTGCGAGACAGTTTATCGACCTGTTTTCAAATACAGGGGCTGCGCACAATCATTTCGATGAATGGCTAAAGAAACAGCTTCGCGATGCCGGTAAAAAGGTCGATGTGCGTTTTCACTCTGTGGAGCTGACGCATCTCAATGACACGGAGGGCATCTATGAGGCCGCGACTCAATCCCTGAATGCGGTTGCCGCAGCTGAAGGAGAAAAGCTGGTTACGCTCTACCTGAGCCCGGGTACTCCGGTGATGGCTTTCGTCTGGGCTTTTGCGGCCCTGAGGCATCCGTCGCTAAAAAAACGTCTTATCGCATCTTCTCAGCCAGGAAGACCTCCGGAAAAAATCGTCCTGCCGAGCGAGTGGCTGGAATGGCATGGAAGACAGGTTCGAACAACCAATACGGAATCTGATCAGTATGATGCCATTTTTCACCTGTTCGGCGAACAGCGGATGCCGAACCTGCTTGGCGTGATCCAGTTTTCAAGCGGGAAGCACATCTTTGTGAATTCCGCACAGTTCCCTGCCGATGTTATGAAACAGTTTCTTGGAGAAGCTGAATACGGTGAAATTGCGGTGGACCCGTATGACCCTGAAAATGTCAGGGCCACGATTCTGGATCTGATCGCGAAAATGCCTACCGATGCGAAGATCGGCTTCAACTTAACTGGCGGAACCAAGTTGATGTATGCGGGGGCTCTTGCCGCCTGTCGCAAGGTGAATGCAACGCCATTTTATTTCGATTTTTCAAAGAAACAGGTGATCAATCTGAATAGTTTTACTAAAAGTGAGATTGTTTCAGTAGATTCGGTTGAAACATTTCTGAAGTTGAACGGTGATGGATTAACCGTATCGAAGCCTGGTCTTACAGAACAAGAACTTTCTCGAGAAATTATTAATGCTTCTCAGATAATTTGGGAAAATCGTAACTTGATCGCGTCAAAGTATCGTGAGCTGAAAAATTATATTTCTGATGAATCATTCAAAAGTTGGGGGAATGATTTCTACGCTGAACTGACAATTGATAAACAAGCAAAGCTAACAATTGGTGGTAAGTCATTTGTGTTTGATAAATTCCCTGATTTTCTAGAGTTTCTTATGGGTAAGTGGCTAGAGGTGTATGTTTTTAGTGTGTTACTTCCCTTAAAGGAATCTGCTGTTCTAAAAGACTTACGCCTTGGGTTAGAGGTTTCTGTTACGGACGTCGACTCCAACGATAACTTTAAGTATTACCATGATGGGTTTAAAGAAAATATCGGTTATCAAGAGTTTGATGTTATTTGTACCGATGGATATCGATTATTCATTATTGAATGTAAAAGTGGAAAGGTTGAAGCGAACCATGTTTTGAAGCTGAGTGAAACTACTAAACATTTTGGTGGTGTGAAAGGGCACGGAATAATGATTTCGTCTTTTCGCCCCCCGCATCCTGTGATAAAGCAAAAATCAGATGATCTTATTAATGTGGAATGGTTTTTTGGTAGTGGTGCCTCTGAGCATTTGCTAAATTTTTTCGGGAAAATTTGAGATGGAACTTTTTATTTTTGTAGATGTTTCCGGCAGTATGAATGAGATGGGCAAAATCCATCTTCAGCGGAATCTTTGCCGATATGCGGCTCAGTTAAGGTTCATAGATAAGGAAAAATATTCGGGCTTAGACATCCGCTTTTATCAATGGGCGCAGAATATTGCCGAGACCGTTTTGCAAAGCGACGGGGATATCCCTGCCTTTAACGCTGAAGGCTCATCGAACCTATGTGTTCTCTCTGATTTTCTGTCCCAGTATCTGAATGATACCGGGAGATTAATGGTTCTCATTCTGTCTGACGGCAATTTCCCCAATTCAGATATCGTTAGCTTTCAGAAACAACTGGACACATTTAGCGACCTGATCATCCGGACAGTTGCCGTCGGCGCTGATGCTGACCTGTTGAAGTTGAAGAAAATTTCCACAAATAACAATATTTACCTTTCGGAGAACATAGCTTCAGCGATTGACAGCACAATCTTTGGTTCTGATGAGCCGTTGACCGCGCCAGTATCCACAGCCCGGGTTCTGGAATCCGCACCGGCTGAAACAGAAGAACCAGAGGAGGATTGGGATGCTTGACAAACTCTGGAATAGTTGGGGAGCCACAGTGATTGGCCCCCTACATGTTAAAGCAGGGACTCCTAATCAGGATTCTTGGATGGCACGTCGGTATAAATGGGGAAATGTCGTTGTTGTATCGGACGGACTGGGCAGCAAGGAACATTCAGATCACGGTTCAAAAGCCGCCTGTCTGGCTGTGTTTGAGGCAGCCAAGAGCTACCATAATACCCCCGATGCCAATATCGTAGATATTTTAAGGCTCATTCATGCCAACTGGCTTGTGAAAATAGCTCCGTACTCTTCAACAGATTGTTCGGCCACATGCCTTTTCGCTATCCAGAACGCAGGAATTATCACTCTTGGACGCCTTGGTGACGGAATGATTGCCGCCCTTGGAGAATCTAGCGAAAACCAACTTATTCTCAGTGATCACAAACAAGATTCCTTCTCAAACTATACCAGCTGCCTTCAACAGGAGTTTAAGCCCGAACAGTGGGAAACCGCGACGATTGAAAGCGCGGCATGCAATGCAGTTGTGCTATGCACAGATGGCATATCCGATGACCTGTTACCTGAAAAGCAGATGACTTTTGCACAGGAACTCTACTCGACTTATGCAGACCTGGAGTCGGGAGAAAGACAGAGGGATCTCAAACGGTGGCTCAATGAATGGCCTGTCCCGGGACACTCCGATGACAAGACGATTGCCTGCCTGTTTAAAAAAGGAGGTTCCCAATGAGTCAAAGATTCAACGAGTACGTGGATGAATATCAGAATGTACACATTCAGGACAAGGTGCTCGGGCAAGGTGGCCAAGGGGTCGTTTTCCGTACCAAGGACCCTGATCTGGCGATCAAACTTGTTACAGATGAAAGCGGAACTCCAGTCACCGATGAGGAGTTGGTTGAACGGTATTCAAAGCGCTTTAAGCGCGTCCGGCTCCTGCCTCTGCCAGAAAACCTGAATATATCCGTACCAGCAGCTCTGCTTCAAGACAATGCCGGTTATGTGATGCAGCTTTTGAGTGAAATGGTTCCGTTCAGTCATTTCTGGCTCGATGGCAAGTCCGCAGAAAATATTGGCCCAGACGATATCCCGGCATGGCTTTCGGCAATGCCGGAGAACGAAGCTAAAAAGATTGTTCATTATTATAGAACCGGTGGGCTCAGACGCAGGCTTCATGCGCTCTACAAATGCGCATCATTGCTGGCACGCCTTCACGGCAATGGCATGGTCTATGGTGACATCTCTCCCAACAATATCTTTATTTCAGAAGGGCTTGATGATTCAGCCGTCTGGCTGATTGATGCCGACAATATTCGGTTTGAAATCACCGCAGGCGGAAGTGTTGTTTACACACCAAAATACGGAGCCCCCGAGCTCGTTCAGGGCAAAGACGGTGGAAGACCTTCAAGCGATTGCCATGCGTTTGCGGTGGTGGCTTTCTACCTGCTCTCGCTGATTCACCCTTTTGTAGGGAAAAAAGTAGATGGAACGGATGAAGGCGACTGGGCTGATGAAGAAAATGATGACGAGGATATTGATGATAAGGCTTATGCCGGATTGTTCCCTTGGGTTGATGACCAAGATGATGATTCCAACTCTTCCAACAGCGGCCTACCCAGATCCCTTCTTCTTACAGAGAAGCTGACCGCTTTGTTTGAGGGCACATTCGGACCGGGAAGAACATCTCCCTTGCTGCGGCCGACTATCTATCACTGGCCTGAAGCTCTTGCTCAGGCAGTGGATATGACCGTCACGTGCCCAGGCTGCTCGATGAACTATTACTATGATTTCATTCACCCGGAAACAGAGGGTCACAATTGCCCTTACTGTAAAACACAGAGGCCGCAGGTACTCATTCTTAAGTCTTATCGATGGAATGGACCGGACAAACCCTTGAACTCACCATGCTGGCGGTATGTACGTGAGATCTCGCAGGGGGCAGAGCTGACAGTACCGAGACGAGTCTTTAACGAGTTTGCAATGATTGATTCTGATACAGCAGAGGTGCTCATTTCTTCGAGCAATAATGGCATTCTGATTAAAAAGTCAGACCATGGCAAAGCCGATTTATCCGTTGCCGCTGACAGCCACCCGCAAAGTGGTTTTCAGAAAGTTTATTCACAGATGAAAATAGACCGGGTAACACCGGATGTTCAGTTTTGGATGTTCGCACATTTGAATAGTCCTCGGTTGGTTAAATGCATAATCAGCGGAGGTGGCAAATGAAACTGAAAGACATAAATGCTGAAATCACCTTTGAATTATGGATGAAACAGGAGCTGTCCGGAGAGACTCCAAACATGGGTGTTGGATATATCGCACTTAACAATACCGGGCAGGCATACAGATTAAGAATCGATGACCAGCAGTGGAGTATGATGCTCCGGGAAGCCTCGGCCGGAAAAGATCTGAATTTCCATTTAAAAAGAGGCTGTGCGCACCTTGCCGAGGTAATGCAGGTTGCGAAGGACGGTAGTGCGCTTGTTAAAATCATCTTTTTCAATGGTGAAATCGTTGAAATTGGCGACGTGGAGATCGGCATTGATGAGCGCATAGAATCAACGGCTAAAAGAAATGGCATTCGCTTCAATGGAGCTGAAGAGCTGGGGAGCGTATTAAACGATAAATGCAAAATCAGCGTTGGCGGCGAAGATTTCTTTCTGCTCATGAGCGGCCCATCCGCCAAGGCTGACTTTGAAGCGGATACTCCTGAGGATGAGGGCTCGCCCAACTCCCAAGCCATTGTGCAGGAGAAGTACCGGGAATTCTCTATCTATGGCGAGAGGGTTCGTATCCCGGTTGAAAGGCGCAATGTCGATAAGTCAAAGGATATCTATTTTGCGACCAAAGCGGTCTTTAGAGATAACCAGATGAGTGAAGGATCATTGCGTCTGGCAAGGGGTACGGTCCAGTTTTCTGATTACACTAAGACGGGGCGCATTCGGGCTTTAGCTGCTGGAGCTATGAGTCAGCTTACCAAGGAAACAGGGAGCTACTTAAAACAGTGGGACGAATATGGCGCTATTGAAGGTGAAATGCTGTTGGCAAGGGCGAAAGCCGTAGGTCGAATAGATTTTCATGGCACAGAGCAGACAACAAAAGGAGTGAAGTTTTTTGTGCCGTCTATTCCGGATCAACTTACCGAAGGAGATGAGATAGAGATCACCTCCGAGGAGCCTTTATATCTCCAGAATCCTGATCTTACATGGGAAGCCTACAGCACGGCTCTGGAAGAAGAATTTGCATCCAAAAAGGATCAGAAAAAGAACGATGCTGAAATGCCAGCTTCTGTCTATGCCCCAATCCTTAAACTTTCAAAAACCAGCATTGAATTGGACCTGTCGTCAATCCCGTCTGGTCCAATGTTTTTGATTCTGTCCATCAATGGAGACAAAATTCAGATTGAAAGACGAATGCGGGCACGGTCAGCCATTCTGGAAGGACGCTGTGCTAATCCGCTACTCGGCCTGCTGATTGAAGAAGGTGGAACTCTCCCTGACATACAGCGCGTCACCAAACTGAAGCCTTTGACGTCCTTCGTGAAAGAGAAGATTTTCAAACACCCTCCCACAGACAGGCAGGAGGAGGCTATCGATGTCGCATTGAACACCCCGGATATTGCTCTTATTCAGGGGCCTCCGGGAACAGGCAAAACAACTGTAGTCACGGCAATTCTTGAAAGGCTCAATGAGGAATATGACAAAACCAAGTCGATAAGAGGTCAGATACTTATCTCCGGTTTTCAGCATGATGCGGTGGAGAACATCGTTTCGAGACTGAGTGTTAATGCCCTTCCGGCCGTTAAGTTCGGCAAAAGGTCCGGTGATTCGGAGTTTACGGCAGATGCTGTTACTGAAAAAATTAACAAATGGTGCTCCAGTGTCGCTGAGAATATTCGAAACAAGAATCCTCAGATTGCTCAGACTGAGGATCAGGTAAGACTGGCAGAGCTGTTTGTCGTATATTCATTGTGTCCCTCTAAGAGCAACACCGTCAGTTTAATGGAGCGTATTCTGGGATTGCCCAGAGACGTTATTTCTGAAGAGGTCACCAGTGAGGCTGAAGAAATTATCAATTCCCTGCAGACGGAGCTGAAGCCAAATGATCCTTCCACCTTGCGGCTCGTTCGTGCTCTTCGTGTCAGTGAATCTGCCTTTGTTGACGACGGTGCAGCAAGAGCGGTCGATTTGCTGGATAAGATCGAAGACGAACTGGCTAATCCAGATTTAATCGTTCTTGAAAAAGCTTCTCGTTGGCGCTGTGGTAAGCCTTTAAGTTTTCTTCCAGAGCTTAGAGAGCTGAAAGAATCACTACTTTATAAATATCTGCCTTTGCCTGATTTCAGGACAGAAAAACCAAGAGAGGATGTATTGAGATTGGTGGCAACGGTATCTCAGCTTCTGGAGAAAAAACTTAATTCAACCAATAAAAGGGATGCAATTCTGGCTGAGTTTTTACATGAGCTTGAAGACAATCCTGATGGCGTTCGTGAGGCCATAGAGGATTACAACTTTGTGTATGCTGCAACCACTCAACAGGCGGTCGGGAAAGATATCATCCGCTCAAAGAATAAAAACGTCCGATATGATCAGCGAACAGAAATGGTCAGGTACGATACGGTGATCATCGATGAGGCGGCGAGAACCAGCCCGCGAGACCTGCTTATTCCGATGTCTCAGGCTGAAAAAAGAATAATCCTTGTCGGGGACCACAGGCAGTTGCCTCATTTGATTGATGAGGAGGTCGCGAGAGCCTTGGAAGGTGGCGATTCATCCGATCCGTCGGTTGAGGTCGATTTTGTCAAGAAAAGTATGTTTGAGTATCTGTTCAACCGCCTGAAGAAACTGGAGGAGAAAGATGGCATCAAACGAACAGTGACGCTGGATGCTCAGTACCGAACACATCCGATTTTGGGGGATTTTGTAAGCCGCAACTTTTATAACCAATACAATGAAGGTTATCGTTCTCCTTTAGCTGCTAAGTATTTTTCCCAGAAGTTAAAAGGCATCGAAGATAAAGCAGCTGTATGGTTTGATGTACCTAATAGTCGAGGGCCAGAAGGTTACAACAAAGATGGTGGGAAGAGATGGCGAAGTGTAGAGGCAGAAGTTATCGCTGAAAAAACTAATACTTGGATAAAATCGAAAGAATCCAGTGCAGAATTTATGCAGGAACTGACTGGTGATACAAAGCATGCAGGCCTTAGTTTTGGAATTATTAGTTTTTATAAACCTCAAGTATTTGAAGTCTACAGAGAGTTAGAAAAATATGGTGTCACGGAGCGGGCACAGGATGGTACATGGCAGATATGTCAGGAATACCGCTTTCTTGAAAATGGCGAAGAGCGGCTCCGCATCGGTACTGTTGATGCCTTTCAGGGCATGGAGTTCGATATTGTGTTTCTTTCCATGGTGAGGTCTCAGGACATGAACGCCTTGCCGCCTAATATACGCAACGAGCTGGATTACAAAAAGAAGCAACAAAAACTATTCGGTCATCTCATGTCGGAAAACCGCCTATGTGTGAGCATGAGTCGTCAGAAGAAGGTCTTAGCCATTGTGGGAAACGGCGTCCTTACAAACACCCAGATTGCTGTGGATGCAGTTCCGGCTCTGAAAAACTTCTATGATTTGTGCCAAGAAAAGGGGACGATCCTATGAGTGCGCCCTCTACAAAAAAATCAGCAAAAGACCACCGTCCTAAAGTAATCAGTTTTCGCACAGCATTGGATGGATTGAACATCGCCGCCAGACAAAGTGTTCTATGGCCATGTCACGCTTTCAACATCTCTATTCCGCAAAAGAAAAAGAGTGGCCTCAATGTGTTTGAAGAAACTGTCTTGAAGATAACAGAGATTGAATCTGGCGACACAGAAAAGATTGCGCTGCTCACTTGTCTTGAAAAGGAGTTGGTGGCCTTCATTCAGAATCGCCTCAACCAGCTCGGCCTTTTGAATGATCGCTATGAGTTGACTCAGCAAGGACAGGAGCTTCTGGACGAGTGGCAGAATAAATCAGACGGAAATCTGGAATATATCGTGGCCACAGTGTTTTTAGATTTGTTGTCTGGGAAGCTTCTTCCCTATGTCAGCACGGAGCAGTTGAACTATAAAAAAATAGAGAATCTTTTCTCAAAAGAGAATCCTCAGAAAAAAGGTGAGTTTGAACACTATGTAAATTTCTTCATTAACCCTACTGATGAAAAATCGATTCGTTCAATTCAGATACGCCCAGCAAAAGACTCTTGCTGGAAAGCAGTTCCTGATTCCAACGATATCATCAGAGCCATTAGGGAGTTTAAGAAAAAATATAAACGGCACGCCTTGTTGAACCAAGGTATCGATCAGTACCCGCCTCCGGTGCCAATGGCTGAAGCCATATCCTTACATGATAATCCGGAACTGGTTTACTTGCATTGCAATGTCCTTATCCAGATAGGCAATTCTGACCTTTTGGTGACAGATGGGTGCGGCTTTGGATTCTCTGAAAGTTTTGCCAATTACCTTACTTCTCTGGACTGGCAGTGGGTTAAAGACATCAAGAAGAAAGGAGTTGTTGATAGAATTACTTCAGAGAAAAAAAACGCGACTTACCTTAAGGGTGACCAATGGAGATATCCCAGTATTACTAAACTATTCAGACATGCTGGATACGGTATCAATTCTGCTTTGGCTAAATTAAATGAATTACCAAAAACCGAGCATGAAGAAAGAGAATATGTTTCTAACAAACAGCAGATCGGCTCGAAACTCTACTCTTCAGTCGAATACGCATTAGCTCTGGTCGTTGCTGAATATCCTGTTCCTGAATGGGAGCAAACATTTTCCAGTCAGAATTATGAACACAACGAAAGATTACTCTATGGGTTCGCTAAAAAAGTCGGTTTCTCTCTATCCCCAAAAAGCAAACTGCTACTTCAAGTTAAGGCGGGGGCGATACGGCAAATACAAAATGGGAAAGTCAAGCTTCAGCCTTTATTAGCGATGGCTATTGCTGGAGCTGCAACGAAATATGCTACTCACCCAGTTCATGGTTTGGTGCGGAATCATAGTGGTTTTTTGGATTTTGCACGGTCCCTTAAAAAACTGCGGGATTCCGTTTCACATGGCGACATTTCTGACTACAAGAAGGATAAAGAGCAACTCAAGGAAGATGTTAACCGTACTGTAACGGTTATTAAAGCGCTGTTGCCCGCCATTTCTTCGGAGCTGTCAGAAAATAATCACAGTTATGATATAGAGATAGATATAAACCAGGAGCGTCTCAATGCAGAAACTCAACTGGACGATTTCTTTGGGCTCTCTTTTATCTACGAAATGGCATATGAACTGAAGGAACAGCTCATTCGCATAGAACTTATGTTTGCGCAGCGTTTGGATGAGCTAATGTCTGTTGAAATCCTCAAGGGTCTAGCTTCAGCAATGCAAATCAGTCTTCACCCCAAAATAAAGGACCGAAGGGCTGTTGGAATCAGTAGTAGCGAAGACATAAAAAAAAGAGCGCTTCATAAACTAATTGAGGCTGGTTTCTACAAGAGTTGCGATAAAATTCCGCTATCAATTACAACTGTAAAAAGTGGCTTTATCAAAAAATCTATTGATGGATTTGGAGCTTCACTTGGAGCAGATCTACTGGGTCTTATGTTTGTTGCGTCAAATAATGAGATCCAATGTCTTTATCAAGCAGATGCATGTGTCATTCAATTCATAGCAGATTTATTGAACAAACGAGGTGATGGAAACACGCTTTCCTCAGCTCTTTCACGGGACGATATGGAGTCGTTGAAAAACAATGTATTCAAAGCAATCAAGATCATAACGGAGGTCTTCTAATGGACAGCAATAACAAGCAGAACGCCCAGTTTTCTGAGGATATTATACAGGCAGTTCAGGCTGATAAAACAATGAACGTCCCAGAGGTTGGTCTCTTGATTAAACAGCAGGAACTGAAAGAATTAGAATATTCTCTTGGCCAAAAAAAGACCTCTATCGTTCAAAAGGAACAGGAGCTAAAAGCCGCTAAAGACGCGATAGCTAAAAAAGAAGCGGAGCAGAATGACAAACGTGTTCAGCTTGAAGAGATGGAGCTTCAGGCCAAAAACGGCTTTCCGCAACTTTTTGAGGAAAAGTTCGCAGCATTCAAAAAACAATTGGAGCAGCGGGAATCTCAATGTGTAAGTGAGCTGGAGTCTCTTGAATCCGAAAAGGAAAAACTGCGGCAGAGAGAGGTGGCGATACAAAAGGCTGAAATCCAAAGGGACAATGGGTATGCAGATGCCCGGGCAAAGCTTGATGACGAGCTCTTCAATCTTCGGAAAGAACATGAAAAGGAGCAGGAGTTAAAACGGGCAAACGCTCTGACTGCCATTGAAAAAGAACTTTCGGAGGAGAGGACATCCAGAATAGCAAGCTTGGAGAAAGAGATAGCTGATAGACTGAAAGTTCATGAGGCTGCGATTCAACAGGAAAAGGATGAGCTCGAACAAAAAAGAAAGGCTCTCCTGAAGGATCAGGCTGCGCTTGATGAACTCAAGGATGAGCTTGAGTATCAAAAGCAGCGCCTTCAATCCAGCAAAGACCGCCTTGAGGAACGAGAAGCTAATTTGAACGTTGAGGTGGATGCCAAGGTTGTTGAACGGAAGCAATCTTTTGAGAGTGAGAGGTCTGCGCTTAATGAGGAAATTGCACGTTTGAGAGAATCCATCAAAACAAGCAGTGCCCTCATTTCAAACTTTGAAGAACTGAAGCAAAAACTTGGAGATGAAGATCCGGCTGCTGTTTTGCTGAAGTTGAAAACCTATGAAGAGGAAATCAAAAAGCTGCGAGAAGACCTCGCCACACGTCCAACACATGAGATGCAAGAAGCTTTTGATCGATTGAAATCTGAAAAGAGTGAGTTGCAGTTGGCTTGTGAGCGGCTATCTGAAGAAAATGAGGTTCTTAGAAGTTCTGCACGGACCCAGTCAGACCTTGAAATGCAGGTAGCTGAGCTGTCCGATAAAAACAAATCTTTGCAGAGACGTTTTGAGTCGGTGGATGCCGACAATAACAGATTGATGGAAGAGCTTAAACGTTTACAGTCTTCTTACGAGCGTGAACAGGACCGAGAAGCAAGGGTTCGGGACATTGAAACTCCATACATTCATAAGAGTCTGCCTCGCGCGCAGGAGCAAATTAGTGAAATTCAATGGCTTGATAGGATTAGGACATCTTGCGCAAATTATGGTTTGAGATTTCCACGACGAATACTTTATGCGTTTCATACAGCTTTAAAAACTGCTGAATGGTCACCCATGACCGTTCTATCTGGGGTTAGTGGTACAGGTAAATCTGAACTGCCCAGACTTTACTCCCATTTTGGCGGTATCAATTTTCTGAGCCTGTCTGTACAGCCAAATTGGGACAGTCAGGAATCGATGCTTGGCTTCTTCAATTCCATCGATAACAAATTTGATGCCCAACCAGTTCTGCGTTTATTGGCACAAAGTCAAAAGGCACAGGTTGATGACTATCCAGGCTTAGAGGATGTAATGAGTCTCATATTAATGGATGAGATGAACCTCGCTCATGTTGAGCTTTATTTTGCTGAATTTCTAAGTAAGCTTGAGCTGCGACGCGGTCGCAAAGGCAGCGAAGTGCCGTGTCTTGAAGTGAAGCTTGGCGCAGGTATTCAACAATATGATCTGCCTCTTGGAAGAAATGTGCTCTGGGCAGGAACTATGAATCAGGACGAAACAACAAAATCTCTTTCGGATAAGGTTCTTGATAGAGGAATTGTAATCAATTTTCCCAGGCCGACCACTCTTGAACGACGCCGTCAGCTGAAACCGTTGGGCGAACAGGCTCCTCTGCTGCCCCGCAAACTGTGGGAGGGTTGGTGGTGCAAAGAAAGCAAATTCAATGACGATCAGATTTTACCATTCAAAGGATTCATTGAAGAAATGAATACCTCGTTGTCCAAGGTTGGTAGAGCTCTGGGGCACAGGGTGTGGCAGTCTATCGAGTATTACATTGCTAATTATCCAGATGTGTTGGAAGCTCAGAGAAACAACGATGACGCAAGCTTGGGCAAAGCAATGAAAGTTGCCTTTGAAGACCAGCTTGTTCAAAAGGTTATGCCAAAACTTCGAGGAATTGAAACCCGAGGGAAATCAAAATTAGACTGCCTTGATAAAATACGAACTCAACTAGTCAATGACGATTATAACATCGTAGAGGACTTCGATCTTGCTTGTGAGTTTGGCTATGGGCAGTTTATCTGGAATAGTGCTAATTATCTAAAAGATGATGCATTTTTGGGTGAGAGTAATAATAACGATTCCAGAGAGGCCATAGTTGCCTCAGCTGAACAATCAAATTTTCATAGTAGTTCAAAAGTGGGGGATACTCTTATCCCTAGTGAGCTCCAAAGATTTGCAAGTGATAACCAAAAGAAGCTATGGCAGCTAACCACAAACGAAATAATGAAAACTATGTCATGTGACGTAAAAGAAGCGAAATCACTCAAGGATTTGTGTAATAAGACAAAGGAGTCATAGATAATGGAAAGAACCATTGAATTTGACTCGATTGAATCTCTTTATAGGGGGCTAAACGATAAAGATGAGGTAAAGACCCAAGCCAATTGGATACTAATAGTTCGCAAGTGGCTGACGGAAGTCTCGAGCTTCGATCCTGTTTCAGGGGATGCACTACATACCGGAATTGTCGATTTTTTGAGTGCCGTGGAGAAATCGGTGCGGCATGAGTCACCTGAGGGCGAGATAAAGGACCGTATCTATCGAATTGTGTCGCACTCAAAGGAATCAGTTCTGGCAATCATGGAGCATACTCGGGATAAGATATTACGCGAACATGCCATGATGCCAATACATGCAGCAAGAGAGGTTGACAGCAACAGTATTCAATGGCTCAGTCGTCAGCCGGGAAGAACACTCCGTGAGAAGCTTTCTGGCAAGCCCTATATGAAGGCTGTTAGGCGGAGAGCCAGTGTTGATACGGCAGAAAACCGACTTTTGAGAGCTTTCCTGTTCCGGCTGGAACAAATTCTAATTGAAAGACAGAATATTTTTTCAGCAGCGACAGAAGAGACTTGTGAGGAGTTGCTTGTTTCCATCCAGCGCTGGTTCAGAACTGAAGATGCCGCTGAAATAGGTGCTTGGGGCAATCTTCCGCCTAACAACACGCTTCTTCAGGATAAACGTTATCGAAAAGTGTGGGATGGTTGGCTCTGGCTCCAAGCTATCGACGTGCAGATTACACTGGATGGCAAAAGAGTCCTTAGAGATATCCTCAGTGTTTTTTATTGGAATACCCTTTCCTTGCTTAACCATAGCGGGCGCTTTCGAATCGTTCAGCAACCGGTCGGTCTCGATTATGATAATTTTTCTATCTCCCCAGAATTGCCAGTCCGGGGATATTTATTTCCTACGGCTGACTCAAAGATCAAAGGGAAGATTAAAACTATAAATTATGAAAAGAAGTTTGGCTTTGTAACACAAGAAAGCGGTGTTGATTTATTTTTTCATCAAAACAATCTGTCAAGCAAGCTTAACCTCGATTCATTATCTCCCGGATATGAAGTTTCTTTTGATATCGGCAGCAACCGACAAGGTGAATGTGCTGAAGACATAACTCTTCCAGCAGGAATCATCCCTGTCGATTTCAATTTGACGGGTGATAAATGGAAGATACAAGTCGGTGAGGATAAGTATTTATTACAGATCGTTTCCGAGAATCTGGTTATTGAGGAAGTTCAGGGCGCAAAAAAGAAAATAAAAATAGAGCCAGCATCTCTCAAAGAGATACCGAAGGCGATACTGTCATTTGTCACGGATACCCCGTTTGAATACTCTGCGCCGACAAATAACCAAAGTGGTCCAATACGGATGGATAGCTCTGTTGTAGACCTGTGTTCTATCCGTCCGACGTTCACGAATAACACAGGCTCTCAGGCGCACCTGCCGTTCAGGTTGCTTCAGCAGCACTGGCCTTTAAATATTAATGGAGGGATGGTAATAGACTGTGGTTACGCAAAATCAATCGCCCTGCATTCAGATATTGAAACGGTCAGCATGAGGAGCCTCTTTTCACATAGCTCAACACTGCCAGATACCACCAAAAGCAGTGCAGCGATGTTTTTTATGGAAAAGTTGAGTGACTATATCAAGGCGGAAAAGCTGACCTATCTTGTTCCTGATTGGGTCAATGACTTCGACCTTGAGGGAATAAGAAAAAGCGTCAATTTTTATTTTGACGATTCGACACCGCTTCCCAAAAGCATAGCCGCTATCTTTGCATGGCAATCATCGAAGAAATTTGTACAGGGCAGAGTTAAAGAGAGAGATTTTGTGCTGGTGGTTGATTCATTTGACGGCGGCATTTCAATAACCCCAGTCCAGGCAATATACCAAAAAGATCTGGACGAAATATTGTCTGAGACACAAGGCATGAGCTGGGAACGACACCCTACGGTTATTGTGCCAAACAGAAGCATTCATACTGCTATGGCTCACAATCTTGACCGTGATGGCTGCCAGACATCTGAAGAGCTCCTCCATTTGTTCGGCTTCGATGGTTTAACCAGTGATTCAGGGGAAGTGTCCTTTGTGAAAGATGAACACTGGTATCACTTGCCAGGTTCTATTCGAGAGGCTCTAACTCAGGATTTATATCTCAACATATTATCTAACGAAGCTATCAGTGACTGCCTGAACTTTACAAACAGGGATTTTCGTGGAGTTGGTGTCTTTATCCTGCCTCTTGAGGATACAATCAGGAAGTCAGATTTGCTAAAGGACTACAACTGGCTGGGGTCTGCATGGTCACCAATAAAAGGCTGCCAGACGTTAAACAGATGGCAGGAGGAAGTTGATGACATTGCCCTTTGGCGTGATCATCTTCCAGAACTGTCGATCAGAATTGTACGTGATGGGCACTTTGAAAATTTCTATTTGGTAAAAGATGCGACAGTAACACCGCAACGTGGCAGAACTGTGAATATACCAGTAGAAGAGTCATTTACTCTTCCAGCCGGACAAACGCATTACAGTTTTCCTCTGCAGCAGGGAGAAGGTAATCAAGAGCTACATTTTGTTGCATACCTGAAATCGCCAGCCTTTCCTTTGAAGAAGGCCACAGCCTGCAAACTGAAGATGACCTACACCTATGGAGCGGATGAACCATACGAACTTAGATTTATTCCGTTAAATTCAGCAGAGGCGGGTTTCAAATCTATTCGAGTGGAATGGCGCTCAGCGTTAGAGGGAGAGGTAGTTGATCTAGAGAACTTACCGGTTCCAGATTTCCCAGCCCGTAAACGCTGGTCCGATTTTCAGAAGTTTCCTAAAGAAGGTGGCAAAAGCTTCTCTGACCTTGTGGAGTGGTTGGAACGAGATCTCAAAAAAATTAGTGATATCTCACACAATGGTCGTGTATCCGGAGTTATCTCTAAATGGATTGACAAAGGGAACGATAATATTTTCTGCTTTATTGATGATGTGTTTGTGCACAAATCGTCGTTGTGGCTGAGAACGGATCAAGGATTGCCTCAACAAGGTGAAGTACTTTCATTTTATAAGGTGAAAGATAGCAACGGAAAATTATCAGCAGAAGACGTAACAATAGGAGCGGAACAGCCTAAGGGGTGCTTCTTATCTAAGAGCATCCGCTTCCCTGCATTAACCATCTGGAATCATGGCCACTCCCTTTCAGAGTCAGATGTGCCTGACCATTTTAGAAGCGCGATATTCGAAGGTACTCAAAAAATCATATCAATAATTGAATCAGACAATATGCCGGACACCCTTAAAGAGGAGCTTTTCTTCTTTTTGTGTTGTCTACATAAGGATGCCCCCAGGATTATTGGTACCCGGCTCCTTGATGCTGTGAAGGATAAAAAGCTTTTGCGGAGGTACTACAAGAATATTGCTTTCGCCATCGGTAATGCCGAACTGCCATACCAACAAAAGTTGTTGGAGAATGTCATCGACCCCATTGATAATCAGGGCCTGACCAGATCCATTACCATGGAGGTTTTGTCGATAGCTCTTTGGCGTTCCAAAACACTGATCAACAAATTGACTAAAGAGGATCTCGGGGCTTTATCCAAAAACTTATATGGCTGCCTTGAGTTCGACTTTCAGAAGGTTGTGAATGATGGAAAAGGATATCAGATAGCAACTCTCTGTAAGCATTTGGAGCTTCTTCTTGCGCTGCTGAGAAGTCGAGGGATTGAGGGTGAAGAGTTCAAAATGATTTTCGCCCCGGATAATGATCTGACCAAAAAATATGTGACCTTGGTAGATGATGTTTCCAGAATAGTGAACGATAGAAACATCGAGATTAAGTCCCGAATCAGCCTTCAAATTGAAAAGCCTGAAATGTTCCGTAACACTCCGGATCTGTTATACGCATTGCGGATGTACCTAACGGGAGATGCTGGTGCAAGCGCGATAGGAATTACATCTGTTTCAGATGACTAGATAGTTAAAGTCAAGTTAACTAAGTTCTATTTTTTATTATCTATCTTGTTATCTTCTTAGAGAACCTTCACACTATCGTGTCGGAGGTTCACTATGTTTAAAAACCGATTTTTTCAAACCAAAGCACTACCAGAACGTAACCGTTCGACCAACCTCACCTAGCAACAACATTTTTTGTATTTGAAAATACCGCCAATCATTTATTGGAGGTTATTATGAATTCACAAATCCCTAAACGCTGGCAAGAAATCCTCGCGCTTCGCCCATCATTTCCCGGAACAAATGAAGCCTTTTGCAAACATCACCAAGTGTCTATTAGCGCGTTTTATAAATATAAAAGCCTGCAGCAAGCACAATCAGTAGAAGCACCCTCTCAATTTGTGCGTGTTGAGCAGCAAAGCCAACGTACACAAGTTAGCATCGTTGAGCGACCTACGATTAACTTTAATGTCCGCACAGGCCAACTGGCACTTCCCACCACGCTTTGCCCTTCTGTTGTCGTCTCGATTATTAAAGGTTTATCTGTATGAAGATGTTTGTTAACCCACCTGAAGTGTATTTATGTGCTGAGTATGTGGACTTTCGGAAATCCATTAATGGCCTAGCGGCGTTGGTGGAATGTCAGCTTGAATTATCGGCTCTATCTGGTTCGCTGTTTGTGTTTTGCAATAAAAAGCACGATAAGTTAAAGCTACTCTACTGGGATAAGACGGGTTTTGCATTGTGGTACAAGCGGCTTGAGAAACACAAATTCAAGTGGCCTAAGCTTACAAGTAACACCATGACTCTGAGCGAGCAGCAATTACACTGGTTATTATCTGGCTATGATGTCATTGGTCATGAGGAAATAAACGTAAGTCATCACACGGTTATTTAATTGTTCAGATCAAATGATGATCATCAATGTTTAATCTGTTAGCACTACACATCGTGAGTGAAAGCCGTAAAATAAAGGCATGAACGATGTATTTACCATGCAACAACGCATTGCAGAGCTTGAAAAGCAACTAAAATATGAACGAGAAGCGTCAATAAAGAAAGACGCTAAAATCGCTTATTTATATGAGCAATTCCGTTTAGCCCAACAAAAACAATTCGGCACAAGTGCGGAAGGCTTTGTGGGGCAAGGTGAATTATTCAATGAAGCGGAAGAGATTGCTGAAGCAGTTGAGCTTGAGCTGCAAGCAATTAGCTATACTCGCAGCAAACCAAAACGCACACCGCTCCCAAAAGACTTACCCCGCGAGCAAATTATTCACGACATCGACGATAAATGTTGTGCCTGTTGTGGGGGGGAGTTACATAAAATCGGGGAAGATACGTCTGAAAAGCTTGAGTTCATTCCTGCACAAGTCAAAGTGATTGAGCACATTCGTCCCAAATACGCCTGTCGTGATTGTGAAAAATCAGGCACCGAGTCAAAGATAAAACAACAGCCAATGCCAGCGATGCCAATTAACAAAGGCATAGCCACAGCAAGTTTACTAAGCCAAATTATCACCAGTAAATACCAATATGGTTTACCGCTTCATCGGCAAGAGAGCCTATTTAAGCAATACGGCATAACGCTCAGCCGAAAAACCATGAGCGACTGGGTGATTAAATCAGCCGCGCTGTTTACGCCACTCATTGAGCGTTTAAAAGCAGAATTACTCAAACAGCCCACGCTTAATGCGGATGAAACCACAGTTAATGTGGTGAAATCGGATAAAGTTAACAGCTACATGTGGGTGTACTGCTCAGGGGGCGATTCCCCCAACCCGGACAACCTCATCCCCAATATCGTGCTTTACGACTACCATAATAGTCGCGCAGCCGCCTGCGTGATGGATTACCTTGATGATTATCAAGGCTATTTACACGTGGATGGCTACCAAGCGTATGAAAAAACACAGGCCACCCTTGTGGGTTGCTGGGCGCATGCTCGTCGTAAATTTATAGAAGCGAAAAAGCTGCAAGGAAAAAACAAAACAGGTAAAGCCGATGTGGTACTCAGTTTAATACAGAAACTGTATGGCATAGAATCGCGATTAAAAACCAAATCAGTTGATGAGGTTTATCAAACTCGGCAAACACAAAGTAAGCCGATACTCGACAAAATTAAACAGTGGCTTGAAAAGCATCAGCCTAGCTTAGTTGGTAATAGCAAACTCATAGATGCTGCCAATTACATGGCAAATCAATGGCCGAAACTCATTATGTACGTAAATGATGGGCGATTAAGTATCGACAATAATCGCGCAGAGAGAGCCATCAAGCCGTTCGTAATTGGTCGTAAGAACTGGTTGTTTAGCCAAACAGCGACAGGGGCTAATGCCAGTGCGATACTTTACAGCATCATCGAAACAGCAAAAGCCAACGGCTTAGTAGCCTACGATTACATCACAATATGCTTAAATGAATTGTGCCAACCAACGCCCGATATCGATAGTCTACTACCGTGGCAGTTTCAAGCCTAGGTGGTGATCACCGGACGGATACAAACTACTGAAATGGATGAAGACTTAAACAACTAATCTTAGCGAAGAGCCTATGATGCATTGGCTCCACCATTCCATCATTTCCCTTCGGCGTTCAATATACTCAGCGCGGTTATAAGCGCGTCTTACTTCATTTTTCTCAACGTGAGCTAGCGCAGTCTCAATAAGGTCTGGATCAAAGCCTTTGTCATTTAATATTGTGCTGGCAAGAGCTCTCATTCCATGGGCAACGAGTTCACCTTTCAAACCCATACGCTTAATCGCCATATTGGCTGTTTGGGCATTAATATGGGTTCTCGGGTTCCTATCTGCTGGGAAGATATATTCTCTATGACCACTGACGGGTTTCATCAGCTCAAGAAGTTTTAAAGTTTGTTCAGTCAGAGGAATTTTGTGCTCTCGATTCATCTTCATTCTTTCTGCTGGGATAATCCAAAGCTTGTTATTGAAATCGATTTCTTCCCATTTTGCAGCTGCTGCCTCAGAAGGGCGGCACATAGTATGAAGTTGCCACTCAATCAGTATTCGAGTTGTGTATTTGATACTTGCACGACTTAGTTTTTCCATCAGTTCAGGTAAGCGTTCTGGTTCAATAGTGCTGAAGTTCTTTCGCTTGGGTGATTTAAATGCACTTCTTATTCCTGCAAGTGGATTGCTTTGAACCATACCTGTATTGAGTGCATAAATCATAATTTCGTTAATTCGTTGTATTAATCTTCTTATTTGCTCAAGTACGCCTCGAGCTGCTAATGGCTCTAATACTTTTATTACTAAAGGTGCATTTAAGCTGCTAATAGGTCGGTGACCAATATCTGGGAATACATGGTTTTCGAGTGAGCGCCAAATGTCGTCGGCATATCCTTTACTGACAGTGTGACGTTTTACTTCAAACCACTTTTCAGCCACAAATCTAAATGTGGTGTTGTTATCGTGGAGTGCACGTAAGTTGTCATCATCACGCTTTTCTTGTGGATCGATGTTTTGAGAAAGAGACTGCTTGTGTTCTTCTCGTAAAGCTCGAGCATTAGCAAGAGTGATTTCAGGGTAGGGACCAAGTACCATGTTATTACGTTTTTTGGTGAACGGTCGGGTATATCTAAATATCCAAGATTTGTTGCCAGTTTTTCTGACTCTCAAATATAGCCCGTTCCCGTCGGCGAGTTCGTAGTCCTTCTCTTTGGCCTTGGATTTCTTAACTTGTGCATCTGTGAGGGGCTTAATGATTTTTCCCATTGTTTTAAAACCTATAGCTTACTGAATTAATTAGTAAAATGGCTTTTTTGTACCACAGCCAGAATAACTGCTGTTCGTGGTACTTGCAATGGTACTTAAAGTTCCGAATAGTAAAAACCTACTCGAACCTTATAGATACAAAAAAGCCCCTAACTCATTAAAAGTTAAGGGCTTTTAGACGTTTTCGGCGTTAACCGAACGCTAATTTGGTGGAGCTGGGGGGATTTGAACCCCCGTCCAGAAAGCGTCGACCTTCGGTCCTACATGTTTAGTATCGTCTATTAGTTAACCTTTAAATCTCGGACGAACACGATAAGTAAAGGCGAGGCCGCTTAGTTTTAGCCCTTCAACCCCGGCCAGGGTTTCCGTAGCGATCTTGTGTAGGGTGACACTCCAGAACCAGAACCACAAGCATTTCATGGAGGAGTGCTAGCGGGCTATTATGCCGCTAGAGCGTAGTTATCGTCGTTTGCGATTACTTTAAATGCGGCTTTTTTACGAGGCCAACCGCACCTCGACATGCACCTCAGGCTTCATGAATCCTGTCGAATCCTAATCAGCCCCTGAATTTGGTATTCAGAGTCACAACGTGACTTAGTGGTTGCATTCTAACGCCAATATTTTTGCTTCGCAATGTTTAATAGCTTTAAAAGTTATCATTAATTAATGAGTTGCCTGATATTTGTGCTTATTGATTGTTAGTTAAGCATTTGTGGATCTGTGTTTTACTGGTGCTTCATTTATTAAGTTAAATACTCGACTTATTGCTAAGCTCTTTTCAAATTTGGTTGTTTTATGCTTGTGGCATCAAATAACACCAACATCCGAAGTAGGAGATGTGATGACAACAAAAACTATCGATAGTCAGGCTGAGGCACATTGCGAAGGTAGCTATCAGGCGCAACATCGTCCAAGTTCTGATTTTAATACTCGTGATGAGTATTTAGAGCATGAATTACAAATTATGCAGCCAAAGCGCTGGCGTCCTAATTTACCATTTAAAGATTATCGCTTTGAATTAGAAGATACGATCCCTGCGATGGCGGGCACCATAGGCAAAATAGTGATGGTGGGCGCGATTGCTGCGACCTTTGCTGCACCCCTAGGGTTAGGGGAAGGGTTTATTCTTGAGAATGTGCGCTATGAATTACTGATAGTCGCGTTATTTATTTTATTGTTCTCTGGTTTTCTTTTACCAACTGCAAACTTAGCTGGTACTCATGGTCCGTTAATTCCACTTATTCCTATAGTCGTCGCGGCGGGTGGTCACCCAATGGCATTTGGCCTGCTCATAGGGGCGTTTGGTTTAATGCTCGCAATAAGCAAAGGAGGGAGTGTTTTAGCTGGGCTCACTAGTCGAGGGGTGTGTGGTGGTTTGCTATTGTACCTTGGTTTTATTGGCACAACTTCGCAAGTTAAGAAGTTGTTTGCGTGGGCTGAAGGCATTGATATGTCACATATCGCTTTCATTATTATACTTAGTACCATCGTTTTATATGCGTTATTAGAGCACTTTAAAAAGCGTTGGTTGGCTGTGCCATTAAGCTGTTTGCTTGGTGGTGGTGTTGCTTTTGCTCTGGGCGCATCATTTGAGTTTAAAACAGGCCCAGGCCTTCCAAACATGAACCCCATGTATTGGTGGGGTGAAAATACAGGTTGGATGCTAGGTTTACCAACCCTTGAGAGCTTTATTGTTGTTCTGCCTTTTGCCATATTAGCCGTTGCTATGTGGTCGCCAGACTTTTTAGGTCACCAGGTTTTCCAAAAAATTAGTTATCCAGCGCGTACTGAAAAAGTACAAATGAATATTGACGATACGATGACGAGTGCGTCTATTCGCCAAACGTTCGGCTCTATTTTAGGTGGTGCGAACTTTACTTCTTCTTGGGGTACATACATCGTGCCTGCTGCTATAGCGAAACGCCCAATCCCTGCTGGGGCAGTTCTAACAGCGCTATTTTGTGTTGTTGCCAGTATTTGGGGTTACCCGATGGACTTAGCAATTTGGCAGCCGGTGTTATGTGTTGCATTGATTGTAGGTGTGTTCATTCCGCTACTAGAGGCGGGTATGGAGATGACCCGAGAGGGTAAAACCACTCAATCAGCAGCCATTGTTGTTTTCTCATCGGCATTAGTTAACCCGGCATTTGGTTGGTCTTTAACTATGTTATTAGATAATTTAGGTTTAATCGGTTGTAAGGAGCGAAGTAAAGAGTTGAGCTCTATGAACCGTTGGATTATTCCGCTTATTATGTTTGTGGTGTTAACCGGCGTGATGGCCCTAGTGGGTTTGTTACCAGGTTTGCCTGCAATTATGCCTAGTTTTAGGTAGCTTCAAGTCGGCAGAGTAATAAAGCTCTGCCTCTTTCTCTATATATCAATATAAGCGTCACATTCATTTGCTAGTGTATCGGATTAGTTTTGTTAAACTCGATTTTTACCACTAATTATAATTATGCTTTTCTAGTCTCTATATTGTATACATCTGTAAAATCATGCTTTATTCGTAATTTTATTTTCTGCTATAAAGTGCGATTCTTTTATGTCGATAACCTAATGTAACTAAAAGAAAATATTTCATTGCTATTTTTTTTAGCAAAATACACCAAAAGTGCCATTTACAATTCTTTAAGCTTTGTGACCATCTTGGTTAAATTAAGCTTAACAAGTCATGAGGGTTGTGGTGAAATGGTTTGGTCGTGTTTTAGTCAATAATAATAAACCGTAGTGTGGAAAGACTTATGTCATTGTTTCGTTTTGATGAGGGTGATGGATTTGTGTACTTATTGTCACACCCTATCGAGTCAGGGTTTCCTGCGAGTGCTTCACAACTCATGGAGTTGTTAGAGCAATCTAGCTATGCTGATTTTGAAGTTGTACATGCCAATATAGGTAAGCTTTTTTCATCTAGTGATGACTACGGTAAAGATTCCTTAATTGTCGCGAGAGCTATTGACGCGGCTATTATGATTAAAGTTGATGAGTCAAATATGATGGCTCATGCTCACATCACGACCGCTTGTGGCGGTAAAATAGTGTCTATGGATGATGCTAAAATTGCATTACAGAAAGCCGGTGTCATTAAAGGCGTTAACCGTGATGCACTTGAGCAATGTTTAGGCCAGCAATTCGAGCAACAACCTGGCGCGCAGTACAGTGCAATTGTTGCCCATGGCCAGCGTGCAAAAGATGGCACAGATGCACGATTTGTGCGTTTATGTATGACAGCCCAAGATAGAATTTTAAGCCCGCAGGAAAAGGATGGTGGCAAAGTCGATATGCGTGACTTAGGTGCCATTATTACCGTGAAACCGGGTAGTCCACTTATGAAACGAATTCCTGCAACAGAAGGATCGCAAGGATATTCAGTTTTTGGTGATGTTATTGAGGCTAAGCCGGGTAAAAACTTTGAGATTGAAGTACTAGAAGGCACTAAAATATCAGACAAAGATCCCAACTTATTGATTGCCGATGCCAAAGGGGTGCCAGTTGCCTTACCTAGAGGTATGCGTGTCGATGATGTTTTATGCTACAACGATGTTGATGTGTCTACAGGGCATATTGAGTTTGATGGTTCAGTGATCATCAGTGGTGACGTAAAAGATGGTATGAAAATAAAAGCGACTGGCGATATTACAGTATTAGGTTTTGTTGAATCTGCTGATCTGCAAAGTGAAAATGCCATTACAATTGTGCAAGGTGCAATAGGTCGTAAAGTGACAGAGGACCTTGATTTTTCGTGTTTTATTCGAGCAAAACGCAGTATATCAATTGGTTACGCACAATATGTTTGTATCGAAACTCAACAAGATTTATTGATCGAAAAGCAAGCGTTGCACTGTAACTTATCGTCTCGGCGATTAATTCGAATAGGGAAGGGCGATACCCCGAGAGGAAAACTCATTGGTGGCAAAGTGCTTAATGCTCTACGCATAGAAACGGGTGAATTAGGTGCGCCATCTGGCACTAAAACGCATATTGCAATTGCTCAGTCTTTTCATGAATTAAAAGAAAAACAAACAGAGTTTAAGTTGTTTGAGAAGCGTTTGGCTGAAAAAGCAATTGCATTAAACAATGCCAAAGCTAAGGCCGAGAAAGCGCCTGAAACACCTCAAAAAACGGCTTATTTGAATAAACTCGCTGCAAATGAAAAACAACTTAATGTTCACTATCAGCGAAACCAACGAAATTTGAGGTTAGTTCATCAAAAATTACAGCGTTTGCTAATGAGTAGTCGAGTCAAAATTAATGATTTAATGCACCCAGGGATAGAGGTCACTATCGCTAGAGACTCAAAACAATTCACACGTATTTACCCTCCGCACATGGTTAAATTAGACGAAGGTAAAATCACTCAACAGTTTTTGTCTTAAAAACTTAAATAAAATTTCACTTCTTATCTAGAGGCTTCACTGTGTTGAAGCCTTTACACTTTTTTGATACTTCAAATTCATTCAAGTCAAAAAAATGTTGTTTATCAGTTAACTACCAAATTATCGCGCATTTGTTTTGGCAATTTTTTGATGATTTTTGTCTGCAACTGAAATTTGTTCATTTATGAATCTTTGACTAAATTGTAGGTTAGGTGTTGACACCGGTGTCAGCTTTATGGCTCAATAATATGACACCGGTGTCAGGTTGAGGTGAGAGACAACCTGATAGCGTACCTTTGAACGGGTAAATCTAAAGATGCTCGGTACATTTAGAGTGGAGTCTTTAATTGTACTGAGCCTTTTATCCTCTTAATTTAGAGAAAAGTAGGAATTTTATGTTACATCCTCGTATCCAAGCCGTCACAGAGCGTGTGGTTGAACGCAGCAAAGCAACACGCCAAGCCTATTTAGCACGCATCCAAGAAGCAAAAAAACAAACACGTGTGCGCGCTGGTTTAGGATGTGGCAACTTAGCTCACGTTATGGCTGCATGTACAAGTTCAGATAAAAGTCGCTTAAAAGCTGATGAGCAACCGAACTTAGCAATTATCAATTCTTATAACGACATGCTATCGGCGCATGTGCCTTACAAAGACTACCCAGATTTAATTAAAGCGATTGCAGAAAAATACGATGCGACAGCTCAAGTTGCTGGTGGTGTACCTGCAATGTGTGACGGTGTGACTCAAGGTCGTGATGGTATGGAGCTGTCGTTGTTTTCACGTGATGTGATCGCGATGTCTACCGCTGTTGCACTTTCACACGATGTATTTGATGGCGTTTTCTGTTTAGGTGTGTGTGACAAAATCGTACCGGGACTATTAATTGGTTCGCTTTCATTCGGTCATTTACCAATTTATTTCTTGCCAGCAGGCCCGATGCAATCTGGTATTCCAAATAAAGAAAAAGCACGTGTACGTCAAAAGTTTGCACAAGGCCTAGTATCTCGTGAAGAGCTTTTAGAAGCGGAAAGTGCGTCTTATCACAGTGCGGGTACTTGTACATTCTACGGGACTGCAAACTCAAACCAGATGCTGATGGAAATCATGGGTCTTCATCTGCCTGGTAGCTCTTTCATTAACCCTTACACTGAATTACGTGATGGCTTAACAGGCAATGCGGTTGAGTTAATGCTTAAGCAGCTTATCGATACTAAAGATGCAAACCCAATCGGTGAAGTAGTAAGCGAAAAGACTGTCATCAATGGTTTAGTAGGTTTACTAGCAACCGGCGGTTCTACTAACCATGCGATCCACCTAGTTGCTATGGCGAAAGCGGCAGGTGTTCAAATCACCTGGAAAGATATGGCTGAACTTTCAGAAGTTGTGCCACTACTTACTCGTATTTATCCAAATGGCTCTGCAGACGTTAACCACTTCCAAGCAGCGGGTGGTATGGGCTTCTTAATGCGTGAACTTCGTGACGCAGGTTTCTTGCATAATGATGTGAAAACCATTGTTGGTGAAGGTCTTGATGCGTATACCCAAGAGCCAGTTTTAGATGTTGATGACAACCTAATTATGTCTAGCAGCACAGGTCCGAGCAAAGTGAAGTGGGTACCATGTCCTGAAAACTCACTAGATGAAGAAGTACTTCGTCCTGTGAGCAACCCATTCAATAAGCAAGGTGGCTTACAGCTACTAACAGGCAATATTGGTAAAGCGGTTATTAAGGTATCTGCTGTACAAGAGCAACACCAGTTTGTGAGTGCGCCAGCTAAAGTATTTAGCTCTCAATCAGCATTGCAAGAAGCATTTGCTGCTGGCGAACTAAATCAAGATTTTATCGCAGTGTTAAAAGAGCAGGGTCCTAAAGCCAAGGGCATGCCTGAGCTTCATAAATTAACGCCTGTCATGGCAACACTTCAGGATCAAGGCTACAAAGTAGCGATTGTGACTGACGGTCGTATGTCAGGTGCGTCAGGTAAAGTACCTGCAGCAATTCACCTTGCCCCAGAAGCAGTTGAAGGCGGGATCATCGCTAAGATTCAAGAAGGCGATTTGATCACATTAGATGCACCAAATGGTGACTTAATTCTACATGTATCAGATGAAGAGTTAGCAAAACGCGAGCATGTGATCAGCCATACAGAGCCAACTTATGGCACAGGCCGTGAGCTATTCGCTGGCTTTAGAAATATCGTAAGCAGTGCAGACCTAGGCGCGAGTGCCTTTGGACTAGAAGAATAAAAGCATTGGGAATGAGGAACAAGATGAGTATTGAAAACATTTTAACATCAGCGCCAGTAGTACCAGTGGTGGTGATTGAAAACTTAGAAGACGCTGCGCCGTTAGCTAAAGCGTTATATAACGGTGGCCTAAAAGCACTTGAGATTACTCTTCGTACGCCAGTGGCGGCAGAGGCAGTAAAGTTGATGAAAGAAGCAGTACCAGAAGCCTACGTAGGTACAGGTACTGTGATTGACAGGGCAACATTCGAAGCATCAGTTGCTGCCGGTGCTGACTTCATGGTGAGTCCCGGTGTAAATGATGAGCTTTTAGCACTTGCTAAAGAAACTGACATTCCGTTCTTACCGGGTGCAGCAACACCAAGTGAAGTGATGAACTTAGCATCACATGGTTTTAAGTTTTTAAAATTCTTCCCAGCGGAAGCCGCGGGCGGTGCACCAATGCTTAAGTCAATTGGTGGTCCATTACCACAAGTTAAATTCTGTCCAACGGGCGGCATTAGCTTAGCAACAGCACCTAAGTACCTAGCCTTAAATAACGTCGTGTGTGTAGGCGGTACTTGGATGTTAGATAAAGAACTTATCGCAAATAAAGATTGGCAGGCGATCGAAGCGCTTGCGAAACAAGCAAGTGAAGTAAAATAGTCGAGGAACTGAAAATGATTAATATCGCAATTAATGGTTATGGCCGTATCGGTCGCAATGTTTTACGAGCGCTTTACGAGTCTGGTCAAAACGAAGAAATTAAGATAGTCGCTATCAACGACCTAGCACCTGCTAACGTGAATGCGCACCTAACTCAGTTTGATTCAGTACATGGTCGTTTCAACCAAGAAGTTGTTCTAGCTGAAAATACGTTAGTGATTGGTAATGACGAAATCACACTTACGCAAGAACGTGATCCTGCTAACCTGCCTTGGAAAGCGCTTAACGTTGATATCGTATTAGAATGTACAGGTATTTTCACGTCTCGTGATGCTGCAGCTAAGCACATTGAAGCGGGCGCGAAAAAAGTAATTGTTTCAGCGCCAGGTACTGATCTTGATGCAACGGTTGTTCACGGTGTGAACTCTGAAGTGATTAATGCTTCTAGCAATATCATTTCAAATGCATCTTGTACAACCAACTGTCTTGCACCAGTTGCTAAAGCATTAAATGACGCAATTGGTATCGAGCAGGGTAGTATGACAACTATTCACGCTTACACAAACGACCAAGTACTTACGGATGTTTATCACCCGGACCTTTACCGTGCGCGTAGTGCAACTCAGTCTATGATCCCAACTAAAACAGGTGCTGCAAAAGCAGTTGGTTTAGTGCTACCTGAGCTTGCTGGCAAATTAGACGGTATGGCGGTACGCGTTCCTACAGTAAATGTATCTTTAGTTGACCTAACATTCATTGCTTCTCGCGAAACAACTGCTGAAGAAGTTAATGCTGCGGTTAAAGCGGCTGCAACTGAAGGTGCAATGGCTGAAGTACTTGAGTACAACGAACTTCCGCTTGTTTCAATTGACTTCAACCACAACCCAGCGTCATCAGTATTTGATTCAACGCAAACTAAAGTTGATGGCAAGCTTGTTAAAGTAATGGCTTGGTACGACAACGAATGGGGTTTCTCTAACCGTATGATCGACCAAGTTAAAGCATTAGGCCAATACCTATAAGTTAAAGTTAGCAATAAAAAACCGCTTCGATAAGCGGTTTTTTTATGTCTGGTGAAAGCAGTTTATCTAATGAAAGAAGTTTAGATATTTATATTCTTCAACGATATGAGGCTATGCTTCCGTTTCGTCTTCTTCTAATTCAGGCAGCGGCCAACCACCCAATGCTTGCCATTTATTCACGATAAAACAGAATAGTTCGGCTGTACGTTCAGTGTCGTAAAGGGCTGAGTGAGCTTGGCTATTATCAAATTCAATACCGGCAGTGCGACACGCTTTTGCAAGCACGGTTTGGCCTAGTGCAAGACCAGCTAAAGAAGTCGTATCAAAGCTCACAAAAGGGTGAAAAGGCGTACGTTTTATCTTGTTACGCTCTATTGCGGCATTTAAAAAGCCATGATCAAACGCAGCGTTATGAGCAACGACTACAGAACGTGAGCAACCAGCAGCTTTTTGTGCTTTTCTCACCATCTTACAGATCTCTTTGATCACGATATCTTCGTCTTCTGCGCCGCGTAGCTCTGAAAAAGGGTCAATACCGTTAAATTCAATGGCAGCTTGTTCTATGTTTGCACCTTCAAAAGGCTTGACGTGAAAGTGTAGGGTTTGATCTAAACTTAACACCCCTTCATCATCCATTTTTAATGTTGTGGCAGCGATTTCTAGTAACGCGTCAGTATCTTTGTTAAAGCCGGCTGTTTCTACGTCGATAACTACAGGAAAGAAGCCACGAAAGCGTTGCGAAAATAAAGTTTGCTCTTGATCTGCCATAATGCACTTATGTTATGAATTTAAGGGGCGTATTATACTGGTTGAGAAGATTTTTGCGACCCGAAATAAGGTGGTGATCAATGAGTTTAAGCTACTAATATTTTGGCGGCATATTTCTTGCTATTATCTTTTCGAAATCATAAAAGCGGCATTATTTTGTCAATGCGGAGAAGGTTGTGAAGTACAAAGCATATTTATTCGGTTTGGGTTTATTAATTGCGGACATAGGTTTTGCCGATGCTGCTATGCGCCAATATAGTGCTGGTACCGATAGCTCAAATTGGGATGTTAATAAGACAAATCGTCTCTCATGTTCTTTGCATCATGAAATTCCATATTACGGTGAAGCCATTTTTAATGTGGTTGCCAGTAAAAACAAAGATCTAACTTTTAATCTTGATATGGTTGTTCGCCCAGAAACCTATGATTTTGCAGGTTTGCAATCAGTTCCACCGCAATGGCGTGCAGGCGTCCCTGCGCGTGATATAAGTAAGATGCAATTGCTTAAAAAGTTTGATGGCGAGCTCAATAATGATATTTCTTGGGAAATGTTGACTGAGCTTGAAAAAGGGTTTTATCCGACATTCTTTTACCAAGATTGGCAAAATAGTACAGACCGCATTTCAGTCGCGCTTTCATCTGTAAACTTCCGTCAAGCTTATTGGGCGTTTTTACAGTGTCGTGACAACTTATTGCCATACAGTTTTGAAGATATTGCCTTTACGGTAATGAATTATAAAAAGAATTCTAGCGAGCTCTCAAAATCATCTCGAAAGCGTTTAGAAATGATCGGTGAATATCTTAAAAACGATGAAAATATAGAATCTATTTTTATATCAGCTTATACCGACAGTTATGGTGGGCGCTGGGTGAATATGGAGCTTTCGAAGAAGAGAGCGAAAGCGATAAAAGATTATATGGCGAGCATGGGTGTACCGGCCGAGAAAATTCAAACCGAGGGATTTGGTGAAAAGCGTCATGTGCAACCTAATGATAATGCGATAGGTCGAGGTAGAAACCGACGCGTGGTTATACAAATTGCAAAACCTTAATTTAGATTGGTTTTAAAGATAACAAAGGCGACCTAGGTCGCCTTTGTTATCTTAGCCGTTAAATCTTATTACGTATAAGATCTCTGACAATAAAGCGATTAGGGTGTATGGCCTCATTGACCCTTAAACTATAAGGGCTTGGTTCGTTACATAATTTGGCAATCAAATGCTCGGTTGCCAATGGCGCGCTGCACAAGCCTCTAGCCCCAAAACCTGTAACGATATGAAGTCCTGCATAAGGCACTTGTTCTTCAGAGAAATCGTACTGCTTGCCTTTGCTTAAGTTTGCATAGGCCTGACATAAATCAGCTTTCTCAGGAACTTGACCAAGCATAGGTAAGTGGTCGTTGAAACAGCATCTCACTGCAGCTTTCGCAGCGGTTATGTCACCCAGGCTTTTCGCAAAGTCACTCTGTTCGTAAAATTTCATTAGCTGAGCTTTGTTGGTGACATTATCTTCGTCTTTAACTTCACGGCTTTTGGTGTGTTTATCGAAGGTGGCCCCCATACAATGATGGCCATCATTAATTGGCGTAAAATAACCCTTATGGCATAGAACAGTTTTTAATTTATTAGATGCTTCACCAGACTCAACATGTGACACTTGGCCTCTGACACCGTGTAAGCCGATGTCTTTTGTTTGCTCAAACCTGTCACTATGTTCACCGGCGCAAACAAATACATCAGAGAATGGTCCAAATCGATTGTCTTCAGTAACCAAATACCACCCATATTCGCTTTGCTCTAAAGTTTGAATATCTGTATTGAAATGTGTTTGCACGTTTTGCAATGTATTAGCAGCGTTAAATACTGCATGGGTTAACTGTGCAGGATTAACCCAACCAGCTTCTGGAAAGAACAATCCAGAGTAGGGTAATTCAGTACCAGCAAGTATACTGGCTTGTGATTCATTCACAGAATAAATCAGTGCCTCAGGCCATACCGCTTTTTCTACTAACTTTTTGTGTTGCAGCGATTTGCTGTCATTCACTGCTTGGAGTAAAACACCACACCAATCATGGTCATATTCAAAACCTTGGTCGGCAATATCTTTGTATAACCTTAAGGCGTATAAATAGCTGTGGGCATAGAATTCACTGGATGGGCTATTTTCAGATTGCAGATTTGGGTAAACCGCACCTTGTCGATTATGCGAGGCGCCTTTAGCAAGTGCATCATCTTGACAGAATAATGTCGCGCTAATGCCACGCTTGGCTAAATGATACAGTAAACAGCTAGTGCCAACGCCACCACCAATGATGGCAACTTTACTGAGCGGTCTTTTGTTTAAGTTATAAAACGCAGGTGTATTGTATATGCTGTTAGCGGTATTTAACTGACCAACAACCATTTCACGTTTGCGACCAAAGCCTTTTACTTTTTTACATTCGAATCCAGCTTCTTGTAAGCCGCGACGGACAAAACCTGCGGCAGTAAATGTCGCGAATGTTGCATTATCTCGGCTTAAATTCGCCATGGCGTTAAAAAGGGGTTGCGTCCACATATCTGGATTCTTGCTTGGTGCAAAGCCATCTAGGTACCAAGCGTCAACAATACCTCCTTCGGTGTAATTCATTTTTGGTAAAGTGTCGTGCACATCACCAAACCATAAATCAAGGGTCACACGGCCATTTTCAAACTCAAGGCGGTGGCAACCTTCAAGTGCAATCGGGTAGTGTTTACAAAGCTGCTCAGATAAAGAGGCAAGGCTTGGCCAAGCTGCTAGCGCTTTGATGAGTTCTGATTGTTTAATCGGAAACTTTTCAAAAGAAATAAAATGTAACTTTGCTTTGCTACCGTCTATTTGACGCCATTGCTGCCAAGTATTTAAAAAATTAAGGCCTGTACCAAACCCGGTTTCTGCGATCACAAAGTGTTTTTGGTCGTGTGAGACTAAACGCGCTGAAATGTTGTTATTTTCGTAGAAAACATAGTGAGATTCAGCAAGACCGTCATCGTTGGAGAAATAAACATCATCGAAGTCGTCGGCGACCGGTGTGCCAGACTCATTAAAGTGAATTTGTGCGTTTTTGATCATGATTAATGCAGTAAGGATCGTATTAATGCAGTATTCTACGTGTTTTAATTGTTTTCGTCCGTTGAAATTTAGTAAAAAACAATTCAGAGTACGTGTGTAAGCTGGAAAGCTGACCACTTAAGGTCGCAATTCAAAGTAGAATACACAGAATTTAGAAATAAAATTAAGGGAATCACCCATGAGAAGAGCCGTTATTACAGGTATCGGTATTGTATCGAGCATCGGCAACAACAAGAATGAAGTATTAGAATCTTTAAAAGCTGGTAAAAGTGGCATCGTTTTCAATCAAGAATTCGCTGACTACAATCTTCGTAGTAATGTTTCAGGTAACATCGACATCGACGTTAAAGCACACGTAGACCGTAAAGCACACCGCTTTATGGGTGATGCTGCTGCATTCTCTTATATCTCAATGGCACAAGCGATTGAAGATTCAGGTCTATCTGAAGAGCAAGTGTCTAACGAGCGCACTGGCCTAATCGTTGGTTCAGGTGGTGGTTCTTCTAAATACCAAGTAGAAGCGGCTGATATTCTTCGTGAAAAAGGTGTTAAGCGAGTAGGTCCTTACATGGTTCCTCGTACTATGGCATCAACAGCCTCAGCATGTCTTGCAACGCCTTTCAAAATCAAAGGCGTTAACTACTCAATCAGCTCTGCTTGTGCAACATCAGCACACTGTATTGGTAATGCGGTAGAGCAAATCCAACTTGGTAAGCAAGACGTTATCTTTGCAGGTGGTGGTGAAGAACTTCACTGGACACTGGCAATGGAATTCGACGCGATGGGCGCGCTTTCAACAAAGTACAACGAAACACCTGAAAAAGCATCTCGTACGTACGATGCAAACCGTGACGGTTTCGTGATCTCTGGTGGTGGCGGTATCGTTGTTGTTGAAGAACTAGAGCATGCACTTGCTCGTGGTGCACACATCTATGCTGAAATCGTAGGTTACGGTGCTACATCTGATGGTTACGACATGGTTGCACCATCTGGTGAAGGCGCTGTTCGTTGTATGAAGCAAGCAATGGCTGATGTTGAAGGTGAAATCGATTACCTAAACACACACGGTACTTCTACACCAGTTGGCGACGTGAAAGAGCTAGGTGCAATTCAAGAGTTATTCGGTGAAAAATCTCCTGCAATTAGCGCAACTAAAGCAATGACTGGTCACGCACTTGGTGCTGCAGGTGTACATGAGGCTATCTTCTCACTACTAATGCTTGAAAATAACTTCGTAGCACCTTCAATCAACGTTGAAGAGCTAGACGAGCAAGCACAAGGCCTAGACATTGTAACTGAGCGTCGCGACGTTGAGCTAAACACGGTAATGTCTAACAGCTTCGGCTTTGGCGGTACTAACGCAACACTTGTGATGCAAAAGTACAAAGGCTAATACTTATTAGTTTTAAGTGTTACCAAGGATACAGCCCAGTCAATTGACTGGGCTTTTTTATGCGTGATTAATATTAGTTGTTTCAGATACAAAAAAGCCCGCAAGATAGCGTAATGCCAGTCAGTTAAGAATTGACTGGCATTTTCTTTTATACGGATATTTCCTTGGTTTCTTTCTAACCTCTCTTGGGTATCTCCTATCAGGAAGCCGGTCTGGTAATACAAACAATCTTAGTGTTGTCAGCAGCTCTTCATAATGTACTGGCAACTTACTCGCACTGTGGATAGGAGTGAGCATAAAAAATGCGATGATATGGCGCATACATAAACTAAAACTAAGTTGTCTGGGTATCAGGATTTCTTCCGCTTTCGTTGCATCAATCATTGCAATGCGGATTAAGTTGTAAGCTAACAGTAGTCCCCATAACTCTTGACGTACCATATCTGGCTTTTTACTTCGTAATGCATGTTTAGACTGATGCAACCCTTGTTTCATTTCTCTAAAGCCCAACTCTATTTCCCAACGCTGAGTATAGACTTCTGTTAATTCATCATATGGATAACGCATGGGATCGATTAATGAACTCAGTACACGGTAGCTTTTCCCATCAACTTTATACGTAGTGAGTCGGGCGGTTATTTGCTCTGGTAAATCTTTAAATTTACTTTTAGCTTGAGGGCTAGTATGTAAAGAGATTATTTTATCTTCATCGCTGATATGACGTTCAACTTGGTATTGTAAATCCTTGCGAGCTGGTAACATCCAATGTGTATTTTTACCTTGTCTTTGCCACTGATATAAAAGGCCTAAAGAGTAATAGCCACGGTCAAATAGCGTTAAAGAGTCATCTGGGACAGACGATAAAAGTCTTTTGGCAAGTGTCATTTCCCCTACATGGCGTGCATCAAAGCTACTATCCAGTAATAGATGGCTTGATACCTCCATCAAACTACACATCCTGATTTGAGGATAACTGCCTTCACCAAATTGATTACTGTCACTACCAAACGCAATACGATTTTCTTCGTTATCTTGAGTTCTAAAGCTCACTCCATCAACAGCTAACAAATTCAGTCCACACCACTGCTCAAAGGCATGCTTGTAAAATGCTCTTTGGGCCAACAATCGAAACGAGTGACACACTGCATCAACCCCTAAACGTTGACGGCCTTGAACCAAAGCGCTGGGCGCAACCAGTTTATTTTTCCCCGGCAGCGTAATATCTAATCGGCTTGCGATATCCCATACTGTTTCGTTACGAAATAGGCTCATACCAATGACTGACCACATTATAGCTTCTAACGGCAACCTTCTTCGACGCACGGTTGCAACTCCAGCATATTCGAACGCCTGTTCAAGTATATCGGCATCAAGGACATTCTTTAGTTTATCCAGGGTGTGTACATCATCTAAAAACGAAGTTAGGTCGTCACAGTGATTAGAAAGAGGCATAAAAAAATCCGATATTAGTTTCCTAATATCGGATTCTGAACCCTTTAAAAGATCGGTCAACTGATCTATTTGTTTCTTAACTGATCAGCATTGCGCAAGATAGCGGGCTTATGAAGCATAATTGTTAATTACATGACACGCATGCCAGGCTCTGAACCTTCATCTGGGTTCAGAATGTAAATTTCTTTACCGCCAGGTCCTGCTGCCAGCACCATGCCTTCAGACATACCGAAACGCATCTTACGCGGTTTAAGGTTAGCCACCATAACAGTTAGTTTGCCTTCGATGTCTTCCGGTGCGTAAGCTGACTTAATACCGGCAAATACTTGGCGTGTTTCACCGCCTAAGTCTAACGTCAGTTTAAGCAGCTTTTCAGCGCCTTCTACATGTTCAGCTTTAGCGATTTTCGCAACACGTAAATCAACTTTAGCGAAGTCGTTAAACTCGATTTCATCTGCAATAGGCTCTTTCGCAAGCGGGCTATTAGGGTCAATCTTTGGTTTATTAGCCGCTTCTAAGCTTTCTTTTGACTCTTCAACCATTAGATTTACTTTGTCCATTTCAACACGTTGCATTAACGCTTTGAATTTGCTTATCTCATGACCAACTAATGGCGTTTGTGCACTTTCCCAAGTTAATTCAGTATTTAGGAAAGACTCAACGTTCGCAGCCATTACAGGCAGTACTGGTTTCAAATAAGTCAGAAGCACTTTGAATAAGTTCAAACCAAGAGAGCATACTTGGTGTGCTTGTTCTTGTGTGTCTTCGTTTTTGATTAATACCCAAGGAGCTTGTGCGTCGATGAACTGGTTTGCTTTGTCAGCAAGGGTCATGATCTCGCGGATCGCTCGGCTATATTCACGGTTTTCATAATGCTCAGCAATGGTGTCTGAGGCATTTTGGAACTCAGCTAATAGCTCAGGCTCCATGATCACATCACTTAACTTGCCGTCAAATTTCTTCGTAATAAAACCTGCACAACGAGACGCGATATTTACAACTTTCCCCACCAAGTCTGAGTTCACACGCTGTGCGAAGTCTTCTAGGTTTAAATCTAAGTCAGTAATGCCACTGTTTAATTTAGCTGCGAAGTAATAACGCAGATACTCTGGGTTTAAATGATCTAAATAAGTACGCGCCTTAATGAAGGTGCCTTTAGATTTAGACATTTTTGCACCGTTTACGGTTACAAAGCCATGTGCGAATACATTAGTTGGTTTGCGGAAGTTCGCACCATCTAGCATTGCAGGCCAGAACAGACTGTGGAAGTAAATGATGTCTTTACCGATGAAGTGGTAAAGCTCAGCATCAGAACCTTCGCCCCAGAAAGCGTCAAAATCTAAGCCTGATATGTCACATAAGTTTTTGAAGCTAGCCATGTAACCAATCGGTGCATCTAGCCATACGTAGAAGTATTTACCCGGAGCACCAGGAATTTCAAAACCAAAGTAAGGGGCATCACGGCTGATATCCCATTGCTGCAGACCTTCAGCAAACCACTCTTCTAGTTTGTTTGCCATTTCAGCTTGCAGGCTACCTGAGTGTAGCCACTCTTTCAGCATGTCTTCAAAAGCTGGTAGGTCAAAGAAGTAGTGTTCAGAATCTTTTAATACTGGAATTGCACCAGACATCGCAGAACGCGGATCTTTTAACTCAGTTGGGCTATATGTTGCGCCACAAGCATCACAGCTGTCACCGTTTTGATCTTCAGCATTACATGTCGGGCAAGTACCTGTTACAAAACGGTCTGGTAAGAAAATTTCTTTTTCAGGGTCAAATAGCTGAGAAATCGTACGCTTCTTGATATGACCTTTATCGTTCAAACGATTGTAGATCAATGCGCTTAGTTCTTTGTTCTCTTCACTATGTGTGCTGTGGTAGTTATCAAACTCAACGCTGAAATCTGCGAAGTCACGTTGACGCTCAACACTCACGTTTTTCACCATTTCTTCAGGTGTGATGCCTTGCTTTTGTGCATTGAGCATAATTGGCGTGCCGTGCGCGTCATCAGCACAGACGTAATAAGTTTCATGACCACGTAATTTTTGAAAACGTGACCAAATATCAGTTTGAATGTACTCAAGCATATGACCAAGGTGAGTTGGACCATTGGCATAAGGTAAAGCACTAGTGATGAGAATTTTTCTCTTGCTCATAAACGGTTCCATGAAATTTAAGTGATGTTGCTTAACTATTAAACAAACCACTAATTTGAGCCAAAATAAGGAACATTAAAGCCTTAGCTTAGCTGAATTGACTGGTGTTAATGGGTTGAATGTTACATAATTCCGAGGTCTTTTTCATCATTCGAGCACGTTTTATTTTTATGTTTGGACTCAATAAACTGTTTGACAAACTTAACCCCGAAAAAACGGCGATTTTGACCGCATTATCTCAGTATAAAAGTGCGGTATTTCCTTTTGGTATCGCCAATGACTGGGTAGATAAAGTAGATAAAACGAATGACGGTTTTGAGGTGCACCTTACTTTACCCTTTGCAGCAAAAAGTGCGTTATTAGATATTGAAGCTGAACTGCTTGAGAAAACACAGACAAAAATCAGGCTAAGTGCTGAAATTGCATTAACTGCAAAAGATAAATTCAAACAAATAAAACACATTGTCTTAGTGGCATCGGGTAAAGGTGGGGTAGGTAAGTCGACTTCTGCGGTAAACCTTGCTTATGCGATGGCTGCACAAGGTGCCAAGGTCGGTATCTTGGATGCTGACATTTATGGCCCATCTATTCCGTCACTGTTTGCTTTAGAACACGAGAAACCAACAACAAAAGACAATAAAACGCTACAGCCTATTATCAAAGATGGCATAAAAATGCAGTCTATTGGTTTTCTAGTACCAGCAGAAGATGCCACGGTATGGCGAGGCCCTATGGCGTCTCAAGCGCTCAACCAATTATTGAACGAAACAGACTGGGGCGAGCTGGATTATTTATTTGTTGATATGCCTCCAGGCACAGGCGATATTCAGCTCACTATGACGCAAAAAGTGCCAGCCAGTGGTGCGGTGATTATTACTACACCACAAGATTTAGCCCTTGCCGATGCACAAAAAGGCATCGCGATGTTCAATCAAGTAAACTTGCCTATACTGGGCCTGATTGAAAACATGAGTCACTACATTTGTAGCCATTGTGGTGGCAAAAACCATGTATTTGGTCAGCAAGGGGGCGAGCGTTTGGCGAGCCGCCATGGTGTACCATTATTGGCTGAAATCCCTTTAGATATTGAGATCAGGACACATTCTGAGCAAGGTCTTAATATTGTAAAACAGCCTATTAAGGCAACTGAACATTACACAGCATGCAGTCAACTTATTGCGAGCATGCTGCACTACCAATCAAGCACAGACTCACAAGTTGAGATTGTGATGACGGACGATTAAGAAATGAGATTATCTGATACCCATATTAAACAAGCCATTGCAGATCAAAAAATTATTATTGAGCCTTCACCAAGTGATGACATGATCTCAGGGATCACCCTTGATTTACGTTTAGGTAATAAGTTTCGTGTATTCCAAGATCATGGCGCGCCATATATTGATTTAAGTGGCCCAAAAGACAAACTAAACGATGCCATGGAATCAATCATGAGTGATGAGATTGAACTGGGCGAAAATGAGCAGTTCTTTTTACACCCCGGTCAACTAGCTCTGGCAATGACCTATGAGTCAGTAACTTTACCTGCGGATTTAGTGGGGTGGTTAGATGGCCGTTCATCATTAGCACGTTTAGGGCTCATGGTGCATGTTACAGCACACAGAATTGATCCGGGTTGGTCAGGTAATATTGTTTTAGAGTTTTACAACTCAGGAAAGTTACCGTTAGCACTACGTCCAAAAATGAAAATTGGTGCGCTCAGTTTTGAAACTATGACAAGCCCAGCTGAACAGCCTTATAACGCACGTAAAGATGCGAAATATAAGGGTCAGAATAGTGCGGTGGCTAGTCGCATCAGTGACGATAATTGTAATAATTAAATCTGCATTAAAGATTAAATTTATTTACATTTTTATTCTGGCGATCCGATAGAAAATCGACATACTTAATTCTTAAGCGACAAGCTTAAATGCAAGGAGAGGGTATGTCGGTTTGGGTATTTAGAATAATCATCTTTATACTTCTTTTAGGTGTTTCTAAGGCAAAGTCTGAAACGTTTGACACTTTCTATCTAGAAGCGCAACCTGATCCCCAGCTCTCTATTCTTGATGTCTTGCAACTTGATAAAGAGTTTGTGCTCGTATCTTCTCCTTTTATTGACATACAACCTCAGCAAAAGCTTTGGTTAAAAATATCACCAACCTTTTTTGAGCAAATCGACAAATATCATTGGGTGCTTTACTCTGACAAGCTAACACAAGGTCATGTTACTTTTTATTGGGTGCAATCGGGCAAGTTAATAAATAAATCAGCCTTTTCGAAGCTGAATAATAGTGCGCCTGAGCAGCGGATCTTCCCTCATATAAGGTTGACGTCTGAGAGTCAAAATACCGCGATATATATCGAAGTAACAAACCCAGTTGCGCAACAAATAAGTTTAAATTTAATTACAGCCGAAGAGTTTGACACATTAAAGCAGTCACGACAGTTTTGGTATGGCACAGAGCTGGGACTACTTTATTTTGTCAGTTTATTTATGTTTATGATGGCGTTAACAAGTAAACATAAATATCTCGCTTATCTAGGCGGGTATTTTACATTTATTGCTCTGCAATATAGTGTGATCACAGGCGTTATATATTTCTACTTACCCGATTTAGTTGCAGAATATATTTCGTCACTTACTGCGGGGTGGCTGTTCTTAAGCGCTGCAGCTTGCATTATGTTTAACGCGAAGTTTTTATCGCTAAAACAAAATAATAAGCGTGCATACAGAATAGTGCAAACAACGGCACGTTTCTTTCTAGCCGCTGCGTGTTTTGTGGTGATCTTCCAAACATCAATTTCAGTTGTAGCGCAGATTTTAAGTTTTGCTGTTTTGCTTGTTTGTATTCTTACCTCTTACTATTTTGCTTTACAAACAAAGCACGCCTTAATCGGTTTAATGTTAGTTGCTTGGTTGCCTGCGTTATTTATCGAATTGGCTAGAATTTTATTGGTATCAGGCTTTATTCCACAAAGTGAATTGATCTGGCCTGTTCGTGCCTTGGTGTTTGTACATGTCATTTTAATTTGCTTGGCAATTTATCTACTTGATAAGAAAAAGCAGGACTCTTTTGTATTTTACAGCCTGCATGATAAAGATACTGGTCTTGCAAACCGCCAAGCGCTTCAGCACTTCTTAGATACTCTAGTTGGGATTAAAAGGAACCATACAATTTTGGCTTTCAGCCCAATGATGTCAGACCAAGTAAAATTAAGTTTTGGTGTTGAATATGCCAATAAGCGACTTAAAGTATTGTTTAAAAGGTTGAAAGGACAGTTAAACCCATACCTTGAAGGTGAGAGCAGTGAGCAATCGCATCAATTATACAAATTATCAGATGACACTTTTGCTCTGATCTTAATTGGTGACCTATCACTTAATCAAATTGAGCAATATGTCTGTGTATTGGCTGCAGTATTTGAAGAAGGGGTTGAGTATAAAGGTTTTCAATTATCTGATCAGATAAAAGTTGGCGTAGCTCATTACCCAACTCATGCCATCAATTCAGAACTTTTGATACAACGCAGCTTGTTAGCTTTAGCTGATAGTCACTCATTTGGCGTGAATTGGCACATTTATGATCCGACAATTGCAGCGATGGCTGAAAGACGTTTAAAGCTTTCAGCGGCGCTTCAACATGCCATTCATAATGATGAACTCTCTTTATTTTTGCAGCCGCAAGTGCTTTTATGCACAGGGCAAGTGTATGGCGCCGAAGGTTTGCTCCGCTGGCAGCATCCAGACTTAGGGTTTGTGGCACCGGATGAATTCATACCCATAGCAGAAGCTTCAGGACAAATTAATGCGCTAACTGAGTGGGTGATAACTCAAGGCTTAAGTTATCAACAGGAAATCGTGAAAGTGTACCCAAACCACATGCTTTCTTTGAATATTTCAGGTAAAGACTTATCGAGAAAAGAGTTGATAGTGCAACTGATTACTCAGCTAAACGAGCTTTCATTAGACCCCTCGCAAATTATTTTGGAAATCACAGAATCTGTTGCGATTGCCGGTAAAGGCAAACTAAAAGAAACCATTGAAGACTATCGTCATTTAGGGGTGAAAATTGCGATTGATGATTATGGTACTGGGTACTCTTCACTCGCATATTTAAGTGAACTCGGCTTTGATGAGCTTAAAGTTGATAAACAGTTTGTCATGGATATTGAAACTTCCAGTAAAAATCAAACAATCTGTAAGACGACTTGTGATATGGCAAAGAGCTTAGGGTCGATGGTGGTTGCAGAAGGGGTCGAGAACTTAGCAAGTTACAATAAGCTGATGCATTATGGCTGTGACATAGCCCAAGGTTACTTTATTTCTAAACCCATTAAGTTTGAAGATTATATGCTGTGGTTGAGCCAAGCTAATTTGGCTATCGATGTAAAGCAGCTCCTAGTGCGTTAAAATAACGATAAATACTAGTTTCTAACTGCCCTCGAAGTGTTTTATCAGGAAAACCACCTTGTTGTGCAAGCTTACTTTTTTTGACGCCAGACACTAAGTAGTGGTTTTTAATTTCAGTATGGTGGCCGATGCAAGATTCAAACGCGCGGGCTGTCATTTCTTGCGGACGGCTGAAATAATTTTGTTGATAGGTTTTATCGAGCATAATCGACTTTTTAAAGAAGGCACTTTCTTGCTGACCCGTTTCATCTAAAAAGCAGTGTTTATAAAAGTTTGAGAGTTCATCATTCAGTGGGTGGGGGTGATAAGAGCTTTCAGTAAGCCATTTCACTGAGGCAAAATCAAAATATTGGCTGTTCGGATATAAGAATTTACAGATGTAATGATCAAATGCATGCCACCATTCATGGGCCAGCGCTCCAGCACCGGCATTTTTAGCTAAAGCGAGTACTTTCCCATTGCTGTCATAATGAGCTTGAACGCCTTTTTGTCCGCCTGATCCAAAACTTAAACTGAGTGTTTTTCTTAAACCAATGACCTCAGGGGGAATATTCAATATTTGTGTTAAATCAGCGAGACTGTCGTAAATTAAATTAGCAGCGATAAAACGCTCTTCTTTGGTTACCCAAGCGCCGACCGTGATGGTTTTAAAGCCAAAGGTACGTTTAATATCTTCGAATAAAATTTGGTCACCAAATCTATAATCTGGTCCTTGTCTATAAAAGTCACTCGTTAGCCTTGCCATAGTTATTCTTCAAAGTACCTTGCTTTAACATGTTCGGGCATAAACTTGGTTTGTTGTTCAATCATGCCATTAAGAAGATGCAACAAAGGTTGATTATCACAGCCGTCAACAACATTAATAAAGTGCCCAACCGCTTCTAAGGTCGAGAGACTGTAGCTTTGCTCTGCTTTACGGATACGGTATTGGTTCTCTGGTATCGATGAAAAGCTGATTTTTTGTAATGACTGAAGCCAAGGGTTTAAAGCAAAAATTTTATTGGTTTTCTTCCAAGTACCATCAATAACCACCAAGTGAGTGAGCTGTGGAACAAGTGCTGAGCAGTTATGTACATCAATAGTATCTTTGCCTGGATATAAAAGTGCAGTGCTTTCTTTAGGAAGATCATTGAGTATTGATGCGAAGTCATTTTCGGATTCACCAATAACAACTTGTATATCGCTTAATTGTAGCTGCAAAAGACGAACGGTATTTTTAGCCAGGTTTACTTCATCAGGGTGCTGCAAAATGACAATCTTGGTGCGATTCTTTACTTTTTTAGTGACATATTCGCAGACACACGTTGTTACAGGATAATGACATTTTGTACAGTTTGATCGTTTCATTTTTGTTTTCAAGCTCGTAACCTAAGCTGATTTTATCATATTGAAGATTATCTTTTGCCAACATGCTGGTATTTTACTACATTATTGAAAGATATAACGAAAGAGAGCAGTTATGAATGTAACAATCAATGAAGATGCGCTGGCCGGGATGCAGGCTCTGCTAGGAGAGCAATTTGCTGATACGGTGGTGTTTTGCTGTAGCGAGTTCGAAAGGCTCGAAAATGAATTAAGAATGGCACTAAACAATGATAAACAAGAAGCCATTCGTCATGCTCATAGCTTAAAGTCAAATGCAGCGCAATTTGGTGCAACAAGCCTAAGTAATTTAGCACGTGCGATTGAGCAAGGGTTAATACAAGATGACCTTGATGATATGGACGACAATATGGCGCGTCTATCTGCTCAAGTATCAGGCTCAAAAGCGCAATTATTACAATGGTTAGAAGTAAATTGCAGCTAGAATAAAATTCATTTCATTTATCTTATTTCCCTCTGGTTTTTGCCGTGTGCTTTAGGCTATGCTGGCTCTATTGGGGGGAAGTATGTCAAAAATTACTAAAAGCAATAAATTACATGGCGTCTGCTATGACATTCGCGGTCCTGTTTTGCAACAAGCAAAGCAGATGGAAGATGATGGTTTAAAGGTTTTAAAGCTAAATGTAGGTAATCCGGCCTCTTTCGGTTTTGATATGCCAGAAGATATGCACAGAGACATCATTCGAAATCTTTATGCCGCACAAGGTTACTGTGATTCAAAAGGGCTTTATTCTGCTCGAGTCGCTGTTTATCAACATTATCAGCAAAAGCAATTACCACATATTAGTGTAGATAACATTTACATTGGTAATGGGGTGAGCGAGCTTATTCAGATGACCACACAAGCGCTGTTAAATTCGGGAGACGAAGTACTTATTCCAGCTCCTGATTACCCGCTTTGGACTGCATCTGTGAAGCTATCAGGTGGTAAGCCAGTGCATTACATGTGTGATGAAGAGCAAGACTGGTTTCCTGATATAGCTGATATTCGCGCTAAAATCACAGATAAAACTAAAGCATTGGTGTTAATCAACCCAAATAACCCAACAGGGGCGGTTTACGACAAAGCACTATTAGAAGAGTTGGTTAAGGTTGCGCGTGAGCATAATCTGCTTATTTTAAGCGATGAGATCTACGAAAAGATACTTTACGATGGGGTAGAGCACTTTTCTATTGCTGCGTTATGTGACGACTTGCCAGTTATTACTTTCAATGGGTTGGCGAAAACATACCGTGCAGCAGGTTTAAGAATGGGCTGGATGATCTTAAGCGGAAATATAGAAGCGATGAGCGACCTTATTACCGGTTTAGATATACTGGCCTCTATGCGTTTATGTGCTAATGTACCTGCGCAGTTTGCCATTCAGCAAGCCCTTGGCGGTGTTCAATCTATCGATAATTTAATTGAGCCCGGCGGACGCCTATACGAGCAAAGAAACATAGCCTATGAAGGACTTAATGCCATTGATGGGATCAGCTGCGTGAAACCTAAAGGTGCGCTCTACGCTTTTGCGAAAATTGATGTAGAAAAATTTAACGTCACTAACGATGAGAAAATGATGCTGGACCTATTAAAGCAAGAAAAAATATTACTTGTGCATGGTAGAGCTTTTAATTGGTATAAACCTGATCACTTCCGCTTGGTTTTCTTGCCTCATAAAGATGAATTGATACCTGCGATGGACAAAATGCAGCGTTTCTTTGCAAGTTATAAGCAGTAAAAATCTCAAAACACAATAAAAAAGCGCCAACAGGCGCTTTTTTATTTTTATATCTTTTATAAAGGCGCAGGACCTGTGCTTTCCCGTACCACAATAGACGGTGTAAAGTTTGTAATGATGTCTTTTTCTTGCTTACGGCTGCTGCGTGCTTTACTAAACAGTAGACGAGCCGCATGTTCAGAGATCACGTTATTGGCCTGGTGAGCGGTGGTCAGTTTTGGCCAAGTTTGACGTGAGAAGGGTGAATCTTCGAATCCAGAAATAGACAGTTGCGCTGGAATTTCAATGTTCATCAAGCGAGCTGCAAATAATGCCCCCGCGGCAACCTCATCGTTACCACCTAAAATAGCGGTTACACCAAGCTTGTTGTTATCAGCTAGCAGATGTTTTGCACCATTAACGCCCGACTCGAAAGAATAGTGACCTTCAAAAATCAGCGACTGATTAAAACTGATATTGTTATCTGCTAATGCTTGCTGGTAACCCGCTAATCGTTCAGTTGTTGATTTGTGCTCTTTGTCACCTAACACGAATGCAATATTTTTGTGGCCGTGTTTAATGAGGTGCTCTGTAATTTCGTATGCTGCCGCGAAGTCATTTACCAATATGCAGTTATTTTTTCCTTCATTCTGCTCTTCACGACCTGATAGTAAGCGAACATACGGCATATTCATTTCATCAAGCATCTCGATGATATTTTGTTGTTCTGAAAGTGGTGGTGTTAGCACAAGGCCTGCAAGGCGAGAGCGTTGGATCATAGTTTTGAACTCATCTTGCATTTGGTCGTCAGTACTACTACAAGGGTGAATAACCAACTCAAAGCCTTCATCTCTACAACGAGAAAGTACACCATTTTGCATATCAATCACGTAATAAGCATTCGGGTTGTCATAAACAAGCGCAACTGCAAATGAAGACGTACCTGCCAGATTTCGCGCTGCAATATTCGGTTGATAGTTCAATTCCTTAACGGCTTCCATAACGAGATCATAAGTCTTTTTACGTACAGAAGGTTCTTTGTTGATAACGCGAGATACGGTCTTCATAGACACGCCAGCTAGTTTGGCAACGTCATTAATAGTCACTTTCATAATTTATTATTCTTCAGCGTGAGAGAGCGAAACGGGCTCTTATTTCATTAAATGGTAATGATGATTAACTATTTTAACCAGGAAAGGAAATAAATAGCATCCTATATGGAAATAAAAATTTGACTGATACCGGTGTCATTTTAAAAATAATCAGGTATTATCCACATTCTAAAATTGGAAATTAGCCAATTGACAGCGTTGTCATTTTAACTTATGGTTAACTCTGTCGAGTAAAATTAGTGCCGTTTTCAATTTTTAAGTATGTGCACAATCGTGTTTAGAGGAATGAATTATGAACTGCCGAAGTGAACTAAGTAGCTGGCAAGCACTTGAGAAATCAGCAGAAAGCTTGAAGCAACAACATTTAAAGTCGTTATTTGCAAACGATGAAAAACGCTTTGATAAGTTTTCTACTCAGATCCCAGGTATTCTTTTCGATTACTCTAAACAGTTAATTGACGATTCAACATTTGCTCAACTTATTAAACTTGCCGAGCAATGCGATATTGCAGCTTGGCGCGAAAAAATGTTTTCAGGTGAAAAGATTAACATCACTGAAGACAGAGCAGTGTTACATACTGCACTAAGAAATCGTTCGAATTCAGTGGTTGAAGTAGATGGCGAAGATGTCATGCCATTAGTAAACGCTGAACTTGAAAAAATTAAAGCATTCACTGAAAAAGTGCGTTCAGGTGAGTGGTTAGGCTTTACAGGCAAGTCAGTAAAAGATGTGGTTGCAATTGGTGTCGGTGGTTCTAACCTAGGCCCTCAAATGGCAACTGAAGCGTTAAAAGCTTACGCTGATGACACGTTAAATGTACATTATGTTTCGAACGTTGATGGTGTTCAGTTACATCAAGCGCTTGCAGGCTTAAACCCTGAAACGACGTTATTTGTGATTTCTTCAAAAACGTTTACAACGTCTGAAACCATGACCAATGCACGCTCATCAGTTGCGTGGTTCTTAGAGTCTGATGCAACAGAAGCTGACATTGCAAAGCATTTTGTTGCCGTAAGTACCAACCTTGAGAAAACGCGTGCGTTTGGTATTGCAGACGAAAACGTATTTACCATGTGGGATTGGGTTGGTGGTCGTTTCTCTCTTTGGAGTGCTATCGGCTTACCAATTGCACTTTATCTAGGTTACGAGCAGTTCGAAGCGGTATTAGAAGGTGCTTTCGAAATTGACGAGCACTTCAAAACAGCTAAATTTGAAGAAAATATTCCGTTGATTATGGCACTTTTAAGTGTTTGGAATACCAGCTTTTTAGGTCATACAGTGCAAGCAATCTTACCTTATGATCAAGCGCTACATATGCTTCCAGCTTACCTACAGCAGGGTGAGATGGAAAGTAACGGTAAGCACGTGTCATTTGATGGTCGCCAAGTGCCATATACAACTGTCCCACTTATTTGGGGGATGACAGGTATTAATGGTCAGCACGCATTTTATCAGTACTTACACCAAGGTAATACGATAGTACCTGCTGATTTTATTGCGTCATTGAAGCCTCAGCATAATGTTGGCCAGCATCACGATATTTTATTATCGAACTTCTTCGCGCAAACTGAAGCCATGATGGCGGGTGTTGATGCGGAGCAGGTTCGTGCAGGTTTAACTGCAAAAGGCAAATCTGAAGCAGAAATTGAGCAATTAATTGCACACAAAATTCATCAGGGTAATCGTCCAACAACGTCTATGATTTTAGATGTGGTAGATGCCAAAGCGGTAGGCCGACTGATCGCCCTATATGAGCACAAGATTTTCTGCCAAGGCATTATTTTAGAGATTTGTTCTTTTGACCAATGGGGTGTTGAACTAGGTAAAGGTTTAGCATCAGCGATTGAAGCAGAATTAACACAAGAAAATGTTGAGCACCAACATGATAGCTCAACAGCTGGATTAATTGCTTATTACAAGCAAAATCGTTAATGGATTTCGCCTCATCCGAGGCACACCGGTTTCACGCAAAGTGAAAACAATACCTTTGAACGGGTAGCGCTGGAGTTCTTAGGGCCTGTATTTTTGTGAGAGGAATTACAGAGCCCCTAAGACTCATTTTAATCTTTTTCATCATTCCAGCCCCCGTAAAATGCAAACGAATTCAATACCGCAAACCAAGCTTGCTTGGTAAACTACCCAGCAAGCAAGTATGTAGCGCGCCAGAGCCAAACGTCGCGCCTAACCATGTAGAGAGTAAATTATGCTTAACCCTTTTGATATTGTAATTTTTGGCGGTGGTGGTGATTTAGCACTTCGTAAATTATTGCCAGCGATGTATAGAGCTTATCAAGAAGGCAACTTACCTGAAGGCTCTCGTATTTTGCCAACCGTTCGTGGTCAAGAACAACAACAAGAATACATTGAAACGGCGCATCAGGCACTTAAGTCATTCTTATCTGACGGCGAGTTTAACGATAAAGATTGGCAAGCGTTTTCCAGTTATCTGATCCCTGTTGTGATCAATGTGACTGAAGCGGATGATAACTGGGACGAATTACACAAGATTCTAAATTCAGACGCAGAAGATAAGTCTCGCGTGTTCTACCTATCTCTTCCTCCTGCTGTATACGGTCAATGTTGTGAGATTTTATCAACTAAAGGCCTTATCACAGAAACGTCACGTGTCGTAGTAGAAAAGCCAATTGGCTACTGTGGTAAGTCTGCAGAAGAAATTAACGCGCGTATCGCGGAGTTTTTCAAAGAAGAGCAGATCTTCCGTATCGACCATTACTTAGGTAAAGAAACAGTACAAAACTTAATGGCATTACGCTTCTCGAATGCATTATTCGAAAACCTATGGGATGCCAAAACCATTGATAATATTCAGATCAGTATTTCTGAAACGGTTGGCTTGGAATCTCGTGCTGGTTTCTACGACAAAGCAGGTGCTTTGCGTGATATGGTCCAAAACCACCTGTTACAGCTACTTTGCTTGGTAGCAATGGAATCTCCGCATAAGTTAAATGCAAAGAGTATTCGTACAGAGAAATTAAAGGTACTGGAGGCACTTCGTCCACTACTTGGCGAAGACGTTGATAATAACGTGGTACGCGGCCAATATGTACCGGGTGAGTTAGGTGGCAAAATTGTCCCAGGTTACTTAGAAGAGCTTGCAGAAGGCGCGAGTACAACTGAAACATTTGTGGCTATCCGTGCGCATATCGATAACTGGCGTTGGTCAGGTGTACCTTTCTACCTAAGAACAGGTAAGCGCATGAAGCAGCGTTGTGCTGAAATCGTGGTTGAATATAAGCCAGTTTCTCACAATGTATATGGCAACAATGTAGGCCCTGTACAGCCAAACCGTCTTGTTATTCGTCTGCAACCAGAAGAAAGCATTCAACTAACGTTGATGTCTAAAAAATTAGACAAGCACGAAATGCAACTTCAGCCTGTTACGCTAAATATTGAGTTAAGCGACCAGTATGAAAATGGCTTCCACTCAGATGCTTATAAACGTCTGATGTTAGATGCTGCAGCAAATAATCCGTCACTGTTCATCCATAGACAAGAAGTACGTCGTGCATGGAAATGGATTGACCCAATCATAGCTCGTTGGCAAGAAAAGGGTACACCTTCACTTTACCGTGCGGGCTCTTGGGGACCAGAAGCGGCCGATGAGCTTTTAGAAGAGTGTAACCATAAATGGTTTAACGTAGGAGAGGGCGCATAATGGCTAAGTTAACAGAGCGTTTTTTTGATTCAAAAGAGCTGATGACAGAAGCCTTGTCTACTTTATTAAAAGAGCAATTATCGTCAGGTATTGAGCAAGATGGTAAAGCAGTGCTTATGGTTTCAGGCGGTTCATCGCCTGCACCAGCTTATAAATATCTGGCAAACTTAGAATTCCCATGGGAAAAAGTATCAGTTGCTATGGTTGATGAGCGCTGGGTTGATGCGACCCATGAAAAGTCTAACGAAGCATTTATTAAATCAACGCTTCTACAAAACCATGCGGCAAAAGCAAACTTTGTCACAATGAAAAATTCGGCAGAAACTGCAGTTGCAGGGCAAGCTGAATGTGAAAAAGCCTATGCTGAATTAAAAACAGCAGATGTGACTATTTTAGGTATGGGGCCAGATGGTCATACAGCCTCTTTATTCCCTCATGCTGATGGTTTAAAGAATGGTCTAGAAGGCACCGACAAAGTATGTGCAATTAATGCAATTGAGAGTGAAGTAACAGGCAGTATCACTGAGCGTATGAGTTTAACGCTGAGCGGTATTGCAGATGCTCGTAAAGTGGTATTGCTTATTTCTGGTGATGAGAAAAAAGCGGTGTACGAAAATGCTAAAGCTGAAGGCTCAGAATACGATGTGCCCTTACGAGCAGTATTGAATCAACCAGATATTGATTTGACGGTATTTTGGACGCCTTAAAAGTTGATACCTATTTTTAAATTAGAACGCGCCATTTGGCGCGTTTTTGTTTTTTAAATCTGATATTTTGGTGAAATAGAGATAGACACTGTTAGATAAAAATAGCTATAATGACAGCGTTGTCATTGAGAATGGTTATCACCCTTGAAAGCTTCTGCCAAAGCTCATTTTCTCTTAATGAAAACCTAAAAATTGAGGTCCACAAGGATATTGTGGAGCCAGTTTAGGTAAATTCTCTTATCCCAATTACTATTCAAAATCGTTTTTTTTATGCTATATTCCACACGATTATTGTAACAAATTGTCATGCATACACTGTAAATTACTTATATTTCAATTGGATAGTATTTCTGTTGAATATTTTTTGAGTAGCGTACAAAAAAAATGTAGCGAAATTGTAATTTACGGTGTATGGTTTGTTATTAGATGACAACGCTGTCATCCTCACTGGGCAGAAGTGAATAAAAAACCAACAAAATGATTCAAGGGGAATCCTGTGTTAGCTAATAATTTTAAGAAAAGCTTAATTGCTGCCAACATCGGTCTTGTACTGAGTGCTGGCGCATCTGGCGTTGTTTATGCAAATGAAGCAAATCAAGCAAAAGAAGATGTTGAAGTAATTGAAGTTCGTGGTATTCGTGCGAGTACTGCAGCAGCAATTAATACAAAACGTTTCGCGGCATCTCAAGTAGATGGTATCGCAGCTGAAGATATCGGCAAATTACCTGACGTTACAATTGCTGACTCATTACAGCGTATTACTGGTGTTCAGGTTGAGCGTACTGCGGGTGAAAGTGGTCCAGTTCAGATCCGTGGTTTACCTCAAGTAGACGTTACTTTTAACGGTGAAACTTTCCTAAGTGCAACTACAATTGACTCTTCAACTGTAGACTTTGGTGATCTTCCAGCACAATTATTCAGTGGCGTAGATGTTTACAAAACGGCTACAGCTAAAAACCCAGGTCAAGGTATCGCGGGTGTTATCAATCTTAAAACACGTCGTCCTTTCGATTTAGAAGAAGGTTGGACTTATACTGCGGGTGCAGAATTAGCAACTGGTTCTATCAGCAGCGAAAACGATGGCACTATCCACGGCTTAGCTAACTTCAACGATGGTAAGTTTGGTGTGTTAGTTGCAGCTGTTAAGACAGACGTAACACTTGCTTCTGACTACAATGGTTTCAACGATACTTCAGAAAATGGTGGTTTAGGTTGGACAAACAACAACCGTACTTGGGGCGAAACACCTTACCAAGATCCTGGTCTTAACCACATTATTCCTCACGGTTTTACAGCATTCAATAAAACTGAAGAGCGTGAGCGCGAAGCATTCCAATTCTCAGCTCAAGCTGATTTAGGTGATGGCTTTACTTTAACTGCAGATTATTTCTATACGAGCCAAGACCGTTTCAACGCTCGTCGTGGTTTTAACCACAACAGCCGTTGGCAGACCTTTGCTAACTATGCTCACGCAACTAGCTTAACTGGTGACGAATACGTTGATGAAAATGGTGACAAATGGGTTGGCGTAAATGCTTATGCAATGCGTCCGTACCGTATGCAATCATTCACGCAAGTTAACATCAACGAAGAAAAGTCTCATAACTTAAATCTTCAACTTGATTTCGACAATGGTGGTGCGCTAACAGGTCAAGTTCGTGCTACTCACGCTCGTGCATCAGCGCGTATGCGTCACGGTTATGGTGAAGGTGATATCCTAAGTATCGACAGTGGCACACTAGTGACAGGTCCAGGTGGTTTCTTACCTGCTGCATACTGTGGTGACAACGATGAGATCGTAGGTGACAACGGTGGTTGTTTTGGTTCTTACTCTCAAGGTATTCAAGATTCAGAGTTCTTTATTACCCACAATAACTTAGGTGAGTTCCCAGTGTTTGGTGGTTTCGACCAGCAAGTAAATGGTGGTAAAGGCGTACGTTCAGTTGCAGATTACATGGCTGACCTTGATTCTTATCATGTAGGTGCATTCTCATCTGAAGGTAACACAGACGATTACGCTGAACTTACAACAGTAAGCTCAAAGTGGAACTATGCACTTGATAATGAATTCATCACTAGTGTTGATTTCGGTGTTCGTTTCAGCCGTCGTGATGTAGATCATGACCAATTCACTTACACTTCAACATTCGGCAATGGTTGTGACATCGCACAGTGGAAAGCGGTTGACCAAACTTATGTTGGTGCTGAAGAAGGTCAAGCATGTTACGGTGTTGAAGGTACTGGTGAAAACATCGATGGCGTATGGACTCCATACACATTATTACCACCAACACGTCTAGATCAGCACACGACAGTTTCGTGGCAGACTGATTTTGGTAACGTACAAGGTATTCCTGGCGTTTGGTCAATTGACCCAGATAACTTCCGTGATCCTCGTGCCTTCCATGAAAAAACATTTGGTAATGTTGCAAGAACTGAAAACGGTGGTGCTACATACGATGTAACGCTAAGTGAGTTTAACTACTTTGCACAAGCTAACTTCGAATATGGTGATTTAAGCGGTAACTTTGGTGTTAAAGTTGTAAAAACTGATCTATCAGTTAAGCAAAACCTAGCTGGTCCTAACTTACCTCACTCAGGTTTAGGTCCAGATATCGGTGATACTTTAACAGACCGTTCTTACACTGATTACCTACCTTCATTAAACGTTGCTTACAATGTGACTGAAGAAGTTGTAGTTCGTGGTGCGTACGCGAAGAACATGCAAGCACTTGACCTTGCTCAATGGGGTGCTGGTAAAACAGTTGGTATGACATTCAATAACGAATGTGGTTGTATGCGTGTTGTGAACGGTAGCCTTAATGGTAACCCTGAGCTAGACCCTTGGCGTTCAGAAAACATGTCATTCTCTGCAGAATGGTATGGTGACGGTGCGACAATGGCATTCGTTTCATTCTTCGACATTGAAATCGAGAGCTTCACAGAAGCGGGTACAGTGATGGTTGACGAGCCTGATTCAGATGGTGTTCGTCGTGGTCCATGGCCATTTACTGCAAACGTACAAGGTAAAGGCGGTAAAGTACAAGGTCTAGAAGTTGGTACTAAGGTTGCTGTTAGCGATTACTTCGAAACAGGTACTTTACTAGATAACTTTGGTATTGACGCTAACTATACTTACACAGATAGCACGCAAGAAGCGAAAGACATCTACGGTAAAGATCTACAGTTTGTTGGCATGTCTAAAGACACTTACAACTTTGTACTTTGGTATGAGCAAGAAGAATTCTCTGCACGTATCGCTTACAACGCACGTAGCCCTCGTTTAATCACTGCAGGTAGTGCTGGTACAGGTGGTCAAGCACTTTACCAAGATGACTACGAGCAACTTGATCTGAATGTAACTTATAACTTCGATGAAGATTTAAGTGTTTACTTCAACGTGTCGAACTTAACAGAAGAATATCAACAAACTTATGTTCAGTTCCCTGCGCAGAAGGCATTCCAAAACGTTTACGAAGCACGTTACACACTAGGTGTACGAGCTAAGTTCTAATCAATGATTAGATTGACGAAGTAGTAGAAAACCGCTCAGTATGTGCTGAGCGGTTTTTTTCGTTTGGAGCGATGTATGAAACTCGAAAAGATTGTAATTTTAGGTGGTGGCACTGCGGGTTGGATGACAGCCGCAGCATTATCAAAGCATTTTGCAAATAAAGTAGAAATCACACTGGTAGAGTCTGAACAAATTGGCACTGTAGGTGTTGGAGAAGCAACGATCCCTACGATTAGACGGTTTTACCAACAGTTAGGGCTGAGTGATAAAACAGTAATTGCAAAAACCAATGCCACATTTAAATTTGGCATTGAGTTTGTTGATTGGCAAAAGTCAGGTCATAGTTTTATCCACCCATTTGGTCTATTTGGCCAAGGCACTCCAAGTCTAGATTTTCATCACTACTGGTTGCGAGCCAGAACACATGATTCAACGATTGATTTACAAGATTATTCTTTAGGCGTACAACTGGCAAAAAATAATAAAGTACTGATGCCTAACAAGCCTCAAAATCAATTAGAAGTATTCGATTGGGCACTCCATTTTGATGCTGCATTATTTGCTCGCTTGATGAGAGAAACGGCAGAAACACTTGGCGTGAATAGGGTTGAAGCAAAAGTAAAAAGTGTGCAAAAAAGCAAAGAAGATATAGGCGCCTTAATTTTAGAGTCAGGTGAGCTTATCTCCGGCGATTTATTTATAGATTGTTCAGGCTTTAAAGCCGAATTAATCGGTAAAGCATTAGAAGTAGACTACCTAGATTGGTCAAACTATTTACTGTGCGATAGTGCAATCGCAGTCCAAACAGAAAAGACTGGCGAAATTTCAAACAAAACAATTTCAAAAGCGAAAAGTGCGGGTTGGCAATGGCGAATTCCACTTACTACGCGTATGGGTAATGGTTATGTTTATTCAAGTAAACATATTAATGATGAAGATGCTGAACTAGAGTTTCTATCTTCACTTGAAGGTGATATGACCTCTGCACTGAGAAAGTTTAAATTTACCCCCGGCAGAAGAGCAAACGCGTGGCAAAGTAACTGTGTTTCAATAGGGCTTTCAAGTGGCTTTTTAGAGCCTTTGGAATCAACTAGTATCGCTTTGATTGAGACAGCCATTGCGAAATTAATAGACTTGATCCCAGGTAATCAAATTTCCTCCGATACAGCGAAAAAATTTAACTATGCGACGGCGTTAGAATACGAACGCGTCCGTGATTTTATCATTATGCATTATGTTCTAAGTCAAAGAGATGACACGCAGTTTTGGTTAGATTGTCGTAATGTTTCTATTCCAGAAACGTTAAAGTCAAAACTACAAAACTATGAGCAGAATGCAGAGTTAAAACCTTTACCTTGGGACATATTTGGTAAAGACAGTTGGCTCGCATTGTTAGATGGCTTGGGTATGTATCCAAGAAAATACAACGAGCGAGCGAACAACATGCCTATTGAGTATTTACAAAAACACTTGGCCTTTATGAAACAAGAAATAGATAACTTAGTTGGCAAAAGTGTTGAGCATGAGCGTTTTCTTCGCGAGGAGATAAATTTAAATGAATAATAAACTCGAAAAAATTGTGATCGTTGGCGGCGGCACCGCTGGGTGGTTAGCTGCCGCTGCGTTGTCACAGTTTTATAAAAACACACAAACGCAAATCACTTTGGTTGAGTCAGCTGAGATTGGCACAATCGGGGTCGGTGAAGCAACGATACCGCCAATTTTAAATATGCTTGAAGGTTGTGGCATAAACCTTAGTGATTTCATGGCGCACGCAGATGCCAGTTTTAAACTCGGTATTGAGTTTGATGGCTGGAAATCTCAGAATGAGCGGTATTTTCATCCATTCGGAAAGTTTGGCCAGTCAATTGATGGTGCAGAGTTTTATCAAGCCTGGTTAAAAGCAGAATTTGAAGGCAATGCTACAGATATCGAGGTTTATTCGTTAGAAAGTGTACTTGCAAAAAAAGACCACTTTTTTGTTCCGACAAGCAATCCAAACGATCATATTAACCGAACCAGCTTCGCGTTACATTTAGATGCAGGCTTAGCCGTTGATTATTTACGTGCGTTTGCAACTGCCCAAGGCGTTCAACACATCGAGGGTACTGTTGTTGATGTTATGCAGTGTCAAGAAACACAGTTTATTCAAGGCATCAAATTAAGTTGTGGCAAAGAAATCGTAGGTGATTTTTTCTTTGATTGTAGCGGCTTTAAAAGTCTACTTCTGGGTGAAACGCTTGGTTCTGAGTATGATGATTGGTCAGACTATTTACCGTGTGATAGTGCGATTGCGGTTCAGACTAGGCGTGACCATTCAAAACCACTGCGACCTTACACGATATCAAAAGCGCAAGAAGCTGGTTGGAGTTGGCATATTCCATTACAAACTAGAACCGGTAATGGTTACGTATTTAGCAGCAAGTTTATGGACGATGAAAAGGCCAAAGAAATCCTTTTATCGACTGTAGAAGGTGAGCCAATTACTGAGCCTAGATTAATAAGATTTAAAACAGGCACCCGAAAGCAGCCGTGGAAACATAATTGTATCGCCCTTGGTCTGGCGCAAGGTTTTATTGAGCCTCTCGAATCAACAGCTATCCACTTAGTGGCAGAATCTTTAGCCATGTTTGCAAAGCTTAATCCGAGCAAGCGTTGTGAATCTTCTTTACAAGCAGCATTTAATGAAAAGATGGTTGATCAATACGTGCAGATCAGAGATTTCTTGGTTGCACATTATTGCTACACCCAAAGAGATGACTCTGCATTTTGGATATGGTGTCAAAATGAAATGCCAAAACCACCAACCCTTAAGAAACGCGAACAGTTATTTAAGGAGCTTGGTTCAGTAATAGTTGCGTCTGAAGAGTTATTTCAGCCGACTAGTTGGTACGCAGTATTAACCGGTATGGGTGTTAAGCCATCTCGTTACAATGGCACGATTGATTCAATTCCCTCAGCGAAAATTAATGAATTTTTAGCAGGTGGTAGTGCGTATTTTGAACAGCTTGCAAGTAAGCAGCCCAGCCATGCTGATGTGGTTCAGACACATTGTCGCTCTGTGTTATTAAATAATGAGCAATAGGAAGTCACAATGAAAGTAGATAATGCTATCAACTCTGTTGTCATTCTAGGTGGTGGAACTGCAGGTTGGATGACTGCCATTAGTTTAGCTAAATATGCACAAACACAGCCATTGAAAATCACTTTAATTCAATCTAATGAAATTGAAACAATTGGTGTGGGTGAGGCGACGTTACCTAATATTGTTGATTTCAATTATCAGTTAGGTATTGATGAAAAAGAGTTTATAGAGCAAACAGAAGCGTCATTTAAACTTGGAATTGAGTTTAAGGATTGGTACAAACCAGCGCATGCGTTTTTTCATCCCTTTGCGGATTATGGGATGAAAGTGAAAGGCGTTGATTTCCATCATTTCTATCATAAAGCTAAGCAGCAAGGTCTAGACGCTGAACTAGCAGATTTTTGTCTATCAACGCAGCTTGCTAGTAAAGGTAAATTCTATATTCCTCAAAAGATTGATAATGACTTAGAAGATTTCGGTTACGCCTATCACTTTGATGCTGGGCTCTATGCTGAATTTTTAAAGAAAAAGTCAATTGTCATGGGGGTGCAACATTTAATTGCTACTGTGGAGAAAGTAACGACAGATTCAGAAAGTGGTTTTATTCAATCGCTCACTTTGAATTCAGGTGAAGTCATTGAAAGCGATTTATTTATTGATTGCAGTGGTTTTACTGGCAAATTGATCGAGCAAACACTCGAAGTTGGTTATGAGCATTGGAATGAGTGGTTACTTTGTGACAGAGCGGTTGCTGTGCACTCTCAAGGTCATGATGAAGTAACACCATTTACGGTTAGTAAAGCAAAGTCAGCAGGTTGGCAATGGCGTATTCCATTACAGCACAGAGTTGGAAATGGTTATATTTATAGCAGCCAACACATCAGTGATGAAGACGCAAAGCAATCACTTTTGGCGGATCTTGACGGTGATGCGATCACTGAGCCTAGAGTGATTAAATTTCATCCAGGTCGAAGAAATAAGATTTGGCATAAAAACTGTTTCGCTATCGGTTTGTCTTCTGGATTTATTGAACCTCTTGAATCAACAAGTATTTCTCTGATCCAATCGGCAATTTCTAAGTTGCTAACATTTTTCCCTGATAAAAGTTTTCATCAAGCAGATATTGATGAAGTAAACAGGCTTCATAATCTTGAGGTTGAACGTGTTAGAGATTTTATTATTTTGCACTATAAGCTGACCCAGCGTGATGATAGTGACTTTTGGCTAAAATGTCAGAGTATGGATATTCCCGAATCATTACGTCATAAGATTGCTTTGTATCAATCTCGAGGGCATATTAATCAGCAAGAGTGTGAGTCATTTGAACAATCAAGTTGGTTGTCCATGTTTGCAGGTTTTTGTATGACTCCTGACAGGGTTGACCCCAGAACAATGCATGTAAATGACACGGCATTGTTGAGTGATCTGAGAAAAATTAAACAATTTATTGAAGAGGTGGCTAATAAAGCACCGACTCATAGAGAGTTTATTAATACATTAAAACTAAAACGTTAAATAAGCCGCAAAGCAGGCTTTATTTTTGCCCTCAAAAGCTATAGCCTAGGGGCAACTAAAAAATAATTACTATATAAAAATGGAGTAGTATTATGGCGGAGCAACAAGTGCAGCCTTTACATAACGAAAAGCATGCCAACATCAAAGTACAAAATGGCATCAACGTTGAATTCTTAAAATCACAGCACTTAATGCCAGTAGTAGCGCATGAGTTCGCGCGTGTAGCCACTGAATTCCCAATGGCATTTGTAAAAAACACTGAGACAGACCAATATCAAGCAGTTGCTATGTTTGGTCTTGAGCCAGGTGAAAACCTTTTTGTCGAAGATGGTAAGTGGACTGCAGGTTTTGCACCACTAGCTGCTGCACGTTACCCATTCGGTCTTGTTAAGCACCCAGAAGAAGATCAATTTGGTATTGTTATCGATGAAGCAAGTCCATTAGTTGGTGAAGAAGAAGGTAATGCGTTATTTGCTGATGGCAAAGAAACTGAATACCTAGAGCGTCGTAAAGAAGCACTAGTAAACTATGTTGAGTTTGCTCGTGTTACTGAAGCGTTCACTGCTTACCTTGCTGAAAAAGATCTACTTGTTCAACAAACACTAACAGTTGAAATTGCTGGTGAGAAAAAAGACATCAACGGTATCTATCTTGTTGATGAGCGTAAACTAAACGAATTAAGCGATGAAGCATACCTAGAACTACGTAAGCGTGGTTACCTAGCGCCTATCTTCGCTTTCTTAACGTCTACTCACCAAGTAGCACGTTTAGCGCGTCTAAAAGCAAAGCGCCAAGCTAGCTAATTATTAAGCGTTTGAAAAAAGCACCTGAGGGTGCTTTTTTTATGTCTGTAATTTGGTCAATTAAGTTCGACTCGTTTTGTTGCAATCTGGTTGCAAACTTTCCAAGATGTTCAATACCAGTCCTCATTAATACTCAAAATAGTTCGCTTAATTAAGAGCACTGGTATAAAACAAATCCAAGGATAAAATATGAATAAGAAAACCCTAATAGCGGCTATTGGTTTTGCCATATCGAGTTTAAGTGCGATGGCTCAAACGCAACCTATTGCAATCGCCATTCATGGTGGTGCGGGTACTATCGAAAAAAGCCGTTTTACACCTGAACAAGAAAAAGCCTACAGAGCTAAATTAAAAGAAGCAGTGGAAGTCGGTTATAAAGTACTTGAGTCTGGTGGTGAGAGCCTAGATGCAGTAACAGCAGCTATCAATATCCTAGAAGATTCGCCTTTTTTTAATGCTGGTAAAGGCGCTGTTTATACTTATGATGGTTCTCATGAATTAGATGCATCCATTATGGATGGCCGAAATCGTCAAGCAGGGGCTGTTGCAGGGGTAAAAACGGTTAAAAATCCAATTGATTTGGCTCGCTCAGTGATGGAGAACTCTGTCCATGTCATGTTGAGCGGAGCAGGCGCCGAGCAATTTGCAAAACAGCAGGGCTTCGACTTTGTAGACAATAGTTACTTCGATACTAAACACCGTTATGAAGCCCTTATCAAAGCCAAAAAGAAACTAGATGCGGCTAATAAAACTAGCAAAGATTACCAGGCTGCACATCAAGCACTTGAAAGTGAATATAAGATGGGCACAGTCGGTGCCGTTGCTTTAGATAAAAATGGCAACTTAGCTGCTGGTACATCAACGGGCGGGATGACAGCCAAGCGCTTTGGTCGTGTGGGTGATTCGCCAGTAATAGGGGCGGGTACATTTGCTGATAACCGCTCATGTGCTGTTTCGGCAACTGGTCATGGCGAGTATTTTATTCGTTACAGTGTTGCCAGTGATATTTGTGCAAGAGTTGAGTATCAAGGTAAGTCAATAGAACAAGCGGGTAAAGAAGTTATCCACGATGTTCTTATGCCTATTGGTGGTACAGGTGGCGTGATCATTGTCGATACCAAAGGCAATATCAGTATGCCGTTTAATACCAAAGGGATGTATCGAGCCAGTAAGTCGTCATCACAAGAAACCCAGGTCGGAATTTTCAAAAATGATTAATATTTTGTTAGGTTAATTTTCTGAAAATACAGGCAACTCCATGATAGCCAGCTATATTTAACTTAGCTGGCTTTTTTAATGGAGCGAAATAATGCATTCAATCAAAGTAAAAGACTATCTAAATCATCGTCCAGTTACCTTCTCTCAAGATATGCGCATAGAAGCTGCAGTAGAAAAACTATTGCAAAGTGGTCAGTCGGGTGGCCCCGTTATTGATGAGAATAAGAAAGTAATAGGGTTTTTGTCAGAGCAAGATTGCTTAAAAAAGATGTTAGAAGCAACTTATCAAAACGAGTCTCACAGTGTGGTCTCTGATGTCATGAATGCAGAGCCATTTTGCGTTTCGGCTGATGACAGCATTGTACAAATGGCCGACAGAATGACCGTTAATACCCCTAAACTGTATCCGGTTTGTGATAGTGATGGCATTTTAGTTGGGGTAATTACTCGAGCACATGTTTTGTTAGCACTTGATAAACATCTGCACGATAATTATGAGTCCGGTCATCGATATGTGTAATTTGCACGCATAGCGATAGATTAAATAATCGTTCAATAGAACAACAACTTCAGTAATAGGCTCAGTAAACGGTTTTTGATATACTTACCGCTGTTTTATTTTTTAAAAGAGTGTCGTGGAAGTGAGTGTAGGACCGCTGTTTACTGAGCTAAAAACTTGCCTTAAGAAAGATCAGTTTATTTTTAAAAAACGCCTGCATGGTGTTAAAAAAATAAATGACGAGAATAAACAAAACAAAGTTATTGCTTCAATTAAGAAAGATATTGAGGCCAGTCAGTCGTTGCGTGTTACTCGCTTAGAAAACCTACCAAACGTAGATTACCCAGAGCAACTTCCTGTAAGCCAGAAAAAAGACGAAATAAAAAAAGCCATTGCTGAAAATCAAGTTGTGATTGTGGCGGGTGAAACGGGCTCGGGTAAAACTACACAGTTACCTAAAATTTGTTTAGAGCTAGGCCGTGGTGTTGACGGCTATATTGGTCATACTCAGCCTCGTCGATTAGCAGCAAGAAGCGTTGCAAATCGTATTGCCGAAGAACTGAATTGCGATTTAGGTGAAGAGGTTGGTTTTAAAATTCGATTTAGCGATCAGGTTGGCGACAACTCTTACGTTAAACTGATGACCGATGGTATTTTGTTGGCGGAAATTCAAAACGATCGTTTTTTGAATCAGTACGATACGATTATTATCGATGAAGCCCACGAAAGAAGCCTTAACATTGATTTCATCTTAGGTTATTTAAAAAACCTTTTGCCTAAGCGTCCTGATCTAAAAGTTATCATCACATCTGCAACCATCGACCCTGAACGTTTTTCAAAACACTTCAATAATGCGCCTATCATTGAAATATCGGGTAGAACCTACCCTGTAGAAGTCAGGTATAGGCCAACACTTGATTTAGCAGGCAATGAAAGCGAAGCAGAAAACGATCAACTGCAAGGTATTTTTGACGCGGTTGATGAGTTATGTGCGGAAGGTCCGGGTGATATTCTTATTTTCATGAATGGCGAAAGAGAGATCAGAGATACCGCCGATGCGCTAGGTAAGCGAAATTTAAAAGGGGTAGAGATCTTACCGCTATACGCCAGACTCTCAAATGCGGAGCAAAACCGTATTTTTGCCCCTCACAGCCATCGACGCATTGTTTTATCTACCAACGTAGCTGAAACATCACTGACTGTACCAGGCATTCGTTATGTAATTGACCCAGGAACTGCGCGCATTAGCCGTTACAGCTATCGAACAAAAGTACAACGTTTACCTATCGAGGCTATTTCTCAAGCCAGTGCTAATCAGCGTAAAGGTCGATGTGGTCGTGTGGCGTCAGGTATTTGTATCCGCTTGTATTCAGAAGAAGACTTTTTAGGTCGTCCAGAGTTTACAGATCCTGAGATCCTGCGTACAAACTTAGCATCGGTTATCTTGCAAATGCTTGGCTTAGGGCTCGGCGATATCAGTGAGTTTCCGTTTGTACAGGCACCTGATAGTCGTAATATCAATGACGGTGTTGCCCTACTTGAAGAGCTTGAAGCCGTTCACCCTTCAAAAAGAAGACAGCAGACCAAGCTTACTCAATCTGGTCGTGCTTTGAGCCGCTTACCGATTGATCCTCGCTTGGCGAAAATGGTGTTGTCTGCTGAAAAGCTGGGCGCATTGCGTGAAGTCATCGTCATAGTTGCTGCCTTATCGATTCAAGATCCAAGAGAGCGCCCGCAAGATAAAAAAGGTGCATCAGATGAAAAACATGAGCGCTTTGCGCATCCTGATTCTGATTTCTTAGCATTCTTAAATTTATGGTATTACTTAGAGCAACAACAAGAAGAGTTTAGCCGTAGCCAATTCAGAAAGCTTTGTCAGAAAGAGTTCTTAGCCTATATGCGTATTCGTGAATGGCAAGATATTGTTTATCAGTTAACCACAGTCTGCGAAGAAATGGGTATGAAGCTTACTGATAATCAAGCCGAAGTAGATAACATTCATCAAGCCTTGCTCAGCGGTATGTTAAGTCATATTGGTTTTAAAGATGAAAAGCAGGTCTATAAAGGGGCGCGTAATAGCCAATTCCATATTTTCCCAGGCTCTAGCCTTTTCAAAAAGTCGCCAAAATGGTTGATGTCAGCAGAGTTGGTTGAAACCAGTAAGTTGTATGCCCGCATGAATGCGAAAATTGATGTGACTTGGGTGCCACCGATTGCGCAGCATTTAGTGAAGCGTAGTTTTAGCGAGCCTCACTGGGAGAAAAAGCCAGGCTGTGTGATTGCCTACGAGCAGCAAAGTCTATATGGCATGATCATCGTCTCTAAGAAGCGTACCGTATATAGTCAAATTGACCCAGTCGTCAGCCGCGAGTTATTCATTAAAGAAGCGCTGATTGCAGATCAACTCGGGCAACAAGAAAGCTTTTTGAAATATAACCAAGATTTAATTGATGAAATCCACACGCTTGAGAAAAAAGCCCGCCGTAGAGATATCTTAGTCGACGAAATTACTTTGTTTGAGTTCTACGATGAGAAAATTCCGCAAGACGTAAATAACCGTGCTGCGTTCAACCATTGGTGGAAAAAACAAAAGCAAAAAGATAAGCGCTACTTGCATATGTCTCGTGACTATTTAATGCAACATGGGGCGGAGCAGATCACTGAGTTTGATTATCCTGATACTTGGCAACAAGGTAATTTAATTCTGCCTTTGAGTTATCATTTTGAGCCGGGACAGCCTGTTGACGGTGTTACGGTTAATATTCCTTTGGCACTGCTTAACCAAGTTCAAGATGAAGGGTTTGACTGGCATATTCCAGCACTCAGACACGAACTTATATGTGGTCTCATCAAAAGCTTGCCGAAAACGTTAAGACGAAATTTTGTTCCTGCACCAAATTATGCTGATGCAGTTTTAGCGAGTGTTGAGCCGATGCAAGGGCGTTTAATTGATGCACTTAGCAATCGTCTACTGAAAATGACAGGGGTTCGTGTTGCTGAAGAGCAGTGGGATACCAGCACGTTAGATACCCATTTAGTGATGCAATTTGAAGTCGTTGACGAGAAAAATAAAGTTTTAGCTCACGGCAAAGATTTGCTGAAATTAAAAGCACAATTACAAGGTCAAGTAACAAGTACACTGTCTAAAGTGGCAGAGCAGGGTATTGAACAAAGCGATCTCACACAATGGGAGTTTGGCGAGTTACCAAAAGAGTACACTAAGAAGCAGGGAAACTACGAAATCAAAGCATTCCCTGCGCTGGTAGATAAAAAGTCTAGTGCTGCCATTGAATTATTCGATAATGAATTAAAAGCACAAGCTGCGCATCAGCAAGGGTTAAGGAGACTGGTGTTATTAAATGTACCGTCACCAATAAAGTACTTGCAGCAGCATTTACCAAACAAGGCCAAACTGGGCTTGTACTTTAACCCATTTGGTAAAATACAAGACTTGATTGATGACTGTATTGCCTCTGGTGTGGATGCCTTGTTACAAAAACATGGTGATATACGAGATGAGCAAGCGTTTGAGCAGGTAAAAGAATTTATCCGTGGTGAGCTAGGTGATGCCGTGGTTGAAATTGCCACTCAGGTAGAACAAGTTTTGAGCGTTGCACATGCTATTAATAAGCGTATGAAAGGCAAGGTTGACTTAACTATGATCACCGCACATGGTGACATCAAGTCACAGCTTGAATCTCTAGTTTTTAGAGGGTTTGTGAGTAAACACGGTGCTGAAAAACTCAATGATTTACTGCGTTATATGAAAGCCATTGAGCGCCGTTTAGAAAAGCTGCCTGTTGATCCAAATAGAGACAGGTTGTGTACATTAGAGTTAGATAAAGTAGCTCAAGAGTATCAGAAAAAGCTGACGAAAATTCCAAAAGGTTTACCGGTTCCAAAAGAGCTTGAAAATATTTTTTGGATGCAGCAGGAACTAAGAGTGTCTTTGTTTGCTCAAACATTAGGAACACCTTATGCAATTTCAGCTAAGCGTGTACTTAATGCACTTAAAGAGTGTGATTAATTGTCAATTCGCCTTGCAATTTGAGCTAGGCGAATTACCTTAATAAGAGGAACTAAATTGAGTATTGAAAAGGAAGTAGCATTGCCAATGACAACTCAAGTAAAAGCAAAACCAACGCCGCATGTGTTGGTGGTTGATGATGAATATTTTAATTTTGAAATGCTCACCACAGCGCTATCGAGTAACTTTGAGCTCAGTTATGCTGACTCAGGCAAGTCATGTTTGTCATCGGCTATCGCGAACCCACCTGATGCTATTTTACTAGATGTCTGTATGCCTGGTCTTGATGGCTATGATACTTGTCGGCTGTTGAAAAATACGCCAGAAACAAAAGACATTCCAATAGTCATGCTATCAGGGCTTGAGTCTGAGCAAGAGCAACAAGCCGGATTTGAAGCTGGGTGCGACGCTTACGTAGTAAAACCCTTTTCAATGCAACAATTACTAGAAAAACTAAAATCAATGGTTTAGGAGTACTCTATGTTGCACGAAGATAAACGCCGCTTTATGCGAATGATGGTCAATGCTGAGGCAAAAATTTCAGTTTTAGAACAACAGCTCAATCTGGTTGGTAAATGCTTAGATTTGAGTGCGACAGGTCTTTCTATTGCGGTTGAACAACCATTAGAAGTCGATACCATACTCGATATTCATATTGATTCAAGCAGTGCCAGTATTCCACCTTTGAATGCCCATACTAAGGTTGTGCGTTGTGCGCAAGATGAACAAGGTCAATATGTATTGGGTGTTGAAATCGTTCAATTCAATTAAAAAGATTCTTTTTTGATTCAGGTGATTGAAGATGCTTCTTAAACTCTCAATCACCAAATCTGACTAAAATGTTTCTTTTAACAAACCGAGTAATTCTTGCACACTTAGTGCTTCTATTGCATTCCCCTCATCAAGTAACTTATCCGCAAGTTCTTTTTTATGTTCATGTAGGGCGAGGATTTTTTCTTCAATGGTTTGCTCTGCGACTAATCTATAAACCGTGACAGGCTTTGTCTGCCCAATTCGATGTGCGCGATCAGAAGCTTGCGCCTCTACCGCGGGGTTCCACCACGGATCAAGATGGATAACATAATCAGCTGCGGTAAGATTTAATCCTGAGCCACCGGCTTTCAAACTTATTAAGAATATTTCACCTTCACCGCGTTGGAAAGCATTCACACTTTGCTTGCGCTGCTCTGCAGGGGTTGCACCATCAATATAATGAAAAGGTATTTGCTGTGCTTCTAATAGCGCTTTTACCGCTTGCAAGCTACCGATGAACTGGCTGAATATCAGGGCTTTGTGTTTATTTTCACTAAGTTCACTCAGCAACAGAGCCAGTTGCTTCAACTTTGAACTTTCGATGTCGGCATTTGGTGATACTAAAGTGGGGTTACTACACGCTTGTCTTAGCTTGGTTAGCTCAGCAAAAATCTGCATACGCTGTGTTGCAATACTTTGCTCTTTTTGAATTGCAGCCAGTTTCTCGACGGCATTGACTCTTATTGCTTCATATAAATGTCTTTCTTGCTCATTAAGTGGCACATGAATATCTATATGTGTGCGTGGCGGCAGTTCAGTTAATACCTCAGATTTTAGTCGTCTAAGAATAAAAGGCTTAAGCAGAGTTTTTAAACCAAAGGCGGCTTTTTTGGCCTTTATTGGGTCTTCGTCACTTTGCTCAATAGGTTGAGCGAAACGGCGGTTAAAGGTTTTTAAATTACCTAATAGTCCTGGATTTACAAATCTGAATAAACTCCATAGTTCACTTAAATTGTTTTCAAGCGGCGTACCTGTGGTGATCATTCTAAAATCGGCTTTTAAAGCGCAAGCAGCTTGTGCTCTTTGCGATAACGGGTTTTTAAGTGCTTGTGCTTCATCAGCTACAACAGTTTGCCAGGTAACGGGTTTAAGTATATCAATATGGCGTTGTAACATGGCATAACTGATAATCAAACATTCATTGCCAGTGAGCGCTTCAACAAATTCAGCCGTGGGGTTGTCCGCAAAGTTGAAAACACTCAAAGTAGGTGTAAATTTCTTTGCTTCTTGTTGCCAATTAAAACAGACCGAAGTGGGTGCAATGATCAGCGTTGGTCCCTGAGATGCACGAGCTTGGATCACAGCTAACGCTTGCAATGTTTTTCCTAAGCCCATGTCATCCGCCAAACATGCGCCTGCGCCCCAATGGGCTAACTTCATCGCCCACTCAAAGCCTTCAATTTGGTAGTGGCGTAAATCAGCATTTAAATAAGGCGAAAGCTTGGGTTGCAACTTTTCAGCTTCAAACATACGCTGGGTTTGTTGTTCCCAGCTATGCAAGGTTTTCATGCGCATACCAGACATGGCTTCATTAATCACTTTGCCTGCAAGGGGGTGAAACTGTCCGTGTTCACTAGCCATATTGATAGTATCAAGTCTGGCTTTTAATTGCTCTGATAAGCATAAGACTTGATCAGACTCTAGCTTGATAAAGCGGCTACCACTTTGCTCGGCTAATTGCAGTAAATGCTTAACAGCTATTACTTTGTCATCATCTAGTTGTAGCTCACCTTGTAAATTAAACCATTCATTTTGACGATACATTGCAAGCTGTAAATGCTGCGTTTGCAGCTCAGGCGACAAAGAAAGGGTTTTACCTTTCGGCCATCGTAGTAATAAAGGTAATGAAGCCTGCTCTTGTTTACTGATGTCTTCAAGTTTTAATAATACTTCATACGCATCTTGAGATTCTGAAACTTTAAGCTGGTTATCTGCCATCGCCTGAAAGGCGGGGCAGAGTACGTCTAAACGCTCCAGTAACTGCTGTTCAAATGCTAAGTCTCGAGATGTAGTTAGCCGCTCATGCTTTATTAGTGCAGAGATATGCTTAGCGCCGATAGCCGGTTTAAAAGCTGGACCTTCTTCACCTAAAGGCATCACGATACATGTAAACACTAAACCCTCTTGATAGGGTTGGATGTTGATGACGAGCTTATTATTCGCAGTGATTGGTTTGGTGGTTGATGCTTGGCTATCTGCTACTGATTTATTTTCTAAACTACTTTGAATATCAATTAAAGGTGCTATGGCTTGCACACTTTGCAACAGCTCTGCTTCGGCTGAAATAGGCAGAACAAGCCCTTCTTCTCGGATGATACGAGCCACTTTTAAATGCTCGGTTTCAAAGATGCTAAAGCCATATTCATCAGGCTGCATTTGATAAAAAGAGAAAACTGGGGCTTCGCGTTCTAATGATTTAGGTAGATGACTGATTGAAACATGGATCTCTTGTTGATGCTTGTCGATAAGCACAGCAGGGGAGTGCTCAGAAATACTGATTGGCATCGTAAAGTCATCGTTGAGATAAATGTTCGGTGCGCCTTTGATTGCCCTGAGGGCTTTAAGGCCAGTTAACTGATACTGAGTGTCTGTACCTCGGTAATCTTCAAAAGAAAGCTTTTCAATCGCTTGAATGATGGTTTTGTCTTTTACAGTTAAGCATTTTAATAAACTTGATGATTCTACTAGCCGTTTGGCTGAAATTGGTTTTCCTTTACTCCAACCCTGAGCCGAGTTAGTTTGTATTCGGGCGGTGAAGTAGGAATGTTCACCTGAAAAGTGTAGCTCCCAAATTAATCGCTCATCGTTATTTGATTGTTCACTATCTGGTTGAGAGAGGTTAGTAAGTGCTTTCAGTTGCGATAAAGCTCTATCCCACCTTGGCTTGGCTTTAACACTTTGCGTAAAATTAATCGCAAGTGGTGTCGCTTCATGACGAAGCTGACGAGCAAGATTAGCAAATAGAGTCAGCTCGCTTTGCTCAAAATTGCTCACGAGTGTATTGATTTGTTCTTTATTTAAATTTGCAGTTTTAGCAGTCCAACACTGAGCGTAGAGGGTGAGCAAAGACGCGATATTTTCTGAAAATGCCGAGTGTTTAACGTTGTTTATCACGTCATGTAAATAAGCAGGTTCTGCCTTCTGAATAGCTTGAGTCAGCTCAATGAATATAGACGCGATGAGTTTGTCGAATGAGTCTGAATGCTTATTACTTTTTTGCTGTTTGCATAACTCAATGAGTTTTGTCAGTTTACTTGGCTGATTGTCGGCACCTTGTAGTAACAGCGAAAACTTTTGGAACAACCCGAACACACCAAATAAGGAGTCTGACTTTTTCCCGTAGAGCTTATTTTTTAGCTTAATCGCTTGCTCGAATTCATCAACAGATTCTTTCATTTTTCCGTTGAACAAACTAATCGTGGCCAGTAATTGCCTGTGATACACCGACTTAGCTTCGCCCTCTAGCAAGGCTTCAGCTTGTTCAAATTTACCTTGGAGCACTAAATGCTCGCCATAGAGCAATTTGAGCGGTAACAATTGGCAATCCTGGATCACATTTTTTAGCAAACTAAGCGGGTAGCTGAGCGATGCGCCTTTTTGCTTTCTTAACTTTAACCAAGTTGCAAATGCTTGATACTGAATGGTTTCAGGCAGTTCTGAAAAAGCCGATTCGTTGAAAGGCATAAAGCAACATTCAAGCAGAATTTGGTTTCTTTTATGGTCGATTACTTGGGGGTTTTTATCTAGACGAAGATGTTTTTCTAGGCTCTTAAATTCTTTGAGATAGAAATAGTCGCGGGCGAGCCTTTGCTCATCTTGGAAGGTTTTCTCCCAATCGTATAGCTGTAAAACGGGCACTACGTCTTCAGCGAGCTTTAGAATGGGTAAAAAGCTCCCTTGCTGAATACTGAGCTCTGTTAATTTATTTGCTAGAAGCGGGTTGACCTTGTGTACATCATCTTTTGCACTGAATAGTCCACTTTGCGCTAACACTTCAATATCAGGGTTGCTCAACCGCAATAAATTTGCAGGCCAATCAACCTGACTTTGGTTACCTAGCTTTCTGCAAAGCTGATTGATATGTCCGCGACTCAAAGGCTTATAAACGACGGCCAATACCAGCAACAGCTTTTGTTGTTCAATACTGAGTGTTTCGTATAGTTGAAACAATAGGTTTTGTTGCTGTGCGGTTTGTTCTGAAATAAGCATCTGGTTTTGGCGTCGTTTGAAAAAATAAACCCCAGCATGCTGGGGTTTAGAGTAATTTAAAATTGTTTATCTGGCTTTATGCTTCATTAAGCGCTCTTTGTCGCGCGACCAGTCTTTGTCTTTGATATCGGCGCGCTTATCGTGCATCTTTTTACCTTTGGCTAAATGGAATTCCAATTTAACCCAGCACTTTTTCCAATACATTGCAGTTGCAATCAGTGAAAAGCCATCGCGCTCAGTTGCACCAATCAATCTATCTAATTCTCGCTTCTTGAGAAGCAGTTTACGATATCGCACTGGATCACAAATGACGTGAGTTGATGCACTGTTTAATGGTTGGATCTGCGAGGCAAGTAAAAATGCTTCGCCGTCTTTAAGATGAATATAAGTATCAGAAATATTTACTTTACCTGCTCGGATACTTTTAACTTCCCAGCCTTGTAGTTCAATACCTGCTTCGAACTTATCGTGTAAAAAATACTCGTGTCGCGCTTTTTTGTTTAGCGCGATGGTATTGCTGTTTGCTTTTGGTGATTTTTTCTTTGCCATAATGGCGTAGTCTACCTACAAATGATCTGATTAAACAGGGCTTTTTTAGCTTTGTTACTTATTTTTACCCACTCATGCTTTGTAAACAAGATAATTATTAAAAAGCTTGCTAAAATCGCGTCAAAGCAAGTGGAGTAGCTATGCCGCAGATTGAAAAAAGTGCGCTGGTGATGTACAGCAGCCAAGAAATGTTTGACTTAGTCAATGATGTAAATGCGTACCCTGCATTTTTACCAAATTGTTCCAACGCAAAAATTATTTCTGAAGATGAGTCTTCAATGACCGCCAGTTTAGAAATATCTAAAGCGGGCCTTAAAAAGTGGTTTACCACGAATAATCGTTTAGCAGGCAACAAAGTTGAGATGAAACTGGTCGACGGGCCTTTCAAGTCATTGAATGGTTATTGGGAGTTCACAGCGCTTGATGATCAAGCTTGTAAAGTGTCTTTAAAACTTGAGTTCGAATTTGCCAGTAAATTGATTGAGATGGCATTTGGTAAAGTCTTTAACGAAGTCGCGAAGAACATGGTGGTTGCGTTTACACAACGTGCTAAAACCGTGTATGGAGTGAGATGATGATCAAGGTTGAAGTAGTTTTTGCTTTACCAGATACCGCAACCTCTTTGAGTATTGAAGTTGCGGAAGGTTCAACGGCTGAGCAAGTAGTTTTACAATCAGGTATTGCAGATAAGTGTCCTGAAATTGATTTATCGAATTTAGCACTTGGTATTTGGAATCGCACTGTTAAAAACCATCAAGTGGTGAAAGAGGGTGATAGAATAGAAATTTATCGTCCTTTGATTGCCGACCCAAAAGCAGCAAGAAGACAAAGAGCTGAAAAAGCGAAAGAAGAAGGTCGTGCCAACAAAATAACCGGTGGCAGAGCATAATTATTTATAAGAGAATCAAAAAAAGGGCTTTAAGCCCTTTTTTTGATTTAGGAAAGTAGATGTTAATTATTGCTCGAGTGGGATATTAAACTCTTCTGGCTCTTCAAAATCACCACTAATGCGCGCTAGGCGACCATCTTCAAAATAAACGACTAAAGATTTTCTATGCTCAGAATCACGACCAATATTAAGCGTGTAGCTATAGTGCCAGCTGTCATCTGAAAAAGCATTCTTTGCAACTGGACTACCAAGCACATAAAGCACTTGCTCTTGAGTCATTTGAACGCGAAGTTTATCAACATCACTTTGTTCTAAAAAGTTGCCTTGTGGAATACTAATTCGATATACCCAACTTGAACAGCCAGACAACATAACAGTCATAACTACTGCACTTAGCCAAACAGCGAGGGATTTTTTTACTAGCATTTATTTTTTGATCCTTATTCTTTTATTGTTTGCATCATACCGATTGCGTACAGAAGGTAAAGTTTCTTGATACACTTTGACGGCTTAGAGTTAAAAAAGTTTCTTAATAGGTAAAAAAATTGGCCCAAGAGAAAAATATTTGGTCAGTCTACATCGTCGAAAGTAGGTTGGGGCATTGGTATACAGGCATCACCAATAATGTTGCGGCAAGGGTTGAAGCCCATAATTCGGGGAAAGGGGCAAAAAATCTAAAAGGCAAAGCACCTATCAAATTGATTTATAGCAAAGCTGTCGGTGATAAAAGTACTGCCGCGAAATTGGAGTGGCATATTAAAAAGCTTAGCAAAGCACAAAAGATTCAATTTGTAGACTCTAATGGCTGCTGTGCTAATGAAACAATAAAAGCGCTGATTGATTCAACCACAGCTTGATACTTTTCAAAGTCTAAGTTGTCTAATGTATCCTGCTTAGTGTGGTGTTTATCATCTATCCCCATGCCAAAGTAGATAAAGGGTATTTTCTTTAAACTAAACGCATAATGATCGCTGGCTTTATGCCAGTTTATACGGTTGTCATTGAGCTTCTTGTGAAGCCTAAATTGTGACGATGTAGAAAACACTTTGAATGGGTTAGATTGCGCTTTGAATTGCTCTATTAAGTTTTTAACGCTGCGATCATGAAGCGCAAATAGGGTATTTTTGTGATTGATCGCCAACATGTCTAAATTTACGTTCAGGGCATAGTTGCTTGGAGTTGCTTCATCAACATAATGCTTAGCACCATATAACCCCTTTTCTTCGGCATCTGTTGCCAGAATAACAACTTCATTACTGCGTTTTATTGAATTTAGCTGTTCTGCTATTGCGATAAGAGCAGCCGTGCCCGAAGCGTTATCATTTGCACCTGCATAGTAACTTTCTTGATTACCGCCTAGGTGATCATAATGGGCGGTAATAATAAGTTTATCTCCGCATGGAGAAGATGAGCAGGGTAAGGTTGCTATCACATTGTGCCCAACAGCTTTGCTAAAAAAGCCACTTTTAAAATCGAAGCTTTGATACCTGACATCAAGACCCAAACTCTGAAATCTATTAAACAAATATTGCGCTGAAATATTTGGCTGTAAACTGCCTGCTGCCCGACCTTGGTGAGCAGGGCTTGTGAGAGCTTCTAGGTCTTCATGTAGACTTGATGAGCCAGCGGCATTAGCTTGATTCGCGAAGAGCCAAGTACTTAAAAGCAGCCAACTTACCTTGGTAGCGCTTTTTATCATGTGTAAATTCTGCATTTTTAAGCGCCAACTTAAGATAGCTTTCTGCACGATTTAGGTTTCCTCGGTAATAATAAACTTTTGCTAAGCCAAAATAGCTATCATGAAGGTTTTTATCAAGCTTTCTAGCTTCGTTGAAAAAACGTAAAGCGTTATTCAGTTCATCTTGAGCAAGCGCTTCGTTGCCTTTTACAATCATATAATATGGGTTGTCTCGGCGTTTACTCTCTAAAGAGGCTTCTATTTTTTCAGCTTGAGCAATTCGATTAGTTAGGCGGTATAGTAATGCCGTATTGCCAAGGACGGTGTTATTTTCAGGATTGATTAAAAGAGCATGTTGGTATGTTTGTTCTGCAAGGTCATGCATGTGGTTTAGTCGATAGAGGATCCCTAAATTTCCCCATGCACCTGAGTAGTTCTTATCGAATTGTATCGCGGCTCTGAAGTAGCTATATGCTAAATCATATTCAGCCTTGATCATATGCATCGCCCCTTTATTGTTGTAAAACATAGCCGTGATTCTATCTTTACTTATTTTGCTCGTTTTAAAGTGTTGTTCTCTGCTGTTAGGGTCGAAATCGACTGTAAGTGAAGTTGGCTCTAAGAAATAAACTTTTTCAGCTTCTTCTCTACGCTTGGGCTGTTTGATTACAAGATTTACATGACCTGTTAATAAGCTATAGCCTTGGCTTTGGTCCCAATATTCCGGTATGTGAACTCGTTGAAATTGAGTCGAAAGGCCTAAATGCTCTGCAAGACTGTAAGCTAAAATTGAAAGTGAAAGGCAATTCGCGTTGAGATTATAAAAGGCATCAGAAGCAACTAAATTAGCACCACTTTGATAGGCAAGCGTGCTGTCACCGTTGTTCATTAAAAAGTTTAGTAATTTTTTTGCTTGGCGAAGAGGTGAGGCATTTGCTCTGACATATTGATCAAGTTGTGACTTTATGTCCTCATTTAATTCAAATATCTCACTTTGAGATTCTATTGTATTAATAACAAATTTGTTGTTATTGATAAGAGCATTGTTAATAGGCGGTGAGTTAGATTTTGTTGTTTGACAACCCAATAAAGTAATACTTAATAGCACAATGAGCAGTGATAAATTTAATCTGTTCATAACTCAACTCTCTATACAACTAGTTACTATTAAGCCTAGTTTATTTTATTGCAGTGTTGAATTATTAATCGTTACAAATTATTACCTGTCTTTAAATAAAAAAGGCAATTCGTTATTTGAATTGCCTTGGTATTGATGAATTGCTTTTAAAATTTAGTTCTGTTCAAAACTAACAACTAAGCTATCAAGTGTTTTAGCTGACTCAGCAAGTGCTTCAATAGCCTGTGAAATAGCTTGTGTTTCATCAACAACACTATCACTGGCGGCACTGATCTGTTCGATGTTTAAACCCACTTCTGCAACTACGTTACTTTGCTCTTCAGTTGCTGCAGCAATTAAAGTTGTCATATCGTTAATTTGATTTGATGTTTCACTGACGTCTTTTAAAAGGTCAACAGAGTTTTGCATGCTTATAACACTCTGTTCTGCTTGGCTTCGTGACTGAGTAATTTGCGCAACGATATTTTCAGCAGCAAGTGTTAGATCATTAATCGTGCTATGAATTTCATCAGTAGATTGAGAGGTACGACTAGCTAGAGCACGCACTTCATCAGCAACCACTGCAAATCCTCTCCCATGCTCACCGGCTCGAGCGGATTCAATAGCAGCATTAAGTGCTAGCAAGTTGGTTTGCTCTGAAATACCTCTAATAACCTCGACAATACTCGCAATAGAGCGCGTTCTTTCAACTAAAGAGTTAACCTGCTCAGCCATGCTGTTAATGTCATCAGCAAGTTGACCTAAAGTAATTTGAGATTGTTCTATTTCTTGTTCGCTGTGCTTGACTGTATTTTTACTCGATTCAGTCAATTGTGCAGAGTTATTCGCATTGCCTGCAATTTCTTGCACTGTCGCACCCATTTCGTTAATTGCAGCAGCGACAGATAATGTCTGAGATTTTTGCTCATTTAAGGCATGGCAAGTTCGATTACTTTGCTCTGTCAGTTTAAGGCTGGTGGCACGAATTTCATGGCTTTCATTTGCCACTTGTTTGATGGCTTGCTCTATCTTGGCAATAAACTGATTGAAACCATCGCTTAACTCTTGAAGTTCGGGCTGAGTTGATTCTGGTAATCGATAATTTAATTTTGCATCGCCACTGCCTAAATTGGCAAATAGTTGCGCAATTTTTGAAAGCGGGGCAGCCAGTGTACGCGCCAAGAAAAAGCTGACTAAACAAGCAAAAATAGCAATGATGCTGGCATATCCTACAATCTGCCATTGTAGACTTCTAATTTCGGTATAAACCTCATGCTCAGGCACTTGCGCTACAACATATAAGTTAGTCCCTTTGATTGGTTGGCTCGCAATCACTTGTGCTTCATTATTCAAAGTAACATTAATCAGGTTTGAAGCGTTATTTTGCAGGAGTGAATTTGAGTTTGCATTGCCATACAAGTCTTTAAGCGTTTGTGCCTGGGTAGAACGACTGTCTGGGAACAATTTTATTGCGCCAGTATTATCAACAACGAATACAAACCCTGTTTGCTCTAATGTAAATTGACTGAGCATACTCTGCATATCTGTAACACTTTTCGCAAGGCCTGCCAAACCAATACCATTCAACTGCTGGTGGTTCACGAACATATTCACCGCACCAGTGGTTTCTCTGAAAATACTGATGGAGTAAGCTTCACCTGATTGAGTGAAACCATAAAACCAGCCGTCTTCTTGATGGTTAAGAACACGTAAGAATCCGTGTTGATTCCAATATTCTGCAGTTTCTCGGTTCGCCCAGGATGCTGTTGCTAAGTCAAATTGTTTTGCAATACGTTGTAATTCAGAGACGAGTAGAGAGTCATCTTGTTGATGCCTATTCGCTGAAGCCAAAATAAATTGGTTGCTTGAAAGAAGCTGTGCAGCATCTTTCATCTGCGCAATTTGCTTTTCGATTGATTTGCTGATGTTCTCAACTTTACTAGGCAATTCAGAGTGTAACATGCGTCTTTCGACCATGCCTTTTGCCTGATAGGTTGAAATAACCCCTATAAGCGTTGCAACAATAACTGCAATTAAGCTACCTAGGAGTGAGATTTTTACTGTTATGGATAAACTATTCGCTTTCATATTACTTATTTTGATAACGAGTTAAGTAATTATTCTAGCATAGGATTTATTATCTATTGTTCAACTTTTTCCAAAAATGTAAATAAATAGTAAAAAAGCCCAAAACTTTACAGTTATTGGGCTTGGTTTCTAACAAGCGAAACGTTTCTAAACAATTTTTTTCATTGCTGACATATAACCGCGTAGTGTTTCACCGATCTTCTCTACAGGGTGATTTCGGATTGCACTGTTAACGGCGATTAGTGATTGATTATCAACAAAGTTATCTGAGTTCAAACCTTCTCCAATAACATCAGTTTCGATGTCTTTCATGAAGTCTTGAAGCAATGGTAAGCAAGCATGATTATATAAATAACAGCCATATTCTGCCGTATCAGAGATAGTACGGTTCATTTCGAATAGTTTCTTACGTGCAATCGTATTTGCGATTAATGGCGTTTCATGGAGTGACTCATAATATGCTGACTCTTCAATTATGCCTGCGGCAGTCATGGTCTCAAACGCAAGTTCAACACCTGCTTTTACCATAGCAACCATTAAAATACCTTTGTCGAAGAAAGCTTGTTCTGAAATTTCTTCAGTTGTATTTTCTTGCTTTTCGAATGCAGTTTCAGCGGTTTCTGCGCGCCACGAAAGAAGCTTGGCGTCGTCTTCTGCCCAATCGGCCATCATGCCGCTTGAGAATTCGCCGCTGATGATGTCGTCCATATGCTTGTTGTACAGTGGACGCATGATTTGCTTTAGTTGTTCACTTAGCTCAAATGCTTTCACTTTTGCTGGGTTGCTTAAGCGGTCCATCATATTTGTGATACCGCCATGTTTAAGTGCTTCTGTAATGACTTCCCAACCGTATTGAATAAGTTTTGACGCATATGCTGCATCAACGCCTTTTTCAACCATTTTATCGAAACAAAGAAGAGAACCAGTTTGTAACATACCGCAAAGAATGGTTTGCTCACCCATTAAATCTGACTTTACTTCGGCGATAAAAGAAGACTTAAGTACACCAGCTCTGTGACCACCGGTACCTGCAGCATAAGCTTTTGCTTGCTCAAGACCTTTACCTTCAGGATCATTTTCAGGGTGAACTGCAATAAGAGTAGGTACACCAAATCCACGTTTATACTCTTCACGTACTTCAGTGCCCGGACACTTAGGTGCAACCATGATCACTGTGATGTCTTCACGTACCTGCATACCTTCTTCAACAATATTGAAGCCATGAGAATATGCCAGTGTTGAGCCTTGTTTCATTAGAGGCATAACCGCTTCAACGACACTAGTGTGTTGTTTGTCAGGGGTAAGGTTAAGTACTAAGTCCGCAGTCGGGATAAGTTCTTCATAAGTGCCAACGGTAAATCCGTTTTCTGATGCATTAATGAATGAAGCTCGTTTTTCAGCAATCGCAGAATCGCGTAGGGCATAACTTACGTCTAATCCAGAATCACGTAAGTTTAAACCTTGGTTTAGACCTTGTGCACCGCAACCAACGATAACCAGTTTTTTACCTTCTAGGGTTGCTACGCCGTTTTCAAATTCTTTTGGATCCATAAACTCGCATTGAGCAAGTTGTGCTAACTGTTCGCGTAAAGGAAGAGTATTAAAATAATTCGCCATGTTAGAGCCTTTAAAAAATAAGTGTTTGTCTAGATACGAGTTTGAGAATAGGGGGTAGTTTTGGTTTCGTAAAATGATATATTTGAATTACTGTATTTCAATTTTTGAAATGTTAAATGGACCATAAACAACTTAAGTATTTCTTAGCACTGGCAGATACCTTACATTTTGGCCGTGCAAGCAACCTTTGCTTTATTAGTGCGCCCACACTGAGTCGACAAATAAAACAATTAGAAGAAGAAGTCGGCGTCCCTTTATTTATAAGAGATAATCGTAGTGTGTCATTAACTTCTCAAGGGAAAGCCTTTGTCGACTATGCCAATGCAACGCTAAATCAATGGCGGCTTTTTAAAGGGCAGTGCCAGACTGAACAGCAAATTTTATCCGGTGAGGCTGACTTGTATTGTTCTGTGACGGCAAGTTACAGCTATATATATAAGTTGTTTGCGGCATTTCGTAAAAAATACCCTGATGTAGAGCTGAATCTAAATACTGGCGACCCCGCGCTTTCAATATCGAACGTCCAAGCTGAAAAAGCGGATTTAGCCGTTGCAGTCAAGCCAAAAGAGTTACCTACAGGCCTTGCATACACAAAGCTGGGTGAAGCTAAATTGCTAATGATAGCGCCGACAATGGAGTGTCCACTCTCCGATACTTTAAATGCAATGACTTTGCAGGTACTTGATTGGTCAAAACTCGAATATATTGTTCCGGAACAGGGCGTATTAAAAGAAAGACTAGATCAGTTCTGTGCAGAGCAAAGTTTTAAACCGAAAGTTTATGCACATGTTTCTGGTCACGAAGCAATTGTGGCCCTTGTCAGTTTAGGTTTTGGTATCGCTTTAGTACCAGATGTTGTTTTATCTCAAAGTCCTTTCAAGCAACAAGTGAGAGTATTACCTATCAATAGCGGTAACACTGATATAGAAATTGGCTTGATAGCTAAATCTACAAGGTTAAAAGACCCTGTGAATTTAGCTATTTGGCAGACTGCACAACAAATATTTAATGATAGCATCGAGAATAATTGATAGTAACACAATAAATATAAAGTAATTGATATTGATTATCATCCTTAGTTGTATTTTTCCATCATCAACTAAATCTTGTAAATTTATTAAAATCAATGGGTTGGGTTTTTGATTTGAGTGTGAGGTGTCAAATTTTCATTTGTTTTTTGACAGAATAACTATTTATGACAGTGTAAATAATATTGATTGTTATTTAGATGCGTGTATACTATGCACCAGTTAAAAAATTAATAATATTTAGTATTTTCAAAGGACAATAAGAATGACCCTTCGTAAGTCTCTGTTAACAACTTCTATCCTTGCTGCAACACTTGGTTTAATTGCATGTGGTGGTTCAAGCAACAACGAAACAGCTACTCAAACGGAAAATCAAGCGCCTACTGCTATTACTCTTGATAAAGCCCAATTACAAGAAAATACAACAGAACGTGTTGAAGTTGGTACGCTTTCAGCCACAGATGCGGATTCAGGTGACACTCATACATTCACTACAAATGACGAAAATTTTGAAATTGAAGGCGATAAATTGTTTGTTAAAGCAGGCAAAAGCTTTAATTTTGAAGAAACAACTCAGGTAACTGTATCGGTAACAGTATCTGATGGAACGAATACTGTGACTAAAGACGTGACAGTAACAATTACTAACGTTAACGAAGCGCCAACAGATTTAGCTGTTGCAAACATTGCTCCTGTCAAAGTAGATCTTAAAGGTACGCAAGTCGTTGCAGATTTGTCAGCAAGTGATGAGGATGCTCAAGATGAAGTTACTTTCTCAACTTCTGCAGCTGGTTTTAAAGTCGAAAATAACACACTTGTGCTTGATGCTGCACAGGTATCTTTAACTGCAGGCACACCACTTAAAGTGACTGTTATCGCAACAGACAAAGCCGGTGCAAAGCTTGAGAAAGAAGTGACTGTGTCAGTTGCCAATGATATGTATTATGATTTTTTAAGTAAAAATCCAGAAAAAATTGGTCAATCAAGTGTTGCTTACTCAGGTCAGATTGCTCGCCACGTACTAATTAAAGAATTATCAAACTATATCAAAGCTGATTTTGCCGATGATTACGCTGATGGTGCAGACAAAATAGGCCTTTACTACGATATTTCAAGCGAAGATTATGAAAACGTATGGGGTTCAAGAGCACTTACGTTATCTGCATTTGAAAATTCAGTGCAGAAATCACTTGTTGAAATTTCAAATTCTCATAAAGATTTAAAGGGCAAGCTTGCAGGCAATGATGCTAAAGGCCAGTACAAAGATTGGACACAAGCAGATTCATTTGTAGGTTGGGCTGGTTTAGATGCAGCAAATAATACCCCAACAGGTTTTGCTGAGCATTTAATTGCTATGCTAAGAGATAATGCAAAGTTAGTACAAAATGGTAGTGCGCAGACTGCTAATGCTGCAAAAGTAGATATTGATAAAGCTTACATCACGCCAGACGGTGTTGATTTACAACAATTGATTGAGAAGTTCTTAAATGGTGCTGTGGCTTTCTCTCAAGCAGCTGATGATTATCTTGATGACGATACCGATGGCAAAGGCTTAAAGCAGAACAATACCGAGTTTGCTGGAAAAACCTATACCAGTGTTGAGCATCAGTGGGATGAAGGTTTTGGTTACTTTGGTGCTGCACGTAACTACACAGACTACACAGACATTGAACTATCGAGCAAAGTAGATGCAGAAGGTAGTAATGGTCGTAAAGAATTCAATGGTTCAAACGACACCAATGCAGACGGCAAAATTGATTTACTGTCAGAGTACAACTGGGGTAACTCAACTAACGCAGGCAAACGTGACCGTTCAGGCTTCACTGATTTAAGTAAAGAAGCGTACGATGCGTTTTATGCTGGTCGTAAATTACTAAATGACAAAGCGGGTCAGGCATTATCAGATGCTGAAATGGAAACACTAGTTAAGCATGCAACAGCGGCTCGTTTAGCTTGGGAAAAAGCCATTGTAGCGACTTCGATCCACTACATTAATGATGTGCTAAAAGATTTAGAAAAATTAACAGCACAAGATTATACATTCAAAATTGACGATTTTTACACATTAGCGAAACATTGGTCAGAAATGAAAGGTTTTGCATTAAATATGCAGTTCAATCCAGTGTCGCCTTTCGTTAACCGTGAAGCAAAAACAGTAACTGCTGATTTTGTTAAATTGCATGAATTAATGGGTAATGCACCTGTATTTGAGGATAACAGTACAAAAACTGTCGCACAGTATGAGCAGGATTTAAAGGCTGCGCGTAACATTTTACGTGATGCTTATACTTGGAACGATAAACAAGGTAATGCACTTAGTGGTGATGATTTGGAAAAATTAATCACAACTTGGTAAAATCTGGTTGGTTTATGTATTAAAAAGGTTAGTTTTTCGGAGCTAGCCTTTTGTCATATTTATCATTTGAGAAAAGAGGCTTTAAATGGCTTTTAAATTAAAACCTTTACTACTGGTGACGAGTATCGCACTGGCATTAAGTGGTTGTGGTGAAAGTGTGTCGAGTAGCAATGGTGAAGGGCATGCACAACAGCAAGTAAATGAAAATCAAAACCAAGGAAATGGTAATAATGACGGAAACGGGAATGACAATGGCAGTGGCTCTGATGGTCAAACACCTGCATTTAATGAAGCAACGTTATTGGCGAGTTTAGTAGATAATGTGATCACGCCAACATTTACTGAATTTGATAGCAAAGCAAAAGCACAGCCAGCGATTGTAAAAGCATATTGTGATTTAGAAACTAATTATGACCCGACTATGGGTGACGAAGAGGCTAAAGCTGCATTAAATGCTGCGAAGGTTGCAGCTCAAAACGCTTGGAAAGAGACCATGGTGAGTTGGCAACACGCCGAACTTATGATCATAGGGCCATTATCTGCAAATGATAAGTCTTTAAGAAACCGTATTTATTCTTGGCCGAATGCGAGTACCTGCAGTGTTGATCAAGATGTGGTATTTTTTGCTGTAGGTAATATCAACGGTAATGCTTATGACATTAGCAAGCGTAGCGATAAACGCCGCGGTTTAGATGCCATGGAATACCTATTATTCAATGATGATTTAGCGCATAGCTGTTCAATCAATTCGGCAGAAGTGTTAGGTGATTGGAACACGCAAACAGAGCAAGCTAGAAAAGTTTCACGCTGTAAATTTGCAGTTGAAGTAGCCAATGATCTCTCTGACTCTGCCACTGAGCTTTTATATGAATGGTCTGGTGAAGACGGCTATGCTTCACAATTTAAAAATGCAGGTCAGCCAGGTAGTCCATATCCTACGACCTTAAAAGCAATCAATGAAATTTCTGACGCGCTTTTCTATATGACAGAAGAGCTTAAAGATTACAAACTTGCAACGCCTTTGGGTTTGTTTGCTAATAAGTGCGGCTCAGAAATTGCTTGTCCTGAAGAAGTAGAATCAATCTACGCTAAGCATTCTATCGAAAACATTCGCGCAAACATTGCGGCATTCGAAAAAATCTTCTTAGGTGGCACAAGCGAGAATACAGGTTTTGATGATTTTCTTGATAGCAATGATGCAACAGATACAAAAGAGTTAATGCTGAAAGGGATCACAGATGCAAAAGCAGCAGCTGATGCGATTTCAACAGACCTTCAAACGGCATTAACTAATGACACAACTGCTGTTGAACATAATCATGCAAAAGTAAAAGACGTCACAGATCAATTGAAAAACGACTTCATTAATAAACTTGCTCTAGAACTACCTAAAACATCGGCGGGTGACAATGACTAATTTACATATTTTAAGAAAATCTGCGCTTACCATTGCTTTAAGTCTTGCGCTGCCTTCTGCCTTTGCACAAGGTGCTAAATCGGATGAAGCGAGCGATGAACTAGAGCATATCCAAATTTTAAGTCATTACGATAAGTTAAGAACAGAAGCTGGTTCTGCAACTTTACTAACAGAAGCAGAGCTTGAAAAGTTCGAATACGATGATATACATCGAATTCTGTCTAAAGTACCTGGCGTTAACATTCGTGAAGAAGACGGTTACGGGCTTCGACCTAACATTGGTTTTCGCGGTGTAACACCCGAGCGTAGTAAAAAAATCACGATTCTAGAAGACGGTATTTTAATTGGTCCTTCTCCGTATTCTGCACCTGCTGCTTATTATTTCCCTGTGAGCACTCGTATGACTGCTGTTGAGGTATTCAAAGGGCCTGCAGCGATCAAATATGGTCCTCAGACAGTGGCAGGCACAATTAACTTGGTAACACGTGCAGTGCCTGAATTCTCTGAAGGGGGTATTGATGTTGCTTTTGGCAGTGATGGTTATCAAAAGGTTCATGGTCATTTTGGCTCTGTTGTAAACAATGTTGGCTTTTTAGTTGAAGGTGTTTCATTAAAAGCAGATGGTTTTAAAGAGCTTGATGGCGGTGGTGATACTGGTTTCGAAAAAAATGATATTTTAGCGAAGTTTAACTATCAGTTATCTAACAATGGCATAGATCATAAATTTGGTTTAAAGCTATCTTATGCAGATGAGCAGTCAGATGAAACTTACCTTGGTTTAACTGAGACTGATTTTGCAGAAAACCCTTATCGCCGTTACGCTGCGACACAGCCAGCATTAATGGACACTAAGCACCAACAAATCATGTTTAGTCATAATCTTGAATTCAACAATTTAAGCGTTACAACACGCTTGTATAGAAATGATTATGAACGTGCTTGGTTAAAATTAAACGGCTTACTTGATAGACGCTTATCTAAACTAGACGCGACGCTTTCGGGGATCCTTGCAGATCCACAAAAGTACGAATTAGAGTATGCAGTCATTTCAGGCCAGCAAGATTCACTAACGGAAGGTCAACCAGAAATCTACTTAAACATGGGCACCAATGATCGTGCTTATTTTTCGCAAGGTTTACAAATTGACTCGACTTATGAGTTTTCACTTTTCGACCTAAACCACAAATTATCAGCGGGTATTCGCTTTCACCAAGATGAAATTGAACGAAAGCATTTTGAAGAAACCTATGGTATGCGTGCAGGTAAAGCCTTCGATCTAGGTCAAGATATACGTCCTACAACTCAAAATGTTGAATCAACTGATGCTTGGTCGGTTTATTTAGAAGATCAAGTCACGGTCGATGCTTTAACGCTTGGTTTAGGTGTGCGTGGTGAATTGATGAAAATGCATCACCATGAAAAAGGTGAAGAAACTAACTGGTTAGACAAGACTACACGTATCTGGTTGCCTGGTTTGAGCGGCTTTTACAAGTTAAACGAAGAATCTGGTTTGTTATTTGGTGTGCACCAGGGTTTTGTTCCTTCATCCCCTGCACAAACTACAGACGTAGAGCTTGAAAAAAGTGTCAACTATGAATTTGGTGGACGCTTTAATGATGGCGTTACGCAAGTCGAAGTCGTTAGCTTTTTTAATAACTACAGTAACTTAAAAGAAAGCTGTGGTTTTTCTAACTGTGGAGTCGATCAACAGTTAGACCAGGAGTTTAATGGTGGAAAGGTTGATGTTTACGGTTTAGAAACACAATTCGCCCAAACGTATCCACTTAACCTACAAGTAGATATTCCATATAGCTTTGTATATACGTATACACGTGGTGAGTTCAAAAACAGCTTCAAGTCTGATTTTGCGCAATGGGGCGATGTTGAAGTAGGGGATACATTACCGTATTTACCAGAGCATCAGGCGTCCTTTAACATTGGTTTAGAAACGTCTAATTGGGCATTAACAATGACAATGAAATACGTTGGCAGCATGAAAGAAGTTGCTGGTGATGGTCAAGAATTGTCAGGTTTTAAAGTACCAGCAACAACTACAGTGGATGTTTCTGCAAGTTATGATTTTGATAAATACGGTAGAATTTACGCCAAAATCGATAACTTATTAGATGAAGCTAAAATCGTGAGTCGTCGCCCTTACGGTGCTCGACCAGGCAAACCAAGACAATTTTCGATTGGTTATAAATACCAGTTTTAACGTCTTTTTTAGTTAAATTACTTAGGGCCATTCGTGGCCCTTTTTCGTATAATGAGCCATTAATAATTAGTCTTAGAGTTAAACTCTTAATTCAATCCTTTTAATAGAGAGAGTGACTTTAGGGTAAAGAAAACTCGTTGCTAGTTACGCTTACGTGTCCTGCTATCGCCGATTTACCTTCTGCATCTATGCAGTCTTAAAGAAAGAGTTTTCAACACTGGTAGCGTCAATTTTAATCTCTCAAAATGATTGAGTAGTATTAAGGGCGTTATTAATGAATAAGCTAGTCATTAAAACTGTTTTAGCAGTTGCTTGAAGTCGCAATTTATATTTAGGAGAAGGTGTGTTAGAGCAAATATGGCAAGATATATCAGCTTTGCCTTCATATTTAATCGATGCCAACAAACGAATTTATATACCGTACTTATTAAGTGCGATAGTCATGGCTTTTTTTGTCTACCTAAAAGCTTCTAAATCGAAAAGTGTGAGAGGCTTTTTTAGCTTCTTGTTTCCCAAAGATGTTTGGTTGTGTAAAAGTGCCAAACTTGATTACGCTTTACTGATCACCAATAAAATTATTAAAGCAGCGACTTTTGCACCAATTGTACTGACCATGGTGCCTGTCGCCATAGCTGTTACAGATTTTCTAGAGTGGGTGCTTGGCAAACCACTTATGTTGCAATGGCCTGAGGCAAGTGTAATCGCTTTTTTTACGCTCATACTATTTTTGCTCGATGATTTCACCCGATATTTACTGCATTTACTGCTTCATAAAGTCCCATTCTTATGGGAGTTTCATAAGGTGCATCACTCAGCGAAAGTACTAACCCCTTTTACTATTTATCGAACTCACCCTATTGAAAGCTATTTATACGCTTGCAGGATGGCCTTGACGCAAGGTATCGCAGTAGGAATAGGATATCACTTATTTGGTACAGCACTTAGTATGTTCGACATTCTAGGCGCTAATGCGTTTGTATTTTTATTTAATATCTTTGGTGCTAATTTAAGGCACTCTCATATTTGGTTTAGCTGGGGAGATAAGCTAGAGAATTGGTTTATAAGCCCAGCACAACATCAAGTTCACCATAGTGATAATCCTAAGCATTTCGATACAAATCTTGGCTCTGCACTTGCTGTTTGGGATAGGCTCGGAGGGACACTAATAAAAGCCTCAGAAGCAGGAAAGATTAATATAGGTGTAGGTAAATATGATGCAAAACATGACTCTATTTATGCTATTTATTGGTTACCTATAAAGCTAGCTGTAAAAAGCCTGCTACCAAAAAAGAAGATAGTCAAAAGGTCTACGCAAGAAAAAGAAGTGTGAGAAAAGAAGATAGGCTGGCGACGGGCATTGCCAGCCTATAAGTAGGAGAGTAGGCTCCCCAAAATAAATTAATGAATAACTTTCCTTTGTTTATAAAAGCCAAGTTCATTAAGCGTTTCAATAATTTTCGGATCGTCTAATCTAGACGGTGCAGATTCTTTTCGTAAAAAATGATCTGCAGGTACACTGTGCATATCTAACATCTTATTAAATAACACTGTACGAATTGTTAGCGCTGTCATTCCATTGTCTTGCAGCTCATCAAGGCGGTTTTGCAGATCCATAAAAGGACTTGCTTTAGCGTCATCCACCACGGCTGAAAAGTTTAATTCTGCCTTATTTTTACGCATCAATGCCTCTCGCTTGCCAAAAATTCTAAAATACATGAGCTATACATCAAACAGAGTCACACAAAAAATTGTGTTTAAAATAGAGACTTAGCTCATAAGACCGTTCCAGTTTACTCTTTTTGTGAGGGGGATTTCTACGGCGGATGTAAAGCTTTGTAAATCAGCTTGCAATATTGGGAACAGCGTGTAATAGACGTCTAGATGTAAGTTGTTGAGTGGTAAATAAAAATAGTTATCAGTACCTAAAGTGGTACTGATAACTAAAGTAAATTTTACTGGAAGATTTTCTGACTGACGTGTTCGGCGAAACCGCTACCAGCTTCTAAGTAGAAGTTATAGGTAAATTCAACGCCCATTTCTTCTAATTCACGTTGCTGATCGGGGTAATAAGCAATCGCACTAACACGGCCACTAAAGCCTGATGCACGGAGCTGTTCGAGCGCAAAAATATTTTGCATATGTTTAGGCATTGCAAGCATAACCATATCAACATCAGAGTGGTTCATGCGTTGCCAAAAGTCAGGATCGGTCGCATCTGCAAGCAGTACTCTGCGGTTACGTTTCACATGTTTGTCTACAACTTCAGGCTTGATGTCGATACCAGCGACTTTGCCAGGGTGAGATGCCTCAATTGTTTCATAAGCACCGGTACCAATCCGACCCATACCAAAAATAACGATTTTAGTATCGGTAAGGTTAACTGGCAGCTCTTCTTCTAAACGTTTATCGCTTTCAAATTTCAAAAGCCAAGGTTCTAGTTTTACATATAGCTCGTTCGCTCGCTTGTTGAGCGGCGAAGCGAGCACAAATGTGATAGACACCGCAATTGCCACCACAGCTAACCAGTCGCTTGTGATTAGTCCTGTAGTTGCTGCGACCGCACACACGATTAAGCCAAACTCACTGTAGTTTGAGAGTGTAAAGGCACTCAAAAGTGAGGTGCGAGCTCTGAGTCTAAATACATTTGTCAGTACATAGTACATTATCACTTTAATAGGCAATACCAAGATAAGCATGACAGCAACAAGTAATGCATTAGGTGTTATGTTGGCATTCAGACCAATATTTAAGAAAAAGCCGACAAGCAAAATATCTTTTAAGTTAAGTAAAGATTTAGAGAGCTCACCTGCTTTTTTGTGAGGCGCAAACATCATACCTATGATTAGTGCTCCTAGGTCTCCCTTAAGGCCTGCAAACTCGAATGCGTGGTAGCCAACTACGAGAGCAAAGAAAAATCCGAACAGCGGTAGTAGTTCGCCATGCTTTGAACGATTTAATACCCAAAACATCACAGGGCGGAAAATTGGTAAGGCGACTAATAAAGCAAGTGCCCATATGTTCGGGACTTTTCCGGTGCTTACTGCTAAGAATATAACTGCGAAGATATCTTGCATGACTAAGATACCAATCGCAATTTTGCCATGTAAGGCAGACATTTCACCACGCTCTTCTAATACTTTGACCGCGAAAACAGTACTTGAGAAGCTAAACGCAAAACCTACCAGCAGTGCACTTGACGTATCAAGTTCACTAAACAGAGGAAGAGAAGCTGCACCCAAAAGTAGCAAGAGGCTAGCAAAAAATGCAGTACTTAAAACGATATGAAGCGTTGCAGGCGCCCAAACTTGAGGTTTGACTAAATTTCCAACTTTTAACTTTAGGCCAATACTGAACAGTAATATAGTGACACCAAGATCTGCTAACTGAGTCAGTAAGTCTGTGGTTTGGTGGCCCATTAAGTTGAGAATAAACCCAGCCATTAAGAAACCAATAAGTGGTGGTAGCTTTAGTTGGTAAATAGAAAAGCCGCATGCAAATGCGACAGCAAAAAACAACAGTTCCATAATCATTGATAAAAAGCGAAATTATTAAATCATCTTATCAAAACTCACTGATTTATAAATCAAAACTTTAGGCTAATGCTCGATGAAATAAGACTAACTCACTGCTGGGGATAGATATTTGTCATAAAATCATAAATTTTCGCTGACAAGCTTAAATAAATGTGGTTAAGATGCAGCTAGAAGGAATAATCTCTACAGGAGAGGCGATGTTTAAAAAAATCCTTGCATCTGTGGGTATTGGCGCAGCAAAAGTCGATACTATTTTAGAAACTGAACATTTATATCCAGGGCAAAAATTTCAAGCGCAAATTATAATTGAAGGCGGTGATGTCGAACAGCAGGTATCAGGCTTAGAGTTAGCGTTAATGACGCGCGTAAAAGTTGAGTCTGATGACGGTGAGTATTTTACAAATCATGTTTTAGATAAGTGGCGGATCTCTGAGCAATTTATTATTGCTCCAGGTGAAAAGAAAGTTATCCCTTTTGAAGCTAGACTGCATTCAGAAACACCTATCACAGAATTAAACGCAGGTTATAACCACTCATTCGTTTGGATTGAGACTGGTCTTGATATTGACTTAGCGATTGATCCAAATGATAAAGATACCTTACATATCTATCCTAACGAAGCTGTGAAAGCCTGTATGCAGGCAATGGACAAGCTTGGTTTTAGTCTAGTTAAAGCTGATGTAGAAAAAGGTTATTTGAGAGCCTCTAGCTTTCAATCAACATCAGGTTGCTATCAAGAGTTAGAATATAGACCAAACACGCGTTCGTTATTTGGCATTCAAGAAATAGAGTTATCATTCGTGCCTGAAGCACACAAAACTCACGTGTTAATAGAACTTGACCGCGCATTTAGAGGTGATGGTTACGTAGATTTAACGATTGAGCATGATCATGTGAATGTATCTCAATTATGCGACCAGTTAGAAAGATTATTTAACTAAATTAGTTCGTCTTAATTTATTAAAAGCCTAGCTTAGCTAGGCTTTTTTATCGGTGAAAAACATGAAATGGTATGTAAAAAAATTCTCTGAGGTAGATACTTTAACATTCTTCAAATTGGCTAAAGCAAGAATTGATATTTTTGTTGTTGAACAAGAGTGTGCTTACCCTGAATTAGATGATGTTGATATTCAGGAAGAGACTCGACATATTTACTGTTTAGATAATGAAGGTGAGGTCGTTGCATACTCACGTTGTTATCAAAAAGCTTTACAGGTTACAGCGATTGGTAGAGTGATTATTACTGAGCCGAATAGAGGGAAGGGGCTTGCTACAGCATTGATGAAAGAATCATTGCATGTATGTGCGAACCTATGGCCTGATTGTAAAGTGCAATTGAGTGCGCAGACACATCTCACCCCATTCTATACAAGGTTAGGATTTAAAGTGATATCTGACAGTTACCTCGAAGATGGTATTCCCCATACAGATATGGAGTTAGCACAATAAAAAAGCGAGTTTGTCACTCGCTTTTTTATTAGATTTCTAGTTCTGTTTACAACGAGTGTATAAATACCATTGCAATTGCCAATGGACAAACAAACTTGATGTACCAAGGCCACACTTTCCAAAACAGAGTACTTTCAGCTTCATCATGACCATTTTTAATTTCGGCTAGTAATTTATTTCTGTGCCAGATCCAGCCAACAAATATACAGCACAACATGCCAATCAAAGGCTGTGAGAACTGGGTTGTTAAGCTCACTACAAAGCCAAATAGTGCAGAGAAGTTAAAAATAATGGTAAAGCTTACCAGTGAAATGATCCCGCCGATAATCCAGGTAGCTTGAACACGGCCAAGGGCAAACTTTTCAACCGCATAAGAAACTGGCGCTTCAAGCATTGAGATTGAGGACGTTAACGCGGCAATACTCATTAGAGCAAAGAAAGCAAAGCCAACAAAGTAACCAATGTCACCCATGCTAGAAAATAGTGCAGGTAGAACCTGGAAAACCAGTGTATCTTCAGATAAAAGGGTGCCAGATTCAGAGAAAATTGCAACGCCTTGGGCTTGAGCGACGTACATTGCAGGAATAATTAATAACCCAGCAACGAATGCAATTAATACGTCAATTAAAGTGACATAGGCACCCAGAGATACTAGATTCTCTTTTTTGCTGATGTACGAGCCGTAAATTATCATCACGCTTGTACCTAGAGATAATGAGAAGAAGGCTTGGCCTAACGCGCTTACTAATAATTGTGGATCTAAAATAGAACTAAAATCAGGCACTAAATAAGCTTTTAAACCTTCGGTCGCACCTTCTTGAGTCATTACATAGATAATAAGTAGAGCGAGAATGCCAAGCAGAGCAGGCATTAGGCGTTTTGACCATTTCTCAATACCATTTTCGACACCTTTACTGATAATCGCGATGGTAAGAACAATGAATAAACTAGTAAATATGAGATCTCTTGGGAAGGACTGATTGTTTAACCAAGCTGATGTGCTCTCAAGTCCTGATAACGCAGCGATTGGCTCAATAGTTGCGCTGAACATCCAGCCTGCAACAATGGCGTAAAAGCTAAGGATCAAGCCTGCACAAATAATACCGCCAAAACCTACCAAAAACGCAAACTTTTTCTGTGTAGGAGAGTTAGCCAGCTTTTGTAACGATGAAACAGCGTTTGCTTGACCATGTCGGCCTATAACAAGCTCGGCCATTAAAGCAGGATAAGCTAAACAAAAGGCTAAAATTAAATACACTAAAACAAATGCAGCACCACCATTTGATGCTGTTTGAGTTGGAAAACCCCAAATGTTTCCAAGGCCAACAGCCGAACCAGCGGCCGCCATAATAAAACCAAAGCGAGAACTGAATTCGCCTCTAACACTACTCATATGTTGTTATTCTTTTATCTTCTAAGGGATGGCAGACAATCTACTGCAAATGGTGAAAAATAAAAAGTCTTTGTCGGAAATCAATACATCTTAAATGCCGATCAGGTATGCCTTTTAGGTATTTGCATCGTGAATTTTGCACCGCCCAAACTTTCAGACTGAGAGACTGATACTTTACCATGGTGCCAATCTACCACTTTGGCGACAATAGCTAAGCCCAAACCATAGCTTTTACCGGCTCGGTTTCTGTGGTTTTCTTCTTGAAAGAAAGGGCTAAACACTTTGTGCCAGTTTTCAGGTGCAATACCAGGTCCGTCGTCAGAAATTTCGATATAGATAAACTGAGCATCATCATAACTTGAGATTTGAATATGTTTGTTTGCAAAATCACATGCATTACTCAGCAAGTTTGTGATTGCGCGGGCTAGCCAATGTAGATCGCCAGTAATATTGTAGGAGATATTTAAATCAGTCAATAAGGTCAAATCGGCTTTTGATAACTTTGGCATGATTTGGCTACTGACCTCTGTTAAGTAGCTCGCTGCTTGTGTTGTTTCAAAATTGAGTAAATGAGATTTTTGTTCAAGCGTTGCAAAAGACAGATATGATTTAAGCATATCTTCCATTTGATCTAGATCTTTCTCCATTCTGAGTAAAATTTCATGGACTTTTTGATTGTCTGGTTCGTCTATCGCGGCATCTAACGCAAAACGCATACATGCTACTGGTGTTCTAATATCATGAGAAAGACTTGAAGCCATCAGTTTATTCTCAGCCATCAGCTTCTCGATTTTACTGGCCATACCGTTGAATGTTAACTCTACATCTTTAATGTACGTGAATTGGTTTGACTCGATACGCGCTGAAAAATCGCCGGCAGCAAATTGTTTGGCTTTGTTGGTAAGAACATTAAGTCTTCTCGCTAAAGGAGACAAAATAAACCACATAAAAGTACACACGCCAGAATAAAAAAGCAGAGTTAAAAAAGCATCGCTGTCTTGTTGCTGATCAGGCTTGCTTAAACGCAGCTCAACGTAATCGGGCATAAGATTGTGTGAAGATTTTAACAGATAAAAGCCTATCTCATCTTCAAGTAATAAGCCTTGAGGCGTAAACATTTCATTTTTTAATTCTGAAGGAAGAGCAAGGCTTTCTCCATCTCTGTAGCTTACATTTAAGGAGAACTCTTTACTGACCGTTTTAGCAAACTCATCGCGTTCGGCTTTTGGCTGCCTTTCTAATTGTTTTATGAAACCACCAGTGATATTTCTTTGCCAAACAAAGTTGTCTTCTGGCGAAAAGGCTTGCTGATTGAATGTATCAATAAGCCAACCTAAAACCACAATTGAAAGTAATGCACTGGCAAGTAAGTAAAGGTAGAGTTTTTTCAATGGAAGCACCAAGTCAGTGGGGAAGTGCCAACAAAAGCATGTTGGCGCTAAATCAACCGGTTATATTACCAAGCAGTAGGAACCATTAAATAGCCTTTACCCCAGACAGTTTTAAATTTTTCAGGATGCTGAGGATCATCATTAAATTTCTTTCTGAGGGCTGAAATCAGGACATCAACGCTTCGGTCTAAGCCATCATATTCACGACCTTTCGTAGCTTTAAATACGGCGTCACGAGATACCACTTCCCCAGCATTGCTGGCCAAAAAGTGTAATAACAAATACTCAGCACTAGATATGGCAATTTCGGTTCCATCAACGGTGACTTTTCTTGCTAAGGTATCAATGTGTAAAGTGCCAACCTGAATATTGTCGTTGTCTGCTTCTGAAGTACTGCTGTTTTGTTCTGATGCTCTTAATAGAGACTTAATTCTGGCAAGTAATGCTCTAGGTCTAACTGGCTTGATAACGTAATCGCTGGCGCCAACTTCTAGACCTATGACCTCATCCATTTCTTCATCTTTGGCTGTCATCATCACAATTGGTTTGTTGTAAAACTGTCTTAAATCACGACAAACACTGATGCCATCTTGACCTGGTAACATGATATCAAGTAGCACTATGTCAGGGGAAACGTCTTTAACCATTGCCACAGCTTGATCGCCTCTGTGGCAAATGTGGGTGGTGTAACCTTGGTTATCCAAGTATTCTGCAACCCATTGTGCTAACGATTCATCGTCTTCGACAAGTAAAATTGTGGCGTAGTTTTCCATGTTTCCCTCACTTAAAACCAATCATATATAGTGCAACGTACACTTAGATTGATGGTATTCAGGCTAGTAATTTTAATTTCTAATTCAGAATTATAATCAACAATATCGCATGAATACTGTAAAAAATTGTTTATCTTACTTTTAATTTAGCCATTAACTCAGCGATTAGATGTGTTTCGATATCGGTCGTCACTGCTGAGACTTCATCATTTGTACATAGACCAGATACTTTCGTTAAAGGCGACGTTTGCACTGTAACTTGATATTCAGGTATGGAAACTGCCTGTTCAAATCGTTGCTTTCTGGCAGCTTCAGTGTTGTGCAAATTGACAAAATCGACAACGACTTGCTCATTTGAAATGACTTGCTGCTGAGTAAATTTGTAAACAACGGGCTTATTAATAAAAGTATGGCTGTTTAAACTCGCTTGAGCTATCCATACAACATCAGCGCTCTTTTTGTGGTTTAAACGAAAACTCACTTTTACTTCATAGTTACTACATTGCTTTGATTGGTTATTTTTAACCACTTCAACACTTTGTTTGCTGGTGTTTTTGTTTTGCTGCACTTGCAAATCGATATCAGGGGTTCTTTCTACAGACAGTTGTTGTACGTTTAAAATATAGTCAGCGTCATTACTATCTGCAACTATTAGTCCAAGCTCAGCAAGTTGATTAACAACCACTTTATATTGTGACTCTGTTAATTGTTGCGATTTAGGATCAACCCAAACTCGATTACTTTTGTAAATTGGGTGAGCAGGGAGCTGTACAGATTTAATTCTCACTGGGTTTTGTTTGGCACTGTAAGTTAAAAACATCACCTCTTTTTTGAGCAGAGGTTTTTTAGGCAAAGTTAGTTCGGGTGCCAACTGAGGGGTAAAACTACATGCAGAACTAAGTAATAAACCAATTCCAAGTATCGACAACTTACGCATTAAAATTCCTCAGATTAATAATTTATGCCCAAACACAAGACAACAAACGACAAAATGTTAGAATGCCGTTATGAAAACAGGAGCAATTTTTATGAAGACCCTGATTTACGCAGTTATGGGGCTCTTCACCGTTGAATGTTTGGCATCTAATAATAATGAAAACACCGAACAGCAACAGTGGCAGCAATTTGTAAATCGCTATTCTAAGCAAGTCGAAAGAAAACTAAAAGAAAAATCCATACCCGGTGCGGCATTAAGTATTGTTCAAGGTGAGCGAGTTTATTTTCAAAAAGGCTATGGTCGTACAAAAGTTAAACAAGGCAGGAGAGTTGACGAGCACACCCGATTTCGATTGGCGTCGGTTTCGAAAACTTTTGCCGGCTCACTTACAGCTAAGTTGGCTGCCGAAGGAAAAATTGATTTAGATAGAGAAATTAGTCATTACCTACCTCAAGCCCGTGAATCTAGGTTTGAAAGCTTGAAAGTCTACAATCTACTCAGTCATTCAAGTGGCATAGTACCAAATGCCTATGACAACTTGGTTGAATCACGTATGAGTTATATCGATATAACTGATAGGTTATTTGATATTTCGCCAATCTGTAAACCAAGTCGATGTTATGGCTATCAAAATGTGATGTTTAGCTTAATCGATAGAGTGATTAAGGCGAAAACAGGGCTAGATTATAAAACTTGGGTTGAAGAGTTTTTGTTTGCACCATTGGGTATGCGAGATGGTGGGGTAGGAATAACCAATTTGACGAAGGATAATAATTTTGCAGCTCCACACGTTTTGGGCAGAAAGCGCTGGCATACGGCACGGTTAAAAAGTAACTATTACAAAGTACTCCCTGCTGCTGGAGTTAACGCCAGTGCGGCTGATATGGTCAAGTGGTTAAAAGCCCAATTAGGATATTTTCCAAGTGTACTTTCATTGGATGCTTTGACGATTCAATCAAGGCCTTACATCCAAACAAAGCGAGAGCTAAAAAGGCGTATTTGGCGTAAATATGTCAATGAAGCGCATTATGGCTTAGGTTGGCGTATTTATGATTTTGACGGCACTGTTTTGCTTTACCACAGTGGTTGGGTGCAAGGTTACCGCACTGATATTGTGGTTATCCCGTCTATGGAAATTGGTTTTAGCTTATTATTGAATGCAGAAAGCGGTTTAATTAATGAATTAACAGTCGATTTTATTAAGCAGGCAATTGAGTTGAAAGAGTCGTCAACAGCGAGTGCTGTTGACGTCTAAATTTAGCGAGGAAGCTGAATCTTTTTATCTTCGCTTTGGCGATAAAGTACGATGATATGACCAATCACTTGTACTTTATGTGCTTTTGTTTCTCTAACAATCGCATCAAAAATCAGCTGTTTCGTTTCTCTGTCATTAGTTGGTACTTTCACTTTAATAAGTTCGTGAATGTCTAAAGAATGATCGATTTCTAACATTACGCCTTCAGTTAGCCCATTTGCTCCGAGTAAAACGACTGGTTTTAGTGGGTGAGCTAGACCTTTTAGGTACTGTTTCTGTTTATTTGATAATGTCATATTGGTAATATTTACTAATCTTAGGCTTGAATTATCGCTATTCTACCGCCATCTAAAGAATATTACTAATGAGTTGCAGTTAATATGGCAAATAAAAAGCACTCAGCGAGCTCAAAACGCTGGTTAAAAGAACATGTAGATGATCCTTATGTTCATGAAGCACAAAAACGCGGTTTTCGCTCACGTGCAGTTTTTAAATTAGAAGAAATCCAACAGAAAGATAAGCTCTTAAAACCGGGCATGACGGTCGTTGACCTAGGTGCTGCTCCGGGTAGTTGGTCTCAATATCTGGCTGAAGAAGTTGGGGATAATGGTCAGGTAATTGCCTGTGATATTTTACCAATGGACTCACTAGCTGGTGTGGACTTTTTGCAAGGTGACTTTAGAGAAGAAGCAGTCTTGAATGCTTTATTAGACCGCATCGATGGCAAAAACGTTGATGTGGTTTTTTCTGACATGGCGCCAAATATGAGTGGCAACATGAGTACAGACCAAGCTGGTAGTATGTACTTAGTAGAACTGGCATTAGATATGTGTCACCAAGTATTAAAAGCAAATGGCGCATTTGCAGTAAAAGTTTTCCAAGGTGAAGGATTTGATCAATTTGTACAAGAAGTACGTAATTGTTTTAAAGTAGTCAAAATTCGTAAGCCTAAAGCGTCTCGTCCAAGATCAAGAGAAGTATATATAGTGGCGACGGGCTACAAACTGTAGTACAGTTGAAGAGCATTATAGTTGAATTTAAATAATTTTTAGATACAAGAGGTTAACTCCTTGAGCGACATGGCAAAGAACTTAATACTCTGGTTGGTTATCGCAGTAGTGCTGATGACCGTGTTCCAGAGCTTCAATGGAAACGATCAAATAGATCGTCAAACGAGTTACACGCAATTTGTAAAAGAAGTGCGTAGTGGTGCGGTACGAGATGTCAATATCGACAGAAGTACAGGCACTATCTCAGGTGTTAAAGGAAACGGTGAACGCTTCCAGACGATCATGCCTATGTATGATGAGGATTTAATTAACGATTTGCTTAAAAATGACGTAAACGTGAAAGGGGTAGCACCTGAAGAGCAGTCATTCCTAGCAAATATCTTTATCTCATGGTTCCCAATGTTATTGCTTATCGGTGTATGGATATTCTTCATGCGTCAGATGCAAGGCGGTGGCGGCAAAGGCGCTATGTCATTTGGTAAGAGTAAAGCTCGCTTAATGGGCGAAGATCAAGTCAAAACGACATTTGCTGATGTTGCTGGTTGTGATGAAGCAAAAGAAGATGTAACTGAACTTGTAGATTTCTTACGCGACCCATCTAAATTCCAAAAATTAGGCGGCAGCATTCCTAAGGGCGTACTTATGGTAGGTCCTCCAGGTACTGGTAAAACGCTACTTGCAAAAGCCGTTGCTGGTGAAGCCAAAGTACCTTTCTTTACAATTTCAGGTTCTGACTTCGTAGAAATGTTCGTAGGTGTAGGTGCATCGCGTGTACGTGATATGTTCGAACAGGCTAAAAAAGCTGCACCTTGTATCATCTTCATCGATGAGATCGATGCAGTTGGTCGTAAGCGTGGTGCTGGCATGGGTGGTGGTCACGATGAGCGTGAGCAAACACTTAACCAAATGCTGGTAGAGATGGATGGCTTTGAAGGCAATGAAGGTATTATCGTTATTGCTGCGACTAACCGCCCAGACGTACTTGACCCTGCATTACTTCGTCCAGGTCGTTTCGACCGCCAAGTTGTAGTTGGTTTACCTGACATTCGTGGTCGTGAGCAAATTCTTAATGTTCACATGCGCAAAGTGCCTCTTGATGAAAACGTACAAGCATCAGTGATTGCACGTGGTACACCTGGTTTCTCTGGTGCTGACCTTGCAAACTTAGTTAATGAAGCCGCTCTATTCGCTGCACGTGGTAACAAGCGTAAAGTAAGCATGGCTGAGTTTGATGCTGCTAAAGATAAGATCATGATGGGTGCTGAGCGCAAGTCTATGGTGATGAGTGAGCACGAGAAAGAAATGACCGCTTACCATGAAGCTGGTCACGCCATTGTGGGCCGTTTAGTACCAGAGCATGACCCAGTTTATAAGGTATCAATTATTCCTCGTGGCCGTGCACTAGGTGTAACAATGTACTTACCTGAGCAAGATCGCGTAAGTCATTCTAAAGAACATTTAGAATCTATGCTTTCAAGCCTATATGGCGGTCGAATTGCTGAAGCGCTTATCTATGGTGATGACAAAGTAACGACGGGTGCGAGTAACGATATCGAGCGTGCAACTGATATAGCTAAGAAAATGGTTACTCAATGGGGCTTGAGCTCTAAGCTTGGTCCGCAAATGTACATGGAAGAACAAGGCGAAATGTACATGGGCGGCGGTTCGCATCGTATGTCAGGTATGTCAGATGAAACAGCTAAGCTGATTGATGCTGAAATCAAAGACTTTGTAACGCGTAATTATCAACGTGCAGAACAAATCCTAAAAGATAATATGGATATTCTTCACAGCATGAAAGATGCACTAATGAAATACGAAACCATCGATGCGGGTCAGATTGATGACCTGATGGAACGTAAAGAAGTTCGTCCACCTCGTGATGCACATGATCAGAAGCCAGAGCCGAAAGCGAAGGTTGAAGCTAAGCAAGAAGCAAAGCCTGAATCAAATGACTCAGAATCATCAACAAGCTCAACAAATGAGCTTGACGATAGCAAAGAGTAATTAATCTCTCTAAGAGCCCCGATTTATCGGGGCTTTTTATTTTAATTTCATTTCATAGCATATAGAATTGCGTTTAGAGATTTTGCATGTCGAGTTTGAACACGAAAGGTTTGAACGAGCAAAATATAATGTTTAAAGGACGCTTCTTCATCGTATGACTCAACTTTCACTTCCAAGAAACAGAACGCTCAATCTAGATAAACCAGTGATTATGGGGATAGTCAATGTTACACCTGACTCATTTTCAGATGGTGGTCATTACAACTCTGTAGAAGCTGCATTCGAGCAGGGTATGCGTTTAATCGAAGATGGTGCTGAAATTTTGGATATTGGTGGTGAGTCTACTCGACCTGGTGCGCCTGATGTTGCGCTTGAAGAAGAATTACAGCGTGTAATACCGGTGATTAAGCGTATTCGTGAATCTTCGGATTGCGTGATTTCAATTGACACCAGCAAAGCTGAAGTGATGGAAGCGGCCATAGAAGCTGGCGCAGACATCATTAATGATGTCAGAGCATTACAAGAAGCTGGGGCTCTAGAAGTCGCCGCGAAATATCCAGATGTGCCTGTATGTCTGATGCATATGCAAGGGCAACCAAGAACAATGCAGGCCAATCCTACCTACCAAAATCTTATTTCAGAGATAAATCAGTTTTTTGAAGAGCGAGTTTTAGCGTGCAATAAAGCTGGCATTAATCAAAACCGGATCATACTTGACCCTGGTTTTGGTTTTGGTAAAACACTGAGCCATAACTTTGAAATTTTAGAAAAATTCAATGAATTTTCGACATCAGGCTTTGCGCTTTTAGCTGGGCTCTCTCGAAAATCAATGTTTGGACAACTTTTGAATAGAGAAACAAGTGAACGTGTAGCTGCAAGCTTAGCGGGTGCGCTTTTATGTGCTCAAAAAGGTGCGCACATTATTCGCGTTCATGATGTGAAAGAAACGGCTGATGTCATTGGTGTATGGCAGGCAGCAAAAAATGGAGTAACACCCTTATGACAACAAGAAAGTACTTCGGCACAGATGGTGTTCGAGGACTAGTCGGCGAGTTCCCAATTACGCCCGAGTTCGCACTGAAATTAGGCTGGGCTGCTGGTAAAGTTTTATCTAAGTCTGGTACAAAAAAAGTAATTATCGGTAAAGATACCCGTATTTCTGGTTATTTACTTGAAACATCTTTAGAAGCAGGCTTAATTGCCGCGGGTATTGATGTTGTTCTGCTAGGTCCTATGCCAACGCCAGCAGTTGCATATCTGACACAAACATTCCGTGCTGAAGCCGGTATTGTGATCAGTGCTTCTCACAACCCATATCACGATAATGGTATTAAGTTTTTCAATGGTAAAGGCTTAAAACTAGGTGATGAAGTTGAGCTTGAAATCGAGGCTATGCTTGATGAAGAAATGACGTGTGTTCCTTCTGAAAAGCTAGGTAAAGCACGTCGTTTAGATAATGCAGATGGTCGTTATATCGAATTCTGTAAGGGCTTATTCCCTAATGAATTGTCTTTAGAAGGCTTAAAAATCGTTTTAGATTGCGCGAACGGTGCAACCTATCACATTGCGCCAGACGTAATGCGTGAATTAGGTGCAGAAGTAATTTGTCACGCCTGTACACCTAACGGTACCAACATCAACTTAGAGTGCGGTGCAACGCATGTTGATAGCTTAAAGCAAAAAGTATTAGAGCATAAAGCTGATGTAGGTATTGCTTATGACGGTGATGGCGACCGCGTTATGATGGTTGATCACAATGGCCGCGTATTTGATGGCGACGACATCGTGTATATCATTGCGTGTCAGGCACACCAAGAAAATAACTTAGGCGGTGGCGTCGTTGGTACTGTGATGTCAAACATGGGCCTTGAAAACGCGTTAAAAGCCAAAGGTATCGATTTTGCCCGTAGTAAAGTAGGTGATCGCTATGTTATCGAACTACTTAAAGAAAAAGGCTGGAAAATCGGTGGTGAGAGCTCAGGTCACGTGTTGAACCTTGACCTTATTTCAACGGGTGACGGTATCGTTTCAAGTTTACAAGTGCTGACAGCGATGGTCGCACAAAATAAGACGTTGAAAGACTTAGGTGCTGGGTTTCAAAAATACCCGATGAAAATGATCAACGTGAAATATCAAGCAGGTACTGATCCGACACAAGCCGAAGAAGTTAAAGCGGCAGTTAAAGAAGTAGAAGCTGATCTTGGAGACAAAGGTCGAGTGCTTCTACGTAAATCTGGTACAGAGCCTGTGGTTCGCGTTATGGTTGAAGCAGAGCAAGAGAAACAAGTACTAGACTTTGCGCAAAAAATTGCTGAAGTTGTTGAATCTGTGAGCAATTAAACAAAATTTCAATTTTATTTCTTGTAACTTCGGGTGAGGCGAGTTAGTATCTCACCCGCTTTTGATGCGGAGTATCGTATGTCGCAACGTAAGCCAATTGTCGCTGGTAATTGGAAAATGAACGGTTCAGTTCAGCTGGTTGAAGAATTAGCCTCAAGCGTTCTTAATCAAGTAGAAGATAAAGCTTCTCTAATCGTATTTCCTCCTGCAATGCTATTAAGCTCGGCAATTGACAAAGGTTTTGTAACTGGCACACAAACAGTATCTGAGAATAATTCAGGTGCATTTACAGGTGAAACCAGTGCAGAACTCGCAAAACAACTTGGTGCAGAGTATACCTTAGTGGGTCACTCTGAAAGACGTAGCCTTTATGGTGAATCTAACGAAGATGTAGCGAAAAAATTTAGCAAAGCACAAGAAAACGGCCTAACACCTATTTTGTGTGTAGGCGAAACAGAATCTCAACGAGAATCTGGCGAAACAGAACAAGTAGTTGCTGAGCAAATTAAAGCGGTAATTGAGCATTCAGGTATAGCATCACTGACAAACTCTGTGATAGCATACGAGCCCGTTTGGGCAATTGGTACTGGTAAAACAGCATCACCTGAACAAGCACAAGCAGTGCACAAATTTATTCGAGATATGATTGCCGAACACGATGGTCATATCGCAAACGCACTTCGTATCCTTTATGGTGGAAGTGTTAATGATTCTAACAGTGATTTGTTATTTGCACAGCCAGATATAGACGGTGGCCTTATTGGTGGCGCAAGTCTAAAGGCAGATGCTTTTTTAAGTATTTATAAAAGTGCATTAGGGAACGTATAAAATGTACGAGATATTATTGGTAATTTACCTAATTATTTCTTTGGCTCTAGTTGGTATGATTTTAATCCAACAAGGCAAAGGTGCTGACATGGGGTCATCATTCGGTGCAGGCGCTTCTGCAACGGTATTTGGCTCATCAGGCGCAGGAAACTTCATGACTAAGACAACGACAATCTTAGCAACTGTTTTCTTCGTATTGAGCATTATTTTAGGTAACTTAACTGCTGGTCAAATCAAAAAGACTGATGAGTGGGAAAACCTTTCAGCACCTGTAGCTACTGAAGCTGCTCCTGCTGAGTCTGATGTACCAGTATCTAAAGATAATAACTCAGACGTACCTAACTAAAGAATTTGCGGATGTGGTGGAATTGGTAGACACGCCATCTTGAGGGGGTGGTGGCTTCGGCCGTGGGGGTTCAAGTCCCCCCATCCGCACCAAATTATAAAAAGCCAGCTTAATGCTGGCTTTTTTGTGTCTAAAATCTGACACGATAATTTTCTTAAAAAGCTTTTATTAATCAAGATGCTTGATTAACATAAGCTATCTTTAAGCTCATCGAAGCAACACCTTGATCTACTCAAACACAGCAGTATCACTTAGAAATAAGCTCAAGGCGATTGAGTTAACTGAGTCACAACTCATCTTACAGCTACATAACGATATGTTAGTATATTCATGGCAAGATTTGATGTGCCCTCCAAGGCTAGACAAAACCCCATTTAGCCATTCTTTACAGATAGTGCTAGAGGCAAGTGACGAGGTTTATACGTATCGTTTTGCTACAACTTCTGACTGTCAGAGTAATTTAGATAAATTCTGGTGTAACGTTCATAAAAGCTATTTACTTCAAACCACTGACAAGATTGAAAAATTACTTAAAAATAGTTTCTTATCAGTTCGTAAATGGTTTGCTATTCAAGAGAAAGTCGCTGAGTTAGCCACTGGCTGGTTAACTCGAAGCTTAGTATGTAAATTAACACCTGATGTGAGTATGGCACTAGCGACACTTAGTGAGTTGAAAAGCTGGACAAGCAAAGATCTCGAAGAATTCAAAAATAGCTTTATTGAGTTTCAGATGGCAGAGCACAAAGAATTTTTTGATGCTCTAGAACAACACCCGCTCACCTTTGCGCAGCAAAAAGCCTGCATTATTCAAGATGATCGACAGCTTCTACTGGCAGGTGCCGGTACAGGCAAAACCAGTGTGATCACTGCAAAATTTAAGTACTTACTGCACACTAATCAAGCAAAAGCTCAGAATGTATTAATACTTGCCTACGGCAGTGATGCTTGTGACGAATTGCAAGCACGGTTAAATACCAAAGAACAAGTCATGACATTTCATGGTTTAGGCAAACATATAATCTCTGAAGTAGAAGGCACTCACCCAAAAATATCTGAACTCGCCACCAACACACAAATGAAAACTGCTTTTATACTCGACACCTTACAAGCGTTGTACAGTGAACCAGCATTTCAGCAGCTGTTTAATGGCTTCATAAATCGAAATTTAGCGTTTAAGTTTAATGGTGAGTTACAGGCATTTTTGGGTTCATCACACAGGCATAAATTTGTGCAGCTTATTATTAGCCTTGTGAGTTTATACAAACAAGCACATGCGCTTGATAAGTTGAAAACAATAGAATCACAGTTTGCGGATGACTTGATTATAATTCGCTACTTTTTAACTGAGTATCACCTCTATCTAGAAAATGAAAATAGTATTGATTTTGATGACATGATCATCCGAGCGATGCAATATGTCGTCAATGGGCAATTCAAGCCTAGTTGGAAATACATTTTGGTGGATGAATTTCAGGACATCTCTCCTATCCGTGCCGAGTTAGTGAAATCTTTACTGGCCCGCTTTACAGGTAGTCAACTGTTCGCCGTAGGGGACGATTGGCAATCTATCTATCGTTTTAATGGTGGTGATATTCGTTATACCACCGAGTTTGCAAAGCACTTTGGGCATGCCACTACGACGCAGTTAGATAAGACATTTCGCTATTCACAGTCATTATTAGATTTATCTGCAGAGTTTATTTGTGCTAACCCGCAGCAACTGACTAAATCTATTCAAGCATTTTCTTCATGCTCTCTTCCAGCTGTCAAAGAAGTTAAGTACAGTGAAATAATGCAAGGAATATCTGAAGCGCTCGGTTACATTGCCAATCAAGCGCCAGTTAACGCGAGTGTCCTTATTTTGGCAAGGAATCATGCCTCATTACTTGATAAACAAACACTACAAGCAATTCAAAGCCATTATCAGCAACTTTCTATTACTCAGATGACATTCCACGCAGCAAAAGGTAAAGAAGCCGACTACGCGTTGTTAGTTGGCTTAGAGAATAAATCGTTACCATCTAGAGTGAAAACAGCGCCGATTTTAGAAGCTCTTCTTCCTGAGGCTGAGCGATTTAAATATGCTGAAGAGAGAAGACTGTTCTATGTGGCATTAACACGTGCCAAAAAGCAACTGGTTTTAGTTGTGCCAGAGCAGTCTCCAAGTGAGTTTGTAGCTGAACTAAACTACTAACTAAAAGTACTATAAATTGCTGATCTTTTTATCAAGTTGATAACCTTCATCAGTCACAATTTTTTCTAGTGTTTCAATACGGCTTTTCAAAGATGCGATTTCATTTTTCATTTCATCTGTGCCCGCGGTATGTTTAAGTGATTTTTCTTTTAACGCAAGGTAGCGTTTTACCCAATCACCAACAACACCTAAGCCAACACAAATGAAAACGATCATCACGATCATGGTTGTTCCTGACATAACTGACTCCTGCTAATTATTCTAATTTTAGAATAGCAGTCTTACATAATCTGGTTAGTGACAAAAGTCAGAGAAGAGAGGATATGGGATAAAATAAGGTTAAAGCATTGTGCAACTGCAATACATTATTGCAGTTGCACAAAATAAAAACTTAAGCTTCGTAAGGAAGTGGGTCGCTTGCATTATTTAATGAGAATGCCTCTAAACGTTCTTGGCAGGCACCACATTTACCACAGGCTTTTTCACGACCGTTATAGCAAGTCCATGTATTGCTATAATCTAAGCCCATATTTAGGCCATCGGTTAAAATTTCAATCTTCGAATTATTTAAATACGGACAAACAATTTCAACTTCTTCGTAGTTAGCGATGCGACACACGTCACTCATCTTTTCAACGAACTCTGGGCGACAATCTGGATAGATGGCATGATCACCTGAGTGTGCGCCATAAAATACTTTGTTAGCTTTAAGTGATACTGCATAGCCAACAGCCAAAGAAAGTAAGATCATATTACGGTTAGGTACAACCGTACTCTTCATGCTTTCTTCTTCGTAATGGCCTTCTGGTACTTCAATGTCATCGGTAAGTGATGATCCGCCAATAAGCTGATTGATAGCAGAGATATCAACAACCTTATGGTGCACGTTTAAATCAGCACAGACACTCGCAGCGACTTCTAGCTCTTTCACATGGCGCTGGCCATAGTTGAACGATAACGCATACACGTCAAAGCCTGACTTAATTGCTTTGTTTAATACTGTGTAAGAGTCCATTCCACCAGAATAGATTACGACGACTTTTTCACTCATAAGATTATTGCCTCGAATTTGATAGAGGTTTGCTTCAGGGCGCGATATACTACACGGCCGCTGAAAAAATAACAATTTTCACGGCCGATTTTTTGAGTTTGCTATGTTGTATTGGAGCTGCTTTGTACAAAGTTAATGAGATTTTTGAAACCATCCAGGGTGAAGCGAGTTTTACTGGTGTGCCGTCGATATTTTTGCGTTTGCAGGGCTGCCCCGTGGGTTGTGCTTGGTGTGATACCAAACAAACGTGGGAAACCAACGACACGTATCTTGTAACTTTAGGCGAAACAGTCGAAAAGAAAGCTGATTCTGAAAAGTGGGCAAATGCTAGCATTGACGACATCATCAATTTGTTCAAAGAGCGCGGTTATTTAGCTAAGCATGTGGTTATTACTGGTGGCGAACCCTGTATGTACGATTTAGTGCCTCTTTGCGAGCAACTTCATGAGGCTGGTTACACCACACAAATTGAAACCAGTGGCACCTTTGAAATCTTGGCACCTGAATCAACCTGGGTAACTGTATCGCCGAAAATCAACATGCGCGGCGGCTATGATGTGCTGACGTCAGCCATGCAAAGAGCAAATGAGATCAAACACCCAATCGCAATGCAAAAGCATGTTGATGAACTTGAAGCGCTCTTCGAGCAAACTGGTGTAAGACCAGAACTGATTTACTTACAGCCAATCAGCCAAAAAGCCAAAGCGACTAAACTGGCTATCGAAACGTGTTTAAAGAAAAACTGGCGTTTATCGGTGCAAGTACACAAATACATTGGCATAAACTAATTATTCACTTGGTTAGTGCTTAAAAAGAGAAAGCCCGTTTTAAACGGGCTTTTTTGTGAAATATTTAAAGTTGAGGAAATTAGCGCTAAAAAACCGTCTTCACTCGAGCTAAGACTTACAAGCTTTGTGCATACATGTACAAAGATTTTAAAATGCTCATTTTCTTTTCGTTACCATCATGCTGATGCAATAAATTCTCTAGCGTTAACATAAAGTCTTCAGCGCCGATAGAAGGGCTATCTTCACCATGCATCAACTTGTTCTGACAATATTTACGCCATACATCTAATTCGTGCGGCGTCAATGTGTGCGGCCAGTTACGGGCTCTGTATCTAAATAGCATAGTTGTAAATTTGGCGTCATCAAACTCTAAATCGAATGAACCTAAAGACTCAGGTGCCGCGTCTCTGATCATCGCAAACTTGGCTTTATCTGCTTTTGAGGTAAAGCCATTATAAAGCTGGTAATCTGGATTCGTTGTGCTGCTAAAGTCTGCTTTATCGTTAAATACTTCGGCTACCTTGTCTCTTAACTCAGGATGTGCTTTTAGCACTTTTAAATTCTCAAGACACTTTTCTCTGTCTATACCTAAACGTGCTGCATTTTCAGGAAGTAGGGTTTTAGCTGGCGCCAAAATAGGGCACTTGTTCAAATGCACCAACTTAAGGCCAACTGGCAATTCATCTTCGCCTAAATCAGCGTGTTTTGTATAAAGGCGCTCACGTAATTGCTCAACGTCTAAATCAAGCAGCACTTGTGGATCTTCAGTTAAGTTAAAACACACCACAGCGTTTTTATTCACTGGGTGAAAGCTCATTGGTGCAATCCAACTTGTACAGCCTTGAGTCGCAGGAATACGTGAAGAAGTATGCACCAGTGGTTGCATGTTATAAACATCAACGAGATCAGCTAATGCCTTCTTATTTCTTAATCCAAAGAAGAAATTAAATAGTTTTGGCTGCTTTTCTTTGATTAACTTAGCCAGCGCAATCGTCGCAGTTACATCGCTCAGCGCATCGTGGGCTGCTGCGTGTTCGATGCCATTGGCAACGGTTAGCTCTTCGAGTTTAAAACTTGGCGAACCATCTTCTTTTAATGGCCACTCGATACCTTCAGGTCTTAATGCATAACAAGCACGAACAAGATCAATGATATCCCAGCGGCTATTGCCGTTTTGCCATTCACGCTCGTATGGGTCATAAAAGTTTCTATACAGTGAGTAACGCGTTACTTCATCATCAAAGCGAATACTGTTGTAGCCAGCCACACAAGTATTAGGGCGACTAAACTCAGCATGGATTTTCGCCATAAATTCAGCTTCAACTAAGCCATGTTTAAGCGCATGTTGAGGAGTGATCCCAGTGATCAAACATGCTTCAGGGTGAGGTAAATAATCTGGAGCTGGTTTGCAGTATTCAATTAAAGGCTCACCGATAATATTCAAATTATAATCTGTGCGAATACCTGCAAATTGACTTGGGCGGTCTTTTTGTGGGCTTGCCCCCCAAGTTTCATAGTCGTGCCAATAGATAGTAGGGATATCTTCAACGTTTTCTTGTGTGTGCTGCTGTATGCTTTCGTTCATAAATTCAGTAACTTATCCATCTATTGTTATTCGAGTAGTATCGCTGTGTTTCTTGTAATTATCTGCAAGTGGGTATATGACTGTGTACACAAAAAATACAAAGTGCGTATAAAAATTTAATGCCTTTTACCGACGCTAACTTGAGAAACCTTGCAAACAAGACAGACGAACCACATTTATTATCTCACAGAGACGACCTACACGTAAAACGTAATAAAAAAGGTACTGTACTTTGGCAATACTATTTATGATGCGAATGCAAGTCAGTGTTTATGTCACTAGGCTTTTATCCAGAGCTCACACTTAAAGACGAACTCGAAGAACTGAATTATTCAAGCTTTATAAGCAAAAGCGTAAAGAGTACGGCTTTTTAAAAAGTAAGGGAAAAAAGCCTAAAGAGCCTAATAAGTTTTTTAGAACATTTAGCCCACGCTTTGAAGCGGTGATCATTGATAAGCGCAAGGGCAGTGCAGCCAGTTATATTGCCAAATATATTTCTAAGAATATCGACGGCTATAAGCTGCTAGACCATCTAGACGACGAAACGGGTGAGGGCTTTACCAAGTTTGACGAAAACGGCAAAGTCATCAAAAACAACATTAACCCTGTTTTGGCTTGGGCGAGTACCTGGCGAATTAGGCAGTTTCAGTTTTTAGGTTCGCCAAGCGTAACCGTTTACCGTGAATTACGCCGAATTCGCACCCAAACCAATAACGAACATATAGAACCCATACGCCAAGCCGCCGATGAAGCCCGCTGGAAAGACTACGTAAAACTACAAGGCGGTATGTGCATTGGTCGCGATGCTAATTTTAAAACTCACTACGAAATAACCAAGCTGGGTAATGACTATGCCGAAACCGTTAAACACATAAAAGGGGTAGTGCATGTACTTAGCAACAGCACACTCAAAACCCGTTTAGTCGAATGGCAAAGGCAACTGAAAGGTACCGCAGCAAAAACCGCACAGGCAGACACTACCCACGTCGGCTCCGCCGACCTATCTTGGACTAGTGGGAATAATTGTACGCTAAGCGCCACGCGGCATAGAGAAGAATTATTGCTCGATATGATCGGTTTTGATGATAAAGAGATCAGAGCGTTCAAAAAGGATATATTGAACGGCTATAAGGTGCGAAGAAACGACCAAATTTATCAAATTAAGGGTGATCAGTTGCTTGTATTTGATAAGCAAGCACAGCTAAAAGAGCGCAAAAAAGAATATACCGAGCATTTGGCGCATTCGCTCGCCCAAAAACAGGCCGACGAACTTAGGTACCAGGCACAAAACACAGCTAAGGCCGATTGGGATGTGCTCAGTATTGAGCAATTAGAAGAAATGAAGCAAAAAGGCCATGTGTTAGTTGGCCGAAGGGTTTACCACATGCAAGGCGGCAAACTTAAATCATTTAAGAAAGTTGAGTTTAATGACCTAGAACAGTTTATTCCTGCAGAACCTACAAACGAACATTGGTCACACGCAAGAGAAGTGATAGATTTGGCATTTACCTTTGCAGAACAAGAGCAAAGGGAACTACCGATTAGTAATAAATTTAATAAAAATCTGCTTCTCATTGGTGATCTTGAATTGGCTGAGTTGGTGCTACAAGGTAGAGCTTCAGCAATAGGCCAAGACGACAGGTGGGATGTGGGGTTAATGGCATAAGAATTTTTGCGAACTCAATTATGACTTTTTTAACTAAAAAAACTTTAAGAAAGACACTTAAAAAACCAGCACCTGAAAGAATTCCAACTGGTGGTGGAGATGAGGTAAATAATGATTTTTACTCAGTATTTCTTATTGAAGACGGAAAGTGGTCGTTAGTAGAAAGTATTGAAGACGATACTTTAGAAGTTATTAGGTATAACTCTGAGACTAATATGAAAGATATTCAAGAGTTTGTACCACTTAGCCATATTAAAAAGAATGATTTATTAATTCGACATTACTACAAGGGTGATGAGTACGAATACAATAGTATTCCTACCTTCTGGCTTAAGGGATTATCTTTTAGAATAGATAAACTACGTACTAACCTGAGGCTGATGTGGGAAGAGTATCAGTTAAATCAATATCAAAAAACAAAACTAATTGTTGATAAAAGGTATGAAATTCTAAGAGATCTACTAAACATGTGGGAAGACAACCCTTCAAGCTTTTGTGTTCTAAATTATATGGAATACAAATATGGTGGAATGATTTTTCTACATGACAGTTTTGATGACATTAAAGTAAAAATTAATTTATATCTCGATAGTTTTGTTTCGGAAGGTGAATTGAATGTTGTTGGTAATAACGAATATATTCTTACTGGAAAGGCTATAAAGTCCTTAGAAAACCGTTTGACAGAAGAGAATAGATATCGTCAATCGTCTAATTTACAGCTTGTTATTATAATTCTGACTTTTGTTATTGCAACGGCTGCACTTTTTCAAGCTGGAATAATCAAAACCGACCCTCTGTTCGATTTTACTTATCAAGGTAAGCTCAAAAATTGTAATGATCTTTCAGGCCACTTAATAACAAAATAATTTAATAAACTTAACATGTTTAAGTGAATTTTTGATAATGTTTAATTGCCTTTAAAGGTAAATAATTTTAAATAAGGAAAATTTAAATGAACACATTACTAAAAAATATATTTGCTTTTTGTATTTTAGCTTTGACCTTAAATAGCCATGCTGTTACAAAGCCAACTTGTTATATCTTCGATTTAGGTTGTGAAGCAGCTTCTAGACTACCTACTGCGGCTGAAGTAAAAAACAATACTGGTTTTGTCTTTGAGCCTAACTTACACAGTCAAATTTATTCACCTGAAACTGGGATTTTCTTTTCACACCCTGATCACCCAAAAACACTTTTTCTAATGTTCAAAGTCGGCAAGGTTGCTGATTATGTTTATTCGTATTCTGGCGACTTTACTCTGGATATTGATGTGGTAATTGATGATGGGAGTGAAGAAGCACCAAAGATAAAATACATATCACATAACCTCCCAAGTAATGCAGATGCTACATCTGACATTAATTTGAGCGATTCGTCTAAAAATTACACCACAACTTTGTTTGTCGGTTCTCCATATAATTTATTTAAAGACCAGGTTTACTTTGTGTCATTTAACTATGATAAAAATATCGGAGATTATTCAGCTCAATTAAATTTTCAGATAGGTCATAACACAAGGATATTTAATATCCATTATCTGGAAATGTTCAAACTGAGTGCTGAGAGTCACTATAGAGGTGCGTATTATCCAGATAGTTTTGTTCAGGTAGTTAAAGCAGGGATCGATACTTACGTCTCAAATTATAGAAGCAAATGTTATGCAAGACGTACTTGGAAGGCTTGCCAATCTTTTGCCTTATCAACGGACCCTTTTTATCAAATTAAGGGAGGTCAATACACTGCTTGGAATAAACAAAAAGCCAGTATTAAACCAAAATCCGCTCATGGTGAATCTTTACTTAAAGATTTATCAAAAAGAATTGTTAGTGAAGCAAACACTAAGGTTTACCCGATAGAATAAGTTATGAGTTTAGCAACTGAAGCTGTTGATTTTTTGATAATCTCTTAATTAAAGACGCGGCCATTTGTGCCGTGTCTTTTCTTGGTGGGTTTAAGTAATGTTTGAATGCGATTGTCGTTACAAATGTTGCCCCACATTCTTTAGTATTTGTACATGAACAATATAAATCAGCAACGTCTGCTGATTGATTCTCTCTCGATGTAATGATTGCTTTGCTTTCACAGTTAGGGCAATTCACTCTCATAACTCTGCACCAAATACCAAAATAAAGAACTGTAATTATATACAGTGGTTGATGTGCTGGCAAACAACCGTCAGAACATCTAGCCAGAAACCAAAGTGCCAAAAAAATCACTCCTCCTCGCCTTCCGCTTTCGCACAAAAAATGCTTCAAATTGACAAGCCTAGTGACAGCCATATTAAAGCTAAGCCAAGTAAATAAAGGATCTAGAAGATTATTGTAAAGGATCTGAATGTCAAAGTTGTGACACGGTTTGACATGAAAGTGACAACAAAACCCTAAAATTCATTGTAAAAATTGAAAATCAAAATAAACTTAAATAATTATGACTTAACTCATAGCTATTTTATGAAATACTTATTTAAAGGAATGCAAACCCAAGAGCGCTTTGAGCTGCTTTTATCGTTAACTCGAATACAAAGTGAGAGTTTGATCAATGCGCTTAACGATTACTTAGTCAGAGGTATGGATAAAAAAGCGGCGGCACTTGCAAATGGTGTTCAAATGCCAAATTTTTCTGTGGCGATAAATACATTAGAAGAAAAGGCAGTTATTGTAGAGAAGATTAAAGAGTTAGATTTAACTAACTTCGTAAAAAAGGCTCGTTAGTTGAGCCGTTATTAACTAAAAATGCTCTAGGATGACATTTTTAATAAATTAAGGATAACCAATGGAAAAAAGTATTGTAGCTTTTCTGAAAATCACACCTTTTAGCCCCGAGTTTCATTCATTTGCAATAGCTGTTATTGCAGTTTTCGTCGCAGTGAGAAAGTTTTCCTTTGAGCGTTATAACTCAAAAAAAGACAGGATATCTGAGTTATTATGTGAAATCGAAAAGATAGGTACACCAAAGTACCATTATACGATTGAGCAGCTATTTCTAAATAGATACGGCTTTATAATTGATTATCCGGTCATAAATTTTTTACTTCGATCAAAAACGCCATCAACTGACTTTCTAAATTATGTTTACGGTAAAACTTACTTGATATTTTGCGCTGAACACAAAGTGTTTAAATTAAAAAACGCCATGATAATCAAAGGCTTTTGTTTTAAAAAATGTTTTTTTCTTTTGATATCGGTGTCTTCAGCTTATGTTGCGTTTGCAGGAATATTTTTGATTGACTACCTTGAATTTGATTTTTCGAATCGTGGTCGTCAGGGGTTTATATTGTACATCTTTACATTAATTAACTTTATGGTAATTTCATATACTTCATTGAGTACATATTTTAGGTTAAATCAAGCATTAAAGTTGTATAGGAAATATAAAAAGTAGGTAACTTTCATTGCATTTTATTGGTTATCTTTTGCGACCACCCCAAAAAGCCCTAAACAACCTCATAAGCCCAAGTGTTGAAACGGCAATACCAACAAACTCGAAGTACCAGGGCGCACCATCATAGTCCATTGCTTTCCAGCCTGCAGCCATAAAGGGTTGCATGGCTGGTATAAAATGGCAGACAAATAAACCTAAGAAGAACAAAATAATGATTTCATCCATAAAGGTTTTGTCACGGTTCTTGAGAACCAGTAAGTCATAGTCAGCGTCGTTTTGCTCTGCTTGCTCACATCGTCTTGCCTTTGCATTAAATTGAGCAATCTCAAAGTTGCTTTCTGATTTGGAAGTTTCATCCGCAATGTGTGTTATCTCTCAAGAGACTCTAGATAAAATTTATGGGTAGTTCCTTTTTTAGATAAAAACATGTTGACTGCATTAGTTTTTTTCAATAAAAATAGATGTGACAGCAATATTGTGAAGAAAATATAATGTTTCAAGGTTGGTTTTATCATTTATTTACTTCTACATGCAGTTTTGTTGTTTTTTGTTAAAGATATTAATAACAGGAAATTAATAATGTCACTAAAAATCAAATTAAATACTAAAACGCTTAAGAATTTATCAAGAGATTCTCGAGCTATACCTGGTGATTTAACCCCTCAAGTAGTAGGTGGAGGTCTTACTCCTAATACTACAAACTTTCAAACTTATTGGGGTTGTGGTGGAACTGGTACCGGTGGTGGCGGTGGTGGTGACGCGACTAGAGACAGTAATTGTATGTCTATGGAAGTTCCAAACTGTAAACATAAAGGTTATTAAACAAAGCGCTTTTTATGTTTCAACACTTTAATGAAGTTCAATCATTAATTGTTGATGAATAATAGACATTAATAATCAAAATTAATGTCTATTTTTAAAAAATTAATTTACTTACTCACGCCTTTCAGTTTCTCTACTGTACGCAACCCAGCAAGGCCGAGCATTGCAAGCGTAAGCTCAAGCATTACAGCAAGAGGTATTTCGGGCTTGCCCATTTCAGGAAAGAGCCAAGTGAGAAGGGGGTTGATCACAAAGGCAAATAAAAAGCCGAAGCCACACACCCACATTAAGAAAGGTCGAGCACCCGCAGCAAAAATGCTGCGGTGTGCTGCCTGCACTTCATTCACTTTGGTTTGGGCCAGTTGTGGCCTTTGCGCTAGTTGTTGCTTTACAGTCTCAAGAGTTAACTCTTCTTCTTTTGAGGTAAACAATTCGTCGAGTACATCTCCAACTGCTTTAACTGGTTCAGCGGTACCTACGTTGAAAATATTTGATAGCCAGCTCATCACTTAACCCTAAATTTATCAATCATGTTCATCGGATCTTTACTAAACCTTTGCCCCAAGTTGTTCAGGCCATTAAAGAGGTGCGGGGCCAAATATGCACCGACACCAATAAAGCCATGTCGGGCGCTTTCTGCCACTTGCCAAAAGTCACAAAAGCTTGATACCTAATAAGCCGCGAGTAGTGCCATGAGCGCATTAAAAAAATAACGGCCAAAAGTAAACGCGTGTGGAGATAAGTAGAGTTGGACAGCAGCCGCGGCCATACTAATAATCACAAACTGTATAATTTGTTTAAGGTTGATAAAGTCCATTATTCGGCATCCTTGCTTGGGTGTAAGTCAGAGTATTCAGGTATTGCAAAATCAATGTGTAGGTGGCTAGGTAAATAGCGGTTAATGCCTTGCATGGTTTGTTGCAGTGGCACAACCTCGTTGTTGTAGTAAGCACGGGTGATTTTATCTAAATCACCAAAGCCCGGTGAATCGCCAGAGCTTTGACCGCTCAATGCTTCTTGCGCTCGGTGCATGCTTAACATGTCGTTAAGGGTGATTTTCTTAATGCGTTCAAATTCGTCTTTTGTAGATATGTCACCAACTGGGGTGCTCGTAATCAACTTCTCTGCATAGGCTTTGTTACTGCGAAAGTTAAAAAACAAACTTCTAAAGTTACCAACGCCTTAACTGTCTTTGATGACGCTTTTTAATTTGTTCTCGTCCTCAACACTTAAATCTGGGTCGGCCATACTGAAGATAAAGTCCATGTGTGCACCGTTCTTGTAATAACGGCGCCTTTATTAAGCAACGCGCTTTGAATGCCGCCATAATATTCGGGTATGCCGTAAATACCTTGTGCCCTGTCGTACTTTACTTCACCAAGCTTAAATCTAATTATACGTAAAAAAAGCGCCCTCAGGCGCTTTGAACTTTAACATACATTACTTTGGGATAATGGTTAAATCTCTGCGTGATGGAGTAGGGTGTCTACTATGTCACTGAATTTGTTTGCGGGTTTGACGGTGTTGATATTTGCGCCGCAGATTTTTGCTAAATCGATAAAATCAAAATAACCAACAAATGATGAGTTTGTATCATCAATTACTAACAAAAAGTCTGCGCCACTTTGTTCCATTGTCTTAACAAGATTACTGACATTAGATTGTTCGACTTGTTTAAATGAAATTTGCTGTAATGACTTAATTGGGATCATGATGTCGCCGACATTTAAGTCTTTACGATGGCAATTAAGTCTATCTGCAATGGTTAAAATGTAACGACTGCCTATTCTTGCATTTGAAATTAGCCCAACAATGTTGTTTTGCGCATCAACTACAAAACTCACTTTATGATGCGTACGATTCAATATTAGGCTTGCTTCGTCAATGTCAGCACCAAGATCGATGTGTTGAATTGGGTTAAGTATTAGATTGCGCATTAGCTGTAATGCGGGCTCGTTACCTTCAAGTAATTTTTGACTTGAAGCGTAAGGCAATTGTTCAGTTGCAAAAGTTAAGTTTGCAGCAGGCTGAGTTTTAAGAGTAGTAAATGCGTTCATAAGTCACCTCTGTATATAAATTAATAAGCACGAAAAATCGGAATTAATTTAGTAAAGGTGGGGCTCTTATTACTGAGTGATGCGTTGAAAACGATGAGTGGATATCGTTATAAAGAAATTCAAAAAGTTCAGTAGTAGCAACAGAAGTTGGAACTTTGCTGATAATACCATCGTCAAGATCGTTTAAGTTTGAATTATCAAAATCACAAACTACAGAGCTTACAGATGGCACAGTGTCGTACTGAACAGCTTTCGCTGTTGATACATTTAGTAAGCTGATAACGCAAAGTAGCGCAATAACCTTAACTATGTTCATACAACACACTCGAATTAACCAATAACTACAATGTATGGGCTGTTTACGCTAAACACAATAGTTTATTTGTAACAGTGTATATACTAATACAGAATAAATTTCTGTGCTCTGTTACCCATGCATAAGATAAGTATAGCCTTTGTTTTAAAATTTTTACGTAAATTAAAAGAAAATAAAGTTTTTAAAAACAAAAAAGCCCTGACTGATTGAACAGTCAGGGCTTTTTTATGCAGCTTAAGATTAATCAATTTTTTCTAATGCTTTCGCTGCATTTGGGTCATTGAAGACATGTGTATCGAATTCGTTTTCAGATTTAGCAACAACACATGTAACCATACAGTCACCTGTCACATTTACTGCTGTTCGCGTCATATCAAGCAGTCTGTCAACACCCATAATGATAGCAATACCTTCAACAGGTAGGCCTACTTGGTTTAATACCATTGCAAGCATGATAAGGCCAACACCAGGCACACCTGCAGTACCTACAGAAGCAAGCATAGCAGTAAGAATAACCATAAGGTAATCACTGATAGTTAAGTCAACAGCGAAAACTTGCGCAATAAATACAGTCGCTACACCTTGCATGATGGCAGTACCATCCATGTTAATAGTCGCACCAAGTGGAACGGTGAAAGACGCAACAGAGTTGTGTGCACCAAGTTTTTTAGTGGCTGTTTCTAGGGTTACTGGCATAGTTGCACTTGAACTTGATGTGCTGAATGCAAACATACATGCATCTTTCATTTTAGTTAAGAATGTAACTGGGCTTAAACCCGTTAGAACTTTTAAAAGTGCAGAGTAATTGATGAGTGCGTGAATAAATAAAGCAGCTAATACAGTGAAAAAGTACTTTGCTAACCCTAGGATTAACCCCATTTCAATGGTTGTGAATAACTTAGCCATTAAACAGAAAACACCAATCGGCGCTAAGTTCATTAAAATCGTCACAAGTTTAAGGACAACCGTGTTTAAGTCATCAAATACTTTAGCCACACGCTTTCCAGGCTCACCACTCAGTGCCATTGCAATACCAAATAAAAGTGCAAACACAATAACTTGCAACATGTTACCTTCTGCCATCGCATTGATTGGGTTAGTAGGGAACATGTTAATGATAACTTGAGTCAGCGTTGGGGCTTGTTTTGCGTCGAATGCAGCTTCGGTCGGCACGTCATAACCTACACCTGGGCTAACTAACAATGCGAGCGAGATTGCAACGGTGATTGCGATAGCTGTGGTGGTTAAATAAAGTGCGATTGATTTACCACCTAAACGTCCTAATTTCTTAGGGTCACTCAAACTGCATGTACCACACACTAAAGAAATGAAAACTAAGGGCACAACCAACATTTTTAAGCTGGCAATGAAAATTTGTCCGCCTATATGAAATAAACCGTCTACAAAGAAACCTTTAACGGCTAAATCAAATAATCCTAGAGGAATTAAAACGTCTTCTTTATCACCAAGAATAAATTGGAAAAGCAGGCCTAGAAAAACACCCGCGACCATGCCCAGCATGATGCGAGTGGTTAAACTCATCTTGTTATTTTGTGTCATATTATTTATTAGATTTTTTCAAATTCTTAATAGCCTACCAGCATGGTGCCCTGAGGCCAAAAAAAAACGTCAAATAGTTAAGAAAAAGTTGTGATTTTTAATCACTTTATAAGGTAACATGGGGAAGATAATAACTTTAATTCAGCTAGGGAGAGAGGTTAATGCCTTTAATGCGCTGGTTTTGCATTTTGCTGTTTTCCTTATTTGTCACTGCTTGTGGTGGCGGTGGAACAATCGATAAAACAGACAATAACTCTGGGGGGAGTACCTCTGGGGATTATGAGTTGTCACTTACCATCATAGAACAAACGAATGAATTGTCTCTTTCAACTCCTTTGACGGTTGAAGCTACATTAAAGAATGATGGCGCCGCCGTTGCCAATACACGTGTTAATTTTACCACTGACGTGTATGCGCGTTTTGTTGGTTCAAGTTCTGTATTGACAGATAGCAATGGTAAAGCGACTGTAAAACTCATGCCGACTAATCAGCAAGGCGCAGGTGCGGTCACAGCCTCAGTTTCTTTATCTGAAAGCACACTCGAAAAAAGCATCGATTACTCAGGTCTAGGTGACGGTGGTTTACGATTGAGCACTTCAGTCATTGATATCGACGGTAAAGAGATCTCGGTTGATAACCCATTAAGCCAATCTCGCAGTGGCTTAGTTAAGGCAGAATTGTTGTTTGATGGCAAGCCGGTTACTGGAGAAACAATAGAGTTCCAGTTGGATACATTGGCTTTCACGAATAATAACGCAAAAGTAGAAACAAACTCTCAAGGTGTTGCATTTTTAGCGATTCAAGCTACGAAAGAAGCAGGTGCTGGCGAAATCATTGTTACTTATGAAAATGAGCAATCTATAGCTAATTTTACTACTCTAGGTAACCCTTATTTTGGTGAGCAAGTATACGAAATTGCTCTTTCGGGTGTGAATGCACTTACTGGCGAAGCTGTTACTAGTTTAAGTGTGGCAACGCCAATCAAATTACAGGCATTTTTAACACTTAATGGCCAAGCATTAAGCAATCAAACTATTGAATTTTCGAGTGACGATGGTGCAGAACTAGATAAAACGTCTGCATTAACGGATGCTGATGGTTTTGCATCTACTACATTAACTGCAAACTCAATCGCTGGAAGTGGTGTTGTAAATGCCGTGTTCTCATCGCAAAGTGGTACTCAAGTTGTATCTAGTTACAACTTTACTTCTTTAGGTGATGGTGGGATTCAAATGAGTATCACCGTGCTTGATAGCGAAGGTAATCCAATTAATGAGTCAAACCCACTGAGTGTTTCAAAACCAGCGATTGTGACAGTTAAGGTGGTAGATGATCAAATTGCAAAATCTGGAGCAATTGTTGAAGTTAATGCAGGGGATCAAGGTACTTTAGACTTCTCAAGCCGTTTAACGCAAGCCAATGGTGAAGCGATGTTTATTCTTAAGCCTAATACAGTAAAAGGGCTTGGAATTATAACGGCGACTTATAAGGGCACAAGTCAAACACCTTCAACAGACAATATTAATGTTCAAAACACTTATTTCTCAATGGGTTTCAGTACAGATAGCATCTCTATTGATATCGCGATTACTGACTCAACAGGTAATGCAATTACTGATGCAAATAGAATCGGTGAGAACAAAGATGCGTTTGTTACAATTTCACTCACAGAGGGCAACACGCCACTTGCTAACAAGTTTATTACCGTTGATGTAGGTCTTAAGGGGGTGACAGTTCCGAGTGATGGTCGCGTGGTAACTGATGCAAATGGACAAGCAAGACTGGTTTTACAGGCAAATACCCAAACGGGTGCTGAAGCACTGACAGCAACCTACAGACATAATGATGATTCAGATGTAGTGGGTGTTCAACCGTACTACACCGATGGCAACCCTAAGTTTGATGTTGACCCCTATAAATTTGTATTTGTAGCTAAAAATGAAAGTGATTCGAGCGTTTCAAACCAACTTTCTGGTACCAACCCTTTAATTTTAGAAGCACAACTTCTTTTCAATAATGCGCCAGTACAAAATAGTCGTGTTAAATTTACCGTTGATGAATTTGCTACGTTGGACCATAAATCAGGTTCCATCTTGACTAACAGCCAAGGTGTCGCAACAGTTCGCTTACTAGATAACGACCTAGAAGGTGCAGGGCGCGCTACCGTGACCTTTGAGAAAGAAGGTGGTGATCTTGTCGCTACACTTGACTTCAATAGTGCAGGTACCGGTGGTATTACCTTAACAGTCGGACAGGTATTAGATGACGCTGGTCAACCAATTACGTCAGCTAACCCTGTCTCAGCGCAAACAAATGGCTTTGTGACGGTTACTCTGACTGAAAATAATCAGCCAATTAATAACGCGTTAATTCTAGTTCAAGGCGATGAAATTGCGACGACTCGCCCGAGTAACGGTAAAATTGCGACGGATGTAAATGGTGAAGCAACATTTGAGTTAGTGCCAACGACAGAAGCTGGTTTAGGTGAGTTTACGGTAACTTACCAACAAACCGCTAATTTGAGCTTTGTACAAACAGCCTTTTTTCACTCTTCAGGTAATCCTAGGGAAGAAACCAGTACTTACGATATTGATGTGCGTATTTTGACAGGTTGTAATGATGATTGGGACGAAAACCGTGCAACTGTAGAGTTAAACCCAGATGACCCAAACACTGGTTGTACTGACTCTAGCCGCATTAGCTCAAATGAGTTAGCAGAAGTATTTGTAAAACTATCTTCAAAACAAAGTGGTACTGCATTAACGCGTGAAATTGTAAATGTTGCAACAACCATTGGCCAAATTTTACCAAGCAGTGGTACAGCATTAACTGATGAATTCGGTGTTGCACTTTTAAAACTACAACCAGGTGATAATGGTGGTGCAGGTACAGTATCTGCAACCTATGATGGTGAAACTAATAGCAGCAATTTCTCTGTTGGAGTAGTGGACTTAGTAATTTCGTTAGATAACGGTTTAGAAGATGGTGTCACTGAGTTAAAAGCAGGTGGCAGCACAGTTATCACAGCAACACTGAGGGATGAAGAGGGAAATCTGTATTTAACCCCAGCTGATGTCAATTTCTCATCAGTGTGTGCAAATAATGGCGAAGCGCAACTTGATGCACAAGTGAAGTCATCTAATGGTGAAGCAACAGCAACATACCGAGCAAATGGTTGTAGTATCACAGATAAAATAACGGCAACCGTTGAGGCTGGTGGTAATAACTTTGTGAACTCAATTGAATTGACAGTGAGCGAATCGCCTGCACAAGCGCTTAAGTTTTTAACAACCAATGAAAACTTTGAGCAGTTTATTGCATTACCTCCAGGTGAAGGTGGGGCACCAACATTATCCGTTGTTGAATTCCAGCTACTTGATGAAGATAAAAACCCGATTAAGCAAAAGCGTATAGACTTCAGGCTTACTGACAGTATTGGCGCTGCAGGTTTAACACAATCTACAAGTAGTACAGATAACGATGGTAAAGCACAAACAACGGTGACTTCAGGTTTGGTGCCGGGTCCTCTCGTTGTTCAAGCGTGTTATATTCCTGATGATTTAATTGACCAAGTAAACGGTACTAACCAACAGGTAACCTGTTGGCCTGATGAATTTGACCGTTGTGATGTTGACCCTAAACCTGATGACTGCCCTGAAGGTGGTTATGTTCTTGTGCCAATTTCGGAGCAAATAACAGGAATTTCTTCGCGTATATTACTGAGTTCAGGTGTAACAGACCAAGATAGTTTTGATGCGGCACCAGTGACTCTCAATCTAAACTCTTTAACGCATGTCGGCGCTACAGTAGATATAAATATTTACTTTGGTGATCAGTTTAATCAGCTGAGCGGTGACGGCGTAACTGCAACTGTGCAATCAGAAACTGGCGTTGTGGGTACATTTGATGGTGAACAATTTAATGAGCTTTATAATTGTCAGAGTACTGATGCGACTTGTACATTAACTTGGCGAAATCAAGGTGATGCACCTTTCTCGGCGAGTGAGTGGCAAAATACTATTGCAGATGTATGTGATACATATTTTGGTAATGCAGCACCTTGTATTGGCACTTATCCAACCACAAAAGATGGTAGAAACATCATCCGAGGTGGCCGAGTAAGCTTCTTAGTGACAGCAAAAGGCCAAGAAACCTTTGTTGATAAGCCAGGTACAAATAACCGTAACGGTCGATTTGATGAAGGTGAATACCACTCTGCATTTGATTTACCTGAAGCATTCTTAGATATCAATGATAATGGTAGCTTCGATGCTAAAACTTGTTTAGAAGGTGATGCTGACGACCCATGTGCACCTGCAAACAGCGATGGTGGACACAACGAGATATTTAGAGATATCAACAACAATGGCATTTATGATGCCGCTGATGGTATCTACAATGGTCTGCTATGTAGTGAAGATGCACAAGCAGCGGGTGCCTGTTCGAAAGATCTTATTGAAGTACGAAAACAGTTTAGTATTGTGATGTCTGGAGACACACCTTATGTACGTTTTGCTGTAGACTCATCTTTTGGTGGTGCTAATTGTGCGTCTCAAGACAACTTGATTCTAGAAGAGTCTCATACCAATGCTTTTTGTGATATTTCTCAGGTGACATTGGGTGATTCAGGTGTTGAGAGTATAACTGTTTATATATTTTATTCAGATATTAATGGAAATCCTTTACCTGCAGGCACTGAAATAGAGATAACCTCTGAAAATGGTAAATTAGAAATCAACGAGTATGACCAAGTCGTTCCTGAGCAATTAGGTAGAGTTACTGATTTCGCCCGAGTGACTTTGAAAAGAGAGACAGAGTCAAATGGTCAAGAAAGTGGAAACCTATCGATTCAATTTACTTTCACGGAACCTGACGGTACTACTAAAGTTAAGTCAAAAACACTGACTGTTCTAGACAGTAACCCTTAAATTTCAATACTCACTTGAAAAAATGCCAACCGAACGGTTGGCATTTTTGTATTGTTTCCATTATATTGCGCAGCTTACTTATTGCTTGATACATTTTTGCTTAAAATTGCAACAAAAACTGTGTAATTAATCATTAATCAGCTAAAACTTTGTATTAAAAGCTTGTAACAATAGGTGTTTGTAGATATACCTATAAATATTCACGCCCGATGGGCATACACCAAGATGAGTCAGAATAGGCAGCTATGGGCAAATCGTTAGTAATTGTAGAGTCACCTGCAAAGGCGAAAACAATTAATAAATACTTAGGCAAAGACTACATTGTTAAATCAAGTGTAGGTCATGTGCGCGACCTTCCGACCTCAGGTGCAGGCAAAACTAAAGGGGTTGCCACCAAGTCTCCGGCAGAAGTAAGAAAAATGTCGCCGGAAGAAAAAGCCATATATAAGAAGAACAAAGATTACGCGAATTTAGTTGCTCGTATGGGTATCGATCCTGAGAAAGGATGGGAACCGCATTACGAAGTACTTCCGGGTAAAGAAAAAGTTGTTCAAGAACTTAAGAAACTTGCAGAAAATGCTGACCATATCTATCTCGCAACCGATTTGGATAGAGAGGGAGAGGCAATTGCTTGGCACCTTGAAGAAATCATTGGTGGTGAGCCTGAAAAATACAAACGCGTTGTTTTCAACGAAATTACCAAAAATGCAATTCAGCAAGCTTTCGAAGCGCCAGGTCAGTTAAATACTGATATGGTTTATGCGCAACAGGCACGTCGTTTCTTAGACCGTGTCGTTGGTTTCATGGTTTCACCTTTATTATGGCAGAAAGTCGCTCGTGGTTTGTCTGCGGGCCGTGTACAGTCAGTTGCAGTAAGACTTCTGGTAGAACGTGAACGTGAAATCAAAGCATTTATTCCAGAAGAGTACTGGGATATTCACGCAGATACGAAAACAAAAGCAGAAGATGTTCGTTTTGCGGTAACAAAATACCAAGGCGAGGCTTTTAAACCGGTTAATGAAAGCCAAGCTATGGCTGCGGTTAAAACTATCGAATCTTCAGCACTAAGTGTTGTAAAGGTAGAAGAAAAGCCAAGTAAGAGTAAGCCAAGCGCGCCATTCATCACATCAACGATGCAGCAGGCTGCAAGTACACGCTTAGGCTATGGCGTTAAGAAAACCATGATGTTGGCCCAGCGCCTTTATGAAGCTGGTTACATTACCTATATGCGTACCGACTCTACCAACCTATCAAATGATGCGGTTGCAATGTGTCGCGACTATATTACCGACAACTTCGGCAATAAATATTTACCTGAAAACCCAATTCGTTATAGCTCTAAAGGCAATGCGCAAGAAGCGCACGAAGCAATTCGACCTTCAGATGTAAATGTTTTATCTGGTCATGTTGAAGGCGTTGATGCTGATGCTAAAAAGCTATATGAGCTAATTTGGCGTCAATTCGTGGCGTGTCAAATGACACCAGCTGAATACGACTTAACAACTATTACGGTTGGTGCGGGTGATTACACGCTAAAAGCACGTGGTCGAGTGCTTCGCTTTGATGGTTGGACTAAAGTACAACCTTCAGTGCGTAAGAAAAATGAAGAAGATCAATCTCTACCAGCGGTAGCGGTGGGCGATAGTGTTGAATTAGTCGCTTTAGATCCTAAACAGCACTTTACTAAACCACCTGCACGTTACTCTGAAGCAAGTTTAGTAAAAGAACTTGAAAAGCGTGGTATTGGTCGTCCGTCTACATATGCTGCAATTATCTCAACCATTCAAGATCGTGGTTATGTACGAGTTGAAAACCGTCGTTTCTTTGCTGAAAAGATGGGTGAAATTGTTACCGATAGACTAGTTGAGAACTTCAATGACTTAATGAACTTCGACTTCACTGCGAAGATGGAAGGGCGTTTAGATGACATTGCTGAAGGTGAACGTGTCTGGACTCAGGTTCTAGATAAGTTTTACGCTGATTTCAAAGAGCAACTAGAAGTAGCTGCTGGTGACGAAGAAAATGGCGGTATGCGTCAAAACGTCATGGTTGAGACTGACATAGACTGTCCGACGTGTAATCGCAAGATGGGTATCAGAACAGCTTCAACAGGGGTGTTCTTAGGCTGTACTGGTTACAACCTACCACCTAAAGAGCGCTGTACAACCACAATGAATTTGGTTTCTGGTGATGAAGCGGTTGCAGCAGATGTAGAAGACGTTGAAACTGAAACCCTGATGCAGATGAAGCGTTGTCCGAAATGTGAAACTGCGATGGATTCATACCTAATTGATGAAACCCGTAAGCTTCATGTTTGTGGTAATAACCCTGGTTGTAGTGGTTATATCGTTGAACAAGGTACGTTTAAGATCAAAGGTTATGATGGCCCCGTTATCGACTGTGATAAGTGTGGCTCAGAGATGCAGCTTAAATCAGGTCGATTTGGCAAGTATTTCGGTTGTACCAACGAAGACTGTAAAAACACGCGTAAACTACTGAAAAGTGGTGAGCCAGCGCCACCTAAAGAAGATCCAGTCCACTTACCAGAACTGCCTTGTGAAAAGTCAGAAGCGTATTTTGTATTACGTGATGGTGCTTCAGGTATCTTCTTAGCGGCACACACATTCCCTAAATCAAGGGAAACACGTGCACCTAAAGTTGCTGAGCTGAAACAGTTCAGAGATAGAATTTCTCCTAAATTCTATTATCTAGCTGATGCACCTGAGAAAGATTCAGAAGGCAATTTAGCGGTTGTTCGCTACTCTCGTAAAACCAAGACTCAGTATGTAATGACTGAAGTGGAAGGTAAAGCGACGGGTTGGAAAGCAACTTATGAAAACGGTAAGTGGGTAGAAGAAGATAAGCCGAAAAAGAAGAAGGCAGCTAAGTAATCTCTTTTATCTTTAAACATATTAAAAGCCCGAACTCTGTTCGGGCTTTTTATTTTTATACCAACCCGCATAATCGAGTGGTATTTCTAATTGGCATGAGTTTATAAGGTAAAATTTAGCTGTCTGTGTATAAATGTTTCGCAGATTTTCTATTAGCGTAAAGCGCAAATAGAAAATAGCCTATCGCGCCCCCTAGATGTGCAAGCTCGAATTCTTTGGTTTCAACCACAATACCTGTAATTGCAAGTACAAAGCCTAGAGTAAAAACCAGTGCGACACTAAAGAAAGCCGACTTTCGACAGAAATTCCCCACAGCAAAGCATATCAATACGCCGCCCGAGTTAGTCAAAGTATAAATCGCTGATAAATAAAAGCTTGGCGATTCAAAGCGGATCAACTCTATAAAACCAACCAGTACTAAAGAGCACAGCAGAATAAAAAAAGCGTATTTTTCGCCAGCTTTTACATAACTTTGTTTCGCCTCACTGACACTACTATAGATTGGCAAAGTGATTAAAGTACTCCAAGCTTGCTGTCTTTGAATACGAGTCCACAAAATCATGAATACCAAAACACACGACAAGTTTGCGAAAATAAACAAGCTAGGTTGTCCAACTACATAAAAATAATTCAGGGTAAATAGCAAAATAAATATGGCGAGTAATAGCGCGGTATACTGCAAAAGAGAACGACCCATAAAATAACTCAAAGGGAAGAAGAATTTATTTAACCCTTGCCCATAACCTTTCATAAAGCTTTTCGGGATTGGAGACCATCCAGACTGAAGTGCGTGCTTGTAATCAATAAGTGCTTGAGGTTGCCATTTGAAAGCAGAGCCAAAACGGTCTCTAAGAAGAATTAAAATGACTGTTACAAAGATTGCCGAACAAGCAAGCCATAAAGGGATATCTTTCAAGATGATAGTTAACCCAATCATGGCGAAAAATACATAGGCGCTTGCATTAAATGTTTTACTCGTTACACGGCACTTCAAATAGAAAGCTGTTCCTAGCAAAGTAGAGATACTTAAAAGCTTTAATGCGTGATACTGCTGAAGTATTAGAGCTGCACATATAAGGATGATATGAGGAACTATGATGATAATATGGCCTTGCGTTACAATATGTTTCGTGTAGCCAGGTACCAACTTATGCCACTCAGTGGCTTGCAGTCGTATGCTTTGCCAAGCAACTGAAGCAAACGCACAAATACTCGTAAAACAAATAGTAAAAGGTAATACCTCTTCTATGTTTTTGATCATGATAAGAACGCTGGCAAAAACGCCTATAAACATGGGTAAGAGGTAATTCAAACTCCCACATTCTTTGAACCAATAAGCATAAAACCCACGGTACCATGCTCTTTTTATTTGATTGCTCATGCGTGCAGCTCCACAAACAACTGTTCGAGTGATAAAGAAGAGATATGTAAAGCATCAGGTATTTGCTCATTTTGGTAACCTGATATTATTGCTGCGTTTGTGGTTTGATGCAGGATATCGAACTGACTTAAATTAATAGTTTGAGTCGGATTAAAGTTCACTTTTCTAATGGAAGATTTTAATTCATCGAGTTCATTAAAGAGCTTAACTTCACCGTCTTTAACAAGCGCTACGTGAGTCGCGACACGTTCAATATCTGACGTGATATGTGTTGAGAAGATCACTCCTGAGCCTGACTCTAGTGATAGATCAAAGAGATCTAACATGAACTCACGTCGAGCGATTGGATCTAAACTTGCCACTGGTTCATCTAAAATAAGTAGTTTAGGTCGATAGGCCATCGCCATAATTAAAGCAAGCGCTTGTCTTTGACCGATAGATAGATTTTCAACCATATCATCAGGATTTAATTCAAATCGTTTTAGCCAGTCTTGCTCTAATGAATTATCCCACTCACAGTAAAAGCTTGAGTGTAAATCTAATGCTTCTCTAATCGAAAAACCTTCGTATCCGAATGCTTGTTGTGGCACATAACCTACTTGAGATTTTAATTCAGTATTTAATTGAGTTGGGTTAGCTCCGAGGGTAAATACTTCACCTGTGTCAATTTCGATGAGCCCTAAGGCACTGCGCAAAAGGGTTGTTTTACCTGCCCCATTTTTGCCAAGTAAACCTACTACCATGCCAGGCTCTATGATTAGGTTAATACTTTTCAACACCATGTTTTGATTAAATATCTTATGAACGTTTTTGTATTCTAAAAGGGCGGTTGTCATTATTATTGCTCCCATCTGTTCGAGAGGATCTCGATTAGTTCATCTATTGATACACCTAGCTGCTTAGCTTGTTGTATTAATTGGTCGGCGCCTTCATGCAATAGAGCATGTCCTTGTTGCATGGATTGAGGTTGTTTTTCGGCTACTCTAGTTGGTTGACCTCTTCGCCTTTCAAGCCAACCCTGATCGACGAGCATGCCGATAGCCCGTGAAACAGTCATAGGATTCACGGTGAAATATTCTGCAATTTTCCTAACGGATGGCAACTCTTCTCCAGCTTGTATTTGGCCACCGACAATTAAACGAACAATTTGCTCGTGCAATTGTTTATAAATTGGATCGCCACTACTGGGGTTGACATTAATAAATTCTAGCATTAATCTGAACTCACTGTATTAATACAATAATACACCAATACACTAAGTTAAAATTACCATAGTGTGTGTAAAAAGCAACAAGGAACTCAATCATGAGCAGAAGTAACAATTCAAAAATAGGGCTTTTTCAGTTAGCGGCTCTGCCACTAATGATGGGGCTTTCTTCTTCAGCTATTGCTGAGCAAGATAACAAAGTAAAACCAGAACTGACGCCGTGCTATGCAAAGGGCTTAGACGATAGATTACTTTGTGGCAGCATTAAACAACCACTTTCAGACAACCCAACTGATGGCGAGATTGATATCCATTTTGCCGTTATTCCTGCCATTAAACCAAGTAAACCAGATGAGGCAGTGCTTGGTTTTGCCGGTGGCCCTGGTCAATCAGCCATGGATTTAGCATTCATTTTTGATAGAAACCTACGTTATGCGCGTGAAACAAGAGACATCCTACTTGTTGACCAGCGTGGTACTGGTAAGTCGATGCAATTACAATGTGAAGGCTCTGATCTAGTTTCTCAATTTGAATTTAATGACTTAACTGAAGATCTAGTCGCTTACAGCAAAGAAGATACGCAAAAGTGCAAAACAAAATTAAATGTTGATTTATCGCATTTTTCTACCGTTGCGGCGGCCAAAGATTTTGAAGCAGTAAGAGAAGCACTCGGGTATAAAGGTCTGCATTTGTATGGCGTGTCATACGGTACACGTATAGCGCAAGAATATACGCGTCAATTCCCAAATTCTGTTATTACCAGCACACTGGATGGTGTTGTACCAATGCAACAAAGCTTAACAGCCATTGGTAAAGCGATTGATGATTCAATGAATGCTCTGCTTGATAGATGTGAAGCTGATGCAAACTGCTCAGCGAATTATCCAAACCTTAAAACAAACTTTTATAAATTACTTGAGCAGGTAGACGATCAAGCAATCGAAACAACAGTACGTCACCCAAGAACGCACAAGAAAATTACATTAGTTCTAACCAAAATGAAGGTGTTCAGTACAATTCGTATGGCTTTATACAGCCATACAACTCGCGCTCTTGTGCCGCTTGCAATAAACGAAGCATTAAATGGAGATTACTCACCGATTGTGGGTCTTTTATCTTCGACAGACATGATGGATAGCATGGCGATGGGTATGCACAGTGCGATTGTGTGCTCAGAAGATTGGCCGAGTCTGACAGATGCATCAAGAGCTGAGCACAGTAAAGCCTATATGGGTCGTATGATGATTGAGGGCTTTGATATTGCTTGCCCAATTTGGGATGCAAAGCCGGTAGATAAGTCATTTTACGAACCAGTTAAAACCGATATTCCAACACTTTTATTATCTGGTGGTTTAGATCCAGCAACGCCAGCAAGTTGGGCTGAAATGGCAATGGTAGAGATGAGTAATGCTAAACACCTTGTCGCACCAACTGCGACGCATGGCGTTGTATCTCAAACTTGTGCTGCCAACATTGTTGGTAAGTTTATTGACTCAAAAGGCACTGAAGAATTAGAAACAACGTGTTTAGAGAAAGACAGTCGTAAACAGTTTTTTATGAACTTAAACGGTGTTGCATTAAATGCTAAAAGTGCAACTGAATCGAATGATAAGGAGTAAGCTATGATTTCTGTAAATAATCTTGAAAAGAAAATCGGTTCAGTTAAAGCAATGAATAACCTAAGCTTTACTGCTCAAAATGGCAAAATAACCGGTTTATTAGGTCCAAACGGTGCAGGTAAAACCACCTGTTTACGCACAGTTTTTGGTCTATTAAAAGCTGACAGCGGCAATGCTGAGATTGATGGTATTGATGTCGCAAAAGATCCTATGGCTGCAAAACAAAAGTTGGGTTTATTTCCAGATCCATGTGGTTTATATGAGCGTTTAACACCGCGCGAATATATTCAGTTTTATGCCGAACTCAGCGGCATGGAAACAGAAGCTGCAAAAGCTGCGACCCAAGATGTATTAAGCAAGTTAAAAATGGATGATATCGCCGACAGACGATGCCAAGGCTTTTCGCAAGGCCAGCATATGAAAACGGCACTGGCGCAAGCAATAGTGCACAAACCAACGAATATTATTCTAGATGAGCCAACACGTGGTTTAGATGTTATGAGCACGCGTATTCTTCGTGAGTTATTACTCATGCTGAAAGAGCAGGGACACTGTGTGCTGTTCTCAAGCCATGTAATGCAAGAAGTGGCAGCGCTGTGCGACCATGTTGTGGTGATGGCGAAAGGTCAGGTAGTCGCCGAAGGGTCTCCTGCAGAATTATGTGAACGCACAGGAAAAGAAAGTCTAGAAGAAGCGTTTATTGAATTAATAGGTAGTGATGAGGGGATTGCAGCATGATGAACTTACTGTCAGTTTTATTTAAAAAAGAAGTATTAGATGCAAGCCGTGATAAACGCTCAGTCATGGCAGGCTTATATTATGCTATCGGTACTCCCATTTTAATGTGTTTATTATTCTCTGTGATGCTAAAGCAATTTGCCTCACCAGAAGACTTAAAAATCACCATTAAAAATGCAGAGCAAGCCCCTAATCTTGTTCAGTACCTAGAGAGTAAAGAAATTGTTCATGGTACAGGCGAGGACGTTAAAGAAATCGTACTAGAGATTAGCGATGAATACGCTGAAAAAATGTCTGAAGGGCGACCAGCAACAGTCACCGTGATCGCAGATAAATCGAATGATAAGTTACGTAAATCAATCACTCGATTAGAACTGGCGCTTGGACGCTATAACGCTGAAGTAGCTAGTTTACGTTTATTGGCCAGAGGTGTTGACCCAACGCTTATGCGTGCCGTCGATGTGCAAGTACACGACCAAGCGACACCAGACTCTAAAGGCGGTATGTTCTTAGGTATTGCGACATTGTCTATTGTTCTTACTCTGTTCTATGCTGCAATGAACCTTGCAATTGACACCAGTGCGGGTGAGCGTGAGCGTAATTCTATCGCATTATTGTTAAGCCACCCAATTAGCACTTTACAAATTGTACTAGCGAAATCAGGCGCCATTGCAACATTCTCAATGTTAGGCCTTGCACTAATCCTAGTGGTATCAAAGTTTGCTTATGGCATGGTGCCTTGGGAGCAACTTGGTTTTAGTGTGAATTTAAGCATTGAATTTATGTTGTTCTGTTTTGTGATTGGTTTACCGATTGCACTGATGTCAGCAAGCCTACAAGTGTTTGTGTCTTTCATGGCGAAGTCTTTCAAAGAAGCGCAGACCTACGTCACTATGGTGTTATTTGTACCAATGGCACTGAGCATGGTGACAACTTATGATATTGCGACAGACGTTGTTCAATGGCTACCAATCGCAGCGCAGCAATATGCCATGATTGAGTTTATTAAAGGCAATGACATTCCTGTGGCTCAGCTAGCTTTATCAACGCTTATTACGCTTGCTCTATTTGGTATCTTTAGCTACCTAAGCAGCCGTATGCTAAAAAGTGAAAAAGTAGTATTCGGTTTATAATCAGTTAATAAAATCTACCAACCAGCCCCATACTTTATGGGGCTTTTTTTATATGTTCGAACAATTGCTTCTATAAACCTTACTTTTCTTAGTGTTATCCGTATTCGAATACTGTCATAATATGCTCTGTTTTATATTGTTAAAACGAAAAGAATAGTGAAGCGCTCACATCACTTAAATACTCAATGTGAGACTAAAACTGTGACCAGCAAGCATTTTCTTTATCGCGTTATATTGATTTAAAAGGGTTTTATATAAATGTGTGAACTTTTGGGCATGTCTGCCAACGTTCCTACGGATATTTGTTTTAGTTTTTCAGGACTTTTAGAGCGCGGAGGCAATACTGGTCCTCATAAAGATGGTTGGGGCATTACATTTTACGAGGGTAAAGGCTGTCGCACCTTTAAAGATCCAGAGCCAAGTTGTACATCTGAAATTGCGAAACTAGTCAAAGCTTACCCGATTAAAAGTGTTTCGGTAATAAGCCATATTCGTCAGGGCAATCGTGGTCGTACATGTTTAGAGAATACCCACCCATTTACCCGTGAGCTCTGGGGCCGTGAAATTACGTATGCACACAATGGTCAGCTTTCAAATTACCAAGATTTAAAACCAGAATTTTATAAACCTGTTGGTAATACCGATAGTGAACTGGCATTTTGTTGGATTTTAGACAAAATCCGCGAGAAATATCCAAAACGTCCTTCGAATATGGCGTCGGTGTTTCGCTATGCTGCCAAGCTCGCTAACGAATTAAGAGAGAAGGGCGTCTTCAACATGCTACTGACAGATGGTGTGTTTGTTTTGGCTTTTTGCACAAATAATTTGCATTGGATCACCCGAAGAGCACCATTTGGAAAAGCGACATTAATTGATGCGGATATGGTTGTTGATTTTCAGCAAGAAACTACACCAAATGATGTGGTTACTGTGATTGCAACTCGCCCACTTACTAACGATGAGCAATGGCAAAAGATGGAACCTGGCGAATTTGCCTTGTTTAAGTTAGGCGAGAAAATTTAGCATTTTTCTGTGTAAAAAAGCAAAAAGCCAAGCGAATGCTTGGCTTTTTTGTTATGTCGGTGAGGTCACTTTATTTGTCATACTGTTTTAGTTGGACTTGGAATTGTTCAATCCCTTCCTTGCCTTTATACATTTTAACGAGTAAATAATCATATTCAGGTGCAAACCAAGCAGTTGCTTGCCTTTTATCATTATCATATAGACGTTTTACACGGATGGTTTCAACATTACCAATAGGAAGTGTAATAGTTTCTTTTCCATCAATTTCGAAATCGTAATTACGCTGACTGCCATTTTTGTCAATGATTGGATAACTAAATGAAGTTTTTCCTGCTTTTAAGTCATTTCGTAGCTGTAGTTGATAAGTGAGTAAATCTTTTTGATCTTCTTTCCAATCTACTTTTAATGGCTGCTTTTTCTTACTTGCGATAATTTGTTTTTTTGTTTGATCAAACACAAGATTATATTGCTTGTCAGGACCCGTACCTTTACGAGACATCGCATATTCAAGCGGTACAGCTTGACCGTTTAAGAATTTGAATTTAGATCTTTCGTTACGTTCATCAGAAAAGATCATCCATTCAATATCACTTTGGTAGGTGAGAATGTAAGTATTATCAGCATTTTTAGTTAATTCGCGAAGGGCAGTACCTTGAATAGACCCTTTACGGCTTACTTCGTACTCAGCTCTATAAGGAGTAAGTGTATTAGCAAAAACTGATGCTGAGAAAATAGCGCTTAGTGCAATAAACCAAGCGCTAATATTTTTATTCTGGGTAGTGCGCGCCTTGCGGTGGAAGGGGTTGATTGTCAAAAACGGCATAGTCTGCTTCCATTGTTAGTCTCTGTTCGCTGAACCATTGGACCGCCAAAGGATAGATTATATGTTCTTGTTCGTGAACCCGCTGGGCAAGTGACTCTGCTGTATCATCCGCTAAAATTGGCACTCTAGCTTGTAAAACAACAGGTCCACCGTCTAATTCTTCTGTTACAAAGTGGACACTTACGCCATGCACGTCGTCTTTTGCATCTATTGCTCTTTGGTGGGTATTCAGCCCTTGATACTTAGGCAACAAAGAAGGATGAATGTTCAACATTTTTCCTTTAAATTTTTGCACTAAGCTAGGAGTAAGAATACGCATAAATCCGGCTAATACAACTAGATCTGGGTCAAAAGAGTCAATTAATTGTGCAAGTTGTGCATCATAGTCTTCGCGTGAAGCAAAATCTTTGTGGCTAAGAACACAGGTTTTAATGCCTGCGTTCTCTGCGCGTGTTAGGCCGTAAGCATCGGCCTTATTGCTGATAACAGACACAACATCACCACTGATTTGCTTACTTTGGCAAGCATCCATAATGGCTTGCAGGTTTGACCCGCTGCCTGAAATCAAAACAACAATACGCGATGCTGACATTACTCAGCACCACCAATGATTTCTACTTGTTCTTCACCTGCAGCTGCAGTTTGAATTTCACCAATGTGCCAAGCATCTTCGCCTTGTGCTTTTAAGATCTCAAGGCTCTGCTCAAGCTTGTCAGCAGGAACCACTAAAATCATACCAACACCACAGTTGAATGTACGGTACATTTCGTGTGTTTCAATGTTACCGTTTTCTTGTAACCAGTTGAACACTGCAGGCCATTGCCAGCTATCGCCTTTAACAACCGCTTTTGCCGACTCAGGTAATACGCGCGGAATGTTTTCCCAGAAACCGCCACCAGTGATGTGTGAAAGCGCATGCACGTCTACGTCTTTTAGTAGTTCTAAGATAGATTTAACGTAAATACGTGTAGGTTCCATTAGGTGTTCGCCTAATGTTTTACCTTCGAATTCAGAATTTGTATCTGCGCCTGATACTTCTAGTACTTTACGAATAAGCGAGTAACCGTTTGAGTGAGGGCCGCTTGAAGCAAGTGCGATAAGTTGGTCGCCAGCTGCTACTTTAGTACCGTCGATGATTTTTGATTTCTCTACAACACCAGTACAGAAGCCAGCCATATCATAGTCATCACCTTCGTACATACCCGGCATTTCAGCAGTTTCACCACCGATAAGCGCACAGCCAGAAAGCTCACAACCTTTACCAATGCCAGTTACTACGTCAGCAGCAACGTCAACGTCTAGTTTGCCTGTCGCATAGTAGTCAAGGAAAAATAGTGGCTCAGCACCTTGAACGATAAGGTCGTTTACACACATTGCAACTAGGTCGATACCTACTGTGTCGTGCTTTTTAAGATCGATAGCAAGGCGAAGTTTTGTACCAACACCATCTGTGCCAGCAACTAATACAGGCTCTTTATAACCAGTTGGAAGTTCGCATAGTGCACCAAAACCACCGATGCCACCCATTACTTCTGGGCGACGAGTTTTTTTCACTACGCCTTTAATGCGCTCAACTAGTGCGTTACCCGCATCAATATCAACGCCAGCGTCTTTGTAGCTAAGAGACTGTTTATTCTCGCTCACAGGTTTTCCTCAAATTTGCTAATAGGGGTTGCTTAGAAACGCGCGTATTTTACAACAATTGCTTAGGTGGGGCTAGTTGAATCTAAGTGGTAAGGACAGATATCCTTCACAAATAAAATACGCAGCTAATTATGCTGCGTATTTTTAAAGCAATATGTACTTAATATTAAATATTAAGACTCTGCGATGATTATCGCGCGAAGTGGGGCAGGATAACCTTCGATTGTTTTAGTTGGGTCGTTCGGGTCAAGGAAATCAGCCAGAGATTCTGTCTCCATCCACTCAGTACGTCTTTGCTCATCTAATGACGTGACATCTTCGTTGACTACACGAATATTTTTGAACCCGACGCGCTCAAGCCATAAGGTTAATGCTGCTGCGCTTGGAATAAACCAGACATTACGCATTTTCGCATAGCGATCTGTAGGTACTAATACAGTATGTACATCGCCCTCAACTACCAGAGTTTCTAATATGAGTTCGCCGCCTTTGCGTAATTGGGCTTTCAACTGCGCAAGAAAATCAATCGGAGAGCGTCTATGGTATAAAACACCCATTGAAAAAACGGTATCAAAGGCCTTTAGCTCTGGTAATTGCTCAACGCCGAGCGGTAAAAGGTGTACGTTTTCATCTTGATTGAAATGTTTTATAGCTTGGAATTGCGATAAAAATAAGTCTGATGGGTCAATACCAACGACAAACTCTGCACCCGCACCCTTCATACGCCATAAATGGTAACCTGAGCCGCAACCGATATCTAAAACAGTACGTCCATGAAGTGGACTAATGTGCTCAACTAAGCGGTCCCATTTCCAATCACTGCGCCACTCAGTATCAATGTGAATGCCATGGATATGAAAAGGGCCTTTGCGCCACGGCATCATGCGCTTTAGTAAGTGTGTCAGTTGTTTTGTGTGGCCTTCAGATAACTCTGTCTCCAGACCAAACTCAACTTTATCTGTGATATTAATATGCTGTGTGTTTGACTCTGGTAGGTTCTTAAGTACCTTCTCCCATTTCGGCCAATCACCATGTTGTGCTTCTTTTTGCCAATGTGTTAATTGCGCCGGAAGTGTATCTAACCAGTGACTAAGCGGGCCTTTGGCAATGGCCGCGTAAAAATCTGTAAACCAAGTATTCATTTTAATTCCGTTATTTAATCGCAACCATTGAGCAGAAGTTGAAGCATTGATACCAAACCTGAGTTTGACAGAAGCCAATATCAGATAAGCGCGTCAGATGAGTGCTCAGTAAATCTGTGCGCATCACATTTTCGATAGCAGTACGCTTTTGACTTATTTCTAATTCTGAGTAGCCGTTATGACGTTTAAAGTCATGGTGTAAATCAATGAGTAAGTTATCTGCTTGCTCATTTTCGCCACGAAATTTCTCACTGAGTAGAAGTACACCACCAGGCTTAAGGCTATTGTAAATTTTTTCTAGCAATGCACGGCGTTGCTCAGGCGGAATAAACTGTAAGGTAAAGTTCATTGCAACAACGCTGGCATTTTCAAGATTAACATCATTGATATCGGCTAAGTTTACTTCAACTGGTACGTCGGATTTAAAGCCTTTTAGATGAAGTTTACAGCGTTCTACCATAGGTTCAGAGTTATCAATGGCGATAATAGTACAATTTTCTTTTTCGATATTACGACGCATACTCAAAGTCACTGCACCCAAAGAGCAACCTAAGTCGTATAAGTTAGAGTTGCTTTGCGCAAACTGGCCCGCAAGTTTGCCCATGGTACTGACTATTGTTGCGTATCCTGGCACGGAGCGTTGGATCATGTCTGGAAAAACTTCAACAACATTAGCGTCGAAAGTAAAGTCTTTCACTTCAATTTGATTGGCGTAAATACTGTCTTTGCCAGTCACTGTGTATCTCTCTTTAAAAATAATCTGGTTATTTTAGCATTTTTGAAAAATTAGTCAGGGATTAATTGTATTTAGGCGATTAGGTTAAAAATTTGAAAGTATTTATTAAAAATTTGCTTAAAATGTCGATATGATCAATTATCTATTAAATTGTATGGACTACTATTTAGTTCTGTTTTTCTATGCAAGGATTTCTGCATGTTGTTTTTAAAGCTTTGCGACTTTTTTCATAAGTTCCGTTTTTTGTACATTACATTATGGCTAACGATAGTCACGACCATTCTTTCATGTACTTATTTTTCAGTAGTTAAAGATCAAACTGAATCAATTTTGGTAATGGCTATTTGCCTTATTTTTACATGGCCTTTAGCGAAAATATCTCGTCTAAACAAATCCAGATATAAATAAATAGGTTTTAAATCAAATAAGTTCAGTAAAAAATTATAACAATTTGATAATTCGACTTCTTACATTTGTAGAAAGCCTAATTAGCTTCTAAAGTTAATGAAGTGCTTGTGAATAAATAAAAGTTGTTCGCTAAACATACAGCTTGATTGTAATTTTGTTTTTAATGTTACATTGTTGTTGTAACTTCTTAACTAGTCACATATCTTATGCGCAAGTTCGGTTAGATAACAAAGAGAAAAAAATGGCGAGAAACAAAGTGATTAGCACAGAAGATATTTTATCAACCCTGTGCCACTCAGTGACCGAAGTTTTGTCCTCAGCTAGTGGCAATCAAATTTCATATTCAGCAATGGTGCAAAAAATCACGCGTACATGCATGCGACCTGATATTGGTTGTTTTGTATTGTTCGATGGCGGCTTCACAGGGCTTGTTGTGATGAACTTCACTCAGCAAGCGGCGATGGAAATTTACCAAGATTACATGCGTAACATGGGTATGCCGGAAGAAGAAATTGCACAGAGTCACTTGTCTGATGACGTATCAAACGTATTAGGTGAGTTAATGAACCAAATGGTCGGTGATTTCACTGGTAAGGTTCGTGAACAACTACACACATCTATTACACAGAATCAGCCTAAGATGATGGCGATTAACAAGCAGGTGCAAATCTCTGTAGATACGACGATGGATCGCCCTCAGGCGCGTCGTGTTACATTCACGACGCAAAACCAGAATATTTTCTACCTTGAATTAGCGATGGACAAGACTGAGTTTATTAAACTACATGATTTCGACATTGCTGAATCGGTGGATCCAGATTCAATTATTGAAAATCAAGCCAAGGCTAATAAAGCGAAACAAGATGCTTCTAAAACAAAAGCCGCTGCAAGTAATGATGAAAGCGATGATGCTGACGATGATTTCATGGCTGAATTAGGTCTATAAAAATTAAAGTTTGAATAGAAAAGCAGGCATCGCCTGCTTTTATTGTGCTTAATAAAAACTAAGTTGCTCTTGCTGGAGCACTAAAAACAACCTCAACTCTAGTTCAAGCTGATGATATTCAGGCTCCATATGGCAACACAGGTTGTAAAAACTTTTATTGTGATCTTTCTCTTTGAAGTGTGCTAATTCATGGACAACTAAAGCTTTTAGGAGTGGTTCAGGTGCTAAACGAAGTTGATCTGCAATGGCGATTTCGTGTTTAGCTTTTAATTTTCCACCATGTTGATGGCTTTTAAAGGTGTGTGTGCCTAGTGCATTTTTAACCAAATCTTTTTGTTTTTTGTACTGAACCTGTTGCAGCTTAGGGGCATTCTTCAAATATCTTTGCTTGAGCTCATTCGTGAATTCAAAAAGCAATTTATCGTTTTTTAGTGAATGACCGACAGGGTATTTGTTTTTGAAAAACGTTAGTAGCTTATTATTACTGATAAGCATATCGACTTGCGCTTGAATATTCTCAGGGTAATGACTGAAATAGTGTATGTAAGGGTGGGGCACTGGTAGTTCTCTATTCTAATTTGATTCAATTCTAAAACAATGAGTTTTGCTTTGCTTCTTTTTCAGCAGGAAATGGCAAACTGACATTATGTTCAAGACCTAAATCAGCAATAAATTGTCGAGCTAAAAGCGGTGCGTCATAGTTATCGGCGGTATGGAAAAACACATAGGGAGTTTTGCCTTCTTGAAGCCACAAACGAATTTTATTTAACCAAGGTTTGTAAAAAGCTCTATTGTCTTCAAGGTTTGATGTGCCGACATACCTGATGATAGGCGCATTGCTGGTGGCTATTACGTGAAGTGGTACTTTAGGCTTTTTAGCCTGAGCATCAATGACCGCTTCTGTGTTTGGTATTTCACTAAAAAGAGGGCGCGTATCCATCATGATGCGGTTGTAATTATGCTTCATCAAAAATTGATTATAATGACGCTCAGTATCGCCTTTATCAAAAAAGCCTAAATGTCTTACTTCAACGCCAAGATTAAGCTCATCAGGCAATAAAGCACAGAAGTTTTCAATTCGATGTAAATATTCAGGGCCACATGATTTGGGTAATTGCAGCATTACTTGTCCGATTTTTGGGAAAAGCGGGCTGAACAAATCAAGCCAAACTTTTAAGTCATCTTGGCAATGTTGTAACGCCATGTCATGACTAAAGCGTCTCGGTATCTTAAAGGTAAATTTAAAATCCTCAGGCACTGATTGATACCATTTTTTTATGGTGTCAGGTTTGGGGTCAGCATAAAAACTGGTGTTACCTTCAACAGTGTTAAAGATTTGACCATATTCTGAGAGCATATTGCTTGGCGCACAGTTAGACGAAAAAAAACGACCTTTCCAGTGAGTGCTACTCCATTGTGGGCAACCTAAATAAAGCATATTTCTGAATAAATGACTTAATATGAGCACGAGAGTGTAACAAATACGCGCATTAGTTGGAAAATTTACAAACTATTGCGAAAGCTCGGCACTTCAAGGATGACATTAACTGCGATTTTTATATAATTGGAGCAATTTTTTCATTAAACGAAGTTCAGCACTAAGCTTGCTGAACAAACAGGAATGCTATGCGCTCTATATACTGCGGAAATTTAAACAGCAGCCATGTTGGTCAAGAAGTAGAACTATGTGGTTGGATCAACAAACGTCGTGACTTAGGTGGTCTAATTTTCATCGACTTACGTGACCGTGAAGGGTTAGTTCAGGTGGTATTTGACCCTGAAGTTGAAGGTCTGATGGATGTGGCTAATACGTTACGTCAAGAGTTCTGTGTAAAAGTAACGGGTACTGTACGTGCGCGTCCTGAAAGCCAAATCAACAAAGATATGGCAACGGGTGAAGTTGAAATTTTAGGCACTAGTTTAACGGTTATTAACCGTTCTGAGCCATTACCACTAGACTTTAACCAGCAAAACTCTGAAGAGCGTCGTTTAAAGTATCGCTACTTAGATCTGCGTCGCCTTGAAATGTCAGACAGAATTAAGCTTCGTGCTAAAGCAAGCAGCTTTGTGCGTCGTTTCTTAGACACAAATGACTTCTTAGACATCGAAACGCCAGTGCTTACTAAAGCGACGCCAGAAGGTGCCCGTGACTATTTAGTACCGAGTCGTGTGCACAAAGGTAGTTTTTATGCGTTACCTCAGTCTCCTCAGTTATTCAAGCAATTACTGATGATGTCTGGTTTCGATCGTTACTATCAAATCGTTAAGTGTTTCCGTGATGAAGATTTACGTGCTGACCGACAGCCTGAATTCACACAGATCGATTTAGAAACGTCATTCATGACGTCTGATCAAGTTCGTGAAGTAACTGAGCGTTTAATTCGTGAAATGTGGCAAGAACTTCTAAATGTAGATTTAGGTGCGTTCCCAACAATGCCTTACAGCGAAGCGATGAGCCGTTATGGTTCAGACAAGCCAGACCTACGTAACCCGTTAGAGCTTGTTGATGTTGCTGATATTGTTAAAGATGTAGAGTTCAAAGTATTAGCTGCAGCTGCAAACGATGAAAAAGGTCGTGTTGCAGTATTAACTGTACCAGGTGGTGCAAAGCTTTCTCGTAAGCAAATTGATGAATATACAAAGTTTGTAGGTATCTACGGTGCGAAAGGTCTAGCTTGGATGAAAGTTAATGACCGTGACGCAGGCGTTGAAGGTGTGCAATCTCCAATTGCTAAATTCTTAAATGAAGAAGTCATTAATTCACTGCTTGAGCGCACAAATGCGCAAACTGGTGACATCATCCTATTCGGTGCTGATAAGCGCAATGTTGTAAACGAAGCTATGGGCGCGTTACGTCTGAAAGTAGGTTTAGATCTTGAACTTACAGATCTAAACAAGTGGGCACCATTATGGGTTGTAGACTTCCCGATGTTCGAAGAAGACGACGAAGGAAACCTTCATGCAGTACACCACCCATTTACTGCACCAAAAGATATCTCTGCTGCAGAACTTGAAGCTAACCCAGCAGCTGCCATCAGTGATGCATATGACATGGTACTGAATGGCTATGAAGTAGGTGGTGGTTCGGTTCGTATTCACAATAACGATATGCAACAAGCTGCATTCCGCATTCTAGGTATTGAAGAGCAAGAGCAAGAAGATAAGTTTGGTTTCTTACTTGACGCGCTTAAGTACGGAACACCGCCACATGCAGGTCTTGCATTCGGTCTTGACCGTCTGGTTATGCTACTTTGCGGAACAGACAATATTCGTGACGTGATTGCGTTCCCGAAAACAACGCAGGCATCTTGTTTAATGACAAATGCGCCAAGTGTTGCAAACCCGGATGCATTAACTGAACTTGCTATTTCAGTTGAAAAAGCAAAAGAAGAGCAAAACGACGCGTAATTGTTGTTTTAAATGAAGAAAGCGGCCAATTGGTCGCTTTTTTTATGCCTGAGATTTATAAGTAGGCTTGACCTAACTTTAAATCAGTTGGTCTAACAGCTTCATTCGTTGTAAGTTAAATAGAGCTGAAATTATGGGAAGAGTTATTGTTGTAATTTATGATTTTCGCAGCAAAAAGCCGCTAAATGAATTAGCGGCTTTGTTCAAGAGGATTAAACCAACTCGATAGGTTGGATTTTTACTGAGTTATACACTTCTTCCTGTTCCATTACTGGCTCTTTGAAGTCAGGTTTATCAAGGGCAATATCACCGCCGTCAATCACTTCACCGGTTTGCAGGTTTTTAAAATCAAACAACTCACCATCTGCTAAATGCGAAGGTACGACGTTTTGCATTGCTGTGAAGATACTCTCAATACGACCTGGGTTTGATTTATTCCACTCATGTAACATGGCTTTAACGTGTTTGCGCTGAAGGTTTTCTTGAGAGCCACACAAGTTACAAGGAATAATCGGGAACGCTTGCGCTGTTGCGTACTGTTCAATATCAGCTTCTTTACAGTAAGCCAGAGGGCGGATCACCATGTGCTGACCGTCGTCACTCATGAGTTTGGCTGGCATGCCTTTTAACTTACCGCCGTAGAACATGTTTAAAAACATGGTTTCAATCATGTCATCGCGGTGGTGACCAAGGGCGATTTTAGTCGCGCCCATTTCTTTTGCTGTGCGGTACAAAATGCCGCGGCGAAGACGTGAGCATAGTGAGCAAGTTGTTTTACCTTCAGGGATCTTATCTTTTACAATGCTATAAGTGTCTTCTTCAACGATCTTATATTCGATGCCTAGACCATCTAAATATTCAGGCAAAATATGCTCTGGGAAGCCCGGCTGTTTTTGGTCAAGGTTGATCGCAAACACGTCAAATTTAATAGGGGCAACGCGCTGAAGATGTTGAAGCACATCTAACAGGGTGTAGCTATCTTTACCGCCAGAAAGGCAAACCATGACACGATCGCCTTCTTCGATCATGTTGAAATCACCAATAGCTTGACCAGCTAATCGACGCAGACGCTTTTGAAGTTTATTCAGGTTATAAGCGGTTTTGGCTTCTTTTGAGTGAGACACTCGGCCCCCTATTTAAATGACGGAAAAAATAAGGGCGCATTATACCCAAACCACCTTAAAATGCACGTCTAAGGTGGTTTGGCGCAGTATAATTAATCTTCTAGTGGGCTTTTATATCCATCAGGTTTGAGAGCTAATACATCGCAATCTAAACTATCGATAACGTGCTCTGCAGTATTCCCGACTAAAGCTGCACTTAGACCAGTTCTGCCAACAGTACCAATCACAACAAGTTCTGATTTAAACTCTTTTGCGACATAAGGAATTACATCTTCAGGCAGACCTTCTTTGATAACGCATTGACCGCGCTCTAAAGAAAACTTTTCAGCCAACGCATAAGTTTCATCTTCGTGGTGCTTTTTTACAGCCTCATTATATTGAGATGGATTAAACTCGGGGATCTCAATAGCAATATTGACTGGTGTAGCTGGGTAAGTGTTAACGATACTGAGTTTTGCATCGGCAATGTTACAGATGAACTTAGCATCAGTAATGATCCGATCGTTAAGGGCTTGGTGCTGTTCGTTGTCAGATGCTGCATTCACGGCAGCAAGTACATGACCATGTTCTGGCCAAGCATGGTCTTTTACGAGTAAAACAGGTGCAGGGCATTTACGGATTAGATGCCAATCAGTTGGCGTAAAAATAACAGATTTTAATGTATCGTGTTGATGGGTACTTTTAACCACTAAATCATAATCACTGTGAATAACCGTTTTTATAATGGCCTCAAAAGGACGGTTATGCCAAACAACTTGTTTTTTTATTTCAATGTCGACAAAAGTTGCGGTTAATTCATCTAGCCACGCTTCTCTGTCTTTAATGACTGCGTCACGCATAGCATCACGCTCTTCTTTAGAAAGCATGGTGGTCATTTCATATGAGAAATCGTAAATAGAAAGGAATGCTGTGATTTTTGCGCCAGTCTTCTGAGCTAAACTGACTGCGCGTTGTAAACTGTGTTGTTGTTCTTTAGTTGGATCTACAACGGCTAAGATATGCTTAATTTGGTCCATGGAATTCACCTGTTTGGCTAAATTGTACACGTTTAGTGTAACGCATCTAGCCAAAGGTGAAAGTATAAACGGTGAGAAAGTTGCCTTAGATCAACAACTAATTGCAGCAGTTTTTGCCAAGCCCGGAATGTCTAAGATAGTAATAAACTTACCTTCAACTTTAATGATCTCAGCCTTTTGGAAACGGCTTAGAAGGCGACTAATCGTTTCAACTGTTAGGCCTAAGTAGTTCCCGATTTCACCTCGAGTCATGGTAAATCTAAATTCTTTACGTGAGAAACCACGTTCACCGAAACGATTTGATAAGTTATAAATAAATGTCGCTAATCGCTCTTCGGCAGTCTTTTTATTTAAAAGTAACAGCATTTCTTGATCGTAATTGATCTCATTACTCATCAGGCGCATGATTTGCTGACGAAGCTTTGGTAATTTTCCTGCTAATTCGTCAAGTGTTTCGAAAGGGATTTCACATACCATTGATGTTTCTAGGGCTTGTGCAAAGCTTTGATGCTGCATTTTATTAATTGCATCGAAACCAACTAAATCCCCCGCTAAATGAAAACCTGTAATTTGTTCATCACCTTGTTCAGAAAGTGTGTAGGATTTAAACGAGCCAGAGCGAACAGCAAAAATTGAGTTTAGCGCATTACCCGATTCGAATAGGAAGTCACCTTTGTGAAGCGGCTTTTTACGCTCAATGATTTCATCTAGTTTGTCCATTTCACTACCATTCAGAGAGAATGGTAAGCATAACTGACTGATACTGCAGTTATTACAACTGATAGTACAGTTACCTTTAGAACGGTTTTGATTGCTTAAATCCATAATAAATCCATTAAAATTAGACGCACGACATAGATTAATGTACTAATTTATCAGTTGCAATGATTAGTAGATAGAATCCATACCATACAAAAATACTGCCTAGCGCTAATCTTACCAGATTGTGATTTAAAAAGCGGCTAAGATGTTGGGCTGATTGCCCAATGGTTAGCATAGCTGGTAAAGTACCCAAGGCGAATGCCATCATAATGCTTGCACCATGCAATGTTGACTCTGCTTGCAAAGTCCAAATTAAAGCTGAATATACTAACCCGCATGGTAGCCACCCCCATAACATGCCATAGCCAAATGCTTTTTTTAAACTATCAACGGGTAAGAAAAGCTTATTGAATTTGACGATATGTTGCCAGAGTAGGGTTTTACCCATACTTTCAACAAATTTGAGTGTGTTAGCAAGGCGCATCACGTAAAGCGCGAGTAAGATCATAAAGACCCCACTAAAAATCTTTACACCTAGCGCAAAACTTGTATTTTGTTTGGCAAAACTGGCGCCAAGTGTTGCTACTAGGGACCCTGCGACACAATAGCTTGTTATACGGCCAAAGTTATATGCAAGGCTGACTTTGACCGCTGGTAAATTTTTACTTGCAAGTTGAAGGCTTGAAGCAACACCACCGCACATGACTATACAGTGACCACTGCCTACTAACCCCATAATGAATGCACTGAATAAACTAATCTCGTTCATTACTGCTTTTAGTATGTTTGTCTTTATCGTCTTCGAATAAAATACTGTGGCCTTGTTTATTTAAGTCAGAAAACTGCTCACTTTTCACAGCCCAAAAGAAAATCCCGATTGCGATAATTACAAATAGGATCGCGATAGGGATCAGAATATAGATAATACTCATAGTTTTAATAACCTTAAAGAGTTACAAATAACAACAATAGAGCTGGTTGTCATACCGATTACTGCAACCCATGGTGGAATTAATCCAAGTGCAGCAAGTGGTAAAATTGAACCGTTATAGCATAGTGAAATAGCGAGGTTTTGTTTAACTATACGACGAGTGCTAATTGCGACCTCTCTCAATGTGTTGATTGAGTTTAAATCACTTTTCAGTAACACGACGTCAGCGGTATTTTTTGAAATATCAGCACCAGTTTCCATTGCAACTGATAAGTGCGCACTATTAAATACAGGGCTGTCGTTAACACCATCACCGATCATGGCCACAATCTCATTGTTTTTTGACCAAGATTCAACGGCTTTTTGTTTTTCCTCTGGTGAGCAGTTTGATTGGAAACTGTCTAATTTCAGCTGTTTTGATAGGGTTTCACCGGCGTTTGAGCTATCGCCTGTTAACATATGACAAGTCAAGCCTGAGCCTTTTAGGTGTTCGATAACACTTAATGCATTACTTCTGACTTTATCAGTGAGATAAAAATCAGCAATCGGCTCTTGATTGATAAATAAAGTAGCTTGAGCTTGGCTGTCTCTAACTCCAAACCAACCTGTTTTACCAAGAGAAAGCTCGTTTATTCCAAGTTTGGCACTGATCCCAATACCTGGGTGAACAGTGACGTCGTTAAGCTCGTGATATTCAGAAGCATGTTCTAAAAAGGCTGCGGCAATAGGGTGCTCAGAGTATTTTTCTAAGCTAGCACTAAGAGCGAGTACTTTTTCTTCTGTGAATTCAGATGAAAATAGCTCTGTTTTTGCGATTGAAAATTTACCTTCGGTCAAAGTGCCGGTTTTATCAAATGCAACACGAGTTAATTTTGTTAGTGTTTCGAGCACATGGGCTTCTTTGATTAATATGCCTTTTTTGGTTAACGTGGCAACAGCACAGGTTAATGCGGTAGGAATAGCTAAACTAAGCGCACAAGGACAAGTGGCAACAAGCACGGCGATTGTCACCCAGAAAGCTTGTTCAGGATCAATCTGATACCAGCCAATCGCAGTCATTGAAGCAAATACAAGCAAACACGCAACAAACCATTGGGCAACTTTGTCTGTTACCTCAACCAATTTTGGTCTTTTGCTTAACGCATTATGCTGCAGCCGAATGATTTGGTTCAGGAGCGTATTTTGGCCAATTTTATTGATTTCGATTGTCATTAGACCATCGTGATTGACTGTACCCGCAAATACTTGGCTGTTTAGTTGTTTTTTAACAGGTAGATGTTCACCTGTCATCATAGATTCATCGACTGTACTGCTGCCGTAGATGACAATACCATCTGCAGCAATGGTTTCACCGGCCTTAATGAGTACTTTGTCATTTAATTTTAGATTACGAGCAGCGACAACATCTTCAGTGCCGTCGTCCAACAGTTTTCTGGCTGTTAAAGGTAATAGTTTTTGCAGGTTTGCAGTGAATTCAGAGGCTTTAAGTCTGGCTCTAAACTCAAGATATTTGCCCAGTAAGAGCAAAAAGGTAAACATACAAATAGATTCGAAATAAACTTCACCCACTTCCATGACAGTCGCATAAGCACTGGCACCATAAGCCCCAAATATTGCGAGAGAAACGGGCAAGTCCATATTTAACTGCTTCGCTTTCAATCCTTTCACGGCATTGGTTAAGAAAGGGAGTGCTGAATAGAGGATAACTGGCGTCGCAAGAACGAGGCTGATCCATCTAAAATATTGCTCGAAGTCCTCTTCCATGCCAGAAAACATGCCGAAATACATCGCAAAGGCGAACATCATGACCTGCATGGTCATTAAACCAGCGACACCTAAACGGCGAATATAGGCCTTTGCTGTTGCTTGTTTCTGAGCTGCTTCGTCATCAGCTTGGAATGGATAGGCTTTGTATCCAATTTCCATCAGTGCTTTAATTATTTCACTTAAAAGTACTTTGTCTTTATTCCAGAGGATCATGGCGCGATATGTCGAAGTATTAACATCTACGCGTGCTACGCCTTCAATAGCGAGTAGTTGCTTTTCAATTAACCATGCACATGCTGCGCAACTAATGCCTTCAACACTGAGTAAGACCTCAGATAAGTTACCTTGTGAAGTTACAAAGTCTGCTTGTATGTCTTGATTATCATAGCTCTTTATAAGAGATAACTGCTCCGGTACTAAAACATCAACTTTACCAGCGGTGTCTGTTCGAAATTTATAATAATCAGTCATTCCCTGAGAAATAATCGTTTCAGCAACTGCTTTGCATCCGATACAACAAACTGACTCATCTTTACCTTCATAATGAACATGGTCATCGAAACCCGAAGGTATTGGCTCTAGGCAATGGAAACAAGACTTAGACATAAACTTACTTCAGTGATTTGTTGTATTCAGGCGAGACTTTTATTGTTTCTGTTGTCGGAATTAATAAATCTTCTTTCATCTTCCAACTGTTGTCCATTGGCTCTAAGAAAATTGTATAAGCGCCAGTCTGAACATTTTCTAGTAGGGCAGTGTAGCTACCAGACGCATTCGCTAACAAAGTTGCGGTAAAATCATGTTTTTTGATAGTACGGTGGTAAAAAGAAGCTTTAATTGCAGTCACTTTGCTAAAATCGCCTTTCGTGAAAGTAAAAGTGACGCTGTCTTCACTTACGTCTAAGTCGCCGTGTAAGTAAAGCGCTTTTGCTTTATTAAATTTACTGAGCTCTAAATCTATCGCTTTGCCTTTTTTGTAGTAATCATCTACAACCATATCAGGACCATTCCCAACAGCGAAAACAACTAAACCAATACAGGCAATAATTGTTGCAACAGGGAAAAACATTAAAAACCAAGGCCAAAAATTCTTATACCAAGGGGTAGGGTTCATAGCGTGCTCAAAGATAAAAAACTGTGTTGCTATATTATCTTATTTGCTAATAAATACCTAAAAAAAAGCCTCCAAATGGAGGCTTTTTTGATCTCAAATAATCTTAGCTAATCGCTTATTTTTTCTGAGATAAGCTATAAACATAAGCTGTTAATAGGTGAACCTTTTCTTCACCTAAAATGTCTTTCCAAGCTGGCATTACACCAGCACGGCCGTTCGCTAGTGTTTCTTCAACTGCGCGCTGAGAACCACCGTACAACCAAATGTTGTCAGTTAGGTTTGGTGCACCGAAAGGTAAGTTGTGAGCAACTGAACCTTTACCATCCATACCGTGACACGCTGCACACATTGCAAATTTAGCTTTACCTGCGTCAGCATCTTTTTGGTTAACTTTACGACCTGAAAGGCTTAATACGTAAGCTGTCATTTCTTTAATGCCTTGCTCACCAAGTGCGTCTTTCCAACCAGGCATCGCCGCAACACGACCGTGAAGTAGAGTTGCTTTGATTTGGTCAGGTTTGCCGCCGTATAACCAATCGTTGTCTGTTAGGTTAGGGAAGCCCATACCACCACGCGCATCAGAACCGTGACACTGTGCACAGTTTTGAGCGAATAGACGTTGACCGATCTCTAGTGCTTCGTCATTTGCAGCTAGTGTTTCGATGTCTTGCTTAGCAAATGCTTGGAAGATAGGACCAAAACGCTCATCGGCGGCAACATACTCTTGGTCTAACTGAACCCACTCGCCGTTTGCTTTCGCTGCAGCTGTAGCTTGCTTAGACTCTTCAACAGAAGTTACACCTTGGTTAGAACTTGTCCACTTCAAGAAGCCTTGGAAATTACCAAGACCTGGATACATTGCTAGGTAGTAAACTGACCAAACAAATGTTGCGAAGAATAAGTAAGTCCACCACTTAGGTAATGGATTGTTTAATTCTTCAATGCCGTCAAACTCATGACCACAACTTTCACCTTCTTTGACACCTGTATAGTTTTTCAGGTTCCAAAGCAGAAGGCCGAAAATAATAGCCAAACATGCGATGGTCAATACAATGACCCAAATACTCCAAAAGCTAGTCATTTTTCAGACTCCTTTTCCTCATTAGAGATTGTGCTGTTGTGTTTTTTTTCATCTTCAAAAATAGCATTAGCAGCATCGTCAAAACGATTTTTTGTACGCTTGCTGTATGCCCACACAACTATCACAATAAATAGTACCAAAATTACCAGAGTCAAAATGCCTCTGTATGTGCCGTAATCCATATCAAATTACTTCAAGTGTGTGCCAAGTTGCTGAAGGTAAGCAATAAGGGCTTGCATTTCTGTTTTGCCTTTAACTGCAGCTTCTGCACCTTGAATGTCCTCATCAGTGTAAGGCACACCAAAGCCACGGAATACTTCAAGCTTCTTAGCGGTTAAGTTACCATCTAGTACGTTTTCATCTAACCAAGGATAAGCTGGCATGTTTGACTCAGGAACCACTGAACGAGGGTCCATTAAGTGTGCATAATGCCAGTCATCTGAGTAACGTTGACCTACACGTGCTAAGTCAGGACCAGTACGCTTAGAACCCCATTGGAATGGGTGGTCCCATACTGATTCACCAGCTACAGAGTAGTGACCGTAACGCTCAACTTCATCACGGAAAGGACGGATCATCTGTGAGTGACAGTTGTAACAACCTTCACGGATGTAAATATCGCGGCCTTCCATTTCAAGCGCTGTTAGAGGGCGTAAGCCATCAACAGGTTGAGTTGTGTCTTTTTGGAACATTAGTGGAGTAATTTCTACAAGTGCACCAAAGCTAATCGCGAAAACAGTCAGAATAGCCATAAGGCCAACATTCTTTTCTACGATTTCATGTTTGTTGGTAGAGTTATTATTGCTCATACTTTACACCCCTGTTATGCCATTTGTGTATTAGCGTCAGCAGTTAAAGAACCACTTCTCGCTGTAACAGTACGGTAAGTGTTATAAGCCATAACAAGCATACCAGCTACGATGAATACACCACCAATAAAGCGCATAATGTAGAAAGGTTTAGAAGCTTCTAAAGACTGAACGAAGCTGTACATTAATGTACCGTCAGAGTTAACTGCACGCCACATTAGACCTTGCATTACGCCAGAGATCCACATTGCAACGATGTATAAAACTACACCTACAGTGTGTAACCAGAAGTGTGTGTTAACAAGCTTAACGCTATACATGTTGCCATGGCCAAATAGTGCAGGGATTAAGTGATAAATTGCACCGATTGAAATCATAGCAACCCAACCTAACGCACCTGAGTGTACGTGACCAACAGTCCAGTCAGTGTAGTGAGATAAAGCATTTACTGACTTGATAGCCATCATTGGGCCTTCGAACGTAGACATACCGTAGAAAGAAAGCGATACAACTAAGAAACGAAGTACAGGGTCTGTACGAAGTTTGTGCCATGCGCCAGAAAGCGTCATGATACCGTTGATCATACCACCCCAAGAAGGAACGAATAGGATTACTGACATAACCATACCTAGAGACTGAGTCCAGTCAGGTAGAGCTGTGTAGTGTAGGTGGTGAGGACCAGCCCAAATATAAAGAGAAACAAGTGCCCAGAAGTGAACAACCGATAAACGGTATGAGTAAACTGGACGACCAGCTTGCTTAGGTACGAAGTAGTACATCATACCAAGGAAACCAGCTGTTAATAAGAAACCTACAGCGTTGTGACCATACCACCACTGAACCATTGCATCTACAGCGCCTGCGTAGATTGAATATGATTTAGTTAGAGATACAGGAACAGCCATGCTGTTAACAATGTGCAGAACAGCAACGGTAATGATGAAACCAGCGTAGAACCAGTTAGCCACGTAGATGTGTGACACTTTACGCTTGATTAAAGTACCGAAGAAAACAACAGCGTAACATACCCATACTACAGCAATCGCGATATCGATTGGCCACTCTAGTTCTGCGTATTCTTTTGAAGTTGTAATACCAAGAGGCAGAGTGATAGCTGCAGCTAGGATAATTGCTTGCCAACCCCAGAAGGTGAAAGCAGCTAGCTTGTCAGAGAAAAGACGCGTTTGACAGGTACGTTGCACAACATAATAAGATGTTGCGAATAATGCACTTGTACCAAATGCGAAAATAACAGCGTTCGTATGTAACGGACGAAGTCGAGAGTAAGTTAACCATGGAGTGTCAAAGTTCAAAGCTGGCCAAGCGAGCTGCGCTGCAATAAGCACACCTACACCCATACCAACAATGCCCCAAATCACTGTCATGATAGCGAATTGGCGTACAACAGTATAATTGTACTCAGATTGTGATGCTACTGATTGGCTCATTTTCTGGATTCCGCTGCAATTGTTGCGATTAGAAATGAATTACCTGCTAAGCAGGCCCTATTATTTATTTCACAATCTTGTTCAAAAAACGTTTAAAACGAATAAAAACGCTTAAAAAACAAGCTTGAGAAACCCTTTTTTTTGCACGGTAATAGTAATTTTTTTGCAAAAAAAAAGATACCTAAAAGAGGTGAAATCATGACATCAATCAAATTTTGAAGTTTGAGACTTAATTTGTACGGGTTTATAGCGACGGCTTTGGAAAAAGCATAAACTACCAACAAAAATACAAACCAAAAGCACTATGTCATTATTTAGAAATCACCTTTTTATACCGATTTTAAGTCTGCTTGCTATCGCATGCACAGACTCGGATACAATTATACATGAAAGTTCAGAAAAAAGTGAAAGTTATCGAGTTCCTGAAACTTGCCAAGAATATAATGCCTGTACTCAGATAGCAGGTGTGACAATTTGGATAGAAGAAAAGCAAATAAAAGAAGAAACACCTTTCAATATTTATTTAGCAACTCCATTTGGAAGTGAAGTTGAAATTGAGTCAGCAAAAATTGAGGGTATAACAATGAATATGGGCTACATTCCATTGTTTTTTAAGCAACAAAAAAATGCAGTTTACCAAGCAGAAGGGATGATTGGTGCTTGTGATACCGAAGATATGAAATGGCAAGTGCATGTCACTTTATCAGCTCACAATGCTGTAAAAACGCTGGTACTAGAGATTCCGAATACCGCAAAATAATATTTACAGTTGGTTTGTTAATTTTTTTTATATTTCTTTACAAAAGCGCTCGTTTTGCAATGACATTGTAAATAAGATTACGTATATTGGTTCTCATTTATTAGTGATTAGCTTTATTTATAATTAGCTGTTTTATTAATAACAACTAGAATTAAATAAGAATAATAAGCATAAAGCTGTTTAAGGAGACCTACCTAATGGCAAAGCGATTTAATAAACTTACACCAATCGCCACTTCAGTCGCGCTTTCACTCGGTTTAACAGGGTGTTTTGGTGATGACGACAACAATACTCAAGTAGTTAACCCACCTAAGCCTATCGAAGTAGAATCTTCAGTAACCGTTGATTTCAGCACTTCAATTTCAGGTCGTGCAGTAAAAGGCACTTTAAAAAATGCTCAGGTTCAGGTTAAAACAATTGATGCTAATGGCGAATTTACCGATCTTGCTTATCGAGTTGAAACTGGTTCAGTAGAAGAAAAGGCAACAGCGACTACTGAAGAAGAAGCAAAAAAATTAGCTTCTAAAGCCATTTTAGATGCTAATCCGGCTCTTGTGACTGGCGAGAAGGGCGAGTATACAATTTTTGTTGACAGTGAGTTTTCAGGTCCAGTTTACATAACTGTTGCAACAAAGAAAGAAGGTGACGATAGCTTAATCAAGTGTGATGCATTTGTAGGTTGTGGTGCTTTCTCTGCGACTTCAGATTTAGATGTAAACAAAAACAATAAAGTTGATTTCGGTGAGTGGTATAAAGACGATTTAGAGTTGTCTGTAGTTAAGCTGATAAAGTCTGCATCTACCCAAGCAAGTTCTGTCAAAGGTAAACAGTTTGCTGAAGGCGATGAAGCTTCAAGCTTTAAAGCCAACTTGACTTTATTTACTTCTGCAGCTTCTGCAATCCTAACAGCGGGTAATGGAGAAATTAACTCTGAAGCAATCAGCAGTGCTAGTAAAAGTGTAATCACAGCTTTAATTGGTGATGAAGCTTTATTAGCTTCGTTATCGTCTGATTTATCTGAGGGTGGTGCGGTAGATTTCACTGATGTAGATGGCACAGAAGCCTTAGACGCTGGTGTGTTAACAATGATACAAGTAGCAGCATCAATTCAGGCCGTTGCGGCAAAAGGTGGAAATGGTACTATCTCTGATGTTATTCAAAAGTTAAAGAATGATGTTAAAGATAATACATTAGGTACAAGTGACACGTTTAAAGAGCTAAAAGCGCAATCTAAAACAGCTGGTAAAATCTTAGCTGCGGTTGTGAGTGGAGACACACAAGCAGTTAAAGATGCGCTCGTTGAAGCTGGTGTTGATGAAGCTACTGCTGAACAAACGGCAACGGCAGCAAAAGATGCAAAAGATAAAGCTGTGAGTTCAGGAGCTACGACAGACAAAGATTTAAAAGAAGATGTCGATGAGTCTAAAAAACAACTTGATGAGATCGGTGACGGTGAAGCATTAGAGAATGCAAAGTTAGCTGAACTACTGACTGAGCAATTGGCAGAGCTTAAAGTTGAATTATCAGCTGTTCAAGCCTCTATCACTGCTCTACAGGAGCAACAAGTTACTGTTGTTGCACTGGGTGATAAAGCTAATAAATCAAACCAAGAAGTTATTGATTATGCTGTAGCTGCTACAGAGTTTAAAGAGGCTGTTGATAACAATACTGATTCGACAACTCTGGCAAGATTAAATACAAGTATTGAGCAACTTATCACTTCAAGTAATGATCTGGTAAGTAAAGATGACCAATATCAAGCGATCGCTGATGATGCAGTCGCACAAAAATCTGCAATCGATTCTGAAATTTCTAAGATTTCTCAGTTGACGGAGATTGCGAAGGTTGAATTTGATGAGTCAAGTGAAGCTGTAGAAGCAATTGGTCAAAAGGTAGAAGCAGCAAAAGCAATTGCAGAATCAGCTGTTGAAAATGCTGTTCAAGCTAAGTTAGCTCTTGAAAACTCAGAACAAAGCTATCAAGATGCAATAAGCGCTTTAGAAGTTGCAATTGCGCAAATTCAAAGTGAATCTGATGTAGATGAAGCGTTTGCACTTCTAAATACAGCTTCTAATGCCAATAACAATGTTGTGGAAGTTGCTAATAGCTATGACGCAAGTGCTAAAAATGCATTTGTAAAAGCAACAGAGTACGCTTCTGCGGCACTTAGCACTGACTTTGAATCAGACTCTATCGCATTGAAAGCGACAGCTGAAGGTTATGAAGCAGATGCATCTAATGCTCTAGAGTTGGCTGAAGCTAACAGAGTAACACGCCAGAATATTTTAGATGCACACGTAGTTACGCTTGAAAAAGCAAGACTTGCAGAAATTGCTAAAGTTGGCACTGACAAAATGGTTGGTGTTAGCTTTGTGACCAAGCAAGGGGCTGGTGCAATTTATGACCTTGGCGATTTAATGTTGGAAGTAGTTGAAGACATAGTTAACAATGGCAGCTTTGATTCTGGCCAGCAATCGGGCAGTTCAGCTAAGTACCCTGATTGGAGTTACTCGTATAATCTAGATATTGACAATAAAGATTTAACTTTCGTTTTTGAGAACGCTACAGATGGGCAAAAAGTTGAACTTTTAGGAACGGTTACTAGTGGATTTAGAACAAGTACAATTGTATTTACATGGTCTGGTAATCTGAATACTGAAAGTGGACAAAGACTTGTTATGCCTGAAGCCTCAGAGTCACTAGAGCAATGTGTGTTCTTTGCTGAAGGGGATTCGAGATTTACTAATAATGCGTCATGTTTATATATTAACTTAAATAAAGATATCGCAGTAAATAACCCAGATTATTCAGATCTTGAAGTACTTAATGTTAAGTCATTTAACATTGTAGAAATTACCGATGGACAATATGGCTTTGATGGTACAGTTGAGTTTGACATCTATGGTCTTGATGAAAATGGTGATCCTAAGGGTCTATTCTCTTCAGGTGATGTAATTGAATATGCAGATTTCACAATTAACGGTATCACAGAGCAAACTGAGTTTAGTGTTGTATTTGATGTGAAATTCGACGACATCCATCGTGATATTGGTACAGTTGATGTTAATTTACTGAATTATCATGGTTATCAATTTAGACTTGATCTAGTTTCAGAAGTTGGCCCATTATTCGGTGAAGTATCTCTCTACAATGATGTTGAAGGCAAAAAAGCGGTTGCTGGTGCAGTTCGCGAAATAACAAATGGCTTTAATATTAATTATGTTAACGGTCAAAGTATTGACTACACAAACATTGACTTCCTCGGTGAGTCTAATTAATAGTATTTGCTGTTAATAAGGGAAAGGGTATGCCTTTCCCTTTTTTGTTTTAGAAGTACAAATATGAAAATAAAAAAATCTGTTTTAGCTTTAACGTTTCTTTTTGCTGGCTATGCTGAGGCCGCTAAACCACCAATCACTGTACAACATTCTTTTAATTCAGAAATTTATACTGAAGCTCAACCTATAAAGGCATTTCTAGATGACTTTGATAAGCCTTTGGAGTCTGGAGATAGTGCCTTTACATTTAATACCTTTGAATTAGGTGTAAAACATATGGGAGTGGGAGTAGGTGTTCAGAGTCGATTTGATTATTTACTTGAGTTTGATCCTGATACTGCGCTTTATACTCACCTAGAAAAGAATGACTTAGCTTTCGATGAAAGGAACTATCGATATTACCTAAAAGGAAAGCAAAGTACGACCCATGGTGTATATATTTCGTACGATTTGCAGTTGCTTGATAAATCAATTTTGATTGCACCAAAAATGACATTTTTCCAAAGTGTGCATTTTCAAGACGGTGTTGTTGATGGCACAGTTTATAGTGATGAAGTAAAGGGAGCATTAACAACTAATTACTATTTTTCTAAAGATGTACTTTTTAAAGAATTTACACCTGCTGAAAAACCAAAAGGTAAAGGTTACAGCTTTGACCTTCAATTAGCTTGGCAGATAACGGAAACAATTAAAGTCAGTGCATTAATTAAGGACTTAATCTACGAAGCTGAATACGAAGGAGCTGGCTTTGTAAATGGTTTTACGACTGATATTCCTTTTACTGAAAACAATGATGGAACTATTTCGACATCTCCAACTGTTCAATTAAATACGAGTGCTTATAATCGTGATATAACTCATACATTTGAACATGATGCTCGTTACTACTTTAATCTAGATTATCAATTTAATGAACGATTTGCGTTTGAACTGGCCTCTAGAAAATATAATCAGGATGTATTTAATCAATTAACAGCAAAATATGGATTTTGGAATGATTGGCAAGCCTTTGCAGGCTTTGAAACTCATAGTAAGGCATACCAGTTTGGGGTGCAGAATAAATACTTTAGTGTGTCTTTGAAAACTGACAGTTTTGATTTTGCTAACGCAAATTATGTAAATTTGTCTTGGGCAATTAAGAAAGATTTTTAGAGCCAAATTATGAAAAAAACAATAATTTCTGCGGTAGTTTTAGCCTTTTTATCTGGGTGTGGCTCGAGTACAGAAGAACAAAGTACAACACCTCCTCAGATTGAAGAGCAATTAGAAAAGTCAGAGTTTGAATTTTATGTTCCTAGTTTTATTGGGAAGTCAGGTGTATTAAATATTGTAGAGCCTGACTCAAACACTACAATGAATAAAGAAGTCGCTGATATTACGACTTTTACTATGTCATTAGATGAGCAAAAACGCTATCAATTTAAATTTACGCCTTCAAATTCAACAATAACATGCCCGCTAGAAGCAGGCTGTGGTCGCTCAATAAGAAACGATCCAAACGATTTGAACGGTAATAACGAAATTGATTTTGGAGAACCCTTAACTGCAGAATTAACTCATCAAGCTTCAATATTTTCCGTCGCTGGAGTAAATAAAGTTATTTTCTCCCCTTTTTCAACACTCATGTTTGATCGAGGCTTGGCGAATAATAGACTGAGTCTTACAAGCTCACCCGTTTATCATCTAACTCATAGTAATCAAAGTCAGTCTCTAAGCTCTGAGTATATTGCCGATGCAATATCTTACGCCGACGTAATCACGCAACATAGAATAAGAGAATTAGGGAGTAATTTTGCTCAAACCTATGACATTGTCTTGAATGAAACCGAAAATGCGGCTTGGAAGTCTTATCAATCGTTATCGAATGAATACCTGCGAATTTTGTTGTTAGATCCGAAGCGAAGTGTTCTTTATTCTGGTCAGTCAGCTTTAGTTAATTCAAGACTTAATGCTCTTTTTGAGCCAATAGTATTGTCCAATGAGAATGAGTTTGACGCTGATAGAAAAAAAGCATTATTGGTTCAACTCCGTGAAGCGATTGGTGTACTTAGATTACAAGAAGAAAAGTATAGTGATGAATTAACGACACGGTTTAATGAAATTGAAGTTTTGATTAACCAAGATGCACAAAGAGCTATAGAGTTGCTTTCAACTTCAATTTTAGATGCTGTTTTAGAGGTTTCACCTGCAAAAGATAGCTTTCCAGGGCGTTATCGTGTGAATGGCTTAACGATAGATTATTCTGATGGCCCGTTTACTTGGAAAGTATCAGGAGTAAGGGAAGGTTACGACATCGAAATGGATGTGGTGATGCCTACATGGCGTAAAAGTGCGTCTTTAGGCGATAAGATTGAAGGCAGTGGTGTTGCTAAAATTTCGAAGGGTGAGCTTACTGTAACTTTGGATTTATCAGATATTTTATTGGAGCTTGATGGCACGATTGATACAAATAACTCTGATAGCACAACGGGAGATGGCATTTTCAAAGGTACCATTACATTAAACCAGCCTGATGCTGAGTTAAAGGGACAAGTTGATCTGAATGTAAAACGACAGCTTCTTGAAGAGCAGTTAGACACCATAGTGACTTCTTTTGCTGCTGATGCAACGTTAACAACGACCAGTCAGCTTATTCCAATTAAGGTTTATGCAAATGAAAGAACACCGTTTACGGTCGACTCAGCAAACCTTGCATTCGGGATTGAATTAGGGCTTGAGCTAAATGGTGGTAAGGATCTGAGACTACAGTTTATTGGCGATCCAGATATGTTATCTGAACTCAATCAAGGTGACGTTTTCTTATTAAACAATAACAAAGTGATGGAAGTTGTTCTACGAACAGCGGGGGATAACATCAACTTAGTTGCTCGCGGTGAACATGGTTATTGGCTTGATTTGAAAAAGAAAGGTAAAAATTACACCGGTGGTTACTATTTGGGTGATAAGCAAGTTGGCGACATTCAAACAGTGAGAGGTATACCAGGTATTTTGTTCCCTGATAGTACATTTGAATCACTCTTTTAATTAATAGATAATGGGCTGTTTTTTTACAGCCCATTATCTATATGAATAAACAACATTTCATTGAGCATCTTAAGTTTGCTCTGCAAGCTAAACTTCAAGAAGCAACACAAGCTGCTAACTCTGCCAGAGAAGATGCAACACACGAGCAAAGTGCCGCCGAAACTCAGTATGATTCTTTAAGCATAGAGTCAGCCTATTTAGCACAAGGTCAAAGCGAGCGTGTAGACGAAGCGCATAGAGCAATTAAGGCATTCGATGAGATATTTACCTTAATGCCTTCTAAAACAATCACTGTTGGTAGTCTAGTGTGCTGTGAAAGTGCAGATGAAAAGCTTTACTGGTACTTTATGGCACCTGCAGAAGGTGGCTTGAAGTTGCAAATAAAAGAACAAATAATTTGGGTCATTACACCTTCTTCACCTTTAGGTAAAGTGCTTTTAAATAAAACGCTTGATGATGAATTTGAGTGGACAATGAATGGCTTAGGTTCAGAGTTTTTAATCACAGAAATCCTTTAATTAAGATCAAAGCAATTTTAATGAAGTTGGTTTAATATTGCTCAATCGATTTGATAAGAATAAGTTATATGTCGCTTAACATAATCAATAAAGCCAACGAGCAGCTAGATTTTCTATGTGAATTAATCAGCTCAAATAGCTTAGTACCAATTTGCACTAAGCTTACAGACTCTCAGAAAAACACGAATATTGAAATTATGGGAGAGCATCCCTTAAAGATTCATTGTGCTATCTATGCTGATAATGAGATCAGGTTTAGTTATTTTAAAGCTAAAACTCGCATCCAAATGCGCCTAGTCATCAACGAGTTAGACGCTAAGTTATTTGGCAAAGAAGAGTTTTTCAAGCATTTATCAAGTGTATTAAAAGCCCAATAGGCCTTCTTGCCTTCAAAACGCTATAGTTATGGCAGACATATATTAGTAATGTATTGTTTATATAAGTTGGGCATATGCTTAATCAACGAAGCTTTGCCTAACACATTAGAATGTTTGAGTGCTGTGATTATATTCTCTGAACTTTGATGTTGAACTAGTTTATCGCTGCAGTTTAAGTGGCTTATATGCCAAGGTTCTTCAGCTACGCCACCTCTAAATTCTTCATAGGGACGATAAAAGCCAAACTTAGAAAGGTTCTCGTCTAACCAAGTGTTAAGCTTGTAAAATGGCCCGTCAAATTGATACTCCCATGGCTCGAGTTGTAATGTTTGACCGGGCTTTAATAGGTTAGGTGCAAACACATCTAGGTCAGTACCGAAGTGATGCCTGCTCGCTCCAGGCATTGCCGAGTAAAGCATAATAGCTTGTATAATCTCGATTTCTGAGAGGTTAGCAATTTCAACAGGTTCGTTATTCGCATTTAAAATAGGGCGCTTACCTGAAAACTTGTTATTCCAGATAAGAGATTGACGTTCGAAGCTTCGATAAGCAGATGCAATTTCTAAATCAAACCCTGCATTCTTAGCGGCTAATTCTAAAGCTCGAAAATCATCGACGATCTCTTGATGAAGTTGTTTGCCTTTGTATTCGGTCAAATGCGCTTCAGAAAGGCCGCAAGCGCAAGCGGCCATATCAGATAAAGTCATTTGCTAAGTAACTTCTCGAGTATCTTCTCGTAAATTAAAGCCAGTTGGTCTAAATCATCACAGCTAACGTGTTCATCAACTTGATGTATGGTTGCATTAATTGGCCCGAGCTCTATAACTTTACAGCCCGTTTGCGCAATAAAACGACCATCGGATGTGCCGCCAGTTGTTTCTGGTGTACTCGGCAAACCGGTTACTTCTTCGATGGCAGTCAACGTCACATCAAGCAATTCACCAGGTTCAGTTAAAAATGGCAGGCCATTGACAATCCAGTTTAACTCATACTCTAAGCCGAATTTATCTAGAATTGCGATTGCGCGTTGTTGTAGTTGTTCTACAGTCGACTCTGTTGAAAAACGAAAATTGAACTGCACATACACACTGCCAGGGATGACATTTGATGCGCCAGTGCCGCCTTGAATGTTTGATATTTGAAAACTGGTTGCCGGGAAAAATGCATTGCCCTTATCCCATTCAGTTTGACTCAACTCTGCCAAGGCAGGAGACACCGCATGAATAGGGTTATGCGCTAAGTGAGGGTATGCAACGTGGCCTTGTTTGCCTTTTACAGTTAAATGTCCTGTTAAAGAGCCTCTACGGCCATTTTTGACTACATCACCCAGTCGGTCACGAGAAGACGGCTCACCGACCAAACACATATCGATTTTTTCATTTCTGGCTTCTAGTAGATCGACTACCTTTGTGGTGCCATTAATGAATGGGCCTTCTTCATCCGATGTAATTAGAAACGAAATAGAGCCTTTATGATCAGGGTGCTTTGCTACAAACCGTTCAGTGGCAACCACCATAGCCGCCAGTGACCCTTTCATGTCTGCGGCACCACGGCCATGTAATATGCCATTTTCAATGACACCATCAAAAGGCGGATGTTGCCATTCATTCTCATCGCCTGTAGGCACAACATCAGTGTGACCTGCAAAGCAAAAATGCGGGCTATCAGTGCCTTTCCTTGCCCAAGTATTTAATGTATCGACAAAAAAATGCTCTTCAATGTTAAAACCAAGTTTGGCTAAGCGCTCGTTCATTAAGTCTTGGCAGTTAGCATCTTCAGGGGTCACTGATTTTTTTTGGATCAATGCTTGGGCTAATGAGACAACCTCAGAATGTTGAGATGTATTGTTGTGACCGCTCATTAAGCGAAAATCTCATCATACTGGGCTGCTTTAAAACCAAGATGTAGTTGACCATTAACCTCTAGAATAGGGCGTTTGATCATCGCTGGAGCCGCAACTAAATGAGTAATGGCAGATGCTTCAGATAGGTTGCTCTTTTCATCATCTGATAAAGCACGGTAGGTTGTTCCGCGTTTGTTTAATACTTGCTCCCAGCCTAAGTTTTTACAAAATTCAGTAACTAACTCTTCTGAAACGCCATCTTTACGGTAATCATGAAAAGTAAATTCAATATTGTTGTCACTAAGATATTTTTTTGCTTTTTTAATGGTGTCACAGTTCGGAATGCCATACATAGTGATCATAAGAGCCTCTTAAATATTCTGGTTTTGAGTAATTGTAATGAGTGGGTCTAGCCCCGCACGCACTTGCTTCAATGGGTAAAAGCAAGGACCTAATCTATCTGCGTTAACGATAAGCAAACTGCCGAGCAGTGGTTTTTCTAGGTGCGTGGTTTCGAAGTAAGCAAGCAATTCACCTTGCTTGACTTCTTTTTTGCCAAAGGCACTGGTTATTTGCAAACTTGTATTGGCTTGTTCTGAAGGCGGCTGAATATGAATAAGTAACTTCAAGCCATTTTTTGCAACCAGTATAATCTCATAGCCATGGCGTTTAACTTGTTCAATTTTACCGTCAAATGGCGCGGTAACTTTTCCTTGGATCAACTCTACAGTCACGCCTCTTCCAATCATGCCAGAAGAAAATAGGGCAAGCGGGTGCTGTTTCAAAGACTGTACTTTGCCGCTAAACGGACTGGCGAGATGTAAAACTGGGTCAACAATTTCATTGATAGGTGCAAAAGGAATTGATTGAGAAAACTGCATTAAAGAACCGTGTATCCGTCTTTTTTCAGCGCATTAATTGCGTCTTGAATTTGTTGTTCTTTGACTAAAACATAGTCGGTGTCATAGGTGGAAATGGCAAAAATGGAGATTTTAGCATTAGCTAAAACACCAGATATATTGGCCATGATCCCTGTTAAAGAAAAACCAAGTGGACCTATCACTTCTAATGCTCGCCAATGTGCTTCAGTGGCAAAACTATCAATTTCAATATCTGAAGGGCAAACAATAGAGAGTTCTTCAAGTGTTTTAGAAATAAAGAAAATATCACACGCTAACACTTGGTTAGGAATTGTTTGGTCAACGTCAAGGCTATGTATTGAAAAGTCCTGTTTTAACAATTGTAATGTTTGCTTTGACATAGTCGCTTATGTTTATTGAGCTATATGTCTATAGTATAGCTAAGTGTCAAAAAGTTAAACCCTCAACACTTAGCTAAGTTTTACAATTGCACAAACAGAGTTAGTTTGTTTGATCTGCTAATTGCTTTGACTGAATAGCCGTAAGTGCAATGGTATAAACGATATCTTCTACTAGTGCACCACGGCTTAAGTCGTTCACAGGTTTGCGCATACCTTGCAGCATAGGACCAATACTTACCAGTTCAGCACTTCTTTGTACTGCTTTGTAAGTTGTGTTACCAGTATTTAAGTCAGGGAATACAAACACCGTTGCTTTACCTGCGACTTTACTGTTTGGTGCTTTTTTGCGCGCTACATTTTCCATAATCGCTGCGTCGTACTGTAGCGGGCCATCAATTTCAAGATCTGGACGTTTCTGCTGGGCAATTTTAGTGGCTTCACGTACTTTATCTACATCCGCACCTTGGCCAGACTCACCCGTAGAGTAGCTGATCATGGCAACTCGCGGCTCAATACCAAATGCCGCAGCAGAGTCAGCTGACTGAATGGCGATATCGGCAAGTTGCTCAGCAGTTGGGTCTGGGTTAATCGCGCAGTCGCCATAAACCAATACTTGATCAGGTAGTAACATAAAGAACACAGAGCTCACTAAAGATGAACCCGGCGCAGTTTTAATGAGCTGAAGAGGAGGGCGGATAGTATTCGCTGTGGTATTCACCGCACCAGATACAAGGCCATCGACTTCGTTTTCAGCGAGCATCATAGTGCCTAATACTACGTTGTCTTGCAGTTGCTCTTTAGCAACCACAGGGGTAAGACCTTTGTTCTTACGCAGTTCAACCATAGGTGCAACATAATTATCTTGGATCTCATTCGGATCTTTAATAATCACGTTTTCGTTGAGCTCTACACCTTGTTGAAGCGCAATACGCTCAATTTCTTCTCTTTCACCTAATAGCACCGTTTTGGCAATGCCACGTTCACCACAAATTGCAGCAGCTTTAATTGTGCGAGGCTCATTTCCCTCAGGAAGCACAATGGTTTTGTTTGCTTGACGAGCTAAATCGGTCAACAAGAATCTAAATGCAGGTGGAGAAAGCTTGCGTGTTTTCGCAACGTCTTTGGCTAAAGTATCTAACCAATCTGAGTCGATATTAGCTGCATTGTGTTCTTTTACTTTCTCAATACGTTGTTCGTCATCACTTGGTACTTCCATATTAAAGTTATGAAGTAACAATGAGGTACGCCACGTATCGGCTTCAGTGGCTAGAATCGGCAGACCCGTTTCCATTGCCTGTTCACATAAAGTCATGATGCGTGGTTCAGGTTTAAAACCACCCGTCAATAAAATCGCACCTAATTTGGTACCATTCATAGCTGACAAACACGCTGCCACTAACACATCAGAGCGGTCTCCCGGTGTAACCAGTAACGCACCCGGGGTAAAGTGATTCAAGATATTTGATACCGTTCGGGCACAAAAGGTGACACGGCGTAAACGTCTATGGGCCATGTCACCGGCATTGATCACTTCGGCTTTTAAGTAATCACTTAAGTCTGCTACACGTGGCGCGACTAAGTCGAAGTCCCAAGGAATTGCGCCAAGCAACATAAACGGGTGTTTCCTGAAAATAGGTAATGACGCCAAACGGTTCATTTCATTTTCAAGTTCTTCAGGTTCATGCTGGTCAACTAAATCGGCACGCGCGCGGCCTTCTTCATCAAGCGGTGCATTTACTTTGTTGAAAATACAACCCAGTACACGACTGTGATCTATGCCGCCGTAGTTACCTGAGGCAATTTCTAATCGATCTTCTAACTGCTCGTTCGTGTCATTACCTGGGGTTAATACAAATACGATATCAGCACCAAGCGTTTGCGCGATTTCGCGATTTACACGACCAGCATAAGGCTGAAGACGAGTAGGCACCATACCTTCGATAATCGCAACTTCATCATCACTGATGGCACTTTCGAAGCGCTCAACGATTTCTTCTAGAAGATCATTGCCTTTGCCATCTCCAATCATTTGTTCAGCATAGCTCAGTTCAAATGGCATTGGGGGTTGAATGGTTGAACCTTGTTGCACAATAACGGTCGATTTCTCAGGACCTATATCGTCTTTACGAGGTTGCGCAATGGGTTTGAAGAAGTTTACTTTGACCGCTTTTTGCTCAAGCGCACGCACAAGACCAACAGAGACAGAGGTTAAACCAACCCCAGTAGAGATGGGGATTAACATAATCCTACGGCTCATTATTTTTGCTCCTGTGCAATGTTTGCTGCATCGTTGGCAATCATCCATTCTTCATTGGTAGGCACCACAATGGCACATGGCGATGTTTGCTTTGTGATCACACCTTCAGAACCAAAGCGTGCTGCAAGGTTTTTATCATTGTCGATTTCTAAACCTAAGAAAGATAAATGTGCAACAACCTTAGCGCGTATAACATCTGAATTTTCACCAATGCCCCCTGTGAAAATCAATGCATCTAAGCCACCTAAAGGCACTACAAACGCAGCAATTTGTTTTGCTAAACGATAACAGAAAATATCTAATGCAAGTGCAGCTTGCTGATGCCCGTCAGCCGCAGACTCTTCAATGGTTCTACAATCATTTGAAAGTTCACTAATGCCCAGTAAGCCACTTTCTTTATTTAAAAGCGTATCGATTTGCTTTGCTGAGTAATTCAGTTGCTCGGTCAGGTAGTTGAAAATGCCAGGATCAATATCGCCGCTGCGCGTGCCCATTACCAAACCTTCAAGTGGCGTCATACCCATACTGGTATCTACCGATTTACCATTTTTAATAGCTGTAACAGAACAGCCATTACCTAAATGCGCACTGATGACCTTTGAGTTTGTTTCTTCAAGCTTTAAGGTCTTGATAGCTTCTGCCGATACAAAAGCATGACTGGTACCATGGAAACCATAGCGTCTGATCCCATTTTGTTTGTAAAGCGTATAAGGCAGCGCATATAAGAAAGCTTCTGGCGACATGCTTTGATGGAATGCGGTATCAAACACAGCAATTTGCGGTAAATGAGAAAATGCAGATTGTGCCGCTTCGATGCCAAGCAAGTTAGCAGGGTTATGCAGTGGCGCAAGTGAAGAAGTTCTTGTGATAGCTTCTATTACATCTGGTGTGATTAAAGCAGATTTAGTGAAGTGCTCACCACCATGAACAACACGGTGTCCAACGGCAATGAGGCTTGAATCTAATTGTAATTGCTTTACTAGTTCAACTAACTTTGCAATTGCAGTTTGATGAGCATCGTTTGGTGATAGCGCGATCAGTTGCTTGTCACCATTAAACTTGTACTTGATTTGCGGATCTTGCTCGCCTAAACGTTCGGCAAGACCTGAAAGAAGCTCGTCACCTGACACAGTGTCGATGATGGCAAACTTTAAACTAGAGCTTCCGCAATTTAAAACCAGTACATGAGATGAGGGCATATGCATTTCCAATTTTGACAATAACAGTAAATGCGTATTAAGCTTAAAGCGAAGTCGCGGTTTAAGCTACGCAGTAATACAAAGGTATAATAGACAGTGTTAACTGATTATTTTACCCCAATTTTGACCGAATAGTTAGCTTCTAGTAGGAGTCCTAATGCAAAAAAGTCTCATTTCTCAAATGCAACTTGGACGACAGTACGCCAAAGAATGGCCTATGCGCAAAGAGCTTGCGCCAATATTTGCAGAATTTAGAGTCATAAAAGCCACTGAACTTGCAATCAGTGTGATGCCTTTACTTGCTGTGATCACCTTAGTATTGCAAACCAATTGGCTGGGAAATCAGTATGTACCTCAATCTTTAGCCATTGCGCTTTTCTTTTTATCTCTACCTGCTCAAGGTTTACTTTGGTTAGGGAAACGCGCTGATACGCCGCTGAATCCATCATTAAACACTTGGTATCAAGAATTGTTTAATAAGATGGTGGCCAATGGTTATGATGCGCCCATGCAATTACAATCTCGAAGACCCACCTATCGAACTTTGGCAAAACTGTTAAAAGACATGTTTGAGAAAATGGATAAAGCATTCACGAAAGAGCAGTTTTAAACTGCTCTTTTTAGTTGTACCCACCCTCAAATTAATCATTTAATTAAAGGGGGGTGGGGTGTACAAGATAGTTTTATTTAAACCTTCTCATATTCGCTTAAATAAAAAGATAGGGTAATCGAGTGATTCTGTTTTTCCTTTAAAGCCTCATAGTGACTTTCTTTAAATTTCCAAGCAAATGGTGTCATTTGTATTAAATGCTCAACGATTTCTGTTTTAATCTCTACTTGTTTCTCTAGCTCATGATGTTGGACTAATTCAAACCCTGCAGGGGTATCTGGATGTGTATGTAAATTCACTTCAGGGTAAATTAACGATTTAAGCTCAAATAAATGCCTAGGGCCCGGGTTTACTAAAATTACTTTACCTGCTCTTTTCACCAGCCTTTGTAATTCTTGTTCAAAAACAGGGGCGAATACGGTAACAACACAGTCCATACTTTCATTTTCAAATGGCGCTTGTTTAGCAGAAGCAACACTAAAATTAGCCTCTTTATATCGCTTAGCCGCATACTTAACGGCTGATTTTGAAATATCTAGCCCGTATACAGCACATTCAGGTAATTCATTGGCAAATAAATGCGTATAAAACCCTTCGCCACACCCTAAGTCGAGTAATGTTTGAGGAGAAGATCTGGCAATTAAATTGGCGATTTCTTGCCTTAAAAAATGGTAGTGGTCGGTTGCAAAAAACGCACGACGTGCTTGAACCATATCTAAGTTATCACCGGGTTGCTTTGATTTTTTGTTCTGAACAGGGAGTAAATTAACATAGCCTTCTTTAGCGAAATCGAATTGGTGTTTTTTCTCGCACGACATGCTATTTCCCGTTTTATTTAACGGAGCCTGACAAAGTGGACAGTGATAAATTAGCGTCATTTATCTAAGTATTCCTTATCATAAAAGGTTTTAACCCAGTGGGGTTTATAAGTAATAAGTAAAGTGATTGCCATACCATTCAACATGGCTTCGGGAAACCAAATCAGCGTTGCATAAAACAAATAGTTATCTAATAACTGTTGGAATGTGTATGCATCAATTAGCCAGTAATAAGCACCTGACGACAATATTTTGAAAGCGCCAATGCAGCCAGCGCATAAAAATGCACAGACAAAAATATAAACAAAGAAATGTCTTGGTAGCTTGCTGTAGCAAAATACAAATAGGCCGTAACTAACCAGTATAGGCAGAAGTGCAGTAAAAAGATAAAACTCGGCAAATTCAGAAGACTGAATAGTGCCAAACACAAGTAGCAAGAGACTGGTAAGTAGGGCACTTAAACTTGCTAACCGCCAACCAAGCACTAAGGTGATGGCGGTGATCCCCAATATATGGATATTTAAATAGGGCAATATCCCCGCTTTAATTTGCCAAAGCAGCGCCAGTACAACTGAACAAGCAAGTACACCAGTTTGTCGGATAGGCCTATGCCAAAGCGTTAAATATTCGCGTTTATCGATAGTAAACGCGAATATGATTAAGGTAACAAGCGGGGTCAACAACATAGAGTGAGTTCTAATTAAAATTTAAACTCAGCCCAAATTGGCGCGTGATCAGAAGGTTTCTCGATGCCTCTTAGCTCGTAATCGATTTCACTTTCAACACATTTGGCCATTAGTGATTCAGTAGCCAATACAACGTCAATTCGAAGGCCACGGTTATCATCAAAACCTTTCGAGCGATAGTCAAACCACGAGTAACGCTCTGTCTTTTCTGGTGTTAATTCACGGAAAGTATCTTTAAATCCCCAATCCATTAACGTCGCGAGCCATTCACGTTCTTCTGGTTGGAATGAACACTTGCCTGTTTTAAGCCAACGTTTCTTATTTGGCTCACCAATACCGATATCTAAATCAACCGATGAGATATTGATATCACCCATTACAATGACATTTTCTTCAGGCGTGTGATTTTCATTTAAGTGTGTCATTAAGTCTTTATAAAACTGACGCTTGTATGGGAATTTGGTTTCATGGTTTATGTTATCACCTTGAGGGAAGTAGCCATTATGAATGATCACATCTTCACCTTTATCATTCTCAAATACACCTGAAATCATACGTCTTTGAGATTCTTCTGTATCAGTCGAAAACCCTTTTTTGATTGATTTAGCTGGTTTCTTCGACATCAGTGCGACACCATAATGCGCTTTCTGACCATGGAAATAAACGTGGTAGCCCATAGCTTCTACATCTTCAACCGGAAACGCTTCATCGTGAACTTTGATTTCCTGTAAACCAATTACATCAGGTTGATGTTTGTCGATTAATGCTTGCAATTGATGAAGACGAGCACGAAGGCCATTAATGTTAAATGAGATTACTTTCATAGTGCGCTTATTGTAGTATTTTAATTTGCTGGCTATTTTAGCATTGATAAATACGATAGAAAGGATCAGATTTAAATATTTATCAGGGTTTTTAAATTATACCAAGCCTCAAAATAGTACATAAAATTAAGAGGATTGGTATAGAACTAAGCATAAAGCTATTTAACCTGAGCTCTGGATAATAAATCTTTCTCCAGCGGCTACTTTCAACGTTAACTGTGTTGAATTCACTCGCAATAGGCCTGTTATTGACGTGTAAATTCGCCTGGTTATCGCTAAATGTCTCCGACTGCAGACTTGAAAAAGCACTTATCACCTCAATTTCAATACGTAAGTAAATCTCTTAAGCAAAGCTCAGGTTATTTAAAATATAGGTGATTATTTCTTAGAAAGACTGAATTTCATAAAGAAAATTAGATTGGCAATAAACCAGAGATCTTTAATCAAGAAGTGACCTGTCGTAGACAAAATTGTCGATGTATACACTGCGCCCGGTGTTGTAGCTAAAAATGTTTGAGTCATAACAAAGACTGCAAGTGACATTAGTACGCCGACCCAAAGTAGTTTAATGTTATAAATTGCCGCAATCAAAAGAGCGACAGCCAATAAATCGTAAACGCCAATTAAATTTGAGGTAGTTTGTAAATCCCAAACACTATACATCCAAGACATAAATGGTGAAGTTTGCAGTAACCCCTCGATCCCTTGCGCTTCTATTAAGGTAAATTTCATACCACCGATCCAAGCGAGCACCAGCAGAACTGGAAAAATCGCTATCCACTGCATAGTTGCTTTAGAGAAATTTGGTTGAAGAATGCAGATAGCCAATGACAACAAGGCAAAATACTTAATTACGCCTTGGCCGGCACCGATAACAGGGAACCCGCCCATACTTTCAATCCACATGCCCGATGAGAAAAGGCTTATTAATGGCACTGCAGCGATAAGAGCAAGAAGTGTAATCAAGCTTGTTTTAGTTTTACTTGTATAGATTGAAGCTAGTGACAGGGCTGCAAGTAACAAAAATGCGAAAGCTGCAATCGAGTTGGCAATTTCGTATGGCAGCAGTGAATTTAATCCATAGAAATTCACCGTTTTTTCAATCTGTCTATGATTACCTATTAACAACATACTCGCACTCATAAAAAAGCTCGACAGAGCAATGAGTAAATAGGCGATTGATGGATTGCTGTAAAACTTTTTCATGTAATGACCTTTGTATATGAATCTTGCAATAAGACCGTTAAAGCAAATTTAAATTTCAGTCTTAACTCAATTTTTCTTCTACTTATCGAGAATTGTTTATTTTGTCATAACAAACTTTGACAATAAGCTTGAATTTAAACACGGGAAAAGTACATGATTAAAAAGATTTTTTATTGTTTGTTAGTGGTGTTAGCGTTACCTAGTTTGGCTAAGCAACAAACGGTTATCCTGATCTCATTAGATGGATTCAGGTGGGACTATATTGAAAAGCACAATGCTCAAAATATAAAGCGTATTGCAGAGCAGGGCGTAAGAGCTAAGAAAATGTGGCCTGTTTATCCAAGCAAAACGTTCCCTAATCATATTTCAATAATTACCGGCTTATTACCTATCAATCACGGCATTATTGACAATAAGTTCTGTGATAAACAAAGAGGTGATTGTTATAAAATGGGTAAAGGACAAGGTGATAGTACTTGGCTCAATGGTATACCTTTATGGAATCTAGCAAAAATGCAAGGGCTCAAATCAGCTGCCTATTTCTGGCCTGAATCTGATGCGCGTTTTAATGGCATGACTCCTGACTATTACTATCATTACTCAAAACATAGTGATTACCAAACGCGTATTGATCAAATGGTTGAGTGGTTAAAGTTACCAAAAGAACAAAGACCAAGTTTTGTTGCAGGGTATTTTTCATTAGTCGATAGTATGGGCCATGACTTTGGACCTGATAGCAAAGAAGTCTATGATGCCGTGCAAAAAATGGATAAGCTAATCGGGCAGTTTAATGAGCGCCTAAAAAAGCTGCCTCATGATGTGAATTTAGTGCTGGTGGCAGATCATGGTATGTCTTCATTAAATGAAGATAAAACAATCTCGATTAATAGCCTGAATATTCCAAAATCTTGGACGGTTAAAAACACAGGACCAAGAGTACTTATTTATGCGAATGACGCTTCAATTGAAGATGTAAATGTTGCAAAACAAAAACTCCGCCTTATCTCAAACAACCGCTATGCAGTGCTAGATGATACGATTTTAAAGCAACGTAATTACTATGGCACTCCGAGGATCCCAGATATTATCTTAGAAACTAAAGCTCCGAGTGTGTTCAGCTTTGATGGCAAACTTGACTATAAAGGTACTCACGGATTTGCAAATACAGATGAAATGGCAGCTATGTTTGTTGCAACTGGCCCTGCTTTTAAAAATGGCTATCAAATTAAAGAAATGAGTAATTTAGAAATATACCCAACAATAGCTAAAATACTGGGCTTAGAGCTGATACGGGATGTAGACTCAGATGGTGAAACACTACAAAAAGCGCTAAACGAATAATTAAAATAAAATTCGGAAACTAAAAGTTTTAAATAAAAAGAGTAACCACATGGTTACTCTTTTTTGGTTGGAAACTTTTTATCATCATTGTTTTGTTTGAAGCTTGCTGATTGAGAGTGACTTTTATCTAGTTTATTTAAATGAGAGACAGGCTCTGCCAATGTCGAGGTTGAACCAAAACATAAAACCAAACTAAAAATCTTTTTATACGCTGATGCAAACATAACAATTCCCTGAGCCAAAGCTACTTTTGATATGTTTTAATTTTAGCAATGATCTAATTAAAGGTGTGTGTATTAGTGTGGCGAATTGTAAGAGAATGTAATACTAGCTTATTTATAAATGAGCTATTTTGGTTATTAACATAAAGTGATTTAATCAATTCAAATCACCCTTATTTCTGCACGAATAGAAGAGTGCTGTTTTGAAATATTCACTTGATTAAAAACGCAGCCCTTGGGCTGCGCTTTGGTTAGAGTAAACTTTAAATTAATAAGCGTCGTTATGTACTTTTGCTGCGCGACCAGATGGATCAGCATTTTCTTGGAATGCTTTATCCCACGCTAGAGCCTGCGGTGTCGAACATGCAACTGATTTTCCGTGTGGTACACATTTGGCAGCAGCTTCACCCGGGAAATGCTCTTCAAAAATAGTGCGATAGAAATAGGCTTCTTTGCTATCAGGGGTATTGATAGGGAAGCGATATTGCGCATTTTCAAGCTCAGAATCAGATACTTGCTCTTCAACAAACTCTTTCAAAGAATCAATCCAAGAATAGCCTACGCCATCAGAGAACTGCTCTTTTTGACGCCATAGCACCTCATCAGGTAAATAGCCGTCGAATGCTTCACGAACGATATGCTTCTCAATGCGGCCATCTTTACACATCTTGTAATCAGGGTTGGTGCGCATGGCAATATCAACAAACTCTTTGTCTAAGAATGGTACGCGCGCTTCAACACCCCAAGCGGCCATTGATTTGTTCGCGCGCAAACAGTCAAACATATGCAGTTTTGAAACTTTACGGTTTAACTCTTCATGGAACTCTTGCGCATTTGGCGCTTTATGGAAGTATAAATAACCGCCAAACAGCTCATCAGCCCCTTCACCTGAAAGCACCATTTTAATGCCCATAGCTTTGATTTGACGCGACATTAAATACATTGGCGTTGATGCACGAACCGTTGTTACATCATAGGTTTCAAGGTGATAGATCACTTCACGTAGCGCATCTAAGCCCTGTTGAACGGTAAAGTGAATAGGGTGGTGTACAGTACCAATTTCATCTGCAACTTTTTGCGCAGCGGCTAAATCAGGTGAGCCTTCAAGACCGATAGAAAAAGAGTGTAGTTTAGGCCACCATGCATCTGACTCATCGTTGTCTTCAATACGTTTTGCGGCAAACTTTTGGGTTATGGCTGAAATAACCGATGAATCTAAGCCGCCAGACAGTAATACGCCATAAGGCACGTCACACATGAGTTGGCGTTTAACCGCAGCTTCAAGAGCGTCTTTTACTTCTTCAGCACTGGCTGGGTTGTCTTTTACCGCATCAAATGACTGCCAATCACGTTGATAATAGCTATGTAGCGTGCCTTCTTTTGAATATAGATAATGGCCCGGAGGAAACTCTTCAATGCTGGTACAAATCGGTGTTAGCGCTTTCATTTCACTAGCAACATAAAAGTTGCCGTGCTGATCGCGACCCGTATAAAGTGGAATAATACCGATGTGATCACGACCAATTAAATAGGCGTCGTTTTCTTCGTCGTATAAGCAGAAAGCGAAAATACCATTTAAATCGTCTAAAAATTCAGGGCCTTTTTGCTTATAAAGCGCCAAGATGACTTCGCAGTCTGACTCGGTTTGAAATTCAAAGTCAGTGGTTAAATTTGCAGCAAGTTCTTTGTGGTTATAGATTTCACCATTGACTGCAAGAATATGGGTTTTATCAGGGTTGTATAGTGGTTGCGCACCACTTGAAACGCCAACGATTGCTAAGCGCTCATGGACTAAAATGGCTTTGTCTGATGAATAGACACCTGACCAATCTGGGCCTCGATGTCGCAGTTTTTTCGACATCTCAATTGCTTGTGTTCGCAATTGAGCGGGATCTGTCTTAAGTTCTAGTACTCCAAAAATAGAACACATAATTACCTCATTCCTGTTAATTGCTGTCTGCGCATTGCCTGTTTTGTCAGGCATAATTAAAGAATTGTAAAATTGCGCAGCTACAGCCTCTATAACTAACAGAAAATTTTAGTTAAGTCACATAGATAATTAGGCTTAAAATGAATTTTTTATGTCAATACTGGTGCAATAGCAAAGCACTATTGCACCAATATGAAAAAGAGGGTGAATTGCTGTGATTAATGTGTGGTGCCAGCGGCTACTTTGAGATCAGGGTCGCTTGAAAGTCCATTTTTTATCAATAGCTTGAGTGCATCAACAACTGTTGTTTGACTCATGCTTGGTGCACCACCGTGGTGCACAGCTTGCTCTGGCAAAAATGGAATATGGATAAAGCCACCTCGGATTGATTTGTCATTCTTACCAAAATGGCGCGCTATATAATGCAGTAAGCCAAACATCACATGGTTACACACATAAGTTCCTGCTGTATTAGACACTTCTGCTGGAATGCCTGCTTCTATTAAGCCTTTAAACATGGTTTTGATAGGCAGCTTGGCAAAATATGCCGCAGGTGCATCATCAATAATGGTTGTATCGATTGGCTGATTCCCCGCATTGTCAGCAATGCGCGCATCATCAATATTAATGGCGATACGTTCTATCGAAACATGAGAGCGGCCACCTGCTTGACCAATGCACAACACTAAGCTTGGCTGATGTTTTTCTATCGCTAGATATAAGTGCTCAAGGGAGCGCCCGAACTCGCAGGGCAGCTCGACACATTCAACCTGGTGGTCATTAATGCTTTGACCATGTAATTGTTTTACCGCTTGCCATGATGGGTTAATACTTTCGCCACCAAAGGGTTCAAAACCCGTCAGGAGCACGGTCTTTAATTCGGTCTTGGTTTGTTTAGTCATTAAAGATCACTCCGTACATTAAGAAAATATTGATAATGAGTAATGCAATGGCCGTTGGGATCTGCACTTTGATAACTTGATATTTGTCTTTTAAATCAAGCAGTGCGGCAGGCACAATATTAAAGTTCGCAGCCATTGGCGTCATCAGCGTACCGCAGTAACCAGAATACATACCTATGGCAACAAGTGGCGCTGCTGCAGCACCATGCCCTTCAATTAAAAACGGCAGAGCGACACCCGCAGTCATTACAGGGAAAGCCGCAAACGCATTACCCATGATCATGGTAAATAGCGCCATACCAACACAGTACAACACCACTAACATAAAGCGGTTGTCTGGCGAAATAAATAGCTTCACAAGGTCTTGAATAGCCGTGCCGGTATTAGCCACGATAAATACACCACCTAACATGGCGAGCATTTGCGGTAAAATAGCCGCCCAGCCAATTGAATCAACCAAACGACGCGATTCAGAGAGTGCTTGGAAAGGCGAGCCTGAGGTAAAACGCCAAGCAACAATCAGTGCAACACCACATGCGAGGGTGAGTGAAGCAAGCGTTACATGTTTTTGGTCAAATAAATACACCTCAGCAATGTTCAAATTACTTAAAAGCAAGGTACAAATTACTGTAACCACAGGAATTAAAACCGCAGGTATAAACAACTTATTGCCTAGTCGTTTGGCATCACTTTCGAGTTGCTCTTCTGATGGCTGGTGGTAAGAGCCCATTGAGACTTTGCCAAGCCCTGCAAGTAAGGCGATGGCAATAACACTAAAGCCAACCCACTGATAGGTAAGCGACACGCCAATTAATTTAATTGAGAGATCACCAAATAAAAATACATTACCAAACAAGAACCAAAATAATGCAGTGGTGTATTTTTTGGGATGCTGTTTGTCTTGTATGGTTTTTACCACCAAAAACATCACAACAAAGCCAATTAAAAGATAAATGTTTTCAATCGAAATAATCGCTGTGCTATTTACTGTGTTGTCATTTACTGGGGCGCTCATGATATTGCCTCCTCAGCATTTAACACATTTTTAGATTTATGCTCGGCTATCATATTTAGAATACGTGCTTCTAAACGAGCAAGTCTGACTAGATGCACGATTAAAGCGGCGATGGCAGTTGGAATAGCCCAAAGACCAATGTGCAGAGGCTCAATGCCCGCAATGCCATTTTCTTTTAAGAACGCGTCCATCAGCAGAACTGCACCGAATGCGATAAAAATATCCTCACCAAAAAACACCGCAATGTTGTCGCAAGCCGCGGCATGAGCGCTAATTAAATCTTTGATTGGTTTAGGCAAATCACCATGCGTATTTGCGGCGGCACCTAATGCCATAGGGGCAAGTAATGGGCGAACGGTTTGCGCTTGGCCAGCTAGGCTCAAAAGGCCTAGAGCCGCAGAGCATTCACGTACCACAAAATACATGCTTAAAATGCGGGTGGTCGTAGCGCCTTTAATGTTAGCAATCCAAGTTTTTGCGCGCTGCTGCAGACCGTAGCGTTCCAGAATTGCTATTACTGGCAAGATAAGTAAAAAGCTAGCGAGTTGGCGGGAGTTCATAAACTTTTCGCCAAAGGTTTCGATTAAGGCGATAAAGTCCATGTCCACGGCAATACCTGTGGCAAGGCCTGCCGCAGTCACAACCAGTAGTGGGTTGAACTTTAAGGCAAAGCCAACCACGACCACTAGAATGCCGATAAGCGGCATATAGTTTAAATCAAACATGATGTTACTTCTTATTTTCTAATTGTTGTTTTGCGATTTTGAATCGCGTTATTTCTTGTTCTAGATTTTGCAATGCGGTGTTAGCCACATCAAAATCTACCAGCTCAAAGCGACAAAGTTTTGTTGGCGCTAATTGGCTAAAGTGACGCAAGTCTGCTTGGATCACAGTCGCAATAATTGGGTAGCCACCTGTTGTTTGGCAGTCATTGAGCAAAACAATCGGGGTGCCTGTTGGCGGTAATTGAATAACCCCGGGGTGAACACCTTGCGAATCAATGCTTTTTTGGTGCGTTAACAATGAGGAGCGTTCTAAACGGACACCCATACGATTACTCAGCTCGCTGACTGTCCATGTTTGCGATAAAAGCTGTTCTAAATATCCCTCTGGCAAGATATCACAATGTGGGCCTTTGAGTACTCTTACCACGTTTGTATAGTCAGAAGGTTTTATGGCCAGCTCTAAGCAAGGAACTAAGGTTTCAGAGAAGGGGATACAATCACCTTTTTGCAGCGCGTTTCCTTCAAAACCGCCAAATTTTGCTTGGCAGTCGGTACTGCGAGAGTTCATTACTTTCGGTACATAAAAACCATTTTCTACACATAAATAGGCGCGTAAAAAATCTGGGTGACTGGCAAATTTAATGATGTCGCCCGCTTTTGCATGGTAACGCCATCCTGGGTAGAGGGCTTTTGAATTGAGTTTTGCATTCAGGTTGCCCCCAGTGATGGCAAAATTACATGGCTTAGTAAATTCAAATTCAGCCAAACCAACAGTAATTTCTATACAAGCAGCAGTTTCTTTATTTCCCAGTAGTGCATTGCCTGCTTTAAATGCGATTGGATCGAGTACGCCAGATTTCGAGACACCTAAATGACGATGCCCGTGACGACCTAAATCTTGAATGCTACTGAAAACGCCGGGTTTGATCACTTTTAGCATCAGCGGTGCTCCTTTGGAATAAACCTGACAATGTCACCGGGTGCTAACAAGCTAGGCGAATCAGCATGAGGGTCAAATAAAGGCAGCTCGCATCTGCCTATTAGGTGCCAACCTCCGGGGGAGCTAGACGGGTAAATAGCAGTAAGAGATTCTGCTATTGCAACACTGAGTGCAGGTACATGTGCTCTTGGCGTGGCTTTTCGAGGCAACCTAAGTTGCTCCGGGAGCGATTCTAAATAACCAAATCCAGGTAAAAAGCCTAAAAATCCGACCTGATACTCTGTTGACGCATGCAATTCGATGACTTGCTTTTGGTTTAAATCAGTAAGCTCAGACACTTCATTTAAGTCAGGCCCAAATTCACCGCCATAGAAGGTATCGATTAGATGTGTTTTAGGGGTGAATGCTTCAGGTTCACTCTTTTCCCATAGGGTGATTAGTTGTTCTATCCAATAATCAGCTAGAGTAAAGTCATTGAGGTAGAAGGTAATAGATGAGTTGGCTGGAACTATGTCAAAAAATTCATTGGTATTATTTGCGGTTTGTGCGATCGCAAAGATTTTTTGTCGTACCTCCTGAGTAATTAATCCGTTAATTGATAGAACTAATGCTTGTTCACTAAGTTGATAGCATTGCACGCAGATCATGATTGTTCCGATTATTATATTTATTTTCTTATTGTGTCATAACAGGCAAGTATTGAGTACCTTAGCGACAAGCCAATACAAAAAAGCCACATCTATAAATGGATGTGGCTTTTAGATTAACTGTTTTAACTGCAGCAGTTATTACTGCTTGTTAGTTAAAAGCCAGTTACTTAGCATACGAACACCGTAACCTGTGCCACCTGCAGGGATTTCATCTTTTGCAGAGTTAGTTAACGCGTTACCCGCGATATCGATGTGTAACCAACGTGTGTCACCAGCAAAGTGTTGTAGGAATGATGCTGCAGTTGTTGCACCTGGACCACCAGAACCAATGTTAGTAATGTCAGCAATTGGCGACTTAAGCATGTCTTTGTAGCCTAATGGTAAACGCCATACCGGCTCGTTTACTTGCTTACCAGCAACAGTGATTTGGTCAACTAGCGTTTCGTCATCAGAGAAGATCGCAGAGTAACGGTTACCTACTGCACGGATCTTAGAACCTGTAAGTGTTGCAACATCAATCATGATCTCTGGCTTGTAGTATTCACGTGCGTACCACATAGCGTCGCTCAGTACTAAACGACCTTCAGCGTCAGTGTTTAATACTTCAACGCTTAAACCTTCAGCAGTGCGAAGTACATCACCTGGTGCGATTGAGTTTTCTGAAACCATGTTGGCAGCCATACCCATAACCGCAACTACGTTTACATCTGCTTTGCTTAGTGCCATTGCTTTAACAGTACCAAGTACCGCTGCAGCACCGGCCATGTCAGATTTCATGCGGTTGATAGATGACCCAGTTTTGATGCTGTAACCACCTGAATCGAATGTAATACCTTTACCAACAAGTGCGATTGGCGTGCTGTTATTACCTTCATAGTGTGCAACAACTAGACGTGAACCGTCTTTAGAGCCACGGCCAACACCTTCAAGTGCGCCCATGCCAAGCTCTTTAAGTTTTGCAGGCTCTAATACTGTTACTTTAACACCGTATTGCTCAAGCTCTTTTGCAGCTTTAGCAAAATGAACAGGCGTCATTTCAGTTGGTACTTCAGACGTTAGATCACGTGCTAAAAATACACCTTTTTCGATGTTTGCTAGTTGCTGGTATGCTTTCGCTGTTGCTTTTTTATCAGCTACATCGATGTTGTAAGTTACATTAAATTTGTTTGGCTCTTTTTTGTATAGCTCAAACGTGTAATCACGTAAGTTTGCACCGTGTGCAAGTTGTGCTGCAAGGTCAGCGTTGCTCGCTGCGCCTTTAACATCTTCAAACGCGATTGTCGCTTTATTTACTTTTTTACCTTCAAGTTTAGCGTGTAAATTAGCACCAAGCTTAGCCATTTTTGCTGAGTCAAGTTTGTCTTCTTCACCTAAACCAACCACTAAAATACGGTCGTAATCGCTATCAACTGGTGCGATTACTTCTAAAGTTTTACCGTAAGCACCTTTGAATTCAGCTGTTTTGATAGCGCGGTTAATTTGTTTTTTGGTATCTCTATCTAAGAAATCAAATTGTGTTGCTGCTTCGCCAGCTTGGAAAACAACAAGCGCATCACCCTTGCTTAATTTAGAGTTGAAATTGAAGTCTGCTGCAAATGCGCTAGATGCAGAAACTGCTAACGCGATTGCACTGATCTGTGAAACAAATTTCATAGTACATTCCTAGATAAATAATTTGTTGGCTTTTTACATTAAATTCGAAAATAAAGACACTCAATGTCGTTCAATTTACGAGTTTAAACGGTGGATGAAAGTAAATTCATACCCACAAGGTCATAGTTAATAAGTTTCAAGCACATTTTAGGTCAATTAAATGAAAGTAATAATTACGATTTTGTTTGCGTTGCTATTTTTTCCTCTGTTTTCAAATGCAATGGATAAAGACAATGCAACTTCTCACATTCAAACATTGGTGCTGGGCTCAGGATGTTTCTGGGGAGCTGAAAAAGGCTATGAGCAGTTAGAAGGAGTGCTAGACGCTGAGTCTGGTTATGCTGATGGTCGTGGTTTTAAGGCAAGTTATAAAGAAATCATAAAGCGTAAACGCCGTTTTGATGAAAATAATTATGCCGAAGTGGTTAAAGTGACCTACAACGCCAATGTGTTAAGCACCAGAGCGCTGCTTGAACATTTTTTTGAAAGACACGATCCGACTCAAGAAAATCGCCAAGGTAACGATATCGGCACTCAGTACCGTTCTACTATTTTGTATAACACACCTGGGCAACTCGCAGTGATCAATAATGTAAAAGCTGAATTTCAGAATTTATTAAGCAAGGCAGGGTATGGAGAAATAAAGACCCAAGTGAAACCACTTGAGCAGTTTTATCGTGCCGAAGAATATCATCAAAATTACATTGCTAAAAACCCAAATGGTTACTGCCCTGATCATTCTACTGGTGTGACGTTTAAGCAAACAAAACCACTTAAAGTTGATAACAGCTCTCTGCTGGTGGGCAAGCAAGTGGTGATCATTGATTCTCGCAATTACTGCCCATATTGTGAAAAACTTAAATCTACCGTACTAAACGACTATCAAGGCACAATTCCATTAACTTATCGCTATGCAGATCAACTTGACGGTTTAGTGGTTCGTTCTGCAACTTGGGCAACTCCTACCATTCTATTCTTTGAAAATGGTAAAGAAGTCGCAGGCTTTCAAGGTTATATGAATCGAGAAGACTTTTATCAAGCGCTGGGTGCATTTAAATTGGGTGAATCAGAAGCCTACGACGTTGCTTTTCAAAAAGGCACCGACAGACCGTTTTGTAAAGAATATGACCTGTTCAAGAAAACAGGTGAGGGCGTGTTTATTGATAAACTCAGCGGTGCACCATTGTTTGAAACCTCTAAGCGATTTAACTCAGGCACCGGGTGGTTGTCGTTTACTCGTCCTGTAAAAGACAGCGTCACTTACCATGACGATAATAGCTTTGGTATGAAACGAATTGAAATACGTTCTAAGTCAAGCGGTATTCATCTGGGTCATGTTTTTAAAGGGGAAGGACCGAGAGGACAAGATAGGTATTGTATTAATGCGACGGTGTTAGAGTTTAAAAAACACTAGGTGAAAGCTTAATACCTATTTGCAATACTGAATAAAACTTTAATAGTTTAATATTAAACCCATCATAACATTAACTTGTGGGTTTAAAAGTTGATAACACAATTACCAAGATGGGTTGAGTTTGGGGCATTTATTTTGGCTATGATAGCTGGTTACGTAAATGCGGTCGGCTTATTGGGGTTTGATCATCAATCGGTATCACATCTTTCTGGTACTGCAACCCTTTTTGGCACAAGTTTGATTAACGCACCTTTAGACAACAGCCTGATATTATTAGGTGTTTTACTATCGTTTCTGATTGGCTCGACAATTTCAGGCTGGTTACTTCATGCGCCTACGCTCAAATTAGGCCGTCATTATGACACTGCCTTAGTTATCGAATTTGGGTTACTGATTATCACAACTTATTTGCTCACACACGGAAAACCTTACGGGCATTTTTTTGCGTCTGCAGCATGCGGGTTACAAAATGCGATGGCAACTACGTATAGCAATGCGATTATTCGTACAACACATATAACAGGTATTTTCACTGACTTAGGTATTATGTTTGGCTCATTTCTAAGAGGGGAGCCATTAGATGCTCGAAAGCTAAAACTATTTCTATGTATTATATTAGGCTTTATTTTAGGTGGTGTGTTAGGTGCTGTTATGTATGCGCAGTTCGATTACCGATCGTTATACGTACCAGCGTTGAGCTGTTTAGTTTTAGCAATAAGCTATAAAGTTTATAATCTGAAACGTGATAGAGAAAATGAAAAAGAGATTCAAAAAAGATAATTTATAGAGTTGGTACAACCGAGTGGATTCGAACCACCGACCCCTACCATGTCAAGGTAGTGCTCTAACCAACTGAGCTACGGTTGTACTAAATAGAAGTGTTGTTGGTACAACCGAGTGGATTCGAACCACCGACCCCTACCATGTCAAGGTAGTGCTCTAACCAACTGAGCTACGGTTGTACAATGTTAGGAAGTTCCTAAACAACGGCGGCTAATATATAGCGCGTAAAAAAAATGTTCAAGCATTGAAGCTAAAATTTTGTTTGTTTGCGTTTTTTTTGCTCATACTGGCTTAATATCACACGCTTTATAAAAGTTTTGCCACCAAACGACGTGCTCTTTACTGGTTTGTTTAAGCCGATTTAATAATGAGCTCTGGCTCTGCACATCGACCAAACCTGCAATTTTTTTATGGTTTTTCCAAAGTAAAAACAATAAAGGGGAAGCTTTTTCAAGCTGACCCGTTAAATCAGCCTGATAACCTTGAATACGATTAAGATAAAATTTATTAAATACAGCATTTAAAATCTGAGCTTCATTCTTATTTTTACCAGCTTGGCAAACCTTGGCGGTGTAATCAAATTGCGACAGCCATTGTGTGAGTTGTTGATTGTAGGCAATTTGGAATCGAGCACTTGAAAGTAAGCGTTTAATGAACTGGTTTTGGTGTAGTTTTTCAAGGGCATCAGTCAGCGAATTAGGTTCGATATCTGAATATGCTTCACGGTGGATTTTTTCAGAAATAGAAGTGAGGAGCGTGATTGCTTCTAAAGCGCTGAAACTACTGTAAGCTTTGTTATCGACAGGTAAATAGTAGCTCGTTAATTGTAGTAACCCTTTTAGTTCAGACTCGTTGAACAGCATGTACTCAAAGTCGTCGCTTAGAGTTTGTTGCTTTTCTAACACGGCTGCTGCCAAAGTTTGTTTTAAGCTTTCGTCAGTGGTGAGGGGATCAGTTAAACATTCATTAGCTAGAGTGATAAAGCGTATTTGATATTTAAACCGTTCACTTGGCACTTGGGTTTTCCCTAGCTGATTGTTTCGCTTGGCGACTAAGGTTGATAATTTACAATGTGCTAGCGAACCAAGCTCTAGAATAGAAATATGATGTTTAGACTCTGAAAGGTGAACTTTTGGAAAGTTCACGTTTTCAAGCTTAGGTTCGGCTGGTGGGGTGTTTATCACCGCACTCAGCCTTGTTTTATATTCCTCGTTAATATCAGCAACATTGTCACTACAGGCTGACAATAAGCAAAGGCTGCTAATCAGTAACCATTTGTGCAAGACGATTCCTCACGCTAAGTAACAATAAACAAGCCGCAACTGATAAACCCAAAATAATACCTATCCAAAACCCTTTCGCGCCCATAGGTGCAACCAGCCAATTTGTTTTTGCCAGCACATACCCTAAGGCGAAGCCAATTAACCAATAAGAGACAAAAGTGATACCCATAATAGGCTGAGTATGTTTAAGGCCTCTGAGTACACCGCTGGCAGCAACTTGAAGGGCATCTGGTAACTGATAAAAACAAGCTAAGATGATGATCCCCATTGCCAGTTGTGCTACTTGTTCGTTTTGGGTGTATAGATACGTAACAGGCTCTCTAAATATAAATGTAACGAGTGCAACGAAAAAAGCGATCATCGCTGCCAGACAAAAACTTGTAAATATGGCCGTTTTTAATTGAGTATAGGCTTGCTGACCAGATAAATTCCCAATTCTGATTGCAATGGCCATAGAAAGGCTCAATGGCATCATAAATAAAACCGCTGTGACACTTGCTGCAATTTGATGGCCTGAAACCATAATAGCCCCCAAATCGGCAATAAATAAGGGAATGCAAGCAAATAGCGTTACTTCAAAAAAAGTGGCCATTGAAATAGGAAAGCCAAGCTTGGTTAAATAAAACATGGATTTAAAATTGGGCTTCTCAAAACGGCTTACTAACCAGCGACCTTTTAATTTTTTACTATTAAAACTGTAAATTATTTGGCTTAAGGCCATTGCACAGGCAACTAAGCTGGTAGCTACACCACAACCTGCGGCCCCTAACGCTGGCATGCCTAACTTACCGTAGATGAAAATGTAGTTGGCGATAATATTGACCATTAAACCAATAATACTGATGTAGAAAGTTACTTTGGTTAAGCCTACGCCCTCAGAGACGTTTCGATAAACATTAAACACTAAAAAGCCTAAAACCCCCCACTTTACATATTCGATGTAAGCTTGTGAGGTATTCACTATTTCTGCTTTAGCGCCGAGTTTTGCAAAAATAAATGGCGTGATGAGAGGAAAAAAAAACACCAGAGCACTTAAAACAGCAACTAAGAATAAGCTTTGCTGAAAATAATGCTTTATGCCTTTTTTGTCTTTGGCACCGTGGCAGTGAGCCACAACGCTTGTTAGGGCAAGTAAAATGCCCTGAAGAGAAAAAATAACAGGGTTTAATACACCTGTGGCTATAGAGAGCGCAGCAAGATCATTGGCGCTGACTTGACCCGCCATCATGGTATCTACCACAGACATGAGCACTAAAATAATTTGTGCAAAGAAAACCGGTATGGCTAATTGAAGAAGGCGTTTTGCTTCCCAAAGGCTAAATTTCATAGGTACGACAGCAAAAAACCTCATTCTAATCCTGTTGTGACTTGCATGCTATCAAAAACGATAAATAACCAAAAAGGTTGGTTAACCCGAGAATGTTCATACTGTATTATTAGGCTTCGACTATTTAGGAGCATTCATGTTTACAGGCATTATTCAGACAAAAGCGAGTGTAATTTCGACCAACTTAAATGGTGGAGTGTTAAGACTGGTTTTGTCAGTTGGATCAGAATATCTTCAACACTTAGATTTAGGAGCGAGCATTGCCATCAATGGTTGCTGTCTAACAGTGGTAAGTTATGAAGTTAACCCCCAAGACGTTGTAGGCCAAGTTAGTTTTGACGTTATTGAAGAAACGTTGAAGTTAACCAATCTGGGTAATTTAAAACGTGGCATGTTCGTTAATTTAGAGCGTTCGGTGACTTTTGGGACTGAGTTAGGCGGCCATATTGTTTCGGGACATATTCATTGCACTGCAGAAATTGAAAAGATAGTAGTCCAAGAGAGTAACTGTAAAATATTACTATGCCTTCCTAAACAGTGGTTAAAATACATTGTTTACAAGGGGTTTGTCTGTATTAACGGTGCCAGCTTAACTGTTGGTGAAATGACAGATACAGGGTTTTGGTTGCACCTTATCCCTGAAACCTTGGCAATTACTAATCTCGGTATGGCTCAAGAAGGCGACAAGCTAAATATCGAAGTTGATCAACAAACGTATACTATTGTAAATACTGTTGAGAACTATATGCGCAAGCACGTTCAATAATTCTTTAACAGCATAACGAGCCGATTTAGAAAATCTGCTCGTCATCGCTGTCGATATGAAGCTCTAACTTATTCTGCGCGTAATCGATATGCATGTTTAGGTGGATAGGGTTACAGCAAGCCGCACAATCTTCATACATATCTTGATCGCCATCACTGGCATCTAAGCTCACGAAAATATAATGGCCACAATGTGGACAGCTAATACGTTGTTGATATAAAGACTTCATAGAAGCCTCCATAAAATCAATGAATGTAATTTAAATATAGCAGCTGTCATGATAATTACATTATTGTTAAATTTTCAATATTCTATAATTGCTCAAGTATATGTTTTATTTTGTCTTTTGATTGGTTTATGTAATCTCCAGCAAAGCGATTTGCCATTAATAACAAAGGGTAGAGCTGGTAAATATCTCTGAGTAAAGGTGTGAGCTCAATCGAGGTGATTGACTGGTAGCCCGCATAAAACCCGTCAGGCAGTGTCGCGAATAATTCTGCGGTGGCGATATCTACAAATTTATCTCCATAGTAACTAGCCGGATCTAGCAGCATAGGTTTACCGTGATAAAAACGAATATTTCCTTTCCAAAAGTGGCCATGAAGTAATGATGGCGATACATGATGTGGTATATGAGGTTTAATGACTTGCACAAACTCATCAATATCAACGAGCTTAGTGTTTTGTTCAGCTAATAATTGCAGTTGGAATCCCAAGCGCTCTTCAGCAAAGAATATATGCCATTTTTTGTGCCAGTGGTTAGGTTGAGGTTGCCCAATAACATAATTATCTTCATCGCAACCAAACATTTCTTGTTCGCATCGAATGTGCATTTTTGCCAATGTTTCACCACATAAATACCAATCATCTTTACTATTAATGTCTTCTAAAAACTCTAATACCATAAATGCAAATTCTTTAGACTTACCTAAAGTAATGGTGTCCGCAATTATGAAATCAGAATCTCTGGTAAGAATGTATCTGGCATTTGCTTCTGCTTCGAATAATTCGAACTGGGCTATGGGGGCGACTTTGACTAAAAAACTCTGACTAGCGTCAGAAATTTTGTAGTGTTTGAAAGCAGAATGGGTGTTTAAAGGATGTTTGTGAGTTAATTCAAACGGTGCGTGGATGGCCGCAGACACCTGTTGTTTGACACATTGCCACATAAGACAGCTCAGCTTTTTCACATCGGATATTAAAACTATGGTTTAAATTTCGAATAACTCAATAAAAGCAAACAAAAATATCACCAAAATTACGCTTCGAATCTATATTTTGCCGCATAGCCTAGATACAATTCGTTGGTTTCACATCGGAGGACCAATGAATAAGAGTTACATTACAAACATCATTGCATTTTTGCTGGTATTAGCTGGGTATTTATTTCCTCAGCCAATCTTGTTTTCTGTTGGTATCTTTGCTTTATCGGGAGCCATGACCAACTTGATTGCAATTCATATGTTGTTCGAAAAAGTGCCTTTCTTATATGGCAGTGGTGTGATCACACTCAAGTTCAAAGAGTTTAAAGCGTCTATACGTTCACTTATTCTTGAACAGTTTTTTACTAAAGAAAAAATTGAGTCAGTACTAGAAAGCCAAGGCGAAGTGGATCTGAAGCCGGTAATTGAGAAAGTCGATTTAAGTCCGGCATTTGATAAATTAGTCACTGTGATCGAAGGGTCTCAGTTTGGACCAATGCTAGGCATGTTCGGAGGCAAAGAAGCGCTTGAACCTATGCGAGAATCTTTTGTCGATAAAATGCAAGGGGCGATTATTGAAATTACCGAAGAAGATAAGTTTAAGCAAATGCTAAAAGAAGAACTGTTTTCTCATGGTGGTTCAGATAAAATTTTTTCTACAATCGAAAAGGCAGTCGATGGTCGCTTGGCTGAGTTAACGCCAATTATGGTTAAAGACATCATTCAAAATATGATCAGAACCCATTTAGGCTGGTTAGTCGTGTGGGGTGGGGTATTCGGCGGATTATTTGGTTTAGTGGCTGAGTTACTGGGGAAGTAACGGTATAAAAGTTTTTGAGAATGCGTCAAATCATATAATTTGACGCATAATATTTGTAAAACATGTGTTGCTACCTGTGATTATTTAGAACCAGACACCACGAGCACATCACTGCGATTCTTAGCGGCTAAGTCACGGATACTTGTCGATGTATTCATATCAAGATTCAGATGCCTTGCACTTTGAACCAATCCATAAGTCGCTGCGAAATTTTCAACACTTAAGTCATTGCATGTAAGCTTTTTGGTCATTGTATATTTGCTGATACGGATTTTTTCCATCGTGTTATTAAGTACTCGTCTATTGTCTTTAGCTACAGCCATACACAATTGAGTGCCGATAGTATTGTCTGCTGCCATAAATTCGGTTGCATTTGCATTAGCTGCAAAAGTAGAGGTTGCTAGAAGAAGTGTTGCACCTAGTGTAGTTAACGTATTCATCATTTTGCTCCATTTGTTTATGAGATACAGGTTAAGTATTGCTGTAACACATAAAGAATGCTGTAAATCAAAATCGACAAGATGTAATGAAATGTGTGTTCAGTAATATTAATTTTAACTACTTGATTAATAATGAGTTAAACTAAGGAAAGTGTGTCGAGAAAAAGAATTTATTTTAAATATTTTCATTGTTAACATGGTGTTTTCAAAAAGCACACTTTGTATTATCTGAAAATATTTATTTGTAACTCCAAATGGCAAAATGTGTCATTTGCGACATACTTTTCGGTAATTCTTACAACTCAACCTTTAAACCTTTTACTTTAGGGAAGTTGTTGTGCGCCGTAAAAATGCAATATTTCATCGTAAATCATTGCAGTTATTGGTAAACACATCGTAACCTAATGACGACAAACTAAAATCAACAAACTGAGATAACCCTATGCAAAAATTTGCAATGTCTACGGTTGTACTCGCACTTGCTGCAGCTTTATCTGGATGTCAGGATAAAGGCCCGCAAAAAGAGCATGTATCAATCGAAAAAAATCCATACCCAAGTACTTACAAGCCGGTATCTTCAAATTCAGTCTTAATTACGAATGCAACAGTATTAACAGGTACTGGTGAGCGCTTAGATGATGCTGACGTTTTTATCGTTGACGGTAAAATTCAAACAGTTGGTAAAGACTTATCAGTGCAGGCAGACTCAACTGTTAATGCACAGGGTAAGTGGGTAACACCTGGTATTATTGATGTTCATTCACATTTAGGTGCATATCCTAGTCCATCAGTTGAATCACACCAAGATGGTAATGAAATGATAAGCCCAAATACAGCACAGGTTTGGGTTGAGCATTCAGTGTGGCCTCAAGATCCTGGCTTTAACCGTGCGCGTGAAGGTGGCATAACCACTTTACAAATCCTGCCTGGCTCAGCGAATTTGTTTGGTGGTCGAGGTGTGACCCTAAAAAATGTGCCAGCACATACAATGCAAGGCATGAAATTCCCTGAAGCTCCATATGGTTTAAAAATGGCGTGTGGTGAAAACCCGAAACGTGTATACGGTAGCAAAGGTGTAGCGCCATACACGCGTATGGGTAATATGGCAGGTTACCGTCAAGCATGGATCGAGGCGACAGAATATAAAGCAGCTTGGGAGCAGTACGAAGCTGAATTTAAAGCGGGTTTGAACCCAACTGCACCAGAACGTGATATTAAAAATGACACACTACGTGGCGTTTTAGATGGTGAAATTTTAATTCATAACCACTGCTATAAAGCTGAAGAAATGGCAATGATGATCGACTTATCAAAAGAGTTTGGTTATCACGCAGGTACTTTCCACCACGGTATTGAAGCTTATAAAATCGCCGATTTACTTGCTGAAAACGGTAGCTGTGCTGCACTTTGGCCAGATTGGTGGGGCTTCAAAATGGAAGCATACGATATGGTTCAAGAAAATGTTGCTATCGTAGATGCGGTTAAAAATTCATGTGCCGTTGTACACTCGGATTCTGATACAACTATTCAGCGCTTAAACCAAGAGGCTGCAAAGGTAATGTATACAGCGAATCAAAGTGGCTTTAACCTGAAAGAACAAGATGCGATTAAGTGGATCACTTATAACGCAGCTAAATCTCTGGGCGTAGCTGATAAAACAGGTTCACTTGAAGCGGGCAAACAAGCCGATGTTGTTATTTGGGATAAAAACCCGTTCAGCGTATACAGTAAAGCAGAAGAAGTTTACGTTGATGGCGCAAAAGTATATGACCGCAACGATGAAAAGTATCAAGCAGTCAGTGACTTTATGCTAGGTCAGCGATAGGAGTAAACCATGAAAAAGTTTAATTTATCTTTAGTAACAGGTGCTTTACTTGCGAGCTCAGCAGCATTTGCACAAGTTACGGCAATTACAAATGCCACAGTTCATACGATGACCGATAAAGGTGTACTTAAAGACGCCACAGTATTAATCGAAGACGGTAAAATCATTGCGATTAACCCATCATCAGTATCAGCTGATGTGACAATCGATGCGCAAGATAAAATCTTAACGCCTGGTTTCATTGGTTCAATGAACCAAGTTGGCTTGGTTGAAGTGGGTGCAGTATCTCGCTCAAACGATGGCTACGATAAAAAAGCTTCAGAAATGTTTGATGCAAGCACAGCATTTAACCCTCGTTCATCATTGATCCCTTATGCGCGTAAAGGCGGTATTACACAAAACATTGTTGTTCCTCGTGGTGGTGAAAGCGTTTTTTCTGGCTTAAGCTTTGTAACAGACTTAAGTGGTGAGTTTGAAAGCGTTACAGCAACTGAAACTGCGTTAATTGTGCGTTTAGGTGCAAAGAGAAGCGGTTCTCGTGCAGTGTCTTTAAAGCAGCTGGTTGACAAACTTGAAGGTCAACAAAAGAAGCTAGCTAAAAAAGACAAAAAAGATGACAAGAAAGACGAGCCTAGTAAAGAAGAACAGGTACTAACAAAAGTACTTAAAGGCGAGCTACCTGTGATCACTAAGGTATCTCGTGCATCAGACATTTTAGAGTTGTTAAAGGTCAAAAAGCAGTTTGGCTTAAATTTAGTACTTTGGAATGCTGAAGATGCACCTTTAGTTAAAGCTCAGATCTCTGAAAGCAAAACGCCGGTTATCTTAAGCGCCGTTAGTAATTTACCTAGTGACTTTGATTCGCTTCACGCAAGTCTAGAAACGGCTGGTGAGCTTGAAAAAGCGGGTGTTAAAGTTCTATTAGCAGTGGGTTCAGACTCAAGCCACAATGTCTATCAGCTTCGCTTTGATGCAGGTATTGCTGTTGCAAATGGCATGAGCCATGACGGTGCATTAAAAGCTGTAACAAGCAATATTGCAGATGTATTTGGTCTGAATGCAGGTAAAGTAGCTAAAGGTCAACGCGCTGATTTAGTACTTTGGAGCGCAGATCCATTTGAATTCAGCACAAGTATTGAATCAATGTGGATCAACGGCGAAAAAGTGAATACAAATGATTCACGCCACGACAAGTTACGTGATCGTTACAATACACCTTCTGATATGCCACGTGCATATACTAAGTAAGGTGTGCAGATAAGAAAGGGCTGATTATCAGCCCTTTTTTATAGCTAAATTTTTAAAAAATTAAATACAACGAGCAGGTTTTGGTAGACCTGCTATTTTGGTGGCTTGTTTAGCCGGACCTTTTGGGAATAGTTTATATAAATACATACTATTGCCTTTATCTTCGCCAAGCGCTTTGGCCATGGCTTTCACGAGCATACGAATTGCAGGGCTGGTGTTGTACTCTTCATAAAAGTCTCTTACAAAACGCACGACTTCCCAATGTGCATCTGATAATTCGATATTTTCTTCAGCTGCAATAACTGGGGCTAACCCTTCACTCCACTGTGTATGGTCAAGTAAGTAACCTTGTTTATCTGTCTCTATTTGGATGTTATTAAATTCAATCATATTACCAATTTACTGTGTTGTTGGTGGTGATTAGCTCGACCCATGTTGAGTCGTCAACTAAGTTAACAGCGTCTGAAGTTTCAATATTTCGAAGCTCAACACATGTTTTTAATAAATATACATTCTTTACATGTAGTGACGTAAACGTGCGCCAATCAAAGCAGGCATCGCCGGTTAATAAAACCTGGTTAGCGTCATTTTGTATCAGCTCAATTGTCGTAGCGCTATAGTTACGGAGTGGTTTTGAGAAAATATGCAAAGTACTCATGATAAAACCACCGTATGATTTTGCTTACTAATTAGTGATTGCTGCTCTTCTATAGAGAGTGGGGTGATCTCGATACTTAAATCATCGGGAGTCAGCGCATACTTTTTAAGGCTTTCAGTACACACATAGACTTGTTCAACGTCGTAAATTTCGAGCGTCTTAAGGGTCTTAAAAAAGTCTTTTAGACCTGAATTTGAAAGGTTGTAGCCGGCTTTTAAAGCAAAAACAGCATCATCTTTAAATAACCAACTTATGTTTTGCTCAATAGCAGCGAAAATCAAGCACGTGTCTAATGATTCGCGAATATGCATTTTATCGAAAGGGGCTTTATTGCTGATGACTAGGATATTCTTCATTTAAATTGCACCCATTTATCAGCTTTTGCTGCCAACATCGAAAATTCAGCCAAACCGGCTACCTTAAAGTTTCCAGTGTTTTCAATATCAATTCCACGTTTTTCAGCTGCTGTGACACATAGCAGAATTGGAATATTTAAATCATGCAGTGATTGCCAAGTATCACCAAGAGGGAACTCGTCACTAGCAAGTTGAATATTTTGGTTGGCGTGATACACACCATCTTGATACAAAAAAATACAATCGATCTGATGACCTACTTGCTGAGCAGCATCAACAAACCGTTTTAAAAGAAATACATTGTGGTGGTCATCTACACCCGAATGCAGTGACAAGACGAAATTGCGCAAATTTTTCTCATAAAAAAAGCCCCAGATGGGGCTTATTTTAACAAAACTTATGACTTAGTCATCATTTGACATGCCAAGAAGTTGAAGTAGTGATACAAACAGGTTGTAGATGTTTAGGTAAAGACTTACCGTAGCCATTACATAGTTTGTCTCACCGCCGTTTATGATACGGCTAGTATCGAATAAAATCATACCTGACATCAGCAATACTACAGCAGCGTTAATCGCCATAAACGCGACTGAGCTACCAATGAAAAGGTTCACTAAGCTCGAGATTACAACCACGATTAAACCAACTGTTAAAAACCCGCCCATAAATGAGAAGTCTTTTTTAGTTGTTAATGCATACGCTGAAAGACCGAAGAAAATCAGTGCTGTTGAACCAAGGGCTTGAGTAATTAATAGGCCGCCATTTGGCATTGCTGCATAATGAGCAAGTAGAGGACCTAGACCGAAACCCATAATACCAGTGAAAAGGAACACAAGACCGATTGCTGATGATGAGTTTGCTTTTTTCTGAATAATGAAGATCAAACCAAAACCAATCAACGAGCAAATCAAGCCTGTGAAGCGTGGTAATGCCATTGTCATTGAAATTGCGGCAGTGACAGAACTAAATGCCAGTGTCATAGCCAGTAGGAAATAAGTATTTTTTAAAACCTTGTTAGTTTCAATTGTCGACATTACCGGTTTAGCGGCGCCGTACGAATGATTGAATGCCATGGTTAAACTCCTTAAATGAAACAAATGTTCCGATAAATGAACTACCTAAGAGTATCAAGTCTTATAAATGTGGGCAATTATAGTTAATTAAATACCCGATCGGTTTTTTTTGGGTAAACCACAATAAAAACCTGACTGACATATGCCTAAATAGTGTTTTTGTCGAAATAATACACGTTATGTGTCTTTTTTGCTCGGTTAAACAAAAAGTTGAAAAAAAAGCTTCACAACTGCCTCAGCTTTCCCTATTATTCGCCCCGCTGCGGAGAGATGGCTGAGTGGTTGAAAGCACCGGTCTTGAAAACCGGCATACGTTAATAGCGTATCTAGGGTTCAAATCCCTATCTCTCCGCCACTAATTTTGACTTTTTGAGTAATCGAAAAGTTCCGACTTCGGAGAGATGGCTGAGTGGTTGAAAGCACCGGTCTTGAAAACCGGCATACGTTAATAGCGTATCTAGGGTTCAAATCCCTATCTCTCCGCCACTTATTCCAAGAATAAGTAAGCCGCTAGATAACTAGCGGCTTTTTTTTTTGCCTTTCATTCACTCACTTGAATAGAGCTTCGACTAAAGTCCACTGGTTATTTGTGTGTTTTCATACACTCTCTAATTCATACAATAAAAATAAGGCAGAGAATGTATGAAACAGCAATTAGCTAAAAGTGTGGCAATGTCATTGTTAGCACCAGTGATTGTAGGGGTTACTTTAGGCATTTATTATGCGCTCACAGTTGAAAGCGGTGGGGCAAAGATGTTTTTTTCTTTGCTAATGAGCGCTATTGCTAATGCACATATTGTCGGGTTATCTATGGCTTTGCTTGTAGTGCCTGGATATATGCTTATGTATAAATATAACAAAGTGCAGTATTCAGGTATTTTGACTTTAGGGATGCTAGGCGGGGCGTTGTTTAGCTTTATTTTTTCAGCTTCAGCAGGCATGGTGTTTTTGGTAAATACGATAATGGCGGCGCTTGCTGCAGGATTATTTTTGTATGGCTTGCGACGTTTTAATTAGAGCTTGAGTGAAATCTAAGCAATTAAAGTCCAGATTTTCAGTTTATTAACAGTTTTTCGTTTGAAAAGGTTTTAATTCTTACCGCTAAAGAGTACCTTAAGCATTTGAACATTTAATTTTGATGGGTCGAATGCAAAAAACAGACTTCTATCAATCTTTGGCCAAGCAGGCCGAAGGCTTGATCAGCGACGAAAAAAACGCAATCGCTAATATGGCAAATCTAAGTGCTTTGCTTTTTACATCTTTAGACAACGTTAACTGGGCCGGTTTTTATTTGATCGATACCCCTGAAGAGTTAGTGTTAGGTCCTTTCCAAGGCAACCCTGCTTGTATCCGTATTCCAGTTGGTAAAGGGGTATGTGGTACAGCAGCACAAACGCTACAAACACAGCTTGTTGAAGATGTACATGCTTTTGCTGGTCATATCGCTTGTGACGCAGCTTCAAACTCAGAAATTGTTGTGCCAGTTTTCAAAAATGGCGAAATATTCGCTGTGCTAGATATTGATAGCCCGTTGCATTCTCGTTTTGATGTAAGTGACCAAACAGGTCTTGAACAAATCGTTAAAATTTTTGAGGCGACACTTTAGTGAAAGACCTTTTAAATGTGCAAGATTATCTTTTTGCCATTCATGATGTTGGTGATTGGGAAGGAGAAGAAGAGCAGGTTGCAGAAACCCTAAATGAGCTTATTCATTTTGCATGGGATATGCTACCTGATGACTTAGATTGTGAAACAATCGACAATTTGATTAACGGTATTTGGGAACATCTTCGTGGTGATTTAGCGTTAATAGACGCTGAGTTTGAAGAGTTAACAGATTGGGTTACTCACTATATTCATTCATCATTAGATGAACAGGTATAACAAATAGGTTAAACATGGAAACCACAAACAAGCTAAAAGACATTAATGAAGTACTGGAGTTCTTATTCACAGAATTTCCAAACTGCTTCAAGAAAAAAGACGGTATCAAGCCGTTAAAAGTAGGTATTTTTAAAGACGTTGCTGAACGTATTGAAGGCTCAGAGGTTGTGAGTAAAACACAAGTTCGTCAAGCACTTCGTAAATACACTTCTAACTGGCGTTATTTAGAAGCCGTTACTAAAAACGAATTCCGCGTAGACCTAGATGGTAATGATGCTGAAAAAGTGGAACAAGAGCACATCGAACATGCTCAAAAAGCACTTGAAGAAAGCCGTGCGAAAATGGCTAAGCGTAAAAAGCCACAACGTCCTCGTCAGCAAGACGGTGACACAAAATCTTACAAAAAGAAACCGCATGGTCAGTCACGTTCTAACGACAAAGGCGCTAGAGTTAACAAGAAGCCTGCAGCTCAGCAAGCAAAACGTAGCTCAGGAAAAGTTGAACCTTTGCCAGCTTCTGAAGTCAAGGTTAATAACAAAGTAAAAGTTAAACTTGGTCAGGCACTTGTTAATGCAACTATTACTGAAGTAAACAAAGACGAAGTTCATGTAGAACTAGTAACAGGTATGCAAGTTAAAACAAAAGCTGACAGCTTATTTATCGTTTAAGGAGTAGTGTATGAGTAAAAAGTTTTCGCTCATTCCCGTTGTCGCTGCACTCATCTCTAGTGCTTCTTTTGCTACAGTTGATACTGTCACAGCGAAGGATATTCCCGTATTAAAGCAAGAGGCTCAGCATACAACTGCAAGCAAAAGGGTGACTAACTTATTTACTCGTCAGCATTACAAACGATTTAGCTTTAATGACGCGCTATCAGAACAAATTTTTGATAGATATGTTGAATCGCTAGATTACAGCAAGTCTATCTTTCTTCAGTCTGATATTGCGCGTTATGAAGTGAATAAAAAGCAGTTCGATGATGCCCTTATGTCTGGCAAGCTCGATTTTGCTTATGATTTATTCAACTTAAGCTTGCAACGTCGTTTCGAGCGTTTTCAGTATGCGATTTCACTTCTTGATAAAGAAATGACATTTGATAAAGAAGATGCATTCTACTATGACAGAGAAGAAGCTGAGTTTGCTAAAACGCAAGATGAGTTGAATGAGTATTGGCGTCAACGCGTTAAATCTGATGCGTTACGTTTAAAATTAACAGGCAAAGCATGGCCTGAAATTAAAGAATTACTGACTAAGCGTTATAACAATGCGTTAAAACGTTTAAGTCAAACAGACAGTGAAGATGCATTTCAGGTTGTTATGAATGCGTTTGCACGAAGCATTGAAGCGCATACATCTTATTTATCGCCACGCAGAGCAGAGCAGTTCAAGATGGACATGGATCTTGAATTAGAAGGTATTGGCGCTGTGCTTGGTTATGATGAAGACTACACGGTTATCCGTTCACTTGTGCCAGGTGGGCCAGCTGATAAGTCTGAAAAGATTAAACCAGACGACAAAATTGTGGGTGTGGCGCAAGAAGGTGAAGAATTTGTCGATGTTATCGGCTGGCGTTTAGATAATGTTGTAGATCTCATTAAAGGGCCAAAAGGCACCAAAGTACGCCTGCAATATTTAAAAGGCTCAGATACCCATGGCACACCTAAAGTGGTTGAAATTGTTCGAGATAAGATCAAACTAGAAGATAGAGCAGCTAAGTCTGACGTATTCGAAGCTAAATACTCAGATTTAACGTCGAAAATTGGGGTGATTGAAATCCCAAGCTTCTACAACAATTTATCAAAAGATGTCAAAGTTGAGCTGACTAAGCTTAAAGAACAAAACGTTGATGGTATTGTCATCGACCTTCGTCAAAACGGCGGTGGTTCACTATATGAAGCAACTCAATTAACTGGTTTATTTATTGACCAAGGCCCAGTTGTTCAAATACATACTGCTTATAATCGAGTCGAAGCGCAAAAAGACAGAGACGGTATTACTTTTTATGATGGTCCAATCACGGTATTAGTTGATCGTTATAGTGCCTCTGCATCTGAAATTTTTGCTGCTGCTATCCAAGATTATGGTCGTGGTGTTGTGATTGGTGAACAAACCTTTGGTAAAGGTACTGTTCAACAACACAGACCACTGGCTAAAAACTACGATTTATTCAGCAATCAATTGGGCAGTGTAACTTATACCATTGCTAAGTTTTATCGCATTAATGGTGGTAGTACACAGCATAAAGGTGTTGTGCCTGACATCTTATTACCTTCAGCGATTGATCCTGAAGAATGGGGTGAAAGCCAAGAAGACAATGCATTACCTTGGGATAAGATTAATCAGGCCAAATATAAGAGCTTGGATAATTTAAGTCCTCTGGTAACTTACTTAAATGAAAAGCATACAGCCCGAGTTGCATCAGAACCTGAATTTAACTATGTATTAGCAGATATCGAAAGATATAATTCAGAAAAGGATAAGAACTTTATTTCTTTGGTTGAATCTCAGAGATTAAAAGACCGTGAAGAAAGTGAACAACGCTCACTTGCTCGAACGAATGAAAGATTGAAACGTCTTGGATTAGAGGCAGTCAAAGATCTAGATGATGTGCCAGAAATAATCTCTGAATTAGACCCATACTTAGAAGAAGCGGCATTAATTACTCAAGATTTAATTCAGTATGGCCGTCTAGCTAAAAATAATTTGCAGAAATAACACAAATTATATGCAACAAAAGGCGCTACGGCGCCTTTTTTATTACCTTAAACAATATGTTTTGTTATTATTGGAATAAGTACGTAATTTATTTCTGCGTCTAAAAATTAAAATCAAAGAGTAATAAACACGAACGTTCAGGAGCTTTTGCTAAAACACTGAATCTATATTTCAGTGCTTCAGCAAATATTCACCCGTGTAGTTACAAATAAAAACAAAGACTAAACTTAGTCACTTAATATTAATTAGAGCAAGGTCCACCTTGCCGGGAGAACCAAGTTGAAAGAACAAAAACAAGCATCCTTTCTTGATGCATTTATCCCAATTTTTGTATTGGTGTGTCTATTAGGCTCTGCAGTGTATCTTTATGGTGATAACTCTTCATCAGGTCCAAATCAAATAGCACTCCTTTTTGCTACTTTTACAGCTGCTTTAGTTGGACTAAAAAATGGCTATACGTGGCGTTTATTAGAAGAAGCAATGATCAAAGGGATCACACTTTCTCTTGGTGCAATCCTCATCTTATTAATGGTTGGTGCTTTAATTGGCACATGGTTGTTATCAGGCACGGTCCCAACTTTAATATACTATGGTTTACAGATTATCAACCCACAATGGTTTTACGCAGCAAGTTGTCTAATTTGTGGCATTGTGGCTATGAGTATTGGCTCTTCGTGGACAACGGCTGCAACGATAGGTGTTGCATTGTTAGGGGTTGCGACTGGCCTTGGCTTAGATCAAGTTGTAACAGCAGGTGCAGTAATATCTGGCGCATACTTTGGGGATAAGTTAAGCCCATTATCAGAAACAACTAACCTAGCACCAGCGGTTGCAGGCAGTGACCTTTTTGACCATATACAACATATGTTGTGGACGACTGTGCCTAGCTTTGTAATCGCTATGATTATATTTATTTTTATGGGTTTCAGTGCTGATGTTTCAAGTGACATTGGCCGCATCGACGAGATTGTATCAATCTTACAAGCCAATTTTAATATTAGCCCAATGATGCTTGTTCCTCTTATTGTGTTACTTGTGCTTGCTTATAAAAAAATGCCAGCATTTCCTGCTATTTCAATTGGTGCAGTAATCGGAGCTGTTTGGGCACTTATTTTCCAATCTGATTTATTGGCTTCTCAAGTCGATGCTTCTCAGGGGCAGCTAGTGGGCTACTTTAAACTGGTTTGGGCTACATTCTACGATGGTTTTGCTATTAAAACTGGTGATGGAACAATGGATGACTTGTTAAGTGGGGGCGGCATGGCTGGCATGCTAACAACGACTTGGCTAGTTATGACAGCATTGATGTTTGGTGCAATTATGGAGAAAACGGGCTTACTTGAAGTGTTTGTTCGCAGCATTCTTAAAATTGCTCGCAGTACAGGTTCTCTTATTGCCTCAACAATCGCAACCTGTATCGGTACTAATTTAGTTGCAGCAGATCAGTATATTGCCATTGTTGTACCGGGCCGAATGTTTAAAGAAGAATATAAGAAACGCGGTCTAAAAAGCGTGAATTTATCAAGAACTTTAGAAGACGGCGGTACGATTACTAGTCCATTGATCCCATGGAACACATGTGGTGCATATATGCAGAGTGTTTTGATGATCAACCCTTTAGATTACGCAGTATATGCTTTCTTCAACCTTATTAACCCAGTATTGGCTATAATCTATGCGTACATAGGTATAAAAATACTTAAAATTGAGCCGAAACACTTGGAAAAAGAACAAGCATAATTATTAGCCCTGTTTCAGGGCTATTTTTTTAAGGAAACGTTATGCAAAGCAAGCCACAAGCAAAATATTTAAAAGATTACTCAGCGCCATCTCACACTGTAAGTAATTTTGAATTAGACGTTGAACTTCACCCAACTGATACTAAGGTGACGGCAAGAGCAAGCTATAAAGCAAATAATGCAGAGACAGTATTAACGCTAGATGGTGTGGAGCTAGAGTTAGAGTCTGTTAAAGTGAACGGCCAGCCATATAGCGATTATGTGCAAGACCAAACAAGGTTAACGATTTCAAATTTACCTGAAAAATTTACCCTTGAAATTGAAAATCGTATTTCACCAAGTACTAACACCTCTCTTGAAGGTCTGTATTTGTCAGAGGGGGCATATTGTACTCAATGTGAAGCTGAAGGCTTCAGGAAAATCACTTACTTTTTAGACCGTCCAGATGTTTTAACAGATTATCTAGTAACAATTACCGCAGAGAAAAACATTCCTTATTTATTATCTAATGGTAATAAAGTAGCTGAAGGGACATTGCCTGACGGTCGCCATTTTGCAAAGTGGCAAGATCCTCATAAAAAGCCGAGTTACCTTTTTGCTTTAGTTGCCGGTGACTTCGATGTACAGAAGGATACGTTTACAACTAAAAATGGCCGCGAAGTATCTTTAGAGATTTTCGTTGATAAAGGCAATTTAAATAAAACGCCTCATGCAATGGCATCATTAAAAAATGCCATGAAATGGGATGAAACTCGATTTAATCTTGAATACGACTTAGATATTTACATGATAGTGGCAGTCGATTTCTTCAACATGGGCGCGATGGAAAATAAAGGCTTAAATGTTTTTAATAGCGCATGTGTGTTAGCAAATCAGCAAACGGCAACCGATCGTGATTATCACACTATCGAATCTATTGTTGGCCACGAATACTTTCATAACTGGACAGGAAACCGCGTGACTTGCCGCGATTGGTTTCAGTTGTCTTTGAAAGAAGGTTTAACGGTATTCAGAGATCAAGAATTTAGCAGTGACCTTGGCTCTCGTGCGTTGAATCGAATTGATGCTGTTATGGCAATGAGGACGCATCAGTTTGCAGAAGATGCAGGGCCAATGGCTCACCCAATACGTCCAGAAAAAGTTATTGAAATGAATAACTTTTATACGGTCACTGTCTATAACAAGGGCGCAGAAGTCATCCGAATGATGCACACCTTATTAGGTGAGGCGAATTTCCAAAAAGGCATGAAGCTTTATTTTGAGCGTCATGATGGTCAAGCGGTGACTTGTGATGACTTTGTAGCTGCAATGAGTGATGCGAGTGGCAAGTGCTTAGAACAATTTAAGCGTTGGTATAGCCAATATGGCACACCAACAATTAAAGTTTTAACAAATTATAATGTTGAAGATGAAACGTTTACCATCAGTCTAGAGCAGGTACACGCGGCATGCGATCCAATTCTACAGCCGTTACATATTCCATTTGCCATTGAGTTACTTGATGAAAATGGTTGCACCTTGCCATTAATTTTAGACGGTAAGCAAGTTCAATCAGTGCTTGAGTTGAAAGAATTTAAGTCAGAATTTACTTTTGAAAATATCAAAAGCCAACCAACCCCAGTTCTGCTAGAAAACTTTTCTGCGCCATGCATTGTTGAATATGATTATCAAATGGATGAGCTTATCCATATTCTTAAACATGCTTCTAGTGATTTTACTCGTTGGGAAGTTGCACAACGTGCTTTTACTAAAGAAATTAAACAGGCAGTATTGAGTTTAACTAACACCGGAAGTGTTAATCTTTCTGAGCACCTCATCGCTGCATTAAAGAGTATTTTAAATGAGGTGGAAACTGATAAAGCGCTTATTTCAGAACTTATCAGGTTGCCAAATTTTGATACTGTAAGTGCTGAATTTAAACAGATCCCAGTTGCAGAGCTAGTCGAAGTGTATAAACAGTTTGAACAACAAATTGCGACGCAATTATGTCCTGAACTGAAGAAAGCATATTCAGAAAGCCATGAAATGGGGGAGATCAGTTCATATGCTGTCGCTGCAAGAAGTTTGAAGTCAACGGCTTTATTTTATCTCGCTAAAGTGTCAGATGATGAAGTTTCTAAATGGCTTAATGAAAATAGCAAATCTGAAAACATGACATTGAAACTAGCAGCGTTAAAGGCGGCAAAAAGTGCTAACCACACACTTTCTGAACAGCTAATCAATGAATTTGATGCGAACTGGCGTCATGACCCACTTGTTATGGATAAGTGGTTTGCACTTCAGGCTACGACAGATAATGATGAGGCAATTCAATTAATTAAATCTTTATATGCCCATCCGTGTTTTGATAAAGGAAATCCAAATAGAGTTAGAGCTTTAGTAGGGCAGTTTGCACGCAGTAATCCTGCTCAATTTCATCGTATTGACGGAAAAGGTTATGAGTTACTCGCTGATTTACTCATAGAGCTGAATCATATAAACCCGCAGAATGCGTCTCGTATGGTAACGCCGTTTATGTCATGGAAGCGCTATGATGAGCAGCGCCAAGCTTTAATAAAAGCACAACTTCAGCGCATTGCTGAAATTAATAACCTCAGTGATGATCTTTTTGAGAAAGTAGATAAGGCATTAAACGCTTAAATGAGTGAGTATTACTTTTATCTTAACTTAAGCTATGACGAATGTATGGCTTACTATCGTGGCGACTTTGAGTTCATTCAAGTCGTCGCTGATAATGGTAAAAGCATTCGTTTTCCAGCGAACCACATAAGACGGTTTGTGAGCTCTCTTGGCATAAGAGGCCGTTTTAGACTCTGTTTAACAGAGACAAATAGCTTCTTATCTTTAGAGAAAGTAGCTTAATTTAGTCATCAAGCTACATTCTTGACTTAGACAACTTACGGTCAACAAGTTACCTGATTTCGGGAATAAATTATTATTTGTTTAATCTTCAGCGAATTAAATCGTCACAATTTTTCAGAATAGGATTTGTTATAAAGCAGAATTACGTGTTATAAATTATCTGGTAAGACGTCTTACCAAGGGTAAAGTCGTGTCCAGAACAAAAAAATAGTAACTTTTGGTTGGGTGAATTTGAGTTTTTACATGTTCACTTCTAATGTTACTTCAATATAAAAACAACAACTTGATTAAAATAACCCGCATAGGGGGAACGCATAATGATTAAAAGAGCGCTCTTTGTTCCAAACAAAATAATGCTCGGCTTAGCGGCCACCGTTGCTGTAACAAGTGCAAATGTTTCAGCGGCAAGTTTCCAGGTCGGTGATTTTGATATCACTTTCGACTCGACATTTTCTTATGGTCAAAGCATTCGTGTAGAAGACCGTGACTTCCAATACATTGGTAAGAGTAACCATCCTAGGTTTGATTGGAGTGGTTATAATGCTGGTCTTGGAAATACTAAATTCGGTTCTGCACAAGTTTGGGCTCAACCAGGTGCATATTCTAACAATGGTGACGCCGGTAATCTGAACTTTGATTCTGGAGACACTTTTTCTCAGCTAATTAAAGGCACACATGACCTAAGTATCACGAAAGATAACTGGGGTATTTTCTCTCGCTTTATGTATTTTAAAGATTTTGCGATGGAAGATGGCGATTTCGCTTACACGAATCCTGTTTCTGGTCAAAAAGTTGATCCTTGTGCCGATAAAAAAACGAAAGAGCAAGTATGCTCTGATGTACGTTTGTTAGATGCTTTTGTGTGGGCTGATTTCGATTTAAATGATGGTCAGAATCCTCTATCAGTTCGTGTTGGTCAGCAAGTTGTTAACTGGGGTGAGAGTACTTTGATTTCTCACGGTATTAACGTAAACCCAGTAGATATTGATCGTTTAAGAGCACCAGGTTCAGAGCTTAAAGAAGCGTTTATTCCTGTTGGTATGTTTTGGGCGTCACTAGGTATCACCGAAAATGTAACGCTTGAGGGTTTTTATCAATATCAATGGCATGAAACTCGTCTTCCTGCTTCAGGTAGTTATTTCTCAACAAATGATTTTGCTTCTGAAAACGGGTATATGCAAAACGTACAATTAGGTTTTACATCTAACCCTGATATTGATTTGCATCATCTTACTGAATCACTCAATAACCTATATACAGATGCAACAGCTGCACTGATTGCGCAAGGCATTGAGCCAACTCAAGAGCTTGTCGCTAAAACAGCTGCATCTATGTATATGGCTTACCCAACTAAAGTTGCCCTAAAGGGTAAAGGCTTAAATGGTAAAAGCGAGCCAAAAGATGCAGGTCAATACGGTATCCGACTTGGTATGTTTGCACCTGAGCTGAATGATACAGAGTTCGCGCTATACTACATTAATTACCATAGCCGTCGTCCTCTTATTTCAGGTAAGGCATCTAATTTCAAAGCTGATGCGATTGCACAAGATTTAGCTTATATTGCTGCAAACCCAATTGATGAAAATAATGTAACCAACCTTAATGCTTTCACTCAGGCGACAATCACTTACCCTGAAGACATCAAGCTCTACGGCTTAAGTTTCAACACAGCGATTGGTGAAACAGCTTTCTCTGGTGAATTTTCTTATCGTCAAGACGAGCCTCTTCAAATAGATGACGTAGAGTTATTGTATGCAGGTATGGCTGAACAATTGGCGGCAGCTGGATTACGAGAAGACTTTAGCAGCCTATCTCAGTTAAGCACAAAAGACCAAGTAAGTTATGTTGAACCAGGCGAAGTAGCTCAAGGTTATATTCTTCGTGATTCTATGCAGCTTCAATTTACAGCAACGCATTTATTTGGCCCATCTCTAGGTGCCGATAGTTGGGCGGTTGTAGGTGAAGTTGGTGCTGTGACAATTAAAGATATGCCTAGCTACGACGAATTACGTTTGAACGTTGCTGGTACTGGCCGTAGTGGCACGATTGAAGGTTATGGTCCACTACTTGAAAAAGGTGCTGAATACGATTTACTTCATACAGCTTTATCAAACGGACCTGAAACAAACCCGTTCCCAACAGCATCTTCATGGGGTTATCGTCTAATTGCTAAAGGCGAGTACAATAACTTATTTGCGGGTATTAACTTCTCTCCACGTTTTGTGTTCTCACATGACGTTAATGGTACAACGCCAGATCCTATGTACCTATTCGTAGAAGATAGAAAATCACTCGGTATGACTATGAACTTCACATACCAGAATGCTTGGTCATTTGACTTTAGCTACAACACATTCTGGGGTGGTGGTGCAACTAATACCTTTGCAGACCGTGATTTTGTCTCTTTCAATATTAAGTATTCAATTTAAGGGCTTGTTATATGTTTAAAAAACCAAGCATGATTGCAGCAACAATAATAACAATGATGGCTGCACCAATAGCATCAGCAAAAATGACTGCTGAGCAGACAGGAAGACTAGGCGCTGACTTAACCCCAATCGGTGCTGAGAAAGCCGGTAATGCAGATGGTTCAATTCCTGCGTGGACAGGTGGTATTACTAAGCCGCCAGCGGGTTTCCAACCTGGTTCTCACCACATTGATCCTTTTGCTGATGACAAAGTTATTCTTACAATCGATAAAAATAACCTTGCTAAACACAAGGATTTATTAAGTCCGGGTCAAATTGCACTTTTTGAAACGTATCCAGATACATTCAAAATGAACATCTATCCAACTCGTCGTAGTGCTGCTTATCCTCAATTTGTTTATGACGCGACTAAAAAGTATGCGCAAACAGCTGAGCTTATTGAAGGTGGTAATGGTATTAAGAATACAGCAATTGGTATTCCATTCCCTGTGCCAGAAAACGGACTAGAGGCGATTTGGAACCACTTATTGCGTTATCGTGGTCTGTCTATCGCTCGATTTGGCGGTCAGGCTATGCCGACAGCTTCAGGTTCGTACAATATTATTGGTTTCGATGAGCAACTTTTAGTTAAATACTCAGATCCTGAAGCGACGCCAGAAGCGTTGCAAGAATCAAATGTATTATTTAAGTTCAAGCAAAAGGTAACAGAGCCTGCTCGCCTAGCAGGTACTGCGCTACTTGTTCATGAAACAATGGACCAAATTTTAACACCTCGTCAGGCTTGGACTTATAACACAGGTCAACGTCGTGTTCGTCGTGCGCCAAACGTAGCCTATGATGCACCTGGAACAGCGTCAGACAGTCTTCGTACAACGGATGACTTTGATATGTTTAATGGTTCACCGAACCGTTATAACTGGACGCTAAAAGGTAAAAAAGAAATGTATATCCCATACAACAGCTATAAGCTTCACAGCGATAAGCTGAAGTATGATGACATTCTTCATGCCGGTCACGTTAACCCTGAACATGTTCGCTATGAAAAGCACCGTGTGTGGGTTGTTGAAGCAAACTTGAAAGAAGGCACTCGCCACATCTACAAAAAGCGTGTTTTCTATATTGATGAAGATAGCTGGCAGATCCATGTAACAGATATTTATGATAACCGTGATCAGATGTATCGTGTTGCTATGGCTCACGGCCTAAACTACTACGATGTACCAACGCATTGGAGTACTTTAGATGTTTACCATGATCTTAACTCTCGTCGTTACCTTGCTATTGGTTTAGATAACGAAGAGTCAATGTATGACTTCACTCAGTCATTCAACGACAATGAGTTTACGCAAAGTGCACTTCGTCGCGAAGGTAAGCGTTAATCTTCTAGTAAAATTTAAAAGTGGCTGTCACCCAGCCACTTTGTTCAACTTTCAAGACAATACTTATTTGTCTTCGACAACAGATGTTCGAGTATTCAGCATGAAATTTAATCAGTACGCGTTTTGCTTAATGGCGGCAGTCTCCTCTCATGGGGCATTTTCTTCTGCGCCAGCTGCGTTGCAAGTCGCTAAACCAACCACTACTTTATTTACAGATATTGATAGTATCGACAACAATGTGATCGCAGTAGGTAAATTTGGCACCATAGTCACCTCAGAAGATGGTCAAAACTGGGCTCAAGCACAGACACCTGTGCAGTCACTATTAACTGCCGTTACAGTTAAATCTGAAAACGCTGCATGGGCTTGTGGCCATGACGCAACCATAGTTCACAGTACTGATAATGGTAAAACTTGGCAGCTTCAACAATACCTTCCAGAGAAGGGCAAACCTTGTTTGGATATCGAATTTATTGATGAAACAGTGGGATTTGCAATTGGTGCATATGGCATGTTTTATAAAACAACTGATGCAGGAGCAACATGGCAGTCTCATTTTATTAGTGATTTTGTGCACCCAGATGACAAAGAATATTTAGCAGACTTAAAACAAGATGATCCTGAAGCCTATGAAGATGAAATTAAATTCATACTTCCTCATTTTAACCGCTTATTGATTACTGATAACGCGTTTTATCTCGTTGGTGAAATGGGGTTAGTCGCTCAAAGTACAGACCAAGGTTTAACTTGGCAGAAGTTTGATGAGTTTTATCCAGGCTCATTTTTTTCTGTCGCAAAAATGGCTCAAGACAAAACAGTTGTTGCAGGTTTGCGTGGAAATGCATTTTATAAAACAACAAACAGCGAAGAATTCTACGAAATTGATATACCGCAAACAGCAACTATAAACACTATTTTGCCACTTAAAAACAAAGCCCTGTTATTTGCTAACTCTGGCATGGTGCATACGTTTGATGGCAATAAAGTGACAACAGAGCAATTGCCATCGGGTCATGCAATTTTATCTGCGACCGTTTTTAAGAATAAAGTAATTATGGCAACGGAAAAAGGGCTAATTACTTGGGGAGAGAGCAAGTAATGCAAGCATTTTTAAACAAATTCGAATACGTTGTTTTCCGACATAGACTATTTATGGTCTTGGCTTTTATTTTCGCAACGATTTTTTTAGGTTACAAAGCTACTCATATTCAGCTTGATGCCGCATTTACAAAAAACATTCCATTACAGCATGAATACATGAAAGTGTATTTGAAGCATGAAAAGCAGTTTGGTGGTGCCAACAGTATTTTAATTTCAGTGTGTGATGCAAATGGCGACATTTTCAATGAACCATTTTTCTCAACACTGAAATCAGTACACGATCAACTTTACTTTATTCCTGGTGTAAATAGACCGTTAGTTAATTCAATCTTTTCCCCGAGTGCGCGCTTTGTAGAAGTTGTTGAAGACGGTTTCGCCGGTGGACCTATAATTCCTGCTAATTTTGCGCCAACAGAAAAAGGTTTAGCAGTTGTAAAACAAAACATTGAAAAAGCCAATGTAGTAGGGCGTATGATCGCCAGTGACTACAGCTGTGCCATGGTTACTGCGCAATTATTAGAGACAGATCCGCAAACACAGGAAAAGTTAGATACACTAGCATTTGCTAAAAAGCTTGAAGATGAAATCCGAAAGCCTCTAGAGAATGATAATGTTAGCATTCATATTATCGGCTTCGCTAAAATGGCGGGTGATATCGCAGACGGTGCAAAAGGCGTAGTTTTATTCTTCGTTATTGCAATCGTGTTTACATTTATCATGGTTTGGTTGTTTTGTAAGAGCTTCAAACTAACCTTACTTCCTATTCTTTGCTCTCTGATCGCTGTAATTTGGCAAATGGGCTTACTTTCTACTTTGGGTTTTGGTTTAGACCCAATGTCGATCTTAGTACCGTTCTTGGTGTTTGCAATCGGTGTGAGTCACGGTGTGCAGATGATCAATGCCATTGGTAAGAAAGTATCTGAGGGGGTTTCAAGTAAAGTTGCAGCACAAGCAAGCTTTAAAGCGTTGCTTATTCCTGGTGGTATTGCATTATTATCGGATACTGTTGGCTTTTTAACATTGCTAGCCATTGATATCGGTATTATTCGTGAGCTTGCTATTACTGCAAGTTTAGGTGTGGCAGTGATTATTTTCACTAACTTATTATTATTACCAGTCCTTGCCTCATACTTTAATTCTTCAAAGATACATCGTGTTGATGATGGTGATACAACGTCGCATAGGTTATTTACTGCAATGCGAGAAAGCTTAGTATCGGCAACAGATCCTAAGAAAGCCAAAATCATTATTTTCGTGTCTATTTTGCTGTTTGTTTTCGGCTACTGGCAATCAAACAATATGAAGATAGGTGATCTACATGCTGGTGCACCTGCGCTTCACGAAACAGCAAGATACAATCAAGACACTTTCTTAATAAATGATAGATATACGATTTCGTCAGATATCTTAAAGGTACTTGTAGAAGCTTACCCAGCAGCTTGTACAGAATTTGATACTATGGAGCGCGTAAGTCGTTTCCAATGGCGAATTGAAAACTTAAAAGGGGTTCAATCTGCTGTTTCCTTGAGTTCAGTTGCGCAATCAGTGAATGCTGGTTACAACGAAGGTAATTTGAAGTGGCAAACTCTACCTAGAAATAGCGCGTCTTTAGTCCAAGCAACATCCCGTGTAGAAACGAGTACTGGTTTATTAAACGGTGATTGCTCTGTTATGCCTATCGTAATCTTTATGGAAGATCATAAAGCTGAAACCATTGATTATGTGGTTGCGCAAATTAAAGAGTTTGCTGCGATTGAAAACACAGATGCGGTTAAATTTAAATTGGCTTCAGGCCCAATTGGGGTAATGGCTGCTACCAACGAATCGGTTGCAGAAGCTCAGATCCCAATGATGATTTATGTTTACGGTGCCGTAATCATTTTATGTTTATTGAGCTTTAGAAGTGTTAAAGCAACGATTGCTGTAGTTTTACCACTCTACATAGTATCAACGTTAGCACAAGCGTTAATGGTTAAATTAGAGATTGGCTTAACAGTGTCAACACTACCTGTGATCGCATTAGGGGTCGGTATTGGCGTTGATTATGGCATTTATATTCTTTCTTCTATGATGACGCAACTGAAGCAGAATGTACCTTTGTCTATAGCGTACAGAAACGCTCTAGCAGAGCGTGGTAGTGCGGTGTTATTCACTGGTATTACTCTCGCAATAGGTGTAAGTACTTGGATATTCTCAGCGCTCAAATTCCAGGTTGATATGGGTATTCTTCTAACCTTTATGTTCCTAGTCAACATGCTTGGTGCAGTGTTATTGTTACCAGCAATTGGTACACTGTTGTGGCCCGACCAGAAAAAAAATTGTGAATAAATGTGCTGTAAAATGGCAAGGATTGCCTATTTATATCTATTATTTGTGAATAGATGAGCAAATGGCTGAAAAGCTTGAAATGTTTTCGTCGAAAAAGCTGTTTATTAGCGTCAGAAAGGTTAGAATTCACCTGACTCCACGCTAATAAATGGCTGTACAAATAATCTACCGTTCAAGGTGGTATAGATTAAGGAACACATATGACACAAAATGAAGGTCCAGCATCTGTTATCTTAGATAACGTATGTAAGTTGATCCAAAACAAAGTTCATGCAGACAATGTGTCACTCGTTGAAACTTTTGCCAAAGCCTTGTACAGCAATATGTCTAAAGAGGATCTGGCAAAACGTAACGACAGTGACCTATACGGTGCAGCACTCAGCCTTTGGAATGCGCTCGAAAAAAATACTTCTGACGAAGCAGTAATTAGAGTGTTCAACCCAGAGGTTTCTAAAAACGGATGGCAATCATCACATACAATCGTTGAAATCATCGCCAATGATATGCCGTTTTTGGTTGATTCCGTTCGTATGGCTATGAACAGACTGAACATCGTATCTCACCTACTGTTACACAGTCCGTTGAAAATAAAGCGCGATGATAATGGTCAGATCTCAGCGATTTCTAACTTAAAAGCTGAGCAAGAATCTAATTCTACAAAGACTGTATTCTTCATTGAAATCGATCGCCAGACTGATAGCAATGCTATTGACTCGCTGACAAAAGAGCTGGTATCGGTTCTTAAAGATGTGTCACTGGCAGTTGCAGATTGGTTACCAATCAGAGATAAGCTTGTTTCGGTAAGCAAAGAGCTACCATCAAGAAACTTTGGTTGTACTAAAGATGAAGTAACCGAAGCTGTTGAATTCCTTGAGTGGCTAGTTAAAGATAACTTCACTTTCATGGGCTACCGCCAATACGACTTAAACCCAGTGCAAGGGGATTATGAGTTAAAGCCGGTTGCAGGTACTTCTTTAGGTTTAATGAAAAATGCTGATGATGGTAACAGTCGTTTGTTGTCTGAATTACCTGAAGTTGCACGTAAAGAAGCTCGCAGTAATAACTTATTAATTCTAACTAAAACAAATTCGTTATCTCGAGTTCATAGGCCAGCATATGTAGATTATGTTGGTATTAAGCGTTTTGATGAAAATGGTAATGTAGTAGGCGAAGACCGATTCATTGGTCTGTTCTCATCAAGTTTCTATAACAATAGCGCCGCAGATGTGCCAATCTTGAAGAGTAAGATTAATCGCATCATGGAAGCTTGTGACTTTGCTAAAGGTACACATGCTTATAAAGCGGTATTAAATATTCTTGAAACATATCCGCGTGATGAACTAGTTCAAGCTCGTGAATCTGAACTATTAGAAGTTGCGACTGGTGTCTTGCAAGTTCAAGAGCGTAACATGTGTCGTCTGTTTATTCGTAAAGACGTGTATGGTCGTTTCTTATCTTGTATGGTTTATGTACCACGTGAACGATACAACACAGCGCTTCGTAGAGAAACACAGCAATTACTAGCCCGTTCATTTAATTCAACAGACAAAGTTGAATTTACCACCTACTTCTCAGAATCTACGTTAGCACGCACGCACTATATTGTTCGTGTAGCTGATAATAATATCGAATTTAATGTGAAAGATATCGAAAACAATTTAATTGAAGCAGCCCGCACTTGGGAAGATAAGCTTCAAGCTGCGCTATTAGAAAGTAATGGCGAATCTCGCGGTAACGAGTTAAACCGTAAATACGCTAATGCCTTCCCATCAGCATATAAAGACCAAGTATTACCTTCTGCAGCTGTAGTTGATATTGAAAAGCTTGAGACTTTAGACGAAGAGAGAAAGCTTGAAATGCTTTTCTATCGTCCTCAAGAAGAAGCGAATTCAAATATCGTTCGTTTAAGCTTATTCCATAAGGATGAGCCAATTCACCTTTCTGATGTAATGCCAATGCTTGAAAACTTTGGTTTACGTGTCATTGGTGAAACCCCATATGCAGTTAAGACTAGCGATGGTCAAGTTAACTGGATCATGGATTTCTCTATGTTGCTAAGCAACAAAGATATCTCTGATTTCAACCAGGTATCAGCGCGCTTCCGTGCGGCACTAACAAATGTATGGAACAACCGCCTAGAAAACGATGGTTTTAACCGCTTAGTATTAATGGGTGGTCTAAAAGGCCGCGAAGCATCTATTCTTCGTGCTTACGCAAAATATATGCGTCAAATTGGTGTAACATTCTCACAAGCTTATATCGAGAATACGTTTGAGCATTACCCTCAAATCGCGGCAAAGATTGTTGAGCTTTTCATTAAGAAGTTTTCTCCGGTTAAGCCTGCAGCACAAAAAACGCTTGATAAACTAGTGGCGAGCATCCACGAAGATTTAGAAAACGTAGCAAACTTAGATGATGACCGTATTATTCGTTTATACGTAGACATGATTAATGCTACGTTACGTACAAACTTCTTCCAAAAAGAAGCTGATGGTACAAATAAGTCGTACATCTCGTTTAAAGTTCAGCCTAAAGCAATTCCAGAAATGCCTTTACCATTACCGGCATTCGAAATCTTTGTTTACTCGCCGCGCGTAGAAGGTGTGCACCTTCGTGGTGGTAAAGTTGCACGTGGTGGTTTACGTTGGTCTGACCGTCGCGAAGATTTCCGTACTGAAGTACTGGGTCTTGTAAAAGCACAACAAGTTAAAAACACGGTTATCGTGCCTGTTGGTTCGAAAGGTGGCTTCGTATGTAAGCAACTTCCAACAGAAAGAGAAGCTTTCTTCAAAGAAGGTCAGGAATGTTACAAGCTATTTATTCGTGGTCTTTTAGACATCACAGATAACATCGTACACGGTGACATCGTTCCTCCTGTTGATGTAGTACGTCATGATGAAGATGACCCGTATTTGGTTGTTGCAGCTGACAAAGGTACCGCAACATTCTCAGATATCGCAAACGGTATTGCTGAAGAATACAACTTCTGGCTTGGTGATGCGTTCGCTTCTGGTGGTTCAATTGGTTATGACCACAAGAAAATGGGTATCACTGCAAAAGGTGCTTGGGAATCTGTTAAGCGTCATTTCAGAGAAATGGGCATTGACTGTCAAACAACTGATTTCACAGCAGTAGCAATTGGTGATATGGCTGGTGACGTTTTTGGTAACGGTATGTTGTTATCAAAGCATATTCGTCTACAAGCTGCGTTTAACCATATGCACATCTTTATCGACCCGAACCCAGTAGCTGAAACATCTTACCCTGAGCGCGAAAGACTATTTGCACTGCCTCGTTCAAGTTGGGAAGATTATGATAAGTCGTTAATTTCTGAGGGTGGTGGTGTATTCTCTCGTGCTGCTAAGTCAATTACATTAACACCAGAAATTAAGAAAATGCTTGGCACTAAAAAAGCAAGCATGACACCAAATGAACTGATCAAAGCATTATTAATGATGCCTTCTGACCTTCTTTGGAATGGTGGTATCGGTACTTACATTAAAGCTAAATCTGAAACAGACGCTGATGTTGGTGACCGTGCTAATGATGCTTTACGTATCAACGGCTCACAGCTAGGCGCTAAGATCTTTGGTGAAGGTGGTAACTTAGGCGCGACTCAATTAGGTCGTATTGAGTTTGCTGCTAAAGGTGGTCGAATCAACACTGACTTTATTGATAATGTTGGTGGTGTTGCGTGTTCGGATAACGAAGTTAATATTAAAATCTTGCTGAATGGTTTAGTTGCTGAAGGTAATTTAACTAAGAAACAGCGCGATGAATTACTTTACTCAATGACTGATGAAGTATCTGAATTAGTACTTGCAGATTGTTATCGTCAAACTCATACGCTTTCAATCACTAAGTCTAAGGGACCTGCGACACTTAAAGAAAAGATCCGCTTCATCCACGCTTTAGAAAAAGAAGGTAAGTTAGACAGAGCAATTGAATTCTTACCAACAGATGAAGAGTTGGCAGAACGTGCAGCTGCTGGTCAGGACTTAACACGTCCAGAGCTGTCTGTACTTGTATCTTATTCTAAGATGGTATTAAAAGAGTCTCTAGTGACTGATGAAGTATCGGAAAACCCATACTATCGTCAACTTTTAGTCAACTCTTTCCCTGTTCCACTTCGTGAGAAGTTCAATGCTGCAATGGACAACCACCCACTGCGCAAAGAAATCATCGCAACGAAGCTTGCGAACAATATTGTTAACGACATGGGTCTTAACTTTATGGTTCGTATGAACGAAGAAACAGGTGCATCGGACAGCGAAATTGCATTATGTTACTCAATTGCAAGCGCTATCTTCGAAATGAAGAGCACTTGGAGCGCAATTGCGTCACTAGACAACCAAATCTCTGCAGAAGTTCAGACTGAAATGTTGTACCAGCTTCGCCGTACAGTTCGTCGAGCTACGCGTTGGTTCTTACGTCACCGTAATAAAGCGATGACAATTGAGCAAACGATTGAGTTCTTCTCGCCGACCTTTAAAGATGTTAGTGCAAATCTAAGCGACTACCTAGTTGCTGATGAAGCGGAATCAATAGCTAAGAATGCGGATAAGTTAATTGATCAAGGTGTACCTTCTGAAATTGCTACACGTATCGTGTCTCTATCTAGCCTATTCTCAGTAATGGATTTAGCTGAAGTTGCTCATAACTCTTCAAAAGCGATTGAAATGGTTTCTAACACCTACTTTAAGTTAGGTGCAAAAATGGGCTTACACTGGTTCCTTGACCAAATTACAGCTCAACCTGTTACTAACCATTGGCAAGCGCTTGCAAGAGCTTCTTATCGTGAAGAGCTTGATTGGCAACAACGTTCATTATCTGAAGTTGTTATGAATAGCCAGCAAGACGAAACAGCTGATGTGAATGAGTTAGTTGAATCTTGGATGGAAAGTCAATCAGTATTACTTACTCGTTGGCAGCATATGCTTCAAGAGTTTAAGACTTCTCAGAGTCATGACTTTGCGAAGATTTCAGTTGCGCTACGTGAATTAATGTTACTTAGCCACAACTGTGACACTTCCAAATAATTTATAAACCGCTAAAATACCTCAGCTTTGCTGGGGTATTTTTTTGCCCAGATTTTTTTTACGATTACTAAGGAGTTTTCATGTTCTATGAACTAGCGCGTCGCTATATGTTCGGTCGAGATGCCGAGTGGGCCCATGATTTTGCATTGGGTAACCTCCGTCGTTTTGCCAATACGCCGCTCAGTATGGCTTGGTCGCAATCTGTTGCAGATAAACCTGTTAACTTTCTTGGTATAGATTTCAAAAACCCAGTTGGTCTCGCTGCTGGATTAGACAAAAATGCTGAATGTATTGATGCATTTGGTCAAATGGGTTTTGGATTTATTGAAGTAGGTACGGTTACACCTCGTCCTCAAGCTGGTAATGATAAACCTCGAATTTTCAGACTACCTGAAGCACATGCTGTTATTAATCGTATGGGTTTTAATAATAAAGGTGTCGATAACCTTGTTAACAATGTAAAAGCGTCGAATTACACAGGTGTTTTAGGTATTAATATTGGTAAGAATAAAGATACACCGAATGAAAAGGGTAAAGACGACTACATCCATTGCATGAGAAAAGTATTTGAGCATGCTACTTACATTACGGTAAATATTTCTTCACCTAACACGCCAGGTCTTCGAGATCTACAATATGGTGATGCGCTAGACGACTTACTACAAAGTCTTAAGAATGAACAGGTTGATTTAATCGCGAAACATGATAAATCAGTGCCTATGTTGGTAAAGATTGCGCCAGATGTCGATGCAGTTCAAGTACAACAAATTGCAGAGTCACTTATGAAGAATCGTATTGACGGCGTGATAGCGACAAACACGACGCTTGAGCGAGAAGCGGTTAAAGGTTTACAGTATGCTGATGAAATGGGTGGTTTGTCAGGTCGTCCAGTTCGTGAAAAATCGACCTTTGTTGTTAACGAATTGAAAAGGATCACTGAAGGAAAACTTCCGATCATCGGTGTCGGCGGGATCGATTCGGCAGATTCTGCCAAAGAAAAACTTAATGCGGGTGCAGATTTAGTTCAAGTATATACAGGATTTATCTACGAAGGGCCGCAATTAGTTAAGCGCATTGTTGATGCTTTATAATGATCAGTTATATAACTAAATGATCCTTTAAAAATTGTTCTTATAAAGAATTTTAACATTCGTTATTTTTCGTTATACTCCTGTCTCTATCTAGATATGGCTAGTAGGCAGGAGATTTTACAGTGCAGGCTTCTAAAGAATGGCAGTGGTTACGTTGTCATGAAAGGAATCGACTACTCATCGACTTAGGCGATGAGTTACAGTTATGCACGCCTTATCGCCTTTACCAGCTTACTGGTGATTCAGAGTCAAATCCAAATTTCTGCATTGATGATGCTGAGTACTATCAGAACGTCTATTCTTATCTGCAAAACTTCAACGTATGGACAGACGCCCAATGTTGTCAGATCGCTTTAAATGCTACTGCAGCTAAATTTCATTTAAAACCCATGCTTGCTAAGAGCTGGTTTTTTAGTGAGTACAGGGGAAATGCTGACAGAACTGAAGCCATTATAGCGCTTAGTTCATCTGAGCAAACCGGTGAATTTTTTATCGTTGAGTGTGACGCTGAAAGCTCACTGTGTATCAGTTTAAATGCTGAATTTAAACTGGATGAACATCTCAGTTTAGAGCCATTTCAAGCAATTCGCGTTTTAAATAATCGTATTCAACCTCTCATGTTAGCTGACAAAATTACCAAAACAGCTTAACTCAACAAGGCAAGCAACAAACAACCTGTGATATACTTTCGACCATTAAAGTATATAGGGTTAAAACATTGCAATTTATCGCACTTACTTCAATTGGTATTGAAAATTTATTAGTAGATGAAATCAAAGAGCAAGGCTTAGAGGTTATCAAACAGTCTGTTGGTTCGGTAAAGTTTGAGGCGGATAACAGTCAAGCACAACGATTTTGTTTAATCACACGTTTTGCAACACGTGTCATGCTGCTTTTAGAAGAAAATTCTGAAATAAACACCAAAGAAGATTTATATAAATTTGCACGTTTCCAGCCTTGGCAAGAGTTTTTTGGCCCTAAACAAACATTTGCGATTGAATTCAATGGCACAAACCAGGCTTTAAAAAATACTCAATTCTCAGGCTTAGTGATTAAAGATGCCGTAGTTGATTACTTCAACGACTTATTTGAGCAACGTCCGAACGTAGATAAAGCTGAACCAAATATTCGTATTGTTGCTAAATTACATAAAAGCCACTGTATGCTTTATCTCGACTATTCTGGCCCCCGATTATCAGACAGAGGTTATAGAACTCGGCAGGGTAAAGCACCTATTCGCGAAAACTTAGCGGCTGCATTGGTTAAGCGAAGTGGCTGGTTGAATGATGTAAGCCAGCCTCTATTTGATCCATGTTGTGGTTCTGGCACTTTACTGATTGAAGCAGTTGGCATGGCAAACAAGGTGCCTGCAAATATTAATCGTAAATTTGCATTCCAAAACTTGCCAAGCTTCAGACCTGCAAAATTTGACGAAATCAAACAGGCTTTAAAAAGTGAAGTAACAGAAAACAACCTATGGATCATGGGCTCTGATTTCGATGAGAGAGTGATCAATGTCGCGCAGCAAAATGCGCGTAGAGCTGGCGTTGAAAACCTCATTGACTTTAGTGTTAAAGATGCGAATAAATTGTCTCAAGTTGCCAAGCGTTCTGGGGTTGTATTAAGTAACTTACCTTATGGTGAACGTTTAGGTGCGATGGCTGAACTTATAAATCTATACAGAAATATGGGTCTAGGGTTTAAAAAGTACTTCCAAAATTGGCAACTTGCACTTCTTGGTACAGATGAAAGCCTTTTCAAACTTCTCAAGTTAGCTAAATCAAAAACCTATAAATTTAAAAATGGTCCATTAGACGTTGCGCTGTATCTTTACGACGTAAACGAAAAACAGGTGAGTCAGAGCCAAGAAAAAACAGGACTTAACTTTGAAGGTTCTTCAGCTTTTGGAAACCGTTTAAAGAAAAACAAAAACGCGCTTAAGTCTTGGATAAAAAAAGAGGGCATCAACGCATATCGTTTATATGATGCTGATATTCCTGAATACAATGTTGCTGTTGATATATATAACGACTCAGCTGTTATCTTTGAGTATGCAGCGCCTAAAGAAATTGATGATACGGTTGCGCAAAAACGCCTTCAGGATGTGATCACCTTAACGTCAGAACAACTTAATATTCCAGCTGAGAATATTGCCGTTAAGGTTCGTAAAAAGCAAAAAGGAGACTCGCAATACAACAGTTTTGATAAGCAAAATCGGGTTGATGTTGTTGAAGAGTTTGGTGCGAAGTTTAAAGTAAACTTGTTCGATTATTTAGATACAGGTTTATTTTTAGATCATCGTCTGGCACGTCGCTACATTCAGCAAAATGCAAAGGGTCAACGTGTATTGAACTTATTCTCTTACACAGGTAGTGCGTCAGTTCATGCTGCAGTGGGTGGAGCCAAATCGGTCACAACTGTTGATATGTCAAAAACCTATTTAAAGTGGGCTGAAGAAAACTTTGCACTAAACAATCTCAAAAACCCTCGCTTTAGATTTGAACAAGCAGATTGCTTAAAATGGCTAGAACACGCACAAGGTCAATATGATTTGATCTTTTTAGATCCACCGACCTTCTCTAACTCGAAGCGTATGAAAGCAGAGTTTGATGTGCAGCGAGATCACATCAAATTGATGGAGTGGGTGAAAAAAATTCTAAGCCCGAAAGGCACTTTATTATTCTCGAACAATAAGCGTGGATTTAAAATGGATGAAGTCGCTTTAATGGGTTTAGGTCTGAAGGCTGTGAATATTTCTGATAAGACGTTATCACCTGACTTTAAACGTAACAAACAGATCCATAATAGTTGGTTGATCACACATGGATAAGTTTACCCTTTATCACACCGAGGGTTGCCATTTATGTGAGCAAGCCCTTGCGTTATTGAATGCTCAGTTACAGTCTGAGCAAATAATTTTAAGAGATATTGTCGACGAGCCAGAGTTGGTAGAAAAATATCAGTTCACAATTCCTGTTGTGGCAAATAAAAACAACCAAGAGCTAGGTTGGCCATTCGACGAGCAAAAATTAAAAGAGTTTATAAACTAAGATGGATTTAATCAGAATTGCAAAAGCACAGTTAGCTTTTGGTACACACCCATTATTAGATAATGCCGATGCTGTTATTGAAGCCGGTGAGCGCGTTTGTATTGTTGGTCGTAACGGCGCAGGTAAATCAACTTTACTCAAAGTACTTGATGGACAAGTTCAACTAGACGATGGTGAAGTTAACCAAGTTGGTGATTTAAAAGTCTCTCGACTAGAGCAAGATCCACCAAAAGGTGCTGAAGGTTCGGTTTTTGATTATGTCGCGAATGGTATTCCTGACATTGCTAATTTACTGATTGAATACCACCATGTCAGTGAGCAAATGCAAACAGATTATTCTGAGTCTGTGTTAAATAAGTTTGAGAAACTATCTTCTCGTATTGAAGCCCAAGATGGTTGGCGCTTTGAAAGCCGAATAAAGTTGGTTTTAGCACAGTTAGAGCTGACTCCTGATATGCGATTAGAAAAGCTATCTGGTGGTTGGTTAAGAAAGGTTGCCCTGGCAAAAGCACTTGTGAGTGAACCTGACTTACTGCTACTTGATGAACCAACGAACCACTTGGATATGAACAGTGTTATTTGGCTTGAGCAGTTTTTAAAAGATTTCAAAGGCGGTATTGTATTTATTTCGCACGATAGGGCATTTATCCGCAGTATTGCAACACGTATCCTAGATTTAGATCGAGGTAAGTTAAATTCTTACCCTGGTAACTACGAAAAATACCTTGAGCAAAAAGCGCATGACTTGAAAGTTGAAGAAGCGCAAAATGCACTATTTGATAAAAAGTTGGCTGAAGAAGAAGCCTGGATCAGACAAGGTATTAAAGCTCGTCGTACTCGTAATGAGGGCCGTGTTAGAGCATTAAAAGCACTGCGTGTAGAGCGAAAACAGCGAGTTGAACAAGTTGGTAAAGCTGACTTCAACATCGAAACAGCAGATCGCTCTGGTAAGCTTGTGTTTGAAGCTAAAAACTTGAAGCATGCTTTTAAAGATAAACCTATCGTCAATGATTTTTCTACCCTTGTTATGCGCGGGGATAGAGTCGGTTTAATTGGACCAAATGGTGTTGGTAAAACAACTTTACTTAAATTGCTATTCGGTCAACTTGAAGCTGTATCAGGCAGTGTCAAACAGGGCGTAAACCTTGAAGTTGCTTATTTTGATCAATATCGAGAGAAGTTAGACGAAGAGGCAACGGTTCAAGATAATGTTGCAGAAGGCAAGCAAGAAGTCATGATGGGCGGTCGTAGCCGACATGTGCTGGGTTATCTTCAAGACTTCTTATTTCCGCCAGCTCGAGCTAGAACGCCAGTTAAAGCACTGTCAGGTGGCGAGAAAAATCGTTTGTTATTAGCAAAGCTATTCTTGAAACCTTCCAATGTCCTTGTTTTGGATGAACCGACCAATGACTTGGATATTGAAACGCTCGAACTGTTAGAAGACATTATAAACCAGTATCAAGGCACGATCCTGATTGTGAGTCACGACCGAGAATTTATCGATAACACCTGTAATAGCGTTTGGGCGTTTTCAGGTGATGGTGAAGTGATTGATATTGTTGGTGGTTATACAGACTATCAAGAGTATAAAGCCGAGCTTGATGAAAAGAGAAAACAATTAGAAAAGCAGCAAGTTGTAACGGCTGCAAAAGAAGTAAAAAAAGAAAAGTCTAATAACAAAAGTAGCAAGTTAAGTTACAAATTAAAACTTGAATTAGAACAACTGCCTAGTAAAGTAGAAGCCCTTGAACTTGCACTTGAAGAACAACAAGCTCTAGTCAACGACCCTGAGTTTTTTAAGCGCCCTCAACAGGAAACGCAAGCTGCATTGAACCAATTAGCTGAAACAGAGTCTGAGCTTGAAACCGCTTATGCCCGCTGGGAAGAGTTAGAAGAATTACAGAATCAGTAGTAAGGATTAAAATGAAAAGAACAATATTAGCCGCAAGCATTTTGTCGCTATTAAGTGGCACTGCTTTTGCTGCTACTTACCAATTAACTGAGTTGCCACGCCATCAGAATAGTAAAAATACATTTATTTCTGATGTAAATGAAGCCGGTGACATTATTGGCGCTGCAAGTTACTTATTTGATATTCCTATTGATGTAACTTATTTAGATTTTGAAGATGGTTCACTTATTGATTCTTACAATAGATATGTTGATGCCCAGAAATTAATTAATCAAGAAGTCACTTTTACTCTTGAGGATATTAAAAATGGTGTGTCGGACACAAATGCGGATGCAAAAGCTTTTATGCTTAGCTATATTGCTGGTAGGGATTCTAGATACGAATTTCAGAAACTCAACGACAGGATTGGTCTAAAGATTTCTGCAACTTCAGCAGATGAATTAGTATTATTTGATGAGATAACAGATTTTTCTGGTACATATTCTCGTTCTGTAGCAAATTACTTAACAGCTATCACTGAAGACTCTGTAATAGCAGGTTGGGGCTCAGCACCTTACAAGAAAGAGATTTTTTCTAAAGAAGGTGAAGAAGATAAAACCGTTTTTGTAAGAGAATGGCCTTCACGTGGTCTTGTTATCTCGCCTAATGGCGAACGTGTAATTCTTGAGCCAGAGTTTTCTACTTACGGTGGTTATTCAATCGCAACAGATATTGTGAAATTAGATTCTGGTAACTATATCGCTGTTGGGAGTAGTAGTATTTCGGTTCCTGAAAACCGTCAAACTAACTATGATGAGAACTGTGATGGAGTTGATGAGCCGGTAAGTGTGTGTGTATGGAATTACTTAAGAGGTAATTTTTATAATACTGAAGCGTACCAGTGGGAATTAGATGCCAATTTTAATGTTATCAATAAGTCAAAACTTGGTTTAGGTATCACTAGACAAGAAGATGAAAAAGATGCATTCAACTCTCTAGCATTAGCAACAAACAAAAATGGTATTGCTGTCGGCTACTCTGACGCTAGGAATGAAGAGGGAGATAATAAATACTCTTATCCACAGGCTGGTTATTATAAGGATGGTAAATTTGTTAGAATCCATCAACATGAGACTTATATTCAAGGCAGTAAAGCCATAGATATCAATGATAATAATGTCGTAATCGGAAACTATTATGAACAGTATGGCTCAGTGGTTCGCAAAAAAGTTGGCTTCTACTATGACATTAATACAAGTAGTTACAACGAAATCCCTGCGTTTTTTAATGGTTCTGAGACAACGGTTAGAGATATAAACAACGAAGGACAAGTTGTAGGGCAAGGTGAGATAGAAAAAAATACCTCTGTACCTAAGAATGAAGCGTTTATTTTTAATATTGGTGATGACAAAGTGACTAATATTAATGATTTGCTTCCTTGTAAAGCAGACAATGGTGAAGCTTTCCCTTATACCATAGCTGAAGCTACAAAAATTACTGACTCTGGTAAAATCTATGCGATTGCGACTAAAACAGTTGAACGTAAAGACAGACTTGGTCAGGTGATGAAAGATTCAGATGGCGAGGTTGAGTTAGAAGCAGTTACTGTTCCTGTTCTTCTTACGCCAATTGCAGGAGGCACGCCCGATGAATGTACACCTCCGGAAGCAGAAGTTTACGAGAGACAATCAGCCAGTTTCAGTTTCTTATCTTTATTAGCTCTTCCATTACTATGGATGAGAAGAAGAAAAACGGTATAACTAGACATAAAAAAAGCCCGAAAGGGCTTTTTTTATGTCTATAATTTAACAAGCAATTTATTGGCCTCTCGCATTCCAAGCCTTATTAACTGAATGACGCCATAGCCAATCAATACCAAAATAACCAATTAATGCCGCGATTGAGGCGCATATTAAAGAGCCAACCATAAAAGCAGGTCCAATAGTTGAAAGACTTTCAACTAACCACTCCCAGCTTGCTTCAAAGTGGAAAGGTTGGGTTTCTTGACCTAAAGCGAACACACCTACTCTATAAGAGCAGTAAAAAATTGGCGGCATTGTTAAAGGGTTAGTTAACCAAACAAGTGCCACAGATAAAGGCAGATTGACACGAAAAGGAATTGCACAGGCTGCAGCAAGTACCATCTGAAAAGGAACAGGGATGAATGCAAAGAATAAACCGACTGAAAAAGCGCCTCTAGCAGAGCGACGATTTAGATGCCAAAGGTTTGCATCGTGGAGCAAACTGCCAAAAATCTTCAAAGACTTTTGTTGTTTAACCTTGTTGTGATCGGGTAAGAACTTTTGGATCGTTTTTTTTGGCATAACAAGCAACCATATACTTCATTGTTGATGTGCTGGGGATTTCTGTACGGCTGTGTTCAAGCGGTATTTTACTTTAACACTTGGCAGTTCTACAGCTCACTGATATTCCTCATCGTATTGTGTTGCTATTTTAAGCCCATTTTAAATCTATTGTTAGCGTTTATTTTTGCTATTTTCGTCGTAACAATACATTTTTCGCTTTTTTATAGTTATCAGTTTGAAAACACCATTGATAATGGGCCTGCAGAAATTACGGCAAAAGTGGCAAAGGTCATTTCAAATCCTCCAAATTCATTATCTCTTATTGAAATTCATGAATTAGACGGCAAATCAGTACCATTTTATCAGACAGTGCATGCTCAATTATCAAAAGACGATGACCAATACATATTTGAAACAGGCGATTTATTAGTCCTAAAGGTAAAGCTTAGAAAATTTCGTTCAAGAATGAACCGTCATAGTTTTGATGTCGAAAAGTATGCTTTTAGAAACAAACTACATTTCAAGGGGAAAGTGATAGAAGTAATAAAGCATGAAAAATCTTCCCTAGAACTTCGTCAATCTTATAAACAAGAACTGGTAAAGGTTTTCGAAAATAAAAATCTAGGTTGGTTATATTATGGCTTGTCGACAGGGGATAAATCTAAAGTATTAGCTGAAACTAAAAATCAGGTAATCCAGCTGGGAATTGGCCATATATTGGCTATCTCAGGTATGCATGTAGGAATCGTTTTTTTGTTATGTTTTTCTCTAGCAAAGATCATCGTTTGGTTTTTATTAAAAATAAAGGCCAATATTACACTGCAAGGACTTAACTTAAATTACTTTTACTGCGCATTCAGCTTATTTATTGCGTTCATATATATTTATCTGTGTGAGTTTCCGGTTTCTGCGTTGCGTGCTTGGTTTATGGCAGCAATTTATTCGCTTATTTACTTTTTACATAAAAAAGTGAGCTTGCCACAAACTTTAACTTATACATTGTCGGCAATTTTATTGATTGATCCATTTTCAATATTAGACCCAGGTTTGTTTTTATCCTTTGTGGGTTTTACAACCGTTGTGCTTGTACTTAAATGGACTGCTTCAAACAGGCTTTTATCTAACTCTTTTTTAAGACTTTGTTTAATTCAACTTTCATTAATGATAACGCTTGCCCCTTTAAGCCTGATGTATTTTCAAGGAGTAAGTATTGCAGGTTTAGTTGTAAATCTCGTGCTGATCCCATTATTAAGTTTTGTTATTTTTCCTTATCTCATAGCCTGTATTTTGCTCGCCGGATTGTTTCCAAATACTGATTTTCTTTATGTGGATGACTTATTATTCTTTGCATTTCAATATGTCACTCAAAATTATTTAGATGTGGCTTGGCTAGCAGGCCCTCAATTACCTTCAATATTGGTGGTATTGATTTATTTCTGCATTGCTATGTTATTTTCGTCATTTTTACGGCGTTTTCTTTTGATCCCCACCATAACATTAGCATCATACTTTCTAGTGCCACGGCCTTTGTGGCAAGTTGACTTCTTTGATGTAGGTCATGGAACTTCAGTACTTGTCACATCTGATAAGCAAGCGTTTCTCTATGATCTTGGGGCGAAATATTTTAACTACTATTCATTATTTGAGCGTGTGGTATTGCCTGAAATTAAAGCGAGAGATTTAAATCTAAAATATACAATCATAAGTCACCCTGACAAAGACCACGCAGGAGGCATTGATGAGCTCAAGCAATTTGATAACTTTGGTTCTTTAGCAATATTTCATAATCAACAACCATTTAGCTTTTGCCAATTAAAGTCCATCTCTTTAGGTAATGTGAGCATAGAAACTATTTGGCCGATAGATGATATGCAATCCGATAATAACAATTCATGCGTTGTTAAATTGCAAGGAAAGGGCGGCTCGGTTTTATTAACTGGAGATGTTGAAATAGATGCTGAACAGCGACTTGTTCACGAGTATGATGAGCTATTACATTCAGACATTCTTTTAGTTCCTCACCACGGGAGTAAAACATCCTCAAGCTCTTCTTTTTTGGAGGCCGTAAAACCTACATACGGCATAGTCTCAAGAAATTACTACTCAGCATGGAGTTTGCCTCATAGCGAAGTAATAGATAGATATGCTTCTAGGCAAATAAAGTTAATTGATACAGCATTATCTGGGCAGATCACCATTGAGTTTTATCAAGATGGATACCATATTAAACGTTTGCGTGAAGAGAACCTTTTTTGGCTAAAGCATCACACAGGTTTTTAGTACTTAAAATTCTTATCGGAACGTAAAATTATCTTAAGCTCATGTTATTTACAGTAGAGCATTTAGTTTTGTGCTATTGAACAGTACAATAGCAAGGTTTTTTAAGTAGTTGAGAGCTTCCATGCAAACCAGTGCCAAGCATAATGCAAAGCAAATTTATAAACGTCTTTTTTCATATACCTATGATTTCAAATTAGCAGCCATATTCTCAGTCATTGGTATGCTTGGTTACGCGGCGATGGATGCCCAGTTCATTCGCTTAATGCAGCCGTTTATTGATGATGGTTTAACATCAAGAAATACAGAAGTATTAACTTGGGCCCCCGTGGTTGTAATTGTGCTTGTGCTAGGTCGCGGTGTATTTAATTACATGGCTTCTTATTGTTTGAGCTATGTGGGCTCAAGGGTAGTGCAAAAACTAAGACAACAATTATTTGAGCATATGCTGTTTTTACCAGTTTCATTTCATGATCAGCACTCTAATGGTGAACTGATATCTAAGATCACATTTGACACGGAACAAGTTCAACAAGCGATTACTCGAGCTCTACAGGTTATTATAAGAGAAGGCGCGTTTGTCGTTTTCTTACTGTACGTTATGTTCGAAGCGAACTGGAAGCTATCGTCAATATTTTTAACCGTTATTCCTATTGTTGCTGTTATTGTGGCTGTGGTCGCAAAGCGTTTTAGGAAAATATCAAAAAATATTCAAGACGCGATGGGTGGGGTAACACGGGGCTCAGAACAAATGTTGGCAGGCCATAAAGTCATTCATGGCTATGGCGGTCAAGATAAAGAAATTGCCAATTTCGCCCAAGTAAATAATCAAAACCGTCAGCAACGAGTGAAAATGGATGCAACACGGGCAATTAGTGTCTCTGTTATTCAGTTTTTAGCCGCGGGGGCGATGGCATTAATTTTAGCCATTATTGCGATGCCAAGTGTTATCGATACCATTACTTCTGGCACATTTGTGGTTCTTTTATCATCGATGATGATGATGTTAAAGCCACTCAAACAACTGGCGAATGTGAATGTTGAATTGCAACGTGGTATAACTGCGGCGCAGAGCATCTTTGAAATTTTAGATTTAGACATTGAAAAAGATACGGGCACACGCGCGCTTGAAAAAGCGCAAGGTAATATCGAAGTTAACAACATTACCTTTACTTACCCTACGAAGGATGAGCCAGTTTTAAGCAACTTGTCGTTAAAGATAAAAGCAGGTGAAAATATCGCGTTAGTTGGTCGTTCAGGCTCTGGTAAATCGACACTGTCATCTCTACTGCCTCGTTTCTACGATTTTAAAGATGGTGAAATCTTATTAGATGATCACAATATTTCAGATTACCCGCTTAAAGATCTGAGAGCTCAATTTGCGATTGTTTCGCAGCAAGTAGTGTTGTTCAACGATACGCTAGCAAACAATATTTGCTATGGTGCTGATAGAGTTTTGACCGAACAAGAAATCACCGAAATAGCCAAAAAAGCCCATGTTTGGGAGTTTGTAAAAGACTTACCGCAAGGTCTTAAAACAGTGGTAGGTGAAAATGGGGTGATGTTGTCTGGTGGTCAAAGACAACGTATTGCAATTGCACGCGCAATCGTTAAAGATGCACCGATTTTAATTCTAGACGAAGCAACTTCAGCACTCGATACTGAGTCTGAGCGTTTAATTCAAGCAGCCCTTGATGAACTAATGAAAGAAAAAACGTCTATTGTTATCGCTCATAGATTATCGACGATAGAAAACGCTGATTGTATTTATGTACTTGATAAAGGCAAAGTGATTGAGCAGGGCGATCATAAATCTTTACTTGCTCAAAAAGGCACCTATGCTGCGCTTTGCCAAATGCAATATGGCGAATAAGTATGAGCTATATAGAATCATCTTGGTATAAAAAAAAATCACTGATCACTTGGCTGCTCGCGCCATTAAGTGGCCTTTTTTTTCTGCTATCAAGTTTTAGAAAACTGCTGTTTAAACTCGGTATTGTAAAATCATTTGAGGCTGATATTCCAATTATAGTGGTTGGCAATATAGGTATTGGCGGCAATGGTAAAACTCCATTTGTATTATGGCTAGTACCGCATTTAGAGAGTATGGGGCTCACAGTCGGTGTGATCAGCCGTGGGTATGGCGCTAAAGCACCTGTATACCCATATGAGTTATCAAGTACATCAAGTGTAGAAGAAGCCGGTGATGAACCCTTCTTAATTTATAATCGCTTGCAATGCCCGTTAGTGATAGGTTCAGATAGAGAAGCGAGTTACAAAATACTTAAAGAAAAATACAAAGTAGATGTGATTGTTTCTGATGATGGTATGCAGCATTATAAAATGCCAAGAGCCATTGAGTTTTGTATTATCGACTCGAAAAGACGCTTTGGTAACGGTTTTTTAATTCCTGCGGGGCCATTACGAGAATTACCTTCGCGTATTAACACTGTTGATTTAGCAATAGAGAATGGCGGTGATAGTCACTTCTCATATCAATTAGCGGCTTCAGGTTTCTATAGCGTAAAAAATAAAGCGTTCGCTGAGAATACACCGAGTGAAGGGGTTGCAGTCAGTGCTATTGGTTCTCCGCAGCGATTTGAAAAAAGCCTTGAAGCACTCGGTAAAAAGCTTGTTGAATGTAAGCATTACCGTGATCATCATGCATATACTGAGCAAGACTTTACAGACACAGAATCAAACGCTGTATTTATGACGGAAAAAGATGCCGTAAAATGTCAGCAGTTTGCTAAAAATAATTGGTATTACTTAAAAGTAGACGCCACACCAACCAAAGAATTGATTGAACAGATTAATCAATTATTAAAAGAAAAGGGTATTACACATGGCATTTGATAGAAAATTACTTGAGATCATCGCGTGTCCGGTAACAAAAGGAAAGTTACAGTACGATGCAGAAAATAAAGAGTTGATCAGCACCGCGGCTAAGCTTGCATACCCTATAAATGATGATATTCCAGTGCTATTAGAAAATGAAGCGCGTGAGCTTTCTGCTGATGAGGTAGAGCAGTGGAATTCGTAGTCGTTATTCCTGCGCGTTACGCGTCGACTCGTTTACCAGGCAAACCTTTGGCCGATATCTGTGGTAAACCAATGATCCAAAGAGTTTATGAACAAGCGTGCAAATCAAAAGCTGCTGCGGTTTATATCGCTACAGATCATCAAGCCGTGTTTGAAAGCGCAAAAAACTTTACAGACAATGTATTGATGACTAGAGAAGACCATCAGTCAGGTACTGAGCGTTTGTCTGAAGTGGTTGAAAAATTATCACTAGATAAAGATACAATCATCGTCAATGTTCAGGGCGATGAACCGCTTTTAGAAGCTGAAAATATCGACCAAGTTGCAGAGCTCTTATTTAACTCTACAGCGCCAATGGCGACACTTAGCGTGGATATTGCAGACGAAGAAGAGGTTTACAACCCGAATGCGGTAAAGGTTGTTCAAGATGTGAATAACAATGCCTTATACTTTTCTCGTGCATCAATACCGTTTCAAAGAGACAGCATGTTAGCGAAAAAAGAAGCCATTCCTTTGCAGCATTTTCAAAGACATGTTGGTATCTACGCTTACAGAGCGGGTTTTATCTCTGAGTATCTTAATCTTGCTGTCTCGCCATTAGAAGTTCAAGAGTCACTTGAGCAGTTGCGTGTTTTGTACCACGGTTATCAAATAAAAATCACCAAAGCGTGTAAACCTGTTTTTGCAGGTGTTGATACCCCTGAAGACTTGGCTCGAGTTAATAATATTCTGAGTGGCAATGCTTAAAGTTATTTCTGACGAAGCGGATTTTATCGTAGCGGCAAAACCTGCTGGACTTAGTTTTCACTCTGAGCAAGGTGCAGGTTTTGTTGCGCTTTTAGAAGCACAGCAAGCATGCAAATTCTATCCAGTTCATAGGCTAGATAAAGTCACTTCAGGTCTAATTGTTTTAGGAAAATCTAGCCAAGCAGCAGCTACGTTAACAGAGTTGTTTTCGAATCGATTGGTGGATAAATTTTATCTCGCTATCACTGAAGGCAAGCCGAAGAAGAAACAAGGCTGGATAAAAGGTGATATGTCAGCGTCAAGGCGCGGTACCTATAAGCTTGAGAAAACATCAAAGAACCCTGCGGTCACGCGGTTTTACTCAACTAGTCTCGGTGAAGGTTTGAGAGGGGTGATATTGAAGCCGTATTCAGGTAAAACACACCAGCTGCGAGTCGCGATGAAAAGCATTTCAAGCCCAATATTGGGCGATACAGCATATACTGGCTCGTCTTCCGATAGGGTATATTTACATGCCTTTGCTTTGTCTTTTCAATGGCAAGGACAAGATAAATATTTTTCTTATTTGCCTGATCCAGGTAAAGAGTTTAGTAAACTCGTAACATCAGATGCTTTTCAGCAATGGAAAGCACCTTTGAATTTAGATTGGTAATATGACAGAAGAGCAACAATTACGATTTGGTGGTATTGGCCGTTTATATGGTGCACAAGCTTTAACTTGGCTAGGTGAAGCACATTTTTGTGTCATTGGCATTGGTGGTGTTGGTAGCTGGGTTGCTGAGTCTCTAGCGCGCACAGGCGTTGGTAAAATCACGCTGATTGATATGGATGATATTTGTGTGACTAATATTAATAGACAGATCCATGCATTAACTGAGTCTGTGGGTGAGCAAAAAATCGAAGCTATGGCCACCCGCATTAAACAAATTAATCCAGAGTGCGATGTTCAACTCATAGATGATTTCTTAACGCTAGAGAATATTCGTGAATATATTACTGGCTTTGATTATGTTATTGACTGTATTGACGCGGTAAATGAAAAAGCAGCGTTGATCGCACATTGTAAAAGAAACAAGATCCCAGTTATTACAACAGGTGGTGCAGGTGGCCAAATCGATCCAAGCCAGATTTTATATGGTGATGTGGCAAAAACGACACAAGATCCGTTACTGGCTAAAGTTCGTTACTTATTGCGTAAAAAGTATAACTTCACCACGAATCCTAAGCGCAAGTTTGCTGTAGACTGTGTATATTCAACTGAGCAATTGGCTTATCCCACAGCTGATGGTGAAGTTTGTTTAGCGAAGCAGGGCTCTGAGGGTGCAAAGAATATGGACTGCGCGACAGGGTTTGGCTCTGCCACTATGGTCACAGCCAGTTTTGGCTTTTTCGCTTCATCAAAAGCGATAAAAAAATATCTAGAGAAAAAGAAAAAAACAGTGGCGGCTTAAAGCCACTGTTTTACTCGTTCATGAATGGTATCAGCAATGGCTTTGATACCATTGCCTCTTGATGGACTTAAATGCTTGATCAAGCCCAACTGCTCAAACTCGTCATAGGCATTAATTTTTACGCTTTGCTCTGGCGTTTTGCCTTGGTGCATAATCATAATTAGACCCATCAGACCTTTGACAATACGCGTGTCCGAATCACCAATCAACACTAGTATTTGATCATCACTTAACTCAACTCTTAGCCAAACCTTGCTTTCACAGCCTTTAATCAAAACATCATCTGTTTTCAGTAGCTCAGGCATTTCTGGTAGGCTTTTGCCAAGTAACATGATCTCTCGATACATTAATTGCCAAGATTTTAAATCTGAGAGTTTTTCTTTAAATTCGTTATAAGTCATTGTATTAGATTTCAAGTAAGTCGATGGACTCTTTTAATGCCTGAATAAACGCATCAATGTCGTCATGATTATTATAAAACGCCAGGCTCACACGGATTGTACCGTCGATATCGAGCGCCTTCATTAAAGGCTGTGTACAGTGGTGACCACTACGTATGGCGACGCCATAGCCATTAAGCAAAGTAGCCAAGTCAAAATGGTGTTCATTTTTATATCTAAAGCTTATTGTACCAATGTTATTTTCAGTATCACCATAAATGATAACGCCATTAATGGTGCGCAATTGACTCAGTAAGTAGTGATAAAGCCCTTGCTCGTATTGTTGTAATTCTTTGTAATCAATTGAATTTAAAAAATCGAGCGCAGCTGAAAAACCAATGACAGCTGAAATATTGGGAGTACCTGCCTCAAACTTGCTTGGCGCATCTTGAAATGATGTCTGTTCAAAAGAGACTTCTTTGATCATTTCTCCACCGAACCTTAAAGGATTAAGTGCATTTAATTGGTCATATTTACCATACAAAACTCCTAATCCAGTCGGTCCTAATGCTTTATGTGCAGAAAACACATAAAAGTCGCAATCAAGTTTACGAAGATCTGGACGAAGGTGCATAAAGGCCTGTGCGCCATCTAGAATCGTTTTAGCCCCAACTTCATGAGCAGCTTCAATAATTTTCTCTACAGGTTGAATATTCCCTAAGGCATTTGAAGCATGGCTTATAGCAACTATTTTTGGTTTCTGTTCGAAAATTAAGTCAACAGATGATTTTAGATCTAAAACGCCCGATTCTGTGATAGGTAAAACTTTAAGAATACAGCCTCTTTCTTTACATAATTCTTGCCAAGGTACGATGTTTGCGTGATGTTCTAAAGCAGATATGCATATTACTTCACCTTGGTTAAGTTGTGCTTTAAAACCATTAGCAATAATATTAATACTATCTGTCGCACCAGCCGTCCAAACAATTTCTTTACTCTGAACATTTAAAAAATTAGCGACTTTTTCACGGGCTTGCTCAAATGCAGAAGTGGCTTCAGCGCTTAGCGTGTGTAAACCTCGGTGTACATTTGCATTTTGCTCGCGATAAAAAGAATCTATAGCCTCGATAACTTGTTGTGGTTTTTGGCTCGTTGCACCTGAATCGAGATAGATAAAAGGGTCTTCACTCTTTGAATTCAAGATAGGAAACTGTTGTCTAAGTTCAGAGATAGGGCACATACTAAAAAGATTAAGTAAAATTTCGTAAATTATACCAATAAAAAAGGCCGCGAGTGCGGCCTTTTTTGAATGTTAAAGCATTATCTTTCTGATTTTGCTTTGTAGTCGCGCTGTGTGTAGCCAGTGTAAAGCTGACGAGGACGACCAATTTTGTGACCTGGTTGAGATAGCATCTCATCCCAGTGTGAGATCCAACCAACTGTACGAGACATAGCAAAGATCACAGTGAACATGCTTGTTGGGATACCAATCGCTTTAAGAATGATACCTGAGTAGAAATCTACGTTAGGGTATAGTTTCTTCTCGATGAAGTATGGGTCTTCAAGGGCGATTTGTTCTAGACGCATAGCTACGTCTAGTAGTGGATCTTGAATGTTTAATTCTTCAAGTACTTGGTGACACGTTTCACGCATTACTGTTGCACGCGGATCGAAGTTTTTGTAAACACGGTGACCGAAGCCCATAAGACGGAACGGATCGTTCTTGTCTTTCGCTTTAGCAACGTATTCGTCAATGCGATCAACTGAACCGATCTCTTCTAGCATGTTCAAACATGCTTCGTTTGCACCACCGTGAGCAGGGCCCCATAGTGACGCGATACCAGCCGCAATACATGCATAAGGGTTTGCACCCGATGAACCTGCTAGACGAACAGTAGACGTTGAAGCGTTTTGTTCGTGATCAGCGTGAAGCATGAAAATACGGTCCATTGCTTTAGCAAGAACAGGGCTTACTTCGTACTTTTCAGCTGGTACTGAGAACATCATATGTAGGAAGTTTTCAGCGTAGCTTAAGTCGTTACGAGGGTAAACGAATGGCTGACCGATGTTGTACTTGTAACACATAGCCGCGATAGTAGGCAGCTTAGCGATTAGTTTAACTGCACTACGGTGACGTTGGTCTGCATCTGAGATATCAAGATCATCGTGGTAGAAAGATGACATCGCACCAACCACACCACAAAGCATAGCCATTGGGTGAGAATCTACACGGAAACCTTGGAAGAATGCTGCAATTTTTTCATGAAGCATCGTGTTAGTTGTGATCTCTTCAGCAAACTCTGCGTGTTGTTCTTCTGTCGGAAGCTCGCCATTAAGAAGTAAGTAGCAAAGCTCAATATAGTTTGAGTTTTCAGCTAGTTGTTCGATAGGGTAGCCACGGTGAAGTAGTACACCTTTACCACCATCGATGTAGGTAATAGATGACTCACAAGAGCCAGTAGACATAAAACCTGGGTCATATGTGAAGTGGCCGTGAGCGCCTAGGGTACGAACGTCAATTACGTCTTGACCTGCTGTGCCAGAGTAAATTGGAAGTTCGATTGGATCATGACCATCAATATGGACTGTGGCTTTTTTATCTGCCATCTATTTATCTCCTATGAAATAACAATGTCGATTGTTATGTTGTGATACTAATGTTAAGCAAATTCAGATCATTTTAACGTAAAACTGGGGTATAAAGTCAATTTTTCTAAGGATTATGCAAAAATGGATAATAAATATTCTACCCGAGTTTAAATATTATACCATTGGCTAATTCGCAAGCTTCTCAATCTAAACAAGAATTGTAAAAGCACTCGCGGCCTTATATACTGTATGCGGTTTAATACCATGTCGTCTGTGGGTAAACCTATTTTTACAACAAAAATTCGTTTCTGTTGCAAAAAAGGTTTACTTAGAGTGTGTCATTTATACATTCGGTATAAATGGTTTTATAAAAACAAGTAGATGAAGCTCCTTATGTGGGCAAGATGGGCAAGTAACTGTGAAAAAGCAAAGACCTGTAAATCTAGATCTTACGACTATATCTATGCCAGCAACTGCTAAAGCATCAATTCTTCACCGTATTACGGGTGTGGCATTGTTCATTGCTTTAACTTTTGTTATCTGGGCTTGGTCTGAGTCTCTTTCTTCTCCTGAAGGGTTTGAATTTGTAAAAGAGCTATTCACTGGCTTTATTGCAAAATTCATTGCATGGGGCACCTTCGCGGCGCTTTCATATCACCTAATTGGTGGTATTCGCCACATGATCCAAGATATGGGTCACTGGGAAGAATTAGAATCGGGCAATAGCAGCGCTAAAATTGCGATTGCACTTTGGGTAATCGTTGCAATTCTAGCTGGAGTGTGGATATGGTCTTAAATCAAGCAACTCTTAAGCGTGATGGTGTACAAGATTATGTATCATTACGTGCTACCGCGTTAATCATTGCAGCATATGCATTCTTTATCGTTGGTTATTTATTCCTTACCCCTGAACTTACTTATGAAGCTTGGACAGGTTTATTCTCAAACCTTTTCGTTAAAGCAGCAACTTTTATTACTTTAGTGTGCATTATGGTTCACACTCGCATCGGTCTTTGGCAAGTGCTAACAGACTATGTTAAGTCATCAACGTTGCGTTCAGTTTTAGGTTTCGTATTAAACCTTATGGCCGTTGCTTACGTAGCAATTGGTCTATTCGTTTTATGGGGTGTTTAAGTGAAATATAATGTTCGTGAATTTGATGCAGTAGTAGTAGGCGCCGGCGGTGCTGGTATGCGTGCTGCTCTTGCGATTTCTGAATCAGGCAAAAGCTGTGCTCTGATCTCTAAAGTATTCCCAACACGTTCGCACACAGTGTCTGCGCAAGGCGGTATTACAGTTGCTCTTGGTAATTCTCATGAAGATAACTGGGAATGGCACATGTACGATACGGTTAAAGGTTCTGATTACATCGGTGACCAAGACGCTATCGAATACATGACTAAGACAGGTCCTGAAGCTATCACAGAACTTGAGAACATGGGTCTACCTTTCTCTCGTTTCGAGAACGGCCGTGTTTACCAACGTCCATTTGGTGGTCAATCTAAAAACTTCGGTGGCGAACAGGCTGCTCGTACAGCAGCAGCGGCTGACCGTACTGGTCACGCACTTCTTCACTGTCTTTACCAACAAAACGTAAAAAACAAAACAAACGTATTCTCTGAATGGTATGCGTTAGACCTTGTTAAAAATGACAAAGGTGACGTTGTTGGTGTAACAGCCATCTGTATTGAAACAGGTGAAGTTGTTTACTTCAAATCAAAAGCTGTTGTACTTGCAACAGGTGGTGCTGGTCGTATTTATGCGTCTACAACGAATGCACACATTAACACTGGTGACGGTGTTGGTATGGCAGTTCGTGCTGGCATTGCTATGCAAGACATGGAAATGTGGCAGTTCCACCCAACGGGTATTGCTGGTGCAGGTACACTTGTAACTGAAGGTTGTCGTGGTGAAGGTGGTTACCTTCTAAATAAAGACGGTGAACGCTTCATGGAACGTTATGCGCCAAACGCTAAAGATTTAGCAGGTCGTGACGTTGTTGCACGTGCAATGATGACAGAAATTCGTGAAGGTCGTGGTTGTGAAGGTCCTTGGGGTCCACACATCAAACTTAAGCTTGATCACCTTGGTGCTGAAATGCTTAACCTACGTCTTCCAGGTGTATGTGATCTTTCTAAGACATTCGCACACGTTGACCCTGCAGAAGAACCAATTCCAGTAATCCCAACATGTCACTACATGATGGGTGGTGTACCGACTAACGTAAATGGCCAAGTACTAAACGTGAATGAAAACGGTGACGAGCGCATCGTTGAAGGTTTATTCGCTGTTGGTGAGATCGCATGTGTATCTGTACACGGTGCAAACCGCCTAGGTGGTAACTCACTACTTGACCTTGTTGTATTCGGTCGTGCAGCAGGTAACTTCTTAGGTACTTACCTGAAAGACTTCGAGTCTACAGGTGATGCGACGCAAGATAACATTGACGAAGCATTTGCTCGCTTTAATCGTTGGGAAAACTCTGAGCCAGGTAAAGGTGAAGACCCAGCGCAAATCAAGAAAGACTTACAAGAGTGTATGCAGCTTAACTTCTCGGTATTCCGTGAAGGTGACTCAATGGCTGAAGGTCTTGAGCAGCTTAAAGCTATTCGTGAGCGTCTTAAGCACGCGCGTCTTGACGATAAGTCGTCAGACTTCAATACACAACGTATCGAATGTCTTGAGTTAGACAACCTTATGGAAACTGCATACTCTACAGCAGTAGCTGCAAACTTCCGTACTGAAAGCCGTGGTGCTCACTCTCGCTTTGACTTCCCTGAGCGTGACGATGCAAACTGGCTATGTCACTCATTACATCACCCAGAGTCAGATGTGATGACTAAACGTGATGTAAACTTTGCGCCAACTACGCGTGAAGCATTCCCACCTAAAGCACGTACTTACTAGGAGTTAACGATGGCAACATTAGAATTTTCTGTTTATCGTTATAACCCTGATGTGGACAACGCGCCACGTATGCAGGATTATAAACTCGAGGTAGAAGAAGGCCGTGATATGATGGTTTTGGATGCACTTTTATTATTAAAAGAGCAAGATCCAACACTTTCTTTCCGTCGCTCTTGCCGTGAAGGTGTATGTGGCTCTGATGGTTTAAACATGAACGGCAAAAACGGCCTAGCATGTATTACTCCGTTATCTGCATTAAAGGGCAATAAAGTAATTTTACGTCCTTTACCAGGTTTACCAGTCATTCGTGACCTTGTTATCGACATGACTCAGTTCTACACTCAATACGAGAAAGTTAAACCTTTCTTAATTAATGATAAGCCAACAGGTGGTATTGAGCGTCTTCAAACTGTTGAAGATCGTGAAAAGCTTGATGGTCTTTATGAGTGTATTTTATGTGCTTGTTGTTCAACATCTTGTCCTTCATTCTGGTGGAATCCAGATAAGTTCATCGGTCCTGCAGGTCTATTACACGCTTACCGTTTCTTAGCGGATAGCCGTGATACTGCGACTGAAGAGCGTCTGAAAGATTTAGATGATGCATTTAGCGTATTCCGCTGTCACAGTATCATGAACTGTGTAAGCGTATGTCCAAAAGGCTTAAATCCAACTAAAGCCATTGGTCAGATTAAATCTATGTTGTTAAATCGTTCGGTTTAATCCATAGTTAAATCCACAAGATGACATCTGCAGATGTCATCTTGTTTTAGTTTAATTTCTGCGCGAATAAAAAGGGCTAATTAATGCACGAAGGTGTGATGAAGGCATGGCTAGAATCTTCGCATTTATATGGCGGAAACGTAGCTTATGTAGAAGAGCTTTATGAAGCGTATCTAGACGATGCGACTTCTGTGCCAGAAGAATGGCGTGAGGTGTTTGATCAACTTCCTAAAGTTGATGGTGTGGATGTTGATGTAAAACATTCAGAAGTGAAAGCACAATTTGCTGAACTTGCGAAAAACAAACACAGAGAAGTAGTTGTTGCAGCAGCTGGTACTACAGATGCTAAACAAGTACGTGTACTACAGCTTATTAATGCGTTTAGATTCCGCGGCCATCAAAATGCAAACCTTGATCCGTTAGGTTTGTGGCAACGTGAACGTGTTAGAGATCTAGATTTGTCTTACCATGATCTAGACAATGCTGACTTAGATAAAGAATTTAACGTTGGCTCTTTTGCTTGTGGCAAAGAGACAATGAAACTCAAAGACTTGTATGAAGCACTTAAAACTACATATTGTGGTTCAGTTGGTGCTGAATACATGCATATCACTTCTACAGAAGAAAAACGCTGGTTACAACAACGTTTAGAATCTACCTTCTCACAGCCTCAATTTAGCAAAGAAACTAAACTTAGAATTCTTAAAGGTCTAATTGCCGCTGATGGTCTTGAAAAGTATTTAGGTGCAAAATTTCCTGGTGCAAAACGTTTCTCTCTAGAAGGTGGCGATGCATTAGTACCTATGCTAAAAGAGCTGATTCACCGTGCCGGTGAAAGCGGCCAAGAAGAAACTGTAATTGGTATGGCTCACCGTGGTCGTTTAAACGTTCTTGTAAACGTACTAGGTAAAAATCCACAGGTTCTTTTTGATGAGTTTGCTGGTAAATATGGCGAATTAGCAGGTTCTGGTGACGTAAAATACCATATGGGTTATTCATCTGACTTCGCGACCAAAGGTGGTGATGTTCATATGGCGCTTGCATTCAACCCATCTCACCTTGAAATTGTTAATCCTGTAGTTATGGGTTCTGTGAGAGCGCGTCTTGACCGTTTAGGGTGTAAGAATGGCTCTAAAGCGTTGCCGATTACAATCCACGGTGACTCTGCAATCGCTGGTCAAGGTGTTGTTCAAGAAACATTCAACTTATCGCAAACACGTGCATTTGGTGTCGGTGGTACAGTTCGAATCGTTGTAAACAACCAAGTAGGTTTCACAACGTCTAAGCAAGAAGATGTGCGTTCTACAGATTACTGTACCGACATTGCTAAAATGGTTCAGGCACCAATCTTCCACGTGAACTCTGATGATCCAGAAGCTGTTGCGTTTGTAACTCAGCTAGCACTTGATTTCCGTAATCAATTCAAGCGCGATGTTGTTATTGACTTAGTTTGTTACCGTCGTCATGGTCACAACGAAGCAGACGAGCCGAATGCAACTCAGCCATTAATGTATCAAAAGATCAAAAAGCACCCTGTGCCACGTCAGCTGTATGCAGACAAGCTAGCATCAGAAGGTGTAATCTCAGCTGAAGAGTCTAAGAATTTAGCTGATGAATATCGTAATGGTCTTGATAAAGGCGTGTGTGTAGTTGAAGAAGTTAAATCTGAAACTAAGCATTCATCAGATTGGTCAAAATTTGTTGGTCATGATTGGGACGTAGCATATGACCCATCACTACCAGTAGAAAAGCTTAAAGAACTGGGCAATGTACTTGCAAATTACCCAGAAAACCATAAAGCACAGTCTCGTGTTAAGAAAATTTATGACGACCGTAAAGCAATGGCGAACGGCGATAAATTACTAGACTGGGGTATGGCTGAATCTTTAGCGTATGCGACATTAGTTGACGAAGGTACTGATGTACGTATGACAGGTCAGGATTCTGGCCGTGGTACTTTCTTCCACCGTCATGCTGTTGTTCACAACCAAGAAGATGCATCTGTTTACTTGCCTCTGCAGAATATCCGTGAAGGTCAAGGCGCATTTGAAGTTTACGACTCAGTGTTATCTGAAGAAGCTGTATTGGCGTTCGAATATGGTTACGCAACTGCAGAGCCTACTTCATTAGTACTTTGGGAAGCTCAGTTCGGTGACTTCGCAAACGGTGCTCAGGTTGTATTTGACCAGTTCTTAAGCTCAGGCGAGCAAAAGTGGGGTCGTTTATGTGGTTTAACTATGCTTCTTCCTCATGGCTACGAAGGTCAGGGTCCAGAGCACAGTTCTGCACGTTTAGAGCGTTACCTACAACTATGTGCTGATCATAATATGCAGGTGTGTGTTCCTTCAACACCGGCTCAAGTTTATGCCATGCTTCGTCGTCAATCAGTACGTCCTTTACGTCGTCCACTGATTGTAATGACACCTAAGTCACTTTTACGTCATCCTTTAGCTGTTTCTTCTTTAGAAGAGCTTTCTGAGGGTGTATTCCACAACATGATTGATGAAATTGATGATATCAATCCTGAAAATGTTGAAAGAGTGGTTTTCTGTAGTGGTAAAGTTTACTACGAGCTACTGCAAGAGCGTCGTAAGCTAGAACTTAATAATGTTGCGATTGTTCGTGTTGAGCAGTTATATCCATTCCCTCATCAGGAAATGGAAAATATCATGTCTCGCTATCAACACGTTAAAGATTTCGTATGGTGTCAAGAAGAACCACAAAACCAAGGTGCTTGGTATTGTTCTCAACACCACTTCTGGGAAGCAATCCCAGCAGGTGCAAATCTTTCTTACGCAGGACGTAAGGCTTCAGCTGCTCCAGCATGTGGTTATATGTCTACTCATACTAAAGAACAAAACGCGTTAGTTGCTGACGCATTAACAATTAAGAAATAAGGGATAAGAGATGACAACCGAAATTAAGGTTCCAGTTCTTCCTGAGTCAGTAGCAGACGCTACTGTCGCTACTTGGCATGTTAAAGTTGGTGATGCTGTATCACGCGACCAAAACTTAGTTGATATCGAAACTGATAAAGTTGTTCTTGAAGTAGTTGCACCAGAAGATGGTGTAATTGTTTCAATTTCTGAAGAAGAAGGCGCAACTGTATTAGGCGAGCAAGTGATTGCTCAAATTGGTGCTGCTGGCGATGCCGCTGCACCGGCTCAACAATCTAACGAACAAGCTGCACCAGTAGCTGCTGCAGCAACAGAAGGTAAAGACGTGGAAATTAAAGTACCTGTACTTCCAGAATCAGTAGCAGACGCTACAATTGCAACTTGGCATGTTCAACCTGGTGAAGCGGTAAGCCGTGACCAGAACCTTGTTGATATTGAAACAGACAAGGTTGTACTAGAAGTTGTTGCACCTGAAGACGGTGTTATGGGTGAGCAGATCCATGCTGAAGGTGAAACTGTACTTGGCGAACAAGTGATTGGTAACATCGTTGTTGGCGCGTCTGCTCCAGCGGCGGCACCTGCTGCAGAAGCTGCACCAGCTTCTGATGAGTCATCAGACGTTTTAACACCTTCAGTTCGTCGTTTAATCGCTGAAAAAGGCCTTGATGCTTCACAAATCAAAGGTTCTGGTAAAGGCGGCCGTATCACTAAAGAAGACGTTGATGCATTCCTTAAAGCACCTGCGGCTAAACCTGCTGCTGCACCAGCGGCAGCATCTGCACCTGCTGCGCCTTTAGGTGACCGTTCACAGAAACGTGTACCTATGACACGTCTACGTAAGACTATTGCAAACCGTCTTCTTGAAGCTAAGAATTCAACGGCAATGCTTACTACATTCAACGAAGTTAACATGAAACCAATCATGGACCTTCGTAAGCAATATCAAGAAGTGTTCGAAAAGCGTCACGGTATTCGTTTAGGTTTCATGTCTTTCTATGTGAAAGCAGTAACTGAAGCACTTAAGCGTTTCCCTGAAGTGAATGCATCAATCGACGGTGATGACATCGTATATCACAACTACTTTGATATTAGCATCGCGGTTTCTACTCCTCGTGGTTTGGTTACACCAGTACTTCGTGACTGTGACAAGCTTTCAGTGGCTGAAATCGAGAAGGGTATTCGTGAATTAGCGCTTAAAGGTCGTGACGGCAAGCTAACTGTTGACGATATGACAGGTGGTAACTTCACTATCACAAACGGTGGTGTATTTGGTTCATTACTTTCTACACCTATCATCAACTTACCTCAGTCTTCAATTCTTGGTATGCACAAAATCCAGGAACGTCCAATGGCTGTAAACGGTAAAGTTGAAATTTTACCTATGATGTACCTAGCACTTTCTTATGACCACCGTCAAATCGATGGTAAAGAGTCAGTAGGCTTCTTGGTAACAATTAAGGAACTTCTTGAAGATCCTACACGTCTTCTTCTTGACGTTTAATCGTTATTGATTAGATATTAAGCTGTATGAGTCATCATACAGCTTTTTTTTTGCGGCTTTGGTCTAACTAGGGTTTTCATACTAAGCCTTGGGATCTATACTAGGGGCGCAATTTGGGATAGCTGTTTATGAACTCATAAATAGCTTTAATAGTATAAGAAATTGGATAAAGCATCATGAATTTGCATGAGTATCAGGCAAAACAACTTTTTGCCGACTATGGTTTACCTGTATCTGAAGGTTTCGCTTGTGATACACCACAAGAAGCAGTTGAAGCTGCTGGTAAAATCGGTGGTGACAAGTGGGTTGTTAAATGTCAAGTGCACGCAGGTGGACGTGGTAAAGCTGGCGGTGTAAAACTAGCTGACAGCAAAGACGAAATCCGCGCATTCGCAGAAAACTGGTTAGGTAAAAACTTAGTTACTTACCAAACAGACGAAAAAGGTCAGCCAGTTGCTAAAATCTTAGTAGAAAGCTGCACTGATATTGCAAATGAATTATACCTAGGTGCTGTTGTAGACCGTGCTTCACGTAAAATCGTGTTCATGGCTTCAACTGAAGGTGGTGTTGAAATCGAGCAAGTTGCTGAAGAAACACCTGAACTAATTCACAAAGCAGAAATCGATCCACTAGTAGGCCCTCAAGCTTACCAAGGTCGTGAGCTAGGCTTCAAACTAGGTCTAACTCCTGCACAAATCAAACAGTTCACTAAGATCTTCTTAGGTCTTGCGAACATGTTCATCGATCACGATTTCGCACTTCTTGAAATCAACCCTCTAGTAATCACAGACGCTGGTAACCTTCACTGTCTAGACGGTAAGATCGGTGTAGACGGTAACGCATTATTCCGTCAGCCTAAGATCCGTGAATTCCACGATCCTTCACAAGAAGATGCACGTGAAGCTCACGCTGCAAGCTTCGAGCTTAACTACGTTGCGCTAGACGGTAACGTTGGTTGTATGGTTAACGGTGCAGGCCTTGCAATGGGTACTATGGACATCGTAAACCTACACGGTGGTAAGCCAGCTAACTTCCTAGATGTTGGTGGCGGTGCTACTAAAGAGCGTGTTGCTGAAGCATTCAAGATCATCCTTTCTGATGACAATGTTAAAGCAGTTCTAGTTAACATCTTCGGTGGTATCGTACGTTGTGACATGATCGCAGAAGGTATCATTGGTGCTGTTAAAGAAGTTGGTGTAAACGTACCAGTTGTTGTACGTCTTGAAGGTACTAACTCTGAACTAGGTCGTGAAGTTCTTGCTAACTCTGATCTTGACATCATTGCAGCTGAGTCTCTAACTGACGCTGCTGAGAAAGTAGTTGCTGCTGCGGAGGGCAAATAATGTCTGTTTTAATTAACAAAGATACTAAAGTAATCTGTCAAGGTTTCACTGGTGGTCAAGGTACTTTCCACTCAGAGCAAGCTATCCAGTACGGTACACAGATGGTTGGTGGTGTTTCTCCAGGTAAAGGTGGTACAACTCACCTAGGTCTTCCTGTATTCAACACTGTACGTGAAGCTGTAGAAACTACTGGCGCAACTGCATCAGTAATCTACGTTCCAGCAGCGTTCTGTAAAGATGCTATCTTAGAAGCAATCGATGCTGGCATTCAGCTGATCGTTTGTATCACTGAAGGTATCCCTACACTAGACATGGTTGACGTGAAAGAGAAGCTTGAGCAAACTGGCGTTCGTATGATCGGTCCTAACTGCCCAGGTGTTATCACTCCAGGTGAAACTAAGATCGGTATCATGCCTGGTCACATCCACAAGCCAGGTAAAGTAGGTATCGTATCACGTTCTGGTACGCTTACTTATGAAGCAGTTAAGCAAACAACTGACGCTGGTTTCGGTCAATCAACGTGTGTTGGTATCGGTGGTGACCCAATCCCTGGTACTAACTTCATCGACGTACTTGAGATGTTCGAGAAAGACGAGCAAACTGAAGCTATCGTAATGATCGGTGAGATCGGTGGTACGGCTGAAGAAGAAGCTGCTGAGTACATCAAGCACAACGTAACTAAGCCAGTTGTTTCTTACATCGCTGGTGTTACAGCTCCTCCAGGTAAGCGCATGGGCCACGCTGGTGCAATTATCTCTGGTGGTAAAGGTACAGCTGACGAGAAGTTCGCTGCACTAGAAGCTGCAGGTGTTAAGACTGTTCGTTCACTAGCTGACATCGGTGTTGCACTTAAAGAAAAAGCGGGTTGGTAATCTAATCTTGCTTAAAAAAGGCTCCTAAGGGAGCCTTTTTTGTATTTAAATTTCGATAGCTAGAAGCTAGAAGCTAGAAGCTAGAAGCTAGAAGCTAGAAGCTAGAAGTAAATAAATAACTTAAATTTGTTCTTCTTCGCGAAGTGTGAGTACTTCAAAACCGTCTTTTGTGACAAGAATAGTGTGTTCAGCTTGTGCTGAAAGCTTTTTGTCTTTAGTCACTACAGTCCAACCATCTTTTTTAGTTTTAACGCGTGCTGTGCCTTGGTTGATCATTGGCTCAATGGTAAAAGTCATGCCTTCTTTTAAAGTTAGGCCAGTGTTAGGGCGGCCATAGTGTAAAACATTTGGCTCTTCATGCATTTCTCGGCCAATACCGTGGCCGCAATACTCTTTTACAACCGTGTAGCCAAATTTCCCGACATAATTCTGTATTGCAAATCCAATATCACCTAGCTTTGCGCCTGGCTTTACCGTTTTTATACCTAACCACATCGCTTCAGTCGTGACTTTGACCAGTGCCCTGGCATCAGGTTTAGCTTCTGGCATGACATACATTTTGCTTGAGTCTGTGATAAAGCCATTTTTCTCTAAGGTAATGTCTATATTGACGATATCAGTACTTTTTAAAACCTGGCATGCGCTAGGTACGCCATGGCAGACTACTTCGTTAATTGAGCTATTTAGACAATACTGATAGCCGTATTGTCCTTTTGAAGCTGGGCGTGCTTTTAATTCATTTACGATATAGTTTTCAACTTGCGAATCAATTTCTAACGTTGAAACACCGGGTTTGATGAAATTATCGAGCATTTTGAACACTTGGGCGAGCAGCTTGCCTGATTCTCGCATCAGTGCAATTTCTTCCACTGATTTGATTGTTACTTCATTCATTCAGTGACGCCTCTTTTTGTCGCTGTAACATGAGTTCTTGTTGAATTAAATCGTTAAATGTTTTGTCAGGATGCATTTCGCATAAGCGACCGATTTTTATCCAAAATTCGGCTTGTGAGTTGATTGAGCGAGACATAACTGACGACGTTGTACGAATTTCTTCGTGTAGTTCATCTGAAATTTTTACAATACCCATTATATATTCCATATATAAAACATATATGCATTGTAAATCGTAAAATAAAAAAAGGAAGCGAATGCTTCCTTTGGTTTGCTTAACATTACATCTAAAATGCTTTTATAACTTTTGCTATTTTCCTAATCCAAATGGATCATCAATGCTATGACTTGGCTCTGTAAACCATTTAGGGCCGTTTTCTGTCATATAGAAATGATCTTCAAGGCGAATCCCAAACTCATCAGGGATCACTAGCATAGGCTCGTTACTAAAACACATGCCTGGGGCTAATAGTTGTGGGTTATTCTTCACAAGATAAGGCCATTCATGAATATCTAAGCCGATACCGTGGCCTGTTCTGTGAGGACATCCTGGTGTTTGATAATCAGGACCAAGATCAACTGACGCTAAATAATCTCTTGCCGCTTTATCTACATCGCCACATGTATTACCAATTTGTGCCGCTTCGAATGCAGCAGCTTGAGCATTCTTCTCATGTTGCCACATACTTCTTTGGCGCTCTGTTGCCTCACCAAATACAAATGTGCGTGTAATATCCGAGAGGTAATCATGTACTTTACAGCCAGTATCGATCAGAACCACATCGCCTTCTTTCAAGGTTTGTGGGTCTTTTACACCATGAGGAAATGAACTTGCTTTACCAAAGAGTACTATGACGAAGTAGTTTCCTGATGGTGCGCCCACTTTTTTATGGGCTTCGTTGATGAAGGCTTCAACTTCTGTTGTGGTGATCCCTTCATGCAACATGCTCGCCGTTGCTTTATGTACTTCTAAAGTCATGTCCATAGCACGTTGAATAAGCTTTAATTCGTTGTCTGATTTATGCATACGACAATATGCAGTGATTTCTTTACCGTTAATTAGGTTGAGAGAAGGAGCAAGGTTGCGAATGCCATCAAAAATGAAAAACGCCGCGCTTTCATCAATGGCAACTTTTGCATCTGAGTCAATGCCATGCTGTTCAAGCACGTTTAAGAATAATTGGTAAGGGCTCTGCTCTTCTTGCCAGCCGTGAATTGGACCTTCAACGACCTGGTAGTCCAATAGTGTGCCAATTTCGAAATAAGGCGCAATGAATTGAACGTCGCCTTTTGCTGGTAAAATAGCACCAACCATGCGCTCACTGGCATACCACTGCATACCGGTGAAGTATTTTAAATTAGTTCCTGCATTCAAATATAAAGCTGCAATATCGTTGTCTTGCATATAGCGCTGCGCTTTTTCAATACGCTGCTGGTATTCTTCGATGCTAATTGGCTTTAAGTCATGAGTCATATTTTGTAATGACTCTAAAGCTTCTTGTTTGGTTTTCGTACCAACGCCTAATGGCTTCATATTTTGCTCCTAGAATCTGTCTATTCTGTAAGGGGTTAAATCTATGCTAGTTTTCTCACCTAAGCAAAGTTGTGAGACAATTTGTGCTGTAATTGCCGCTTGGGTCAGACCTAAATGTTGATGACCAAAAGCAAATACAATATTGTTATTATTGGGTGCTGTATTTAATACAGGCAATGAATCAGGAAGAGAAGGGCGATGACCCATCCACGTGGTTTTAACAGTTTGTTTATCGATACCGTTGACAAGCGCTTTAGCGTGATCTAAAAGCATGGTTGCTCTTGTCATTTTTTCAGTGGCTTCTAGTCCTGCAAACTCTACAGTCCCAGCTAGTCTAAGTCCCTGCTTCATGGGGGTAATAATAAATTGTCTATCGGCTGAGGCAACAGGACGTTGCAAGCTAGTCGAATTATCAATCATGGCGTGGTAACCACGCTCGGTATCTATCGGTACTTTAAAGCCAAGTTGTTTTGCTAAAGGTTTACTCCAAGCGCCAGTCGAAACTACGACTTTTGCAAACTGATGTTTGGCGCCTGATGAAAGCTCGATCATCACCCCATTATTGTTTGGGATGATTCGTGTAACTTTATCTTTTTTAAATACTAAGCCCTGAGCCTCTGACATTTTATAAATGGCCTGGCATAAGTCATATGGGTCAACGCTGTGGCCAACCTCAGTAAAATATAAAGCTTGCTTAATGTTTTCGCTTAGACTTGGCTCTAGTTCAAAAACCTCATCACCTTTTAAGTGTTTAACTGCAACGCCATTAGCTCGGAATGATTCAGCCATAGCCGCAGCCAGTTTGAAATCTTCATGTTCAAAGCTGAGTAGGCTGCCATCTACATGGATCAACTTTTTGAAGTTCTCTTCGCCTAATAAAGTTTTATAGGCAGGTAGTGAGGCTTCGTTTAATTGCCTAAGTGCCTTGGTATGCGCACTAAATTTTGAATTAGACATATTGATTAAGAAACGAGTGAACCAAGGTAAGGCTTTGAATAGATATAACCAATCTATTCTTAAAGCGCCTTTTGGATTTAACAACATACTAGGAAGTTTTGGTAATAAACTCGCTTGTGCGAGTGGGAAAACTTGTTCAGTAGCAAAGTGACCGGCGTTACCTTTAGAGCATTTTTCTGCAATACCGTGTTCATCAAATAATGTGACTGAAAAGCCAGCATCAGTCAGACTTTTCGCATTGCAAAGCCCAATGATCCCAGCGCCGATAACAGCAATATGTTGCTTCTCTTGCATCTATTGTCTCCAAAATACCTTGAAAGCCTAATTTCAAGATATTGCATGTCTCTATTTTTTAGTTTGTATAGAAAATTTAGTTCGTCTTCAAACTGTGAGTTTTATTAATACTTTCAGTTGTTTAATCTTATAAACGTGAATATGTCTTCAGACCGATAAAAACTTTTAAAGAAAAATACACAGTGGAATATTGAACATTGTATACAATATGCGTAGGATGTAAACCATAAAAGGTAAAGAGGAAAGACAATGAACATTAATTGCCAAGTTCAGTATTCAGTAGTTGCTCCGCAATTAAATGAAAGTTTTATGAATCAACTCCAAAATGCTGTGAACACGAATACGGTTCTTAGCTTAGCCAAGCAGGGTTATTAATATGCGTAAAGGGACATTTTCTTGTATCGATGGCCACACTTGCGGCAACCCAGTACGCTTAATCACTAGCGGTCACCCTTACCTTAAGGGTGAAACAATGAGTGAAAAACGTCAGCACTTTCTTGCCGAGTTTGATTGGATCCGTCAATCACTGATGTTTGAACCGCGCGGGCACGATATGATGTCAGGTTCATTTATTTATCCACCAACAACCGATGATGGCGATGCGGCTATTTTATTTGTTGAAACATCAGGCTGTTTACCTATGTGTGGTCACGGCACCATTGGCACAGTAACGTTTGCACTTGAAAACGCACAAATGCATCCAAAAGTACCCGGTAAATTAAAGCTAGATACGCCAGCAGGGCGTGTAAATGCTGAATACTCTATGGTTGATGGAAAAGTTGAATGGGTAAAAATATTCAATGTGCCAGCTTTCTTAGCCTATGAAAATATTGAAGTTGATGTGCCAGAGCTTGGCAAGTTAACGGTAGACATTTCTTATGGTGGTAACTACTACATTATTGTCGAGCCACAGGAAAACTTCCCGGGTATTGAAAATTGGTCTGCCGCAGAAATTCTTAAATATAGCCCGCTTGTTCGAAAAGCAATCAATGAGTTGCTTGAGTGTGTGCACCCTGAAGATCCAACCGTAAAAGGCGCGTCGCATCTTCTTTGGACTGGCAAGCCAAAGCACGCAGAATCAAGTGCAGCCAATGCGGTTTTCTATGGTGATAAAGCCATAGACAGATCGCCTTGTGGCACTGGCACCAGCGCGAGAATGGCGCAGCTATTTGCCAAAGGTAAATTACAGCCAGGCGAAGATTTTGTACACGAAAGTTATATCGGAAGCCAGTTCGTAGGGTGCATTGAAGGTGTTACTGAAGTAGCGGGAAAAACAGCAATTCTACCAAGTATCAAAGGATGGTCGAAAGTAACGGGCACTAGCAACATTAGCGTGGATGATAGTGACCCGTATGCTTTTGGCTTTCAAGTTGTATAACAAATTTAAACTAGACTAAAACCAGCAATTAGTAGCTGGTTTTTTCATTGAGGAGAAAAAGATGGAAATTAGCGGTGCAAGTTTTATCGCAGGTGAATGGTTAAAGGATGCGGACGCATCAGTATTTAATGCCTTTTCACCAAAGCGCCATGAGCCAATCGATACTCAGTTTTTCGAAGCAAGCCAAGACATGCTTGCAACAGCGATCAATGAAGCTGAAAAAGCATTTAAAGTTTATAGAAAGACTTCTTTTATTGAGCGTGCAACATTTTTACATGCTATTGCAGATGAAATAGAAGCCCTAGGTGATCAACTGCTTGAAGTGACTCACGAAGAGACAAACTTGCCGTTTGCCCGTTTACAAGGCGAGCGCGGCCGTACTATGAATCAGTTACGTGCTTTTGCACAAGATTTAGAGCAAAGCCAAAACGGCATTGTGAACCTAAGTGTATTAGACGAAGCAGAGCCTGAACGCGCTCCTCTTGCGAAGCCTCGTACCCAACTTGATTTTATTCCTGTTGGTGTGGTGGCTGTTTTTGGTGCGTCAAACTTCCCTTATGCGTTCTCTACGCTTGGTGGTGATACGGCATCGGCGCTTGCTGCAGGTTGCCCTGTTGTAATGAAGAGCCATACTGCGCACCCAGCAACCAGCGAGTTAATGACCCGAGCTATTGAAAAAGCGATTGAAAAGTGTGATATGCCGAAAGGTGTATTCTCAATGATCCAAGCGAAGAAATACGACATGGCACATGCACTTGTTGCAGCAGAGCCAGTTAAAGCTGTCGGCTTCACGGGTTCCATGTCTGTCGCGAGTAAATTAATCGAGACGATTAATACACGTAAAGAAGCTATTCCATTCTATGGTGAATTAGGCAGTATTAACCCGCAGTTTGTGTTACCAGAAATGGCAGAACAAAATGGCGAAGAGCTTGGTGCGAATTTATGTAATTCAATGTTGATGGGCAATGGCCAGTTTTGTACTAGCCCAGGTCTTTGGTTAGTGCCAAATAACTCTGATGCGCTAATAGAAAGTGTTAAGAAAACAGTGGCTGCAAGCAGCTCTGATACTTTATTATCCCCAAATATTCTGAATGGTTTCAAACAAGCCATGGTCGAGCGCTCAGATATCGAGGGTGTAGAGCTTTTGGCAATGGCAGAATTATCTGAAGAGTATCATGCTAATGCACATATCTTTAAAACAGATATCGACACCTACTTGAATACACCAGCATTACATGAAGAAGTGTTTGGTCCAGCTGCTATGTTGGTGACCTATGACTCTATGGCACAGCTAGAAACCTTAGTTGATGCTTTAGAAGGTCAGTTAACAGCATCAATTCATGGCACGGGCAGTGATTTAGCGTCTGCGTCTGATCTAAGTGAAGATCTACAGTACAAAGTAGGGCGCTTAATCGAGAATCAAATGCCTACTGGCGTTGAAGTTTGTGCATCAATGAACCATGGTGGTCCTTTTCCATCTTCAACAGACGTACGTTCAACCTCTGTTGGCTTGAATGCGATTCAACGCTTCTTACGTCCGATCTGTCGTCAAAGTGCGATGTAATCTAAGTATTGAATTGCTTTATTCGCATATTTAATGCAAAAAAAGACCCAGAGTACAGGTTACTCTGGGCTTAGGGGACGGCTCATTTGAGCCAATGCGTTAACTTAAAACACCTTTCTAACAATCAGGGAGAAGTAAGAAAGTAATTTAATTGTAGTTAACTCTTAACAAAAACTACAAATAAACAACATAAAATAAAATCTATAATTATCAGTGGTATATATGCTTATAAGAAATTAGTCTAAAAACTTATTTCGACTGCTAGCGCGACCATTCAATAACTCGATTATTCATAACCAAATCTCTAGGTAACGAGTTTTTGATTTTATTTTTCTGCCATTTCCCTAAGCCTATTGGTGAGCCACAAAGGGTTAAAATAACCTCACCAGTGTTGTTGGTAACTGTTTCAAGTCGAATATCTTTGCCTTGATAATAATCTGCAGCTTGTGATTGGGTAAGTACATAGGTGTTATTTTCTGCAAGTTTACCAAGTGCTGTTGCAAATTCATGTTCAAGCCGCACGCCATTTTTATGGGTTGTGCCTAACTTGATCCCGATACGAGAATATTTGATCTTATTTTCAATTTCAGAGAATCGTTCAGGAAAAAGCCAGAGCTCTTTGTCTCGAATTGTCAGCTCTCCCGGTAGTGATTTAATCCCGAATTGTTTTTTGATTGCTGACATGAAGGTTTGCGTTAACTTTTTATCAGCAGATGAAAACGGGAAAGCGCCTTTTTTGGTTTTTAAATTCGGGTTATCAAACGATTTTAATTTTTTAAATTTAGCGATGAAAAAGCCTTCACTGTCAAAAATCTGAGGCCATACATGCAAATAGCCTTCTGGAGTACAGGCTTTGTCTGCATTTTCAAAAAGTGCATTTAATGGCTCGATTTCAACACTGTCGCCAAATTGCTCAAGCAGATACTGACAAACCGCTTGGTTTTCAACTGGCGTGAGTGTACAGGTTGAGTAAATTAAAGAGCCACCGGGTTTCAGTGCAAAGAATGCGCTCTTGATAAGTTGTTTTTGTACATTGGCAATATCAATATTTGACTCAATAGACCAATTTTTTAAAGCATCAGCGTCTTTTCTGACTGTGCCTTCACCAGAACAAGGTGCATCAAGCTGAATGTTATCAAAACACTCAAACATATAATCGCCAAAGACAGCTCCGTCAAAATGAGACAATGCACAGTTATGCACGCCCATGCGCTTCATATTGGCAGCAAGTACTTTTAGTCGTGAAGATGAAAGCTCATTTGCAACGAGAATGCCTTGGTTATTCATCATTGCAGCTATTTGAGATGTTTTTGACCCGGGGGCAGCAGCCATATCTAGGACTATGTCGTCTTCTTTTAAACTTGATTCAAGTGCCATAGGTGGCAACATTGAGCTGGCTTCTTGTACATAAATACCACCACTCAAATGAACATCAGTGCTGCCCAGAGGAAGGGCCTCTTCCTCTTCAGCACTTCGCTCAAGCCAAAAACCAGTATCACACCATGGAACAGCTTCTATTTTCCAATTATTCGCTGAGCAATACTGTTTAAATTCAGTGACTGTCATCTTAAATGTATTGACTCTAACTGAGCGTCTAAGCGGTTTTTGGCAATAATCAATAAACGATTCAATACTTAAGTTGTCAGGTAAGTAGGTTTTTACATCATCGATGAAATTCTGCGGAATGTAGGTAGATGTATTCAAAATAATCTCTAGCGAATGTACTTATTAGTGGATTTTACCATTTAAAGAGCAAATTACTTTCAAATCTAACAAAGGAATAGTGAAATTATATCAGCTTTTAGTTAAATGTTCGTATTTCATGTTTTCTTGTTTGGTACTAAAGTAGTTTTGTTGAGCATATTGGAAAGAATAAAATGATGAATAAGCATGCTTATTTACTGCTCCTTGCTGTTTTATTAACAGGATGTGGTGGCGGTTCAGACCCTGTTGAGCAAAACTCAAATCCAGTTATATCTGAATCTGGAGATGATACTGGCTCGGGTAATGACTCAGGTTCAGGTGGTGACTCAGGTTCAGGTGGTGACTCAGGTTCAGGTGGTGACTCAGGTTCAGGTGATGATTCTGGTTCAGGCGATGATTCTGGTTCAGGCGATGATTCTGGCTCAGGCGATGATTCTGGCTCAGGTGATGATTCTGGTTCAGGTGATGATTCTGGTTCAGGTGATGATTCTGCTAACGCACAGCCACCCCAGTTCTCAACAAAAATTGAATCAGATAGTTTCAAGCAAGGCGACACAATTCGTTTTAGAATTGAGCTTGCTGAACAAGATATGCAAACAAGTACGGTCGAGTGGCAGCAATTATCAGGTCCACTAATTGATATTTCAGATCCACTTAATATTGAATTTGAAACCCTCAGTAACCAAACAGCCCTCGATGAACATTATCATTTTGTCGTTACAGTGACGAATGAAGTGGGTCTCTCATCTCAAGATGAGATTAAGTTTTCTGTGCTAAAAGCCATGAGTGAAATTCAGGCATCAAGGTTACTTCAACAAGCGAGCCTTGGACCTACTTACAATGAAATTTTATTAGCCGATGGAAAAAGTTACCAACAATGGCTAGATGAACAAATAAATCTACCTATTACTTATCACAGTCCTCTTGTCGAGAATTACCCTGACCGTGATGAGCCAAACCAAATCAATCGTATTGATGCTTGGTGGAAAGCAAGCATCAACGCACAAGACCAGTTAAGGCAGCGTGTTGCTTTTGCTCTTAGTGAAATCTTTGTTGTATCCGATCTAAACACATCCCTTAGTGGCGAGCCTGAAGGTATGGCAGCTTATTATGATATTTTACTTGAGCATGCTTTCGGAAATTATAGAGACTTACTAGAGCAGGTAACTTTATCACCAGTGATGGGCGTTTACCTAAGCCACCTAGGTAATGAAAAGGCAGATCCTGAACGCAATATTCGACCTGATGAGAATTATGCGCGTGAAGTCATGCAGCTGTTTACAATAGGTCTGAATGAATTAAATCTAAACGGTACGAATAAGTTAAATGAAAATGGTGAAATCATACCAACATACGGCCAAAGTGAAATTGAAGGATTTGCAAAAGTCTTTACGGGTTGGACATTCGCTTACAGTGCAAGATGGAATAGACCAAGCAGAAACTACACTTTGCCAATGCAAGCTTTTGAAGACTATCACTCGAGCGCTGAAAAAATATTGCTTAATGGTGAGGTTATTCCTGCAAATACCAGTTCGGAGCAAAGTCTAGAAATAGCATTAGATAATTTGTTTAATCACGATAATGTCGCACCATTTATTTCAAGACAGCTAATACAACGATTAATTACTTCTAATCCAAGCCCAGGTTACGTAGAGCGGGTCGCAACGGTGTTCAATGATAACGGTGAGGGAGTAAGAGGAGATTTAGCGGCGACAATTAAAGCTATTTATTTGGACAATGAGGCAAGAGGTCTTGGTACGCCGCTTGCCCATTTTGGTAAAATAAAAGAACCTTTATTGAAAACAGTACAGTTTTGGCGTGTGTTTAACGCTAAAACCCTCAACAACCGTTATTATACTTGGAATTTACCCTCAACTTATGGTCAGGGCCCTTTGCAATCGCCGTCGGTTTTCAACTTCTTTAGACCAGATTTTCAACCAGGGGAACTGGCAAGCACCGAATTTGTTGCACCCGAACTGCAAATCGCTAATGACGCTGCTTTAATTGGTATCATTAACACGCACTATGCAGATCTCGTTTGGCGTGTGGCTGAACGTCACGATGAATTAAATGAAAACAGCCTTTATTTATATATGCAAGCAGACCACGACTTAATTAGTATGAATGGCCTGAATGCAGTTTTAGATAAATACGATTTGCTATTTTTCGCAGGTAATATGTCACAAGAAATGCGCCAAGCATTGATTGATATGGATGAATATTTCGCCACCCGAGACAGTTATCAACGTATTTCTAATCTTGTTTACCTCATTTCAATCTCACCTGAATTTTCTTTACAGCAATAGGAGCAGATCATGAATAGAAGAACATTTTTATCTTATTGCATGAAAGGTGGGGCGTCGGTTGCAGCATTAACGCAATTACAATTGCAGGCATTTCAGGGATCTTTGTCATATAGCTTTGACGATCACAAAGCCTTAGTGTGTGTATTTTTATATGGTGGTAATGACTCTTTGAATATGCTTGTGCCCATCGAAGGTGAGCAGCGCAGTTTATATGAAGCAAGTCGTCAAAATTTAGCTGTGGCAGACGCATTACAGCTTTCACCTGTCACAGATATTGCTGGTGGAGTAGGTCTGCATCCTGCAATGGATCCGATTAAGAGCTTATTTGATAATCAAGATCTTGCCTTCGTTTCTGGTGTCGGCAGTTTGATTGTGCCTACCTCTAAAGTGGATTATCAAAATGAGACTGTACCTTTGCCTAAGCATTTATTTTCTCATAATGACCAGCAAGCTACTTGGATGCATGGCAGAGAAAAGGTGTCTTTAAACAGCGGTTGGGGCGCTAGATTACTTGAGCGTATAGAGCAGGGCAATTCATTTGTGAATAACATCTCTTTAGCGGGCACCAACCCTTGGCAAACTAGTGTAAATTTAACCCCATTCTCATTGCATCAAAGTGGTGTTAGTCGAATTAACCCGATTAATGGGGATGGCAATCGTGCCGCTCATGTGCGTAGCTTGATGAACAGAGTGTTAGCGCAATCAAGCCATCCTTTAGCTAGTGCGTATGGAACAAAAATGCAAAAAGCCATCACCAATACTGAGGCGATGAATAGTGCTATTGAATCAAGTGATGACTTAAGTACTTTCTTCTCTGATACTAGCCTATCTCAGCAACTCCATACTGTGGCAAAATCTATATCAGTTAGGCAAACGCTTGATGCTAAGAGACAAATTTATTTTGTTAGTATGGGCGGTTTTGATACACATGATAATCAGCTCACGACCCATCCAGCATTATTAGGGGCATTGTCTCAATCATTGTCAGAATTTAACGCGGCGATTTCATCTATCAATGCCAATGATGATGTCACCTTATTCACAATGAGTGATTTTGGCCGGACACTTACGTCGAATGGTGATGGTACAGATCATGGTTGGGCTGGCAACCAAATCGTTATGGGTGGTGCGGTTAATGGCGGAGAAATATACGGTTCGTTCATGACACAACACTTAGATGGACCAAATGATACCCGAGGTGGTAGGTTGATCCCACAAGTTGCCAATGAGCAGTACTTTGCATCTTTGGCGCGATGGTTCGGTTTAGACAACTCTGAGTTAGTCGATATTTTTCCAAATTTAGCAAACTTTAATTCGCATACTTTGCCATTTATGGGAAGTTAAATAAAAAGAATATTGTATACAATAAGGGTTTGGGTTATGTTATTGCCATTATTTGACAGTGGTATAACTCAAATGCAAGCAAGATATCATCAACGTCAACAACGTTTATTATCTGTTTTAAAAGAACAAGACATACATAACTTGTTGGTGTTTAACTACGAAAACATTCTTTATTTGACCGGTTACAGTGGTAATGCGGCTTATCTCATCGTTTCAGCTGAAGGCCTTTGGTTGATTACGGATTATCGCTATTTTGAACGAGCAAAATCTGAGAGTTTTGGATGTGCGCTTATTTGTAGAGATAGAGACTCAGAGTCATTAGGCGCCTGTATCAAGCGTTTATTACCGGCGGGAAAAACTGGGTTTGAAAGCAATGCCATTAATTATGGTATGTGGTTATCAATCGCAAACGAGCTGGTTAACACTGATGTGGCTGCGTTTGATGGATCTATAGAAAAACTCAGAATGGTTAAAGATGACTTTGAAATTGCTTCCATTAAGAAAGCCGCTGCCATTGCAGATTTAGCGCTTGCTGATTTATTAACACAAGTTTCAAAAGGTGTAACGGAATTAGATTTGGCGACCGAGCTTGATTTCAAAATGAAAAAGCTTGGATCCGACGGTATTAGTTTCGACACAATTTTATTGTTTGCAGAGCGAAGTGCATTGCCTCATGGCAAACCGGGAGATAAAAAGCTCAATCATGGTGATTTACTGCTCGTCGATTTTGGCGCTGTTGTAAATGGCTACCGTTCAGATATGACTCGAACATACGTTTATGGGGAGCCTAATAAGCAACAACAACAGATGTATGACGCAGTGCTGGCATCTCAATCAAAATCTTTGCAAAGCCTTAAAGCCGGCGTTGATTGCCAGCAACTAAACCAGATTTCATTAGATGTATTGGCTCAATCCGGGTTCGCACAATATGCAGGAAAAGGACTTGGCCATGGCGTTGGTTTGGCATTACATGAAGTGCCTTTTATAAACCCTGTTACTGACTATCGCTTAGAAGTAGGAAATATTATCACTATTGAGCCTGGGGTTTATATTCCTGACTTTGGCGGTATCAGAATTGAAGATGATGTGCTTATCACTGAAAGTGGTTTTGAATTCTTAACCCATGCACCTAAAACATTTGTGATTAATTAAGGAAAAAAATGAAAATAATTTCTGAGCAACAAGTTCATGCAAGCTTAAACTTCGATAAGGTTATTGATGCTCTGAGAGTAGGCTTTTCAAAACCTGCGGGCACACCAACCAGACAAGTGTTTGAATTATCAGACTCTGAAGAAAATCATGATGCTTTTGCCGTTTTACCTGCATGGAATGAAGACGTTATCGGCGTTAAATCTTTTACTTATTTTCCTTCGAATGCAGAGCATGGATATAAAAGCTTATATTCGAAAATTATGTTATTTGACCGACTTCATGGTGAACCATTGGCATTGGTAGATGGGACGAGTGTGACGCTTTGGCGAACGGCAGCAGTGTCTGCGCTAGCGAGTCAATATCTATCAAGACAAGATAGTGCCCATTTGGTGTATTTTGGCTCGGGTAACTTATCGCGTTATATGATTGAAGCCCATATGAGTGTGCGTGATATTAAAAAAGTAACCATCATTGCCAGAAACACTGACAAATCAGAAAGTCTGCGAACGTTACTTGCTGAGAAATATTCAGATGTCGAATTTTTACTAGGAGAGTCAAATCAAGCAACGATTAGTTCGGCTGATATCATCAGTTGTGGCACGGGGGCGCATAACCCTTTGTTTGATGGTAATTGGCTATCAGATGGCGTGCATATTGACTTAATTGGTAACCATCATAGACAGTTTAGAGAGTGTGATTCAGTTTCTGTTGTTCGTTCAAAAGTGTTTGTCGATAGTAGAAAGAACGTACTTAATGAAGCAGGGGAGCTCCTGATTCCTATTGCAGAAGGTGTTTTTTCAGAAGAACAGATCATTGCTGAGCTTAGCGAAATGCACCAGTTGAAAACAGTCAGAGCTAAAACCGACATTACCTTATTTAAATCGGTGGGTACTGCGCTCAGTGATCTATTAACTGCTTATTTAGTTTATAAGACCCAGTTATGATTTGGTTGAGTGTGTTGGCGGCTTCACTGTTGTTTTTCGCAACTTTGATTGCATGGCAAAGCCAGAAGAAGCAATTAAAAAAGCGTATATGGCGTCAAGTACAAGTCGATAATCTAGTTAAAGTAAAACAGCACAAAGCGGGGCCAATAGAGGTTTTAACAGAATCAAGTTTGCTAGTGGAGTTTACTTACAACGAAGAGAGCTTTTGTTGTCAAACTGCCTTCAGGCCTGATTTATACAACTCATTTAAAGCTCAACAAGCAACTTTTATTCTAATTGATCCTGAAAACCCAAAGCAGTGTTACTACAACGCTTGTCAGCAAACTCGATATGCAAAACTGTGGATTGGGCTTTCGTTTGCTTTGTTAGTTTGTTTGCTTTTAATTGCAGCTTTTTCGAACATTCAGGTAGCTTAAATAACACTAATAAACGGTTAACAGAAAATCATATTCAGCTGAGTTTAATCTCAACTTTCAATCTATGTTGAAAATCTCTTATTTAGAGCATCTAAATAGCAAAATTTTCGGCTTGTCGTTGACAAGTTTTCCCTGCCTTAGCATAGGTCGTTTAGTTAAGAGGGTTGGAATAATTAGATTTGTATTATTACAGCATAAAAAAAGCCGACAAATGTCGGCTTTTTTATGAATTATAGCTAATAACAATAAATTAGCTATTTTCATCAGCATACTTTTTACACGCATCCGAGTCTTCACACTCACCATATAAATATAACGAGTGGTTAGTCAGCTTAATGCCATTTTGATTTGCAATCTCAGTTTGACGAGTTTCAATAACCTCATCTTCAAACTCAACCACTTTACCGCATTTTAAACAAACTAGATGATCGTGGTGCGTACTACCAGATAATTCAAAAACAGATTTACCGCCTTCAAAATGGTGGCGACTGACAATACCTGCATCATCAAACTGGTTTAAAACTCGGTAAACGGTCGCAAGGCCAATTTCTTCGCCTTTGTCTAATAAAATTTTATAAACATCTTCAGCACTGATATGTTGATTATCAGGTGACTGTAAGATCTCTAAAATTTTAATACGTGGCAAAGTAACTTTTAACCCTGCTTTCTTCAACTCTAAGTTATGATCAGTCATTATCTGTCTCAGTAATTTTATTAATTCTATTTTACTCTAGCAATGAGCACGACATTCATTACTAAAGGTAACGTGCATTGCGACTAAGTGCAAAATTTATTGATTAGTCAACAAGTTCACTTAGGCACATTTCGTCGAATACTTGAGCACACCATGCTTTAACACGTTGCTCTGTTAATTCTGGTTGACGGTCTTCGTCGATGCCAAGACCTACAAAATGATTATCATCAGCCATCGCTTTAGAGGCTTCAAAATCATACCCCTCAGTAGACCAATGACCTACAACAATAGCGCCACGCTCTGTCACGATATCGTTAATCATGCCCATTGCGTCAAGGAAGTACTCTGCATAGTCTTCTTGGTCACCACAACCAAAGATAGCAACAAGCTTACCTTCAAAATCAACTTCTTCTAATTCAGGGAAAAAGTCATCCCAATCACATTGCGCTTCACCATAGTACCAAGTTGGAATACCAAATAGGATTAAATCAAACTCAGCAATTTCTTCTTTACTACTTTTAGCGATGTCTTTTACATCAACAAGCTTCTTACCAAGCTCTTTTTGAATCATTTTAGCAACGTGTTCAGTGTTACCAGTATCGCTACCGAAAAAAATACCTACGCTTGCCATGTAATCATTACCTTCTATCTATTGTTCGCTAACTTTTCTTGCAAAATGGTTTCGATAAGTGCACTTCGGCTCATATTTTGAGCTTCTGCCATATCGCTTAACGCCTGATAGAGTTCAGATGACACTTTGAACTCAACACGTTTTAACCCTCTTGCTTTATCTCGTTTGATCTGGTTTCGTTTATTGACTTTTAACTGCACCTCACGTGGAAGAGGGTTAGTTTTCGGTCGACCAGGACGTTTCTCATTTTCAAAAAGATCGATTGTTGTACGATCGGTTTCAGACTTGGCCATGTTTATCCTACGCCAGCGCCTTGCCAAAATACTTGTATAAGTCCTTTAGCAATAAAACCAGAACAGCCCAAAAACAAAACAAGCCAAACAACATATCGACCAAATTTTGGCACATCACCTTTCTTTAAAACGTCGTTGATTGCCATTCCTATAAAGAAAAATATGCCAGCTAAACCGAAATACAGTCCCATGGTTTCAAACTGCTGAATATATTGATTGGCCATACTTGCTCTAACTAATATTTAAACGGCGGCTACTATACCATAACCGAACATCATAATTTAATAGTGCTTTTGAAAAACTCGTCAATTATTGAAGAAAATCAATAATTGAGCGGTTAACTGCTTCTGGTTTTTCAGCGTGTAGCCAATGACCTGCACCATGAATGACTTTTGCTTTTGAATTTGGGAATAAAGAAACAATTGCTTCACGGTGTTCAGGTAATATGTAATCTGAGTTATTACCTTTGATAAATAAGGTAGCACATTGGCAAGAATGAGTCTCATTAATATTAGAGATGATTTCAGAGTAGTGTGCAGAAATTGTTGATAAATTAAACTTCCAACGATAACCGTCTTCACTTTTAGCCAAGCTTTTTAAAAGAAACTGTCTTACACCGACTTCGTCGATATATGACTTCATAATTACATCAGCTTCATTTCTGCTATTTATAGATTCGTTTTGTACAGCATTGAGGGCTTGAATGATTTTATCGTGACGGGCGTGATATGTGACCGGGGCAATATCAAGTACTATCAATTTATCAACGAGAGCTTCATTTAGCATTGCGACCTGCATGGCCACTTTTCCACCCATGGAATGACCAATAATATGTGCTTTCTCGATTTTAAGATGATCTAGTAGCGCCACGATATCTTGAGCCATAACAGCGTAATTCATTTCTTCAGCGTGAAACGACGAGCCATGGTTTCTTAAATCAACATTTATGACGGTAAAATGTTCGCTTAGTGTTCTAGAGATAATATTCAGGTTTTCAAGTGAACCAAACAGACCATGCATGATCACGACAACGGGACCTGATCCTGTTTGTTTGTAATTTAATAGCATTTTGCACTCCGATAAATTATACGGTAATTTTGCCAGTGTATTCGCGAAATGCAAAGGCATAGTGTATTGACGCATTTCATTATATAATCATCGAGATGCACCAAAATCAGTAATGACAGGAAAAGCATGAAAAAAATAGAAATAGATGACGAGCTTTATCAATATATCGCCAGTAATACACAGAGTATTGGTGAAAGTGCTTCTGAGATCCTTCGTCGTTTATTAAAACTATCTCCCAACGCATTACCTGAAGATGATGTCGTTGAAAAAAAAGAAGAACAAGCTGAGCAAGCAGAAGAAACGACTGTCACAAAAGTGACTACTAAAGCTGCTAGTGTTTTTAATATTTTAAATAAAGAAGAACTCGCTATGCAAAAAGGCGTAGTAGGGCGATTTTTGTTTATACTTAGTGCCTTGCACCGCACACATAAAGATAACTTTGACTCTGTTCTAGAAATCAAAGGCCGAGACAGAATTTACTTTGCAAAAAGTAAAGAAGCTTTATTAGAAAGTGGCAGTAGTATGAACCCTAAAAATATTGAAGACAGTGAATATTGGGTCATGACTAACTCTAATACAACGCGTAAGAAAATGATGTTACATGAAGTAGCCTTAGGTTTAGGTTACTCAGAGTCAGATGCCGAAACTATTCGAGATTACTTATAAGGACGTATTATGTCTATTCATCCAGGTGCTGGTAAACCAGCAAAGCTTGATACGCTAGTTAACATTCCTAAACTTGTTTCTGCTTATTATTTAAATGAGCCAGACTTAGAGCAAAACCCAGAGCACTGTGTCGCATTCGGTACATCTGGCCATCGAGGCTGCTCTTTAAATGTTAAGTTTAATGAGTCTCATATTCTGGCTATTACGCAAGCTATTTGTGACTATCGAAAAGCAAATAACATTTTTGGCCCGTTATTTTTAGGTAAAGACACACACGCATTATCTGAAGCAGCTTTTAACTCTGCCATAGAAGTGTTAGTAGCGAATGAAGTACAAGTCATTACACAAGAAAATGATGACTATACACCAACACCTGTGATCAGCCATGCAGTTGTTTGCTACAACAAAGCCCTCCCACATGAATTAAGCGATGGCATTGTAGTAACACCTTCACACAACCCGCCTGAAGATGGTGGTTTTAAATATAACCCACCAAATGGGGGCCCAGCTGATACTGATATCACCAAGTGGATTGAAGACCGAGCTAATCAGTTATTGCTAGAAGATTTAGTTGAAGTCGAGTTATTTCCATTTGCTAAAGCTAAGCAATCAGGTTTCATTAAGTATGAAGATTTAATCACACCGTATGTTAATGACTTAATTAATATTGTTGATCTAGACGCGATTGCAAAAGCAGGTGTAAAAATTGGTATCGATCCGCTAGGTGGTTCTGGTATTAATTTCTGGCCAGTGATCAAAGAAAAGTACGGCCTGGATTTAACCGTTGTAAATCCTGAAGTTGATCCGCGTTTTGCATTTATGCCTTTAGATAAAGATGGCAAGATCCGTATGGATTGTTCGTCACCTTACGCGATGGCAAACCTGATTGCGTTAAAAGATGACTTTGATATTGGTATTGGTAACGATCCTGACTATGACCGTCATGGCATAGTAACCAAAGATGGTTTGATGAATCCAAATCATTTCTTAGCAGTGGCGATTGATTATTTGCTTACTCATCGTGATTGGGCCAAAGACATTAAAGTGGGTAAAACATTAGTGTCTTCGGCAATGATCGACAAAGTGGTTAAGTCACTTGATAAAGAGGTGTTTGAAGTACCAGTAGGCTTCAAATGGTTTGTAAAAGGTTTAAGTGAGCAGTGGCTTGCATTTGGTGGTGAAGAAAGTGCCGGCGCGTCATTCTTACGTCGTGATGGTAGTGTTTGGAATACAGACAAAGATGGCTTTATTTTAGGCCTACTTGCAGCTGAAATATTAGCTGTAACCGGTAAAACACCATCAGAACGTTACAAAGAGCTTGAAGCCGAATTCGGTGCGCCTCTTTACAAACGTATTGATGCACCCGCTAATGCAGCGCAAAAAGCAAAATTAAAAGCGCTTAGTGCTGCAGATGTCACTGCAGATACACTAGCAGGTGACAAGATTGTTGAAAAGCTTACTGAAGCACCAGGTAACAAAGCTGGCATTGGTGGCTTAAAAGTCGTCACTGAATCAGGCTGGTTTGCAGCTCGCCCATCAGGCACTGAAGATATTTACAAAATTTACCTTGAATCTTTCAAAGGTGAAACACATTTAGCGTTACTTGAACAAGAGGCCAAAGCGCTTGTTGATTCAGTAATTAGCTAAACAATTTATTCTATAAAAGCCATGCTCAAGCATGGCTTTTTTATTTATACACTCTCACAAAAGGGGACAGTATGTACCTTGAAACACTTAAAAAGTCTGGTGACTTTTTATCGATAACTCGCGAAAACGAATTTCATTTAGAGCCGACATCATTTGTTCTAGCAAATGGTACGCAAGTTGATGTACTTGATACAGGCGTTATTAAATTTACACCTAGTGTAAAAACAACAAAAGATATCGTTTTATCAAGTGCTGTTCATGGTAATGAAACGGCACCGATTGAAATTTGTGATGAACTGATCCAAAACATTATCTTAGGCAAGTTAGAACTTAAGCAACGTGTGCTGTTTATTTTTGGTAATCCAAAATCAATTAATATTGGTGAGCGATTTGTAGAAGAGAACCTAAACCGTTTGTTCAGTGGTTCACATAGTAAAGGTGATGTACAAAACGCTGAAAGAGACAGAGCGAAAAAGTTAGAAATTTATGTGTCTGACTTTTTTAATGAAGTTGAAACTGGTCGATACCGTTGTCACTATGATTTGCACACAGCTATTCGAGGTTCAAAAAACGAGAAATTTGCAGTTTATCCGTTTTTAAATGGCAAGCCTTGGAAGAAGTCACAACTTCAGTTCTTGCTTTCTTGTGGCGTTAACACCGTATTAATGATGGCAGCACCGGCAACGACATTCAGTTATTTTTCTTCAAATGAATTTGGCGCAGATGCGTTTACCATAGAGCTGGGTCAAGTTAAGCCTTTTGGTGAAAATGATATGGCGCGCTTTGAGAAAACCAAGCAAACTCTGACTGCATTAATTAGCCAAGAAATGGTTGAATATAAGAAGTTTAATTCTGAAGACTTTGAATTGTTTGAAGTGTATCGAACGATTAATAGAACACAAGAAGCATTTAGCTTTACTTTCCCTGACAGCGCAGTGAACTTCACAGGCTTTGCAAAGGGTGAGTTGTTAGCAAATGACGGCGAAAAGCAGTATTTTGCAGAAGTTGAAGGTGAAGCCATTATTTTCCCAAATGCTAAAGTAGCGCTAGGTCAACGTGCATTATTAACCGTTATACCTATGCAAATTAATGAAAACTTCATATAAGTAATTGAATTAAAAGCTAATAACATAGCGTATTCTTTTCTTTCCAGTAATATTTATGCAAATTAAGTGTTATTCATCTATGATCAGTTGAATAACACTTTACGTTAACGTAAAGTGTCGATAGGTTTAATTTAAACCAATTGCATAAATCGCACAGATTATTCATAAAACAACATAGCGAACGAATAAATACTTTTGAGTAGTTATTTGCATGCAAATGGATAATGACAACAAGAGAAGGTAGGTTATGATTAACCCGAATAACATATCTCTAAATATCAGCCACGCGCTGGAATTTATTGATAGCCATGCACTGAATATCCCCACCTTAAAAATTCTCGGTGACAATGGTGAGATCCTTGATGGTGCAACCGCACCTGAGCTAGACAAAGAAACAGCATTAAAAATATACAGCACTATGCGCTTCATTCGTTTACTTGATGAACGCATGCAGGCTGCACAGCGTCAAGGTCGTGTTAGTTTTTACATGCAATGTCTTGGTGAAGAAGCTGCTGTGACTGCAAGTGCTGCAGCGCTTAAACATGATGACATGATCATGGCCCAATATCGCGAGCAAGCAGCACTTGCTTATCGTGGTTTTAGCCTAGATAACTTTATGAATCAAATGTTCTCAAATGAACTTGATTTAGGTAAAGGCCGTCAGATGCCAATCCATTATGGCTCTAACGAACTTAATTATATGACGATTTCTTCACCGCTTGGTACGCAAATCCCGCAAGCGACTGGTTATGCATATGGTCAAAAATTGAATCATATTGATGCTGCAACGGGTGAACTAGCGTCTGAAATCGATAACGTGACGATTTGTTATTTCGGTGAAGGTGCAGCATCTGAAGGTGACTTCCACGCGGGGTTAAATATGGCTGCTGTGCACAAGGCTCCGGTTGTTTTCTTTGCGCGTAATAATGGTTATGCGATTTCAACGCCAGCAGATGAACAATTTAAAGGCGACGGTATTGCTGCGCGCGGTGTCGGTTATGGTATTAAGACTATTCGTGTTGATGGTACTGACACACTGGCTGTTTATGCCGCAACGCAAGCTGCACGTAAGATTGCAGCAGAGCAGGGCGAGCCTGTACTAGTTGAATCTATTGCTTATCGCTTAGGTGCGCACTCAACATCAGATGATCCATCTGGCTACCGTAGTAAAGATGAAGAAGCAGAATTCAGAGCGGCTTGCCCGATTGAGCGATTCAAAAACTGGCTATTAAAGCAGGGCTGGTTGAACGAAGCAGAAGATGAAGCGGCAAAAGATAAGATCCGTGAAGAAATTCTTGCTGCATTAAAGGTTGCTGAGAAAGTACAAAAACCAGCATTAGAAGAGTTAGTTTCTGATGTATACGACACGCCAATTCCTGCGCTTCAAAAACAATACGATGAATTAAAAGAACATATCAAGCAACATCCAGAAGCGTACCCAGTTACTGCAGGGAGAATCAAATAATGGCTAAAATGAACATGCTACACGCCATTAACTCGGCGCTAGATATTACCATGGCAGAGCATCCGCAAGCCTGTATCTTCGGTGAAGATGTGGGTTATTTCGGCGGTGTGTTCCGTGCGACATCAGGTTTACAAGAAAAATACGGTAAGCACCGTGTATTCAACACACCTCTGACAGAACAAGGTATTCTTGGTTTTGCAAACGGTTTAGCGGCTTTTGGCGCTCCGGCACTGGCTGAAATTCAGTTCGCTGATTATATCTTCCCTGCATTCGATCAGATTGTGAACGAATCTGCTAAATTCCGTTACCGCAGCGGTAATGAATTCAATGTGGGTAACTTAACAATTCGAACGCCTTACGGTGGTGGTATTGCCGGTGGTTTATACCATTCTCAATCTCCAGAAGCTTACTTTGCTCATACACCAGGTTTGAAATTAGTTGTACCTCGTAACCCTTACCAAGCTAAAGGTTTATTACGTGCATGTATTAAAGACGATAACCCGGTTATTTTCTTTGAACCTAAACGTTTATATCGTGCCTCAGTTGGTGAAGTACCTGAAGAAGATTACGAAATTGAACTAGGTAAAGCTGAAGTCGTAAAAGAAGGCTCAGATGTGACACTACTTGCTTGGGGTGCTCAGATGGAAATCATCGAGCAAGCTGCTGAAAAAGCAGAAGAAGCAGGTATTAGTTGTGAGGTTATTGATTTACGTAGCATTCTACCCTGGGATGTTGAAACCATTGCTAAATCAGTCACTAAAACGGGTCGCTTGATCATCAGCCACGAAGCACCGATCACCAATGGTTTTGGTGCCGAAATTGCTGCAACTATTCAGCAAGAATGCTTCTTACATTTAGAATCGCCGATCTTACGAGTGTGTGGTTTAGATACACCTTATCCACTGGCTCTTGAAAAAGAATATGTACCAGATGCACTTAAAGTGTTCTCTGCGATTAAAAAATCGGTTGAGTTTTAAGGATTAGTCATGTCAAAAGAATTTATTTTACCAGACATTGGTGAAGGCATTGTAGAGTGCGAAATTGTAGAATGGTTAGTCTCAGTCGGTGATGAAGTAAAAGAAGATCAACCTATCTGTGACGTAATGACCGACAAAGCGCTGGTACAAATTCCAGCAGTGCATGATGGTGTTATTACACAGTTACACTATAAAAAAGGTGAAATTGCTAAAGTGCATGAACCACTTTTTGCAATGGATGTGGCGGGGACAGCACCTGCTGAAGTAGCTAATGACACTCAAACATCATCAGACACCTCAGGTTCACATTTAGAAGACTTTATTCTGCCAGACATTGGTGAAGGTATTGTTGAGTGCGAAATCGTTGAGTGGTTAGTCAGCGAAGGTGACACCATAGTTGAAGACCAAGCTGTGTGTGACGTAATGACTGACAAAGCCTTGGTACAGATCCCAGCTAAATACGATGGTGTGGTTGAAAAGCTTTATTACCAAAAGGGTGAAATTGCGCAGGTTCACAGTCCTTTATTCCAAATGCGTTTAGCTGGTGGTAATGGCAATGTTCAAACTTCTTCTGCCGCTGAAAGTAAACCAGCAGCAAAAGCTGAAACGCAAAGTACTGCAGTAAAAACACAGTTACCTAAAAATGGTAAAGCAATTGCGTCTCCAGCTGTTCGTCGTTTAGCGCGTGAGCAAGATATCGACATTAATTTGGTACCTGGCTCTGGTAAAAATGGTCGCGTGTATAAAGAAGACATTGCTCGCTTTGTAAATGGTGAGACTTCGCAACAAGCTGTTGTTGAAACCAAACCAGCTTCAGCAAACAACACTGTACCAGTTGCACAGGCAGCTCAAGCTGTTACTTCAGGCGGCACACGTGTAGAGCCGATTCGTGGCATGAAAGCAGCGATGGCAAAACAAATGGTTGCGTCGGTCTCGACTATTCCACACTTCACATTCAGCGATGAAATCGACTTAACTGACCTGATCGCGCTTCGCAAAGAGCTTAAAGAGCAATATGCGAAAGAGGGTATTAAGCTAACCATGATGCCATTCTTTATTAAGGCACTTTCGCTTGCGATTAAAGAGTTCCCAATCGTTAACTCACAAGTAAACGACGACTGCACTGAGATCACCTACTTTGATGATCACAATATTGGTATGGCCGTAGATTCAAAACTTGGTTTATTGGTGCCAAATATTAAGGGTTGTCAGAGTAAATCTATAGTAGATGTTGCCCAGGATGTAACACGCTTAACTGATGCAGCTAGAGAAGGACGCGTTTCGCCTGATGATTTGAAGGGCGGCACAATTTCGATTTCGAATATAGGTGCAATTGGTGGTACAACTGCAACGCCAATTATTAATAAGCCTGAAGTGGCGATTGTGGCATTAGGTAAATTACAGCACTTACCTCGTTTTGATTCACAAGGTAATGTCGTTTCTCGTGCAATTATGCAAGTCAGTTGGTCTGGCGACCACAGAGTTATTGACGGTGGCACAATTGCTCGATTCAATAATCTATGGAAGGCTTACCTTGAAAATCCTGCAAAAATGTTGATGGCGATGAGCTAATCACCACAGAGCTAGTTTAGAACCCCGCAAATGCGGGGTTTTTTGTTTTTGTTTTTTGAAAAATCTACACTTCTTACAAAATAATTTTCTGTTTATAAACTCCTCAGACTGTACCTTAAACCTTAGCTATTCGTGAATATTGTATATTTTGTTACACATTCTAGTTAATAATTTATAAAATAAAATATTGTATACAATATAAAACGTGTGTATTGTGTTATCCGTCATTACCAAAAACGCAAAACTCACAGGAGTAGGACAACTCATGAATTACAATAATAAAAAAGGCAACTATCTAAGAAAAAGCCTTGCCGCAACTGCAATTGCTGCAGCACTAAGCTGGCATGCACCAACTTTCGCAGTTGATGGTAGTAGTATTGTTAAAGGTCATATCGAAGCAAAAACTGGTTCAGATATTATTGGTGCAACACTGACGTTCAAGCACAAAACCAAAGGTTTGAAATATACAGTGACAACCAATGCTGAAGGTGAATACTTGTTACGTAATGTACCTGTCGGTACGTATGATGTGACAATCGAAAAAGATGGTTACCAGAGTGTACTACAAGAAAATGTAAACGTTACCATTGGTCAATCAATGATCATTGATGCACAAATGTCGCAAGCTGGCCAAGACATTGAGCGTATCGCTGTGACTGGTGCCTCTATTCGTCGAGTCGATTTAAGTAATTCAACATCAGGTGTAACTTTCAGTGATGAAGAGTTAAACATGATGCCAGTTAACACAGGTTTTGAAAGCATCGCACTTCTCGCTCCGGGTACATCAGCGCCAGGTGGAAGTAACTTTAACGGTGCATCAAGCTTTGGTGGTGCATCTTCGGCTGAAAATGGCTATTACTTTAACGGTCTTAATGTTGCCTCAATCAAAACAGGCTTAGGCTCAATTCGCTTACCTTGGGAAGCGATTTCTCAAACGCAAATCAAAACTGGCGGTGTTAGTCCTGAGTTTGGTGGTGCGATGGGTGGTATCGTAAACGCGGTATCTAAATCGGGTGAAAATGACTTTGATTTTGGTGCAGAGGTTCGCTGGGATCCATCAAGCCTAGAATCTAACCATGATTCGATTTATCAGTCTAATGGCACAATTTCAACAAATACACAGCGTGATGAATATGATTTTAAAGAGTTTCAAGTTTGGGCATCGGGTGCGTTAATTGAAGATAAAGTATTTGCTTACGCATTATTTTCACCACGTCGTTCAGACAGTGAAGGCGCTGGACAGACAACTTTCAGCTCTACCTCTACCGAAGAAGATCGCTGGTTCACAAAGCTAGATTGGTTCATTAATGAAGACCATTCAATTGGTTTCTCAGCAATGAATAACAAGCGTACTTGGGATACAACAAATTTTGTTTATGATTGGCAAACTAATGTCATTGGCGATCAAAAAGGTGTTGCTGCACCTGGTGAAGATGGCGGTAAAGTTTTCAGTGTGAACTATAACGGTTACTTAACAGATACCATGTCAGTATCTGCGGTTGTCGGTCAGGTTACAGAAAATGTTGAAAATGTTGTTGCATCGACCGATCCTGGTGTATGGGATTCTAGAAATGGTTGGACAACACTAAGTCAACACACAACTTCAACAGTATCTGAAGAGGAGTATGTTCGTGAGCAAGCGCGTGTAGATTTCACGCTTGATTTAGATGAGCATGCTTTACAATTCGGTATCGACTACAACAAGGTTAAAGTGAAATTTAGCTCAGGCCAAAACGGTATTGGTGATGGCATGGGGTGGTGGGAAATCAAAAACGCAGGTGTTGATGATATCTCAGGCGCGGCAGAAGGTGACTCTTTCATAGAACGACGTGTTAGAACACGTGATGTTGATTCAGATTCAACATCTTTAGCTTTTTACATTAATGACACTTGGCAAGTTACTGAGCAGTTAGTTTTAAATCTTGGTGTTCGTTATAGTGAATTTGAAAACACGGTATCAGATGGCCGTGCTTATGTAGACATGAAAGATCAGATCTCACCACGTCTTCAAGCTATCTATGACTTACACGGTGACGGCACGGCTAAGGTGTTCGCAACATTTGGTCGTTATTACCAACCAGTTTCTGCAAACATGAATATCACGCAAGGCTCTGCGTCAGTTGAATGGTTCGAGTACCATGAAATGGGCGACGTAAATGCAGATGGTACGCCAGTACTGTTAGCTGATGGTTCACCAAGTCGTGGTGATATGTTGCGTGACCGTCGCTGGCGTCAACGCGGTATCACTGAGCCAGGTCTAATAGCTTCATCAAGCTTAAAGCCAATGTATTCAGATGAAATCACCATTGGTTATCAGCAAGAGATTTTTGACACAATGTCAGCGGGTGTACGTTTTGTTCATCGCGAATTAGGTCGCAGTGTAGAAGATACAGACGTAGGTCCAGTACTTGCTAAGAAATTAGCTGAAATGGGTATTACAGATAATGTAGGCCAAGGCTCATACTATGTTCTGAACAACCCAGGTGAAGCCATTGAAATGTCATATGATTTTGATGGTGATGGCACGGTTGATGTGATCAATTTAAGTGCAGACGAATTAGCATTACAAGATGCAGTTCGAAAATATACTGCAGTTGAATTTACATTAGATGGTAACGTGACTGATGACTTTAGGATCAATGCGTCTTACACATGGTCGAAAAACTATGGTAATACAGAAGGTTTAGTTAAGACCGACAACAACCAAGCAGATCCAGGTTGGACAACATCGTATGACTATGCAGATTTAATGGACCATGGCTATGGTAATTTACCGAATGATCACCGTCATTCAATTAAATTCTCTGGTTCGTACAACATTACAGACAATTTTGTTGCCGGTTTGGTTGCGCGCACAACATCAGGTCGTCCGCAGAGTTACTTCTCAGTTCACCCTCAAGGTGTAGATAGTTGTGCAGAGGGCAGCCCATGGGATGCATGTATCAGTCGTTATTATGACCACGCTTCTCACTATGACGAAAATGGTAACCCGGCTCCTCGAGGTACAGCAGGTACATTACCTTGGGTAACAAACGTAGACTTATCAATGTCATATTACACGCAGTTAATGGGTAATGACGTATCACTTAAGGCAACGGTTTATAACCTGCTAAATGCTGATAGTGCATTAAACATTAACGAAGAGCGTACTCGCTATGGTGATGATGGTATTGAACTTAACCCTGATTATGGCATGGTGACTGGTCGTCAAGCAGCTCGCTATGTTTCACTGACTGCACGTATGGTTTTTTAATCTCCCTGAAAATACCCGTGCTGCGGAGTTAAATTTTTAGCTCCGCATTCACCCAATGCCAAGCTTGCTTGGCATTTTTTGATCGAGGAGGCAGCTATGTCTAATTTTGTTAATAATTTATCTTGTATTGATATAAGCGCAAACCAGCAGATTAAGTGTATTGATATGCATACTGGTGGTGAACCGTTAAGAGTCATAACCAGTGGGTTTTCTGGTCTTAAATCTAAGCGCATAGTTGAAAAGCGGCTTGAATGTCTTGAGCATCAAGATCATTTACGAACGGCTATTATGGGAGAGCCAAGAGGTCACTCAGATATGTATGGTGCTTTAATCACTGAAAGTGAAAGAGCAGATAGTGACTTTGGTGTGTTATTTCTTCACAACGAAGGGTATAGCACTATGTGTGGTCATGCCATCATTGCACTGTCTACATTGGCTGAAAGAGCTGGCCACTTTAAAGAAAAAGAGGAACTAAAAATTGATTCACCAGCAGGGCAAGTAACTGCCTACTATAAAAATGGACAGGCGTATTTTGATAATGTTGCCAGCTTTATAGTGAAACTCGATCACCAAATTAATCATCCTGCTCTCGGGTCTTTTACAACTGATGTTGCTTTTGGTGGTGCCTATTATGCTTACGTAGATGCAGACAAGCTTGGTATCTCGTTGTCAAAAGCAAATGCAGTTAAATTATCTGAGCTTGGAGAAGAAATAAAAGCTTTAGTGAACGACTCTTTAGTGCTTTCCCACCCAGTAGATGAAAGTTTAAGTTTTTTGTATGGCGTGATTTTTTATTCGTCATCTCAAACGAAGGACAAAGAAAGCCATAGTAAACATGTGTGCATATTTGCTGATGGTGAGCTTGATAGAAGCCCAACAGGGACAGGTGTAAGTGCAAGAGCTGCAATACTACATGCAAGAGAGCAAATAAATGCAGGTGACAAAATTACCATTGAAAGTATCGTAGAGAGTAGCTTTGACGTAACAATTCAAAAAGAAACACAATTTCATGGTTATAACGCTGTAATACCACGAGTATTTGGCACTGCATATATCACTGCATTTTCTAACTTCGTTTTAGAAGACTCAGATCCATTCAAACATGGTTTTTTCCTAAAATAACCCGCTCTAATCTCCCAGAACGAAAAATAAACTTGAACATATGGAAAATCGAATATATGATTTTCCATATGTTTTGAGGCGAACAGTTTTTCCTTAAAAGTAGTAACCACATTTTCAAGAAAGTTGACCATAATCGATGTGTCTTCGTTTAATTTCTGGGAGTAAACATGAGTATAAAAGTTGGAATTAATGGCTTTGGCCGTATGGGTCGCCTAACTATGCGTGCCTTATATGATAGTGCAGGTATTGAGATCATTCAGATCAATGACCCAGCAGGCAATGCTGAAACACTGGCACATCTAATGAATTTTGACTCGGTGCATGGTCGCTGGAGCCATGAAGTAGATTTCGCAGGCGATACTATGCTAATCAATGGCCACACGATTTCAGTTACTCAGAATAAAACCATTGAAGCGTCTGATTGGTCAAACTGTGATTTGGTGATTGAAGCCTCTGGAGTGATGAAGACCAAAGCTAAACTTCAAGCTTATTTTGATCAAGGTGTAAAACAGGTCGTCGTGACTGCGCCAGTTAAAGAAGAGGGTGTACTGAATGTGGTTTATGGCGTAAACCATGACTTATTTGATGTTGAAAAGCACAACATTGTGACTGCAGCATCGTGTACAACGAACTGTTTAGCGCCACCTATTAAAGTATTACAAGATAAAATTGGTATTGTGCATGGTTCAATGACCACAATTCACGATATCACCAATACTCAAACCATTCTTGATGCGCCACACAAAGATCTTCGTCGTGCAAGAGCATGTGGTATGAGTTTGATCCCAACAACGACAGGTTCAGCTACTGCAATTACACATATATTCCCTGAATTGAAAGGTAAACTAAACGGCCATGCTGTTCGCGTACCGCTAGCAAATGCATCAATCACAGATTGTGTATTTGAAGTAAGCCGTGCGACTACTGCTGAAGAAATCAATGAATGGATGAAAGAAGCGGCAGAAGGTGAACTAAAAGACATTCTAGGTTTTGAGACTCGTCCACTTGTGTCAATTGATTATAAAACAGATCCAAGAAGCAGTGTGGTTGATGCGCAATCAACCATGGTCGTAAATGGTACTCAAGTAAAAATGTATCTGTGGTACGACAACGAATGGGGTTATGCAAATCGAACTGCAGATTTAGTTCGATATGTTATTGAGCAAAAGTGGGGATAATCTAGATGTTGTCCAAACTTTCGGATGACATAAAACAATATTTACTCATCACCAGTAATTATTGGGCGTTTACATTAACAGATGGGGCGCTCAGAATGCTGGTGGTGTTGTATTTTCACCAGCTTGGTTACAGTGCACTTGAAGTCGCCATGTTGTTTTTGTTTTATGAATTCTTTGGTGTTGTTACTAACCTAGTGGGTGGTTGGCTAGGTGCGCGACTTGGTTTGAATAAAACTATGAATCTGGGCTTGTCTATTCAAATCTTCGCATTGGTTATGCTTGCAATTAACCCAGAGTGGTTGACTGTTGTTTATGTTATGTGTGCTCAGGCATTATCTGGCATCGCAAAAGATCTCAATAAAATGAGCGCCAAAAGTGCCATAAAAAAATTGGTCCCTGAAGACGCCGATGGTGTTTTGTATAAGTGGGTTGCAATCTTAACAGGCTCTAAAAATGCGCTAAAAGGTGTCGGTTTCTTTTTAGGTGGTTTGCTATTGACCTTATTTGGCTTTCAAGGCGCATTGTGGTTAATGGCAGGTATGCTGACACTTGTTTGGCTATTGAGTATATGGCGATTAAAAGCAGACTTAGGTAAAAAGAAAGCAAAACCTAAATTCACTGAAATGTTTTCAAAAAGCCCGCAAATCAATCGACTTTCAGCTGCGAGACTATTTTTATTTGCAGCCAGAGACGTATGGTTTGTGGTTGCATTGCCAGTTTATTTTGTCAGTGAACTGGGCTGGCAAAGTAGCACTGTAGGCACTTTTATGGCTGTTTGGGTCATTTTATACGGTTTAGTACAGGCAAACGCCCCCAAAGTAACTGGTCGAAATATGGCGTTAACCCAAAGTAAGCAATCAGCGCTGTCATGGGTTACTACCCTTGCAGTGATTCCGGCAATGATAGTATTGAGTTTAGATTCAAGTTTCTCACCAGAACTTATCCTTGTTGGTGGTTTGCTAATTTTTGGTGCTGTATTTGCCATTAACTCATCATTGCATAGCTACCTGATTGTGAGATGTGCAGACAGTGACGGCGTATCAATGGATGTGGGCTTTTATTATATGGCCAACGCAGCAGGGCGCTTAACTGGCACTGTATTGTCTGGTGTTATGTATCAATATTATGGCTTAAGTGCCTGCTTATTGGTTTCGTCAGTTATGTTAGGCATTGCCATAGTGCTAACTAAGCGACTTTAATCTTTTTTCTAAAACCCAGAAATTTAGACTCTGGGTTTTACTTCCACTTTTTATCCATAATTATCGTCTAAAGTTAATTTAGGTTTGATAATGATTGGTGTCACATTGAAAAAGTTAATATATGTCTGTGTACTTTCTTTAGTATTTATATTTTCAAGTTTTCTCGTTTCAGCGAAACAAATCACTTTATCTGTTGGAGAGTGGCCGCCTTATATGGGCAGTGATTTACCGAATAACGGTGCCATTGCTGAGATAATTACCGAGGCATTTTCAGATATCGGGTATCAAGCTGCTTTTGAATTTTACCCGTGGGCGAGAGCGATGGAGCAAGCACAATTAGGGAGAGTTGATGGCACCGGCTTATGGCTTAAAACTGAGTCTAGAGAAAGTGAATTCTATTTCTCTGAGCCAGTATTAGAAGAAAAGCATGTATTTTTCTACAACAGAAAAAATAAGCCGAGACTAGATAGCTTTGAAGCATTAAAGTCGTATAGCTATGTTGGCCTTGAAGATTTCAGTTATGGCATCGACCTAGATAACATTATTCGAGCGAAACAAATCAACATGCACAGAGTGTCTAATGATGAGCAAGCATTTGGTATGTTGTTAAAAAACAGAGTATCTATTTACCCACAAGAAATGGCGGTTGGCTACTATTTGTTGCGTCAGCATTTTTCAGAGCAAGAAGTGAAAAACATAGGGCATATCGAACAGCCCTTCATGCGCAAAAATAGCCACATCATGTTATCGAAAGCAGATAAGAATAATGCCGATATTCTGAAGATGTTTGATGAAGCTTTACTTAGAATGAAACAATCAGGTCGTTATGATCAACTTTTAGCAAAAGTGATTAAATTTTAAAATTGAGCTGTGTTTATACACAGCTCATAGAAGATTTTAAACCAAAGCAGTGATAGTTTTGATTTGGTCTACAAGCTCTTGGTTTGTTAACTGACCGGTTTCTAAGTCGAAATTATCATAGAAACTCGGTACAGAAAGTGAGCCTTTTACATCCATCGCAAAAAACTGAGATGAACCTACTGCAGAAGCGAGTACGCTTTGCGCGCCACCGGGACCTGGTGAAGTCGCTAACAAAATAACTGGTTTACCTTGGTAAACTTTCATATCAATTCTTGATGTCCAATCAAAAATGTTTTTGTAAGCCGCAGTATAAGAGCCATTGTGCTCAGCAAATGAAATGACAATGGCATCTGCTTCACCAATTTTTTTGAAAAAAGTTTGTGCTTGTTCTGGAATACCTGATTCATTTTCACGATCTGAGCTATAGATTGGCATTTCAAAATCGTTTAAATCTAATAATTCAACGTCTGCGTTACCAATTTGATTTGCTGTGTACTGAGCCAAATGTTTGTTAATTGATTGACGGCTGCTACTTGCTGCAAATGCTAATACTTTCATGATTTCTTCCTCATTTATTAAGTGATGAGTCTTCAATTCATTGCTCGACTCAATGAAATATAGTCTATATTATCTTTATTTAGTTATTAATCCCTTGTTTGTGTTTACACTGTTTCCATATGACTGTGAATAAGCTGTTTGAAGGTATAGAAATTTTTGTTGAAGTGGTTAAGCGAGGAAGCTTTGCAAGTGCCGCGCAGCAATTGGGCCATTCTAATTCTCATATTTCTAAAGAAATGAATAAGCTTGAATCGAGACTCGGTGTAAGGCTGTTAAATAGAACCACACGTTCTTTGGCGCTTACACCTGAAGGTGAGGCTTATTATCAGCAATGCATACAGCTCATAAGTGATGCACAAGACGCCTTCAATCTAGTCACACAGGGAGACGATACGCCAAAAGGGAATTTAAAGTTAAGTTGTCCTATAGGGCTCTATCGCTCACATATTCAACCCATTGTAGTAAGTTTTATTAAACAGTATCCAAACGTCACCCTTGATTTAGATTTGAGTGATAAACACGTTGATATTGTTGCGGATGGATTCGATTTAGTTATACGAGCAACACCGGCATTAAATGAATCAAGCCTAATTTGTAAAAAAATCTATGCGTGCCCCACCTATGTGGTGGCATCGAAATCTTATCTTGCTCAATTTGGTCGACCTCATCACCCCAGAGAGCTCATTAACCATCATTGCATTGGTTATAGTAATCTTAAGAATCCTGAAAAATGGGAGTTTAAGCCCAGGGATGCTGAACCATTTGTTGTCGATGTTAAACTCAAAGCCAAGTGTAATAACGGTGAAGCAGAAACTGCATTGGTTGAAGCTGGGGTTGGTATAACTCGATTACCTGAATTTTATTTATCAAGTGGCTTAGAATCAGGCAATTTAGAGATCTTATTTTCAGAGTATGAGCAACCAACAGTCAATGTTTATGCTGTTTATCCAAGTCGCAAGCACCTTTCATCAAAAGTCCGGCGCTTGATTGATCTATTAAGTGATGAGCTGAAAAAATAAGTTCATTCACCAATAAGGTATTAAAGCAGCTTTATCTTTTCAAGGGCTTCTTGCGTTCGTTGCGATTCTGGATTGAGTTTTGTGTTTAGCGTTAAAAATGCAATAGCAGCTTGTTGTTCGTTAGCATCAACAAGCTCATATGCAAATCTGATTAATTGACGCTCACTAAACCCTTCTTGTTGCGCTATCAATGTTTTATACCAAGCGATTGATGGAGAGGTTCCTTGCTCTATGATCATTTTATAGAGTTTTTGTGAAAGCCTTAATTCAGGCTCTTCATAGTCTTTGTCATAGATAATACTCAACACCTTTTCGGTGATTGCTGTCATTGGCGCACCACCCGTATTATCAAGCAGCACAACTAAAGTGTCGTCTTCTAACACACGACTGATATTGGCATTAAAACCTGGGATCATACCGCCATGATGAACTCGCGTGAGTGGTTTACCAAATCGCTCTTCTGGGTAGTTATCAACTAACCAGCCCGCTGCATAGTTTCTATGCTCAGTGACTTGATACAAAACTGTGGTTAACGGTTTAGATAATATTTTGTTTTCGGCTAAGCCGCGGTCCCAAAGGTACAAATCCATGGCAGTTGAATACATACTGCCAGCAGAAAAGGGCACTGACATGTCTATAAAACTTGGGTGTTCTAAACGATTTAATAGTCGTTCATAACCAGTCACTCGATTGTTTAGGACAGAGTGTTGTTGGTTAAATCCAGAATTATTCATATTAAGCGGTTTTAAGATTTGCTGTGTTAAAACTTCGCTATAAGATTTGCCTGTTACTTGTTCGATGACTTTACCTAAAATGGTATAACCCGCATTGCTATATCTGAATTGGGTGCCGGGCTTGAAGTTTAAATCTTCGCTACAAAACTTTGAGATAAACTCGTCAAGTGTGTAAGGGTTTCTTGCTTCAACAGCTTTGTAGCCTTCAAGGTGAAAGAAATTGCCAAGGCCCGATGTGTGATTTAGTAACTGTCTAATTGTAATTTTCGAGCCAGTATCTGCTCTGTAGTCTGGATAGTATTCGATTAACTTTGCATCCAGCTTTAGCTTTTTTTGCTCAACGAGTTGCAGTATCAACATGGCTGTAAATTGCTTAGTTATTGAAGCGATTTTGAATTTACCTTCAGCAGTATGATCAATGTCCCACTCGAAGTTGGCTTTGCCATAACCCTTATTAAAGAGTACCTTTCCTTTATGACTGACCAACGCGACACCGTTAAATTGCTCTAATTGGTGATATTGAGTCAGTAGCTTGTCTATTTCTTTGCGTTTGATTTCATTTGCTACGCTTAAAAATGAAGCAAAAAATATAAGTAAACATAGTATCTTTGTACGCATCATACATTTCCCTAAATTAAACACGTATTTAATCTAACGACTTTCAAACTAATTGAAGAGGGATTTAAAGTGAGTTAGGGTGACGCACAGTGACAAAAGAACTTATCTAATAATAAGAATTAGTTAAGGGTATTTAAGGAATAAGATGTCAATTTATAAAGTCGGAGAAAACCTAACTTTAAACCTTGAAGAACGAAAATTATTTAAAGGTTCTACAGAGCTTATTTTGCCTGAGTTATCTTATCGATTATTAGTGTGTTTGGTTGAAGGCGCACCGAATGTCGTTTCTCATGACATACTCTTGGATTATGTATGGCAGGGGAAAATCGTCTCAGAAGACACCATTAAAAAACGTGTATCTCGCCTTAGGGAAGTTTTGGCAAATGGAGAAAAACTAGAGCCTATTATTGCAGAGCGAGGTCTAGGGTATCGTTTAAACTTATCAGTTAAGCTTGTAGAACATACAGTTGGCCTAAATGATGAACAACTAAATCAATCCAAACTTGTAAGTCCACAATTTCATTTTTCTATTAGGCACCGTGTCATACTTAGTGGATTAGTCATCTTTGGGATGATTGCTTTAGGTGTTTTTAAGCAAACAGAGCCAAGCAAGATACAGCAACCAGTAAAAGCAAATATAAGCCTATCATCTCACGATGCATCGATTGAGCTAGATGTGGCTCGCTTTATGGGGTTACAAGACAGTTTCAAAATAGATAGTGGGATTAGTGAGCTAGAAAACACAATCATATACGCCAGCAATAAAGTCGCCATTTTATCAATATTAAGCGAATTGTATTTAACTAATCATAAGTTACATGGTGCTAATGAAGACGATTTAATACAAGCCTATCAATTTGCAGTAAAGGCAGTTAACGCCTCGAACAGCCAACCTTGGCCTTATGTTGCGCTTGGGAATGTGCAAATTGAGCAGGGAAAATATAAAAACGCCATTGAAAATGCGAACAAAGCTATTTCACTTTCGCCCAAATGGGTAAACGCGCATGCCGTCAAATCTAGCGCACTGAATCACCGTGGTGATATTTCAGGAGCGTGGCAGGCGATCCAAATTGCACATAAACTACAACCAGACAATCCGCTTGTACAAAAGATACGGGCTCAGGTTCTGTTAAATAAAAACATGTTTAGTTGGAGTGAACGTCATTTAGATTCATTGGTAGCGTCTTCTCCGCAAGATGCGTTTTATTTACTGACTCAAGCTGAGTATTTTTTGGCGACTAAACAATATGAGAAAGCAGAAAAAACCTTAACTGAATTACTGACCTTAAAGCCAAAATTTATTGAAGCCCATCTACTTATGGCAAGTGCTTTAGAGTTACAAGGAAAAATAGATAAGTCACTTGTTCATTTAGAGCGGGTTGCTCATAGCCAAAGTAAATATGCACATCTAGCGTTGCTTCTTGCAAATTTAGTTGACGGTAAAGAAAGGAAGACGAAGGGAGAAGCTTCAGAGGAAGTTAAAGGCTCCAATCAATTTATCGCTTCGCTTATCGCGTTAAATAACAAAGACCCTGAGCAATTTATACAACTAGCAGAGAAAGCCGTGCAAAACGGGTTTTCTAAAGAGTATTTATTAGAATCCAATATTATTTATACTTCGTTAAAGCAGCAAGTACAAAGTGATAAGCAACTCAAAGACTTCCAAGCCCTTAAAGCAAACTTGTTTAATATCAAGCAAACACGGCGAGTAAAGCGGGTGCCTATCCTGTAGCTGAAATTAATCATTCGCATTTCACGACAAAACCTTCACAAGCGTTTTGATATCTTTGTGACATATCACAAAGGAGCAAAGCGATGTTCAAACAAATTCTTAAACCCATTAATAAGTCATTGATGATAGCGTGCGTACTACCCGTGTTAGTTGCCTGCCAAGGTAGTCATTTAGAGATAATGCCTGACTTGTCTGATGAGACTATACTTACAGAGCATTTATCTGTTGAACAAATGCATCAAGATATTGATGCTTTATTACAAGGCGCACTGGAGCGTCACCCAAACCTTGAAAAATACACTCAAGTCTCTGAGCTAAAAAGCTACACTGAAGTACTCAAGTCGCAAATTACTCGGCCTTTAATGCGAACCGAGTTTTACAAAATAGTAGGTCAACTCAGCCATAAATTTAATGATGGTCATGCGTTTTTGATTTGGCCTTACCAAGAATATAGCTTGCTTAAAGAACAAGGTGCGAAACCTTTTCCTTTTGAAGTATTTATCAATTCACAGCAAGAGCTATATATACAAAACGACTATCAGTCAGGTATTGAAGGGGTTGTGGCTGAAAGTAAAATTTTGTCGATTAATGGTATTTCGACAAAAGACCTTGTATTAGACATGCAAAAATATACAGGTGGTGAAAGTCAGCTTCTTCGTGAAAAGGTCGTTGCAGCGAGGTTCCCAGTTAACTTATGGGCTGTATATGGCTTTATTAATGAATTTAAACTTGAAATAGAAGTTGAGGGGAAAACTAAAACTCTGCAGATCACCCAAGACCAAGATTGGCAAAAGACAGAGAGCGTTATTTCAGGAGAAACAAATCAAAACCATTACTTTAAAGAGTTAGAAGAAGGTATCGGTTTATTGTATTTAGATCACTTTGATATAAAACCGAGCGAGTTTGAAGATTTTATTGATGACAGTTTTGAGCAAATTAAGACGTTAAACATTCACTCTCTTATTATTGATATTAGAAACAACCCCGGTGGTAATACGGATACCGTTGCCTATTTAAGTCGCTACCTTGCAAATAAACCATTTAGATTGGTCTCTGGGCTGCAAGAAAAACTCAACAAAGACAACCGTGGTTGGTTTCATTATAAAGGTGAAGTAGGGGAAATTGTCGACACGGATTGGGATGATTGGGAAACGCCAATGAGTGACGATATCAGATTTACTGGTAAGGTTTATTTACTGACAGGCGCTATGAGTTATTCAGCAGCCATCGTATTGGCAACGACCTTAAAAGATAATGGCTTTGCAACCTTAGTCGGTCAGCCAACACAAGGTTTTGCCAATCAATCAGGGCAGGGAAATTTATTCAACTTACCTCATTCAGAGTTGAGAGCCTATATTACGACTCGATTGTTAGTTAGGCCGAGCGGGGAATTGACTCAACAAGGTGTTCAACCACATTATGAAATTGAACCAGGCAATAGCATCACGCAAAGCATGGATGATAAGACCATTGCGGCCACACTAGAATTAATTCGGAAAAAAACAGCAAAATGAACGAAATAAGAAACCACATTTTATTGGTTGAAGATAATCAGCAATTAGCAGAGCAGCTGTGTGATTTTCTTATGCAAAAAGGCATGGTCGTAGACTATGCCTGCAATGGTCAAACAGCGACTAACTTACTCAAGTCTGAACATTTTGATGTTGTGATATTAGATTTAACTTTACCCGATACAGATGGGTTAAATCTTTGTCATTTTATCAAATCAAAGCTTGCTTCGAATATTCCGGTGTTGATGCTCACCGCAAGAGACAGTATTGAAGAAAAACTTGATGGCTTTTCACACGGCACAGACGATTACCTAACAAAACCTTACGTGTTAGAAGAGGTTTATGTTCGCTGTTTAGCACTCGCTAGAAGGCATCAATTACATAAGTCTCAGAAGACATGTATTGGTGATTTAGAAATAGACTTTAATCAAAAAACAGTACACCGGGGAGGCCAGAACATAAAACTCTCAAAAACTGATTTCTTACTGCTTAAACTACTTGCAGAAGCTTATCCAAATGCCCTGAGTAAAAGGCAATTAGTTGAAAAAGTCTGGGGGGATGATATGCCTGATACCGATGCGGTCCGAAGTCACATATATACACTTCGTAATGCTATAGATAAACCGTTTGAGCAGCCGCTAATCAAAACAGTACACGGAATTGGTTTTAAAATCGTTGCACCAGACTAACAATCACCAAGTAATGAATATTAGAATAAGATGCATCACATGGAGATGAAACAGCTATGAGAAGCCTTTCAAGTAGTATAAGCCTCGTAATTATAACCTCTGTATTGTCTATCTCGCTGATTTATAGCTTTTTGATTGTTTTATATGCTTGGACTATTGAAGATAATATTTTTAACCGCTTAGTCAACGATGAAGCAACTCATATAACTGAACAATTTAAACGTTCAGGTGAGGTTTTGCCTCCAAAAGCAGATTACATGCGTTTGGTTGAAAACTTTACCGATCTACCTACTGAGATCCAAAAAGAGTATCCATCAAACCCCAGCAAAGTGGAATATCAAACAAGTTCAGGTAAAACCCTTCATATAACCACCATTAAATTAGGTGAACAACACTTATTTTTACTCGCTGACGTAGAGCAGTTCGAAGTTAGCAAAGATAATATGCCAAATCTGCTTGTATGGCTTTTAGTAATAGCTTGTTTTATTTCTGCCATAGCACTTGTTGTGAGCTTACAGACTGCCAAGAAGATTACAGGACCTTTAAAAGCGTTAGCATCTGATGTGAACAAGAAAAATGCGGGCAATATTAAACCTGATACATTTCCTGAAAATGAAATTGGCTTATTAGCACTCAATACCAAAAACGCCTTTAATCAGTTGAATACCGCGCTTGATCGAGAGCGCGCTTTTACCAAAGACATAAGTCATGAAATCAGAACGCCTGTGGCGATTATTCAAAACGTGCTATCAGCTAGCAAAGAAGAAAAAACAATCACAGAAAGTAATTTTGATACAGTTGCAGAGGCGGTTGCTAATATCAATCAAATCACTTCAATTTTATTGGCGCTTGCACGTTCCGAATCAAACCAAACAGGGGTGGTTAATTTAACTGCAGAGTTAGAGTCTTTGATTATTAACCAATACGATTTTTTACTCGCAGAAGCAGACAAACATCTTGATTTAACTCTTAATTTTGACGGGGATGTGAAAGTAATGTGTAACCAAAATCTGGTTAACATTCTGATGCTAAATCTATTGTCGAACATGGTACGACACGCAAGTGGCGATAATGCCGACATCACCTTAAATGAGCGACAACTTATTTTTAAAAATCAAACTCAACAAAATGCCATCAATTCGCCATTGGCAAGCGGCGTAAAAGGCAAGCAGAGTGAAGGGTTAGGGCATGGTTTAAACTTGATACAGCGTATTTGTGAACAATCAAACTGGCAATTGAGCATTGAGCAACCGCCAGGTTATTTTATTGCGCAAATAAGCTTTGGTAACACGCCCTCAAACACTTAAATAAATATAAATCACGACAAAGTCACGACAACTGATTGGTTAAAGTGCTGTTAACTTCAACAAGGAGAAGCAGCAATGAAATATTTAACGCTATTCATAATTTGTCTGGGCTTAATAAGTCCTCATGTATTTGCCAAAAAAGTCGCTTTATTAATTTCCGGCTACGGCAATAAGACCCAAGGTAAAATTAGTTACGACCTTGAGGAGCTTGCACAAACTTATTTGGTTTTACATGACCATAACTTAAAGCTCGACATTGTCACACCTAAAGGCGGTGAGGTTGTCGTTAAGTCCAATAAAGACAACCTAGCTTATATTCAAAAATTCAAAGGCCTTGCCCTTCATAAATTGCAAAATACTCACTCTGCAAAACAGGCAATTAAGCAAAGCTACGACGCTCTATTTATTGTTGGGGGAGACGGCGCAATATTTGACTTACCTTTTGACTCTGCAACTCAAAATTTTATTAATCAGTTTATCGAACAGCAATCTCCAATCGCCGCTGTATGTCATGGACCTGCTGCACTGGTTAATTTAAAGCACAAGGATGGCCGCTTCTTTGTTGCAGGCAAAAAGGTTAATAGCTTTACTCAAATCGAAGAGGAAGCTTTTAATGCAGAATTACTTGATAAATTTCCATTTTCACTTGAAGAAAAATTGATTGAGCGTGGTGCGACATTTGTTAAAAACGTCCCAATGATGCCTTATATTTCTGTTGATGGAACACTTATAACAGCTCAAAACCCTATGAGTGTTGCCAAAGCTGCAGAAGCCTTGTTACTAAAGTTAGGTATTTCACCAAAGCAAAGAACACCCTTTAAAGATGAAGCAACATTCGAATTAATAACACAGGCCAAATCAAACGGTGCTGCGGTTATTTCAATTGAGCTGGCCAAAGATAAAACGAGATATGACTTAAATTATTTGGGGCTTTACGCTTTTTACGCATATAGACTTGCGCAAACTCAAGAAAACAAACGACAGGAGTTAACGCTTAAAGCTGAAATAGCAAACATCTTTAAGCATCCTAAATTATCACAGTCTCTAATTAACGCATATCTTGAGCAGCAATTAATTAAAGAGGCAGAGCAGGCATACCAGGTATTTAAACTCGATTTTCCAAACGATAAGTCTATCGCTTTGCTTGAAAACAAAATAAATAGTTACAAATAGACATCAACAAAATAGAAACAAACTACTTGCTTAAAATCTAAACTCGATCTAGTGTGATATCAACTTGATATCACATTGATGGGGTTTTCAATGAAAGAAACAAAAGGATTCTCAACAAACGGGTATATTGCAACCGTGATTTTTATTGCAATTGCATTAGCCTGTTTAAGCCAATTCAACCCAGTAAATGGGAGTGGCATTATATTTGTCGTTCTAGCTGTGCTTAGCTTGGCATGTTTAACAGGATTATTTATGGTGCAGCCAAACCAAGGTCGTGTACTTACTTTGTTTGGTAGTTACGTAGGTACAGTAAAAGAAAACGGGTTACGTTGGACAGTCCCTTTCTTTATTCGCAGAAATATTTCTTTAAGATTAAGAAACTTTGAAAGTAATAAAATCAAAGTTAATGATGCGCATGGTAACCCAATTGAGATTGCCACCGTGGTTGTGTGGTCAGTGAATGACACAGCAGAAGCCGTATTTGAAGTAGATGACTACGAAAGCTTTGTTAACATTCAAAGTGAAGCCGCGCTAAGAAATATGTCGAGCGCTTATCCATACGATCAACATGACGGTGATGAAATTGCACTGCGCAGTCACCCAATTCAAGTCTCTGAAGCATTGAAGACAGAAATTCAAGACAGATTGGCAAAAGCAGGTGTAAAAGTACATGAAGCTAGAATTTCACACCTTGCCTATGCATCAGAAATTGCCAGTGCCATGTTACAACGTCAACAAGCCTCAGCCATTATTGCTGCAAGACAAAAAATCGTAGATGGTGCTGTTGGTATGGTAGAGCTTGCGCTAAGCCGATTGTCTGAACGAGAAATCGTAGAGCTAGACGAAGAGCGCAAAGCAGCTATGGTTAGCAACTTGCTGGTGGTATTATGCGCTGAGCAAAATACGCAACCTGTGGTCAATGCAGGTAGCCTTTATTAATAACTGATTTTCTAATTAAGTCGAAGTTGTCGTTTAAGCTTCGACTTAGCAATTTTTTTGAGGATTATTTTGGCCAGTAAGAAAAGTTATCCACTCAGAATAAACCCAGATGTATTAGCGGCAGTTCAGCGCTGGGCCGACGATGACTTACGCAGTGTAAACGCGCAAATAGAATATATTTTGCGAGATGCATTGGTAAAATCGGGCAGGGTAAAAATAGTGCAAAAAGTGGTAACTGAAGTACAGCCACAAGGGGAAGACGGCGAGTAAATACTCATTCAACTTGGCTTGATCAATTCTCAATAAAAGACAGAGGATTAAAAAGCTAAACCAAAAGAATAAACTATGATAAAAAATTTGTTAAACAGCTTACCTAATAACCTTCAAGAAGAGGCTTTCGAAGACCTGATCAAAACTGATTCAGTTCGCATTGAGCGTATTGTTTCTCATGGACACAGCTCACCTGAGACGGGTTGGTATGACCAAGACGAACATGAATGGGTGATGGTCTTAGAAGGCTTTGGTGTAGTTGAATTTGAAAGTGGTGAATGTATAACGCTAGAGCAAGGTGATTCATTGAATATTCCTGCCCACAAAAAGCACAAAGTTAAACAAACCTCAAAGCAGCAACCAACTATTTGGTTGGCTGTATTCTATAAATAATCGCTATGGCAAAACCGAATAAGAAAGGTCCGGTAAGAACGGTTGATATTTTCTGCACAAAATGTCGAACCCAACTTTTTAAATATCGAAAAGGCGGCAAAGGCGCGTTGGTCAAATGCTTTGAAGAGCGAATAGTTGAAGATTTCACAATCGATAAAATTCATTGTCCACAGTGCAATATTGAATTTGCGAGAAAAACACTGATCAGAGGCACCCCAGCACTCAAAATCGTTGGCGGCAAAGTCCATTTTAAATAATGGACCTTCCCGCATTAACTAGATAAAGTTTCTTAAGCAACAAAATTACTATAAAGCACGACCAACCACACTAAACTTAGTATTACTAGAGCGATGGTGACACACGCTGAGCCTAAGTCTTTAGCTAAACCAGAAAGCTCATGTATTTCTAGACCAATTCTATCGACTACAGCCTCAATGGCAGTATTCACAATTTCTGCAAACATCACGAATAATGTGGCCGAAATAATCAGCAAATTGTCATACGAGCTGAATGACAAAAAAGGCAATAGAGTGAGCGTTGTTAGCAGTAATACAATTTCTTGGCGAAAAGCGGCTTCATTTTTACTTAACCAAGTGAAAGCGCGAAAAGAATGACCGAGGGCTAAAAACAAACGCTTTAGTCCCTTTGGTTTATTGGTGTTATCAAACAGCATAGTTGTTCTCGAAAAATAAAATGGATTATTGTGTACTTGCTGGCAAACGATAGAGTTGTTGCTGATAAGCCATCGAACTAAATAGTACATGACTTAATGCTTTTTCTTTCAGTTTTTCTGAATAACTATCTGGTGCAACTAAAGTTTGCGTTTTATTGTATTTATCATACTGCCAAAAGCTATGATGTTGGCCTGGAGTTAAAATAGCGGCTTGGTTGTTTTCAATATAGGCAAAATTATCATAGTACTGCATCAAAGCTCGCTCTACAGGATAGGTCTTTGTTAAATCAAATCCAGTCATCGGTGTTGGTGTGTCTACACCAATTAAAGATAGTAGGGTAACAGGTAAATCGATTTGGCTTACTAGTCTTTGATCTCGTTTGTTATCAAAATCAGAATTTAAGATAACCCCAGGAATATGAAAAGACTTAATAGGAACTGGCTCACTTCCAAAAACGCGAACATTATGATCAGCGACAATTAAAAAGACCGTATCTTGCCAGTAGTTGCTTTGTTTGGCTTTATTTATAAAGCGACCAAGTGCGAAATCAGCATATTTAATAGCTAGATCGCGCTGAATGTTATCAGTTTCATGCCCGTCAGGTAATGAAACTTTGTTATCAGGGATCTCAAAAGGGTCATGGTTACTCGAACTAAAAATCAAAGAAAAGAATGGTTTGTTAGTTGAGGCAAGTTTTGATAGCTCTTTGTCTGCTTGAGCAAATAGATCTTCATCACAAACTCCCCAAGAAGCAACAAATTTAGGCTCTTTTATATTTTGAAAATCAACGATGTCTTGAAAACCATTACCTAAAAAGAAACTTTTCATATTATCGAAATGACTTTCACCACCGTACAGAAACTGCGTAGTATAGCCATTTTGTGTTAGCACCTCAGCGAGTGTAAAAAAATGCTTTTGCGATTTTGATAGTTTGACGACTGCACGAGACGGGGAGGGTAAAAAACCAGTTACCACAGCCTCAATACCTCTTACAGAACGTGTTCCAGTAGCATATAGGTGCTCAAATGCCCAACCTTCGTTATAGAGCTTATCTATTTCAGGCGTGATACCACTGCCACCAAGTTCAGAGACGAATCGCGCACCGAGACTTTCTTCTAAGATAATAACCAGATTTTTTTTAGGGCCTGAGTGATACGCCACATTTTTAGCCAGTGTCGGGAACTCATTTGCTACGAAGCTTGTTCTATAAGAAGCCTTCTGAATGTTCTCAATAACAGTCTGCTTATCTTGTTTACCATATAGTTGTTCAGTACTTTTTTCGTTTCGCATATTTTTAATTGCGAATGCAACCGAGTAAGCAGAATTTAAAGTCAGTGAGTTCACTAATGCATCTTGTGAAAAATACACAAGAGCAGGATTGATAGGTCGATGCCCAACGGTACCTCTTGCGGCTAAGACGAGAGCAAAAAAGAGCAAAAAAATGGTTGAATAAAAGGATATAGCAGGTGTGTTACTTGCCGCATTTTTGCAAAATTTGGGTAGATATTTAAAAGATAAGTAAAAAGCACCGACAGTAAACAATAAACTTATCAGTAAGGTTAATTTATGCCCGGACAGTAACATGCCAAGCACTTCTTGCGGATACTCTAAATATTCAATAAACAATCGATTTGGTCTGATATCGTATTGTAATATAAACGCAGGCGTCGCAATTTCTAACATCACGAGAAAGCACAGTGCTGTTGCGATGTAGAAAGAGGCAATGAATTGAACTATTTTTTGTAAGCTGGGTATTTTGATAGTTTTAAAGATAATAAGTAAAAGAAAAAGCGGCAGTGTTAAATACGCTACTGTGCTTAAATCAATTCTTATGCCTCCTAAAAGCAATGCAAAATAATTATCAAAGCCTAGTCTTTCACTCTGCCATGCACTAAGTAGCAAGCGGCTAAACATGAGCACGCACAGTGATGATGTAATGAACAACAAAATGGGAAAGAATGGCGCTATAAAACGTTTGGTAGTTTTCATTTTTTTTCGACTTAGCTAAAAAAATGAATCTAACAACCGAAGCTTAAATAAACCTTAAGGCATTACTTGGCTTTTTCTTCTATAAGAGAAACAATATCTGAAGCTACCTTCTCAAGGATCTCAATATCTTGCTTTCTGAATTCTCGAGGTTGAGTATCAATGATACAAAGTGTGCCAATTTTATACCCTTTAGATGTTTTCAAGGGCGCACCAGCATAAAACCTGATAGATGGCTCATCTACGACCAATGGGTTGTCTGAAAACCTGTCGTCTAAAAGGGCGTTTTCTACAATAAAAACTTCATCTTTTAAAATGGCATGGCCGCAAAATGAAATATCACGTGAAGTCTCATTTGCTTCCAAGCCAACTTTCGACTTAAACCATTGTCTTTGAGTGTCGACAAGGCTAATTAAGGCGATTGGGACACAAAATATATTAGCTACAAATTCTGTAAGACGATCAAAATCTAGATCTGATCCAGTATCCAGGATATTGAGAGAGTGCAAATGGTTAATTCGCTTGACTTCAGTTTGAGGCGCTATAGGTTTTTTCATAGGTTACTAATTAGACAGCTTGTTTATTTAAACTATAGTTTGCTTTGATACTTCTTTCTGGAGTTAAAGGTGAATTATTTCATAAAGTTCTCTTTGTATTTTTTGGCATCTGTACTATGTATTTCTGTTTTCTATGTAGAAATAAACAATTACAACCAACTCAAAGTTTTGAGTAAAAGTCTAGATCAATACAGTTTAAACCTTGAAGACGTAAAGCGTGTTAATAGTCTTATTTTTGCGTTACAACGAGAAAGAGGGATGTCGACAGGCTTAGTTGGATCTGATGATTATGCTAATCGATTAAAAAAATACTTAGATGAAACAAATGAAGCTTTAATTAGCATTAAAGTAGATACAAAAACAGAGCCCACTCGTGAACTCGCAACAAGAATTGAAAAAGACATTAGAGTACTGAGACAAGAAAACCAGCTAGATAACCAAACTAAAGAAAGTATATTTAAAAGCTACACTGTACTCATTGATTTGCTCTTAAAATATGTTCGATTAACTCAGGTTGAGCAAAATTACATCAACCAACAAAATTTAGGTCAAATATTGGCTATTAAAGATGTTTATTCCTTACTCCGGGCAATAGAGTTAGGAGGAAAGTTAAGAGCAAAGTTGTCAAGGTTCATAACATCAGAGCAGTTAGCAATTAAATCAGAAGCGCTCAGACATGCCCTGAAACTTCATTCGCATCACAATATTTTGCTTGATAAAGCGCTTGTTAAAGAAAGCTTACCCCCATATTCGATTAATAAAAAGCTATATATCGACAACTTATTAAACGCTTTTGCAAATGGGGAGGAGCCGCAAGAAACAAAGTTTAGCTGGTGGGATTCAAGTACAGCTTATCTAAATGAGTTAATTAAGCACAGTTATTCAGTGGTTGAAAGTATGGCGCAAGACACCAGTCTATTGGTTGAAGAATATCGCTATAGTTCACGGATTGCGTTAATTAAATCTGTGTTATCTGGATTTGGTTGTTTCATCGTGATTTGCTTAATAATACGTTTATTATCAAATGTGAAGTCACAATTATTAAATGCTCAGCTAGCATCTACGATCCAGCTGATCATCGTGTTTGTTGCAATTACTTCTGCTTTATTCGTTGAGCATTATGCTAGTCAAAGACAATTAAGGTATTTATCAGAGTTAGAAAGTCTCAGGCAATTAAATCATCAAGCAGTTGATAATATCGATGGGTTCAAACAGTTGTGGCGTGAACCAAAGGTTGAGATGTTACTTAAATCTTTAGCAACCAGAAATAACTCGAATTTTTTAGACGTTAAAGAAATGACACTCGATAAACCCATCGCCACAAAGTTTTTAAGTAAAGCTAATATAGCGAGTGTTATACAGTTAAATATAACTAAATTGCTTCAAGGTGGACTTATTTCGATGGCCATAGAAACACCTCACTATGGTGTTATCTATATTTTGGCAGGCGTTAAATTACAAGAGAAAGGTTTAAGTAACCAGCTTTTAGTTTATGAGATTAGTCTGAACCACTTAGTCTCAAAATCGAGTGATCATCAAATTGACGTAAGTAGTAAATCAGGAGCAGGCTACTTTATTCAAGATGACTTGTTATATTTCGAGCAGTTAGAAAAGTTAGGAGAAGACAAGAACGGCGATCACTCTAAGCTAATAAATGCTTTTGTTTGGGATCACGAACTAAACTTAGGTGCTTATGTTTTTACAAGCACTAAAGGAAAAGCAGAGCTGTTAAATACCATAGAAAGCAAGTTTATTTGGCAAATATTGTCATTATTTTTACTCTTCTTATTAGGCCTATATGTAAGCTACCGGTCTCAAGAGAAAAATAGAAAACAGTCATTACTGGTTTCTGACAGCATTAATTCTAGACAAGTATTTATGAACTCTTCAGAGAAATTGGCTTCTATTGGTAGTTTTGAAGTCGATATCAATTCTAAACAAGTCAATACATCAGAAGGTTTTAGAAATTTATTCAATTTACAGTTAGACAAAGAGTTTTTTAACTTCAAAATACTGCTTAAGCGCTTTGATAGGAAAGAACGAAAAAATATATTAGAAAGTGTACGCAAGTTAGCAGTTATAGACACAAGTAAATTACAAATAACTCTTAACGAAGTAACCCCCAGATACTTTACTTTAGTAATCAATATTAAATTCAATCAAAGTACTGAGACACATTCTATTATAGGGGTAGTTAAAGAAATTACTTTGCAAGTGAATGAAGCGGAAAAACAACAAAAAATTCAAAAAGAATTAGATTCAGCAAGAAAAGAAGCACTTAAAAGAATGAGTGAAGCTGAAGAAGAAAGAAGAGCGACGCAAAATCTATTATCAATTAAGCGCTCAACTGAAAAGCTATTACAAGAGGCGATTAACTCCTTCCCAGCTTCTATTATTTTGCTCGATAGCAATCACAAAATAGTGATGAAAAACCATTTCCCCGATCCTTTACAGAATGCTGGTCAAAATAATCATACCTTTATGGGGTGCGAAATTAATACAGGCGACAGTATTTATAGTTTTATTAATGGACTACCGCTTATTGAAAAAGACGAACTCATTGATATGCTAAATTGCTCGCTGCAATCGCAAGAGTACAGCATGCATTTAAAGTGTCGCTATGATGCTTATCATACTGAATTTTGGTTTGAGGTCTTGGTTAAGAATATTACGACTGATTCTGAAAAGTATTGTTTGCTTTATCAAACTAATGTCACAAAAGATATGAATTTTTCAGAAGAGCTACAAGTTGCGAAATTAAAAGCTGAGCAAGCAAATGAAGCTAAATCTCGCTTCTTAGCAACCATGAGTCATGAAATACGAACGCCGATGAATGGGGTAATCGGTATGCTTGATATTCTGTCTCAATCGAAGCTAGATCCTGACCAAATTCATTTAACTCAGGTAGCTAAAAGTTCAGCGCTCATTTTACTTAGGATCATTAATGACATCCTCGATTTCTCAAAGATTGAAGCAGGAAAAATGCAGTTAGAGCGCGTTAGCTTTAATTGGCTCGAGCTAATCACAGAGCTTGCCGAATTACTGGCATATCAAGCTAGCAGCAAAAAGCTTAAACTCGCATTCTACTTCTCAACTGAATTGTCTGTAAATCAGTTAGGTGATCCGATTCGAATTAGGCAAATTTTACTTAATCTTGTAGGTAACGCGCTTAAATTCACTAAAACAACTGCAACCCAATCTGGATTTGTCGAAGTGTCTATAGCAAAAAGTTCAAAAAGCGGTCACTACAGTATTCGAGTAAAAGACAATGGTAAAGGAATGACTAATGAGCAAGTCGATAAATTGTTTAATCCTTTTGAGCAAGCTGATAATAGTATTCAAAGAAAGTATGGTGGAACAGGTTTAGGTCTGTCTATCACAAGTAAACTTGTCGATATGATGAAAGGAGAAATTGAATGTCAAAGTTTGGAAGGCGTGGGATCAAATTTTGTAGTCAGGCTGCCATTAAGTGCGCCTTCTAGGCAAGGTGAACACTTATCATTTGTTAACAAAATCAAGGTGGCGGTTGTTGGGGATGAAGATAAATTTGAGTTGGATTTAATGCATCATTTAATGCTTGCAAATGCTGAGTGTGAAATCATTCCTAAAGACTTTTTTAATGCCCAATTGGTTGACAGTCAAAGCTTTGATTATTTAATTATCACAGCAGAATCATTTCAGCAGCTTTCTACAGAAGGTAGAGAAGTTTTTATTGATGACAGTGATTGCCATTACATTTTGTTGGATAACAATCAAGATAAGCTACCAAAACCATCGAGTGTAAATATCAGTAATTTACCTCTTTATCCTTATTATGCGTCAAAAATTATTTTACACATCGCTAAGCTAGAGCATTTAGTTGAGGGAGAATTAAATGAAGAGACTGAGACTATAACTCAAAGTAATGTCCCTAGTGTTAGACAAGCTGAAACGATAAATCAACTCATCTTGGTTGTAGAAGACAATGTTTATAATCAAGACCTATTTAAGCGTCAATTAGCTATGCTTGGTTTTCAATGTGTGATTGCTGATAACGGCAAAGTGGCACTAAAACTTATGGAGCAATTTAATTTCGCGCTCATTATCACAGACTGCCACATGCCAGAAATGGATGGGTATGAATTTACTAAGCAAGTGAGGACGCTTGAAGCTGAACACCAACTACCTGCCATGCCTATTATTGCTGCTACTGCAAATGCGTTAGATGGTGAAAAAGAAGCCTGTTTAGAAGTAGGGATGAATGATTATTTATCTAAGCCCGTCGTTTTACATGATTTAAGTAAGAAAATACGCCGTTGGCTAAAAGAGCAAAAAAGTGATGATAGTTCATTTACTGAAAAGCAAATAGAAGAATCACCAACCCAAGGAAGCAAAGAGAAACAATGCCCAATTTATTTTAGTTTTGAAGTACTCGCGCAGTTTGTTGGTACAGATACAAAACTACAACTTATGTTTTTAGAAAGCTTCATCAGTGATACAAAAAAACTTTTTAGCAGATTAGATACGACTGACACTGTGTTGTTAAAAGATATCGCTCATCAAGCGAAGACTTCAGCCAAAGCGATAGGCTGTATCCCGCTTGCTGATAAATTAATTGCACTAGAAGACGCCTGTGGATCTGACCAAGAGAATACTGAATCTAGTATTAAATCATTAGTATTTGAGTGTTTGACTATATTCAAAGAGGCAGAAGGTGAAATTGCTTCTATACTGAAAAATACTAACTTGGATCAGCAATAAGTGAGAGGTTATGCTAGATAATTCACCTCTAATTCTAGCAATAGATGACAGCCAACTAATTTTGACTCAACTAAAACTATTGATCGAAAATCAAACGCCTTGTCGCTTTATCGGTTTTGATTGTGGTTTTAAAGCGTTAGAAAGTGATGAGATTCACATGGCCTCACTTATTTTGTTAGATATGAATATGCCGTCAATAGATGGTGTTGAAATGTTTAGAAAACTCGGCGAACTTAACATTACTCAACCGCTAGCATTATTGAGCGGTGAAAATAGTTTGTTTTTAAAAAATGCAGCCTCGCTGGCTCAGATGCATGGTCTTACAATACTCGATTCAATTGAAAAACCTCTATCAGCAAATAAATTGACAAGCCTCTACAAATCATTGTGCGAAACCAGTAGGGCACAAAAACAGGATAATCAAACAAATCAATATTCGAACGAAGAGATTTTAAATGGACTTCAAAACGAAGAGTTTACAGGGCATTTACAACCAAAAGTGTGTTGTAAAACTGAAGAGATCCTAGGCGTTGAAGTACTTGCTCGTTGGATACATCCTACAGACGGCATTGTTTCACCTTTTTTCTTTATTGAGCTCCTGGAGAATTTGGGCAAAACCAGTTTGTTATCATCTCAACTTCTACTTCAAACTGTGCAGTTTTGGTCTCAGAACAAAAAAGCAGTTTCTCGAATACAATTTAGTATCAATATCAGCGCAAATGAACTTGAAGATGTCAATCTTCCTGAAAGGTTTTACACCATCTGTTCAGAGTATGGTATGCCGACTTCGTCCATTACGCTTGAAGTAACTGAAAGTAATGTAATTAATGATATAAAACACTCTTTAGACGTGTTACTTCGATTGAAGTTAAAAGGTTTTAAACTCTCAATAGATGATTTTGGTACTGGCTATTCATCTATGAAGCAGTTAAATGAACTGCCATTTGATGAGCTAAAGATAGATAGATGTTTTGTTGATGGTTGCTCTCAAGATGCAAGCAAAAAAATTATCGTATCTAGTACCTGTGAAATGGCAAATAAACTCGGACTCGAAGTCGTAGCTGAGGGAGTGGAAGAATTAGCTGATTTAAATGTTGTTAGGCAATTAGGTGTGAAATCGGTGCAGGGGTTTTACTATTTTAAGCCTTGCTCTCAACAAGACTTTTTGACGGTAATATCAAAAAACACAGCTGACATTAACCGAAAGATAATTAAATCTAAATAAAGAGAGTTTTTAATGAGCAATGCGGTTGACCATGCACAAAGACGCCCAAAAGTAATCGTATTGTGTGATGAACCTTCTGAGCTTGTTGGTGTTATAGAGATATTATCGTCACAAGTGAATGAGTTTCGTACATTAACTTATCAACAAGATGCAGAAGAAGTCATTGTTAAAACTCAGCCTAGCATCATTATTATTGCACGTGAAACTGTTGCTAAAAGCATTGAAAGCTATAAAGCATTTGCCCAAGCAGAAATTTTAAACTATCCGCACGAAAATATTCTTCTGTGTGAAAATAAAGAATCTGGAATTGCATTTAGGTGTTGTACAAAAGGTTTATTTAATGATTATTTTATTTATAAACCAATGTACGAAAACTATAGATTCAAAATGATATTGCACAATGCGCTTAATCGAACAAACGATGTATCTGATATATATAAACTTAGAGAAGAGCACTTTGGGCGAATTGATGAAAAGTTAAAGGCATTGATTGATGATGCTGCTGATTATCATACGAAGGCAACAGATACACTTGAAAATGCCAGAAAGTCATTAGATGAACAAAAAGGGTTAAATCAAATTCAAGATCAATTACTGTCTGAATTGAAAAATGCCCATATAACACCACTAATTGACTCATTAGAGAGCCAGTTAAAAGAAAGCATAGATGTTTTACAAACTAGGCTCAAAGATAAAAGATTCTCAATCGCAGAACTTGCAGCACTATTAACTGAAAATGATGTGTCCAAACCTGCACAACAAATTAAAGCTGAGCAACAAGCAAGAAAGCATGAAGATAATTTTGTTGCTAATCAGCAAACAGAAGACAAACATCCAGTAAAAGTATTGGTTGTTGAAGATAATGAATTTTACAGAGAGATGGTATCACGAGTTTTAATCGATGAAGGGTACCAAGTTACAAGTGTTGGTACAGGTTTAGAAGCAATAAAACTATTGAAAAAACAAAAGTTCTCAGTCGTTCTACTCGATCTATTTATGCCAGAACTAGATGGTTATAACACAACGAAAAACTTGAGAAACATTCCACATTGCAAAAATTTACCAATAATTGCGATAAGCGGTAATAAAAACAAAGATATTATTCGTAAATGGGCGACTCTAGGTTTAACGGGTTATATCACGAAACCTTCAACAAAATCATCTCTTCTTAAAGCGGTCGATAAAGCGTTGAATAATGGTTAAGCAATTGTAATTTGGACATATTTGTTTAGCTGCATAGCATTTTATGTTTCGCGATTATTAGCTGAAATCCCAAAAAATTATCTGTAATATGATTTTATGAAAATTTATCTAGAGTCCACTCGTGTACCAAGAAGTTGCTGTAGACCATTTACCGGTCATTACCTCATCTAACGAGCTAAATGCTTTTGACTATTCTCCGGATATCATTTGGGTTTTTGATTTAGACCGCCATGGCTTTTGGTGGGGTAATAAGCACGCACTGAATTTTTGGGGTCTAACTGACGTTCAGCAATTGATTGATAAAGATTTGTCTGGTGATACTGAAGGTGCCCGCAAGCGAACAGAGCAAACATTTGTAAAAGCAGCACAAGAAGGGCTAACAAAAGACCCTTGGACAACATATCCAAATGGCCAGCCAAAACTCATGCTTATGCGCCACGTTGCGGTTTTACTTGGTCCAGAAAAGCACCGCGGGATTATCGCTTTTATCAGTGAGCAGATGGATACCAGTAGCCAGCCTGAAAACTTACTCTTTGCTGAAGCGATGCGATATACCACTGTAGCGGTAAGTTGCTACGACATGGATGGCAAACGACTTTTTGAAAACCCAGCTTTTACTGATTGGTATAGCAACATAGATACAGTCGCCAATCACAGTGATTTTGAAACTCGGTTTAAAGAACAATCAGAAGCAAAAGCTCGTTTAACTGCTTCTCAGAACCAAAAAGCTGGGTGTGAAGAGCATCTTATGCAGACTAACAATGGGTTGCAGCGTCACACCGTGGACATCCGTATAAGTCGACACCCACTCACTGGTGATTTTGTATTTCTAGTGACTGAATATGATGTCACCGAGTTACACGATACGATTCAAGAGCTAAAGAAAACCAAAAATGAGCTTAAAAAAATAGCGCATTATGACCCATTAACCAAGCTACCCTCAGTTTGGCTTACCAAAGAGCGTCTTTCATCTTCGCTCAAGCAAGTAAAGCGAACAAAAAAAGAGTTAGCAGTGATGTTCCTAGATTTAGATGGTTTTAAGCAAGTTAACGACACATATGGTCATGGTGTTGGTGATGAATTACTTAAACAAGTTGCGACTAGGTTAAATAAGATTTTTAGAGAATCAGATACAGTGGGCCGACTAGGTGGAGATGAGTTTTTAATTTGCTTACCTAACCTCGAAAATAAGAAAAGTGCAGTGAACTTAGCGCAAAAGGCCGTAATTGAGATAGCAAAAAGCTATCAAGTTGAAGACAGCGAAGGTAAGTTAAATAAGGTAAATATTAGCGCGAGTTTAGGCATAGCTTATTACAGTGACAATAACCATAGCTTAGAAACATTGATTCGATGTGCAGATGAAAAAATGTATCAAGCGAAGAAAAGCGGCAAAAATCGTATTGAAGTGTAAATTCGAAATTTCAGTTTTACAAATCTCAATAATTCTCAGTCATTATGACGGACTAAAAATGACACTAGCTTCATTTACAATTTCTTATTTAAAACTGCTAGGATGCAGAAGGTAGAGCAATGCAGGAATAATTGCCGAGAACAATTAAACAGCAAAATTTTCGGTGCTACCAACAAGGTTTTCTTGCCTCAAAATCGATCACTTACTTAAGCTGATTGTTGAAAGAGAATTGGTATAAGAGGGTTGTTATATAAAAAAGCCGTTTCATATTTTGAAACGGCCTTTCGAATAGAAAGTATTAGTTAAACTAAAAGTCTAGCTTATTTAAAATATCGTCTTCGACATTTTGTGAAAGCGTTACTTTAAGCTTAGGAGTGCGTTCCATTTCGCGTTTGATTGCAAAATTAGCTTCTTCGTTGCGCGCCCAGCTGCGACGTGCAATACCGTTGTTTACATCAAACAGTAGCATAGACTTAAGACGACGCTCAGCATCGTCACTACCGTCAAGTAGCATACCGAAACCGCCGTTGATCACTTCGCCCCAGCCAACGCCACCACCATTGTGGATAGACACCCAAGTTGCACCACGGAAACCATCACCAATTACGTTGTGAATAGCCATATCTGCTGTAAAACGGCTACCATCGTAAATGTTTGACGTTTCACGGAATGGTGAATCTGTGCCTGATACATCGTGGTGGTCACGACCAAGTACCACTGGGCCAATTTCACCGCGCGCAATGGCATCGTTAAAGGCATTTGCAATCTTAATACGACCTTCCGAGTCAGCATAAAGAATACGCGCTTGTGAACCAACCACTAGCTTGTTTTCTTTCGCGTCTTTGATCCAAGTGATGTTGTCTTGCATCTGCTGTTGAATTTCTTCAGGCGAGTTCGCCATAATTTCTTCAAGCACTTTTGCTGCAATTGCATCGGTTTTATCTAAATCTTCTGGGCTACCAGAAGTACACACCCAGCGGAATGGACCAAAGCCATAGTCAAAACACATTGGGCCAAGAATATCTTGTACATAAGACGGGTATTTGAAATCGATGCCGTTTTCAGCCATGACATCACCGCCCGCACGTGATGCTTCAAGTAAAAACGCATTACCATAGTCAAAGAAGTAGGTGCCTTTTGCTGTGTGCTTGTTTACCGCATCAGCATGGCGTTTAAGCGTTGCTTGTACTTTTTCTTTAAATACTTCTGGCTCTTCACGAATTAAACGGTTTGATTCTTCATAGCTGATATCAACCGGGTAGTAACCGCCTGACCAAGGGTTATGAAGTGACGTTTGGTCTGAACCTAAGTGAATGAAAATATCTTCAGCTAAGAAGCTTTCCCATACATCAACAACGTTACCAATAAACGCAATCGACACCACTTCTTCGTTTTCTTGTGCTTTACGTACACGGGCAACTAGATCTGGCATATTATCTACCAGTTCATCTACCCAACCTTGTTGGTGACGCTTAATCGCCGCTTTCGGGTTCACCTCAGCACATACAGTTATACAGTTAGCAATGTTACCCGCTTTAGGCTGAGCACCACTCATTCCTCCAAGACCGGCTGTTAAGAAGATCTTGCCTTTTGGTGATTCACCTTTATTGAGTACTTTACGGAATGCGTTCATAACCGTAATGGTTGTACCGTGAACAATACCTTGCGGGCCAATGTACATAAATGAGCCTGCTGTCATTTGGCCATATTGCGTTACACCTAGCGCATTGAATTTTTCCCAGTCATCCGGCTTTGAATAGTTCGGGATCATCATACCGTTGGTTACAACTACACGCGGCGCATCTTTAGAAGATGGGAATAATCCCATTGGGTGACCAGAGTACATGTGTAGCGTTTGGTCTTCTTCCATTTCGCTAAGGTATTTCATGGCAAGTAGGTATTGTGCCCAGTTTTGGAATACCGCACCATTACCACCGTAAGTGATAAGTTCCTCTGGGTGCTGTGCTACTGCTGGATCAAGGTTGTTGTCGATCATGAGCATGATCGCCGCAGCTTGCTCGCATTTTGCAGGGTAATCAGAGATTGAGCGTGCTTTTAGCTCATAGTTTGGCTTAAAGCGGTACATATAAATACGGCCAAAATCTTTAAGCTCTTGTGCAAATTCAACAGCGAGTTCCGCATGCCACTCTTTCGGGAAATAACGTAGCGCATTACGCACCGCGAGCTGCTTTTCTTCTACCGATAAAATATCTTTACGCTTAGGCGCGCGGTTAGCGCCTGCAGGATATGCTTTCGGTGCAGGTAATTCGCTAGGGATACCTTGCTTGATGATATTCTGAAATTCTTGTACGTTCATGTCAGTTATCCTTAGTTCAGCGTAACAGTGAATGCCTGAGATTTAACAAACTCAACCATGGCATCAATGTCAGGCTTTAATAGTCTGTCTTCTTCTAATTTCGCAACCTTAGTACGAATGAGCGCATGATTTTGTTCTATGATATCTGAACACGTATTAGGGCGTCTAAAGTCAACGGCTTGTGCTGCGTACATTAACTCAATTGCGAAGATTTTCTCAAGATTACCAAGAATCTGGTTAAGTTTACGGCCCGAAATACTGCCCATAGACACGTGATCTTCCTGACCCATAGAAGTAGGTACACTGTCAGCTGACGGTGGGAAACACAGTGATTTGTTTTCTGTCACAAGTGCCGCGGTGGTGTATTGTGGGATCATCATGCCTGAGTTTAGGCCGCCTGATGTAGTCAGTAGGCGCGGTAGGCCGTGTAAGCCTTCAAGTAATAAATAACAGCGACGGTCTGAAATGTTACCCAGTTCAGCAGCGGCAATTGATGCATAATCAAGTGCCATTGCCAGCGGTTGACCGTGGAAACTACCGCCTGAAATCGCTTCTTCCTCACTAATAACAATTGGGTTATCCGTGACCGAGTTCATTTCAATTTCAACAAGTTCTTTTAAGTGGTTGTAAGCGTTGCGTGATGCACCGTGCACCTGCGGAATACAACGCAATGAATATGGGTCTTGAACGCGGTCGCAGTCAGTGTGATCTGCCATATTTTGCGAATCTTTAAATAGACGACGCATGCGCGTTGCGACTTCAACATTGCCAGCAAAGGCACGAATTGCATGTAGCTCTTCTCTAAATGGCGATTGGCTACCTTGCATACCTTCAATACTCATTGCACCTGCAACATCGGCAAGGTCAAGTAGGTAACGCATCTTAGTTAGGCCAGTAATACCATGGGATAAAATAAACTGGGTACCGTTAATTAGCGCTAAACCTTCTTTAGCATGAAGATCCATTGGCTCTAAACCATTGTCAGCTAGGGCTTTTGCCGCAGGCACAATGTCATCACCAACCCAAAACTCGCCTTCACCTAAAAGTGGTAAGAATAAGTGTGATAATGGTGCTAAATCGCCCGATGCACCCACCGAGCCTTGCTCCGGTACGACTGGAATTAAATCAAGCTCAATAAACTTAAGCATACGTTCAACAGTTTCAAGGCGAATACCCGAGAAACCTTGGCTTAACGCATGTACTTTGGTGATAAGCATTAATTTAGAGATAGATTTAGCAATTGGATTACCAACACCCACAGCGTGAGTGATCAGCAGATTTTTTTGTAATAGGTTTGTTTCTGCAGGGGTGATTTGCGTATCACACAGTGGACCAAAGCCGGTGTTAATACCATAAACAGTTTTGTCAGATGCGGCCATTTTGTCAACGCGTTGACGGCTTGTATTAATTTTATTGATAGCTTCACTTGTTAAAACAGCTTCAACTGAACCATTTGCAATACCATTTACAGTATCAAGATCTAGACGGTCTACACCATATCTAAACGTCATCTTGTTCTCCAAAATAATTGAGTTCTTATATTTATGGTGCACATACTAACGAGTAGATGAAGTTTTATAAATTACATATAATCGATGTTTATTCCGATTTTATCAAACTTATAAAGTGGCTTATTAATGCAAATACATGATGTAGATCTCAGATTACTTAGAATATTTGTGGCAATTGTGGAGTGTGGTGGTCTTTCTGCAGCAGAATCACGGTTAAATATAGGGCGTTCCACTATTAGTTCGCATTTATCGGACTTAGAAGTGCGTTTAGGTATTAAGCTATGCAAACGAGGGCGAAGTGGCTTTGAGCTAACGGAGCCTGGAAGAGTCACTTATCAAGCATCCTTAGAACTCTTGCAGCAATGTGAAGCATTTGCAAATACAGTAGCGAGTTCTAAAAATGAGTTATCGGGTAGGGTAAGTATCGCGGTGATTGATACTATGGTGAGTGACCCGCGTTGTGGCGTATCTAAAGCGATTGCAGCACTTAGAAAAAAGAGTAAAAACATTCAGTTTGATATCAATGTCTGCGAGGCGAGAGAAGTCGAAACCTCAGTCATAAACGGGCGCTCTCTAATTGGTTTAGGCGTGAGTCGTCACCATATCAGAGGGCTTGAGTATTTGGCCCTTCATAATGAAAACAACTACCTATATTGTGGTGTGAGTCACCCAATTTTTAACGCTGCTAAACAAGATATTGATGTACTTTTGAAAAAAGCTGAAGTGATTACTTCAAACTATATGCGCGATAAAGAAGTTCGAAATGACGATTTAAATTATAAAAACTCTGCGACAGCCTATCATGATGAAGGCATTGCTCATTTGATTTTATCAGGAGAATTCATCGGGTACTTACCCGAACATTATGCAAGTTACTGGGTTGAAAAAGGGCTTATGAAAGTAATCAAATCTGATACTTATTTTTATCAAATCCCAGTGTCTATGATAACTTCAAAAACCAATCAATCATCACCACTTGCTATGGCGATTATTGAAGAAATTAAACGAAGTCATTTACCGAATACATTTAATACCAATCCTCAATAATACTTAATCCTTTTGAAGGACTAAAACTGACGTTAGCTTCGTTGAAAGTTTCTTATCTAGAACAACTAAATAGCAAAATTTTCGCCTCGCTACCGACAGGTTTTACTTGCTTCAAAATAGATCACTTACTTAAGCGTATTGGTATTAAAATAAAATTCAAAGCAATAAAAAGCGCGGTAAGTAAAACTTACCGCGCTTTAGTATTAAAGAAGTTTAACCTAATTAAGCTTCAACAACTTTTACAGGTACCGCTTTTTCAGAACCAAACTTAGTAGTTAGCTCTTCTTCAAGTGGCGTAAATGCTGTTAGGTCAATGCCTTCAACTGCAGCTGAGTATTCAGCCATAGTAGGGAAGCGACCTAGAATAGTAGAAAGTACTACTAATGGTGTTGAACCAAGTAGTGATTCACCTTTCTTCTCTGCAGTATCTGCTACAACACGGCCTTGGAATAGACGTGTAGAGGTTGCGATTACAGTGTCACCTGGTTCTGCTTTTTCTTGGTTACCCATACATAGGTTACATCCAGGGCGCTCTAGATATAGGATGTTTTCGTACTTAGTACGTGCTGCAGTTTTTGGATTTGCATCATCAAACTCAAAGCCAGCGTACTTAGCTAGAATTTCCCAATCACCTTCAGCTTTAAGCTCATCAACGATGTTGTACGTTGGTGGAGCAACAACTAGAGGTGCTTTGAACTCGATAGAACCGTTTTGTTTCTCTAGGTTACGCAGCATTTGCGCAATGATCTGCATGTCACCTTTGTGAACCATACAAGAACCAACGAAACCAAGATCTACAGGCTTACCATCGTAGAAAGATACTGGACGAATTACATCGTGCGTGTAACGACGAGAAACGTCTTCGTTGTTTACGTCTGGGTCAGCAATCATTGGCTCAACGATTTCGTCAAGGTTAACAACTACTTCAGCGTAGTACTTAGCATTGTCATCTGGTGCAAGCGCTGGTTGCTCACCAGACTTGATACCTGCGATACGCTCGTCAGCTAAGTCGATAAGACCTTGAAGCGTCTTAGCTTCATTTTCCATACCCTTGTTGATCATGATCTGGATACGGCTCTTAGCTAGTTCGATTGACTTGATTAGCGTTTCGTCGTTTGAAATACAGATTGAAGCTTTTGCTTTCATTTCTGCAGTCCAGTCAGTGAATGTGAACGCTTGGTCAGCCATTAATGTACCGATGTGAACTTCGATAATACGACCTTGGAACACGTTCTCACCGCCAAATTGCTTAAGCATTTGCGCTTGCGTTGCGTGTACTACGTCACGGAAGTCCATGTGCTTAGCCATTTTGCCTTTAAACGTTACTTTAACAGAATCAGGAATTGGCATTGCCGATTCACCTGTTGCTAAAGCAAGTGCAACAGTACCAGAGTCAGCACCGAATGCTACGCCTTTAGACATACGCGTGTGAGAGTCACCACCGATGATGATTGCACGGTCGTCCACAGTAATATCGTTTAATACTTTGTGGATTACGTCAGTCATTGAATGGTAAACGCCTTTTGGATCACGTGCAGTGATAAGGCCAAACTTGTTCATGAACGCCATTAGTTTTGGAATGTTAGCCTGTGCTTTTGAATCCCAAACTGATGCAGTGTGACAACCAGACTGGTATGCACCATCAACAAGTGGAGAAATCGTTGAAGCAGCCATCGCTTCAAGTTCCTGACAAGTCATAGGACCAGTTGTATCTTGAGAACCGACGATATTAACTTTAACACGTACGTTTGAACCAGCGTGAAGTGGTGTTTCAGACTGTACGCCAACTGCATTACGGTTAAAGATTTTCTCAACAGCAGTTAGACCTTGACCTTCATGAGAGATTTCTTTTGAAGGCGCATAAACAGCTGGTGCTTCAACACCTAATGTTTCAGCAGCAAGTGTTTGTAGTTTCTTACCGAATACAACTGCGTAAGAACCGCCAGCACGCATGAATTCAACTTTCTGTGGAGTGAAAGCAGAAGACACATCAACTAGCTCTTTGTCGCCGTTGTAAAGCTTTTTAGCTTTAGTATCGATTGTTAATACTGTACCTGTCGCTACAGAGTATGCTTCTTCTAGAACTGGGTCGCCATTAGCGTCAGTCACTACGTTACCGTTTTCGTCAATTTTCTTAACCCAGTTTTTAAGGTCAAGACCAATACCACCTGTTACATCAACCGTTGTAAGGAAAATAGGTGCGATACCGTTAGTACCAGCAACAACTGGTGCAATGTTGATGAATGGAACATACGGGCTTGCTTGCTCACCTGCCCAAAGTGCAACGTTGTTCACACCAGACATACGTGAAGAACCAACACCCATAGTACCTTTTTCAGCGATAAGCATCACTTTCGCATTAGGGTGCTTTTCTTTAAGCGCTACGATTTCTTGTTGCGCTTCAGGTGTGATCATACATTGGCCGTGAAGTTCACGGTCAGCACGTGAGTGTGCTTGGTTACCAGGAGAAAGTAAGTCAGTAGAGATGTCACCTTCACCTGCAATGTAAGTTACAACTTCAATCTTTTCTGGAATGTTAGGAAGCTTAGTGAAGAACTCTGCATTGGCATAGCTTTCAAGAATTTCTTTAGCAACTGCATTACCAGCTTTAAACGCGTCTTGTAAACGTGTTGTGTCAGCATCGTATAGGAATACTTGAGTTTTAAGTACATCAGCAGCTTGCTTTGCAACTGCTTCGTCGTTGCCAAGTGCTAGGTCAAGTAGTACAGCGATTGATGGACCACCTTTCATGTGTGAAAGTAGTTCAAATGCAAAATCAGCTGTGATTTCAGCTACTGTCTCTTCACCTAGAATGATTTCTTTTAAGAATTGTGCTTTAACAGCTGCTGCAGGCGTTGTGCCTGGCAATGTGTTGTAGATGAAGAAGTTTAAAGAATCTTCACGGTGCTCGTTAGTTGTATCTTTGATTTGAGCAATGATTTCAGATAGAAGCTCTGCGCTGTCGATTGGTTTTGGGCTAAGTCCAAGTTCCGCTTTACGCGTTTGGATCTCTTCCATGTATTCTGTATACAAACTCATAGAAAACTCTCGGTGTTTTTACTTGATACGAAGTGAGTAACCGACTATCGGGTTACTCAACGAAAATGCTCATTAAAGCCAGAAATAAATATAGCTGACTTTTTGTATGATATTTTTAATCTATCAATTACTTGCTCCGCAATTCTATCGCAAATACATAATAATTTACATCAATGATAAAAATAGTTGCTATAAATATGCTAAATAAAGCTATGCACCATCGGGTTCGAAACCATGTTCGCCACTGATTTGTTTGGGTAAACCGCAAAGTGCTCGTGAGGTTTGCATGCCAGCCATTACTGCAGCTTCAACACAGCCTGCATTTACACCGGTTTTTATCCAATCGCCAGTTATAAACAAATTACTGAAAATGGTGCCATCGGTAGTAAGTCGGTATTGACTGCTATTAGTGACTGACAACACATACCGCTCTGATGGGTCCACGTTTACCCGCCAATATTGGTCATTGAATCGCTCTATTCCATTTGTATTACTAGGAGAGTAAAGCACATTCCAGTTAAATTCATCACCATGATAGGCTTCAGGCCATAACGGCTGCATTTCTTTGCTGAGCTTCTCAAGCGCATTTTGTTTAACAATGGCTTTTTGTTGAGCGGGGAAGGTGTGCTCATCTTTGTCCGGATAATCATCACAGGTATAGGCGCTGCAAAAATAAGCCAGATTAATAGGGGGGCTATCAAGGGGCCAATCTTCTTTATCGAGCAAATTAGACATAGCAGCCCAAGTATCAAATGGTTGAGAAAATGCACTCAGAATAGGGCGCTCTTGGCTTTGTGGAATGTAGTTAAAGCCAAGTTGCTCATCCGTCTTATTCATCCAAACTTGAAATGCTTGCGTGGCGACCGCTTTGACCTCAGTGGCTTGTTGTTTAAATTTACTATCTAGCGCTATTAATTCAGGACATATATGTTCAATAGACGCGACAGATATACCAAATATGACTTTGTCGAAATCTTGCCCTTGTTTTAAGGTTTTTCGAGGTAGAGGTTCACCAAATTCACTTTTATAAATGTCAGGCCAGTCACTCCAAAACGATTCAAGATTAATGTTGTTATCTTTTAATAATGCCGCTTGTGTATCATCAATTTGATCATAAAGCGGGGTGGAGGGCCAGCAAGGAAGGCCCTTTACGTTTACTAAAGGTCGGTACTCTTGGTTTTTTAGTTTAACTTGTTGTGTTAATACAATTTCGTCGACGAGATTGACTGAGGTACTGTTTGTTGCTGGAGTTAAAGCTTCAACTTGGTGGAAAAACTCGAACTTTACTCCCCGTTGTTTTAATAATTCATAAATGGGCGAGAAAATCACATCGCCCATTCCTGCTTGCATTTTCCACATCACGCCACCGTGGTAACAAAGCATAATGCGCAACATGGCAAGACTGGCAACACCGGCTTCAACATCGCCTTTGCTGAAATCACCATCGACATAGCCAAACACCAGATCGTAAAAGCCACGAACGGGTGCAGACTCCACACTGTATTGCTCGTTTGCGCCGTTCTTTTTAAGCCACTGTTTAAAATCAATGTTATTGATTGCTCCAAACCCTTTAGAAAACACTTTATCTTTTATAAGGCCCGTTGCCATGGCAATACCCAGATCGGCACAAATATATGCACGACGAATAACTGGGTTATCATCAAGTAAGTCGAGTGCTTCGCTGTTTAACCAGCGTTTTAATTTACGTACCAGATACCACACCACTAATCTGTCTTTTGGATTTTGTAGGTTTTTATCATCAGAGCGCAGTGATATTAAGCGGGTGAGTTGCTGTGAGAGCAGTTTAGGCGAAGACCAGATCTCTTTTAAATCGTCTTTTGTCGAATCAAAAAATTCACTGACTTCGTCTTCAATGTCATCAAAGGCATCAGTTATTTGCTCGGCAAGGTAACTTAATAAATGGCGGTCACGTTTCTTTTTGGTTTGTAACTGGGTTTGTTTATTTGCTTTAGCTACTTCGTCTTCTAAGGTGTCGATAAATTTTTTAAGCCAAGCAGCAAGCATTTCGAGTAATTGCCAAAAATGTAAATCGAGGGTGCCCTCGGCGGGATTACCTTCAATAAGCGGAAAATCGACAGGCCAAGTTTGCCATTGGTTTTCAATTAACTCTTGCAGTACCACAAAACTATGGGGTTTAAAGGCTTCTTGCCAGGTACTCAAGGGCATGTTGTCAGGTCGATTTAATGCATTGTAAACGTTTTCGATAGCGCGAAACGAGTTTACATAAGCGCCAAACCACACGTGTAAACCATGCTCTTCAATTCTTTGCCCAAATTCTGGGTTTCTTCCACTGGCACCTTTACCACCTAAGCGCCAACCTAGTTGATAAACCGTAATGTCATATTTATCTTGCCAGTTTTCAGCTTGTGTTAAATAAACCGCTGAGGTCATTGCGGCTACGCCACCGCCTAAAATAACAATCTTTTCCTTAGCCATATTTAGCTCCTTTAGCTGTTGCTTGATATAAGTTCGTACGCACCGTCTTGATCAAAGTCCATGCACACGTAATAGGGCAGCATTGCTGTTTGTTTACCAATTTGTATTCCGAACATGTCATCAAAAGGAAAAGCATCGAGCTTATTGATGGTGACTTCGTATTCGTCTTTAAGCATGGCGATTTTATGAATGTCTTTGACAGTTGATGGAGAATGCACAACAGCCCTGTAAACAGCATTATGGGCAAAACCATCTGGAAATTGCTTAAACAGAATTTGATCCATTTGCGGGTTTTTAATGCCACTCATAAATTGTTTTATAAGCTCAGCACTTATGTGAATGTCTTCGACACTGGCATGGATGAGTTCAGCGACTTCTTGACCAACTTCTATGATTTCTTTAAACAGTGAATCACCATCTGAAAAACGTTTAATGGTGAGCAATTCGTGCCAGTCCATTTTGGTATTAGGGTTAAACGGCTGAAAGGTTTCGAGGCTTAAAGCAAAATTGTCAGCGTGTTTATAGTCACTAGGCATAGTGTAGCGACACAAATACTTGTTATAGCCCCAAGTTTCTCGACCATTCACCAAGGCATTAATGTTGTTTACGGTAATAAACGCCGGATACCAATAAATATGCAAAGCTTTTTTTGAGGTTTTATCAACTTTAGCAATCGGTAACCAAACAATGATGTCAGTCTCTTGCATCCAACCATATTGGCTAAACGGCTCAACTTTAGAGGCAATATTTTCAATATCTGTGAAGGTAAGTAAGCAATATTCTGATAGGGGTTTGAAAAAAACGTTATCGGATGGCACCGAATTTAAAGTGTTATTTATAAACTCTGTGATGGTGCTGTAAGTACCTTTGATAAAAAAACCATACATTCTGGCATTGAGCATTCTACAAGGTGGCTTTGCAATCGGGTTACCTAAAAAATGGCGATATGAACCAGGATTTTCAGACATGGTAATTTCCTTTTTCAATAACTGTGACTCTATTGTTATTAGCAGAGGAAAGGTAATTTATCGAATGTGGAAAGCAAAGAAGTAAGGTTATCTCATTATAATGAGATTAAATAACTATGTAGCTGACTGAGAAGCGCGACCATAATTAGATTAGTCGCGCCATGTTTATGTTAACTTATGCCGCTGACGTATCGGCTTTCTTATTCTTCGCCATTTTCTTTGCCCGTTTTATCGCTGATTTTTTAGATGCTTTCTTTTGGGCTATTTTCATGACTTTGGCATCTTTCAATTGCTTGGTCGCGTATTTCAATTTGCGGATTGCTTTTTCGGCTGCTTGCTCAGCTTCTTTAGCTTGGCTTACTGCAAGCTGTGCTTTTTCGGCAGCGTCTTTTGCTATAACAGACGTTTGCTCCACTTCCTTTTGACTCTTTTTGATAATTTTCTCGAGTTTTGTCAGTCTGTCTTCAAACACAGACTCTACCGTTTGCGTTAACTCTTCCATTTTGACTCCTTACTTATGATCAAAAGAACTTGGTTCGCCGACAATCAAAGGGTCAACTTGGTTTACGACATCTTCATCTTTACCAGGGTAATCTAAACAGCTTAAGAAATGTCTCATACAGTTTATGCGACCACGTTTTTTATCGTCTGAGCGGATCTGTGTCCATGGGGCATCTTTGGTGTGGGTGTGAAACATCATGGCGTCTTTAGCTTTGCTGTAGTCGTGCCATTTTGAAAGCGAGGCCATATCAACCGGACTGAGCTTCCATTGTTTCAATGGATCATTTTGGCGAGACTTGAAGCGTCTAAACTGTTCTTCTCGACTGACTGAAAACCAATATTTGAATAATTTAATGCCGCTATTGACCAGCATGCGTTCTAACTCAGGAGTTTGGCGCATAAATTCTAGGTATTCATTGTCGTCACAAAAGCCCATGACTTTTTCAACACCAGCGCGGTTATACCAAGAGCGGTCAAATAGTATGATCTCTCCTTTGGTTGGCAAATGCTGAATATAACGCTGAAAATACCACTGATTTCGTTCGCGGGCATTGGGTTTCTCGAGTGCAATAACATGTGCACCACGAGGGTTTAGGTGTTCCATAAAGCGCTTGATGGTGCCACCTTTACCTGCGGCATCTCGGCCTTCGAAAAGAATGACAATTCGCTGTTTTGTTTCTTTTAACCAGCCTTGCATCTTTAATAGTTCAATCTGAAGCTCGTGCTTATGCCGCTCGTAATCTACAATGTCCATTTTCTTGGGATAAGGGTATTTGCCATCGGCATTCCACTTCATTGGCGGGCTTTTAGCGTTGAGATCAAATACTAATTCACTATTTGCTTCTTCAGAAATTTCTTCTGATTGAGTTGGAAATTGTTCGACGTTATTTGTTTGCACGGGCACTCCTTGAACCAAAGAATAAAATAGACAACTTATTATTATAGATTGTTATTTAGCCAGCACATTGATCTGAGTCTAATCGAAAAGAAAAGCTTATAAAAAAGGGAGCGAATGCGCTCCCTTGTAGTTTGACTAATTACAGCCTACTTGAATTTGTTCAGTCCAAACTTTGACGACAAAATCGTTGTAGTCGGCATCGTTTTGGTCTTCCCAATATTGATTTTGCCCATGCCATCTAAAGTTGTTGGTTAATTTTGATGGGTTACCGTTAAGTGCTAGAGCGTAATCAAATGTTGCGGATGACGGTAGTTGGTAACTACCTTGAGCTCCATGTTCATCGAGTAACTTGATGAATTGATTATTTACTTTGATACCCCAATCATTATCGTAACCGGCGCTTTCACTGATAAATTGATAATTGATCTTAGTGTGAGCTACAGGTGTACATTCTGCATCATCATTTAAAATCAAAGCTGGGGCACTGGCAGTACCAAGGCTATTAACAGTGGCCGTTGCTTGGACAGTAAACGCTTTCGTGTCGCTGTATTCTGTATTATCAATAGTTGGAATATTAATCGAAACCTGAGTTTGACCAGCAGGGAATGACAGAGTTTGCGATGTAAAAGTGTAGTCTGATGAAGTTGCTGTGCCTTCCATTGTAGATACTTCAACTTCGACGTCTTGGTAATAAGTCGCTGATAGATTGATGGCAAAAGATAAAGTTTCGCCTTCTGTAACAGCATCTTCAATTGGAGTAATTGATACGCTCGGCAGTGGATCTGTTTCACAGATTGGCGCTGTGTAACAAGCCGTCGTTTCGGAGGTATTGGTTGCCAAGTCGTTCAGCCTAACTGGCACTTCAGAAATAAAGCATGTATTACCAGAATGCGGATTAAGTTTGAAAAGCTCAGACTTATTGGTATGGCCAAAATCGTTGATTTTAGTACGGCTAATAATCAAGTTACCAGCATGATCAACCGTTGCACCAGTCACAGCGGTTAAATGGTGTTTCGCTAATTTTTCAATAGAGTAGTCAGATGTATTGATTTTATATGCGGTTGTACTGGTAACTAAAATTAATTCATCATTATAAAAAGCAAGATCACCACGATATTTGCCACTTAAGGTGCCTAAATCTGCAAGCTTATTATAGTCACCAGTTTGCGGGTCAATCTCATACAGTTCTGAAAATGTGCTGCCAATAAGACGATTATTCTCTTCATCATAGGCGAGGGCAATCACACCTTTGGTGCGTCCTACTTCTACATGTGCTTGTGTTTCTGCATCAAAATAGGCAAGTTTTGTATATTTAAAACGGCTGCCAGCTATAGGTAAATGCTTTTTATCTGAGCTAGATAAGTTTAAATGACTGATATCTACTTTGTAATCCAGTGCTCTTGGTGCTGATACATAGTAGATTCTTTTTTGTTGAGTATCGTATGCTAAAGCTGCTGAGCTAAATTTAGCAACAGAGTTTGCAGAAACCGTTTGTAGTTGTTCATCAATTTTAAATAAAATTCCGGTTTCACCGCGACCTGCGTTGATACCATAGAGTTCACCTTTACATTCATTCGCAGATACAGTGAATGAAGCAGCAGAGATAGCAATCGCCAATGACGACAGTGTGAAAGATTTATACATAGTGCAATCCTAATACCAACTCTCAATGATACGCAATCCATTCGAAGTACTAAAACTGGCGCTAGCTTCGTTGAAAAATTTTCTTATTTAGAATAGCTAAACAACAAAATCTTATCATTGCTATCGACAAGTTTTCCTTGCCTCAAAAAAGATCTCTTAATTAAGAGGATTGGTAAAATACAGTTCCATAACTATAGAAAACACAAAGTAATGACACATCAAATCCAAACTGATGTGGGTCTTAATCCATAAAGTGGTGGCGCATCCATTATTATCTTTGCAGACGGTGCTATTATTCCTCTCTAGTTAACAATTTGCAAATAAAAATTAGTCCTTTTGTACTTGCTTTTCAAAGTTAGGTAAAAGTTCTTCAACGATCACTCTAGCTGGAATAGTGTAGCGTGTGCCATTAAACATTACTGAAGTTTGTTCGTTGATATCTGTAATTCCAGTCAACGTCCAACCTTCACCACGTTCATGACAAAAAACTTTAGTGGTAGGGGGAATAACTTTAAACGTTTGGTTCATATTAAACTTATTTCTCAAAGCAAAATTAAATTTCGAAGAATTATAAAATATAAGAAAGTAAAAAAAACCCCTCGTTTGAGGGGTTTTGGGTAACTCAGTGCATTAGCACTGGGAATGAGGTCGGTACATTCGTGTTGTTATTGTCGACACTGAATTAGAACTGCATTTCAGGGATATCGCCATCTACGATTAGCTTACCCGCTGTTTTGCTTATAATTTCATCAACAGTAACACCCGGCGCGCGTTCTAGCAAATAAAATGCGCCATCTTTAACTTCTAATACGGCTAGGTCAGTTACGATTTTCTTAACGCAATTAACGCCAGTTAAAGGTAGCGAGCATTTCTCTAATAATTTAGAGTCGCCATGTTTACTGGCATGGGTCATAGTAACGATGATGTTTTGTGCGCCGGCAACTAAATCCATCGCGCCACCCATGCCTTTGATTAATTTTTTTGGGATCATCCAAGAAGCGATATTACCTTCTTGGTCAACTTCAAATGCACCTAGAACCGTTAAGTCTACATGACCACCACGGATCATGGCAAAGCTTTCGGCACTATTAAAAATAGCGGCACCTGTCGCAGCTGTCACGGTTTCTTTACCCGCGTTGATCATATCTGCATCAACTTGGTCTTCAGTCGGGTATGGACCCATGCCTAATAAGCCATTTTCTGATTGCAGCATAACTTCAATTCCATCAGGCACATAGTTAGCCACTAGGGTAGGAATACCAATCCCTAAATTGACGTAATAACCGTCTTGAAGTTCTTGCGCAACACGCATTGCAACTTGTTCACGAGATAAAGCCATTGTTATGCTCCTTACTTACTGGTTGTAACGCGTTCGATGCGTTTTTCAAAGTCGCCTTTGATAACACGGTTTACATAAATGCCAGGTGTGTGAATTTGACTTGGTTCAAGTTCACCCGGCTCAACGATTTCTTCAACTTCAGCAACGGTAATTTTGCCCGCCGTTGCAGCCATAGGATTGAAGTTCATTGCCGTATGGCGGAACACAAGGTTACCGTAACGGTCTGCTTTCCATGCTTTTACAATGGCAAATTCACCAGTGATTGATTCTTCAAGAATATAAGGGCGGCCGTTGAATTCTTTTACTTCTTTACCTTCAGCAATTGGTGTACCGTAGCCTGTGGCAGTATAGAAACCAGGAATACCTGCACCACCAGCACGCATTTTCTCAGCCAATGTCCCTTGTGGTGTTAACTCAACGTCGATGATGCCGTCTAGTAATTGCTGCTCGAAAAGGGCATTCTCACCAACATAAGAGGCGATGATTTTTTTGATCTGACGGTCTTGTAATAAAATACCTAAACCAAAGTCATCAACACCACAGTTGTTTGATACAACGGTCAGCTCTTTGGTTTGTAGACGTTTAATTTCTGCAATTAAACCTTCAGGGATCCCACATAAACCAAAACCACCGGCGATGATGGTATCACCATCTTTTAAACCCGCCATTGCTTCGGCGTAGCTATTCACTACTTTATCAAAACCGGCCATAAGACCACTCCTAACTTTTGTTTGTCAAAAGAGCGCAAGCATCATGCTCACGCCACTATCATTGTTATTGTTCGCACTTCGCACGTAATGCTAAAGAAACTTTGCTGGCAGGGGGCTTATTTAAGGCATCACAGATAGCCCAACCTGCTTTGGCAAGCCTTTCTAAATCAATTTGGGTACTTATGCCAAGCCCTTCAAGTAAGTAAATTACATCTTCAGTGGCAACATTTCCTGACGCACCTTGTGCATAAGGGCAACCACCTAGGCCTGCAACGGCACTGTCTATGGTACTAATACCCATTTCTAGTGCCGTGTGGATATTGGCGATAGCTTGGCCGTAGGTATCGTGAAAGTGCACAGCCAGCTTGTCTAAAGGCAGTTCTTTAGTAAGCAAATCAAGTAGTTTTTTCACTTTACCTGGTGTGCCAACGCCAATGGTGTCGCCTAGGCTTATTTCATAACAGCCAAGAGCCAACAATTGTTTACACACATCAAGTACTGCTTTGGGTTGTACATCGCCTTGATAAGGGCAGCCAACCACACAACTGACATAGCCGCGAACTTTAACGTTATGTTGCTGAGCTAGCTCTACTACAGGTTTAAAGCGCTCAATACTTTCTTCAATAGAGCAATTAATGTTCTTTTGAGTAAACGCTTCGCTGGCCGCGGTAAAAATAGCGAACTCTTTAATGCCGCATTCAAGGGCGGCTTCTGCGCCTTTTAAGTTTGGCGTGAGCGCTGAAAGCTGCGCGTTTTCGCCAACAGATAAGCCTTTTATAACTTCAGCCGAGTCCGCCATTTGCGGCACCCACTTAGGCGATACAAAGGCACCTGCCTCAAGATGAATAACAGCAGCTTCAGATAACCCATTTAACAGGGCTATCTTTTGCTCAGTGGTGACTTTGCTTTCATTTTGTAAGCCATCACGGGCACCCACTTCAACGATTTTGACCTGAGTTGGATACGCCATGTTATGCCTCCGCAGCTTCAACGATGGCAAGTAGGGCACCGTGGCTTACTAATTCGCCTTCAGCAAAGCAATAACTGGTTAGTGTGCCTGCAAATGGGGCGTTGAGCGTGTATTCCATCTTCATGGCTTCAATAACCACGACTGCATCACCTTTAGCAACATCAGCACCCACTTCAACTAGATGCTTAACGACCGTGCCGTTTAGCGGCGCAGCTAATGGCGCTTCTTCATGTTCATGCTGACTAATATAGTGTTTAGAGCGTAAATCGAAAGTACGAACAAAGGCACTAAACATCACCGTGACTTGCTCTTCATTGACCAATGCGCTGGCTTTGTAAATACGGCCATCAAGGTTGATGGTTAAAGATTCACCTTTAAGATTTGCTGAAACAGTGTGTTCGTTACCATCAAGGGTTAATTTAAAGCCATTGTCTTGAACAAGTGCCTTAATGTTTAAACCGTCAAATGGCACAACTACAGAAGCAGACTGGTTTAGCTTGAAGCCTAAGGCATTTTGCCAAGGTGATTTAGTGGCAGCAAAATTCGCTTGGTTTTGTTTATTTGCTAAGTAAGCCGCTGCTGCAATCACTGAGATCATTTCTTCAGGGGCATGCTCAACAGTTAATACATCAGTTTGTGTATCTATAAAGTGGGTATCTGGTGCGCCCGCGACAAAAGTATCGTGACCTGATAGATGATGTAAGAAAGCAATGTTCGATTTGACACCCGATAAATGCACTTCTTCTAATGCGTGGTGCAGCTTTAACAATGCAGTTTTACGATCTGCGCCATGCACAATTAACTTAGCAATCATAGGGTCGTAGAACGGGCTGATCTCAGCGCCTGACTGCACACCCGTATCAACACGTACACCTTGGTTTTCAGCAGGGAAAGATAAGTGCGTCAGTGTGCCTGAGTATGGCATAAAGTTTTCAGTCGGGTCTTCGGCGTAAATACGTGCTTCAAAACTATGGCCCGATAAAGTTACTTGCTCTTGTTTAAGAGGAAGCACCTCACCACTTGCGACACGAATTTGCCATTCAACAAGGTCAAGGCCGGTGACCATTTCAGTAACTGGGTGTTCTACTTGCAGACGGGTGTTCATTTCCATAAAGAAGAATTCGTCACCACAAAGTAAAAACTCAACCGTACCTGCACCACGATAATTAATCGCCTGAGCACAACGCACCGCAGCTTCACCCATCTCGCGGCGAAGTTCGTCAGACAAACCCGGAGCAGGGGCTTCTTCAATGACTTTTTGGTGACGACGTTGCAAAGAACAATCGCGGTCGCCTAAATAAACACAATTACCATGGGTGTCAGCAAATACTTGAACTTCAACGTGACGAGGTGTGTCCACGTAGCGCTCTAGCAAAACAAGGTCATTACCGAATCCCGCGAGTGCTTCACGTTTTGCGCCTTCTAACGCGCTTACAAACTCTGAAGCTTCACGCACAACACGCATGCCTTTACCACCACCGCCAAATGCCGCTTTGATAAGTACTGGATAACCAATTTTCTCAGCTTCTGCCGTTAAAAAGTCGACATCTTGGTTTTGACCATAATAACCTGGTACAAGCGGTACATTGGCTTCGGCCATGATCTCTTTAGCACGAGTTTTTGAACCCATAGCCTCAATGGAGCTTGCAAGTGGCCCTAAGAAAGCTATGCCTGAATCTTCACACTTTTGAGCAAAAATATCGTTTTCAGATAAAAAACCATAGCCCGGATGAATACAATCAGCACCAGCCAGCTTGGCGACTTCTAGTACTCTATCTGCTACTAGGTAAGAATCTTTACTCGGTGCTGGACCAATATGGTAGGCTTCATCAGCCTGTTTAACATGCAGGGCATTGGCATCTGCATCGGAATAAACGGCAACGGTGCGCAAACCTAAGCGCTTAGCTGTTTTCATAACGCGGCAGGCAATTTCACCACGGTTCGCAATTAGAATTTTCTTTAACATAGTAATGACCTTATTGCTTTGCGGCGGTTTGCCAATTTGGCGCACGTTTATCGAAAAATGCAGATAAGCCTTCTTGGCCTTCTTCACTTACTCTGATTTCAGCAATGCGTTTTGCTGTATGAAGAATTAATTCTGCATCGATGTCTTGATTAGCCACTTCATTAATTAATAACTTTGCTGATTTAACAGCAGCGGGGCCGTTGTTAAGTAATAGTTCAACAAACTGGTCGTGTGCAGCAGCTAGATCATCATTAATCTCATGAATTAAGCCCATATCTAGTGCTTTTGCAGCCATAAACACTTCGGCTGTTAAAAAGTAGCGACGCGCTTGGCGTTCGCCAATGGCTTTAATGACATACGGGCTAATAACCGCAGGAATAAGACCTAATTTAACTTCACTTAAACAGAATTTAGCGTTGCTAGTCGCAACTGCAATGTCACAACAGGCGATTAAACCCAGTGCACCACCAAATGCAGCACCTTGCACCAAACACAATGTTGGGTGAGGGCTGGTCGCCAACACATGCATTAACTTTGCAAGTTGCTCTGAATCTGCGACGTTTTCATCGTAATTATTCTCCGCCATTGATTTCATCCAACCAAGGTCGGCACCTGCAGAGAAGTGCTTGCCTTCGGTTTTTAAAACCAAAGCACGGATATCTAGACTATTTGCATGCTCAATACATTGGATCAACTCGTTGATCACATGCGAGTCAAAAGCGTTATGTTTTTCAGGGCGACTTAGTTCTAAAATCGCCACTTTTGTTTTTGTTATATTTAAAGTGACCGACATAGTGCGCTCCTTACATTCTGAAAATGCCAAATTTAGATTCTTGCTTAGGCGCGTTAGCCGCAGCTTCAAGTGCAAGACCTAAAACAGTACGAGTATCAGCAGGGTCAATGATGCCGTCGTCCCATAAGCGTGCGCTTGCGTAATAAGGATGACCTTGCTCTTCATATTGCGCAACGATTGGCTTTTTGAACTCAGCCACTTCTTCGTCAGTCATGCTTAAACCTTTACGTGCAAGACCATCTTGACGCACTTGCGTAAGTACACCCGCAGCTTGTTCGCCGCCCATTACTGAGATACGCGCGTTTGGCCACATCCACATCATGGTAGGCTCGTAAGCTCGACCGCACATACCATAGTTACCCGCGCCGTATGAGCCACCAATTAGTACAGTAAACTTAGGTACGTCAGCACAAGATACAGCAGTTACCATTTTGGCACCGTGTTTGGCGATACCTTCTGCTTCGTATTTTTGACCCACCATAAAGCCAGTGATGTTTTGTAAAAACAGCAAAGGAATGTCGCGCTGAGCACACAACTGAATAAAGTGTGCGCCTTTTTGTGCCGACTCAGAGAATAAGATACCGTTGTTGGCAACAATCCCTACAGGGTGGCCGTAGATTTCAGCAAAGCCAGTAACAAGGGTTTCACCAAAGTAGCGCTTGAATTCGTCAAATTGAGAATCATCAACAATACGTGCAATTACTTCACGTACATCAAATGGTTTTTTCAGATCCGTACCGACAATGCCATACACTTCACGAATATCGTAACGTGGTGGTTTTACGTCTTTAAGTATTGGCGAAGTAGGGCGTTGATGATTTAAACGCGCAACACATTGACGGGCAATCGATAGGGCATGTTCGTCGTTTTCTGCATAGTGATCGGCAACACCAGATGTTTTACAGTGCACATCTGCACCGCCTAAGTCTTCAGCAGAAACTTCTTCACCGGTTGCGGCTTTTACCAATGGAGGACCAGCTAAGAAAATCGTACCTTGCTCTTTTACGATGATACTTTCATCTGCCATTGCTGGAACATACGCACCACCTGCGGTACATAAACCCATTACTACGGCAATTTGCGGAATGCCTTTGGCTGACATGCGTGCTTGGTTATAGAAAATACGGCCGAAATGCAGCTTGTCTGGGAATACTTCGTCTTGCTCAGGTAAGTTTGCGCCGCCCGAATCAACTAAATAAATACAAGGTAGGTGACAACGCTCTGCGATTTCTTGAGCACGTAAATGTTTCTTAACAGTCAGTGGGAAGTAAGTGCCGCCTTTTACGGTTGCATCGTTACCGACAATCATACACTCAACGCCTTGAACTCGACCGATACCAGCAACCACACCTGCACAAGGAATGTCTTGCTCGTATACGCCAAACGCAGCAAATTGAGAGATTTCTAGAAAAGGAGAGCCTTCATCAAGAAGGGTATTGATACGGTCACGAACAAACATTTTTCCGCGACTTTCATGACGAGCGATAAGTGCTTCACCACCGCCTTGTGCAAGTTGAGCAACTTTGTCGTTTAAATCTGCAACCAGTGAAGCCATAGCTTCACTGTTTGCTTTAAACTGACTGTCATGCACATTAATAGATGAGTTTAAAACAGTCATGGTGTGTCCTTAGCGGCTTTCTGTGAATAGTTCACGACCAATTAGCATACGGCGAATCTCAGACGTACCTGCACCAATCTCATAGAGTTTGGCATCTCGTAATAAACGTCCCGTGGCGTATTCATTGATGTAACCATTACCACCTAAGATTTGAATGGCATCTAGTGCAAGCTTTGTTGCTAGCTCCGCAGCATATAAAATGGCACCTGCAGCATCTTTACGCGTTGTTTCACCACGGTCACAAGCTTTTGCTACCGTGTATACGTATGAACGCGCGGCATTCATTTGCGTATACATGTCAGCGACTTTGCCTTGAATTAATTGGAACTCACCGATTGATTTGTTGAACTGTTTACGTTCGTGAATATAAGGCACAACAATGTCCATACACGCTTGCATGATACCTAGAGGTCCACCTGCAAGCACAACACGTTCATAATCAAGACCACTCATTAGCACTTTAACGCCTTCGTTTAGGGTACCTAGAATGTTTTCTTCAGGTACTTCACATTCTTCAAAAACCAGTTCACAGGTGTTTGAGCCGCGCATACCTAATTTATCTAGCTTTTGTGCTGTAGAAAAACCTGGGAAGTTCTTCTCAATAATGAAGGCTGTGATCCCTTTAGAACCTGCTTCTAAGTCAGTCTTTGCATAAACTACTAACACATCTGCGTCTGGACCGTTAGTGATCCACATTTTATTGCCGTTCAGAATGTACTTATTGCCTTTCTTTTCAGCTTTTAGCTTCATAGAAACAACATCGGACCCCGCATTTGGCTCACTCATAGCAAGTGCACCAATGTGTTCGCCGCTAATTAGCTTAGGCAGATATTTTTGTTTTTGCGCGTCGTTACCGTTGCGGTTAATTTGGTTTACACACAGGTTAGAGTGAGCGCCATAGCTTAAACCGATAGAGGCACTTGCACGGCTGATCTCTTCAATCGCAATAACGTGCTCTAGGTAGCCCATATTTGCACCACCAAACTCTTCAGGTACGGTAATACCTAATAAGCCCATCTCCCCGAATTGTGGCCAAAGTTGATTTGGGAATGCATTGTCTAAATCAGTTTTCTCAGCAAGTGGTGCAATTTCAGCACTTGCAAAGCTATTTACATGATCACGGATCATGTCAGCTGTTTCACCTAATCCAAAGTTTAATTCTTTATATAAAGATACAGTGCTCATCTTGGTTATCCTGTGTGAGAGTTATTATAAATTTAATTAGTCTTCGTGCTCATCAAGCTCTTTAAGGGTGTCGCGACAACGACGTTCTGCGGTAACAAGTTCCATCAGAACCACTTTAATGTCATCCATTTGTTGACTTAAATCAGCTTTCTTTTCTTCTATTAGCGCCAACATAGTGGTGAGCTGTTTCGCACTTGATTTATCGGCATCGTATAGTTCAAACAATCTGCCTGTTTCAGCCAGAGTGAAGCCTAAACGCTTGCCGCGTAAGATAAGTTTTAGACGTACTTTGTCTCGTTTTGAATAAATGCGGGTTTGACCATTTCGCTCTGGCGAAATTAATCCCTGATCTTCATAAAAACGAATAGAACGGGTGGTAATGTCAAATTCCTTAGCCAATTCGCTAATAGAGAAGGTTGGTTCGTTAAGGTTATCTTGCATAATTGTTTAACACTTACTTCAAAACAGATTAGACCAATATAAGTGAAGTTTACGTAAAGGTAAAGTTGCGTTTTGGGGAATGTAATAGTGAGTGTTAATAAAAAGTGTGAATATTTAATGCAGTTCTAACTAAATAAACCGCCTTTTCGCAGTTTCTAGCAGTATTGGCAAGGAAAACGTGCAACTTAAGTTTACAGTTTGAGTCAACGCAATTAACTTGATTTTAGATTTACGTTGGCGTAAACGTAAATATTAGGTATGCTCAAATCATCATTTTGAAACAAACAAGCAAGAAGCTTGTGAACAGGAGTTTAACATGAGTAACGAAGCAGTTGTAATCGTAGCAGCAAAACGTACCCCTATGGGTGGCTTTATGGGTGCACTTTCAGGCGCAAGCGCAACAGAGCTTGGCGCAACTGCAATCAAAAGCGTTATGAGCGAAACAGGGCTTACGGACGCATCAATTGATGAAGTGATCATGGGTTGTGTTTTACCTGCAGGTCTTGGTCAAGCACCAGCACGTCAAGCTATGCTTCACGCAGGTTTAGCGCGTTCAACTGGCGCAACGACAATTAACAAGGTTTGTGGCTCAGGTTTAAAAGCTGCCATGCTTGCTCATGACTTAATTAAAGCGGGCAGCATTTCATCTGCAATCGCAGGTGGTATGGAAAGCATGACTAACTCACCATATTTTATTCCTAAAGCGCGTGGCGGTATGCGTATGGGTCATGGTGAAATTAAAGACCACATGATGGCCGATGGTCTTGAAGATGCTTACGACAATAAAGCGATGGGTTGTTTTGCACAAGCAACTGCGGATGATTATGGCATTACGCGTGAAGAAATGGACGAGTTTGCGCTTAGCTCTCTAAGCAAAGCAAATGAAGCGATTGACAACGGCAGCTTTAATAACGAAGTAGTTCCTCATGTTTTAAAAACGCGTAAGGGTGACGTTGAAGTCGCCATTGACGAGCAGCCAGGTAATGCGCGTCCGGACAAAATTCCAGGTCTTCGTCCAGCATTCAAAAAAGACGGCACCATTACCGCAGCTAACTCTTCTTCAATCTCAGATGGTGCAGCAGCACTTATTTTGATGAGCGAATCAGAAGCTAAAAAGCAAGGTTTAACACCACTTTGTAAAGTCGTTGCTCACGCAACTCATTCACAAGCTCCTGCTGAGTTCACAATTGCGCCAGTTGGTGCAATGAACACGCTACTTGAAAAAGCGGGTTGGGACAAAGCTGACGTAGATTTATGGGAAATCAACGAAGCATTTGCCATGGTGACTATGCTAGCAATCAAAGAATTAGGTCTTGAGCAAAGCAAAGTTAACGTTAATGGTGGTGCATGTGCCCTTGGTCACCCAATCGGTGCAAGTGGTGCGCGTATCCTAGTTACTCTAATTCATGCCCTACGTAATCGCGGCCTTTCAAAAGGTGTTGCATCACTGTGTATCGGTGGTGGTGAAGCGGTTGCACTGGCAGTCGAAGTTTAATCACACCAAGTTGTAGGCACCGTATAAATAATATAACAGCGGTGCCTTTATTCTATTTACCAGGGGAGGAGTGCAAATGCACCAAGTACCTTTATACATCAACGGCGAATTCACTCAATCATCATCAGAGCAATGGATTGATGTTGTTAATCCAGCAAACCAAGAAGTACTTGCAAAAGTACCTTGTGCGACAGAGCAAGAAGTAAAAGCAGCGATTGATTCTGCACAAGAAGCATTTAAGACTTGGCGCAACGTGCCAGTACCAGAGCGTGCTCGTATCATGATGAAATACGCGGCGCTTTTAAAAGAGCACCAAGAAGAAATCGCGACCATTATCTGTCATGAATTAGGTAAGACGTTCGAAGACGCAAAAGGCGATGTATGGCGTGGTATTGAAGTAGTTGAGCAAGCTGCAAATGCCCCTGCAATGATGATGGGCGAAACCGTTGAAAACGTTGCCCGAAACATTGATACGTATTCTTACACACAGCCTCTAGGTGTGTGTGCTGGTATTACCCCATTTAACTTCCCTGCTATGATCCCACTTTGGATGTTCCCAATGGCGATTGTATGCGGTAACACTTTTGTACTTAAGCCATCAGAGCAAGATCCGCTTACGCCAATGCGTTTAGTTGAACTATTCGAAGAAGCGGGTGCACCAAAAGGTGTACTACAAGTTGTACACGGTACAAAAGACCAAGTTGACCAAATTCTAGAAGCTCCAGAAATCAAAGCCGTATCTTTTGTTGGCTCTTGTAATGTTGGCCATTACATTTACAGCAAAGGTACACAGCACAAAAAACGTGTTCAAGCGTGCGTTGGTGCGAAAAACCACATGGTGATCATGCCTGATGCGTCAAAAGCGCAAACAGTGAATAACCTAGTTGGTGCGTCAGTAGGTGCTGGTGGTCAGCGTTGTATGGGTATTTCAGTGGCTGTTTTTGTTGGCTCATCAAAAGAGTGGGTAGAAGACATCAAAAAAGGTTTTGAAGGCGTACGTCCAGGTCTTTGGAACGACCCTGAAGCGGCTTATGGCCCGCAAACAACACCACAAGCTAAGCAACGTATTCTTTCACTTATTCAAAGCGGTAAAGATCAAGGCGCAACCTGTTTAGTCGATGGTTCAGACTATACAGTTGAAGGCTATGAAGCAGGTAACTGGGTAGGCCCGACGCTATTTACTGATGTAACAGAAGAGATGGAAATCTACAAAGAAGAAATCTTTGGTCCAGTTTTAAGCTGTGTATTCGTTGACACGCTAGACGAAGCAATTGCGCTAATTAACCGCAACCCATACGGTAACGGTACGTCTTTATTTACAGCAAGTGGTGCAGCCGCGCGTAAATTCCAACAGCAAATCGAAGTAGGTCAAGTAGGTATTAATATTCCAATTCCTGTGCCACTGCCTTTCTTCTCATTCACAGGTTGGAAAAACTCTTTCTACGGTGACCAGCATACCTACGGTAAGCAAGGTGTGCGTTTCTACACAGAAACGAAAACGGTGACTTCACGTTGGTTTGATGATGAGGTCGTAACTGGCCCTAATATGAGCATAAATCTACGTTAATCCTTTTTATTCTATTTTTATAATAACAATGTGAGCCGACATGAGCGGCTCACCTTTGACAACAAGAGGTCTTTTATGGACTTTAATCTAAATGAAGATCAACAGGCATTTGCCGAAACAGCATATCAATTCGCAATGAGTGAACTAGCGCCAAACGCTGCGCTGTGGGATCGCGAACATATTTTCCCTAAAGACGTGATTAAAAAAGCCGGTGAACTAGGCTTTTGTGGTTTATACACGCCAGAAGAGGCAGGTGGCCTTGGTTTATCACGTTTAGATTCAAGCATTATTTTTGAACAGCTTGCTATGGGCTGTACAGCAACAACCGCTATGCTAACAATCCACAACATGGCAACTTGGATGATTGCAAGCTTTGGTACTGATGCCGTTAAAGAACAATACATCGATCAACTAGTTATGGGTGAGTTGTTAGCATCATACTGTTTAACTGAGCCGGGTTCAGGCTCTGATGCCGCGTCACTTAAAACTAAAGCTGATAAAGATGGCGACAGCTATGTGTTAAACGGCTCTAAAATGTTTATCTCGGGTGCCGGTGAAACTGACGTACTTGTGGTAATGGCACGTACTGGTGAAGCGGGTCCGAAAGGTATTTCTGCGTTTGTTGTACCAGCGGATGCTGAAGGTATTTCATACGGTAAAGCCGAAGAGAAAATGGGTTGGAATGCACAACCTACACGTCTTGTCACCTTTGAAAACGTGCGTATTCCTGCTGCAAACCTAATGGGGGCTGAAGGTGAGGGCTTTAAGTTTGCAATGCAAGGTCTAGACGGTGGTCGCATTAACATCGCAACATGTTCAATCGGCACTGCGCAGCAAGCACTTAACACAGCTAAGCAATATATGACTGAACGCGAACAGTTCGGTAAACCCCTTGCGGCATTCCAAGCGCTACAGTTCAAGATTGCAGACATGAATACTGAGCTTGTTGCGGCACGTCAAATGGTTCGCCTTGCGGCATTTAAACTAGACACTAACGACAGCGAAAAAACCACTTACTGTGCAATGGCAAAACGATTTGCAACTGATGTTGGTTTTAAAGTGTGTGACGACGCATTACAAATTCATGGTGGTTACGGTTACATCAAAGAATATCCATTAGAGCGTCATGTACGTGATGTACGTGTTCACCAAATTCTTGAAGGCACCAATGAGATCATGCGCGTGATCATCGGTCGTCGTATTTTAGCTGAAGGCGCGCCAAGCGTATTGTAATAAGGAAACCAAAATGACTGCACAACTTAAATTAGAAAAGCAGGGTAACATCGCGGTAGTAACAATGAGCAACCCGCCTGCGAATACATGGACACGTGATACCTTGGTCGGTTTAAAGAATCTTGTAATCGAACTAAATCAAGATAAAGAAATTTACGCTTTAGTGATCACAGGTGAAGGCGAGAAATTCTTCTCAGCTGGTGCTGACTTAAACGTATTCGCAGACGGCGACAAAGGTGTTGCTGCTGATATGTCTCGTGTATTCGGTGAAGCTTTCGAAACGTTGAGTGATTTCAGAGGTGTTTCGATTGCCGCAATCAACGGTTTTGCAATGGGTGGTGGTCTAGAAGTGGCGCTTGCTTGTGATATTCGTATTGCTGAAAGCCAAGCGCAAATGGCGTTACCAGAAGCTAAAGTTGGTTTACTGCCTTGTGCTGGTGGTACGCAAAACCTATCGTGGCTTGTTGGCGAAGGTTGGGCTAAGCGCATGATTTTATGTGGCGAACGTCTAAAAGCTGACAAAGCACAACAAATTGGCCTAGTGGAAGAAGTGGTTGAAACTGGCGAGGTACTCAATGCCGCACTTGCTCTAGCTGAAAAAGTGGCAGATCAAAGCCCAGTTGCGGTGACTGCTTGTAAAGCGCTTATTCAAAAAGGTCGCACAGGCACAATCAACAGTGCACTGCCGCTAGAGCGTGAACTATTTGTGACCTTGTTTGATACGCAAGATCAAAAAGAAGGCGTGAATGCGTTCTTAGAAAAACGTAAACCAAATTGGGTGAACGGCTAATGGCAAAATTACAGTTATTAAACCAAGCAGATGCGCCAGTCGTATTTGAGTTGGCTGACTGTGATAATGGCAAAAAGGTGGCGTTTGCCACCTTAAACGTGCCAAAAGCACTGAATGCACTCAACTTAGATATGATCCGCTTGTTAGCGCCTCAGTTAACTGAATGGGCGAATGACGATGCCATCGCTTTGGTAGTTTTAAAAGGTCATGGTGAAAAAGCGTTTTGCGCCGGTGGTGATGTAGTCAGCTTATACAAAGCAATGGCTGCGAATGATGGCAATAAGCATATTGAAACCTTCTTCAGCGAAGAATATACACTTGATTATCAAATCCACACTTATGAAAAGCCTATCTTACTTTGGGGTAACGGTATCATCATGGGGGGCGGCTTAGGTCTAATGGCAGGCGCAAGTCACCGCGTTGTGACAGAAACAGCCCGTATTGCTATGCCTGAGATCACTATTGGTTTATACCCAGATGTCGGTGGCAGCTATTTCTTAAATAAGATGCCAGCGGGTGTGGGTTTATTCTTAGGCCTGACAGGCGCGTCAATCAATGCCAAAGATGCTCAATTTGTTGGTTTGGCAGATCATTTTGTTAATGCCGAACTTTACGGTGAGGTGTTAGCAAGCTTATTGGGTACAGATTGGAAAAACAGCGCAGAGTATAATCATGGCTTACTCTCTGAGGTGTTGCATTCACTACAAAACCAATCGAGTAACGAGCCAGCGAGCGAAATTGAACCACTACAATCAGTGATAGCAGAGCTTGACACTAAAGACAGCTTAGAGTCGCAAATTGATGCCATTTTGTCTCTTGATGCAACGGATAACAAATGGCTATCTCGCGCACAAAAATCACTGCAACATGGCTCACCATTAAGTGCAAAGCTTGTCAGCGAACAATTAAAACGCGCAAAGGGTTTGGAATTATCAGACTGCTTTAGATTAGAGCTTGGTATGTCGGTAGCTGCAGGTGAATTTGGTGAATTCCAAGAAGGTGTTCGTGCATTATTAATCGATAAAGATGGCGCACCAAACTGGCAGTTTGAAAATACACAAAGTGTGACTGATGAAGCGGTTAACGCTTTTTTTAAAGCGCGTTGGTCAGAGCATCCACTTCAAGGTTTGTAAGGAATATAACAATGGCAAAAATTGGATTTATTGGTTTAGGCAATATGGGTGGTCCAATGGCCATCAACTTGGTTAAAGCGGGTCACGAAGTACGCGTTTTTGATTTAAGCCCAGACGCAATCGCATCTCTTGTAGAAGCCGGTGCAACTGCCGTAAACGCGGTAGAAGAAGTCTGCAAGAACGCTGATTTTGTTGTCAGTATGTTACCTGCAGGCAAGCATGTTAAAGCGATTTACACTGGCGAAAATGGCCTAGTAAACCATTTAAACAAAAGCACTTTAGTTATTGATTGCTCAACAATTGATGCAGAATCAGCACAATTTGTTGGCAAAGCACTTGGCGAAGCGGGTATTAAATTCGTAGATGCACCGGTCTCTGGTGGTGTTGCAGGTGCCGCAGCAGGCACGCTAACCTTTATTGTGGGTGGGTCAACGGCGTGTTTTGAATTGGCAAATACGATACTGCCTAACATGGGTAAAAATATTTATCATGCAGGTGACATTGGTGCAGGGCAAGTTGCGAAGATCTGTAACAATATGCTGTTAAGTATACTTATGGCAGGGACCAGTGAAGCGCTACAGATGGGTATAGACCATGGTCTAGATCCAAAAGTGCTGAGTGAGATTATGCTTAACAGCTCAGGTCGTAACTGGACGTTAGAGCTTTATAATCCTTGTCCAGATGTACTTGAGAATGTTCCGAGTTCAAATGGCTATAAGCCGGGCTTTATGGTGGACTTAATGGCCAAAGATTTAGGTTTAGCTCAGCAAGCTGCGCAACAAACTAACTCGGCAACACCTATGGGCGCATTGGCGAAAAACCTTTACAACTTGATGCAAAATCAAGGCAAAGGTGCCGAAGACTTTAGCGCAATCTTTAAACTTTATAGTGAAAAATAGACTGCATTATGGACATTAAAAATAAAACGGTTGTCATTACCGGTGGCGCGCAAGGCTTAGGTTTTGCGATGGCGACACAAATGGCAGAACTAGGCGCTAACCTTGCTTTAATCGATATGCAAGATGAAGTATTGGCTGAAGCAAAAGCGCAACTGACTAAGCTTGATGTTAAAGTTGAAACATATGTGGCTAATGTCAGTGTTGAGGCTGACGTTGAAGCGGTTTTCAACAACATCGTCAGTGATTTCGGTGCTGTACATGTACTTATTAATAACGCTGGTATACTTCGCGATGGTCTGCTGTTAAAAGCAAAAGATGGCGTAGTCACTGCGAAAATGGAATTATCACAATTCCAATCTGTGATTGACGTTAATCTCACTGGTGTTTTCCTATGTGGCCGAGAAGCGGCTGCAAAAATGGTCGAAAGCGGAGAAGGTGGTGTCATTGTTAATATGTCGAGCGTTGCTCGCGCGGGTAATATGGGTCAAACCAACTACGCAGCTGCTAAAGCAGGTGTAGTTGCCATGACAACAACATGGGCGAAAGAACTTGGTCGTTTTGGTATTCGTGTCGGTGCAATTGCACCGGGTGTGATCCGTACTAAAATGACGGATGCGATGAAACCTGAAGCGAAAGAGCGTTTGGTTAAGATGAAACCGGTTGGTCGTTTAGGCGAAGCGGAAGAAATTGCGCACACTGCAAAATACATCATTGAAAATGACTTTTTCACAGGTCGTGTCGTCGAAGTTGATGGCGGAATTCGACTTTAAAGATTGATATTATCAAGGCTTTGCTCCATGCAAAGCCTTTTTTTACTCAAATTTTTTCCTATTTTCTCAGCTGTTTACTATCTTTTAAGTACATACTTTCGCTCTATGGATTGACGGTCATGTTTGATGGCTTAATTAATAACTTAAAAATTAAAACAAAAATTACACTGCTCAGTGTTATCCCAACATTTTTCGTTTTAGTTAGTTTTATTTATTTAGTTTTTTCTCAGTACTTAAATTATAAAAGTGCTTCTCGATTAGAAGCTTATGTAAATGCGGTCAGTGTGCTTGACCAAACCGCACACAACTTCGCTGTTGAACGCGGCCTTACAGCAGGCTTTCTTGCTAGTGGTGGCAAAGGAAAAGAAAAGGTACTCGCACAAAGAAAAAAGGCGGATATTGCCAAAAAACAACTTTTCAAACTTACAGAAGCGCAGCTTGATGACTTTCCTAAATCTACTCAACTCATTATTAACGATTTACTTAAGCATTTTAAAGCATTAGAAACAGTTCGATCAAAAGTAGATGAACTAGACAAACAATCAGGCGCTTTTGCATTTTATTCTAAAGCTAATAAGTTTGCCCTTGATGCAGCAAGTACTTTTGCAAATTATACAGACGACCCACATGCGACCAAAAGTATGAAGAGCTTAATAGCCATTCTTTGGATGAAAGAGCGCGCAGGTCAAGAGCGTGGACTTTTAAATGGCGTTTTTAATCGCGGTAAGATCTCGTTACCTCAACTTGCTAGTTTATCTTTATTTCAAGGTGACCAACTTCAACAAGTAGATTTTATTAAGCAATTACTTGATCCTAAATTATTTAAGTCAGAATTTTCAGAGCTAAACAACCTTGATGAACAAATACTGCCATACCGTACATTTATCTCAGAACAACTCAGTAGCGGTAATTTAGTTTTTTCAGGACGTGATAATTCAAACTGGTTTGCTGATGCAACAAGTAGAATAAAGTCGATTAAAGGCATTGCGGATAAAAAATCGCAATTAATTAGTCAATATGCGCAATCTACCAAAACAAAAGCCATGTCATTACTCGTTATTTCTCTGGTTAGCTGTATTGTCATTATTTCCTTAATTGTGAGTTTTGCATTGAAAGTCGCTAAAAGTCTAAATGATGGCCTGCAAAATCTCAGTGGATTCATAACTCAAGTAAACCAAGATTTTGATTTTTCGAAAACAATTAACTCAGATCTTAACGATGAGGTAGGTCAAGCGACACGTTCATTTAATAATTTTTTACAAGAACTGAACGAGGTCAATAATGAAATTAAATCAGTGATGGAATTTGTTGCTCATGGCGATTTTAATCAAAGAGTAAAGTACGCTTGCAAAGGAGATATGGCGAGTTTAAAGGAGGGAGTAAACAAAAGCAGCCAGACTTTAAGTGATACGATGGGTGCATTAGATAAAATTATGACAGCACTCAGTAATGGGGACTTTTCTGCAAGGATGTCACCAAATATAAAAGGGCCGTTACGAGACCGAGTTGATTTCGCAATGGTAACCATAGAGACGGCAATTAATGAAGTTTCTCATAGCATGAGTATGCTTCAAAAAGGGAATTTCTCCGGCAGAATAACCTCTGAACAAAAAGGTTCAATGTATAAGTTAAAATCATCTTTTAACGAAAGTATGCAAAGTCTCGAGAGTGCTGTAAATGAAATATCCGATGCGCTTGTTGCTCAAAATCGTGGCGAGTTTAACAAGCGTTTAGATGGAAATTACCAAGGCAGGTTATTGCAGTTAAAAAATACTTTTAACTCCTCTTCTAATAATTTAGATAAATTTGTGGAGGATACAGAGAAACTATTTGAATCGCTGCAAGTTGGTGAATACTCCGTACGTATAAAACAGAATTATGCTGGTCGGTTAAATACCCTCAAACAACGCGTTAACCAATCTTTAGATAACTTAGAGCGTGCAATTTTAGAGATTGTTCAAGTGTCAGTTCACCAAAGTGAAGGGGTTCTGGATTCAAGAGTTGTAGGGGAATACAAAGGCCATTTAGATAAATTAAAAACTGCTATGAACCTTTCAACAGAAAGAGTGTCATTTGTACTTTCTGAAATTTCAGGGGTAACTTCCAATCTTAAACAGGGCCTGTTTGATAAACAGGTTGAGGGCGAAATGCATGGAGAATTCGCTCTTTTAAAGAGCAATATGAATGACATGTTATATATGCTTAATAGTGCAATTCATGAAATTCAAGTTTGTTCTGAATTACAAAAGCAAGGTTCTTTACACCATCAAATAGAGACATCTTATCCGGGAGATATTAATCGTATTTGTGAAGCAATAAATCAGTCATTGAATGAACTTAAAAATGTATTCACAGATATTAATAATTCAGCGACTCACACCTTATCTCTTTGTGTCGACCAAAAATTATTTGCCAGCGATATTTCGAAAAGAAGTACAGAGCAGGCCGTGGCATTAGAAGAAATTGCAGCTTCAATGGAGCAAATGGCGTCTAGCGTTGATGAAACTGCCGAGCAAAGTCTAATTGTATCTAACAAAATGCTCGACTCTAAAGAAATTGCTGAAGACGCAATGGAAGTAATGAGAAGCTCTGTTGAAGTAACACAGAGCATGAGAGATTCAAGCCAAGAAATAGCTCAAATTACTGTCATGATTGATGAAATTGCTTTTCAAACAAACTTACTGGCACTTAATGCTTCTGTTGAAGCGGCAAGGGCAGGAGAGCAAGGTAAGGGCTTTTCTGTTGTAGCAAGTGAAGTTAGGGAATTAGCTCAACGCTCTGCTGATGCTGCTAAGAAGATAAAAGAGCTGGTATCAGAAAATATCGATAGGGTTGAAGAGAGTTATAGTAGCTCTCAAAATTCGCACCAACGTTTAGAACATATTCTAGAAAATATTTCTGAAGTAAATGCACTAACCCAAAATTTAAATGATGCGACTAGGCAACAAAGTACAAGTATTAGTGAGGTTAATTCTGCTGTTAGTAATCTTGATAGGTCGACTCAACAAAATACATCAATGCTTGAGCAAATGTCCCAAGATATGAACAAACTAGAAACATCGACTAAAGATGTGAATGATAGATTGAAGTATTTTAAACTAGTTCATTAGTTATAGGGTATTTAATTGAAATTTAGTGTTTATCTATTTTTGATTTTTTTGGTAATGCCATTGCAAGCTAAAGAAGCCTTACGTTTTAATTTAGCTGCTTCTGATTCTTGGTACCCATACTATATCCCAGAGCAAAACAACCCCGGAATTTTAGGTGAATTAATCCCTTTAATTCTTCAAGAGGCTGACATTCATGGCATTGAGCTCAAGTTTCCTCCAAAAAGAACGGTATATGCAATGGAAAACGGCCTGTTAGATTTCGATGTTGTGTCTCCAGCATGGTTTGCTAATGAGTTTGCGGGAGAACAATTTATATTTTCAGATAGTTTATTAGGTATTAAAGAATATTATGCAAGCTTGTCTTCAACCAAACTTTCACCCATGGCATATGAAGATGAGGTAGGTACTATTTTAGGTTACTACTATTTTGATGATAATACTTTTACGCGTATAGATTTTAAATCAGAAAAAGAGTTAGTTCTGGCATTATCTAAAAAACGTGTGGAGCGAGTTTTGATTGGAGATTTACCAGCTAAATATTGGGCAGATAAACTTGGCGTTTCAATTAGACTCGACCAGCTCCATACAGAAGGTGAATTGAAAATTAGATTGAATAAGTCAAAAAAGCATCTTTTACCAAAACTTAATACTGCAATAAAGCGCTTAAAGGAACTAGGTAAAATCCAAGAAATCGTAACTAAATATACTGTGGATTAAAATAAGGTACTGTATTGTGGAATTCATACAGTACCTTTTGATATTTAAGCGCAATAACTAATATGTTGGAAGAAGCGTACGTTAAGTTCTTGCTTTTGAGGAGAAAGCTCGAGTGTTTGAGATAAACTTCTGATCATAGCTTCTACATTATTCATGAACTTGCCATATCCCATATCCTTGTTGTCGCTTGACTTTGCAACAACTACAAAATGCAAAGTATCAACTAACTGAGATTTATCCCAGTGCGCTTTAAACTGCACATCATCAGAACAAATATCAAAGCTTAACTTTTGTAATTCGCTATTTTGTGCAGACTTATCAATCTTGCTATTTCGTACTAATGGCAGACGCCCATCCGCAACAAAGCCGGCCTGTGTTATTTGTTTATAACCGCAAGCACTAAAGAATTTATCTTCTATAAAAGTATAAAATTGTGTGTAGTGCTCATCTTCAAGTAAGTGCTTGAACTGAGTTTTTAAAGCACGAGTAACCGGGATGTTGAATGTAACATAGGTCATTTCTGTATGATTTTCTGGAATATGGCATTGGCGAGCTTCGTATCTAGGATAGAGGCTTCTTAGTTTATAGCCATACGTCTCTTTATGACCCTTAACTCTAGCAAACAAGTCATAAGTAAGATGCTGGTGGTCTCTTACTTTAAACTCATCTTCAACGCCCAAATTAGACTTTAAATCTTGTAATGTTTTGATTACTTTCTTATGAAAATTTGCTGCGTTGGCACGCAGTTCATCACCTGTAGCTAAAAATAGTAGGCGTACTTTCTTTGCTCTTACGCCATTTTGCCAATATGACTTGTGTGCTTCATGGTATTTCGGGTTATAGAAAAATAACATTTGCTTTTCTGTTTGTAGGCAATATGACTCTTCATGAAAACGTGTAATAGGCAACTTATCATTGGCAATCATGTGAACGTTGTACAAGCCATTTTCTTCACAGGCTAAAAATAACTTTCGTGCAATGCGCTCATAACAACTATCAATATTGTCAAAGCTTGATACAAACTCATCACCAGGCTTGAACTCGGCTAAGATATATTGGTTGTTTCTTGCGTTTGTTGGAATATAAACTCGGTTAGAACTGCTAGATGCCATTTTCTTAAATCCTTGGTAGTCAATCTGAGGCGAACATTAACGAGTTTTCATGAAAGATTTATTGCGATAGGACAATGTTTAAGACAATTGTCATATTTTCGAACGGTTTTAGATTTCTAAGACAGTTTCTTTAAATAATACGGCTTAACATCTGTTAGTTCTTATTTGTTTTTGTAATAATGCGGCAAGTATAAGAATGCTTGATTCAGAGGAATGCATATCTATGGCGGACACAGAAAATCGCCCAACTAACTTTATTCGAAATATTATTGATGCTGATTTAGCTAGTGGCAAGCATCAATCTACTCATACACGTTTTCCACCTGAGCCAAATGGTTTTCTACATATTGGCCATGCGAAATCTATTTGTTTAAACTTCGGCATTGCTCAAGATTACCAAGGTTTATGTAACTTACGTTTTGATGACACAAACCCAGAAAAAGAAGACATCAACTACGTTAAGTCAATTCAAGAAGATGTATCTTGGTTAGGTTTTAACTGGGACGGTGAAATTTGCTATTCATCAAACTATTTCGATAAGCTTCATGGCTACGCAGTTGAACTAATTGAAAAAGGTTTGGCGTATGTATGTTTCTTATCACCTGATGAAGCGCGTGAATACCGAGGCACATTAACAGAGCCAGGTAAAAATAGTCCATACAGAGACACGCCAGTTGAAGAAAACTTAGCTTTATTCGAAAAAATGCGTAAAGGTGAGTTCAAAGAGGGCGAATGTGTTCTTAGAGCTAAGATTGATATGGCTAGCTCATTCATGGTACTTCGTGATCCTATCATCTACCGTATTCGCTTTGCACATCACCACCAAACAGGTGATAAGTGGTGCATTTACCCTATGTATGACTTCACGCATTGTATTTCTGATGCGTTAGAAGGTATTACACATTCACTATGTACACTTGAGTTCCAAGATAACCGCCGTCTTTATGACTGGGTTTTAGATAACATCTCTTTAGAGTGTCACCCACAACAGATCGAATTTTCTCGCTTAAACCTTGAATACACGGTTATGTCAAAGCGTAAGCTAAATGATTTAGTTGTTGAGAACCATGTTGATGGTTGGGATGACCCACGCATGCCTACTATCGCAGGCCTTCGTCGTCGTGGTTACACACCAGCTTCAATTCGTGAGTTCTGTAAGCGTATCGGTATCACCAAGCAAGATAACATGGTTGAAATGGGCATGTTAGAAGCATGTATTCGTGATGACCTAAACAATAACGCACCGCGTGCGATGGCAGTTATCGACCCTGTACGTATTGTGATAGAAAACTTCGAAGAAGGCAAAGTTGAGCAATTAGTTGCACCTAACCATCCTTCTGAAGAGTCTATGGGCACCCGTGAATTACCATTTACGAAAGAGTTATTCATTGAGCGTGAAGATTTCCGCGTTGAAGCGAATAAGAAGTTCAAGCGTCTAGTACTTGGCAAAGAAGTACGCTTACGCAATGCTTATGTTATTAAAGCTGAACGTATTGAAGAAGATGCTGAGGGTAATATCACAACTATCTTCTGTAGTTATGATCCAGATACACTAGGCAAAAACCCAGCTGATGGCCGTAAAGTAAAAGGTGTTATTCACTGGGTGTCGGCTACACACTGTGTTGAAGCTGAAGTACGCCAGTATGACAGATTGTTCAATGTACCAAACCCAGCCGCTGCTGAGTCGTTTGTTGAAACGCTTAATCCTGACTCACTCACTGTGATTAAATCAGCTAAACTTGAGCCGTCTTTAGCTCAAGCAGCCGTTGAACAAGGCTTCCAATTTGAGCGTTTAGGTTATTATTGCCGCGACAATAAAGAAGAAGGTCTTGTATTCAACCAAACGGTTGGTTTAAGAGATTCTTGGGCTAAAATAGAACAAGCTTAATCTTCAATATAAAAGGCCGATTTATCGGCCTTTTTTGATCAAAACAACAATAATTATGACTGCCAAATCAATCAATAATTTCTATATCAACGAACAGCAATCTATTTATCTGCTCTCTCACCATGACGCAAAAAAGCATAGACAGTGGCTAAATATATGTAAAAAACAATTGCAGTTACTTGGTTATAGCAATGTTGAAGAAATTGGCTCAGGTGCTTTCGGATTTGTATTCGCAGGTATTGGTGAAGACGGGCAGGAGTGGGTGTTTAAATTCTCTCGAATTACCCTTGCTCAAAGTGTCAGAGATAGGCTTGAAGACGAAGCCTATATGCTATCGCAAATAAACAATCCTATGGTGCCTAAATTTTTTGCTTTTGAACGGGTAAAAAAACAAGGCATTTTGATGATGGCCAGAGCAAAAGGAGAAGATTTAGAAAAAATCTCACTTAAACGAGGCCGTTTCTCCGTGCAAGACATCATGAGCTTAGCGTTAAAACTCAGAAATGTGTTGTTAGATTTGCGTCGTCATAAAAATGGTTTAAGTCCACAACCTATTGTCCACGGTGACATCAAACCGTCAAATATTGTTTGGGATGTTGATACAGATGAGTTTTCTCTGGTTGATTGGGGCAGCTCTGTCTATGCGCAAATTGATGAATATGGAGAAGTCATTGCCAGCAACATCATGGACTTAATGTCGGCAGATTTATCGAGTACCAATGCCCGCATGGGGGATGTGTACTTTATTGGTGATGAACAAATGTCAGGTATGCAGTCATCGCCACGGTTTGATGAACAAGGTGTTGCATCAACACTCTATGCATTGGCCAGTGCACAATCATGCCGCTTTGGTGTGGGTGTCATTCCGGCTGCAAGCCTAGGGCTACCAAAGGAATTTGCGACAGTCATAGACAATATGCTGTCTAAGGACAAAAAATTACGAGATGCAGCAGGAGACTACTTCATCCGCAATATGCCAAGTATGGCTAAAGTTTATTTGCCCGAATTAAATAATAAAACAACGAAAGCTACAATCCCATTTTGGGTTCATGAATTTGAACTTGAGCCTGATACTGTAGTGTATAGTTCTCGCAAGGAGTTTTTACGTCGCGCCGATCATAACGAACAGTTACTCGATGTGAATGATGCTCAGCTCGACAGGTATTATAAAGAGTTTTTGTTTGATACCGGAGATACCGAAAAAGCTTTTTTAGCATCGATAAGTCGATTAGCAAAATTTCCGGTGGTAGGTGGCTTAAGCTTTCATTGGCGAGAAGAGAATTTACATATTGAATCAAGTCTTATTTTGCATGATGACACATTGCATAAGGCATTCACTGACTCAGTTAATGCGACAGTTATGCTCGCCCAAGGTATTAGCCAAAAGGGGTTGTTCAAATGTTGTTTGTTCGATGCAAGGCAAACGATACAGTTAGAGCGAGATAGTACCGGCGCGTTTATTTTTGATGTACTACCACAATTAAATTACTCCGTAGTCGATACCAGTAGCCAAGAAATTACCCGTCCACATAGTTATTTTGAAGATGGTAAAGACCCTGACGAGCAATTGCAGTTGCCAAAAAGTATCATTCAATGCGTTTTTGAGCTAAACAAAATTCACCACACCGGGTGTATTATTTTTGAATCGGTAGAAAACCGTTTGAAAATACACCATTACTATCGATTGCTTGATGCATCTAAAGAAAAACAATTTAAAGCGCTTTTAGAAGAAATCATGCAGTACGCATTGTGTATCGACAACTTTGGCGTGGCGGGTTTTATGAAGCTACCTTATAAAAACACCCGTGAATTTGATTTATGCCAGAGCCAGCCTACAAACTACTACCCAAAAAACCCTAAAGCACAAAACAATTCACTATAAGATATGACCAAAGGCGTATTGAAGATTTCATTTATTTGATCAAAGCTAAAAGTTGTGGAACCTTGCATTAAAAAACACATTTAAAAGATATTCACGGCCTAATTTCAATCCTAGAGGTGTGCTATGGAAAAGCAGCAGAGACAAGATATTTTAACTTTAAGTTGGTCGATTCACGATCAAGTTGAAGAGGCCATTAGATTACATCCTGCAAGCCGTGCAGATGAAGATTGGCAAGAAAAACAACGTTTGCTTATGGCCGATATGGCATTACATTTATTACAAACGGCATTGAAGCCAGGTGAGCTACAAAAAGAAAAGTTAGTAAATAACTTAAATGCAATTTTGACGTTGAGTGATGACTATATTGATAATGTTGATTTAAGAAAGGTGTCGGATTCTTTATATGAAACGCATAAATAAACCTGTCTTAAGTGAAATAAATATCCGGCCAGATATTGCCGGATATTTATTGAGTCTATTGTTTATAGCTCTTCTGGGCGGTATGTTTTCATCATGATGTATACGTATGCATTAACAAATGCAGTCTCTTGATATTTCTTAAGCCCAGTTTCTTCAAAGTCGATTGGTAGTGGGTTACGCTTCAATTGCTCTTTAATTTCAGTTGCAGATAAAATTTTGACATCCACATCTTTTATTAATTGAATGGCAGCTTCGATTTTAAAACCTGTCGCACTACCTGCAAATTTACCCTTAGGTGCTCGTTGTTTGATGGCAACTGAGTCAACTTGATAATCTTCTAATAATTTTGCGAAATCAAATTGGAATTTGCGCATTTCTTCAGTGTTTTGGCCAACCTGACCAAGGGTAAAGCGTGTTTGACGTACATCGCGAATATCAAAAACGTCTTCTTCTTTTGTCAGCAAGCATAAAAGTACTTCACTGCCTGTGATTTCAACACCACATGTTCTCATAATCTTTCCAATATATTGAAACTAGTTAGTAATTATAACGGTGAGACGAATAAAGCTAAAGCTTAAACTGATAAATCAATCATGATAGCTGCATGATCTGAATATCGAATATCTTCTCCATCTCTTTGTGTTGATAAATGGCCATTGAATGTAAAATAGCTCAATTCTTTGATAGCACAGTTACTTTGCACGGGATCAAAGTGTTGTGAGAGTAAAATATAATCTAATACATTACCTTTACCACGATAAAAATGTGTTGCAGGTTTTTCTTCACCCTGCATGGCCTGCTGTGAAAGTATATAGCTATCAATTAAGCCACTTTCAGAAGGAACATCTTTGAACGAATGATCGTTGGCAATATTAAAAGGTAACAAGCTTGCATGCTCAAGATTATGGTTGAAGTCACCTAAAACGATAACAGGCATATTTTGATTATTGGTCATAACATCGTGCATGATTATTGAAGCTTCTAATGAGCGGTCTTGGCTGTTTCTAAGTAATGCAAATGACTGCTCGTAATAATGACGAAGTTTAGGCTCTGCATTTATTTGCTCGAATAGATTACCATCGGTGATAAGCCGCTGTGATTTTAAATGGACCACATAAAAACTTACAAAACCAATGCCAGGTAAATTTATCTTGCATTTAATGGGCGTGCGGTTAAAACCAAATGGTGTTTGATGGCCAAAATAATCAAGTAAGTCTTTATTGGGGAGCAGACAATTTAAAGATTCAATTGGATATTTAGAAGCAATAGCAACAACCGGAGAATACAGTACATCGGGTTTTAAAGCTTCATGCTTGACAGCTGAAACGGCCGAGAAATAGGGCAGGCCTTGCTCTTTACAAATCTCTTCTAGCTCATTTACTGAAAACACTTCTTGGAAGGCAACCACGGTAGGTGACATGTGAGCTAACAATTCAGAAATAAATAAAGTTTTAGATTGCCACTGACTTTGTGTATACCCTTCGAATTCAGAATAAAAACGATACGGGGGTGCTGCAAAATTGAGCAGATTAAACGTGGCAATTTTTATTGATTCATGTTCAAGCATTTAAAATTTCAATTATTCATCAATTTACAAAGTTAATTTTAGTCTTTCCCTTGAATTTAGTCACTGTGAAGGCCAAAATAAGCTTCACTAAAAATCCTTAGTTAACTTAGTCAATAAGTTTATCAATGCTTATTCGTAAAAGCGTTGTAAAAGGTTCTCAATTTTTAAATTTTAATACACGTGATACTTGGTAGGTGTCACCACTGTAAATAGGAATTATCATGCCTGTAATTACGCTTCCTGACGGCAGTCAGCGTGCTTTTGAAAATCCAGTAACAACATTAGAAGTAGCTCAAGATATCGGTCCTGGTCTTGCCAAAGCAACCATCGCTGGACGAGTGAATGGTGAAAGAGTTGATGCATGTGATTTAATCTCTGAAGATGCAAATCTACAAATCATCACAGCAAAAGATGAAGACGGTTTAGAAATTATCCGTCATTCATGTGCTCACTTAATTGGTCATGCAATAAAGCAGCTTTTCCCTGATGTGAAAATGGCGATTGGTCCGACTATCGACAATGGCTTTTACTACGACATCGATTTAGATCGCTCTCTAACACAAGAAGATTTAGATGCAATTGAAAAGCGCATGCTTGAGCTTGCAAAAACAAATTATGACGTTGTTAAGAAAACAGTAACTTGGCAAGAAGCAAGAGACACCTTTGAAGCACGCGGTGAGACCTACAAAATTGAAATCCTAGACGAAAATATTTCGAAGGATGACAAACCAGGTCTTTATCATCACGAAGAATACGTAGACATGTGTCGTGGTCCTCACGTGCCAAACATGAAGTTCTGCCAACACTTTAAGATCATGAAAGTGGCTGGTGCGTATTGGCGTGGTAACTCTGATAACAAGATGCTACAGCGTATTTACGGTACAGCTTGGGCCGATAAGAAACAGCTTAAAGCATACTTAAAGCGTCTTGAAGAAGCTGAAAAGCGTGATCACCGTAAAATTGGTAAAGCGTTAGACTTATGGCACTGGCAAGAAGAAGCGCCAGGCATGGTATTTTGGCATAATGATGGCTGGAGCATTTACCGTGAGCTTGAAGACTTTGTTCGTGAAAAGTTACGTGAGTACAGCTACGAAGAAGTAAAAGGCCCATTAATGATGGACCGTGGTCTTTGGGAAAAGTCTGGACACTGGGATAAGTATTCAGATGCGATGTTCACAACTGAATCAGAAAAACGTGAATATGCTATTAAGCCTATGAACTGCCCAGGTCACGTACAAATTTTCAACCAAGGTCTAAAATCTTACCGTGATCTGCCATTGCGTATGGCTGAGTTTGGTTGTTGTCACCGTAATGAGCCATCAGGTGCATTACACGGCTTGATGCGTGTACGTGGTTTCACTCAAGATGATGCGCACGTATTCTGTACCGAAGAGCAGGTGATGGATGAAGTGTCAGCATGTATCAAAATGGTATATGACACGTATTCAACTTTCGGTTTTGAAAACATAGTTGTTAAGTTATCAACGCGTCCAGAAAAGCGTATCGGTGACGACGAAATGTGGGATAAATCAGAAAAAGCATTGGCTGATGCATTAAAAGCGAATGGTATTGAATTTGAATACCTACCAGGTGAAGGTGCGTTTTACGGTCCTAAAATTGAATTCACATTATATGACTGCTTAGACCGTGCATGGCAATGTGGCACAGTGCAATTAGATTTTGCTTTACCGGGTCGTTTAGGTGCAACTTATGTTGCCGAAAATAACGAGCGTAAGACGCCTGTTATGATCCACCGTGCAATTTTAGGTTCTATTGAGCGCTTCATCGGTATCTTAACAGAAGAATATGCGGGTCTTTTCCCAACTTGGTTAGCACCAAAGCAAGTGGTGATTATGAATATCACCGATAAACAAGCTGATTATGTACAAGAAATTGTGCAAAAATTAAATAAACTTGGAATTAGAGCTTGTGCTGACTTGAGAAATGAGAAGATTGGCTTTAAAATTCGTGAGCATACATTAAAACGTATCCCGTATTTACTTGTTGTTGGTGATAAAGAAGTCGAACAACAAGAGGTTGCGGTAAGAACTCGTAAAGGTGAAGACCTTGGCAAGTTCTCGGTTGAAGACTTTATCGCAAAAGTAAGCGAAGAGATTAAAAACCGTAAATAAAATTATGGCGTGTAGCTAACAACAATACTTAATGCTACACGCTCTATCTTTTGATTTTTTGGAGGATCGTACCATTAGAGGCGGCAAAAAAGGGCAACCAACAGCTCAAAAACAACATCGTATTAATGATGAAATTACAGCGAGAGAAGTTCGATTAACTGGCGTTGAAGGCCAAGAACCTAGTGTTGTTTCGTTAAGAGAAGCTCAAGCTATTGCTGATGAACTAGGTGTGGATTTAGTAGAAATAAGTCCTAATGCTGAACCGCCAGTCTGTAAGGTGATGGATTACGGAAAGTTCATTTTCGAAAAAGCAAAAGTACAAAAAGAACAAAAGAAAAAGCAGAAGCAAATTCAAATCAAAGAGATTAAGTTCCGTCCAGGTACTGACATCGGTGATTACCAAGTTAAATTACGTAGCCTAAGAAAATTCTTAGAAGCTGGTGATAAAGCTAAAATCACTATTCGCTTCCGTGGCCGTGAAATGGCTCACCAAGAAATTGGTATAGATTTATTAAAACGTGTTAAAACTGATTTGGAAGATATCGCAACAGTTGAATCTTTCCCAAATAAAGTTGAAGGTCGCCAAATGATTATGATGATGGCACCTATTGCTAAGAAAGCATAAACACGGCATAATACGCTCCGATTTTGAACTAGGTCTCAAATGCTTTGGCTACCTAGTTCAACTGGTCTGTAAAAGTAGATTAATTTCTCACCAGAATTTAGGTTGTAATAAGGCTCTACAAGTGGTTTTACCCGCCTTATTACATTGATTAGCGCAATACATTTGGAGTTATTGCAATGGCTTACAAGCTAAAAACACACAGAGGCGCAGCTAAGCGTTTCAAAAAGACTGCTTCAGGCGGTTATAAGCGTAAACAATCGCATCTTCGTCACATTCTGACTAAGAAGTCTTCAAAGCGTAAACTACACCTTCGTGCTAAGTCTATGGTTCATAAGAATGACCTAGGCCTAATCGATCGTATGTTACCATTCGCTTAATAGAGGATATCAGAAATGGCAAGAGTTAAACGCGGTGTTATCGCACGTGCACGTCACAAAAAAGTATTAAAGCAAGCTAAAGGTTACTACGGAGCACGTTCACGTGTTTACCGCGTAGCGTTCCAAGCTGTAACTAAAGCAGGTCAATACGCTTACCGTGACCGTCGCGCTAAGAAACGTACTTTCCGTCAACTATGGATTGCACGTATCAACGCTGCAGCACGTCAAAACGGCCTATCTTACAGCCGTTTCATCAATGGCCTTAAAAAGTCATCTGTTGAAATCGATCGTAAGATCCTAGCTGATATCGCAGTATACGACCAAGTAGCTTTCGCAGCATTAGTTGCTAAAGCAAAAGACGGTCTTTCTGCTTAATAAGTTTTAAACTTATTGATTTAAAAGGAGCCTATGGCTCCTTTTTTAGTTTTAGCGGTTTTTGATTAAGATTTTATCTAGAAGTCTTGTACTTAAAATACGACGCATAACACCCATGAAGTAGGTTGGAAATGTGACGTAGTAACGTGGCCTAGGTTTATTTGCATTCATTGCATGAAGTAACTTTTCTAGCACCGCTTCTGGACCTAAAGTAAATTTTTGTGGAGATGTTTGGCTTTCTAAGCGGTCTAGTTGTGCGCGATAGTTGTTAGCGTGTGCACTTTGTTCAATCTCAATGTTAGTTATGAAAGCCTGTTTAGCATTTTCTCTAAATTTAGAAGCAATCGGTCCTGGTTCAATTAAACTGATGTGAATATCAGTCTCAGCTAACTCCATTCTCAAAGTATCAGTTAAACCTTCAAGCGCAAACTTACTTGCGTTGTAAGCACCTCGATAGGGAAGCGCAACCAAACCAAGCACAGAAGAATTATGAATTATTTTGCCTGTTCCTGACTTTCTCATATGTTTAATTGCGAGATTAGTAAGGTGGTGCCAAGAAAAAAAGTTGACTTCGAATTGTGCCCGTAAAGTTTGAGTCGATAAATCCTCGACAGCGCCTGGTTGGCCATAAGCACCATTATTAAAGAGGATATCGAGTTTATTGTCACAAAGCTTAAGAGCTTCATTGAAGCCTGATTCAATACTTTGCTCATTGGCCAAATCGAGGTGAACACAGTTTAATCCTTCACCGATAAGACGTGAGACATCTTCAGGCTTACGACAACTAGCAATGACTTTATAGCCCATTTTATGAAGTTCTTTTGCACAAAAATACCCGATACCAGACGAGCAGCCAGTGATTAATATTGATTTCATTTTGTTATTTCAAGTTAATTTCATAGATAAAAAATGCCGAATATGTCATTTGCTGCATTTTTTTGTTGAATCACCGCACATTCTAAATTGGATTGTAAAAGATTGATATAATTCATCTAACTTATAAATTGTTAATGAGTCTTTTACATGTTTGCAAACGTTATTATGTTATCTACTGTGTTGAGTGTGAATGGTCATCTGCCGCCATTAATGCCTTGGCAAGGTAAAAGTTTGCAATTAATTCAGAATTCAGGCCCTTTAACGACGGATTTTGAGCTCAGTGGTGGAGAGGTTTCTCCTAGCTACGAAGACACAATTAAGTTTGTTGATCGTTTAATTGCTGCAAATCCAACTCAATTTGCAAGTATTGATATCGGGCAGAGTAATGCTGGACGAAATATCAAAATGATTGTTGCCAGTGAAAGTGGTCAATTCTCTGCAAATATGATTAAAAGTAATGGCAAGCCAACGATTTTGATCCAAGCTGGAATTCATTCGGGTGAGATTGATGGCAAAGATGCAGGTTTCATGCTTTTAAGAGATATAGCAACTGGTAAAAGAAGAGATATACTGACAAAAGTTAATATTCTTTTTATTCCAATTCTAAACGTCGATGGTCATGAGCGTCGTAGTAAATTTAATCGAATTAACCAACGAGGCCCTGTTGAAATGGGCTTCAGAACTAATGGTAACAACCTTAACTTAAATCGTGATTACACAAAACTAGATACCCCAGAAGTGATGTCAGTGATCAACGTAATCAATGAATTTAAACCTGATTTATATGTTGATGTACATGTAACTGATGGCGCGGACTACCAATATGATGTGACGTATGGTTTTACGCCTTCTTTTGCGAGTGAATCACCGAAAATAGCAAAGATTTTAGAAGATAAGTTTCAGCCACATATTCATAAGACATTAACAGACAGCGAACATGTTCCTGGACCTCTGGTTTTTGTCATGGACAAGCGAGAGTTTAAGTCTGGTTTAGCAGGTTGGATTGCGGGGCCAAGGTTTTCAAATGGTTGGGGCGATTTAGCGACAGTCCCCACTATATTGGTAGAAAATCATTCGTTAAAACCTTATAAGCAACGGGTTCTCGGTACATATGTCTTTCTTGATGGCGCCATTGACGCTTTATCAATCCACTATCAAACACTAAAAAGTGCAGTTGTTGCTGAGCAAACAACACCAAGTGAACTTGTTTTAGATCGTAAGTATTCACAAGAACCGGATTTTATTAAGTTCAAAGGTATTAAATATAAAAAGTTCAACAGTGCTTTATCTGGCCAAACTGAAGTGAAGTATTTGGGTGAAGCAGAATACTATGAAAATCTTCCAATTTTTTGGCGAAAAGAGATTGTGAATAAGGTAAAAGTACCAACAGCATTTTATCTGCCGCCAGCATACAGCCAGATTGTCAATAAATTAACGTTGCAAGGTATCGTTGTCGAGAAAGTGTCGGATACTTCACCGGTGTCTGCATTGAAAAGAGCAGATGTTGAAAATTTTGAATTCGACAAAATGCCTTTTGAAGGACGTTTTAGAGTTAAAGCGAATTTCAGTTATCAAGATATTGAAGTTAAACCACTTAATGGATGGTACAGAGTAGCTACAGACCAAGCTAGAGGAAAACTTGCTACCCATTTGCTTCATCCTGAAGCACCAGACTCATTTTTTGCTTGGGGTGATTTTAATACAATATTCCAGAGAACTGAGTATGTTGAAAATTATGCATTAGTACCTTATGCACGTTCGATGTTAAAAGATAATCCTAAATTGGCCTTAGAATTTGATAAAAAACTCAGAGAAGATAAAGTTTTTGAATCTGATCCTAAAGCCCGTTTGAATTGGTTATATTCGAAAACCCCATTTTATGATGCGGGCTATTTAAAGTATCCAGTCTTATTTCAGTATAAGATTGAACAAAAGAAGTAGAGAATTAAACAGTGAAAGTCGTTACCAAGCCTGTCACTGCATTCATGCAAAATACACGTTTCATTACATGTAATGAAACTGGGGAAACTGCGATATTAGACCCTGGTGGAGATGCTGAGTTATTGCTCAAACATGTAACAGATAATAATCTTAATATTCGTTGTATTTTGCTTACACACGGTCATTTAGATCATGTTGGTGCATGTGTTCAATTAGCAAAACAACTTGACATTAAAATTTTTGGTCCTTGTGAAGAAGAAAAGTTTTGGTTTGATGCGTTGCCTATGCAATCCCAAATGTTTGGCTTTGATCCTCATGAAGTATTTTACCCAGATAATTGGTTAAAAGATGGCGATGTATTTGAGTTAGGCTGCTTAAAATTTGAAGTTCGTCACTGTCCTGGTCATACACCTGGCCACATTGTTTTTTATGAAGCAGCGAACAAAGCAGTTTTTGTTGGTGATGTACTATTTAAAGGCTCCGTGGGTCGAACAGATTTCCCAAAAGGAGACAGCCAACAATTAACGCATTCTATTAAAACACAATTATTTACCTTACCGGATGACGTCGAAGTATATTCTGGGCATGGGCCAAATACTTCAATTGGATATGAGAAAGCACATAATCCATTTATGAGTGGCCGATTTGGTTAAATACAACTAACATTTAATCTAATAAAGAGAATAAAATTCTCGTATAAACAAGAGATCTTTATATTTATGTCTTTAAATCAAGTTGACAGACAAATTTTGGCTTTAATCCAACAAGATGCAAGCTTATCGACTGCTGAAATTGCAGACAAAGTTGGCCTTTCTCAATCACCATGTTGGCGTCGTATTGCAAAATTAGAGCAAGATGGCTATATCAAAGGAAAGGTTGCGTTATTAGATGACAAAAAGCTTGGCTTTGATATGTTAGTCTACGCTAATGTGCGATTATCAAACCATGGCCGTAACAATCTAGCTGAGTTCGAAGAGCTTATTCTTAGCTATGATGAAGTGACAGAATGCTACACAATGGCAGGGACTATGGACTTTATGTTGCGTATTATTTCGAAAGGCATAGATGGCTATGAACGCTTTGTGCGCGACAACCTACTAAACTTAGAGTATGTACAAGAAGTACACTCTAATGTAACTATGACTTGTGTAAAAAGAACCACTGCATTGCCTTTATAAACTCGTTTGTCATCAATTTCTACTACACTGTAAAGTTGTAGTCAGTTTGTTAAAAGCGCTGGATTTAGCTATAATCCAGCGCTTTTCTATTCATAATTATTAAAATATATATCTAACACATCGAGGAAATGAATGTTCAATTTATTGGGCAAAGCACCGAGCTCTGCTAAAAATGATATTTTGTCCGGTTTAACTGTTGCATTAGCACTGGTTCCGGAAGCTGTTGCATTCGCATTTGTTGCGCATGTAGATCCTTTAGTTGGCTTATATGCAGCCTTTATCGTAGGTTTAATTACCTCTATTTTCGGTGGACGTCCAGGTATGATCTCTGGTGCTACTGGGGCGCTAGCGGTTGTAATGGTAAGCCTAGTTATTGAACATGGTGTTGAGTATTTGTTTGCTACAGTTCTATTAATGGGCGTGCTGCAAATTTTAGCGGGTATTTTTAAACTCGGTAAATTTATAAGAATGGTTCCGCATCCTGTAATGCTTGGCTTTGTTAATGGCCTTGCTATCGTTATCTTCCTAGCTCAGCTTGGTCAATTTAAAGTTATGGATGAAGCGGGGCAGTTGCAGTGGATGCAAGGTACAGATCTTTATTTAATGGCAGGTTTAGTGGCTTTAACTATGGCAATTATTCATTTCTTGCCTAAATTAACAACTGCAATACCATCGTCTTTAGCTGCCATCTTAGTTGTAACGGGTTTAGTGATTGGTTTCGATTTAGAGTCACGAACTGTACTTGATTACTTAAAAGATATGTCAGGTAACTTAGATGCAACAATTGCTGGTGGTTTCCCTGAGTTCCACATTCCAGCTGTACCATTCAATTTTGAAACATTCAAAATTATATTCCCTTATGCGCTCGTTCTAGCAGCTATTGGTCTGATTGAGTCACTTTTAACTTTAACTTTAATTGATGAAATCACAGAGACACGTGGTAATTCGAATAAAGAATGTATTGGTCAAGGTGCTGCAAATGTTACCTGTGGTGTATTTGGTGCGATGGGTGGCTGTGCCATGATCGGACAGTCAATGATCAATATTAACTCAGGAGGTCGAAGTCGCTTATCTGGGATCACTGCCGCAGTATTACTTCTTGGTTTCATTCTGTTCGCGGCAAGTTTAATTGAAATGATCCCGTTAGCAGCACTTGTAGGTGTTATGTTTATGGTTGTATTAGGCACCTTTGAATGGTCAAGTTTTAGATTGATGAAACGAATTCCTAAAACAGATGCATTCGTAATTGTACTTGTATCTGGTGTGACTGTAATTACGGACCTTGCTATTGCAGTTTGTGTTGGTGTGATTGTATCTGCACTTGTTTTTGCTTGGGAACATGCAAAGCACATTTATACGAATAACTATATTGATGAACAAGGCTCTAAAGTTTATGAGTTACATGGTCCTCTGTTCTTTGGCTCAGTAAAAAACTTTGCTGAATTGTTTGATGTAGCTAATGACCCAAGCGATGTGATCATTGAGTTTAAATATAGTCGTGTGGCCGATCACAGTGCAATCGAGGCCATTGATAGTTTAGCTGAACGCTATAAGAAGGCTGGTAAAACTATCCATCTTCGTCACCTTAGCCAAGACTGTATTCAACTACTTAATAAAGCAAATGATTTAGTTGAAGTTAACGTGATTGAAGATCCAAAATACAAAGTAGCTTCAGATAAGCTAGCATAAAAATTTAATAATTTTGTATAAAGGGGCACAATTTTGTGCCCCTTTTCTTTGCGGTAAGCCGATGGAATTATGAGATTGGTGGCAGTGCGATGTTAGGATGCATTTCGTATAATTTAGGTATTGAATAGGAGTTATATAATCCATTGAAATGGCAAGCTTTAGTCGATAATCGACAACGATTCTTTTGGGTTTTGCAAATTGCAGGTTGGATTGGCTATGCACTTGTAAACTATATTGGCTCAAAAGTCTTCGAAATGAGAGACATATATGTATTCGTCATTGTATTAAATGCCTATGCAGGTTGTTTGATGACAGTGCCGCTGCGTTATCTCTATCGTAAAATATGGAACTCAAAGCCTTGGGTTCTCATAGTCGTTGTATTTAGTGCATCATATTTTACAGGCACGCTTTGGTCTGTTGTGCAAAAATTTAACTTGTGGGAAATATATCGTCATGGATATCGCCCAACTGAGTGGTTTTATTATTTTCAACAAGGCTTAGATTCAGTTTATATAGTACTATGTTGGAGCGGACTATATTTTGGTATTAAATACTATCAACTCCTGCAAAGTGAACGCCAGAAAGCGCTGAAAGCAAATACGATGGCGCACGAAGCGCAATTAAAAATGCTTCGCTATCAATTAAATCCTCATTTTCTTTTTAATACTTTGAACGCAATATCAACTCTGATCCTTGTTGAAGAGAATAAAGACGCAAACCAAATGGTTGCTCGTTTAAGTGAGTTCTTGCGTTATACCCTAAATACAGATCCAATAAAGAAAGTACCATTAGAACAAGAGATCCATGCATTAAACCTTTATTTAGAAATCGAGAAAGTTAGATTTGATGAACGGTTATCTATTGATGTTGATATTACAGAAGATGCCAAGCAGGCATTAGTACCAAGTCTAATATTGCAACCTCTTATAGAAAACTCAATCAAATACGCAATCGCACATATGACTGAAGGTGGTCAATTAGAGATTAAGGCGCAAGTATTCGCCAATGAATTATTATTAGAAGTAGGTGATAACGGACCAGGTGCTGAAATAGAAAATGGTAAGTTGTTGAATGCATCAGGGGTTGGCATTGCAAATACCCAAGATAGATTAAAAACTTTATACGAAAATAATTACTCGTTTGCGCTATCGCATAATAATCCAAACGGGCTGAAAGTTAATATTCGCGTTCCTTACGAGAAGGCAGAAGGTAATGAGTAGAATTAAAACATTAATCGTTGATGATGAGCCATTAGCAAGAAAAGGCCTTGCTGTACGTTTAAAGGAATTTGAGCAAATTGAAGTAGTTGATTTATGTCCTACAGGTGAGAAGGCGATTCAGGCCTGTAATGAGAACGAGATTGACTTACTATTTCTTGATATTCAAATGCCAGGAATGAATGGTTTCGAAGTTGCTAAAACATTAAGTGAAAAACCTGGAACAATGCCAGCAGTGGTTTTTGTTACGGCATTTGATCAATACGCAGTGCAGGCTTTTGAAATACATGCTCTCGATTATATTTTAAAACCCGTTGATGACAACCGATTAGAACAGGCGGTGGATAAAGTGCAAAGTTATTTAAAAACACAACAAGATAATGCTCATAAGAAAAAGCTAGCGAGTTTCGTTGCAGGTATAACTGGCAATAACTGTGAAGAAATCCTAAAAAAATTGGCCACTGGTGATGCGTTAGAAGATAAAAAGTATCCTGAATCTCTTGCTGTAAAGGAGCAGGGTGAAATTATTCGTGTAACGACTTCTTCTATTCAATGGGTTGACGCTGCCGGTGACTACATGTGTTTACATTGTAGCGATGGTAAAACACATATTCTTCGTAAAACAATGAAAGAACTTGAACAAGAACTTGATCCTGCGTTATTTGTTCGTGTACATCGTTCTGCAATTGTTAATACAAAACAAATCAGTAAATTAGTGACTCAAACAAGTGGCGAATATTTGTTGGTGTTAGATAACGGTCAAGAATTGAAAGTAAGCCGCAGTTATAGAGATAAAGTTAAAGCTGCGCTTGCAAGTTAATTTTTCTTTTTTGCACTTGTACCAATTGTAAAAAGTTCTTATTAAAAGAATAGGTTGATTTTGACAACGGATATAAAAAAAGGAGCTGAATTAAAACAGCTCCTTTTTAGTGAACTGAATGTTTAATTATACAGTGATAATTTTCATTGTATTGGTAGCACCAACAGTTTCCATTTTGTCACCATGTGTCAAAATAACTGTATCACCTTTTACTAGTGAACCACGCTCAACTAATGTATCAAGCGCGTCTTTGATCATGCATTCCTGATCATGTTTTGTTGAATCGAAATAAACTGGGTAAACACCACGATATAGTGCTGTTTGGCCAAGTGTAGAGGCATGACGAGATAATGAGTAAATAGGGTGACCAGAGCTAATACGCGACATTAATTTTGCCGTTTTGCCTGACTCTGTTAGCGTGACAATTGCTTTTACGCTATCTAAATGGTTTGCTGCATACATAGCTGATAGCGCCAAAGTTTCAGATGTGTCTGAGAACATGCTATCCAAACGATGTTTCGAAATGTGAGCTTCAGGTTGAGACTCAGCACCTAAACAAACACGTGCCATCGTAGCAACAGTTTCTTCAGGGTAATCACCAGCAGCCGTTTCTGCTGACAGCATTACTGCATCAGTGCCGTCTAACACTGCATTTGCAACGTCCATAACTTCTGCACGTGTTGGCATTGGGTTATCAATCATCGACTCCATCATTTGCGTCGCTGTTACAACAGTACGATTTAGCGAGCGTGCACGGCTAATAATCAGCTTTTGCTTACCAACAAGCGCAGCATCACCAATTTCAACACCTAAATCACCACGAGCAACCATTACTGCGTCAGATGCAAGAACGATATCATCAATTGCTTCAACAGTTTCAACTGCTTCCGCACGTTCGATTTTTGCAAGTAGCTGCGCGTTAGAACCTGCTTTTTCTGCAAGTGAACGAACATAACGCATATCGTCGCCACTTCGAGGGAATGACACTGCAATATAGTCAACACCGATTTCTGAAGCAGTGATTAAATCTTCTTCATCTTTAGCTGTAAAGGCTGGTGCAGTTAAACCACCACCTAAGCGGTTTATACCTTTATTATTAGAAAGAACACCACCAACTTTAACCGTTGTGTGAACAAGTTGGCCGTCTACCGAGTCAACAACAAGTTGAATTAAACCATCGTTTAATAGTAATAAATCACCTGGTTTTACGTCTTGAGGCAATTCTTTGTAGTCAATACCAACAGCTTCAACAGTACCTTCACCTTTAGCCATTTGTGCATCTAATGTGAATTTAGCACCGACTTCAAGATTAACTTTACCATCTTTGAAAGTTGAAACACGAATTTTTGGGCCTTGAAGGTCCGCAAGGATAGCAACATGCTTATTAAGTTTTGCTGCGATTTCTCTTACAGCTTGTGCTCTGTCTTTATGATCTTGTGCAACACCGTGTGAGAAGTTTAGGCGAACTACGTTTGCACCGGCTTTAATGATTTTTTCTAAGTTATTATCGCGGTCTGTTGCAGGTCCAAGGGTTGCTACAATTTTTGTGCGTCTAAGCATCAGGTTCTCCTGTAGGCCTATTAGATAGGTAGATATTAATGTATGCGAGAGTAATCTTACAAATTGAAGCTAAAATAGTTCAATTTTTGAATAAAAACGCATTAGATGTAGAAAGAATTTAGATTAACTCTTTTTAACACCGTGATTAAGTTATATGATCTATATGACATCATTATGACACCGGTGTCAGTGTGCGTCAATCACAAGATTTTGGTGTCTTTGTGTACAATTTAATTCCAAGAATTCTTTAGTGAACAATGTTTGTACTTTTTTGTTCACTCAAAAATTCTTAACCCCAATTTAAGTTATCTTGTACATAGATTGATTTTGAACGTTAGCAAATTGGTATCTTACAAAGCTAAGACATATAATATGCTACGAAGTATTGCTCAAATTAGTTGTTACCGAGGAGGAACTTAATGCAAGTTGCATTAGTTGGTTTGGGTGTAATGGGTAAAAACCTTGCACTGAATCTCATTGAACAGGGGTTAACATTAGTTGCCTATGATAAAAACCCCGACGCAGGTGCTGAGCTTATTAGTTGTGCTCAGTCACTTGGTTTAGCAGAGCGCTTGCACATTGTTTCTGACCTTGGTGATATGATCCGTCGTCTAGAAACACCTCGTTCAATTCTATTACTTGTTCCAGCCGGTGAGTTAGTAGATAGGGTGTGTTCAGACTTAGTAGAAGCGGGTGTTGATAAAGACGATATCATTATTGACTGTGGTAACAGTAACTATAAAGATGGTATTGCGCGCAAACTTAAGTATCAAAATAAATTTGAGTTTGCGACCATGGGTATTTCTGGCGGTGCTGAAGGTGCCCGTCACGGTCCGGCTATGATGGCCAGTGGTTCAGAGGGCGGTTGGGAACGTATTATCCCTTGGTTCGAAAAAGTAGCTGCAAGCTACAATGGTGAATCATGTTTTGCCCGTGTAGGTCAATCAGCTTCAGGTCACTTTGTTAAAATGGTGCACAATGGTATCGAGTATGCGTTAATGCAATTGATTGCAGAAATGTATCAATTACTCCGCCATGGTACAGGCAGAACACCAAAAGAAGTTGCTGAAGTATTTAAATCTTGGTCAGAAGGTCAATTAAATAGTTATTTGTTATCTATTTCGAGTCATATTCTAGAACTTGAAACGGATAAAGAAGAGTCTTTAGTCGACTTAATTGATAACAAAGTGGGTGCTAAAGGCACAGGTCTTTGGACTGCACAGAATGCGTTAGAGTTAGGTATTGCTGTACCTTCTTTAGTTGCGGCAGTACAAGCGCGTCATTTGACAAACACCATAGATACGCACGCCGCTAAAGAAATGACTTATGCAGCTCAGCAAACAGCAAATATCGACATTGATTTAGAAGAATTAAAATCGGCATTCTATCTTGCTAGTTTGTTATGTTATCGTCAGGGTTTAGCCTTGATAAAAGGCGCTTCACGTGCTCATCAATGGAAAGTAGACCTTAATAAAACACTACAAACATGGCGTGCAGGTTGTATTATCAGAGCAGACTATTTAGATGACATTGCCGAAGGTGTAGAATTTATTGATACGCTAAAAGCTGAGTCATTGGCATTACGCAAAGTTACAGGTCAAGCAATTAGTTCTGGTTTAGCTTTCCCGGTACTTAGCTCAACGCAAACTTACATTGCAACGTTAAGTACACCGAGTAATGGCCATTTAGTCCAAGCACAGCGTGATTACTTTGGAGAGCATGGTATTAAGACTCATTCTGGTGAGACTTGCCACTTAACTGACTTGGTCGAGATAGACGCAAAAGTCAGATAAAGTAACAATCAAAGTTAAAAAGGTCAGCATTGCTGACCTTTTTTGTTTCTAGCACAAGGAAGCTCGGTTTTTTATCGAGTTAATTCACCTCGTAAATTATCCTGCATCAAGTGTCTGACAGTTTCCAATTCCAAATTTTGACTAAACAAATAATGTAACTTCGTTAAGCACGCTTCTAACGTCATATCGTAGCCGCTCAACACACCACAATTTAATAACGCATTACCGGTCGCATACCCGCCCATATTCACTTGGCCTTGAATGCATTGGGTCAGGTTAACAATAACAGTCCCTTTATCGGTTGCCGTTTTCAAGATATCAAGAAATTCAGATTGCTGTGGTGCATTGCCAACACCAAAGCTGAGTAATATTAAGCCTTTAACATCATCGGTGATGACGTTTCTTACCATTTCGACTGAAATACCCGGATACAAATATAAAATAGCGATTTTTTGAGACTGAATAGGAGTTACTTGCAATGCTTGTTCAACATAAGGACTAAGTTTTCCTTCTATAAGCTGAATATTGATCCCAGATTGCGCTAAAGGAGATAAATTAGGTGATGCAAACGCATTAAAGCCGTCGGCATGGGCTTTAGTTGCTCTGTTACCTCTGAAAAGCTGATTGTTAAAGAATAAACTAACCTCTGCAATTGGATAGTTTGCAGCTAGATACATCGCATTTAATAAATTGACTTGGCCGTCTGAACGTAACTGTGATAGCGGAATTTGTGAACCAGTCACAATAACTGGCTTAGTGAGATTTTCAAACATAAACGACAATGCAGAAGCAGTATAGGCCATAGTATCTGTGCCATGGAGTACGACAAAGCCATCATATTGGTCGTATTTTGACTTAATATCATCGGCGATTATTTGCCAATGATGAGGTGACATATCTGATGAGTCAATTAACGGGCAATATTCATGAATATCAAATAATGGCATTTCTTCTCGAGTAAACTCTGCATTATTTTTTACGGTTTCAGTCAAATAACCAGCAACAGGCACATAGCCGCGAGAAGATTGTTTCATACCAATTGTACCGCCTGTGTAGGCGATATAGATTTTTTTTCTTTTCATATAAATAAGCCCAGATACTAATCTGGGCTTATTATATTCGTAAGCTTGTATTTATAACAGAGGATTAATAGGCCACTTCGCAAGTTAAGCAGCGTGTATAGATGTGATTAGGATCATTAAACTCATTAACAATATTCAGTTGCTCGACAACCTGAGCACCTAAACCGCCAAATAAAACTGATAGTTTTTCAAGTATATGCTCTGAATCACTATTGGCTTCTAAAAGGGTGCTTACCATAGCTGAACCTAATAATTCTTTTAAGAACTGATCTTTCTCTGACAGAGTTTGCTCAATGGTGATCACATCAAACTCTTGGAGCTGGGCTAAAGTAGCAGCAGCAGCTATTGCATCTTGCTTGTTTCCCAGTTTGTCGATTAGTCCAAATTCTTTAGCTTGTGTTGCTGTCCAAACTCGTCCTTGTGCAACCTGATCTACAGCTTCTTTATCTAAACCGCGCTCTGCTGCAACAAGAGAGATAAATTTATCGTAAGCATTTTCGACGCCCAACTGGAATACTTGAGAAAGTTTGTCAGAGATACCTCTTGATAAAGAAATATTATTTAACTCAGTTGTCGCAACACCATCAGAATATACACCGATTGAATTTAGTGAGTTTTCAAAAGTTAGAATAGTTCCGAATACACCAATTGACCCGGTTATAGTACTTGGAGCAGCCCAGATTTCATCGGCTGACATCGCTATCCAATAGCCTCCAGATGCAGCAACAGAACCCATGGACGCAATAATTGGTTTGCCCGCTTCTTTGACAGCAAGCACTTCATTTCGTATTACTTCAGAGGCGAACATACTTCCGCCACCAGAATCTATTCTGAGTACAACCGCTTTCACATCAGGATTTAAGCGAGCCTTTTTAAGTAGGGCAGCAGTCGAATCGCCACCAATTCGACCCGCTTTTTGTTTGCCGTCTACTATATTACCTCTAGCAACAATCACAGCCACTTTATCTTGTTGTGGTAGGGCAAAATTTGTTTGGCTATTAAGTGCTTTAAGATATTTATTAAAAGTGATATTTTTGAAGGTCTTTCCTGAGGAATTAGTGCCAACTTGCTCAATCAGTTTCGCTTGAAGTTGCTGGTCAGTTTGCAATGAATCAACCCAATTATTTTGCAGTGCATATTGAGCATAATCACCATTCACGGCTTTCATTTTTTCTAAATATTGATCTGCTTTCTCATCAAAATTAGATACTTCAAATTCACGAGCAGAGGCAATATCAGTTTTATATTGTGACCATAATTCATTAAGCCATAGCTGATTCGCTTCTTTTGCGGCAGGAGACATGTCGTTACGAATAAATGGCTCAACTGCTGATTTATAAGTGCCAACTCGGAACACATGTTGAGTAACTTTTAGTTTATCTAATGCGTCTTTAAAATAGAGAGGGTAATTCGCAAAGCCGCGTATCTCAACACCACCATAAGGATGAAGAGAAATTTCATCAGCATATGAAGCCAATAAATATTGGCTTTGTGAATAATAAGCACCATGGGCAATCACTTTCTTCCCAGTTGCTTTGAATTCAACAATTGCTTCAGTAATGGCGTTTAATTTGTTCAAATGCGCGCCATGGAGAGACTTTAAGTCCAGTAATAAAATAGAAATACGATCATCTTTTGCTGCCGAGTTTATGACATTAACGACGTCATCAATTAAAATTTCTTTTGGTTGATCATTACTAGAGAAAAACTCACCAAACGCAGCGTCTACGGGATCAATATATGTAAGCTCTTCAACAAGTGAACCATTCAAATTAAGGTTCAAAACAGCGCCATCAGGAACGTGAACCTGAGCTTCTTGTTGAGGTATTGATAAAACAATTAAAATCAAAATACCAAAGAAGACTAAGTTTAATATTAGTTTTCTTGAAAAGTTTATGGCGGACCACAGGCCCTTGAAAAATTTACCTATATAAATCAAAGCTCACCTTTACTATCTAATTCTATTCTTTTTTACTTCTTTAATAATAACCGAGTTCATTTAAGAGTGTTATATCTAAAACGTAACTAAGTATTTATAAGCTTATATAACGAACAGTTACATGAAAATTCGACTTTTTAACAAGATAATCTTTGCTAATTTGTTAAAAATTGCTAAGGTCACAGCAGGTACGACCAGTTTTGAGAAATTAATCCATGTTAGAAGCACCATTAGAATTAAAAAATACAAGGTTGCGTAATAGACTCGTTATGGGCTCGATGCACACGGGCTTAGAAGAAGGGTGGTCAAATAGAAAAAAATTGGCTGCATTTTATGAAGAGCGTGCAAAAGGTGGCACTGGCTTAATCATAACCGGTGGGTATAGCCCTAATATTCGTGGCAAATTGACACCATTTGCATCTTCATTTAATTCTGTATTTGATGTCGTAAAACACAAGGCCTATACCGATGCTGTCCACAAGCATGACGGTAAGATTTGTCTGCAATTACTTCATGCAGGTCGCTATGCCTATCATCCTTTTAGTGTTGCGCCGAGTGCTTTGAAAGCACCAATTACTCCGTTTAAGCCTAAAGCTATGTCTATTGGGCAAGTCAAATCGACTATAAAAAGCTTCGCCAAGTCGGCAAAGCTTGCTGAAAAAGCAGGCTATGATGGCGTCGAGATAATGGGCTCTGAAGGTTATTTAATTAATGAGTTTATGGCCCCACATACCAACAAGCGAACAGATAGCTATGGTGGTAGTTTAGAGAATAGAGTAAGGCTGGCAAAAGAGATCGTCACAGCAGTTAGACAGGCTGTTTCAGATAAGTTTATGATTATCTTCAGGCTTTCTGTCATGGATTTAATTCCGGATGGTTCTACGACTGAAGAAGTTGAGTATCAAGCTAAAGAGCTTGTGAAAGCGGGTGTTGATATTATCAATACTGGGATAGGGTGGCACGAGGCACGAGTACCAACAATCGCAAGTATGGTACCTGCGGGTGCTTTCAGAGAAGCTTCAGAAAGATTGAAGCAATGGGTTGATGTTCCAGTAATCGCAGTTAACCGAATAAACACGCCTGAAATTGCAAATGACATTTTAAATGCTAACCAGTCAGACCTTATTTCAATGGCACGCCCATTACTAGCAGATCCTGAATTTTTCAATAAGTATAAAGAGAATAGGTCAGAACAAATTAACGTCTGTATTGGTTGTAACCAAGGGTGTTTAGATCATGTTTTTAAGGGCCAACGTGCAACATGCTTGGTAAACCCTCAAGCTTGTTATGAGCTTGACTATCCATTAGAAAAAGCGTCTAAAGAAAAAAGTGTATTAGTTGTCGGTGCTGGTCCAGCTGGTTTATCAGCGGCGATATATCTAGCTAAAAAAGGCCATAAGGTAAAAATTATTGAGCGTAATAGCCATGCGGGTGGGCAGTTTAATCTAGCGATGCAAGTGCCTGGCAAAGAAGATTTTAAAAAGACATTAAAATATTTCTTGAAAGAGGTAGAGCGTTTAAATATTAATCTTGAATTAAACTGTGAATACTCACCTGATATGGACAATGGCTTTGATGATATTGTTTTTGCATCCGGGGTTAAACCACGTGTAGCGAGTTTCCCATGCAAAGATGGCAAGCGCGTTTATCACTATGATGAAGTTATTCGCGGTGAAGTTGAAATCGGAGACAAAGTTGCCATTTTAGGTGCGGGTGGTATTGGTTTTGATATGGTTGCATTTCTACAAGAAAAGTCTGAGCAATCGATTGAAGAATTTAAAGCACAATGGGGTATAGAAACTGAACAGCAGCATACTGGTCCACAAAGACAACTTTATATGCTTAAGCGAAGCGAAGGGCGCTTTGGTTCAGAGTTGGGTAAAACTACAGGTTGGATCCATAGACAGGTTGCGAAGCAACATAATGTTAAACAATTATCAGAGTGTGAATATTTAGGCTTTGACGAACAAGGCTTGAAAATTAAAGTTAAAGGGGAAGAGCAATATTTAGACGTTGACACTGTGATAGCCTGTATTGGTCAGGTTTCAAATGATGAAATATTCAATAAAGAAACACTACCAGAAAATCACCATGTCATTGGTGGTGCAAAACTTGCTGCTGCAATTGATGCAAAGCGTGCAATTTTTGAAGCCCTTCAAGTAGCAAGAAAAATTTAATCCGTCTCAATCTTTCTAATTTAGCCCTTCTTTTAAATAAGAAGGGCTTGTATCTAATTTAGTTACTGACCTTCTCACAATCTTGATTATACTAAAAATGTATATTGTACCAATTCATTTAGTTGGCCAAGCTAAGCCTAAATATTAAATAAAGGTTATGAGCTATTACTCGTGATTGCTCTTCAATGAATATAACGGCCAAAATTGGGCTTAGTATTGGCATAAATGAATTTGCAGGAAAGTGAACTTGTTTGTATTGCCGTAGTTTCAAACCTGATTACTTCTGATTCGCAAACTATTTGTAAGTTAGGATCAACTATGTGGCGATACACTCTGTATTTGTACTGTTGTATTTATGTAGGTGTGAGTATTTCGGCAACTTCATCTACTGTAGCTTTATCTAAAATAACCCAGACTTTTCAAACTGAAAAAGCTGATAAAGCATTTGAACTGGCTAATCTTTATTTTGATGAATTGGCTGGTACTCCCGAATTTGATGCTATTTATGGTCAAATTTGTATTAAATTGAATAAAATTGATGAAGCCGTTTTTGCTTTCGAACGTGTAGTTTCAGAAAAGCCCGATGATTTTAAATCTTATTACTTCTTGGCACTTAGCTACGCTAAACTAAATAATTTGAACCAAGCTGAGCGGGTGCTAAATCGACTCCTTTCTTTAAATATTCCCAGTAGTTTGAGAAACAATATTAATGACACACTCTCTTTGGTTAGGAATAAACGACAAAATCTAGACTCAAACATTAATCAAAGACTCTCTTTTGTACTTGGTGATGATTCAAATGTGAATAGTGGCTCTTTGGATGATAGAGTTGTTGTTTCAGGTATTGAAATATTGTTGGACGAAAATAGCCTAGAAACATCAGATCAATTTGCAAGGTTGAACTATGACTTTTTAGGTAAGTGGCATAGGACCCAGCATGACGCTTGGCGTTTAAATTTGAGTTTAGCTCAGCAAAGCCATCAAAATTTGTCACACTATAACCGTACACAAGGAAATATTGTATTTGGTTATGAGTATGCTAAATCACCCTACAAATTAAGCTTAAATGGCATTGCTTCTGTTATGTCTTTAGATGAAGCAACTTATCAGCAAGAGGTTGGGCTAACTTCCGCCATACAATTTAAGCTCACAAATTATTGGTCAGTGGACTTAAATGCAAAGGCTTCTTCAATAAACAATGTTCAAAATGAGAATTTGGACAGTACAATAATTGAATCAAGCGCAGGAGTTGTTTTAGTTTCTAAACACTTATTATCAAAGTTTGCAATTTCATATGGTAAACAAAATGCTGATTTAGAAATTGCAGAGCACTTTGGAAGAGATTTCACTGCTTTATCTTTGTATTTAAACTATCAATTATCTTCATCGCAGTCATTGGCATTCAATGCTCAGTATCGAACAGTTGAACATCATAAAGCACATCCTTTCTTTTTAATTCTTCGTGATGAAAAGTTAAAAAATCTATCTATAGAGTGGCGTTACAAGCTAACAGCAGATTGGGGTCTACAATCTCGTTACAGCTATTACAAGAAAACAAGCACAATCCCCATTTATGAATACAATCGTTCAGAGTGGTATCTAGGAGCAAGTTATGATTTTTAAAATGAAGCCTTGCATATTTATTTTCGTTGCTATTGCTAGTTTTTATATTCCAGCAGGATTGTCTCAAGAACAGGCAGGAAAAACCTTGCTAGCAAAAGGAAAAGTAGTCGCACTCTCTTTAGATACATCGCAAGTCAGAAGTTTAAAAAGAAGAACGCCTGTATTCAAAATTGACCAAGTTTCTACTTCTGATGCAAGCCAAGCTCAACTAAAAATGGTTGATGGTGCCTTACTCGCATTGAAAGAAAATACGGCTCTTAATATCGAAGAATACTTTTTAAATAATAACGGGCAAGGTGGCTCGGTGGTAATGGAGTTAGTTTCAGGTGGTTTAAGAACAATTACAGGCACAATAAAAGGTAACTCAAACAATTATAAACTCAAAACTCCTGTGGGAAGTATCGGAATTAGAGGCACACATTATGAAGTAGAATTAGTAAACGGTGAGCTATTTATGGCTGTATGGGATGGCTCAATTGAAATATCGGGAAGTTTGTTTTCTGAGCCCATTGTGCTCGGCAATGAAGGTTCGCATGCTTATGCGAAAATTTCAAATACAGGTGAAATAAACCGGTTATTAAAACCGCCAGTGGAGTTATCATCTCTGTCAGGACAAGCTAATGAGCAATCAGAGGATGTCAGTGAGAAAATCGCAGACTTAGCTGATTCAGTTGCTAAAGAATCAAGTCTGGATATTACCGTTCAGAGCAATGAACAAACAGTTATTGTTGAGAATATTAAAAAAGCCATAGATGAAACCAGCTTTATTAATGAAGAAGCGCTAGATAGTCTTGCAATAGAAAATACAGAAAATTTGATAGCAGAGCGAACAGGTGTCATTGAATACACTGATTTAGAAAATTTTTCTCTGACATCAACAGAGGGAAATATAAGTGATTTTGAAATTAAAATTAATGTCGATTTTGATAACGGAACAGTCCCATTAGGGCAAATATCATTTAATGATAACGCTGGTGAATGGTTTGCTACATTCAACGGCTTGATCAATAGCCAAGGGATGGAGCTCGGAGTGAATTACGCAAGTCATGGCCAAAATCTTGCTGCAGGTGATATTCAAGCTCAATTCAGTGATCAATTGAGTAAAATAAGAGGAAGTTTTGAATTATATGAAATAGAAAATGCAGCCCAAAGAGCGGGTGGCTTATTTGTTGTCAAAGAGAAGTAGGTGGGATCATGAATATTTCAAAATACCCATTCATTCTCATCTTAGTAAGTTTTCTTAACGGGTGTGGTGGTGCAGAGCAAGCAAAAGAAACTCAAAGTGTAGAAAGTAAGAGCACAGTAGAAGAAATAGCCACAAAGAATATTTCTGACTCGCTACAAAGTTTTGACTATTCAAGAAAAGTATCAGGAAAATTATTCTCTTCCACAAGCTTAATCCCACTCGAATTTATTAACTCGACTGCTGATATCTTGGTACCTCTGAGCAATGAAACTGTGCGAGGCAATATTACAGTTGAAGCCAGTCGTATAGAAGACGAAGAAGGCATTGAAAAAATCTGGCTTGGATTTTCAGGAAGTGATAAAGCTCAAATTATTTGTCAAGAATCGTGTAGCGTACCTTTTAGACTCTTCGAAACGGGTGTAAATCCATTTAATTTTGGTCAATCACCAGGCTCAATTCAATTACAGATATGGGTACAAGATCAAGCGGGAAATGTCACCGTCGCTCAGAGTCGTCAGATAAATTGGTTGCCAAGTAAAGTCATTTTAAATGAAGTATTAAGGGAGGAAGGCCAATTAACTCTGAGGTGGAATCAATTAGAAAATGCGGTTAGATATAATGCTTACCTTTCTGATAGCCCAATAGACAATATCGACGAATTTGATTTGACAGCTTCAAATCAACGACAGCTTTCAATCTCCACGACTTCACAGGTTTTCGAACAGCTAGAGGCTCGCAAGAACTACTATGGCTTAATTACAGGGATCGATGGAAGTGGTGAAAGCGCTTTTTCTAACAATATACTGATACCAGCTAGTGAGATTATTACTCCTACAGCAAAAAATGATGAATTTGTAATAGAGCAGTTCAATGAGTTACGTGGCAATCTACTTGAAAATGACAGTGATAATGGTCTAGCACCAATAAAACTTTTAACTAAAGCTGTAATTTCGCCGCAGCATGGCGCCTTGTCTCTATTTGAAAATGGAGATTTTATCTATACCCCTAACAATAATTATTTTGGCTTTGACACTTTCAGGTATCGAATAGTTAATCCGCAGGGGGTCATTGCAGAAGCGTCAGTGACGATTCAAATTAAGCAAATTAACTCTGATCCAATAGCTTTATTTAATCAATTTATTGTTCCTGCAAATCGTGAATTTAATAATTCTGAAAATACTTTGCTACTTAATGATATTGACTTTGATGGTGATGATTTAAGTATAAATACAACACCGATAAAAGATGTCACAAATGGCACCTTGGTTCTTCTATCTACGGGCGCATTTACTTATGAACCGGATAGAGACTTTACAGGCGAAGACTCTTTTACATATCAGGTAGAAGATGGAAAAGGCGGTGTAGATACAGCTGAAGTAACGCTTATTGTTACATCAGAAGCTTTGCAGCCCGCTCATGTAAGCGTAAATGATGTGTTTTCAGTCGATGAAGATGTGATCTTATCTATAGATGCACCAGGTATATTAAACAATGATCTAGGAGACAATCTAGACTCACTGAATTTAGCAATTTCAAAAACAACTGCAAATGGCATATTAGAATTGACTGGCTCAGGGGCATTTAGATATATACCCAATGAAAACTTCTTTGGTACTGACTATTTTGTTTATGAATTAGAAAACAATGATGGTGTTAAGAATTCAGCATTCGTCTTAATTAATATTTATTCAATCAACGATGCTCCATTAGCTCAGATAGATGAAGTTACTGTTAGTCAAAATCAAGCCATTGAAATTAATGTACTGAATAATGATTTTGATATTGATAATGAAATCGATACTGCTTCAATTCAAATCGTTGATCAAGCAAGTCATGGTATCGCGTCAGTTAATGCATCATCAGGGGTAATAACCTATAAAAGTAATAGTGACTTTAGAGGGCAAGATTACTTTACATATGTGGTTAGCGATATTGATGGTGCACAATCCAATCATGCAACAGTCTATGTCAATGTCACAGGGCCTAACAAACCACCCGTTGCAAATAATGACATGGCTGAAACTCAGCAATCTACACCTGTAGAGATTCATATTTTAGATAATGATGTTGATACAGATGGTTCTATAGATTTGAGTTTAGTCAAAATTGTGACTGCGCCTGAAAATGGAAATGCGTCATTTTCAATCGATCAAAGCAGTTTGATATATACCCCAAATGAAAACTTTTTCGGTTCTGACTCATTAACTTACAGCATTACCGATAACGAAGGAGCTGTTTCGACTCCTGCCAGTGTCACAATCACAGTTACACGCGTTAACAGCACTCCCATTGCTGTGAATGACTCTTTTCAAGTACAACAAGGAGGAGAGTCGCTGTTAAATGTTTTGCAAAATGATTCAGATATTGATGGCACAATAAACTCTGCGAGCGTAGAAATTGTTAATACAGCTCAATTTGGTAGCTTGGAGGTTTTATCTGACGGAACAGTTTTGTATAAGCATCTAGACCTAAATACATTGTCTGACACTTTCACTTACCAGTTCAGGGATAATGATGGTGCGTTATCGAATCTGGCAACTGTAAGCATAGAAATTATTGTTGTTGATAATTCGCCGGTTGCAGTGAGTGACAGTGCTGAAACATACAAAAATCAAGATGTTACAATTAACTTGCTAGATAATGATGATTTTAAAGGTGTTCCTTTGGCCGATAACCCATTGAATATTGAAGTTCAGCCAGAACATGGTGAAGTAACAATCGCTAATCAAACAGGAGAAATAAGTTACACACCGGGTTTTAACTTTGTAGGAACTGATACCTTCAGTTACAAGGCGCTTAATAACAAAGGGGAAAGCTCAGAATTAACCCAAGTCTCGATTCTAGTTGAAAATAAAAACTATGCGCCCACCATTGAAGCAAGCACGGTAGACATCACCACAGAAGTGATTAACGATGAACTTATTGCAAGCCTAATCGCTTCTGATCCTGATGGAGATGATTTAAATTTTGAGTTATTAGGAGATTTTGCTGCGCTTTTCTCAGTTAATAATGTGGGTGAAGTGAGAGTTGCTGATATTGAAACAATTATAACCAATGGTAACGCTCAGTATATTTTAGATACCAAAGTGTGTGATCTAATTGACCCTCCACTATGTGCTCAGTCAACGTTAACAGTAAATGTCGAAGAAGTGCAGCCTATTGAAGTTGCATCCATTAATGCTGACTTTGCGCAATCTGGGATCGCGAAAATTAATCTAAGAGCCTCTTTGGAATATCATGAAGTTGGTAATGCAGTGGCTTTACCTGATGGTGGTTATCTAATCGCAAGTGGAATAGGGCATTATGATGAAATTCAAGGCCGAAACATTCACCGAGCAGCAATAACAAAAGTTAATCCATTTGGTGATATCGATACCCAATTTGCCAATGAAGGGGTATTTGAAACTGATTTAGGCATTTTGATAAACGATTTACCACAAAATGTTGTTGCACAAAACCTGGTTTATGATGAAAACAATAAGCTGATTTATGTAACAGGTTATATTGATCAAGGTGCATCTCAAGATTTATTCATATTACGATTGACTGAGTCTGGACAATTAGACACGAGTTTTGCCAATGATGGTTATTTCATCGTAGTTTCAGAGACAGGTAAAAGGGCGACATCAGTATCATTGTTTTTGCAGTCAAATACTTTATTTAGTGTAATTAACCTAGACAATGGCGGTTTGCTAGAGGGTCGTTTAATTAGATTTGATGTAAATGCTTATACAGTGACCCACAATACAGATGTAGCAGCAGAAATTGGCAGTGAACTAACGGGCGCGATTTTATTACCTAGTGATCAATTAATGGTTTTTGGTAATACGAAGAATGTGAGCGAAAACTCAGATATTTTTCTGTCAAAATATAATTTGAATGACCTTACATTAGATACGAATTTTCAAACTTCAGGCTACTTACAAATAGATTTGGCCGGTGAAAATGTAGACAATCGAATTAAAGCTGTCACATTATTGGCCAGTAATCAGTTGCTAATTAGTGGAGATCATTTAACTCAACTTGGAGACTTTTCAACACCTAACAGATATAGCCTTTTTTTAGCAAAACTCGATCTTGAGGGGAACTTAGATACAAGCTTTAATGGTGTTGGTTATCACATCTATTCTGAATCTGAATTACCGACACATTCATCATCAGAAGATTTATTAAGCTTAAGTGCTCAAGGAATTGACTTAAAAGAAATCGATGGGGCTGTTTATGTGACTATCAATAGAGAAATTTATAGTAGCAATTATGCAGTTCAGTTAATGAAAGTTGGTCTAGATGGCGTAATTGACAACAACTGGAATGTGCCATTTAGTGGTGTAACAGTCTATGAAATTGATGGTATAAGAGGGCATGGGACATTATCTACGCCATCGGGCTTAGTTATTTTTGGGCATAATCATGGACATGTTGGTTACAACTATTATGCAAGTCAGTGGCTGGCGAAAATTAACTTGTCTGGCGCGTTTGAATCAAATTTTGGTTACCTAGGACAAACTACACTTAATTCATCGTCCTCCGAAGAATGGGTGACTTCATCGGCAAAGCAAAGTAATGGAGATATTCTTCTAGCTGGGTTTGCGCTTAACTGGCAGAACGAGAGAGTGCCTTACATTTACAGTTTAGACTTTTCTGGAGAAGTGAATAAAGCTTTTGCTGAGCAAGGTTTAAGTAGGCTTAATTTTTATTCAGATGCAGTCGCAACGAGTTTGCAGGTAAATAGTGATGATTCTTTGTTTTTGACTGGTAATGAAGGTGAAAGTTCTGCATATATAGCAAAGCTTACATCAGAAGGCTTATCCGATAATTTCTATGCACACGGTAGTGAAGCCAGTTATTTATCAGCTTCAGAATTTACAGGCGAAACAATTCGAATTTTAGACTTGCAGACTTTACCGACCCAAGAACAGCTTTTACTTACCGATGTATATGATGGTTGCATTACAAAATCTGTGGGGGTAGTACTCTCTGAAATCGGTGATAAGGTTAATGATTTTGCTTTTGAACCACCTTCAGGCTTTGAGTGTTTAGACACCGCTTTTAAACTAGATGAAATGCATTTAACCGCTGCTGGGATCTTTGGTATTGGAACCGATGCTCAATCATATGCGACACCAAGGGTTGTCGTAGCTAATGTAGATACACAAGGTAATTTGGTTACTAGTTTTGGAGATTCAGGTATTGCAGTGATAGATGTAGGCACCGATGCTGGCTCTGAATTAACTGTCGAAAGCTATCTAGTCGATGCGCAAGGTAGTTTCTATATTCTTGGAATAGCTGGTGGAGAAAACTACATAGCAAAACTTGATAATTTAGGAACATTAGATGCCAGTTTTGCAACAGGTGGTGTTTATAAATTTAGTAATTATTTTGATGATTTTGTTGAAATAAAGCATGCATTCTTTGATTCAAATAATAGGTTGGTTATCTTCTCACAATCTTCGATGAGTAAAGTTTCTTATATATCGAGATTATTATTGGCTGAAAGTGCGGGTACCTTAGATTTACAGTTTAATGGCTCTGGCTTCCAAGCACTCGATATAAGCACTGTCGCTGAACTAAAAGATGTCCAGTATCATATTAATACCGACAGTTTCTTACTCGTATTACAAGATACTATTAACAAAAGAATCAGTGTGGCCGCTATTCAAATAACTGAGCAGTAACAGGAGTTTTTTGATGAAATTAACCTTTTATGGTGTAAGAGGCTCTGTGCCAACTCCTGGGAAAGGTACAGTCAAATATGGCGGAAATACGACCAGCATACTATTAGAAAATAAAGACTCTGATTTTTTAATTTTAGATGCAGGAACGGGCATTAGAAACCTAGGTAAAGACATACAAAAATATGCGAATGATATATGTATTCTGCTTAGTCATAATCATTGGGATCATATTCAAGGCTTCCCATACTTCATACCTGCCTATATGCCAGAAAAAAACATAAATATTATACCGGGCTTAACAGAAGAAAATGAGCCAAAGGCTATTCTTAAGCAAATGAAAGGGAGCTTTTTCCCGATAAATTCAAATGAGCTTTCAGCAACTATTTCAATTACTCCGATAAAAAACAATTCTTGGAAATATCAATCTTTTCAGATATCACGTTGCAGAATGAACCATCCTGGGGGGGGAAGCGCTTATAAAATTATTGCAGATGACAAGTCGATTGTTTATGCAACTGACAATGAGTTATTTCCTCCTTACCCTGTTGCTACCACTTTTGAGCAGTGGGTTCAGTTTTGCAGCAAAGCAGACTACTTAATTCATGATGGTCAATACTTACCTGAAGATTACCCATTTAAAAGAGGCTGGGGGCATAGTCAAATACAGCATGCGTTAGATCTTGCCATACAAGCTCAAGTTAAAAACTTAGTTCTTGTTAGTCATGATCCAGATAGAACGGATGAACAAATTGACAAGATACAATCTGAGTTACAGCAAGGTGAGTACCCGTTTAATATACAATTTGCCTATGAAGGATTAACGCTCATATGAGTGTGAGAGCAAGTTGGTCACAGTACAAGTATCAATGGTTTAGTGGCCTTCTTATAATAATCTTAAGCATCTTAATACATATGTCTTTTTTAGTTCCTGGCAGTAAGCAGGGCGATTTTTTTAAGCGCCTAGAAGGCTTAGCCTATGACTTAAGACTTCAGTCAACTTTAAAAATGCACCCCAAACGCGCTTTCTTACCAATCATTATTGTTGATATCGATGAAAAGAGTATTAAAAAGCTTGGCAGATTCCCATGGAGTCGCTCTGTCGTTGCGCAGTTACATAAAAAACTGGTAGATGCTGGTGTATCCGTCATTGCTTACGATGTTTTGTTTTCTGAGCCTGAAATAAACCCGATTGATAGGGTAATCAATAAAAGTAACAATGAGCTACTTAATAACACGCTTAGCGAGATTAGAGACAACTATGACGCAGATAAAACATTTTCTACTGCTTTATCTGAAAGTGACTCTGTAATAGGTTTATTGTTAGAGCATAATCAAACTTTACAAGTTGGCACGCTGCCAGAATCTGTTTTTCAAAGCGATGTTTCATTTGAAGCGTTACCAGCCCCAGAATTCTCAGGTTATGTAGCTGGTCTTGACCTTTTACAACAAAGTGCACTTGGAAATGGTTTTATCAATAGTGCGCCTGATGAAGATGGATTCGTCCGATACGCTATGTTATTGGCAAAGCACAATGGGCAGTTTTATCCTTCTTTATCACTCGAAGTCGCAAGACTTTACACCCTATCGGATTATATAAAAGTGGAGTCAACAGAGTTTGGCGATGACTATACGATAACTGGACTAAAACTTGGTATGGAAACAATTCCAACCGATGATTATGGTAGAGTGGCGATTCCATTTAGAGGTCCTGCATTTAGTTTTCCGTATGTTTCAGCAAGTGATGTACTAGATAGTAAATTGGATGCAACTTTATTTGATCAATCTATTGTATTTATTGGTACATCCGCAGTTGGTCATGCTGATTTAAGAACAACCCCTGTAGGAGTCCAATATCCAGGTGTTGAAGTCCATGCAAATTTATTAGAAGGATTAATTTTTCCAGAGTTGTTACCTAGTAGACCAGATTGGATAGACGGCGCTGTGGTTTTAGTGCTTCTCATTGTGGGGCTGGTAGGAGTTTTTGTTTTACCCACACTTGAACTGACAGGTATTGTTTTATACTCGTTTGTTTCTATCAGCTCGTTTTTATCATTAAGTATTTATGGTTGGAGTCAGCATTATTTAGATTTTCCTCAAGTCTCGATTTTAGCAATGTTGATCCTTCAAGTAGTCGTGCTAGGTAGTTTGAGTTTTCTAAACGAACATAAGCAAAAGATTCAAATCAAGAATATTTTTGATCAATATGTTCCACCTGCCCATATTCAATCGATGTTAGATAACCCCAAATCGCTGTCTATGTCTGGAGAAAAAAGATATATGACAGTTTTATTTGCAGATATTCGCAACTTTACTGCTATTTCAGAACAGTTAAACGCATCTGAGCTAAAAGCGTTACTGAATCTTTATTTTACACCCATAACGCAAATTATATTTGAGCATGAAGGCACGATTGATAAATATGTCGGTGATATGGTTATGGCTTTTTGGAATGCACCTCTAAAAGTGAATGAGCATGAACAACTCGCTGTGTTATGCGCAATTAAAATGCAGAGCAGAGTTCAAGCATTAGAAACAGAGCTTTTAAAACTGAGTATGCCAAAACTAGAAATTGGTATTGGTATAAATTCTGGAGATATGAATGTCGGGGATATGGGTTCAGTTTATCGTAGAGCCTACACTGTGATAGGCGATGCAGTGAATTTAGGATCAAGATTAGAGGGTATAACTAAATACTACGGCGCAAAAATACTTGTAAGTGAAATTACCTACTTAAACTGTAAAGACATCACTTTTAGGCCTATAGACCGAGTTAAAGTGAAAGGAAAAGAAACAGCTGTCTCTATCTATGAGCCAATGGGATTAACGCCGGACTTAGAATCTGAAAAAATTAATACTGTTAATTTACATAAAAAAGCATGGTCTTCATATTTAAATCAAAATTGGGATGAATCATTACTAGTATTTACTACACTTATGAATAATCACCCAGAAGAAAAACTGTATTCTATTTTTTGCGAGCGAATTGAAAATCTAAGAACGATTGAGCTGGGTGAAGATTGGGATGGTAGCTATAAACATGTTACTAAATAAGGTTTAAAAATGACCCAAGCGATTGCTGAAAATCCAAATACTATCGATGTAAATGACAGTCAACTTGCACTAGAGCATTTATTAAAGTTAGCAACTGATCTTGCTTCAGAACGTTGTACTGAGCGTTTACTTGAAAATATATTGTTAAGTGCCATGGCCTTGACAGAGTGTGATGGAGGGACCATATATTCAGTAATAGAGCATGAGTACTTAGGGTTTGCGACATTAATTAATAAACCGCTAAAGCTTCATTTAGGTGGCACTTCAGACAAAGACATTCCGTATGCACCTATCCCTATATTTATCAATAAAAAACCGAATGAAAAAGCACTTGTGGCAATATCGGCAGCGACTAGAAAGCCCATTTGTATTGAAGATGTTTATGCGTGTGCTGAATATGATTTAACGGCTGCTAGGCAAATGGATGAAAAAACGGGTTATCACACGCAATCCGTATTAACTATCCCACTTGAAAACCACGAAGATGAACTTAACGGGGTTTTACAGCTTATTAATCCTAGAGTAAATGGGCAAGTTGTGCCTTTTACAAAAACACAGGTAAATTTAATAAGTTCAATTGGTGCTTTGGCGGCTGTGGCGCTCACCAACAGGCAGCTTATTGATAATATGGAAGAGCTGTTTCAGTCTTTTACACGCTTAATTGCAAAAGCCATTGATGAAAAGTCTCCGTACACTGGTGGTCACTGTAGGAGGGTGCCTATATTGACCATGATGATTGCTGAAGCCGTTCATCAATATCAAACAGGCCCACTTAAAGACTTTACAATGAACGACGCTGATAAACATGAATTGTCAGTGGCTGGCTGGTTACATGATTGTGGCAAAATTGCTATCCCAGAGTCCGTAATGGACAAATCGACAAAGCTGGAGTGTATTTTCGATAGAATCGATCTGATAAAGAGTAAGATTGAGATAGCTAAAAGAGATGTAGAGATTACTTATTTGAAAAATAAGCTTGATGCAAAAGGCCCTGGTATCGAAAAGCTTGCACAGTTAGAAAATGATTATCAGCAAGAAATTGATTATCTAGAATCTGAGTTGTCATTTTTAAAGCAAATAAACTTAGGTGGTGAGTTTATGTCTGATGCTTTCAAACAACGTGTATTAGACCTTGCAGAGCGCTTTAAAATAACAATTGACGGCGAAGTCCAGCCAATCTTGTCAGACAATGAAGTCTACAATTTAAATATCACTAAAGGCACGTTAACCAACGAAGAAAGAGACATCATCAATAAGCACATGGATATTACCATATCGATGCTTGAAGCTCTGCCATTTCCTAAACATTTAAAACGTGTTCCAGAGTTTGCTGGTGGCCATCATGAAAAGATGGATGGAACCGGTTATCCAAAGGGGTTAACGAGAGAGCAAATGTCAGTACCAGCAAGAATGATGGCGATTGCTGATATCTTTGAGGCGTTAACCGCCGCTGACAGGCCTTATAAAGATGCAAAACCTCTCAGTGAGTGTTTAATGATTATGTCGAAAATGACGCAGCATAATCATTTAGATCCAGATTTATTTGAGATATTTTTAAAGTCTGGCGTTTATCTCAATTATGCGAAGCAGTTTTTAAAACCTGAACAAATCGACTATGTTGATTTAAGTAAATTCACAACAAACTAGTTCACTTAAGACATCAAGAGGAGGGGGAATGCTCAGATTAGGGTTTATTCCATTTTCCTATTATGTCATCGCTGATTGTTTTGATTTTCATAGTCATAAATCAATCAGCGCAGAAGTATTATTTAAACAGATCAGATTCACAGGCCTTGAAGCCTTATCTCTCATTTTTACAATCTCTTTTGTATTGAGCGTTTTAATCATAGCGCAGGGTTACCCAATCCTCACCTCTATAGGGCAACAAGCATTGATATACGACATACTGATAGTCAGTATTGTCCGTGATGGTGGACCATTTATTGTTTGCTTTATTGTTTTAGCGCGCTCAGGGACTGCTATCACCACAGAGCTTGGCAACATGGTTGTGGCAAAAGAAATGGATGCACTTAATGCAATGGGGATTTCTCTCATTTCATATCTTGTTGTCCCCAGAGTATTGGGCATGTTTTTTTCAGTTATTTTATTGATGAGCTATTTTGTGTTAGCTGGCACCATAAGTAGTTTCCTTACAGTGTCACTGTTCAATCATATGCATTTGGTACGTTTTATAAGTGAACTTTTAAACCAACTCACGCTTGTAGATTTGATCATAATGTTTGCTAAGGTTGTTTTATGTGGGTTGTTAGTTGCTCTCATTTCATGTTTTCACGGTTTAAAAGTTAATAAGGCAACGACAGAAGTACCGCAAAGAAATATAAAAGCAGTTGGTCAAAGTTTAACTATAATTTGTATAGTCCATTTAGTTTTGAGTTCGACCCTATTAATTGACTTAGGTGTGTTATGAACCTTTCATTACGAGAAATACATCATAAACTGCAAGGACGAGATGTTTTTAACGGCTTGAACTTAGAAGTTCAATCTGGTGAATGTTGTGTAATTAAAGGTGTATCGGGCTCTGGTAAGTCGCTTCTTTTTAGTATGCTCTGTGACATTGTCAGACCCCAAAATGGCTGTGTTGTATACAACAATGTGTGTTTACCTGATATGGATAAATCGCAATATTACAACTATAAAAAACAAACAGGCGCTATTTTTCAACTGCCAGCACTGATCTCTAATCTGACTTTAAAAGAGAATTTACTTTTACCACTTAATCAATTTTGCAACGATTTAAGTTATCAAGACAAACTTAAAATCATTGAATCTAAATGTGAAGAAATAGGGCTACACAATCAGTTAGAACTAAGAACCGATCATTTATCGATTGGTATGGCTTCACTAGTAGGTGTAATAAGGGCAACCATACTTCAACCTAAAGTTATTATTTGGGACTCACCAATCTGTGAAGTCGACAGTCATTGGGCGGACTATGAAATAAATTTGATTAAAAACTTAAAGAGTTCAGGAGTAACTCAGATCCTATTTTCTAATAGACGGGTTATTTCAACCCTGGCTGACTCAGTTTATCAGCTTAAATCGGGTTTATGTTATGCAGCATAACTTAGCGAAAGAGCATAAATCAGTGATTGTGTTTGTATCAATAGGTGTTTTGTTTCTAGCTATTACGGTTATTTCTGTATTGAGTTCAAATTATACTTTTGCAGATAAAAAACAATTTTATACTGAGCTTGATGATGCACTCGGTTTAAAATCTATGCCGCTAATTTATTTTAAGGGTATAGAAATAGGGCGGGTTGAATCATACGACTTTAACTTCGAAACAAAAAAAATCAGAGCTGAGTTTTGGATCTTATCAGAATACATTCCACTATTAACAAAGCATTCTATTTTAAAAAGCGAGCAGCACCCGATATTTGATGAGGTTTACTCGTTCACACTTTATACGCCTGAGTTCTCTTACAGTAAGGAAGATGTGCCAGAAATAAGAGAAGGGGCGCTAATACTTCATGAAAGCAGTGATGCCGCAAAAGCCCTTGAAGCTTCACATGGGGCTATATTACCCAAAGACGACCTTGATTCTATTCTTGAAAATATAAATTCCCTGCTTACCAATCTTCAAAAAGAAGATAACCCTAACGCAGGGTCTTTATTTAGAGCACTTGACCGAGTAGCAAAAATAAGTGAGCAGTTATTACGGATCACAGACTCAATAGAAAAAAGCGGCATAGTAACTAAAGCAGATCAAACCATTGAGCAAACAGAAATTTGGTTAAAAACACTTCCAATTATTGCTGAGAAATTAAATGAGTCTTTAATTAGAGTAGATAAATTATTGATCACCTCTGAGTCAGTTATTAGTAACTATAAGTCGCCAGATGAACTGGTCGGTAGAGTAACAAATAATCAACTGCCATTGGTTTTAGGTAACATTAATCAAAACTTAGACTTAGTAAAAGGAATGTTATCAGAGGTACATACAGAAAGAGCACAATTGATGATGACTATTTATCAAAGCCAACAAGTGCTGTCTGAGCTTGAAAAAACATTACAAGCATTAAATAATAATCCAATTTTAAAAGGTGGGATTAAAGAGGTAAATAATGCGCTTACGGTAGAAGTGCAATGAAACATTCAATAGTAATTACCATATTACTTATTTTTTTAGTTGCATGCTCTCATGTAACTAACGAAAAAAAAGTAAATAATGAAGTGAATAAACTAGCATTAACTTGGTATCAACTTGCAGAAAAAAACCGAGTTAATCATGAGTTTTCAAAAGCGTTAAAACACTATGAGTTGTCGTATGAATTTGCATTAAAAAGAAACAATCTAAGGTTGCAATTGTTTATTCTGGCAAGGCAGGCGTCAGTATTCAGTCAACTAGGTAAGAAAGCACAGTCTTTAGTCAAACTAAGTTCAGCAAAAGAGCTTCTAGCACACGAAATACCAGAGACCTCTGAAGAATTCAATATTTTGCAAATAACAGTTCTAAAACACCTTGGACAACATGAAGAAGCGCTAGAACTATTAAATTCAAATAAGACATTTTTTAAAACAGAAGAACAAAAGATATATGCAAATTGGTTGCAACAAGAACTTGAGACTGAGGCAGATAAGCAAAATTCAAATAGTGATTTATCAAGCAATTTAGATAACGAATTCAATTTTCTTTACACGCTTTACGAAGAGAATAAACTCGCAAATTTAGAAATATTAACTTACGTGGGCATACGATATCTGAAATTACTTTCTGATAATCAAAAACCAGAATTACAAACAGCGTTAAGGGATATGGTACGTTTCTTTTCTGAACAAGAAAATTGGGCTAAAACAGCACAGTGTTATAAGATTGCAGCGAATTATTACGGCTCAGTTGGTGCAAGCGATAAAGCCAATTACTTTTCAAAAAAAGCAAAAGAAATAGAAGCTTATCTAATAAACTAGGTTTTAAATCGAATAAGCAAATATATTAGCCAAAGTATGCGCGCGTTAATTGTTCAAACTGTTTTGACCCGCTGAAATTTTGCTGGATCGTTTGAAATGCATTTTGAGTTATTTGTTTCTTCTTGTCTTTGTCTGCATTAGACCAACTAACAAGGGTATCGCTTAATTCATCAATACAATTGTGAGTGCATATAAATCCATTGGTATTGTGAGAAATAACTTTGGCTACAGCGCCCACATCGAAACTAATCACACATTTAGATCTAGCCATCGCTTCTAATAGCACCATAGGTAACCCTTCTGCTCGGGAGCTGATAATAAGTACATCGATTTTCTCCCAAAAATCAGAGTTGGCTTGGTGGCCATGAAATTTAATATTGGTGGACTCAGATAATTGTAAATCAGCTGCCATAGGTCCATCACCAAACACATTAAAACTTATACTTGGATATTTATCTAACCTTCGAGCAAGCTCCACAAAATTGTCAGGTCCTTTTTCGTGAGACAGTCTGCCAACAAAACCGACTCTTAATTTTTCACTATGTTCGAAGGCCATAGAATTTGTTATATCAACAAAATTATCTAGCACTTCAGCATTGTGCACTTGTGACAATAATCTATCAGACACAACAAAGTTTTTTGACAAGAAACTGGTGAGTTTATCTATATAATTATAAAAATAGACTAAGCCTGTACCTGCTTCTCCTGCATGGTATGTTGAGATACAACGAGCACTTAATAACTTGCAGGTTAAACGCCCGATAATGCCTGCTTTATAACCATGGGTATGAAGATTGAAAGGCGCTTTTTGCTTTTTTAAAAACTTATATAGTGAGGCGACTTTACCGTCAAGAAATGTGTAAGTGCATTGGGCATCATCTAAATTACGATAGAGTTGTGTATTCCCATGATCTTGAAAAAACAAGACTTCAACATCAAGGTTGTGACTTCTTAATAGCCTTACTAATTGCACGATATGTGTTTCAATACCTCCATAAAGGCTTGAATCTAAGAAAAGAATGGTCTTTACTGATTTCATAGTCACCTCATTTGGAGCGTATATATGTTTAACCCAAATACCATACAACAATTAAAAGATGATGTAGGTGTCGACGTTTTAGCTCAGTTGATGCAAGTTTTTCTTACTGAAAGTACGAAGCTGGTAGAGCAACTTACTGCAAATTCAGTCCAACAAAACGAAATTGAGCGACTTGCACATAGTTTAAAGAGCTGTGCTCGCTCTTACGGTGCTGACCAATTAGCGGACATTGCTGCTGATATAGAGACTACAGCAAAAAGCAGTCCAGAATTAGCAAATCTAGAGTCTAAAATTTCACTACTCAGTGAAGTGCATAAAAAAACACTCACTTCGTTACCTAAACTGAATTAACTAAAAACACTCAGCTTAGCAATGGCTAATGTATTAGAGAGGGTAACTTCTCTTTTTTAGGATGCGCAATCATGCTCTCGATCACAAACTTAAGTTGTTGTTTGTTATGAGTACTTATTGATTTGTTGTTTAAATTATTAAAATCTACTCTGGTGTCCATCGCGCCGAGAGCATCAACACTCAAACATAAATCAAAAAACTTATAGCCAATTAAGTCAGCGAGCCAAGCGGCATGTTCGCACGGAGAAATACTCGACATTACACTGTTTTCTTTACAAACATTTTCGATAAAAACACGGCATGCAGAGGTGTTCAACAACGCGTTTTTAATATCATTGACCAGTAGAGGGGGGGTAACGCTTGTTAAGGCACTGCCGGGGCCAATTAAAATCATGTCAGCATTGTAGATATCACGGACAGCTTCGGGGACTGCAGAAATAGTTTTATCACTTAGGTATAGTGCTTGAGGTAAATCACTTAATGCATCAACTTCACATTCACCTTCGATGCGAGTGCCATTTTTTGCGGTTGCAATTAAATCGACTGGTGATTCACTCATTGGGTAAATAGCATGGTCTACGTTTAATAATCTAGCGTATTCTTGAATTGCTTTGCTTGGGCTCTGAGTAAGTTCACACAAGGCACTTAGTATGAGATTACCAACGCTATGTCCTTTTACATCATGTTCGAAGCCAAAACGGTGTTGTGATAACACAGACATGAGATGGTTCTTATTGGCAAGAGAGTCAATGCAACGCCTTATATCGCCCAGCGCAACCAGTCTTTTATCAGCTCTAAGCCGTCCTGTGCTGCCACCATTATCAGTGGTCGCAATGATTGCACTTAAATGATGATTTCCAGAATTCAAGGCTTCTAACACGGTTGATAAACCATGACCACCACCAATACACACGATTCTCATAACTGCCTCCTTCTAACACCAGTTATACCAATCAATAACTAGGCCAACATAATTGTGTGAATCAGGTTAAACTATAGTTTAATTTCTGTAACTTTCGCATTTTGCATTGCAAATAAGTTATTAATAATGAAGATTACTAATTTAGTGCTAGAAGCTATAGATATTATCAGGAACGAAAAAGCTGAGTTATTCTGGTAATTGGTCTAAATTAGAAGTATCAAGTTAAGGTATGAAGGAAAGTACATGGAGAGTGTCTTATCGTCAAAAGCACTTGAGTTTATTGATAGCATTAACAACTCTAAAAACCATCATGAAGCTTTGTTAAGACTAAAAATTGGTTTGAGCGATTATCTTAATGTTTACCATATTGCTGCATTTATAAATGAAGCTAAGGGGTTTTATGAGTTAGCCTCAACTAGTGATTTAAGAGCAGATCTTTTCAATGATCTTGATGAGTTATGGCATGATTTACAGACTCAGTATCTTATTGATAAAAAAGTTGATGCGCTTCCTGTTTCACTGTCGAATGTCACTTTCTCAAAACCTAATCAACTAGATTTAAAGGCCTTTCTGGTATACACAAAAGTTAATGACACAAATGGGTTTATAATTTGTTATTACAAAAATAGGGCGTTATTAACACCTAAAGAATTAACGCTTGTCCATTCGCTTTTACCCATATTCCGCCATACATTTTTAAAGCTTGAATACATAGCGCACACATCTAGGCTTCTCAATGAAAAAACCGCTGCTTTAACTGTCAGTCAGGCACGATTCCAAGCATTCGCAGAGCTCGCATCAGATTGGTTTTGGGAAACAGATAACCAACTTAGGTACGAATATATATCGAGTGCTGAAGATGAGTTTCAAGCTCATACATATCAACACTTTATTGGAAAAACCCCCATTGAAATTCGCTCATACGATGAGCAACAGCAGCAAAAGAAATGGGGCATGTTTCTTAATTTCGTCAATAACCACCAAGAAATACACAACTTTGAATATGAAGCAAAAGCGCCCGACGGCAAAACTTTTTGGATAAGTATTAGTGGTAAAGCACAATTTGATGAAGAAGGTAAGTATATTGGGTATATGGGCATAGGTAGAGACATCAGTTATGCCAAACAGCGGGAAATAGACTTACAAAAAGAAAAAGAGCGGGCAGAAAAAGCCAATGCCGCAAAGTCAGATTTTTTGGCTGTTATGTCTCATGAAATTAGGACACCTATGAATGCCATTTTAGGCATGCTTGAGCTTCTTGAAGACACAAACCCGAGTTCAAAACAACATGAGTTGATTGATTACATGCGCAGTAGTACACGGTTATTGCAAGGTGTGATCTCAGATACGTTAGATTTTGCCAAAATAGAATCAGGTACCCTAAAACTTGAGCTAGCAGATACTAATCTGATTAACTTAACCAAGAATTTGGTTAAGCAATTTGAAACTCAGGCTATCAAACATGGTATCGAGTTTGAGTGCACAATCGATCAGAGTGTACCTGAGAGAATAAAATGCGATGGTGTCAGGTTGTCGCAAATACTGCTTAACCTCTTGAGTAATGCATTTAAGTTTACTCATGAAGGCAGCGTTAAACTCTATCTTAACAAAAGTGACAATCAAATAATCTTCCGAGTTATTGATACAGGTATAGGGATAAGCGAAGAAGATATCTCGAAACTGTTCGAGCCGTTTACGCAATTTCACTCTAGACAAAAAGGCCGGCAGCAGGGCGTCGGATTGGGGTTAAGTATAACGCGCAGGTTATTGAACCTAATGGGTGGAAGTATAACTTGTTATTCAACGGTGGGAGAAGGTACAGAGTTTATTATCAGAGTGCCATACACCTCAATTGAGTTACCGGATGAAAATAATGAATATGCTGAGTTATCAAACTTGCCTAAAACGTCACTAAAAGTACTGGTTGCGGAAGATAACATTGCAAACCAATTTGTGATCAAAGCGATTCTTGAAAAGAGGGACTACCAAGTCACAATAGTCAACGACGGAAAAGAAGCCCTTACTGTACTTACAAATGATAAATTTGATTTAGTCTTGATGGATATGATGATGCCAGTGATGGATGGTGTTACAGCTGCAAAGGCAATCAGACAAGAGTTGTATTTAAATGAACTTCCTATTATTGCCTTGACCGCCAATGCTGGATTAGAAGATAAAGAAAAATGTTTAGAAGCGGGTATGAATGATGTACTAACCAAACCTCTAGACAGTAAATTACTTGACGACAAAATTAAGCAGTTTTTATTTTAAGAACGAGAAATTAAATGTTGGTTACTTAGGTCTTATAGAAAAAAGCAGAGAGAACTCATATGCAATTTAAAGATCCTAATTATGTAAAAACCATCAAGTCAAAGCTTGTGTCAGTTGACTTCATATCACCCTTACTGTTTAGGCTGATCCTTGCGCCCACAATGATTATTGCGGGCTTCAATAAATTAAATCTGGGTAATTTAGATGTATCTTTGTTTTCTCGGTTGCTTGCTGATGAAAATGTAGTGTCTTGGTTTGGTAATACAGAGTGGGGCTTAGGATTACCTTTTCCTGATTTACTTGCTTTTTTAGCTGGGTGGACCGAGTTTTTAGGTGGCTGGCTATTATTGCTTGGTTTATTCACGCGTTTAGTTTCAATACCATTGATTTTCACTATGCTGGTTGCCATAACCAGTGTTCATTGGCATAACGGTTGGTTTGCAATTGCCCCAAGTTCTGGTGACTCTAGTCCAGCAAAAGTGCTTAGCTGGTTCAATATTGAAGCTGCACAGCAAAGTCTAGAAAATTCTAGTGAAGTATCGCAAAGGCTTTCAAAAATAAATGAAATAATTGAGACCCACGGCTTTCCGAGTTACCTGCTAGAAAAAGGCTCTGTTGCAATATTGAATAACGGTATTGAATTCGCAGCCATATATTTAGCTATGTTATTAAGCCTGTTATTCACAGGTGCGGGTAGGTTTGTAAGTTTAGATTATTGGATATTTAAACGATTTCATTAATCTGGGGATGCGAATAAGTCTGATTTCTTGTTATTCTAGTAGTATGTTTACTAAAGAGAATTATCATGGATGCATTAGAGCTTCTTACAACAAGACAATCAGACAGTAATTTGTCTTTTCCTGGTCCAAATTTAGAGCAACTTGAAGTAATTAAAAAAGCAGCATTGAAGGTACCAGACCATGGCGGTTTAGCGCCATGGAAATTTATTGTTGTCGAAGAAGATGGACGCGATAAATTGGGTGAAATTTATTATCAAGCAGCTGTTGCTGAACAACAAGACGAAAGAACAATAAGTAGGGCAAAAGAACTGCCGCAAAGAGCTCCGATGCTTATTATTGCTGTTAGCCCTTACATGGAGCACCCTAAAGTGCCAAGAATAGAGCAAATTGAAAGTGCTGCTTGTAGTGTATTTGCAATGCAACAAGCCGCTTTTGCACAAGGTCTTTCAGGGGTTTGGAGAACTGGTTATTTTGCTCAAAGTAAAAAGGTAAAAGAGTTATTAGGGCTAGATAGCAAAGATGAAATAGTCGGTTATTTATATTTAGGCACGCCCACTGTGATGTGTACAAAACCAGTTCGTCATAAACCAGAAAATTTCTTTTCAACCTTATAGATGTTGATTTCTTAACGGCTATTTTTTTCTTGAATAATTGTGAGGGTATTTAACCCTCACATATTTAAAACACTTTCCAAAACACAAATAATACAGAAATACCAACTAAAAACATAAAACCTAAGCCAGTCAGAATTTTTATAAACGTGGACTCAGACTGGAATACTTCGCCCTTTATCAATTGATAATTTAACCATGCAAAAAAAGGTGTAGTTAAAAAAGACAGAGTCATCGCAAGCATCAGCATATCTTTGATATTCGCTTTGAAAAATAAAATAACAATGAGACCTAAAACAGATTGCATAATCAAAATCACCCACATAAGACTCTTAGGTGACTTGTTTACAAGGGTGTAGGATTCATTCAATGTTCGACTATACCCATCTAAAACAGTAATGGTGGTGCCAAACATACACAAGAATGCCACTGTTGCAATTAACCAACGCGACCATTCACCAATCGTAAGCGCATACATATCAATAAGTTGCTTAGAAAATGCAACGCCAGCAAGTTCAATTGGTTTATCCTGACCATATTGAAGTAATACTCCAAGCGAGAAAAACAGCAGGGCGAGTAGCAATGTAAGCCCGTAACCTAATTTGAAATCAAAAAGTGTTTGTTTAATATCTATGCGCTTATGGCGGTGTTTCGCTTTTATCCATAGAGAATTTATCGCAGAAATTTCAATTGGTGCAGGCATCCAACCCATTAATGCCACCATAAAACCAAGCATTGCCATTGAAAAAGGAGAAATCTGAGTAGCTGGTTCAGGATGTACTTGGCCATTTGATAAAGCAACAATAAAGGCGACAAGTGTCGATAAGGTCAGAAATCCCATAATGACCTTACTTGCTTTATCAAGTGCCTTGTAGTGCCCAAGTAGTAAAATCAATAAGCACGAAAATAAAATACCTATGGATAAAGTTGTCAAACTGACTTGGAATGGTATGACGTATTGCAACAGAAGTGCTGTAAGCAATAGAACCCCAGCAGTGTTAACGACTGCCGAGATGATATTAAGCAAAGTGAACAAGTAAAATAATGTTGTGTTATGTTCTTTATAGCCTTCAACTAAGCTTTTATTTGTTCTGGCCGTATATGCAACTGCAAACTTGAAAAATGGATATTTCAATAAGTTCACAATGATAATGAACGCGAAAAGCTGCCAGCCAAATAATGCTCCTGCTTGGGTCGAAGCAACTAAGTGCGAACCACCAACGGCAGCCGTTGCCATTAAAATGCCAGGGCCTAAATTCTGGATTGTGTTTTTTAAATCTGATTTCATTTTTATTCTTATTTTTTGATAGCCTGTATGGCATAAATTTTCGGGATCAACTTACCTTTATGGTGTTTTATAAACCCTTTACCGTCTATATGCTGCAAATTTTGCTCACAATCATAAGGGGAGTAAGGTGATTCAATATATTGCTTTATTTCAAGTCCAGCGTTAATTAGGGCTTGGATCACATCACTAACAGAGTGTGACCAAGTTACAATAGTAGATTCTTTACCATCGCAGTTTTCAGTATAAGTACCTTCTTTTTCTATATCAGCAGACGATTTTTCAAAATAATCATAGCCTGCTAGTAGATCATTCAATGGGTGAAACTCAACCAATACAAATTTACCACCAGTTTTTAATGCATTTGAAATGGTCTTTGCCCATTGACTCAAGTCAGGTAACCAACACAAGACGCCGTAAGATGTATAAACTACGTCAAATTGCTTGTCATTTTTTTCGCCAAATTGAACTATGTCATCACAAATAAAGTTGGCATCGAGGCGAAGCTCAGAGGAAAGCCGCTTTGCAGCATCAATTGCTTTAGTTGATAAATCAACACCGGTTGTTTTTGCTCCCAGTCGAGTAAGTGAAAGCGTGTCTTGGCCAAAGTGACATTGTAAGTGAAGTAAATCTAGAGATTCGACAGAACCAAGTAATTCTTTCTCAAGCGGGTTCAGGCTACATTTACCATTAATAAAAGATTTAACATCGTAGAATGAAGACTCAAGGTGAATATCCGTTCTTTTATCCCATGTTGCTTTGTTGATATTTAAATAGTCCATATCAGATACTTAACTTTTTGTTTTTAATATTCTAACACCTATATTTAAAAAGAATACAAACGAAAATTAGGTTGATTTTTTAACCATTCATTAGAATAATAAAGAGGCTTGATAATGAGTTATCAAATTAACCCACCAAAAAACCAATAATTTATTTCATTCTATACTTAGTACAAGTGTACAAATCACATATTTGCTACTTTTATTTATAGCGATGTAATGCTGCATAGCAGTACTGAGTTCAGTTGCCAAAACTGGTGTATTTACAAGGAACCCTAATGGCAAACTTATTTTTTAGAAAAAAACGACTGACTAAGTCGCTCTTGTTTTTATCGTTAATGTTTATCTCAAACGTCCATGCACAAGTGGTACGTTATAGCGAAGTACTAGAGAAAGAAGAGCAAGAGCAGATCCGAGTAGTCGGAACGCTAAAAGCTTACCAGACAGCTAATATTGCCATCAGTGAATCAGGTTTGGTTACACAAGTGTTGGTCAATGACGGCGATTACGTTAAAAAAGGTGATCAACTTCTAAAAATTGATGATAGACGCCTTAAAGCGCAAGTTGACCAATTGCGTGCAGAGCATGCTGCAGCTAAAGAAAACTTAAAAGCCGCCGAAGCCGAATTTGAACGAGCGCAAAGTGACTATCAAGCTTATTTAACTTCACAAAAAAATAATGCGGTATCTAAACAGCAGCTTGAAAGAAGCCGTGCAGATGCTAACTCTGCGAAAGCGAATATGTTAGCAGCGAAGCAGAACGTGGATGCAGTGAAGGCAAGCCTAACACTTGCAAACGTAAAGCTTTCTGACACACAGTTATTTGCGCCATTTAGTGGCCAAGTTGTAGCGCGTCACGCTGAACTAGGGCAATGGCTATCAGCAGGTGATACAGCATTTACAGTCACTTCTTTCGATAAACTAGAAGCATGGCTTGATGTACCTGAACGACTTTCTCACCTTAAGCATAGTGAGGCGTTATCAGTTCCATTGCAAAGTGCTAGTGCGTTAGCGACCTCAAATAAAGTGAAAGTCATCAATCAAATTGACTCTAGAGCGCGTACTTTTAAAGTCATTGCTGAAATTAGCCATCCTGGGTTTATGCCTGGTATGTCCGTCAGTGCTTGGCTTGCTACAAATGCAAAATCGTCAACATTGATGGTACCAAAAGATGCCTTAATCCAACGTGGTGGTAGTTATTTTGTTTATAAAGTGAATACTGACGGAGACAAGCAGTCTGCGCAATCAGTGCCTGTAAAAGTTAAGTTTCATAGTTCTGGTTGGGTTGCTATTGATAGTGCCGTGTTAGTAAATGGCGATAAAGTGGTGACAGAGGGGAATGAGCGGTTAATGCCAGGTCCTGTTGTGGCTGTACCAGACACGCAAGTCAGTTCACAGTCTGTTTCAGAAAATGTGAACTAAAAAGGATATTTATGAATGTAGTTAAAGCTGCGGTTAAACAACCAATTTCAGTTGTGGTTGCCGTTATTCTGTCAGTGCTTGCAGGCATATTGGCATTCACAAAAGTCCCTGTGCAAATGACCCCAACCGTCGACTCGGTTGTCGTTAGTGTGCGTACATTTTGGGAGAACGCTAGTCCAGAAGAAATTGAATCTGATGTTGTTATTGAACAAGAGAAAGTGCTTTCTGATGTCACGGGTTTAGTTTCGTTAACCAGTATTAGTCAAAACTCAGCGGCACAACTTAGATTAGAGTTTGAAACTGGCACTGACATTAATAAAGCGCAAGCTGAAGTGGTGCAAAAACTTAATGAAGTACCAGCATATCCAATGGGAGTCTCTCAGCCAACGGTTGAAGGCGTTGATCCCATGTCTGTTGATTACATTGCATGGGTAGGCTTGGCTGCAACCGATCCGAACTTTGACAATACGACATTATATGACTTTATGGAAAGACGATTAAGACCTCGTCTTGAAAACATCAAAGGCATATCTAAAGTCGGCATGATGGGCGCGCGTGAGCAGGAGCTTCAGATCAGAGTAGATCCAGTTAAACTGGCAAACTTCGGTGTGACTTACAGCCAACTTGTTGATGCCATACAACTGAGCAACACAAGCTACTCAGGAGGCAGACTTCCTGATGGTAAAAATGATATTCGTGTTAAAGCCCATGGTCGTTTCAGTGATGTGTCTGAAGTTAAAAACATTGTATTACGCAGAGATAACAATGGCCCTGTGTATATCAGCGATGTTGCTGAGGTTGTCATTGATTATAAAGATATGACTGATTGGGTGAGAGCCCGTGGCGTAAAAATGCCATTTTTTAATTTTCAGTTAACTCGCGGTGCGAACCTGCTCGAAGCCATGAATGCCTTAAAAGCAGAAATGGCTGAACTTAATAAACCGGGGGGGATGCTTGAGCAACATGCGAAAAAACTTGGCATAAACGGCACATTTGAACTAGTTCTGACATGGGATTCATCAACTTATGTAGAAAATGCCATTGACCTTGTACAAAGCAATATTGTCGTTGGAGGCATGTTAGCCGTATTCACTTTATTGTTATTTTTACGCTCACTCAGAACCATAGGCGTAATTGCCATTGCTATCCCAATTTCTGTTATTGCATCTGTTGTGGTTTTAGTTGCACTTGGCCGATCTATCAATATTGTCTCTTTGGCAGGTATGGCTTTCGCGGTAGGCATGGTGGTTGATAACGCCATCGTTGTAATTGAAAACATATTTAGACACCTTGAAATGGGTAAAAGACCTCTTAAAGCCAGTGTCGATGGGACCCAAGAAGTTGCTGGGGCGGTATTTGCCTCAACTATGACAACGCTCGTGGTGTTTATTCCTATTTTGACAATCAGCGATAGTGCCGGTCAGCTTTTCAGAGATATTTCGCTTGCCATAATGGCTGCGGTTTTTATCAGTTTTATTGTTTCAATCTTAGTTATTCCTGTCGCAGGGAGCTACTTTTTGAGAATGCGTACTGAGTCTAAGCAAGTAGAAATAAACTTTAAATGGTTTAAAGCGGTTGAGACAAAAGCGGCAAAACTCCCTGAAACAATTGGTGCAATATTTACTTATCTGACAGAAACAACAAAACGTAAATTAATTGTAATTTCAAGCTTTGCCGTTATCACACTTGCTGGTATCGCAATTTTAATTCCGCCATTAGATTACTTGCCTAAAGGTAACCGTAACTTTGCATTTGGCTTTATGGTACCACCACCTGGCTACAACTTAGATCAAATATCAGAAATTGGCGACCGAATCGAACAAAAGCTACGTCCTGCTTGGGAGCTAACGGAAGATAAATATCAAGCCGAGCAATATTTGAGACAAGGTGAACGCGCAACCGAAGCTGATAGACCTACTATTCAATTAATGGATGGCTCTATGATAGATGCGCCAAAAGTTGATCATTACTTCTTAGTGGCAATGGGTGGGCAAGTTTTGCACGGCCTTATTCCACAAGACCCTATCAAAACTGTCGATTCAGTTGATTTCCTTAACCAAACTTTGATGGGCGTAAACGCGCCGGATGTTATCGGTTTTGCTTTTCAGTTTCCTCTGTTCAGCACTGGTGGTACAACGGGGTCAGCCATTCAAATTGATTTGGTAGGAGATGACTTAGAGCAAATAACGCAAAGCGCGACAGCCTTGTTATTTAAATTGATTGGTACTTATGGTCCTTATGCAACCATTCCTGAGCCTGCTAATTTCATTTTACCGACCCCTGAGTTAAGTATTAAACCATTAGATGAGCGTTTGGCTGAACTAAATATGTCCCGAAGAGATCTGGGTTTAGCTGTACAAACAAATGGTGATGGTGTGATACTAATGAACAGCTTTGCCATAGGTGGAGAGCTAAAAGATCTCAAAGTGGTCACGCAAGCTCAACAATCAGATTATCCAATTGAATCTTTAATGCAATTACCCATTGCCACACCTGGTTCCGCTGTAATCGATCTTCAGTCTATTGCACTTGTAGAGCGAACTCAGACAGCAGACCAAATAAAACACGTTGCTAGACAAAGGGCGATTACTCTGCAATTTACACCACCAGCAGGTATGCCACTTGAACAAGCCATTAACTCGGTTAACGCTATGGTGAGCGAATTAAAAAGCCAAGGTGCGATGTCTCAGTATGTTGATGTAAATATGGCGGGCAGTGCGGGTAAACTAGCGGACCTAAAAAATGCATTGTTAGGTGACGGCAGCTTATTTGGTACTTTAAGTTCGAGCATGTTCTTAGCTATGTTTGTGGTTTATTTGGTAATGGTAATCCTGTTTCAAAACTGGAAGTATCCACTGGTTATTTTGGTTACAGTACCGCTGGCAACATTAGGCGGATTTATGGGCTTAAGTGCTGTGCATTGGGCAAGTGTATTTGATCGATACACACCAATTCAAAACCTTGATGTACTCACATTACTTGGCTTTGTAATTTTGGCAGGTGTGGTTGTAAACAATGCGATTCTAATTGTGCACCAAGCATTAAATAACCAAAAAGAGCGCGGAATGAACGGGCAGCTTGCAATACGTTCATCTGTTGAAAGCCGAGTAAGACCAATTATGATGTCAACGCTTACCTCTGTCGGTGGCATGTTACCACTAGTATTAATGCCAGGGGCAGGGAGTGAATTATATCGTGGGCTAGGGGCGGTCGTTGTTGGAGGACTTGTTGTCTCAACAATTTTTACTCTGATCCTGGTTCCTGTTTTGTTGAGCTTTTTAATGAAAGATGAAGTGAAACATACAGAAAACAATTTAGTTTAATTATTAAGGCTCCATACGGGGCCTTTTTTATAGGCTTTTAAACATGAGCAATGAAAAACCTTCAAACATAGAATCACCTTGTATCCGGCAATGCTGCTTGGATCAGAATGATGTTTGTGTTGGTTGCTTTAGAACCTTAGATGAAATTTTAAAGTGGAATTCATTGTCTGATAATGAAAAACAAGTAATTATGAATACTTGCGATGAAAGAAAACAACAAAAAAAGGAATCAAGATGATCACCCCAATTTACGTTGCCTTATTGGCGATATTATTTTTGTTCTTAAGTTTTAAAACGATCAAAGTCAGAAAAAGATTACAAATCGGTGTTGGTACAGGAGACAACCCAGAATTGCTAAGAGCCATGCGTGTGCATGCTAATTTTTCTGAATACGTGCCAATCACTTTGATATTAATTTTATCAGTTGAATTACTAAAAGGGCATTTTATTCTTGTGCATTGTCTTGGCACAGCGCTTTTAATTGGACGAGTACTTCATGCTTATGGTGTTTCTCAAATCAAAGAAAATTTAAAGTTTCGTGTATCAGGTATGTTACTCACATTCTCAACTATGCTGGTCTCGATTATTTCAATTTTATACCTTTCAATCTTTTAACAGAAAAGCGCATCGCGCTTTTCTCAAAATATTCTCTTCTATTTCTATAATCAAAGCATCAAAACTAAATTAGCGTTTATAACGTATTCAGCCTTAACAGTTCAATGTAAGTCTTTGTAAAGATGATTGTTGACAGATTTCTTCAAATATAGACTTTAAAATGGACATGAATTAATAGGTTCAAAGATGCAAAAGAAATGCCTTGTGTTGATAATATGTGCAGCTTTAGCTGGATGTAATTCGACATTCGAATCAAATAAATTACCTCAAGACAACGTGCCGAATAATTGGTTCGAATATGAGTCTGATGGAAAAGCCTCTGACAGCTGGCAAGAAATCAATAAAAATATGCACTTACACACGCTAATAGTGCAATCAATTTCCAATAATCGTTCAATTCGTAAAGCACGATTAGAATTAGACATTGCAAAGCAACAACTCATTATTGCAGATGCAAACTTTTTACCAAGTCTTTCATCTAGTTTCGATTACAGCAAAAGAAAACAAGCAAGCCAAGATAGTACATCATCAAGTTATGGTATCGGCTTTGATTTGAAGTATGAACTTGATGTTTGGGGAAAGCTCAGTGCCAATAGTCGTCAAGCTAATCTAAATTATCTATCAGCACTTGCAGGCTACGAACAACAGCTAATCAATTTAGTCACAAGCGTATCTAAATCTTGGTTCTCTTTGGTTGAATCAGAACAACAAATCAAATTGCAAAAAGAACGAGCAGAACTCACTAAACAAAGCGTTGATATTATAGAAAAGGGTTACAGACAAGGCTTAAACAGTGCGCTCGACGTGTACTTGGCAAGAACGGAACTAAATAACGAGCAAGCTAAATTATTTGAATTGCAAAACAGTAATAAGCGTTTACAACGTAACCTCAAAACTTTGTTGGCCGAATATCCTGATGCTAATGTAATTACTGATGCTGATTTTCCAGAATTGAGCTCACTTAATTCGCTTGGTCTGCCAAGCGAGGTGATCAAACAAAAGCCGGCTATTCAATCTGCTTGGTTCAAATTATTAGCCCAAGATGCAGCATTGGCTTATGCACACAAACAGCGCTTCCCAAGTTTTAATTTGTCTTTGAGTGTTGATTCATCGGATGAAAAGTTTTCTGATGTAATCCGATTCGATCAAATCGGTTGGAATTTCTTAGCTGGTATTACAGCGCCAATTTTTAATGCAGGGAGACTTGCTGCCAATGAAGAAAAACAAAGGCTAACCTTAAAGAGCCTTGAGCTGAGTTATTTAGAGGATGTTAATTCGACTTTTAAAGACATTGAAAACAGTTTGGCTAACGAGCAAACGCTTATTGCCAGACTTGAGAAATTAAAACACTCATCTGAAAACGCCAAACTTGCCGCGATATTATCTTTTGAGCAATACCAAAAAGGGCTCGTCAGTTATACCACAGTATTAGATGCGCAGAAGCGAAGTTTTGATGCGCAAAGTAATTTCATTTCTCTTAATAACCAATTATTACAAAATCGTTTTTCTCTTTACCAAGCAATTGGTGGTAAATACCTAATCGATTCTCAGGAAGTACAATAATGAATGATCGTAAAACAAATTTAAAAAAGGCTGTACTACCGATATTGGTGGTTGTTATTAGTGCCATGATCATACTGCTTATCGTTAATAATAAACCAAGTAATGAAAGAGGCCGCCCACAAGCAAGTGCAAAAATTTTGGTTGAAGGAAAAAAAATTGTAAGCCAAGACTTTCAAGTATCTATCGCCAGTTTTGGAGTTGTGAAACCACGAACTCAAAGTGTGCTTGTTGCTCAAGTCTCTGGGCAAGTCAGTTATATCAGTGACAGTTTCCGTGATGGCGGGTTTTTCGAAAAAGGTGAGTTGCTTGTAAAAATTGATCAAAGGGATTACCAAGCTGAAGTCGATATTGCCAAAGCTGCATTACTGAATGCAGAGCAATCATTACTAGAAGAGCAGGCCAGAAGTAAACAAGCTCTAGCTGATTGGCAAAGACTCGGTGATGGCTCAGAAGCAAACGATCTGGTTTTAAGAAAACCCCAACTAGCCGCTCAGCAAGCTAATGTGTTATCGGCCAAAGCAAAATTAGATAAAGCAAAACTCTCTCTCGAACGTACAAAAATCATTGCACCTTATGCAGGTCGAATTTTGTCGAAGAAAGTCGATGTTGGTCAGGTCGTCAATGGTAATACTCAACTTGCTGATATCTATGCGACAGATTATGTTGAGGTCCGTCTACCAATCAATAACCGAGATCTCGCTTATATAGATTTACCTGAGCAAAATCGATTTGGGCAAAGTAATGCTGTAGACACAGAAGTGCTATTTACTTCTAACTTAATTGGTCAGCAAAAGTGGCGCGGTAAGTTAGTAAGAACAGAAAGCGCCATAGATAATAATTCTCAGCAGCTCTATGTTGTTGCTCAAATCTTATCGCCATTCGATTCAACTAAAAATGCCATTAAAATCGGTCAGTACGTCAATGCGACAATCAAAGGTAAAACGATTAACAATGCTTTATTGATACCTAACGAAGCCATTTATCAAGGCACTTATGTTTATGTGCTACAAAAAGGTAATTTATTAAAACGCGTTAATATTGATTATGACTGGCAAAACGAATCTATCACTTTAGTGCAAAATGGCCTTAAGCTCGGAGATACCTTGATCACAACTCCGCTTGGTCAAGTTAGTTCAGGCACACCTGTTACTCTAATTGGTGACGACAAGGGTCATAATAAAGGTGAAAGAAAACGAGATAAAAGTAAAAAGGAACGTGATGCAGATAACGGAGAAAACACATGATAGCTTGGTTTACGCGAAATCATGTGGCGGCAAACCTTTTAATGATTGCAATTTTATTTGCAGGTTTGTTTTCACTCTCAAATAAGATTCCTTTAGAGATCTTTCCGTCATTTGAAACCGATCGCATCAGCATTTCAATGAGCTTACGTGGTGCAACCCCTGAAGATGTCGAGCAAGGCATTGCTATTCGTATTGAAGAGTCGGTTCAAGATTTAGAAGGGATCAAACGCATCACGTCTCGCTCCTCTGAGAACTCAGCGAGTGTGACCGTCGAAATTGAATCTGGCTACGACCCACGAGAAATGTTGGCAGACATAAAAAGCCGTGTAGATGCAATTAACACTTTTCCTGCTGATGCAGAAAAACCGATTGTATCGCTTGCCCAGCGCAGAAGAGATGTCATCAATGTCACGATTTCTTCTGATTACAGTGAGCTTGAAACCAGAGAATTTGCTGAGCAAGTCAGAGATGACATTTTACGTATTCCTGGTGTGACACAAGTTGAACTAGATGGGGTACGTAATTACGAAATTGCCATCGAAATCAGCCAAGATAAGCTTAGACAATACAATTTAACTATTGCTCAGATCTCTAATTTAATTGCCAGTTCAAGTACGGATATTTCGGCAGGTAATCTTAAATCATCAGGTGGTGACATATTACTTCGCTCTAAAGGACAAGCTTACAGAAAGAACGAATTTGAAAACATTGCAATCAAAACCAACAGTGATGGCTCAATAATTCGTTTAAAAGACATTGCAACTATCCTTGATGGCTTTGAAGAAACACCGGTTAGAACTCGTTTCGATGGCAAACAAGCTGCATTTATTGAGGTTTACCGCATTGGCGATCAAAGTGCCATTGATGTCGCTGATAAAGTTAAAAACTACATCAGTGATGCTCAGGAAAATCTTCCGGTTGGCTTTGAAATGAGTTATTGGGATGACGATTCGGTGATAGTAAAAAATCGAATTGCAACCTTAACGTCTAATGCCATCCAAGGGGGGATCTTAGTTCTTGCGCTTCTTACTTTATTTTTGCGTCCTTCAATTGCGTTTTGGGTATTCATTGGCATTCCTATTTCGTTTATGGGGGCGTTTATCGCGATGCCGATTTTTGGCATTAGCCTTAATATAATGAGCTTATTCGGTTTCATTCTTGTGCTCGGGATTGTCGTTGATGATGCCATTGTGACTGGAGAAAACGTCTATACCCACCTTAAAACTTCAGAAAGCGGCGAAATGGCAGCGATACGCGGTACACAAGAGGTGGCTACACCGGTTACATTTGGTGTATTGACCACAGTCGCAGCCTTCTTACCTTTGGCCTTCATAGAGGGAAATCGTGGAGCATTATTCGCACAAATACCTGTGGTTGTTATCCCTGTTTTATTAATGTCGCTTGTTGAGTCTAAATTCGTCTTACCTGCACACCTTAAATATTTAAAACTAAGAAATGAGAAACAAAGCGTCATTAAGTTCAGCTTATTCCAGCAAAGATTTGCCGACGGTTTTGAACAGTTTATTTTAAAGAACTACCAACCTGTGCTCAAAAAAGCATTGAAATATAAGTTAGCGACACTGGTAGGCTTTATTGGCGTGTTCTTTGTCATTCTGACACTTATTATGACTGGGTGGACTAAATTCATTTTCTTCCCTCGTATTCCGAGCGAGACAGTCAGAGCAAATTTAACTATGCCTGCTGGTACTCCATTTGATGTGACGGCAAAATATATCGATTTAATGGCTGATAAGGCTCAAGTTCTAAAAGACAAATATATAGATCCAGAAACAGGTGAAAGTATCGTCATCCATATACTAGCGACCACAGGAGGTAGAGGCGGCGCAAGTAATGTTGGTGGTGTACGCTTTGAAATTACGCCACCTGAGTCTAGAAATCTAGATATAGATTCAAGACAACTTGTTAGAGAGTGGCGTCAACTGATTGGTGTGATACCGGGAGCTGAATCTTTTACTTTCAGAGCCGAAATCGGCCGTTCTAGCGATCCGATTGATGTGCAATTAACAGGTGCCTCTTTAACTCAGTTAAAAGAGGCTGCTGAAAAGATCAAAACACATCTAGCTACTTATCCAACCATATTTGATATTTCAGATAGTCTTAGTGACGGTAAAGATGAATTAAGAGTTGAATTAACGGAGCAAGGCGAAGCTTTAGGCTTAACACGCACGGAAATCTCAAGGCAAATTAGAAGTGCTTTTTTTGGAGCGCAAGTGCAACGTATTCAGCGCGGAAGAGATGATGTCAGAGTCATGGTGCGTTTGCCGCTTGAAGAAAGAAGCAAGCTGACAACGCTAAATGAGTTACTTATAAAAGTACCTAATGGTGGAGTCGTACCGCTAAATCATGTTGCCGAGCTCATACCAGGACAGAGCCCTTCAACGATTTATCGTATTGATAGATACCGTACAGTAAATGTTGTGGCGGATGTTGAGAAGAACAACACAAATATGACGGTGTTACAGCAAGAACTAAAAGTCTATTTAGATAATCTTGTTGCACAGTATCCGGGGATTAATCACTCATTAGAAGGTGAAGCGAAAGAGCAAAGAGAATCTTTTGGTTCACTTGGCTGGGCGTTAATATTTGTATTCTTCATCATCTACGCGCTATTAGCTATTCCTTTTAAATCATACATACAGCCACTCATTGTGATGAGCGTTATCCCATTTGGCATGATAGGCGCGGTAATAGGTCACTGGATCATGGGCATGGATTTAACCATTATGAGCTTATTGGGTATGTTGGCGCTTATTGGTGTGGTAGTAAATGACTCATTGGTCTTGGTGGATTATATAAACAAGCAAAAGCAGCAGGGCAAATCTGTCGATACGGCGGTATTGCATGCGGGTGTTGCGCGTTTTAGACCTGTAATGTTAACCAGCATCACAACATTTTTTGGTTTGATGCCTTTGTTATTCGAGCAACAAACTCAAGCACAGTTTTTGATCCCTATGGCAGTATCACTCGGGTTTGGGATTGTATTTGCTACTTTGATCACTTTGGTGTTGGTACCAGTGAATTACATGCTTGTTGAAAGAGTTATGGGTAACAGTAGCAAACAAACTGCAACGACTTAAAATCTAGATAATTAGAAAGCAAAAGTAATAAGCCCCTTTTAATAGGGGCTTATTTTATATTACGCGATTTGCGCTCTGAGCTGGGCTTTTAACTGATTATTTTCAATTTCAAGTTGCTGAGCTTTAAGCGTTATCTTGAGGATGTTTTTTAACTCAAAGTTATCCCAAGGCTTTGTCAAAATGATACTTGCCACTTCATCTTCTATGGCTTTTTGACATGCATCCATATCCGAATAACCTGATAGTAAGACTCTGGCAATTTCTGGGTTCGTTCGTTTTATTTGAGTCAGTAACTCGATACCATCCATATTAGGCATTCTGATATCTGACAAAATAATATCGAATTCGTTGTCAGCTATAAGTTTGAGCGCTTCATGTGCTCCATTGGCCTTACTGATTTTATAATCTTTTCTTAGTACTCGACTAATGGCGTTTAGTACTTCAGGCTCATCATCTACTAGTAATATGTGTGCCATAATAACTCCTTAGTGTTCAGATACCTGAGTATCTATATAAATGCTAGAATAAAAAATCTAAACAGACAAACTTAGACTGTGCTTGCATAGCGCTTTTAAATCATGGGCGCATTGTTTTATGTGTCTCATGTGTGGGTATAGACGCCATGCTTTAAGTGAAAACTTCATTGAGTTTAAGTAGTTATGATTTTCACGATACATTTCACCATATGACTCTAATAACCAAGCCTGAGCATGCTCTTTGGCTTTTTCAGAGACTGTTTCGTGTTGCCCAATTCGGTTGATGATGTCTTCAATGGCATCTAAGCGTTTTTGTCTGTTAGAAGTGATTGAATTAGGTCTCATCAAGTAGCCCATGGTGTTGTCTGCGGTATATGCAATGTCGCTAATAAGGGCAATTCTCAACCAGCAATCCCAATCGCTGGCGCTTCTGAGGCTTGGGTCAAAACCACCTGCTTCTAAGATTGTAGATTTTCTAACTACAACGCAAGACGTACCGATGACATTAGTTGTAAGTAGAAAGTTGACTGCGTCATCTAAATTTACATAGTTGCCTTGGCTCTTATTTTTATATTTCGAAAACTCGGGCCAATAACCATAACAATCAATGATGTATTCATAATCCATAGTGAGATGGTCATAGTTTGTAAAAGATAACCCGCAATTAGGGTTGGCTTTTAAATAGTTAATTTGTTTCTCTAATTTATCTTTATACCAAAAGTCATCAGCGTCTAAAAAGGCGATGTATGGCGCGCTTGCAGGCTTAATCGCGCGATTTCTTGCTGCGATTACACCTTGATTAGCTTGTGTGATTAAACGGATCTGAGGATTTCTGACTTGTTGCTTTAAAAGCCAGTCTACAGAACCATCTGTTGAACCATCATCTACAATAATGATTTCGCAATTAACACCATTTTGCATCATTACAGAATCAATGGCTTTAGGTAAAAACTCTAAGCAATTGTAATTCGGAATTATCACACTGACATCTGGTTGCATAATCGTATCTCCAATTCATATTTGCATTAGATACGGCAAGCTTTGTTCCAGCCTTTAAAGTGCCTTTTTTAGTCGTATTTGTGATATTGCGTTGCAAAATGCAAAAAAATTGCAAAATCAAGATGGTTATTTGCAATTAGAGATACTTTTTAAGCGGCACAGAGATTGCGGTAGTTAACCATATCTTATGGTGGAGTTTTAAAAATGAAACATATCGCAATTATGGTCCCAAGCTTTCCCGTACCTTCTGAGACATTTGTAATTACAGAGATCAAAGCATTACAAAGAGCAGGTCATAAAGTATCTGTTATTACTTTTGAGCAATGTGACAACGACATTGAGTTGCCTTGTGATGTGCATGTTTTAAAAAAAACGCATCTAATAGACACAGTATTTAACCTCACTGAACTGCCTTTTGCTTTAATAGCTAAAGGCATTAAGGCATCAGTGAGACAAAGTGCAATTAGCACTACCTCATTATTATTCTTCGCGACTAAAGCAGCGCAAATAATAAAAGTAAACCAAATCGAGCATATTCATTGTCACTTTATGCATAACAGTTTGGCATATGGAGTGGTTGCAGCAAAACTTGCCAATATCAGTGTGTCATCAATTGGTCATGGTCATGATATCTATGTAAACAGTGCGGATTTAGAAGCAAAAGTACATGAATGTGACTTTTGCGTTGCGGTATGCGAAGACATGCTTAAATTGTTACATCGATTTTCTCCTTCCAAAGCAAAGTTGCTGCACTGTGGTGTAGATACTGAAATATTCCAACCCGACACACTACAAGCTAATAAAGAAGTTAAACTTCTTTTTGTTGGGCGGTTAGTAGAAAAAAAAGGGCTCAGTTATGCGATCAGTGCACTTGCTAACCTACCTGTTGAGATCAGACCAAAACTAGACATTGTGGGAGATGGGCCGCTTAGAAGTGCTTTAGAGTATCAAGTCGATGAAATGGGACTCAATGACTATATTCAGTTCTTAGGTGCAAAAAAACCACAAGATATTAGATGCATGGCAAAGCATTATGATGGATTCTTAGCGCCATTTTGTATTGCTGAAAACGGTGACAAAGATACGGGTCCAGTCGTTCTAAAAGAAGCCATGGCTATGTCTTTGCCTGTGATCACCTGTGATGTGATGGGGTGTGCTGAGATAGTCGATGATTCAGTGGGTTATCTTGTCGAAAGTCGTAACACACAAGCTTTAACACGCGCAATTAATCAATATGTGCATTTAAGTAAAGAACAGAGAGCTAAAATGCGTCTTGCAGCTAGAGCGCGTGTACTTGAAAAATTTGATGCATTTAAACAAGCCAAGCAACTTTCAAATTGGATACAGCAGGCTTAATCATGAATAAGACGACAAACATACTTTACTATGGGTTGGCAATTTTGAGCCTTAAAGGCATTAGCTTGGTTATGATGCCGATAATGACTCGCTATCTGAGTGTATCTGATTACGGCATGCTGAATTTCCTAGTCAGTATTGCCAGTATGTTGAGTATCGTTTTGTCTCTTGGTCTTAGTGAATTGTTATATAGATTCAATTCAATTAAAAATAATTCACAGCGCTTACGATTTTACAAATCATGCTTAAAAATTGCACTTTGTAGCGCTTGTTTCTGTTTCATATTAGCAATTTTCTTTGTTGATATCTTAGTAACACTACTACCAACTCAGGTGTCGAATGAGGCATTAAGACTGCTATTCATAAATCTAGGGGGCAGTGTGGTGTTGGCACTACCACTTGCAATATTGAGGATACACGGCAAAGCAAAAGCATTTATGTTTACCTCTGTATCACAAGGAGTGTTGCAAGCCATTTTGACATTGCTTTTACTAGAAGCAGGGTACGGTGTTGTTGGCGTGATGTTCTCTGGCGCTGCAGTTGTATGGTTTATTCTCTTTTTTCTAACTTGGAAATATAGAGCCTTTATCCCTGTAAACGAAAAGGGTGGAACAAACATAACGAATGAACATGGCCTTTATATTCTTTCTATTACTTTATCTTCTTTATTCGCTTATGGTTTAAATGGCGCGGAAAACTGGTTTTTAGTGTCGTTTCAGGGCAAAGAAACACTCGCTATGTATTTTGTTGCAACACAATTTGCGCTTGTAACTTCTATCGCATTCGAGCCATTCAGACTGTGGTGGTTTCCACAACGATTCAATACGTTTCAAAATAATGAGCAAAAAGCAGCTGATATCCCACTCTATGGTTTAGCGTATGCGCTACTCATAGTGATAACCATGATGACGCTAGGACCATTTATGATTGATTTACTGCTGCCTAACGAATATGCAGAATCTAAAAAAATACTACCTTGGTTATGCGTTGTTTTCTTTATTAAAACTATATCTGAATTACTCAATCTTGGTTGTTATTACAAAAACAATGCACAGGCAGCACCCATCATAAATGGGTTTTGTGCTGTGCTTGCCATTTTAGGCTGCTACTTGAGTTTAAAATATTATGATTTATTCATAATGCTCTATGTACTCATTGCAGTTCATACGATCCGTAGTTTGATGTTCTTAATCAGAAGTCAAATATTGGTAACCTTACCTTATAAATACAAATATTTGATTTGCATGATAAGCCTGTTAGTGGCGCAGACATTGCTAGTTTCCCATTATCAGTTGTATGCATTGATACTTTTTGCAAGTGCTTGCCTGATTGTTTTAAGTGTTGGCTTTATTCAACGTAAACAAGTCATGCATCTTCTAAGAGGGTAGCAATATGGATATAAACCAAAGTAAGAATCAAAAATTACAATATTGGTCTGCTGCCGCCATGTTGTGTATGTTGACGTATGTTTTGTACACCACGTTTGGGGTTATATCAGTTTTTGCCTTGCTGCTTTTGCCCTTTGCTCTTTACAGCACAATAAAAGCAAGTACAGCCTTTGTCATACTGTTTATCTTATTTAGTTATTTCAGACTCCACGAGGCATTTCCTGTTCTATATAACTTCAAAATTCCAAAAATGTTGGCTCTGGCTGCCATGCTTGGCATTGTCTGGCATTTATTCATTAGCTTGAAACTCAAACCTTTTTGGCATACTTGTCATGCCATGTTCACCATCTTCTTTTTCTGGATCACTGTTTGTGTATTTATGGCAACTAACCGCTCAGAGGCGATGTCGATGTACACAGGCACCTTATCAAAAGTATTCTTGATGGTGTTCGTTATTAGTTGGCTCATTAATACCGCAAAGCTTATGACTTATACCCGTATAGGTATAATGATCTCTGGCGCACTATTAGCCGGTGTCGCCATTTACAACAAACTTAATGGTATTGGTCTTATTGAAGGCACTCGGGTGACAATATCTCGAGAATATCGTTCACAGATCGGTGATCCAAACGACTTATCTTTAGTGTTACTTTTTCCTGTGGCATTTTTTGCTGGCGAAGTTTTCAACTCAAATAATAAACCTTTTTTCAGGTTCCTTGCATTACTAGGCATGTTGCTTATGTGCTGGGGAATAATCGCAACGCAAAGCCGTGGTGGCTTACTGGGTATATTAACCATTATGGGATTTTTTATTTCAAAAAGAATTAAAAATCCTATTGTGCTTGGTGGCATAGGCGCTGTAGCAGGGCTGTTCTTATTAGCGGTTGCAGGCATAAGTGATAGACAAAGTGGTGGTGCAGCCGAAGAAGGCGTTGATGCGTCAGCGATGGGGCGTATCTATGCATGGCAGGCTGCAATTAACATGGCATTATCTAACCCATTTACCGGGGTCGGGATCAGTAATTTCTACGTAAATTATTTTTTCTATAGTCCACATTGGGATGGCAAGAATCATGCAGTACACAGTACATGGTTTCAGGTTTTAGGTGAAATGGGGTTTGTAGGTCTAATACTTTTTGTGATGCTCATAGTATCCATATTTAAAAGTTTAAGACGGAGTAATTTGTACTGCAAAAGTAAGAACAAAGAATCGCTGCTTGTTAATGTTCATATTCTTCAAGCTGGACTATTTGGTTTTATGGTGTCAGGTACATTTTTAACACAAGCCTTCACTTGGCCTTTATACATAGTACTTTCGTTAACAATTGCACTAGAGCGTTTATTGACGAAAGAGGAAGATGACAAGGGGTAAGTTATGTATATTGCATTGAAAAATTGGGTTAAAACAGATAATTCTCAACTCGGTAAATTAGTTCGTAAACTTGTATTTGGTATTAGACATATCGAATTCCCAGTGATCCCTCTATTTCACAAAGGCCTTTATGCTATTCATCGCTTTATGCAAAACCTTTTGCATTCTGCAACGCAATTCTTTTATTTCACACCCATGTTTAAATCTCGAGTAAGTGGTAGCAAAAAAAGACTCTCATTATTTTGCGGTATGCCGCAAATTTTTGGACCACTAGAGATTTCTGTTGGTGACGATGTACGTATGTCTGGTATTACAACATTTTGCGGTCGTGCGGTATCTAAACAAACCCCAGAGCTCCGTATAGGTAACAATGTCGACATTGGGTGGCAAAATGCGATTTCGGTTGGCAGCAAAGTCATTATTGAAGACGATGTTCGTTTTGCAGGGAAGATTTTTCTCGCCGGATTTCCTGGTCACCCCGTTGATTGTGAGTTACGCGCACAAGGTTTACCAGACACCGACGACCAAGTAGGTGACATCATAGTTAAAAAAGGCGCATGGGTTGGTACAGGCTCAACCATCATCGCTGGTGTGACAATTGGTGAAGGTGCCATTATTGCTGCTAACTCTGTTGTCACTAAGGATGTACCACCATTCACACTAGCAGGTGGCAATCCCGCTAAAGTCATCAGAGCTTTATAGGAGGTTATCATGCGTTTTGTCGTTTTCGCTGAAGATTGGGGCAGTCACCCAAGCAGCACACAGCACCTTTTTACGCGGATTGCAAAAGAGCATGATGTCATTTGGTTTAATTCAATTGGTATGAGAAAGCCAAGATTAAATTTAAAAGACATGAATCGCATTGTTACAAAGCTTTCTTTGATGATAAAAGATAAGTTTATTCATGCAAGCAAAACACATGATAAAGCAAATCAAGTAGATACATCACATTCTCCCAAAGTGCAGAACCCATTGGTGTTGCCATGGCATGATAATACACTGTGTTCAGCATTTAACTCATTCAAAATAAATCAATTAATCGATACATCAAACGAAGAGCCAATAATTTATTGGTTAAGTGTCGCCACCGCCATCAATGCAATTAAGCTAAGACCGCAAGACAAGCTTATTTATTATTGTGGTGATGATTTTTCATCGCTTGCAGGCGTTGATCACCAAATGGTTGAAGCGTTTGAAAAAGGATTAATTGAAAAAGCTGATAGGATCTTTGTGATCAGTGATAAGTTGATGCGAAAGATGCCGGCACATAAAACACAACTACTTGAACATGGTGTCGATTTTAACTTGTTTAATCAGCCAAAGCCCAAAGCAAATGAATTATTAGGTAAGAATAATGTCATTGGCTTTTATGGTTCTATTTCAAGCTGGTTAGATATAGATTTACTCGAGTACTGCGCGAGACAAAGGCCTGAATACCAATTTGTATTGGTTGGTAAAGCTGAGGTAGATATTTCAAAATTACTTTGCCTGAATAATGTCACGCATCATCAAGCAATTGACCACAAAAAATTAGCTGGTTTTTCACAGCACTGGCAAGCTTCAATTTTGCCTTTTAAAGACAATGGTCAAATTCAGTCATGCGATCCATTAAAGCTGAAAGAGTATTTAGCTGCAGGAGTGCCGATTGTGGCAACCGATTTCCCTGCAGTAAGACGATTTCAAGACGCGGTTTTAATATCCAATTCTGCAGAAGGTTTTTTGAACCGACTTGATATTGCCGTTGCCATAAATCATTTCCCACAAATCGCTTGGAAATCTCATTCGAGTGATTTAGTTAAACGCCATAGCTGGGATCATAAAGCCCAATTTGTTCTATCAGAGTGCAAAAACTTTCATACCAACCCACTGAATTAAAGCGCATTAATTATTAGTGGGTTGGTATGCAGTCCTTAGTATCTTTCAAATATAAAATTCCATTCTATTTTTAAAGTTGGTTCTTTTCTTGCGACTGTTCATAACAAAGATATGAAATCTTTGTTTTTAACTGACATTTTGCAAGCGGGTTCAATTTTGCTTTGCAAAATGCAAAACGGATGAATTGTATGATATTGGCACAAGCTCAAATTAAAAGACTACTGTATTTAGCGTTATACGCCGTGTATGAACGCTATCAGTTAGTTTTGCTGCCTTTTATCATAGTACCAATCATTGTCATAGGCTTGAGTGCAACGGCTGAAAAGCAATATACCAATCACGCCAGTATCCTGATTGAAGAATCAGCGCTATTAAATCCTTATCTAGATGAATTGTCTTTTTCATTCGAGCTATCAGAGCGCATAGATGCACTACGCACTTTGGTATTGAGTAGAAATAATTTAGCTGAAATTGTTGAAGAAATGCAATTAGTCCCTGAGGGTGCACCGATTAGAGAAGTTGAGCAAATGCGTCAGAAGTTAGGCCAGGCAATTTCTATCTCAGTCGTTGGTGATGAACTTGTAAAAATAAGCTTTAAATGGAACAACCAAGCGCAAATGAAACCAATTCTAGAGCTTGTTGTTGAAAAGTTTATCGAGCGACTACTAGCACCCACTAAATCGTCTTTAGATACCTCAGAGCAATTCTTTTTAGATCAACTTGAGCTAATGAGAACAGAGCTTGAAAAGTCGGAAGATCAATTAGCACAATTTAAAGCAGATAACCGAGATGCTTTACCAGAGCTGATGAGTGTGAACCAGGAAACCATGTCACGCCTTGAACAGCAAAAGCAAATGAAAACCGTGGTACTCAGTGGGGCGCAGGCCAAGTTTAATACGCTTGCAAAGAAAATGAGTAAAGCAAACCCAATTCTAGGTCATATTGAAGATAAAATTCTTCGTACTGAGGCTGAAATTGCACTTTTAAGAACTCGTTATACCGATAAGCACAGCAAATTACAGGCTAAATTAAAAGAGCTTGAAAACCTAAAAGCGCATAAGCAAACCATAAGCGAAAAACACCAATCAATTGATTCAACGGACCTAGATTCGCTTTGGCAAATCGCCAATACCTTGCCCCAAGATGGAGAAAAACAAAATAACGCCTTGTTGGTCTCTCAACTATTAACGCTCGAAGAAGCTAAGAATAGTTTGGCTCAACACCAACAAGAGTTAGATATGTTAGACGAGCAAATTCGACTTATTGCAGCCCGTTTAAGTAGTACTACTGACATAGATAAAAAGCTTCGCAAATTGCAACGTGATTTAGAAGTAAAACAAAATCTCTACAAAGATATGTTAGAGCGTTATGAAATGTCTAAGGTCACGGGTCAGCTTGTTCGCTACGAAGGCCCAGATAAAGTTAAGACAATTGAACGTGCTTATAGCCCTAGCGTGCCAATTAATAACCCATTATGGATCAGTGTCGTCCTTGGTATTGTCCTTGGGCTATTTTGTGGCATAGCACTTGTATTTGTCTATGCACTACTTGATACACGCATTAAAGACATGAAGACAGTGGCCCATCTAACAGAGCAACCAGTACTGACCGTCATGCCGATAGTTCATCAAGAGTTTGAACGAGAGATCATCATTGAAGCATCGAGGAGTTCTTATGAATAACGTACTACAGCTAATTCAGCATCCACTTGTAGGTGGCTTAGAGAAAATGGTTCTTACCCTGTGTCAGCAAAGTAAGTTCTCAAATAAAATGGCTTTAGTTGCCCTTGAGGGTTCAACAAATCGCGCGTTATCAGCGTGGCCAGCGTTAAAAGAGCTTTCAAATTTTGAATGTTTAGATAAACAACCTGGTATTTCTTACCAAACAGTTAAAAAGCTCATCAAACTCATTGACGAGTGGGGCATTGATACTATTCATAGTCATCATGTTGGTCCTCTATTTTACGGTGCCATGGTCAAAATGCACAGACCACATGTTAAACACATTCACACAATGCATGATGCTTGGTATTTAAATAGCTTTAAACAACGTTTGTTGACTAAGTTAGTTCATAGTCTGACTAAAGTCACCATAGTGACAGACGCCAATGCGGTGGCATCTGAACTGACACATCAAACCTCTATTAAAGCGGATTATGTGGTGCACAACGGCATAGACACTCAGCTTTTCAGACCTTTTTCCAAGTATCTTGCTCGTTGTCGCTTAGGTTTACCAAGCGGTATTAAACTGGTTGGCTGTGCTGCAAGAGTCGAGAAGGGGAAAGGTCATATAGCCTTAATTGATAGTCTTAAATCTTTGCCAGACCACGTTCACCTTGTTTTTGCGGGAGATGGCAGTCAACGTGAGTTTTACACTAAATACGGTATAGAAAAGTCACTACAAGATAGAATTCATTGGCTCGGTAAAGTCGATGCTATGCCGCTGTTTTATTCTGCTATTGATGTTTTTTGTTTATTTTCAGAGCGTGAAGGTTTACCGCTTACCTTGCTTGAAGCCATGGCCTGTAACATTCCTGTCATTGCTTCTGATGTTGGGGGCGTTAAAGAAATTGTGAGCAAACAAAGTGGTATTTTACTAAATGTAAATATGGCCCATTATTTGCCAGATGCTATACAGAGAGGTTTATCATTACAAAAAGGCACTAAGGTCAGAGCACATGCTTTAGAGCTTGGTTGTTCGAAAAAAATGACAAAACGTTATGACTACTTATATGAAAGCATAAAAAGCTAGGAGTAAGTTATGAATACCATGGATATCATTCTCATCACCTGTATCGGTTTAGTGATCTATCACCATGGGGTGTACCCTTTGGCACTTAGTGTTGTTGCAAAATACAAACAGCGTCGCAATTTGCAAAGCGATTGTATTAAAGCGTATCAGCCAAAAATTGCGGTATTCATGGCAGCTCATAATGAGCAAGCTTATATTTATGACAAGCTCATCAATATCGCCAGTCAAATTTACCCGAATGAAAAAATTGCCATTCACCTTGTGCTAGATGGTTGCACCGATGACACATTGGCGTGTGCAACCCCAGCACTAGATAGACTTGCTGAACAAAACATATTTTGTCATATCGATGTGTTTGATGAGAATAAAGGCAAGTTAAACGCAATCAATCATCTCATTAACTTATACAGCAGTGATTATGATGTGGTGCTGTTTTCTGATGTGAGCGCCATGCTAAGTATAAACGCTTTTCAAGAAGTCGCGTGCAAGATGGCAGATAAGAAAGTTGCCGTTGTTTCAGGCTTATATCAAGTATATGACCAAGCTAACAATGAACAGAGCGGCTACTGGGCACTGCAAAACAAAACGCGTTTAGATGAAAGTATCTTTGGCGCGGTCAATGGTGTTTCGGGCTCTTTACTTGCAATTAAAAGTCACTTAGTTAAACCTCTCGATGAAGGCACCATTAATGACGACTTCATTCAAGCGGTGCAAGCAGTTGATAAAGAGCACGTGATTGCAATCTCAGAAGACATAAACATGGTTGAGATGGAAGAAGACGCGCTAGACAAAGACTATACACGCCGTGTTCGTATTTGTGCAGGAAACTGGCAACAACTTGGCTTGCTAGTTAAGAAGTTCGGATCTTTTAACATGTGGCAAAAACTTATTTTTACTTCTAGCAAAGGGCTAAGAGGTGTCATGCCGATTTGTATCGCTGTGCTTTATATTTCTTTAATCAGCCAGGCTCTATTGGTAGGGGGGTTATATTCGGTTGCTGCAATGGGGTTACTAATAACCAACTTGATTGGTTTAGCTAAAATCCGTGGACTGTTCAGCTTTAAGCTATCTGTAATCGACTCTGTGAATTATATGTTGTTTAGTTATCTAGTGGGTTTATACGGAATCGTACAATTTCATAAAGGTGTCTATAAACAAAGTTGGTCTCGTGTGCCTAAAAAAATTAACTCAGAGCAAAAACGCATTTTAATTACCAAGCGCATTATCGATGTCATTGGCGCTTCAGTTGGTCTGGTACTAACTGCACCTATTCTTTTACTTGTAGCCATTGCCATTAAGCTAGATTCAAAAGGGGGCATCATCTACAAACAACTAAGAGTTGGCGAGTCTACAGACAACTTTGTAAGCTTAATTTACGTTTATAAGTTGAGAAGTATGTATATTGATGCAGAAGCGCGCAGTGGCGCTGTATGGGCTTCTGATAACGATCCTAGGATCACACGTGTGGGTCGTTTTCTAAGAAAGACACGTTTAGATGAATTACCACAATTATGGAATGTATTAAAAGGTGAAATGTCTTTAATCGGTCCGCGCCCTGAACGTCCAGTATTTTATAAAAACTTAGAAGAAAACGTACCTTACTTCACGCACCGTACTTATCAATTAAAACCGGGTATTTCAGGTTTAGCGCAAGTAATGAACGGCTACGATGAAAATATTGAAGGTGTAAGAAGAAAAATTGCCTGGGATTATGCTTATGCTCTGTCATTGTCTAGCTTTTCATCTTGGTACAGAACAGAGATGAGCATTTTAGTTAAAACCATTCAAGTCGTGCTTATGGGGAAAGGGAAGTAATCTATATAAATTGTCGCTTTGATATAAATCCAAGCCAAGTTCTTACTTGGCTTTTTTCCCTTTCGATTGAGACTTTCGCGTATATCCAATTCTTAATTCACAAGTGACTCGCATTTTGCAATTGTTTACTGTTTCGCCAATTGCAATATGCGAAAACTAAAATTCATCACCTTTTAAATTCTTTTATTTCAATGCTTTAAAGTTTGGCATTCAACTTGATAGTTAAAGATAAACCTAACAAGAGGATAACTATCATGTATCAGCAACTACCAACAGAAGTAATCGACGACAAAATCATTGTAGAACTACCAAGTGACTTTTCAGGTATGTCTGTAGACAGATATAGAGAACAATTTGATTCACTTGCGAATACACATCAGGACAACATTGTACTAAATTTCAATAAGACAGAGTTTATTGATTCGTCAGGTATAGGTGCAATGGTGTTCTTATTCAAGCGGATTGAGCAACGTGGCGTGAATATGCAATTACTAAAAGTAAACGGCCAACCAAGAAAATTAATGACCTTACTAAGAGTAGACTTAACCATTGATTTTATTGATGAGTAGATAAAATTAAAACCAGGAGAGTTGCTATGAGATGGATGTATATTTTACTAATGCTGATAGTGGTTTCGGGCTGTAGTACTTGGCCCGAGCAAGGCAAAGGTGGTTGGGCTGAAGAGTATCACCCTGACAATGAGACAAATAGCGAAACCTGGTATGCATCAGCACCTATGCACATTGCAAACGAGTATGAACATATCCAAATGAAATTAGATTGGTTGAAAGTGCGTGGAATTAACAAATGTATGCCCGCACAAGTATATCAAGCTGAAATGTTATCTAATCGAATTAAGCGAATGCTTGCAGCTGAAATGTATTCAGATGCACAGGCTGATTTAAGAATTTTTTACCATCAACTGAATTTATTACAAAACCACTTTGAACGTGTTCTGAAGCTCACGGGGTGTGCTATGGCAAATAACGACACGAGCAAAGACGATTCACTCAAAATAATTAAACAGATCAAATCATTGTTGAACAGTGACAATCAATTTGCATTTGATAGTTTCGAAGTCACACCTAAATACATGAAAAGGCTTACCCAAGCCGCTGATCTATTGAAACTAGTTCCTGAAATTGAGTTACTTCTTGTCGGTCATACAGATAAGAAGGGCATTGACTCTGATAATTATGAGCTCGCCTTTAAGCGGGCAGAAAAGGTAAAGCATTGGTTAAGTGTATATGGTGTTAATCCTGCAACGATTACCACAGTCACACAAGGTAGTCTTTCCCCTTACAGCGAAAGCGATAACAACGCGGTAAGCCGCCATTCAGATAGACGTGTAAATGCTTATATTCTGAATGCTGAATCACAAATTGATGCAGAAACTCAGCTAAAACCACTTACATTTTGGACGGATGAGCTGACTAAGGAGCGTAGTGATGGTAAAAATTAATCTAAGTAGCCTGATCCCTTTTTGGCTTTTAATTATTGCTTCGAACATTGCTTTGCCTTCTTCTGCAGAAGAAACAGCCTCAACGGAAGGTAAGACGACGATTATAGAAGTCGGCAATAAACTATTTTTGAATATGCCCAATGAAGCAGATTTCGCTGATGTATTTGAGGTAGATAAAAAAGGCCAAATCAATGTGCCTGAAATTGGCAAGGTAACGGTGGCGGGTAAAACCATTCAACGTGTTGAAAATGAAATTAAATTACAGTTGAGTGGAGTATACAAAGGTCTTGAGCAGTTTTATGTAGAAATCAGAGCAAGAGACTTACTGGTTACCGTTCTAGGTTATGTCAATGAGCCCTCTCAAGTAAGTATTCCTGAAGATGGCAATATACAAATGGTTATCTCACAAGCCGGTGGGCTAAAACCAGGTGCGCAGCTAAATAAACTTCAGATCCGTCGCGGTGACGAAAGCATTAGTTTCGATTACAAGGCATATTTAGACAGTGGCGACCCAGATAAGCTTCCAGCGCTTAAATCGGGGGATATTGTCTTTGTTCCAGTTTCACCGCTGCTTGGTAATGTACAAATCGATTTTGACGCCCAAACGCTTTCTGCATCAGGTGATGCTGAAGGCAATGAAAAAGCCGTAACGCTATTTGGCGAGTTACACAGCCCCGGCAGTTTTTCTTACAAAGAAGATATGAATATTATTGATGCATTAATGCGTGCAGAAGGGGTAACGCGCTATGCGGATGTAACAAAGATCCGTGTTATACGTAACGGCGAGCCTGAAATATTCGATTTAAAACAGTATTTAGACTCGGGCGAAGAATCTTTATTACCAAGAATAGAAGGTGGGACCACTATCTATGTGCCGATTATGGTTGAAGATGTGAATACCACGGCAAGAACCGTATATATCATGGGTGAAGTTCAAAAGCCTGGCGCCTATGAGTCGACTGATAAAATAGGCTTTTTAGATATTCTAGCTAATGCTGGTGGACCTACTCGTTTTGCTGAAACACGGCAAATACGGATTTTGAAGCCATCGGGTGAAAGTATTTACTTTGATTTGCAATCATACAGTGATGGCGTAGCGACTTCTCCAATCCCGCCAATTAACCCAGGTGATGTGGTATTTGTACCAGAAAAAACTGATATCAATGAAAAAAGCTGGCTGAAAGTACCGCCACAACGTGCGGTAAAAGTGATGGGCGCTGTGAATAGTCCAGGGCGTTATGAATGGAGTGACGAAATGGATTTTACTGATTTATTTGCTCACGCTGGTGGCCCAACTAAAGGGGCTAATGTAAACGATATTAAGATTTTTAGAGCCGGCGAAGTTTTACAGCGTTTTAGTATGGACGATTATGTAAACAGTCCAGATGGTAGTTATCCGCTACCTAGCATACAAGCGGGAGATACAATTATCGTTGAAGAATTACCGCACGACCCTAAAGACAATAAATCTCAATGGGTAAGACAAGATCCAGATACTTCAATTTATGTCATGGGACAAGTTGGTGCCCCAGGCCGATATGCATTTGATGAGTCACTGCATTTCATTGATATTTTATCTGCAGCTGATGGTCCTAACAGTAATGCTGATATTAGAAATATTCGCATCACGCACCGTAATGGCTATGAAGCCAGAGTGAGTAAACTTGATCTTGCACTTTATTTTGAGACTGGAGACGAAACGCTTTTTCCGAAAGTACTCCCTGGAGACACAATTTATATTCCTGAAAAATCCAGAGATTGGTTAAGTCGAAAAAAAGAAAATGTCGTTCGTGTGATGGGGGCGATAAAAACTCCCGGGCGTTATTCGTTTGATGACTCTATGACTTTACTTGATTTATTAGCCGAAGCTGGAGGACCGACAGGAAGTGCTTTAATCGAAAACATTGTCGTGATAAATCACTCTTGCTGTAAAGAGCAGGCAAGACGTTTCGACCTAGAAGAGTTTATACGAGAACCTAACTCGATGCGCATTCCTGTTTTACGTGCAGGAGATACCGTATATATACCAGACCAAGGACAAGATTTTGGACAAAGAGCGAAAAGTTCAATTGTCGATTTCTTAACAATACTTGCATTAGCGGTGGGTCTATGAAGTTAATTCCTACAGAATATCAAGAAGTTGAAGCTGTCTATAAAAGTATTGTAGACAAAAAAGCCAAGTGTTTATGTGTTTTTTCTCCTGTTGGAGAAGAGGGCACAAGTTCAATTTCGGTTTGCCTAGCAAGAAGACTACAAACCATCGACAAGAAAGTGTTATTAGTCGACTTAAACTCTTATAACCCAATGTCATTTGATTGGTTAGAAGAACAGATGGACGACCAAGGTTGGAGTTTTGATGATATAAGCTGTCAGCTTTACACAAAACGTTTAAAGCAATTTGACTTTCTAACGGTGAAAGAGTTGAAAGAAGACGCACAAGTAAGAGAGTTTGGCATTTTACAGCAAGCGATTTTAATGCTGGAGCAGGAGTTCACTTATATCATCTTTGATATGCCACCTTTGATGCAAAATAATCGGCAAAATATCCCGCTTCATGTTATTTCAAGTGCAACAGATATGGCGATTTTGAATGTGGCACTTGGCATTAACAATGAAGAACAAGTCCAGGTCAGTGTCGATAAAATTAAAAAAGCCAATTTCAAGCATATTGAAGTCGTTGTTAGCCAGTTTGCTCTACCTCCGTTAGGCCCGCGATTGATAGAAAGTGTTGAACATAGATTAAATCGCTTCCCATGGCTCAAAGTGAAATTAATCACCGCGATTAAGAAACAAAAATGGCTATTTGAAGCGGTCTGAGGTGACTATGTCGACACTATTTTATAGAAGGTTTAATTTAGTCTGGCCAGCAATTCAGTCAGTGAGAGAAATATTGCATCATTATCTTAAGCAGATGAAGGTATCAAATGAAGACATTGATAATACGGGTCTTGTATTAACAGAGTATCTATCTAATTTAATACGTCATTCAGAAGGTGAAGATGGTGTAATGACCCTAGTTATAGACAACATAAAAGGGGGCGTTGCCTTAACAATCATTGATAATACACAATTTTTTGCTGAATTTGCTCAAGTTGAACAGAACGATCGAAGTGCAGTGATAAATGATGGACAGTTAAGAGAAGGCGGGATGGGCTTGGCACTGATCAATCACTACTTTCCGAAATATCAATATTTTGAAGAGTCAGAGCAAAACCATTTTAGAATCACACTCACCAGTTCTTCAGATAAAACCAAGGTCGTCATAATCGAGGACGAACTATCAACCTTAAAATTAATCGAGTGCTATTTAAAAGATGATTATGACGTGTATGCATTCGACTGTGAATATAAAGCACATTCTTTTATCTCAAAGCATGACGTTGACTTACTTCTGATAGACTTGAATTTAAATCAGATGTTGGCAACTAAATTCATTGAACAAATAAATCGTTATCAGCATTTAGCCAACCTTGGGATCATAGTGATGTCTGTTGATAATGCGATTGATACGATCAAGCAAACAGTGTCTGTGGGTATTGACGACTATGTAATAAAGCCGCTAAATAAAGAAGACATTAAACTTATTTGTGAACGTGTTTTAAGACGAAAAAAAGATACACTCAGAGCAAAAGTTAAAAATGCATACAGCAATAACTTAATAGAGTTAGATCCGCACAAATCATTGTCTGTGTTTGGCAGTGCAACACACGAAAGAAGTGGAGATTTTGTTCTAAATTACAGCAACAAAGAAAAAGGTGAACACTTTGTATTCTTGGTCGATGTCATGGGGCATGGTGAAGTTGCTGCAAACACTGCGAGTGAATTAAAAGGCTTTATTTATGGGCTAGTAAAGAACTCAAATGATTTATCGAGCATGGTGAATGATTTGAACGACGCAGTGATTAACGGAATTTGTATTAATAAAGACAAAATTTTCACTTTGCTGGGGTTTAAATTTGTCGACGACACGCTTGAATACATCAATATCGGTCAACCTAGTTTTTTACTCATTGATAAACTAAACGACACTGTGATGTCATTAGAGTCTAGCGAGCCTATCATAGGGTTAAACTCTTCATATCAATATAACTCAAAATCTTTGATTTTACCCACGTCAGCTTACATCGTCGCTTTTACTGATGGTCTTCACGAGAATAGTGACAAGTTTAGTGCATCAAATGAATTTATTAAAAATAAGCTGAGTGAGATGAGTTTTCAAAGCACTGAATTTCAAACACAACTTTGGCAAAAATGCCTACCTGAATTAACAAAAGAGATTGACGATTCAACATTACTGGTTCTTAATAAAGTATAGGAAATGATTTTGCAATCAGGAGGTTGCTATGCCAGCGAGTATTTTAATTGTAGAAGATACAGAGTCCCTTGCATTACTGTATCAGTCTTACCTTATTCCAACAGGGCTAAAAACCTTTGTGGCCGGTACAGGACAAGCTGCATTAGATTATTTAGATGCTAATCAACCTGATTTAATCATTTTGGATATCATGCTACCTGATATGAGCGGCATGGATATCTTAGCGCAATTACCAGAACAAAATCGCCCGGATGTTATCGTACTAACAGCTCATGCGAGTAAAGAACTTGCTGTAGAAGCAATTCGTCACGGTGCTATCGATTTTCTCGAAAAGCCGATTGACGCTGAGCGTTTTAGGATCACCGTAAACAATGGTTTAAAATTAAAAACACTCAGCAAAAAAGTTGAAGAGTATCAATCAACGTTTGAAAACGGTCGTTTTTGCCAGTTGATAGGCAAATCTTCAGCAATGCAAAGTGTTTATCAAATCATTTCTAATGCGGCGAACTCCAAAGCTACTGTTTTTATTACAGGTGAAAGTGGCACGGGTAAAGAGTTATGTGCTAAAGCGGTGCATGAGTGTAGTGATCGAAAACAAGCCCCTTTTGTTGCATTAAACTGTGCAGCGATCCCTAAAGATTTAATAGAAAGTGAAATTTTTGGTCACGTCAAGGGGGCTTTTACGGGCGCGACCTCAAACCGAGAAGGTGCAGCTGGTCAAGCGGACGGCGGTACATTATTTCTAGATGAATTATGTGAAATGGACCTTGGACTGCAAAGTAAGTTACTCCGTTTTATACAAACCGGTACTTTCCAAAAAGTGGGTAGTGAAACCTTACAGACAGTAAATGTTAGGTTTGTATGTGCAACAAACCGTGACCCTTGGTTAGAAGTACAAGAAGGGCGTTTTAGAGAAGACTTATATTACCGTCTTTATGTAATTCCGATTCAGCTTCCACCGCTAAGAGACCGCGGTGAGGACGTTGTGCAAATAGCCCAAGCTATGTTTGAACGCATTGCAAAAGAAGAAGGCAAATTCTTTGAAAAGTTAACTGAAAACGCAAAGCAAAAACTGCTTAACTATGATTGGCCAGGTAACGTACGTCAGCTAGAAAACATGATCCGCAATACCTTAGTCATGAATCATAGTGAAGTCATTGACGCGCATATGTTTCCTGCTTTCCCAGTTACTAATAGCAACGTCCAACAAATAGCTCCTCCAAATCAAGCTAATGCACTATCAACACCTAACCCTTCATTTGATGAAGTGCAAACAGGGTCACCTGTCACAACTCCAAATGAAGCAGCTACCACAATGCAAAGCCATTTTGACATCAGACCGATGTGGATTGTTGAAAAAGAATATATTGAACAAGCGATTGAAATTTGTGGTAACAATATCCCCAAAGCAGCGGCCATGTTGGAGCTTAGCCCTTCTACAATTTATCGAAAAATGAAAACTTGGGAGCAATAGTGTCTTATTATTACTCTCCAAGTTTAAACTAAATTCTGCAATAAACTTGATCTAAATTAACAGTACTTTTTTTGTCCAGCCTAAAATCTCGTCCTAATAATGTTAAGTACATATTGATATGAGTATTAGGCATGGTGCATTCAACAGGTTCAGTAAACTTTAACAGTGATAATATAAGGTGGTGGCAGTTAAGCTCGATTTTGAAACTACTAGGGCTTGAACAGAACACATTATTAGATTTATTGAGTTCAAGTAATCATTCGAACGACTTTACCCAAAAGCGTTCTATTTATATCAGAAAACGACTTTGGGTAATGTGTATTTTCTTTGCCATTTCGGTGCCTTTTTTTTCAATTTATGATTTTTACGCCTTCGAATATGAGCAAGCAACTACCATATTAATTAGTCGACTTGTACTGTCAGCCAGTCTGTTCGCAATGGCTTATTTTATTAAAAAATGTTGCTCAGCCTTACTCATTAAAAAAGTGGTCGCACTGTCTTTTTTCTTACCTTCATTGTTTTATTTAGCTTCAATGATGACCTTTGATAGTCTCAATGAGGTGCCATTTATTTTCTCCATGCTACCTTATTTGATTTTAGCTATGGTCGGATTATTTCCTCTAACGATTAGAGGAAGCCTTATTCTGATGGCTTTTATATTTTGTCCATTTGCAATTGTACAAAGTCTTTTCTATCAAGGTGATGTTTGGTCACTGTTTAATAATACTTGGCTATTTGTACTATTCGCCGGAATTAGCTTATGGCTGCAAATAGCGCAACTTTCAATGTTGATGCACCTCTATAGAGAATCCACAGTTGATCCATTAACTAAATTGATAAACAGACGTGTTTTATTACGGTCGATCGAACACTTAAAATCTGAAGCAATAAAGTTCTCTGTTATTATGTTTGACCTAGATAGATTTAAGCGTATCAACGATACATTTGGTCATATTGCTGGCGATAAGGTACTGAAAGAGGCTGCCTCTGTCTTATCAAATTCGGTAAGAAGTACTGATATTGTTTCACGTTATGGCGGTGAAGAATTTTTAATAGTACTGCCACATAAGTCAAATGTTCAGGCTTTAAAACTTGCACACGAAATTGCTACACGATTAAGAGAAACACCTATTGCTGTGAGTGATGCGCAATCATTGTGTGTAACATCAAGTATTGGTGTAACTGAATATCGCTTTGGCGAAACAACAGAGAACATTTTTAAACGTGTAGATGAGCTATTATACGATGCAAAAGAGCAGGGGAGAGATCGGGTTATATCTGATGCGGCTTAACCATCTGATTTTATGAATATAGAGTGTAAATGAAAAATCCCCACATTTGTGGGGATTTTCGTGTGAGCTGTTAATTTATTTAAATTATTTTAAGCCTTTGCTCGAGAATAAGGTCACTTTATCTGACACGAGTGTGATAGTGATGTTTTTCTCTTCACCGCCCCATACGCAATTTGTGTGTAATGTTTTTTCTTCACACGAATCTGCAGAGCCTATAATTGCTTCAACTTCAGCTTTGTCCATGCCGACTTTGATTTTGTCATAGTTTTCTTTATTTACTTTCGAACAGCCTGCTAAAGTAAGTAGTGCTGCAACTAGTAGTAGTTTTTTCATATTAACCCCTCGTGCTTAATGTTTATATTTTCTTATTTGAAATATTATCCCGAGTCTAGGGTGATCTAAGTAATGTATATCACCACTATAAACACGAGTATATTGAGACATTCTTGCTTGTTGTAATTCACCTTCGTTATCAATGAAATTGATATCTAAGTCTGTAGTAACGAACAAGTAATGTCTGACATGAATTTTCATTAGCCCTTCAACTTGCCATTTGAACTCATCGTTAATCGCTTGATGTTGTATGGGCTTATCTAAAAGGCTAATGTAACCATCATTACTGATGTTATTAATTGCTTTATAGCTGGTTGGTTTAGCGATTTTTTGGCCAGCTATGATTTCAATACTTGGCGCGCGTCGGCTACTCATTTCAGGAAAGCGCCAGCCGGTATGTAAAATTGGATCCAACCCTTTTCGCTTTAATTTATTTAAAACAGATTCAAATTGAAACTGTTCTTCAGCAAGCAAATACATTGAATCCATATGCTCTTGCGGCTCTGCAAAGGGTGTTAATGGCAAGGCCTGCATTTGTTCAAGATAATTTCTATCATCATCACATTGCCAAGAACTGGATGTTGCCACAATTTGCTGACTTAATTCTCTAGGATCAAATTGTTGTTCACCTGCCAAACATTGGATCTGACCTTGATTGTTTAGTCCTGTTTCTATCATATCCAATGTTTTTCGCGCCTGAATCGGTTTACGCTCAAGTTTAAAATCTTCTCGTAACTCAGGCGTTGGTTTTTGCTCAAAAGCAATGAGTTCAATTTCAAACCAACGAGTTGCGTTTGCATTGGCTGCAAACGCAGTTAAAAACGTCAATGTTGTGAGCTTTAAAAGCTTATGCTTCATGCAGATGCCTTTTTATCAAAATCATTTATCATGGCGCTGATTAATTTTAGTCTTTCTTGGCCATTTTTTTCTTCTATATTGAAGCGTAACTTATTTGCACCTTCCATTCTATAGACTGACGGATTACTTTGTATCAAAGCAATGATGAACGTTGGGTTAACTTTTGTATCAGAACTGAACTCGAAGTAGCCGCCTTTGATGTTCGCTTCTATTTTACTCACACCAATTTTGTTCGCTTGAAGTTTAATTTGCTGTATAGCAAACAAGTTTTTAGTTGCATCTGGTAGCAGTCCAAAACGGTCAATGAGCTCAACTTTCATTTCGTCGATTTCATCGGCATTTGCAATAGAGGCGATACGTTTATACATGCTGAGTCGAATATTCACATCAGGAATATAGTCATCTGGTAGTAGTGCAGGTATTTTAAGATCTACTTCAGTTTGTTGTTGTAACAAGTTCTCAAGTGTTGGCTCTTTACCATCGCGTAGCGCTTGAACAGCATGTTCAAGCATTTCCATATATAGAGTGAAGCCAACAGACTGGATTTGACCACTTTGATCATCTCCTAACAGCTCACCGGCACCACGAATTTCTAAATCGTGAGTTGCCAGCGCAAAACCAGCGCCTAAGTCTTCAAGCGACTCTATGGCCTGTAAACGTTTTACTGCATCTTTACTGAGAGATTGGCTATTTCTCGTTAAAAGATAAGCATAAGCTTGGTGGTGGCTTCGGCCAACACGACCTCTTAATTGATGAAGTTGTGCAAGACCAAGTTTGTCAGCTCTATCCATGATAATTGTATTTGCAGAAGGAATATCAATACCCGTTTCGATGATGGTTGTACACACAAGTACATTATGTTTTTGGTGATAAAAATCACTCATCAAGTTTTCTAATTCACGTTCGCGCATTTGACCATGGGCAATGGCGACACTGGCTTCAGGCACAAGCTCTGAAATGTCAAATGCGGTCTTTTCAATGGTTTCAACATTGTTATGTAAGAAATAAACTTGGCCACCACGTTTAATTTCACGCAAAATGGCTTCTCTTATTAGCTCATCATTACGCTCTTGAACAAATGTTTTTACAGCTAGGCGTTTTGCCGGTGGTGTAGCGATAATAGATAAGTCGCGCATGCCACTCATCGCCATATTGAGCGTTCTTGGAATTGGTGTGGCTGTCAGCGTTAAAATATCAACGTCAGCACGGAGCTGTTTAATTTTCTCCTTTTGACGCACACCAAAGCGGTGCTCTTCGTCAACAATGAGTAAGCCTAAATCACTGAACTTAATATTGTCTTGGATCAGTTTATGTGTGCCGATGACGATATCAATGGTGCCATTTTCTAACTTAGCTAATGTCTCTTTTTGCTCTTTTGTGCTGTTAAATCGCGATAAGACACCGACTTCAACAGGCAAATCTGCGAAACGGTCTTTAAAGTTTTCAAAGTGTTGTTGAGCAAGTAGTGTGGTTGGTACTAGCACAGCAACTTGTTTCCCATCGTTAACCGCGGCAAATGCACCACGCATCGCCACTTCTGTTTTACCAAAGCCTACGTCACCACACACTAATCTATCCATCGCTTGATTAGATTGCATGTCTGCAAGTACAGCTTCAATGGCGTTACGTTGATCGTCCGTTTCTTCAAATGGGAAGCTATCGGCAAAATCACGATAACCCTGACCATCAAGCTTGAATTTGTAGCCAGGTTTACTTTGGCGTTTTGCATAGATATCAAGTAATTCAGCGGCAACGTCTCTGACTTTTTCTGCGGCGCGCCTCTTCGCTTTTTCCCACACATCTGAGCCTAGCTTATGAAGTGGTGCGGATGCTTCTTCACCACCAGAATAACGGCTTAACATGTGTAAAGCTGATACCGGTACATATAGTTTTGCTTCATTAGCATAGGTGATGGTAACAAATTCAGTTGCAACACCTGCTGCATCGATTGTTTGCAGACCTAGGTATCTACCCACACCGTGATCTAAATGAACAATGGGCTGACCTTCTTTAAGCTCGGCTAAGTTACGAATTAAAGCATCTTGGCCTTGCTCATATTTATGCTTTCTCCGACGTCGTTGTGAAACCTTAACCCCAAGCAATTCTTGCTCAGTAATTATGTTAAGTTTGGGCTTACCAGAAAGTGAAATACTTTGTTCGAGTGGACTGACAATGATACCGACGTCATTAGAGGCAGCGATAAAGTCGTTGAGATGCTCGAATTGCTTAAGCTTTAGATTTGTTGTTTTAAGTAATGTAAGAAGTGACTCTCGACGACCGTCAGATTCTACACTAAATAAAATGCGTGCTTTTTGCTTCTTTTGTTCGGCAACAAATTTCAAAATAGAATCGTATGGGTCGGCTTTTTTATGGTCGATTCGGATGCCATCAATCAAGGCAGCATCTAAATTTGTATTCCCCGCTTTTGTTGGCAAATTGGCTTGAGTTAAATTGACTCGAGCGAATTGTTTAAACTGTTGATACAGCGACTCTACTGGTAAGTAGAGCTTTTCTGGCGATAATAGCGGTCTTAAAGGGTCAACGCGTCGGTTTTCATATCGCTTTTCAACATCATCCCAAAAACTCTTTGCAGCATGTTCTATGTCTGCAAGATGCATAATTGCCGTATCTTCTGGAAGATAATCAAAAATGGTAGAAAGTGACTCAAAGAATAGGGGTAAATAATATTCGATACCAGCCGGCCAATTTGCCTTGCTAACCTGCATGTAGATAGAGTCTTGCTCAGAGCTTGCGCCAAACTCAGCTCGATAAGCAATTCTGAACCTTTCAATATCTTCTGGATTAGTTGGAAATTCATGGGCAGGTAATAGGTCAATTTCTTTGACGGTATCACTAGAGCGCTGAGTTTCAATATCGAATAAACGAATTGAATCTATTTCGTCGTCGAAAAAATCAATGCGGTAGGGCGTTTTACTGCCCATTGGGTATAAATCTACAATAGAGCCTCTTACTGCAAATTCACCGTGTTCCATGACCTGTTGAACATGACGATAACCAGATTCTGTTAATGAATCTTTTAATTGTTGCGCATCAACAGTATCACCACACTTAAATTTAAGCGCTTGACCATAAATAAAACTTGGTGGTGCTGTTCTGAGCATGAGTGTCGAAACAGGAATAATTAAAACAGTCTTACTTTGCTGCTTTAACGCATTCAGTGTTTCAAGGCGCTGTGAAATAATATCTTGGTGTGGCGAGAAGTGGTCATAAGGAAGTGTTTCCCAGTCAGGGAAAGTCATCACCTTATGTTCTTGTAATAAATAGTCTAACTCTGTTTCAAGGCGCAAAGCAGAAGGGGTGTCGGGGGTGACAATAACCGTCATGGTTTTTTTATCTGCAATGTTTGCACTGATGGTGAGTGCTAAGCCACTGCCTGTTAACTGGCCCCAACTAATTTTATCTTTGTTATTTTTTACCCAAGGCATAGATTGCCAATGCGCAGACGCCATGAAAGCTCCTATTTGTTTTAATAATTATGAGGATTTGTATAGAGGTGGTTAACACCACCTCTGTTTAATCTCTATAAATTTTTTGTAAGTCACCGTAATGGTCTATACGGCGGTCACGTAGATACGGCCAAATACGGCGAACAGATTCACTACGGGCCTGATCAATTTCTACCGTTAAGGTTTGTTCTTCTTGCTCATCAGCATGAATTAACATTTCACCTTGAGGGCCTGCTACAAAGGAGTTACCCCAAAATTGAATGCCTTCACTTTGACCTGATGGATCTGCTTCATGACCTACACGGTTCACTGAAATAACAGGCACTCCATTTGCAACAGCATGTGCACGCTGTGAGATGATCCATGCGTCGCGTTGACGAATTTGCTCATCTTTATCATCGCGAGGGTCCCAACCAATCGCTGTCGGGTAAATTAATAACTCAGCGCCAGCCATTGCCATTAAACGTGCAGCTTCAGGGAACCATTGATCCCAACATACTAATACACCTAATTTACCAACCGACGTTTCAATTGGTTCAAAGCCTAAGTCACCAGGCGTAAAGTAGAACTTTTCGTAAAAGCCTGGATCATCAGGGATGTGCATTTTTCTGTATTTACCAGCGATGCTGCCATCGGTGTCTAATACAACCGCAGTATTGTGATATAAACCCGTAGCACGCTTTTCAAATAGAGAGGTTACAATAACAACTTTAAGCTCTTTCGCGAGCTCACCGTACAGTTCAGTCGAAGGTCCAGGGATTGTTTCTGCTAAATCGAACAGTTCTGTATCTTCTGTTTGGCAAAAATAGAGACTTCGATGAAGCTCTTGAAGCACAATAAGCTTAACGCCTTGCGCTGCGGCATTTCTAATTTCAGCGACTGTTTTTTTGGTGTTTTCTGTAACGTCACTTGAGTTACTGTGTTGAACAATGCCCACTTTTAACTTGTTAGACATGTTAAATCCTCTTTAAAAAGCCTTTCGGCAATTGCATGGTAATACAGTGTAAGCTACCAAATTGATGAATGATTGGAACACAATCAACCCCAATCACGGTATGCTCTGGGTAAGCTAGCTGAATTTGTTTAAGAGCAAGTGCATCTTTTTCATCATTATAAACAGGCACGAGTACTGTTTTATTCATGATTAAATAGTTTGCGTAAGTTGCTGGTAGACGGCAGCCTTCATCATCAAAGATGGCTTTTGGCCAAGGTAGCTCAATTAGTTTATAAGCCTCACCTGCAGGTGTTCGAAATGAGCGTAACTGATCAGCCATTTTAGTCAAAGCAGCATAATGTTCATCATTTTCATCATGGCAGCCAACATAAACTAAGGTATTTTTCGGTGCAAATCTGACTAGGGTATCGATGTGACTGTCGGTGTCATCACCTGCCAAATAACCGTGATCGACCCATAAGAAATCTTTAGCGCCTAATTTATCTTTTAAGATTTCTTCAACGTCATCTTTTGACAATTCTGGGTTGCGGTTATCATTTAACAAGCACTCGGTAGTTGTTAATAATGTACCCGCTTCATTAATTTCAATACCGCCACCTTCAAGTACCATGTCGACGACATCATAATCATTTTCTGTTCTGGAAAGTTCATTGACCAGTACTTTATTGATTTTATTATCTAGTTCAGCGGCAAATTTATTGCCCCAACCTGTAAAGGTGAAGTCTTTAATGGATAACTTACCCTCAGCATTTTGGGTTGTGATAGGGCCATGATCTCGTGCCCAAGTATCATTGCATGGGGTAACTACAAAATGAACTTTTGTAAGGTCAACTTCATGGTTTTTTAGTAAGTTCGAAATATGAGCTTTAAGTGATTCATCGTGGGCAACAATTACCACATCTTCCACTTGTGAAATTTGCTGGCATAAAGCGACGTAAACAGGCTCAACTTTGTCTAAAATATCAGACCAATCAGTGTCTAAATGAGGCCAAGTTAGCATAACAGCATCTTGCTCGGCCCATTCTGGTAAAAGTGTAAATTGCATTAGCGATTGACATAAAAGAAATATAATTCTCTATTTTATCATTTACACTCGAACTGTCAGTATTTTTGTCTGCTAGTTATTTATTTTGCTTCTTTTTTAGCTGGCGGGTTTGTGCGTGTAGACTTGCTCTGACCATTAACTCTTGATCGTCGTCTCTTATTTGTACAAAAGCCAAAGTGTGCTGATATTGATTTTCACCTAAATATTCAACGTCAATAACTTGTGTATAACAATAAATCGCACAGGCTTCATGATTTAAAAAAATCTTGGTTCTTAAGTTTTGACCTACAGCGAAGGGGGTAGCACACGTTACTTTAAGACCGCCACCGCCATAACTATCACAATATTGATTGCTGTCGTCGGGTTGTTCTGTTGCGAGAATATGACTCATTATTAGGTCTATTTTTCTAGACTGTGCTTTTAAATATTCAGCAAGCTCAGAAGCAACGTCTCCTAAATTTCTAAGTGGCCTTAATGCATTGACGTCTAATTCATTGACCTCGTTTGCCAATCTAAAAAGTGGAGGGATGGAAAGTTCTAGCGCTTGTTTAGTTTGTGGTACTTCATTTTCTTCTACAGCAAACAGATTGACTTGATTTGCTTCTTCTACTTGAAAATAGGCACTAAATTCTTCTTTTAAGTTGCTGCTCATTGGGTTACGGCTTAATTAAATTTAAAGTATCTTAACCTTGTTTATTATTAATCTCTAGTTTTGTTGTATTCGGTTGTGTCTATATGATATGAATGGAACACATCATACTATTTGTGTGTTAAATAGAACAGTGTTATAAATGTTATAATTAAACAAGGAAACCAATGAAGATCCCAACAAAATTAACAGCTGGGTGTAATGTTGCAATTTGCACCTTTTCATCACCTGTACCTCTGAGTTTAGAAAAGCGTTTTAATGAATGCATTAAGACTTTAAAGTCAAAAGGACTTAACGTGGATGTAGATGAAAATGTCTTATCTGATGTATCCATTTCAAAACAATGCATTGCTAATTCATTAAATAAATATCTATGTGGCGATAAGTATGATGCGGTTATTCCACCTTGGGGCGGAGATTTTGCTTTAGAGGTTTTGCCTTTACTCAATTGGGACATGATTACAAAATCGAAACCTAAATGGATTTTTGGCTTCTCTGATATCAGCACTTTGACTACTACTATCACAAGTCGAGTAGGCTGGTATACCATTCATAGTGCTAACTTGATGCAAATTGCAGGAAATGAAAACTGTAATTATGTTAAATCACTGTTTGATTTACTTTTTAATGCAGCAGAGGGTTATTCGTTTGAACAGAAGTCATCTTCTTTTCATGAATTTGATTACCCTGATTATAAAACTAAGCCGTTGTCTTCTTATTCTTTAGATACATTGAGTGAATTAATCATCATTAATAATAATGAACAAACGCCTCTAAAAGGTTCATTAATTGGTGGATGTATTGACACACTCCAGCTAACGATGGGCTCAGAGTTTTTGTCTCTTAAGAATAAGGACGATTCAAAAGACATCATAGTTTATTTAGAAAATGCAGAGTTAAGTCCAACACAATATAAACGTGCACTTTTGAGTCTTAAAATTAAAGGGTTCTTTTCGAAGTGTTGTTGTATTTTAGTCGGAAGAAATAAATTCGAGTATTCGAATAACTCACTTGGAAGTGAAGAAGTTATTTTGAATGAGGTGTTTGCTGATCTAAACATACCGGTTTTCGGAAACCTAGATATTGGCCACGTTTCTCCTAATTTCACCCTAGTGAACGGTTCAAACGCTGAGGTCAGTCTTGTGAATAATAAAATAATTATAAATCAACTAATTTGTTAAAGTTATTATTTTTCAATTGGTTGTGTTTTTTCTAATAAAGGGGCACAGAGAAAATTCTAATTTAACTAGTTAAAAGTATTAGTTTTTTATTTAGTCCCTAATATCTTTATCCTTTTCTCTCATAATCCTAGAAAATTAAATTGATATAGTGCCGCTTTTCAATTAATTTAGCACTTAAGGGTTAGTTTTTTCTTGCCATTGTATAAAAATAAAGCGCATTAACTTTTTTAATGCCAATATGAGTTCTCTCAACTATGGATTTTAATACCTCGTTATCTCATTCTGCCCAGTGTCTTAAGCAAGCTATACCGCTACTGGTAAAATATAAAATTCCTGTAACACCCATAAATTATGCAATATGGTATTGCTATGTATTAGGCAGTAATCTCGCTTTAAATGTTGAACTTGATAACATTTTAGCCGAGCACGGTACTTGCCCAGCGTCATTATCCCGTTATCTGTTTGATAAATACCTGTCTGATAAGGACTTAGAGCTTTTTCATCAAATTTCTGAAAACTTTCAGGGCACTTTAGATAATGTTCAGTCTGAGATTGATACAACGCTTGCCTGCTCTCAAAGCTTTAATAGTGTTTTACTTCAATGTCGCTCAGATATCAGTGCTTTAGATAAAAGTGATATAAGTAGTTTTGATAATGTACTTAATTTTGTTGATAAGCTGACCGAAGAGTCAGTAATTATGCAACAAACTGCACACTCTTTTCAGGTCAAACTTCAGGCCGCTTATAGTGAGATTTCAGAACTAAAGCAAGCTTTAGTTAATACACAAGAGGCTGCTATTACAGATCCGCTCACAGGCCTGCTGAACAGAGGCAAGTTTGACGATGATATAAAGGCACATATCAAAACTTTTAATAGTGAATTACAAATTTCCAAAACATTGATCTTTATAGATATCGACCACTTTAAGCAATTTAATGATGACTTTGGTCATCAAAAAGGGGATGACGTTTTAAAAGTTGTTGCCAATAAAATCTCACGTCACTGTATCAACAAAGCCAACGCATACAGGTTTGGTGGAGAGGAATTTTGTATATTAGCAAACTTTAAAAGTGTCAGCGAAGCATTAAACTTTTGCCAAAGTATAAGACAAGACATTGAAAAATTGTCTGTAAAAGGGAAAAAGACGGGTAAATCAATACGTAATATTACCGCTAGTTTTGGTATTGCTTTTTATGGCTCTAAACAGTGTAAAGATGAGTTTATTGCTAGAGCTGATAAAGCGCTTTACCTTGCAAAAGCCCATGGCCGTAATCGTGTTGAAATTGCACCTGCGATTTAATATCAGGTTTTTACGATTAAATTAGACGTTATAATGTGGTTTTATTTTACATAGGGATAGTTAGAATAATCTTGTTTTCACACTTATCCCTCATGTTTACCCATGATGTGTTTTAGGCCGCGTTTAGCGGCCTTTTTTTATTCTTCTTGAAAAGAGATGTTTCAAACCACTGCAACTTCAACTGCCATTTAGCGTTTCTTTGGTTATTTTAGTCATATCAAAAGTCGTACTTTTCATAAAAAAGCCGCATCAGAAATGAATGCGGCTAATATTGTTTTTTATATTTTTGGTTTATAAGACCATGGCTGCAATCCATCCAAAAATCAGCAATGGAATATTAAAGTGGATGAATGTCGGGATCACTGAATCTTTAATATGGTCATGTTGACCGTCAGCATTAAGTCCTGAGGTAGGTCCTAGGGTCGAATCAGAAGCAGGGGAGCCGGCATCGCCTAAAGCGCCCGCTGTGCCTACTAAAGCAGCAGTTGCCATTGGAGAAAAGCCGATAGTTAGGCAAAGTGGCACGAATAAAGTAGCAATAATTGGCACTGTAGAAAACGAACTACCTATGCCCATTGTGATCAATAAACCTACCAGTAATATCATTGCAGCTGCTAAAGGCTTATTACCCGCGACTGTATCAGCTGTGGTGTTGACCAAACTCGCGACATCGCCTGTTGCTTTCATCACTGAAGCGAAGCCTTGAGCTGAGATCATAATAAAGCCAATCATAGCCATCATAGCAACACCTTGGCTAAATACATCAGAGCTTTGCTCCCACTTTACGATGCCGAATATGCTAAAAATCATCACACCAACAAGTCCACCTAAGATCATTGAACCACTGACATTTTGTGCCAGTAACGAGCATATAACGGCTATACCACCAATAATCATCACTTTTTTAGGGTTCTCGACATTTATTTTGGTCGATGATTTTTCTGACTCTTTGTCTGAATAGTGCCTATCTTTTCTGTAACTAAAAAATACGGCGATGATCAGGCCGACTAGCATACCTAGTGCTGGAATTATCATGGCTTCAGGTACATCGGTATTTACTATTTCTAAGCCATTTTCGGCTAAGTTCTTATGTAAAATCGAGTAAAGATAAATACCGCCAAAGCCATAAGGGAGAACCATATAAGAAGTCGCAAGTCCAAACGTTAGAATACAAGCAATAGCACGTCTATCAAGCTGTAGCTTATTAAAGACCACCAACAATGGCGGGATCAGAATAGGTATAAATGCGATATGTACGGGGACCAAATTTTGTGACGCAATCGCACATGCCAAAATGATGGTCATGATCAGCATACTTAACGTTTGCATATGTTTAGAGTGTGCTTTGTCTACTTTCGACAGTAATTTATCTGCAAGAATGAGCGTTAAGCCAGATTTTGATATGGCTACTGCAAATGCACCTAGCATAGCGTAACTTAAAGCGATTTCTGCACCACCAGATAAACCACTGTTAAATGCTTGTAATGTATCTCCTAAACCGAGACCTGCAATCAAACCTGCAGAAAGTGCACTGATTGTCATTGCAACAATCACGTTCACTCTGGCCAAAGACAGGCCTAACATGAGTAAAACCCCAATTAATACTGAATTCATACTAATCTCTTTTATTGTTTTTAAATTGTTTTGTTAATGCTAAATAGTGTTTCTTTAGTTCTGCTAATTCACTTTTATTTCCGTATCGGACTTTTTCGAACTCATATAAAAAAATACTCAGTTCTGCTTCTAGCTTTGGATATTTTGATTGAATAGCCGAAATGATTTGCCCTGGCGTTTTAGTATTATCAAATTCTCCAAAAGCGCTAACTTGTAATTTACGTAACAGTTTAACAGGCAAGGGAGTGGGTAGGTGTGAATTGCGTTGTAATACCCAATAAACTAATGAGAATAATAGACTAAGGCCTATTATCACGGCGATACCTGAAAGCATTTTAGCTTTTTCACCAAATATATCTTTTAGAAAACTACTTTGCTTCTGGTCGTCAAAATTTAAAACCCAACGTGTCCATTGATAATCAAATGCTTCTAGTTGCAAACGAAGCCAATTAACTAATGCGACATCCGACAAGCCCATCAGTGTCATCCCTATGTTATTTTTTAACTCTTCAGACAATTGACTATGCTGTGACAAAGAACCGTTTAGTCGTTCAGGCGAAACCCATGCTGTTGGATCTAACTCAAGCCAACCTTGATTAGGCACGTAATATTCAAGCCAAGCATGTGCATCATATTGATAAATACTGTAATAGTTATTTTCTGTGTTGAGTTCTCCACCTAAGTAACCCGATACTAATCTTGCAGGGATCCCAACACTTCGCATCATCATAGCCACAGAAGAAGCATAATGCCCACAAAACCCCGCTTTGTTATTAAACAAAAATTCATCAATTTTGTCTCTCGACTGACTGATAGGAGGGTTAAGAGTGTATGTAAAGCCTTGTTCTAAAATATAGTTTCTCAATAAAGCAATAAATCCAGCTGTATCATTACTTTGCTTATCAAACTGCTCAGCCAGTGCTACTGCTTGTGGGTTTAAATCACTTGGTAATTGAATATTTTGTCTGTATTGCCAACGGGTAATACTGGTATCTTGAGTGTCAACCACATTGTAAACCTGGTATTCAAATGCTGAACTGACAGGGCGCTTTCGATATGGTAGGCCGAATACATTAGTAGCGACTAAGTCTTGCTCTGTTGTCATTTTGTCGAGCGCATATAACCACTTTAAATGGCTGGGCTCAGCAATAATAGTGTAGCTATGAGAGTTATCGCTAGCTTGATAATTCGCTGAAACACTTTGCAATGACGACATATTCCATCTTGTACCATCAAATTCATCATGCATAAGTGCTCGCCAATAAAAGGGGCCTTCTATATTTCGTTCTTTTGGAAAAATCGCTCGGAAGACTAATTCATTTGACTCGGACAATTTTGATATTTCAAACGGGTCAACGTTCTCTGATAAGCCAGTTTTAGCAGAGTTAGGTCCAGGTAGTTGCCAAAATGCCGGTAGTTTTGGAATAAAAAGCACCAACAGTACACTGATTGGAATCGTAAAAGCCAGTTTACTGAATGCGTTTTTAATGGCTTCTTTTGGTTCAAATTCATATTGATGGATCAGCATTAAGGCTAAATTAAACCCAATCAATATAAATACCAGCAATGCTGAAAAAAAATTTTGTGAAAAAATAAATAAACAGGGGATTGTGAAAAAGTTAAGCACAAAAACCTGCATGGTCTGCCTTTCGCTTTGCGCTTGATAGATTTTGAGCAATGATGCAAGTAACATCATAGACACAAAAAATGCGACTGAGTTTTTTACACCAACAAACCCCATTAACAGTGCAATACCCGCCAAAGCACTGCCATTGATAATACTGCTAGTTATGGTTTTTTTATAGATTACTCTGTTCAACTCGTAAGCTACAAATAAACCCGTAATATAAGATACGATAACGAAGCCAAGGTCGCTGGCCATTATCCAAGCAAGTAATAGATAAATCACAGAGCAAGCAATTTGATTAAGCTTCACTTAGCGCCTCCAAACATTGCTTTTTATGACTGCTTCCTTGACTTAAAGTTATGAGTCGATTTGGTAATTTAAGGGCGTAACTTTGTTGTTCGATTTCTGCCTGTACGACTAAAAAACTTAGCTGTGATAGTTTATCTTCTTTTGTGCCTGATACTTTATCAAAATCAAAGCCATAACTGGCTGATTTATCAGGAGATTGATAGTCTTTAACTAAGAGCTCTTTATTCTTGGCAAAATGCCTCCAAGATATCCTATGTATACTCATCCCTTCGCGATAAGTTTTTAATTCATTAAAGTCTTCAGCTAAAGCGTGATCATCAAGTGCTTTTTCGCCTTTTTCGGAAATAATGAAGCTATCTTTCGGAAGCTCTGTTTCGATTTGTGCTGGGTAGGCATAGACGTGTTTTTCGCTTATTAAATAGCTCCAAATAGTAACTAAGCCAAACGGATAGTGAGTCAGAACTTTAAAACGACCGAGTGTATGCTTACCACGTTTTACAGGCAAGAACACGTCGAGAAACTCGTTACTTTTTATTTTTTTTAAAATACTTTTTTCTTTTGTTGCAATATGCTCAATTTGAATATCGTAACGTTGTTTTTGATTTTCAATTTTGAAGGTCACCGATGGTCGCTTATCTGCAAAATCATCTTTAATTGCTGCGACTTCAATCTGCATGCCATTGAAATTACTAAAAGCATATATCAAGCACATGAGTAGAAGAACAAACATTAAATAAGAGACAGCTAAGATCAAATTATTTTGATAATTAATCCCTAATATAAAGTTTAAGACTGCGATCCCTAAAAACCCCAGCCCTGATTTAGATGGTGAAACATAAATGGTGTCATGCTTGAGTTTAATACTGTCTCCTTGATGCTTTTTTAATAACAAAGCATCAAACCAAGCAGGTTGGGGCAGTTTAATCATTACATCTGAACCGGTACTTGTGCGTATATATCGTCGATTATTCTAAATTGCTCTGTGGCATCTAAGTTGAGCCTGTGGCCAGCCACTGCTGGAAAAACAGCCTGCACATCATCATGGGTCACATAGTCTCTACCGTGGATCATTGCCCATGCTTTACTAGCTGTTCCCAATGCAATACTTGCCCGTGGGGATAGGGGATCTTTAAATAACCCAGACTCTCGAGTGAAACTCACTAAATCTAGTATGTATTGAACAACTTGCTCTTTTATTTCCATTTTTTCAATGGCTGATTGCAATTCTGATAGGGTGCCTAATTCCATCAATTGTGTGAGCGTTGTTTTTCTACCATGGTCGCCAAGTATAAGTTTTTTCTCAGCATCTTTAGACGGGTAACCTAAACTTACACGCATAAAAAAGCGGTCTAATTGAGATTCTGGCAGGGGGTGTGTACCTGATTGATGAAGTGGGTTTTGTGTCGCTATTACAAAGAACGGTTCAGGTAAGTGATGAGTCTGACCATCCATAGTTACTTGTCTTTCTTCCATTGCTTCAAGTAATGCACTTTGTGTTTTTGGGCTCGCTCGATTTATTTCATCAGCCAGTAAAACTTGTGTAAAAACAGGTCCTTCATGAAATACAAAGCTTTGTTTATCGGTATTAAATATAGTTGAGCCAGTTATATCAGCAGGCAGTAAATCACTGGTAAATTGAACTCTTTGATAGGTTAAACCTAACACTTCAGCTAAACCATGAGATAAAGTGGTTTTCCCCATACCAGGTAAGTCTTCAATTAATAAGTGACCTTTACATAGTAGACTACAGATCGCTAACTTTACTTGTGGCTGTTTGTCATAGATAACGGTTGAAAGCGCTTCTAGGAGCGTATTTATTTTTGTATTCATGTAACCAGTTCTAATCTTTTTAATACGGTATCAACTTTTTTGGCATTAAATGGTTTTTCTATAAAATCTTTAGCACCACATTCCCAAGTATTTTGTACACACTCCAGACTATTATGACCAGAACACATAATCACATGTGATTTAGGATAGTGATCATTTAAATAGTCTAAAATGCCTGAACCATCAGTATCAGGTAGTTCAATATCGAGGAAAATTAAGTTAGGAGGATTTTTTTCAAGGAGATGTTTTGCAGACTCGAAGTCTTCAGAACCAGATACTTCTTCAAACCCGAGGTTTTCTAATATATTGCTTAAGTACTCACGGGCTTCAACTGAGTCGTCGATAATTAAAATGGGTTCTAGTGGTCTAACAAATTCCATATGTTTTTACTTCTTAAAAAATTTTTCTTCATACTAAGATAACAAGAAAGATTAAACAATAGATTACACCGCTTTAAAATGTCCGATACCGTCTAGTATTGGACATTTTAAGTAATTTATTTAGGTTGTGAAGTGTTTGATAGTAACCCAAGTAAATATACAGCTAATATCGCATAATTTACGTTATGTTAAATAAGCTAAAAATATAAGTCAAAGTGGTATTGCCTTTGTTTTATTTAAGCTTTTACTGCTCTTTTATCGAGTCTTTTTCTGGTAAGTAGCTCTTAGAAATTTAACTCTTCTATCATTTTGTTATTTTTTACCAGGTCTGCAATTGATTTCGAATTGGCTTTTACCTGTTTTATTCTTTTCGATAATTGAGCTTCTAATTTCACAGCTAAGTCTTTATGATTTTTATTTATGTAATGATGCCCAGTTGCTTCTTCTAACTTTGTACTTTTAAAAAGTACTCTATCTAAATTGACTAAGCTTGCTGCTATTTCAAGATCATTCGATAAAATTACAGCTAACTTGTTATGCTTGAATAAAATACTTGGATCTCCGTCAGTATTAACTCCATAACATGATAAATTTTGTTTCTTACACACTTGCTCATAAATTTTGTAACTGATGTTATAGCCAACAGGAATTCTACCTAATAATGCCATTTCGCAATCTTTAGGTGTTTCACAATATAAATTAATAGCTGCGTAAATTAGCGGTGTTTCCAGCTTTATTAAGTTTTTGTATTCTTCAGCAACTGTGTTTACCCTTAAGAACTCCGCATCAAGTTTGCCTGTATTTGTCATTCTCAGAGATCGGTTTGTTGGTAGCTTTTTCCAAATAACGGTTTTATCTAATTCGCTATAAGCCTGCGTGACAATCTCTTTTATATCTGCAATGTATTTATTTTCTTTCACTGCAATACCAATTGAAATTTCATTGCTTGCACTATTTGCTACATTTGAATCAACTAACATTACAATTGCCAAAATCAACCTGTTAAACATAATCCTTCACCGTAAAACTTTACTTTTATGAGTATAGATTGTTTTTTCAAGTTGATATTTTCATGTAGTTTTTTCTTATACCAATACGCTTAACTAAGCGGTCTATTTTGAGGCAATGAATACACATCGTTAGCAAGGTAAAATCCTTTCTCTGCAATTACACCCCCAGGCTCTATCTTTTGCATTCATGCAGTCGCAAATAAAGGGTTTTTATTAGCACTTAATTAGTGGGATTTCGGGCCACCGTGTTGTAGACCTTCTCGATAACCAATCCCTTTTCATTTGCCACTGATTACTTTGTAATTCGGTCGCAATGCGTAAACTACTGCTGCCGTAGCGTTTATTTATTGCATCTAAACACTGCATAAGCTCAGGCTTATCGTCAGAAACATTAAACATATCAATTTGTTGGTGCATATCGTCTTCGAGTTCAATGGCGCCAATACCCGCTTTGTAATATCGCACACCAGGTTGGAATAATTGGCTGAAAACCAATTCGACTTGTTTGGCAAATACCGTACTATCATTCGATGGCACAGCAAGTTTCTGAATAAACGACCTTTTATAGTAATTATCTTCATGTGGTGAACTATGAGCAAAGATAATTAATCGCTTCGTTAAAGAGCCTTGTTTTCGTAGTTTTTTGGCTACTATTGAACAATGCGTTACCAATGATGCCTTGAGTGCGAATGGATTTTCGACGCGCTCACCAAAACTACGGGTGCTGAACACTTCTTTTTTGCGCTGTTTTACGTCATCCCATGATAAACATGATACCCCGTTAAGCTCTGATATCGTTCGCTCAAGCACAACACTAAATTGTTTTCGCATCATTTTTGGGTTTTGTTTAGCTAAATCTAACGCACTTTCGATGCCGAATAACTTAAGTTGCTTGGTTAATCGGCGCCCTACGCCCCAAATGTCCGATACTGCCATATTGGCTAAAATGTGCTTTCGAGACTTTTCACTGTCAATAACGGCAACGCCTGTTGCGCCTACAAACTTCTTAGCAGCATGATTGGCAGCTTTCGCAAGTGTCGGTGTTGGCCCAAAACCTACCCCCACTGGTAATTTGGTTTTTCGCCAGACTGTGCGACGAATAAGATGACCATATTCATACCAAGAACTCACCAAATCACTATAGCCATCAAACTTTAGAAATGACTCATCAATGGAATATACATAATGTTGATCACTAAAACGGTTGATAATAGACATCATTTTGTCGCTTAAGTCGGCGTATAACTCATAATTTGAGGAGCGAATAACCACATTATGCTTATCTAAAATGGGCTTTAATTTGAAGTAAGGTTCAAACTTTGGGACTCCCAACTTTTTAACCTCTGGAGATGCAGCAACAATACAACCATCATTGTTAGAAAGCACCACAACGGGTCGCTTACGTATTGATAAGTCGAATACTTTTTCGGCTGAAGCATAAAATGAGGAGGCATCGATTAACGCATACATTGTTTTAATCTCATGTTTTGCCGATGCATTCTGATTGAACCAATCACAATACCTTCAAGCTGAAATACATCACACTCGCTGATCAACACAGGTTTAAAAAAAGGCGATGCAGACAGCAAACTACGGTTGTGTATATCAAGGATTTTACACACAAACTCATTATTGTAATTAGCGACAATGACATCTTGATGTTTTGGCTCAGCCGCCCTATCTACAATCAATAAGTCACCATCAAAGATACCAATCCCTTGCATTGAGTCGCCAGATGCGAGCCCCAAAAAAGTGGCGTTTGGATCGCTGACAAGGAGTTGATCGAGTGATAAACCGAGCTCTTTATATTCGGCTGCGGGAGACTCAAAACCGGTGATCCCCGCTGCGGCTTTAACAGGAATGACTTTCATACTGCACTAAAACACCTATACTGTATATAAATACAGTATAGGTGTAATTTACTATATCGGCAAGCTTAACAACGCCAGCAAAAGCGCTACCAAGTGGAACTATGAAGAGCATTGATAACATCCCTCTTAAAAAAGCGATCTATTTTTAGGTAAGGAAAACTTGTCGATAACGAGGCGGAATTTTGCTATTTCGTTGCTTTAAATGAGAAATTTTCAACGAAGTTAGCGTCAGTTTTAGCCCCTCAAAATGATTGAGTATTATTGAGGATTGGTATTAGATAATGTTGGCAAAAAAAAGCGGCTTAGTGTTCACCAAGCCGCTGAATTTTTTTAAACATAAAGTGCTTTATTGAGAGATTGGTTTTATTCCGCACTACTTCAAGCTAAACGCCCTACTTTGCTGATTACTTTCTAAACGCACCTTATTACCTGTGAAAGTTTCGAATAGTTTTGTATGAGCCGCTTTTGAAAATACATCATCTCTGGTGTCATAGTCTTCAATCCAAGCCAATAACATGGCTAGATTTTCATCTTGTGCTTCTTTTGATGGGTATTTGTGCGGCTCCCAAGGGCGCGATTTTGCATTGGCTTTACAGGTCTCAATATCTAAATCGATAAACACCAAATGCTGACATTGCTCTGCGATCGGTTTAATTAGGTCACTATAGCAACCCTCAATCACCCAATCTGAATGGGACCGAACAAACTCACTGATTTTATAGAGCGAAGACTCAAGTGGTGCCCGAGTTGGTGGTGACGTTGGCAACCAAGCAAGTGTATCTAAATCTAAATGTACGGCTGAATGTTCTTGCGCTAAACGCCTTGAAAGTGTTGATTTTCCTGAGCCCGAGTTCCCAAAAATAATGGTTTTCATTCGCTAATCCTTATCTATTCAGCCGCCATAAATTGATTAATGAAGCGCCGCTGTAAATGGGATCTTCTTACAGATCTCAGCTTCCGCCTCAAGTATTTCTGCTAGGCGTGCATCAATAATATCTTTATCGAAGTATTCGTAGCCCAATTCTACAAACAGGTTTTTATGTTTTTCTTCTGATTTAGCAATGGCAACATAAAAGTCTTTCTCTTTGCCTTCTGGTAAAGCTTCCGCAACTAAAGAAAAACGTTCGTGGCCTCGCGCTTCAATCACTGCAGCCACTAATAGACGGTCGATTAAGAATTCATCAGTACCCTGTCTAAATAAAGCGCGCATACCTTTAATATATGGGTCTTTTTGGTCGTTACCTAAGGTAACCCCACGCTCTGTTAATAATTTCAACACTTGTTTAAAGTGGATCATTTCTTCGATGGCTAAATCGGTCATCGCTTTCACAAGCTTAATTCTGTCAGGGTAATGACCCAACATAGACATCGCCATGCCAGACGCTTTTTTCTCTGCGGCAGCATGATCTTGTAAAAAGGTATCAAAATCAGCGAGTACTTTTTCAGTCCAATTAAACGGGGTGTGGTACTTCAGTTCAAACATAAACATTCTTAATCAATATAAACTGCGGGTATTTTAGCGTAGGACTTACATGAATTAAACCGATTGCATAAATGTGAGTAAATCGGCATCTTTATCTACTTTCCCCATGCGCGTAGAGCTGATTTTAAGTGGGTGCTTTAAGTCATTCCAAGCCGTAACTTTACCATTCACGTTGAGCTTAGGCATGTCTGTAATTTCTGTGCTAGCAGCATCAACTTCTAGAAAATTACACAGTTTTGTAAAACTGTTTGGCTTGCTAACATTCAAAAACAAATGCTGCGCTTGAGTATTCTCGAAAAACGCAATGGCTTTGCCTTTATGTGTTTCGTAACACTTAGTAAGAAATTCGAAGTTATCAAGCTGCTCGGCATCTAATCCCGAAAAGGAGTCTAAAAAACAGCGCTTAATGGTGTCGTTAAAGCCACCTTTACCTGAGAACAGGTTGCCTGACATGCGCGTTAATAATTTAGAAACAGACGGTAACCACAGCGCTAAGTCTCTTTCTAAATAAATAAATTTAGCATCAGGATATTTTTGATACAGCAACGCATAATCATTAAATACAGGGGTGTCGGCAATGACTTGTGCGTTATTAAATGTCTCTATTGTATAAGCGGTATGTGCCGTCGTTAAACCAAGTTCAATACATGCGGCACATAAACTTGTCGTGCCTGTTCTCGGTAACCCGATAACAAAGATTTTACTCATAATGCGCCCTACAATAGTAAAGGCGCATTATAACGAAAAATTTATACCAATCCTCTTAATTAAGCGATCTATTTTGAGTCGAGAAAAACTTGTCGATAGCACCGCTAACGCGTCCTGCTCTCGCTGAGGTACCTACATCCATATAGGCAAGTCGAAATTTTGCTATTTAGTTGTTCTCGGCAATTGCTCCTGCATTGCTCTACCTTCTGCGTCCATGCAGTCGTAAATAAGAAATTTTCAACGACGCTAGCGTCAGTTTTAGTCCCTCAGAATGATTGAGTATTATTGAGGATTGGTATCACTGCTTAATTAAATAAGTCACGAAAACTTCTGAAGAAATAACGATATCAGAGACATTATACGCCTGTTTATGTACTCGACCTGATTCAATCATCGTCTGTCTTGCATATGGTGTTGGCATAGATGGCGAATGTGCAAAATTTACAGAATAAACACGGTCTAATTTCGCATCGAACTCGCTAGCAAGCTCTTTTGCTTCAGATTTAGCGTCTTTGATAGCCAGTTTTTTTAGTTTATCTTGCAGTTCATCAGCTTTTGAATAAGAAAACTGCGTAAAACCAATCTCATTGACGCCGGCTTCAACAAGCTGTTGTAAGAATTGCGCATATTTATCAACGTCTGTCAGCTTTAACTCAACATTACGTGTTACCTGAAAAGTCGTAAACTCTTGCTGTTGCGTGCCTCGGTTGTATTCATGTCGGCGATAAATATTAAGCTGCGATGCATCAATGTTGTTTTTGCTGACATTAAAAGTATTGGCAACTTTAATAACTCGCGCGATCACATTATCAACTTCATCTTTTGCTTTGTTGATGTTTTTATCGGAGTGAGAAATCGCAACACTTAAAACAACTTGATCTGGCTGAACAAGCTGCTCTGCGTACCCTTTTACGCTTAAATGTGGACTGGTTGGCTCTGCATAAGCGTAATTAAAACTTGAAGATAATAGTAAAGACGATACGACTAGTAATTTTTTAAACATACCTGCTCCATTTATAGGTATTAAGCCATCACAAGCGACAAAATGCCTGATTTGACCGAAGATGCGCTATTAAAGTAAAAACTTGATTAATTATGGCTGAATAGAAAAGGCAATTTTCAAAGAGTCACTAATAAAGTCGCGCTCATGAGGTGAAAATAAACCTCTGTGCGCTTCAATTATTAGTTCTTGAACCTCAGATTCGGCCATTTTTTTATTAAATAAATTAATCGCTTGTTTTCCTTGCGGTGTTTTTGAACAAGCAATATAGCCAAATACACTCGGCGCTTGATCAATTATGCGATGAAAACTAATTTTATTTTCACCCAGTACCTCTACATATTCATTGATAATGACAGACGTATATTCGATCATGCCATCAAAGCGACCTTGCATGAGCATTTTTCGTAGACGCTTGGCACTCTCTTCTCCTTCACTCACTACAAATAGCTGCGGAAAGGACTTAATAAAATCATCAATGCTTTTCCCGTAGCTACGGCCTTTCGTTATTGCGATTTTAAAATCTGTTTTGAGTAAATCATTTAAAGAAACATCTGCAGAAAACCCTTTTTTATCTCTTAAAACTAGTCTATTTGCAGGAAATGCCGTAATTGGCCTGGCAGAGAAATAAGCCAAGGCTTCGCGCTCTGGTTTTTTAACTTTGTTATATAAACACGTATTTGGATACATATTCAGTGCACGCCATTCTCGAATACGACTTGCAGGCATAAATTCTATTTCTAATTGCGGGTAAAGTCTTTTCGAAATATCGATTAATAAACGTGTGACCATGTCAGCACTGCTATCTGAACTTGGCACATAGTCAGAAGCGATATTCACTTTTAATGGCGCACCATAAAGTCCGATACTGAATAGTCCTAACAAGAACACTAGCGCATACTTCATCAATTTCCCCCAAGTCATCGCTAAGGTAATTATAGAGGCTTGGTAAAATTAGGCATAAAAAAAGCCAGCAAAGTTGCTCAATGCTGATCAGTTAAGAAACAAATAGATCAGTTGACCGATCTTTTAAAGGGTTCAGAATCCGATATTAGGAAACTAATATCGGATTTTTTTATGCCTCTTTCTAATCACTGTGACGACCTAACTTCGTTTTTAGATGATGTACACACCCTGGATAAACTAAAGAATGTCCTTGATGCCGATATACTTGAACAGGCGTTCGAATATGCTGGAGTTGCAACCGTGCGTCGAAGAAGGTTGCCGTTAGAAGCTATAATGTGGTCAGTCATTGGTATGAGCCTATTTCGTAACGAAACAGTATGGGATATCGCAAGCCGATTAGATATTACGCTGCCGGGGAAAAATAAACTGGTTGCGCCCAGCGCTTTGGTTCAAGGCCGTCAACGTTTAGGGGTTGATGCAGTGTGTCACTCGTTTCGATTGTTGGCCCAAAGAGCATTTTACAAGCATGCCTTTGAGCAGTGGTGTGGACTGAATTTGTTAGCTGTTGATGGAGTGAGCTTTAGAACTCAAGATAACGAAGAAAATCGTATTGCGTTTGGTAGTGACAGTAATCAATTTGGTGAAGGCAGTTATCCTCAAATCAGGATGTGTAGTTTGATGGAGGTATCAAGCCATCTATTACTGGATAGTAGCTTTGATGCACGCCATGTAGGGGAAATGACACTTGCCAAAAGACTTTTATCGTCTGTCCCAGATGACTCTTTAACGCTATTTGACCGTGGCTATTACTCTTTAGGCCTTTTATATCAGTGGCAAAGACAAGGTAAAAATACACATTGGATGTTACCAGCTCGCAAGGATTTACAATACCAAGTTGAACGTCATATCAGCGATGAAGATAAAATAATCTCTTTACATACTAGCCCTCAAGCTAAAAGTAAATTTAAAGATTTACCAGAGCAAATAACCGCCCGACTCACTACGTATAAAGTTGATGGGAAAAGCTACCGTGTACTGAGTTCATTAATCGATCCCATGCGTTATCCATATGATGAATTAACAGAAGTCTATACTCAGCGTTGGGAAATAGAGTTGGGCTTTAGAGAAATGAAACAAGGGTTGCATCAGTCTAAACATGCATTACGAAGTAAAAAGCCAGATATGGTACGTCAAGAGTTATGGGGACTACTGTTAGCTTACAACTTAATCCGCATTGCAATGATTGATGCAACGAAAGCGGAAGAAATCCTGATACCCAGACAACTTAGTTTTAGTTTATGTATGCGCCATATCATCGCATTTTTTATGCTCACTCCTATCCACAGTGCGAGTAAGTTGCCAGTACATTATGAAGAGCTGCTGACAACACTAAGATTGTTTGTATTACCAGACCGGCTTCCTGATAGGAGATACCCAAGAGAGGTTAGAAAGAAACCAAGGAAATATCCGTATAAAAGAAAATGCCAGTCAATTCTTAACTGACTGGCATTAAGCAAAGTTGCTGGCTCCTTTTATATTACAAGCTAAGTATTAAATGCTACAACGCTTGTAATTACGGTACTCAGGGTACCAGTAGTTTTTATCGATTGCTTTAAGAATAGCTTCATCAGACATTTCTAATGCAACGCCTTCTTCCATCGCTTTCTTCGCAACAGCAAACGCAATCTTCTTACTTAATGGCTCAATCTCCACCAGCGCAGGTAACAGACTGCCTTTACCCGTATTTGCTCGAGGTGAAGCTTCAGCAAGCATTTCACTTGAAACCATTAGCATAGCATCAGTGATACGCTTGGCTTTCGCTGCAATAACACCTAAACCGATACCTGGGAAAATATAGCTATTGTTACACTGAGGAATAATGAACTTTTCGCCGTTATATTCCACTTCACCAAACGGGCTACCAGTTGCAACAATCGCTTGGCCATTCGTCCACTCGATAACATCTTGTGGATGTGCTTCAACTTGGCGTGAAGGATTACTTAAAGGGAAGATAATTGGCTGCTCACACCCTGCATGCATCGCTTTAATCACTTGCTCAGTGAACAAACCTGGCTGACCAGAAACTCCTATCAAAATATCTGGTTTCGCACAGTGCATTACATCTAATAAAGAGGCAAAATCACCACTATACTGCCAATCAGTTAAAGCATCTTTTTGTTGTACAAGCGCAGCTTGGAAATCACGTAGCCCTTCCATACCTTCAGTAAGTAGACCGAATCTGTCAACCATGTACACTTGGCTACGTGCTTGCTCATCAGAAATGCCTTCAGACACCATTTGACTGATGATCTGCTCAGCAATACCACAGCCCGCAGAGCCAGCGCCTACAAACACAACTTTTTGGTCACTCAGTTTTACGTCTTTAACACGGCAAGCAGCAAGTAAAGAGCCTACAGTAACCGCCGCAGTACCTTGAATATCATCATTAAAGCTACAAATTGTATCTTTATAACGCTTAAGTAAAGGCATTGCATTTGGTTGAGCAAAGTCTTCGAATTGAAGAAGTACGTTTGGCCAGCGACGTTTAACCGCTTTAATGAACAAGTCTAAGAACTCGTCATATTGTTCTTGGTTAATACGCTTATGACGTGCGCCCATATACATAGGATCAGCAAGTAACTTCTCGTTATTAGTACCCACGTCAAGCATAACAGGTAGCGTGTAAGCAGGACTAATACCGCCACAAACGGTATAAAGAGATAGTTTACCGATTGGAATACCCATACCACCGATACCTTGGTCACCTAAACCAAGAATACGCTCGCCATCGGTAACAACAATAACTTTTACCTTGCCTTTTGTCGCGTTACGTAAAATATCATCGATATTGTGACGCTCTTCATATGAAATAAATAGACCACGAGAACTGCGGTAAATATCAGAGAATTTTTCACATGCATCACCTACCGTCGGCGTATAAATGATAGGCATCATTTCTTCTAAATGATCACGGACTAAACGGTAGTAAAGAGTTTCATTGTTATCTTGAATTGCACGCAGATAAATGTGTTTATTTAAGTTATCTCTGAATGAAGAGTACTGCTGATAACAACGCTCGACTTGCTCTTCAATGGTTTCGAAACGTGGTGGTAATAAACCATTTAAGTTAAAGTTCTCACGCTCTGATTGACTAAATGCACTACCTTTGTTTAGTAAAGGCGTTTCTAACAGGTTAGGACCTGCGTATGGAATATATAGATAATTTGGATCGGTTTGTTTAGTCATATTTACTTGTAATGATACGTCTGGCTGATTTTATTATTACTTAGCTGTGAATAAGCAAGAAAGCAAAAAATTGCTTGTAAATAAAAAAGGCGCTTTAACACAACTAAATAATTAAAGAGCCTTGCAGTATATCTTAAAAATATCACTAAACCTATGGGTTTAGCCGTCATTCACCGAGCACAATACCCTCTCGTCGAGGATCTGCGCCACCTACAAGGCGACCTCCGACCAGTTCGATGCCGTGTAAACCTGAGTTCAAATCTCGAATAAAGACTTTATGGCCCAAACTTTCGAAATAATCTTGGTGTTTTTCAAGTTCAGTGCCTTTTTCTAAAGTCGTGACTTTATTGCGGTTAGTTACTTTAGGAAGATTAATGGCAGACTGTATATCTAGCTGCCAATCAAGCACGCCAATCACTGTTTGCGCAACATAATTAATAATACGACTGCCACCTGGAGAGCCAACAACTAAGCGTAAACTGCCATCTTTATTAAACACCATAACAGGCGACATAGAACTACGCGGACGTTTATTAGCTTCAACACGGTTAGCACGCCACTGGCCATTCTTTTTAGGAGATAACGCAAAATCAGTTAATTGATTATTTAGCAAGTAGCCGTCAACCATGACTGTAGAGCCAAAGGCCATTTCAATTGAACTGGTCATAGATATAGCGTTGCCTTCTTTATCTACAATTGAAACATGCGTCGTTGAAGGTAACTCGTAACTATTATCTTCGGCATAACTTAATGCGCCGTTTAGCGGTTTGCCAACAGGTACCTTGTGGTTATCTTTATCTGAGATAAGTTTTGCGCGTTCAGCTAAGTATGTGTCATCAAGTAATGCATCAGTTGGTACAGTCACAAAATCTGGATCCGCCACATAATGATTTCTGTCTGCAAATGCTAATCGTGAAGCTTGGGTGAATAAGTGCAACGCTTTAGGGTCATTAGGCTGATATTGGTTTAATTTTTTACCTTCGAGTAATTTCAAAATCTGCAGTACAGCAACGCCACCACTACTCGGTGGTGCCATAGAGCACACTTTGTAAGCATGATAAGACGTACATATAGCGTCTCTATATTTACTTTGATAATTTTCTAGGTCTGATAAAGACAGTAACCCTGGGGCAATCTTAGAGGTTTGCACTGCATCAACCATATTTTGTGCATGTTGACCTGTATAAAACGCCGAAATGCCATGCTTTGATATATTCTTGTATAGCGCGGCTAATTTGGGGTTCTTACGAATGCTGCCCACAGACAATGGTTGATCATCTGGATAGAAATACGCTTTTGCTTCAGGTAGCTGAGTCAAACCTGGGTTTAATTTTTTAGATAGCAACATATTCAAACGAGGAGAGACAATAAATCCTTGCTCTGCTAACTCAATTGCGGGTTCAAATAAATCTGCCCATGCCAATTTGCCATGATCTTTATGCGCTTTATCAAAAGCATGAAGAATACCGGGTACACCAACAGAGCGTCCACCTACGACGGCCTTAATCCAAGGCGCGGCTTTTCCATTTTCATCTAAGAATAAACCAGAAGTAGCCTTACCTGGTGCAGTTTCGCGACCATCAAGTGAAATTAACGAGTTTTGAGACTTATCGTAATGCAAAATAAATGCACCACCACCGATACCAGAAGATTGAGGTTCAACAAGCGTTAATACTAATTGTGTGGCGATGGCCGCATCGATTGCACTACCACCTTTATCAAGCATTAATTTACCCGCTTTTACTGCATAAGGGTTAGCAGCAGCAATCATATACTCATCAGCAATTTGCTTTTGCTTTTTTGTAAAACCAGTGGCAGCTTCAGGCTCTCTTACTTCTTGATTTGGTGAGATTTGACTAGAGCAGGCACTTAATAAAGCCAATGAGCAAATAGATAAGGCGAAAGGCAGAGATTTGAATGTCATAGTTGTTATCATTAATTTTCAAGTTCTGGTTTGCATGATAAGAGTAAACGGGCAGAATATGCAAAAAATAAAAAAGAATACCGATTAGATGATCCAACTACCACTAGCAAGAAAATACATACTGCCACCCATTCTGCTTACATTATTAAGCTGTGTATTAATGGTTTTAAATACTAATGACTTATTAGAGTTCCATCGTGACAAAATTGCAGCAGGTGAAATTTGGCGCATCTTTACGGGCCAATTTGTTCACGCCAATCTAACCCACTTACTCCTAAATATTGTAGGCATTGGTTTTATCTGGCTGCTACATGCAGAGCACAGAACACAACAGCAGTATTATATGCATACCGCTTTCTTAGCCTTATGGACTGGGTTGGGCATTTGGTTATTTGTGCCAGATATAAAAATCTATACCGGCCTAAGTGGTCTGTTACATGGGGTTATTGTTTGGGGTGCAATTAAAGATATTCAGGTCGGTATGCGCTCTGGCATATTATTATTTATAGGAATTTGGGGAAAACTCGCTTGGGAGCAGTATTCTGGACCAAGCGCTGAAGTAGGCGCACTGATCCAATCGCGTGTCGCTATAGAAGCACACTTAATTGGTGCCATCGGCGGACTGGTTATGGGTTTGAGATTAATTAAAGAAAAATTATTAGAAAAGTCAGAAAAGACAAATTAAATAAATATTAAAAAGGCCATACAGTGATATGGCCTTTTTAACAAAGCGCGCGTCAGTTTTAGTCACTCAAACTGTTTGAGCATTATTAAGAGTTGGTATTAATCTATGAGTAACGCTTTCATCGCGTCATCCATTGCATGCTCCACAACAGGGATATGATCAACATCGTATTCTAGCTTTATAATTTCAAGTTCTTTAAACTGCTCATATTCAAGCATCTCTTGAAACCAATCTACATAGCGACCATTACTAACACGGCCTCTCGCAGCGATTAAAATGGCTTTACTTTTTAAACGCTCATCAAGTACACCTCTATCAGAGATCAACTGCGGCGTTATTTCTGTATGCGCCCAAAAACTACCATCAAACGACACATGGCGTGAAAAGAATGGTGATTGAGGATCATCCATAATCATGGCAAGGCCTGTAAATAATCCCGTATAAGAATGCCCGAGTATAGCTCGCTTTGATGTATCTATTGGATAATTGGGCTCTAACTTTGGTGCTAATTCATTAACGATAAAATCAAAGTAGTCTTGTGCCAAAGGCCATTGCGAGTAATCTTCTCGATGTTTGTATTGTGCATCAACAAAATTCTCAATACCGATAATAATTGCCTCAAGTTCTAACCTATCTAAGCTATCTGCAACTCTTTTTAGGTGCCACTCAGCATCCAGAACATATATAACAGGATATTTTTTCCCAGTAATACGATTTTTAGGTAAATAAAGTTGAATAGGATATTCAACGCCAGTGAAGCTAGATGCGACTGGTTCTAAAACTGAGCGAATACCAGCTTCAAATGGTAAGGTAGGCTCAGGCGTGTAGCTATTATCAGAGGCATTAGAACCAGAGCCACCGCAACCAGACACAGAAAAAATAACAGCAACTAATAATAACTTTTTTAAAAATTTAATAAACAAGCTAGTTCCTTAATCAAATGCTCAAATGAAGCGACAAAGATGTATGTAAAGGCGCACTTAAATTGTCAAAATACGCGCATAGAAATAAAAATGCCAGAGTACATTACTCTGGCATCTAAGCTAACCATTCAAACAGTTAAATTACAGTGTATCTTCTAGCCACTTGAAGAATTCACGCTGCCACACAATACCGTTTTGCGGTGTCAGTACCCAATGGTTTTCTTCTGGGAATAGCATGAAACGGCTCTTTAGGCCGCGAAGCTTAGCAGCTTGGAATGCCGCAATACCTTGCTCAAGTGGTACACGGTAATCTTTTGCTCCGTGGATCACAAACATAGGCGCATCCCACTTATCAATGTGATTGATTGGGTTAAATTGACCGTATGCTTTATTTGTAGAAGCGTTATTTTCCCAATACGCACCGCCCAGCTCATTATTTACGAAGAACAGCTCTTCAGTTGTGCCATACATGCTGCGTAAATCGAAAATACCACAGTGCGCAATAAAGGTTTTAAAGCGACCTTCATGGTTGCCTGCTAAATAAAACGCAGAGTAACCACCGTAACTCGCACCCACAGCACCGATTCGAGATTTATCAACATAAGACTCTTTCGCAACATCATCGATTGCGGCAAGGTAATCTTCCATTACCTGACCACCCCAATCATTACTGATGTCTTTGTTCCATTGTTCACCGTGACCTGGCATACCACGACGATTAGGAGCAACAACAATATAACCCTGAGAAGCCATTACTTGGAAGTTCCAACGGAAAGAATAGAACTGTGAAAGTGCTGACTGAGGGCCCCCTTGTAAATAAAGAAGTGTTGGATATTTCTTCTTCTTATCAAAGTTAGGTGGGTAAATCACCCAAGTTAGCATCTCTTGACCATCCGTCGTTTTAACCATACGCTTTTCAACGTTTGGTAAATCAAGGCCCGCATAGAAAGCATCATTCTCTTTGGTGAGCGCAGTTAGCTTTTTGCTGCGAAGGTCAAAGCGATAAATCTCACGTGCCGCATTCATACTGTTACGGGTAACAACGAGTTTGTCTTTTAACACAGCAACAATGCCATTTACGTCAAACTGACCTTTAGTAAGTTGTTTGATTTTTGGTTGTGCTTTTGTTTTAGTATTCACAGCAACTTGGAAAAGCTGAACTGTGCCATCTATAGGCGCGATAAAGTAAATGCTTTTACCATCGTGACTCCACTTAAAACTATTAACTGTGCCATCCCAATGCTCAGTTAAGTTAAACTCGCGATTTTTAACTTTAACGATGATATCGTTTTTATCCGCTTCGTTGCCAGCTTCATCCATTTGTAGCCACGCTAAATGGCCCTTTGCAGAGAACGCAGGGTACTTATCGTAACCTAAGTTACTTTCAGTGATATTGGTCGTCTTTTTACTTTTCAGGTTATAACGATAAATATCTGTATTGGTGCTTTTTACATACTCAGTACCAGTTAGCTTTTTACTTACGTAGTAAATGTTTTCACCCTTTGGACCCCAAGTATAATCAGCAACACCACCAAACGGCGATGTTGGACTATCAAAAGGCATGCCTTTCATGATGTCGACTTTTTCTTCAGTCTTAAGGTCTTGGTAGAACACATGCTTAAACTTGCCATCTTTCCACGTATCCCAATGACGGTAATTTAAATCATCAAATACATACGCATTAGCTTTGTTTAGCTCTTTATGGCGATCGGTTGCAAGCACTTCTTCAAGTTGCACTTTTTTATGAAAAAGTTTTTTAGTGCCATCAGGTGAAAGGCTTTTGTCGATCACAACGCCTTGATAGTTTTCTAATAATTGTGCATCGCCGCCTTTCAAAGAAACTTGATAAACTTTGCTATCAAAACTATTTTTTTCAATGCTTGGTGTCGTAACTTTATAAATAACATGAGTTTTGTCTTTATTAAGGCCTAAAGCACTGACTCTTTTTACTTCCCACAGCTTTTCAGGTGTCATTACCTCAGTGGCAAATGCACCAACACTAAAAGTCAGACCTAAACTGACAGATAATATAGTTCGCAACATAGCGAATTTCCTTCCTAAATTTAATCCAGCTAAGAGTACAAAAATAAAGTTATGAAAGAAAAGCTGAATGCGATTAAAACCAGTAAAAACTTAGAAGATAGGATGACTTTCTATTAAAAACTCAAGAATTACACCTTGAACAATCTAGATCTTTGCTATGTAACTGTTTAAGTTGTCTATACTGTTTGTATTAATATTTACAAGAGAAGCTAAATGCAAAAGAAAATTCTATTTTATATATCATTTGCATTAGTAGGTAATTTTTCGACCAGTGCGTTTGCGTCACAAGCCAACAATGATAAAGGCACAATCTACTGGCAAACCTACCACAGGCCCCCAGGAATTATTAAAGAAGGGACTGAACAAGGTTCAGGCTTTGTCGAAAAAGCGCTAAAACTCATTATAAAAGAAATGCCTGAGTACAAACATGAATTTCCTATAGCCTCTTTAACTCGGGCATTAACTAATATTAAATTGTATAAGAATGTGTGCCACCCCGCCTTATATAAAACAAAAGAGCGACAAGAGTATGTTGCTTATTCTGAAGCAACAATCATTAACCCGGGTAATAGAGTCATTGCACGCAAGGGCACATTAGATGAGATAGCCGAAGGTAATTATATAGATCTTAAAAAGCTACTTTCGAGTCAAAAATATGCATTTAGTTTGATAAAAAAGCGCTCTTACGGGCAAGTCGTCGATGATAAAATCAGCAAACATTTAACCGACAGTAAATCCCAATTATTGGCCAGTACTGAACTTGGGACATTATTTCATATGGTAGAAAGGCGTCGGGTGGATTTTACAATTGCCTTCCCTTTTGAACTTAACTATTTTATCGAAAAAAATAAAATAAAAGATGATGTATTTGTCAGTTATTACATTAAAGATATCCCAAAGTTTACACTTGGCTATGTTGCTTGCCCGAAAAATGCTTGGGGTAAAGAAGTGATCAACAAGGTCAATAGAGTCTTAAAAAACGTGAAGCGAAAACAAAGTTATAAAGAAGCCGTTACTTCATGGTGGGGCAACGAGCAATTTACCGAAGAGTTTATACATTTCTATAATAACCGCTTTTTGAATCATTAGTCGGACACATCTAGATTAATTTCAAAAAGCGGCCATAAAAGTGGCTAAAAGTCAGTTACAAAAATGCTGGAATAATCTTGTTTAACGCTTCAAACAAAATATCATATTCTCTTTCATGACCTTTAATGATCAAGCGGTGTTGCTAACAAAGAAGTCGTAGAGTTAGTCCTAAGTCAATAAACGTCTTAGGATAAAAATGACTCACAATTCACTTAGCTTCGTTCTCGCTTTTAATAAGATACTCTAATGGTTTAGCGCACATAGTCGGCTCAATTTCTATAATGTCGTAATGCGCAAGTGACGCTCTATGAAACGGATCTTGCGCTAACACGATATTTAAATGCTCTCGCTCTTGTATCGTTGAAATAATTACCCCACCCGTTCTTGGGTTTTTACGACCTGATAAAATAAAGTTACCATTAGCATAATGCTCTTCTAGAAACGCCTTATGATCTGCAATATATTTATCAATGATGCTGAGTGGTACGCAGTAATGTAAAGAAATAATAAACATAGATAGTCCTTATCGAGTTTGTAACCAAAAACCTTATCTTAAAACTTAGGCTGCCTTAAGATAAGGCTCTCGGCCTTTATGCTTGCTGTTGCGTTGAAAACTCCCCTTTCCTTTCTTCGGCTTTTCTACTTTACTTTTAAAAAGTACACTCGTCACAAGCGCTTTTATCGCATTGTCTTTAATCTCGCCACGATGATGATCGTGTTGATGTTTTTTGTTTTTACTCATTTGATTCCTCTTTTAAAAATGAGTGATTTAAGAAGCCGCTATCGTATATAAAATAACTATAAACACAATCAATATTTATCTACTCAACACACTTTTTTTAAAGTTACACCGAGCCAAATTCTTTTAATAGTTCATTCACCAATTTCTTATGATTAGAAAAGTAAGGCAATTATTAACGCATTTGATATAGCAATAAAACAGAGGGTTTGACGATTGAGATTTACCTGTTAAAATCACTTTGTATATTTTATATGATTTATTTGTATGGTACGTTTTAATTAAAAAGGTTATACGATGGAAACAAATAGTACAGATTGGCGTTACACTGTGATGCCAGCCGTGTTCACTTGGTTAAAAGAGTCTGAAACTGGCGCCCTAGAAATTGATCTAGTTGCGACAAAAAAATATGCTGCAGATATTTTAAGAGTCGAAGGTAAGGCCGGAACTAGAATGGGCGGACTCGTAGGCTCAGGTACACTTGGTGAAAATAGCTATCTTAGCAATGAACAACGCCTTTCTTTACTTAATGCGCTTTCAGAAGTTGCCAAAGAATTCAACGTACCTTTAATCAGTGGAGCTGCTGCAGAGACTAAAGAAGAACTAGCAGACATAGTGACACAATTAGCAAAGGTTGGTGTTGATACCGTGATGGTGATGCCACCAAAAACTAAAGTAGCCCCTTCTGACGATGAAATGTATGAGTATTATGCACTTTCAGCTTCAGCGGCTAGAGCTTCGGGTGTGACTATTATGCCTTATAACAACCCTGATGCAGCAGGATACCATGCACTTTCAACTGAGCTTTTAAAAAGACTTGCTGCGTTACCTGAGGTAACGGCCTTAAAAATTTCTACCACAGATGTGTCGGTTATCGAAACTCTCATGTTAGAAGATAAAAACTTAAAAGTTTTAGCTGGCGTAGATACCGTAACTGTACATGCAGGTCTTGCTGGTGCATGTGGAGGTATTACAGGTGTTGGATGTATTTTCCCAAAAGCAAGCGTCACCATGCAAGAATATGTCAATAATGGTCAGTGGGCAGAAGCTAATCAAATATCACAAGCCATGAACTCAATTTCTTACCTTGATGCACAGCCTCTTCTTTTAGAATATTTAAAGTTCGCATTTGGTGTACATCATAATGATGCAGAAGGTGGACTACGCACACTTGGCAAGAAATTAACACCTGAACAAATTGACGATGTTCGTCAAAGGTATGAACTAGCAAAACAAAGACTTGAAGTTCTTGGTTTAGCTAACTAAGTAATTAAGTTGAAAGCTCCACCTATAGGAGCTTTCTGTCACTCTACCCAAGTTACATTTGTATCTAAAATACCTAATCCTTGCTTAAATTTTACGGGTAAATGCAAAGTCGGTTTACTAGTCCAGCCTCTTTCTACATAAAGGTTATAACCATTTTGTAGCTTTTCATACTTGACCGATGAAAGCCAAATACCATCCCAGTCACCTAAAAATTCTAACTGTTCTAAATCTGTCGGATATTCACCGTTTCTAACTTTATGTAACTCGATCATAGAAACAGCAGACACGAAATTCTGCATACCAAATTTATTATCTGCTTCTGGTATATCAAAATTACATCCAGAGATTAAGAATATAAAAAAGACGATAAAAATAAATTCGCGCATGTGAGAGTTTTTCCTTATTTTAAAGCCCATACCTATAAGCAATTTCATAATTCACACTGCAACAATGTGTTATAAATCGCACCAGTTAACTAAGTTTCCGTTACAAGCTTTTTAAAATTAACTATCAACTTTCGGGCAATTTTTTAGATACTCAACATCAGTTGGGTTTCTACTAGTTGTAAAATCTAAACGTACAGACGTTAAAACTGGAACACTTTCTTTATTGTTTTCTGTAGCTTGCCACTTCCACTTCGAAAGCGCGGCCGCGGCATTATTCTCAAAAACGCCTTTTGGAAAAGAAGAGCGTACTTTATAGCCGTTAACTTTGCCGTCTTGACCAATACCAACTATCAAATCAACACACCCTGAAACATCGTCTTTTGCTGCAGATATTGGGTACCTAGGCTCGACTCTTTTTAAAAGAGTCCAGTAATTATCCACATGCTGAACTTTCTCTTTTGCAGACAAGTCTAAATATTTCATTTGTACTTTATTTTCTGATGTTGAGTTACACGCAGCTAAAATAAATGTGATAGGTATCAATAGATAAGCTTTTTTCATAAATTTGTCCTTAACCCCAACGTTTGTAACCTTGTAAATATGCGCTCCAGATTAGCTTAATTTACAAAACGTTAGATTTATATTTTTGTAGTTATTTTATATCGGGTTACCGAAAAAACGAACACTTCAGTGCAAGATTTATTCGTCACACTTTACTTTATTTCTTCATCTTTAACGAAACCGTCCTTGATGTAGTAATCCCACATCGTACCGCAAAAGATAAAAAGGTAAAAACACAAATAGGCTACAGGTAGAATATAAATTAATCGCTCAATATTCTCAGGTGACAAGTCGATACCATCTCGCCTTGAAGCCTTAAAGTAACCTGCAACAGCACATAAAACTAATAGAAAGAATGAGGGAAGAAATGATTTTCGAAATGCAAGAATCAAGTACTTATTTAATCTTGATATTTTCACTAACTCTCCATATCAGATGAATTAATCTGTAAAAACAAAACACAAGAATGTCCTAATATTATGAGGTACGCGTAAATCCTACTGTTGTATAAAGTTTAATTTTTAATTGAAGACTATTAAGCTACTTATCTCTATTGATGTCTTCCTTTTGAGTTAACAACAAAGCAAACGCAATAGGAATGCCGAAAATAACACCTAGAGATAGACTCCCAAGAGCTACACCAATACCTGAACCAATTGCGATACCTATAATAAGACCAAATACTAACGGATTTATTCTACTCTCATCATTATTTTTCAAGTTTTCATTTTAACTTCTTAAGCAACAAACGTCCTGCCATTTGGTGATACAGCAAAGGTAAATAACTTCAACAGTTTGTTATAAGGCTAATTTAAATATCTGACTAATTTTGATTTAAAAGCAAACCAGTAACATCCCACAATACAAATAGCACTCGAATAGAACTGCAATGCAACACTAAAGCTATCTGATGAATTTATGAAATGAATCCCAGGAAAAATTAACAAAAAATTTGGGATTATGAGATTTAAAAATTTGTAATCTTTTCTCCATAGATAAGGGCTAACAATTCCAATCAATAGCCCCATCGCAATGCCTATTAATATTGCAAAATTGGCTATATCATAATTAAAAATTAGAGCTATTAAAGCACAAAAGCCAAATGCAGTAATCCAAACTGATTTTTCAATAAGCTGTAAATTATGTCTCACTAAATTTGAATTTATCATAGGTCTTCCATAGGTATCGATCTAACCGAATAATAATACTTGGTTATAATTTCTGGAACTCGAACAAAGCCATCTGCTTTTTGTTCGCACCTTTAATTTGCTTTGTTAGGTGTATATTACACTCTGTTTTTTAAAACTACTGGTGTAAACAACATAGCTATTAAAACAATAAAAGTAGCCACAAATCCAATGGTTTGAAAATAAGTAACATCAGAAAAGAATAAAATTATTGCTACAGTGAAAATGGCTATTTGTGAGAAACCTATAACGCGCCTTTTTCTAGCATTACCTTGACCACGAAAGACCCAAATCAAGTTGATTGGTAAAGATACCAATAACAAAATAAGTAGTGGAAACATTGCCCCTGCCCCTCCGTGTGTCACCTCAATCACCTTTAGACCTAACGTTTGCCGTAAACGGCACAAAATAGCAGGCTAAAATTAGCGACGAAGGAGCGCAAGCCTGCTGTTTTGCGTCCTTTGGTTAAAGCATATATTAGGTTAATCTATAAATGCACTTTCTGACAAAACTTGCTTAATATCAGCTTTATAAAACAAGGCTTCCTCTAGCTCTTGATACTTTTCCTCTACAAATTCGCAAGATAAAGTAGTGACATATTTATCAACCTCTATGGTTCTTAGTGGCTTGAAGATAAACTCAAGCTTATAAAACTCGTGTTCATTAAAAACTACTTTATCGAGTTGAGTACTTTCTATATCAGACAACAAGAATATCAACTCATATTCACCTTTATGCCCTCGAGAATCAGTGTATACACCTGATTCTGAGATATAAAACTTACTGGGTTCGCCTAAATCAAAGAAAACCATTATCCAAACTACAATAAACAGAATTGGCAACAATCCAAACAAAAGGTAACCAAAAATTGAAAACGCCTGATAATCGATTTGAGCGAGTTGCTCTTGAGAAAAAAAGAAATAAGGAAAACTCAAAAATACGATTTCCAAAAGCGAAATTTTGAGCTTTTTTTGATAATTCACTTTAAAATCGTTAAAAGCCCAGCTTTTAGCATTAGGCGCTTCTGCCCAAGAAAACTGAATTCTCATATTAACCTAACACTTGCCATCAGCCGTGGAACACTGTGCCCGCTTTTTCTGTGTGTTTAGCAAAAAAAGGGCGGCAATGCTGAGTCGATTGAATGGTTTTGTAATATTTTGCATAACGAAATGGTAACCCTTGTTCAACTTAGAAGCCAAACTAGTGCTCATTCAGTGCTGTTCAATCTCGGACAAAAAACTATCGAGTATTTTCCGACTAGCAGCTAGTTTAGCGGCCTTCTCATCGGCCACACGAATTTGCTCGTGTAAAAGCTTTCTAAGCTCATCACAAGGTTCAAAAACAGGTCGTTCACCTCTCACGCAGGGTAGAAATAGCAAAATGGTACCTAACTTCATACCCGCTGCACTAAGTAGTTTTATCCTTTCAAGTGTTCGAACTTCTCCCTCGCCAAAATCTCTGTATCCCGAAATGGTACGTGTAGGCTTGAGCAGCCCTTGCTCTTCGTAGTAACGCAGCATACGGATACTCACTCCTGTTTGTTTCGACAATTCACCTATTTTCACTATTCCCTCTTGACTCTAACACCGGTGTGAGGGTTTATATTATTAGCTCTAGACAATTATTTCAATTTGGAGCTAATACTTTGAAAACGAGAATTATCACAGATCAAACAATACTAAACGGACAAGTTATTCCTAGCTCAGAAATCACCAATTTGGCATTTTCTGGGTTTGCTCATTTCACAGCTCTGCAGGTTCGAAATAGAATGGTAAAGGGGCTGGATCTTCATTTAGACAGACTACGTATGGCTTCAATAAAACTCTATGGCAGAGCTCTACCAGATTTTCTAATACGGTCATATATTTGTTCGGCCATAGAGAATGGGCCTGTAGATCAATCTTTAACTATCACAATATATTCACCAAAGGGGGAATTTAACGCTGATAGCATGAATATAGAGCCCAAAGTATTAATCCGCACCAGTTCACCAGCCCATGGCCCTAAAGGTCCTTTACGGCTTGCAGCAATCAACCATGAAAGGCCACTTGCTGAAATTAAGCACGTCGGTGAAATAGGCAAGACTTATTACTTACACCAAGCTGTACAACAAGGCTTTGATGACGCAGTGTTTATTGACCAAAATGGCCATCTAACAGAAGGAACCATATGGAACCTGGCTTTTTGGGATGGCGAATCTGTTGTTTGGCCAGAAGCACGTATGCTAAAAGGTACTATGATGGCAGCTGTAGAGCGACAACTAACTCAGCTAAATATTCCACAGCGGAGCGAACCCATTACCCTCGATCGCCTTTTGGATCTAAAAGGAGCCGCAGTTATGAACTCATGGACACCAGGTATTGGCGTTACTGAAATTTCGTCACAAAGCTTTAAGGACAGTAATAAATTAATAGCACTTCTGCATGAAGCTTACGAAATTGAGCCATTAGAAAAAGTGTAAAGTAATTTAGATACAAATGACTAATAAGAAAAATAAACACTGGCCGGAGGATTTTGCGTATGCTGGAGTTGATGCACTAAAATTAGCTTAAGTAAAACGCTTGCCTAACAGGCGCGAGATAGCAGGCTAAAATTAGCGACGAAGGAGCGCAAGCCTGCTGTTTTGCGTCCTTTGGTTTAGGCACTTGTTAGCTTTAATTTTTTGTTGATACTTTGTTTTTAGATTTAGAAAGAAATCTGAAGTTATAGTCTAACGTCTTGTTGTAATGAGTTTTAACTGCTTTGAGTAATTCATCTTTGCTAAGACTATTTATATCTTTAGGCATGTTTAGAAAGTAACTTTCACCAAATTTAGGTTGTGCCATACCTAGGTATTTAGCATTTTTAACATCAAACAGGTTGAATGAAGACAAACTATATAGGTTAACTTGACCATAATCGGAATACTGGTTGGATAGCCTAATATCACACTCTATTGGCTCATATATAAAGCGCACAAAAATATACTCAACGCTATGCGTTTCAACTAACCTCTTAAGGTAGCTTGCACCAAAAGCATTTAGAGTGGGTTCGCCATTCCAAGAATTAAAGGTCATAAGGTCAGAGTGTGAAAGATCCTTTTCAACTGGAATTATTACTGGAGTGTTATCAGATTCGCTAATTGCTTGGCTTATCGCATTGATAGTTAAGCTCTCTAAGTTAGAATCAATAGCATAACGACTACTTTGATTATTAAAAACAGTCGCACCGTAATACTCTTGACATAGTTTATAGGGAGCATTGTATTTAATGTGGATACCTATATTTTTGCTGGAAATCGGTTTTTTCAATGATGTAGTACTACATCCACTTAACAAAACAGACAGAACTAATACAAAAGCTTTTAATTTCATTTTTATTTCCAATAATCTTCGTAAAGCTAACGCCGCGTTAAGTGGTGAGCAACGCTACCACCCGACCTAAACTATTGTGCCGTAAACACTAAAGCTGAATCAAACTGAAAATGCCAAGCGTTGGGAATCCGTCTTAAACGCTTTGTTAGGTTTTTATTAACGCCTCAACCGATTTAGTGTTCACAGCAAAATGTTTCTGAGCAAGATAATCCCATGCCATACCTTCGGAAATGAAACCTATTAAAAGTGGTTCTCTCATTTTTGAGTTCCAAAAGTCAAACAGGCTAAACACAGGTCCCCCACTTATCCCTCCAGGATGAAATAAGCTTGTGTCTAAAGAACTTTTTCCTTCAAGTTCATACCGCATATCATCCAACCGTACGGAAAACTGATCGTCTTCTACTGTTTCAATCATTCCAACACACTTGAATTGCCCCAAACCCATAACTTTCTCTTCATCATGAGCGGTTTTCCAACAACCGGGAAAGCCCGAATAGGCAATTAAATCCATTTTCTTAGGGTGCTTAAATGATATTTGTTCCTGTTCTAAAACTGGCCAACCTATTTTGTGAACATCTATATCAGTCAAGTAAATGAGGCCAAAATCAACATTTTCAGAGATATTGATGCGTTCGCTAGGTAAGTGTTTTAACACATACGCCATGGCGCCGATTTGAATTCGTCCCTTATCTTTAAGGCCCAAGTAACCGTCAATTACGTGGCGTGCAGTAGCTAATGCAGGACCTTTGTCTGTACGTATAATAATTCCTGTTGCTGTTTGAGGATTAATATTTCCCTCACTAAAAACCAACAGTGGTATTGTATATCGTAAAGAAAACGCCATGCCTTTTGCCACGATAAGATCTAGTTTTTCTTCAGTTAATTTCATTCAAACTCCTGTTAAAACCTAACGCCGCATTAAGGGGCAGCAACGCGCTGCCACCAAAATTCACTTTAACACCGTAAACACAGATGCCAAGATTTAAACTAAACTCGCCACGCGTTGACTGTCCCTCTTAAATGCTTTGTTAGTTGCCAAGCCTAACGCTTTGATTTGAAGTTAATTGCAGCTTTGCCAACACGAACTTTACGTGTTTTAAGAAACTTAAATCAGGCGCAGCTTCAAAGCGACTGTCACTTAAACCACTTGGAACACACAACGCCGTAGAAAGCGGACTGACAAAACCTAAGAAGACAATGCAACAGAGCGAGCTTTTAACAAGTAAATCGGCTTCTGAAACAGAAACCCCAAACCACACAAGAAACTAAAGCACGATTTTCACAAACCCAAATCGCTAGAAATTGAAATACGGCAACCTAGCCAAAAATACACGGACATTAACCCTAAATATTCTGCATTAGCTGAGTTTTCCTCGTTGGTAACTAACGCCGTTGTAACCGGCAAAAAAGTTGTTGGCTAAAATGTGAAGCGAAGCGTAACAGCCAACAGTTTTTTGTCCTCGTTGACGACCTTGTTATGCGTTGACACTCAGATTTAGAAGCGCTTGCGCCTGCACCAATAAGCCAAACTTAAAATTAAATAACACTCACCAAACCTAAAATTGCAAAGAAGCGTTCGACTGGTGAATGACCTTTCTGGTCACAGCTTAAATTGAAAAAAGAAAAGCCAAGACCAACTTAAAACTTAATGACGTCACTGTACCTAAAAGCTAATTTGAAAAAAAAGCTTGAGGTGAAAACCGTTTTAAAGACAGCGATTTAAAGTGACGCATAACGCCTTAATAAACGGCGAAAAATAGCAGGCTAAACTAAGCGAAGAATGAGCGCAAGCCTGCTGTTTTACGTCCATTGTTTAATTAACTTGTTATATTTCTACTGCACTCCAAATCACTCCGTTTAGAGAAATAACTACGTGCCTTTCGCAACCCTCAAACTCTTTTTCAGTGAAAAGTATATGGTCAAAAGGCGGGCTTAAATCATAAATTCCATCTCTAAAAGATACAAAACCTTCAAAGTCATACTTTAAAAGGTCAACACCCTCACTAGTGAACAAATCAGTCACCAACTGGCCTTTATTGCAAGTAATTTCATGGGTAGGAGCAATTGAGTGAAAGAAAACTCGGCTATGTGCCGCAGCTTCATAGTCACTACCACAACCGTATATCACTAAGCTGGATTCATTGGAGCAAACAGTTCTTTCAACAATTAATTCCCAATTTGATTGCGCCCAATCATGGAAATAATCATCAAAGCAAACGGCAAAGTCTCTATCTCTTGAATCAGCTTCTTTTGCATATGATTCATATGAAGCCAATATGGAGCTAAAGCCTGAATTCAATATGCTCCTGAAGTTTTCAATCGCTAGTGGTAGCAATTCTTGATTTATACTCATGCCAGTGACTCAATAGAAATATAACGCTTGCCTAACCGGCGCAAAATAGCAGGCTAAAATTAGCGACGAAGGAGCGCAAGCCTGCTGCTTTGCGTCCTTTGGTTTAGGCACTTGTTATAAGCACCTTGCTTGATTGCCAAATCTTGCCCCTTCATTTGGCGCAAGAGTTTGGATATAACTTATTGAACTAAAATTACTTTTAGTGCTATTTATTCGTTTTGAAATGTTAAAGGCTTTAAACTTGCCTACAACCCTAACCAACTTACCCTCATATGCATCAGCTAACTTCTGAATATGAGCTTCTGCATTATTGCTATTGTAAACAACCTGCGCTGCTTCAAATGGTTGAGAAATAGCATTTTCATAGGCTCTTGCTATGTAGCTAGCTTGATCATGATATAAACTTCCGTTTTCAAACTCTACGCTTATCACGCCTACTGTTTGGACGCATTTACCGTCATACTTGTCAGGTGATGACAATAAGCTTACAAAAGAGACTTTTTCAGCTGCAATACTAGAAAATGCTGTCATTAAGAAAATTATGCTAAAAAGTTTACTCATATCCCAAAGTGCTTATAACGCTTAGCTAACAGGCAAAATTGAATAAGCTAAAATCGAGCGAAGCGACGAGCTTATTTAATTTTGTCCTAGTTTAGCGCCTTGTTATGCGTTGACACACCGCTTTCAAAGCGCTTGCGCCTGCACCAGCGAGCTAAACTTTTATTTATAGAAACACCCACCAAACCAAAATTGCAAAGAAGCGTTCGACTGGTGAATGACATTTCTGGTCACAGCTTAAATTGAAAAACGAAAAGCCAAGACCAACTTAAAATTTGATTACGCCACTGTACCTAAAAGATGATTTGAAGAAAAGACTTGAGGAAAAAACCGATTTAGATTCAGTTAATTGAAATGACGCATAACGCTTAGCTAACAGGCAAAATTAAATAAGCTAAAATCGAGCGAAGCGACGAGCTTATTTAATTTTGTCCTAGTTGAGCGCCTTGTTATGCGTTGACACACCACTTTCAAAGCGCTTGCGCCTGCACCTATAAGCCAAACTAAAAATTAAAAAACACTCACCAAACCCAAAATTGCAAAGAAGCGTTCGACTGGTGAATGACCTTTCTGGTCACTGCTTAAATTGAAAAACGAAAAGCCAAGACCAACTTGAAACTTACTTACGCCACTGTACCTAAAAGCCGATTTGAAGAAAAGGCTCAAGGTAAAAACCGTTTTAAAGACAGCGATTTAAAGTGACGCATAACGCCTCAGTTAAAAGGCAAAATTTAGTTGGCTATAATGTGAAGCGGAGCGAAACCAGCCAACTGAATTTTGTCCGCTTTTAAACTGTTTGTTATACGTATTTTACAGCTATTTATCGCTGCTTAGTTGCTCAAGGTAACTTTTTAATCTTACAAAATCTTCAAGCCCACGTTTATCTGTTTGATATTCTGGCTCCCAATACGCTACGGCAGTGTATTGATACAAAGAGCTTTCTAGCATCCAAGTATCTCCATCCATTCCTAGAGTTTTATCTTTCGGAAACACCAGTGTTTTCTCTAACTTACTAACTAACTTTGAGTACTGTTCTTCTGTTAATTCAATACGTTTCTTTGATTTAATACCTTTCCAGTCATAACCACCAGCGCCCTCATAAGTTGTAGTTATTAACTGATAGGGTTTGTGCCTAGTAACCTCATAGATAACAGGGTTCGAAAAAGTAGGTACTACTTTCATTTTTAAGACTGGTTTAAGATAAAAACCAGGGTCAGTGTATTCGATGGTATTTCGAGTAGATTTACAGCCAACAATTGAAAGTAGAATCAAAAAAATTGAAAAGTATTTCATATTACTACACCGATACATCGATACGTATAACGCCCCAATAAGCGGCGAATAATAGTTGGCTATAATTGTGAGCGAAGTGAACGCAGCCAACTGTTATACGTCCGACTTGATTGGCTTGTTATATGCCTTTACCACCAAACTCTAGCGTGTATAGCAAACGAAAACAATACATATATAATTAGCATCAATAGCCAATAAGCCTTTGGAAAATTTAAATATTTAATAGTGATACAAGCTGAAATCACCAATAAAAGCAAACCAATAAACAATGACGGACTAGGAAAAGAGTCATAGCCATGACCAACATCTACAGAAGGTACTGGTGGAATTGATAGAAGCAGTGCTCCCAGAATTAATAGAGCTGAAATTAATTGAATAGCGAATGATTTCACTTACCTTCCCTTGGCATATAACGCCCGCATAATTTGCGGATTAAGCTTGGCTAAAATTAGCGAAGAATGAGCGCCAGCCAAGCTTTAGACGTCATTTTTTATGCGCTTGTTACACGTGCTATATAGTAGGCCAAAAAATTTCTTCATATTTCTCACTACTCTCATTTTCCCAGGTTAACTTAACTTGGTACTTTCTAGGGCTTCCCATATGTATTGCTGCTAAAAGTTTAACTCTTGAGTTTGGCTTTAACTCTTGATGAGGGAACTTATCTTCGAGGTCGTGAGATGACAAAGGGCTATCTTCGCAGTCAATTAACTCAAAATTGACATTGTAGGCACTACCTTGACCAGTATTGGAAATATAGAAACTATAAGACTTACCTAGCTTAGTGAGATTTACATTAAATTTTGGCTTGGTTTTATTCGATTTCTCTTCCGCAATACTTTCAATTTGAAGCCTAGATAGCTCCGCAGTAACTTTTTCAAGTTCCAACTGCTCCTTTGCTAATTTCCTTGTGCGCGTAAGAGATACTGTTGAAATTATCACAGCCAAAGAAGAAACAAGTAAACTTAAAACTTCAAAATTACTCATTTAAAGCGTCCCTTAAATGCTTTTTTGAGCATTTTTTCAATTTCTGCCTTCGCTTCAGGAATGACGACTTCTTTAGCTTGCTCAATACCTACTTCTTTAAGGTCTGCCAACATGATTTCAAAATGACAGTTATTACATTTCACAAAGTCGTCATCCTTTGGATTCTCTGGCTTCTCAAACTCAATATCTCCACACTGAGGGCACTGGATTGATATGTGGTCAGTTTTAATCACGATGTCTCCAAGCACGTGTAACAGCTTTTTCATGGGAATTTTTTCTGATTTTGTCGGAGTAAAATCGGGAAAGATTCCTGTTTATTTCTGTTAACAATATCTTGTTTTTCAAACAGACTCAATACCTTATAAATTTCGAGGGGCAAAAACGGGAATTGTAAATGGATAAAATCAGGAATTGTAAACGAGCCGGAGTATTTCAACAAAAAAAGGACCTATTTAGGTAATGCCGATCAGTTAAGAAATATTTTAATGATCAGTTGACCGATCTTTTCAAAGCTTCACAATCCGATATCAGTTTACTGGTATCGGATTTTTTTATGGAATTGTCTGAAGCACTTGCGCGCACATCTATTTCTCGTCTCACTGAATTTCAAAGCTTGGCCGATGTTTTAGAGCCAGAGATTATACAAGCCTGTTTAGATTCCAATGGTGTAGCAACATTACGTAAACGCAAGCTCCCAATGGATGCCATGATTTGGGCTGTTATTGGCATGTCTTTGTTCCGAACGGAGTCCGTTCGTCAGCTAATTAACAAATTAGACATTGTTTTACCTCAAGACGTGGATTATGTTGCCCGAAGTGCCGTCACTCAAGCCAGAAAAAAGTTAGGCAGTAATGTAGTACAAGATGTTTTTTACCGTACAGCCCAAACCTGGCATGACCGTGCGGAACATCCACATTGGAACGGCCTTAATATTTACGGTGTTGATGGTGTCGTTTGGCGAACGCCTGATAGCGCTGCAAATAGTGCAGTCTTTGCTCGAACTGCCAACAAAGCCAGTTATGCTGGTTATCCGCAAGTCCGAATGGTCTGCTTAATGGAGTTAAGCAGTCACCTCATACTGGGGAGCGCCTTTGATAGTGTAAGTGAAAACGAGATGAATCTAGCGAGCAAACTCATAAGTCATGTGCCAGATAACAGCTTGACGCTATTCGATAAAGGGTTTTATTCACTTGGCTTGCTACATGAATGGGAGCAAAAGGGAAATAATACGCATTGGTTGCTCCCCCTCAAAAAAGGCACTCAGTATGAAGTTGTAGATAGCCTAGGCAAGCAAGATAAGCTGGTTCGTCTAACAACGACGCCGCAGGCTAAGAAGAAGCGCCCTAACTTACCCGACTCTATAACAGTGAGATTATTGACTAGGCGAGTGAAAGGGAAAGAAGTAAGCGTACTCACATCAATGACTGATGCAATGGAATATCCCGCTTCGGAGATTGTAGATTTATATGCGCATCGCTGGGAAATTGAAATGGGCTATCGAGAAATGAAGCAATATCTATTGGAAAGTCGATTCACCTTGCGCAGCAATTTACCGGAGCTAATTCACCAAGAGTTATGGGGCTTGTTACTGGCTTACAACCTTATCCGTTACAAAATGATATTGATGGCTAAATCACTAAAAAGTGTTTACCCAAATCAACTTAGCTTCAGAGATGCTTCATCACATATCATCTACAAACTTACTCAAATGCCAATATATGCTCCAGGAAATGTCCCTAAAATCATTCTAGATATAGAAAAAAATGCTAGTCAGTTTAAGCTTGAGGGAAAGCGAGAACGAAGTTACCCGAGGCTATTGAAGGTGTCTAAAAACCGATACCCAGTTGCTAAACGTAATAATGCCGTTCACCTTAAGTGAACGGCATTACCTATTTAGGTCCTTTAATTTTTATTTTCGTAAAAGTTGTTTAAAGATTTTCTTTAAACAACTTATAAATACGGCGGTACTCGTCTAACCAACCCGTTGGCTGTCTAAAACCATGCGGTTCTACTGGGTAAATCGCTGTTTCGAAGTTTTCTTTCTCAAGTTCAATAAAGCGTTGAACGAGTCGAACTACGTCTTGGAAGAAAACATTATCATCAACCATTGGAGCGTTGATAAGTAATGGTTTCTCTAAACCTTCAGCAAAGTAGATTGGAGAACTACGACGATACGCAATCGGGTCTACATCTGGATGGTTAAGAATGTTAGATGTGTATGGCGTATTATAATAAGCCCAATCTGACACTGGTCGAAGTGCAGCACCCGCTTGGAATAAATCAGGCTTTGTAAGCAGTGCCATAAATGTCATAAAGCCACCGTAAGAACCACCATAGGTACCTACTGAGCCTGTATCAACATTCACATTTTCAGCCATCCATTTAACGCCGTCTTCTAAATCTTGAATTTCAGGTGTGCCCATTTGGCGGTAAATAGCTGTACGCCAATCACGGCCATAACCTTTAGACGCTCTGTAGTCCATATCCATTACCACATAGCCTTCGCTTGCTAACAGTGAATGAAACATAAACTCACGGAAGTAACCAGACCAACCCATATGTGAGTTTTGTAAGTAACCCGCACCGTGATTGAAGATAACAGCTTTACGTGTTTTACCAATCTCACCTTCTACGTAGTCAGCTGGGTAATACACTTTTGCATAGATTGGTTGATCAGTATGACTAGAAGGTACAGCAACGATTTTTGGTGCGATTAATTTCTTATTTAAGAATTCGTCAGACACAGTATTTGTTAAACGCGTTACTTGTGCGTTTGGTTTAGCATCTGCAACATATAGTTCATTCGGCATCATGATTTTTGAGTGATTAAGCAATAGTTTTTGCTCATCTTGGCTCAATTCATAATCCGTCATACCATCTAAGTCAGTTAGCGCTACTTTTTCAGCTGTTTGCGTATTCACGCGATAAACTTCGTAAATACCTGGGTGCTTAACATTCGCCTTAAAGTAAATTTGCGAATCATCTTTGCTTAGCGTCAGATGTGATACAACAAATTGACCTTTAGTTAGTTGCTTTGCTTTGCCATTTACAGGTTTAGTATAAATATGGCTATAACCTGATTCTTCAGACAAGTAATACAAGGTATCTGAATTGTTCATCCAGCCAAAGTCATTGTACGTGTAGTTCACCCATGCATCGTCGTGTAAACGATGTTGTGATTTGAACTCGTTATTGTCAAAATCAACGGTTGCGATCCAACGGTCTTTGTTATCCCATGCTTCAAGCATTACCGCAACTTGAGAGCCCGACGTATTCCACTGCACCGCACTTTGATCCCAACCCCAGTCCATCATCAAGTTAATATGACGAGGCTCACGTTTTGATTCGTAAGTTCTGCCTTCAGCTTTTGCATTCTCTGCTTTTTCGGCTGCTAAAACATCTTCATCAAAACCCGGTAGTGTTTCATAACTTAAAGTTGTTTGTGCTTTAGATGCGATATCAATGAAAATCACATCTGAGCTAGATGGTTTAGAATCAGCTACGCGACGACGAGCTGGTACTGCTTCGATATCACCGTTTTGTGACACATAGTTAGGCATAATGTCGGTATCAGCGCGCCATGGTGTACTCTTTGTCACAACGGCGATAAGTTTATCGCCTTTTGGAGAAAGGCTTGCCTCTACAAGACGGTTACCCTTACCTAGATAAAATTGGTTAGATGCAATTGTTTCATTTTCAGCATTTAATTGCTCTTTACGCTGTTCTTTATCGAGTGCGTTTTTATGCGTTAGCTTTACAAAATCGATTAACTTATGTTGCTCTTTGGCAATGTAAGTTGATGGCTCTTGTGTGCCTTTAGGTTTATCAGCTAGATGTAATTTAACAAGCTCTTTAGTAAGACCTGAATTAATATCAACGCTAAAGAAGCTATTACCAGTGCGATAAGCTAATTCACCAGAATTTAAAAACTGTAAAGAGCGCGCTCTATCAGAGCTCTGTGTAAGCTGTTTGATTGCGCCCGTTTTGATGTTCTTAACAAACACATTGCCTTCAAACGTATAGGCTTGCACTGCACCATCTTTTGAATAAACCGCGTTTTTTGCACCAACTGTATGAAGTTGGTTTAATACAACTTGTGTAGGCGCTTTACCAGCTGTAACAGCAAACGTATCGCGTAATTCATTACCCGCTTGCTTGCGGTTGAAAACCACAGTTTGGCTATCTGCAGCCCAAAATGCGCGCTCAGGTTGACGACCCAACCAATCAGGGTGTGCCATTGCTTGCTTTAATGTGATGTTTTCACCACCAAAATCTAAAGGCGTTGCCACAACAGGAGCGAAATTTGAAGCTGGTTCAGCCTTTACAGCGTCAGTCGATGTGGTTGTTTGGCAACCTGTTAAGAACAGGCCAGCTGCAACCGCAGCAGAAATTAGAGAGTGTTTGATCATAGTTATTCTTCAACTTGTTAGACTAGGTCAATTTAAGCAAATGCGACGTTAGAATACGAATAATTTTAGATAAAATAACAATAATTAAGGAAGTGCGTAATTCTTGGAGTAAAACCTTGGGGTTTATGAACATAAAAAAGGCCAGCATAGGATGCTGGCCAAATACTCTCTGCGCTCACATAGTCGTTGATGAACAACGATTATGAAATGAGGCCTATCCGCGCCTCATTACCTAAGACTAGTCCATTTTTGAAAAGTTCCAAGAAAATTGCATTAATTTATCACTCCATCGATGATGAGTAATAATATAACTGAACTAACAATGCCCCAAAGTATGGTGGCCATTGCTAGTGGGCGCCATCCTGTTTGTTTTAACATAGCCAGAGATACGCTTGAACCAACTAAAAATAAACAAGCATAAAGCACATGTTTTGCTCCTGCATAGCCCAACTGCCAAAAAGTCGAATATTCAGGAAGATAGGTATTAATAAGGGCTGCTAATAAAAAGCCGACAATAAAAAGTGGAATACTTGCCTTTTCTTCACTTTTCCAAAATACGCCAGCTAATGCAGTATATGGAATGATCCACATAGCGCGAGTGAGCTTGATTGTTGTTGCAATACCGACTGCGATTGGGCCGTATGTAGATGCTGTTGCAACCACACTGCTCGTATCATGGATCGCAAGCGCAGCCCAAATCGCAAATTGTTCTTCAGTTAACTGAAAGTAATGCCCGATTGCAGGAAAAATCAGCAAAGCTAAGCCATTTAATAGAAATACGATGGCCAATGACACCGCAATCTCGTGCTGTTTAGCTTTTATCACTGGGGCCATTGCCGCAATTGCGCTGCCTCCACAAATAGCAGTACCAAAAGACAATAACACACTGGTATTTTTATTTACTTTAAAGAGCTGCCCTAATATTTCGCCAAGCCCTATTATGGCAGTTATGCTCACAATGGTGAGAACAAATGAGCTTCGCCCGACTTCAAGTACATCATTAAAGTCGACATTAAATCCTAGCCCTATCACAGCTAATTTTAATAACCATTTACTTGCTTGATTACTTAAAGACAAGTACGGATTTGTAAAAATCAGTGTGAAAGCAAGACCAAGAAGAAGAGAAAATGCAGGACCTATAAACCCTGTTAGACAAAGTACAAATAATCCAATAAACGAAAACTGTTTAATAGACTGACTAGTCACTTTACAAAAGCCTTATTTAGTTTATTGAATTCAAATAACTTGAGTCAAAAAAGCCGAGTTAAACTCGGCTTTTTTATTACAGTGCTTTTAACTGCTCAGCAGTTGCCTGAACACCTGGGTAATCTTGTTCTGGCAGTATTTTTGCCAACTCAACAAGTTTATCACCAAGTTCTGATAAGCTATCAGCTGAAACGTTAATATGACCCATCTTACGGCCTGGTTTTGCAGATTTGCCATACCAGTGGCTGGTTGTGTCAGCAACAGACAATACCGCTTTTGGAATAGCAGCTTGCCCTAACACATTTATCATCGCGGTTGGGCGATTCAAAACCGTTGAACCTAGTGGTAAACCAGTTACAGCGCGCATGTGGTTTTCGAATTGGCTTACATGACATCCCTGCTGAGTCCAATGACCCGAGTTATGTACACGTGGCGCAATTTCATTGACCAACAAAGTGCCATCTACATCGAAAAACTCTATGGCTAATACACCCACATAGTCTAATGCATTGGCGATAGCGTTAAACGCAGACTCAGCTTGCGCTTGAATTGCATTTTTCTCTTTACCCGCGATTGAAAGCGTTAATACCCCATTGGTATGTTGGTTTTCAGTCAGTGGGTAGATTGCAGTTTCACCATTTTTCGCACGAACACCTATGATAGATACTTCGCGATCAAATGGGATCATTTTCTCTGCAATAATTTGATGAGATGCGTCTTTCGCTAAAAATTCAGACATTTCAGCCCAAATTCGCTCAACGTCATCCAGAGATTTTACGCGCCACTGCCCTTTACCGTCGTAACCTGCTTGGCAAGTTTTGACAACCAAAGGCATTGCCAATTCATCAATCGAATCCAGCAAGTGCTGTTTTTCAGTGATGATTTTATAAGGTGCGCATGCAACTTTTGCAGTATCTAACAGCGCTTTTTCTTTCGCTCTATCACCGCCCGTTGCGATGGCTTCTGTGCCTGGGTAAAACTTACCACTTTCATCACATAGCTTTAGAATATCTAAAGGAATATGCTCAAACTCAGCAGTAATAGCATCAGCTGAGTCAATGGCTTGTTGTAATGACTGATCAACTGTTAAAAAGGTAACAGGATCGATGACTTTTTGAGAGCCAACATCGTAAGCTGTAACATGAATGTCTAAGTTCTTCGATGACAAGCTCATCATTCGCGCAAGTTGCCCTGCGCCAAGGACTAAAACGTTCATATTACTCAGCAGGATTTGGGTTAGCTAAAATTGTTTCTGTTTGTTCTTTACGGAAAGCTTCAACTTTTGCAAAGATCTCTGGTTGTTGACAACCTAAAATCTGAGCTGCAAGTAAGCCCGCGTTAGCCGCACCCGCATCACCAATCGCTAATGTACCAACGGCTACGCCTTTTGGCATTTGGCAAATTGAAAGTAATGAATCAACACCGTTTAGTGTTTTTGATTTAACTGGTACACCCAGCACTGGTAAGCTTGTGAAAGCTGCAGCCATACCTGGAAGGTGTGCAGCGCCACCAGCACCAGCAATGATAATTTTGATACCACGATCAGCTGCGCTTGACGCGTAATCAGCTAGAAGTTGAGGTGTACGGTGAGCCGAAACTACTTTTGTTTCATAGTCGATGCCAAACTTGTCCAGCATGTCTGCTGCATGTTGCATAGTAGGCCAGTCTGATTTTGAGCCCATGATAATGCCAACCGTCATAATAAATCCTCAGAAGTTTTGAACGATAGAAAAACAAACTGCAGGCTCTTATTGGGGGTAAGCCTGCAGTTTCTATGTGGGTATTATACCTATCTAGTTAGGTAATACCATTGCAAAAGTGCTTATTTAGCCGCTTCTTGTTGCGCTAGATACTCTTCATAAGTACCTTTAAAGTCGATAACTTTACCGTCCTTAATTTCCCAAATACGGGTTGCAAGTGATGATACAAACTGGCGGTCATGTGAAACGAATAAAAGAGTACCTTCGTACTGTTCAAGGGCTAAGTTAAGCGCTTCGATTGACTCCATGTCCATGTGGTTTGTAGGTTCATCCATCAGCAAAATATTATGCTTGTGCATCATTAATTTGCCAAACAACATACGACCTTGCTCACCACCAGAAAGTACTTTTACCGACTTTTTGATGTCATTTTGTGAGAACAGCATTCGACCTAAGAAACCACGAACTACTTGCTCGTCATCCCCTTCTTGCTGCCATTGCTCCATCCACTGAAATACAGTTTGGTCTTTCTCAAACTCATCTGCATGGTCTTGTGCATAATAACCAATGTTTGAATTCTCAGACCATTTAAACTCACCAGTTTTAGGCGCTAAACGACCCGCTAAAGTGTGTAGTAAGGTTGATTTACCCACACCATTTTCACCTATGATCGCGATACGCTCACCCACTTCAACTAAGCCTTCTAAGCCTGAGAATAAAGTGCTGTCATAGCCTTGTGAGACATTGGTAATTTCAAGCGCATTTCTGAAAAGCTGCTTACTTTGTTCAAAACGAATAAACGGCGATTGACGAGATGACGCTTTAACTTCATCAAGTTGAATTTTATCAATCTGTTTTGCACGAGAGGTGGCTTGTTTTGCTTTTGACGCATTTGCAGAGAAGCGAGACACGAATTGTTGAAGTTCTGCAATTTGTGCTTTCTTCTTAGCATTCTCGTTTAATAGTTTTTCGCGCGCTTGAGTCGCTGCAAACATATACTCGTCATAGTTACCTGGATAGACACGTAATTCACCGTAGTCGATATCGGCCATGTGCGTACAAACAGAGTTTAAAAAGTGACGGTCGTGCGAAATAATTAACATGGTGCAATCACGCTGGTTAAGGACTTCTTCTAACCATTTGATTGTATAAATGTCCAAGTTGTTGGTTGGTTCGTCTAGTAGCATGATGTCAGGATCAGCAAATAGCACCTGTGCGAGAAGAACACGTAACTTGAAACCTGGTGCTACTTCTGACATTAAGCCATAGTGTTGCTCAGTACCAATACCAACACCTAAAAGTAACTCACCGGCTTTTGCTTCAGCCGAGTAACCATCCATTTCTGCAAATTGCGTTTCAAGATCGGCCACTTTCATACCATCTTCTTCACTCATTTCTGGTAAAGAATAAATACGGTCGCGCTCAGCTTTAATTTCCCAAAGCTCTTTATGACCCATAATAACCGTATCGATTACAGTGTATTGCTCGTAGGCAAACTGATCCTGATTTAGTTTCGCTAAACGAATATTTGGAGCTACACTTACGTTACCCGCAGAAGGCTCAAGCTCAGCCCCTAAAATCTTCATGAATGTCGATTTACCACATCCATTGGCACCGATTAGACCGTAGCGATTTCCATCACCAAATTTAACAGAAATGTTTTCAAAAAGTGGTTTTGCACCAAACTGCATGGTGACATTAGATACGTTTAAAATAACGAGCTCCAAATAGCATATAAAATAAAACTAGCGGTATTTTAAACTAAAGGTTTTTTGAGAGCCACCAGAGAGTGGCTAAGAATAGAAACTAATGCACGAACACATTAAAAATATAATTCCAGTCTTTTTGATACTTTTGCAACTTTTCAATGATGCTAGGTGTGATTTCGGTGCCAGCAGTTAAAATCACAGCGCCTTGTTTGTTCAATAAATCCTGTGTTAAGTGCATACCTGTTTCTAAACAACTTACTCCCACACATACGTCAATATCGTGATTTTCGAACACCTTACCGCTAGACAGTAATTCAAAATAAACCTCTAGAATGTGAGGGTCATAAAACTCAGTTGCCAAGGTCTTCATGGTTTGCATTGCTTGATCTTGCTGCATCTTCTCACCAGTAATACGACCAATTAATAACTTGTCGTAATCATTTACTATGGTGAGAATACGACTGATCGTCGGTATGTTGTCAGCAATTAAATGCTCAGGTAATCCCGTGCCATTATAGTGTTCATATTGGTGCAAAATACCTTTGCCTATGATTTGCAGATTAGGCAACTTTTGAAGTATTTCAGCGCCTTTGATGGCATTTTGTTGCTTTGCTATGAGTTGATCTTTGGTCAATTCATTTTCAGTGCACTTAACAAGCTCATCAGGTAAAGACACCTTACCAATTTCATGCATCAGGCCAGCTAAATAGGCTTGAGTGACAAGCGGCTTTTCAAGTCCCATGTGTTTGGCAACGAGCCGACAATGTGATGCGACACGTTTTATGTGTCCATCATCACTCCCTGTGGTGTCTTCAATGATTAGGTTTATCATCTCAATGACATCATGAAATAGTTTGCGCTGCTTTTGATTCACGTTTTTCAGTTTGTCAGTGAGCTGAGAAAGTGATGATGTTCGTGCCTGAACTTTACTTTCAAGCTCATCGTTGTAATTTTGTAATTGTTGATTTTTCTCTTCAAGCTCATTTTGCAAACGTATCACAGACTGCTTCAATTGATACTGATCACAAGCTTGCATCACTATTTCTTTTAAGTCGTCGTTGCGCCAAGGCTTACTTACATAGTTTGAAATCTTGCCTTCATTAATTGCTAAAGCAGTTGAGTCAATGTCGGAATAGCCCGTTAAAAGAATACGCGCTGTATTTGGATTGATGATAAAAGCCTGAGCAAGCAGCTCTGCTCCGCTCATTAATGGCATTTTCATGTCTGATATAATCACTGCAAATTCCTGCTGTTTTAAAATTTCTACAGCTTCGAGTGGTTTATCGCACACAGTCACTTCAAACTCCTTTCTAAACAGGCGTTTTAAAGCGTTAAGTACTTGTGTCTCATCATCCACAATTAAAATTGGCAACTTATCAGACATTTAATAAAACCTTATGTTTCTACAAATGATTTTAAAACATTGCGTTAAGTAAAAAGTGACACTATTTTAAAAATATATCAACCTCATAACGCGAAATGCGGAGATTTATATGAAAGGTAGTGTTTTCAACGCGCTACAAGAGTTTGTAGAAAATAATCATGGCTTAGAAGCATGGGACACCATGTTAAATACACTCGACCTTCCCTCTCAAGGGATCTACACATCTTCAATTAAATACGATGATAGCGAAATGTTCAGCATCGTTACTTATTATTGCGAAGCATTAAACGTACCAGCTTCTGATTTACTTAGAACTTTTGGTGAGTTTTTATTTGTGAAGCTTATACCTCTGGCACCCAGTGAAGCAAAAAAAGCCCCCTCTCTGCACGCGTTTCTTTATATGGTTGATAACTTAATTCATGTCGAGGTAAAAAAAATTTACGCAGATTCAAACTTACCTGAATTTGATTATGCAGACCAAAATGATCAACATCTGACGATGATTTATCGCTCAGAACGAAAACTATGTCATTTGTCAGAGGGCCTGATTTTAGGGGCTGCTAAACACTTCGGTGAAGAAGTATCTATTTCTCAATCGAAATGTTGTCATGAAGGTGATGACGCTTGCCATATAGAAGTAAGGTTTCTATGAGTGAAGAAGCACAAAACAAAGTAGACATACTCGAACGCGCACTGAAACGAGAGCGAGCAGCAAGAAAGCTCGCCGAAATGCAGCTTGAAAACTATACTCGAGAGCTATTAGAACAAGAAGTTTTAAATGATGAAACGCGTATGGAAGTCGAAAACCAACAAACTCAACTGTCTTTTTTGACGGGTCTTTTAGCTGAAACCTGGAGCAAGCCCACACTAAAAAAGATTGTTGAAAACTATCTCGAACGAACCTGTGCGTTTTTATCTAAACCAGATAATTTATTCATTGAACTCGATAACCAATGTAATTACGGTCAATTTCAATACTATACTCAATCAAGTACCGAGTCTGACATAAATGAACACTTGCAACTGTTGAAGTCTTTTCTTGCTCAACTTGACAGAGAAAAAGTGTTTGATTTATTACTTCAAGAGCAAGAAACACAACTCATAGATACCAATGACATAAGTAATGAAGCGCAAGACTTTTATCAGTTTTGCGTTATGGTGCCTTTATACACACTCACGCTCGAAGATAAAAAAACGGTTGGTGTTGCAGTTTTACTCTACGAAGACCAACAAGATATCAATATCACCAAGCTACAAACCCTTGAGTCATCAAGAAGTATGCTTTCTATCGCCATAGAAAGAAAGAGAGCTGAAGAAGAGCTTCAACAACAACTTATAAACCTTGAAGAAACAAATAAAGTTTTAGAACAAACACAGTTACAACTGGTTGGGCAAGAAAAGCTCGCATCATTAGGTTACTTGGCTGCAGGTGTTGCCCATGAAATTAATAATCCGGTTGGCTTTGTATTAAGTAACCTCGATACCATGGCTGACTATATTCAAGATATTAAATCTGCTTTGCAGCCGCTTACTGATAAGCCTTCGAGTAACACTATTTCCGAGCTAAATAAAAACTATGAAGAATATGAGTTGCCATTTTTATTTGAAGACAGTGACGAAATTTTGAAATCTTCAGTCGAAGGCTTAGAGCGGGTCAAAGCCATTGTTGCTGATTTAAGTACTTTCTCACGAATGGATAACGATGAATTGGAGCCTATCGATGTAACCAAGGTCATTAATAAATCTCTTAATATGGTAAGTAATGAATTCAAATATAAGCACCATATCGAAACTGACCTGTTAGAAAGCGCCACGATTTTAGGAATAGAAAGTAAATTACAACAAGTCTTTATAAACCTGTTTGTTAACGCAAAACAAGCTATGGCTGAAGGCGGTACTTTGTTTGTTCGATGCTATAGAGAGCGCACAAAAATCATGGTGCGTGTAAAAGATGAAGGTAAAGGCATTCCTCAAGAAAACTTAAAAGAAATATTCACGCCGTTTTTTACTACAAAGGCACCTGGCGAAGGCACAGGTTTAGGTTTATCTATTTCATACAGTATTTTGCAGCAACATAACGCAAAAGTTGAAGTGTTAAGTGAGCCCGATAAGGGCACCGAGTTTGTGATCTCATTCTTCGAATTTTTCTAATCTAAATTCAAACGAGAACTTATTATACTAATCCTCTTAATTAAGCGATCTATTTTGAGGCGAGGAAAACTTGTCGGTAACGAGGCGGAAATTGTGCAATTTAGTTGTTCTAAATAAGAAATTTCTAACGAAGTTAGCGTCAGTTTTAGTCCCTCAAAATGAAAGGTGATATCTATTTAGATATCACCTTTTACATTCAAATTAAACTTGCCTTAAGCCACGCACTTACAAGTTAATTGCAAAAAGATCGGTTAGTTCCTTATAAATTTTCAATTTTGCTTTGCTTTTTGCAAATGGTGCGACAGCCAATAAAGGGGCATCAATTCGCGCTTTCAAGCTTTCAAGGTTTGCATCAAACTCTGACATGTTAGGGTCAATCTCATTGGCAATCCAGCCCACACATTTCACCCCTTGAGCTTTGAGCGCTTGAATTGTAAGAAGTGTATGATTCAAACACCCTAGTTTCATACCGACAACTAAAATGACTGGGATTTCTCGGGCTTTTACCCAGTCAGATAAATATTCCGTGTCATTAATTGGTAAAGACCAGCCACCAGCACCTTCTACAAGAGTGAACTCGGCCCCAACAGATAAAATCTCTTTATAATGGTGATTAAGCTCTATTTGTGTAATTACTTTGTTTGCGCGTTGTGCTGCAATATGGGGCGCGATTGGCGGCTCGAAACAAATTGGATTTATTTGTTCATATTTAGCATGGACGTTTGAAGACTCCATGATGTTTAAAGCGTCTTCATTGACTAACTGGCCAAATGCTTCTTCAGCTCCGGCTGCAATAGGCTTAAAACCGATCGCTGAGCGTTTATGTTGGGTCAAAAACTTGAGTAGTAAACAAGTGACATGGGTTTTACCGACTTCAGTGTCGGTACCTGTAATAAAAAAAGAATTCATTATTTCGTTAACTCCAAAATACCGACTTGGTAGCTAATAACGGCTTTACCGTCTTGCAATGGAAAAGCTGACAATAGATTTTTATAAGCCGCTTTGCCCAATAGGCCTTGCTCTTTTTGACAATCGGTCAGATGATTTGCACCAATATTTTTCACCGACTTGATGGCACTGATTGCTTTGTCATAGTGATCTTGAAGACAGTGCTGATTTGAGTACACCACTTTGAATCCAACGCTTTGTGCAATTTTAATCAACTGAGTTAGATTCAAAAAATCATTAATGTGTTGTTTATCATCCACTGCTTTCCATGCTTGAGCTATTTCAGACAAAGAGCCATCTAAAACCGTCGATAGTAGAACTTGAGAGCCTGCTTTACTCGCAGAATAAAGTGATTTAAATAAAACTTCAGGATCGGCGCTCCATTGAATTGCAAAATTTGAAAATACAGCATCGAATACGTTGTCTGTAAAAGGCAATTTATCCATATCTGCACAGACACGATTCACATTATTCTCAGGGTGTGTTTCAGCCAACATACCCAAACTCAGATCCATCGCAACCAGACAATCACTATGATGTTTAAGTTTATGCTGATGCAATAAAGGACCAGCACCAAGATCGAGCATAACTTGGCTGTGTTTATTTAATCTTGAGAATAACAATTCGGCAGCTAGCTTTTGCACATGTGCATGTTGCTTGTATTGCCCTGCAGCTTTTGAAAACTGCTTCGCCGTTGACAGTTTATTTGGTGTTGCAATCATATTGACACCTTTAAGGCTGATACAAGCTTCTCAATATCATCATGAGTATGTGCTGCAGTAATTGTGATCCTAAGTCTGGCCGTATTATGTGGCACTGTTGGTGGGCGAATTGCAGTTAGCCAAATGCCAAGCTCTTTAAGCTTAGCTTGCGCATTTAATGCATTTTCAGCGCTACCTAACACAACCGGTTGTATGGCTGTCTCTGATGGCATAACAGGGATGCTTTGATCAAAACAAAGCTGCTTGAATAACGCAATATTGCTAAACAAATGCTGTCTCTGCTCACTCGCCTCAAGTACACGTAAAAACTGTTGCTCTGCAGCTTGAACCATAAGCGGTGACATAGACGTCGAGTAAATATAATCACGATTAAACTGAAGTAAAAAATCGATGACAGATTTGCTTGCTAAAACAGCCGCGCCCTGACACGCCATTGCCTTACCAAATGTGATCACCAGAATTTCTGGCTTACAACCCAAACCCACACTTCCCAGGCCGTTTTCGCCCAATACACCAAAGCTGTGTGCATCATCTATCATCAGCCAAGCATTGTGTTGTTGTTTTAATTCGATTAGTTGCTGTAGTGGCGCGCTGTCTCCATCCATTGAGAACACGCCTTCACTAATGATCAACTTATTTACGGCTTTACTTTTTTCTAAACGGTGACGTAAGTGCCCCATGTCATTATGGTTAAAACGGATATGCTTGGCATCAGATTGTAAAGCCCCATCAATTAAACTGGCGTGGTTGAGTTTGTCTTGGAAAATGGCTGAATCAAGGGCGGATTTTGAGCTTGAGCTCTGTGAAAAAAGAGCCTTAATTACACTGCTGTTTGCACTAAAGCCCGTACTAAAAAGTAAAGCAGACTCATAGCCAAAATGTTTGCACAGCAAGGCTTCAAAATCTTTATGGCACTGTTGGTATCCTGTAACAAGTGCCGAAGAACGGCTACCTGTTAGTCCACCTTGTAACTCTAATTTAGACCCTAAACCAAGATAATCATTACTGGCAAAGTTTAAATATTGCTTACCCTCTTTGCTCGTTAAAAAGCGTGCGTCACTTGAATCAGCAATCACATGACGAGCACGCAACAAAGACTCAACTCGTCTTTGTTGCAACGCTACTTGTATAAATTCAAAAGCCATTCACTATGCTTCGTAAAATAGCTCTGACGTTGCTTTATCAGCAATTTTTGAACTTAAAGACGCTTCGTATGCTTCATCAGAGTAGTCTTGACGCTTCTCTGGATTCATACCTAGTTTTTTAAGTAAGTTCATATCTGCATCGGCTTCAGGGTTTTCCGTAGTCAGTAACTTATCACCGTAGAAAATTGAGTTAGCGCCAGCAAAGAAACACATTGATTGCATTTGCTCATTCATTGCTGTTCTACCCGCTGATAAACGTACGTAACTGTGCGGCATCATAATACGCGCAGTGGCGATAGTACGAATAAATTCAAAATGGTCTAGATCTTCAACGTCTTCAAGTGGCGTACCTTTCACTTTTACAAGCATGTTAATTGGTACACTTTCAGGTTGTTTTGGTAAGTTAGCAAGCTGCATTAATAAACCGTAACGGTCACCTGCTTGCTCGCCCATACCAACAATACCACCAGAGCACACTTTCATGCCTGCATCACGCACATTGTCTAAGGTATCAAGTCTGTCTTGATAAGTACGTGTTGTGATAATTTGCTCATAATATTCAGGCGAGGTATCTAGGTTATGATTGTAGTAATCAAGGCCGGCATCTCTTAGTGCATGCGCTTTTTCATTATCAAGCATGCCAAGTGTCATACAAGTTTCTAAACCAAGCTCTTTTACTTCACGCACCATTTTAGCAATGTAAGGCATGTCTCTGTCTTTTGGATCAGACCATGCTGCGCCCATACAGAAACGTGTTGCGCCTTTTTCACGCGCTAATCTCGCTTGTTCAACAACCTTTTCTACTTCCATTAAACGTTCACGGTCTAAGTCTGTTTTATAATGCGCTGACTGTGGACAGTATTTACAGTCTTCAGGGCATGCACCCGTTTTAATTGAAAGTAAGGTCGAGATCTGTACTTCGTTTGGGTTAAAGTTCTCACGGTGAATACTTGCCGCTTGAAATAGCAAGTCGTTAAACGGCATGTTAAATAGTGCTTTTACTTCTTCGTAAGTCCAATCGTGACGAACTGTAGCCATAATCTGATACTCTTTTTATTCTTAGCCTGTTTATTAATTAGGCGTTTGATTTGACGGTGATTGGCTTAGTCTACTGAGTGTCGTAGTATTGTCAACGTCACAGCAAAACTAAAGGTTTACAAGTGAACAATAATCACCCTATAGATATCAAATTCGATAAACAACATATTTGGCACCCCTATACGTCTATAGGTGATCCTTTACCTGTTTATGGTGTTACACATACTGAGCAGAACAAACTTTATCTTGATGACGGCACTGAGCTCATCGATGGCATGGCCTCTTGGTGGAGTGCCATTCATGGTTATAATCACCCTAAAATAGTCTCTGCAATACAAGACCAAGCACAAACAATGTGCCACGTTATGTTCGGTGGTATCACACATGCTCCAGCGGTTGAGCTATGTAAAAAGCTGGTTGCAATAAGCCCAGAGCCTTTACAAAAAGTGTTTTTAGCCGACAGCGGCTCTGTAAGCGTTGAAGTTGCGATCAAAATGGCATTGCAATATTGGATAAGTAAAGGTCAAACAAATAAAACAAAGCTCATGACCGCCAAAAAAGGCTATCACGGTGATACCTTTGCTGCGATGAGTGTTTGTGACCCAGTAAATTCAATGCACAGCATGTATCAAGGCTTCTTACCTGAACATATTTTCGTCGAAGCACCAAAAGCTGGTTTTTACGATAACGAAGATGAAGCTGAACTTGCAGCGTTAGAACAGGCGTTTGAACAACATAACGGTGAAGTCGCTGCTTTTATCATTGAACCCATTGTACAAAATGCTGGTGGCATGAACTTTTATCATCCCTCTTATCTCAAAAAGCTCAGAGCACTGTGTGATAAATATCATGTACTCCTCATTTTAGATGAAATCGCTACTGGCTTTGGCAGAACAGGAAAAATGTTTGCCTGTGAACACGCAAATATCAGCCCCGATATTATGTGTATTGGTAAAGCATTAACTGGTGGTGCGATGACTCTCTCTGCGACATTGGCGACAGAAGAAGTCGCTGTCGGGATCAGTGAAGGTGAAGCTGGCGTGTTAATGCACGGACCAACATTTATGGGCAACCCGCTTGCCTGCTCTGCAGCCAATGCTAGTTTAAAACTACTAGAAGAAAACGATTGGCTTTCACAAATTAATCGAATCGAACAGACAATGAATACCCACCTATCTCAATGTTCAGAATTAGATGCTGTAGAAGATGTCAGAGTGCTCGGTGGGATTGGTGTCGTCCAAGTAAAACGTGCCGTTGATGTTGCTAAGATTCAAAAGTATTTTATTAGAGAACATAAGGTTTGGATCAGACCATTTGGTAAACTAATTTATATAATGCCACCTTATATTAGTACAAATGACGACATAAACACTTTATGTCATGCTATTTATCAAGCTATCGACTCAGAACAGTTCTAGTGCATAATCTAAAACTTACCTTTTAGAACGCAGCGTTATTTGTTCGAGTTGATATAAATAACGCTGAAACATAACCATAATTTTGTTAGACTACTGCGCTTTATGTAATTAGTAGTAGAGTAAACAAACATATGCAGCAAACCGTCCAATTGCAGCCAGCAGAAGCTTATGTACCACCAAAATTCAATGTTTATCAACATCGTCAAATAGATAAGATTGAACAACTTCATCAACTTCCTGAGCATTTACGCTTTGAGATGCGCGTTGTGGCCAATGTTTTTCCATTTCGAGTTAATAATTATGTAATCGAAGAGCTAATTGATTGGGATAAAGTACCGAATGATCCGGTGTTCCAATTAACTTTCCCACAGCGCGGCATGCTTGATGATGAGTCATATGAGCAAATGGCTGCGTTATTGAAGCGCGAACATACACCTGAAGAAGTTTTTGAATTAGCAACACAACTTCGTCAAAAGTTGAACCCGCACCCTGCTGGGCAAATGGATAAAAATGTGCCAACTTTTGAAGGTGAGCAAGTTGAAGGTATCCAACATAAATACAAAGAAACTGTATTGTTCTTCCCAGCTCAAGGCCAATATTGCCACTCTTACTGTACTTTCTGTTTCCGTTGGGCGCAATTCGTAGGTAAAGCAACACGTTTCAACAATAACGATGAAGAGTTACTGCATAACTACCTTGCATCACACACAGAAGTGACAGACCTATTAATGACAGGTGGCGACCCTATGGTTATGCGTACAGTTAAGTTACGTAAGTACCTAGAAGCACTTAAAGAGCCGCGTTTTGAGCACATCAAGACTATTCGTATTGGTACTAAGTCTTTAACATTCTGGCCATTCCGTTACGTTACTGATCCTGATGCACAAGATTTATTAGCATTATTAAAAGAGCTTGTAGATGCAGGAAAGCATGTGTCAATTATGGCGCACGTTAACCACAAACAAGAATTACGTACTGATATTAGCCGTGAAGCTATAAAGCTTATTCGTAAAACCGGCGCGCAGATCCGTACTCAGGCTCCACTGTTAAACAACTTAAACGTTGATTCTGATATGTGGGCTGAGATGTGGAAAGAACAAACGCAAATGGGCATGATCCCTTACTATATGTTCATTGAACGTGATACAGGTGCTAAACGCTACTTCGAATTACCACTTTACAAAACTTGGGAAATTTTCCGCGATGCTTATAAACAAGTTTCAGGTGTAAGTAGAACAGTACGTGGCCCTTCGATGAGTGCAGGCCCTGGTAAAGTTGAAGTGTCAGGTGTTGCTGAAATTGCTGGTGAAAAAGTATTTGTACTTCGCTTTATTCAAGCGCGTAATCCTGAGTGGGTTCAGCGTCCGTTCTTCGCAAAATACGATGAAGAAGCCACTTGGCTTGATGGACTTGTTCCTGCTTTCGGTGAAGAAAAGTTCTTCTGGCAAGAAGAATACGAAGCAATGTAAATAAGTTAAATATGAATTGCGTAGTTAACTACGCAATTCTTTTCCACTCCTACCCGTCAATTCAATACCACTTTTCTGAACCATAAACTATGATTTAAATAGTTAATTAGATTGGAGTTATGATATGCCGATATCATTAACCAATGAAGAAAAGGCGATTCTTAGAAGCGTTTCAATCCCGCCTCGACCAGAAGCTTTAATAAAGTTTTCTGAAGAAACAAAAAAGCCAGAACCCAATATTTCACGGGTATCTGAAATACTGCAAGATGATGTGGGGATCTGCGCAGCAATACTTCAGGTTGTAAATTCCAGTGCTTTTCGACGTGCAAAAGAAATAGAATCAATCGATCAAGCCATTATGATCTTAGGCTTAAAGCGGTTAATTCCCTTGGTTAAAGCCGTGGCAGTTAAAGCTGCTGTTGGTACAGATCCAACTATGGCTAAATTTTGGGATGTTCAAACCGATATTGCTCATATTGCCAGTATAGTTGCGATAAAACTCGATAAACCTGCGCTGTCAAATCATGCTTATATGCTTGCGCTTTTTCACGGTGTTGGTGTGGCAATTCTGAATCAGCATTTTGACGACTTTGAAGAAGTGATGTCTTATGCAGATGAAAACAATTGGGATGCCGCAGCTAAATTGCAGTTTGAAAAATACCAGACAAATCACGCGACTATTGGGGCTTTACTAGCGCAGCAATGGCGCTTACCCAAAGTCATGATTAACATTATTTACTACCAACATGACACTGATGGTTTATTCCAGTCAGAAGAATTGGATAAAGTCGGCTTAAATTTACTGTGTATTCTCAAACTCTCAAGACACTGTGCTTTTTTGAAAGAGAAACCAAGTGAAATAAATGGTGAATGGCAAAACATCATGGATGACGTGATAGATCATCTAGATATGGAAGAAGAACAGTTATTTAGTATTATCGAAGATATTACAGATGAAATATGAGGGCTAAAAAGCCCTCGTTGCATAAATGCTATTTAAAGCCTTTAAGCATATTTTCACAAACAACTGGTGTTGGCCTATGATTATCATCAACAGCAACAAAGGTGAAACTACCCGAAATAGCTAAGTGTTTATCATCTTTGTGCATACGCTCTAGGAAGATATTAACATCCACTTTTAAGCTGGTATTACCAACATGAGACACAGTTGCTACTAATTCTGCGAAAGTCCCAGCTGGAATAGCTTCTTTAAAATCTACTCTATCTGAAGAAATAGTAACGAGAGGCTTGCGACAAAAACGCGTTGCGGCAATAAAGGCAACTTCGTCCATCCAAGCCAATGCATCACCACCGAATAAGGTATTGTGGTGATTTGTACGCCCAGGAAAAACTGTCTTAGTTACAGACGTAACAGACTCTTTAATGCGTTGCTCAATCACTGCTTGTTTATCAATATCATTCATTTAAGTTACTACTTCGTATTTGCTAATTTATCTGTCATTAATAATGCTGGATCAAGACGTTCGTTGAACCAGTTGAAACGCCAATCTAAATGCGGGCCAGTTACACGGCCGGTCGCACCTATATCTGCAAAATGGTCACCGACTTTAACCTTATCACCCACGTTTACGTGTATTTTATTAAGGTGAATATAGGTTGATGTAATGCCATGACCGTGGTCGATGATCACCGTGCCACCGCTATAATATAGTTCAGGATCTGCCATTACGACTTTACCCGCAAGTGGGGCCCAAACTGGCGTGCCCGTTTTATTGGCAATGTCTAAACCAAAATGTGGGTTTCTTGGTTTGCCATTAAAGAAACGCTGACTGCCATAAACGCCTGAAATACGGCCTTTGGCTGGACGTAAAACGGTGTCTTTAAAATATGTAAAATCAGACTCTCCTGCTCGTGCAGCTCGCACACGTTTTGCATCATCTTTGATACGAGCAAGTACGGAGTCAGGTGGTGAAACGTACTTCTTTTCGACACCCGTAATGCGATCAATTTTATATTCACGCTTAGTGATCACAATGTCTTGTGTATGCTGTTTACCTGCTTGGTCTACCCAAGTAAGCATGTGTTTTGTATCTGCATCTCGACCGAAGCCGAACACAAACTCTCCGTCTTTGGTTACTTTTAATGCTTTGCCATTAAAATAGACCGAGTTTGGGTTGTCTAGCTTACCTATGATCATACCGCCTTGCGTTAGACTGCCTTTAAGCTCTAATGCCATTGTACTGATACTGGCAGTCAAACTAATTAAAGCGAATAATACGGCTTTAAGCATATGCAATGGCTCCTTTCCCAACACCTTCAAATGCTTTTACTTTCACAGCATTGTCAGGGTGCGCTTTTTTAATTTCTGTTGCTAAGTAATCAGCAATACACTCTACTGTTGTATCACAAGGTAAAATATCACAACGGGCTTTACTGATTGCTAATTCGAAATAGCCCTGTGTAGACGTATAAGAAAATGCGTAATCAGTGTCTAAGGCTTTAATATGTTTTAGTTCTGAGTTAGCGATTAAGTCTTCTTCAGAGCCTAGGTAAATATCTTCCCATTTGCGTGACCATTCTTTTTGCAGACGAGGCATAGGAATGTTATCAAGACTGATACCAATCAATGAGCGGTGGCCGTGAACAATACGCTGACAATTACCATCATGCTTTTTCAAGCCATGGCTGTAGTGGTAATAAAAACTAGACGTTTGCTCAGGGCGAAGTTCAATATCGATGTCTTTTACGTTTTCAGGCATCTTAGGCATGATCTGCTGCTTCAAAAATGCAATGACAGACTGTTCTGTAACCGTTTCAGCATCAATTAAGCAAACAGCTTGTTCAGGTGCATACATCGCAATGTGATGATCGTCACCGAATTGTGCGTCAAGCTTGACTTGTTCGCTTTCAATACTACAAGTGCCATTCAAACGTTTAGGTATTGCAAGCTTATGATCGATTGTGTCATCGATAATGCGTTTAATCTGTTTTTTTACCAGTGCAAAATCTAAAACCATAGACTCATCATTCAAGTCTCCATGAAGGGTTAAGTCTGCAATCCAACTTTCACCTACCGGCCCTCTTTTATTACAAAAGTAAGAAAAATCAATAACAGTTAAAGCGTCTACGAATAAAATCATGTCGATCCAAAATGAACTAAGTTAACAAGAATCATTATAAAGAAATGTATTCTAAAAATCGCCCAAGTTGATGCAAGTTGTCATATAAAAATGTTTAAATGTTTAAAATATTAACAATAATCAACTGTTCAGAGTTGTTTGGCGTACATCTGTAAGCTAAAGTAGCCTGGATTTTTATTTTGAAGAAAAAGTATTAATACTATGGAACCAAAGAACAGCTACACAAAAGAAGAATTGATCCTATGTGGTCGTGGTGAAATGTTTGGTGAAGGCAACTGCCGTTTACCAAGTGACAACATGCTAATGATGGATCGCATCATTGAGATCAACGATAACGGTGGTGAATTTGGCAAAGGTCAAATTATTGCTGAGTTAGACATTGACCCTAGCCTTTGGTTCTTCGATTGTCACTTTAAAGGCGACCCTGTAATGCCTGGTTGTCTTGGTCTAGACGCAATGTGGCAGATCGTTGGCTTTTTCTTAGGTTGGTCTGGTGGCCCAGGTCTTGGGCGTGCTCTAGGTGTAGGCGAAGTGAAATTCACAGGCCAAATCTTACCAACGGCTAAAAAAGTGACTTACCGTGTAGATATGAAGCGTGTAATTAAGCGTAAATTATTCATGGGTATGGCTGACGGTACTGTTGAAGTAGATGGTCGCGTTATCTATGAAGCAAAAGATCTTAAAGTAGGTCTTTTCCAAGATACGAGTGCTTTCTAATTAGACTTTTTAAAAGTTACTGTAACAACAAAGCCCTCAATTGAGGGCTTTGTTGTATTAAATTCTCTGTAAATTAAGTTTTAAACATATTGCGGTCATCAATGGCTTCTCGCCACCCGCCTAACCATTCTGATCTAGATTCTAATTGTTGATATGGACAAAGTTCTTTTGAGCGTCCTGCTAAACCTGCTTTGTATCCTTGGGAATGTGCTCTTTCTAATCGATCACGCTTTTGTCTCTTCATAGGTAAATCCTCACCTTTTGTTTATTAACACTGCAAAACATTGCAACATTTAATGAATAGTTAATAAAAACGTAAAATTCAAATGTTATTGGCCTTTACGCTCAAATTAAAATGATGCATGTTTTATAAAGTCTAATTTTGTAAATACGAGAACACGAAGACGATTAAAGAAATGACTTTAACGCTTCATAAAAGCAGGATTGGCCAACCCTTGAAACCTAATAAAACATATTCTTCATATAGCTGCAATATAATTTACATAATTAAAATTAACCCAAGCCAAAAAAGAATAATTTAAATAAACATGAAATAATTTTTAAATTTTAAATTCAGCAAATAGAAAGGCGCGCATTAAAAATCTAAAATTAAATAAAATTCACATTTTCATTTCTCTGTAATTATTTGCCTAAATAAAGTGCATATTTTTTAAGATCTTACAGACACAAAAAAGGTCGCCATAAAGCGACCTTGATCGTATAAACAGTTATTGAGAGAAGTCTTAATTAATAACTTCTAAACCGCCCATGTATTGACGTAATACTTCTGGTACCACGATTGAACCATCTGCTTGTTGGTAGTTTTCTAAAATTGCTACTAACGTCCGGCCAACAGCTAAACCAGAACCATTTAATGTATGAAGTAGTTCAGGCTTCTTCTCACCTTGACGACGGAAACGCGCTTGCATACGACGTGCTTGGAAATCCCACATGTTTGAGCAAGATGAAATTTCACGGTACGTGTCTTGCGCTGGTAACCATACTTCTAGATCGTATGTTTTTGTTGCGCCAAAGCCCATATCACCAGTACATAACACGACTTTTCTGTACGGTAGCTCTAATGCTTGTAAAATATATTCAGCGTGGCCAGTTAGCTCTTCAAGCGCTGCCATTGAGTCTTCTGGTTTTACAAGTTGTACAAGTTCTACTTTATCAAACTGGTGTTGACGAATTAAACCACGTGTATCACGGCCGTAACTACCCGCTTCACTTCTGAAACACGGTGTGTGTGCAGTCATTTTGATTGGTAGTTCTTTTTCATCAAAGATTTCATCACGTGCACAGTTTGTAAGCGGTACTTCAGCCGTTGGAATTAAGCTGAAACCTTCTTGCTCTTCACCGTCGTCGTTGATTAAACCTTTAGTGTGGAATAAGTCACCTGCGAATTTCGGTAATTGACCTGTACCAAATAAGCTGTCTTTGTTTACCAGGTAAGGTACGTACATTTCTGTGTAACCATGCTTATCTGCATGTGTATCAAGCATGAATTGTACAAGTGCACGGTGCATACGAGCAACACCACCACGCATTACAGTGAAGCGAGAGCCAGTTAGTTTAACACCCGTTTCAAAGTCTAAGCCTTTGTCTAGCGCTTCGCCTAAATCTACGTGATCTTTAACTTCGAAATCGTATTGCTTAGGTTCGCCCCATTTGATGATTTCAACATTTTCACTTTCATCACTGCCTGCAGGCACATCTTCTGCCGGTAAGTTAGGTAAAGTTAAAGCGATATTATTTAGCTTAGCCAAAATTTCATCTTGTTCGTTCTTAGCCGCTGTAAGTTGGTCGCCTAAGTTAGCAACAGCGTCTAGTAGTGGCTGAATATCTTCGCCTTTTGCTTTTGCTTGACCAATTGCTTTGGAGCGGCTGTTTCTTTCGCTTTGTAATTCTTGTGTTTTTGTTTGAAGCGCTTTGCGTTGCTCTTCTAAAGCATTAATCGCATCAACATCAAGCTCAAAGCCACGTTTAGCTAGTCGAGCTGCTGCTTCAGCAATATCCTGACGTAAATATTTTGAATCTAACATTTTGCTTTTAACCTTTTTGCATGACTAAGTTAAGGCCTAACCAAGCCATAAAAATACATAACACCACATTTAAGGTGATATTGAGAATCATCTTCACAATTTGCCCTTGTTGAAGTAGCAACAAAGAGTCCATCGAGAATGTAGAGAAAGTTGTTAATGCACCTAAGAAACCAATCACAATAAGTGACTTATAAGGGCTTACCGCGAGTACTTGTTTTTCAAGTAAGCCAAATACAACTCCCAATAATAATGAACCGATTATATTAACGGTCAAAGTGCCAAATGGGAATCCCCTACCCAGCAGTTTGAGCATTGTATCACTAATAAAAAACCTTAAACACGCACCAAGTGCGCCTCCAAGTGCAATTGAGAGGTACATTTTAATCATTTGAATATCTTTTGTTCACACTCATATGATTTAATGACTTTAAATATTCAAGCTTATCTTTGATCTGCTTTTCTAAGCCGCGTTCAGAGGGCACATAATATTGCCTGTCTTTAATTTCTTCAGGAAAGTAATTTTCACCTGCGGCAAATGCCCCTTCTTCATTATGGGCATAACGATATTCATCGCCATAACCTAGCTCTTTCATGAGCTTTGTTGGTGCGTTGCGTAAATGAACGGGCACTTGGTAATCTGGGTCGGTCGAAGCATCTTGCTTTGCTTGGTTAAACGCCATATAAACCGCATTACTCTTCGCTGCACTGGCTAAATAGATAGTCGCCTGGGCAATGGCTCTTTCACCTTCACTGGGGCCGACGCGTTGAAATATATCCCACGCATTTAAAGCTACTTGCATGGCTCTTGGGTCAGCATTACCAATATCTTCGGTAGCGATAGCTAACAGGCGTCTTGCAACATAGAGTGGGTCACCACCACCTGCTAATATTCGACAGTACCAATAAAGTGCCGCATCTGGATCGCTCCCCCTAACTGATTTATGAAAAGCTGAGATCAGGTCGTAGAATAAATCCCCCCCTTTATCATATTTTGCAAAATGAGAAGGTAATAGCTGGGTAAGCACATCAGAAGTAATAACCACTTCGCCATGTTGATCAGATAATTCAACAGCTTGCTCAAGTAGATTCAAAGCTTTACGCGCATCGCCACTACTTACCTGTGCGATTTGCATAAGTTGTACATCTGAGACCGTGATTTTCAGCTTCGAGAGTGTCTCATCTTTGGAGATAGCGCGTTTTAATACCTGAACAAGTTCTTCATCGGTTAAAGCCTTCAGTGTGTAAACACGTGCCCGGGATAGAATCGCATTATTCAGAGCAAAACTTGGGTTTTCAGTGGTGGCACCAATGAATATAAAAGTGCCATCTTCAATGTGAGGTAAAAAGGCATCTTGCTGAGACTTGTTAAATCGATGGACTTCGTCAACAAACAATAACGTTCTTTGTCCCATACTGAGGTTTTGTTTTGCTTCTAACACGGCTTCACGGATTTCTTTCACACCGGAAGTCACAGCAGATAAGTGCTGAATGCGCGCATTGGCATGATTTGCAATTATTTCAGCAATGGTGGTTTTACCAACACCAGGCGGGCCCCAAACAATTAAACTATGTGCTCTACCAGACAGTATGGCTTTATGTAAGGGTTTATCTGCGGCTAATATATGTGATTGGCCGATGTAGTCTTCTAACTGTGTTGGCCGCATTCTTGCGGCCAGTGGCTTTACATCGTTGCCAAAATCAAATCCTAAATTACTCACAAAAACTATTCACTTTGTGTTTGATCGTCAATAACAACATGCTCAGGAATGGTAAAGTTAAACAGGTTACTGTCTAAAGTACCGTTTAATTTGATGTCAGAAAATTTAAACTCAGTTAATTGACCTGATAAATCCACCACCAATATTTTTGATAGTTGTTTGTCAGTATTAAACTGTAGCTCTAACGATTCTACTTGCGAATCAGTTGTCGATTTAGGGATGATTTTGTAATTATCTTTAGTCTTAGAAACCTGATACTTTTCCCATTGTGTTTTTGCATTTGTAGTTAATAACACAAAAGGCGTTGTTTCGATAAGGTTAAGACTGGCCATAATGGTCACTTGCTCTGCAAACTCATCGTAATAATAAGCACGATGACCGTCAGACACTAACATGGTTGAATCAGGCTCTTGTTGTTGCCAATGAATTTTTAAAGGCTGTGCTAACGCTAAGTTACCCGATCCTGTTTGTAATACTTCACCCGCTTCATCTGTTACTTTTTGATTAAAGCTCGCTTTAAACGTCGTCATTTCAGATAGCTTTGCTTTAAGCTCAATTGCAGCATCTGCAAATGCGGCTTGTGACAAAAACAGAGTAGACAAACCGACTAAACTTGATAATAGTGTTTTTTTCATCATTTAATTTACTCCCCCTTTAGGGACTAATACTTCTCGAGCACCATTGTGCCCTGGTGAACTTACGACACCTGACGCTTCCATTTGTTCAACTAAACGAGCAGCTCGGTTATAACCAACACGAAGCTTACGCTGCACACTCGAAACAGACACCTTGCCTGATTCAATAACAAAGCTGACGGCTTCGTCATAAAGTGGATCAGATTCGTCGTCGCCACCCTCTGGTGTTTCACCCGGTAAGAGAATATCTTCCGTGGCATCACCACATAAGATTTCTTCAATGTAATTCGGTTTACCACGGGCTTTCCAGTCATTTACAACAGCATGTACTTCGTGGTCATCAACAAACGCGCCGTGAACACGAATTGGTACACTGGTACCCGGTGGTAAATACAACATGTCACCCATACCAAGTAAGTTTTCTGCCCCTTGCTGGTCTAGGATGGTGCGAGAGTCAATTTTACTTGATACTTGGAAAGCCATACGAGTTGGAATATTCGCTTTGATAAGACCCGTAATAACATCAACAGACGGTCTTTGTGTAGCAAGCACTAAGTGAATACCAGCAGCTCGTGCTTTTTGTGCTATACGCGCAATCAACTCTTCAACTTTCTTACCGACAATCATCATCATGTCAGCAAACTCGTCAATGACGACAACGATACTTGGCAGTTTATCGAGCGCTTCAGGCTCATTCGCCATACCATCTGTGTCTTTGAACAGCGGATCTAAAATTGGTTGACCCGCTTCTTTTGCCGCAAGCACTTTTTGGTTGTAACCTTTTAAGTTACGAACACCAAGCGCTGACATGAGTTTGTAACGGCGTTCCATCTCGCCAACACACCATCGCAGTGCATTTGACGCTTCTTTCATGTCTGTGACAACTTCACATAGTAAGTGCGGAATACCTTCATAAACAGAAAGCTCTAGCATTTTCGGGTCTATCATGATCATGCGCACATCTTCTGGCGGCGACTTGTAGAGCAGGCTCAAAATCATGACATTTACACCAACAGATTTACCAGAACCCGTTGTACCCGCAACTAATAGATGAGGCATTTTACCTAAATCTGCAACCACAGGCTGACCAGCAATGTCTTTACCTAACACCATGGTCAATGGTGATGGGTTTTGTTCAAATTTAGGGGCATTAATCACTTCAGATAGGCGAACAATTTCTCTATGTTTGTTTGGTAGCTCAAGACCAACATAGGTTTTACCTGGGATTACTTCTACAACACGAACACTGACTGCAGATAACGAACGCGCTAAATCTTTTGCTAGACCGGTGATTTTCGCAACCTTAATGCCTGGTGCTAAATCGAGCTCAAATCGCGTGACAACGGGACCTGGGTACACCCCTACTACACTCGCTTGAATATTAAAATCCAGTAGCTTCACTTCTACAAGACGAGAAACGGCATCCAATTCTTCTTTTGATATAGGATTTTTCTGTTTATCAGGCCTATCTAATAAATCGAGTGATGGAAGAGGATCCTTTGGCGGCTCAGCATTCAGCAATTCTTCAAACTTTTCTTTCGCTGTTGGCTCTGGCACGAAAACTGGTTTTTCAGGTTCTGCTTTTGGTTTTAGTGGTCTTGCTGGAGACTGAACTCGGGTTTCTGGCTCTTGAGCTAGAACTGGTGCATCGTCTAACCCTTGTAACGCGCTAGAGGCATCAAAGTCGTCATCATCAATCGCTGAAAAGTTAATTTCTTGCTCTAGAATATCATCTAATTCATCAAATACATCAGCTCGAGAGTTATCCAAACTTGAACTCTCAACAACAGGTTCACTTTTTATTACTTTGCTTTCAGTGTCTTGAATTGTTTCTGAATCAGTTTGCTTAGCAAATAGTCTATCTTTTAATTTCGCAATTGGTTTTTGTTCTAGCGATTGTTGAGAAGTAATTTCAGATTCAGCATGGGTGATTTCGGTTTTATCTGACATATCTTCAAGAGTTGTCATTTCATCTAACTGAACTTCAGTTTCTTGTCTAACGACAGGCTGTGCTTGCTTGTTTGATTGGAAGTCTTGGAACTTGTTGAATAATAAACGACAAGCTTGAATAACTTTTTCACCAATGTAGTCAACAAACTCAACCCAAGATACCCCCGTCATTAAGGTTAAACCTGCAAAGAAAAAGCATAATAAAATAATTGAAGTGCCCGTGAATTTAAATGCTGGGATCATCGCATCACGAACGACGTCACCAATAAATCCACCTGATGACACATGATAGATATCATCAAAGTTGATGCTACTGATGGCACTTGCTGAAGACACAAACAAAACTAGACCAATCAGTCTTAGAGCTAGAGTGACGTAATCAAGGTGAAATAACTTGTGTGGCTTCTTAAACAACAAATAGCCTGCTAATTGAATAGCTGCAGGCACTAAAAAAGCCATCCAACCAAAGCTGACTAGCAAAATATCAGCAACCCACGCACCTGCTGTGCCTGTAATATTTTTTACTTCAAGATATTCTCCAGTCTGAGACCAAGCAGGGTCAGATGGATCGAAACTTATCAAAGCGCATAAGGTAAATAATGCAGCAAATGTACTAATAATAAGGCCTGTTTCTAACAGCCTTTGAATTCCGTTAAGACGCATAAGGTGCGTTTACCCCTAGTTTTACTTTGTTCAAACTGAATGAAGAATAGTTAGAGTGTTTTCACTATGCTTTTTTATTGAATCGACACTCAATTTGAACTTTACGGATATTAAATTCGGTTTAACCTGAATAAACGCTTAAAACGTTTTATTCTTCGTTAATACAACAATATCAAGAAATTCTTATGCTTCACAGGGTTTTATGATTTCACCAAGCTCCCCTTTCACCTCTTCCATTACAACATAAGTACGGCTATCACTAATGTTAGGAAGTTGAAGAAGTATATCACCAAGTACAGCTCGATACTCAGACATATCTGTTACTCGCGTTTTTAAAAGAAAATCAAAGTTACCTGATACTAAGTGACATTCAATAATCTCGTCATGCTGTCGAACTGCTTGATTAAATTTATCGAACACATCAGGACTATTTTTATTAATTGATACTTCAACATAAACTAATAAGGCTTGGCCAAGTTTTACTGGGTCAACAACCGCTTTATATCCTTTTATATAGCCTTCTCGCTCAAGCTTTTTTACACGTTCTAAGCAAGGTGTTGCACTTAAGCCTATTCGCCTAGCAAGTTCTACATTAGAAAGCCTGCCGTCTTTCTGAAGTTCTACTAAAATGTTTCTGTCTATTCGATCTAACTGTTGATACATAGTATTCCAGTATTTTTATCTACCATTTGAGCCTTTACAGGATTAACACCTAAAAGATACACCAAAAAAGGTAGGACATACTAGCTATGGACCAATATAATAGTCGAAAATTTTATCCCGTTCTTATTTATGAGGCGATTATTATGCTTATCGGTGTACCTAAAGAAATAAAAAACCATGAATACCGCGTTGGTATGGTTCCAGCGAGTGTTCGTGAACTAATCAACAACGGCCACCAAGTTGTAGTTGAAACAAATGCTGGTATCGGCATTGGTTTTACTGATGAAGATTATGTTGCTGTTGGTGCTGAGATTTTACCAACCGCTGCTGACGTTTTTGCTCAAGCAGACATGATCGTTAAAGTAAAAGAGCCACAGGCAGTTGAGCGTGCAATGTTACGTGAAGGTCAAATCTTATTTACTTACCTTCACCTTGCACCAGACCTTCCACAAACTGAAGACCTAGTTAAGAGCAAGTCTATCTGTATCGCATACGAAACTGTAACTGATGCTCGTGGTGGTTTACCACTATTAGCGCCTATGTCAGAAGTTGCTGGCCGTATGTCAATTCAAGCTGGTGCACAGGCACTTGAAAAATCAAATGCAGGCCGCGGTATGCTTCTAGGTGGTGTACCTGGTGTTGAGCCGGCTAAAGTTGTTGTTATCGGTGCTGGTATGGTTGGTAATAACGCAGCACAGATGGCTGTAGGCATGGGTGCAGATGTTGTAGTTCTTGACCGCAACGTTGACGTTCTTCGTCGTATTGACGCACAATTCGGAAACCGTGTTAAAGCAGTATATTCAACTGCTGACGCACTAGAAAAGCACGTATTAGAAGCTGATCTTGTAATCGGTGGCGTACTAATCCCTGGTGCAGCAGCGCCAAAACTAGTTACTGCTGAGCACATCAAGAACATGAAACCTGGTTCTGCAATCGTTGACGTTGCAATCGACCAAGGTGGTTGTATTGCAACTTCAAAAGCAACAACTCACGCTGATCCTACTTACATTGTGGATGATGTTGTTCACTACTGTGTTGCTAACATGCCAGGTGCTGTTCCGCGTACTTCAACGTTTGCACTTAACAATGCGACATTACCGTACATCATCAAGCTAGCAAACAAAGGCTATAAAGCTGCACTTCTTGAAGACGAGCACTTCTTAAACGGCCTTAACGTGATCAACGGTAAAATTACATGTAAAGAAGTTGCTGAAGGCTTCAACATGGAATTCGTTGAGCCACGTACAGCTTTAGAAAACGCTTAATTCATTAAGCTACAAGAAAAACCCGCTTTACGCGTAATGCCAGTCAGTTAAGAATTGACTGGCATTTTCTTTTATACGGATATTTCCTTGGTTTCTTTCTAACCTCTCTTGGGTATCTCCTATCAGGAAGCCGGTCTGGTAATACAAACAATCTTAGTGTTGTCAGCAGCTCTTCATAATGTACTGGCAACTTACTCGCACTGTGGATAGGAGTGAGCATAAAAAATGCGATGATATGGCGCATACATAAACTAAAACTAAGTTGTCTGGGTATCAGGATTTCTTCCGCTTTCGTTGCATCAATCATTGCAATGCGGATTAAGTTGTAAGCTAACAGTAGTCCCCATAACTCTTGACGTACCATATCTGGCTTTTTACTTCGTAATGCATGTTTAGACTGATGCAACCCTTGTTTCATTTCTCTAAAGCCCAACTCTATTTCCCAACGCTGAGTATAGACTTCTGTTAATTCATCATATGGATAACGCATGGGATCGATTAATGAACTCAGTACACGGTAGCTTTTCCCATCAACTTTATACGTAGTGAGTCGGGCGGTTATTTGCTCTGGTAAATCTTTAAATTTACTTTTAGCTTGAGGGCTAGTATGTAAAGAGATTATTTTATCTTCATCGCTGATATGACGTTCAACTTGGTATTGTAAATCCTTGCGAGCTGGTAACATCCAATGTGTATTTTTACCTTGTCTTTGCCACTGATATAAAAGGCCTAAAGAGTAATAGCCACGGTCAAATAGCGTTAAAGAGTCATCTGGGACAGACGATAAAAGTCTTTTGGCAAGTGTCATTTCCCCTACATGGCGTGCATCAAAGCTACTATCCAGTAATAGATGGCTTGATACCTCCATCAAACTACACATCCTGATTTGAGGATAACTGCCTTCACCAAATTGATTACTGTCACTACCAAACGCAATACGATTTTCTTCGTTATCTTGAGTTCTAAAGCTCACTCCATCAACAGCTAACAAATTCAGTCCACACCACTGCTCAAAGGCATGCTTGTAAAATGCTCTTTGGGCCAACAATCGAAACGAGTGACACACTGCATCAACCCCTAAACGTTGACGGCCTTGAACCAAAGCGCTGGGCGCAACCAGTTTATTTTTCCCCGGCAGCGTAATATCTAATCGGCTTGCGATATCCCATACTGTTTCGTTACGAAATAGGCTCATACCAATGACTGACCACATTATAGCTTCTAACGGCAACCTTCTTCGACGCACGGTTGCAACTCCAGCATATTCGAACGCCTGTTCAAGTATATCGGCATCAAGGACATTCTTTAGTTTATCCAGGGTGTGTACATCATCTAAAAACGAAGTTAGGTCGTCACAGTGATTAGAAAGAGGCATAAAAAAATCCGATATTAGTTTCCTAATATCGGATTCTGAACCCTTTAAAAGATCGGTCAACTGATCTATTTGTTTCTTAACTGATCAGCATTGCGCTATACGCGGGTTTTTTTATAACTATATGAAATGAAAAATTTAGAAGGCAGTCATTACCACTCAAACAAATAAGCCATTTTACTTATCGTTCTTAAAGCGACGTTATGTGTATTTCGTTTTGCATATAAATGTTGTAATGATTTGTCTTTTAGCTCACCCACCACAACTTCTTTGACTTGATAACCTAAAGCATGGGCTGCTTGTGCATAAGCAACGAACTCCCATTTTTTTATATTCGTGTTATCAACGATCACAAGTGGAATCCCCTCAGCCAGCGCATTGATATATCGAGCAAGATTCATATTATGAAATTCTGATAGCTTGAATTTATCGAAATGGTACTCACCTTGTTCATTATAGAAGTAGTCGTCGGTCGCACATATTGCGTATTGTGTCTCGTCACCTGCAACGAGTTCATCGACTAAGTTTTGTGCATAATGGCTTTTACCTGAACCTGGGAGCCCTCTTAGAATAAAAACTTGCTTCATTGCCTCTCAACTAATTACTTATTTTTATCACTTAATATACGCCAATAATGCCATATTTATGTAAATTAGTCATGATACTTATACATAGAGAGTTATTTAGTGCTATTGAGCTGAAAAGAGTTGTCATAAATGGTTTTTTTATTTGCTCATCACAGGTAAGATAATGCCCTCGTACCAAAGGGTACGACAGTTTAAATAATTATTAGAGTAACTAAATCATTGGAGTGAAGATGAGCCACATAGCGATAACGGAGCTACTTAAAGGCACCGTTGCGGTAGACAGCCAAGTAACAGTAAAAGGTTGGATCCGTACACGCCGCGATTCTAAAGCAGGTATTTCTTTCTTAGCCGTACACGACGGTTCTTGTTTTAACCCTATTCAAGCAGTTGTTCCGAATTCGCTCAATAATTATGATGAAGTTACCAATTTAACAGCTGGTTGTTCAGTTAGCGTAACAGGTAAACTGGTTGAGTCTCAAGGCCAGGGCCAAGCATTCGAAATTCAAGCTGAGACAGTTGAAGTTATTGGTCTGGTTGAAAACCCAGATACTTACCCTATGGCTGCAAAGCGCCATAGTATCGAATTCTTACGTGAACACGCGCACTTACGTCCTCGTACAAACGTAATTGGTGCTGTAACACGTGTTCGCAACTGTTTATCACAAGCCATTCACCGTTTCTTCCACGAGCGTGGTTACATGTGGATCAGTACACCAATCATCACAGCAAGTGACTGTGAAGGTGCGGGTGAAATGTTCCGTGTATCAACATTAGATATGCAGAATCTTCCGCTTACAGATAAAGGTGACATTGACTACTCTGAAGATTTCTTCGGTAAAGAAGCGTTCTTAACTGTATCTGGTCAGTTAAATGGTGAAACATACGCAAGTGCGATGTCAAAAATCTACACATTTGGTCCAACTTTCCGTGCTGAGAACTCAAATACGTCTCGTCACCTTGCTGAGTTCTGGATGGTAGAACCAGAAGTTGCATTTGCTGACTTAGAAGACATCGCTAGCCTTGCTGAAGATATGCTTAAGTATGTATTTAAAGCAGTACTTGATGAGCGTCGTGACGATATGGAATTTTTTGCTCAGCGTATCGAGAAAACAGCGATCTCTCGTTTAGAAGAGTTTGTTGAAAAAGATTTCGCGCAAGTTGATTATACTGATGCAATCACAATCCTTGAGAACTGTGGTAAGAAATTTGAGTTCCCAGTTGAATGGGGTGTAGATTTACAATCTGAGCACGAACGTTATCTTGCTGAAGAGCACTTTAAAGCACCAGTAGTAATTAAAAACTACCCTCGTGACATTAAAGCATTCTACATGCGCCAGAATGAAGATGGCAAAACAGTAGCAGCTATGGACGTAGTAGCACCAGGTATTGGTGAAATCATTGGTGGCTCTCAACGTGAAGAACGTTTAGATGTACTAGATGCACGTTTAGAAGAGATGGGTCTACACAAAGAAGACTACAGCTGGTACCGCGATCTACGTAAATACGGCACAGTGCCTCACTCAGGCTTTGGTCTTGGTTTTGAGCGTTTAGTAGCTTATGTGACAGGTATGGGCAATGTACGTGATGTAATCGCCTTCCCTCGTACTAAAGGCAATGCAAACTATTAATCAGCATTAGCTGATAAAAAAGCGCCAAATTGGCGCTTTTTTTGTCTGTTACGAATAGATGAACCAAAAACTTATGCAAAAAAAATCCCCGTACAAAACGGGGATTTTTTATAGCTGATTCAATTCACTGAGTGAAATTGAAAAAGTGGTAAATTCTTAATTAAAGAACTTCTAATAGCTCAACATCGAATACAAGTGTTGAGAAAGGTGCGATTGATGCACCAGCACCACGCTCACCGTATGCTAGGTCATGTGGGATATATAGACGGAATTTAGCACCAGGCGCCATTAGTTGAAGTGCTTCAGTCCAACCTTTGATAACACCATTTACTGGGAATTCAGCAGGTTGACCACGCTCAACAGAGCTGTCGAAAACAGTACCGTTGATTAATGTACCGTGGTAATGAACACGTACAGTTGAATCTGCAGCTGGCTTGTCACCTTCACCTGTTGCTAGCACTTCATATTGTAAGCCTGACTCAGTAACAGTTACTTCTGCACGCTTAGCGTTGTCTTCTAGGAAAGCCGTACCTTCAGCAGCTAAAACTTTAGCTTCTTCTTCGCGACGCTTTTGAATTTCTGCATTGATTGCTTCAAATGCAGCTTGAATCTCAGGGATTTCAACACGAAGTGCTTCACCAGCATACGCATCTTTCATACCTTCAAACACTGAGTGAAGGTTAAGACCATCGAAAGGGTTAGCTTTAAGCTGTTCGCCCATTTGAAGACCGATACCGTAGCTTGCTTTTTCTGCACCTGTATTAAATAAATCAGACATGTAAATTTTCGCTTTTTTAATTTAAAGAATGTTGCAGTGTAACACACTGCAGATTGAGATAAAGGTTACTCTGCTTGCTGCTTATCCATTAATTTCTTAAGCTCAATCACAACAAATGTTGCAAAAGGTAAGCTTAAAACTAAGGCAAGCTTTAACTCTTTGCTGTAGTCGATAAGTTGCTCTGTGAAAAAATATCCGAAACCAATAATCCCGAAAGTTCCAACTATGGTTGCACAGAATACTGGCCATACTTTTTCGTACTTCACAATTAAGTGACCAACTAATAGATTAAACAGAAATGTGTAGAGAACGGTGTTAAGAAGATTCGGGTCTTGTTGTGCATCGATTGATAATTGCAATGCCATTTCCAAGCCACTGACATAGAAAAAACTAAAAATGATCCAAAGTGAAAAACGCTTTACCAAATCAAGTTTCATACTTCCTCCAAACGAAAAAAACCGCCTAAAGGCGGTTTTGGGAATGAGGTGGCGGAGAGATAGGGATTTGAACCCTAGATACGCTATTAACGTATGCCGGTTTTCAAGACCGGTGCTTTCAACCACTCAGCCATCTCTCCGTTGTTGGCGCGAATAATAGATAGTTTTACAAACCTTGTAAAGTACTATTTTAAAAAAAGAACCAATATTGAATTGTTTGATTACTAATAATACTGTTTTGGTCGTTTTGCTATGAATGCGCCCATTAAACTCACGCAAGTTAAGCTTATGAGTACAAATGCTGAATCAACAAATAATTTTGTGATCTCATCTAATGTATAATTTTGTGTATATAAAAGCGGTGCAAATGAAATGCTTCCGACAAAAAGCAACACTTTAAAAGCTCTAGAGAATTCATAGCGTTTACTATAGTTCATCCACCAAGTAAGCACTAAAAGTAAAAATGATGCTGGAAGAAATAAATATTGAACTTGTTCCGTGACATAAGATGAATAGTAAGAAAGAACAGCCCCTATTGCGGACCACAATAACCAAACCCACCAATTCTCTTTTTCTTTTAAAAATAGATTGCCCATAAAGTGTCACATGATTTTATTATTATTAATATCTTTATAAGACTAACAAATATACTGGCTATAAAACAACCGTCTCGGGCAACAAAAAAGCGCTCAATTGAGCGCTTTCTTAATTATGATTTTAAAGCTTTTCGTTGAGCTTCTTTTTGCTGCTGTTTTGCTTGCTTGCGCTGTAGTAAAGCTTCTTGAGCTTCATGCCCGATATGGCCTTCGCCACGCTCTTGCGCCAATTTCATTTGTTTTTGACGCTCAGCGAAGCGTGCACGCTGCTCTTCAGTTACATTATCAATACAGTGATGACAAGAAACACCCTCTTCATATTCAGGCTTTTGTTTTTCTTCTTCGGTGATTGGCATACGACAAGCATGACACTGATCGTATTGACCTTTTTGTAAGTCATGATCGACGGCTACACGGTTATCGAATACAAAACACTCACCTTCCCATAAAGATTCTTCTTTCGGTACTTCTTCAAGGTACTTAAGAATGCCGCCTTCTAAGTGGTAAACTTCATCAAAGCCCTGCTCTTTCATATAAGCAGTCGATTTTTCACAACGAATGCCGCCAGTACAGAACATCGCTACTTTTTTATTTTTAGCAGGGTCTAAGTTTTTCTCTGCCCACTCAGGGAATTCACGGAAAGTCTTAGTGTTTGGGTCAATAGCATGTTTAAACGTGCCGATTTCAATTTCGTAATCATTACGTGTATCAACAACCACAACATCTGGGTCCGAAATAAGCGCGTTCCAATCTTGTGGCTTAACGTAAGAACCAACCACTTTTAATGGGTCGATACCTTCCACACCCATAGTCACGATTTCTTTTTTAAGTTTTACTTTTGTTCTATAGAACGGACACGTTTCGTCGTAAGACTCTTTAGAAACAATATTATCTAAACCTGGTTGCGCATCTAACCAAGCAAGTAATGTATCAATACCTTCACGTTTTGCAGCAACAGTACCGTTAATACCTTCAGCAGCAAGAAGCAAAGTACCACGTACTTCATTTGCTTCCATAACCTCTAAAAGAGGCTGACGAATTTCTTTGAAGTTTGGTAATGAAACGAATTTATAAAGTGCACATACAACATATTGAGCAGACATAATATTCCTAATTAGCTTTGAATAAGGCTATTAGTTCTTAAGCACGACTAATAGCTAACTACCGGATCGTAAATCCGGCGCCGGAGGCGGTATTGTACGGATTTAACAAAAAAATGCACTAATAAAGCTAAAATATCCCTGTGTTGCAGAACTCTGTTTGATATAATTGCTGCTTAAACTTTATTTGGAGTAGTAACTTTGCAATTTACCGAATTAGGTATTGATAGCCGCTTGGCTCAACAACTTTCGCACCAAGGGATAGTTTCACCTACTGAAATTCAGGCTCAGGCCGTTCCAACTGCAATCGCAGGTCACGATGTATTTGCACAATCTAAAACTGGCTCAGGTAAGACATTAGCCTTCTTACTGCCTGCAGTGCACAGAATAATGAAACAAAAAGCATTGAGTAAACGCGATCCTAGAGCGCTTATCATTGCACCTACACGTGAGCTCGCGACACAAGTTTTTAATCAATGCCGACTGTTAATTGCAAGTACTAATATTTCTTTAGTAAAAATCCTTGGCGGTGAGAACTTTAATGACCAAGTGAAAGCACTTCGTAAAAACCCACACATTGTTGTAGCTACACCAGGTCGCTTAGCCGATCACCTTTCTCAAAATACAGTGCAATTGAACGGTTTAGAACTGCTAATTTTCGATGAAGCTGATCGCATGTTAGATTTAGGTTTCGAAGAACAATTAAACTTAATCAACCAATCAGCTGATCATCGTCTAAGGCAAACATTGCTATTTTCAGCGACTTTAGATCATGCACAAGTTGAAGTCACTTCTCGTCAGCTCTTAAAAGCACCAAAACGCATCATTTTGAGTGATGCTCAGCAGAAACACGACGACATTGAGCAAGCACTATATTTTGCTGATCACCTTGATCACAAAGAAGCACTTCTCAAACATTTAGTTGCTGATGCTTCTGTTGGTCAATGCATCATTTTTACAGCCACAAGAAACGACACGCAGCGCATTAGTGAATTACTTAAAGAAATGGATATCTCTGCAGTAGGTCTTGCGGGTGATTTAACGCAAACCAAGCGCTTAGATATTATGGATTCATTTAGTCGCGGCTTATTTAAAGTATTAGTGACCACAGACGTTGCGTCACGGGGTCTTGACTTGTTAAGCGTCACGCACGTTATTAATTTCGATCTTCCTAAACAAGCCGAAGAATATGTGCACCGAATAGGTCGTACCGGGCGAGCTGGCTTTAAAGGTGTTGCAGTATCATTCGTAGGTCCTAAAGATTGGAAGAGCTACCTAGCCATTAAGTCATATTTACATGAAATCCCTGATTTCAAAGTCATTGAAGGGTTAGAGGGTAAATTTAAAGGCCTTAGACCACCAAAACCGGCCAAAAAAATTACTCCAAAATCAAAAGATACGGTTAAAAAGGTTAAGAAAAAACCTTATAAAAAGCCGATTAAGAAAAATAAAAAGCCTATCCCTGCGCCATTCGACGTGGATGGTGCAGCACCATTAAGACGTAAGCCAAAGCCAACTGAGGAATAATTATGTTAGGCACAAAACAACATTTACAAATCACTGAGCTTTGCGCTGAAGGGGCTTATTTAGACGGCGGTCAACTAGGCGAAGTTTTTCTGAAAAAGTCTGAAGTACCAGAGTATTTAGAAGAAGGTGATAGCGTTCAGGTTTTCATCTACCAAGATAATTTAGGTCACCCTACTGCTACGACTAAAGATGTAATTGCTCAAGTTGGCGATTTCGCTTTATTAAGAGTTAAAGAAATAAATAAGATTGGCGCTTTCTTAGATATTGGTATCGATAAAGATATTTTGTCTCCTTACAATGAACAAAAGCCAAAAATGCGTGAAGGCTATAGCTATCTTGTTAAATTATATTTAGATAATGCAAGTAAACGTATTTGTGCATCTAGTAACTTAAAGAAATTTTTAGACAAAGAAACACCGTCATATCAACCAAACGAAGAAGTCGATTTAATCGTTGCTTCTAAAACAGATATTGGCTTTAAAGTTATCATTAATGACAGTCATACAGGTGTGGTGTTTTTTAATACCGTTTTCAAAAGACTGTTTATCGGTCAGAAGTTAAAAGGATTTATCAAACAAGTTAGAGAAGATGGCAAAATAGATGTCGTACTTGAAAAGCAAGGCGTGCAAAAATTTAAAGATCTTGGTGAGCAGATTTTGTCTGAACTTAAAAACTCAGAGGGCTTTATTCCTCTTGGCGATAAATCTGATCCTGAAGAAATTAAGAAACGTTTTGGCTCAAGTAAAGCAAACTTTAAAAAAGCTATCGGCGGTTTGTTTAAACAAGGCTTGATTGATATCGAAGCTAAGTCTATTTCTTTGAAAGAAAAGTAAACAAAACTATTTAAGAAAAAGGCAGCTTGCGCTGCCTTTTATACCTTCGTTAGTCAATTTAAGCGTTAATTTCCAAATTAATGGCTTCTAACGCTTTAACAGGATCTTCAGCTTTAGTAATTGGTCTACCTATTACTAAATAATCACTTCCCGCTTCAACCGCTTTCTTTGGTGTCATAATGCGCTTTTGGTCGCCAACATCTGCACCAACAGGACGAATACCTGGTGTCACTAATTTGAAGTCAGCACCCAATTCAGTTTTTAAGCTTTCAGCTTCTTGAGCTGAACATACGACACCATCAAGGCCTGCTTCTTGTGCAAGCTTGGCAAGATATAAAACTTGCTCTTGTGGCGTTTTATCAACACCTAAACGTGATAACTGTGCCTGATCCATACTTGTTAGAACAGTTACAGCAATCAGTAATGGACCATTTTCATATTTAGCTAAAGCTTCTTTTGCCTTTTGCATCATTTCTAGACCACCACTTGCATGCACGTTAACCATCCACACACCTAGCTCAGCAGCGGCTGTTACAGCTTTAGCAACTGTATTAGGAATATCATGGAATTTTAGGTCTAAGAATACATCAAAACCTAAGTCAACTAACTGTTTAACAAACTGAGGTCCGAAATAGGTGAACATTTCTTTACCGACTTTAAGGCGACACGTTTGAGGAGAAAGTTGCTTAACAAAGTCTAATGCTGCTTGTTCATTGTCATAGTCAAGCGCAATTAATACTTTTTTAGAATCGTGTTGAGACATAATAATCCTAATCGAATAAAGTTAAGTAAGCCTTAAAAACCATCAACGCCTTTATTTGGTCGAATGGTCTCCCAGTGCTTACAAGAAGGGCAAAGCCAATATAATTTATGGCTTGTAAAACCACAGTGACGACACTGATACTCTGGTTTGGTATTTATGTAGGATGTAACTAAATGATCTATCTCATTTAATACATCTTGTAGTTTGTGGTTTTTACTACTCAGCAGTTTTAATAAGTAACTAAAACCTCTAATTGATGGCTCACGTTTTAAACTATCAGTTAGAAATTCTATCGCTTCATTTGCTTTATTTAATTCCAATAAAGATTGGCAATGTTTTATTTTTATCAGCATACCGCCCTTGGGCAATAATTCACTGATCAGTTCATAAAACTGAGACTGTAAATTAAGTGCATTATAGCTATGCTCAAGTTGTTCCATATAAATTGGCGCTGTATCAGTAAAGCTACAAATGAGTTTTCGCCAATAATATATACTCTTCACATAATCTTCATTGTTATAAGCATCTAAACCAAGTTCATACATAGGGCGAATTGTTTTATGGTTTAGTGCAAACGTCTTTTCCATTAATTTAGGCGTTTGATTAGATAATGCGGTTTCACAATAGAAGTTTGCGATTGCGGCACAATGACTTCTTTTACTAAATAAGTCACTGTGAGCTTCAAACATATTCACGCCTTTTTGCCATTCGCTCATTTGTGAATATAAATTAATAATTGGCTCTAGTGCTTGGGTGTTATTAGACTTAACTAGAATAATTAAATGCTCTTCAGCACTGTCTAATAAGCCAGCCATAATGTAATCTTGCGCAAGCTCAAGTCTGCAATCAGACATGATGCGTTCATCTAAATTAGGCTGATTAAGAAGGAGTTCATGAATTTTGATTGCTCTATCTATTTCGCCTCGTTTGCGAAATAAACTGGCTAAAGTAAGGTAATGCTCGACAGAGTCGGCAGAAACTTCAAGAAGTTGAATAAGGTGTTCAAGACCCTGATCTTCTTCACGGTCTAGTAAGAATTTTAGCCCTTTACTATATTCGGACGTTATTTTTCTGCTGTATTCATGAGCTTGATTTTTAGCACTATTCTTACCCATTACATAACCGTAAGCAGCAGCAACAGGAAGAAGTAAAAACAGCAGTTCTATCATTATTGAGTATTTATCTGATCAGCGTTTACTTTATCTTTTCTATTTAAACGGTAATTCTGCCATTTTAGTTTAGAAACTGAAGCAGTGCCGATTAAACAACCAATCAACAACCCAATAATAAATGTGATTGCGAGAATAGTGGCAAGAGGTAAAGTGCTACTCGCTAATATATAGTTTACTTGTACTTCTGAAGGGTTTTGTGAACCTATTACAAAAGCTAAAACTATTAGAACTAACAACAATCCTTTTTTGGCGATCTTTACCAACTGCTACCCTACCCTTAACCTGCAATACTTGCGTTTACTCTGTCTCTAAGCTCTTTACCAGGCTTAAAGTGTGGGACGTGTTTACCATCTAATTCAACTGTTTCACCAGTCTTAGGGTTACGACCAGTACGAGGGGCACGGTAATGTAGCGAAAAACTACCAAATCCACGGATCTCAATGCGATCTGAATCTGCTAATGACCCTGCCATTTGTTCAAGAATCTCTTTAACGGCATTTTCAACGTCCTTCACAGGAATATGAATATGTTGTTCAGCTAACTGTTCTATCAATTCTGACTTTGTCATAATTTTTCCTCAAAATAAAAAGAAAGGGCAAAAGTGCCCTTTCTATCTGTACTCGAAATTAGTCTTTCTGAGCGTTTTTGAAAGCTGCAGCCATTGCATTTTCGAATGCAGGCTCTTCTTTCTTAAGCTTCTCAAGAACTTCTTTCTCTTCAGCTTCGAACATAGCTTTAACTGATAGGCTGATAGTACGGTTCTTACGATCAACACCTACGAATTTAGCTTCGATTTCGTCGCCTGCAGAAACAACAGTTGTTGCATCTTCAACACGCTCTTGAGCGATGTCAGCTACACGGATGTAACCTTCAACACCTTCGATAAGCTCAACAGTTGCACCTTTCGCGTCAACTTCAGTCACTTTACCTTTAACAATAGCACCTTTTTTGTTTGCGTCTAGGTAGTTATTGAAAGGATCTGCTTCAATTTGCTTAACGCCTAGTGAGATACGCTCACGCTCTGGGTCAACTTGAAGTACGATTGCAGTGATTTCGTCGCCTTTCTTGTACTCACGTACCGCTTCTTCACCTGGAGTGTTCCAAGAGATGTCAGATAGGTGTACAAGACCGTCGATACCACCTTCAAGACCGATGAAGATACCGAAGTCAGTGATTGACTTGATCTTACCAGTAACTTGGTCGCCTTTGTTCTGTAGGCGAGCAAATTCTTGCCATGGGTTAGCAATACACTGCTTAAGACCTAGAGAAATACGACGACGCTCTTCGTCGATTTCAAGAACCATAACTTCAACAGTGTCACCTAGTGAAACAACTTTTGAAGGGTGGATGTTTTTGTTAGTCCAATCCATTTCTGAAACGTGAACTAGACCTTCAACACCTTCTTCGATTTCAACGAAACAACCGTAGTCAGTTAGGTTAGTTACACGACCTGAAAGCTTAGCACCTTCAGGGTAACGACCAGCGATAGCTGCCCATGGATCTTCGCCAAGTTGCTTAAGACCTAGAGAAACACGTGTCTTCTCTTTGTCGAACTTAAGTACTTTAACTGCGATTTCGTCACCAACGTTAACGATTTCACTTGGGTGCTTAACGCGTTTCCAAGCCATGTCAGTGATGTGTAGAAGACCATCAACACCACCTAGGTCTACGAATGCACCGTAGTCAGTAAGGTTCTTAACGATACCTTTAACTTCTTGACCTTCAACAAGGTTAGCAAGTAGTTCATCACGCTCTTGTGAGTTTTCAGACTCGATAACTGCACGACGAGAAACAACAACGTTGTTACGCTTCTGGTCAAGCTTGATTACTTTGAACTCTAACTCTTTACCTTCAAGGTGAGTTGTGTCACGTACTGGACGAACATCAACAAGTGAACCAGGTAGGAATGCACGGATTGAATCAACTTCAACAGTGAAACCGCCTTTAACTTTACCATTGATGATACCAGTAACAGTCTCTTGCTCTTCACATGCTTTTTCAAGACGGATCCAAGCTTCGTGACGCTTAGCTTTCTCACGAGAAAGGATAGTTTCACCGAAACCATCTTCGATAGCATCTAGTGCTACGTCTACTTCATCACCAACAGCAACTTCTAGTTCACCAGCAGCATTTTTGAATTGCTCAGCAGGGATTGCACTTTCAGATTTAAGGCCAGCGTCAACAAGAACGATGTTGTTCTCGATTGAGATAACAGTACCTTTAACGATTGAACCTTGTTCTGCTTCAAAACCCTTTAGGCTTTCTTCAAATAACTGCGCAAAATTTTCTGACATTATACGTCTCTAAATATTTAATAATCCAATTGGCAACCATGCCGCATGGGGTAGTTTAACAAGCACCGACTTCCTGTCAGTACATTAAAAATCTATGCTATAAGAGATTGTTTTAACTTACCATTAATGACGGCTTGTTCAAGAATGTTTTGAACTTCATTAAACACTTGTTCAGCGTTTAATGTTGTCGTATCAATTACAATGGCATCTTCAGCAGGCACTAGCGGCGCTACTTTACGATTCATATCTCTGTCATCTCTCGCTTGAATATCAGCAAGAAGACCACTTAGTGTAACATTTAACCCACGACCATTCAACTCGTCGAAACGACGTTGAGCACGCTCTTCTGCGCTTGCTGTAAGGTAAATCTTAACTTCTGCATTTGGAAATACAACTGTGCCCATATCACGACCATCTGCAATTAAACCTGCTTCGGTTCTAAATGCACGCTGGCGACGCAACAAAGCTTCACGAACTCGTGGTAACGCAGCAACTTTTGATGCAGCAGCGCCCACTTCTTCATTTCGGATCGTTAAACTAACGTCTTCGCCTTCTAAAATCACTTTACATGATTTAGTTTCACGGTCGATTGGAAATTGCACATCAAGATTAGCAGCAAGAGGCACTAATGCTTCTTCGTTGTCTAATTCTATGTGGTGATGAATTGCAGCAAGTGCTAAAACACGATAAATCGCACCACTATCTAGCACTTCCCAATTCAATTTTTCAGCTAATAAACGACAAACAGTTCCTTTACCTGAACCACTTGGACCGTCAACGGTGATAACTGGCATTGCAGCCTGCATTTAAACCTCCTGAAATGCTCACCAAAAAATTCCGCGGCATTATACATCATGTTTTATGAATAGATCCTGTTTTAGCTGTAACTTTTTGTTAAATAATATAATTGAGGTACAGGGCTATAATGTTATAACCCTGCTTTTTCAAGATCTTGGGAGATTAATGAGTGCTCAATGATGCAAGTACATCGAAGTATGTTGGGAAGGTTTTCGCCGTACATTTTGGATCATTAATGATCACTTCTTGGCCGCCCACTGCGACCATTGAAAAACACATGGCGATTCTATGATCATCATAAGTATCAATATCAACTAGGTGCAATTTTTCAGGCGGTGTAACTTCAATAAAGTCATTACCTTCAACAACTTCAGCACCTAATTTTTTTAATTCAGTTGCCATAGCATGTAATCGATCTGTTTCTTTTACACGCCAATTGTATATATCTCTAATAGCCGTTTTGCCTTTGGCAAACAGTGCCACTGTCGCTAATGTCATAGCAGCATCAGGAATTGCGTTGGCATTGATATCAACGCCCTTTAATTCGCCTTTGCGAACGACCAGTTTTTCATCATACCAATCGATCTTCGCGCCAACTTGCTCCATCACTTTTGCAAAACCAATATCACCCTGCACACTTGCCTTGCCGACGCCATTGATTTCTATTTCACCACCATTAATGGCTGCAGCAGCAATAAAGTAAGACGCAGATGAGGCATCCCCTTCTACCATAATGCTCTTTGGTGACTGATAGCTTTGACCTGCTTTAACAACAAAATGCTGGTAATTGTCATTTTCTACATGCACACCAAATTTTGCCATCACACCAATTGTAATATCGATATAAGGTTTAGAAACTAATTCACCAATGATCGAGATATTTAAATCACCATCGAATAAAGGGGCAGCCATTAAAATAGCTGTCAAAAATTGACTTGAAATACTGCCATCAATCTCTACATGTCCGCCTACTAGCTTTTTACCAATGATTTTTAATGGTGGATAATCTTTATTTTTAAGGTAAGTAATATCTGCATCAATAGAATCTAATGCATCAACTAAATGACCTATCGGGCGCTCCTCCATTCTAGGCTCGCCAATGAGCTCATAATTGCCTTCAATAGCAGCTAAAACAGCTGTCAAAGGACGATATGCAGTACCAGCATTACCTAAAAATAGCGGTTCATCTGGTGTTTTGAATTTTCCTGAAACACCATGCACAGTTGCGATGGTCTTGTCTTCGTTAAGTTCAACTTTAACACCTAACTGTCCAAGTGCTTTTAGCATGTGTCTGATGTCATCGCTATCAAGCAAGTTAGTGACTTGCGTCACACCATCTGCAAGTGCTGCAAGGAGCAAAATTCGGTTTGAAAGGCTTTTTGAGCCAGGTAAGGTTACTGAACCGCTTACCTTTTTAATTGGCTTTAAGGTAAGTTGTTCCATTAACTATTTTCCTGTGCAAATTTATCCATAAACGCGACTAGAGCTTCAATACCTTCTACTGGCATTGCGTTATAAATACTTGCACGCATACCGCCAACAAACCTATGTCCTTCAAGGGCTAACAACCCTGCGGCTTCAGCTTCAGCTAAGAACTTATCGTTTAAAGCATCATCTTTCAGCCAAAATGGGACATTCATCAATGAGCGACAGTGTGTAGCAACTTTATTAGAATAAAAATCTGAGCTATCAATATAGTCATATAAGATCGCTGCTTTTTTCTTATTATGCGCTTCCATTGCTTTAACACCACCGATTGACTCTAGGTATTGAAATACTTCATTTGCTAAATACCATGCAAAAGTTGGCGGCGTGTTATACATACTGCCTTGTTTTGCTTCAATCGCATAATCAAGTATAGCTGGACGTGGTAAGCCTTCTCGCTTTAACAAGGTTTTACGCACGATAACAATACATAAACCTGAAGGGCCGATATTTTTCTGAGCACCAGCATAAATTAAATCAAAATCATCTACATTGATTTCACGTGACAAGATCATTGAAGACATATCTGCCACGATAGGTGCATCGTGCTTTGGTACTTCGTATATCTCAATACCGTCGATTGTTTCGTTAGGACAATAATGAATAAACGATGCTTTCTCTGGTAAGTTCCACTGTGCTACTGGCTGAATATCGAATTGACCATCTACATCAGTGCGAATATTAATGCCTTCTACTTCAGTAAATTTAGCACCTTCTGTCGTCGCGCCACTAGACCAAATACCATTCTCAACATAAACACCAGGAGCATCATCTAGGTGTAGATTTAAAGGCACAGCAGCAAATTGTCCACGACCACCGCCATGCATAAATAAAACTTCAAATTCATCTGAAATATTCATTAAACGACGAAGGCTTGCTTCGCACTCTTTTACCATTTCTAGGTAAGGCTGAGCTCTGTGGCTCACTTCCATGACAGATACACCTAGGTTCTGCCAATTTAAAAATTCTTGTTGTGCTTTTTTCATTACTTCTGGTGGCAACATTGCCGGACCAGCACAAAAGTTATATACCGTCATTTCCTCATTCCTAAACTGTATATTTGTGAACACATTGAGTTATCGTTATAAATAACTTCACGCTTTTTAGAGTTAAAAAAAGCGGCCGAAGCCGCTTTTTAAGATTTATTCACTTGGAGTATCTTCGCTACTCTCTTGTGTACCTTCCAGGTTATCTTGCACTACTGCTTCAGAACCGTCTTCAGGTAATTCATCAACTTCGATTTCCTCGATACGTTGTAAACCAACTACTTGTTCTTCGTCAATAGTTCTTATCAAAATAACACCTTGTGTGTTACGACCTACTGTAGAAACTTCGTTAACACGAGTACGTACAAGCGTACCGCGGTTTGAGATAATCATGATTTCATTATTATCTTCAACTTGCACCGCACCGACTACGTTACCGTTACGCTCAGATACCTTAATTGATACAACCCCTTGTGTTGCACGGCTCTTCGCTGGATAGTCTTCTAATGGTGTACGTTTACCATAACCATTCTCAGTAACGGTCAAGATTGCACCGTCATTCTTAGGTACGATCAACGATACAACTTTAACACCCTCAGGCATCTTAATACCGCGAACACCGGTTGCTGTACGGCCCATAGGACGTAAAGCAAGCATTTCTTCGCCAGTCTCAGGATCGATCTTAACTTCACCTGTTTCTGAATCACGAAGCTTTTCGTTGAATCGAACTACCTTACCATGATCTGTGAATAGCATGATGTCGTTGCTACCATCTGTGATATCAGCACCGATCAGGTTATCACCTTCGTTAAGGTTGATTGCAATAATACCGCTTGCGCGTTGACGGCTATACGCTGTTAAAGGTGTCTTCTTAACAGTACCGTTTGCTGTTGCCATTAATACATACTTGTCATCTTCATATTCACGAACCGGTAAAATGGTTGTGATACGTTCATCCGCTTCAAGTGGTAACAAGTTAACGATTGGCTTGCCGCGTGCTTGACGAGATGCGAGTGGTAATTGATAAACTTTCAACCAGTACAATCGACCAGCTGTCGAGAAACACAAGATAGTATCGTGGGTATTTGCAACTAACAGACGTTCGATGAAGTCTTCATCCTTCATCTTAGTTGCAGCTTTACCTTTACCGCCACGACGCTGCGCTTCGTAATCAGATAATGGCTGATACTTTACATAGCCTTCGTGAGAAAGTGTTACAACTACATCTTCTTCATTAATCAGATCTTCAAGGCTAATATCGTGGGCAGCAGCACTGATCTCAGTACGACGCTCATCACCATATTGCTCTTTGATCTCAACAAGCTCATCACGAATAACTTCCATTAATCTTTCTGGTGAAGAAAGGATATAAAGAAGTTCTGCAATTAGGTCTAATAGCTCCTGATATTCACCAAGGATCTTCTCGTGTTCAAGGCCTGTTAGCTTGTGTAAGCGTAAATCAAGAATAGCTTGTGCTTGTTGCTCAGATAAATAGTACTGACCGTCACGGATACCAAGTTCAGCAGCTAACCAATCAGGACGTGCAACGTTGTCTTCACCTGCTTTTTCAAGCATGGCTTTAACAGTACCCAACTCCCAAGGACGTGAAACAAGCGCTTGCTTCGCTTCTGATGGGGTTGGAGACTTACGAATTAACTCAATAATTGGGTCGATATTCGCAAGTGCAATTGCGAGACCTTCAAGTGTATGCGCTCGATCACGTGCTTTACGTAAATCGAATACCGTACGACGAGTTACAACTTCACGACGGTGGATAATAAACGCATCAAGCATTTCTTTTAAGTTGAAACACTTAGGTTGGTTATTATCTAGCGCAACCATATTCATACCGAATACAGTTTGCATTTGTGTTTGTGCGTAAAGGTTATTTAATAGAACTTCACCCACTTCACCACGCTTAACCTCAATAACGATACGCATACCGTCTTTGTCAGACTCGTCACGAAGTGCACTAATGCCTTCGATTTTCTTATCTTTTACAAGCTCAGCAATTTTTTCGATTAAGCGTGCTTTGTTAACTTGATATGGAATTTCATGGACGATGATCGTTTCACGACCTGATTTTTCATCCACTTCAATTTCAGCACGCGCACGAATGTAAATCTTACCACGACCCGTTTTGTATGCTTGTTCGATGCCCTTCTTACCGTTAATGATCGCGGCAGTTGGGAAATCTGGACCTGGGATATATTCGATTAACTCTTCAATCGTTAAATCAGGATTTTGAATAAGCGCTAAACAGCCGTTGATCACCTCAGTTAAGTTATGAGGTGGAATGTTTGTTGCCATACCAACAGCGATACCCGATGAGCCATTTACTAATAAGTTAGGCACTTTCGTTGGTAAAACATCAGGGATTTGCTCTGTACCATCGTAGTTAGGTACATAGTCAACCGTTTCTTTTTCAAGATCAGCTAATAGTTCATGCGACATTTTCGCCATACGTACTTCGGTATAACGCATAGCAGCAGCAGAGTCACCGTCAACAGAGCCGAAGTTACCTTGACCGTCAACCAGCATATAACGTAGAGAGAAAGGCTGAGCCATACGAACAATGGTGTCGTATACAGCACTGTCACCATGCGGGTGGTATTTACCGATAACATCACCGACAACACGAGCCGACTTCTTATAAGGCTTATTCCAGTCGTTACGAAGCTCATTCATGGCAAATAATACACGACGGTGAACAGGCTTTAGACCGTCACGTACGTCTGGTAATGCACGACCTACGATTACACTCATCGCGTAATCTAGGTATGAATTTTTTAACTCGTCTTCGATATTGACTGGGAGGATTTCATTGGCGAGATCAGTCATTGATTGCACTTTCCTTCAGAGTCTATCTCTATTAGCACTATCAAGTGCCCTAGAGATTAAGTTATTATTAATATCAACGCCCATGCTAACACAGATTTATTATTATTACAGGCGCAAAATCCGTGTGATTTTGAAATAATCCAATTTAAATGCGCTCAGATTCACGAGGAAGTTTTTTATGACCGAGCATCAGAATGTAGATCCACAAGAAATTGCGAAATTTGAGAGCATCGCAGAAAGATGGTGGGATACAGAAGGAGAATTTAAACCCCTTCACGATATTAATCCGTTACGTCTCGATTTTATTAATGACAAATCTAATGGTTTATTTGATAAACAAGTTGTTGATATCGGCTGTGGTGGCGGTATTTTAACTGAAAGCATGGCGAAACTTGGGGCCAAAGCGACCGGTATAGACTTAGGCCAAGAGCCACTCAATGTTGCCAAACTGCACGCTTTAGAAGTGGGTGTAAAAGTTGACTATATAAAAGTACCCGCAGAAGAATTTGCCGCAAACAATACTGATAAATTTGATGTAGTAACATGCATGGAAATGCTTGAGCACGTCCCAGATCCTGAATCTATTGTTCAAGCTGCTGCAAAAATGGCAAAGCCTGGCGCAAGTGTGTTCTTTTCAACGTTAAACAAAACCATTAAAGCGTATTTGCTTGCTATCGTCGGTGCTGAAAAAATTCTAAAAATGGTACCTGAGGGTACACATGAGCACGATAAGTTTATTCGCCCTTCTGTTTTAATCGGCTGGGCTGAAAAAGCTGGTCTTAAAGTACGCGCCAGTGCGGGGATCAATTACAACCCAATCAATAAAACATTCACCTTGACTGATGATGTCAGTGTGAATTACTTACTACATTTCGAGAAACTTGATTAATGAAGGCTGTCATATTCGATTTAGATGGCACCCTACTCGACACCACTGACGACTTGGGGGCAGCTTTAAACCACGTTCTCGAAATAAATGGTCTTGCTGCTGTTTCTCGAGAAGTATATAGCCCTGCGATTTCTGATGGTGTAAAAGCACTTTTAGAAGTTGGCTTTGGTAGTCGGCTCGCTGAATTTGATTTAGCTCGCTTAAGACAAGATGTACTTGATCATTATGAAGCCAATATTGCTGTGCATACTGATTGCTTTGACGGTGTACCAAAATTAATTCAATCTTTAATTAATGATGATATTAAAGTCGCTATCATGACAAATAAGCCCACATTCCTGACTTTACCTCTTGTTGGACAAATTTCTGCACTTAAAGAAATTGAAGTTATTGTTTGTGGAGACACATTAGATGAAGCTAAGCCTTCACCGAAGCCATTATTATATGCAGCGGAACAATTAGGCATTAGCTCATCCGAATGCCTTTATGTCGGTGATGCACAACGAGATATTCAAGCAGCAAAAGCGGCAGGTATGACTTCTGCTTGTGCTTTGTGGGGATACATCCCAAGTCTAGAAGACGCGTACAGTTGGCAAGCAGATCTAAATTTAACTAACCCACTTTTAGTGCTTGACCATATCTAGTGCTCATATTTACGCCAAAACACTATATCTAGTGTTTTGGCTCTTTCATCGCCACAAGCTGCTCATTAAGAAAACACTCTAAAATTTTTTTTATTTTCTTTAAAAATCGCATCATTTTTATTGATTTCCTGCTGAGGTTACTTGCATCAAACCTCAAAAGGTTAATAGTTACTAACACTTTTTATTTATCCCAAACTTATCCACATTTGTGCATTTACCTTGCTATTGCAAATTAAATTGAACCCCACTATCTTGTGATCCCAATCAGAAGAACCACCATATATAGTGGTCAAAACCTGAGCTATTTTTCGCCAATTATTTTTTAAATATTCAATCCGAAGGATTACAGGCACAGCTATGAACCAACAGTTATCTGTCAGTAAAAGAAACGGCCGCAAAGAGCCGCTCGATCTCGATAAAATTCACCGCGTCATTACTTGGGCTGCAGAAGGCTTAGATAATGTTTCAGTTTCTCAGGTTGAATTAAAGTCACACATTCAATTTTATGATGGGATCCGTACTGAAGATATTCATGAAACTATCATTAAAGCTGCTGCTGATTTAATCGATAAAGATTCTCCGGATTACCAGTACCTTGCTGCGCGTTTAGCTATTTTTCACTTACGCAAGAAAGCATATGGCCAGTTTGAGCCGCCACGTTTATACGACCACATTACAAAGCTGGTTGAACAAAAGCGTTATGATCAACACCTTCTTATCGATTATACCGAGCAAGAAATTGACGAGCTTGATAACTACTTAGATCATAGCCGCGACTTAAACTTCAGCTATGCAGCAGTGAAACAGTTAGAAGGTAAGTACCTTGTACAAAACCGTGTAACTGGCGAAATCTATGAGAGTGCTCAGTTTTTATATATTCTTGTAGCCGCAAGTTTATTCTCTGATTACCCGAAAGAAACTCGTCTTGATTACATCAAACGTTTCTACGATGCGGTTTCTTTATTCAAGATTTCATTACCGACACCTATCATGGCAGGTGTTCGTACACCAACACGACAATTCAGCTCTTGTGTATTAATTGAAACGGGTGATAGCTTAGATTCAATCAATGCGACTTCATCAGCAATCGTTAAATATGTCAGCCAACGTGCTGGTATTGGTATTAATGCGGGTCGTATTCGTGCCCTAGGCAGCCCAATTCGTAACGGTGAAGCTTACCACACAGGGTGTATTCCTTTTTATAAGCACTTCCAAACGGCTGTTAAAAGTTGTTCTCAAGGTGGTGTACGCGGTGGTGCAGCTACCCTATTCTACCCGCTTTGGCATTTAGAAGTAGAAAACCTACTGGTACTTAAAAACAACCGTGGTGTTGAAGAAAACCGTGTTCGTCACCTAGATTACGGTGTGCAGTTCAACAAAACAATGTACGCTCGCCTTATCAAAGACGACTACATCACACTATTCAGCCCGTCTGATGTGCCTGGTCTTTATGATGCATTCTTTGAAGATCAAGAAGAGTTCGAGCGTTTATATACGCAGTACGAGCAAGATGAGTCTATTCGTAAAAAGCGCATTAAAGCCATTGAATTATTCTCTATGTTTGCGCAAGAGCGTGCGAGTACAGGCCGCGTTTACTTACAAAACGTTGACCACTGTAATACACATAGTCCGTTTGATTCAAAAGTTGCACCTATTCGTCAGTCTAACTTATGTCTTGAAATTGCGTTGCCGACAAAGCCGCTTTCACACATTAATGATCCAGAAGGTGAAATCGCGCTGTGTACGCTATCAGCATTTAACCTTGGCGCAATCGAATCTCTAGACGAACTTGAAGAGTTAGCCGAGCTTGCCGTTCGTGCACTTGATAATCTATTAGATTTCCAAGACTACCCTGTTCCTGCTGCTCACACTGCAACTATGGGTCGTCGTACGCTAGGTATTGGTGTAATTAATTATGCTTATTATCTTGCGAAAAATGGCGTTAAATACTCTGATGGTAGTGCAAATAACCTAACACACCGCACATTCGAAGCGATTCAATACTATCTAATGAAAGCTTCAAATGAACTTGCTAAAGAGCGTGGTGCATGTCCTAAGTTCAATGAGACAACGTACTCAAAAGGTATTATGCCGATTGATACTTACAAGCGTGACTTAGATAATATTTGTAGCGAAGAACTTCGTCTTGATTGGGATGCGCTGCGCGCGAGCATTCAAGAGCACGGCATGCGTAACTCTACTGTATCTGCGCTGATGCCATCAGAGACCTCTTCACAGATCTCAAATGCGACAAATGGTATTGAGCCACCTCGAGGCCATATCAGTGTTAAAGCAAGTAAAGATGGTATCTTGAAGCAAGTTGTGCCTGAGTACGAAAAGCTAAAAGATCAATATGAGCTACTTTGGGACATCCCATCGAATGACGGTTACCTTGGTCTTGTTGGTATTATGCAGAAGTTTATAGACCAAACTATCTCTGCAAACACAAATTATGATCCAAGCCGCTTTGAAGGTGGTAAAGTACCAATGAAGTTGCTTCTTAAAGACCTGCTTACTGCTTATAAGTTGGGTGTTAAGACACTTTATTATCACAATACACGTGATGGTGCGTCAGACTCTCAAGACGAATTAAAACCAGAAATTGAAGATGATGGCTGCGAAGGCGGCGCGTGTAAAATTTAATTAAGACGTGAGTAAGCAATGTGCTTACTCACTTTTTTGCGTTATCGAGTATTATTAAATATGTCTTATTCTACATTTAGCAGAAATCATAACGACCAGTTAAAAGAACCAATGTTTTTTGGTCAAACTGTAAACGTGTCACGTTATGACCAGCAGAAATACCCTATTTTTGAAAAGTTAATTGAAAAGCAGCTTTCGTTTTTCTGGCGTCCAGAAGAAGTTGATGTGTCTAAAGACCGCTTAGATTTCCAAGCGTTGCCTGAACATGAAAAGCACATTTTCTTAAGCAACTTGAAATATCAAACATTGCTAGATAGTGTTCAAGGCCGTTCGCCAAACGTTGCATTATTACCTATCGTTTCAATCCCAGAGCTTGAAACTTGGATTGAAACTTGGGCGTTCAGTGAAACAATTCACAGCCGTTCATATACACATATTATTCGTAACGTAACGCAGTCACCTGAAGTTATCTTTGACGACATCGTAAGCAACGATAAAATCAATGAGCGTGCTGACGCGGTTACTAAGTATTATGACGAGTTAATCGAAAAGGTGTCTATTTATAACCTTTACGGTGAAGGCAAGCATGTAATTAATGGTGAAGAAGTTCGAATTAACTTATTTGAGCTTAAGAAACTGCTTTATCTTTGCATCATGTCTGTAAACATTTTAGAAGCTATCCGCTTCTATGTAAGCTTCGCTTGTTCATTTGCTTTTGCAGAGCGTGAACTGATGGAAGGTAACGCAAAGATCATCAAGCTTATCGCCCGTGACGAAGCCCTTCACCTTTCTGGTACTCAGCATATTCTAAATATTATGCAAGAAGGTAAAGACGATCCTGAGATGTCTATTGTTGCTGCGCAATGTGAAGCCGAAGCAATTCGTATGTTCGAAGAAGCTGCACAGCAAGAGAAAGAATGGGCTGAATATCTGTTTAAAGATGGTTCTATGATTGGTTTAAACAAAGACATTCTTTGCCAATATGTTGAATACATTACGAACACTCGTATGTCAGCTGTTGGTTTAAAGCCTATCTTTGAAACTAAGAGCAACCCAATCCCTTGGATCAACGCCTGGTTAGTATCAGACAACGTACAAGTTGCACCACAAGAAGCTGAGATCAGCTCTTACTTAGTTGGTCAAATCGACTCTCAAGTTGATGCATCTGACTTCGGTGATTTCGATTTATAATGAATTCGAAACCCAGTTCTAAAATATCTATTGAAGAACATTCTGAGCCGCTTACATTTGCGGCTCAGTGCCCTTCCATACTGGATGCACTCGAAAAAGCAAATATTGAAGTTACTTATCAATGTAGAGAAGGCTTTTGTGGTGCATGTAGAGCCAAACTTAACTCAGGTGAAGTGATTTACAACCAAGAGCCGTTAGCATTTGTAAGAGATGGTGAAGTGTTAATGTGTTGCTCTAAACCTCTGACCGATATTTCAATTACGCTTATTTAACTTCAGCATAGTTGTTTAACTTCGGTTTGATAATACCCTACTTTGTCACTGACGCTCATTGAGTTTTGCTCTATCAAAATATCCCAATGAATACTGTTCGTTAGATTATCTTTTAATTCTTCAATGAATGTTCTATCGATACTAAAAACGCTAATATTATGAAATTGAATTAAGTGTGCTGATATTTCATTAAACCAAGGTTCAGCCTCAATACTTAAGATAATCAGTTTCTCGTATAATTTACTAAGCCTTGCTAAATCTTCGAGTTCAAGTTCAGAAGCATATAAAGCCAATACAACATCTTGGTTTTCATTTTCACACCAAACATCTGGCATGGATTTATCTGACTTTTGATTTAAAAAAGTCATTTCATTGTAAGAAAGTGCACAAAAACCAAGTACTCTTAATAGAAAATGATCAACACTTTCTCTTTTAAGCAATGCAGTAGTAAAAACTTCAACATGATTCGCATGATGAAACAAATCTGCGACCTTTAATCTGGCCTTAAACACAAACGGTTTACTCATCAGATGCTCCTGACTAACTCTAGCTAATTTTAGGCACAAATTGCGATAATTCAACAAAGTTACACTATAACATTCGTTGATTAGGTGACAGTGTTGTTATACCATAACGTTAATTTAATTAAGTTAGTGAAGTTTTTAGCATGAAGAAGTATTCAATTTTAGCGACAGCAATTTTTGCTGCACTCTCCTCAGCCCCTTTATATGCAGCACAGATATCGGGAAAAGTAGTCGATTCAAAGAACCAGCCTATTTCTGGCGCTAAAATACACTTACATGGTAAAAAACAAACGGTTTTAAGCGACCGATTTGGTAAATTCACAATAAATACAGATGCTGATAGTCAACTACATATTTCAAAGAATAACTATATTGATGAGCGCATCGATATAACATCAGATCAAGGAAACGTCTTAGTTTCACTAAAGCCAAGCTCTGTTGAGAGTATCGTGGTATATGCATCTGCCCTTCATAAAAATAATTTAGAAATGGCGTCTCCAGTAACCGTATTATCTGGTGATGAATTAAAGAAACAAGCTAAACCAACTTTAGGTGAAACACTTAAAGGGCAACCTGGTATCAATGCCAGCTACTTTGGCCCTGTATCATCAAGCCCAATAATTCGTGGCTTAGATGGCCCAAGAGTTAAGATCACTCAAAATGGCTTAGATAGTAGCGACGCTTCTCGTATTGGTCCTGACCATGCGACTAGTAACGAAAGTTTATCCGCGGAACAAATAGAGGTATTACGTGGCCCAGCAACCCTACTTTATGGCTCTGGTGCAATAGGTGGTGTTGTAAACGTTGTAGATAACCGTATTCCGACAGACATCATTGAGTCGCCAACTGGTGCTGTTGGATATAGCTTCGATACTGTGTCTAACACGAATACTTATGCTGCTTTATTCGAAACAGGTAAAGATGGATTCAATTTCCATTTTGACGGTGTGGTAAGAAACGGTAAAGATTATGACACACCTGAGTACCCTTCTCATGAAGAACATAGTGATCATGATGAACACGAAGCCCATGAGGAACACGGTGAGCATGATGAGCACGAGGAACACGAAGAACTTTTAAAATCGGTACCAAATACATTCATCGATTCTCAACAGGTTAACTTTGGTACAAGCTATGTAAATGACCACCTAACTTTAGGGTTCTCATTTGGCAGAATTGATACAGATTATGGAATTCCAGCTCATAGCCATGCTGGTCATGACCACGATCATGAAGAACATGAGCACGAAGGCCATGAAGAAGATGAACATGAATCTCATGAAGACGAAGGTCATAATGAAGAAAGTGTTTTTGCACGGGTAAAACAAGACCGTTGGCAAGCACTTTTTAATTACGCTCTGCACAATGATTACATTGAAAATATCAACGTAAAAGCGGGCTTTACTGATTATCAACACAGTGAGATTGAAGGTGGCACTGTAGGCACAACTTTCAAAAATAAAACGTCTGAGTTAAGAACTAGCCTTGAACATAAGCTTGCTGGTTGGCATGGTATTATCGGCTACCATTTCTCTGATAGTGATTATGAAGCACAAGGTGCTGAAGCATTTACACCTGCAACTGAAACAACGAGTCATGCACTTTACGTGTTGGAAGAAAAAAAGTTTGGTGACTTTACCCTTGAGCTTGGTGCTAGAATTGAAGATTACAAACTTTCTAGTGTTATCACTGAGGAAGCACACGAAGAGCATGACGAGCACGAGCACGAGGACGAGCACGAAGAGCATGGCGAAAAACGTTTACTTGCATATGAGTTAAACCAAACAAATATGAGCTACTCTATTGGTGGTGTATATGATTATGCTGAAGGACAAAACATAGCTGTTAACTTGTCACACTCTGAACGTTCACCTTTAACCGCCGAACTACTTTCTAACGGTACGCATATAGCAACAAGTACTTATGAGTTAGGGCTTGGTTATCACTTAGAAGAAGGTGAGATACACTTTGAACCAGAAAACATCGACCAAGAAGTCTCAACAAACTTTGACATTAGTTTCAGAAAATTCACAGGTGAGTTTGGATATACGCTAAACTTCTTCTATAACGATGTTGAAAACTATTACTATCAAGAAAATACTGGCTTAATTTACTCTTCTGAACACGGTATTGAAGAAGCTGATCATGAGCATGAAGGCGCGTTGCCTGTATACCGATTCAAGAGCCAAAATGCTGAGTTATATGGTTTTGAACTAGATACTCACTACAAGCTGAATGAAGAAAACACGGTTAAGTTGTTTGCTGATTCAATCACAGCAAAACTAAAAGACTCAAGTTATTTACCTCGTATTCCGAGTAATAAAATTGGTGTTAAATACGAATACGCACTAGAGAATTTAGTTGCAGATGTAACTGTTACCCATTACGCAAGTCAAAATAAAATTACTGCCTACGAAAGTAAAACAGACGGTTATACGTTGGTTGATTTCAGCATGCAGTATGATTTTGATATCGCCGGTAATGATGTAATGGCTTATTTTAATATCGATAACTTAACAGATGAATTAGGCTTCGTTCATACTTCTGTAATCAAAGAGCAAGCACCGCTTCCAGGTAGGAACTTTAAGCTTGGTTTTAGAGCCTTCTTCTAAAATTTAAGTAATCACTCTAACAAAAGGCCGATTTATTGGCCTTTTGTTGTTTTTATCCAACCAAGTAATTGAATTTATATTTTTTTTCACTAGTCTTCATAATACTGAAATAATTTTAGGGAACGAAGATGAAGACTGTAAAAGCGAAGTTACTAACCACAGTTTTTGGTGGGCTAGCTTTAGTACTTCTTAGCGCTATGTTCGCAATCAACTCTGTTAAATATATCGCTCAAGAATATGATGTTCTTATTCAGGAAGAGCTAAGTGCTCAACTAAAAGTCAACCTCATCTTAAATACATTCAAAACTCAAGTTCAAGAATGGAAAAATATACTTATTCGTGGTGAAAACCCTGATCAATTTAAAAAATACCTAAAGCAGTTTAATGAGCAAGAAACAATCGTACAAAGTCTGACTTCTGATCTCATGGCGAATGATTATTTACCTAATGAAATAAGAAATCAGCTTAATAAGTTCAAAAATGAACACGTAAAACTCGGAGAGTTATATCGACTAGGATTGGCTGACTTTCAGTCTGCCAATTACAATACTCAAGCAGGCGACAAAGCCGTGAAAGGCATAGATAGAGCCGCATCCACCCATCTGAAACAACTAAACAGTTCTATAGATAAATATGTTGATAAAGCGGTAAACAGACTTCGAGAAGAAAAACAAGCAGCGATCTTTGAAAGCACAGTAATCACCTTAGCTGTTTCTTTTATTGTCATCGTTGGCATGGCATTGTTAATTCAGCGTTGGATCACTCACCCTATAAAATCAGCTTCACAAATAGCAAATGAAATATCAAACGGTAATTTGGAAAATAGCATCAACTCATCTAGCAAAGATGAGATTGGCGTTTTACTCGCCTCACTCGACAAGATGCAAACGAACATTCGTAAAGCTAATGAGCAATTGACTCAACAAATGCTTCAACAAAAACAGCAAGCAGAAGAAAGCGGCCGTATTAAACAAGCTTTAGACAATGCCTCTTCTCCAGTATTACTCTACAAGACAACCAATGAAGTCATTTACGTCAATAATCAAACAAACGCCCTATTCAATCGCTATCAAGGTTTAATCAACCCTCCTTCAACACTGATTGGGTCTAATATTATTCAGATATTGTCGAGTAACTATGAACAACATATTGAGCAAGCTAAAACTCAACAAGTTCAATTCGAAATGAATATCGAGCATGTTTATCTCAATGTTACAGCGAGCCCTGTTTTAAATAATGCTAATGAAGTAATTGGTGTGGTCGTTGAACTCAATGATCTAACCGAACAGAGAAACACAGAAAATAAAGTTGACGACATTATTAATGCTGCAGTAGCAGGCCAATTAGACGCCAGGTTAGAGGTTCATAATCTAAACGGCTTCATGCTGACACTGAGCCAAGGTATCAATCGCTTGCTTGATGCTATCGTTTCGCCCGTCCAGCAAACAGAAAAATACCTCACTGCTATTTCACGTGGTGAAATACCAAGTAAAATTGAAGGGAGCTATAGAGGCGACTTTTTAAAGATTAAACAATCTTTGGAACAAAGCGCTAAAGCGATTAACTTATTAATTTCTGACTCTACGTATTTAGTAGATTCAGCCTTAGCTGGCAAGCTTTCAAACCGTGCAGATAGCAACGCACATAATGGAGAATTTAAATCTATTATTACCGGTATCAATCAAACGCTTGATGCAATTATTAAACCTGTACAACTCACGTCTAATTATCTTGATAATATTGCCATTGGGCAATTACCCGAACTAGATAAAACACAATTCAAAGGTGATTTTGAAAAAATATTGAATAGCTTTGAAACCAGCGTGCATGCCATTGAGCGACTTCTATCTGATACCTCAATGCTAGCAAAAGCCGCTAATTTAGGTGAGCTATCAGAGCGCGCAAATAGTGAATTACATCAAGGAGCTTATAAAGATATAGTTTCTTCAATCAACGATACACTAGATGCTATCTCTACCCCATTACAGTCTTGTATTACCGTGATGAATGCCTTAGAGCAAGGCGATCTAACTAAAAAAATCAATGGTAACTACTCAGGTGACTTTGCAAGTCTAAAAGACTCCGTAAACCAAAGTATCGAAAATCTTGCTGCTATGGTCACCGAAATTAACGAAACAGCGAATACCGTTGCGAATGCCTCAGCGCAGATAAGTCAATCTACACAAGAGTTGAATTCATCCACAGAATCACAAGCGGCTTCTATTGAAGAAACCACCGTCTCTATGGGTGAAGTGACTGATAAAGTCACCAGTAATACCAAGCATGCACAAACCGCAAATGAGCATGCACAAAATGCCGACCAACAAGCAATCGAAGGGGGGGAATTAGTCAATAACACTGTGATTGCAATGAAGGCCATTAGTGACAGTTCAAATGAAATTTCTAATATCATTGAAGTAATCAATGGTATTGCATTTCAAACTAATCTACTTGCGCTCAATGCAGCCGTTGAAGCCGCGAGAGCAGGCGAAAAAGGTCGAGGCTTTGCCGTGGTTGCCGCTGAAGTGCGTCAGTTAGCACAACGAAGCTCAGATGCAGCTAAAGAAATCTCTGGTTTACTGAAAGACAGTGCCGACAAGGTTGAAAATGGTTTGATGCTTGCTGAGCAATCTGGCAATACCTTACGTGATATTGTAAGTAGCATACAGACTCTATCGAAACTTATGAATGACATAGCGTTATCAAGTAGTGAGCAGTCAAATGGTGTATCACAAATCAATATTGCCATTAAACAAATCGACCAAAGTGTCCAACAAAACAACTCGTTGGTTGAGCAAACCAGTCATGCCGGTGCGTCTTTGGATAAACAAGCCTCGCACTTGAAAGCTTTAGTCAGCCAATTTACTGTGTAATAAAAAAGCCGCGACCATAAAATGGAGCGCGGCTTTACAACCAGAAACTATTGTTGTTCTTATAATGCGTTTTCTAGTTCAGGCAACACATCAAATAAATCTGCTACTAGACCATAGTCAGCAACTTGGAAAATTGGTGCATCCGGATCTTTGTTAATAGCAACAATAACTTTAGAGTCTTTCATACCAGCTAAGTGCTGAATTGCACCGCTGATGCCTACTGCAATGTATAAGTCTGGCGCAACAATCTTACCTGTTTGACCTACCTGCATGTCATTTGGTACGAAGCCTGCATCAACTGCGGCGCGAGATGCACCAATAGCTGCGCCTAGCTTATCTGCGATGCCATTTAGTAGCGCAAAGTTTTCACCATTTTGCATACCGCGACCACCTGAAATCACGACAGGTGCTGCATTTAATTCAGGACGCTCTGATTCAGTTTGCTCAACTGAAACAAATTCAGAAAGAGTATTATCAGCACCACTTTCAACAGATGAAACTGCAACTGCAGACTGCTCACCTTGCGCATCAAATGCACTTGCTCGCACTGTAATAATCTTTTTATCTTCTGATGACTTAACCGTCGCGATTGCGTTACCCGCATAAATTGGTCGCTTGAAAGTATCTGCATCAATAACATCAATGATTTCAGAAATCTGCGACTTATCTAGTAGTGCAGCAACGCGAGGTAAAGTGTTTTTACCTGTGGTTGAAGCACTCGCAAGAATATGTGAATAATCAGCAGCAAGCTCCACAACTAAGTCCGCAGTACTTTCTGCTAGCTGATGTTCAAACACAGGCTTATCAGCAACAATTACTGCCGTAACACCTGCGATTTTAGATGCAGATTCAGCGACTGCTGCGACTGAATGGCCTGCAACTAACACTGTGATATTGTCTGAAATCTTTGCAGCTGCATTGATAACTTTAGCTGTTTCAGGTTTAAGAGCGCCCTGCTCGTGCTCTGCAATTACTAATACACTCATGAGATCACCTTAGCTTCAGTTTTTAATTTATTTACAAGCTCTGCCACATCTTCAACAATGATACCTGCTTCACGCTTCGCTGGCTCTTCAACTTTTAAAAGCTCAGTTCGAGGTGCTAAATCAACACCTAGGCTGTCAGCTGCAATTACGTCTAATGGCTTACGCTTTGCTTTCATAATGTTCGGTAGAGAAGCATAACGCGGTTCATTTAATCGTAAGTCTGTCGTAACAACTGCAGGAAGTGATAGCGACACAGTTTGTAAACCACCGTCAACTTCACGAGTAACTAATGCTTTGCCACCTTCAACAACCACTTTTGAAGCAAATGTACCTTGGCTACGACCTGTTAATGCTGCAAGCATTTGACCAGTTTGGTTATTGTCAGAATCAATCGACTGCTTACCTAAAATAACTAATTCAGGTTGTTCTTGCTCTACAAGCTTACTTAGTAGCTTAGCAACGTGAATTGACTCAAGCTTTGCATCTGTATCGATTTGAATGGCTTTGTCAGCGCCTAGTGCTAGTGCGGTACGAAGCTGCTCTTGGCAAGCTTTGTCACCAATAGACACAGCAATCACTTCTGTCGCAATGCCCGCTTCTTTTAATCTGATGGCTTCTTCTACCGCAATCTCACAGAAAGGGTTCATTGCCATTTTTACATTCGTTAGATCAACATCACTGTTATCAGGCTTTACTCTTGCCTTGACGTTGTAGTCAATCACGCGTTTGATTGGCACAAGTACTTTCATAGTTACTCCATGATCTGGTTAATTCTTGAAGATGACGCTAACGTCAATACATTTATTTAATGCAATCAGCCTACTTCCTGTTGACGTAAACGTCAACCTAAAATAACCTTAGATTAACTTATAAAAAACTTAATATTTAAATAAACGTTTATTTGGCAATCCGTCAGCCATTTTAATGTGTTCAGAGTCATATAATTGCGGTCAAGATCAAGATTGCATCCTATAACTAGGTCACAATAAAACATTTAAACGTTTACGCTACCGTCAAGATAAGTGAGGATAATATGGTCGAACGCGAAACGATGGAGTTTGACGTTGTAATTGTTGGCGCAGGACCTGCAGGCCTTTCATGTGCAATTCGTCTGGCTCAACAAGCACAACAAAAAGAACAAGAATTAATGATCTGCGTTGTTGAGAAAGGCTCTGAAGTCGGCGCACATATTTTATCTGGTGCTGTATTTGAAACCAAAGCACTGGATGAATTATTACCTGAATGGAAAACTTTAGGTGCACCTTTAAATACGCAAGTCACCGAAGACGAAATATATCTATTCAAAAATGAAGAAAACGCCACCAGCATTCCTCATTTTGCGATCCCAAAGACATTCAAGAATGATGGCAACTATATAGTATCTATGGGTAATGTATGTCGTTGGCTTGCTGAACAAGCTGAAAGCTTAGGTATTGAGGTATTCCCAGGTTTCAGTGCACACTCTCTCATTATTGAAGACAATCAAGTGAAAGGTATTGTCACAGGTGATATGGGCCTAGACAGAGAAGGTCAGCCGAAAGATAGCTACATGCCAGGTATGGAGCTTAGAGCAAAATACACTGTTTTTGCTGAAGGTTGCCGTGGTCATTTAGGTAAACAGTTGATTAAAGAGTTTGAACTCGATAAAGATGCAACACCACAACATTACGGCTTAGGCTTTAAAGAGATCTGGCAAATAGATCCAAGTAAACACAAAGAAGGTACAGTTGTACACGGTACTGGCTGGCCACTAACAGGCGATACAACGGGTGGTTCATTTATGTACCATGCTGAAAATAATCAGGTCGTTGTGGGTCTTATTGTTGACTTAAATTACTCGAATCCACATTTGAGTCCATTTGATGAATTCCAGCGAATGAAACACCATCCTGTCTTTAAAGAAACACTGGAAGGTGGTGAGCGCATCGCCTATGGTGCAAGAGCTATTGCAAAAGGTGGTTTCCATTCACTGCCTAAAATGCATTTCCCTGGCGGCTTATTAATTGGCTGCGATGCGGGTACGTTAAACTTTGCCAAAATCAAAGGTAATCACACCGCAATGAAATCGGGCATGTTAGCTGCCGATGCAATTATAGAAGGCCTAGCGCAAGAAAATCCAACTGCTGATTTAAGTTCTTTTGCCGAGTTATTTAAATCAAGCTGGTTGTATGATGAGTTATATCAATCACGAAACTTCGGCCCGGTTATTCATAAGTTTGGTAGTATTTTAGGTGGCGCCTATAACACCCTAGATCAAAACTTTTTCAATGGGTCTTTACCATTCACATTTAAAGACACTAGCTTCGACCATGCATGCATGAAGCCTGCGAATGAGTGTGACACCATTAGCTACCCGAAACCTGATGGTAAACTTAGTTTTGATAAATTATCTTCTGTATTTTTATCAAATACCAACCATGAAGAAGTGCAACCTTGTCACTTGCATTTAAAAGATAAAGCGATCCCTATTAACGTTAATCTTGCTAAATTTGATGAGCCTGCACAGCGTTATTGCCCTGCTGGTGTTTACGAAATTTCTGAAAACGAAGGTGAGAAGCAGTTCGTCATTAACGCCCAAAACTGTATTCATTGTAAGACCTGCGACATCAAAGATCCGAGTCAAAACATCACTTGGGTGACGCCTGAAGGGACCGGTGGTCCGAACTACCCGAATATGTAAAGCTGTATTCCTATACCTAAATTGCACAAGGGCCTTATGGCCCTTTTTTCGTTTTACGGCCTGTTGACTATACTTAACATTACACATCGTAATAGGTTGAAATATATGAATCAGCAATCTGAGCTTGTTTTTCGATTTTTAGCAGAACCCACTGATGTCAATTTTGGCGGTAAAGTGCATGGCGGCGTTGTTATGAAATGGATTGATCAAGCCGGTTATGCGTGTGCTGCAGGCTGGAGTGGCAGTTATTGTGTCACCGTTTCGGTTGCAGGTGTCAGATTTAAACGCCCTATTCTTGTCGGCCAAGTAGTAGAAGTCACAGCCCAAATCGCACATACGGGTAAAACAAGCATGCAAATTTTCATCCGAGTAAAATGTGGCGATCCACAAAACAATATTCTATCTGAAAGTAATCACTGCATTATTAGTTTTATTGCGATGGATAAAGCAGGTTACCCTGTGCCAGTGCCACAGTTTGTAGCAAAAACTAAAGAGCAGAAAAAGTTAGAGCAATATGCAATTAAAATGAAAGAAATAGCGATAGAAACTGAATCCTTGCTTCATCGCACAGTAGAGGAATAAAGCGTTTTAATTAAGGGCGTGCTTAGCCAGTTCATAAATGGCCATATTTGCAATGTCATTTATTTGCTGCTGATTATGTTTGCTCGTTTTTAAATCATGAATTAATAGTGATTTTTGTTCTTCAATCAAGAGTTCAAAGTTTTTAGGACTCACTAAGCCATCTTGGATCTGTGAAACAAGCTCATTTAGCTTTGTTTTTCTCGATATCAGTGAATCTTTAATCGGATTGTGTAACTCTTCACAACTATATTTTAAGATTACCTTTCTACATACGACATCAATATTGTGCTCAAATCCCATGTTCACTCTCATCACTCCCTTTTGAGTTATTAATCGTGCCCTTAAGGTTAAATATTGTTCTAGACGCAAAATGATCTTTTAAGGCTGAAGCTCTTGCACTCATCAATAATTCTCGCTCATGCTCAGCAGGTTGATGGTTACTGGCAATAAACCTAGATGCGTTTTTTTTATCGGTCATTTTTCTGTAACTTAAATGATAATTCAGATATTAGATTATGTCGGTTTGCAAAATAATCCAATTACACGCCATTACACCTTCATTACATGGTTTATTTGCTTAAGAAAAGATACAATCCGAACATCTATGTTTTTATATTTAGTTGCTTGTGGAAAACTACCAAATTGAGCCTATCGGTTTTATTCAATCTCCTTATAAACAAAAGTTTGCTATACCTAGACAGCCCCGTTTAGTGCCTGAGGCAAAAGCCAAACTGATTTTTAGTAAAGAATTTAGCCGCGAAGAGTTTGTTCGAGGTATCGAAGAGTTTACACACTTATGGTTGTTGTTTCGTTTTCACGAAACCGCTGACAAAGGCTATTCTGCGCTTGTACGTCCGCCCCGTTTAGGCGGGAATGAAAAAAAAGGCGTATTTGCAACCCGAGCCACTTTTCGGCCAAATGGCATTGGCATGAGTGCGGTGAAATTAGAAGGTGTTGAATATAAGAATGGTCAACTTGCGCTACTTTTATCTGGTATAGATTTACTTGATGGCACACCGATTATAGATATAAAGCCCTATTTACCTTATTCAGATGCCATGCCTGAAGCTTCAGCAGGTTTTGCCGATACACGTCCAGAAACCTTAATGACTGTTGAGTTTTCAAAACAAGCGGCTGAGTTTTTGGCAACGCAAGCTGATAAATCACTGCCAGAGTTTATCGCCAATGTACTTAAACAAGACCCTCGACCAGCTTACAAAAAACAAAAAGCAGGCACACAGACTTACGGAATGAACTTGTATCATTACAATATTCGCTGGCAAGTCGACGGTGAACACAATCTTGTCACAGAAATCAGTATTGAACGTTAATAAACACTTTGTATGGCTCGTTAGCACTGCTAAACTAACGGCCATTTTCTAGAAAAACAAAATACTATACGAACGGAACCACCATGCGTACCAGTCAATATATTCTTGCGACTCTAAAAGAGACGCCTTCTGATGCTGAAATTATCAGCCACCAACTTATGCTTCGTGCAGGCATGATCCGTAAACTTGCATCAGGTTTGTACACTTGGTTGCCATCAGGCTTGAAAGTTTTACGCAAAGTTGAACAAGTAGTTCGTGAAGAAATGAACAAAGCCGGTGCAATCGAGTTACTTATGCCGGTTATTCAACCTGCTGATCTGTGGGAAGAGTCTGGCCGCTGGGAACAGTTTGGCCCTGAGCTATTGCGTATTAACGACAGACATAATCGTCCGTTTGCGCTTGGCCCTACACACGAAGAAGTGATCACAGATCTCGTACGTAAAGAAATTAACAGCTATAAGCAGTTACCAATTAATTTCTACCAAATTCAAACTAAAGTACGCGACGAAGTACGCCCTCGTTTTGGTGTAATGCGAGCACGTGAATTCACCATGAAAGATGCATACTCTTTCCATATGACAGAAGAGTGTCTGGATAATACCTACCAACGTATGCATCAAGCGTACTGCAATATTTTTGAGCGTTTAGGTCTAGATTACCGTCCAGTAATTGCAGACACAGGTTCAATTGGTGGGAGTGTTTCTCATGAATTCCACGTATTAGCAGAATCAGGTGAAGATGCAATCGCATTCAGTGATGCAAGTGATTACGCAGCAAATATTGAAAAAGCCGAGGCAGTTGCACCTAGCGAAGCACGCCCTGCTCCATCTAAAGAATTAAACACATTCGATACGCCAGAAGCAAAAACCATTGAAGAGCTGAGAGCAAAACATGGTGTTAAACCACATCGTGGTGTTAAAACCCTTATTGTTTATGGTGCACCTGATGAAAATGAAGAACGTGGTTTAGTTGCACTTATCGTTCGTGGCGACCATGAATTAAATGAGTTAAAAGCTGAAAAGCTAGCTCTTGTCGATTCACCGCTTGAAATGGCGAAAGAAGAAGACATCGTTGCAGCAATTGGTGCTCGTCCTGGTTCATTAGGTCCTGTAGGTCTTGATATACCAATCATTGTTGATCGCAGTGCTGCTGTGATGGCTGATTTTGTTGCTGGCGCAAACAAAGATGGTGTGCATTACAGTGGTATCAACTTCGACCGTGATGTCACTGACTACACTGTAGAAGATATTCGCAACGTGGTTGAAGGCGATCCAAGCCCTTGCGGAAATGGTACGCTGCATATCAAACGCGGTATTGAAGTGGGTCATATTTTCCAACTTGGCAGTAAATATTCTGAAGCAATGAATGCTGGCGTGCTTGGCGAAAACGGTAAAAACCAAATCATGACCATGGGTTGTTATGGTATTGGTGTATCTCGTATCGTTGCTGCTGCGATTGAGCAAAACAATGATAAGTTTGGTATTAAGTGGCCAAAAACACTTGCGCCATTCGAGCTTGCTATTGTGCCAATGAACATGCACAAGTCGCATCGTATTCCTGATATTGCAGAGCGTTTATACAGCGAGTTCCAAGCTGCTGGTGTTGATGTGTTATTCGATGACCGTAAAGAGCGTCCTGGTGTCATGTTTAATGACATGGAACTGGTTGGTATTCCATACACACTCGTTATTGGTGAGCGTAACCTTGACGAGAATAAAGTTGAGCTTAAGAACCGTCTTACTGGTGAAAAGCTAATGCTTGATATTGATTCAGCAGTTGCTGAGATCACGAAAGCTATCAAGGCTTAATCTTACAGCATCAAAAAAAGCGGCTATTAAGCCGCTTTTTTATTGTCTTCAACGCTATTATTTTCGTTTTGGGCGAAAATAATCGGTATTAGCATAAAAACTTGCCTCTTTGTTTTCTTCATACCATGAAGGCACACCTAATAATGGTAAGGGTGACATCTTTTTATTGTCTTCTAATAACCCATCTTTAATCATTTGATAAAGCTGCACGTCTAAATAGTGATATTGCTGTTCTAAGCTTAATTGGTAAAAACTTTCTTCAACCTTTATACAAACTAACTTACCAGTCAGCCCTATAAACGGGTTGGTCATCATTTCGTAGTTAGCGTGGCCAAATGTAAAAGGTAAATAGTTTTTACCCCACTGTGCTTTTTGTTCAACAAAAGCTTCTGACCATTGATGTGATTTAAGCTGAGAAATTATTTCATCATTATTAACCGCTAAAATAACGCCACATTCGTCAAATAATGTGATTGCATTTCTTTTTTTGCTTCTTTGTTTAGTGCCGTGCGCTTCTATTTCTTCAATATGCAATTCGTTAAGAAGTGCTTTTGTTTTTGGAAATAAACACCAGATGAAAGCGCCGAATAAGTCATGCCAGTTTTGCTCTCGCGTTGGCACTTGCCCTGTTTCGAAGATAATCGCTTCGTAATAACGTGTTTCATTTTCTAATTCAGAGTTAGGCGTAAAGCGAATATTTAACCCTTGCGGGTTCTTTAAGTCTTTTAACCCATTTAACCAGCCAAAACTTGGCCAGTCAGTATGTGAATTGAGGTTAAACAATGTATTTAGATGCTCAAAAGCACCATTATCAAGACAAGATTGAGAAAATGTCTCTGAGGCAACAAATCTTTTCATAGGACAACAGACTTAAAAATTTTCGCGATTTTATCGTAAACTTGTCTTCACGCCAACCAAGGCGGTTAATCGCTTTAACTCGAACAAACAGTCTTTAAATGTGTATACTTAAGCGATTTTAATTAAAAGAAAAAGTGATTATGAAACTGAGAATAACACTTAGCGCAATTGCAGCTGCCGTGCTTGCAGGTTGCGTATCAACAAGTAACACATCCAACGATATTCAAGCCGCTTATAACAGCATCAACGAAACACAACTTGCAGAGCACATTAAAACACTAGCTTCTGATGAGTTCGAAGGCCGTGCCCCTTCTTCGAAAGGTGAAGAGCTTACTCTAGCCTACTTAACAAAGCACTTTAAAGCACTGGGTTATGAACCGGGTAATGGTGACAGCTTCTTCCAAGAAGTACCCCTTGTTTCAATTGAAGCTGACTCTGACATGGAGTTAGTCATTGGTGGTAAAGCTTACCAATATAAGAAAGAAATGGTCATGGGCACAGGCCGCATTAGCGAACTCGAGTCTATTAACAACTCTGAGATGGTATTTGTTGGCTATGGTGTGAATGCGCCAGAATACGGCTGGAACGATTACGAAGGCCTAGATGTTAAGGGTAAAACGGTTGTAATGCTGGTTAATGATCCTGGCTTTGCGACTAAAGATCCGAGTATGTTCACCGGTGAAGCTATGACCTACTATGGTCGCTGGACATATAAATACGAAGAAGCCAGCCGTCAAGGTGCTGCGGGTGCCATTATCATTCATGAAACCGCACCAGCCTCTTACCCTTGGAGCGTTGTTGAAAACTCTTGGAGTGGCGAGCAATTTGGCTTCCAAAAAGAGAATAAAAACATGGACCGTGTAGCCGTTGAAGGTTGGGTTACTGTCGATGTAGCTAAAGAGTTGTTCGAAAAAGCTGGTCTAAGCTTTGAGGATGCTAAGAAAAAAGCAGCACAAGGCGCCTATCATGTTGATATGGGCGACTTAACCGCCTCAGTGACTGTTAAGAGCAAAATCAAGACATCAACATCGTATAACTTTATTGCGACTTTACCTGGTAGCAAAAAGCCAGAAGAACACATTGTTTACTCTGCACACTGGGACCACTTGGGTATAGATAAAAACCGTAAAGGTGACCAAATCTATAACGGCGCGCATGATAATGCCACGGGTACTGGTGGTATGATTGAAGTGGCAGAAGCATTCGCTAAGCTGCCAACTCGTCCAGACCGCTCAATCACCTTCTTAGCTGTAACCGCTGAAGAGCAAGGCTTACTTGGCTCAAAATTCTATGCGAATACGCCGGTCATTCCAGCAAAACAGACCGTTGCTAACATCAACATGGATAGCTTAAACCTACTTGGTAAAGTGAAAGATATCAGCGTAGTGGGTATCGGTAAATCAAGTCTAGACGAGATGTTGGCTGATGCTGCTAAGGCTCAAGGTCGTGTAGTTTCTGGTGACCCTCGCCCGGCATCAGGTGGTTATTACCGCTCTGATCACTTTGCATTTGCAAATATGGGTGTACCTGCAATGTACGCTGGTGGTGGTACAGAAGCACTAGATGAAGCAACGGCAAACTATCGGAAGAAAATGAGTTTAGTACTTCGTGGCTGTTATCACCAACCATGTGATAGATACCGTGATGAGTGGGACTTAAGCGGTGCAGTTCAAGATTTGCAGTTGTTCTTCCAAGTCGGTTATGACGTTTCTCAACAAGCTGATTGGCCAACATGGAAAGCCGGCGCTGAATTTAAACGCAAATAAATTTAAATGAGATTGATTTTCATTTAAATTAAGATTAAAGTGCAACTGATAATATTTATTGGTTGCACTTTATGATCACTCTCACAACATTAAGGCATTCGCCTGTTTTCAATTCGCTTGCATTCATGCTTGCCAATAAGCGACTTGTTTTACCTGTTTTTATACTTCTGTCTTTTCTCTATGAACCAATAAGAGCTATTACAATACCTACTCTTGCAGATGCATTTTTTCAGGTCACTGTTTTCGTCGCAGCAACCTTATTCATCTATTACTATTTAGTCGGTAGGTTACCTCAACTTGAACTCAGTTACTTAAAAGCAAAATCACCTTCATTAGAAATCACCTTCGCAGCAATACTCGGTGCACTACCTGGCTGTGGCGGTGCAATTATCGTTGTGACACAATTTACCAAGAAACAAGCCAGCTTTGCTTCGGTTGTCGCAGTTTTAACTGCCACTATGGGAGATGCTGCTTTTCTGCTATTAGCTAAAGACCCTATTGCTGCACTCAGTGTTATTAGTATCGGCGTCGCTACCGGTATAATAAGTGGTTTAATTGTTCACTTGTTCCATGCTGATTCATTTTGTCACCCTCAAAAAGCCGCAAATTATGCTCATGATTGCATTAAATCTAATAAGGCCATTCATATTGGTGAAAAGTTATGGAAGTGTTTTCTAGCGCCTTGTGTGGTTATATCTTTACTCATTGCATTTAATGTTGATTTTGGCGAGTTTGATAATGCCATCACTTATTTTGGTGCTTTGTTTGCTGCCATCGCAGTCACCATTTGGGCATTTTCTTCAGAAGGTAAAACCTATCAACAAATTGCTTCTGAAGATGAAGAAGTATCACCGCCAAGTAAGTTTTCTCGAATAATACAAGATACCCACTTTGTAACAGCCTGGGTCATCGCGAGCTTTATGCTCTATGAAATTGCAGTGAGTGTGTTTGGACTAGACCTTAGAGCTTGGTTTAGTGAATATGCGATTTATGCCCCACTCATTGCAGTTGCAATCGGTTTATTACCTGGTTGTGGCCCTCAAATAGTCATCACCACATTGTATATACAAGGTATTATCCCATTTAGTGCTTTAGTTGGTAATGCCATATCAAATGATGGAGACGCGCTTTTCCCTGCTTTAGCAATGGCACCTAAGGCTGCATTAATTGCCACGCTATATTCAGCAATACCCGCATTATTAGTGAGTTACTTTTTGTTTTGGTATTTATAGCCAAGGCTCAGTACTTGTATAGACAAGAAAAAAGCCTTTAGGGTTTACTCTAAAGGCTTCATTGTTTTAGTTTAAGTATTCGACGTTAATTTATAATACCAATCCGCTTAACAACGTGGTCTATTTTGAGGCAAGAAAACCTTGTTGATAGCAAGGCAAAGATTTCGTTATTTAGTTGTTCTAAATGAGATATCTTTAACGCAGCTATCGTCAGGTTTAATCCCTCGAAATGATTAAGTGTTTTTGCGGATTGGTATCATGTGCTCTGATGCCACATTTTTCGAGTAAAGATTAAAAAACCACAACGAAATAGATGTGACACCAGCAATAGCAGCAAATAATAACCACATCAGTTCTGGTTTATTCATACCTAATGCTAGATTCGCATAACTCCAGCCTGACAAAAATCCTGCACACAAAAAACCTAATGCCATAGAAACAAAGTAATAACCCATATACAAGGCTGCTTGCTCTTTAGGTGCTATGCTTGCCACATATTCTTGACTCTTTGGTGAAGTAAGCATTTCACCTAATGCAATTAATAAAATCACAACTGTAATCACCCAGCCAACCATATTGTGTTGAGAACCAATTAAGAATATGAATGCAGCCGCGATGATGATGAGTCCAGCAATTAGCACATATATAGACTTAAACCTTTGGCAAAGTAAACTCACAAAGATTTGTAGTAGCACAATTGCAGCAAAGTCTAAGTTGATTAGATACTCAGGGTTTACCTGTCGGTATGCCAACAGGTGAGCTGTATAGCTTTGTATTTGAGTACTATTTAATTCGCTTGTATTGTTTGCAATTAAACGTAACTCTGTCACTAGATTTGCTAACTTATTAGCTGGCACATTTACTTTTAAATGCACCCACTCCAGCCTCAAAGTTTCAAATTCAATGGCATTACTCATCTTAATATCATTAAACAAAGCCACTATAGCTACAGATATTTTTTCTTCATCTACGAAGGCAAAGAAATCGACAGCACCCTGCCCAAACAATGATAAGAACTGAACTAAATCTTTGGTATCAACAAAGTCACGAATAAACAGAGGAACAGTATAAAAAAGTTGATTATAAACGGTCCAAAAACCCGTTAATATCGCAAGATAAATCGCAAATTTAGCATTACTGACTTTTACTTTCTGTTGCCACCAGCTTGATGCACTTTCTTTTGCAAATAAGTTCCAAATTACATTTGAAATGAGCCAAAGCACAATCGCCAAAAACGCTTGAGGGTAAGTTAACCACTCAACCCCCGCACACATTAGTAATATGATAGAAACAAATAAAACCAAGGCAAAACGGCCATTCCCTAATACACTTTGTGCCTCATTGATCGTTTCTTTTAAGCTTTTATCGTTTTGCTTCTTAAGTGATGGTGGGTTTTTGTAGAATAATAAAACAGGCAAAAAATTTAATAATATCCAAGCCGCCGACATCATAAATACCGCATCCCAACTTATTGCGCGCATAGTACCAGCTATAAGCGGACCCAGAAACCCACCGACATTAACCATGGTATAGAAAATACCAAAACCAAGTCCTCTATTTTGGTCATTGGTGCTATGAGCAATCGTGCCAACAACGACTGGCTTAAAACATGCTGCACCTAAAGCGACAAAGCTGAGTACTATAAAAAATGGCCAGAAGTCTTTGACTTGGCCAAGTAAGAAATAACTCGGTGCCATAATGACAAAAGAAATGATAAACATTTTTTTATAACCAATTCGGTCACCAAGTGCACCAGTTAAAACAGGCAATAAATACAAAAAGAAAGGAATTATCCCTTGAATTGCTCCTCTCTCAATATCAGAAAATCCGACACCCCCTTGTGACTTTGGAGTCGTCATATAAATAGATGACACTGCAAAAAAGCCATACCAAGCTAATCGCTCAAAAATTTCCATGATATTGGCAATATAAAAGCTCTTTCCAAATCCCGCTTTATTATTAGTGTACACTTAAGCTCTCCACTCTATTTTTGCATACAATATACCATCATTATATCGAGCAATGTAAAGTATTAATTCTTAAAGAGGGATCTTTAACAAAGAAGTATTATTTTTGAAAAATAGTAAAAAGATGCAAAATGATTAACTTATCACTGCTTTAGAAGCATCAGACATCGCATTGACTAACAGGTCTAACAGTACGTCAACACCTTCTAAACTTCCGCTTTTCAGTAACTCATCAAGTTGTGTCGCATAGTTATGAATTTCGTGACACTCAAACATACCTGCAGTCCCTTTGATGGCATGTACATGCCTCTTTAGCGCCACGAAATCACTATTTTCATAACTTGAATGCAATAGGTATTTTTGTTCGTCTAAACCCTGAAGGTAGTTATTTTGTAGTGCTTCAAATTCACCGATAGGCAGGTTTAATTCTTCTACTTCTAGGTTGAGATAATGACTGATTTTCTTATGGAACTTTGTTCTGTCGATGGGTTTTGACAAATGATCCGTAAAGCCCATTTTTAGATAACGCTCTACTTCATGGGTCATGGTATTCGCGGTTAAAGCTAATACGGGCGAACTAACCCCAGTAGCTTGGATAAACTTAAATGCTTCTTCACCGTCCATTATAGGCATTTGTATATCCAATAAGATTAAATCAAACTCATGATCTAAAACAGCTTGAACGGCTTCTTGGCCATTTTCAGCTGCGATCACCTGAAGCCCCATGCCTTCAAGTATAATGGTGATAAGCTTTCTGTTATCAGGATGGTCTTCAGCAAGCAATACTTTGCCTTTAAGCGTGCCTGATGTATCTATAGATTGTAAATCTAATTGAGATTGCGGCAACTCATTAAGATTGCTCACCCATTGAGTATCTTTGGTTGTATATAAACCTAACTCAAGTGTAAACGTTGTACCTGAGCCAACATTACTTTCAACAGTAATATCACCATCAAGCTTACGAGCTAAACTTTTTGATATATTAAGACCTAAGCCCGTACCACCATAACGGCGTGTGGTAGAGGTATCAGCCTGATGGAAAGCAGTAAACAACGATTTAATTTCATCTTTGGTCATGCCTATTCCAGTATCTCTCACCGAGATTTTCAACTTCTCGTCACCACATGACACATCAATACAGATCTTACCCACACTGGTAAATTTTAATGCGTTTGAAGTTAAATTTAGCAATATTTGTCTGAATCTGGTCGGGTCAATAACAATTAAGTTCGGTAAAGGAAAATGATAATTTAACTCAAATTCTAAGCCTTTATCTCTTATCTGTTTACCGAGGAGTGATTCAATTTCAGCAATACACCTAAACATATCTGCTTCAATTAATTCTACTTCCAACCTATTGGCTTCAATCTTAGACATATCCAAAATGTCGTTTATCAGGTTTTGTACATGTCTGGCATTTTGGAGAATTACATTGATAGCATGCCCTTTTTCAGAGGGCTTTATGTCACCTAGCAACATGCCATCTGCATAACCGATGATTGAAGTCATCGGCGTTCTAATTTCGTGACTCATATTTGCTAAAAATCGACTTTTAGCTTCACTGGCATCACGCAATTCAGAAGCTAAATCTTCTAACTCCTGAGTCCGCTGTAATACTTTCAACTCGAGGTTTTTGTTTAGCTCAATATTTTCCAAATTGGTTAATCTAAACTTATCTGCAACAGCAAATGCCAGCAACAGCGCATCCATTGCGGTACCAATTAGCCCAAGTAGGTAGAGGTTTAAACTAGACGGAGGCAACACGCCAAGGTTGGTTAGATTACCAATCATGTTTGGAATGGCCATTGCGACATACGCAAGTACAAAATATCTTGCTGGTTTAAAGCCTTCGCTTATTCGCAAAAAACCCACATAGAGTCCCAAACAAAGTGCTGCCCCAGTTACCACTGTGGCCCAGAGAAAACCAAAACTTGGAAACAACATTGCCATTGGTATCCCACACGCTGCTATAACACCGAGTACGAGTGACCCATTGGTTAATTTTGGATGGGTTTCTTTAAGTTTCAATAAGTTAATATAAAACAGGATATTCGTGAGCGGCGTTAAGGCAAAACCAAGCCAGTGTAAGTTCGGCGAATAAAGGCCATATAGTTGATCAGAAATATGGAAAAAATGACTCCATGCAAAGACCCAGCAAATGGCAAATAATGCATAATATAAATGCGTTTTGTCTTTTGAACCGAAGTAAATGAGTAGATTGTACAAGCCTAGAACTATGCCAACACCAAAGCATAGAATCATTACCAAGTTTTCAGTAACGACTAAACGTTCAAACTCAGCTTTAGGTTTAATGACAAATTTGATTGGTGTGTAAAAGAAGTCACTTTCAAAAGAGGTCACCAATATATACTTTTCATTAGGGTTGAGTCGAATCGAGTTGCCGTAATGAAAAGCAAATTCATTATTGACTTCCCCCCCCGTCACAATAGTTTGAATTTCGCCTTCTTCACTGAATAGCTTACTTTCTATTCTTGATACAACGGTATTGTAGGGATATAAGACAAACTCTGTGTCAATGGTATGATTTACAAGTTCTGTAACAAGCCAGTACTTTCCTCCGAAAAGCGCCCTCTTTGGCAGTATCTCAAGGCCTTGTTGCCACGCTTTTACAGACCGATAGTCTGAAGGGAAAACCACACTTTCTTTGGATTTTAAAAGTAAGGCAGAATCATGCAAGTTTGTTTCTTGCATGTTATGGTGATAATTAAATGTCTGTGCGTGTGACACAGCACACACAATACTCAATATAATTAGCGTAATAGAAAGTATCAATTTACGCATTTAGTCAGCCAACTACTCTTCTATATTTATTCATCGTATCAATCAAAAGTTATATGAAACCTCTAGCCCAACACGCCTGCCCTCACCTTTAAAGTCTTCTAACATACCTAAGAAGCTAGATAAATCGAATTTTAAGTGACTATATTCTTTATCAAATAGATTTTTAGCCCAAAATCTTAGCTGATAGTCTTCAAAAGAAATTTGGCTATTCAAATACCACAATGTATAGCTTGGTTGATGAGCCAGGATATTTTGGTTTTGATCAAAATAATAATCCGACTGGTAATCAAAACCCAAGGTTGCTGTCATCCTTAGGTTAGCTTGTAGATCTGTTTCATAAGTAAGCGCGCCATTTATATTCATTTCTGAAGTAAAAGGTAAGCGATGGTTTGTCAGTTCATTGCCAAGTGGGTCAATAAATTTTTCAAATTCGGCATGTGGAATATAGCTAAACCCTAAGGTGGTGTTAAATTCATCTGTTAATTTATACTTAACATCAATATCTGAACCGTAAATTTTTGAGTCACCGACATTTTCTAAAAGTTGTATCGGCGGAGCACCTTCAATGAGAGAGGGCTGATTCATAAAGACTTGTTGACCTTTATAGTCATAGTGAAACAAGGCCCAGTTTACTTTTAACGTTCTATTGTCATTAATATACTTACCACCGACTTCATTCGAAATAAGTTCTTCTGGACCATAATCTGCAAGCATAGCTTGCTCAGGGCTTGATAAGTATCCCCCATAATAACCACCACTTTTATAGCCATTGCTTAGACTATAAAATACTGAATGATTGTTACTCAATGAGTAAATGAGTGAAAGTTTGCCTGAAATGTCATCATCCTTAACTTCGCCTTCAACGCGATAGAAAGGCAATAAAACACCTTCTAATGAGTTAGGGTCTACTACAACGTTAATGTTGCTTATTGAATCGTATTCAAACACTTCGTCGGAGTAACGAAGACCCGTTGTGAGGATTAAGCGCTCGGACAGTTGCCAATCATACTGTCCAAATACTGCGAATGACTTACTGACTAAGTCATTATCATAAAAGAAATTGGCGGAGTTACTGCCAAATTGCGTGCCACGTAAATCTCTTAGAATATCATTGTAGTTGTCTTGATAAATTCTTTCTTGTAGTGAGAATAGGCCAAATGTGAAATGATCATCACCTAATTCATAGTTCAAACGTACTTCGTTGTTTAACACTTCTGCTTTAACACCCAATTGACCTTCACATAACCTCGCAGGAGAGCCATCACAATTGAATGCATGCTCTCTATCTAAGCGGTTAAAGCTGTTAAGCCAAATGACTGATGCATCATCACTTAATTGCCAAGTTAATTCACTCGTCCAACCTTTGTTTATACCATGATGAGGAGAGTCATTATTTACGCTCACAGCCCAGAAGTCATCAACGCCATCATTAAACCCAAATGCATCTACACAGTTTCCTGCATTTATGTCGCTCACTGAGCACATAACACCATTAATCGGATCTTCGAATATACCTATATTACCTACCGGTTGAGCAATGCCATTCCAGTGACTGTAATTTAACTTTAAGTACCATTCCAGCTCATCCCATTGACTCAGATAACTCAATCGCAGATCATTTTGTTCCATTCCTGCTTCTGGTGAAGTAGGAAATACATTATAACTCGTATAGTCGTAGCGATTATGATTAAACGTAGCCCTAAATGCTGATGCATCATCTATCTGCACATTATACAAGCCATTACTTTTATAAAAACCATCGGTACCAGCACCGACTGTAAGTTGCCCATAATCACCAGCATCCGGCCGTTTACTTCTGATCAGGATTGCACCGCCTGTGCTGTTTCGACCAAACAAAGTGCCTTGAGGGCCTTTCAAAACTTCTACTTGCTCAATATCAAATAGGTTTAATAATTGATTATTAGCAGAGCCAACAGATGCTCCATCTACATACATGGCTATCGGGGAAGTATTTGCAGTGTTGTAATCTATTAAGCCTATTCCCCGAATATTTATTGCGGGTGGCGTACCTTCTGCTGCATTTTGACTGATTTTAAGACCTGAAATAAGTAAGCCTAAGTCGGTTGTATCTTTTAAACCAGTACTACTTATCTGCTCCCCTTTAAGCTGATTAACAGTCACGCTGACTTTACTTTCGAGTTGCTTTCTTTTTTGAGCGTACACTTCGATGACTTCAATACTTTCATTCGCATATGCATAACACGATTGCATTAAAGACAAAGATATCATTGTTGATAACAGGCTTTTCGGGGATAAATTAGACATTTCCATACTCTCAGTGCAGATTTAGGTGTGCAAGACGAAGTATAGTTTAAATGTCTTATGTGACCAAAGGAGATACTTAACTTTGTTTTTCAATAAGCTACTTGTAAATTAAAAAAAATAATCTACACCTGACAAGAAAGAAGATGATTGTCTGTGATTTCTTGTAGGTTTCGTTGTTCATTCAAACAAATATTCGCGTAATGCTGATATGCATCATTGTTAAAGTTTTCAGATATTGCATTCATGAAACCATGTTTATAACGTGATTTAACAACGTAAAGACATGGAATTGTCTTCAATGTGGCTATAACAGGATTAAGATCAAAATGCTTTTCAACATCAGGAAAATAGATATCTACATGACAGTTTGGATTTAAACTTGTGAAATGTCTAATTTGGCCTGGGTAAAAAGCAATCATCTTTTGCACGCGCTTCAAGGGGGTCATGGCTAAAGCACGCCAAGCCGCAGTTGCACCTGCACTAAAAGCAATTATAAAGTCAGGGCTAAATTTGATCAGCGCTTCTTGAACCTTATTTGCGTACCCATCATGGCCTAACCTGTCTATAAACTTATCGTACATTAATTGCTCATGCAGTTCATTTTCTGCTGTGGTTGCTTCATAAGGAGAAACAATTAACACTTCACCAGAAAACTGCTCACAAAAACTTTTTAGCTGGTTTGTACAACCAAAAATATCGGATACAATTAATGTTCTCATAGCTGTGGGTCCTTATTAACAGACTCTTATTAAACTTTCATATTCTACCACTGAACAACGTATTGGTGATGTGAAATTAACTTTTCTCCAATCTACCACTTGATAAATAATTGTAAAGATTTTGTTTATTCTGAATTTTATATCAACCATTTGCTACACTTAACTTCTGTATACTTGAAATGTAGAAAAATGCTTAAGTTCCTAGTTATTATTTTTTTTCTGCTATTGGGTTTTGAATCAGCTGCTAAAACAGTCACATTTCTAAAAGTAGACTTTGCACCATATTATATACTCGATGGGGTAGATAAAGGACAAGGTAGGGATGAAGCCGTCATAAATTTACTAAAGAAGTCGCTTCCTGAATACAAATTTAAACAGGTATTTATTCCATCTAGTAGAGCTTTATTTGAATTACAACATAGTAAAAAAACAACTTGTATGTTGTCACTGTATAAAACAGAGCAAAGAAAGCAGCAATTTTACTTTTCTGAACAATACTCCACAATTGGCCTAGCACCAACCATTGCTATGCACAAAGATATTGCCGACAAAATAATCCCCAAAGGTATCACCACTACTTCGTTAAAAGACCTTATCTTCAAAAACGCTCTGCTCCTTGGTAAATCAACTGAACGTTCGTATGGTCAAAATGTCGATAGGATTATCCTTAAAATTCCACAAGACGATATGATAGTTCGTGCAGGTAAAGACTCCTTAGAAAGTCTAACTTATATGCTACTCAAGAAAAGAGTCGACTTAATTATTGGTTACCCCGGCGAACACCTTTATCTTCAATCCAAGCTAAAAAAAGAGAGTCAGTTTATTCAATTGCAAATCTCAGAATCACCAAAAACCGTTTTAGGTTTCATTGGATGTAATCAATCTAAAGAGAGTGAGCAATTTTTAAAAAAAGCTGATATGAGCCTTAGTATGATCAAAGCATCACCTGAATACGCTTCGCTAATGCTGAGGTGGGTTCCAAGAAATTTACAACAGAACTTTGTCAATGAATTAAACAATCAATAAATTTTAACGGGTTACTATGATGAATTATTAAGTATGGTACTTAAACTTTTCTGACCTGAAATAAATTTTTCAAAAATATGCAGTTTTATTCTTAGTATCCAGTATTAATGGTCAATAAGTTAACTAATACGTACTCAACTGCTTCAAAAAAGGGGCTAATATAAGCCCCATATAACTAACTAGTTTTTATAAAAATAACTTTCTTTCGTTATTTTTATATCTGCTCTTTGCTGAGACTCTATTGTAAAACTAATGGGGGTTGCTTTAAGCTTTAAGTCATAACCGTCTTTAATAACGGTAACAGGTATTTGCAACATTTCTCCCCCTTCAATTTCAATCACAGCAGGCACATTGAGCTGAGCATTTTCTAACCCCTCAAGACTAACTGTATAGCTCATGGTGGTTTGCGTTTTGTTGATCACGCTTAATGTATAAGGGTTTTCAACTAAGCCTTCATAGTTAACACGATATAACGCATTACGGTCTCGGATCACCGATGCCTCAATTGGCGTACGATTAAACGCCCACACCACCATAGTTAAAATAATTAGCGCAGTAAGGGTTGCATATCCAAGTAGCTTTAGTCTAAACGGATTGGTTTTTTTGCCAGATGCTTCGTGTTCACTTTGATATTTAATTAACCCTTTGGCATAGCCAAATTTATCCATGGTGTCGTCACAAGCATCAATACACAAACCACAGTTTATACATTCATATTGCAGACCATTTCGAATATCAATACCTGCTGGGCAAACTTCTACACACAGGTTACAGTCAACACAGTCACCAAGACCGAGTTCTTTTGGATCTTGTTTACGTTTACGTTTACCTCGTGATTCGCCGCGTTGTGCATCGTAGGTGACTAATAATGTGTCTTTATCAAACATCACTGATTGAAAACGTGAATATGGGCAAGCAACCGTACACATTTTTTCTCTTAAAAAGCCAGCATTACCATAGGTGCAGAATGCAAATAAGAATACCCAAAAACTCACTAGACCTGACCACTCTAGTGTAAACATGTCGATATATAATTTTTGTGCTGGTATAAAATACGCCATAAATGACGTAGCAGTGAAGAGAGAGATAGCTAACCAAGCACTATGCTTTGCTGTTTTTAAAGCAATTTTTTTTGCATCCCAAGGGCTTTTATCTAGTTTAATGCGTTTATTGCGACTGCCTTCAATACGGTGCTCCACCCAAGTAAACATTAGCATCCAAATGGTTTGTGGGCACACATAACCACACCATACTCGGCCCAGCCAATTGGTCACAAAAAAAAGTGCAAACGCCCCAGCCATAAATACCCAAGCTAAAATCATAAAGTCTTGTGGTAAAAATGTTAGGCCGAAAATTCTAAAATGTTGACTGCCTACATCAAACAATACCGCCTGCTGGCCGTTATATTGTAGCCACGGAATTGCAATGAAAGTTAGCATTAGTAGCCAACCAAGATTACGGCGTATTTTTTGGAAAAAACCTTTTTGTTCGCGCACATAAATCGGCCCCTCCGTTTTATGTGGCTTAATGATCATGTCTTCTTCTTTAATATCAAACTTCATAGTACTTGCTCTACTAACATTGGTTAATGTCTATAGAGCAAGTTTCAGTCCAATCTGAAAGTTTATAAAATACTGTTTTTTATACATTTTATTTTATGAATTAAATGTACATACGTGAAATGTCGCGAATAGCGTTATATTTCGCGATTTTTAGTTATTTTCAGCTTTTTCATTTTAGAGCGTAGTGTGCTCTCGGGAAGCCCTAATTTAATCGCAGCACCTTTTGGACCTGCTATTCTCCAGTTAGTTAACTCAAGTACATGCTCAATATGAAGCCTCTCTGCCTCATCGAGCCTTAAGCTTTGACCTTCAAGCATTTGTTCATCAGTCATATTGAGTGGCTGAGTAATTGACACTAATCGTCCTTTAGACAAGATAGCCTCTCGCTCTAATATATTTTGTAACTCTCTGATATTTCCCGGCCAATCATAAGCTTGAAGTTTGTCTATCGCAGCCTTTGTCAGCCCCATTAAATGTTTACCTAGTCTTTTATTGAGCTGATTAATAAGGTTTGTGCACAGTAATGGAATGTCTTCTTTTCGCTCTTTTAGGCTTGGTACTCTGATAGGAAAGACATTGAGGCGATAATAAAGATCCATTCTAAACTCACCTTTTCCAACCATTTGCCACAAATCTTTATTGGTTGCCGCTATGATACGAATATCCACTTTTAGCGTTTTACTGCCGCCTACACGTTCAAACTCTTGCTCTTGGAGTACGCGCAATAGTTTACTTTGTGCCTCAAGCGATAGCTCCGCAATTTCATCTAAAAACAAGGTGCCCGTATCGGCGAGTTCAAAGCGCCCTTTTCTTCTCTCATTGGCACCTGTGAATGCGCCCTTTTCATGCCCAAATAACTCAGATTCTAATAAACTAGGCGTAAAAGCTGCACAATTTACTTTTACAAATGGTTTCGTATTTCGATTGCTCAATCTGTGTAGGTTTCTTGCAACGAGCTCTTTACCTGTGCCATTTTCACCTAAAATCAACACAGTACTGCTGGTTTGTGCGACAAGGTTGATTTGCTCAAGCATGGTTTGAAATATATGACTTTGACCTACTAGCCCTGACTCTTGCCAATCTGCATTCAACTCTTCCAACAAATAAGAGTTTTCTTCTTTTAATTGCTCGGTTAATGATTGAACTTGCTTTAATGCTGCTCTTAAAGCACTTTCAGCTTCATGCTGCTTTGTTACATCGCGAAATATCGCGACCGCTCCGATAATCTGTCCGTCTTTAAATACTGGCGTAGAGGTATATTCCACAGGGAAACTAGTACCATCTTTTCTCCAGAACACTTCATCAGATATTTGCCTTACTTTGCCATCAAACATAGTGCAGTAAATGTTACATTCATCTGCCGGATACGGCGAACCATCAGCATGGCTATGATGATGGTATTGATGAATTTTTTTACCTATTAATTCTTCGGCTTTCCAACCTGTCATACGCTCAGCTGCGGGGTTTATAAATACTGCATTACCAGATAAGTCGAAACCGTAAATGCCTTCGCCAACAGAGTTGAGCAGTAGTTCAGGGTCATTTAGTAGGCGTTTAAGTAAGTGAGACATAGCATTCCTCGTGAAATATCACGAAAACTGTAACATATTGACACCTTATACCATTAGCAAATTCTGACAAATGTGTTTAAAGTCGATAAAACATGTTTTTATGAGATGATAATGAGCAAACCACTTCAAGACGCTACCTTGTCTGTCGGATATATTGCTAAGCGTGCTGGCGTAAAAGTTTCAACCTTGCATTTTTATGAAACCAAAGGGCTTATCAGAAGTTGGCGAAATCAAGGAAATCAACGTCGCTATAAACCCGATGTGCTTAGGCGAATTGCTGTTATCAAAGCAGCACAGCATATGGGCGTCACATTACAAGACATCAAAGAGACTCTAGATGCGTTGCCTGATAATAGAACTCCGACTAAAAAAGATTGGGCAAATTTATCTCAGCGATGGCGCGCTCAACTGACCAAGCAAATTGAGTATTTAGAGCAGATCAGAGACAAAGTCGATGGCTGTATTGGCTGTGGCTGTTTATCTATGACGCAATGCCCTATGTATAACCCAGATGATGTCTGTGGCAAATCGCAATCCGGCGCAGCTTTTTTGCCTTCTAACCCTGATGCGCAGGCTAATCATGAAAAAACTGATAAAATAGATAAGAATCACTAACAAGGAACACCCATGAAAAAAACTGCACTCTCGCTCGCACTTGTCGCAGCGCTTGGACTGACTGCTTGTTCGCAAACAAGTACACAACAAACTGAAAATAGCAGCGTTCAAATACAACAAAATTTCGCTAATTTCTCTGAACAGTTTATCCATGATTATTGGAAACAGTTCCCTGAACATTCCGCTTGGGCAGGCTATGGTAAATACGATGATATTATCAGTATTCCAAATCAAGCCTATCGTGACAGCACATTGGCTTTCGCTAACGCAAAATTAAACGAACTAGCAAAATTCGATTTAGACTCATTGCCAACAGCGCAAAAGACGGATTATTACCTAATTGAAAATGCTTTAAAACGCACCATTTGGCACTCAGAAACCTTCAAGAGCTGGCAATGGAATCCGTCTAACTACAATGTCTCTGGTGGCTTTGCGACAATTTTAAATAGCCGCTTTAAAACTGATGACGAAAAATTTGCGACCGTTTTAAAACGTCTTCGATACGTGCCTGCATATTACGATGCTGCAAAAGCAAACATTGATAACCCAACTTTAGAATATACCCAGCTTGCAATCGGCCAAAACAAAGGCGCTTTCAGTGTGCTAAAAGATGAGCTATTAACGCAAGTTGAAGCTTCAAATTTATCCTCAAGTGATAAAGCACTGTTTGTTAAGCGTTTCAATGCAGCAAAAGCCGCAATCAATGGCTACATCGACTTCTTAACTAAACTTGAAGAATCTCTGGTAGAAAATGGTAACGCGCGTTCATTTAGAATTGGTGAAAAGCTTTATGAAGAGAAGTTCGCATTAGATATTCAATCAGGTTATAGCGCAAAAGAAATGTATCACAAAGCAGTTGCTGACAAAGATCGTGTGACATCTGAGATGGTAAAGATCACAGATAAGCTGTGGCCGAAGTATTTCCCGAACACTGAACGCCCTTCTAAAGACAGAGATGCGGTAGCTAAACTCATCAAACACCTTTCGGTCAAACATGTTGCTCGTGACGAATTCGTGCCTGAAATTAAGCGCCAAATTCCAGATTTAGAAGCATTTGTGAGAGAAAAAGATCTGATCACGCTTGATCCTGAAAAGCCATTAGTTGTTCGTGAAACACCAGAATATATGCGTGGCTTCGCTGGTGCGTCTATTAGTGCACCTGGACCATACGATAAAAAAGAAAACACGTATTACAACGTAACACCGTTAGATAACATGTCTGATGAGCAAGCTGAGTCATATTTACGAGAATATAACCACTGGATTTTACAGATCTTAAATATTCACGAAGCAATTCCTGGTCACTATACGCAATTAGTTTACTCAAACGAGTCTCCTTCTTTAATTAAGAGCATTTTTGCAAATGGTGCGATGATAGAAGGTTGGGCTGTATATACAGAGCGTATGATGCTAGAAGAAGGCTATGGTGATTTTGAGCCAGAAATGTGGCTTATGTACTATAAGTGGAACCTTCGTGTTATCTGCAACACTATCCTAGATTATGCTATTCAAGTAAAAGGGATCAGCAAAGAAGAAGGCTTAGACCTATTAATGAACGGTGCATTCCAAGAAAAAGCAGAAGCTGAAGGCAAATGGCGTCGTGCGACATTAAGCCAAGTTCAGTTAACCAGCTACTACAGCGGTTACAGAGAGATTTATGATTTCAGAGAATCGTTAAAAGCCGCTCAAGGTGATGACTTTAACCTAAAAGCGTTCCATGAGCAGTTTTTAAGCTATGGCAGTACACCAGTCAAATACGTCAAGGCGTTAATGACAGATAAATAACACCAAAAATGTATCAAAAAAGCCCTTATTTAAGGGCTTTTTATTTAGGCTCTAGTTCATCTAAATTTTGCTTAAAAAATTCACGAGTTTGCTTGAAGTAATAAATGCGTATAACGACCGAGCGACGCATAAGGCTCTTGTTGGTTATATTTAAGCTCTAATGCAAGTAAATCATCAAATTGCGTTTTACCTTTTTCAAGTTCTCGCAAATAATCATGAAAACAACGCACACCCGTTTTACAAAGTCGCTCAAAGTTTTCGCGATTTAAAGCATTGTCTACAACTTCTGGCTCTACAGGGTGATTTGGGCTTAAACCAACTTTTTGTTTTACATGCAACCCTTGATTTACATAATCAAAATTCCCATAGACCATATTTGCAAATAAATGCGCATCTTTATTGAAATACATTAAAGACAAATAACCCGCATCACTGACAAGCTTCGACAAAATTGTAATCGCCTCAACTTGATCAACTAACCATTCAAGCACCGCATGGCATAGTACAAAATCGAAAGTACCTAACTCTAACTCAGGCAATGCCTGTAATGGTGCGTGAATAAATTCGAATTGAGCACTTAAACCCGCTTGGTCCACGTGCTCTTTCGCAAGTCTTAGCATATCTTCCGATATATCCACCAGTGTGATGTGATGGCCTAAACTAGCCAAGTAAATTGCTAACTGACCTTGCCCACCGCCGATATCTATGATTCGTTTTGGTGCAGTCGCATTATCTAGCCATGGAATATGCTTAGAAAAGTCACGCTTTAAAACAGCTTCTCGTATTTTGCCTTTAGGTGTGCCGTAAATATTTTTCTTAAATTTTTGCGAGATAGCATTAAAGCTTCTATCTCGCGCTAATTTATCTTTATAGCTTTTGCCTTTCTTACTCATATTCAAAGGTTAAACCGGATTATTGATATCAATAAACTCAACGTCTAAATCATAGGTTTTAGCAAGGTATTCGCCTAAAGCTTTGGCTCCATAACGCTCCGTAGCATGATGACCTGCTGCTAAAAAGTGGATGTTTTGCTCATTTGAACTATGAATTGTCTGCTCTGAAGCTTCACCTGTTAAGTAGGCATCAATACCTTGGCTTGCGGCCATATCGATAAAACTTTGGCCTCCACCTGTACACCAAGCGATGGTTTTAATTAGGTGATCACCCGCTTGATTTACTAATGGCTTTCTATCAAGTTTCTGTTCTACCAATTGCGCAAATGCCTCTAAGCTCATAGGTGTCTCAAGTTTACCTTTCACAGCCACACAATTTTTATTCCACGGCTCCAGTGGTCTTTCGTAAGTTATATCGAGTAACTCAGCCAATTGCGCATTGTTACCAAGTTCAGGGTGAACATCTAAAGGTAGGTGGTATGCAAGTAAATTGATGTTGTTTTCTAATAAAGCTTTAATACGTCTTTGCTTCATGCCCGTAATAGTTTGATCTTCACCTTTCCAAAAAAAACCATGGTGAACCAAAATCGTATCCGCTCCGGCCGCAATTGCCGCATCAATCAGTGCCTGACTGGCTGTGACACCCGTCACGATTTTTTTAACTTCTTCAGCCCCTTCAACTTGTAAACCATTTGGGCAATAGTCGCTAATAGAGAATGGTTTTAATAGTTCAGTTAATTGATTAACTAGTTTTGTTCTTTTCATTTGATTTCTCGGCCCTTGAAACTGACGCGTATTTTAACAGTTTAGTTATGATGATAAAGCTCAATGACCAGCGACTAATTAATAAATATAAAATACCGTAACAACAAAATAAGAGAGTAACAGTATGTTTTGAATTACAAACGTAATAAAGAGCTTACCGTTGAACTGCCACTTTATGGTCTTATGACGTATTAACTCTTGCATTAATAAAGTTGACAGGTTGAACGAAAAGAATGCTGCGACACTTAAACTTAACTCACTGATCCTTTGCCCATCCACTTTTGCCCGCTTTTTATCAAGTAAAAATAAAAAACAAAAAATCGAATTGGTTATAAATAAATAGGTTAAAACAAGCGGTAAAAGTTTGTCATTAGAAGCGATAAAAATCGTGACTAAAAAAAGTGTTAAAATAAGCAGGGAGTGGTTCACACTTCGAAAAAATAAGTTCAAGCTCTGTTAATCTCATGATTCTATTTTTTTATAAGGCAGCCATTGTAACAAACGTTCAAATAAAACCTCGGGTTTTATTGGCTTTGAAATATAGTCATCCATACCGGCTTCTAGGCATTTATCTTTATCACCAACCATCGCATTTGCTGTCATCGCAATGATCGGAATATCTTTATAAAGCTCCCCTGCTTTTCCATTTCTAACCGCTTGTGAAGCTTTATACCCATCCATTTCAGGCATTTGGCAATCCATAAGAATGACGGTGTATTTAGTCTCTCTTGTTGTATTTAATAAGTTTTGAATGACTTCTTCACCGTTTGCCGCTATATCGATATGCGTCAAATTAAGCTTTGCCAGCATACTTTGTGCAACAATCTGATTAACCCGATTATCTTCTGCTAAAAGAATGCGGATCCCCTCTCCCCAGCTTATCTCTTCAAGCTTTAAAGCGGATTGAGCTTTTAGCGACTTTATGTAATGAGTCGTCACTAAAGGTTTAGCTCCTTTGAGGGCTTCTCCATCTTCTGCAACGATTGAAAGCGCTGCAAATAAATCGAATGTTGTCGCAGGCTTAGGAAAATATCCGTCAAACCCTAAGTTAGCAAAAAACTTTGCATCGCCTTTATGACACATCGAAGTCATCATAATTAACTTCATGGCTTTTAAGTGTTCGTTTGCTTTTATATGTTCCCCCAACTGTGCACCATCCATGACTGGCATTTGCATATCCAAAAAGGCAATATCGAAGCATTTATTGTGCTTTGCAAAGTAAGCTTCGCTGATGGTTAGGGCTTCAATGCCAGAACGAGCTTCTGTAACAGAAGCCCCCCAATGTTCAAGCTGCGCTCTGAGTACTTCACGATTAGTTTTGTTGTCATCTACCAGCAAAATATTTAGTTCTTGCATCTCTACATCAGGAATTACATGAAATGACGCATTACTCTTTCCTAGTAGAATCGAAAAACTAAAACAAGACCCTTTACCTGCTTGGCTTGACACAGAAACTGCACCATCCATCAGTTCGCAGAGTTTTTTTACAATTGCCAAGCCAAGCCCTGTACCGCCATATTTTCTAGTCGTTGAAGCATCAACCTGACTGAATGATTGAAACAATTTAGTTTGTTGTTCAGGCGATATACCAATGCCAGTGTCTTTGATATTACAATTTAATTGCCAGTTGTCAGTGTCAAACTCAATCAACGTGGCTTCTATTAGTACTTCACCATCTGAAGTAAACTTAATGGCATTACCGACCAAATTGCTTAAGATTTGCCTCAACCTACCTGGGTCACCAATTACAACGGCTTCATCTATATTTGTTACATCTAAAATTAGTTCAATGCGTTTGCTATGTGCTTGTATAACCGCCGACTCAGCAAAGTCACCGAGCAGCCCTCGCAAATCAAATTCTAAGTGTTCTAGCTCGAGCTTTCCTGCATCCACTTTTGAAAAGTCTAAAATGTCATTGATTAAGGTTAAAAGAGAATTAGCACTACTCATTGCAACGTTTATTCGGTGTTGTTGTTCTGCATTTAAGTCACTATTAAGCAGTAAATTGAGCATGCCTAGCACCCCATTCATTGGGGTACGTATTTCATGACTCATTGAGGCCAAAAACTCGCTTTTGGCAATACTGGCTTGCTCCGCCATCATTTTGGCTTCTTTTAACGCTTTTTCTGAAGCAACTCTATCTGTTATGTCTTGTTGAATACCCACATAAGCGGTGAGCTCTCCTGCTTCATTATGTACAGGAAAAAGCTGTAAACTATTCCAAAATGGTTGGCCATTTTTTTTATAATTTAAAAGATCTACTTTCACAATGTCGTGATTTTTTAAAGCCTGTCTGATCTTATCAACAGATTCCTGAGAAGTTTGTTCACCTTGTAAGAAGCTCCAGCTTTGACCTAATATTTCCTCACCATAACCTGTGATGTTGGTAAAAGCTTGGTTTATGTATATGAGTGGTAGTTCAGGTTCTGACACCGAACTAATTGTCACACCTAAGTTACTGGCATCAATTGACAGCGCCAATAAATCATTTTCTTCTTTTGCTTTCTTTAATGCTTCTTCTGATTCTATTTGCTCTGTCACATCAGTCATAGAGCCAGCCATTCTTATTGCTCTTTGGTTTTCATCAAATAATGCATCTCCTTTTACCCTGTAAACACGAAACTCACCATTTTTTGTCTTAAATCTGTGTTGAACATCATATATAGACTTCTGTTGCAAATGCGCTTTCAAACTTGTTTTCACGTACTCTCTATCGTCTTCATGCACCATCCTTTCTAAAACTGTGTAATCTTCAGGAAACTCGTCTGTAGGTTTATAGCCAATTAACTCCCTAAACCTTTCCGAGCAAAAAACTTTGCCAGTTTTAATGTCCCAATCCCAAATACCATCTAAGCTACCGTTAATTGCTAAATTTAACCTTTCTTCACTTAGTTTGGTTGCTTGTTGAGATAACTCGAGTTTTCGATAGGGATTAAGAAGTAATTTTTGACCGACTAAAAATAAAAATAAAGATGATAGACATAAACTCACAAATATCGCGCTGGCAATACTGATAATGACTTGATTGACCTGCCTCTCAACCAAGCTCGAGTCGACTAAATAATTTAGTTTGAGTCCTGTGTGCTGTAACTTAGTTTCATAAACAGAGCCATATTTACTCATATAATTCAAGTTTGAATAGCTGAGCCATGGACCAGAAAGCTTGATCCCATGTGTTTTTGATTCAATGACTTCCGATAGTAATACATCTATGGGGGTTTGAAATTTGACTATCAAAGCACCTTCGGTGAAGCCGTTGTAACTAATTGGTACCGCTAATTTGAAATAGGATTGACCTTGGCTTTGATCAAGTAAAACGGCATATTCGAGCTCACCATTAAGCAAATCTTCTAACCAATCACTCGGAGTGTCATATATCGCTAAATCATCATTATTTTTATATACGTAATCACCTAACACATTAAAAACCCATAGGTTTTCTTTTTCGCCCAATATTTTAAATTCTGATAAGTAGTCATTTAAAGAAGCTTCTGATAAACCAGACCCCATAACACCATTTGTAATAATTGGCTGACTAGATAAGTCTTTAAGCAATAGAATCCGAGTCTCTAAAAAATTTTCTATATATTTTGCACTGAGTTTTGCTTCAGTTACTGAGGCTTGCTGCTTATAACCATTGAGTACGGTAGATGCTTCTCTACCCACTAACATGACGCTAATTAATACTGATAAAAATAAGCTCATCACCACAAAAGCGATAAAAGCTTTGTTTGCATCTAACTGCATTCGTAATAGTTGCGCCTTCACTCACTAACCTTCATTTTTAATGATAGAAATAGAGCCATTATTCTTATACTTAGCCATACATAAATCATCAAAACCAAGTGCTTCGTGAGCATCATGACCCTTATTAGAATATGGTGAGATATAAGTTTTAATTAAACCTTCTACTGGTAAGTTTAAGTTTTCTAAAGCTAGTCTAAGTTTTTCTCTGGTTTCACTAATTTTTTGACTAGGTGCAATTTGTGTCATTGCTTGAACGAACAGTAAGCCTAAATCGTAACCATGAACAAAACCTGCAGGTGCCTGTAACGTTTGAGTATCAAAATCACTTTTAAATAATTTTTTAGCTGATTTAACCGCTTTTTTAACCGTTTCAGTCTGTGGATTATCATCAAAAGAGAAGCAAGATTGAATGAAGTTAAGTTCTAGTCCCTCTGACAAGTATTGCTTTGTATTGTTAAAAAAATTCCCTCCTGTAATCCCCCAGTGACTGATGATTGGCTTTTGCAACTCTTTATCTATTTCTGCCATTGCCTGAGTAAAATATTTCCCTTCTATGGCATTACCCACAAATACAACACAATCTGCCCCTGAGTTAATAATTCCCCTGAGCACTAATTTCGCTTTCTTAACTCTTGTGTTCCAGTTAAACCAGGTCACTTCAGCTTTAGCTTTGCCAAGGGCGTCTTGCATAGTACGCTCGTTAGACTTACCCCAAGGCGTTTTTTCAAGTAGAAGGTGGGGTTGTTCGCATGAACGTTTTTCTTTTGCAAATTGTATAATTCGATAACCGGCTTTAGTATCATCTACAGACAACCTAAAAACCCAGTTTGTACCGTGTTCATAGCGTGTAATGGGACCGCCGGCTGCCCAAGGGACTAACAGTAAAACTCCCTCTTTGTTTATGAAAGTCCGATTTTTGATATAAGGAGGAGAATGCAATCCTGCCAACACAAACAAAGCTTCGGGGTCCTTTAAAAACTTTTTCATATGAAGCAAGCTGCGATTGCTATTACCCCGATGATCCATCTCTATGAAATTAAATTCTAAATGTTTTAATTTATCCTTTTCAGACTCTAAAGCCGATAAAAAGCCCATTTTAATGGCGTTCGCAGATGCAAAATGATTAGAATAATCCGAATCATGATAAATATTGAAATGATGTGTTTGTTCGGCATTATTAAATGAACTATGAGCAAAAAGAAAAAGGTATAGTAAAAACTGAAAAGCTCTCATGATTTCATCTAGCTGATTTTGTTTATTTAACCTTAGTCTAAAAAATCAACTTTGTAGAAATCCATAAGGATAGAAAACTCTAGTTCACGCAATAAAAAAGGCCAATAAAGGCCTTTATTTAAATAAAACGCTTAATTATGAAATCAACCTTTACTCGTTTAGCTTGACCTAATAACTTCCTGACAGGTTGAGGATACTCGATCGCAGGTTCTAAATCCTCGTGGCTACTTAATAATTGACAATGCTCGAGAATATCTTGTTTCTCTTTATTCAAAATATCGCTTAAAGTGCTATTTTTATCTTCGATAAGAATACCATTTTCAATATCTAAGCCCCAAGCTCTCGGGTTTAAGTTATGCCCACTCAATAAATGCATTGTTCCATCTTTACTTACCCCTTTAAGATGGAATGAATTACTTTCATGCTTCCACAAATGTACTTTCAATAAACCTGATTGGATGTACTTTCTGTTAGACTTTAAAAACTTAAATAAAATTGTTTCATATAGATAAGGTAATGCACCAATTTTACTGAATGGCTGCTCTGGCGGAATGTAAAAGTCATTCGCAGTCTTATCACCCACGACTATGGTTATTTCTTTTCCTTGTTTTAGTAAGCGGCGTAAAGAGCGCAGTAAAGGCGCTGGAAAATTGAAATAAGGAGTGTACAGTAGTAATTCTTTTTCAGTCGTATCAAACAAGGTTTTAATTAAACGATTTAACTTGTTTGCACGCCTTCCGAACCCCAGAAAAGGCCTAACATTAAGATCGGTATCGCTATTATCAGAAGTAATATCATAACGGCCGCTTCTAAGCTCTTTCATTAATTGGCGTTGTGCAACCTTGATTTCGTTATATTTAGGAATAGGCCTAATATCGATTCTCGGAACAGCATCCGATGACAATAAATAGTCATCAGTAAAGCGACAAAAGCTGTCAGCTAAACCAGACTGCTTTAAGATGAAGTATCTATCTAAACGATACTTTTCACCAACGTTCATATATACGTTGTTGATACTTGCACCACTATAAAGCAGTACATCGTCAATCACGATACCTTTAAGGTGCAAGACACCAAAAAGCTCTTTGCCTTTGACTGGCACACCAAATACTTTGACATTACTGTGATGTTTTTCTAATTCATCACAATATAAAGCTGCATTACCCTCAGATTTGGCTGCACCAATTAAACCACGTTGCGCCCTATGAAAGTCGACTAATACATTGATATCAAGTGACGGGTTTGCAATAGAAGCTTTATGCAATGCAGATAAGACTTCTCGACCAGCATCATCGTCTTGTAAATACAAAGCTGTGATATAAATCCGAGATTTAGCGCTTTCAATGAGACTCAAAAGCCTTTCATGATACTGCTTTGCGCTATTTAATATTTCAACGTCTTTGTCTGCTAACTCAAAGCTTGGAATGTCCTGCCAAAATGCCATAACAACCTATAAATAAAGGTGACTCAATCCAGAGTCATACACAAAATTAGTTAGAACATATCAAAAAAAAATTATCAGGTCATGAAATTCTGATAAAACAGCTACTTTTGGATGATTTTTTCAACAAGTACAGATTATTTGACACCTTTTGATTTTATTCATATTCAATATTATTAATTTATTTTACTTCTTCCTTGTTTTACTTAGAATCGTCCTCACTTCATTACAAAGAAAATTGATTAGGAATACCTCATGAGTGATGCAAAACACTGTAAACTTTTAATTTTAGGCTCGGGTCCTGCTGGTTATACTGCTGCGGTTTACGCTGCGCGCGCAAATTTAAACCCTGTGCTAATTACTGGTATGCAGCAAGGTGGCCAGCTAACCACAACAACAGAAGTAGAAAACTGGCCTGGTGACGCACACGGTTTAACAGGTCCAGCGCTAATGGACCGCATGAAAGAACATGCTGAGCGTTTTGAAACTGAAATTGTTTTCGACCATATCAACAAAGTAGACGTTACAAAACGTCCATTTACGCTAACAGGCGATCAAGGTACTTATACTTGTGATGCGCTTATCATTGCAACTGGTGCTTCTGCAAAGTATCTAGGTCTTGAATCTGAAACAGCCTTCCAAGGTCGTGGTGTTTCTGCATGTGCTACATGTGATGGTTTCTTCTACCGCGGTCAAAAAGTAGCCGTAGTTGGTGGTGGTAACACAGCGGTTGAAGAAGCACTGTATCTTTCTAACATTGCTGATGAAGTTCATGTGATTCACCGTCGTGACTCATTCCGTAGTGAAAAGATTTTGTCTGACCGATTAATGGAAAAAGCGAAAAACGGCAACGTGACGCTTCATTTCAATCGTACTTTAGATGAAGTAGTTGGTGATGAAATGGGTGTGACTGGCATCAAAATCAAAGATACTGACTCTGACAATGTTGAGCAGCTTGATTTAGCTGGTGTGTTCATCGCAATCGGTCACAAACCAAACACTGATATGTTTGAAGGCCAACTTGAAATGAAAGATGGCTATTTAGTTGTTCAGTCAGGCCTAAACGGTAATGCAACACAAACTTCTGTTGAGGGTGTGTTTGCTGCAGGTGATGTATCAGACCACATTTATCGTCAGGCAATCACGTCTGCAGGTACTGGTTGTATGGCAGCACTAGATGCTGAGCGCTTTTTAGACAACCAGTAACTTTTATATTCGGAGGGTTGTTTAACCCTCCAATTTCACCTTATGATGTCTGAAGTAAAAACTTTGATATTCATTAAATGACTCCTCGGCTATTCCATTTATCTCCTGATAATTACATTTTTCCCGATCCTATGTTTGCCTTAAACGATCCGGATGGTTTGCTTGCTATCGGTGGTTGCCTTGCTCCAGAACGACTAAACCTAGCTTATCAGTCAGGGATCTTTCCTTGGTTCAACGAAAAAGAGCCTATTATGTGGTGGTCTCCAAGTGAGCGGGGGATAATTGACTTAGATGAATTTCATGTAAATCGTAGTTTAAAAAAAGCAGCTAGAAAGGCGCAACCTGTCGTAACCGTAAACATGGCTTTTGATTCAGTCATTAATGCCTGTAGAGAGCAAAGAATTAATGCTGAAGGTACCTGGATAAACCAGCAAATGTTGCAGGCATATAAAAATTTGCACGAACTAGGTTATGCACACAGCATTGAAGTTTGGGACCAAGACAAAAACTTACTGGGTGGCTTATATGGCATCATGAATTCTGGCGTATTTTGTGGCGAGTCAATGTTTTTCCACCAACCCAATGGGTCAAAGCTCGCAATGTGGGCCTTAGTAAATTGGCTAAAAAAGCACGATGCCCACTTTGTTGATTGCCAATTAGAAAACCCATATTTAACTACTTTAGGAGCAAAATTAATTCCAAGGTCTGAGTTTTTGACTAGACTTAATAAAGCGCAAAGTTATGAAATCCCAAATTCAATGTGGGCACCACAGATATTGGAATATATTTATGACTGAACACTTCCCTTCTAAAATTGGCCTGAGTCAACAGTTTGATTGCAGTTACCTACCTGATAGGCAAGAGCAGCTATTGGTCATTTTAGATAGCCAGTGCTACACCCCTAAAAGATTCGAAGATTTGCTTGAACTAGGCTTTCGTCGCAGTGGGGATCAAATTTATCGCCCACATTGCCCAAGTTGTAATGCCTGTGAATCTATGCGCATCCCAGTAGCACAGTTCCAACAGACTAAGTCACAAAAAAGAAAATTTAAGCTAGCGAAAACAAAATTTAAACTTAGGGTTAGCAACAAAGAACAGCTTGAATACTACGAATTATATGAAAAATATATAAATCAAAAACACAGTGATGGCACAATGTTCCCGCCTAATCGTTTACAGTATGAAAGTTTTTTATTTTGTAATTGGCTTCCTGTCACTTTCCTCGAATTGTGGGATGAGGATGAGTTGATTGCCGTTGCTGTTACCGACACAATGCCCAATTCATTATCTGCTATTTATACGTTTTACCATCCCGATTACGACAAATATAGTCTGGGTAATGTAATGATCTTATTACAAATTGAATATGCCCTTGAGTCAGGTTGTGAATATCTCTACCTAGGTTATCAAATCGACGAATGTAGGAAGATGTCATACAAGTCACAGTTTAAACCTGCAGAACGTTTTATATCGGATATTTGGCAGCTCAAGCTGTAATAAAATAAACTTATTTCTTCCCTTACCTTTACTTATTGTGTGGTTTTCGGCAAAATCTGCTGCGTTAATCTAATCAAAGAGGTGTTACGCTACACATGGCGAAAGAAGACGTAATTGAAATGCAAGGCACGGTCCTTGATACTTTACCAAACACAATGTTCCGCGTTGAACTTGAAAACGGCCACGTAGTGGTTGCTCATATTTCTGGTAAAATGCGCAAAAACTACATTCGTATTTTAACAGGCGATAAAGTAACTGTTGAAATGACGCCATACGATTTAACTAAAGGTCGTATCGTTTTCCGCGCGCGTTAATTACGCCGTGATTGTAAAGCGTATTGGTTAAGTTCATTCGTTTTACCTTTAACTCATCAGTGTGATTTCATTCGATGTGTTAAATAAAAAAGCCTAGCTAAGCTAGGCTTTTTTAATGGTCTCATGGAAGGTGGGTTTACACCTTCTCACCTTTAAGCTTCCGCCATTTCAACATCAAATTGGAAGTTAAGTTTATTACTCTTCAGGCCCACTTTAACTGTGCCACCTTCGGCTAATTTTCCAAACAAGATTTCATTTGCAAGTGGCTTTTTCAATTGCTCTTGAATAACTCGTGACATTGGTCTAGCGCCCATTGCCTTGTCGTAGCCTAGATCAGCTAACCATTCTCTAGCCGCTGCTGTCAGCTCAAGGTTCACAGATTTACGGTCAAGTTGCGCTTGAAGTTCAACTAAGAATTTATCTACAACTTGTAAAATAACCTCTTTATCTAAATGGTTAAACCAAATGATATTGTCTAAGCGGTTTCTAAATTCTGGTGTGAACACCTTATTAATCTCAACCATCGCATCGTGCGAATGATCTTGCTGCGCGAATCCAATTGACTGACGAATGGTTTCTTGAACACCCGCATTCGTGGTCATGACAAGTACAACGTTTCTAAAGTCTGCTTTGCGACCATTGTTGTCTGTCAACGTACCGTGATCCATAACTTGTAGCAAAATGTTGTAAATATCTGGGTGCGCTTTTTCAATCTCGTCCAGTAGCACAACAGCATGTGGGTGCTTAATCACGGAATCAGTTAGCAAACCGCCCTGCTCATAACCTACGTAGCCAGGAGGCGCGCCAATTAAGCGGCTAACCGCATGACGTTCAGAGTACTCTGACATATCAAAACGAATGAATTCGACGCCCATACATTTTGCAAGTTGCTTTGTAACTTCAGTTTTACCAACACCGGTTGGGCCTGCAAACAAGAAAGAACCAATTGGTTTGTCTTCATTCGAAAGTCCTGAGCGAGACAATCTAATTGCAGATGTTAATGCATCAATAGATTGGTCTTGACCAAACACCAACATTTTTAAGTTTCTATCTAAGTTTTTGAGTGTTTCTTTATCGCTTGAAGATACACTCTGCTGAGGAATACGCGCAATCTTAGATACAATCTGCTCAATGTCAGCAACATTGATGGTTTTCTTGCGCTTAGATGCTGGCAGCAAACGTTGGTTTGCGCCCGCTTCATCTATCACATCAATGGCTTTGTCTGGTAAGTGGCGCTCGTTGATATATTTAGCACTCAATTCTGCTGCTGCACGAAGTGCTTTTTGAGTATAACGAATACCATGGTGATCTTCGTAACGGTCTTTCAAACCCATTAGGATCTTTGTGGTATCTTCAACACTTGGCTCGAGCACATCTATCTTTTGGAAGCGACGCACGAGGGCTCTGTCTTTTTCAAAAATATTTTTGAATTCGTTATAAGTTGTCGAGCCCATACATCTTAATTGACCACTAGATAGTAATGGTTTAATCAGATTAGAGGCATCCATTACGCCACCTGACGCAGCACCTGCACCGATAATTGTATGGATCTCATCAATAAACAGAATTGAATGTGGTTTTGCTTGTAGCTCTTTTAAAAGGGCTTTAAAACGCTTTTCAAAATCACCGCGATATTTAGTGCCTGCTAACAAAGCGCCCATATCGAGTGAATAGACAACCGCATCGGCAATCACATCAGGTACTTGCTCATTAACGATTCTATAGGCAAGCCCTTCTGCAATCGCGGTTTTACCGACACCAGCTTCGCCTACAAGTAAAGGGTTATTCTTTTTACGACGACATAGAACCTGTACTGTACGTTCTACTTCTTGATCTCGACCTACTAATGGGTCTAACTGGCCCGCTTGAGCCATTGCGTTCAGGTTAGTTGTGAAGTTTTCAAGTTTAGTCTTCTCTTCACCTTGGATGTCATTTGAGTCATCACTATTGATGTCTTCATGGTCATCTTCGTGATGCTCGTCATCTGACTTAGCCACACCGTGAGAAATGAAGTTCACTATGTCTAAGCGGCTAATATCACTTTTTTTCAGTAGATAAACAGCTTGGCTTTCCTGTTCAGAAAAAATCGCGACTAATACATTGACACCTGTAACTTCAGTGCGACCAGATGATTGAACATGGAATACAGCTCTTTGTAAAACGCGCTGAAAGCCCAGAGTAGGCTGAGTTTCTCTATCATTTTCAGTTTCTGGGAGTAGAGGTGTTGTTTCATCTATAAACTCAGAAAGCTCACGTTTAAGCGTTTCTGTATCAACACCGCATGCGCCGAGCGCCTCTCCAGCTGATGGGTTATCTATTAATGCAAGTAATAAATGCTCAACAGTCATAAATTCGTGACGACGTGTTCTTGCCTCACGAAACGCTGCATTTAAGGTAATTTCAAGATCTTTGTTTAGCATAAGCAACCCCCAAACGAGATTTATATCGGTTATTCCTGCTCACAACTACATAGCAGTGGATGTTCATGGTCGCGAGCGTAACGATTTACTTGTTCCGCCTTAGTATGTGCAATATCTGAAGGATACAAGCCACATACTGCCTTTCCCTCGTGATGCACGCGCAGCATCACGTCAGTTGCTTTTTCGCTGTCCATATTAAAAAACGTCATTAATACTTCGATTACAAAGTCCATTGGAGTGTAATCATCATTATTTAAAATGACTTTATACTTTCGAGGTGGGCTTAGCTTTTGCTTTTGCTTCTCTCTAACTGTATCGATTACACCAGAATCTTTAATACCACTCATAATAAAATATAGTCTTGTGTTGTTAACTCAAGCAAACTTGAATTGAAAAAATAAATTTTTTGTTAAAAATTTGTCTAAAAGCCTTGACTGATTGCTCATTTAAACTACAGTCGTTATTAGATTGTCTAATCTATGGGCAGTCTAGCAAATTATAAAGTTTAGATTAACTAAATTAGTCAACTTATAGAAGGATGTGGAAGTATGGCTTGCGGAAAAGTCAAATGGTTCAATAACGCCAAAGGGTTTGGTTTCATCGTAGAAGACGGCAGTGAAGAAGATATCTTCGCCCATTACTCAACGATTGTGATGGATGGATACAAAACACTTAAAGCCGGTCAAGATGTAACCTTCGAGTTGCAACAAGGTCCTAAAGGACTTCATGCAACGAACATCGCTCCTAGAGAGACTGAACTCGCTTGATGTTATTATCTTATTAATAAAGCGGGTTTTAACTCGCTTCACCCCCTTTCATTTTATTTATCTTCTCCACTTTAAATTTTTAAATTAGCCCATATATAAATTGCTTGTTAAACTAGTGTCTGTTTTCAGGCTTGTTAGTTATGCCTATTTAGGTTTACCCAATTATTTTGATTAACCTTTAAGATATCACCGCCAATGGTGCATATAGACTTTTAGAGTAGTTATAACTATCAAACTTGCTATATACAGTTGCCTTAGGCAACATAGCATTCCCATTGCGTTTTGATAGGCACTCTGTGCCCCTGATCTAGGAATGATAATGACATCTAAAATTATATATACAAAAACTGATGAAGCACCGGCATTAGCAACATACTCGCTGCTTCCAATCATTCAAGCTTACACTAATGCTGCAGGCGTTGAAGTTGAAACTCGTGATATTTCACTTGCAGGTCGTGTAATTGCAAACTTCCCTGAGTTTTTAACTGAAGAGCAGCGCATTGGCGATGCACTTGCAGAGCTAGGCGAATTAGCTAAAACACCAGAAGCAAATATCATCAAGCTTCCAAATATCTCTGCCTCTGTACCTCAATTAAAAGCGACAATCAAAGAGCTTCAAGAAAAAGGTTACGCATTACCTAACTACCCTGAAGAACCAAAATCAGACGAAGAAGCTGCAATTAAAGCAACTTACGACAAAATCAAAGGTTCTGCAGTAAACCCTGTTTTACGTGAAGGTAACTCTGACCGTCGTGCACCTGCTTCTGTAAAAGCATATGCGCGTAAAAACCCACATTCAATGGGTGCATGGGCTGCAGACTCACAATCATACGTTGCTAGCATGACTGATGGTGACTTCTTTGGTTCTGAGCAATCAACAACTGTAGAAAATGCTACTGACGTTCGCATCGAGCATGTTGCAGAAAATGGCGACGTTACTGTACTTAAAGCAAGCACACCTCTACTTGCTGGAGAAATCATCGATGCATCTCGCATGCGTGCGGCTGACTTACAAGCTTTCCTAGAACAAGAAATCAATGCAGCTAAAGAGAAAGGCGTACTTTTCTCTCTACATATGAAAGCTACGATGATGAAAGTGTCTGATCCAATCATCTTTGGTCACGCTGTAAAAGTATTCTACAAAGATGTATTTGCTAAACATGGCGCATTATTTGAAGAGCTAGGTGTTGATGTTAACAATGGTCTTGGCGACGTTTACGCTAAAATCGCGCAATTAGACGATGCAAAACGTGCTGAAGTTGAAGCTGACATTCAAGCGGTATACGCTGAGCGCCCTAGCATTGCTATGGTTGATTCTGATCGTGGTATCACAAACCTACATGTACCAAGTGATGTGATCATCGATGCATCTATGCCTGCTGCTATTCGTACAAGCGGTCAGATGTGGAATGCTGAAGGTAAGCAACAAGACACTAGCTTCGTTATTCCAGATCGTTGTTACTCTGGTGTTTACCAAGCAACTATCGACTTCTGTAAGAAAAATGGTGCTTTCGACCCTCGTACTATGGGTACAATTCCTAACGTTGGTCTAATGGCTCAAAAAGCAGAAGAATATGGTTCTCACGATAAGACATTTGAAGCGGCTTCTTCTGGTACTATCCGTGTTGTAGATACTGACGGTAACGTGCTTCTTCAACATGATGTTGCAGAAGGTGATATCTGGCGTATGTGTCAGGTTAAAGATGCGCCAATCAAAGATTGGGTAAAACTTGCTGTTAACCGTGCTCGCGCTACAAACACACCTGCTGTTTTCTGGTTAGACGAAAACCGTGCTCACGATGCGCAACTAATCAAGAAAGTAAACACATATCTAGCTGATCATGACACTGCGGGCCTTGAAATTCTTATCAAAGCACCAGTTGAAGCAACAGAATACTCTCTTGCTCGCATGAAAGACGGTCAAGATACGATTTCAGTAACAGGTAACGTATTACGTGACTACCTAACTGACTTATTCCCAATTCTTGAACTGGGCACAAGTGCGAAAATGCTTTCAATCGTTCCTCTAATGAACGGTGGTGGCTTATTCGAAACAGGTGCTGGTGGTTCTGCACCTAAGCACGTTCAACAGTTCGAAAAAGAAAACCACTTACGTTGGGATTCTTTAGGTGAGTTCCTAGCACTTGCGGCATCACTAGAGCACTTAAGCCAAGTGAATGGTAATGCTAAAGCACAAGTGCTTGCTGATACACTAGACGCAGCGACTGGTAAATTCCTAGATGAAAACAAGTCACCGTCTCGTAAAGTAAACGAACTTGATAACCGTGGTAGCCACTTCTACCTATCTCTGTACTGGGCACAAGCTCTTGCAGCTCAATCAGACGATGCTGAACTACAAGCGTTGTTCGCGCCAATCGCTGAAGAGTTAACAGCGCAAGAGCAAACAATTGTTGAAGAACTTAACGCAGCGCAAGGCGTAAGCAAAGATGTTGGCGGTTATTTCCAGCCAAATGACGAGCTTGCTTTTGCTGCTATGCGCCCTAGTGAAACTTTCAATGCAGTGTTAGCGAAACTAGCTTAATACTAATTTGAATGATTAAGGGCATCGTTTGATGCCCTTTTTTATAGGTATTTTACTTAGTAGCAAAGGTATAATTTGTTATTATGCACACATCAATGTTTTTACCTCTTATAACCAATGCAAAATCGCGCCCCTAACCGCAATAACAAAACATTCCAAAAAAAACCTCATAACAAAAAGCCATTTAATAAAAAACGCGTGGTCAAAGAAGCGCTTCCTGCAGATCAAGTTAAAATTGTCCTGTTTAATAAACCTTTTGATGTGCTTTGCCAGTTCACCGATGATCAAAACCGTGCAACTTTGGCAGACTTTGTTAAAGAAAAAGGTGTATACGCTGCAGGTAGATTAGACCGAGACAGCGAAGGGTTGTTACTTTTAACAAATTGCGGAAAATTACAACACACTCTGACAAATCCGAAAAAAGACACAGATAAAACCTACTGGGTGCAAGTAGAGGGTGTGCCAAGCGATGAGTCAATTTATGCACTGAATAAAGGCGTCGAATTAAAAGATGGCCTTACTAAGCCTGCAAAAGTCAGAATAATTAACGAACCAAATATTTGGCCTCGTAATCCTCCAATTCGCGAGCGCAAAAATATTCCTACTACTTGGCTCGAAATCACCATTTCTGAAGGAAAAAACCGCCAGGTTCGCAGAATGACAGCCCATATTGGACACCCTACACTTCGTTTAATCCGCTATCGTATTGGAAAATACACTCTTGATGGCATTCATAATGGCGAATATAAAGTGCTTTAGCGTTAAACACCAACTTGGGATTCAGCCTCTTAAAATATCGTGCTATACTCACGCCTTTCAAAATCATAGAGATTAACAGCAAAAAATATGAGCGATAATAGTCAGATTAAAGTCATCGTTGGTATGTCCGGCGGTGTAGATTCTTCAGTTTCAGCTTACTTATTAAAACAACATGGCTATCAGGTAGAAGGCCTGTTCATGAAGAACTGGGAAGAAGATGACAATGACGAATATTGTGCTGCTGCTGAAGATCTTAAAGATGCACAAGCTGTCTGCGATAAGTTAGGTATTGAACTTCATACCGTCAACTTTGCCGCTGAGTACTGGGACAACGTATTTGAGTATTTCTTAGAGGAATACAAAGCTGGCCGCACGCCAAACCCAGACATCATGTGTAACAAAGAAATTAAATTCAAAGCTTTCCTAGAATTCGCTGCACAAGCTCTTGGTGCAGATTACATTGCAACTGGTCACTATGTTCGTCGTGAAGAGCGTGATGGCAAGTTTGTGATGCAACGTGGTCTTGATGACAACAAAGATCAAAGCTACTTCCTCTATACACTTAGCCATGAGCATATTGCTCAAACCCTATTCCCGGTAGGCCAAGTAGAAAAGCCTGAAGTACGTCGTATTGCTGAAGAGCAAGGGTTAATTACTCACGACAAAAAAGACAGTACCGGTATCTGCTTTATTGGTGAGCGTAAGTTCAAAGACTTCTTGCAAAAATTCTTACCCGCGCAACCAGGTAAAATTGAAGACACTGACGGCCATGAAGTGGGTGAACATGAAGGTTTAATGTACCACACCCTTGGTCAGAGAAAAGGCCTATTAATTGGTGGTATGAAAGAAGGCAGTGGCGAGCCTTGGTATGTAGTTGATAAAGACGTAGAGCGTAACGTATTAATTGTTGGCCAAGGCAAAAACCACCCTCGCCTATTTAGTAACGGCCTTAACGCAAATCAACTACACTGGGTTGACCGTGTCGGCCCTAAAGGTACAACTCGTTGCACAGTAAAAACTCGTTACAGACAAACTGACATTCCATGTACTTTACTAGTTGGTGAAGACGGGATGGCAAGGGTTTTATTTGATGAGCCTCAAAAAGCAGTAACCCCTGGTCAATCAGCTGTGTTTTATGCTGAAGACGTCTGCTTAGGCGGTGGTATCATCGACTCGGTGATCAAATAATGTCAACAAGTTATGTTTTACCGCTGGCGGCCATGTGCCAGATCAGCAAACTTGTTCAAAAAACAGCAAAATACGGCCAGTTTAATGAAGCCGAAGTGAGTACTTTTTTAAAAAGTATCGTTAACCTGAGCCCTGCTCACCCAGAAGACGTTTATGACGACAAATGGGTGATAAAAGACGGTTATAAAACGCTTATTCAACAACTCTCTCCTGAAGGCGAAAAAGATGTTGAGTTGGTTAAATATGTTGGCAGTTTGATGCAATTAGAACGTGCACTTTCAGCTAACCCCAAAGCGTTAGATGAGCTGGCAAGCCGCTTGAATCAAGTTGAAAGACAACTATTACACTTTCATATTTGCGACAGCACCATAGTTGCTGCTTTTGCTGATATCTACAGCCAAGTACTGAGCCCCCTTGGGCAAAAAATTCAAGTATTTGGTCAACCAGATTTATTAAAACAACCAAGTTACCAACATAAGATCCGAGCGCTTTTATTAGCAGGCATACGTAGTGCCGTGCTTTGGCGCCAACTTGGTGGTAGGCGACGTCAATTTTTCTTTGGTAAAAAGAAAATTATCGAAATCGCGAAAAACAGTATTTAAAGAAATCGTTCAAACAAACCAATTAGTTTAGGAGAAATTATGGAGCTTTCAGCGTTAACCGCTATCTCTCCAGTGGATGGCCGCTATGGTAGTAAAACTACTGAATTGCGTGGCATTTTCAGTGAGTTCGGCCTTATCAAGTACCGCGTAACTGTTGAAGTACGTTGGTTACAAGCCCTAGCTAAAGCACAAGGTATTGATGAAGTACCAGCTTTCAGTGACGAAGCAAATGCGCTTTTAGACAGCATTGTTGACAACTTTAGCGAAGCAGATGCTGCGCGCGTTAAAGAAATCGAGCGCACAACGAACCATGACGTTAAAGCGGTTGAGTATCTTCTAAAAGAGAAAGTTGCAGATAATGCAGAATTAAATGCAATCAATGAATTCATTCACTTTGCATGTACATCTGAAGACATCAATAACCTTTCTCACGGTTTAATGTTAGCAGAAGCGCGTGACAAAGTACTTTTACCATATTGTGATGAGCTACTTGCAGCAATCAAAGCAAAAGCAGTTGAGTACAAAAGCGTACCTATGATGACTCGTACACACGGTCAGCCAGCTTCTCCTTCAACTATGGGTAAAGAGTTTGCAAACGTGTATGTTCGTTTACAACGTCAACGTCAGCAAATCGCAAACGTAGAATTACTAGGCAAAATCAATGGTGCTGTAGGTAACTACAATGCTCATTTGAGCGCGTACCCTGATTACGATTGGCATGCACATGCAGAGCAATTCGTAACTAGCCTTGGCTTAACTTGGAATGCATTCACAACGCAAATCGAACCACACGATTACATTGCTGAGCTATTCGATGCAATCGCACGTTTCAACACGATCTTATTAGACTTCGACCGTGACGTTTGGGGTTACATTGCACTAAACCACTTCAAGCAAAAAACAGTTGCTGGTGAGATTGGTTCGTCAACTATGCCACACAAAGTTAACCCTATCGACTTTGAAAACTCAGAAGGTAACCTAGGTCTAGCTAACGCAATTTTTGCACACCTGGCGCAAAAACTTCCAGTATCTCGCTGGCAACGTGACCTAACTGACTCAACAGTTCTTCGTAACCTTGGCGTTGGTATGGGCTATACACTGATTGCGTACCAAGCAACATTAAAAGGTGTAAGCAAATTAGAAGTAAATGCTGATCGTCTTCTAGAAGAGCTAGATCAAAACTGGGAACTGCTTGCAGAACCAATTCAAACAGTTATGCGTAAATACGGTATCGAAAAGCCTTACGAGAAGCTTAAAGAGCTAACGCGTGGTAAGCGTGTAAACCAAGAAATCATGGCTGATTTCATTGATGGTTTAGAATTACCTGATGCTGTAAAAGCTGAAATGAAGCTAATGACACCGGCTAACTACATTGGCCGTGCTGAAGCATTCATTGACGAATTAGTGTAATTACACACAAATTTAGTTTATAAAGCGAAAGGGTTTCCTTTCGCTTTTTTTATGGAAAAAATATGTTTGATTTAAAAATTAACGCATTAACTCACGCCGAATTTCTAAAAGAGTATTGGCAAAAAAAGCCGTTATTAATCAAAGGTGGTTTTGCTGATTTCGAAGATCCGATTGAGCCTGAAGAGTTAGCGGGTCTTGCCATGGAAGATGACATTGAGTCTCGTCTTATCACAAACCATGACAATAAGTGGGAGTCTTACCATGGCCCATTTGAAGACTTTTCACTATTAACAGAAACAAATAGTACCCTACTTGTTCAAGCTGTGGACCATTGGCACCCTGTTGCTGCTGAATTGTTAGAGCCATTTCGATTCATTCCTAACTGGCGAATTGATGACTTAATGATAAGCTATTCAACGCCTGGCGGCGGTGTTGGCCCTCACCTTGATCAGTATGATGTGTTCATAATTCAAGGTGAAGGTAAAAGACATTGGCGAGTGGGTATGCCTGACGCAAACCTAAAAGAGTTTGCACAAAATAAGAGTCTCCTACAAGTTGAGCAATTCAATGCAATCATTGACGAGGTCCTTGAACCCGGAGATATCCTTTATATTCCACCGGGCTGCCCGCATGAAGGCTATGCCGTTGAGAATGCATTAAACTACTCTGTTGGCTTCAGAGCGCCAGACACCAAAGATTTCTTAAGTAATTTTGCCGATTACTTAATTGATAATGAGCTCGGAAAAACACGCTATTCTGACAAAACACTTACACTCAGAGAGTCATCTGGTGAACTCAAAAACGATGAAGTCGAGCAGATCCAAAACTTAATGCTAAATGCAATTCAAGACAAAGATGTTATTAAACGTTGGCTTGGCAATTATTTAAGCCAGCCAAAGCATGATATGGATTTACTGCCATTAGATGAACCAATCTCATCAGATGAGTTAGCTAACTACTTATCATCACAAGTAATTAACAGAGCTGGCGGTGTTAGAACCTTTTTCCAAAATCTAGAAGATTGCTTACTTCTCAGTGTTAACAATGAAAGTTTTCAATTACCTTTCAATACATTAAGTGCAGTTAAATTTCTCACAGATAAAACAAGCTTTGATGCTGACGAGATAATCTCGTCACTAGAATGTTTGGAGTTTGCCGAAATGTTAACTAAGCTTATTAATGAAGGCTTTTATTATATCCTAGAGGAAGAATAAAAATCTCCCATGTGCAAGCAAAGCCTAGCAAACTTACTTTTGAGCGCTCAGGCTTGCACATTTGATTTGAATCTTACTGGAGGGAACATGGTTTACCATGTATCAAAGGTTAACTGGTTTGAACAACAAACATTGTTGACCGAACTGAGAGAAAAGGTATTTGTATACGAGCTCAACCTACCAAAAAAAGTTGAGTTTGACTCGCTTGATAAGCAATCTGAGCATGCAATTATATACGACGATTCTAATACGCCAGTTGGAACCGGAAGACTGTGCCCTAATGGCCTAATTAGTAGAGTTGCAATTATAAGTCAGCATAGAAATAAAGATGCGTATTACTCAATACTGAATTATTTAGTTGTGATCGCTAAAGAAAAGGGGTTGAGCAATATTTTTATCAACTCAGTGTTAGATGAGGTACCTTCTTTTATTGAATACGGTTTTTGTAAAAAAGGCTGTGTTTTTATGGAGGCAGGAATACCAAGGCAGCAGTTATGCTGCCCGGTAAATGAGTTTTGTGCTGAGCCTTTTACTATGCTTCATTAGCCCATAGCTCATCTTTTTCAAATAGTTCATATAAACCATGTGCACGATGAACTAATAAGTTGGCAAAATCAGCTTGTGTTTTATCAACGGGTTTGTTTTCCATGATGCTATTCGCTTTCAGCTGCCATTGTAGCGAAAAGTGTCGCATAACGTCCCTAGCTGTGTCTGCTGCACCAGCTTGAACGGCATCTGTTGGCAACCTGCCGGTAATTACCCAGTAGGTATTACCGTCATTACCTTTAATTTTCCAAACTGCACATAGAGGAGGTAGAACTCGACACTCTTTTTCAATAATGCTAACTGGTAATATACCTTTATCAGCTATGTATTTTTGAGCGTTATCTAAACACTCTCTTTGCCATGCATTGACTTGTTCTTCGGTCATTTGTACTTGTTGTGTGCTTTTTTCTGTCATTTTACTTCTCAATTTTTTTTCATCACTTTACGGCTTTAGAACACTAAGTCAACTGTTCAAAGCACGATATACCAAATCCCTTAACCATTTCCTAACACTTTGGCAGGATCTGTTTTTGTAGCCTGCCAAGCAGGATAAATACTAGCCAAAAGAGCAAGTACGACCGTCACACTTAAAGTGATTGCAATATCACTCCACAATAACTTTGACGGTAAGAATTCAACAAAATAAACGCCAGATAATGGGTTTGTTGTTCCCTCATCATAAAACCATACAAATATATCAGGTAAATATAGTGATAAAATGACGCCCAAAGTACTGCCTATTAAAGAGCCGATTAACGCATTACCCACTCCCTTAAAAGCAAATGTAGCAAATATGGTTCTATCTTTCGCACCCATCGTTTTTAAAATGGCGATATTTGACTGCTTGTCTTTAACTTCCATTACCATAGAGGACACAATATTGAAACTGGCAACTGCTATAATCAAAATCACAACCAAAAATACAATCGTTCTGACCATTTGTATGTCTTGATATAAACTGCCTTGTGTTCTGAACCAACTATTCACATATACCAAATCGGGCAAACTGCGTCCTGCTGACATAGCGATATTATGCGCTTCAAATACGTCCGCAACTTTTACTCTGAGACTCGTCACTTGATCTGATTTAAATTCAAGAACTGATTGTAAAGAGCCAAGGCTGATGAGTGCCATAGACTGGTCAATTGGCCCACCCATTTTGATCAAACCAACGAGTGTAACTTTAAGCCGCTTTGGCGCAGCGAGGGGTGACTTTGAGTTTTTGTTGGCGATTAACAATGTGAAGGTGTCACCTAGATTTAGGTTTAAACTGTTTGCAATTTGTGAGCCCAATACAACTTGGTTTTGTTGTAAATTACTAAAATCAAACTCTTCGACAAATTCACCAACACTAGACACAAATTGGTGAGCTTTTACATCAATGCCTTTAATTTGCGCCGCTTTAAGTTTACCTTTGAATTGCACCATACCGGTTAAATTTATTTCAGGTGCAGCAGCAACGACCCCTTTTTGTTGCTCCAAAATTGTAACTTTAGTCTGCCAATCATTAATTGGTTCATAGGGTGCATCGTAAGTTACATGAGATACAACTGACAAAAGGCGATTTTCTAATTGTTCTTCAAAACCGTTAATGACCGAAAGGGCAACGATTAAAACACTAACGCCCAAAAGCACGCCGATCGTCGAAGCTTTATTCAATATTGACGCAAACCCTTTTTGTCGTGATTGACTAAAGCGTTTAGACAGTAACAAACTAAGCATGATTAACCTCAGTTAAAACACCATCATCAAGCTGAACTGTTCTACCTAGTTTCTCTGCGAGCTCTAAATCATGTGTAACAATTACAAAACTAGTTTGTAACTGTTGATTTAGCTCGTTGAGTAAATCATAAATCTTTATGGCGTTTTGTTTATCCAAGTTCCCTGTAGGCTCATCAGCTAAAACCAGTGCTGGTTTTGTTACTAAAGCTCTAGCAATTGCAACTCGTTGACGCTCGCCACCTGATAATTCAGAAGGTTTATGCTGAGCCCTATGGCCTAAACCAACTTTTTCAAGCATCTCTAAAGCCTGTTTTTGTGCCGATGGTGCTTTTTTTCCACTGATCAATAACGGCATAGCTACATTTTCTAGAGCAGAAAACTCCATCAACAAGTGATGGAATTGGTAAATAAATCCCATATATTCATTTCTGAATTCAGCCTGCTGATTTCTAGTTAATTCAGAAACGTTCACACCCTTAATTTTGGCAAATCCAGTACTTGCTTGATCAAGCGTGCCCAATATATGTAGCAAAGTACTTTTCCCTGAACCTGAACTACCTACAATTGCCAGCATTTCACCTTGTTTTAGAGTGAGATTTACTCCTTTAAGCACTTCGACTTCATTTTTACCGTCTTGGTAAGTTTTGCCTAAGCTATTACATTCAATTACTAAATTACTCATATCTTAAAACCTCAGCTGGCATAACTTTCGCTGCTTCCTTTGCAGGATAAAGGGTCGCAATAAAGCTTAATAAAATGCTTAAAGATGCCATAACAACTAATCCAACTATTTCAAATTTAACTGGCAAAGCCATTCCGCCTAAAAGTGACAAGCCAAAAAACGACATAACTTCGTTTATATATTGGGCTAACAATACTCCCCCAATTAATCCCAACACGGTACCAATTAAGCCGTTATAAAGACCTTGAACCATAAATACTTTTGAGATCATTACAGGGGTAAAGCCTAAAGTTTGTAAAATTGCCACTTCTCCTTGTTTTTCTTTGACCATCATTGAAAGACCAGAAATTATGTTAAAAATCGCAACTAAAACAATTAAACCAAGCAGTAATGACATGACTCTTTTTTCCATTGCTACGGCTGCAAATAAAGCGCCTTGTTGTACTTTCCAATCTGTTATTTCGTAGTTTTTGGATTCCAAAGTAGCAAACTCTAGATAAAATTGTTCAAGTGAAAAGGCATCATAAAGAGAAACACTAATATCAAGCTGTTCTTCTGACTTCTTCCTCATTAGTCTTGCTAGACTATCGCCATTGGCAAATGCAATTTGTGTATCAGCTTCACTTCGAGAGTTATAAATCAAGGCAACCGTAAAAAGTCTTTGCGCAGGCACTCTCCCCATGGGTGAATAGCTGGTCACTTCTGGCATAATTACGCGAACTTGACTACCAATTTGTACTTTTAATGTATTTGCCAAGTAACGGCTAATTGCCAATTGGTATTTTTCTGTTTGGAATTGTTTGACACTGCCTGATTCTATATGACTTTCTAAAAGACTCGTTCCATTGTCAAAAAGTCCCTGCAAACGGACCCCAAGTAACTCATCGTTAGTCTGTAAAATTACATCAGATGTTAAATATGATTGAACACGTTTAACGGATGGTAGTTGAGATAATTGAGATTTAAAATCTGTAGTCACTTCATCATTTTTAGGCTTTATTTGTACATGTGGGATCATATCAAGCATGGCATTCTTCAATGTTTGCTCGAATCCATTCATTACAGAACTAACTGTGATCAAGGACATAAGTCCTAAAGCAATGCCCGCAATAGAAAAAAAAGAAATAAACGAAATAAACGCATTTCCTTTACTAGCCTTGGCATATCTCAGCCCAACAAAAAGGCTAACTGGTTGAAACATATGCAATAAATTTATTATCATTTTCCACGTGCATGCATACTATCACAAACTAACATCACTTATATAAATACTAACTTGTAAAAAAGTTTGTAAATCCGATAGTTAAAAAGAAATTTTGGTGTAAAATGCGTGAAATCTCGCGGTATGGAAGTTCTATGTTATCTCTATCTCGATATAAGCATATGAATTTAAAGGGTGATTTATTCGGTGGTGTGACCACTGCCATAATATCTCTCCCGCTTGCCCTCGCCTTTGGTGTTGCTTCAGGAGCCGGTGCTGAAGCAGGAATGTGGGGTGCAATTTTAGTCGGTCTCTTCGCTGCCTTATTTGGTGGTTCTACTTCTCTGATTTCCGAGCCAACTGGTCCAATGACGGTTATTATGACCGCAGTGCTGACCGCCATGATGGCAAAATATCCTGAATCAGGCCTCGCAATGGGCTTTACTGTTGTTATGATGGCTGGTGCATTTCAAATATTGCTCGGTACACTGAAACTCGGTAAATATGTCACTTTAATGCCCTATTCTGTTATTTCAGGATTTATGTCAGGCATAGGTGTTATCCTTATTATATTGCAACTTGCCCCCCTATTAGGTCATCAAGCACCATCAGGTGGAGTAACAGGCACTTTAAGCCAACTTCCTCAATTACTTCTCAACGTACAATTCTCAGAATTATTATTAGGCGCTGCAACCCTAGGTATATTGTTTTATTTTCCTAAGCAATATCGCCAATATGTTCCTGCACAACTGGTTGCACTCGTTGCTGTCACTTTAGTTTCTGTGATCATTTTTGATTTAGATAGCATCCGCAGAATCGGTGAAATCCCCAGTGGTTTACCTTCTATCGTGATACCAACATTTACAGCTGATCAATTTCAATCTATGGTTATTGACGCATTAGTGCTTGGTACCCTTGGCTGTATTGATACTCTTCTCACAGCAGTAATTGGGGACAGCCTTACACGTACAGAGCACGACTCAGATAAAGAGCTAAGAGGTCAAGGCATAGCTAATATGATCTCAGGTTTATTTGGTGCATTACCTGGTGCTGGTGCAACAATGGGCACTGTTGTGAATATACAGGTTGGTGCTCGTTCGCCTCTCGCGGGTATATTTAGAGCACTAATCTTAATGGCAGTCGTGTTTGTTGCTGGTAGCCTAACTGAACCAATTCCATTAGCTGTTTTAGCAGGTATTGCCGTTTATGTTGGTATCAATATTCTCGATTGGAGTTTCATCCAAAGAGCACATAAATTAAGTATATCTCAAATGGCCATTATGTATGGTGTAATGCTTCTAACAGTGTTCGTTGACCTAATCGCAGCTGTTGGTTTAGGGGTGTTTATATCAAATATCATGGTGATTGAACGCTTAAGTCGAGTTCAATCAGAACAAGTAAAAGCCATCAGTGACTCTGATGATGACGTACCCATGAGCGAATCAGAACAATCTCTGTTCGAGAAAGCAAATGGTCAACTCTTGTATTTTTATTTATCAGGTCCGATGATTTTCAGTGTTTCGAAAGCTATTGCTCGTCAGCACCGAGACATCAGTAAGTATAAAGCCATGGTGCTAGATTTAAGTGATGTGCCTATGTTAGATGTCACAGTGAGTTTGGCACTTGAGAATGCGATTACTGATGCCTTAGATGCCGACTGCAAAGTTTTTATTTATTCACCTAACTCTGATACATCTGACCAATTACAGCGTTTTCAAATTAAAGAAAAGCTGGGTGAAAATGCCTTCTGCCAATCGAGAACAGATGCCCTCGAATTAGCGCTCGAAGCAATGAGCCGAGCAAATTAATTAATATTTATCTCAGAGCACATTTACTTCTTGTATAAATGTGCTCGCACCTACCTTAAATTACCAAACTAAAAAGTTAATACCTGGCTTCACTCTTGCTTATATCTACTTGAGTACACTATTTACTTTTACACATTACTGTACAAAACAAATTATTGACTTGAATGTTTAAAAAATGTTGACGAAGGCACATCAAAGTACGACAATAGGACTACTTTTTGCTTTCAAAGTTTGTTGTAAGCAGTTTTTGAACTTGGAGAACAACTATATGAAGTTATCTTTATTAGCAATGTCGACGCTTTTTGCAACGCAAATTGCAATGGCTGACAATTTAGTTACAAATGGCTCTTTCGAACAGGACGTTGTTAATTCAAAATGGACTTTATTAAATTCAGTCACTGGATGGCAAAATCAAGGTGCCAAGTTTGAAATTCAAACGTCAAGCTTAGGTATCATCAATGCACAAGACGGCAATCAGTACATTGAATTAGACTCAACTACTAATTACAGTGTTTATCAAAACATTGCGACCGAAGCAGGTCAAAGCTACGAGGTATCTTTTTATTACTCTCCTCGTATTGATGGCAACAACAAAACAAACAAAGCAAAAGTAAAGTGGAATGGTGAAACTGTTCTAAATCTTAATGCTACATCTCGTGGTTGGCAGTCTTTCAATATTACAGTTACCGCTGATTCTGACATCTCAGAGTTACGTTTTACAGGTGCTGGCACAAGCGATAGCCTAGGTGCGTTTATCGATAACGTTTCAGTAGTTAAAAAGCAAGCATGTCATACTGGTGTATTTGGTATCAATAACTTTGGTGCCGTAGAAACTGGTTATGTTTACAAGTTTGACCTTGAAACAAACACTTACAGTGTGGTTGCTGGTGCGCAAAATACAGCGTCAAATATCGCAAGCCATAATGGTAAGTTATATTTCATGGAACAATTAGATTCAAAAACCAAAGCTTCAAAACTATGGTCTTTAGATCTAGAAACGGGTACTCAAACCGCAGAAGCTGATGCTACTTCATGGCCTATTTATCGCTCTGCAGTAACTGCTGATGGGCAATCTTTACGCGCTACCAGTAAAACTTACATGTATGACTATAATGTACAAACAGGTGAAAAAACTGTATTAGGTAAGCTTAGTTATTCTGGCGACTCTTTCTCTCACGGTGATATCGCTTACTCTGCAGACAATAACACCTTATATGTTTTAACTGGCAAGTCTCTATATACACTTGATGACAGCACAATGGAATTAACCTTGATCGGTCACCACGGTATCAATTGGGCATCAGGTCTAGCTATTTCAGATGAAGGCACCTTGTATGTTTCTGGTCGTGTATCTGGCGAAAACGCTAAGATTTACACTGTAAACCCACAAACTGCAGTTGCTACATTTGTGATGGATGCACCAGAGCATATCAATGACTTAACTTTTGTAGATAACTACTGCAACTAATTCAATTTTGATTTTATAAATAGCCAGTTTTTACTGGCTATTTTTTTATCTAGAATTTACTTACCACACTCTCACTTTAATTAAGCCCTTCAATTGTTGGAGTTATTGTTAACCTTATCGGTAACGCTGCTCTATTGGTTTCATGCAATCCCTTTTCGTTGAATGATCTATTTTTAGTTAGAAAAACTCACGTGCTAATCCTCTTAATCAAGAGTTCTATTTTTTGGCAAGTAAAACTTGTCGATAGCCCCCTCACGCGTCCTACTATCGCTGTGGTACCGGCTTACATGTAGGCAAGGCTAAAACTTTGCTATTTAGTTGTTCTAAATGAAGAGCTTTCAACGAGGCTTACGTCAGTTTAGTCCTTGAAATAATTTAGTATTACTGTGGATTGGTATTAGTTGTTCTAACTGAGAAACTTTCTACGCAGGTAGCGTCAGTTTAAATCTATCAAAAAAATTGAGTATTATTGAAGGTTGATATTAGAATCATTGAGACTTGATTTTATTCAGGTACAGCAAAGAAAAAGCCCCGACAATTGTCAGGGCTTGATATATTGTTCTCGTCTATTTCAAAGCAACGTTAACGAATACTGCCGTCATTAAAACTGGGCAGACAAAACGAACATACTGAGCAAAGTAATAATGGAAACCATTCGTTGCTTGTAACAGCTTATTTCCTCTATTCCACATCCAACCAACTGTAAGGAAATAAAATAATCCCATTAATGGTAGCTGATATTGAGTAAACAAACTGATCACTAAACCAAATAGCCAATCAAAATTTAGAATAATTAAACCCGAAGCTAAAAGAATGACTATGGTGACCCAAATCGTTGCACTCGCTCGTTTCAATCCATGATTTTCGACTAAAAAGGATACAGGGATCTCAGTTGATGAAATCGTCGATGTTAAAGATGCGATCGACATCAATACAAAAAAAGTTAAACCGACAAATAAACCAACTTGCCCCATATTGGCAAATAACTCAGGGAGCACGGCAAAGATCAAACGTCCTTCGCCAATCAATTTCCCTTCGTGAAACACTTCTACACCATTTTGCTGCGCCACAAATATTGCAGGAATGATTAAAAGTCCTGCTAAGAACGCAACGCCAGTATCTAGTAATGCGACACTGGCAGTTAACTTAGGAAGGTTTTCAGTTGGTTTTAAATATGACCCATAAATCATCATACAACCCACACCTAACGAAAGAGAGAAGAATGCTTGACCCATTGCTGCAATGATTAAATCTGGATCGGTTACCTTCGAAAAGTCAGGTACCAAATAAGCTTTAAAACCTTCAGATGCCCCTTCTAACGTTGCCATATAAGCTATTAAAGCCACTAGTAAAACCAGTAATAATGGCATTAACCGTCTTGACCAAGCCTCTATACCTGATTTTACGCCCTGTAAAATAATACTTGCTGTCAATAACAACATTAGAGGCGTAAAAATAAAGTTTCGAAGTGTCGAATCACCTTTCAAGAATTCAGCTATATCGTCGAAACCAAGTAAGCTCATAATAGGCTCAAGAGAAAAAGCCAGCATCCAGCCTGCTACAATTGAATAAAAACTCAACATTACGATTGCGCCAAACAGGCCTATATACCCTGCACCAGCACCTACAGATGGGCTCTTTTCTTGCCAAGCTTGTTTTAAGGCTTTGACTGGATTTGATTGAGCTTGATGCCCTAAATACAATTCTGTGTAAAGTGCAGGCAAAGCTAGAAGAAAAATAACAATGAAGTACACCAATAAAAATGCACCACCACCGTGGTTTGCAGCTTGTGTGGGAAATCCCCAAATATTACCAAGCCCAACAGCTGCACCAGCAGCTGCTAATACAAAGCCTAAGCGACTTTGAAAGCCATCGCGCAATTGAGCCATTTATACATCTATATGTTTATTATTGTTGATCAACGATTATACGCAAGTTAGTCAACTTTGCGAATAGACTGCGTTTAATAACATATAGCAAAAAGTCTTGAACGATAGATCATCCCAAGCCTCAATAATAATAAATCTTTTTGAGGGACTAAAACTGACTCTAACTTCGTTGAAAATTTCTTCTTTAGAACAACTAAATAGTAAATTTTTCGCCTCGTGACCGGCAAGTTTTTCTTGCCTCAAAATAAAACGCTTAATTTAGAGGATTGGTATCACTTAAAAACTGAGCATTTCGCTTGAATAAAATGCCTTTTACTGATTAAGTAGTTGAGTTAATAACAAGGAGTTATCTATGGTTTTGCCACGGTTCGGCCTTTTCTTGGTCTTGTTTTCTTTATTACCAGCCTTTGTGCCAGGTGCGCTATCAATTATCGGCTATTTTATCTGCTTAACAGGTTTAATTATGAATGTTACTAGCAGCAAAAAAGCGCCTAAGTCTTTTATAGTCTCTAGTGTTATTGCAACACTATGCACCCTGATCATCAATGATACTTTACGTCTCGTTTTTAATGAATCAGCAATCAATCCTGTTGAGCAATTCGTATTTATTGTGTTAATCATCATTATGATTGTGAACGGCTCTTTCAAAATGATGCGGTTAGAGAAAAATAAAAAAGTCGGTTAGTTTTACAACTAACCGACTTTTAGTAATCAGTTTACTCAAATGCCTCAACAAGCTTCGAGTAGTTGCTCATGAATTGATTGCACTACGCTATCTGATTCACTTTGCTCAACTAAAAAGCATAAGTTGTGCTTGCTCGCACCATGACAAATTAGACGAATATTAAAGTCTTTTAATACATTCATAAAATTCACTTCATGTTGCCGAAGCTGAATTTCAGAGCCAATCAAGGCAACCAATGTCAAATTTGTTTCCACGGTTACATGACAAAACTCACTCAACTCTTCTAAACATGCTTGATCAAGTTCTGGTCTTGATGAACTCAACGCATTATCAAGTGTAATTGCAACACTGATCTCAGAAGTCGTTACCAAATCTACCGAAATATTATATTTACTTAAAATGGTAAAAATACGTGCTAAAAAGCCACTCGCCAATAACATTTCAGGACTTTTTAATGTTAAAAGTATCTGATTCTTACGTTGTGTAACGGCTCTTATTCCAGCTTGTGATTTTGTGTCTTTCTCAATCCAAGTTCCACCGGCTTGTGGTTCACGGCTAGAACCAACAAACACTGCAATGCCACTGCGACTTGCAGGTAAAATGGTTGCTGGGTGTAATACTTTCGCGCCAAAAGTAGCCATTTCAGCAGCTTCATCAAAGCTCAATCGAGCAATCGGTGACGCTTTTTTACATAAACGTGGATCAGTACTGAATATACCAACTACGTCTGTCCAGATCTGTACACTTTGTGCACCTATCGCTTCAGCCAGTAACGCAGCACTATAATCTGAACCACCTCGACCTAGTGTTGTTGTCTGACCATACGTATCACTGCCAATAAAACCTTGTGTTACGAGAACTTTGTCAGTAATTTGAGGCATTAAATGCTGCTCTGCTGCGCTTGCAGTTGCATTGATGTCAGGTGTCGCCTTACCGAATTGGTTATCAGTTTTAAGTACTTGGCGCACATCAAACCTGTCAGCAGCAACCCCAAGGTTACGTAGCACTTGAGTAAACAAAAAAGATGATAAGCGTTCACCAAAACTAAGCATTTCATCACATTGCTGTGCGCTTAGTGCTGGTAAATCAGCTAGTTGTTCAAACTCGCTAATTGTTTGAGAGAAGCCTGTTGCTAAGTCGGCATCTAATGTTAGTTTCTCTAAAATGGCATCCTGGATATCAAGTACAGCTTTAACCAGTGCTTTACGCTCTGTAGCGTCAGCCTTTTGCTGGGTTAAGGTCACTAAATGATTAGTCACACCCGCACTGGCACTTACCACCACAATACGTACTTGATTATCATCATGAATAATTTGTGCACAGCGATGCATTGCTTCAAAATCGGCAACACTCGTACCACCAAACTTGGCAACTGTGAACTGGGAAGTCATTTTATCTCCTTTATGAACACGTTGTGTTCAACATCAATAAGGAGAACTCGGCAAGAATACATTTGATTGAATTGATATGTTCATTGCCAGAAGCTCTCCACCATAAATCGGTGACAGTTCCGAGGATTCAGCCTCGTAAACCGAAAAACAACAGCGACGTACTGATGTTCTTCTCGGCGAACACTTCCCTCACTGGTTGTCTTCGGTATTCGTCACCTCAAACCAGCTACCTAAGTTTCGCGCCTCTTCTGTTTATTTTGCATAAGTTAAGCTGAACTTAAGCAAAACAAAACCCGCGCAAACGTAAGTTTGAGCGGGCTTTTAAAAAGTAACTTTTAGACGTCTAGGTGTCAAGTAATGATTTAAGTAATTTGAACTTAAATTATCTAAACCATCGACCCTGCGTAATAAGCGCCAACATATCCTATTGAATAAGCGATTAGAAGGTAAAAGAACATACGCAGATAACTCATGAATGTAAGAGCTTTAACCTTATTCATTGCAATAATACCAGCTGCTGAGCCAATAATTAGCATAGAGCCACCTACACCTGTTGCGTAAGTAAACATCAGCCACTGCTGTGTAGACATAGTGATATCGGCTTTTAAAAGCGCCGCAGTTAAAGGCACGTTATCGACCGCAGCAGACATAATGCCAACAATGTAGTTCGCATATTCAGGCTGTAGGTAGTCATATAACTGAGTAAATTTCACAAGGAAGCCCACTTCTTTAAGTGCACCTACAACAAGCAAAATTCCTACGAAAAATAATAAAGTGTCGTATTCAATTTCACGAATATAATCAATTATTTTACGGTTGACGTCTTTTTTACGCATTAAAAACTGAGCGACTAAGAACATCAGAGACAAACCAAACAACATGGTAAGCAAAGGAGGTACTTGATACTCCACACTTAAGAATAAAGTTGAGAAGACCGTAAATGCAAATATACATGCAATAGTTACATCTGTTTTTTCAATACGTCTAAACTGCTCTTTCTCAAAAATAATGACATCGTTCATGCCTATCGACAGTAAGCTGGCCAAAATTAAGACACTAAAAATTGCTGGTGCTACTAATAAAAGCAAGTCTGGAATGGTTACTTTATCAGCAAGAAAAATCATAAGTGTTGTCACGTCGCCCGTGATCAATGATACTCCCCCTGAATTAACACTAAAAATGATTAAAGTTGCATACTTTATAAGCTTCTTAGGGTCTAATTTCAGAGACATCACGACAGCCAATGAAATCAATGTTGCTGTAATATTGTCTGAAATGGATGAAAATACAAAAGCGGCAATGCCTACAAGGAACATGAGTTTACGTTCGCTTATTTGAGAAGGCATGACACGATGCACGATATTTTGTATAAAACCTTTAGAGTTTAGATATGCAACAAACGTCATGGTAGCCATTAAAAATAGCCATAAAGTTGCTATCTCTAATATGTTGTGGTTCAGCTCGTGTTGTACATTTTCCGGGCTTTGACCATGAATTGGAGAGATAAAGGCGATAATCCAACATAAAGTACCAAAAAAAAGTGTCGTTTTGGCCTTGTTTACATGGATTATATCCTCTATAACGATGAGCACAAAAGCTATCGCTATCAGTGTTAGGATTATAGTAGTAACCATAATTCGTAAACAACCTGTGTGTAAAAATTAACAAAATTGGTGGGTAACGTAAGTCGGCGCAGATTCTAGCATTTCAGGTACATGTAAGCTATCAATATAAGTATAAAATACGGTCTTTTTTCACAAAAAAGACACAAAGTGGAAGAATATGATCCCAGCGAAGAAAGTTTTAAATACGCTCACTGAACATTGGTCAGTCATTGAGCAACTGTTTAAACGTTTCAAAATGACTGATTTCAGCATCAAAGACGTTCAAAACATCATAAAAAACAAAAATCCTCATTGGAAAAGTGACAAAATATTCAAGGAAACTAATAAGCTATTAAATCAGGAAATTATCATACCACTGGCAAAATCGTCACAATTAGAAATCAATAGAGCGATTGCCGAGTTCATCAGTTTCTTATTACAAGAAGAAGACTTAGGCCTTGCTGCAGAGATAACGGTTTTAGTCACAGATCTTGAACGACTCGGTAACCGCCTAGAACAATCCGGTGAAGACGCCGACTTTACGGAACTACGTCGTTTTAGCCGCATTATGGATGAACGCGTACGTAAAATCGTTAAACTGTTTAATCACAATGAAAACGCCATCTTTAACATTGTAGAGCAAGCAAAGTCTGATACCAGCCATGTTTCACTTCAAAAGCGTTATAAAGCTGTTATAGAGGCATTCGACGAGTATATTGAGCCCATGCTGGAAATGGTCGATATTCGAGGTGATTTTCATCGCTGCTTCAATCGCATAGAAATACAGATTAGTGCTCAAATAGAACATATTGAACTTTTTGGCCGTGGCAGTATTGATAAGCGCATGCTAGAGCAACTTCGTACTCGTATTCTTGATATGCACCTAGTTGGTCGAGAAAGTCTGCGTAAGAGTGCTGATATGCTGATGCCTTTACGAGAAGAACTGCGTCGTAATAATTTGATCACGCGTCAAGCATCTAAAGTACTAGGTCTTATTCGTAAAAACGGCGTTGATCGTACATTAAGTGCCGTTCAGCCTGAATTTGTCTCTGATATTCAACGCTTTTCATTAGGGCAGCAACGCCATATGGTTGCCTATATGGCAAGTTTAGTAGAGTTTGAGCATGACGAATACGAGCTTCCCGATCAAAACGATGTGCCAGCCTATCAGAGCCCAAATATTCCAGATTACAACAACGTAAGAACGACTTTCGCAAAAACAGGCAAAAAACGAACGGCGATTTTAGGTTTCTTATCTGAACAATATCCAGATCTCGAAGCCGATGAAATGCTGTTTTTATATCAAAAATTAATCAACGATACAGATCTCGAATTACAGCAGGACGAACAACGTACAAGCATTTCTATTTCGGGGCAGACATTCAAACTGTATCCATTTAATGCCGCCAACAAACAAGAACAAAAGAATGACAAACATTAATTTAACTGATTTATCAGAATTACAGGCCATCAATAAAAAATTGGTTAGCGGGTATCACATCAGTGAACAAGACACCACCTTATGGCAGCAACTAGACCAAAACATTGATGCTTACCAAGCCTTATTTACAGCGCTAGGTCACGACCTTATTCATGATGCCCGAGGCTTTTATTATCTAGGTAGTGATGAGAGCACGCCTAACATGGGTAAGATTTCGCGTGCCATTGCATTAACTATCTATATTCTTATCGAGCATTACGCGAACCAAGGTAAAGATCCCCTTCGCGCTCTCTTTGATAACGTCGCCGATTTAGAGCTGATGCAAACTCTGGTACAAATGAATAAACACCTGTTTGACCAGCTAGAAATCTTTTCAGGCTCAGAACTTCGTAAAGACGTGTATTTACGCATGGTACGTTTAGGGCTTGCTAAAGAAGTTGAGCAAGGCTTTGTATTACTCGCGCCAGTTTATAGATATATAGACGCATTAATGGAAGTAAACGACAACAACTTTGACGAACTCGAGGATGAAGTATGAGTAAGTTATATGGATTAAGTAAGCTTGCACTGTTAAATACGGCAGGCTATGCAAAATGTGTGATCCCGCTGAATAAAAGTGCCTCTATTTGTGCGCCGAACAATACCGGTAAAAGCTCGGTGATTAATGCACTGCAATTTCCGCTGATCAACGACCTACGTTTGACTGAGTGGGATGGTCACGATTTAGAAGAAACACGTAAGTTCTACTTCTCAAGCGATCAAAGTTATATCTTACTTGAAGCCAATCTACCCCATGGTGATGTCGTCATCGGTGTTGCAGGTTTAGGCAAGATTGCAGGTTACGCTCACCAGTTTTTTTGCTACCCAGGAAAGCTAGATTTAAACGACTTCACGCAAGATAAAAGCATCATTAAATATACCAAGCTGTTTAATCACCTTGAGAGCAAAGGTAAACAAGCGGTCGAGTTAAAAGCGCAAGAGCTAAACGCCCTACTCATTGGTGGCGCAACACAATTTGATGGTGATATTAATCTAAAAATGATCCCATTAAATAACGTACAAGATGCGTCTATTTACAAAGAGATTTTCAGACGAATACTTAACTTACATAAGTTAGGCGCACAAGACGTAAAGCGATTTATGCTACGCGTATTTGAACGCCACATGTCAAACTCAAAAGTCGACTTTTATGAAGTTTGGCGTCGCGCTTTTGATAAAGTAAACCACTCTCGTCGCGAACTTGCTGCTCTTGAGTCAATGCAAGAGCCCATTGCTGCACTTGAACAAATGCTCGATAGCGAGAGCGGTATAAAAGGTAAACTTGCCGCCTACGCACCTAAAATTGATATGGCATTGGTAGAATTTGCCGATTATCAAGAATCACAAATGAGTGAGCTCGAAGTTCAACTAGAAGACATTGAGCAAGAAAAACACGACTTCGAACAAAAGCAACAACTTTACTTACAACAGTCTAGCGACATTGCCCGCCGACAAGCGCAAATTGAACAGTGGTTTATTGACTACTCAGCCCTTAAAACTGAGTTTGAATTAACCAATCACGCGACCTTAAAAACCAATCTGCAATTATTGAAAAAAGAATATGAGCAGTTGTCGTTTTCTATTAATAGCGCGCAAGGGCAAAGCTTACACACCCTTGATTATCGTATTAACGAGAATAATAAGCAGATCAAGAGCCTCAAGCTGCAACTTAAAAACCTTGAGTTCAACCTATTTACTCGTATGCGTGAAGATCTGTCTCTAAAAGAAGTCGAAGAAATTTCTCGTATTTTGAATCCAGATATTCTGAGCTTTGCAACGACTAGCCAAGGTGAAGTTGACATTCATGATGAAGACGCTTTCGGTGAGTTCTTAGCAAACTTATCAAACAGCGTAAAAGGTGGTGAATTAAAACTGCCTGGTGCAACCATTAAGCTTAAAAAGCTCAGCCCTGTGCAAATGCAAAGTGGCGAGAACAAAGCACAATTAAAAGCGCAGTTAGAATCATTACAGCAATCTTTAGTCGAGCTCAAACAACAGCGTGAAGTTGCAGCAAACGTAGTACAAAAGCAGCAAGAACGTGATGCCTTATATGACGAGCTAATGGCGCTAGAAGCAACGCTTAAACGCTTCGAGCAATATCAAACCATGCTGCAATCTGTTGAAGCACAATCTCTACTCAAAGAGCAATTAGACGCTGAACGCGAGCAAGTAGACAGCTACCTACAAGATATTCAACGTAACGCGAGCTCAATCTCAGATAGACGTTCAATTATTTTATCGAAGCAAGACTTAATTAAACGTCAAGGGGACCGATTAAAACAGGTTAAATCTGAGCGTATTGATCACACACTAGACATAGTGAGCGAACAGCAAACGCCTTACCCTGTTGAGATAAATCTCGACTTCGATAACTTGGCTGATGTGATCCATCAGTTCAATAAAGATTGCCATGAACTGCGTAATCTAGCTGTCAACGTGCGTAATACCTATTTGCATATTTACAATGCGGGTATCACGAAGTTTGATAATGAATCTGATGAATTTACTAAGTATCAAAAACTTATCAGCGCATATCATAATATTGACAATGAACGTGACGCGGTTGAGAAACAGGCACGTGTTGCCCTCACTGAGGTAGCTGCAACCATCAAAGGTTTACGTGAAGATTTAGATCGTTTACGTCGCGAAATGAACAGCTTTAATAAAGGGATCAGTCAACATAGGATTTCAAACTTACAAGCGTTCAAGATAAACGTGATCCCTCGCAAGATGCTGGTAGACTCTATCGATACTATTATCAGCACATCTGACAGTTATGAACAAGGTGATAATCTTGATTTATTGAGTGAATCACCAACTGATGAAAAAGCCGTCAATGCAGCGAAAGATCACTTAATCAAACTCGCCAGCGAAAAAGCAGGTTTAACGCTCACAGATCTTTTCGATATTCGTTTTGAAGTAGTTAACCGCGCCGGTGAAACTGAACATTTCGATAAAATCGATTCTGCCGGTTCTAACGGAACACGTATTACAATCAAGCTGTTATGTGGTATGTTGTTTATTCGTTATCTATTATCAGATCAGGAACAAACATTGTATCGTATTCCTATCTATATAGATGAAGCGGCTGATATCGACCCTCAAAACCAAAAAGCCATTATTGAAACCGCATTGAGTTTCGGCTTTGTACCAATTTTTGCTTCGGTAAAACCGCAAATCAGTTGTGACTACTTAGTGCCAATCCGTAGTGTAAAAGATGGCAGTCAGAACTGGGTTGACGAAAAAGATTGGATTGAAGTGGAACATTCTGAGGCCAGTTAGGTCTCAGAAGGCAAATGACATTATCAACTGGGATGGATCCCAGAAATTAGGAGATAGCTATGTTAAAGCATTTATTTATTACAGCATTGCTCACGCTTGTTGCGGCTTGTGGTAGCACACCAGATTGGGATTATGATACCTCTGTTGAGTTTGCTAACTACAAAACATTTGCATGGTCAGAACATGCTGATATTAAAAATCACGGCAGTGACTATCAAATTAATGACTTAATGGAAAAACGTATTCGCAAAGCCATTGTTGATAATTTAGCAGCACAAGGGATCAAGTTTGTTGACGCTAAAAACGCGGATGTATTAGTTAACTATCACGCGTCTGTTGATCAAAAATTAGAATCGGACACTATGCAAACCACCTACTCTGCGCGCTGGAATTATTGGGGCTGGGGTTATCAAACTCAAACGACAACACGTGAATATGATGTAGGCACTCTCGTAGTTGATATTGTAGATGCTAAATCAAATCAACTGGTCTGGCGTGGTGCAAAAGAAGGTCGTTTACGTAAGAAACAAACACCAGAGCAACGCACTGAAGCAATTAATAAAACAATAGCTGAAATTTTAAAGAACTTTCCACCTAAACCTCAGCATTAATATCTATTCATAATAAAAAACCACAATATTACATTGTGGTTTTTTTATTCTTGCTAACAGCCACAATTGGCTCTTTATACCAATCCTCCTAATTCAGCGGTCTATTTTGAGGCAAGAAAAACTAGTCGATAACGAGGCGTAAATTTTGCTATTTAGTTGTTCTAAATAAGAAATTTTCAACAAAGTTAGCGTCAGTTTTAGTCCCTCAAAATGATTGAGTATTATTGAGGATTGGTATTAATCATCAACTTCACAAGTACTTGGTCCTACAACGGACTTAGTGAACTGAAATTTCTCTCCAATATTTTGGTATCTTAATTCAGCCATTTTTTTGGTTTCTTCAAAATTATCCTCTACCTTGAAAGAAGAACCATGCGTTGAAAAAATAATGTAATTGTTAGCTGGTGAAATATCGAAGTACAGATCACCAATATAATTAATCATGCCCGCTTTTATCTCAAATTCACCCATACATTCCAAGTCAGGTTTTACTAATCCTGAGCCTTGCATATAGATGGCTTCATCAAAAAGATGGGTGCCTGCTGACATAGGGAATAAGAAGAAATTATCTTCTAACCTCATGACAAAACTATAATTATCAAGAATTTTGTTTTTATTCTTGGTCAAAAACTGGGCGGTACTAGCGTGCCCTGTTTTCGTAATTTTTGCTAATACGAGACCCTGCTCTGCCTCTAAAGGTTTAGAAGGGTCATATTTGACTGCGACACAGCCAGATAGGAAGGCAAGAATCATTATTAATAAAAGGTTATTTTTATACTGCATTACTTGTTTCTACAATCTAAACAAAAACAGCATAATAATTTAATAACGTTGAAGTTAAAAGTTGTTATACCAATTCTCTTAATTAAGTGATCTATTTTGGGGCAAGGAAAGCTTGTCGATAACAAGGCGAAAATTTTGCTATTTAGTTGTTCTAAATGAAAAATTTTTAACGTGGTTAGCGGCAGCTTTAGTCCCTCAAAATGATTAAGTATTATTGAGGGTTGGTATTGTCAACTAGATTATGTTTTTTAGTTCCAATCTAAGAATATCAGCTGAGTTACTTATATCTTTTAGTAAAATTGTATTCCCTTTGATTTCTGAGATTTGATCACAAAACTCAGAACAGAAAATTTGTATGTCATTATTCAAAATCGTACCTGTCTGTTCAGGGTGTTGATATCGATAATATGCCAGCTTAAGGCTTTGGCTTTGGCTTTGGCTTTGGCTTTGGCTTTGGCTTTGGCTTTGGCTTTGGCTTTGGCTTTGGCTTTGGCTTTTCAAATAATAGAACCCCTCTTGTTGAGGATAAAGCCCCTTAATTAAGCCTTCATTACTTAGTAGTGAAGCATTACTACTATGATTTAATATCTTCCCGTTTTCAAAACTGATTAGGTCGTCATTGTTATCTAAGAAAACGCGCTTTTTTGCCAAATCAACGTTTAACTCTGTCGATACTCTATGACTTAAATCAAAACGAATAAGTGCATCATTATGCGTACTTTTATTCACCATTAAAATCGCATTTGAGTGGTGATACCAAGCCTTTGGTACGCCAATGATTGTTTCAAGCCAGTTTATTGAATGATGATTTTTTTCCAGCTCAACAATAAAAGGTTTGTTATTAACACTACTGGTCAAGCGTCTTGCGGATTTATCCCAAATAGGCTCAGATAAAGCAAACTCTTGTTCTTCATTTTGAAATACGAGTCGCTCTTCACCACTTTCTATGTGTTTTATAAATAATTGTGGTAAACCATTTCTAAGGGAAATATAAGCAATCCGAGTTCCATCTGGTGAGAGAGCAGGCATCATATCAACCGTATTTGAATCAATGATTTTAGTTGAATCAAATCGGGTTAATAAAATATCTTCGTCAGATTTTGCTTCAATAAAATACAGTTTATCTGCAACAATTTGAGGGTAAACCAAGAAGTTATAACTTCTATAATCAAGCGTATAAAGTTCACCCGTTAAATCTAATTGTTTTAATTGACTACCATTGCTCAAAAGCAGTGAGTTTTCTTCATCAAACCAAGTCAAAAAATACCAATTTCTATCCAATTCAGCCACTAATGTGAATGTCTCATTGCTCGGCTCTAATAGTTTTACCTGCGTGACTCCTTCATCATTAAAGCCAACCAATGCCAACTTATTTTGTTTTGAAGACAAGGCAATTTTATATGGCTTAAATCCATCATTCGGCTCGAGTAGAGTTTCTGAAAGACCGGTATTTAAATTGTGCTTGTATAAACTAACATTTCTACTGTGCTCCGAGCCGTTCTGGTTCGCCAAGTAAAAGAGTTGCTGTTTCGAATCTATATAGAACACACTATTCCAAGAAATATCATTACGCGAAAACAATACACTTTCTGAAATACGCTTATGCTGTTTATTGAGATAAAGCCTAACGAATTCGATACCCTTTGCAGTTTTATGTGAATATATTAAAGAGTTTGAATGGCTTTCCCATGCTAGATAGGTATACGCCTTGCTCTCATCATTTAACATCCATTCGGTATTCGTTACTAAATCTTTGATAAGTAGCACTCTTTTTTGTGTGTCTTGAGTACTTTGTATGAAAGCCATAAAACGTCCATCTGGACTTACTTGCATGTAGCGTTCAGATCCATTACTGGCGGTGATCGGCATTAAATTGGCAAGTCTGGTTTTGGTTGGTACATTTATATTTTGATAATAATAGCCAAATAGCACTATACCTATAATACAAAAACTGAGTAGAGCAATAAAAAATACTAAAGGTGATTTTTCATTCTTTTGGCATCTAATTGGCTCGTTTTTTTCACCTATATTCTCAACAAAACGTATATCTGCCTCAAGACTATAACCGCGCTTGGGGTGTGTTTTAACAATGCTTTTTTGTTCATCAAGAAATGCTTGGCGTAATAGCGCAATATTTCTTCTTACTGAATTAGGGCTATAAATGCCGTTTGGCCAAACCTGTTCAAATAACTCTTCGCTACTTAACACCTGTTGATGATTTTTTACTAGCACTTTCAGTAACGCCATCACTTTGGGCTCAAGTACGACTTCCTCGTCTCGGTTATTGCTGCTGTAACTGACAACACCCCGTTTCGTATCAACCAAAAAATCATTGACATAAAATTTTGCAGACAAATTATCATTGGGGCAAGTGAATGCCACCTTATTGTTATTATTGATAATATTTTCCTTAAGCCTTTCTTAATGCATTCTTAACAGCTTCTTTATCGCGTTTTGATACTTGGTTACGTTAAAACTTAAAACATCTTACATCTTATACTAATCCTTGGTAATACATAATCATTTTGAGGGGCTTAAACTGTCGTTTACTGCGTTACTAATTTCTTATTTGCAACGGCATAAATGCAGAAGATAGGGCATTGCAGTAGCGACTGCCGTGAACAGCTAAATCGAAAACTTTCGCCTTGTCTGTATGAATGAAAGTAACTCAAAGCTAGCTGGGCACGCGATCAGAATTATCGCGAAGCTTTCCTTACCTACAGGTTGATTACTGAATCAAGAGGATTGGTATTTATTAAAATTAATAAGAAGGAATCCAACGTGAAACGTACTTTTCTAACCTTGATGTTTTTCATTTTAAGTTTTAGCACAAGTCTAATAGCGCAAACAAAAACCGATTACACCGCTTTAACTCATCAGTTTATAACTGCTATCAACAGTAAAAATCTCGCACAAATAGAGCAATTTGTCGTAACTGAGTTCGCAAAAGAGTCACTAGCAAGATGGGATGGAACAGGTAAAGACCGTTACGTCGGTTATTCTATGAATCAGGCTTTATTTCACGGTGAGTTAAAAATCCTATCTAATGAACTAGACACAACGAATGAAAGAGTAAGAACCATCACTAAGGTGCAATCAATAAATACCGATATGCAACACGAAATGGTGGTGTTTTTCAATCACGAAGACAAACGAGCAATTACAGGCTTTTACATCAACGAAGATCCAAAAAAGTCAACAAACTCCGCTAAGCTGAGTGATGAAGAGTTTATTGCAGAAATAAAAGCTTATAGTCATAAATTAGCCAAGAATGGCATTTTTTCAGGTACCATTTTATTAGCGAAAGGCGATAAGGTGCTGTTCTCTGCAGCCCATGGGCTGGCTTCACACCGTTACGATATTGAAAACAACCTAGATACTAAATTCCAAATCGGCTCTATGAATAAAATGTTCACCAGTGTAGGGATTTTACATTTAGTCGAAAAAGGTAAACTGAGTTTAGATGACCCGTTGACTAAACATATTGACCGAACACTACTTGGCAAAGGCGAGTTTGATAAGATTAAGATCAAACATATGCTCAGTCACACATCTGGACTTGGTGGTATCACTGGCTTTGAAGCAAGCCAATCAAAAATACGCTCACTTAAAGACACTATCCCTCTATTCAAATCAATTGATACTACTTTCGAACCTGGTACTCAGTGGCGTTACAGCAACACAGCTATGATGTTACTAGGTCAAATTATTGAAAATGTCAGTGGTGAAGACTATTACGATTTTATTGATAAGCACATTTATAAAAAAGCAGGCATGAAACATAGTGGCAGTTTCGATCTAGACGTACCAATTAAAAATAGTGCGAGAAGTTACTGGTTCTCAGTTGAAACCGGTGAAATTACCGAAAACTTGATGTTTCAATCTGTAAAAGGCGGTCCTGCAGGAGGCGGTTATTCAACCGTGGGAGATTTACATAAATTCGCTTTGGCTATGCAAAACAACACGCTTCTTAGTAAAAAACTATCGCATTTAGCTTTAAACGCTAAACCAGAATTAAAGGCACCAAACTGGGGTTACGGTTTTTCTGTAAGAGCACAAGAAGGAAACCAAGTTGTTGGACACAACGGTTCTCATTTAGGCATGTCAGCTCGACTAAATAAGTATCAAGATAAAGGATATATTTTAGTGGTACTGGGCAACTATCAATCTTCTGCATGGCCTGTTATTGCAAAAGTGGATCAATTGATAACTCGCTTATAAAGCTAAGCTTAAAAACTAAATGCGTAAATAAAAGGAGGAATAATTCCTCCTTTTTATTTTAGCCGATTATCTAACACCTAAACTCGCCGCTTTTTCAGCTTGGCTGGCTAGGTATTCATCAAACGTACCATGGAAATTGGTAACTTCTTTATCTTTGATATCAATAATGCGAGTTGCTAATGAAGAAACAAATTCGCGGTCATGGCTTACAAAAATGAGTGTACCTTCAAACAATTTTAAAGCATTGTTTAAGGCTTCAATGGCTTCCATATCCATGTGGTTTGTTGGTTCATCCATTACTAACACATTGATATCTTGCATCATTAACTTGCCAAATAATAAGCGGTTTTTCTCACCACCTGAGCAATTTCTGGCTTTCTTATTGGCATCATCTGCGGTAAATAATAAACGCCCAAGCATTGCTCTGACCATCAAGTCGTTATGCTTAGCGGTACGCCACTGTGACATCCAATCAAATAATGTTAAATCGTTATCGAAGTCTTTTGAGCTGTCTTGCGGACAATAACCAATTGCGGCATTTTCAGACCATTTAACCACACCTTCCATTGCTGATAGTTCACCCATCAAACATTTTAAAAATGTGGTTTTACCGACGCCATTCTCACCAATAATGGCAAGTTTTGAGCCTGCTTCAAGAATAAGGTCGCCGTTTGAGAACAACAATTCGCCCTCAAAACCGTGACCAAAGTTTTCTAAAATAAGCGCTTGGCGATGTAATTTTTTACTTTCTGTAAAACGAATTGATGGTGCAATACGACTACTCGTTTTCACTTCATCTAAGGTGATTTTTTCCATTTTCTTCGCACGAGAAGTCGCCAATTTTGCCTTTGAAGCATTGGCGCTAAAACGATTCACAAAGTCCTGGAGCTCTTCAAGTTCTGATTGTTTCTTTGCGTTGCTGGCTAATAGTTGCTCACGAATAAGCGTTGATGCTTCGATAAACTTTTCGTAGTTACCCGGATAAATACGCAACTCGCCATAATCAATATCAGCCATGTGAGTACACACTGAGTTTAAGAAATGTCGGTCGTGAGAAATAATGATCATGGTGCATTTACGCTGGTTTAACTCATTTTCTAACCAGCCAATAGTGTGAATATCTAGGTTGTTGGTCGGTTCATCAAGCAGCAAAATATCCGGATTTGCGAATAAGGCTTGGGCTAGTAATACGCGCAACTTCCAGCCCGGGGCGACTTGTGACATCAAACCATAGTGGTAAGACTCTTCAATACCTGCTTTTAACAGTATGTCCCCGGCTCTTGCTTCTGCACTATAACCGTCCATTTCTCCATACAAGCTTTCAAGGTCACCCACCTTCATGCCATCTTCTTCTGACATTTCTGGCAGAGCATAAATACGGTCTCGTTCCTTTTTAACTTCCCAAAGTGCTTTATCTCCCATGATCACCGCATCAACCACTGAATAAGATTCAAAGGCGAATTGATCTTGGCTTAACACACCTAATTTCAAACCCGGTGCAATTGAAACGTTCCCTGAGGTAGGCGTAAGTACACCACTCAAGATTTTCATAAACGTGGATTTGCCACAGCCGTTCGCGCCAATTAGGCCATAGCGATTGCCGTTACCAAATTTTGCTGAGATGTTTTCGAATAAAGGCTCTGCGCCAAACTGCATGGTAATATTAGCGGTTGAGATCAAAATGAGTTCCTTGGGAATAAATTAGAAAAATACCGCTTCTGATAATGAAAGATAAAACCGATATCAGCGCAGAAATGGCGGCGAATTATACGAATCACACTCGTAGTTGTCGAGTAGTTAATCAATACTTAAACCGCTAATATCACCACGCTGTTTTATTGTTCCAGAAAAATCCTATTTTTAACTTTAAGCGTATAATTCAATTAATATTTCATAAATTTTAAATATGAAAACAATTGCTGTCGTGGTACTTTCAGCCACAATATAGTCCAGTAAAAATTTTACAATACGGGCTATTTAAACCAACAAAATCGCCCACATATTAAGAGTATTCAAAAGACTTCTTTGAAATGCTTATAAAGTTTCAATAAGTCATTGAGAGCAAGTCGTTAACGAACGCATTGCAATGTAATTTAATTAGAGGGTTCTATGAAAAGAGTCGTGTTATTTTTAATTACCAACCTAGCCGTCATGATAGTGCTAGGCGTGGTCTTATCAATATTAATGAGTGTATTCGGTATTGATAATCGTAGCCTTGGTGGGATCTTAATGATTTCTTCTGTGTTTGGTTTTGGCGGCGCATTTATTTCACTATTCATGTCGAAATGGATGGCGAAAAAATCAACGGGGGCTTATGTTATCGAACAGCCACGTAATGAAATGGAACATTGGTTAGTGACTACGGTTGCGCGTCAAGCTGAGCAAGTTGGTATTAAAATGCCAGAAGTGGCAATTTACGACAGCCCAGAAATGAATGCGTTCGCAACTGGGCCAAGTAAAAACAATAGTCTTGTCGCTGTAAGCACAGGTTTAATGCACAACATGACCCGTGACGAGGCCGAAGCGGTACTTGCTCATGAGGTATCTCACGTTGCAAATGGTGACATGGTCACCCTGACTTTAATCCAAGGTGTTGTGAATACCTTTGTAATCTTTATCTCGAAAGTGCTTGCTGGCATCGTTGATAACTTCTTAAATAGTGACGAAGAAGGTGAAAGCAGTGGCGGCAGCTGGACTTATTTCATTTTTGATATGATTTTCCAAATCATTTTTGGTTTCTTAGCATCGGTTGTCGTTGCCTACTTTAGCCGCAAACGTGAATTTGCCGCAGACAGTGGCGCAGCGCAATTAGTTGGCGCACATAAAATGCGTGCAGCACTTGAGCGTTTACGCAGCAACCATGAATCACAACTTGAAGGTTCAATGATGGCATTTGGTATTGCGTCAGGTAAGAGCATTGCTGATATGTTCGCGTCTCACCCACCACTTGAACAACGTATTAATGCGCTGAGATAATCGTCAATAACATTAAAAAAGGAGTACTATCACGTACTCCTTTTATACTACTTCTCAGTCTATCTTATTCAATGTCTGAAATAAGCGCAGGATTAACAACTAGGTTACGCACACCATGAGCGTGATCTTCGTTGAATGCGTTGTCTTTACACCACTCACCGACTGTCTCGATATTTACCTTAGCAACACGTGGACGAACGCTCCAGCTCACTTGTAAAGGCGAACCTTGCTCATTGTAGCTTGGGCCCGTTGTTGAACCCGCATATTGTACTGGAGCACCAGTAAAGTTAGGAATATTTAGCGCTTGGTAGTAGCCGTTTTGCTTACCAAATTTTGTTAGAGCAGCAAAATCTAATGCATTTTTGTCGTTTACAAGAACATACACTTGCGCTTCTACTCGTAATTGCGGATTAGCAATCGACTCGCTTAAACAAGCACCCAATGTTGGACCAGGTTTAACTTGCGCTGTTGTATGAACATAGTGAAGCTCAATGGTGTCGCCCGGGAATAGGCCACCCGTTTTAGAAGGACAAATTTGGCCTTTTACGGCTTTTAGCTCTTTCTTAGAAAGTTCACCGTTATAAACGAATCCAGTTTCAAAGCCTTTACCGTTACCATTGCCAGCATATTTAGTGAACTCGCCGCCTTTATGCTCAGCATTTTTATGGAAGTGGATGTTACACAAGTTCATTTCTTTATGAGAAGGCGCAGCATTAAAAGCAATATTGTTTTCACCTTCTAAAGTGTCAATATCACGCGGAGATTGCGGGCCAAAACCTTTGCCTTCGGTATTCTTAGCTAGATTTGCACGCTGCTCTGCGATTACTTTGTCAGATACATCTGCTATCACAGCAAATGAAGTAGATGTGATGATGCCAATTGCACATAGTGTTTTTAATTTCATATTTCTCTCAGTTATTAATGATTAAAAATTTAACAATAAAATTATTAGCAATATAAATAATGACTTATATTGAAATTATATCTAAAAACAAAAAGAAATACCCATTTTAGGTATAAAAATACATGCTAAAAATAACAAAATAGGAACTAAAATAATGAGATTTCACCTATCGTTCGATGTTTTTTGCTCTATGCTTAAATAAAAGTTGATGATGGTGTTTTGAGTGAGGCGAATTACATTTCTACTTTCTTTTGCTTGCCTGATTTTTTCAGAGGCTTTACTTGCACAAAACTGTAAAAAGATTGGTGTAGTAGCAAGCTGGCCTCCTTTAACCGTTTTCGACAGTGCTGGGGCTACGGGTCTAGATGTTGAGATTGTACAAGCAATATTTGACCAAGCTGGTTTGTGCTACAAATTTGTGCGACTTCCCTCCAGTGCAAGAACCTTTGAAGAAATGGGCAAAGGCGTCATTGATGTTTCTACCATGACAAGCTTTACAATTGAAAGGCAAAAATATGGGGTTTTCTCCAAAAGCTATCGGGATGAAAAAATGCGATTAATTTCACTTTCGCATCCTAGACCCATTCAAAATCTTAAAACATTGCTTAGGAAAGATCTCACTATCGGACTGAGTATCGGTTCTTATTATGGAGAAGAATTAAACAAGCTAATACAGCACCAAAAATATAAAGAGCAATTTGTTAGTTTAGCCAGTGCAAATAGCCGCATTTCAATGCTCGTTAAGAACCGTGTAGATTTTATTATTGATGACCTTTTCAGTGCCCATTATTATAAAAATGAATTAGGACACGACAATATTAAAATTTGGCCTTACGTAGTTCATGATAACCCTGTACACCTTCTTCTTAGTCACAAATCTTTCACGCAAAGTGATATTAAAAAGATAAATACAGCCATAATTGAGATACAACCAAAAATAGACTCTGTGATTAAAGAGTACTTAGTAAAAAAGTAGCTTTAATTTTACTGACCTTTGTTGCTCATACTTTTCAAAAACGCTAGACGCTTTTTTTCCGTTTCGTTAGGTAGGTAGTCAGTTCTTTCTATGTCTGACAGGTCAACATTTTCGAATACTAATTTTTCAACCTCTGAGTTACCAAATCGAGATGGCTCTGCGGGGTGTGTTGAGCGCTTCTCAATGGTGAAAGTGGCTAGCTCAAATTCACTTGTGCTTGGCAGAACACTGTAATGTGCTCGCAACAAAGCCTGTTTTTGGCCTACTTCTAATTTAGTTTCAGAGACTAAAGAAGCAATGGGTTGCGCACCTGAAAACAAATTTGCTCTTACTCTGTAAAGGCCTGCACTATCGACTTTAATATCAATGGGGAAAACTAAGTCAGCATTTTCAACAAATGGTTTCGCGCCGCCTATAATCGTCGCACTTTTTTGGGTGTAATTAATTTGCGCAACCAAAGGAATTTCATCACCATTTACGTTAGCTAATGCGGTGATCTGTAAGTTAACTGGGTAGTCACTGCTCCCCTTGATTTGTGTTACGTATCCGTCTTGTGAAAACTGCATCGTGTGGTTAGATAAAGTCTTTCGCGTATCAGCATCCTGTACTTTCAGCTTCACGTCATATATATCGCTACCTCTTACCAAAACCTTAATATTCTCTGGTGCAACGAAATGATATTTCTCAAGCACCATGGATATTTTCACACTACTATCTTGCGTGACCATGGTCACTGGCTCGAAATAATTTGGATTTAATAAGCTAAAGTCATTTAAAGAAAGTGGCTGTGAATAAGGCGGGAATTTCAACGTTTGCTCGTATTTTGTTGCTATGATTTTTGCCGACTCAACAATAGATTGATCAAAACTTGTTGGCATAGGCTTCTTACTTTCTTGAGTTGCTTCTTTAATGATTTCTTGCGAAGACTCCAATTCTTCAACTTGATTGAGTACATGTGCTGTTTTTATCGCAGTATGTAATTCATGATCGCTGTTTTGTTTTGACCCCCCAAAATACCAGATACTTATACAACCAAAAGTAACAAGCCCAATAATAATTTTGATTTTCTTCATAGTATCAACCATACAAGGCCGTAAAATTTATACGGCCTTAATAACATTACTTTATTTTAAGTTTTATAACGTGTTGTAAATTAACTTAGACATGCTTTGAGAATCTGACTGACTTACATATTTATAATGTGTTTTAAAGATCCAAAAACCATAATCTTGCTGATAAGTAGAAAATGCAATTGTATCGCCATTATCCAGTCTTAACGCGTCATTAGCCGCTGTCACTTTGCCTTTTTGCTTATTCAGAATAATTGATAAGTGATCATAGTTATCGGACATCAACATAGGGTAATGATTTGGCATAAAGCTTGTCACTGCATCACCTTGTGATGAAATCTTGCCATCAAAAGCGATGCTTGAGGCACAGCTACCGAAGTCCCCTGCTTTGCTTGCTCCGCAGCTTGAATGTGAAGCTACTACGCTATCATCTTTACCTTTTAAAAATAACTTTGTCGCACCAAGGAAGAGATCGCCCTCGCCTACGAACCTAAGTCTTGGTGCTCGATCACTCGGTAATGCTGCCAATTGACGCGCATTATTGACTTTAAGGTCATTCAAAACACCTAACTTGTCGGTTAATGGGCCACCTAACCAAGCTTGCAAAGCCGCTTCAATCAATGGGTTCCAAGATGTCGCACCTTGAGTTACATTCACTGCTAAATCTGCCAATTCACTACCACCACCAGCACCAGCTATATCAAATGTTGCAATGATATTGAGCGGCTTGAGCCCTGCAGCACTTAACCAGTTTGCTTGGTTATCAATAATATAGCGTGCGACCAAATCACCCGTTGAGTGCGTAACAAGTACACAACCTTGCTCACATACGCCTCGCTCACTCATCGACTTTAACTTTGGCCAAAGGTAGTCTGTGGCGATTTTACCTTTAACGCGTTCAAACGAAGGCCAATCTATTCTTTCATCAGCCAAAGCACCCCAATAATCAGCCCAATAGCTTTCGCCATCATTGCTAACTGTATTTGGCGAACCAAACAACAATTGTTGCGGTTGGAAACCATGAATTAAAACAGTTTTATAATTTGCTGCACTTGCAACATTAGTTAGTGTTAAAGCCCATACTGCAAAAACTAAGCTTGTTATTTTCATTGTGTTCAGATTGCCCATTGCAACCTCCAAGTTTCTTGCAAAAATAACCTGATTTCGATTACGCGAAATCAGGTTTCCCGTGCGACATCTGGTATGACATCTGTCCAGATACAATTAGAGTATTAGATCGAAATATAAACATTTGCAATATTTCATTTACATTTATTCACGTTTTATGTCAGAGTTTTGAAAGTTTATTGAAGGCGCTTTGATATAACTGACTCATAAAAATAAAGAAAATTTATAAATCTAAAACTGAAAACTTTCCGTAGAAAGAAAGTTGTTTTTATAGAATTTAAAAAAGTATGGATTTATTAGAGCATGAAGTTTCACGCATAATCGAAATGGCGTGGGAAGATAGAACACCATTTGAAGCAATAAATTCGCTTTATGGTTTAAATGAAACGCAAGTTATTAATTTAATGCGAAAAGAAATGAAACCAAGCAGTTTCAAAATGTGGCGTAAACGCATGGCGGGTCGCGAAACTAAACATCTAAAGTTACGCAACCCAGACATCTCACGCGGATATTGTAAAACGCAATATAAGCACCGCTAGATAGTGTCCATATTACGTTTCTGATTGAGTTATTTTGCAAATATAGTTTGAGCGCTTATCTAGCCAATAAAACTTTGATGTCTGCAAAGTTTGGTCGAAGCGTAATATTGTCATTCAAACACGCATCTCTAAGGGAGATTAGCTTAGCTAAAGTGCTGTTTTCACTTTCATTTAACTGGCTTTGTGTCAGCAAATCATCTAGCAAATTACCAAACGCCCTCACTTCAATGCGTTCAAATTGCTGTTGCTGAATCTCAGAAATATTATGTAATTGCGTCGCAGCGCCAAAGTCACCGAACATCACATGGCCCTGTTCATTAATCATGGTGTTATGTGCGTAGAAATCACCATGACTGACTTGCTGATTATGTAGATGCGTCAATACATCTGCTAACTGTTTAGTAATGTTGCTGATTGTTTCAATAGAAAATTGCGTGCCTTCTACAAATGTGTCTCTTGTACAGGTTTCATAGCTTGGTGGTAGTCCAAGATTTTCATAGCCTTTTGGAATTAAATCCATAAGAAGCGCCAAGAAATCTTGTTCTGAAATATGCGCAAATGTTTTGATCAAATTCTCATGCTGACCTGCAGTTAAGCAAGCACTTAACTCATCTTCTGGATAACCATCACTGGTTTTACCGCCTTTGAACACCTTAATGGCAATGTCTGTTTCAGCATTATGTAATTTGCCTTTGTAAATGACACCCGATGCCCCCTGACCTATTTGCTCATTGAGCACAATATCTTGCTGTTCATACTGGGCAATACCTGAATGAGCTTTGTGTTCGCCAACCAATGGATTACCAGATAGCGCCAGCCAAGCCAATTTTGGCAGTTTAAATAAACCCGCAGGGACTGAAGTTAGTTCATTTGCTGAAAGCCTAACTAACTCTAATTGCTTGCACTGTGTAAAACTTTCTGGAATTGAAGAAAGTTTATTGCCGGCTAATGCTAACTTCTTTAGCTGACTTAATTGACCAAAGCTGTGTGGTAATTGAGTTAAACGATTATCGGTTAAAATTAACCAGCGCAAGTTTTTTGGTAGTGCCGTTTCACTGATTGACTCGATTTGGTTCGATTTAAACCCAACCATGTCTAAGTTAAGGCATTTTCCTAACACGTCAGGGAAAACTTTAAACTGATTAAACGATAAAAATAATACTTTTAAATTTTTGAGTTGAACAAAACTGTCTGGTAATTCAGAAAGCAGATTATTTGAGAGATCTAACACCTCAAGAGTGTCGGATAAAGAAAGGATTTCTTCAGGGAATTCAGATAAGCCTTCGACTAATTGCAGCCTTTTATAACCTTGGTACTTCCCTGCTTTTAAGTCATTTAGATTATGACATTGTTGCTCTGCTGCTGTTAGTCCTGAGATCACGCTTGTTCGCCTACTAAAAATAAAGGCGAGAGTTTAACTTATCTTTATGAAGGATTCAGTAATGAAGAAGCATATTCTATTTTTTATGTTCAAAGTAAACAAAGCGCGATTTACACGCGCTTTATGAGTTAGTTTATAAAAGCCTAAAAGCTTGAGTCTGGCTCTTGCAAAAAAGTGATTTCTTCTTGGGTAGATTCTCTGCCTAAAATTTCATTTCGATGTGGATAACGGCCAAACCTGTCGATGATCACTTTATGTTTAAGCTCGAACTCTAGGTTATTTTCATTACCATGCGCTGTATAGAGCTTTACTGCTTCTTCATGAATGCGTTTTGACTCACTGTGCATGAATGGCAGATAAAAGAAGCTACGTTTTTCAACATCAACTAATTTATCAAAGCCATTTTTAATGGCTTGTTGAGCCAATGCTAAGGCAAGCGGATCTGCAGCAAAAGCTTGTGGCGTATCTCGATGTATATTCCTGGAAAATTGATCAAGTACAATCACTTCTGCAAGGCTAGACTCTGCATGCTCTCGCCACTCAAACAACTCTCCTAGAACCGCTTGTTGATGTAATGCACCAAAGCGTCGAACAATTTCAGCATCAAACTCTAAATCTTTTTGCCACCACATCTTTGGTGAGATTTCATTAAACCAAAAATCGAGCACTTGTTGGTACATGACATACATCCTGACTAACTATTAATGCTTAACTTTATAACGCATTTCTTTTTAGCACAAAGAAATGATAACCAAATTGCGACCCATCATGGGACTGATAAATATCGAGCTCTCTTTGAATATCTTTGATTGCCTGTGAATTAGGCATACTGGCTTTAAGTTCATTTACCCTTGCTTGCAAAGGCTGCCAATAGTTTTGCCAAGCTTTCTCACTAATTGTGAAATCATCAAGCACCTCAAAACCAAGTCCTTTTGCCTGTTTTGACCTTGTATCAACGTCTGTCATAGCCGGATATTCAGACGACCAAAATGAGTGATACTTTTCATCTGGCTTCGAAGTTAGCCAAACTAAATCACTGACAATAATCAAACCATCTGCTTTGAGCGCAGTTTGCCACTGCTTTAGGGCCTCTTCAAAACCCATAATATAGACACAGCTTTCAGCTAAAATGGCATCAAAACTATGTGTCTTAAATGGCAATTCAGACATACTCGCACACATGGGAGTAACTTGTTTACTTAACCCTTTGCTCTCAATCAATTGCGCTAAGTTTGTTACCGCAATGGGCTCGTTATCTATGGCTGTGATCTGAGCGTTAAAGTATTCTGCCAATAAACAAGTCGATAAACCTTTACCACTGCCGATTTCTAAAATACTACTAGCCTTACTCGGAATTTGTGAAATTGCTTTGAGCGTATCACTGTCGTCTCCCGGTCCCCAACGCGTCAAAGGTTCAAAAACAGTGAGGAAGTCTTGCATGTATTGGTCGTGTGTATTCATATCTTTTGATAACCACCTTATTCTTTGTGCTTCTTTTTCAGTAAAGCCCTGCTGTAATAACCATTCATAGTGCGCTTGTGGCGCAAGTTCATTTAATTGCGCATGAAAATCACGATTAGAACTTTCCCCCAATAAACCAGAAAGTAAGTTTCTCGCTTTCTGTTTTTGCACTATTTCTTCATCTAACAAGCGCAGTCTTTCATTTAAAATACCTTTATCTATTTTGCCATTCAGACAGGCAATACATTCTTTAAGTGATAATCCACCAGCTTGTAACTGCATGGCTAAAGTTAAACGCTGAGCATCTAATTCGCTGTAAACCCGGTAACCATTGGCTAAACGCTGACCTCTAATGACACCTAGTTTCTCGTAATACAACAACGTTGTTCTAGATACACCTACTCGTTTAGCCAACTCTGAGATTAAAAACATATAAGTCCGTTCTGAATGAATTAGTAGCGTTTCTAAGATTAGCTTGTTTCGATGATGAAAGCATAAAGTGTAAAGTAGTAGACAGGTCAAACAAAAAAGCCAAGCGAAGCTTGGCTTTTTTCACTTATCACTCAAATTTATTCATAACTATAACTTAACGTCACACCCGAATAGGCTTTATAGGCTTTTACCCCAAAATGCCACTCGCCTGCTTTTGGGGTTGTGATTGTACAAGTTTCACTATTGCCACTTTTATAAGGGCGGCATTCATAACTTGAACTATTTGGTGCTGAGCCGCTTTTCACATATAAATCAGCATCTCCTGTTCCGCCCGAAATACTAACCACAAGTTGGCTTACTCCAGCAGGTAAAGTCGCGCCACGATACTGCCACTTATCTGCACTTGCTGACAGGTTTGTAAAGGTATCTGAACCGCCATTACCGCCGCCATTATTGCTATAGGTTGCTTTTAAGCTCACACCACTAAATGCGCTGTAACCTTTAACGACCACATAGTATTTACCCGTTTGCACAGTATCAATACTACAAGTTTCATTATTACCATCTTTGTAAGGACGGCAGTCGTATGTACTCGACGTTGGTTTGCTACCATAACGCACATACATATCGGCGTCACCAGTGCCCCCAGACATTTCAACTAATAAAGCACTTTGACCAGCAGGCAGGTCAATATAAAAACCGAGCTCTTGCGATTTACTACCGCTGATATTTGCTGCAGCAACACCACTTGTTAACTCCGTATCACCCACGGGTGGATCAATCACACCAGTATCAATTTTAGTTAATCCATTGGTCGCTTTGACTAAGTTAAGTACATCACCTGCCCCTGAGGCATACCACCAATTAACATTATTGGGTAGCAAGGTTGGATTTGCATCTCGATCAGCTTTTGAAAGTGTGTTTGCAGTAGAATTAAATTGTGCAGTTCTCACATCAAGCTTATCACTTGATACCGTCAGCACTTTGAATTGTTGAATACTGGCAAGGTCAATCGTCCAAGATTTAGGATCGTTGGCACTACGGGCAGGCGCCCCCCAACTACCTTCCCCTACAAACACAGTACCACCATTGGTCGTACTTATAAAATTGTTACCATCTGGTTTCAGTGCTTGTGTCACTTTATTGATGTGCGTATCAGACTCAACCACTAAATTCATTTTATGATTGTAGAAATGATTAGCCCACCAAGTATGCAAAATGGTGTTATCTGATTTACCTGAATAATGCGGGAACATTGGCTTATGATATTGCGCTACACGCCAGCTTGCTGAACTACCACTACTTTGAAGGTCTTGCTGTAGCCAATTATTCATTGCCGTTGCATAACTCGACCAGCCCGAGTTTTTATATTGAGAATTCAACGTATAAACGCGTAATAATGGCGAAACATTAAATGCACCATAGGTGTCTTTCGCGTCACACACATTATTGTTGTCGTAATCCACACCAAACACCTGACACAGTGTTTTGTAGTTATCATCTTCATGATTACCATGTGTGGCAACAAACGGGTAGATCCGTTTGTAACTCAGCCCGTCGATGCTATCTGAAGAGAAAGTGAGTTGCCAATCATTGAGGTAACTGCTCATTTCAGAAGCGGTGTTAGCATTGGTATAGTCGCCGCCATGCATGATAAACAGCGGACGGATCTTGGCGACTAACTTATTGCCATTTTGTCGATTCGTCCATCCAGTACGTGTATCTCCACCAGCGATTGCGACAAAGGGAGAGTTGTCATTGGGGGCTGTTTTGAACCATAGACGTTGACCGCAGCCCGAATCATCGCAGACGCGATAATACACGGCTTTATTCGCTGATAGCCCTGTGAGCTTTACAAATTTACTTTGCAATGAACCATCGAAAGTATGGCTAGCTGTCACGTTCTTTTTTTGCCATAAAGACTCATCTGTCGACACACCATATTTGACATAATGATTTGTGCTGCCATCAGGTGTGAAGCCGATAGTCGCTTGACTTTGTGGAGCATTGTCCCAGATAAGTCGGTGATATTTACTACCTGCTTGCGCGTTAAACGCACTAAGCAAAGCAAATGATATAGCGACCTTGCTATAAGTTTTCATAGTTGTTCCTTAGTATTGATATTGCTGTTAAAAAATCGTCTTATGCCAATCCTCTTAATTAAGTGATCTCTTTTAAGGATTGGTATTAAATAGACGGGTTTATTGTGCATTAGCCTCCTTAATCGAATTGGGTAATTCTGAAGTGACTAACATCACAAATGCAGCATTTCTGTAGGGAAGAGTATGAAAACGCCCTTGATAAAAATCGACCGCAATCGCACCTTTCTCTAAATGGCGATAATGCCCTGTCAAAGGTTGCTCTGCGTCTTGTGTCCAGTAATCGCCCGCTTTTATATGGCGAAAATAATCAGTCGCAAGCATTGCTTGCTGGGGTTTATCTTGCGGTTGTAAAATTGCCTCTACTTCTTGTTTTGTCGGTAAGCGCCAACCGGTAACTTGGCAAAGCCCGTGTTGATTGGCTTTACGGATCAAGTCTTGAGTATCACATCGGTCAGGCTCAAAATAACAATCGCCGCTATTTTTTTCGCCAATTTGGTTGTTAAACCACGAATAGCTCCAGTAACCATCATGGATTGATTCGTCGTCGCGCTTCACTTCCCATAACAGCTTTTGGGTTTTATCGTAAACACAGGCCCACGGCCCTTGCCATGCAGCAAGCTCATTGCCTTCATGGTCCACTTTTGAATACTTAGCATCTTTAAGCAAAATTGGTTGCTGCTCAAAAATAATACTTGTTAACAAACAAACGGCAAAGAATATCAAAGAAAGTAATAATCGTTTTAACATCATAACTTTCCTTTTTGACTGAGCGCCGAGTAATCGAGTTTTAATGGCCTTTGATGACGAGTATGTGCGATTTGAGCGTGGTCAAAAGCGGCAACCCACAAGCAAACACCCTGCTCTAACGCTACGTCATATTCAGAGCCTGTTTTGTTTCTTCTCGCGACCTCTAAAGTCCAATATCCGTCTTGCCAATGGCCTTTTGCTGTGACATCACCTCGGTCTCCTTCAAAACGGTTCGAGCGATAAAGTACTGAGCTTAATAAAGTGCCTTCAGGATAAGCGTCGAGTAATGCAGCATAAGGGGTACTTGAAAACCAGGGCATAACGGCTTGCTCAAGATCTTTATCTGCTCCTTGGTACATTTGTTGATATTCAGGTAAGGGCAAACGCTTAGGGGTGACTTTATCTTTGCCATACCAAAGCCAATTCATTACATAGGCGCCACTTTCTTTACCATCCGCAAAGTAACCGGCGGTATAACGCCTATCTCCAGATTTAGCGCTTCTTGGCGCGGCAATGACATTGTCATCCATTTGCACCATGTCATTTGTTCGCAGTGCTTTCCAATGCCAAAGGTCACGCACTCTGCCATCGAGTGCACCATGGTAGCCTTTGCCATGCCAATTAGCAGGTTTGCCTTCGATAGGTGACTTTCCTAAGTGCGCTGTGCCATCGCCGCCATGGTCACAACTCTGACTAAGCAGAACTGCAAATTTGTCTTCGTAATAACGGGTTTCATTGAATGTATGAAAGCCTTGTTGCTTCACCTTCCATTGTTGATTGATTTTCACTAGAGGAAGATGGGTTAGGCTTTTTGTTTCGTCTTGCCAGCGGAATAAAAAATAACTTTCGACGTCATTACTGGCGACCTTTACTTTTACGGATGTGTGGCCGTTATTAAAGTTTGCCCCGCCATAAGTATTTATTTCATGCCATTGCACTTGCCGCCAAAACGCTTCATCGTCTTTACCATCAACCGCTATAAAAGCCGAATTATTTAAAGCTACGACTTTATAGTCCGTTGACTTGTATTGCTCAAAAACCCAGATCGCGAAACAAGCAAAAATAACAAAACAGCCCAAAACCAATTTTTGTTTTTTGAGCGCTTTAATTTGAAATAGCTTAGCTATTAACTTTTTGCCCAGTGACAAAAAATACACATAGCTGTGCAAAAATAAAAATACAATGAATGTTAATGCTAAGAAATAGTGCGCTAAGGCAACCCAGTTCGTAGCCCAATCAAGCCAGCGGAGTAATCCAGTCACAGTGCAAGCCACTACAACTGCGTAACCTAAATAATTGACGATACGATGATATTTATTGTCTGTTGTTTTGTGAGTAAATCGCTTTCTGTAAAACACATAACTTAGGCATAAGACACCTAATATCAACCCCGAATAATAATGCAGCGTGTGCATTTGCCCTTGTGGCAGCAATGCGCTTAAAAAATCAAAATGAGCATATTTTAAAAGGCTGATCCTTAAACCAGTTGCAAGCGAAACGCCAACTAACACAATTGCTAGCAAATGTAGATTTAAAAAAAGTGCTCGATTAGATTTTTTTCGATTCACAACAAGGGCCTGACTTCAGTGTTCCAAAAGTGGAGCCACACCCTAATTGAATTAATTTACAAAAAAATTACATTTATCTTATAAATTTATGCGTAACATTTCCTAGACAACTAAACTAAATGGAATAAGTAATAAAATTTAAGTTAATTAGACGTTAATTGTTGCTAAAACCCCGTTTAAACCCCTAGTATGCAAATTAATCATCTACAATAAAAAGTAATAATCGCAGGGGTGATATTATGAGAATGCGCCAAAAGCTTATCATCAGCTTTGTTTTAACCGTCATTATTCCAATATTCGCTATTTCTATTGTGAGTATTTCACAGACCAAGACTGAGTCACTAGAACGCTTTGTCGATAGCTCTAGCAGTGAGATTCGACAAGTTGAAAACACTTTTAATTTATTCTTTGATCAAATGAAGAATAACGCCCGTTTTCTAGCACAAAGTAATACCGTCACTTCAGTATCAGAAAATACTTCTACTTATTTCGGTGCAGAAAAGATGATGGACCCACGCTCAGCGGGTAAAGAAGAAGCTGCTATTTTTGAGCTATTTGAATCTTTCGGTCAGACCCACGAAGAACTCCTATTTGTTTACTTAGGCACTCAGTATGGTGGTTTTATTCAATATCCCGCTGAGCCACTGGGTAATTACGACCCAAGAAAGCGACCTTGGTATCAACAAGTTTCACAAAACCCGAATAAAGTCATTGTTACTGAGCCCTATCAAGGGGTCACAGGACAAGCAATGGTGAGTGTGGCAACGGCGATTAAAAAGTCTGGGCAAACAATTGGTGTTCAGTCATTAGATGTAACTTTATCTACGCTAACAGACATCGTCAGTAATATTCGAATTGGCGAAACAGGTTACTTAATGCTACTAGACGGACTAGGCACTGTACTGGCCGATCCTAAAAACCCGGCAAATAACTTTAAATCTCTAGATAAGCTCAACTCCCCTATTTTTAATGCAATTAAAGCAAACAAAAATAAACCGCTTATCAATATAGAGTCAGATAAAAAAACCATGGTTGGTAAACTTTATCACTCAGATGAATTAAATTGGACCTTCGTTGCTATCATAGATGAAGCTGAAATTTTATCTTCTGCTTACAACATGTCATACAGTATCAGCATCATTGCTGTAATTATGTTGGTTGTATTTGTTGTCATTGCCATCGTATTAGCTAATAAAATTGTTTATCCAATCGAAATGGTGTCTGAAGGCTTAAAAGAGATTGCGCAAGGCGAAGGGAATTTGTCAAAACGCTTAAAAGTGATTGGTAAAGATGAAATCAGCGAATTGGCATCTTGGTTCAACCAATTTTTAAACTCAATTAATGAATTAGTTAAAGACATTCAAAACAATGCGGCAACATTAAATGACGAAGCCCAAGGGTCTAAATCGCGTATCAACGAAATTCGAGAGCGCTGTCACACCCAGCTAAATCAATCAAAGCAAGCAACACATACAACCGAATCGGTTGAGAGTATGGCTATCACCATTAGTCAAAACTGTGGCGACGCCTTAGAAGCCATTCAAACGACTGATTCTCATGCCCAAAATGGTAATGGCTTAATCAAACAAACCGTTGCGCAAGTCGCTCAACTTCACAGCTCACTGGGCAGCTCTGCTGGTGCTATGAGTGAACTTGAAAAGCAATCAAATAACATCACCAACATCTTAGAAGTGATCCGCAACATCGCTGAACAAACCAACCTACTTGCATTAAACGCTGCAATCGAAGCTGCACGAGCTGGTGAGCAAGGCCGAGGTTTTGCTGTTGTGGCAGATGAAGTAAGAACTTTGGCGCAGCGCTCTCATGATGCGACGCAAGATATTGAAAAAGTACTGACAGAATTGATTGAACAAACGCGCAGCGTGTCACAGCAAATGACTTCAAGTGTTGCCGACTCTGAACAAGCAATCGAACGTTCAGAGCAAGCTCACCAAAGCTTTGATGAAATCGCCAACTCTGTGCAACTGGTGCAAAATTTTATTGCCCAAATCGCCGAGCAAGCGCAACAGCAAGGTCATGCAGCAAGCGAAACCAAACACACTATCTCAGGGGTCAATGATTCAGCGCAACATGTTGGACAAGCTGCAGATAATTTATCGGCTGGCGCGACTCAATTAGTTGAATTGGCAAATAACCTTAACCGACTAGTAGGTCGTTTTGACATAAACTAACTTGCTAAGTGAGTGAAGCTAGACTATTAGCTTCACTCATATGTCTTTTTAAATTGCTCAATGACACTATTTCTGTCGTCATTGATTTTATCCACCAGGCCTTCTGGGATATGCGTATCACGAGCATATTTGGCACTCCATACAATCATATCTAGAAGAATGGGTAACATATCAATGCCCTTTTCTGTCAGTTTGTATAGCTTTTTCCTTTTATCTTGCTCACTCGCATGTTTTGAAATCAACCCTTCTTGTTCTAACTTTTCTAAACGCGTAGATAAAATATTGGTTGCCATTTTTTCATCAGAATTTTGTAAATCTGAATAAGTTTCTTTTCCAAAAAAAAGCATATCTCTCAATATCAACAAACTCCATTTGTCGCCTACCAAATCTAATACTTTCGAAATCGGACAGTTAGATCGTTTCATTATTTATTTCCTCCATTACACAAATACAGTTTAATTTAACTTGCACTTTGCAAGCAAATAAATTAACTTGCATTTTGAAAGTTAATTTTAACCAGAGGATTTTACATGGCATCACCTAAAATCAAACTAAGTAATTTAGTTAAATCTCATTGGAATGAAACAGACACCCAAAAGGCTTCTCTTGCTGTTGAGTTTGTTCAGCTTCTTATGAATGATAATAACTTTGATCAAGTCTTGGCTAGGTTCGGAAAAAATGGCTATAAGCAGCATAATCAAACCATTGCGGATGGGATTGAAGGCGTTATAACAGCAATCAAAACACTCACAAAAAGTGCCCCAGAGTTTAGTTACGATGTAAAACACGTTTTTGTAGATGGCGATTATGTAATATTGCACTCTCATGTCACTTTAAAAGCGAAACATCGTAATAACCCGAAACAAGGGTTTAATATCATTGATTCTTGGAGAATCGAAAATAACGATCTAGTTGAACACTGGGACGCAGTGCAAGGGATCAGTTTTTCTATGCGTTTATACGCCCTACTGACCGGCGGAAAAATACTTAATAGGAATGGCATTTTCTAAACACAATGCAAAATTAATAAGTTTTTGTCTCGCTGTTTACAGAAAATGTTTTACTAATAGCCAACAAACTCAATAACCAGATTTACTTTTTTAAGAATAAATGTTCTTATTTTAAGAACATATTAAATGGCTAACTTTAGGTATTTTATGATTTTTTCAACCACTGAAACGATCCCTGGCAGAGAAATAGAGAGTATTGTTGGTGTTGTAACCGGCAACGTCGTACAAGCAAAACATATTGGTCGAGATATCATGGCTGGATTAAAAGGTATAGTCGGTGGAGAGATCCGTGGCTATACCGAAATGTTGAGTGAAGCCAGAGATATTGCTATTGAACGCTTGGTCCAAAATGCCTCAGACAAAAACGCCGATGCCATCGTTGGAATAAGATTTACCACCAGTACCATTATGGATGGTTCTTCTGAAATTATGGTTTTTGGTACGGCAGTCAAGCTTAAACAATGATGCAAAACAAAAGCGTAACTTTAAGAGATTTTCAGCTCTCCGATAAAGAAAAGTTGCTGCAGGTACTAAACAACCCGCTCGTGACTCAATATTTATCGAGTAAAATTCCTAGTCCCTATACTGAGCAAGATGCCGTTTGGTGGATTAATGAAGGCAGCCGTGAAGGCTTTGTTAAAGCAATATGCTACGAAGGAAAGTTTGTTGGCTGCATTGGTGTCAATCCCGGGGAGTTTGAGTATCAACGTTGCGCAGAACTTGGTTATTGGCTAGATAGCGACTATTGGAGAAAAGGTATTACTTCAGAAGCGATTTCACTTCTAGTTAGTGATGTCTTTAGTAACACAGACATTGTTAGAATTTTTGCTTCTGTGTTTTCACCCAATATTGCATCAAAACAACTTTTGTTGAAATCAGGTTTCTTTCCTGAAGCAGTATTAAAAACAGCAATTTTTAAGGATGGAAGATTCTACGATAATCACTTGTTCGCAATGCTAAAATAATCAGCTCAATAGCTAGAGTATTTTTAATAAAAGCCACTATAAACTTAAACAACAAAGTCAATTTGCTGAATAAGTCCGGCTTTGCCATCACTATCTACATAAAACCCTGATTTTCTAATTGCGCCTTGTAATTTGCCTTCAGCTCTAAGGTTAAAAGGTGTCTCAACATTTTTCACCGATATCGCTCCGATATTGGCTTCTTCTAAGCTAATTAATTTATCTTCTTGGGCATTTTTGACCCACACTCTCAGGCTATCAAATATGTCGTCATTTTCATCAATGAAACCATTTTGGTCATTATCGAACTGACTCAAGTCAGCGAATCCATTGCCACTGAGTGCGCCAAATAGCTCAGTTCCATCGCCTATCTTGTTATTACCATTTCTGTCAAATGCCAAATAGCCATAACCTTTTTCTAGCTGAGAAAAAGTATCATTTTTACCGTCGGCATCTAAATCGAAAGAAGTTTTAGATGTATCAAGCTGAACCGCTTTATTGGTGAAACTAATAATGAGGGGATCTTTAAACTCTAAAGATTCTATATTTCGCTGATAACTTGTGTGCGACTGCTCAAATGAAATCTTAAAGGCAAACTCAATTTCTTTACCCTCTTCGAGGCTTAGTTTGCCATTTAAGCTAAGTACATTCGCTTGGCTTTCATGTTTGAGTGTTTCAACTACCGCATGGGTTGGGCGGTTTTCGTCAGATGCGTTTGCTTGTTCAACAAGTTGTGTCATTTCAGCATGAGAAATATCTTTCCCGACTACCCAGTCTATTTTTTTACCTGTTAGTTTTTGCACTAACAACTTCAAAACATACATCTGTGCACTGTCGCCATTCAAGATGTCTTCAGTTTGTTTATTTTCAAGCGCAGCAGGTGGTTCGAGGTTTTGTTCCACGTTTTGCTCTAGATTGACCTCAGTGCGCTTAACACTTTGTTTCTGAGTACCTTGATATTGATTCGACAGAGTCAGTTCTGATTTGTCAATTTTCATAAAAGCATCCATTCAACTGTGAATAGACTTTTATCGGCAGAGCAAGAATTATATTGAGCAAAAAACAGACAGCCGTTGCAACCGAGTGTATGCCTAATCGCCAATGTATTATGAAAATTAAAGGCTAAATTAAAACCCGCCCTAGTTGTCTGTGAGTTTTAAAAGAGACTGAATACAATTATGTGTAGAATGACTTTCTGCAGGGTTTAAACTCGATTGCACAATGGCCCCCTCTTTTAATGTACAAATTAAATCAAGTAACTCATTGTTTGTGCTTTTCAAATATTGACCAATTAACGCTTTTACTTGCAGTTTATGTTCTAAACAAAACATTTTGATTTCGTCAGCAAAGGTAGCAGATTCAGCGGCTGTGTTGATAAAAAAACAGCCTCTAAATTCACCCAATTGCTCAACTTTACTGTCGAACCAAGTTTGTAATGCATTAAACAAGCAGTGGATTAACTCACTGTTTGATTGAGCATGTTGAATCTCTGTTTCTAGCCAACTCATAAAAACCTGGTGCCTGTACTCTAAGGCTGCGAGCAATAATGCTTCCTTACTCGCAAAATGATTATAAAGCGTGCGTTTAGCAACTCCTGACTCTTTTAAAACTTCATTGATACCGATGCTATTGACGCCATGTTTATAAAAAAGCTTAAGCGCAGTCTCAATGAGGAGTTGTCGTTTTGGATTCATATTGCGTTCTGACATTGACAAAAAGTACGTTGACAATAGTAGACCAACCTGTCTACCATTACAAGTAGACAAGTTAGTCTACCTTAAATTACAAGGAACTCTAATGAAAAATATTGTTTTATCAATTACTGCAGGCATAGGTGCATTTATTGCCATTGCACTGCTTTCATTTTTAGACACGCACACCTCAACTGTGGTGTTATTAATGGCGCCGTTCGGGGCAACCGCTGTGCTGGTGTTTGGCGTGCCTGAAAGCCCGCTTGCACAACCAAAAAATGTCATTTTTGGGCATTTAATCACGGCGTTTGTTGGCATTTTATTCTTCCAAGTGTTTGGCAATGATCCTATTTATTTGGCGCTTGCTACTGGCCTTGCCATCAGTTTGATGCTCATAACAAAAACGACCCATCCACCAGCTGGGGCTAACCCTTTATTGATAATGCTTGCAGGAGAAGGTTGGGGTTTTCTGTTTACCCCAGTCTTGATTGGCGCTGTAATGTTAGTAATTTGCGGAAAATTAACGCAAATTAGCGTGAGAAAATTGCTACATTAACGGTCTTTGCACAATTACTCATAAAACATTTAAGGCCACCCAATATGAAGGCAGGAATTTTCACTTTAGTCGCGCTGCTCGCATTTGCAGGAAATTCCGTGTTATGTAGAGTTGCATTAGGAGAAGAACAAATTGACGCTGCAGGATTTACTGCGGTCAGATTAATCTCTGCAGCTTTATTTTTATATTTATTATTCAGCTTTAAACGGATTGAAAAACCACTGCTGAGTTATGGACATTGGTGGTCTTCATTAATGTTGTTTATTTATGCTATTTGCTTTTCTTTCGCCTATTTAACCTTAGATACGGGAACTGGTGCATTGATATTATTTGGCTCTGTTCAAATTTGTATGTTTACGGTATCCAAGCTATCAGGAGAACGGTTTTCTTCGCTAGAACTCATTGGATTAGCTATGGCAGTTATTGGGTTTATTTATTTGGTCTTACCGACACTTTCAACTCCTTCTTTGTCAGGTTTTGTGCTGATGGCAATGTCAGGTATTGCTTGGGGCTTTTATACACTCGCAGGCAAAAAATCACTGCAGCCAAGTTTAGACACAACTATGAATTTTATTAGAACCATACCAATGGCCATGATAACCCTGCTGTTTATTGATTTTAGCTCTATCACAAATAAAGGCCTGGTTGTTGCCATTTTATCTGGTATTGTGACTTCGGGTATTGGTTATATAATTTGGTATAAAGCGCTCCCTTTATTATCAAATATGCAAGCCGCTGTAACACAACTTTTAGTCCCTGTTATAGCAGCTTTTGGTGGGTTGGTATTCATATCAGAGCCAATATCTATGCGACTTGTCGTCGCTTCGATACTAGTTCTAGGTGGTGTACTCTTGGTGGTGATTGCAAAAACAAAAAATAGCCAAGTTAATTAAGTTATCTTATTAACTAATCAAACTTTTACGAGTAAACTCCGCTCTCTTTTTGTCGTGGTATCTATATGGCTTGGTTTTATTTAACTATTGCAATTGTATCTGAAGTGATTGGCACATTAGCGCTAAAATCATCTAATGGCTTTACTCATTTGGCTTCAAGTACACTTTGCATTATTGCTTACTCTATTGCTTTTTATTGCCTTTCATTGGTTGTGAAGGATGTGTCTGTAGGTGTTGCCTATGCCATCTGGTCTGGCGCAGGCATTGTTTTGATTACAGCATTAAGTGCTTTACTGTTTAAGCAAACACCTGATCTTGCTGCAATAATCGGTATGACGTTAATAATTGCTGGTGTGATAATTATCAACATCTTTTCAAAATCAGTGTCTCACTAACATATTGTCTCCACATTGTTGGATTATTATCTTGGTAATATTCAAACAATGGACAAGTTATGTTTATACCTAAACTTCTCGCTAATAGACTGTTTTTACTTTTAATAAGCTTAGTGGTTTCTACCATCATAGCTATGTTGATGTTTCATGAGTTGCAGTTGATGTTCTCGGAGTTAACATTAGAGCACCTTCATGAGTTGAAAGAAGACGAAGAAGGTATAGCAATATTATTAGTCGGTTTTGGTGTGTTGCTTGAAGGCAGACATATTTTACAAAACTGGGTAGCTGGTCAAGAGGTTGAAAGCTCTGAAACTACGCACCAATGTGAGTATTACGGTTTCATTTTATTATCACTTGGATTGTTTATTGAGATTTTTGACCAAATCACCAACCTTATTAATAATCCTCTTTTCTTATTTTGGACTGAAGTCATCGTAAATTACCCGATTAACATCTATGCCTTGTTTTTGCTCATTAAAATCATGTTTGCACTCGTCGACCCTGAATTAGACGCAAAAGCAGCGCATTAAATCTGATTACCAACAGGTCGGCTCAAAAACCTTCCTGTTGGTTATGACTAAATGGCTATAGCTCAGAGATAAGCTCATTCATGTGTATCTTGGCTGCAGCCAAACTTTCATCTTTCACTGCTATATTTAGACCTTCAGCATAAATGAACTCAACGTCTGTAATCCCTAGTAGTGCAAAAAACGATTTAACATGTGTAGTTTGAGAGTCGTTATCAGTACCGGCATAAATACCGCCACGCGCAGCTACCACTATCACTTTTTTATTTGCTAACAAGCCTACGGGACCTTGCTCTGTGTATTTAAACGTAACACCCGCTCTGGCGATTCTATCCATCCAAGCTTTAAACTGTGAAGGCACACCAAAGTTATACATAGGTAGGCCAATCACCAGTAGATCGCTTCGCTGTACTTCTTTAATCAAATTATCTGACAAATCAGTCAACGATTTTTGTTCATCGTTTCTCTGCCCCTCAGGCGTCATCCAAGCTAGCATTTCTGTTTGCTTCAAGTGTTCCAATGGCTCCTTAACTAGGTCGCGATGTGTAACTGTTAACTCAAACTTACTCGCCAATCTGTCAACAAACTCATTGCTCAAAATATAAGAATTACCAGTGTCATGATTGATTGATGTATTTATTAGTAAAACATTTTTCATCTGTATTCACCTTAAGTCATTTCTTTAACACCAGTCTAAGCTTGGCAGCAAAGGTTAAACAGCTATGAATTTTGAACACTCTAATCAAAATTTTTGAATAGATTAAATGTGTATTTTGCACCTATGCTGTAAATAGTTAATCACCTGATTTGAGTTACTTATGGCATTAAAATTATCCGCAACAGAGCATGATATTGGTGGCCTAAACGTAAAACGTTTACTTCCCAACATGAAAAAACGCATGGTTGGGCCATTTATATTTTTCGACCATATGGGCCCGACTAGTTTTTCTCAAGGTGAAGGGATTGATGTCAAACCGCATCCACACATTGGCCTTTCCACTTTGACTTATTTAATTGAAGGTAAAATTTTACATAGAGACTCATTGGGTAATAATTTAGAAATCGCACCGGGTGATGTGAATTGGATGACAGCTGGTACAGGTATTACCCACTCTGAAAGAGAAAGCGTCGAAACAAGGGCAAGCGAGCACGCTCTCAACGGCTTACAATCTTGGATTGCCTTACCAGCACAGCATGAAGATATTGCGCCTGCATTTACGCATGTGAAGCGAGAAGCCTTGCCACGAATTGTTCGTGATGGCGTTATGGCCCGTCTCATAGCAGGTAATGCCTATGGTTTAAGCTCACCAATTAAAACTTATTCAGAAATGTTTTATCTAGATGTCATTGGTGCTGAAGGTAAAACAATTGACGTACCCAACCCAGACTTTGAAACCGCACTCTATGTTATATATGGTCAAGTCACTGTCAACGAAGAGACTATCTCACCCTATGAGCTTGTATTATTAGAAGACACAGAAACGACAATTAAGTTTTCTAAGAACAGCCGCGTTATTTTACTGGGTGGAGAAAAATGGCAGCATGTGCCTTATATTCATTGGAACTTTGTATCGTTTAGTAAAGAAAAAATAGAACAAGCAAAGCAAAACTGGATAGATGGTAAATTCACAGAGATCCCATCTGATAACCTAGAGCGAGTGGAATATTAAAGATAAACCTCCCTCAGCCAAATTTTAACTGAGGGAGTAACTTTCCTAAGGAAATGAATATCGAATAATACGTTTTAAGACTGAGCCATATTGGCGCCAAAATCCGCCCGTATTGTAGTGAATACCGTGATGCTGAAAGATTTTTTGTACTTTCGGGGCTATTTCTGGGTAACGCTTCGCCGGTAAGTCTGGAAACAAATGGTGTTCAATCTGAAAGCTTAAATGCCCTGTTAAAATGTGAAACCATGTGCGACCTTTAAGGTTAGATGAGCCCAAAGCTTGACGGTAATACCACTGCCCTTTGCTTTCGTTTTTACACTCCTCTTCAGTAAAAGTATGAACATGCTCAGTAAAATGACCGCAAAAAATAATGGTCGAGGTCCATAAGTTTCTTAATAAGTTTGCAATTAAGTTGCCACAAAAAACCCATAGAAATAGCGGCCCTGCTAGAATTGGGAAAATGACATAATCTTTAACCAGTTGCTTAGCCCCTTTGCTAAAGAAGCGTTTTTTTAGCTCTGCGTGTGATACTTTGTTATCTCGGTTGCCTTTCTTTTTACCAAAGAAAACCCGCTCTGCTGCCATCTCATGATATGACACGCCCCACTGAAAAAGCACACTCAATAAAATATAAGTAATAAACTGCCAAAGGTTTTTAATACGCCACCTGAAGTCATTCGATAACCTCAAAAGGCCATAACCAAAATCTCTGTCTTTGCCGATAATATTGGTATAAGTATGATGTTCGTAGTTGTGTACCCTGTTCCAACTACTGCCATCACAGGCAATATCCCATTCATAGGTGCGAGAATTAATGAACTTGTCATTCATCCAATCATATTGACCATGCATCACGTTATGACCAATTTCCATGTTGTCTAAGATCTTGCCGACTGCAAGACTTAAGACCCCCACGACCCAAAGTAATGGCTGCCAAAACCCTAACATCAGTAAAACTCTGCCGCTCCACTCAAACACTCTCTGCCAGACAATGACTTTACGAATATAGTTCGCATCTTCCTGCCCTACTTTTGCTTTTACTTGTTGTTTTACTTCATCGAGCTGCAAGGCTAACTGGTCAAAATTCACTTGCTTCATAGTTCTAACTCCAAATCTGTCACAGCCTGAGTGACACATAACTGAATAAGCTCTTCGCTGTTATCTGATAAGCGGCCATCACGCATATCTCTTACAATGCCTTTCTTTTTTACACACTGACATTGATGACAAATCCCCATACCACAGCCATATGTAACGGGCTTATTGTGCAATTGAAATTCGCTTAATAATGAATCTTGGTTACTGATTTCTAAGTCACCATGATTGAGCTTTACCCTGAATCTTGCAGCTTCATTTATGGATTTAGTTGGCTTAATTGCTTGAAAGTGCTCTGCTCTGATGGGGATTTGACGTGACTTACAGAATTCCTCAGCTTCAACGTACATTTCTTGTGGCCCGCAGACAAGGATCTCATCGGTATGTTCTATTGAAACAAACTTGGAAAATGAGCCGTGTTCACTACGATTAAGCAGTTCAAAACTAAAATTAGGAAGTCTAGTTAAAAAATTCTCTAAAACATCCACCATTAAATGCGAGTTAGGCTTAGCGTAATACAATAAATGAATGTGTTTCTGCGTGTTTTCCTGTAAGTCATCCAGCATTGCAATGAATGGGGTAATACCAGAGCCGCCTGCTAAAAATGTCGTATGATTGCTTAGCTCATCAAATATGAATTTCCCCATTGGCTCGGAAATATTAACCCAGCTGTTCATAGCTAACTCGCCAAGATACGGAGTGAAGTTACCCTTATCATGAGTGCGGATCACCAGATCAATCGAGCCCGTTTCTTTTAATTTTTTCGCACCAGAAGCGATGGTGAATACTCGAGAAATCAGCCGACCTTGTTGCTCTATTGTCAAAGAAATGTGCTGGCCGGCTGTGTGTATTTGCCATTTTTTATCTGGTTTTAGGGTTATTTTAAATGCATTTTCGCTAAGCACTCGAATACCTTTAACCTGTGCCCGATAAAACCCGCTTCTCCAAGCTGGCTTAAATACTTGTATCACAGGTTCGAAATAACCTGATAAGTCACTGTGATGAAATAAATTGTTTGAAATAAATCGTGAGATATTTTGCATGTCTAAACCATTTTAGCTTACACGTGTACGCCCATTGAGCGCACAAGTGTAAGCTCAAAATTTATAAATGCAAATTTTTTTGAATATTTAACCTGAGCTTTGGTTAAGAGATTTACTAACGTATTAATACTGAAAATGGTAAGTGATTTTTCAAGTCTGCAGCCGGAGACTTTTAGCGATAACAAGGCGACTTTACGCGTCAATAGCTGGTCTATTGCAAGTAAATTCAACGCAGTTAACGTTGAAAGTAGCCGCTGGAGATAGATTTATTATCCAAAGATCAGGTTAATAACTCTAAAGATGTGGTTTTTCTCGTAATTTGAACAGTAAAACTCTTACATGGATCTAAACTCATTATCAAACCGTAAGGTTATGAGGTTATTCTTAAAGGAGACACCTGATGTACTGTGCAGATTGCGAAAAGATAGAAAATTATTTTTACAGCGAAACGTGTTTTTGGATATTTTTCCCTACTATAGAAAGCATCAACAAAGCCATTGTGTTTTGCGGACAAAATCATTACCAAGCAGTACAAAAAGATGAAAAATGCCTTGCCATTACCATTAAACATGCGCAAATAAAACGCTTTCTTTTTGGTTTGTATGGTGAATTTGAACCTTCGGAACTGGCCTGCACGAAGATAACGACGACAGATGGTAGTGAACTTTCGATTAGTGATATTGGTAAAATCGTCACGGCAGATGTTCTTATAAACCGTTTCAACAGTACGTGGATCTCGCAGTCCATTGATGCCGAAAAGTATGAAACGCACTTTCAGCCGATTTTTAAACTTGAAAATAACGAGATAAAGCCATTTGCCTTCGAGGGGCTTTTTAGGATCAAAGATGAATTTGACAACATAGTGCCACCAGCACATGTCTTTAAACTCGCTGAAAGCTCGGATCTGTTATTCTCTGTTGATTTAGTTGCTAGACGCTCAGCGGTGTCTCATTTCAGTAAATCACAATTAAATGGCAAACTCTTTATAAACTTTGACCCATCAAGTATCTATGACCCCTCTTATTGTTTGCGAGCGACCGCATCAGCAATCAATGCTTTAGGCATAAAACCCGAAGATGTTGTTTTTGAGATTACCGAAACTCATAGTGTTCAAGACGAGTCAGTAATGCGTGGCATACTTAATTTTTACAGAAATGCAGGATTCGGCGTTGCGCTAGATGATATAGGCTCAGGCTGGTCAGGGCTAAATATGCTGCATAAATACCGCCCTGATTATGTAAAAATTGATATGGATTTAGTACGCGATTTAGATACTGATCCTTACAAACAGACCATAGTTAAACATTTAGTCCATATAGCCAAAGACAACAACATCAAAGTGATCGCTGAAGGTATCGAAACCGAAGGTGAATTTGAGATTTTAAAGTCTTATAACACAGACTTTTATCAAGGCTTTTTACTTCAAAAACCAGCTTTGTTTGAATCTAATGTCAGTGATGAAAGAACCAAAGAAATAGACAATATTTTACGAGGAATTAAGTAATAAACATGTTTAAAAATTGGATTGCTTAAATTTTATATTTTAGCAATCCATTCGCTCCTTTCTAACGTACTTATTGATTCTATTTGGAGCGATACATGTACTTAGAAAAAGAAACTTTAAATCTACCAATTCCCCCTGAAAACTCACTAGACGAGCATCAAAAACAGTTATACCGTAAAGACCCTCAAAAGTTCTTGAAGAGCGTTGATTTTATTCACGCATCAATAAAGTATATGGTCGACAACCACATAGAAAAAATCAATGTTACCAACAAACAGACCATATTCATTTATGATGATGGAACGCAAGAATTTTGGATTGAATGCAATAAAAATAGAAAAAATTTCAAATTTCAACTGATAGAAGAATCACCAGTTATCTTAGATGACAGTGAATACATCACTATTTGTAAACTTGCACACTTGGTGAGGCAAGATCAATTGAGATACTTTCATACCAATCCTTTTAATTAAGTGATCTATTTTGAGGCAAGGAAAATTGTCGATAGCTAGGCTAAAATTTTGCTATTTAGTTGTTCTAAATAAGAAATTTTTAACGAAGCTAGCGTCAGTTTTAGTCCCTCAAAATGATTAAGTATTAATGAGGGTTGGTATTAGTATTTATCATAGAAAACTTTGCCATCTATTTTCATTAGCTGGTTCCACAATTGTTCAGATAGATTTGGATAAAGCGAGTAAAACTGGTGGCTGAAAACTAAATAACCATAATTTTCTACAATCGGGATTTTATTTTCGACGAAGTTTACTGGTAGGTTTTTATGTTGGCAGTCACTCAGTGAAATACCTACTCGACCATTAAAAAGTAACTCGTGGGCTTGCTTAACCGACACGGTTTCGTAGATTTGAAAACCTTTTTTCTTCAAATCTTCAACAAGCGAATAGCCTCTTGGCACAGAAATACCTTGCGGCATGTCTACTAATAATTCATGACCATTCCATTTTAAGGGCACATTTTTTTTATGGATAAAACAAGTTGCAGTGCTTGAAATTGCACGCTCATTATCGAGCTCATTTTTTGTAGTTTTAGGGTACTTTGCAAACGCCTCTCTGCTGACTGAGTGCCTTGCAATCAATGCATCAACTTTACCAAGCTTTAAATCGTTTAAACAACGCTTCCATGGCTCACGAACAAACTCAATTTGTACTTTTAAGAGCATTTCATCAAGCTTTTGCACAATCTCGATTGCTGCACCTGGTTTTTCGCTAGGTGTTAAGACACCTTCACCACGATAATGAGGCAAAAGTTCTTTACTCTCATAACAAAACTTGAGCGTTGTTGCCTTAGCAGTTACGCAAGCAGTCAAACAGATTAAATACAAAAAACGTTGAAACATATGATTTTTAAACTTTGACAATTACCGTAATTTTAGCCTTATATTTCACAATGAACAGTTATTTTTAATTCATTCATTTAAATCAGTGCATCGTAAACTGTCACAATTACATCATCAAAACATCATAAAACATATGCTCTAATTACTGGTATAGACCAGATGGAGTTTTTATGAAAAATAACTATTTATTACTGACCCCCGGCCCACTCAGCACATCTAAAACAGTGAAAGAAGCCATGTTACAAGATTGGTGCACTTGGGATGACGATTACAACATTGGGATTGTAGAAAAAATTAGAACCCAGCTATGTTCTCTTGCCGGTAGCACTGAACTATTAACTGCCACTTTAATGCAAGGCAGTGGCACAGCTTCTGTTGAAGCGGCCCTGGGTACTTTTATCTCAAAAAAAGACACCTTACTCGTTATAAATAATGGCGCTTATGGTGCGCGCATTAAACTAATCTCAGACTATCTCAACATCAATGTCATTAGTCTAGATTTTGCAGAGACGCACTATCCTGACGTTGCCCAAATCGAGAGAACGCTTAAAGAAAACCCACACATCAGCCATGTTGCCATGGTTCATTGCGAAACGACGACTGGCATGCTTAACCCACTAGAAGCTGTGGCCGAACTTGTGAACCATTACAAAAAAACGTTTATTTTAGATGCAATGAGTAGCTTCGGTGGTATACCCATCGATATGATAAAGCTAGGTGTTGATGTTTTAATTAGCTCTTCTAATAAGTGCATTCAAGGTGTTCCTGGTTTTGGCTTTGTGATCTGCAAACACGCATTGATTTCACAGTGCAAAGGCAATGCCCACTCTCTATCTCTAGATCTGTATGATCAATGGCAAACTATGGAACAAAAAAATGGTAAATGGCGTTTTACTTCACCTACGCACGTAGTGAGAGCATTTGCACAAGCATTGATTGAACTTGAACAAGAAGGGGGTATTGATGCAAGGTATAGCCGTTATAAATCAAACCAGTCTTTACTTGTCAGTGGTATGAGAGAAATTGGCTTTGAGACACTTTTACCCGATCCGTTGCATTCACCAATAATTACCTCGTTTTATTCACCAAACGAACCTGGATATAACTTCAAACAATTTTATGAAAAGCTAAAGTCGCTTGGCTATGTCATCTATCCTGGAAAAGTGTCAGACGCTGACTGCTTTAGAATAGGCAATATTGGTGAAGTGTATCAAAAAGACATAGAAGGCTTACTTCAAGCCGTTTATAAAGCGAAATACTGGTAGTCTTTACTATCTTTAAATGAAAAATTTCCCGGAAAGTAAAGCAAAAGCCTATTTATAACTGACCAGTCGCTTTTGCTTTTTTGATCATTTTAACTTCTACCCTCTTATCAATGCCCTTCCACTACCATTTCAATACAATCATGTAGCCAAAATTCAATGTTAAAGTCGACCAAATTGTCTTTATTGTCATAACGCGCTCTTTGCACTTTTAAGCAAGGCGTGCCACTATTTTTTTCAAGTAATTCAGCCGCATAGTCGGGTAGCACAGTGACACTGATGTTGCACTGCTCATGAGAAACATCAACCTGATACTGTTGTTTCATAACATCAGTAATTGAGCCATTTAAGACTTGCTTTTCGAGATGGTTGAAACGCGCTGCTAGACAGTGAATTTCTTCAACCAGTACACCTCTGCCATCTAAATATCGAGCTCGGGTCAGTTTGTAAATTGGCTTATCATCAAAGTGAGTAAATGCAATGCTGTGCTCATTTGAGGGGGCCATCAGCTCGATGACTTTGGTAGAGGGCGTAAATCCTTGAGATTCAGATAAAGCGTTAAAATTCACTTTGCGTGCTGGATGCCATTTTAACTTTTCAGGGGTAACAAACCAGCCTCTGCGTTTTTGACTGTAGATCACCCCTTCAGATTCTAACCTAGCTAACGCTTCTCTCACTGTGATCCTTGTAGAGTTGAACTGCTCTTGCAAACTGCGCTCCGAAGGAAGTTTAGAACCCGCTTTTAAACGCCCCTCATTGACCAAATTTTGAATATGATTTCGGATGACTTGATACAACAACATAAGCGACTTATTTAACTAACCATTTAATTGACTGAACAGTGCTAGCTTACTGCAGTTTTATGACAAACAGAATTAGGTGTTTATTTGAATTAAGCGAATTTGTTGTCTAAGTTCTAATAATTGAACTGACATATTAACGTGAAAGAATTCAGAAATATAAGCTTACATAAATAAATATTTTTCACCTTAATAGTTTTGTGATTTTTTTATGTATAATTGTTTCAGTATCGTCATTTTTACATCATTGAAGTCTGATTAATGAAATTTTCTTTTCGTCAATTTATTCACCTACCTATCTGTGTTTTCAGTTTGTTTTATTGCACTTTGATCCAAGCTAATTCAAACAAGCAATTCACAATTGCAGTGATAGGTAAAACCAAAAATGATTCATTTTACGAGCAATCTTTTAAAGGCTGCCTAAATTTTGCCAGTAAGGTTAATAATCTAAAATGCATCTATGATGGCGCTGATGATTATCAAGATGTAAGAACTCAGTCTTTAGTGATTAGTGAATTGGCAGAGCAAAGTGTCGATGCTTTTTTAGTCTCAACCACTGACTCTGAATATTTAGTGACGCATGCCCTCAAGAACTTAAAAAAGAAAAATATTCCAGTTATCACATTCGACTCTGACTTATTGCCCAAACATCAACAATACAGGCTTGCTTATATAGGCACCAATAATTTTGATTTTGGTGTCGCCCTAGGTAAGTTGGCAATAAAATACAAAACAGCTGAAAAACAAAGTATTTGTCTACAGTCGGGGCATCAAACTACCCCAAACCTGAACGCCCGCCTTGCAGGGGTGCGTCATGCCTTATCTGGTCAAAGTAAAAAGCGTTTGTCTGGCGACAGTGGTTGGGTAGAACATCCTCGCTGCCCGCTTTATACCATGGGAAAAAGACATGCTTCTTTGGAGCAAGTAGAGCGCTTTTCTTCTCTAAAAAATCCGCCAATATTCTTGGCTGTGGCAGGGTTTGCTCAGTTTAACCCTGACTATATAGAGACGCTGAAAGCAGCAAAGGATAAAATAGCCGACGGTAACTTTGTGATGATCTCAGCTGACACAGAGCAAATTCAACTTGATGCGCTTAAGCACGGCCTCTCGACAGTAAATTTAGGTCAAAAGCCTTTTGAGATGGGTAGGAAAAGCGCCGAGCTAATGTACAACTACCTCACGCAGGGCGCAAAACCTGAACTTGACAAATACTATTTAGATTATCACCTGTGTGATAAATCTAATTTTGAGACATGTACAGTAAATTATTAATTTCTCGTATATACCGACAAAATTGGAAATTTATTTTCACCAAAACTCAAAGTAATAGACTGTGTTTCATTGCCACTAAATGGCTGTTTAAAGTTTATGGGGGAATATCTTGAACCGTCAGCAAACAACGCCATGATGTGTTTTGCTTGTAACTCTCTGCGGCCGCTCGATTGATTAGTAATGGTTAAAATTCCCCATCGCTCTCCATTGTCATTGCTCATTAAAACAAAGTGGTCGATGGCAAAGTCACTCTCATCTGGATACACATTGGCGTCGTTTTCAAAAGCAAATTTAACTTGGCTGACATCAACTCTATCCAAAGACAACACATCATTTTTTGCAGCTAAACCAAAACACGCAACCAGCAATAATATTGAAACAATGTATTTATACATATCCTAATGCCCCCAAATCAAATAGCTTTTATAACCAAAGAAATATGAATCCTCTCTTAACTTACCTTTTTAAATAAGGAATACAAAACGCTAATACTTGTTCAATGAGGTGTCCACTTTAGCGGCTGAACCACTGAGTTTACTTAGATAACTGTCCCAAGGTGCGACTTGTTTATTTAAATCTTCTGCATACTCCTTACGGCGAATAGCATTTCGCACCATGTATGCCCCTAAGGTTCTAATTGGCTCAAAAGGAAATTGTGCAATTGGCTGATTAACTAAGCCACAGTCTCGCCACTTATCTGCTTTGTTCAAAATTAAACTTGCCAAGATGTTACCGCCAAGGTAGCTCTGCACGACGCCATTACCTGAGTATCCGCTGCCATAGTAAATGTTTTTCTGAGTTTTTAATTGCCCAAAAAAAGGCAGCCCACTAACACTTCTATCAGATGGCCCTGTCCAACTTCTTTCGACTTCTAAATTGCTATGATTAAAAAAATAGTGCCAGTAATGCTTCATCATTTCTAAATATCGACTTGGCTGATCAAACCTTTTTGACACATGATTTGCATAGCTAAAATAGTTGCCGCCTTTGCCTAACATTAGTCTGCCTGATGTCGTGGTTCGATAATAATTGACGAAAATTCGGCTATCTATAATCGGAGCGCCATGGTTCAGTCCCATTGCTTTAATGGCTTCTGGGTTGGCTTTGCTGATAACCATATCACTTGAAACTAACACCACAGCACGTGCAAATTGTGGCTCAAGCTTAGGAAGCCAAGCATTCACTGCAAACAGCAGTTTATTGGTTTTGATCATGCCTCGGTCTGTTTTTAGATTTAAAGTTTCATCGCCCTGATAGTGAATATACTTGGTCCGTTCATATATTTTCACACCAAGTTGCTTGGCCACTCTAAATAAACCTCGGACTAATTTGGCAGGCTGAACACTGCCAGCATGAGGTGAAAATATTGCAGATAAATTCGCTTTAGAGCCTGTCATTTCAAGCTTATCTTGTGTAACACTTTGCCAAGCATTGAGTTGATGTGTTGCAAGTAAATCGAGCACAGGTTGAAAGGCATTTTGCTGTGAGGCGTTCGATGCCGTGTAAAACGTACCATCAACGCGACAATCACAGTCAATGGCATATTTTTCAGTGAACGCTTTAATCTCATGTACTGCTTGTTCAGAGGCTTTGACCAAATTAATCGCCCGCTCTAAACCAACTTGCTTAATTAAGCTGCCAAACTTTGTAGACCAGGTGAGCATGGCACCGCCATTTCTACCTGAAGCACCTTGTCCACACAAGTCCTTTTCGATAATCACAACATCAAGTTCGGGTTTTGTTTGCTTCAGATTAATTGCTGTCCAAAGCCCTGTAAAACCACCACCAATAATACATACATCTGTGGTTATATCATGAGTCAAGTGTGAGGCAGATTTGTCATCTGCCTCAGTTACCGCCTCATCGAACCAAAAAGGCACATAGCGCATTAAGGTCTTTCTCCTCTTGCTATTCTGGCTTCTATCGCATGTAAAATCGGCTCAATATCAGCAAGCGAATCAATAACATAATGGGCACCCGCCGAAGCCAATTGCGCATAAGCTTTTCGAGTAAGCGACGCCTGTGATGCTTCAGTCTCATTTGCCCATTCCTGCTCGCTCAAGCCAATGGCATTACCTGTAACGGCTATGCCTACTGTCCACATCCCTGCATTTAATCCTTCACTAATACCATGTATTGAATCATCTACCTTTACGCAGGCACTTACTCGAGAAATACCCAGTCTTTGTACATTTTCTAATGCCATCCAAGGCCCAGGACGAGAGCCTGCTTCGCACTCATCACTTGCAACCACACAATCAGGTTTATAACCATATTCTGCCGCAACAGCCACCAAGACATCCATCACAGGTTTTGGATACCCTGAGCAACTGCCTATTTTGACGTTATCAGATTGCAATCGATGTATCACCGATAAAACGCCTTCGATTGGTGCAGCACGATCAGCTACCTTAGCCTGCTGTAAAGGCATAAATGTATTGTAAATGTGGTCGACATCATCTTTATTAGGTAAACGACCGAATTGGTTTTGCCAACGTACTCGAATTGAACCTGTATTTAACAGTGTATGAATATGGTCCCACTTCCCCATTCCCATTGGGCCACGAGCTTCTTCAAGGCTAATCTCAAAATCAAAGCCTTGCTTAAAAGCCTCAACAAAAATACTCGTGGGTGCAATTGAGCCATAATCCACGACGGTGCCCGCCCAATCTAAAATTAGCGCTTCAATATGTTTCATTTTGATGTTCCTGTTCGTTAGTTTTGATGTGCTGGTTGTAGAGAGTAACCAGGCTTAAAAGGTTTAAGTTTGAAACTGAAATACAACAAGGAGCTCACCACCAGCACACTGGCAATAGCCGCTACCCAGTAACAAGCCATAATGAAAAAGTTCAACCAACTTAATTCTGGTGATGCAAAAGTTTTATAAAGTAAAATGCCAACTGAGCCGACATAACCTGCTGAGTCTGCGAGATAAAGCAAAAAACCGGCATTTGCCGTTGAGCCGACTGCTGAAATCATTCGGTCAAATAAAAAGCAATTATAGGGGATGTAACTGATATAAAGTCCTGCGCCAAGTAGTACCATCCAGGCTTTAGCATCCAGCAGACTCTGCTCAAACGCCCATGTGCTTATTGCCAATAAAGCCGTGCCCAGTAAGATAAAACCGTGATTGGCAAAAAATGCGATACGGTTATTTTTAATCAATACCAAAGCCGCTAACGCAATTAAGACAATTAAAGCTATTCGGACGCCTGCATAAGCAAAAATTGCAGGCTCTTGCCCATACCCAAGTGCATGCCAAATTTCAGAAGAAAAATTATCTCGAAAATCTCGAAACCCGGTGAAGAGTAAGAAACTTAGTACCAGTAAGGTGATCCCAACCCCGTATTCTTTAAAAAACGCCCACCTTTGAGTGCCGTTCATTGGGGCTCTTTTTTGTCTGGCTTGCTCATCTGATGCTGTAGGCACTGGTAAACTGTTCAAACTCAACACAGAGATAACCAAAAGAGGTAAGAAAATGGCGCCGGTCACTGCGGGCATCCACATTTCTGATACCTGTATTTCAACCATAAGCCATTTACCCACAGTACGAACTAAGCCCGACGCAAGAATAAATGTCACACTTAACACTGCACCAAGTAACTCGGTGGTTTTACGTCCTTCTAGGTAGCTAAATACCAGTCCCCAGATCATGCCAAGCGATAAGCCATTAAAAAATAACCAAATAATATTGAGTGGTGAAGGAGAGATAGCAAATAAGATCAATGAAAGCTCGGCACTCACTATCATCCATAGAATGGTTTTTGCTCGGTTTGCATGCTGCATCTCTGCAATGACTTTTACACCGATAAATTTAGCCACTAAGTAGCCAAATACTTGCGATAAAATCAAAGCTATTTTGAAACTGACGAGCCAGTGGTCTTGATCCAGCTCGGTATAACTATTAACCGAAAAGGGCTTTCGAAATGCATACATACAGAAATACGTCATAAACGCACTACAGGCAGCAAATGCAACAAAAGCGAGCCCTTGAGCTGGCCTTAACCATTTTGGCGGCACTTGCCAAAGCGATAAAGAGTTCATAAGTAAACCTTGAATATTACGAGGCCAGTCTCTGACCTCGCAAAACAGCTAAGAAATATAAGAAACAAAAACTAGGCGTTTAAGTTAGTGTTAGAACTGGTAGTTAAAGCCAATCATTGCGCGCATACCGTAGTACTCAACTTGCAGCGGTCGGCCCTTTTCGCCCATGTAGTATTCAAGTGCTTCATTAGTGAGATTATTAAGCTCTAGATAAACCAAAGCTTGTTCGTTGATTTGATAAGAAGTTGTAAAATCAACACTGGTATTTGCGCCATAGTAACTGTCGCCTTGTGCCGATTTGCCATGCTCTTCTATATAAGCACCTTTGTGATTCACAGCGATACGAGCTGCAAATTCTGTATCGTCGTAATAAAGGGTAAAGTTATATAATTCTTTTGCTTGTCTTGGGATAGCAACCTTGCCTGCCCGCTCTGGAATGGTCATTTCTGAATCCATAAATGTGGCATTGGTCATAACACCAAAGTTTTCTAACTTTGGAGAAATAAAACCAAGGTCACGATTAAACGCTAACTCTACCCCTGCAAGCCACGCACTGTCGCCATTTTCAGGGCGAACAATATTAACCCCATCACGACCGTTGTAATTGCCAATCGAGCGTTTTTCGAAAATTGGATCTTGAATGTCTTTATAGAACACACCCGCAGACACTAAACCTACTCTGTCAAAGTAGTGCTCTAACATTACATCTAAGTTGTTAGAATAAGTTGGCTCTAGCGCAGGGTTACCTGAATCAAGCTTGTTGTCTGCTTCTAGATAAGTTGCCCCCGGAGTTAATGAGCCAAAGTCTGGACGAGCAAAGCTTCTTGTTAATGCAACACGATAATTCGTTGACTCATCAGCACGATAGGTAAGATGTAATGCTGGCAGGACAGAAAGATAATCATTACTCTGCGTGGTGTCTACAGTCTGTTGTTTATCGGCTAAGTAGGTGTAGCCGGATACACTGGTTTTAGTTTGCGTCAGTCGAAGTCCTGCGAGTATTTCTAACTGCGCGCTCATTTGATAAGTTGCCATACCGTAGAGTGAAGTATGGGTTTCTTCTACATCAAAATTTCGACCGAGTGCGCCGCCATTGCTGATAAGTGCTGATTCACCATCAACCAACCTGAATTTCTCTCGGTTTGTATTCCAAAATGCCATTGCATCTTCTGTTGTGGCCACTTGAGAAAACTGTGCTTGGTAATTGAAATTAGCTTCTGTTAGGTAATCGCTTCGACCGGGTTGATCAACAAGTGTAAAATCAGCAAGTGTTGGTGCTGTTCCAAACTCATCACTATTCCACTCGTAAAACTCATCTGCAAAATCGGCATAACGTACTTTATCTCTGTACTTTGCGCCGAATTGATAAGTTAGCTCAGGATCTATTTGCCATTCAAAATCAAGGTTAGCAACCAACCTATCTTTCTCTTTAACATATACTTTATAGAGCTCAACCCAAGACAAGCCAGCTTGAGATGCATCCACAACGAAACCATTTGCGAAATGGTTGTTGATCGCATTCCAAGGATCAGCGCCCCCATCCACTAGGTTATACGCGTAGCTTTTTCCATTAGATGCTTCTTGCAAACCAACATAACCGACGTTTTTCTGGTCAAAACGCATAACAAAATAGCTGTTATCTTGACCATTTGGTTTATCACCGTATTTGAACTCATTTTCATAGCTCGCTAACTGCCAGTTTATGGTTTTGTCAAAGCCGATATTGTGGACACCCGCGAATTCTAAACCATTCATTTCTGTAATTAATTCATTACGGATATGCTGCAGCTCAACTCTGTCTTTATCAAAACGTAGTCGATGTTTGTAGTGCGTTTCATCATCAACCAAGGTGCCATATAATGCACTGGCACTGATACTGCCATTCTCCAAGTCGTATTCAATAGAACCATTTAAACCATATGTTTCGCGGGTTCCTGTGTAATCTCTCAGCTCCAGTCGATAAATACCGAAGTTTTCGCTTTCACCTCGACGTCTTGGTTCGTAATTATCGGTTGCCCAATCTCGCTTCCAAGCCGTGGCATTAACAATAAACCCGAGTTTGTCATCAAGTAAGCGGTCTCCGTAAACCACATTTGCGGAGTAATTTGTTCCTTCTGCTAGCTCGTTTTGACCTAGTGCAAAGTTTGTTTTAAACACAAAGTCATCTGCTGATTTTTTAGTTATGAAATTAACACTGCCACCAATTGCATCGCCTTCCAAATCTGGGGTGATCGCTTTAGATACTTCAACAAACTCAATTAACTCGCTCGGGAAAAAATCAAATGCCGTTGCCCTACTGGTTGTTTCTTCTTCTGCAGTTGGGAGCCGATTGCCGTTGATACTTGCCGAACTCCATTGCGATGGTAAGCCACGAACTGCTACAAAGCGCCCTTCACCCTGATCGCGCTCAATTGATACACCAGGAATACGTTGCACCGCTTCAGCTGCATTTCTGTCAGGCAACTTTCCAATACCGTCAGCGGCTATAACACTGATAATATTCGAGGCATTTTTTTGATTGTTGGCAGCTGCCATTTCGCCCCGAAAAATTTGACCCACACTCACAACCTCTTCTATTTGTTGTTGTGAGTTTAAAGTGATTGGGTCGAGTAAAGTAATTTCAGAGTCTCGTACTTTTACTTTTACCTCAGCGCTGTCATACCCCATGTAGCTCACAACAAGCGTATATTCGCCACTTTCCACATTCGGCAGTTCAAATCGACCGCGATAATCTGTAACCGCAGTTACTTTATGCCCCTTCACGGTGATCATTACACCTGACAAATGACTTTGCAGATCCTTTACTGAACCAACAAGTTTGCCATTTGATGCAAAAGAGTGTGCGCTTTGAGCCAGCAATATTGCAGCTGCGATATAGGATAGTTTTTTCATTGCGTTTATCTCTAATTTTAGGTTTTACTCTGGTCTAGTCCAGATTGATTTTGCATAGAGTAAACGCGATTTCTTACAAAATCGTGACGCTTTAATTAAGGCTTTATTGTAGAAATATGTAGAGTAAAACTAATTCAAAACCCAGTCACACTGCTTAACAGCTACAAACCATGGGCGATTAAACTCTTGATTAGCTTTATTTTTTGGTGCTTGTAAGGAGATGTTCATAGATTCGGCAATATACTTATATATGTGTGTTTTGACTTTAATGTCTTCTAAATTAGTATATGCCTCTTTTAGTTTTTGAATTGTCTGAGAGGTAATTTTTCCTCCCTGCAGTTGTAGATACCTTTGATGGATCCAATACAAAAGAGATTGTTTAGATTGATTAGGAAAAGCGAGGGTCAAGGTTGCCGTTGGTGAATACAAGCGCTGATAATCCAAAAACTTGTCTTGTAGTAAGAATGAAAAAAGTAAATTAATGCTTGCAGTCACTATCCCTGAGCGCTTATCAATTAGTTGATAGCCTTTTAATGCTTGTCGGTAATACGCTTCAGCCTCTTTAATATTGCCTACATCAAATTCAATCATTCCGAGGTTATTATCTATCATTGCAATGATGCTTTCTCGGTTTGTCTCTACTGCCAATGCGCGGGCTTTTTTATAAAGTAACCTAGCGCTGTCATAATCGCTTTGTTGGCGTGCAACCAATGCCAAACTATTCGTTAAAGTTAACCTTTGTTTTTCATTTTGCGCATATTTATAAGCACACTCTAAACTTTTTTGCGCATCGGCCAGAAATTGCTTTTTCCTAAGGTAGATCCCAGTGCCACTAAGAAACGAAGTTAAATGGGCTTTAAAGTAAGGATGCTGTTTGAGGTGAAATACGGTTTCTAAAGACTCACTGAGTTTATCTAATTGGTTTGTTGGTACAGCGGCTCTCATTCTGATCAAATGCCAACGGATAAACTGTTCATCAGAAAAGTTTTCTTTATCGTAGATACTTTCTAACAAAGTCAGTGTTTGCGCTGGGTTAACGGTTAAATAGTCTTCCGCTTCTGTAATTTTGTTTTCAACGATTGAATTTGCTAATGAAGGAATAGCCGAAAATAAAAAAACAAAATAGATTAAGGTTTTCATTGAAATCTTCGCATTTACAAACACTCAATTAAGCATAGTAAATTTGAACGAAAATCTCTGCTATTTGAAGGTAAGGGTTAAAAGAGCCCGAAGGCTCAGCATAGAATTAACAAAAGCAAGAGTTGTGTCCATCTCTACTCATGTGATAACAGATGATACCCGTTGGTGGTTGACCACCAGCTACTTGAGGGGTTTGCTGCTTGTCTAACGATTCAACTTTATTATTTAGTTGCTTTAATCGTTTCTTTTTTAAGTCTAGTTTCATAATTTAGTCCTTATAAATTTATTAACAAAGGCAAGTCTTATGATCATCTGCACTCAATCTATTGCAAATGTGACCTGTAGGCAAACAAGCAAAATCTGTCATAGCGCCACCTGCTACGTGAGGAGTTTGCTGCTTTTCTAAGTCATTTACGTTACGATTTAGTTGCTTTAGGTTCTTCTTTTTAAGGTTAAATTTCATAATCATATCCTGTTGATTTTTGTTATCGCTTAAAATAAGCCTTTTATTTATTACCTAAAAACCACTTAATTGCAACATTATATTTACCGAAAAGTTTTTTTTACCGATAAGGAGCACGCATGTCATCACAAAAAACTGTATTGATTACAGGGGCAAGCCGTGGGATTGGTGCGGCTACTGCGCTGTTATTCGCAAACAACAATTATGCTGTTTGTGTTAATTACCTTAATAATGCTGATGCCGCGAATGACGTGGTCTGCAAAATTAAAACTATTGGTGGAACAGCCATAGCGGTGCAAGCCGACGTCAATAAAGAAAAAGAAGTACAAAAACTGTTTGAAGTTGCCACCGAACAGCTGGGCGTAATCGACGTTCTGGTGAATAATGCCGGTATTTTAAAACCACAGGCGAAACTCATTGAGTTAACTGAGGAGCGAGTAAAAGATGTATTGACGAGTAATGTTATGAGTTATTTTCTTTGCTCAAAGTATGCCGTTAAGCTCATGTCGACAGAATTTGGCGGTACCGGCGGCAGTATTATTAATGTCTCTTCAGCAGCATCAAGAACCGGCTCCCCTAACGAATATGTGGATTATGCTGCAAGCAAAGGCGCAATTGATACGCTCACCATTGGCCTTGCAAAAGAAGTCGCAGCAAATGGCATTCGTGTAAATTGTGTAAGACCCGGATTAATTTACACAGACATTCATGCAGATGGCGGAGAGCCAGACCGAGTAAATAGATTAAAAGAAAAACTGCCTATGCAACGCGGTGGAGAGCCTACAGAAGTTGCGGAAGCTATTTATTGGCTTGCATCTGCTAAAGCGTCGTTTGCTACTGGAAACTTCTTAGACTTATCGGGCGGATTATAGTTAATTCGTGAGTGTTTCTAATTCGGTTAAGATTTGCATTGCTTGATGCTTATCTTTTCCGCATACCCATTCTACTGCTTTAAAATCATGACAAACCGCTGGTCGCTCTGGTTTACCGAAAAGCTTACATAAGTTGTCATTGGTGAGATTTTTACATCGCTCGCCTGCTTTTTTACCGTTTGGATGGTTTGGAAAACTCGAGCTAATGCTTGGAGCAATACAACACGCACCACAATGTAAACGACATTCCAACTTGAATTTCCTCAACAACAAAAATAGCTAAGCATAATAACACGCCCACTCATTCTGAAAAATAACAAAACTAACTATGCACTTTTGTTCAACTATACTAAATAATCTGAGCTCTGGATAATAAACCTATCTCCAGCGGCTACTTTCAACAATAACTGCGTTGAATTTACTTGCAATAGGCAGCTATTGACGCATAAATTCGCCTAGTTATCGCTAAAAGTCTCCGGCTGCAGAATTTAAAAAGAACTTATCATTTCAATACGTTCGTAAATCTCTTAACCAAAGCTCAGGTTAAAACCTAGGTTGTACCTGCAAATGTAAATAATTATGTCATGAATACACGGATTGTTACATCTTCTTACGGCATATAAACACCTAGAAACATCTGATCAAGTATGCTCAGTGTGTAACTTAACAAAATAGATTACTCAAACGTTATCTATCGTCGGAAGGACTATTATTGTGGCTAGTAAAAAACAGATTATATTACCTTTAGCGGTTTTGGCCGGTGGTGTGGCTGTCTTCATTGGACTTTCATCCATGAAACAGGCGCCGGAGAAAAAACCAGAAAAAATCATCCACCCACTCGTTCAGGCAGCACCTATTTCTATTTCTGATATGAGATTGAACGTTGAATCTTACGGTATTGTAAAACCTAAATACACAACAGAATTAGTCGCTCAAGTAAGTGGGCAAATCATCGAACTATCAGACAAGTTTGTAAAAGGTGGATTTGTTACAGAAGGTGAAGTCTTGGCTCGAATTGATCCAAACGACTATGAAGCTGCTCTTATAGACGCTGAAGCAAGCCTTGCACAAGCTAGCTCTGCGCTTGAAATTGAACAAGCTCAAGCACATGTAGCAAAACAAGAATGGCAACGTATTAAAAGCAATGCCAGTGCAACTATTCCATCTGAATTATACCTACGTAAGCCTCAGTTAGCTGAAAAACTGGCACGCTTTAAAGCAGCTCAGGCAAGTGTTAAGCGTGCAAAACGAAATCTTGAACGCACCTATATCAAAGCACCTTATGATTCAATCATTGAGAGCCGCGTTGTGAGTTTAGGTAGCGTTGTAAACCCGGGAAGTAAATTTGGTATTTTAAATGCGACTTCAGTGGCTGAAATCCGTCTTCCTGTTGCAGATCATGAACTACAGTATTTACCGCAACAAGGTGTCAACGCCAATGTATCTTTAACCGCGCAAGTTGCCGGTAAAACAGTGACTTGGCAAGGTAAGATTGTTCGAAGTGAAGGTGTTATCGACCAGCGAAGCCGTATGACGTATCTAGTTGCTCAAATCACACAACCTTATTCAGATGATACAAAACCGCTTCGTTTTGGTGCTTATCTAAATGCGTCAATTGAAGGTGCTTTAGTTCAAAATGCCATTCAAGTTCCTCAACATTTGGTCAAAAACAACAAAGTCGCAATATTAAATGATGATCTAACACTGAGTTTCAAAACAGTAAATATCATACGCGAAACAAATGGCATGGCCATTGTCGCTGATGGCTTAATGAACGGCGCACAAATCATTACTTCTGCGCTTGAATACCCTACTGAAGGCATGCAATTAAGAACTGATGATTCTCCTATTTCTGCACCAGACACGCAGCTAGCGCTTAAGGAAGAATAATTATGAGTACATCAACTGAAAAAGGCTTAATAGCCTGGTTTGCACGCAACCCAGTTGCAGCAAACCTTTTAATGATATTTATTTTAGTTGGCGGGATCTTAACTGCTTTCTCAATTCGTAAACAAATGTTTCCTCAGTTTGAGAGCCCTTGGTTAAGTATTCAAGCTGTTTACCCTGGTGCTGCACCGCAAGAGGTAGAAGAAGGCATTACCATCAAGGTTGAAGAGTCTATGGAAGGCCTTGAAGGGATCAAGCGTCTGATCACCTACTCTAATCGTGGTTTCTCACAAACTTGGATCCAAGTTCAAGAAGGCTACAACCCTCAGGAAGTGCTAGATGAAGTTAAGATGCAAGTGGACTCCATTTCTAGCTTCCCGATAGGCATGGAGAGGCCTGTTGTTCGTTACGAAAAATTCGAACAAGAAGTGATGTGGATGTCACTAAGCGGAAGTTTAAGCAACGCAGAACTAAAAGAGCTAGGCAATACATTACACGATGAAATGTTAGCACTGCCCGGGGTTAATCTTTTAAGTTTCTTCAGTGGTTTAAACTATGAAATCGGTATTGAAGTTAGCCCTGATAAACTCCGAGAATATGGCTTAACTTTCCGAGATATTTCTTCAGCCGTGCGTGCATTTTCTGCCAATATGTCGGCGGGTCAAATTCGCTCAGATAATGGCTATATTTCAATGCGAGTTGAAAACCAAGCATACAGAGGTCATGAATTCGAAAACTTACCACTTAAAACTCTTGAAGACGGTGCACAAATCTTTTTGAGAGATGTTGCAACTGTAAAAGATGGTTTTGAAGAAGGATTACAGTTCTCAAAGTATAATGGCAAGAACTCGTTAACTTTTGAGCTAAGAGCATCAAAAGATCAAGATATCACCAGAGTCGCTGATACGGTTAAAAAATATCTAGCTGATAGAAACAAAACTTTGCCGGCTGATGTTCAGATTGAGCCGTTTATTGACTTAACATATTACCTTGATGGTCGTTTGAATATGATGATCGAGAATATGATTTGGGGTGGCTTACTCGTTATGCTAATGCTGGCATTGTTCTTACGTGTTCGTTTAGCTTTCTGGGTGATGATGGGCCTACCTGTTTCATTCCTTGGTGCATTCTTATTTATGCCGATGGGCTTTTTAGATGTAACAATTAACTTAGCTTCTTTGTTTGCCTTCATTTTGGTATTAGGTATTGTGGTTGACGATGCCATTGTGGTCGGTGAATCAGTTCACGCCGAAATTGAGAAAAAAGGCCAAAGCCTTGATAACGTCGTTCGCGGTGTAAAACGCGTAGCAATTCCTGCAACTTTCGGTGTTTTAACAACTGTTGCCGCGTTTTTACCGCAAACTTTAGCTACCGGCCCTGCCGCTGCATTTTCTAAAGCAATTGGCGGTGTCATCATCCTTTGCTTACTATTCTCTTTGGTTGAATCGAAACTGATTCTGCCTGCGCACTTAGCTGCAATGAAAGATAAACCAAGCAACCCTAAAAACCCGTTCCATCGTTTACGAGAAATTCTGGATGGCGGTTTAAGAAACTTTATCGACAACCTGTACCGTCCGTTTATTGAACGCTGTATCCACTACCGCTATACGGTGATTGTTGGGTTTCTAACTGTGTTATTAGTAGCAGCAGGTCTATTTGCGGGTGGCTTAGTGAAGTTTGTTGCCAACCCTAAGATCCCTCATGACTTCCCGCAAGTTAGAATCGAAATGAACCTTTCAAGTTCAGAAACTGCAACACTTGAAACTGCACAAAAAGTCGAAGCACTTATTTTAGAAGTCGATAAGCAAATCGAAGCGAAATATGGCCAAAAAATGGTTCGTGATTTGTCTGTCAGCCTACGTGGTAGAACCAATGCACAAATTATGGCGATTTTGGTTGAGCCAGACCTGCGCCCAATTGATACATTTGCTTTAAGTGCAATGTGGCGTGAACAAATGCCACCACTGCCGGGTGTCAAAACACTAAACATCGAAGACAGCATTATGAATGGCGGTCGAGATGACGGTGACATTAGCTTCAGACTTGAAGGTAAAAACAAAGATCAGCTTAAAGAAGTGGCTAATAAGCTTAAAGAAAAACTTAATTCAATGACAGGTGTGGGTGATGTAAATGATTCAATGCAAAGTGCAACCGATGAAGTTCAGTTAGAACTTAAACCACTTGCATATAGCATGGGATTAACGCTATCTGATGTCGCTTCGCAAGTTAACTTTAGTTACTACGGTTTAGAAGCACAGCGTATTTTACGTGAAGGCGAAGAGATTAAAGTCATGATCCGTTACCCTAAAGAGTCTCGTAACTCTATCAGTGACATTCAAGATGTACGTATCATTACGCCTGCAGGTGCTGAAGTCCCTCTAGCTGAAGTGGCTAAAATTAATCTTGTAGATGGTGTTAGCCGTATTCGCCGAGAAAATGCAAAACGTACAGTAAATGTTTGGGCTTCTGTTGACACTAACCAAGCTGAACCATTTAAGATTGCAGAAGAAATTCGCGATGAGTACTTACCATCTCTACTCAAGAATTACCCTGGAGTACAAAGTAGTGTAGCAGGCCGTATTCAAGAAGAAATGGATAGCGTAGCCGAACAAATTAGAGACTTTGCATTATCAATGATGATCATCTTCGCACTATTGGCCATCCCACTACGCTCTTACTCACAACCGATTCTGATCATGTCAGTGATCCCATTTGGTGTTGTAGGTGCCGTATTTGGTCATATAGTGATGGGTATGACAATGAGTAGCCTTTCATTCTTCGGCATCATTGCAGTGGCAGGTGTGGTAGTTAATGACTCATTAGTTATGGTCGATTTTGTTAACAAGGCCAGAGAAGAAGGGATAGCAATTAAACAGGCTGTCGTTGAAGCTGGCTGTAAACGCTTTAGAGCAATTTTACTGACTTCATTAACAACCTTCATTGGTCTTGTACCAATTATCACAGAGACAAGCTTACAAGCCCAGATTGTTATTCCTATGGCTGTGTCATTAGCATTCGGCGTGCTATTCGCAACTGTGATTACGCTCATCCTGATACCTTGTCAGTATGTTGTGTTAGAAGACATCAAAGGTTTCTTCAGAAGAAAGCGTAAAAATAATGGTTTAAATGACAATGCAAGTTTAGAAAAGTCATTTAATGGTTAAGTAAACACCTTCCGACAAAAAGGCCCAACATAGTACTTGTTGGGCCTTTTATTTTTACAAAGCTAACCATTAACTTTACAAAACCAATTTGAGAAGACACACTAAAGTGAGTTTTATAAATAAATCTAGATGTTATGAAAAAAATCACCGCCCTACTTTTCTTATTTTTATTTGCAATAACAGGTTGTGGTTCAGACGAACCATCTCGTGGCGATAAAAATAGTCCAGGATACGCTGCTACAATGTACTTTGACGCAATTTATAATCAAAAAGATTTTGATGCTGCTATAAAAATGGCAACGCCAAAACTAGCTAGGATAATGCGCTCGTATGGGACAGCGAAGCAGTTTTCTAGAAACCTAGTGAATTTGCAATACGATTCTGTAACCATTGAAGTCGATATGACAAACCAAAGTTTACGAGAACAATACGGCGACGATGCTAAAGTTAATCTTGTATTTACAGGTATGCTTCGTGGAGAGCAAGTCGATGACATGCGTAGCGTACAAATGGTTCGTAAAAAAGGCACTTGGTATGTAGATAAAATAAATGCGGACCCATTTGCTAGATAATTGAAAAAGGGCTGGAAAAACCAGCCTTTTTTAATGTTATTTCCTGCCAGTCCCCCTTTTGAACATAAACTTAATTGTCGTGAAAATCTTGTACTGTTATCATCTTTTAGTTAATAACAACAACTGAGAAATTATAATGACAACCAAGTTTAAACTGAGTTTAAGTGCTTTAATTGTATCAAGCGCTCTTTCACTCTCAGCATGTAAAACAACAAGTTCTTCTTCAAATGTTACTGAACAAGATGCAGAAGCATTTCTTGCTCAATCAGCAGAGACATTAATTGACCTTAATGCCCGCTCTTCTCGTGCGGCTTGGATTTACGCAAACTTTATCACCGAAGACACTGCCTCGCTATCTGCTGATGTAAATCGTGAATACACAGATGTCGTTGTGCGTTTAGCCAATGAAGCTGCACAATTTGATTCATTAGAACTGAGTGAAGACAATCGCAGAAAGATGGATAAGCTAAAGTTGGCATTGACCCTACCTGCTCCGCAAAATGCCGATAAATCTAAAAAACTTGCTGGTATTTTAGCTGAGCTCGACGGAATGTATGGCAAAGGTAAATACTGCAAGGGCAATGAGTGTATGAGCCTTGGAGAAATGACATCAAAAATGGCATCTTCTCGAAATTACGAAGAATTACTCGACATATGGCAGGGTTGGCGACAAGTAGCAAAGCCTATGCGCCCACTTTACGAAGAACAAGTTATCTTAACTAACGAAGGCGCAAAAGAGTTAGGCTATGCTGATACTGGTGCAATGTGGCGTAGTAAATACGATATGCCAGCTGATGATTTTGCAACTGAGCTAGACAGAATTTGGGGTCAAGTTAAGCCTCTTTATGATTCGTTACACTGTCATGTTCGCGCAAAATTAGGCGACAAATACGGTGAAGACAAAGTACCACAAGACCAACCTATCCCAGCTCACTTATTAGGTAACATGTGGGCACAAACTTGGGGCAACATTTATGACGTTGTTGCACCAGAAAATGCAGATCCGGGTTATGATGTTACTGAACTTCTAGCAAAACATAACTATGATGAATTAACTATGGTTAAAGGCGCAGAGAAGTTCTTTACTTCGATGGGCTTTGCACCATTACCTGATACTTTCTATAGCCGCTCATTGTTTACAAAACCACAAGATCGCGACGTACAATGTCACGCATCTGCTTGGAACCTTGATTCAAAAGATGATTTACGTATTAAGATGTGTATTCAACGTACAGGTGAAGAATTCTCTGTTATTCACCATGAACTAGGACATAACTTCTATCAACGTGCCTACAACACGCAACCTGTGTACTATCAAGAGAGTGCGAATGACGGCTTCCACGAAGCGATTGGTGATACTATTGCGCTTTCTGTTACCCCAGGATACCTAAAAGAAATTGGCTTATTAGATAAAGTGCCTGACGAATCGAAAGATATTGGTCTACTGATGAAAATGGCGCTAGATAAAGTTGCATTTATTCCATTTGGCTTATTAGTCGATCAATGGCGTTGGAAAGTATTCAATGGCGAGATCAGCCCAGCAGAATACAACAAAGCTTGGTGGGAACTTCGTGAAAAATATCAAGGGATCAAAGCACCAATTACAAGAACGGAAGCTGACTTTGATCCGGGAGCCAAATATCATGTACCGGGTAATGTTCCTTACACTCGTTATTTCTTAGCACACATTTTACAATTCGAATTCCATAAAGCTTTATGTGAGATTGCTGGTAATGAAGGTTCAATTCATCGCTGCTCTGTGTATAACTCAAAAGAAGCGGGTGAGCGTTTAAATGCAATGCTTGAAATGGGTAGTAGTCGTCCATGGCAAGAAGCGTTAGAAACGTTAACTGGTAGCCAACAAATGGATGCAACTGCAATTCTTGATTACTTTGCGCCATTACAAAAGTACTTAGATGAGCAAAATAAAGGACGTCAATGCGGTTGGTAATTTTGCTTGTAGAAATACAGTAAACTAACTAAAGATGTAACGACTGCCATACTCTGAAACAATTTAACTCTTTAATTTATTTAATGTAACAGCTAGTGTTACGGTAAATAAAAGGAGAATCTATGTCAGTTTTCAGAGTTTGGCAGATTACACAGTTTGAATTAACTCGACTTTTTGCAACAAAAAGAGGCTTATTAGCTTTGGCCGCATTCGCAATGGTGTGGTTTATGATTTTAAAATATCCTATTGGGCACGCAGTGCCATTTCTAAATAGCCCTGAATTTTCTGATATTGCCCAACAGATGGCAGGTAGTATTGGTTTAAGAGAACTTGTAAGTTGGCCAGAAGCTGAGTTTTCAATTTATTGGATTATTTCACTTTATTGCTTCCCTATTTTTTCATTATTTATAAGTTCAGACCAAACTGTTGGAGATAGGCAAAGAGGTACTTTAAGATTCTTGTCGTTGCGCTCTACAAGAGATGAAATTTTAGTAGGTCGTTATTTAGGTCAATTATTGATCATTAGTATTCTAATCATAGCAACTGTGGTCGCGACTCTTGCAGTAATGACTTTTCGAGACCATACATTAATCGGTTCAGGGGTTTTACTTGGTTTAAAAATTAGTGTCCAATTAAGCATTATTTGTATGCCATTTATAGCCCTGATGGCTTTTATAAATATCATCGCCAGTTCATCAAGACTGAGCATTATAATTGCCATACTTTTATTTACTCTTGGAACCGGTCTCATTTCATATATATCTAGTTATATATCAATTGTAGATTTACTCTTTTATTTATTCCCAGGAGAGCAAATAGCAGATGTTGCAGGCCAGCAAGATACAAACTTTTTTAATTGGCTACTGCCACTATTACAAAGCTTAATGTGGATTACTCTGGCTGGTATAATTTTAAGGAAGCGTGCATTATGAGTATCGTCATTAAAGCAAATAATATTTGCAAAAACTTTGGTCCTAAACGCGCATTAGATGATGTATCTTTTGAAATAGAACAAGGTAAAACGACAGCTTTAATTGGTCCAAATGGCGCTGGAAAAACAACGCTTTTTAGTGTTTTGTGTGGTTATATAAAAGCAGATTCAGGCTCAGTAAATATCCTTGGTCACGACCTTGGCGATCCAAAACTGTTCAGCAATCTGGCTGCATTACCGCAAGACGCACAATTAGACCCCCGCTTTTCTCTCGAAAAGCAACTTAGCTTCTATGCTCGTTTACAAAACTTAAGTAAAAGTGAGTCATTAAAAGAAACGCACAGAGTACTTGAATTAGTTGGTTTAAAAGATAATTTCAATTCTAGAATTTCAGAATTATCTCATGGTATGAGAAAACGCGTATGCATAGCTCAAACACTCATTAATAAACCCAAAGTCATTTTATTAGATGAAGCAACCGCTGGATTAGATCCAGTTAACGCAAGAGAGATTAGAAATATTATTTCTGAACTTAGCTCAGAGGCAACATTCATTCTTAGCTCTCACGACTTAAGTGAATTAGAGCGACTTTGTAATAACATCCTTTATTTAGATCAAGGTGTTTTAACACAGCATCAAACTCAAAATTACCAAGGTGAACACAACTACATTACCTTACAGTTACAAGATGAGCCCTCACAAGCTATTGATTACTTAAAACAACTTCAAGATGTAACACATGTACAACAAACTCAGAGAAAAGAGTTTGTGATTGAATATAAAGCTGAAAATAAACACTTTGATGTACAGTTATTAAAATATTGTCATAAACTAGATTGGCAATACAGACAATTAATAAATGGCAATACTTTAGAAAATGAACTGTTCAATAAGGAATAAATATGGGATTACTCAGTGGTTTAATGGGCAATGCGAGTGAAGCTGATAGTGCAAAAACAGAAGAACTATTAGCTGATAGCTTAGTCCAGGGCGAAATAATTGAAAAGGCTTACCAAGTCATACGTGATATGTTTGTTTTCACAAATAAACGTTTGATCTTGGTTGATAAACAAGGTGTTACAGGTTCTAAAATGGAGATCCTGACCATTCCGTATAATAAGATCACCAAGTTTAGTAAAGAGTCTGCTGGTCATTTTGACATGGATGCAGAACTAAAACTTTGGATTGGTTCTGAAACTGAACCACTTGTTAAAGAGTTTAAAGCTGGAGACAACATTAACGAAGTGTATAGAATTATTAGTAAATATACTTTGTAAGAAAAAGAGCGGCAAAGCCGCTCTTTCTATTCTTGTTCCATTTTAATTAGAAGCTCTTTAATATCTTCTTTGGCACTTAGAATATGCGTTTTCAAAAATGTGCAGGCTGCATCTATGTCTTTTTGCTTACATAAATCTAGCAAAGTTCGATGTTCTTCAGGCGCAGTTGCAAAACCACCTGCAAGCAAAATATGCATTCGAACATAACGCTCTGAATTCTTGCTATACATATCAACAAGTTCTGCAGTCTGTGGTCTATCAGCCTTACAGTACAACTTACCGTGGAACTCAGCATTTAATTTACCAGTTGCAAGCTGCGTATCACCTCGTTCAACAGCTTCTTCTAAGTCATATAAAATGGCTTCCGCTTCTAATAAATCACGAGGTGTAAGTTTCTGAATTGAATGACTTAATAATTCGGCCTCTAATAAAGCACGTAAATCGAAAATTTCATCAATTTGATCTGCACTTAGCTGTGTTGCAGTCGCGCCTTTATGAGCTTCAAAATTAACAAGACCTTCAGCTTCTAATTGTAATAAAGCTTCACGAACAGGTATTCTGCTCACATTTAATTCTTCAGCTAAAGCAGCTTGTCTTAACGGCTCACCTGCTTTAATCTCACCAGACAGTATTTTCTCTCTAATTGCTTCAGCAACAAGTTGTGTTCTTGTTTTATGCTCTATGCTCATAATAACCCCTAAACAGCATTTGGCATTCAATATACACGTAAATACTGCTTACAATATAACTTCTAAAAAGCGATAGTGTACTTTACTTAATTACAAAACATTTTCAATAAATTTCTAAGTTTCAAAGTAATAAAGGTATTTTTTAAAGTTTACTAGGTACCTTTTTCCAAATTTCTCTTTCAACAAACTTCCCATTCTCATACAGGGTGTGATACCAAAGGTCGCCTTCAATTTTAAAGGTAAAGGCCATGGTTCTGCCAATATAGTCTTCTAAATTGCCATATTTAACCGTTTCAATAAATTTGTTTCCTTCAATTACATAAGTCCCCCCACCGGCGTAAGCGAACTTATTTGAATGTAGCGTAATGTAACTAAAGTGCGTATCAGAGATTATTTTAGTAGAAGTAACAGCTGGTGCTTCGGCTTTCACATTACCATTTGGTGTTGCGTATTCACCGCTGACGTATTTCCAAGTCCCCTTCAAAGGGTTTGCGAATACTGCTAGAGAAATTGCTGACAAAATAAAAAATATGATTGATTTCATTGAAGTTCCATTTAAAAAAACCTTTAGACATTACAACATATAAAATAATGGAAAGCTCATGAGTTTGATTCATAGTGGAAAATATAGTGCAAAATTAGCGACTGCGAACGCAGTGAAATAGTGCAAAGTTAATGACAACGAGCAAGGCGAGCACATTTGCTTTGCGCAAGGTGAGGTAAAGCAGTTTAGCTGGAGTTAAGGGCGTCTAAATTAATACCATTCCGCTTAAATATCTGATCTAATAGAAGTCATATAAAATCACCAACTCAATAACGTTGAACACAAACATATCTGAACAGCTTTTATCGCTTTCCCGAAAAGAACCCAACGCACGAAAGCGCATTCGATTGCTTGCCGTGTCATTATTTTATGAGGGCAATAGTAGAGCCGACATTGCAAAACGCCTTAATACTGCACGAAGTAGTGTTAATAAATGGGTCTCTAGTTACCTAGAGCATGGCCTCGATGGCTTAGACAATAAGCCTATTCAAGGGCGTCCATCTAGACTCCAACAACCACAGCTTGAGCAACTGTCTGAGTTTATAAAGCGCGCAAACTCAGACCTTCAAGGTGGCCGTCTAACCGGTGAGGACATTGTGCAATACATTAGCACCGAGTTTGGCGTTCATTACCACTTAAATCATGTCTATAAAATACTAAAACAGCTTGGCTTTAGCTGGATCACAAGTCGCTCGAAGCATCCTAAGCAATCACAGCAGAGGCAAGAAGCTTTTAAAAAACTTTCTACTGGAAACGATCCTTCACACTCCAGGCCACCTTCCTCTTGACCGTATCGATGTCTGGTTTCAGGATGAAGCTCGATTTGGTCAGCAGAACCCGACTACACGCATTTGGGCTGAAACAGGAACACGGCCAAGGATTGTGAAACAACAACAGTTTGAATACGGGTACTTATTTGGTGCAGTATGTCCTTCCACAGGCCAAACTGAAGCGTTAGTAAGTCCATTCGTAAATAAAGAAGCGATGAGGCAGCATATGCGTCAAATATCACAAGCTACACCAGTTGGCAGGCATGCAGTTGTGATTATAGACGGCGCAGGCTGGCATACAGATGATACTGCGGCAGAATTCAGCAACTTAACGCTCATAAAACTTCCTCCTTATTCACCAGAGCTAAATCCAATAGAACAAGTATGGAGCTGGATACGACAACATTGTTTATCCAATAGAGTGTTTTCTGGCTATGACGACATAGTTGATGAAGTTTCAAAAGCATGGAATCAATTTATTTCACTACCGGATCGAGTGAAGAAGATGTGCAGCCGAGAATGGATAAAGCTGACTTAATCTTTATGCGGAATGGTATAAGTACGGTGAAGATTGCTCTCTTCACCTTGCGCTAATTCGTCTTTTTATCACCGAGCATTACCTCATCACTGTGCAAGACGATTTAGCACTATAAACGCAAAAAAGCCCGACTCTTTCAAATCGGGCTTTCTCTAAATAGGTGCTTGGCGATGTTCTACTTTCACATGGGAAGCCCACACTATCATCGACGCTGTTTCGTTTCACTTCTGAGTTCGGCATGGAATCAGGTGGTTCCAAAACGCTATGGTCACCAAGCAAATTTGGTCGTGCAAAGGGTTAATGACAAGTGCGTAGCACTCATTTCCTTTGCGCAAGGTGAATTGATTTCGCGATATCGCTTATCTAGTCACTTTGCTTTAAATCTGGAAAAAATCTGATAATTCTAAAACTTCTACTCTAGTTCATATCAGCTTCTGAGCTAAAACCACTTTGGCGTTGTATGGTTAAGCCTCACGGGTAATTAGTACTGGTTAGCTTAATGTATCACTACACTTCCACACCCAGCCTATCAACGTTGTAGTCTCCAACGGCCCTTCAGTTAACTTAAAGTTAAAGTGAGAACTCATCTCGAGGCTCGCTTCCCGCTTAGATGCTTTCAGCGGTTATCGATTCCGAACGTAGCTACCGGGCAATGCAATTGGCATCACAACCCGAACACCAGCGGTTCGTCCACTCCGGTCCTCTCGTACTAGGAGCAGCCCCTCTCAATTCTCAAACGCCCACGGCAGATAGGGACCGAACTGTCTCACGACGTTCTAAACCCAGCTCGCGTACCACTTTAAATGGCGAACAGCCATACCCTTGGGACCGACTTCAGCCCCAGGATGTGATGAGCCGACATCGAGGTGCCAAACACCGCCGTCGATATGAACTCTTGGGCGGTATCAGCCTGTTATCCCCGGAGTACCTTTTATCCGTTGAGCGATGGCCCTTCCATTCAGAACCACCGGATCACTATGACCTACTTTCGTACCTGCTCGACGTGTCTGTCTCGCAGTTAAGCTGGCTTCTACCATTACACTAACCGTACGATGTCCGACCGTACTTAGCCAACCTTCGTGCTCCTCCGTTACTCTTTGGGAGGAGACCGCCCCAGTCAAACTACCCACCAGGCACTGTCCACAATCCCGATTAGGGACCTATGTTAGAACATCAAACATACAAGGGTGGTATTTCAAGGATGGCTCCATGACAACTGGCGTCGCCACTTCAAAGCCTCCCACCTATCCTACACATGTAGGCTCAATGTTCAGTGCCAAGCTGTAGTAAAGGTTCACGGGGTCTTTCCGTCTAGCCGCGGGTACACAGCATCTTCACTGCGATTTCAATTTCACTGAGTCTCGGGTGGAGACAGCGTGGCCATGGTTACACCATTCGTGCAGGTCGGAACTTACCCGACAAGGAATTTCGCTACCTTAGGACCGTTATAGTTACGGCCGCCGTTTACCGGGGCTTCGATCAAGAGCTTCGCCTAAGCTAACCCCATCAATTAACCTTCCGGCACCGGGCAGGTGTCACACCGTATACGTCATCTTACGATTTTGCACAGTGCTGTGTTTTTAATAAACAGTCCCAGCCACCTGGTCACTGCGGCTGTCGTCAGCTTAGAGAGCAAGTCTCATCACCAACAACAGCGTACCTTCTCCCGAAGTTACGGTACAATTTTGCCTAGTTCCTTCACCCGAGTTCTCTCAAGCGCCTTAGTATTCTCTACCTGACCACCTGTGTCGGTTTGGGGTACGATTCGAAATAATCTGAAGCTTAGAGGCTTTTCCTGGAAGTAGGGCATCATCAACTTCACCACCGTAGTGGCTCGTCTCGACTCTCAGCCTTAGCGACCCGGATTTTCCTAAGTCACCAGCCTACAGCCTTTCACATGGACAACCAACGCCATGCTTGATTAGCCTGCTCCGTCCCCCCATCGCAATTATTCCAAGTACGGGAATATTAACCCGTTTCCCATCGACTACGCTCTTCAGCCTCGCCTTAGGGGTCGACTTACCCTACCCTGATTAACATGGGATAGGAACCCTTGGTCTTCCGGCGTGCGGGTTTTTCACCCGCATTATCGTTACTCATGTCAGCATTCGCACTTCTGATACGTCCACCCAACTTTACAATTGAGCTTCAGCCGCTTACAGAACGCTCCCCTACCCCGCATACTAATGTATGCAGCCGTAGCTTCGGTGGTATGTTTAGCCCCGTTACATCTTCCGCGCAGGCCGACTCGACTAGTGAGCTATTACGCTTTCTTTAAAGGATGGCTGCTTCTAAGCCAACCTCCTAGCTGTTTTAGCCTTCCCACATCGTTTCCCACTTAACATACACTTTGGGACCTTAGCTGACGGTCTGGGTTGTTTCCCTCTCCACGATGGACGTTAGCACCCACCGTGTGTCTCCCGGATATTACTTTACGGTATTCGGAGTTTGCAAAGGGTTGGTAAGTCGGGATGACCCCCTAGCCTTAACAGTGCTCTACCCCCGTAAGTATTCGTCCGAGGCTCTACCTAAATAGATTTCGGGGAGAACCAGCTATCTCCCGGTTTGATTAGCCTTTCACTCCAAGCCACAGGTCATCCCCTAACTTTTCAACGTTAGTGGGTTCGGTCCTCCAGTTGATGTTACTCAACCTTCAACCTGCCCATGGCTAGATCACCGGGTTTCGGGTCTATACCTTGCAACTCAACGCCCAGTTAAGACTCGCTTTCGCTACGGCTACCCTAAACGGTTAACCTCGCTACAAAATATAAGTCGCTGACCCATTATACAAAAGGTACGCAGTCACCCTCGAAGGGCTCCTACTGCTTGTACGTACACGGTTTCAGGTTCTATTTCACTCCCCTCACAGGGGTTCTTTTCGCCTTTCCCTCACGGTACTGGTTCACTATCGGTCAGTTGGGAGTATTTAGCCTTAGATGATGGTCCACCTATATTCAGTCAAAGTTTCACGTGCTCCGACCTACTCGATTTCACTTTAGATAAGTTTTTGTGTACGGGACTGTCACCCTGTATCGTCAAACTTTCCAGAATGTTCCACTAACTACACTAAAGCTTAAGGGCTAGTCCGATTTCGCTCGCCGCTACTTTCGGAATCTCGGTTGATTTCTTTTCCTACGGGTACTTAGATGTTTCAGTTCTCCGCGTTCGCCTCGTTAACCTATGTATTCAGTTAACGATACCTGTAAACAGGTGGGTTTCCCCATTCGGAAATCCTAGTCTCAAGCGCCTCTTACTGGCTTGACTAGGCTTATCGCAAGTTAGTACGTCCTTCATCGCCTCCAACTGCCAAGGCATCCACCGTGTACGCTTAGTCACTTAACCATACAACCCGAAGTGGTTTATTACTTTGAGGTGTATGTGTCAAAGACAGTTTTAACTTCGCCAGAAGTTAATATTGAATACTAAAGTAGACGCTAATAAACAATTAAATGTTTATCGGCATTGTTTTACTTTTGAAAACTCTTTTTAGAATTTCTTCTAAAAGAATTAATTATCAGCTTTTCCAAATTTTTAAAGAGCAATATTAATTAGCTATAAAGCTAACTAACAATCATCTGTGTGGACACTACGAACAAATCTGTTCTAAATCGTTAAGGAGGTGATCCAGCCCCAGGTTCCCCTAGGGCTACCTTGTTACGACTTCACCCCAGTCATGAATCACTCCGTGGTAAGCGCCCTCCCTAAGGTTAAGCTACCTACTTCTGGAGCAACCCACTCCCATGGTGTGACGGGCGGTGTGTACAAGGCCCGGGAACGTATTCACCGCGGCATTCTGATCCGCGATTACTAGCGATTCCGACTTCATGGAGTCGAGTTGCAGACTCCAATCCGGACTACGACGCACTTTAAGTGATTCGCTAACTCTCGCGAGCTTGCAGCACTCTGTATGCGCCATTGTAGCACGTGTGTAGCCCTACACGTAAGGGCCATGATGACTTGACGTCGTCCCCACCTTCCTCCGGTTTATCACCGGCAGTCTCCTTAGAGTTCCCGACCGAATCGCTGGCAACTAAGGATAGGGGTTGCGCTCGTTGCGGGACTTAACCCAACATCTCACAACACGAGCTGACGACAGCCATGCAGCACCTGTATCAGAGTTCCCGAAGGCACCAAACCATCTCTGGTAAGTTCTCTGTATGTCAAGTGTAGGTAAGGTTCTTCGCGTTGCATCGAATTAAACCACATGCTCCACCGCTTGTGCGGGCCCCCGTCAATTCATTTGAGTTTTAACCTTGCGGCCGTACTCCCCAGGCGGTCTACTTAATGCGTTAGCTTTGGAAAAGTTGTCCGAAGACCCCAGCTCCTAGTAGACATCGTTTACGGCGTGGACTACCGGGGTATCTAATCCCGTTTGCTCCCCACGCTTTCGTACATGAGCGTCAGTATTGACCCAGGTGGCTGCCTTCGCCATCGGTATTCCTTCAGATCTCTACGCATTTCACCGCTACACCTGAAATTCTACCACCCTCTATCATACTCTAGTTTGCCAGTTCGAAATGCAGTTCCCAGGTTGAGCCCGGGGCTTTCACATCTCGCTTAACAAACCGCCTGCGTACGCTTTACGCCCAGTAATTCCGATTAACGCTCGCACCCTCCGTATTACCGCGGCTGCTGGCACGGAGTTAGCCGGTGCTTCTTCTGTAAGTAACGTCACAGCTAGCAGGTATTAACTACTAACCTTTCCTCCTTACTGAAAGTGCTTTACAACCCTAAGGCCTTCTTCACACACGCGGCATGGCTGCATCAGGCTTGCGCCCATTGTGCAATATTCCCCACTGCTGCCTCCCGTAGGAGTCTGGACCGTGTCTCAGTTCCAGTGTGGCTGATCATCCTCTCAAACCAGCTAGGGATCGTCGCCTTGGTGAGCCATTACCTCACCAACTAGCTAATCCCACTTGGGCTAATCTAAGGGCGAGAGCCGAAGCCCCCTTTGGTCCGTAGACGTTATGCGGTATTAGCAGTCGTTTCCAACTGTTGTCCCCCACCCTAAGGCATATTCCCAAGCATTACTCACCCGTCCGCCGCTCGTCATCTTCTAGCAAGCTAGAAATGTTACCGCTCGACTTGCATGTGTTAGGCCTGCCGCCAGCGTTCAATCTGAGCCATGATCAAACTCTTCAATTAAAAGTTTTTTGTTTGAAGTAAACTTCAAACCATGCTCAATGAATTCTGTATAAATTGACTATATAGTCACTCATAAGAAATTGAGACTCTAAATTTTTTTTGCTCCTGAATCAAGAGCTGTTAGAACTCAATCTGTACGAGTGCCCACACAGATGATTGCTTCATATTTTTAAAGAACAGTGCGACTAAGCTTTTGCTTGTCGCCGCAGCCTTGCTGCGAAGTGGAGCGCCATAATAACGACTTCACTTTTTATGTCAACACTTAATTTTAATCTTTTTCTTAAGAGAAAGTTTAAAGCTAAGTTTTATTTGACTCGACATCGTTTTGATTTGCTTTTCAGCGTCTCGCCCCGTGTCAGTGGGGTCGCATTATAGGGAGAGCAGAAAATTACGCAAGCCCTTTTTTAAAGAAAAATGCATTAATTTTTATATATTTAGATATACAAGCTTACAAACCATTTAATTACAACTTACCCACAAAAACCTGTGGATAAACCATGTTTTTACCGCTGTTCTTTAGATTGCCTTCCTTATTTATGCTAGATTACGGCCCTCATTTATTCGTTCAATTTACTAGGCATTCAATTATGGCTGATATTTTAAACTTTATTAGTGGATTGTTATGGGGTCATGTCCTTATATATCTATTAATAGCAGCAGGTTTATTCTTTACCTTCCGTTTGGGCTTCATTCAATTTAGACAATTTCCTTATATGGTTAAGGTTATGGCTAATAGTAGACAAGGTTCTGATTCGGGCATCTCTTCATTTCAGGCTTTTTGTACTTCATTAGCCGCACGTGTTGGAACAGGTAATATGGCTGGCGTTGCTGTTGCACTCTATTTAGGTGGTGCTGGTGCAATTTTTTGGATGTGGTTAATTGCACTTATCGGTATGGCAACCAGTTTTGCCGAAAGTGCGCTCGCACAGCTATATAAAACAAAAGACGAAGATGGCAACTTCCGTGGTGGCCCTGCTTATTATATGGAGTATGGTTTAGGCAAGCGTTGGATGGGTGTGCTTTTCTCTTTATGCCTTATATTAGCATTTGGTCTTGTATTCAATGCAGTGCAAGCAAACTCAATTACAGCTGCATTCGAAGTTGCCTTCGATATACCTAAGCATATTATGGGTATTGTGCTTGTTATTGGATCTGGCTTTATTATTTTTGGTGGTTTAAAAACCATCTCTCGTTTTGCTGAATTAGTTGTCCCTTTCATGGCATTAGCTTATTTAGCTGTTGCGTTATATGTATGCGCCATCAATTTCGAATTATTACCTGCCGTATTCAAGCAAATCATTTATAGTGCTTTTGGTATTGAACAAGCTGGTGCAGGTGCAATTGGTTATGCTGTTATGCAGGCAATGATCCAAGGGATTAAGCGCGGACTCTTTTCTAATGAAGCAGGTATGGGTAGTGCCGCTAATGCTGCAGCTACTGCAACACCCAACCCAAACCACCCTGCATCACAAGGGTATGTTCAGATGCTTGGGGTATTTGTCGATACCGTTATTATCTGTTCAGCCACTGCTGCACTTATTCTACTATCTAATCAACTAGTCCCAGAATCTGGTGTAACTGGCATTGCTTTAACACAAGCTGCGCTTGTTCAACATGTTGGTGAATGGGGTGCAATTTTCATTGCCGTAGCCATCTTATTCTTTGCATTTACATCTATCGTAGCGAATTACTCATACGCAGAAACAAACTTGATGTTTTTAGAACACAATCATAAACACGGTATGTTGATCTTTAGATTATGTGTTTTAGGTATGGTTATGTTTGGCTCTGTTAGTGAACTCGGTTTGATTTGGACAATGGCCGATGTGTCTATGGGCATGATGGCGATTGTTAACGTAGCTGCCCTATTCATGCTATCAGGTGCTGTAATCTGGCTTTATAAGGATTACATTACTCAGCTTAAACAAGGTAAAGTGCCTGTATTTGACCCAAATAGTAATGAGAAAATTAAAGCTACATTACCTAAAGGTATATGGACTAAATAATTCATAAACATTAAAAAAGCCGTTGAAATATTCCAACGGCTTTTTTGAAGTCTTTTCTAAAGCAATATTAGATTGCAGTTTTAGCAAACTCTTTTACGAATTCACGTACAGGAATATCGTTACAACGTAAGCTACGTGCTTTGTAACCGATTTCTTTAATACCTTTTCTCGCAGCGGTAATACATAAAGACGTTTCTAAAGTTTGGTTTTTAGCAACTAATGCCACTTTCTTCTCTGAAGATGTATTTGCTTCGCGTTCTGCTCGAACTGCAACATCACGAATATCTTCACCATTACAAAGAATGCTAGAAGAAAAGCGTGAAACCGTTAAGCCTAGTCTGTTTGCTTCTTTACGTGCTGCAGATAAGCCTTGCTCTGACGCAATAACACATACTTTAGTTTCTGCTGAATTATCAGCTGATACAAATGCTGATGCGTTAGCATTTACAGAAACAGTTAAACCAAGAGCCAAAAGTGAGATAGTTTTAAGCATAATACACCTAATAAGAACGAGTTTGCGCGCATTATATAGCCAACTTTATTCTTGTAAATGCAATAAATGATTTATCTTGTACACTTAATAAACAATTTACATTCTGTTAATTCTGTTGATCACAGCTCTTAAAAATTATTCTAAATTGATCATTCTGTTTAAAATTACTTCAATACATATACAGTATCTTCAGTCCTTTTTACATGTCTTTACATTAACGACTAGAGAGAATTATTAAATTAAGTTAGCATCAAATGGAATAATCTATAACAAGGACTAATATGAAACGGTTTCTTCCTCACGCACTAAGTCTTCTATCTCTAGCAGTTTTAGCTGGTTGTAATAATGACAACAATACACAAACTCAGCTGGTTACTGCCCAAGTACAAGAACAATCCGTTGCAGCACCAATCGCTAAAAAAATACCGCATGAAATGGAAATACATGGTCATAAACGCGTAGACAACTATTACTGGATGCGCGATGACGAGCGTAAAGATCCTGAAATTATTGCTCACTTAGAGGCTGAGAATGCCTATACAGAAGCTCAATTAAGTAATACAGAGAAACTTCAAGCATCATTATTCGATGAGTTAAAATCTCGAATAGAAAAAGACGATAATTCAGTTCCAACCAAACGCGGTAACTATTTCTACTCTTCAGAAATGCGAGGTGATAACGAGTATCCTATCTTTGTTCGTAGTTCAGATTTTAAAGGGACAGATAAAGAAATACTGCTAGACGTTAACGAGCTTGCAAAAGGCCACGAATATTACAGTGCCTCAGGGTTATCAGCGAGCCCAAATGATCAACTACTTGCCTATGGTGAAGATACTGTAAGCCGTAGAATTTACACTATTCAAGTAAAAGACCTTAAAACAGGTAAACTCTTAGACGATAAAATTGAAGGTGCTCAGGCCAGTGTTGTTTGGGCAAATGATAACCAACACTTTTATTATGTAAAAAAAGATCCACAAACCCTGTTAGGTTATCAAGTGTACCGACATAAACTTGGTACACCACAATCTTCTGACGAACTGATCTATGAAGAAGCCGATAATACCTACTACACCTATATAGGTAAAACAAAAGACGGTTCAAATGTTGTCATTTACCATTCAAGTACCGAGTCTTCAGGCATGTCTTTTATAGACGCAAATGATAGTAAAGCAAAAGCTAAACGCTTTATTCCTCGTGAGAAAGGTCTTGAATATAGCGTTTCAAAGCATAAAGACACCTATTATGTGCTAACTAACCTTAATGCTGTTAACTTCAAGCTGATGGCCGTGAACGAAAAAGATTTAGGTGACAAGTCTAAATGGCAAGAAGTTATTGCCCACCGCCCTGCAGTTAAATTAGAAGGTATCGAGCTTTTCGATAACCATCTTGTTTATCAAGAGCGTGAAATGGGTCAGGTAAAAGTCATCGTTCGTTCTCTTAAAGACGGTAGCGAAAAAGCACTTAAATTTAATGATGACGCATTTGCTGCATATTTATACGGTAATAACGAGTTAGGCAACGATTCAATCCGTATTTACTACACCAGTATGACCACACCAGGAACTCACTACGATTTCAATCTTGAGTCAGGTGAACCAAATATTCTAAAACAAAATAAAGTACTGGGTGACTTTAAAGTTGAAAACTACGCATCTGAGCGTATTTTTGTGACCGCACGTGACGGTGCTAAAGTTCCTGTTTCTTTAGTTTATCGTAAAGATAAATTCAAAAAAGATGGCACAAACCCATTATATCAATATGGCTATGGCTCTTATGGTGCGACCATGGATCCGAGTTTTTCAAGCAATCGTTTAAGCTTGTTAGACCGAGGATTTGTTTACGCCATTGCGCATATTCGTGGTTCACAAATGTTGGGCCGCCCTTGGTATGAAGATGGCAAAAAACTGACTAAGCAAAATACCTTTAATGACTTTGTAGACGTAACAAAACAGCTGGTTGAGCAAGGCTATGGCCATAAAGATCAAGTCTACGCCGTAGGTGGCAGTGCTGGCGGTCTGTTAATGGGTGCAGTGATCAACCAAGCACCTGAATTATACAAGGGCATTGCCGCTCATGTTCCTTTTGTAGATGTTGTTACCACAATGCTTGATGAAAGCATTCCACTTACTACTGGCGAATATGACGAATGGGGCAACCCGAATGACAAAGCTTATTACGATTACATGTTAAGTTATTCACCTTATGATCAGGTTAAGAAACAAGATTACCCGCATATTCTTGTCACGACTGGTCTGCACGATTCTCAAGTTCAGTACTTTGAGCCTGCAAAGTGGGTAGCAAAACTTCGCGACTATAAAACCAACGACAACAAGTTGTTGTTTAAAGTAGACATGGAAGCAGGACACGGTGGTGCATCAGGTCGCTTCAAGCGTTTACACGACACAGCGTTAGAGTATGCATTCTTCTTAGATTTAGCAGGTAAGAATAAACTTTAACTCGCTTTTAAATATAAGGCCGAGAAATCGGCCTTATATTGCAATGTAATTCACACTGTACTTCTTCATACATTATTAATTGATTTGAAGCTAATTAAAGCCACCTAGAAATTCCTATGGGTACGACTCCCAACTTGAGTAATCTCGTTTTTTCAGTTTGTTAACAGCCTCATAAAAACTGCATAAACCTTATCTGTTTGATGAATAATCAATATTCAAAATATATGAAAACTCTAAACCTAACTGTGACTCGCCCAGATTAATCTGAGCTTTGGTTAAGAGATTTACTAACGTATTGATATTAAAATAATAAGTTCTTTTTCAAGTCTGCAGCCGGAGACTTTTAGCGATAACAAGGCGAATTTACGCGCCAATAGCTGGCCTATTGTAAGTAAATTCAACGCTGTTAACGTTGAAAGTAGCCGCTGGAGATAGATTTATTATCCAGAGCTCAGGTTGATTAAAGGCAATTCGACCGCAACCAAATACAGCTGCTTGTTTATTTTTGTGGTTTTTACGCTGGGTGAATACAAACACATAGCTGACCTTTAATTACTCATATCACCCATTTTGATAACCCCTATCGTTTTATATAACCCGACATAAAGTCGATGCTACCAATTTCTGAGCTTTCAAAATTACCACACTTCGCAGCGTTTGTTTCGGCTTAAAACTGATTGAGGTTAATAACCTCATCTTTGGATAATTAAGCGCCTTTCTAGTGGTTGTTTTTGACGCTAACAACGTTGAATTTCCTTGCAATAGGCCAGCTATTGGCGCGCAAATTCGCCTCGTTTTCGACAAAAACCTCCGACTAGAAAGAGAGTAAAATAACGACTTTTTATAAATCACCATATTATGCTGTTTCTTATCCAAAGCTGAGGTTAAATTAGATTGCCCATAGGTATGACTTCCTTACCGTGCCATAGTGCTTAACGCCAATTATTTATCTCATCTTGATCACGGAAAACAAAACAACAACTGCAGCGTGATGCGTTTTAGTTTGTATTTCCAGTCGAGCTTGTCTGTGCGGGTTAAATCGGGTGTCCAGCGCAGCCAAGGCTGGGTTATTTTGGCTTTGGGCTCGGATTTTTCTGACCAGTCGTATTCCCATGCTTCTTTAACTAACTCTTCACCTATTTCAACTTGTTGGTCTACTGACATTGTGCGCCAGTAATATTCGGGGCGATTGTTTTGTTTATCAAACTCTGCGGTGACTGGGTCTAAATGGCGATAAGCCTCATACACAGGTACGTCGGGCAGCGGTTTTGTATTGTCCATATGCCTTACAATACGCTCCCACGCCAAAATACAATGGATGGGATGTTGCGATGAGTCCGTGACTACTAAGTCGACACGAGTATCTGGATACTCTCGTCCAAGCTTATGCACTACAGAAGGATAAAAAGTATAGGAACCATTGGTATTGGTAATGGTCGTTTTCACCGAGCAAATAATATCATTCCAAGGAAAACAACAATGACCAAATTCATCTCGCTCCTCACAACCTTTAATGTCGTTTAAAAACCCGACTTTACTGGTAACACGGTCAAAATACATGAGTTTGGAGGGGAATTTATTGGCAAATAAGTTCGTTAAATTAACAAAAATAAAGTTCCAAATAACTAAGGTTAATAGCAATGCTGTTGGGTATGGTTCGCTACCAAAAACGATCCACCAAGCAGTAAACGATACGACAACAATGCCACCAAATATACCGGCAAACATAGGGAAAAGGATTACACGTGAGCCATCATTACCGCAGTCGTGCCAAATAAAGCGGCCTTTATCTTTATAAAAAGCATCTTTTATTTTATTAAAACGAAGTAAGAAGTTTATGCCAAAAAAGCGTTTATCAAACTCAAGACTTCTTTCAACATCTATGTTGTAAAACTGATTATACTTGGTCTTTTTGGGTAGCATACCCACATTAAATCGGTTAAATTTCAATGGTCTTTCCTTAGTCTTATATGGCTTTTTCAAGCACTGTATGGTCTACAGGGAGTGAGATGCCTTTATCTAGGCGTAGCTTTACATTTGCTTTGTGGTCGGTGACTATTGCGCTTAGTGGTATCAGCTTGCTATCTAAGCTAATGGTATAGAGTGCAACACCTTGCCCCTCAGGAGTCATGGTTAATTGGTACTCCTTATCACCCGAAATACCTCGGGTTTGCCATCCTTCTTTTACTGTTGGCTTATCTGTAAGGCGGCTGAGTTTATAGCTAAAATTCAGCTCAAGTTCGGATTCACCTGGTATAAAGGTGGGCATATTCACTTGCACCAAGTATTAAGATATAACTTTGGTTACTGTGACTCTAGGGGCCATCAATGTGCTAAGCAGTGATTTCGCAAATGGCCCCCCATTTACCTTCTCAAACAACACTTACCATTTTACTCACCATACCTCCCAGCAATTAACTTGCTGATCTTCTTCATCAAAGTAGCGTTTCATAATTTCAGGGTACGGGCCTGTGCCCATAGCATTGCGGTCTTTTTTATAATGTTTTTCCATTTGAATGTGCACATCTTCGTTTACTGGTTGAGTGATATCCATAAAGTGGATTAACGACGTCCAATGGCCTTCTTCAATGCCGCCAAAAAATAAACTGTAGCTAGGTCTGAACCAGTATTTAGCTGGGTATTTGGTTAAAAATAACGCCCCAGAGCCGCGGTCACCGCCGCCTCTGGCCGATTGCACCACAGGGCCAATCGACAGCTCAATGTCTTCAATGGGAATATAAAAAGGCCTACGGAATAGTTTGTGTGGCATACGAACTAATCCGGTATGGCGGTTAAATTCAAACTTGTCTAAAAAGTCGAGTTTGCGCCAGAGTTGGACCACCAAATAAATGCCAAGAGGCCCTCCAATTAAACCGCCAAAGAAGCCCAACCAACCAAACCCAGCATCAAATGGCGCGGTGGTTACAAGCCCAAAGGCAACAAAAAATACTGCAAAGGCTAACAAAATACATAAAAACCAGACTCCCATTCCCCGTCTCAGTATGGCCACTTGTCCATCGCACTCGCCACAATGGTAATCAATATCGGTATGTTCGCGCGAGGCAAATTGACGCTTAGTGGGTTTTGCCTTTTTAAATTTGCAACCATTTAATTGTGCCGCTTTGGCTAGCCGTTGCTCATAGCTTTGATGATGCAGATGCTTGCTATCAAATTCATGATAATAAACTTCTGTGTCTCGATACTTTTTATAATTTTCTCGCCTTCTATCCATTTCTAAATAAACTTCAAGTTCTTCTGGGGTGGCATTTTGTTTTCTTTGCTTCCAGCGTTCTCGACTTTCTTGCAAAGCTTCTTCTCGCTGCGCTTCGGCCATGTCTCTATAACGGGGTCTAGTCACGATATTATCCTTTCGGGGTTATAGGCTTCGCAGCGTTTGCTGCGGCTTAAAACTGATTGAGGTCAAATAAGATTGGCCATAGGTATGGGTAATTATCTGGTTTTTGTCTGTCTCACTGCTCAGTAGCGTAAAGGGTAAACAAAATGCCACCCCGGAGCCAGGTATGACTTCAGCCGCCTTACCCAATGGATAGGTTTTAAGCTGAGCTTGTAACTCAATGCTGTCTTGATTGGTCAGCTGCAATAAGTGTTTAAGTTGTTGCCAATAAATCCGTACTCGCCATCCAGTTCGGTTTGGCAGTATTGCCCAAGTGACCTGTAAGTCAGCAAGCTGGTGATGACTTATGGGGGTAAACGGCATATTGGGGTCACCTTTATTGCGCCATAGCAGTTTAAAATCCACCCCCTCTTGGTTAGCGGTAAAAGGGGCCACCAATTCTATGGTTAACTGTCCAATGATGTTCACGCTGTGCATTTTTAAGCTTGGTGCATACAATGCGTTATAAAAATCAAGCAAGGCCAAGGCTGGCGCTTCTTGCCACTGCGCGGCGCGTGCGCTGGATTGGTTTTGAGGGTCACTGATGTATTTTCTACGTCCCCAAGGGCAGGCTTGTAACCATCCCTGCAAGGGTCCTTCGGCAAAAACCATCAATGCCACCGCGCCTATGAGCACTAAAATAAGACCTAAAATGGCGAGGGTTGCAATTGCAATGGCCAATATGCCCGAAATCGCAACAGCTGCTGCACCAGATGCTGCCGCAACAGGCATGGCGGCAAGAGAGCACAGAGAAGATAAGGTTAAACCTGCAAACCCCATGGCCATCACAAGGTTGGCATGGGCAAGTTCCGTATTGCCTGCCGCAAATGCGTTGTTCATATCTCGCAGGGCAATCCAAGTGCTCAACGCCCCTGCAACAAACGTCGCCAAATCTGCCATCACCACTAAGGCCACTTTTACAGACAGCTGCGAAACACCAAATATGTTCGCCTTGGTAACCGAGGTTGGCACCCCTTTTTGTCGGATAACTTGCCAGCTTTGTTTGGGCGTGGGTAACCCATATCGGAGCTCTGCGATATTTTTGGCGATATTTAACGTAATATCGATTAAATCCGCTAAGGCAGATACTTTATCTAAGACTGCTTTTTTATTGTCTTTGACTGTCGACCAAAAGTTATATACCTCCAAAACCGCCACAAGAGGCAAGACCCCATTGAGAACGCGATTAAAATGGCCGGGCTCTAACTGCCAGCGGGCGACTTTTTTTAATGCATCCGATTCTTTGGTGACCGAATCTAATTGCCAGTTTGCTTCCATTATTTGAGATTGTAGATCGTCAATCAACTCTTTTGTTCCGTCGATTCCCCCTTTCAACTCTTCTATTTTACTGCCATCCAATACCACCATGGTTTGCTTAATACTGGCTCTTGCGGTTGCGATGGACTGCTGCTGTTTGTTAATCAAATCTTGCATAGTATCGAGTGACCCATCGAGATTGATAATATGGTCTAACCTGCTTTGCACTGTGTGGGTGTCGTTGACTTTGGCTTTTACCACAGGGGGTTTGCTGTCGCCATGATAGGCTGCATCAAACCCTTCACTGGCTCTGGCAAATTCATTGAGGCGTTGCTCTGCTCTTAGGGCTTTGTTTTGAAAGTTCAGAGGTCGCACACCGTCGGGCAAGTCACCATCAAAATAATCCTGTATATTGATGTCGATTTCTTTTAATAGGTCATCAGTCACCACATCGGCTAAATGCATATAGCGATAATAGGGGTTGTGGTCGATGGAAATATGGCGAATTTTGGTGCTCCCTTCAATGGCCACCCACTTTTCACCCACTGCTTGCAATGACTTCAAATTTTGTTTTGATACCTTGACTTGTAACTCAGCCTTGGCGAGGTTTTGCTCTAATGAGGCTAACATTTGCTGCTCTTGATTTAGCCGCTGAGTTAACTGCGCTTCAATGCTTTTAGAGTCAGCCCCTGATATTAAAAGTGATGCGATAATGTCATTTTTAGCGCGTCTAGTTTCAGCAATATATTTATTTTTCTGATTAATTTCCGCTCTTAGGTCCTCAATCTCTTGATTTAACGTATGTTGCTGTTGTTGTAAATTGGCTTGTTTGGTTGCGTAATCCGTCTGACGTGTTGATGAGGCAACGCCTGTGCCTTCAGTGGCAAACATGGCGGTTGGTACATCCGTTAAGTGCATCAGTAAGCCCCATACCAACTGAGACAACCGGCGTGCAACTTGTGCTTGCTCAGCGCCTAACTCATCTAGGCTTCGATAGGTATTTTTGACGGCCTCCACATCAAAGCGATAATCAAACCCTTGAATGGGGTCTTCGTACTGTTTGTAATCTTTTAGACGATGACTTTGATTTTTAGGGTACAGTAGCTCAGTTAACTGGAGTTGATTGCGCGCATTACGGATGTCTTCTGGGTGACTGGCCAGTAGCTTTAATATAAGTTCTTGCCCTAAGTCTTCCTGATTAAGTGTTTTCAACGTTGAAAAATCACTCGCTTCAATGGCAAACCCCGCAACTAACTCATGGGTTAAATCACGATAAGGGCCTATCACATCACTTAATACGCTATAAAGCTGCTCACGGCGTATGTCTTTGCAATAGGCAAAGTCGCGCATGCACTGATAAAAACTGCCATTACTGTTTTCGTCTGTAATAACCGTAAATCCAATTGATTTTAAGTTATTCAAATATTCCGCTAGTTTAAATACATCATCGGTGTTGATGTATTGCCTGAATTTGCTCTGGTCTATTTCATCTTTAAACATGTCACGAAAACGTGTTGCGGTATCCTCTTCTTCCTCTGTGACTGTTTCGCCTAGCTCTTGTTTGGCTTCAATTTGATTGGGGAAAGCGATAAAAGTCGATTGAATGGCTTTTGCAATGGCGTTTAATGCTGCGGTATTTTGTTGCTGCTGCGGTTCTTGCGCACTGCGTTTGAGGGCTTTTTCATTGGACTTATTAGCGGCCAACTGCATGCTTTTTTTAACAAGAATTATCTCAGCACAAATCTGCCTAGCTTGACCAATTGGGTCGGCCAAGACGGGCATATAAATGTTGTCGATGTTTGACACGGGCAATGCAATATGACGATTATTTAAGCTATTGTTGTATCCAGATTGATACTGCCCAAGCTCACTCAAGGTTTGCATGCGCTCGCCACGACGTGTTTGCGCCTCTTGATCATTGATACCCGGCTTGACCCGAGGCCCATAATTCAAACGAGGATCTGCGGCATTCATACCGCCAAACGATTCTATTTGCTGCCAACTCCATTGTGTTTCTGAAAAGGCCATTTGTACATTGCACACACGCCCTTGCATTTTGTGCGGTACTAGTATTGTTGGTACAGCCTTGCCTGTAACAAGTCGCTCACCTATTAATTCATCCCCTTCTGTGCTTCCTTTTGCAACTATGCGCCAATCTAGGTTGCCTTTTTGAAACGCTAAGTTGACGTCCATAAACATTGAATTAGCATTATCTTTATTTTCACAAACACGTAGCTCTCGCCACAAGTGCCCATCTACAAAAATATATATAAATCCATCTCTTAAATGTGCTGTTGCAGAATTAGCAAACATCTCTCCCCTATCCCATATCGGATAGACATGCACCAACTCAATATCAGCCTGATTATTTTGTGCATTTTGGGTGGTAACTGAATAAAGGGGGATTTTGTAAAAGCCGTCACGTGTAGCGTCGGTTGACAAGTCTTCTACCATCAACGAAACAGATTCTTCACCGTCAGCATACCCTTCAAAAATTAATTCTCGATGATTAGCTTGATGTATGGTTTGTGTTGGTAATGTGTAACTCATCCTATTGATACTCCTTCATCAGGTTGATTATCTCCCGAGACGACAACTGTAATTTGGTTGGCTCCTCCAATGGCTTGAGGTGTTGCCCTTGCATTTATTCTTAATCCTTGCGGCCTAGCGCCTCCCGCTTGTTGCAGTGGCGCGGGCGGGGTGTTTTTATTATTAGACACCATCAAGTCACCTTGTCGAACCGCGGGTTTGCCTTCGATTAATACATTAAAGCTGCCGAGCAAGAACTCGGCTTTTTCTTCTACGGTGCCGCTGACTATACCATATTGGTCGCCCGGTCTATCTCCTTGCGAGCGGGTAAATGTGCTTCGGATGGTCGCAGCACCATTGCCTTGTATTTTTACCGAATCAGCCACCTCTGAGATATCGGTTGCTCTCGCTACATTGCCATAAGGAATAGGCACAACGCCAACCATAGGTATGGTGGTATTACACACATCAATCGTGTTCAATACGCCGCCACTGTCGACATGCACGGCAGTTCGGCCGTTGATTAATACGTTGTTGTTACTCACCGTATTGGTTTGTGGGGCTTGGCTGTCTGTGTCTTTAATTAAATTTTCGGTTTGCCCTACTTGCCAACCAAGTTGGCTGCTCACTAAATCTAACAAGGCTTGGGGATTATTAATGGGTTTGTTTACATCCATGCCCGTTTGCGGCTCGTTGTGCGGCAATATCGGAGTGTTGTCGTCATTATTCCACTGTGGCGGCGGAATAATATAACTGGGAATAAATAAATTCACCAATTGACCTAGTGTCATTTGCAGATATTTAGGCCGTTCAAGCTCTGTTAAAAAAGCCTGTTCACCATCGCTGCTGTTTTCAAAAATCGCGACGCCGTAAGCCTGACCAAGCGCACCGTTTTGACGCGCACTTGCATTAAAGGGGAGTAAAGTCGGATTATTATGACGCCAAGTTTGCGAACCGCCTGTTCTCAGCTCTGCATTTTGTGCGTCAATGTCATAGATAATACTGTTGTTGGGTTTGCCCGCTCCGGCTCTGATGTAGCTCATTTTATTTGCTCCTTGCATAAATACTGATATTCGCGGTTGGTGTGTTGCTTACAATCAACACACGTTCACGAATTGGACTAAATGGCACACTCAACATTGCTTGTGCAATGACATTGTCCATCCAAGGTTGGCATACGCCTAAAAACCCAATAACGGTATCGCTCTGTAGGCTTTCGATTAAATGATCTTTTGCTGTGTAAAGTGGTTGTGTTGCAGCAAACCACTGAGTCACCCAGCGATCACTTGGTTGACCTGTGAAAATATAACTGTCGTTCACAGAGGCTTTCGCAGCTTGTAATTGCTCTGACAGTGAGCCTTTAAGTTCTATGCGAGTCAGCGTTTTATGAGGCCCATTAAAGAATGCGCAGGCGCCTTCTGCTGGTGTGTAACCGAGTGGACCATTCAACAGCTGTAAGTCTTGAATCTGACAACCCACAAAAGACTCAGCCGTGACTAAAGAATCAGCAACAAGTAACAAGGTGCCTAGAGGCAAATTGTCGTGGCTATTTTGTTGCTGTGAAAATGTAGGCATGGCATCAAAATGCGCGCTTAACAGGCTTTTAAGTTCAAGGTCACTTAAGATATGTTGGCTATTTTGTTGCGGTAGAACAAAGTGAATATGTTGCACTTGCTCATTTTTTATTATCTCTCTAACTGCATCTTGGTTAAGTAAGGCCTCAAGCAGTGTTAGCAACCGCGATACTCTGTCGAGTTGTTCTAGTGGCGTTAAAGTTATTTGCATTAATGGCGCTGTGAGCGATCCGTCAAAACGCAATTCAAAGTTACTTGGCTTTGCAAAATAAAGATTTGTCTCAATTGCTGTTGATAATGCGCTTAAGCAGCTGCCTGTTGAGTTAATATGTGCGAGATAATTCATATCAAAACATCTTCCTCAGCAATTAAAATATGGCTATTGGCTTTGATTTTTTCTTTTGAAATGCTGACTCGCCACAGTAGATCGAGCACTTGCTCTTGCGTATCGATCACCAAAGTGTCGCATTGCATTTGCAATCTTGTCTGTTCTGAGCCAGCTATTAAATCGATTTGAGGTGGTTGATATGGCAAATCCAGTGTTTGACTAAATTGATATTTTTGCATTGGGCTAAAGCCACTGAGTTTTAGTTTCCAGCCTGACTGATAAGCTTTCGATAGCCTTTGATCACTGGGCGCATAATTATAAAAATATTCAACTAATGCACTTTTATAAGGATATTCTCCTAACATTAGCTGTGCTTGATCTATTTCTGGCACATTATTCACTCTAGGTGCCCAGTGCAGTGGAATAGGCGCATAGCTGGCCACTTCGGCTTGATGACTTGGTTTGCGATATTCACTCTGCGCATATTCTATTTGTGGTAATGGTTTTGAAATTGCCTCTCGGTTGCTGTATTTGTAGCCAACCCCTGCTGGGTTTTGTGCAAAACATGAAGACGCTTTACCATTTCCAAGGCCACCAAATGCATGCTGATAATTAATCGCTAGCGGGGTTAAAAACTCAGGCTCACTGGCGACAGGGCCGAGCAAACTTCTGCGCCATACCCGCTTTCCTGTGATCCGTAATGTTTTATTTAAAAGTGTTTGCTGCTGCGCATCGAATAATTGTAACTGCGTTTCAATGACTCTCACTGCCTGTCCTTTTGGTGGATAAGCGGTGAATGCGCCATACACTTCAAAACCTTGTTTGAATGGCACGAGTTCATTTGCGCTGAGCAAAACTGGGGGCTCGCTTTCGCTATATTGATCTGCGCAGTGAATGTCTCGACTGCTATCCAAAGCACTCAATTCACCCATCTCGTTATATTCAAAACTTTGTTTAACGACGACAACTTGTATCGGGCTTTGTTGCGTATCCCAGTCTAGCGAAGTCGCGACTTGCCAATTTGATTCATTGATTAACATGACGCATGCACCACTTTTTGCCAACTATACTGGTCATGACTTTGCCAGCACGCCCATGCACCTAAGTTAAGTGGTAGCTCTTTGGCTATAACGCGTTGTGTAACAAGACCTGCATATAACGAAAGCGCCTCTTTTGGATGTGCGCTCGAATAGTTTACTCCCTGCCAAATATGCGTGTGTGGTTGTTGCATAACATATTGGAACCCGTAAATCGCATCGTCTGGTGCACCACGTGTTGCTTTACCGGGCATAATTGGCTCGTTACACGATGCCTCTACAAGTTGCATTTGCGGTATTTGTCGTAATGGCTTTTGGGTTAAATTAATCCAAACACGTTCTGCCTCTTCTAGCGTTGAGGCTGTTTCTAATAACTTAATAACTACTTGTAAAGCTGATTTTTTATGAAAGTGATTCAATACTTTTTCAATAAATTTGGGATTAACCTTACAAAATGCCAAAGCGATTTCATGCCACTTTGGCTCTCCAATCAAACCCGCAATGGTCAGCAACTTTGCTTTGTGTTCGGGTTCATTAAAACGAGAAAATGCTGAAAATAATGCGGTTTCCATTGCTTTATTTTGGGTTAAATAACAGTTCACAAATGCACCGCAAGCAATATCAAAGTCGTTACTTTGTAGTGCTTCTGATACATGAGTTGAACTAGAGAGCGTGCTAAATAATCGAAATTTGAATGCTTGAGAGAGTGCTTGAGGCTGTGAAAGCGCCAAATTGATTAGCGAAGTACTCGGCATTTGCAACCAAGCATCTGGGTTATACAAAGTTAACTCTAACAATTTAGGCGCAGTCTCATTCAACTCATGTAGCAACTCCAAAGAGATTTCTGCGGGGTGTAACAATCGATTCGCGCACAGTGCAATTAACGGCAACTCAGCGTTATCGAATGTCACATTTTGACTTTTCACTTCATTAATAAATGTCAGCCAATTTTGTTCAGCCATGTGTTTGAAATCAAATTTCAACCCACCGCTGAATTCAAAGGCTTCGTGCGTCGTTAAGGTATATAAATGATGGAGCAAGTGCGCTTCGAGCGTCGCCACTCGCTCTGACCGATACACCTGCTTAGCGTGTAATAGGCTACGTTGCGCTATGAGCGCAGCCGCACGTTTACTATGTTGAGATAGACGATTTACAGCATCAAACATCATTAATTCAACCGAATTGGCCAACCCGTTAAATTCATATCGCTTTGACTTGTGGCGTCAATTTCTTCTGCTTGAAGTTGTATTTGCCCTGCCTGCGAAAGGTCAATACTGCTTTTACCACTTTGCAATGAGACACTGTGAGAAGCGCTGAGTACCACATGACCATTTAAATCTCTGGGTAAAACGGCTGGTGCTTGATCTTCATCGAGTAGCTTACCTAATACGACTATGCCATTAGCTGTGTGCCAAGCCAGTACCTGATCACCAGCTTGACAACTTGCAACACTATCTAATTGAGCAACAACAGTAAGAGCTGACTCTCCTGTTCCTGATGTACATTGAGTAACACGACCAAGTTCATCGGTCTTAGTTACTGTCATTAAAAGCGCTGATTTATCAGCAAGAAACGAAATCACATTCGCAGTCATGGTTATCCTTATATTATTCTCAAGCCAATTTAGTTATTGGTTATAGCATTGCCTTTAATAACAATATTTTGTGCCGATAAAGTCAGTGTGGTTGCGTCAATTGATAAATTTCCAGCCGCGTCAATTTCGACACTACCTCGCCCTTGTACGAGCTGAATACTGCCACGCTGTCCACATGAAATCGTAGTATTGCTGCCACTGGCTAAAGTAAGATCGCCTCGCTGTGCTTGTAACTCTAAATTACCATCGCTGCTATAAATGCTAATGTCATCTCTGGATTGAAGTTGCAGCGCTTGCTGTGCACTTAATGATAAGTCACCGTCACTGGCAATAATGCTCACATCTCGCGTTGCCGTTTGCGATAAGGTTTGTTGCGCGCTGACATTAATATCACCTTCAAGACTTTGCATTTGAATATTTTGATCTGCTCTGATGGTGATATCTTGTCGAGCGCTTTGCGTGATATTGCCACCCGCTTCTATTTTAACTTGCTCTTTGGCTTTAACTCTTACATCACCGTTTTTGCTGGCTAATTCAGCAAAATGTGCTCCATTTGTTGCATTGAGCTCAAGCCTATTGTCACTGTTATTGGTAGCCATAATTATTTTTTCAGCACCGATGGCATCATCCATCAATAAACTATGGCCAGAGCGCGTGACTAACTTATTTTCTGTCGGATTGCTGGAATTAATTGGGCTTGGGGTACTAGGAGAATATAGCGCGCCCAAAATTATTGGTCGGTCTAAATCACCATTTTCTCCACAAACCAATACTTCAGAGCCCTGAGTTAATGGAAAATGCATACCATGACCTTGCCCGCCGTAAGGCGTCATCAAGCGAGTGTTTTTACTGGCTTGCCCTTCCCCATCAATATTAAATGGCAGATTTACACGATACTCACCATTATCATCAACTTCATTTTCGATAGTGGCACTAAAGGTCGCAAATACACGCTTAGCTGCAATGGGTTCTGCTTTGAATGGTATTGAAGTGGGTATTGCATGTACTTGGTTTTTATAGTTTAAGCCTTTGACATTATCGCCATATGCCAAACCATGACTTTGGCTTGCTTGATGCTCTACACGTACCACCAAATAGTTGCCATTAAACTGGTCATGATCGACTAAGTTAATAACACTACCTGGTCGAAGGGCTCGACAATCGGTATCGAAAATAAGGGTTCTACGCGCACAATCTATTGCTTGCATAGCAGTTTCTGCCAACAAAGTGGCTTGAGCTTGATCCGCAATATTTGCACCATAGCTACACTGTTCACCAAACCCTGGGCTTTGCGTAGCATTTTGTTGACGATTACTAAAACTGCTAGCCGTTTGGTAATCGTAATCGTCAAATCGTACCGAATGATTGCGTAACTGAGTTATTTCACTGACAGCAAAAACACTTTCACTGTTGCGAACTTGCCCGCTTGGCGGAATGTAACTTAGCCTGATAGTTTCATTGTTCTGACTCAGCATATTGGCATTCGCTGACACCAGCAGGTTACTTACGCCAGTTGATACTTCAACAACACTATATACAAAACCATATTGACGCATCAGCCGAGTCACGAAAGTATAGTCAGATTCGTCGTATTGAACTGTCATAGCTCTGTTCGGGCCTTGCGTATTTAACTGCAATTTATCCATAGGAAAGCCTGCTTTTTGCAAAACAGAACGTACTATTTCAGCAACACTCATGTCGGTAAAAATGCGATTAGAACGACTGTGTTTTAACAAGGTGAGTAAAGAGCTAATCGTAATTGTATAATGAAAGCCTTGCTGGTTTTGCCCATGACCGATTACTTCACTCACAATACCAGTGACCGTTTTCTCCGTGTTATTCCAAAGCACCGACAGTGTTATATCTTTGCCAAGAACTGACTGGCAATTTAGAACTTGTTTAGCCACCACACGTACATTGAATTGGAAATCTTCAGCAAGCGCATCGTCCTCTGAATCAAAGTCAGTAACAATGAAAAGAGATTCAGGCAGACCCTGAACCCGAATTGCAAATTGACTTGCATTGGCTTGAAGTTCTTTGGAAAAGGCAAACCCCATTGCACACTCCTTGTTAGTTTAAATCTGCAAAATCTGCGCAAATCTGCCCTTGCTCATCCAACCTTAAAGTCAAAATGTCAGGCATATCATCTTCAGCTAAAAAGCCTAAAATTGATTTTGCAATATTTGGTAAAACTTGCTGCTCAATGGTCGCAGACACTAATCGAGCACCACTGTCACTCATACGGCAGCGTTCAGCCAACGCCGCTAACACCAGCTCATCAACTCGAAGTTGCAGTTGGTGGTTTTGTATTAATCGTGCTGCAATTGACTCTAGCTTTAAACTGACAATTTGCTGCAATGCGCTTCCATCAAGTGGATAGAAAGGCACAATTTGCATACGCGCCAGTAGAGCTGGTGCAAAATGACTGAGTAACTCGGGCTTAATAGCCTCAACAAGCTGGTTTACACTTGGCCTTTCAGGGGGATATTCGGGTGAAGATTCAGCAACTTCTTCTGAATTTTCAAGTCTATTTGGCATTTCAACTGGCGTTTCGCAAGCAGATAGCAATGTACCAGAGCCTAAATTTGACGTCATAATGATCACGGTGTTTTTGAAGTCTATTTCTCGACCTTCACCATCGCGCATTTCGCCCCGTTCAAACACTTGGTAAAACAAATTCATAATATCAGGGTGGGCTTTTTCGACTTCATCAAGTAACACAACCGAATACGGTCTTTGACGCACGGCTTCGGTGAGAACGCCCCCTTGGCCATACCCTACATATCCTGGAGGCGAGCCTTTCAATTGAGAAACTGTGTGCGCTTCTTGATATTCGCTCATATTGATGGTTGTTAAAAACTTTTCTCCGCCAAATAAGTGCCTAGCAATACAACGTGCGGTTTCAGTTTTTCCCACCCCAGAAGGGCCTGTGAGTAAAAATACTCCTAGCGGACCTACTTGGTTGCTTACGCCAGCTTTGCTGACTCTTAGCGTTTGAGCGATAGCTTCAAGTGCTTCTGATTGACCTATCACTTCGCTTGATATTTGCGACTCTAAGCTTAATAAGGAGGTTAGCTGATCTCTGACCATGCTCCCAACAGGCACACCGGTCCACTGGGCTATCACGCTGGCAACCACATCGGCATCTACATGAGAAAATACACTCGGTAATTGTGCATCAGATGTTTTTAATTTCGCTCTAAGCTGCTGCTGTAATGCCAAATCTTGGCCATCACTTTGCGAAAGCTGAGTTAATGTCTCTAACTGTTGTTGATGCGACAGCTGTAATTGGTCTAAACGGTTTACAGCAATATGTAAGTCATTATTTAACTGAGATAATAAAGATTCGTCGCTGATTATGCCCTGTTGCGACTCAATTTCTAAGGCACTTAAGCGGTGTTCGTAAAAGCGAATTTGCTCGCGTAAAGTTTCTATTTCACTCGGTTCGACACTACTAGACATTCTTACTTTTGCTGCTGCCGTATCAAGTACATCAATGGCTTTATCTGGCAATTGACGGCCAGTAACATAACGGGCAGATAACAGAACTGCAGCTTCAATCGCTGCGTCTGTGATCAAAACATTATGATGACGCTGGTATCGATCCTTTAGGCCATTGAGCATAAGTTGCGCAGCTTCTTCATTAGGCTCATCAACTTTAATCATTTGAAAACGTCGCTCTAAAGCTGCGTCTCTTTCGAAATACTGTTTAAATTCACTCCAAGTGGTGGCAGCAACAGTGCGAAGCTCCCCCCTTGCTAATGCTGGTTTAAGTAAATTAGCGGCATCACTCATTCCTGCGTCACCACCAGCACCAATTAATGTATGTGCTTCATCAATAAATAAAATGATTGGTGTAGTCGCATTTTTAACTTCATCTATCACCTGTTTTAAACGACGTTCAAACTCACCTTTGACACCAGCCCCAGCTTGTAGCAACCCCATATCAAGTACCATGATGCGAACACCTTGCAATTCTTTAGGTACTTGGCCCGATTGAATACGTTGCGCTAACCCTTCAACAACCGCTGTTTTACCGACTCCTGGATCACCGACTAAGATAGGGTTGTTTTTTCGCCTACGACACAATACATCTATTGCCATGCGAATTTCATCATTACGCCCTAATACAGGATCGAGCTGTTGGTTTTGCGCTTTAGCAGTCAAATCTTCACAATATGCATTGAGTGCTTCACTTTGCGTGTTATCCGAAGCCGTTTGTTGAGACGGTGCGTTGTATCGTTCAGTTGATTGTTTGCAAATTGAAGCAAGGTTCGATGTTAAAAAATGTCCATCAACCGAACTTAATAATTCTGGCAATTCTAAAACTGGTCCATAACTGACTTGCTCAAGTAGAGCATCAAGTAAAGCAGCACCACTGATCCAATCTTCACCTTGCTTCACATTGGCACTCAACCAAGCACGTTCCAGCCAGTCAAATAAACGTTTTGAAAATGCGGGTTTATTTGGGTTTGCGCTTTTTTGTTGGTCTAAGAAATTGAGTAAGACTCGCCATACAGCATCTTGATCCACCTGAAAATAATGCAATGCACGTTGCATATCTCCATCTAAACCTTCTTCCATTAACTTTAATAAAAAGTGCTCAGGTAACACTTCAAAATGCTGCCTGCTAGCAGCAAAACCTGCTGCACTTTCAAGTACTTTTGCGCAATGTCCGTTTAGCTTATTGATCAATTGCTTTATGCTGATGGCATCCATGAAAATTCCTTATTTTCCTTTAAAAATGAATAATCTTTTAGTTCTCTTATCAAAGCGTGAATTTACTGAGTAAACTGCGCTTGTTGGTAATTAACCCGTCTTAACTCTGCATCTCTAGCGCCTAAACAGGCATTTGTTCCAAGCTCAATTGCTTCACCAAAATATCTCTCTTTTGTCGCAGGCATTGCGACTTGAAGCTCCAATTGCCAGTCCATATCTGAGCTGCAATGATGCAACATCAATTTTTGTAACAGCCGCCCTTTTTTCGCATTTGGGCTAAACTGTTTTGCGACTTGTTGCGTTAATGGACCAATGACAATCGAAATGGCTGTGCCAGTTACTAACACCTCAGAGCCTAATAAGGTTGTTTCTCCCAATTTAGCTTCACCATCACCGAAAGAAGTGAACTGTGTGAGAGGCTGCCAAGTGGGTTGCAAGTCATTAATAGATAATTGTTCTACTTCTAAGGCTTGTTTTAAAACCTGGCATAAGCCTGACGTACTTGTTTGTTTTAAACTAGCGATACCTAAATAGCTCTTATTCGTTTCTTTGCTCTGCAATACCGCGTTTATCACCTCATCAAACTGCTGACTGCCTATCCCAAATTGCGTACATTGCTGCTTTTGCCAAGCGGTATATAGTTGGCAATAAAAGAGATGATTGAAGATATCCATAAATGCTCGAGTACGTGCCGCGCTTTGCTCATCTTGCATTGCTTGCTCAAGAACATAATGAGGCATTGGTGAATCAGCTCCATAAAGCCCTGAAAAACTCGTTTTCAGCTCAATGCTGCCTTTACCGCCAAGTTTTAGCGTACATTCGCGTACGTCAGATGCTGGGAATAGCAATGCTTTATGCGGTGTGATTTTTACACGTTCGCTCAAACCACGTTTTAATTCTCCCTTATTCGCCCAGTGTTTTTCTAACAAAGCGACAGCTTGAAATAGCCCAAACTTCCAAGGTTTCTCTAACAGCATTGAGATTGAATCTGGTAATTTTGCCCAAACAGGGTTTTGTGTACTGTTGTTCATGACTGTGACCTTTCGGGCAAATTAATGTCCCAATCAAATTCAGTCAAAGAGGGAAAACAACACACAGAGGTTTTGACGCATTCATTAATGGGTGCGTACAACACAAAGAATTGATGTAAGATGCTGCCAAAATGATATACATCAGCCAAACAAGCAAATCGACTTTCATCTATTTGCAATTTCACCTCAACCCCTCTTAAAAACATACCTTGTTTCATAATACTAATTGGGCTGACAGCTATATTTTGAAGTCCTTTAATTCTATTGATATTTTCAGAACGTCCTGACCAATCGAATAAAACCAGCATACGTTGCAATTGTTGAACATCGGTGATTTCTGAAAACTTTAAGTTTAATAGACCAATCAATTGCCAATGTTCAGATTGAGCAGGCGCTTGGCTCATCTTAGTAGGTAGAATTACATTTTTGACACCATTAATGGCTGCGCGTTTTTTCTTTATTTTATTAAGATCCCCCTCAAATAATTGCTGCCGAGGTAAAACAGCATTTGAGGCGAGTACGCGAGTGGATAAAACGAGCTCGTCAGCATTATCCGTTACAGGTAATTGAATAAAATGTGAAGCAACGTAACCACCTAAATCCTTACTCAATACACTGTATGTTTTTGTATTGTGATCTAAAACCGTTTCATAACGAGAAGGTATTTTGATTGTTTCACCTGAGATACTCGAACGACCATGTACACTCAATACTGAATGACTGAACACGGAATCTCTAAGTAACTGCTTTGCAGTGATCTGATATTCTGTTTTTTTGAAATTGCATCGAATGGGTTCAGCTTCCATTTCAAACAAGTTGATTGCAGGTGCACAGTTTAAACGTATTTGCTCGTGACTGACTCTATGTCCAGGAGGTAATTTGGTGTTACTGACAAACTGTAATTTAAATTTGTCGCAATCGATAGGTAAAAGCTCAACATCAAGCCCGGTTAACTCTACAAAATAAAAGCGCTCTTTGCCGTTAAAATAATCAAGTAATAAAGAGTAAGCTGGGTGACATCGGCCTGCATTAGGTAAATTTGCTGAGTCAGCATCAAGTAATGCACTTTTACAACTCAGTGTTTGCGGTGTTGAAATCTGCTCCAACTCGAAAGGTGTGATCAGGCTGATAGGCTCACTTGTCTGTGTCATCAGCTTAAGCAAGCTACTCTGTAAACTGGTATCGCCACATAAATAAAACCGTATTGCGTTTAAATCAAATTCACTTAACGGCGCTTGTACAATCTTTTTTAGTGATAAAGTCAGGGTCGAACCTAAATGCGATTCGTGATATTCAACATCATCAATCGCTAGTGGTAGCAGTTCAGTTTCAACAGACGTTGTAAATATACATTCTCCATTTATCACTGAGCTGTCTGTTGTAATTTCATATTGTTTTTTTATACATTCTGGTTGCTGCATCGCTAAAGCAGGTTGGAACTGTACGACCGTCGTTGAAGGGTAATAATCAAGCAAAATGGGACATAACTGACGTAGTACTTGTGACGAAATTTCTGGCAAAGTTTCATCTAACCGCTTTTGAATATTGGCAGTTAAGTAAGCCACGCCCTCAAGTAAACGCTCAATATGCGGGTCTCTATCTTTTACCGAGTCAAGATTTAAAAGGCTGGCATGCTCAGGATACAACTGCGCAAACTGTTTGCCTGCTTGCATCAATAAACGCATTTGAGCATCAAAGTACTGTTTCAATCCTTGTTCTTGGGTCATTATTCTTCTCTTTGACTCAACACATTAGCTCGCCCGCCCGAGGCAAACTTGCTGCTTAAATATATTTGCTGTCCGCTGTTTAAAAGCGCTTTTATATCAAAACGAATTACATAGTCTTCAACATTAATATCAACAGGCTCCACCCAAACTGATTTAACCCGAGGTTCAAACTTTTCAATTAGTAATTTCACCTCAGTCGCAAGACTATGTTGTGAATACGGCAACCCTTCGTAAATATCTTCTACATCGGGTAAACCATAATTATCTATATGCTGTAGTACTCCCCGTCTTGCATTTAGCAGATGAGTAATATGAAGCCGAATACTTTCAACTTCACTGTGCTCATTTTGAAATTGTCCACGTTGCACAATTTCATTCGCTAAAAAATCAAATAACGCCATGTTCACTACTCAATAAGAAGGAAGCACAGTTGTACTTCCTTTGTTGTTGCTAATAATTTATGTATTCATTGCCAACCCAACATATTTCGAGAAATAATGCGTTGGCATGCAAATACGGCAGTTATTAACGACCTTCAGTCCATGAATCAGAAAACTCAATGTTGCCATCAAGGTAAGTCCACGTAATACGCTTATAACGCATGTGAACCGTTTCTAAATGTGGATAACGCTCTTTATCTAGATCTTTAACATTGTGCATTGTTGGTGAAATAGAAGTGATTTTCACGTCTTGAAGCGTATGGCGGAAATACTCGCGCTCAGTACCAGTATCATCAATGCGATACCATTTAAGCTCTAGTGTTTTTAATGTTTGACCATTAGAACACGCTTTGTACAAGTATGGTGTTGCCGCGTCTACAGCTTTTGTGATAACAAAAGGTTCGTGCTTACGAGTACCTGTAAGCTCGCCTGTGTCATTATCTGTTGGAATGCGAAGTTCATGATCGAAATGTAGAATTTCAATTGAACCTTCACGCTCAGCAACTGATACAGAACCTTTTACATCATTCCCTTGGTCATCTTTTAACCACATATACGCAGGAATTGCCATTTACGTTTTCTCCTTTAAAATAGATTTTCCTGTTAAAGGCATGCGCTAAGCCATGTTAATGCTTTAGCGTCCCAAAGAGCACCATGCTCTATGCCATTGGGAAACCGGTTAATGGTTGGGTGCCACCAGCCATTAGCCATTCTTTTGTTGCTCGGAAACCCCAACAACCTTTGTTCGTTTTAGCTCTATTAGAATCAATCCGTTATACTTTTATTCATTCTAATTTTTAATTTAATAGATTTTCTTTTTAATATATTTAATCAGCCATTAATTTTTAATGACCGCACCAACAAGCAAAAATTAATTATTAAAAGACCATTTAAAAAACAACAATCTAAAGCGTTATATTCTTAACAATCAAGAATACTAGGAAATTTATTGTTTTTTTATTAGTTATAATGGGCAGCTCTCACTGCCCTAGATACGCTTCATTGGATTTACATCTGGTTTTCATTTTTCACCAGGCATTTGCCCTACCAATGCGAGTCGTACATCGATTCCTTCAACTTGGAAATGTGGTACAACATAAGTACTAACTCGGTAATAACCTGGATTTCCTGGAATTTCAGATACACTGACCTTTGCGTCTTTTAATGGGTGGGTTGCAATTAATGATTCGTCAGGATTATTCATCTTGGTCACCAACGCGCCTAACCAGTCGTTTAGTTGCTGTTCAAGCTCATGACGAGGTTTACTTGAGCCTATATTTTCGCGCTGTATTACTTTTAAGTAGTGCGCGATTCGCGACACCAAATAAATATAAGGTAAGCGAGAGTTAATACGGGCATTAGCGGTGGCTTCAGGTGTTTCGAAGACTTGTGGTTTCTGAGTACTGTTAGCGCTAAAGAAACATGCGAAATCAGAATTTTTGTAATAACTGAGAGGAATAAAACCTTGATTTGCGAACTCTAGCTCTTTCGTTTCTGACACTAATACTTCAGTTGGAATTTTAGTTTCTGAGCCTCTACCTGCTTCATAAGAATGCAGAGGTAAATTATCGACTCGGCCGCCTGATTGTGGGCCTCGAATGTTTACCGACCAACCATGATCATGGAAACTGCTAATAATATTGGCCGCAAATGCAAATGTCGCATTACCCCACAGATAGTTTTCATGATCTGCGGCACTGACATCTTCTTGATAATTGAAGTTGCGAATTGGATTCATTTCACCATAAGGTAAACGCATTAAAAACCTCGGGAATGCTAAACCTACATAGCGCGAATCCTCAGACTCTCTAAAGTTTTTCCAACGTAAAAATTCAGCGCGCTCCATATAAGAAGCTAAGTCTTGAATTTTTGAAACTTCTTCTAGGTTATCTTTTAAGAAGAATTTTGCTCCAACACTTCCTAGAAATGGACAATGAGCAGCAGCAGACACACGTGAAATTTCTTGTAATAACGAGATATCGGTTGCTGAACAATCAAATTCAAAATTAGATACTATCGTAGAAATTGGCTCTCCACCAGGCGTGTCATATTCTGAAGTATAAACATGCTTATATAATGCTGATTGTGTTGTGTCTGGCGACTCTTCGAAATCTTCACGCAGAACTTCTTTATTTACATCGAGCAGTTCTACTTTCACGTTCGCATTATTAGGTGTACGCGTTATTAAATAACGTAATGAGCGCCAAGCAGATTCAACTTGTTGAAACTCTTTATGATGTAAAATAGCATCCAGTTGCTCTGAGATAATCGTATCGACTTTGGCGATATATTCATCTAACAATGTTTTATCAATACGACTAATATCTTGATTATTTTGGCTGGCCATATCTAAAAATACATTTATCGCTGCAGTTAGGCGCTCGTTCGACTGCGTTTCAGCAAGCTTTTGTGGATCTCTAAACGAATCCAAACGCACTGGTTCACTTATAGGGTCTAGTGATACCATGCCAAAAATCGACTCGTAAACAGACTCTTGCAATACTTCACTGGTAGTTGCTGCGACATTTAAGTTTTCTTGAATTGACATTGCTTACACTCCTTGTTGTTCTTCAATGCTTTCTTTTTGCTCTTCTAATGGAGCAATCTCATCGAGTTTGAGCTTTAGCTCACTCAATTCAGGTTTATTTTGTAAAATGCGTTCAAGCTCTTTCCTCAACACTGAGTTATCCAATAAATTAGATTTCAGATCTCGAAGTAAATTGCGCATCGCCATCATTTTGTTCAGCTCAGGGATTTGCGCAGCCACATTTTCAGGTTCAAATGATTTAAAGTTATCGAATGTCAGGTTAATACCAATTTCACCTTCACCTGATATTTTGTCAGGAACCTGAAAGTTTGCCTTTGGAGCAATGTCTTTTAAAACTTGCTCAAGATTGTTTTTATCAACCATGATGCGTTCACGCTCAGCAAACTCAGTGTCATTTTTACCATTAGAGTAATCGCCTACCACCAGCATTTTTAACGGTAATTCACTTTTTTGAGAAGCGCCGTTTGTATCTAACTCTAAAGCGATATTTACGCGTGATCTGGGTATTTCTTTTTGAAAAGTGTCTGACATTTTAATGTTCCCTCTTTTGTGTTCCTAGTTGAAAACTTTACGATAACCAAGTAATTGCTGAAGCGGTGTCTGTTACTAGCATTCGCGTTTCGATTGTTTTTGCTCGTCGGTAAAACTCATCATCTTCTTGCTGACTTAAACTGCTAAAACAACGCAATGCAAAACGCCATACCTGCATCACAAAATCTTGATGCCATCTCGCCAAATCATATTGTTCGATATGGTCCAATAGCTGCTCTAATAAAGGCTTTGCTAAAGCATATTGCTCATTACGCAGCAGTAATTTAGCTCTAAGTAATTGCAACTTTGCATCGTCGAAAGATGTCCTCGCAGGTACAGATAAAAGCAATTGCAGTGCATCTGATAACTTATTTTCATCCGCTAAAGAAAGCGCTTCTTGTTCTATCTTTTGGAATGGATCATTTTCAACGACAGCATTATTTACTGCCTTATCTGCGTCTTTTAATTCATCTAACCAAGCAATGGTTTTTGCGCTTGCAAAAGCAAGTCCATTGTCATATTTAAGTTTTGTAATCTCTGGGTAAGCCGAGATCAAATACTTAACCTGAGCTGTTAACCATTCACCAAGAGACTGTTTGTGCATACTTTTAAGCAAACCGACAGTCAGATGTTGCAAATCTAAATTAAACTGCATCGCACCCTCCATGAATACCGCTTCTGCAAGTAAAAACCCTTGCTCGAAATTTCCACTTTGTTTGGCATGCTCAATTGGCGCAAACGCTGTTTCTCTCGGTGCTGGTACACGTGTTTTGCCTTGTTCATCATGAGGAGGAACAGCTAGGCTTCCCCAACGATAAGCACGTGCTAACTGCATCATTCGCTGATAAAGTGCTTTTTCTTTATCGTGTTGAATCAGTATTCTGATCAATGACGCATATTGACTGTCAGAACCAACTTCGCTTGCACTGGGTAACGAAATTTCAGAAACATTAGACTTACTTCCTGTTACATCACCTTTTTGCGTTTGGTGCAGCTCGGTATCTGAGTGCGGTTTCACAACCTCTGCCTTTTTATCAGTTTTGTCACTGTCAGCTTGTACAGCTTCATGGTTAAGATTTAACTTCTCATCAGTGGCAGTGACTACTGGGTTTTGTTTACAACCAAGTTCAACCCAATCATGTAATGTCGCCAGTGGGCCTGCACTATCATCAAGGGCTATAAGCGTCTCATTTTTATACCCCTCTATTTGCTCTTTGAGTGCTCGCCAATCTTCAGGCCGTATATCGTCACTCTGTTCACAAATCCCTTTAAGTCTGTCTTGCTGTTGTAACAGCCAGCTGTGCACGGCTTTTCGTGGCCTTTCTTTTACAGGAAACATTTCAGCACTGTGTTTATTTACGAGCTGATTGATTAAAGACAATGAGTAGATCAGGCCTTGAATACCAAACTCACTGGTTGCTGCTAACAAGAGATATGAAGCAATTCGTAAATCTTTACTCTCTTTTTCGAACAGTTCTGACCCAGCAATAAATAGCTGTTTGTAATCTTGCTCTGCGACACCAGATGAAGAGGCTTTCAATAATTTAAAACGCTCATCGTATATTAGATCTTCCCCGCACTGACCGTTTTGACATGGCGTTAACAACGCCGATAGCCAATGGTCCCAGCTAGAGTATATATGCGGACCCATTAGACTTTGCTCCAACTACGGAGCGCATCGAAAATGCTCATATTATCCGCAACCGCTAAATCCATCGCCGTATTTGTAAATGGTACTGACTGATTTAAATTGGTGAGATCAATTACTGATGTACCTAATTGCTCTGGTAAATAAATTGCGTCGAAATATGAAGCTGGAACGGGCCGACAAAATACCACCAAAGAAGCAGCTTGCGTTGTCGTAGCAAACTGATAGAACACCCATGGCTGCCAGTTGTGATCGGCAACGGCATTGGTAATTAGATTTAGCCAAAACGCAGCAACTAAAGTTGCAGATTGCCAATCGGTTGGCATAGGCAAACGTAACCCATATTGGGTTCTTAAACAGCCTCTATTCGCTATGCTACTCAGTATGTTCGAAAGCTCATTAATTAAACGTGCCCTTTGGTCAACGTTTCCATATTCTAAGGCTTGCCAAAACTGCGACATTGGCACTTTTCTCAACTGCTGAATGGCATCTGCAATATCACCACACTGCATTAATTGCCGTGCGGTCATTTCTTGCTCTTGGATAACAGCTTCCATTGCCTGACGACTTTGGCTTTGCAATAACTTGTCGTGCACCGATGTCACATGTTGCAGACAATATGATTCTAATAAGAACAGAAACGCTGGCTGAGTTTTATAATCTGTGTTGCTGACAAAGACAAAATTCACAAAAGGATAATTGCGGCCAATATTATCTTTACTCGGACTAAGCATGCCTATCAACGCACTTTCTTCTGGACCACCGGCCATAAAAAATAATGATTGACGAGCAAATTCTACTGAATCGCTTCGCTTCGCTCTCGCTACTGCCGCAACCCCTTCTTGTAACCAGTTATCTAAAGCAATAGACTCCCTACTGTTTATCTGGTGTTTAATAAAATCAGCTTGAATTTGGTGCTTACCAAAAAAACCAAAGTAATCTTGCTTTTTTATAAGTTGCGTTTTTTTCTTATTAAAAATACCAAACATGCCCCACTCCTAAAGCGCTGTCTCGGATTTTTCTTTGCCAGCCACTGCATGCTGAGGCGCTTGAGTGAATAACGCATTAGGCAAGCCAAATGACGACAATAAATATTTACTAAAGATGCCACTGTTTCTACTCGAGCGAAGTGCTACTTCAACAGTAAACTTTGACTCAGGCTCATTACCTAACTCCCAACGAGCTGTAAATTCAGTCCCTTTTTTCCATTTTACTTCGCCGTTATTGAGGAGTTTAAGTAACGCCCACGGACCACTGCTTTCTTGCGACCATTGATTGCCTTTGCTGTCTCTGCCTGAAACGACCGCTTTATCGATTGCGCCTTGACCAGGCCAAGAAAATTTCCGCCACTCTTCAGGTTCATTCCTATAACGGTAGCTCTGCTCGTTAAATGCAAAATAAGTTTCTCTAATGCCACGTTGTGCTACGGGCATAACCTGGAATGATACGCCGATGTCTTGACCATCACGAGGAAACAATGAACGTGTCACTCTTCTCGCACGGGTCAATTGCTCTAGTAATTGATTACTCAACCCAATACTGTAGCCATTCCAACTTTTTTCTTGCCACTCTCCACGACGTAGCCTAACAAAAGGCGATAATTGCTCATCTACAAAGCGCCATAACAAGCCCGTTTCTTCATTCAGCATTTCAGATACATCTTCCATTGCAGCATCTGAACCATCTATATTAAACGGGTATCGACCACGTAAGTTATCTCTATATAAGGTATACACTTCATTGGTCCATTTTTCGTTAAGCTCTTTACGCGCGTCTAAAGTTACGGCTTGCAATGCAGCAATTAAGGGAGCTTTGAGTAATTTATCGAAAATTTGTTTGGTTTCAGGATCTAACGATCTAACTTGACTCTCAACCACGATCCAGGATGCTTGAAGCGCGTTATCATTGCTTTCTCCAGCCATCAACTTTCTTAAAAAGTTTAATGCAGCATCATCACCCGCATTCGCCCTAGATACCTTCTTGAGCTCTTCATATAAAGCCCCTAGTGCACCTTGATATTGACTCAAATAATCAGATGGCGCGCTTTGCTCTGAAGGTTTAGTAAACTGACGTAAATCAGCAAAACGAGATTCAAGCTCAGGCACACGAACTCCTGTCACCTGTGTCTGCAACTGCGACTGTGTTTGTGATAAAACAGAATGAGCATCTAGTTTGGTTTTTAATATTGAGGCATCAAGTTGTTGAGCCAGCACATGCTCTGCATTTTCAAGAACATGAATATGTTCAAATACTTTGCTCATTAATTCGCTAAGAGGACCATCTTTAGCTACTAATCTGTCTATGACCAATGTCGTTTCATTGCTGGTTCGCATCTGCTTTACATCAATACTGTGTAAAAATGCGAACCAAGCATCACCGAACTCCTTAAAATATAACGCTCTAATTGCTGAACTGAGTGCGGCTGTTTTTGCCGAATCTATTTCTCCTTGCTCTTGGTTTTGCGTGCCTAAAACCCAATCGCCTCGATAAGCTAATGTCGCCACTTCGTTAATCTGTTTGTCTACAACTTGCTGCCAAGAACTCGATGTAAAAATATAAGGTACACCTGAATTACTAACGATGTAGTTGCGGTTTTTTGGACTAAGTAGATTATCAATGGTGACTGAAACTTGCTCTGATTTAAACACACTGCGGATCTGCTGATAAAGCAAGCTAGGATCTGGATCTGTATATAGATCCGCTCTTGCATCTGCAATCAACGCTTCATCGAGAGCCCAAGGTGCAAGGGCAATATTTTCAACTTCTTCCACGCCGATGTCATTTATGTAAAATGTCATCAAGGCCGTTATTTGTTTTACTAATGGTTCTTGTGTTTCATCAGCCAGATCGACATTCAATCTACCTGCTAATAATGAAAGTAATTGAGTTGAAGCAAATTCGCTATCGCGCTTATCTAAATCACTGCTCAGCATGAGCTGTAACTTAAGGGCGTTATAATACTGTTGGCGTTGAGAGTTATTACTAATTACATCATTACCTTGCCAATTATTCGCTAAATTAATCAACAATTTTTGGTTTTCATCGTAAGCAATATTGGAAACTAAGACCTGCAATTGCTGACGTAAAATCGCATGTATTGAGCTCTTCGTTTCATCGGCGGCATACACGCCAAAGAAAAAATGCCAAGGGAGTTTTTGTTCGTAGCCTTGTAAGGTTTGATAGTGCTGAAAAAGCGCCAGTGTTTTATCTAGTTGTTTTGCAAAGCTATCTTTATTAACTCGACTATCAACAACACGTTTGACTAATTCATCTCCCTTATTTAACAAAACAACATTGCTTGAATATGAGCTAATTAATAAGGCAACGACTCCTGCAATACAAGCTAGACTCGCACTTACTGATAACCCCTTGAACCACCGCTGTAGTAAACGTTTTTTACGATTACCTCGAGTCAAATCCTGTAATCTAAACACCACATCATTAAAAACACGATTTATGAAAAAAGCTTGCGTGATTTGCTCTTGGCGCTGCTTAATAAGCACAGATCTAAAGCGACCTAAAATGCCGTTGCTTGTTTGCTCAACCGGCGTGCCCTCTTGCGTGCCTGAGGTAAAGTAGACCCCCGCAAACCAGGGAACTTCTTGGTAAGGATTATCCTTAAACAAGAGATTTATAAACTCAGTGAGCTTAACTGACGCTGCTTTGAATTGATTCGGGAAATCTAAAATTAAACGCTTACGTTCCAGGTCCTGCTCTCGAGCAACCTTGCTAAGACGCTGGCTAACTAGTCGTTCGTATAATTCTTCCATTCTAGTTTCGAACATATCAGCAGGATCTGCTTCCATATTCTCACTGATATCGAGCAAATAAGCTCCCCAAACTTGCTCACGCTCTCGCTCATCTAAATCACTAAAGAAAGGCTCAAAACCACTAATCAGATCTGATTTGGTAAAAACCACATGTACTGGAAATACAATGCCTAACTGCTGGATCAATTCTTCTATACGCTCACGGATCAACTTCACATGTTGACGAACTTGTTCACTATCAGCAGTTAAAATATCAGCGACACTCATAGCAACCATCACGCCATTTATAGGCAACTTAGAGCGGTGTTTGCGTAGCAGAGATAAAAATGCGAGCCACTCTTTATTGTCACTTTCTTCTGTTGTATACCGCCCTGCTGTATCAATCAGCACAGCTTGATCAGCAAACCACCAGTCACAGTTACGTGTGCCGCCAAAGCCCTGAATATGAAATTGGTTAGATTTCGAATATGGAAAGTGCAAACCAGAATTTGCAAAGAGTGTGCTTTTACCAGCAGCTGAAGGCCCAATAATCATATACCAAGGCAGAGCGTATAAAGCTGTACTACCTCGATAACCAGCACCTAAATGAGAGGCTTTTAAAGCTGCCAGCGCCTCTTGCATTTTGTCATGTATATCATTTACTTGTGCATCAGATTGCGCATTATGCCCCGCGAGTTCTTTGGCTAACGCTTCACCCGATCGTTTTGTCCATAGCCATCGAGCAAATATAAAAACTGAAAAAGCACATACAACAGCAGCCATAGCAATCAGTTTTTTATTTGTGCTATCTAACCCAGCCAGATGACCCGCAAACCAAATAACAGTAATAACCGCAACAAGTCCTATAAGTTGGCCTGTCGCTCGAGATGATAATAAACCCAAGAAGAAGTGAACTAGGCCACTTTTGTTAGCATTACCTACCATGGTTATTTACCTGCTTTGTCTAACTGCTGCAAAACAGCTTGGTGTTTTGCAGTTTCTAAATTACTGTTTTTGGATAATTTATCGGTTACGAAATGAAAACCAACGAACAACATTACTACAACAAATGCACTCACCGACATAATCACCCAATATGGAACATTACGCCCTACTTTCATCGCAAAGTTTTCACTTGGAGCACCATTTTCCGACAGTGTTCTTGGCGCTGTACCTATCGCATCTTCTAATTGCGCACGTACATCAACAATTAAGGCCTTTAATTGCTCCAGCCCTCTTATTTTGTATATTCCTTCAAATCCCATTTGAAGACAGACATAATAGACATTTAGAACATGTAATTTAGTCTCACCGCCTTTACGTAATGCATCTAATTTTTCAAAAAATGCTTCACCACCTCTATGATTACCAAAAAACTCTAATTGCAAAGGACGCGACATCCAATCAAGTTTAAACTCTAATTCAGAGGTGAGAATACGTTCGTCAACCAAAGCAGTAAGTGCAAATTTCATTTCTTGCATCGCTGAAGCGGGGACTTGCTGGCTGTAGCATAATTTTTCGAACACATCGAACGATGCTAATAAACGAGATCGACATGCTTCTACAGATGAGAGTGATTGAGCATCTTGATTTATCAACGCAAGCTCATTAATCACTGGCGTGATACAAGCCAAATAATCTGGCTGCTGTATAGTTTCCATATACCCAAATTCCTTTTTCTTATTTTTAGTTACTTGGCAACACTTACAATTTCAATTTTGGCTGTTTGCAAACTAAATGGTACAAACACACTCAGAGACAACTCTTTGCGTAACTGTTGATAGGCTTCGCCATATGGTTCAACTCTGAAATATTCATAGCCGCCCTTTATCGCTAATTTATTAGGGGGTCTTTGACAATGTGTAATTGCAATACCATCCAGAGCACTGGCAACCAATACCTCTAATTGTTCAGACGCTGCAAGCTTTACTTGTTCGGTGAATACATCAATCCACTGTGTTGATTCAGCTTCAAAATACACAGCCAAATAAAGTTCACTTTGATCAAGTAATTGCGGATCAATTGTATCGACTTGATATATAGCTGATGACTTTCTCTGTAACGCCAATGGCGCCATTTTCTTAGGCACTACCCCATCAATGAGTTGACTAAGCGATTGCGCAAGTTGGGTGAACACGGTTTCTAAATTATCGTGCTCGTATACCGGCAAGTGATTAGCAATATCCGCATGTTCAAAAACTGAAACATTACTAATCAAGTCAATAAGTTGACAATATAAACGCTCTGGGTGAAGTGTATTCAAACCTTTTAAATGTTCAAATTGCGCAGCGTGGCTTACCATAGAGCTTAACAGTAAGAATGTATTCATTTCATTTGGACCGAAATCTGTCACCGCACCAAGATCATTGCGCCGACTTAATAACACTTTTACCTTCGCGTTTACTAAATCACAGGTTCTTTTTAAAAAATCACGTAAGAATAAGTTACTTTTAGCATTCACTAGAGGCGGTATAAAAGTGTCACTCAGTTGCCATTGCCCACTAGCATCACGATTTAATTTAACGACAACCAACTGCTCCAGATCAGCGTGTCCCTTTTCAACTGGCATTAAAAATAAATTAGGTTTAGCAACTAATAGTTCGCGTTTGCGATTAAAGTCATGGCTATCAGCCACTTCAACAAAATGAGACTCAAAGGCACAAATCGCCCCTTGATTGTTGTAGCCCGTCACCCCCGCCACAGCATCATTATCTGCCATTGCTAGTGCTATTGTTGTTTCGCTTACATTATCTGGCAAAGTGTATTGCAGATCTGGCGTACCCTGTTCAGATGATTCAAATTGCACAAAACGGCCTGACTTGAATATTGCTTCAATTCGGGTGATTTTTAAAATACCGCGCATGAGTGCACCAAGGTCAACATCGAAATGGTTTACACCATAAGCGTAACAACTAAAAATTTGCTGTTGTTTAGATTGGTTTTGTAATAAAAACTTCTCTTGTAACTGCATGTGCTGTTGCGCCAACAAAACACCTTCAGCCCATACAGGTTTTAAATTCATTGATAAGTGAGACATTAATCTTCTTCCGCACCAAGAATAACAATCGAGTTTTTATTCAAAGCAATATCTAAAGAAGTTGGAATTTTTACGTAACCGTTACTGAGCTCGAACGAAGTCCGCCATTTACCGCCCTCTATATCTCTAAATAAAGCCACCATAGCAATATATTTTGCCTGCTCTGATTGCTCAAAAGAGATATTTGTAATTTGAGAGGGATTAATTGTTTTTTCTTCAACTGTCACTAAGGAATTAGCAAGCACTGATTTATCAGCTTTCCATAATTGCTCATAGGTTGCATTATTAAATGCCTGAATGTCAGTAAGTTGATATACTTTTAATACAACAGGAAGTGGCTCATCAAATTTATTCAAGTTTAAGTTATCACTTGAAGTAACATCCAAATTAACTTTAGTTGTTAAGCAACCACTTAAAGTGAAAATTGACGTTAACAATAAAACCTTAAATAACTTCATAAACAAATCCTTTTAAAATAAAAAACGACAACAAGGCGTTTTATTCACCATCAACAAAACCAAAACAGACACTAAAACTGTTTATTTAAAGCCTATCAACAGCTAAATAGAAACTAAAAACCGACCTCATTCGATTTCGACGCGAAAGATTAAGGCAATAAAAATAAAAGATCAATATATTTAAAATTAAATATTCTCAACGAGAAAATAATATTGAGAAAGAAATTTAAATGAAATAATATTTTAAATTATATTAAGCAATAAATATTATTAATCGAAAAAGCACACTATTCCAAACTGCGGAATTAATAGTTTAATTAATAAAATGCAACATTAAATTCGAGAGAAGCAAGGAATGCCAAGTCGGAACATAACCCCACCATTAATTCAACTGAACAACACGCACTCTCACTTTTTTGTAGGCAAGTTATTGCTCTCGCAAGAGATTTCTACTTGCCACCAAGGAGAGGTAACACTTTACTCTGAAACAAAAGCCCACAACTCAGACTTTTTGAGTAAATCTATAACTTTTGAAATTTGCGCAACAGGCGGACATTTACAATTCCTTAGCTTGCACGTGGCTGAATTTGAAAGCCTTGGGTTAGAGCAAGACTTGTATCGCTATAAACTTCATTTTGCACCCAAGCTAAAGTGTTTAATGAACCAAACACAGCAAAGAGTATTAGTAGATACAAGCGTACACGCCTTACTACATACGTTATTAATAGAAGCAGGCTACAATGATGAACAAATCGCATTTAGATTAAGCCACCCACTTCCAAACAAAAGCGAGTTAATCCAAGCTTTCGAAAGTCATTACACGTTATTTTTCAGGTTATTAAGTGAGCATGGTCTGGTTTATTGGTTTGAACATCATGAAGGGGATGAACGCATAGTTGTTAGTGATAGTAATTTATCTAGCCCCTACCTACCTCAAGGGTTGTTGCAAGCCATTGGTAGCGATGGTTTGAACCATGTTACGCCTGAAAATTTCTGCGGTTTCACTCAGAGCTCATCACAAAGTAAACTAAAGTTTGGTTCTACTACTTGCGCAGCTCAAACGCAACATTCTCAAGCAAATAGCGAACGCGTTTATTTTGAACCTTTCAATGGCAATCTTGCGCTGCAACATGATTTAGCGACCTCGCAACAGTTAGCATATGACAGCGACAAATTTATGCTTCGTTTAAAAGGCAATATCCCTAACGTGCTTGCAGGCCATTCCTTTTCGTTAGATAACCGTATTACTGCCGATAGCGGTGACTTTTTAATTGTTCGAAGCCAACTGTCTATTACCCAAGCTGTTGAGGTATTTGTACAGCAACAACAAACACAGGCTAGCTGTGAGGTACTTGCCATACCACGCTCAACACCACTAAAACTAAATTGCCCACCGCACAGTGCTAAACCTATGGTGTTTCCAGCTAAAGTGGAGTCAATTGGCGCTTTACCGCATTTAGATGCTTCGGGAAGCTACAGGGTAAAACGACACTTGTCAGATCCCTCAAATGACGCTGCAAGTAATAGTCAAGCGCTAAAAAAGTTGGCTTTTTATGCATGTGCTGGCCAAGCTCAAGCTACCGGCTGGCATTTTGCCCTCACACCGAATGCCGAAGTTTTAGTTGGTTGTATTAATAACAACCCTAGTGATGGGTTTATTCTCGGGGTTACCCAAAATGCGCTTGCGCCTTCTGTTGTCAATTCGTCAAATAATACCGAGAATCGATTGCTGACAGCCAGTGGCAATGAATTATGCTTGAACGATGATGAGCGCACACCTTATGTCATACTCAAAACCTTAGCCCAAGCGCATTATTTAAAGCTTGACGCCAGAACCTCTGGGCGACAGTTCATAGAATGGATAAGCCAACTCGGTAGTTTAAATTTAGTTGCAGGCAACGATCTGTTAATACAAAGTGAGCGTGGATCAATCACTCAACTTACTAGTCAAAGCCTGCACACTAGCGCTAAAAACACCCTGCAATACAATGCCAATGGCGAGCAACATTGGCAAAGCGGAAATCAATTTAGCTTATCTTCTGCCTCCCATCGTACTCAAAGCCAAGCCTCTCTCAGTTTAAAAGGGGGTCGAGCATGCCTTGCTAAAGCAGAAGCAGATATAGGTCTTCATACGCATAACGCCATTAAATTACATACACCAAATGGCGCCGCAATTTATTACGGCAACAACGGTGTACGTATTCAAGCTAATGGTCGCGGCACACTAAAAATCCACAGTAATGGTGGCGAAATAAGCATTGATAACAGTGGCAATGTCAACCTCACTGCAACCAATATATTGTCTCTAAAAGGTAGGCTTATTACCCTAGATGCACCTCTTGACTATCGATTAGAATCGCCCAATACCGCATCAAGCCCGGAGGCACCTTCAGTTTCGCCAATTTCGCACCCCGCAAGTTTAGCTATTTCAGCTGCAGGTAGCGCAACCCTCACTCAAAGTGTGATTGAGCTGGCATATAACTACCAAGATGGGTCGCCCGTACAAAATGCCCCTTATGAAGTGCGATTAGATGATGGCACTGTTCTTACTGGGCAACTCGACCAAAACGGACAAGCGCAATTACAAAATGTACCTCCAGGACAATTTACCGTCGTATACGGTGAAGACTCGCGAGCCTATCAACCTGAAGACAACAGCACCCCTAATCCACTCTATGGGCAAATTAGCGCGCACACTGCCAAGCAAATGGCCGAGTCTGGCAACACCGCACAACTGCATCACGCACAAAGCATGGCTTCGCAAGCGGGTGAATGGTTATGGGGCACATTACAAGGCGACTTTAATCAAAATCCGAACACCTCGCAGATAGTAGTAGGCACCATTATTTCTATGATCCCTGTGGTCGACCAAATCATGGATGTCCGCGATATCATAGCCAATGTGATGCTGCTCACCGATGATGATGAAGCCAATGACAACGATGCGTGGATTGCCTTTACCCTCACTGGCATTGGTTTAATTCCCCTGTTTGGCTCTGCCATCAAAGGGGTGGGTAAAGTCATTATTAAACACACAGATGACACCTTAGAAGCCGCACTCGGCGTATTGCGAAAACTCGGTAAAGGCGACCCCGCAACCTTTTTACGCCAAATCAACTGGCGTGATTATGGCCAACAAGCCGCCACTAAAGTCAAAGACCTCATTCAAACACTGCGCGACACGCTGCACGATATTTCAACCAGTTGGCAATACGACTTACTGCTACCCGACACCGCCATAGCTGGTATGCAAATGATAGTTAAACGATTAGATGACGTTTCACCCAAAATCGAACAAAACATGCAAAACGCCGCCCAAGAGATTGGCAACCGCGTTAACAAAGCGCTCGACGACTATCAAGGCCTCACGCCAAGTCGAGGCACAGTCGGCCAGCCGCACAAAACCGTCGCAAAAGAACTAGAGCCTCCAAAAGGGAATGAGTTGCCGGGAACTCCTTCTCGTGTCATAGAACTAGAACAAGGCAGTAAAGGTGGCTGGAATAAGTCGCTCAATGGTAAGCTTGACGCAAATGCAACGTATAAAGTTGGACCTTACACTTATAAAACTGATGAATTTGGCCGAGTACAATCCGTTTCTGGTAAACTCGAACTCAACAAAGCTGATAGAAACACTTATCAGCAAAGCAAAGCTGGGAAAACAGATGGTATTAAGGATGGACTAGTTGATGATGAAGGCGGTCACCTTATCGCATCTATCTTTAAAGGGCCGGGTGAACAAATCAACTATGCCGCTATGGATGGGAACTTGAATAAAGGTGCTTGGAAGCGCATGGAAAATAAATGGGCAGAAGCACTTAAAGGAAACCCGCCTAAAGAAGTTAAAATTGAGATAAACTCGATTTTTAAAGGCGAAAGCAAAAGGTCCACTGCGTTTGAAATAATATATGAAATTGATGGTAAAAAAGTGAAGCGTTTTTTAAGGAATATGCCCAATGGAAAATAGCGTAGAAAATTTGTACTTAACCATAGCTCAATCAATTGTCGATACTATAGATGATGATTGGTCAAGCTCAACAATTCGAGCAGAACTTACTGAGGGCTCTATCGAATTTCAAAGTGAATACATTCCAACCTTATCACCTGATCAACCAAAATATTTCGATGTTCCTTTTGAAATATTTGAAGCATTTGAAGAGCTTCATGCAGTAACAAGTGGAAACGATAACAATTGGAACCGAGCTATATTCACTCTAGAACCGTCCGGCCATTTCGGTATTGAATTTGAATGGGATAAATCACTTGCAGATGAAATTGAACGTTTGAATAACGAATAACGACTACTTCATTTTAGTTACTAATAACTTACTCTTTAACAACATGGAAGTTGTTGAGCCTGCCAAGTTAGTTGGCAGGCTAGGTATTTATTTTCAAAATTACTCTGCAATTTTTTTAGACACGTTGCTCAACCGTTTACTTAGAGGTATCCAATAACGCCAACCCCAGTACCTCACAGATTATGACGGGCACGATTATTTCTATGATACCTGTGGTCGACCAAATCATGGATGTCCGCGATATCATAGCCAATGTGATGCTGCTCACCGATGATGATGAAGCCAATGACAACGATGCTTGGATTGCCTTTACCCTCACCGGCATTGGTTTGACTCCCCTGTTTGGCTCTGCCATTAAAGGCGTGGGTAAAGTGGTCATCAAAAACCCTGCCGCTGGCCTTGATGCCGCTATTGCAGTGATGCGCAAACTCGGTATAGGCGACCCAGTTACTTATTTACGCGCACTCAACTGGCATGACATAGGTAAACAAGCCGCAGGAGAAGTCACTGATAAAATAAATGGGCTACGTGATGCGTTAAAAGAAATCACCGACAGCTTTATTCTGCGCCACACCCTACCCGATGAAGCCCTAGCTGGCATGCAAACCACCCTGCGCCAACTTGACGACATCACACCCAAAATCACCCAAGGTATGCAGTAAGCAGCGCAAAACTGTCGTATAAGAATTAGAGCCTCCGAAAGGTATGAGTTAGTGGGGCTACAAGCCCCCCGAGTACCAAGCACTTAGTCATGAGTTTGTCTTAAAATACAAAGGAAAAATTGCTTGAAATCTCTGGTTCAATACCTAATAAGCCTGTTAAAACTAGAAACACCTAGGTTATCTGATAAACAAATATCATTCATAAAACCCAATTCAATATCAAAAATGACCCCATTCCTAAGACCACTACAGCCAGGGTATTTTTAATTTTCAAACTCGCCAAGACAGTAATTAACCCAGCGTACAAAAATGGGCTTTGAAGAAACGCAGCGCCTTCGGTTTTATGACCTAAAAACACAATCGGTACCCACATTGCTGTTAGCACCGATGGTGCTGTGTACTGCAACAACTGTTGTATTTTAGGGCTCAAACTGATGGGTAATGACTTCATAAAAAACAAATATCGACATGAGAAAGTGATCACCGTCATTAATACTATCAATAGATCGTTACTCATCACTTTGCTCCTGCTTAGCTGTGTATTTATCGCTCATATTTCTTGAGGCACTCTTTCTTACAAAGTAATACCCTGCAAACATACCAATAAAGGTCGACGCAATTAACGCGTACTCAAATGCTAACAGCTCTAAAACCAACACAGAGACACCACTTGCCAACACCGACATCAAAACAGGTTTGTCTTTTATAGCTGGCACCACTAAAGCAATGAAAGTCGCCGCTATGGCAAACTCTAACCCATAGGCTTGCAGATTCTCTATGTTATTTCCCACTACTATGCCAACCAGCGTGGCTAGATTCCACATCACATAAAAGGCAATACCCGATGCAACCGCATACACGTAACAGAAACGTTTATTTTTTGCGATGTAGGCGTTGGTCAGTGCAAACATTTCATCTGTTAAAAAGAATGCAAAAACGATGCGCTTGAACAAAGGTAAATCTTTTACATAGCTTTGAAAAACCGCTGAATACAATAAGTGCCGAGAACTTATAACAAATGTTGAAGATAAAATCGGCATGGCTGGGCTACCCAAACCAATTAATTGCATGCCCGCTAACTGCGCGGCTCCTGCAAAAACAAACAAAGACATGGCTTGTGCCTGCCAAGGAGACAAACCAACTTGAATGGCTAGAGATCCGCATAAGATCCCCCACGGGATCACAGCCACACAGAGCGGGAACATATCGATGAACCCTCGCAAAATAATACTCAAATTACCTTGTTGATTTTCAGCTTGCATAGGTGCCGTATTGTCTAATTCTTCTATTAAGGGTTTGGATGATGCCATATTTTAAGCTCAACGATGAATAGTTTGTCGTTAAAGCATAAGTGGTGTTCAAAACAAATTATTGTACAAAGTTGCGCTCGTTAAATCGCTTTGATTTACACTAGTAGTGAGGTGAGTTGAAACTGTTTAGGCGTTGTGCCTAACGCTTTTTTGAAATGACGGTTGAAGTGACTTTGGTCATGAAAACCACAGCCAATAGCGGTATCTATAATAGATTCACCAGCGCGTAGCATTTTCTTTGCTTTGATAAGCCTGGCTTGAATTTGATAGGCATGGGGCGTAATGCCAAATGCCTGACTGAATTGGCGTACAAAGTGAAATTTACTACACCCAACCACATTCGCTAGCTGCTCTAACGAGACGTTAACTTGGGTATATTCGTCTAAAAACTCTCTGGCGAGTTTGAGTTTTTGCACATCAACGCTTGCTGTTTTAACCGCTTCAACATGACGGCCATACCCAGACGCCAATTGAGCCAGCGTGCTGTATAACAATGTTTCTATAAGCAACTTAGATGCACCATTTTCAATCTGTTCGAATACACACCTGAGCTGCGCCGCTATTCGAGCATCTTCAATCACAGAGTCTTTAAAATAAGGCGTAAGACTTTGGTTATTTAATAAATCTTTTGAGATCTGATTAAAGTGCTCAACCGTCGGATAAATGGCTTTATATTTCCAGCCACCAGCGGTTGCCGTTTCACCTGTGTGCACATCATCAGCATTAACTAGAATAATGCTATTTTCAGCCGCGACATGATTTGCGCCACTGCGATAAAAACGCTGAGCGCCCTGCTCAATCAAGCCTATGGTATAGCCTTCGTGAACATGCTTTGAAAAGGTTTGTCGCTCGTATTGTGCATCGACTATCTCAAGGCCGTTTAATACATCGGCATAGTGATATTTTGCCTGCTCTTTTGCCAATCGATTTGCCTCTAAATAATGATATTTCTTTTATAACACTATTTGAGCAATCTGTTTTGTACAAAATTGCTTTTTCAATGCCCAATTTTTTAACCCCACCTCGGTAGCACCGACTTTATGTCGGGTTAAAACTCGTAATCCACAAAAAATCATCAAGCCTATTCAAAAATACAAAAACTCGGTAGCACCGACTTTATGTCGGGTTAAAAACCGCAAATCCACATAGAGTCACCAAACCTCTTCACAAATTCTAAAAACTCGGTAGCACCGACTTTATGTCGAGTTAAAAACCGCAAATCCACAAAGAAGTATCAAGCCTCTAAAAAATTCAAAAACCTCGGTAGCACCGACTTTATGTCGGGTTAAACACCCATAAAAAAAGCGCTGAGCACACACTCAACGCTTTCTTATCACAATAAATTTACTGTAACTGCTTATTTTTCAATCCAAGGCGTGATCAACACAGGCTTTGAATTCATAGAGTCACTGGTAAATTTAAAATCATCGCCTTCCCAGCTATCTTCAACGGTAAACTTACAGACCTTATCTGCACAGCTGACACCAGGTTGGTTAAAATTAACGTCACTATCGAACTTTACCGAAATGCCTTTTTGCGAAGGCAATAAAAAGCCCATCAGTTTACTTACAAAAAAACCAGACAAGTCAGAAAGCAACTCATCAAACTCATGGTGAAGCTGATAAATATCAGCTTTCGTTAAGTTATCTAAACCAAAGTGCTCGGCTTCTATTTGAAACTTCAACTGACAATCGTGCCTTGGGTTTTGCGGTTCAATAACAATCACCGCTTTGTCTTTATCTAACTGGTCGTCATAAGGGAGCAATAATTGCGCTTCGTCAGTGTACGTTAAAGGTGTTTCGCTGTTTTCGGTGACAATTTTACCCTTGGCGATTTTACACGGCTCAAGGCTCGCGATATCAACAATGTAAAAATTAACCCGTGCGAATTCGAACTCACCTTTTTCGAGCACCTTCAAACGGTCGTGAAAACCATCGTAAGAAACCACAAAGTTATCGGCCATTGCAGGTTGAGCAAAACCTAAAGCCGCTAACGCGAGCGCAAAAAATTTATTCTTCATTAAAATAAGCCTTGTTATGACGTATCATGTCATTCAGTTCTTCAATATACGCATCGCCACGCTCAGAGTAAGAAAGTAGGCCTTCAGTAAGCTCTGTGGCTTCAATAGGCTTTTTCTCGGCACGTAATTGCGCGCGCTTTGCTCTAAGCTCAGCGTATGCGTTATGGGTGTTTAAATTTCTAAAATACGATTGCACACTGGCTCGAACTGACTTGAATGCAGCCACTTCGTGTGCCGCTTCATTAGCGCGTCTTTTAGGAACCAATCCACAGCCCTTCTTGTAACACCACTGACCAAAAAAGTTAAGGCCTATTCGCGCAAACCTTGATGTACCCCAAGCCGATTCATTGGCTGCCTGCATTAACGCCAATTCTTTTGGAATAATATCGACATGAATTAAAGCATTTTTAATGCGCTCGACCGTGTACTCACCCTCATCTAAACGATAATAAGCGAAAATATCATCCAGCTTTTTGACTTGCGTTGAAGTTAACTCTTCTTCGAATTGCAGCATCATCAAAGCGATTTCTAACGACGCGCGCTGCTGCAGAATGGTTTGGTTTTCTTTTATTACGTGCGGTTTGATAAAGTCGAAGAAAGCCTGCTTTTTTTCGCGCACATCTTGAATGTTGGCAAAGTCTGGCAATTTCACATTGTGAAGTGGTTTTTCTACTTCGACTTTTTTGACTGGCTTTTTCTCTTCTTTAGTCGCTTCTACGACTTCTTCAGATTGCTCAACTGGTTGAATAAATGGGTAAAGCAAACCATAAATTGCAACAACGGCAATGACCAGTTTAAGTAAATTTCTTAGCATTTTATCTCCAATAAAACCGTGCATTCCCCGCATCCATGAATGGGTTGTTACTAACAAAAACGCGCTGATTTTTCATTGCGTTGCGTCATTGTAACCTGCACTATGTATACTATTAATGAACTCAAAAGCGCGTAATTATATATAAACTCAGCAATAAACGCGAATTGATTGCTAAAACCACGGCTAACCCATAAGTTTTATACAGGCTTAATTGGTTAACTGATCAATCATTATGACAACGTTATAATTTAGTTTTTAAGCATTTTTAAAGCAAAGGCAGAATTGAGGATATATGGATTTAATCTGGCAACAACGACGCTGTGAACAACGTAAAAATAGACCTAACGATAATCGCTCTGCGTTTCAAGTAGACCGCTCGCGTATTATTCATGCAGCTGCTTTCAGGCGACTGCAAGCCAAGACGCAGATCATGTCGATAGGCGTGAATGACTTCTATCGCACTCGACTCACTCACTCGCTCGAAGTTGCACAAATTGGTACCGGTTTATTACGCCATTTACAAAATAGTCATCCTGATTTTTCGCTGTTTCCAAGCACTAGCTTAATTGAAACCTTATGTTTAGCCCACGATATCGGTCACCCACGCTTCGGAAGAGAACACCAATTTTGTATTTTTTTATATAGGAAGGAAGCTTTAAGCCTTGTAAAATATAATGTTTAGCTAAAAGATTTACATACAATTTATCACATACAAATTCCAAAAGTCAAGTTTAGTTAGATAAATCATCTATGCTAGCCAAGCAGTTTTGTTCAAATAGATCCATGAACACACCTACTTCCGGCATTTCTTCTTTATATGCATCAACTTTCTCAGATAAACGATTTTTAACAGATACGAATTCAGGGTTATGGAATTTGAGTTCATCGCACGCTTTAAAATAAGCAGTCAGAACATCTGCCGCTTTAACTAGTTTCTTATATTCTTTATCTACCTGCTTTTGAATAACCAGCTCTTTAAACAGTGGCTTCAATTTTTCAGGTAGAGTGTTTAAGCACTCGATTTCAGCCAAATCTTCAATTTTCTTGAATTCTTCTGTTAATGCTGGTGAGCTGTATTTTGTAACATGATTAATATCTTGAAGTTTTGTTTCAGAAACCTCATGGTACAAAGCAATCGTAGCCGCCTTCTCAGGTCTTATTTGACCACCGCAGTACACATTTTTAATAGTTGCTAGGAGGTGAGCAATAACGGCAACTTGATGGCTATGCTCTGCAACATTTTCTTGTTTCATTAAGTGCATAGGAGACCATCGCTTAATGAGGTTCATACGAAGTATCCATGCTAAAAACGAACTATTTTTCACTACAACACCTCTCTAAATAAAATTAAAATTCTCACCATTTCAGTATGTTTTAAAAATACTTTATGCTCCCCACTTGAAGTTTCAAGTGGAATATATCTATAAAATGTGTACTTAGCCTTCTTCTGAGATTCGATTAAGTGTTCGATTGATTGTTGAGCGACTAACTTTGTACTTTTTTGCCAAACTAGAGATAGATTCACCTCTGGATGTAGCTTCCATTATATCTTTAGCTTGTTTATTAGATAATGCTGGCAACCTTCCCAAATGCTTACCTTGAGCTTTAGGTTTTTCGCGACCTTCAGCAGTTCTGCTGTGAATAAGGTCACGTTCAAGTTGCGCAAATACTCCGCACAGATTAATCATCGCTTTGGAAAAAGGGTTATCACTGCTTGTATTAAGTGAGCCATCAATAGTTTTAAGATTTGCACCTTTGCGATGAATATCCTCTATAGCGTTAAGAATAGATTTTAAAGAACGACCTAATCGGTCTAGACGAGTTACAATAACCTCATCACCATCTCTTATAAAATCAATAAGCTCTTTTAGCATCTCATCATTTTTAACCGAAGCGCCAGACTGTTTACCCTGAAAGATTCTTTCACAGCCAAATTCTGTTAATTTAGTAAGTTGCATATCAAGCTCTTGTCCTTGAGTCGATACTCTGGCAAAACCAACTTTCATATACTATCTAGCTTCAGCCAACTGTAAAGATGCTGCTATCTCGTACTCATCATCAGTTTGCTTTCCATAGATATCTCCTCGATGAATATCATAGAACATTGCGAAATCAGGAAGTTCAGAAACTATGTTTCTTCCCCATTTAGATTTATAAATAATGTTGTTATTGCTTAAATGCTTAATTAATTTGTGAGCTTCTGAACTTAATGACACTAGTTCAAGTACCTTATTGGTTTCTTGTCCATATTCACAAATGTGAGTGGTATTACCTTCTTCCACTATTACTCTAAATGGATCTCTTAAAATTTCTTTTAACTCTTCGAATGATATTTTTCTGATTTCTTTATTTTCACTCATATAAATGTCCGAAAGCTATAATTTCGTACACCTTACCAATTAAGTGAACGAAAGTTCACTAAACAAATTTCGTACATGAACGAAATGAAACGCCCACATTCGTACACATGCAGAGAGAAAATGAATGACAATTCTAACTATCAAGTGACTTAATTATTCCACACGCTTCAACGGTGTTTTCAGTTGTACACAAACTTGCCATTTGTTGTAGCTCAGCTTTTAGTGCTTCGAGTTCTCTCATTCGATTGTTAACTAAGGTCAATTGTTGAGCAATGAGCTTATTAACACTTGCACAGCTTTCCTCAGGCTTATTTTTCAGTTCAATAAGTCGTTTTACATCTGTTAAGGGGATATTCAAACTTCGACAATGCTTTATAAACTCTAACTCTTTTAAAGCCAGATCGCCATATAACCTGTAATTCCCTTCTGTACGTTCAGGAATAGAAAGCAATCCTTCTTTCTCGTAATACCGAATTGTTTGTATAGAACACCCTGTCGTTTTTGAAAGTTCACCTATTTTCATGAAATTCTAACTTTTAGCTTGACTCTATAGTAACTATAGACTTTACAGTTGAACTATTAAACAAATAATTACGGCCTTCAATGAATATTAGTAAAATTGAGTTGAAATACACTTACTTTATTGTTTTTTACTTCAGTGCCGTTATATTTTTTCTTGCACTAACTGAATGTTGCAGCCATTCGAGATGAAAAAACATTAGAGGCGAAAATGCATAATCACAGCCATAATCATGCTAACGACAAAGACAGCCGAATAGGTTGGACATTTTTTCTAAATGTATCCTTTACAATAATAGAATTCATAGGTGGCTGGTTAACTAATAGCACCGCTATAATGGCTGATGCTGTACATGATCTTGGCGATAGCCTTTCAATAGGTTTTGCGTGGATTTTAAGCCGCTTTTCCGATAAAAAGCCATCTGATAGATTTAGCTACGGTTATAAACGGCTATCCCTATTTGGCGCATTAGTAAATAGTCTTGTGTTGGTTGTTGGTTCAATATGGATTTTGCTTGAAGCTACTCCTAGGCTATTTAACCCTGAAATGCCTATGGTTGAAGGAATGCTAGGGTTAGCATTATTAGGAGTCACAGTAAATGGTTATGCTGTTTACAAATTAAGAGCTGGAAAAACGTTAAATGAGCGAGTCCTAACATGGCACCTCCTAGAAGATGTTTTAGGTTGGGTCGCAGTTCTAATCGTTTCAATTGTACTACTCTTTGTGGAGCTGCCTATATTGGATCCATTGCTGTCAATATGCTTTACACTCTTCATTTTATTTAATGTTCTCAAAAACCTAAAAGCTACATTGTTACTGTTTCTCCAAGGGACACCTGATCAAAAATCTCACGATGATATCGAAGACGTTTTAACTAGAATCCCTGAAGTTCTAGGAGTCCACCATATGCATTTTTGGTCATTAGACGGTGAAAAACATGTACTAACAGCTCATTTAGAATTAGCTCAGAACTATAATGTTGAAAAACTTCTCGAATTAAAAAACATAATAGCAAAGGAACTTTTTCATTTTAACTTGTCTCACACTACTATTGAATTTGAGTTTCCAGATGAAGTCTGCCGAGATAATGGGGAATAAAAACTAGCTGATTCAACCGTTTTCTGGTATGTTGCATATGCTTGTTTTGAAAGGTGATTAAATTGAATTTTACAGGTGTTATCAAATTGCTATTAGTTGTTTCGATTGTTTTACAATCGTTATCTGCTTTCGCGTCTGCTACATCTCAATTGCATCAAATAGATATTGATCACATTCAAACTCAACATGATCATAAAAATGATATGAGCAGCAATGGTGAAGAAAATAGTGAAGACGGTCATAATATTAGTGATTGTCATCACTGTGGTCATTGCAGTGGAAGTCATCTCTCTTGGGTTATCATTGATAATATTAATATTTCCGTTACATTAACTACTATCAATAATATTCCTAATCAATTCGACCAAACAAAAGAATATTTAGACGCTATTTTGCGCCCTCCTATATCTTAATCATATTAAATATTTAACTGCCCTAATAGTCATCTATAACGGATGAATGGGTTTGATTAACTAATAAATAGATTAAGAGTCCTATGTATAAATATGTAAAACATTCAGGTGTATTCCTGACTTTAGCCGTGGCTGTAAGTTTTACCAGTATAGCTTACAGTAAACAAGAAAACGTTACGTGGATAGACACCCAAATAAACAAAGATCCTGAAGTTATTGAAGCGAGAGAATTACTAAAAGCAAGTGATTATCGGGCAAAAAGCCTAACACAGGCGGTTTATAACCCCGATTTTGAAGCTAGTTTCGATAAAGAAGGTGACTTTAACAATTATTCAATCGGAATAAGTCAAACAATCGATTTATGGGATAAACGTGCTATCAACGATTCAATTGGTAAAATCGCATTTTATGCTAGCCAGCAGCAATTATTGGATTTACTAGAGTCCAAAAAAGCTAATGCAATTCAGGCCATCGTAACATGGCAAGCAGCCAAAGAAGCATCTTTACTCGTCATTGAAAGAGAAAAGCAACTCAAAACTTTACTCAATATTGTAGAAGAGAAGCTAGATGCAGGAATTCTTGAGCCTTTAGATGCGGAGTTAGTTTATTTAAACCTATCACAAGTTTTCATTCAGATAGCTGAATATCAGACTGCCTTGAAAACTGCCGAAGTAAAAGTTCTAGAATTATTACCAGATTGGACACCAGAACTCCAAAACAAGCTTTCTTTTTCGATTGATATTGAAAACTACACGTTCAAGAAAGAATGGATTGAAGAGCACCCAACTGTTCTTCAGGCAAAAGCTCTATGGCACGAACAGAAGTTAAAAGCCCAACTAACGTCCATAGAGTATAAAGCTAATCCCACTATTGGGATTAGCGCAGGAAAAAATAATGACGACAATATAGTTGGTCTAACTTTTTCTATGCCTATGAACATTAGAAACAACTACTCTGATGTAATGAAAGCTGCCAATTTAGAAGCTATAGCAGCAGAGGCAAATTTCCAATCAAAATATCGAAGGCAATCTTTTGAAGCTCAAGCTAAATTTGAATCACTCATCACAAATAAAAAGTACTTTGCAAAGTGGAAAAACCTCATGCAAAACAGATTAGGTAATAGTTTGAGTTTGCTAAATGCTAGGTGGGAAGCTGGTGATATAAACACTTCGGACTATTTATTCGCGTTTAGCCAGCGTACCGAAGGACTACTCTCAGGCATTCAACTAAAGAAACAATTCAAGCTTTCCGAAGTATCTTTCATTCAGAGCATTGGACAAATTTCCAAATTTGAAATTTAGGCATTCAGTTCAACTAGTGAAGATTTTTCAAATTTAAAAAGAATTATAGGTAAATGATATGAATACAGTAATCAAAAGTAAAATTCTAGTATTAGCAATTGGAAGTATTTTTCTTGAGCTTTTATCATACAATCAAGTTTATGCTCTTCCTCTTAACACTGAAAATAAAACGAGTGTCCAACGTCAACAGGAAGTAGACGAACATAAGCATGATAATGAACAAGAACATAAGCATTCAGAAAACAAACATGATGATTTAACACATCAAAATAACCCAATAAACAATCAGAAAAATGATGAAACCGAAGAGGAACATGAAGAAGGTATAACCCTAAGCCCTCAAAAATTGTCATTAGCTACCATCAAAGTAGACAGTATTAACCCAGAATACCATTTCAGTACCGTTTATGCGCCCGGAGAGGTTAAAGCAAATGGCTACAGTAGTTATGTTGTTTCACCAAGAACAGAATCTGTCATTATTAGCCGCCATGCTGCCCTCGGTGAACATGTTGAAATAGGGCAAACATTAGTTACCTTATTTAGCGAGACTGTGGCACAGGCACAAGCTGATTACCTAATAGCGTCAACAGAGTGGCGAAGAATAAAAACACTAGGTAATAAAACAGTCAGTGAAAGTCGTTTGTTACAAGCGCAAACCACATATAAAGCCACATATGGTAGGCTCATCGCTTTAGGCTTAACTGAAAAGTCGATCGCTAATATTTCGAACAAAGATATTAGTACATTTGGTCAATATTCATTAATAGCTCAACGAGAAGGTGTTGTCTTACTGGATGACTTTATTCAAGGCCAACGAGTTGCTGCTGGTGATACGATTATGATGATAGCCGATGAAAAGCAATTATGGGTTGAAGCAAGAGTTTCACCAAATAAAAATTTGCAAGTATCTATAGATTCTGAAGCTTACGTTACTTTTGAAGGTCAAGCGTATAATGCAAAAGTAATTCAAGAAGCACACACCATAGACCCTATAACTAGAACACGAATAATTCGACTTGCAGTTAACAATGAAGACGACAATCTTCATTCTGGTATGTTCGTGAAAGTTAACTTCAAGTTTGCAACTCAAGATAAAGTGATGGCAGTGCCAGAAGACGCTCTAATCCGAAGCGCGGATGGTGATTGGACTGTTTTCGTCGAAGATCATCCGGGTGAGTTCAAAGCAACAGAAATAAAATTGGGCAGATCTTTAGGAAATTTGAGAGAAATTATTGGCTTAGATAGTGGAACCCGTATTGTGACCAAAGGAGCCTTCTTTGTTGCATCTGAAATTGCTAAAAGCGGATTTGATCCGCACAATCACTAAGGAGAACGGGTATGTTTAATCGTATAATAGATTTTTCCATAAATAATCGACTCCTAATAATAATAGCTTTAATCGCTACTGTAGTAAGCGCGATTATGATGATTCCGAAACTAAATTTAGATGCATTTCCTGATGTGACTAATGTACAAGTTGCCGTAAATACAGAAGCTCCCGGACTCGCAGCAGAAGAAGTAGAGCAACTTATTACTTATCCGATAGAAGCCGTTATGTACGCTTTGCCAGACGTTGAGCAAGTACGCTCTATCTCCAAAACAGGTTTGTCTGGCGTGACTGTCGTGTTTAAAGAAGGTACTGATATCTACTTTGCAAGGCAGTTAGTCTTTGAGCGGCTTCAAGCTGCCAAGGAGCTTATACCTGAAGGAGTCGGCACGCCTGAAATGGGACCTAACACATCTGGTCTAGGTCAAGTGTTTCAATACCTTTTGATATCTAGCAATGATACTGGATATGATGCGATGTCACTTAGAAGCCTAAATGACTGGATTGTCAAATTATTACTCATGCCTGTAGATGGTGTTACAGATGTTTTATCTTTCGGTGGTAGTGTTAAGCAATATCAAGTTAATGTTGAACCATCTAAACTCTTATCGTATGAGTTAACACAAGAGGATATAGTTAAAGCGCTTGATGCAAATAATGCCAATGTTGGTGGCTGGTACATGAATAGAGGACAAGAGCAACTCGTCATTCGAGGCACAGGTTGGTTTGAAAGTGGCGAAGCTGGCATCACAAATATTAAGCAAGTTCCAGTTAAGACACTAGACGGAGCTGTTGTCACAATATCAGATGTTGCCAAAGTCGAAATTGGTAGTGAGATTCGACAAGGCGCTGTTACAATGACTAGAAGGAACGAAAATGGGCAAGTTGAAAGCTTAGGTGAAGTTGTTTCTGGTATTGTGCTTAAAAGAATGGGGTCAAATACAAAAGCTACTATTGACGGCATAAACGCAAGAATTCCATTAATTAATCAAGCCCTGCCTGAAGGAGTTAGATTCGAACCTTTCTATGATCAAGCTGATTTAATAGAACAAGCTGTAAACACCGTCGTTAATGCTCTGATACTAGCGTTTATTTTCATCTGTATTGTTCTTGCATTATTTTTGATGAACTTAAGAGCAACCTTTCTTGTTCTCATCTCAATCCCAATTTCTATTGGAATTGCATTAATGGTAATGTCTTGGTGGGGGATCTCTGCAAACCTGATGTCTTTGGGAGGCATTGCAGTAGCAATCGGAATGTTAGTAGACGGCTCTGTGGTAATGGTTGAAAATATGTTTAAGCATTTGAATACACCTGACCCCGCACACGCAGAAAGTGTGAAAAAACGCGTTTCTTTATCGGATAACGATCCACATGATGTAGAAAAAGATGTTCACGGTATTAAATTACGTCTTAAACAAGCCGGAAAAGAAGTTGCTCGCCCAGTATTCTTTGCTGCTTCGATCATTTTAGTTGTGTTCACGCCACTATTTAGCTTTGAAGGTGTTGAAGCCAAGCTATTCCAACCAATGGCAGTAAGCATCATCTTAGCCGTTATATCGGCTATCGTAGTTGCTCTTTTCATTGTCCCTGCATTAGCTACCTACATGTTTCACAAAGGTGTGAAAGAAAGAGAAAGTTTTGTATTACAACCTTTAGATAAGATATATAGGAAAGGGCTTAAATTCGCACTTAATCGCACGAAGCTGGTTGTTTCAATATCAATAATTCTAGTGGTTTCTGCTTTCGCTACAATCCCCTACATAGGAACTGAATTTGTTCCAGAGCTGGAGGAAGGAACAATAAATTTAAGAGTAACACTTGCTCCGTCATCAAGCTTAGACACCGCTTTGACGGTAGCTCCTATTCTAGAAGAAAAACTGTTGGCATTCCCAGAAGTCACATATGCTTTGAGTCGTATTGGTAGAGCTGAAATAGGAGGTGATCCTGAACCAGTGAACAATATTGAAATTTATATTGGTCTGAAACCAACATCTGATTGGACAAGTGCAACAAACCGCTATGAACTGCAAGAAAAAATGGAGAGGTCATTAGAAGAATATCCGGGCCTGTTACTTAATTTTTCTCAGCCCATTTCAACTCGTGTAGATGAACTATTATCAGGTGTAAAAGCTCAGCTAGCGATTAAATTATTCGGCCCAGACCTTAATATATTGTCAACAAAAGGCCAAGAGATTGAAACAGTAATAAGTGGTATCGAAGGAGCTAGAGATGTTGCATTGGAGCAAATTGCAGGCGAAGCTCAACTTGTTGTAAAGCCCAATAGACAAGAACTTTCACGGTTTGGTCTGTCAGTTAGCGATATAATGGAAGTTGTACAAGATGGCATAGGCGGTGTTGAAGCTGGACAGATCATCAATGGCAATGAGCGTTACGATATATACGTGCGCATCAAGGAAGAATACCGCCAAAATAAGGATGCTATTGCTGATATACGCGTCCAGTCTCCTACTGGTGCTTGGGTTAGATTAGGTGATGTTTCTTCAGTTTCGTATGAATCAGGACCTCCACAAGTAAGAAGAGATGACGTTCAAAGGCGCGTTGTTATTCAAGCAAATGTGCAAGATAGAGATATGGGGAGTGTTGTTTCAGATATCAGAAAAGCAATTACTGATAAGGTAGATTTACCTGCTGGCTATTCTGTTTCTATCGGGGGGCAATTCGAAAGCCAGCAACGTGCTCAAAATAGATTGGCTATCGTTGTCCCATTTTCACTTGCTCTAATAGCATTATTACTTTATTTCGCTTTTGGCTCTGTTGGCCAAGCAATGCTCATATTAGTAAACGTTCCTCTTGCTGTGATAGGTGGGGTATTCTCTTTATATTTATCTGGGCAATACCTATCTGTACCAAGCTCCGTTGGGTTTATTACACTATTTGGCGTTGCTGTACTAAACGGTGTAGTGATGGTCGAGAGTATTAATCAGCGAATTAGAGATGGCATAGAAGTTAATAAGGCTGTATTTGACGGAGCTATATCGCGTTTAAGGCCTGTTCTTATGACAGCAATAACATCCGCTTTAGGTTTAATACCGATGTTAATGTCCAATGGCGTTGGAGCGGAAATTCAGAGGCCGTTAGCAAGTGTTATTGTGGGAGGGTTAGTAACTGCAACACTACTTACATTATTTGTTTTACCTGTTTTATTTAACTGGTTTTCAAAAGCAAAAATAAAAGAGCTATCGCGATAATTTTATCACCACTAGCTTTTAAGTCACCATGCTAATATTAGCGTGGTGACTTAAAGTACGTAATAGCATTTAGCTATTCTAAAGCTATAACTAGCTTATCAATACTGAATTATTGTTAATTTGGATAGTTTCATCTAAAAAATTTCAATAAATTCTGCCTTCTTTAATTACTTGATTGCATGTTATAGATCTTAGCAATCAGCCAGCCAATTAAACCTGCTAGTAAAGCCCAGAGTATGCCTCCCCATATTGCTGAGGTTATTGACATATGCCAGCCCATAATTTGCCAATCTGTATGTAACATCTTGGAGGTCATGTTTGACATCATCTCCGGCATCACCATAACCACAACTGAACACACACTCCAAACAATGGCAAAGGCTGCGGCACAAGCCAACGAAAAAGCTTTTTCGTTAAGTTTCATAATTAATTTCCCCTCACTGGTTTAATGACTAGATCCACATCAAGTTGGTAAACAAATTCTTTCGGTTGTACGATATTTTCAATATGATGAACGCCTTTTTTAACATTACTTTTCAACATAATTCGGGCTAATTGGCTTGCTACACTGGCCGTCACTTTACCTTCATTAACTCCTGTTAAACTAAATGAGTTTGCAGAATTTTTACCATTAGAATCCTTACCTATGACTTTAATAAAAAAAGCTTCACTACCTAAATTGAATAACTTGAATAACTTAATTGTAATCCGCTGAAACCAATGAATTTTTAGCAGCTTACTTATTCCTGTCCATTTTAGAAAAACAATTAACGTGGTTAGTAATTTAGAATCAAAGCAAAGATACGTGCTGGCTGAATTAATGTTTAAGGTTTGCGGTATGACATGTTGGTCAGAAAAATTTGAACGATAAAAGGTCCTAGTATTTACTTCATCAGCAATAGTGGTGGACATTCCTTCAGTAAAAGAGGAATACGTTACATTTTTCCCTGATACATTAAAGTGAAACGTATCGTTTATGTCTTTAAGCATCCAACGGTATGCAGCGTCACCATGCTTTCCGCCCGTACCTAAAAGAATATAAATATCAATGAATTTAACTAACTCATTATTTTGCTTGCAAAGCTTAGCCAGCAAATTTGTTAGACCCGGAGCAACACCTACGCTTAATATGACAGTAGATTTATTTTTAACGGCTAATGAATGACATTTTTCAAGCTGATAAATAAATTCATAGCTTGCTGTAATATCGATGTAATTTATGCCTTGATTGATACAAAACTCAACAAATGTAGTGTTCCGCTAATCTATGCACATGATCACCAGCTTAACATCTGAGAATGCTTCTTCCTGAAAAACGTTGCAATTTACATCTAAAACTTTAGCTGAAACTTTAGCTGAAACTTTATCACCAAACTTTTTTGCTGTTACTTGGGCTTTCAATAAATCTCGACCCGCTATGATAAGATCGCCAGAATAATCCTTAGCCAAGTCTGCTACAATAAAGTGCCCTACATTTCCATAACCACCTACAATAAGAATCTTGGTTCTGCTCTTCATTGTACTTTCCTTCATTGCTTAGCGGCTTGCTTAAAATAGGGTTATTCAACTTTGATGATGCTTTTATAACTTGCAACACTAACATCAAAACCCGTATGTTGACTCAAATAATCTCGAAATGTTTCGCTTGCTTCAGGGTCGCCATGCACAAGTTTTATGGGAGTATTTTTGTTTAATGGTGACGACAATAGCCATTGAGTTAATTCTTTAAAATCACCATGCCCAGACAGGCCATGTACCACTTTTACATCTGCTTTCACTGGGAGCCATTTGCCATGAATCTTAATTGTGTCAACGCCGCACAACATTTTCCCTCCCCTAGTTCCTCCAGACTGATAGCCAGTAAATAAAACAGTCGTGCGATAGTCCCCCACAAGTCTCTTAAGATGGTGAAGAATACGCCCTCCTGTCACCATGCCACTTCCTGCAATAATAATGTGCGGCATAGCGACTTCCGACAAAGATTTAGACTCATCTACAGTTCGCACAAAAGACGCAACATTACACATCTTGTGACAACATTCTTTTGAAAGCTTAATTAATTCGTTGAACTGACAGTAAAAATCAAAAACATTAATCGCCATAGGACTATCGAGGAATATAGGAATTTTCGGAATTCTTTTTTGCTCAATCAGGGTCGCAAGAATATGTTGAATTACTTCTGTTCTGCCAACGGCAAAGCTGGGAATAAGGGTGATACCTCCTTTTTTCACTGTTGTATTGATAATATCTGCAACTTGATCATAAGGGTCGTCAATAGAGTGCTCCCGATTACCGTAAGTAGATTCGAGCAATAACAAATCCAACTTGGGTAATGCCTTAGGAGGCGGCATTAACAGATCATGAGTACGACCAACATCACCTGAAAACCCAACCGTTTTTCCATTTGCTTGTAAAATAATGCTGGCAGCCCCCAGAATATGGCCTACTGGTTGCAGATAAAAGGTGATATCGCCGACTATAACTTCTTCTTCAAAGTCAACCGTTTCAAAAATAGATAAGCTATCTTGAGGCAAGCTGGTACGGATACGTGGTGCTAGGTAATAGCACCATAAATCTAAAACTTAAAAGCCTACATAAATATGTAGGCTTTTTACGTAATAAGCTTACATAGTTTAAGTATTATCGATTAAATATTTACTGGTGACACTTTTCTTTACGAAAATTTCAAGTTGTTCATTACCATCAGAATTTGATTTCCTTTTGTAGTCTTTAAATGAGGAAATTAAACCTCGCTCTTCGAGTTTGGTTGCAAAAATAATATTAATGTTATTTTTTGCAACTTTAAAAGACCTTTTGGGGGTAAAAGCATTACTAAAATCAATCTTCGATATTGTCAAAATGTTAACCACTTCATCATCATCTAAATATTGAAGCTGACTTGCCAACAATATTTTTTTGAAATCATCATCTGACTCCAAAATAGTATTTTTCAAGAATCCTAGAGGCAGCTTGGGGATATTTAAATAATCAATGTCTTTATCCTGAATAACATCCTTATATCCAAAAAGAAATTTTAATATTTCTTCATTATCACTAAAGCTTAATAGTTCGCTTCTGGATTCCACTAATACCTTTTTATTTTTAGCGTGAAATTCATTTGATTTTAATAATTCATAAAATAGCTCAGAATTAATTTGTAGCTCATCAATCAAATCTCCACCACTAATAAAGCTTTCGAAGTTATTTAATAAATACTTAACTGTTTGTTCAAAATTAACATGAGAAATTGCCTCGAAGGTATTTATATCTGATGGCAATAATTTATTTTCTATAAGGTAAGTTAGCTTTTGACTCGGTATTTCTTCTATATCAGTATAGCTATACTGATAGTTCAGGAATGTTAAATAATCAGCAAAAACTTTTAATTCAATAATGTCATCAAGAATCATATGCGCAAATGATTTAGCATACTCATTAGATAGCATAGGTTCTTTTTCGGAACATAAAGCTTTACTGTTATCATTTAAAAAGCTTTTAAACTCTTTGTCAGTTATTGTATCGTTCTCTTCCAAATAAAGTGTGTTATTCCAATTAGGGACTATTCGTTGGTGCTTCAACAGATCTTTAGATAACTCATATCTATTTGATAGGGTTTTTATGTCATCAATGTTAAAACTGTTTGTTTCAATTATTTTCTTGCAGGTGTCTTGCTTAATATCTTTACAATTTAAAAGCCATATGTAGTCATCACTTTTAGATACGGTAAGTCGATTGGACGCTACGAAACTGGCAATTTCTTCAATATTATCATTAAAAAACTTCTTAAATTCATTTTCTTCAATTTTAATGAGATCTGAAAAATCCTTACTATTATCTGCTAAATCAAACAATGATTTTGCGATTACAGATATGTTGCTTTCTGTTACTTCAAACAACCTAAATTTTAAGACTAGAGAAAGAAAATCGTTTTCATTTTCAATGTATGATAAATGTTGAAATTTAACATCCAGAGCGCTAAATAAATTTACTAGTTTCGCCTCATCTAAATCTAGGTCAAGGAAACTTTTACCAATAGATTCATTTTCATTAAGATAATTATTTAAGCTTTCTATTGCATTCTTCACATATGCATTAATGTTCTTTGATGGCAATGCATTAAAAGCGTGAAGAAGCAAATGGTGTTTTTCTTTTTGAATTAAAGATTGCTCTTTCACAAGATCATCCCAAAACCCTCTGTACTTGCTCACAACAGCACGAATCCAAGCTTCTTTATTTTTGAGATTTTTCAGGCCATCTCTAACCAGAATTACTCCGTTTTGAGATTGGGCTATGTTATTTTCAATAAATCTGTAAATAGGATATTTATCTTTGCCTTTAAGTATTTCATCGAATAATTTATAGTTAAAGAATGCACTCTTTTTGTAGTCCTCATCTGAAAAATATTTAAGAACTTCTTGGTAATTATCTAACACTCTATCTGGGTCTAATTCTTTATTACCTTGAACACATCTAATAAAGGCCATGTCGTTTAGAGTTGTATGTCCCTCATGGAAGTGAGATATATATTCATTATAATGTTGATCAATATAACCTCTCTCTAGCAAAAGTATTAATAATGGCTTGTCTTCAATATTTTTAAAGACTTCTTCTCTTGGACAAGTTTCAATGATGCCTGCAAGGGATAAATCATTAACTACAGCAAGCTCTTCAGTTAGCTGCTCTATTTTTTTAGATAGTGCTTGTTTACCCAATTCAGATTTATCAATTATTCTTTGTTTCCTTTCTTTATAGTCGGGAGATAGCTCATCTAAAAATTGAGAGAACGTAAAGTTAGTGCTTGAATTTTGATGTTGGGGTGACGATCTAAAAGTTAATCTAGAGCTGTCATTGAGCAATGTATCAAATATGTCTGCTTTATGGATTGTATAAACACGGTATCCAGAAACTTCCCATACACCAGAGTTTTTAGGAAACTTTTCAAGTAAATTAATAACGTAGTTTGAGTTCAACTCTTCCAGCGAAGCAGTAAGCTCTCTTTCAGAATCTAATATGCGCTGCTTTATTTCCTCAATCTCAGCTTTTAAAGCTGTTTCTCTATTATTTCTTATTTCACCTATGTCCAAAAAGAATGAACTCAATAATCCTTGTTCGCTATGTAATAAGGCAAAATCATCACAGTAAACATTCTTATAAATAATAAAAGCAAAAAGTTTTGTTAGATCTAAGTGCTGTAAATTTTTCGTTAGGGTATTTTTATAGATTACAAATTCAGTGACTATGTTTTTGAGCATTCTCATGTCATCCACGTACACAGAAACGCCCCTAAGGAAAGAATCATTGACATCATTCAACAAACCCGCTTGTGTCATCAATTCTTTAATTTGAGGGTATGAGTTTGCCTTACTCGCAATAGGAATTATCGGAATAATAACATCAAAGAACTTTGTTCTATCTTTTCCTTGAAACACATCATCACGTAAAGCGTAGATAAACCTAACTTTTTGAGTTACATCCTTACTATCGTTAATTAGTTTGTTTAATTCCTTAAGCTTTATAAAAACTTCTACATTTTCAAATCTATCTAAATCTTCAAAGATTACAACGTCAGTTTTTTGGCTAGAAAAAAAGTATATGATTTCATCAAGGTATATATTAAATATTGAGTCCTTCTTTTGCTGCTCAAATGCTAATTCCCCTTTAGTCGGATTAAATTTTGATAGACTGTAGCCGCTTAAATTTTTATACAAATCTCTTACAACTAGCATAGGCAGGGATACAAAATAACTTAATATCCAAAGATGTATATTTAAGCAAGTAGGTGAAGATAGAACAGAGTTTACTAGTTTAGCTAATTTAAAGTCAGGCAGATAAATCATCGAACCTAATATAGATGCCCAAAATACTGTGGCGGCAGCTATTGAAATAGCATCAAAGCTAGATACAGGATGAGGAAATATTCTTCTAAATCTTGAATTTGGAGTATCTTCACTATTAGTGCGATAGAGTAACTGTTGAACAATGCTTTTTTCAATTTTACTTAGATTCTCTCTTTGAGTTGATTCAAATTTAACACCATTTCCATTTGCTCCAACAAGTGTTGCAGTATTGTCTTCTGGTGAATCAACGCCTATGTTTTGCGACAGGTCTTTAAAAGAGGCAAGAGAAATAGATGTAAATTTTAAAAATGGTGTTTTACGAATATAAGTATTTATGAATGAGCTTTTACCACCTGAATATGGTGAGGTCAGAGCAATTTCTTTAACGCTTTGTTCTCTATTTAATAGGCTTTCATTTAACATATCTATGTATGAATCAACAAATTTTGCATCATCTGTAGGACAAAGATCTGGAATTTTTGCCGAATTAGTGAGCGCTGGTCGTTCAAAGCACTGCAATATTGACCAACATGCTTTTATAACACCTGATTTAAAAGTTTTTTTAACGAATTTCGCCCCAGATTTAATGGATTTTATTATATGCATCAAATTCCCTCTAATTAATTTAATCTTTACGTATTTCTTTTAACTCCGGGAAATCTTCTATAGCTTTTTTCTCAAACCATTCTTTTAGTGAGAGTCCCTTTTTCTTAATGGATAGATGCAACTGTTCTTTTAATTTAGGATCTATTTCAATAACTACTCTTCCAGATTTTCCTATAGCCATAACTATACCTAATTTCACAAATAGAGTGTTATGTAATGTGACATAACATAGCTCAAATTTCAACCAGTATTAGGTATTTCATTTGTTGTACTTTTCAAAATATATAACTTTTTCTATATCAACTGGCCCCTTTGCTAGTCCAATTCTCATCGCAGGGGTCTTTTTGTATTTACTAGAAACGTCACAGTAGTTGTAAAAAACACGGTAAATATCAGCCATTTTTTGGTACATAGCTGGATTGTATGGGCTATAGCCATTCCATATTCTGTGCCTATTAGAGCCTGACTGAAACGGTCTTTCAAAAATGCTTACTCTGCGTCTAAGCTTCTGAAAAAATCGGTCTACAGCGTGCAGAGAGCCTTTACGATAAAGGTTAGCTTGATGAGTTAAGTCAAAGCGTTCAATATTGGTAAAAGCCGATATCATCTTATTTGGCTCCCCCATAAATGGTGTGGGATTTCTAACCCAAGAATCTACTGAGCCTTCTGGCTGGAAAGGCGATCTTATATCGTCAATTATCATCTTATTGATGAACATTACACGGTCTTTGGCACTTAAGGATTCGTATGTAATATGTGCGTATTTTTCAATAGCATCTTTTGCTTTTTGAAATTCTTGACGCTTCACATCAACAGTTAACTCTTTATCCATGTTAACCAAGAAGCCATCACAATTACCTTCTAATATTTCCTCCTTAAATGCCGCGAGAAGCCATGTTTTCATACCTGCGTCCAAGTCTAGATAGAAACGGGTCATTTCAGCATTTTGAGTTAGTTTCTTAATTAAATAGAAGTGTGCTGCCATTGTATATTCGTTGTGAACTTCCATCCCTTTTGATGGCAGTGCAGTATGCTTATCATAAAGCTCTGAAGATTGATCTTCGTCTTCCAATATTTCTAAAGTTTTGTTGCCTATGCGCTCATGCTGGTTGCCTGAAAGACGTTTTTTCTTGTTGGCTCGGTCAATTTTACTTTGTTCAAAATCAACATTAAGCCAGAGTCTAGCGAACTTACGATTATGTTTTAAATGCTCCGAATCCTTGATTGCTGACGCTTCATTTTCAATTTCAGTAGGGTTAACATCAGGATCATAATTGAAGTTAAAGGCCAGCACGTAGTCTGTTGTTAGTTCAGCAGTCGCTATACCATAAAACTCACAATTCTTTTTGCTTTTACGATTCGTCCAATTACTCTTCTGAACAATCCTATCGGTACAAAGATAAAGGCGTTCAAATGATTTTGATTCATATAGCCTGCGTTCACGATCAGCAACAAAGGCCATGCATTGCCTATGGATGAAGTCAATTCTTCTGTAAATAGCAGCCATGCTCATATCAAAGCGAAATTCAATCGCTCTCAAAGGAGATTTGCTAACTAAACTTTTGAAAAACGCCTTGTTGAGTTCAGGTCTTTTATGCTCTCGATTGGTAGGCTTTCCAGTTGGAGCTTTCCCGCACACATTGCATTTAAAACGAGGTATACCTTTGTTTGTATAGCCATTTTTCTTAATATCATATATTTCTGTCTCGTGGGAGGGACATTCTGGGTTGGTGCAAATACTTCCGGGCTTAATAAGGTAAGAGCTAATGCGATCAAATTCTTCACGAACAGCAATGTTACTTTTCAGTGAGTAGTATACTTGGTTGTTCTTTCCAGTTGCGTCCTTTATTAGCTCACAAGATTTGCACTTGATGGTGTTCCCAGTGATAGTGTAGTAAGGGTCGGACTCTCGGACTTGACGATTTAATTTATCTTTATTATATTCTTGGAAAAGTTCGGTCTCTCTTGCCTTTTCTGGTGTAAGGCCAAAATTCTCACATCTAGTAAACTTACAACAATTTACCTGAATCCCTCTGAACTCGGCTGGTATCCTTGGTGGTTTTTTCTGGCAAGATTTTTTGCTCATAAAAAAAGTGCTGTACTGTCTGTAAATACAGTAGTATAGCACTTTTGGGATGGATACCTAGATTTTAGCACCACATATCCGTATCAGCTTGATCTTGAGCCGTTTGCTTATCATACAAAGGTTTGGGCGTTTCATGTTTACTAAGTTTATGCAAACTATAAAACTTGGCATCGTCTTCTTGAATATGTCCACTATCCGGCAACAATATAGAGCAAAGCCCTAATGTTGCACTGTGGGTGTACACTGGTCCACGATAGCCTTGTTTGTAAATGGCAGGAATAAACCCTGAATGGTCTAAATGGGCATGCGTTAAAACAATGCCATCTAATTCATTAATATTTAATGGTAAAGGTTCTCGATTCCGCTTTCTTAACCATTTGTAGCCTTGGTATAAACCACAATCAATTAACAATTTTGTCGTCGCTGTTTCGACTAAATACTTAGATCCTGTAACTGTTTCAGTACCACCTAAAAATGTAATTTTCATATTGATACTCTCTTAACTTTTGACAAGCATTCAATAACAGGTTCTACAAGCACGGAAGAAATATCTACACCATTTGAAGGGTGAGTAATGGTATTTGTCGTAATAAGTGAAGACAAACCCGATTCCAGCAAAATTTGATCAACGCCATCAGCAAATATTCCGTGGACAGCAGCACACTTAATATCTTTAATTCCTTTTTTCTTCAGGGCTGAAATACAGCTTAATATCGTTTGTCCACTAGAAATAACATCATCTATTATTACAGCAGTTAGGCCAGCTTGAGCACTAAGATCTGGCAGCGACACTTCTACATCACGGTCACCTTTCCTATTCTTTTCGCCAATAACGAAAGAATGACCACTTACTTTGGCAATACTAATGATCCATTGTTCACTCTCTGAATCAGGACCAACTAAAAACAAATTTGACTGCCCTTTAAGCCATTGGGCTAGGACAGGTGCTCCCTGTACCACAACGCTAGGCACAGAATATATTTCATCCAAGGAATGATACCGGTGCAAATGTGGATCTACTGTCACTAAGTAATCTATGTGCTTAGAAATAGACTTTGCGAATAGCTTGGATGTTATTGCTTCTCCATCTATGAATCGTCTGTCTTGCCGCATGTAACTGAGATAAGGTGCTACCAAACCGACAGATTTAGCGCCTAACTCTTTCAATGTATCAAGCAAAAAAATGAGAGGCAGGTACTTTTTGTTAGGGCAAGATAAGTCTGCTACTACAATGCAATGACTATTTTCTAAATTACTTTCAATACGCAGATAAGACTCACCATCCGGGAAATCACGTGAACTGTATTGACCTAGATGACCACCTAACTTCTCACTTAAGCTAGCAGCTAAAAAATCTGAATTAAAAGAGAATACAATAATTTTTTTTGTTAAGGAATTCATAAACTATCCTTGAATTTTGAACATATCTAAATTGTTTAGGTAATAATCTAGTGCGTAACTCATTTCACCTTGGCTATCACTAAATAACGTAAATAAAGGTTCACCATCAGCTACCTGATTACCGACATTAGTATGTAGTCTCAAGCCTGAATTTAAAGAAAAAGGAGCACCAGCGAGCTTAGCAAGACGAGCAAGTTTACGGTTATCAATTGCTTCTAGTATCCCACTGGTACTGGCTAGCTCTTGATGACTATATTTTGAATCGGTTAACTCTTTTATTTGACCTTGTTGTGCTCTAATTTTGTTAAATTGCTTTAAAGCTTGACCACTTTCTAAAATTAACCTTGCACGAAGTAGCCCTGATTCAAGCCCTTCTCCATTATCCATATCAAACAAGTTTGCAGCCAAAATAAGTGAGCGTTCCTTTAGATCAATTGGGGCACCGCCTCTACAATTTAGAACGGCCAAGATATCCTTTGCCTCTTGACTAGGGCCAATGCCATACCCTACGGGTTTCGAACCATCAGTAATCAAACATCTAACGTTGATACCACACGCTTCACCTACTTGAGTAAATAGCATTGCTAGTCGCTCTGCATCCTGCTTCATTCGAACTTTGGCGGTTTCTCCTACTGGAATATCAATGATGACATGTGTTGAACCCGCAGCAATCTTTTTAGATAAGACAGATGCAATAAGCTGACCTTCACCATCTAGATCTAATGCTCGTTCTATACGAATAAGCATGTCATCTGCTGGACTAAGGTTTACAGCTCCACCCCAAGCCAAACAAGCTCCCGTATTGTTAACAACTCTTTTAATTTCCTCCATACTTAAACTAACACTTGTTAAGCTCTGCATAGTATCTGCCGTACCTGCTGGGGAAGTGATAGCTCTTGATGATGTCTTTGGAATGATCAAACCAGCAGCACTCACAATAGAAACAACCAATGGCGTTGTTCTATTACCCGGTAAACCTCCAATACAGTGTTTATCAAACACTTTACGATGGTTTTCCCACTCTAGCACTTTGCCACAGCTAACCATCGCTTTAGTTAAAGATATGATTTCATCAATACTTAGCCTTTTTCCAGCACAAACGCTTAAAAAGCTAGCAATTTCTATATCGCTAAATTTATGCGCACTAATATCAGCAATAATTTGAGATATTTCTTCGTCGCTCAATTCAAAACCAAAGATCTTTTTTCTTACAAACCCCAAAGAATTGACCTCGGGTGCATGAGCTATTCGCAAAGGTTGCCCTTCAATTGCATCTAATCCAACCATAACAATATCAGATAGACCTATTTGTTCTGAAGACAATGTCTCGTTACGAACAACGTTTAATGTTGCGATTAATTTGTTATTATTCGCTTCTACAAGTACACGAGCATTTGAACTAAATCCTTCAGCACGGCAAATATGACAATCTTGCCGCATGTAAACGACTGGCTCTTGGTGAGTATCAATCCCCATAGCATATGCTTTAAGGATATGTTTATTTAATTTCATTACACTCTCGTTTGTTATTCATCACAGCAATACAATCTAGAATGAAATGGCAGGGCAAATGCAATTTGCTATACAGCCCTACCATAATTGGACGCTCTTCTTGAAAGAGCTTTTAATCTTCAAGTTCAACCATGTCTTTCGCCTCGATGTCACCAGACAGGAGTTTTACTGTGGCAAAATGATCATTTACGATCTTAGTAATTTGTACCGTCCCCACTTTTTCAATGGTGTACGGATCATCACCTTCACTGGGCGCTATTTCCTCATGAAATCGAATAACACTGTATTTTTGTCCCACTTTCGCACCATGTTTAGCCCCAATACAAATTAGGGTTCTACCAGCAGACTGCTCAACCACTTGGCCCCTCATCATATTTTTGTGATAAAAAAGAGTATTGGAACAACCTGCTAAAAAGAGGCCAAATAGGAATATCAGTAGAATTTTTACATTGAGAGTTTTCATCATTTTTTCCTCATCTAGCTTATAAATTGATTGAACTTACTTATTTTTACGACTTGCACCCGGAGGAGCTTTGTGACAACTCCAAGGCTTATGCTCTGAATTATCCTTTACGTTTTGATCAACAAATTTGTAGTAGCTTTCTTTGGTATGTGTCCACCAATCATCATGAACATCGGCACCATGTTTACGAATGACTTCCTCTACCCCATCAAGGTTTATGTTTACTGCGTCGTAAGCTAGGTGTATTTCACCTTCTTTTATGTTGTAACTGACTTCATCTATACCAAAAAGTTGATCAATTTCTTTGACTAATTGGTCACAGTTTTCTTCTGTGACATTACTTAACCTCAAATTGCGAACAACTAAATTTTGCTCTCTAACGCCAACTCTATGATCTAAATCACTCATAACTTATCTCCTAATGTGAGTGTGAATGTTGTTGATTAATATCTTTCATTTCTGCCATTTTTTCTTTCAATTCAGGCATCATGTTTTCCATCATTTCCAGATGATGTTCAGCCATCTTGATTTGCTTATACATTGGCATTGCTTCCATGTTTTTGTGCATGGATTGCATCATTTTCATCATTGAGCTGTAATGTTCAGCCATCATCTGTTTTTGCTTTTCAGAGTTATTTTCAGCTTTGATGGCATAAACTACCTTTTTCATTTCCATCAATGTTTTACGCATTTTTCCCATATTCTCATGCGACATTGTCATGCCTTGATGCATAGATTTGTCAGCACCTTCATCTATATACTCGTTGCTTTGTGCAAATGAACTTGTGGCTGCCAGTAGTGAGCCTACAAATAAAATTGATTTACTTAACTTTTTCATTATTGTCTTCTATGTTCTTATTAAAATTTGGAATCCAACTTGGTGTCGATTCCATATACCTTTGGTACTCAGTTCCAAACTCAGCAATCGCTTGTGCCTCCTCACGCTTCGCGAGTTTGACGTAAACAACAACTAAGATCGGAAACATCACCAGTGTTGGAATGGTCGGCCACTGCAATAAAAAGCCGAACATGATTAGAATGAAAGCTACGTACTGGGGATGGCGACATCTTTCATACCACCCTGTAGTAGCGAGTTGATGGTTTTTTTGAGCATGATGCAATACATTCCATGCTGACGACAGCATGAAGAAACCAGCAGCTATAAATACCATGCTAGCAATATGCAATGGATCCCAATGAGCATTACCTTCAAAACCAAAAAAAGTATGTAATAAGTGCCCATTTTCGTGCGCAAAGAAATTTACTTCTGGATATTTTTCAGTAAGCCATCCTGACAAGAAGTAGATAGTTAAAGGAAAGCCATACATTTCAGTAAATAGGGCAACAACAAAAGCAGAGAATGCACCAAGACTTCGCCAATCAGTTGATGTTTTTGGCTTTACGAAGCTAAAGGCAAAGAAGATAAATATTGCCGAATTTAGTATCACCATTAACCATAAGCCATAATCATATGTCTCATTCATCAGTATTCTCCTTTTTATGTGATTCCTTACGTCCTTCCTCTAACCCTTGTATGTAGCCATCGCGATAGGCCGCATTTTTATCCGCAACTTCTTGAAAGCTCTCTGCCTTTTTTTCATCAGGCGCATGTGAATGATCGTGACCATGTTTACCATGACTGCCATGCATAAATACGTGCATCAAGGGGCATAGCAATAAAATCAAGTAGGGAAGAAATTGCACAACATGTTGACCATGTTCAAAGATTAAAAAATAGGTGGCAGCCGCTATAAGCACCAATGCAGCCCAACCTGTCGGTGTTGACCAAAATTTAGGGTGTTCATTTTTCATATTGGCCTCCTATAGACCGTAAATCTTCCGCTGAAGCTTCAGACTTAGAATTTATCCAAAAGAGATTATCCACAGGGGAGATGCTAACTAGTCCTTCTCCTCCAACTTTGGTATTCGCTGCATCAAGCAAAACTTCAGCAACATGTTCTGCATCATCGAGGGCGGCATAAATGGTCATCACTATATGTTCTGATAAGTGATTTCTGTTATAAGTATCAGCATATGCCCCTCTTCCCATCGCTTTATGTAAGGTAAAGCCTTTATAGCCATGTGAAAGTAATGCCTCTTCCACTCTTGTCAGTACCATTTCATCAAAAATGGCGGTTACTTTTTTCATATTCATCCCCCCTAAACGACCTTCAATACACCGCGATACATTTGCATTTGACAATGAAATTCATGTTCACCCTGTGACAAATTCGCTAAGGTAATTTGAGTAATGCCGTTAAATTTAAGTTGCTCGCTTATCTCCAATGATGGAATAAGGATTGTTTCAGAGCATGGTGATTGATCTTTGCGGATAAACTTCAGGGTGACAGGTTGGCTAGCTGACACTTGAATTGACGATGGGGAATAAACACCATCTTTTACTTCAATTAACACTTCATTGTTATTCGCAATTATTTTGTTAGGTTTGTATAACCAGAACCACCAAACAATCAGAGCGATTAATGCTAAACCTAATAAGTTAATTACCATCATCGTGATTCTCCTTAATGCTCTTTTGCTTTAAACCAGCGAAGTCGATTCGCATTTGACACCACGGTCAATGACGAAAACGCCATTGCAGCCCCTGCTATAACGGGGCTAAGTAGAATGCCAAAGAAAGGATATAAAACACCTGCTGCAAAAGGCACACCTGCTACGTTGTAAATAAATGCGCCAAACAAGTTTTGTTTGATATTTCGTAAAGTAGCTTTGCTTACCGCTATGGCATCGGCAAGACCATGCAATGAACCTCGCATCAAGGTAATGTCAGCACTTTCAATGGCTACGTCCGTACCCGTACCTATAGCGAAACCAACATCAGCTAACGCTAGTGCCGGAGCATCGTTGATGCCATCACCTGTCATACCAACGATCTCGCCACTGTCTTGTAGCTCTTTAACCTTGCTAGCTTTATCTTCTGGTAGCACTTCAGCAAGAAACTCACTAATTCCGGCTTTTTTAGCAACAGCGGCTGCGGTTTCCTTGTTATCACCTGTTAGCATAATAACGCGTATACCATTACCCTGAAGGCGTTTGATAGCAGAGATTGAGTCAGACTTAATAGGATCTGCAACAGCAATAATTGCGGCAAGCTCACCATCAACTGAAAAATACACAGGCGTTTTGGCTTCTTTTGCTAAAGACTGGGCTTGTCCAACAAAGCCTGTAAGGTCAATACCTTTTAACTTCATTAGTTTATCGTTACCGAAAAGTAGAGTTTTATTGTTACAGTTTGCTTCTACACCAAAACCGGTGATGGCGTTAAAGGCTTCAATTTTTAGCAATTCGATATTTTTTTCTAGTGCACTTTCAACAATCGCTTGCGCTAATGGATGCTCTGAGCCACTCTCTAAACTTGCGGCAAGCTGTAACACTTCTTTTTCGTCAACCGCTTTTGCTAAAACAATATCAGTTACCTTAGGTGCTCCTTCAGTAATCGTGCCCGTTTTATCTAAAATCATTGCAGTAATTTTAGAGGCGGTTTGTAACGCTTCTCCGTTTCGAATAAGCACTCCGGCTTCTGCTGCTTTTCCTACTCCGACCATGACAGACATGGGCGTTGCCAAGCCCAAAGCACACGGGCACGCAATAATGAGCACGGTAGTTGCTGAAACTATAGCAAAAGCAATGGCAGGCTCTGGGCCAAAGTTAAGCCACGCAAGAGCACTTAATACTGAGATGATCATGACAACAGGAACGAAATAAGCTGAAATAACATCAGCCAATCGACCAATCGGCGGTTTAGAATTTTGCGCTCTTTTCACCATATTTATGATCTGAGCAAGCGCGGTATCTTTACCAACGCGTGTCGCTCTGAACAAAATCATGCCTGATTTGTTCAAAGTACCAGCTACAACCTCATCTTCTTCGGCTTTTTCAACAGGCATAGGTTCGCCTGTCAGCATAGACTCATCAATAGAGGTGTGTCCTTCCAATACTATTCCATCTACGGGAATTTTTTCACCCGGCTTTACTTTCACAACATCATGAAGCAAAACCTGTTCGATACCTATTTGAACCTCTTTATTATCACGAACTACCGTTGCTGTTTTAGCCTGCAATCCGATAAGACGTTTAATAGCTTCAGAGGTTTTTCCTCTCGCTTTTATTTCTAATGCCAGACCTAAATCAATTAAGCCAATAATCATCGCAGTAGCTTCAAAATAGACATGCCGTGCCATCAATGGAACCGAGTCAGGTGCAAACACAACAACCATTGAATACACCCAAGCAGTACCTGTTCCTAAAGCTATTAGAGTGTCCATATTGGCTGAATGATTTTTGAAGCTCTTCCAAGCGCCTACATAGAAATGCTTGCCTGAAAAATACATAACACCAAAAGTTAAAATGCCAACAACTAACCAAGACATACGTTCAAGGTTGGTTTCAACTGTCATTTCTCCAACTACAATGCTGTAGATCATTAGAGGAACGCCGAGTGAAAGGGCAATAAACGTATCGCGCATGAGCTTTTTGTAATATGCCCAATCAGCAGTCTCTTTCTCATCAAGCGCTTCTATTGCTGAGCTATCATCGATTGGTTTCGCGTTATAACCCACAGACTCAACAGCTTTGATCAACTCTTCGGTTTTAGCTGTCCCTGAGACTGTTACTGTCTTATCAGCAAAATTCATTTCTGCACTGACTACACCAAGAGTTTCCTTTAAAGCTCCTTCAATTTTGCCAACACAGCTAGCGCATCCTGCTCCTTCTATGATGAGCTGTTGATTATGTGATACTTTCTCCAACTTATTCTCCTTACTTTTACACGAAGAGGATTGAGCTTTTGCCTGACAGCAACAACCTGATTGGTTTTCAATATTTGTTCTAGTAGTCACCATTTTTCCTCCGATGCCTTTTATATTTGCTCAAAGTTCTCAATGAGATGACAAACCATATGTGGTGTCGGCGCTTTATCTTCCATTTTTTCCCACTGTGAAATAGCTAATGACATTTTGTTTCGAAGCGTTAGCATGGCTTGAAACTGCTTATTTGTTTCTTCAAGCCGTTCTTTAATCAGGCTTCTGACTAATGGGCACGCACTTTTACCATCTTCAGATTCATTAATAATTTGCTTAATATCTGCAACAGAAAAACCAAGGTTTCTAGCACTTAAAATGAATATAAGTCTCGATACCTCTTTATTCGAATATGACTTGTAGCCGTTCACTGACTTAGTAGGTTTTAACAGTCCCAATCGCGTGTAATAACGCACCGTATCAGCAGTTGTTCCAAAGCTTTTTGCCAGCTCTGTTACTCTCATATTTACTCCTTAGCTTTTAACCTAAGATTGTAATCTCATCGACAGCTTAGACCTGTGCCTAAGACACAGGTCAAGTGCTTCCTTATCATTTAATGTACTCAGCGATTGCGTTTATCTGCTGCTCATTTAGCGGCATTTTAGGCATAGGTGAAGATGAGTTATTAAACAGAGGGTTTTGAAGCTTATTAATAAAGAAATCGATCCCTTTGTTTTTAACTACCCCATCTAAAGCAGGGCCGGCTGTACCACCATCACCTTTAAATGAATGGCAACCTTGGCAACCAAATTGAGTAAATAATTGCTTTCCATCAAGCGCTATCACGTTTTCTGGCTCTACTTTTTTTACCAAAACTACGCTTTGACTTGTTAGCTCCAAAAACTCAAGAACTGCTTGTGCTTCTTTTCCTGTTAAATGTGCTTTTACTCGCATATGAGGTATAACAACTTTCCATTCGGGAATAGAAAACTCATGGACAGCACGAGCGTTATGGCATCTTGCACAGTTGTTATTGATCACTTCTGCACCGGAAATTTTCTCTTGTGCATAAGAATTAAAAGCAGACAAAAGATATAAGCTGGCAACCAATAATATTTGAATAATTGATTTCATCTAAGTATCCCCTTAAAAGCCATAGCTGTATTGGATAGCGAAGCGCTTGTCGTCTTCCCCATCGTGAACAGTTGTATCTTCGTATGTCGCCTTAATGACAGCTCGACTGTCTAACCAGTAATTAATGCCATAAGCCAAACGCTCTGCTTCGTTAATTTTATTGGTCTCAGCATATTCAACGACGAAATCGGTTCCTTGTAATACATTGAACATTTTTCCTACCATAAAAGTTGCTTGGAGATACCAGCCATTGCGGTCAAATGTGATCACTTTGTTTTCTTCATGTTCATCTTCTTCAAGAGCATCGGTTTCAGTTTTGATGTATTCCCCTCTGACGATGTAATGATTACCAATCCAGTTAATATCAAAACCAGTTGCTGTAAATCCTAGCTTTTCATAATCATCATATTTTGCCGTGTAATAGGAAGCGCCAACCTCAATACCCGGAAGAAAGGCATACGCAATACGACCCCCAAATGCTTTGTCAGAATTGTTATCGGCACTCGTTGCTTCAAACGCTAGTTCAGGAAGTTCCATAGCGTGATCATCAACTTCTTCATGCTCGCCTTCCCCTTCAGCATGATCACCTACTTCATCGCCATGTGGAGCCTCGGCAGCTAGTCCATTGGTCACATATGCGTCAAAAAATATTTTTTGGTTTTTACCCAACGGGATAATGTGTTGTATACCAACGCCAATATCACTCACTACAGGCATTAAACCTTGCATAGGTTGATACCCACCATGACCACCTATCCCCCCATAAATACCGGGAGAGAAAGCTGAGCGATTTATCCAACTGGGATGTTGATTTGGCCCGTACTGGCCAAATGGGAGTAGAAACTTACCCGCGGTAAAGGTAGTGGTGTCTGAAAGGAAATAGTGAATATCAGCATATTCAAGTTCGACCTCGGTTTCCCCTTGCTCATTAATTGAAATTTCAGTTTCTGCTTCTATATGCATTTTTTCACTGAGACTAAACAAGAATATTGGTACAAATCGAGCACTAAATGCACCTGAGTCCATTACTTTACTGTCTTTGTATTTTACATCTCCATACCCCGCTATCGCGAAGCGACTATTTTCTTGCTGTTCATTCGCTAAAAGTTGTCCACTCACAACAGCAATAGCTATTGCAATAGGCAATAATTTGAGCATGTTCATCATGCCTCCCAAATATATTATGCTAATTATTCAAAACTGTTGGTTATTTAAACCAAATAATAAATTATTATGTTTTGATGGGACTGGCGAAAAAAAGACGCACTTATCCCGTGACTAACCAATAATTGGGGGGCGATAAGGCAAAAGATGCATGCCCGATTTTGGAGGGGGGAAACGCTGAAGAATTGGTTCTAACTCTATATCAAGAGTGCTTATTTCTTTAATTTCATTCAGGAAAACTTTTAAATAAAAGCTTGCACAAAAACCACCTTCACAGCAAATACACTGACTAGCGTCACATTTTTCACATTCCTTGTTGACATGTTCATGCTCAGAATTTTGGGGTTTTAAGTTGTGATTGTGTTTCGAATTTTCGGTTTTCTGATGATGTAACTTTTCTACTTTCTGGTGTTGTATGTTTTCATTCGTTTGTGCTAATTCCGAATTACTAGCTTTTTTGTGATGTTCTTCACAATTCATTGGCTTTGCAAAAGCGAAACCATGCTGCGAGAGCAGCATAATTATAATCACTGTTTTTAACCATTTGAATATGATGAACATCTAGCACCCTTTTAAAGACACATTACATTAACATTACATATTGTATTCAGCAATGATTTAGATCAAGAATTGTGTACTTTTTTATCATCTGAATTTTTATCGAATCAAATTATATATTTAGTTATTTGGGTAAAGTAACAAATTGATTGTCATTCAATTTTGAACTGGCTTTACTGTATAAAAAATAGAAATTACAACAACTGCTAATATAACTTTCTTCATCTACAGAGTTTTCAAGAACTCTAGTAAATTTTGAAATTCCTCTTCGTCAAAAATTTCAATGTATGACAGTAACTCAGACCTGCTTGCCAGTATACGACCGTAATTGTATAACTCACCCTTTGACATATCTCGATCTTTAAAGAATGGGATTGGATTCAAATGGAATAAAACTACCCCATCCAAAGAGTTAAATACTCCATTATGTCCATATGGCTTTGTATTAGATACATCCAACAATGATGGCGTCTTAAATTTAAATCGGTCTCCATATCTTAAAGATATTTCAGAGCGTCCTAGGTCTTGTCCATCAACACTAACACCAAACTTCCCCTGAGGGGTTGCAATAGAGTGGAACTTAAAGTCACTTAAAAGATCACCGCTGTGGCAAGCAGCACAACGACCTTTTCCATAGAAAAGAAATGTAGCTTTTATCATGCGAATTTGCAAAAAGCTAACATACACAACATCGCTATTGCTATATATTTAGTCATTTAAAATCTTCCGTTGTTTGAACAATAAATTAATATGACCAATGAATGTGCTTGATCTTCCATTCACCGTTTTGTTTTTCCAGAACCATCGTTTCCATGCCTTGATAATCGCGCTCTTTACCTTTGTAAGTACCTTTAGTATGACTGCGCGAAGCAGATATAGCGGTATTTCCAAGAATAGTTACTTGATGTTCAAGTGGTTCACTCTTCATAGAAGCAAGATATTTCATATCCGACAGCATATGGTGATGAGCATATTCATCAGCACTTCTTTCAACACGGCCACCCTCGTAGATGGTCACATCATCAGCCAACTGTGCTCTTGCTTGTTCCTTGTTGCCCGTTTCTAGTGCTTGATGAAATGCCAAAACAACTTTTGCAGCAGGGGTATCTATACCTTTAAACAAACCTTTGCCTTTGTTCTTATCACCATGAGCGTTTGCTGCGAAACTAAACGTCATTAATAAAACGAGTAATATATTTATTGTTTTCATTCTCTCTTTTAGGTTTCAATTTGCAGGGCCAACAACGCTAGTAAGCCCAGCCGTTACAGATAAAATGGCAAAAGCGACTACCATTTCTTTAGAAATAGATTTAGATAGTGCTTCTCTGCCATCGTTATTTTTAAGATGTGGGACAAGTTTTAATTTATGCTTAGCTGCGATGCCCAATATCGAAGTCACGAGAGCTAATTTAAGTAGCAAAGTTTGCCCATAGCTTGAACTAAACAGTTCTTCAACATTTCCGACTAATTGATAAGCTAACCAAAGGCCTGCAATTAACAATAGACTCACGGCGATACTTGCTTGCCTTCCAAACGTGTCCATCAATGTGTAAAGCTGCTCATAGCTCTGTTCATGGCAAGCTTGTTTAAGCGGAAACAACGCTCCGAACCACCAAGCCATAACAAGCACATGGAGCATCAGCAATACTTTTTCGAACACGCCTAGCTCAGATACATGGCCTACTAAGGTAAAGGTGTATGCAAGTAAAAATAAACTAGATACCAAACCGCCTTGTTTTAGGTAATTGTTCAGTACTACTGATTTGAGTTTGAACGGTGATATTAATACCAATATTGCTATCATTACCCCTATGGTTCGAAGCAAAGTTCCATCACCAATAGAAGAGTCCCACATAATACCTAACATATCAGGGTCGAATGCACCGTGAATGCCTTCTTCTGCCATTGCACCAGTACTGGCAAAGAACCAAACACCATTAGCAATCAAAGCGACGATGATCGAAGCCCTCATCCATTTAAGGTTTGCTGTCAATGAATTGTTATGACATTCATTGCGCTCAAAAATTGGCCTGAAAAATGTATAACCAGCAATACAGGCAAAGCCAACGTAAAATACAATTTTTGACAGCACAGTGACTGTATTCCAGATATACATTTCCATAGCAATCACTCCATTAGATTAATGAACCATAAAGCCAAAGCTATCTTTCATTTTGTGCCCATCTTTACCTAAGAAAGTAACATCAACAACATAGTTAGCAGGTGCAAGTTTCGGTAGTTTCCACGTAAATTCGGTATTGGCCTCTTTAGTAGGTTTGAAGCCGAACTTAACCTTTTCACCTTTTTTGTTTTTCAATGTAATTTTGACTACACGAACTTCTTTGCTAAATGCCAATGTTAACTTTTCTGGAGTCTTCATTAGCATTGCATTATCAGCAGGCACGCTTTTTTCAAGATGCACATGCGCGAAAACCGCACTACTAAAAACAACGCTGATTACGGTTAAAAGTTTAATTAATGTTTTCATATTTACCTCTATTTAATTTATGTATTAACGACTAAATTTGTCTTTGAAAATTTGATTACTGGGTATACCAACATCAGTAATTATTTGTTCCACTTCACTCATCATTGCTTCTGGGCCGCACAAGTAAAATTCTGTATACAGGAATTTTACGTTTTGGCTCAAATACGGCAGAAGTACTTGCTGTACATAGCCAGAATGCCCTTGCCATTGTTCTGAAGGGTTAGAAAGTGTGGGAATATAAGAAAAGTTTTTATGCTGCTCACTCAATGAGTTCAACTCATCGCAGTAGAGCAAATCATCTTCAGTTCGCGCACCATAGATGAGAGTCAAATCACTTTCGTCTTGACGTTTTTTCAACTGTTCAAAAATGATCGCTCTGAGTGGAGCAAGTCCTGAACCAGCGCCAATAAAGATGCGAGGAACCTTTTTATCTGAAGTCGCGTAAAAGTCAGAAAAAGGACCTTTTGCGATTATCGTTTCACCAACTTCGAGTGACCCTAAATAGCTTGAACCTATACCTGCATAATAACCATCCTTAGCCGTTTGCCAGCGGATGTTGAAGGTTAGCTCATCTGTTTCTTGATCAAAGTTAACCAAGGAGTAATGGCGAGTTACGCCGTCATGTGAAAACTTTCCATGAGAATAACTTTCCCAGTATTTTTCAAAGTTCTCTGGCATATCATCTGGCCGTAGGCTATTCACCCCTGCTGGCACGTCAAATTGCATATATGCACCAGCTTTAAATGCCAATTGTTTGCCTGATTTCAGCTTAAATTTCACTTCCTTGATAAAAGGAGTAATGAAATTAGTCGCAACCACAACTAGCTCATGATTTTCAATATTGAGGTCAGTATTAACTTCAATCGAACTAACTTCAGAAAACCTATGCTGACATCCAAGCCGATAGCCTTCTTTAAGTTGCTCCTGAGTTAAATGTTCCTGTTCAGATAGTGTGATAGGTAATTTAGTTGAACTTAAGAACACGCATTTGCCACATGTACCGCCGCCGCCACAACTTGACGATAGGTATATACGAGAACTTGCTAGTCCTTCTATTACAGTAGAGCTGCCAACTGCTGAAATGTCAGTAATTGTATTTTCATTGGAAAAAGTCACAGCCACTTTTTGTCTGTTGCGGCCCAAACTTAGCTTTAGCAAACCATTTTTATATTGCTGTATCAGCAAAGTTACGCCAGTAATAGATAAAAATAGCGTTGCAAAAGCAAATGCAATGATCAACCAATGGTTAAACCCTCCAGAATTGCCATAGTCCATAAAGTGGAGCTTCATCATCAAATCTTTTAATCTGAAATCATCATTGGCATGGCGAAGTACTTGACCAGTAACACTGTCTAAATAAATAGTTGTATTATTTTCATCCTCAACAGCAACTTTCCACATTGGATTTAGCTGCCTTATGTGATCAGAAAATGGTGGTTGAGATAACTCTGGCGCAGTTAATTTCCCCTCACCTGAGTAGGAATTTTTTGCTAAAGTTATAATTTGTTCTTCAGACAGATTAAATCGCTTACCTGTTACAGCATCAAATAGCATTGAGTGACGCACTTGGTAGCTATGTAGGCCCATATCGAACACGAAGTGATAGTAGGGCTGATGTAAAACCCATATAAGGTTTACTTCCTGCGGAGACTCACTAGTAATATCTTCAATAGGGATTAGGTTAAAATCAGCAATGTTACCTTCATGATGAGAATGAACTCTATGCTCGTTGCCACTGGCTTTACTGTGATCCATTAAATTGAAGTAAAGACCCGTACCTAACCAGACAAGTAGTTGTAAACCAACCACTAAAGAAAGCCATTTGTGTATCGATGTATTTAACTTAAATAGTCGCATCAAATGACCCCTTTTTAGTGGAGGTGAACACTCGAAAATACGTCAAAATAACTCCCGTAATCGTGGCCATTAGACCTAAAGTAGCAACCAAGAACAAAAACCAGTTAGATACATTTTCGCCGTCATCGTAATCCATAATATGGAAGCGCCACATCCAATCAAACAATCGCCAGTAATCATGACGCTTGGCAACAAGCGCTCCTGTTTGTTGACTTATATAAAATGTCGGTGTAGCGAATTGCTTAAACGTCACTCTCCAAACAGGTAAATGCCTAGGGGACAACTCAGCAGGCATGTTTGTCGCTGACTTAATCAACCTTATGCTGTCGATTTTATGATTCATCGCATAATGGTATTGTGCGATTTCTTTTGCTTTTATTTCATCAACAAGGGCTTGAACATCCCCTGTTTGAGCATCAATTGCTGCTTTCCCATGCTCTCCATTCATAAAAGAATACAAAGGCTTGCCCCTGCTTTGAATAAGCCTGACTTGCCTAGCTTCAGGGTAATCAACAACAAGTTCTGCAATGGAATAATCCACACTTTCTAAATCTATTCCAGCTTTCTTACTCTTAGCTAAGGACTCGCCATGTATATAGTGAATATCCATAGTCACCATATACACGCCTGTAATAGACCAGAAAAGGAATTGTATTCCGACAAAAGCCATTAGCCATTTGTGATATTTTCTAGCCGTGCAAAGCATTATTCTCTGACTCCACGTTAGAAAGCTCTTTGTTAAAGGCTTTTACTTCAGGCTTTTTAACGATTGAATAAATTACAGGAAGTACAATAAGTGTTAGCAGCACAGCACTTGTCATTCCGCCTACCATAGGTGCAGCAATACGACTCATAACCTCAGAACCTGTACCTGTACCATATAAAATAGGCATTAGACCGATAATAATTGTGGCTACAGTCATCATTACTGGACGAACTCGTAAGCCAGCACCGTGCAATAATGCATCTTGATATGCATCATCTGAGATGGGTTCTGCTCGCTCAACCGCTTTTTCCTTCAGCTCAGCAAGCGCCTGATTGAGATATACCAACATTATCACGCCTATCTCAACGGCTACACCAGCCAGAGCTATAAAGCCCACTCCAACGGCTACTGAGAAATTAAACTCTTCTAGATACATCAACCATAAGCCACCAATCATTGCCATAGGCAAGGTAACGATAATGATAGCCACCTCACTAAACGCTCTGAAATTCAAGTAAAGCAGAATAACAATAATGGCTAGTGTTAAAGGCAATACATAAGTGAGCTTTTCTTTCGCTCTTTCCATATATTCGTATTGTCCGGCCCAAGTAATCGAATAACCTGCTGGTAATGTCAGGTTATTCGCTAAATGTTCCTTAGCATTTTCAACATAAGTACCAACATCAACGCCATCAATATCAATGAAAGTCCAGCCATTGATTCTGGCATTCTCACTCTTAATACCCGGTGGACCATTCTCAACTCGAATATCTGCAACATCACCTAGCGCAATGCGTTGACCATTTGGAGTTACAACAGGTAGTTGTGATAGCTGCTCAGGAGAGTCCCGATAATCTTGTGGATAGCGTAAGTTAACGGGATAGCGTTCTTGCCCTTCTATCGTTTGCGTCACATTCATACCGCCTATTGCAGTAGAAACCACTTGTTGGACATCTTGGATATTTAACCCAAAGCGACTTGCCTTATCTCGTGAAATGTCAACCTTGATATATCGTCCACCTGCAACACGCTCAGAGTAAACTGACGCTGTGCCTGTCACTTTTGGCAAGAGTTGTTCTATTTGTTGGCCGATATCCTGAATAACATCAAGCTCTGGTCCAGCGACTTTAATACCCACAGGCGTTTTTATACCTGTAGCTAACATGTCGATGCGGGTTTTGATTGGCATAACCCAAGCATTGGTTAAGCCCGGAAATTTAACCAATTTATCAAACTCAGCTTTTAATGATTCTGTAGTCACACCTTCTCGCCACTGATCTTGCGGCTTCAATTGAATAAAGGTTTCAATCATGGTTAGAGGCGCAGGATCCGTAGCGGTTTCAGCTCGTCCTACTTTACCAAATACATTTTCAACCTCTGGAACAGTGCGGATAAGCTTGTCTGTTTGCTGCAATAACTCTCTTGCTTTACCAATAGAAATACCGGGATAAGTAGTAGGCATATACATGAGATCGCCTTCATCCAACGGAGGAATGAATTCACTACCAATTTTATCGACAGGCCAAAAACCAACGATAGTCACTAATACTGCTGCTACTATTGTAGATTTTGGAAACTTCATGACTTGCTTCAAAACAGGCATGTAAATAGCAATCAATAATCGGTTTAACGGGTTTTTCTTTTCAGAAACAACCTTGCCTCGAATAAAGTAGCCCATCAAAACAGGCACCAATGTTATCGCCAAACCTGCTGATGCCGCCATTGCATAGGTTTTAGTATAGGCAAGCGGTGAGAACATTCTGCCTTCTTGCGCTTCCAAGATAAACACTGGTAAGAATGAGACAGTTATGATCAGCAAGCTAAAAAATAATGCAGGTCCGACTTCACTCGCAGCCTTGGCTACAATTTGCCAACGGTTTTCATCTGTTAGTGGTGTTTTCTCCATATGCTTATGCATATTTTCAATCATCACTATTGCACCATCAGTCATCGCACCAATCGCGATAGCGATACCGCCTAATGACATAATGTTGGCATTGATGCCTTGCATATACATGATGATAAACGACACCAAAATACCCAATGGTAGAGTAACAACAGCAACAATTGATGAGCGAAGATGAAACAGGAAAACAACACAGACAATAGCAACAACAGCAAGCTCTTCAAGCAACTTGCTCCAAAGATTGTCAACTGCACGATCTATTAACTTCGATCTGTCATAGACAGGAACAATTTCTACACCTTCAGGTAAAGATGATTTGAGCGACTCAAGCTTTTCTTTTACCCCATTTATGGTTTGTTGAGCGTTTTCACCAAAGCGCATGATAACAACCCCACCAACAACTTCGCCTTCACCATTAAGTTCTGCGATACCACGGCGCATTTGAGGACCAAGGTTAACGTTGGCAACATCACCAATACGCAACGGCGTGCCTTTTTCGTTAATACCAAGTGGTATTTTCTCTATATCACTGACAGATTGAATATACCCTGTAGCAGTAACCATATATTCAGCTTCCGCCATTTCAATAACTGATGCACCAGTTTCTTTGTTCCCTTTTTGTAAAGCTATTTGTATTAAACTTAAAGGAATACCGTAAGCTCTCAATTTGTCAGGATCTACTTGCACTTGATACTGCTTAACCATGCCCCCTACGGCTGCAACCTCTGAAACGCCAGCAACAGTTTGCAGTTCATACTTTAAAAACCAATCTTGAATACTTCTTAATTGGCTTAGGTCATGATTACCTGACTTATCTGTTAAAGCATAGATGTACACCCAGCCCACACCTGTTGCGTCAGGACCTAATTGAGGCTTTGCTGAATCAGGAAGGCTTGATGCGACTTGGCTTAAGTATTCAAGCACTCTGCTTCTAGCCCAATATAAATCAGTATCATCATCAAAAATGATATAGACGTAGGAATCACCAAAAAATGAATAACCACGAACAGTTTGTGCTCCCGGTACAGACAACATCGCTGTAGTCAGTGGGAAAGTCACTTGATCTTGAACAACCTGTGGCGCTTGTCCCGGATAGCTCGTCTTAATAATGACTTGTACGTCTGAAAGATCTGGAATTGCATCTACAGGCGTTTTTTGTAAAGAATACAAACCGCCAAAAGCAATAATTAAGGTAACCAGCAATACAAAGAAACGATTGCCGATTGACCATCTAATAATTGATTCAATCATCATTTACTCCCAGCTTAATGATTCGAGTGATCAACTACAGGCTTATTTTCTTTGCCGTGTTGCTCGCCTGATTCAAGGGAGATTTCAGTGATCACTAAGTCATCTCTTACCTCAAAGGTGAAAGTGACATTATCACCAACATTGAAATCAACCATTTCTATATTGTCCGCGACGATAAAATCCATCGTCGCAGCAGGTCTATCCCATTTCTCTATTGAGCCTCTGCTAATATTTAGAATCCGTGTATCAATATCAATTGCATTGATCAAACCAGATACGGTTGCTGATGATATTTCTGGCTCACTCATGATATGAATTCCTGTAATTTCATATCCACTGTCTTCGGCTTTGCTCACTTCAAAGTGCAAAGACTGACCTGACTTCAGTGAATCAATATCTACCTTTTGACTCACATCGAAATCCATTGTCATTTCGGGCCAATCCCAAGCCTCAGCAGGACCATGAGTAATGTTAACCATGCGATGTCCCGCCATGACGCTGTTGATTTCGCCTTCCATCCAAACAGAGTTAGGTACTTCATCATGAGTCATTCGTTTGAAATCAGAATTTTTGCTTGATTCTGAATCAATCAGGAATTGAGCTGATGTCACCACAACATCATCTTCATTAAGACCATCTAAGATTTCGATACTATCCATATCAACCCGGCCAATTGTCACTTCGATAGACTTAAATTGCCCATCCCCCAAAGCAAGCACAACTCTGTCTTGTTTGCCTGTACGAATGACAGCTTCTTTAGGTACGAGTATGGTGCTTTCAGCTTGATTGGAGTGAATAGATACCTGTGCAAACATGTTTGGTTTTAATTGATAGTCTGGGTTATCAAATCTCAGTCGCACTCGGAGTGTGCGTGTTTTACTGTTCAATGTTGGATAGACATAATCAACGACACCAGCCCAGTCCTCACCGGGTAAATAATCCAGAGTCATTGATACTGGCAGACCTTTTTTAATCAGGGCGGCATGCCGTTCAAACACCTCGGCTTCAACCCACACTTGATCTAGTTGACCAATGCTTAGAATAGTATTACCCGGTTTGACGTAGAAGCCTTCTCTAACTTTCAGGTCATCAACAACACCCGCCTGAGGGGAGTAAAAGGTGATGGTTTGCTGTACCTTTCGTGTCTTTTCTAGCTTTTGAATGAAGTCCGATGAAAGCTGCAACGCTTTAAGGCGATCTTTCGCCGCCGAAATTAAGGAACTATTATTGCGCTTTAAAGCTATTAACAGTTCTTCTTGCGCGTTAACTAACTGAGGAGAATACAGTGTATAAAGAGGCTGACCTTTTTCTACAGGGTTACCTGCTGCTTTGATGTAAAGTTTTTCAATCCAACCATCAACACGTGGGTGGATATGAATTAGTTTATCTTCATCATATTGAACGTACCCTACCGTTGAGATTTCAGTATGCGTACTTTTTAGTTCAACAGGTGCAGTGCGAACCCCAAGGTTATTCACTACATGAGGCGCAATTTTTACTGCTCCGGGACCAAAGTCATCGCCAGATGACTCTTCCTCATACACAGGAATTAAATCCATCCCCATAGGCGACTTACCGGGCTTGTCCCGGCGGTAATTAGAATCCATCGGTGCGACCCAATACAGCGGTTTTTTCTCTGTTGATGTCGCTTCATCAGTATTACTGTTTGAATCTGTACCTTGATATAAACTCAATGCCCCTGCACCCAATGCAGCTCCAATTATGACTGCAATAATTGTTTTCGTATTCGTTGACATTATTTTTCTCCAAATTCCTGATTGGATAAGTGCTGAGTTTGCAGTGGCTTATGTTCAGCATTTGATTTAGATTGCGTAAAGAAATAGTTGATGCGAGCAACTGTTTTAAGTGCATCAACATCAATTCTTAAAGCTGATATTCTGGTATTTAATTCGGCAATTCTTGCTCGAACAACTTCGGCAAAATCGCCATCATCATTGGTGTAAGCCGTCAAAGAAGCTTCCGCTTGGTCATGAGTTTGTTTAAGGAGTTGTTCTTGATAGATAGATTGTCTATCAGATAAACGCTTAAGCTGTCTAAGCTCCTTTTCCACCGCACTGATCATTTGTTTTGTCAGCAATAACTTCTCGGTTTTAACCGCTTCTGATTCAGCAATAGAAGCTGCAACTTGCTTATCTTGTCTATTCTCAGTGAACAACGGTAAGTCAAATGTTACGCCAACAGAAAATAAGTCAGCTCTGCTATCACCAGAAGGCATATTGTCACGATATGCATAGCTTGCATTGACACCCCATTGTGGCTCATATTGCTGTTTAGCTAATTCGACACCTTTTTCTGAAGCTTTGCGTTTCACATCAATTGCAAGTATGGCTGGATGATTCGCAAGTTCCTGAGCCAATAAATTCCTTGAGTAGTTAGATGCTTTAAGGGCGGTTGGATTCTTCAATCGAATCGAGGGCAATTCTTTTGATACACTAAACTCAAGAGGTAGAGCGTCAAAATTAAATGATTCATTCAAACGTTCTGCATCGTAAATATGAAGCCACTCATTGAGACGAGCGATTGTCGTTTCTAGTTTCTGCTTTTGCGAAGTTAATCTGTCATCTAACTGCACAATTTCCAACTGAGCACGAATAACATCTTGCTGTCTGGTTTTACCAACAACGTTTGAGTAGCTAGCTTTAGCCACTTCCGCCATCTGCTCAAAAAGCGCCCAATCTGCTTCAATCAAATTAATAGTCTGTTGCGCTAAGTAAGCATCTAGCCAAAATTGTGACACTTGGCTTTTCAGCTTCGCTTTACGATCCTCACGTAGCAATGGAAATTTCGTGGACTCAATTTTTAACTGGTCTTGTTTGATTTCTAGGCTATCTCCTCTCGGAAACATTTGAGAGACGCCAACCTTTAGCTGCGTCATTCCTTCCTGATCTAAGTCCCAAGTATCTGTTGGTAAATTCATTATCCCAAGCGATACTTTCGGATCAGGCATAGTACCTGAAGCGATACTTCTATTTTCAACCGCACTTTGTTTCAATCGGCTACCATGAAGCCAAGGATCATTTTGCTGAGCTAAGGTTATTGCTTGTTCAAGCGACACTACTTTCTCAGCTTGAGCAGAGAAAACAGATAAGCCGAGCATAAGCACTGTTGAAAGTGAAGAAAGGTTTGAAGCGTTCAATTTCATTAGAATTGCTCCTCGTAGGTCTTAACTTTTGCATAGACTTCGCTCGTACCATCTTTAAATAGAATTAACACGTTGTATGGCATAAAGCGGTCACCGACTTCCATACCGGGAGAGCCAACTGGCATTGCTGGAACTGAAAGCCCAATCGCATTCGGGTGCTCTTCTGATAAGAACTGCTGAATAAATTTAGCAGGCACATGACCTTCAAAGGCAAATCCATTTCTGCTCACTGCCGTGTGACACGAGCGGTAATTAGGCTTAATACCATACTTAGTTTTGATATTGCCGATGTTTCGGAAATTTTTGGAATGCGCAACGTTCCCTTCGTCTTCAATATGAGTTATCCACTTTTTACAACACCCACAAGTAGGGGTTTTATAAACGATTAACTCCAAAGGTGTTACGTCGTTATTGTGTACATGTTTATGTTCATTAGCGTTTGCAAACGCAGGTGAAAGCAGCATTACAACTGCTATTTTTAAATACTTATTGATCATTTTTGCCCCCAGACATCGCTGGAAAATAGCTATAGCGCTACGACGCTATATTGACTAACAGAAAAATTAATTACATGTGCGCGAAATTTGGACGCACTAATCCTGTATTAGGCAAAAATTGGTGGACGATAAAGGGAAGTGGAAATTGAATGGGGTTGTTTAGATTGCATAGCAGCTACAGATTCACTCAATATTTGAATATCTGCCGAGTCAACACTGGAATTCACAACTGTCGTAGATGAGCAAGCATTTGCAGGGCAAACACATTCAACATCACAACAATCTTCTGATTGACCATTACTGCTTTCATTCATATCACCATGCTCCATTCCATCATGATGACTCATCTTGGAATGATCCATGTTCATGTGTGATTCGTGAGAACCTGATGACATTTCGCAAGACATAGCAGAATACACAAATGCTTGCCCTATAAAGGCAAACAGCATAAGCGTTATTACTAAGACTTTTGAAAATGCTTTAGACATAAAATTCTCATAAAAATATACACATTCTATGTTAATACAAATTTTCGAATAAGTAAATTGATGTCATGTAAACATTTATGAATATTTGACTATCGTCAATTTTTCAAAAGAGTAAGTGTTACATAATAATCTCATCAGACTTCTTATTTTCGTTATTCTCTTATTTTCGTTATTCTCTTATTTTCGTTATTCTCTTATTTTCGTTATTCTCTTATTTTCGTTATTCTCTTATTTTCGTTATTCTCTTATTTTCGTTATTCTCTTATTTTCGTTATTCTCTTATTTTCGTTATTCTCTTATTTTCGTTATTCTCTTATTTTCGTTATTCTCTTATTTTCGTTATTCTCTTATTTTCGTTATTCTCTTATTTTCGTTATTCTCTTATTGTTCTGCACAACTAAATCAGGACACTTTTCTTAAGGAATTTTGTTCATACTCTACTGGCGACAGATCACCATTAGCCGTATGAAGCCTTTCTAAGTTGTAATAGCGCATATACGCCATCACATCATTTCTCATATGCTCACGAGTTGGCTGTGGCACTTTCAATAGCCAATCATGTTTTAAGCTGCCGAAGAATCGTTCAACAACCGCATTATCCCAACACGCACCGACATCGCCCATACTGGCTCTGACGCCATAACTCCATAGTAATTGTCGATATTGTTTACTGGTGTACTGTGAACCTCTATCACTGTGAAACACCAAGCCTTTTGGAGGCTGCCGTAAGTTATAGGCTTTCATCATCGCCTTGCTAACTAAATCAGTCGTCATGCGTTTATCAATATGCCAACCAACAATACGACGTGAATACAAGTCCATGACGATAGCCAGATACATCCAATCTTCGCCAGTTCTTAGGTAAGTCACATCACCAGCCCACACCTGATTTGGAGCAACAGGATTAAAGTTCTGATTCAGTAAATTATCAGCAACCGCATCACTATGTTTGCGTTTGGTTGTTACCTTGTATGCTACCCGTTGAGTAACGACTAAACCAAGATTTGCCATTAACTTCTGAACGCCATAATCACTGACGTGAAAGCCCTCACTGCGTAACTTCTTTCTAAGCTCCCGATAACCTAAGCTATTTCTGCTTTTCTCGAAGAGTTGCTTTGCCTTTCGATATAAGTTCAGTTGCTCTGCTGTTATAATTTTAGCTGGCCGTTTAAGCCAAGCATAATAAGCACTACGGCTTACCTTCATCACTTTACAGAGCTTAACTACGGGAAACACCGAAGATAACTGCTTAATCGTTTTAAAGGTTACTTGGTTTCCTTTAGCAGGAGGGCGCTGGCCTTTTTTAGGATTTCTTTTTCCATCCTTAGCTCTTTATTTTCCTTGCGAAGCCTTAGCAGTTCGGCTCGTTCATCAGCATTTAAACTGGTACCTGATTGCTCAGCTTCAGCCTTTGCTTTCCAGTTATAAAGTATTTTATCTGTGATACCTAAAGACGCCGCTGCTTTTGGTACGCTATAACCTTGCTCGGTTACCAATGCCACAGCTTCTTGCTTAAATTCAGCCGTGTAATTTCTGTTTGTTCGTTTTGTCATTTAACACCTCAATAATTGGATTATATTCCTTTATTAAAGTGTCCTGTCTGATTAAAGCAGATCAAAATATTCCTAACGAATCAATGAGGTCAGAGTCATTGATATGATTATCTATCCGATACCTTTGGCAATACAATAGGTTTTGAGTTTGCGAGAACGACAGTTGTTGGCACAAAGCGGAAGTAACCCGCTGAATTTCATTATGTATCTGACAGTAATGAGCGAATAACGGTCATTCATTTTGTTATTTGAACCACTCATAAGCGAGAGCTTACAATGCTCACGCTTAATTTAAGTGATAAAATCTAGTTTTTGTATTTCCTTAGTTGCCAATAACTTAATACTGTTAATACCGTGAAGAAAGCAGGATCACTCCAACCAAACCCAACAAATATTCCTGTTATTCCTGCGTAGCTTGTAATTATAATTCCAAGTAAGTTAGTGAGCATCAGGGCTTTAAGTATTTGTTTAAGGGCTTCACCATCCTTAATATTTCTAAAGAGTAAACTAACCGCACCTAGCCCGCCTAAAAATATACTTGTATGTTGTGATAAAAAATATGCGTACTTATCGTTTATCTCAACACCATACATAGGCCAAACCTGTGTAGGAAAAAAGAACAATACCAAAGCAAAAACGGAGTAAATACCGCCATGTAATGTTAAAAATGCTCTATTATTCATACGGTTTCCCCTTTTAATACGGGACCTTGATTAATTTTGGTCAATGGTAAATTTATGTCAAAGATTATTCCCCTAACGTTAGGTACTCCCATGCCCTTTAAGCGAGCTGTATGCATTTCTAGATATGAATTCGCGCTGGCCTCATCTTCAAATAGGTAAATGCCACCCCCAAGCTTATCTGATTCATTTTCAGTCCAGATTTTCCATATTAAGCCTTCTTCCTGATTAATTGACTCTGCTAGGCCAACAAGGGCTTTCGACATTTCATCACCCAAAGCACCTTGATATTCAAAATCAACTTGTAATAGTTTCATCGTGTAGTCTCCAAATATAACGCTTTAAGCGCTGTGTTATGTATTAAACTTATTATTAACTACAAAATTTGCACAAAAAAGTTCATAATATTGCCAATAACTGTAGAAAAAACTGACAGGTAATGTGTATTGAGATTGAAAAGTACGCTGGAGCAATGGATTACACTACAAGAAGTGGATAAATCTGGCAGCATCCAAGCAGCCGCTACATCACTAAATAAAAGCCATACTACTCTAATCTACTCAATAAAAAAGCTAGAGGCCCAATTGGGCATAAAGCTACTGGAGATAAGTGGACGTAGGGCAATACTTACCAAACATGCTAAGTCCTTACTCAGAAGGGCTGAAAGCATGGTAGAACAAGCTAGAGATTTAGAGGAAATGAGCCAACAACTGTCTGTTGGTGTAGAATCAGAAATAACCATAGCTATGGATCATTTATGTAACCCTACGTTACTTTATAAGCCAATGAAAGAGTTTCTAAAAGCTAACACAACTACATCTATTCAGGTTGTCGAAACATCGCTGTCGAAAACCTCTGAAATGGTCACTAGTGAGGAGGCTGATATAGCTATTATTACTTTGCCAGTGACGAATTATCCCGCACAGGTGTTCTCTCTAACCACAATGATTCCTGTAGTATCTACCACCCACCCGCTTGCCGCTCTAGACTATGTATGTATTCAAGATTTGGCGATTCATAGTCAAATCGTTATCCGAGATTTAGGTAGCGTTTCATCTAACGTCGAGGGAAAAAATGTAGGCTGGTTAAAAGCAAATCAAAGAATTACTGTTGATAACTTTGATCATGCATTTAGAGCCACTGAGCAAGGATTAGGGTTCTGTCGTCTGCCTGAACATATAATAAGGAAAAGAAATGGTGAAAAGCTTAAAATTATCAAGATAGAGCAAAATGAAAAATACCAAGTGCCTATACATATTACTTTACCTAAACGGAGTAAAACAGGATTCGCAGCCAAGACTTTTTATGAAATGTTACTTCGAGATACCTATGCCCCTGAACATAAATAGTGGAAAAAGACATATGATTATAGAAACTTATGTCCGTTACTGGCACCAATGCGACTGTCAGATTTGATTGAGTTATGTTAAACGAGCCTGACAGTTCAAGTTAAGACTTATTTAAATAATGTTTATTTAGTCCTGAGCTGAATGATTCATCCTCTTTAACTACTCCAAACAGTACTTTACCGAGATACTCGTTCTTAGTTTCGCCATAATCAATTACTGTTACGGTTAAAGCTTCTTGTAGATAGATTTTGAACATGATTTTCAAAACTTAGACAGTATTTTTGATAAAATCAGCATCCCTATAAGGTCTCAAAACAAAACTAAATAACGACTCATACATGGGATATGGTGATTTTCGAGCATCCTTATGAGTTAGCAAACTTTCTTTGAGCGCGTATGTAAACTCGCAGTAATTAACATGATCTATTACGTGTGAATCATCTAGTCGCTTGGCTAATAGTGTTAGTCTTTGATTCCCAAATTTTAGAATGAATGTCTGTTCTTCACTAAGGTTTCTAACACGAATATCAACTAAAGGTACTGAGTCACCTAGATCTTCACACAACTTGCTGCTTAGAGGGAAGCCATATACAAGATATTTCTTGTTCTTGATATTAAATGCATGTGGATGATTTTCTTTTTGAAACATTGGTTCGTTGTTCAATACTGAATGTGTATTCAAGAACCAAATCTTAAGAAATTCAACTTTTTTAGCTTCTTCTAATAACCCATCTTCATTTGGTGTTGAATACAATAATGCTTTCTTAAAGTTTTCATTTGCCGCGAATAGATCGTATTTTTCTTCGAAATACCTTACAGCAATCAAACAAAATGAAACGTCTCCAAGCTTTATAGTTGAGTAAAGCGCCTCGTAATCTTTATTCAGTATATTGAAAATCGGTTTCCAAGTTAATTCTAGCTCTGTATTGATTATGTATTTAGCTTCATTATCAAGGCCGAATAAGAGAAATATCTTAGAAATAAGTTGCAATTTACTGATATTAATTACAACTATATTGGCAAGTCGATTAGCCATGAAATCAACGCATTTTTGCAATTCGCTAATTAGCCTTTTGTCATCAACTCCTTCTCCAATGAGCAAATATTTTAGCCAATCCACAAGCATAACCTGCTTGCTTTTCAACAAATTAATATTTTCGTATAACGATGATTCAAGCGTTTGATAATCAGTTTCGCAATAAATAGCTCTGGCAAGTGCATCCTTCGCTATCTTTATCGGGATATTTAAGGAGGTTGAAAGTAATGTTGCTTGTTTCTCTAGTTTGAGATCCAGATGAATATATGAGATCAAAATATTGCTCCAAAAGTTTAGAAGAACTATGGCCCAGCACGCCTGTTCTCGCAGTGGTTACAATATTTTTCGGATGCTCCGCTTTGCCGTATTTTATTTTCAACTAAAATAAATGCTAGGCACAGGCTGTCCGAACAGCCTCTTTCAGGCTAATTTAGGGGACTTTTTAAGTCAATACTTCAAATATGTATAATGGGAAGAAATGAAGGAAGAAAATGCTTATTAATCAAAAATTTAAAGTGAGAAAATATTTAATAAAATTTTTGAATTTTGTCCATTTTCAAACGATGGATGCTCTTCCATGCGGCTTAAAATGTCCTCTTTATTATTGTCAAATGCTTTCATAAATTTAACATCAGCTTTAGGATGCAAGTTTGTTAATAGAATTAAACCGTCATCACTTTGTGCATTTATGCGTAGCTTTAGCTCTTGCCAATTAGAACAGTCATAAACAACTTCAGATAGAACTTGCTGAGCTTGCTTCAAAGGAATAGATATAGCCTTTGAAAGTCTTTTCGCTTGTCTTTTTACGTTATCTAATTGTTCACTAATCGCTGTAGTCATTAATCAACCAAACACAAAAAATACTAGCCCACCGCACTAGTATTGAGTTTTATTGGAAAATTAAATATTTCCACAGAGTATATCCATTTGGTCCACGGTGGCAGAACGGGCGTCTCTGGAAAGCCGAAGACCATTATTACATAGAGCTAAGTAACAATAAAAGTCAGAAAACAGCAACATAACCATGTAATAAAGATTAAGTTGTAGTATGTCATATCTGATCTTAATGTTTATAAATAGATTAAACTTCATATAACAGGTAGGACTGGAAATGGTTTAAACCATTCCTCATGAACTTTACAGTTTTCGCTGTTTGGCTCTGGGAATGCCTGTTTTACTCTGACGTGAAGGGGCATCGATACACAGTTACCAAATATTAGAGCCTCTCCCGGAACCGATTGCTTGATCTTATTTGCGAAGTCTTCTGAAAAGTACGGAAGAATAGCGTAGACGTACTTCATATCTATTTCATTCTGTATTCGGTGAATTATGAAATTTGAGCATTGTGATAAAACTGTCTCAGATAACTCTGAGGGGCGTTGAGAAGATATCAGCAAATATAACGCGTATTTTCTGCCTTCACGAGCTATCTGCTCGAAAATATTCTCACGGAGAAGATATTTTGAATCTTTTTTAATGTAGCGATGGGCCTCATCTAGCACAAGATGTATTGGTTTTTGACGTCTTGCATTACCTTTCAGTTTCCTTCTTGAAGAAAAGTTTATTCTTGAAGTTACCGCGGTTAATGTTTCAAGAGCATCTTTAGAAAGCTCGCTGGTATCGATAATAACCATATTAGTTTGATCCGGGACATCTAAATTTGATTGCCACAGCCAATCAAGATAATTATTGATATTGGTTGTCCCTATTGGAGCCTGACGCATAAAAGCACAATCTGGATTATCCAAGAAAAAATCTAATCTTGTCATCATCGTAGAGGTGTATTCCCTTACGCGCCCATTACCTCTAGCATCTTCTTCCAGTAATGTTAAATTTGCGGCCTGCTTCAAAAAGCGATAATCAAAATATTCTTCACCCGATGCTCTGAAATCCATAACTTCTCGAAGAGTAGCATCGTCAACTTTATTTCTCACTACCTGTAAAGCGTTCTTCAACTTGTCTTTATTCTCACCAAAACTGATTGTGCAACTGGAATACAGGTTTTCTAAGTCAGTCAGTATTCCTTCATCTGTGCAGGCTCTATTCAGGTTTGCATCAAGCTTAATAAGATTCACAATCCCATAAATGATACTTTTTGCAGCAGTGATGATTGCTGTTTCGCTATCTCCCTGTGCATGCAGAGTATGGATCAGGTTACAGATCTTAAATCTAAGATAGTTAATTAGCTTTTGCCTCTGCTCTCCATCATGAGTTGAGATCATATAAAATTTATAACTTTCCTGAAGTACTTTGTCCCAGAAAGGACGTTGGGTTGCATCCGTTGCCATTAGGAATGCACTCCACTCATCAATGTTCATGAGGAAGTGAGGAAGATAGAACGGCTCAAAGCCTTCTTCTGCTACATCAATATTGGGCTTGAGAAGCCTTACTTTTAAATTTGGGCCTATTTCATGTCCAGTAAAGGCATTTTTATATTCTCCATTCACATCAAAAATCAGTATCCGCGAACCAATGGCAGAGTTATCTTTTTTCTTGTGAATGTCTTGGATGATGTGCGCTATTGTATTTGACTTACCACTCCCAGAGTTGCCCAACACTGCCGAATGAATATTGAAAAATGCATTGACTGATATGTTTATTGGATAGTTGATTAAGTTCTTACTCTCACCAAGATAAAAACTTTGGTGAATCGATGCGTTTAATGCCTTATCTTTAGCTGTATGAAGAATAAGTTCCATATCTTCAAACGTAACTACAGTTACCTCGGTGTAAATACCGGGAAAAATTCCTACACCAAGGTTAAATTTTCCAGTTCTTGTTATGGTGCCGACAGGTTTTAACAACAGTTCTCTATTGCTATCAATGTCGTAAGCGGCAGAGTCTAATTTCATATCGCTATCGAAAATTGACACAACTTCACATATTAACTGCTCACCAACTGAGTTTGTTGTTTTTAGGTAGCTACCAATGTTTCCAAAATAATAAACCACACCAGCAAGGTTTATAGAATTACCTCTAATGTCTGAAGAAATTTTGACTCGGAACTGATCGAAGTTTACTGAAGTGATCTTTCCAATTTTCATTTTTTATCCCCGACAGCCTTCATAGACTCTATAAACTCTTCTAGTATTTCGCTATCCTTACTACGGTCTAAATCGGGAATGAAATTATTCACAATGTAATTGAAATAATGAATTTTTTCTTTTTTAGGATCTGCGTTCTCAACATTAGGAACTTCTACCTCTCCTGATATCTGATAAATACGTCTGTCTGTCAGTCTTGTAAGATTTTCAGACGGATGATAATTACCAAAAATAACAACACTCAAGCTAGAGTTTGCAGCGAGTGCTGCATAGATAGCATTGTTGATATGTTCATCACTAAAGCTATATCCAATTACTATTAATACACCGTGCTGGAGTAACAATTTGTTTTGAAATTCTCTGATGAGATCCGCATAGGGTGAACCTAAGCTCTTGTTTTGTTTCAATGGTGTTGGGTAGATCAGTACATTTTTACCGTTAGGTTCTTGATTCGGAATAACGTCAACTTCTTTGATATTAAAAAACGAATTGTCATCCGACTCTATCCAACTAATTGAGCCATGAAGCTTGTAAAGATATACCATGTTTTCTAATGGCTCATACTTTTCAACGCTAGGATCAACTTTTTTGGAAAAGGTAAAGGAGAAGCGTGCAGGATTAAACGTGCGCGACAAGCCACTACTAAATCCATTGTTGTAGTTAATGTTGAGAAAACCCAACGCTGTTTCACTTAACAAATCATTGTTTGTCGTAAATACATTTACCCTAGCTAAATCTTTGTTTCTCAGAGCTAATTTTTGATAGAGTTTTTTATATAAATCGAGAGAAAGCTCTGCCTGCGCTGAGGTGCAATCTATATTTATAGATGAATAGATCTCAGTCTCTATAAGGTTAATCAGGAAGTCATTGAGACTATCTGATTGACCGACACCTTTTAGGTATTCACGCTTTGAGTACAGTGTACCAAGTATGTTTTCTAGGTTCTTTGGAGAAACATCTTTCGCAGATTTGAACCGTTTTTTTAACTCATCATGCGATGGGTTTTCTGGATGAAAAGCTAACTGGGTCATAGTTTGTGTAGCTTCTACTCTTTCAGTTACTTTACCAATTAGTGGTGCCATTGCAGGTATGGAATCAGAACTTGCACCAGCGCCCAATAAAAAGTGAAGATTTTTTATGTTGGTAAGATCAGAAAGTTTACTCCTTATTTTTTCTATACCGTCTTCAACACTATCATTTTCGCCAAACAAACTCTCCTGACCTTGTTTGAATATGAGGTAGTCTTTCGCAAATTTATTATCTTCACTCATGACGTCAACTCCCTTTAATTAATTTTACACATCTCGATTCCTGAAATAGAAATTGAATCTGGTAACTCGATAAGATACGTTTTGCTTTACTTAGTAAGCTTGTAGATGGCATTGCGAATAAAAAGACAAGACCACTATTTAGTCAATGAACGGACAAAACTTTTCAACCTCATCAACTTATTCCAAAACGTTCAAACCACTTCAATTTCCGTCAATCAATAGCCTTTAAGCTTCTATATTCCTCAAACGCAAATCGATCCGTCATACCACTGACGTAATCGATCAATAGTCGAGATCTGTAATACAACTCTAAAATTCGATCTTCATTAGAAACGGTTTCTTGTTGGTGAATGCTTTTCACGCTGTCGCTGTAATGACGTTTATGCTTGTTGGATAAGTCGTGATACAACCTAGTCTCAATAGGACATGGTTTCAAAAACTCGGTTTTGGAAAGGGACTTAAATTTTTCATAATCTAACTTAAGAAGTGGCATATAAGCATCAAGTAATCCTGATATTATCGCGTGACCTTGTAACTCTAAACGCTCTACTTCTTTAGCAGAAAAAACATATTTAGAAGCAACATCTTTCAAAACTTCTGTTGCTAAGTGAAATTCATCATTGCCATCTAACAAAGACTCATCAAGCGTCCCATCGAACACAGCTTCATGGTTTTCAATATATCTGTCAGATGCATAATTAGCTAATTCATTAACCAAGATAGTTCTTAACGTAAGAATATATGAATGATTCTTATTGTGAGACTCTGACTCATATCTCTTGTAAGCCTTTTCAGCAAGATTTGGTAAATATCTTTTTTTGACTACTTCATTATCAACTTTTTCATCATCTAAATAAGAATCCCATATATCGTTTATAGCTTTATGAAGCTGATCTACATTTAAAATGCCTTTATCTAACGCATCATCAAGATCTGCAATACAGTAAGAAATATCATCAGCAGCTTCCATAATGTATGTCAGCGGGAATCTATTGCCAGATTCAATACTTAAGTTATTTTGAAGCGCTTTAACGTACTTTTCTTCAGAGTAGTAATAACCGGGCTTTTTCTTTCGATAGTAATAAAGATCACTTTTATCAGTAGGCTTTGGTTCGTAAGCAGGTCGGGTATATTTGATTAGACAGGCTACTTGTGAAAAAGATAGATTTAAGTCTTGCAAACTATGTAGAAGTCTAATGGCTTGCGCGTTACCTTCAAAACAAAGCAGGTCTTTTACTAGTATATTATCCTTAACCTCATCACCGAATTTTTCAGTGAAAACATTCAACAGTGACGTTTCAGACCACATGTTTATGGCTTCTTCTCCGAAATGACCGAAAGCTGGATTTCCAACATCGTGCAGCAAACATGCGATTTCAATAGCACTGGTAAAGCCATCTTTTTTATCGTCTAAACCTAAAGCTTTTAACTTGTTAGCTTCGTTTAACTTTTTTAAAACCAGTTTTGCGATATATCTACCAACTTGTTGAACTTCTAAAGAATGAGTTAAACGACTTCTAACCGCAGCATTGGATTCTAGAGGGAATACTTGGGTTTTTTGTTGCAACCTTCTAACAGCAGCAGAATTAATTGAACGTCCCCGATCTGACTCCATTTCTTCATCAAATGTTTCCTTCGGAGCTGTTGATGCTCGAAAGCGCTCATGTTTTAGCTTTTCGTTATAATCCATACTGCTATTTCCCTAAATATTGTTATTATTCAATAATAAAAAATTTACTATGCCCACAAACATTACGAATGTTTGTTCAATATCTATATCTGTTGGGGCAAGTGTCGTTAATTTAAACCCAGCTTTCGTTTTACATCAAGAGGTATGTCATTCAACAGCCTTCCATACAGCTCTTCACAAGTATTCTGAAGTAGCTTTTTATTTTCATTAGTTAATTTGATTGTACTGTTTTTTAACTCTTCTTTAGTTTTGTGCTGATATCCTTTCTTAGGCTTATTTAATCTAGCTTCTTTAGATTTATGTAGATCATCGTTGACCTCATTGAAGTATTCGGTCAACTTCTCAGAGAAAGTATTGCTATTGAAAAGTGGCTGAGACTCTTTTCCAATCCTTCTTCCGACTTCTGCCTTTGAAATAGTCCAATACTTTTTAACTTTATAACTACTTTTTTTGGGATGCCCTCTGATGTAGCGCAACTTTTCTTCTTTAAGGCTATTTATCGCCTTGTAAGCATCTTTAGCAGTTGGATGAAGCTTAACCCATTCAAACTTCTTATCTAACTCTGTCCTTTCAGGCTGTTGATCGTTTTCTTCTAATAAAAAATCATCGTAGTAACTATTACTCATCATGAAGCCTTCTAAGAGTTGACCGCAATTTCAATTGTTTCATTTAAGAAATCAATATATTTTTGATAGGGTGATACATCGTAATTTTTACCCAACTCTTGTATACGTTTCAGAGCCAATCTAACCGTCACTAAATGCACACTTTTGATAAATGCTGGGAGATTCGGGTTTCTACAAGCTTCGACATCGGGTTTGATATATACAACAATGCCGTTGAAGTTTCCTTCTTCAATATCCCCATTAATACAACCCAGACAAAGACTGGGTTCTGCTTTATGCCGCTGAGGCATACCTTCTTCTGAGCACTTAGCGTGGTCAAATGTTCCTTTCCTTAAGACACACGTATTCCAAGGATTGACTTTAATATCGACAACTCTGTCATTCGAAACTTTGTTTGCTAATTCTTCATATTCTTCATGTGTTTTAACATGGGTAATAGCAACAGCCTTATTTATAAACCGATCAAACAGACCTGCATAGTGTCTTCTTTCACTATTAAGACTTTGGATTCTAGATCGTACAATGTGATTTATTGTTGTTCTTTTAGCTACTTGCATTATGGCCTTAGCCTCTTTCCCTCTCAGGTATGCCATAAAAAACCGTTCATCTATGTGCTTAAAGTTTGCTCGAATAAACTTACCTATATTGCCTTTATACCGCCTTAAAACCGCTTCAGCCCAAACATGTCTCAACGCATGCGGGGTAGCATAAAATATACCTTCTCTAAGCTCGTCTACTATTACTTTTACATCAGAGTTGCTGATGTCGCCATTATTTATCCTCATGTATTCCAAAGCTTCTTGAGATAAGCGACTTTCAATTATTTGAACCGCAACATCATCAAGCTCGCCATTAACATAACGCCTAATAGTTTCTTTAAAACGAAGATGTTTCTGATCAACGTTATAATTACGAGAAATTAGCTCTAGAATTTGGTTATCTTTTCTAAGCTTATCTTTTAGTTCGTTAAGACTTTCTACTACTGCGCTGTTAAAATCGTATTTGCCTAACAAATACTCCTTTCTTTTTGTTTCAACTAAATCACAATCTTTAGCCATCAGAATTTTAAGTTCATCTAGCTCTAAGAACGTTTTATAGTTTTCAGGAAACCTCTGCCAATGCCTTGCTACCATTGATTTGATATGATTTTCGATTAGCGTAGTTTCTCCAAATGTAGCAGATGTCAACGCAAAGCCATTTTCATTTGCTGCGGTAAAAGTAGACAGGTGCTTAACCAAAATTGCAGTAGATAACGTTATTTCTCTTTCTAGTAATGTCTCACCATTTGTCTTTGGCGAAATCCACTTTATGTAAAATCGAAACGGAGAATAAACAGCATCTGAAATTTCCTTATTTACAGCAGATTTTAACGATGATTCAGGGAAGCCAAATTCACTTGCCCTCCACCCAGTATAAGAAACCAGAGCGGTTACACCAGCAGCTTCTACATCCCTAAAAAAACTCCCCATGTTTGCATTAGTACTTTTACGAAATAGCTCTAAGTATTCGTCTAGAAGTGCATTCGCACCTTTTAAGTCTATAGTTTCTTCATATAAAACATTGTCACAATACTCATCGAATTCTTGTAACGTAAAGTCGATCTTAAAGCCTGTTTTATCACTATTAATATTCGCTGCATATTCTGCCAGTATATATTCTCTTTTTTTTAGCTGATCATCATAAAAGCGAGCATACATCAACGATCTCACAAACTCATGTGAGTCAAAACGAGTTTCGTCTAATTTTAACTCCAATATTATTTGATTAAGTTTATCTACATTAAATGCATGATACTTAGCGACTATTTCATTATATTTAGTAACGATTGTATTGGAGAGCTGGTCTTTGTTTTCAGTAAATAACGCATCCCATTTGGATTGATTTCCTTTCTCTTCTAAATCAAATCCTAGTTCAATAACAGAACTACGAAGTGCTGTAGCAAAAACTATATGTTGCTCGAAGAAGCTAGCACAATAATCGACATAATGTTTGCCCACATCCAGAGTTAAAAAATCAAATGTTCCCCCAACTTTATAATCCGCTAATGTCATGTCCATTTGGGACAAACAAGCTGAATTAAACTCTTTGTTTAGATCTTCCTCATGAATATTAGTAACAACTCCTTCAACACTGTGGAGGCGCAAAATTCTTGTAATACTCGATAAATTAAACGTTTTAAATCGAGATCCATAAGCGGGAGATGACAGGCGTCTAACAAAAGACCCGTCCACAAAGTCGTGAGTTAGAGATAAACTAAAGAAATCCTCCAGTTTGGATTCCTCAAGTGATTTAATATTATTTTCCTGCAAATAGGCAAAAAGAATTATTAGCATTTCCAAGTGCCAAACACTTCTATAATCCAAAGAATAGCTGTGCCTTTGTTGTAAAAAGAGCCACTTAGCAAAATCTATGATCGTCAAATTAATAAATTCTCCGACTTCAAATTCGATTCTAATACTTGATTTGAATTTTAAAGTTTTATTATTGAAGTCGCTAAAATCTAACGTTGCATACAAATTATTCGCTCTGGTGTTAGTTGAAGTAAAAGGGATCACCCATTTATCGCTTTCGAAAGAAGCATGTCCGTTAGGATCAATTAAACGCAACATATCATTACAATGCACTAAGAATTTAGCTCTGGAGTCATTATTATTGCTGTCTAAACTAATTATATTTCTCATTTAGTAACTCCCTGTAAATGCAGTAAAAATAGGTGGTAGATCTTTTTTAAATTTCTTATATAGCTTTCGACCTTCTGTAATCGATTCTTTGGTAAACAATCTATTGGATAAGACCGCTTCTATCCATTCTGCCGTAGGCAATGCCTCTAAAAATAAATATTCGGGTGCTCGTTCAAAAATTTTTTTATGACAACGCTCCAACTCACCAAGATAGTGTAAAAGCTTTAGAACTGTTTCTGGTGCATCAACAAGATAAATGTAATCAGGAATACTGTCTTCAGTGCCTTCATTGGATACCAAGAAACCAAGGCTATTTACCTTGCCATCACTTTTACCAGTGACAACTTTTAAAAGTGCTAACGTATTATCTGCCCGTAATTTTATGGTTTGTAATACACTCTCTATTGTCGTGTTATATTCAGAAACCTCTGACTTACTGGGTCTTAAGACATTTAGACAAATATCGTTCATAACATTGCGAGTGACTTTTCCGCAGTTATCTATCCAAGTTTGATTGTCTTCTGTACGATAACTAGCACGCTCAGTTTTATTTGAATGAGAGTTATAATTAGTAATTCGAGTTGGGTCGAAGTTATCTGACTCAGCGTGTACCCTTGAGTTTTTAACGGCTTCCGAACTAAAGATGCGAGTCATTGTTGGTGTTTCGCAGTTCAAAAGCCAATTATTGTTTTTTCTCTCGTAAGTTTCCCTTCTAACACCTTTTTCACATATAGCCACAACACACTCGATGAATACTGGTGAAACTTTTTCTCTTGATAAGTGCGTATTTAGTACATCACGGACGCTAGAATTCCCTAAAAACTTAAAAAACAGTGATACGTTTGCGGTAGGACCCATTTTTGATTGTAACGAACCATCATCAGTAATTAACTTACTATCGACTTTAAGGTTATCGGTGCGGTCATTTAGAAACGCAAGGATAGAAGTACCTAATAAAGAATTTCCTTTAATTGATTCTATGTCATGGTAGCTTTTTGAGCGAGACTTGAAATATTCTGATTCTATTTGAGTAACTTCTCCCGTTTGTCTTTTGGAAAACCTAAAATCTCTCAATCTTATTCTATAAATATCATTGTAAGGAATCGTTTGATATGACATTAGTAAAGCAAATAAGTAGTTTTCCCCCTTAGAGATTGGGATCTTTTTGTGCTTAGCAACTGAATATTCGACCAACTCTTGGATAAAATCAGGTGTAAATAAGAGTGCTCCCTCAGTTTGCTGACGAAAAACTGTGACTATTTTGTTTGATATCTTTGCAGTTTGAGCTGGTATTTTTCCCGTATTCCAAAATTCGTCTTTAGCATACTGCTGCGCTTCTTCTACACATTGTGAATAAAGCAGAGACTCTAAAGCCGTATTAATTATGTTATTAGCTTCGATACCAGTAAAAAGATTTCTAAGCTTCTCAAAAAAAACTTTTTTATTGTTTAATGTAGCAACTTTAAATGCAGCTTCATCTATTCGAAATTGCTTGTTTTTCCGTCCCCCTTCATAATTTTCTCTAAGAGGGCGAATTAATTTCGCGGGAAAGTAATCTGGTTGAACGCTCTTCTTGCTAAACAAATCAATAAGCGCATGTTTTGCTTTATTTATTTCAAACAATGCACTGCTTATTGTAATTTGGAATGACTTTATCAATAATTTAGGGGATTCAGCTCTCTTATATAGATGCGCACCAACACCGATATCATCTCTTCTTAACCAAGAATGAAAGCCAAAGTAATCAGTAAGTGTAGTTTGCACACTGCCATCATTTGCTGCTGGTTTGTTTTTTGATAGAAGATCTAAGTACTTATAATCATCGGTCGCTAGTAATTCGATACCAAAAGGAACATAATTAAGTGCTTTGTTAAGCAGCCGTATTAGTTCAATCATGCCTGTACTTTGAGTCTTTACCCCATCGCTTTCAACACGATAAGCCTCAAAACCCTTTAAGATATTTACACGATTAAACTGATCTATTTTTAGTGCATTTAAATAAGTCATAAACTTAGTTGCTATATAAGATAATGCTCTGCGATCTCCACCAGTACCCTCTTCAAGAACAAACGTTATATAATTTGCAACGTATAAAGCGGCAAATATCAATCTCTTTTCGTGTGAATCAACATCTTCTAGAGTTACAATTTGCGACTTTGATCCCTGATATTCAGGAACAATAAATCGATCAACATCAAATGGCACAAAATCAACAGCTCTCAGTGTTTGTTTATTCGAAAACTCTGCCAGCATCTCAGCTTGTTGCTTTAATAAGTTTTCTTCAATATTATCCATTTGCGCACTCCAAATATGACTTTTCTTGGTCTAGCTTTTCCTTAACAGACCTTATATATTTTCTTGTCGTTGTTGGAGCATCTTTTCCTCTAGTTTCGTGACCTAATAACTCTGCTACTAGCAAATATGGTCTAGATAAATGAGTGACGTTTTCAAGTTCAAGTCCATCTTCTTCAACAGCATCGTGGAATTTATCAGTTCCATATGAATGCCTAAGAATGTGATATTTATGATCTTCTTCTAGAGTGTGAAGGTAATCAGGTAAAAAACCTTGCTGTTGCTTATCGATAACCAAAGCGCGGGTATCTTTAAAATCTCTAGTGCCTTGGTATTCCCTTATTCCATGTACCACACCACTTATAGGATCAGTTATAAATAAGCTATCTTCACCACATTTGGGCCTCTCAGTCTCGTAATACAATTTAAATCGCAACATCACATCACGTGGAATATAAATCCATCTAGAAAGACCGCCAACACCATTTCTACGGCCTTTTGAATATTTGCCTTGAAGCCAATATTTGAACTCTTGTTTTTGTTTGCCTAAACGCTCATTTAGTTTTGTTTCTACATCTATTTCCTTGAAGAACGACTTCATACCTGAGTATGATTTACCTCCCACTTTAAAATCGTTTAATAATAATCCCATATTCTCCTGTGTACGTAGGCCACATTCACCGCCTGCACGCAAGGTACATTCAACGCGGAGATTTCTAGCATTTGCGTAAAGTTCAGCTCGCATACGTGGGGACAAATACTTAATTACATTTCTTCTTTTAGTATTCTCCCTTGCAATAGATTTATTATCGTTTTTTACACAGATCTCTTTTATATTGGTAAGCCCATTGAAGGCCAAAAAGTTGTAGTAATATGTCAAGCCTGAAACTGCTTTCTCTACCATTTTCTCGCTGGTATTACGCTCCAGAATCAAAACGTTATTTATATAATAATTTAGAATTTCTTCAGGTAAGTTATGGTGTGTACTTATAGAAATTGAAGTTGAATTTACTGAATAACTTTCAAGCCACAACAGGAACTTTCTTAACTCGTAAAAACAATCAGTAATATTTTTTTTTGATAACGTTTCTTTATTAAGCTCAGCATCTTTTATTCTGCGCTTTCCTGACCCATCTACCCATGTTAATTTGTATACTTGTCTATTTTTAGAAAGTGAATGTAAATATATGTTGGGTAGCAACAATGGAATGCCATCATTGTCACACATCAACATTGTTTTATATTTTTCACTTTGAAAGTTATACATCATCTATTTCTCATACCCAATCTAATTACATACTAGTCTACCTTTCCAACAATAGATACATTTTTACCTATTTTAGTGGGTGTCCGTTTTCCTTTGGTCACGGCGGTGAAACCGCGCTGAATTTTATGATGCGAAAACACGGCGGCTTTGAGGGCAACGCACAAACGCTGCGCATTGTAGCCAAACTTGAGCCTTACTCAAAAGGCTTTGGTATGAACCTAACGCGCCGTACATTACTGGGCTTTATAAAATATCCGGCGTTGATCAACCAACTTTGGCATTCGCAAGCCGAGCACAACCCAGCTTCACCATTTATTACAGCTCATCACTGGCTGCCAGCTAAAGGTGTATATAACTGTGACCAAGATATTTTCGACTGGGTGCTCGCGCCATTCTCAAATGCCGATAAAGACCTTCTACAATCAAATAAACCGTGGGATGACTTTAAAAATAAAACCCAATTTAAGTCACTCGATTGCGCCATTATGGAAATGGCCGACGACATCGCCTATGCGGTTCACGATTTAGAAGACGCCATTGCCACTGAAACATTGTCAGCCTCAGATTGGCACAACTATGCCATGCCAAAACTCAAAGCGCTCGACTCGCCTTGGTTAAAACAAAACTTAGACACGCTCACACAGCGTTTATTCTCAGACGATGAGTCACTCAGGAAAGACGCCATTGGCGAGCTGGTAAACTTATTCATTGTTAATAGCAGCATGCAAACACAAAACGACGCGTTTGAGTCAGACTTACTTAAAAACACCGTAAAACTCGAACCCGAATTTGCAGCAATTCTGCAAGTGTTGAAAATATTCGTGTACGAGCGACTCATCCGCGAACCCAAGATGCAGCAAATAGAATTCAGCGGTCAAAACCTATTAATGGACTTATTCAAAGCATTCGCCAGCGACCCGATGCGACTACTGCCACACACGACTCAAGTGATCTTTGAAGAAGCAAAAGATGAAAACGCGAGAATGCGCGTGCTGACCGACTATTTATCGGGTATGTCTGATGAATATGCGAGAAAAACGCATGCGAGATTGTTTGCGGGAGCGGTTTGAGAACATTTCAAATAACACTTAATACAAAGTCGCCCTGAGCGAGTTTCAGGGTCTTGTTTTAACTGTTAAGAAAATCAAGATTACAGGGGTTAATCACAACCGTATAAACTTTTAGTAGCGCACTGTCATGGGGTGTCAGGGGTCGCAGGTTCAAATCCTGCTATGCCGACCAGCTTTTCCCCTACCTTTCAATAACTTAGAAAGGTATTTCAAATATCAAAAATCACCTTGTGCAAAATAGGTGCAAAATAAGTGCAAAACCTCAGTCAAAAAACACTTATTAATACACTGCAATTTGGTTGTTGCCATGAGCGTCAGGACAGCAGAGTTACCAGCAGTAAGTAATGTATATTATCCATCCGCTTATATAGGCCTCCATGAGTCAGGGGGGGCTTCGGAAAAAGGTAACATTGGTAACCTTTTTCAAAATACCTTTATAAAGCATTGATTATTATGCACTTTCTAGAAATCATAAAAGGTAACATTTATGGTAACTAAATAGTAACTAGGTTACCTTTTTAAATGGTAATATCTTCAATAAATAAAATTCATTAATATCAATTACATAACCAAATGTTACCTTTTAGGTTACCTAAAATTACCTTTTTACGGTTACCTCATTTCTTATTTTAAATCAGCTAGTTAACTTACCTAAAAACACATCATAACCAATGTTACCTTTTTCCGATGCCCTCCCCAGTTCACAGAGAAAAGCGTTCAATTTTTGCTTCATGTTTTGTTTGGTTACTTTTGCGTTTTTTTGCGTTGCAAATTTACTACTGGTAACTGGCTAGAGCCCCAGTAATTACTTATCTTTATTTGCTTGCATGACTGCATTATTTTGAACACATAAAGCGCGCAGGCGTGGCGTGGGTTCAACGGCGCGCGCTGGGTGAAAACATTGAGAACTACTTTGTTTGGAGTTGTCATAAGTCTAATGAGTGGATAACATCGCCACAGTGAAAGGGATATGATTATGGATTTAAACTTGATGAATTTTAGTAACTTTACGATTTGGTTTGTGTGTTTTCTTTTAATTATTACTGGTTCAACACTTAGTAGCTGGAACAGTCTAATTAGTATAAATGGTTTAATATCAGCCTTCTCATTGGTTATAGCAGCCCTTGCCTTTATGAATGCAAAGAAAACTAGGGACGATAATCAGAAATACAAGCTTATTGAGCTTAAAAGAGAAGTTACAAAAGGTTTTGCTGAACTAATTAACTCTTGGAATAATGCCAAGATTATTGTTGAAAAGTCTGAGATAACAAAAAAAGAATATAGTGATTTTGTTGAAGGCGCAGCAAAGAATGCAAAAAATGCTTATGACAATTTCCAGGATGAACGGGATTGTTTAACAATGGATAAAGTCGTTGAATACCTTCTTTCTATTGATTATATGCAGGTACAAATGCGTGGTGATATTGAGCGCATGGAAATTAAAACACAACAAATTCTTGCTCTAGAACGTAAAGTAAAAAATGTAAATCGTTAATGTGTCTATTGTGAGGGTCATCTGCCATTTTGAATAAACCCAATCTTACGATTGCTAAGGTGTTAATACAATTTGGCAGAAGATACTATGTTTTATAAAGCCAGCTTATACCCCTTAAATCTAATTATCTCTTCACCAGCCCAATCATTCACCGACAACAGCGACGAACGTATACATTCCAATTCGTTTGCATCGAATACTTCAGCTGCTTTAGCTGCATCACCAAAGCCACCGACATTGCCAGGAACTATACCCATTAATTGAGGTGGTACACGGTGAGAACCAAGTTGATCATCACGACTTACATTTTTAATAGTTAAGAATTCGTCTTTAGCTGCAATCTCAGAAACGGGTATCAACTTCATACCGTCTTTGTCACCACCAGGCGAGTGCATAAACAAGTTTCTAAAGTTGCCTGGCCCTTTGCTTTCTCGTAGCGCTTTTCTTAAATTCTTAACGTCTTTTTCATCTACGCCAGCATCGGTTAACCACATAATAAAACCTGCATGGCTACCGTTCTCATAGTATCGGCGTCTAAATAGCGTGGCGCTTTCGTTTAATAATGATGAATTCATACTTGCCACGTAATCAGGTACGCCGTAAATCTCTTGGTTTAAATCTGACTCTTTAATGTGAAATACAGTGTCACCAGAAAAGACATGCTCTTCTCTAAGGTTAGGTACCCACCAATATTCACCTGGTACTAAACCGACTCTGGTAAATTTTGCTGGCATGCGTTTATAACTTAATGCACCACCAATTCTGTTTTTAATCTTCTGCAGGTAAGCATTTTGGAAAACCAAGAAATCTAAGGCCAATGCACTGAATTCGTACATGCTTAGTTTTGGATGTGGAATGAAACAGCTTTTTAGAATGTTACGCTTAACCTGGATCGCACTGGCATGATGAACTGCAGCTCTGTATAAACGGCTTAGGCCATTTAATGAAAGCGGATATTCATAGTACTTACCATTATTCATTGCCTCCAGGTAATCAAAAATTTCGCGTTGACTTAAAACCGGTGTCGGTTCGCCAAAAGTGAATGCTTCAATTTGCTGCTTTTTTTCAGCCTTATTGTCTTTTGCCATTATTCGTAAATCTCCAGTGTTGATCCTGTGCTGCCAGTGGAATCCAATGGCTCGTTATAAAGTGCGTGCATAGCAGCCCAAGCAATATCAGCATGGCTGATCTCTTCGCTTCGGCTTGATTCATAAGTGACTTGTTTTTGGTTCGCGGTAAGTGTTTTTCGAATACTGATAAATGCCTGGGCCATGTCAGTCCAGCCAGCATCAAATTCAAAGCGGCCTTTACTGATAACATCATGGGCCTTAATAACCATTTGGCTTTTCAGATGTGCGCTGTACTTAAATGGCGTGACTTTAGGGAAAAACTTTTTAACCAATTTATAAACGGCTTCGCCAATACCTGTGTTATCGATACCGATAAATTGCACGTTGTATTTAGCGCATAAACCTTTGATTGCTTTTGCCTGTGCTTCAAAGTCCATTCCGTTCCAACGGTGTTTTTCAATAACGCGGAACTTACCACCGGGCACCGCAGGTGGGCATATAACAACACAACCGGCACTATCCCCATTACCACCACCATTTGGATCATAACCAATCCAAACTGGTCGATTGCCTAACGGTTTTGGTGCAAACGGTTTGAAGTCAGACCAAACTTCCCAACTATCAACCATACAGCGTTGCATCATCGTCATAGGGAAAACCGATTGCGTATCGTCCACGAACTCACACATTAAAAGGTTCGCGTGTTCTTCAGGACTGTATTCTAAATGCAGTGTATCTGGGTCGAATAAATCGCAGCCTTTCTTAATTGCATCTTCAACAGTAACAATCTGCTTCCATTGGCCATCTTCACACTTGCGACCTCTATTTAATGCCTGGTGTGAAACATCAACCTCGATTCGTTCAGACTTTGGACGACCTCGATTAAACAAAGCACCAGACCAAAACGGGTATGCTTCATGGCTTATTGATGACGGGGTAGAAAAATAAGTTTGGCGCCATTTCTTATGAATGGCCATGCCAGAGGCTACCTTTCTGAACTCCTGAAACTTATTAATCCAGAAGTATTCATCCAGATATAAATTACCGTGGTACGACTGAGCGGTTTTTGCATTGGTACCTAAAAAGTAAAGTGTGGCGCCATTGTCTAAAACAATTGGGTCACCTTTTAAATCAATGCCTACCGTGTCTTTAACAAATTGCAGAATGTATTGTTTAAATACATGCGCCTGGGCTTTACTTGCAGATAAGAATATTTGGTTACGGCCAGTTGTTAATGCATCGATGATTGCTTCATGGGCAAAAAAGAAAGTCGCACCAATTTGCCGGCTTTTAAGAATGTTTCTAATTCGGTGTGTTAAGCCTGCTTTGTACCATTCGCGTTGATAGTCAAACTTAGAAACAATATCGTTAAAGGCATCAATCAGCTTTTCTAAATCTTCTTCGCTGATAAAGTTTTTCTTCGACTTTTTCTTTTCGCCTGCATTTCGGTTTTGAACGTTTGGATTAAGATCGGCCTCGTTGCCACCATTGTTATATCGCGTAATGCGTGCAATCCGTTCTAATTGCCTACCCAACAAATCGATTTCTTTAAAATCTTTGCCCGATTTATCTTCTTTGGATATCAGCTGCAGCATTCGCATCTCTAATGCTGAGTCAACACGGTCGATTGGTTTTGCATCGTCCCAGCCATCGCGTTTCTTCCAACTCGATACTGTAGATTCAGGCAAATCCATATGTTTGCTTATTTCACGTACAGCCCAACCCTGCCAAAAAAGGTTTTTAGCGTACTGTCTTTGATTGTGTTCAGGATTTAGTTTCATTGCGCCAGTTTAAAGAGCTAAACAGGCAAATCCCCTTGTGTTTAGCGGTATAGCAAAGGCTATACAATTCTCACGCGTTGACCCATACAGCCCGACTATTAACCATACAAGCAACTTTATTAAGCGCCTAAACCACCACAAAGGAACAACGCAATGGCTAAAAAAGTATCTAAGTTCTTCAGAGTTTTTACTGAAGGCGACACAACCGACGGTCGCGTAGTCGAGCGCAGCTGGATTGAAGACATGGCCGAAACTTATGACACGGGCAAATATGGTGCGCGTGTATGGCTTGAGCATATTCGTGGTGTATTACCCGATAGTCCATTCAAAGCCTATGGCGATGTTCGTGCAGTTAAAGCTGAAGAAGTTGAAGACGGAAAACTCGCATTATTTGCGCAAATAGACCCAACCGATGACTTACTGGCCATGAGCAAAAAGCGCCAGAAAATCTATACCAGTGTCGAGATTGATCCTGATTTTGCAAAAACAGGTAAATGCTATTTAACTGGCTTAGCGGTTACCGATTCGCCAGCCTCACTGGGCACCGAAATGCTCGAGTTTTCTGCAAAAGCAAAAGTTAATCCTTTGACTGAAAGAAAACTGAAGCCAGAAAACCTATTCACAGCAGCCATCGAAACCAAGCTTGAATTCGAAGACGTTGAAGAACAGCCAGAAGAAAGCGGCTTATTTTCAAAAGTAAAAGAATTGCTAGGCCAAAACAAAAAGCAAACAAACGGTAGTTTTTCTCAGATAAACCAAGCCGTTGAAGCTATTGCGCAGTCTTTCTCAAACTTCGAGCAAAGCACAACCCAGCAGCTTGAAAAAGCCAATTCAAATTACACCGAACTACTCGAAGAGCATAACCAGTTAAAAGAAGACTTTAACACGCTCAAAGAGCAGTTAAGTGCCGAAGAGTCTGGCGGCCAACACCGTGCCCCAGCAACTGGCGGCGATGGCCAAGTTCAAACTGATTGCTAAGGAGCAACATCAATGAAAAACGCAACACGTACCGCATATCTAGCATTTTGCGTACAAATCGCAACATTAAACAGCGTAGAGTCGGCAGAAACTAAATTTACAGTCTCGCCAACGATTCAACAAACCCTCGAAACAAAAATGCAAGAAAGTTCTGATTTTCTTAGTCGCATTAACATTGTGCCGGTTGACGAAGCCGAAGGCGAAAAGTTAGGCCTGGGTATCAATACACCTATTGCCAGCACTACTGACACAACGCAAAAAGACCGCCAACCAATTGATCCAACTAACATGGATGCACATGGTTACAAGTGTACGCAAACCAACTTTGATACCGCTTTACGCTATGCAAAATTGGATATGTGGGCCAAGTTTCAAGACTTTCAAACTCGTATTCGAGATGCCATTTTAAAACGCCAAGCACTTGACCGCATTATGATTGGCTTTAATGGTACTAGCCGTGCTGCAAGTTCAGACCGAGCGCTAAATCCATTATTGCAAGACGTAAACGTGGGCTGGCTAGAGAAAATCCGCCAATATGCACCAGAGCGTCACATGGCAGAAGTTGTGGAAACTTCGGGCAAAATCACAATCGGTGGCGGTGCCGATTACGAAAACCTCGATGCACTGGTATTCGACTTAGTTAACAACATGATCGACCCTTGGTACCAAGACGATACTGACCTAGTTGTTATTTGTGGCCGAAAGCTGCTTTCAGATAAGTACTTCCCAATCGTTAACCAAAATCATGCGCCTACTGAGCAAGTAGCTGCAGATATGATCATTAGTCAAAAGCGCATTGGTAATTTGCAAGCTGTACGAGTGCCAAACTTTCCAGCTAATGCCATTTTAGTAACACGCTTAGATAACCTAAGCATCTATTACCAAGAAGGCACACGTCGTCGTGCAATTATCGACAACCCTAAACGCGACCAAATCGAAAACTTTGAATCGTCAAACGATGCCTATGTAGTCGAAGACTATGGCTGTGCAGCATTTGCTGAAAACATCGAGTTTAAGTAGAGGTAAGCCATGTCATCACCAGCACAAAAGCATTTTAGCAAAGTGTTAGCGGCGAAACGTGGCGATAGTGAGCACGACAATGCGCGTGCTCAAAATCACTACGAACTCATGCTAATGCAACTGGCCGAGCACCGCCGCACTTTAAAGCGCGTACAGTCACTCGATAGAAAGCTCGAAACTAAAACCAAGTTTTTACCCGAATACGAAGCTTATATTAACGGCGTATTAGAAGGTAATTCAGGCGTTCAAGACGAAGTATTTGTAACCATTCTGCTTTGGTACATTGATACCGGCAATATTGAGCAAGCGCTACCACTTGCACAGTATGCACTGCAGCATGATCTGGCATTGCCAGACCGATTTGAACGAACGCTTGCTTGCACACTCGCAGAAGAAACCGCAGAAACCGCAGCCAGACTATTCGAATCTGAAAATGCGATTACATCAAAAGTACTGGGCCAATTAGTTGCACTGACTGCAGAGCACGACATGTACGACCAAGCACGTGCAAAGCTGTTCCGCCAACTTGGCCAAGCGCTAGAAGCCGAAAACAAACCTGAAAAAGCAATCGAAGCATACAAACAAGCCCTAACTCTTAACCCAAAAGTAGGTGTTAAAAAGTTTATTGAAAAGCTTGAACGTGAGCTAAAAAAAGCCGTTTCAGATACCCAAACAACCGTAAATACCTCTGACCAAACAGAGCCAGAGGCTGGTTAACCGAGCGACCCTCGCAAGCCGTGCGGCGCTGGCTAAGTAAATTTAATAATTTGCTAAAGCCAGCCCACCGCACACAAAAGGAAATGCCCATGTTTATTGCTACAGAGCCGAACACTCAAGCAGACAATAAAGACATTACATCAGGCGATTTTTGGCCAGTTATCCAATTATCAGACGTCAGAGCGGTAATGCGACTCGACGGTACCGTCACCAATGAACGTCTAGAACATGCGGTTGTAAGCGCAGTTATTCAAGTAAACAAAGAGTTAAAAGAATGGCGCCTTAGACAACAATCAGATGGCTACAGTGTTCTCGAAGACATTCCTGCAGAACAAATTAATGATAAAAGCGAGTTACTGCATTTATACCAACGTGCAGTTTATTGCTTTGCCAAAGCAAACCTAATCGAACGCTATAACGATTTTGACTCAACAGCCAAAGGCACCAAGGACGTTGAAGACCTCGAAGATTCTGCAACATCATTTAAGCGTGATGGTCGTATAGCAATTCGCGACATATTAGATGAGAGCCATGTAACCGTGGAGCTTATCTAATGGAATTAGCACAGCGCATTTACACCAAGCAAGGTGAAACAGTCGACTCAATTTGCCATCAACACTATGGCAATACCGCAGGTATCACAGAGCAAGTGATTGAAGCCAATCCACACGTTGCTTTTTTATCGCCAGTGCTACCAAAAAATACCTTGTTATTGCTGCCAAATATTGCAAAGCCAGCATCGACAAAAAACCTTATTCAATTATGGGATTAATTATGAGTGAGCCAATATCAACAGCCAAAGCATTAGTCGCCGTGAGCGTACTCACTTTAATTCCTGGTACTGACCCTGCAGCCATCATTGGCGCGTTTACAGGTGCAGTTTTATTCATAATTTCAAACGACCAGTTAAGCAGCTTAAAAAAGTTTGGTTTGTTTATCGTGTCATTTTTTGGTGGCTTAGTTTGTGCCAATTGGTCAACTGTGCTGATAAGTCATTTATTACCCGACTCACTACAAATCAGCTCAGGTATGGGGGCGCTCATAGCCGCAGCCTGTGTTGTTCGTTTTGTGCAGTACTTAATGCGCTTAATGGACGACCCCAAAAGCGTTTTATCGTTTATTCGTGGCACAAGGGGTAAGTAATGTTATTTGCCAATACCTTAATTTGCTTAGCAATCGTATTACGAACGGCTTTGTTCGTACGAACAGGCACATACCGCCTAGGCATTGCATCAATTGCCTATGTGATCACCGTCGCAGCTGGCTCAGATATTGTGTTGCGTCTTTATCACATTATCGACACGCCAAGCGCTGCAGATCTCTTTTTTAAATTAATCGTACTCGTTGCGCTTATGCGAGCTAAAGGCAACGTGGCCATTGTGTTATCTCTGAAAAGGAACCAAAAATGAAATTAACTATCGGCAGTAAAAGCCAACAGGTTAAAGACCTTCAAACCATGCTAAATCAAAATGGTGCCTCACTAGAAGTTGATGGCTGGTTTGGCGAACTCACCGCAGCTGCAGTTGCAAACTATCAGCGTAAAGTGCATTTACCAATAACCGGCTATGCTGGCAAACGCACAATGGCCGTATTAAATAATGAGCACAGAGCCAAGTTTTTATCGCTCAGCGATATTGAACTTGCAGCCAGCGAATTAGATGTAAGCGTTGCCACCATTGCTGCAGTCGCCGAAGTTGAATCAAATGGCTGTGGGTTCTTTGAATGCGGTCGCCCAAGTATGCTATTCGAGCGCCATGTGTTTTACCGTGAAGTAAGCAAAAAAGATAAAAAGCTTGCTGCAGTGCTATCGCAAAAATACAGCAATGTTTGTAATCAAAAGCCAGGTGGTTACACTGGAGGCAGTGCCGAATATCAGAGATTTAGTATTGCTTACTTACTAGATAAAGAAGCAGCAATTAGCGCCTGCAGTTGGGGTATGTTCCAAATCATGGGCCATCACTTCAATTTGCTTGGCTATGAATCAGCCGATACGTTTAAATTAGATATGGAAATCTCAGAGCGTAATCAGTTATTGGCGCTGGTTAAATTCATCAAAGCAGACACCAACATGCATAAAGCACTCAAAAGCCAAAAGTGGGCAGAGTTTGCCAAACGCTACAACGGCCCTAATTATAAAAAGAATCTGTACGATGCAAAGTTAAGCCAGGCATACGCAGATGCACTCGAATTTATGCCAGAGTCAGACAATGCTGCCGCTTAATGCTATATCAGCAAAACTTAAGGGCTACATTACCGTAGCCCTTGTTTGCATTATTACTTTGTGTGGTGGGTTTATTTGGTACCAAGCCAACCAAGTTGAAAAGCTGCAGCTTGAAAAAAACATTGTTACTACTGCACTGCAAACCACATCGGCATCATTGGCCAAAATGCAAAAGCTGTCTGAAGAAAACCAAAAAGCACAAGCCAAGTTAAGGTTACAACTTGCTAAAGCAAATAGCGCCACTTCAAGCCGTCAACAAACCATTCAAGACTTAAAGCGAGAACTAAATGATGTTAAAGCATGGGCTAATACTTTGCTGCCTAATCCTATTAGCAGCTTGCACCAGCGGCCAGAAATTACAGGCAGTGAACAATTCCGTGAATGGCTGTCCAATCGTCATACCGTGCCGGTTACCCGCGAGCAAACCGATAACAAACGAAAGCCTAAGCAGTGAAATCAGCATAATCGAACAAGCCTGGCACGATTGTGCAGCACAGGTCGATATGATCATCGAGTGCCAGCAAAGGCTAAAGGAACAAAACAATGAATAAGCCAAGCCAAATTCGAACGCTATTAAGTAAAAGTATTGCAGCACTTAAACAAAACCCCGAAAACCTGCACGTATTTATTGAAGATGGCAATATTGCCGCCACAGCTGCAGCAGGTAACCTAAGTTTTGAATATCAATTTACGTGCGTTGTGATTATTACCGATTTTAATACCCATGCAGATAATGTGATCATTCCTTTGCTTGGTTGGATAGCACAAAACCAACCCGAACTTTTGCAAAACGAAGAACGCAGAAAAGACGGCTTTCAATTCAAAGCAGAACTGCTTAATCACTGTACGTTTGACCTTGAAATTAAACTTAAATTGACCGAGCGCGTTAAAGTCACCGAGCAACAAAATGGTTTACATGTTGAACATTTGCCAGAACCCACCTTTGAAGATGACATCGACTGGACGCTATTCACAAATGGAGTCGAGACGCAGTGGCCACCAACGACCTAAACCAAATTAATGAACTGTTTGATGGCTTAATCGAGCGGCTATCAGCGCAAGAACGTAAACATCTTGCCCGTGATATTGCTCGAAAACTCAGAGCTAGCCAAGCAAAACGTATCAAAGAAAACAAAGCCCCAGACGGCAGTAACTTTGAAGCTCGTAAGCCTCAACCCAGTTGGCGCAATAAAAAAGGCAGCATCAAAAACAAATTGATGTTTCAAAAACTCATTCGCACAAAATATTTAAAACCAAAGTACAGCGAGAATACAGCAAGCACAGGCTTTATTGGTTTAATGGCGTATATTGCCAGGCAACACCAATATGGTTTACGCGGTAAAGTGAATGATCATATTCAAGTGCAATACCCAGAACGGCAGTTATTAGGTTTTACTGATGATGAACAGCAGATAATTGAAGAAACGATAATTAAGTATTTAGAACCAATCAAATAGAGCTATAAACCCACTTATACCCCTCTAGTTTGTTGCTCTAACCAAACCAACTAGCAACCATAGCGGCATGAACATTGCCGCTGAAATCGCAGAATTAAAACGACGCATAGATAACCTGATACGACTTGGCACAGTTGCCGAAGTTAAATCGGGTTATTGTCGTGTAACAACGGGCGAAATAACCACTGACTTTCGCCCGTATTTAACCATGCGTGCCGGCACAGCAAAAACAAGTTGGCGTCCATCGATTGGCGAGCAAGTGATCTTATTCTCATTGAGTGGTGACCTAACCAATGCTTATGTTTTGCCATCACTTAACAGCGACCAAAACCCAGTACCTGATGACCATGAAACCCGGTTAAAAACAACATTCCCAGACGGTGCAGTGTTTGAATATGACCCTGAAACCAGCCAGTTAAGAATATCGGGTATCAATACCGCATTAATTGAAGTAGTTGAAAGTACTCAAATCGACTGCCCAGAAAACACCATAAACGGCAATGTCACCATTAACGGTGATTCAACTCTAAATGGCGCAATCAATCACACTGGCCACATGACCAATACAGGCGGTATTGAAATTGATGGTATCGAGTTTGGCGAGCATGGCCATGAAGGTGTTAAAGCAGGCCCAGACCAAGCAGGCCCACCAGTATGAAGTACGTAAGCTTAAATCGTAAAACGGGCTGCTTAGTCACAGAAACCGCCCATATTCAGCAAAGCATTGAAGATATTTTAACAACGCCAATTGGGTCGCGTGTAATGCGCCGTGACTATGGCTCAGAGTTATTTCAATTACTCGACCAGCCACACAATGGCGCAACACGACTACGCATATTTGCAGCAATCATTACTGCTCTGACTATCTGGGAGCCTCGCGTAACCATTAAACAAGTTGAGCTTTCAGACCCCGCTTTATCTGGCAAATTAAAAATCAATTTAGTAACAGATCGAAATGAGCGCATCGAGGTGCAATATGCCTAAGCTAATCGACTTATCAAAAGTTCCAGTGCCAGACATTATCGAAGAACTGAACTTCGAACAGCTCTACGAGAAAAATAAACAGCTACTTATTAGTATCGAACCAAGCTATGCAGAGGCGCTGCAATTTGATTCAGACCCACAAGCCAAGCAGCTGCAAATTCTCACTTATAGAGAAATGCATTTAATTGCTAAAGTTAACCAGGCAACACGCGCAAATATTTTGGCCTCAGCATTTGGTAAAGATCTCGAAGCTTTTGCATCTAACTACAATATTGAACGACTGGTAATTACACCTGAGAATCCAGCGACCAATCCGCCAACACCTGCAGTATTAGAAAGTGACGATGCATTAAAGCGCCGTGTTCAGCTGGCGTTTGATGGGTTAAATACTGCTGGTAGTGTCGACGGATATATTTTTCATACTCTTGGCGCCGATGGCCGTGTTTTAGATGCAGATGTCTATAGCCCAGCACCATGCGAAATGGTCGTCGTTGTGCTTGCGCATACACAAACAGGCCTACCAACCAATGACTTGCTAATAAAAATACGTAACCACTTTGGTTTGACCGACGACGGCACAGCACAACTTAAAACTCCCAGTAAGATTCGCCCACAAGGCGACCGCGTAACCGTACAAAGTGCCGAGATAATCAATTATGCCGTTCAAGCCGAGCTCAACATTATGCCTGGGCCTGATAAGCAAGTCGTACTTGCAGCTGCTACCCAAGCTTTAGCTCAATACCAACTTGAGCAGCGTAAACTAGGTGCGAGTATCACTTTATCTGGTATTTACAAAGCACTGCATCAATCTGGCGTAAACGATGTAAACATCATTCAACCTGCGAATAATGTAACCATCGAAGCGTATCAAGCTGCTTATTGCACAAGTATCAACATCAGTGTTGGAGCCTAGCATGCAGTTCTTTGATTCACTGTTACCACCGAACGCCACCAAACTAGAAAGAGATCTAGAGCAAGTCATTGCTAATGCAATCGATATTGATGTGCAAATTCAAGATTTATGGGACCCAGAAAAATGTCCATTTAAACTATTGCCTTGGCTTGCTTGGGCTTACTCAGTTGACCATTGGGAAGACAGTTGGCCAGAGCATATTAAACGCGCCGTAGTCGCCAACTCATTCGACATACATAAACACAAAGGTACACCATACGCACTGCAAAGAGCACTAAACAGCCTTGGCATTCGCACCAACATGCTCGAATGGTGGGAGGCAAAAGCAAACGGCCAACCAGGTACCATGAAAGTATTAGCTATGCTGACCGAAAACTTCACCAGTGACAAAAACACGCTGTTTACCAAAGAAATGCTCGAAATGGTCACAGAAGCAATTCGAGCACACAAACGCGGCAGCATTCATTTTGAGCTAGAGCTTGGCATTGCTTTCGAAGAGCAATTCGCGCTCGCTGGCGTTGTTAATCATGGCATTGGTTATACCGACTTCACTGCAGAAGCAGTTCCATTGGTACCCAATCCAGTCAGTGAAAATTTAATAGTGTATGGCGTAAATCATCAAGCGCATTTTGCTGATCATCAAGCTTCATTTTCAGCTGCAGAGCCATACCCAGCCCAAAGTTTTATAGAGCTTGGCGCTGTGGCCAATCAAATCATCTTTTCTGATATTTCATTAAACGGAGTTGTGTAATGCACCTTAAATTGCAATTTACAGAAGCAGGGTTAGCCGCTTGCTTATCTGCCAAAGACAAAGGTTTAAAAGCCGAAATCACGCACATGGCGTTTGGTTCTCACGCTTATACACCTTCAAAAAATCAAACATCGCTTAACCGAGAAGAAGAGCGCATAGAAATTTCTGATTACGAAGACCAAGGTAAGCAGCTCAGAGTAGCAGGTGCATTTACTGGCGACCTTGAATACGAGATTAGAGAAATAGGTATTTTTTGCGGCGATGTATTACTTGGCGTATATAGCCAAGAAAACAAATTACTTGGTTACAGAACGCCAGCTGTAAAGGTTGTTCAATGGTTCACTTTGGGCATTGAAGCCTTACCAACCGACAGTATCACCGTTGTTATTGGTACCAACAATCTAAACCTGATTTTAGACAAAGAATTTGTAATGGGCGGTCTTGCGTTTGTCAAAGGCCAAACCGCTTTGGTTAAACAAGCTCACTGGAACATGCAGCTTAGTGAGCAACTAAGACAAATGGAGGGCTCAAAATGAGCGTAACTGAACAAATCGAAGCGTTAAAAATCGCATCAGCTGAGCAAACACTTGCATCGCAGGCGTTAGCGCAAGAAATGGAAACTAAAATCTTTAAGTCAATTCAAGATTTAGAGAGTCAGTCTGCAGATGCTATCAATAGAGTGAACTCTGCAATTCAAGAAATAAATACGGCAATACCGACATCTGTTGAAAAAATGTTACACCAAAAAATATACATTGATCCAGACAATGGTGATGACGCAAACACCGGTAATGCGAAAGCCACTCCCAAGCGCACGCTAAAATCGGTTATTGATAATGTTCCTGATGGCGCTACCGTTGCAATACTTGCAAATCCGGGGACAACACTCACAATAGATGAGCCAATCATTGCAAATAATAAAAATATTGTGTTTTTTATCTCAGATTTATCATTAGTTTTTAATGAGCGTATTGAGCTATATAGAAGCACGCTGAAATGTCACTATATGCTAGTCGACATAGTACAAAATACGTCATTTGCAATTTATCACTTTAGCAGTGATATATATTTAACTGCTCAAAACTTAAAACCAACGGCAGGCAATCTTGGATTTACTAGACAGAATTATGCATCTGGATTTCTAACAAATGCTGGTACATACACATCTAATGTTGCGTTTCAGTTTAGTGTCAGTGATATGCCTGACACTTATCATATTTTTTCGCGTCCGACTTGGTTCGCATCAATGATTGCGTCACTACACAGCTTGACTCTAGGAGCGAACGTCGCGTTGTTCGATCCAGCATACGAAAGCATTCAAGTCGGCACTAAAGGCGTTTATCTAGTTGGAGCATAAAATGGTAATTTCATTCAAACATAACGATAAGACATACTTAAATTACAACATCGAAAGCGACGAGTTTGCTACATTAGCAATTCCAGACGCTGAAAAATTATTGATAGTCAAAAACGCTAAAACTGACATTGTCAGAAAAGATCGCAATGATTTATTAGCACAAACTGACTGGACGCAAATGCCAGATGCGCCACTGGCAACTGAAAAGAAAACAGAGTTTGCAGAATATCGCCAGGCACTTCGAGATATTACAAACAATCTCGATAACCCTAACGAAGTAACTTGGCCAACACCACCAACCCTTTAACCCCCAACCACTATCCAGCCAGTTATACCCATTAAATAACTGGCTTAGCTTCGGTGCTATTAGCACTCTACCTCTGTTAATTTAAACAGCACCGGAGCTAAATTATGGATTATCACCACGGCGTGCGAGTCATCGAAATAAACGAAGGCACACGCACCATTCGCACCGTATCAACATCAATTGTTGGTATTGTTGCCGTCGCAGATGACGCAGACGCAACTCAATTCCCACTTAATCAACCTGTATTACTCACAAACGTACAAAGTGCGATAAGTAAAGCTGGCACACAAGGTACACTTAAACGCTCTCTTCAAGCCATTGCCGACCAGGTTAATACCATGTGTGTTGTTGTTCGAGTTGCACAAGGCGCAAACGAATCAGAAACAACCGCTAATATTGTTGGTACCACAACCGTTGATGGCGAGTACACAGGCCTAAAAGCCTTACTTGCAGCGCAATCTAAGCTCAAAGTTAAGCCTCGCATTATTGGCGTACCAGGTTTAGACAATTTACCTGTGGCCACAGAGCTTACAGCCATTGCTAAAAAGTTACGTGCATTTGCTTATGTCTCTGCTTTTGATTGCCAAACTAAAGAGCAAGCGGTTACCTATCGTGAAAACTTCGGCGCCCGTGAAGTTATGGTTATCTGGCCTGATTTTGTGGCATTCAATGTTGATACTGAGCAAGAAGAGAACGCCTATGCAACAGCCCGAGCGCTTGGCCTTCGCGCTAAAATCGACAAAGAACAAGGCTGGCATAAAACACTTTCAAACATTGCGGTTGATGGTGTAACGGCTACATCCAAGCCTGTTTTCTGGGACTTACAAGACCCAGCCACCGACGCAGGGTATTTAAATACCAACGAAGTAACCACACTGATTAATCAGAAAGGTTTCCGTTTCTGGGGTTCTCGTACTTGTTCAAGTGATCCGCTTTTCCAATTCGAAAACTACACACGTACCGCACAAGTGATTGCAGACACAATCGCTGAAGCACACATGTGGGCAGTCGACAAACCCCTAACACCAACATTAGTGAAAGATATTGTCGAAGGTATCAATGCCAAATTCCGCGAACTAAAAACCAACGGTTACATCATCGATGGCCAAGCCTGGTATGCAGAAGACACAAACGACAAAGACACACTTAAAGCTGGCAAGTTGTTTATTGATTACGACTACACACCAGTGCCACCGCTGGAAGACTTAACTCTTCGCCAACGTATCACCGACCGTTATTTAGTCGATTTCGCAGCTGGCATTTCTGCATAAGGAGCAAATAAATGGCATTACCAAGAAAACTAAAAGGCCTAAACATTTTCGTTGATGGCCAAGGCTACGCAGGCGAAGTTGAAGAAGTCACCATCGCCAAACTTACCCGTAAATTTGAAGGCTATCGCTCTGGCGGTATGCCTGGTGCAGTGCACATCGATATGGGTTACGACGACAGCGCGTTAGACCTCGAATTTACGCTAGGTGGCGTCAATGTCGACATGATGGGCAAGCAAGGCGTACAAACCATCGATGGCATTCAACTGCGTTTTGCTGGCGCAATTCAGCGAGACGATACCAACGAAGTACAAAGCGTCGAAGTCGTATGTCGTGGCCGTTTTAAAGAGTTTGACCCTGGCACATATAAAGCCGGTGATAACAGTACAACCAAAGTCACTATGCTGAACACTTACTACAAGATCATCTTAGATGGTCAAGTTTACCGAGAAATCGACTTAGTTAACTTTGTCGATATTGGCCCAGACGGCACTGACGCACTGGCTGCACTTCGCCAAGCTATCGGCCTTTAAACTTAATCTTCCCCTTAGCCTGTTAGCGCAGGCTTTTTTAAAACATATTAAGAGACAAAACCATGTCAAAAGCAGAATTAAAAACAGTAAAACTCGAAACGCCAATAAAACGTGGTGAAACAGAAATAACTGAAGTAAAACTTCGTAAACCAAAAGCAGGCGAATTACGTGGTTTATCACTGTCAGATTTATTAAACCTAGACGTAAACGCTGTGGCCACATTACTACCGCGTATCAGTGATCCAATTCTAAATAAACAAGACATCGATGATATGGACGTCGGTAACCTGGTGTTATTAGCGGGTGAATCTGCAAATTTTTTCGTGCCGAAGAGTTTGAAGGCGTAGCACTTCCCGAGTTTGTAGACGAAGCGATGGCAGATATTGCCATCGTTTTTCGTTGGCAACTTAGCGAAATGGATAGCCTTGAAGTGCAAGAACTCATGCAATGGCGAGAAAAAGCCATTGTTCGCTGGAATCAAATCAACAACCCAGAAGATGATTAAGAGAGCATAGCATGGCGAATAAGCTCGAAATTAAACTGTTACTTAATGCACTAGATAAAGTTTCAGCCCCATTTAAAAAAATACGTGCTGCAGGTGGCCATACAACAGAGCAGCTTCGCAAAACTCAACAGCGTATTGCTTCACTCAACAAAACCTCGTCACAAATTGAGGGTTACCGCAAAATTAGCAAGTCTTTAGGGGTTACTTCTGCAGAGTTGAAAGAAGCACAAGCAAAAGTTAAACAGCTTGCACAGCAAATGGAGCATGCCAAAGCCCCCAGTAAGGCGCTAACTAAAGAATTTGAGCAAGCCCGAGCGGCTACTGTGAAGCTCAATACACAAGTTAAGCAACTGACAGCCACTAAACACAAGCAACGCGAGGTTTTACGCGAAACAGGTATCGATACAAAGCAATTAGCTGCACATCAACGCACGTTAACCATTGACTTATCTAAAGCCAATAAACAACTAGCAGCACAAAAAAAGCACCTGCAAGGCGTTGCCCAACAACAAAAGCAATTAAGTAAGGCCAAGCGCCAACTTGATAGCGGTTTTAACTTACAAACCAACATGGCCACAAATGGCGCCGTTGGTGCAGCAACCGGCACAGCCGCACTGTATGCAACAGGCCAGTTTTTACAACCAGGTTTAGAATTTTCTGCAGCACAATCTAAAGTGCAGGCTCTAACACGACTAGACGAAAACGACCCAGCATTAAAAGCATTACGTAAACAAGCGCGAGAACTTGGCGCAACAACCAGCTTTACAGCTAACGATGTATCGATGGGTCAAAGCTACTTAGCTATGGCTGGTTTTGACGGCAAAGCAATCCAGCAAGCTATGCCTGGCATGTTAGATTTATCGGTGGCCAATGGTACCGACTTAGCGATCACCTCTGATATAGCCTCTAATATTTTATCGGGCTTTGGCTTGCAAGCTGACCAAATGGGTCGACTAGGCGACGTACTCACAGCAACAACTACTCGTGCAAATGTCGACTTAATCATGCTTGGCGAAACCATGAAGTATGTTGCACCTGCAGCCCGAGACTTAGGTATAGGTATTGAAGAAGCAGCCGCAATGTCTGGTTTGCTGGGTAACGTAGGTATTCAAGCCAGCCAAGGCGGTACCGTTTTACGTGCCTTACTAAATCGACTAAGCAGTCAAACTGGCCCAGCTGCACAAGCAATGGAAGAACTTGGCCTAAAAACCAAAGACGCGCACGGCAATTTACGTGCAATTCCAAACATTCTTCAAGACGTTGTTAAAGCAACAGCCACAATGGGTAATGCCGACCGTGCTGGCATACTGAAAACCATATTCGGTGAAGAAGCCGGCACAGGTGTAAGCGAGTTAATTAAGCAACAAGGCGATGGCGCAATAACAGCCTTTACCGACGTGCTTAAAAATGCCGCTGGCGAGAATGCCAGAGTTGCAAAGGTAATGGCCAATAATGCCAAAGGTGATCTGCAAAGCCTTTCTTCAGCATGGGACGATGTAGGCATTGAACTATTCGAAGGAAACGACTCAGGCATACGCACACTAATTCAAGATGTAACCAGTGTTGTACGCAGTATCGGCAATTGGATGAAAGCAAACCCAGAGCTTACAGCAACCTTGTTCAAAGTCGCAGCTGCAGCCGCAGCATTTGCCGCAATTGGTGGCACGCTTACCGTTATGATTGCAGGCTTAATTGGCCCAATCGTCATGACTAAATACGCATTATCAGTTATGGGAATTAAACATTTACCAATGGTAAGCAAGGGCTTCAAACTTGTTGCGCTTGGTGTTGGTAAGTTAGGTGCAATACTTAAAGTCGCCGCAGCTGCAGCGCGCATATTCTCAGTTGCACTAATTAGTTCACCGATTGGTTTGGTGATCGCAGGTATTACGGCACTTATCACTGCAGGTTATTTTCTGGTTAAACATTGGGACTCAGTAAGTGCGTTCTTCAGTAAAACATGGCAAAAACTAAAACAAGTTTTCAATTGGTCGCCGCTTCAATCGATAGCAAAGGGGTTTAATGAAGCTAAAGCCTGGTTAAGTAATTTGTTACCAAGCATTCAAACTGCTGCAGCCAATAGCTGGAGTCTATTCAAAGCGGTCTTTAACTGGACGCCTTTGGGTTTAATCATCAATAACTTTGGAAGTATAAAAAGTTGGTTTGCTAACTTATGGCCAAGTATCACCTCTATTGCAGATAATAGCTGGCAGAAATTAAAGGCTGTATTTAGCTGGTCGCCTTTGGCATCGATAGCCGGCGGATTCACTTCTGCTAAAACTTGGTTAAGCAGCCTATGGCCAAGCATTAACACAACTGCAGCTACAGGTTGGCAAAACTTCAAAGCGCTGTTTGATTGGTCACCACTTAGCACAATTTCAAATAGCTTTACTGCAACTAAATCTTGGTTAAACAACTTTTGGCCAAACATTCGCGCAACAGCTGAAAATAACTGGGGTTTATTCAAAGCAGTTTTCAATTGGTCGCCACTTAACATAATTTCGAGCAGCTTCACTACATTACGTAATTGGTTAAATGGTTTATGGCCATCGATTACAAATAATGCTCAGTCACAGTGGCAAAGTGTTAAAGCTGTATTTAACTGGTCACCACTTCAATCGATAGCCGGCGGATTTACTTCTGCTAAAACTTGGTTAAGTAACTTACTGCCAAGCGTTCAAACTGCTGCAAAAAATAGCTGGAGTCTGTTCAAGAAGGTATTCGAGTGGTCACCACTGGGTGTGATCATCAATAACTTTGGTAGCATAAAAAGCTGGTTTGCTAACTTATGGTCATCAATCACAAATAATGCTCGGTCACAGTGGCAAAGTGTTAAAGCTGTATTTGATTGGTCACCGCTTCAATCGATAGCAAAGGGGTTTAATGAAGCTAAAGCCTGGTTAAGTAACTTACTGCCGAGCATTCAAACTGCTGCAGCCAATAGCTGGAGTCTATTCAAAGCGGTCTTTAACTGGACGCCTTTGGGTTTAATCATCAATAACTTTGGAAGTATAAAGAGTTGGTTTGCTAACTTATGGCCAAGTATCACCACAATTGCAGATAATAGCTGGCAAAAATTAAAGGCTGTATTTAACTGGTCGCCTTTGTCATCGATAGCCGGCGGATTTAATGCAGCTAAAACTTGGTTAAGTAATTTATTACCAAGTATTCAAACAGCTGCAGCAAGTAGCTGGAGTCTATTCAAGAAGGTATTCGAGTGGTCACCACTAGGTATGATCATCAATAACTTTGGCAGTATAAAAAGTTGGTTTACTAACTTATGGTCAAGTATCACCACAAATGCAGATAATACCTGGCAGAACTTAAAGGCAGTATTTAGCTGGTCGCCTTTGGCATCGATAGCCGGCGGATTTAATTCTGCTAAAACTTGGTTAAGCAGCCTATGGCCAAGCATTAACACAACTGCAGCTACAGGTTGGCAAAACTTCAAAGCGCTGTTTGATTGGTCGCCACTTAACATAATTTCGAGCAGCTTCACTGCAGTGCGTAATTGGTTAAATGGTTTATTGCCGAGCATTCAAAGTGCTGCAGCAAACAGCTGGAGTCTTTTCAAGAAGGTATTTGAGTGGTCACCACTAGGTATGATCATCAATAACTTTGGAAGTATAAAAAGTTGGTTCGCTAACTTATGGCCATCGATTACTAATAACGCTCAGTTACAGTGGCAAAGTTTTAAAGCTGTGTTTAACTGGTCGCCTTTGGCATCGATAGCCGGCGGGTTTAATGCAGCTAAAACCTGGTTAAGCAATCTATGGCCAAATATTAAAGCCACAGCTGCAAATAACTGGGGTTTATTCAAATCGGTTTTCAATTGGTCGCCACTTAACATAATTTCGAGCAGCTTCACTGCAGTGCGTAATTGGTTAAATGGTTTATGGCCATCGATAACAAACAATGCTCAGTTACAGTGGCAAAGTTTCAAGGCTGTATTTAACTGGTCACCGCTTCAATCGATAGCCGGCGGATTTAATGCGGCCAAGAACTGGTTAACTAACCTATGGCCAAGCATTAACACAACTGCAGCTGCAGGCTGGCAAAACTTCAAAGCGCTGTTTGATTGGTCGCCATTAAACGTGATCACAAATAACTTTAATTCGGTAATAAGCTTTTTTACTAACTTGCCAAATAAGTTTAAAAGCTTTGGCGAAATGACCATTGATGGTTTTGGCAACGGTATCAAAAACAAATTGAAGTCTATTAAAGACTCTATATTTGGTATTGGTAAAAGTGCTATTGCCTCGTTAAAACAAACACTAGGCATTGCATCACCGAGTCGTGTATTTGCAACACTTGGCGACCAGACCATGCAAGGCCTGCATGTTGGTATTCAGCGCAGCCAAAACGAGCCACTTAAACAAGTAAACACCTTAAGTAAAACGCTTGCAGGTACCGCATTTGCTATCGGTTCTGTTAGCGCTTTGAGTTTACCAGCCGTTGCACAACCTGCTTTGTTTACGCCAAAAGAGCAACCAACTTTTGTAAATGGATCACAGTTATACCAACCAAACCAAAAGCAAACGGTTACAAAAGCTCAAAGTAAAACCATACACATTGACGCCTCTATCAATGCGCCTATTACCATTCATGCTACGCCTGGTACAAACGAACAAGACATAGCAAGGCAAGTGGCCATTCAAATTGAGCGCATTCAACGTCAACAACAAGCAAAACTCAGAGCAACGCTAGGAGACATAGAATGATGATGACACTGGGCTATTTTGTTTTCGAGCGCAAAACAATAGCCCCACAACAAACTCAACACACAATTACATGGCGCCACTCTACGAATAATAGAATTGGCGCAAGGCCAAGCAGCCAGTTCTTGGGTGCAGGCGATGAAACTAAAGTACTTTCGGGCGTGCTTATGCCCGAATTTACAGGAGGCGAGCCAAGCTTAAACGAAATAACAGCTATGGCCGAAACTGGCAAAGCCTACCCACTCATTGATGGCAGCGGCAACATGCACGGTTTTTTTGTTATTGAAAAAATAACAGCTGGGCGAAGTGAACTTGTTGGTAATGGTGCTGCACGCAAAATTGAGTTCAGTATTAAGCTAAAACGCATCGATGAACAAAACACACAGCAAATTGCACATAAACTTTCAGTAGGTTAAGCATGCAACCAGATTACCAACTCACCGTTGACGGTAAAAATATCAGAGTCGACTCACTGTTAGAAAGCCTAGTACTTACCGACAACCGAGGCTTTGAAGCCGACACCATCGAGATACAACTCGACGACAGCACAGGCCAGCTCGACATACCGCGAAAAGGCGCCAAAATGCAGGTTAAACTTGGTTACATTCACAATGACAAAAGTGAATTAGTCGACAAAGGCACTTACACCATTGACGAAGTAGAACACAGCGGCGCCCCCGATATACTCACAATACGCGGTAAATCTGCCGACATGCGAGGCTCATTACTCGAAACCAGAGAGCAAAGCTTTCACCAAGTAACATTAGGCAGCATTGTTCAAACCATTGCACAGCGTAATGGCCTAACAGCAAAAGTAAGCCCTATGCTCAGTACTGAGTTAATCGATCACATAGACCAGGCAAACGAATCAGACGCCCATTTTTTAACACGTCTTGCAGAACAGTTTGACGCCATTGCCACAGTAAAAAACGAAAACCTTGTGTTTATTTCAGCAGGTCAAGCCGTTAGTGCATCTGGTATGCCATTACCTAAAGTACATATAACCAGACAATCGGGCGACCAGCACCGTTTTAGTATTGCCGACCGCCAAGCCTATGCAGGCGTAACCGCCTATTGGCAAGATGAAAAAGCAGCCATGCGAAAAAGTGTCACGGTCGAAAAGTCTGGCAATGGCTCAGCGCTTTCAGGTGGCGAAGGCATAAAAACCTTGCGCCACATTTACGCATCTAAAGCCACAGCAACCAGAGCTGCAAAAGCAATGTGGGAGCGTATTCAACGTGGCATGGCAACATTCAGCATTACATTGGCACAAGGCAACCCAGAACTATTCCCAGAAACACCCATAACCGTAAGCGGCTTTAAGCCACAGATAGACAGCAGTAATTGGATCCTTAAACAAGTCACACATACTTTAAATAATGGGGGTTATACGTCATCGCTTGAGCTTGAAATTAAGCATCAAGAAAAGGCTCAAGTATCCGAGTAAAAACAATCGGTCTAAATTTGGTTCGATGATTGCAATCAAAATCAAATCGGTCTATATTTAGACCGTGGTCTGAATATAGACTATTACTCAATTTAAACTCTCGTTCTATGTAATAACAAGGCAGCTGTGGAATCGTATGAAACTTGCAACTATCAGCCAAATGAAGGCCAACGCGGCAAACTTGCCCGATGAACTTGGTTTTAGCCCGTTGTTTGTTACCCAAAATGGCAAAGAGTCATTAGTGGTGCAAACGCACGAGGCATACCAACATCAGCAAGAAAAAATGGCATTCATGACGCTATTATTAAATTCGCGAAAAGACATCGAAGCCGGTAAAACCGCGCCGCTAGATGACTTTTTAAGTACTATCTAATACAGGAATAAAATGAAGAATGTAAATTTTAAAATTACTGAAAAAGCACAATTTCAAATTAAAGACGCAATCAAATGGCGCACTCATACCGAGGGCGAAGAGATAGCGAGGGATAAAATAAAGTCGACCATAGCTGACTTTCAAAGTCAGTTAGCAACATTTCCTGAAAGCGGCAAGGCGTGCAAGTACTTCGACGCCCCTGAATACAGAGAAATAGTGAAAGACGACTATCGGTTCGTGTACGAAATACGCGAAACCGACAATAATTTTGATATTTACATACTGATTTTCTGTCATGTAAAAATGGACTACGAGACACTACTCAAACAGTCCAGTTACTTTTAAACAAAACAAAGCCAGCTACTCAGCTGGCTTTTTCATCATAAAACTAAAATTAACTTACAGCTAAATCATATTCACCGCTTTCAGGTATTTCACCAGTTTCAACCAAATGTCTGAATTGCTCATTAGTTAATATAATAGAGCCTAGAACTCTGGCCTTTTCAATCTTTTTAGGGCCAGCATTTTGTCCACAACATAAAAAAGACAAGTCTTGCACGACGCTTTTAGCAACATGTAAATTGTTATTTGTAGCTAAAGTTTCTAATTCTTTTTTAATAGCAGCCTTAAACCCTGTAAAGCAAATTGATAACTGCCGCTCTTTGGGGGTGACAATTTGTGCATGGTAAAGACGTAAATTGAACTCTTCTAAATCAAGAGTCTCAAGCTCAAAATCATTTAACTCTTCAAGGCTCGAAAACATTCTTAAAACACGATCTTGTCTAAAAGTTCTATATCTTTTATCGGCAGCGCCGAGCGCTTGAAAATATTCATCAGAAACAAATGTGTTTATTAAGTGAAACTTTTTGATCTCATCTTTAGCATTGCAATAAACAATGAATGCCTGACCATCTACTATTAAATCATTGTTAAAAATAACCTTTTCCATGATTAATCCTTTTTTTACATTGATTGAAGTGTATTTAAATCACTTGAATTTATAACTTAAAAAAGGACTGTAGTCACATTTGATATTAAAAGTATCAAGCACTCAGGTATGTTGTTGAGATTATTGGAATATTTAGCTGTTAAAAAAATGTTTCTATTTTCGTATAAAAAATGAAATAATTAATAAACTATAGCAGTTAAACAAATTGCTTTGAGTATGCTTGGTTGTAAAATGGACAAGATTTATAACCAAAAAGTCATTTATTATGAATGACATAAATAAGGAAAAGCACTATGAAATCTCACCCACACAATCAAGCTTTTGTACTTACAAAAGAACAATCAGTTTTTGTAAGTGGCGGTAATGGCCACGGTGTCGAACCAGAAAAAGGAAAAGATACCAACGCAACAAATAAAGCTGAAAGTTTAAGTACAATTACACTTAGAGCACTAAATGTAACACCAGCAGGTAATGGTTCAGGTAACGAGCCAACAAATCCATAAATCAAGGAGTTTGCAGTGGGTAGCTATATTAGCCTTGTGTACGAAATCGCTAACTATTTATGGATAGCGACCATTTTAGTGATCATCGCTGGCGTTTACTTTAAAGCTAACAGTTCAACATTAATCTCACTAACTTTGTGGCTGATTATTGATTTGATTGCTTATCAAGTTGCGCCGAAGATTACTGCAATGGAAGGAGATATTAAGCTTCACGTTTGGTATACAACCTGGATTGCATTTGATGCGATTGGTATATGGCTGCTACTGCTTTTACATACAAAGCTACGGATAGCAATTAGCAAGTTAAGTCTCTTTACAGCAATTAGCTTTTTTGCACTTCTATTACTGCAAGCAGCTCGATACATTGACCGTATAGTGCTTGAGACAAATATGCTTGCTGAAATCTACAAATTCTGTATTCCAGCCATTCAGTTTACCGTACCAATAATGGCGGTTTTTTGGCTTTATACGACATTCAGAACCAAGGAGCGAGTAACCCAATGATCGCATTTTCATTGTTAATCATCTCAGCTTGTGTGTATTTATCTACAAAGTGCATGCAAGTTCTTATTCGGTTTCATGAGACAACCGAAGGTAATGCAGCGCAAGCTGCTAACGAACCATTGGCCCATAAGCTATGCATGCAGTCATACGCTGCGCGCAATATGCCAAATACATTTGCAAAAATTAAAGCAGATGAAGAGTACGAACAAGCTTTAAACGGTTATGTCGAAAAGCTTGTTAACGTAGAGGCTGAAAATACAGTAAGTATGATAAGACCAAAGGTAAGTAAAGAAGCCCATTATCCTTTAAGGGCTGTTAAATAGTTAGTTACAACCCAGCCGATAACGCCTCATCTTGGTTGGCGTCATCGGCAGGTATCTGCTTTTCAGAAATATACTGCGCCAACTCTTGCAGTTGTTCAAATTGAGTTTCATCAAGTTTCAAAAACTTTAAACGACACGCCAAAACCAACAATTCATCTACCATTTCAGGAAAATCATTGGCTGTTAACTTTGGCTGAGTAAGCACGTTTATTGAATTATTTTTGAAGTAATCAGGAATAAAGAACATCCAATGTTCTATCCAATCGTAACCAGGCAATAAACGAAGCACAGAAGTTATCTGCTCAGACTTGTCAGTGCTTAAGTTGCGCTCACCTCTACGAACGCCCATGAAATATGTGTAATCAATAGCAATACCTTGCTCACCAGCTTGGCGAACGAGCTCTTTAACTTTGCTTTTACCAATAACAGTGTTCATGTTATCTACAAATACGTCTTTCGCGTTCATTTAAAATGTGCCTATAGTCATCTTTTAAATGATTATAGTGTTATTTTACTATCGAAAACAAACTTCAAATTCAAAAAATTGATCATTTATGACTTTCTTAATGATTTCAGCGTTTGATTTTTGCAAGAAAGGACTCATCTGCACCCCTAAAATTAAAGTTTAGTGAACTTAAATCAAATAAAATATGACTATCGGCATAATAAAGTTGACCAAAAGCATATTTTTTACTTTAATTAGCTAAATTCTAGGACGATAGAAACATTAAGGTAAATTCTATGACGACAAATCAAATACGCAGTGCACTGCTTAAAATGCACAACACGCGTGGGCAGCTCATGGATTTTTGCAAAGCTAACGAGCTGAATTACAACCTCATTTTAAAATTCATCAGTAATCCAAGTCGCCAGCTTTGGCACGATAATGCACAGAAGATCATCGATGCATTGCCAGAGCAATTTAAACATGAGCTAAAAGGTGCAGCGTAATGAAACTTAAAAACGGCCAAGGTATTGATTGCCCACATTGTGGGCATAGAGCAAAGCAACGCAGAACAGAAATTAAAAGCACGTTCACCCGTGAAAAGGTTTACCGCTGCGAAAATGAACACTGTAATCATGTGTTTGCCACACTCGAAGAAGTGGTTCGCACCATTACACCAAGTGCAAGCCCAAACCCAGCCGTTCACCTACCTATGAGCGAACGCGCCAAGTGGTGCGAGAGCCAGCGTAATAAACAAGCCAGTTAAAACCCGTTTATATCCATAATAATAACAAGGAGGCTTAAAAATATGACAATAGGCACAAAAAACAACTTGCACAACCCAATAGGCGATGCCATACTTTTCACCGTTCCCTTAAGCAAGGAACAACCATGCAGGTGGATTAAGCACCCACAGGCAGTGAGACAAAACGAAAATTTGACGAACTCTATTCCTCCATATCAGCGTATTTCGCTGATATACGCATTTTTACGCTGTATATGGGGGCATGGGTCGGGAGCCAAAGAAAACGCCCCCTCTGTGTCTTTCGTTTTGGGACACTGCTTTGCGGCTACCCGATCCACCATAAATATTAAGTTATTTATGGAAATACAAAACGTGATATATACATTCTTAATTGCAACACGCAATCAAACCCTTTCAAAACTTTCTCGCATTCGTACTGTTTCTGCTACTGCTGACTCTGAAGAGCAAGCTCGTGCTCAGTTAAACGGTTTACCACTGGTTTTTGTTAGCTGTAAAGCTAATAAGGCAGGTGTGTAATGCGCACTCAAGCTGAACACTCAGAAAATGCAAACTTCGACGCTGCTCTTTATTGGGCAGGTAAACCAATTAAAAAATATGTTTGCACAGTAAAAGATGAATGCGGCGAAAATCAAACCGTTATTTGTGGCTCTAGCACTAGCGACAGAGCTGCAGAAATCGCCATTCAAAATAGCTACCTAACTGGCTCGCTGGTATGCACTGAGGTGCGTTTAGCCACACCAGAAGATTTAGGCGCCACCACAATTTTACAACCTACAATCAAAGAAAAGCTGCACCAGTTTGCCAAAGGTAATAACTTGCAAGAGCTTAATATTACTGATGGCCATGTGTTAGTAGGCAATGCGCCAGCCATTGCTTATGTAAACACAGTAAAAGAGCAGCATGTACGCTTAACCGCAGCATTAGCCGATTGTCTTGCCATAATGGCCCAGTGCCAACAAAACCACGATTACCCTAAAACATTCGATAGCCCCATAGGCACACTAGCATGGGATGCCACAGTAACCACCGCACGTTTACTTTTGCAAGAAGGTAACGCAAATGCTTAACCCCAATTTTTAACACGGACAAAAGCTGATGTACCCAGAGCTATATAGAGAAGTGATCTCTCGTATAACCCGAGATTACGATTTAAAAGAACAAAAGCATGGTGGCGAGTTTCTGCAGCAGGGCGAATGCCCTAGCTGCGGTAAAAAAGAGCTATACACCAATAAAGAAAACCCGTGGGTTTTGCGTTGTGGCCGTTTAAATAAATGTGGTGACGAATTTCATATTAAAGACCTTTATCCAGATTTATTTGAATCGTGGAGTGACCGCTTTCCGCAAAAAACACAGCAAGAAGACAAAGTTGTCGAAAACCCAAATGCAGCAGCTGACGCATACATGCAACATGGCCGAGGCTTTGAATTAGACAAGGTTAAAGACTGGTATACACAAGGCGCGTATTACTGCGGTCAACGCCAAATTGGTACCGCAACGGTTAAATTTGAGTTACCAGGTGGCGCAACTTGGGAGCGTTTTATCGATAAGCCACAGCGCTTCGGTAAAATGAAAGCTAACTTTGTTGGTAAGTACAACGGCCAATGGTGGCAAGCACCTAATTCTGACGTTTACGCCTGGGCTGGCAAAGAACTGTGGTTAACCGAAGGCATTTTCGATGCCATAGCTTTAATGCATGCAGGTATAAATGCAGTAAGTTTAATGAGCTGTAATAACTTTCCTGAGCATGCTTTAAAAGCGTTAGAGCAAAAAATGGCTGGTCATAAAAAGCCTAAGCTTGTTTTTGCGTTAGACGATGGTAAGGCTGGTGAGTCATTTACTAAAAAGTTTGTTAAACGTGCACGTGAACTTGGCTGGGAAGCAACAGCAGCTCAGCCACCAAAAGGCAAAGTTAAACTTGATTGGAACGAGCTATACCAGCGCGAACGTTTAAACCAGCATCAATTAGAAGATTGCCGTTACTATGGCCAGTTGCTCATTGCCTCTAGTGCCATCGAAAAAGCCATTTTAATGCACAACAAAAAAGGCTCTAAAGAATTTCCGTTTGCGTTCAATAGCTGCTTGTACTGGTTCAAATTAGATTTAGACCGTTATCACAAAGCGTTTAATCAAGTCATTGAGTGCGCAGAACGTGAAGGTGAAGACTTATCTGAAGAAGAACTTAAAGAGCGTGCTTTAAAAGAATCGGGCAGCATTCAAGAGTTGGCCAAGTGTTATCCGCAAGCCTTGTATTACCAAGAAAATAAACTTACTGACGAAAGTTGGTACTACTTTAGAGTCGACTTTCCGCATGACAGTCCAAGTGTTAAAAACACGTTCTCGGGGAGCCAGTTAAGTTCGGGCGCTGAATTTAAAAAGCGTTTACTTGGTATTGCACCTGGTGCGGTTTTCAATGGTCAAACGCCACAACTCGATAAACTAATGAGCCAACAGCTTTTTAATATTAAGCGTGTTCAAACCACTGACTTTGTTGGCTATAGCAAAGAGCATGAATGTTATGTGTATAACGATGTAGCCGTTAAAGATGGCCGATTATACAAATTAAACGACGAAGACTTTTTCGACATAAACAAGTTAAGCATTAAAACGCTGCAAACGATTGAGCTAAACCTTAACCACGACATTAATAAAATAAGTAATGAATGGGAGCATAAGCTTTACCAAGCTTTTGGCGCCAAAGGTTTTGTTGCCCTGGCATTTTGGTTTGGTAGCTTTTTTGCGGAGCAGATCCGTAAAAGCCATAAAACATTCCCTTTTTTAGAAATTGTGGGTGAGCCTGGCACGGGTAAATCTACCCTGCTCGAGTTTTTATGGAAGCTAGCTGGCCGTAACGACTATGAAGGCTTTGACCCGAGCAAATCGACTTTGGCTGCTCGCGCTCGTAACTTTGCGCAAGTGTCGAATTTACCGATTGTATTAATAGAAGGTGACCGTGGCGATACCAAAGATGCTAAACAAAAAGGCTTTGATTGGGACGAATTAAAAACCGCTTACAATGGCCGAAGTGTTCGCGCTCGCGGTATTCGCAGCCAAGGCAACGAAACATACGAGCCACCATTCAGAGGCTCGATTGTGATTGCACAAAACGCCGTGGTGCAAGCATCGGAGGCAGTTCTTCAGCGTATTATTCATATTATGACTGACCGCAAAGGCCAGAATGCATCAACCAAAGAAGCCGCTGAATGGCTTGAACGTGTCGATGTTGAAGACGTATCGGGCTTTTTGCTCAAAGCTGCTATGAATGAAAAAGCAGTATTAGAATGTTTTAACGAGCGTTTTAAGTTTCATGAAACCTGGTTAAGTGAACAGCCCGATATTAAAAACGTGCGTATTGTTAAGAATCACGCGCAGCTGTGCGCGCTTATCGATGCGCTTGCTTTGGTAACGGGTATTAATCAGCAGCAAATAGATGCCACGTATCAAATGCTGTGCGATATGGCCGTAGACCGACAAAAAGCCATTAATGCTGAGCATCCGCTTGTTCAAGAATTCTGGGATGTGTTTGACTTCTTAGAAGGCGATGGCGACAGCTTAAAAGTAGTTAACCACCATCGAGACGACAGCAAAATCGCAGTTAACTTAAACCACTTTACCGAAATTGCAGCAGAACGTAGGCAATACGTTCCACCTTTAACAGACCTAAAGCGCTTACTTAAATCGTGCCGAACTCGCAAGTTCCTTGGCCAACAAACCGTAAATAGCGCTGTTAACGCAAGAATTAATAGTGAAAACCCAATGGCACGTAAACCGTCTGCGGTTAAGTGTTGGGTATTTGAAAAAGGAGTCCAACTATGACTAACGGAAAATTAATGAGAGCCAGCCAGTGGGCGAAACGTGAATTTGCTCCTGGCTCAGTACCCACCGCACGCACTTTACGTGGTTGGGTTGAAAGCGGCCATGTGGCTGGGCGGATCATCGGCGGTGCAGTATTTATTTTTGATACTGAAAAAGCAGGTTTAGATGCAGAGATAAGTTCTGCAGTAAGTAGTTTATTAAAAGGTTAAAGGAGTAAGACCCATGAGCAAATGGAAACTGTATGCATCAAAACCACCTTTCGATGGTGTTTACGAAGTAAGAGCCCAAGGCTCAAGTATCATTTCTATCTATTCAGTCAAAGATGGTGTGATAACAGATAAAGACGGCGATGAAGTTTTAAACTTCTCTTGTGAATGGCGCTATTTAAGAGCGGTTAATTAGATTTTTGGAGATTGAACATGAATAAAAGTGAGCAAATATTAGAATTGTTTAAAGATTTAATGCATGAAGATCGAGAGGAAGCTTTAAGTATTTCAGCAGGCTTATTTGTTGGCGCTTATGTTTCTCATTTGGAATCTGAGGGGCATGTGGTAAATAAAGATATTAAAATTAATGGTGGCATTGGCCAGCGCAATATCACTATTCATGCACTAAATTAATTTGGATCATTTAAATGGCTCCACGACCAAGACACAAAAAAGGAGAAAATCTACCCGAGCATCTTTATTATTATGCTCAACGCGGTATTTATCGTATTAAGCTGGTAAATGGAAAATTTAAGTCACTTGGTACTGACCGAGATAAGGCTGTTTCAATTGCCAGAGAGTACAACCGTATAGCGCGGCCAAAAGTCGCGCTAAAGGTAGACGATTTACTTAACTATGGTTCTTTCATAGATGAACAGCCTTTTGCTGAGCATGTTCCAAAGCTGCTTAATCGTATAATGACCGACGAGCAACCTAGTGAAGACTTAGCAAAAACAATGGAAAACGATGCAAAGCGAACTCAAGAGTTCTTTGCGCACATACCTGGTTCTCACATTAATCTGCAACACGTAAACGATTACTTGATTCAGTACCACTCTGAAGCCAGTGCTAATGTGCAAAATAGAAAAGTTGCTTGGCTTAAAAAGCTTTTCTCGTATGCAGTTGACGAAAGCATAATGCCAGCAAACCCTGCATCGCTTAAAAAGAAGCGTCGTCTCGATGCAAAGCAACGAAGCCGATTAAAAAAGGAATGGTACGACCAAATTCATGCAGCTGCACCTTTATGGTTGCAAACAGCAATGGATCTTTCATTGCAAACCACACATGCACGACTAGAAATTTCTCGTATTAAATACAAGATAAAAAAGCCGAATAAGAAAACCTGCGGCTGTGTCTGGTTCAAAGAACCGCAACAAACAAAGCATGGTAAGTTATATGGCACCTTGTATATTCATCGCCAAAAAGTAGCTCAAAGAGAAGCGGCACACGTTGCCATTCCTATTGGTGAAGAAATTAAGCATATAATCGATAGAAGCCGAGATAGCCTTTTAAGTGATTATGTTGTTCATCGATTGCCGGCAAAGAGTAAAGTAAAACTGAGCAAAGAAGTTGATCACGTTACACAGTTAACACCAGACTACATTAGCCGAACATTCTCAAAGATACGTGATGAAGTTGGTTGTTGTGATCACCTTGAACCAGAAAAACGCCCAACATTTCACGAAATACGTGCCTTATCTGCGTATTTGTTCAGTGGCCAAGGCGTAGACCCACAATCACGTATGGCACACACAAACGCCAAAAGCACAAAGATTTATATCGAGAACCACGTTGAATGGGTAGAAGTACCGTTTGCTGAGATAAAAGCGAGGTGATTATCAATAATTTGAAGTCGTGAGACAGTAAACAAATCTCTTGATATAATGCTTAAAAATCAAACAGGAAAATACTATGACTTCTAGATATCACGCTAAAAAGAATTTTGACAAAAAGATTATTTTAAGAGCTTTACAAAGCTCAGATAGCAATAAAATTGAAGTTTCATCTGAGTTTCAATATTCAAACGATGATATTAGCTTCATATCAAACCAGTTAGCTGCGCAGTTTGTTGATATTCAAATCCAAAATGGTAAATTCATAGCTCACTTTGAAAGTTAATGGATGAATGCTGGCTTGTTATTTAAGTCAGCATTTATTGAAAGTCATTAGGCCAAAGCTTAGAACGCATCCTGTTCCTTGAACGGAATAATCTAACAGAGCTACTAACTACACCTTCAAAAGAAAAATCGTCACATTCATCGATAAAAACAGGCTTATATTTGTCTGAGGCAGATAAAAGCCTTCGGTTTTTATAATCTAGTATTTTACAAACAAACTCACAGTTGTATGTGGCCACTATGATGTCGCCATCTTCCACCTGTAATGCACGGTCAACAATAAGAAGATCACCATCAAAAATGCCTACGCCTTCCATTGAATCACCAGAAACACGACCGATAAACGTGGCCATATAATTTGGCATTACCAGGCTATCGAGAGATTGGCCAAGACTACGATACTCAGAGCTTAGAAAGTCGGTACCAACAATGCCGCAATTTATTTTGACTGGCTCAATATTCATAAGTAGAGAATAAATTAACTGTATGTATAAACAGTATAATCTAAGTTTGATTAAATTGCATATGAGCAAGGCGACATTTACTCATCCTGGATAAACCAACTTAACCAAATAAGCGTGCAATACCCCGTGCAAAACCATTACCTAACTCATTGATTCTATTGAATTGAAAAACGCGATTTTTAGAAATTTTACAGCCCAAAAATCACAGTGAAAACGTAGCAAAAACAATTGGATAGCATCTACATTTTCGCAGTTATGGGGTGTCAGGGGTCGCAGGCTATAAGTCTTCTATGGTAATCATTTAAGTCCATGTAATGAACTTTAACTCGCTCATTTATTCAAAGGGCATAATTTTGAGCTTGGTTTATTGCATGAAAGAAAGCATTCTTTATTTCAGTTAGTTCTGTTAATTCAGCTTTTGGGACTTTTAGTTTGGATCTTTTAATAAGTTGCCCAGTCAATTTTGGCTTTCTTATATGTGGTGATAAATCGAAATTATACGCAATTAAAAAACCACTGATCATGAAATAAAAAACAAGTCCATTATTCTCAGTATCTACACCAATATTTAAAAGTACTCCCTTGATAGTATCGTCATCTATTCCTGTTTTTGTATCGACTATTCTAAGAATACAAATATTCAAAATATCATCTAACTTGATTGAACCATCTAACCTGAGTGTTTTTCGCTCAATACAATTTGCAAGCCACTTGTTGATTTTATCAGTTAAAATTACACGCGAAAATTCACTCAAAGTTGAAACTGAAGCTCTCCATAAAATACTAACTAGGAATAGGTAATATTCTTCATATTTAAAACCATTAAACTCAATGTAATTTCTTGTCTTTTTTACATTTTTGTAGTCTTGGAATAAACGAGTTCCATATTTTTCGAAATTTTCGTCTAAGTGTCTTTCACAACTAAGACAAAGTAACTTCTCTTTTGGATCTGAATTCATTTTCTTTGGTTGAGAAAATTCATCGCAAGTTACAGCTATTAATTGGCCATCACCATTTTTTAGCTTTCTGTAATAAGACCTTGGTATTATATGGGACTCTTGTAATGGCTCTAAACTTCCGCATAACTTGCAACTCATTCATGTACTCCTTTTTACATAAATCATCATTCGAATAACCTTTATTAAGCCGAATAATCTAACACTCCCAAAAAATAATAAAAAGATCAGTCTTGTGTCTTTCATAATGTAGCAGATTCTAAAACGTCCCCTTTTTCGAGCATAGCAGCCTGATTGGTAAAACAAGGGATTAGATTTTGAAATACAGAAAAGTTTGAAGGGTAAAGGAAAAGCTGGTCGGCATAGCAGGATTTGAACCTGCGACCCCTGACACCCCATGACAGTGCGCTACCAAGCTGCGCTATATGCCGACTTGCTAGCAACTATACAAGATAATTATTAAAAGGCAACAACCTGTTGGATTGTTTGAACATTTTATGCGCGCTTAGTTTTTATAAGCTCTGCTAAGCTCAACACAATACTCAATTGGCAATTTGCTCAAACTGGCCTTTTACCAATTCACTTAATACTTCTGCCGCCAATTCAATTTCGAGCCCTCTTCGCCCTGCACTGACAAAAATGGTTTCAAAGTCTTTTGCTGAACTATCAATCACAGTGGCGAGGCGTTTTTTTTGGGCTAATGGGCTAACGCCACCTAAAATATACCCCGTTGAACGCTCGACTAATTGCTGTGGCGCCATCGCGGCTTTCTTTGCCCCCACGGCTTTTGCCAACGATTTTAAATTCAGTTGTTGATTAACGGGTAACACCGCAACCACAAGTTGTTTGCTATCAGTTTCAACTACCAAGGTTTTAAACACTTGAGATGGGTTTAATCCCAATTTTTCGGCAGCTTCTAAACCATAAGACTGTGCTTTAGGGTCGTGCTTATACTCATGCACGTTAAATGAGATTTTTGCTTTTTTGGCGAGTAAAATCGCTGGCGTCATGGCTTTAATCCTTTTACTTAACTTTTCAAATGTAATCGCTGTTACTTTGGATAACAAATGATATTTTCGAACACGCAGCTTTCTGAAACAGCTTGATAACCATGTGGTTGGTCGCTCAAAAAGCGACATGTTTGCCCTGCCTCAAAATTATGCCAAGTATCATCATAAAACACAGATAAACAGCCCGAGCGCACAACAATGTGCTCAATCACACCCGTACTGTGTGCTGATGATAACTGTTTATGATGATTAGTCAGGGTTATCTCGAACATTTCCATGGCGCTGTCTTGGCTAAATGCAAAGAGGGTTTTCACTTGCATATTCTCGTCATTTGGAAAAGTGCGCTGTGCCATATCGGCTTCATTTTGATTTGAAAAAAATGACGAGAATGACGCGTTTAATCCACTGGCTATTTTCCAAAGTACGGCAATGGTCGGGCTAGATTCTTCACGCTCTATTTGGCCCAACATGGCTTTTGATACGTTTGTGAGCTTGGCTGTGGCGTCTAAGCTCAGGCCTTTTTCTTTACGCAATGTTTTGAGGCGCTTTGCAATTTTACTTTTAAATATTTGCTCTGACATAAAAGCCTGCTTAAAACTTGTGCGCTATAGCGCACGATGCTACTGTTTATTTTGTGCGCTTTAGCGCACAACTCAATATTAACACTCAACAATAAAGGTGCAAGTATGCTTAAATCTGTGAATATGAGCCACTTATCAGCGGGATTTACAGCCGTTTTAATAGGTTATGCAAGTGCTGCAATAATCGTTATACAAGCAGCTACTGTTTTAGGCGCAACTGAAACGCAAGTTGAAAGCTGGCTGTTGACGCTCGGATTAATTATGGGTTTAAGCTCAATAGGTTTATCGTGGTGGTTTAAAACGCCTATTCTCACAGCTTGGTCAACGCCAAGTGCAGCCTTATTGGTAGGTGTTGGGGCTCAGTATGATATGCATATTGCTATTAGCGCATTTATGCTAGTTGGTATTGCTACGATATTAACTGGGTTTATAAAGCCGCTTTGTAAAGCAGTCGAAAACATTCCTTCATCGCTCGCAAGTGCTATGCTCGCCGCCATTTTATTGCCCTTTTGTTTGTCTTCATTTCAAGTGGCTGAAGTAGAGCCTAGCTATTTTGCACTGCTGTTTTGCAGTTTCTGCTTCGCTAAATTGTGGCTGCCCAAATTCGCCATGTTGGTTTTGCTTGGTGTCAGTTTATTTTTAGCCTTTTTTACAGGCGCATTTGCCCAAACCGAGTTTTCTCTTTCGTTCAGTGCATTTGAATTCATGCTCCCTGCATTTGATGCTGCTAACTTAACCATCATGCTTAATTTAGCCATTCCTTTGTATTTGGTCACCATGCTTTCTCAGAATTTACCTGGTCTTACTTTATTGCAAACCTATGGTTATAAAGCGCCAATAAAACCAGCTTTAATGACGACTGGCGCATTGAATTTTCTTACCGCACCATTTGGTGGGTTTTCATTAAACTTGGCGGCCATTTCTGCAGCCGTGTGTATGAATGAAGATGTCGATAGCTCTAAGTATCAACGCTATAAAGCGGCAATCTATGCGGGTGTGTTTTACTTAATTGCGGGGCTGTGTGCTAGTAGCGTGGTTGCTTTATTTTTGGCACTACCAAAGAGTATTACTGCAATACTCGCAGGCTTTGCGTTACTCGGCACCCTATTACTCTGCCTGCAAAATGCGTTTTCTGAACCCAAAAGTCGTGATGCGGCTTTGCTCACTTTATTAATTAGCTTTTCAGGCGTCAGTTTATTTGGCATTAATTCAATTATGTTAGGACTCATAGTTGGGTTAATTTATTTGCAGTTACAAAAAAAGCGCTTAAAACCCAAGTTATCTTCAGATAACCCAATCCCAGACAAGAGGTGTTTGTAAAAGCGCGATGTAAAATCGCGCCTACAGGTGCTTCTCAACATTATGTGTAAATTCTAAAATCAGCTGTTCGGCACTTGTAGGTGTGGGTTTACCCCGCACATTTGTTTTGATATTGCGCAATGTAAAATCGCGCCTACAAGTACTTCTCAACATTATGCGTAAATTCTAAAATCAACTGTTCAGCTCTTGCAAGCGTTGGTTTACCCGACGCAATTGTTTTGAAATTGCGCGATATAAAATCGCGCCTACAAGTATTTCTCAACATTAAGCGTAAATTCTAAAATCAGCTGTTAAGCTCTTGTAGGCGTTGGTTTACCCGACGCATTTGTTTTGAAATTGCGCGATGTAAAATCGCGCCTACAGGTGCTTCTCAACATTATGCGTAAATTCTAAAATCAGCTGTTAAGCTATTGTAGGCGTTGGTTTACCCGACGCATTTGTTTTGAAATTGCGCGATATAAAATCGCGCCTACAAGTTAGGGTTCGTTGGAGGCGTTTGTTTACCCAACGCGAGCATTACAAATTCTCTTTATACACCTGCAGTGCTTGCTCTAAATCTGCGATTAGGTCTTCAACATCTTCTAGGCCTATATGCAGGCGAATAATCGGACCGTGCTCCCACCCTGTTGTTGAACGCAGCTTCACCATGGTTTTATTAGCTGTAACTAGACTTTCGTAGCCACCCCATGAGAAACCCATTTTAAAATGATGCAATGCATCTAAAAATGCATTGATTGATTTTAGGTTGCCTTCTTTCATGACAAACGAGAACAAACCGTTGCTGCCATCAAAATCGCGCTTAAAGAACTCATGTCCCGGGCAAGTTTCAAATGCTGGGTGGCGAACATGGTCAACTAATTCATGTTCAGACAACCACTGTGCGACTTGTATCGCCGCTTTTTCGTGCTGGGCTAAACGCACTGGCATAGTACGAAGACCGCGTAATGCTAAGTAAGCATCATCAGCAGACGTACATTGACCTAACAAATAAGAATGCTCACGCAATGTCGGCCAATGGGCTTCATTTGCAACCGCAACGCCCATCATCACGTCTGAGTGACCAACAATGTATTTAGTTGCCGCTTGAATACTGACATCAACGCCAAAGTCCAATGGTCTAAAATGCCAACCATTTCCATAGGTATTATCTAGCATTGTGATGATGTTATGCTTTTTCGCAACCTCAACAAGTGCAGGCACATCTTGAATTTCCATGGTGATTGAACCCGGCGATTCCAAGAAAATCACTTTGGTATTTTCTTGTATAAGGGCTTCGATGCCAGCACCAATTGTCGGATCATAATACGTAGTCGTGATCCCGAGGCCGGCTAAAATCTTATCGCATAGATCACGTGTCGGCTCGTATGCGTTATCAACCATTAATAAATGGTCACCTGACTTCAAAAAAGACAATAAAGATTGACTGATGGCAGCAGCGCCCGATGGATAAAGCGCACACCCTGCACCATTTTCAAGTTCGGTAATGGCATCTTGTAGCGCATAGTGGGTGTTTGTACCACGACGACCATAAAATAAGGTACGATCAGCACGCTCTTTGATGGCAGTTTGCATTTCTTCTACGGTATCAAATACGACCGTTGAAGCACGCTGTACAACTGGGTTTACGACCCCTTGGGTATATTGTTTTTTTCTGCCAGCACTGACAATCTTTGTGTTCTTTTTCATTGTTAAACCTTGGTATTTTTAACTTGTTTTATTCGCCAAGTGCGCGCCAATATTCAACTAAATAACGTGAAATTGAATCTCTTCGGGTAAGTTTAAACCCAGGCGTATCATCGCCCCACTCTGCGAATGTATTTAATTCAGCTCTTGAGAACCACTTAGCATCTTGCAATTCATCTTGTTCCACAGAGATCTCTGTGGTTTTCGCTTTAGCTATAAAGCCCAGCATTAATGACGACGGAAAAGGCCATGGCTGTGATGCGATATACTGCGCATCTTCTGCAATAATGCCCGACTCTTCTTCTACTTCACGCAATACCGCTTGTTCTAGTGATTCTCCAGGATCAACAAAACCTGCCAGCGTTGAATACACGCCTTCTGGCCAGCTTTCCTGACGGCCCATCAAGCAGCGCTCTATGCCATCATCAAAAGTATGGGTCACTAACATGATCACCGCCGGATCAGTTCGCGGGAATGTAATATGCCGACACTCACTATTTTGACAACGACGTGTATGACCGCCTTCATAAGGCTTATTTGCTGTGCCACAACGGCCACAAAAAACATGCGTTTTATGCCAATAGCACATGCCCCTTGCTAGTACGCCAATAGACGCTTCAAAGCCATTCAGTTTTGGCCCAACTTTGCGCATATCTTCAAATGTGCCACCCGCTGATAAATCACTCACTTCATCTGGATCTATATTCGACACATCTAACACAAAGTAATGTAATTCGTCTTGATGACCAATATACACGGCATCATCGGTATTTAAGTGTGCGACTGACGGCCAAAGTAATAGCTGAAGCTTTTGTAAATCAGCGCTAAATAAGTTTTTATCTTGGTGAATTAAAAGCCATCGGCTATTGGTCGTTTTTTGTGTGTTTAGCCAGTTGCTGTCTTTGCGTTGCTGCGACGCTCTGTCTAAACTCATCTGCGTGTAATGAAGCATATTCACTCCTTTGCGTGATTTGAGCCTAAGCTAACACACACAAGGTTCAACCTAAATAAATAAGCCGTAAAATTTGCAAAAAAAAAGCCCTTACGGGCTTTTAAAACATGTAGTTGCGTGTATTAACTACAAAGAGGCTAAATAGGCCTGAAGCTTTTGGTTTTCAGCTTCGATGTGCTGATAAAACTCAATATCTTTTAACTTGCTTGCTGCAGCTTTATCAATCACGATAACCGCGTCACGGTGCATTTGTAATGCAGATGCAGGGCAAGCTGCTGTTAACGGGCCTTCAATCATTGCATGAACCGCTTCGGCTTTGTTCTCACCAGTCGCAAGTAGCACCACTTTTTTAGCATCAAGAATAGTGCCGATACCCATAGTGATAGATAAATGTGGTTGGTATTCGTCTTCTTTGAAGAAACGCGCATTATCATCAATGGTTGCTTTGGTTAATGTTTTAACGCGTGTACGTGACGTTAAGCCTGAAGATGGCTCGTTGAAGCCAATGTGACCGTTACGACCAATGCCCAATAGTTGAACATCAATACCACCAGCAGCGGCAATATGGCCTTCGTATTCCTGACACGCAGTGATTGGGTTTTTCGCATCACCCGGTGGTACATGAGTTTTATCTTTGTCGATGTCTACATGGTTGAACAACTGCTCGTTCATAAAATAACGGTAGCTTTGTGGGTGTGAACCATCTAGACCTAAATATTCGTCTAAGTTAAATGTTGTCGCGTCTTTAAAGCTAATTTCACCTGCTTCATTACGACGAATTAGTTCTTGGTAAAGCGCTACTGGTGTTGAACCGGTCGCTAAACCTAACACAGACTCTGCTTTCTTTTGTAGTTGTTTTGTAAAGATATCTGCGCCATAAGCTGCAACTTCATTGGCGTCGTTTAAGATTACTATTTGCATGGTTTTGGCTCGTTGTAGAAGAAAAGAAAAAATGGGATCTGGGCTTACTTCGCGTGCAATCAAAATAAGCGCCAGATCAAACCTAATCGGGATAATCTTATTAGGCTGTACCATTATGACAACGCTGTCATTATTATCATTAATTGAGCGCTTGTAAAGTAAAAGTGAAAAAAAACTTGGGATTTTTTATAACAAAAAGGCTCATATTAATGAGCCTTTTGCATAAGTAGATATTCAGCGTTTAAAATTAAACACTGACAAAAATCTTACGACGATACATCCAGTGTAGCACTAACATTTGCACCGCCATCAGCGCTGTGACCGCCAATACAGGCTGCCATTCACTTGGCGCTGCATTTACCACACCACCGAACACACTACGGCTAATATATCCCCAATCAACCAAAGATGACGCTAGGTAGATAATGATTGAGTTCGCGCCAATAATGACAAACGGATAAGCCAGCTTTTGACCATTTAAAATGTCGACTGCAGCGTAGAAAACTGCAAGTAATATTGCACTCCAACCAACAGTTACTAACACAAATGAACTGGTCCATAGTTCTTTGTTAACTGGGAAGTGTAAGTCCCATGTCCAACCAAGCACTAAACTTACAATACCTGCACCGAATAACATACCACAGGTTTTCCATTCGCCGCGTTCATTGGCTTTAGCGATAAGTTGTCCTGCAAATACGCCTGCAATCGCATTCACAATCGCTGGTAAACTCGACAAAATACCTTCAGGGTCAACCACACGGTTTTGATATGAAATGCCTGGTAAAAGGTGTTTATCGAACCATGCATTCCAACTACCTACCGCAGATAGATCACCCGCTACACCACCTGGCACAGGAATAAAGCAAAGAAGTACCCAGTAGAAAATTAAAATACCAGCGCCAGAGTAAGCTAAAACACGTAGGCTAAAGTGCCACACCAATAAAGCACAAAAAAACCAAGCGATAGCGATACGTCCTAAGACACTGGCATAACGCACTTCTTCAAAAGCAAATGGTGCACCTGTACCCCAGCCATGGTTATACAAAACACCAAATGCCATAAGTAAAAACAATCGCTTGAGTGCTTTGTTGTATAACGGGCGTCTTTCGTTAAAAGGAAGGTGATCGATACGCTTGGGTGCCAGGCCCATAGCAACACCAGATAAAAAGATAAATAACGGGAATATTAAGTCGTAAAAAGTAAAGCCGTGCCATGGGCTATGCACTGTGTGTGCTTCAAACGCTTTCCATCCCTGCCAGCCTGTTAAAACAAACAAAGCGGCAAAAATACCTTGTCCGCCTAAAATCCAAAACATATCCATGCCTCGGAGTGCATCTAAAGATGCTAATCGTTTTTTTTGTGTTTTTGCTGTCATATTTTATTCCAGTACAAATAAAAAAGCCCCGCTAAACTGCAGCGGGGTTTTTTCCTCAGGGAAAATTAATTCTGAATGCCGGCAATATAGGTTGCCTGCGCATATAAATTTTCATCAAGATGAACAAAGTCGGCATCTGCACCTTCTCTCAGATGACCTTTGCTGTTTAAGCCTAAATATTGCGCCGGATACAGCGATGCCATACGAAGCGCTTCGGGTAGACTTACATCTAACCAATCAACGGTATTTCGCACTGCGCTTGCCATATCCAATACACTGCCAGCAAGTTCACCGGTTGTTGAATTTAAGCGATCGCCAGTGCGAATGACTTTACGACCATCGAAGAAGGCAAATTCAGTATCGTCTGTACCAACTGGCGGCATCGCATCTGTCACTAACATGATTTTACCACGCTGTTTTGAGCGAATAGCTAATTTAGCTGATGTATTGTGAACATGATGACCATCAACAATTAAACCACACCAGCTGTTATCATCCCACAATGCTGCTCCAACCACACCCGGCTCTCGTGAAGTAAACGCCGACATGGCGTTGAATAAGTGCGTGAAACCATCTGCACCTGCTTTAAGCGCAGTGTTAGCTGTTTCAAAATCTGCATTTGAGTGGCCGATGCTTACTTTAACACCAAGGCTAATTAATCGCTCGATATCAGCTAGAGGCACAGTTTCTGGCGCTAATGTCACCATTTTGATGCCCAAGTCTTTGCGAGCATAGATTTCAAACTCTTGCTCAGTGATTGGTCGAATAAACTGCTCACTGTGCGTGCCCTTTTTCGGATGCGATAAATGCGGACCTTCAAAATGAATACCCACTACACCAGCTTGCTTGCTTTCAATTGCAGCGGCCATCGCATCTGCTGCCGCTTGCATCACTTCAATTTTATCTGTGATCAGCGTAGGCATAAGTGCTGTTGAGCCAAATTGCGCGTGCGCAGACACCATTTTTTCAAGACAGGCTGTGGTTTGCTCAGCATTATAAAATGCACCACCACCGCCGTTTACTTGTACATCGATATAGCCGGGTACTACTAGTCCATCAAGGTTGATTACTTCAGCGTTTTCAGCCGAAACTTGATAACTCACTTTGCCATTGTCGACCGCAAAAACAACGTCATGATGAAATTGTTCACCATCAAAAAGTTTTTTGGCTTTGTATAATTGCAGGCTCATTAATTCACCTTTTTAATTTCTTGCTGAGCACTTTCCATCGCAAAATAGATGGCACCAATTTCTGGAGGCTGTTTTGGTTGCTGAACAAGCTTAGCTATGTCAGCGTCTAACCATTTATTTAATGGCTCAGCTAAGCCACCGATCATAGATAAACGCGGTGGATTAATTTCTAATAATCTTTTAGCAAGCTTGCTGATATATTCAGCACCTTGCTTAACGATCTCGAGTGCAACTTCATCATTTTGCTCTGCAGCTGCAAATACATGGCGTGCAAGTTTTGCATAACCGCTTGAAGGTTGCCCCGCCATTTGCTCGGCTATCCCCATGGCAGTTGTGACATGGAAATGTTGTTTAAGGGTTTCTGATAAAACCGTTTTAGGGCCTAAACCATCTAGATCAACAAGCGCTGCTTTTACAGCCTCTAAGCCCATCCAAGCACCACTGCCCATATCACCTTGCGCAAAACCGTGACCGCCGTAGTTAACTGTTTCGCCATTTACTATTGCGAAACCACACGAGCCAGTACCTGTGATAATCACTGCACCATCATCGCCATCATGTGCACCAATACACGCTGTATGTAAGTCAGTTGTCAGATACATTTCTTTAAATGGATGGTCCCATTGCATGATTTTGTCATAAAGACCTGGAATATTCACACCCGCTAAACCAAGACCTGCAACAATGTCATGCACCTGCTCAACGCGAAGGCCGGCATCTTGTAGTGCCAGTTGGGTTGATACCATGATTGACTCTAAAGTACGTTCAAGACCATGTAATGGGTTTGCAGGACCACCTAAACCAGTTCCTAACACTCCATCTTTTGCTGAATAGATTGTTGCACGACACTTTGTGCCACCACCATCTATCCCAATATATAACTGGTCTTGTTCAACCTGTTTAGCAATCATTTAGCGACCCCTGATCTGTAACGTATTGCTCAAATAGTTTTCTATTTCTTGGCAGAGCATTTTTTCATGTTGATTTAATGTTACACACAAAATGACAGCGTTGTCATTAAATTTTTCAGAAAAATGTTCGAAATTGATAATTTCTAATATTGCACAAAAGATTCTTTTTGTCACCGAAACGAAAGTCTAATGCTATATTGGTTTTTTCAACAAACTTTAACGCATTAATTTTTATAGATATATTAAACTGGTATGAGCTGTTTATCATGCTTGAATAAACAAAAAAGGAGTAGATCTCTACTCCTTTTTAGTCTTACGAAATTTTTAAGATGCACTTTTAAGGATTGAATAAAGTTGGTCTTTTAAATGAAGACGCTGTTTTTTTAATGATTCTAAATATTCATCCGACGTATTTTCGACCCCTTCTTCAATGCGGATCACTTCATGATCAAGGTCATGATAGTCATCAAACAAGCGAGCAAAATGACGATCATTCATTTTTAGTTCGTGGATTTTATCTTTAAATTCAGGTAACTCTTTAGCTAAGCTGTGGCGATCAATAATCATAATGAAGTCCTGTTTAAGTTGTCTTTTTTCCAAACAAACCTGATGCTTGGCTCAACTTCATAGTACGCCTACAGCCATAGTGAATGTTGATCTAGCACAAGCTTTAATACACATTTATAAAACGGTTTTATAAGGGGCTTAAAACAGAGTTTTTGATTTAATTTGTAGCTATGAAAACAGCTTAAAAAAGAAAAAAGCCTAACAGCGAACCGCTAGGCTTGGGCAAGTAAAGAAATTGAAAAAGGTTTATAGCTTAGCTGTCGATTCTCGCACAATAAGCTTAGCTTCTAATGTGATCTGCGTTTTTTCTACATCAGGGTCGCTTATCTGAAGTATCAACTGCTCAACAGCTTGTCGCGTCATCTCTTCTACAGGCTGCGCAATGGTTGTTAACCCAGGCCAAATATGACGGGCTATCGGTGCGTTATCAAAACCCGCTATTGAGATATCTTCCGGTACATTCAGCTTTGATTGTGTCGCCAACTTTAACACCGCGGCTGCCATGTAATCATTCGATGCAAACACCGCGCTCGGTCTTGGTTGTAAATCTAAAATCTCTTTTGCGCTATCAGCACCTGAGTGATAACTAAAGTTACCTTCAGCCACCAGCTCTGCATCGTATGCAATATTATGTTCTGCAAGTGCTTTCTGATACCCCGAAAAACGCTGCTCTGTGGCACTGTGATCTGGGTGACCTTTAATAAATGCGATTCGGCTATGGCCTAGAGAAATTAAATGCTCTGTGATTTCGAAAGCACCTTGCTCATCGTTACTTCTAACTGAAATCGACGTGTCATCTTCAATCGCTGAGGCAACGCGTGCGTAGTTAATGTTTTTCTTTTTTAGAAATTCGATTAATTCTTGCGAATCAGAAAATGGTGGTGTGAGTACTAGACCATCTAGACGAGACGTTGTTAGTAGGTGTTCGATGTTTTCAATGAGCGCTTCGCCACGCAGTTCGCATGGGTGTATAAGCAAGTTGTAGTTGTGTTTATGACATGCTTCTAGAGCACCACTTTGAACACGTGTGATATAACTTTTACTGGGGTTATCGTACAAACAGCCAATGATAAAGCTGCGATTGCGAGCAAGGCCTCTGGCGATAGGATTCGGTGTGTAATCAAGTTCTTTGAAAACTTTTAGTACTTTTTCACGTGTTGCTGGGCTTACATTGGGCTCATTATTCAATACGCGTGAAACGGTTTTTTTCGATACACCGGCGTATTCTGCAACACTATTTATTGTTACTTTCTTCATCTGGTTTCCCGCTCTACATTCGAGGGAGTAAGCACTTCAACCTCTACTGCAATTCATCCTGAACGAAAGAAATATCAATCTAGAATTCTTTGATTAATGGGTTATCATTTGTTTTAAAAAAATGCTGCCCACATACATGGGCAGCCAACACGTTTTGACAACAAAATGATAAAACGCCGACATTATGACACCGGTGTCAGACATGCGCAATAAAATTTTTCAATTGACTATTTTTAGCTGCCTATTTCTTGCCCTAACCTTTCCATAAACTCTTTCATAAACAACACCCTAGCTTCTGCTTCCTGTTTTCCTGCATACGTGTGCATAACTTCAGGTAATTTAAAGAGTTTGTTATAGAAATGGTCAACGGTATATGAATAATCATCTGGTTCTCGATTTTCACAGAAGGGATCGTCAACCTTGTAGACACTACGATGCATCGCACCGCCAACGGTAAAACAGCGTGCAACACCGATTGCCCCTAAGCTATCAAGCCTATCGGCATCTTGAACAATTTTAGCTTCCAGTGTTTCGGCTTCCACATTCGCACTATAGCTGTGCGCAACTATGGCGTGATGCACAGCAGACAACTTTTCACTTGGAAAGTCGATACTTGTTAAATAATCGATGGCTTTGTCAGCAGCCAATTTTGAAGCTTGACTCCTTAATGGGCTATTTTTCGCGACTGCCACACAGTCATGAAGCCATGCTGAAGCAACCACAACTTGCAAATCTGCCTGCTCTTTTTCAGCTAACAGCTTTGCCGCCGTGACAACCCTTTGCACATGCGCTAGGTCATGTCCTGCATCGGCTATGGGTAATGCTTGTACAAATTCGCGACAATTTTGTTCTAAAGACGCTAATTTATCGTTATTCAATGCCCTACTCTCCGGATAATTCGCTGATCAACATTGTATGTTTGTAAACGCTTAACTAAAATGCCCAGCATACAATTAAGTTAGGAAAAATTCATGTCTTGTGCAGTGTACTTGCAGCCTGGTAGAGAAAAATCATTAAAACGTAAACATCCTTGGATATTCTCCAAAGCCATCAAAAAAGTAAAAGGTAAACCTGCTCTGGGTGATACCGTTAAAATTTACTCTAACGAAGGTAAATTTTTAGCTACTGCTGCATATAGTCCTGACTCTCAAATTAGAGCTCGTATATGGAGCTTTGATGAATCTGAAAGCATCGACAAAGATTTTTTCTTACGTCGTTTAACGCGTGCCTTTGATGCCCGCAGTCAAGTCATTGAAGAAGGCGGCTTAACCGGTTTTCGCTTAAGCGCAGCCGAGTCTGATGGCTTACCTGGTATCACCATTGATAAATTCGATAATTATATTGTTTGTCAGTTATTAAGTGCGGGTGCAGAGCGTCACAAAGGTGACATAGTACAAGCACTTCGTGAGCTTTTTCCTGATTGCCACATTTATGAGCGCTCTGACGTAGACGTTCGTAAAAAAGAAGGCCTAGAAAAAACCACGGGGGCACTTTGGGGTGATGCGCCGACTGAGCCTGTTGTTATTACAGAAAATGGCTTAAAGCTTGAAGTTGATATTTTAAACGGCCACAAAACCGGTTTTTATCTGGACCAACGTGATAGCCGTGCAGCACTAGAGCGTTTTTCTAAAGACAAAGAGGTTTTAAACTGCTTCTGTTACACAGGCACCTTTGGTTTGTATGCGCTACGTGGCGGCTGTAAAAACGTCATTAACGTGGATGTATCACAACCTGCCCTTGATACTGCAAAGCGAAATGTAGAGCACAACGACCTTGATTTATCACGTGCAGAGTTCGTTAAACAAGATGTATTTAAGTTGCTGCGCCAGTACCGTGAGGAAGGTCGTCAATTCGATACTATTGTGATGGACCCACCTAAGTTTGCTGAGAGCAAAGCACAACTAACGGGTGCATGTCGTGGTTATAAAGATATTAATATGATCGCAATGCAAATCCTAAAGCCTGGCGGCACATTACTCACTTTCTCTTGTTCTGGTTTAATGGAGCAAAACCTGTTCCAAAAAGTTGTTGCTGACGCAGCCCTTGATGCAGGTAAAGAGTTATTGATTATGGAGCGTTTGAACCAAGCTGCGGATCACCCGATTGCGGGTAACTATCCAGAAGGTTTCTACCTTAAAGGCCTTATTTGTAAGGTTTATTAACGCAACCTAAACTCTTGATAACGTAAATAAAATTTAAAGCCCAACCCAGTTGGGTGACCCATCCTAGCATGGGTTGACACTTTTATATTAAAACGCTCGGTGAACTTCATCGGGCGTTTTGTACTTTAAGGCTGTGTGTGGCCTTTTCTGATTATAGATTTCAACAGACTGCTTCACCATTTTCTTAGCCTCTGCCAGGTTATTTGGCTTTATCACTAAATATTCATTTTTAAGAATACCGTTTACTCGTTCAGCCAGGGCATTTTGGTAGCAATCATACCCATCAGTCATTGAACAGATTACTCCATGTTTTTCATGTATCTGTTGATACTCATTAGAGCAATATTGAATACCTCTATCTGAATGATGGATAAGTGTTGATGTACTCTTTCTATGTGTCAGAGCGTGCTTGAACGCCAGCTTTACTGAGCTTGTTTTTAAATCATCACTTAAGTGATAGCCAACAACTTTCCTTGAATAAGCATCTGTCACGAGGCTGAGATAGGCGTCACACTCATTTGTTGGTAAATAGGTAATATCTGCCACCCACAGTTGCTCTGGACGGGTGAGCTCAATGCCTTCTTTTATGATGTTAGGATGTTTATAAAATCGATGAAAACTATGTGTCGTTTTATGGAACGCACGTTTGTTCGGTACTAATAATCGATTTAGCCTTAGTAAAGTAAATAAGTGGTCTCTTCCGATTGATATCTGAGATTGCTTCATCATGTATTGTAACTTTCTCGTGCCAATACGAGGATGAGTCATGCGCTCAAGCCTCACAAATGAGAGAACATTTTGCTCAAGTAGAGCGTTGTTTGCATTCACTTTACAACGCTTGTAATAAGCTTGGCGAGTAATACCTAAATACATACACGCTTTACTCACCGATAGCTTGGCTATGGTTTTTTCTTCAATAACTTGTTGCGTTGCTTTTTTGTAATACGTACTCCGAAATCTTTATCCAGTACATCAACTATCGTTTCGAAGAACTGTGCCTTGAGTTTTGCATCCTCTAGCTCTTTCTCAAGTGCTTAGATTTTTTGTTCTGGCGTTAAGTCTTTGGGCTCTGACATATAACCGACCTCTCTCATATGATTAGGTGTTCCTTTACTCCAATCTAGACGGCCATGCTTACGAAGCCAAACTAAAACTGTCGAAGCCCCTTGGATACCATAATGGTCTTGTGCTTGTTTGTAAGTGCATTCGCCTTTTTCTACCTTATCAACAACTGATAATTTAAAGGCAAGCGAATAATCTCTTTGGGTTCTCTTAGATATAGATGTCATGACATTCTCCAAATTTAAATTTGAAAAGTGTCAACCTTAATTAGGACGGTACAGGGCTAATTATTAAGGCCACATTTGTGGCCTTTTTTATGTTTTAAATATAAAAAAGGCGCTCATCCCAGAGCGCCTAAGTTTGCTTAACATTCTTTTCTTCTAAAGCTTATTCGCTTAAGTCACCATATTGGTTATTTGTGCTCAGTAATACCGCTTTATCAAAGCCAGGTAAGCATAAACTTTCTTGGCTCAGTACCAATTCATTTTCATCAATCATACCGTTGCCAAAGCGATAAATAAGCTCATATTGGCCATTATCAGCGGCTTGTTGGTAATCAGCTTGTGCCAGCTTAGTTTGCTCTAACTTTGCTTGGTATGAATTTAACTGCGCTTCAGAGTAACGTTTCGCTAAAAGCTTATTGGTAAAGTTTGGTGAAAATACCGTTGCTGTTGCGTTGTTACCACCGAAGCCTTTTGAGTTAATAAATGCCACATCCATAGGTGAACATTCATAGTGCTCATTGCGAATATCTAAATGTTCCGCGTGTACGTCGTCAGCCACTTTATCAATCGTTGTAATACCTGGCATGATGTTGTGACTAAATACACCCAGCGCTAGTGCAAGTTGGTCACCACTTGCAGGCGCAATGGTGTGCCCTACGTATGCCTTTGGCGCAACTACTTTCCAACCATTGATTGAAAACGCTTCTGCTACTTTGTGATAAATCAGCGATTCAGTAACACGGTTTTGCGGTGTACTTGAGCCGTGCGCTAAGATAAAGCTGCGCTCTTTAATCGCGTCAGTGCCAGCAATTTGCTCAGCTAATGCAACTGACTTAGCCATTGTGATGTAGTTACCAGGACCAGGTGCCGTAATAGACTTTTTGATACCATCTGCATTAACAAACACATCAACTACCGAGCCCATTACTTCTGCGCCAAGTTCTAGAGCAAGCGCATCATCCATAAGGATCGCAACCTGCGCGCCTTCACCAATTGTGAAACCACAGTTCTCACCAAATGGACGGCTTGTGCGACGGTAGTCAACGTTTTCAGTATTATCGAGCTTACGAAGACCTTCTTCGTTTGCCAGTGCGCTCATATTGCCAAAACCTTCAATCACTTCAGGCGTTAACGCACATTCTACACTCGCTACAATCGCAACACGTGTGCGACCAGCTTGAATATCATTTACTGCAGCGCGTAAGTTATATAAGAAAGTTGCACATGCACCTGAGGTTGTAAACGTCGTACCAACACTGCCTGTCACGTAAGCATTAATAAAGTCTGTCGACATGGTATTTAAACCCAATGCCAATTGTTTTGTACTAACGCGATCACCTTGTTGACGAGAGCGGATCAAACCACCAAAGCCTTCTTGCTGCATTTGACCAGCAACTGATGCTGAATAAGTACCAATTTTGTCTGGTTCAACACTGTTCATGACGGTGTCCCAATCAAGACCCGTTGAACGAATTGCATCAGTTGCGGCAAAGATAGTAGCCTGCAAACCACGAGGTTGATAACGACTGTTATAAAGCGATGCCGGATCAAAGCCAGTTGGTAACTGACCCGCCGCTTTGATTGGATTATCACGATAGCTATCGTGTTTTACTTCTAAAGAATCAGGCACAACCACATTGACTGTTTTTGCGTCTACTTCTTCAACTTGCCATGAGGCAGGCACTGGGTTTGGTAAATCACGCTTACGACAAGTGAACTTTAGTCCCGTCTCATCATTCGCATTAATAGTTAGCTTTTGCTGCCAGTGCGTTGCATCACAATCAAAATGTTCTTTTTCTATTTTACGGATCAAAGTACCCGCTTTAATTTGCTCACCAAATTGCGCTTCGACTTGTTCAGCTGAAATTTCATCGCCTGTGTGTGTTACTAGTCGACCGTCTTCGAAACGCACTAAATTCATTAGTGTTGCAAGGCCTAAGAAAGTTTCTTGGCGTGCTTGTTGATCTAGCTTATCTATAACAATACGGCGATAGCCCTGATGAAAAGATGTACGGCCAGCAGCGTTAATGCCACCCATGCCGACAATAATTGGTAATGCAGTCATAAATAATCGTTCTTAAAATTTTCACACAACTTAGATATGTTCGATTCTAGTTTGAACTTTAGATTACATTTTGCAAAAATAGCCAAATATCATTTATTTTTCGCCAAATCATCATGGTCAGACCAGAAAACCCGATAAAAATTGGCTTTTGTATTTATTCAAGCATGCTCTTTACCAGTGTTTCGCTACCTGCAGAGATGCTCAGAGCAGGTGAAGCATTTGCAAAAAGACACTTAGGAAATGACTTTAAGCCGTTACGCATAACTTGGTTAGCAAATGATACCTCGCCAATCAGTAATGAGCTTGGGTTACAAATACAGCCTGACGAGGCATTTAGCTATTTGTCAGAGCAAGATTACATTATTGTGCCGAGCATTTGGCGAAACCCTAGACCTGTACTTAGAAAAAACCAATCACTTGCAACGGCTTTAAATCAAGCTTGGCAACAAGGTTCGACCATCATTGGAGTCGGCACTGGGGTCTGTTTTTTGGCTGAGTCAGGCTTACTCGAACGCCATCCTGCGACAACACACTGGCATTATGCGAAACAATTTAAGCTCAATTACCCTTCGGTCGATTTGAAACCTGACTTCTTCATTACCCAGTCTGAGCGTATTTATACCGTAGCCAGTTTGAATGCCCTCGCTGATGTGATTGTGCATTTGATTTCGCAATTATATGGGGTTGCCGCAGCACAACACGTACAGCAAAACTTTTCTCATGAAATCAGGAAGCCCTACGAAGAACAACGTTTTCTAGAAGGCGATGCGGATACGCACCCCGATGAATTAATCGCATCGATTCAATTTTGGTTGAAAAACAATTATCACACCGAGATTGCCCTTTCAGATGTGGCGGAGCAATTTGACTTAAGTTACCGGACGTTTAACCGACGTTTTAAAGCAGCAACAGACCAAACAGCCGCGCATTATCTGCAAACGATTCGCCTAGAAAATGCCAAAGAACTATTAGCTTCAAGTAATTTATCAATTCAAGATGTGGCGATATCGGTGGGGTTTAACTCTCAGGGCTTACTCACTCGGGTATTTAAGCAAAGGCTAAATCAAACACCGAGTGAGTATAGAAAAATCGTGCGTAAAAAATTGTTTTCTCAAAACCACTAAACAATTAAAGCTCAGCTTTAATCACTTTTAGTGCATTAGATTCTGACTCAGTGACGACACCATCGGCTTTGACAAGTTGAGTCGTCAATCTTAGTGCTAACTCCTTTATGGGTTCATCAACAATGTGTTTCATTCTATGGTGAATAAAATGCTCAGTATCGCCCTTAGCAATCACTTCTTTGCAATGGGTGATCATATTTGAAATATAAAGACCAGCTTCAATCTCACTATTCCAACACAGTTTCTCTATCCACCGGTTTAAAACAGATAACTCTTTTTCACATACTTCGCCATCAATTGACATAAGTAATACAGCTAAATCTACCACAGATTCCGTTTGCAACTGATCAACGCACACACCAGAATCAAGATGATTAAGTAACTGTTCGAATTTCATAAAGTCCCCTTTTACAGTGCTCGATAAACACGATTTTCGACGTTTTTAATAACATCAACTTAACAAGATAGTGAACTAGTTTGCTCTTGTCACTTTAATTTATCTCAACTTATACGATACTTAACTCAAATACAGTCCAATGAATCATGTTTATGAAATGGGTATGTTTGTTTTTATGCTTTTTCTATGCGTTTAGTAGCAAAGCTAAAATTCCAATTTCAATCGAAACCGATATCTATAACTATGCACAGCAAGTATTAGGTAAAGAAAGTATTGAAACCATTGAGCACTTTAAGCACCCTCATTGCTTAAGAGATGTTGTTGAGTTTATCTTGGTACAAAAAGCCATAAAACTTGGCGGGCTAGAACTTCAATACGATTTCGTACTAGGAGACTATGACGCGAGAAATATCCGTCTTATTCAACATGGGCTGTTGTTAATAAGTTTTGACTCTATTTGGCTTAATGAAGCATCTCAATACGAGAGTGATGTGTACATCTCTGAACCTGTTATCCGCAACGGAGAGTTTTATGCAGGTATATACGTCGCACCGAAACGCATTACTGAATTGAAACCGAAACTGGCCCAAGGTATCTCAGAGCTCAGTTTTGTAACCAGTGAAGCATGGCACACAGATGTAAAAACACTGACCGAATTAGAGCCGAAAAACCTAGTTATAGAAGCTGACTGGCTAGTTATGGCTAAAATGGTAAGTAATGGTTGGGTCGATGCCATGTTGGCACCTTTTAAAAGTGCACTTCCCTTTAGCTATCAAGGCCGAAATTATCATATACAAGCTATCGACGGTTACAAAATTGCATTACAAGATAGCCGTCACTTCGTCGTTTCAAAAAAACATCCATTAGGGAAGCAAACTTTCGATGCACTGCAAAAAGGGCTCAAACAGTTAAGGCAATCAGGTTATATAGAGCGCGCTTACAGAGAGTGCGGTTTTTTAAACCCCAATGTTGATACTTGGCAAGAGATAAAGCCCACTCAAGGTTAATACCAATTCTCAATACTATCCAATCATATTGAGGACTAAAGCTGACGCTAGCTTATTTATAACTTTCTTATTGACGACTGCATGGGTGAAGCGACCTCGCCGAGTGCGTTGCTATCGATAAGTTTTCTCGCTTCATAATAGTGAGCTTAAAAAAGAGGATTGGGATAATTTCACCTTTTAGTATGAGCTCCATATTTTATTCACTTTCTTGCATTACTTTGCTCGCCACATAAAAAAGGTACTTAGGAGTAAATAAATGTACGAAATAAAATCTTCAATCAATTTTGGCTTTTACTTTTTAGCCGCAAGCATTATTGCACTTATGCTTTCTATCAGCAGCGTTTTTCAATTAACAGCTTGGTTAGAGTCTATTGAAATGACTTTAATACTGTTAGTGGTATTTGCTGTTGTTTTCAATCTATTACAGACCCTACTTGGAAAAAGAACAGCTTCTTGGTGTACAAATGGATTAAGCTACTACACTTTTTTTGGCGCTCAAAGATATGCACCAATCGAGTTTATTCAACAAATTAAAGTACATAGAATCCTTTGCAGTACGTTCACGCATGTCAAATTAGAGCAGAAAAGTATTTTTCTTCTAAGTTGTAAACTTAACACGCAACAAAAAGCGCAGCTAAAGCAATTAGGCTACTCAGCGGGATAAAGTGTTTAAGATGCCATCAAGACGTATACGAATAGTAGCTTAACTCTTTACTGATAGTGTCTTTATCACTAGGATGGCAAAAAACTTTCACCGAGGACGATTATGACAACCGCATACCCAATTGGCACACCTGGTACGCCATGGCAAGAAGCAGAAAAAAAACAGTGGCTCGCAGCACAAAAAATAAAGCGTAGTTACCAGCAAGAAGTAGAAAATAAAATACTTGCGCTCGCTGATGAATTTGACATTGAGCAATATGGCGAACTTAACTACGGTGAAAACGAATATAAGTTGTATGCCATAAAGTCACGTGACTTTTCTGACTCTAAGCCAACGGTTTTAGTAACTGGTGGTGTGCATGGTTATGAAACCAGTGGCGTACACGGTGCGATTGAGTTCATTAAATCTCAGGGCAAACATTACCAAGCCGACTTCAACCTTGTGGTACTTCCATGTATTAGCCCTTGGGGTTATGAAACAATTAACCGCTGGAACCCAGAGGCGATTGATCCAAACCGCTCATTTTATGCTGACAGCCCAGCGGCTGAGTCAAGACAAGCAATGGCTTATGTCTCTCAGTTTGATGATTTACTATGTCATGTCGATTTACATGAAACCACTGACACCGACAATTCAGAGTTTCGACCAGCACTCGCGGCTCGTGATGGTGTAAGCCACGATAATTGGAATATTCCAGATGGCTTTTACTTAGTTGGACATACTCAAAAACCACAGTACTCGTTCCAAACTGCAATAATCAGAGAAGTAGAAAAAGTTACCCACATCGCCCCTGCTGATGAAGATGGCAGATTGATTGGTGTTCCGATTGAGCAATTTGGTGTGATTAATTATGACGGCACTAAACTTGGTCTTTGCATGGGCATGACAAATGCTGAATACGTGACGACAACCGAAGTTTACCCTGACAGCCCATCTGCCAACGATGAAATTTGTGTACAAGGCCAAGTAGCTTCTGTCGTTGGTGCTTTAAACTACATAAAATCAATCGAAGACTAGTAAGCCAAAAAAGTAGCGCAATTTAACATTGCGCTACTTGCCCCTTTGCATTGTGATATTTAAATAACCTAATCTCAGGTTAGATAACTAACTCTTTAGAAAAAGCCGAGTGGACTTTCACTGTAGCTAACTAATAAGTTTTTAGTTTGCTGATAATGGTCTAACGCTTTTTTGTGCGTCTCTCTACCCACACCTGACTTTTTATAACCACCAAATGCTGCATGCGCTGGATACATATGGTAGCAGTTTGTCCATACACGGCCTGCTTCAATCTTGCGACCAAAATGATAAGCGCGATTCATGTTTCGAGTCCAAACACCCGCACCTAAGCCAAATTCAGAGCTATTCGCCAGCTCTAATGCTTCAGCTTCATCTTTAAACGTACAGAGTGAAATAACCGGACCAAAAATCTCTTCTTGGAAAACTCGCATTGAGTTATTGCCTTTAAGCAAGGTAGGTTGAATGTAATAACCCGAATTAAACTCTTCAGATAACTGCTCTACTTCACCACCAAACAGCACTTCTGCGCCTTCTTGCTTACCTATTTCGATATAACTTAAGATTTTATCGAACTGTTGCTGAGAAGCTTGCGCGCCCACCATAGTTTCAGTATCGAGCGGATTACCACGCTTAATTTGCGCAGTACGCGCTTTCACACGCTCAATGAACTCGTCATAAATGTCTTCTTGAACAAATAAGCGCGAAGGGCAAGTACATACTTCACCTTGGTTGAAATAAGCCAATACCGCACCTTCGATACACTTACTTAGATAATCATCGTCTTTATCGAGCACATCATTGAAGAAGATATTCGGCGATTTACCACCAAGCTCAACAGTTGATGGAATGATATTATCAGCGGCGCATTTCAATATATGCGAACCAACCGGTGTTGAACCCGTAAAGGCAATTTTCGCAATTCGTGTGCTGGTTGCTAACGCTTCACCTGCTTCTTTACCAAAGCCATTCACCACGTTTAAAGCACCCGCAGGTAATAAATCGCCGATCAATTCAACCAATAACATGATTGAGGTTGGGGTTTGCTCCGCAGGCTTTAAAACCACACAGTTACCAGCAGCCAGAGCTGGGGCTAGCTTCCAAGCGGCCATTAATAGTGGGAAGTTCCAAGGAATAATTTGCCCCACCACTCCTAGCGGCTCGTGGAAATGATAAGCCACTGTATGCTCATCAATTTCGCCAATACTGCCCTCTTGCGCACGAATACAGCCAGCAAAATATCTAAAATGATCTGCTGCTAGTGGAATATCAGCCGCAAGTGTTTCACGTACCGCTTTACCGTTGTCCCAAGTTTCAGCAACGGCTAAATACTCTTTGTTATCTTCAATGATCTGGGCAATTTTAAGTAAAATATTGCTGCGTTCAGTGACACTGGTTGTGCCCCACGCCTCTTTCGCTTGATGTGCTTTATCAAGTGCCAACTCGATATCTGCCGCTTTAGAGCGTGCCACTTGGCAAAACACCTTTCCATTTACTGGGCTTTTGTTTTCAAAATACTCGCCATCTAACGGTGCAACCCACTCACCGCCAATGTAATTGTCGTACTTGTCTTTAAAATTAACTACCGCGCCTTGGGTATTCGGATTTGAATAAATCATAGTGTCCTCTTCTATCAACTTGTTGCCCGGCTCATACTTCAGTTATATGTTTATTTTTGAGCCGATTGAATTGACATTAAGCGAAAGGAGGCTTAAAAAATTAACTCTGGGTATTTTTTGCTTAACACTCAGTCTTGAACTTAACAGGGAATAAATATGCGATTTGACTTACAAGCTAGACATCAGCAAATTGATAAACTGGTTGAAAATAAGGTTAGCTTTAACTCAGATCATGCCCAATTGAGTATTTACGACACTTACGAGCGCGCATTTAACGTGCCTTTGTCGTCAAATAATGTGTTGTTTTGCGGTATGCTTCAGGGCAAAAAAGTGATGCATGTTGAAACGTGTGATTATCATCATGATTTTTTGCCTAATGAGAGTTTTGTGCTGGCGCCAGAGCAAACCGTCCATATTGATTTTCCTGACGCATCAAGGCCTTCACCCACAACCTGCTTAGCCATTGAAATTAACTCTGATAAACTGGCTGATATTGCCCAAAAGCTCAATATGCAAAATCAAACCAGTATCGAAGTGAATTATCAAAATGAACTCGTCCATGTTGAGCATAATTGGCAAACCCAAGCGTTACTCGATCGCATGGTACATTTATTTACCGAAAATGAAGATCAGCGTGGGTTTTTGATTGATCTTGCGCTAAATGAATTGGTGACTCGATTACTCACCCAACAAACTCGCGAGCTCATTTTAAAATGCGCCAACTCACAACACCATCAAGACCCCATTACCAAAGTGATTCAATACATTGAACATAATTTAAGTGAGCCTTTAGATATTGATACTTTATGTAAAGTTGCTTGTATGAGTCGTAGTAAATTTTTTAACTACTTTAAGTCTTGCTTAAACATGACCCCGCAGCAATGGCTGCAAACAAGGAGACTCTCGAAAGCCAAAGAGCTGCTCAAAAAAGGCAACAGCATTACCCAAATCGGCTTTGATTTAGGTTTTAATCATACCAGTCAATTTAGCCGCACATTCAAAAATGCCTTTGGTGTTTCTCCAAAGGCATTTCAAAAGAACTAAATTATATTTCGCCAATCAGTAAGACGGTTTATAACTACCACTTAGCGTCTTGCAATTTAGTCCAAAGCATATTTGTCGCACTTGCTACTGCTTGACTCACGCCAAGTCCTAGCTTTTCTGGTAGAGATTTTTTGCTGGTATATTTTACCGTGTAAATTTGATGGCTATCTAGTAAAGATAAAATATGGTCATCACTGGTATTCAGTTCATCTACTAAACCTAATTTTTGTGCCTCAGAGGCAAACCAATATTCACCTGTGGCCACTTTTTCAAGATCAATATCAGCTCTGTTAGTTTGCACAAACTCTTTAAACAAGCCATGTGTTGATTCAACATCTTGTTGAAACTTTTCTCGGCCCTTATCGGTATTTTCACCAAATAGCGTTAAAGTGCGTTTAAATTCGCCTGAAGTGATCATCTCAAAATCAATATCATTCTTTTTAAGAAGCTTATTAAAGTTAGGAATTTGCGCAATGACGCCAATTGAGCCAATGATTGAAAATGGAGCAGCGACAATTTTATTTGCAACACATGCCATCATATAACCGCCACTAGCGGCAATTTTATCAACACACACAGTGAGGGGAAGCTCAGCGTGTGTGATACGTTTCAATTGAGAAGCACCTAACCCATAGCCGTGTACAACACCACCGCCACTGTCGATGTTCACAATGACGCTATCTTTACTTTTATCAGCAATTTGCAAAATTGCTGTGATTTCTTCTCGTAAGTTATTCACTTCATGGGCATCTGAACTACCGTCAAAATTAATCACAAATGCCTTTGCTTCAACTTTATCCTCTTGATCTTTTTTCTGCGCTTTTTTGTAAGCTTTAAGCGCCTTTTTATCTAGAGTTTGTTCAATAAAATCTTGTTTATTGCGCTTTAACTTTTTAGATAAGTCTTGAAGCTCGACTTCACCCGTACCTGATTTAGGCTTTTGGCTCGCGCCCACAACCAAAATGATGATAATCCCAATTGATAACACTATGGTGACTGCTTTAGCTAAAAATAAACCGTATTCAAATAAGAACGTCAATCTATTCTCCTCGTTGTTCTTATAATTCATACCAATTCTCAATGATCCTCAATCATTTGATTAAGAGGATTGGTATAAAAATCATTTTATAAATATAAAAAAAGCCGCTTAACGCGGCTTTTTCATCTTCTCGTACTTGAGATTAATTAGCAATAACTGCTGGGTTAGTAATTGGCAGCATCATACCTTTAGTCGCTAAGAAAGTTGCCAATTGCTTTTGCATTTCAACTGTTGCCATCGCATGACCTTGCGCTGTACCGCCCACATTTTCTTCAAATGTAGTTGTGGCAATTGAAGAGTGATGACCTTGAGAGAACTTAACCACATAGTTCTTTGGCTCTCCTTGCTGTGTTTCAGTGACAGGCGTCATACCGAATAGTTGCGCCATAGGCATAGTACCAGACAACGGCAATGCAGTTGTTGGCGGAATAACGGCATCCGGTAAGTTGCCATCAATACCCCCTGTCACCACACTTAAATAAGTAGGTGTACCAAGTGCTTGAACAGCCGCCGCATAGTTTACAGGATCTGCACTGTCTAATGTGGTTTGCGCAACGGTAACAAACTGACTAATGATAGATTGAATACCAGCCAGTGCCGCCGTATTGCCCGCTTCGACTAATTGCTTTTCATATAGCGAGTAAGAACAAGGGATCTTAGTCTCTACTGGGCAAGCTGCCGTTGCATCACTTGCTACAAATTCCAAAAACGCTTTAGAAGATAAATTACCCGCTGCAGCTAACACTGAGCCTTTGACAAATGACCCAAATGAACCCGATTCAGTTAAGAAGTTAGCAATACCTGCACCACCACTAGCTAGACCAACGGTATTGATTTTGAATGCACCTTCGACTCGAGAAATTTTTTCTGAATTATTTTCAAATAATTTCAACCTTTCTGTAGCGCTAAATGGCTTATTTGTATTTGCGATAAAATTAGGCGCTACAATAGAACCTAAAGAGTGACCAAAGAAGCTTACATCTGTAGGGTTAATACCCAGTGTTGGGTCAATGAAGTTCAAGCCAAGTCTAAGTGCTAATAGGTCAGCTGAAGACTGTCTAAGGTTATCACGAGCAACCAATAGAGACGTCAAATTCATGTAAGACAGTACTGAACCTTGCCCGCTTGTAGCATTGAAGTCATCTTTACCATCTAAGTCAATATCAAGACCACGCTCACCGTGCATTGGATGATCAATCGCAACCGTTGCGAAACCAGCATTACTTAATGCTAACGTCAAACCTAAAAGGCTTTCTTTATTTGCTGTAATACCATGTTGAAGGATAACTACTGGCCATCCAGTTTCAGGCATTGGTTTACCAATTAATTCAGCAATAGGGCGTGTAATCTGAACTGGAACAGTAGCGAACCATTCAATAGTAGGGATACTATTAAATTTAGTTAAGAAACGACTTGTATCTAAACCAAAATCACGTAAAGCATCACCTGAAAAACCTTTACAGTAAGCGTCATTTGGACCTGGTGTTAAAGCTGATAATTGTGCTTTTGATAGACTTGCGATAATTGCAGCATTATCACAACGTGCTTTCCAGTACGTACCCGCCAAGTCTTCTATAGCTGTTCCTTCCGGTTTCTTGGAGTACATAGGAAGCTTAATACTTCCTCGCATATACTGAACTGCTTTGAAACGTGCGAGTGTTTCGGTATCAGAAATTACCGACGCTAAAACATCAGCAACAGTAATCATTGGCTGCTGAGTGTTCACTTCAACTTTTGGCTGCAATGGCGTATCAATAGATTGTACCAAACCAAGTTTGATATTATTCATTACCGCACCCACTGACTGAATCGTCATTGCTGCGGTATAAATCACATCTTCTTTTGCAACTTGGCCTGAGATAACATCTTCATACTTGTTCACAACAGCCTGAAGGCTTCTCTGTGAATCAGTGACTAAAGGCGCTTCGGCTTTAACTAAACCATAAGTCGATGATGGTTGTAGCGGTCGACCATCAGCCATAACAATACTTTTTGTTAGTGCCGTGATGTATGATGCGCCAGGCTTGAGTGGTTTCAATGGCACAACCATAATGCCTTTACCTGAATCTGTTAGCTTAGCTATAAAGTCAACACCAAACGTCAACTCCCCCACATATTTACAAGCAAATGCAGGGTTAACTTCTTTACATTCGTCATCGGTAAGACTGCCACCCATTTCAACCTGAAAAATACGGACTGCATCTGGTGTTGCTACCGAGTCGGCATTAATACTCACTTCGCTAGGCACATCCAAATCAATAACGTATGGCATATTAGTTGACCAACCGTCTAAACCACCCATAGCTAAGCTCGGGCTAGCGTAGGCTGCTGCTGGTAATGGTTGACCAGCAGCGTCAAATTCACCTGGCAAGTTTAAAGTACCGTCTTTAGTACCGCTTAAAAGTAAATTATTTGGAATTGAAATCACACCATTAGATGGGTCAAATTTCACTGATGCTGATGGTAATTCAGGGGTCGTTTGTTGTTTTACATCTTGAAGTGTTTCACCGCCGCCACAGCCGACCAAAGCCGTAGAAATTGCGAGTGAGAGAAGCATTTTTTTCATTGAATGGGCTCCGACAAATTTTATTATTCTTATGCAATTAACGCGTTAATATAATGTAATTCTATTTTTAATGAGACATTAGACCAGTTAAACTTAACTCAATATGTAAAGTTTCGCCACCCAATTTTACAATAATTTAGATAACTTACCCTAATGCTGTGATAAAATGCGCAAAACGTTCAAATAGAGATCTACAATGCATAATTATCAAGCAGCAGAGAATGCACTAGCAAATAAAACCATTTTAATCACAGGTGCTGGCGACGGAATTGGCCGTGTTGCGGCATTAACATATGCGAAACATGGTGCAACTGTAATCCTACTTGGTAAAACAACAAAAAAGCTTGAATGTGTGTACGATGAAATCGTCAATGCAGGCTATCCGCAACCCGCTATCGTACCTATGGATATGCGCGGTGCGACAAAACAAAATTACCGTGACCTTGCAGCAACCATTGAACAACAATTTGGCAAACTTGATGGCCTTTTAAATAATGCATCAATTTTGGGCTCACTCGGACCACTTGAGCATTTCTGTGTATCTACGTTTGAAAATATCATGAAAGTAAACGTGACTGCTCAAGCCATGATCACAAAATATATGTTCCCACTACTTCGCAAAGCACCAAGCGCTTCTGTAATTTTCACCTCTTCGGGTGTAGGTCGTGAAGGTCGTGAGTTTTGGGGTGCCTATGCAATTTCAAAATTTGCAACCGAGGGCATGATGCAAACATGGTCAAAAGAAGTCGACAAAACAAATATTCGTATCAACTGCATTAACCCAGGCGCCACACGTACTAGTATGCGCGCTTCTGCTTTCCCGGGCGAAGACAGAGAAAAATTGAAAACTGCAGAAGACTTGATGCCAACGTATTTATACCTAATGGCTGATGATTCTAAAGACGTTAACGGTGAATCAATTAACGCACAGTAACTTATCAGTCAGACATCATTAAAAAAGGCACTCAATCGAGTGCCTTTTAGTCTATATTGATTTAGAAAGTTACTTTCTTAAAGTTACTTTCTTTTTGGCTTTTGCGCACGTTGATTGTGCTTTTTAACAGCCTTTCTGATCTGATTAATCTTAGCACGCTTGTCTTTACGCTTTTCTGGCATTACCGACAGCTTAGTTTCAGTTTCAGGGCGCATTTTCACAGACTTACGCAAGTAGTTCACGTCTTCTAATTTTAGCTCTTCCCATCCGCCTTGTGGTAGACGCTTGTTAAGCTCTAATTTACCGTAACGAATACGAATTAGCCGAGATACTTCTACTTCTTGAGATTGCCACAAACGACGTACTTCACGATTACGCCCTTCAGTCAGTGTCACATTAAACCATTTGTTAATGCCCTCACCACCCATTGGCTTAATTTTTAAGAATTTAGCAGGACCATCTTCTAATTCAACGCCTTTAGTCAGCGTACGCAGTGTTTGATTTGTTACTTCACCGAATACACGAGCAGAGTACTCGCGCTCTACTTCATATTTAGGGTGCATTAAACGGTTCGCTAACTCACCATCGTTGGTAAATAGCAATAAACCTGAAGTATTGATATCTAAACGGCCAATCGCAATCCAACGATCACCTTCTAAACGAGGTAGTCTATCGAAAACTGTTCGGCGACCTTCAGGATCTTTACGCGTACATAATTCGCCTTCAGGCTTGTGGTACATTAAAACACGACAAACGCGCTCTTCTTGTTGCTCAATTTTAACAACATGACCGTCAACACGGATTACCGCATTTTCTTCAACACGATCACCTAAACGTGCCACTTTACCGTTAACGCTGACACGATTAGAGTCAATGTATTTTTCCATTTCACGGCGTGAACCCACACCAGCACGGGCCAATACTTTTTGTAACTTTTCACTCATTAGGATGGTTCTCTCACAGAAGGATCACTCAATATCTGCTCTAATTTTACATCTTGCTGCTCAGGTAAATTAGGCAGCTGCTCTAAACCAGATAAAGAAAAATAATCTAAAAATTGTTTGGTGGTTGCATATAGCGCAGGTTTACCAGGTACATCTTTTTGCCCAACAACCGTTATCCATTCACGCTCTAATAAACTTTTCATTATATTGCTGCTCACAGCAACCCCTCTTACCTGCTCTATCTCACCTCGGGTAATAGGTTGACGATAGGCTATCAAGGCAAGGGTTTCTATGGTCGCTCGAGAGTATTTCACCGCTTTTTCAGGCCATAATTTACTTAATGGCTCAGCCAAAGAAGGCCCTGCTTGAAAGCGATAACCAGAGGCCACTTCAACCAACTGAACACCTCTTGTTGAATAGTGCTCAACCAGTGAGTCTATGGTTTGGGTTAATCTTTTAGCAGAAATATTGAAATCTTGCAGAACGGTTTCTTGTAGACGACGCTTACTTAATGGCTTCTCAGAAACAAAAATCGCTGCTTCGACTAGCTCAACGAGTTGTTCATCACTAAGACGCTTAAAAGCCATATTAATCTACAATTGCAAACACAAGGCAATATTATGACAGAGGTTCGGTTACTCTTGTAGTTTTAAAGATAAATAAATCTCTGATTGCGGGGTAATTTGGGTAAAAGTGACTAATTGCTCTTTGATCAGTTCAAGCATTGCTATAAATGTCACCACCACGCCTTGGCGTCCTTCAGCAAAATCAAACAAAGTGACGAAAGCACACGGGCCACTGTGTTCTGAAAGGTGCCTTAGAATTCGCGACATACGTTCGCGGGTAGACAAAACTTCACTTGATATTTGATGGTGGGCAAGCGTTTTTACCCGAGCCATCACTTGACCAAATGCAAGCACTAACTCTTTTAAACTTAAATCAGGTAACTTTTCTTCATCAAGTTCAGTATCAATATACTCTGCATTAGCTATGAAGAAGTCTTTTCCGACATGAGGCTGCTCTTTTAATGTTTCTGCCGCGGTTTTAAACTGTTCATATTCTTGTAAACGCTTGACTAATTCAGCACGCGGATCAGCCTCTTCTTCAAGCTCTTCATGGGTCGGTAACAGCATGCGCGATTTAATTTGCGCCAATAAAGCTGCCATCACTAAGTATTCTCCTGCCAATTCAAGCTGTAAGTCTTTCATCAGCTCGACATAGCTTACATATTGTTTAGTAATGCTATGGATCGGCAGTTGCAGGATATCGAGTTTATGGCGCTTAATGAGATATAAAAGCAGATCGAGCGGGCCCTCAAAGCTTTCTAATATCACTTTAAGGGCATCGGGTGGTATGTATAAGTCTTCTGGCTTTTCTAAAACGGCTTCGCCATGAAGAAAGGCCAGTGGCGCAGAGTTACTCATTTAATGACAACTTTAATAGCTATTGAAACGGCGTAACGTCACCGCACCCTTCGCGAAGAATGACAATATCATCATCAGAGAAGTCAATCACAGTAGTCGCTTGTTCAATTAAATAACCACCATGAATAATAAGATCGACCTGTTTTTCTAGGCTCATACGAATATCATCAGGGTCTGATTCGGTAAATTGCTCACCAGGTAAAATCAAGGAACATGACATCAGTGGCTCATTGAGCTCTTCAAGTAACGCTGCGGCAATTGGGTTATCGGTTACACGCATACCAATGGTTTTTTTCTTTTCGTTTAATAAACGCTTAGGCACTTCTTTTGTGCCTTTAAAAATAAAGGTGTAAGGCCCAGGCGTATTGTTTTTTATTAAGCGAAAAATTTGATTATCAACACGGGCATACGTTGCCAGCTCTGATAAATCTCGGCAGACAAGTGTAAAATTATGATGTTTTTCAATACCGCGAATACGTTCAATTCGCTCTTTCGCCTGCTTGTTACCAATACTGCAGCCAAGTGCATAGCCTGAATCGGTCGGGTAGACTATCACCCCACCCTTGTGAATAATTTCGACCGCTTGTTTAATTAAGCGTGCCTGCGGATTTTCTGGGTGAATATGAAAAAATTGGCTCATTAGTTACACTCCTGTGCGTCTTGCCAAAACTGCCAAACAGCTTGGCAATCTTTTGGTAAGTATAGGTTTTTTCCAAGATCTGACCAAGGCATAGGATAATGAAAATCTGAACCTTGACTCGCGAGTAGATCAAACTCTTGACTTAATTGCCCTAAAAACTGCCTTTCGCTCGGTGCTTGCTGCGGTAAAGCGACTTCCATTGCCTGTCCACCTGCAAGTTTAAATTCGTTAAGTAATTTACGTAGCCACTTATTAGACATTTGATATCGACCAGGATGCGCCAACACAGAAACGCCACCAGCTGCCTGAATTGCTGTAATGGCAGTTGTCATATCACACCAATTGCTTGGTACATAACCCGTTTTGCCTCTGGCTAAAAACTTTTTAAACACACCTTGAATGTTTTTAGCTACACCGCGTTCGACTAACGCTTGTGCAAAGTGTGCTCGGGTGATTTCAGCATCTTTAGCCAGTGCTTTGGCCTGCTCATATATATCTTCATAACCTTTTTTCGCTAAGCGTCGACCAATCTCTTGAGCACGAGCTTCACGTTTGTTTTGCTGCTCAGTCAATAAATTAAGTAGATGTGTATTTTCAGTATCTATAGATAGGCCGACAATATGGATTTCAAAACTTTCCCATTTTGTCGAAATCTCAACCCCTGCCACTAACTCTAAATTTAAATCTCGGTCAGCAATAAATTGCTTTGCAGGTTCAATACCCGCAACGGTATCGTGATCGGTGAGGGCTAAAACATCAACGCCCTTTTCTGTTGCTCGCTCAAGTAATGCGCCTACGCTTAAACGACCATCAGAAAAGGTGCTATGACTGTGTAAATCATATTTTATCAAGTTTATTTCTCTTCATTATTATCTTTGTTCGTGTCAACGTGTCGGATTATATCACTAATACGCCCCATTAAATTTTGTATACTTTATATTTTTAATGTTTTTGCAACTTTTTAGCTTGACTCGCTCGTTCCGATAAGGTTTACTGTGTGCATAAATTGATTCGACATATACCTGATATGAAAACATTAACTAAAAACAAAATCTGGTGGTGGCACTCGTAACATTGCGGGCGCTTTGTCGTATCTATACGAATTCAAAACCCGCACACAAATGCGGGTTTTTTTATATCTAAATTTTTTGGAATACAAACATGATTAACAACAATATCAACACACATTCTTGGTGGTGGCGCCTGAACTAGCGGGACGGCATTGTTGTATCTGTTACACAACCCCCGCAAGTTAACACTGGCGGGGGTTTTTTATTATGGGGAATGAGGTTTTGATTTTTAGTCATATTACGACAACACCAGGGGAAGTGACGAGTATAAGACAACGGCGCGATTACATTAGCAGCCCATTGTCATTATATGCGGCACTCGATAAAACAAATTCATTATTACTTGAGTCAGCAGAAATTGACTCTAAAGATAATGTTAAAAGCATCATTTTAGTCGATGCCGCACTTCGCATTGAGTGCAGGGGCAAAACCGTGATTGCCAAAGCATTGTCTAACAACGGTCAGCAAGTGTTAAGTTACTTGGCTGAACAAGTTGAAAACTGTACAGCGGTTGTAGAAGGCGATGTATTAACACTTGAATACGCACCGTTTGAAGCTGAGCTCGATGAATACAGTAAGCTTAAAGCAGATAATGCATTCAGTGCCTTACGTACTTGTATAAATAAAATCAAACGTAACTCAGATACCCCTTTTGCACTATTTTTGGGCGGTGTATTTGCTTACGACATGGTAGCCAACTTTGAAACACTGCCTGACGTCCCAGATGGTGATAATGACTGTCCGGACTATGTGTTTTATTTAGCAGAAACCCTCGTATTAATCGATCATCAAGCCCAAACAACTGAGTTAATTGGTAATGTTTTCAACGGCCCAGAAGTTCATGCAAACTGTTTTGAAGTTGGTAAACAGCTAGAAGAGCTGAATACGCGTTGTGATAATTTAACGCCTTATTTAGCAGCGCCAAATGAAGGCCAGTCTGAAGTAACAGTAAACATTGACGATGAAACTTACTGTCAGCAAGTCAAAGCTTTAAAGCAAAACATCATCGATGGTGATATTTTCCAAGTTGTGCCTTCTCGTACTTTCTCTTTACCTTGTGCTCAGCCATTAGCAGCTTACCAGCAACTAAAAAAACAAAACCCAAGTCCGTATATGTTTTATATGCGAGATGAGTCTTTTGTGTTGTTTGGTGCCTCACCAGAATCGGCTTTGAAATATTGCGTCAACAGTAATCAAGTTGAAGTCTATCCTATTGCAGGCACCCGCCCTCGCGGTAAGTTTGCAGATGGCACCATTAACCCTGACTTAGACAGCCGCATTGAACTTGAGCTTCGCAACGATCAAAAAGAGCGAGCAGAACACCTAATGCTGGTTGATTTAGCACGTAATGACGTAGCGCGAATTAGTGTTGCAGGCACACGTCACGCAAAAGAGCTGCTAAAAGTAGACCGCTATTCTCAGGTCATGCATTTAGTATCACGGGTTGTGGGTCAATTAAAACCAGACTTAGACGCTCTGCATGCCTATCAAGCTTGTATGAACATGGGCACATTGGTTGGCGCACCTAAAGTAAAAGCCGCAGAGTTAGTCAGACATACTGAAAAGCAAAGACGCGGCAGCTATGGTGGTGCTGTTGGCTACTTAACGGGCGATGGCGCTATGGACTCTTGCATTGTTATTCGCTCTGCATTTGTAAAAAATGGTACCGCATACGTGCAAGCAGGTGCCGGCGTAGTGTATGACTCAGATCCACAATCAGAAGCAGATGAAACACGTGCCAAAGCACAAGCCGTCATAAAAGCCGTGCAATCTACGTATCAAGGAGCCTGCTAATGTCTAATAACACAAAAGTATATTTTTTAGATAACTTTGATTCATTCAGCTACAACCTTGTTGATGAACTGACGCTACTAGGCCTAGATTTAGTGGTTTACCGTAACAATATCTCCGCTGAAAAAATCTTCGCCAAGATGCAGCAAGAAACTGTACCGGTAATTTTAGTGTTATCGCCAGGCCCAGGTAACCCAGCTCAAGCAGGCTGCTTATTAGAGCTAATTGAACTTGCTAAAGGCCAATTCCCTATGCTGGGAATTTGTTTAGGCCAACAAGCTTTAACACAAAGCTATGGCGGAACTGTTGGTCATGCAGGTGAAACAGTTCATGGTAAGTCTTCAATTATTGAAGCTGACGACCACCCTGTATTTGCAGGTATTGGCAAACGCTTCCCGGTTGCGCGTTACCACTCTCTTATGGCGACTCATGTTCCTGAAAGCTTAAAAGTGATTGCCAAATACGACACTATTCCGATGGCTATTTATCATCCTGAAGATAAGGTGATCGGCTATCAATTTCATCCTGAGTCTATTCTTACCCCAGACGGTGCTCAGTTATTAAAACAAAGTATCGACTACCTAACACAATAGGAGCCAACATGGACAGTTTAAATCTATTACTTGAACAACAAGACTTAACATTTGAGCAAGCAAATAGCTTCTTCGATCTAGTCATGCAGGGTGAAGTGTCTGAAATTGAACTCACCGCCGCACTGATTGCATTAAAAATTAAAAAAGAAACGGCACAAGAGATTGCTGGCGCAGCAAAAGCCATGCGCGATCATGCCACAAAGTTCAACGCTCATAACCTTGTTTGTGCAGATAGCTGCGGCACAGGTGGCGATGGTTCAAATACCATTAACGTTAGTACCACAGCGGCAATTGTGGCTGCGGCATGTGGTATAAATTTAGTGAAACACGGCAATCGCAGTGTATCGAGTAAATCAGGCTCTGCGGATTTACTGAGAACTCTGGGCATTAATATCGAAATGACGCCTGAGCAAGCCAGTGTATGTTTAAAAGAAACCGGCTTCACCTTCTTATTCGCGCCGCTTTACCACTTAGGTGTTAAACACGCGATGCCAGTGCGTACCACTTTAAAAACCCGCACGATTTTTAATATTTTAGGTCCACTGACTAACCCAGCAGCCCCACAAGTACAGTTACTGGGTGTGTATGATAAAAGTTTATGCCGTCCGATGGCTGAGACTTTAAAGACACTCGGTACTGAGCGAGCAATGATAGTGCACGGTGAAGGCACAGATGAAATTGCCCTACATGGCACAACCCATGTGGCTGAGTTGGTTGATGGTGACATTAAAGAATACACTTTAACCGTAGCCGATTTTGGTGTTGAACATTATTCATTAGACCAAATCGCTGGGGATACGCCAGAATACAATGCCAAAGCCAGTATTGAGATTTTAAATGGCACAGCACCTGATGCACACAATGCCGCCATTGCAGTAAACGTCGCTGCATTATTGGTGATGCATAATTTGGCCGCTGATTTTAAAGCCGCCACGCAGCAAGTATTAGCAGTTTTAAAATCAGGTAAAGCAGCAGACAAACTGAAAGAAATCGTCGAGGTAAGCAATGGCTAACGTATTAGAAAAAATCGTTGCAGATAAGCAACAAGAAGTCGCTTTAAGAAAGCAACAAAAGCCACTGGACTCTTTTATAAACGACGTGGTGCCAAGTGACAGAAATTTTCAAGCGGCACTTGCAGCAAAAGGCACGCAATTTATTTTAGAGTGTAAGAAGGCATCGCCATCAAAGGGCCTGATTAGAGATAACTTTAATCTTGATGAAATCACTGGCGTATATGGCAAATATGCCACATGTATTAGTGTGTTAACCGATGAAAAATATTTTCAGGGTAGTTTTGATTACCTGACGTATGTCAGCAAAAAAGTTGACCAACCGCTTATTTGTAAAGATTTCTTTATCGACGAATATCAGGTTTATCTCGCGCGCTTACATGGTGGTAACGCCATTTTGCTTATGTTGTCTGTTCTTGATGATGCACAATATACACACCTTGCCGATGTGGCAAAGTCACTGAATATGTCAATTTTAACCGAAGTCAGTAACGAAGAAGAAGTACACCGCGCACTTGATCTTAATGCTGAAATTATCGGTATTAATAACCGCAACTTACGTGATTTGAGCACAGATTTAGCGACAACCGAGAAGCTCAGAAAGCTAATTCCTGATGGCAAAGTTGTGATCTCTGAATCAGGTATTTACACCCATCAAGATGTGAAGCGGCTAGCACCACTTTGTAATGGTTTCTTAGTGGGCAGCTCTATTATGGCTGAGCAAGACTTAGAAGTTGCTTGCCGTCGTCTTATTCTGGGTGAAAATAAAGTTTGTGGTTTAACGCGTTCTCAGGACGCCCAAGCGGCTTTTAACGCAGGGGCAATTTACGGCGGCCTTATCTTCGCCCCTAAATCGCCCCGCTACGTTGACATTGACTGTGCTAAAGCTGTTATTGATAGCGCACCTTTAAAGTATGTTGGTGTATTCGTAAACGAAGATTTAGAACAAGTCAGTGAAATTGCGCAAACATTAAAACTTGCAGCCGTGCAGTTACACGGCAATGAAGATAAAACTTATATTGAAGCGCTGCGCGCAAAGTTACCTGTAGCTTGCCAAATATGGAAAGCACAAGGTGTGACTGATGTACTACCTGAACCAATCTCAGGCGTAGATAAACATTTGTACGATACTAAAACCTCTGCAGGGTTTGGTGGTACAGGTGAAGTTTTTGATTGGTCATTACTGGCTGAAAAGAGCGCAAACAGCTTTATGTTAGCTGGCGGTTTAAACGCAGAAAATGTACTTGATGCCGCTTATACAGGCGCACAAGGACTAGATTTGAATTCAGGGGTGGAACTTAGCCCTGGTAAAAAGTGTTCGCAAAAAATTGCAGATGCTTTTAAAAACATAAGAGGTTATTGAGGTGGAAATGAATAACGCAGCATATTTTGGCGATTTCGGTGGCATGTTTGTACCCGAACTACTCGTCCCTGCACTAAAGCAGCTTGAAGGTGAATTTAATAAATCACAAAAGGATCCTGAATTTCAGGCTGAGTTTACAAAACTATTAAACGAGTACGCGGGCCGTCCAACGCCACTAACGCTCACACGTAATTTAGTTACAAACCCAAAAGTAAAACTGTATTTAAAGCGTGAAGATTTACTCCATGGTGGTGCACATAAAACCAACCAAGTACTTGGCCAAGCATTACTCACTAAGCGCATGGGCAAAAAAGAAGTGATCGCAGAAACGGGTGCGGGCCAACATGGTGTTGCAACGGCCCTTGCCTGTGCTCTACTTGGTTTAAAATGCCGCATTTATATGGGTGCAAAAGACGTTGAACGCCAGCAACCTAACGTATTTAGAATGCGTTTGATGGGTGCTGAAGTTATTCCAGTAACAGCAGGTTCTGGTACTTTGAAAGATGCCGTTAATGAAGCATTACGCGATTGGTCTGCCAACTATAAAACGGCCCATTATCTACTTGGTACGGCTGCAGGCCCGCACCCATTCCCGACCATAGTACGTGAATTCCAAAAAATGATCGGTGAAGAAGCAAAACAGCAAGTGCTAGAAACCGAAGGCCGCTTACCTGACGCTGTGATTGCCTGCGTGGGTGGTGGCTCAAACGCCATTGGTATGTTCAGTGACTTTATCGGTGATGAAAGTGTGAAACTAATTGGTGTTGAGCCTGCTGGTAAAGGTCTTGATACTGAAGAGCATGGTGCTGCGCTGTGTAAAGGCACTAAAGGCATCTTACACGGTGCATATACTTACATTATGCAAAACTCAGACGGCCAAATCGAAGAGTCATACTCTGTATCTGCTGGCCTTGATTATCCTGCCGTTGGCCCACAGCATGCATTTTTACATGAAACAGGTCGCGCTCAATATGTGGGTATTTCTGATAAAGAAGCACTTGATGCTTTCCAAGCGCTAGCTAAAAACGAAGGTATTATTCCAGCGCTTGAATCAAGTCATGCCCTTGCATACGCATTAAAATATGCTGAGGAGCAAACTGAAGAGACAATTTTAGTGGTGAACTTAAGTGGTCGCGGTGATAAAGATTTAGCACACGTCCACCAAGTATTAGCAGAACAAGGAGCGCTATAATGAGCCGTTATGCACAATCTTTTGCTGCCCTTGCAGAGAAAAATCAGGGGGCGTTTGTCCCGTTCGTGACAATTGGCGATCCAAACAAAGAACTGAGTTTTGAGATCATTAAAAGCTTGATTGATGGTGGAGCGGATGCGTTAGAGCTAGGTATTCCATTTTCAGATCCGATTGCAGACGGCCCAGTGATTCAAGCTGCGAATATTCGTGCGCTAGAGCAAAATATTAATACCCAAGACTGCTTTGATATCATTAAGCAAGTTCGTGAATACAATCAAGATATTCCGATTGGCCTATTGCTGTATTCGAACCTCATATTTGCTCGTGGTATTGATAATTTTTATCGTGAAGCAAAAGAAGTGGGCGTCGATTCAATTTTAGTTGCGGACGTGCCGCTACATGAGTCGAAAATGTTCCGACATGCAGCAAAAGCTGCAGACATTGAGCCTATCTTTATAGCGACACCAAATGCGGATGATGACACGCTTCGTACTTGTGCAAGCTACGGCCGCGGTTACACCTACTTGCTATCGCGTGCTGGAGTAACAGGCACAGAAACAAAAGCGCAAATGCCAGCTGACTCTATGATTTCTAAATTAAAAGAATATCATGCAGCGCCTGCACTGTTAGGCTTTGGTATTTCAACGCCTGACGACGTAAAAGCGGCACTAAACTCTGGCGCTGCAGGTGCAATATCAGGCTCTGCGGTGGTCAAAATTATCGAGCAAAACCTGAACGAGCCAAGCGCAATGCTTGACTCGTTACAAAGCTTTGTTGCGACGATGAAAGCTGCAACCCAAAAGTAGTTTGACGAAACTTTAATGCTTAGTTCGCTAAGGCGTCTTTCAGCGCCTTAGCAACTTTAAATTGTACCTTGTTTGCCCCTTCAATCATGATCTCTTCACCCGTTTGCGGGTTTCTACCCATTTTGGCTGGATGATAGCTCAGCGCAAACGTACCAAAACCAGTGATAGGCACCTGATCGCCCTCAGATAAGCGTTTCTTTATGATCTCCAAAATACTATTCAAAGCTGCCTGAGAATCTTTTTTCGTTAACTCACTGTGCGCCGCCATGGCTGAAACTAATTCTGACTTATTCATATTTATTCTGGTCTATTACTGCTAGAAGGTCGCAGAGCCTAAGAATTCTCAAGACAAATGTCAACTTGCAGTTCACGCTTAATCTTGTTAAAACTTTGTAAGAGGACGAAATTTAAGAGAGGTATCTATGACTGCATTATTTGAATACTTACCCCTTATGCTATTTTTCTTAGTCTACAAAATGGTCGATATATTCTGGGCGACTGCGGTATTGGTCGGAATATCATTACTGCAAATTGCATATCAATATTTCACTAAGGGTAAAATCTCTACCAAAACTTGGGTCTTCTGTGTAATTGCTTTATTCCTCGGCGGTATGACAATCATATTCCAAGATGAGCAATACATTATGTGGAAAACGACGGCTATTTATGGCTTGTTAGCGGCAGCCTTAGTCATTTCTCGATTTATATTTAATAAGAACCTCGTAAAAACAGCGCTACTCAGTATGTTAAAGACTGCAGCTGAGAAACAGGGTGAAAAAGAACTTAAAATTGATGTTCCAAAACCTGTGTATGAAAAGCTTAATACGGTTTGGTTTGTATTTTTAGTCAGTATTGCTGCCTTAAACCTATATGTCGCCTATAACTTCTCACTCGACTTTTGGGTTAATTTCAAAGTCTTCGGTCTCGCAATCGCCACATTTATTGCCGTATTGCTCACTATTTTCCAAGTTTTTAAATACTTGCCTGATGGATTTCAAGAGCAGGCAAATAAAAAATAGCTTTGCAAATTTAACAAAAATGTCGCTTTTATAGTCTAAGGCCAAACTATACTTTTCTTAATTCTGTTTAAGTTTAAGGTTTGCCTTTGACTGCTTCGCAATATCGTTGGTGTGAGCTTTGTGGCGTATTTTTTTGCTTACCGCTGTTTACTTATTTGTTTAAAGATTATCTGTCCAGCTGGTTATTCCCTGCTTTACTGATTTTAATGATTGTTTGTACTTTTCTGTTGCTCACCGACCCGCACTTTAAGCGCTTTCGCCTCACTTCTTTGGGACAATTTTCACAAGTCAAACATCGACTTTTTACTGGCTTCTTCATTGGTGCGTTGTTTAGTGCCATGTTATTTGGCTTGGCCAATCAAACGCTTTGGTTTGCTATGCCAAAGAATGAAACCACCCAATGGCTAATTTTATTAATTGCATATCCACTGCTTTCTGTTCTGCCTCAGGAGCTAATTTTTAGAAGCTATTTCTTCCATCGTTATAAGCATATTCTGCCAAGTAAAAACGTGCGTATCTTTTTAAGTGCGCTCAGCTTTGCCCTCGCCCATTGCGTCTACGACAATTGGGTTGCAATTGCACTTTCATTCGCAGGGGGGCTGTTATTTTCTTACACCTATGCTCATAGCCGCTCATTGATGGTGTGTGTACTAGAACATAGTTTGTGGGGTTTATGGATGTTTACCATTGGTGTTGGCAGCTATTTAGATTCCGGGATGAGAATAACCACCGGCTAGAAATTAACACTAAAAAAGGCCGAATAATCGGCCTTTAAGTTGTCAATTTTTGATGCGATTTAGAATCCAAACAGACTCACAGCAAAGAATTTGGTTGCGACGGTATTAACAAAGATAAGTAGCAAAATCACAGGTATGAAAGTCGATAGTGAAAAGTTTACATATTTCTCCATAAAGCTACCTGAGTAACTGTCACAGCCCTGAGATAACTCTTCAGAAAGCTTGGTTTTTTTCCAGCGATAAGTGACAAACAAGCACACCATTAAACCATTAAGCGGTAAAATAGTGTCGTAGAAGACGTCGTAAACGAGATCGAACATACTCTTGTCTGCACCGCCATAGCTAACAAACTGAGTTAACCAATCCACCATACCAAATGACATCGTACACAGTACTGTCAGTAAGCCAGTTGCGCCTGCTAAAACCAATAATGCCGATTTACGACTAATGCATTTTTCTTCCATAAGTGCTGCAGTTGGCACTTCAACAATAGAAACTAATGAGGTAATTGCGGCAAAGAAAACCAGTAAGAAAAAGACAAATGCCACAATTGATGCACCGGTATAACCGATGTCAGCTTGCAATGCTAAAAGAATTTTAGGTAGGTAAACAAAAATCATTGAAACCGATGAATCTGATAGTTCTTCAGGATTCGTCGCTGGATTAAAGCTGAAAATAGCAGGCAGAACCATAAGGCCAGCGATAAATGCTACTAATGAGTCTGTAATGGCGACCATTTTTGCACCACCAACGATGTCGTCTTTTTTAGAGATATAAGACGCGTAGGTCATTAAAATACCCATACCTAAAGATAATGAGAAAAATGCTTGTGATAAGGCGCCATTTAAAACACTGGCATCCATTTTAGAAAAATCAGGCACAATGTAGTATTCAACCCCTGCCATGGCATTATCTAGCGTAAGTACATACGCTACTAGACCAATTAGTAAAACAAACAACGCAGGCATTAAAAACTTAGCTGCTTTTTCAATACCTTCTTTTACACCGCCTACTAGAATAAGGTTAACTATGATAGCCACAACAACCATGTAACCAAAAACCGTATTTTGATTAATAAACTGACCAAAATGTTCTGGATTAGCCAGCATATCCAAGTTACCAAAAGCGGTTTGTGCTAAATAACCAAATATCCAAACCGTGATCACCATATAAAATACAGCAATCATGAAAGGAGTGAGTACCGCAAGACCACCAGCGAAAGACCACTTTTTGTCATTTCCAGATAAAGATTTATATGCACCGTATGGGTCTTTCTGCGCTTTACGACCCATGGCCATTTCAGCCATCATCACAGGTAAGCAGATAAAAGCCACAAATAATGCATAAACTAGAAGAAAGGCTCCACCACCATTTTTTGTTGCAGAGACGGGAAAACCAACTAAGTTTCCTATGCCAACTGCTGAACCCGCAGCGGCTAAAATAAAACCTAGTTTTGAACTAAAATGCTCTCTGTTCGCACTCATTAAAACGTCATCCTGTTTGTTATTGTTTTTTTAACTTCCGCCCGACTCTACCGTCATAGGTAACTGTTATCAAGTTTTTAACGTGAAACGCCGCTTCTCATAGCATTGTCATTTACAAAAGGCGTATAGAAAGCTTACCATTGCATACAATTTCATACAGTAATGAAGAAAGTGAATTTTATGTTGTACATGATCTACTCTACTGATATAGAGAACTCTTTAGAAAAACGTTTAGCAACTCGTCCAGCACATCTAGAAAGATTAACCGCTTTAAAAGAACAAAACCGTTTATTCGCAGCAGGTCCTCTTCCTGCCATTGATAGTGAAGATCCAGGTGCGGCTGGCTTTACCGGCTCTCTTGTTATTGCTGAGTTTGAGTCTCTTGAAGCTGCTCAAAAATGGGCTGATGCAGACCCATATATTACCGCTGGCGTCTATTCACATAGTGTTGTTAAACCGTACAAAAAGGTACTACCTTAACATTAATTCAGCGTTGGTTAATTCGTTAACGAATACTCTGAACTCAATTGTTAAGTAGCCCTGTATTTGGAGCTCAATATGCGTCTTACATTAGTTGGTTTACTTGTTGTTCTTAGTTTGTCAGCAGCATCTCTATCAAGCTCAGCGAACGACAAATCTAGCATCGACAAAAAACAAGCCATTAGTCTGGCCTTAGCTGAATATGCAGGTAAAACCTTAAAAGTTTCTGAAACAAAGGAATATTTTGTTGTAAGAATTTTACAAAAAGATGGCCGCATTATTGATCTACAAGTTAATAAAAATACAGGCAAAGTGAAGAAGGATTAAATTAGTCATGCGTATACTAGTAATCGAAGATGATATTCAACTAGCTGAAAACTTACGTTCAGCATTAGAAAAAGAAAAATACAGTATTGATTTATGTCATGACGGTGAGTCTGGTTTATTTCATTTACAAGAGTACCCACTCGACTTGGCAGTGGTTGATTTAGGTTTACCAAAACTTGATGGTATTGAACTTATCAAACGTGCGCGCAAAGCAGGTGTCGCTATTCCGATTTTAATTCTTACAGCCCGTGAGCGATGGCAAGATAAAGTCGAAGGTTTAGATGCAGGTGCCGACGACTATCTGACTAAGCCTTTTCATGTTGAAGAGCTAGTAGCTCGTTGTAATGCTTTAATTCGTCGTAGTGCAGGCCAAGCGAACCCGGAGATTAATATAGGTCCTATCAAGATCCATACTCGCTCTCAGCAAGTCTGGGTTAACGATGAAGAGCTTAGCCTGACAGCATACGAATATAAGGTACTTGAATACTTGATGGTAAACCCACAAAAAGTGATTTCTAAGTCAGAGTTAACAGAGCATATTTACGACCAAGACTTTGATTTAGACTCTAATGTTATCGAAGTATTCGTGCTTAGACTGCGTAAAAAGCTAGATCCTGAGGGCGTGCTTAACCCTGTAGAAACACTGAGAGGCAGAGGTTATAGGTTTAAGAGCCAGTGGTAAACTCTACTCAGGTCCCCCTAAAAATAAGACAAGGCTTCGTCCTTGTCTTTGTGCTTATTATTGCCCTGCCCGTGCTCTTCTATTCAGTGAGCAGTGCTTACTATGCGTCTTTAGTTGATGCTACCGAAAATAACTTAGAAGCTCACTTATACTCATTGATTTCTGAAGTCGAATTTATCGACGAATCAGTGAAAATGCCTAACACCATATTGGCACCTGAACTAAATCGAATAGACTCAGATACCTTCGCACTGATTTATCAGAACAATGACTTGGTTTGGTACTCTGAATCAGCAGTGTCTCTAGATTTTAATCCGAATTCAATCGACTCTGAAACAGGTGCTTCTGAGTTCAAGCAAGTTTATTATCAAGGCAACTCGTATTGGCAATTAAGCCTAACTGTTATACTGGGAAACGCTGAGCAATCTCAACAAGCCGTTTTTATTTTACTGCGAGATGATAAAGCTCTGACGGACGTGCTATCTGAATTCACTAATACACTGATGACCTGGATGTTGATCCTTGGTGCTATCATGACATTATTAATGAGCTTAGGTTTTATCTGGAACATGCGTCCATTACAGCGCTTAGATAAAGAAATTAAAGCAATTGAATCAGGCAAAAAAGAACGTTTATCACATACTTACCCTGTTGAACTTCAAGCTATTACAGAAGATTTAAATTTACTCCTTGAATCACAACGCCGTCAAAAAGAGCGTTACAGAGCATCGTTAAGTGATCTTGCCCACGCCTTAAAAACACCTTTAGCAATTTTAAAATCAAGCCCCATGGCGGATGATAATGATGCGCAAGAGCAACTTGATCGTATCAATAGCATGATCGAACATCAGTTAAAGCGGGCTGCTACAGGGGGGAGTGACACATGGAAAAAGAAAACCTCAGTTGCGTCTGTACTGGAATCGATTTTAAATGCAATGAAAAAGGTATATCATCAAAAAGTAATTGAATTTCAATCAAATTGTGCTGAACACCTAAAGTTCCTAGGTGATAAAACAGACCTCATGGAGATATTAGGCAACCTTATTGATAATGCATGTAAAGCATGTGATTCAAAAGTGGAGGTTAATGTCTCCAGTAGCAATAAAGTACTTACGATTGAAATCACTGATGATGGGCCAGGCATTGAACCGAGTGCTCGTAAAAAGCTACTACAACGTGGCACTCGATTAGACACCTATGAAGCTGGTCACGGTGTAGGGCTCGCAATCGTCGCCGATTTAGTGAATGATTATCAAGGAACTATCACTATAGATACTGCACCTATCGGTGGAGCTAAATTTATTATTGAGTTTAAGTATGACTAATATTCTAAGATCTATGTGTTTTATCTTGCCTTTTACTTCGTTACTGACTAACGCATACGAATTAAAAGAATGCCCTCCAATTCAAGGAAATTCGCCTGCAGAGGCGCGTCAATTTATAAAATGCTTAGATGGCAATATTGAAACTCTTGAGCGTGAACGAGTCATTTGGATTAATAAAATCGTCATGGATATGGAGATACTCGAACAAGACACGGGAAATACCCAATTACTGCCGATTATCAGACGAAGTTTGAAGCATCAAGATAATTATATTGAAGATAGCTGTCGCTGGCGTTACCTGCATAAAATGCCTAACTCAACTAAAGCTGCGATTGCATATAAAAATTGTAAAATTCGGCTTTATGAGCGACATATTGAAGACTTAAAGTTAGGTTATTAGTTATCAACAAATAAACAAAACGTTCAATTTAACCTAGTTTAGATTCTGTTTCTTCACCGCTTCCAAGCATAGTCGCAAGCCACTGTCCTTCTTCACTATTTTCAAGAGCGATTTTGACGACCATAGTCAAGGGTACTGATAACAACATACCTACGGTGCCAAACAGCCAGCCCCAAAAGATTAAAGACAAAAACACCACCAGTGTCGATAAACCTAGACCTTTACCCATATATTTGGGTTCAATGACATTACCCATAATCGTGTTAATCGCTACATAGAGAATCGCCACTAAACCACTTACTAAAGGGCCTTGCGTGACAAGCGCAATTAATACGGCGGGCACCGCGGCAATTATCGAACCTATATTCGGGATATAATTAAGTAAAAACGCGATCACACCCCAAAGCACGAAATAATCTACATCTAAAATCCACAAAAAGAATCCTGCGCAAAAACCAGTTGCCAGCGAAACCAGGGTTTTTATTGCCAAGTAAGAGTTGATAGATTCAAGAAATTTATCGATTTGCTTTTGTCGCATTTCAGGATCATCTAGTGCCAAATGTACTTTCTTATTAATCATTGGCGCCTCGAATAACATAAACACCACAGTTAAGATGATTAAAAAGATATTCGCCATGGCAGCGCCAAAACCAGTTAGCATATTAGTTGCCATATCAATCATTTTACCCGGATCAAACAAAGCAATGAGTTGCTGTTTGTCGATTAAAATATTGTACTGCGCAGCAGTATCAACTAACCAAACAAAACGAGTCTGTAAATCTTCTCTGTACTGTGGAAGTTGCTGAGAGAAGTCATTTAGTGACTGCCCTACAAGACCCGCTAAACTAGAACCAACAGCCACTATCATTAACATGATGAGCAAAATAGCAATGCCTTTAGGTACTTTATAACGGGCAAAGAATCGTAGTAACGGATTACAGATGATGGCAATAAATGCTGCAAGTATAAAAGGTACAATGATATCCGTGGCCAGTTTAAGGCCTGCCAGCACAATAAACAGCGATGCGATGATCACCAAGCTTTTACTTAAACCTTGAAGAGATGACACAGAGTTTCCTTCGAAAACATGTTTACATTTATTCTACTTCAACAATACTTAATTGATCCATCAATGTTTTTTTTCGTATTTAAAATAAACTAATGAGCTAGGGTTGTAGGATGAAAATACTGATCACAGGCGCAACAGGGTTAATTGGCTCCGCACTCTGTAAATTGCTTGCAGACAAGCATGAACTGATAGCTTTAACAAGAAACATTAGCAAAGCCAAAAACACCTTACCAAATTCAATTATCGCGCTAGATAACCTCAAAGAAGTCAATTTTGATGACCTAGATGCTGTAATTAACCTTGCTGGAGAGCCCATCGCAGACAAACGATGGAGTGCTCAACAAAAGCAAAAAATTTTTCAAAGTCGTTTAAGTATTACCGAGCAGATCATCACTAAAATAAACACCAGTGATACACCGCCGAAGGTGTTTATTTCAGGAAGTGCTATTGGGTTTTATGGTCGTCAAGCTGCAGAGAAGGTTATCACTGAGTCATACTCGTCAACCTACCCTGAATTTAGCCATCAACTCTGTAAACAATGGGAAGAACTCGCACTACAGGCACAATCACCTGATGTGAGAGTTTGCCTGCTACGAACTGGTATAGTACTCAGCAAACAAGGTGGTGCCCTGGACAAAATGCTCCCCCCTTTCAAGTTGGGATTGGGTGGAAAAATGGCGTCAGGCAAGCAAATGATGTCTTGGATCCATATTGATGACATGGTCAACGCCATTGTCTTCTTACTTGAAGACGAAAAAGCGCATGGCGCATTCAACCTGACAGCCCCAGAGCCTGTTAGCAATAATAACTTTACTCAGATACTCGCAAAAACCTTAAAACGCCCTGCTTTGTTTCCTATGCCAGAATTTGTTTTGAAGCTCATGTTTGGTGAAATGTCAGACTTATTAATTTATGGGCAAAATGTAGTCCCCGAAAAGCTTGAACAACAAGGTTTTAAATTCAAATTTAAAACTCTTGATTCTGCGCTTAATGAGGTTTTGAATTGACCTAAATTTATGCCCTAGTTTTTTTATAGACATGATTTTGAAAGTGTATAAAAACAAAAAACCACGCTATTGCGTGGTTTTTTATTATAAGAATTACTTAGTGCTAAAGAAGTTTAAGCAATCTTTCTGCCTGTAATTCATCAGTCGAAGTATTAGACAAGTAAGCAGATAAGTAATAATCAAACTCTACACTTTGACCTTGTAATTTATCATCTAGCATTGCAACCTGTTCAGCCATACGCTCTGGGCTCGAGCCTTCATCGTTCGCTTTGTCTGATAGAATTTCAAGTCGTAAAATAAGCTGCTCGCTAGACAAATTCACATCGACTTTACTGATAAACTCAGCTGGGATCGTAGAACCATCTTTAAGGGCAACTTTTAACGCATCAAATCTAGCAGTGTTGGCAAGTTGTTCAAGCTCAACTAGCTTTTGCTGTAATTCAGAAATGAACTTTTGAACTTGCTTTTTAACCGTAGGCAGAAAGTCAATTTCAGATAATTCAGAAATCATTTTTTTGATTTCAACTTCACTACTGTTTTCAGACAGCTGTGATTTAATTTCATCAAATTGTTGCTGCTGCTCTGAGCTCAATGCATCTTTTTCTGCTTTTTGAGTTTCAAACTCTGCACTACGTCTCGCGAACACTGCATCGTTATGCTCTCTGAAAGCTTGCCATAGCTGGTTTTCTTTCTTGTTGCCAGCAAAGCCGATTGTTTGCCATTGCTTTTGTAATGATTTCAATACATCGCACGCTTGTGCTAAATCTTCAGCAGTAATTTGCTCAGCCGCAGTATCAACTAGCCCTTGTTTTAACTGAGCATTATGTTCATGCTGTGCACGGATCGCATCACCAATGAGTTTGGCTTGCGTTTTGAATGCATTATTCAGTGATTTATATACATCACTGTCAACACTGCCTGCTGCACGCCACTGTTTATTTAGCTTATTGAACTGGCTTTCAAATTCACGCCAGTTAAAGCCTTCAAGTGATGTATCTGTAGCAGCAAGTTCTGACATTTGTGCGATAAAGGCTTCTCGGGCAAGTTTTGCTTTTTCTCGTTGCTGTTCTTGCTCAGCAAAAAAAGCGCGGCAAGGTGCAAATAGCAACTCTAGTTTTTCATCGAACTGTTTCGCTTGTAGCTTCTCTTCGTCGGTATCAACTCGGCCTAATTCATGCCATTGTGCACGCAACTTTTTAACTAATTCAGCACGTTGCTTAGGCGCTAAATCACAGTTTTCAATATGGCTGTCTAAAGCAGTCAAAAGCTCAACACGCTTTGGCGCTGACGCATACTTTTGCCAATCACGAATATCATCTAACTGCGCAGAAATTTGCTCTCTAAGTGGTTCAAGCTGTGCTTGGTTTGCAGCAGTTAAACGCTCGAAATGCTCAGTGAATCCTTTAAACACACCAAAAGCCACTTTACTTCTGCCTTGCTCAACCAATCGTTGAACATCTTTGCCTTTACGTCTAGCTTGTTTAAGCTCATTTTGTTGCGCATCAAGTTGTTCAGCCATGGCGGCTTTAAACTGCTTGCTTAACGCACTAAGCTTTGCTTTTGCTGGTTTTTTTAATGTGTTAGGTAACTGTTCAATAATGCTTTTCGCATTGTTGTAAGCCGACTTTTGCGAATTTAAAGTGTTATCAAGCTCACTCAACTCTGCTGATGGCATAACATCCGCAAGTGCATCAAGTGCCGTTTGGGCGGCTTGGTTTGCAATAACCAGCTCAGGTAACTGCTTTAATTGGCTTTCTAAATCTGCAAGTGTATCTAAATGCTTAACAAATACTTCACTATACGCACTTGATGTTATCTTGTTGTGTAACTGACTAAGCTGAGTGTCTAATTCCGCCTGTTTTGAAACATCTAGTTGCTCTAGTGCATTTACTAGCGCTTGTTCAGCGAGATTCAATTGTGTCTCAATATCTGCTAGGAATGCCTGTTTCTCTCGTTTCGCTTGCTCAGCTTTTTCTACTGCTTCAAACTCCGCTTTTAATGCAGTTAAATGTGAAGAAATACGTGCTTCTATTGCGCTGTACTTTTGCTCATTTTCTTTAACTGCTTCTTCATCTAACCAAGACAATTCTAGGCCTTGCCACTGCTCAGTTAATATTTCGAATTGGTTGTTTACTTCTTTATAATCTTGCTTGTCTCTAAGTGCATTTAGCTTAGCTAAAATCATTTTTACTTGCGTAAGTACTTCAGCCGGTTTTTCTTTTGCCAGTTTTTGCTGCTCAAGGGCATGCTCAAGTGCCGCTTTTGCTTCTCCTTTCGCTGACTTCAATAACTGCTTATGTAACCCGTATTGCTCAACCAAAGGTAAAAGCAACAACTGCAGTTTTTCATCGTCTTGTTTAAAGCTCTGCTCTATGAGTTTAGGTTGAGCAAGGCGCTTTAATAATTTTACGCGAACTTCTAGGCTTGATTCAGAAAACGCTAATTTTTCTAGTACACGTTTCGATGCATATCTATCGACATATTCTTGACGAATGGTGCTATCAAGTTCACTTTTGCCGTTTAATACTGCGCTGCTAATATGTTGTTCTGCTAGATCTTTAAGGGCTTGGTCTTGTTTATAAGCTTGCCACCAAAGACTCAAGCTATTTAATTTATTTAAAGCTTTTTGTCTGATTTCAGTCGAATTATCTTCTAATGCCATCGTCTTTAAAACATCGGCATCCTTGTCTTGCTCTAGCTTATTAAGCGCCTGAAGTCTTACTTCAGTTTTAGGGTGTTTCCATTTTGGTGTAAATAGGTGTTTAAAGATCATTTTCACTGAACCTAGCTATTTCATTTTCTTTTTTAAATTCTTGTTGTAGTTCTCTTTTTGACTTTTGTACCATTTCACCTTCTGCGTTGATGGTGAATTGCTCGTTAGTCTTGGCTACTTTGGCCTGATAAAGCATAACTAATTGTACTGTTTGCTCTTTTTGAGCTTCTGTCAGTGGAGTGCCATCTGGCCACTTACCTGTTGAGGCCCCATACTGCAAACGCTCAAATAATTCGGGTGTTAAATTATTTACTAAGCTGTCTATGTTCATGTCACTTTTTCTTTTTTAAATACACTAAAATAATTCTGTTTACTAAATACCAGAAACAACCAATCGCAATGGCACCTCTGGTTAACCACATTTCGATAGAATCGGGCGCTGGCTGGCGCGAATAAAGATATAAGAAACCGCCGAGGAAAAGGATCAAAGCAAGAAAAGAATGATTCATGAACATCTGTTGCTTTTTAACTCTTTTACGCGAAGCAATTCGAGCTAGTTGCTCTTCACTTACCTCACCTAACTGTAAGTCACAGTGTGGACAAACCTTGTTTTTACTTGAAATGGATTCGTTACAACTTGGACAAGAAACTATTGCCATATTTATGACTCCTGCTAATACAAAAAAGGCGTCTCGAGGACGCCATTTTACTCGTTTTTGTACCAAAAGTCTTTTACTAAGGTACGCACAAAAACGATTTATTTTTCGTTTGGATGCTCTTTCTTAAATTTATCCCAATAATCCGAAACAGACTCTTTCATCTCTTTGCGAAGTAAGAAAATACCAAACAAGTTAGGTAACGTCATCACAACAATTGCTACCGCTGCAAGCTTCCAAACTAATGTTGTATCAGCAAATGATGCCCAGAAAAAACCCGCAACATAGAATACACGATAAGGCATCACTGAACGGCTACCTAAAAGATAAATCATCGCACGGTCACCGTAGTAAGACCATGCAATTGCAGTCGAGAAAGCAAACAATAGTAAACCAATTGATACGATGTATTTGCCATTTTCACCAAAGAAACCTCGGCTAAATGCTTTAGTTGTCAGCTCAGCTGAATGCACTAAAGATTTACCTGTGATCATAATATCTTTGTCTACAGGCATACCATCTTTAATCTCAATCGTGCCTGTGTAAACATGTTTTTCAGTTAGACCAAAACGCACATCTTCAGCAATTGAACGAGAGTGAATAATGGTAAAGTTTGTTTCTACTGCCTTACCTTGAATTGAATGCAGTTCACCATTAAACAACTCAACACCATGGTCTTTGTGGCCATTTAGATACTTATAAAGGGATTGGCGATTTTCTTCATTATCTTCAGAGTACTGACCTTGTACAATGACCATTGAAGAACGTTCAAACTGAGTTTCAAACTTTTCAGTCCATACACCAGAAGAAAGGATCACCAAACCTGTCAAAGTACAAATGATGATAGTATCGATGAAAGGCTCAAGAATTGACACCATACCTTCAGATACTGGCTCATCCGCTTTAGCTGATGCGTGTGCAATAGGCGCAGAACCTTGACCCGCTTCGTTAGAAAACAGACCACGGTTTACACCACGGTTGAATGCATACGCGAATGATGCCCCTAAGAAGCCACCCGCTGCGGCAGAGCCAGAAAATGCATCAACAAATACAGCTGCGAATGAAGGTAAGATGTTTTCTATGTTATAGAAAATAACTGCAAGTGCACCAATAATATAAACAGCTGCCATCAGAGGTACAACACGAGAAGTAATAGCTGCAATACGCTTAATACCACCCAAAATAACAAGTGCTAGTAGCACTGATAAAACACCACCGGTATGCCAAGGCTCAATACCAAAAGTAGATTCCATACCCTGAGCGATATTATTGATTTGCGGCAAGCTGCCTGTGCCAAATGAACTGATTACTGTGGCTATTGCAAATAATATTGCCAGCCACTTCATGTTAAGGCGTCGATCCATGTAATACATTGGACCACCGGCCATCGTGCCATCATCAGTTTTTACACGATATTTGTGAGATAAGGTAACCTCTACAAATTTTGTCGTCATACCGAAGAATGCGGTCATCCACATCCAAAATAGCGCTGCTGGACCACCAATTGAAATTGCCAGTGCCACACCACCGATATTACCAGTACCTACGGTGCCTGAAAGTGCAGTAGCAAGCGCTTGGAAGTGTGTTGTGTCACCTTCATGGCTTTTTTTATCAAACTTGCCGGTTACCACCTTACAAGCATGTTTGAAATATCTGATCTGTGGGAATTTAAGATAAATGGTGAAGAATAAACCCACACCAAGTAATACGTACGGGAACCAAGCTGCTCCCCCCAACATGCCATCTAGTGAATCTAGAAACTGCCCAAAAGCATCCATGGAACATCCTCATTATTGTTATACATAAAAGGTAGCACCGTGGTGCTACCTTTTGATTTTACTGTTGATTATTATCTTAATTTGTCGACAACCGAAACGATTGCTGCAAGGGTATCCTGACCAAATTGATATGAGCGACGGTCTGACCAACCATAATATGGATCAGGCAAATTCGCGTTATCTTTAAATGGCATCTCAACCGTGTAAGCCAGCGCTTTAAACGCCTCACCTACTGCACAAGAGGCAACTGTTAAGTTAGCTTCACCTGGTGCATCCTTCGGATAGCCAAACTCATCTTGGAACTCTGGTGTGATAGTCAAAAGTGCTGCTTTGAAGTCATTTTCTAACGACTCTAAGCGAGCATCATAACTTGGAATACCTTCACTACCCGCAACAAAGTTGTAAGGTAGTGCTTCATCACCATGAATATCGAGATACATATCAAGGCCTGTTTCATGCATCTTATTTAACACATGAAAAACCTCTGGTGACTTTTCAAGACTTGGCTCAGCCCATTCACGGTTCAAGTTAACACCCACTGCATTAGTACGAAGGTGACCACGCACACTGCCATCAGGGTTCATATTTGGTACTACATAGAATACTGCTTTTGATAGTAACGCTGCGGCATGCGGGTCTTCGTCATCTAAAAGCTTGTGAAGTAAGCCTTCTACAAACCATTCTGCCATTGTCTCGCCTGGGTGCTGACGCGCAGTGATCCAAATTTTCTTTTTACCTTCTTCTGGCTCACCAATTGTCAGTACACTGATATCACGACCATCTAGCGTTTCACCAAGCGTTTCTATTTCACATGCATCATGGCTTTGCGCCCAATAGAGTAAGTCTAAATGACGCTCATAACTATAAGGAGCGAAATAAGCAAAATAGGTATGACTCTGCTCAGGTTCGAAATCAATAGTAAGAGTACCGTTTTCGTATGACGTTGGCACTCGGAACCAAGTTTGACGATCATATGATGCTACCGCTTGATAGTCATCCCACCCTTCAGGGTAAGCCGATTTTTCTAGACCACCAATTTGCATTTTATGCTGTAAAAAAGGTGTGCTTTCTAAACGAAAATGAAACCATTGAAAAAACTCAGATTCATTATCATTGTTGATAGCGAGTTGAATATCGAGTGGCTCGTTAATTTCAAGCACCTTGATATTACCACTGTCAAAATTACTGGTGATTTTCATCCGTAACCTTCTTTTTATAAATTGACGACGCAATAGTCGCAGACAAACATTAACTTTTTGTCTTTATCGTTTAGGAAGTGTAATTCACTTGTAAAAATAATTTTTAAAGAGTATCACACCGATTTAAGTTCAAAAACTAAAAAAGCCAGCTAAAGCTGGCTTTTTATTACTTTTCGCTATTAGCGAGGTAGGCTTGGGTACTGTACTTCAGCCATATCGTGCATAACACGGATAACCTGACAGCTGTAACCAAACTCATTGTCATACCATACGTATAGTACAACACGATTGCCATCTACAATTGTTGCTTGAGAGTCAACAACACCTGCGTAACGGCTGCCTACTAAATCTGTCGAAACGATTTCAGTTGACGCTGTGTAATCAATTTGATCACGTAAATCAGAGTACAGTGATGTTTCACGTAAGTACTCGTTTAACTCTTCAACCGTCGTCTCTTTTTCAAGGTTAAGGTTAAGAATTGCCATTGAAACGTTTGGCGTAGGAACACGGATTGCGTTACCTGTTAACTTACCTTCAAGCTCTGGAAGTGCTTTAGAAACAGCTTTAGCTGCACCCGTTGAAGTGATAACCATGTTAAGTGCAGCTGCACGACCACGACGCTCAGCTTTGTGATAGTTATCAATTAGATTCTGGTCATTTGTGTATGAGTGAACAGTTTCAACGTGACCATTCTTAATGCCATATTTGTCATTAAGCGCTTTAAGCGTTGGTGTAATTGCGTTCGTTGTACAACTTGCTGCAGAAACAATCTTGTCTTCAGAAAGGATATCTTTGTTGTTAACACCGTAAACTACGTTTTTGATGTCGCCTTTTGCAGGTGCTGTAAGAAGTACTTTTGCCGCACCATTTGACTTAAGGTGAAGACCTAAACCATCAGTGTCTTTCCAGATACCTGTGTTATCAACGATTAGTGCATTGTTGATACCGTAAGCTGTGTAATCAATTTCATCTGGAGAGTTTGCATAGATAACTTGGATGTAGTTACCGTTTGCTTTGATTGCGTTACGCTCATTATCAACTGTGATTGAACCATTGAAAGGACCGTGGATTGAATCACGACGTAAAAGGCTAGCACGCTTTTCAAGGTCGCCATCACGGCCACCACGAACAACGATTGCACGTAAGCGTAGATCAGTGTGAGAGCCACCACGCTCGATAAGTAGACGTGCTAATAAACGACCAATACGGCCAAAACCGTAAAGAACAACATCGCGCGGCTCTTGATTATCGCCTTTGTTTACGATGTCAGCTAATTCAGCATTTAGGTATTCTTCAATTGAACGACCTTCGCCTGCATTTTTATGAACGTAACCATAAGCTAGTTTGCCTAGGTCGATACGCGCAGGTGCTAAATCCATTTTGCTAATAGCTTCTAGGAATGGGAAGCTTTCACGTAAGCGTAATTTGCTTTCTTCGAAACGTGCCACAGTCTTGTGAGCTTTGATCACGTCGATTGTGCTTGTATTTACAAGTGGACGACCGTAAACAGCGATTTCAACACCCTTGTTACGGTACAAACGACCAATGATTGGTTGCATGTTTTCAGCATAATCTTGGCGTTCTTGCCAGCTATTTTGATATTCTTGCTCGTGAGATAAGGTCATTTTTTCTGCCTAATTAAACAATTTTTTTGAACGGATAGCCCTTTAGGGCATCGCTATTCTAATTTAAACTGCTACGATTCTCCACTGTTACTGTCTAATTCATTAGGCTAAACTAGCTTGAGTTGTTCTTTTGTGCTGTTCTTACATGCTTCACTATCTTTGGTAATGATGCAAAACACACTGTGTTTACTCTAATTGGCCAACAAAAGCACCTAAAGTAAAATATCAATTACAACAATAATGAGGAAGCAAGATGACATTGCGGACCCTGCTTGCACTAAGTATTTTAACACTTGTAGGATGCGAGCAACCCCTGACATTAAGTAAGGTGTGTGAAGACACCCCTGGGTTTTGTGAAGATTTAAATAAAGATAGTCATTGTAAAGACTTACGATCAGACCTGATTTTCGCCAGATATCACGAATACAAAAATCCGTCTGACGACAATAAATACGATTTACTTAAAAAGTTAGAATCTTATGATTCGTGTGTGTCTCTTGCGGCCAAAATAGAACATATCAAACTAAAAGAAAAAACGACATCCCGAGTCGAAGGCCATTTAACTAGCCTAAAAGAGATGAATCGCATTTTCCAAGATACAGAAAAAACTGACCATCCAGGTCTACTTTATTACCACTGGTCTCGTAAAAATAGTACGCTCGCAATGAACAAACTATTAAATATGCAAGATCAAGAAAATGTAAAAAACGATCCGGAAATACAGTTATTTCTAGCGACTTATTACGCTAAATTTGATGATGAAAAGACCATAGACTTACTCTACCGAGTGCTAGAACTAAACGAAGCTGGACAGCAACCAAAACTTGAAATTTACAGTAGTTTAGTCAGTATTTTCTTCAAACAGAAAAAATATAAACACGCTTATACATTTGCGAAAGTTGCCCAAATGTCAGGTTTTGAAGATATAGATATTTTGCCAGTGACGCATGAGATAACAAGCAGAGGTCGCTCTTTAGGTCCTTTAGATGAGCTTGCAACGCAAACCTATGAACAAATTCAGGCTGGAACATTTGTTTCACCGAGAGATTTTTAAAACTGAAAATTCTCATTAAATAAAAAACCCTAACAACTGTTAGGGTTTTTTTTATGTCTTGGCTAGTTAAGTACTAGTTTATTTAACACCTAGCTCTTCAAGGCGTTCTTGTAAGTAACTATCAGCAGTATAGCGCTCTGATAACACAACTTCAGGTTTAGGATGTAGGAATAACGGTAAAGAAATACGTGAATTCTTCGATGCTTTGCCTGAAGGATTAATTACACGGTGAATCGTCGATGGGAAATAACCACCTGAAGCTTCTTGAAGCATGTCACCGATATTAATAATTAAGTTACCAAAATCACATGGTACGTCTAACCAACCACCGTCTTGCGTTTGTACTTGTAAACCTGGCTCATTTGAAGCTGGTAATACAGTCAGTAGGTTGATATCACCATGCGCAGCTGCACGAATAGCGCCTGGCTCTTCGTCACCTGTCATTGGTGGATAGTGAAGTACACGTAATAAAGTCTGCTCTGAGTCTTTGATCATGTCTTTTAGATCAATAGAAAACTTCGCTTTAACTTCGTCTGGCGCTTGTGCTTGAACCCAACTTAAAAGCTCTGCAGCAAATTCATTCGCGATACGGTAGTACTCACGGATCTCAGCTTCTAATTGCGCTGGTACGCGACCTTTTGGATATACGTGGAAATATTCCTTGATGTCTTTAACAGTAAAGCCTTTCGCAACTTCCGATACTTCTGGTGGGAAGTAACCATCTTGATTATCTTTATCGAACAGGAAGTTGTGTTTCTCTTCTGTGTAGAAGAACTCTTGCCAATTTTTATAAATTGATTCAACTAATTCTTGTGGGATTGGGTGGTTTTTTAAAACGCCGAATCCTGTATTACGTAAAGACTCAACGAATTGCGCAGCTGCGTCTTCTGCGCGGTAATCTACCGTAGGTAATTGTTGCATAATGGTCCACTCAGTTGTGTTTAGTTAAAACAGCTTTTTGATAAGTGTAGCCAATTATTTACTAGCCTTATCAAATAGTGTTGACCCTTGACATAAGAGTGCGGCGAGCATAAGAAAATAGACCGAGCTACATAAGGACTTATGTCCGCCTTTTGCATAAGTGTTAGTCTAAATTGAGATAGATCAATTAATCTAAATTCATAAAAAAGGTTGCATAAATGCAACCTTTTATACTCGAAAGCGGATTATTTACACTCCGGCTTTAGCCCTTTTTGCCAAGCAGAACGTTTTAATGTTTCTGCTTCTGGCATTTTGCTATTTAATGTTTGCATACGTGTGTCTGGTGCTGGGTGAGTTGATAAAAACTCAGGCGAGCGTTCACCCGCAAGTTTATTCATATTTTCCCAAAGTTTTACCGAACCAGTAGGTTCGAATCCTGCTTTCGCCATTAAATCTAGCCCTATTACATCGGCCTCACTTTCATGTGAGCGACTAAAAGGTAAAGCAACACCCACTTGTGCACCGACACCTAAACCTTGCATGATCGCTTGACGATACTCAACATTGCCCATCTGAAGTGCAACGTCACTTGCCTGAAGACCAAACTGCAATAAGCTGTTTTGTGAAACACGCTCATTGGCGTGCTCAGCAATAACGTGGCCCACTTCATGTCCCATAACCGCTGCAAGTTGATGTTGATCTTGTGCAACTTTCAACAACCCAGTGTGTACACCGATTTTCCCGCCCGGTAACGCAAATGCATTGGCACTGTCTTCTTTAAATACTACCACTTCCCAATCTTGATTCGCATATTGCGTTGGCAATTGCGCTATAAGCTTGTCAGCAATACAGCGAACATACCCGTTTGTTTGTTTATTCGTTTCAATTGCCTGTTGCTCTTTCATTTGTGCAAAGCTCGCAATACCCATCTCGTTCATTTTTTGCGGTGAGTAGAGCGCAATTTGTGTTCGCCCTGTTGGCGATGTTTTACAACCAGCTGCCAACAAAGACAAAGCAACAATACCGATCAGTTTTTTCATGATACTTCCTTTAAAGAAGGTTCTATTTATTTCAATATTCTAAATAACAAAATTTAAATGCAAAAGATAATTTCAGAAATAAAAAAACGGGCATCGAGCCCGTTTTAAATAATATAGAAGCAAACTGATTATTCAGCAGCTTTTGATACCATTACCATTGCTGGACGTAATAAGCGGCCATTTAATGTATAACCTTTTTGCATTACCGCTAATACAGTGTTTGGTGATACATCATTGCTTGGTTGAATTGACATCGCTTGGTGGAAATCAGGGTTAAACGTTTCACCTTGAGGGTTAACTGTTTCAACACCAAATTTAGCCACTGCGTCTTCAAAGCTTTTTAGTGTCATCTCAACACCTTCAAGTACAGGCTTCAAAGTCTCATTCTCTTTGTCTGAGAATTCAATCGCGCGCTCTAGATTGTCAATTACTGGTAATAATTCGTTTGCGAACTTCTCAAGTGCAAATTTATGTGCTTTTTCTACGTCTTGTGCGGCACGACGACGAACGTTCTCTACATCAGCTGCTGCACGAACTACACTGTCCTTTTGATCTGCAATTGTCTGTTTAGCTGCTTCAAGCTCAGCATATAACCCTGCAATTTCTTCTTCTGGGCTTAGTTCAGTTTGTACTTCTTCTTGAGCTTGCTGTTGTTCTGCTTCTACTTGCTCAACTGGTTCTACAACTTCTTGCTCAGGGGCGTTATTTTGCTCAGACATTTTTTTCTCCAAAATCTTACAACTGCGGACATTATGGGGATGGAAAAATCAGTTTCAAGTACTCGCTAACGAAAATTCTTCAATTATTGCTTCAATTGGTGCACAAGTTGAACAAATTACACAAAAACGACTTTGATATTCGCCATTTTCAAAATAAGGCAAGCTGAGGACCACCGTTTTTCCAAGTTCATAAGTCGAAAGTTCATTGCCCATGATAAGCGAGACGCCATTTTTGAATGCAAGCTTGTCTTCAACTTCATGGAGAAAACCCACTCCCAAATTGAGCTCTTTATTTGAATCGATTGCATTGTATAAGTGCCTTTCTCCAAGCAAGATACAATTATCAGAACCAAGTTGTTGATGAAGCTGCGAAGTCCATTGTGTTAATTGCGCCATACAGGTTTTTGGTGCGCTATTCGCCATCGCAAACATGCGTTGCAATCCCTCTTTTAACGGCTGCTGGCTAAAGACAGTATTCATCCAAGAAGCAAATTGGTAACGCTGTGCATCAGTTTCGAACTCAGGCTTATCAATAAGAATATTTTGCGATTGCCCTGCTCTATCAATTAACAACACCAACCAAGAGCTACTATCAAAACCTAATACCTCAACTCTAAAAATTAACTGAGAACTGGCTTGTGGTAAACCAACACAACAGCAGACTTGATATTTTTGGGTTAAAGCATGCGCTAGCTCAACCAATTTTGATTGCCCTGGCTGCCAATAATTGCCTATTTCAGGTAAATCGAAATATTCATCTAGCCAATATTTAAAACCTGCTTCGGTAGGCATTCTGCCAGCAGAGGTATAAGGAGAGCAAAGCAAACCAACTTTTTCTAGTCTTGCCATCGCATTTCTCACTGTTGCAGAGCAGACAGCCATACCTTTTTGTTTTGCTATCTTACTCGATGGCACTGGAACGCCTTCACCGTTACAGTACATACTCATTACAGCAGTAAAAATTTGCTGATCTCTGGGACTTAATTTCATACTTGATCCACAGGCCATCAAAAAAGTTTTCTCTTAAATGTTTTTCGGTTAGTCTTGCGCTAACTTAATCAAGGAAAATTATCATGACAAGCCCTTTCAAAACCATAGGCTTAATCGGTAAACCTAATCATAAAGGTGCGGCACTGACATTACACCGCCTTTATACCTTTTTGCAAGCATTAGGATACGAGGTACTTGTAGAAGAGCGTGTTGGCGCACAAGTTAAAGAAATTGCCCCTGAAGGACTCATTGAATTAGTTGAACTAGGAAAGCGCTGTGATCTGGCCATTGTTATTGGCGGTGATGGTAATATGCTTGGTGCCGCTAGAGTACTAGCACGATTTGACGTCGCCGTTATCGGTGTTAACCGGGGTAACCTAGGCTTCTTAACCGACCTTAACCCTGATGGCTTTGAGCCTGCGCTTGAAGAAGTGCTAAGAGGCGAATTCATTGCTGAATCACGCTTCTTATTAGAAGTCGAAGTCTATCGTCATGATGAATTAAAAAGTGCCAATTCCGCCATGAACGAAGCTGTCTTACATGCCGATAAAGTGGCACACATGATTGAGTTTGAAGCATTTATAGATAATCAGTTTGTGTTTTCTCAGCGATCTGATGGTTTAATCGTCTCAACTCCAACAGGTTCTACCGCTTATTCACTTTCAGGTGGAGGCCCTATTCTTACCCCAGAGCTCAACGCTATGGCGCTGGTGCCTATGTTTCCTCATACTTTATCAAGCAGACCTTTAGTTGTTGATGGTGATAAAGAAGTTAGATTAAAACTTAGCTTAGAAAACACCGACAGCTTACAGGTCAGTTGTGACAGCCATGTGGTACTTGCTGTTTTACCTGGTGATGAAGTGGTTATAAAAAAGGCAGAAAAATCTTTACGCTTGATTCATCCGAAAAGCTATTCATACTATGAAGTTCTTAGGCAGAAATTAAATTGGGGTAGTAGACTTTACTAACCTAATTAAACATATCAAAATCGGTACATAACTATCAGGAAGTACACACGTTATGACTTACACTATTATCGCCACCATTGTGCTTTTAATCACTCTTTTAGGCGTATATCTTGTTATCGAAAATAATAGACAAAAAGCGAAGAATGCTGAAAAACAGGTATTCAATCAAAGACACAGTGAAGTAACAGCTCATTTTAAAGCAAAAACTTCTGAGTTTGTTGCTGCTGGCGCTATTCCTTCTAGATACAGTGGCAACATTAACACCATTGTAAATAACTTCTTTGTAGTGCAGGCTCACAGCGAAGATAACCTAAATCAACTTGAGCGAATTGTTGAGTTATTTATTTTGACTGTAGGTGAAGAAGTTCACAAACACCGTGAAAAAGATACAATGGACACACTAAAAGATAAAATGACAGCATTTGCCAAAGAACTACCGACGAGCGGTGTTGCCTATAACAAAAATTTTTATTTTGAATCATTACCATCAATGATAACACTGATTAAGACTGCTGATGTTGCAGATGTTGATGAGGAGCACACTGATGATCAAGATGAAGAACAATCCTTAACTCCTGAGCAGCCTTCTCAGCAAAATTTAGTCACAGCACAAATTTAAATATTGATTTATTTTAAACTACTGTATAGATTAACAGTATAAATACTGTTTGGATATACAGATATGTTGATCAGTCTTGAAATTAGTAATTTTGCAATTGTAAACGATCTATGCATTGATTGGCGTGATGGCATGACAGCCATCACAGGTGAAACTGGTGCAGGTAAATCTATTGCCATCGATGCGCTTTCACTTTGTCTTGGAGAGCGTGCCGATGCAGGAGCCATCAGACCAACCGCTGATCGCGCTCAAATTGTGGCTCAATTTAATATTCAGCAACTCGCAAAAGCTCAACAATTTCTAAAAGAGCATATGCTGAATAACGATGAGCAAGACTGTATTTTGCGCCGAGTGATCAGTCGCAGTGGCCGCAGCAAAAGTTATATCAACGGTGTCTCTGTCACCGCCAGCCAACTAAAAGAGTTAGGCGAATACTTAATTGCTATTCACGGCCAACATGCTCATCAATTGCTTTTAAAAACTGAACATCAGCTTCATTTGATTGATGCTTATGCAGGACATACACATCTACAAGCAGCTGTAAAAAATCAATTTCAGCATTACCAACAGTTACAACGAGAGTATGCCACACTTTTAAAAGAGCAACAGGCGAAAGCGGCACAACAGCAACTGCTAGAATATCAAGTTGCAGAGCTGGATGAATTCTCACTTGAAGCTGATGAGTTTAAACAAATAGAAGAAGAACAATACCGCTTAAGTCACAGCCAAACCATAATTAACACTTGCCAACAAGAGTTAATGGCGCTGTATGAGCAAGATGGTGTCACAGTGTTAAGCCAACTACAGCATAGTGCTCAACAGTTCAACAATTTAACCAATGTTGATAGCAACCTCAGTAATATAGCACAACTGTTAGAAGAAGCGGTTGTTCAAGTTGAAGAAGCTAGCCGTGAAATTCGCGATTACGCAGACCGAGTTGATCAAGATCCGCTTAGGTTACAAGAAGTTGAAGAGCGTTTATCTAAAATCATGGATCTATCGCGTAAACATCATGTTAGACCTGAAGCGCTTTATGAGCATCATCAGTCGTTAAAAGCGCAATTAGACAATATAAGCTCGGATAACGCCCGTATAGATATTCTAGAGCAAGAAATCGCCCAAACACTATCAGCTTACCAACAAGCTGCGATGGCGTTGAGCGACAGCCGCAGCCAGTCGGCGAAAAAACTACAAAAACTTATTAGTGCTAGCATGGATGATTTAGCCATGAAGCACTGTAAGTTTGCGATTGAATTGCAGCCAAAACCAGAACTTAGACCTAATAGTGAAGGTTTTGATGCCATAGAGTTTTTAGTTTCAACGAACCCAGGTCAACCTTTACAAGCTTTAGCAAAAGTCGCCTCCGGTGGTGAACTCTCTCGTATCAGTTTGGCTATTCAAGTGATTATCGCTGAAAAAGTGACGACGCCAACGCTTATTTTCGATGAAGTCGACGTGGGTATTTCTGGCCCAACCGCCTCTCAGGTCGGTAAATTACTTCGTAAGCTTGGGAAGTCGACGCAAGTTATATGTGTTACCCATTTACCGCAAGTCGCGTGTAGTGGTCATCAACAGTTTTTTGTCAGTAAGAAAGTCATCAAAGGGGAAACTTTTACTTCGATGAAGCCATTAGAAGATGCGCATCGTGTTGACGAAATTGCTCGTCTTATCGGTGGTGAATCGATCAGTGAAACCACCCGAGCCAGTGCAAAAGAGCTATTGGCTATACAAGCAGCATAAGCGAGAAGCGAGAAGCGAGAAGAAGATAACAAAAAACCCAGTTTGAAAACTGGGTTTTTTATGGGTAAAAATATCTAATATTGGACTTTACACTTCAAGATAATCCAAAATACCTTCGGCGGCATTACGGCCCTCAAAAATAGCTGTTACAACCAAGTCTGAACCTCTAACTGCGTCGCCGCCGGCAAAGATCTTAGGGTTACTTGTTTGGTGCGTGAAGGCCCCCTGCTCTGGCGCGACAATGCCACCCCAACTGTTAATTTCAACATCGTATTGTGCAAGCCAATCAAGGTTGTGTGGTTTAAAACCAAACGCCATGATCACCGCATCAGCATCAAGCACATGCTCTGTGCCTGGTACTTCTTCCGCACGTTGACGACCTGCTGTATCTGGTTCACCTAAGCGGGTTTCGACCATTTTCACACCAACAACTTTGCCTTCGGCATTTAATTCGATGCCTTTTGGCTGAACATTAAACTTAAAGTTTACGCCTTCTTCTCTGGCATTTTTTACTTCGCGAACTGAGCCAGGCATATTTGATTCGTCACGGCGATACGCACAGGTAACATGCGCTGCGTTTTGACGAATAGACGTTCGTACACAGTCCATCGCAGTATCACCACCACCTAACACAACGACCTTTTGATTCGCCATGCTGATATAAGGTTGTTGAGCTTCATCGTACCCCATCACTCGATTTGTATTACCAATCAAGAAAGGCAGAGCGTCATAAACGCCCTCAGCATCTTCGTTTTCAAGGTTACCGCGCATACTTTGATATGTGCCCACGCCAATGAATACTGCATCATATTCAGCAATGATTTCATCAAGGCTGATGTCTTTGCCAACTTCTGTATTTAACTTAAACTCAACGCCCATCTCAGTGAAAATTTCACGTCGATTTTCCATCACTGACTTTTCAAGTTTGAAAGATGGAATACCAAATGTCAGTAGACCACCAATTTCGGGGTTACGGTCGAAAACAACCGGTTTAACCCCATTGCGTACTAGAATATCTGCACAGCCTAAGCCCGCAGGACCTGCACCGATAATAGCAACTTTCTTGTCGGTCCAAACTACATACGACATGTCCGGCTTCCAGCCTTGGGCAAAGGCTGTATCAGTAATGTATTTTTCGATATTACCGATTGTTACCGCACCAAACTCTTCATTGAGCGTACACGCTCCCTCACACAAACGGTCTTGTGGACACACTCGACCACACACCTCAGGCAAGCTGTTGGTGCGATGTGACAGCTCTGCAGCTTCTAAAATACGACCATTGCGGATCAACTTTAACCACTGTGGAATATAGTTATGCACCGGGCACTTCCATTCACAATATGGGTTACCACAATCTAAACAACGGTCTGACTGAGAATTCACTTGATTTTGTGAAAATGGTTCGTAAATCTCAACAAATGATTGCTTACGTGCTGAAATTGGTTTTTTTCTTGGATCAACTCGTTGCACATCGATAAATTGGTAAACATTTTCGCTCATACTCTTCCCCTTACTGCGCCTGTACTCTTAATTCAGCGCTACTGCGAGCACGATGACCTAATAGGCTCTTTACATCACTTGAAATTGGTTTAACCAGTTTGAATTTAGGTAAATACAACTCAAATTCAGCTAGGATCTGTTCTGCTCGAGCAGAGCCCGTAAGCTCTAAATGCTCAGCAATCAAACCACGTAAGTGCTCTTGATGTGCATTAAGCTCTGACAGCTCAACAATTTCAACCAACTCTGGATTTATACGCTTTTCGAAGTCTGCTTTTTCATCTAACACATAAGCAAATCCACCTGTCATGCCTGCACCGAAGTTGATGCCTACATTACCAAGAACGCAGACAACGCCGCCGGTCATATATTCACAGCCATTGTCACCTAAGCCTTCAACTACTGCCGTCACACCTGAGTTTCGAACAGCAAATCGCTCACCTGCCTTACCTGCTGCGAACAACTTACCGCCTGTCGCACCGTATAAGCAGGTATTACCGACAATACTTGCTTGATGTGACTCAAAGCTTGAACCAACTGGTGGACGAATTACTAGTTTACCGCCAGCCATGCCCTTACCGACATAATCGTTAGCATCACCGACTAAAGTCATTTCAAGGCCACCGGCATTCCAAACACCGAATGATTGGCCTGCAGTGCCGTGTAGTTCAATTGCCACAGGATCTGCTGCCATGCCTTGGTTGCCATGTAAATTGGCAATATAACCAGACAGCATCGCGCCTACCGAACGATCGGTGTTGCTAATACGATTCACCAATGAAATACCTGATTTGCTCTCAATTGCAGCTTGTGCTTTTGATAGCAGTAGTTCATTTAGCTCCCCCTTATAATGAGAGGTATTCGCTGCTGAGCAGTATAAAGTCTCATTAGTTGGGTTATTCGGCTTGGCTAACAGGTCTGATAAATCTAGCTTGCTTTGCTTGCTCGTCTTGCCTTCGATCATTTCTAGTAAATCAGTGCGACCAATTAAATCGACTAAACGAGTTACGCCTAGTTGCGCCATGATTTCACGAGCTTCTTGAGCAATAAACTTGAAGTAGTTCATCGCCATCTCAGGTAAACCATGATAGTGCTTCTGTCGAAGTGTATCGTCTTGTGTTGCAACACCTGTTGCACAGTTATTTAAGTGACAAATACGAAGATATTTACAGCCAAGCGCGACCATAGGTCCAGTACCAAAACCAAAGCTTTCTGCACCTAAAATAGCTGCTTTGATGATGTCTAAACCTGTTTTTAGGCCGCCATCTGTTTGTAGACGAATGCGATGACGAAGACCATTTTCGACCAAGGCTTGCTGAGTTTCAGCAAGGCCCAACTCCCAAGGGCTTCCGGCATATTTAACCGATGTCAGTGGGCTTGCTCCTGTACCACCGTCATAACCTGCAATCGTAATTAAATCAGCATACGCTTTGGCAACACCCGTTGCGATTGTGCCAACGCCAGGCTCAGATACCAACTTAACTGAGATCATCGCCTCTGGATTAACCTGCTTTAAGTCGAAAATAAGCTGGGCTAAATCTTCAATTGAATAAATATCATGATGTGGTGGTGGCGAAATGAGCGTCACACCCGGTACCGAGTAACGTAATTTAGCAATGTAAGGCGTTACCTTTTCACCAGGTAGTTGACCACCTTCACCAGGTTTTGCCCCCTGTGCAACTTTGATCTGAATAACATCGGCATTTCTTAAATAATGCGGAGTGACACCGAAACGGCCTGATGCAACTTGTTTAATTCTAGAGTTTTTCTCGGTGCCAAAGCGCAGTTTATCTTCACCGCCCTCACCAGAGTTCGAACATCCACCTAAGCGGTTCATAGCAATAGCCAGCGCTTCATGGGCTTCTGGTGATAATGCACCAATACTCATGGCCGCTGAATCAAAGCGCTTATATAGCTCAGTAGCTGGCTCTACATCATCAAGGCTGACAGGAGATGTATCTGGTTTAAGTGCTAATAAGTCTCGTAAGTTTGTCACTGGACGGTTATTAACAAGATCCGCGTATTTTAGATAATCTTGATACTCACCAGATTTAACCGCAACTTGTAGTGTTTGAACCACATCGGGGTTATAAGCGTGGTACTCGCCACCGTGAACAAATTTTAATAAACCGCCATGAGACAATAGCTTACGCTTACTAAAGGCGAGCTTATGAAGTTGCGCTTGTTCATAAGCAAAATCTTCAAAATCTGCGCCCTTGATACGGTTAGCCACGCCTTTAAAACACATTTCAACTATGTCATCTGATAGGCCAACAGCTTCAAATAGCATAGAGCAACGATATGACGCGACCGTACTGATCCCCATTTTAGACATGATCTTGAATAGACCCTTATTGATGGCATTACGATAAGCCAGCGTCACCTCGCGGTAGGTTTTATCAATCACTTTACTGTCACACATGGCGACCAGTGTCTCGTATGTTAAATACGGATAAATCGCCGTCGCACCAAACCCTAATAACACGGCAAACTGATGCGGATCTCTGGCACTGCCCGTTTCAACTATGATGTTGGCATCACAGCGTAAATTAGTATTTACCAAACGCTGTTGTACTGCGCCCACAGCCATAGCCGCAGGAATTGGCAACATATCTTTGCTGATATTTCTGTCACTCAAAACCAGCATGACACACCCAGAACGTGCTTTTTGTTCAGCCTCGTCACAGACTCGCTCTAGCGCTGATTTTAAAGACTCAGTTTTGTCATAGTTAAGCTGAATTTTGCAGGCACAGTAGTGCTCATCATCTGCATTCACTAATTGCTGCATATCAGAGAATGTCAGTACCGGTGAGGCAAACTGAAGACGCTTAGCATGGCCTGTGGTTTCATTGAATACGTTTTGCTCACGGCCGATACAGGTCGCCAATGACATTACGTGATTTTCACGAAGTGGGTCGATCGGTGGGTTTGTTACCTGCGCGAATTTTTGACGGAAGTAATCGTACAAAGAGCGATGGCCTTCAGACAATACAGCAAACGGGGTGTCGTCACCCATTGAGCCAGTTGCCTCTTGGCCGTTTTGTCCCATTACTCGAATGACGTTGTCTAATTCTTCATTGCTGTATCCGAATAGCTTTTGATAAGTCAGCAATAATTCGTCGTCAAAATCGCGTACACCCGCATCTTCTTCTGACAAATCTTCAAAAGGTGTAAGACGTTTTACGTTTTGCTCAAGCCAAGTTTTGTAAGGATGACGTGATTTTAAATCTTGATCGATTTCATCAGACTGCCAAATTTTGCCATGAAGGGTATCGATAACCAGCAATTCACCTGGACCAACACGACCTTTTTCAACCACTTCATCGGCTGTGTAATCCCAGATACCGACTTCAGATGCAAGCGTGATAAACCCATCTTGGGTGATCACGTAACGCGCTGGACGTAGACCATTTCTATCTAGGTTACATGCCGCAAATCGACCATCTGACATAACGATACCTGCTGGGCCATCCCAGGGTTCCATATGCATAGAGTTAAAGTCGTAAAAGGCGCGTAAATCATCGTCCATAGCTCGGTTTTTTTGCCATGCAGGCGGCACAAGCATGCGCATAGCACGGAAAATATCCATACCACCGGCAAGGAATAATTCAAGAATGTTATCTAGGCTTGATGAATCTGAACCTTCTTCATTCACGAATGGCGCGGCCGTTTGTAAATCAGGCAATAATGGTGAAGAAAACTTGTAAGCACGCGCTCTCGCCCACTGGCGGTTACCCGCAATGGTATTTATCTCACCATTGTGTGCCAAATATCTAAATGGCTGAGCTAACGGCCAACGCGGTTGCGTGTTAGTAGAAAAGCGTTGATGGAAAACACAGATTGCACTTTTCATGCGCATATCTGCTAAATCTAAATAAAAGTTTGGTAGGTCCACTGGCATCATTAAGCCTTTATAAACCGTTACCAGACCTGAAAGACTAGAAATATAAAACTGGTCGTCTTCAACTAAGCGCTTCTCAATACGACGTCTTGCGATATACAAGCGACGCTCTAGATCTTTTGGACGCCAGCCTTCAGGTGCTGATACAAACACCTGCTCAAATTTAGGTAGTTGCTTTAGCGCAATTGGTCCCAACATACTCGGTTCAGTTGGCACGACCCGCCAGCCAACGAGCGTTAACGTTTCTTTTTCTAATTCTTCGTTAATCACTTTTCGGGCTTGAGATGCAAGCGTTTCGTCAGCATTCAAAAACAACATACCGACAGCGTAATTTTTACCTAAGTGCCAACCGTTTTCAGTGGCAATGGCTCGAAAGAAGCTATCAGGTTTTTGAAGTAATAAACCACAGCCATCACCTGTTTTACCATCTGATGCAATACCACCACGGTGTTGCATTCGGTCTAACCCTGTAATTGCATTGCGGATCAGTTTATGACTTGCTTGCCCGTTTATCTGAGCAATTAAACCAAAACCACAATTATCTTTTTCTAACTTAGAGTCATATAGCATGCACCCCTCCCCCTGCTACATCTATGGTCGGAAATGAACAAGACGATTGTTCCGACAGATATTCAAAACTAGCTTTGTTTTAAAATGGAGTCAACAAAATTATGAATAGATATTCATTAACTTGAATATTTCTCATTGGTCTGACAAATTCACCAAGAGAAGTGAAAAGCATCAAAAATGTTAAATTATGACAAACAAAAAACAAATGACACCGGTGACATTTTAAAAAACATTTAATAATGGTGGTGTAAAGTTACTTTAATCGCCAGCTTTACGTTTACGTAAACTGAAAATCAACAGAATAAATATTCACGATAAACAACATTAATAGATATTTATAAAGAGGTGAATATTTGCTGGTAAAACTGAATCAAATCAGTCTTTTTATCGCTATTCGATTAAAGCATTGAACTTGAGAAAAGAATAAATAATGGAAATAAAATCGAGGATTACAATTTAAGCATTAACTACTAATGAATACATTACTGTAAATGCTGATCAAATCTAAGAAGTGGTATTTTTAAGAAAAGATGGATGAAATATGTATTTCAGGCGTCTGCTCCTGAGAAAATTTCAAAAATTAGTACCAGTTTTAGGCAAACCAAATACGATTTAAACACTTTAGTCAAGTTATTTAAAGAAAAGTGAAAGCCCTTATTTCTGCAGTTAGTATTGAGCATCCTGACTACCCGACTCCAGCAAATTTAAGGTAACTATTAAACCAAAGTGAAGCTTCCAAAGCGCTACCTCGCTCTGGAAGCTTGAGCTTTAATCTTGCTTAAGCGCCAAATCAAAATGCAAATAAGCGGCATTCGACGCGATACGCCCTCGTGGCGTGCGCTGAATAAAGCCTTGTTGAATTAAGAAAGGTTCAATGACATCTTCGATGGTTTCGCGTTCTTCACCAATGGCAGCAGCGATATTATCTAGCCCGACTGGGCCACCAGCAAATTTTTCAATCAGAGCAAGCAGATATTTTCTATCCATATAGTCGAAGCCGCATTTATCGACATCGACCATATCTAGGGCTTGTTTTGCAATATCTTGGCTAACTTTGCCATCGCCTTTTACTTGGGCAAAGTCTCTCACTCGGCGCAGCAAGCGGTTGGCGATACGTGGTGTACCACGTGAGCGGCGGGCCACTTCATCGGCACCTTCTGGACTGATTGCTAGGTCTAAATAGTATGCCGAGCGCGAAATAATAGTTGCTAAATCTGCAGCTGAGTAAAACTCTAAGCGCTGCACAATACCAAAACGGTCACGCAGCGGTGAAGTTAACGAGCCAGCGCGCGTGGTGGCACCGATCAGTGTAAATGGTGGCAGATCTAGTTTAATCGAACGTGCGGCAGGTCCTTCACCTATCATGATATCAAGCTGATAGTCTTCCATTGCAGGGTAAAGAATTTCTTCTACCTGTGGGCTCAAACGGTGAATTTCGTCAATAAACAGCACGTCACCCTCTTCTAAATTGGTAAGCAATGCTGCTAAGTCACCGGCTTTTTCGAGTACAGGACCCGAAGTAGTCTTAATATTCACTTCAAGCTCGTTAGCAACAATATTAGCAAGGGTTGTTTTACCTAGGCCTGGAGGACCGAAGATCAAGAGGTGATCGAGTGCTTCTTGACGAGATCGAGCAGCCTCAATAAAAATTTCCATCTGTTTTTTAACATGGGGCTGGCCTGTGTAGTCGTCTAATAATTTTGGACGAATGGCTCTGTCTATTACTTCTTCGTTGCCTTGAACACTTGGCTCAATCAGTCTATCAGCTTCAATCATAAAGGTTATTACATCATAGATTTAAGCGCTTCTTTGATCAGCGCTTCGGTATTCATATCTGGCTGGCTTACTGCCTTCACCGCTTTTTGTGCTTGCGCTAGTTTATAGCCTAATGCGAGTAATGCAGCAACTGCATCATCGGCTGGATTATTGGCAACCGTCGGATCTTCTTGTGGCGCAATCACCGCATTATCGCTAAATGGCGTTAGCAAATCATTGCCGAAGTCTTTTAAGCGATCTTTCATTTCTAGCACTAAACGTTCAGCGGTTTTCTTACCTACACCTGGAATTTTCACCAAAGTGGTCGCATCTTCGTTATTCACACAGTGGATGAATTGCTCAGCTGACATGCCCGATAAAATCGCTAAACCGAGTTTTGGACCAACACCGTTGGCTTTTATGAGCTCTCGAAATAAAGCGCGCTCTTTTTTATGATTAAAACCAAATAACAACTGGGCGTCTTCACGTACCACAAAATGCGTGTAAATCGCGGCTTGCTCGCCAACATTAGGTAACTCGTAGAAACAGGTCATTGGCATTTGAACTTCGTAACCTACCCCATTTACATCAAGTAAAATTTCTGGCGGTTGCTTTTCTAATAGAGTGCCGCTTAGTCTTCCAATCATGTTTATTACCTTAATCTTCGACGAACTGTTTTGCTGGCATTACCAGCTAAACGAATTAAACTTTGCTCAGAATGTGCGTGACAAATGGCAATGGCTAATGCATCAGCGGCATCGGCTTGCGGTGTGCCCGGTAACTTCAAGATACGCTTCACCATTTCTTGAACTTGCTCTTTTTTAGCGCCACCTGTGCCTACAACCGCTTGTTTTACTTGCCTAGCTGAGTATTCATAAACAGGAATATCTTGCATAGTCGCGGCAACAATTGCAGCGCCTCGGGCTTGCCCTAGTTTTAATGCAGAGTCTGGATTATGTGCCATAAACACTTGCTCTATGCCAAAGCTTTGCGGGTTAAATTGCTCAACCAGCTGGGTGACACCTTGGAAGATCATTTTTAATCGGGTCGGAAAATCATGCTCCCCCACTTTAATACAGCCACTGCCTAAGTAGGTAAACTTACTTCCTTGATGATCAATCACGCCGTATCCAGTAAATCTTGAACCGGGATCTATGCCTAAAATTACTGCCAAAGCACATTCTCATTTATTTTTTTGGCATAATGCCAAAATACTGTATGAATTACCAGTTATTCATTACCTCTTTACAACGCTGGCAAAGTTACGGTTGCGATTGCACCTTGCTCAAGATGATTCTCTAATTGTAATTGTCCGTCATGGTTCAGCATGATTTGTCGACTTAATGCTAAGCCTAGGCCAGTGCCTTGCTGTTTAGTGGTATAAAAAGGCACAAATAAATTATCAAAATTGGCGATCCCCTGCCCAAAGTCTCGGATGCTAATTTTCAACATGTCATCACTTTCTTCAAGGTCTAGATCAATGCCTTGCTGGTTATTTACTGTATTTGCCTCGATGGCATTTTTTATCAGGTTGATGAGCACTTGCTGAAGTTGTTTTTTATCAACATTCAGCACTATCTGTGAGGCAGCTTTTGCCCAATTTTCGCTATAAGTAAATTCACAATCAAACAAAGGCAGAATAGGATCAAATAAACTTTGTACGGTGACAGCTGATTTACTCGGCTTTGGCAATTGAGTCAATTCTCGGTAACTGGTAATAAAGGCCTGCAAAGAGCTTGCCCGCTCGGAAATTATCTCAAGTCCTTGCTGAAAGTGAGGTTGTTTAGGAAATTCACATTGTTGAATTTTCTTATTAAGGCTACGACTGATTGTCGCTATTGGCGTGAGTGAATTATTAAGTTCGTGACTTAACACGCGTAATAGATCTTGCCATGCTTGCTGTTTGCGCTCATCTAGTATTTGTTCTGCTTTTATTAGTAGCAGCAGCGTATGTGGGTTACCAGCGCTTAAATATTTATCTTTAAAAGCAAAATACTCGCCTTGAAGCTGTGAAGTATTCAAAGTCACAACTGCTGAGTTTTTCTCAGTCAGTGATTTCATCCAATGGAAATCATGAAGTGTACAGTGTGCTAACTCTTGACCTAAAAACAACTGGGTATGTGCTGCATGATTTGCCATCACGATATTTTGCTCATTGTCGTAAGCAAAACACATGGCTTGAACCTGATCTAAAATTTTATCGATGAGGATCTGCTTTTCAGATACTTGGCGACTCTTTGTTTGTAAGTTATCTGCGAGCGTATTGATTAGTTTCAACAGTGGCGCGATGGCGGCATCTTGCTGTAAGTTTCCACGCATTGTGTAATCTTCTTCAATCAAAGCCGCCAATAAGTTACTAATAAGCTGTTGTTGTTTGTCTATGTTATTTCGTGTGGCATACACCACATAAGACAACCCTAAAAAGGCAATAATGCTGAAAAACGCCAGCAAATAGATGTTGAGCCCTGCGTAAAATAAACTAAAAAACGCCACGAAAATCGCAGGGATAGATAAACCCAATATTAACCGAGTCTGTTGCTGTTTATGATCAACCGCTTTCGTTTTGGAGCGTGCGAAAAATTGCATGCTATTGCGCTTCGTATTTAGCTAAACGACGGTAATAACCGCTGCGACTAAGGCCCAGAGATTTGGCTGTTTCGGTGACATTCCCAGCAAAATGTTTAAGTCTTTGCTCCATTGCCTGAAACTCTATTTCATCTAAGGTTAAATTGGCTTGGCTTGTAATACTGTCTTCTGAAATCGATGTCAGCGCATTTTGCTGAATGAGATTACTGGTTACGTTGAGATTCAAGCTCTCAGCTGTGATAGTTGAGTCACTTAAAAACAGTGCGCGCTCTATACAATGACTTAACTCTCTTAAATTGCCCGGCCAGTGATATGCCAGCAATGCAGCTTTAGCACACTCAGATAAACAAACATCGGTTTTGCCATAATGCTTGCTGTGCTTCGCAACAAAGTAATTTGCCAATGGCACTATGTCGTCCTGACGCGCTTTCAACGCAGGAATGTGCAAAGTAACCGTATTTAAGCGGTAGAATAAATCTTGTCGGAATGACCCTGCTTGAATCGCACATTCAAGATCTGTATTGGTCGCAGACACTAATCTTACATCTGCACGTTGGGTTTTGCTTGAACCAACAGGTTCAAATTGTTTTTCTTCTAATACGCGCAGTAATTTTGCCTGCTGAGCAAGCGGAATATTACCTATTTCGTCTAAAAATAATGTACCCAGCTGCGCCATTTGAAAGCGCCCTGCGCGGTTTTGTTTGGCATCTGTAAACGCGCCCTTCACGTGACCAAATAGCTCGCTTTCAAATAAACTTTCTACAATCGCGCCCATATTTGCACTAACAAAGGGCCCTGAAGCGCGCTTTGAAAACTGATGAATTTTGCTTGCAAGTAAGCTTTTACCTGTGCCGTTTTCACCTGTGATCAAAATGTTCATATCGCTTTGCGCTAAACTTTGTACCTGTTTGAGCAGTTGCTGCATCTCTGCAGATTCAGCGATAAGATCGTCATGTTGAAAATATAGGTCTTGTTTCAGTTGGCTATTTTCGTCTTGCGCAAGTTCGAGCTGTTGCTCGCGCTCTGCCAGTGTAATTTGGGTTTGAATGGTATTAATGAGTGCGTCGTCTTGCCACGGTTTTTGCACAAAGTCTTTTGCACCGGCTTTCAGTGCTGAAACTGCGATATCTATGGTCGCCCAGCCTGTCATAGCAATAATCGGCGGCAGCTTATCGGCCAACAATTCATTCATTTGCTGAATAAATTCAATACCTTCACTGCCTGATGTGGTATCACGATGAAAATTCATATCCAGCATGACGAGATCAAAGTTATGTTGCGTTAATTGGGTTTTAGCTGCTTCCAAAGACGTTACCCCTTGCACATCAAAACCATGATCATCTAGTAAAAACTGCAGGCTGGCGATGATGTTAATATCATCGTCAGCCACTAAAATGTTTGCCATTATTATTGTTATTCCTTACTCATAGCGAAGCACCTGGCTTGGCTCCAATACTACCGCATTTCTAGTCGGGAAATAAATGGCAAGTAACACCGCACTGGCAACCAAAGCTGTTACTGCACTTGCAAGCATTGGGTAAATATAGATAGGTACCAGTTGCTCAGTAAAGTTATGAAATAAATAGGCTATCAACACAAAGAATACTAAAGCTAACCCACTGCCTAGCAACAATTGTTTGCTACCTTGCTTTAAGAATAAACTGATAATCGCTTTGTCACTCGCTCCAACAGCACGGCGAATGCCAATTTCGTTATAGCGCTGGTAAACAGAACCTGCACTGAGACCATAAATGCCCGTTAATGCCAAGAACAACGCGAAAAATGCACAGCCGAATGTTATTGCAAATGTTGTTTTTGCTATTTTATGCAGCATGCCAAAGTCATCTTCTTTTGAGCGAAAATAGCCGGGCTCTAGCGATGAATCTTGACGGTAAAAAGTGCGATAAAAATCTGTTTGAGCTTGCTGCTTATCACCAAAATGTTTAAGTGTCGCTCTCAGCTCACCTACTTCACCTTGTAGCGCCGAAATATACACTTCGTCTTCTTTGTCGAGTGAACCAAACAATGAAGATGCATTCATACGGTTTGTCACAATGCCGACTACAGTATGCGCTAAAGATCCAGACTCTAACTCAATATCGACTTGCTCTCCAAGCGGGCTCGAGTTTGGCCAGTATCGTTTTGCCATCGAATCTGAAATTAATACAGTTCGCATTGCCGTGCGGTTATCTCTATCATCTAGGTGCCTGCCATCTACCAAATAAGGACCATAGCTTTGCGTGTTACCTATGACTTCTATCACATCAACGCTCGGTTTATCTTGCGCTGTTTCAGCTAAAATTTTAGCGGGTAAAACAGGTTTTTTGCCTAAATACGCGCCTAGAGACACAGCGCCAATACTGCCTTGATGCTCTAGTTCAGTCTTTAATGATTGGTAATAGGCAATTCTTTGCTCTGGCGTTGCGTATTTATCCTCAGGCAAAGCTAAATTGACATCTAGGGTATTTTTAAAGTTAACCCCCATATCCATACCTATGATGGTTTGCGATAAGAAAGCTGATAGACCACCAATCAACATTAAAGTTGAAATTAAGAAAATCTGAGAGGTCAGTAAAATTCGCGAGAGTTTGCCAGCTTTTTTGCCCTGAGCCCCCCGGGTACCATCGCGCAAAGTTGCATTTACATCTTGTGTTGCAGCCTTGTAGGCCGGTAGAAAACAAGCAAAAAATAGCGTCACACTTGCAAACAATATGGCTGCAAGCACAGTGTCTAAATCCATCCCCCAATGCCACCAAAAAGCAAGGTTATCGGCCATGTGGCTTTGCAAAACTAACTCTGTGTAGCTCAGTGCCGCCCCAGTTAATAACACCGCCAAAATACAGCCAATAATAGTTAAAATACCGCCTTCCCACATTAACTGAGAGATTAATCGCTTAGTTGGAGCACCCAGCGCTGCTCTAATGGCTGTTTCTTTATTTTTTTCTAAAGCTCGGGCAAGCAATAAGTTACCGACGTTGATACAGGCCAACAACAAAATACACAGTGCAACCCCATTGATAAAAGTAAATACGACACCACCTGAACCATTTACTTGTGCTGCAGGAAACGAACTGATTGCAATAGTTCTAGGCTCATAGTCTAAACCTAAAGTTTGCTGTTTTTGCTGATAAAAGCCTTTTAGTAAAGTAGTCAATTCTGTTTCAGCTTGAGTTACACTGATACTAGGTTTTAAGCGACCATAAACGCTTAGCCAAGTGTCGTCTGTCATTTTAGGCTGTCTGTAAGCAAGGGGTAATGGCTGCCAAGCACGTCCTGCAACAGGAAACGCATAACCTTCTGGCATAACTCCGACAACGGTCGTCAATTGGTTATTAAGGTTGATCACATGCCCAATAATGTCTTGTTGAGCGTTAAAAGTGCTTTGCCAAATTACATGACTGAGCACTACGACAGGCTCTGCGCCAGCTTCAAAATCTGACTGTTCTAAAGTGCGTCCTAACAAGGGAGCAACCTTTGCAAATGCAAAAAAGTTACTATCGACTTGCTCTAAGCTTAAGCGCTTTGATGTTTGTTCAAAAATAATATGACCTGAAGTAGAAATATAACGCCCAATTTCTGCAAAACTCGTTTGTTCAGCAATAACATGCGCGGTTTCCCAGGCTGGCATAGGATCTAAATCTGCATCTTCTAATGATTGTGTTGAAACTCTGACAATACTCTCGCCTTGTGGTAAAGGTAAGTCTTTATAAAGCACTGAATTCAAGAACGAGAAGCTAAATAAGCTAACAAACAAACCGCCAATAAGGACAAGTAAAGTCAGCGCAGAAAACTTGGGAGATTGCAGTAATTGCCTAAGCGCATATTTTATATCTAACCACATAGTCCGTTTCCTTATGCCGATACTTTTTCAACTGAGTGCAGCATGATGTCATTGACCAAAGTACCGTCGAGAATACTCACTTGCCTTTGCGCCATTTGGGCACTGCGCGGATCGTGCGTCACCATACAAATGGTGCTGCCACCTCTGTGAAGTTGATCGAATAATGCCATGACTTTTTCAGCATTATGGCTGTCTAAGTTACCGGTTGGCTCATCGGCAAAGATAATTTTAGGATCGTTTACCAAGGCACGCGCCACTGCAACTCGCTGTTGCTGACCACCAGATAATTGCGACGGAAAATGATTAGCACGATGTTGCATGCCTACTCGCTCCAGCACTTCATCAACTTTATTCTGCATCTGACTTTTAGATACGCCAGTTTGATAAGTCAGAGGCAACATAATGTTCTCACTGATCGTTAAACTAGAGATCAAGTTGAAAGACTGGAAAACAAAACCAATATCGTAACAACGCAGTTGTGCGCGCTTATCTCGACTAAAGCTTGTTACATCTTGACCATTAAACAGATATTGTCCGCTGGTTGCAGTATCGAGCAATCCTAAAATAGACAATAAGGTAGACTTACCACAACCTGATGGGCCAGACAGTGAAACATACTCTCCTTGTGCTATTTCAAGATTAATATTACTTAACGCATGGGTTTCGATGTCTTCAGTTAAAAATGATTTTTTGATGTTACTTAAACTTAGTAATGACATGAGAGATCCTTTTTAAACCTGTTGATATTACTGTATTTTGACACTGCTATGAGATGCCCATGCGCTGGTGTCTGAGATAATAATTTGATCGCCTGGGTTAAGACCAGAAAGAATTTGAATATGTTTTGACGTACTGTTACCCAGTTTCACTTTTTGTTTTTCTGCAAACTGTGTATTGCTTGTGGTTTTATATAAATCCACCGTACGGTTTTTTGGGGCAAATGCTGGACGTTTTACATAAAGCGTATTTTTAATATTCGCAACTTCAATGTAACCATCGATATTAAGATCTGAACGCGCTTCTTTGGGTAACTCTGAATGAATGTTGACTTCAACCGCAACTAAGCCATTTTCCGACATCGGTGAAATTCGAAGTACTTCACCTTCTAAGGTGTTAAACCGCGTATCAATAGTTACTTGCTGGCCCACTGCAACGTCTTTTACTTGAATTTCTTGTACGTTTATTTCTGCGAACAAGGAGTTAGGATCGATTACCAAAGCGGCGTTTTCGCCAGCATTTAATTGTTGTCCAAGCTCAATTGGCAGCCTTTGTACTACACCGTTAATACCTGCGGTGATAGTAAGGCCTGAGACTTGTTGCTGGGCTTTTCTAAGATTATTTTCAACTTGTTCAAGGCGGGCTTGTCTTGCCAATTCACTGGCTTGGAAATTTTGCTGCATTTTTTCTGCACGCTTAATTTGTGCCTGCCAACGTGCATATTGTTGAGTAACTGCAAGTTGAGTGCGTTTGAAATCAAGTGCTGACAAAGAGCCTTTTCCCTGATCGAGTAATGATTGCTCGGCATCTAATTTTAACTTTGAGCTTTTATAATTGAATTCAGCTTCCATGACCGCATTTTCAAGGTCTAGTTGCTGTGCTTGTTGCGCTACTGAGGCGGCATTATTTTCAGCTTTTATCGCTTTGAGTTCCCATTGGATCTTCTCAAGCTCGCTAATGAGTGCAGGGTTCTCAAGTACAGCGAGTGTTTGCCCTTGTACTACTCGATCACCTGGTTTAACTGATAGTTGCTGTACTTTGCCTAATGTTTGCGCCGCACTCCATTGCAGTGACTTTGGTTTTAATGTACCTGAACCTCGCACTTCAATTTTAAAATCGCCTTGCTGTACGTTTGCCAACTGCAACTTATCTCTTTGCACAAAGTATGATGCGTTACCCAAAAATTGTTTTGAGAAATAAATACCCACTGCCACTAATACAAGTACTGGAATATACCAATATTGTTTGACTAAAGGTTTTGCTGGAGGGGTTCTTTTCGTATCCATCACTGGCTCCAATAATTGACTTAGTAAAAACTAATCAACTATCGAGCCAAAATATAAAAACCTGTTTTTAAAGGGTTTTTAATAATTTATGTAAAAATTTTATTCGAGATGTATCAGAATCGACACACTAAAAATAAAAAAGGTGTCTCATTTATGAGACACCTTTTTAGTCAATTTAAGTGTTAAGTATTTACTTCTTCTTTGTCGTGAATAATTTCAAATATTTCTTTAAATGAATGGGCTTTCTGCAAAATGTTTACTGGAATATGCAAAGATCTCGCAATATCACTCGCTGAAATCATACCCCGTAAATTGCCGGTATTGTCAGTTAAAAGAATATGCTGTTGCCCCAACTCTTTCAATGTCTCTAACACATCACCAATTTGAGCATTTTCGACCATTGAATATGGCATGGCCCTTAATTCTGACTTTTTAGTCATCAAATCTTCAACCGTCAGATCGTTTCTTGATTGATTACGTTTCTGTGCAACTGTTAAAACTTTTCGGCCAGTGAGATCTTTAGAGTTAATAACGCCTAAAAACGTATCGTCATGATCAATAACCAATTTAGATCGTACATGACCGTTAACCATCATGAATAACGCATGATCAACATCAACATCTTTTAGAATGACTTGCGGCGTTCGTCGAGTAAAATCTGTGACAACTTTTAATGCACTGCTTGAGAGCGCTAATTTATCAGAATCAAAATGATCACAGAATTGATACACCCCTTTCAATTCAACAGTATCTATTTTTTTAAATTCACCCATTTTCTTACCTCTCACACCACTATATTTTTCACTCTGTTTAATAAAAATATGGTTCAGTTACCTTGATTATGCAAACTGGTGTAAGTGACTGTAATCGCATATTAGATAAAAAAAGCTTAGACTTGATCTGGGTTAATATATTTTGAACTTTTAAGCAGATTCATTTCTCCTTAATATTCACCTTAACAGGTTGATTCATATTGTGCTGATCAACAGGAAAGTTTAGTATCAGTCGATTGTTTAAACGGACAACATTTTTTTGTATTAGATTTAGAAAAGGAAGCATATATGGCTTATCTCATTGATGAACAAAAGCTTGAAAAGGTTTACCTTAAAAGCTATCACACCATTGGTCGATTCAAATATAACGTTGATACGCTGATAAATTCTCCTGAAATTTCTCGACATCATGCGATTATCGAGTTTACACAAGGACATTGGCTAATCAGAGATGTAAGCACCAATGGCATTTGGATCAATGATAAAAAAATAAGCAAAAACCTTCCGTACCAATTGTGTTTAAACGATAAAGTCGACTTTGCAGCACCAGGACGAAGCTCATTTGTAGTCGGTGATTTAAGTACTGACTGCCAATTTTTAGTTTCTCAGTCTGATAGCGGTAAAGTTATCGAAATTAAAGATCAGCTTCTCTTGCCTAATGAGCAAGAAGCTTCTCACATCGCCTATTTCGATAGCATGCTTAACTATTGGTTTTTAGAAGATTTATTCACAAATGACAGACAAGTTTTGATTGATGGAGGACTGATCAGCATTTTTAACGATCAGTGGCAATTTTACTGCTCAAGCCCATCGACCATTACCAAGCAACTTAAAAACGAAGTAGCACAAAATGTTGATTATGCTTTATCTTTTAACGTCAGTTTAGATGAAGAAAACACCCACCTAACATTGAATGTGGCTGATCAAACTGTTGATTTAGGGACTCGTTCTCACCACTATTTATTACTTCTTTTAGCTCGTACCCGAATACTTGATAAAGAAGCAGGTCTTGAAAATGAACTTCAAGGCTGGATGTATCGTGAAGAGTTGGCCAAGGCCTTAGGTGTACAAATGAATCATATGAACATTATGGTTCACAGAGCAAGAAAACAGCTCGCAGATGCGTGCTTAGATATTTGTCCTGAATTTGCATATATGCTTGAATCTGAAAATGGTAAAGTCAGACTTAACTGTAATGACATTACCATTGTTAAAGGTAGTAAACTTGAGACCCGCATCTCTATCTAGAGCAAGTCTCACCGTTTCATCAAAGCGCTAATTTCTATAGGGGCCTGCATGTTCGATTATGCGGGCTTCTAAGTTTTTAAGTAGGCCAAGTTTAAATAACAGCTCAACCACGACGAATAACGGCCCTACTAATAAACCAATTAAATCATCAACAAATGCTGGCTTTTTGCCTTCATAATAGTGCCCGATAAATTGAATTATCCAACCTACAACGAACATCCCAGCAAATAACCCATAGAAACTCGCTGTCTGCGCATTCATGCTTTCAAATATACTGTCTACCCCCCAAAGCCCTAATAAATATAGGCCACTCATGAGTAGGCCTAATTTAATATCTAGGGCTAAGTAAAACAGCATAGCGAGTATCGCAATAAGCAATGCTGGGGTGATCAGAAGACTGTTGAGTGACATTAGAGGAAAATACAGTAGGCCTATTACCGCAAATACAATCAGCGGCACGCCCACAAAGTGGGTTAAAATATTGCGCTCATCACGATGGTAGAGCGCATATTTGATTAAGTGTAGGTCTAATTTTTTCATTTTAGTTCTACTTATAAATAGAGTTATAACACTAAATTAAAACCACACTTTTCACCCCATTGTCAATTTAAAGGGCTAACTTGTCTGCAATCTTTGCCTTAAACCTGAACAACGTTGCAACTGTCTAGACATTGAAAGAGTTAATACCGACATTTGTGCCACCAGCTCAAACTTTTGTTTTGCTCGCGTGATCCCAGTATAAACCAGCTGTCTGTTAATCCCTGAATGTGCCCTTTGCATGGGCGGCAACAACATGGCAGTATGCGCAAATTCAGAGCCCTGAGATTTGTGTATGGTCATGGCGTACACTTTCTCGTGCCTAGGTAGTCTATTCGGGTAGAAGTCCCGAACATGACCTTGCTCATCTACAAACACGGCTTTTAAACTCGCCGATACTGAACTATTCGATTGATAATTGACTAAAATACCAATATCACCATTAAATAAATTAAGCTGATAGTCGTTTTGGGTGATCATAATTGGCAGACCCGCATATTGGCGCTGGGTTAAATCAATTAAACCACTTTGATGCAGTCTCTGCTCAATACGTTGGTTCAGTGCATTTACTCCGTAAGGGCCTTCTTTCACTGCTGCAAGTAACTGATACTGGCTAAAAGCATGATGCACTGCTTGCACATCTTCGGCATTCAAAACTGTTTTACTTTGAATAAGGCGTAAGTAGTTTTGATAATGCCCTGCCGCTCTGTCGATTAACGCGTGATAGGCATCATTACTGAAGTCATACAATTCTAAATCTTCAAAGCCATGCTGAATTGTCTGCTGTAAATGCCTCTGATCGTTATTGTTCACCGCTTGTGCCAATTGACCAATACCACTTTGGGCATTAAATCTATGGCTCTGCTGTAAAAATGCGATGTTGTCGCAAAGCAAAAAATGACTCGGTTTTTCGTGCAATTTTGTCGCATTATTAAAACAAATTTGATTAAGTGCGTTTACACAGTTTTGTGAGTAATGGGGCTGTTCGCCCAACTTTAGATGCTCACATAAATCCCCTAGCACATTACCGGTATCGACTGAGGCCAATTGGTCTTTGTCACCAAGTAAGACTAAACGAGCATGAGATGGTAACGCTTTGACTAATTTACTTAACAAGGGTAAATCTATCATCGACGCTTCATCGACAATCAATAAGTCTAAGTGCAGCGGGTTGTGCTCGTTATGCCTAAAGTGATGAGTATGTGGCACGACCCCCAGTAATCGATGTATGGTTTGCGCTTGCTCTGGCAACAAATCAAATAACTCGCCATCTATCATGCCGCTTTCAATTAACTTTTTCTTCGCGCCTATCATAGACTCTGTTAAGCGCGCAGCAGCTTTACCAGTTGGCGCTACCAGTTTAATACTCAGTGGTGCACTGCGATACAGCGACTGTAAAATTGCCAACAACTTAGTAACAGTGGTGGTTTTACCTGTACCCGGGCCCCCGGTGATCACACAAAAGCGATTTAATGCAGCCATCGCACACGCCACTTTTTGCCAATCAATGTCATCTTGATCATCAAAGAAGTGATTGAGTAATTCAGTCAGTGTGTCCAGGTTCAAGGTCACTTTATTGTTGCTCAACGCTTGGAAAGCTTCAGCAAGGCTTGCTTCGTAGTCGAAGTAACGGGCTAAATATAAGTTATTATTCAATAACCTCATTGGTTTATCGTCACCCACAGCTGCGTGTGACGCTAACGCTTTTATCGCAGCTTGTTGGTCTTCAGACCAAGGCGCGGTTAACACATTTTCGCCTTGTAATTTTACTGGTAACGAAAATGGGTTTTGCCAGTCAATCTGCTCTAACTCCAAGCAGCTGTGTTGCTGTCTTTGCGCTCTTAGCAACAACAAGATTAAATAAAATGCGTCATCAATTTTGGACGCATTGAGTAATTTCGCCAGCGCGATATCACTGTGAAGCAGTTTTTCTTGCTCGATTAAAAGCGCAATAAAGCTTTGATGATCAAAAGGCTCTGTGAATGCGGGTTGAGCAAATAAGTCGGTTTGTTCCATTATGCTACTCCTTGTAAAAATAAGGCATCTAACTGTTCAAGTTCACTGAGAGATAGCTGTTTAAAGAACACCCCTTCTCCGTCACCCATGGCGCGTAAGAAAACATAATAGACGCCACCTAAATGGTGCTCTGGCTCATAGTTAGGTAAGCGAGCTTTAAGTAGGCGATGTAATGCCACGGTATAAATCATATATTGCAGATGATATTGATGTGCGTTCATGGCTTGCACTAGGTTATCGCTGGCATAGTCGCTCGGTGCACCGCCTAAATAGTTCGACTTGTAATCAAGAATATAATACTTGCCTTGATGCTCGAAGATTAAATCTATAAAGCCTTTAAGTAGCCCTTTGACATTATCAAATTTAAGGCTACTTGGATGCTGAGTGATGTTTGAAACAATATTATTCAGCGTCATTTGATCTAATGGCGCAAGAGGTAAATTAAACTCCATCTCCACTAAACGCTGCGCAGGCGTTATGTCTTTAAGTGCTAAATTACTATCAAGTTTACATGCCAGACACGCTGACACCCAATGCTTAACCGGTGCTTGCCATTTATCTTCAAAACCGAATTTATCCAACGTCTGTTTTACTGCTTCTTCTAGTGTCAGGTTTGGTGCTTGCGGCGTTTCTGGCTCGCTAAAATCAATTAATTCAAAAATTTCGTGTAAACAGCTACCCGCTTTTGCACCCTTTGGAAAGGTGTAGGCATCTAGGGTTTCTTGGCTTTCTGCCAATGGCAGGTCGAGCAAGTGATTTTCATCAATTGCCCCTAATGGTCTGTCATCATGATCTTGATGATAGGTTAACTGGCTGAAGCTGGTTGCTCGCCAATCGCGTTCAATATTCGCTGACACTGCTTTTACAGCACAATCAATTGTCTGCGCTTGTTGAGTCGGTGTGTAACTTTCGCTTGGCAAAGCATTAATATCAAAATAGGCGACCTGTAAGTTCGCATCACTTGTACAAAGTGCATCAAGTCGCACGTGCCATTGCTCTGCAGAGGTCATCAAATCTGGAGCAAAAAGCACGTAACCCAGTGCCGTTCGAGTGATACCCGGCTTTTTGCTTCGCCCTTCGGCTAAGTTATACATGCCTACATCACAGTGGTGTACAGCGCGTGTCAATGCAACATACAACAGTCGAATGTCTTCAGCTAAACGCTCTTTTTCAGCAAGTTGCATGGCGTCTTCTGATTTTGATAAGTCATATACCAGCGTGTCGTCTTTATGATAAATCGCTTCGCTCGCTTCACGATAGCCGCTAGCAAACGGCAAATAAACAATTGGATATTCCAACCCTTTTGAGGCGTGCATGGTGATGATTTTAACTAGGTTCTCGTCGCTTTCTAAGCGTACTTGTGCGGTATCGCTTAACGACTCAGTGTATTGCTTTTCATACCAACGCAAAACCCGCTGCGTGCCTTCGAGTTCAATTTGCTTATGCTGTAAGAGCTCTGCAAGGTGGCGATAATCCGTTAACCAACGCTCTACATGAAGACCTTTTTGTTGCCAAAGCAAGGGTAGATCATTCTCAACCAACAATTGCTCAAGCATCGCCATCACGCCCTTTTTGTACCACAAGGCTTTTAGCTTAGAAAACTGTAACAAGTACTCCTGCCACGTTTTATGCGCTTTATTATTTTGAGCTGCTTGAAGGCTGTCTGTCTCGTTTTGCAATGCAAAAATTTGCTGGTAATTCAGGCCAAATAAATCACTGGCCAAAACACCTCTAAGCAGAGCTTCGTCGTAGGGGCCATGCAGCACCATCAAAAATTGCATCAAGGCTTGGCTAACTGGCTGCTGGAAAACACTTTCTCTGGCAAGATACACACTGTCGATGCCTTTATTGGTTAAAGCACGTTTTATCAAAGCCGCTTCATTTCTATCTCGTACTAAGAAGCAAATATCTCCTGCCGCCACAGGTAATCCTGCTATTGTTACTGTACCTTGCTGTGCTTGGTTCAAAAGCGTTGCGGTTTTACTGGCGTAAAGCTCAGCAAGCGCTGGATGTGCCACGCCTTTACTGGTGACCTCAGAGGTATCTTTTAAAACGCTAAAACACAATGGTGCTGCAGGCTCATTACTTAGTTCAAAGCCTTCGCCGGGCTTTTTGCCATTTGCAGCAACGGCTTCAAACGGAATGTCTTTGTTATAGATAAAGCTATTCTCGTTTTGCTTGAAAATACTGTTAACTGCATCGACCACGCCTTTTGCTGAGCGGAAATTAGTCGCAAGGGTATATTGATGTGTGTCTTGCACCTGCTTTTTGGCATGAATATAGGTGAAAATATCTGCGCCCCTAAACCCATAAATCGCTTGCTTTGGATCGCCTATCATGGTCAATGTAGTCGCTTCACGCTTGCCGTAAATCGATTGAAAAATACCATATTGAATGGGATCGGTATCTTGGAATTCATCGATCATCGCCATTGGGAAAAGCGTGGCAATTTTCTCAGCTAAAACCTCGCCTTGTTCAGCAGTGAGTGCAGCATGCAATTGAGTAAGCAAATCATCAGGCGTTAAAACGCCCTGCTTACGTTTTTGTTTTTCTAGTAAGACTGCAACTTGTTTCGCCGCTTGTTGCACTATGGCCAGTGGTAACCCTTCTTGTAACTTTTGGTGTAGTGCAAACATCTCAGAAAACGATTTAAGCAAGGGATGCGACATCGGCGCTTGCCCTTTCTTGTAATACTGACTGTCTGACAGCGTTTCTTCACTCCACAAGTTGAATGAGTGCTTCGCCGAGCCAAATTCAAAAAACCAGTTATCCGATTGGCAGTAGTCAATCAAAGCTGCAATATTGGCTACTCGCCCTGGCGCTTTATTTTTAGCTAGGCCCGAATTATCTAACGCGGTAAAGAAGTCGCTTGCTAACAACGAGCTTTTAAATGTTTGTGCTTGTTGCTGGTATTGCGCTTTAGTGGCCAGTACATCATCTAAGTCATAACTTGGTGTTATGTTGATATTGCCCTTACTCAGCAGTTTACTTACTTTACTATTAAGAGATTGCGGGTTTGGCACATGCTCTAAAATAGTCTGAGTGGTATCGGTATCGAGCGGGTAAATAAAACTGCGCCAGTAGTCTTTTACTGCTTGGTCGATTAAATCTGCACTGTCGAGTACAAACGTTTGGTTAAAACCCATGTTCGATTCAAAGGCATGCTGTTTCAACATTTTCTGGCAGAAACCATGAATGGTATAAATTGCAGCTTCATCCATTGATTTGGCCGCAGCATCGAGTAACGTAAAAGCCTGTTTTTTGTCTTTGACGTCTTTTAACACTCGCAGAATGAGGTCGTCTTTTGACGCTTTGCCGAGTAACACATCACGCGCTTCGACAATGCGTTTCCTAACTCGGTCTCTGATCTCAGCCGTTGCTGCATCAGTGAAGGTTACCACTAAGATTTGCTCAACATTTAATGGCGTATTCTCTTGCTCAGGTAAGGTCAAACCTAGTAAGCAACGTAAATACAAGCCCGTAATGGTATAGGTTTTACCCGTCCCCGCACTGGCTTCAATTAGGTTTTGCCCAACCAAAGGCATGACTGTTGGATCAAGCATTTGCATATTTTTCTTCCCTCGCAAGGTCAATCAATTCGCCAAATAACGATTTACTTAAGCGAATAAACTCAGCTTCAAAATCAAACAGGTTTTTAAAGTCGAGCGCCACATAAGGGTTTTCGCTGTCGCCCATGCCGATATATTGGCCACCGTTAAATTTATTGGCCGCTTTATTGATGTCTTCAGTGAGCGCATATTCATAGCTAGATGCAACAAAGAAAGGTTGCGGACTGCTCATAAGCGAAATGTAAAAATTGACCCATTTCTGTAGCTGGGTTTTTGCGTCTTCTGCATCTAACGGCGCAAAGCTAACTTGCTCGTCTAAACCATAAACAGAAGTCGTGACCGATTGCCCCATACAATTCGCTGCGCAGTGGTAAATAAACGCTCTAACTTTATCTTTGGCCTTAATACTTGCTGGACGATAAAAGATTTGTTGTGATTCAAAGAGTTTATCGAGCCACCCTTGTAGTTGTATTACACCACAGTCGATATCAATTTCAACTGGCTCTGATGGTGATGTGAGGGTTGTTTTTAAACGCTCAGCTAGGGGGGTGATCCTTTGCTGTAATTGGCTAAGTTGCACTTTACCTACTTCGGCTTGTGGCAAGTCGCCTCGTTGTAAAAGTTGCTCGGGGGCTTTTTCGCTCTCATTCAGAGAATCTGTCAGTAATTCATCTAGATATTGATAACGAGACAAGGCATCGAGAGCAAATGGTTCATCGTCGTCAATTATTTCTTCCGCATTGTATAAGCGCACACCCACACGTTGCTGATAAAACGCTGCTTGCGGGTTTAAAACGGCTCGGATCAACTGATTGATATCTAGCTCATGCTCAGCTGTATCAAACGGATTTGGTAGGCCTTCACTAAAGCTTGTGTTGTTTTCAATGTTCGAAGGCTCATTAGTAGCCTTTGTAATCAACCAAGTGGGATTAAAGCTTTGCTTATCGCTCTCAATATAATTTAACGTAGAGAATGGCTGCAGTGTGGCTTGGTTTAATAGGTGCGTAGAAGGTTTCCCCCCTTTGCCTTCGATGTAAAAACAACGGTCAATGTAGTCAATAAGTTCACTGACCAAAATTGACGGTACTTGCGGCTCGTTGTTGTAGCATGAACGGCCTACGTAACTGAGTAAGAGTTGTTTTCGCGCACTCAATAATGCTTCTAAAAATAGATACCTGTCATCGAGTTTACGTGAACGGTCACCTTTTTTACGCTGACTTTGCGATACAAGGTCAAAGCCTATCGGTTGCACACTGCGCGGATAGTCCCCATCGTTCAAACCAAGTAGACAAACGACTTTGAACGGCACAGCTCGCATTGGCATTAGTGTACAGAAGTTAACAGCCCCCACAAGAAAACGTTGCCCTACCCCTTTCTGTGCAACCCCTTGCTTGACCCAATAACTGATAATTTCGGGGCTTACCGCTTCAATCATGTCTTTATTGTCAAAGTGGGTCTGTAAAGTATCAATCACTTTATTGAGCACTTGCAGATCCCAGCTTTGATCTGAATCTGGATGATAAAACGTTTTTATCAGTGATTTGAGCTGTTCGGCTTTGACATCAAGTGGGTTATGTTCACTCAAAATATTTTTGTGGCTAATTAAGTCATCAATAAAGTGAATCAGTTTACTGAGCGACTCAGTGGCCATGCCCTCAACTTGATCGCTTGGGAAAATGCCTTCGAATGCCAAAGACTCATCGCTCATAGCAATGCCAAGCAATAAACGATTTAAGCCCTGTTGCCAGGTATTAAGCTGCATTTTAGGTAGTTCATGCTCGGCTTTATGCTCTGCGTTAATGCCCCAGCGTACTCCAACTTCTTCAAGCCAAAATCTGAACTGCTCAAATTCATCTTCACTACACTGGTATTGCTTTGCGATAGGGTCTACAGCGAATAAGTCTAGGATATCCGATACGCCAAAACGGCTGAAAGGTAAATCGACCAAAGACAAGAATGAATTGATCACGGGCTTTTCTTGATCAATGGCTAAATCTGCCAACGAGTAAGGTATATAGCGCTCTGCGGTTGCGCCGCCAAATACTGCTTCAATATAAGGACTGTATTTCGCCACGTCCGGCATCATAACTATAAAGTCTTTCGGGGTAAGGCTTGGATCTTCGTGCATCAAAGTTAATATATGGTCGTGTAAGCGTTCAATTTCACGAAGTGGCGTATGACAGTCTTGAAACACAATAGAGTTATCATCTTCTTCGATGGATAATTGACCCTCTTGGTTTATAAACCACCGTGTGTCTTCGACTAGGGTTTCGCCTTTAAACGATAAATCGAAAATTTCTTTTTGTACTTTGCCCAGTAAGTTATCGCTAAAATCTTCGACAAACCCGTCTATCCATGAGGCGTCCAATTGCAGCAGCTGTTCAAAGTAATCACGACCTAACTTACCCCATGCCGATAAAAGAGGATTGCCGATTTGGAAATATTCTCCTGATTGCGCTTCAAGCTCTGGATATTTTACAAATTTAGCGGCAATTTTAGCCTGTGTTTTTTCGTCAACCACATCGCCCCAGTAATGCTCACTCGGATTAAACAAGAACAGCAACACATTGGTTTTCTGCGCTAGCGCTTGGAAAATCTCAAGCTGACTACTTGGAATCGCGGACAGACCAAATAAGCTTATTCTTTGGGGTAACTGCTCAGCAGAGGCTTCAGCTAGGGCTTCGAGCAACATGCCATGCATGTTGGCACGATGATAAGGGCTTTGTCCTAAATCTTCAGTTAAAGAAACAAGCTTTCGCCATAAATCGGGCTGCCAAGGGGCAATAGACACATCCACATCAGGCAATTCATCCATGCCCGACTCCCATGTGTCTAACCACTCAGGACGATACATTAAATATTGGTCGAATACGTCCGCAATTTTTTCACATAAAGCAAAACGCTTTTTGCCCGCTTCATCATCTTCTAAATAGCGCTTTAAGGGCTCATATACAGGTAATACGAGTTGCTCAGGCAACAGAGTCATCAGCTTCCAAGTTAAGTTCGCTTTATTAAAAGGCGACTCTTTTGGTACTTGTGGTAGGAAGGTTTGATACAGTTGCCAAATAAAGCTGGAAGGCAATGGAAAATCAAGTTGCGCTGCCAAACCTGAATGCTGGCTTACACCTAGCTTTAGCCACTGCGACATACCCGGAGACTGAACAAGAATAATTTCTTTACTAAAAATACTGTCTAAAGGCGCGGTGTCTAATACTTTATGGAGCTGCGCTTGTAACGCCTCCATGCGATTTGACTGAATGATATGTAACATGATGACAAGCCTCTGCGTTCCAATGCATGTTAATTACAGGACGTAAAAAATTACTGTTTGTAGTGTAATTTATTTAATAAAAACAATATATAGCCAATAAACTGCAAAGCTATGTTGAAAACTTTATGATGCAAAGTGAAAGGTTATGAAAAGAGGGTAAAAGCGCAGTGGTACGCACTGCGCTTAAGAAAAAAGAATACTTAACTAGAAAAGGTCGATGTCGTTATTTTCATCATTTTGTTGAGCAATTAGCTGCTGCTCAATCAATTGCTCGTAAAAACACAACTGATCTCGACCATTTTCTTTTGCATAATACAATGCTTTATCAGCCTGCTCTAACACTGTAATAGGAAAGTCATAAGGGCTAATACGTGACATGCCAATACTTACCGACATGGTTTTTACAAATGGGAAATGCGTGCTACGAATAAGCTCCATGAACTTTTCTATTTTTGCTTTAATAGAGTCATGATCACATGGCTCAAACACTAAAACGAATTCTTCGCCTCCAAAACGGAATATCAGATCACTAGAGCGAAAGTACTGACGCATTTTCTGCGCAAGTAGCAATAGCACTTCATCACCACACACATGACCATAGCTGTCATTGATCTTTTTGAAGTGATCGATATCAACCATTGCCAACCATGATGTTGCGCCCATAGTGCGCTTACGACTATCATTTGGATAAGCTGACTTGTGATGGTCTATTAGTTGCTTTTCTAGAAGTTGCTTAAGTTTTTTCTCAAACGTTTGACGATTTAATAAACCTGTTAACTTATCACGTTCATTTTCGTGCAAAATACTCAGGTAGTTTTCAAAAATACGACAAAAAGCATTCAATAATACCTGATCTGAACTACTCAACCCTTTGCTGACAATCGCAATAGCGCCAATTGGCTTTTCTTGTAGAGTGATAGGCAACCAACGACGCTCTGTACCATCAGCTGATTGCACTGTAATGATACATGCTGATTGCAAGCATGAGACCAGCTCTGAAGGTGGCTCTTTTACAACGTCTCTATCTTCCCAAAGAAAATCTTCATGAGGAAGTACTTTTAAACATAAGCTACGTTCAATAACCAATTGTCCCTGAACTTGTAAGTCTTTATAAATACCGACTTCTTCACAGCCTATAAATTCTTGAATAGTAGAAATTAAGCTATATTCAAGGGAATCTACGTCTCGTGTTTTAGTGATTTTTATAACGGAGTTCAGTAACTCTTCTTGCATAATACGTCCAATCGGTTATCGACTAGTAGAAACAACCTAAATTCTTCAACTGGTTAGTGATAAGACACTGCAGTACATTTAAGTTAAATTAAATAGATGGGATACCATTCTAATCGAAAGCGGATGAGATAGGAATAAAGAATTTGTAGCGTGATTTTAAAATCAGAAATTATAAAGTGTGAGAGCGTTTAGAAACATAAGAAATGGCGGAGAGGGAGGGATTCGAACCCTCGATAGGGGTTAGCCTATACACGAGTTCCAGTCGTGCGCCTTCAGCCACTCAGCCACCTCTCCACTGCGCCTAAGCGCGAGGTAATACTAAGTAAACCACCACACTTAAGCAAGCTTTTTTGCCAATATGCTGAGCTAACTGCTTAACATATCGGCAAATTTGATTACTTCTTCAGGTTTGAAGAAAAATCTAACATACGATTTAGAGAGCGAAGCGCACCTTCACGTAAGTCCATATCAACAAACACTTCTTTACCCTCAGGGCTAACAAGTGCTTCTTCAATCGCTTTTAGGCCATTCATTGCCATCCAAGGACAGTGAGCACAGCTCTTACACGTTGCACCTTCACCAGCTGTTGGCGCCTCAAAGAACTCTTTCTCAGGACATAATTGCTGCATTTTGTAGAAAATACCGCGATCAGTTGCAACGATGAATTTTTGGTTATCCATCTCTTGTGCTGCTTTAATTAGCTGGCTTGTTGAACCTACTGCATCAGCAAGGTCTACGATTTCAGCCGGTGATTCAGGGTGGACTAGCACAGCTGCATCAGGGTGAAGCGCCTTCATATCTTTTAGCGCTTTAGTTTTAAATTCATCGTGAACGATACATGCGCCATTCCACATGATCATGTCAGCACCTGTTTTCTTCTGAATGTAAGAACCTAAATGCTTGTCAGGACCCCAAATGATTTTTTCACCTTCAGAGTCTAAGTGTTCAACAATTTCTAAAGCACAAGAAGACGTTACGATCCAATCTGCACGAGCTTTTACGGCTGTTGATGTATTCGCGTAAACCACAACTTTTCGATCAGGGTGTTGATCACAAAACTTTGAGAACTCATCAATTGGACAACCCACATCGAGAGAGCAAGTTGCGGCAAGTGTTGGCATAACCACGGTTTTGTTTGGCGTTAAGATCTTGGCCGTTTCGCCCATGAAACGAACACCCGCTACAATGATGATGTCTTTATCTTCTTGATTTGCACCAAAACGTGCCATTTCTAAAGAATCAGCAACACAGCCGCCCGTTTCTTCAGCTAATGCTTGGATCTCAGGATCAGTATAATAATGCGCAACTAATACGGCATTTTTATCAATTAGAAGTTGTTTAATACGTGCTTTATATTCAGCTTTTTCGGCGTCGTTAAGTGGCGCCGGCTTTGGAGGAAAGATGTAATCCTCTGGCATGATTTGTTCTGCTAAACTCATTTCTCGACCATCAGTGCACATTGCAAAATTGATGCGAATTATACGTAATTGCTGAGCAGAATCCTAGTCTGTGACGAGAATAGTAAGGGATTATTAAAGTTTAATGAATTAAAGAGATTAAGTGTATGGTGGGTCATGATGGACTTGAACCATCGACCAATGGATTAAAAGTCCACTGCTCTACCAACTGAGCTAATGACCCATACAGATAGGGATGAAGAATTTTGAGATGGTGGGTCATGATGGACTTGAACCATCGACCAATGGATTAAAAGTCCACTGCTCTACCAACTGAGCTAATGACCCGCTCAAAGGATATCGATATTTAAAGTAAGTGGTGGGTCATGATGGACTTGAACCATCGACCAATGGATTAAAAGTCCACTGCTCTACCAACTGAGCTAATGACCCGCTCTAGGGATCTCGACACTTAAAAGAAAGTGGTGGGTCATGATGGACTTGAACCATCGACCAATGGATTAAAAGTCCACTGCTCTACCAACTGAGCTAATGACCCGCTCGAGGATATCAGATACTTTAAATAGTGGTGGGTCATGATGGACTTGAACCATCGACCAATGGATTAAAAGTCCACTGCTCTACCAACTGAGCTAATGACCCGCTCTGGATATCAGACTTATTAAGTAGTGGTGGGTCATGATGGACTTGAACCATCGACCAATGGATTAAAAGTCCACTGCTCTACCAACTGAGCTAATGACCCGCTCTGGATATCAGACTTATTAAGTAGTGGTGGGTCATGATGGACTTGAACCATCGACCAATGGATTAAAAGTCCACTGCTCTACCAACTGAGCTAATGACCCGCTCATGCGATATCAGTTTAATTAAGAAGTGGTGGGTCATGATGGACTTGAACCATCGACCAATGGATTAAAAGTCCACTGCTCTACCAACTGAGCTAATGACCCGCTCGGGGATATCTGACACTTATTAAAAAGTGGTGGGTCATGATGGACTTGAACCATCGACCAATGGATTAAAAGTCCACTGCTCTACCAACTGAGCTAATGACCCGCTCGGATATCTGTTCTTAATTAAGTATTGGTGGGTCATGATGGACTTGAACCATCGACCAATGGATTAAAAGTCCACTGCTCTACCAACTGAGCTAATGACCCGCAAGGATATCAAAACTTAATAAGTGGTGGGTCATGATGGACTTGAACCATCGACCAATGGATTAAAAGTCCACTGCTCTACCAACTGAGCTAATGACCCACTTAGTGCAACAAGTGATTTGAATCAATCGCCTGCTGCGGGCGCTTATAATACTTATTTAAAAAATGAGTGCAACTGAAATGCGTAGTTTTTTTCAGTTTTTGCGTCTAAGCGCCTAATTTTAAACCATAGTGACAAAATAATATGCCATTACATCTTCCCAAGACGCTCTGTGGCTAATTTAGCAGCAGTGGTACTTGGATACTCTTTAATTAAAGTATTTAACAACTCTTTGGCTTTTTCAAAGTTGTTTTCTTTTTGAAAGATAATACCAAGCTTTAATAATGCATCTGGACGCTTATTAGAGTTAGGGTAATTATTTACCACATCTTGAAAATGAATTCGTGCTTGTGCATCGTTATTTTTTATTGAATATAACTGACCTAACCAATAATGTGCATTTGGCATGTACACAGAATTAGGAAAAGTCGTTAAAAAATTCTGCAGCTCAGGAATTGCAGCATCATAACGCTTATCTTTCATGATCAATGCAACAGCTCTATCATAGGCTTCGTTTTCAGATAAATCGCTACTTATCGCTTGTGAGCTGTCAACCGCAACATCTACAGAAGTCGTAGAGCTCGACTGCTCATAAACTTTAGACACACGGTTTTCAATTTCTTGGTACAACTCTCGTTGTCTTTGCAGGACTTTTTCTAGCTTGTAACTTTGTTCTTCAGTTACACCACGAACCTGGGATACTTCATCTTGCAGTAAATTTAGCTGTTGTTGTAACTCAACTTGTAACAAGTTGCGAGTTTTCATCATACTCTCAAGCTGTGCTAAACGCTGCTCAATAGTTAATGTTGAGTTTGCAGCCTCAGATACAGGAGCGGGAGCAGCCCAAACTTGGGTGCTCCCGCTCATCATTATGGCTGCCAAAATATATTTCGGCTTCATAATCACTCTTTAAAATTAGTAAACTAAAACCGCACGACGGTTTTTAGCAAAAGCTTCTTCAGTGCGAGACTTTACCATTGGCTTCTCTTCACCGTAGCTCACTACAGAGATTTGACTGTCAGAAACACCTAGACTTTGTAGGTATTTAGCAACTGACTTACCACGGCTTTCGCCTAGTGCAATGTTGTACTCAGGCGTACCACGCTCATCAGCATGACCTTCGATTAATACTTTAACGCTTGGGTTTTTCACTAGGAAATCAGCGTGAGCTTGAAGCAACTCTGCATACTGGCCACGGATGCTTGATTTATCAAAATCAAAGTATACGATTTGCTCTTGACGAAGCGCTTCATATTTTTGTTGTAGTTGCTCTGCTGCAGCTTGCTCTGGTGTTAATGTGTTTACTTCTACATTGTTACCAGTTTGAGATGCATTTGCACCGTTGTTTTGATTTGCAGCACCTTCGTCAACGCTTGAAGATGAGCTACATGCTGCAAGTGTCATTACTGGTAAAGCGACCAATAAAGCTTTTAAGGTTTTGTTAAGTTGCATCGAGTATATTCCTATATCAAAAATTTATACCAGTAAAACTACTGTAAAAAAGGTGACCATGCTGGTGCCTTAACCTGTCCATCAGAGACAGGTAGACGCGCTTTAAATCTGCCGTCCATCGATACCAGAGCTAATACCTGCTTGTTATTGTACAAGGTACTATACATAATCATAGAGCCATTCGGCGCAATACTCGGTGACTCGTCTAAACGAGTACGTGTAAGCACCTGGAATAGCCCTGAATTTAATTCTTTTTTCGCAATATGGTATTTACCCAGGGTACGATTAACCATCACCAATTGTTTGCCATCTGGTGTTATCGACCCCGCAAGGTTCATATCGCCGTCAAAGGTAACACGCTTTGACCTACCTGTTTGTAAATTTAACTTATATATCTGAGCATTACCACCCCTTTCAGACGTATAGACAATTTCTTTACCATTCGGGTGCCAAGAAGGCTCAGTATCTATACTACGGTGTTTAGTTAAGCGCTTTTCTTTACGCGTTTCTAAGTCTAGTAGGTAAACTTCAGTTGCACCACCAGAGTCTTTAGACAACACAATAAGCAGTTTTTTACCGTCAGGTGAAAATTGCGGCGCACCATTGATACCGGGGTAACTCGTGACGATTTCACGTTTACCCGTATATAAGTCCTGCATTACAATTTGAGACTGGCGATTTTCAAACGTAACATAGGCAAGCTTAGTTCCATCAGGAGACCAAGCAGGCGACATCAATGGTTCTTTAGAGCGAAGTAAAACCTGCTCGTTATAGCCGTCATAATCTGCCACAACAAGCTGGTAAGGTTTATCTTCAGCTTCACGGACAATGACATAAGCTATCTTAGTTCTAAAAGCACCTTTCTCGCCTGTTAGAGATTCATAAATTACATCACTGATTTGATGAGCATAGCTTCTAAAACCAGCTGCATTAATAATTGACTGACGCGACTCTTGAATATGGTCCTGACTTTTCATTAATTTGCCATTGGTCATGATCCGAGTTTCGCCGCCAGTGATCTGAGCCCTGATCACATCAATCAGTTCATACTTAACCAAGTAGCGACCTGCTGGCTGCTGTGTTATTGAGCCAACTAATACAGCTTCAACGCCTTTAGATACCCAAGCATCGTAGTCAATGTCTTCATCTGTAGAAGGCATTTCAGGCAAGTCAGCAAATGAAAGTGGTTTAAATTTACCACTGCGGGTTAAGTCTGCAGCAATAACATCGCTGAGCTGCATAGGTAACTCACCTACCCCTTCGAATTTGAATGGTACAATGGCAATAGGTCTTGCACTGTCTACCCCTTCAGTAATAACAATCTCTAACGCCGCATTGGCATAATTTTGGATAGATAAAACTAAGCAAACTAGTAGTACTTTTAATCGCTTGAGCATAGTTTTCCTTATAGTTCTGGTTTAATTGTTAAGTTGATGTTCTTGAGTTGTTCAAACACATCTTTATCTTTGGAAACTGGTAAGGTATCCGCTAAACGAATAGCTCTAAGTGCAGCATCACAAACTAATTTATCTCCACCAAGAGGTTTTACACTTGTTACTAAGCCATTAAAAGCAAGCCTAATATTTACACGACATTCCTTGCCCCTCATCGCTTCATCGGTCAATAAATTTGACTGAATTCGTTGGGAAATTAGTGCTTGGTATTTTTCTACTTCACCTAGTACCTGCTGCTTTCTTAATTTATTTCGAGCGGCTTGTTCTTGCGCTAACTGCTCTTGTAGCAGCTGTTCTTCAATTGCTTTCAAACGCGCTTTTTCGGCTTCTTCTGCTCTACGCTTTTCTTCCGCTTCGCGTTTTTTGCGAGCAACTTCCGCTTTTCGTAAAGCATCCTCTTCTGCTTTGCGTTTGTCCGAAGCTGCTTTGGCAGCCTTTTCAGCTGCTAGTTTTTCAGCTCGTGCTTTTTCGGCATCCGCTCTTTGTTTTTCTTCGATTTTCTTTGCTTGTTTAGCTTGTGCTTCAGCCTTACGCTTTTCCTCTATCTTAGCTAACCTTTGCTGCTCAAGCTTTTTAATACGTCTGGCTTCTGCCTCTCGTTCTTTTCTCGCTTGAACCGCACGCTTTTCAAGATCGCGTATGCGCTTTTCTTCGGCGCGCTTTTTGTTATCTTCCTGCTTTTTAAGCTCTGCAATTTTCTGCTCAACTAATTTTTGATCAACAGACACTGCTGAGACAACTTTTTCTTGCTGCTCTTCAACAACCGGGTTGAGTTGAACTTGCATTACCGTCGGAGTTGGCATTTCAAAATTAGCTGTGGCAAATAAAAAACCACCTAACGCAACATGAAGCACAAACGATTTTATAAATCCGCTGGTTAATGATTCCATTGTTATTCCTCAAACGATTTCGTCATTAAACCAACTGAAGGCACACCTGCATTTTTCAAAAAGTCCATTAACAACAAAACTTCTTGGTAAGAAACTCGGCCCGAACCTTTAATTAAAACTGGAGTATCAGGGTTTTGTTGAAGCTTTAACTTGATAACAGCAGCCACTTCAACTGCATCCATGGGCGCTTCTGGATCAGTACCCACACTCACATAATATCGCCCTTCGGCATCTATGCTGGCAATAATAGGCGGCGCTTCTTTGGTTTCAACTAAGTCCGATTCAGACATTTTAGGTAGATCAACTTTTACACCATGCGTGATTAACGGTGCTGTTGCCATAAAGATGATAAGTAATACCAACATAACATCGATATAAGGTACTACGTTTATTTCTGCAACCGGACGTCGTTTCTTACGTACGTACATATTACTTAGCCTCTACAGAGCTTGCTGCTTGACGGTGTAAGATATTGGCAAATTCTTCCATGAAGTTAATGTAATGGCTTTCTAGCTTTTCAACATTCTTTGCAAAACGGTTGTATGCCATTACAGCCGGAATAGCTGCAAACAAACCAATTGCAGTAGCGATAAGAGCTTCAGCAATGCCCGGAGCAACCATTTGTAATGTTGCTTGTTTAACTTCACCTAGTGCAATAAAGGCATTCATAATACCCCAAACAGTACCGAATAAGCCGATATAAGGACTAATTGAACCCACGGTCGCTAAAAATGATAAGCTTGATTCTAGCTTTTCAACTTCTCTCGACAAAGCAACACGCATTGAGCGGTGTGTACCTTCAATGACTAACCCTGTCGTTTGGTTTGCACTTTTTTTCTGGCGTGCAAACTCTTTGAAACCAGATACAAATAAAGCTTCTAACCCTGAAGCACTACCAGTGCGTGCCGTAATTTCGTTGTATAACTTACTTAGCTCCATGCCCGACCAAAATTTTTGTTCGAATTTTTTTGTATCATGCATCGCTTTAGAAATAACAGACTTACGCTGAAAAATAATTGCCCAAGATGCGATAGACATACCCACTAATGTCAACATCACCAATTGAACTAATAAGCTTGCTTTTAATATAAGATCAATGAAATTTAGACCCGATTCCACGTTTTAATACTCCTAAATAGTTGTGTTTGGGCATTCAGCGCCACCAGCTTTATCATCGACAATGCTTTAAGCCAATGGTTCAGTTAGTTTACCCAGACATTTATGCCCTGACAATCTGATTACTACGAATTGAGCCGTTTTAACGACAAAGCGAACAATTAAGAAACAACGACAATAACTTACTGGTTTTATTTCGCTATTTATTCAAACATTCGATAGCTGCTGTAGCTTAAAATTTATCGAGCTTGGAACCAAATCGACTAATGCACTTTAATAACTTAGCAATCCTAAAAGCGCGAAGCTGAATGTGCGCTTATTTATTAAAAGATATTGCATAAATTGAGCTTCTTATTCAAAAAATATGAATAAAGCCTCAAAAATGGATTGGTATTACCAATTTCCAACAGATAAACTAATCAACTAGAAAGTGTTCAAAATATAACTTTCACAATAAATACATGCACTTAATCAGGATTTAATGATATTAAAAAACAAATATCAAAATCAAAAACCTTTTTGATATTAGTTTTTTTAATCCGAAGAGTGTAGTTTTTCTAGTTTGATTAGATTTTCAAGAATACGTATTATATCCCTCGTTCCAGTAAGACACCTTACCGAAACAGTTTTTAGCAATATGATTTCTGATTTGTCCTATTGCTTATTCGAGTACAAACTTATGTACTTGATGTTCCCTTATTACTTCCTTCAACTTGTTGTTTTGCCCGCTTTTTTAGCGGGCTTTTTTTTGTCTTTTTTTATTAAATACGCTTTCATAGCAATACTCTTAATTACGTAATCTATTTTGAGGCAAGGATAACTTGTCGATATGAGGCTAAAATTTTTCTATTTAGTTTTCTAAATAGCAATTTTTAACGAAGTCAGCGTCAGTATTAATCCATCAAAATGATTAAGAATTATTGAGAATTGGTATCAATAAAGACTCGGACAAAAAAAAGCCTGAACATATATGTTCAGGCTTTTAATAAATAGTTAGACACAGATTAAGCTTCTTCGCTCGCATCTCTATATTTGTCAGCAGTCTCTTTAATTAACGGCTGTAGCTCACCTTTTTGGAACATTTCTAAAATAATGTCACAACCACCGATTAACTCACCTTCAACCCAAAGCTGAGGAAAAGTTGGCCAGTTCGCGTAATGTGGTAGCTCTGCGCGAATATCTGGGTTTAAAAGAATATCAACATAAGCAAACTGTTCACCGCATGCCATTAATGCCTGAGACGCTTGTGAAGAAAAGCCACAGTTAGGCAGTTTAGGTGAGCCTTTCATATATAGAATGATTGGGTTTTCAGAAATTTGTTGCTTAATTTTATCAATGGTTTCCATTTATTAACCTCTATGTGACGATGCGTAGCCATGAAAAATCGAATTCATTGCGTGTAAAGAACACGCATTTTTGGCAAATAAAACAAATAGTCTCTAACTACGCCATTGCTGTTTGCCTAAACTTGAGTAAAATACTCAGGAATTATAGTATCACTATAAAGTTAATTCGTATAGAAATCTGGACCTCAGTAGTCTATGTTTCAGTCGTAATTAGCAAAATACATAACAAATGGAGATAACCATGGCTTTTGAACTACCGTCATTACCTTATGCAATCGATGCGCTAGAACCACATATTTCTAAAGAAACTTTAGAATTTCACCACGGTAAGCACCACAACACTTATGTAGTGAAATTAAATGGTTTAGTTGAAGGTACTGACTTTGAAGGTAAAACACTTGAAGAAGTAGTATGCAGCTCTGAAGGCGGCGTTTTCAATAACGCAGCACAAATCTGGAACCACACTTTCTACTGGCACAGCCTTGCACCAAATGCAGGTGGCGAGCCAACTGGTAAAGTTGCTGAACTAATTAATGCGAAATGGGGCTCATTCGCAGCATTCCAAGAAGCATTCAACGACAAAGCAGTAAACAACTTCGGTTCAAGCTGGACTTGGTTAGTACAACTAGCTGACGGCTCACTAGATATCGTAAATACTTCAAATGCAGCGACTCCTTTAACAGAAGAAGGTGTAACACCAATTCTTACTGTTGACCTTTGGGAACACGCTTATTATATCGATTACCGCAATGTTCGTCCTGAATACCTTAAAGGTTTCTGGGCACTAGTTAACTGGGAATTTGCTAACAGCAACCTAGCTTAATATCTTCTTAATTGCAGATAATTGTATAAAGGCGTCTACAGGCGCCTTTTTTATATTTCCCTCTTTATCATTCATCAATTAAATATCTGGATTTTTTAGGCAATTTCCTAATTTCATGTCTAAGCTTTAGTTATACCTTTTACTATTAAATAGTTTCTCATTCTAAAGCTCACACAGGTTATTTGGAGGTCGTTATGACAATATTCGAACATTATCAAGCCAGATATGAAGCTTCCCAAGAAGAAGAATATTCAATCGCTGAATTTCTAGAAATCTGTAAGAACGATAAATCAGCATATGCGAGTGCAGCAGAACGATTACTCATGGCTATCGGTGAGCCTGAGATGGTTGATACCTCAACAGATGCAAGATTAAGCCGTTTATTTTCAAACCGTGTCATTGCTCGTTACCCTGCCTTTAGTGAATTTTATGGCATGGAAGACGCCATTGAACAAATCGTGTCATATCTAAAACATGCTGCACAAGGTTTAGAAGAGTGTAAACAAGTGCTTTACCTTCTCGGCCCGGTTGGTGGGGGTAAATCGTCGATTGCAGAAAAACTCAAATACCTAATGCAGCAAGTTCCTATTTATGCCATCAAAGGGTCTCCTGTTAACGACCACCCTCTTTCTTTGTTTAATCCTGTGGAAGACGCAAACTTACTAGAGAATGAATATGGTATTAAGCCACGTTACTTAAAAACAATCATGTCTCCTTGGGCAACTAAGCGCTTACATGAGTTTGGTGGAGACATCACTCAATTCAAAGTCGTTAAACGCTATCCGTCTATTTTAGATCAGGTTGCGATTGCGAAAACTGAACCTGGTGATGAAAACAACCAAGACATTTCTGCACTAGTTGGTAAGGTTGATATTCGAAAACTGGAACATTACGCACAGAATGATCCTGATGCATATGCATACTCGGGTTCACTGTGTTTAGCAAACCAAGGTCTAATGGAGTTTGTAGAGATGTTCAAAGCACCCATTAAGGTGCTGCACCCTTTATTAACTGCAACGCAGGAAGGTAACTACAACGGTACAGAAGGCATTTCGGCTTTACCTTATAATGGTATGATTTTGGCTCACTCAAACGAGTCTGAATGGCAAAGTTTTAAAAACAATAAAAACAATGAGGCATTCTTAGATCGTGTTTATATTGTTAAAGTACCCTATTGCTTAAGGGTTTCTGAAGAAGTCAAAATTTACCAAAAACTATTAGACAACAGTGAGCTATCTTCTGCGCCATGTGCACCTGGTACATTAGAAACACTAGCCAAATTCGTGTCACTCTCAAGATTACAAGAACCCGAAAACTCGAGCATTTATTCTAAAATGCGAGTGTATGATGGCGAGAGCTTAAAAGACACAGATCCAAAAGCTAAGTCCTACCAAGAATATCGCGATTATGCGGGGGTCGATGAAGGCATGACGGGTTTATCTACTCGCTTTGCATTCAAGATTCTTTCTCGCGTATTCAATTTCGACCATGCTGAAGTTGCGGCCAACCCAGTTCATTTATTTTATGTACTAGAACAGCAAATTGAGCGTGAACAATTTAATGCAGAAGTACAAGAGCGCTACCTAAGCCACCTTAAAGGCTACTTAATTCCTCAGTATGTGGAGTTTATTGGCAAAGAGTTACAAACCGCATACTTGGAATCTTACTCAGAATACGGTCAAAACATTTTCGACCGCTATGTTACATATGCTGATTTCTGGATCCAAGATCAAGAATATCGCGACCCTGACACAGGACAATTATTCGATAGAGCCGCTTTAAATGCGGAGCTTGAGAAAATAGAGAAACCTGCAGGTATTTCTAACCCGAAAGATTTTAGAAATGAGATAGTCAACTTTGTCCTAAGAGCGAGAGCGCATCACAACGGAGAAAATCCTGTTTGGACAAGTTATGAGAAGCTTCGTACAGTCATCGAGAAGAAAATGTTCTCGAACACTGAAGATCTTCTACCTGTAATTTCATTCAACGCCAAAACATCTGCTGAAGATCAGAAGAAACACGAAGACTTCGTCAATCGTATGGTCGAAAAAGGCTATACAGAGAAACAAGTTCGTTTGTTATCTGAATGGTATTTAAGAGTAAGAAAGTCTCAATAGAGCGTGGGTTCTTGGAGGGTGATTTATGGCACATTTTATAGACCGTCGCCTGAATGGGAAGAATAAAAGTACGTTGAATCGACAACGCTTTATTAGGCGATATAAAAAGCAAATTAAAGAAGCGGTATCTGATGCAATCAACAAAAGAAGTGTCACTGATATAAGTAGTGGCGAAAGTATCTCAATACCGCAAAGAGACATCAGTGAGCCTATTTTTCACCAAGGTAAAGGAGGGGATCGTGACATGATCCATCCTGGTAATGACCAATTTAGTACCGGTGACAAAATACAACGCCCGCCTTCTGGCCAAGGAGGCGGTGGCGGTGAAGGTGAAGCAAGTGATCAAGGTGAAGGGCAAGACGATTTTGTATTTTCAATATCAAAAGACGAATATCTTGACCTACTTTTTGAAGACCTTGAGTTACCAAATCTTCAACAAAGCCAGTTAGATAAACTTGTACAGATGAAAACGCACAGAGCTGGTTTTTGTAATGATGGCATGCCAAGCAATTTAGACATAGTCCGGTCTTTGCAAGGTTCATTAGCTCGAAGAGTAGCAATGACCGCGGGTAAGAGAAGGCGTTTAAAAGAGGCCAAAGAAGAGCTTGAATCACTATTGAATGAGAGCGTGCCTCCTGAGCATCAAATTAATACTCTGAAATTAGAAATAGAAGAGCTTAAACGGAAAATTGCGGCAGTCCCTTTTATCGACAATTACGACTTGCGATTTCGCAATTATGAAAAACGCCCTCACCCTACAAGTAAAGCAGTTATGTTTTGCTTAATGGATGTGTCAGGCTCAATGGATCAAGCTACAAAAGATATGGCAAAGCGTTTTTATATTCTGCTTTATCAGTTTTTGACTCGTACCTACAAAGACATTGAGGTTGTTTATATTCGCCATCATACTCAAGCAAAAGAAGTCGATGAACAAGAATTCTTTTATTCTCAAGAGACCGGTGGAACTATCGTTTCGAGTGCACTTAAATTGATGGATGAAATCGTAAAAGAACGTTATTCACAAGGCGATTGGAACATATACGCAGCACAAGCTTCTGACGGCGATAATTGGGCAGATGATTCACCGCACTGTACAGATATATTAACTAATAAGTTACTTAAAACAGTACGTTATTACGCTTATATCGAAATTACCACAAGAGCACACCAAAGTTTATGGCGAGAATATCAAGGCATTGCACAAACACATGATAATTTTGCGATGCAACATATTCGAGGTGTTGAGGATATCTATCCAATTTTTAGAGAGTTATTTAAAAAGAATCAAAAACAACATCAAGGCGCCGCTTAGTCTTTAAGGAGGGGTTATGACATATAATCCGATCAACGATGGTCCTGATTGGACATTTGAACTGCTTGAAGAATACCAAGCAGAAATTGCTCGAGTCGCTGAATTTTATCGTTTAGACACTTATCCTAATCAAATTGAAGTTATTACGGCTGAACAAATGATGGATGCATACTCAAGTGTTGGTATGCCTATCGGCTATAGTCATTGGTCCTATGGAAAAAAGTTTATTCAAACCGAACAAAACTACCGCCGTGGTCAAATGGGCCTTGCCTACGAGATAGTGATTAACTCTGATCCATGTATCGCCTATTTAATGGAAGAAAATACACTTCCCATGCAAGCTCTGGTAATGGCGCATGCGTGTTATGGACACAATTCCTTTTTTAAAGGTAACTATCTATTTAAAACTTGGACTGATGCCTCTTCTATCATTGATTACTTACTCTTTGCTAAAAATTACATTGCAGAATGTGAACAGAAATATGGCATTGATGAAGTTGAGAACTTGATTGACTCATGTCATGCACTTATGAACTATGGAGTTGATAGATATAAGCGACCTCAACAGATTTCAATGTATGAAGAACAAAAACGTCAAAAAGAACGAGAAGACTATTTGCAATCTCAAGTGAACGAACTTTGGCGGACTATTCCAAAAAACCAGCATGAAGAAACCATTAATCAAGCGAGATTTCCTTCTGAACCTCAGGAAAATATCCTCTATTTTATTGAGAAAAATGCGCCTTTATTAGAATCATGGCAACGGGAAGTAATTAGGATTGTTAGAAAAATTTCTCAATACTTTTATCCGCAAAAACAAACCCAGGTTATGAATGAGGGTTGGGCAACATTTTGGCATTACACTATTCTTAACCACTTGTATGATGAGGGCAAGTTGTCTGACGCGTTTATGTTGGAGTTTTTACAAAGCCATACAAATGTTGTTTTTCAACCCCCCTACAACAGCAAATTTTATTCTGGTATCAACCCATATGCGCTTGGTTTTAATATGATGACAGATATTAGGCGCATTTGCGAAAACCCAACCGAAGAAGACAAGCGCTGGTTCCCTGAATTTGCTGGTGCAGACTGGCTAGATACCCTACATTTTGCTATGCAAAACTTCAAAGATGAAAGCTTTATCAGTCAGTTCCTGTCCCCTAAACTTATTAGGGACTTTAAGCTGTTTACCATTATTGATAAACAAAAAGCACCGCATTTAGAAGTTGGTGCTATACACAATGAAGAAGGTTATCAAAAGGTCCGCTCTGCTCTTTCAGCTCAATATAATTTGAGTAATCATGAACCCAATATTCAAGTATTTAACGTTGATGTACGGGGAGACAGGTCTCTCACTTTGAGGTACGTTCCTCAAAATGGCATACCTCTTCATAATTCAAAAGATGAAGTTATGAAGCATTTACACAGACTGTGGGGATTTAAAGTCAAACTTGAGCAAGTAAATGAGTTAGATACTGTAGAAGTGATTGCACAATGTCCTAAGGAAGAAGAGAGCCAAAAAGCAAGCTGAATACATTCAGCTTGCTTTCGAAATTTTAATCTTTCATGTCTTTACTAAAACACGCCACTCGATTTCGTCCAGTTTCTTTAGCATGATAGAGCGCAATGTCAGCAGCTTCTATCCACTCTTCATGTTTAGAAAAATCGCTAGAAAAAGTTGCAACACCAATACTGACTGTTACTTTTATAACTTTTTCATCATAGTAAATTGATGACTTCTCTATAAGAGAGCGAAGTCTGTCTGCAAAGATAACGGCTCCCTCTTGAGGTGTGTCGACAAGGGTTACTGCAAACTCCTCACCTCCATATCGACCAGCAGTATCAGATTCCCTTAATGTTTTCTTTAAGAGATCAGAAATATGTCTAATCGCTTCATCACCACCACCATGGCCGTATTCATCATTTATCTTTTTAAAGAAATCTATATCGAACATCAGTAAGCTGCTCATGCCCTGACTTCTTTGCAGACGAAGAAACTCTTTCTTTAGCTGGTCTTCCCAAAAACCTCGATTTGACAGCTTAGTTAAACTATCTGTCCGGCTCATCTTTTCTAGCTGACGATTAGCAAGTTCAAGATCTTGCTTATTCACAGCCTCATCAGTGACATCGTATATGATCAAACAAATATGGCTTACTTCACCAGTTAGGGTGGTCAACGGAATAATCGTTGAATTCTGATACATATGATCAGCTTTGCCTGTTATCGGGCGATAATTTTTAAACCTGAATATATAAGGTTGCTGCTCCCAAATAGTGAAAGAACGATTCTTTAAAACAAAAACAGGCTCTGTTTTACTTCGGAACCACTTTTCATCAAGGCTTGGAAATAAATCAAAGATATCTTTGTCTTTCACTGCACTTGGCAATAAACCCGAATGGTTTTCCATGAAGCCATTCCAAACACAGACCTGATAGTTTCTGTCAAGCACTACCAGACCAACATCGACGGTATTAAACATATCCATCAACCAGTGAACTTCATTCATGTCAAAATCTGCAGCAGGCATACAATTATTCTTCTAGTAAATAAGCAACTTTATATTTGAGGGTTTTAATTGAGTCCTCAGTAAACAACAACATCAAATCACATTTAATATCATGGTCTTCAATGCCATAACTAATTTCAATCGCTAACGTTCTTTGCCAGCGACCTTTATTAGCTTTTACGAGGTCAGACACTTCACAATGTTGACCTAAAACGACCGGATGCCCTTGACTAAATGGCATATCTAGCTGGCGAGACAAGCCCGATAAAATTGCGCCTATCAGGATATTACTTATATCCATTAACAGCTCTAATTCTACTTTGTTGTTCAATTCGCCTGAATAATTCATCAAGGATGCGATTTCTTTAAAGCTGGAGTCATTTAAAAGTAATAAAGCTTCTCCAGAAACCCCACCACCGATAAAACCTTGGCATACCCCCGACGTTGAAGCATTTGCATCGATGGCTTGCAGCGCCATATGGAGTTCACTTACTTCCAATACATTGACGTTGGGGATAGGCAGTTCAACAAACACATTAAGAAGTCTAGCTAGCAAGTCTCCTGCTTGACCCATTGCGACATTTGTCAACTCTTGGTAGATGTCTCGCAATTCAGAATCTACTTGCTCGCCCAACTTATGGACTAAGCTTTCTCGAATTGCTCTATCACGAATGCCATGTTGTTCAATAATCTCTATTAGCTTTTCTTTGTCACAGGGCTTGCGAATAAAATCAATTGCACCTAGAGACATTACACGTTCATGTGCGTTTGGTTGAATATCACCTGAAACAACTACGGTTAAAACATTTAAGTTTTGCTCATTGATGGCTTGGAGAACTTCATAGCCATCCATATGAGGCATATTAAGATCTAAGAAAAGTATTTCAGGAGAGAATTGCTTAATTTTTTCTAAACAATCTAAACCGTGCTCTGCAAATTCAACTTTGATATCCCAGTCTTCTGGCAACGAGCGGGCTAATTGCCGACGCGCAAGTTTGGAATCATCACAAATTAATACCAATGTTGACATAAAAGCTCTCTTCATTATTGAACTACTAGTTACCGTAATTCACTTTTGATTATAATTATTTGAAGTGCAGAACAATTGCAAATGTTAATAAATTCGGCTTAGATTTACAACGCAATTATTCTAAGTAACATATCATCTGAATATTAGTATAATACAGTTAAAACAATTAAGTTAACCCAATAAGGAATACTTTATGCTGAAAAAAATCTTACTGGCATTGAGTTTAGCTTCATGCGCCTCTGCAGCGCTTGAAATCGAAGAAAACCAAATAGACAAAGGCAAAGTATTTGCTCAAGGTAAGCAGGTCACATTATTGGGTCAAGGTGTAACAACTGAGCAACAAGCACCTAGTTTTAAAGTCGTTGATAGTCAGTTTAAACCTATCACTCTACAAGACTTTGCTGGTAAAGCAGTGCTTATCAGTGTTGTGCCAAGCTTGGATACTGGGGTTTGTAGCTTACAAACTAAATTCTTTAATCAGGAAGTTGCCGATAAATTCCCAAATGTTGAAATGCTGACTATCAGCGCTGATTTACCATTTGCGCAAAAGCGCTTTTGTGCAGTTGAGGGCATAGATAAAATCAAAACACTTTCGGACTCTGTTTGGAGAGACTTTGGCCAAAAATATGGGTTATATATAAAAGATATGGGGTTATTAAGTCGTGCTATTTTTGTTTTAGACAAAGAGCACAAAATAACTTACAAGCAACTCGTTTCAAACCTTGCCACTGAGCCAAATTACGAAGAAGCCATTGCGCACCTTAACGCAATATCTTCTGAAAAAACTGAAGTAGAATAAAACAAAAAAGCCGCAATTGCGGCTTTTCTTTTAGGTTAATAACTCAATTAACCTAGTAATTCACCTAGCTGAGCGCTCACCGCTTCTACAGCCTGTGTACCATCTAAACGGTGGTACTGAGTATTGCCCTGCTCTGCTTCTGCTTGGTAATAATCAACTAGTGGCTTAGTTTGGTCGTGGTAGATACCTAAACGCTTACGCACTGTTTCTTCAACGTCATCATCACGAATGATTAGGTCTTCACCTGTTACGTCATCTTTACCTTCCACTTTAGGTGGATTGTAAACTACATGGTAAACACGACCAGAACCTGGGTGTACACGGCGACCGCCCATACGCTCAACGATGATCTCATCAGCAACGTCAAACTCAATAACGTGGTCGATAGCAATGCCATTCTCTTTCATTGCATCCGCTTGAGGGATTGTGCGTGGGAAACCATCTAGTAAGAAACCATTTTCGCAATCAGATTTAGCAATACGCTCTTTCACTAGACCGATGATGATTTCATCAGAAACTAGCTGACCTGCGTCCATTACTTTCTTAGCTTCAAGACCCAGAGGCGTGCCCTCTTTGATTGCAGCACGTAGCATATCACCAGTTGAGATCTGTGGAATGCCGTATTTGTCCATTAAAAATTGAGCTTGAGTGCCTTTACCTGCACCCGGCGCGCCTAGAAGGATGATGCGCATAGTGTGTTCCTCTTATTCGGGAGTTTATTTGAAGTTGTTGGGATTTTTTCACAAGCTGCATGTTATCTCAAGCAACTTATACTAATTGCTGATTAACTGCACAAAAAAAGGGGCCAAAGTGATACTTTGGCCCCTTCAATATTAAAAAAGCGGTTACTTGCTTAAATCAAGCATTAGCTTGTTAAGTTTCGCTACGAATGCAGCAGGATCTTTTAAGCTTCCACGTTCTGCTAACAAGGCTTGATCTAGTAATACATCAGACCATTGTGCAAATTTATCTTCATCTTGCTCAACGTTTAAGTGTTTCACAAGTTGATGATCAGGGTTTAATTCAAAGATTGGCTTCGCTTCTGGTACTGCTTGGCCCACTGACTCCATCAGTTTTTGCATTTGCGAACTCATGTCGTTGTCATCAACAACCACACAAGCCGGAGAATCAGTCAAGCGGTGCGTGAAGCGCACTTCTTTAACTTTGTCGCCTAATACTGTTTTAATGCGCTCAACTAAGCCTTCAACTTCTTTTTCGCTTTCTTCTTGCGCTTTCTTTGTTTCTTCGTCGTCTAGGTCACCTAGGTCTAAGTCACCACGAGTAATTGATGCAAACTGCTTCTCGTTGAATTCAGTTAAGTGACTCATCATCCACTCATCAACGCGATCTGCCATAAGTAGTACTTCGATGCCTTTCTTGCGGAAGATTTCTAAATGAGGAGAACTCTTCGCCGCTTCGAAGCTATCTGCAACAACATAGTAAATCTTATCTTGCCCTTCTTTCATACGCTCAATATATTGCTCTAAAGACACATTTTCAGTGCTTTCGTCAGTATGCGTTGAGCTGAAGCGAAGTAGCTTCGCAATGGCTTCTTTATTTGAGATATCTTCAGCAGGACCTTCTTTTAATACCTTACCGAATTCATTCCAGAATGTTTGATACTCTTCTGGTTTGTTCTTGCCCATGCGGTCAAGCATCTTAAGTACTCGAGATGTACAGCCTTTGCGGATCGCTTGAGTGATCTTATTATCTTGTAGAATCTCACGTGATACGTTTAGTGGTAAATCGTTTGAATCTAGTAGACCTTTCACAAAACGAAGATAGCTTGGCATAAACTGCTCAGCATCATCCATAATGAATACGCGTTGCACATAAAGCTTTAAGCCACTTTGACGGTCGCGGTTCCATAAATCAAATGGTGCTTTTTTAGGAATATAAAGCAGGCTCGTATATTCGGTCTTACCTTCAACTTTATTGTGAGCCCAAGTTAGAGGCTCTTCCCAGTCATGACCTACGTGCTTATAAAACTCTTTGTATTCTTCGTCAGAAACTTCTGATTTGTCACGCGTCCAAAGGGCTGTCGCACGGTTAATTGCTTCCCATTCACCAGGTTGCGCAGGGATTTTTTCACCGTCTGGGCCTTCAGACTCTTCAACAGGTTGCTTATACATTTCAACCGGAATTGAAATATGATCAGAATACTTAGTCACGATACTACGTAAACGGTACTCTTCTAAAAACTCAGTTTCGTCTTCGCGTAAGTGAAGAATAATATCTGTACCGCGCGATTCTTTTTCAACTTCAGCCAGCGTAAATTCACCTTCGCCTTTTGAATACCACTCTACAGCCTTTTCTTCGCCAGCCTTACGTGTCACAACTGTTACTGCATCAGCAACAATAAATGCAGAGTAGAAACCAACACCAAACTGACCAATTAATTGTGAGTCTTTTGCTTGGTCACCAGATAAGTTTTGGAAAAATTCTGCAGTACCAGACTTTGCAATCGTACCCAGTGAGTTAATCACTTCTTCGCGGGTCATACCAATACCGTTATCTGAGATAGTTACGGTTTTTGCGTCTTTATCTGCACTAATACGAACGCGTAAGTTTGCATCACCCTCGTAAAGGTCACCGTTTTGCAGCGCTAAAAAGCGAAGCTTGTCAGCTGCATCCGATGCGTTTGAAACCAATTCACGTAAAAAGATCTCTTTATTTGAATATAAAGAGTGGATCATTAGGTTTAGTAATTGTTTGACTTCTGTTTGAAAGCCTAATGTTTCTTTTTGAGCTGTGGTCATCTTTATCTCCGATTAAACCAGTATTTGCACAGTGTTATGAGGTATATGGGGCGAGGAAAAATAACTTCAAGAGGAAATTTGAAATTTTTTGCGCTGCAATGACTGCAGCGCAAAAAAAGCATGGTTAGTTTTGAACTTGGGGCTTCCAACTATCAGACCAAGCATTGAACAATGCTTTCACAAGCGATGCCATTGGGATTGCAAAAAATACCCCCCAAAAGCCCCACAAGCCTCCAAAAAATAACACTGCAACAATAATAAATACTGGGTTTAAGTCTACCGCTTCAGAGAATAAAAGCGGGACTAATACATTACCGTCTAAGGCTTGAATGATCCCGTACACAATTAAAATGGTCCAAAATTGTGTGTCTAACCCGAATTGGAACATGGCCACCGCCGCAACCGGAATAGTCACTAACGCTGCTCCTACAAATGGAATAAGTACAGAGAAACCAACCAGTGCTCCAAGAAGGGCTGCATAGCGTAAATCTAGAATCCAGAACGCGACAAATGTGGCAGTACCAATAATGAGAATTTCTAGTACCTTACCACGAATGTAGTTCATGATTTGATGATCCATTTCATGCCAAACCTGCTGGATCAGTCGCCTATCTTTAGGTACCAATACAGACATACTTTTAATTAACGCTTCTTTGTCTTTCAACATAAAGAAAACCAGTAAAGGCACTAAGATTAAATAAATCATCCAAGCGACAATATCTTTAATGGAGGTTAATGAGAACGATAAGATTACTTGGCCTGCTTCAAGAATTTTATTCTCAGTGCTGGCGACTAGCGCTTTTACTTGCTCACCTGAAATAAGTGTTGGATATTGCTCTGGCAAATGAAGCAAAAAGACCTTTCCTTTTTCTAGCATAGCAGGAGCTTCTTGAAGTAAATTACTTAATTGCTGCCAAAGCACTGGAATAAGGCCTAAGGCCATCATTAATAAAACACTGGCAAATAAAAGAATAATACAGCCTGTTGCTAATACCCTACTTTTAATAATTGCTTCTATTTTTGATACTGGCCATTCGAGCAAATAAGCAATCACTATCGCAACCAAAACCGGTAATATATAAGGACCAAAGAAGTAAAGTGCGGCAGCTAGTCCCAACACAATAAATAGGAGTGTTACTGAGTTTGGATCAGAAAATTTATTCTTATACCACTTTGAAACAAGTTCAAACATATTAGAAATTTACCTCAATAAATGGAAAGGGTTTCGCGTTTTGATAATGGGTGTAGACAAACTGCTTATTGTCTAAAAACGCCAAGATATCTTCGATCAGTTGTTTTTTTTCATAAATAAAGCACACTGACTGCCGCTTTTTTTCTGCATGTTTTAGTTGAAACTTAAATTGCACAAACAGTTGCGGACATCGGTACTCTGTTAAGTCTATTTTTAACTGCATAGTTTTAATAATAAATTTTTCTAGAAGCAGTGTAACATTAAAAAATCAAACATAACTATTATCAAAGTAGATAGCTAAGCGACAATCGTTTATTCTTATTAGTAGTTTATATTTTTTCGCATGTACTTATGGCAAGAGTTAATAACAAAGCAAAGTTACCGGATAACCCATCATTAAAAGATATCAACTGGTATAAAAAACAGCTTAACTGGGGAGAGTTACCACCTTTTTATCACTTAGTTGCATCATCTGTGAGTGAAAGTGATGGATTGTTTCAGCATGGCTTTGATAACGCAGTAACACGTCTCGTCGACAAGCGTAACTGGAACTTAGAGTTATTAGACGGGTACGAGGATGATAATGGCACTATTCATTGCGAAAACAAGCCTAGAATTGCTATTCATCAAGTTTTCACTGATCGAGGCTTTGAGTTATGGGCGACCCCCTACGCTAAAGATAAACCTCTCGAATCAGACTTTTTGATCAAAGATAACAAATTCATTGAGTTCAAGACCTGGGATCCACACTCAATGAAAAACCTTCTAAGGTTTAACCAATTACATAAATTCATAGCCTTTTATTTTGAAAGAGGCGACCTAGCAGACAAGGCATTAATCCTACACTCTCACAAAGTAGTTCATAAAATTATTGCTTATTTAAAAAAAGAAATGAACGTTATTAAGGTAAAAGGTGTCTCAATTAAAGAATTTTACCAACTTTGTGAAAAAGATAGCCGTGTATGTAGTGACGAGATTGATCTAGCTAAGATCATGATCGGACTTGACTGTAATAAGGAATAACATGCTAAAAAGCTTAATGCTGGGTGGCTTACTCAGCACTATGCTACTGTTTTCTAGTAGTTCAAATGCTCAAACCGATTTTAAACTTCCCGATTTAGGCTCTTCAGCATTAGAAGTTTTACCAATAGACAAAGAAAAGGCGTTGGGTAAAGTGATGATGATGCAGATCAGAGGTGCATCACCACTCGTTCAAGATCCCGTTTTAGACGAATATATAGCATCATTGGGTAATAAATTGGTCGCCAATGCAAATGATGTAAGATTCCCCTTCTCATTTTTTTTGATTAATAATCAAGCAATTAATGCTTTTGCTTTTTACGGTGGTCACGTAGGAATTCATACTGGCTTAATTGCCCAATCAGATAACGAAAGCCAACTCGCGTCGGTTATTGGACATGAAATTGCACACGTCACTCAACGTCATCTTGCTCGAAGGTTACAATACCAAAAAGATAACTCAGCTTTAACTATTGCAGGCATTGTTACAGGTATTCTTGCGACAATTATTGCGCCAGATGCGGGGATGGCAATTTTATCTGCTAGTTCAACGCAATCGACACTTGGTCAACTTTCTCATAGTCGAAAAGCAGAACAAGAAGCAGACCGCTTTGGCATGCAAACTTTATATAATGCTGGCTTTGATCCAACTCAAGCAGGTGAATTTTTAACAAAATTATCAAACCAAGTTCGCTACCAAACTAAGCCCCCCGCTTTTTTATTAACTCACCCACTACCAGATACTCGAGTCTCTGATGTTCGCCTCAGAGCGCAGCAATACGAACAAAGACAAATACAGCCTAGCCACCAATTTAACTTAGCCAAAAGCCGTGTCATTGCGAGGTATCAATTAGAAAGCAAAGACGCCCAAGCATTTTTTGAAAACGAGCTAAGAAAGTCTAGAGCACTCAACAATGCCCATTTGCAATACGGCCTTGCAATCAGTTTATTAGATCAAAAGCAGCTAGACAAAGCAGAAAAAATACTTTCTCCTCTCTTAGATAGCGAACCCAATAACTTATTCTACTTAGACGTTCTGACCGATATTTTAATTAGCCAAGGAAAAGCAAGCGAAGCTGTTACCTTGCTCGCAAAACAAAATAGCTTAAGACCAAACAACCAAATATTAGCATTAAATTACGCCAACGCAGCAATACAAGCAAAAGAGTATGACATTGCTGAACAGACATTAAGAGTTTTTTTACTTGATGATCCTGAGCACCTATTAGCAAAAGAGCTATTAGCTGAAGTTTATAAAAGCAACAAAAATCAATCTGCTTACTTCGAAGCAAAAGCAGACGTTCTTGCTGAGTATGGTGCTTTTCTGAAAGCTGCTGACGAGATCCAGCGCGCCCTTAATCATGTTAATGACAATGAAACTGTCAAGAAAACACGACTGAAAGCACTACTCAAGCAATACCGACAAATGCAGAAAGAAGTCGCAAAGCTTTAAGTATGTGCTGTGTTACCTTAAAATATGCGAAATTTTTAAATAGGGCTTAAACATGTCAGTAACCATTTACCATAATCCACGTTGTTCAAAATCTCGTGAAACACTTGCTTTACTAGAAAGTAATGACGTTCAGCCTAGTGTCGTTGAATATTTGAAAACACCTGTAGACTTGGCAACATTAGACACGTTACTTGCTCAACTAGGTTTTGACTCTGCGCATCAGCTGATCCGTAGTAAAGAAACGCTATATAAAGAGCTAAATTTAAGCAAAGACACAGACGAAGCAACGCTGAAACAAACAATGATTGAGAACCCTAAACTTATCGAGCGCCCTATCGTTGTTAAAGGTGATAAAGCTGCGATTGGTCGTCCACCTGAGTCTGTATTGGCTATTCTTTAATGACCACATTATTGGTTCTGTTTCATTCAAGCCATGGTTCAGTAAGGGCTATGGCGAATGAAATTGCCGATGCAGCTGAAGCACTCGGTGCAAATGTACTGCTTCGTACTTTTGAGCAAAGAGATGCGCACGATATTGTTGTTAGCAAGGATGACTTGCTAGTTTGCGATGCGCTCGCGTTTGGTACGCCTACCCGATTTGGCATGATGGCAGCGCAAGCTAAACAATTTTGGGAAACAACCAGTGACATCTGGCTAAAGGGCCAGTTAATTGATAAGCCAGCCTGTGTTTTTACATCATCTAGCAGTATGCATGGTGGTAATGAAGCAACGTTATTAAACCTTTCATTACCACTACTCCATCATGGCATGATGCTTTTGGGTGTGCCTTATGATGTACCAGAGTTATTACAAACTCAAACCGGTGGCACTCCATATGGTGCAAGCCATGTTGCAGGCGCTTCTAATAGCTCAACACTCAGTGAAACAGAAGCAAAAATTTGCCGCTCTGTTGGACAACGTCTATTTACTATTGCAGAAAAATTAAAATGACACCTGTAGAAAAAAAACCGCTTACTAAGCGATTTCAAAGTATGGCCCTATTTGGTTATATTGGCCTACTTATCTTAATGCCTTTATGGTTATTTGTGATCTCTCCAAGAGAAGGTCATAGCATAGGCTTTATGTTTACCGTGTACGTTCTGCCACTGCTTTTACCACTAAGAGGCTTTATTAAAGACAACCCATATACTTATGCATGGGCAAACTTTATTGTACTGATTTATTTCTTGCATGGCTTTACTCTACTTTGGGTTGCCAGTGATGAATTAGTTTGGGTATTACTTGAGCTATTATTCGCTAGCAGTATGTTCATTGGTTGTACATATTACGCGAAGCATCGCGGCCAAGAACTAGGTTTAAGAATTCGTAAATTAAAGCAAGACTTAGCAGATGAAAAAGCTGCTCATGAAAGTGATAAATAAAAATAATCGATTGTTACAAAAAGAGCACCTAATGGTGCTCTTTTTATTTACTCGTTAAAACGGTAAATAGTACTAGCAAAGACAATAATATCTGCAAACTGGTACTCAAATACGCTTTTCCATATAGGAGCTTTAATGACCAAGGGTGACGCTTAACAGGATATAATGCGCCATGCTTAATTCGTTTAGATACAAAAACAAGCAAAACACTGATCGCTGAAAACAACCAAACGCTTTCACTTTTATATTCAAATGAATCACTAAAAAATAGCGCTAGCTGCAAAGGGAATGCAAAGCAAGCAAGTGCTACTAGTATATGCACTAGTCTTATCCGATTATATTGCTCCCCTTCAGATAATTCCTTTATACCATGTTGCTCTAACGTTTTCTTTCCTATAAATGCCCCATGCTTTAATGCCAAACGATAAGGTGTTTGCCCCAACTCATTAACAACTTTTGCCTTACAACCATGGTTAAATAACAAAGAAATCATTGCAGATGAATTAGACAAAACGGCAAAATGCATTACGCCATTACCACTTGCATCTTTCTGAGTAAGGTCCTGATACTCTAAAAGTTGCTCAACAATACTAACAAACCCTTTCTCTATGGCGTACATAAACGCATTCTTGCCACTGTCATCACATACTGATGCTGTAGCCCCTTGTTTTATATATTCAATAACATCAGCTTGTTTTACTTGCTCTGATGTAATGACTCTAAGTAGGGCTTCTTCTAGTAAGGTTTTCACCTTATCTTCATCAATTAGTTGTCTAAGTAAATCAAATAGCGGCTGCTCTGAATCGTTATAAGACAATAAATACTGCGTGGTTGTATCAAGATCTTCCAAACATTCTGGCAACAATTCAATTAATGGCTGTCTTAAATTTTCATTCTGCCAACAACTAACTAATTGTTGAGGCGACAACTTTACGCCATTTTCAATTATCCACAACGCCACGTTGCCCATATTTTTTTCAATCAATAAATCAAAAAAATCAGGATAAGCGACACAATTTAGTTGTACGCCTATTTGGCTGTATTGAGCAAGGCGCTGAATAAGCATTAACACAATTGCTTGTTGATCAAGACCAGCTTCATTGAAGTGTGAAACAAGCATATCGGTATAGACCCTATGCTCTTCTTCATATTCATCAATATGCTGAAAGTAGCAAGCTTCAAATGGGTCAAGAGGCTTAAGCCAAGTAAGATAAAAAACAGGAGGTAATATAGTGCTTTCAACACCTTGATCATCTGTCAAGGTTTGGCACTCAGGCCAGGCTTCAAGGGCGTCTAGAATGAAAGCGCCATTTTGCTCTGCGAGCCCTTTCAAAAGTAATGGATATTGTGAAGGCCAAATTAAAACTTTTTCCATTAATCACTCACAAAGTTCGAAGCTGAATGTATTTAACAACAAATCTTAAATTGCGCTGATGATATCAGCTCATATATATAAAATCTTATTTTTTCAGCTAATTTCAAGGTATCTTAACGAATCATTAGAAATTATAATAATACCGTAAAATAAAATCGATTAAGGCTAACACTCATGGCATCAAATCAATTAGAGACTTGGCAAGTCGTGCTTATCATTATTGGTGTACTGGCTATTATCTGGAGCAATGTCGCCCTTCTTAAATACTCAACAAAGTTCGATGTAAAAAAGAAAATCGACAAACAAATCAAACCAGATACAAAAGAAAAAGAGTAAAGCTTTTAACCTTTACTCTTCCTGAATACCTTACACTAACCAATGCGCCATTAAAGCAATCACGGGTAATGTCACTAGTGTTCTTAAAATAAAGATTGTAAATAACTCAAGGATATTGACCGGAATTTTACTACCAAGCAGTAAGGCACCTACCTCTGACATATAAATGAGCTGTGTCACACTCATAGCAGCGACAATGAAACGTGTTACATCACTTTCTATGCTACTCGCAGCTAAAATAGAAGGTATAAACATATCTGCAAACCCAACCACTATGGTTTGCGCCGCTTGTGCAGCCTCAGGTACTTGTAGCAACTCTAAATAAGGTACGAACGGCATACCAAGATATTGGAAGATTGGCGTATACTCAGCGATAATCAATGCAAAAGTACCCACAGCCATAACAACGGGTAAAACTGCAAATACCATATCTAAGGCATTGGTCATGCCCTCTCTAACTGTACCTTTAACGCCGGGTGCTTTTTCAGCTTTTTCTAATGCCACAGACAACGCATGTTGAAACAAGGTTTTACCTTCTGGTACTGCTTCTGCATCGTGCGCAGGTTCAGTGCCATCAATATAGGTTGATTTTTTAAAACTTAAAGGCGGTAATCGAGGCACGATAATCGCAGCGACAAAACCCGCTAAACATACGGTTAAATAGAAAGGGGCAAACAAATGTTCTAGCTTTACTTGGCCTATCACGACTAAGCAAAAAGTGATTGAAACAGCCGAGAAAGTCGTTCCAATAATGGCGGCTTCTTTTTGTGTGTAGTACTTTTCTTCATATTGGCGCGCTGTCATTAAAATACCGACACTGCCGTCACCTAACCAAGAAGCCACACAATTAACCGCACTTCGACCTGGTACACCAAATAGCGGACGCATCACTTTTGTCAGCAACGTACCAACGAGCTCCAACAAACCAAAGTTAAGTAATAGAGGTAACAATAAACCTGCCAATACAAAAACCGAAAATAGCACAGGGAGTAAGTCATTCAGTACCAAAGCTCCGGTATGCTCAGCATGAATGATACTAGGCCCCACTTTGAAGAAAGTCATAACAATGAAAACGGCACCAAATAGACGCGTAATTAACCAAATCCAGCTGACATCGAACAAATGTTTAAACAGGTGAAACTTCATTAGTCCTTGCGGCTTCAAAAGTTTTGCCACTAAGCTCAATATTGCAGTTAGGCATACTACACCCACAATCATGGCATGAATAAATGGAGCCACTAATGTTTGTAGTTTTTTTGCTAAAACTGCAATGGGGATTGTCATTGCTTCGCCAATCGCGACCGGTGTCATAAATAAAAACACCCCGATTAGAGACGGCACGATGAACGCAAATAAAGTACGCCAATGTACTTTTGTTTGCTGATAAGGTTGAGTTGTCATTGTTATATACCTACATAAACGCAGAAAAGAGCCGTAGCTCTTTTCTGTTCATAAAATGTTTGTTGCTTAAATTGATAAGCCTTTGTTACCAATAGCTTTTGTTAAACTTTGTTGCAATTGCGACAACTGTTCAGCTGATAATAGTTCAGCATCATTATCACGCCATGTAACAGCAGATTTCTTTTCATCTAAAGGTGCTACTTTAATTCGGTAGTCACCTTCTGAGATAGGTAAAGATACAACCTCATCACCCCAAATAGAATCCCAAACACTGTCTTCTGGTTTTTCGTAACGAACATGTAACTCGTTCTCTTCACTGTCAATTTTGATAATTGTAAAATTCAGACGTTCTAATACATTACCTAGATTTACAACCACAAGATTTGCTGATTGAGGCGCTACCATTGCAGCATTTCCTTGTGGATCAAAGCCAATATCGAGAGCTAGCTCACCTTGTTGTTTACGAAGTTCAACAAGTAAAACACGATATTGATAATCAAATTCTGCAATTACTTGGTTTAAAGCTCTTACTTCAAGCTGTTGCTTGAGAAGATCGGTTAGTTCAACTGTATCGCTTTTATAATCAACTAATTCAGCCTGAAGTGACGCAGTTCTTTGGTGTTCGCTTTGCGCAACTGTAAACTTATACTTTTGCTGAGAAGGCGTTGTTTCTTCTTCCCAAAACCACTTTGATGAAGGCGCAATAACTGAATACCAGTTTGTTACTGCAACACCTTGATCTTTATCAATTGTTTCAAATCCTGCTTGCTCTTCAGTTGCAACGGTATCAACCGCCTGCCAAATAAATGCCGTTAGATTTTCGATTCCATCATTCTTGTCGAAAAAGACACGAGCAAATTTATCATTTTGTTCCACCCAAGAGCCGGCAGCAAGAGTAAGAACTTGCTGCGGTGGCCTTAGAGCGAGCTCTTCTGTATCGTTACTATACTGAGCTTGCGCCATTTCATAAGTTGGATCTTTATAAGGCTGCTTTAAGTCACCCGGAACTTGAACTGCTTTATTGATACGATAATTTCTTTCATGGTGGGTGTCATTTGTGAAAACACTACATCCAGATAAACCAAGGATCACGCCTAACGCGACCGCTTTTGGGATCCAATACTGCACTGATTATTCTCCTTAGCAGACCCTGTTATTTAGTTGTATGAGTCGGGCATGCTTAGTTTGGTTCACTGTAAAAGCGAAAATTATTACTGTGGCTAAACTTTCTTATAAATTTTAACCACTTAGAATCTTTGACTTTTAAAAATTTTGAATATGTTACTTGTCTATCCACACAAACACAAGAAAGCCCAGCCTAAAAGTGGCTGCAAGCTTTGTACGGTGCGTTATCTCTAGTATTGTGCTAGACTCTCGCGCGGCTTTTAAATTGGCAAGCATCAGCGAAAATCAACATCTTATACACACCCCTGTGCTGTATTGAAGATCTTCTTAAGATGTGAATAAAAAGCTTACAATCGAATATTTTGAAATTCGACAAGCATAGTATTCTTGAGCTACCTCAAGACGGTTTATGCTCAGTTGTGTCGAAATAAAGCATTAAGAAATCGTAGTTGAATTTACAGTGAAAGCTTTTTATGCGGTAAATCAATTACAAACGAAACAAATAAATTAATTTGGCTACTTAATGACCGCATTTACAAACCAACAATTAGTTTTAACCGCCATTGGCGAAGACCGCTCAGGCATTGTTAGCGAGCTCACCCAGCTTGTAAGTGACTGCCATTGCAATATCATTGATAGTCGTATCGCCATTCTAGGGCGAGAGTTTACCTTCATAATGCTTCTTAGCGGTGATATGGCCGCCATCAGCCGTGTTGAGCATACCCTACCTATTAAAGGCATGGAGCTCGGTTTGCTTACCATGATGAAACGTACCAGTTCTCATACCGAAGACGATTATATTGGCGCTTATAATTTAGAGTACACGGGGATAGATGCGCCAGGTACGCTCAGCAAAGTGACACGTTTTATCGCAGAGCATAATGTCAGTATCGCATCGTTAAAATCTGACACGTATGAACAAGATAATGAATTACATATGCGCTGTGAGTTAGAATTAAATTTACCTGCACAGATCGATCTTGACGATTTCAAAGTACAATTCGAAGCACTTTCAAGTACACTCAATGTAGATTACATTTTAAGACGTATTCGCTAAGGATATATATGAACACATTAAAAGCAGGTGACAACGCACCTTTATTCTCGTTACAAAACCAAAATGACGAAACAGTCGAGCTAAAAACCTTATTAGAATCAAACCAAGTTTTAGTTTACTTCTATCCTAAAGCGTCAACACCGGGTTGTACGGTTCAAGCTGAAAACCTGCGTAATGAAAAAGCACAACTTGCTGAGCTTAATACTGTTGCGGTTGGTATTAGCCCAGATCCAATCAAGCGTTTAAAGAACTTCGAAACTAAGAAAGAATTAAACTTTGACCTATTATCTGACGAAGATCATGCCATTGCAGATGCGTTCGGTGTGTGGGGTTTAAAGAAGTTTATGGGTAAAGAATACGACGGTATTCACAGAATTAGTTTCTTAGTGTCTCAAGATGGCAAAATCAAACATGTATTTGATAAATTCAAGACTAAAGACCATCACGAAGTAGTAATTAACTTCCTAAAAGAAAACGCATAATCGTATTTTTCTAAAAGCAAAAAGGTATGCTAAACGCATACCTTTTTTGTTTTACGCCCGACCTAAGTTACTTCTTGTTGTGAATCGCATCTAGGCGCGCTAATAGGCTCGATGTATCAAAACGGCCACCACCTAGCGCTTGTACGTCAGCATAATATTGATCAACCATTGCTGTCAGTGGAATACTTGCGCCGTTGTTTCGCGCTTCATCAAGGGCAATGCCTAAATCTTTACGCATCCAATCTACCGCAAAGCCGAACTCATATTCACCCGCTAACATGGTTTTATAACGGTTTTCCATTTGCCATGAACCAGCAGCACCTTTTGAAATTGTCTCAATGACTTTTTCACCATCTAGACCTGCTTGCTTAGCAAAATGAAGTCCCTCTGCTAAGCCTTGTACTACACCTGCAATACAAATTTGATTAACCATTTTACAGGTTTGACCTGCACCTACAGGCCCTAATAACTGGCTAAAACGACTAAACGCAGCCATAACAGGTTGCACTTTATCAAATACTGATTGTTCACCACCGACCATAACTGTCAATACGCCATTTTCTGCCCCTGCCTGACCACCTGATACGGGCGCATCAAGAAATGCGACTGATTGCTCTGTTGCCTTTTCAGCCACTTCTTTCGCGACTTTTGCTGATGTGGTTGTATGGTCGACTAAGATTGCACCTGACTTCATACCTGCAAGCACGCCTTCTTCCCCATACACAACTGAGCGTAAGTCATCGTCATTACCAACGCACATAAATACAATTTCAGCCTGCTCTGCTGCCAATTTTGGCGTAATTGCAAAATCACCGCCATGCTCTTTAGCCCAAGCTTTAGCTTTGGCTGTGGTGCGATTAAACACGGTTACCTGGTAACCCGCTTTCTGTAAATGTCCAGCCATTGGAAAGCCCATGACACCTAAACCGATAAAAGCCACATTCATTGACATAAAATTGTCCTATTTGTTTGTTAGGGTATGAAGATTGGAGCTTTTATACCCAAGACGCTTGGGTATGGCAAATGAAATAGACACATGCGGATTAAAAATAAAAAGCAATCTACTCGCTTTGGATGTATTAATTATGGATAACATTTATAGATACAGTATTGATTTACTTAATGGCAAAAAACTTCCAATGAGTACCTTTGAAGGTAAAACCCTGCTCATCGTAAACATTGCCAGTAAATGCAGTTTTGCAAACCAAGTTGCCGGATTAGAATCTCTCTACAAAGAATACAAAAAAGATGGTTTTGAAATATTAGCAGTGCCCTGTGATCAATTTGGTCATAGCGAGCCTTTATCAGGTGAGCCTTTACTCGATTCTTATAACAAGTACTTCACTGCCAGCTTTTATATTTCTCAAAAACATCATGTGCTTGGCCCTGATGCGCACCCTATTTTTAACTATTTGAAAACGCATACACGTGGCATAGTGCAAAATCGGGCAATTAAATGGAATTTCACTAAGTTTTTAGTAAACTCAAAAGGTGAACTCGTCGCACGTTATGCGCCTAGAACTAAACCAGAATCACTAAAAACCGCTATTGAGAGTCAGCTTTATGATGAAAGTCGCCTTGTTCAGCTCGCAAAGGTATGAACAACCCTATTTCGAACACGCATTATCAACTACCAGCAATATTAGCGTCTCACATTTTAGCGAAGCATTAAATGTGCAAACTGCACCGCTATGTTCGGGCTTTCAAGCTGTCTGCGCCTTTGTAAACGATGACTTATCAAGCCCTGTATTAGAATTATTAGCTGAGCAGGGTATACGCTGTATCGCATTAAGATGCGCAGGCTTTAATAATGTTGATATAGCATGCGCTAAAAAACTCGGGATCAGCGTGGTTCGTGTACCGGCCTACAGCCCTGAAGCCGTTGCAGAACACTGTGTTGCCTTAATGCTAACGCTCAGTCGTAAAACCCATAAAGCTTATAACCGAGTGAGAGAAGATAACTTCGACCTAAATGGCTTGCTCGGTTTTAATCTACATAAAAAAACGGTCGGTATTGTTGGTGCGGGGAAGATTGGCCAAGCCCTGATCCGAATTCTCAATGGCTTTGGTGCGGAAGTTTTAGTCTTTGACCCTAACGTTGGCGAAGGTTCATATACTCAAGTTAGCCTAGATATGTTACTGGCCCAAAGTGACATCATTTCGTTGCACTGCCCTTTAAATGAAGCAACTCATCATATCATTGATGAAGCCGCATTTAATAAAATGCAAGACGGTGTCATGCTCATTAATACTAGTCGTGGTGCGCTCATAGATACTCAAGCCTGTATTCAAGCACTTAAATCAAGAAAATTAGGTTACTTGGGACTAGATGTCTATGAACAAGAATCTGAGTTGTTCTTCAAAAATCGCAGTGAAGAAATTTTGCAAGATGACTTATTCGCTCGCTTAGTGAGTTTTCCGAATGTACTTATTACAGGTCATCAAGGTTTCTTCACAGAAGAAGCACTGGAGCAAATTGCTGATGTGACAGTTGGTAACTTGTGTGACTTTAGTCAAAACAAACCACTATTGAATGAAGTGAGTTAACCTAAACTAAGTTTAAGTAGACACTAAATTGTCGGTTTTCATCAAGCTTGATGTGCAAGTCGCTACATGCACTCAAGCTTTCAATACCCCAACGCGTTAATCGCTCAAAATACTGAATAAATTCAGTGACTTCTTCGTCACTCATGCCAGTTCCTGCTCGATTTATCAGCTGATGTTCTTGCTGCAAACGCCAACTGTAAACACGCTCGAAGCTTTGCGCATTCAAAAAGACTAATTTATCGAAAAGTGCGAACAAGGCTTGATAATCATCCACTAAAAACTGGTTCACTCGAGCACGATACTTCCCATTTGAGTCTTTCGTTGCTTCAAGATTATTCACCGGCCTATTTAACTGTGCTGCACTTTGAGGCATTAACCCAAGGCACCAACCTTCAAAAATAAGCACCTTGGGCTTATTTGTGCATTTTAACCAGTTAGCACTGCTATATGGCTCATCGGTCGCTTTATTAAAACGAGGCAGGATAAAATCCTCACTATTTTTAAATCGCTTTACTTGCTCAATAGCAAAAGAAACATCGTGCGTACCTGGCACGCCTCGTACTTTGAAAAGTGGATGGTATTGAATAGCTCGCTCTGCTCTTTGTGCTTTTGATAAATAAAAGTCGTCTAAAGAAACAATCTCAGTGGCAATACCTTGGCTCTCTAAGTATGCCTTTAAATACTCCGATAGTGTTGACTTACCGCTGCCCTGAGCACCATTAATGGCTAAACAAAATGGGCTCTTTTGATGTGATAATACTGGCTCTAACCAGTCGATCACACACTGCACATTTTCTGGGTAACTTTTTAAAAGAGTATGTTTCTCTAAAAAATCTGTTTGCCAGCGCATATTGACCTCTTTTGAATGAAACACATATAGAAAAGGCCGCATGGGCGGCCTTTTAGAGTAAGTGTAAGCTTATAAAGCTTGTCTTGCTTCTAACATGATACGTTTCATATCACGCACGGCTTTTTCAAGACCGTCAATCGCAGCGCGTGCAATGATGGCGTGACCAATGTTTAGCTCATAGATTTCAGGCATTTCAGCAATCGGCTTTACATTGTGGTAATGCAGACCATGACCTGCATTCACTATGATCCCTAAACTATGTGCATATTTCACGCCTTCACGAATACGCTCAAGCTCTTGTGTCATTTCTTTGTCTGTTTCAGCATCAGTATAAGCACCTGTATGGATCTCAATGTAAGGTGCCCCCGTTGCTTTTGCAGCATCAATTTGTGCTTTATCTGCATCAATGAATAACGATACTTTAATACCCGCAGCTTCTAGTTTGCTTACAGCGTCAGTGATTGCTGCTTGGTGTGAAATTACATCAAGGCCGCCTTCAGTGGTTAATTCTTCACGCTTTTCAGGTACTAGGCACACATATGCGGGCTTCACTTCAAGCGCGATATTGATCATTTCTTCAGTCAGCGCGATTTCAAGATTCATACGAGTTTGAATGGTTTTTGCCATTACATAGACATCTCGGTCTTGAATATGACGCCTGTCTTCTCGTAAATGGATGGTAATACCATCAGCACCGGCATGCTCAGCAACCGCTGCCGCATGTGCAGGGTCTGGATAACTGGTACCACGAGCTTGTCTAAGCGTTGCAATATGGTCGACGTTAACGCCTAATAAAATATCTTTCATTGCCTTACCTTGATAAAAATAATTCTCGACTCTTTAAAGCCTTGTTTCCTAAAAGTGGTTTTAATAAATACCGACTTAAATACTTTGCAGGTTTGCGCACCTCAGGATCTGCAAACTCCCCCCTTGCCATACGGTTAAGTACTTTACCATTAAACCCCATTTGCGGGTTGTCGGTTACAACAAAGCCTAATTCTGGAATATATTGGTAATAATATTTATCTTTTATCTCATCACCATCGGCATCCATGTCAAACTCCACCCCAAACCCTAAAGCTTCAAGTAACTGATACTCATACGAACGTAATACGGGTTCGAAGTCATTACAGTCTACTAATTGTTTTAGGTGTTTTTGATATAGTTCGTAAATATATTCTTGTGGCTCACTGGCTGGGATCACTCTATAACTGAGCTCATTCAAATAAAAAGCACAATATAGCGGCTTGCCTTTTAAAGGAAGTGGGTTTTGTACTAATTCGAATTGATTTAAATATTTAAGGTCGTAGTTGCCAGCATAACGGCACAAAATTGGGGTGAATGGTTGAAGTTGGGCACTGTGTTTAACAGACTGTTTGCCTTTGAGTCTGGCCAACATGGTTAGATGGCCGACACCTTCAACAAGCATACTTAGCATGGCCTGAGAGTCACTATAAGGACGTCTATGCAGCAAGTAAGCTTGTCGAAAGTCGTTATGCAATCAGTCTTCTCCGTAGCCTAGAGAGCGAAGTGCACGCTCATCGTCAGCCCAGCCAGACTTCACTTTTACCCAAAGTTCAAGAAATACTTTGTTATCAAGCATATCTTCAAGGTCTTTACGCGCTTCGCGACCGATAACTTTAAGCTTTTCACCTTTATTACCGATTACCATACGCTTTTGTGATTGACGTTCAACTAAGATCAAGCCATTGATCTGCCAAACGCCATTGTCTTGCCACTTAAACTGTTCTATTTCTACGGTCACAGAGTAAGGAAGTTCGTCACCCATGAAACGCATGAGCTTTTCACGAATGATTTCTGCAGCTAAGAATCGCATTGAACGATCGGTAACGTAATCCTCTGGGAAGTAAAACTCACATGCAGGAAGGCGTTTACGAACTTCATCTTTCACTAAATCGATATTTTTACCGTTCTTAGCAGAAATTGGTACGATGCCAACAAAGTTGCCTTGCTCACTCAACCACTGCATATGTGGAAGCACGGCTTCTTTGTCTTTTACGTTATCCGTTTTATTCATAACGATAAGCACTGGACGACCACTGTCTTGGACTTTTTTTAGTACCATTTCATCGTCTTTCGTCCACAGCGTGCCTTCAACCACAAAAATGATCAGTTCCACATCACCAATTGAGCTTGATGCTGCACGGTTCATTAAACGGTTAATCGCACGTTTTTCTTCAATATGAAGACCCGGCGTGTCGACATAAACGGCTTGGTAGTTGTCTTCCGTATGAATACCCATAATGCGGTGACGGGTAGTCTGCGGTTTACGCGAGGTGATACTGACTTTTTGTTCAACAATTTTGTTTAGTAACGTTGATTTACCCACATTAGGGCGACCAACGATTGCGATCATGCCGCAGTGCGTATTAGGCGTCATTCTTTAATATCTTCAATGCTTGCTCTGCTGCTTTTTGTTCCGCCTTACGACGTGAACTGCCCACAGAAATAATGCTTTCCATCCCTTCCACGTCACATTCAACCGTGAATGTCTGGTTATGTGCCTGACCTTTCGTGTCGATCACAGTGTAATTTGGTAAAGGCAGTTTACGAGCCTGTAGAAATTCTTGCAGTAATGTTTTCGGATCTTTTTGGTTATGACCCGGAGAAATTGCCGCTAAACGAGATTCGTACCAAGTTAAAATAAGCTTAGTACAAGAATCGATATCTGAATCTAAGAAAACAGCACCAATGATCGCCTCAACAGCGTCGGCTAGTGTCGATTCGCGTCTAAAACCACCACTTTTTAACTCACCAGGCCCTAAACGCAGGTAATCACCTAAATTAAACTCAACACCAAATTCAGCTAACGTTTGACCGCGTACAAGCGTCGAACGCATGCGACTTAGATCACCTTCACGTGCTTTAGGAAACTTTTTATATAACGCATCGGCAATTACAAAACTCAAAATTGAGTCGCCAAGAAATTCTAAACGCTCGTTATGCTGGCCTTTATGACTACGGTGAGTCATTGCTTGCTCAAGCAATGACTCATCGCTAAATTCATAACCTATTTTTTTATATAATTCTGCTACACTTCTTTTCATTTTATTGAATATTACCTAGGCGTTCAAAACGAACACCGGTTGGAACCCACCCTGGTAGAAGGCTATCTGGGCCATTATCAAAATCAAAACTCATCCAAATAAATACTGCTTTGCCCACTAAGTTTTCTTTAGGAACAAAGCCCCACATACGGCCATCTTGACTGTTATTACGGTTATCACCCATCACAAAATAGCTGTCTTTTGGCACAACCCACTCGTCTTTACGAGTACCCGATTGCTGGTAATAACGGTCAGTAGATTCAAGCGCTTGTGGATTAATAAGAATATCATGCTGAGCACCAGGTAAGTCTTCAGTCAGTCTTACCAATGGCATTGGGCCTTGCATAAACTCATCACGATTCACAATATCAAGCGCAATCTTATTATATTCACCACATACTAGATTATCAGTACGTTCTTGCCCTGCTTCACAATTTGGTTTTATGAATAACTGGCGGTTACGATACACAATGCTATCACCTGGAAGGCCAATAACGCGCTTGATGAAATCAATACGCTCATCTAACGGAAATTTAAATACCGTTATGTCACCACGCTCTGGTTCGCCCACTTCAATCATTTGTGAACGCCAAACCGGATCTTTGATGCCATACGCATACTTTTGCACCAAAATAAAATCGCCATCTAATAACGTCGGCATCATAGAGCCTGATGGAATTTGAAATGGTTCAAAAATAAACGAACGGAAAATGGTGATTGCGGCAATCATTGGGAAGATTGACTTCGCACCTTCAACAATGGCAGGCTCAGGTGCAATCTGCGCAATCACGTCATCATCAAGTTGAGTTTGCGTGGCACCTTGCGCCAACGCAATTCGTTCTTTTCGCTTTGGTGCAAACATGTAATGGTCAACTAACCAAACTAAACCTGACCCTAAAGTCAGAAGCACCAAGAATACAGAAAAATAGCCTGCCATTTAAAAGTCCTGTTATTTACCTACTTTAAGAATTGCTAAGAATGCATCTTGAGGCACTTCAACGTTACCCAATTGCTTCATTCGCTTCTTACCTTCTTTTTGTTTTTGAAGTAGCTTCTTCTTACGACTCACATCACCACCGTAACACTTCGCGATTACGTTTTTACGTAACTGCTTAACTGTTGTACGTGCGATAACATGTGTACCAATTGCTGCTTGGATCGCAATATCGAACATCTGACGAGGAATAAGCTCTTTCAACGCATCAGCCAATTGACGACCACGCTGCTGTGAGCCTTCACGGTGTGCGATAATTGCCAATGCATCGACACGGTCGCCGTTAATTAGAATATCAACCCTAACCATATCAGAAGCTTGGAAACGCTTAAAGTTATAATCTAGTGACGCAAAACCACGACTCGTTGACTTAAGCTTATCAAAAAAGTCCATCACTACCTCAGCCATTGGTAACTCATAAGTCACTGCAACTTGGTTACCGTGGTAAGCCATCTTAGTTTGAACACCACGCTTCTCAATACATAACGTAATTACATTACCAAGGTACTCTTGAGGAACAAGGATATTTGCTTCAACAATCGGTTCACGAATTTCAATGATGTCATTCACCGCAGGTAGTTCAGATGGGTTATCGATTTGAATAACACCTTCTTTTGTTTCTACCTCATATACTACCGTTGGCGCAGTAGTGATAAGGTCCATGTTATATTCACGCTCAAGACGTTCTTGAATAATTTCCATGTGTAGCATACCTAAGAAGCCAACACGGAAACCAAAACCAAGTGCCGTTGAGTTTTCAGGCTCGAAGAATAATGACGCATCATTTAGGCTTAGTTTATTAAGCGCATCACGGAAAGCATCATATTCGTCTGAAGCAATCGGGAACATACCCGCGTATACCTGTGGCTTAACGCGTTGGAAACCAGGTAAGCGTTCAGGCGCTGCATTTTGTGTCAGGGTGATTGTGTCACCTACAGGTGCACCATGGATATCTTTAATACCCGCAATCACAAAGCCTACTTCACCAGTTTTCAACACTCCCGTGTTTGTCTGCTTAGGCGTGAAAATACCAACATGATCAGCAATGTGTGTTTGATCTGTTGACATAATCTTGATTTTATCACCTTTACGTAATTCACCGTGTTTAATACGTACCAGTGATACAACACCTTGGTATGGGTCAAACCATGAATCGATAATAAGCGCTTGAAGAGGTGCTTCAGGGTTGCCTACTGGCGGTGGTACATCGCGTACAATATTTTCTAGTACGTCTTTAATACCAATACCTGTTTTTGCTGAACATTGAACGGCTTCTAACGCGTCAATACCCACGATTTCTTCAATTTCTTCAGCTACGCGAAGTGGATCAGCTTGAGGTAAGTCAATTTTGTTTAAAATTGGAATAACTTCTAAGTCCATTTCAATCGCGGTGTAGCAGTTTGCAAGAGTTTGTGCTTCTACACCTTGACCCGCATCTACAACTAATAGTGCACCTTCACACGCCGCAAGTGAACGTGATACTTCATAGGTGAAGTCAACGTGTCCTGGCGTATCAATGAAGTTAAGTTGGTAAGTTTCACCATCATCAGCCGTGTAGTTTAACGTTACACTCTGAGCTTTGATTGTGATACCACGCTCACGTTCGATGTCCATCGAATCCAGAACTTGCTGCTGCATTTCACGATCTGTTAAACCACCACAGACTTGGATTAAGCGGTCAGACAAAGTTGATTTGCCATGGTCGATATGGGCGATAATAGAAAAGTTACGGATATGCTTCATATTTCTGGATTCTAAACTTCTTAAGTCATTAAATTAGATATTAGGGTGGGATTTTACATTTTATTTGCGCTAATCACCATCTATTTGCTTCACAGAGAAACTAATTGGGTAAATTTTTACCACTTTTACTTGGTGTTTAATGCGGCTAACTCGATAACGTGCCACTAAAAACCCCAACACACCACCCATGAGCGCAAACAAAATCTGTAATGGTTCAGATAAATTTAACAACAGCGCGCCAATAAACATCATCATAAATGCGCCCATTAACGGTGCCATATAGACCCAAGCGCCATGATTTACTAACTGACTGTCATCAAGAGAGAGTTTTATTTTTTGACCTACTTCTACTGATTCATTCAGGTCAATGGGAAAGAGTTTCTTTTGTGTACCAAAAAGGCGGCTAAAAATTTGTGAGCCACATTTACCATTACACCCTTCACAGGCTGGTTTTGGTTCGGCTTGAAGATAAGCGGTTGTGCCGCGAATTTTCGCGACACTCAAGGTTTGTTCTATCATAGAGCTCGTTTTACAGACTCAGCAATGCTCTTCGCTGTTTGCGGTGGAATTTTACCTACCACAGATACGTCAAAAGCACCTGAGTTGTGAACATAAACAGTCGTTGCGCCTGATGATAACGCGCCACTCGGTCTTTTACCAGCAAGTGGTCTTTGCACAAACACTGAAAATTCAACTAACCCGTCTGAAAATAAATAATAATCTGCAAGCTCATTATTTAAATCTAATTTATGTCTATCGGCTTTTAACAAGGCGAAGCCTTGCGGTAACCAATCAATTTGCCAATTTGCAGTCCCTTTATCTGTTTCAACCACATTTTGCAGATCAACTGGATCGGGGAAGTCTTTACTCAATAGCTCAACCAATTGCTGAGCAGGCTCAGGGGTTACGCTAATATGTGTCAATTGAAGTTGCTCTAACAGTTCGCCAGCTTGGTTTACGTATGCCGCTTTAAGGAGCAATGAAGATTCAGTATCAATCCACAGCCAATAGTTATATTTGCCACTGTCTTTTGACTCTAAACGCACCAATTGAGCAGGACGACCCGCTATGCGACCTTTTCCACCAAGAACAAAGTCATAGTCTTGATCTAATACCGCAATATCTTTAAACAGAACTTCAGGAATTGGCCCAGCTATTGTGTCTGTTTTTATTGAATAAGGGGCTGACTGTGGTTCGAAATAAGTAACTTTATCATCAACACGAACGATTTCGAGCCCTGCGCCGTTTAGTAGGCTTAAGAGTTCAAGTTCTTGACTTTCGTGTAGAGCATGTAACCAACGGTAAGGTTCCATGCCCTTTTCTTTCATCACCACAAAGGATGCATCAAAGTTTCTTTGATGAACTGCAGTGGCCATATTTTGTAGTAACTGCTTTGCAGTTGGGGATTCAGAAGCCTGAGCCGCAACTGCAAAAAATAAGCTAACTAGAAAGATAAACTGCTTCATTAATTAGTTTCTTTATTCTCGTCTGTTTGCTCAGATTTAGCCTGATGTAAAGCTTGTGCCATTCTAGACTGACGTTGGTGTTCTAATACTAACGCACCAATACGCTGTTGTTGTAATTCTCTGACACCTTGTTGAGCACTTTGTAATGCACTGCCCTCAGATGAAAAGCTCACTGGAGAAACACCACCAGCAACAGGAATAGACTGAAGAACTGGCAAGTCATCACCAACTACAGGTGCTTGTTGCATGGTGTTAACACCTAATACAGCGACTAAAGCGACACTCGCTGCAATTGCAATTTGAGTGAATGGCTTTTTCCAACTGCTAATGCTCACTACATTTGAAGACTCTGGTTGGCTAACCACTTCTTCAATGCCTTTTACATTATGACAAGGTTCATCTGCAAGTGCAGCAGCAACACTGGCTGTTATATCGATAGTCACTGCATTGTCGCTTTTAGCTCTTAATGCATCACCTATCATGGCATAGCGTGAGAATTTTTCAGCATCTAATTGGCTTAAGCTCGCATCATCTAATAGGCGCTCACCATCGAATATTTCTGACGTGCTTAATTGTTCGTTCTCAGCTTTATTAGCTTGGGCCATATTTAAGACTCACTAATCATTGGGTTTAAATTATTATCAATTGCTTCACGCGCTCTGAAGATTCGAGATCTGACTGTTCCAACAGGACAATCCATAATCACGGCGATTTCTTCATAGCTCATACCCTCTATTTCTCTCAGGGTAATTGCCGTTTTCAAGTCATCAGGCAAGCCATCTATGGTTTTATAAATAACTGCTTTGACTTCATCACTCAGCAATAAATTCTCGGGTGATGCATTTGAACGAAGCGAATCTGCGTTATCGTAGAGTTCAGCTTCTTCAGCATCAATATCGTTGGCTGGCGGTTTACGACCTTGAGCCACCAAATAATTTTTAGAACAGTTAACCGCAATACGATATAGCCATGTATAAAATGCACTCTCGCCTCTAAAATTAGGCAGCGCACGATACGCTTTTATAAACGCTTCTTGAGCTACATCAGCAATATCGCTTTGATTTGATACATATCGTGAGATAAGACCGGCGATTCTGTTTTGATATTTGGCAACTAAGAGGTTGAAGGCGTTTTTATCTCCTTGCTGTACCCGCTTAACCAATGCTAAATCCAATTCCTGCTCGCTCATTCGAGCCGGTACTCCTCTTTTTTATAATTGTAACTAAATGTGAGTTGCCATCATTCACAGCAATTGAGACACACTAATAAATAAAAAGTTCTGTTTTTTTGAAATTTTTTTTAAAATATCGTTCAAACGCCTAAAATAACCTCTTTTGAAAAGTCTATTTTGGCCTAACGTTCGTACTTTTACGATCATAGTACACTTTGTTAGTGTACATCACATAGAAAAAACGAAGATTCAAATATGAAACAAATCAATAACCATGATACCGACGTTGTTGTCATTGGTAGTGGTGCTGCCGGATTGAGCCTTGCTCTTTCACTCGCTGACAGTTGTCGTGTAACTGTGATCAGTAAAGGGTCATTAAAAGAAGGGTCTACACTTTATGCTCAAGGCGGCATAGCTGCGGTTTTTGATAAAAAGAATGACAGTATTGAATCGCACGTTGAAGATACGCTTGCAGCCGGTGGTGGTTTATGTGATAGAGATGCGGTTTATTACACAGCAAGCAATGCTAAGGCTTGCTTAAAGTGGTTAATTGAACAAGGCGTCCCTTTCGATATGGAGTTTGATAGCAAAGGAAAAGAACGTTATCACCTCACCAGAGAAGGCGGTCACAGTCACAGACGTATTCTGCATGCGGCAGATGCAACCGGAAAAGCTGTGCAAACAACCCTAGTCAGCCAAGTTCAAGCGCATAAAAATATCAGATTACTTGAAAATTATAATGCTATTGATTTAGTTACTGATACTGACTGCCCTACTCAACCTGTTAAAGGCGTCTACGTTTACAACCGTATTGAAGACAAAGTAGAAACCATTTCAGCAAAGTTTGTTGCATTAGCAACGGGTGGAGCAAGCAAAGTTTATCTGTACACTTCCAACCCTGATGTATCAAGTGGTGACGGTATTGCAATGGCATGGCGTGCCGGTTGTCGCGTTGCGAATATGGAGTTTAATCAATTCCACCCAACGAGTCTTTATCATCCCGAATTACAGAATTTCTTGATCACTGAAGCAATGCGCGGTGAAGGCGCCCACTTAAAGCGCCCTGATGGTACACGCTTTATGCCTGATTTTGATGAGCGTGAAGAGCTCGCCCCTCGTGACATTGTTGCCAGAGCGATAGACTTCGAAATGAAGCGTTTAGGTGCCAACTGTGTTTATCTCGATATATCTCATAAAGATAAAGATTTTATTATTGAACATTTCCCTACCATTTATGCAAAATGCTTAAGTGTAGGTCTAGATATTACTAAGGAAGCCATTCCAGTAGTGCCTGCTGCACATTATACCTGCGGTGGTGTCATGACGGACTTTAATGGTAAGACCGACTTGCAAAACCTATATGCCATCGGCGAAGTAGCTTACACAGGTTTACATGGTGCAAATCGAATGGCAAGCAACTCGCTACTTGAATGTATTGTTTTTGCTCACGCTGCAGCTAAAGATATTTTATCTAAATTACGCGATGCAGCAGATCCTTCACCGATTAAACAATGGGATGAAAGCCAAGTAGGCAATTCAGACGAAGAAGTTGTTATCACTCACAACTGGCACGAACTAAGATTATTTATGTGGGACTATGTCGGTATTGTGCGTTCAACGAAGCGCTTAGAACGCGCTTTAAGACGGGTTGAGTTATTACAACAAGAGATCCAAGAATATTATGCAAATTTCAGAGTCAGCAACAACTTGTTAGAACTTAGAAACTTGGTCCAAGTAGCTGAATTAATCATTCGTAGTGCATTAGAGCGTAAAGAGAGCCGAGGCCTACATTACACGCTTGATTTCCCGGAGCAAAACGACAGCCCTACTCCAACAGTGTTAAAACCTTAATATTCAAAGATATCTACGAAGAAAGAGCGTCTATCGCTCTTTCTGCTCTTGGAGCAATGCAACTCTACATAAACGCTTCCAATCTTGTTCTGTCATAGAAGAGGCAACAAAGTTTACAGTCTTACGCTTCGATAAAGGATCTTTTATCTTTAATGACAACACTGAGAACATTAATTCAGCAGCAATAATGTGCCCAGAAACAATTGTATCAGCATGAATCTCTAGGTAATGATTTTTACAATCTAGCAGCAAAAATCCATGACTAGGCGTGGTAGTCAAAGTCCATTTATTCAGAAGATATAAAGTCGCAATTGCAGCAAGAGAAATGAATAAGAATGAAATTAAATGTGGAAAAATATTGAATGTGATAAAACAAATAATCAACAAGATCAGAGCCATTGCCTTGAAATCTTGCTGATTATTGTCAAATAGGATTTTATACTTTGACTCGGCCAAGTATAAATTGCACCATTTTATTTAGTTCAGCATCAGGACACTTTTCATGGCCCATAAACCAAGCAAATAAATCTGGGTCTTCAACTTCAAGTAAACGCTGAAATACTAGCTTATCTGCATCGGGTAACTCGTCAAAAGCTTCATCCACAAATGGCCCTAACAATACGTCTAATTCTAACATGCCCCTTCTGCAAGCCCATTTTAGTCGTGATTTTGGAAAAAGCTGAGTCATCTATAACCTCAAGGTAATTATGATTTTCTATGCCACTGAGTATATAAAATCACGCCAAACTTTAAAATGCTGTTGTAACGAATAATTGATTTAACACCGCCAATTTATGAGTGTGTTTATTTTTCAATCAATGACAATGGCAGTTTCAACTTAATTTTAATTCCTTCTTCAAGTTTCGATTCGCATTTAATCTCACCCTTTAAAAGCTGGTTAATCAAGTTATACACTATGTGCATACCCAGACCACACCCGCCTTGATTTCTCTTCGTTGTGACAAACGGGTCGAATACCGTTTTTAGTAATTCTTCACTCATGCCTTTGCCATTATCATCATAATTTAAATACCAAAATTCACTATCACTAGAAATAGTTACATTTATTTTCCCTGATTCTCTGGCCTCAAATCCATGGATCATTGAATTATTTAAAAAATTGGTGATGACCTGATAAATAGCACCTGGATAGGTATGTAATTCAAAATCGTCTCCTTCGATATTTATCTCAATTTGCTTTCCTTTTGTTAGAGGAACCAATGAGTCAAACACCTCTTTTAGGTAAGACTTTATAAAGATGTTTCTTGCTTGTTCACTCGATTGGTCAACTGCAACTTGTTTGAAATTGCTAATTAAGCTTTGTGCCCTATCTAAATTTCTTAAGATAAGTGCATAACCTTGATTTTGCTCACTTATCGCATTATTCAAATCCTGTTGCCTTAAAGATTTGTTTTCAAGCTTAGATTCTATGCTAGCTAAACTTTCTTGATTATAAGTTAAAGCTGTCAATGCAACCCCCAATGGAGTATTTATCTCATGAGCTACGCCTGCGACTAAACTACCTAATGACGCCATTTTTTCACTTTCAATAAGCTCTTGCTGAGTATGTTGTAATTCCAACATAGCTTGTTCAAGCTTTTGATTCTTTTTATAAAGCTCATCTGTTCGCATCGCGACGTTAATCTCTAATTGTTCATTAAGCTTCTGGAGTGCCTCTTGGTTTTTCTTAAGTTCTGCAATATCTTTCAATGCACCGGCAATTCGAGTCGCTTTCCCATTTTCATCTCGCCTAACCACTTTTCCTCTATCTAGCACCCAGGTCCATTGCTCAAATAAATCCTTAACCCTAATCGCTATTTCATAGCTATCGCATTGCCCTTCTATACACTCTCTTACTTTTTCCTCTATTAGAATGCAGTCTTTTGGGTGTACAAATTGGTCGAAGTCATCGATGGTCATTACTGTTTCTGCATCACCATAATCAACTTTTGAAGAGACTGTGTGTCGATAAATTTGATTACTATTTACATGCCAATCCCATAACTCGTCTCCGCTTGCCCATAAGGACCACTCTAAGCGTTGTCTGAGCTCAGACATTTTAATATTATCTCGCACGACTTTTTTATATCTAAGCTGTCTTGCATACACAATCGACGCTATCAAAGTCAGCAAAAAGAAAACATAAAAACTCTTAGAACCCGTGTTCCACCACCAAGGTGCAGAAATATTAATTGAGAATTGATGAACTGGAGAGGCAACATTAAAACGATTAATAGTATAAGCTTCAACAATATAGTTTCCAGGTTTGAGTTTTAATAAGCTCACTTGCCTCACCCCATTAGCAAGTTTCAACCACTGCTCGCTTAAGCCTATAACCCGATAATAAAATTGATTTTGTTCTGCACCATAATCCAAACTAGAGTAATTAAGTGAAATGATATCTTGGTTGTGTTTTAGGTTTAATCCAGTCGCTAATTCTGGTGCAACTGGCAAGACTGAATCAGCCGCTGGGTAAAGGGACTCACCTAATAATTCAATTTCACTCACTAATAATGGGCGTGCTGAATTATCAACATCGAGCTTGCGAGGATAAAATTGATTGAAACCTTTCGCTCCCCCCATGAATAGCCGCCCATCTGGCGCCAGCCAAGCTGCATTATAGTTAAATTCATTATCTTGGATACCGTCTGTAGGAGAGAAGTTATGAACATTAAAATTGCTAATATCTATTCGACTTAGCCCGCCACTGGTGCCAGCCCAGACATGACCTACACCATCATAAATCAAACCCCAAATAGCGGTATTACTTAACCCTTCGTTTTGTGTGAAAGTACGATCAATACTAAAGTCATTATGGATTAATGTGATCCCTTGTTCACTTGCAGCCCATACTCTGCCGTAAGCCTCTTGAACCAACATAAAAACCAAATTAGATAGCAGACCATCTGAAGTATTTATTTGTTGAAGCTCATCTTCTTTATAACGAAATAAACCATTACCAATGCTGCCAAACCATAGCTCTTCTTTAACAACAAGCAACGAAGATACATGTGAAGGTGCATCAAGAGAGCTTGCAAAATAAGGCATTAGCTTGTTGGTGTTTTCGTTAAAAAACATCAGCCCCATAGTGCGTGAAGAAAGCAGTAATACTCCGTCATAGACAATAATGTCATTAAAACTGAGTTCAGGGCCATTTCCAAAATCAGGTTTAAAATGCTCTATTTGCTCAGTCATAAATGAAAATCTGAAGACACCATTACCCCGTGTGGCTATCCACAGCTCATCTTTATACATGAATAGCTTGGTGACAAAACTCCCTTGTACAGCCAATAAAGCTTTATAAATAAACTGTGATTCAATAAATCCTTGTCCGTTAAAAACATACACGCCAGATGAAGTACCGATCCAAATTCTATCTTGTTTATCAATCGCAAAGCTGCGTGTATCTGGTGTAGACAAGGGCGAATCCGGGTAATTATCTGTGCTGACGTGACCAAAAGACTCACTCAATTGGCTAAAAAAGTGTAATCCTCGGGTTTCAGTGCCAATCCATAGTCCTTTATTCTTGTCTCTCATAACTGAAAGAATGTTATTGTCTTGCAGTCCATTGGCTTGTTGACGCTTATACCAATGATTGATTAACCTGCCATCAAAATGGAACAAATAAACTCCATTGCTCGTTGCCAAGAGAATCTCATTGGTTGAAACATAAAGATTGTTTAAAGTGATGTTGGTGATCTCTGCAAAAGTTTTTGACCAAAGAATTCTTTTATAGAGGAGATCATACACAATCATTTCTTCACTTTTAGTCAGCAAAATAACTCTTTGCTCCCTGACTTTTAGCATCTTGAATTCACCTTCAAGAAGTAACAACGACTGCTGCCCGCTTTTCTCCATTAACCCTTTATCAGTAAGGTAATAAATGTTGTTGTTTTGCGCTTCGGGAGAACGAATAAAATTACCAATTAATTTAGAACTTGTTACCTCTAAGCTGCTTTGTTCAATCTGATAACTTTCACCATTTGCAGTGGAGACCATGATGTGTGTACTTTGACAAGTAACATCATGCACCCTATCTGAAGAGATCTCGTCATAATCATTAGCGAGAAAAGATGTGAACCTGCCATTTTGAGTGTTGTAACGACTTAACCCAGTATGTGTGCCTACCCACACATCTTGACCACTGATGCAAATATCCGTAATGAAACCACCGGAAAGGCTGTTCTTATTTTGTTGTTTTGGCTGAAACTGTTTGAATTCATGACCATCAAATCTATTCAGGCCTGCTTGCGTGCCCACCCAGATATAACCAAATTGATCTTGTGCCAATGCGGTGATAGAACTTTGTGTGAGCCCTGCATTATAGTCATAAGAACGCATGATCTGTGCTGTGTCGGTAAACTGAGGCACCGCCAGCAAAGCATGACTAAAAAAAAGCAGAAATAAAAAAGATAGAATTGTCGCTCTCATACCCTGCCATCAAACACACCAAAGTGTTTTAAATATAGCAAAGCAATTCAAACTAACTAAAAAATATACAAGTCTTTATATCTACGATATTAATTGTGTCAGTGATCTCTGGGGTTAAAATTAGAGCTTAAAGTCGCTCTTTGAGCCATCTGAGTGCAACAGGTAGTAGCCTGCCAGCTTGTTGTTTTCAAGCTCAATCAGGCTGATTGCTGCATGAGATAAAAGGTAAGGTGAGCGCAAATGCTCAGAGCGGCAAAGGTGTTTGGTCACTTTCATTTGCCAGCGCTTAGTGAAGAAGTTAAGCGGGCTCCACCTCGCGTATAAAAAAGAATCTAAATGATCAAAACACTTCAATAATGTTTTTGGGAATTCGTTTTTAATGCCTGATGCAGTCAATTGCCAGATGCGATTATCATGTTGCCCAAAACGTGCTTGCACAGAAAAACAAAACGAATAATGTACGTCACCAGATAAAATAATAGTCTCTATCGGCGTGTCACTGCGCCTAAAAATATCCATTAGTTTTCTTGCCGCGCCTTCATGAGCCATCCAATTTTCAACGTCTACAACCAAAGGGTGACCACAGGCATTGAAAATGGCTTGCACCGCTTCAATCGCTTTTACTCCAAATACTGGCGCCGGAGAAACTATAATTATCTCTTTTTGATGCTGAAGCTGAGTTTGAAGAAACATCAGCATTTCCCAATCCATTAGACCACTGGGCTCATTAAAGTCTTGCTCATTACGCCAACGGTGGGTTCTTGTATCTAATACAACCAATTTTGGCGTTGTTTCAAGGCAGTAATGCCAGTTATCAAACTGATGAAGGTGCGTATCAAATTTGGTCAGGTGCCATTCACTTGTCTTGAGGCTAGAGTTGAAATGGGCTAAAAGTGTTTTAGACACTGAGCCTGCGTCATTACCAAGTCCTTGGAATAGCCAATAAGACAGTAAGCCATTGCTGATAATTCGTTGACTGGCTGGATTTGACGAAATATTTTGCTCCCACTGAGCGGTTAAATTCCAATCATCTGTGACATCATGATCGTCGAACATCATCAAGGTTGAGACATTCGCAACCAACCTTGCAACCTTCGGCAAGCTCTTTACAAATCCCTGTAAGCTAGTTTTTTGCAACTCATATAATTTAGTCTGATTCGCATTGGCACTTTTAAAGTGCGCTTTATCAAAATCAAAAAACTGCCAACACACTCCGCTATGTGCTAATAAGTAATAGGCAATAAACTCTTCCAAATAAACAAGGTGATTGACTGCATGCGCGCTGGTAAAATGCGGATCATCTTGACGAAGCCAATACCCTAAACTGCGTTTTGAACGTTCTTGCCACGGTGTTTTTGGTAAGTGCGGCGTTCTTGCAAATAATTGCTCAGATAAATTATCAGGTAAATTTATATATTCAGTGCGAGCTTCTTCATATAAACCGAGTTGCTCTATAACAGCATAAATGGCTTGAAGCATTGGTCCGGCCACATCATCGGCATAGATTTGATCGCCAGAGAGCAATAATAATGTCGGTGCGGTTGTTTGATTCTGTCGCGCCTCAGAGACTGCTTTATCTGCGCTTGCCAATGAGTCATCAACAGGATAATGCGGGTTGCGACAAGAGCCGTGTAACACTTGCTTTAAAACATGAGGAATAACAAACTCGGGCGTATCGGCATGAGAATAACAATAAGCTGATAAATCCGTTTTAATATCATCAAGATACAACGTATAGCCTATTTCTGTATCGGCAATGAACTCACCATTTGTTGGTTTGACATTTACAATATAGAAAAAACAATGCTTACCCAGTGGTATTTCGAGCACCTCATTTTCAACCTCAGTGCCTGTAAACTCAAAACGCACGGCCCGAGGCATTGAAGTGACAAGTTGCAAACACACATTATTAACTTCAGCCCGACGAACCATAGGACCAAGTAAAAGTTCTGGAAGATGTGTGTTTACAACTGACATAACGATTATTTGCGCTTGGCTAAGCTAAATAGATCATAGAAGTTGTTGGTTGTTGCCGTTGCGAGCTCTTTATATGTGATGCCTTTTAAGTCAGCAATATAATATGCAACATCTTGTACATAAGCTGGCTGGTTTGTTTTGCCACGATAAGGCACTGGCGCAAGGTATGGTGAGTCAGTTTCGATGAGTAATCTATCTAGTGGAATTTGCTTCACCACCTCTTTTAATTCAACCGCGTTTTTAAATGTCACAATACCTGAGATTGAAATATAAAAACCCAAATCAAGAGCTTGCTTTGCCATGTTCCAATCTTCAGTAAAACAATGCAAAACACCACCGCATTTATCGGCACCATGGGCTTTCATCAGTTCTATGGTATCAGTTCGGGCATCTCGGGTATGAATAATCAGGGGCTTTTGCAGTTCATTGGCCACTTCTATGTGTCCAACAAAACTCTCTTGTTGCACTGAATGCGTGTCTTTTGAGTAGTAATAATCTAGGCCAGTTTCGCCAATCGCAACCACTTTATCGTGTTGAGCCAATGACAATAACTGACTTTTATCCAGAGCTTGATCTTGGTTTAAAGGGTGCACACCACATGAGACCGAAATATCATCAAATGCTTGTACTTTTTCAAGCATGCTCGGAAATTGATCAAGTGTGACGCTTACACATAAAAAGTGTTCGACTTGCTTTTGTCTTGCTGCATCTAATGCTTCTGGGAGTGATAAACCAAGTTTATCGAAATCTAATCTATCTAAATGGCAGTGCGAATCTACAATCATAACTACTCTTACATGGTGTAGGTGGGTTTTTCTGAATTAAGTGCTGTCCCCAGCAATTTTACGATTTTATCGTTAACTGTTTCATTTCCCTCAGAAAAGCCAACGCCCACGCCAGGTGGATTTGAATTTTGCGCGCCTTGCGGCGTTATCCATACTACTTTGCCCTCAATCACATCTTCTTCTAATGCATCTGGCAAAGTCACGCGAAGCGATAAAGGCTGCCCCATATCAAAGCGAGAGTTAGTTTTAACGAACAAGCCGCCGTGCTTTAATGCGGGCATATAACAACGATATAACTCGTCAAAATCTTCAAAATCTAGAAGTAAAACTTGCATAGTGATCCCCTACTGCAAAGCCTGTTTTAGCGCTGTAAATAACTTAAGCAAGGCTAATTGTAAATTCAAGCCTGGGATCTGTTGATGATCCTTTATAAAGTCAGCCAAAGCCTGCTGTGCGACTGTAATCTTTGAGAAGTCAGCACCATTGTATAAACCTTGCTTTATTCGCCCTTGAACAAAGCGCCCCATTTCATTCACCAACTCTGGTGATTTTACCAATAATTCAACACATTGCGACACATCAGTCGTATGATTGAGTGTGTCAATACTATGGAATAATTGGTTAATTTGTTCAACTTGACCCGTTTCAAACCAATGCTTTATTTTCAAAGGTTGTGATATAAACAAGTTAATCCATGGCTGTTCAGCGTAATCACCTAATTGCTGCGTCAACCAAGCCCTAACTTGCTGCTCGGATTGAACCGCTATATTGCTCTTTGCACAACGACTAACTATCGTCGCTGGCAATTGCGCAACATCATCACAAGTTAAAATCAAAAAGCGTTTTGCATTTGGCTCTTCAAGGGTTTTTAGTAGTGCATTGGCCGCTGAATGCGTCATTTTATGCGCTTGGTGAACAATAACTACTTTGTTACCACCTTGCTGCGCCGAATGATAGATGAAATCGCCGATTGCTCTTATTTCATCTACACCTATGGTCGCCCCCTCTGAGCTGACAAGCAGTTTATCAGGGTGAGTTTGTGCTGCAATTAAGCCACAACTTTTACACTGACCACATGCCAAAAGTTCTGAAGTATTTTCACACAAGATGGCATCAGCTAGCCCCTGTGCTAATGCTAACTTGCCTACTCCTTGCAACCCAGCAAGCAGTTGAGCATGATGAAAGCGACCCGCTTTAAAACTCGTATTGAGCTGTTGCCAAGGACGCTCTAACCAAGGCATCATCACAAATTAACCTGCTGATAAAAGTTTTCTAATGCCGCCAGAATATCAGCATGCACTTTATCCATCGCTTGCTCTGCGTTTATGACCACGCAGTTTTCATCCGATTCAGCTAATGCCAAATAACGTGCGCGAGTTTTCTCAAAAAACTCAATCGCCTCTAACTCAATTCTGTCTAATTCTCCGCGTCCACGTGCGCGCGATAAACCCACCTCTGGTGAAATGTCCAGATATAAGGTGAGATCGGGCTTCAAGCCCTGTAACACAATATCAGAAAGACTATCCAATGTGGTTTGAGATAAACCTCTGCCACCACCTTGGTAAGCTTGTGAAGACATGTCATGTCTATCACCCAGTACCCACTTGTTGGCAGCAAGACTCGGTCTGATCACATTATGCAGTAACTGCGCACGTGCAGCGTACATAATCAGTAGCTCAGTTTCACCTGCCACTTCTTCTTCATATTGGTTTTTTACAAGCGTTCGAAGTGCTTCAGCCATTGGCGTGCCACCCGGCTCTCGGGTGTTAATAAAGTCAATTTGCTTGTCTGCAAGAAACTGTTGGCAAATTTGCATTGCTGTTGATTTACCAGCCCCTTCAAGGCCTTCAATCACAATAAATTTAGCTGTCATTACTTCTCTTTAAAATATACTGTCTTACGGCCTTATTATGATCCGTTAAATTTTTAGAAAACTGGTGTTGCCCGTTGCCTATGGCAACAAAATAATAGTAATCAGTTGTATCAGGTTGAGTCGCCGCTATGATCGCCTCTTTTGATGGCATAGCAATGGGTGTCGGCGGCAAACCATTTATTCTGTATGTATTATAAGGCGTATGCTCTTTTAAATCTTTGCGTTTAATATCGCCATCAAAGCGTTCTCCCAATCCATAGATTACCGTTGGATCAGTTTGCAAACGCATTTTCTTATTGAGTCGGTTAATAAACACTGAAGCGATTTTTTTGCGCTCTCCTGCATAACCCGTCTCTTTCTCAATGATCGATGCCAATATAAGCGCCTCATAAGCATTTTGCAGTGGCAAATTGGCCATTCTATTTTCCCACACTTGCACGAGCTCTGTTTTCATTGCCTCATGTGCACGAGTAATTATCGACAATGCGCTATCGTTTGCATGATAAAAATAAGTTTCAGGTAGTAACCAGCCTTCCGCATAGTTAGTCACTTCTAATTGCTCTGAAAGCGTTGCCTCGTCAATATCGTAATCGATGAAATCAGCCGATTTGAGCTTATTGAGGACCATTTTTAAAGTGTCACCTTCAATCACAGTAAAACTAAACTGTTTTTGCTGGCCTTGGTGAATTTTATCAATGGCCTCTAACACGGTTAAGTTTTGTAGCTCATATAAGCCTGGTTTTAGCGAGGTATTCGCAGGATATAACTTGGCATATACTTGTAGTGCAAAACATGAATCAATATTGCCTTTCGCTAACCACTCATTACAAAGTCGATGAACACCCGTACCACGTTTCACTTCAAATAGCTCAGAGATGTTTGTCAGTTGTAACTGCTTGAAGTGTGTGATTTGCTGTTGAATAAATACGACAGCGATTAACATCAAGAGCACAAAGACTGCAGTTATCTTCTTAAGCATGTAAGGAACCCATTAAACTCTGTTTGACGATTAAAGCAGCTTCAAGCTCAAACTGTTTAGTATCTAATTGAATAATTGGCACTAACTCCATCAAACTATTACAAGTAAACAACACGTCCATATCAGACCAAAAACCGATACTCTCTTCAACTTCAATAATGGTATTTACTTGCTGCAATGCACTAAGGTAAACACCTTTTATTCCTGCTTTTGACAATTTAGGTGTAAATAACTCACCATTTTTAAAACCAATCAAATTTCCTGCTGATGTTTCAATCACTTGATTATGAATGTCTAACACTACCACATCATGGCTATCAGTAAACTGCTTGGCATCTTGTTTGATCAGCACTTGTTCAAGTCTATTTAACGTTTTTAAGCCAGCCAACAAAGGCTGATGACCCAATTTTACGTTTGAAGTGCTCACTTTGATCCCCTGAGCCTGCCAATCAGCATAATGTGTGGGAAAAGGAAGGATGGAGACAATCGCATTGAGGCTTGGCTCGTCAGGCGCTTGGTAACCACGCCCTCCCTCACCTCTGGTGATAACCACTTTTAATACGGCTAATTGATGCTCTGCCGCATGCTTTTCACACTCGAGTTGCAACTGTTGCCAATCAATTTTTGGAAAATATAGTGCTTTGGCACATGATTGTAGGCGTGTGAGATGAAAATCCCAGTGTTGGACTTTGCCTGATTTAATGGCTGCGGTGGTAAAAAAGCCATCGCCATATTGGAAGCCGCGGTCTTGAGGTGTGATTGTGGTTGTTATTTTTAAGCTCATTTTAATCACAAAAAAGCCCGGCATTGCCAGGCTTTCTTTAATAGTTTGTCGCCGTATTTAAAGATTATACCTTTTTAAATAGCAACGAGCCATTGGTTCCACCAAAACCGAATGAGTTACATAAAGCATACTCAAGTTTTGCGTCACGACCTGTGTGAGCAATATAATCTAGATCACAGCCTTCATCTGGGTTATCTAGGTTAATGGTCGGTGATACTTTTTGGTCGTGTAACGATAGCGCTGTGATAATTGACTCAACAGAGCCTGCAGCGCCAAGGAGGTGACCCATCATTGATTTAGATGAACCAACCATCACTTTATCAGCAGCGGCACCGAAGATAGACTTAACCGCTTGCGTTTCAGCTTTGTCGCCCGCATGCGTTGAAGTACCGTGTGCGTTGATATAACCCACTTCTTCAGCGTTTACACCCGCATCTTTTAGGGCATTTTCCATAGCAAGCGCCGCGCCTGAACCATCTTCAGGTGGTGACGTCATATGGAATGCATCGCCACTCATACCAAAGCCAACTAGCTCAGCATAAATTTTTGCACCGCGTGCTTTTGCATGTTCGTACTCTTCAAGTACCATCACGCCCGCACCATCTGACAGTACAAAGCCATCACGGTCTTTATCCCAAGGGCGAGAAGCAGCTTGTGGATCATCATTACGTGTTGAAAGTGCACGTGCTGCACTGAAACCACCCATACCAATTGGCGTAGATGCTTTTTCCGCACCGCCTGCAACCATTGCATCTGCATCACCATAAGCAATCATGCGCGCAGCATGGCCGATGTTATGCAAACCAGTTGTACAAGCAGTAACGATTGAAATATTTGGACCTCTCAAGCCATGCATGATAGACAAGTGACCAGAGATCATATTGATAATTGTCGAAGGCACATAAAACGGTGACAGCTTACGTGGGCCACTATTAAGTAGTTTTACATGGTTTTCTTCGATTAATGTTAAACCACCGATACCTGAACCTACAGCGACACCTACACGTGCTGCATTTTCGTCAGTGATTTCAAGACCTGAGTCTTTTAAAGCTTGAACCCCTGCTGCAACACCATATTGGATAAACAAGTCCATTTTTTTGGCTTCTTTCTTCGGCATGTACTCAGTGACATCAAAGTCATTGATCAGACCTGCGAATTTAGTTCCAAAATTTGTGGTATCAAAGTGCGTGATGTTAGAAATGCCACTTTGGCCTTCTAGTAAGCCTTGCCAGGTTGATGCAACATCATTACCTAGCGGCGTCAACATACCTAAGCCAGTTACTACGACTCGACGTTTAGCCACGGTTTCCTCCAAAAGGGATTGATTATTTTTATGAGGGGGTAGAAAAGACTAAGGGCAGCGAATGCTGCCCCAAGTGATACGTTTGATTACTCAGCGTGAGCAGTAACGTAGTCGATCGCTGCTTGAACAGTAGTGATTTTCTCTGCTTCTTCGTCAGGGATCTCAGTGTCGAACTCTTCTTCTAGAGCCATTACTAGCTCAACAGTGTCTAGAGAGTCAGCACCTAAGTCGTCTACGAAAGACGCTTCGTTTTTAACTTCTTCTTCTTTAACACCTAGTTGCTCAACAATGATTTTCGTTACGCGTTCTTGGATATCGCTCATTCTTCTTTCCTTTATTAAAACGCATTTGCGTTATTTTCAGATTGCGGCGTAGTGTACGGCGCATAATTCTGGGTTTCAAGGATTTGCTCAGATATTTTGATCTGGTCAAACCTGTTATAAATTAATTTATACTTTTATCGCTTATTTTAATAGCAATTTCAAGTAAGATTGCAGCAAGATCACAAAAAATTAATTGAATCTTTTTTATGATCTACAGCAATTAAACCATGTACATCGCACCATTTACATGCAAAGTCTCACCTGATACGTACGCAGCCGCATCAGACGCTAAATAACATACAGCAGCTGCAATTTCTTCAGGCTGACCTAAACGACCTGCAGGCACGTTAGCAAGCGTTGCTGCTTTTTGCTCATCAGTTAGCTCATCAGTCATGTCAGTCTGAATGAAACCTGGTGCGATAACGTTCACTGTAATACCACGAGAAGCCACTTCACGTGCTAGAGATTTAGAAAAACCAATTACACCCGCTTTTGCAGCTGCATAGTTTGCTTGACCTGCATTACCCATCGTGCCCACAACAGAACCAATGTTGATGATACGGCCTGCTTTTTTCTTCATCATAGGACGAAGAACCGCTTTAGAAAGACGGTAGATAGAGCTTAAGTTGGTATCGATGATGTCGTTCCATTCATCGTCTTTCATACGCATAAGTAGGTTATCACGAGTGATACCCGCGTTATTAACTAGCACGTCAATATCACCAAAATCAGCTTTAATTGCCGCTAACGTTGCTGTGATTGAATCAGCATCCGTCACGTTTAGCGCGTAACCTTTACCGTTTTCGCCTAAATATTCACTAATTTTTTCAGCGCCAGATTCGCTCGTCGCAGTACCCGCAACAATCGCACCTTGTGCAACTAATGCATTAGCAACAGATTTACCGATACCACGGCTTGCACCTGTTACTAAAACAATTTTACCTTCTAATGAAAATAGATTGCTCATTATTTATCTCTTCTTATTTAGCAGATTCAATTGCTGCTGCATCATTTACTGATGCACATGCAATTGACTTATCAATACGTTTAACTAGACCGCTCAATACTTTACCTGGGCCGAATTCGTAACTTTGTGTAATGCCAAGCTTTGCAAGTTCTTGAACTGTTTCAGTCCAACGCACTGGGCTGTATAGCTGACGCACTAGCGCATCTTTAATCGCTGCCGCTTCTGTTTCAATGGCAACATCAACGTTGTTGATCACGCTTGATTTCGGTGCATTGAATGCAAGCGCTTCTAAATCAGCAGCCAGTTTTTCTGCCGCAGGCTTCATTAGTTCACAATGAGAAGGCACGCTTACCGCTAATGGAAGTGCGCGTTTTGCGCCTGCTTCTTTACACGCTTCAGATGCTTTTTCTACCGCTTCTTTGTGGCCTGCAATAACAACCTGACCCGGAGAGTTATAGTTAACTGGTGCAACAACTTGCTCACCCGAAAGCTCAGCACAAATTGCTTGGATTTTGTCGTCATCAAGACCGATAATAGCAGCCATTGAACCTACACCTGCTGGTACGGCTTCTTGCATATAAAGACCACGGTTCTCAACCAATTTTACGGCTTCAGCAAGACTTACTACACCTGCACACACCAAAGCTGAGTACTCACCTAAGCTGTGACCAGCTAGAACGGTCTCAACTTCTGCATTGCTTGCTAACCATTCACGGTAAACCGCAACGCTCGCAGTTAGTAATGCTGGTTGTGTACGATGAGTTTGATTTAGTTCTTCAGCTGGACCGTTAACAACAAGATTTGCTAAGTCATAACCAAGCGCTTCCGACGCTTCTGCAAATGTTGCTTTTACAATTTCTGATGATTCAAGTAACTCTGCAAGCATACCAACTGCTTGTGAGCCTTGACCTGGGAATAAAAGTGCAATTTTCTGTGACATATAATGCTCTTTATAATAATAGTTATGCCACCCTCACCCCAAGTTAATTATTTTCGAGGGACGATGGCGAATGTTCTTCATCTAATGCAATTTGTTCGAAGGTCGCTTCTATTTTTTCAGGAACTTGTTTTTCAACTTCTCTGATGGCTTCTTCGATTGCAGCAAGAAACGCCTTGTTCGAAGCATTTCCGTGACTTTTCACAACAATACCACGCAATCCTACCAGACTTGCACCGTTATACTGGTCGGGGTTCACCCTTCTGTAGAGTTTTTTTATGATTGGACTGAGCAATACGGCTAATAATCGGTAGAAAAAACGTTTTTTCAACGCTTTTGTAAACTTATGCATAATAAGTTTAGCAATACCTTCACATGTTTTTAGTGCGACATTACCCACAAACCCCTCACAAACTACAACATCGGCTTTACCTGAAAACATATCACTGCCTTCACAAAACCCTACGTAGTTAATATAAGGCGTTGCCTTCATCATATTCGCGGCTTCTTTAATTGTGTCATTGCCTTTAATGTCTTCAGAGCCAATATTAAGCAAACACACTTTTGGTCTATCACCTTTACAGGTCTCGCCGGCAACAATACTGCCCATAATGCCAAACTGAAACAAACTCTGGGCATCACAATGCACGTTCGCACCAAGATCCAGTAAATATACAGGTTGTTTTTTTTCTGTAGGTACAGCTGAAATGAGTGCAGGCCGTTTGATGCCGGGTAGCATTTTTAATACAAAATGCGCTATCAGTAAAAGTGCACCTGTATTACCTGAGCTAACACAAGCTTGTGCTTGTTTGCTTTTTACTAAATCTAAAGCGACACGCATTGAAGAGTCTTTTTTATTACGAAGCGCTTGCGCCGGTTCGCAGTTATTAGAGACGACTTCACTACAGTGCTTAATAATCAGTCTTGGGTGTGCATCTGCTTTATGTTTTCTTAAAGCGTCAGAAATACAGTTTTCATCGCCACACAGGAGCAATGTAAGATGAGGATATTTTTTTACCGCAGAAATTGCGGCTGGAATAGATGAACGGGGGCCGTAATCGCCCCCCATCATATCTAACGCAATGGTTAGATGAGTCAGCATAAAAGCAATCTCTTATTTAGAAATTACTTTTTCGCCTTTGTAGTAACCATCAGCAGTCACGTGGTGACGAAGATGAGTCTCTCCAGAAACCTGATCTACAGTTAGAGCTGGTCCACTGATTGCGTCGTGTGAACGGCGCATGCCACGTCTTGCACGAGACTTTTTGCTTTTTTGTACAGCCATTAGCCTTCTCCTAAGAATCTTTCTTAAGTTGTTTTAAAATTTCAAATGGATTTGGTTTGCTCTCTGTTGCAACTACTTCACCAAAGCTCGCAGGCTCTTCGGAATAAGCGCAAGATGCTTCGTCGTGAGTTGGTACTATAGGAATCGCTAAAATAAGCTCGTCTTCTATAAGTTGACGAAGATTTATTTCACCTTCTTCATTCAGTTCAACCACATCGTAGCAATCAGGAAGATGGTCCGACTCATCACCCGCTTTAACCGGTGAATAAGCAAAGTCATGTTCCAAATCCAACCCTAAATCACCATTACAACGCTGACAAATAACGGTTAAATGCGCACGGAAAGAACCGCGAATTACAACTAACCCTTGTTCATCATTACTGCAATGAATGTCTACCGCTATTTCACCAGTTTGATCTTGCACAACTTGCTCTAAACGAGAAAGTTCTTCAAGCTGAACAACGCCGTCATAACTGAGTCTGCGTTGAGCTGCTCTGCAAGGATCAAGAGTGATGGGAATTTTCACCTTTTGCATAGGGGCTGCATCATATAGATAGTTAATGTCTTAGTCAAAATAAAAATCAAAGTTTCCTTTGTTTTTCGCTCTATTGCGCCCTATTCTAGCGCCATTGGTATTTTGACAACTAAGTGTTTATGAAAACTCCTCTTATTTTAGCGTCAAGCTCGCCATTTAGGCAGCAAATTTTAAAAAAATTAAACCTTCCTTTCTCATCGTTTTCACCTGATGTTGATGAAAGTCATTTACGAGATGAAACACCAGAAGAGCTGGTAGCCAGATTAAGTGTATTAAAAGCAAAAGCAGCCAATAACAAATTCAAAGATGGTTTGGTGATTGGCTCTGATCAAGTGGCTGTTTACGACGGTAAAATACTCGGCAAACCTCATACAAGAGTAAATGCCATCAAACAGCTGCAAAGCTTCAGTGGCAATAAAGTGAGATTTTTAACCGGATTGTGCTTGTACGATATAGCAACTGACCGACAAGAAGTCATTGTTGAACCGTTCAACGTTCATTTTAAGAAATTAACCCTCGAACAAATCGAGGCATATTGTGATGCTGAAACGCCTTACCAGTGCGCAGGCAGCTTTAAAAGCGAAGGGTTAGGGATTTGCCTGTTTGAGAAATTAGAAGGCAGCGATCCAAATTCATTAATTGGGCTGCCTTTAATTAGATTAACCGAACTGTTAGCTTGCTTTGACGTCGATGTGTTGCTCAGTCAACAGAAAAGTTTGTAATTCAGCTAAACTGTCTAGTACAGCCAGCGCTTGGGTCTTTTCAAGCGCTGCTCGAGTTGCGGCACCATGAGTCAATCCAACCGCTGCAACCCCCGCTTGCTTAGCCATTTCAATATCTAATAATGAATCACCTATCATAATGGCATCTTCAGCAGCCACACCTGTAATCGTTAAAATTTGATTTAACATATCAGGATTCGGCTTCGACTGTGCTTCATCAGCTGTTTTAGTAGTCACAAAGTAATCTTCAGTTGATGTTTCAGCCATTAAGCGGTTTAGCCCTGTACGAGATTTACCTGTCGCAACAGCCAGTTGCACTTGACTCCCAGCTAAAGCATCTAGTAACTCATTTGCACCTGTAAATAACGGGGTAGGCGTATTATCGCCTTCTTTGTAAACCGTTTTATAGGCTTGTGCTAACGCTTTCCACTTGTCTTCATCATGTGGAAATAGCTTTGCAACCGCGGTCGGTAGAGATAAGCCGATAATAGATTTAGCCTCATCATCGGTCGGAATTTCGGCACCACATTGCTTGGCTGCAAGATTTAAAACATTCACAATTTTTGGCACTGAATCCATTAAAGTGCCATCCCAATCAAAAATAACAAGTTTATACTGCATTACTTGGCTCTTAATGTTTTTAAAGCATTATTTAATGCTTTATCTAGTGGCGCCTCAACATGCATAGTTGTCTCATGTTTTGGGTGCAAAAAGCGAAGATCATGGGCGTGTAAGAATAAACGGCTCAGACCCATTTCTCTCATACGGCTATCGAAGACTTGATCGCCATACTTATCGTCACACGCAATCGGGTGGCCTTTACATTGAGTGTGAACACGAATTTGGTGAGTACGACCTGTGACTGGTGATGCTTGCACTAACGTACAACCGTCAAAACGCTCAAGCACTCTAAAGCGAGTATGTGATGCCTTACCTTGCTCCTCATCTACTCGTACAACTCGCTCACCCGACTGTAAGGTGTTTTTTCGAAGAGGTTCAGTAACATTCTTAATTTTTGCCGCCCACTCTCCTACCACTAATGCCCAGTAGTTTTTTTCCATGGTCTTTTCACGGAGTTGCTCGTGGAGTCCTTTTAAAATAGAACGTTTCTTGGAGATAAGAAGACAACCTGATGTGTCTCTATCTAAACGGTGCACAAGTTCTAGGTTTTTTTCTTGTGGCCTTAAAACGCGTAACGCTTCAATTAAGCCATAACTCAAGCCACTTCCGCCATGTACAGCCATACCTGAAGGTTTATTGATCACAATGAGATATTGATCTTCAAATAAGATAGCATCTTCTAGGGCAGATATTTTATCTAGATTTTTTGGTACAAACTCTTCTCGCTCAGCCACTTTAATAGGTGGAATACGAATTAAGTCGTCCATTTGCAGTTTATAAACTGGCTTAACGCGCTTTTTATTAACTCTTACCTCTCCCTTACGAAGAATTTTATAAATTGCACTCTTAGGCACCCCCTTTAAATGGGTCACTAAGAAGTTATCAATTCTCTGACCTTGCTGATCTTCAGTTACGGTTACAAAGCTGACTTTTAAAGGAGATTTTTCTGACATTGCCTAATCACTGATTTGAGTAATAATTTAGTTGCTATCACGACGTTATTAATGGGATAATCGACGCGCAATTTTTTTGCGAAACTGCTTTTTATCGCAAAGACAATAATCGTGATGCACATCATGGGTGACGATCATACAGATAGCAGCTTGGATTTCCAAAGCTTTTGTCACCCGAATAACACGTGCCTTTAGCTCACTTCGATGCGCGTAACAGATCGCAGTGAAGGCTAAGCATGATTAAAAAAGAAAGCAAAAATAGAAATAAATGTCTGATTGCGTAAGTAAAAGCCAAAAACGAGATAAAACTTATTCACTAAGAAGCGCCCTTACCGTGCGAATAAACTGGTAGTGATAACCGTCACCGTGTGCTTAAAAAATAAGTTGTAAGAACATTCCATTGACCCCAGTCGTGAGACTGCATCATTAAATATGGGGCACTCGTCAGGTCCACGCTTTGCACATCAGACTCGACTTAATTTGAAAGTAGAGTTAACAATATGAAACGTATGCTGATCAATGCTACGCAGCAAGAAGAAATGCGCGTCGCACTGGTTGACGGTCAGAAATTATATGACTTAGATATCGAAAGTCCTGGCCACGAACAGAAAAAAGCCAATATTTACAAAGGTAAAATCACTCGAATCGAACCATCTCTAGAAGCTGCATTTGTTGATTACGGTGCTGAGAGACACGGTTTCCTTCCTCTAAAAGAAATCGCTAAAACTTACTTCCCTGAAGGTTACACATTCAACGGCCGTCCAAACATCAAAGATGTGATTAAAGAAGGCCAAGAAGTTATCGTACAGGTTGATAAAGAAGAACGCGGCCAAAAAGGCGCAGCTTTAACAACTTTCATCAGTGTTGCAGGTAGCTACTTAGTTCTAATGCCAAACAATCCTCGTGCGGGTGGTATTTCTCGCCGTATTGAAGGCGATGAGCGTATTGAGCTAAAAGAAGCATTAAGCCGTTTAGATTTACCAAAAGGCATGGGACTGATTGTTCGTACTGCGGGTGTTGGTAAATCATTCGAAGAATTAGAGTACGATCTTAGAGCACTGCTAGTACATTGGGATGCCATCCAACAAGCGGCTGATAGCGGTAAAGCACCATTTTTAATTCACCAAGAAAGTAATGTTATCTTCCGTGCTATTCGTGATTATTTACGCCGTGATATTGGTGAAATTCTAATTGATAAAGCCCGCGTTTTTGAAGAAGCGAAGGCACATATCGAGCGCTTCCGCCCTGACTTCATCAACCGAGTTAAACTTTATCAAAATGACGTACCGTTATTTACGCATTACCAGATCGAAAGCCAAATTGAATCTGCTTTCCAACGTGAAGTACGCTTACCTTCAGGTGGTTCAATTGTCATTGATCCAACAGAAGCATTAACGTCAATCGACATCAACTCATCAAAGGCGACCAAAGGCGGCGACATTGAAGAAACTGCTTTAAATACTAACCTTGAAGCGGCTGATGAGATTGCACGTCAATTACGCTTACGTGATTTAGGTGGCCTAATTGTTATCGATTTCATCGATATGACTCCACCGCGTCACCAACGTGAAGTTGAAAACCGTCTAAAAGATGCTGTTCGTCCTGACCGAGCCCGCGTTCAAATTGGTAAGATTTCTCGCTTTGGCTTGTTAGAAATGTCTCGTCAACGTCTTCGTCCTTCATTAGGCGAAGCGAGCCAGCATTCGTGTCCACGTTGTAGTGGTCAAGGCACTATTCGCTCAAATGAGTCTATCGCTCTATCTATTCTACGTTTAATTGAAGAAGAAGCGATTAAAGACAACACTGCGCAAGTTAACGCCCAAGTACCTGTTGCAGTAGCAGCATATCTTCTTAACGAAAAGCGTAAGTCAGTTCATCGCATTGAGAAACGCCATAACTGTAATGTTTTCATCATTCCAAACCAACATTTAGAGACTCCTCACTATGATGTTGTGCGTTTACGCAAAGATGAAACATCTGAAGCAGCAAGTTATGACCAGATTGTAACGCCTGAGCCTGAAGTAATTGAAGTTGCAGTTAATACAACGCCTAAAGAAGAGCCTGTGCTTAAAGGTGTCGTAATGCCATCAGCGCCAGCACCTGCCCCTCAACCTACACCAGTTGCAGCAAAAGTTGAAACAGCTAAATCTGAAGGTTTGTTTGCCCGTTTAGGTAACTGGCTGAAAGGTCTTTTCTCATCTGAAGAAGAGCCTGAGAAGAAAGAAGCAGAAACCAAAACGCAAGAGCGTAAGCCTCGTCGACACAATGACAACCGCCGCCGCAATCAACAAAAGCGTCGTAACAACAAAAAACGCGATGATGTTCAGGATAACACTGAAAACAAAGAGCAAAACGATAAGCAAGACGGTCAAGAAAACCGTAATAAGCGTCGTCGTCAAAATACTCGTCGTCGTCCGGACAACCGCTCAAACAAAGAAGTTGAAGCAAAACAACAAACTGAGAACGAAGAGCAAGCTAACAATGAAACTCGCGTAAAACCGAGAAGACAACGTCGCAATCTTCGTAAGAAAGTACGTGTTGCAGATCAAGAAGCAGCTCAGGCAACAACTCAAGTTGAAATCGCAGAAGTATCTTCTGAACAACCGACTCAAACTGTTAAAGTAGAGAAAATTGATTCTCAAACTGAGAGTAATGTTGAACAAGCTGCTGAGAAACCAAAGCCGAAAGCTAAAAAAGCACCGGCTGAAAAATCTAAGCCTGTTTCAGATACTCAGGTAGAAGAAAAACCTTCGGTTGCAGAAGTAAGTGCAGATGTTGATGAAACAAACGAAGAGGCACCAAGAACGCGTTCACGTCGCTCTCCTCGTCACCTTCGTGCAGCTGGTCAGCGTAGAAGAAAGCCTGAATTTTCTGAGAAAGAGCAAGAGCCTGCATTCATTCCTGTTGCAGACCAAGCTGCAGCAGAATACGAAGCAGAGCTTAAAGCTAAGCAGGTAACAGAAGAAGTTGTTGAAGTAGCTGAAATGCCTCAAGCAGAAGAAACTGTTGCAGTAGCCGAAGCGCCTCAAGCAGAAGACACTGTTGAAGTGGCTGAAGTACCAAAAGCAGAAGACACTGTTGAAGTGGCTGAAGTACCTAAAGCAGAAGAAGCTGTTGAAGTCGCTGAAGTACCTAAAGCAGAAGAAACTGTTGAAGTCGCTGAAGCACCTAAAGCAGAAGAAACTGTTGAAGTTGTTGAAGCACCTAAAGCAGAAGAAACTGTTGAAGTCGCTGAAGCGCCTAAAGCAGAAGAAACTGTTGAAGTAGTTGAAACACCTAAAGCAGAAGAAACTGTTGAAGTAGTTGAAGCGCCTAAAGCAGAGGAAGTTGTTGAAATCGCAGAAGCGCCTGAGGAAGAAGCTGTTGAAACACCTAAAGCGGCTACCGCTTTGTCAGCGCTACCTCGCGTTCGTTTCCATGCCAATGCATCAGCGCCAATGACAAAAGCACAAAGCAGTGATGACATTGAAGCATTTGAAATGCCATCAGCTATGCCTTTAGAGCAACGTACACCTACTCATAACTCAGGTATGTCTGCGGGCTCTAAAGCACCAACGGCGAGAGCAAGTGCCGACATGGCCTCTCCTGCTCAAGTTGATTAAGTATCACTACTGACTAAAAAAGGCTGCAAATGCAGCCTTTTTTGTTTTTTGTAAAAAACTAGAGTTTATACCAATCCTCTTAATTAAGTGATCTATTTTGAGGCAAGTAAAACTTGTCGGTAGCAAGGCGAAAATTTTGCCATTTAGTTGTTCTAAATAAGAAATTTTCAACGAAGCTAACGTCAGTTTTAGTCCCTCAAAATGATTAAGTATTATTGAGGATTGGTATTATCTACTGCGTATAGCTTCTCTTTCTCAAGCACCTTATGAATATACTTTCTAGTTTCGTCATAAGGTAAATTTGCGCTCAATACTTCTAAAACACGCTCAGGAGACATAGAGTTAATGACTTTGCTGGCATTGCGAATACTTCTAGAGCCATCACTATTAAAAGCCCTTGCTACATTCCCGGCACCAGTATTGTAAGCTGCAATCATGCAGTACTTTCTACTTAAAGGATCTGAGATATGTTTTAAGTAACGTTTATCTAGTAAATGCAAGTAAGCCGAGCCCGCTTCTATATTATTATCAGAAACGTATAAATATGGTGCTGACATAGGCGCGTCTATATCATACAAGAATCTATTCACATCAATACCTGCGCTTGTAGGCACAACTTGCATTAAACCAAAAGCAGGTATGTGAGACTTCGCCATCGGATTAAAATGACTTTCGGTATGCATCACAGCCAATATCGTTGCAGGAGGTAACTCAAATCGTGCACTTTGCTTTTTTATCGGCGCAAGGTATTTCTCTGCACGCTGTGATACCTGATTGCTTTTAGGTAATGCGATTACAAATTCAGTAATAAGCGTGTTCTTTGGTGCCTCGGAGATAATTTCAGGCACACTCTTTTTAAGAGTAAGCATACGCTTTTGTTCTAACTGTTTTAAAGCTGCTTTATCTTTTTCTAAAGACTTGAGCGATTGCTTATCGACGTTTTCGTTTACAAGTTGATCGTCGTACTTTTTATCAAGCGCTTGTTGTTGAAGACGCGTTTGTTTCTTTATCTCTTGTAAAGCCTTCTTCAATGCCTTCGCTTGAGATTTTTTATCAATCTTTGTGGTGTCTGATTGTTTAAAGTCTCGATCATCTAAAGATGACGGTTCATGGTTATAAAACTCTTTCAGTAGTGCTTGTTCAGAGCGAAGAAATTGCTGAAATAACGCCTCTACTTCGTGTTTTTTAGGTGCCATCCCAGCCTTATGCTTAACACTCAAAGTGAGCGTATTATTCTCAAAATCAACATTCAATCTGGCTGAATCATCCTCAGAATAACTCACAAACTGATTTTGGTTTGTGACTTGCGCATCACCCCAAGACTTTAAAAGCTGATCTCTGAACTTATCATACTCCGCCATTTGCGTTTCAACATAGCGGTTAAAATCTTTCAAGTGCTGCTGTTTAAACGCCTCGAATTCAGATAAGTTTTTTTCTTGCGAGGGCTTTTGCTCTGCCTGCCAGGACTGCATGGCTTTATCGAGTTCAGTATAAAGAGTAGAAGGCGTAGCTTGCACCTGCAGTGCTAAAATAGGGGATGCTGCTAATAGCATTAATTGACGTTTCATTTACTTGTCCTCAATGACAAAAAAAGCGCATCGAATGATGCGCTTAGAATTGCTTTAGTTTGTTAATCTAGCAATTTCCTTTTCTAAATCTTGTTCTGCTTTAAACGCTTTGAATTCCTGATATAAAAACTGCTCATCTTGTGGATCAATTTTAAGCTTTGTTTCTTTCACTAGGTCTTGAAACAGTGTTTTTGTCAGCTCTGGAGATAAAGTTGTTAATGCACAAAAATAATCTTTGCCAGCAATATCAACAATATCTGCTTTAACTACGCGAGAGCCTCGTAAAGTTTGTTTAGTTAACTGCTTAGAGACAGAACTAAAAGTTGAGCCCACAGTTGTTTTATCATTTGCATCAACACGGTTAGCAAAAGTTTTATCTAAACCTTCAATACGTGTCTCAATTTGTTGCGCCAATGCCAAACGCGCATTAGCAACTGCCATTTTTTGATCTATCGAGATATTACCTGAGTATTTGATACAATCAGCAGCTGCAATACCATTCTCCACAACAGGGTTTAAAACCCAATCGGGTACATTTACACGAGAACTAGAAGCCGTGCTGTCTGACGTTGAACTACACGCTGATAGCATACCTGCCATGAACACTGATGCAATTAGTGGTTTAACTTTCATCTTGTTTTCCTTTATAGCCTTAAGCAATGTTAGAGTTACTGTAGCAAAGTTAATCAAGCTAAACAGTAATAAAGTGTAAAAACACCTTTTAACAATTTTACACTTTCAAATATTACTATTTTTCTTTAACTTACTTGATTATAAGTTACTATATTCTTTATTTATTTTCAGTGCAAAGGATGTGTCTTTGAAGGTATTTCATTTTTCCCCATTAAAACAACTTTTTGTTTGCTGCCTGACTCTTATGTTTTTATCGGGCTGCAATACCATTCACGCAAACAAAAGTGCCATCTTGCAAATAGAACAAGGGCAATTTACCCAAGCAAAGCAGACTATAAAACAAAACTATTCTGCGGTGGGTCGAGATAGGCTTTTACACGAATTAGAGCTTGCGACGATTCTTCATCTAGAGAAAGACTACTTACAAAGTAATCAGCATCTTGAGAAAGCTAAATCACACATCGAGTCGTTTTACACGATTAGTGTATCTGAACAAGCCCTAGCAATGTTAAGTGGGCCTAGTTTTGCCACCTATGAAGGCAAAAACTATTATTTACCCCTGATACATTATCTGAAAGCGTTGAACTTTAATTCACTCGCTCAACTTAACCCGAGCATGCGAAAAAGCTATTTAGATTCGGGCCAAGTTGAAATGCGGCAGCTTGATGTATACATGGAAAATTTAAAGTCTGAAACGGGTGGCTACAAAAGATCCGAACAAGAAGATGAAGGCTCTCTTACCGATATCATTTACGACATTTTAAAACCAATCGCTGCACCTGAAGCGCTTTTAGAAAATATTGAATATAAAGATGATGCTTTCATTCATTTATTCAGTGGGCTACTAAATGAGCAAAATAACGATTTAGATGCGGCTAGATTACAGTACCAGAGGGCCGCTCACGCTTATGAAAATGGCTTCACCAAGCAATACGGGTTAACCGATACCACCGAAAAACTTGCATTACAAAACCTTGCGCGAACGATGAAATTGGCAGGTGGATATCGCTCAGAGCTGCAAACCTTGCTAGGTAAACATAGCTCTCTTGAAATGCCCGATGGTGCACAAGTTACGATTATCCAAAACCTAGGGATTGCACCAGAAAAAAAACAATTAAACTTTATGTTAAGGGCCGAAGCGCGATCTAAAGCCTTGGTGATGTACCCTATTTTTATTGGCTCAGAACAAGAAAAGCGTGAGCAGCGACTTTGGTTTCAGATGCTTTATGCAGACACTAGCTTATTTGACCTGATGCAAAATTACATTCTCGGTGATGTAAGCGATGTATTGTTAGGGACCATGACTAAGCGTATTCCTTTAGGCTCTTTATGGGATGAAGCCGAAGATATCGGGTTAATCGATGCCCTTGAATACGGCGGCAGGATCTCAGTAAGTTATTTAGCCCCGCCCAAATTACCGATCCGTAAGACTGAAATTTGGCAAGGCAATAAAAAACTAGCTGACCTTGAGCAATTTCATTCAATAAGTCAATTAGCCTTACAAAAGGCCTTGATTGATGCACAGTCTGAAATCCGTATCGCATTTACGCGCGAAATCGTCAAAGCCTTAACCGCTCGCAAAGCGATGCAAGTAGCGGGCGCGGATCAGAACAACTTATTAGGAAGCTTTGTGAAAATTGCTTCAACCGCCGTAAATGCAATTACCGCATCGGCTGACACCAGGCAATGGCAATCACTCCCAGCACAAATCAGGCTAGCTCAACTTTCCCTCGAGCCTGGGCTACAAAATTTAACAATAAAAACCACCCTAAACTCGGGACGAGTGATACAACAATCGGCTAACATAGACGTACAAGGTTCAATGACTGTTTGGCATACGCGTACTTTTTTAAACGCAGCACCCACGGTTAATGCTCTATAAATGGAAAACACAATGCAGAGAACAAAAAACTTTTTAACCTACTCTGGTCTTTTACTTTCAGGCACTTTATTACTTTCAGGTTGCCAAAGTACAAAGATTGAACGCGTAGACAGCAATCAAGAGATTGCTCTATCTGACAATTGGAATGCTAAGGATTCGCAACTCGTCGCCGAAGCTATGGTCAATGATATGCTCACCTTTCCATGGGTTAGCGATCACTTGAAGTACCACAGCAGCAAGCCTGCCATTATCATTCAAAGTGTTCGTAACAAATCTCATCAGCATATTGCAGTTGATACTTTTTTAAATGATTTAAAACGTGCCATTCTAAGAACGGGTCAGGCTGATTTCGTGGCGAACAGCAGTATTCGAAATGAGATCCGTGAAGAACGTAAAGACCAAGAACTTAATGCCTCTATCGAGACGCAAAATGAAATGGGACAAGAGCTAGGCGCAGATTATGCCCTCTCAGGGAGTATCAACTCATTTGTTGACGAACAAGATGGACAAAGAGTGACGTTTTACCAAGTAGACCTAAGATTAATCGATATGACAAGCAACCGTGAGGTATGGAATGGCCAGAAGAAAATTCAAAAACATCAAAAACGTTCGCGCTTTGGTTTCTAAAGCCCCTATAGCTGCGTGCTTATCTTTGCTGATGTTATCGGGTTGTCAGTCTACCTCTTCTAGAACTGAGCCTGTGACCCCTGCTTGGATCACACAAACTCCAAGTGCACCGAATGTGGTATACGGCGTTGGTCAGGCGCAGAATTATGGCGATTTACAGCAAGCTAAAAACACTGCGATTGAATCAGCCCGTGTTGCATTGGCAAAACAACTCAATGTCGTGATCACTGCCGATACTCGTATTGTGCAACAAGCCAGTAATGGCAGTAGTAAATTTAAACTTAACGAATTAATTCGCTCCCAAGTGCCTGACCTAAAGCTACAAGGGCTACGTATTAGTGAAGAGTTTCAACAAGGCAATACCATTTATGCACTGGCTGAGTTCAATAAAACCAATGCAATTATGCAAACTGAACTCGAAATTTCGGGTATTGATAGTCAAATTGCTGGTGTGAGTTTAACCCAGCCGACAAAAACACAACGTTTAAAATCGGCATTGAGAGTTAAGAAGCTTTTAGCTGAAAGAATTCAAAAGAATGAATTTTTATCTATGCTGCAAAGCCAGCAAGTGATCTTAAGTGAGTCTGTCTTTTATAAAGCCAAGCAAGCTGAAGAAGTGATTGCTGATTTAAGCTTTAATCTTGAGGTAACTTCTGAGAAAGAATCAAACTTAAGAGATCACCTGGCTAAGGCGCTTACAGATCAGGGGTTAAAAGTTTCGACATTTAAACCGGATTTTACCATCAAGATCAGAACTGATTGGCAAAACATCAACCAAGACAGCACCCATTACAGCGTTGCACAGACCTTTGTCTCTATCGTTGAGAATGGGGAAGAAAGAGCGCATTTCAACAGCAAAGTAAAAGCGGCTTCTTCTTATCAAAGTATGGCTAAAAATAAAGCCATGGATAAGATAGCTGATAATCTAGCTGGGCAAATCGCTGAGTTTATTTCTTCATCTTATATGTAAGTATTCACTTACAAATTAAGCTAATCTTAACTTTATCGCTTGGTTTCGGCCAAGCGTTTTTGTTTCATTTAAGGCTGTATCAGCCAACGCAAGTAAATCAGTGTAATTATAAGTATTTGTCGCTAAAGTCGTCGCAATGCCGATAGAGACAGTCACAAAGTCATTACCATCATCTTTGTTGTAACAGATTTTGCGAGATAAAATATTATTTTGTATGCGCTTTGCTATTTTCAGTAATTCTTTTTCTGGCGTATTGTGTAAGATCATCACAAATTCTTCACCAGAAAAGCGCCCTATGATATCTTCACTTCGCCCTGCCGCTAGGACATTAGAGATGCTCATAAGTGCCTCGTCGCCTGCCGCATAACCATATTTTAGGTTGTATTTCTTTAGGTCATCTACATCAATTAAAAATATCGTTAGCTCAGTATTATAGCGACAAGCTGTTTGCCAGCTCCGTTGTAAAACACGTTCAATTTCACGGCGATTGTAAAACCCTGTTAACGCATCATGTGTTGCATAGCCACTAATGATATCTAACTGATGTTTATTACGTACATGCATTGCCAAACGGCCCAACAAACTATCTTTTTGTCGGCTCAGACTCAAAATATCTGAAATACCAGCCGCAAAACCCTTAGCTTCATTTTCATCGTTAATATTATGACTAAAATAAATGACTGGTGTGTTGTTATGCGCTTTATTTTTAAATTGCTTACAGAAATCAAACTCGGGATCTAAATCGAATTCTACCAGTATCAATGAAACATTCTGCTGTAATGAGCAAGATAAAAGCGCTTCATGACTCGCCAACTTAGACACTGCATAATCCGCATGCGCCAGGTGACCTGAGATAAATTGCGCTGATAAAGAGTTTCCGAGCAAAAGCACTTTTTCATTATATTTTAAATTACAGGCTGAAAATGGATCGACTTGCAGGACTTCTTGATTTTCAACAAAAGATAGAATCGTTTCTTCGCTCTGTACGCCAGTCACTGAAAACCCTGATTGGTTAACCATGACTGGTACTTTGCGTTCAAAGCCACCGCTCTCCCATTCAGACTGCCATTGACTTAAAAGCTGTTGATTACTCTCACTAAACTCAAATTCTTCAACGCCATATTTTGTTAATAAAGCATCCAAAACTGTTGGATCTGAGACGTCCTGACCTTCTATCCATAATGCTCTGTACAGTGCATCTCTAAACTCAAAAGCTTTATCAGAAAAACTCAAACTCACTGCGTTAAGAATTTCATTAACAACAGCTGTATTTACCATAAATTTGGGGTTGTGAATTTCTATGTCAGGGGCTTTTTGCAAAACTGACTTAAACTCAGTTTTAAGAATTTCAACAAATTTTAATTCTTGTGTATTCGCTGAAGGTGCATGCTCTATTAACCGCCATTCAATCTGATGACTTAAGTCGAGTTTTTTTAACCGCTCATGTAATACAAAACAAAACGGGCAATTAATATCTGCATAAACAAACGACTTTATTTTCATAATGACCAAACGCAATGGAGAACTTTTATAAATATAGCCAAGACTTTACCTTAGAGTAAGCCAATAAAAAAAGAGCCAAGGCTCTTTTTTTAGAATTATCAAAATTTACTGCTAATCGTTTTCTTCATAAAAGCGTTGTAGCTGCTCTTTTAGATTCGGCGGAATACCTTTAATTGTAAGCGTGTCATTTTGAGCATCATATAAAACTCGTTCACCCAAATGTTTGCGTTCAAAACCCACACTTACCCCACCACCAAGGCCTGAAAACTTCACCATAGTCGTTAAAGTTTTCTTATCAACCGGGAAAGATTCTGCTAAATCATAACTTTGATCTTTATAAAAATCCTCAAACTGGGTCTCTGAAGATTTTGACAGTGTTTCAGATAAGTCAGTTATGTTGGCATCTTCACCTGTTGTGATACAGTCATTACAATAATCAAAGACTTCTTTTCTTAGGTTGTCTTTTTCTTCTTTATTAAATTGCTGTTCACTCAAATAATCTTCTACAGCCGCCAACATCACATTCGATTGTTGTTTAGCATCAATGCCTTCTTCACAGCCTAAAAAGTCCAAGAAAAAGTCAGCCACTTTTCGCCCTGCTCGTCCTTTAATGAACGAGATGTAACGCGCGTCTTCAGGCTGCGTATCCCAAGCTGATAAATCAATTCTTGCTGCTAGTTGCATGCGAGAAATATCTAAATGGCGCGAAGCAGATAAATCTAGCTCAGAAGTAATCGAGTAATGCTCTTTAATGTTTATTAGTGCGATTAGCACATATTCTGTTGCCACATATTGGTAGTGGCAAAATACCAAATACCCTGTTTCGTTAAAGGCGTATTTATTCAGCTCTTCTTTTAATACCTGTGTAGCTTGCTCAGTCACACTGTAAAAATTGAGCTCATTATTGCGATAACTCTGCATCGCCGATGCGACTTGGCTATTTTTATCTGGGCTAAACGCACAGTATCCCTTACCAGGTTTACTGGTGTAAGCATGATGTAATTGTTCAATAAATACATTCACTCTGTCGTTAATCGACATCTCATCATTGCGTAAATGGATTTGGGTATCTTCGTCCTGTTTGTCGACATAATGGACAACCAGTTTATTCACCTCAATGCTCATCTTTGTTTTTCGCGCCTCTGGTGTTAAAATAAAAAATTATTATTTATTGATTTTGAACCAACTGATGCCTATCCAATCTAAATATTCCAACAAACAAGTAGAACAAATTGTCGACCAGCTTATCGATGTGTTAACTCAACAACAGGCACCTGTTGATTTAAGTCTAATGTGTTTAGGAAATTCTATCACGCATATTCTAAAAGAACATGTGCCGGAAAATAAAAGACAAGCTGTTGCCGACAATTTCGCTAAAGCGCTCGTGCAATCGGTAAAATAACTGAATGAATCTCACCCCTGACAACCAGTTTTCTTCGAAAGCCAGCCAACTATTGAGTTGGGGACACTGGTTTACTTTCGCTAATATTGGCTTGGTGCTATTGATCAGTACTAGCTATTTATTTGCAGATAGCCAACCTAGTACTCCTCTTGGTTGGTTTTACATGCTGATAACTTGGGTGAGCCACACCAGCTTTATTACATTTTGTGCCTTTGTACTGACTATTTTCCCACTAAGTCTTGTATTTCCTTATCCAAGGCATATTCGGGGTATGGCAGCTGCCATAGCGACGCTTGGTATTTCTACACTGTGCTTAGATGCCTTTGTTTACTATAACTTGGGTTATCACATCAATATTCAGTCTTTACCAGAAATAATCTCCCTACTGTGGAGCACATTGACAAGCTCACCTGCTTTTACCACAGTGCTTGCTGGATCATTGATTATTATTATTTTAGGTCTAGAGCTTGTTGCTAGCAATCACGCATGGCGACATCTTGATAGATTAAAAAACTTTAAATTTGTTCGCTATGCTACGAGTGTTCTCGTTGGATGCTTTGCTTTGAGTCATAGCATTCATATTTGGGCAGATGCAAATAACTATTTTGATATTACCAAGCAAGATAACGTATTGCCTTTGTCGTATCCGACAACAGCTAAAACGCTATTAGCTCGTCATGATTTGTTAGATATTGATAAATACCAACAAGCTAGAAATTTACAAATAGAAGGTTCAAAAGGGCTTTTTGAGTTGAAATCTCCGGTTCCGAATTGCGTGGCAAAGCAATCACCTGTTCAGGTACTGGTTTTCAAAAATACAGCTTTACTTGACCAATACTTAAATGAGAATCCTGCACTTCAAGTGCTTGAGCATGTTATTCAGCCAAGTAATCATCAAGATGCCGTATTTAACTTAATTTACGGATTACCAGCTTACTACAATTCCGAAGAGCTAAGAGCTGCCTTACCTGCCTGGTCACAGAAAAATGCTTTGATCAGTGTTTCTGGTTTTGAACACTTAGGCTACAAAGACATTAAAGGTGAACGTGCTATAAATATCACCTACGTTGAAGAAATTAAAGATTTACCTAACGAAGATGTGATTGCGTTTGCCCTAGCTGAAAACAATAGCAAAGACTTGATTGTCACCTCACAAGCTTTTGTATCTGAGTCTATTAATATTGGAAATAGTGATGGTTTTAAACAGCTCAACGACATTACATTTTCACTCATTGCAGAACAACTAAGTTGCCCAGCTTTAGCAGATGCAACCATGCTAGGTCGTAACTTAAGTACATTACACCAGCAAGAAGGCGTTAATTACTCTAAAGGCGTTCTAATCACCTTCAAAAAGGACAGAATTACTTTAGTGAACCCTGATGGTAGCTACAAACAGATGTCTGGTGCTGAGGGTTTTATTTTAGAGCAGAACCTTGATATACCCTTTTTAATTCATAGTATCAAAGAGTTGCAAAAGTTTACTAATAATAACAATGGTCGCTAACTTGATTCTCCCTTTAGATTTACTATATTCCTATTAGCCTAGTTTAAGGTAACGGAGAAATTCAGAGGGAGTGCTCAATGCTACAAAAATCTGCCATCGTATTTATATTCTTTTCTTTTATGTCATTTTCTGAAGAAAAGGTATCTGTTAGCTATTATAAATGCGTGACCGATAGAGGTACCATATTCAGTCAACATCCATGCGGTAACAACGGAACCGTACATACACTTACCCACTCCAATCCAAAAGTTAAGGTTCCTACAGAACAACATTTTAAAACTCTTAATAATCTTGAAAAGCAGCAGATTATTCGTAATTTAAAGCGTGAAATACGTGCCAAGCGTCAAAAAGCAGCTATATTAAGCCGAAATAGAGACAGAGATTCAAGGGATCAGCAAGCGCGCTTAAACCGTATTATGGATGAAGACAAAAAGAAGCAAACCATTAAAGATGTTAAGTCGCAGCTTAAAACTATAAATAAACTCTATATAAAAGATATAAAAGACATTGATAAACAAATAGCGAGATTAGAGAAGCAGCTGGCTCGCTATCAATAAGGTTCATAACTAACCTAGTAAATCATGATCATCTCTAGACCATTGTGGGATAGCCAAACACCCTATTTTCATTATATAGTGTTAGCAAGATAATGCGTTTTTGGTAACTTTAGCCCTATTTTGGCGGCAAATTACCTAAATATCGAGGATGATGATGCACGCTTTCAGTCTAGCCCAATTGATACTTTCTGGCTTTGCTAAGCACTATCAATTATTTCAAGAGATCACAGGGCAAGCCCCTATCGCTTTTGCCACGCAAGACTGGGGGAAGATCCAACAAATCAGCAAAGCACGTATCCATCATTATGATGCTCGAGTCAACGAAACCATCAATGACGTAAAAGAATTATTAAACTGCGATGTGCTTGATGAATCTTTTTGGTATCAAGTAAAACAGCACTATCTAGACCTATTAACCTTTCATCCTCAAGCTGAACTGGCCGAAACCTTTTATAACTCTGTATTTTGTCGTTTATTCGATAGACAGTATTTTAATAATGATTTTATTTTTGTCGAAACTACCTTAAAAGATGCACCAGCTGTTGCTGTTGAAACCGAATATCGAAGTTACTTTCCAGTTGTTAAAGGGTTAAAACCCACCATCAAACAGATTATCAATGAGTTTGACTTTCAGTGTGAATTTGCCAATTTAGAACAAGATATTAGATTATTAGTAAAGGCGTTTATTCAACAAGCACCTGATACGCACCACCAGCACCATCAAATGCGTTTTGATATGCTGCCCTCGCCATTTTATCGCAATAAAGGCGCATATATCATAGGTCGCGTAGTCTCTCAGAGCGGCATTCAACCCTTTATTATTTCTGTGTTACACAACAAAGATGGCAAGCTTTGTATTGATGCTTTACTTACCAACTCTTCACAGATGCGAGTTATTTTTGGCTTTGCTCGGGCTTATTTTTTGGTTTCAACTAATACCCCATCAGCTATGGTGCATTTTTTAAATCAATTAATGCCGAATAAAACTCCAGCAGAGCTCTACAATGCCATAGGCTTTCATAAACAAGGCAAAACTGAGTTTTATCGTGAGTTTTTACACCATCTAGATAACAGTAATGATAAGTTTGTGATTGCCCCAGGTACACCGGGTATGGTGATGATGGTGTTTACGCTACCAAACTTCCCGTATGTTTTTAAAATCATTAAAGATAAATTCTCTGAAAGTAAGCCTTTTGGTCGTGACACGGTATTGGCTAGATACCAGCTGGTCAAAAATCACGACCGAGTTGGTCGAATGGCTGATACCATTGAATACTCAGATGTTGTGTTACCGTTAAATAGATTCTGCTCTGAATTGCTTAAACAATTACAAGCAACCATTGCTGGCAGTATCAAGTTAGAAAATGATCATTTAGTTATTAAACACTTATATATCGAACGACGAATGAATCCTCTCAACCTGTTTATTGAGCAAGCTTCGGACGAACAAAGTTTTAAAGTAATTGACGATTATGGGCTAGCAATCAAAGAGATGTTGCAGGCTAATATCTTCCCGGGAGATATGTTGCTGAAAAACTTTGGTGTTAGCAAACACCACAGGGTGATATTTTACGACTACGACGAAGTTCAATACTTAACAGAAATGAATTTTAGAGCGTTACCTAAGCCTAGTTTAGATGACTTATACTCTGGGGCAGATTTATATTCTGTCGCACCACAAGATGTATTCCCTGAGCAGTTATTAACTTTTGTGATGACTAACCCCAAATTGAAATCATTTTTTGAGCAGACTCATCCCGAATTATTAACCGTTGAGTATTGGCAAAATGCACAAGCCGATATTATCAAAAAAGTGAGTAAGCATATTTACCCTTACCCACCAGAGCAGCGATTTAACCACATTGCGAAACAAAAGAGATTAATGTGAATATCAGTAAAATAGATTTAAATTTATTAGTATATCTCGACACTTTACTACGAGAATGCAATGTCACCCGAGCTGCAAACCAGCTTAGTATTACCCAACCGGCTATGAGTAATGGCCTTAAGAGACTGCGTAACTTATTCAATGACCCTATTTTGGTTCGAACCAGTGATGGTATGGTGCCTACAGAGCGAGCCTTAGAGTTACAGCCCGTTATTCGCGGTATTTTAATGACGCTTGAAGAAACCCTTGCACCAAATCGAGAATTTGAAGCAAGTCAAAGTAAGCGTGTGTTTAGGATCATGGCCAGTGACTACGCCGCAAGTACGCTTGCGCCAAAGCTATTAACTAAGTTACATGAAGAAGCCCCTGATACCACATTAGATATATTAACGCCCAGTGACGTGACCTTTCATGATGTAGAAAATGGTAAGGTAGATATGGCCATCAACCGTTTTGAAAATCTACCTCAATCTTTTCACCATAAACGTATCTGGAAAGACAGTTTTTGCTGTCTAATAAAATCTGATAACCCAATTATTGACAGGTTTAATCTTGATGCATATTTAAAGGCACGCCATATCTGGGTAAGTAAAACTGGCTTTGGTGTCGGTGTGGGTATGGACCCTGAAGATGTGCAAAAACTGGGTTGGGTTGATGAAGCGCTTGCGCACTTTGGTAAACACAGAAACATTGCCACCTTCACCCGTAACTATCATGTAGCTATTCACCTGGCGAAAGAGCAAAATCTAATTGCCACACTGCCTTCAAAAGCCGCTAATATTTATAAAGATGATCCTCAGTTAGCTATTTTGGAGCCGCCGTTCCCTATTCCTCCTTTTGAGTTGGATATGATTTGGAGCCCTCTTCTTCACCGCGATGCGAGCCATATTTGGCTTAGACAGAAGGTGGCTGAAGTAGCAGAAGAGTTAAAATAGCAATAACCTTATGAAATTAAAAACGAATACCTGCTTCTGCAGGTATTTTTTTGTTCAAAAAACACAAACCGTTACATTTAAAATGACAAATAAAGCTAACTTGAAGTAAAAAATTTTTGACCCACCCGCTATTTTGACGTACTTTTGTTTATGTCAAAAATATTTAACCCAAAGTAAAAAGGAACAAACATGACTAGACAGCAAAAATTTAAAGAGTGGCTAGACAGTTGTAGCTTTCGGGAAGTTACATTACTGGTGGATTTAATGATCAGTGGCTACATTTTGTACTTGTATTTAAATAAAATTTTTTCAGCCACCAGCGAACAATTGGCTGATATCGGCTGGGTATCGGGCGTGCTTGGTGAAATTGTCGTATATAGCATCATTTTGATGATCATCAGTCATATCTTGCTTGAATTTGCCAGTGAGAAAGAGCTTGAGCAACCTTTGGATGTGCGCGAAAAGCAAATCAATCTTATCGGTTACAAATACTCTGCTTGGATCTTACAAATTGGTCTTGTGATTGGTATTTTTCAGTACCAAATAGAAGCTTCTGATTTCTTTGCTGAGAAAATGGTAATTCCATTTCTACCACTACATATTATGGTTGTCGCTTTTATACTTGCTGAAGTCGTTAACTATTCAGCACAGCTCATTAAAGGTCGTACAGGAGCAATATATGACTGATCGCGTTATTACAAATTCGATTAGAACATTGCGATTTTTAAACAATGAGATGACGCAAAAGCAACTTGCTGAAGCCATTGGGGTGACACGTCAAACCGTGATGGCCATTGAAGCCAACAAATACTCGCCAAGTTTAGAAGTGGCTTTCAAAATTGCAGAGGTCTTCTCTTTACCACTTGAAGAAGTGTTTCAATATAAAGAGTGTGAGTAGTTAAAATTAAGCATTAACAAAGCTTAACTTTAACTCGATAAATTGAACAATTATGTAATGGCTTTTCGACCAGAAAACGCATGCATGAGTGTCATACCATCGACCAAGTCAAGCTCACCGCCTACAGGCATACCATGGGCAATACGTGAGGCAAGCACATTGTATTTTTGACACAGCTCAGAGATAAAATGTGCTGTTGCTTCACCTTCTACGGTTGGGTTAGTAGCGAGAATAACCTCATCAATATTACCTTCTGATAAACGACGCTCTAGCACATCTAAACCAATCTCATTTGGCCCAATACCGTCTAACGGTGATAAATGACCCATTAATACAAAGTACAAGCCTGTGTACTGACCAGTTTGCTCAATAGCAAGCACATCTGTTGGTGATTCAACCACACATAATAAGCGACTATCTTGGCGTTTGATATTTTGACATAACGAACACTCTGACTCTTCACAAAACGTGCGACAAGTTTGGCAATGCCCAATAACTTGCATCGCTTTAGTAAGGCTTTGGCCTAACTGGCTGCCGCCTTCTCTGTCTCTTTCAAGCAAGTGAAAAGCAATACGCTGAGCCGATTTTGGGCCTATGCCAGGTAAACAGCGCAAGGCTTCAATGAGTTGTGATAAGGTTCCAGATAGTTGCATAGCACTTCTTAAATCGATTAAAAACTCAATCAAATTGAGCAATATTGGAAGAATTGAAATGGATTATAAAAGTCATAAAAATTGTGAACAAGCTTTAATTTCTTAATACAATAACTTCACTCCTTCCCTTCGAAGGAGAACCTCTTTTTTGAATATGAACTATACTCTGTTCATGAGTATGAATCGCAGAACTTTCGTAAAAAAAAGCACTTACCTTGAGTGCTGTCAGTTGTTGTGCGCCTTTATCATGTTTTTCTTCAGAATCTATTCCGATCGAATGGGATTTAATGGAAGAAATAGAAAAACAAAAAAAGGCTATTTACACCCTTAATTTCGCATCACCTTATAAAACTAGTTCCTACTCTACTATTCCACATTTGCATCAAATCCTAAAATTTCATATTGAAACGCTATCTGAGGGGAAAATATTTGTCTCGGTTTTTGATAATGGCCAGCTAGGTACCGGAACTGAATTAATGGCTGCAGTTGCTCATAAACGCGTAGACGCTGCACTCATCTCTGTCTCGAACTTATCTCGCGCTTTACCTCTTTTAGACATTCTGAACATTCCATTTTGGGCAGGAAACAATCAAAAGTACTTAAACCTTACAAGTTCTAAAAGCTGGAAAGAGCTTGTTCTAAAGCCAATTCAAGCACAGGGTAAGTTTCAAGTTTTACTTCATCATATAGTTGGCCCAAGAACTCTCTCAACAGTAAAACGTTCTAACAAAAGTATTATTTTGCCCGATGATCTCAACGAAACAACACTTAGGGTACCAGCTTCTAAGGTACTCAATCATTTCTATGCAATGACGAAAGCCAATATTATCGAAGTACCATGGGGTAATGTGGCAAGAATGGCAAGACTTGGACTTATAGATGCATTGGACCCAAGCATTATCGGACTACATGCAGGACCAAGTTCACTTCGGCAAAATTTAAAGCATATTTCGAAAATTGAAAGTGTACCTGATGCATGGGTTACTGCTATTAGTCAACACTGGCTAAAAAGCCTTCCTGCAAAATTACGAAATGTTGTATTTGACTCTGCAAAAGCGACCTTTGAAGATCACCTTAACACTATTCTCGATATTGAACTGACTTGCCAGCATAACTTTTCGAAGCTAGGTACTTCGATATACACGCCAACAGATGAAGAACTATTTGTCTGGAAAGACCGCTTTGGACATAAGCAGCCAGCATGGCGAAGCGTCAAAAAACAACTTCTGGGTGATCTTAAAACCTTTGATAAATTACTAGATGCGACCAACGAAACCAGTCCATATAAGCTCTCTTAGTGTTTTTGATCACCCATTTTAGTTAATTAACCTTTGCTCTGGATAATAAATCTATTTCCATCAACAAGTTTTCGATCTTCATCCTATGGTCCAATAATTCACAACTAGTTTGCTCAAGCTTTCTGAATATCAGCTCCTTACTCTTAATGCCCTGCTCTTTGTTAATTAGGCTTGTTATGTCATCTGCACAAAACGCTCTTAGCCTTTCTCTTATTAAACCGTCATAGATCAAATCTTCTGAATGTCCAACTCGCTCCTTTACTTTCCTCTCTGAAAAAACATCCATATTTTGCTTTAATATGAACTCACTTCCGGTCGGGTAAAAATTATAAAAGAAAGAGTGATGCGAAAGCTTCTCAAGTAACACTATCCCTTGCTTGCCGAGCACAGAAAATTTATTTACTGCTGTTTCAACTTTAAGTGCTGTGGTTTCATCCACCCCAAAACCCCACTTTTGACCTGTTTCAGCTAATAATACCGCTAGCCTTGGTGTACGCCCTCTTTCACTAAAATGCGTATCTAGAATACCAAAGTGAAAGCTGCCTAACCCACCTCGACTGTCATACGTCAACGCATCATGGGGTAAAGCGTCACATCCGCCATGTTGCTGACAGTTCTGCTTAGGTGGCGCTTTTGCAAATGCTCCCGACTCAAGCGCGCTTAAGCTTGTGCCATTCGTTATCATGGGCACTTGTCCATAGGTGTTCTTGCCACCAGACTGGACAGCCGTGCCTGCGCTGGTACCGATCAAAACTGGGCGATTTTGTATCACCTTCAACCAAGGAAACGCCTTGCCTGTTTGTGTATCAACCATAACCTGTTTTGTAAGAGACTGATCACCGCCATTAAACATCATGCCACCAGCGTTTTTAATTTCTTGAGTGAGGTTGTCGATACCCTTTTCACACAAAGCCCGCTCTCGCGAGGTTAAGTCGGGATAAACCAATTCACGATTAAACACGTTATTCAGCTTGTTTCGGTAAATATCTAGGTTGTCACAATCGTTATTACTAATTGCTTTGGCTAAGGCTGGAGTCAATGCAAACCAGGTTGCCTCTATGTCATAAGCGCTAAATAGCCCCTGATAGAAATCAGCTGACTCGTAGGGATCACGAGAAGATGCGGTACTCAAGAGTAATTTTGCATTATTTTGCTGTTTTAGCGTTTTTACAATGTCATTTAAAATTTCAGTGCTGGCGGGTTCATTATTAAATTGCGTTAATACCTGCTCTTTCGCTCTGCTTTGTTCATGCAAAACAGGCACTTCTAACATATCAAAAACAAAGTAATATTCTTCATTACTCCAACGCTTATACAAGTAGCTATCTTGTTGCTTAATTGCAGCTATCAGCGCTGATTTTGAATACAACTTCTTCGATTTAATTGCATTAAGTAGCTTTCTAGTTCGATGTTTATGTTGTGTGTTATGAGTTGGCCATTTTTCATTCACTGCATTGAGTGTCAGGTCATGAACTAAAAATAATTGTTGGCGCTTAGCGGCACTGTCAAAATTGACTTTTTCTGAACAATTTTGAGTACTTTGACTTGAGCAAGTTTTAAGCGAACCGCCAATAAGATAAAGGGTTTGCGCTAAAGAAGACGCGCTAAAAAGTAACAAATAGCCCAGACTAACACTGGACAGAAAACGAGCAAAGTTCATACGGACTTTTCCATAAATTTAAAAAATCAGACTTGTCATCACAAAAAAAGCTGTGATATAACTTTTATGAACATTGCAGGAAGCAAGCTAGCACAGGCCAGTTTGCATTGTCAAAAATGAAGAGATGAAGCTATGTATAAAAAAGCGTTTAAGCTTGTTTGCTACTTCTACTCACCTCACTACCTTTCGGAGTGGTTCGACGAGTAGACACACGGTATCAACACCGTGGTGTTGTCTATTGGTATGCAACCCACCTCAAAAAATCATAAAAATAAATTCTAGCTGTCGAAGGCCTTGATCATCTTGCGAGCTCTATGCTGATTAATGCCATTTACAGGATAGTTACGTTTTTTACCTGCTCTCATTATTCAGTTAAGTGTTTGTGAGGATGGTAAGACTCCTACCTGTTCACCCAAATTGCATCGACGGCTAACCAAAAGTTAGGTGAAACATGTACAACAAGTTATTTCTTGGTGTTGCTGCTGCGCTGCTGAACAGTGGCTACACTCATGCACAACAATCAGAACAAGCAAGTTTAGAAAAAGTCGAACGTATTGAAGTCACAGGCTCTCGCATTAAAGGCGTTGACCTAGAAGGTACTCAACCTATAACCATTATCTCTTCAGAAGACATTAGTCGCTCTGGCGCAACCTCTGTCATTGAACTTTTACAAGATTTACCACAACTCAAAGGTGGTGCGGGCACCTTTACAACCAGCGAAAGTGGCAGTACGTCGACTTCAACCCCAGCAGGTCAAGCAGCTGCCAGCCTCCGTGGTATGGGGCCTTCAGCTACATTGACGCTCATCAATGGTCGAAGAATTGCACCAAGCTCTTTTGCAGCAGGTACACAAAACTTTGTCGATGTGAACGCCATTCCACTGGCTGCCATTGAGCGTGTTGAAATTTTAGCGACCGGGGCTTCTGCGATTTATGGCGCAGATGCGGTTGCTGGCGTTATCAACTACATTCTTAAAAAAGACTTCACCGGTGCTGAGCTGGATATGTCATTTTCAGATAGCTTTGAAGACAGTGATGAGAGCAAAAAACAACTTAACCTGATCTGGGGTAGCGAAATTGAAGGTGGCAATGTCACCGTATTTGCTGATTACTTCGATAAAAACCAGTTTAATGCCTCAGATCGTGATTACACAGCTAACCCGTCTTTGATTAACAGTTACTCTTACCTACCTAAACTCGAAAACACCCCCAATATCTATTATTACAGCAGCCAAGATGGTAATGAAATAGGCGCGCGGGGCTGTAAAACTGAGCTGGTCACAACGGAATTTGGTGAAGAAATTTGCGCCTATTATGGTAATCAAGATGACGTGTTAAGCGCGCCATTTGAAAGCCTATCAGCCGGCTTTATGGTTAATAAAGCATTTAATGATCTTATTTGGAACAGTGAGTTTTTTTACAGCACCACTAAATCAACCGCGTACTCAACGCCAGCAGCCATTAATCAACTAGATGACGCTGATGGCCCTTGGGTGAAAGAGGATGCGTTATTTATATTTGATGATGCCCAAGGTAATAACGCCCTCTTAGATGCTTTGTATATCGACCCATTCGATACCTATTTAGGCCAAGAACAATGGGGCTTCCAGTTTGATGCACGTTTTAACGACCCAAGAACCATTGAGGTAGAATCTAAAAACTTCCGCCTAGTGTCTAGCCTTGAAGGTCAACTTGGAGAGTGGGACTGGCAATCAGGTGTGCTGATCTCTGAGTCTCGCTCAGAGCAACAAGCAATTAAGGGCGTGTATAACCGTTACCAATTCCATGCAGCATTGGCAGGCGAACTCTGCTCTGATGGTTCGATTGGTGCACTAAGCGATAATGGCGTTACCTGTAACAGCGGCCAGTTGCTTGATTTCTACAATCCATTTTTAGTTGATGATGCAAACAATGATGCAATTCTTGCACTCACACAAGCTATGCCAACACGCGAAGGCAAAAGTAGAGTCTATGGTATCGACCTCACTTTCTCGGGCGAGTTATTCACGCTCGGTGATATTGATGTGCAGTCTTCATTTGGATTTGAAGCCCGTAAGGAAGAGCTTTCCGATATTCCATCTGCAAATGCAGTGGCAAAAGCTGAAAATGACTATTTAGTTGATGTATTTGGCTACGGCTCGAGCATAGCTGAAGCAGAGCGTACACAATATGGTGCTTTTGCCGAGCTTTATGTTCCGCTCACAGAGCAAGTCGAGATGCAATTAGCAGGTCGATATGATCATTTTGATGATTTTGGGTCAACGTTTAACCCAAAAGTCAGTATCAGTTATAGACCTACTGACACTATCTTGCTTCGCGCGGGTTGGGCAACATCTTTTAGAGCCCCCTCTTTAACACAAGCAGGTGTTAAGCTTCGTACTACTACTTCATCTTTTGATTGCGGTGCAAACCAAGCAATTGCAGACCTATATTGTGAAGGCGACGGCACACTTGTCAGCGTAAACAGCTTAGAGTTAGGTAATGAAAACTTAAACGCCGAAGAGTCTGATTCACTTTCAATTGGCTTTGCATGGAGTCCTTCTAGGCAGACCACATTGATGATCGATTATTGGCAGTTTGATTACAAAGAAGTCATTGATACCAACATGACTGCAGTGTTAGATCGCGCCATTTCTGACGCCTCACTTCGCCATTGTGGCATCGTACCGCAAAATCAAATGGGCATATCATATGGCGAAGATGTTTGTAGTGTCACCGATAATGCAGGGCTTAAAATTGATGAATCTGGCGCGAACTTATCAGAAATATTAGGTGCTTATATCTCAGAGTTTGACCCTCGTTCGCAATCACTGCAACTATATCGTGATCATGTAATCCAACTTGAAAATACTGGCACTCAGGATATTCGCGGGTTAGATATTAAGTTCGATCACAGATTCGAACTGGGTTTTGCCGATTTAAAACTGGCACTTGATGCAACGCACTATCTTGAATATGACCGCAATAAGCCAGGCTCAGATCAAATTGAATCTCTTGTCGGCACATTTAGATACCCTGAAAATGTCGGACGCCTGTCAGTCACATTAGACACTGATAGCTACTACATCTCTTTGTCTGCCAACTATACTGACAGTTACCTTGATGATATTGAAGGTTTAAAAGGCCGTGAAATTGATGAGCTTGAAGAACTAGGCTTACTCGATGCACAACAGCAACACACAGTAGATAGCTGGACTGTTATGGATCTCAATGCGGGTCTAGAGTTGAGTGACAATCTGTTTATTAGAGCCAGTATTAAAAATTTATTTGATAAAGCACCACCAGCAGTATTTGGTTCAAAGCGTGGCTTTGATTCAATTAACCATGATGCGTTTGGTACGACTTATCAAATTGGCTTATCAGCTAAGTTCTAATGGAGGAATGGGGGCAACCCCATTCTAAATTAACATGCATCAAAAATATAAAATGCCAGATGCCTTCGTCATCTTAATGATGATGGTCGTGCTGTGTTATCTGGCCTCTTTTTTTGTACTCCCCGGTTTTTTTAATACGCCAGAGCAAACAAATACGGTCATGCTGTCGCAGTTTAGTCAAATTGCATCACCTGCCCCGATGGCATTGTTTGGCGAAGGTGGGACTCCCGGCTTCTTTAACGTCTTATTTGAAGGGCTAGTCAGTGGTGATAAAAATGGCGCGGCTATCGGCGTTATCGCATTCATTTTAATCACTGGCGGGGCGTTTGGCGTGCTTATGCAAACCAAAGCAATCGATAATGGCGTGATGTCACTAATAAATAACACACAGAAAATTGATTGGTTATTTATCCCCAGTTTATTTGTTGCCTTTAGCCTAGGTGGGGCCATTTTTGGGATGGGGGAAGAAGCCATTGCGTTTTGTATTGTGCTCTATCCTATTATGCAAAAGCTAGGATATAACGCGTATGTAACCGTATTAGTCACCTATGTTGCCACACAAATTGGCTTTGCCACCTCACCGATGAATCCATTTAGTATTGCCATCGCACAAAGCATTGCTGGGCTTGAGGTGTTCTCAGGTGCAGAGCTTCGTGTTGCATTAACCGCTATTTTTATTGTGGTTGGCATGGTGTTTACCATGCGCTACGCCAAGCATTCTCGTAAAAGTGTGGACTGCTCAACACCACAGTCACATACTCAACTCGACGCGGTCGATAAAGTACTGCTCATTGCGTTTTTAGCTGTAATTATATGGGTGATTTATGGCGTTACTGCAAAAGGTTATTACATTCCTGAGCTTGCTGCACAATTCTTTGTTTTAGGCTTAATAGTAACCGTCACTGCTAAGCTTGGTAAACGTCAAACCATATCTGAGTCAGTCGACGCATTTAAACATGGTAGTGCCGCATTGTTACCGGCTGCTATGTTGGTTGGATTAGCAAAAGGGCTGGTTTTATTACTAGGTGGCAGTGAATTAAATTCGCCGTCTATGCTTAACACCTTGCTATATCATTGTGCCAGTGTGATATCAGATATACCCGATGTTATAGCTGCCTGGTCAATGTATGTCTTCCAGTCTGTATTCAACTTTTTTGTTTCTTCAGGCTCAGGGCAAGCGGCTATAACCATGCCAATCATGGCGCCTTTGGCTGACTTAATCGGCGTTTCTAGGCAAACGGCAGTGCTTGCATTTCAACTCGGTGACGGCCTTACCAATATCATCATTCCAACCTCTGCGAGCCTTATTGGCTGCTTAGGGGTGGTTAACTTATCTTGGGGCGATTGGGCAAAGTTCATTTGGCGCTTTATGTTGGTGCTTTTTGGTCTTTCTACACTTGCCATGGTTTTCGCTCAACTCATAAATTATCAATAAATAATCTATTAATTATGCTTACACTTATAAAAGATGCTGAGGTATATGCTCCACACTACCTTGGTAAAAAAGACGTGCTCTTCGGCGGTGAAAAAATCATTGCCATCGAAGAAAACATTACGCTTCATCATGGCACACTCGTCAATCTAGTTGACGGTAAAGGCTTTATCCTAGTGCCTGGGTTTGTTGACGCTTTGGTGCATTTCATTGGTGGCGGAGGTGAAGCCGGATTTGCCAGTCGTACACCCGAAATGCACCTCACTGATGCAACGTTAAACGGTATAACCACTGTCGTCGGCGCGCTTGGTACTGACGATATTAGCCGAACACATGCTGATTTGGTTGCCAAAGCAAAAGGGTTAAAACAAGAAGGACTAAATGCTTTTTGCCATACGGGTTCTTATCATTTTCCTGTAAAAACGCTCACTGATTCGATCAGTAAAGACATCATGTTCATCGATGAAATAATCGGTGTCGGTGAAGTTGCCATTGCAGATCATCGCGGTCGTCAAATCACCGCTCAACAACTTGCCGAAGTCACCGCTGAATCACGCACAGCAGGAATGCTCAGCGGCAAAAGGGGCACAGTCTCAATTCATGTCGGTAGTGGCGATACACAACTTGCCCTATTGCATGAAGTGGCTCGCTCTACTGAGTTGCCTATAGATATGTTTTACCCTACGCATATGAATCGTAATTCAGAGTTGTTGATGGCTGGTATTGAGTTCTGCAAAGCGGGTGGCACCATAGACTTCACCACCAGCACGACAGACTATGACTTAGCAAATGGAGAATTAGCCGCTGCAGAGGCACTTGCTTATTGCCTTGAAAAAGGCGTTGCTGAGAGTCAACTTACAATGAGTTCAGATGGACATGCAAGTTTGCCTATTTATGATGCACACAATAACTTGCTTGGCTTTGAAGTGGGCCAAGAGTCATCGCTTTTACATGCATTTCAGCAAGCTGTATTAGAGTTTAACGTACCACTTGAACAAGCGTTAATGGCTATCACCCAGAACCCTGCGCATATACTTGGCTTAGCTAAAGGACAGATAAAAATCGCAGGCGATGCCGATTTAGTTTTATTAAGAAAAGAAGACCTATCAGTTAATAGTGTTTGGAGTAATGGAAAGCTGATGATTGAAGAGCAAAATGTCATTACATCAGGATTCTTTTCTTAGCGACCCCCTACCAAGCTAGCTCATATTAAAAATGAGCTAGCTTATCTGCTTTATTCTTTTCTTTGTTGATTGCCACTGGTGATAAATTTCAGGCCAACAATCAAGTCTGGTAGTAAACGCTCACTATTAAACTTCATTATTTTTACCGTTTGCTCTTCGAGCAGTCCCTTTTCAATACCGCCTAAGTTTCTGATCGCCCATGCTTGCAGTGGCTCTGCCTCTAAGAAACTATCAGGATCAGCAGCCTTATCATCTAGTAATTTTTGCCAAGCCTCATTTTGTATCTGAGCGGGAGTACCTTCAAACTCTTTAATTGCATCATTTACCCACTTCAACCCATTATCTTTATGAGCTGTTAGTACATTTTCGTATAAATTGCGACGTTTAGATTTTCCAGTGATATCGTCCTGCTGAATGACCATGTCACCATTTTCTAATTGATAGTATTGCCGGTGCGCTTGATAATTTACCTGCTGCCCTAAATAAGCGAATACATTAGCTTGGTCTGATTTATCGACCTCGGCGAGTAATGTAATCACATCATCTAAATATTGCTTACTTACCGTAGCTGCCATATCTAAAATACCACGGCTTTGTTCAAAGCTGCTCATTCCAATGTGACGATTAATATCAACTAATTGTTCTTCTGATAACTTTTTACTATTCAATAAAGTAGCAAAATCTTTTGCAAATTCATTACCTGCATTTTCTACTAAATAACCAGCTCGTAAATCAAGCCCCTCTTTATAAGACACAAATGAGAGTTGCTCGCTCGAATACTCATTATCACTTATCGGCGATGTTGAAGCTTTATACGCTTTTCCTTGATCCAAAACAGCTGTCATCGCTTTAACTGAACTGCTTATCGTATCTTCAGAAAAAGAATTTAACGTACTTATTAATCTATCTGGTAAATCCGTATTTCTACTATTTGCAATGAAACTTGGCCGAGATATTTCAACCATAAATTCTGTAAACTGCTCAAGTTCTTCATCTGAAAGCTTTTCAGCCAAAGATAATAACTCTTTGCTTGGCTTTAAATGTTCAAACATTACTCTATGATCGCCGTCTAAACGATCTAACTGATCAAGAAAAGCGTTTATTTCATCCACATCTGTCAAATCACCATATTGATAGGTTCTTTCTTTATGAGGATCACTCATATCGATAGCACTTGGCATGATCCTGTAATGGCGCATGCCAAAAAAATGTGGAATTTGAATGTTTGTCGCATTTCGACCATTGAATGGATCATGATAAGGAATGCTCGGAGCACTCTCCATCCCTTTGTATTTGTCTAAATTTGGATCAGACTGGACTTCATTTACTGACTTTTTCAAATTCTCAGAAGTTGAAGCATTTACTTGAGTAGAAACATTTATATTAATTTGGGGGAAGTTTGGAAATTTCATCGCTAATCCTTTGAACGATCTTATATCAACATGCTCATTTTATCGGCAGAGTTTATGATTAGATTAGCGTTTTGTTCCTAAAATTATTTTTTCTGTCCTTTAAATAAATAAGCGCCAAGTAGCCCACTTAAAAAACCGAAAATATGGCTCGTACTACTCGTTTGCGCAGAGAAGTCGAGTAAGGTTGAGAAGAATGCAAAGTCAGCGTAATAAGTAAAAGCAACTAAAACTGCAAAACTCACAATCGCAATTAAATTACGATTAAACACCGCCGTACCAAATAAAAACCCGTAATAGCCCATAACAATGCCTGATGCACCGACATGATTGGCATATTCACCAAATAACCACACCAAAGTGCCAGTGGTAATAAAAATAAATACGGTCACACGTTTAAATTTAGGCTGTAAACTGGCCAAATAACCACTCACCAAGAGCCCCACAATATTCCCTGTTAAATGCCCCCAACTTCCATGAACAAAAGGAGAGGTAACAATGCCAGTAAGATGCTGAGTGCTTTTCGGTATCAAACCCAATTGATTAATATAAGTAGCAAACAAAGGCTCCAAAAACATCAACACGCACATTACGACTATCGCCAAAATAACCAATTTAAAGTTATCAGGAAATAAGCTAGGTCGGATGTCTTGTTCAGTCGTTTTTGACATAGGAAATTAATCTAGTTCACTTAAGGCACATTTTATCATCGTTATATCGCATCAATGATTCAATTATGCATGAATTTTCACAATTCAACGGCAAATATCCCTCATCTACCTAAAAAACTTGCCCTATTCGACAAGTCACCTGACAATGGCTTTATTCCTCAATTGTAGGGTAATGAGGAACATTTCTTACTTAAAACATAGATTGAGTGCTTACTCAATTAAAAAGAGAAGATAACAATGAAAAGAACGATAATTGCGACAGCCCTGGCTGCTGTATTTTTAGCTGGCTGCTCTGAGTCAGAAACAAAAGTTGAAAAAGTACAACAAGTGGAACAAACAGCTGGTAAAGCTGAACTAGGCACATTCGGTGTTGACCTAACGGCTCGTGATGAAAGCGTTAAACCGGGTGACGACTTCTTCATGTACGCAAGCGGTACTTGGTATAAAAACTACGAAATGCCTGCAGATAAAACACGTTTTGGTGCCTTCACAGCCCTTGCTGAGCGCAGTGAAAAACAAGTTAATGCCATCATTGAAGATATTATTTCTCGTGATAACTTAAATGCAGAAGAGCAATTAATTGCCGATTTCTATAACGCATTTATGGATGTTGAAACCCTAAATAAATTAGGGATCACACCAATTCAAGGCCTGCTTGATGAAATTAAAGCCATTGATAATACCGACGGTTTAACAAAAGCATTCGGCCAATCTTGGCTTACAGGCGTAAATTCACCGATTGGCGGTGGTATGTGGTTTAACCGTCTTGATCCTAATAAATATGAAATGTCTATGGGTGCAGGCGGTCTAGGTTTACCTGATCGTTCATATTATTTAGAAGAAGCAGAGCGTTTTGAAAAAACACGTGCTGAATATGTTGCTCATATCGCAAGCATGCTTAAATTTGCAGGTTTAGAAAATACGACTGAGCGCGCTCAAGCGATCCTTGCGCTAGAAACTAAAATGGCTGAAGGCCACTGGCCACGTGAGAAGCGTCGTAACCGCGACCTGACATTAAACCAAATCAAGCGCGAAGACTTAGCCAAACAGTACCCGGGTTTCAATTGGGATTTATACTTCGAGCAGACAGGCTATAAAGTACCTCAGATAAATATGTCTCAGCCTGAGCCGATCAAAGCGATGATTGACCTTGTAAATAAAGAGGACCTCGCTGTTTGGAAAGATTACCTTACGTTCCATGCAATCAGTGGCAATGCTGAATTACTTTCTGAAGAAATCTTCAATACCAATTTTGAGTTCTATGGAAAGCACCTAAGTGGCCAGCAAGAGCCTCGTCCTCGCTGGAAACGTGCGGTTAGCCAAATGTCTGGCACACAATCTTTAGGTTTCGCAATTGGTAAAGTTTACGTTGATAAGCACTTCCCTGAGTCATCAAAAGCACAAATGTCTGAACTGGTTGAAAACTTACGTAAAGCCCTTGGCGAGCGCATCGAAGGTTTAGACTGGATGGGCGAAGAAACCAAAGTAAATGCTCAGGCTAAACTGGCTGCATTCGTGCCTAAAATTGGTTACCCAGATGTATGGCAGTCATTTGATGGCCTAGCACTTAAAAACAATGACCTAATGGGCAATGTTAAAAACCTGCGTCAATTCTTCAGAGATGACAGCGCATCAAAAGAGCTTGAGAAAACTGATCGTAACCGTTGGGGTATGACACCGCAACGCGTAAACGCATACTACAACAGCTCATTCAATGAGATTGTATTTCCAGCCGCAATTTTACAACCACCATTCTTCGATCCAAATGCTGACGCAGCAGTGAATTACGGTGGTATCGGCGCGGTTATCGGTCACGAAATGGGTCATGGTTTTGACGACCAAGGCTCGAAGTCTGATGCTGAAGGTATTCAACGTAACTGGTGGACTGACTCTGACCGAGCAGCGTTCGAAGCAAAAGCTGACAAGCTTGCAGCTCAGTACAGCCAATACGAGCCAATCGAAGGTAACTTCGTTAACGGCCGTAACAGCCTTGGTGAAAACATTGGTGACGTAGGTGGTTTAGCAATGGCTTACCACGCGTACAAGCTGAGCTTAAATGGTAAAGAAGCACCAGTTATCGATGGCCTAACTGGCGACCAACGATTCTTCTTAGCTTGGGCACAAGTTTGGAAAGAAAAGCGTACTGAGCAAAGCATGCTTAACCAGCTTCGCGCAGGTACTCACGCACCAGGTCGCTTCCGTGCCCTTGCACCTCGTAACCATGACGCATGGTACAAAGCGTTCGACGTAAAACCAGGTGATAAGTTATATCTTAAACCTGAAGATCGCGTACGCATTTGGTAATAAGCAAAAAGCTTAATACTTAAAACAATAAACCCAGCAATGCTGGGTTTATTTTTGTCTGCTCAAATGAACTGCAGATAAAAAAATAGCGCCTGAAGGCACTATTTTTAAGGGATTCTAAATTAGAACGGCATTTTGAAGCCTGGAGGCATCTGCATACCGCCAGTAACATCAGACATACGCTTAGCTGACTCTTCACCTACACGACGAACTGCATCGTTTACAGCTGCAGCTAGAAGGTCTTCAATCATGTCTTTGTCGTCTTCCATTAAGCTTTCGTCAATTTCAACGCGCTTAACGTTGTGGCTGCCTAGCATAGTTACTTTCACTAAGCCTGCGCCTGCTTCGCCTGTTACTTCTAGGCTTTTGATCTCTTCTTGGGCTTTTTCCATGCGCTCTTGCATCTGCTGAGCTTGCTTCATGATATTGCCCATTCCACCTTTAAACATAATACGCTCTCTTACATATATTTTATTTGGCTAAAAGATAAGGTCTATTGTACTCGATTACAATGCCTGTATGGTATTTTCATCGACCTCGGCACTAAATTGCTCGATAAGTTGTAATACAATAGGATCTTGATTAATTGTTTCTATTGCTTGTTGATGCCTATGTGCATCTATTTTTTGTTGAATGAGATACGGTGAGTCTATCACTCCTTCTGCAAATTCAACGATAAGTTCAACCTCAGAGCCGTACATATCATTCAATGCCGCTTGCAGCTTCTGTCTTAAAACGGCACTGTCTAAATGACGTTGGCTAATATCGACCTGAATATTGGCTTGATTGTTTTCATAGTGGTAAATCGAATGCAGTGCAAACTGACGCATACGACCACCTAGTGCCATTTTCTCAATCAACTTCGCCCAGTCATCTTGCTGATGGGCAAAGCGTATTTCACTGATTGGGCTGGCGAACCCTTCAGGCACAGGCACAGCTTCTTCTTTAGGCGCTTCTTGCGCTTGTGAGGTTTGCGGTGCAATTTGCTCTAACAATTCAGGAGCAAGTTTGCTTTCGTCCGCTTTGTGCCTTTCGCTAAATGGAACTGGTTTTTTCTTCGGTGTTACTGGCGCCACATTTGAGTCGGGCGCGTTTTGCGCCTCAGACTTTTTTGGCTCATCTCCTTGAGCTGATAATAACTGCCCTGCTCCTGAGATATTCCGATTCTGCAAAATACGAGCGATGGCAGATTGTGCTTGCCCCTGTTGAGCTTGTAAGCGTGCAGAAGCTGACTCTGAATTTTGTGAGCTAGCGTCTTGTTGCGCTTGTTGTGTAGTCTGAGGTTCATAAGCCGGCGTATAGCCTTGCTCTTGCGCATCTTGCATCACTTGCTCATATTGCGCGGCTAATTCTTGCTCTTGAGGCTCTGGCGCATATTCTTGTTGTGCTGGTGCTTGCGGATTTTGCTGAGCTTGCTGATTAAACGCATTGCTTTCAACACTCTGTTGGTGGTGTTGTTCATCAGGCGAATGAACTTGTGAACTTTGTGCTACAGGTTGAGTTAATTCTGCATGCTGATTAGTAACACTATGTTCTACCACCGGCTGTTGGCTAGGTTCGGCCTGAATAGGTTCGGCCTGAATAGGTTCGGCCTGAATTGGCTGAACTTGCGCAGGTTCTGCTTCAACCTGAGGCGTTGCTGGTTGTGCTGGTATCTCAGGTGTAGCATGAGGTTGCTGAGTGCTATTCCCACCTACTGACGCATTATTTTGCTTTAAGCGAGCGCGAATATCTTGCAAACCTTGCCTTGGTGACGCAGTTGGTGCAGCTTGAGCTGAACTACTTGATACTGAGCCAGCTTGGACATTCGATGTGGCAGAAGGTTGACTATCTGCATGCTCAAACGCAATTAAACGCAGCAACACCATTTCAAAACCAAGTTTTTGCTCTGGCGCCCACTGAAGATCTTTTTTACCATTTAACAGCAATTGATAAAATAGCTGTACTTGCTGTGGGTTAATCTGTTCACTCAGCGTAGCAATATCAGATTCTGAAAATACCGATATTTTTGCTGCCTGAGGCACCAATTGCGTGAGCTGAATGGCGTGTAGAAGTGCAATTAAATCGTCTAATACGGCAAGATAATTACCGTTCTTAACTGCTATCTGTGCGACTTCATCCAACACTGCCGGTGCATCTTGACAAAGTACTGAAGCCAAAATACTCACAGCATGACTAACATCCATCAGGCCGAGCATATCTTGAACAGCAGCTAAAGTAAGTTGAGCATTGGTTTGTGCTATGGCTTGATCAGTTAAACTCAACGCATCACGCATACTACCATCAGCGGCTTTCGCCAGTGCTTTTAAGGCTGGCTCTTCAAACTGAATTTGCTCTTGCGGCAAAATATGAGTCAGTTGCGATACGATTTGCGACTGTGACATTGCATTCAAATTAAACTGTAAGCAACGTGACAAAATAGTAATCGGTAGCTTTTGTGGATCTGTCGTCGCCAATAAGAATTTTACATGCTCTGGCGGCTCTTCGAGTGTTTTTAAAAGCGCGTTAAAACTGTGCTTTGATAACATGTGTACTTCATCGATTAAGTACACTTTATAGCGACCGCGAGTCGGCGCATATTGAACGTTGTCGAGGATCTCTCGTGTATCTTCAACTTTCGTTCTAGAAGCAGCATCGATTTCAATTAAATCAATAAATTTACCCGCTTCTATATCTAAACAGCTTTGGCACTTGCCACAAGGATTTGAAGTGATCCCTTCATCGCAGTTTAGACTTTTCGCGAATATACGGGCGATGGTGGTTTTACCAACGCCCCGAGTCCCAGTGAAAAGATAAGCGTGGTGCAACCTTTGCTCATTGAGGGCATTTACGAGCGCCTGTTTAACATGCTCTTGGCCGACAAGTTGGTGAAAGGTTTGCGGACGCCACTTCCGTGCTAGGACTTGATAACTCATATTATTCGCCTTCGAACTCAACTAACTTAAGAATATTAATACCTAAGTCTGCAACACGTTGCTCACCGCCTAGTTCAGGTAGCGATACAACAAACGCTGCGTCTGTTGCATTACCACCAAGCTTTTGCACAAGCTTAGCTGTTGCTTCAATCGTGCCACCCGTTGCAAGTAAGTCGTCAACTAACAATACTTTGTCGCCTTCAACAATTGCATCAGTGTGTAACTCAAGTACGTCTTCGCCATACTCTAACTGGTAAGACTGGCTTATCACTTCACGAGGTAATTTACCTGGCTTGCGCACTGGAATAAAAGGAATACCTAACGCATAAGATAAAGGTGCGCCAAAAATGAAACCGCGCGACTCTGTACCAATAATTTTAGTGAAGCCTTGATCTTTGTATGCTGCAATGAATGCATCAATCGTTTCTTTAAACGCTTTTGGATCAGCAAGTAAAGTGGTTACGTCACGGAACATAATACCCTCTTTAGGGTAGTTAGGTACCGTAGCGATACTGTCTTTGATCAGCGTGAGATTAGCTTGTGTCATAATGAAGCTTTCTATTTTGTAAAGAAAGTGATTATAACAAGAATGAGAAAAGTTGAAACTTTGAGAAATCACAAAGCCATGTTTTTAGCTTGTTTGCGCAATAAAACGACAAAAGGCTACATAAAGTAGCCTTTTATAGTAAAGACAAAATGTCTTTTGTTTCTTTGATGATTAAGCTGCAAAAGCCGTTGCTAAACCAAGAATTGCATTTAGACAGCCAATACCTACAAAAACAGCTAAGAAAGCAATGAAGTATTTAGCGTTGAACGGATCTTTAAAATCACCCTTTGACATAGTACACCTATAAATTTTTAAGCACGAAAAAACGGCGCTCATAATAGACGATCCGAGCTATGCGTTAAAGTGAGAAGTGCAAAAAATCGCTAAGCTAGTTACCCAAAAAGGTTATTTGGTGACTACAACGCCCAAGTCTGCCAAAGCATTTAGTGTTTGAGTTGCACCAGCTATTAGCTGCTCTTCACTAAATTGTGGAATAATTTCATGCACTTTTGAAACGAGTTCTAACAAGTTAATACCCGGATTATCATCTAGTTGCTCTAACAAAATCGCAGTCATAGGGTTTGAAGCGATAAAACCCACTTCATCCTCTTCGTCACGATACACAACAAAGTAATGGGGTTGTTCACTAGGTACAGTCGGTTGAAAGTCTTCACTAATTTGATGAACTGGATATTGATAAGACAGGTTACGCGCGGTGTTTGACAGATACAAAGGCTGATTGTCTATGTTTGTAAGCGGTTTTTGCTTTTCATCTTCAAAACAAACAGACACATCCAATTCAACCCACTCATAATGAGCAAGCTCTAAAATAAATACTGGGTCGTTTGCTTGCATAGTATATTCATGCTGAAGAAAAGCTAAAAACTCTGCACTAATGTCTAAAAAATACGGAGATGAACAATCATGGCTAACAAAAAAGGTGCGAACAAGTGTCTGCCAATGTGATCCACAATATAGGCTTTTCAGAACCGGAAAAGCTGAGCTTACAAACCCTTCAACGTTATTAAAAAACAGCTCTTTATAAACTGTCATTCTCTCTTCAGTTACATCATGAGGCTTTTCAACATTATCGGGATCACGAATATGAGCCATAAATGCATTTTGAACATCGATGAATGACACTAGGCAACCCCTTTACTTTTAGCTAAAAACTCAGACTGAAGTTTTTTAATTATGTCTACTTCGCTCAGCACTTCTGGCATGCTTGGAATATTAAAGTCACGTTCAAGTAAAGTAGGAAACAAACCGTGATAATCATAGGCTTTTGAGAGTAAATCCCAAACTGGGTCACATACATCCGCACCATGTGTATCAACTAGCAGAGAAGTACTTTCTTCATAATGTCCAGCAACATGACCATACACAATACGTTCACTTGGCATAGCTTGTAAAAACCCGATTGCATCGTAACCGTGGTTGACACTGTTTACATAAATATTATTTACATCAAGTAGTAAGTCACAGTCGGCTTGCTTTAAAACTTCGAGCGTAAATTCTTGCTCTGACATTTCTTGACCGGGAGCGGCATAGTAAGAAACGTTTTCGACAGCGATCCGCTGCTCTAAAATATCTTGTACTTGCTTTATTCGATCAGCTACGTGCTTAATTGCATCTTCAGTAAATGGGATCGGCATCAGATCATACATATGACCCGTACCCGAGCAGTAGCTCAAGTGCTCACTGTAGAGTTTTATATTGTGAGTTTTGAAAAAGCTTTTGAGGGATTTCACAAACTCAACATCAAGCGGCTCAGGAGAACCTAATGAGAGCGATAAGCCATGACAAATAAAGGTGTGTTTTTCGGTAAGTTGCTTAAACTGCTTACCAAATTTCCCGCCCATTTTTAACCAATTTTCGGGCGCCACTTCTAGAAAATCAACTTGACCCGGTGGTGACTCAATAAAGTCATCCAACATTTCACGTCTGAGGCCTAGACCGACCATGCCTATGTCATTAACTACCATATTAATACCTTTGAGTTCATGGCTTGTATTTAACCTGAGTTCTGGATAATAAAATAAGAGGAAATTTTGCTAAGAAGTTTGAGGCAGATAACCTGCCTCAAAGAAGAACACTAAGAATTAGTGAGCGCCACCACATTTACCTTCGCCACACTTTCCTTCTTTTTTAGCTTTGCCGCCGCATTTACCTTCGCCGCACTTGCCTTCTTTTTTAGCCTTGCCGCCACATTTGCCTTCGCCGCACTTGCCTTCTTTTTTAGCTTTGCCGCCACATTTGCCTTCGCCGCACTTGCCTTCTTTTTTAGCCTTGCCACCACATTTACCTTCGCCGCATTTGCCTTCTTTTTTAGCTTTACCGCCACATTTGCCTTCGCCGCACTTGCCTTCTTTTTTAGCCTTGCCGCCACATTTACCTTCGCCGCACTTGCCTTCTTTCTTAGCTTTGCCGCCACATTTACCTTCGCCGCACTTGCCTTCTTTTTCGGCTTTACCACCACATTTGCCTTCACCGCACTTGCCTTCTGCAGCATCTAATTGATAACCAGAAGACATGGTAGTAAATGCAAATGGGTTAGCATTTACTTCTGCTGATGCAGTTAAACTCGCAGTACCAACAACAACAGCACCTAACGTAGCAGCGATTGATTTTGTTTTTAAATTTTTCATACTCGACCCTTTGGGATATTTCGTTCAATTCACTTAGTAGACCCTACGACAAAAAAGAATATTTCATTAAATCTAAAAAAATTCAATTTTAACTTAGCAACACTCTTCCTCTCGTTTAAAATAAGCGCCCTTTAAGTAGTATAGAGCAAGTTATGAAATTGATTTTGGCACCAATGGAAGGCGTTGTAGATTTTAAAATGCGCCAACTTTTAACCAACCTTGGTGGCTTTGATTTATGTGTAACTGAGTTTATTCGCGTTGTCGATCTCACTTTTCCACGTAGAGTGTTTATCAAAACTTGCCCTGAACTATTAAATAATGGCTATACCGAGTCTGGCACTCCTGTTCGCATTCAGCTTCTTGGGCAAGTACCTCATGCGCTTGCTGCAAATGCGCGTAAAGCCGTCATGCTTGGCTCACATGGCATCGACCTTAATTTTGGCTGTCCGGCTAAAACGGTTAATAAGAGTAAAGGTGGTGCGGTTCTGTTAAAAGAACCTGAACTCATGTACCAAATTATAAAAGCGGTAAGAGAAGCCGTTCCAGCCAAGCATGAAGTCAGCGCTAAGATACGTTTGGGCTTTGATGATGACAGTAATACTGCCGAAATTGTCGATGCAGTTCAAAGTGCGGGGGCTTCAAGCTTGGCAATTCATGCGAGAACCAAGCGAGATGGCTATAAGCCACCTGCTTACTGGGAGAAAATAAAACCTCTACTTGAGCGAGTAACCATGCCCATTGTTGCAAACGGCGAGATTTGGCAAGTCGAAGATGCTTATCGCTGTCAAGAACGCAGTGGTTGCTCAGATCTAATGCTTGGCCGCGGAGCATTAGCTACACCAGATTTAGCTGCAAAAATTAAAGCTCACAGAAATAACGAGCGTTACACGCCTTTATCTTGGGAAAATGTGATTTACCATATTTTACATTCATCCATGCACCAAGATCCTTCTTTAAGTGAAAAATACTTTTCATCAAGAACCAAACAATGGCTCGGGTATCTTAAGCTTCAGTATCCTCAAGCCAATGATCTTTTTGACGAAATTAGAAAGTTGAAGAATAAAGACGAGGTTGTCTCCGTGCTAGAGAAATATGCAAAGTGTCCTAGCATTGATTCAAATCATAACGAATTCGCCTAGAAGTACCATAATGATTGCTCATAGGAGAGCGATCATGAATGCAAATCAAACTAAAGACTTTCAAAGCAAGCTAAAAATTGAATTAGACTCTGTTCGATGTGAGTTTTTGAATGAGCTTAAAGACGCACAACATGAGTTTACTGGCGAATTGGCTTCAATGTTAGAAAACTCAACACCAGGAGAGTGGATTGACTTAGCGGTCACTAAAATTAACCCAAATCAGTTTCCCCGCTTTCAGCGGCTTATGGAGCTAGAAGCTGCTTTATGTCAAATAGATATTGGCCAGTTTGGTTACTGCTGTGATTGTGAGACAAAACTAGATCTTCTGGAACTTTCAAAAGATCCGGCTAAACAACGTTGCCCGGTTTGTGAAGAGAAAAACCGTAAAAAGCTTCAGAATTAAAAGACAACCCCTGATTGGGGTTGTTCTTTCTTTAAGGTTTTTAATTATCTAGTAAAAAAGGTCTTGCAGCAGCTAAAACCGCAGCAGGCTTGAAGATGATATCTGTTAACAAGGCTTTAGCTTGAATATTATCAATCTCAAGTTTTTGAACTAAAGTAACTAAGGCTTGCTGCTCTGACCAAGCTTGATAATGAATGCCTAAGTCTACTTCAGCTAAAACCAACACTGATTTACGATATTTACTCAGCTTAGACATATCGCAGTTTTTAAATGTCGCAGGCAAATTGATATATTGCTCAATCCAATTAAGACCGGCTTCAATTTTACAGTTTTGCTTAGCAACTTCGATTAAATCGAAGTTTTCCAAGATCGTAGAATTCGTTTTTTGTTCAGAGCTTACTTTTTGTATTTTTGCTAATAGAGTAATCGGTTTCTCTACAGCTGAATAATAATAGTTTATTTTACTCTGGTACCATTCTTTACCATTAGGAAGCTGATAAAGACCCAGACGACTTCGTGGCTTATAACCCTCAAGGTATGCTTGTAAATCGTCTAGATTATCTGACTTTGAATAGTCGATTAACTGCTCTAATTCGTACCTGTTATAAAAGATTTTACTCTCTTGAGCTTCTTTTAATTTCGAAACTACTAGCTTTTGCCATGCTGCTTTTTGCGCGCTATTTAAATGCTTTGCGACATTTGTTATAGCAGGCCAAGGCAAGTAACGCTCCGGATACCTTTCTTGAATAATAAGGTATTGCAATTCAGACTGTTGTTCGGCCGTCAAAGAGGTGAATGCTACATTTTTGAGTATAAGGTGCCTATCTTTTAAATAAGCTTCACTAAATGGTAGGTATTTAACTTCGTCGACTTTCTGCTCGTTTAACAAAGCTGTATTTATTTCCTTTATGCTAAGTTGAGCTTCTGTAAAGGTTGTTTGGATTGATTTTTCTGAACAGGCCACTAACAACAAAGCTAGCAGACTTAAAATTAAATGTTTATTTATCACCTTAGATCCCAAATATAAAAAAAGCCCCTTTCGGGGCTTTTTAAATTATAAGCTTACGCCTTTACGCTGCGCTTTGTCCTTAATGAACGTTGCCCAGCCTCTTGCGAACTTACGAGTGCGAGGATCTTCTTGCGCTTTGACAATAGCTCTATAAGCTTGCTTATACTTTTCTTGGTATAAATAAGCCTCAGCTAAGTCAGAGTAAGTAGTACCCTTTTTGTCTGTGCCCAGCTCAAGCGCTTTGTTTAAACGCTCCACAGCTGCACTATACTTTTGCTCTGTAAGTAACAAGCTACCTGCTTTTCTAAATAGTTCTGCATCGTCGTCAAACTTTGCAGCTTCTTCATAGTACTTAGCAGCAGTTTGTAAGTTCTTCGCCTGGTGGAAGTAACTTGCAACCGCTGTAACGTTTTGCTTTGTACGCTTAACTTTTTCCTCTTTAATCGCTTTTTCCATAACAATGGCAGCTTTATAAGGAATATCGTTAAGTGAATAGTAACTACTTAGAATTTTATAATGGTTTTCTTTTTCAAAATAACCTTTCTCATAAGCAATTTCCATAACAGTCTGACCCTTCGAAAAGTCTTCAGTCTGCATGTAGAAAGAACCTAATTGAGTCCAGTTTTTACCATCTTCAGGGAACAACTTAATAAGTGTTTCAGCAACTTTAACTGCATTTTTGAATTGTTTTAACTCAAAATAAGCACCAATTTTAAGCATGTAATATGACTTACTTGGCTCTTTTTCAAGTTCAATTGCTTTATCTGCAGGAGCTAGTACTTTTGCATACTGTTTTAATTCCCAGTTTGCTTGAGCGATTCGAGCATAAACTTTACCGTCTTGTTCACCAGTAAAGTCCATCCAATCATTGTAAGTTTTAATCGCTTCAGAGTACTTCTGTTGGCCCATGTAAAGATCACCAAGCAGTTTGAAAAGATCGCCTTGATCTTTAAAGTTCAATACATCTGGCTTAATCGCCAATAAGATTGAATCAATTGCTTTGTTATAATCTTCTTTCTGGGCATATAAATTACCCAAATAACGGTCAACAGTTGCTTTGTCAAAGTCATTAGAAGGTTCTAACTCTTCTAATAATGCAATCGCTTCATCAAGCTGGTCGTTATTGTAAAGCTCAAAAGCTTTAACAACTTTCTTACCAGTACGCTCACCCATAATCTTTGTCTTAGCTTTCTTACGAGCTTCGATTTTAGCTGGGTCTGGTGCTGCAACAGCATTGCTGCTGCAAACACCTGTAAGCGAAATAAGTAGCGCAAGAGCTGTTGCTTTATGTAATTGCTTCATTTCTTCGCTCCTTATTAACCTTGGTTAAGCTTAAAGTCTAACTGAACTGTAAGACCTGGCTGCTTTTGAGGCTTGCCATCGATGATCTTAGGACGGTATTTCCACTTACGCAAAGCTCTAATTGCTTCACGGTTGAAAATACGCTTTGGTTCAGCATCAATAACTTCTACATCTTCAACACCACCAAGCTCATTGATAGTGAATGAAAGTTGTACCCAACCTTCTTTACCATCACGTGCCGCTTGAGTCGGATATTTTGGCTCAATACGAACGATCGGTGTTGCATCACCATCACGACCAAAGTCGCCTGGGCCACTCAGGCCTCCTGCTGTCCCACCAATGTCGATGCTAGGCATATTAAAACCAATTGCACCTGGGTTAGGGTTAGCATTGTCAGGCTGCGGCGGCTGCGGTTTAGGCGGCTGCTGCGGCGGCGGCGGAGGTGGAGGCGGAACACGTCTGCGCTCTTGAACCTCTGATTCAGGTGGATTCGTCAAAATTTCGACTACAATTTCTTCTTTTTTATCTTCAGCTCTATCTGCTCCGCCAGAGATCAGAAATGCCATAAAATAAAATAAGCCGAAAGTAACTGCCCCACCTGTTACAAGTGAAAACAGAAAACGAATCATTACTTAGCTCCAGCGATTGAGATTTTTAGTTGATCGTCAGTCGCCTTGATTTGGTCCATAACTTTTACAACCACACCATGCTTCGCGCCTTTATCAGCTTGAATAATGATAGTTTCAGTTGGTTGCTCAGCAAGGATGCTCTCAAGGTTTGCACTTACACGCTCAACGTCAACTGCGCGCTTATCCATCCAGATTTCACCGTTTTCACGGATCGCGATGAATACGTTCGCATTCTTTTTAGTTTGAGCTTGTGCAGCCTTCGGCTTTTGTACTTCAATACCAGCTTCTTTAACGAAAGAAGTTGTTACGATGAAGAAGATAAGCATGATGAATACGATGTCTAGCATCGGCGTCATATCTACTGCCGCTTCTTCTTCCTCACGAAAACGCTGTTTACGTGCCATATTAATATCTCTCTTTAGTGATGAGGCAAACTATCTACTAGCTTTTCTTTAGCCATTTTCGCTCTTGCTTCAAGGCGAGTGCTAAAGAATACACCAGATAGTGCCGCAACCATTCCTGCCATTGTTGGTATCGTTGCCATTGAAATACCCGATGCCATTAGACGAGCGTTACCAGTACCCTGAGTTGCCATCGTTTCGAAAACGCTGATCATACCCGTTACAGTACCTAGTAGGCCGATTAATGGACACATGGCTACCAATGTTTTGATAATCAACATGCGCGCTTCTAATTTTTCAGACGCTTCAGAAATCCATGCATCGCGGATTCTGTGTGCGTACCAAGACGTAGTGTCTTGGCGGGCGTCCCACTTAGCTACGATATCCGCTTTCATTTTCGGATACTCAGCTAGTAGGAACCAATAGCGCTCAATCATTAATACCCACATAAGAAAGAGTGCTATCGCGACCACGTATAAAACCTGGCCGCCTGTGCCAACAAAATCCCTGATAGATTCCCAAATCTCCATCAGGACTAGCATTAGGCTTTCTCCTTCTCCGCATGTGTAGCAACGATGCCAGCACTTTGCTCGTCAAGGATGTGTAAAACTGCTTTACTACGACCTGAAACGATTGCGTGTAATAGAATTAGAGGTAGAGCTGCGATTAGACCTAGTGCTGTTGTTACAAGCGCTAGAGAGATGTTACCAGCCATGATCTTCGGATCACCAGTACCGAATAGTGTGATTGATTCGAATGTTAAGATCATACCAACAACTGTACCAAGTAGACCTAGTAGCGGTGCGATAGCAGCTAAGATCTTGATGATGTTGATACCAGCTTCGATGCGAGGCGTTTCACGTAGAATAGCTTCGTCAAGTTTAAGCTCTAGGTTTTCAACGTCTTGGTTCTTGTTGTCGTGGTAAACTTTAAGAATACGACCAAGTGGGTTGTTTTCGTTAGGCGTATTGATGTTCTTAACCTGTGCTTTGATCTTAGCACTAACCATAAGTAGGTCTAGGAAACGAACTAACGCTAGTAACGCACCAATTGCAAGTAATGCAGTGATGATGTAACCAACTGTGTCACCCTGGTGCCAACGCTCTTCAGGAGTAGCACGTTGAGTGTTTAGACGTAAGATTGCACCACGAGCCGGGTCAACGTAGAACTTAGTGTAAGAACCAGATTGAGTAGCAAGTAGATCAGCAACGGTGTCTAAAACGAAAGAGTCAGGTTGCTTACCTAGTGGTACGATTGATTTGTTAGCTGCGTCATAAACAACATAGCCGTCTTTAGTTACTAAGTTGAAGTTACCTACACGAGTTACTTGCTTAGTATTGATTTCACCGCTTAACTCAGCTACTTGTGCTTCGAAAGTAGAAGTCTTTGCAGATTCAGTCATTTCAGTTTGGAATGCAATCCAAAGCTCTTCTAGTTCACGTGTAGTTGGTAGTTCTTTAGCAGCAGCTAGTGAACGTAAAACTTCTGCGCGTCCTGGTTTTTCAGCACTTACTAGTGAAGCTTCGATTGAACCGATAGCTTCAGACGCTGAACGACGAACAACACCGAACATCTCACCTAAAGTACCCGTTGCATTTTGAAGTTCAACTTCTTTTTCAGCTAGCGTGATTTCGTTTTGCTTAAACTGTTTGTTTAAACGGTCACCACGAGCTTTCTCAGCAGCAAGTTCACTTTTAGCTTTGTTTAAAAGAGCTTGCTTGTCAGCACGAGCTGATAAGAACTCTTGCTCACGCGCTTTGTTGATTTTGCCTTCAGAAATACGGTTTTGCTTAACTTCTTGAAGGATTTTGTCTAGTGCTTCTGTATTAGCATGTGCATTTAATGCAGCACCCGCAGAAACAGTTAACGCAGCAGCAACTGCAAAACCTTTAAATAATTTTTTCATTATTTATTACTCCGCGCCAAAGATTGGTAGTGCTAGTAGTTCAGGAGCAGCCTGACCACGTGCGATACGAATGAACGTTTTAACAGGCTTAAGATATTCTTCACCTAGCTCATCCCACTGCTTAGTTGAGTTGTTCCAAACCCAAGCGTGCTTAAGGTCGAACGACTGTGCAACGAAAGCAACACGGCCTAGACGTGCGAAGTCAACGTTAATGTTCTTACCGTTGATTTCAAGTGAACCTTGAGAAGCTGTTTGAGTTGAGCTGTAATCAGTTTCAATCGTGTAAGCTTCAAGTACTTGACGGAATTTTTCTGAAGTCGTTACTTTTGCGTTAGAAAGAAGGTCACGTAGTTTTTCAACACGGCCTAAACGAGTTTCAGTTTCAAACGGAACGTCCGCTTTGATGAATTGCTCAAGCGTATCGATCATGCGATACATCAGAGGCACAACGTCCTGTTTAGTTTTCTCAATCGTACCGATTTGGCGATTAAGTGACTCGATGTTTGCGTTTTGGTCTGCTACCAAACGCGCAACGTGGTCGTTATAAACTTTTAATAATTCTGTTTCATCAACAACACTGCGGTACTCACCGATCATCTCTTGAGTTTGACCATAAATGTTATCAATTTTTTCTTGTGATTTTTTTGCAGCCGTTTGAGTTTGCTGACCTACTTTTTGTATGTCATTCAAAGGATCTGCAATCACGTTGCTGCTTGCGAAAGCTGTTGCACCTAGAAGTGCTGTAGCTACAAGACTCTTTCTGATTTTAACAGACATAGTTCCCAACCAATTAAGTAATGTTACTTTTATAATTTTTTGCTCTTTATAAGTAGAGCTACCCTGATATCTTTTTACAGATATCAACTTTCCAATAATGCTAAATGCAAGGCCATGTGTCAACTTCACTAGTAAAACTTCTTTCCTCCATACGCATTAATATTTTTTAGAAAAAACATAATTTTAACATCACAGGCTCTAATAAATGCCGATTTCATGGTAAAAAGCGCGCAATGAACACATTGTTTTTACATTTTGTTACAGCTGAAAAACATCCTGTAACTGAAGTTTTAATTCTAGACAAATCAAAGCTAAATTACTGATATTTAACAACTAAAACTCACATTTATTTTTTTTATTTTTTTTTGGAATAAGACCAAAAACATCAGTGATAAAGGCTATTTTTCAGCCACCACATCTGCGATGACTTGATAAAAAACGTCGATGAACTGCGAAATATGCAAGCCATCCATTAAAGCATGATGTACTTCAATTGAAATTGGCATTATCCCCAGCTCTTGTTGATATTGGCCAAACACGATTTTCGGAATACCGGAGGATATTGGCGTGTGCTCAGCATGTTTAAAGCCTGTAAATTTGAACCAAGGTAAAATGGATATATATACCTGTTCTACTCGCTCAGCTGTTTCTAAAAATAGCGGATTAATCAGTGTTTTGTTTAAATGTAATTGCTTTTGTTGCTCGTAATGTTGATGAAACGCCTTTATACCATCTTGATTTTTCAGAGGTACAAACCTGAAACTTTCATCTTCTTTTAAAAACACAGTACTTAAAGCAATGTTTTCAACCTCTACAGGTTGTTCATCTACTATTCGGTATCTGATCGGGGCATACCCTGCTATTGCTTGGTGAAGACAATATAGATAACAAGCGGTGAAACTAAGTTGATTAGTTTTTGCAAAGTCGAATAACGTTTTAATTTCTAGATCGAGTACAACGTTAAAATAAGGTTGGTTGAAAGGAAGGAAAAACTTAAAGTGCTCAGCTCTGGGCCAAACCGACATATCAATTTTTTTCATAAAAAAAGGGATGTAGAATTACATCCCTCTATTAGAACAATTGCTCGCTATAATGCAAAGAGATTATAGACCGTTTGCAATAATTTCCTGTGCAAGCTCATCTGCAATAATATGCGTCGACTTTTGCTCTTCTTCTGAACGCTTGAAGATTTCTGCTAGCGTGTCATAAATACCTTCAACGTGTTTAGTCGCGTCAGCTTCGTTATAACCCGCAGGCTTAGTTTCGTAGTAAACATTAATAATACCACCAGCGTTAATAACATAATCCGGTGCATATAAAACACCCTTTTCACGTAAAATTTCACCGTGACGAGATTCTGCTAATTGGTTATTTGCACAACCCGCGATGATCTGCGCTTTTAAACGAGGAATTGTATCGTCATTTACTGTTGCACCAAGCGCACATGGCGCATACACATCAACATCTAGATCGTAAATTTCATCAATATTTACAGCAGTCGCACCAAAGTCATTTACAACTCTGTCTACTGACTCTTGATTAATATCTGTTACGAATAGTTGCGCACCCGCTTCATGTAAATATTTACATAAAGTGTAAGCTACAGCACCTAAACCTTGAACAGATACTTTAACACCATTTAGATCTTCATGACCGTGTTTATGTTTAAAGGCAGCTTTAATACCTAAGAATGTACCTAACGCAGTAAATGGAGATGGGTTACCACTTTTGCCTTCTAGGCCCATAACGTAGTTGGTTTCTTTGTGCATTGTCATCACATCACCGGTAGTGATGTTTACATCTTCAGCTGAGTAGTAAGTACCACCTAAACGCTCAAGCTGTTTACCGAAAGCTCTAAATAACGCTTCAGATTTAATTGTTTTAGCATCACCAATGATCACTGATTTGCCACCACCAAAAGGCAAACGCGCTACCGCATTTTTATATGTCATACCTTTTGATAGACGAAGTACGTCATATACAGCGTCTTCATCTTTCGCGTAATCCCACATACGGCAACCGCCAACCGCAGGACCTAACTTAGTGCTATGAACAGCAATAATTGCTTTTAAGCCAGACTCTTTATCTGAGCAAAATACAACTTGTTCATGGTTATCAAATTCAACTTGGTTAAATACAGCCACTTTTTGTTCTCCGAATTTTTTACCCTTTTAAATGGGCATAGCGCTGAAACTGCATCGACTCTATCACTATATTTATAAATTCTCTATAAATTGAGGCAATCATCCCCTTCAAATCTACAACAGCGCAAATTAAATTCAACATAAAACAAATTAAGAGAAAAATTATTCAATTAACATCAATAAAATATTTCCTTAAGTTAAAAATAGCTATTACCTGAGAAGAAAAAGCTTACGTTAACGTAAAGGTTATGTTCACTGTAAAAATTTTAATACAAAAAACCGCCTTCCGGCGGTCTTTTTGATATCCAGTTAGGGAAGCGCTTGTCCTCGGGCACTGACAAACAGGCTATACCATTCATCTCTGGTCAGCTCAAAATCGAGTGCCATGGTCGCACCTTTTATTCTATCTAAATTAGTTGTGCCAATGACAGGCTGTATATTGCTAGGATGTTTTAATAAGAATGCCAATAAAATCGCTTCTGGTGTTGCATGATGTGCTTCTGCCAATTCAAAAATGAGTTTCGTAGTTTCTCTCGTCACATTACACTCTGACTGCAAACCTTGCTCTGAGAATCGACCTTTTGCTAAACATCCCCAAGCTTGGAGTTGTACCCCCTCATTTTGACAATATTCTAAAGTACCACTTACAAAATCCACCTGATGATTGCCCGCACTGCCCACCATGACACCGTCGTTCAGCCAATCCAGCTTTCCTAAACTCATCTCGATTTGGTTTGCGATTATTGGCAGTTCAAGATGTTTCTGCATATATGAAATCTGGTGATGACTCATATTAGAAACCGCAAAATGATTGACCTTGCCTGCTGATTTTAATTCCAATAATGTCTCTGCTAACTCTTCAACTTGCATTAAGGGATCTGGTCTATGCAACATTAAAATGTCTAAGTACTCTGTATTTAAACGTCTTAAACTGCCTTCAACTGAGTGTTTGATCCACTTCTCAGAAAAGTCATACCGACCAGGTAAAACCCCTTCTTTAAAACGGATCCCGCATTTAGATTGCAGTATCATGTTTTCTCTCAGTTCAGGCTTTTTCTTTAACACTTCACCAAAAACCTGTTCAGCTTTACCGTTTCGATAGATATCAGCATGGTCGAAGAAATTAATACCATAAGCCATAGCCGCTTCAATCACAGAATGCGCTTGTGAGATGTCTTTATTCATGATCGAAGAATTATCCCACTCACCGCCTAACCCCATGCACCCGTATGCAATTCGACTAGATTGAGGATAATATTTTTGAAGTGGTAAAGTCTGTTTCGTCATCAAATCACCTTAATTTGTTTTTAGTCTCACTAGTTTATTGTTCTGTGCTATGAATAAAAGGGTATAATTAAGAAAACATTGTTTTATATAGCAAACAGTAATGATTATAAATGAACATAAACGTGTTGAGTTGCTGATGCTATTTTTAACACTAGCAGAACAACTTAGCTTTACAAAAGCCGCTGAGCAGTTAGGGATCTCTAAAGGTTATCTTTCTGAAAAAATAAAACAGCTTGAGACCCATTTAAAAACGCCTTTAGTTATCAGAACAACGCGTAGTGTCAAACTTACCGCTCAAGGTGTTCACGTTTATGAACAAGCATTGCGAATAAGAACCCAGTTGTTTGATATCGAAAAAACCACTGACTCACAACAAGTTGCTGGGGTTATAAGACTCACTGCACCAAAAATGTTTGCGAGCAACTTTCTTTTCGACATTTGCCATAAGTTTAAACAACAGCACCCGAATATTGAGTTTGTAATTAATTCAAGCTACCGAACGTTTAATTTAAACCAACAAGATTTTGATTTGGCTTTTCGTGCCACCTCATCACCGCCAGATAACATGGTTGCCAATAAGCTGTTCGACTATGAGCATATCATTGTTGCCTCACCGAGATATCTGAAATCAAGTGCCTCAATAGACTCGCTTGTTGACTTAGAAAACCACCAATGCCTGACAGTAACTGAGCAAACCATCTGGCCTTTTATTTCCCAGCAAGTAAGCGTCAATGGTTGGCTATCTAGTAACGATAACCACATGTTAAAGCGCTCCGCCCAACAAGGCGCGGGGCTTTTCAGGGTCGCGAATTATTTCGTTAAAGATGAGCTAGATTCTGATCAGCTCGTTGAAGTGTTACAACAAGAAAAAATAAAAAACAGTGGCGGGCTTTATATGCTCTACCCTCAGCTCATTTACCCGCCTTATAAACTGAGAGTATTTATCGACTTTGTAAAAGCTTATTTTGGATAAGCTTTTACAAATATTAAATAATTTTAACAACCGGTCGCCTGATGCAGGTTTGGTTCAAAAGGCACTGTAACGTGTCTTTGACTTTTTCGGCGTTAAACTCTATCAACTCTATTTCTGGTGCTTGTATGACTCCACTCTCAATGTCTTTTAAAAGTGTCTCGCCCATAAAACATAAATGCTGCTGTGCGCATAAACTATTTGCTAACCAAGCCCCCGCTATCGACACTACGCCAATATTAGGCGCTTTTTCGAATAGTAACTCATCTGGGATCGCAGAAAACCCATTTAGACAAGCTATACGCCCACAGAATCTCAGTTTTTGAATATCTTGAACGACACTTTCTTTGCCGATTGTGTTGATCACACAATCAAAGCCATCAGGGCCAATTTCGTGCTTTATTTGCGCACAGATTGCATCGTCTTTTTTACTACAATCAAACACAAAGTCAGCACCCAGTTTTTTCAAACGTTTATGATGCACCTTTTGAGCAAACGTAAATACTTGTGCTCCCTGTTTCTTTGCATACTGGATCGCAAAATGAGCCACTGCGCCTTGCGCACTATTTATTGCGAGTGTGTCCCCTTCTTGCAGCTTAATTTTTTCAAGTGCAAGTAATGCCGCCATACCCGAATTTGGCAATGCCACAGCTAATTCACTTTCAATTTGCTGTGGTAACTCAGAAACCGCATGATTTGGCATAACAGTAAATTGCTTTAGCATGCCTTGCTGGGCAAGGTTCGCATGAAATAAAACCCGTGCGCCTTTAGCCGGAAATACTCCTTTTGGTGCATCAACAACCGTACCCACAGCATCCGAGCCCAAAATATGCGGATATTGCCACTGGCTAAAGCCTTTTACAGCAAAGCTGGCATCCAAATGATTTAATGCGACATACTCTACTTTTATCAATAGCTCATTGCCTCTAGGAGTAGGCAAATCGAGCTGTGTCATTTCCAAATCGAAGTCAGCCCCATGTTGGCGTAACTCCAATGCATTCATTTTGTTGTTATCCTTGTACATGAGGCCTCCTCTTTTAAAGGTTAGATACTAATTGTGATGACCAGCCACCGCTCAATTGGCTATATGCTGCAACAGAAGCACTTAACCACTGGTTGCGGATCAACACTTGGCTGCGCTCAGCACTGAGCACGTCTTGTCTTGCTGCAAGTAAATCAAGGTAGGCTAATTGCCCTTCTTGATATCCTGCTTCAGCTTGTTGATAGGCAGCACGCGCGGCTTTTACAGTTTGCGTAGAGAGTGCAAACTGCTGCTGAGCATGTTGCAGCGCACGCAAAGACAATTCGGTTTGCGACAATGCATCGGTCAAAGTTTGCTTATAACTGTGATAGCTTGCTTCTGACAATGCAGTTTGAGCGTCAAGTTGAGCTAATAACTGCGGGTAACTGAATAAAGACCAATTGATGCTTGGCGCAACTTGCCAATTCGATTGGGTATTATTGAAGTTCATACCCGGTATATTTAATACGCCAGCAAAGGCCGATAGACTAATATCAGGATAAAGCGCACGCTCTGCACTTTGTGCCAAATAACCTTGTTGATGCACCTTAGCCATCGCTGAACGAATATCACCGCGTTGCATGAGTGCGTCATCTGCCGATTGCACATTTACTGTTAAATTAAGCGCATCGTAGTCTGTTTGACTCAATACAGTAAAACTAAGTTCATCGGCACGTTTATCGGTTAATGCACTTAGAATTTGCTCAACTTGGGCAAGCTCAACACCAATTTGAGGCAATCGTTGCTTGAGCTCATAGTACTGCACACGTGTTCTATTTAACTCGAGCTCAGTCGCTATGCCCTCTTCAATACGCACTTGAATGATTTCCATCGAGTCTTCGAGCGCTTTTAATTGGTTAAGGGTTAATGCTTGTTGCTGTTGTAAGTTCTGCCATTGTAAAAAGCTACGAACAGACGTGCTAACCAGCTCAGTCACTAACTGCTGATATTGCGCTTGGCTATCAACTGCAACCGCTTCAGCTGCTGAAGTAAGTGCTGCAATGCGACCCGACAAATCCAGTTGCCAATTCACGTTACCACCGGCGGCGGCTGAACTCACAACATCTGCGTTTGGGTTTGAACTGCTAGGCGTATTAGAACGGTTACCAGATACCGCTAAGCCACCTTGCGGCAAATTTGCGCGTTGCTGCATTGATAACCCAGCAAGGGCGGCGCGCAAACGCGCCATTGAAGCTTTTAAATTTTGGTTTTTGTCCAATACATCAACCACAAGTTGGTCTAACTCAGCGATGTTCAGTTGCTGCCACCAGTTTTGTTCGCTTTGTTTCGCCACTTCAGATAACAACACATGTGTGCTTAACGCATTGCTGAAGGTTTGCGACGTGTGCTGTGCTTGGTCAATATTTGGGGCACTTGCACATCCTGACAACACAGCCAGAGCAATGCCCGATAACGTCATTTTAAATACGCGCATTTTATTGCTCCTTAGCCGTTACTAGACGATAGAATACTGGCGTGAATAACAAGCCAAATACCGTTACACCAATCATGCCGAAGAATACGGCATTACCCATTGCTTGACGCATTTCAGCCCCTGCGCCTGACGCCAGTACCAGAGGTACTACACCTGCCGTAAAGGCTATCGATGTCATCAGTATTGGACGAAGACGTAAACGACACGCTTCAATGATCGCCTCTAGATGCGTTGCACCTTGTAAGTGCTTATCTCTGGCAAATTCGACCATTAAGATTGCATTCTTAGAAGCCAGCGCAACCAGTACAATCAAAGCAATTTGCGTAAAGATATTATTATCGCCACCGAGCATGTAAACACCTGCCAGCGCTGAGAAAATCGTCATTGGTACAATTAAAATAATCGACAATGGCAAACGTAGGCTTTCATATTGCGCTGCCAATACCATGAAGACCAATACAACCACCAGTGGGAATACATACACCATGGTATTACCCGCTAAGATCTGTTGATACGTCACTTCAGTCCACTCATAGGTGATCCCTTCTGGCAGTGTTTTTGCCAGTACCGCTTCAATGGCTTGTTGCGCTTGGTCTGAGCTATAACCCGGTGCAGGACTACCGTTCAATTCAGCGGTAACATAACCGTTATAGTGCATCACACGATCAGGACCTGTGGTTTCTTCTACAGTCACAACAGAACCTAGAGGCACCATAAGGCCTGCAGCATTACGCACTTTTAAGTTGTTGATCTGCTCTTTTTTCGACCTAAACTTCGCTTCAGCTTGCGCTTTTACTTGATAAGTACGGCCAAACATATTGAAGTCATTCACGTATGCAGAACCTAAATAGACTTGTAGTGCGTTGAATACTTCGTCTAACGGAATACCTTGAATTAGCGCTTGCTCACGGTCAATGTTAATGTCCATTTGCGGTACTTGAATTCTAAAGCTTGAATATAAGCCCATGAGTGCTGGATCTTTTTGTGCAGCACCAATGGTTGATTGCAGTGCAGCAAATAGTGCTTCAAACCCTTGGTTACTCCTGTCTTCAATTTGAAGTTTAAAGCCACCCGTTGTGCCTAACCCCAGAATTGGCGGTGGTGGGAATACAGCCACAAACGCTTCATCAATGGCAGCAAAACGTTGGTTTAATTGCATTGCAATGGCAAAAGCCGACAAGCTTGGGTCATTACGTTCGCTAAAATCATCCAGTGGCGTGAACACAATGCCGCTATTGGTGCTGTTGGTGAAGCCATTGACCGATAAACCAGGGAAAGCAACCGTATGCGCAACGCCCGGTACTTCAAGGGCGATCTCTTGCATCTGCTTAATTACTTCTTCAGTTCTATCAAGGCTTGCCGCATCTGGCAGTTGTGCCACTGCAACTAAATATTGCTTATCTTGCTGAGGAATAAAGCCACCCGGAACAGAGTTAAATAAGCCAATAGTTGAGCCAACCAGAGCAAGATACACTACACCGACAACCACACTCATACGGATCAGCTTTTTCACGACTTTTTCGTAGCCTTGTGCGCCTTTATCAAATAAGCGATTGAATGGTTTGAATAACCAAGTACCGAATAACGCGTTCAGTAGTTTTGTCAGCTTATCTTGTGGTGCATCATGTGGCTTTAATAAAATTGCCGACAATGCAGGTGATAAAGTTAATGAGTTAAACGCTGAAATAAGCGTTGAAATTGTAATGGTTAATGCAAACTGCTTATAAAACTGTCCTGAAAGACCGGTAATAAACGCAGTAGGGATGAAAACCGCACACAGTACAAACGCAATCGCAATAATTGGCCCTGTTACTTCGCTCATAGCGATTTTAGTGGCTTCAAATGGGCTATGACCATCGGCAATATTACGCTCAACGTTTTCAACCACAACAATGGCATCATCCACAACAATACCGATTGCCAAAACAAGACCAAACAGCGACAAGGTATTAATAGACACGCCTAGTAATTGCATGATGGCAAAAGTACCCACCAGTGAAACTGGCACAGCAATTAGAGGAATAATAGAGGCACGCCAAGTTTGTAAGAACAACACTACGACTACAACAACCAATAAAATCGCTTCAGCTAGGGTTGCAATCACGGCATCGATTGAGCCGCGAACGAAAACTGTTGGATCATAAGCAATTTCATACGTCATGCCTGCAGGGAAATCTTGCTGCAAACGTGCCATAGTTTCACGAACGTCATCTGACAGCTGAATTGCGTTTGAGCCAGGGCGCTGGAATACCGGCATCGCGAGTGCTGGCTGGTTATCTAGCATAGCTCGCAATGCGTAGTTCTCTTGACCCAGTTCAATTTTAGCGATGTCTTTAAGACGCGTAAGCTGACCGTTTTCACCCACTTTGATAATGACTTGCTCAAATTCTTCTATGCTTTCTAAACGCCCTTTTACGTTTAACAGAATTTGGAACTGATTTTCTTCAGGCGAAGGTTGTGCACCTAAAGAACCCGCTGCCACTTGTTGGTTTTGCGTGCGCAAAGCGCCCATTACATCTGTCGCTGTGAGGTTACGAGCCGCTAATGCATCTGGATTTAACCACACACGCATTGAATATTTTGAGCCACCAAATAGCTGTAAGTCACCCACACCCGGTAAACGCTTAAGCTCATCTTTGATATAAATATCAGCATAGTTGGCCATATAAGCGGTATCTTGAGCGCCATCAGGTGAAACCAAGTGCACCACCATCGCCAAGTTTGGTGACGACTTTTGTGCCGTCACACCTAAGCGCTGTACTTCTTGTGGTAAACGCGGCAAGGCGTTATTAACTCGGTTTTGCACCTGTACTTGCGCTTGGTCAAGATCAGTCCCCAGTGCAAATGTCACCGTTAAGGTTAAACGACCATCACTGGTAGCTTGAGACGAGTGATAAAGCATATTCTCTAAGCCATTGAGCTCTTGCTCAAGGGGCGTTGCAACTGTTTGTGAGATAACTTTCGGGTTAGCACCCGGATACGTTGCGTTTACCACAACCGTAGGTGGAACGACTTCTGGATACTCACTTACTGGTAGCTGAAACAATGAGATTGCTCCAGTGATCACGAAGATCAGAGAGAGCATGGCCGCGAATATGGGCCTTGAGATAAAAAAGTGTGAAAAGTTCATAATACTCTCTACTTCGCTGCGCTAACTAATAAATCATTTGAGGTATTTGTAGACTTAAGAACAAACTGAGTATTCTCAAAATTAAATGCCACCTTATTCGGTGTAATTGGCATACCCGGACCAACGCGTGCAGGACCATTTACTGCAATACGGTCGCCACGTACTAAACCGCTTTTGATGGCACGGTACGCCCCGTAGCGCTCACCAAGCTCAACCAAGCGATATTGCAAGGTGTTATTTTCATCCACAGTTAAAACAAAGCGGTTTTTGAGATCGGTACCAATTGCGCGCTCCGGTACAATTGCCAAGGTTTTTGGCGTTTGTGCAGCCATTGAAATACGTGCAAAGGCACCCGGCTTTAAGTTATGCGCTTGCGCGTCAAAAACTGCACGAACACGCAACGTACCAGTTGTTGGGTTGATTTCGTTATCAATAAAGTCGACTTTACCTGCAATTGGCTGTTGGCTATTAATACGTTGTAACTGCACCATCACGCCAGTATCTGCGTTCATGCCAGCAAACTGCTTGCTCCATGTGCGTTCGTCTATGTCAAAATACGCATAAACCAAGTCATCAGAAACAATGGTTGTTAGGGCTGTATCACCGGCACTCACATAGTTACCTTGAGTAACATCTGCACGAGAAATAACACCGCTAATTGGCGCTGTTACTTGGCTAAACTCCAGGTCTAATTGCGCTTTTTCAAGCTGAGCAGCAATGGCATTTTTGTTTGCAATGGCACGGCGCAAAGTCACGTCACGTTGATCTGCTTGCTCTGTCGACATGGCATTTTTAGCAACCAAACGTTGTGCACGTTCTGCCTCGCCTTGCGCTTGGCTTAATGCTGCTTCTGCACTTACAAGTTGTGCTTTCAAGCTTTCAACCTGAGTTGCAAATGGACGAGGGTCAATGCTAAAAAGTAATTGACCCTTTTCTACTCGCTCACCTTCTTTGAATGCCATGCTTTTGAGTTGACCAGATACGCGTGGTTTAAGCACAACACGTTCAGGTGCTTCTAAGCGAGTCGTGAACGTATGCCAAGACTGAACTTCTTCTAATTGAACGTTAGCCACATCAATAGTTAATGGCGGCGGTTGTTGGCCTTGTTGTGCATTCGATTGACCACAGCCACTCAGCACTAAGGCTAAAGCAACTGCGCTAAGTGTATAGCTAAGTTTGTTCATGACATTCTCCGATAAAAGTGATTAATGTGATCGTACGGAGAATATCTGTGCAGAAAAATACGCAATTCTTAAAAACATTAGTGCCAATATGGCACCAATAATATTATTCAGTCATTAAAAACCTGTTCTAATCGGACTTCATGTCAAAATTATGCTTTTTGGATTGCTGAGAAATAAAATCAAAGACTGCGTCTTCATCTATCTCGAATTCGCGAGCTTCAAAAGAGCATGAATGTTGACTGTTATGTGTTTCAAAGAAATAAGCCTGATGAGACTTATTCACTGAGCAAATTACACTGCGAACATTTGACCAAAGTAGATAGTGCTCAGCTTCACCAAGCTTTAGACTGACACCTTGTTTATCAAGGCGTAAATAATCGTCTTTATGTCGCTGATACTTACGCCTTTGCAGTAAATAGGTAAAAGGCGTTGCTACCAAGATAAAAGGCGCAAGAAAAAGTTTAGCTTTATCTATTCCTTCAGTGAACAGCAACCATGTGAAATATGCCATGGAAATAAATATGGCAACGCTCCCTATCAGATTGTTATTTGGCCGCTTTGCTGTAAGAACCGTTTCTTCAGACCAAGTTTTAAGTCGTAACTCCAACGCTTTAACCCGCTCAGGGTAGGCTTCTTTATCAATACTTTCTAAAGCCTCAAGTAATTCCCTGTAAGTGTAATGCGTATAGTCTGGTTCCATACATCACCCCAAAGTTTGAATTCAATATACAATAATTGAAATATCCATCATTTTCATCTACTTATTTATCAATTAATAGCAATTGGAACTGTTCGCACTTGAGTTTTTGAGCTCATTTCATTCCATGCAGACATAAACTGACTGCATTTATCAGTAAAATCTTGCTGGAAAACACAATTGAATATATGATTTTTCATATATTCAATTTTCGCTCAAATAAAAGCGCACTTTGTTTTAGCAAGCTTCTTAATAAAACGAACGAGTTAAAGCTTGCTATCCAAGGCTTAGGAAAATTATGGAACCTGTACAATTTTATAAATGTCTTGCAGATGAAACTCGCTTGAAAAGCCTGCTTCTTATAGAGAAAGAGCAAGAGCTGTGTGTCTGTGAATTAATGGCAGCACTTGAAGAAAGCCAACCCAAAATATCGCGCCATTTAGCACAGCTCAGAAAGTGCGGATTACTTACCGACAAGCGTCAGGGTCAATGGGTCTTTTATAGCATTAATAGCGAACTTCCTGAGTGGGCTAAAACTGTACTGAGCAGCACCACGGAAAATAACCCTAACTTTTTAGCAAATGATTTAGCTCGCTTAAATAAAATGGGTGACAGGCCTACCCGTGTTTCAGCTTGTTGCCCATAAATTGTAGATAGGAAAGATTATGTCTTTACATCCATTTGATAAATTAACCGTAAAAAACGACATTAGTTTTTTGTTCACACCTTGCCCAGGAATAAAAGACGCGAGTTTGGTCGACTCTGTATCGCAATTGAAAGCGGCTGGTGCCAGTGGCATTGTGACGCTGATGTCAGATGAAGAGCTTGAAGAGAATAATGCCTCTTCGCTCGGTGAAGTCTGTACTAACCAAGACATCACTTGGTTTCAATTGCCAATTTCTGATGATAAAGGGCCGGATGAACGATTTTTGGATGCTTGGCATAAGCAAAAATCGGCGCTGCTAACTTTACTGAATACCCATGCAACTGTCGCAGTACATTGCAAAGGAGGCTCTGGTCGCACAGGCTTAATGATAGCCATTTTGCTCGTTGAGCTGGGCTACAGCAAAGCTGAAGCAAAAGAAAAAGTGCAAGCAATGCGCCCTAAGGCACTCAGCAAGCCTGATCAAGTTGCATTTTTTGAACGTTATTAACTTAAATCAGACTCTTTTTGGCGTATTTGATTAATCATAATAAACAACTCAGCGGTAGCCATCGCATCATTTAATGCGCGGTGGTGACCGACAAGGCTAATATCCAGATCTTTGCAAATATTGCCTAAAGAGTATGATTTATGCCCCGGAATGAACTTACGGCCTAATGACACAGTACATAGCTTTGCGCGCTTGTAATACATGCCGCAACGTGCAAACTCAGCGCGAATAAACCCCATATCAAAATTCACGTTATGGGCAACAAATATACACCCCCTTGTAAATGATTCTATGTGCTCAGCAATCTCAACAAACTCTGGCGCATCGCGAACCATCTGATTATCAATGCCTGTTAATTCGGTAATGTATTTAGGAATGTGTTTGTTCGGATTAACTAATGAGCTCCAATGCTCAACAATCTCTTCACCAATGACTTTGACCATTGCGACTTCGGTAATACGCTCATATTCTTTTTTACCTCCCGTGGTTTCTACGTCGATGATCACATATGGCTGGGCGGGATCGATTTGCCACTCAACTTTTTTAATCGAGACATCAAAGCCTGCTTTTAATAACTGGTTCATGGTCACCAGTTGATTGCGCCTTAAACTGTCACCCGGTGCTTTTACTTCGACACAAAACAACTCTGTGCCTTTAACACAAATAAGATCTGGGTAGCCGTCTTTTAGCCCTTTATAGTTTTTTGCCATGGCTCGAAGATGCGCACAAAGCGCATCAATGGGTGCATGCTTTACCAATAATGAGAGCTCATCAAACAGACTTTCATACCAAGCAATAAAACCATTAGGCTTGCCATAGTGCGCCGTGGTTTGTTTTAGCAACCAAGTGTATAAATCATGATTACTCGAAAAACTAGCTAAACGCTTTTCAATATTTTCTGCAAATATGTCGTAAAAGATATTTTCTTTTATAGGTTTAGGTAGTCGAGAAAATTCATTACTCAATCCACTGAGTTCATGTTCATAAAGTTCGGGCCAAAATGTTAAACAAAATAGTGCACGCCAGATAGTATTCTCGCAGTGGATCCCTGTGATCCCTTGGCGAGCAAAGTTATCTATCAGCCCCTGCTCCGGAGAGCCTACAAATGCTTCATCTAACGGGATAGCCTCACCTGCACTTCTGAGCATATCAGTTAAGATTGAAGTACGTTCAGAACCAAACTTTCTTCTTGAAAAGTCCTCGGCAAAAATTAATAAGCCTTCATCCGCTGAGTGTTCAATAATATCGTCAAGCTTTTGCTTACATGCCTCTATATCGCCCTGAGAATATAAAGTTCTCACTAACTTTTCTTGCGCACTGACATGACCACTAAGCGTCATTAATTGTGTAGCAAGCTGTGTATGCTCTGGCAGACAAAACACGGCGAGTTTATAGGTCAAAGTGTTATATTTAGATTCGGCGTGAAAGCCCGTTGGTTGTGGAGAATCATAGCTTGCAAGGGTGTGTGCCAATGTCAGTTTTTCATCGTCACTTAATGTTTTTAAAGATTGTAGTAATTTAGAGAAATGAAAAGCAGTTTGTGCTTCTTCTAGCTCGTCAAAATGGGCGTTTATTTGTGTATTCGCTTTTTCATGTACATTCAAAACACCTAGGTCGCGCATTGAAAACTGCGAAAGCGTGCCACCCAATTTGCCAAAATAAACAAATAAGCAAAGCTCAAAAATAGGCTTAAAATCAGAATACACATAACGATTAAACACCGAGCATTGTTGCGCATTAATATGCTGCACTTGCTGCAAGACCGCCTCTACCCAAGCTTGCTTTTTCGCAGATTTAACGGGCGTGCTCTCAAGATTTGAATTGATACATACTTGCTGAAGATCTTGTTTTTTCAGCTCTTTAATTAACTCATGAGGTGGTTTATGAATTGCAAACTTAACTAGCTCAGCGTCAAGTAGCTCTCTGAGAGCCTGCTCAATATCTGTTATTTCGTCGTAGTTTAAGTGCGCTTTAAAAACAAACTCACTTTTTCTATTTACGATACGCAATAACAAACACAGCGCTGATTCATTTAACAAAGACAATTTTTTTAATTGCAGCCGTTGACTATCAGTGAATAGATGCATACTTGTCGAGCGCAAGAAACTCATTAATTCATTGAAATGTGACAAGTAATACTTTTCAGGTAGGGTTTTCATAACAAACAACAACTGTATATCAATACAGTTATCATATTTCAGATGCTCTGAGCTGTCCAGTTACTGTCTAGTTACCGTTCACTCAAGAAAAATTTTTAAGAAATAACTGGACTTACTCAATCATTGCCTATAAAGTGCGCATCAGCTAGAAAGAAAGTCTAAATTTAAAATCTACATTTCGTTGTACTACTCGTAATACTCGTCCTGAAGCTTTAAGTTCAAGTTTTATTTTCCAAGCAATACCGCCTTCGGGCACATTTTTACAATATATTTTTTAGGATATGATTATGTCTAAAGTAACTGGTACAGTTAAGTGGTTCAACGAATCTAAAGGTTTTGGTTTCATCGCTCAAGAGTCTGGCGCAGACGTATTCGCACACTTCAGTGCAATTTCTGGCGACGGTTTCAAAACTCTAGTTGAAGGCCAAAAAGTTGAGTTCACTGTAACTCAAGGTCAAAAAGGTCCTCAAGCTGAGAACATCGTAGTACTTTAATTTTTAATTAAAATACTCTGAAAAAAGCAGACATTGTCTGCTTTTTTTGTGTCTCAATTTTATGGCAATTATACCAATTGCATTAACCTTAGGAGCTATTATTGCGACAGAGAAAACCGATAACCGGAAATGACCAATAACAAGGATAAGATTTTGATATAAAGTTGTTCTACATTAGAAATTCCTGAAGAAGTTAGTAGGCTTTTTAGCTCTCAATAATGAGTAGTCAGTAAATTAAATTGGTATTAAATAATCCCTTCATTAATAGCTTTAATCACAGCTTGCGTCCTGTCTGCAACACCTAACTTTTCTAAAATCTGTGACACATGATTGCGGATCGTCCCATCAGAGTTGTTTAATGTGCTAGCAATGGTTTTATTGGCCATACCCAATGCCAAACATTTCAAAACTTCATGCTCTTTTTTCGTTAAAGCATCAAATTTAGAGTGTTGTTTTTGCAGTAGAAATTGAGTTAAAGCTGGCTGTAAAACTTGATGACCTTGATATACCGATTTAATCGCTGTTATTAAAGTTTCAAGCTCGGCATTTTTTAGAATATAACCCATTGCGCCTAATTGCATGGCTTTTGCTAATACATCGCAATCTTCAAACGTCGTTATTATCAACACAGGTAACTTTATACCTTGCTTATTAAGGTAAGTGAGTACACCCAAACCATCTAAATTTGGCATTCTCATATCAAGCAAAATAACATCAAAAGATTGCTTGTTAAGATAGGAAATACACACCTCTCCATCTTCAGCTATAGCGCTTATCGTGATTGTCTTATCGAGCTCTAATAGACTCTTTAAACCTAACCTTACTAATGTTTGATCTTCTACTAATAAGCACTTAATCATCACAACATTCCTGTACTTTGAAAGGGAGCCGTATTTGATTTACCAAAATATCATCTTCAATTTCTTGAAAAAATGCCCCACCCACTGCATCGAGCCTTTCTGACAAGCCTTTAAGACCATTTTTCTTAATTGGTAAAACATGTTCGGGCTGATTATGTGAGGCTTCTGCTTCAATCACTGAAACAGACCCATTACTCAGTCTAATAGAAAAACTAAGCTCAGAGGCCTGAGTATGCTTCAAGGTGTTATTGATCATTTCTTGGCAAAAGCGAACTATACATAAAGCAGGTGTACCGTTTAAGTTCTCTAATTCTTTTACCAAATGAACAGAACACTTTAAGTTAGGTGTTTGAGAAATAAGATTTTCTAGACTAAGTTTTAGCGCCCCTCTACCTGTCCGTTGTGATGAAACAATTTCTCGAACTTCCTCAAGTATTTCTTGGCTGATTTGATGACAAGACGATAGCATTTCTTTAGAGCTTTCGTCTGCGGTGCGTTTTAGATAGTCTAAATTGATAGAAAGCGCTGTGAGTTTATGACCCAACGCATCGTGTAATTCGTGGGAGATATGCAACCGCTCCTGCTCTGCACTCATCGCCTGCAGCATGCCTTGCGTCGCTTTCAACTCCTTATAATTTTGTTTAGATTGGTAGTGCATATTTAAACTTTCAACAATCTTTTTGCTAATTATCCCATTCATTAACGCAAACCCAGCCCAAATAGCGACTGTACTCCAAACAAAACTGCCTGATAACCACCAATAAAATGCTAAATATTCGCCCAATATTGCCCCAATTAACCCCGACATAATTGGCCAAGAAAAATGAACACTAAATAAAGCGGTAAACATCACCATATGGATCAATACTAAACTGGTATTCGTTAAGGGAATAAGGGCCACTAGCGAAAGCCAATATACCGCCGCAATAACCCTAACTTGCTCATTTGGTTTTCTGATCGAGTGCCAAAGTAAAACAAGTATTAATGCGTGTATCGGCAACTGCCAATATAAGGATATGCCTCCGGCTGGGTATAGTAAGCAAAGTGCCGTAACGATACCCCAAGAGATTAAGGTCGATGCCGACCAATCGGTTGTGTGGTGAATAACCTGTGACATGAATAATTTTTTCTTTAATTATGGCAAACATATAGCTTTAGTAACAGTGCAAAATGTCATAGTTAAGCTGGTATTATTGTCACTGTTTTGTTGTTTAACAATCGGGTAAGCTAAATATAATAATTCAAATAGGAATAAGCTATGGCAACCGCACTTACAAGCCCTGCAACTATTCAAATTGGCTCGATGCGCTCTGATGGCCAACTGTCTTTAAATGAACAGGGTTTGAGCTTCAAACCTGCAAGCAAGTCTTTGTCTTTAGGGGCTTTAAAGATTGCCTTATCTGAAGTGAGTCAAGTTGAGCAATGCCTAGCCAAAGGCGCGGGATTTTTGCCGATTTCAGAGCAGGCGATGCGAGTCACTTTAAACACAGGCAAACAGTATGAATTTGTTTTAGCAGAACAAGAGAATTGGGTAAGTGCAATAAACGAACTACTTAATTAATGCGATTACCCACACTTCTGTAATAACTGTTGTGTTAGCCACGCTTGAGCTTGCTCATGGGTTTCGAAAAACGCAATGTTTTGCTCAAGCAAAGCCGGTGAACGCTGCAGTATGATATGTTTCGTCATTCTGTCATTGACGATAAATGCTTTAGCAATAATCGGCTGAGTATTGAGCCAAACATTGTAGGTTTGCAGAGTTTGATATGCCTCAGGCGTGCCACCTTCAAGCTCTAAATCATCAATCAGCATGGCGAAAGGCTCGCCATTTAATGCTTTAACGATGTTTTTGACCGATTCGGTATAGTTAAAGCACCCTCTTTCATTGAAACTGCCACATAACTTTGCACTGATAATATTATTTTCTAATAGCGTTGTTGAAAAACGCCCATGTCCACGTTTAGAAGTAATTGCCATAGTACGAAATAAAACCGAAAGAACTGGCGGCATTATAACCAATCTAACAGTGCTATTGTTGAACTTTATCAATTTATGCTCAAAAAAATGAACAAATATCTCTGCACAAAGTCTGAGCATTAAATAATAAAAAGGCATACACATGAAAAACTGTTTAATATCAAAGCTATTACTTACAAGCTTGTCGGTTACGGCCAGCAATCTTGACGTAAGTAGAGCGGAGCTCATCGTTGAACTGCAAACACAAATAGCTAAAAACTATGTCGATGTAAATAAAGTCGAACATATCAACAACAGCTTAACCAAGATCTCCCCTGAGGTGTATTCGCCTCTTTCAAATGAACAATTTATTTCTCTAATAACAAAGACGTTAGAGAAGCATGATGCACATTTTTCTTTTCAAGAAAAGCCTGACCAAACAAAAAAACAACCCGCTAAAGAAAGCTGGTTTAGCCGTTTATCAAGAAGTAACTCTGGCTTTAACTCTGTTGAAAACTTAAAAGGCGGTGTTGGCTATTTCGATTTTTGGGGGTTCGATTCAGTCAATGATAAATCACGAAAAAGAGTCTCTGCGGTTATGCAACTGGTATCTGATAGCCAAGCAATCATCATAGATTTAAGAAATAACGGTGGTGGTAGCGCAGAAATGGTGCAGCTAATCAGTAGCTACTTTCTTGAAGGTAAAGTACATTTAACTAGCTTCTATTCGCGCCCTTCTGATTCTAGAACTGAGTTTTGGACATTTTCTGACATACCTGCCATTTTTAAACAAGACATTCCAGTTTATATTCTAACCAGTAAAAGGACATTTTCTGCTGCTGAAGAGTTTGCCTATAACTTTAAACATTTAAAGCGTGCAACCTTAATCGGTGAAAAAACCAAAGGTGGTGCAAACCCTTGGCAATGGTTTGAGGTAGGTGCATCACATCGGGTAGCCGTTCCAACCTCAATGGCAATTAACCCAATCACGCAAACAAATTGGGAAGGCATCGGTGTTAAGCCTGATATAAACACATTTGCAGACAGCGCCTTTGATATAGCCTATCAAAAAGCACTGTTAGACATTAAATCTAAAACAAAAAATAGATTTTTAACTGATGAAATCAATATTGAGTTATCCAAGTTAGAAAAGAAGCAACAACAGCTTTAAGTAATCTAAAACGGAATTAACACCGTAAAATTACGTAGGCACAGAAAGGAAAACTTATGAAAAAGCATTGTTTAATCTTATTACTCATACTGTTAACAGGCTGCTCGACTAAATTCGCTTATAAGAACGCAGATTGGTTGGCTTATTGGTATGTGGATGATTATGTATCATTAAACGATGCGCAAGAAGACTTACTTGATGAGCACCTCAAAACTTGGCTTGATTGGCATAAAAAAAGTGAATTGCCTGCTTATATCGCCCATTTAAAACAAATCAAATCAGACATAGAACAAGGAAACATCACCCCAAAACGTATTGCCTACCATAACGATAAAGTCATTGCTCACTGGCAGTCTGTGCGAGCAGAAATTGTGCCCGACCTAGTCGCTTTAGCACCTAATTTAACTGAAAAACAAGTAAACAACCTGTTCGAAGAACTCGCACAGCAAGAAAAGGAAAAACAAGAAAAACGAGCAAAACTCAGTGATGAAAAACGCCAAAAACGTTGGTTTGCTCGCACGGAGAATTCACTAGAAAACTGGTTGGGTGACATTACCTCGTCTCAACACAAAATGGTCAAATCACTTTATCTTGCTCAATCGCCAACATCTCATTTGTGGTCAGGTTATCGAGCGCGTTATCAAGCCTCTCTCAAAACAGTGTTATTAAATATTGTTTCTGAGAGTAAAGATCAAGACAAACTTAAATCACTGTTACTAAACCCTGAATCATTTCGAAGCGACGAGCTAAACAAATTGAACAACCAGAACCGTCAAAGCTACCACGATTTTTTATATGGGGTTTTTCTTAGTTTAACCGACAAACAAAAGCAGCACCTGCTAAGCGAAATTGATGATTTAATTAATGATATTTCTGAGCTGTCTGAATAGATTTCAGGGTAACCAGATAAATCTTAAGCTAATATGCCAAATTTGATTTTTAAAGTTGAATCAAATTTGGCAGTAAATTAAATTATTTCGATTTTCCTAAATTAAAACTAAAATTTGGTTTGACTGATTGAATCAACATACAAAGAAACACCAATAGACCTCCTAACCAACCAATTAGCTGGAAGTTCTCATCTAATAAAAAGAAAGCTAATATAGTCGCAATTAAAGGTTCAACGAGGGTAATTAAAGTTGCTTTACTTGAATCAATAAACTTTAAAGCATATGAAAAAAGCAAATAACCAAGAAACATTGGCACAGTTGCCATGTATACTGAAGCAAGACTATTAATCGCACTTGAAAATAGGTTATCACCAGTAAACCACAGGGACGGCAAAAGTAAAATTGCAGCTCCGCCAAATAATCCTGATAACGCAGACCTAGAATGTACCCCTTTGTCAATTAATGCACGCGCTACCCATGAATAACCAGCGTAAGTTAACCCCGCGATAGAGCCCAAGATTATTCCAACAGAATTTTGATAGTTACTAATTGTACTACCAAGGGAATCTTCCTTTCCAACAGTTAAAAGCGTGATGCCAATTGCACCAAACATAAAACTAACCATCCATTGCTTAGAAACTATTTTTTGACTATATAGACGCTCTATTAGCGCTGCGAATATTGGAGCTGTAGCTAGCGAGACTATAGTTCCAATTGCTACTCCTGACATACGCATTGATGAATAAAATGCAAGTGGGTAAACCGCAACAGATACAACCCCTAGCGCAAAGAGCCCCTTTTGTTTAAAAATAAGCTTGTAGTTTTTTCTTAAACTAGACAGGTTGGTTAGTACTAAAAGAATACCTCCTATTCCCATAGCAAAAGCGCCAATCGCTAAAGAGCTTACATTGGAAGTAAAGCTTGCCATAACACCTGTAGTACCCCAAAGAACGCTAGCAGCTAAAGCAGCTAGAACACCTCTAAAGTTGCTAGATTTAGATGGCATAATGCCCCCTGAAAAATTAAAATCTGAGGCTAAAGAATATGCTAATTACGTCTTAGAGATTTAACATATCGGACGCTACTTTTGTCCGTAAAGACAAAGTTTAGCTTTTAAACTTTGTGGGTGGAAATCCATAATGTTGTTTGAACTTTCTACTGAATGAAGACAATTCCTTGTATCCAACATTTTCACCTATTATCTGCAATGGGTAGTCGGTATGTGTAAGCAGTGCTTGAGCTTTTTCCATTCTGAGCGCTGTAATATACTCTAATACAGTTAAACCTAATTGTTCTTTGAAAATCTTTTTGAATTGAGTCGGACTTAGGAAAGCCTCCTTCGCGATTGATTCAATCTTTAATGGTTCGGCAATATTTTCGTTAATAAAATTTAATGCATTATGAATTCTTAGATCTAGTTTAGGAAGTAAATGCTGGCTCTCAAGTAATAGGTAAAATGTGTTATACATTGATTGCTCTATATGAGCGTTAATTTGATATTCCAGTTGGCTTTCAATAAAGAGTAAGTAGTTTAGTAAGGGCTTGTTTATTTCAAACACAATATGTTGTGAAGCACTAACATTACTAGGGAGCCTGTCCATATCTGCTACAATAAACCTAGCTTCTCGCTCTGCTGTAAATAAATGCTCTTCATTTGCGCGCACTATTACGCATTCCCTTGGAGCTACTTTTCCACTAAAACCTTCAACTTGTATGTTGATCGCCCCTCGTAAAGGTAAAACAACTTGATTAAAGTCATGCGAATGAGAAACCGGGCTGGCACTGTAAGAGCGAATTGATAATAAATTTTTCATAACAAATACAAATATTTACCCTTAGTAATTCCATGCAATTTAAAAGATATTTTAGTCCGATATAAGCTTAACTATATTTCTAATCGGTTTTACAAATTTAATCAATTAATGAGTGTCATTAGCAGCTAGTCAGCTGAAGTCCAAACTTTTGCATAAAACAGTTAGCTTCCCTATAAAGCACTAGAATTAGTGCATTTACCTTTATAACCAAACTTAGTTTAAAAAATATTTTTATGTTTTTTTGAAATAAAAAATGCACTTCCTCTCTCTACTAGAGCAATTAATCAGTCTTTTAGAGAGAGCAACATGAAGTATATTTTCACCAGTCTTATTAGCTTATTTATGGCATTTTCTGCCTCTGCGTTTGAAAAACAGCCATTTAGTGAAGTACTGTTTTCAGAGCTGCAAGCGCAAAATGCGGTCATCATGATTGATGTATACGCCCCTTGGTGCCCGACTTGTAAAAAACAACAAAAGCTTTTCCAACAATACCATGAGCAAAATCCAGATAAACCGTTTCATGTGCTTGTTGTTGATTATGACAACGATAAGCAGTGGGTAAAGAAATTTAGAGCACCTAGACAATCAACGCTACTTTTATACAAGGGTGACAAGCAGTTTTGGTATTCGGTTGCCGAAACCCGTTTCAATGTTATTGAAGAAAAACTAAATAGCGCATTTAAGTTTTAATCATGGGTATTGAATTTGTCTCTTTGCCATTAGCATTAATGGCTGGTGTGCTAAGCATTCTCTCACCGTGCGTGTGGCCCCTTGTGCCCATTGTGATGGCTTCATCATCAAATAGCGGAAAAAAAGGTCAATTTGCATTAGCACTGGGGTTGAGTGTGGCATTTGCACTTGCAGGTGGTGTTTTAACCTTTATTTTATTTAGCCTTGGTCTATCGCCAGAAGTCTTACGTTGGTTTGGCGCTGTCATGCTCTTGCTAATGGGTATCAGTTTACTGCTCCCTAAAGTCGCCAATTGGTTATCGCTAGCATTAACAAAACTGACACCAGAGCAACAAACACAGCAAGGCGAGCAAGACGGTGCTTTCAATCAATTTATGATTGGCATGATGCTAGGTTTAGTATGGCTGCCTTGTGTTGGTCCAACACTTGGCGCGGCCATTGCTCTGGCATCGCTTGGTCAAGACTTACTGATGGCAAGCTCTGTGCTATTTTTATTTGGCTTAGGTACAGCGAGCGCATTAATCATTACCAGTATTATCTCGACCAGCGTTTTACAGAAATTCCGGCCAAACGTGTTCAGTAATGTTGAGAAACTAAAAAAGTTGCTAGGAATACTGTTACTCATTTTGGCTATCATGGTCATAACTGGATTTGATAAAACACTTGAAACAATCGCACTTAATTATTTACCTTCATGGGTGACTGGTGTTTAAATAATCCATTCTCAATTAAAGAAAGCTAATCAAACTTGGCTTTCTTTTTCTTTAATCAAAGGTAGCGTATTTATGATCTCTGCTAGGTTCCACAAACTCGTTTTCTCTTTCTTCATGGCATTGTTGATGTCATGCATTATGTCTTTTGTCATTACACTTTTTAATGTTGGTTTTATTGAAAATATCCTGTTTGTTTGGTTAAAAGCATGGGCTTTTGCGTTTGTTGTCGCGTTTCCAACCATTAATCTTGTCGCCCCCATCGTCAACAAACTGGTAAGCTTAGTTATTATTCAATCAACACCACATGAGGAGCAATCATGAAAATTTATTTATCTGGCGAAATTCACACAGATTGGCGCGAACAAATTATTGCTGGGTGTAAAGCGAAAAACTTACCTGTAACATTTATTTCTGCAAATACCGACCATGAGAGTAGTGATGCCGCAGGCGATTGTTTGGGAGAGGAAGAAAAACAGTTTTGGCGTGATCACAAATCGGCAAAGGTTAATGCCATCAGAATTCAAAATGCCATTAAAAGCTGTGACCTTGCGGTGATCCGCTTTGGCGATAAATATAAACAATGGAATGCCGCATTTGATGCCGGTTTCTGTGCTGCGCTATCAAAGCCTTATATTACTCTACACGACGAGTCTATTATCCACCCACTCAAAGAAGTTGATGGCTCTGCGCATGCTTGGGCGACCACAACAGAGCAAGTTGTTCAATTAATCGAATATACTTTGGTTTAAAGATTATTAAATCCCTTACCAATCGCGCGGTTTATGCCGCGCAAAACATAAATTTTTAATACGTTTTATTTCTAAACACGGGTAATTTAAGCCGTTCTTTCAACTTGATTTTTAACCGGCAACTGAATTGTAAATACAGTACCTTGGTTATCCGAATCTACACTCAATTTGCCGTTATGCTCTTGGCAAATAATTCGATAGCAAATCGCCAAACCCAGCCCCGTGCCCTCTCCCACTGGCTTGGTTGTGTAAAAAGGTGTGAAAATATCTTTTAGGTGTGACTTTGGAATACCGCAGCCTGTATCACTGACTTTTACTTCTATCCAACCATCGATAAATTGCGTGCTAATCGCGATTTTTCCTCGCTCAGAAATCGCTTGTTTCGCATTCATTATAAGATTCATAAACACTTGGTTAAGCTTGCCAATATTAACCGATACTTCTGGCAGAGGATGTAAATCAAGGGTGACTTCACAATCTGTTTTTAGCTCATTGCGTAGAATATTAAGTGTAGACTCAATCCCTTTATTAATATCTGAGAGAATAAAAATATCAGAGTCCTCTCGCGAGAAGCGCTTTAAATCTAGCATTATCTGCTTGGCTGATTTAAGACCGTTTAAGGTTTCTTGCGTCAGTGCAGATAAATCATCTAACACATAGTTGAACTCATCATCATAAAGCAAAGCCCGACTTGAAGCCGGCAAGTCTGGATCTGCTTTTACTCGATGAATGACTTGAGTTAGTTCAGGTAAAAAATCTTCTAAAACCGTATTTAAGTTACTAATTGAAAAGCCCAAAGGAGTATTAATTTCATGTGCTATACCGGCAGATAAAACACCCACAGAGGCCATTTTTTCAGATTGGATCAAAGCCGCTTGATTCTTCGCCAACTCATTTAAGCTTTGCTTTAACTCATTATTACTTCGCTCTAAACGAACTTGCGTTTGTTTGAGCTTTAATTGATATTGCGCTGATGCAATGCGTGGCGAAGCAATGTTAGCAATCACTTGTAATAAGGCTTGTTCAAACTCTGAGTAGTCATTCGCTCTATTAGATTCAGAGTCGATAACAGCAATGGTTTCACCTTCGTAAACCACAGGTACCGCCAACTCAGACAAGCCATCATATTGATCGTTTATATAGCGAGGATCATCTCGTGTATCTGTTACTATTTCTGCCTCGCCAGTCAAAGCAACATTACCGACAATTCCCTCACCGACAGGAATTTCTATTCGTTCAAATATCTCTCTATCTTTGGGGTTTTTTACGCCAAATGCAGCCATCTGCACGAGTTTATCGCCATTACGCAGATAAATGACGCAATCATCAAATTCCATGATCTCACCAACACCCTGTGCAATAGACCAAAGCAGATCTTCAAGCTCTGCTTGGTTTAACATGGCTAAAGCAAAGGCATTGATTTTGTCGACTCCATACATCATAAGCAGTACCCGCAACTATGAGCTTTTTTAAAGCATAGTTCAGAACCCACTAGATGTATGAATTTATATCTTTGATTTGTAGGCTCGATGCGTTAACTATCGCACTCTAAACTGCTTCACAATATGATCTAGTTCAATGGCCAACTGTGAAAGGTTATCAGCTATTTGAGATGCTTTATCCGCACCATCCATGGTTTCATAAGCTTTTTCGTTAACGTTTTGAACACTTTCACTAATTTGCTGACTCACCACATTTTGCTCTTCAGACGCACTGGCAATTTGCACGTTCATATCTTTTATGGTGCCAACTGAATGCGAAATAGTTTCAAGCACCTGCTCCGTACGAGCCGTTTTCTCTGCTGTTTGCTCAACGCCCTGCATATTAGCCCGCATCGAATCCACAGAACGCTTCGCTTCGGTTTGTAACTTAGATATCATCAGTTGGATCTCTTCAGTACTTTGCTGTGTTCTGCTTGCTAAAGAGCGAACCTCATCAGCAACGACCGCAAACCCCCGGCCTTGCTCTCCTGCGCGAGCAGCTTCGATGGCAGCATTTAATGCCAATAGATTGGTTTGATCCGCAATACCTCTGATCACATCTAAAATTGAGCCTACCGACTCAGTTTCAGCTTCTAAATTTTCTATCGTTTGGCTCACATTCATCATGGTTTCGACTAGCTCAGCCATAGCTTGCTGAGTTTCTTGAACAACAGTTTTACCCGCAATTGCATCATTGTCAGCACTCATTGCCGAATCAGCAGCCATTTGCGCACTTTGCGTGATCTCATTTACAGTTGCAGACATTTCATGCATTGCTGTTGCAGTTTGTGTTAATTGATCTGTTTGTTGTTCAGCACCAATTTTTGATTGAGTGGTGATTTGATTCAATTCATTCGACGTGCTGGTAACTTGTGTCGTAGATTGCATAACTTGAGCTATCATCGCATTGAGTCTATCAACCATGTCACGCATGGCTAAATAAATGCCAGTTTCATTACCTGTATTTTTAAATTGGTAGGTCAAATCACCCTGTGATACCGCTTTTACAATTCTTGCCATCTCAGTAGGTTCACCACCAATAGGCCTTTTTATGATGTTCGAAATGAAATAACTTAAAAAGATCCCAACTGCAATCACAATCAATGAAAACACTATAATAGTAACTATCGCAGATTCACTATCAGCTTGTAGTGCAGGGCCAATTTCATCTTGACGATTTTTACTCGCCATTTTGATCATTTCAATCTGCTCTGCAATCTCTGGCCCGATTTTATTTAAAGTATTATTGATGATTTGATTTCTAGATATGATGATCTCTTGAACTTTTGTAATACCTTCAACATATATTTTTGTACGTCGCTCAAACTCATTAAAATCAGCGATATCTTGGGCATTAATGAGTAAGTTTTTAAGCTTATTTGCTTCTTGCGCAACCACTTCAAACTCTTCCATTGAGCGGTTATATTCTTCGACTGAGTTATTAATTAAAAACTTACTGACATACAAACGACCTAGTAAAAGCGCTTCTTGTAACTTCGACGATTTATAAAGCAAATCTGTGTTTTGTGCAGCGGCACTGCGATCGACTATATTGGTGATGCTCTTACGCATTTCAGCACCATTACCATCTAAGTCATTTGCCACCACTTTATTGCGTTGTTCATAAAACTGAACAACTTGTTTAAAGCCCGCATTGTATTGATTTGCTTTTGCTTGAATATCATTGATAACTTTTAATTTACTTTGATCTTCAAACTGTGATTTGCCTTGCGCTATGAGGTCATTTAAAAGCGAAAATCGTTCATTAAAATCAGCTACATTTTTCTTACTATGATCTTCTAAATACTTTAAAGCATTAAGCCTGACCATTAATAAATTCGCTTGTATTCGCCCTGATAAATTACTATCTCTGGCGTTCATTCTATATTCTACGAAATTATCGTGTCCTGAACTTAGAGCAAAATAAGAGACGAGACTGACTACACTGAGAAGCGCAATCATTAACCCAAAGGCAAGATTTAGTTGGGCGTTTAGTTTTAGATTTTGGAACATTTAAAATGACTCTCAGTGATTGCGACATCCTGTGCATTTAAAGTCCATATTAAAACGGTGATACTTAGTATAGAAGAATATATTAGCTTTTGCGGGATAATCTTGATTAGAATTAACTTTTTTAAAAAAAAGCTGGCAGTGCCAGCTTTTACTTAAGAAAGGTACCAAAGTGCAATTTGGTGATATATACCAATACCTATCACCACATTTAACGGGAAAGTCAAACCCAACGAACTTAGCATTGCCAAACCAATATCAGCCTCTTTAATGGATGCTTTTATTGCCGCTGGCGCTGCAATATACGAGGCACTTGCCATAATACTTGCAAGTACCACGATAGAGCCTAAGGTTAGACCGAGGGATACCCCAACAAACACCCCTATCGAACCTAAAACAAATGGCATTGTTAAAGCAAATATTGCCAACTTCCAATACTTAAATGGCATAGGTCTTAACGTTTGCGCCGCTGTAATACCCATTTCTAGTAGAAATAGCGCCAGCACGACTTTAAAGCTTGAGGTTAATAAGCCTGTTACTTGCGCCCCTTGCTGTTCGCCATACATTAAACCGATAAACACACCACCAACTAGCAAAATGACACTTTTGTTCGTTAACGCTTCATGCCAAAGCGCCTTCATTGATACTTGCGAGCTAGTATCTTGAGAGAGTCTTCTAAATAGCAGCAAACCAACAATAATTGCTGGCAACTCTAGCAGTACCAGGTACAAAGTAACTTCAGCACCGACTGTTAATTGATTTGTTTCGGCATAAGCCAGCGCTACAGCAAAAGTACCGGCGCTTACCGAGCCATAGTGGGCTGCAATACTTGCACTATTCGCAATTGATAAGCCAATCAGCTTTCTTAAAATCGGGAATAAACTCAGTGGAATAAGTGCCCCCAACGACACAACCGCCAACATTTGCGGTAATAAAGACCAGCTCACATTACCGTGTAATGCTATCCCCCCTTTTAGACCTATCGTCAACATGAGAAGCAGGCTTAACGTGTCATAGGTGGCTTTGGGTATAGCAAGATCAGATCTCAGTAAACCCGCAACGAGTCCAAGAATAAAAAACATCACGATGATATCTGGCATAAGCACTCCTTAATTTCGACGAGCGGCATTGTAAAAGACTCTTAATATTGATAAAAATTAAACTTAAAGAATACACCTATAGATAAATATCAATATGATTGAGCGATATCTCACTTTTCGGCTACTGAGAGTCTATGTGACTTTAGTACAAACAGGTTCAATTAGTGAAACCGCAAGGCGCCTTCATCTCACTCAACCAACCGTCTCAATACAATTAAAGAAACTGCAAGAATCAGTGGGTCAAACACTGTATGTTTTTAAACAGCAAAAGTTTGTTTTAACAGAAGCAGGTAACGCATTGTATTTATCGTGCCAGCGTATTTTTGCTTGTTTAGATGAATTTAATGCACAGCTTACTGATATTAAGGCTGGGCATTCTGGGCACTTAAAAATTGCTATGGTGAATACGGCGCAATACATCTTGCCTAGGTTAATTGGGCCTTTTCAGACGCTATATCCTGAAATAGACATTACCCTTGAAATCGGTAACCGTGAACAAGTGTTACAACGTTTCGAACGCGGGCTAGACGACCTGTATGTATTTAGTCACCCACCCTCTCTTGAACATGCGATAGCTGAACCATTTTTGGCAAACCCGCTGGTTTTAGTTGCTGATAAAAGCCATCCTTTAAGTTCACGCAGCAGCATCAAGGCAAATGAGCTTGTTGAGCATCGCTTTTTAATGCGTGAACAAGGCTCAGCCACTCGAATGATGTTTGACGGCTTTTTACAAAGTAACAGTCTTGCGCCTGCCCATATGCAGCAACTTTCAAGTAATGAAGCAATCAAAGTGGGGATTTCGTCGGGTATGGGCATTGGCATGCTTTCTCAACATGTTTTAGATCTCCACAACGCAAATTTAACCGTATTGCCCGTTGAAGGACTGCCCTTAGTTAATCATTGGTACTTTATTGCAAGAAATGATCGTTATATGCCAAAAACAGCGTTAAAGTTTTTATCGTATTGCCAGTCATCGGTCGAAGACGTGCTTGGTAGTCCTTGGCAAGGCGAGCTAGAAGGGAAAATAGTCGCGTTTTTTGAGACTTAAGAGACTAATCCTCTGCTCGTTAACACATAGCAGAATAGTTTTGCAAAATGCCACGCAGAACAAAAACAAACACACATTTATTTTTAATATTTATTATAAAACAGTCACTTAAACATTGGACTTGATCATGCATCACTATAGAAAATTCTAGATTCTCAGGTGCTGACATGATTAAAAGATGCATGATCGCCGCAGCATTAGCTCCACTTTTTGCTAGTGCTGCCCCTTTTGAAAACTGCCCCAGCCAAGCTTTCTTAATGCAAGACAATAATGCCAAAATGTATGGTATCGATTTAGCATCAGGGCGAGCCAATCTTATCGCTGGCACCCTAAGATTAAATGGTTCGGAAGACACAGCTAGTGTTAATGCCATAGGTTTTAACTTTAAAGACCAATATTTATATGGTTTTAGAAAAGAGAGCAAACAAGTTGTTCGAATTGAACAAACCGTTGAAGGCGAGACAATTCACTACGATTCAACAGCGCTCAATGTTAGCGGTTTACCTGAAGGCATTCACTTTTTTGTTGGCGATGTAAAAGTCAGTGGTGATGCCCCAGCTGAAGGTGAAACCGATAACCGTACATCGAGCTACTATATTTATAATAAAGGTAGAGGTCTATTCGAAATTCCGCTTTCTAATGACTTAAATGCCCCACTTACAGCGACTAAACAACCGGGCAGTGAGAGTTGGTCTACAACAATTTATGATTTTGCTTTTCACCCTATCACTAACAAACTCTATGCGATGGAATCAGATGGTGATCTGTTTGAGATTTCTCTTGAACCAAACAGCACCCCCGAGCTGGTTACCCGCCTAGATATTGGCACAGATACTGGTGCTTTTGGTGCAGCTTATTTTGGCGTGCAAGATGTTTATGACGAAGCGACTGGCGAAACAACTGAGAACATCATCTTTTATGTTAGCAATAACAACTCTGGCAATATTTTTAAAGTCGACTTAACCAATGTGCCTGACGACAAATCTGGCTATAACCCAACCACAGAGATCTTCACGCTTGGCCCTAAATCAGGGCAAAACGATGGCGCGCGCTGTGCTATCGCAAAAGTCGAAGTAACTGATGAATCGATGGATTTCGGTGATGCACCACTTCCTTATCGCAGTGCACTTGATAACAATGGTGCACGCCACGTGTTCGATCCCAATCAAGATAGCCAAAACCTCATTTTCTTAGGTGACTCTGTAGACGGAGAAAACATCAACACCAGTAGCGATATAAACATTGATTATTCAGACAGCTCTGATGATGGCGTGATTTTAGCCACAGACTTCGCAGCCGGTTTAACCGCACAAGTCATCGTCACAGCATCTCAAGCAAGTACCCTCTATGCTTGGTTTGATTGGAACCAAGATGGTACCTTCTCAGAAGACGAAAAAGCCATTGATAAAGTTAACCTTACTCAAGGCGCTAACAGTATTTTGATTGATGTACCTGTGGACGCAGCTAATGGCAACTCATGGGCTAGATTCAGAGTCACTGACGGACAAGAGGTAACTTTAACCGCCTATGGTGCGGTTCAAGGTGGAGAAGTTGAAGACTACGAATTCGAAACATATGGATCTGAAAGTTACCCGGGACAAAATGATTGGGTAACACTGGCCTATGAAGACCGTTGGCCATACCTTGGTGATTCTGATTTTAATGATTTAGTCCTTCATTATCGCACCACTAAATATTTTTCATCTGAAGGGGTAACAAGCTACCGCATTGAAGGTGAAATTCTTGGTGTAGGGGCAAGTTTCCATAATGGCTTTGCTGTCAGACTCTACGAAAAAGATGTTGATTCTGGTTTAGTTAAAGTACTTACAGCTGAGCAAATCGACAGCTCAAATTCGAGTTTGTTTATTAATGGCCAAGCAGTCCCACAAACAATTATTGAACCTAACAGAACTGAAGCCATTGCCATTGTCGCATCTGATATGTGGGATCATATTAACGTGCAAAATGGTTGCGAATATTTTAGAACTGAGGTCAATTGCGATGTGAACGCTAAAGTCACTTTCTCAATGACCTTACCTCTCAAAACGGCGCTTTCGCCTGAAAATGCACCGGGTAGTATGCTCGACCCGTTTATCTTTGCGAGTAGCGACCACTACCATGGGGATGCAATCTCAGACGGTAATTACAGAGGCTTAGAGGTTCATTTAAAGAACCAAGTACCTACAGAAGCATTTAACACCGCTCTCTTTTCTGTTGCAGCGGATGATGCGAGTAATCAAAGCGAATCATTATATTTTCAAACTGAGAACGGCATTCCATTCGCTTTAGCTATTGGCGCGCCTTGGCGCCATCCTCATGAACGTATTGATATAAATCGTGCTTACGACAAGTTTGCAGACTTTGCCACCAGCAACGGTGAATCAGCACCGCTTTGGTACAACACAGTGAACACAAATATCACCATTCAATTTGGAGCAGAGCAATGAACAAATATCTTATTTTATTAACTAGTTTACTTGCCCTGAGTGCCTGTGGCGGTGGTGGCAGCGAAAGTGATAGCAGCGTATCAAACACATCGGCGAGTTCATCTGCTTCACAGCAAACCAATAGCACTTCGAATTCAGATAACTCATCACAAACTGATAACTCTGATAATTCTGATAATTCTGATAATTCTGATAATTCTGATAATTCTGATAATTCTGATAATTCTGATAATTCTGATAATTCTGATAATTCTGATAATTCTGATAATTCTAGTGATGATACAAATAATGAAGACAATACTAGCTCAAATTCTGAAGTCATTATGACTAGCCTAACGATTGATCAATCGTTTGACTTGAAAACAGATTTTGATTTATTGATAGATGCCAAAATATCTACAGGCAATGTAAGAGCTTATTTAAATGTCTGCCAAAGCAAAGCTGACTCTAACAAAGCTGATTACCAAAACTGTATTTTAAGAAAACCGATTAAGAATGGCGAGCTGTCGCAGCAAGTGACTTTAAGTCGCCAAGACATAGCTCTTGTCGCGGAGATCTGGCTTTATGATAGCAATCCTGAGCCACTGAGATATCAATGGCAGTATGACGCCTTGTTAAATAAGCAGATATTTGAAATTAGATACTAAACTTTTGATTTTTTGACAAAAAAGCCGCTGATTTAAACCTGCGGCTTTTTCTCATTTTGAACAACTCATCATATCAACACGTAATCATCTATTAAGTATTGATCTAACAACTTATTAGTACTGAGCTGTAAACGATAATTGGTAAACTTCACCACCATCAAAGTCGATGATGCTACCACCTAAATGAAACTTATCATTGAAGAAATATTTCGCTTGAATGCCTAAGTCTGAGTCGAACGAGCCTAGACCAAATGATAAATTACGATTCATGTAATAATTAACTACTGCAGACGTGTAGTCTTCATCAAAATAATAGTCTTTTTCATGGTCGACATCTAAGCTAATAAATTGATCACCAGCAAGCTTTTTAAAATAACGGCCAGAAAGAGTCCAAGTGTCGAAATCAGACTCGCTATCAAAGGTAACCCCGAAATAATCATGTTCATTAATTTGGTGGTTATACTCTGCTTTCAGCATGGTTTGATCGTTGCCATATTTACGATCTTGATATCGAATACTTAACTTTAATTTATCAGCAAATAAATAACCAAAGCCAATTTCAGCATCATCATTGATATGGCCAATATCTTCACTACCACCAAATACAAACCATTCTTTAGTAGCAAACCATTCACCAGATACCGCAAGATCTTTCACATTATCATAATTAAAGTAAGCAGCTTGAATATTGGTATCGGTATTTAAATAACCAAAGTCATCCCACACACCTGAATGCTGTTGCGGCGCAAAAAAGTAATGGCTAGAGACATAATATGCATTATCCCCATCAGGGAAATCCGCAAAGTTTACTTGATTAAATAACTGTTTCGACTCATCAGCTACAGAAGAAAATGAAGAAAGTGAAGAAAGTGCTGCAATTACTGCAACAGTAAGAAGTTTTTTCATGGTATTCCTTTAATTTCCATTGAAAACATTGTCAGAAGAGCCGGCATTCTAATCGAAACTGCCTTAACGGCAAATGACTATTTGTTACAAAATTCTCAAGCCTACTCATTTAATTATCTTTATAGTTCAGTAAATTAAAGGCACACTTTGTGAACTTCTGACAAATGTTCAGTCAATTAAAAAACCAGGAGGCTCTTTTGAGCGCTAACGACAAAAAACAGCAGTCTGCTTTTAAAAGCCTGTTACCTATTTTTGGCTTTGTGAAACCTTATAAACTGGTTGCGCTTTCGGCCTTGCTAGTACTTTTATTTACCTCTGGCTTGAACCTTTTATTAGGTCAAGGTGTGAAATATGTCATCGACCATGGATTTATAGCAGGCTCAGTAGAACAGCTCACCAATGCAGTTTTTGTAATGATTGCACTGATAGTTTTATTTGCAGGCGGTACATTTACACGATTTTACTTGATGAGCTGGATTGGTGAGCGAGTCTGTAATGACATTCGAAAAGCGGTGTTTAATAAAATTATTCACCTACACCCGAGTTATTTTGAAGAAAACCGCAGAGGCGAGCTGATGTCACGCTTAACCACGGATACAACACTGTTACAATCCATCGTGGGTTCATCATTTTCTATGGCGCTGCGCAGTGCTTTAATGATGATTGGCGGTTTAGTCATGTTATTCATTTTGAACTTTAAGCTGACTTTATTGGTGATGCTCTGCGTACCTTTGACCCTGCTTCCCCTTTTCTTCTTTGGTAAAAAAGTCCGTAAGCTTTCAGAAAGCAGTCAGAGTGCCATTGCTGACATAAGTACTTATGCCGGTGAAATTATTCAGAACATAAAAGTAGTACAAAGCTATACCCATGAAACAAAAGAGAAAGCTGCATTTGCTGGAGAAGTAGAAAAAGCGTTCACAGTCGCAAAACACCGCATCACCCAGCGTGCAATCTTAATTGCCGCAGTTATTGGTTTAACGTTTAGTGCCATTACCGTGATGCTCTGGGTTGGTGGTGTGGATGTGATCGCTGGACGTATGTCTGGCGGTGAGCTTGCAGCCTTCGTTTTTTATGCTGTGATTGTTGCATCAAGTGTGGCAACTGTGTCTGAAGTATATGGCGAGCTTCAACGTGCCGCCGGTGCTGCAACCCGATTATTAGATTTATTGAATGTAAAAAGTGATATTACAAATAAAGACAATGCCTCCATGCTTACTTGGCATAAAAAAGCACACCTTAAATTCGATAATGTTACTTTTAAATATCCTTCAAGGCCCGAGGTAGCAGCACTTGATTCTGTCAATTTAACTGTTGAAAAAGGAAAAGTCGTTGCCATTGTTGGCCCATCAGGTGCAGGTAAAACCACCCTATTTGAGTTATTGCAACGTTTCTATGATCCACAAGTTGGTAATATCAGTATCGGCGAGCAATCTATTAACTCTCTGACTTTAGATTCACTGCGACACACTATGGGCATGGTGCCGCAAAACCCTGTGCTATTTAGCTCTGATGTTTGGCACAACATACGTTATGGCAACCCGGACGCAACTGATGAACAAGTAATGGAGGCCGCAAAACGTGCCCATGCCCATGACTTTATTACCAATTTACCCGAAGGCTATGGCAGCTTTTTAGGCGAGCAAGGCGTTCGCTTATCTGGAGGTCAAAAACAGAGAATTGCAATCGCTCGTGCCATTTTAAAAGACCCATCAATTTTATTGCTTGATGAAGCCACCAGCGCCCTTGATGCCGAAAGTGAATTTCATGTTCAAGCTGCTTTGAATGAGCTCATGCAAGATAGAACAACCTTAATTATTGCGCACCGCCTTGCTACTGTAATGCATGCCGATACCATAGTGGTGATGGATAAAGGGCAAATTGTTGCGCAAGGAAATCATCAATCACTACTCAAAGGATCAAAGCTATATCAAAGACTTTGTGAGTTACAATTTGAACATTCAGGTAAATTAGATTAGTCATTTTCTATGTTTTGATTTCACTAACAATATTGCTTATCTCCTAGCTTGATTACACCCTATCAAGCTAGGTAACCTACTCTGAAACAAACTATTCAAAATATTTGAACACACCCATCAATTTCCTACACTTATTTACCTCAACCAAACTTGCTAAATTTACCTCATCAAAACATTAGAGATTAAATAGCATGAAAATTATTCGTACCAACAAAGCACACGCCACCCAAGATGGTGCTGGCGTCAACATTAGCCGTATTGCGGGTTTTGACGGTAGAAGCCTAGACCCATTTTTGATGATCGACGAACTAAAATCAGACAACAAAAATGACTTTATGGCAGGATTTCCTGCTCACCCTCACCGTGGAATTGAAACCTTTACTTATATTCGTAAAGGCGGCTTTGAACACCAAGATCAAATGGGGAATAAAAAAGCCATACGCGCAGGTGATGTACAGTGGATGAGTACTGGTCGCGGCGTAATACACTCTGAAATGCCACTCGCTGATGCCGAACATGGCATGCACGGCTTTCAGATTTGGTTAAATATGCCAGCAAAAGACAAGATGCGTCCGCCTCGTTATCAAGATACCACGGAGCAAAAAGTCCCGGTGTTACAAAATGACGCTGGTATAGAGCTAAGAGCACTGGCTGGTACTTGGCAACTAGAGCAACAAAGCGCGACATCATCGATTGATGAGTTAGCAGGTAATGGCGCGATTGCCGATGTAATTTTACCAGAGAACACTGAGACAACTTTAGACATTTCGTCTCACAGCAAAGCCCTTGTTTATATTCACTCAGGGTCTATTGCTAACACTGAATACGTCGAAACCTACCAGTTTGAAGTTGACCCTAACGCACCACTGACTTTAAAAGCAGGTGAAAACGGGTTAGGTGTTTTAGTGTTAGTCGGCGAGCCTATTCGCGAGAAAATCGCCCACATGGGGCCCTTTGTGATGAACACCCAAGAAGAGCTTCATCAAGCTGTACGCGATTATCAAATGGGCCGCTTTGGTGACATTGTGTAAAGTCCAAATATTTGTTTGAAAAACATCTACTAAAGGCCAGTTGAACTTTTCTAATGCTTTACTAATATCAATATGAAAGCAATTTAAAGGGACAATTCATGCTGGCCAATCTTTCTTTCAAACGCGCAGTTAATACAATATCTGCTGTTACGTTAGCATTCCTCGCATTTACTATCTCTCTGTCTGTTAAGTATGACCTCAACAAAATTGACAACGCGAAACAAGATCAGCAATTGATTGAGTTTGCAAAAGTCGCTGACAGCGTTGCACATAATTTTGCTGTAGAGCGCGGTCTTTCTGCTGGGTTTATTGGCAGCGGCAGTGACACTGTTTGGCAAAAAGTGACTCAACAAAGATCAAAAGCCGACGCAGCTTTACGAACCTTAAAACAGCTGCAACTTCCTTCAGCAGTATCTGGCCTAACGCCTTTAAAACGTCGCATTGAAGAATTTAGTGGCCAATTAAATCAAATAAGAAACCAAGTGAAAAATCGCAATGGTCAACAAGCTTTTGGGTTTTATTCTGAATTAAATCAACTTTCCTTGGATTTGGTGAAATCTATTGTATTAGCCGTCGAAGACAAGAATGCACGTTACAAGCTTGTCGATGTTTATTACCTTTCCCATATGAAAGAGCATTTAGGACAGGTACGTGGCAAGATGAACGGGGTCTTATCGAGTAAGTCATTTAACGATACCCAGAAGCAAGACATCTTTATTTATTTAAGCAATATCAAACGATTTAAATTATTGCTCGAAGACAACCCAACAGAGCAAAGATTTTTAGGACAATCTAAGTTTGTTACTACAAACAAAGAAATAAACCGCACCGTAGACACCGTTTTCAGCTCTTCAATATCACCACAAGACTGGCCAAAGCCAAGTAATTGGTTTGCAACAACCACCGCATATATCAATGAAATCAAACAACATGCTGATGAAAAAAGTAGTTTGGTTCAAACTGAGGCAAGTACGTTAGTAAACGAGGCAATGAGTGCGCTTATTTTTAAATTAGTCAGCTTAATCGCCCTTTGTTTGGTAATAGGACTTGCCAATTTAAGAGTGACACGCGGCCTAACTCAAAAAATAGATAAGATCCAAAAAACGCTTGAGGAAACGATCAATACCGGCAATCTGACTGTAAGACTGAACGACAATACAAACGACGAATTAGGTCTTATCAGTCAACACATAGATAGATTACTTGGCTCGCAAGCGTCTTTGGTCTCTCAGCTAAAAAATGCCCTACTCTCGACTAATGAAGGGATTAAAAAGCTCGAGTATGTGAGTAAGCATGTTAGTCAGCAAGTTTCAAAAAATGATGGCGCTTTGCAAACTATTGCTGCTGCGACAGAAGAGCTTTATCAAACTTCTGTGAGTATTAAAGGTGATATGCAAGACTCAATGGAACACACTCATCAATTAGATGACTTATCTCAAAACACACAAAAAATTACCAAAGAATCCAATACATCTATTGATTCCTTATTACAGATGAACGAACAAGCGTACCAAGGCACTGAAAGCTTACACCAAAAAAGCCAATCGATTGTCACCATACTTGAAAGCATAAAAAGTATTGCCGAACAGACAAACCTATTAGCCCTTAATGCCGCGATCGAAGCAGCAAGAGCTGGTGAGCAAGGGCGTGGTTTTGCAGTTGTTGCTGACGAAGTTAGACAACTAGCAATTCGCTCTCAAGATGCAACATCTGAAATCAGTGAGGTTTTAGAACTTGTCAAAGCCGATGCGGAATCTTTAAAAAGCATTATGGAGAACATTCACACCGCGAGCAGCAAAACCGCAGAAAACAGCCAAGCGTCGTTACAAGATATGACGAGTCTTTCTGAAAAAATATCAGGTATACAGCAGAGCTTAGAGTTTGTATCGAGCGCAGCCGAAGAGCAATCAGAGGCCGCTTCGGATATAACCAGAAATGTTTCAAAAATAAGTGATGAATCATCAGGCATCACCACGGATATGGCTGAACTTGAAACACAGATCCAGCACCTTATTGATCAAAATTCACAATTTGAGCACATGATTAAGCGCTACACGGTTAATTAAACCTCTTATTAACGAATTTCTTTTGCTTCGGTTGTGTTTTTTGTAAACTACAAAAAACCACTGAGCAACAAGGAATTACAGTGATAAGCGTAACTGATCTATGCTTCTCTCGCGCTGATGGCGACCAAGTACAAACCCTATTTGATGGCTTTAGTTTTGAAGTCAGTGCACAAGAGCAAGTAGCTTTGCTTGGCGACAGTGGTTCAGGAAAAACCACCCTTTTACACCTACTCGCAGGATTACTCACACCCGATAGCGGCCAAATCAGTATTAATGGCGAGGTTATATCTTCGTATAACGACAAACAACTTGCCCATTATCGTCGAAAAATAGGTCTTATATTCCAGCATTACCAATTGCTTGATTGCCTCACGGTTAAACAAAACATCTTGTTTCAATACCAGCTCAATTACCCTAATCAAACTGCTACAGAATTTGATGTTTTAATTGAGCAACTTGGTTTAAATGGTAAGTTAAATAAATTACCGCACCAATTGTCTGGTGGCGAACAACAAAGAGTCGGTATAGCCAGAGCCTTATTAAACCAGCCTAAGCTTATACTTGCCGATGAACCCACTGGAAACTTAGATCAAGCTCGCTCCCACCAAGTGGTTGAAATGCTCACAAGCTTATGTAAAGAAAGACAAATCAACTTAATTATGGTTACTCACTCGCAGCAACTTACGCAGTATTTTGATACGGTGAAAGTGCTCGCTAACGGGCAATTTAACGAGTAAGCCATGGCCGAAATTAAACTCATATTAACGACGCACATTGTTTATTTTAGGCGTCACCCTTGGCTATTATTACTCTTCATCGTGGGGCTAAGTTTAGGCAGTGCCCTACTCACCGCCATTGCCGGACTTAACCAAGAAGCAAAAAATCGCCACAGTAAATCATCAGCCCTCATAGACTCTGCAGTTAGCCACATCGTAAAGCCCCCTATTGGGCAAGACTATCTCGATGGCAAGCTATGGTTAAAGTTACGCGAAAATGGTTTCACCAACGCACAACCTGTATTACGAGGAAAGCTAATTCTTGCTTCAGGCAAGACTCTGTACGTTCAAGGCATAAACAGTCTGCTCTGGATGACCCAGCCTATTCCGGCATTTTCTACACAAACTGGTGAGAACGAGAACACAGGCTTTGCATTTGACGCCATTATGATTGACAGCAATCGAGCACAAAGATATCAACTAAATAAAGACAACAACAAACTTACGCTGCAAAACAATCCGCATACGCCAAAATTTATATTAGTTGATGACATAGGTGTTTGGTCGCTCACCGATATTGCTTATGCAGACATGCTACTCAAAGCACAAGGTAAACTCAGTTTTATCGAATTTACAGGCTTATCATCTGAGCAAGTTTCGCAGCTTGAAGCCATTTTAGGCCATGAAGCAAGATTAATTGCCTCACAAGAGCAAGACTTTGATGCGCTTTCTGAAGCCTTCTTTTTTAACCTCGCAGCACTGGCGCTACTTGGCTATATTGTCGCTGCGTTTTTAAGTTTTAATGCCATTAAACTTTCTATTGCTGGACGCAAAAAACTGCTCACTCAATTTAACCTGTTAGGGTGCTCAAAACAGGCGATTACGACGGCCATTGTCATAGAGTTTACCCTTATGAGCTTTATCACCGCATTACTTGGCAGTGTGGCAGGCTTTTTAATTGCCAATGCACTGGTGCTCGATATAAACCGCACCTTGATGGGTTTATATCAATTAGATAAAGCACTCACTATCGGCTGGCAGTGGCAAACTTTAGCATTGGGATTTATTGTCAACTTAACGACATTGGCACTTATGGTTGTTACTCAGAAAAACACGCTGAAAAACCAAGGCAATATGGTTTTCGGTCTATCGCTACTTGGGATTCTTGCCGCACTGAGTTATTTGTACTTCAATGCCAGCACTGAATTTGAAGCACTGTTATTGTGCTTTTTCATCTTAGCCTTGTTTGTGCTGCTCACACCAATTTGCTTACAAGGTTTATTGAGTTTCAACAACCCATTTAAGCAACCTCTTTGGCAATGGCTTTACGCCGACAGTAAATCTCAATTAACTGAATTACGTATTGCTATTGTGGCTATTTTGGTTGCGCTTGGTAGCGCTATTGGTATGCAAATTATGGTGAAGAGCTTCAGTAATACATTAAATGCACACCTTGAGAAACAACTCAGTGCCGACATGTATATTTATGTCGATAAGTATCAACCTACTTTGAGAGCACAACTAAGCAATGATCCTGACATTGAACGCGTGGGTATTTACATGGCATCAGATGGTTACATTCAAAAAGTGCCAACAATACTAAAAAGCTTTGGCAACAGCGCGGATGCTTTCTCACATATCAACTTAACATCGGGCGAGCGTGTAAATCAGGCGCATTTTGCTGACAGCAGCTGCATAGCCAATGAGCAAGCACATATAAAGCATGGTATTAAACTTGGTGATACAGTGATGTTCAAACAGAACCAGCACAGCTTCTTATGTCGTATTTCAGCCTTTGCTTATGACTATGGCAACACCGCATTGGGCCTGATTACCCTTGAAGACAACATAAAACAAAGCCCATTACATTGGCAAGTGCATGGCTTATCATTGACCTTAAACGAACAAGTATCAGCATCTCAAATTACTGAAAAGTTGATTAATAGCTATGGGGTTGATAGCGCCGCCATTTCAGAAAATAAACGCTTTAAAGAAATCGCAAACAAACTATTTAACGACACCTTTAAAGTCACGAAAATACTCAATGGTTTTATTCTCGCCATCGCACTGATCAGTTTATGTATAAGCTTATTAAGCCTCAGTGCCCAGCACGCAAAACAACTGGCTGTGCTGAATAGCCTAGGGGTCGACCCGAAACAGTTACATAAACTAAAATTCATACAAACCATTGCTTTAGTTGGTTTTACATGTCTATTTGCCATTCCGCTAGGGTTAGCTTTAGGTTTAGCATTGCTGAAATACGTTATGCCCATTGCTTTTGGTTGGACCATACATTTCTATCTAGATATACCTGCTCTGCTCAGCACCTATTTATTCTTGCTGTTATCTGCTGTGATATGCGCTTATTTACCAGTGAAAAGACTCACTGCCAGCTTACATCGTAAGGAACGCTAATTGTGAAATCTGTTTATGTCTTATTATTCACTCTATTGACACTACTGGGTTGTGAAAAAGCACAACAGCCGCAAGAAAAACAGCTTTTACATACCGTGCGTGGTGAACCTGTCGATGCTAAACGTGGTGTGAAGTTTCCTGAAGATCATGGCGCTCATGTAGCACAAGGCATTGAATGGTGGTACATCACAGCCACCCTTACGGCTGAATCAGGTGAAACATTTGGTGCACAGTGGACGCTATTTAGAACCCAAGTACCGCTACCATTCGAATCAACTTGGTGGGACGATCAGCTCTACTTCGCGCACTTCGCCCTGCAACATGAGCAAAAACATGTTGCCTTTGAGCGCTATGCCCGTGCAGGTCAAGCGCAAATAACAGCGCAACCCTTTGCTGCTTCTTTAGATGATTGGTCACTTGAAAGTACTGCGCATCGTTTTCTACCTTTGCAAATGAAAGCAAAACAAGGCGACTATGCCATTGATGTTTCGCTAACTAACAGCCCACTTACGTTACATGGTGACAATGGCTACAGCCAAAAAACACAAAGCGGCCATGCCTCTTACTATTTTAGCTACCCGTTTCTTGAAACCGTTGGTACCCTCACCTTCGAAGGAAAAGAGTATAAAGTCACAGGTAATGCATGGTACGACCGAGAGTGGTCGGCAAGTTTAATAGACAAAAGTCAAACGGGTTGGGATTGGTTTAGTCTTGTAAGTGGCACTGATAAAAGTCAAAAAACAGGCCTAATGTTATTCTGCATCCGAGATGCACAACAAAACTATGAATACTGCAGCGGCACGCATATTGATGAAAAAGGCCAAACACAACAAATTCACAAACAAGATATTCAGCTAGAAAAACTTGAGCACATTAGTATTGATAACAAACGCTACCCAAGTAAGTGGCGTGTTACTTTGCCGAATATTGAGCCTATCGTGATTGAAACCATCACCAAAGATTCTCTCAATAAGCTCTCAATCCAATATTGGGAAGGCAGAGTTAAAGCCAGCGGCGGCTTTAAAGGTGTTGGATACGCAGAGTTATTTGGGTATTAGTTTTTTAGCTTGTAAGTTGTTAGATTTTAACTATATCTATAAGTTAATAAGATTCACTCAAGTCTGACATTGTAGTAACCAAAGTATATGTCTCTATCTTTTATGAATCATATTGACTGAAAGATACTTAGCTTTAGACTAAACAATCACAAAGGTAAGCTATTATTATATTTTTTGAGACTTCACAAGTTGGAAAAACTTTTCTGTTACTTGAGTATGTTTATTATCATTTATTTTCGAAAAATCGAATTCATATTTGATATCTACTGATGCAAATTGAAAACAAAGATGTATAAGCTCTAAATCAATCTCTGCTCTATAGTGGTATAAATCAATCATTAAAGGAATGTACTTATTAGCGTAATATTTAACGAGCAATTTATCTTCTGTTACTGCGTTCAACTCTAGTAAAGCAATGACATAGCGCGTTAATCTTAATGTTAGTTTTTGGGTGGTAGTCCTGTATACCCCTGAAGATTCATAAATGCTCAGCTTTGAAAAATGTGGAATCATCTCATCAATGGACAGATACTCATTAGCTATTTCATCAAAATATTGACATGCTTTTTCAATATGATGAGGATCATTTAGCTTATATTTAAAAACTGTAACTACGTCTTTTGGCGAAAACTTAATGTCTGTAATGTCTTTAATTTCTTCTTCACATTTAGATAACTCTTGGGATAGCTGATTATGAGAAAATGCTAATCTTGTCCTATGAATATTGTGAATTAGAGCCCAAACAGAGAAAACAGCTACAGATGCAGAAAGTAACTTTATAGAAAATGAGTAAGTAGTTAAAAAGTAACTAAAACCTTTTGAAGAGAAGTCAAAGTATAATGGCCATTCAGTAATACCTATCAAAATGGTGGATATTAATGAAAAAGCTACTAATAAGATGCTGAGAATAAAAAGAGTCATCTCTAATATTTTCATTTTATTTTTCTTCACTCGCCCCCCGTTAAATGTAGAATATAATATCTCAATAACTAAGATTCTTAAATGCAGCTTACTCAGTGAATACTTATATGTTTTTAAAAATATCTTTTAAGCTTCCACCGTTTTATAGATACATTTTGCATATAAAAATTAACTTTGGCAAAGAACCTAGTACACTCATAAAAGTTTGTTTGGTTTGAATAAAATGCGAAAATGAGTAACCACTCCCGCTTTTAGTGAATGTAGACGTGGCTTTATGCCACGCTCAGTTAACATTCAAGCCCGAACAGCTTGATTTTTAATTTCTAACTTTTTCAGTTTTAAGAAACACAAGGCAGCCATTATCACACCGATAAGATTAATCACCACATAACTGTCAGGCGTGATATTAAAATGCAAGCTAATTGCCACCGAAAAAGAAAAGCCTAGTTGAGTGTCAGTCCAACCAACAACGAGTATTTGGCTTAACCAAAAAATCGTCACTAAATACTTTCCCATTAGCTTTTCTCTGAATAGCAACACACTTGCTATCACACCGCCAAAGCATAACAAAGCTGAAAAAGGTTCAAAAATATCAAAAGCGATAGAACTATAAACGTTGACCCCAATACTCAATATTGCCGCCAAAACGGTAAATACAGCGATAAAAATTAAAGATTTTTTTCTTTGCAACATTAGATTACTCTCGTCTCGAGAATTGCAGTGAATAATAAATACTTTCAGATACTTCAACAATGTTTAGACAAAAAAAGCCCCAATCAATATTGGGGCAAAAGTAGCTCAAACTTGGTGGGAGAAAAGCGTTTAACTTAACTAACCTGAATGAGCTCACAGTGTATTACTTTATTTTCACCAATTGATGTCAATTTTGCTTTTAAATGTAAGCGGTTATGTCTAGCGACATACTCGAGAATAAATCGAATACAAAAAAGGCGCTTATATCAATAAGCGCCTTTCAATACTTATATTCTCGCAATCAAATTTAGCTGCTTGCTAAACGTGCTCGTGCAGCGTGTAGCTTTTTATAACTTTCGATTAAGCGCAAATGCTTATCTAGACCTTCAAGGTTCATACTGGTTTCCGTTAAACCATAGAAAGTCACATCGCCATTGATTGAGCCGACAACCGCATCCATCACTTCTTGACCGAACATACGTGTGAAGCTGTGAATGTAATCTTCGATTTCAAGTTCTTCATCAAGTGCTACTTCTAACGTTGCATCCATCGCTTGGTAGAATAAACCACGCTCAACAATGGTGTTGTCGTTGTATTGTAAGAAGGCTTCAACAAGTTCTTTAGTCGCTTCTAAATCACCTAGTGCTAAATAAATTAATAGTTTAAGCTCAAGAATTGTCAGTTGACCCCACACTGTGTTTTCATCAAACTCAATACCTATTAATGTGATGATGTCGATGTAGTTGTCTAGTTCAGACTCTTCTAAACGCTCAACTAAATCAGCCAATTCATCTTCACTCAAACGATGAAGATTTAAGATGTCTTCACGATATTGCAGAGCTTTATTAGTGTTATCCCAAATTAAGTCTTCAACTGGATACACTTCTGAGTAGTCTGGTACAAGAATACGACATGCATTACCAATGTGTGTAAATTCAGCCACATAAGCTTCTTTACCCATCGATTCTAAAATACCAAATAACTTGTCTGACTCTTCTTCGGTTGTGCCTGAGAAGTCCCATTCAACAAACTCATAATCGTACTTAGCACTGAAGAAACGCCAAGAAATTTTACCTGTTGAATCAATAAAGTGTTCAACAAAGTTCTCTGGCTCTTGTACTGCCATGCTGTTAAATGTTGGCTTAGGTACGTCGTTTAAGCCCTCGAAGCTACGACCTTGCAGTAGCTCAGTTAAGCTACGCTCAAGGGCCACTTCAAAGCTTGGGTGGGCACCGAATGACGCAAATACACCGCCCGTTTTCGGGTTCATTAGCGTCACACACATAACAGGGAATTGACCGCCAAGTGATGCATCTTTTACAACAACTGGGAAGCCCTGTTCTTCAAGACCTTGAATACCTTCAACAATACCTGGGAACTTATCTAATACGGCTTGTGGTACATCTGGTAATACAATTTCTTGTTCGATGATCTGGCGCTTAACCGCACGCTCAAAAATCTCAGACAAACACTGAACTTTCGCTTCAGCTAGGTTGTTACCCGCACTCATACCATTACTTAAGAATAAGTTTTCGATTAAGTTGGTTGGGAAGTAAACCGTTTCACCGTCTGAGTGACGTGTGTAAGGAATTGAACAAATACCACGTTCAACATTACCTGAGTTAGTATCGATTAGGTGCGAACCACATAACTCACCCTCTGGATCGTAAATCTCGCGCGTATATTCGTCTAAGATCTCTGTTGGTAATTCATCTTCTTCGTTTGGCTTGAACCATTTTTCATTTGGATAATGCACGAACTCAGCATTGGCGATTTCAGTACCAAAGAACTGATCGTTGTAAAAGAAGTTACAGCTTAAACGCTCGATGAATTCACCGAGTGCCGAGCATAATGCGCTCTCTTTGGTAGCACCTTTACCATTGGTAAAGCACATTTCAGAAGCCGCATCACGGATATGCAATGACCAAACATTCGGTACGATGTTACGCCATGAAGAAATTTCGATCTTCATGCCTAAGTCTTCCATTACCGATGTCATATTGGCAATGGTCTGCTCAAGCGGAAGGTCTTTACCTAAGATATATGTCTCTGTGCCGCCTTCTGGCGTTGTCATCAACATCGCTTGCGCGTCAGCGTCTAGGTTTTCAACGGTTTCAAGTTGGAAATCAGGGCCAGTTTGGATCACCTTTTTCACAGTACAGCGGTCAACCGCGCGCAACATACCTTCGCGATCTCTCTCAGAGATATGCTCTGGGATCTCTACCTGAATTTTAAAAATCTGGTTATAGCGATTTTCAGGATCAACAATGTTGTTTTGCGCGACACGAATGCCATCAGTCGGAATATCACGGGCGTTACAGTACACTTTAATAAAGTAAGCCGCACACATTGCTGATGAAGCTAAGAAGTAATCGAATGGGCTTGGTGCTGAGCCATCACCTTTATAACGAATTGGTTGATCGGCAATAATTGAGAAATCATCGAATTTCGCTTCAATTCGAAGATTATCAAGAAAATTAACTTTGATTTCCATAGAGCGGTTTCCACGGTCGCGCGCTTACTATGCTTTGTAAGCGCTTTTCTAAAAATACCGCTAATTATCCGCTTTTTCTGCTCAACTGTCTTGGGTTAATTATAAAAAAACGCCAACGGCAGACTAAAATGCCTTTTGCAGAAAAATATCGTACCGATACTCGTTCGATTTACTGGTTTTTTTAGCCGTCATCATTTTCTGTTCTTGCTTAGATTTACGTTTAAACAAGCCATCTTTGTCGTTTAAAGGCTGATCGGGAAAATACAGCTGCGTCAGTAAAGATTCATATCCGTACTTACTGATTTTTATATGAATATGAGGTGTACGTTGCTGCGGTGCATTTAACGGATATGCTCCCGGCATTACAGTTTTGAACTTAAAGCGACCTTGTTTGCCACTTTGCAAGATCGCCCAACCTTGAAAATGCGGGTCAATTGGCGCTTCACTGTTATCGTGAGGGTGATGATATTTACCATAACTATTAGCCTGCCATAGATCTATGGTGACATCTTCAATGGCATTACCATCTTGATCAAACACTTGTCCAAAAATATCTATAATCGTGCCTTTGGCTCGCCCTACTTTACCTTCGACTTGGGTTAAATCTGCATCCTTGTCTTTTTGCGGGGTTATAGGGTAAAACGGCCCTTCAACTTCTCTCGGGGTTAACATGTTAGCGCCTGCCTGTGCGCCAAACGTTTGGCTTATAAGTAAACCGCCCATCGAGCCTAAGGCTGCACTTTTAATAAATTCTCTGCGCTTCATTGTATTTTCCCCACCTGCTTAAATAGGCTTTTTGTCATTGGATGGTTTTCACTGTAAAGCGCAGCGGTTTATTCGTCTTATTAATCTTCTATTATTTTTCTATCTTAATATTTATTTAATTAAATTATGAAGTTGAAACAAAAAAAGCCCGCTTAACAAAGCGGGCTTCTTACTTAAAAAAACTTTAGTTAATCTTAATCGACCAAGTGTTTAATGTGCCTACGTCTTGGTTATAGTGATCTTGCACTCTTAATTGCCAAGTGCCTTTCACACTACCCGACAAATTCACCGTATAAGACTCAACGACATTATCTGCACTGTCACTGCCGTTATAGTTTTTAAGCTGGTATTGAACACCAGTCGGCGACGTCAACACTAGACTAATATCACCACGGTAAGTGTGGCTGATATTAACGTTTACGGTTGCAGTGCCAGATGTCGTTGAGTTATCAACATCAAGCGTTGAGGTCATTGCGTTGTTATCAGGAATTGCTGAAACGCTATTCATTTCAAAGAATGTTTCTTCAACCACAGGTTCAGTAACAGGTGCACCGCCATTAAAGCTTTGACCCGTATTTACTTGATTGTACGTTGAAGCAGTTACTTGCCAAGTGAAGTCACTGTATTTTGAACCTGAGCCAGTAAGTTGTAATGCATGGCCTACTGCAGTAGACGATGTTTCAGAGACAGGAATTGCTGTTGAAGATTGACCCTGCGCTGCACCATCAGTTGCAGTAAAGGTACCTTCATAACTTAAGAATTGAACCAGCTTGCCAGAATTATCAACTAAAGCGATACCGTCAGGACCACCATTTTGTAGGCCAGTCATGGCGAAAAACTTAGTACCAAAGCCAGATTGCTGATCAGCTAAAGTACCTGATAGTGAGATAGTTTTATAAGCAGCACCGCCGTTACCGTTATAAGCAACAAGTTGCCAGCCACTTAGATCTGTTCCAGCAGCACCTGCAATTTCAATCCCTTCGTTCACATCCGAACCATTGTTATCATAATGAAGTTCGTTTATCCAAGGTGTTGCATCGCTACTGCCTGTATCTCCACCACCGGTATCGCCACCGACAGTACCACCGGTGCCAGTGCCTGTACCAGAACAATCACTTTCAAAGATACACGCTGCAAATTCAGGGTGATCGATAAATGGGTTACGGTTGCCTTGATATTGGAAAATAGCATCGTTACGACGACGCTCAAAATCATCAACTGGATCGTCTTTGTGCCATTGAATAAGCACTGTTTTTAGACCCATATAAGCAACTGCTTCGTTTCCGCCGGTCTTAGAAGCTTCAATCTTGCTGCGATCATCTGTCAGAATTAAATCAGGCTCAACGAAACCATTGGCATTTGTGCCACCTTCATAACGCACAGCTAAATACATCAATGCACGAGCAACATCACCACGACGGCCAGGCCAAGTTTGCCAAATACCATCTAAAGGGCCAGATCCCATAGTTAAGTTAACTTCAGAAGACGAACCACCACGGTTGTTGTTTACATCAGTCGTCTTTGTTGAGCAAGATGCACTAGTACAGTTTGCATAAGGTTTGTTATTTCTACTTGAATTGTAGCTACTATTTGCGATAAATAGGTGGTGTAAGTCTGTATACGGCAAGTTTTGACTGCCATCATTGGGAAAACCATAAGACTTCGGCCATGAGTGCTCGCGGTTGTAGTTAGTATTACCACCACCGACTTTGCTATAAACCGCATTTTTATATACATCAACAACTTGAGACGAATTATCTGGGTTTTCATCGGCTTTCTCAAGCACGTCCCAAGTATCTGTACTTGATGATGTATAAGGAATTTTTGTGTGACCTTTGATAATTGTATGCAAGCTTTGTTTCAGCGTTGTTGCATTTGCATTATCAATGTTTTGGTAATAGTTTTGTGGCGCAGCAGCCAAGGATACACCTGATAACGAGCTCACTAGCATCGCCATCGATGTCAATCTAAGAGAGAATTTCATATTTAACCGTTTGTTTTAATTAAAATTTATTTTTATATTCACCCTCCTTTGCAAACTACTTCCAAAAGCCGACCCTATGTCAGCGCGCAGAAGTATACACTCTAATTTGTTACATAAAGATAACAAAAGAATAAATTATCTAACGTGTCAACGCTGTCAAAATTTCAATAATAAAAATAATTCATAATAAACAGGCAGTTATTTCATTTACATCCATTTACATTAAAAAGATCCTATGCGGACCAAAGACATTGAGATTGAATGATCTAGGTGATAGGCAAAAGAGTGGAACTTTGAATTGGTAAGTTTATTGACGAAGAAGTAAAACTCTAATAACAAACAATTGTGGCAAAGTTATATGCACAGAGATTCAAGTGACTGAATTTATAAGCAAAAAAAAGCGCACCGAAGTGCGCTTTAAACATCTTAATGGGTATTAAACCTTTATTGACCTACAACATTGACAGAAACAACCACGGTTGAACCATGTTGGTTTTGGCTATTTTGAACAAAATAACTAAAACTGTCATTGACTGTAAGGCTCGTGTCGTTAGGAACATAAACAAACTGCCCTGTTGCTGCATCTAGTGTCAGTTGACCAAACTGCGGGGCAACTTCAAGCACAAACTCGCCGCTGGATTTTGCAGGAAGTACGCCTGAGAGAGAACCGCTGCCACTGATAACAACGCTTTCAGGCCCCGATGTAAAGCTCGGAGAGTTTGCATAGCTGCCCGGATATTGTGCGGTTTCATCATGCAAGGTTACGCCGTCATCTGAGTCAAACTTGTAGTACGCCATTAACCCTTCAGCTTGTGGATCTACCGCTAATTTCATGCTGCTCTGCAATTGAGTTTGCGTACGAAGACTTTGCCATAAACGCGTTTCGTCCATCGCGCCATCTAAATAACGGTTATTCATGTCTTTATTGGCGCTAAACACTAAATCACCTTTGGTTGATTCAATGCTGCGTGTGCCCTGCGCTTCTAGCTGACCGTTTACATACATCTTCAGTTTACGACTCGACTTTTCATAGCTCAGCGCTAAGTGATACCACTGACCTTTAGTCACTACCGTACTCGACTGTAAATTAGTGCGACCTAAATAAGAATAGAAACGACCTGTACCGCCTTTAATACCCAAAATAGTCCGCCCCGTACCTGAGCCATTACGCTGTTGAATAAAGTGCATGTTACCCGTGCTACCGTAGTCGTCTACTTTCACCCAAGTTTCAAAAGTAAAGTCGTTTGCCGCAGGGTTAAACGCACCAGACATTGGAATGCGCGTATATTGTTTGCCTGCGACAGTAAACTGTACAGCTTCGGCAAAACCAGCATCTAACTCAGTATTTAAAGTACTTACCAGAGTAAAGCCTGAACATACTTGCGTGCCTAAATCTTTGCCATCAGATGGCTCCACACAGAACTGTAAATACTGACCGCTATCTGCCGCTGTCACAGTATATTGTTTCGCCGTTGCGCCATTGATGGCTTCAACACTTTGCCCTGCACCGTCAAATGCACGATACCACTGGAAACTTGAGCCCATTTCTTGATCAGCGTCTGCATCAAAATACTGATAACTTGCGCTCAGTTGGCTGTCGACTTTGGCAAAACCGCTTATCTCAACTGAATCTGCTGTTGGCGCAGTATTGTCTGGCACAAGTGGTGCTGCACACGCAGAGCCTTCGCCGTCACACAAGTCAAAGCTTAGCTTTTCTACATAAACAATTTCGTTTAGGGCAAATTCATACACGTCTTGTACAACATCGGTTTCGCCGTCCCAACCCAGTTCAGCTTTAAGCTCTAAATCTATCATTGGGCCCGCTTCTTCTTTTTCGAAGTAAACGCCATTTTTGCCATATAAATAAACGTTATTCGCCGTACATAAGGCTTCTTGAATGTTGTAATTCACATAAGCAGATTTCAGCGGTAAACGCGCATAGTTGATTAAGTCTGTGTCGTTTTTAAACGAAGAATTTAGCTGCACACGTAAAGTCGCATCGATAACACCATCACCGTTCACATCTTGTTCAAGCTGTGGCGTGATCTGCACATTTTGTAGCGGATCAAAGGCGATCTCAGTGCCATCTTCAAGGACTAACGTCGCGGTTGGTTTTAACTCCACCGAGAACTTTTGATTCAACGACGAGGTAAACCATAAGTAGGCTTCCATCATTGAGAATTCCATGCGCATGGATAAGTCTTCACCGCCCATAGGCGTAAAGAAACCATCTTCACATTTCTCAACTGAATGGCGCATACCCATCGCCCAACCGCCCCAATTTTTCGGATACGTAACTTGTTGGTCTATCCAAGTTGGATCGTCAATTTCGGCATCGAAACGAAGCTGGTTGTCTGCGGCTTGAATACCACGTGCAATATGCGCTTTACTCTCGTAGGTGTGTGTATAAGAATCATATTGCCCCGAGATTTCGCCGTTGAATTTATCAACCTTAGAGCTGAACATATTCGGTAAGTCTGTGCCCACATAGAAGTAATAGTCTTCTAGCCATAGCTTGCCATTTACACTCAAATAAGGTGACGTAACTTCAAACCCTGCGCCTTCGCCGTAGCCAAATTGCGTGGTTAATTCAAAGGCGTTACCAGGTTGAACTTCATCAGGGTAATTTACCGAAAAATCAACAGGTAAAGTCGCGTCGATAATACCGCCTTCAACGACAGCCGAAACATCTAAGCCTAAGGTGCCGTCAGCGGTTAAATCTAGAATTGGGGTATCAATATTGCGACCAGACAAACCAACTTGCACGCTAAAGCCTTGCTCCCAGCGTTCGCCAAGTAGGTTTGCGAGCGAACCCCAATCACCCCAAATGCTCGACGCACCACTGGCATCCATTTTTACACTGTGGGTCATTTCACTGAGGTTGGTTACATTTACGGTGATATCGGCTTGTGCCGTTGCCGAGAACTGATCGGTCACTTGCACGGTTAAGATATGAGCCGCAGCACTTTCGTAGTCAATACGGCCAACCGCATCAGCAACTTTCAGTGCTCCAGTTAGTGCATCAATGGTAAACAGATTTTGCTCATTACCAGTAATAATAGCGTAACTAACTGCATCACCTTCATCGCTTGGATCAGCTAAAACATTACCTATAAAAGTGCCACCTTGCGTGTACTCTTCAATGGTGTAGTTTTGTGCTGCAATAACAGGCGCAGCATTTACGCTGATGGTCACGCCACTTTGCAGATACATTTTTGCATCGCCCGCGGTGTAGACCTGATAAGTCACATTATCTATGACTTCAGTAACATTGCTGTTTTGCCACTGTTGGTTGGTCGAATAAACCACATCGTCAGCGTCACCTTGAATAACCACTGAGCCCGTGCTTGAAATAAGCTTATTGAACGCCAGTTGGTTAGCACCCGTGCCGCGAATATCAATTTTTTCGATGCTGCGAACTTGGCTACCTTTTGAGGCTAAGTCAATTAATAAGTTTTGCCCGTCAAATACTAAGGTATCAAAACCATTACCACCGTCGATGCGTTGAATATTGCCATCTTTAACCGTAATAATGTCATCACCTGGGCCTGCAAAAATACTGTCGGCACTGCTCGACTTAGTGATCTTGTCATCGCCTTCGCCGCCAGTAACATTTTGCGCACTTGCCAGCCCAAGAGTGAACTCATCTGCAGCGTTAGAGCCCCAAGTTGTAATGGCGTCGCCCTTACCTAACATGACATACACAGTACCCGCGTTGCCAAGACCATCAGGATCGGCCATAGGTGCAGTGACAAACATATCTGCAATACCATCGCCATTTAAGTCGCCTGCAGTGCCAAGCCAATGACCGAGTGCATCACCGCCATTACCCGCAGAGCTAAAGCCGCCAATGCCGTTAACCACATCGCTCAGCATCACTGCACTTTGGTCTGCTTTACCATAAACCACAAAGTATCGACCATTACCCGATTCAGCGTATTGATCGCCTATGATCACATCATCATAGCCGTCACCGTTTAAATCACCCGCGCCACCAATTGCGCCAAACACAATTTTCCACTGCTCATGGGCGATTTGCGAATAGTCGTTTTCAATAACAAAACCGCCTATACCTTGCGCGATATCGGCCAGTTCAATTACCGAGTTTGGAGTGGTTGAACCATAAACAATATATGCTCTTGGATTGCTAAACCCTGCACAGCAGTTATTGTCAGCTGAAATAACCGCAATATCGTCAATGCCATCGCCGTTTACATCACCCGCGGGCGAAGTAATAAAACTTGGTAATGTATTTGCTGTTGAAGTACCTTTATAAACCCAGTTAAACACATAGCTAGCTGGCTCTGGATTGATAATAATGCCTTGGGTTTCGGCTTCAGTTTTTGTTAATGAGTGGCTGGTAGCGCGACCTAACTGCACATAGTTGCGACCATTACTTGCACCAAATACACCTTGGTTATAAATGTAATCATTCAAACCGTCTGAGTTAAAATCGCCCAAAGGCAATACTTGCGCACCGTATTGCTCTCTGTCACTAATTTTGCGATTATTTTTGACGATTGCAAAACCACGGTTATCGTCATCACTGGCGATATCACTTAAGGCGATACTCGCGCCATCGGTTTTACCAAATACTGTGTAATTTAAATTTGGCACGCCATATTGTGTTGAGCTAAAGCCCCAGCCCGCGGTGGTACTCTTGCGCACTACCTCACCAATATGAATATCGGCTAAGCCATCGGCATTGAAGTCCGACACCACCAATGAGCCACCGGCATGATCGAATGTAGAGCGTCCTAACATGGCAAAGCCCGACACATTGTTATCATCGGCAACCTCGCTCAGTTGCACAGCCGTACTGTCGGCTTTACCAAACACCACGTACACTTTACCTGCTTGGTCGCCATAATCGTCGGCATAGGGTGCGCCAATAACCACATCAGCAAGGCCGTCGCCGTTAATATCGCCATTACCCGCCACCGCAAAGCCCGCTTTATCACCGCCGCGCTCACCATAAATGGCAAAGCCACCGATGCCGTTAACCACGTCACTTAGGTTGGCTAAAACACCGGTCGCGTTACCAAATAACACGTACGCCGCTCCCGCATCGCCACCATTAGTATCGTTATTTGGCGCACCAATGATTAAGTCATCAAAGCCATCACCGTTCACATCACCTGCAGCCGTTGCGCCATAGCCTAACCAGTCATTGCTACCTAACCCATAAATGGCTTGCGAATCTGAGTTTAAAGAATCTGACACATTGGTAATATCAACAGTCACAGTCGTAGTCGTGCTGTCGCCTGTGCCGTCAGTAACTTGCACCGTTAAGTTGTACTGAATAACGCCGCTTTCAAAGTCGAGTTCTGTGCTTTTATCGACAAAAATTTCACCCGTATTCGAGTCAATTTTAAATGCGCCGCTGTCGTTGCCCGCCACAATCTCATAACTGTAATTTTCTAAATTAAGCTGCCAGCTACCTGCTTCTAACACTAAATATTGCAACTCAAACGTATCGAATGTGCCATAGCCTGTGCTTTCGTTATCGCCGTGCAAATATCCGCTAAATTGATTTGCTGCGATATTGGTAAAACGAAAATCCGCATCGTGAATTTTTTCATCAACACCGACCGCTTGCACAAACACCACAGGGTTATTAAAACTTCGCGTCAGCGCGATAGTGTGCGCATCTGCGCGACGCGAATCTTCCATTTGCACGCTGCCAACTTCGCCAATCAACTGCCCTTGCGCATCGTACAAGTTACCCGCACCTTGCAGCATCAGCATAGATACAGCCTCGGCGTTGTGGTCGCCGTCATCTAATTCATCCATATAGATTTTGCTGTTGTTGTCGCGAATGTGCTCAACGCCTACACCGACCTGATCGGTGCCGTTAGTCGTGGTCACACTGCTAAACATATTGGGCGCTTGATAAAACGGTCCAGAGAAATTCACCGTTTTATTCGCCTGCGTCACTTCAACCGGCGTTTGAATGGTTTCAAAACTCAATCCATTCAACTGACCTTGCTCGGCACTGTTAATTGCTAACCAACCTATGGTCTCGTTGCCACCAATGCTGCCAAACTCTTCAACCACGCTAGAGCCTTTCATATCAATGTCGGTTTCTAAAATGGTTTCAAAACCTGTATTTGAGGCGTTTTGCATACGCGGACGGAAGAAAATCTCATAGCCTTTTTTCGACTGCCAGCCCTTGTACGAATACGTATCGACACGATACATCACCGTGTAGTTACCATAGCTTTGTACTTGAGAAACAATCGTTGGCTGAGTCGCAAATGGCGCAGTAAAGTTAACACTTTCGAATGTGCCACCATTGGTGATCCACTCTTTGGTCGACACTGTGCCCACCTCGAGTTGCAGCTGTTTTGTCGCACTGGCGTTAGTTGCCACAACCTGCCCGACGAATTGATTACTCGCCGTGTTTTCAGCAACTTGCCACTGCGCTGGGTAAAGCACTGGGCTTGCAATTGCAGCGCCCGTTAACCCCAGCAAACAAGCACCGGAGAGCACTTTAAGTGGCTTGCCTCCTAGGCCTGAAAGCTTAATGTTCATGTTGGTTTCCTTCTATCGATAAAGAAGCACCCAAAGAAAAAATCAATGGAATGCGCATTCGGGCATATGCTAAAGAAGGATTTTCAACAAAATATGGAGCAAATAAGGAAGTTTTTAACTTTTTTATAACATGCCAATTTCATGCATAACCAATTGATTTATATAATTTAAAAAGTTAGTGGTTTTTTTAATAGAAAAGAATTTAGAGCAATTTAGTACTCGAATACACCCAATTGTGAATTTTTGCGTCATGAAAGTTGAACACAAATTGTCCGATATTAGATAACCCTAAATGCTGGTAAAAGCCATTAGCGTCATTTTCAACCCAAGTATAAAGCCAAAAGTTCGAGCCAAATTCTTTTTGAACCCTTTGTAATAGCGCCTTACCAATCCCAAGCCCTTTAAACTTAGCATCAACATACAGGCGCTCAACCTCATAACCAAACTCAGGTTGACCTTGATAATGGCTATTTTTATTTGCAAGTAAATAGCCTTGCAGCACACCCGCTTGCTCAGCAACTAAAATGATTTTTTCGGGGTTATTGATGTCATTTAGAATTGAACTGGTATTGAATGTATTTATCACAAAGTCAGCATATTCAGTTTTTACACCTTCTTTTGCATAGGTTGTAAGCCAAACTTGAATGCTTAAAACCGCTAATGTCGTAGCATCGAGATGCGTTGCATCCCTTATGTTTATACTTGCTTTCATTTCATCCTTAACTCAATTGAATTATTGCGTTTTTAAAATACAGATCGTAACTAAAGACAATGTCCAGTTTAAAAGCTCACTAAGCCAATACCACAACACAAGATACCGAATAAAGAAAACCACTGAGGTAATTTGGAATTTACGATAGACGGAAACGCTTCTCCTTTGAAGATTTCCGCCAATGGCGAAAAGAACATTTTGGGAGTTAGCCCTGCACTCAGTAAAAGTAAAAACACCCCAATTGACAAAATTAACTCCCTTATTGCAGTATCAACGATTAGGAAGTCATAAAGCCCTGAACATAAAATGACGAAAGAAAAAATCACACAGAAAACAGAAGCTACTTTTTCTTTTAAAGATAAATGATCCACAACTAATCTCTCCTTGTTGCATGTAGCTATTCAAACTGGTTAAAAATAGTTGGCTAAAGTGTATTCGACAAAGCAAAAGTAAATTCGCCATATCGTGCCTGTTCACAGTACAGATAAGGCAACGTAAATTGCATACTTTTAACTATCTGATTTTATGGGTGTATAAAAAGCGAATTGAAAAATGCCCCTCTCAATTCACTCGTATTTATAAACAATTAGCTATTAGGCTTTTCTGAAGTCTTCCAGCCTTTTTCTTGTAAACAGTTATCTAAAGCAAGGGTATGCACTCGGATTTTTTCAATATTATTTTTCATTTCAGCATTATCAAAAATGTTAGCGTCTTTTGGCTTACCAATATACCTATTCACTAAAAACTGAACATAATCTAAAGAGATCATTGTAAGAACTTTTGGATCACTCACCGTCTTGCCACCGAACGTGTAACTTGCACCATTAAAAGCATCTTTAGCACATACATCATAATCTGCTTTTAAAGGCTGCTCGGTTGTCAAAAATGTACCCACTTCTGGTTTACTGAAATGTAGCATTAACTGCTCTGTTTCTTTCTCGACAATGTAATCGCTTGTTGTTTTACAACCAGCGAGACCTAACACACAGCAAAGTACAACTAACTTTTTCATTATTTTCCTTACAACTAGAGTAGTTAGGTAATTTTCAAAGCGAATAGTTCTTCGTCGCTAAAATAAAACCGCCTACTTTCAACGAATTTTTGCTAAAAATACATTGTTTCATTAATGGGTTCAATTTTTTGTGGTAATGAATATAGACGTTGACTATAAGGGTGGGTTTGGTGTTAAGGGGGTTTAAGTAAGGTGAGGAGTATTGTGGATTTTAAGAATAAAACACCCAGTTAAAAATTGGATGCTTTCTGAGCTATGTTAATCATATGTACCTTTTTACAAATTATGCTTACCCAAGTCGGCTTTGTAAGGGTCTTCTACTATTTTTACCAAGCTTATTTTCTGAGGGTTGCAATTGCTCAATAAGGTAAGCTTCAATAGCTAATATTTCGAACCATGAATCTCGTGGAACAGCTAAAACACCAACAGTTTTAACAACTCGAATCCATTTTGAACCTTTAGAAAAGTGAGCACTAAAACGATAGCCTAGTACCTCAGCTTTACCAATATAAATTAGGTTACCAGCCTCATTAAAAAAGAAATAAACACACGCCTCATTAGCTCGTTTCCAAAAAAAACCACCATCAGCCCAAAGTCGGGGCCAGTTTTCTTCAGATACATCAACTGAGGAGAAGCATTTTTCTAGAGCGTCTATGCGTGGTCTCTTAAATTTAAGGTCAAAATCTTTAATAGCACCAACAAGATAATTAATATCCATATTAAAATTTCTTCTTTCTACGTAAGCAATTACAACATACAGAAATTATTGGCTAAAATTCATGAAAAAGTACAGCGCGAATTAATTTTTTGACTGCCTTTGCTACATTTCTAGCTAATAACACCCTTATATTTGTAGTCTTTTAGTCTCTTCACGCAAATTGCGAGCTCTTCTTCATCAAAAAGAGCATGCCAAACTGGATTATCAATAATTAGTGCTTCAACTGTTAAATCTAAACGACCTAGCTCCCAAAGAGATGTATAACCGTCAGAAACTTTGGGAGAGTGTATTAATCGCTTAGCAGTTTCTAGACCCTTGTGCTCTAGAAGCATCCTAAAAAATACAGTGGCCTTATAATTCACTTCAGATAGAGCTTGCGTGTATATGTTCATCATCGCGTCATCAAATTTTTTTTCAAGATTATCATTACCCATTCAGATACCCTCTACGTAGCTAATAACTTTTTCATATTAAAACTGCTAAGTCTTATTAATACAAAACCAGAAGTCATTCTTTCCTCAATTTCATAAATATTACACCGTTCCTAAAAAAAGGCTCAACAGCCTAAAAATTACCTCCAACCAATACAGACACTTGCTACGACCTACATCAAGTTTTTACGAAATACATTACTCAACTTGCCATTTTTGAAAATGTTTACTTATTATCACCTAAATCTCATTTTCATCTTGATAAAAACCAATCTGCCCTTATTATGCTTGCACGCTTTTAATTTGAACTTATTGCTTTGATCAGAATTTTAAAAATTCTTGCTGTGTTGTTTTTACTGTTTGCCGATGCGCCGTCGTCTGCCGAACAGGTTACGCATGCGCAAAATAATGTTCAAAGCCACACTAGCTATCAAAGCCCGTTTGAAATTGCTGTAAGCCACGAGCTTTTATCGCAGCAGCAGTCGCAAAAGCACCATATTACTGCCGATGATTCTGGGCTGTTTTCGGTTATTGAACGCCCTTCTCAGCAGCAGGCCATTCGTTTTTTACATCCTAAACAACAAAGCGAATTTATTTTAGTTTTTGAGCTGATGTTAGACACTTACATTAGCGAAACCCGCCTGCAAACTGACAAGCTCAAACAACCTTGGTATCAATGTAATACTCGACCAAACCACGGCTTTATTGATGCCTGCAAACCTGCCAATTTAGTTTATAAAGCGCGATTGACTTACCACGCTTAATTTCACTTATCGCAAAAAAATCTTTTAATTTTTTCGGCAAAACTGCGTTTTGCTGCCCTAGATGAGTGAATTATGAAAAATCAATTAAACCCTAAGTCAAACAACCGTTTGACACCGTGGGCGCTACTGTTAGTCATTGTATTTTTGGCAATTAGCGCGCTCCCAAACCTTTATCCAAATAACACGATATTAAAGGTAAGCGGTCAAAACCATACGTTATCGGCCAATCAAATTAGCCAATATCTCGAAGAGGCACAGTTGCCTGTGCGCGAAGCAACAATGAACCATCAAACCGGTGATATACGCATATTGCTTGAACATCCAAACGCGAGTGTCACTGCGCAAGCCGTATTACAAAAAAAGTTGCAGTCGCAATTGCAAGATGCTGCGAATATTAGCGTGCAGAGCGAAGCAACCACACCCGCATGGCTGCAAAGTTTTAATTTATCGCCTTTGAAGTTGGGTTTAGATTTAAACGGCGGTGTTTTATTTGTATTAAAAGTCGACACCGACAAAGCCCTTGAAGAGCGACTCGAAAAACTGCGCTTAGTGGCTAAAGATTATCGTATTGAGCACAAATTGCGTGGCATTCAAATTGAAGCGGCACGCGATAATAACGTGGTCATAAAAGCCAATAATGCCCAAGCCGACAATCTCGCGACTTTACTTAAGCTATTAAAAACAGACTACCCTAGCCTTACAAGTCTTGAACAAAACAGCACAAGCCAAACCATTTGGCAACTTGGTTTTGACGAAGCCAGTCAAAAGCAAATGGCTGAGCAGGCCATTAGCCAAGCCATTAGTACCTTGCGCTCTCGCATCGAACAATTGGGGATCACAGAAGCGGTTACGCAGCGTCAAGGCAAGCAGCATATTCGAATTGAGTTACCGGGCGTGCAAGATCCCGCCGCCGCAAAACGCTTAATTGGCGCAACCGCTGAGCTGTCTTTTCATGCGCTGAAAGACATTGGCGGGCAAACTTATGCTTATAAAGAAGGCGGCACCACGAACCTAAACCCTCTGCCTATTTTTACCGGCTCAGATATTGAATCTGCGCAGGCCGGGCGTGATGAGTCGGGTCAGCCTTTGGTGCAACTTATGCTCTCGCCTGCAGGTGGCGACAAAATGAGTCGTTTCTCACGTCAAAACATTGGTAAGCCAATGGCCACTTTATATGGCGAATATCACCAAAATCAAAAAGGCGAAGTGGTAAAGCAACAAGAAGTGATTTCGGTCGCCACCATTCAACAAGCACTAAATCGCCAATTTAGCATTACGAATTTAGGCACCATGCAGCGTGCGCAAGAGCTTGCTTTGGTACTTAGAGCGGGGTCGTTGCAAGCGCCGATCACTATCGTTGAAGAGCAAACCATTGGCCCTAGCCTTGGTGAGCAAAACATTGAGAATGGCTTTAACGCGCTGAAATTGGGTTTAGCCGTGACCCTATTATTTATGCTGTTGTGTTATGGCCGTTTAGGTGTGGTGGCAATCATAGCTTTGGTCATCAATTTAGTTTGTTTACTGGGTTTAATGTCGTTATTACCGGGCGCGGTGCTCACCTTACCGGGTATTGCGGGTTTAGTGCTCACTATAGGTATGGCGGTCGATACCAATGTGATTATTTTTGAACGCGTTCGTGACGAAAAACAGCAAGGGGCCAGCACCCTTGGCGCATTAAAACGCGGTTACGAACATGCCATGTCGAGCATTATTGACGCGAATTTGACGACTATGATCACCGCGCTGGTTTTACTTGGTGTGGGTTATGGCCCCATCAAAGGTTTTGCCATTACGTTAGCACTTGGGATCTTAACCAGTTTGTTCTCTGGGGTATTGGTGTCGTCTTACCTATCGCCGCTCTTTCTTAAAAAAGAAAGTAAAAAACCAACCCAAAAGTCGACTGCAACCGAACAAGGAGCTAACCATGCATAAACTCTGGCAACCCGCCCGTAAAATGGGCTTTGTATTCAGCATGAGCGCCATGTTGGTGAGCCTATTGGTGCTGTTTTTAAAGCCAATTGTGTTTGGTTTAGACTTCACGGGCGGCACCGTTTTAGACTTCACGTTAATGTCGCAAACCAATATAAACGAACTGCAAGCAAGCTTAAGTGCATTGACGCATGACGCGTTTAGCTTATCGCAAAGCCAAGACGGCCATTGGCGCGTGCTGTTTTTACCAAACGTAGAGAGCAATGCGGTGAGTACGTTTCAATCGGCGATAGAAGCGAACTTAAATGCCAATATAGTCGAGAGTAAGTTTTTGGGCGCACAAGTGGGCGAAGAGCTTAAAACCAGTGGCGCACTGGCGGCTGTGTTTGCGGTTGTGTCGGTGTTGATTTATTTGATGGTACGCTTTGAATGGCGACTGGCCGTGGCTGCTACCGTGGCACTATTTCACGATGTGTTGATCACCCTTGCGTTGTTTGCCGTGCTAGGCTTAGTCTTTGATTTAACTGTGCTTGCTGCGCTTTTGGCAATCATAGGTTACTCGCTCAACGACAGTATAATTATTGGTGACCGCATTCGCGAACTTATTCGCGCAAAACCCGAGCAACACATTGGTCATTCAATTAATGAAGCGTTGCAAAGCACTTTACGTCGCACGCTTATTACCTCGTTTACTACCCTTGCCACGGTTTTTGCGATTTGGTTGCTCGGCGGCGATGCTTTAAATGGCTTTGCCAGCGCCCTGTTAATTGGCCTAACTGCAGGCACCTTGTCGTCGATTTTTATTAGCGCGACCTTGCCTGAGTTTATGGGTTTAAGTTTTACGAATTATCAAAACCAAGACAGTGAAGAAGTGAAAAAGTTATTGGCCGAGCCATAAGTTTTGGCTGTTTAAAGCGCATTATGTCAGTAATGCGCTTACCTTTTAAGGTATTAAGGTTTTAAGCTTTTACTCGCTACAACGAAAACACGTCGATGGTTTGATCTCGCCCTTTTAAACGCACATTGGCAACTTTGTTCAACGAGTCTAGCTGTGACTGCCCGGCCGTTGATTGGCTTATCAATAAGTGATAACCAAGTGCTTTGGTTTGGCTTTCAATGCGCGCTGCAACATTGACCGTATCGCCAATCACGGTGTAATCCATACAACTGATGCTGCCTACATTACCTGCAATGGCTTCGCCGCTATGAATGCCAATGCCAATTTCTAACTGCGGCAAGCCTTCTTTAGCAAATTCGCTGTTTAAAACGGTCAACTGAGCCAGCATTTCCTGTGCGGCTAAAATCGCGTTGTCGGCATTTTGATTTTTCTCTTGGGGTGCGCCAAATACCGCCATAATGGCATCGCCAATGAATTTATCTATCATGCCATCGTGCTTGAAAATCGGCACACTCATGGCTGAAAAGTATCGGTTTAGCATGCCCGTCACCACTTCTGGGTCGTTATGCTCACACAGACCTGTAAAGCTGCGAATATCAGCCATTAAAATTGTCACGTTACGACGCTCACCGCCGGGCTCAATGTCTACCGCTCCTGTTTCGACCGCACTGACCAGCTTTTCAGGCAGATAGCGTAATAACCGCTCGCGATGGCGTAAACGTGTGTAAGTATTAGTAATGTAATGAGACAGTGACCAAGCAAGGAGCCCTGAAAACAGCACAATAATTTGCTCATGTATTTCAATGGTACGAGCCGTATGACTGTGCTCTAAAATCAATGTTGTTGCGCCCAAACAACATAAGGTAGAGAAATAGATGATCACCCTGCCTTGCCTGAATGCACTCATGACATTAAATAAAATCAGAGCGCTGATAAGCATTAATTCAAACTGGGTTTTGTGTAAGTCTCTTAAGAAGTGACCGACTTCGGTGAGGTATTCCATTTCTAAAGTAATGGCTAAAATAATCACGTAATCGAATAAAATCGACACATATTTAAGCCAAGGTTTGTAGCTGCCCGTGGTTGCTAAATACATCACCAACCAACACCAGCCGGCGGTAATCAGCATCGACACCAGATCGACACTGATCAAAATAAGATCAAACCCTTGATTTAAAACACCAACCAGCAACTCCAATAAAAACAGTGCCATCAAACTAAAAAAACGAATTTTGTTGATGTGGTTTTCCATTTCCATTTCGCGCTGCTGATAGCAATCGGTCAAAAGCGAGTCAAAACTGTCATCTATGTGTTTTAGCCATTTCATTACAATTCATGCTCAAAAGGTTTTACTAAACATAGACTCTCATAACAATGAGTACGAAAAATGAATATATAGAATAGTCACAAGACAAGAAAAAAGGCAGTTTAGTTACCTAAATTGCCTTTAATAACCAAAGTATTGGGAATTTATTCGCTCTTAATTACTTATAAAAGCATTGATTAAAGACGATTAATTACACGCGCCTTTATTTGCCCATACGTCCCAACGACCTGAGAATTGCTCAGGATTTTGGTCGCGGTTCCACCATTTTGCTTCGTACAAGTTGCCGTTAAGCGATACTTGATCTTTAGATAGGTAAACTGTACTTGCCGACCAAGCTGCAACGCCATTACAACCGCCAGTGTTACCATCAGTTACTTTGACAACCTGAGATTTGCTCGCTGTTTGACCTATGGTGTCTGTGACTGTCAGTTTTACAGTATAGTCGCCAGCTGCAGCATAAGTATGACTTGGGTTTTGGCTTGAACTCGTTGCACCGTCGCCGAACTCCCATGCATATGCGGCTACGCCCTTGTCATCAAATGAGCCATCTTTAAGTTGAATGGTTTTACCATTAATTGTCACGCTGAAACTTGCCACTGGTTTTGCATCACCACCCGCGCCACACTGGCCACCAGCAAGGTAATCATACGCCGCTTTTGCTTGCACAATACCGTAACCGTATGACGTATCTCGCCCTGCTGCGCCTTTATCTTTGGCTGTTGCATTAAGTGCATCACGAATTTGTTGGTTCGTACAATTAGGGAAATGACTCCACACTAACGCTGCAACACCCGACACATGAGGCGTTGCCATCGACGTACCGCTGATGCTCTTGTAGCCGTTGTTATTCCAAGTTGAGTTAACAGCAACGCCCGGAGCAGCAATTTCAACTTGGCTGTTATATTGCGAGAAAGACGCTTTATTTTCACGATTATCAACTGCCGCAACCGACACAACCGCATCATATGATGCAGGGTAACTCATTGAGCTATTGCCGCCATTACCTGCCGCTGCAATATGTAGCATGCCTTGTGCGTAGCTATTGGCAAATGCTTGGCGCTCAGCCGCTGACTGACCCGAGCCACCTAAACTCATGCTGGTGACATTTGCGCCTGCTTGCTGACATTGCTCAATGGCTTTAACTAGGTCCGAGCCATAAGCCCAGCGGCCTGAGTCATTAAATACCTTTACAATATGCAAACCAAGCTGACCCGATGGGTTTACCCCCACCACACCCTGACCATTGCCACCAATCGCAGCAATCGTACCTGCTACGTGCGTGCCGTGACCGTTGCCATCGTTATACCAGTTACCTGTGTTGTTGCTGCCGTAACCGTCATCACCTGTGATCCCAGTTGAAGGTAAATCTGGATGATTAAGCGTATAACCGGTATCCATGATACACACCTTACGATTGCCCGACATGGTGTCTGCTAGTTGGTTCGCTTGCACCATATTGATACCGTATGGCGTGCTTTCAGCCATCAGATAACGTTTAGGGTCAACTTCAATCGATAACACATCAGAGCGAGCTTCGAGTTGTGCTTTTTGCTCTGCGGTTAGCGACATCGACACCGCATTGATTGAAGGTAAAACCTGTTTAGCCTGCGCAGCAACACCCACCGCCAGAGACTCAAGACGGTTTACCTGTAACTGCATTGCCTGTTGCGGACTTAGCTCAAACGGCAAAGCCACCGCTTGTTTGTCACTTTTCAATGTCACGATATAACGCTGAGCTTGGTCTAGCTCAACGTTAAAGTCAAAATCATTCGGTAGCACTGACGCAGCGTGCACGGTTGGAATTAAAGCACCGCAAAAAATAAGTGCTTGTGTGGTTTTGTTTAGCTTGGTTTTCATTCTGATTCCTTGATCTTGTTGTTAGAGTGCAAATGATTAACAAATCATTTACACCAAACAGAAAAGAACAAATGTCCAGCGCTGTCAATTTGTTTTTAAATTAGGTGCAAACACTCTAATTTACGTTGTTTTCACTGTACATTTTTTAATACAAAGATGTTTGAACGTATAAACGTCTAAATACAAAACCTTAGCCAAAACCAGTTCCCAATAAAATATAAATGTATATTAAATGTTACACATTTATATAACTTAAAGACCTTAAAAAACACTTTTAAAGATCTAAACGATATAGTTTTGAAGTCTATCTCTTGAAGAATGAACAGTTACCGAAATCTAATCTCGGCGTAATTCGAATTGAAAGTCGTCTACTGATTTACCCTTGATCACTACACTATCTTTAAGCAATTTAGTTTGCTCAAAACCTGATTTTTCGAGCAGCTTTATGGAGCTTAAGTTTTGCGTCGAACAAAATGCAACGAGCTTATTAAGGTGTAGCACCTCAAAAGCAAATTCGTGTATGCGTTTTAGCGCTTCAAACGCAAAGCCTTTACCCTGTTTTCGCGGACTTAATAAAAAACCAACTTCGCCAATTCGGTCAGTATGACTGAGGACCTTTACCGAGATATTACCCACTTTTTCATTACTGCTGGTTTCAGTTATACCAAAACACAGCCAATCATGACCGTTACTATCCCACGGCTGGGAAAATGCTTTAAAGCTCGCTTCGGCTTCTTCAAGGGTACTTGGATCATAACAATGCTCCATCACCTCAGGGTCCATACACAGCTCTATAAAAAGAGCCTTATCGCTTTCATTTAATGGGGCTAGAATGAGCCGTTCTGTAATTAATGTTGTTTCTTTCATTTATTTTTTGTTATTTATTTGGGGCTTTAATCACAAAACCCTTTTCAATACCTGCTTTAAAGCCTACCGACTCATACACCCGGTGCGTGCCAGCAAGGTTTTCACCTGAAAGCAGCATGACTTTGTAGCAATTTAGCTCCCATGCTTTTTGAATGCCAAATTTGAGTACTTGTGACTTAATCCACGACGACGAAATTTTTCTGCAGTGATCACATGTTCAATAATGGCAAAAGGTCGACCGCCATTCGCAATGCTTTTATTTAAACCCAGTGCACAGGTTGCTGCTAACTCGCCTTCGATATCTGCCACCACAATGTGTGTTTCTGGGCAATTCATCATCTCTGCCCACACCTGCTCAGAAAATGACTTTTCAAGCTCTGGGTCTTGCGGACGTAGTTCTCGGTATAAGTTGAGCACGTGTGGAAGATCTTCTAGATTTGCAAGGCGGATCATTGGTTTACTCCTTTAAACTTCAACAAGCACCTATAATGAATACAAACTTACAATAAGTAAACTGCTGCCTTGATGAAAGTGAGACGCTCCATAGCAGTTAAACATAAAGTTCACTAGGTCACTTTACGTTTAAGGCTGCACTAAGGATGCACAGCTGCTCCACCAAATGCCTGTGCCAAATAATTGATTATCTCTTCAGGTTTAGTGATGATACTTTTATCTTCTAAAATAAGTACGGGTAACCATTGGTTTTCTTCACCCAAGAGTGCAACCACTTCTTGACGTGGCTTTTCAAAACCTATTCGACGAACTTCAACATGCTCATACCAATGTCTGTTCACAGCCAGAGCGCCTTCAATCATGGCGCAATGAGAACAAATCCACATTTTGCCTGGCCCATCTTCAAAAGGCATAGAAAGTACAAATAAAACGGGTTTCATAAGATATGACTCCAAGAAGGTTTAAAGGCTGATAATCTTAACCAGCCTCTTTTATATCTCATAATAAATTAAAACAATGTAATCAGTATTAACCTTGCTGACTTCTAAATACTTTTCGCCAAGCTTGTGGTGTGGTGTCGAAACGTTTTTTAAAGTGTTTACGAAAAACTTGCTCAGAGCTAAAACCCGTTTCTTCACTGATCAACAGAATACTTTTATCTGAAGACTCCAGTAGCTCAAGGCTCGCATTGAGTTTTGCCTGAATTGACCACTGCGTAAAGCTACTGCCGTAAATCGCTTTAAAATGTCGAGTAAAGCTCCGTATACTCATGGAGCAATAGCTAGCTGCTTCTTCAACGCTTATTGATTGGGCTAAATCGCCAAGTACAAAATCGATTAACTTAGCGAGGCGTTCGTCGCTTGAGCGATTTGCAACAGGGTGGGCAATATATTGATTTTGACCACCTGTTCTGCTGGGTGACGACACCATCACTCTAGCGACTTGGTTTGCTGCTTTCACCCCATAAAAGCGCTTAAAGATATGCAAACAACAATCTATCGCCGCCGCACTGCCTGCCGATGTAACCAAATTATTTTCTACCAAGAATAACGGGTTCGTATCAAAGTCTACTTTTGGAAAGCGCGTTAAAAAATCTGCGCTATTTCGCCAATGTGAAGTTGCCCTTTTACCGTTCAGTAAACCAGCATAGGCAAGTAAATAGGAGCCTAAACATAATCCCACAATCCATTTACCCTGTTTGTGTGCATTGCGCACTATATCAATTAACTCTTTACTGGGTGTTTGCTCTGGAAGCCAACTTGGGAAGATTAAGATATCGGCCTGAGCTAACAAGTCGATACCATTCTCAACCCAAATATTCAGTCCACCAGAGAGCGTTAACTTTCCGAAGCGTTCTGAACAGACTTGTACTGAAAAATAAGGATTCTCCTGTCCAATCGCATCAGAAAAAATAGCTTGTGGTACTGAAAGATGAAACAGGCTCATTCCTTCAAATGCATAAATAGCGACTCGTTTCACAAAATTGGCCAAAAAGTATAGTTAACTGTCATTTTAGCCATTATTAGAAAGTTTGTGGGTTAATACAATAGCCTCATCATCAATAAGCAGGTTATTACAATGCAAGTTAGAACTAGTTACCCATATACGGACGACATATTGTCACAATACAAAGAAATTATTGGTAAAGACTTCCAAGGTTACCGGAATCATGTCACTCGAATGCTTAACTTTTGTCATTATCTACTCCCTGATATTTCAGAGCAGGAGAGTATGAAGTTACAAATAGCCGCTGCATTTCATGATATTGCTTTGTGGACCCATGACAGAGTTGACTACTTAGTACCGTCGTATCAAGAATGTCAGCGCTACCTTGAACGAAATGACCTTAAAGAGCTCAATGAGGAAATACAAATAATCATTGATATGCACCACCTCCTTAGTGAATATCAAGGCCCCTTTGCAAAGCTCACTGAAACTTTTCGTAAAGCGGACCTTGTCGATTTTTCTTTAGGCCTAATAAAAAATGGAGTCGACCCTAAATTTATTAGTGACGTCAAAACACACCTACCTAATGCAGGCTTTCATTTTACCCTGATGCGCTTTTCACTCATTCAGTTAACTAGAAAACCTTGGGACCCAATGCCGATGCTACGTACAAAGAACATCTATAAAAAATAAGCTGCAGTTTACTTTTACTATTTTTTATATATGTTCATTTACCTTCTAAGTGCCAGTTTACTTCGTTGAATTGGCACTCCATTAAGAATAACCGTATCTATATGATTATACGCTTCAACACTGTGCAAAGGGTTGGCTTTGAGCAACAATAAATTAGCCACTTTGCCGGTCTCGACTGTGCCGTACTGTTTATCCAAAGAAAAAGCCTTGGCATTATTCAAGGTTGCCGCAGCAAGAATACTTACCAAACTCATGCCCGCATCGTGCATATCTTTTAATTCCCAATAGGTTGCTAATCCCGGTTGTGATGCATAGGTCGGTGCAGGCGGTGTGTCGGTTGCCAGTGAAATCAAACCACCGTTTTGATATATGTAATTTAAAACGCGTTTACCAAGCTGTTGGTTAAATTCAAAACGTGCAATTTTTTGTGCATCACTCATATTGCCCCAGCCTGATTTCATTTCTCGTGCAAACCATTGCCCTGCTTCAGTTTGGTACCAAGAAATTTGTGCTTCACTCAGTACTGTTTTGTACTCCGGTTGAGTAATATGACCTTCACGCATCACATCGGTCAGTGCGCGCATGACATTGAGTGTTGGTTGATAAGCAATACCTGAGCGTATAATGTCATCGGCGACAGCTTTTACTTTAGGTGGTAATTCACCTTTTGTGCCTTCTCTGCTTTCGTCGAGCCAATTCCAATTACCATGCGCCATCACATCCATTTTATGAGTTAACCCTAAACGCTGCATGTCGGTGGCATTGGCATGAGCCATCATTTTTAAACCATGTTGCTCACTGGCAGATTTGAGTTCATCAAGAGTTTTAGAAGCGATTAACGGAATATCTGAACGCTCACCAAAACCATCCTCTAAATACACTTTGGTGCATATAGCACCATCATCGGCCATGCGTTTTACTAATTGTTTAGGTGAATGACTTTCTAATATGTGGTTCTCATATTGATGACTTGGATCGCCATGTTGATGCGCATAATACGGGCGCTTTTCATGTAGGTGTTCATAATTTATACCTTGTGCATTATATCCTTGATAAATAGGCACAGCACCGCAAAAATAGCTAGTTGGTGCCACACCGTTACTTTGAAATAACGACATACTCTCTTTATTCGCACCCGGCTCAAGCACTTGAGTTACACCGTAATATAAGTAACTCTTGCCCTGCCTTTGCAGGTATTGCTGCTGTAAACTTTCAAGCTCTGCTATCTCCTTTTCATTAAACTTGCTAAGCGCTAAGGGTAACCCTGGCATGCGATTTAGATGCACATGGGCGTCCATCAAACCGGGAATTAAAAACTTGCCGGTGCCGTCAATCACATTAGCGTCAGCGTCGTTCAAGGCTTTTGCCGATATGGTTTTAATTTTGTCATCTTGAATGCCAACCCAATGTTTATCTGCAACACTGGCTTGGTATGGGTTAAGCGGCGAAATAACGGTAACGTTTTTGATGATGACATCAAACTCTTTCGCATTTAAAACAAAAGGTAATAGTAAGCTAGTTAGCATAAGTGTTTTCATGGCGACTCCTTTTTTGAAACTGACACCACCTTAAAAAAACACTGGGTTAATTACCTAAAAAGCATATAATTTTACTCTGAATTTTGTCTCAAAATAAAAATAAGCATAATAATCATAAAGATGGAAAAGACAGAAGCCCCTTTTAAACTCGCCAATTGGTGGGTTGAGCCGCATTTGAATAGGCTTACTTTAGCCGAACAATCGTTAGAGTGCTCGCTGCCGCCTAAAGTTATGGCTTTGTTGGTCTTGCTAACTCGCCATCAAAACACACCGCTGAGTTTAAATTTTATCGCCAAAGAAATTTGGCCCGATCGCGTGGTTACTGATAGCTCTATTTATCAGGCCGTTGCGCAACTAAGAAAAACACTTCATCAAGATAAAACCATTACAGAAGCAATTGAACAGATTTCGGGAAAAGGTTATAGGCTCTCCCCTCATATTGAACTGAGGTTTGAGCGTGAAGAACAAAATTCATTAGCAAAAGGCAGCTCAAAGAAACAAGCGCCAGCAGAAAAAATAACGAAAAAGCATAAGTTAACAGCTTTCGCTGTATGTGTTCTTGTGTTTGCGGTTATCGCTTTTTGGTTTATGAACAACAGCTCAAACAAAGAAAATTTAAAAGCGCAGGTAAAAAACCAGCCAAATGAACAAGCTTATTTTGAAGATTTAACCCTTGCAGATCATTTGGTCAAACAGCGTGAGGTTAGCGCAATTAACCAAGCGAGCAAACTCTATAAAACCATTTTGAATGAGAGCCCCAACAACGCCAATGCCCTGTTTGGTTTGTGTAACAGCGATTATCAATTGCTTGTTTACGGTCAGCACAACCAAACGAAAACCTACGTAAGCTGTTTACCCTTGCTGCAAAAAGCCATAGAAATTGAACCTCATCATATTAATGCCATTGCACTACTTGGTGCGCTCCACCAGCAAAATGGTGACTTAAAAACAGCAAAAACCTATTTCGAACAAGGACGCTTGCTAGAGCAGAAAAGTAGTTTATTTCACCTTTTTTATGGTGATTTCTTGCTATCGCAACAACAAACAACAGAGGCACTCACCTCACTGCAAACTGCGTTCAAGCTAAGCCCAAATGATCCTGAGGTGCTCATAAAATTAGCCTATGCCTATTTAGTTAAGCGCGATCGCCAAAAAGCGCAGCAATACTTTGAACGTGCCCGCTTAATTGCGCCAAACTTACGAAATGCCCCGCTTTATGCGCTCGATTTCTATCCGCTCACTAAGCCTATTGCGGCTAAATACGAAGCTTGGTATGAACAATACAGTTATGAAAACGAAAGTGATGAATACAAAAACAAATTTACCCACTTTCAATTACAGCATGTGCTGTTCTTACTCAGTACAAACCAATTAAAGAATGCAGAAGCTTTATTTGAGCAAACAGATAAACAATATATTCATAACGATTTTGTTTGGTATGTTGAAGCGGCACTTGCAGCTAAAACAGGACGTTTAACTTCAGCACTCGAAAAACTTGAGCAAAGGTATCAACTCGCCCCAGCATTAAATCGCTATGTTATCCCTTACATTCATGGCCTGATGGCTAATCATGAACATCAAATGGCGCTTAATTTATTTACTAAACACTTTGCTGAGTTTGCGAGTTTAACTGCACCTGTTGAGCAGAACCTTGGGTTATATCTTACTTATACGCAAATTTTGCAAGGTTTAGAAAACAAGAACACTGAACATGAAAATACCGAAATAAGCCGAACACTTGCAAAGCTCACACAGGACTTAGCACTATGGCGTGAACTCAATGGTGAGTTTAGCGGCTTCAATGAAGTTAAGTGGCATGTCATTAAACAAGATGATGAAAACGTAAAATTAGCCGCGACCAAATTGCTCAATAGCGACTGGTTACCTGACTATAACGACAATATGTTTACTGAATCAATTATTTCAAAATACTTAATGCAAAAAACAAGATAAATTATAGTCTTTAGTCGAATACTTTTATTGGTAACTTATCTACTCGGTACAGTCTTACTGGACCGGTACACATTGCAATTCCTGTACTTGTTGAATCAAAAGAATTATCACGATAATGGACTGTCAAATGCGCTTGATTAAAGTTGCTAGTAACTATATCAAATCTAAAGGCTACATAATCTGTGAATTTTTCTTCATCAGTAATTTTATGAGCTGGAGTAAGGATATTAAATATTGGCTCATCTTCAAAAGAGTTCCTGAGTGAGAAACGAGCATTCATGACCTCTGCATTACCATACTTTACTGGTACATAAACAGATACATAAGACATTGCACCATTCTGCTCTAAAGTAATAAACGCCTCTACTACATTATTACTATCTTTGTTACCACAAGCATTGGTATTTAGAGCGATTAACAAAGCCAACATAAAAAGTAATCTCAATCCATATTCCTCAACTTTTTTGAGCTTGCTAAGCAAACTTTCGATATTCTTACCTTTATACTCATTTATCAATTTCATACGCAAGTAATGAATGACAATTCATCCCAAATACTTGTATTTATTTATGGAACGTTCCAGACTTGTTTTAATTTTTACAACAGGCTTATAAAAATGAAAAAGTTATTATTGGCGGTCTTGGTGTTAAGCGCCAATGTGTTTGCTGCCGACACCTTTGATGCACAAACCATTAAAGTCACCGAGCAATTAAAAGAAAAGTCGCTTAATAGCGAACTGGCTTACGATATTGTGGCAAGGCTAACCACCGAAGTTGGGCCGCGTATGGCGGGCACGCCTAAAGATCTTGAAGCCGTAGACTGGGCGATGAAAGAGCTTAAGCGTTTGGGCTTCGACAAAGTTTGGAAAGAGCCAGCAAAATTCCCTGCTTGGTTGCGCTATTCTGAATCAGCCGAAATTATTCTGCCGTCAAAACAACCTATTCACATTACCGCGCTTGGTAACAGTGTCAGTACGCCAAAAGATGGCACGCGCGCACCTATTGTCATATTTGAAACCTTAGAAGAGCTAGAAGCGGCACCAAAAAATGCCGCAAAAGGTAAAATTGTCTTTATTAATTACCGTATGGACCGCAGCCTAGACGGCAACAGTTATGGCCCAGCTGTGCAAGCGCGTAACCGAGGTGCCGTTGTTGCCAGCCAAAAAGGCGCAGTGGCATTTATGATGCGCTCTGTCAGTACTGCCAAACACCGCTTTGCACACACAGGCGGTAACCATTATAAAGATGGCATTAAAGCCATTCCTGCCGTTGCACTGGCAAACCCAGATGCAGACCAAATTGAGCGTTTACTGGAATTAGGTCACAAAGTTGAAGTTAGCTTAAACGTACAAGCTGAATCAAAAGGCATGGGCACTTCTTATAATGTCATCGGTGAATTTACCGGCACAGAAAAACCAAACGAATACGTGCTGTTAGGCGCACATTTAGATTCATGGGATTTAGGCACAGGCGCACTCGATGATGGTGCGGGCGTGGCGATTATCACGGCCGCAGCAAAGCACATTAGTGAGCTAACAAAGACCAAACGCAGTGTGCGCGTGGTGTTATTCGCCGCTGAAGAGCAAGGTCTTTGGGGCGCAAAAGCTTACGTGAAGAAGCATAAAAACGAGCTTGGCAATATTGTTGCTGCGGCTGAGTCTGACTTTGGTGCCGATCTTATCTATGCAGTTGAATCTCGCGTTGCTTCAAACTCATTACCCACAGTACGTGCCATTGCTAAGCATTTAAAAGACTTAGGGGTTAAATACGATGCGCGAAACAACGCTTTTGGTGGTCCGGATCTAATTCCATTTAAAGACTCTAAAGTCGTGCCTATTTTCTCTCTACATCAAGATGGTACTGACTATTTTGACTACCACCACACCGCAGACGATACGTTAGATAAAATCGACCCTGCAAAGTTAAACCAAAACGTAGCGGTTTACGCTGTGTTTGCGTACCTTGCAGCGCAAAGCCCAACAAAAATGATGGGCAAGTAAGTTTGTATAATTAACTAAACTCAGATTTATAAGGAGAAACACCCTGTTTCTCCTTTTCTTCACCCATCTTAGTAAGTTTTAAAAACCATACCCCCCCCCCCCGCTGACAAGGCGAAAATAGTGACAAATTTGTGCAACTCGCCGTATAATAGCGCCCCTTTTTAAAGCCTGTTTTTATCAGGGCTTTGAGCTTTTGTTATTTTAATCTCGTTTCGGTAGTTGAGTTGTTTTGAGGTCGTGTCATTTATGAACCAAGCTGTACTTATCACTAAACATGATAAAGCCAAGTGCATCGCAAACGCACTTGCGCCGCTTGGTTTTGATGTGGTTGAAAGCAATGCGTTTGACACCGATAGCTTAGGCACATTCGCAGGCGACATTGAACGTACGCTCAGCCCTAAAGAAGCGGCTTTAAAAAAAGCAAAAATGGCGTGTGAGTTGCTCGGTGCCGAATTTGGTTTGGGCAGCGAAGGTAGTTTTGGCAATGGCCCGTACCTCGGCATAGTGAACTGGAATGACGAGATTTTATGCTTTTATGAACGTGCAAGCGGGCAAGCTATTTATGCGAGTGCTTCAGGGCCTTTTGCAATCTCAAGTATTCAAGTAAACAGTGAAACTTGTCACGATACCTTGTTAAAAAAGCTCAATCATTTTCAGGGGCAACGTTGGTTACTGAAATTTGATGAGCAAATTTTAAAAGGCTTAAGCAGCGAAGCATTGATTGCAACTTTAACTGACAAGCAATTAACCGAGGCGTTAATTGAGCCAGATTTACGCGCTATGCACTGCCCGCTTCGCCAGCAAATGATCAGTAAAGCTGCCGACGATTTAGCAAACAGGCTCAGTGCCATTTGCCCTAAGTGCAATGCCAAAAACTTTGTTGCAAAAGAAGCCGTTGCAGGTTTGCCTTGTGAACAATGCGGCCTTGCAACACAACAAATAAAGCAGCATAAATATCACTGTGAATGCTGCGACCATACTGAATTAAAAAATACCGAACAAACCGCTGCCGATCCCTATTATTGTCAGCTCTGTAATCCTTAAGGTTTACCTATGAATGAATTTAAAACACTCGAGCTTCTTACCGGAGACGAAGGGATCGCCCAAGCCGTTAAGCTACTACAGCAAGGTGAATGTGTCGCCCTGCCGACTGAAACCGTGTACGGCCTTGCTGCAGATGCAACGCAACCTGAAGCCGTGGCAAAAATTTTTGCAGCAAAAGGTCGCCCATCAAATCATCCGTTAATCGTGCATATTCCCGATGAAACCCATATTGCTCGTTGGGCAGAGTCAGTTCCTGCTGATTTACAAAAACTTGCTGATGCATTTTGGCCGGGGCCATTAACCGTTATCTTAAACACCAAAGCTGGGCTAAATAACCCAGTCACTGGTGGTAAAGATACTATTGCACTTCGCGTGCCTTCTCACCCGCTGTTTTTAAAGGTGTTAATTGATTTAGACACGGGGTTAGCTGCACCTTCGGCAAATCGTTATAAACAATTAAGTCCAACGGTACCTGAACAAGTGGTTGAGCAATTAACGGGTCGTATTCCTGCGGTTCTAGAAGGTGGCGCATGTGAACATGGCCTTGAATCGACTATTTTAGATTTAACATCAGATGAGCTGAGAGTATTACGCGCCGGCCCAATTTCAGCCGCTGAGATTGAGCAATGTTTAGGTAAACCGGTCACCACGCCAATGGAGCATAACGAAGCAGTGCCAGGTAACGTTAAAGCCCACTATCAGCCAAATGCACCGGTGACTTTGGTGAAAACTGCTGAGCTCACTCAAGCCATTGAAAATGAAAGCAACAAAAACATCGCAGTACTTGCCTATTCAGAGCAAGTTTTGGCTGAGCTAAGTGAATCTGGTTTACAGCCAGAGCTCATCAAACAGATTGCTAGTGATGCAGCAGGTTACGGTAAAGGCCTTTACTACGATTTGTACTGCTTAGATAAACTCACACCGACTAAAATCTTTGTCGAAACACCACCTGTAAACGACGACTGGTTGGCAGTTAACAACCGCCTTTCTCGCGCCGCATCTTTTGAGTTTATTCCTGAGTAATCTAATCTGACAAAAAGCCATTCAATTGTTGAATGGCTCTTTACCCTCCAAGATGTATCTTTCGTTTTGCCGCTATCACAAATCAAACTAGGCACTAATAATCACATTTCAAAATTTATATTGTTTAAAATGAGCATGTATTTAGAGCTTTTATCAATTTTCTATTGAAAATAAATCACGTTCATTTAAGGTCTAATACCATCTACTGGTCCATAACTCACTTTTTGGAAACATTGTGAATATTGAACATGTAAAGCTATTTATCAGAGTAGCTGCCTGCCACAACATCAGTTTGGCGGGCAAAGAGATGGGTCTTTCAGCAGCCGTTGCAAGTAGTCATATAAACAAACTAGAAGAAAGTTTAGGTGTACGTTTAATACATCGCACAACCCGCAAAGTTTCTTTGACCGAAGATGGCGTGGCATTTTTACCCCATGCACAAGAGGTGATCAGCAGCGTCGATATTGCTTGTGCATCAGTGGGCTCAAGAAAGTTATCCCCTACCGGGAAACTAAGAATAACCGCTCCGGCTTCATTTGGCCGCATGCACCTCATTCCTGCATTGCATGACTTTATGTCACTCTATCCAGATCTTACAGTCGACATTAGGCTAAGTGACAGCATTGTTGATTTGGTAGAAGGTGGGTTTGATGTAGCGATCCGTAATGCAGCATTAAATGACTCTAGCTTAATCGCTCGAAAAATTGCTGCGGATACTCGGCAAGTTTGCGCGTCACCGGATTATTTAGCAAAACACGGTACGCCAAAAACACCTCAAGATTTGCTGAACCATCAATGTATTGACTTAATGGGATTTGATACTTGGACGTTCAACACCTCAGAGGGTGAACAACAGATTAAAATTAAGTATTTCTTACGCGCCGATAATGGCGAAGCAATAAGAGATGCAGCCATTTACGGTCTAGGCCTGACTATCTGTTCAAAGTGGTGTGCATACAAAGCCATCGAGAAAGGGCAACTTATTCCGGTACTGACAGATACTCCCTTGGTAAGCAATACCTCAATTTGGGCGGTTTACCCTAGCTCTCACTTACTTGCCCCAAAAGTAAGAGTGTTCATTGATTATTTGAAAGCGCATTTCGGCGAGGTGCCCTATTGGGAGATTTGAATTAATTCACTTATTTTGAATTTAATTCATTGGTATTTTTGCCAATCATTTTCTACGCTTAGCTTTGTATCTAACCATCCAGATGGACTTTGCAAGGAAGTGCAATGGCAGCTAAACGACGCCTCAGGTTTTCTATCCAACTTACTCTGTTTTCGATTTTTTTAATCGCAACCTGCCTCACTGCTGGTATTGCCATTTTATTGCAGTACCACTTTTCAACAGAGCAAGCCAGTAAGAGTGCACTCAACCAGTTCCAAATGTCGGCTAAATATACTCGTGACCACCTCGAAAGCATTGATTTGCAAGCCACTGAATTAACAGGATTACTGGCGTCTAGCCTTAAACTTTCAAGTGGAAATGACTTCTCTGACCTGCTGGTTTTTGCCAAAGCGATGCAACATAACCCTATTTATTACTCCATATTTGTAGGCCGTGAAAACGGCGAGTTTACTCAATTAATCAATCTTGAAGCCAACACCTCAGTAAGAAGTCGCTTTAATGCTGCGCATACTGACAGGTGGTTACAAATAGATATTTTTAATGACAAAAATCAAACCATGCGCAGCGTAAAATACATAAATGAACATTACCAAGTTCGCTATGTATCTGAATCGGAACATGAATTTGACCCAAGGGTTAGACCATGGTTTATTGGTGCTTCTGATTCAGCAGTCTATAAATCAGTGCCTTATCAATTTCAGTCATTGCAAGCGCCGGGCTTAACCTATTCACAAAAGCTCTCTGCTTCAAATGCCGTTATTGGCGTCGATATTGCCCTCACCAGTTTGTCTCAATATCTAAGCGATCACCAACTCGGTGATAATAGCGATATTTATTTATATCAAGAATCTGGGGAAGTCATAGCCTCAAACAAAATCAACCTAAGCAAAAGCGTCGGCTCTATTAAACGCATCACAGCCATTTCTTTAACACAGGAAGAGACTGAGCTTATTGCTGAAACCCCACCTTTGTTGGTTTCAAACTCTGCAGATTGGAGCCCAATTGACTTTGCTATTTCTGGTAAACCCAAAGGTTATGCCGTCGATAAGCTGTCGATACTTTCGCAAATGACCGGGCTTAAATTTGAGTATATCAATGGCTTTACTTGGCCAGAGTTAGTAGAGCGGTATAAAACCAAACAACTCGACATGCTGCAAGCCGTCTATAAAACGCCAGAGAATGAACAGATGGGCAGTTTATCTGACGCACTATTAGAGCTTCCATTTGCATTAGTTACACAGCAGCATGTTGAAGATATAACCCATATAAATTCACTTAACCATAAACGCTTGGCAATCACTAAAGGCTGGTCTATTACTGAGCAGTTAAAAACTAAATTTCCTGATGTACAAATTATTGAAGTAGATACCATCAGAGACGTTTTCGATTATGTGAAGTCAGGGCACGCTTTTGCAGGCATAGATACACACCTAACCTTACTAAACACACAATCTCAGTTCTTTATTGAACAAGTCAAAGTGCACCCGAGTTTATCGTTCGCGCCACAACATTTCCCGCAAACCTTACACTTACTGTTGCAACCAGAACATCAAGCTCTGTTGCCTATCATCAACAAAGCGTTAGCGCAATTTAGCGCACGGCATGAGCAAGTGCTTAGTGAGCAATGGCTTGCCAATCATAAAGACGATTTAGCAACAGATACATTTGTTGTGCCGAATAAAACCTTGTTGCAAGCTGTGTCTGATCAAGCCTTACAAAACCAACTTATTCAAAGCGATACGTCTCAGTTAGTATTTATCAGCCCGGTTAAAATTAATGACCGTCAGCAGAGTTACTTCGCTATTATCACTTCCCGAGATGTCATCTTTGCAGACAGTCTAAATGAGGTTAAGTTATCTATTTTCTTGACCTCCGCTTGTCTGATTTGCCTTCTTCCATTGTCGTATTTGTTCTCTGCCCCCATTGTTAACCCGATAAATAAACTGATGGAACAAAACACTAAAATTAAGCGCAGGCAATATGATGAAGTTACGATTGAACGAAGTAATATTAAAGAACTCGATCAGCTTGGTGCGTCTTTGGCAGAAATGTCAGCATCTATCAAACAGCATGAAAAGCAACAAGCGACTTTACTGGAATCATTTGTCGAACTGATTGCTCAAGCCATCGATGATAAATCTCCCTATACAGCAGGGCACTGTAAACGAGTGCCAGATATAGGCATTAGGTTAGCTGAAGCGGCTTCTAATACTCCACATGGTATTTTTAAAGACTTCACTCTAAATACAACTGAGCAAAAGCGTGAATTCAAAATGGCTGCGTGGTTACATGACTGCGGAAAAATCACCACTCCAGAGCATATTGTCGATAAAGCCACAAAACTAGAAACCATTTATAACCGCATTCATGAAGTACGCATGCGCTTCGAAGTGCTGTATCGCGATGCAATCATTGAATATCACCAAAACGTGCAGCTTCACCCTGACTCTCAAGCATTTTATAAAAGCGAGTTAGAGCGAAAATATAAACACCTGCAAGATGACTTTGCCTTTATTGCTGAATGTAACCAAGGCGGTGAGTTTTTAGGTGATGCGGCAATTACCCGACTTGAGAATTTGGCAGTGATCACTTGGGAGCGCCACTTTGATGATTCTTTAGGGTTATCACAATTAGAATTAGCGCATAAACAAGCTGAAAAACTACCTCTCCCCTGTGTTGAGATGCTTCTAAATGACAAAAAAGAACACCTTCAAACTCGGAGCGCCTCACCAGACTACGATGAGAAATACGGCATTAAAATGAATATTCCTGAATTACTGAGCAATAAAGGTGAGCTTTATAACTTACGTGTGTCACGCGGCACACTTACCCAAGAAGACAGATTCAGGATCAATGAGCACATGATCAGCACAATAAAAATGCTCGACAGCCTACCCTTCCCTGAAGATTTAGCCAACGTACCGCGTTGGGCATCAACCCACCACGAAACCTTGATAGGCACAGGGTACCCAAGAAAGTTAGTCAAAGCAGACCTATCGATTGCCGAGCGTATCTTAGTGGTGGCCGATATTTTTGAAGCATTAACCGCTGCTGACAGACCCTATAAAGAAGCTAAATCCTTATCTGAATCACTGAAAATAATGCAATTTATGGTCAAAGACCAGCACATAGACGCAGATATATTTGCTTTGTTTTTAACTTCAGGTGTGTACTTAGACTATGCCAAGCAACATCTCGACCCATCACAAATTGACGAGGTTGATATTGAAGCATTGCTAGAAAATGTAAAAGTGGCTTAAAGTAGCTTTTTAAAAAATAACTACAAGCCATTTTCATTATGAATATTTTTCTGATCTTCGCAGGTTTTTTAAGTGCCCTAGCCGCACTCATGCATATAGGGTGTATTTATTTTGGCGCGCCTTGGTATCGCTTTTTTGGTGCTGGTGAACAAATGGCGCAACTTGCTGAGCAAGGCAGTAGTAAACCCGCTCTTATTACCAGTGGTATCGTGCTCATGCTTTGTATTTGGTCTGCTTATGCGTTTTCTGCTGCTGGTTTTATTACAAAATTGCCGCTATTAAAAACCGCTTTAACTTTAATTACCTTAATTTACACTGCTCGCGGTGTGGCTGGTTTTTTCTTTATTAACAACCCTATGGGTCGTTCAAGTGAGTTTTGGTTTTGGAGCTCGGTCATCTGCTTATCGTTTGGTTTCGTGCATTTTATCGGCTTAAAACAACAATGGGCTAATTTATGAAAAAAGAAGAAATCTTACTGGTTTACGACAAAGACTGCCCTGCCTGTGATAACTACTGCCAAGTTGTTCGTATTCGAGAAAGTATTGGTGCACTTAAAATTATCAATGCCAGAGAAAGCAGTGAAGTATTAGAAGAAATCACTCAGCTTGGACTCGATATCGATCAAGGTATGGTATTAAAGATGGGCGGGGTGATTTATTACGGTGCGGATGCCATTCACACTCTCGCGCTAATAAGTTCTCGTTCTGGTGTTTTTAATAGAATGAATTACTGGCTGTTTAAATCTATCTCCAGCGGCTACTTTCAACGTTAACTGCGTTGAATTAACTTGCAATAGGCCAGCTATTGACGCGTAAATTCGCCTGGTTATCGCTAAAAGTCTCCGGCTGCAGACTTCAAAAAGAGCTTATCATTTCAATATCAATACGTTAGTAAATCTCTTACCCAAAGTTCAGGTTAAATAGCACCGGAAATGATCGTTTTTGATCATTTCACCAGCGGTAACACTTGCTTAAACACTGGATCGTTCGCGTCTTTTATCAGCTCATACAAACACATTTCAAAACAAGTTAAGCCAACACCTGCTTGACTCATCTTTTGTAAAGCCAGTTGTTTATGTTCAACATTGCGCGATGACACACAATCTTGCACTAATTCAACAGCAAACTCTCTTTCTTTTAAGCTCATCGCCGTTTGGTATACGCAAATATGGGCTTCTATGCCACACACTAGCCAGTTATCAACGCTGGCTGCATCTATCGCTTGTAAAAACTCTTCGCTGCCACAGCCATCAAACGTGCTTTTCACTATGGCGGGAATATCTTCGAGTAAAACCTGTAACTCGGGTACGGTATGGCCTAGCTTTTCTGGCAACTGCTCTAAAAAAACAATGGGCATATCGAGTAATTTCGCCGCTTGCACCAGCTTCACCGTTTGCGCGATCATTGCTTCACTGTCGTGCACAAGTGTGGCCAACTTACCTTGAATATCAACAATCACTAGACCTGTGTTATATCTATTTAGCATTTAATACTCCTTAAGATCCTGCTTAACAGCCGCCGTCAGCGCCACCACTGCTGCCTGCATCACAGCCACTAGAAGACTGAGACGAACCACTTGATAAACCGCTAGTAGAAATACTTGAGCCAGCAATGATTGAGGCATTCGCAGAGTTTGAATTTTTTCCGCTACCTGGGTGACTGGATTGCGACTTTCTCATTGTCACAATCAACAATAAAACACTCAACGCCATGGCAGCAATGGCGTATTTCCAGCTACCAAAAATCACACCAACTACCACTGCAGCAATAATCGCTGCGATAGATAATAATCTTAAAAACAGTCTCATAAACATCTCCTTGATGACGATAATTTTAGGCAAAATTACCTTTTAGACATGCTTCAAGTTGCGCTACTTTTTAAGCAATGTAAAGTTTTCAAGTTGCTTTACAATGAGAAAAGAGGCCTCTCCATTTAAATCTCAGATGCTTTCCACCTGTAAAGAAGTTAATAAATATCCTTTTATATCAACACATTAAAAGCCAACTTCGATATCAAAAACCAGTGTAAACTGTATTTTACAAATGGCCTGCAAGCTTTAAGGTCATCTCTGCGGCAGAAATGGCTGCACAGCCAGAGGTATTTTGACCACACCATAAAGGCGAAAAGTCGTGGTTATTTTGCGCCTCGGCTTTGCTACGAAGTTGACCTAATTCAATGGCTGCATAAGGAAACTCAGGTGCCTGATCTGACATATAACCAAGCTCAGACATAACTCGATTTACAATGCCTCTGGCTGGCTTTCCGGTGAAGATATTAGTTAATGCCGTGTGCTCGGCTTGCTCACTTAAAATGGCACTTTTGTGTAAGTTTGAGGTTTTAGCTTCATTACAAAGTAAGTAGCTGGTGCCAACTTGCACCGCACTCGCTCCGAGTGACAATGCGGCTTTAACTCCCTTATTATCAGCAATGCCTCCTGCTGCAATCACAGGAATATCCACCTCATTCACAACCTTAGGCAGCAAACTAAACAAGCTCTGTTGCGTGGTGATGTCTTGACTTAAAAACATGCCTCTGTGACCACCCGCTTCAAGACCCTGAACGATGACGGCATCAACCCCCTGCGCTTCAAGCCACTTCGCTTCAGCAAGTGTAGTTGCAGAAGAGATTACTACCGAGCCCCAACCTTTTACCCGTGCCAATAATTTGGGGTCGGGTAAGCCAAAATGAAAGCTGATCACTTTGGGCGAAAAGCCTTCTATTACATCGGCTATATCGTGACTAAAAGGTACTCGGTTACTTTACGCATGTTCATCACACGCGATCCCGAGTTCGTTAAAATACGGGGCTAATGTTTGCTGCCATAGGCGTTGCCTGCTTTGGTCTTTTTCAACCTGCGCGTGGCAAAAAAAATTGAGATTAATCGGTTTGCTCGTAGACGCTTTTATCTTGTTAAGCTCAGCTTCTATTTGAGAATTCGAAAGCATGCCACATGGAAAAGAGCCCAAGCCACCACACTCTGATACGGCGATTGCGAGTTCACAGTCTTGTACTCCAGCCATTGGCGCTTGAATGATGGGCAATTCAACCCCGAGTCGCTCTGTCACTGAAATCATTTTCTTACTCCCTGATTTTTAGGTAAAAAAAAGGCGTCAACTTCACGTTAACGCCTTTTTAGAATATCGATAAAAGTCGCTAATTACTTAACAATTTTCATCTCTTTCAATAAGTTCTGTGCATTATCGACTTTGTCCATTACCCACAGCATATAACGAGAATCTACGTGAATAGAACGATTTAGATTAGCATCATAATCCCAGTCACCAATGATACTTTCGTACACACCGTCAAATAGCAAACCAACTAATTCAGCTTTACCATTCAGTGTTGGTGAACCTGAGTTACCACCTGTTGTATCAACATTCGATAAGAAGTTAACCGGTACTGTGTTCATGCCACCAGTATAGTCACCGTAAAGTTTTTGCTTAATTAATTCGTTTTGTTTCTCTGGTGAATTGAATGGTTCAACACCGGTGTTTTTAGCCAATAAACCCTCAAGAGAAGTAAACGGTGTCGCCACTAAACCATCTTGAGGTGAGTAACCGCCAACGGTACCGTAAGTAACACGTAACGTGCTGTTTGCATCGGCATAAACCGGCTTATTTAATGACTTGTTGTAAGCAATGATGGCTTCCATTAGCGCTGGACGAGCCGCTTGTTGTTTACCTGCAATCTCTTTGTCTTGATCTTCAATTTGCTTCATTACAGTGAAAATGGCTTTAGCATATTGAATAAACGGATCTGCACTTGCGTTAATTTGCGAGAACTCTAGATCTGCCATCCATAAACGGGCTTTTTCATCAGCCAGTTTAGAGTTTGCATACATATCATCTAACAATGCTTTTTGTTTCGCTTTATTAAAGCCATTAGTTAGATTAAATACCTTATCAACTTCAACTAAACGCTCAGACTGTGGCAGTGCTGCATAAAGCTCTAAGAAATGAAGTAAAATCGCCTTGTCTACCGTTTCGTCATAACGGCGGCTCATGCGGTTTAAGCGAGCTTTAATTTTTGGTAAGTCACGTTCTTGGTAACCACGCTCACGCTCTGCATCTGGTTTTTGCTTTTCAACAGCTAGACGGTAAAGCATACGCGCCGTTGAAATCATTTGTGAACGATGGACATAACCTAACATGCGATCACGTCGATTATGCGCTTGTGATTCTGCAACTAATTTACTTAGATCTGATAACACCGAACCATACTTAGCTTTACGCTTGCTGTCTGCGTTGATCCAAGCCGCTAAATCTTTCTCGAACTGTTGCTTACGTGTATACATAGAACCTTTTTGGAAACTCTCAATCATTGAGCCGTAGTTCTTGATGTAGTTGTTGTAACCCGCAATGGTACTTTCATAGGCAATGCGTGCCTGAGAGCCTTCAGGTGCATTTTCTTCAATCAACTCAACATACTTAGAGTTATGCTTTCGTGCTAACGGGTAAGCTGTATTGAACACGTAATCAACTTCAGTCGCAATACGATAACGGTTAGTACGGCCCGGATAACCGGTTACCATTACAAAGTCACCTTCTTGTACGCCCTTGGCACTCACGCTTAAGAATGAGTCAGATGCAAATGGTACATTGTCTTTTGAATACTCAGCAGGTTTACCGTCTTTACCGACATAAGCACGATAGAAAGCAAAGTCACCTGTGTGACGTGGCCACATCCAGTTATCGATATCGCCACCGTATTTACCCACACCCATTGCTGGCGTGTAAGCTAAACGTACATCTTTGATTTCAAGTGATTTGATTAGGTAGTACTCAAGACCACCGTGGAAGGTATAGACATTACAGCGATAGCTGCCGTCAGCTTCACACTCAGCAACTAGCGCTTTGCGATTTTTATCAATTGCTTCGTAACGTGCTTTACCCGATAAACCGTCTGTACCTTGGTTTACTTGAGCTGTCACATCTGTCACTTCTTCAGTCACATAAACGCGTGAGCCCGGTGCTGCAGGTAAATCTTCTGATGGATTTTTTGCCAAAAAGCCATTTTCTAGAATATTGTTATCAGTTGTTGAGTTGTACTGAATGGAACCATAAGCACAGTGGTGGTTTGTAACCACTAGGCCTTTTGGTGACACAAACGATGCTGTACAACCACCCAAGCTGATCACCGCATTCATTGGAAATTCAGTTAGTTTAGAAATTGATTTAACATCAATTTCTAACCCTTTTTGTTTTAATACAGACTCTAATTCAGGTAGTTGGTGTGGTTGCCACATACCTTCATCGGCGATGGCAAAGTTGCTCGCAGCAAGCACTACAGCCGCTGTTAACGCTTTAATACGCATAATTTTCCCTTCTGTTTTGTGTTTTATTTATTATTGAGTGTTTTCACTTTCGGGAAGCACCTTACTCCCCCATCTTCAAATAGCAATTTTTTGCGGTGCGCTCGAGTAATTAAATTGTTTCAATTCGTTACAAGCAAAGGTGGCTTAAGTGATTACACTTTTGATATTGAATAATAAGTAGCACCGCGATAGCTAGCACTAAAATTAGCGGTTAAAAACAAGTGCCTTAGCCGCTTTCACTTTTGTATTTACATACTCGCCATCATAGACCTTTTGTCCATTTACAAAGGTTGCAGCGATTTTATGTGAGAAGGTTGTGCCATTAAAAGGCGTCCATTTACACATGTAATGAACAGAGTCATGAGTCACATAAGTAGGCGCATTCGGGTCAACCAAAACGAGATCTGCAAAATAGCCTTCTTGAATAAAACCACGCTTTTCAATCGCAAAACGTTTAGCCACATTATGTGATGTTTTTTCTACAACCTGAGTCAATAACATGGTGCCGCGTTTAACCTGATCTAATAAGCTTAAAAGTGCGTGCTCTACAAGGGGCAAACCCGCAGGTGCTTGTTCATAAGGGACTGACTTTTCTTGCCAGGTATGCGGCGCGTGATCGGTCGCAATAATGTCTATCCTATCTTCTTGTAATGCTACAAGCAGCGCTTGTCTATCTTGCTCTGATTTAACCGCAGGATTGCACTTTATTTGATTACCAAGCGCGGCATAATCGTCTTGGTTAAACCAAAGATGATGCACACAAGCTTCTGCGGTAATTTTCTTACCTTCGATTGGACCTGACTCAAATAAAGCCATTTCTTTGGCCGTGGTTAAATGTAAAACATGTAGATCAGAATTGTATTTTTTCGCCAGAGAAACAGCATAAGAGGAAGATTGATAACAGGCTTCTGCATCTCGTATTACTGGGTGATGCTCAATGTTTAACACACCACATTCAGCCAATACTCGAGCATGATTTTGTTTAATCACCTCCCCTTGCTCGCAGTGCGTCGCGATTAAAATTGGGCACTCTTTAAAAATTCTCTCGAGCGCCTCAGGATGATCAACAAGCAAGTCGCCCGTCGACGCGCCCATGAACACTTTTACACCACATACTCGATTAACATCGACCGCTTTGATTTCACCAATGTTGTCAGGTGTAGCACCTAAATAAAACGAATAATTCGCGACAGAGTCCCTATCTGCTATGGCCATTTTATCTTCCAAAGCTTGTCGTGTTGTCGTTGACGGTGACACATTGGGCATTTCCATAAAACTGGTGATGCCACCAGCCACGGCTGCTGCCGACTCAGTTGCAATTCGGCCTTTATGGGTTAAGCCAGGCTCTCGAAAATGTACTTGGTCATCGATCATACCGGGTAATAACCACATCCCTTCAGCATCAATGATTGAATCAGTATCTGTGACTGTAATATTTTCAGCAATTTTTGCGATTAGCTCACCTTCGACTTTTACATCACAAACTCGCACCTCACCATTATTCACTAAAGTTGCTTGCTTAATAATTAATGCCATACAGCCTATACCTTTCAACAGAATTTTATACACCAACAGAAGGCTCACGGTAAAAAACTTGGTCTAACCACTTATCGTGAGCCTCTGCCATTCAACGCAATAATGATTGCATCAATATTTGTTACTTTATAACATATCATGAGATTTGAATTTTTCTGAAGCATGTTGATGAACAAATTTTTTAAACATTCACTTTTTACTTGCTGCGCGACCATCGCACTCAGTGCATGTGACACGGTTACTCATCCTGATAACTCACTGGCTGTTGCGACTTGGAACACAGAGCATTTGGCTGAGAATAATGGCCAAGGGTGCAAAGCCCGCACCGAAGCTGATTATGAAAAATTGAAAGCGTATGCAAGTAGCCTAAACGCGGACATTGTTGCATTACAAGAAGTTGAATCAGCCAAAGCGGTAGCCCGTGTCTTTCCTGAAGAAAAGTGGCAAATAATCATCTCAGACCGTCCTGATTCTCAAACTTATACCTGCAGAGAAAGCGGCCTGACATCAACACAACAAAAAGTCGCTTTTGTTGTGAAAAATTCAGTAAAAATAGACAATGTTGAACAACTAAAAGCCATTGCTGCACCAAGAGCCGGCTTGAGGCAAGGTATAAAGTTAACTATTCAGCATGAAGATGAAAAGCTTCACATCGTCAACCTTCACCTAAAAAGTGGCTGCTTTGTAGATGACTACTTAGATTCAGATAAAGAGTCTTGCGCCGTGCTGAGTCAACAAATAAAAATTCTAGATAACTATTTAGAATCTCAGCAATTAAATCAAGAAAATTGGATTGTGTTAGGTGACTTCAATCATAGACTGGCGAACCCTAATAATCGTTTCAGAAAAGATTTATTTCACTCACCGGGTTTATTTGCTGACACCAGCCGACCCAATAAACAATTACAAAACCTCACTGATGGTAAAACGGGTTGCCACCCAAAATACCCAGCGCCAATAGACCATATTTTTGTCTCAAGTGCTTTAAGCACTAAATACAACAGTGAATCTTTAAAATTTCATTATTTCGACAATATGAATATTGACGACATGTTAAGCGACCACTGCGCCTCAAGTGCACACTTTACCTTTTAACCATTTTTAGTTTTTAAACACAAAATAGAGAAAAACAATGAAGACACTGATCGCGACCGCTATTAGTTCAGCACTTTTATTAAGTGCTTGCTCAGAGCCAAGCAACACAACAACAAATAAAACTGCGCAAAATGAGCAAGTTTCTGCTTCAATTGAAAGTACAAACCCGCTATTTGTAAGAAGCACATTGCAATATCAAACACCTAATTTTAATGCCATCAAAGATGAGCATTTCATTCCCGCATTTGAAAAAGGTATGCAGGAGCAATTGGCAGAGATTGAAGCAATCGCTAACAACAGCGCTGCGCCGACATTCGAAAACACCATTGTGGCAATGGAAAAAAGCGGAGAGCTTTTAACGCGCACTAGCCGCATTTTCTTCAATTTAAATGGTACAGACTCTAACGAGGCGCGTCGTGCAATTCAGTCTGAAATGGCGCCAAAGCTTGCCGCGCACGGTGACAACATCAATCTCAACGCGACTTTGTTTTCACGCATTGAAACAATCTACAACCAGCGCGCAACTCTAAACTTAACGGGTGAAGAAACGCGCCTTGTAGAAGTTATTTACAAAGGTTTTGTGCTTGCGGGTGCAAAATTAAACGAAGAGCAAAAAACGCGTATTCGTGAAATCAACAAAGAGCTATCAACACTCGGTACACAATTTGGTCAAAACCTCATGGCACTGACTAAAAGCAATGTGATAATTGTTGAAGACAAGGCACAACTTGCTGGTTTATCTGATGCGCATATCACCTCTTTAGCTAATGCAGCTAAAGAAGCAGGCCACGACGGTAAATATTTAATTAAGATCACCAACACGACTCGCCAACCAATTTTAGCATCACTTGAAAACCGTGAGCTACGTGAAAAAGTGTGGCGTGCCTCTGCTGAGCGTGCACTAACTGGCGAAAACAGCAACGCTGATATCGTGCCCACCATCACCAAACTACGTGCTGAGCGTGCTGCATTACTCGGCTACGACAGCTACGCACACTTTGGTCTTGAGTCACAAATGGCAAAAGAACCACAAGCGGTGCTAGATATGCTTTCAAGCATGGTGCCTTCACTGTTACAAAACGTAGACGCTGAAGCGGCCGCTATTCAAGCAAAAATTGATGCCTCTGGTGCAAACTTTAAACTTGCACCTTGGGACTGGTTCTTCTACGCAGAACAAGTGCGTAAAGACAAATACAATCTAGACGAGAACGCGGTAAAAGAGTATTTCGAATTTAATCGTGTTTTAAAAGACGGTGTGTTCTTCACGATGAACCGTTTATACGGTGTAACGTTTAAGCCGCGTCCAGATCTACCGGTTTACCATGAAAACGTTGAAGCCTATGAGCTATTTGATGAAGACGGCACAAGCTTAGCGATTTTCTATGCTGACTACTTTGCCCGTGAAGGCAAACGAGGTGGCGCTTGGAAAAGTGCGTTCGTTAAACAGTCGGGTTTAGACAATCAACGCCCTGTGATTGTAAATGTAATGAACATTCAAAAAGCGCCTGAAGGCGAACCAACCCTTATCAGCTACTCAGAAGCAACGACGATTTTCCACGAATTAGGTCATGGTTTACACGGTATGTTGTCACAAGTTAAATACCCGACACTATCGGGTACTTCAACATCACGTGACTTCGTAGAGTTCCCTTCTACTTTTGAAGAAGATTGGGCGATGCACCCAGAAGTAATTGCAAACTATGCAAAACACTACAAAACGGGCGAACCAATTCCAAAAGATTTATTAGGTAAGGTTATTGAGTCTCGTAGCTTCAACCAAGGTTTCGACACCTTTGAATATGTTGCAGCTGCTCTACTTGATATGGAATGGCACTCACTACCCGCTTCTGCGCCAAAACAAGATATTGTTAAGTTTGAGCAAGCAGCTCTTGAAAAACATAACGTAAATATTGATTACATCCCGCCTCGTTATAAATCAGCCTACTTTAACCACTCAATGGGTGGTTATGCAGCAGGTTACTATGCGTATATGTGGAGTGAAATCTTAGCGGCAGATGCGTATGCGTATGTGCAAACACAAGGTGGTTTAAACCGTAAGATTGGCCAGAAGTATCGTGAGAATATCCTTGAAGTAGGTAACACGCGTGACCTTATGGAATCTTACAAAGCTTTCCGTGGACAAGAGCCAACGACTGAAGCATTGCTGAAGCGTCGTGGTTTGTCGGTGACGGTTAACTAATTCAACATCATAACCAAGTAAAGCAACTAGGCATTGTGATAAGGTCACTTTCATCCTAGTTGCTTTTTTTTGTATTATTTTCTTTATATTCAGACACATTAAGCACATTTGCTGATGTGTACTTTTGCTATATCAATCAACAATATTAATAGGTAGTATGAAATAAAAAACATTCAACTAAAATGAATCTACCACTGCAACTTTTTCCTCTATGGGCTGTTATTTGCTCTGCTATCGCTTACTTTAACCCAAGCCTGTTTACAGGTTTTAAATCCAGTATTGTGCCGCTGTTGATGTTTATTATGCTGGCAATGGGGTTAACCCTCAAACCAGCGGACTTTAAACGCGTCATTGAGAATAAAACAGCCGTGGGGCTTGGGCTAGTTTTGCAATTTACTCTCATGCCCGTCACAGCTTTTTTGCTCAGCCAGCTATTTTCATTAGACACTCAAATGCTCATTGGCATGGTACTAGTCGGTGCTGTTGCTGGTGGTACAGCAAGTAATGTGTTGTGTTATTTGGCAAAAGGCGATGTTGCTTTGTCTGTGACTATGACAGCAGTCAGTACCTTAGTTGGGGTGATCATGACACCGCTTTTAACAAACCTTTTGATTGGTCAAAATGTTGATATTCCTGTGCTTTCAATGCTGAGTAGTTTAGCAAAAATTGTCTTATTGCCACTTTTAGCTGGCATTACGCTTAACTACACCTTTTCAAATATTATTGCGAAGGTACACAGCAAGCTGCCAATAATTGCCATGTTGGCAATCATTTTTATCATCAGCATTATCGTCGCCTTGAACCAGCAAAAGATGCAAAGCTTGAGCCTATTAATTGTGGCTGCAGTTATGCTTCATAACCTCATCGGGCTAACATTAGGTTACTGGGCTCCGAAAAAATTAGGTTTTAATAAACAGGTTTGTCGCACAGTGGCATTTGAGGTGGGTATGCAAAATTCTGGCTTGGCGGTAGCGCTTGCGATTAAGTTTTTTACCCCTGCAACTGCCATTGCAGGCACACTATTTTCAATTTGGCACAATATCAGCGGGTCAATCTTAGCCGGGTATTGGCAAAGAAAACGCGCCGATTAAGGCGCGCTAATTAGACTTTAAATATTACTTTTCTTGAAAATCTTCAGCTTCATAATAAAGCGGTTTTAACGTACCGCAATTTACAAATTTATAAATAAGCTCGCTTTCTTTCGGCACACGCTTTGATGTTCTGAATTTTTGTAAACAAGCGCCTGTCATATCAATATGAATTAAGTGACTAAAGCTGGGAGCTTTTTGAATTTTATGAATATATAAACGCTCACTGCCTTTTATATCCACATAATCATATTCTTGCCACTGAGTCGAATCTTGTAACTCTTTAAACTCTCTCGCATAGAGCTTATCGGTAAACTCTATGGTGCGGTTCGCATAAAAAAGGCTGCCGCCTCTGTCAAAGTGGCCCATATATACATCGGCGGTTACTGTCACTTCTTCACCACGTAATAAACGCTGGATGTTAAATGCTTTTGGTTTAATTGTGACCAGCTCTGCGTCTTTTACTAAAGTTAAAAAAGCAACATCGGGATTTTTTATTTGATAAACAATTTGTAGATCATGAGGCGTACGATATCCTGACATATTGACCGCAAAAATATTTGAGCCTTTATTCACCAAGGCCATTGGGTGAACGCCATGATACATAGGATCAAGTGGTTCAGGCTCTGGCTTTTTTTCTTCTTCAGCAAATACCGCGCATGTAAAAAGTAACCCCAATAACAAAAAAACTAATCTCATATTACTTCTCTTTAACCTTATGATTAAAAAGCAGTATAGCAGTTGAGATTGGTAAATATGATGACTGAGCAACAATATTTTTCTAAAGCTAGCCTAAGCAAGCGTTTAGAAAGGCTTTGATAATTGGGTGTTGCTTATTCTGTAAAGCGCTTCGCTCTGGCTGAAAAGCTGTACCAATAAAGAATGGATGGGATCGCAGCTCTAACGATTTTGGATCGCCATGATAGTCAACACTGCTAAAAAGCAAATCACTTTCAGCAAACAAACTTAGGTATTTTGGGTTCACACCAAAGCCGCAGTTAAATGCTTCTGCAATTTCACTCTGCGCATATAACAGCCTTATTCTACTGCCCTCTTTTAAAACAATGCCCTTTTGCTCATTGTTTAAACGGCAGACCAATGCGCTGATCAGAGGCATAGGTGTTTCTAGGTCAACTTCAGCATTTCCCGCTTGTTCATACCCTAACGCATTTCGCGCAAACTCTAGCGCAGCATGTTGGTAACCCGCGCAAGTGCCTAAGAATGGTTTTTTATGCTCACGAGCAAAACGGATCACAGACAAAACGTTTTCCATATTTTCATACGGGCTTTTCGGTACACACCAAATACCATCGAACTGAGATAAGTCTTTTAGGTCGACTTCTGATGAATGGATCCAGTGATATTCAATTTGCTGAGAAGTATTTAACTTCAATGCTTTTGGAATGGCTTGGTGAGCAAGTACTTGTGAGTCGAAGTCTCCGACTAAAGCGATGTTCAATATTGCGTGCATTGTCTGTCCTTTGTGCAATAACAAACACGTAAACTAGCTAATTCAGGAACAAACTGCAAATTCGTCAAACTCCCTTTACACCATTCAGTGTCGATTAAGCCTTTATAAATGCATCTTGGCGCCAATTTTTATATCATGCGCGCGCAAAAATAATTCGTATGCCAATTCTGTTGATTAAGTTATTTTTTCAGAGTTGGTAACCAATAATAATTTCTAGGACAACAAGTATGAGTAACTCCCCAGAAGCCATGACGTTAGATATGTCTTCAGCCAGTAGGGGTGGCTGGACTCAGCACGACACACAATGGGTGCTAAGCCTATTCGGTACAGCGGTCGGTGCTGGTATTTTATTTTTACCAATCAATATCGGTATTGGTGGTTTTTGGCCATTGCTGATTATGGCATTGCTAGCCTTCCCGATGACGTTTTTAGCACACCGAGGTCTTGCCCGTTTTGTGCTGTCTTCAAAACAAGAGAATGCCGACTTCACCGATGTGGTTGAAGAGCACTTTGGAGCGGGTGCGGGTCGTTTAATCTCACTACTGTATTTCTTCTCTATCTACCCTATTCTGCTTATTTATGGCGTAGGTTTAACCAATACAGTAGACAGCTTTATGGTGAACCAATTAGGTATGGAGTCGATCCCTCGTGTGGCGCTATCTGGCGTTCTTGTTGCCTTTATGATTGGCTTAATGCTGGGTGGTGAAAAGCTGTTAATGCGTGCCTTCTCTGCGCTCGTTTATCCGTTAGTGGCAATTTTATTATTCTTATCACTTTACCTTATTCCAAACTGGCAAATGCCTGCGGTGTCAGCGCCTGACTTAGGCGAGCTAAGCAGTACATTATGGCTATCAGTACCTGTGATTGTGTTTTCATTCAGTCATGCTGCAGCTATTTCTAGCTTTGCCAATGTTCAGCGCCGTCATTACCGTGCAGAAGCCGTATCGAAGAGTGAAAGAATACTAAAATACACGTCATTAATGCTGATCTTATTCGTATTATTGTTTGTGTTTTCTTGCATTTTCTCTTTGACGCCTGAGCAAATGACGCAAGCGAAAGAAGCAAATGTATCTGTGCTGTCATTCTTAGCAAATATCTACGACAACCCATATATTGCTTTACTTGGCCCATTCGTGGCGTTTGTTGCGATTACATCGTCTTTCTTAGGTCACTTCTTAGGTGCACGCGAAAGCTTTAATGGTCTTGTAACTAAGCAAACTAAATTAGGTAATGCAACTGCGGATAAAATTGGTGTTGCGGTGATGTTTGTGACAATTTGGATTTGCGCGGTGATTAACCCAAGTATTCTGGGCATGATGGAAGCGATTTCTGGCCCTATCATTGCGATGATCTTATTCGTAATGCCAACCATCGCCATCTACAAAGTACCAAGCCTGAATAAATACAAAGGTCGTTTAAGCACCTACTTTGTTTTAGTAGTTGGTCTGCTTGCGGTATCTGCGTTGTTATTTAGCTGGTAATTAGCAATAAATCATTTTCTAAAAAAAGCCCAAACTTTTAAGTTTGGGCTTTTTATATGAATAGCTAAATTAACGTCGTCTTCTAAAGAATAAACCCGCGCCAAGCATCATTAATAAACTAAATAAACTGCCTGAGCTGCTATCACTACTGTTATTGTTATTACCATTTCCAGTATCTGGTGTTGTTGGTTTCAAAAGCGTATTTTTTACTGGTGATAAATCTGAAGCAGTATTGTTACTGTTATCAATAATAGTTACCGAGTTAATAGCGATAAAATTAGATTCATCTGGATTGATTTGTTGGTCATTACATTTTTGCTGAGAAAAATCGACTAATGGCACTGAACCACAGCGCTCTAAGTTAGCAATTTTGTCTACTATATCCATCCCATCACCAATAACCTGACCGAATACGGTAAAGCCACCATTTTGCACATCTAAATTAGCGCTGTTGTCTTTTAAATTGAAAAACCATTGGCTAGTTGCACTATCTGGATCACCATCAAATTTAGCCATTGCAATTGTGCCACGTACATTTGAATAAACAGGCTCGTTTTCAACACTTCCAAATGACTCAACGGCACTCAGTGGAATACTGCCCTCATAAAAAAAACCACCACCTTGTAGTACAAAGCCAGGTTCTAAACGGTGGAAAATTACGTCTTGGTAACGGTCAGCATTCACATATTTCATGAAGTTTTCGACTGTTTTTGGCGTAGTTTGATCAAACAAGTTTACTTGAAAACTACCTTGTGACGTTTGGAACTCAACAATGGTTGCCATCGCTGAGCTGCTACCTAATAAAAATGCAGCGGAAATTAAATGCTTAATCAATGTCTTTGCCTCAAAAAGAATGTTTGAGTTGAAGACTACTGTTTAATCGATTGAATGCAAAGAAAATACGCGCTTTGCGTAACAATTAATAACAATTACAAACACAAAGCACGAGTTAAAGAATTAGAAGGTGAGCTTAAGTCGCGCTTTTTAGCGCTCGCTCTTCTTGCCAGCCCCAAAAAAGCAGCATGGCAGCACCTGCTAAAATAAACATATCAGCGATATTGAATACGCCAGTTCTGAGACTACCAATACCTAAATTCAAAAAGTCTATTACGCCACCATCGTTTAACACTCTATCTAACCAGTTACTTGTCCCTCCAGAGACAATCAATGCCCAAGCCATCGCCATTTTATTTGTGAGCTTTTTATCTCTGAGTACATAAATACTGATACCTGTTAAAAAAGCGCCTACGACACCAATAAAAACCATAGTGCGCATAGATTCAGACATTGCCCCGCCTAAGCTTAAAAACGCACCGTGATTTTCGGTGTAGCCAATACGAAATAGGTCATTGAGATAACTGGTCATTTGCCATGGTGTTAAAACAGCCGCAGCCCAAATTTTAGAGAGTTGATCAAAAACAAGAGTAACCAATGTAAAAGCAACAAAGGTCATTTTAGGAGAAAGCTTTGTGAACATATTTACTGCCAAAAAAATTAAGTGTGTCTCGAAAACTCTACCAAGCTAACCCAGTTGCATTTAAATAACAATCCAATACGCTTATTTATATTGTAAGCGGTAATTTCAAACTAAAGCAGGCACCACCAAGACCTTCTTGCTTCTCTATCACGGTTAGCTGCCCCTGATGTAATTGCGCGATTGAGCTTGCAATAGCTAATCCCAAACCACAACCACCTGAGTCTCGAGAGCGGCTAGGATCTAGGCGTGTAAACGGTTCAAATATTCTTGCTGTTTTTCCCGGTGGGATCCCCATCCCGTCGTCTTCAATATAACAAATTAGATAATCTTCAATGTGTTCAAAACTAATTCTGCATGTGCTTTTTGCAAAACGCCCTGCGTTCCTAAGTAGATTAATAAATAAACGTGTTAAAAGATGATTATCAACACAGGCAGCCATTGTGTTTTCTTCTAACTCAAATTGAATATCTGGATAAAAAGTTTCGACTTGCTCAATCGCCTGTGAAGCGATTTCTGACAGCGTTATCTTCTCTACATTCAAAACTGTAGAGCCATCTTTAAGCCGAGCGTAAGAAAGTAACTCTTTTACTAAATCATCAAGTCCTTGCAATGAGCTTTGTATTGAACAAGTTAACTCTTTTTTTGCTTCATCATCGGCATCTTCGAGCATATCAAGTGCAAACTGCATGCGCGCCATTGGACTTCTAAATTCATGCGCAACACCATGCAATAAGTCCCGCTGCAGGTTTAGTTGAGCTTGGTTTTGCGCACTGATCTCTGCCAAATATTGTTTAATGTAGTTAATTTGTTCATCAATTGAATGTGCTTGTGTACTTGGTTTTTGATTTAAGTTAGCAATGTTAACCGCTAAACGCTGCTGCTCTTTCCTGCAATAAAAGGTAAAAGCGCCAAGAAAAAGTAAGTTCAATAGGCTAGCCACAAGCCATAAAACCCAGTCAGATAGCCAATTAATAAAACTATCAAAATAAACGTTTTCTAATAGCACCAATTGTTGGCTATCTAACCTGTAGTAGACACTGGAAGTTGATATATCGATAAAGCTTTGCTGTGCATTTAAAATCGCCCTAACAAGTAACTCTTGTTCATAGCCTTCTAGGTTATCTTTTTTTACTATGTAAGCATCTGCAAAGTGGCGCTCACTAGCCTTTAAAACTTCAGCTTCCCACTGGGCAGACGAGCGAGTGCTAAAAGTTTCTTCTAAGTCAGTCGCAACTTCGTTTAAATGGTTTTCCCATTCATCAATTGCTGCTTCAACTAAGGCAGGTTGTACATAATCATAGGTAACCTGAGCAACCACGAGATTAAATAAAATGATCACCACTGAGGCTAAAGCGATTTTTCTTAAACTAAGTTGCAATTAAATACCCCTTGTTTCTCACCGTGGTAAACAGCTTAGGTTGTTTCGGATCATCACCCAGTTTTTTTCTCAGTCGAGACACACGTAAATCAATAGAACGGTCCATAGGGTCATAATCTAGTTTGAAAATTTTCTTATGTAACAATTCTCTAGAGAAAATTTCTCCTGCAGCCCCAGCCAAAATTACTAATAAGTCAAATTCTGCACTCGATAACTCAATATCTTTAGCTTGATACTTTACACGTCGGTTAGGTAAATCAATATCGAGCGCGCCATTACATGCGATGATATGTGTTTGCTGTTGAGTTGCGATGTGAGACTGTCGCCTCAATTGAGCCCTTATATGAGCCAATAATACTCTTGGTTTTATCGGCTTACACAGGTAATCGTCAGCACCGACTTCAAGGCCTGTCACCTCATCAATATCATCTACCAAGGCTGTGAGCATGATAATAGGCCCAGCAAAGCTCGGACGAATTTGTTTACATATTGTTAAGCCATCAACTCCCGGGAGCATTAAATCAAGAATAATTAAGTCAGGCTGTTCAGAGTTAATACGAGCAAGCGCATCCCCGCCATCATTCACAACAGTGACTTGATAGCCATTCTGAACGAGAAATTGACTGATCAAATCAGTCAAATCTATATCATCATCAATAATTAAAATTGAGTGCACGTCTTGCAGCTCCGATATTTTACGCTTTTGATTGACCATCAGTGTATCATTCAATCATTGATTTTAAAGTTGGCTCCGCTTTTAAGCAGTGCTTTACCATGACTTCGTTATAAGCCTTTGCAAACTCATAATACGCGTATCGCTTTTGTTTACTTGTGCCATTTTTCAAAATATCTGAGCTGCCATCGATATACTTTACGCCGCAGAGTATTTTTAAGCGCTGAGTATTTTCTTGCTCAAGGCCAACAAACGCCAAACGACGGCTTGCAAATGCCATCAATCTAAAATCTTCAACTTGGATCGCCCGCGCTAACTGAAGATTCACATCAGCTAAGGTTACTTGTCGCTCACTTGTGTGAACTGGCTGCGCAGTCGATGCGCAGCCCGCCAAGCACATAGTGATAACACTAAGTTTTATGTGCTTAACCATGCTAACCTTTCCTTACTCTTCTAGTTAACAAGGCGAATAAACCTAGCATAGAGATAAACCCTAATGAGCCAGAATCGTCTTTTTCGTCGCCCTTATCTGGCTCTGGATTTGGGTTTTCTTTTACCTTTACCGTAATGACGGCAAAGTTGCTGCCCCCTTTACCATCAGTAATGGTGTACTTAAAAACTTCTTCACCTGAAAAGTCGGCTGGTGCACTATAAACCAATTTACCGTCTTTAATGACTGCAGCCCCTTTACCTCTATAATCAACTGCTTCAATTTGCACTGTATCGCCGTCTTTGTCTGTGTCATTTTGCAGAATATTTAGCTCGACATCTTTCGCGGCATAATCTACTTCGAAACTATCGTTAGCAGCTTCTGGTGCGTCATTTACTGGGGTGATTGTAATTTGCAATGAGTAAGGTTCACTGGTTAACTTGCCTCGCGTAACCGTCACGGGCACTTTCAAAACACCATGATAATCAGCCTTAGGGACCAATGTATTATTGCTAAACGTGTAGTTCTCACCCGACTGCAGGGCCAAGCTATCTACGGCTTTGTCTGTTGCAAATTTTAAGTCCGCTAACTTGATGGTTAATTGCGAATCTTCATTAATAGTTAGTACATTTTGACCAGTGATCTTGGGGGCGACTTCTGAGTCAGCTCCATCACCAACTTGAATAGTAAAGTTGCCAGAGTTGATGGCGAAGAAAATATTATCGCTGCACTTGATTTGTAAACGAGCTTGCGCCGTATTGATATTTTTTAGCTCTGCAGTGTACTGACCATTATTATCAATACGCTTAGCGATTTCTGTTTTAAAATTTTTCCCGCCATCATCTGATAATAAAATATCCACCTTTTGACACGACACGGGAGCGTTTTCGGTGCCTGCTGTGTGCCACTCTATTAGCTGCTTATTATCACGCCAAACACTTGAAGCATCTGGCAGTGTTACCGAAAACCCTTTCTCATTTTCGATCACATTCACTTGCATTGTATCGTCGTTCACGCCGCCTTTGTTATCGCGAACGACCAAGCGAAAATCTAACGCTCGGCTTGTAGTTGCAAACGCCTCACCATAACTTAACTCTCCTTTTAGTAAGTCTTGCATCTGCGGCACTACTCGTATTGGCTCAGATGTTGGGTTAAAAGTTCTGAATAGTGGTCGTTTACCGTCATCCACACTGTCTTGTTGCTTGTCGGCAGAAGCTGGACCTAGGTTAAATTGTTGCCAACTGTAACTAAGCACATCACCTTCTTTATCTTGAGCGGTTCCCATCAGTTTAAAAGCAGTTCTCGCGGGGATCGTGAAATTTTCGCCCGCTTCAACGGTCGGTTTAGTATTTTCTCGCTCTTTATGAAGGCCACAAGTTTTACCTGCACCTTGGCGACTAAACTTGTTCATTTGATCTAACGAATGAATGTGAAAGTAAGGGTCTGAATTAGCTTGCAAATCTTGCTCATCACAAATCCCGGTATAACCCATAATGGTCGAGCCGCTGCCCGGCTCGTAAGCACTATTTTCAGCTCGATTGCCGGTACATGCGCCAGCTTGACCGTTAAATGTATGATCTGCTCCTAGCTGGTGTCCAATTTCGTGAGCGACATAATCAATATGAAATGCATCGTTTGTCGGTGCTTCGCTGCCTGTTATTCCTTCGGCTTTATACTCAGTACAAACCACTTCAAAACCAGCTAAACCGCCCCCTCCGGTGCCAACTAAATGCCCGATGTCATAGCTGTCTTCACCAATTAACCCGTTTATTTTTTCACTTAATATATCAATATCTTCGTCTGTGTTAGCAAACGGATCGGTTTCAGGGTCTAAAAAAATCAGTTTGTCATTATCAGCTACAAGCTCAAATTTCATAGCCAAATCGCGTTCATAAACATCGTTCAGGCGGTTAACCATAGTCACTAATGCAGCCATTACCGTTTCTTTTGTTCCACCATGATACTGAGCATATTCGCCCGTTGTGGCAAAGACGATGCGGTAGGTGATGTGTAAGTTAGGCAAAGTATTACTTTCAACTTGCATTTGTGCGAACTGCATTAAATCACGGTTTAACATGCTATTGTTTAAACGCTTAATCGGCGATGCTTGTTTTATATGCTTTCGCTCAGACTCTGATTGCTTGGCATAACTTTTATACAGATTTTCTGTTTTCTCGGGGTCAATAAATATGCGTGTATTACCTTGGTTAAATACTCCATAAAATCCTTTCGGTCCTAAATCAAAACGACCGGTATTTGAGGGGTTTGCTAATTCATACCCAATGAATGTTTTGATGTTCGGAAATTTTTCCGCAAGTGATTTAGACATAACCTGACTAGGAGATAATCTAAACAAAACGAATTCACCATTCGGTAATGGCAATTGAATATCAACATCACTATTGGCAGCCATCAACTTGCTCTCCAACTCTGTATGTTCGAGGCGGTAATGTTGAGCCAATCGATGCTCAGATGTTTTTGCCTGTGAAGAGACTTCCCAGAGGTTTCCGGCATAAACAGGTATAGTGACTATTTGGCTTAGTGCCATTGCTAAGAGTGTTTTTTTCATTGTGTTATTTTCCCATTGATGAGTTCAAAAACACTTTAGCGAAGGGTGTATTAAATTTGGGTATCGGTTTGTTGTGGGTTTGTATCAAAGTGGATACAAACCCACAAAATCATTTTAGGTCAAGTTACTGTGGTGGCCTTTAAAGACCAATAAAGAAAACTGCGTTGGACGCTTTAGATTACCACTCTAGTTTGTAAACAGGTCAAACACATTACCTAGCGTACTGGTGCTACCCTTATAAAATTCAGTATAAGTACAGTGCACACAAGTCACAGCTGTAAACTTTCGATTTTGCATATCGAAGATTTTTGACCAACCACTGCCTGTTGTCGCAATAGTGTCTGTTTCATAATCTCGACAATCACATTTAGGGCATTTCCAACCGTTTGACATCATTTTTCCTTTTTATCTTATTTTATATCCAAACATCGTTTTGTGCGGTCAGTTCACCGCCTGCTTCACCCGTATTTATAACTCCTTTTGGCTCAACAATCATTACTTTACATTCATGCTCAGCAAATGGTTTGTGTTCTTCGCCTTTAGCAACAACACACATTTCACCAGTCTTGAGGTGAATAACTCTGTCGCGAAATTCAATACCCATCTCGCCTTCGATGACAATAAATACTTCGTCGGTATCTTTGTGGTCGTGCCAGGTAAACTCGCCCTGAATTTTTACCAGTTTAAACTGGTAGTCGTTCATTTCTGCAATCACTCGAGGTGACCCGGTAACCGGAAAAATGCTCATTGAATTTAGCAAATTTGTCTGCAAAATTAATCTGATCTTGTTTCATCTTGGCACCAACCATTTTCAATTACTACCCACTAAGCTAAAACATTTTTATTTAAGACCCAAAGGTTTAAACTGAAAATCATCAACAAAATTGTAATGAATTATTAAGCATTTTTGTTTGTTAGTGATTTCTGATAAGTCAGTGGTGTTACGCCAAACCATTTTTTACATGCATGGGTAAATGAAGATTGCTCCACAAAGCCAAGTTCATAAGCGGTTTGAGCAATGGTATTGTGTTTAAGTAAGTTATCTATACGAGATTTACGTTCAGCCTCTAACATAGCCGAAAAACTCACTTGCTCCGCTTTTAACTTTCTTTGTAATGTACGCGCACTCATAAAGAGTGCTTCGGCGATGCGTTTTTGATCGCATCCTTGTAAGTTACTTGTGGCACTGAGTAAAGTGGCAACTTGATGTTTGATATTGCTGTTTCGAATAGTTTGAGAAAGCTCAGATTGAGAAAGCTTGCTTTGTGAGAGCTCAGCTTCAGAAAGTTTAACCAGAGCCAGAAACATGGCTTTATTTTCAGAGGTAAATGGTAGTGCCAGCAATGTTTTATCAAAGCTGATGCGGTTTTCATTAGTCTTTGTTATTACCTCGCAATTAAACCATTCTTTTAGCTGTGCAATTTCTTGTGCTGACAAAGCAAAGCTGAATGAAACTTGATGAGGAGAAAGCGTTTCACCAAGGATCTTTCTCACCGTCGCAACCCAAGCTGTGGTATTTCGAAGTACCATCTGTTTGCAGTCGGTGGTAAGCGGTTGCCAATCTAAGTGCGCAAATGTGTCAGTCACATTTAGCTGAGTTTGACCTATATCAGCAACCAATGCGTCAAATCGCCTAAGTACGTCTATGGCCTGTGCGAGATTCTCACAGCTTTCGACCAAGTAGCCCAATACACCGTAATCTCTTGCTTGAATGTGCTTGCCCAATTCAAACCCAAACAAGCTCAGCTCTGTGCGCTCTGCACCAAAGTTAAGCAAATCAACATAGGTTTGCATGGCAATGCGCTCAGATGAGAGCTGTGCGATATCACATTTTATCTCTGCTGCAGCAATGCCCTGCTCATTCAAAAAAGCCAAGACACTGTGCAAATATGCATTTGAAACTGACGCCATACCAACCCTGTCGCAAAATAACAAAACCTTGTCGTATTAGCGCAAGAACCTCACTTATTGTCAAATTATGCTGTTAAAAAAACCAAACGTGATTCGATTATGCTAGTCGTTGAATATCAAAAACAGATTGCTTGTAGCGCAGATACTTTGCTGAATGCCCTGCTTGACCACAGCAATCTTGATCGTTTCTTTAATGCACAATTCAAAGTACTCAAACCTGCCAATAAAGATGAAATGACTGGTGGCAAGGGGTGTATTCGGCAAGTATCAATATTGGGAGTTAGTTTTGAGGAACAAATTACCCAAGCTGACCACACTGGGATATGTTACCGAGTGCTCAATGACTTTCCTGTTCGCCAGCACCGTGGTGAAATTCGATTTCATAAAACCGATGAACACACCCAAGTTTCGTATCGAATTCAATGCCAAAGCCCATGGTATATTCCCAAATTTGTTCTAAAAGCCATCCTTCAAAAAGACATACAACAATGTCTAAATAGACTTGGAGATATGTATGCTCCCCGTTGAACTAATTTTACTTGCTCTCAGCCCTGTTTTCTTATTATGTGTCGCGATTGAGTTCTATAAAGCAAGGCAGTATTACAACATAAAAGACAGCTTAAACAACGCTGTGCTCGCGTTGTTGCATCAAGGCAGTGATGCCATCGCACTCATATTATTAATGCCATTCTTTTATTGGTTACATCAATTTGCCTTGTTTGATATCCCCTTTTCAATTGGCAGTTTGTTAGTCGGCTTTTTACTACAAGATTTTTTGTACTATTGGTTTCATCGTGCATCTCATAATATCCACTGGTTTTGGCTTGCCCATGTGGTCCATCACAGCTCAAAACATATGAACTTCACAACGGCTTTTAGGCAGAGCCTTTTATATCCCCTAGTAGGCATGTGGCTGTTTTGGCTGCCCATGATTTTACTGGGCTTTGCGCCTGCGATCGTGTTTGCCATTGTCGCCCTCAACCTCGCCTTTCAGTTTTTTGTGCATACACAAACCATAGGCAACTTAGGTTGGCTCGAAAAGGTATTCAACACACCGACACACCATAGAATTCATCACGCCACGAATGCCCCTTATATTGATAAGAACTATGCTGGTGTCTTAATCATTTGGGACAAGTTATTCGGTACGTTTGTAGAAGAAGATAATAGCCTCACAATCCGCTATGGCATTGTGGGCCCAGAGCCTAATATCACGCTGTGGAGTGCTAACTTTATGCAAGTTAAAATACTCTATAGGCAAGTGGTAATGGCCAAAGGCATAACCAAAAAGCTTAAAGTGATGTTTGGTTATCCTTCGCATGAATAAGCAGAAAAGCCTCTGGTTTAAGTTGCTTATTTGCTTTTTATGAATTCTTTCACTGACATAATTAGTAAGTAAACCCCGCCTACGCCTAGTACAAATAACTCCCACTTCGGCATGCTTAGACCGAGGACAAAGTACAACACACCTATCACAAGGAATGTACTCAACGGTGTGCCTATTACGGCCAGTAAAAGTGCGATAAATTGTTTGTGTTTAAAGGCTAAAATTAAACTCGGGATCATGATAAAAAAACTAAAACCGACAATAAAATAACTCATAAAGCTCATGTAAGCAGAGTAAGGATCATTTGGTAAATGCAAGGGTTGATTTACAAGCGATAAGCTCATGATGACTAATCCAATATAAAGACCAAAATGCCTTCTGTGTTTATCTGACACTTCAAGCTCTGGTGCTTGTTGTAATTCAGAAACATTTACCTCAAAAGTTGCCGCTAAGCTCATGGCGGTATTGAAAGAAGCAACCCCTTCTGATTCAACTCTTTGCACTGTGCGCACACTCAAACCAGAGATTCGAGCTAACTGATCTTGTGGCCAACCTTTGCTTGTTCTTAACTGCCGGATTTTATCTATAGATACTTTCACTTGTTTAATCACTTTTGGAGTTGCAAGAAAATCATCTAAACACACTACATTATAAAAATAAAAATCTTCACGACAGTTTCCCGCCAACTATTGAGAGCCTCGGCCTTAAAAACACAACCCTATGTTTTTATTTGTTATTTTTATTTCTAATGTTTAGCCTTAAAACCACCACAGTCAGACCTAATTTTCAATAATCATGCTGCCACTTGAGACTTCTTTCCTGCGTTTAGACAAATGCCAACCTGAAGGACTCTTTTTACTGTCAATCATTAAAGCTGCTGTTATTTACTTTTTCTTATTTTACTCATCATTTTTGGCGAAATAATCAATGTAAGTCTAAATTTACTTTAATAGATGAAAGTTTTTAATTTATGTCCATAAAACATAAACAAAATTAGGAGTTGTAGAATGATTTTTTTGGGCCGTCGACAAAAAGAAGTCAAGGACATCGATTTGCAAGCACAATCACAAGCGATCGACTGTAAAAATGAATTAGATGCCATAAAAAACAATACTGCTTACATTTGCTTTTCTCCTGATGGCATTGTATTGGATGCCAATGAAATTTTTCTACAATGTATGGGTTATGAATATGGTGAAATTATTGGTCAACATCATCGAATGTTTTGCCTTCCGGATTTAGTGTCTTCACAAGAATACAAAACTTTTTGGCAACAACTTTCTAGTGGTCGCTCTTTCAGTGGTATTTATGGTCGTGTCAAAAAAGATGGGCATATTATTCATCTTCAATCCAGTTACTTCCCTGTATTAGATTCAACGGGAAAAATAGAAAAAATAGTCAAAATTGCGGCTGATGTAACCAAAGTACAAGAGCGACTTGCCACACGAGATGCTGTTTATAAGGCGATAGATAAATCTATGGCTGTTATTGAGTTTTTACCTGATGGCACTATTCTCACAGCAAACAGTAATTTTCTTCAAGTGATGGGGTACGGGTTGCAAGAAATCGCAGGCCAGCATCATAAGATGTTTTGTAATGACGATTTTTATCATAATTTCCCAAGATTTTGGGATGAACTTGCCGCGGGTGATTTTAAATCTGGTCGCTTCCAACGATTTGATTCGCGTGGCAATTTAGTCTGGTTAGAAGCCACATACAACCCTATATTCGATGCAGATGGTAAAGTGTTTAAGATAGTAAAATTTGCGTCAGACATAACCCAGCGGGTTAGTTCTGCAATGCAAGCAATCGACGTTGCTTCATCGACCTCAGAGCAGACTTCGCAAATAGCCTCTAATGCCGTAGAAGTGTTACATGAAGCTGTTGAAACATCTCATGAAATCGCGGATCAAGTTAAACAAGCATCGGCTCTTGGTAATGACTTGATGGATCAATCAAAAAATATCAATGATATTGTCGTGACTATTAGAGCCATCGCAGACCAAACTAATTTACTCGCCCTTAACGCGGCGATTGAAGCAGCAAGAGCTGGTGATGCGGGCAGAGGGTTTGCAGTTGTGGCAGATGAAGTAAGAAAATTAGCAGCCCGCACTGCAGAGGCAACAGGTGAAATAGCCAATGTTGTACAAAATAACACTAAGCTCATTCATGACATTGACGGAAAATTAGGAGCCATAACAGGTACTGCACTGCAAAGTGAAGATAGTATCAACAATGTTGCCCAAGGCCTACAAGACGTAGCGGTTGGGGTTTCTAGATTTGTCGAAATGGTAGATAAACTTAAGACTTAATATAATAACAAATTAAGAGCGACCTTTTTAGCTCTGCCCAGATGTTACAAGTCCGTTTACATTGACGCTGTGCTCATGTAGTTGATACGTTAAGCGCCGTGTAATTTGCTTCGGAATATACCTTTTAGCGCTTACTATTTGTGTATTACATATAGGTTTAATTAAGGTAAAGCTCATAGAAATCAACACTATTATCAAGGCTATCTCGCAACTGAAAACCTAATTTCAAAAGTAACTTAGCAGAAGCAATATTGTGCTTATCAACACCACCAACTAATACCAGCCAAGGTTCAGCTTGTTTTACGTGGTTTAAAAAAGCTTTAAGTAATTCGTAAGCTAATCCCTTCCCCCAATAAGCTTCAGCTAACAAGTAGCCGATATGTTTTTCTTTCGCATCGTTTTCACTGATAAAAATAAACCCAATAAAAATGCCTTCTCTGCTTTTCACTACAAATAGACGACTCTCTGAAAGCATCAGCTCAAGCCAAGCATTTGCCTGCTTTGTATTCGCTATTTCATGAAAGTGTGGCGGTAAATTGGCTACCACCCTTTCACTCAAAATATTGGGAATTTGCTCAACTAAGCTATCCGCAGCAAAACTGGGAGCTTTCGTGAGCTCATACACAATTAGTCGGGGTGTCGATATATATGGAGTCATATTAGTTTGAACGCTTCTCTTCCATTATCCCAACGAGATTACCATCCGGATCTCTTACAAAACCAATCCACAATTCATGATCAGGCATGGGCGCTGCAAATTGTGGCTCACGCTCCGGAGTCGCGCCTTGCTGGATAACAGCTTCATAAAAAGCTTCTATGTTCTCGACCTTAAAGTAAATGAGCGAGTTTTTACCTATTTCTCCAGCCCCTTGTGGCGTGCTTAGCATAATACGCGTTGAACCACATTGGAAAAATGCTAATTCATCTGATGGTGAAAATAAAAAATCGAGCTTTAACACATCACGATAAAACACCATGGCTTGCTTAACATCACTGACGGTAATGGCTATTTGACCTATTTCTGAGATTTTTGTTTGCATCAAAACTCCTAATTATACTAATCCGCTTAACTATGTAGTCTATTTTGAGGGATTAAGTGTTATAGCGGATTGGTATTATTTATTCACTTGGAAAGCATTCATCAAGAGTAAAAACGTGTGTTCCAGTAAAGCGCTTCACAGACTCTTGGCGCATTTTCTTTGCTATTTGACTACCATAAATCGGCTTATAACGAGTTAGAAATGGTAAAGTGCACAATGTTGGTAAGATCCAACCCGCTAACTTTTCAGCTAGCCTAAATCCCACACGCTCACCAAGTAGCAATGAAGGTTGAAAAATACAAATACGCTTGAATCTAAGTTGAGCAACTTTATCTTCTAACTCGCCTTTCATCTGCAAATAAGCATTCGAGCTGGCAGAATTTGCGCCACTTGATGACACTAAAAAATAGTCTGTGACACCATTTTCGGCTGCAATTTCAGCGGCTTTTAGTTGGTAGTCTACATCGACTAAACGTTGAGCGGAGATGGAACCCGCTTGTTTTTTAGTGGTACCTAAGCAAGAAAATAGCGCATCACCTTTAAGCACGAGGCTAAACTTTGCAAGATTATCAAACTCTACAACTTGATTAATAATTTTAGGATTTTGAAAACTTACCGGCCTTCGAGTTATCGCTACAACTTCACCAAACGTATTATCAACTGCGAGTTCTTCTAACAAGCTTTGACCTATCAAACCTGTTGCGCCTATAACTATGGCCTTTTTCATTAGAGTCTTATTTAAAAAATGGGATACCGTATTTATGGCACCATAATCAAAGCCCTGATCTTATGCAACAGCAAATATTACCTACAAGATAGCCACTGAAGTTTACACTGTGAACTCTTTTGCATTATCGTTTAGTTTCGAACTTGTACGCTCTAACTGCTCAACAATCACCATAAACTCACTCATACGTTTAACCGCTTCTTTAGAAATATCACTTAAGCCATTTATATTAAGATTAATATCTTCAGTAACTGAAAGCTGTTCTTGAGAGGCCGTAGCGACGCTTTGTGTCAAACCTTTAATTTTGCTCACCGCCTCGAAAATGCTATCAAGTACTTCGGAAGAAATCATAACTTGCTCTTCGGTAGTTTTGACTTGTGACTGGCTTTGTTGAATCGCGTTATTCGCACCCTCGGCTTTCACTTGTAACTGATTAATTATGTCTCTAATTTCTTCTGTCGACTGCTGTGTTCTTTGCGCTAATGTTCTCACTTCATCCGCCACAACTGCGAAGCCGCGACCTTGCTCACCGGCCCTTGCCGCTTCAATGGCTGCATTAAGTGCTAACAAATTTGTCTGCTCTGCGATGGCCTGAATTACACTCACCACATTAGAAACCTGATCACTTTGAGATGTGAGCTCGGTAATAATTTGCGCTGTTTCTTCAAAGCGCTGGGACAAAGCAGTAAATTGTTGGCTTGTTTGTGACATAACCTGCATGCCGCGCTCAGCTTCTTGTTCAACTTGGTTGGCGTAATCTGCGGTACTGACTGTGCTCGAGGTGACTTCGTTTAACGTGGCCGTCATTTCTTCTGCCGCAGTCGCTATAGTATCAAGGCGCTGATTCTGTGCTTCACTGATCTCTTTGTTGCTGCGAATAAAATGCGCTACTTCATGGGACGATTGCGTCATTTCGCTTCCAGCTGAACCTATACTCGTTACTGTTTCTTTGAAGCTTCTGAGCATTCTATTTACGATGCTGGCCACCGTTTTGATTTCATTAACACCTTTCTCATCAACCGTTTTTCTCAGATCATTTGAGCTGCCGATTTCTTCAAATGTTCTGCCTAAAAGCTCTAACGGTTTCAAAATTCTGCGTCTAACTAGATAAACGCCAAACAAGCTAAAGCAAATCGTCACTACTAAAATAACAATCACAATATATAAAAATGATTCAACTTTTTGATTGGCATTTTCGACATTATTTTGGGTTCGTCTTTCGAGCTCTGTGAAAAAAGACTCAACAGGCTTCATAATATTAGCTTTGTAACTATGGTAGTCTTCACTGTGGGTGAGCTGAATGGCTTTATTTAAGTCTGGTGCACCAATGACTGTGTAATTGCCTGCACTGTCTTTGAATCGGCCCTTAACGGCGTTCATTGCTTCAACTTCTAACGCAACTAAACCATTTGAGTTGTTTTGTGCTTCGGTTAACAAATTTAACTCTTTTTGCGTGAATCCTGCCGCTTTCATTTCATTGAGTAGTACTTTTTTCGCACCATCTGGTTTGGGTTTATCACCATAGTTAAGCACCAGGTCCCAATAAATTTTATGGTAGCCTTCAGGCCTTGGCTTTTCACCATTTCGAATGGCCAACACATCCATATACATTTTTTCGTATTTATCATTCCCTGTTACAGCATAAGTTCGGCCCAAGCGAGTTAGGTCGTCAGAGCTTTGCCTTAATTCATCAGCCAATTGATAAGCTTGGTATCGATTATCAGCCATTTGTTCAACATCTAATAGCGCGTTGTACATGTTAATAACCAACAGGGTCACGATAACAACGAATATAATGATGCCGCCAAAAATAGCTGTCATCAGGGTACGAATGGAGTTGAGCTGCATAAGAAGTACCTTTTAAAAGTTCACTAATAAAGATTAGTGCGCAATAGGTAATTCATCTAGCAAGAATATTGAAAAATACGCAACAGTAAAAAGACTGTACAAAAAAGCCAGATCAAACTGGCTTTAAGTGATGATTAATTCGTCATTAAATACGAGTGTCAATACAAGCTTCATTAGGCGTACTAAAGCAATAACCCGGACCAGTAGGACACCCCATAAAGGCATCGGTGTTTAAACCCGGACAATTATTAGTTGGTGTACATAATTCAGCTATATTAGTGAAATTACCACCCGCTACCTGAGGTGTCGCACCATGAGCCAGCGCTTTATCTTTGTTTAATTGCTTTAGGTTTTTTTTGTTTAATTTAAGTTTCATTTTATTTTCCTTATGAATAGTTCCCTGCCAAATAGCAGTACCCACAACATAAACTTGATTCAATAAATAAACAATATAGTCACACTAAATATACACTGACAAAATTTGCTTCGAAGCACCCTAAGCTTGACATTGTGCGACCAAATGTTTACTCAAAAACTGCTTAATTTGCTCCAGTGTCTTTTTATCAAAGCCATAGTGACTGCCATCAATTGCGATATGCTCATAGGTATAGTTATATTCTTGCTTTTCTAAGTACTTCATCACTTCATTTGCCATTTCGTAAGACGGCCAAATCTCATCTTGCTTAGCAGATACTAATAATATGGGCCCTGAATTTTTATCAACGGGAATTCTTGCTTGGTCTATTTCAAGCTCAGTCGCACTTGCTAAAGCTTCTTTGAAAGCTGGGGTAAATTCTCCAGTAACATTGCCTTTTTGCATCTGCCAAGAAAGCAGAGGCGCATTGATGAAGTTCAGTGGTTTATTATTCAAACTCCAGCTTGATTTAGCTGACACCGTCTTAACTGCATTCCAACTCACATGACTTGGCATCACGGCCACCACATGATTAATTGCATCGAAATGACTGCCCAATAATAGAGCCAACTCTGCGCCTTTAGAGAAACCGAAAACCGCCACGCACTTGTTGTTGATTTTGTCACTCTTAGCCAATGAAGAGATACGCTTTTCTATTTCTTCTAATGACAACTCAGCTGCACTACTCGATGTACTGTCTGTACCAAAATACCCAAGTGATGCCACTGACATGCCAGCTTCATTTAATCTGTCAAAAATTGGCTGCCACTGCGGTTTTGCAAGTGCATTGCCTCCATCGCTGCCTCCAAGCAAAATCACTAAGGGATGTTTTTGACCATCGTCGATAATCTGAGTTTTAACGTCTTGCGTGTTTTGGTTTGAGCAGGCCGCAAGCAGCCCTACCAAGAGACATGGCATTATTTTTTTCATGAGTTTTCCTATTGATTTTAGATAGTTAGATTAGCTATAGCATTAGCTTGTCTTTTAGCAATCGCCCGCCATTTCGGCTGCTGATTGCTTGCACTTCTGATTGATTAAATTTGATTAAGTAACCGCCTGTTATCCAACGGTCCATGTGTTTAACTGCTTTAATATTTGCTATGCAGTTACGGTGGATTCGCAAAAAATGCGGCGGTAATAAAGTCATTAACTCGTCAAGGGACTGGTCAAGCGGGTTTGAAGCGTTTGTACCATACGCAATAGCTTGACCATGTTCTAATTTGATTGCACATATATCGGACACTTTCACTAAAGTCACTTTATCGCCAACTTTGCTAACTAGCGTCTGTTCTTCTGCTTCTTGTAATTCTGAGGCTTTGTTATTGCGCTTTTCATTAACTCGAGACAAAGCCAACGACAAACGGTCGTCGGTATAGGGCTTTAATAAATAATCGGCAGCACCGATTGTGAAAGCCTCCACCGCAAATTCACTATAGGCGGTGCTAAAAATACACTCACCTTTAAATCCACTGCTTTTAAGCGTTGCTACCAAGCTCATGCCGCTGGCGTCAGGCAGGTTAATATCAACAAAAATCACATCAACCTTTGACAACTGACTCGATGCCAAGCAGCCTGTCACTGTATCACACGTAAACAACACCTTGTGTTGCACAACTCTCCCTAACTGAGACAGCAGCTTTTCAAGTGCAGGTTGCTCGTCTTCAATAATGGCAATATTTAGCATGATCTACTTCCTGTTGGTAAATAAAACTCAACACATGCGCCCCCAGCTGGACTATTACTTAGAAAAAGAGTGGTATCTGATTCCAGCTTTAATCTAGCACGTGTTATTTCAAGACCTAGGTGTGTTGAGTCACCAGTTTCTGGCACACTCTTACTCATATCTGATGAGTGAAAATTTCTACGATTTAAAAAGGCCTCAGGAAAACCAACGCCATTATCTCGGACTCTAATAAAGATATAATGTCCTTCACATTGTACTGTGACCCAAATATGCAGAGGCTGCTTTTTTCCATGTTTGATGGCATTTTCGAGCAAGGGCTGTAATAACATTGCGGGTACTAACTCATTGAGTAAGTTTTCATCGACGTCAAAACTAATGTCCAATTTATTTCCAAATCGGCTACGCTCGATATCGCACCATTTATTTAAAATCACAAGCTCGTCACTCAGCTTTACTCGATGACAGGTTTGTTCGTTTGATGTCGTTTTGTTCATACTAGAGTGCGACAACGAATAGCGAAGGACAGCAGCCAGATCATGCACCAAGTCTTCGCAGCGTTCAGGCTGAGTTCGCGCAAATGAAGCAATCGTATTTAAACTATTAAACAAAAAATGAGGATTTAACTGTGAATGCAATAAGTTAATTTCGGCTTGTTTCCTTAATTGTTGCTCAACTTTTAGATTTTTTTGTGACAGATAAAATTTAACCGAAATTAAGATCATTACACTCCATGGTAGGCTTATCAAACCAGCTTGCAACCAGCCTATGCCCTGCAAGGGTAAAAATAAGGCTCTTACTTCTCCCCAAATAAACGTGCCGACTAACATGCTGACATAAAAAACTAGCCATTGCTGCCACCAGCGTTGAAGCTTAAGCTTCATAACCACAGAGTAGCTGCCCACCATTGGCAACCAATAAATAAGCAGTACGGCACTTACCACTGAGAATAAAATGTTAAAGGAAGGTATCATCCCCCGCTGGACCCAGTCTGTAGTACTAATAGTTAAACTAACTAGAGTAATGATGACCAAAGCCATGCAATACTCCGAACGTTGCAACCTTATATTTTTCATAGTGGTTCTAAATACGTTTATGTCACGAAATGCTATAAAGCCATTGTACCGATAGCGCATTCGCTTACAGCCTTTATTTTTATTAATGGTCTTTTTTTAAGTGCGAATGGCTATTTATCTTTGTAGCGGTACTTTACCAAAGTCATTTTTAATCTGGGTTGAGAGCTGCTATAACTAACAAGACCCAAAACTAAAAGCAGATTTGCTACAGCATTAATTTTAAAAGGGTGAAAAATGAAGGAATCGAGCGAAAAATTACTCGTTGGCGCACTTGAGTGCTGCGACTTGCCCGAGTTAGAGCTTTTCGATATTCAAATTAGAGTAGATACTGGCGCTGCCACTTCATCTTTGCACGTTGATAATATTGAAGAATTTGAAGAAGATGGCAAAGCCATGGTGCGTTTTGACATTCATCCAGATATTCATAATGTCGACCGAGTTGTCACTAAAACCTTGTCTTTAAAGGGCAGAAAAGTTGTCAAAAGCTCAACTGCCAACACCGAACACCGTATTGTGATTAAAACCAAGCTCTCTCTTGGAGGGAGAACTTGGCCCATCAAACTCACATTAACCGACAGATCAACTATGCAAAACCTGATGCTATTGGGCCGTGAAGCCATGCAAAAACATATTTTGGTTGACCCTAGCCAAGAGTTTTTAGTGTCTAAAGACAGCAAATAACCTCATTCTGTAAATACAGGTTGCGCAGTAAGTATTTACACAAAAAATTTAGGAAGGAATTTATGAAATTAGCCATTTTATCTTGTGGGCCAAATTCTTACAGTACTCAGCGACTAAAAGAAGCGGCTTTGCAACGCGGCCATAATGTTAAGGTTTTGAACACCTTAAAGTTTGCCATAGATTTGCAACAGGGTGAGCCAGCACTTCACTTTAGACAAAAACTGTTGAGCCAATACGATGCGGTGCTGCCACGTATTGGTGCATCTATTACTTATTACGGCACTGCGGTTGTACGTCAATTCCAAGAAATGGATGTATTTTGCGCCAACTCCGCACATGGTATCACCAACTCTCGCGATAAATTACGCAGCCTACAATTGATGAGCCGTCATCACATAGGCATTCCTCGTACAGCTTTCGTTAGAGATAAAAAAGACGTACTTCCAGCTATTGAACGTGTGGGTGGCGCACCAGTTATCATCAAACTCATTGAAGGTACACAAGGTATCGGTGTGTTATTGGCAGAGTCGGTAAATACCGCTGAATCAATCATTGAACTGTTACAGAGCCAGAAGCAAAACGTCCTTATTCAAAAGTTTGTTGCAGAGAGTAAAGGTAAAGACATTCGTGCCATCGTCGTCGGTGACCGTGTTGTCGCAGCCATGCGCCGAGTTGCTCAAGGCCAAGAGTTCAGAAGTAACGTGCACCGTGGCGGTCGTGCTGAGGCGGTTGAGCTCAGTGATGAATATAAAGAAACCGCAGTGAAAGCCGCGCAAATAATGGGCTTGCAAGTGGCTGGTGTGGATATGCTCGAAAGTGCCACGGGTCCACAAGTCATGGAAGTTAACTCATCACCAGGCCTTGAAGGCATCGAAACTTGTACTGGGCTTGATGTAGCCGGCGCCATCATCGAATATATCGCAGCGCAAGTCGATTTTCCTGAGATTGATGTACGTCAGCGTCTGACCGTAAGTAAAGGTTATGGCGTAGGTGAAATTTATATTCCTGATGGCTCAAATTTTGTTGGCAAGACTATTTTAGAAACAAATTTGCACGACAAAGACATTAACGTTTTAACCTTATACCGAGGTGCTAAAGTTATTCCAAACCCTCGTAAAGACCGCGTGCTCGAAGCTGATGATAAACTACTTTGCTTTGGCCGAATGGATGCAATGCGTGAAATGATCCCAGCTAAAACAAGGCGTAGACGTCGTCCAACTATTCATGACCTACCTGAGCAGTTGCCTGATTCGCCAGACGCACCAGAGGTTTAAAGCACACTCTCTTAAGAAAAAGCCACTTTTATTTCAAAGTGGCTTTTTTAATATAATGCTCAATATGCAGTGATTAGACTCAGAAAATAACCTAAGATCTAACCGACATTGCCCACTTCATCATGGTTTTAAAATCAGGCTCTTTTCCATACATGGTCATCCCCATTTTAAACATGCGTGCGGCCATATTGCGGATCAATACGCAACCAATGACTGAGCTCACAAAAGCAATTACTACCTGCCAAAATGGCACTTCTATCAATGCCATTTTCATCGGCATAAAGACAAACGCAGTCAGTGGAAAGTAACTCAATACGGTCACAGCCAAACTACTTGGGCTGTCCATCATCATAAAGCCTACGATGATAGGAATGAGTGGGATCATCATAAACGCCGTTTTACCACTGTGGTTTGGATCGTCGATGGCCGCAGCAATGGCAGCAATAAACGCCGTACACATGTAAATACCCACTAGCACAAACAAAATAAACCAAGGCAACACACTAAAATCAAAGATACTCAGATCTAAAGATTGACCTTTAAGGATCACTTGTACAAACGCAAAACCTAGTAAAGCTGTAAAAATGGTTGTTGTCATGGCTTTAATAGCATGCAACATTTGCCCTATGATTTTACCTTCAATCCAAGTTTTAGCATCCATACACGAATAAAGCTGTTCAGTGACACGTTGCTGCTTTTCTCCAGTGATGGCAACAAACACTTGACCAAAAGTCATAAACACACCGATAGCCATTAAAATTAGCAAGCCATTGGCGGTAAATGATGACTGCTGCATCGCATCTTTTATTGCTTCATCTAAGTAATTTGTTTCAAACTGAAGTGGCTGTTCTAATAAGGCTAACTGCTCAGCACCTAAATTTAGTGACGCAGCTGCATTCGAGCGAGCATAGTCATTTAACTGTGCCTGTAAGTCTGTTTGCCAAGACATAATACCTTGCGAATATAAGGTTACCTGCTGCGGCAGTGTTGCAGAGTTAAAGATCAGCGCACCATCAATTTCACCTGACTTTACGGCTTCCACTAAGGCATCTTTCGACTTTGCTTCGCTGCGCAATACAAAATCATCGCTTAGTTGCAGACCCGTTAATTCAATGTTTGAAACGATTTTTTGAGGCTCTGGTTGATACAACACTTGGTTATGCCATAAATACATGCCTAGCGCTAAAAGCAGCATGATAGATTTGGCTATGAGCTCCTGTTTCCACTTAAAGAATTGCATGAACTCCCATTTCGCCACAGTGATGGTTTGATTTAAACGGCTCATGCGGCTTCTCCTTTTTGTACTGCTTGATCGGCTTCTATGGCATGTAAGTAAAGCTGATGTAAGTCCATTCTTTGACTATCGATAAACGCGATATCGCCTAATTCTGGTAAGTGCGCTAATAGCTGGTTTAGTTGATCGGCACGCTCGGCACGAATTGCCAAGGTCGTGTCATTCAGTTGCTCAACTTCAAACTGCGCTAGCTTTGTGCTCGCCTCTAGCACATTCACCGCATGGGTAAAGGTCACTTTTAACGCGCTGCCCACGCCGACTTGCGATTGAATGTCAGCCAATGTGCCATATAACACGCTTTGTCCGTGATTCATTAGCAACATTCTGTCAGCCAGTTTTTCGACCATAGACATTTGGTGCGCACTTAGAATAACCGTCATATTCTGCGCTTTTAACTCTTTTAAGAATGCTACGACTTTTTCTTGGTTAACTGGATCGAGTCCTGAGAATGGCTCATCGAGTAACACCAGTTGTGGTTGGTGGAGCACAGCACTGATCAACTGTACTTTTTGTTGATTACCTTTTGATAGGCTCTTTAGTTGATCGTCTTTTCGCTCGAGTAAATCAAATCGTTCTAGCCAATAATCTATGCGCTCTTTCGCCACTTTTTTGTCAACACCACGAAGCGTTGCAAAATACATCAGGTTTTGTGCTAAAGACTTTTCTAAATAGAGGCCTCTATCTTCAGGCAAATAGCCTAATTCTGAGGCAGGAATTGACGTGTATTGCTCACCATTGACTGTAATTGTGATTTGACCTTCTTCGGCTTGTGTAAAACCAACCAGCATACGTACTAGAGAAGATTTACCAGCACCATTTGGCCCAAGCAGCGCAAAGACCTCACCTTGATGTACTTCAAAGCTTAAGCGATTAACTGCTGTTACTTCTTTATAATGCTTGCTGATGTTGTCCACTTTGATATGCATAACGTTCCCTATGAATAAACATTTGGCTCGATTATAACCACATAGCAATCACGATAGACAGGCAGAAACGTTACAGATTATGAACAAATGTAAAATGATCCCAAGAAAGAAAGCGCACTTTTGCATGTATCAATCAGTGCGCTTGAAAAGCGCATATTATGCTGTTTGCTCAACTTGTGCTTTATGACGAGCTAAATGCCCGCCTATAAATTGACTCATAACTAATGAACAAGCCGCTAAACTCGCCCCGAAATAAAACACCAATGAACTATCGTATAACCATACAACCCCAAAGCTTGCAGGAATGATCACCGCCGCGATGTGATTTATGGTAAAGCTTACACCGGCCGTAGCTGCAATATCTTCAGGTCGGGCTATTTTTTGAAAATAGGTTTTCAGAGCAATTGCCATGGCAAAAAACAAATGGTCAACAACATACAGTACTGCAGCAAACTCTGCCGACTCCACCAGCGCATAACCGACAAACACCAACACTAAACCCGCGTATTCAATGGTTAATGCTTTTTGCTCGCCTATTCGACCAATCATTTTACCAATCGCAGGCGCTGCAAAAATATTGATGACGTGATTAAACATATACAGCATGGTTATTTGCGCTACGTCGAAACCAAATTTTTCCACCATCAAGAAGCCTGCAAAGACCATAAAGATCTGGCGACGTGCGCCTGAGAAGAACAGCAAAATGTAATACAAACTGTACTCTTTTCTCACAATTAACTTTTTATGCTGTACGTTTTTCTCAGGAAAATGCGGAAAAGCACCCATCATAAATAAAGTTAATAAAAGGCCTAAACCACCAAAGAATAAATAAAGTCCCTGATAGGCGGTGCTAAAGAAGGTCACACCGAGCCAAATTAGGGCAAAGGTTGCCAATGACGCCATAGACTTTATCGACATAAGCTGGCCAAGCTTTTGTGGCGCTTCATCTTTGCTAAACCACTGTAAACTCAAAGATTGATTTAAGGTTTCGAAGTAGTGAAAGCCAATCGACATTAATACGGTTGTGGCATATAGCCCATACACACTCGGGAATAACCCAGTTAACGCCACCCCAACCGACAATAAACATAAACTTATTAGCGCAAAAGTTTGCTCTTTTAATACCAATAAAATAAACACTGCAGTAAAAGCCAATAAACCCGGTATTTCTCGAAGAGACTGCAACATGCCCATATTGGCACCATTGAATTGTGCTGCTTCTACCGCAAAATTATTTAATAACGCATTCCACGCCGAAAATGTGACTGCCATCACAATGGTTGCAAGGGTTAAAAACCCAAACGGCGACCGCCACTTTTTATTCTGTTCCACTTTTCCCTCACATAAGCACTTTGATTAAAACGCAAGCACATTGTATGCTGTGCGCAGTGTGACCAAAACACAAAGTTATGACAGATAATTTATCAAATCAGACAAATTCGAGTTGGGTAAGTGTTAAAACACGGTTTAACCTAAAGGCCCTTGGCAAGCCTATCTACCCAAGAGCCACTGAAATGCCGCCTTGGCAGCATGTGCAAACCCATTCACATACTTGGGGTCAGCTCGCCTATACCAGCGACGGGGTGTTAGGTGTTCACACGCCAGCGGGTAAATTTGTCATCCCGCCAGATCAAGCTCTGTGGCTGCCGCCCAACCTACCCCATGAGACTTTTTGTCGTTATGGCGGACATTTTAGAAGCGTTTATATTGATGAAAAATATGTCAAAGTGCTGGGTAATGAAGCCAAGCTGCTGCATGTGAATGAGCTACTTAAAGCGATGATCTTAGAGATATGTAACTGGCCACCCAACTACCAGCCTGACGATAAAAAACTGCGATTTACCCAAGTATTTATTGACCAACTAGAATGTGCGCAAACCAGTAGCTTTTTTATGCCCACCGCACAAGACGACCGCTTATTGCCGATTATTTCGGAGCTATACGCAAACCCTGGTTGTAATAAAACCCTAGAGCAATGGGGCGAACAGGTTGGCGCTTCAACACGCACACTTAATAGGTTATTTCATAAAAGCTTTGCTATGAACTTTAGCCAATGGAAGCAAAAGCTGCGCGGCCTTCGCGCCGTTGAAATGATAGAAGCGGGTTACACACAACAAACAATAGCCGAACAGCTGGGGTTTGAGTCCAGCTCGGCGTTTAATACCGCTTTTAAAAAGGTATTTAACTGCACGCCGGGGCAATATTTGAAACGTTAAAGAACCTAAGCTGTGGTTAAGAAATTTACTAACATATTGATACTGATATTGAATTGGTAAATATTTTTAAAAGTCTGCAGCCAAAAATAGCTTCATGCTCCAGAGTATAGGTTGAACATCAAAAAAAAATGGCGCACACAGCGCCATTCGTCTGGTAGTTTTATTACTTGTTTAACTCAGCTTTGACAACTTTTGATTTGCATAAGCCCGAGCTTCAGCAAGCCGGTTACTACTACCCAAACCTAAACGATAAAGTAGGTAATAACAGTAAGGCACAAAGGCTAAACTAGTCAGTGTTGAGAAGATCAAGCCACCAATAATCGCAATCGCCATGGGTTTATAATCTAATACACCTGAATCTGCTGAGCTGCTATCAAACAACACTGGTAACATGCCAATCACTGTTGTTGCCACTGTCATTAAAATGGGTCGCAAGCGGGTTGAACAAGCATCAACTATCGCTTGTTGTAAGTGTTCTGCTGAGCCCTTAAAGCGGTTAATTTGGTCAATCAAGACTATGCCGTTATTCACCACAATCCCCATAAGTACCAACATCCCTAACATACCTGTTTCACCCAAGCCCATGCCAAGTAATGCAAAGGTCCAGTACACACCAACAAAGCCAAGACCTATCGAGCTCAGAATTGCAATTGGCAATAACAATGACTCAAACAACGCCGCCATGATCATGAATATCAAGAACAGCGCGATCATCATATTAAAGGCCATGTCTTTCATCGACTCATCTTGCTCAGCAAACTTAGGACCTAAGCCCCAAGAATAACCTCGCGGTAATGTAATGGCATTCATCATTTCGTTGAGCGACTTAGCCGCTTCTTCATGACTGACATCTTGAATATTCATCTCAATGGAGAGCTGTGTTTGACGATCTCTACGAGAAATTGTGCGTGGTGCTGGGCGTGTTTCTATTTCTACCAGTTGTTGCAAGGTTAAAATAGCGCCGTTTGATTCCATGACGGGTAAACTTTTAAGTTCTTCCATAGGAATAGCACCCTGTTCATAGTAACCCGCGATGATCTCGACCTCCCCCTTATCAAGGGTTCTCAGCGTTTTCAAGTTAAGACCACGCATGGCATTACCAATTTTAGTGGCTATTTCTTGGGTCGAAACACCCAGCTGCATAGCACGTTGTCTGTCTACCACCAGCTGCATTTCGTAAACATCGCCCTCAGCACTATTTTTTACATCGGTAAAATGTGGATGGGCTTCAATCACAGGGATAAGCTGCTCAGCCAACTCATTTAACTTTGCTGTCGAGCGACCGAACAGATAAACACTCACCGCCGTTCGAGATCCTGCTTCTCGTTGCAAAGACGCCTTTGCATACGCTGATTCAGGAAAGTTTTCACGTATATCTTTTTTAATATCTTCTATCGGCCTTGGTAAATCTTCAACAAAGCGAATACTTGACCAAGCACCTCTTTGATATACCCCAGAGTAGAGCTTATGGATCCCAAGTGATTGCTTGTTATCGAGTAAATAAGTCTCAATTTCTTGCAAAAACGCGAGCTTTTTATCAAGCTCAGGTTCGCCTTTGAACTCATAAAATATCTGTAACCGCTTCTGTGACTGGGCGTCACTTGAGCTCTTATCAACCATACCTTTTGCCAGCATGACACTGGTGAACATGATCAAGAAAAAAGCCCCCACACGCTTAGGATGGCTAAGGCCCCAATTTAATGCTTTGCGGTATTTTTGCTGTACCTTATCAGAGCCAGATTCGTTTGCGCCGGCATTGTCAGGTAAAACACGATACATACACAATGGGATCAGGGTTTTTGCAACCAATAAAGACACCATTAATGGCACACAAATAGACACAGCTATTTGCTGCAGCATCACAGTTAAAAAGTTACTATCCCCCATAAGTAGAGGTAAAAAGATCACCACTGTAGTGAGTGTTGCACTTAAAATAGCGGTACTGACTTTATCAACGCCCTCTATTACAGCCGCTTTACCCGAATCACCTTGTGCTCGTTGTTGCAAAATACTCTCACAAACCACCACCGAGTTATCGATAAGTAAGCCTATTGCGATGATAAGGCCAATCAATGTCAGCATATTTAAGCTGAACCCCATGAAGTAAATAATCGCCAGTGAAATACTTAATGAAACAGGCACGGCAAGCACCACAACGCCGGTGAGTTTAAGATTGCGTAAGAAAAACCACAGTACAAAGAATGATAATACCGCCCCGATTGCACCAGCCTGTAACAACGAAGAAATCGACACTTCAACACTGTGACCATCATCTCTGTCATATTGAATATCAATATGTTGCAGTTGTGGCTTTTGCATCACTTCATCAAGAGTTTCACGAATGCGCTTTGCCACTTCGACTACATTTGAATCCGATTCTCTGAAGATATCTAAGCCAACAGCGGGTTGACCGTCAACACGACGCTGCCATTGACGTTCGCTCAAAGCATAGTGCACGTTGGCAATGTCAGAGAGTTTCACACGCTCATTAATGCGTTGCGCTCGAATATCTTCGATATCACGATATTGGCCCTGCGGTGTCACCGCATAGCGATAATCATCAGTATGAACTTCACCCACAGATTTTAAGAAGTTGGCTTCTTGAAGCACGCGAGTCACTTGCTGAATATCAACGCGATGCATAGCGAGTTTGTCAGGATCAAGTTTCACCCAAATTCTTGGCTGACGTAAATAAAGCTCTACGCGCCCTACGCCTTGAATGCGCTCTAATGGCATTTTTAGGTTGTTTTCTAAAAACTCATAGTCACGATTTAAAGATTTTTCACTCAGTAATGTTAACTCAACAACCGGCATATCTTGGGTTGAAAACTTCATGACGTCTACGCGTTGTAAATCTTCAGGTAAAAGGTGTCGAACCAGATCAACCTTCTCGCGTGCTTCTAAAATTGCCACATTTAAGTCGGTCGAAAACTTCATCTGTAGCGTAAGTGACGTCCACCCTGAAGAAGTGCGCGAAGTGACTGAGTTTACCCCACCCATGGTTGCCAAGGCTTCTTCAAGGGGCTTGGTAATAAGGCGTTCAATCTCTTCAGGGGTTGAGCCTGGGTATGATGCTCTTACAAACACGGCAGGCGCGTTGACCGCAGGCCAACTATCAAGGGGGATAAGCTTACTGCTCATAAGACCAGCCACGATCATTGATAACATCAACATAAAGCAGGTCACTGGCCGCTTTAGGGCCAGCGCAGTCAGGTTTTTGATTGATTTAGCCTGCTTCATAGTCCGCCTTACCTAAGTTCTCATTTATCTGCACTTGGTCACGGTTAAACACACTATATAAAACTGGAATAACAATCAGAGTTAAGAAGGTCGCAATTAATAGACCGCTCATTACCGTAATCGCCAATGGCGCGCGTAATTCTGCGCCCTCTCCCGTAGCCATCGCCATCGGTAACAAACCTAAAATCGTGGTCATGGTCGTCATGATGATTGGACGCAGACGTGAGTTGGCCGCCTCTAAAATAGCATCCAACATCGCACAACCTTGCGCGCGTAACTGGTTAATACGGTCGATTAATACAATGGCGTTGTTTACTACAATACCACTTAGCATGATCAAGCCAATAAAGGTGATCACACTTAAGCTGGTACCAGTGATAAATAAACCAAAGATTGACCCGAGTACCGCCAATGGCACGCTGAATAAAATGATGAACGGATTTAACAATGATTCAAACTGTGAAGCCATCACCAAGTACACCAAAAATACCGCCAGCAATAGCGCCATAATTAATGACGAATAGGCTTCTTCCATTTGTTGGTTTTGCCCAATCACTTGACTATAAATACGATCAGGTAATCCTAAAGATGCCACTTCACTGCGAACAACCTGCGCCGCTGTTGCTAAATCACCTTCTTTTACAGAGGCAGTAATGATGGCAACACGAGCCTGATCTAAACGGTTGATTTCGTTCGGGCCAATAGACTCAGTGACTTTTGCAACCGCTGACAGCGGCACACTCTGACCATTCTCACCATGAATAATTAAGTCGCGGATCGCCGCCACTGAGTTACGTGAATCACGATCAACCTGAACCAAAATATCAACCTGACGATCATCTAGGTTATATTTGCTCGCTACATTACCGCCAATTTTGGTTGCCAGAATATCGGTAATGCCAGCTGCGGTTAAACCTAGGCTACTTAAACGCTGATGATCAAACTCAATTTTCAGCTCAGGTTGCCCCGCTCTGAGCGATGTTGTGACATCGGCAAAACGGTTTTGCTGTTGTAGTTGCGACACTAATCTATCGGCGAACAGTTTTAACTCATCAAGCTGATAACCGCTCATCACCACGACTAATGGACGTTCTTGCTCAAACATGCGACTTTGCGTGAACTCCGCATTGACTTGCGCCATGCCAGACAGTTGCGCACGTAACGCATCTTGCACAGCGCTTAGTTGTGCGGGTGTTTCAGTTTTAACAACCAGTTGCCCCCAGTGAGAGCCTCCACGTGTCGCACTGCTCATCATCAGACTACCAGTGCCCGACATACTGTAAGTGTGCACGACTCCAGGCATATCAACCACTGAGCGCGCCAACAAATTAAGCTGTTGGTCAGTTTGTTCAATCGGCGTGCCCTGACGCAGTGTAACTTCTAAAGTCAGTTCTGTTTGCGCAACTTCAGGCATCAGCTCCATACCCAATTTAGGCAATAGACTTGCGACACCCACAGCAAAAACTAACGAAATTGAAATAACCAATGCGCGCTGTTTCATCGCGCCTTTCAGTAGCTTGTCATACCCTTTAGCAAAGATTTTATAGGCACCATTGAATGCAACATAAGCCGGATAAGTAATTTTGCTGGTACACCAGCCTATGATTTTCGATAGCATCATAATGATGCGTATTATCCAACGCCCGATAAAACACGGGATCACAACAGCCACAAACTTGAACGGCATTAATAGCAGGCTAAGCCATTTCTTTGCACCTGTTTTCACTGGCTTTTCAGATTCAATGTTTTCAAGGTTTGCATCACTCGGAGCAATTGAAAATTGACGCGACGCCAACATAGGAATAAAACTCAGTGCCACAATTAATGAGGCAAGTAGAGCAAAGGTGACCGTTAGTGCTTGATCGCTGAAAATCTCACCAGCAAAGCCTGTGACAAATGCCAAAGGTGCAAATACTGCCAATGTTGTCAGTGTAGACGCCGTTACTGCACCGGATACTTCATTGGTGCCTTCAATTGCTGCTTGTTCAACATCTTGACCTTGTTCTTTTTTACGATAGATATTTTCTAGCACTACGATAGCGTTATCAACCAATAGGCCAACCGCCAGTGCAATACCGCCTAAAGACATAATGTTTAGGCTGATGTTATTGGCAAACATTAAGTTAAAGGTTGCAATGATGGAGGTTGGAATAGCCAGTGCAATGATGATTGTCGGTTTAAACTTACCTAAGAAAAGATACAAAACCACAATCGCAAGTAGACCACCGATGATGGCAGTTTGCTTCACTTCATCGATGGCTTTTTCAATAAACTCAGCCTGATTAGAGAGAATTTCTAGCTCTGCATTTTCTGGTAGCTCGTCTTGTAGTTGTTCAATTTTAGCCTGTACGCGTTTAGCCACTGCCACCGTATTGGCATCGCCCTCTTTGTACAAAGCCATCTCGATTGCTTCGTTACCATTAACTCGAGTAATATCTTGGCGCTCTTTTACACCATCAACCACAGTGGCAATGTCACGCAAGTAAATCGTTTGTCCGGCATCTTGTTTAATAATGACATCGCCGATTTCTTCGATATAAGTAAACTGGTTAAGGGTACGAACTAAAAACTCTTGCTGACCATCGTAAACTCGACCCGCCGACACATTGATGTTTTCGTTTTTAATACGGTTAGTGATCATCTCAGCGGTCACATCACGCAGCATGGCTTGTTGTTGATCAATAAGCACTTGTACTTCTTGCTCTAAACCACCACTGAGCTGAACCGCTGCAACCCCATCAATAGGTTCAAGGGCACGTTTTAGCTCTTCTTCTGCGTAGGTACGCAGTGATCTTAGCTGTGTGTAAGATTGCGCATCACCTGAGATGCTTAGTCTTAAAATTGGATCTAAAGATGGGTTAAACCTTAAAATGACGGGTTTTCTCAGCTCAACAGGTAACATCACCATATCGAGTTTTTCTCGAAGTTCCATAATGGCCAGATCCATATCTGTGCCCCACTGAAACTCAATGACTAAATCTGATTGTCCCGGTTTAGAAATAGAATGTAGCTTTCTAATGCCTTTAACAACACCCACCGCTTCTTCAATTGGTTTTGAAATCAGTTGTTCAATTTCAGCGGGGGCCGCACCGGGATTTTCTGTTCTTACTGTTAAAGTTGGGTAACTTAAATCAGGTAATAACGACACCACAAGGCGTGAGAACCCCACCATACCGAACAACATCACCGCCAAAACCAACATGGTTATGGTCACTGGGCGCTTTACCGCAAGCCTAGCAATATTCATACTCTGTCCTTACTTCTGGCGCGATTAAAGCTGTTGTGGTTTTTCTTCGGTATTGGTCACGATGGCGCTTTGGTCGTGATTTAACACTTTCAATAATGCATCGTCTTTAAGACCATGTTGACCTACAGTGATAACGCCATCTTCACTCGAAATAGGCGTGATGACTTCTACCCAACCGTCTTGGGTGTAACCCGTTTCAACTTCAAGTTTTTTAGCTCTGTCATTCTGTACAACGAACAAGGTTGCTTTACCATCTTTTTTGATCACAGCGTTTTCAGGTACCAAGGTAACACCCTGCTTGCTATCAAGCAGTAAAGCAACACGGGCAAACATCCCCGGCTTTAAGGTATTCTCTTGATTATCAATCGTCAGTGTCACCTTGAAGGTGCCTAACTTGCTGTCTACTAAAGGTGCAATTCTCAGTACGGTTGCTTCTAGTTGTAAGTTTGGCTCTGCAGGAAAATGAAGTTTTGCAACTTGCCCAAGCTTTACTTTACTAAGCTCTGACTCTGGCAAGTAAACCACACCAATGAGTGAGTCTAGTGACACAACATGGAACATTTCATTGCCAGATGTGCTTAACATATTATGGGCTTTGACTGAACGCTTAGCGATAACACCGTCAATCGGTGAAACAACTTTACTATCGCGAAGTTTAATTCTGGCAACTTCAAGCTGGTTTTCTGTGGTTTGCACTCTAAAACGCAGTTTATCTAAGTCTTTTTCAGAGATAAGTTGTTTGCCGTCAACTGGCTGGCTGCGATTGTATTCTGACTTTGCTGATTCATAATCAATCTTGGCACGTTCAAAATCTAACTCATAATTTCGCGGGTCAATTTGCGCTAGTAACTCTCCAGCACTCACACGCTGACCTTCTTGTGCATGCACAGATTCAAGCATGCCCGTTACCTTATTAACGACTTTACTTTCTTGCTCTGCTTCTAAAATGGCAGTGGTTTGATAGAACTTGGCAACATCACCAACTTTTGAAAAGGTCACTTCAACAGGAATTGCAAACTCTTCTTTCTCTTGTTTTTTCTCAGTTTGCTGTGTTTTGCTATCTGCATTTTCTGTGCTTTCTTCGCCTGAGCAGGCCACTAAGCCTAATACAGATAATGCCAAAAGTGATTTTTGAAATGTATTTAGCAACGACATATTCCCTTCTTATTTTTACTAGCCATATGTTATTTGCTCACATCATAAGCTAAAAGGTAAAGAAAAAATAACGCTGCCTTTGTTAATTTGTAAGGGTTTGTAAATTAGAAACAAATGGTAACACTTGATCTAAATTGTCTGCAAAATCATATCAACTAAACAGTTGGAAATTAAACAAAAATAAACCACAAGTTCGACTAATTAGACTAGGCTAAAAATAGCCGATTAGAACAGCGATAACAAAAGTAAGGTGAATATATGTACGACGATTTGACCCTAAAACATTTTATGGATGGGCTCATAAAAAGAAATCCACATGAACCAGAATTTCACCAAGCCGTCAAAGAAGTGGCAGAGTCAGTAATCCCATTTATTAATCAAAATAAAAAATATCATCAAGCACATATTCTAGAAAGAATGACAGAGCCCGATAAAGTCGTGTCTTTTCGCGTAACTTGGGAAGATGACGAGGGAAATATTCGTATTAACCGTGGCTACAGAGTCCAATTTAACAATGCCATTGGCCCATACAAAGGCGGGCTTCGCTTCGATCCTTCTGTCAGTTTAAGTATTTTAAAATTTTTAGGCTTCGAACAAACCTTTAAAAATAGCTTAACCACTTTGCCCATAGGCGCAGGTAAAGGCGGTGCTGATTTTAATCCTAAAGGCAAATCTGACAGAGAGATCATGCGCTTTTGCCAGTCATTTATGACACAGCTTTATCAACATATTGGCCCAAATATGGACGTGCCTGCAGGCGATATCGGCGTTGGCTCAAAAGAAATCAGTTACTTATTTGGTCAATACAAACGCATTACTCACAGAGTCGAAAGTGTACTCACAGGTAAAGCCATTGAGTATGGTGGCAGCCTCATTCGCACAGAGGCAACGGGGTATGGTAACGCGTATTTTATGCAAGCTATGCTCGCTCACCACCAGCACGACATTAAAGACAAGACTTGCTTAGTATCAGGCTCAGGTAATGTTGCGCTTCATTGCGCAGAGAAGCTAATACATCTTGATGCCAAAGTGCTCACGCTTTCTGATTCAAGCGGCACACTATTTATTCCAGATGGTCTAACGCAAGAACAACTTGAAAAAATTAAAGACATTAAGATTCAACAACGCAAGCGACTTGATATATTGACCAGTGAGTTTAATTGCGAATTTTTCGAAAATAAAAAGCCATGGCACATAGAAGCTGAACTCGCTTTTCCTTGTGCTACTCAAAATGAGCTTACAGAAGAAGATGCAAAACAATTGGCTGAAAATGGCTGTATTGCGGTATCAGAAGGGGCCAACATGCCTTGTACGCCAGAAGCCGTAAAAGTATTTCATGACAATAAGATTCTTTATGCACCGGGCAAAGCAGCAAACGCAGGTGGTGTTGCTGTATCAGCTTTAGAAATGTCGCAAAACAGCATTCGTATGTCTTGGTCACACGAGGAGCTTGAAGAGAAACTGCACAACATCATGAAGCAAATACATGATAAATGCGTGCAATATGGTGAACATGAAAAACACGTTGATTATGTCAAAGGTGCCAACATCGCCGGCTTTATTAAAGTGGCTGATGCCATGCTGGCCTATGGTGTCGTTTAGTCTTAACACGAAAAAGCCCAGCAACTGCTGGGCTTGATGTCTTTTATTTAAAGCTAACTGCTAAAAATTATTCAGATACTGGGAAGCCACGGTCACGCATTAACGCGCCTACTTCTGCATCACGACCACGGAACTTGTTATAAGCTTCTGCCGGATCCATTGCATTACGTACTGAGAATAAGTACTGAACTAAACGGTCACCTAAGTCTTTGTCGTAGAAACCACCTGGTGCATTTGCAAATGCTTCTGCTGCATCAGAGGTTAATACTTCAGCCCACAGGTAACCATAATAACCTGCCGAGTAACCTTCACCTGAGAAGATATGACCGAAATGCGTTGTACGGTGGCGCATTACGATTTCAGATGGCATGCCTAACTTCGCAAGTTCTGTTTTCTCAAACTCAACCGGATCGCCAATTAACTCAGGATCAGTCATATGGAATTTCATATCCATGATCGCAGAGGCCAGGTATTCAGTTGTTGAGAAACCTTGGTTAAACGTTGAAGACTTTTGGATCTTCTCGATTAACTCTTTAGGCATTGGCTTGCCCGTTTTGTAATGAACAAGGTAGTTGTTTATCACTTCGTCAGTCGATAACCAACGCTCTAATAATTGAGATTGGAACTCAGTGTAATCACGCACACCGCCGTTTGAGCTTGGGTATTTCACATTTGAAGAAAGCGCGTGTAACGCATGACCAAATTCGTGGAAGTAGGTATTCGCATCATCCCAAGAAACCAGTGTTGCTTCACCGTTTGGCGCTTTAACAAAGTTTGAGTTATTGGTGCTTAGTACGTTTGTCTTACCTTGGAATGTGGTGTGTGAACGGAATGACGTTGCCCATGCACCTGAGCGTTTACCTTTACGAGCAAACGGGTCAAGGTAGAATAAACCCACGTGCTCACCGTTAGACTTACGTTTCACTTCCCATACTTTCACATCTTCGTGGAATACCGGCACTGAACCCTCTGGTACTGGTGTGAATGTGAAATCAAATAACTCACCTGCCACATAGAACATGGCTTCAGTTAGCTTGTCCGCTTGAAGGTATTCTTTTACTTCGTTTGAATCTAGGTCGTATTTCGCTTTACGTACTTTTTCTGCGTAGAAACGGTAGTCCCAAGGCTCGATGGTGATATTAGCGTCTTCTTTATCAGCGACAGCTTGCATGTCTGCCACTTCTTCTTTTACGCGTGCAATCGCAGCAGGCCATACTTTGTTCATAAGTCCGATGGCATTTTCAGGTGCTTTTGCCATGCGATCTTCTAAACGCCATTGTGCATAGTTTTCGTAGCCTAGCAGCTGAATACGTTCATGGCGTAACTTTAAGATTTGGCTGATCACGTCACGGTTGTTGTTTTCGCCCGCATTATTACCGCGATTGTAGTAGTTGTGCCAAACTTGCTTACGCAGTTCACGCTCTTCTGAATACTTTAAGAATGGGTCCATTGATGAACGTGTATTCGTCACCGCGTATTTACCTTCTTGACCACGCGCTTTTGCAGCCGCAGCCGCCGCTGAGATGTAAGACTGAGGTAAACCTGCTAGCTGATCTTTTGTAAGATAAACAACATAGTTTTCTTCATCGGCCAATACGTTGTTACCAAACTTAGAATGTAAGCCTGACAGTTCTAAGTTAATTTCAGCATAACGTTTTGCTTTGTCGCCAGATAGCGTTGCACCGTTACGTGCAAAGCCGTTGTAACGCATCCAAGTAATACGCTGCTCTTCTGCGGTTAAATTTTTAAACTCGTCGCTCTTATAAACCGCTTGAATACGCTCAAATAACGCTTTGTTTTGCGTGATTTTAGAGCTCATTTCTGAAAACTTAGGCAGCAATTTACCTTGTAGTTCACGAAACGCTGGGCTTGAGTTATTGTTTGCCCAAATACCGTAGTACGGGAATAAACGGTCTAGTGCTGAACCTGACGCTTCTAGCGCAACTATGGTGTTTTGGAACGTTGGCTTCTCTGGGTTATTTGCAATGGCATCAATTTCTGCAAGGTTCTCTGCAATCGCAACATCCAGTGCAGGCTCTAAATCAGCAATCGTTACTTTGTCGAACTGAGGTACACCTTCATAAGGCCCTGCGTACTTTTGTAATAAAATATTGTCGTACTGTTTTTCTACTTTTTGTACTACCGTTTCAGTTTGCGTATTCGTCTCAGTTGAACTGCAACCTGCAAGCGCTACAACAACTGCAGCACTTAATAGAGAGATTTTTAATTTCATTTTATACGTTTCCCTTAAGTTAACCCTTCTATGGTACGAGGCAATTAAAGGAGTGCAATAAAAAATGCGACGAGAAATAGTATCTAAATGTAAATCACTTCTTTAAAACCATGACAATGACTCTAATTTCAACGATTAAATTTCAACTTTCTGTATTAAAATTATTCAATCAGTAAGCTATTTACAAAAGCAAACACAGAGTTAACAATTGTACCTCTTTTAATCATTCAAAGGATTTTGAAATGAAAACAACTACATTGATCGCAAGTGCTTTTCTGGCACTGACTTTTAATGCTGCAGCCAATACTGCAGAACAAGAAATAAAAACAACTGACTTTAATACCTTTTACGACACTCAAGTAGCAAACTCAGACTGTGGTGGTTATTGGGATGAGCGTCGCGTGCGCGTTTGTGATTACCGCACTGAGCTTACTGACGTTGCTTACAAAACGTGCCACTACAAATTGATGTATGCACATTCAAATAGCACAGCCCCTGCTTGGGAAACAAAAACAGTGCTTGCAAGTAATAGTTGCCCAGCTAGTTGGACTATCCCAGGTCCTTATGGGCATGCGCCTGGCGGTGTTTATATCCATCAACACGACACATTCTTCACTCAGCAAGAGTCTAAAACAGTCGCTTATAACTGTCGCTGGGAAACACGCAGTGTTTGGGTACCTAACGGCGGTGAATTCTGCCCGATAGAACCTAACAAATAACTCGCTATCAATCGGTTGAGCGGTTTTAACACTCAACCGATTAAACCCGCTTAAAGTTTGTTTTTAATTGCTTGCTGTAGATCTTTACTTCTTCGATATTGCCTAGAGTTAGGCTTAGCAAATTCGATAGCCAAGCTTACGGACTCAACTGCTCGGTGAGGGTCATTTTGAGCAATATATAACTGAGCTAATTCATAATGCGGTGCAGACTGATTTGGGTAATAGCTCTGCCATTTTTTTATCAAGTAATGGGCCTCGTCATAATGCTGCTCTCTTATCAAATAAGCCGTTAAAGCCCAAAGCTCATTAAATTCAGGAATTACCTCATACCCTAAACGAGTCGATAAACGTTTGTAATGGGCATCAAACTTTTCTGGCGCCCCCACCATGGCATTACTAAATAGCCACCAATCTCTGAAAGTATGTCGCAACCCATGATATAGGCCTAGATGGGCAATCGTCATGTGATCTTCACCGCTAATAAACCTTGCTTGGCTATCGAGCCAATCTGGCGCTTGTGCTTTTAGCAGCATTAAAAATTGGTTAAAAGCCTTATATTGATTTTCAAATGGGGTTTCCTGTTCACTGTACGCAACCAATATTTTATTTTTTGGTACACGTGATAACTTCGCCTCTAATTCGCTCAAAATACTGAAATTCGCGTAAGCAAGCGTGGGGGAGAGCGCAAAATAGGCATCGAATGAATCTGGGTAGCGCGTAAATGTAAACATCGTAAATAAACCACCTAGAGAATGTCCACTTAATATTTCGAATGGAGCCGTTCGATAGGTTGAATTTATATGAGGCTTTACTTCAGTTTCAATAAATTTTAGTAATTGCTCAGCCCCTTGATGCTTAGAAAACTCACGGCCATCTTCACGATATGGACTCAATTCGTTTTGACGGTCAAAAGTTTGCACCCCAACAACAATCAGCTCTGAAATACCACCAGCTAAAAATTGGATCATAGGTGCAGCATGCGGTATATGCATTTGCGCATCCGTAAGATAAATAACTGGATAAATTTTATCTTTATCTTGATGATAGCCGCTTGGTAAAGACACCATAATTTCTCGGTCAACACCGTAGACTTTTGATTTTATTTTAGTAATGTGAGGGCTCTGCGTAGCAATAACGCTTGTTACATTCAACGCTAACAGCAGCATCAGAAGTTGTATAAAGCTAGAAAATTTAAAAATACCTAACATAAAAATACCTTAGTAATGAATTGGGTTAATGACCCTATCGATTACTTAGAATAAACTCTATGTTTGCTAAGTTATGTTTAGCTTATGAATCGCTTAGGCTTTTTATATTAATATTTTTCAATACATTACAAGAAGTTCATGGACAAATTTTATCTACAAAATGTGTTAGTTGATCCTAACAGAAACCAAATTTGCCATGGTGAAAACTGTGAACTGATAGAGCCCAAAGCGATGAGTTTGCTCTGTGTTTTGGCTAAACACCCAAACCAAGTACTCAGCCAAGAAACACTTATAGAAAGCATATGGCAAAACCGTGTATTTTCTCCAAGCGCTTTGCAAAGACTCGTGGCGCTGCTGCGAAAAGCATTTAAAGACGACCCTAAAAATGCCCGCTTTATTCGTACTCATGCCAAACGCGGATACAGCCTTGAAGTTGTACCTGAATATTTAGAAGAGCCAACGACTGAAGCCAACACTCAACAAAACAAACTCATTGCCTTGTTATTAATGAGTGCGCTCGTTCTATTATTAGTGAGCACTGTTATATTTCAGCTTTTTCCAAAGCTAAATAACTCCATTCTTGAGATTTCAAAAACAGCGCCCCTCACCTATTCTGCCTACCGAGAATCCCGTGGTCAGTTATCTTTTGACGCGAAAAAGCTGCTATTTATGCAACAAAAAAACGGTGAATATAAATTAGTTTTAAAAGAAATAGAAAGTGAACAGTCACACATACTGTTAAGTCAAACAAAGCCAATTACCTTTTCATGGCTGAACAACTCAAAAATAGTAAGTGCTTACAACAAACCTGAAAGTAAAGCGTTAGAACTCAAAGGATTCACGATTGAAAACAATAAAGTAATATCAGAAGAACAACTGCCATTGCCAAAAGATACTCGCTCCATTGATCAAATACACAGTACGACTAACGGAATAACCTATTTTATCTTAACTCAAGGGCCTGCAAACAATACAAGAGTGTCACTTGCAACGTTCTCTGCAACTTCGAACCAAGTTAAGATCTTAGCTTTGTTGGCCAATGACACTCTCTATCATTCCCTCGCTGCGTCTAAGAACGCTTTGTTTCTAACTGCAACTCAATCACAAACTATCCAGCAGTTATTCCGCTTTGATTTAAAGTCGCAAACACTATCACTACTTAAAGATAACCTTGCTTCTATTTACCACCTTGTTTGGCATGAGAAAAGTCAGCAACTTTTGTTCTTTGATACCTTAAAGGCCGAAGGCTATGCTATTGATGGTGATTCGCTTAACCATACTCAAGAAATTCCGTCTGGCTTAAAGCCAATAAAATTGCATACTGAGATGCCTCTAACTCAAGCCATGTTACGAGAGGACAAGCTTGTGGCCACTCTGTTCAGTCAAAACATTGATATATTTTCGAACGCCCCTCACTCTTTTGAGCTCAATAGTAAGTATGAAGATTACCTTGCCAGTGTCTCCTCTGATGGCCAACTGATGACTTTTGTCTCACATAAACAAGGCCGCCCAATGCTTTACCTGCAACAAAATGACCATCATTCGATTATTTTCGAAAACAAAGAAAATGCAGGCTTTATTTCAAGAGCTATTTGGTCTGCAGACAATCAAATGCTTGCCTTTGCAGCAAATGGTAGAGCATATATATATGACATTGGTACCCAGGAGTTAAAACACTTACAGTCTGAATTTCCTCTAGTACGCATTGATCACTGGCAACAAAACCCTAGCCAGCTGGTAGCTACGACTCGTCAAACTAATAAGTCAGTCATACTCAATACAAACACCTTTGAAAGCTTCAGCTTTGAGCAACAAGGCATAGTGATTTACAAAGACACATTACAGCAAATTGTGTGGCGTGATAACCATCTAGAAAACCTGGCAAGAAGCAAAAAGTGGGCGTTAGAACACAGTGAAATAGTGCATGCTTTTAGTGTAGGTAGCCATATCCTTGTACATTTAAGGCTAGAAAACAAAAACCAGCTCATCTCTTTATCACCTGAGTTACAAGTAAATAGAAAAATAACTTTGCCTGCTGAAGCGGAGTTTGTATCAAGTGCTTATTTTGAAAGCAGCAATGACAAACTTATTTATTTTTACTCACACTGGTTACATGAAGATGCAGATGTTGTGCTCAGTACAATTAGTAAATAAAGTACATTTTTGCAGTTAATTTGATTTAGCTCAAAAAACAAGAATAAAAAATTACTCACATTAAAAAATTGCAATATTAAAAATAAAACATAACACTTACAATTAATAGCAAATTAGTATTAGTTTGGTTGTCGTGCTATGAATTTACTTATTCCTCTATTGGCTCTCTCGAGCTCAGTAATTACACCTGATATGGTCACTCAATTGAGCGAGTTAGAGAAAAATGACCCTCACCAAGCACTCAAGGTATATAAAAAAAGTAGAGAAGATTACCTTCGCTCCTTCTCTTTAGAGGCTGTGCAATATCATAGAGTTGCCCTAAAAGCAGCAAATGACCTGACTGATTGGCCGACCTTTTTAAGTATTCTTGAAACATTAAAACAACCAGAACTCACGCCCTACACCAGTAAAAAAACATTGCACATCATTAACGATATAGGTGTAGCGTATAGATTAAATAATCAATTTGATGATGCAATCGCCCATTTTAAATGCGCCATTGATAAAACCAGTAACGCCCATCAAACCGCAGCTCTAAAAGCAAATATTGCCATTGTTTATCGCATACAGGGTCAACCATCGGTTGGTTTTCGGTTGTTAGACTCTATTGAATTTAAGGTTTTAAACACACCTATTAGGGCTGGTATTAATGTTGTCAAAGGCAATTTATCTTTGCACTTGGGGGAAACGACGGCAGCAATTCAAAGTTATCAAGAAGCCATTAAGCTATTTAAAGAAGAAAACAAAATAAGAGACTCTATTCGAGTCGAATTTAATATTATGACTGCCGCCTTGCTCGAAAAAAACCTATCACTTTATCAAACGTATAGGACAAATGCAGAAACAAAAATTAAAGACTTCAATATAGATAACTCAGACTTCTTAACCTTTCTAGATATGGTGAGTCACGCAATTAGCATGCGTGATACCGTTGAATTAGAAACAAGTAAAACAGCATTACTACTCAATGAACTTGCAAAAAATGATGATGCGAATGAAAGTGTTAGATTACTACTAAAATCTCTTAAGTTGGATAATGTTATCTCTGCTGAGCAACAAAGAAAGCCAATAGAACCATTGCTTGAAGCGAAGCTTGGGGCACACTGGTGTGAAGAAATGAGATAGAATAAATAAACCATGCCAGTGGCAAGTATTCATACTTGCCACTGCGACAAGTTATAAAACTAACTTTCTTAAATCCTTCACCCGCTTTGCAATATCAATAGACGTGTCATTACAAAACACAATCGAAGCATATTTTTTCTCTGGAATTCGCTCATAGTTTGTGATTGTGCCTAACCAGCCACCACTATGATAAACAATCTCAATATCATCCTTCTCACCGATGAATTGTCCATTCGCATATTTTCGGCCTTCTATTGTGATTTGATCATTATTTGGATGCATAAATTGAGCTAGTAATTTCTGAGGGTTTTTGCCTAAGCTTGGATTGTAAAAATAGGCGTCCCATTTTGCCATATCTTCCACATTAGTGTGTAATCCACCATCACCAACCCAAAATAAGTTAGTCATACTGGTAATGTATTTCCCATTTTCATTTTTACTGTACCCGCTTGCACGGTTTTTAACGATCTCTGTAGGCTCATCGCTAAAGAAAGTATTACTCATGCCCAAGGGTTTAAAAATTCGCCTTTCACTGTACGCTCTTAAGCTTTCGCCAGAAACACGCTCCACCAGCATCGATAATAAGAAATAAGCGTAATTACTATAACGAAACTCTTGATTAGGCTTATTTCTAAGAGGCATGGTTTTTACGTAATCGTAAAACTCCTGAATGGTCAAATAATCTTCATTACCTAAACGAAATTCGCCACCCATAGTGGATTTAAGTTTAAGTGCTTCTTTATCTAGTTCAGCATCAACAAAGTCATAATCTCCCATCCCCGAAAAATGCCCCAACATGGCATTAATGGTGACAGATACTTTATAATCTCTCAGCTCTGGCAAGTATTTTCTGATATCAGCGTTTAAATCAATTTTGCCTTCTTCGGCCAATAACTGCACCGCCATTGCTGTAAACTGCTTAGATACAGACGCGATACGATGAACATGTGAACCATCTAATGGCACATTTAATTCCATATTCGCCAAGCCGTAACCCGCTTTATGGATCAGTTTACCGTCTTTAATTACACCCACACTACAACCTGGATTAGTTGATTTAATATCTGCAAACACATTATCTATTTGCGTTTTGGTAGGTATTTGAGTGGACGAATTAGCCTGTACAATCGAGCTGACGAGTAATCCAGATGCAGCCAATGTAAGAAGCTTAACCTTCATAACTATCCTTGCAATATCATAAATTTAAATTAGCTTACTGTACCCCTTATTAATAATTTTGAGCAATAATAAGTTTGTAACAAAGCATTGAGTTTTGATAGCGGGCTTATTTATTCTTTTTTATTGCTACAAACAAAAATGGCTCAACCAGTTACCACTCGTTGAGCCACAAAACATCGCATTAAAAAACCACTTACTTGAGCGCTGCTACCAGCTTTAAAATATCACTCTCGTCATTATATATATGCGGTGATACACGCATACCGTGCGCTCTAGCATCGAGGCTGATCCCCGCTTGATTACATGCAGCTAATGCCGCTTCTACACCTATTTGAGGATTAATAATCACAGTACCACTTCGATGATTTCTATCGTGAGGTGACACCACTTGTTCGCCCAAATGCTGAATGAGTAAATCTATTAAAATTTGGTTATGCGCCCTGAGTTTATCACCAAGCTGGGCAAAATAATCAATGCTGTGCGAGGCAAAAGCGTAAGGTGCAACGCTAGGTGTACCGCCCCAGAACTTTAAAGCGCTGTCGTGATAAGCAAAATGGTGAATATCGAATTCGAACGGGTTTTCATGTGAAAACCAGCCTACATCTTTTGGCGCTAATCGCTCAATATGCTTCTGATTAAGCCATAAATAGGCGGCCCCTGGTCCACCACATAACCACTTTACGCTTGAGCCAATCATAAAATCGGCATCAAGCTCATTTAAATCTAAAGCGATAACCCCGGCTGATTGCGCCACATCAATAATGCTCAAGGTTTGATTGGCTTTGGCAAACTTTACAATGTCATTGACTGGTGCGAGCTGCCCGGTATTTGAGTAGGCTTGGCTAACAAAGACTAAATCGACATCGGCAGTTAAATGTTGCTGCCAAACGTCAATTTGTGTGATGTCTTCATGCTCTGGTATGTAGCGAATTGTCGCCCCGTCAGGGAGTGCCTTTTGCATCGCAAACCCCATACTTGGGAAGTCTTGCGCACTCATCAATACCACACTGTTTTCGTCTAGCTCAGGCAAAGCCATAATAAGTTTTGTAAGCCCACTCGATAAATTAACTTGCGGGCAAAACTGCATAGGTGATGAGTTAAAAAGTCGCCCTAACGCGTTTTGAAACTCAGTAATGATTGCCAGCCAAGCTTGCCACGGCTCTCTGCCTGAATCTTGCCAAGGCGATAAATAGCTTTGCTTAAAGTGACTTTCGGCGCTTTTTAGTGGTCTTCCAACTGAGTGATTCAATAAATAGGTTTCAGTCGGTAATACAAAATCTTGTTTCATCTGGCTATCTACTTAACGTGGCTTTGAGTTTTTGAATATCATGATAGCGAGTAAAAATATCATCTCGCTGATTAGCTGCGCGGCGGTCTCGAAGCTTTTCGAGTGAGCCAAGTAAGACTGACAGTGGCGGGCCGCTGGCTGTTACTTTATCAAGGTGCTGCTCTGCCATTGAATTTGAGGGCTGCGCAATATACTTTTCTACCAATTGATTATGATGCTGGGTCGCGCCTTTTCCGTGTAACTCGCACACTTCTAAAAATAACGACACATTCTCTTGATACCAAGAAGCACTGTGCTGGCTTTCAAGGTTTAAAAATGAATCCATCAAACTCGTGCGGCGCATACAATCACGCAAAATTTGCTGATCTTCTGGCATCATATACAAGAATTTATCCACCAGCATTTGCGAGTAACTGGGCTCGTTGGCAACACATAATCCGAGCAGCATATCAATCACATTAATACCAGCAAAATCCCCGGCATTCGCGCCACGATAAACCTGAGCGCCAACTCGATGCGGTTTGTAATAAGGTCTTACACAGTAAAAAAATCGGTCAGTGTCGAGCTTATCAAACAACTGTTGGTTAGAGTCAATCACATCTTGCAGCGCGTATTTGGCCACTTTTAACAAATCGCCCGTGATTGGGTGCGATACACCCAGCGGTAAGATTTTTAACAAGGCATCAGCGGCGCGTTTATAGGCCAAAATTCCTTTGGTGTTGTAATCAACGAAGATTTTTTCGTCTACAAGATCGGTAAAACGTTTATACACACCATTGACCGCGGTGTTGTGCGTCGTCAAATGCGCGGTCGCAAAACGTGGCGTAACGCCTATCGACGCACCAATATGCATGGCCAGTGTAGAAGCTTCAACTAGGGGTGAAGTACGCTCTCGACTCGGCTCTGTGATTTCATGTCGTCTGCAAGCTGCCATATATAGGCCAACATTGCCGAGTAAATCAAAGGCGTTGTCGAATCCTTCATCGGTGTTGCCTTCATCGACCAGGGCTTTAATTAATTCTGTGCCTTCGACCTGTAATTGTTGTTTTAATGCTTCACCGACATTTTCAACGTTCGCCTTGTCTTCCTGTTGCCAATATAAGGTTTCTAATTGTGAGTTTATTTCGCAGAATGAACTGCGGATCCAAGCATCGAATTCTCGTGTACGCGCTGTCATAATTTTTTATTTTTATTGAAATTGTTAATTTAATAGTAGCAGCAGGCTATGATAAAAATTCACCAATAAACTTGATTATTCCACCCTATTTGAGTGATATTTGACAAAACAACAACAAAAAAGAGTGAAATTCACTAATATGAATGTTGATAATAAAGATTTAGCCATTTTAGACCTATTACAGTATCGTGGCCGAATGACAACCACTGAAGTGGCACAACAGGTTAATTTATCTGACACCCCTTGCCTAAGAAGAATAAAAAAACTAGAGCAAGAGGGCATTATTAAGGGCTATCAGGCCATTCTAGACCGTGAAAAACTCAACCTCTCAATTTTGGTGTATGCCTTAGTCAGGCTAAATGCCAATTCTGATAAGCTCGCCGATGAATTTGAAAGCGAAGTAGAAGCCCTAGAGCAGGTTATGGAGTGTTCTGTGATCACTGGCAGCTATGATTATTTGTTGAAGATAGTCGCCAAAGATTTAAGTCACTACGAAAGCTTTGTTAAGAAATCTTTGGGCCAAATAAGTAGCATTGCAGCCATAGAGTCTACCGTCGTGCTCAAACAAACTTTTTCCCGTAATCAATTACCCTTATGAGCTACTTCTGCCTATTTAGTCTGAAACAAATCTCTAAGTAATGAATATAAAAGTAACAAAATTCATTCAGCCCTGAGTGAAACGCGTAATACAAAACCTCTTTTACGCTTGTAATGAATTTATTAAATTTAAACCTAATTTAGTTTCTTCTAACCACATAACTGTTCACATATTTGGTACTTTACTCTCAAATAGCATCGATAACTATTCTCATTATTAAACTCTCTTGCTAGTATGCGCGACTTTTGAAAATCAAACTGGTGTATTTTGGAACGTTATTACTCTGAAGTGTTAAGTTATATCGCTCGCTCAGTTGGATGCAAAGACAAAGCTCAAAACATTGTGCAAGAAGCTTACACTCGACTGTTGAGCTACCATCGCAGTAATCCAAAGCAAGATAGAACTCAAGAACGCGCGCTTTTTTTCAAGGCAGCTAAAAATATTGTGATCGATCAGTATCGTAAAAATCAGCCTATTGCAGAACCTGATGAGGTTGAGCTGATTGCCCCGAGTTTTTATGAGCCAGAAGCGAAGTTAGCAAGTCAGCAACAGCTGGCACTACTTAATCGTAGTATTGAGTCTTTGCCATTGAAGACCAAGCAGGCTTTTGTGCTCTACAAATTTAAAAACCTAAACCAATCACAAATCGCAGAACAAATGGGGATATCAGTGAGTATGGTTGAAAAGCACCTTGCCACTGCAATGCTAGCTTGTCGACAAGCACTAAAAAAACAATAAGAGAATCGAAATGGACCGTCAAAACTTACACATTCAACAGCAAGTGGATCGTTGGCTAGAGCTTGAAAAACAAGGCCTAAGCCAGCAACAAGCAAGCGCCCTACAAGATTGGCTAGACACTGACAGCAAGCATGTGCTCGCCTATCAAGAAAGCAAACAAGTCGAACAGCTATTGTCACAATTTTCTGAGCAAGACATTCAAAGTCTTGAGCAAAGTGTTACAACTACACATCAAACAAGCAAAAGAGCAAGCCAGAGCCCTTTTGCAATCGCAGCATGTTTTGCACTACTTTGTGTTTGCTTGTTCAGTTACTTAAAATGGCCTACCCCGTTGAACTCGGCAGCTTTTCAAGCCAATTATCAAACTAAACGAGGGGAAATCACAGATATTGAATTACCAGATCAAAGTAGACTCACACTCGATGCAAAAGCCTCTATTTCTATTAACTTCGATAACGAGCAAAGAGTAAATAAACTCCTCAAAGGCCGTGTAGTGTTCGATGTTGCAAGCGACAAAGCCCGCCCTTTTGTAATAGAAACAGGCAACAGTACAATAACCGTTCTAGGCACTCGCTTTTCGGTGGATAAAAAATCTCGTAGCACACGAGTGATGGTTGAACATGGACGCGTCAGTGTGCAAAACCAGCGCGAGCGTATTGAATTAGTCAAAGGTGACGTAGCGACCATTCATGCCTCAGGTATGGTGCTTAGCAAGTTTGATCCTGAGATCACGCATGTCGATGCGTTTAAACAAGGTCGCTTAATGTTTGATAACACCCCGCTTAATGAAGCACTTGAAACCTTCAACCGTCATCATGACTTTAGTTACACCTTGGCAACTAAATCTCAAAACGCATTAACTATTTCAGGGACTTTTTCGGCTTCAGAGCTAGAGAATTTCGTTAGCTTGTTACCTCACGCTTTACCTGTTGAAGTTAGAAACCTTAATAATCATACAATTATAAGCAAACGAAATTAAACCAAAAAAACTTTAAAAATTTATTGAGGAGTTCTCATTCTCATTCGTTTTCATAATAGGTAATTTATTTGGACGTATAAAAATGAGAACTCGCTCTGTACTAAACACACGACTCACTCCCCTTGCATTTGCGCTAGGCCTAAGCCTGAGCCTACCTGCTGCGGCACAAAATCAGCTTTCGGTATATGAATTTAATCTAGCAAAACAGCCTATGAGCCATACTCTGACGCAAGTAGCCAAAGCCGCGAGTATGAATTTAATCGCTGACGCAAAACTGTTAAATGGCCTACAAGCCCCGGCACTCCATGGTGAGATTAGTTTAAACAAAGCACTAGAGCTGACCCTGCAAAATAGCAACTTAACCGCGCGTATTATCGACAATAACATCATCATTAAAGCGGCAGTAAGTGTACAGACTTCATCAAACCATAAAAGACACACCAGCTTTGTGCCTGATGGTGCCAACAGTTCGCAACAAGACATTGAAGTGATTGAAGTCAAAGGGGATAGATTACATATGCACCGCGAGCAAATTGCTCGCACCAAAGGTTTATCAAACTCAGATATCTTCTCAAGCTTTGCAGGTATCGAAGCGAACAACCTGCGCAATGAAGCGGGCGCATTAGATATCGGTATTCGCGGTGTACAAGGTGAAGGTCGCGTGCCAATTTTTATTGATGGCAGCTTACAATCAACCCATACCAACCGCGGTTATATGGGCACATCTGACAGAACCTATATCGACTCAAACCTGATCAGCAAAGTAAATATTGAAAAAGGCGCTTCAGCAAAAGCGTCACCATTTAGTTCAGGTGCAATTGGCGGCATGGTGAGTATTCGCACGCTAGATACACAAGACATCTTAAAAAGCGGTGAACAACTTGGCGCGCTGATTAAAGTAAACACCCATAACAATAACCATACACCAGATGTACCAGAGAGCTTCGGGCTACAAAGCTATTACGAAGTAAGCAATGATAATGGCACGCTCGATTTTGCTGGCGGCGGCTTTACTCTGGCAACCGCCTACGAGCAAGACAATCTGAAAGCCGTACTGGCTTACAGCAAGAAAAAGGTCGGTAACTATTTTGCAGGTTCAAATGGGTTTGAAGAATTTGTTGAAGAAAAAGAATACATTCGCTGGGAACCTTCAAAAACCGAGGCTGGGAAATATGACGAAATACCTTATATTGAATTAATTCCGCCTCCGGTGAATCAAAACGGTGAAGTGGTAAACACTAGCTTTGAAAGTGATTCATATCTTGCCAAGTTAACTTACGAGTTCACTGACGAGCAATCGCTTGAAGTAAACACCCGTTTTCATAAGCAAGAAGCCGGTGAAATGCTTGCGTCTTATTGGTACAAGCAACGCGCTGGCGACACAAAGTTTTGGAAAGAGACAGACGAAAATGGTGAAGACCAATGGATGTCAGAAGAAATTCCAGAAGGCGTTGAAACCATGCCACAGTGGCAGCCGGGCTCAGCTTTGGTAAACAGTGCCAGTGCACTTTATCGCTTTGTGCCGAGTAACAATGCACTAGTCGATCTGAGTGTAAACGTGTGGCGCACAAGTGCTCGTTTGCAGCAGTACAATGCCCTTGGCAGTAACCTAGGTCAAAATGCCGGACAATACTTCCACCGCGTTAATAATAAGCGCCATGGGGTAAGCGTGTTAAACGCATCGGCTTTTGCTGTTGCAAACAAACCTATCACACTGACTTATGGTTTATCTTGGCAGAGCGAAACACTTTCTCCGCATCAAGATTGGCAAGATAACTTTAAGCGCGATTGGCATCCGGCAGACTTTAAACTCAAATCAACGTCGCGTAACGGTGAACAAACTAAGCGCGCTATTTTTGCCAATGCGCAAATAGATCTCGCGCCTGTAGAGCTGGCTTTAAACCTAAACCACCATGACTCTGTGAACCAAGATTTTCAGGCTGAAAATACCCTTAAGTTTGCTGGTAAAACCGATTTTACCCTGCAAGCAAAATATCACCTGCTCGATAACACCGCGGTTAAAGCCAAATACAGTAACGCTTACAGAATGCCAAACTTGTATGAAACAACGGTGTCAAATGAAGTGTTTTCTTACTCAAGTGATTATCCAATCACCTCAGAAAAGACAAAGTCTTATGACATTGGTATCGAGAGTGAATTCACTAATTTAATGCAAAATGGCGATAAACTGGTTTTATCTGCAGAGTACTTCTACACCAATATTGAAAATATGTTAGCGACGGGCTTTTTACCTAAGCCTGACAAACCAGCTTGGGATCAGAAGTTTACTTTCACAAACTATGATAAGTTCGAGCTACCTGGTACAGAGCTAGGTATTTACTACCAGAGCGACTTGTTCTACAGCAAGTTGTCTTACACCAAGTATTCAAACGTAGAAATGTGTTCAAGCCTGATGGCACAAGCTGCAGACGTCGAGGCTTGTAATAGCGGTGGCTTTGCGGGTAGTTTAACCCCACTGCGTGTACCACCTGAGAAAAGCTACATCGCCATTGTTGGTACTAAATTATTTAACGATGCTATCGACACAGGCTTCACCTATAAAAAGCATACAGAAAAACACCATCCGGGCGGCTTTTTATCAGGCACTGGTGTTACCGCACTTGAGTACATTCCAGCGGGTTACCAGCTAGACTTTTATTTTGATTACACCTTTAGTGACGACATCACAGGCAATATCGCTATCACTAATTTAACCGATCAATATAAGGTCTCGACCGGCTCTATCGTGGCCATGCCTGAGCCAGGGCAAACCATTTCAATTGGCTTAGAGTTCAAACTTTAAGCTTCATAAATTTCGATAAAACCATTATTTAAATCATAAACCCGCACTGAGTGATAGAGCTCACTCAGTGCACTCTTTATTTTTGGAGCATTCATGACGACCGTCGCCCCTACTCTTTCTCGTGCGCAAAATTTAAAACTCGCTACTGCGGATGTTCACGACAACGTCGACAAAACCATTATGGCGCAAGACCCGTTTGCCAATACACAAAACTATCTCGACTTTTTGCGTCTGCAATTTTATTTCTTACGAGATGTCAGCGCCCTGTATGAACACGCTGAATTACTTGCTCTAATTCCGGATTTAACTTCACGCAGACGCTTGAGCCTACTTGAACAAGATTTTGAAGACCTATCTGCCAACTTACCAGCGGCTTATTTACCGCCTTTCGTCACCATTAATACTGATGTCGCCACAGCATTAGGCTGGTTATATGTCGTTGAAGGCTCAAAAGTTGGTGCAGCAATGCTGGGCAAACAAGTTCAAGCAAAATTAAACTTTAATGCCGAACATGGAGCACGCTATTTAACAGGTCCAGGCGCAGGCCGTGGTAGTGCATGGCGTGAATTAGTGCAACTTATCGACTCTGTTGAGCTTAACGAACAACAGGAGCAAGCACTGATTGAAGGCGCTAGACAAGCGTTTACGCGTTTCCAAGCATTTCAGGCTCACGTATACCCATGAAATTAAAAGCCGCCTTTGCCAAATATAAAAAAGTAGCCCTACTGCTATGTGGGTATTTATTTGTCGCCCTTGGAGTGATTGGTATTGTTCTGCCCGTCATGCCAACCACTGTGTTTTTTATTTTGGCTTTGGCGTGCTTTTCAAACGCGTCTCCCAAACTTGCCAAGTGGTTACTCTGTCACCCTCGTTTTGGCCGCAGTTTAAGACAGTGGCAAACGCATAAGATTATTCCACTGAAAGCGAAAATTTTTGCGTCAACAAGTATGGCTATCAGTTATGCCATTTTGATTGTGCTTTCACCAGCGGCATGGCTTGCCTGCGTCGTTGGCAGCATAAAAATAGCCGTCGTGTCGTACATATTCTCACGACCGTCAAAGCAAGTTTAAGCGTTTTCGAAGCCCAATAAAGCATCGCTTTTTTGGGCTTTACCACAGCCGAGTACAAAGCATAAAACAGTTAAGTCATTGCCTAATTAAACACTCTCTTCCTCTAAGTTTTTTCTGCCTTTGAACGGTTCGTGAGAACGACTTTACCTATATCTAATTCCCTTTTACTTCATTCAATTTTAACCAATCACACCGATTAATACGTAAATAGTGCAAAATTAGCGACAGCGAACACAGTGAAGTAGTGCAAAGTTAATGACAGCGAGCAAAGCGAGCACATTTTCTTTGCCCAAGGTGAATCAATCTATTTTAACAAGCGCTGAGACACTTACATATCGATGCGAAAATTCTGCACTATAAAACTCGACTCTTTCGAATCGGGCTTTCTTTAAATAGGTGCTTGCCGATGTTCTACTTTCACATGGACGAAATGAGACCGAAGCGTAGCTTCGCAGTTCATTGAGATGAGCGCATGGATGCGCGATGGGACCCAGCTTCAGGGATGAATTAGCAAACGAGGTTTATCTACATGGAAACTAATTCAACAAGAAAAGATGAACTCCTGCGAAGGTTGCTCACTTCACCTTGCGTTATACCATTCCGCTTAAATATCTGATCTAATAGAAGTCATATAAAATCACCAACTCAATAACGTTGAACACAAACATATCTGAACAGCTTTTATCGCTTTCCCGAAAAGAACCCAACGCACGAAAGCGCATTCGATTGCTTGCCGTGTCATTATTTTATGAGGGCAATAGTAGAGCCGACATTGCAAAACGCCTTAATACTGCACGAAGTAGTGTTAATAAATGGGTCTCTAGTTACCTAGAGCATGGCCTCGATGGCTTAGACAATAAGCCTATTCAAGGGCGTCCATCTAGACTCCAACAACCACAGCTTGAGCAACTGTCTGAGTTTATAAAGCGCGCAAACTCAGACCTTCAAGGTGGCCGTCTAACCGGTGAGGACATTGTGCAATACATTAGCACCGAGTTTGGCGTTCATTACCACTTAAATCATGTCTATAAAATACTAAAACAGCTTGGCTTTAGCTGGATCACAAGTCGCTCGAAGCATCCTAAGCAATCACAGCAGAGGCAAGAAGCTTTTAAAAAACTTTCTACTGGAAACGATCCTTCACACTCCAGGCCACCTTCCTCTTGACCGTATCGATGTCTGGTTTCAGGATGAAGCTCGATTTGGTCAGCAGAACCCGACTACACGCATTTGGGCTGAAACAGGAACACGGCCAAGGATTGTGAAACAACAACAGTTTGAATACGGGTACTTATTTGGTGCAGTATGTCCTGCCACAGGCCAAACTGAAGCGTTAGTAAGTCCATTTGTAAATAAAGAAGCGATGAGGCAGCATATGCGTCAAATATCACAAGCTACACCAGTTGGCAGGCATGCAGTTGTGATTATAGACGGCGCAGGCTGGCATACAGATGATACTGCGGCAGAATTCAGCAACTTAACGCTCATAAAACTTCCTCCTTATTCACCAGAGCTAAATCCAATAGAACAAGTATGGAGCTGGATACGACAACATTGTTTATCCAATAGAGTGTTTTCTGGCTATGACGACATAGTTGATGAAGTTTCAAAAGCATGGAATCAATTTATTTCACTACCGGATCGAGTGAAGAAGATGTGCAGCCGAGAATGGATAAAGCTGACTTAATCTTTATGCGGAATGGTATAAATCCAATAGAACAAGTATGGAGCTGGATACGACAACATTGTTTATCCAATAGAGTGTTTTCTGGCTATGACGACATAGTTGATGAAGTTTCAAAAGCATGGAATCAATTTATTTCACTACCGGATCGAGTGAAGAAGATGTGCAGCCGAGAATGGATAAAGCTGACTTAATCTTTATGCGGAATGGTATCACTTCACCTTGCGCTAATTCGTCTTTTTATCACTGCTTACAATCTCATCACTGTGCAGGACGATTTAGCACCATAAAAGCAAAAAAGCCCGACTCTTTCGAATCGGGCTTTCTCTAAATAGGTGCTTGGCAATGTTCTACTTTCACATGGGAGACCCACACTATCATCGACGCTGTTTCGTTTCACTTCTGAGTTCGGCATGGAATCAGGTGGTTCCAAAACGCTATGGTCACCAAGCAAATTTGTTAAAATCTGGAAAAAATCTGATAATTATAAAACTTCTACTCTAGTTCATATTAGCTTCTGAGCTAAAACCACTTTGGCGTTGTATGGTTAAGCCTCACGGGTAATTAGTACTGGTTAGCTTAATGTATCACTACACTTCCACACCCAGCCTATCAACGTTGTAGTCTCCAACGGCCCTTCAGTTAACTTAAAGTTAAAGTGAGAACTCATCTCGAGGCTCGCTTCCCGCTTAGATGCTTTCAGCGGTTATCGATTCCGAACGTAGCTACCGGGCAATGCAATTGGCATCACAACCCGAACACCAGCGGTTCGTCCACTCCGGTCCTCTCGTACTAGGAGCAGCCCCTCTCAATTCTCAAACGCCCACGGCAGATAGGGACCGAACTGTCTCACGACGTTCTAAACCCAGCTCGCGTACCACTTTAAATGGCGAACAGCCATACCCTTGGGACCGACTTCAGCCCCAGGATGTGATGAGCCGACATCGAGGTGCCAAACACCGCCGTCGATATGAACTCTTGGGCGGTATCAGCCTGTTATCCCCGGAGTACCTTTTATCCGTTGAGCGATGGCCCTTCCATTCAGAACCACCGGATCACTATGACCTACTTTCGTACCTGCTCGACGTGTCTGTCTCGCAGTTAAGCTGGCTTCTACCATTACACTAACCGTACGATGTCCGACCGTACTTAGCCAACCTTCGTGCTCCTCCGTTACTCTTTGGGAGGAGACCGCCCCAGTCAAACTACCCACCAGGCACTGTCCACAATCCCGATTAGGGACCTATGTTAGAACATCAAACATACAAGGGTGGTATTTCAAGGATGGCTCCATGACAACTGGCGTCGCCACTTCAAAGCCTCCCACCTATCCTACACATGTAGGCTCAATGTTCAGTGCCAAGCTGTAGTAAAGGTTCACGGGGTCTTTCCGTCTAGCCGCGGGTACACAGCATCTTCACTGCGATTTCAATTTCACTGAGTCTCGGGTGGAGACAGCGTGGCCATGGTTACACCATTCGTGCAGGTCGGAACTTACCCGACAAGGAATTTCGCTACCTTAGGACCGTTATAGTTACGGCCGCCGTTTACCGGGGCTTCGATCAAGAGCTTCGCCTAAGCTAACCCCATCAATTAACCTTCCGGCACCGGGCAGGTGTCACACCGTATACGTCATCTTACGATTTTGCACAGTGCTGTGTTTTTAATAAACAGTCCCAGCCACCTGGTCACTGCGGCTGTCGTCAGCTTAGAGAGCAAGTCTCATCACCAACAACAGCGTACCTTCTCCCGAAGTTACGGTACAATTTTGCCTAGTTCCTTCACCCGAGTTCTCTCAAGCGCCTTAGTATTCTCTACCTGACCACCTGTGTCGGTTTGGGGTACGATTCGAAATAATCTGAAGCTTAGAGGCTTTTCCTGGAAGTAGGGCATCATCAACTTCACCACCGTAGTGGCTCGTCTCGACTCTCAGCCTTAGCGACCCGGATTTTCCTAAGTCACCAGCCTACAGCCTTTCACATGGACAACCAACGCCATGCTTGATTAGCCTGCTCCGTCCCCCCATCGCAATTATTCCAAGTACGGGAATATTAACCCGTTTCCCATCGACTACGCTCTTCAGCCTCGCCTTAGGGGTCGACTTACCCTACCCTGATTAACATGGGATAGGAACCCTTGGTCTTCCGGCGTGCGGGTTTTTCACCCGCATTATCGTTACTCATGTCAGCATTCGCACTTCTGATACGTCCACCCAACTTTACAATTGAGCTTCAGCCGCTTACAGAACGCTCCCCTACCCCGCATACTAATGTATGCAGCCGTAGCTTCGGTGGTATGTTTAGCCCCGTTACATCTTCCGCGCAGGCCGACTCGACTAGTGAGCTATTACGCTTTCTTTAAAGGATGGCTGCTTCTAAGCCAACCTCCTAGCTGTTTTAGCCTTCCCACATCGTTTCCCACTTAACATACACTTTGGGACCTTAGCTGACGGTCTGGGTTGTTTCCCTCTCCACGATGGACGTTAGCACCCACCGTGTGTCTCCCGGATATTACTTTACGGTATTCGGAGTTTGCAAAGGGTTGGTAAGTCGGGATGACCCCCTAGCCTTAACAGTGCTCTACCCCCGTAAGTATTCGTCCGAGGCTCTACCTAAATAGATTTCGGGGAGAACCAGCTATCTCCCGGTTTGATTAGCCTTTCACTCCAAGCCACAGGTCATCCCCTAACTTTTCAACGTTAGTGGGTTCGGTCCTCCAGTTGATGTTACTCAACCTTCAACCTGCCCATGGCTAGATCACCGGGTTTCGGGTCTATACCTTGCAACTCAACGCCCAGTTAAGACTCGCTTTCGCTACGGCTACCCTAAACGGTTAACCTCGCTACAAAATATAAGTCGCTGACCCATTATACAAAAGGTACGCAGTCACCCTCGAAGGGCTCCTACTGCTTGTACGTACACGGTTTCAGGTTCTATTTCACTCCCCTCACAGGGGTTCTTTTCGCCTTTCCCTCACGGTACTGGTTCACTATCGGTCAGTTGGGAGTATTTAGCCTTAGATGATGGTCCACCTATATTCAGTCAAAGTTTCACGTGCTCCGACCTACTCGATTTCACTTTAGATAAGTTTTTGTGTACGGGACTGTCACCCTGTGTCGTCAAACTTTCCAGAATGTTCCACTAACTACACTAAAGCTTAAGGGCTAGTCCGATTTCGCTCGCCGCTACTTTCGGAATCTCGGTTGATTTCTTTTCCTACGGGTACTTAGATGTTTCAGTTCTCCGCGTTCGCCTCGTTAACCTATGTATTCAGTTAACGATACCTGTAAACAGGTGGGTTTCCCCATTCGGAAATCCTAGTCTCAAGCGCCTCTTACTGGCTTGACTAGGCTTATCGCAAGTTAGTACGTCCTTCATCGCCTCCAACTGCCAAGGCATCCACCGTGTACGCTTAGTCACTTAACCATACAACCCGAAGTGGTTTATTACTTTGAGGTGTATGTGTCAAAGACAGTTTTAACTTCGCCAGAAGTTAATATTGAATACTAAAGTAGACGCTAATAAACAATTAAATGTTTATCGGCATTGTTTTACTTTTGAAAACTCTTTTTAGAATTTCTTCTAAAAGAATTAATTATCAGCTTTTCCAAATTTTTAAAGAGCAATATTAATTAGCTATAAAGCTAACTAACAATCATCTGTGTGGACACTACGAACAAATCTGTTCTAAATCGTTAAGGAGGTGATCCAGCCCCAGGTTCCCCTAGGGCTACCTTGTTACGACTTCACCCCAGTCATGAATCACTCCGTGGTAAGCGCCCTCCCTAAGGTTAAGCTACCTACTTCTGGAGCAACCCACTCCCATGGTGTGACGGGCGGTGTGTACAAGGCCCGGGAACGTATTCACCGCGGCATTCTGATCCGCGATTACTAGCGATTCCGACTTCATGGAGTCGAGTTGCAGACTCCAATCCGGACTACGACGCACTTTAAGTGATTCGCTAACTCTCGCGAGCTTGCAGCACTCTGTATGCGCCATTGTAGCACGTGTGTAGCCCTACACGTAAGGGCCATGATGACTTGACGTCGTCCCCACCTTCCTCCGGTTTATCACCGGCAGTCTCCTTAGAGTTCCCGACCGAATCGCTGGCAACTAAGGATAGGGGTTGCGCTCGTTGCGGGACTTAACCCAACATCTCACAACACGAGCTGACGACAGCCATGCAGCACCTGTATCAGAGTTCCCGAAGGCACCAAACCATCTCTGGTAAGTTCTCTGTATGTCAAGTGTAGGTAAGGTTCTTCGCGTTGCATCGAATTAAACCACATGCTCCACCGCTTGTGCGGGCCCCCGTCAATTCATTTGAGTTTTAACCTTGCGGCCGTACTCCCCAGGCGGTCTACTTAATGCGTTAGCTTTGGAAAAGTTGTCCGAAGACCCCAGCTCCTAGTAGACATCGTTTACGGCGTGGACTACCGGGGTATCTAATCCCGTTTGCTCCCCACGCTTTCGTACATGAGCGTCAGTATTGACCCAGGTGGCTGCCTTCGCCATCGGTATTCCTTCAGATCTCTACGCATTTCACCGCTACACCTGAAATTCTACCACCCTCTATCATACTCTAGTTTGCCAGTTCGAAATGCAGTTCCCAGGTTGAGCCCGGGGCTTTCACATCTCGCTTAACAAACCGCCTGCGTACGCTTTACGCCCAGTAATTCCGATTAACGCTCGCACCCTCCGTATTACCGCGGCTGCTGGCACGGAGTTAGCCGGTGCTTCTTCTGTAAGTAACGTCACAGCTAGCAGGTATTAACTACTAACCTTTCCTCCTTACTGAAAGTGCTTTACAACCCTAAGGCCTTCTTCACACACGCGGCATGGCTGCATCAGGCTTGCGCCCATTGTGCAATATTCCCCACTGCTGCCTCCCGTAGGAGTCTGGACCGTGTCTCAGTTCCAGTGTGGCTGATCATCCTCTCAAACCAGCTAGGGATCGTCGCCTTGGTGAGCCATTACCTCACCAACTAGCTAATCCCACTTGGGCTAATCTAAGGGCGAGAGCCGAAGCCCCCTTTGGTCCGTAGACGTTATGCGGTATTAGCAGTCGTTTCCAACTGTTGTCCCCCACCCTAAGGCATATTCCCAAGCATTACTCACCCGTCCGCCGCTCGTCATCTTCTAGCAAGCTAGAAATGTTACCGCTCGACTTGCATGTGTTAGGCCTGCCGCCAGCGTTCAATCTGAGCCATGATCAAACTCTTCAATTAAAAGTTTTTTGCTTGAAGTAAAATTCAAACCATGCTCAATGAATTCTGATTTTGATTCTTTCGAATCGAATTGACTATGAAGTCACTCAGTTACATTTGAGACTCTAATTTTTTTGCTCCTGAATCAAGAGCTGTTAGAACTCAACCTGTACGAGTGCCCACACAGATGATTGCTTCATATTTTTAAAGAACGTTGTAACTAACCTTGGTTAGTTACCGCAGCCTTGCTGCGAAGTGGAGCGCCATAATAACGACTTCACTTTTTATGTCAACACTTAATTTTAAAAAGTTTTTAAGATTAAGTTTTATTTGACTCGACATCGTTTTGATTTGCTTTTCAGCGTCTCGCTCCGTGTCAGTGGGTGCGCATTATAGGGAGAGCAGAAAATTACGCAAGCCCTTTTTTAAAGAAAAATGCAAAAACCAGTTCATTCGCGCACTTTTTGAACGAAACGTGTATTTTTGTATGTTTTTAGATTAAAAAACACACAAACACTAACATTCTGATACCTAGTTTATGACTTGTCTGCAACTCTATAGCTGCCTTCATAATCAAATAGCTTCTCTTTAACTTGCCAACCGTACTTCTTATGTTGGTTTGCAATGACAAAGTCTGGTGCTTTTAATTGGTACGCATATTGTTGGACTGTAGAAGCTCGCTTAAAGTTAATTGGAGAAGAGACACCTGATACACGTTTTGCGTATTGCTTATTAAAAACGTACACACTTTTACTATTATTGAAATCGTACACCTCACTACAAGATGCGCCGTCTTCATCAAAGTAAGTTACTTTTAGCTTTTCATCGGCCAGAGTTGTAATAGACAAACCACTACAACGTAACACCATGGCGTTTTTAAGATTCAGTGCCGCTCTCAATTTATCATCCGGATCAGCCATAATAGAATGACATTGATGACATTGCCTCGCGGCTATGTCATTTTCAGCGCCACATTCATCACATTCTTTAAATTTAAAACGGTAATCACATTGTTGCTCTTCTTCACCATTATTTAGTAACCCCTGACAACGGCGGCCAAAATGCTCAATGACTTTTCCTTGTTCATCTGTTTTGCCCCAGAATATATTAGCAAAACCACAACCAGGGCAAAGCACTTGGACAGGCTCGTTATCTGAGCTTGGTTTTTTAGCACCCACTTCGGGTTGAAACAAATCAAACTGATTACCTGCAAAGTCTATAACGAGGCAATCTTTTTTGTCCTCTGCAAGCCGTAAACCTCGTCCCACTATTTGTTGGTACAAACTGACAGATTCTGTTGGTCTCAATATTGCGATGAAGTCAACATGGGGGGCATCGAAACCAGTCGTAAGAACGGATACATTTATAAGGTACTTTATTTGTTTGTTTTTGAAGTTTTTAATAATGGCATCACGCTCAGCCTGATGGGTATCACCTATCACTAGTGCGGTTTCACTTTGCGGTAAGTACGAAAAAATTTCTTTAGCATGCATCACCGTGGCAGCGAAGATCATTACACCTTTTCTTGAAGTGCTTTGCTCTATCACATGGTCAATGATACTTTTTGTCGCTCGAGTTTGGCTATCTAACAAACTATTCATTTCTGTTTCAGAAAACCTGCCAAAGTTATCTGTTGTCAGACTGGAGAAATCATAATGTTTTATTGCCGGATCAACTTGTTTAGGCGGCGTAAGGTATTTATTGCTTATCATATACCTTAAGGGCAACTCGAAAATACATTTCTTAAATGGAGAGTCGCTATTACCTCTGGCAAAGCCATGATAATGATGTTGATAGATCCAACCCATGCCTAAACGATATGGTGTCGCGGTTAAACCTAGCACCTTTAAACTCGCGTTATGTTCTTTCAAAGCTGAAATGACTTTGCCGTACTGACTATTATCATCCCCATTTACGCGGTGGCATTCATCAATAATGACCAAGGAGTATTCTTCATTTAATTGGTCGATATTTCTAGAAAGCGATTGAACACTGGCAAAAGTGACTTGGTGAATGAGTGACTTTTGTTTTAAACCTGCAGAGAAAATACTCGCTTGTAAACCAAAGCTTTTATATTTTTCGCTATTTTGCTCAACTAATTCTTTAACATGAGCCAAAACAAGAATTTTTTTCTTTGCGAGTCTGGCTAACTCTGCAATCACAAGGCTTTTGCCTGCACCTGTTGGTAAAACAATGACTGCTGGGTCGTTAGTTTTCTGAAAATGAGATATGGTATTTTGAACAGCTTCTTGCTGGTAAGGTCTGAGCGTGTAAATAAATAACCTCTAAAACAAATGAGCAGGCTATAAGCCTGCTCACAAAACGATAGCTGGAGATTATACTGCGTATTTTTCTAAATCAACACCAATGAAGGCCTTTGGACGTTTGCCTCGACCACTCCACTCTACTAGCTCACCATCTTTCTCAATACGATATTTGATAGCTACTTTACTACGCTTGTCTAACGGCGCACTTTCAAGCAAGTCCTCAACAGTCAGTCCTTTGTCTTTTATTAAAGCTAATACTTCTGCTTTTGCAGCTTCCTGCGCTTTTTGTGAGGCAATTGCGTCGTTTATTAATCCAAGTGCTTTTTCAAGATCACTCACACTTGCTGTTTTAATAAATGATTTAATTTCTTTCATTGCCACTTCTCGGTTATTAAAGTCTAAGTTTATAGTTTAGTGTGAATTTTAAAATAATTTCACTTCAATATTAATAGTATAAATATATTAAAAACTTGCAAATATTATATTTGTTACGAAATATAATTGCACAAAAAAACGCGCTTGATGCGCGTTTTAAAAATTACAAAAAATAGTTAAGTTATATTTAGACTACTTTCCAGTCGATTTCTGCACCTGCTTTAATAGGTACAACATCTGCATCGCCCAACGGATAACTATCAGGCACCTGCCAAGGTGACTTCTCTAGCGTGATGGTATCGTTGTTTCTTGGTAAGCCATAAAAGTCAGGACCAAAGTGGCTAGCAAAGCCTTCTAGCTTATCTAATGCATCTACTTCTTCAAATGCTTCAGCATATAACTCAATTGCTGCGTGAGCAGTATAAGCACCCGCACAACCGCATGCTGCTTCTTTCTTATCTTTGGCATGAGGCGCTGAGTCGGTACCTAAGAAAAACTTAGGGCTACCGCTTGTTGCAGCTTTTATTAGTGCCTGTTGATGTGTATTACGTTTAAGAATTGGTAAACAGTAATAATGAGGACGAATACCACCAGCTAACATATGATTACGGTTATAAAGTAAGTGGTGGGCAGTAATAGTTGCGGCTACATTGTCAGAGGCTGCTTCAACAAACTCAACCGCATCTTTAGTCGTGATGTGCTCTAGAACAATTTTTAGACCAGGGAAAGCATCAACAACTTTTGATAATTTTGTTTCTAAAAACACTCTTTCTCTGTCGAAAATATCGATTGAAGAATCGGTTACTTCACCATGTACTAATAACAGCATACCTACTTCTTGCATTGCTTCTAATGCAGGAAATACATTTTCAATGTCAGTAACGCCTGAATCTGAATTAGTTGTTGCACCAGCAGGATAAAGTTTTGCAGCGAAAATTTTACCTGTAGCCTTTGCTTTTCTGATTTCTTCAGGGGTTGTTTTATCTGTGAGATATAAAACCATGAGAGGTTCAAAATTACCTTGCGGCTCTGCAGCCATAATACGATCACGATAAGATAACGCTGTATCAGTGCAAGTCGCAGGTGGTACAAGGTTTGGCATGATAATGGCGCGACCCATATAACGGCTCACATCTCGAACTGTATCTTTTAGCTGCACACCATCACGTAAATGAATGTGCCAATCATCAGGTCGAGTAATAGTTAAAGTGGTTACTTTACTTGTCATTGCTTATTTCCGCTGCTGAATTTGCTCGATCATAGGCACTTAGCCTTATCTAGTAAAGTTTTTGGGACGAAATACTCCCCATTTCTATACAACCATTTACAATCAAATTCGTTAATGGACCTATTTTATTATGTAGTTTTAGTGACAAGTAGGTTAACGTATAGTCATGGACCAGAATGAATATTGTGCATGCTTTCGAATAACAACAAATTAGAATCAAAAACCGAACAGCTCAGCATTATTAATCAATTTTCATCTTCGCTTTTACAGATCACACAGCTAGATGAATTATTTGATTATGTAACTTCTCAAGTTGTCAGTCGCTTAGGCTTTGTCGACTGTGTTATCTATTTAGCTGATGAACAAGCTGAATTCTTAGACGAAGTTGCCTCAATGGGTGTCGCGCATCAAAGTATCGATTACCAAGTAGCGCAAACGCGTATACCGATAGATCAAGGTATCACCGGACATGTTGCTCGTACTCAAGTACCGTTTGTCACAGGAGATGTGCGAAAAGAAGCGATGTATATTGCCGACTCACGCCCTGCTCTATCAGAAATATGTGTGCCTTTAGTTTATGAAAATACCCTGCTCGGGGTAATTGATTGTGAACACCCAGAATTAAATTATTTTACTGATGCGCACTTACAAATACTGTCTACCGTTGCGCATTTATTAAGCGCAAAAATATATCAAGTTCGTACACTTGATAATTTAACTACAACAGTAAATCAGTTAAACCAAGCCCAACAGCTCGAACAGTGCTTACTAAAAATTGCTAACATCGCGTATAAATCTGCTGACTTAAATGCATTTTATGATGATCTTTACCAGATCATTAATACACAATTACCCGCGGAAAACTTTTTTATTGCGCTTTATAACCGCAAGTCAGATGTCTTAGAAATTAAATACCTTATTGAAAGTGAATTAAAGTGTTTAGCAACGCCAAAAATTTCAAAAGACCAATTAAAAGATTCCGCGTCGTATTATTTGCTGAAAAGTAATAAAGCGCTGCTGTGCGATCAAGCTCAATTTAAACAGCATATTGAAGACGGACATTTTAAAATGCTCGGTCGTTCGCCACTTTCTTGGTTAGGTGTGCCGTTTACAGTTAACGAACAGTATCAGGGCGTTATTGTGCTGCAAAGTTATCAAAAACATAAAAGCTTTGAAGCGCATGATCTTGAGATCCTTACTTATATAAGCCGTCAAGTAAGTATGGCCATAGATCGTCAAATCTCTCGTCAAGCACTAGAGCATAGAGCATTACACGATGAGTTAACCGGATTAGCGAACCGCTACTTATTGTTTGAGCGCGTGAAACACGCGATTTTGGCTTTGGGCCGTGCCAAGCAAAAAAACCTACACTGTTTACTCTATTTAGATCTGGATAGGTTTAAAAGTATTAATGATTCTCTCGGTCACGATGTGGGTGACCACTTTCTTATCGCAATTGTTAATATGGTAAAAAGCTGTATTCGTAAAACCGATACTTTTGCCCGACTCGGCGGTGATGAGTTTGCGATCTTTATGGAAAATGTTCAGGACAAACATCAAGTAGAATTGGCGCTTGAACGTATCACCAATGCAATCGCAAAGCCTTTACACATTGATGGTCATGTTTTACAAGCATCCAGTAGTATCGGTGTAGCCTTCACAGAAAGTGCCAAAGACAATGCGATCTCATTACTGCAACAGGCAGACGCTGCCATGTATGAAGCTAAGTCTCGTGGTAGAGGCCAAGTGTGTTACTTCAATAATGCCATGCGCCGAAAGCTAAAGCGCCAAGCAGATATTGAAAACGACTTACAACATGGCATCAAAAACAATGAGTTCGAGCTGTTCTTTCAGCCTATTTTTGCATTGCAAGACCCTCATATTGTCAGTTTTGAAGCCTTGGTAAGATGGCATCACCCAAAAACTGGCTTAGTGCCGCCTAATGACTTTATTCCTATTGCTGAGCAAACAGGCCAGATCATCGACCTAGACCTGCATTTATTAGAGCTTGCGGGTGCACAGTTACAAAAATGGCGTCGCGCAGGTATGCCGACAATTCGAGTAACCGTCAATGTCTCGTCTCGTCACTTTGCCAGTCTTGAGTTTGTAGACTTTATGAAAGAGATCTACACCAAATACCAGTTACCCAATGGGACATTGTGTTTAGAAATAACTGAGTCAGGTTTAATTGAAAACCTCAGCCTAGCAACGCGAATTATTGAAGGATTAGAGCCACTCGGTGTAAAACTTTATTTAGATGATTTTGGTACGGGCTATTCGGCGCTTGGTTATCTTCATCAATTACCGATCCATGTACTGAAAATAGATAAGAGCTTTGTGGATCAATTAACACAAAAAGAGAACCCCTTGGTAGATGCTATTTTATCTCTAGCCCACTCTTTAAAGCTCACTGTGGTTGCTGAAGGTATTGAGAACCCAAAACAATGGGCGCTACTAAAACGTAAAGGTTGTCAATTTGGTCAAGGCTATATTGTGTCGAAGCCACTACCTGCCGATAAAGCCATGGAGTTATTACTCAAACATACAGAGATGGTACTACCTATTTAAAAGTGACCTTCTACTTAAATTAATAAAACAAAACCTGCCTTACGCAGGTTTTGTTTTATCTTCTAGCTAAATTTAGTTTTAGTTCAAGCTAATTTTATCCTAGTTCCTTTCTGAGCTCTTTGGTCGCTTTCACCATGTTATCAAGCGCAGCTCTAGTTTCTTCCCATCCACGAGTTTTTAGACCGCAATCAGGATTCACCCATAAACGCTCCACGGGGATCTTCTCGGCGGCTTTATGAATAAGCGATTTGATCCACGCAATGTCTGGCACATTCGGACTATGAATATCATACACACCGGGACCAATCTCATTTGGATAGGCAAAATCTTCAAAAGCATTTAGTAGTTCCATGTTCGACCGAGATGTTTCTATGGTGATCACATCAGCATCCATATCGGCGATTGCACCAATAATGTCGTTGAACTCTGCATAACACATGTGTGTATGAATTTGCGTTTCATCTTTAACCCCCGATGCCGACACTCTAAATGCATATGCCGCCCAATCAAGATAACTTTGCCATTCACTTGCCTTTAATGGCATGCCTTCTCGAAATGCTGGTTCGTCAATTTGTATGATATCAATTCCCGCGTTTTGTAAATCGACGACTTCATCTCGAAGCGCCAATGCGATTTGATTTGCAATGCTCGGCTTATCGAGATCATCTCTAACAAATGACCAAAATAAAATGGTGACAGGCCCTGTGAGCATACCTTTCATTTTCTTAGCGGTTTGCGCTTGCGCATATTGCGTCCAGCCCACAGTCATTGGCTTTTCTCGAGATACATCGCCCCAAATAATAGGCGGTTTAACACAGCGAGAGCCATAGCTTTGCACCCAACCAAATTGCGTAAATGCAAATCCTTCGAGCTGCTCACCAAAATACTCAACCATATCATTACGCTCAGCCTCACCATGCACTAGCACATCGATATCAAGCGCTTCTTGCTCTTCAACCGCATAACGGATCTCCGCTTGCATTTGGTTTTCGTACTCTGCGGCTGAAATAACACCGGCTTTAAACTCTTTTCGTGCTTGACGAATGGCTTGTGTCTGTGGAAAAGAGCCTATGGTTGTGGTCGGTAATAAAGGTAACCCTAATGCGGCTTGCTGCTTTTTAGTTCGTTTGGCAAATTCACTTTGTCGCTTTGCGTGCTCGGCAGTAAGTGATGCCACTTTTTCTTGAACCAAAAGATTATTTACTCGCTTAGAACTCGCTCTAGCTTTTACGGGCGCAGAATATAAATCTAAAGTTGTTAGTGCTTTATTATTAATGGCTGCTTTAAGTAACTTAAGCTCTTGTGCCTTTTGTTTTGCGAACGCCAACCAAGAACGTAATTCAGCATCAAGCTTTTCTTCTTGATCTAAATCTACCGGGGTATGGAGTAATGAACATGACGGTGCTAACCATAAATTATCACCACGACTTTGTGCTATGGGCTCGATTTGATCATAAATAGCAGACAGATCTGCTCGCCAAATATTACGGCCATTTATAACCCCTAAAGATAATACCTGGTCGTCATTTAAAAGCTGGTTTAACTTTGCAAGATCTTGCTCACCAGCCACACAATCAAAATGCACGCCTGCAACAGAATATTGCTGAATATCTTCATAGTAATCTTTTACTGAATCAAAGTAGCTTGCCAGTAAAACCTTCACACCTTGCCCATTTAATGTAGCAAAAGAAGTGCGCAATGCAGTGCGATACTCATCTGATAGCTCTAAGGCAAGAATTGGCTCGTCAATCTGTACCCATTCAACGCCAAGTTCAGCCAGCTTTTGTAATACTTGCTGATAAACCGGTAGTAACTTTTCTAGAAGTGAAAGCTTATTAAACGGCTCATCTGCACACTTAGCTAAATGCAAATAAGTGACAGGCCCTACCAAAACAGGTTTAACTTTATAACCCAGACTGTATGCTTCAGAGACTTCTTCAAACAGTGCCTGCCAGCTAAGTTCAAAGCTTTGCTCTTTAGAAAGTTCAGGCACTATATAGTGGTAGTTGGTATTAAACCACTTAGTCATTTCACTCGCAGCACAGGCACAACCACTTGGCGCTTTACCTCGGCCTATTCTGAATAATGTATCTAGGTCAACACTGCCATCGGTATTTACATGGCGTTTTGGTATAGCGCCTACTAATAAACTGGTATTGAGTACATGGTCATACCATGCAAAATCGCCAACTGGGAGTAATTCAATGCCAGCTTCAGCCTGTATCGCCCAATTCTCGGCTCTGATCACTCTGCCTTTCTCTAGTAACTCGGCCTTAGTTAGCTCGCCTCGCCAATACGCTTCGACTGCAAATTTGAGTTCACGTTTTTTGCCAACTCGAGGAAAACCTAAATTATGAATATGCGCCATGCTCTTTCCTTAAAATTATACGGATGTTTAGATGGCTAAAAGTATTAACATGAGATAGGATGAAGACAATTGATGGTTTTTCAGTTTTAACATGAACAAAATTAATCAAATAAATTTGTAAAAAATATGATCAAAACATGACAACGCTGTCAAAAATAGTGTTATAGTGATTTTGCTAATTAAACACAGTTTTATGCTGTTTTTATAAACTAGCAAACACGGAAATTGAAGTTATGCAGTTCAAGAATAGGTGAACTCTGAATTTTGCTCACTCTAAGAATGAGATTTATTGAAGATGATAGATATTAAACATTTAAAAACCATTTCAACGCTTAAAGAAACCGGCTCGCTTGTCAATACAGCCCGTGAACTGTTTTTAACTCAATCTGCTTTATCTCACCAAATTAAAGACTTAGAGAACAAATTAGACTGTCAATTGTTCGAAAGAAAAACACAACCAGTGCGTTTTACCCCACAAGGTATGCTATTACTAGAATTGGCCAACGAAGTGTTACCAAGAGTAGAAGCTACAAAGTGTCGGTTAAAAGAAAGCCTTAATCAGCCAATTTCGCAACTGCGCTTAAGTGTTGAATGTCACGCATGTTTCCATTGGTTATTGCCGACAATCAGAGAATTTAACAACTTCTGGCCTGACATCCATGTAGATTATGAGCGCGGGTTTAGCTACGACGCTATTCCTGAGCTACTCAACGATGACTTAGATTTAGTATTAACTTCTGACATTCGTGAAGCAGATAAGCTTGAATACGCGCATCTATTTGATTTTAAATTGAAGCTGATTGTATCACCCGATCATGAACTGGCTAAAAAAGCCTACGTAACGGCCCTCGACTTAAAAGACGAAACCATTATTTCGTACCCTATTCCAAAAGAGCGCCAAGATATTTTTAAGCATTTTATTCAAAATGCACGCTTTGACGGTACATTAAAAACGGTTGACCAAGGATTACTTATTTTCCAGTTAGTCAGTGCCGGAATGGGTGTTGCCGCTCTACCTGATTGGCTAGTAACACCTTATGAAAGCCAAGGGTTAATTAAGTCTATTCCGCTGGGCGCACTGGGTTTAAATCGTCCGATGTATTTAGCCATGAAGAAAAACATGAAAGACAACCCTGTCTATCGTCACTTCTTAAATACGTGTAAGCAAAGTAACGGACGATAACCACAGAAATCATCTGGTTGTCTTACTGATTCTATTTTAAACTAGCCCAAATTCTCTTTGGGCTTTTTTATGTTTGAAATCAAAAAGATCATCGGCGGCCTCTTGATGCCCTTGCCACTCACATTGATCATCTTGTCACTGTGTTTATTATTTATCGCAAAACAAAATAAAAAGTCATACTTAATTGCTTGGCTTAGTGTTCTTGCCACTTGGTTTATAAGCACACCTTACGGCGCAAACTTATTGATTGAACCTGTTGAAAAGACACAAGCGCCTTTCAATATTAAAAAACACAAAAAGCTCCACTATATTGTTGTACTTGGCTGTGATGTCTATGCCAATAGCCGTTTGCCAGCAAATGGCCAACTTGGTGGTTGCGCGTTATCACGCCTAGTTGAAGGGCTTCGTCTGGCAAACGCATACCCTCAAGCTAAACTGATAGTCTCAGGGTATGGTTTTGGTATAACCACTGGCGCTGATTTAATGGCTGAGACTGCTAAAAGTTTAGGTATTGCGAAACACCGTATTTCGACCAACCCAACAGCCAAAGACACCGCCGATGAAGCAAAACTTCTTGCCCCAAAATTAGTCGATAGACAAGTTGCATTGGTAACGTCAGCAAGTCATATGGCCAGAGCCAGTGATTTATTTTATGTGCAAGGGGTTGATGTGCTCAAAGCACCCGTGCAATTTTACACTTATACAAATACTCCTACTTATAAGCTTTTTATTCCAGATTCGGGGGTATTAAGAGCGGTTACGAGTCACTGGCATGAAGTTATAGGTAAAGCGTGGATTGCATTAAGACGATTCATTAACCCTGAAGCTTTATGAATCAGTGCTTAAAAATACGTTAAAATGCTTACTTTTACAGCGCTTTATCACATTTTAGATGGCTAAAAGTAGAGAAATGGCGCAAAAAATTGAAAATTAGCCCAATTTTCGGTATAAATGCGCCTTTAAATTAAACCCGCGTATCCGCGTATTAACGACTAGGATCTACGATGAGTAAACTTGATAAAACTGAAGTATTAAGCGCTTTTGAAGCTGCATATGAAGCTGCCCATGGTAAAAAGCCAGAGATCACAACTAAACCTGGCTGGTACAGCATTGACGGTGGCAAAAACATGCGTCTTGCAGATGTAGCAGCACTAACAGAAGAGCTTACTTCTGGTTCTGCGGCTCCTAGCCAAGAAGCGGCTCCTGCTAAAAAAGAAACAAAAAAACCAGCAGCGCCTGCGAAAACTAAAAAAGCAGCATTTACTGTTGTTAAAGCTAACGAAGAAGGCTACACACCAGAAGAGTTCTGGATTATCCGTCTTGCTGAAAAAGAGCATGACTGTCGCCTTCCACGTGGTGTGGTTTAATCTCCACTCACAGCTAGACATAAAAAAACCGCGTTTACCGCGGTTTTTTTATGTCTGGATTTTAACATTGAAAGATTAAAATCCAACAGGAGTGAGACCTAAGCCTCACTCACCAATGAAAATGTTACTCTTCGAAGAATAACTTCTCACGTTTTTTAGCACCGACTTCTTGCATCGTTGACGCATCAAATAAACGGCCATTGATCATAGTAAGACTGATCTTGTCCGTATCTCTGATGTTATCTAACGGGTTTTTATCTAGCACGATTAAGTCAGCTAATTTACCCGCCTCAATTGAACCAATATGTTCATCAAGACCGATATGCTTAGCCGGATCAATCGTAGCTGCACGCAATGCTTCATGTGGCGTCATGCCACCTTGTGCAAACATCCAGATTTCCCAGTGTGCCGCTAGGCCTTCACGCTGACCGTGTGCACCTAGATTCACTAGCGCACCTAAGTCTTGTAATTCAGCAGACACACGTGCGTTGTTGAAGTGATTATAGTGGTGATCTGGTGACTTAATACGACGCATTGAACGTGGTAGTAATTGATTCTTAGGCACAAACTTACTTAATCTTGGGTGTGCCCACACATCTGTTTTATCGTACCAATAGTTTTCACCCCAAATACCGCCATAAGCCACACCTAGCGTTGGTGTATAACCTACATCAGTCTGCGACCATAACTGCTTAATATCGTCATAGATATGCGAGACAGGTAACGAGTGCTCAATACCAGTATGACCATCAACGACCATAGTGAGGTTGTGTTGTAACAATGACCCACCTTCAGGCACAACCATCATGCCTAACTGACGACCCGCTTCAACCACTTGCTGACGCTGCTCACGACGCGGTTGGTTATAAGACTTCACACTAAAGGCACCGACTTTTTGTAAACGCTCTAAGTGGAACTTAGCATCGTCTAATGAATCTACGTGTGATGTATAACCCGGCATATTCGCTCCGTACAAAATTGTGCCGGTTGAGAAAATACGAGGGCCAACAATTTTGCCTGCTTTTTGCATTTCGCTGGCTGCAAAGATCTCTGTGGTATCGTTTGATGGATCGTGAATGGTTGTTACACCTAAAGACAAGCCCGCAAAGTTCTTCCAGTTTTGCTCTGGAATGATCTCGTTACTGCCTTGCGCACCGTGCGCGTGTACATCCACCAGCCCAGGTAAAATAGTTTTACCTGTTACATCAATCACTTTTGCGCCTTTTGGAATACGCACATCAGCTTGTGACCCCACCGCTTTGATGTGCTTGCCATCAGTCAGCACCACACCATTTTCGATAACTTGCTCGCCTTTCATGGTAACAATGATTGCGCCAGTTAACGCAATCATGCCTTTTGGCTCAGCCATTTTCTGCTTGAAACCAATGTTTGTGCCACTGGCCACTTTAAAGTCAGCATCTTCAGCTTTATTGATATCAAACATGCCTGCAAGTGACGCATGATAAAGCTCAGGTCCTAGACTCCAATATAGTTTATCGCCTTTAGCACTCCATGAAATGCCCTCCCCCGCTCTGACAGATAACTGCTCAACAGGAAATTGTTTATCGCTTGGAGAGATATTAATGGTTTTGCCACTCTCTACAAACGGCGTCACAAATACCTTAAAACGTTCAGCAAATGCGAGATATTTACCATCCGGAGATACGCGGTATTCAGTCGCATGTTTTGATTCGTATAAAACCTGTGTTTTCTTCGTCTCTAAGTTTACTGCGCGCAATTGCGGTTTAGGCCACCCAGCCATTACAAAAATACGGTCGTTTCTGTCAGCAAACTGAGGTTGGAAACCTGACTCTGTGATGAGCTCTGATTCTCCGCCTTTACTTGAAACTTTGTAAATCCCCGACTTTAATGACCACTCAGGCGTTAAAATCGAACTGCCTGAAGTTTTACGGTACACCACTGTGTCGCCATCAGGACTAAATGTTGGCTCTACATATTTGCCTGGCTGTTTAGTAACTGCTTTACCTCGACCTGAGCGCGCAGATACAACACGTACCGAGCCCTGCTCTTTATCATCCCAAGTAACATAAACAATCTTTTTGCCATCACGAGAAAATTGTGGGAAGAATTCAAAATGATCTTTTTGCTTAGTCAAACGCTTAATTTTGCCAGAATCAAGATCTCTTTTGTAAATATGACCCATGGCTTCAAAAATGGCCGTTTCACCGTCAGGAGAGACTTGTACGTTACGAAGCATTTTCACATCAAATTCAGGCTCATCGATGTCCTGAGCAAAACGTAATGCTTTTTGAAGCTTTTTGGTGGTTTCTACTTTGAAGGCAATTTCTTCAACTGATTTGTCTTTCACAGCCAGTTTATGAATTTTACCACCTGCCCAGAATATCAAATGTTTTTGATCTGGTGTCCAAGCAATGGTTGGATATACACCGTGAATGGCCCAAGTCTCTTGCATATCACGCTCAAGTTCACCATAAAGCTTAGTATGCTCACCTGACTCTAAGTCATATAAATAGAGGCTTGATTGAAAATCGTCACGTTTAATATATGCCAGTGTTTTACCATCTGGTGACGGGGTTGGACGAATGGCACCGCCCATACCCGATAAGATCACCTCGATCTCACCTGTTTCTCTGTCTAGACGCTTAATTTTATAAATGCCTGCCACTGAATCTTTTGAGTAGTGGAAAGTTTTGCCCGGTGTGGCATCTTGTGAGAAATACACATAACGACCATCTGGCGAGAACGCAGGCTCACCTAAGTCTTTTTGTTCATTTGGACGCTTCGTTAGCTGAACACCATTACCACCGCTTTTGTGGTACATCCAAACTTCGCCCGCACCTAAAGAGCGAGTACCGGTAAAGTGCTTACGCGCCACGATAAAGTTACCATCTGGACTCCATGCCGGACTGTTCAATAAACGAAACGTTTCTTTGGTAACGGCGGTTTGCTCTGATCCGTCGGTCTTCATCACCCAAATATTGTCGCCACCACCTTGATCTGAAGTAAAAGCAATATACTGACCATCAGGGCTAAAGCGTGGTTGCATTTGCCAACCAATGTCTGAGGTTAACTGTGTGGCTTTACCGCCTTTCATCGGCATAGTGTAAATGTCACCAAGTAAATCAAATACAATGGTTTTACCATCTGGGCTGACGTCGACATTCATCCAAGTACCTTGCTCTACCGATACTTTCGCATCGAAGAACTCACCTTGCGGCGAATCAACTTGCCATTTTTCTGATTTTTCTGCGGCCTGTGCACTGCCAAGTGCCAATGACACAGAAAGTGCGAGCGCACTATAAAACTGTTTTTTCATCTTGTTGTCTCTCAGTTATCATTACAACTGATTGCAACAAAATTTCGTATGAGATACCAGAAAAAAGCCACCAATTGCAGATTTTATCGACGGTACCAGTTACGGGGATCAAACTGGTAATAATCCGTCAGTAACGTGAATAGCTCTGGGTCGTATTGGTTCAGCTCGAACGGTTTTTCTATGAATGTCTCGGTCAGCACCGCAAAAAATTCCGCTTCATTGGTTGCCCCATAACTATGCATAACATGATGCATGCCGTAAGCCACATGACTTTTCAAGTTTGAAAATGCACGAGTAAACACTTTACCCCATTGTTGATACATGGCCTCTGAATGTAACTGAGGTGTACCATTGGTTTGCCCTGTTTGCTGATCGAGCTGATGGGCAAATTCGTGAAACACCAAATTATGGCCATCTTCAGGTAACCTATGCCCTTCAATGACGTTATCCCAACTTAAAACCAAAGTACCACCGGGCCAAGATTCCCCTTGTCTAACTGAGGTATGGTAATTAACCAGCCCTGCCGAATCGCGACTTTGCTGTGGCGCATAGTAGCTACTGGGATATAACAGCACTTCTTTCACATTTGGATATAAAGGCCACTGGCTGTTCAGCACCAATAAACAAGCATCGGCAGCAATCAGTAAGACCATGGCACGATTCACTGTTAAACCATCGCGGCCTAATACACGCTTTTCACCTAAAAACCAGACAATATGATTTTCGAGCTTTTCACGGTCATTGTCGGTCATATTACGATAGATAGGCATATATTTAAGTAAGATCTGCTTATCTTGCTCTGACAGGTTTTGCTCAGCATATTTACGCTGCCAATATTGCCTCATTACATCATGCCAACGCCAATAAATAACCACAAAGGCGACAAGTGCCAACATCAAGAAAATATTTATCATGTGAATTCTCTTTACTCTACTAATGAGTTAGTAGGTACGAATTGCAGCGATTTCAATATAGCTTTGATAAAATCAAAGAAACTTAAAGATTATAAGATAGAACACTCTGCCATGACTTTACCCATAGCCCATATAGAAGCTGATTTTCACGCTCATATTGACTCTTCTCCGCTTGTGATCAGCGCAAGCACTGGTTCAGGCAAATCAACTTGTTTACCTGTTTGGGCAAAAAAAATTGGCCGAGTGTTGGTAGTACAACCAAGACGTATTGCCTGTACGTCACTTGCGGAATATTTAGCTGAGCAAAGCCAGCAACCGCTCGGAAAAGAGATTGGCTACGCCATTCGTTTTGAAAGCCACTTCGATGAAAACACCCAAGTGGTATTTGCCACACCAGGTGTCGCACTGCGGTGGTTTTTTGAGTCTAAATTAAAAGAATTTGATGTGGTCATGCTCGATGAATTTCACGAGCGCCGCTGGGACATGGATCTACTCCTTGCTCTTCTTAAAAGTCATCAAGCGCATAAACTCATCGTCACCTCGGCCACACTAGATACAAAGCCTCTATGTGATTATTTACACGCAACGCACCTTCATAGCGAAGGCAAAATGTTCCCCGTCGAAGAGACCTTTATTGCAGATGATATGCGGGCGATGCCAAGCAAACATGACTTAGCCCCAAGGGTATATCAAGCTTGTGCTCAAGCATTGCATGAAACCCAAGGTGATATTTTGGTGTTTTTACCGGGCAAAGGCGAAATTCAAAGTGCCGCGAGTGCGCTCAAGGAGTTAGATGCCATTGTCATTGGTTTGTATAGTGGTTGTCATAAATCACAGCAAGATTTGGCGCTTAAACAACAATCAAAACAACGTATTATCTTAGCAACCAATGTCGCAGAAACGTCATTGACCATCCCCAATATTACCTTTGTGATTGATTCAGGCCTTGAGCGTCGCACCCATCTTCGCGGCGGTAAAACAGTACTGGCACTAGAAGCCATAGCTGCGGACTCAGCAAAACAACGACTTGGCCGCGCCGGTAGAACACAAGCAGGTAGCTGCATACGCTTATACGGTCAATATGCGCCACTAATAAAAACCACGCCGCCAGAAATTCACAGGGAAGCCTTGTCTGAACTGGTATTGGCGAGTGCTTGTGCAGGGTTCAATATACATGAGTTACAATTTTTAGAACCATTGCCAAGTAGCTCGTTAAATACCGCCATTACACAATTACAAAAAGTCGCAGCCCTTGATAATGATTTGAACGCCACAGAACTGGGCAAAGTGTTATATCCGCTACCCATTGATGCAGAATATGCATACTTAATTACGCAGATGCCAAGCGGAGTACTAAAACAAGCCATGATCGATGCCATTGCCGTTTTAAGTGTGCCAGCAAGGGTTTATCAGCTACCGAATAATTCAGAACAACTCGAAGAATTAAACAAGACCCTACCTAATCATTGCGATCTAGAATTAGCTATTAATCTACTTAGAGGTAAAGCCCCTCATGTAAATGTCGAACAAAACGCGTTTGAAGAGGCCAAGCAATTTAGCGAACAACTACGAGAGGCCTTTTCATTACCAGAGCTCAGTAAAGCCGCGAATTTTGATAGAAACTTACTCTTACAACATATTGCTCAAGCTCGACCTGATTTACTTTACATAAAAAGAAATAATCGACGTGGTGCTTTTGGTAATGGCCACAACGAAGTGATCCCTGCCAAAGAATCTCGCATTAACGATAAGGCGCAAGCAATGATAGTGTTAGACACGTATGCCATGGCTGGTAAAGGGACAAAACAAGCCATGACGTTGGCAACCTGCGCCGCACCTATATCGCTTAATCTTATTAGTGAATACGCACAATACGAAACCACACTCAACAAAGCTGAAATCATTGACGATGATATCATGGTGAATATCAGCCATATTTTTGCCGGTGTAGAACTTTCGTCAAAACTTGAGCCTGTCACCTCAAACACCCTCATTCCCGCCTGTGTCGAGCTCATACTCAATAATCAATTAATGCCGGGCGTAGCCGAGCAAGTGACGGGGTCGATTGATTATCATACTCTTTATAACTTAGCTGAAAATATTACTGAGACACTACCAACAGCCGAGCAATACTTGCTAGAAACTTTGACCAATTTAGGTATTCGTGAACAAGATGATTTAGCCTTAATCGAACCCGAAGACTTGTTTTATCAAGGTGTGGAGTCTTGGTTAATTGAGCCATTTAAAGAAAAATACCCGCTTAAAATCGATTTACCTGAGTTAAAGCTATCGGTTGAGTATTTCTTTAAGGCTAAGCGTTTAACCCTGCATTACGATAGTGGCGCTCGCAAAGATGCCCCAAAAAGATGGGAATTACCAGCTTGGAAGGGATTTAAAATTCAGTATAAAAAGGCAAGTAAAGTGGTTGATGTGAAATAATAAATAGTGTTAATAAACACTTCGTGATTTACTATTATGAAACAAAAAATATTTTTACAAAAAATCCACCTTCTAGGGCTATTCAGATCTAATAAGAAAGAGATCAGTTAACCGATCCAAATGATCGTGAAAAACCTTTAGTCAGGTTTCTGATTATGGTTTTTTTATATCTAGCACACATTTATTTGTAGATATTATAGACGAGTCAGCTATTGAACTAGCTCAACTTTCTACATTTTGTGAACACATTCCTACCGAATGGGTTGCGCAAGCCACTTGGCTTTCATCTAAGGCAACAATTAGAAGACGAAGACTACCCAGTGATATATTGCTTTGGTTAGTGGTTGGTATGGCGTATTTTCGCATTGAGACAATCGCTGAAGTATCACGATGATTAAATATTTGTGCCGAAGGGTTAGTTGATGAAAAGCTAATAGCTAAAAATGCTTTAATTGAAGCCTATAAAATCCTAGGCCAGGGCTTTTTAGGCAATGTAACTATAAATGAGGACTTGAGCGTTACACTCAGGATAGTTAGCATGGCTTACAAGTATTTGCAGTTGACGGTACATTATTCAGAAAGCATGGCAATGATGACCTAATAAAACACTGTTCTGCTTTAATCAAACAGGACACTTTTATAATGGAATATAACCCAATTATTGAGGTGTGAAATGACAAAAATGACAAACAGAAATTATACTGCTGAATTTAAGCTAGAAGCTGTGGCATTAGTAACTGAGCAAGGTTAAAGCGTACCAAAAACAGCGGCGTCTTTAGGCATCACAGATAAAATACTTTATAACTAGAAAGCTAAGTTTGAAGCTAAGCAATCTGAGACCAGTTTAAGTGCAGGTGAACGAGCTGAATTGTTAAGGCTTCACAATGAAAATAAAGAGCTCAGGATGGAAAAAGAAACCTTAAAAAAGGCCAGCGCCCTGCTAAAGGAAACCAAGTAACGTTTAAAACCTTTAAGAAACTATCTTCGGTATTTCCAGTAAGTAAGCTTTGTAAAGTAATGGACGTCAGTCACTCAGCCTATTATGCTTGCCTGAAGCGACCCGCTAAAATCATTACAGCAGAGCATTTGCATATGTATCGAAGAGCCAAAGTCATCTTCAGGCAAAACAGAAATAGCTTGGGTTATCGAGAGCTGAAGAAGCAGTTATGCAAGAAGGGCTTTATAGCCAGCGAATATGGCGATAAGAAGTTAATGGCTATGCTTGGTTTATTTGTTATCTGCGAGTTGCTTATAAAGTCACAACCAAGCGTAAATATACTGATGCCGTAGCTGGTAACCTATTGAATCAGAACTTTAATCCTATTGCTGCAAATCAGGTTTTGGCTGGTGATGTGACATATTTAAGAACAGGAGAAGACTGGATGTACCTAGCCATTGTTATGGGCTTATATTCACGCCGCATCGTTGGCTGGCATATCAATAAGCGAATAACGACTGACTTGGTAAGCAAAGCTGTGAAGAAAGCTTATAACTTACGTCAGCCACCTAAAGGCTTGGTGTTTCATTCTGATAAAGGCTCACAATATACCAGTAAGCATTACCGTAAACTGCTAGCCACCTACGGTATTATAGCGAGTATGGACGATGTTGGAGCGTGTTGGGAGAATGCGGTTGTTGAAAGTACCTCAGCCAAGACACGAGTATATGAGAGATGATGTGACAGCGTACATGCGTTATTACAACTTAGAACGACTCCATACGGAAAATGGTGATCTATCGCCAATTGAATATAAGCAAAGTTCCTTAAGAAAAGTGTCCTGAATTAGTTGTGCAAAACAGTGGTTGAAGGCAAAAAATAAAAATACAGTATAAGTAAACTCCCACGCTTAATAACTAAGTCCAACATAATAAAGTGTTGTACTTAAGTTAAAATATTGTATTATAAAAAGGAACAACACAACAGAAAAGGATTTATTATGAAAAAAATTTCACTTTTACTTTTCGGGCTTACATTCATCATATCTGGCTGTTCAAACACAGTTGATCGTAAAACAAAAATGAATAACCAGTTAGCTGCTGTCGAAAATAATGACAATTATATATGTAAGACGGTTAAGAAAACGGGCTCAAATTTCAACACTAGAAGGTGTATGACAAAAGAAGCATACAAAAGATCAAAAGAAGCCGCTCAAGAGGCTTTAATTAGGCTAGGTCGAACTTATACCGAAGGTGGAACTAATTAGAAGCAGCTTGAACTCGTGTGTTATAAAATGGATAAATTCGGTAAATACGAGCCAATATTAAATAATCACACGAGTACATACATAAACTTTTTGCTACGCTAAGAAATTTTTGAAGTTGTGAATCCACCCAATTTAGTAATGTCTTTTCATAGAATTTTATACACCCTTAAGATAATTAATTAGTGTCTTATCACCAAGTGAATCACAAGTCAATTCGTTATTTGTACTAGCTCGGACTTAATCTGACAGTTACCTTTTTAAATCGGAGACTGTCAGATTAGGACTGAGCAAATTTTTTCTGCCCAAATATATTTTCCATCTTCTTCCGTATTAAGTGGCGTTCTGTCACAGCATATTTTTCCTTGTGAGTTATACCATTCCGCATAAAGATTAAGTCAGCTTTATCCATTCTCGGCTGCACATCTTCTTCACTCGATCCGGTAGTGAAATAAATTGATTCCATGCTTTTGAAACTTCATCAACTATGTCGTCATAGCCAGAAAACACTCTATTGGATAAACAATGTTGTCGTATCCAGCTCCATACTTGTTCTATTGGATTTAGCTCTGGTGAATAAGGAGGAAGTTTTATGAGCGTTAAGTTGCTGAATTCTGCCGCAGTATCATCTGTATGCCAGCCTGCGCCGTCTATAATCACAACTGCATGCCTGCCAACTGGTGTAGCTTGTGATATTTGACGCATATGCTGCCTCATCGCTTCTTTATTTACGAATGGACTTACTAACGCTTCAGTTTGGCCTGTGGAAGGACATACTGCACCAAATAAGTACCCGTATTCAAACTGTTGTTGTTTCACAATCCTTGGCCGTGTTCCTGTTTCAGCCCAAATGCGTGTAGTCGGGTTCTGCTGACCAAATCGAGCTTCATCCTGAAACCAGACATCGATACGGTCAAGAGGAAGGTGGCCTGGAGTGTGAAGGATCGTTTCCAGTAGAAAGTTTTTTAAAAGCTTCTTGCCTCTGCTGTGATTGCTTAGGATGCTTCGAGCGACTTGTGATCCAGCTAAAGCCAAGCTGTTTTAGTATTTTATAGACATGATTTAAGTGGTAATGAACGCCAAACTCGGTGCTAATGTATTGCACAATGTCCTCACCGGTTAGACGGCCACCTTGAAGGTCTGAGTTTGCGCGCTTTATAAACTCAGACAGTTGCTCAAGCTGTGGTTGTTGGAGTCTAGATGGACGCCCTTGAATAGGCTTATTGTCTAAGCCATCGAGGCCATGCTCTAGGTAACTAGAGACCCATTTATTAACACTACTTCGTGCAGTATTAAGGCGTTTTGCAATGTCGGCTCTACTATTGCCCTCATAAAATAATGACACGGCAAGCAATCGAATGCGCTTTCGTGCGTTGGGTTCTTTTCGCGAAAGCGATAAAAGCTGTTCAGATATGTTTGTGTTCAACGTTATTGAGTTGGTGATTTTATATGACTTCTATTAGATCAGATATTTAAGCGGAATGGTATTAGGTCATTATTGAAATAAGCCACCCATTCGTTCAGATCATTTTTGTAAATACTCTATCGAACTTTACAGCTTTTTGCGGAATGTAATCTGCTAAAACTCGCTAAGTATTGTTTTGTGAAATCGCTCGCTGATACCGTTAGTTTGAGGCAACATCGCTTTTGTTTGCGTATGGTCTATATCGTTAATTGCAAGATAAAATTTGTAGTCACTATGTGCAACCTTGCTGCAATACTCTGTACCTCAGTAATTAAAAATTTGTAGCATTAGCAGCTCCTGCCGTTCTAAATAAGGTAAAACCTTATAATTAAATATCTGCCGCTGTAATCGGTGGTCTGAAGTGTAAAGCTTTCAGACGCTTATCAAAGGCTTCTAAGTATGACGTAACCAAATCGATCGAACAGCGCTGACAGATACAAATACATCTTGCTTCCTTAGTTCATTGATTGTTTTGTGTTGTTCTTGAGCAGGTAGTCAAAAGTGTACTTAAGAACTGCTAGTTCAGTTTCTTCACCGACTCTACTTTTGATTTTTGGAGACCTATGACTTTTATCAATGAGTGTACCCAAAGCCACTGTCTTCGAATATGGCTCTTAGCATCGAAAAAACGTGTCTCTAGAACCCCCATGGCTTTAGAGGCTTTAGAAAAATGCTCTCTCTTCAGCAGGATTAAGTTAGTCAGTTTAGTGTTTAATGATTGGGTTGTCAGTATGAAGCGTGAGAGTTAGCACCTTTTGGTTGCTTTGATTAAAAGATTCGACACATTTATAAAAACTGGCAACTCTCAACTTTTCAAATCGAAATGTCAGAGCAAGTTGAGACCTAATTCACATAATTATAAATGTTTAACAACTCTTCTTTTATTTCACGTACTTCTTGTGGTAATTCAAACCAGTATTAAACAATTATCTTTTCACTGTAACTTCAGTTAAACCTTTCTACACAGCCGTTTTTATAAAAGCTACCAGCTATTATAAGCTCCAGCTTGATGCTGTTTTATTTAACCCAAGTTTCAAGTGCATTTAAGGTAAATCAGGGTCGCTATCACAAAGTCAATTTCTTTGACCATGATGGCAATTTAAGTTTCAGTAAAGTTACTTTTCTCAACGTAACTTTTTAATAAATGGAAAATTCTACTTGCGAAGTGTTTCATAGTTTGGGGAAACTACAAAGTAACCGCTAACTTTCAAGGAGGTTTTTCGATATTTGGACTTCAGTTAACTTAAACACTTTTTTCAAATTAATGCACCTGAGAATCTATACTGAATTTAAAAAGATGCTAAATAACTTTGCCGTTTGAGTGGTAATAAATGCAAGAAATAATTACAAACTTTGACTTTGGCGCAACTACTTATCCATCTAACGAACATTAGTAGTTGCGACAAACTTAAGAATAAAGCTTAGAATCCAACATTATTACCTGTATTCCAGCTACGATCAAGCTCATCCATTGCATCTCTAGCTTGTTTTTTACTCTTTTCATACGCTTCTTTTGTCATGCAACGTCTAGTATTAAAGTTAGAGCCTGTTTTTTTTACAGTCTTGCATATATAATTATCATCTTTTTCAACCGCAGCAAGTTGATTAGCCATAGTCTCTTTTTTATTACTTGTAGAATTACAACCTAATAATACTAGAACTAACATAATAAGAGTAAATGTGTTTCTATTCTTCATTTCATTTCCTTTTTTATAAAATAAATATATTAACCTAAAACTCTCAAATATCCAGTAGTAAGAATAAAATATTAACATATTCATAAATTGTGAGTTAACAAAACTTGATATAAATATCCCTTATAAAAATATATCAAATCAGTATTGTGCTATTTAACAAATGCCTAACCCAGATTTCAGATAATAAGTGCGACACTCATAGAAAGGTGTAGAAGAAGCCAACTGCCAAAAGTGGTACGCTCTTCTCGACAAAGAAGCAAGCATTACAACTATGAGTTATCAGCAATTGACCGAGAGGAGAAGATACCAGATTTCTACCCTTTTTGAACTGGGAATTTCGATTCTGAAATTACCAAAAAAGTGAGGTGTTACCGTGCAACGGTGTATCGTGAGTAAAAAAAGAAATCAAACGTATGGGGGTTATTGTCCTCAGAATGCTCACGCTTTTCCGGTTCGAATGCGCAAAGCAACTCACAAATATCAAATACCTGTCTAGCGTATTGAGTTTGTATGCTTGCTGCTTAGTATTGACTGGAGCACAGAGCAAATATCCAATGTCCCTACAAGAGTAGGAACTCGCGTTAGTCATGAATGGATTTATCGTTATGTTGCTTTAGTTTAATGCCAAGGCGGTCAACTCTGTCGTCACTTGAGGCAAGGACAAACGATAACGCAAAGGCCTCAAAGAGAGGGCGCCATGGATGAAAAATGCGGTATCCATTGATGAACACCCATTAACTGTGAATAACTAAGAACGATTCAGGAATTGGGAAATCGATACAGTGACAAAAACGACAATAGAAATGCTTATGCCATTTAACACAATCACGGCAGACAATGGTAGAGAATTCGAGAGCCATGAGCAGATTAGTGTTGCTCTTGATGCTGACATATATTTTTTCATTTATAAAGCTATTGGGGACGAGGTGCAAACGAAAACGCGAATAGTCTTTTGAGGCAATATGTGAAGAAAAGGTCAGACTTAAAACAGGTAACGGATGAGTATATTCAGTTTGTTCAATCAAGGATAAATAGCCGCCCAAGAAAGTGTTTTGGATTCAAGCAGCCAGCACTTATTTTTAAATAATTAGCAATGGTCGATTGATGTTAGCGTACTGCACTTCGAAGTTGAATTTGGGACTCAGTTTTTAATCTAGTTACAAAAAATATTTATTTGCTCTAATAGCTGATATGGCAACTTCACTAGTAATCAATTGTTAAAAAAGAATGAATGCAAGAATATAAATCATCCAACCGAAACAAAGTTTCTTTAGAATTGAGTAAACTCAAATCAATGAGCTTTACATGTTAAAAAACTTAAAATTAACACTCTGATTTAGCTCAAAAACTATTATCTGAAATCAGCATAACTGAATTTGAGCTAGCAAAAGTATTATGCAGAAGTTCCTACATGCATGTATCCATTTTTGAAATCGACTGTAATTACAAAGTGCTGTAAAACATCATAGCCTAATGCGCCTTTAACCATAACACCTTTAACTCTAGAACCTGTCCTTGCTCTATTATCGTACAACTCATAGCGCGTATCGTCTTTATAAAAGATAGTTTTTACATTTGAAAGTGAAAATGGGCCAAACTTAATTTCAGGAAGATTAACTTGGTCATACTCTCTCAAAGCATTTAGATCTGCCACCTCAACTTTTGATACTTCTTGCTCTGTTAAGCCTAACGATTTAGCATGAGAGCGAGTTATTCTTAATCCTTCTGTTAACCCAGTACCCATAGCAAACCAAGCGTCTTCTTTATTATTAATACCTACTTTAACTATTGGTAAACCTGTTTGACGATGTGCTCTCATTTCAATATTTTTTACTTTCTTTAAATTTACACTTTTTCTATCTAATAATCTCAATCTCTTATTCGGATAATCAAATTGATAGACAAAGTTAAAGAAAAAACCAGCACCTAGTTTAACTTCTGCTTCAGGAAGAACTGCAAGTTGCATCTCATCTAAAGTAATATCGAAACCAAAAACATTTATTCCAACTTGTTGATATAAAGGCTTGTACACTTCTGATATATTGTCCTCAACAATAACAGGTGATGTTTTTCGTGCATCTAATTTTCCTAACTTAGCGAATGATTCACTGATGTAGTGTCCTTCACCACTAGTATCTAAAATAGCCTTTACATTTTGCCCCTCTACTTTTATTGGTACTACCATTTTCCCATTAATTATTTCAAATTTAATCCAGTCACTATTTGCAGAACTAAAAAATGAAATAAAGCATAAAGCAAGAAAACTTAAAAATTTCATGTATTTTTCCCTAAAAATTTAAATTAGATAAATCTAACGCTTAATCAATAAGTGTTAATATAACAATTAAATTATCAATATAAATAAAAAAAGTGTAAGTAAGTGCTAATAATGTAAATAAAGTCTAATATTCTTAGAATCACCTTATAAAACAATTTATTGCGATCATAATACGAGGTTTTTTCCCGAAGTATGTCAACACTTCATGTTCTAGATAACCTGGAAATATCACAAACCCTCCAGATGCAGGAGCAAAAGAAAACCCCCCATAATCAAACATAGGTTTTAGATTAAAAAAGCCTTTATCATCAGGGTTTTGCCTTATTCTTCTTGGATCATATACTTGTAGAAAGCCACTTCTAGGGTATTCTTGTGTAGGGGGATCGCCAGCATCCACATAATAGACCATAGACCAAGAACACTGACCATGGTCATGTAATGTTTTGGTTCCTCCAAATCTAGTAATGTGATACCAAGATTCGACTTCAAACTTACACTGCGAAAGCTCTTGCTGCGTCATCTTTCCGGTTTCTAGTATCCAAGAAGATAATGTTCCATTCATATGTTTTTTAATTTCATCTAAAGCTTGATAGCCTTGCATTGAAAATAAATCACCAGGGCTATCAGATATATTCCCTATCGTAGTATTAAGTCTTTTTCCATTTTTAAAACCTTTGGCTTCTAGCTCGAGAAACAATTCTGTTAGTTCAGAGTTTAATAATTCCACCCCTTCAAAGTAACCCTCTAAGATTGGTGTGGCAAAGCAGACTTTTGGAGTAGCTTTTAATTTCATTCTTTTCTCCAGGCAAAAAAAAGCGCACTACATTAAGTGCGCTTTAAAAACATTAAATAAAATTAGAATTTAATGTCGTATTGTACGTATGCAAAGCGACCAATATTGTCATAAGTGCTTTGGCTGTAGAATGGCCAGTCATTCACAGAACTGAATGGTGGTTGTCTATCAAACAAGTTACGAATACCAATTGTAACACTGTTGTTATCATCAATGTTATAAGCACCAGTTAAGTCAAATTGCATATATGATGCGAAACGTTGCGAACGACCAAAGTCAGTGTACACAGTATCACCAGCTTCGTTCTTCTTAGTCTTAACATCGTAGTAGCCTACAGCTTCACACGTCTTTTCAATTGTGTTCAGTTTGTCATATGACTCATAACCAGGTAAGAAACGCACGTTAAGTGAAGTGGTGAAATTACCAGTTTCAAGTGAAACGTTACCATTCACACGGTACTTTCTACCAATATCATTAAGGTCACACAATGGCTGAACAGCTGACTGCTGACGTTTCTGCTCTAAGTACTGCTCAACTTTAAAGTCTGTTTTAAGTGCACCAAAGCTTAATTCAGTGTCGTAAGTAATGTTATAGTTGATACCTTTTGAAGAAGCAACTGTCAGGTTTTGTAAGTCAGTTTTTACGAAGCCTGTACGGCCAGTATCATCGATACGACCTTGCGAGTTACGAACTACTAGATCTGTTAAACGACCTTGTGCTTCTTCATCAAGAATTTCTTGGATACCTAGTGAACCAATGATGTTTTCAATTTCTAATGACCAATAATCAACAGTAACAGCCACTTCATCAGTCACATCCCAAACAAGACCTAAGTTGTATGATGTAGATGTTTCTGGTTCAAGCTCAGTATTACCACCTGATTTAGAGTTTAACTCTACTTCTTTACAATCTGGATGTTCCGAATTACCACCGGCTGCTAGGCAAAGCTTGGTATCAATTGCTTTACTCACACCGAATGAACTACCAAGATATAGCTGACCTAGACCTGGTGCCTTGAAACCCGTACCATATGAAGCACGAAGTAATAATGAATCTACTGGACGATAAGAAACTTTTGCTGAGTAAGTAGTTTCAGACGCATCACTGATACCCCAATCTGCTTTGTCGTTACGAGCAGCAAGGCTAAGTTCCATGTCATCAATTACAGGTAGAGATAATTCAACGAATACAGCTTCATTTTTCATGTAACCGCCACCATTAGAACCAGCACCACCGATTACATCACCATTGATTGATGCTGTGTCTGAACGGTCAAGGTAATTTTCACGACGAACGTCAACACCTGCAGCCACACCAACTTGACCACCTGGTAATTCAAGCGATGTCAAACCAGAAACTGCAAGTGACGAGAAGCTTATTTCAAACTCTGAAGTTCTGTGAATTGAAGAGTTTAGGCTATCACAGAAATCTTTAAGTTCAGCAGAGTTACAGTCGTTTAGTACGAATGGATTTAACTTACCACCTGAGAATGCAGACTCAACTTCATCAACAAGAAGTTGACCACCCGCACCTACTTGACGGTTAGTAAGACGAGAGAAACCTAAATCGTAATCTAACTGCCAATCATCGTTGATTAGGTAAGAGAAACCTGTAGTTGCTTCAAACGTTTCGTTTGTATTGTCTTTTTGACGGTGTGGGAAGTCTAAGTAACGACGACCTACATATGCATAACCTTCACCTGCAGCTAACTCATCAGCAATTTTCGCACCTAAAGTAGGGTTATCTTTATAACGGTCGTTAACTAAGAAATCTCTCAGATAAGGACTATTAGAAATGTTTACCGCACCTGGAGCTGGCGCGTTAGCAGTCTTAGTATAAGCACGAGAGAAGCGGAACTGTGTATCAAACGTAAGACTATCACTGTACTCATGTGTTACACTAGTGAAGATTGATTGACGGTCGCTTTGTGGTTGTAATTGATACAATGGAGCAAAGTCATAAGCACAACGACCATTTGACAATACATTCTCAGTAGGACAATCAGACCAAGGAGCCCAGCCACCTAGTTCAGCTTCATTTGCTGATGGAGAGCTAATTAATGTTGAACCAGGAATACCCCAGCTAGAACGACCTTCGCCACCTTCGTGTCCTTCAATATAAGCAGTGCTACCCATTTCACGGTCAACAGCCATAATTGGACGACGTTCAAAATAATCTGCAGAGAATAAGATGTTAGTATTACCACTTGTCGCACCTGCTGTGAAAGAGAATTGCAGTTCATCACCGTCGCGATGTTCTACTGCTGCACCATACTTAGCACGAGCTTCAACACCTTCCATATCTGTTTTAGTGATGATGTTAATTACACCCGCAACCGCATCAGAACCGTATACAGCTGAAGCACCGTCAGGAAGAACATCAATACGTTCAACAGCAGACATAGGAATTTGGTTAATATCAGTAAAAATACCACCTGCAGAGTTTTTAGGTAGTCGGCGACCGTTTAAAAGGATTAGAGTATAATCAGGACCAAAGCCACGAATACCTATTGAAGAAGCACCTGCCGATTGGCTTAAAGTAGCTGATTCGTTAAAACCACCAGAAGCGGCGTTAGTACGTAGGAACTCAGCAACTGTAGACACACCTGTCTTGTCAATTTCTACAGAAGTAAAAACAGTAACTGGAGTTGCTGTTTCCATATCTGTACGGCTAATACGAGAACCAGTAACCTGAATACGCTCTACTTCTTCAGCTTTGTTTTCATCGTTTGCTAATGTATTTGCAGAAAATGCAGCAGAAGAAGCTGCACCAAAAGCAATCGCTAAACGAACTGCTTTTGAAACTTTGTTATTTAACATTTTATCTCCCTGGACCACTTGTTAGTAGTTTTATAATTTTTTTTGGGTAAAACCCAATTGGTATTATGTGACATACACAATACAAGTTGCATACTAAACAACACACAATGTACATGTCAATTAAAAAAAACCTCATTTTATAACACAAGGATAACATTAATTTTTCCCTAATTAGGGTAAAGCGACAATCGTTACTTAACTATTTTACTCAAAACCAACCAACCAGGTTAACGCTATGTTAGATATGGAAATTAAGTTCGCTAATAACATTTCCTTGTCGGCTTTGTGTTGTAAAACTCTATATTAGGCACTTAAACATCAATGACATCTCCAAAAAGCTTTAGTTGGTTCGAACATATAGATGAGCCTTCAGATAATATAAACATGTTTAGAATAACTTTTATCTGTTTTTCAACATAATGTTCATAGTCGAGTGTATGACTTTGTTTTGTTGTGACAATTGCTGGCCCTAAGGTTGTTATGCAGTAACAAATGATTGAGCCTTTAACAAATTGACTCGGGCATTCTTTCTTGTATTCTTTAGCTGCCTTTACATGGGGAGGAATACTTTTCGTGTATTGCTCTAAGGGCTTACCTAAACGCTTACGATAAACTAGTAAATGGTCCACCTCACCAGATAACACCTTTTTTATATATTTCTGTGCAACTGCTTCAAGATCTCCCCCTGCAAATAGGGTTTCAACCAATTCCTTTTGGAATAATTTCGCGATTTCAGTCCAATCACTTCTAACTGTTTCCATACCTTTGAATACCAGTTCAGAGTGACCGTTCTTTTCTACTCTGCCCACGTAACGTTTTTTTGAACCGGTTTCTTGTCCACGGATAGTCGGCATAAAAAATGGGCTGTAATGCGTTTCGAATTCAATTTCTAAATGACTTTGAATGCCAAAACGTTCTTCGCACTCTAAAGACCAAGTTTGGTTGATTTTTCTTTGCAGCGCTTTGCCTATTTCTTGGCTTTGTTCAGCAGTCAAATCTTCCGGTAAGGCCACAAAAGTTGAATCTGTATCACCGTAGATAACTTCATATCCCCAACTTTCAAGCCATTTACGCGTTGTTTGCATAATTTGATGACCACGGACAGTTATAGAACTTGACAGTCTTGGATCATAAAAACGACACCCTTTCGAGCCTAATACACCGTATAAACTATTCATAATAATTTTGATAGCTTGCGATAACATGGCATCGCCCTGCTCTTTGGCGTTTTGCCGTTTCTCTGACAATTGCTCGACCAATTTAGGCAAATGATGTGCTGTTTTAGAAAAGTATCCGCCGTTGAACCCCTCTAATGCATTATCTTGGCTCTCTAACCCTTTAATAAGCCCCAACGGATCGATAAAGAAAGTTCTAATGATGGATGGATACAAGCTTTTAAAATCAAGCACGAGTACATTTTTATAAAGGCCAGGTTTGGACTCCATTACATAACCACCAGGGCTTTCAAAAGACACTCCATGTTCGGCTAAATTTGGTGCAATGTAGCCACTTCGATGTAATAAAGGTAAGTATAAATTAATGAAAGCAGCCACTGACCCGCCCATTTTTTCGAGCTCCAAACCTGTCATTTGCGTTCGGACAATGGCAAATTCTAGCAAGTTTAGTTTCTTGAATATCGACATAACAAGCATGCAATCTTGCAAGTTGTAGGCTGCTAAAGCGAGTTTATCTTCATTAAATTGCCTGATAATTTCAGACAAGCGATTATCTTGTTGGATAAGCTTTTGCTCACCTAAGATTTCACTCGCCACATTCGCAAGGCTAAAACTCGAAAAGTGATATGTGGCATTTTTCATGGTATCAATACCATCAATAACTACTCGGCCTGAAATCAAAACTCGAACATAGTTGCCTTTATAAATATCTATAGAGGCGTTATCACGCCCTAAACAAAGTTCAATACCGAGTGCTTCAGCCCGCTCAGCTAGAACCACAAAATCAAACTCAATGACATTCCAGCCAATGATTACATCTGGATCTATAGCCTTCACTTGCTGCATTAAAACTTGTAGCAGTTCAATTTCGTCTTCGACCCAAATAATACTTTGCTCTGTTTGCTGAGGCGCTCCAATCATGATGACACTTTTATAGTGCTCGCTGACAAGACCGACTGAAAAAAGTACCCCTTGTCCATCACACTCAATATCAAGTGACAGCATAGAAAGGTTTGGCTTGTAGTCTGGGTTTTCTTTTAACTTTGCATCCGTGATCTCGGTATAACCATTACGTTGCTTCACTTTTCCACTTACCCAAACTCCACCTTTAATGAACCGTTCCATTAAATAACGGTCACAATGACGAATATCATCCTCATACAAACGCATATGCTGAGAAAAGCGTTGCTTGGCTTGAAATAGATGCTGATTAGAAGAAAAATAACAGGCTGCTACGGGCTCACCGTCGAAGTGCTTTAATGAAAGTGCTTTTATATCACATTTCAACCCTTGCTCTTTGATAAGGCTTTTAGCTTGCGCTACATCTGACTGGCGAATAAAAAAAACAGATTGCTGATCGGGTATAATTACCTTGGCTGGACCTTGTGGTGTCATAAGCCAATAACGAAGACACAACTTCCCCTGCTGATTAAATTGCTGGCGTGATAGTATAAAGCCTTCGTATACAGCTTGTGCCAAGATAAAACCCCATCTAAAATATCAAATACTGTAATTATATACATACCGTACTTTTTAGGCGACCTTCATGCTTTCAGATGCATTAAAAAAAACAATTCGAACAACACATACCAGCATTGCTGAAAGCTTAGACGGTTATAGACCCAGAAAAAGCCAAAACTATCTAGTCGCAGAAATCGCCAAGGTCTTAGCAGGCGAATACCATAGATCACAAAAAATCTGTGTAATAGAAGCAGGAACTGGTACAGGTAAGTCTCTCGCCTATTGTTTAGGCGCCCTGCCTTTGGCATTGGCTAAAAAGAAAAAACTCGTCATTTCTACTGCTACTGTTGCTTTACAAGAACAGCTCATTGAAAAAGAGTTACCTTTTTTCAAAGAACACTCAGGACTCGATTTTAAGTTTGATTTGGTCAAAGGCAGGCATAGATATATCTGTGTCCACAAATTAAATTCAGCATTAGATGAAGACATGATGCAAATGTCACTCGTACCTACATTGAGCTCGCCGCTATCTGAGCAAGAGAAAAACTGCTTAGTTGCGCTTCAGAATGCTTATCAGAACAAGCAATGGCAAGGCGATAGAGACAGTTGGGCTGACACCATTCCTGATCGAGTATGGAACTTAATTGCCTGCGATAAACATGCATGTCAAAGACAGATGAAGTCTCATCATTTATGCCCATTCCATTTAGCACGACAAAAAATGGCGCAAATGGATGTGCTTGTTATTAACCATGCTCTGTTACTTGCTGACTTAGAGCTCGGTGGCGGCAAAATCTTACCTGAGCCCGATGAGACCTTTTATGTTATTGATGAAGCGCACCATTTGCCTCATATCACTCGAGACTTTTCATCCGCAGCGGCAACCATTAAAGGCACATTAGATTGGATTGAAAAGCTTTTAAAGTTCAGTCAGAAGATGGCCAATGCCATTGTGTCGCAAAAAGCCATTGGTCAAAACTTTAAGCTTAACGACGCCGCAAATGATGCGGCTAAAGATCTAAGGTCGGTCAGGGACTTGCTAGACCAAGCTGATTTTAATTACAACGATGACGACACTTATCGATTTGAACACGGCATTGTGCCCGAGCAATTGACCATTAAAGCCAAAGACATCAGCGATGCAACACTCGATGCCTTAAGAGCACTCAATAAAATGCATGACGCACTTACTTTAGATGTCAGCGATGGTGACGTGACTGCATTCTTAGCCGATCCACTTTTAGCCGAGAGTGGTCAGTACATTAACCGCCTTGAGCAATTACAAAAACTGTGGTTCAGCTACGCCAGCAAAGGTGAAACTATTCCGCATGCACGATGGATTAAGCGACTTGAATATAAAAATCATCACGACCATTTGCTCTGCGACTGCCCTATTGAAGTAGGTTACTACTTAAAAGATAAACTATGGCGCGAATGTGCAGGCGCCGTATTATGTTCAGCCACGCTCAGTGCACTCGGTACATTTGACCATTTCGCAAAAGAAAGTGGGTTAAAAGGTGAAGAAGGCGTGCAATATATTAAAGCTAATTCACCGTTTGATTATCCTAAACAAGCGACACTACATATACCGACCACAGATAAAGAGCCCACAGATAAAGCATTCAGTGACTTTTTAGCCGATGCTTTGCCTAAGTATTTAGACAGAACAAAGGGTAATTTGGTGTTATTTGCCTCCTATTGGCAGATGGAACATGTTGCAAAAAAAATGCGCCTTAAGAACTGGCAAATTCTAGTGCAAGGCGAATTTTCACGTGATGCCCTACTGAAAAAGCACAAATCTCGTATTGATTCGGGCCATGGCAGCATTTTATTTGGTACGCAAAGCTTGTCTGAAGGGCTCGATTTACCCGGTGCTTATTTAGAAAATTTAGTCATAACTAAGATCCCTTTTGCAGTACCTACCTCCCCGATAGAAGAGGCGCAAGCTGAGTTTGTTACGAGTAAAGGTGGTAATCCATTTTTATCAATCACTGTACCCGATGCCGCAAAGAAATTAGTACAAAGCTGTGGTAGACTGCTGAGAAAAGAAACCGATCAAGGAAAAATTACGCTCCTTGATAGGCGTTTGGTCAGTAAACGGTATGGTAAAGCCATGCTAGATACCCTCCCGCCATTTAAAAGACAAATAGATTATTAATGTTTGAATTTGCGCTCGACCCCACGACTTGGGGCTTATTGTGTTTAGTAGCTTTAATCGCAGGCTTTATTGATGCAGTTGCAGGCGGTGGCGGCATGTTAACTGTTCCAGCTCTTCTTACTGCAGGCTTACCCCCCCACATGACGTTAGGGACCAATAAACTGGCTGCAAGCTTTGGCTCAATTACAGCTAGCATCACTTATTATAAAAAGAACTTATTCAACCCCAAGTTTTGGGCAGGGTCAATACTGGCAACCGCAATAGGAGCACTTCTCGGTACTCTCTTGGTTGATCATCTCAGTATTGAGTTTTTAAATAAATTACTACCAGTGATCATCATTGCAGTGGCCTGCTACAGTTTATTCGGTAAATTTAGTACTGAGACTAGTCATCATTTACCGACAAAAACGTTACAACTAAAAATAAAACAGTGGTCGCAAGGGTTAAGTTTAGGTTTTTTTGATGGTTTAGCAGGCCCTGGTACAGGCACTTTTTGGACTGCATCAAATAGCCTACTTTATAAGATGAGTTTATTGTTGAATTGCGGACTTGCGCGTTCAATGAACTTTGTATCGAACTTTATTTCGCTGATCACCTTTGTGGCACTAGGTCATGTTAACTTTTTACTTGGCATTACCATGGGACTATTCTTAATGGTAGGCGCATGGATAGGCGCGCACTCTGCGATTAAGTTTGGAAATAAACTAATAAAACCGCTGTTTAACAGTGTGGTTATCGTACTTGCCGGCAAACTTATTTATGAGGCTTATTTTATATGAGTCAGGCTATTGTCAAATTACAACAGCAAATTGAGCAACTTGCTCAGCATGCTCACCAATTTGATAAAGCGAAGTGGTTTGATAAAAACCGCTACATTCAAGCGCAGCCAAGTTTATTTGCACACAGCGTGTTTGCAACAAAAAGCTTAAAATTGTGCGACTATGTAGACGAGATCAAAGAAGCATTTGCAAGGTTGCCAAGCCCTGAAAAGCGCCATGCCTATGCATTTGCCCTCGAAAAATTAAGCACTCAAATAGAAGCTGTTATAAAGGTATTAAAATCGACGCCTGTTTGGGCCAAAGAGAATAAGTTTACTAAGCCTAAGAAAGCGAAAGTCTATAAGCAAGCAGTTAAGAAAATCATGCAAAGCTCTCATGAGCTATACCAAGAGTTATCACAAAACCATGAGTTTGAGCGTCGTTTACAAGAGATGATCGATATTCGTAAACAGCAGTTATCATCGGCAAGTAATGCTGAAGCAAGTAAAATCAATCAAGAAATATTGGCACTGCATGCCCGACTTGGCCGATGTAGAAAAGCCATTACCGCCACAGAAGACAAAATTCAACAAGTTGAAAAACAACAAAACCGCTAATGATTTTCTATCACCCTCTATACAGTGCCCTACAGCTGCCTGAAAGACATCGCTTTCCCATAAAAAAATACCAAAAACTTGAAAACACAATTCATACAATGGGGTTTTCCGACCGAGTATTTGAACCTAAGCCTGCTAGCTTAGCGCAGATCAAGCTTTGCCATGATGCTGATTATGTCGACGCATTTGTAAACGGCTTTTTATCTCAGAAAGCAATCAAAAAAATGGGCTTTCCATGGTCAACAACATTAGTTGAAAGAACCTTACTTTCTGTTGGCGCAAGTATCGAAGCTGCTGAATACGCATTAGAACATGGACTCGGTTTAAATCTAGGTGGAGGCTACCACCACGCCCAATTCGACCATGGTGCTGGCTTTTGTATTTTTAACGACCATGCCATAACTGCACAGCACCTGATCCAGCAAGACCTTGTTGAGCGGGTTGTGATCCTCGATTGCGATGTTCATCAAGGAGATGGTACTGCAGACATTTTAAATGGCAACGACAACATCATTACTTGCTCTTTGCACTGCGCTCAGAATTTCCCCCGAGCAAAAGCTCGATCAGATCTTGATTTCGAAATCGAAAAAGGTTGTACCGATTCACACTATTTGCAAACGCTAGAGCAAGCTTTAGATTTAATTAAGCGTTTCTATCGGCCTGATATTATTATCTATAACGCCGGTGCTGATATTTACCATAAAGATGAACTCGGTTTACTAGATATCAGTCTTGCTGGTGTGTTAGAGCGTGAAAGAACAGTAATATCATTCTGTAAAAACAACGATATCCCTTTATCGATTGGCCTTGGCGGTGGCTATCAACGTAATGAAGAGCAACTGATTGAAGTGCATAAACAACTTTTATTCGCTGTGTTCGAAAACTATTGATTTTTGGTATAAACTCAAAAAATAAAAACATTAGGAAGATGACATGAAACTACATGATGATGTGCACAATTATTATGAAAAAGTCATGCTAGATCGCATTGTTGAGCGCAATCTGCAAGACAAATACGATGATGATGTAATGGCTGATTTTTGCTGTACTGTACTCAATCAATTGCCTGCAAGGTATATTCGCTATGATGTAGACATGGCTTTTTACTTACCTCAACACGAGCGTATCCAAATGGAGCAAAGAGTCGATATTGCAATTGATGTTGCCATGACACAAGTAGCTAAAAGAGGTTCAACGGCCAGTGAGTAACTTTTCGAAATGAGTAATAGCTTAGAAAATGCACCAACCCATGTGAAATTGGCTGTTGATTTAATCATGTTGCTTGAACAACATGAACTGCCAGCCGAAGACGTACTTGCTGCACTAGAGATTGTAAAATCAGACTTTCAAAATAAATTAAACGATGAAGCTAGCTCAAACTAGCTTCATGTCACTTTACAGCGTGTTAGGCTGTTTTTAAGTTTTCTGAGTTGAAATCTAACAGGCCGAGTTTATATTGTGCATAAAACTGACTATCGGCTTCTGATTGATCTGGGCAAATAAAGTAGCCAATGTCGTCTCTAAAAGGCTTATTCCGATGGTGCTTGCCATCTTCCCAATATAACACCGCATGTTTCACCAAGTCGCCCATATAAGTATGATCCCACTCGTAATGACAAAAACCATGGTGCGGTGATAAAAATGGGTCATACTTGTCTAGTACAGAGGTATCAAGCAAACCATTTTTATAGGCAGCAAATACCTTCGCATCATATTCTGCCGTCTTTTCGTCAACAAAATAGGCAATGTCTCTGCGAGGAGGTAATGCTTGCGGCAAACCAAATTTTTCACTTACCCCTGAACATTCAACCACAATCCAAGAGACAAAATGCGCACCTATTTGATGGTCCCATTTTAATGCAACGAACATAATCACTCCTTATTTAATTTCTGTCGTGATTGTATTAATAAGATAATAATTTGAAAGTGTGATAATCATCTTGCTTGTGCTAAATCAACAAATCAGACAACAATTTCATTACTAAACTTTTTCAAATCGTTACAAGATATTGCGAAACCTTCGGTTTAACTGACTTCTAGGGAGATTCAACGAAATCTCAATTTTTTGCCTTTGCTAAATTGTGCATAACTAAGTCACAATAATAAAGCAGACTACTTTTGGTGCAATTGGATAAAGCCATGAATTTAACTCGTTCCTCGTTGAAGAACCCAGCAGCGGTTCTCGTCATACTCACGTTGATCATCTTATTTGGCATCATCAGTATTTTTAAATTACCGATACAGCTCACACCAGAAATTGAACAACCGCAAATCACAATATTCTCAGGCTGGCGACAAGCAGCACCTGAAGAAATTGAATCAATGATCATTGAACCACTCGAGAATGCAGTAAAACATACGCCAGGCGCATTAGAAGTGAACACCACAATTAACCAAGGCGGTGGGGCAATCAGTCTTTCTTTTGCCGTTGGCGCCGATATGCAACAGGCCATGTTGGATGTGCTTACCAGTTTGAATCAGGCTCCGCCTCTTCCATTAGATGCCATGGACCCAATTGTTACTGCCGGAGGAAATGGAGGACCAGGTTCTGGTGGTCCGACTGCAGCAAGTTTATTGGTTGTGCCGCTTAGTTTTGACTCAGAGAAACTGGACATGGCGCAATATCAGAAACAAATTGAAGACATAATAGAGCCCAGACTCGCTCGCATTCCTGGTATCTCCCGCGTCAACATGAACAGCGAACGCCCTCGAGAATTACGCGTCACTTTCGACCCGCAAAAAGCAGCGGCATTTGGTATTAGTCTTGCGCAAATTCGTCGAACTTTATCAACTGCTAATGATAGTTCTGGTGGCTTGGCTGATGTCGGACGCCGACAGTACACAGTACGATTCACAGGCAAATACAATGTCGATAATCTAGCTGAGTTACGTGTAGGCTATGTAGGTCAACGTCCTATATATCTAGGTGATATTGCCAGTGTCGAAGATACGGTAACCGATCGCCGCTCAATGACCCTTAGAAATGGTAAACCCGCTTACTACATTACTATTTCGAGAGCCAATGATGCCAATACCGTTGCTGTACTTGATGAAATCAATATTGCGATTAAAGAGCTAAATGAAGGGGCACTGAAAGAGGCAGGACTTGCCATAGAACTGAGCTTTGACTCTTCTGTGCACATTCGAAATGCCCTGCAATTGGTAAAAAGTAACCTCGGGCTTGGCGTTCTACTTGCCTGTGGTATTTTATGGTTATTCTTTAGGGGGTTTAAGCCAACTCTGATCATCGCAGCGACAATCCCTGTTTCTCTTATGGTCGCTTTTCTTGCACTAAACTTATTTGAACGCAGTCTCAACGTCGTGTCATTAGCAGGTCTGGCATTTGCTGTCGGCTTAGTGCTGGATGCCGCAATCATAGTACAAGAAAACATCGCCCGCTTAACAGCATCAGGTATGACCGCCAGCAAAGCCACACTCAAAGGCGCTACTCAAGTCGGCGGTGCGCTATTTGCTTCAACCGCAACCAGTGTCGCGATCTTCTTACCAATTATGTTTATGGCAGGTGTTGAGGGTCAATTATTCTCAGATTTAGCGCTCACACTTTCTATCGCTGTTATTTCATCTTTAATTTGTGCGATGACACTTATTCCCGTAGCGAATAAAATTTGGCCTGATAGCGAAATAAAACCTGATCCATACAAAGCTTACTGGCATAGAGTCACAGCACTGGTTGTCAATTTAACAAACTCAAGAGTCAAACAACTTAGCTGGATAGCGTCGTTACTTGGTGGCTCGGTATTTATTACTTATGCATTATTGCCACAAACAGATTTTATGCCTCGCGCCCCAACAGATGGCTTTTTCTATACTTTGCTAACACCGCCGGGTGGTAATATTCAATTTATGGAAGCCGAAATAGCCTCGCGTGTTAAACAACGAGTTATGCCATATTATGAAGGCGAAAAGTCACCAAAAATAAAAGACTTCAACTTCTATGTGTTTGGCTCCAACGCAGGTGGATTTATCTATTCTGACGACCCAACTCGAGTTGAAGAATTAATGAAAGTTGCCAGAGAAGAAATCTTTCATGACCTCCCAGACACCCGTGTATTTTTAACCAGAGGTTCGATGATCAGTGTTAATAATGGCGGCGATGGTCGAGCCATTAACATTGATCTGTCAGGCCCGAATATTGATGATTTAATTGCCGGTGCCAAAATAGCAATGCAAGCAACGCGAGAAGCCATTCCAGAGGCTTCAGCCAGACCAATGCCTCGTTTAGACATGGCGGAGCCTGAATTAAGATTACACCCTGACGACAGGCGCATTACTCAAGCAGGATTAACGCGTAGCGATGTAGCGCAAGCTGTACAAGCATTTACTGGCGGCTTATTCATTAATGAATACTTTGATGGTAATGAGCGTATGAACGTGATCTTGCGCGCAAAACCTTGGCAGTCTCCTGAAGAGCTTAAAGAAATGCCAATTATTACTCCTCTAGCTGGTACCCAAACACTGGGAGAACTTGCTCGAGTAGAAAGAACGGTAGGTCCTACTCAATTAAGGCGAGTCAACGGTAAACGTACAGTTTCTGTCATGGTTACACCACCGCCATTAATGAGCTTGCAAGAAGCACAAGCGATACTCAACGCTCAGGTTCTGCCTAAAGTCAAAGCCGTGATCGCACCTTCAACAAGTGTAATTTTGGCAGGTAATGCGCAGAAGATGAACTCAGCAATTGAAGAGATGGCGGTTAATTTTGCGCTAGCGTTGTTTATTTTATTTTTGCTAATGACCGCACTATTCAAATCAGCCAAAGATAGCTTTTTAGTCTTACTAATTATGCCATTAGCCCTTGCTGGCGGTGTGATTGCTTTGTACTTACTCAACCTATTTACCTTTCAGTCACTCGATTTACTGACCATGATAGGCTTCATTATTTTGCTTGGCTTAGTAGTTAATAATGCCATCTTATTGGTCGATCAAACTCGTTGCTCTGAACGCGAAGGCGCATCTCGTGAAGAAGCCGTTAAACAAGCTGTGCTTTTACGCGCTCGTCCGGTTTATTTAAGCACATTAACGAGTTTATTTGGCATGTTGCCACTGATGTTAGTTCCTGGCGTCGGCTCTGAAATATACCGAGGATTGGCGACGGTGATTGTTGGCGGTATGGCGATAAGTGCAATTTTTACTCTGGTATTAATGCCTAGTCTGTTACTGCTTGGTAAAGCAAAAAAGCAAACATCTCCCCCTATCAGCAAAGATAAACCCAAACTAAATCTTGTTGCTAACCAATAAAGGAAAACCGCAGATGATTTTTAAGCATTCAAAAATTCGTGCAAACATGCTTTCAAGCAGTTTTGCATTGGGGCTAGCATCGTCTATCGCCTTATTTTCTTCATCTAGTTTCGCGGTTTCACCTGTTGCAGTTGAAACCATAGAGCAAGCAAGGCTTGATAGTGCTTTGTCAGTTCACGGGACTCTGTATGGCAAGCAAGATGTAAAATTAACATCTAGCGTTGCCGGCCGCTTAACCTTTGTTGCCACACCTGGGCAATACGTCAGTAAAAATGACGTACTCGCAAAAATTGATTTACTGCCACTTCAGCTCAATAAGGCAAAACAAGAGGTGATGTTAGAAAGAGCCAAAATAAACCTAACATTCCAAAAACAAGAACTTGCACGTTTAAACCGATTGGCCAAAACCAATAGCGCCGCAGCGACGCAAGTTGATCAAGCACAAAACCTTCATGATTTGACATTGACCGATATTAAACTTGCAGAAATTGAACTAAAAGTTATTGAAGACCAATTGAGCAGAGCGATATTAAAAGCGCCTTTCAGTGGCGTAGTCAGTGAGCGTTTTGAGCGAGCTGGTAGCGAAATAAATCGAGCTCAACCAGTAGTAAGTTTAGTTGATATCAATAACCTAGAAGTGCGTTTATATGTACCAGTTAAATATTTAAAATACTTGAGCTTAGGCAATGAGTTACAGTTAAGTGCAGGTCAACTAGATGACCCACAGCAGGCGCTTGCAACTGTAACAGCTGTTATCCCAGCAACCGATCCCAGAGCACAATCATTTGAAGTTCGTGCCGACATTGCAACGAATGAGGCACAAAGCTGGGCGTCAGGCCAACTTGTGGATGTGGTAGTGCCACTGAGTTCAAATACTGAGGAACTTATTGTAAGCAGAGATGCTCTAATACTTAGACAGCAAGGTGTGCATATTGTAAAAATTCAAGATGATAATACCGCGCTACACGTACCTGTGATTGTTGGCAAAGGCCAAGGGAACAAAGTGGCAATCAGAGCTAAAGATCTTGGAATACTAAACGTAGGTGACAGAATCGCAATTAGGGGTGCTGAAACACTCGCTCAAGGCCAAGAAGTAGAAATACAACCTGCGTTATAAAATATACTAGCCCAATGAGCAAGCCGTTAAGCTGCGTCTTAACGCGCTTGTCTCATTTTTTAGTTATCGGTTTAGATGAACTAGCCATTTAAAATGTCTAGTTCAGAGCTTTAGATAATCGGGTAAATCAAACATCATCCTCGATGTTATCTTTTCCTTTCGTGCGTTCAATACTATCAAGCTTATGATGTATTGCTGACTTGATCAGCATATAACCACTGATAGGTGCAGTTAGTAGTAAGAAAATCGAAATCAAGATTTCTTTTACACTGATCCCCGCTTCAGATTGACTGAAAAACACCATTGCAGCTGTTAACAAACAAGCCATACCCAGTGTTGTTGCTTTTGTTGGACCGTGCAAACGCATGAAGAAATCAGGCATTTTCACTAAACCAATTGACCCAACCAATACAAATGAGCCACCAATTAAAAGTAATATAGAAATAATCCATTCAGCCATAGCTCACCTACTCAATAATATCGCCACGTAGTAAATACTTACAAACTGCAACAGTACTTACAAAACCTAACATTGCAATCAACAGCGCAGCCTCAAAATAAAGCTCAGTGCCCATACTTAAACCATATAAAATGATTAAAGCAATACTGTTAATGTACATGGTATCTAAAGCTAAAATTCTATCTGGCACTGACGGGCCTTTCACTAATCGCCACAGATTTAATAGTAACGAAACGCCAATCATCGCAAATACAATCAGGATAACTGTCTCTAACATTCAAAGATCTCCTTTAAAGGTGCTTCATAGCGCTGTTTGATAGTGTCAATCAATTCTTGCTCGTCTTTGAGGTTCAAGACATGGATCAACAAATATCGCTGCTCTGGCTTTTCACCTTCTTCTAAAGTCTCTTTCCAAGGGTAAACCTCTGCACTCACAGTGCCTGGAGTCAGTGATACTGTACTTGCCAAAATAGTAATTGGCATTGAATGATCAAGGTCTAAAGGCACCTTAACAAAACCGGGGTTGAGCTTTTTAGTTGGCCCGAGTATCAAAAGCGCAACCTGAATATTTGCAGTAATAATATCGTACAACACCAACATCAGGTGCTTAAATGCCAGCCAAGGGTGTAAGAGCAAAGGCTGCTTGGTTCTAAATGGATTTGTTGCCAAAGGGATCACTATGGCTAGAATTAACCCCAAAATAATGTGGCCTGCAGACGCACTGTTATTAAGCAATAACCAAACACTAAACAACAATAAGCTTCTGAATGGGGTCGGTAACCACTTAAATCTAGCTTCTGTACGCATTATTTACCCTCCCCTAAAACGACTGTGATATTGCCTGAGAAGTTATGCAGCTGTTTCGCTGCTTCAATAGCATAGTCAGCCATATTACCCGCGAAGATAACCATCAGAGGAGAGCCGAGTAATACTATTAATAGCGCAGAGATTTGATATTTATGCGCCTTTACCGGTTCACTCGTATCTTGTACTTTGTTTTGATGATGCCAAAATACTGTACTGCCCGCTTTCGAAATACCGACTAGTAATGCCAAGCTCGCAAGAAGGTAGAGCCCCCAGAAAATTGCACCGTGCTCACTTTCGAAAGTCGCTCTCAATAACCAAACTTTACCAATAAATCCTGACAGTGGCGGCATACCAATCACGGTAATAGCAGCAATAATAAATGCACCACCCAGTAAAATAGGCTGTGTTACCGGACGACCGATTGTGATGCGATCAGCAACTTTGCCGCGCTGCGTGCCTATTAGGTCAGCCAGCAAGAATAAAGCAGCCGTGACCAAAGTTGAATGCACAAGATAAAAAATAGCTGCAGCACTGGCTTCTTCTGTTTGCACCGCAACAAGTGCAACTAAGGTGCCTACTGACACAATCACTAAGTTAGCAACTAGCTTTCTTAAGTCATGACTAGCGAGCACGCCAATAGCCCCCATTGCAATGGTTGCAAGTGCTAACCACCACAACCAGCTTTGCGCCATATGACTCAACTCACCGGCTTCGTCACCGAAAATTAAGGTATACACACGCATCATAGAATACACACCAACTTTGGTCATAATCGCAAACAGGGCTGCAACCACAGGCATAGCTGTCGCGTAAGTATTTGGCAACCAAAGGTGAAGAGGTAATAAAGCGCCTTTAAGTGCAAAAACAACCAAGAGTAATAAGCCACCTATCTTCGCTAAAAACACATCATCGCCTTGCAAATGCGTAATTTTATTCGCCATATCTGCCATGTTTAGTGTGCCTAACACACCATATAAAATACCTAATGCGATAAGGAAGATAGCTGAACCCACTAGGTTCATAATGACATATTGCAACGCAGCGCGGGTATTGTGCTTATCACCACCATGCATAAGCAGCGAATATGATGCAATTAATAGCACTTCAAAGAATACGAATAGGTTGAACGCATCCCCAGTTAAAAATGCGCCATTCACACCTAAAATTAAGAAGTGCAGTAATGGATGGTAGAAACTACCCTTTTGATCGTCACCTGCACAAGCATAAAGTGCACACACTAACCCTAATAATGAAGTGAGCGTCACCAATAGCGTTGAAAGCGGATCCGCAAATAGCACAATACCAAATGGCGCTTGCCAATCACCAATTGCGTAAGTTGTACTGCCTGTATCATTTACTTGTAGCAGTAACAAAGCAGATGCAAGTAACGTAATAAAACTCAGTGCCACTGATGAAAAACGACGAATATGTTTGTTTTTTCCACAGGGTGGCATTAATAAAATAACCCCTGCCAACATAGGAAGTAATACAGGCAGAGAAGTTAAATGTTGGATCATGCTTTGCCCTTGTTATTATTTGACGGAACTTGACCGTTTACGTGGTCGTTACCTAAATCTGCACGGCCACGGATTGCTAAAATCACCACAAATGCCGTCATCGCAAAACCGATAACAATTGCCGTTAAAACCAAAGCCTGTGGCAACGGATCTGCATATTCAGCGCTATATCCAAGTACTGCAGCTTTGTTCAACGTTAAACGACCAGATGCAAATAAAAATAAGTTTACCGCGTAAGACAGCATAGTTAACCCCAAGACCACAGGGAAAGTACGCGAGCGTAAAATCAAAAATACGCCGCACGCAACGAGCAGACCGACGCAAGATGCATATAAGATTTCCATTAAATATTCACCTCTTCTTTCGGCGCATTGGCAGTTAACTTACCAAGACTTGCTAAAATCATAAGAGTTGCACCCACCACAGTAATGTAAACACCTAAATCAAATATCAGTGCGCTGGCTAACTCAATCTGACCGACTACTGGTAGATCGAAATAGTCGAACCACGTTTTTAAGAATGGACGGTCAAAGATCCAGCTACCAACACCTGTTGCTAACGCAATGGCAATACCTGAAGCGATAATCTTACGGTAGTTAATGGTCAAACGTTCAGCTATCCAATTCGAACCATGCGCGATGTACTGCAAAATAAACGCAATTGCGGTTATAAGACCCGCGATAAAGCCGCCACCAGGCAGGTTATGGCCGCGAAGGAAAATATAGAATGAAACTAACAGAGCAAGAGGCAACAAGCTTTGCGAGATACTTGCAAGCAGTAACGGATAGCGCTCTTTCGCCCAAGGGCGACCTTCACTGTCAGAACCAGGCATAAATAGCGGTAAGTTAACTAGCAGCTTGTGGATACCCAATGCCGCAATACCTAATACGGTAATTTCACCCAAAGTATCAAAACCACGGAAATCAACAAGGATGACGTTCACCACATTAGTGCCACCACCTCCTGTCTTAGCATTAGCGATAAAGAAATCTGAAATACTGCTAAACGGACGGGTGATCAACGCATAACAAATACTGCCCACCACTATACCAATTGCAGATGCGATACCTAAATCACGCAACACTCGAATTGAGCTCGAAGCCTTTGGCGATTTTTGCGGTAAAAAGAACAGCGCTAACATTAATAAAATAATGGTCACTACTTCTACCGTTAGTTGGGTCAATGCTAAATCGGGCGCAGAGAAGCGGGTGAAAGCGATTGATACCATTAGACCCACCACTGACACCATCAGAAGTGAAATCATACGCATACGATGCCAGATCACTGTCGCAATCGCCGCTATCATTAATAAACCAGCACCAATACCATTGTGAACATCTACCGGAGTTAATGGGTTATTCCCCGCTAACTGTGCCATTTCAAATAAAGGCCAGCCAGCCGCCAGTAACACGATGATAAACATCAGCATTAAGTAACGTTGCAGAGAACCGTTTTCGATGGCTGCAATTTTATTTTGGCTCCACTTCACAAGCTTTGACACCGAGCCATCAAACATCTTTTTACCCGTCATTGGCGGTAAAGATGCTTGGAATTGGAATAAATACTTGCGCTGGGTATAAATTAAAATACCCCCAGCAACCGCTACCGCACTCATAAGTAGGGGTAAGTTAAAACCATGCCACAAGGAAATTTTGTATTCAGGCACTTGACCCGCTAACACTGCATCTGCGGCAGTGTAGATGATGTCGTGTACCACAAAGTTCGGGAACATCCCCACAATCAAGCAAAGTGCGACTAAGATCTCTATCGGAACGCGCATATAACGTGGCGGTTCATGAGGGTGCTTAGGTAAGTCGATCGGATCGCCGTTAAAGAATACATCATGGATAAAGCGGGCAGAATAAGCCACAGAGAATGCCGCAGCAATAGTCGCTAAAACTGGAACCAGCCATGACATTGAACCCAAAAGCTGCTGGTGTAGGGTTTCAGCGAAGAACATTTCTTTCGATAAGAACCCATTTAACAATGGCACACCAGCCATTGACGCTGCTGCAACCATAGCCAGTGTGGCTGTGTAAGGCATAAATCTCCACATACCATTAAGCTTACGCATATCACGGGTGCCAGTTTCATGGTCGATAATACCGGCCGCCATAAATAATGACGCTTTAAAAGTTGCATGGTTAATGATGTGGAAAATGGCAGCAACGGTTGCAAGTTCTGTATCTAAGCCAAACAGTAAAGTAATTAAACCTAAATGGCTGATCGTAGAGTAAGCCAACAGCCCTTTTAAGTCATGCTTAAACAGCGCAACATAGGCCGCAAACAACAAAGTCGCCAAACCAGTAAGGCCAACTAAAATAAACCACAATTCAGTACCAGCAAGTGCAGGATAAAAACGCGCAAGCAAGAAGATCCCCGCTTTCACCATAGTTGCACTATGTAAGTAAGCACTTACAGGTGTAGGAGCTGCCATTGCATGCGGTAGCCAGAAATGAAATGGGAACTGGGCCGATTTAGTGAATGCGCCAAGCAGCACAAGTACTAAAGTCACTTCGTATAGGTCATGAGCTTGAATAAGCTCACGGCTTGCTAAGATAACATCAATATCGTAACTGCCAACAATATGACCAATCATTAGCAGACCAGCTAATAATGCGAGGCCACCGCCCCCAGTAATAGTAAGCGCCATACGCGCGCCTTTGCGCGCTTCTGATTTATCCCACCAATAGCTAATTAATAAAAACGAGCTGATACTGGTAAGCTCCCAGAATAGCCATAACTGCAGTACATTATTCGCCGTCACAATGCCTAACATCGCCGTCATAAACAGCATCAGGTATGCAAATAGTTTTGGCATTGAATCTTTTTCACTCAGGTAATAACGGGCATAGAAGATAACCAACATGCCAATACCTAAGATCATGAATACAAATAGTAGCGAGAGCCCGTCAAGTCTAAATGATAACTCTAGGCCAAGTGCTGGCACCCAGTTAACGCTTTCACGTAATACTTCGCCCGCAAACACGTCTGCAGCAGAGTTAATGACCAGTATTAATGCGATAGCAGGCATTACGAGTGTTAATGCGGTCGTTTGGTTACGCGTTAACTTACCTGTTAAAGATGAAATAATACTGCCAAAGAAGGATAACAAAGGTATCCAAAGCAAAGTCATATAATTAACCTTTTTTATTGTGCTGTCACAGAGATAAAACAGTGCAACTAAACACTGATAGTGATGGATAGTTATGCATCTAATCGCGCATTTTCTCCATGCAAAACTGTTACAATTTATACTTTATTAGTGTTTGAGTTGTCTATAGTTTTAGGTTCTAGCTGGTTAAATACTAGACGAAATTAACAAACAATTCAGATTAAATTATAAAATTGGATATAAGCTGACAGCTTAATTAATAATACTTGAAGTGCTTTTTGCAACATTTTGCTCTTCAAACAACCAATCTTGGTGGATTTTCTTTTGCCAAAGTTGCCGATATTGTTCAGAAAGTGGTAGTTCTTGAAATTGCATTTTACTCCACTTCGGAGAGGGTTTATAGGCGTCTAAAATACCATTCTGACATGTTTTTGCTTTTACCCAGCCCACTGGCGCCTGCTCAGCTGTGCCAACAAATAAATTCGGTGCTTTTAACCCTTCAGAATTACATAACCATTTGGCTTTTTGGCCATAAATTGGATATTCATCCTCAAAACCACTGAAGTGCATAAGTTCGTGAACCATGACATTGATGTCGCTTTTTAGTGTCAATGTCATTTGTGACTCTCTGACGTTCGCAAGACCATTTTTTGTCATCAAGATATAAAAATCTGTTTCAGGTAAAGCTGTATTAATATTGCAACTGGCAAAACCTTTAAAGCCTTGCTTACAGTCCAGTGTATTTCCTAAATAGAAAACCTTACTAAGACAAAAGCTATTTTCCTCAGGCTCTGGGTTTTGAATGTACTGTGCACGTAACCTTTTTAGGTGCTGATAAGCAGAGAAATGATCCGCAAGCAGCAAAACTGAATTCTTACACTCTGAAGCAAAGTTAAGCCTGTCTGGTAAAGTATTTATTGCAAAGTAATTTAACTGCGCCTTTGTTAGTTTATTTGCATTCACACCTGATTGCATTGCCAATAGCACATCAAGTCTATCGCTTGAGTATACGTGCTCTGCCAAACGAGCTATCTCTTGCCATCGTTGCTGCATCACAAGCAAGTCAACAAACTCGTTGAGTTTTTCTGATGGTATTTCTGACGGGATCCGAGACCACAAAAATCTTGCTTTATTATACTCACCTCGCTCAACCAGATACTGCAGCCAAACAAAGTTGATTTCGGGATCATTAAGCACTGTTAAATTCTCTATGGTGCTTAATGACAATGATGCTGGGTTAATGTCTGTTAAATAATAGCTTTGGGGAAAGTTTAAAAGGAAATTAGCTTGTGAACGTTTATCATGAAGCTTAGGGTGATCAGCACTACTGTTGATCACCCCAATCAAAATAAGTATGAAAATGAATTTAACCAGCTTTAACACCAGCAAAGAGCTCTAACTCAAGTCGTGCATACTTATGCTCGACAAATTCAAACACGTTAGTCGCTAATGCAAGCTTGAAAAAGTCAACGGCAACAGCTTGCTTTCCCCTAGCTTGATACAGTTTAGCTAAGTAAAAATACGCTTCACACAACCGCTCTGCATATTGTTGATGACCCTCAACCCCATCTGTGATTTGAGCCAAAAATTGTGTCTCTGATAATTCACCCATATAAAGTTGTACAAGCTGTGTAGACCACTCATCCGGGTTAAGTGCTTGGCTATTGGCTTTTAACTGCTCGTACGCTGCATTAGCATCTACTTTAGCCTGAGCAAGGTACACCCACATAACACGATACGCATCCGCCGGAGAACGAGCTAAAAACGCCTCTAAATCTTGGCTAGAAAGTTCAGGTCTACCACCGTAATAAAGCGCTATACCACGATTAAGATAAGCATATTGGTGGTCTTCATCTAACTCTAACACCGCATCAAACATTTCGTATGCCTTACCAAAGTCTTGTGCGAGTGTGTGATGAATTCCTAGAAAATTATACACGGAGGCTAGATCTGGTTTGAGCTGCACGGCGCGATTGAAATCAATACGCGCTAACGTTGCTAAACCAACACTGTCATACAAGCGTCCTCTTCTTAAAAACAACTCCGCTTTTTGTTCATTATTAATTTCTGACGACAACAATAATTCTGAATAACGGGCAATTTCGATTTCATTTCGGTAATTTGGCGCCAATGGTACACCTAGAGGCACGTTAGCCACCGACTTAGCCATTTTTTTGTCTGATGTTGTTTGACAGCCTGCCAAGGTTAACGCAACCAATGATGCGAGCAGAAATGATTTGAACTTCATTGACTTCCTTTATTTGCTTTGTAGCTAGTTTAACTTTCTTCTATTAGCTGACAATCTGTATGACAATAAGTGCCATTAAAACATAAAAAAAGGGGCCTAACAGCCCCTTTTCTTTGTTACCTACAATTTAGAGTAGATTATTCAGCCGGTTGTGCTGGCTCAGCATCTGCTTTTTTCTCAACAGCCTCTTTGATGCTCAAACGAACACGGCCCTGACGGTCAACTTCAAGTACTTTAACTTTAACTTCTTGACCTACAGATAGGTGATCAGACACGTTGTTTACACGCTCTTCACTGATCTGAGAAATGTGTACAAGACCATCTTTACCAGGAAGTACGTTAACGAATGCACCAAAGTCAACGATACGTACAACTTTACCATTGTAAAGCGTACCAACTTCAAGTTCGGCAGTAAGCGCTTCGATACGTGCGATAGCATCTTTTGCACTTAGACCATCTGTTGCAGCAATCTTAACTGTACCGTCATCTTCGATTTCGATTGTTGTACCAGTCTCTTCAGTAAGCTGACGAATTGTTGCACCACCTTTACCGATCACATCTGCAATCTTCTTCGGTGGAATGTTCATTGTGTAGATACGCGGTGCAAATTCAGAAAGCTCTTCTGAAGGTGCCGCAATAGCTTGGTCCATCACACTTAGGATGTGTAAACGCGCCGCTTTTGCTTGCTTAAGTGCGATCTGCATGATTTCTTTAGTGATACCTTCAATCTTGATATCCATTTGAAGTGCAGTAACACCCGCATTAGTACCAGCTACTTTAAAGTCCATGTCGCCTAAGTGATCTTCATCACCTAAGATGTCAGAAAGAACAACAAAGTCGTCACCTTCTTTAACTAGACCCATTGCGATACCCGCAACAGAAGCTTTCACTGGTACACCCGCGTTCATAAGCGCTAGTGACGTACCGCACACAGACGCCATTGAAGATGAACCATTTGATTCAGTGATTTCTGATACGACACGGATTGAGTATGGGAATTCTTCAAGTGTAGGAAGAACTGCAGCTACACCACGCTTAGCTAGGTTACCATGACCGATTTCACGACGCTTAGGAGAACCTACAAAACCAGTTTCACCTACACAGAATGGAGGGAAGTTGTAGTGCAACATGAAGTGGTTCTTTTGAGTACCAGTCAGGTCGTCAATTAGCTGTGAATCACGCTCAGTACCTAATGTTGCAGTAACCAAGGCCTGAGTTTCACCACGTGTGAAGATAGCAGAACCGTGCGTACGAGGTAGAACACCTGTCATTACGTCTAGTGCACGAACCATGTCTGGTTCACGACCATCGATACGCTTTTCACCCGCGATGATACGACCACGTACAGTCTTCTTCTCTAAAGAACCAAACAGCTTACCAACTTCTTGCTCATCCAAAGACTCATCTTCAGCAAGCTCAGCTGTAAGTTTTTCAACAACTTCTGCTTTAGCAGCAGAAATTGCTTCTTTACGAGCCACTTTGTCAGTGATCAGGTAAGCAGCGCCTACTTTCTCTTCTGCGATTGCAGCGATTTTATCAGCAAGTGTTACGTTCTTTTCTGGTGCTGTCCAATCCCAAGCTGGTTTACCCGCTTCTGCTTTGAATTCTTCAACAGCTTTGATGATAGCCTGTGCTTGTTCATGACCATAAACAACCGCACCCAGCATCTCTTCTTCTGTTAGAACTTCAGCTTCTGATTCAACCATTAATACTGCGTTTTCAGTACCAGCAACAACTAAATCTAGCTTGCTTGATTCAAGCTCAGTCAATGTTGGGTTAAGTACGTATTGGCCATCAGTGTAACCAACACGAACCGCACCTAGTGGACCGTTGAATGGAATACCAGAAATAGCAAGTGCCGCTGATGTACCAATCATCGCAACCATATCAGGCTGAATGTCAGGGTTTACAGAAACAACTGTTGCAATAACTTGTACTTCGTTTACGAAACCGTCTGGGAAAAGTGGACGAATTGGACGGTCAATTAGACGAGCGATCAATGTTTCACCGTCGTTTGGACGACCTTCACGCTTTAAGAAACCACCAGGAATACGACCAGCAGCGTACATACGCTCTTGGTAGTTTACTGTCAGTGGGAAGAAGTCTTGACCTGGTGCCGCATCACGCTTACCAACAACCGTTACTAAAACTGAAGTGTCGCCGATGCTTGCTAGTACCGCACCGTCAGCTTGACGTGCAATTGCACCTGTTTCTAGGGTCACTGTATGTTGACCTAGTTGAAATTCTTTAATAATTGCTTGCACAATATTTTCCTTATTTAAAACAAAATAAAACGCCAACAATCACCAATTACAGTCTTAAGCAGACTCATTAAATCTGCTTAAGTACTACAATTGGCTAACGCGTCGGCGTTCACTCGGCAAAATTGCCAAGTGCGAGTAAGTATACTTGTAGAATACCCACAAAAAAAGGGGCGATTAGGCCCCTTTTTTATCATTGACTAAAAAGCCAACATAAACAAAAAGATTAGCGACGTAGGCCAAGCTCTTTGATTAGTGCAGAATAACGCTCAACACTTTTACCTTTTAGGTAGTCTAGAAGGTTACGACGTTGGCTAACTTTACGTAGAAGACCACGACGTGAGTGGAAATCATGCTTGTGGTTAGCGAAGTGACCTTGTAGCTTGTTGATGTCAGCAGTTAGAAGTGCAACTTGTACTTCTGGTGAACCAGTGTCGCCTTCTGCACGTGCGAATTTTGCTACGATTTCTGCTTTTTCTTGGTTGCTTAGTGACATAATAACTCCAAAATAAATTTAAATTGTGCTTTAGCCGATCACTAATTCAGCCAAAGCGGGAAGCGGCGCGTAGTTTATCAACATTCACACCTAAACTCTAGTATTTAATCTTGTTGACTTGAAAGTGCGCGTTTTGCTTTTAGTAAGCCTTGATCATTACGTTCACCCACACCTGCAAATTGCCCATTGGCAACGACTTTAATCGGGCCGTCTGGCAACTCACCACAACTTACTGTTTGACCGTGGCCAAATGCAATGCCTTGCGTTTCATCAATTTCAACACTAGGTAAATCAACGAGTGCGGTATCCATGGGTAACAGCAATTCGTCTAGATACGTACTTGCTGGTAAATCTTCTGCTTTCGCCTGATTTAGTTTTTCTTCAAGTTGCTCGAGTGTCAGCATTTTATCACTTGGATAATGCCCCACTTTCGAGCGATGAAGCATAATCACATGTGCGCCACAGCCAAGCTTTTCGCCTAAGTCGTCAACAATTGTGCGAATATAAGTGCCTTTAGACACATGCGCCGTCATTTGAATTTCTTCATTTTCTGCGTCATATTCGTCAAGTGTTAAACTGAACACATTAATCTTGCGACATTTGCGTGGCACTTCGATACCTTGCCTTGCATAAAAATACAAAGGCTTGCCTTCGTATTTCAACGCCGAGTACATCGAAGGGTACTGATCTGATTCACCTAAAAAGCTAGCAATTTGCTCTTCAAGCATTTCTTGCGTCACTGCAACTGGACGAGTTTCGACTACTTCACCGTCAGAGTCTGAGGTGGTGGTACGTTCGCCTAATTTTGCTCTTACAACATAGGTTTTATCGGTATCAAGTAAAAACTGGCTGAATTTAGTCGCTTCACCAAAACAAATTGGCAGCATACCTGTCGCAAGTGGGTCTAGTGCCCCAGTGTGACCAGCTTTTTGCGCGTAATAAATACCTTTCGCGCGCTGTAATGCTTTATTTGAAGAAATGCCTTCTGGCTTATGAAGAAGTAAAATGCCATCAACCGGGCGACCTTTAGATCGTCTCGCCATGCTGGTTACTCTTCGTTTTCTTCCTCTGGGCCGCGCTTCGCATTGTCTTCACGGATCACAGAGTCAACTAAGTTAGAAATACGCATACCTTCAAGAAGAGATGTATCAACCACAAATCTCAGCTCAGGCATAATACGAGCGCGAATACGTTTACCTAAAATAGAACGAATATAACCCGTTGCATCATTCAGTATTTGTACGCTCTGTTTGGTTTTATCTTCATCACTGGTGTTTAACACCGTCACGAAGATTTTCGCGTATGAAAGGTCTCTTGAAACTTCAACGGCAGAAACCGTCACAAAACCTAAACGCGGATCTTTAATTTCTCTTTGTAAGATCACAGCGATTTCTTTTTGAATTTGCTGTGCAACTCTGTCAGTACGAGAAAATTCTCTCATTATCACCTACTTATAATTTTAAACCATTGATTTATATAACAGTTTTATAAATGTTAAAATAGACGAATGGGGGCATAAATGCCCCCATTAATCTTATCAGTATAGCAATGTATTACAGGCTACGCTGAATTTCGATGATCTCGAATACTTCGATTTGGTCACCAACGCGAACATCGTTGTAGTTCTTAACACCGATACCACATTCCATACCGTTACGAACTTCGTTTACGTCATCTTTAAAGCGACGCAGTGACTCAAGCTCACCTTCGTAGATAACAACGTTATCACGAAGTACACGGATTGGATTGCTACGCTTAATCACACCTTCAGTTACCATACAACCTGCAACTGCACCGAACTTAGGTGAACGGAATACATCACGTACCTCAGCAAGACCTATGATTTCTTGCTTGAATTCAGGTGCAAGCATACCTGACATTGCTTGTTTAACTTCGTCGATTAAGTGATAGATTACGCTGTAGTAACGTAAGTCTAGGCTTTCAGTTTCAATCACTTTACGCGCAGATGCATCCGCACGAACGTTAAAGCCTACTACAATCGCGTTTGACGCTGCAGCAAGTGTTGCATCAGTTTCAGTGATACCACCTACACCTGTACCAACAATCTTCACTTTAACTTCGTCTGTTGAAAGCTTAACTAGTGCATCAGAAATTGCTTCAACTGAACCTTGAACGTCCGCTTTAAGTACAACATTAACTTCAGACACATCACCTTCAGTCATGTTAGAGAACATGTTCTCAAGTTTCGCTTTCTGCTGACGAGCAAGTTTAACATCGCGGAATTTACCTTGACGATAAAGTGCTACTTCACGCGCTTTACGCTCATCTTTTACAACAGTCGCTTCATCACCTGCAGCTGGCACACCAGAAAGACCTAAAATCTCTACTGGAATTGAAGGACCAGCTTCTTTGATGTCTTTACCATCTTCGTCTTTCATTGCACGAACACGGCCGTATTCAAGACCACAAAGAACAATATCACCTTGCTTAAGCGTACCAGATTGAACTAGTACAGAAGCAACTGGACCACGACCTTTATCTAGACGAGATTCAATAACAACACCTGATGCCATGCCATCATGAACAGCTGTAAGCTCAAGGATTTCAGCCTGCATTAGAACCGCTTCAAGTAGCTCATCAACACCTTGACCTGTTTTCGCTGAGATGTGAACGAACTGTACGTCACCACCCCAATCTTCAGGAATTACATCGTGCTGAGAAAGTTCATTCTTAACGCGATCTGGATCTGCTGTTTCTTTATCGATTTTGTTCACTGCAACAATAAGTGGTACTTCAGCCGCTTTAGCGTGCTGTACCGCTTCGATTGTTTGTGGCATTACGCCATCATCTGCTGCAACAACTAGGATTACGATATCAGTCGCTTTCGCACCACGCGCACGCATTGAAGTAAACGCTGCGTGACCAGGAGTATCTAGGAAAGTCACCATACCGTTTTCTGTTTCAACATGGTAAGCACCGATGTGCTGGGTAATACCACCCGCTTCACCTGATACCACGTTCTTAGAACGGATGTAGTCAAGTGTTGACGTTTTACCGTGGTCAACGTGACCCATAACCGTTACTACTGGTGCACGAGACTTAAGCTCTGCTGAACCTTCACAACGGTCATTTAGTACCTTTTCTTCTAGCTCATTCTCTTTAACTAAGACAACTTTATGGCCTAATTCTTCAGCAACTACTTGCGCTGTTTCTTGGTCAAGCACTTGGTTAATAGTAACCATCTCACCCATCTTCATCATGGCTTTTACGACTTCAACGCCTTTAACAGCCATACGAGATGCAAGCTCAGCTACAGTGATAGTTTCACTAATACGAACTTCTTGTTTAACATCAGCAACAGGCTTTTGGAAACCATGTTGTAAAGAAGTTGGAGCTTTAAGCTTACCTTTACGGCCTCTAGCTGGCGCCTCATCTTTAGCTGGTGCTTTTTTCTTTTTCTTACGACGCGCACTTTTTTCTTCACGCGCATCTGATTCATCTTCAGCAGCACGTGCATATGCTGATGTAGTCATATGGTGATCTGCTGTTTCTTCGCGCTTCTTGCGCTCTTCTTCTTCCTTTTTCCAGCGTGCTTCGTTTTCTTCCGCTAGACGACGCGCTTCTTCTGCTTGGCGTTTTGCTTCTTCTTCAGCTTTCTTTAAAGCCGCTGCTTCTGCTTCATTTTTAAGTCTTTCAGCTTCTAGACGATCTTTCTCTTGCTGTTCTGTATCCACTTGCTTGCTCTGCTGTTCTTTCGCTTTACGCTCTGCGTCTGCTTTACGCTTAGCTTCCTCTTTCGCCTTGCGCTCTGCTTCCTCTATTGCTTTACGCTCTGCTTCTTCTTTCGCCTTTTGTTCAGCTTCTTGCTGAGCTTTCAACTCAGCTTCTTTACGAGCAGCTTCCTCTTGCGCTAAACGCTCTTGCTCTTTTTGCTGATCAATGGCGCTCTTCTTCACATAAGTACGCTTTTTACGAACTTCAACTTGTACAGATTTCTCTTTACCCGTTGAACCTTTTACGCTCAGTGTACTTTTACTCTTACGTTGAAGCGTCATACGCTCAGGGCCTTCAGCACCTTTACCACCGTGCTGCTTGCTCAAATGATCAAGTAATTGTGCTTTTTCAGCTTCAGTAACCATGTCACCATTGCTTTTGCTGATCCCTGCATCGCTTAATTGCTGCAACAGTTTATCAACAGATGTATCAATAGTTTCGGCCAGTTTTTCAATACTTACTTCTGCCATAGTGTGTGTTACCTCCGTCAATAAATTTTATGCGTCTTCACCAAACCAACAGATATTACGAGCAGCCATGATTAACTCGCCTGCTTGCTCTTCTGAAAGTTCAGTAATCTCTACTAATTCGTCAATACCTTGTTCAGCTAAATCTTCAAGCGTTACAACACCTTTACTTGCCATTACAAATGCGAGGTGACGCTCTAGACCTTCTAGTGCTAATAAATCTTCTGCCGGCTCTGCGCCTTCAAGGCTTTCTTCAGTCTTAAGGGCACTCGTAGTTAGTGCATCTTTAGCACGGTTACGAAGCTCTTCAACTGTGTCTTCGTCAAGGCCATCAATTTCTAAGAATTCTGCAACTGGTACGTAAGCCACTTCTTCAAGTGAAGAGAAGCCTTCGTTTATTAGTAACGCAGCAAAGTCATCATCAATGTCTAGATTTTCAGTGAATAGGTTGATCAGTTTGTCAGATTCAGCTGCGTTTTTCGCTTCCATATCTTCCACTGTCATCACGTTTAGTTCCCAACCAGTTAACTGACTAGCTAAACGAATGTTTTGACCGTTACGACCGATTGCTTGAGCAAGGTTGTCAGCTTCTACTGCGATATCCATCGAACGAGAATCTTCGTCCATCACAATTGAAGCGACTTCAGCTGGCGCCATTGCATTAATAACAAATTGCGCAGGGTTATCATCGTAAAGGACGATATCCACTCGTTCACCACCTAACTCACTAGAAACAGCTTGTACACGTGCACCACGCATACCAACACAAGCACCTACAGGGTCAATGCGTTTGTCGTTAGATTTAACTGCAATTTTAGCACGTGAACCAGGATCACGAGCAGCACCGCGCAGTTCAATCATTTCTTCGCCAATTTCAGGTACTTCAATACGGAATAGTTCCATTAGCATTTCAGGCTTTGAACGCGTTACAAATAACTGCGCGCCGCGTGCTTCAGGTTTAACATCATAAAGTAGACCACGTACTCGGTCACCTGGACGGAAGCTTTCACGCGGTAGCATATCTTCACGGTAAATTACCGCTTCAGCATTGTTACCTAAATCAATTACGATTGCGTCACGAGTTGCTTTTTTAACAACACCGGTAACTAACTCACCTTGCTGGTCTTTGTAAGCTTCAACAACCAACGCACGCTCTGCTTCACGTACTTTTTGTACGATAACTTGCTTAGCCATTTGCGTGGTAATACGGTCGAACTTAATTGATTCAATTTGCTCTTCAATAAAATCACCAAGCTGAATGCTGTCGTCATCAAAACGCGCTGCTTCTAGAGTGATTTCAGAAAATGGGTTTTCTAATGAACCATCTTCTTGAGGGTTTACGACCATCCAGCGACGGAAAGTGTCGTACTCACCTGTTTTACGGTCAATTGATACACGAACTTCAATTTCACCTTCATGCTTTTTCTTAGTCGCTGTTGCCAAAGCAAACTCTAACGCTTCAAAGATTTTTTCTCTTGGAACCGCTTTTTCATTTGAAACGGCTTCTGCAACTAATAGTATTTCTTTTGCCATAATAATGCCTCGATTGCCCTTGTCCTTCGCTCTAATTATTAAAATTTTGCGATGATGTTGGCACGTTCAATATTGCTAAGCATGATCATATGATCCTGCCCGTCGATTTGGAGTGTGATCATGTCACCTGATACAGAGACTAAATCACCTTTAAAATTTCTTCTTCCATCTTGAGGAAGCTTAGTACGAACTCGTACTTCTTCACCTTGCGCTTGCTCAAAGTGAGCAGGCTTAAAGAGTGGTCTATCTACACCTGGTGAAGAAACTTCTAGGTCGTATTCATTTGTAATCGGATCTTCAACGTCTAAAATCGCGCTTACTTGACGACTCACATCAGCACAATTGTCTACTGTGATACCATTTTCATGCTCAATGTAAACACGAAGAGTTGAGTGTCTACCGGCTTGTACAAACTCTAGACCCAATAATTCGAATCCCAATGCTTCAACAGCAGGCTCTAGCATGGCTGTTAATTCTAGCTCGAGTTTTGACACAAATATCCTCCATACAAACAAAAAAAGGGCAAAATGCCCAGAGTAACCTTGTACCTTTAGCAAGCCTCAGATACAACAACGCCCCGGACCAAGCGGGGCGTCACACTAAATACAAAACTGTGCGGCCTAGGGCCAAGCTTGGTCGCGCAAGCGCTAAATACGAACGCTATAAACGCAAAACGCGCATTACCAGAATGCGCGCTACCATAATTAGAAAACAGAGTAAGACTGTGTTTTCTAGGATTGGTTGCGGGAGCCGGATTTGAACCGACGACCTTCGGGTTATGAGCCCGACGAGCTACCAGGCTGCTCCATCCCGCGCCAACGTGCAGCACTACCACTGCAAAAACAGGCTGTATTATAGGGAGTGTTCCATTAATAAGCAACCATAAAGCTGAGAAATACTGGAGTATTTACTGAATTCTACTGTCAGTTAGGGTTTAAAGAAAATTTTAATTCAAAATAAAAAAAGCGCTCTATACTTTCATAAGGCGTTATCTTAAAACTATGCCACCTAGACAAGGTGGCAGATTTACAACTGCAAATGGACGTGCCTACTGACTATGAGGCACTCACTATGAGTTTATCCCCTTATCAATTTCAGCTGTTGAATAGTTCAAGCAAAGATATTTGTAATGAGTTTGAACATTTTTACACTTACTTTAATTTGCTTATCAAAAAGAAGTTGCATAATTTCATTCCTACTACGCACTATTTTGACCACCGCGAAAAAATTTACTCTCTCACTGAGCACCTAACTTCACAACAAAGCATTTGGCTGTATATAGAAAATAATCGACCTTATTTAAATTCATTATTTTCAGACAAACACCACGCTGCAATTTTCAGTGATGTGTTTTTAATGGCATTGAGTACAACTTTGAAATCTAAATTTACACTTGCGGTCAGAAAAGCTTGGCAAAGTATTTTGTTTGTTTTTACTAATATGGTTCAGGCCCAAATACATGGTTACAGCAATGTGATATCGATGCAGAAATACAGAGAAAAATACCTAATATCTAGCCAGTTAGATGGTAAATTGCGTTCAGATCCGTAAACTGTAGCAAATCGTTTTATTAGGAACATAAATGAAAAAAACATTACTTTTTATCGGTGTATTCACTGCGTCATTATCTGGCTGTGATGTTTTCGAGAACTCTAAAGCGCAGATCGAGCAACAGTATCTATCTGAAAATCAAGAGTTAAAAGCTGCTATTGAAACTATTCGTGAACAGGGCTTAGAAGCGGTTGCGGCCTCAGCTGAAAAAGGCTCGGTTGCAGCTTGTGTTGCCAAAAACTTAGATGCTGACCCTATGGGCGCGCTCGTAGAAGTTGAAGGAGCATTACAAGACAGTGCGGATTTAGCTGGATTAGTTGAGACTATCAATAGTCTTACTGAACAAGAGTTAAGCATTGAAACTATTGGGCAACTACTTCAACATGGCGCAGACACTGTTGATTATTTGAAAACACTGCTTAGTGAATACGAGTTGTCTGAATTACAAAGCCAGTTAACAAGTTTATTAGAACAAGGTCAAAACAAAACTCAAGATGTAGGTCAGCACCTGCGTGAACTCATTGAGCAATGCCAATAGTTAAGCAATTTAAACTTTTATAAGCTATTACGTCTTAATTGGGCATAAGTATTTAAGGGAGATAAATTATCTCCCTTAAAAAATTCTCCAGCGACGCTTTTTCGATTTAATTTTATGTACCCAGTTCACTTCAATTGTTGTTACTGCCAAGGTATCTCTTTTTTGCTTTGAGATAAGTTCATAGCTTATGCTTTCAGTTGAACCAAAATTTAGTGTATACATGAAAGACTTAGTATTCGCCCAACATTGCAAGATTTTTTTAGAACCACTTTCTCTTAAACAGTAATCTCCGATATCCGGCGCGGTAACGGCAAATTTAACATCGGTATAACAGGTACGCCCTTCATTTAATGCCACACATTTACTTGGCATGACATTCAAGATCTCGGTTGGTCCTTCATTTTTTGTCTGTGCATAACTCATCGAAGTTACAAGCAACGAACAAAATGAGATCAATCTAAAATACATACTTCACTCCCGCAAAAATGACACGAGCGTGTCGAGAGTGAACAATCGGGCTATCTACAATATGTGAAGAATAGATAAATCCAGACGCACCAGCGCTGAATACCCAGTTTTCTGCAATTGGGTAGTCTGCTTGCAACTGTAAATAAAAAGAAGAGGTGTTTCCTACCACATATTCGGGTCTAAAAGCTGTCGCTTCATCGGCGTCAATGCCATAGTAGTAATCAATAAAGGCAGATGAGTAATAGTTTGCACCTACATTTAACCAAACATCCCAGTTTCTAAGTTCGAAATTGCGAGTTGTATCTAAGTGAAATAACCAACCATCACTGTCTCCGAACACATCAAATACTAGTTCAGCGACAGTTTGAAATTCACCATGGTTAAAGTAGTAAGCAAACCCTAATGAAAGGTCATTTTCTCGCTCTTTGATCCCTTTAAGCTCAGGCACATAGTCGTCATTCTCGTAATAGCCGTTCTCATTAAAAGACTGTTGATAGCTACCAAGGATAGCGTCAATTCCCCAGCCGTCTTCAACAACTAACTGATAACCGAGATCTGAGCCGCCGTAGAAATCGCCAGAGTGGGTATTTAAATAAAAGTTTTTATATTCAATCTTTGCATCAATCAATAAGCCAGGCGTACTAAAATGAGACTTGGCACCTACTAGTTGAGTCATTGTTGAATCAACCCAAAACGTGCCTAAGCTAAATTGCCATAATAATTCATCTTTTTCGAGATGTTCATCAGCGTGGCTAAATGAAGAAATGAAGCAAAAACAACATAGCAACAGTGTCGATATTTTTTTCATTGTTTTTGTAAAAGCTGTGTTTATTGTCATTCTTCCTTGCATGATAACGTAAGCTTAAGCTATCCAACAATATGAAATTGATTTACCAAGAATAATACTCATATTCCTAAACTAAGAACAGCACCTCATCCTAGAGAGTTGTAAACAAATGCAACAATAAACCGACTTATTCGAGGTAATAGCTTTTTAAAATCGCGTGGTAGATTTGCTCTACTTGAATTAGATCCTCTATTGCAACACGCTCATTGACTTGATGTATAGTTGCATTTGCAACTCCACACTCAATAACCTGAGTGTGGGCATTAGAGAAAAACCGCCCGTCAGATGTTCCACCAGCCGTAGTTAATTTAGGATATTGGCCGCATGTCTGGTAAATGGCTCGTTCAACTAGCGCTAAAAAACAATTGTCACTTTTATGACCTGTATAATAAGGCTCGCATGGTCGTTCCCAAGTGCAACTCAAAAACTGATGTAAGTCGCCTAAAGTGCCTTCAACAACTTCTCTTATTTGTGCACTGCTATAATTATGGCTATAACGAATGTTAAATGTTATTTCGCAGTTATCGGGAATAATATTATCAACGCTATTATTTACCTTTAGCCCCGTTATCTGTAAACCAGTTTTAGAACCAACCTCATCCCTATCCCACACGATGTGTGCCAAGCTGTTTATCACTTTGCCACTAATATGTGCTGCATTAATACTGTTTTCAGGGTAAGCAACATGCCCCGCTTTCCCTTTTATATTTATACGGCCTGATATTGCCCCTCTCCGACCATTTTTTATCGCATCACCTGCCAACTCGTCTGCGGTAGGCTCTCCCACTAAACAAGCGTCAAGCACAATGTGTTTGCTCGCTAAATACTCTGCAATTTCTTTACTCCCGTACTCAGCTTCTCCTTCTTCGTCTGAGGTGATCAGCCAATACATACTCCCAATAGTCGGCAGCTCTTGTTTTAACAATTTTTTTGTTGCTGATAGCATGGCGGCAATACCCCCTTTCATATCAGCAACCCCTCTTCCATAGATGAAGCCTTTAATGATTTCTCCAGAAAACGGATCAGCTTTCCAACCATTTGAGCTTGCAGGAACAACATCAACATGGCCAATAAAGCCAAGTTTAGGACCTTCACCAAAATGTCGAGATGCGATAAGGTTATTGACGCCGTTTTTATGTATGCGCTCAATTTCAAAACCGAGCGAACCAAGTTGCTCAGAAAGCCAGTTTAAAGTACCTGCATCATCTGGCGTGATTGACTTTGCTTTTACAAGGGTTTGAAGAAAATCTATCACTTCAACACACTCTGTATTTTTAAAAACTGGACTCAACATAGTATTTGTCATCAATAAAGAAGGTTAAATGTTATTTAAGCCTTAACTTATTGCATTTGTGTGTCACTTTACTTGCAGTTAGAAGACTTAACCCCCCGTCAAATCGTGTTTAGCGCCTAAAAAATTAATCTAAATCAAAGTTTCAAAAATTTCTGAAACAACCTGAATTAAAAATTGATCTAGAACAGTTTTCAATTTCTGGACTGGCCTATAGTGGCTTCAAGAAAAAAATTACATACCTTGCAAAGGCATCAGGAGATGAAAATGAAAAAACTTGGCGCAGCTCTACTTACTACTCTTTTAGTAGCCGCTCCTTTAGCACAAGCTAAATTAAGCGTTAATGTTGGTCTAATTAATGTAAACCCTAGCGATACAGCTTCTGCACTAGATCAAGATAAAGGTGCAGGCTTAGTTGCAGATTCAAACACCCAACTAGGTATTACTTTTGATTATCAATACACTGATAACATTGTTTTTGAACTAATTGCCGCAACGCCTTTCTCACATGACGTTTCAGGCGCTGGTAATTTAGCGGGTGTTGGCGCAATCGGTGGCGTACATCTAGCAAGCGTAAAACATTTACCACCTACATTTGTTGCTCAGTACCACTTTTTAGAGCCAAACGCTAAATTCCGTCCATTTATCGGTGCAGGTCTTAACTACACTGTATTCTTTGACGAAGAAGCTAGCTCAACATTAAAAACAGTGCTTGGTACACAAGATGTTAAAGTAGATTTAGACAGCTCATTTGGCGTAGCACTACAAGCTGGTTTCAACTACAACATTGATGAAAAATGGGGTGTTCATGGCATGGTATCAAAAATTGATATCAATACTGATGCATCTGTTTATGCAAACGGCACAAAAGTTTTAACATCAGATGTAGAACTTGACCCAGTTGTTGCAATGCTAGGTGTTAAATACAAGTTCTAAGCTATAAATACAGTTACTTTCTCGATCCCTAAGGCCACGGTTAGTGGCCTTTTTTATTATTATTTTTTTTAGCTTCTAACATCGCCTTCCAATGTTCTATTTCTTCAGATAACACCGGCGCTGAGCCTGTAAAATCTGCCGCTGCTAACATGTCTTCAACGCTGACAATGCCTTTTTTACTTTTAAATACGCCTCTGACGTAAGCAATTGCATGTAACCCTCTATCGGTTGTAAATTTTTGCTCTATATAAAAGTACTTATGATCCCAACCCACCAGCTGTGTGCTCACTTTAAATGATTCAAAAGGCTTTATATCTCGAATATAAGTAATTGCCGTTGCATTCACAATTGGAAACCAGCGACGCTTCATAACCACTTTAAATAGGCCAATTTCTTCTGTCATCCACGTCCTTGCTAAGTCCATAAATGCGAGATAACGTGAGTTAGTCAAATGCATATTGATATCGCAATCACTGGGCATTACTTTAAAATCAATGGCACTTGTGTCTAGTAAGCCTTTGTATTGTTTGTTTCTTTTAATTTTTAAGAGGAGAAGTATAAGCCTAAAGTACAGATTCATTATGGTCCAACCAGTGAGTAAAAAATAAAGTTTAACATAAGCTTAGTTACTCACAATAAATTGTTGCTAAGCGCTTAACCGTCCACTAGTCTTAAAACAATAAACAATGATTTGAGATAGATATGAAATTTAATGCTTTTTGCCTTATCAGCTTACTATTCGCTTCTTCCGCCTATGCCGACTTTGATTTTGCAGGCAAAGGGTCAATAACTTACCCAACAGGAATAGAGAAAGCATTTGAATTTGGTTTTTCATGGGAGAAAGCCAAAGAGAAGTTTCGTATAGGCAGCAAAACTTATGATATGTCTAGCTTGCCAGAGTCATACTCTATCGCAATCACTCTGAGTAAAGATGATTCGAAAGTTTGGGTGCAAGAATTTAATGCCGGCTTTATTGATAGTTTCGAGTGGCATTTAGGGGAGCAGACCATCGCTCTTAGAAAGAAAGACTTTAAAGTTCCTGTAAAAGGCAACTATGTTTTATCTTTAAATAACATTGACTACTTTCTGGTAAAAAATAACGTCAGTATTCAAATTAAATTTAAAGAAGACGGGATTGATAACATTAAAATCGACGGTGTGACAAAAGATATGGGAGCTAAAAAGTAGCTCCCACAACTAAATTAACTATAGCTCACGTTAACTTAGACTTTTACGGTTTTTCTGTTAATACCGTATTCTCTTAATTTATTCGCAACAGCGGTATGACTCAAACCTAAACGCTTTGCTAATTGTCTTGAACTTGGGTATGCCGGGTAGAGCTTTCTGAGCAGAGTTGCTTCAAAACGTTTCACCGCATGCTCAAGTGTGCCCTCAAAGTCTGACTCTAAATAACCTAGTTCATGTGTAAATGTAGGCAACTGTAGGTGCTCTACTCGTAATTCTTTGTCATCAAGAAGTGAGACCGCACGATAGACTGCATTTTCAAGTTGACGAACATTACCTGGCCAAGGGTATTGCTCTAAGAATACTAAACAATCTGCAGTTAAAGTTGGCGCAGATTGACCATTTTGTTGCGCGTACTTTTGAATGAAGTGCTCAGTAAGTGGACCAATATCCGCTTTTCTGTCTCGAAGTGGCGCTATATCTAAAGTAAGAACGTTGATACGATAGTATAAATCTTCTCTAAAAGTCCCTTCTTGCACCATCGCAGGTAGATCTTTCTGTGTCGCAGCAATAATACGAACATTTACTTTAACTTCGTTTTCATCGCCTACTTTTCTAAATGTGCCATCTTGCAAGAAGCGGAGCAGTTTAGTTTGAAGTTGCGTCGACATTTCGCCTACTTCATCTAAAAATACCGTTCCACCATCAGCTTGTTCTAAAACGCCGCGTTTAGGTGCGGCATTTTCTTCAAAGCCTGCATAACCAAACAGTTCTGACTCAGCAACATCATCAGGTAAAGACGCGCAAGATAAAGCAATAAATGGTTTGATTGATCGGTTTGATGCGTAATGACATGCTCTAGCTAGCAGTTCTTTACCAGTTCCGGTTTCGCCTGTAATCAAAATTGGGGCATCAAGTTGTGACATTTTTCGCGCTTCGCGAACGACCCGACGCATAGCCGTGCTATTACTGTGTATCGTAGCAAAACTTTCTTGCCCATAGCGTCTGAAGGCACTCACTTGCTGGCCTAAACGACTTTGCGATTTAATATTAATAACCGCACCAGCTAAGATATCACCATCGGGCTTCTGAGGAACCGTAATAGGCAGAATGTCAGCAATGAAATCTTCACCACCTACTTCAACCCGAGTTGTTTGCCCGAGCACCTCTTTACCTTCAAGCCAGCGAGTAAAATTAAATCCTTTCAACAAGTTATTTATATTTTCACCAAGCACATCGTCTAGGCTTAAGCTTAAATCTTTACATGCTGCATCGTTACAATGACGAACCCAACCTTTGGCGTCGATAGAAATAACACCATCAGGTAAAGCACTCAACAAAGTATTTAATTCATTATGCTCTCGTTCTGAGGGTAAAAAAGCCGTAGTACGAACGTCTTCCACTCCATCTATTAAACGTATCTCAGGCATTATTTTCTGAAACTGTTCAAATTCAATGGGAGGAAAACTCACATACATCTTACAATTAACCGAATCGACCTCAATACCTTTAAGATCAACCTGATAATTTACTAAAATATTTAATACTTCTTGTGCTATTCCGATACGATCGGCACACAGGATTTCAAGACGCATTTGTTCCTCAAACAGGGCTAAACATCACACGGCAAAATGATACTCTAAGAATAGTCTCCAGACTACAAAAATGTAAACATTATTGAACGTTTAACTGTGGCTTATTCTCCTTTAAGGGCTTAACATGGGAACTTAAAGTTCATGTTTTGGACACAAATTTAATAATTGCATCAAATTAAATAAATAATTTATAATACTATCGACTGATAAAAGTGAGTTATAGATGCCGTTTTCAAGCTTTAAAATAAAAACTATTTACAATGTAGCAATTTGTATGTTGCTTTCTTTTTTATCAGCCTGCTCAGTAGAAGACCCTTATGAAACTGGTCCATCCGAACAACAGCAAAAAGAGACTGATGAACGTAACGAAGCCGTTGTAAAAACCATTCCTTTCACTCTTGAGGTCAAAAATGCGGCTGGTGCTGCACTTGCTAATGTAAATGTAAAAGTTTCAGGCAAGTCATATCAAACGAATTCGCAAGGCCTGATCTCAATAGACACACTGACTAAGGGTAACTATTCGCTCGAAATTAGTGATCCTGCATACCACATTATCTATACAACAATTAATGTGTCAGACAACAATGACAGCGAAGTCATTGCACTTACGCCAAAAGTTGATGAAGAAATAAGTCTTATTTTTGCTGGTGATACTATGTTTGGTCGTCGTTTTATGGACTCAAGTATTACCACCATGAATAATTCAGTGCCTGATTTACCTGACGCCATAATCAACAAATCAAATGCAGCCACCTCTGCTATAACTATCACCGAATATGTAAAACCTTTATTTAATAACGTAGATTTTGCATCGGTTAATTTAGAGTCACCAGTACTTAACCAACCTACCAGTGTGCATCCAACCAAAGAGTTTTCGTTCTTTTCTTTACCAGAAACCCTTGAGGGTTTAAATGCAATTGGCATTGACTATGTAGCGTTAGGTAATAATCACGTATATGACTACCAGCTTGCTGGCTTAAATGACACATTAAGATTTGTCTCTGGAGCAGGACTTTTACACAGCGGTGCAGGGCTAAATGCTGATGCAGCGTATGCACCCGTGTTTGAAAACATTAAAAATACGACCCTTGCGCTTGTATCTGCTACTTCCATCCGCGGAGGTGATCACGCTGTAACTTATGTAGCTGACGAAAGTAAAGGTGGCGCAGCTGATTTATCTAACTCAGATAGTCTTAAAAATGCTTTACAGCTCAGTGCTCAAAATAGTGACTTCACGGTGATTCAACTCCATGGTGGCGATGAATATTCATATGCACAAACTGACTATATAGAAAGTCGCTATGAGTTTATCTCTTCACTTGATGCAAAGCCTGACTTAATGGTGACTCACCATCCCCATGTTGCACAAGGTTTTTCTGTTTATAATGGTGTCCCCACTCTTTTAGGACTAGGTAACTTTGTATTTGACCAAAACCGTCTAGAGACTGTTTTAGGTCTTGCCGTTGAAGTCGTCGTAAATAAAAACCAAGAACCTAAAATCACTTCAGCCAAAGCTTACCCAATTTATATTGAGGAGTATCAACCGCGACTTATTTCTGGCGATTTGAGTAATTATTTAATCAAGCGAATTGCTGAATTTTCTAACAATGTTTCTGTTATCCCTATGCAAGGATATGCCGAAATTTTGTTTGACCAACAAATTGCACCTACAGAATTAAAGCAAGAAGTTGTTGAATTAACAGCCGGTGAGCACATTATCGATTTACGAGCACTTGCGCCCAGTGATAGTTTTTTAAGTGCCATTAGTACAAATGAAGATATTAAGGAATTAACTCTAGGCAGAGATTTATTGGCATTCGGAGACTTTGAAGATTGGGATAATGATGACACCCAGTTTGAAGTCAACCACTGGGATCATTCAGATGAAGATGCTACTCCATGTATCACAGGCGCCTTCCGAGGTAATCAAGGACTCTGTCTGACAAGAGATCAATATGATAATTTCTCATTGCGAGTGCCATTTAAACAAACCGTGCGCGCTTTTCCACTAACGCCTGCCGATGATGTGAGCAATGTATTCCATGATCACACCTTATTTGGTTATGCAAAAGGTACGAACTCAGGTAAATTAGAGATGGATTTGAGCATACTAACTTCTGAGGACTCTTTGCTTTTTTCGCAGCAAACTTTTGCCATTTCTGAAGGGGGTGACTACGACTGGCAACCCTTTAAAATAAACTTCGAGCTACCAGATGACAATAATGTCTTAGGTCCAGAAAGTTTACCGCCTCGCGGAATGCGCTTTGCATTTATTCATTCGCCACCAAAAAGTGGCAATGCTGAACTACAATTAGATGATATTGCTCTGATTTCTTGGCAAAATTCAGTGCAATTATCGGATCGAACGTGGCGCACAACTCAATTACATGGAAAATCGTTTTTAAGAGTATTAACTGACAAGGCTGTTCGATTAAAATTAACCTTTAGTCAATTCTAATTGACGTCCTAGGAACGCTTTGTGTCATTAAAACAACAACTTTTCTTTGTAAAAAGACATAAAACATTCTGGTTGATCATCAGTTTGATTGGCTTTGTTTTGTTAGCTGAGCTCACAGGTGCATTACAGAGGTTTAATGCGCCGATTTTCAAATATTTCAACCAACTCCAGTCAGAGCAGCACAGTGATGTTGTTGTTATTGAGGCAGATGACTTACTTTTTGAACACGATCAGCTTATTTATTCATTGCTAGAACATGATCCAAAAGCAATTATTGTCGTCTCCGATTCAAAACTAACGCGCATAAACAACGAGCGAGTTTTTTATCCTCGAAAAGATAATGGCCTTTGCCTAGCGAGCTTAAAAGCATGGCTAGGTTACACGATTCAGATTAACAACCAGTCCTCGGCTAACTGCCAAAGCCTATGGGCTAAGCTTTTCCCCCAGAGTAATCTTGATAATTCGCCCTTACTTAGCTTTGCCTTAGACTTACACGCATTACCTAAATTCAATAGCAAACGTGTACAAAGCGATGATCTATTGGCAGGACAAATAAACGATAAACTAATTTTAGTTTCACAAACCAATAATAGCTTTGGCTTACCGATTAGAGCCCCTAAGTTAATCGACGAAGTAAATCCTATTTATTTACATGCTTATGTTGCGCACAATTTAATCGAGGGCTCATTAATCTCTCCTGTGAGCGAAGAGCTTTCGCTCGTCATCCAATTGTTAAGTGTAATTTTACTGCTAGTACTCTACCAAAAGATTGCTTTTAATTTAGGGCTCATAGTCTCATCAGTACTTTCAATAACTTGGCTAGCGCTTTGCTATTTTGTTATGACGGGAATGCATCTGTTGTTACCCGCCGCTGAAGGGGTGATATTAAATTTTGTCACGCTATTTTGGGTGTTTTTATCGGCAAAATGGGTAGAAGAAGATGATCTAAAAAGGCTAATGAATAACATTAGGCAAAAAATGTCTGGCCGTTATTTACCGAAATCTTTTACTGAGCAAAGCACCCCTTGGGACTCCATTATTCAGCTCATTAATCAGCAACTGGCGTTAGATAAAAGTATTTTGTTAGCTCGTTTAGAGGGTGATCACCGCTTATATGAAATCAGAGCGATTAACTGCCACCTCTCAGATATTCATGAAATGCGTCGAGACTATGAGCGTGCTCCATACTCAGATGCTATCAAGGCTTTCGGTACCGTCAAAATTACTCGCCCCTTCTTTAAATCACTACAAGAAAGCGAAGCGCAGTACATTGTGCCTTTAATGTACGCTGGCGATATTCGTGGCTTTTGGGCAATGACTATCACCCCCGACGAACGTTTTAACGAAGCGGCTTTTGTTAAGAACGTAAACCGTTTTGCTAACCAAGTTGGTGAGCTACTCTTTCACTATCGCGTTTTTGAAACTCAAGGCAAAGCCGAAAGCAATGCAATAGCGCGCTTGCTCACCCTCAACTTAGCGAAACCGCTTAGCCAGCAAATAAAACAGTCCATCAATGAAATGGAGCAAAAGCTAACGACCTTAGAGCATGTATTTAATCAGATCCGTTCAGCGTCTGTGCTATTCAATTTATTTGGCCAAGTTGTGCAGACCAATCATGCTCTTGAACAGCTTGCTAAGCAACATCACCTGCCCATATTTGAAATGACTGCTCTCGATTTACTATGCAAAGTGAGTGAATTAGATCACGAAAGTGCCAAGGGTAAACTTCGCTATTTAACTTTACATAAAGGCGAAATTTACTTGCCTGTACAACTGTCTGAGCAACAGTTTGTGTTAAACGTTCGCACGATAGAATCATCCGATGAAAAAAGCAGTGCCGGTGAGCCATTTGAAGTTGGGGGAATTTTATTTGAGTTCATTAACTTATCTGAGTTATTGAACCAAATACATAACGATGAAGAAAAATTACAAGTTATGTCGACTCTAGATAATAAGCAAAATCGTAATATCGAATCTGAGGCATCCAATTAATGGATTGGGTATTATCCATTTTTCCTACAGGCAGTGGCTTAGGACAATCGGTAATTACCACCGTTTGGGTGGGCATTGCCGTGGTATGTTTCTTAAATTTACGTTTTGGTTTTCCTTTAACGGGCTTGGTTGTTCCTGGTTATCTTGTTCCGTTACTCATCGTAAGCCCAACGTCTGCAGTAGTTATCATTATTGAAGCCTTTGTGGTGTATTTTGTAATGCGCCTCAGTGCTAAAACCATCATGGAACGCTTTGGCTATGCAGAAATGTTTGGCCGTGATCGATTCTTTGCCATTATCTTGATCAGCATACTTGTTCGTGTGGTCATGGATACGCTGTTTTGGCCAAGCATCGCTAATGTACTCGGAAGCTGGGACATTACCTTTGACTACTCAACTCAACTTTATAGTTTAGGACTTGTGATAATAGCCCTCACGGCCAATGTAATGTGGAATGGTGGCTTTAGGTATGGTGTAAAAGTAACTTTAGTTCAATTAGCCGTTACGTATGTATTAGTGCGCTATGGGTTAATGCCATTCACTAATTTTAGTATTGCTAATTTAGCCATCATGTATGAAGACGTCGCTGCGTCAATTATCGCTGCGCCAAAAGCCTATATCATCCTAGTTATCACGGCCTTTATTGCCTCTAGGGCAAATTTAAAATACGGCTGGGAATTTAACGGCATCATGTTGCCCGCATTACTGGCCTTGCAGCTCATGCAACCAAGTAAACTACTGACTTCATTCATTGAAACTGCGGTAATTTTAATTTTAGGTACACTATTGCTGCAATACACGCGACTGAAAAATGCAAACTTTGAAGGTGCCCGTTTACTGCTGTTTTTCTTTAATATTGGCTTTGCCTATAAGCTCGCGCTTAACTATTTTATCGTCAATTATTACCCTGCATTGAAAGTGACTGATACATTCGCCTTTGGCTATATGCTATCAACCCTTTTAGCACTGAAAATCTACCAAAAAAATGCCCTTGGCTTAATTATTCGAGCGACTTTCCAGACTTCTGTTGTTGGCGGGTTTGCCGCGATTTTTATTGGCTTTGTGATCATGTTTGTGCCGTCTTTATTTATTGGCAATCAAATAAAGTCATTACAAAGCTATACTGAGATCCAAGATCTCAGCCAACAGCTGAGTGAATACAAAAGTTATCTATACACAGATCAAAAAAATAAAGTTGAAATCAGTCAATACCAACAAACTCAAAACTTACAAACCTTTAGAGCCGCTATTAGCATACTAAATCGCGATAGAACTGATTTGACTAATATGAGTAAAGCACGAGATCTATTGCTGAAATTAGACTTTTCTTTACGTCAGGACGATGAATATATTTATATTCAAGACGCCCGCAAGTTAGCCATTAGAGGTTTATTTGTTTTGGCTAAACAAGCCGACTCTGACTTATTGTTGACCGTTCCTCACCCATCAACCGAGCGTGTTGCGAGTGATTCTTCTGCATTATTGATGAGTCACTTAAAAGCAAGTGCACTTGTATTAGGCACTCAGGCGACTCCTGCATTCAGTGCCGATAGTACTAGTCAACAAAGTAACTATTATTGGACGTTTATTAACGCACTTGAAAGCGAAGACATTATGCAACTTCGCTCTGTGAATACGCGTACCACCGCCTTACTTGAAACAGGGCCGTTTGGCGCCACTGGGCAATTTTGGATTTTCAATCGAATTCCTGAAGCTGTCAGTCAGTCAACACTTACAGAGCTACTCGGGTTTAGTCAGAGTAACTTTGGTTTATTGACGACAAAAAACCTACCGAGTCCAAACTTCACGGGGAGATTAATCGAAACTTTTATAGATACGTCTGCCTATACTTCATTACTGTCGAAGGTTGCTTTAACCGACCAATTGAATCAGGCACCGATTGCGCAAATTAACACGAGTATTGAAGAAGAAATCACCGCTTTTATACCTAAAATTACAGCAAAGGGCAGTCAGCATTTTCAAACTCTATCTGATAACGAAGCGGCGCTTTGGGAATACGAGATATTGCGCCCTCTTTACAGCTTATCGGATCAGCTTGTTGGCCAAGAAATCACTCAAGATATTCTTAATCAATTGAACAAGATTAATAACATCACACGAATGGTCGGATACCAATTGAGTTTATTAAATACACCCAGAGGCCGCTTTGTAAAAATTTCGCCCTTGGACGAGAGCCAGTATTATCAATTAGGACAAGGTCTCTACTTTGTACATTTAGACCCTGCAAACTTGTTGAATATTCAAGTGCCTAGGCCATTGTATGAAAGTAATACCATTCAATTTGCCAGCCAGCTATACCAAAAAAGCGATGCAAAGATACTGCTAATTGCAGGCGCACACCCTTTTGCCAGTGAAAGTGCCAATGTGATGGCTGCCGCCAATGTAAAAACACTGTTTAACATTGTACATCAGAGCGCGTTACGACATTACCAACAGACCGGTATGTTAAACTTACAAGTTCGTAGCCATAGCGCGCCATCACATATTCGACCAAGCGCTCTGGCATTTCAGTACACTCACCCTTTGCCAAGCCACAAACACAGCCTTGAAATGGTACGCAAGTCTTTGCAAGAGTTAGGGGTAGAACACCAAATCGTGTTAGGCCAAGTTGCAACGAGGGGACTCGAGTTAGGCACCTCTCCGCAAACTGGGTATCAATTATTCTCACCAACGAGTGAATTGGCTACGCTTTGGCTTGCTTCTGACTTTAAACAACATTTTTCTATATCAAACGAAGCGCTTTTACAACGCCTGCTAGCAGTTTCAAAGCAGCCATTTTTAAAACAGACTAACATAGCGGCCTTATCACCTAGTGACTGGCAACAAATTGAAGCGACGAGCCTAAAAACTTTTCGAGATATAACAGAGCAATATGCCGTATCACAGCATCTTCCTTTTATTAAATCTTTATGTATGCAAGAGCATGGCTGTACCTTACAAGCGACCCGCCTATCGTCTCAAGACGAGCTGGCTTTATTAATTAAACTAGAAAATAAGATTGCCCTTATCTATTTACCAAAACGAAATAAGGTCATTGATTTAGATAAATTTACTGAAGTAATGACTGGAGGCTTAAATGTATTTAATTAAACGCCTTCTAAAGTTATTAATCAGTCTTAGCATACTGCTTTTATTAGCATGGCTAGGTGTTCGTGGTTATTTTTGGATCACATCCGCTGAGCCTGTGGCGCTTCGCTCTGACGATGAAACACGCTCAACAGTTCATTGGTTACAAGCAGACAAAGCACTGACCTTTAACTTTTCTGCAGATAGAACCTACTCTATTCGCGTGCTTTCAAACGCCATTTTTTCAGAACAAAATCAGTTTGAAGAACCTGTTCACTATGGGATTGAATATACTTTACTTGATAGTAAAGCTAATCCGCTTAGCACCCATGTATATCATCATGCTTCAAAGCTAGCGCTCGATAATGAAGAAAAACAAGTAAAACAAATCATCGAGAACCGTGACACTTTGGCCGTTTCTTCTGGGCAATCATTTTTTATTAGCAACGAGCAATTGACGAATGCTTCTTCGATTTCTTTACGCCTTATCCCAGAGGAAGTGCACTTAAGAGGGGTTGTGATCCGCTTACATGCAAAAACACCTGTTAGTCTGAATGACATAAATAGGGCATGGTTAAGGCAGTCTACTGATTGGCGTGAACGTATGACCAACTACCACACCATAGGTAACAATGCCCTATCAAACCAAGAAATACTCAATGCAGTCACATTCGAATGGCAAAAATTAGCACCGCAAGGTATTCCAGGTATCGATTTTACCAGTGACACCCTTTACGAAACATTACCCTATTATGTGCTCAGCTATGACTTTAGTGCACAGCAATTGAACCTTGATAGTTTCTATACTGACAGCCAGTTAAACGCATCATTTAGAAACTATCAAACGCAAAACTTATATGTTCAAAAAGAGCAAAGTAATGCCCCGCTATTCATCACTTGGTTTGATATTAAACAACTAAAAGCACCGCTTCTGCTTAATTTGGAGGCTACGGCAGATAAAAATACTTTTATTATTCCAGATGTTGAACCAGGCCTTATCATGATCCAATCAGAGGCACCCGTGCTCACCAGGTGGTTTGCAGCAGATGATTCACAATTTAGCGCCTTACATAGCTATTTTTACAATGTAGACCCCAATTTTAATGCTGAGTATGAAGTCGCAGGAGGCAGCGATATCAACTTTGAGTTTAGAGGCAGTAAAGGAACTCCGGTGGATATTTCGCTTTATAATAATGATGTTGAAATAGAACAATACCGCGTATTTTTACAGGGAGAAACCAGCCGTTTTGACCGAATTATCGACGAAACAACTGTCCGTCAGCCAATTTTTGAGTCAGAGCCGTTTTTTGTAAGGCTACCTAACGCTGTCAATCGTATTAAGATTTCGTCAAATAAAGAGGTGCTGGCAAAGATACAAGCAAGACAAGCCTCTTTCCATTATCAAAACGAAGTATGCGAGCAAATATGCCAACCAGAACTCGACGATTTTATTGCTATTGGCGCTTGGTTTTCTCAAAAAGCGCTGAATGACTTTACTTTCACTGAACAAAAGCGGATCACCAATGTTCGCTTGTTTGAAGCGCCCCCAGAACTGCCAGATGAAGAAGAAAGAAAAACCGTTTATTTGAGCAGAGATCTCACCGATGTTTTACCTCTGTCGAATACTTTTTTAGTAAAAAGTCCTGATAAATACTTTGCTAATTTACTTGAACAGAGTGATCCAACTGAGCATCAGTTCAGTCAAGTTCACGCCATTGAACAAGTATTAGAAGCCAAAGCTAATAATCAGCTAAGAGATAAACGCATTATAGAAATAACTAAAAATAAACCGTTTTACACTGAGCAACCACTTACAAACTTAACTCAATCAGAGCTCATTTCTCTGCAAAACTCCAGCAGTACCTTGTTTACCAATCATGGGGTAAATCGCCCATGGCAAAAACAACGCAGTTACTTTTTGGAAGCGGGTCATCCCTTAACTTTAAGCTACAAAAATATTCCTGAGTCTGTGGTCATCAAAGCATTTAAAACAAAGCGCTTTGATGAATATGTGGTATTAAATACCCATATCGATGGCCAATTTAACGGTGGTTTAAGCTCTGAATATACGATTAAAAATAAACGTTTTGCTTTATTACAAGCAAAATTGACCGATAGCCTTGCTCTTCACCCTGCAATAAAACAAGTGCGAACTTATAACAGTGTGTCATTGGCGCTGAATAGTGACTTAAAGGTACTTCGAAGTATTACACTGAACGCAGAACAAGATATTTGGATTAGTGTGCTAGACGAATATACCGAAGCGCCTTCTGAAGCTCTGTGGAGGCAATATGAAAATGATTAGACTCGTTCTCGCTATTCTATTTACCTGTGGTGTGACCTTGGCGTGTGCTGAACCTTCAGTAAAATTAGAACAACTTACTCAAGAAGTATCTGCCTGGTTCCAATCTTCGGATAAGTCTAACTTGTCCTCTTGGCAGTATTCATTGAAATATAATAAGCATTATTTAAAAGCAACGTCAGAGACTTACGGCGGAGGTGAATTAATATACCGATTGAATGCCAAGGCCTGCGTGATTTCGATACCGCACCGCTTTTTTGATATGCATACCTATGAGATTGGTGAAAAAGTATTTAGTACTCACTGTCAGCTCATGCTAAGTAATACACATCATCGTCATAGTGACAGTTTAGATGAGCAGACCATGGATTACTCTAAGCGTCGGGATAATTTACATAACAGTGCGATTTTAGCATTTCAATCACTGCATAAAAAAGCAGTTGTCATTCAGCTTCATGGCTTTAATCAAAATAAGCGAAAAAGTGACACAGCAAAACAGGCTGATTTTATTGTCAGCCAAGGTAAAAAAGGGAATTTTGTTAAGCAAAAACTTACTCGATGCTTAAGTAAAATATCGAAAAATAGTTATTTTTATCCCGAACTAGTACAAGAATTAGGCGGAACTAAAAACATACTACACAAGCTTAACTTAACACCATTTTCGTTCATCCATATCGAAATAAGCAAACCGATGCGTGAGCGATTGGTCAAAGAACAACATACAATGAGTCAATTTTCTGAATGTATAAGCCAAGTTATTTAGTTTTAATCAGTTTCTTATTTACCTGCCAATTGTTTGCAGCCCCTTCTCCGCTGCAAGTTGCTCCTGCGTGGGTAAATGCTGACTCTTCACTAAGCCAGGCTAAAAGCCTCATAAGTATCGATAAAGATGAATCTAAAAGCATGTATGTGCCTGCTGGAAGCTGGATAGATTTGCCTGATGATGTGCTGAGTAAAACAACTGTTTGGGTAGGTCAAACTCAACATGCCATGCGTAAACTGCATCCAAGCGAATTAGTTTGTAACCAGCAAAGGTGCCAACTTGCCGCCACGCAATATAATCAAATCTTAAAGCTTGAAAATCATAATCAAGATTGGGTTACGCTCAATATAAAACTAGGACAATTTCACTTTCACAGAGATCCTTTTCGCCGAGCAATAAAATTGCCTCTTACTGCGACAAAACTCAGCCTTGCTCAAGATCATGAGTTTTATTACACATTGACCAATCAAAACCATGTCAGTCTGTACTTTAAAGACGCAAAAAAGCTTAAGTTATCGGTCCGAAAATGGATGTCAAACCTTAAGCAAGACAATAAAGTTCTAGTTGAAGTAAATGGTCAACCTATTAGCTTAATCAACGTATCTAATGTTCACGCGCCAGAATATAGACAGACAAAAATCAGCACTGTGAATACTGACTATTTTGCTGTTCCAAAAGGTAGCTATTTAAAAATTACTGCCCTTGGTGATGCAGTAATTAAGCTAGAGCAAATGCATCGAGGTATTTACGATCAAGATGCGCAAGAAAAACAACCTGAAGCACTGCTAAACCCATATTGGACGGAAAATTTAGAAGCGTCGTTCGAGAAAATCTACACACAACAAGATTTATCGCAAATTAGCCATTTTTCAATCGCAAATGCATCAATGCTTGAACAGCGCCGTTACCAAGATCTAGTTAGCACAGTGTCAACACGCAGATATGCCCAAGTGACAAACCGCGGTTTATCAATTGAAAGTGAAATTGCCACGCAATCGGTAAATTCAGGGTTCCGCACTGCAGCAAAACAACTTTATATGGTGCCGCAGCAAAAAACGCTGACAAGCCACCAGCTCAAAGATACGCTGAGTTTTGACATAGGCCAATTTCAACGGATCAGAAATCAATTATTTCTTTATATTCAAGCTGATCATACTGGGCACTTAGTGGCTGAATATGACAATCAAAGACATATCATTGAGTTTTCGAGAAACCAAAACTTCAACCGGATCATGCTGCCCGTTAGCTTACAAGAGACTAAGTTGCAGTTGTTCAGCGCCGACGAAAGCAATATCAAAGTTGCTGTTGAAGTGGACGATTTGCTCACATTGCCAAATAACCCTTTGCTTTATTTAATGCAAAGTAAGTTACATGTAAAAAGCCCGACCTTGATGGGGCTACTCAATAAGCAAAATACCTTATTAGCACAGGCATATCTTAACAACTTACCAATGCCTATCGACACTGCGTACAAATCGAGAGACAGTCGTGATGATAACAAGTTGATCTCAAAAGCGATGAACTTGGCATTATCAGAGCCAAGTAAAGCTCTGCCACTATTAAAAGAGCTCGTGAACAGTAACATTTCGAGTATTGCCCTAGATGCGTGGCGTATGAGAATTGATTTACTAACTCAATTAGATAGAACCTCTACTGCCAGCGCCTATTTAGAAAGCCTACTGCAATCAAAACAACCTTTACTGAGCGATTATGCAGCGAAAACTTTATTTACTCGGTATTTTGAAGCACAACAAGTGTACAAATTACAAGGCTTGTGTGCGTACAAATTTAGCGTATTAAACGAGTGCAAATCCTTAACTGGCCAAATTTTACTCGCTCAGCAAAAAAACTTACAGGCACTTTGGACACAACACGATATCCACAATCACGCTAAAACAGCGCAGCAAGGATGGATACAAAATCGTATTGCGCACTTAACGCCGCTTGAAGAAGAGAGTAAAACCGCTTTTGATATTTCTCATTATGGTACTGTTAATTTGCAAGGCGATACTGCTGATTATCTCGCCCATACTTTATCAGAAAATAACCCCTTACAGATTTATGCCAAGCAAGCTGTGACACTGCAGCTTAGAGTGAGAACCCCTTACATTCATGATGGCACTCAGCAACAACACTGGTTACATCTAGATACTCAATCAGCCCAATCAATATTGCCTGTTTTTGCCGATGTTGCTTCAACCACACAGGTTCAAAAAAATGAGCTTAAGCTATCTATCGCTAGCGAAGCCATCATCAAATTAAAAAAAGGGCAGCAACTCACAGTAAGTAGCACCCAAGCCCAATATTTGAGCATTAACACCTTACCTGACACGCAAGCATTTAAAGAGCACCTTAAATCGGATGCCGTTTCATTTTCGCTTGAGCAACATTTTGCAAACTTGATCCACAACCCGAATATTGACCTAAAAACACTCTTAACCAATGCTTTGTATCGTTTGAGTCAGGATACCCTGAACAATTTTGAGTTCAGTTTGTTATTTGCTCGGCTAGAAAATACCTCCTTATCTGCAGATTTAATCGCCCTCAGAAACCGCATTGAGCATTATGGGACATGGCAGCCAATTGAGCAGTACCTAAACTATTCGGGTACGCAATTAGTCGACATGAATGCCATCACACGTCGCAGCTTTGCTGAACAACTCAGCCGTCACACCAGTCAACGCGATAGCTTGCAAGGGTTATTGATACGTCCTAATCATACCTTGAACTTAGATTTGTCTGAATTAGCTAAGCAAAAAGTAAAACTCATTTTTAACTTTTCAGCCGCTGAGCTAGTTAAAACAAACTATGCCAATATATTGGTTTCATCAAGCGAAAGCAGTGTGTTATGGACAGTAGAAAGTGCTCACAGCAGTGAACTTGCATTAACTGAGAAAGAACTAAATACAGGCCTCATCTCACTGCGTTGGATGAACCCCTATGTTTCTCAGCTACTCAGTGTCAGCATTCAGTCTTTCCAACAAGGTCGCTGGCAAGATACGCACATAGATACCCGCCAGTTATTTTATTTTGCACAAGAAAAACAACAAATAAGTGCACAGCTAGATTCAGATAGCCTGATTAAAATTGAGCGCCTAACAGGACAAGTAAGACAAGAAGAAATTGGTTTTTATCCCGCCGGAAAAATCAACTTACAAGCGCATAACTCGCAACTAGCGCGAGTGTTTAAATGGCAGCTTGATCCTAACCGGGCAAAGACTAGCTTTGCTCCTACAATTGAACCTTTAATTGTCGAGAAACCAAGTTACTACCATGTGCCCTCGAAAAAGCCATTTTATGAAGATATTTTATCTACAGATGAAAACCTTACCCATGTAGAGGGTCTGATCCGTTATAACCGAGCAGGCATTTTTGAAAGTGAACAAAGCCAGTCAGCTCGCCACTACACCGATTTTGGTTTAAGACTTAGAAATAAAGACGAACAGCATTGGTATTTACTCGAATCACTTTTCACTCTAGATAACCAAAATTACGAGACGTTTTCTATTAATGCGCAACACAACTGGCTGTCGAAAGAAAGTCACTGGTTTAGTGAAGCAAGAATCAACAACCGTTGGCAAAATGACACCCAAATTAGTGAAAGCCATTTAACTTCAAACCTCAGTTTCAAAATTGGCGAAACCTGGCGAGATGATAACACCCACCGGCATCAATGGTGGTGGCAGCCATTTTATTACTACACGAGCATCACAGCAGATGAATATATTGCTGACAGACTAATGAGTCCGTCGATGTTTAGTTTTTATCGCGAAGATCACATGCATGGTTGGCGCGCGGCTTATCAGTACCGCTACCAGCCTTGGAGTGATAATCAAATCTCAGCTAGCTTCTCTACAACGTCAAATGAAGATTGGACGTCTTTTGATAACTTAGGCTTTGATATTGAGTTACAACAATTTTATCAAGGCCATATTTTCACATTAGCAGGTGCTTCACAGTATAAATTTGCAGACCAACACAGACCTAATAATACCTGGCAATATCTCACCCAAGTTAGCTGGCAAACGCTGTTTGATTTTTCAGAGCAAACAGCCGGATGGATCAAGCTGAGCTGGACACAAGATTGGTTTAGAAAAGATCACTCTCTGCGTTTAGAAATCAATCTAGGTAATTTGCAAAACACGGGATTTGGTCCGTTTGCACATGACGAAATTCTTTTCGAATCATTACAATTGACCCATTTTTTAGAACAAGACATTTATGACAAATAATGAATTAAAACAACAGCTCGAGTCTATCTTATTCGCTAACATCGAAAAGTTTTGGCTGAAACTGTATCGTCACAAATATCAAGACCTAATAAACGAGCTACTGCAATGGCCATTGATTCGCAACATTCCAGAAAATGAATCTGTGCAAACTTGGTTACAACTGCAATCTATTGCTTTTCTACGCCACAAAATAGAGCGCCTTAAAGGTCAAACTCAAAAACTCGATGCATCGTATCAACTGTTTGTACAACGCTTAGCAAAATCTGATATTCGCGCTGAAAAAGAGCTCCATATCTTAAATTATGCCCGCGAACTAGGTGCCACAGAAGAGCAACTAAAAGAAGACAAACAAGCCTTGTCTCGGTGGTTTGATGATGGCGCCGTAATTGACCGCTACCAACGCCAAGTCGCTGATACAGAGCAAGCACTTAAGTTTTTAATCAGCAAACTAGGCGCACTCACTACCGCTCATTTACGCGGCAATGAAACTGAAATATTAGAAAACTGGAAAAAGCTCGATTTAGAGCCTTTCTTCATGAAAATGCTCAAAAACAACCATAGCACGCATATAAAACACAGTATTATTCGCGCGCTGGTTAACCAAGTTGCCGTTATTCATCAATGTAATGCCGATCCTGAGTTAAACGAAGAACTCGCCGCAGAACTGATTGAGTTACTAGAAGAGGAAAATACACCGTATCAAGCGGTTATTGATATTCTAGAGATCCTATATGTGCAGCGCCCTACTTTTATACGCGCACATATTTGGGCATTGATCGAAGATGCTGTGACTGATTTTCCTGAACAGCCAAAAGATAATGATAGTCTCTTTGTACTCGCAGCGCTCCCAAGGGTTATTGCTAACCAGTCAAGCTTAACAAGTAAAGAAGTGGATTTATTGCATAGACTCAGTGAGCATCCATATCCACGAGTAAGACAAGCTTTAATAGAGCAGCTAAATTCCCTTGAACCTGAGCAAGCTAAAACGCTCATTGTAAAACGAATAGAAGACGAGACCTGTGGGGCTGTTTTATTTACCCTGGTAAAGCAGTTCACACAGCAACAATATGCGGATTTTGAATTCATCTTCCCGCTTTGGAAACGTGTGCTAGAAAAGCCCTTACCCTTTGAAGTAAAACGTTTAAATATTGAAAATAGCGCGCGCGTTATGCTCAATCTGCAACTCCAAACAGATAAGCCTGAGCAGGTCTTTCAGCAGTTTATTTCGGCGCTTAATTCATCTTTAGAGAATGAGTCTCATATTGCTTTGAAGCGCTATATTTCAAGAGCTAGGGAGCAATTGGTCAGCTTTAGTCAGCAAACATTACTGGCTAATATTGATGATCAACTCGCAACCAAACAACACGTTTCGCTATCTACAGGAGTAGATCAACACACTCTTGGTAGAGTACTCAGCTTTAAAGCGCAACATGCCGAAGCTTTTAGTGGCAAAATCATTAAAAATAATTGGCACATTTCACCCGGTTATAAACGAGGCAGGCGTCTTTGGCGTATTTGGCACGAATTTTTTAACCCAAGTACAGATAAGCGCCAGAGCTTTAATCATACTCTGACTAAAAAACCATCGGCTGAATTACATGTTGCAAGCTGCAGTGTGGCAGAAATAAGTGAAACTAATGTACCTGGGGAGGCATTATTTAACCTTAATGAGCATACCGCCAGACCCCATTTGCCTCTACTTGATTATTTATTGTCAGTACTTAGCCAAGATCAGACCACTGAACCTGCTTTCAGCTACACCCCTGACGGCATATTGGAGATACACCGCCCTATAACCCTTATAAAACGTATTAAAGCCTATTGGTATTTGTCAGTAAATTTTGCACAACTCGATAGCTTAAGAAAGGGTAACGATTTAGAACAAAAGAAATTTATCAATACCTTAAGAGAGTTAGGGTTTGAAATAGACTTTAAAGCCTATGGAGATGTGCTTGGTGCTTCTTTTCCCGTTGAATCGACAATTAGCAAATTATTCAGCAAAGCAGCTTTAACACCTGTGTTACTCAATATTTGGTTCAGCTTTAAAGAATACATTTATTCCATTTATCAAAACTCAATTTCACAGTTGGTTTTCTTCGTTACTGGCTTTATGGCTTATTTTTGGGGCCGTCATATTCACGTCAGTAAGAAAATCAAGCGCAACCGAAAAACAATCCCTGTAAGTATCGGTGGCTGGGGAACACGAGGAAAATCAGGTACTGAACGATTGAAATCTGCTTTATTCAGTAGTTTAGACTTACGTGTTATCGCAAAAACGACAGGCTGTGAAGCCATGATGATTTACGGAAAAAGTAACGGTGAACAATACGAAGTACCGCTATTTCGTCCTTTCGATAAAGCCAGTATCTGGGAGCAAAGTGATGTTCTCGACTTTGCCAGAAAAACCAAAGCCGATGTGTTTCTATGGGAATGCATGGGTCTAACTCCGAGATATGTAAGAATTTTACGACGTTGGATGCAAGATAACTTTGCCACCATCACCAATGCATACCCTGATCATGAAGATATTTTGGGCCCAACTGGCATTGATGTTGCCAAAGAGATGTCTGCATTTATTGGTAGTAATACGCAAGTCTTCACTGCCGAGCAGTCGATGATGCCAATTTTGAGTGATGCGGCAGATGCCAAAAATACCACACTCATCCAAACGCACTGGGGAGAAGGCTATCAAATTACGCCAGATATTCGAGCCCTTTACCCTTACGAAGAGCACCCTGATAATATTGCGCTAGTGTGTAAAATGGCACAGTACATAGGTATCGATAAAGATTATGTATACAAAGAAACGGCTGAACGTATCGTGCCAGATATTGGCGTGTTACAGCATTTTCAATCAGCGCCCATAGGGACTATTTCTCAGTCTTTTGTAAATAGTATGTCGGCAAATGAAAGGCTGGCAACCATCGAAAATTGGAAACGCCTCGAACTGTTTGACCTAAACGACCAGCCTCATATTCAAACCATTGCCCTTATAAATAACCGCAATGATCGCATCGCTCGCTCGAAAGTTTTTGCTCAGATATTAGCTGAAGACCTGCGTTTCGATTTCTTAGTGGTGATTGGTACTAACGTAGATGGTTTTAACGCTTATCTAAAACATGCAATCAATGAGCGCTTAGAAACGTTACTGAAAAATAATGACGCCGAAGACCTAAAGGCATTTTTAACGCAATTTAATGTGGTCCATCAACCACAAACATGGCTCGAAAAAATTAATCATACGTTAGAGATACCGCTACAAACAGCAGATATTACCTCTGTAGACACTTTGAAGTCGGTATTAAGTGGCCGTCTACTGAATGACTCTGAACACTTAGAAAAAATAATCGTAAGTTATGAAAATTGGCAAATGGCCAATGCATTGCTAAATATAGATGACTTACAAGATAACTCTGAATTATTGAAAGACACAGTGCAAAGCATCGTTTCAAGCAAAATTGTATTAGTAGAAAATGCTTATGTTAAACCGGACCAGCTAACTAGTCATATAGCAAGCCTCGCAATGAGCAATCAACATCAGTTGATTGTTGGCATGCAAAACATTAAAGGAGCGGGCTTAAATTATGTTTATATGTGGCAACAATGGCAGAAAATCTATCAGATGTGTGAAACACTAAAATCACCAGCTACAAAGCAATCTGAGTTTAGAAAACACCTTCTAAAATTAGCGCAGCAACCAAAGTTTAGCGCAATTGAAATCGACTATTTACAACAGGCAATAAAAGATATTGCTCATTCAGAGCATGCGCAAAATGAATTCAGCCAAGCCGAGCTAAGATATATTCACGAAAAAGTGGTTAATGGAAAAAATGAAGACAACTCAAATGATGAAGAGCGGCCAAAAAGCAAATTCAGAGGGTTTGTTAATCAGGTTGTTGAATCATTTTTAGATGCTGGGGCAGCTGTTAAACGTAAAAAAACAGCTCAACAAGTTTATCAAGATATTGCTGATCAACGTATTACCATTGAAAAAGCCATTTCAGTTTTAGCTACTTTAAATCGAAGTCAAAAGCCTGGCTGGTTAACCTCTAAAGGCGATCAACAAGAAATGTAGCCTTCTTTGCTGCCATATATAGAAGATTTTATCTTATTCAATGCTCGGTTTGTCTTGTCAGACTTCCCCTAACGCCGAGCGCTCGGTATACTGAATCGTTGCAGTGCATATTTAAGCAATTTTAATGCGTATGTACCTGTTTCATTAAAGCAATGACGACTCTAAGCCTACATCGCTTTAATGAAATTACTATTAGACGTTTGGCCAAACGTCACACTTAGCACCCAGTGCATAATTATAAATAGGCCACACAACACATTTTGATAATTTAGGAAGAAATATGAGCACATTACCTAAAGCAGGTGAGTTTTTAGGACACCCTAAGGGGCTATTCCTGCTATTCGGCACAGAAATGTGGGAACGATTCGGTTACTACGGCATGCGTGCCATCTTAGTATTATATCTTGTTGCAATGGCACAAGACGGCGGCTTCGGCTGGAGCAACGCTGATGCATTAAGCCTTTACGGTACATTTACTATGGCGGTTTACCTAACACCATTATTTGGTGGTTGGTTAGCCGACAACGTATTAGGCCAGCGTAAAGCCATCATTATTGGTGGTATTTTAATGGCTGCAGGTCACTTTACTATGGGTATTCCACACTCACTTGTAAGTGGCATGGAAGAAAGTGTTTTCTATGTAGGTTTAACTTTACTGTGTATTGGTAATGGTTTATTTAAGCCAAATATCTCTACGATGGTTGGTGATTTATACCAAGAAGGTGACAAGCGTCGTGACGGTGCTTTCACTATCTTCTATATGGGTATTAACTTAGGTGGTGCACTAGGTCCACTTGTTGCAGGTTATGTGGCTGCAGTTGTTAACTGGCAAGCAGGCTTTATTGCTGCAGGTGTTGGCATGGTTATTTCAGTTGTTATGCAATTGATTCTAAGCAACAAGTATCTTGGTGACATTGGTGTTGTACCTTCAGCAAAGCTGTCACAGCAACAGTCTGAATCTGGTCAGAAAGAGCCGCTAACTAAAGTTGAAAAAGACCGAATCAAAGTCATCTTCACAATGAGTGTATTCAGTATCATTTTCTGGATGGGTTTCGAGCAAGCAGGTGGTTTAATGAACCTATTTGCTAACGATTACACTGACCGCATGTTAATGGGCTTTGAAATTCCAGCCTCTTGGTTCCAATCTCTTAACTCAATCTTCATCATTATCTTTGCACCTATTGTGGCGATGATTTGGCTAAAGCTAGATCAGAAAGAACCAAACTCACCGGTCAAATTTGCCATTGGTTTAGTGTTCTTAGCACTTGGTTTCTTTACTATGATGTTGGCACTAGCAACTGAAGGTGGCAATGGTGATGCACTACAAATCAGCATGATTTGGTTAGTACTTTTCTACTTATTCCACACACTGGGTGAGCTTTGTTTATCACCTATCGGTCTTTCAATGGTAAGTAAGCTAGCACCGTTACGTCTTGCTTCATTACTAATGGGTATCTGGTTCTTATGTACTGCAATTGCAAATAAGATTGCAGGCTTCGTAGGTTCTTTCTTAGGCGAAGGTGAAGCGGCTATGGAAAATGCCATGGGTATCTTCATCGGTCTAGGTGCAACAGCAATGATTTCAGCAGCACTTATGTATTTCTTAAGCGACCGTTTAGTTGACTGGATGCATGGCGCAGAAGGCAACAACGAACCACACACACAAGAGCATTATTTAAGTGAAGAGCTAGAGGTATCTGGTTCTAAGCAATAATTTCCTTACGACAAAAAAGCCGCTTATGCGGCTTTTTTTGTGTCCCCCTCTCTAGTGTATCGAATTCTTTACATCACCTTCCTTTAGATGCAACTTCAAAGGGATTCTTTGAACTTACAAACTCATTTCTTGTTAAAAAAAACAAATGAAAATAAATGTTAAATATCAATAATTTAAAAACTTTTAATTGCAAACCTTAAAGCAACAATTGGCCAGTGATTTTTATTATTGCCTGCCTGCGGGAATTCCATCTCCAGCCTAAGTAGAAATGCAGCAAAGTCGTTATTAATGTGTGTTTTTAAATTTACAAATGCCGCCCTGACAATATCACTGCCCTATCTTCCCCTATTGCGATTTTTGATTAATGATTCGTTCCAACAACAAATCTAACAAGCAACCCAATTGTGCTTAATTGCGGAGTATGACAATGAGTGAAGTAAAAAACCCACTAGGTTTGGTTGGTATTGAATTTACTGAATACGCAACCCCAGATGCAGATTACATGGACAAAATCTTTACTGATTTTGGCTTCTCTAAACTTAAAAAGTTTAAAGGTAAAGACATCGTTCATTACAACCAGAACGAGATCCATTTCTTACTAAACAACGAGCGCGGCGGTTTCTCTGCTGAGTTTGCTAAGTCACATGGTCCTGCGATTTGTTCAATGGGCTGGCGTGTAGAAGACGCTCAAAAAGCATTCGAAGTAGCTGTAGAGCGTGGTGCTAAGCCTGCGACAGATTCAGCAAACAAAGACCTACCATACCCAGCAATTTACGGTATTGGCGACAGCTTAATTTACTTCATCGACGTATTCGGTGACAAAGGCTCAATCTTTGAAAACGATTTTGAAGACCTAGCTGAGCAAAACATTGTTGAAGATAAAGGTTTCATCCGCATCGACCACCTAACAAACAATGTTTACAAAGGTACGATGGAAACTTGGGCTAACTTCTATAAAGGCGTATTCGGCTTTGAAGAAGTACGTTACTTCGACATCAAAGGTCAAAAGACGGCACTACTTTCTTACGCGCTTAAGTCGCCTTGTGGTACTTTCTCTATTCCAATCAACGAAGGTAAAGATGACAACAACAACCAGATCGACGAGTACTTAGACGAGTACAACGGTCCTGGTGTACAGCATCTTGCGTTCTTAACAAATGACCTTGTTGGTTCACTAGATAAGCTAGACAAAACGAACATCGCAACGCTAGATATCGTTGACCACTACTACGACACTATCTTTGACCGTGTTCCTTGGGTTAAGGAAGACAAAGAAAAAATCAAAGAGCACCAAATCTTAGTAGATAGCCAAAGCGAAGACTGTTACCTACTTCAGATCTTCACTAAAAACCTATTCGGTCCTATCTTCATTGAGATGATCCAACGTGTTGATGACGGTGGTTTCGGTGAAGGTAACTTCCAAGCGCTATTCGAATCAATCGAGCGTGACCAAGAGCGTCGTGGTGTTATCTAATTTTAGATAACCTGAGTAAATTAAAAGCAGCTGACGTTAAAAACGTAGCTGCTTTTGTAGTTTTTAAAGCTAAGTCGTTTTCCAAGCTTGATTTACCTTATTGAATCTCCATATTTAGACTTAGCCAATTAATGCAAAAGGAAAGACCATGTCTTTTATTAATGAAACGCACGATATTAATTTAAAAAGCTGGGTAAGCAGCGCAAACGTTGCGGGTAATGACTTCCCAATCCAAAACCTACCATTCGCATCTTTCCGTCGTAAAGGCACATCTGAAGAGTTCCGCGGTGGTGTTGCTATCGGCGACCAAGTTTTAGATTTAGCGGTAGTTGCGGCTGCTGGTATTTTCTCTGGCGAAGCACAAGAAGCGGTAGAAGCGGCTAACGCACCGGCACTTAACGAGTTTATGGGCATGGGCAAAGCACATTGGTCAGCACTTCGTTTAGCGCTTTCAAAAGCACTACGTGAAGGTTCTGAGCACCAAGGTGCACTTGAATCTGCTTTAGTTGCACAAGATGACGTTGAATATGCACTACCATGCCACATTGGTGACTACACAGATTTCTACACGTCAATCTATCACGCAACTGCGGTAGGCAGCTTATTCCGTCCAGATAACCCGCTTCTACCTAACTACAAATGGGTACCAATTGGTTATCACGGCCGTGCATCTTCTATTGATGTATCTGGTCAAAGCTTCCCACGTCCTAAAGGTCAAACTAAAGCGCCTGACGCAGATGTACCATCATTTGGTCCAGCTAAGCGTATGGACTATGAATTAGAGCTAGGTATTTATCTTGGTAAAGGTAATGAACTTGGTGATGCGATTAGCATTGAAGATGCTGAAGATCACGTATTTGGTTTCTGTCTATTTAACGACTGGTCTGCACGTGATTTACAAGCATGGGAATACCAACCATTAGGTCCATTCCTTGCGAAAAACTTCGCTTCTACGGTTTCACCTTGGGTTGTAACAACAGAAGCGCTAGCACCATACCGTACACAGTGGCACCGCGATGAAAACGATCCTCAACCACTAGAGTATCTTGAGTCTTCACACAACCGTGAAGCGGGTGCTTTCGACATTCAAATGGATGTACTACTAGAATCAGAAAAAATGCGTACTGAAGGTACTGCACCAAGCAAGCTTTCAGAGTCTAGCTTCAAGCACAGCTACTGGACAGTGGCACAAATGGTGACACACCACACGGTAAACGGCTGTAACTTTATTCCTGGTGATATGCTAGGTTCTGGTACGCAGTCTGGTCCTGAGCACGAAGAAGCTGGCTCAATGCTTGAATTATCTCGTGGCGGCAAAGAAACTATCTCACTGAACAACGGCGAAGAACGTAAGTTCTTAGAAGATGGTGACAAGGTTATCATGCGCGGTTGGTGTGAAGCAGACGGCTTTAACCGCATTGGCTTTGGTTCAGTTGAAGGCACGGTTTTACCTGCAAAATAAACTGTCAAAACTTAATAAAAAACACTATTCAAATCAAAGGCGTGCATAAAACACGCCTTTTTTTGTGTTTTTAAACTGGATTTTTGCATAAATATTGTTAAGGTAGAACGTTGTTAACAGGTTATTAAGAAATATGTTGAACAAGATCAGTCACCTAGCAAAAAGCGCATTTAAGCCAAAACAATTATTACTTCGTCAAAATGGTGACGTGAGTATGTTTACCCTACCTAGCAGCCTGCAAGTAAGCTTGTTATGTGCCGCTGTAGGTGCGGTTTGCTGGGTCAGTGTGAGCTCTTATGGTTATGTACAACAACAAGAGCAAATACAAACGTTAGAAAAACAACGTTTGGCGGCTGAATCAAACTGGCAGCTAGAAAAACAACAACTAGAACAAAAATTAGCTGAGCAAACAAAAACACTTCAAGATCTTTCGCAACAACAGAACTTATTAGAGGGCTTAGTTGAAGCTTTACCAGAAAGTGTCGCTACGCCAGCAACATCAGAAGAGCAAGCTACTCAAAACCATGAGTTTGAAGAACAGTCAAAAAACTTAGCCGATAAGCAAACATCATTACTCAACCACATCGAAAATAGCATCACCGCAAGAGCAAGCGAATTGCATACCCACTTAGATGAAATTGGTTTAGACAAACAATTAACTCTGTCACCAATCGCACAAGGTGGTCCTTACCACCAGCTAGACACACAACATATTTCTGCCGATTATCTAAGCGTGATTGATAAGCTGGTTGAACTCAATGAACTTGAACAGATGATCACTTTACTGCCTGATAGCATGCCGGTAAAACAAGAAAAGTTTTATGTATCAAGTCAATTTGGTTATCGCAAAGATCCCATCACAGGCCGAAGAGCCATGCACAAAGGTGTCGATTTGGCTGGTTGGCATAAAACAGACATTCATGCGCCTGCCGCTGGGGTTGTGACAAAAGCCGGCAAAAATGGTGGCTATGGCAAATTTATTGAAATTAAGCATGCCAATGGCTTAGTGACCCGTTTTGGTCACCTTCATACCATTAAAGTTAAGAAAGGCCAAAAAGTAGAAAAGTCAGATGTGATCGCTTTGATGGGAAGTACTGGCAGAAGTACCAGCACTCATTTACACTATGAAGTATTACAAAATGGTAAGCATATCAATCCGATAAAACTGGCTAAGGTACTTTCTCGTGTTCAATAAATTTAAAAATAACAGCAGCGCAAGTTTACCCGCATTAATTTCACCTAACACCCATGTGACTGGTCAGATTGACTGTGATGGGGAATTACAAGTAGATGGAAAAGTAACGGGCGATTTAAAAGTATCGACACTCATCGTAGGTCAAAATGGTGAAGTGAAAGGTAATATTATCGCTGAAAAAGTACAAGTGAAAGGCACGATCAACGGCAACATTGACGCGCAATCAGTACACCTAGAAGTAACCGCCAAAGTGCATGGTGACGTTGCTCATGACACGCTAACTATAGATGCTGGTGCGCATTTAGAAGGCAAGCTTACTCATAAGCAAGCCCCCGACAATATTACTCCAATCAAAGAGCAAGCTAACGCTCAGTAATATACATAGTAATATCAGCATGAAATACTTTGGTTTTATGCTGATCATATACTTCTACAGGCACAATCAAGTCTTCTTTGTCTTGCCACACTCTTGGTAAGTCAATTTTAGCCTCAGCAGTTAAAACACCATCTGCCTTTTTTAGATATTGCACTGTCATGCCCTTTGGGATCCAACGATGAGTTTTAACAGGAACGGTTGCATCTGTCATAACACCAGCCACTAACTCGGCAAGATTGCACTGCGCAATGGCATGGATAGTGCCAATATGATTTTGAATCGAGCGACGTTTCTTTATCACTGCAACACATTTTCCCGCTTCTAAATGTGTAATAGTCGGTTTAATTGAACCAAAGTAAGGCGCCTTAATACATACAGCCTTACTAAATAGCCAATTACCGAAGGGTAACCAACGAACACTTTTATAAATCCCCATTAATGATGCAGCCATGCTTTGCTCCAATTGTTATTCTTTTATATTGATAAAACATAACTCATCAGACCAGTTCTCAGCAAGTTTAAATTGACTATAACCTCAAGTAAAAGCCATAAATGAAAATAAATTATCGTTTCTCGGTATTAAGTCCTGTCGTTTTTATTTTAGAGCGTTACAATACGCGCCCTCAATAAGGAGTGCGCATGTCTGATCCCCAAATAAACTCAAAACTCAGCGTTTTTATTCTCATTTTACTCGTTATTTTCTGTCCGCTTGGCATCGATTTATATCTACCAGCTTTTCCTGTGATGCAACAAGGTTTAAGTGTTAGTAATGAACAAGTGCAACAAACCGTTGGCATTTATATGCTCACCGTCGGTTTAGGACAACTTATTGCAGGGCCGCTTGCCGATAAATATGGTAGAAGACCCATAGCTTTGGTTGGTATTTCATTATTTGCACTCGGTGGCTTACTTGCTGCAAACACCAATGACTGGCACGTTATTATGGCCGCCCGAGCGTTGCAAGGGCTTGGAGCGTGCGCGACTTTTGTCACTGCTTTTGCCATTGTCAGAGATCAATTTGGCCATAAAGGCAGTGGTAAAATGATCACTTACCTCAATGGTATCGTGTGTTTTATACCTGCATTGGCGCCTATCTTCGGCGCTTGGTTAACGGTGCAATTTGGCTGGCAAAGTAACTTTATCTTTTTAGTTATCTTTGCAGTACTTGGTTTTATTTTGCTGTTTTTTTTGTGCCCTGAAACACGTCCTAAAGATACCATTTATTCGGGTCATATTTTAGATTTAAGACGTTTCAAACCTATGCTTGCAAGCAGTGAATTTATGTTTAATGCCTCTATTACTATGGTCGCCATGTCAGCTATGTTGGTATTTGTCACGACAGCACCTGAATGGGTGATGATTCAACTGGGTAAAGATATCTCGGAGTTTACGATTTGGTTTACTGTGAATGCCATAATCAGTATTGCAGCCAGCTTTATCGCCCCTAAATACATTCAAAGCGCACCTAAACAGAGCCTAATTTTTGGATTAGTGCTGCTAACTCTTGGTGGTCTACTCATGATGGCGCTTAGTAGTGTCGCTGAACCAGTCGTATTTATGCTGCCAATGTATATTGCCTCTATCGGCTTTGCATTTACATTAGGCTCTGCAGCTGGAAAAGCACTTAGCGGCTTTGCACAACAAGCAGGCACCGCATCTGCGCTCATAGGTGTTATGCAAATGTCAGGCGCTGCAGTACTTGCTGTATTTACACAGCAATTTGGTTTGAGTGCACCGGTTCAAGTTGGTATTCATTTAACAACCTGCCTGTTATTTTTAATTGCACTTAAATCAACAAAAAATAACATGCTTTATTCAAACTCATGACAAAAAGGTAAGACCTGTTTTTATTAATAGGTCTTACTCTCACCTACGTTCCCACTATGGTAAACCATGTAAATATCTGGACTTCCGTTAATATTTTTAACTTCTAGCTCTAGACTTTTTTATTCTAAAAAACTCGATAAAATGTAATTTTGTACCCTTTACAAGCTAAAAGTTTCGCGTAATCTCGAGGTTGTTAAAAAGATGTTTAAAAAACATCAGATAAAAATTACAAAAGAGATAACAAGTATGAAGTTTAATAAATTCACCTCAGCACTACTTCTTGCAGGCGTTTGTTCAGCCGCTTCTGTAAACGCAGCCGATGACCGCTATATCATCCAGGTTGATAACGACAAAAAAGGCGTTGTGAAAGCACTGGCGAAAAAATTAGGTGCAGAATTACATGTTGATGGCAATGGTTTCTTCGCAGCAAGCTTCTCAGGCAAAGACCTATCGACTGTAAAAGGCTTACTAAACAACCCACATATTAAACTTATTGAAGAAGACCAAAAGCGTAAAGCAATGGGTATCTATAACGATGACCTGGGCAATGCAATGCAGCAGCAGATCACGCCTTATGCTGTTTACCAGTCTCAAGCTGACCAAGTTACGTTTGACGCAAACGCAGGTATGAAGGTGTGTGTTATCGATTCAGGTCTTGATATGTCTAACCCTGACTTTATCTGGGGTAACATAACAGGCGATAACGACTCAGGTACAGGTAACTGGTATGAGCATGGTGGCCCTCACGGCACACACGTAGCAGGTACTATTGGTGCGGCTGACAATAACATCGGTGTTGTTGGTATGGCGCCAGGTGTAGACATGCACATCATCAAAGTATTTAACGCTGAAGGCTGGGGTTACTCTTCTGATCTAGCCCATGCAGCAAACCTTTGTTCACAAGCTGGTGCAAATATTATCAGCATGAGCCTAGGTGGTGGCGGTTCAAACAGCACTGAATCAAACGCATTTGCAAGTTTCTCGCAAGCAGGCGGCCTAGTAGTTGCCGCTGCAGGTAACGATGGTAACTCAGTTCGTTCTTACCCTGCTGGTTACTCGTCAGTTATGATGGTGGGTGCAAACGATGCAAACAACCAGATTGCAGATTTCTCTCAGTACCCAAGCTGCACATCAGGCAAGGGCCGTCGAGTTACCACTGACGAAACAATTTGTGTAGAAGTGACAGCTGGCGGTGTTGATACGCTATCTACTTATCCAGCAGGTATGGCTACGTCTGCAAGCCTATCTATGGACGGCACTGCATTTGAAACCTCTTCAATGGAAAACTCAGGTTCAGTAACCGCAAATGTTTACTTCATGGGCACAGCAGAAGCAACAGATGCGCAAGCTGCGGGTAAAGTATGTTTAATCGACCGTGGTAACATTTCCTTCCATGACAAAGTGGCTAACTGTGAAGCATCAGGCGGCGTAGGTGCAATCATTGTAAACAATGAAGCGGGTATGCTTTACGCAACATTAGGCGATACAAACACAACATCAATTCCTGCTGTAGGTGCAGCTTTTGAAGACCGTTCAGCATTAATGGCAGCAACTTCAGCATCAATCACAATTGGTACAAGCGATTATGGCCTGATGAGTGGTACATCTATGGCTACTCCTGCAGTTTCAGGTATTGCTGCGCTAGTATGGTCAAACCACCCAGAGTGTACTGGTGAAGAAATTCGTTCAGCACTTAAAGCAACGGCTGAAGACCAAGGTGCGGCAGGTAACGACGTCTACTTCGGTTACGGTATCGTTAAAGCCAAAGCCGCTGACGATTACCTAACACAGAACGGTTGTGCTGGCGGTAATAATGGTGGTGGTGACAACGGTGGCGGCGATACAGGTGGTTCGTTTAGCCTAACTGCTTCTGGCTATAAATCTAAAGGTTCAAAATATGCTGACCTAAACTGGCAAGGCGCAACGACAGCAAATGTTGATATTTACCGTAACGGTAGCAAAATTGTCACAACCAGCAACGATAATAGCTACACTGACAGCATCGGTGGTAAAGGCGGCGGTAGCTACAGCTACCAAGTTTGTGAACAAGGTAGTACTTCAGCCTGTTCAAGCACTCAGACTGTAGTATTCTAACCAACCATTTTTAAGCGGGCTTCATGCCCGCTTTTGTTTACCCCTGTATATTTTATTCAAACCCGCTTATACTCTGCCCCATTCAATAACAACAAGAATATAAGTGCGATGCTCAACCCTGAATCCGTCATTTCTTTTTTAATTGCCAGTGCGGTTATCGCCGTGGCTCCTGGCCCTTCAAATGCATTCTTAATGGCACAAACATTTACCCATGGTCGTAAAGCAGGTATGCAAAGCGCGTTAGGTTTTGCCGCCGGTGGGGTTATCCACACCATTTTTGCAGTAATAGGACTGTCGGCCATTTTAAAAGCTTCTGAAACGGCCTATGCGACGGTGCAATATCTAGGCGCAGCCTATTTATGCTATTTGGGCTTTGTAACCCTTAAAGATACGTTTAAAAAGCAAATTGATTCTGAAGATAAGCCCCATGTAACCACCAAAAAACAAGGCAATGTATTTGTACAAGCTATGATGACCGAAGTGCTCAATCCAAAAGTGGCACTTTTCTTTATTGCTTTTATTCCGCAGTTTGTCGACCCAACTCTCTCTTCAACCACCTTGCAACTGGCAATGTTTGGTTTGCTTTACCCTATTTTGGCTTTCCCAATAGATTGCGCCTACATTTACAGCGGAGACAAAATCGCTGGCTACTTTAGGCAGCACCCAAGTGCACCAATCTGGATAGATCGATTTTCAGGCTTTATTTTTATCGCCCTAGCGATTAACTTGTTACTCTAACTAATAAAAAAGAGAAATGAGTATGGAAACCAAGGTTGAGAAAATTCCAGCAAATAAGCACATAGCGCTGGTTGCCCATGATGGTAAAAAAGACGCTCTAAAAGCCTGGTGTTTAGCCCACAAGAATACCTTAGAACGTCATACACTCTCTGCCACAGGCACGACGGGTAATGTTATTGAGCAGGCTACAGGCCTTAGCGTTAATAAATTACTTAGTGGCCCTATGGGTGGCGATCAACAGCTTGGGGCGAAAATAGCAGAGCATCAAATCCATATGCTGGTATTTTTCTGGGATCCCCTAGCTTCACAGCCGCACGACCCAGATGTTAAAGCACTCTTGCGCTTGGCTGCTGTGTGGAATATTCCGGTGGCCTGTAATGAAGCAACCGCCGATATGCTACTGCATTCATCTTTGATGAGTACTGAATTTAGTCGCGCTTTACCTGATTATGACAAGTATTTGGCAACACGGCTTAATACCTAGAATATCTTTATAAAGTTAAAAACGTTTATCTAAACAACTTTTCAGCCCACTTGGTTAAACCGGCGGTGACGCTACCAAAGTTATCGCCGCTTAACATCTCAATATCACCCAGTCGTTGTTTTAGCGCCGTCTTTAACAATGGCGATTGCGCACTACCGCCTGTTAAGTAAATCACATCAGGTTGTGTTCCGGCATCTTTAATGGCCTGCTCGGCCAAGGTGCAGATCTGCTCTAAACTGTTTTCGAGGGCTTCAGAAAGTTGTACATCGCTGATCAATTTAGCTAAGTCTTTAGCAATAAAGCTCATATCACAGTGACTCTGCGAGTCAGCACTTAACGCGATTTTCATTAATTCAGCTTGTCTTACTAAACGGTGAGAAAGCTTGTTTTCTTGCACTTTGATTAAACGCTGTAATCGCTCTGGCTGCTCTATCTCTCGAAGCATCGCGGTTAAGTCACGATGGTTTTTATCTGAGTAAAAGTCGCTTTGCATTTGCAGGTCATTGATTTTGCATGCTTGCCAAAACAACTGGTTAGGCATAGGAAGGCCTGACTTAAACTTATCGTCACGGCCAAGTAAGTCAGTTAACTCATGAAACGCCAATGCTATGTCTAAATCGTTACCGCCAATACGCTTACCGGTATGCGATAAAAAGTCGGCATTTCGGCAGGCATTGTCTCTAAAACTTGGTCCCATTTGCACAAACGAGCAGTCAGAAGTACCCCCACCAATATCGACCACAAGCACTTTTTTGTCTGTCGTTAAGCCGGATTCAAAATCAACCCCCGCAGCCAAAGGTTCAAATAAAAACTCAACCTCTTTAAAGCCTGCGCGTTTTGCCGCTGTGGTTAAGATGCTCACCGCTTGTTGGTTGCTTTCTTCACCACCAATGGCCTGAAAGTTTACCGGACGACCAATAACAGTATGTGTCAGTTCATATCCAAGTTGACGCTCTGCACGCTGTTTGATTTGCATGATCATGGTGCTGGCAATGTCTTCAAAAAAGGCGATTTGTTGTGGCTTTAAACCCACAGCCCCAAAAAATGATTTTGGCGATTTAACGAAATAGCCGTCTTCAGGAAAATCGATATATTCTTCTATCGCAGCCTGACCAATAGAAATACCAGTATCAGAAGGCTCTAAATCTAAGTCTCGTTTAATAGCCGGTACAGTATTTAAAAGGTGCGCCCTAGATTGTCTAAAACTCTCTACATCACCCTGCTTTAAATTATGTGCGACATAATCTGAGATCAATGCGTTATGCTGTGCATATAAAGTCGAAGGTAAATAATGTTTGTTGTTTTCTAATTTAACCAGCGTCACCTGAGAGTCACGCATCACCCCCATTGCACAATTAGAACTACCGTAATCAAATCCAACTATCATCTTTAACCTCCGACACAAAAAAGGTCGCGCAGAGTATCACAGATAAAACTGAGTTTAAAATATTTCTCTCACCCTTAAAAATCGTGCAAAACGCGGCTTGTTATATTTTGTTTTATCTTGATAACGATAGGTGATCACAGTACCTATTTTGGGCGGTTTAGCTCTGAGTGCATCGGTTAGCCCCGAGCCTACTCTGAACTCAATACCATCATCTAAATTACGCACGATCAAAGCGCCTGTTTTGCCTTGGTACTTACCCTTACCCTCGCTATAACCAATTACCACTGCTTCGGCATCTGAGTAAGGCTTATATTTTAATAATTGTGCTGAGCGTCCTGCTAAATGTGAAGCGGTGGCTAAATGTAACATTACCCCCTCTCCGCCTTTTGCTACCACTTCATCAAAGTAATCATCTAATTGAGCTCTACTGGCAAAGCTTTGCTGCTTAACAGCTTGAATATGAGGCTGCTTGAGCAAAGTGACTAATTGCAGATACTTGTTATAGCGTTCAGCAAAACTGCCAGACGCTTTTGGCATATCAAAGACCATATACTTCACTTTACGCCAGTCTTTATCATTGCCGTTAAGCTGTCTGGCAAGACCACTGACAAACTCAAATTGCCCGTAGTCGACCCAAAGCTCTCCGTCTAGGTAGGTGTTTGGTAATTTCTCTGTGAACCAAGCTGGTGCATAAATTAGGTTACCACGCCTGGTTTTAAGTTGCGCGCCATCCCAAATGGCACGCACACCATCATATTTTTCACTTACTAAATAATGTTCGACTTGATGGGTATCATTGAATACAGAAGCTAATTGTGCGGGTGAGGTATTCGCCCAAGAAGATGAGCTTAACAATAAAAAAGCTAAAAAATAGAAATAATACATACGCATGGCTCCTTATGCGCTGAAGTCAAATTAATAATGAGTAGACTTCCTAGCTGCCCTCATTACCTGAAGTATTGATGACCTTTATATCATCTCAATATAAGTATTTTTTTGAATATACTCCCAAGCCTCACTAATATCATTGGCAATATAGCTGGCCTTGCTGTGATCTTGTGATTTAGAGTACTCATGAGGGATAACAATTGTCTGTACGCCCGCAGCTGTTGCACTTTGCAGTCCCGTCGTACTGTCTTCTAAGGCAAATGCTTCCTGAGGCTTTATAGACAAGAGTTCAAGTGCCTTTAAATATGGCTCAGGATCGGGTTTTGGGTTAATTACATCGTCTTTGCATATCGTCGCATTGAACAAATCTAGCAATTCGTAGTGCGCTAATACGGGGATCGCTTCGTTGCGTGTGCTGCCCGTTACTAACACCAAGGTAAACCGCTGTTTAGCTGCATCGAGGAAGGCTTTCACGCCTGCTAATAACCTTGGTTTTACCTGTTCAGACGTTAAAACAAACTGTTGATTCTTTTGCTCACATAGCCACTGAGCTGAGACATCTAAATGATGCCGTGCCTTTATTACTGTTGCGGCTTGTAAGGTAGGAACACCCGCAAACTCTAAGCAAAAAGCTTGCTCTGTGTAATGAATGTCAAAAGGAGATAAAACATGTTGCCAGCTGTCATAATGAACGACCTCAGAATCAACCAAAGTACCGTCAAAATCTATCAGTAATGCTCGCTTTTCCATGTTTCTCTCCTTGAATTGATTGCTTTTAGCTTTTAGATTATTGCTTTAAGCTCTCAGGTACTTCTGCTGTAGCTTCTTCACCTGACTCAACCTCTACAAGCGTATAGCCTCTAGGTTGGCGTACTACTTTTAAGATTGGCTTTTCAAACGCAGACTTTAAACGATCTGTATCAGCTTGAAGCTCTTCAACTGTGCGACCAAATGGTGCCGCACCTGTTTCAGACCAATTTGTTACTTTACCATTTAAGTTATATTCAACTTCGTGAATTTGATAAAGCGCCGCTTCATCTTTAGTTGCTTCACAAAAAATAACACGGTAGTTCCAAAATCCAGACATAATTTTTCTCTTACTTTCAATTTAGGGCAACTTTACCAGCTCATTTTATTAATACCAATCCTCAAAGTGACTTATTTGAGGCTAATACCAATCCGCAATAACACTTAATCATTTTGAGGGATTAAACCTGATGATAGCTGCGTTAAAGATTTCTCATTTAGAACAACTAAATAACGAAATATTTGCCTTGCTACCACAAGGTTTTCTTGCCTCAAAATAGACCACTTAGTTAAGCGGATTGGTATAATTGGCATAAGGTTAAATACTATGTTTTGAAATATAAAAAAACCCGCAAAAATGCGTAATGCCAGTCAGTTAAGAATTGACTGGCATTTTCTTTTATACGGATATTTCCTTGGTTTCTTTCTAACCTCTCTTGGGTATCTCCTATCAGGAAGCCGGTCTGGTAATACAAACAATCTTAGTGTTGTCAGCAGCTCTTCATAATGTACTGGCAACTTACTCGCACTGTGGATAGGAGTGAGCATAAAAAATGCGATGATATGGCGCATACATAAACTAAAACTAAGTTGTCTGGGTATCAGGATTTCTTCCGCTTTCGTTGCATCAATCATTGCAATGCGGATTAAGTTGTAAGCTAACAGTAGTCCCCATAACTCTTGACGTACCATATCTGGCTTTTTACTTCGTAATGCATGTTTAGACTGATGCAACCCTTGTTTCATTTCTCTAAAGCCCAACTCTATTTCCCAACGCTGAGTATAGACTTCTGTTAATTCATCATATGGATAACGCATGGGATCGATTAATGAACTCAGTACACGGTAGCTTTTCCCATCAACTTTATACGTAGTGAGTCGGGCGGTTATTTGCTCTGGTAAATCTTTAAATTTACTTTTAGCTTGAGGGCTAGTATGTAAAGAGATTATTTTATCTTCATCGCTGATATGACGTTCAACTTGGTATTGTAAATCCTTGCGAGCTGGTAACATCCAATGTGTATTTTTACCTTGTCTTTGCCACTGATATAAAAGGCCTAAAGAGTAATAGCCACGGTCAAATAGCGTTAAAGAGTCATCTGGGACAGACGATAAAAGTCTTTTGGCAAGTGTCATTTCCCCTACATGGCGTGCATCAAAGCTACTATCCAGTAATAGATGGCTTGATACCTCCATCAAACTACACATCCTGATTTGAGGATAACTGCCTTCACCAAATTGATTACTGTCACTACCAAACGCAATACGATTTTCTTCGTTATCTTGAGTTCTAAAGCTCACTCCATCAACAGCTAACAAATTCAGTCCACACCACTGCTCAAAGGCATGCTTGTAAAATGCTCTTTGGGCCAACAATCGAAACGAGTGACACACTGCATCAACCCCTAAACGTTGACGGCCTTGAACCAAAGCGCTGGGCGCAACCAGTTTATTTTTCCCCGGCAGCGTAATATCTAATCGGCTTGCGATATCCCATACTGTTTCGTTACGAAATAGGCTCATACCAATGACTGACCACATTATAGCTTCTAACGGCAACCTTCTTCGACGCACGGTTGCAACTCCAGCATATTCGAACGCCTGTTCAAGTATATCGGCATCAAGGACATTCTTTAGTTTATCCAGGGTGTGTACATCATCTAAAAACGAAGTTAGGTCGTCACAGTGATTAGAAAGAGGCATAAAAAAATCCGATATTAGTTTCCTAATATCGGATTCTGAACCCTTTAAAAGATCGGTCAACTGATCTATTTGTTTCTTAACTGATCAGCATTGCGCAAAAATGCGGGTTTTTACTAAAACAAATTTCTATTTCGAAATAAGATTAGAAGAAACGTACTTTAAATTCAGCACCAATGTAACGCTCTTCATTTAACATACCTGTGTTGTTATTGAAGTCTACACCACCAATAACCACTTGCTCGTCAAATAAGTTACGTACAAATACAGATGCTTCATATTCGTTGTCGCCAGCTAACCATTGGTAACCTGCACGTACACCTGCTTCAAATAACGCTTCACCTTTAAACTCAACCGCTTCATATAAGAAGAAGTCAATTTCGCTACGGTAAGACACATCTGAGTAGACGAAGAAATCGCCACCCTCAAGTTCTTTGGTATAACGAAGAGTCGCGTTTGCAATCCACTCTGGTGCATGTGGAAGACTGTTTCCATCAAGTACAGCTAAGCCGTTTTCGATTTTATTTGTAACAGTACACTGCATACAAACTTGGACCGCTAAGTCTTTATCACTTAGTTCAGTTTTGTTGTAGCTCAGGTTAAATGTTGCATTTAGCTCGTCAGTTAAAACCCACTCAGAGTCTAATTCAATACCGTAACCAGTTGTCTTATCAGCATTGATTAAGCGGTTAAAGTTAGCACCACCACCTACTGCCGTTAGCTGTTGGTCGTTCATTTGGTAATAGAATACAGTCGCATTCACACGACCTTGACCGTCTAATACGTCTGACTTGATACCCGCTTCAATTGAGTTAGTCGTTTCAGACTTAGCAACCGTAACTTCATCACCGAATAAAATACGACCTTGCACACTTGGTGCACGGAAACCGTTAGCGATACGTGCGAATAAGTTGATATCATCAGTGTACTTGTATGTAGCGCTTAAATCCCAAGATACATGGCTGTCATCAGGGTTTGCTGAACCTTCAAGGAAATCAGCTGCACCTACAGGTGATTTAGTACGCTTCGCATAAAACTCTTTTTCGTCATTTGAGTAACGAATACCTGCAGTAACTTTCAATTCATCAGATACAGTATAATCAAATGAACCAAATAGCGCCCAAGCCGATGTACTCTGGTCTTGAACTGCATAGCCATTTTGCACACCATAGTTATTCGCATTTGCATCCCAAGACAGTGTATCGAAGCTAAAACTTTCGATTACTAAATCTTCTTCATATAAGAACACACCAACTTGGTAGTTCATATCACCAGAGAAGTTGCTTGAAAGGCGAAGCTCTTGCGTATATTGATCGTGTTCAGGAATTGCATCCGCAGTTTCTGAAGGGAAAGGAATAATGCCTGGGCCTTGGAAACCAATAAAATCTGCACCATAACCACCATCTACGTCTGCACGAGAATAGATTTCAGCACTTTCCCAACCAGTGATCGACGTTACTGTGTGCTCTTTTAGATCCCACTCAAGTTTAAGGCTTAGGCCTTGCGTATTTACCTGTTGAGTCGAACGTGAAGCGGCATCATGGTAAACAACATCATTGTCATACAGTGGGTTGATGTTATTTGTGCCCTTTTCAATTAGGTTTGCACGGAATGCAATTGGACGACCATCTAGGTCACGCTTGTGGTAGTTTAAAAGACCGGTGAAGTCATCACCTTCATATAAAAACTGAACGCGCGCTGCTTTTTCATTGTAACCACCAAGAGAGTCTTCTTTTTCAAAGCCAGGTGCTTTTACGTCGATGTAATCTGGACGATCTTGAATAAGTAGAGAAACGCGCGTTGAAAGCTTGTCAGTCAGACCTGTACCTACGGCACCTTCAAAGTCTACAGAACCTTTGCTGCCGTAAGACACAGCACTGTAAGCATCAAACTCTTGGCTTGGCTTAACTGAATCAAACTTTACAAGACCTGCTGGCGTGTTACGACCAAACAGTGTGCCTTGTGGGCCTCTTAGTACTTCGATACGCTCGATATCAAATACAGGGAAACCTTTTAGAATAGGGTTTTCTTGAACAATTTCGTCTACAACTAATGAAACAGGCTGTGACGCGTTCAAGTCAAAATCGGTATTACCCAAGCCACGAACATAAAAGCGTGGGAAAGTACGGCCGAATGATGATTCAACTGATAAACTTGGGATTTTTGCGTTCATGAAGCGAATATCCATACCCGCTGAGCTATATGCGTCTAATCCATCGCCTTGTAGGGCCGACACAGACACAGGTACTTCTTGCGCATTTTCAACACGTTTACGCGCAGTAATTTGAATTACTTCAAGTTGATTGCTTTTAGCTTCTTGCTCTTCAGCATGCGTATTGAACGAAGTACTTGCTACAGTAGAGAACAACGCTGCATTGACTAAAACTGCTAACGTAGATCTTTTGATTGCTTTCATGTTTGGGGTAAACCTTTTATAAGCACTCTTTTGTTCAACGGTAAAATATGGGCGCCGTATCACATTGGCGTGATTAGTTCAATTTTTCGCCTATACTGTGAGTATAATGCGGACCTTAGAGACGAGAGTGCAAAACGAATTCTAAGGCTGAATCTAACGGCATAATTATAACAGCAAATTTCAACTTTGCTTCAAATAACCCCAAAAAAGCCAAAAATAATAAATTTTATCTACAAGATTACCGATTTTAACAACTTTTATTTTCACCAAACAAAATCAAAACAAGGACATTTGTCCTGTACCCAGGTCGATTGGGTGCACTTTTAAAGGTTTTTATCGAAAAAAGAAAGCGTGTGAAATTTGGTCAGAAATCAAACCGAATTTAGATGGAGGGAGAAACGACATTTAAAAAGTCCGCTTTGCTAGTTTTCTCATCGTATTGGATCACAGCAACACCTGCGGTAGAAAAAATAGGCATATCGCCAGAGCTTAATTGGTCAACCAAATAACTCACAATTGGCATATGAGCAACCAGTAACCAAGTATCTAATTCTGGGTTCAAACTCATTAAAGTTTCGAGATAGTCTATAGCAAAGCGAGCATCGCCGCTTGGAACTATATCGTTGCAAACTTCAAAATAACTTACTTGATTATGCTTTTTAACTTGTTCTGCCGTTTGTTGGGCACGAATGAAGGGGCTTACAAGTATAGCTTGAGGTTGAAAATGCGCTTTTAACCACAGAGCCATCTCATTGGCCTGACTAATACCACGCGGGGTCAACTCTCTTGCAGCATCATCTGCTTGCATTGGTACAGCCTCACCATGGCGCATAATTAGAATCGTTTTCATGTAACCTCAAACACTTAGGCAATAAATTTTCTCAAAGCGGTAGCAAGTTAACCGCTTTGTTCGCTATATTAAAACAAAATGGTCGACAATCCAAAGAAACCTAGCAGCGGTAAGTTAGTTCGAATTCGTCTTTTCTCACACTTTATATCGGCGGCAGACACTTGAAAATTAGCAATAATGATAAACGCAGCTACAAAACTCTTACACTCGACAATGGTCTGAAAGTACTCGTTGTTCAAGATCAGCAATCTGTTAAGTCAGCAGCGTCATTGACGGTCAATACCGGCCACTTCGATGATCCTGAAGATCGTCAAGGTATGGCCCACTTTATCGAGCACATGCTATTTCTTGGCACTGAAAAATTTCCTGAACCAGGTTTTTTCTCTCAATTTATTAGCCAAGCAGGTGGACATAGCAATGCTTGGACGGGTACCGAACACAGTAGTTATTACTTTGACTGTGATTATTTACAACTACCTGAAGCATTAGAAATTTTTAGCGAATTTTTTATATCGCCGCTATTTAGTCCTGAACAGGCAAATAACGAGCGAAATGCCATCGACGCTGAATTCAAAATGAAAGTGAAAGATGATGGCAGAAGAATTTACCAAGTGCATAAAGAAACGGTAAACCCTGCGCACCCTTTCGCAAAATTTGCTGTTGGTAATCACCAAACACTCGAAGATAGAACCGATTCTATTTGTATGGAATTGCGCCAATTTTTTAACCGCCATTATCTAGCGCAATGGATGACACTCACAATTGCGGGGCCGCAATCTATCAATGAGCTAAGCAGTATGGCTAAACAATATTTCTCTGCTATCCCCGCTTCCCAAGCTCCAAAACCCGCAATTAATACACCGCTATATAAACCATGTAATTTAGGTAAATTAATCCACATCACCCCGAAAAAACAAATGCAAAAGCTCATTGTCAGTTTTGCAATGCCAAATATTCACAAACTGTATAAATCTAAAAGTCTCAGTTTTTTGGCCCATTTAATTGGCTACGAAGGCCAAGGTTCATTGTATTCAATCCTTAAATCACAAGGTTGGATTAATGCCCTGTCTGCTGGCGGGGGTGTCAATGGCAGTAATTTTAAAGATTTTAATATTAGTTTTGCACTCACAGAGCAAGGCATAGAATATTATGAAGACATTATAGAAATGATGTTCGAGTATATTGCGCTTATTGAGCAAAGTTTTGCTGAACTTCCTGCGCTTTATGCCGATAAGCAAGCATTATTAGAAATTGCTTTTGATAATCAAGAGCCGAGCAAACTCATTGAGTGGGTAAATGCATTAAGCATTAATATGCACCATTTTGATGAAGATGATTATTTGTGCGGCGATTATGTTATGACTGGATTTGAGCCACAATTACATAAAAAGCTATGCCGCTACCTTTCGCCAAAAAACATGCGGGTAGTGCTTATCCATCAAGATGTTGAAACAAATAAAAAAGCACAATGGTACAACACCTCTTATTTAGTAGAGGACCTCTCCCCCATATGGCTCGACACATTAGAAAAAATTAAAACCCCTTTACCCGAGATGAAACTGCCGCGTATCAACCCATACTTAAAAGCCAAACAAATTCTTCATGAAAGCGCGGAGTCTTTCGCAGCCCCACAAAAACTTGCATTTAGCGATGGTCTAAACTTTTGGTTCAAGCAAGATACTGAGTTTAAGGTAACAAAAGGCCACCTTTATGTAGAAATTGATTCTAAAATTGCTGTGAGCTGCATAAAAAACATGGCACTTACAAGATTGCTGGCCGATCTTTTAATGGACTGTCTCGCTGAATCTTTTTATTCCGCAGAGCTTGCCGGTTTAAATTATCACATTACTTCTCATCAAGGGGGATTGACTTTACATACCGCGGGCTTGTCTGCTAATCAACCCGAATTTGCCATTGAGCTGCTGAATAATATTTTAACAAAAGACATCAGTGCCACCCGATTTGCCGAATATAAAAAGCAACTATCTCGCCATTGGTTACAACACAATCACAATAAACCCGTCTCTGGTTTATTCAGTGTACTAGGTGCGCATTTGATGCCTTGGAACCCTGCACCAGAAGATTTAGCGTCACATTTAAAACCTGTGACATTCAATGAGTTTGTAGAGTTTAGAAATGCATTCTTTAAAACTATTCATATAAAAGCATTTATGTATGGCAATTGGCGAAAAATTGATGCCCAAGAAATGCTTAAAGACATTAAATGTACTTTCTCTGAGAGTGAAATTTTAGAAGACTTAAAGCGTCCACTACTAAAACTCAAACAAGGCTTTCAATTTCATATAAACAAAGAAAAGTCAGAGCATGGTTTGCTGTATTACATACAAGCTAAAACAAACAGTGTCGAAGAAAAAGTGCTCCTTATGCTCATTAACCAACTTGTGCAGCACCATTATTTTGATGAACTCAGAACTAAACAGCAATTAGGCTACCTAGTCGGGGCTGGTTATGCGCCATTCAATACCCGAGCAGGGGTTGCGTTTTACATTCAATCTCCTAATTTTCAAAGTGAAGAGTTATTTAAAAGGCACGCTCAATTTATTGACTCATTTTTAGAGCAAATTCAAGATATCGATTTAAGTGCATTTTTAGAGGCTAAAAGTGCTTTGGAAATTCAAATAGCCGAAAAGGACAAAAACCTTCGTCTGCGCGCTCAAAGGTTGTGGGTTGCGATTACGAATGACGATCACACCTTTACGATGCAAAAGCGACTTCTAGAGGCATTACACGGGCTATCAAAAGATGTTTTTATAAAAAGTGCTATCACTTTGATTAGCAAACAAGATTCACATGCAAAGTTAACTTGCAATTAATAAGGGTGTTTTAACTACTTTACTCTCGCTTCTGCATAGATTAGATTAAGCGGCGTACTGAGAATTAAACATCTATGATTAAAAATATAACAATAATGATGTTCATGGTGTTATTAAGCTCATTATCTAGTATGCCAAGCTTGGCATGGGAGTTTAATCAACATAGCCAAGGTATAAACCCGTTCTGGTTTTTACCACTTGGTGTGATCACATTACTTATCACTTATCTAATATTTGCAAACCACAGGCTAAAGCGTTCACAGCAAGAATTGCTCATGTCTGAACAAAGGTTAAAACGCACAGTTGAAGGCAGTGGAGATACCCTTTGGGATTGGAATATTTCTTCCGGTGAGATCATTCGTATCAATGATAAGTACATGGTGTGCCAAGATCAGCCTGAAAAAAACAAAGTTTTTTTGCCTAACGCACATCGAATTCATCCGCAAGACCTACCTTTGGTAGATAAATTACTCAAACAACACTTCGCTGAAAAAACCGCTTTTTTTGAGGCAAGTTATCGCCTTAAAGATACTTTAAATCAATACCATTGGGTGTTAGACAGAGGCAAAATCATCGAAAAAGATGGCAACCTCAACCCAGTGAGGATGACCGGAACAGTTCGTGATATTAGCCATTTAAAAAGTACTGAAGAGCGCCTCAATTTATTTGCCAAATGTGTAGAGTCGCTCACGGATGCCATCGCAATTTACGATAAGAATTATAAACTGGTGGATGTAAACCCAAGTTACTTAAAACTTTTCGGTGGCTTAAGAACTCACTATTTGGGTAAACAGTTCAGTCTGCCAGGCTACGACGAAAAGTATATCAGTGAAATAAAAGCGAACCTACGAGAGTCTGAGCATTGGCAAGAAGAATTAAAACTTAGAAATTTTAAAAATATCTTGCTTCCAATTGAAGTAAGCATTGATGAAATTAAAAATAGTCATGGTCAAATAACCAATTACGTGGTTATTTTTTCGGATCTCACTGAACGTAAAAAAGCCGAATCACAACTGCATAATCTATCAAACCGTGACCGAACGACCGGCTTACCAAACCGCAACCTATTTTTCACTAACCTTAAAAAGTTAGCACAACAAGACGTACACCATGCTCTGCTGGTATTCGACTTAGATAACTTTAAAAAGATAAATGATTCATTGGGCCACCAGCTTGGCGATAGCCTGCTGGCAAAGCTTGCTATGCGCTTAAATAAACTTGCTCGTCAGCAAGATACTTTCTATCGTTTAGGTGGCGATGAATTTGCTTTGGTTATGACGGGTACTAACGATATACATACCATCACAAAAACTGCGAAACAATTCTTAGCAGCCATAGCAACACCTTTCAAAATGGCCAATCACGAGCTTGTGATCACCTCTTCAGTTGGTATTGTGTTGTTTCCTGAGGATGGCTCAACGCCTGAGATACTGCTAAAAAATGCAGATACAGCCATGTACCACGCAAAACAAAAAGGTAATCATTACCTGTTTTTCAATGATTCAATGAATGAGCAAGCAGTTAAGCGATTACAAATTGAAAACTTGATGCGCTATGGCTTAAAAGAAGATCACTTCGTTGTGTACTATCAGCCGAAAATGGATATTAAATCTGGTTTGCTGGTCGGGATGGAAGCTTTAGTGCGTTTTATTACACCGAAAAAAGGTATTATTAGCCCTGGGGTCTTTATTCCTATTGCAGAAGAAACGGGTCAAATCATTGATATCGGCGAAGTCGTACTCGATAAAGCCTGCAAGGATGTGAAACGTTGGATAGACCAAGACCTTTTTGATGGCCGTGTCGCAGTTAACCTGTCTGCTAAACAGTTTAGTTTGCCTGATTTAACGACGCGCATAGATATCATCTTACAGAAAAATCACCTGCCCTCTTATTTTCTCGAATTAGAAATTACAGAAGGTACCGTTATGGATGATCCTCAAGAAGCAATAAATGTGATGCGCTCTCTCAGTGCTAGAGGGATCCACCTTGCCATAGATGATTTTGGCACTGGTTACTCTTCTCTTGCGTATTTAAAGCAATTTCCTCTAAATACTTTAAAAGTTGATAAAGCATTTGTTGACGACATGCACAATGAGAGAGGCCGTAATATGGTCGACTCTATTGTCACCATCGCGCAAAACCTCGAACTACATGTAGTAGCTGAAGGTGTCGAAAAAGCTGAGCAATTAGCTATTTTAGAAGAGCTAAATTGTCAAACTGTACAAGGTTATTACTACTCCAAGCCACTTTCTGCCGAAGAGTTTACTGAGTTTTTAAAACAACAGAAAATGGTCAAAAACAAACAAACGAAGCCTGATTTAAAAGTAGTTAGCTAACTTTGAAGCATCTATAGCGGCCCATTTGCATTTTCTTCAGCACAGCCATTCTGTAGTGCATTTTCAATAATACCCAGCTCATAGGCCCAATCGCGAGACTAAAAGCCACCCAGCGCTTAGTTGGCATACCTAAACGGATCGTTTCACAATAGATCGCAACCGCACTCAACAAAAGACAAATTAGAATAAACATAACTCTCCCTTATTAAAAAGTGCTCGATTGTACAGCAAACAGCGTGAAATATGCACAAAAAGACGGTTTATTGTTGCAAAATATTGCATTATTTCATTTAATACCCCTCAATAATTTCGCGTGTAGAATGGAATTTTATTCATTTTTTCATAACTAGTTGATATATAGTTAATTACGTGAAATTTAAACTAGTCGTCATGGAGAGCTTTAGTACATACTGAACTCATCTGAGTTGCTTTATGTGTGTTAGACTAAAATCGTACGAGAATCTAGCCGTATTTTTCGAACAGATCAAAACAGCTAGAAGTCTTTACTGTTAAACTAGACCCAGTAGAAAGTTTAAGATAATGTCTTCTCTAAGATTATTGTCTTTACGAATTAAGTGCTAAACTCAAACCATGTGGTTTTAATTAATAGTTACTTCAAGGATAAGAGCTATGAATAAACAAAGCGTACATGATTATTTGCAAAGTAAACCAGGCACGTTTTTAACACAGCCTTTTTCGCAGGATAGCGATGTTTACAAAGTGCAACATAAAATGTTTGCCACCCTTTACGAAGGTAAAGAAGGTCAAGTTGACGAAAATAATGAGCCTGTTTTTTGGTTGAACGTTAAATGTGACCCAGATGAAGCGTTAATACTTCGCGATAAGTATGAATCGATTTTACCTGGATATCATATGAATAAACGTCTTTGGAACACAATTGTGTTAGACGGTTCTGTTCCTGAAGAAGAAATCAAAAAGTTTATCGATGACTCTTATCAAATTGTTGTTGATAACCTACCAACAGCTCAGAAAGAAGCGTTAGCAAAACTCTCTCAGCCTGAGTAATAAGTGTAATGGCCTCCCTCGTAATTCTTACGAGGGCCATTCCACCCTTCCTTAGTAAAAATAAGATACGCCAAGATGAAAAAGATAGCCCTACTAACCAGCGGTGGTGATGCACCAGGTATGAATGCAGCTATTCGTGCTGTTGTTTTAGCCTGCGAATTTAATGCGTTTTCCTGCATTGGTTTTTTCCATGGCTATAATGGACTCATTGAAGACGAGGCTACTGACCTCACGAGTGCAACTATAAATAATGAAATTAAAAATGGCGGCACGTTACTTAAAAGCGCTCGATGTCGCGCAATGCTGTCTGAGACTGGCGTAAAACAGGCCTGTAATACTTTACTTAAACATAATATCGATGCGCTTATCGTAATAGGTGGCGACGGCTCATTTCATGGCCTTCAAGCCATTAAGCAATTTTGGCATGGTTTAGTAATTGGACTACCTGGTACGATAGACAACGATTTATTTGGCTGTGATAAAACCATCGGTTTTGCAACGGCTGTAAATACAGCAACACAAGCCATAGATAAAATTAGAGATACAGCAAATGCTTTCGACAGAGTATTTATTGTCGAAGTAATGGGAAGACACAGTGGTCACATTGCTTTTCAAGTCGGCTTATCCTGTGGTGCCGAAAGCATCTATTCATCTGAAAACTATGCAAACGATGCGCATGAAGAGATTTTGTCCACTCTAATTACCCAAATAAAACAGCAGCAGCAAAATCGCCAAGCCAGCTATGTCATTGTACTGGCTGAGAACTTATGGCCAGGGGGAGCCAGTGCTTTAAAGGAGCAGTTGCAAACCCAAGGACATATCGACAGTGCTATTTGCATTTTAGGTCATATTCAGCGAGGTGGTGATCCTGTACCAGAAGACAGGGTACTTGCAACCCAGCTCGGTATGTCAGCTGTTGAAGCCATATTAAATGGGGAAGACAACATTATGCTTGGCTATGTTGCGAACCAACTTACCAAAACGCCTTTACAAGATGCGATCTCCATCAATAAACCTGTGGACGAATACCTCGTACTCGCCCAACAGAATATTTTGACTCATTACTTAAAATAAATCGGCATTTATCCATAAATGAAGAAAGATACTTGCCGCATAGCCTAATGCAATAACAGGGGTCCATTTCAGGTGACCAAAAAAGGTATAATAACCTCTGGCTTGCCCCATCAACGCAACACCCGCTGCAGAGCCAATCGACAATAGGCTTCCACCTACCCCTGCTGTTAATGTTATCAATAACCATTGACCATGTGACATTTCTGGCTGCATTGTAAGAACCGCAAACATAACTGGTATATTATCGATTACAGCCGAGATGACGCCCAAAAATACATTCGCTGTCGTAGTCGACCAGCCACCGTATAACACCTCAGACATCAAACTCAAATAGCCTAGGAACCCAAGACCACCGACACACATTACAATGCCATAGAAAAATAATAACGTATCCCATTCAGCACGAGATACTTTACTGAACACATCAAAAGGCACCACACTACCAAGTCGGGCTAACCTTTCTTTATCGCCTTGCTGTTCTGCCAAGGCTTTTTTGCGAGCAAGAGAGCCGGGTAAGGTGACCCTTAAGAAATACCCAAAGAATTGTAAGTACCCTAACCCCATCATCATGCCTAGCACTGGAGGAAGGTGAAGGAAACTATGGCACGCAACAGCAGTAGCAACGGTTAATAAGAACAAAGATAAAATTCTTAAAGCACCTCGTTTTAACTCGACTTCTTCATAGGCTGCTGTAGGCTGTTTGTTAGCAACATAAAAGCTCATAATCGCGGCTGGTACTAAGAAGTTTGCGAGTGACGGTATGAATAAAGCCAAGAACTCTCCAAAAGTCACCATACCAGCTTGCCAAACCATCAAGGTGGTAATATCTCCAAACGGGCTAAATGCACCACCTGCATTCGCGGCAATGACAATATTAATGCAACATAGATTAATAAAAGGCTTATCACCTTCGGCAACCTTCATAACCACTGCACACATTAATAATGCCGTTGTTAAATTATCAGCGATCGGAGAAATAAAAAATGATAAGAAGCCGGTGATCCAAAACAAATTACGATAATTAAAACCTTTACGGATCATCCACGCACGAAGCGCATCGAATATTCTTCTCTCTTCAAGCGCATTAATATAAGTCATGGCCACTAAGAGAAAGAGCATTAACTCAGCAAACTCTAACAGGTTATGTCTAAATGCTTCTTCAGTGACATGCGGAATGCTTTCACTGACATAAAACCCACCAATTAAAATCCAAATCAGACCCGCCCCAACAAGGACTGGTTTTGATTTTCTTAAATGAAGTTTTTCTTCGAGCATGACTAAGGTATAAGCCAACACAAATATTGCGATAGCAGCATACCCAATTGTAGAGTGAGTTAAATCAAGGTGAGCCTCAGCTCCCCAAGATGGAGGAGTTAAACAGGCTAATAAAGCCATTATAATTAGAAGTGTTGAACGCCGAAAAGACATGTTGTTTGCCTACTATGATAACTATGAGAGTGTATTAAAGTAGGCAATAAAATAGCACAATGGCTGTGATTACCAATTGTACAGAAGTCTATACTTAAACTATGACATGCAAAAGCATGTGCAAAGATTCACACTCTTCGTGTCAATCATAATGCATTCAAATTAGCTAATTATTATCAGTCAATTTTTCAATCGCCAAAATCAACACCAACCCTGTAATAGCTAAGCCAACACATAATAGGGTCATTGGATCTTGTCCTGTTAGGGCTGCAAACTCAGAAGGGCTGATATTTTGTTGCATTAGGGGCTTCTCTATGCCTTTTGAGCTGGTATAAGTTGTAATGACTTGCTTCCAAGGCCAAAGTAAATTTAATGAGCCAAGTAAGAAGCCAGCTAACAACGCAAAAGTCAGCTGTTCAAATCGATTTAAAAGCCAAGCTAAAAATCGTGAAAACACCATTAAGCCAACAACACATCCCAATAAAAATAAGCCAATCAAAGCAAATTGCTTCTCAGTCACTGCCGTTAATACATGACCATACATACCTAGCAACAACAGAATAAAACTGCCAGAGATCCCCGGTAAAATCATCGCACAAATAGCAATTGATCCTGCTAAGAAATAAAACCACCAACTTGGGTTAGCTTCAGCAGGAGAAAGCGAGGTGATCGTATAGGCAATAATAGCGCCAAGTAGGCAACTGACAATAGTTTTAAAATCCCAAGCCTTGACTTGCTTTGCAACGTAAATGAACGAAGCGATTATAAGGCCAAAGAAAAATGCCCAAACCAACAGTTTATGGTGCTCTAAAAGATAAGTAATAAGCTTGGCAAGAGAAGCCGCACTTGTCAGTAAACCCGCAAAGAGTGTGACTAAAAAAGTGCCATCAATATAACGCCAAGTTGCTTTTACCCCTTCTTTTTTGAGCATTAATAAAGCATCGAGATTTACACTTTTAATGGCATTTAAAAGTCGTGTGTAAATACCGGTAATAAAAGCAATCGTACCACCTGAAACACCAGGTACGACATCAGCCGCGCCCATGCCCGCGCCCTTCAAAAATACGAATAAAAAGTCACGCTTAGTTTGCAACTTCGACATACTGTCCCTATCTCCTAATCTAAATTACGGGTGATTTTATATTAAATAGAGAAAGACAAGAACCTTTGTTAGTGATGCACAAGTAAATTAGTAACAAGCCTAAAGTTTTACTCAATACACCCGATACTCTAATTAGATAAACCGAGTATTATTTTATGCCTTATTTAATTTCATTCATGCTATTCGTTCTATGTTTGCCAACTTTTAGTATCGCAACAAGTGAGCACGTGATGCCAGTTGAACAGCAAATATGGCTTGAACAAGACATAAAACATTATTTAGACGAAAGTGAGATCGTTAGCATAACCGTCAACGAAAAGCCGCTAAATGTTATTTTTCAAACTTATATGAATGCTGAGAAAAAGGGCATTGCAGTCATTTTACCTGATGTCGGTCACCCGCTTTTATCTACCAATGGCAGCCAATTTTTAAGACAAGCGCTTTCTGATGATGGCTACGATACCTATGTTTTGCCCTCAACGAAGATCTTATATGAGTCATTAGAAATTCCAGATTTGACTGCACAGCAAGAGCAAAAACCAAGTCCTTTTGCTCAAGCTGTTTTTTTTCAATCAGAAAGCATGTTAAACGAATATAAAGATGAACTAGCTGCAAGATTTCAAGCATTAACACAAGAATTAATGATGATGCCCGATGAGCAACTTATTGTCGTTGCACTCGGCACAAGCGCGGGAATTATGACAGAATTGATTTCTGAGCAGCCCAGTCTTCCTGTCGACGCGTTAATTACTATCAGTGCCCACTTACCTCACCCAAAAAGAAATAAAGATCTTGCTGCCAGCTTTTCTTTGGTGAGTCCGCCATTGCTAGATATTTTTTATAGTACCGACGGTCCAGCCGTAACACAAAGCATCAAAAACAGGATGCGCTGGGCAAAACGTAACAGTAAATACGATTACAGACAAAGAGAGCTATTTGGTCAAAGCCATGAGCTTAGACAGCATCAGAGGCTGAGAAAAGAAGTGAATGGATTTCTCAGCCATTTATGATGTGCGTTTGGCTTATTTGCCTTTTAAAAACTCATAAGCCGATTGAATGTCTTGGCTTTTTTGCTTGGCTATTTCCATCATATGTGGCGGCAAACCTTGTGAGACCAATTTATCTGGATGGTGTTGAGACATCAGTTTTCTATAAGCTCGTTTAATATCTTTATCAGTCGCTTTATCTGAAAGACCGAGTACAGCTAACGCGTTACCCCTATTTAAAGAAGGCGTTGTCGTTGTTTTGTGCCGATACTCTGAGTGCCCTCTTGATTGCTCTGAGTGATAATTTTGCTGTTGCGACCTATGCTTTCTAAATTGAAATTCAGCCTGATAGCGATTTAATAAAAACTGAAAGTGCCTGCTCGACAGGCCTAGTAGCTTACTGACTTGTTGTAATAACTGCTTTTCTTGCTCAACTAAATGTCCGTCAGAAAAGGCCATTTGAATTTGAATTTCAAGAAACAATTGCAACAAATCATAGCGCCGACCAAAGACCTCTTTTACATCTCTGATCGACTCTTTAAGTGAAAATTCACTGGTTTTGCCCGAGCGAAAAGCATTCTGAGCTTCCTTTCTTTCTTCTCCATGTAAGCCCATTTCATCCATAAATGCGGTAGCGGCTTGAATGTGAATTTCACTCACACGTCCATTTGACTTAGCTATATGGCCCATAACGGCGAAACAACTCGAAAAGAATAAAGCTTGGCGCTGATCAAGTTCGTCTTTATCAAAAAAGCCTTGAAAACCTCCCGCCTTATCAAAGTCCTGCTTTAGGCTTTTATCGAATAAATGACCAAGCCAAAAACCAAGCGCTGCACCAAGCCAACGGCCAAACATAAAGCCAAAACAGGTGCCTAATAACTTACCCCACATGCTCTGCCCTTAGCTGTTCATTAATTTGCGCAAGCCTTTCAGGCGTTCCAATATCAAACCATTGGTTTAAATATAGCTCTCGAGAAACCATACTCTGTTCTATACCAGTTCTCAATAATGGCCCTAAAGCTAGAAACTCAGGATCGTGTTGCTGAAAAAAGTTTTTATGGTACAAACCTATACCTGAAAATGTATATTTCTGAGCTTGATTTGGCAAACCAAGGGTAAAATCACCTTCAGGATGGTGAGCTGGGTTTTCAACTAAAACAATATGCGCCTCTCCTGCTTGTAATACCAACTGGGTCAGAGAGTGAACATCGTAATCGGTAAAAATATCGCCATTAATTACAATAAATTTGTCATTATCTGTGCATAATTTAGGGAGCGCCTTAATAATGCCTCCGGCGGTTTCCAAGCCACCTTCAGGTTCATGGCTATATTGAATAACCACGCCAAATTTTGCTCCATCACCAAAATATGCTTCGATTTTATCCCCCTGCCAAGCAAGATTAATCACAATATCCGTGACCCCAGCACTTTTTAAACGCTCAATATGATATTGAATTAATGGCTTACCATTAACCTCTAACATAGGTTTGGGTAATTCGCTTGTGAGGGGCATCATACGTTTTCCTCGACCCGCAGCGAGTATCATTGCCTTCATGAAAATTGCTCTAGTTTCAGCTGAATTGCAGGGATTATCTCATTGTCTAACCAAGTTGCAAGCCATTGAAATTCTTCATACTGCTGACCAACCATTCGAACATATTCTAAAGTGGGTAAAATGTTATTTAGATACCCTGATTTATTATCTCTCAATAACAAACGACAAAAGATGCCAGCTGCTTTCAAATGTCTTTGCAGCCCAGTTAGATCAAAGTAATAACGATATTCTTGCAATGACATATCGCCTAACAAACCTTTTTTTGACATTGTTAGATAGTTATATTGTAAAAGTTGGCTGAATTCAGCTTTTGGCAATGAGAAATAGCAGTCTCGTAATAACGATACTGCATCATAACTAACTGGCCCACTGACAGCGTCTTGAAAATCAATTAAGGCCCAACCCTTTGTTGTTTTCATTATATTTCGCGAATGAAAATCACGATGCATTGTGACCTGAGGCTGCTCAAGCATCAATGTTGCTAGCTTGTTTTCTAGCATTTTCCAACACTGTGATTGCTGTTCAGAAAATGATTTACCAAGCCAAGCCTCTATCAGCCACTCTTTGAATATATTTATTTCAAGGCAAATAAACTCGGCATCGTATGGCTTCATCCATTTCGAGTTGGGTATAGCAGCTATAGTAGGTAACAGATCTAAAACAGCTTTGTAGTCATCTAATCGAGATGCTAATTGAAGCCGATCTGCTAAATGCTCTGTGCCCAAATCGTTGAGCAAGAGAAAACCAGTTTCTAGGTCAAGTGCAAGAATTTCAGGGACCAATAGACCAGCTTGCTCAAAATTGTGCTGTAGTCCAACAAACGGCTGGTTATCAATCAAATTTGCTGGAGAATCCATGAGTATAAAATTTTTTGATTCACTGCGGACTCGATAATATTGCCGAAAACTGGCATCGGATGTTATGGCTTGGTATGAAAAGGGTCGTTCGCCTAAATTTTTTTTCAAAAAGGCGTTCAATTGTGTATTTCTGTTCTGATTCTTTATCACAATTTTACATTCTTAATTACTGAATTTAACTCTGTTTTACTTTATTATGTCCTGCTCTAGAGGTAACAACTGGTAAACAGGTTAATTAATGAACAAGTTTTGGCTGACCGTGGCACTATTTCCAATCTGTCCTGCAGCAATTGCGGAAACAGATATTGAAAAGCCTTTGCTTTGCCAAAGTAATTTTATACCAACGCAATGGCAACCTCTTTCTGGTTTACCTAAAAATGCCATCGACATTCGCGCTGATAAAGTAAAAATAAACAACACTACCAGTGCACAATTTGCAGGTAATGTTGTTATAAACACAGAGCAAATGCAACTTTCGGCAAGCTCGGCATTAATCAACAAGCAAAGCGCACAATTAAGTGCTGAAGGGCCGCTTGTTTATAATGACCCTTTTACTAGAGTTGAAAGTGATGGCTTATTTGCCGATTTAAATAATTACCACATTGACCTGATGGGTGCAGACTATCAGCTCACGCAGCAACTAGGCCGAGGTGGAGCAGCGCAATTATCTGCTCGGGAAGATAGTATAGAATTGCTGAATGCGAGCTTTACTACTTGCCCTTCAGACAAACCTTTTTGGTCAATCGAGGCCAGCACCATTAGCTTGTCTAAAACCGAAGGTTGGGGAGAAACTTATAATGCTGTTCTAAGGATTTTAGATACACCTGTAATTTATATTCCTTATTTCACATTCCCTATCGACGACCGACGTAAAAGTGGATTGTTAGCACCGACACTGTCCAGTTCTGAGCGCTATGGCTTAGAGTTAATTACACCATTCTATTGGAATATTGCGCCAAACTACGACGCGACAATAACTCCGAGATACATGTCTAAAAAAGGGTTGCAACTTAACACTGAGTTTAGATACTTAACGCCTTTAAATAGTGGTTTGCTTGCATTTGAATTTCTTGAGAAAGACGATTCAGAACCTGATTTAGAAGAGCGCTACCTCGTGCATTGGCAACAAAACAGTTACTTCAATGAAAATTGGAGAGCGAGTATTGATATCACTAATGTAAGTGATGATAACTACCTTACGGATCTAACTTCAAACTATGGTAATGCAACTGACACTCAGCTTTATCGCACAGGTACGTTAAATTACTTGGGAGAAGCTTGGTCAGCTCAATTGAAGATACAAAACTTTGAAGTTTTAGGTGATCACACGGAATCATACGCAGCGTTACCTCAGATAGCTTGGCAAACTACTGAAGCTGTCCAATGGCAAGGAATAGACTGGTCCCTACAAGGTGAATTTAGCCACTTTAAAAACGACGACCTCATCATAACTGATGCGTCTAGATTACATATTGAACCAAAGGCCAGCTACAGTATTAGTGATACAGCTTGGTCATTTTTATCTGAAGCAAGTTTATTACACACTTACTATCAGCAGGACGGTAATTTAAACGACACAGAGTTCGACGAAAGAGTAAACCGCACCCTACCTAAGCTTAGGCTTCACGCACAAATGAATCTTGAGCGAGACACTAAATTTGTGGTCGATGATGGTGTTCAAACGTTAGAGCCGCAGTTGCAATATTTATATGTTCCTTATAAAAATCAGGAAAATATAGGGCTATATGATACGACCAAGATGCAAGATGACTTTTCAGGCCTATTTCGCGAGCAGCGATTTTCTGGGGTAGATCGTATCGCTCAAGCAAATCAATTCACGATTGGTGCAACGACACGTATATTCGACAATAAAAACTTAGAACGATTTAATTTCAGCGTTGGGCAAATTATATATCTAGACAGTAATGTCAAACCTACGCGCCAAAACCCGCTTAATAAAACCAATTATAATGCCTTGTTTGCTGCTGAAAGCATGATACATTGGCATCGTAGATGGTATTTATCCGCAGGAATACAGTACGACGCTGATACCAAACAATTAATTCAGTCCCATGCGACAATTGATTACAAAGGCGATAATAATCAGCTAGTACAATTGAACCATCGTTATGCAAATGATGTCTCAGGATATGAAATCGATCAGATTGGCTTTTTCACCAGTGTGCCCATAAATCAACAGTGGCAATTTATTGCAAGCTACCACCGTGATTTAGTCGCTAAGAGAAGCACTGAGTTATTTGCAGGGTTACAATACGAAAGTTGCTGTTGGGCTATACAGCTTACTGGTAATAGGCAAATCGAGACTGATTTAAATAAAACAATTAACCAAGACGATGCTCAATTTGACTCTAGTATCCGTCTTAACTTTATACTCAAAGGGCTGGGCGGTAAATCAAGCTACGATGTAAGCCGATTACTGCAAGAGGGTATTTTTGGCTACCGCAGACCTTATTTTTTGAATAATTAATACAATAATAGAGCACTATGAATTTTAAAAAGTTGTTAATCGTCGCCCTAATGGGTATTGGATTTAGCCAAATTGCTTTGGCTGAACGAGTGCAATTAGATAAAGTAGTCGCGACAGTAAATGATGGCGTGGTTTTACAAAGTGAGGTTGATAAAATCATCTCTCGTGTAAAGCAGCAAGCTAAAGAACATAATACTGAGCTTCCTTCTGATAAAACGCTACGTATTCAAGCAATTGATCGTTTAGTAGATCAGTCCATCATGTTACAACTTGCTGAGCGCATGGGTATGGAAATATCAGATGCCCAACTTGATCAAACTTTAGCAAACATTGCTGGAGAGCAAGGCGCAAGTATTTCTGATTTACGACAATCAATCGAAGCAACCGGCGAGAGCTTCCAAGCCTACCGAGAAGATATACGAAAAGAAATCACCATTAGCCAAGTTCGAAGAGCAAATGTTGACCGCCGTGTTTATATCAGTCAACAAGAAATTGCTAATTTACAAACAATTCTCGAGCAACAGACAGGTCAATCAGAAGAATATGACCTTGGCCATATCTTGGTAAAAATTCCAAGTAAGGCTTCGCCTGAAGAGTTGGAAGATGCTAGAGAGCGTGCGAATAAAGTCATTGAATTTTTGAATGATGGTAAAGAGTTCAAACGTATTGCAATTGCTTCTTCGAGTGGTGCAAAAGCACTCGATGGCGGCCAGCTAGGTTGGATGGGTATCAATGAAATGCCATCATTATTTGCTGAAGCTGTTAAAGGGAAAAAGAAAGATGATATTATCGGCCCTCTGCGTTCAGGTGCCGGATTTCACATTTTAAAAGTGCAAGATATTCGTGGCCGTCAAGTTGTTGAGACAACCGAAGTACGTTCTCGACATATCTTAATCAAGCCATCTATCATTTTAAGTGAAGAAAAAGCCCGTTCAATGTTAGCTGGATTTGTTAAAGATTTACGTGCCGGAACAGCCGACTTTGCAGAGCTTGCAAAAGAGCATTCTGAAGATCCAGGTTCTGCACTTAAGGGCGGTGAATACGATTGGACCGATCCGACAACTTATGTGCCTGCATTTAGAGATACTTTACTTTCATTAGAGAAGAATGAGATCAGTGAGCCTTTCCGCAGTACATTTGGCTGGCATATTGTTCAGCTTTTAGACAAGAGAATTGCAGACAAAACAGATCTAGCTAAGAAAAATCGCGCTCATGGCATCTTATATAATCGTAAGTTTAAAGAAGAAAGCTTACGCTGGATGAATGAAATACGTGAACAAGCAAACATTGATGTTTTTCCGGCTGAGTAAATAAAATATGACCATTCGTATCGCAATTACCCCTGGTGAACCCGCAGGCATAGGGCCCGACTTAGTTATAAAGTTGGCTCAAAAATCATGGCCGGTTCAACTAGTCGCCGTGGTTGACAAAACAATCCTTGAGGTTCGTGCTCAAGAGTTGGGTGAGTCAATAAAGCTAATTCCTTTTGTTGCGAGCGATGCGCCACAACCAGCCCCTGCAGGCAGTCTTTATTATTTACAAATTGATAAAGGTGCCGATGTTATCGCTGGAGAATTAAATGAAGCGAATGGTCAGTATGTACTAGAAACGCTGCGCGTAGCTTCTGAAAAAAATATGGATGGGACTTTTGCAGCGGTTGTCACAGGCCCCGTTCATAAAGGGATAATAAATAGAGCCGGTATCTCTTTTAGTGGTCATACTGAGTTCTTTGCTCAGCAATCTAATACATCTGATGTTGTGATGCTATTGGCAACTGAAGGGTTGCGCGTTGCACTTGTAACAACACACATCCCTCTAGCTTATGTTTCTAGAGCAATCACCCATGATCGTTTGACTAAAGTCATCAATATTTTAAATCACGACTTACAAACAAAGTTTGGTATTGAGCAACCTAAAATATTAGTCTGCGGTCTAAACCCCCATGCTGGTGAAGGTGGACATTTAGGTCGAGAAGAAATTGAAACAATTGAACCAACGCTTGCTGAGCTAAATGAAAAAGGGATGAATTTAATTGGCCCTCTCCCTGCCGACACTTTATTTCAAGCTAAATACTTAGATAATGCTGATGCCGTTCTTGCAATGTATCACGATCAAGGCCTGCCTGTGCTAAAATACAAAGGCTTTGGTAATTCAGTAAACATAACGCTTGGATTGCCTTTCGTTAGAACATCCGTTGATCATGGTACCGCTTTAGACTTGGCCGCTACTGGGCAAATTGAAGTGGGCAGTTTTGATTTAGCGATCCGCGAAGCTATTAAGCTCGCCTCAAAAAAAGCAATGAATTAATGACAGATAACGTACACTTAGGTCACAGAGCAAGAAAACGCTTTGGACAAAACTTTTTACACGATGAAATGATCATCGACAAAATCGTGACAGCGATTGACCCAAAACCAACAGATAACCTTGTTGAAATTGGTCCAGGTTTAGGTGCAATCACTGAGCCCGTAACTGATTTAAGCGGTCAGCTCACGGTTGTAGAATTAGATAAAGACCTTGCGGAGCGCTTGACTAAGCACCCTTTCCTTGGGCCAAAATTAACAGTTCATCAAGGCGATGCGATGAAGTTCGACTTCTCTAGCCTGATCAGAGATGATGAAAAGTTAAAGGTGTTTGGAAATTTACCTTATAACGTTTCAACGCCGCTATTATTCCATTTATTCGAATTCGTAGACAACATTGAACACATGCACTTCATGCTTCAAAAAGAAGTTGTGAAACGCATGGTTGCAGGCCCAGGCTCAAAAGCTTTTGGCCGCTTAAGCGTGATGACACAATATTATTGCCATGCAATGCCTGTAATCGATGTACCACCAGAGTGTTTTAAGCCTGCACCTAAAGTAGACTCTGCAGTAGTTCGTTTAATACCTAAAAAGCCTGAACAACGAACCGCTAAAAGCACAAAAGTGTTAAACACAGTTTGTTTAGAGGCATTTAATCAAAGAAGAAAGACACTACGTAATAGCCTTTCAAACTTATTAACTGCTGATGAATTAACAGCGTTGGGTATTGACCCTTCAGTTCGTGCTGAAAGCTTATCTCTGGCTCAATTTATCGATATCGCAAATTGGATTTATGACAACAAGCAGTAATCTAGGATCACCTATCAAGGTATCAGTTGAAACTATGTATGTTGAGCACCAATCTCAACCAGACAAAGACAAATATGTTTTTGCTTATACAATAACGATTAAAAATCACAGTTTATGTAGTGCTAAGCTTGAAAGTCGTTATTGGTTAATCACAGACGCAAACGGTAAAGAAACAGAAGTCGAAGGTGAAGGTGTCGTAGGCGAAAGGCCAACCATTGCCCCAGGCGAAAGTTATTCTTACACCAGTGGTGCTGTGCTTGATACCCCAGTTGGGACAATGCAAGGACACTATGTTATGAGGAATGAGTTTGGTACTGAGTTTAAAGCGCCAATCGAAGTATTCAGACTTTCTCGCCCCAATATTCTACACTGATCATGGCAAATTACGCTGTAGGTGATTTACAAGGGTGTTTTACACCCTTTTTAAAACTGCTCTCTGAAGTTAATTTTAATCCCAGCAAAGACCACCTTTATCTTGTCGGAGATTTAATTGCTAGAGGCCCTGACTCTCTTTCATGCTTAGAATTTGTCTATCAGAATCAAGACTCTATTACCGTCACTTTGGGTAATCATGACCTTCATTTCATTGCTTGTAACATACTTGGTAAACAGCCTAACCCCAAAGATAATTTATCTGCTGTTTTTTCCAGTAAACAATGCTGTAGCTATGCTTCATATTTAAGAACTCAACCTCTGGCTGTTTTTTTAGAAAAGCAATCAACGTTTATTTCGCATGCAGGCATTCATCCAAGTTGGAGCATTGAGCAAGCACTCGCATATGCTCGAATCGCAGAAAAAAACTATCGCAGTGAAGAAGCCCAATTATTCTTTGAAAACATGTATGGCAGTAAAGAAACAAACTTTACACCAAATAAAGACCCATTAACAAACTTCAAAACCATTGTTAATATTTTCACAAGAATGCGCTTTCTAGAAAGCGATGAAAAACTAAACTTGTATGAAAAAGGCTCGCCAAAATCGAGTCAATTACAGCCTTGGTTTGATCACCCTCGCTTTGAAAATGAAAAAACGCGCTATATTTTTGGTCATTGGGCAGCACTGGAAGGTAAAACCAATAAAGAAAATATGATTGCACTCGATACCGGTTGTGTTTGGGGTGGGAACATGACCCTATTAAACTTAGGCACTAATGAATATATTTTAAGCAAATAGCTTGTTAATCCTCCCTTTTTACTGAATTATTTTGCTACATCTGCTATAAAATACTTAACTTATCTGTTACCAGACCGATAAATTAACTGTCTTAAGCAAATTACGGAATCAATATGAATTTCACTGTAAGCCAACGTATTTGGGGTGGTTTTATTTTCATCACCTTGTTACTCCTTCTCATTGGGGGTAATTCTCTACTAAGAATTGCAAATATTGACAGCTCATCGCAGCAAGTGAACAACCTTTCTCTTCCTGCCCTGACCAATAGCTCTGAGTTACAGGTGGAATTTACGCAAATGAGTAAGCTCGCTCAGAGCAGCTTTTTTGCCACACAGCCTACTGAGTTAGCCCAATTAAAATCTCAGTTCGAAAAGCGCCAAACGAATTTTAAAAATGCATTCAATAAGCTAGAGCAAGTTGTAGATAGCAATCCAGAACTTGCACAACGAGCTAGAAAGGTTGGCGATACATTTAATAACTTTCTTCCAACAGTAAACTTATTACTTGAAGATAAAGCCACTACATTACAAATCAGAAAAGAATTACAAAAACAATTAGAAGAGATTGAGCTCGCCGCTGAAGATGCAACTACCAGCGTACTCGACATTCTTGATATTGGAGAGTTAAAAGCGACTAGCCAGCGTGCTTATCAAGCAGCTGCCAGTTTAGAAAACCATTTCTCCAACTTGGTAACTAGCAGTAATGATTTAATTTCTGCAGATAATTTAAATACTGTAGACATCATTGCTAACGAACAAAACTTTTCAATAAAAGAAATAGCCCGAAACCTTGAGCTTATCAGAGGTCCAGTTTCATCTCTTGAGCCTTCTTACTTAGAGGATCTTGAAGGCTATTACAGTGATTTAAAAGCACAAGTTGAAGGCTCTAGAAGCTTAGCCAACAACAAACGCGCACTTTTACAAACTGAAGCAAAAACTCGCCAAGCTGTGGTTGATTCTGAACTTGCAACAGAAGCCGCATTAAAACAACTGTCTGAGCTAGTATCACTTGCAAATGAAGTTGCTTTAGAGCTACAAACCGGTGTTAGAGATGATGTTGATGCGGCAAATTTATGGACTTGGGTTGGCATGATCGCCGCGACAATTATCGCGGTTGGTGTTGCTTATATTACAGTACAACTCATCACTAAACCGCTAGCTGAAGTAAATAAAGTACTTACCATTGTTGCAAGTGGTGATATGACACAGCGTTTAGACGATAGCGCACAAGACGAATTTGGAGAGCTGTCTCGAAGCTGTAACTCTTTAATCAGCAGTTTAAGAGAGTTAATTACAGGCATTGTATCCCGCTCTACTCAACTTGCTGCTGCCTCTGAGCAAACATCTATGATCACAACAGAGTCAAGTCAGGCTATTAAGAGTCAGCAGGCTCAAGTGGAACAAGCTGCAACTGCGACCACTGAAATGAGCAGTACCTCTCATGGTGTAAGTAACAGTGCTCACCAAGCTTTACTTGAAATCAAGAACGCTGATAAAGAGGCTGAACGCGTAAAAGGTATCTCACACGAGAACAAACATACTATTGAGCAACTTGCTTCAGAAGTTGACGAGGCATCTCGAGTCATCAATAAGCTTCACCAAGATAGCGCCTCAATTGGTGGTATCTTAGACGTTATCCGCGGCATTGCTGAACAAACTAACCTACTTGCACTTAATGCAGCCATTGAAGCCGCACGTGCAGGTGAGCAAGGCCGAGGATTTGCCGTTGTTGCTGATGAAGTAAGATCATTAGCGAGTAAAACTCAAGAGTCGACTCAAGAAATTCAATCGATGATCGAGTCACTTCAAGCCGGCGCCGAAGAAGCTGTAAATGCGATGTCAAAAGGCAAACAACAGGCTGTTTCTTGTGTAGAGCAAAGTGACTTAGCAAATGAAGCGCTAAACAGTATCACCCATGCTGTTTCTCTTGCCCATGACGTCAGTGAAGAAATTTCGAATGCAGCAAATGAGCAACAGCAAGTGGCTCAAGAGATAAGTGAGCGATTAGAATCTATAGTCGCAATTGCTGAGCAAACGGCTGAAGGTGCAAATCAAACTTCGATTTCAAGCTCTGAAGTGGCAAAACTTGCTGAAGAACTTAGATTATCGGTCGAGCAGTTTAGAGTTTAAGCTCAGCTTATCAGTAAAACTAAGCCCTCTTATTAGAGGGCTTTTTTATGCCTGCCTATATCTATTCTTGATATACAACTTTCGACTTAAGACCAATATCTTATTGCCTTGATCTGGAATAAAAAAACACTATAAACACTTGTTTTAAATATATTTGATTGTGTTTTTTGTGACAAAATCAACACTTCAAACTAAGCTCAAATTTATCACCATATTGAAAAGCTTAAACTATTGTAAAAAGGTTTAACTTACTTGGTATAGATACGGACATAGAAGGTGGGTTAATGCATGCAGTTTTTAAGAAACTTCTCAATATTTCAACGCCTATTAATGATTCTAGGTGTTGTTACTTTAGGGCTTATTCTACTGAGCCTATCAAGCTTACCACAGCAATTATCGAGTTTAGAACAGCAACAATATGAGAAAACAAAGAACCTTGTAGAAAACACATTTGGAATAATCGAACATTTCTATAGCTTGCAACAAGATGGGCAATTAAGTGAAGCACATGCAAAACAAGCCGCGTTAGACACCATCTCGAAGTTACGTTACGACAGTGATAACTATTACTGGATTAATGACTATAGTCCAAGCATGGTCATGCATCCAATGAAACCACAGCTTGTTGGAAAGTCGCTCTCGACCAGTAAAGACCCTGACGGCACATATTTATTTATGGAAATGGTCAAAATTGTTCGCCAGCAAGGTGAAGGGTTTGTACCTTATAAATGGCCAAAACCTGGCTTTGACAAACCCGTAGATAAAATTTCTTATGTCAAAGGTTTCGAGCCATGGCAGTGGATCTTAGGTTCTGGTGTTTATTTGGACTCAATTGAAGAAGACTATACCGAACTGAGAAACCTTATGATCATTGATGTGGTTGTAATTTTAATAATTCTAGGCATATTAATAACCTTGATCAGTAATAGCATCCTACATCCGGTCAACTTAGTTACTGAAATGATGAAGAATATATCCCATGGTGAAGGAGATCTAACTCAAAGACTAGATGAGTCAGGAAAAGATGAGATCTCTCACTTGGCAAATTATTTTAATGCCTACACCGAGAAAATGCGTCATTCAATTGAACGTGTATCACACAGTGCTACTGAAGTTGAGAAGCTCTCTAATTCAGTCGATGAGACAGGTAAAGTAAATTTAAACCACATTGAACATCAAAATGACAATAGCCGACAAGTGGCTACCGCTGTTGAACAAATGAGCATGCAGATCCGGGAAGTCAGCGAAAACGCAGAGGCGGCAGAACATGCAGCAAACGATGCGCTAAAAAATAGCAGTAATGGTAAACAAGTTGTCGCTCAGACTATTCAAGCAATTGAAACTCTCTCAGGTAATATTCAAGAGGTCAGTGAAGTTACAAGCATCTTAGCAGAAGAAAGTAACAATATAGGCTCTGTCTTGGATGTAATTCGTGGCATATCAGAACAGACTAACCTACTCGCTTTGAATGCCGCAATTGAAGCTGCTCGAGCAGGTGAACAAGGAAGAGGATTTGCTGTCGTTGCCGACGAAGTAAGGACCCTTGCAAGTAGAACAGGGCAAAGCACAGATGAAATTCAAGCCATGATAGAAAAGTTACAAAGAGGCGCTCAAGAAGCAGTAAGTGCTGTTCAAGCAAGCCAACTAATATCAGATAATACCGTAAAGCAAGTGGCCGAAGCAGATGTCGTATTAAATGAAATTGAAAGACTGATCATGTCTATCACAGATATGAACAGCCATATTGCAAGGGCAACTGAAGAGCAAAGCACTGCCGCTCAAGAAGTTAATATTCGAATAACCGACTTATCAGATGCGACCGATCAATCTTTAGAAACAACTCATGCACTGACCAAAGCCAGTCTCAGTCTAAAACAAGCCAGTCACCAGCTTTCTGAAATTGTGAGAGGGTTTAAGGTAAGTTAAAAATACCCTCCCTCATTCATTATTCTCATTCTTGTCAGATGTAGACAATGCTACACCTGATAAGAATGAGAATTAATTTAACACCTCATCATTATATCTTTTTACTTTATACGTAACTTGTTCAAATTAAATTGGCTTTACCAATATTCAATCATTCTTACTGGCTAAAATTGGCATTAGCTTAGTGGTGAATGCCTTCTTTCCAATCGCATGAATGCAGAAGACCCAGAAATACGAGAGCAATTACCAAGAACAACTAAATAGCAATTTCGTCTTACAAGTCTTCTGCGATAGCAGCACATATAAGTTGTGCTAACGACAATTTTCCTTATTTCAAATTAGGTCATCTAATTAAGAGCATTGCTATAAAAAGCGCAAACTAAAGTTTCAGAAAGTAAAAAGGGAGCATTGAGCTCCCTTTCACTTTATTTAAATACTGACAGTACTATTTAAGCATTAAGCTCTTTTTCATACTCAGCAAATTTATCACTTATCTGCGAAGAAGGCGCTTTAGTGTTTAAGCTTACAACTACAATTGCGATTGAAGATAGAATAAAGCCTGGGACAATCTCATAAATTAAGCTACTTAATGATTGACCATCTACTGTAATTGGCGCGTAAATCCAAATTAGTACAGTACCTGCACCTACCAACATACCCGCTAATGCACCAGCAAAATTCATACGCTTCCATAGTAAGCTAAATAACACCAGTGGGCCAAATGCAGCACCAAAGCCAGCCCAGGCATTACTAACTAAATCAAGAATTGAACTATCACGGTCGTAAGCCAGGTAAATAGCACAGAGTGCGACCAAGGCAACACTAATACGCCCTACAAGAACAAGCTCTTTGTCTGTGGCGTCGCGACGTATGAATATTTTATAAAAGTCTTCGGTTAATGAACTCGAACTAACCAACAATTGCGATGAAATCGTACTCATAATAGCTGCAAGAATAGCCGCAAGTAAGAAGCCTGCAATTAATGGATGAAATAGAAGTTGCGACAGGATCAAGAAGATGGTTTCTGGGTCGTCAACAACAAGGTTTTTTTCATGCGCATAAGCTGCACCAAATAACCCTGTAAACACCGCACCTAATGCCGCAATGATCATCCAACTCATGCCGATTCGACGTGCTACTGGCATATCTTTTACGCTACGAACAGACATAAAACGTACAATGATATGTGGCTGACCAAAATAACCTAGACCCCATGACATCGCTGAAATAATACCTATCGCACCACCGGCGCCAACCCAAGTTAACATTTGCGGATTAAGCTCATTCAATGTCACAGAAAGTGGGTTATCAAGCAGTGAGAATGTCACAACTGGCACAAGAATAAGCGCCACAAACATAATACAGCCTTGTACAAAGTCGGTTAAGCTTACAGCTAAGAAGCCACCAAATAAGGTGTAAAGAACCACGACACCCGTAGTAATATAAAGACCCGATTCATAGCTCATACCAAATGAACTTTCAAACAGCTTACCGCCGGCAACAACACCAGAAGAAGTGTATAACGTGAAGAAAACAATGATGACTAAAGCCGATACAATTCGAAGCGCATTACCTTTATCTTCAAAACGATTTGCAAAGTAATCCGGAATTGTAATGGCGTCATTCGCAACTTCGGTATAAACACGTAACCTTGGTGCTACTAGCAGGTAATTTAACCACGCCCCAATAACCAAGCCTGTGGCAATCCAAGTACTACTAAACCCAGTAACAAACATCGCACCAGGTAAACCCATTAAGATCCAGCCACTCATATCAGAAGCACCGGCAGATAAAGCTGCAACACTAGGCGGTAAACTACGACCACCAAGCATATAACCTGACACGTCACTGGTTGATTTACGATAGGCATATAAACCTATACCTAACATCACAATAAAGTATAAAACTAAAGATACTAAAGTACCTGTTTCCAAAATTAACCTCCGTTTACTCTTACGAGAATATGGTTGGTGAATAAAACTTATTCTTTATTATAAATTTCACTATAACATGTCTACTTAACTAACCCCAGTCAGCTGCGATTAACATATTAATGTCACCCTCTACTAGGAACAAAGGATTAATCATTTTCTGATATGATCAAATTAATTAATGCTTTAATACGCATTATATTTTATATTTAGTCGTGCAGAAGAGAGTAACAGGAACTGTAGTACATGTATTTTTATGCGGCCCGCCAACCTATTTTTGATAAAAACAAACAGCTTATGGGTTACGAGCTTTTATTTCGAGATGGTGTCGACAACGTTTTTCCTAATATTGATGGTGACGAAGCGACGTCAAAACTCATTGAAGGCAGTCAATTCAATTTTGGGTTAGAAGATTTAACTGACAATAAACCCGCTTATATAAACTTCACGCTTGATACCATTCTAAAAGGTTACCCAAGCATGCTTCCAAGTGATGGCGTTGTAATCGAAATTTTAGAAACAGTGCAACCTGGAAAGCGACTGTTGGCTGCGGTTCAAGAATTAAAAAATAAGGGCTACACCCTAGCACTTGATGATTACAAACATCAAAAGGTTTGGCGTCATTTTTATCCTTTTATTGATCAAATCAAAGTCGATTTACTCGCAACTTCCCATGAAGAAATTATCGAATTAATCGAGGCAACAAAGGAGTTTAAAAATATTAAACTCGTCGCCGAGAAAGTAGAAACCAATGAGCAATTTGAAATGGCTGTAGGGCTTGGCTTTACCCTCTTCCAGGGTTACTTTTTTGCTAAGCCTGAAATGGTTAAAAGTAAATCTCTTCCTCCTTCTGAAATGGCCTTGGCAGAATTACTTTATGAAACATCGTCTGTCGACGTCAATATTCAAAAAATTACCTCTGTATTTGAGCGAGATGTAAACCTTTCATATAAACTACTACGCTACTCTAATTCAGCTGCTTTTAAACGAAGAGCCGAAATTAGTACGATTAAACAAGCAGTTGTCGTGCTTGGTAATCAAGAACTGAAAAAGTTTTTATCGCTACTCTTCGCTGCACAAGTGTCATCAGACAAACCTTTAGAATTAATTCGCCTGTCTCTTACTCGCGCCCGCTTTTGTGAGCTTTTAGCGCAAAAACACAAAGGGATCCAAGATACGGGTATGGCATTTTTAGTTGGCATGATGTCGTTAATGGATGCCATTTTGGATGAAAGCATGGAAGAGGTAATGAAAAAATTACCGCTAAGTAACCTAATTAAAGAAGCCTTAGTTCAAAAGCAAGGGATCTTAGCGCAATATCTCGGCTTGATTAAAGCCTATGAGCAAGCAGATTGGCAGCTTACAGGCGAGTATTGTGAGCGAATAAAATTTACTAACGATACGCTGCCTGAGCTATACAACCTAGCCGTTGCTTGGAGTAACGAACAACTTCAAGTAATGGAGTGTGTATAACTTATTGAGCACTTTGACATAAGTCAAAATCCCTTGCGTCGCACCGCTTTTTTCAGGTAGGTGCGACATTCTGTCACATCCCTAAAGATTTAAAAGCCGCTACACTGCCCGCAACTCTCATTCTAGCTGGGCATATCATGAAAAAAACAATATTAAGTGGACTTATCTGTAGTTTGATCAGCGGCTATTCGCTTGCTGATGAGGTTGAAAAAATTGTCATTATTGCACCAATGCAAACTCCTTTGAATATTACAACCGATCCAAAATTGCCAAGACAACCCCTACCTGCACAAGATGCCTCAGATCTGCTCTCAAGCATAAGTGGTTTCTCTTTAGTCAAAAAAGGCGCTGCCAGTTCAGACCCTGTATTTCGTGGACTTGCAGGCTCTCGATTAAATATTTTAACCGATGGCAATCAGACCTTGGGCGGATGTGGCAATAGAATGGACCCGCCTACAGCTTATATTTCGCCACAAACGTATAACACATTAACAGTAATTAAAGGGCCGCAAACCGTACTTTATGGCCCAGGAAACAGTGCTGCAACCGTGTTATTTGAACGTGATTCATATCGCATGGAAAAATCTGGTGTTGAAGGTTTTAGCAATCTCGTTCTTGCCAGTGCCAATCGCAAAGGCATCAATTCACAAGTGAAATTTGGCAATGAAAACACCTATGCCAATATTTCTGCCAGTTATAATAGCTCAGATAATTATGAGGATGGGCAAGGCATAGAAATTCACTCAGCCTACAAAAAATGGAATACCGATCTGGAACTAGCATACACACCGAGTGACGATAAAATCATCAGTATTTCTGTGGGTCGCAGTGATGGTGAAGTGGCTTATGCCGACCGCTCGATGGACGGCAGTTTATTCGACAGAACCCATGGCGCGATAAAATTCGACTGGGCACTGCAAGGCAACATATTAAAGAGTATCGAAGGACAAGTCTTCTACAACTATGTCGATCACATTATGGATAACTATTCGCTGCGACATTTCGTCACGACCCCTATGAATAAAGCCCCCAGGGCGATGAACCCTGACAGAAAAACGTATGGTGCCAAGGTGTTAGCCCACGGCGAACTTCACCACAACGGGTTATTTAGTATCGGCTTAGATCATCAGCAAAATGAACACACTAACCGCATGTCAATGAACATTAATATGACTCCCGTAGAGGCACAAGCTCGCACTACTGATGGCAGGTTTGAACAAACAGGGTTATTCGCAGAGTATGAACTTAACCTTGCTGAAAACCAGCAATGGGTTTCTGGTCTGCGTATTGATAGATGGCAAGCCACAGATGAGCGTAAAATGCTCGGCTCAATGATGATGTCTGCAAACCCAACCGCGCAACTTACCCGAAAAGAGTCGTTGTATAGTGGCTTTACTCGTTTGCAAAGACAAACGGATAATGTCAGCTATTTCGCTGGGGTGGGCTACGTCGAACGTTTTCCTGATTATTGGGAATTACTTGGTGCAGGTCGCAGCAGTGAAACATCGAGCAGTGCATTTAACACCCAACACGAAGCAACCAGCCAAATAGATATTGGACTCGTTCACCAGTCCGCTGATTGGCAAAGCTCAGCGTCTTTTTTCTACAACCAAATAAATGACTTTATTTTAATTGATAATACTTTTGTAAAAATGGCCAAAGCACATAAGGTGACAAGAAATGTTGATACAGAAAGCTTTGGTTTTGAGCTAGACAGTAAGTATGCACTTAGCAAAACCCTCACTGCTGGCGCAAGTGTTAGTTGGGTAAGAGCAACAAACCTGACAGATCATACCCCTTTAGCACAACAACCGGCTTTACAAGGTCGTTTTACACTTGATTACACACTCAGCGATTGGCAACTTGGTATGTTGTGGCGGGTTGTGCAAAAGCAAAACCGTATTGCCGTTGGGCAAGGAAATATTGCAGGGCAAGATGTGTCTGCCACTGCCGGTTACGGCGTGCTTTCTTTGAATGCGAACTACAGCCAAAGCCAAAACATAGACTGGAGTTTTGGTATTGATAACTTACTCGACAAAACTTATAGCGAGCATTTAAGTCGCGCAGGTGCAGCAGTCAGTGGTTATACACAAATTGATAAAGTTAACGAAGCCGGTCTTACCGCTTGGTTAAATCTTAATTGGCGCTTTTAAAATCTTATACCCATTTCTAATAACAAAATGCCAAGTCGTTGACTTGGCATTTTTAAACATAAAACTACTTGCTAAAGGTTTTCTAAGAAGTCTTCATCAAAGTTTTCAACTTCTTCTTCTTTGATAGGCGGGTTGCCATCGTACAGCTCATAAAGTTGACGCTGGAAGTAGATGTCTTTCATAAACACATAAGGGTCTAAAGACTCTCGCAGTAGCTTCTCTTGTGATAACAAACTTGCACGCGTATCAATTGACCTTACCGCATAAATCAATAAGCTCTGCGGTGTTGATAAGGCCAGCTCCGGCAACACAAAGTTATCAACTACATCACCGGTGATGTTTCTTGCAGTTGAAGGACCATAGCCTGGCAGCATCAAATAGGCACCATCACCCATTCCCCACACACCCAAGGTTTGACCGAAGTCTTCATCTTTGTGCTTGAGACCTAACGAGCTTGCCACGTCAAATAAGCCAAATATACCCACGGTAGAGTTCACTAAAAAACGAGCAGTATTAATGCCCGTGTCTTTAGGCTTGCCTTGTAATAAGGCATTCACCGCATCTGTTGGGGCTGCAATATTGGTGGTAAAAGCATAAACACTTTTACGCACCGGATCATTGGTCACCGCCAAGTACCCTTCGGCAACAGGCTTTAGAATATATGCGTCAAGCACATCCATATTAAAATCGTAAACCGTGCGGTTTATGCTTTGTAATGGATCTCGCTCATCCACTTTCTCTGGTGCGACAGTTGCACACCCAGTTAAAATGAGTGCGGCAAACGCAGATAAAATAGGTTTTAACATTTAGCTTCCTGTGCTAGTGATTACACGACTAATTTCAACTCGCACCACAGATGGCGCGTTTTGTAATTCGATGATCTCCGACTTCCCTTCTAAATCGCCAGTTTGCACAGTTACCGCATCGTCTTGCGATACACGTGCTGTTATTTCTACTTGCTCAAAATTAGAAAGCTTTAAATTCGGCATCATCGCCATACTGTCATCCAGTGTAACAGTAATTGGAAATTCAAATTGTTTTAATTTGTTCACAGCCAGCGGCATAGGAGGACCATTATGCGCTTTTGCAAAAATAAACAAGGTGGCGTTGTCTTGTAGCTGATTTGCAATCGACTCACTGAGTGTAACCGACACAGTTAACGATGCGCCTGCCGGTGCTTGCGTTTCATTATGTGCATGGGCATTAGAGTCAATCTTGTGCTCAATATCATGAATGCGCTCAGAGATCATTGCATAGCGAGGATCATCTTGCGTCATCGACGACTGCAACACCTCAAATGCCGCTTTTGCTTCTTGCCAATCTTGACGCTCATAGGCAATCAAGGCCAATAGAGAAATGGCATCCATATTACTTGGTTCAGATTGAAGCACTTTAGATAGCATACGTGCCGCACGATTCATACTTGGCTCTGAACCATCAATCAATAGTACTTGACTGAAATTCACTAGCACATTGTTGTTATCAGGCTGCATAGCGAGTGCTTTTTCAAATGCTTGTTTAGCCATATCATTATCACCTAACGACATAGCAACTCGTCCAAGTAGCATCCAAGCAACGGCATCATCGCCACTTTCTGCTAGCTTAGTACGTAAGCCTAAAGCAAAAGCTTGCAACTCATTTTGGGTTAATGGTTCACCCTGTTGTAGAACAGCACGCTCACCAAACTCAGGTAAACGATCAATAGCACTATACCAGTCTTCGATTTGCTTTTGGCTGCCCGTAAAACTATAAAAAACCGCACTCACAGCCACTAAGAAAGCCAAACCAGTTAGAGCAAAAATACGGTTATTTCCGCGCGCATTTAATTGCTTTTCAGGGGAGAGTTCATTTAATAGGCGGCGCTTTAGCTCAACCACAGACTCATCATAAACCCCCTGTTCGATTTTTTTATCTGCAATTTCTTGCTCTAAATCTTCCAGACGTTGATGAAAGATTGCGATGCGCTCGGCATTGGCATCTGAGTCTACGGCAATCACTCTTTCGCGGCGCAAAAATGGCACGACGACAAATAAAGCGGCCAAAATAGATAGCAGAGCAAACATGCCCCACATTTGCGTCATTGCGCTCATGAATTATGCTCCTGACGTTGATACTGCTTGATCAGTTGCGCCAGTTTTTCTTCATCTTGCGCATTCCACTGTTGTTTTTTAGAGGCTTTCTTTTGTCTAAATACGATAAAACCAAAGCCAATGATGACGATAAGTACAGGCAATACCCACAAAATGATCGTGGCAGGTGTTACCGGTGGCTGGTAATGAACAAAATAACCATAGCGGTCTATCATATAATCTATGACTTCTTGCTTCGACTTACCTTCATTGACCAATACCAGTACCTTGTCTCTGAGATCTTTGGCAACAATGGCATCTGAATCAGCAATATTCTGGTTTTGACATTTTGGGCAACGTAACTCATGGGTTAATGCCTTAAACGTGGCAGCACGCTCCGCATTAGCAAATTCATATTTATCTTCTGCGCTGTGAGAAGCAAAACTAAGCAGAGCTAAGAGTGCAAATACTAATACTCTCATTGTGATAACTCCTGCATCACAGGGGCAAATTTAGCACGCCAAACGCGCGGATTAATATCGCCAGTGTGATGTAATAAAATTTTACCATTCGCATCAACTAAAAATGTTTCTGGCGCACCAGATACACCTAAATCAAGCGCTAAAGTTCTATCTAAATCAAGAATATTAAACTGATATGGGTTACCTGCTCGTGCAAGCATGGTTTGCACTTCGTTACGAAGTGCATTGATGTCAAATTGGTCACCAAAATCAGGGTCATAGGCTTGTTCATAATACAAACCAATAATGCGCACACCCTGCTCTCTGAGCTCGGTTAAATAACCCAATTCTGCGATACATGTCGGGCACCAAGTGCCCCATACATTCAGTAAATAAACCTGACCTTTTAAATCGCTGTCGCGCCACTGTTTTGACTCATCCATCAGATCTGGCAATACAAAACTTGGCATAGCTTGGCCAATTCGACCCGTTTGAAGCTCTCGCGGATTGCCAAACAGACCTTGGTACAAAAACACACACAAAAAGATAAAGATTAAAAACGGAATAAACCCTAATAGTTTTTTGTTCATGCCATTTCTCCTTTAAGCTTTCTTCTGCGGTAACGCTTATCTGCAACCACCATAAATCCAGCGAGTGAAATTAAGATACCGCCCAACCACATCCAACGTACATATGGCTTGTGGTAAATACGTAATGACCAAGCACCGCCACTCAACTGCTCGCCAAGTGCTAAATATAAATCTCTGAAGAAACCATCATCAATGGCAGCCTCTGTCATAAACTGCATGCCAATGTCGTACATACGTTTTTCAGCATAAAGACTGGTAACTGTTTTATCTTCTTTAAGCACAGTAACAACACCCGCGTGACCACTGTAGTTCGGTCCACGAATTTCTTTAACACCTTCAAAGCGGTATGTATATTCATTTAGGTTTGCTGTTTCACCCGGCTTCATACTGACTGAACGCTCAACTGAATAGGCTGACGTTAAAGTGACACTCGCAATCACAAAGGCAATACCAATATGACCAAGCACCATAGCCCAATAGCTCAACCCTAAACGTTTTAAGCCTTCAACCATGCTGCCCTGCGCAGATGCTTTGTCATAAATATCAAGTAACGTACCTAATGTGATCCAAACTGCCAGTGCTGTTGCTACAAACGTCATCGGTGCGACATATTCATAGTTTGGTAATAACCAAAGCGTAGTCAGAGCAAGGGCTAACACTAACATTACTCCCCATTTTTTCACCGCAGGAGAGAGTTTGTTCTGCTTCCAACGCAACATAGGCGCAATGCCTAATAAAATTGCAAATGGGACGATCAGAATTGAGAACATTTGGTTGAAGAAAGGCACACCAATCGAAATGGTGCCCAGACCTAACTCTTTGTGGATCATAGGTAACAAAGTACCAAGTAACACAATTAAGGTTGCAACTACTAAGAAAATATTATTCGCCCAAAGGGTGACTTCACGTGAGGCAAATTTATAACGACCTTCGCTATACACTTCCGATACGCGCATCGCATATAACGCTAAACTACCACCAACAACAACACCTAAGAATGACAGGATATATAAACCACGGTCTGGATCAGTCGCAAAGGCATGTACCGATACAATGATCCCCGAACGAACAATAAAGGTGCCTAACAAACATAAACTAAACGCAGTGATTGCAAGCAATACCGTCCAAGACTTAAACACACCTCGTTTTTCAGTAACTGCCAACGAATGCAATAACGCTGTGGCAACTAGCCATGGCATCAGTGAAGCATTTTCAACCGGATCCCAGAACCACCAACCGCCCCAGCCAAGCTCAGCGTATGCCCACCAACTACCAATAGTGATACCTAGTGTTAAAAAGCCCCATGCAACCATAGTCCAAGGACGAGACCATTTCGCCCAAGTATTATCGAGTTTACCGGTTAATAACGCAGCAATCGCGAAAGCAAATGATACCGACAGACCCACATAGCCCATATAGAGTAAAGGTGGATGAATGATCATTCCGGGGTCTTGTAACAACGGATTTAAGTCACGACCTTCTACTGGATAATAGGGCAATAAACGCTCAAACGGGCTCGACATCCAAAGCGTGTAAAGCATAAAGCCCACACCTAAGAAGCCCAGTACACCTAATACACGTGCACGCAACACCCAAGGTAATGAGTTAGACATTAGCGCGACCAATGCAGTCCAAGATGACTGCATCACAAGCCATAATAAAATCGCCCCTTCATGGCCGCCCCATGTAGAGGTTACTTTGTAATACCAAGGTAAAGTGGTACTTGAATGGTGTGCCACATAAGCGACTGTAAAATCATCAGTTAATGTGACGTAAATTAGAATGGCAAAAGAGAATAAAACAAAAAGACACTGACCAACCGCCAGTGAAGGCGCTGCACGCATCAGGCGAAGATTACCTGTGTACGCGCCCCATAAAGGAAAGATACATAACAATAGGCTTAAGCCCATTGCCAGTACTAGCGAGAAATAACCAATTTCTGGGATCATACTAATTCTCGTTATTTAAATTATATTTTGGTTTTTCGTGCTTGATGCCTTTAACCGCTTCAGCAATTTCAGCAGGCATATACTCTTCATCATGCTTAGCCAATACTTCAAATGCATCAATCACGTTAGGCTCAACTAAAGTACCTTGCGCAACAATGCCCTGACCTTCACGGAATAAATCTGGCAATATGCCGTGATAGCGAATTGTCACCATAGGGCCAGTATCTATCAGTTTAAACTGCACGTCTAAAGAGGCTTCATCACGTTTCACAGATCCCGGAACAACCATTCCACCTATACGAAGTTTTTGACCAATAAACGGTTTTTCGTGATTTTCACCTTTACCATTGATCAATTCTGAAGGTGTGTAGAATAAATTAATGTTCTCTTGCAAAGCATACAGGGTTAAACCGATCGCAGAGCCAATGCCGAAGATAATAGCGACAACGGCAAACAAACGCTTTTTACGTCTTGGATTCATGCTTGTGCCTCCTCTTTGGCTTTTTTAATACGCGCTTCACGCGCCATTTGCGCTGAGATTTCTTTTTTAAGCTTTTTGCTGTCGTTTAGCGAGCTAATTAGAATCCCTGCTAAAATCGCTGCGCATGAACCAAATGAAAGCCATACGAAGAACCCATAGCCACCCATGGCTATAAAATCACTGAAAGATTCAAACTGCATTGTTAACCTCGACTTACTAAACTGCGAACCCAAGGGCGGTGTTTTTCACGCTGCAAAATTTCATTCTTCAAACGAATAAGCGCGATAACCCCTACAAAACCAGCAAATGCGATGATGTTAATAAATAAAGGCCATAACATACTTGGATCGATTGCCGATGTATCAAATTTGGTGATAGTTGCACCTTGATGAAGGGTGTTCCACCACTCTACTGAAAAATGAATAATAGGTAAGTTGATCACCCCAACAATGGCAAGGATACACGCCGCTTTACCCGCTGCTTTTTTATCTTCAAACGCATGATAAAGTGATAAAACCCCCAAATATAAAAATAAAAGAATTAACTCAGAGGTTAGACGTGCATCCCACACCCACCATGCTCCCCACATAGGCTTACCCCATGCAGCACCGGTGATCAGGGCAATTGCCGTCATTGCAGCACCTACAGGCGCAATCGCAATTACAGCTAACTCTGCATTTCTCAATTGCCAAACAAGGGCTACTATCGCGGCAATCGCCATCGACGAATAAGCACCCATAGACAAAATTGCTGAAGGTACATGAATAAAGATTATCCTGTAACTGTCTTTCTGTTGATAATCGGCTGGTGCGAAGGCTAAGCCCCATACCCAACCCACAACCAAACACACGACGGTGACAACGGCAAAATACGGCAGTAAGGTGTTACACAACTGGTATGCACGATCTGCTTTAGCGTAGGGATGTAACCATTTCCACATGTTAACTTACACTCACTCTTAATGCTGACGATATGGCTAAAGGTGCGGCAATGCAGGCGACTGCTAACATCGCACCCAGAATTGCAAGCTGACCGCCATATGCCAGCGACATACTGCTGGTATCAATGGCTGAAGTTGCAAAAATTAGGACAGGAATATAAAGCGGTAAAACGAGTAAACTCATTAAAATACCACCTTTTTGCAAGCCCACGGTTAAACCTGCGCCAATCGCGCCAATAAAGCTCAACAATGGGGTTCCGATTAATAAGGTTAAAATAGTTGCACCAAGCGCTTGAGATTCAAGATTCATCAATAGTGCGAACATAGGTGCCATAAGCACCATGGGTAATCCGGTAATGGTCCAATGTGCGAAGACTTTTGCTAACACACATAATGACAATGGATAAGGCGAGGCAATCATTTGCTCCAAAGATCCATCGTGGTAGTCGTCTCTGAATAATTTATCTAGGCCTAACATGGTCGAAAGTAGCGCTGCGACCCAAATAATACCCGGCGCCATGCGAGCTAATAAGCCTGGCTCTGGACCTATCGCCAATGGGAATAAGGTGATCACAATTAAGAAAAACAAGAGTGGGTTGACAATTTCAGCACGCTGCCTGAACGCCAACGTAACATCTTTACTGTAGACCGCTTTAAATAACTGCCAATAAGAATGGTTTACCTGCATTAGTGGCGATACTCCAGCACTAAAGTTTGTAATTGCTCAAAATGTTGCGTGAGGTCTTGGTGCGTCGTTAAAATTATTGAACCACCACGCTCAAGATGCTCGTTAAAGCGGCTTTGCAACATGGCCACGCCTTTTTTATCCAGCGCAGTAAAAGGCTCATCTAAAATCCACAGCTTAGCGCTGTTAAGCCATAATCTAACCAGTGCAACTCGGCGTTGCTGACCTGCAGATAAAGTGCGTACGGGCACATCTTCTAACCCGACTAAGCCCAACTTGCCTAACAAGTCATAAACTTGACTGTCATCGCTATAACCATGAACACGGAGCCAATGGCAAACATTTTCGAATGCCGTAAGTTGCGTATTTACCCCGGTCTTATGGCCAATAAATAATAACTGCGCAGCATAATCATCGTAGTATTCGCCAATAGATTGCTGCTCGAAAAACACATCGCCTTCATCGGCTTGAGCAAAGCCAGCCAAAATTCTCAACAAAGATGTTTTACCCGCACCATTTGGGCCTTCAATTTGCATGATCTTACCACTTTCAAGCGAAAAGCTAAGTGCTTCAAATAAACAGCGTTCTTGCTTGACGCAAGTGACAGATTTAACCTCTAGCAAATTGGTATTCTCGATGCGTAAAATTGGGCGATAGTCTACCATAATGGTATGGTAATACGAACACAGCTTTGCGACCGATTACTGAAAATTTGATTTAAAATAATGAATAAATTGCCAATTATAAACCTGAACTCGGTCTCATCTGAGTCTATCTCAACTTTAAGCGATGCAAATAGCAGATCAGCTCAAAGTGCGCTTGAGCAACAATTCTTGGCAAGAAATATTACGCTTAAGTCTGATTCAGTCAGTATGGAAGTAGAAATAAACGGTCGGTGGCAAACCATCAGACTAGCAATTGAGCCTCAGACTCAAAAACTTGAACTACCTGAAGCGCAAGTCACACTAGATGAAACGGGACTAAAACTCACATTACAAACCCCGAAGTATGGCATTCAGATCAAAGCTGCCGACCAGCTATTAACCTTGATGAACTTTTTAAAGGGCGATTCAATCGGTGCAAATATCACAACTCATGCAGAAGCCAAACTATCTCCTGCGAGTTTACAACTACCAAAGCTCGGCATTAATTTAGCAATAAACCCAAGTTTGGCTAAAATGCTGTCGGCGGAGCCCAAACTCATTGCTCAGTTACGTGCAAATACATCGCAATTATCACTCACCGTCAATGATCGTTTTGACGGGCAATTACTGCAACAACCAATAAGTAAACACAAAATTGCTCAGAGCTTAGCTAACAGTACACCTTCAATGTTGCTGAATCTTTCGGAGAAAACGCCAAAAGTTCAACATCCTATAACTAAAGCGATTCTACCATTAACTAATGCAGAAAAATTACCTTCACAAAGTAATGCCAATATTTGGCGAGCAACAACGCCAGTCGCAACCATAAATGGATTGGAGATCAGTGAAAAGCCTAAGCAGTACACCATACAATTAAAACACTCGGCTAAGTCAATGCTCGCGCAAACAACAAAGCTGAGCACTGCTGACTCTGAGGCCCCACTTAAATCAAACTTAAGCTATGACAAGCCGCTCTTAGACGTATCATTAAATGATGTAAAACAAGCCGTGCGAGCAGCTTTGCAGAAAATCATTCAAGTGCCTTTTATGCTTACCAATAACAGAAGTATAAAAGATGCTTCACCCGCACTGCTTAATAACCCTCTTCCAGCTAGTAAGTTACCAAGCTTGAACAAAGGCAAAGATTTTTTGCCTTTCATTTACCCTGAAGCTAAAAACTCGAAGGCAGATCCTATAGTGCAGTTGTTTGCGCAAATTAAGCAAATCGTATCTACGGCACCGCAATTAACGATTACAACACCACTTAAAGTGCCAACTCACCTTCAAGTTACAAGTCACGTTTCTATCGATGCTAAACAGACCGAAAAAGTTGTTAGTAATTCCAAAACAGCGAGCATTGAAAACCCACAAAAATCACAAACGGATTCTTCTTCAAATCAAGCACTTTTAAAAGGTGAACAGCTAACCCTGAATATTGATAAGAAAGGGCAAATCGAAAATGCGACGCTACAAAAAAAAGATTTATCTCAACAATTGGTTAAGCCTTTTACAAACGAAAACTCAATGAGCAGAAGTGAGCTGTCACAAACGCAAAAACAGACTATAAATATGGTAAAAGTGGGGGCACAGGTTACTAGCTCTTCACATATACAAGCGACTCAGGCTCAGCAAAGACAAATAGGTAACCCCCTCGCCGATGGCAATAATAGTACCGACACAAATATACAAAATGCCTTTGAAAAAATGACTAAATCGGCTGTCGGGTTAAATTCTGCCTTTACCTCTGGCACACCCAACATAGCAAAGACTACTCAGGTTACCTCTACAGGCCAATCAGCTTTGCAAAACACGCCCAGTCTAAGCGTAAATAAAAAAAGTGAGTCACCTCAAACAAAACAAGTCCTCTTCGCGCCAGCTATCAAAACCCATTATGTACCAACGAGCAGTATCGAAAAGCAACTCATGACCCCTTTCATACTTGAGCCTAATACACACAAATCAGAAAATGCAAAACTTGAGATCAGTTCAGTGCAAATTAATAAGCTTGCGAATTTCAAAGAAAGCAAATCACCGGACCTTACTCGTTTAGTCCACCAAGCTTTTGCGAGTATGATTGATGAAAAACAACATTCTGCATCACAAGTACTGAATGAACTGAACTTACCACCTGCCATTAATGCGGGTTTGAATCAACCTTTAGCGAATAGTAATTTACAGACATCAGGTTTGCTGAATAACGTCGAAAAGCTACTTCTGACATTTTTATCTTCATCCAAACTCGTTCAAAATGAAAGTAACGCTCAAGAGACAGAAGCTAAGTTCGATGCACTTCTAAAAACCTTGCAACCTAATTTTAAAGCGCAAAATATCAGCCAGTTACAACAACAGCTACCAAATTTAAATTCACCCTTAATGAATGAGTTAGTGCAAATAAATAATAGCTTGCAGCACAATATGACTCAGTCAATTAATCAATCTCAAAACCAAAGCAGTGACGCACAACTACTAATCAGTTTATTTTTACCAACCAAACTGCCCGATAATTGTAAACAAACGCACTTACAAGTTGGCAATTATAAGAAGCCAGCAAAAGGTAATCTGCCTGAGAAAACGGTTTGGTATATTAGATTAAACTTCGATTATGCCAGTGCAGGAAAACTCTCTGTACAGGCCGAGCTCATGGATAAATCTGTAGAATGTCAAATTACAGGCAATTCAACCCAAGTCTGCAAACTTGCAGAGCCACACCTTGACACATTAAGGAGAAAGCTCAGTGCCCATGGATTACAAGTCGGTGATGTAGAATTGATCGAAGATGCAGCTAAAGCAGAGCAGTTCTTTAACCAGCATGCTATTGTCAATATACAAGTTTAGGAGCCAGATATATGACACAAAAATCTGCCATAGGTTTATTGTATGAGGCAGGAAAATCGCCCGAAGTTGTGTGTAAAGGCTTTGGTGAGCTTGCTGATGAAATTATCGAACTCGCAAAAGAAAAGGGCATTATGATCCATGAAGATGCTGAGCTTGCGTCAACATTAAGTCAATTAGACCTCCATCAAGAAATCCCCAGAGAGCTTTATTATGTCATCGCAGAACTTATCGCATTTTCATATGTATTGAGGGGGAAGTTCCCACCGGGTTGGGAAGGGTTTAATAAAAAGCTTAATGTGAAGGCATAAAAAACGCCGAGTAGATTTCTCAGCGTTTAACTTTAAGATTGTTTTTGATGTAATGAAAGTAGCAATTCTGCTTCAGCTCGAGGTATTTCACACTCGCGCATTATCTCATCAAGATCAGCGCCTAACTCGATCATTTTCACAGCACGCGAATAAATTTTGGCATCTGGATCATCATACTTTTGAGCTGCTTGCTGTTGCGCTAAGTCCTTAGCAAAATTCTCACAAGCCAAGAGACGTTTACCAATACTCATTAAGCCCGATCTAAATTCTGCAATTTCACTGCGTAAGATCTCTGTTTGAGCTGTCGCCTCTTCAAGCTGCTGCTTTAAAAACTTCTGATTTTTATGACTTTGTTCAAGCTTTTTTTGCAAACCAAAAATAAACCCCAGACAAATCAAAAAGAGAATGCCTGAGGTAACTGTGACTACAATAAAAGCAAGATTATCTTGAACTACGGATAACACTTATATGTGACTCAACTCATCCCACTCATCGTCGCTAAGTAACTTATTCAAATCAACAAGAATAAGTAGCTCGCCCTCGCGGTTCGAAACGCCTTGGATGAACTTAGCACTTTCCTCTGTACCAATGTTTGGCGCACTGTCGATTTCAGAGCTGCGTAAGTAAACAACTTCTGCAACACTATCAACAAGAATACCAATTACTTGCTTTTCAGCTTCAATGATAACAATACGAGAATTATCAGTTACTTCAGCACTCATCAAACCAAAGCGAGCACGCGTATCAATAACGGTTACCACATTACCACGCAAGTTAATAATACCAAGCACATAGCTCGGTGCACCTGGAACAGGAGCAATTTCGGTATAACGCAATACTTCCTGAACTTGCATTACATTAATACCATACGTTTCGTCTTCTAACTTATAGGTTACCCATTGAAGAACTTCATCATTACTGTCGGCATTATTGTCTGCAGAAAGTAGTCTATCTTGGCTCATGGTTATACTCCATAAAGATCTGAGTTACTGCTCTTGGCTATCTAAGCCTTGCTCTAGCAAGCGGTTTAAATTTTCAACATCAATTAAAGCACACATCTTTTCTTTAATGACGCCAGCAAGCCAAGGACGCTTACCGCCATTTACACGCCATTTTATATCTTCAGGCTTTAATGTAATGTTATTAATCAAGTTTTCGGCCAACAATCCCCAAGAACTGTCGCCAAGTGTAATTAAATACTGATAATCCAGCTTTTCTTCAAGTTCTGGTGTGTACTTTTCGGGCATTACCCATCTAGCAGTATCAACCACATTCAGTTTTTCTTCTCGATTAAGCATGACACCTTTAAACCATTTCGGTTTACCAAAAAGCTGTGTCACTTCGCCTAATTGATGAATACCACCCAACGACTTCAAAGGCACAGCCAAAGTAAGCCCTGCGACTTCAAAAAATAATGCTTGAAACTCACTTTCACCATACTCTTCTTGCGCACTTGTTAAACTAGGCTCAACAATCGCTTCTTCTTTGATAATAGTATTATTTTTAGTTAACTCAAGCTCTTTTGATTCGACAGTTGTGATTTCAACGATGTCTTGCTGCGCTTCTTCTTGAACAGCTTCAACTACAGCCGTTTCTTGTTCGACTTGTTGAGCAGGTTTAACTTGAGATTCTTCAGATACTTCTGGAACGCGCTCGAGTAGTTTAGCAACAGGCGCAAGCGCTACATCTTGAGGCTCATCTTCTTGTAGCAAAGCACCAAGATACTGCTTCATCACTTTTTCATTAGCAAACAAATGTTTACTCATAGATCCTCTAACTACTCTTTATTAAATACTCTAGAAGTGCTTTATATGCAAAAACACCTCTAGATTTAGGGCAAAACTCAACCGGTGCCTGTTGGGCTAAACTTGCATCTCTAAACTTTGTATCAACTGGGATGACACCTGGCCAAACAGAGCCCTCATAGTTTGCAAGCAGTGTTTTATAAGCCTCTAATGAGGCTTTTGTCCGCTTATCATACATGGTTGGCACAATAGTGTAATTATATTGTTTTGCCTGAGAGCTTTGCATCAGCTCCATCGTACGCATCATTCGGTCAAGTCCTTTCAAAGCCAAGAACTCTGTTTGAACCGGAATTAAAACTCGTTCACTAGCAGCCAATGCATTAACCATCAGAACACCTAGTACTGGCGGACAATCTAAAATCGCGTAATCATAATGCTCACTAATCTTAGCCAATGTTTTTTTCAAGATTAAGCCCATGCCATTGCGATTACCCATACTTCTATCAAGTGTGGCAATCGCCATTGTGGCTGGCAATATATCTAAGTTCTCAATCGTCGAAGGACACAGTGCTTGAAGAATTTCTTCAGCTTGCATAGATGTCCCTCGAGCAAAAATATCATAAACACTGACCTCAAGTTCTTCAGAGTCTATTCCAAAGTAATAGGTTAATGAGGCATGTGGATCTGTATCAATAAGCAGTACACGCTTGCCCTGTTTTGCGAGAATTCCGCCAAGGCTCACTGTTGTCGTTGTTTTACCAACTCCTCCTTTTTGATTTGCTACAGTCCAGATTTTCACGAAATGCTTACTTCCTAGTGTTTTGAAAGAAGGTTAACACCCTATTTCTTTATTAATTCTTGTTGCAACATCGTGTAAAGCTAGGCTCTCAGAAGATAAACCCGCATTTGCTACGGCTTGAGGCATTCCATAAACTACACACGTTTGTTCATCTTGCGCCCAAATAGTCGCTCCGGCTTGTTTCAAAAGCCTAGCGCCATCTCTACCATCAGCACCCATACCCGTTAAAACAATAGCAAGTACATCAGCATGATAGGCTTTTGCTGCGCTCGCAAAGGTAACATCAACACAAGGCTTGTAAGTGACTCTAGCACTGTCATCTTCAAATACTCGAAGAGTTTTCACAGCCCCTTTTGATTCAACAAGCATTTGCTTACCACCTGGGGCTAGATACGCCACACCAGGAAGCAATTTATCACCCTGCTCTGCTTCTTTTACTTTTATTTTGCATAAGCTGTTTAATCGAGCTGCAAATGCAGGGGTAAATGCCGCGGGCATATGCTGAATCAACAAAATTGGATGCGGAAAATTTGCAGGTAATTGAGTCAATATAGTTTGTAATGCAACAGGGCCACCTGTTGAAGTACCTATAGCTACTAACTTGTACTGCTTGCCTGATGCTTTAAATTGTTTGTTTACGACAGGCGAACTAGTTGAAGGCTGAACACTTGATCTTTGAAAGCTTCTATCTGGCTGAGTAACTGAAGCTCTGCTCGAAGGCGCAGGCGAAGATACTTGAGGCTTTGCTGTAGAAGGTCTCGTAAAGCTGCTTACAGAGCGAGGTAATCTTCTTCGACCAATTTCTTTAACTTTATTTTGTAAAGACTTGATTGCGTCTTCACTATTACGCGCTATGTCTTCAAACTTTTTAGGTAAAAAGTCGAGGGCACCGGCATCCAATGCATCTAGCGTAGCACTCGCACCTTCTCTGGTTAGAGATGAAAACATCAAAATAGGCGTAGGATTAGCTTGCATGATCTTTTTAACAGCACTGATCCCATCTAGCACAGGCATCTCGACATCCATCGTGATTACATCTGGACGCAATGAGGCTGCTTTTTCAACCGCTTCTTGACCGTTAACAGCAAAATCGATGACCTTGATATCACTATCTTGCTCTAAAATTTCACTGACTCGTCGTCTAAAAAAGCTTGAATCATCTACAACTAAAACTTTTACTGCCATTGGCATACTCTAATAAATTCTTAAGATCGAAAAGTGGTGCTTTCGCACCACTTATTACTAATTACTCTATACGTGGCTACTTGCCAGCATAATGCTTAAGCATATTTGGCACATCTAAAATCAATGCTATGCCACCATCTGATGTTATTGTTGCACCAGCCATACCTGGTGTGCCTTGTAATAATGCATCTAGTGGTTTGATAACAACTTCCTCTTGACCAATCAGTGAATCAACCACAAAACCAACCTGCTGTGTACCTATCTGGACAATAACAACATGGCCTTCGGCTTTTTTAGTGGTTCTATCTGCACCTTTAACCAACCAATGTTCAAGATAAAATAATGGAATTGCCTTTTCTCGAACTATGATGGTAAGTTGGCCATCAACAACATTGGTTTTAGTTAGGTCTAAGTGGAAAATCTCGCTGACGCCAGCAAGTGGAAGAGCAAAAGTTTGCTCACCAACGATGACCATTAATGTCGGTAAGATTGCTAATGTTAACGGCACTTTAATTTCGAGGATGGTGCCCACACCAAGCTCAGACTGGATATTTACCGAGCCATTAAGCTGAGTAATTTTCGTCTTCACTACATCCATACCTACACCACGGCCTGAAATGTCTGAAATTTCTTCTTTTGTAGAGAAGCCAGGTGCAAATATTAAATTATATGCTTCTGTATCAGATAAGCGACTAGCCTGATCCGAGTCGATGACACCTTTATTAATGGCAATCTTCTTCAGCTTTTCAGCGTCCATTCCGGCACCATCATCTTTGATTGTAAGCAAGATATGGTCGCCTTCTTGAGAAGCAGATAATGTGACAGTACCTGTACGAGGTTTACCTGAGGCCTCACGAACATCAGGCATTTCAATACCATGGTCTACTGAGTTACGTACTAAGTGAACCAAAGGATCTGCTAACGCTTCAACTAGGTTCTTATCTAAATCTGTCTCTTCACCTTCAAGAATTAGGTTAATGTCTTTTTTCAAGCTTCTCGCTAAATCTCGAACAACGCGAGGGAATCGGCCAAATACTTTCTTGATTGGCTGCATTCGCGTTTTCATCACTGCACCTTGAAGGTCGGCAGTAACGACATCTAGATTAGAAATAGCTTTACCCATCGCTTCGCTATTGGTGTTGTTAGCCAAGCTAACGAGTCTATTTCTAACTAATACTAGCTCACCCACCATATTCATAATTTGGTCAAGCCGCTTTGTATCTACCCTAACGGTCGTTTCAGCTTGCGGTGCAGGTGGTTTTTTCGCAGCAGCTGGGCTAGGTGCTTTAGCGACAGGTGCAGGAGCAGCTGCAGGCGCTGGCTTTGGTGCCGCTTTTGGCTGTGCCGCTGGTTTTACGACAGCCGGTTCTGGTTTACTTTGTTCAACTTTAGGGGCTGGTTTAGCTGGCTCAGCAGACTCAACAGATTTAGGCGCGCCACCTTTACCGTGAAGTTCATCTAGCAGAGCTTCGAACTCATCATCATTAATTTCGTCATCGTTAGTAGAAGCCTGGTTTGAAACTGGTGGCTGACTTGGCGGTGTACTTGGCTGAGATGGCGTATCTATAGAACCAAAGCTACCAACTCCATGTAACTCGTCAAGCAAACTATCGAATTCTTCATCGGTTATATCACCATCATCTGAACTGGTTGAACTTGCTGCAGAGTCTTTTTCGACAACAGGACCTTTACCAGCACCGTGAAGTTCATCTAATAAGCTTTCAAACTCATCTTCTGTGATCTCATCAATATTGTCAGATGAGCTTGAATCTGATGATTCATCAATGTCGATGTCAAATAAGATATCATCAGCAGAAATATCAGCTGTAGCTTCAGCCTCTACTGGTTCAGGTGTTGCTTCTACGGTTGGAGTTTGCTCATCTTCAGATTCAGGCTTACTTAACTGATGTAAAGTTTCAAGCAGTGCTGGATCGGCGGGTTCTGGTTGCTCACGATTTTGAATATGAGCAAACATTTCATTTATCGTATCCAGTGATTGTAGGATCACATCCATCAGCTCTGGAGATACTGAACGCTGACCTTGTCTCAATACGTCAAACACATTTTCTGCACCATGACATGCATCAACAAGCTCAGTCATACTTAAAAAGCCTGCGCCACCTTTAACAGTATGGAACCCTCGGAAAATAGCATTTAGTAACTCTTTATCTTCTGGGTTATTCTCTAGCTCAACAAGCTGTTCAGATAACAGCTCTAAAATCTCACCAGCTTCAACAAGAAAGTCTTGTAGTATATCTTCATCGACTTCAAAGCTCATGCACATACTCTCCTATTAGAAGCCCAAGCTCGACAATAAATCATCGACCTCATCTTGATTAGATACGACATCCTCTCTGGACTCTGCATTCATTATCGGACCTTCTGGGCCAGATATTTGTGCAGGATCCATTTCCATAATTTGAACTTCTTCAATATCTTCTTTTTGTTTTGAATTAGGATCTTCTGCCGTACCAAAAACAGTTAATAAATGAATTAAACTATCTTCAACTTCTCTAACTAACTCGATTACACGTCGAATTACTTGGCCTGTTAAATCTTGATAATCCTGCGCCATAAGAACGTTTGTCATGTGGCCTTGCAACTCATCCGTTGTTGTCTGAGAGCCTTGCATAAACTTATCAAGATCATGACAAAGTGTTTTGAATTCACCAAGCTGGATATCACGTTTCATTAAGCGATCCCAAGTTGGTTTTATATCTGATAAATCATCTGCAAGCTGCTGAGCGAGAGGTAAACTTGCTTCAACAGCATCCATGGTTTTATTTGCAGCGTTTTCTGTCATTTCCATGACATAATTTAAACGCTCTTTTGCATCGGGTAAGGCTTCTGTCGTCAAATCAGCGATGCGCGTATCAAGCTCAAAATTTTTCAATGACTCATGTAATTGGCGAGTTAACTTACCAACCTCAGCAAACAACTCAGATTGCTCTTTGCTTGCTGCTTCCATGATTAATTTATCTGCTTTTTCTTGCTCGCCTTGCTCAAGAAATGTAACTAATTGCTTAGCTTGCTCAAGTGTTATTTGAGGCACAGAAGGTGCTGACATCCGCCTCTCCTTCTTTAATATTAGCCTAAACGTTCGAACACTTTTTCTAGTTTTGTTTTAAGTGTTCCAGCAGTAAACGGTTTCACAATGTAACCATTTACACCAGCTTGTGCAGCAGCAACGATTTGTTCTTTTTTCGCTTCAGCAGTAACCATCAAAACTGGGATATGCTTTAGGCTGTCATCCGCACGGATAGCCCTAAGTAGATCGATACCTTGCATACCAGGCATATTCCAATCTGTTACTACAAAATCAAACTCTTGATTTTGAAGCATCGGCAAAGCAGTGCTACCATCGTCAGCTTCTTGCACGTTAGTAAAACCTAAGTCTCTAAGCAGGTTTTTGATTATTCTCCTCATTGTAGAAAAATCATCAACCACAAGAATTTTCATGTTTTTATCCAAAACATCCTCCAGTGAGGTTTGAACCTATTATTATTACTCTAATTGACCCAGTCATTGATTTTAGCTCTTAGCCTGATCATTGCCTGCCCATGAATTTGGCTTACTCGAGATTCACTAACATCAAGTATTTGCCCAATTTCTTTTAAATTCATTTCATCGTTGTAATAAAGAGATAAAACAAGCGCATCTCTTTCTGGCAACGACTGTATCGCAGTCACTAGCGATTCGTTAAAGCGTTCATTTTTAACGTTATTGAACGGTTTGTCTAGCGCTAAATCATTGTTAACCGGTGTGATAACATCCTCGTCAACACCTAAATCCTCAATACCAATGATCTTACTTGCATTTACATCATGTAGAATATGATGGTACTCATCTAGCGTAATATCAAGTTTTTCAGCGATTTCAGTGTCTTTTGGTTCTCGACCCAATTCACTTTCTAAGTTAGCAACTGCCTCAGCGACCATTCTACTATTTTTGTGGACACTTCTCGGCGCCCAATCGCCTCTACGAATTTCATCAAGCATCGCTCCACGGATCCGAATACCAGCAAATGTTTCAAAGCTAGCGCCTTTGCTAGCGTCAAAATTTTTGCTAGCTTCGATTAAGCCAATCATGCCTGATTGAACAAGATCATCTAACTGAATATTTGCAGGTAGACGTGCGAGTAGATGGCACGCCACTTTTTTGACAAGACCGGTATGACGCTCTATCACGCTATTGAGGTTGTCTGTAGTTTGATAGCCCATCGCTTTACCCATCGATGACGACATAATTACCCGTTGACTAGTTGTTCAATAAAAAACTCTAAATGACCAGAAGGTTGGTGTGGAATTGGCCATTTTACAGCTTTACTGGCAAGCCCTCGAAATGCAACCGCTGCAGGGGAATTAGGAAATAATTCTACAATGGTTTTTTGACGGCGAGACGACTTACGCATATTTTCATCAAACGGAATGGTTGCAACTAATTCTAGCGCAACATCTAAAAATCTATCAGTAACCTTTGAAAGTTTTGCGAATAACTCTTGGCCCTCTCGCAAACTTCTCACCATGTTAGCGACGATTTTAAATCGATATACGCCATGCTCACGGCTCAGCACTTTTATCAGTGCATAAGCATCAGTTATTGACGTCGGCTCATCGCACACAACAACCATAACGTCTTGTGCAGCGCGAGAAAAGCTAAGCACCATATCTGAAATGCCTGCAGCCGTATCTACAATTAATATATCGAATTCAGTATTGAGTTCGCTGAATGCTCGAATTAATCCCGCGTGCTCAGCAGGAGTTAGTTCAACCATATTTTGTGAACCAGAAGTAGCAGGTACAATTTTAATACCAGCAGGACCTTCAACCAGGATTTCATCTAATTCACACTCACCTGATAATACGTGAGATAAATTCTTTTCTACTCTTAAACCAAGCATCACGTCACAATTTGCCAAACCTAAATCGGCATCTAAGACGAGTACTCTATTTCCTTGCTGACCAAGTGCAATGGCTGTATTTAGTGATACATTGGTTTTGCCAACGCCACCTTTACCACCCGTTACTGCAATTACTTTTACGCCATGGTTGCTATTTTGATTCATTCTACGCAGGCCACTTGCTTGATCTAATACTGTGTTAATCATACATTCCTACTGTCTGAGACGCTACAGGTACACGTCGCGAATGTTGTGCTTTTATTCTCTTTAAATACAATTGCTCAGCCTTTTTGACCATTTTATGAGCATTTGCTACGCGAATGTCTTCTGGCACTCGCTGACCGTTAGTAAGATACCCTATTGGTAAGCGATTTTGAATCGCAATACTAATAATCTCGCCTAAACTTAGACATTCATCAAGTTTTGTAAAAATACAACCACTTAAATTCACTTTTTGGAAGTGACGCACCGCTTCTTGCAATACATGCATTTGTGATGTTGCACTTAAAACCAAATAGCTACGAATATCGACTCGAGAACTTCTCATCAGAGTGTTTAACTGCTCAGTTAAACGAATATCTCTTTGGCTCATTCCCGCTGTATCTATTAATACTAGTCGCTTATTACGTAAATGATATAAAACTTCTGCTAATTCATTCGCATCTTTTACTTGCTTAACAGGACAGCCAATAATTCTGCCATATGTTGCAAGCTGCTCATAAGCGCCAATTCGGTAAGTATCAGTAGTAATAAGTGCGACTTTATCAGCGCCATATTTCTGAGCGCCTAATGCAGCTAATTTAGCAACCGTTGTCGTTTTACCAACCCCTGTAGGACCCACTAGAGCATAAACACCACCCTGACGTAGAATGTCGTTATTAGTGGTATGCATCTGGTTTGCAACCATCTCTAGTAAAGAGTTCCATGCTTCTTTACGTGAAACATCATCAGGAATAAAGCAAGCCATCTGTTCTGCGACTTCTTTATCAACACCCATGCCTTGTAAACGGTCAACCAAACAAGCTCTTGTAGGGTCTCTTCTTTCCATTTCTTGCTTCATCAAGCCTGACACTTGATGTTCAAGTAATTGACGAATAGCGTTCATTTCTTCACGCATCGTTGCCATTTCATCTACTTTTTTAGGTGTAGTCTCAAAATCATCACCAAAACCTGTATCTAAATCATCATCAAAATTCCACGCTTGAGCTTGCTGAGGTTGAGATTTAGGCTCTGTGCGATAATTACGAGTTGGAGCTGGGCGTTCATAGCGCTCTTCTTCAACTTGCTGCGATTTGAATACTTCTTCGGTATTGATACCTGATTGAGAAAACATAGATGCCAATTCAGGTGAGCGAGGTTTTGGCGCTTGTCTTTCTAAAAGTGCCTGCAAGCTATCCGCGACTTGGGCCTGTGCTTCTGGTCTAGCTCGCTGTGGCTCAGGACGAACAAAGTTAGGTTGTTGAACACGAGGTTGTGGTTTTGTAACTGCCGACTGTGCTGGTTGCTCTGGTTTTTCTGGAGCTCGATCATTATCTACAGCTGCAACAATTTCTACACCATCTGCCAGTTTTTTATTCGACATAATTACTGCTTCAGCACCAAGTTCTTCTTTCACTTCTTTTAGTGCTGTGCGCATATCTTTGGCAAAAAAACGTTTAATCTTCATGTTACAACCCCTTAATTCCTATCTATTGTCCAACTGAGCTTACAATTTTGATTTGTCTTTCATCTGGTACTTCTTGATATGACATCACGCGAAGACCTGGGATCGTATGTTTAACAAATCTTGAAAGCACACTTCTTAACATACCTGAGGTTAGAAGGATGGATGGGTCACCTAGCATTTCTTGCGTTTGGTGCGCTTCTCTTAATGATGCTTGAAGTCGCTCCGCAAGGCCCGGTTCAATTCCAGCCCCTTCATCACCTGCGTTCTGAAGTGACTGATGCAACATCTGTTCCAACTCAGGCGCCAATGTTATGACAGGGATTTCATCAGCGTTACCAACCGCATCTTGAACAATTAAACGACGTAGTGAAATTCGCACTGCAGACGTTAATACATCTGGATCTTGGCTACGAGGGCCATACTCAACAAGTGTTTGAACAATTGAACGCATGTCACGAATAGCGACCCCTTCATTAAGTAAATTTTGTAGTACTTTAACTACCGTTGTTAGAGGTAGAATATCTGGCACTAATCCTTCGACTAAACGAGGATGTGACTTAGCGAGCATATCTAGTAAGTTTTGTACTTCTTCATGCCCAAGCAGTAATGATGCATTGTTCGTCAGTAATTGACTGATATGTGTTGCTACTACTGTCGCAGCATCAACCACTGTATAGCCTAATGAATGCGCTTCATCTTTTTGCTCAGGTTTGATCCAAACCGCCTCTAAGCCAAATGCAGGATCTGTGGTTGCAACACCATTAATAGGACCAAATACTTGCCCTGGATTAATAGCAAGCTCATCACCATGTTTAAGCTCTCCATTGCCAGAGCCAACCCCCATTAAAGTAATACGATATTCATTGGGGTCTAATTCTAAGTTGTCTCTAATGTGTACAGGTGGTACCAAAAAGCCAAGCTCTTGTGAAAGTTTCTTACGAACACCTTTAATTCTGCTAAGCAGCTCACCACCTTGCGCTTGGTCAACTAACGGAATTAAGCGGTAGCCCACTTCTAAACCAATCACATCTACAGGCTGTACATCATCCCAGCCAAGTTCTTTTTGGTCTTGTGGTTTACTCGCTGCATCACCTGTTTTTGACAGTTGCGAAGAGGAGGTTTCTTCTGCTTTCGCTTTTTGTTGCTGAGTGTAATACGCCAGATAGCCAAGCAAAGCACCTAGGCTTAAAAATGCAAAATGCGGCATACCAGGTACTAAGCCCATAGTGATCAAGATACCAGCAGCAATGAAAAGTGATTTTTCATTACCCAATTGACTCTTAAACTGATCACCCATGTTGTGTGATTCGTTTTGGCGAGTTACAACAATTGCTGTGCCAATAGAAAGTAACAAAGAAGGTAATTGCGCAACCAGACCATCACCTATAGTAAGCAATGTGTAAACTTCCATTGCTCTCGAAAATGAAAGATCGTGTTGGATCATGCCAACAAATAAACCACCGATTATATTTATCGCTAAGATAACAATGCCCGCTATCGCATCACCTTTTACGAACTTACTGGCACCATCCATAGAACCATAAAAGTCAGCTTCACGAGTCACTTCCTCACGGCGATTTCTGGCCTCATCTGCACTAATAAAGCCAGCATTTAAGTCTGCGTCAATTGCCATTTGCTTGCCCGGCATCGCGTCTAATGTGAAACGCGCAGACACTTCTGAGATACGGCCTGCACCTTTGGTAATTACTACAAAGTTGATGATGATTAAGATCAGGAACACAACTAGACCAACCGCATAGTTACCACCGATTACAACAGAACCAAAAGCTTCAATTACCTTACCCGCAGCATCCCCGCCATTGTGACCCTCAAGCAAAACTACTCGTGTACTGGCTACATTTAGCGCCAATCGCATGATCGTTGCAATTAGTAGAACCGCAGGAAACATACCAAATTCCAAAGGCTTCATGGTATAGACGGTAACAAGTAACACCACCAATGCCAGAGCGATGTTGAAAGAGAAAAGAATATCTAATAAGAATGGAGGCAAGGGTAAAATTACCATGCCTAAAGCAGCAAGAACGAGTAACGGTGTTCCTACCCCCTTTGCATAGTCTTTTTTATTTTCATTAAGACTCTGTAAAACTGCTTTAAAATCCATAACTTAACAACTACAAAATATTGACACTGCTCTATTAAAGCAATTAATGAGCCAAAAACGTTGTTAAAATTAATGTTTTACTTCATTTGGGATCGGTAAGTTATTACTAAGCTTTGTCGGCTTTCGACCGCGACCTTTTTGATAACGCTTTAGCTGAAAGACATAGGCAAGAACTTGAGCAACAGCAGTGAAGAGTTGATCAGGAATTTGATGACCCACTTCAGTGGTATGATAAAGTGAACGGGTTAAAATAGGCGATTCAACAATGGGGACTTCGTTACCTTTGGCTATTTTTCTGATTTGCATCGCTAACTCATCAACGCCTTTGGCTAGTACAATTGGCGCCCCAGCCCTCTCAGTATCATACTTTAAGGCGACCGAGTAGTGAGTCGGGTTAGTAACAACCACATCAGCATCAGGAACATCTTGCATCATGCGCCTTTGCGACATTTCACGCTGTGTACGGCGAATTCTAGCTTTTATTTGCGGATCACCTTCAGAGTTTTTATGTTCATCTTTAACTTCTTGCAAGGTCATTTTGAGTTGCTTGTGATGGTTATAGCTTTGATATGGCGCATCTATCGCTGAGATAACAATCATGGTGCAACTTAGCGCTAAAAACATCCAAGCCAAAATTTCTAACGCATGAATAATAGAGTTGGGTATTTGCTCGATACTTAAATGTAAGATTTCATAAAAAAAAGTTTGTATCAGTAATATGGCGAATCCAGCTACTAATATAAATTTTAATATTGATTTAAGTAATTCAATGGCAGCCTGAGGGCCAAGCATACGCTTAACCCCTTTCATTGGAGACATTTTACTCGCTTTAGGCATCATAGCTTCCCAGCTAAAATTAAACCCTCCAAGCAAAGTATTTCCGACTATGCCAGCTATCGAAATGATAAAAACAAACATCGCCATCGGAAACAATAATTCGGAGAACATTTCTCCCCAAACAGCAAACATTTTAGTGGTGTCATAAGTTTCGTTGCGATTTAAAGTCAGTCCGCGGCCCATAATGTTATACAAGCCTTTCGCGATTGCTGGTCCATACAATAAAAGTGCAATAGCTGAGAAAATCAGAACAAAGGTAGTGCCTAACTCTTTTGAACGCGCCACTTGGCCTTTTCTTCTGGACTCTCGAACCTTTTTATCTGTGGGCTCTTCGGTCCTTTCTTGACCTGAATCTTCAGCCATAATTTAAACCGTACACCCTATTAAATTACACAGTAATTCTGTCATTTTAAGCCACTGATATTCATATTGCACAATGAAGTTACCTAGCGTCGCCCAAATAATCATTAAACCTGCCACTAAAGTAAACGCAAAACCTACAGAAAAAATGTTCATCTGGGGAGCAGCTCGAGTCATGATACCAAATGACAAGTTTATAACTAACATAGCAGTTAAAGGAGCGAGCGATAAAGCTAGAGCAGTAGAAAACATCCAGCCCCCCCAATTAATGATTTGCCAATAATTATCGACTGCCCAAGTAAACTGGCCTATTGGGATTGTTTCAAAGCTGTAGATGACCATCTGAATCATCATCAGGTGACCGTTAAAAACAAAAAATAAAAGGGTAGATAGGATCAGGTAAAATTGACCAACAGCAGGTACGCTTAAGCCGTTAGCCGGGTCGACTACTGAGGCAAAACCCAAACCAGTTTGCATTGCCAATATTTGACCAGCAACAATAAACGTATTTAGTAGCAACATTGATGCAAAGCCTATTGCGAAACCAATTATCATCTCTTCAATAACAACAAGTACCATGGCGAAAGAAAATAGGTCAGTAAACTGGGACTTTGGCAACATCGGCATTGCAGCAAAAGTAATAACGATAGACAGAGCTAATTTAATACGTGAAGGGACACTTTTAGCACCGAGGCCAGCCATAATCATCATCATACTGGTGACTCTAACTAGCGGTAGAATAAAGTCACTTAGCCATTGAATGACAACAGCAAAGGGGAACTCCATTTTTTATCCTGCTATTTCAGGGATTTGCATTATTAACCCCTGAAAATAATCCATTAAAACTTGCGTGATCCAATGACCTCCAATTATCAAAGCTATGATAGTAATGATAAGTCGAGGTAGAAAACTTAATGTTTGCTCGTTAATAGAAGTCGCGGCTTGGAAAACAGCTACAACTAGGCCAACTAACAGGCCTGGGACAACAATAGCGGATACCAGCTTTATAACAATAAATAAAGCATCACTGAGAATGTCGACAAAAACTTCTGGTTCCATATCAAACTCCTAGACCAAAGCTTCGAGCCAAAGTCCCCATTACAAGCCCCCAGCCATCTACTAAGACGAACAGCATTATTTTAAATGGTAAAGAAACAATCATAGGTGAAAGCATCATCATACCCATGGCCATCAAGACACTGGCAACAACTAAATCTACAATCAAAAATGGAATAAAAAACATAAAACCAATAATGAAAGCGGTTTGTAATTCGCTGGTAACGAAGGCAGGAATTATAACTATAAAGGGCGTATCTTCGGGGCTATCCAGCTTGTCATAGCCTGCTATTTTCGCAAAAGTCTCCAAATCCTTAATGCGTGTCTGCGACAACATAAATGCTTTTATCGGCTCTTTCGCCTGCTCTAAAGCTTGAATAGATGTTAACTCTTCATTGAGGTAAGGCTGCACTGCTCTGTCATTAATTTGCGAAAAAATGGGTGCCATAATGAAAAATGTTAAAAACAGAGACATACCAAGCAAAATTTGATTAGAAGGTGTTTGCTGTAAACCTATTGCCTGTCTTAAGATGGCCAATACAACAATAATACGCGTAAATGAAGTCATCATAATAACAGCAGCAGGAATAAAGCTCAGCGCCGTCATCAAGGCAAGCACCTGTAAAGTCACAGAATATTCTTGCGTACCATCAGGGTTAGTCGTGACACTCAACGCTTCAATGCCTTCAGCACCAGCGAAAGGTGCCATTAAAAATAATGCTGTAATGAAAATGTACTTAATCATCGGTTTTATTCTTCTTATTCGCAGGCATCATAAAGCGGCTGAGCTCTTTGGCAAAAGCAGGGGTGTTTTGCTCACTCAATGGTGATTCAAGTTGATACAGATAGTTGATTGTATGAGAGGTCACACCTAGCAAGTGATGTTTACCATCTAACTCTATGACCATCAGGCGCTCTCTGTTTCCCAACGGAAAACTTCTTACTACCTTAAAATCAGGACTGTTACCTATACTGGGGTTTAGCCTTTTCAATAATATGGCCATACCAACAATTAAGCCTAGCACTAAAAAAAGTGATAGGCTCATTGATACTAAATCGCTACTCAGACCCATGTTAGCCGAATCAGCAAATACCGGGGTTGAAATCCCAGCCAAGCCTAATAGCTTTTTGTTCATCGCAGTTTCTTAATTCGTTCTACTTGGCTAATTACGTCAGTGAGTCGAATACCAAACTTATCGTTTACAACCACAACTTCACCATGCGCAATAAGCGTACCGTTAACTAATACATCTAACGGTTCCCCTGCAACTCTGTCTAACTCAACAACAGAACCTTGGTTTAGTTGCAAAAGATTACGAATATTAATTTTAGAACGGCCCACCTCCATAGAAATGGTGACCGGAATATCTAAAATCGTATCAAGTTTACGTTTTTCTTCAGCAGAAAGGTTTTGAGAAGAGTCTTGTAGTTCATCAAGCTCAGCTACCTCAACATCACCACCTTCTTCGGCTCCTTCTGCTTCAGCCAAGGCCGCAGCCCATTCATCCATAGTATCTTGATCATCGCTCATAACTTAAAACCTAATAGTTAACCTTACCAATCTAAATCTACACCTTCAGATAAGTGTAAATCTTCCTCTAACTCTGCCAGCTCTGCATCAGAATCGAGCTTCTTACCACCTTTAGTGAATACATGCAGTTCAGACTTAACAGACTCAGGACGTTTAATCTTCTCACTAATTTGTAGTGCAACATTGTCTCTAGAGCGACCCATTTTAGCTCTAAATGTCGGTAAATCCTCTACAAATACTGTAATGTGTTCAGGCATCTCAACAGGTATAACATCCCCAGCCTTTAAACTCATCACTTGCTCTAATGACAAATCTATTTCTAGCAATTGAGTTGATAGCTCAACTTCAACATCCATGATTTCATCTCTTAGTGCCTTACTCCAACGAAGGTCAGTGTCTTCCGTATCAGATTGCACACCCGCATCTAACAACTCCCTGATTGGCTCGAGCATCGAATACGGTAAAGAAATATGAAAATCACCGCCGCCGCCATCAAGTTCAATGTGAAATGAACTAATAACCACAACTTCTGTTGGACTGACAATGTTAGCCATCGCCGGGTTTACTTCTGAATCTAAATACTCAAAAGAAACATCCATAACGGGTGCCCAGGCTTCTTTATAATCTTCAAAGATGATTTTTAATAACATCTGAACAATACGTCGTTCAGTAGGTGTGAATTCTCGGCCTTCAATTTTGGCATGATAGCGACCATCGCCACCAAAAAAGTTATCTACTAGGATGAAAACTAAACGTGCTTCCATGGTGATCAAGCCAGTCCCTTTTAAGGGCCTGAATCGCACCATATTCAAGCTGGTAGGAACAAACAAGGTATGTATGTACTCACCAAACTTGAGCATCTGTACACCGTTTATAGAAACTTCAGCGGTACGACGCATCATATTGAATAGGCTTATCCGCATATGTCTTGCAAATCGTTCATTAACAATTTCCAAGGTCGGCATTCGACCACGAACAATACGATCTTGAGAGGAGAAGTCATACTGCAGGGCACCTGCCGAGGACTCACCTTCCCCTTCAACTATGTCGTCTTCTTCAACTTCATCGACGCCATGTAAGAGCGCATCAATTTCGTCTTGAGATAATAAATCGCTCACTTAGCCCTCGCTACTGCATAACAAAGCCGGTGAATAAAACTCGCTCAATGACTTTACTGCCTTCAACAGCTTCCATCGCAGCTTGAACTTTATCTAACGCGGTAAGACGAATTGTTTCTTTGCCTGCAGATGTACTCAATTCATCTGCGGTAGTCGTTGACAAAACGCCTAACAAAGTACTTTCGATCAAAGGAATATGTTTTTTCGCAACCTCTTCGTTCACATCACCACGCACAAGTAGCTGCACTTTTATCTGTACGATTCGATCTCGACTAGCGCCAGGTACATTGAAAACAAAAGGGCGAGGCATTGCTACATATAAGGCACTTCCGATTTCTGCACCGGATGATTCTGATACTGTTTCGCTTGCTACAGTTTCTTCAGCGAGTGTTTCAGGCTGTTCTTCATCACCTGATAAGAAAAGGAAAGCCCCAACACCACCAGCAATTAAAATAACCGCCGCAGCAATAATGATGATGAGCTTTTTCTTGCCCCCACCCGACTCTTCGATTTCTAAATCAGTTTCTTCTGCCATGCCTAGCCTAGCCTTTAAAATTATTATCTATTTAATTCACAATATAGCAGGTGTTAAGCATAGTAATCTATGCCAGACTCACTACTACTTGAATTTGTGTTTGAATGTTGGCTATTTTGCGCTTGTGACTCTTGATTGGCAAGCTTTGAATGCCCAAGTTCTTGAGCTTCATCAGTACCTTGCTCAGAACTTGAGCCAGAATCTTGCTGAATATTACTCTCTCCTAGCTGAATACCTTGCTCCGCCAACATTTCTTTCAATTTAGGCATCGACTCTTCTAAAGCCTCTTTAGCTTGCTGGTTTTGCACTACAAAGTTAACTTGCGCCTGCTCAGCTTCGCTACGAATGCGGATCTGCATACTGCCAAGCTCAGGTGGGTCTAACCTAATTTCAGCTTCTTTATTATTAATCATCAGCATCGAATTCACTTTGTCATGTAACGCTTTTACTGCTTCACTTTTTTGTAAATTAAACACTTGCCCTTGGTTTGGATCTTGACTTATTTTTTGACCCATTGAAGTGTTTTGCTGTGTTTGTGCATTTTGTAAAGCAGTATCAAATTGCTGAACTGTTTGGGAAATATCTAACTCATGTATCGATTGAACAGCAGCTTGTTGAGGCTGAGCCATGATTGATTTAAATATATTCTCAGCTTGTGACCCCATCGATGACTTACGAACAGGCTTTTCATTTTGCTCATGATTGGTCTGCAAAAACTCAGCTCCTTCAAAGACAGACTTACTCTCTTGCTTGACCTGTTCAACCGTAGATTGAGCTGTTTCAGACAAACTCTGCGCTGTGACTTTTGTGCTGTTATAGCTCGTTAAATCATTAGCACTTTTGCTTTGATTTTGACTCTGACTTGGCAAGTTAGCCATTAATTTGACTGTTTTTTTCGCATCACTATTCGGCAATTCGCTATTTGCTGCCAATAAAGCCAATGCATCTTCAGCACGTTTAAGTTGTACATCATTTAATTTTCCACTATCCACCGCGTGCTGAAGTGACTGTTGAAGAACCTCTTTCTCTTGGGTCGGAAGCGCCTTAATTTGCTGTGCTAATTTGTCATTAGACACTTCGGACTTATTCATCAAATTAACTGCTTTTTCTACAGGTAAAGTTACTTTTTCTTCACTATGGTTCACTTTGTCTAAATGCGTCACTACTTTTGCTTCAGCTGAAATAGAAACCTTATTGTCTTTTGACTCTTCATCTACTTGTTTAGCACTTGGAGACCCTTGACTTGCAATTTTCTGAGCATTTTCTATTTGAGCTGAGCTAAGCTTACTCGTTTCACTTTTAGCACTTAGCTGAAAATTTAGAGTTTCTTTACCAGCTTTTTCGTCAATTACAGGCCCACTCTGTTGAACTTTATTTTTTATCTCAACTTTCTCATTTTTACCGACTTGAGCCGTTAGTGTAGTTAACAAGGCTTCAGCCGACTTTGGCTTTTCTGACGCATTATTTATTTTAACCGTACCTTGAGTGATAACAGTTTCAGTTTCTCCAAGCTCTGCCGAACTCACAGCCTCAGCTTTTCCTGATGACATATTTGACGCTGACTGAGGGTTACCTTTTATTGGTAAAATTTGATCTAAAGACTTTTTACCAACCTTTTCACTCACCGACTCCGAATTTGTTGAAACCGAAATTTGCTCATCCATTTTCAGTGGGTTGAGTGCTGGAGGTGCGATATTGTCTATTTTCTTATCGCCCTTATTTTCTACAACTTCGTCTTTACCTTGATATAGCGATAAAACATCTTTTAATGCTTTAGGAACTGGTGCTAAGTGCTGTTTAACATCAGTAGTTTGAGAGTTTGACGCCTGAATTTGCGCCAGTAAATTATCGGACGAAGAAACAACTGCCTTCTCATCAGGAACAGTGCTTTGAGCACTATAATTCACGACTGCGGCGGCTTGATGGGGCTGTTTTACATCACTGGCAAAATAATCTTTATCTTTGCTTAGATTACCTCCAATGCTTTGCTCCACAACATCACTGCCAGGCTCAACGGTTTCAGAAGTGTCAACGTCGTCTGTTAAATCATTTTCGATTGTGTTTTTAGGGTGTAAATTACCACCAATTTGTTGCTCAGGATTATCTTTCACAACAAGTTGTTCAGAATTATCTTTAGCAGTGTTTTGCTCGGCGTTATGCTCTACACCTAATCGATTCGCAAGAATATACTCAGCTCTGTGTTTACGTTCTGTTTCGTCACTTTCATTAATTGGTTTACTTAGGTTCCCACCAATTTCCTGTTCAGCTTTGCCTTTAGAGACAGCAACTTTTTCATTTTTCTCTGTCTTTAAATCAGCACTCTTTTCACTTGTTTGCTGAGGCTTGTGTAAGTTCCCACCAATGCTTTGTTCAGGCTCTTTCTTGTTTGAAACATCTAAGGTTTTCTTTTCAAAGGCACTAGAAGCTTTTTCTGCGCGCTCTAATTCTGAATAAAAGGCACTTTTATCAGCTTGTTCTTTTTCGCTGGCAAAACGCGCTTTTTCAGCTTGGCTCAATTTTAGATCCACTTCTAATTTTAAATTAAGCATATCTACACCTTTTTAGAGCGGCAACAGGAAGCCGCATTTGTATTAAATTTAAAAACCTATAAAAACAAAGCAATATTTAAGCCAAATTAGCTTGCGACACGACGCATAAATATGTTTGTTGCAAACTCGTCTAATATTTTTTGCTCAGCTTTATTTTCTTTTATCTGCTTTTCAATGGCTTTCTTTTCAATTAACTTAGCTATCGCTTTGGTTTTTGCTTGCTGAGCTAACCACAATTTACGGCGCTGCTCTTCAACTTGCTTCGCCGTTCTAACCGTAGTCGCTTGCTGATTTATCGCTTCTTCAATTTTATTAATAAATGAATTGTACTGTTTGATACTTTCACAACTCATGCCTTGCTTGGCCTTGTTATGAAGTTGTTGGCTATACTCCAGGCGAAAGTCATTCAAGCCCTGAAGCTTTTGCTGATTACTAATAAAGTTTTGCTGTGCTTGCACATAATTAATGCGCAGATTTTCTTCTTTATCCGTTTCCAGTTTGAGCAGTAAATCTAATTTATTATTCGCCATTAACCTTGTCCTAATAACTGCGCTAAACCTTGCAAGCATTCATCATATGGCAACACATCTTTCATGCCTTGCTGCAAGAAACCATTGACTTGGGGCATCATCAAGATTGCCTGATCGAGCATAGGATCACTGCCTTTTTGATAAGCACCTAGGGTGATCATATCTTTGTTTTGTTGATACATTGAATACACTTGCTTTAACACTCGAGCTTGTTGCATATGAGGTTCAGAAACAACTTGTGGCATAACACGACTAATGGACTTTTCGATATCTATCGCCGGGTAATGGCCACTATCAGCAAGCTCTCGAGATAAAACTATATGCCCATCTAAGATTGCCCTCGCTGAATCTGCTATTGGATCCTGCATATCATCACCTTCACTTAAAACAGTGAAGAAAGCAGTGATTGATCCTTGCCCTTCACCTCCGTTACCCGCTCTCTCCACCAGCGCAGGGAGTTTTGCAAATACTGAGGGCGGATAACCTTTTGTAGCTGGCGGCTCGCCAACGGCCAAGGCTATTTCACGTTGAGCCATAGCATAACGAGTAACCGAGTCTAAGAGCAAAAGCACGTTTAGACCTTGATCGCGAAAGTACTCTGCAATTGTGACCGCACTCTCACAGCCTTTTAAGCGCATTAGTGGAGACGCATCTGCTGGAGCTGCAACCACAACAGAGCGACGACGTCCTTCGGCACCCAAAATTTCATCAATAAATTCTTTCACTTCTCGGCCACGCTCACCAACAAGACCGACAACAATAACATCTGCTTCACTACCTCGAGTCATCATCCCCAGTAGCACCGACTTACCAACACCACTACCTGCAAACAAGCCCATACGCTGACCTTGCCCAACGGTAATGATAGAATTAATTGCACGCACGCCCACATCCATAGGTTGGCTGATCGGACGCCTCGCCAGCGGGTTGATTGGATCTTGTGCAAATTTGAGATAATGCTCAGCTTCTATGGCACCGAGCCCATCAAGAGGTCTACCCAGACCATCTACCACTCGCCCTAATAAACACATGCCGACTGGTAAGCCTGTTTCGTTCAATTGCGGGATCACACGCGCTCCGGGAAGTACGCCTGAAATATGATCGTTTGGCATAAGATAGAGTGTATCGCCGTTAAAGCCTATGACTTCGGCATCGACAAAACCTCGGATAGTTTCGATTTTACATTGACTGCCAACAGGTGCACTCAAACCTCGCGCTTCTAGGGTTAAACCCACTACGCGAGTCAAGCTGCCGGCTACAGGCGTAGCAAAGGGCTTAATGTGTTTTTGGTAGCGCGTTAAGCGCTCTGCTAAAGGACTTTCAACACTCATGCATGATAATTACTGGTATTAGATACCACTATCATGCAAAAACTTCTCCATAATTTCAGTTAATCGAGTTTTGAGTGTCATATCTATCGAAGACTGAGCTGTTTTTACTTCACAGCCACCTTTGTCTAATGTTGGTTCAGCCACTAACTGCCAGTGTTGTTGCTGCAGGTGTTCAGCACCATATGCTTCTTCTACCAGGCTTAAATCTTCTGGGTTCAAATGAATTTTGACTGCTTGCTCTTGCAAGGGTAACGCGTCAATGGCTTTTTTGAGTGCAACTAAAATAAGATCAGGATGTGTTTGTAACTCTTTAAAAACGACTTGCTCCGCCAATAATTTGGCGAGATGAACAAGTTGTTTCTCGACTAATTCGTCTACTTTGGCCAGTGGTTCAGCTATACCATTAATAAGTTCGTTTAAAGTTTGCAACTTATCTTCAATTAAGGGTTTTGCATCGTTCAGCCCTTGCTCTTTCCCTATTTCGATGCCTTCTTTATAGCCCGCTTCTTTGCCATCTGTGACGCCTTTATCAAAGCCTTCAATATAGCCTTGCTCATGCCCTTGTTTAATACCTTCTTCATAGGCATCTTGGCGAATTTGCTCAAGCTCTTCCAATGTCAATGTTGGAAAATCTTCAGGCTCTTGTGTTTCAGGCTCAGCTTGAGGCACATGATTTTGCTTCTTATACACCTGCTCTAAAGGCTGACCAAATGCCGTTGAGCGTCCTGAAAGCTTTCTTGGATCTTCGCTTACATCAGGAATTGGCCAGCTTTTTAATAATTCATCAAGCGCTTCACCCTCAACTGGCCTGCCTTTATAAAATTTTTTATCGCTCATAGGTTATAAGAACTCTTCACCGCCGCCACCACCTAGCATAATTTCACCTGAATCTGCTAATCGACGAGCAGTAGATAAAATTTCTTTCTGCGCAGCTTCTACTTCACTGATACGTACTGGTGGCATTGCCTCAAGATCATCAGCCATCATCTCAGCTGCACGCTTAGACATATTCGACATGATTTTTTCTTTAAGTGCGTCATCCGTGCCTTTGATTGCTTTCATCAATACATCTTGTTGTACTTCACGAAGAATAGCTTGAATACCACGATCTTCGACGTCCATTAAGTTTTCAAACACGAACATCAGATCTTGAATTTGTTGCGACATCTCTTCGTCATGCTCACGGATTGAGTCCATTAACTGACCTTCAACATTGGTGTCTAGGTAGTTCATAATGTCTGCTGCCGCTTTTAAGCCGCCCATTTTCGCGGCCTGCGCACCAGCTTGACCTGCAAACTGTTTCTCCATGATCTCGTTTAGTTCTTGAAGTGCGGCTGGTTGAACTTCTTCTAAGTTCGCAATACGCATAGTTAAATCTAGGCGCACTTTTTCAGGGAACTGCGACAAGATTTCGGCGGATTGCTCTGGCTCTAAATAACTTAAAACAATAGTTTGGATCTGCGGGTGCTCGTTACGAATAATATTGGCAACCTGTTTTGAGTCCATCCACTTCAATGAATCTAGACCTTTCGCTCCGGAGCCCATGACGATTTGATCGATTAAGCTTGCAGCCTTATCTTCACCAAGTGCAGCCGTAAGTGCTTTTTTGATAAAGTCTTCAGATTGGAAACCTATGGTACTAAAGCTTTGGATCTGCTCAATAAACAGGTTATGAACCGCACTGATCTTAGCTTGAGAAAGGTCATCTAAAGCTGCCATTGCCATACCAACTTTCTGCACTTGTTTTGGCTCAAGATGCTTTAAAATTTGTGCGGCATCTTCCTCTGTTAAACTCAGTAATAAGATGGCCGCTTTATCAACCCCATCCAGCTTCTCAACATCAAAAGCTGCTGGGAGCTGTTTTTGTTCTTCTTCGTTACTCATCTTCCGTTAACCACGCTTTCACAACTTGTGATGATAATTCTGGTTCATTGGCTACAAGCGCTCTTACTGCTTTCAGTAAGTCTTCGTCGCCGTGTAAGTCTGGTAATTGTAAAGTACCATCTGATGAGAAGCCAACTGCTGATGAATCAAATTCATTGTTCAGCATATCTAATGTGCTATCACCAAGGTCAACACCGGTCGTTAGCGCATCTTCATCAAAGTCTTCCAGAGTATCATCTGGGTCGATTAGGCGTTTCAGCATAGGGCGAACCACCGCTAGAATAAGCACAATGATAACCAACGCGCCCAAGGCTAAACGTACCGACTTCATGAACCAATCTTGTTCCCAGATTGGCAAGTCAGCTTGCTCTATAATGTCTTCACGAACAAATGGTACAGTCACAACTTCTAACGCATCACCGCGTTGCATATCAAAGCCCACACCACCTTGAAGTAAGCGACGAATATTCATCAACTCTTCTTGGCTTCGCGGTGCCATCGTCATATTGCCCTCAGCGTCAGGTTTTGGCAGGTAGTCAACCGCAACAGATACACTGATACGACGTATAACACCTGTTTGCTGACGCTTGTGACTGATAGTCGTATCTAGTTCATAGTTACGAGTAGCTTCTTTTTGTGAACGAGAAGGTGATGAACCTTGACCATTACCGCCATTTGCAATTTCAGGAATATTTGAATTCACTGGAGGTTGGTTCGAAAGTGCTCCAGGAATACCCGCTGTAATACCGCCAATGTTACTCTCTTCAAAGGTCGTTTCGCTTCGTACTGCTGGTAAATCTGGATTGTAACGTTTCTGTGTTTCTTCAACTGCGCTAAAGTCCATGGTTAAGTCTACTTGAGCAGTATATTTACCTAAGCCCACAACAGGAATAAGAATGCTATCAATCTTTTCTAAATATTCTTGTTCACGTTTGCGCTCAATTTCATATTCTTTACGTGAGCGTGCAGCCAGTGAGTCTTGTGAACCAGAATTTAATAGACGGCCGTTTTGATCTGTGACAGTTACGCGAGCAGGCTCTAAACCTTGAACCGCTGAAGCCACAATATCAACAATTGAGTCAACTTCTTCACCACCGAGTGTTCTACCACGCTTTAAAGTAATAACCACGGTAGCAGATGGCTTTTTCTCGCGGCGTGCAAATACATTCTCTTTAGGAATTGCTAATAATACTTTTGCACGACTGATATCTTGAAGTTCTTCAATAGTACGCGCTAGTTGCTGTTCGCGGCTATGCTTAAGTCGCTCACGCTCTAAGCGTTGACTCACACCAAAACCCATGTCTTGCATTAATATATCTGTGCCAGAGCTCGGAGCTTGAGTAAAACCATCACGGGCCATTTGCAGTTTTATGGTTTGGTAATCCGTTTCGGCTACCATAATGGTGTTGCCTTCAAGCTCATACTCAATTTTCTGCGCATCTAGAAAATCGAGAGTCTGCACAAGCTCTTCCGTTGGATATTGTCCTAAAGGGCGCATATCTGGTTGGCGAGCCCAAATAATAATGGCGATTGCGATTGCCAAACAAATGGCTAAAGCAATGATAATAGTCACCTGGCGAAGCATATCAACGCCATTTAATGCGCTTAAATAGCCCGACTTCTGCTCTTGCTGCTCATCAGAACCAGCAGTGCCATCGGTTAAGGTCAGATCGGTTGATTGATTCGTTGCCACGGTGCTACTCCACTACCCAGATTAAACTGGCATATTCATGATTTCTTTATAAGATTCTACAAGTTTATTTCTAACTTGTACCGTTGCTTCGAAAGCCACTGATGATTTTTGTGATGCTATCATGACTTCGGCAAGTGAAACACTTCTATCACCCATCTCTAACGCAGTCACTTTTGATTTAGCATCTTTTTGTAAACCATTTACTGTATTGATTGCGTCTGACAGCAAATCACCAAATTGCGCTGAAGAAGTTGCCGCGGTTTTTTGTACTGCAACTTCATTGGTTTTAATGGTATTTCTTGTTGCCTCTAATGCCAGAGACTGCATTTCTTGATAAAGAGAGTTTGGTTGGATTTTCATAACACCCACTCCAATAAAAACATATAACCTGTAAAAGCACAAAGCGTGCCACAAATTAACTCTTTATTTTCAGTGTGTTAAACCATTTTAATGTGAGTCGACTTTTTGACAATAATACCAATACTCTTAATTAAGTGAGTTATTTTAAGGATTAGTATTAAAAAAGAGGCCAAGATTTTGGCCTCTTAATAGAGTAGAAAAATTATGCAGGTAATGGGATCCCCATATCACGCATTTTAGCGAGTTTATAACGTAAAGTTCTTGGGCTCATACCCAGTACCTCAGCAACATCTTTACGCTTACCATTACACTTATTGAGCGTATCTAAAATAATTTGATGCTCTTTATCTTGCAATGTCGCTTTATAATTTGCAGCATCATAACTTTCTGTGTCGCTGATTTCAGGCTCAACATGTCGCGCCTGTTGCTCCACATTGATCTGTGGCGACACTTCCGTATTCGTTGCTCTTGTAGATACTAAACTCGGCTGATAGTTTTCAATAAAGATATCTTCACCATATACAATATCGCCCTGCTGCAAGATCAAAGCACGCTGCACAACATTATCAAGCTCGCGAACATTACCAGGCCAAGAATGTGATAATAACTTTTGCTTTGCGCTATCACTTAATTGTACTGCTGGCTTGCCTGCTTTGCAGGTATGTCTTGCTAACAAATGCTCAGCTAACACTACAATATCGCCCGGACGCTCATTCAGTGGTAGCCACATTAACGGAAACACATTTAAACGGTAATATAAATCTTCTCGGAACTTACCTTCTGCCACCGCTTCTTTGAGATCACGGTTACTGGTTGCCAAAACTCTGACGTCTAAGTCGATAGTTTTTCTACCACCCAAACGCTCTACTTCTCGCTCTTGTAACACGCGAAGGAGTTTGGCTTGCAAACCTAAATCCATCTCAGTAATTTCATCTAACAAAATGGTGCCTTTTTGTGCTTGTTCGAATTTACCCGGACACGCTTGAATTGCACCTGTAAACGCACCTTTTTCATATCCAAACAAAGTAGCTTCAAGCATATTTTCAGGAATAGCCGCACAGTTGATGGCAACAAAGGCTTCGTCTTTACGCTCAGATTTATCATGAATGAATCGAGCCAACACTTCTTTTCCTGAACCGCTCGGCCCTAGCACCATAACGCTAGCATCAGATTTCGCGACTCTATTGGCAAGTTCAAGTAATTGCAGACTTTGGGGATCAGCAACCACGGGGCCTTCTGTTTCTTTTTCTTTTGCCGGCATGTAACGACTAACCATATTTAGCAGCACTTCAGGCGCAAACGGTTTTGCCATGTAATCAATGGCACCTAAACGCATGGCCTCTACTGCATCATCAATGGTTGCGTAAGCCGTCATCATCAGCACAGGTAAATCTGGGTAGTTAAGCTTGATGGTTTTGAGTAAATCCAAACCGCTCATTGCACCCATTTGTACATCACTGACCACAATAGAGAAAGTTTGCTTTTTCAAAAGCATCACCGCTTCTTCGGCAGAGCTCGCCTCAACCGTATCAAAACCTGAAAGTTGAAGTGTATCGATTAATGCTTCTCTTAATCCTGCATCATCTTCAACAACTAAAATTGAATGACTCATACAACCTCCAATTGCTCTGTGCTAAATGAAATTGGCAGTAGTAAACTAAAACACGCTCCGCCTTGCTCATTATTGGTAACTTCTACTTTACCTTTGTGTGAGTTAGCCACTGAGCTAACAACCGCTAAACCTAGGCCTGTACCTTGGCTTTTTGTGGTAAAGAAGGGTTCAAATATTTTTTCTGACAGCGCTAAATCGACACCTGGGCCATTGTCAGACACTGAAATTCTGACCCTGTCTGACTCTTCATCACGCGCTGCGCTTAATGTGATGTGCGCATTTTTGCCAATCACTTGAATACTGTTGTGAATTAAGTTTTGAATGGCACTGGCGAGCGCTGTTTTATTACCTAAAATCTCAATGTCTGGTTCTGGTAAATTTACTTCAAGCTCACTGCTATTCATCGCCACCATGGCATCTGCACCCGCTTTCACTTCACTAAGCAATTGCTGCATAGACACTTTTTCGATCACTTGCTGCTCACCGCTTTTTGCAAACAACAACATATCGTTTACTTGCGATTCGAGATCTTTCAATCTAGACATCAGTTTTTCATGAAAGCGTGAACGAGATGCTTCAGGCACTTTATTACTACCTAAATTAGCTGCATACAGCATAGCTGCCGAAAGTGGCGTTCTAACTTGGTGCGCTAACGATGCAACCATTTTACCTAGAGAGCTCAAACGCTGCATGTGTGCCATACGTTTCTGTAAACGACGGGTTTCTGTTAAGTCGGTCATTAAAATTAATTGACCCGGCTCTGGTGCAAGTGCAGTAATATCAAGCTTGATCAGACGACCGTCTCGCAATGACACTTCGTGTCCATCGTCTTGTTGTGGGCTAAAAGAGCGCTGAATGATATTAAACCACTTTTCACCTTCTAGCGGCTCACCCAACATATCAATGGCAATTTGATTTGCTTTGGCAATCATGCCTTGACCATCGAGTACCACAACACCAGCAGGCATAGTATCAACTAGGTGACTTAACCAACTTGCTTGTTGACGTAAGTCGCTTAATTCCCCCACATAAGCCTCCTGCAGTAAACATGGGTTAAACTCTAAATCAGGTCGACGACTTAAAGGCGTTACTGGAGATAAATGTGATGTCTGGGCTAATTGTGCTAGTGCCATAACGTTAATCTCAAAACTTTAAACTAACCGAATAAAGCAGGTTATATGCCAAAATTAAAAACCCTTAATTTTCAATGATTAACCTGACATTTAAACTCAATTTATTAAGTGTTACATTTTTGACACTGTTTTTTTATACAGCTTTATATATACTCTTTTTATACTCGTACCAATCCTCTTAATTAAGTGATCTATTTTGAGGATTGGTATCAATCACCAGGGATACAAAAAATGTGCACACGCTGCCTTTGGCTAGACGAGAAAAAACCAGATTACGTTGCTTATCACGATGAAGAATGGGGTGTCCCAGTATTTGACGACCAAAAGCTATTCGAGTTTATCACCTTGGAATCTGCACAAGCAGGACTGAGTTGGTACACTATTTTGAAAAAGCGCGACGGCTACAGAGCTGCTTTCAAAAATTTCGATGTCAATAAAGTTGCAGCCATGACAGATGAAGATATCGAACGTTTAATGACTGAGCCAAGCATTGTTCGCAATAAATTAAAAATTGCAGCAACAATCAATAATGCCAAGGCATTTATAAAGATACAGCAAGAGTTTGGTAGCTTCGCGAAATACCAATGGCAGTTTGTTAACAATAAACCGATCGTGAATCAAATACATAGCAAAGAAGATTACCCAGCCACCAGCGAGATCAGTGAAAAGTTTGCCAAAGACTTAAAAAAACGCGGATTTAAGTTTTTAGGCCCAACCACCGTTTATGCCCATATGCAGGCATGTGGTATGGTGAACGATCACGATAACGCCTGCTTTCGAAAGCAAGAAGTTATTGATTCTTATAAACTAATTGAGTTTGATTAAGCAAATTCAAACTCAACTTGAAAAGGCCAATTATATCCCCCTCTTAATCAAGCGCTTTATTTGAAGATTGATTAAGAGGATTAATATTAAGCTTAGGCACTCCTTTTAATCGCTTGTAAAATTACCAGCTCCGTCCGCTTAAGCTCTTTTAGTTGGGCAACTCGATTCATTTCCATAAAGATCCAGAGTTTAATTGCAACCTGTATCATCAATCCAACAACAAACCAGACTGCCCAAAATACCTGATCTGAGACATTGTCAGCTATGTAGAATTGGAAACCCGCATAAATAAATCCAGCCGTTAAAAACAGCGCTATTACAGAACTTAACATCACCCACCAACGCATGCTGCCCTGATAAACTCCTGTAATACGCTCAAATAGTCTATCATCTGTGCTGATCACTTTGTCTAACTGCTGCTGTTCAGCATTTAAACTTGCTTTAATTTTATCATCTAATTTCATCTCTATTTCCTCACCTCGTCTTCATTTAACCAATTCGACAGCTGTGCGCGCGCTCTAAATAGACGAGACTTAACCGTTCCTACTGCCACATTACTGACTACAGCTATCTCACTTAAACTCATTTGCTCAAAATAGAATAAGTACACGGTATATCTTTCATTCTCAGGCAATTGGTTGATATACCTGCTGATATCTAACTCTTCACTTTCCTCTTCTTGATAAGGCTCTGGGACTGCACTGTCTTCGAGTGATTGAAGCTTATGTTTGCGCTGCGTATCAATAAAACGGCGATAAATAATCCTAAACAGCCATGCCTTAAATACACTCGGTTCTTTTAAAGACTTAATATCTTTCGCGACCGTCGTCCAAGCTTCTTGTGTAATGTCTTTCGCAAGATCTGGGTGCTTACTGAGCTTCATTGCAAAACGAAAGCTTGGTTTGTAATAATTTTCACAAATGTAAGCAAACGACTTTTTACACCCGCTTTGAGCATCCAAGACTTTTAAAGTTAATTCTGTTGAATTCATCACATCTCAAAATCTGTGTTTATTACAAGACGCAGCTCACGTGTAAAAGGTTGCGTAAAAAATAATTAATTTACTGACTGTTTTAAAATTTCTATGTAATGAGGTTTTGCTTTTAAATAAGCATTACTGTGGTTTGCACCTTCTACAACGAACAGTTTTAAGTTCGGGTGCTGAATTAATCTGCTTTTCAAAGAAGAGAAAGGTGTCACACTATCCAGCTCACCATGAAAGATGCTCCCTTTCCCACCTTTGCTAAGATAGCCCAGTAGAGGTCGGTTAATTTCAAAGTTATTCTGCAAGATGTATTTTATAAATGAATAAATTAAGTTTTGAAAGGTCTTATGCACTGTTACTTTTGCACTAATCACTGAAGCTAAATCTACTGAAACGCCTTCAAGCAAAACGCCTTTGGGTTGCCACTTTTGTGCAGCTAAAACATCCACTGTAGCCCCCAAAGATCGACCAACAAACACCGTCGTATTCTTCGAGCAAAAATGACTAATATGCTCTAATGCATACTCAACTTGCTCTAATAAAACAGCTAATTTTAATTTGCCTAAATTTCCATCCTGACCTGGATAAGAAAGAGCAAAAACTTGTAGTCCGGATTCTGTAAATAAGGGGAAAAGAGATTTTTCATAGCTTGCAACTGCCCCTGAGCGACCCGGAAAGAAAATCACACAAGATTGTTTATCTTCACCATATCGGCGCAGTGTCAACTCATCTAATTCTGCTGACTTATAACGATAAAAAACACTTTGCGTTGGTTTAAGGAAATCAATTGGGGGTTGAATAAGTGCGTCTAAATTGAATCTAAGCACCATCAAAAATAAAGTTGCTATTGCAGTAATAATAAAGAGCAAGACGCATATAAATTTAAACCCTGCTCTAATTTTCATTTTTTAGTCTTTATTCAAATTATACTTTTTCATTTTTTCTACGAGCGTGGTACGACGTACCCCAAGGATTTCAGCTGCACGGGCCACCACGTAGTCATTTCTTTCTAGCGCTTGAGTAATTAAACTCACTTCTAATTCAGCCAAGTACTCTTTTAATTCAATACCTTCATCTGGCAATAGCCCAAACTGATTTGCAGAGTCATTGAACCCAGAGTCAAACTCAACCGACTCTTCATCATAGTCGCTAAAGCCACTACTAAATAGCTCGTTAAACGCATCTTTTTCAAGTAGTTCTTCAGGATACTCAGGCTCAAATGCTTCAACTTCAATATGGCGATACTTAGTCGGCAAATCAGTAACATCAACTACCTTTTCAGGGAACATAATCACCATACGCTCAACAAGGTTAGCCAACTCTCGAATATTACCAGGCCAAGGGTGGGCTTTGAGACTCTCAATTGCACGCTCTGTAAACTTAGCTGTGCTACCACTTTGCTCATGCACGCGGCGCATAAGCTCATTTAATAGCAGTGGAATATCATCTGCGCGCTCATGCAAAGATGGGTTTTCAATTGGGAAAACATTTAAACGGTAAAATAAGTCTTCACGAAACTTACCGTCTTCTATCATGGTCTCTAAATTTCTGTGAGTCGCAGCAATGATTCGAACATCAGCCTGAATTGCTTTTGTACCGCCCACTCGCTCATAACTGCGCTCTTGCAACACTCGAAGCAATTTTACCTGCATTTGCAATGGCATATCACCAATTTCGTCTAGAAATAAGGTACCACCTTGAGCGAGTTCAAAGCGACCTTTTCGTGCTGAAATTGCGCCAGTAAATGCACCTTTCTCATGACCAAATAATTCGCTCTCTAATAAGTCACCTGGAATCGCACCGCAGTTAACTGGCACAAATGGCCCAGAGTTTCTTTTGGATAACAGATGAACATTGCGTGCAACGACTTCTTTACCAGTGCCTGATTCACCTAAAATCAATACATTGGCATCAGTTTTCGCCACTTGTGAAATTAAAAAGCGAACTTGCTTAACCGCCTCAGTTTCACCCACTAAACCATCGAAACTCTTGCCCGCTGTTGCATCAGCTTTGTTAGGTAGCATTCGAAGGTATTGCTGAGCATCATGCAACAATTGCATGGTTACATCATGAATAAACGGCTCTGAGATTAAGCCAATAACGTTAGCGAGGTCTAAAAGTGGTTTGAGCGTTTCGCCTATTAACAAAAAAGGAGTCGCAGGAGAGGCTTTAATGACTTGTTCGTGATCAAGCTCAGCAAGCGCACCGAGGACGACTATGGCATCTTTAGTCTTAGACATCTCTTTCTGAAAATCACTTTCAGAAACCATTTGCGCAGGTTGCCCCACAAAGTTGAGAGCGGCTGATAAGCCATTCGCGCGATTATTATTGTTATCTAAGATTAAAACCATTTAAGGAGTCCAATGCTTCTATCAATGTGACTTAATAAAAGATTGTAAGGGAGTGTGTCAGGGATGCAATACCTAAGTGGCAAGTTTTTGACTCTATCGCCAAAAAAATGCCACTTAGTATGAGTTATATCAATACTTTTGTATTGATATATACATCAAAGAGTTAGAGAAGACCTAAAACTGAAGATGCCGATTGGTTTGCTTGCCCACGGATCGCGATAGAGGCTTGCGACAAAATATCATTCGCAACTTGTTGCGAAACAGCCTGTGCATAGTCTGTATCTTGAATACGACTTTGGCTTTGTGCCACATTAATTTCTTGGCTTCCTAAATTTCTTATGGTGCTTGATAAAGAATTTTCAAATGCACCGTATTGTGCTCGTTGTTCATTGATCGCTTCACTCACATCATCTGCAACTGTTGAAGCTGCTTGCGCTCCTGCTTGCGTTGAAATATCTACACTTAAAATTGCACTACTAAAACTGCCATCTGTACCACTCAATACTTGCGTTGTGTTTGCATTAGGCCCTACTTGAAAGCTAGTATCTTCACCATCAAATACTGCTTTACCGCCAAAGCTGGTATTCTCAAACGTCTCTGTTATTTGTGTTTGTAGCTGACTGACTTCTTGCTGAAGCGCTTGTCTATCTGAATCCGTGAGCGCACCACTTCCCGCTTGAATTGACAACTCCCTAATACGAGATACAGCATCCCCAACACCCGACAGTGCAGAGTCAGCGGTTTGAGAAAGAGAAATACCATCATAGGCATTGCGAATTGATTGCTGAGTACCGGATAGTTGAGAATTAAGTCTATCGATTATTTGCAGTGCCGCAGCGTCATCGGCAGCACTATTAATTCGTTTACCAGAAGCAAGTTGTTTGCTGATTTTATCCGTCAAATCGGCATTACTGATTGAACTATTTAAGTTAGTAGATGAAATTTTCATAAGTCCTCCATTCCAACTGCACTATGAATTAAATCTTCGGCACACTTTATGGATAAATTTTAGCCTATAATGCTAAAAATATCTCCTTTGAACACATTTACGTAACTGAGATAGGTATAATTACTGCAAAGTATTTTCAAGTATTATAAAGTACTGACAATTATATTATTTATGATTAACTGAAGACTTGGTTAATATTCGCACTCTGTATGAACTGTAAACATATCAATGCAGAGAGATAGGTGACTTTATGTTTAATAATAAAACTATTCTTATTACTGGGGGCACAGGCTCATTTGGTAAAAAATACACCAAAACACTCCTAGCCAAATATAACCCTAAAAAAATCATCATTTTCTCTAGAGATGAACTGAAACAGTTTGAAATGCAACAAGAGTTCGACGACGACTGTATGCGCTACTTTATTGGAGATGTGCGCGACAAAGATCGCCTAAATAGGGCGATGCGTGGTGTTGATTATGTCATTCATGCTGCAGCATTAAAACAAGTACCTGCGGCTGAATACAACCCTATGGAGTGTATCAAGACCAATATTACAGGTGCTGAGAATGTCATTGATGCAGCGCTTAATAACGAAGTTAAAAAAGTGATAGCGCTATCAACTGACAAAGCAGCAAACCCTATCAACTTATATGGTGCAACTAAGCTTGCTTCTGATAAGTTGTTTATTGCAGCCAATAACATTTCTGGCGGTCATAGTACTATTTTCTCTGTCGTAAGATATGGCAATGTTGTGTGCTCAAGAGGCTCTGTTGTTCCTGTTTTCCAAAAGTTTATTGATGAAGGAAAAGATTTCATTCCTATCACTCATGCTGAAATGACTCGCTTTTGGATCACCCTGCAACAAGGCGTTGATTTTGTACTGAAAAATTTTGAGCGCATGCTTGGTGGCGAAATATTCGTTCCTAAAATACCTTCAATTCGGATCGTTGACTTAGCCGAATCTATGGCGCCAGATTTACCTGTTAAAGTGATCGGAATTAGACCTGGAGAAAAGCTGCATGAAATAATGTGCCCAGCGGATCTAAGCTATGATACTTATGAATATAATGATCATTATGTTATTGCACCTGGGATTAAATTCAGTAGCCGCAGTAATGATTTTACAACCAACGCTCTTGGTGAAAAAGGCAGTGCTGTTACCCCTAATTTCGAATATAACTCAAGAGACAACGAACACTTTTTAAGTGTTGAAGAAATCAAAGATTTTAATGAGTTGGCTTTAAAATGATCCCCTACGGACGACAAAACATTTCCGATGCCGACATAAACGCGGTTATTGAAACATTACGTTCGGACTTTTTAACTCAAGGCCCTCAAGTACCTAATTTTGAGAACAAAATAGCTCAGTACTGCGAGGCAAAATTCGCTGTTGCAACCAGTAATGCCACAGCGAGTTTGCACCTTGCATGTTTAGCTCTGGGCGTTGGTAAAGGGGATATAGTTTGGACTAGCCCTATCTCTTTTGTGGCATCAAGTAATTGTGCTTTGTACTGTGGTGCAGAAGTAGATTTTGTAGATGTAGAAATAAATACGGGCTTAATGTCAGTTACAGCGCTTGAAAACAAATTAAAACAAGCCGCTGAAGAAAACCGACTCCCTAAAGTTGTTATTCCTGTCCACTTAACAGGTCAGTCTTGTGATATGGCCAGAATTTCAAAATTAGCCGAGACATTTAACTTCAAGGTTATCGAAGACGCATCGCATGCTATTGGTTCAGCATACAAAGCATCGCCTGTTGGCAGTTGCAAATATAGTGATATTTGTGTGTTTAGTTTTCACCCTGTTAAAATTATTACAACTGGTGAAGGTGGTATTGCGACAACCAACAACAATGAGATCGCACAAAAGCTTAGACAACTAAGAAGTCATGGTGTTGTTAGGGATCCATCAGCATTAAGTTCTGAAGAAGAAGGCGCTTGGTATTACGAGCAACGTGAATTAGGGTTCAACTACAGATTAACAGATTTACAAGCTGCTCTAGGCGCGAGTCAATTAACTCGTTTAGATGAGTTTGTCAGTAAAAGAAACTTACTCGCTTCGCGCTACCATGAATTACTAAGTGAATTGCCTGTATCCCCTATAGAAATACAAGAAGATAACTATAGTAGTTACCACCTCTTTATTATTCGTTTAGAAAATCGTTCAATACGTAGGAAAACATTTGATACATTGAAATCCCATGGCGTTGGCGTTAATGTCCACTACATTCCTATTTACTGGCAACCTTTTTATAGAGAAAAAGGGTTTAGTAAAGGCTATTGCCCTAACGCAGAATCATTTTACAATTCAATAATTACCTTGCCTCTCTTTCCTGACCTTACTGTTCAGGAGCAAGATCAAGTCGTTAAGTTACTTCGTAATTGTTTATGAAAATAGCACTCGGCACAGCGCAATTTGGCCTAAACTATGGTGTCACCAATAATGCTGGAAAAGTGTCAAAGCTTGAAGCGTGTAAGATTTTAAATTATGCATCTGAGCAAGGTATATGCACTTTAGATACCGCACCGGCTTACGGTGATAGTGAAACTGTGCTGGGAAGTATCTCAGCGCTTTCAAGGTTTGATGTTATAACTAAAATCCCCAGCCTGAGAGCTAGCCAAAGTAGTATTTCTCAAATAGTCACCAACAGCATACACATTTTAAAAAGACCCTTTTTAGATGCTGTTTTGTTTCACGATGCTGATGATTTATTAAATAGCCATGCGAGCCATAATTTTGCACAGGCTGTTTCACTAAAAGAACAGGGAAAAATAGCCAAGATTGGCGTTTCTGTCTATTCACCAGAGCAGTTAGTTCGCATATGCGAACTGTTTCCTATTGAAATTGTACAAGTCCCTTTTAATTGTTTTGATCAACGCTTTTCTGCAGCTAATTGTTTAGCACTTTATGATAATCTCAATATCGAAGTTCATGCTCGCTCACTATTCTTACAGGGAGCATTATTAGCAGATTTTGAAACATTGCCTGAACATTTCAGGCCATTTTCAGCTGAGTTTGCGCGATTTTCCTCAGTATGTCAGCAGCTTAATTGCGCACCAATCAGCCTTGCGCTTGCAATTATATATAAGTTTGATTTTATCAACCGAGCGGTTATCGGAGTATGTGCTCAATCTCAACTATCAGACATACTTAATCATCATAATGAAGCATTAGAGCTAGCTAACTCAAATGCAATCGATTTTGAAATGCTTAAATGTCATAACTTAGCCCTCATAAATCCTGCTACTTGGCCGATAAAAGCTTAATCAAGTTAGAGTCCGTTATAATCATGAAAGTAAATGCGTTCATTCAAGCCAGAATGTCATCAAGTCGATTACCTGGCAAAGTATTAACCAATATTATCGACAAACCGATGTTACAACATATCGTTGAGCGGTTAAAAAATGCAAAAATGCTCAATGAAGTCGTTGTATTGACTAGTAATGAACACTCAGATGATGCCATATCTACATTCTGTGATAGTCATCATATCGCGTGTTTTAGAGGCTCACTTAATGATGTGTTAAATCGCTTTTATATGGCGAGTCAAATGTACCCGGCTGATCATATCGTTAGGATAACTGCAGACTGCCCACTAGTTGACAGTGAACTTGTTGATAATATCGTCGCAAAACATCTAGCTGCAAAGGCCGATTTTACCAGTAACTGTCATCCAGCAATGTATCCTGATGGGTTAGATGTAGAAGTAATGAAAGCGAGCGCACTGCATAGTGCACAATCACAGGCAGATACTGCGCATCAAAGAGAGCATGTTACGCCCTTTTTATTTACACATCAGGAACAGTTTTTATGCGTAAACTATGATGCCCCCACAGAATTGCCTTTGCTTCGCTTAACGGTTGATCACCCTGAAGATTTAACGCTAATCAAGAAAATCTATTCAGCCTTATACCCTCTAGACACAAACTTTAATTTGCAGAAAACCCTCAATCTATTGGCTGAAAACCCGACTTGGCTCGATGACAATAAACAGTTTTCAAGAAATGAAGCCAAACAAGTTTAACTAATTAGAGAATTTACATGATGAGTCAATATAATAAGTCAAACCAACACCTTGAAAGTGCTCTGAATTATATTCCTCTGGGAGCCCAAACCTTCAGTAAAAGCCAAATGGCTTTTCCAAAAAATGCTGCACCGCTTTTTCTTAGCCACGGCAAAGGCTGTATGGTGAGTGATGTTGATGGAAATGAATATATTGACTTTGTGAACGGCCTGCTTGCTATTTCTTTGGGCTATTGCGATCCAGATGTTGACCAAAGTGTAATGCAACAAATGCAATCTGGCGTGTCATTCTCTCTATCACACCCGATTGAAACCTCTGTGGCAAAGAAAATCTGCGAACTCATTCCTTGCGCTGAACAAGTTCGATTTGCTAAAAATGGTAGTGATGCAACATCTGCAGCCATTCGCCTTGCTCGCGCTTTTACAAACAGAGAGCATGTTGCCGTATGTGGTTACCATGGTTGGCAAGATTGGTATATTGGCAGTACTTCTAGAAACCTCGGTGTTCCAAAAGCAGTACAATCACTCACCCATACTTTTCAATACAATAATTTAGAGTCTCTTCGGGCTATTTTAGAGGCGAATGAGATTGCTGCCGTGATCATGGAGCCAATGAATGTCGCTTTCCCAGAAGCAGGCTTTTTGCAAGGTGTGAAAGAACTTTGCGAGCAATTTGGTGCAGTTTTAATTTTTGATGAAACCATTACTGGCTTTAGATTCGATATTGGCGGTGCCCAATCCTTATTTGGAGTAACCCCCGATATGGCAACCTTTGGTAAAGGCATTGCTAACGGGTACCCTATTTCTGTTATTTGCGGCCGAGCAGATATTATGGCACTAATGAATGACATATTCTTCTCAGGTACTTTTGCAGGTGAAACACTCTCTCTTGCCGCCGCGCTTGCAACTATTGAAAAAATGCAAAGAGATGACGTCATCAATCATGTCACAACATTAGGAGACACATTAAGCAAAGGGTTGCAGCATCTAATAGAGACACATAATACGCAATCATGGATGTCTGTTTCTGGACACCCTAGCTGGTCATTTTTCAATATTGCTCCTCAAGGTAACTACAGTGCACTTCAGCTTCGTTCGTTATTTATTCAAGAAATGGCCAAACGTGGCATTCTAATTAACAGCAGCCACAATTTGTCTTTTTCGCATAAAGCGCATCACATTGACTCCTTATTAACAGCTTACGATGAAGTACTACCTATACTGGTAAACGCAGTTGAACAACAATGCCTTGATAAGTACTTTACCGGCACCCCCTTAGAAAACGTGTTCAAGGTTAGATAATGTTAAAAGTCGCAGTGCGTACAGATGCCAGCTCAACTATCGGTGCTGGCCACTTTATGAGATGCCTAGCGCTGGTTGAGGAGTTAAGCCTACAACTGTCGGAACAAAATATAAAACTCACTGCGACCTTTATAAGTGCTCAAACAACCCCCTTCTGTGAATCTGAGCTACTGAGAAACGAGTTTAATCTAGTCAGAATGCCCTCTAGCTCACTATCTACACTAGAGCAAGACGCTAAATCCACGCAAAAGGTAATCGCGCAACTAGGGCAACAACACCTGCTAATTGTGGATAGCTATGCCATACAAACACCTTGGTACCACGAGGAAATAAAAGCCTATTGTGAGAGAATCCTTGTCATCGACGATTTAGCAAATCGTACTCATCGCTGTGATTTCTTGCTTGATCAAACCTTAGATACAGATGGAGAACGATACACGGGGTTAGTCCCCGAAGACTGTCGGTTATTAACGGGCAAGTCTTATATGCTTTTAAGGCATGACTTTGTAAAGTGGCGAGAAAAAGCCATGTTAAGACGTAAAAGTATGACCACAGTAAAAGAGCTCCTAATCAATATGGGCGGCTCTGATGCTGAAGAAATAAATAAGCTGGTTGTCGAAGCGGTCCGCCAAGTAAATCTGTTTTTAGAGTCCTCACTAAAGGTCACATTGGTTATTCCGAGTAAGAGTAAATCTCTAAGCTATTTTCAGTCAATAAGTACAAACTGCCCTTGGCTTAAAGTACTCACCGACGTAAACAACATGACTGAGTTAATGTATCAGGCAGATATTGCTATCGGAGCCAGTGGCTCTTCGGCTTGGGAAAGGTGCTGTCTTGGTTTACCCACTTTAGCTGTCGAACTGGCCGATAACCAAGCTCTGGTTTTAGACAAACTTTCGAGCAAGGGTGCGATTATCAACTTAGGGAAGTCCTCGCAGCTTACAGTAAATAAAGTGAAAGATGCGATTTCCAACTTAATAGACTCACAAACTCTGTATCATTCTATGGTGCAAAAGGCTGCTGCTTGTTGCGATGGACGGGGCGCAAAACGAGCACTCAAAGCTTTAAATCTATCAAATGTTTATTTAAGAGCTGCAACTGAACAAGACAAACAAACGCTTTTTCATTGGCAATCGCAAAAAATAGTCAGGAAATATTCTAGAACCAATCATGAAATAAGTTATGAAGAGCACTGTCAATGGTATGAGCAAGTATTAAAAGACCCGTCACGTCATCTATTTATCATCACAGAGCGCTGGGCTGACCAAAGTGAAGTGGCTGTTGGGATGCTTAGACTCGATCAACACGACAAATCATATGAAGTTTCAATTTTAATTGACCCTAAACAACACGGTAGAGGACTAGCAGAACTTGCCCTCTATGCAATTCCTGATAAGTTTAAATCGCTTACTATAACGGCTACTGTTCACCCTGATAATCTGCCCTCTCAGGCCCTATTCTCTAAAGCGGGTTTCCAACGAGTTGCTGATGATTTATTTATTCTTAATCAGGTACATTAAGCTTCGAGGTTACTTAGTGCTAACTCAAAATATCGGCATGCACTAATTTCTGAGTTATTTACGATTTTCTCAAAACACACCGAGGCAAATGGGTAAGCGCGTCCTGCATAATTTAAAACGATAAACGGAGCTTTAGGGTCACTTTCATCCATAAACCACTCACCGCCAGCCTCTATCTTGAAAAGCTCACCGATAAAAGCCCCAAACATGGTACTTACTGTAAAAAGCACTTTATCTTCAAGCGGCGTCATGGCATTTTCTTTTGCAAGCTCATCAAGAACGAGATCAAGCTCTCCAAGACCCGCGTAGTCTAATTTTATGTCTTTATCGCTAATATGTTTAACATATTTGATAGCATCTTCAGCAGAGTCCAACATCAACTGGTTAAGCTGTTTTAATTCACTCATTGTATCCAACTTTTGTATATATTGACGAGCCACCACGTTTTGCAGAGCACGCTAAATGTTCGCTTTACATTATTTACAAAACAACGATGAAAATTGCCTTATAAATAATGGCTTATACGGTTAGCATATCGGGTTTTACTTTGTCAGGCAAACTTGCCCTACTAATGAGTATGTAATATCACTATTCACCAAATTTAATAACCTGATTTTCACGCCAAAAATGAATCTAATCAAAAAGTAAGATACACTCTAACGTAAACAAAATTACATTCCTGTTCGTTATGCGCAATCCAATTAAAATAGATAACACCTATATAGGCGAAGGTTTTAGCCCCTACATCATTGCTGAAATGTCTGGTAACCACAATGGAGACATCAACCGAGCTAAAGAGTTAATAAAACAAGCCAAACAAGCCGGTGCCAGTGCGGTAAAAATGCAAACCTATACCGCAGATACTATGACTATTGATTGCGATAAGGCTGACTTTCAGATCGAGGGTGGCCTTTGGGATGGTAAAAATTTATACCAGCTATATGAGTGGGCTCATACTCCTTGGGATTGGCATCAAGCGCTATTTTCTTATGCTAATAGCCTAGGCATAACCTTATTTAGCTCGCCATTTGATGAAACTGCTGTTGATTTTCTTGAATCACTCAATGCCCCTGCATATAAGATCGCGTCTTTTGAATTAGTCGATCACCCTTTAATTGCCAAAGTTGCCAAAACCAAAAAACCAATGATTTTATCGACTGGCATGGCAACTTATGACGAGATTGCAGAAGCTATCCAAGTTGCAAAAGATAATGGTAATGAAGAACTTATCGTACTGCATTGTATTAGCGGCTACCCTACTCCAATCGCTGAATCAAACCTAAGCACTATCACTAAACTTAAACAAGACTTTAGTGTACAAGTGGGGCTGTCAGATCATACTCTGGGTACAACCGCCGCAGTAGCAGCAACAGCACTCGGCGCAACAGTAATAGAAAAGCATTTTACTTTAAAGCGTGCAGATGGCGGTCCTGATGCGGCTTTTTCTCTAGAACCAAACGAGTTGCAGCAACTGTGTGATACAACCAAAGATGCTTGGCTATCTTTAGGTCGAGCAAATTATGAACTAAAAAAAGCAGAATCCGCGAACTTGCAGTTTAGACGCTCAATCTATGTCGTAGAAGATATTAAAAAAGGCGAAGCCTTTAATGAGCGTAACATTCGTAGAATTCGTCCTGGATTTGGTTTAGCTCCTAAACATTATGGATCACTAATCGGAGCAATTGCCGAACAAGATATCGCCAAAGGTACGCCTATGCAATGGGAGCTTGTTAACAAACCACGTCAAACAGAGGACTAGGACTATCATGATAGGAAAAGAAATCCACCAACTTGCTCAAGAGCTGTGGCCGATCTGTCGAAGCATCACAGGTAATGGTGTACGCCAGTCTTTGAAAATTATTCAAAAACACATTCCTGACCTCAAAATGTACGAAGTCCCTAGTGGCACAAAATGCTTTGATTGGACGGTTCCCAAAGAGTGGAATATCAATGACGCTTATATTTTAGACCCGCAAGGTAAAAAAATTATTGACTTTAAAAAGAGTAATTTGCATGTTATTGGGTACTCTATACCAGTCAATAAAACGCTGTCGTTGGATGAATTAAAAGCACATCTATATACGTTACCTGAGCAACCAGATGCAATTCCCTATATTACGTCTTATTACTCACCACACTGGGGATTTTGTTTATCACAAATTCAATATGAACAACTCGAGGAAGGTAACTATCAGGTTGTAATTGACTCTGAGTTGAAGGATGGCCATTTAACTTATGCCGAGCTTCTTATCCCAGGTGAATCAGAGCAAGAAGTGTTTCTTTCAAGCTATGTTTGCCACCCGTCTCTTGCAAACAATGAGCTATCCGGACCGACTGTCACAACATTTCTAGCTAAATGGTTATTACAACAAGAAAAATTAAAATACAGCTATCGTATTATTCTTATCCCAGAAACTATTGGGTCGCTTACCTATTTAAGTCGCCATCTTGATGAAATGAAAGAAAAAGTTATCGCCGGCTATAACATTACTTGTATTGGCGATAATAGAGATTATTCTTATATTCCTTCAAGAGCAGAAAATACACTTTCAGACACTGTCGCTCAGCATGTACTTCATCATACCGACCAAGCCTATAAAACTTATCCTTTTTATGAAAGCGGTAGTGACGAACGCCGTTACTGTGCACCAGGCGTAGATTTACCAGTTGCCTGTATAATGCGTACTAAATATAACCATTATCCCGAGTACCACACTTCGCTCGATGATCTAAATTTGGTGACACCTGAAGGGCTTAATGGCGGGTATTTAGCACTGCAAAGGTGTCTAGAAGTGATAGAGAAAAATGAGGTGCTTAAGCTCACAGTGCTTTGCGAACCTCAATTAGGTAAACGCGGCCTTTACCCTAACCTCAGTACAAAACAAAGCAATGCGATGGTAAGTAATATGATGAACTTTATCAGTTATTGCGACGGTACATTGTCAACATTAGAAATAGCACAAAAAATACAAGTGCCAATGTGGGAGCTCTACGAGATTATCGAAAACCTAAAAGCTGCTAAGCTTCTTGAGGTTGTCGATAATAATCCACACTTTTAAAAGCAGTCACAGCAACTGCTCTCATTTTGATCAGTTGCTGTTTACTTTATTATTTATAAACGAAAAAGTTGTACATTGAGTAGAAAAAGTCAGGGTGCAAGGATTCAAACTGCCCCCAGCGCTCTAAGCTTTCACCGAAGGTCATTGGATTAACTTGATTGATTTTTTGCTGATAATAACTTCGCTGAACTGAATTTAAAGCCATTGACTTAAAACTAAGGCCCGCTTCATCAAGCATATCTTTTAGCTCAGAAGTATCATAGTAAGTTTCTTGAGGATGCAAAATGGCATCCATTAAACCATGTGTGTTAAAAAAGTCATTACTGCAAAACCAAAGCGCTCGTTTTTGCTCTTCACTCCAACTATGTCGCCATTCAGGCAAAGATGATTTCGTTATATCTTGAACACCGTTAGCATTAAAATGGCGTATTAAGTTATCCCTAATTTCACTAAGCTGTCTGCGCCCTTGTTTGCTATAAAAGCCAAGTACCATTAAACGGTTATTTTTTAACTGTTTCGCCAGTGCGTTTAGTCCTGCTTGCGGACTGGACATATGATGAAGTACACCTGTTGAAACAATATAATCAAACTTTTGCCCTAGACTGCTAATATTAAGAATATCATGGAGCTTAAACTCTATATTCTCTAGCTGGTATTTTGATGCCATTTTTTTAGCATAATTAAGACTTGTAGGGCTAATATCGATTGCGGTCACATGACCATCTTTATTTGCATATGCTAATTCTATTGCTTGTAACCCTGTCCCACACCCAGCAATTAAAATATTGGGCCTTTCGACCTGCTCTAACCCAAGTCTTGCCATACACTGTGATACATTCAGCGCACTGAGTTTTACCACTTTATACTTTGGGTAAGGATTTTCGGCATAAAATGACTGTACACTGAGGGAAGTCGCATCAGCTACTTCATATTCTTCAGAGCTTGGGGACGATGCTACAGAGGCGTAAAAAGCGAGATCATCTCCTAAGAGCTTCAAACTAACATGCTCAAATAACGTTTTATTTTCCGCCCAAATACTCAGAGCCTGTTCAAAGTTTGCATAGCAAATTTTTAGGGCGACGGCTGCATAAGCAAACTGTTTATCACAATGTGCTAAAGCTGAAATTAGCGCTAGCTCTTCGTCAGTTTGAAAATACACCCCATCATTCAACAAATTCTGACATGCAATCGCATTAATTGTCGGTTGATAAGCTCTGGCATCTAAATTATTCGCAATACAGTACAATAGCTCTTTTCTTGCTAACAAAATAATTTTTTCGAGTTGATGATGCGGGGTAATACCACGAGAAACAATCGCAATAAGCAAAGGATCCGCGATCATCAATTCTAATTCTTCAGTTAAACTCTCTATCGGCTTCGCAAAGACTTTTCTGTATTTAGCAAAAAACTGAATTCTTAGAAACTCAATGGCTTGGCCTTCAAGGTATTTATCATTTAAGGCTTCAAGCAAAACCAGCTCTAACGGCCTAAGGTAGTGAGGATAATCGTTCGAATCTAAGGTACTAAATAAAGAGACATAGCAAGCGTGCTCAAACCCACTAAACCTAACTGCATCAATAGCTGCGGCTATCGCTTCAAGTTTATTTCCCAGGTGGCTTTGACACAGAGACAAACAAGTTAAAAGCTCGACGTTTTTATGGTCACTTTGCAATAAGGTTTCTAATACAGTAGAAGCTTGAAGGTATTGTTTTGCCGCGATCAAACTCTTAGCATGCCTAACATTCGCATTCTTCATACATTATCCATATGTCGTGGCCTAATTTAACTATCTCAACACAATTTATGGGCGTACCCAGCGTACATGAAAGAACAACTGCGCCTTAGCGCCGATACTGTGTTTAAAGTAGCCACGGTTTGGCGAATTAGCCCCATTAAAATCCATATACTGATAACCTTTTTTGGCAGCATGTTCCATCATTTGGAAATACAGTAAAGTACCACCATAGCGACTCTCGCCAGTTCCAACTACTGGTATATGTGCAACTTTATGGAAATCATACATTACTAACCCAGCCGCAACAGCCTTTCCTTCCTTATCTCTTACAACCGCAATATCTCCTTGCTGGCTCTCTATTAAATACTCTGCAAACTGTCGCGTTGCCTTCAGTGTTTCATTCGTCAACTCAATTTCCTGACGAGCAAAAGTAAATTTATAAAGAGAGAGCAATTCATCTACTGTACCATCATAACTGAACAGAAGTGATTCTCTTTGAAAAGCATACTTCTCTTCTCTTCGCCTAGATCCTCTAGCAGCATCACGGATATTAGTTATAGGTTGTAAATTTGATATAGCCGTGTATTGCGGCGAAATAACCGCTCTTCCATTTTGTGGTGTGTGATAGTTAAACCAATCAAACCCTCGAATATCTTTCATCGTAGGGTGCAAACTTAATTCAAACTGGTCATAAATTAGTGACAGGGCTTCCATTGCAAACTGCGTTATTGCAATCTCACATTCTGTTCGCCTATTATCTTTACTTGAAGTCACCTCTGGATGGAGCATAATACCAACATAGTACGAATGAATAGGTAACCCCTGTCCAACCGAGTTATGTGTAATAATAGGAATAGCAGCCACCGGGTTGCCTTTTCTATTAATGAACCAGTAATCGGCGGAGCATCCAAGTGCACTTATGACTTCAGCTAAAGCATATTTATTGCCGTGAATAGAACTACTGACAAACGCAGTCCACTTAACAAGATCTGTACACTTTACTAATTCAAAATCACTCAATGTTATGCCCTTAAAAATTAAAGCTTTCTAGCAATGACTTTCCATGTAGATAAACATGAGGGATTACCTTTCAATACAGATTCATCAGTTTCACGATTTAGGGCTTCGAACTCATACTTTTCAAATAGTTTTTCAATCTGCTTCTGAGTATAAAAGTTTGCACTTATCAGTGGTTTAAAAATACCATCAGAAAAATGCTTCCACACCTGTTCTTTGTCACAAAATTGGCCAAACTCTTTATGTGAGTGTGAATCTGTAAAAAAGTTAGCTATCACAGCACCGTCTTTCGCCATTGCATCATAAACACTATCGTATACTGATTGAGCACTCTGCTGAGACACGTTTGTGACAGCCAGTCTGTCGATCACAATATCGAAACCAGAATAAGGGAGTTCAAAGTCATCAAAATCGACTTGATGTGTCGTAATTTTATCGGCTAAACCTTTGTCCGCAGCACGCTGCTTTAATACTTCAAGCGCAGCAACAGAAAAATCACACGCGACAACTTGTGCGCCTTGTTCTGCACAAAAAATTGCATGATTTCCAGCACCACAACCTAAATCAAGTACTTTGAGTTTATTATCTTTTCTTGCACTTCTTAAATTAAAAAAGTGAGAGACAACAAAATCATAAGGGTACTGATTGAGCTGTTCACCAGCTTCATAAATGGCCTGCCAATTAAACTTACTCATATTTTTCTCTATTTTTGGGATCTTTAATGACCACCAAACTTGCCTGTTAACTGTCCAAAAGCTTCTTGTAAAATACTATATACAAAAAACTCTGATTTACTTGCCTTACCAAGTAAAGTGATATTTTCCACTTTAGATTCAAGGGCTTCAACCTGTCGAATTTTCTCATTCACAAAAGCTGTACTTAGCTGCGGAAAGCCCATAGCCAGTTTAGTGGTTGAAACGCTGAGCACTTGAGCTAATGGCTCAATATAGCCAAGAGATTTAAGCTCAGATATGATCCTGTCGTTAAGCGCCTGTTCTTCTAAATTAAACTCACCAATAACTTCTACTGTACAGGTGTTTGGGCCTTCTGTAGGTTCATGATTAATATTGGGATAAAAAGTGACACGAAATGCAGCACTTTCCGTGTCATAAACATTCGTATAAAAGTTCTTGTCTAAAAAAGGTCGATCTAAAACAAAATGATGTAGTGATGTAGGACAAAATCGAACAGGAACATTTGCTAATGGCAAGTCGAGTAGTTTTAATGCAAATACAGGTGGTATTGTCCATATTACATGGTCACACTGCAGTTTTTTGCCACTTTGAGTCGTCACTTCTGCGATACTGTTATTTTCATACCTTAGCCCAGTGACGCTTTCAGAGGTACAAATTTCTACACCTAGCTCGATAGCCTGCTCAACCAAATAATCAACCCATAGCTCAACTCCGCCCCGTTTTGGATAGTACTTTGGAATATCACTAACGCCTTCATAATAGGAAGCAAATGCCAACTTTTTATCATATTTTGGGGATTGTTTTAATTCCCTAGCGAGTTCTGCTGAACCTGGAATAAATCGACTTAATCCAAAAATATAATGCACTGATGGATGCAAATCTTTAAGCTCTGCACTTTGCAGTTTGTGCATAATAGGCCTAAAGATTTTGTCTGTAATAACCTCACCATAGTTATTCAGTGCAAATTCTTCTAAATTATCCGCTTCATCTATAGACAAGCCTTTCGCACTTAGCAACTGTACAAGTGCCTTTTCGTAATCTTGTTCCGCAAGAAAGTTTAAAGGAACAAATTGACCTGTATTGTAATGTTGACCATTAAAGCTACTTGATACTTTCATTATTTCAAAATGATGCCAATCTTGCTTATTTTTATGAACATCACGAAATAAAATATCATCAACGTTTGGATCACCGGTTTCTGACAATATGTGCGTTCCAAGATCAAAGTAATTTCCATCTTCATCTTGCCAAGAGCACAACAGCCCGCCACATTTCTCAGCACTCTCTATAAGGGTCACCTTGTCAAAATACTTACTAGCCAATATTGCTGAGAACAGGCCCGCAATCCCTCCTCCGACAACTACACAACCTGCCATAATCACACCTTACTTTAAATCAATCGAACAATAAGTTTTAAGTAACGAATAAGTAGCAAAACCATCTTTAAACTCACCAATTTTTGACTCTTTTACTGAAGGCTCATGCCATTCATACAATGCATTTTTAGCGCCAAGAAAGTAAGTATTTAAGCCCATTTCTTTCATTTTATTTATTGCATAATAATGAACTAAATGACTAACCGGGCTTGCAAATAAAGTTCTGTCATATACACCTACCGAGTAAGTAGCTACTTTATTCGATACAGTAAATAATGCCGCACCAATAAGCTCATTACTTTGATCCATAGCAAACACGATAAATGCTTCTTGTCGGTTAACAGCATTAAACAGCATTTCCCACGACAGGTCGCTTCGAGTTTTAAAACCTACAACATCTAAATGTAGCTGTTGAAAAGCTAAAAACTCTTGCCATGAAACCTCTGTTTTTACAACGACGTGCCAGAGTTTTTCCGCACGTTTAATGTGATTTTTATAACGCTCTCGGATCATATTGGCGTATTCAGATTCAGAAAATGAAAGGTCACAAAATAGGTTCTGGCTAACCTTTATTTGCGCCCCTTGGCTTGCAAATAAATTATACCAAGGCTCATAAACACCATTTATATAATCAAAGCTAGAAGCTAATTTAGGGGTTTTAAGCTCTTCACCCAAAGACAGGATCAAATTGAAGCATTGCTTGTATAATTTATGCTTAACTTTTCTCGACAAGGTTTGCTCTATGAAAGGAGGTAATATTTCTGAGGAGCTGCTACCAATTTCATATCCTTGAGCACTTTTACGAACGTTTATGGTAAACACCCCGGCAGCTTTGCCATTTGATTGAAGCAAAATAGAGGCACTTGAAACTTGGCTATATTGGCTTGCTAAATACTCTTGGTGATAGGCAATCATCCAAGAGTAATGATCTATGATGCTGCAACCACTGCAATCAATAAATTCTCTCAGTGCAGCCTCATCATTTATTCGAACATCCATTTTTGCATTTAAAGCATATTGTTCAACCCATTTTATGAGATCAAAAGTCATGCCTTAGTTCCTGAGACAACAACAAATTCAAAATACTCAGTTAAGTTGTTGTACGTTCGACCAACAGTTTCGATATAATCAACGTTAATTTCTTTTTCTGCTAATAATTTAGAGTAATGCTCTGGGGTCGTAAATCGAAATGGATAAGCTTGCCCACAAAATGGAGAGGTTTCTCTATACACCCCATTTAGAGTCCAAGAATCTATCAACTTTGCCGGATGGTGATTCTTAAATGCGTCACTTGCAGTGGAAGGCGTATAAGAAAAAAAAGCACCTGAGGGCTTCAAACAACGTGCAACCTGTTGCAAACAATTTTCAAACGCTGCTTGAGTTAAACAATTCGTAGAAAACACATCGACAATTACATCAAAGTAATTGTCTTCAAAAGGTAACTCTTCAAAGCTCCCCTTGATCAAAGTGGCATTGGCATCCCAATGATTTAACATTGATTCAGCTAAATCAATAGCTTGCTTCGAAATATCAATCCCATAGGTATCAAAGCCTTCTTTCGCAATCATCCATAGATTTGCGCCTGAACCACAACCAAGCTCCAAAACTCGAATCGACTTTCTTTCTTCTCTATGTGTACTATTGAAAAACTTTCGACCTAAAAAACGAAGAAGTTCTTCATTAGGGTATAGGCGTTGGGCTTTGAAGCCTTCATTTTCATAAGATTCGTCATACCAACGCTCGGTTTTCTCACTGTATGTCGCGGACGATTTATAATTAGACATCACATTCTCCTACTAGGTGCGCTATTAGACCGTTATTACTTCTTACTATCTAACATGTTCATCAAGTAGCTTCTTTGAGAGTCATTAGCCGTCAAAACACCTCGGTATTTCTTTTTGGCTTCAGTCATATACTCAATGAATATCTCAAACGCTTCACTCATTATTTTCAACACATCTTCATCCTTTGCGAAGCTATACTGAATCATTCTAAAAATAGAGTGAATATAAGTGATTGAACCATCTAACAAGAAATATAAATGCCTGTATCTAGTATTACCATAAGAATACAGGTAGCGGACTTGTAGCTTTAATGCAATTGCGATCTCTGAACGGCTTTCAAAGTCTCTATCTACAAATTTAATTAAATCATCACAGACTTGAGAAAATTTATCTATTGCTACCCAATTTTGATATTCGTTCTCATCAAACTCTCTTTGGATAAACTGCTCATTCTTTAAGACTTCTATAAATTCGTTTTTATCCGCTAAATGCGATGAAAGTAAAATGTCATCATGTCTTAAAGGCGTCGAATTTTTAATTTTAGCCCCGTCTGAACAGTTGAAACAATTCACCTGAGGGAAATCTCTAAGTAAAGTACCTAATTGGTCATTACCAACGCTAAAAAAAGCTGTGGTATAAACAACGTCAGTGAAGTTACCTTCTGTTTGCATTTCGCCTGCGCGAATAAGCTTAGAAAGATCCTCTTTGTCACTACCATCATCGTTAAAGTAAGAACTGCTCTTTGAGTGATGATATTTTGGATCTTTATATCCCCCATCCACACCCATTAGATAAATTTCTTCACATCCCATGTTACAAGCAAATGCGAGCGCAGTGTTTGCTACAACAGGGTTACAATATTTCATTGGCCTAAATTGCTTATAGCCATCAATAAATTCACAAGAAATTGTTGTACCAGGCTCAGCAGCTTTGAATGCCATTCCCGTCCATTTAAATAGACTGGCACACTCTGGGTGCATAACATTGACCGTCAAAAAATTGATTTGCTGTAGAATTTCGTGGTCAATGAATTCATTATAATAATCGAATGTAAATCGGGTGCGCTCTAATGCGACATGAAAGTCTGGAATGATATTATGTTTCAATAAAGGTAATAGTGCCGAACCACAACTGATAATAACTGCTTTATCTCTATACTCCAAAATAGAAGGCATAGTCTCATCAAGCGAAGGACCATTACCAACTATAAAGACAGGCATAGAGCGCCATTTAGTTGCTAATTTTGCATCTTTGCGCAAGGTCGGCAGACGTTGCTTCGCATTGTTATAATCATGGGCAATACTTATCACTCCATCATCATAAAAGCCCCAGCCAATTGCAACCATATGAAAATCTTTGTGAAACTGCTTTATTAACTGTGTTAACGCTTCTGAGGGGTAATGTTGGTAAAGTAAAGTCGCGACCGAGTTAAAGGCGCCACGGTGCTTCATTTCATTTATAAAGTCGACCGTAAACTTTTCATACGTAACACCGATGTTCAAAACAATATTGCCGTCTCGTTCATCTATTATTTCTAAGATTGATGCCCAATCACATGAATATAAACTTGCAAAAAATAAATCACGGTCTGGTTCACATAGGTAAATATGATCTATAGTAACCGCATCCAATAATGGCTTTAAATGATAGCCCAAGCCAATACCAAAAATGATTGAGGAACCTATGTGGTCAGGCGCCTCTGTTAATTTTTCGTACTTTTGTTTAGCATCTAGGTATACCTGATACATTTGTCGAACGTAAGTAGTGTGAATAAATTCATCATCTAACCCTTCATTCATGCCAAACTCTAAACTACTAAACTGTGGTTTTTTTAGAACTTTCTCTACTTGTTTCTCACATTGTTTTGATGGCTCATGGCCATATAAGGGGCTCTTAGTCGCATTATCAATGATATTTAACTCGCCACTTTTTGAGCAAAAAAGATTCAAGTTTTTTGGCTTGTAGTGTCTAAATTCCTCAGCTATATCGGGTAAGTATTTAATAAATGCCTGAATATTCTTTTCAAACTGTTTAGGCATAGATTTAATAAGCGATTTTTCTAGCTGGTGATGCTGTGCGGCTAACTGAACTTGCTGCTCGGCATGTTCAATTAATTCTTCAAATTCTTGTTCTAGATTCATGGTCTATTTACCAATTAATTTTATTTATGCTTGGTATACTGGGAGATGCTTTTGGGAGCTTTATTCATTTTAACTATAACTTTGCGGACAGATTCTTTCTTTGTCAAAGCCAATTCAATTAATTTTTGATCATTCAAAGTGGTGTCATAAAGTGCATGGGCAATTTTCGAATGCATCTCACCTTCGGTTGTATTCAACAGTTCTATTAGAGAAGTCACTAATTGACCTCTTTGTTCAAGTATGAGAGTTAACTGAAGTAGTTCTTCCTCTGAACCATCATCATTAAATTTTACATCACTTGGAACTTTTACCAACAATTCTTGTAAGGCTGAAGTACTTTGCTCTAAATGCTCAAGCAACGTTGAAGGATCCAAGTTTTAACCTCTTTGCTGTTGCAACATTAACGCATTTTCAACTTCATCTCTTGGAATAGCATCCCAAGCGCCTTTGATTTCATTCATCAAAGTCATGACTTCAACTAAAGGGTCCACAGATTTCTCAATAGAAGCATCTGTGATTCTCATATTCATGTACTCATATAGACTACTTAGGTTTTGAGTAACCTCTCCACCTACAGAATGATCTAATGACTCCATTAATGCCAAAATAATAGAGGAAGCTCTTGATAGGTGCTCAGCCTTACCTGCAAGGTCATTTCTTTCAATACACCCTTTGCCCCTAGCTAACCTCTCAAGTGCGCCTTGCATCAGCATAGTAATGATGGTGTATGAATCTGCACCCGCTAATCGAGATTTAACACTTTCTTTTTGATACGCTTTAGTAAATGAATTAGCCATATTACAACCTTAATTATTCTCTAACAAAACCTGGCAAGCTGCTCAAGGAAGCTGATATTGCATTTCCTTGGCTTCTTAAGCCAGCAACTAATACATCTAATGAAGCGTATTTCTCTCTAAGCCTAGCTTCATATTGCTCCATTCTATAAGAATGTCGCTCTCTATCATCAACGAGAGAGCGCTTTTCAGTTTCAAGCGCATTTGTCTGACTTGATATCAAACCACCTGCTCTTAGATAAGAATCTACGGTTTCACTTAATGTATCAGCGATATTACCATCACCAGCAAAAAGCTTGCCAATATCATCGTAAGATTCATTTAAAACGTCATCGAGGGCATTTACACCTGAGTTTTTAATTTCTAACTTGCGATCTTTCTCTAAGCTAAAGCCAGCATCGTAGATAGTTTCTAATCCCCCTGCCCCTGTCACAACAGAACTAAGCTGGTTCACTATAGTGTCTCTTAAACCTCGCGCTGTCGCATCAACGGTTTTAGCTGTAATCATAGTATCAAGAGTCGTCATTAACTTATTGTAACTCTCGACAAACTTCTCAAGAGTTTCTCTTACATACTCTTTATCTGTATCAATGTTTAACTTCGCAGTTAATAATTTTGTTGGGTCGTTAGGGTCTGTAGGACTTTCTTTTGTTACTTTAATAGTTGAGTCTTGAATAGCATTTTCAAAAGTGTTCGTACTACTTTTCACTTCGATGCCATCGATTTCAATAATCGCATCTCTGGCTGCATCATTGGTGGGGTCGATGACCATGCCACCGGCACCACCGGCATTTGCGACAGTAGAAACCCTATCTAACTCTGCTATGTTATTTGTCACCGACAAGTCATTACCATCACCAGTTACAGAAGATGAAAAAACAAGCTTTGAAGAACCACCTGTATTTATAATGTTGGCAGACACCCCAAAATTATCTTCTTTTTCATTAATGGCTGTTCTCAAATCAGCAAGAGTTGCACCAGCAGCTAATGTAACATCAAAAGTTTTGCCCCCAGCATCAAAGGTAAGCGTGCCGCCCGAGGCTGTTACCACATCAGTGGTTGATGTATATGCAGCTGCATCAGCTTGAACCGCCCTACTGCCTTGTGACAATTGTTTGACGGCTATATTGAAATTACCCGCGGTTGCTGTACTCTGAGATGTGACTGATAGAATATCTCCGCCTTCTGGTTGAGTTACCGTTGTTTTTCTTTTGTTGAAGTTTGAAATATCTTTTAAAATATCCAGAGACGACTCAAAAGCACTTAGGTCAGATTTGATTTGACCAAGCGCTGTTAGTTGAACTTTAAGAGTAGATTCTTTTTTATCGAATCTTGCAACTTTTGGTGCATTCTCAGCATCAAGCGTTACACTAATGATCGCCTCTAAATCAAGACCAGACCCAACGCCTGCAGATGTGATAGATGGCATGATAACCTCCTAAATTCAACTTAATACTTTTAAACTTGCTTATCTAATAAAACGCCACTCGCTTTTTGCATTTCATCAGAAAGATAATCAATTCTTTGAGCCATCTTAATGAACTCTTCAGACGGAATTTGTCTAATAACGTCTTTACTTTCTTTATCGATAACTTTTACTACTGTGTTACCTTTATAATCTCCAACAGAAAACTCTAAAGAACGAGATTGCAGTAGTGAAATCGTACTTTCTTCACCAAAAAGTTTATTAAAACTTTCTTGCAAAGATAGTTCCTGTTCTGATTTATTTTTTCCGTTGTCAACATTTGCATCATCTACTAATGATTTATCGGCAACTACCTCAATTTTATTAAGGTTATTTGAACTTTCTTCACTTTTTTGCAAATCAGCTTTAACTTTATTCGTCTCAAAATTGTCTTTTTGAGAGTCAAAAAAGCTCATTTCTGTAGAGCGAATATTAGAAGACATATTTACCTCCTACATCAAACAGATAGGAGAAAGCAGTGTTGAACTAAAAGCACTACTTTCTCTAACATAATAGCATGCTTAACTGTGGTTACCTACCCAAGTAAAGACAGTGCTGTTTGCGGTCTCTGATTAGCCTGGCTCAGAATTGAAGAACTAGCCTGTTGCAGAATTTGCGCTTTGGTTAATTTAGCGGTCTCAGTCGCAAAGTCTGCATCTTGAATACGTGAACGTGCTGCTGATACATTTTCAATAACGTTAGTCTGGTTTCTAATCGTTGAAGAGAAACGGTTCTGTACAGCACCTAGCTCAGCTCTTTTAGCATTGATAGCACCGATCATTGCATCAACAGCGGCTAGAACATCTTGTGCTTCACCTACCGACGTAAATGACAGGCCACTTGCGTTGGCAAATGCTGTGTCAGCACCCGCTGATGCACCAGAAACACTACTTGCAGCTGCCGCCAGATCACTAACAGCAAAACTATTCACTGAAATTGAGCCACCTGTTGCCGCTTCAATTGCTGTCATAGTCATACTAATAACTTGGTTAGCATCTGCGCCCACTTGGAAAGATGAACTAAAGGTACCATCTAGCAAGTTAGTTCCACCGAAGGTCGTATCTTGAGCAATTCGGTTCATTTCTTCACCTAATTGTCTCGCCTCTAATTGAAGTGCAGCTCTGTCAGCATCTGTATTAGAACCATTTGCAGCTTGACCAGCAAGGGTTCTAATACGTTGATACATGCCTGTCATTTCATCTAACGCACCTTCTGCTGTTTGTGCTAATGAAATACCATCGTTGGCGTTTCTGTTACCTTGCGTTAAACCGTTAATTTGACCAGTTAAACGACTTGAGATCTGCATACCTGCAGCATCGTCTTTCGCACTGTTAATACGCAAACCAGAAGATAACCTTTGGAAAGCTTCATCAAGCGTATTACCTGATTTCGAAAGCTGTCTTTGCGCATTTAAGCTCGAGACATTTGTATTTACATAGATAGACATAATAGCCTCCTGTCATTTCAATAAGTAATAAACGTTACTTTGCGTATATTTACTAGCAAACGCCCGAATGAATGCTGAGTAAAACAAAATAGTCATTACATTTCTGATAGCAAAAAGATTGCCTCATATTAAAAATCGGCAGGCTAAAATATTTCTTTAGAAAAAATCTGAAAAAAAGTTTGATAAATAGAAACGTCCTGTATTTAAAATAAAGCAAAATAACTTGTAAAACAAACTGTTAACAGGATGATTGGTGTATTAATAAATTTTAAAATTTTGTTTTTCTTAACTCAAATATCGACATTTCTTCATAAGGAATCTTAATAAAAGTTCGAAGTGAGTAATAAATAAAAAGAGAGAACTTTTAATACTTACAGAGAAGTTTTTTGATTTGAATAGACGTTGAATTGTTCTGAGAGGTGATTTTTGGTGAAGAGCAAAAGAGTTAAGGCAACCCTGATAGGGTTGCCAGAGGTATGATTAATTAACCTAGTAGCGATAGTGCTGACTGTGGACGCTGGTTCGCCTGCGATAAAATCGTACTACTTGCCTGTTGTAAGATCTGCGCTTTCGTTAGCGTCGCTGTCTCTACCGCGAAGTCTGCATCTTTAATACGTGAACGTGCTGCCGATACATTCTCAATGATGTTCGTTTGGTTACGAATGGTTGATGAGAAACGGTTTTGTACCGCACCTAATTGTGCACGCTTCGCATCTATTGCACCTATCATCGCATCAACCGCTGCTAATATATCTTGCGCTTCACCCACCGACGTAAATGATAGACCACTTGCGTTGGCAAATGCGGTATCTGCACCCGCTGATACACCCGAAACATTACTCGCTGCTGCCGCTAAACCACTTACTGTGAAGCTTGCTACTGATACTGTTCCACCCGTTGCTGCTGCAATCGCAGTCATCGTCATACTGATGGTTTGGTTTGCATCTGCACCTACTTGGAATTCTGCACTGTATGAACCATCTAGTAAGTTTGTACCACCGAATGTAGTGTCTGCCGAGATACGGTTAATTTCTTCACCTAGCTGACGCATTTCTAGTTGCAGTGCTGCACGGTCTGCATCTGTATTTGAACCGTTTGCCGCTTGACCTGCTAAGGTACGAATACGTTGGAACATACCTGTCATTTCATCTAACGCACCTTCTGCGGTTTGCGCTAATGAAATACCATCATTCGCGTTTCGGTTACCTTGTGTTAAACCGTTAATCTGACTGGTTAAACGGTCTGAGATTTGTAGACCCGCTGCATCATCTTTTGCGCTGTTAATACGTAAACCTGACGATAAACGCTGAAAAGCTGTATCTAAGGTATTACCTGAGTTCATCAATTGTCTTTGAGCATTTAAGCTCGATACGTTTGTATTTACATAAAGTCCCATGGTGATCCTCCTACCGCAAACCTTTGTTTACGCTAAACTTTGTTCTATCGCCTTACGAAGATGTTTATCTCTCCAGCGTTCATACTTTAGTTATCGGAAAGCCATGTAGATTCTTTAGTAATTTATTTTAACTTTTTTATAAGCCTCTATTTTTAAATCAATTTTAAACTTAAAGTTACGCTTTTTTATCTCTCTATCTTAGCAGCGACAAACACAAAAAAACCCAGCTAATACATGCGTACCAGCTGGGTTTGTTAGATTATGTATTGTGTGACGTTTAACCTTGCAGTAAAGAAAGGGCCGCTTGTGGTCGTTGATTCGCCTGACCTAAAATCGTACTACTTGCTTGCTGCAAGATTTGCGCTTTCGTTAGTGCCGCGGTTTCTGCTGCAAAGTCTGCATCTTTAATACGCGAGCGTGCCGCTGATACATTTTCAATGATATTGGTTTGGTTTCTAATCGTTGAAGAGAAGCGGTTTTGTATCGCACCCAGTTGTGCGCGCTTGGCATCTATTGCCCCTATCATTGCATCTACTGCTGCTAGAATATCCTGTGCTTCACCCACTGAAGTAAATGACAGTCCACTGGCATTCGCAAATGCGGTATCTGCCCCTGCTGATGCACCCGATACATTACTGGCTGCTGCAGCCAAACCACTGACTGTGAAGTTAGCAATTGACACTGTGCCGCCTGTTGCCGCTGCAATCGAGGTCATCGTCATACTGATGGTTTGGTTAGCATCTGCGCCCACTTGGAATTCGGCGTTAAATGACCCATCTAGTAGGTTTCGACCACCGAATGTGGTGTCATCTGCGATACGGTTGATTTCTGTGCCTAGCTGTCTTAGCTCAAGTTGTAGGGCTGCACGGTCTGCATCTGTATTTGAACCATTTGCCGCTTGCGCCGCTAAGGTTCTGATACGCTGGAACATTCCCGTCATTTCATCTAACGCGCCTTCTGCGGTTTGCGCCAAAGAAATGCCATCGTTGGCGTTTCGATTACCTTGCGTTAAGCCATTTATTTGACTCGTCAATCGGTCTGCTATCTGTAGACCTGCTGCATCATCTCTTGCACTGTTTATTCTTAAACCCGACGAAAGGCGTTGAAATGCCGTATCTAGTTCATTACCAGAGTTCATTAATTGTCGTTGCGCATTTAAGCTCGATACATTGGTATTCACAAATAAGGACATATCTTACCCCTGTTCTAAGTTCTACATAATCTGTGTATGAACTTACAAAGCAAAAACCAAACCAAGTTATTTTTAATAATGAAGATCAGTGAGTTGAATGTTAATAATGACTCAATTTAGAAGGGAATTGTCACAGCAAATAAGGTTAAATAGTGTACGACACCAAGAAGAAGCCACTGTTTGCCGCTTACTTTTTCCTATTGAGGAAATGTTTTGCCTTGATCTGAAACGCTGAGAAGGATTATTCGCCAAAATTTATTGGCATAAGGATTGCTTTATAATCTGTGTTGAATAGATACCAGATTGGCCCGAAACTTATCCAGTATCTAGATTTAACTAAGTAAAGCCTCCTGTCATGCGCTCACTTAGTGTATTCAACTTCAAAAAAGCCCTGGTTAGATACTAACCAGGGCTTTTTAATTAACCTAGTAACGATAGTGCTGATTGTGGACGCTGGTTCGCCTGCGATAAAATCGTACTACTTGCCTGTTGTAAGATCTGCGCTTTCGTTAGCGTCGCTGTCTCTACCGCGAAGTCTGCATCTTTAATACGTGAACGTGCTGCCGATACATTCTCTATGATATTCGTTTGGTTACGAATGGTTGATGAGAAACGGTTTTGTACCGCACCTAATTGTGCACGCTTCGCATCTATCGCACCTATCATCGCATCAACCGCTGCTAATACATCTTGCGCTTCACCCACCGACGTAAATGATAGACCACTTGCGTTGGCAAATGCGGTATCTGCACCCGCTGATACACCCGAAACATTACTCGCTGCTGCCGCTAAACCACTTACTGTGAAGCTTGCTACCGATACTGTTCCACCCGTTGCTGCTGCAATCGAAGTCATCGTCATACTGATGGTTTGGTTCGCATCTGCACCTACTTGGAATTCTGCACTGTATGAACCATCTAGTAAGTTTGTTCCACCGAATGTAGTGTCTGCCGAGATACGGTTAATTTCTTCACCTAGCTGACGCATTTCTAGTTGCAGTGCTGCACGGTCTGCATCTGTATTTGAACCGTTTGCCGCTTGACCTGCTAAGGTACGAATACGTTGGAACATACCTGTCATTTCATCTAACGCACCTTCTGCGGTTTGCGCTAATGAAATACCATCATTCGCGTTTCGGTTACCTTGTGTTAAACCGTTAATCTGACTGGTTAAGCGGTCTGAGATTTGTAGACCCGCTGCATCATCTTTTGCGCTGTTAATACGTAAACCTGACGATAAACGCTGAAAAGCTGTATCTAAGGTATTACCTGAGTTCATCAATTGTCTTTGAGCATTTAAGCTCGATACGTTTGTATTTACATAAAGTCCCATGGTGATCCTCCTACCGCAAACCTTTGTTTACGCTAAACTTTGTTCTATCGCCTTACGAAGATGTTTATCTCTCCAGCGTTCATACTTTAGTTATCGGAAAGCCATGTAGATTCTTTAGTAATTTATTTTAACTTTTTTATAAGCCTCTATTTTTAAATCAATTTTAAGCTTAAAGTTGCGCTTTTTTATCTCTCTATCTTAGCAGCGACAAACACAAAAAAACCCAGCTAATACATGCGTACCAGCTGGGTTTGTTAGATTATGTATTGTGTGACGTTTAACCTTGCAGTAAAGAAAGGGCCGCTTGTGGTCGTTGATTCGCCTGACCTAAAATCGTACTACTTGCTTGCTGCAAGATTTGCGCTTTCGTTAGTGCCGCGGTTTCTGCTGCAAAGTCTGCATCTTTAATACGCGAGCGTGCCGCTGATACATTTTCAATGATATTGGTTTGGTTTCTAATCGTTGAAGAGAAGCGGTTTTGTATCGCACCCAGTTGTGCGCGCTTGGCATCTATTGCCCCTATCATTGCATCTACTGCTGCTAGAATGTCCTGTGCTTCACCCACTGAAGTAAATGACAGTCCACTGGCATTCGCAAATGCGGTATCTGCCCCTGCTGATGCACCCGATACATTACTGGCTGCTGCAGCTAAACCACTGACTGTGAAGTTAGCAATTGACACTGTGCCGCCTGTTGCCGCTGCAATCGAGGTCATCGTCATACTGATGGTTTGGTTAGCATCTGCACCCACTTGGAATTCGGCGTTAAATGACCCATCTAGTAGGTTTCGACCACCGAATGTGGTGTCATCTGCGATACGGTTGATTTCTGTGCCTAGCTGTCTTAGCTCAAGTTGTAGGGCTGCACGGTCTGCATCTGTATTTGAACCATTTGCCGCTTGCGCCGCTAAGGTTCTGATACGCTGGAACATTCCCGTCATTTCATCTAACGCGCCTTCTGCGGTTTGCGCCAAAGAAATGCCATCGTTGGCGTTTCGGTTACCTTGCGTTAAGCCATTTATTTGACTCGTCAATCGGTCTGCTATCTGTAGACCTGCAGCATCATCTCTTGCACTGTTTATTCTTAAACCCGACGAAAGGCGTTGAAATGCCGTATCTAGTTCATTACCAGAGTTCATTAATTGTCGTTGCGCATTTAAGCTCGATACATTGGTATTCACAAATAAGGACATATCTTACCCCTGTTCTAAGTTCTACATAATCTGTGTATGAACTTACAAAGCAAAAACCAAACCAAGTTATTTTTAATAATGAAGATCAGTGAGTTGAATGTTAATAATGACTCAATTTAGAAGGGAATTGTCACAGCAAATAAGGTTAAATAGTGTACGACACCAAGAAGAAGCCACTGTTTGCCGCTTACTTTTTCCTATTGAGGAAATGTTTTGCCTTGATCTGAAACGCTGAGAAGGATTATTCGCCAAAATTTATTGGCATAAGGATTGCTTTATAATCTGTGTTGAATAGATACCAGATTGGCCCGAAACTTATCCAGTATCTAGATTTAACTAAGTAAAGCCTCCTGTCATGCGCTCACTTAGTGTATTCAACTTCAAAAAAGCCCTGGTTAGATACTAACCAGGGCTTTTTAATTAACCTAGTAACGATAGTGCTGATTGTGGACGCTGGTTCGCCTGCGATAAAATCGTACTACTTGCCTGTTGTAAGATCTGCGCTTTCGTTAGCGTCGCTGTCTCTACCGCGAAGTCTGCATCTTTAATACGTGAACGTGCTGCCGATACATTCTCTATGATATTCGTTTGGTTACGAATGGTTGATGAGAAACGGTTTTGTACCGCACCTAATTGTGCACGCTTCGCATCTATCGCACCTATCATCGCATCAACCGCTGCTAATACATCTTGCGCTTCACCCACCGACGTAAATGATAGACCACTTGCGTTGGCAAATGCGGTATCTGCACCCGCTGATACACCCGAAACATTACTCGCTGCTGCCGCTAAACCACTTACTGTGAAGCTTGCTACTGATACTGTTCCACCCGTTGCTGCTGCAATCGCAGTCATCGTCATACTGATGGTTTGGTTTGCATCTGCACCTACTTGGAATTCTGCACTGTATGAACCATCTAGTAAGTTTGTACCACCGAATGTAGTGTCTGCCGAGATACGGTTAATTTCTTCACCTAGCTGACGCATTTCTAGTTGCAGTGCTGCACGGTCTGCATCTGTATTTGAACCGTTTGCCGCTTGACCTGCTAAGGTACGAATACGTTGGAACATACCTGTCATTTCATCTAACGCACCTTCTGCGGTTTGCGCTAATGAAATACCATCATTCGCGTTTCGGTTACCTTGTGTTAAACCGTTAATCTGACTGGTTAAACGGTCTGAGATTTGTAGACCCGCTGCATCATCTTTTGCGCTGTTAATACGTAAACCTGACGATAAACGCTGAAAAGCTGTATCTAAGGTATTACCTGAGTTCATCAATTGTCTTTGAGCATTTAAGCTCGATACGTTTGTATTTACATAAAGTCCCATGGTGATCCTCCTACCGCAAACCTTTGTTTACGCTAAACTTTGTTCTATCGCCTTACGAAGATGTTTATCTCTCCAGCGTTCATACTTTAGTTATCGGAAAGCCATGTAGATTCTTTAGTAATTTATTTTAACTTTTTTATAAGCCTCTATTTTTAAATCAATTTTAAACTTAAAGTTACGCTTTTTTATCTCTCTATCTTAGCAGCGACAAACACAAAAAAACCCAGCTAATACATGCGTACCAGCTGGGTTTGTTAGATTATGTATTGTGTGACGTTTAACCTTGCAGTAAAGAAAGGGCCGCTTGTGGTCGTTGATTCGCCTGACCTAAAATCGTACTACTTGCTTGCTGCAAGATTTGCGCTTTCGTTAGTGCCGCGGTTTCTGCTGCAAAGTCTGCATCTTTAATACGCGAGCGTGCCGCTGATACATTTTCAATGATATTGGTTTGGTTTCTAATCGTTGAAGAGAAGCGGTTTTGTATCGCACCCAGTTGTGCGCGCTTGGCATCTATTGCCCCTATCATTGCATCTACTGCTGCTAGAATGTCCTGTGCTTCACCCACTGAAGTAAATGACAGTCCACTGGCATTCGCAAATGCGGTATCTGCCCCTGCTGATGCACCCGATACATTACTGGCTGCTGCAGCTAAACCACTGACTGTGAAGTTAGCAATTGACACTGTGCCGCCTGTTGCCGCTGCAATCGAGGTCATCGTCATACTGATGGTTTGGTTAGCATCTGCACCCACTTGGAATTCGGCGTTAAATGACCCATCTAGTAGGTTTCGACCACCGAATGTGGTGTCATCTGCGATACGGTTGATTTCTGTGCCTAGCTGTCTTAGCTCAAGTTGTAGGGCTGCACGGTCTGCATCTGTATTTGAACCATTTGCCGCTTGCGCCGCTAAGGTTCTGATACGCTGGAACATTCCCGTCATTTCATCTAACGCGCCTTCTGCGGTTTGCGCCAAAGAAATGCCATCGTTGGCGTTTCGGTTACCTTGCGTTAAGCCATTTATTTGACTCGTCAATCGGTCTGCTATCTGTAGACCTGCAGCATCATCTCTTGCACTGTTTATTCTTAAACCCGACGAAAGGCGTTGAAATGCCGTATCTAGTTCATTACCAGAGTTCATTAATTGTCGTTGCGCATTTAAGCTCGATACATTGGTATTCACAAATAAGGACATATCTTACCCCTGTTCTAAGTTCTACATAATCTGTGTATGAACTTACAAAGCAAAAACCAAACCAAGTTATTTTAAATAATGAAGATCAGTGAGTTGAATGTTAATAATGACTCAATTTAGAAGGGAATTGTCACAGCAAATAAGGTCAAATAATGTACGAACTCATAAAAAGCCATTATTTGCCGCTTGTTTTTACCTATTGAGGAAATGTTTTGCCAAAAAATTAATTTATAATATTTAATATCCATGCAACCCAACGATGGTTATTAAGAAAAAGCCCCAACCAAATCATAGCCAGGGCTTCTCATCTTTGGATAGATAGATTTATCTTATGTATTCCAATAAAGATAAATTTGATAAGCGACCAAATGTGGCCTGAGAAGCCTGAAGCGCAGTTTCGTGCTTTGTTAGCTCTGTAATTGCTTCAGCCATATCAATTTCGATTAACTCTGCTTTATTAAGCTTATTATTGATGTCTAAAGCTTCATTCGCAGAGATCACTCTTTGAATCGTGTTGTACCTTCCACCCAGTCTCGCTTGGGTTTGGGACACAACATTCGTTGCGTTTTGTAAACCAACGACCGCATCAGAAAGCACTTGTTGAAAGTCTGCATTTGATAATGTCTCATCATTTAATGCAGCGGATAACGCTTCCAGTGTGTTAAGCACATTATCATCTTCTGGGGCCGCCAGGTCAAAGCTAAGTGAAGTCGGTGCTGCTCCTGTAAACGTAATATCCATCCCCGCGACACTGATTTCGTTACCAGAAAATGTACCACTTTGGATCGTTGCTCCACCTTGCACCACATCAAACGTTGTAGCTGATGTCACATTAATAGTTATGGTATTAGCAGTTGCCGGTGCCGTTGGATCTGCATTGTAATTTGTGTTGTGAAAATCATCAAAAACACTTTGTTCATTAACATAAACCGACGCGGTTGCTGGAGTAATTGTGCCGCGATCAATATTTAATCTTTTGTCGACCTTTTCAAAGACTTCAAAACCATTATCACTTGATGGAATTTCAACATCTTCAGCAACTTTTATCTTATGCTGGCCTTGGTCACCATTATAAACATACTTACCTTGGGTGTTATCGTATGAATACGTTTGAGTATTGTCTTGATAACCAGAAAAAATATATCTGCCATCTTCAGATTTACTATTCATCCAAGAAAATACAGCACTGGTGATCGTGTCAATCTCTTCTGCAATAGACTGCCTATCAGAGAAAGATTGAGAACCATTACCCGCCTTAATGGCTAATTGATTCGCTCTGAATAATGAGTCCTTGATATTTTCAAGGACTGACTCTTGTGTTTCTAGACGACTATTTAGCATCGTTGTATTTTTACTATACTGCTCATTTACTTTTATTTTGTCGCCATAAAGCATCGCCCTAGCCATTGCTGATGGGTCATCAGAAGCACTAAGCACTCTTTTCTGTGTTGTAATTTGCTCTTGTGCTTTATTAACCTCTTGCTGATTATTTAAAATCGAACTCAGGTTATTTTTGAAAATCATATTATGAGATAAACGCATGATTTATTACCTCGCTGCACTTAAAAGAGTATCGAACACAGTTCGAGCTGTTGAAATAATTTGAGCTGATGCCGAATAAGCCTGTTGAAAACGTAACAAACTCGCAGCTTCTTCATCTAGATTAACGCCTGATAATGATTCAAACCAAGCTTCAGACTGAGCTGCTAAAGCATCAAATGCGGCGCCGTTCGTTTTCGCTTGATTGGCAATTACACCGATTTCAGTTACTAAACCCGCATATGCCTCGTTAAACGTTTTATGATTATCAGCAGAGGCTGTAGTCACGACATTTTGACGCACCAGCTCCTGTGAAGGTAACTTTGAAAGCTCGAGGCCATTACGGTTATCATCAAAACCACCGGTATTGAACTCAACAGTAAATACATCACCAACTGCAGCGTTTCCTTCAATATTAAAGTCAAAGCCATAGGCATCATACGGTGCTCCAGCCTGAGCTAGAATGTTGTCTGCTGGCGGTGTGATTGTAAAAGTCGTTGTACCATTGCCATCTTGAATTTGATATTCATTGGCATTACCTGTTTTTGTCAGAGTTATATCCCCTTGAGTCAAACTAGGTGGCGCAGCAGTAAAGTTACTCCCAGTGCCAGTATTACTAACTGAACCAACAGAGATTTTTGCATCACTTGTATTACCCGCTTCTGTCATTGTTCTTATTGGAGAGGCAAGTGCTAAACTTTCTGGTCTTTGCGTTGCCAGCTCTATTGTCGCAGCGGCTGTAGAATTCATTTTCACAAGAAAACTGTCTCCGGTATTAGCCGCACCAGACACATTCATTTCTAGACCAAATGACTCTCCACCTGTAATAGTGCTTGAATCAATGACCCCAGCTGTGACATTAGCCGTTGATGGCGTACCAATTACATTCCCCTTGCTATCTACCGCAGCAATTTCAACGGTCGTGGCACTGGTAAAGGTAACTCTAAAATCTGTTGCTGGAATTTCATTACCTTTGCCAGCTTCAATTGTCGCACTAACCGTTGCCGAACCGGTATTATTCGCATAAGCGAACCCATTCACTGCTGGAATATTAAAAATATCTCCACCCAGATTTCCATCTAGGTCCATGCCTTTTTTGTTTTGCTCGTTAAATGCGTCAGCCAGTGCTATACCGATCTGTCCAAGCTGGTTTTGAGCTGGATGGAGGATCTCATCGCGAAATGCCAACAAGCCGCCCATTTTACCTTTGAGCGTACTAACATTTACATCTAACTGAACTGCTTTGCCGTCCGGAGAGTCTAATTTCAACTCTTTGATATTAGGATCAGGAACTCCGTCCATAGCAAAAGTATTAAAAGTCCCGTTTTGCATCACTAACGACTGGCCTGAGCCAAGGAAAACGAGCTTCTCGCCATTTGGTCCATCTAAAGTCTCTATGTCCACCAGCTCTGCTAACTCTTTAATCGCTTGATCGCGTTCATTAATTACAGAATTACCGCTTGTAATGCCTGTTTGCATTTCAACCGCAGCGACTTTGTCATTTAAATCACTAATTTTTTGAATCAGGTTATTGGCTTCATCAGCCATAATACTCAGTTGTTCATTAACAATGCTGTTTTGATCAAAAACAATCCCTGACAAACGACCCATTTGATCCACTAAGTTCTGTGCATCAGATAAAAAGAGTGAGCGAGTTACGGTTGAAGAAGGAAGGTTCATTGCTTCTTCAAGGTTGTTATAGAGCGAATTAATACTGTTATTTAAACTATTTGATTCTTCGCCAAAAAGCGTATCTACACGAGTAGACTCACTGACAAACTGCTCGTAAAAACTCTTATTAGATATATCGCGATTTAATTGCTTCTGAGCAAACTCATTAATCAAACGAACTGTTTCGCCGCGGCCAACTTGGTTACCGACCATAGTGCTATGTTCGGTTCTTTCACGAATATAGCCCTTAGTATTAAGGTTCGAGATGTTCTTACTGGTAGTTTGCAGCAATTCAGTATTTGCTCTGATCCCCGCAGTACCAATATTCATTAAATTGAAAGACATCTTAGTTAACTCCTTGACGTACTAGCGACGTTAACATTTGTTTAAATTCTCCTCGCTGTAAGACATTTTTTATTTTTTCTGCGTAATTAGGATCGGTGGCATAGCCCGCTTGTTGTAGCTCTTCTAAATATTGCTCTGGTTTATCTGCATTGTTTAATGCTTGGCTATAGCGAGGGTTACTTTGTAGAAAGTCGACATAATCATTAATACTGTCTTTAATCGATTCATAAGCTCTAAAGCTGGCTTGCTTTTGCACTGGCAAACCTTTCTCAAACTCTAATGTCATTTTTTTGGCGTGCTCGCCCTGCCATGCTCTATCCGCTTTAATGTTGAATAAATTGAAGCTACTGCCACCATCTTGTTTGGCAATTACATGTTTACCCCAACCAGTCTCAAGTGCAGCTTGTGCTATCATCACTGCTGGATTTAAACCTATTTTCTGTGCTGCAGACTTAGCGTGATCCCACATAGCACTGATGAATGATTCAGGGCTATCAAAATTAGGCTTTTCATTTAATTTTTCAGCTTGTGCAACAGGCTCTGGCTGACGACGAATAAACTCAGGGAGCTGCTCAGGTGTCGGTTTTTGCATCGGTAACTGGGCGTCATTACGTAAAATCGATGAAGGCTTATAACCATCAACATTTGGTGAAAGTTGTTTAACAATAAGGTCTGCTAGCCCTAAGCTGCCCTTTTTTGATAGCTCTAAGGAAAGCTGTTGATCATGCATTTCTTGGAAAAACTTTACGCCACTTGAGTTAAATGGACTGTTTTTATCTTCCATCGCTTCGTTGGCTTTACGCATACTTTTCATCAGCATTTGCGTAAAAATAGATTCAAACTGCTCAGCAGCTTTTTTTAGTGCTTCATTCGATGCTTGTTGATCGCCACCGCTTTTCAACGCATCTTGTCTAAGTGCATTCAGATCACCTAAATCAAAGAAGTTTTGTTTTTCTAACGGATTGGTATTCATGCTCATCATTTACACTAAATTAGTCATACTCTAATAAAGCAATTATCGAGCCAAAAAAAAGCCCCGCAAAAGCGAGGCTAACTAATTGATTATAAATAAGACATTAAATGACGACTAATTGACCATTTATTGCACCCGCTTCTTTAAGTGCCTCTAATATAGCCATTAAATCACCTGGCGCAGCGCCAACTTCATTGATGGCTCTAACTAAATCATCAAGACTTACACCTGGGTTAAATACAAATGCTCTTGAGTCATCTTGGTCCACATCAACAATACTCTGACGGGTCACTGCGGTTTCACCATTCGCTAATGGTTGGGGCTGCGATACCACCTGATCTTCAGCTATGGTCACTGTTAATCCACCGTGAGTGATAGCTGCGGGCTGAAGCTTCACGTTTTTACCAATCACGATAGTACCCGTTCTGGAGTTAACGATGATTTTAGCTGATGTGTCGGCAGGCTTGAACTCTAGGTTTTCTAGCGTAGATAAATAAGCAACGCGTTGTGACGGATCACGAGGTGCAATAACTCGAACTGATGCTGCATCCATAGGTTTAGCACTGTTAGGGCCTACTAAATCATTAATGGTATCAGCTAAGCGCTTTGCAGTTGTAAAATCAGGACGGTTTAAGTTAAAAGTAATAAAGTCGCCTTGAGTAAAGGGACTGGCTACCGCACGCTCAACCGTCGCACCATTAGGGACTCTTCCGACTGTAGGAGTGTTAATCACAACTCGGCTGCCATCTAACCCTTCAGCACCTAAACCACCAACAATTAAGCTGCCTTGTGCAATCGCATAGACATTTCCATCAACCCCTTTTAAAAAGGTTTGCAATAACGTACCGCCTCTTAGGCTACCCGCACTGCCAATTGATGACACAGTAATGTCGATATTTTGACCCGGCTTCACAAAAGGAGGGAGCTCTGCATGTACGGCAACGGCCGCGACATTTTTAATTTTTGGTTTTAGGTTTGCGGGTAAAGTAATGCCAAATCCGTTCAACATAGCTTTAAAACTTTGTTCTGTGAATCTTGATTGCTCACCAGTGCCCGGAAGACCCACAACTAAACCATAACCCACTAATTGGTTAGAGCGAACGCCTTCAACCATACTCACGTCTTTAACACGCTCTGCATACGCACCATAGCTTAGTACAAGCGCGCAAGTTGCAATAATTACTTTAAACATCTTCATGGGGATCCCTTAAAATGGCATTAACGTGCTTAAGAAGAATTTTGCAAGCCAACCTGCACTTTGTGCTTCTTGCCCCTGCCCTTTACCTGAATATTGTATGCGGGCATTAGCAATGCGATTTGATTCAACGGTATTGTCTGATTTAACATCCGCAGCCCGCACTAGCCCTTCAATACGCATAAACTCTTCACCGGTATTCAGTGTTAGCCACTTTTCTCCTCGTACCACCAAATTACCATTTGGCAGTACGCGCATTACATTGACCGAGATGTTGCCAAATAAACTATTTGATTGGTTGGCTTGGCTGTCACCCGAAAATGAATTATTCGAATTCAAACCAAACTGCAAACTTTGACCACCCAGATTAATGTTATCGCCACCAAGTCCAACAACGGGATCGAGAGATGCAGACGTTGCCTTACCTGTCGTTGTATTCGCAGCTTTTGTCGCAGACGTTGTTTCGCGTAATACCACAGTCAAAATATCGCCGACTCGTAGGGCTTTTTTATCTCCATATAAGTCATTTGATAAATTAGGATTAAACAGCGAACCTGTTGCTACAATCTGCTCAGCCTCTTGATCTGGATAGATAGGCGCATAATAAGGGTCGTCTTTAACAACATTCTTGTTCTGTGTAGATACACACCCAGTTAAAAGCAATGAGCCTAAGATGATTAAACTTACAATACGCATATCAGCCTCCAGAATTATAATTGCTGATTAATATAACTCAGCATCTCGTCTACTTTTGAGATGACTTTAGAGTTCATTTCATAAACTCGCTGAGTCTCAATAAGGTTAACTAGTTCTTCAGTTACATTTACATTCGATGTTTCAAGTGCCCCTTGCACAATAGAGCCTAATCCATCGACACTTGGGTTACCTTGAACAGGCGCACCACTTACAGCAGTTTCTGTATAAAGGTTTTGACCAATTGGCTCTAAACCTGATGGGTTGATGAAGTCACTGATAACCAACTGACCAATAACTACGTTTTCTGCTTGTCCTGCAATGGTTACCGACACTTCACCATCTTGAGAAATACTGATTGATTTAGCGTCATCAGGCACGTTCATTTCTGGCTGCACAGGGAAACCTGCACCTGATGTAACCACTCGACCATTTTCATCTGTGGTGAACTGACCATTACGTGAATATGCAACCGTACCGTCTGGCATTTGGATTTCAAAAAAGCCCGGACCTTGGATCATCCAATCCAGTGAATTTTCGGTGCTTTGCATATTACCTTGTGAGAAATTCTTTTGGTTAGCAACGACCTTTGAACCTGCACCTAACATCAAACCTGATGGAAGTTCTGTATCTTGCGAAGAGCGACCACCTGGCTGATTAATGTTCTGATAAAGCAAATCTTCAAAAATCGCGCGGCTTTTTTTGTAGCCAACGGTACTGGCGTTGGCGAGGTTATTCGAGATAACCGAAATATCAGTTTGCTGGGCATCTAAGCCCGTTTTACTGATCCATAATGCTGGGTTCATAACTTATACCTCACTCATTAAACAATACGCAGAAGCTGAACTTGTTTCTCGTCCATCTCTTCTGCCGATTTCATTAGTTTCATTTGCATTTCGAACTGACGCTGATGGTTGATCAAGTCGGTCATTTCATGCACCGGATTTACGTTTGACATTTCAAGCATGCCACTCATGACACGAGCTGTTGGCGAAATCTCACAAAAACCACAGAAGCCGTCTTCTAGCGCATCTTCTTTCGGTCTAAATAAACCATCTCCGCCTTTTTGCAGCTTACTGTTATCCGCTTCAATGATTTTCAGTCTATCCACAACTTCTAAAAAGTTTGCTGGTGCCCCTTGTGGACGTACCTGAATTGAACCGTCATCACTAAACACAACTTTATCGACTGGAACCGGTAAAATAATCGGTCCCCCTTCGCCAATAACTTGACGGCCGTGACTGGTGATCAAAGCACCATCAGTTGTAATATTGAACGTACCCACTTTGGTATACGCCTCTTCTCCAGAGGCATCTAACACACTTATCCAAGACTTCTGATCAACGGCGATATCGAGATCTCTACCAGTCTCAACAACCGCACCGCTCACCATATTTGTACCTGGACGTTCTTGCATTGCAAAAACACGTGTTGGTAAACCTTCACCAAACGCTTGCATTGAGCGAGCCTGGGCAAAGTCAGCTTTAAAGCCTGTGGTATTGGCATTGGCTAGGTTATTCGCTTTTAATGCCACGCCACGCAAACTTTGTTTGGCGCCAGACATTGCGATATACAGCATTTTATCCATTACATTGGCCTAAAAATTAATCTTAAACCTAATAAAGCAATAAAAGTGCCAACCTAATTTTGACGTTTAAAAAAGAAAAGAAAGGCCGCAAGAGCGGCCTTAATGAAAGAGGTAAGAAGTGATTATCGGATCTGAAGAATATTCTGCTGTAATGTAGAGTTAACTTCTAGCGCACGTGAGTTAGCCTGGAAGTTACGCTGCGCACTGATCAAATCCACCAGCTCATTTGTTAGATTCACATTTGATTGCTCTAATGCAGAAGAGTTAATTGTTCCTAAAGTACCTGAACCTGGCTCACCTGCTATTGGCTCACCAGACGTTAAACTCTTCTTCCAAGCTGTGCCACCTACCTGAGATAAACCTTGAGAATTCGAGAAACGGACCATGGCAACTTGACCTAAGAAAGCAGTATCACCATTTGAGTAAGATGCAACCACTTTACCGTCTGCACCAATATCAATACCTGCTAAGCGACCAACTGTTGCGCCATCTTGCTCTAACGCTTTAACCTCAAATCGGCTAGCATATTGTGTAGGCAGCTTGTTTGCTGTATTCCCTTCATCACTCCAGTTTACTGTAATGTTATTTGGGAACTGCGCACCATTTGTCAAACGCTGAGATAAACCAGTTGTACCTGTAGATAAAATATTAATATCAGGAAAAGTGGTCTCTGGCGCTGTTACATCTGGTAGGCCTGCTGCCGTGAATTGCAACGTATCAATTGGTGTATGTGCACCTGTAGCAGTCTGGTTACCATTGATATCGATGGGGATCTCATCCATCGTCGCGAATACCTGCCAAGAGTTATTAGCAACCGCAGGATCTTGTTTCACAAAGAAAAACTGTACTACGTGTGGTTCACCCAATGAATCATAAATTGTCGTAGAAGTAGACGAGTTATAACTTGTGCTATCGCCAGGATCAAATGTTGTAGTCGATGGCGCGCCAGCACGTGAATCTAAGTTCATCGAACTATAAATGTTTGACGTGTGACGAGGCGAACCAGATGCGTCAGGAATTTGAATTGGAGAAGCGGTACTCAGGCTCAGTGATGTTGTATTACCCGTACCTGGGTCAACCGGAAAGCCTTGTAAGTAATTACCTGCGGCATCTGTTACGAAGTTATCTTTATTAAGCTTAAACGCACCTGCACGCGTATAGGTATAGTCTTGTGAAGCAATATCTTCACTCATTGCAAAGTAGCCTTCACCCGTGATCGCTAAGTCTAACGAGTTTTGAGTAAATTTAAGTGACCCTTGGTGGAACTGCTGAGCAACCATGGTCGTTTGTGCACCGTCACCATTTTTAGTTTTACCAGAGCTGAATACAGAAGATGCATAAACATCCGCAAACTCTGCTCGAGACTCTTTAAAACCTGTCGTGTTAACGTTAGCAATGTTGTTTGCTGTGACATCTAGGTCTTTCTGTGCCGCAGCTAATCCAGTTAATGCGATATTGAAACTCATGTTTTCACCTCTTTCACTTAAATTTACTTAAGTACTTAAAATCTATGCAATCTCTGCAACGTCAGATAACTTCACTGCGCCAGAGCTCGTATTAACAATGATGCCGTTAGCACCGTTTACGTTAACACTGTCAATGTTTTTGAATGTGGCCATAGGTAGACTGGTAAATTCACCATTTAAGCTACCCTCGGCCTTGATTTTGTAATTACCTGCAGGCATGGTTTCTCCGTCACCGTTTTTACCATCCCACTCAAATCTAATCGCGCCAGCTTTTTGCGCCCCCATGTCCATTTGTCGAACAAGTTGGCCTTTATCGTCAAATATACTGACGGTTAACTTTTCTACTGGGCTTTGAGCAATAATTGAACCTTTAGCGAGTTGGTCATCACCAAAATCTATGGTGTCCGACTCTAATAGCGCTTTTTTGCCGACCAGTGTAGATGCCTGTAATGCTGAATTTGATGTCATCGATGCCGATAACATATCGAACTTTTCATTTAGTCCAGAAATACCTTCTGCCATGGTAAAGTTCGTCATCTGCGAAATCATTTGGTCATTGTCAGCAGGCTTACTTGGATCTTGGTAAGATAACTGCTGAGTTAAAAGCGAAAAGAAATCTTCTTGCGTCAGCGCATCATTTTTCTTATCGCTCTGCGTTGTTTTGTTTTGCTCTGACCAACGTAACGAATCCATATATGAAGATGCGGCATTAATATCGTTACTCATCGGCTATACTCCCACTAGCGCTGACCAAGTAATAAAGTTTTGCTGAGCATTTGCTTGGCTGCGTCAGCAACTTGGACATTGGTTTGGTACGAACGTGAAGCAGAGATCATGTTTGCCATTTCTTCTACTACATTCACATTTGGTTTATAGATGTACCCGTCTTTGTCAGCACTAGGGTGATTTGGGTTGTACTCAACCTGTAATGGTTTATCACTCTCTACGATGCCTAGCACCTTAACCCCAACCGATGCATTAGGCTGGTTAGGGTCATGTGCTGCAGACGCTTTAGTCAGTTCAGCTGCAAATACAGGATGTCGAGCACGATAAACTTTATCTTGGCTTGAACTGATACTATTGGCATTTGAAATATTACTCGCAGTGGTATTCAGTCGAATATTCTGAGCGCTCATTCCTGAGCCAGCTATATCGAAAACATTATATAAGCTCATGATTATGCTCCTTGACTACCTAGGGCTTTTTTCAAGCCTTTAAACTTGCCAGTTAGAAATTGCAAACTTGCCTGATACTCTAATGCATTTTGTACATACAAGTTTCGTTCCACTTGTATATCAACTGAGTTACCATCACCGGTATCTGCTTGATTTGGATTACGAAATAGCTCAACACTACTATTTAACTGGCTGCCGCCATGTAAATGTTTGCTGTCTGTTCTTTGCATCATGTTGCCACGTTGCTGAGAAGACTTTGCCGCTTTCAATGCCTGCGCAAAGTCGATATCTTTTGCTTTGTATCCTGGTGTGTCTGCGTTCGCAATATTACTTGCTAACATCTCTGCACGTTGTGAACGTATCAACATAGTATGCTGATGAACCCCAAGTGCTTTATCAAAACTAATTGCCATGACACGACTCCAAAAATTTGACTCTACGGAGTTAAAGCAATAAGCGGGCCAAAATAAAAATCTTTTATTTCAATGGAGTAGATAGAAAATATATAGATAGAAAGATTTGAGGTGGCATTCTTAAGATATAAAAAAGCGGCAAATAGGTTGCCGCTTAGTATTTATTATGTTTTTTTACGGTAAATAATCCCCGGATTACACCGGATCATTTCGAACTCATCACTGAGCCCTGCCATAGACTCGGACGCCCCTAAAAACAAATACCCTCTTGGATTAAGAGCTTGAGCGAACTGAGCAATAATTTTAGCTTTAACCTCTGGAGAGAAGTAGATCAGAACATTACGACAAAAAATAACATCAAATTTACCCATTAATGAGTACGAATCGAGTAAGTTTAGATGTCTAAAACTGACCATTCTCTTAATTGGATCAACCACTCTTGCCATGCCGTTGCCACTATCTTGAAAGAATTTTTGGCGACGTTCTACAGATAACCCTCTCGCTAAAGCCAATGAGTCATATTCTGCATTCTTACACATATCCAGCATCGTATTAGAAATATCTGTACCTACGATCTGAACTCCCATTTTCAATGCACCAGGGTTTTGGTTTTGGTATTCTTGCGTTGCCATGGCAATTGAGTACGGCTCTTGGCCAGACGAGCTAGCCGCAGACCAAATTTTAATTCCCCTGCGCGTGTCTTTAAGCTCAGGAAAAATTTTAGTTTTTAGTAACTCAAAAGGATATGTGTCTCTAAACCAAAGCGTTTCATTGGTTGTCATTGCATCAACAACAGCTGCTCTGAGCTGACGTTCATGCGGGCTTAAAGTCTTTGCAACAAGTGCTGATAGAGTGTCAACACCAAAGCGCGCCATTAAAGGGGCTAAACGACTTTTGACCAAGTACAGTTTATTATCGCCGAGAACAATACCGCATTGCTGCTCTAAGAAAGTCCTAAACTGGTCATATTCGCCTTGTTGTAGATGTTTGTTTTCCAAGATACTACCGCCGTTACCTAATCACAATGAACCCACTTTTTAACCGCTGTAGCGAGTTCATCAGGGTTAAATTTTGCAATAAAATCATCTGCACCAACTTTCTCAATCATAGCCTGATTAAACACGCCACTGAGTGAAGTATGCAGTATGACATGTAAAGGTGCTAACTTAGGATCAGCTTTAATTTCAGCTGTCAGGGTATAGCCATCCATTTCAGGCATTTCTACATCAGATATAAGTAAACCTACTCTTTCGGTAATATCATTCTGACAATCCACTTCTGCAATTTCTTTCAATCTGAGTAGAGCCTCTTTACCGTTTTTCGCAAGTTCAGTCTGTACGCCTAGAGGTTCCAATGCCCTTTTGACCTGGTTTCTTGCAACGGCTGAGTCATCGGCAATAAACACGATTCGCTCACCCAAGTCTTTTTGCATTTCACCGTCAGAGACAATTTCTTCACTCACTTCAGTGTTGACAGGACAGATCTCGTTAAGAATCTTTTCAACATCGAGGATCTCAACAAGCTCGTTTTCAATCTCAGTGACTGCTGTTAGATAAGAATATCGGCCTGCACCATCTGGTGGCGGCATAATTTTTTCCCAGTTCATATTCACGATGCGTTCAACTGCACCAACTAAGAACCCCTGAACAGAACGGTTGTATTCAGCAATAATAATAAAACAGTCTTTTATATTTTCGATCGGTGGACCACCTACAGCCAATGACATATCAATCACGGATATAGTTTGTCCACGAATATGAGCAACACCACGTATGTATGGATTTGACTTTGGCATACTAGTGAGAGGTGGGCACTGGAGTACTTCTCTTACTTTAAATACGTTAATGCCAAATCTTTGACGACCTCTCAGTCGAAAAAGTAGCAACTCTAGGCGGTTTTGCCCAACCAACTGGGTTCGTTGGTTTACAGAGTCTAAAACACCTGCCATTTCAATCTCCTACATATCGGTCATCTTGGCAACATCATACGCTTTTAAGCGGTTTTATTAAAGAATCGCCTTGAAGCAGTATGCTATTTCACGCACAATCTTTATACCTTGTTTCTCCAGATAAGCATAGTCGAAACATCATGAGTTTGTTAAAAAAAACCAAATCATATGGGATTTTTTGTTCAATGGCTTGTTTTCTAGCCAGCTATATGAGTCAAGCACAGATTTATACGAATACCAACTTAGAAGATGAAGCCAAAGCTTTTATCGTTAAGCAAATTGAACTAGATCCAGATATTAAAACCGATATCAAAGCGCTCCCTCTTGACTCAAGATTATCTGAACGAAACTGTGATACACCATTAAGTTATTCGACAAATGCAACTCCCCCTTTCAACAGGCAAGTAACGGTACAAGTAAAGTGCGAAGATATTGCAGGCTGGACTCAATATGTTCACGTCAGAATTGAAGAACTTTACCCTGTCATCGTATCAACACAAATAATCAATAAAGGGGAGTTAATTACAGCCGATACAATAACAGTTGATTTCAAACCTAAGCACTTTATCAGAGCGAGCAACCTGCATAATAAAGAGCTTCTAATCGGTAGTCGCAGTAAACGAGTGATAAGAGAAGATACCGCCATAGGCCTTCATCAAATTTGCATGGTATGTAAAGGAGATAATGTGACTATTTACGCAAGAACACGTACTTTGACGATAAAAGTTACTGGGGTTGCGCTTCAAGATGGCAACATAGGTGAACAAATAAGAGTTAAAAATCAAAAGTCTGGAAAAACTATCTCAGCACGTGTAAAAGATGTAGAATCAGTAGAGGTCAATCTTTAATTTTTTTGCTAAAGTTATAGACTAAAGCGCCGATATAAAGGCATGAGTAATTTTCGGGTCAATTATCATGGTTAATAATGTAAAAGGGCAATCCCAGTCAAACAGCGTGCTTAATAATATTAAGCAACAAAAAGCTGATTTACAAAAATCAGATGCTAATCAAGCTGCCGCGGCTAAAGCACCTCAAAAAGCAGCGACAGATTCTGTAAGCCTAACTCCGCAGGCTCAGCAGCTTAAAAGTTTGCAAGAAAAAGCGCAGCAGCAACCTGCATTCGATAGTAAGAAAGTTGAAGAGCTTAAAAAAGCTATCAGTGAAGGGAAGTATCAAGTTGACGCTGAGAAATTAGCAAAAAATATAGCGGCATTCGAGTTCGACGTATATGGATGATCAAATAAACCTTTGTCATCATAAACTAGAAAACCAGCTCCAGCATCTAAACGCTTTGACCCAGCTGTTAGATGCTGAATTAGAGTGCCTTGCCAGTAAAAAAGGCGACGGCCTGAAAGATATTGCCAGAGAAAAGCTCACACTTCTTAATACAATTCAAAAACTCGATAAAGAAATTTCAGGCTTTAATCAAGAAATATTCGAAAGTGATCCCATTAAACCACTCACTAAATCGGTGAATGCTTTACTGCTTCAATGTAAAAAGCAAAATGATGTTAATGCGCAAGCCGCGCACCAAGCTCACATGGCTGTTAAAGAATTGAAAGACATCATTATTGGTGCACCCACTTCTATTACCTATGGGCAGGATGGCGGTGTTGTGAGTGCCAATTCTGAATTGGTTAAAAACCTTAAAGCTTAATGTGCCTTAAGCACTCATAGCAGTGGTTTAGGCTAATAATATATAACACGTTTAACTTTTCTTGGTTTAACAGCACTTATATACAACTCATGCACCTTTTTCATGTCTAGCTCTAATTCAGTCGCATAAGTATCACCTACCGAGTAGGTTTTTATTATTTTAGCTCCTTTGATTAAGCCCCCTACCTTGCTAGACAATCCATCAGTTTGTGCAATTGCGCCTTTAACAGTCATTGTCGATGTTAATTTTTGACCATGTACTTGCTCTGCTAGTTCTCTGTAGGCTTCAAGCTTAGATACCTTGATCGCCATAAGCATTTTCTGCGCTTGCGTTTCACCTGGTTGGCTACTTAATGGCGCATAACCCACTGCCCTTAACACAGGGTAATAATCGGGTTCTTCATAGGTGTACTCTATATGTTTATCAAATACCGAACTACAACCAGTAAGCAAGACAGTACTTGCTACAATAGATGAATAAAAAATGTTCTTTGCTTTCATAATAAAATACCTAATCAAACCTTAATTTTTTAATGCATTTTTCGCGCCAAGAAAGGTGGTACATCTATTGCTTTTACTAAAATAGAATTCTATTCGGAATATTTAAGATGAAACATTTTCTGATAATTATGCTCTTCATATTTAGTTTTAGTACCAAGGCTGAATGGTTTGAAGTGGTTGGCTATGGTGGCATAGTTGATGGTGACACTTCTTCAGCAAGGCAAATGGCCGTTAAAGATGCTATAACGCAAGCTCTCATTTTTTCTGGAGCAACCGTGTCTAGTGTTCAAACAGTTGCTGACGGCGTATTAGAGCAAGATGAGTTAAAGATTAAAACTCATGGCCAAATACAACATGTGAATTTAATTAATGAGCAACAGCAAGGAGAGCAATACACTGTCACGCTACACCTCGATATTATTCCTCAACAAGCACAGTGTAGCGAGTCTCAATTTAATAAACAGATCACAGTGACACAGAGCCAATTAACACAGCCAGAACAAGCCAGACTTGGTCAAATTTTTGACATTACCAAATCGAGTTCACAACGATTATTCAATACATTAAATGAACGAAATATGGGTGTGAAGATGATCCCATATATAGATAAAAAACTAGATGTCAGAGCCTTTTTTGCCCAGCAATTTGAGTACAACGCGAATTTAATTGAGACTTTAAGCAGAAATAGCAATAGTCAGTATGTGTTACTCAGCCAAATTACAGACATTTCTCAAGGCAGAAAAATGAACAATGATTATGCCTTTTGGGAAAAAGATGCGTATATGCGTAATTTTAAAATAGACTTTGCTTTATACGATTCTCAAACCAGTGATCAAGTTTGGTCTCAACATTACAATACTCAAGGGATATGGCCTCATGAAAAAACAAAGATTGTAAATGTGAATAGCGAAGAGTTTTGGCGCACTGACTATGGACAAAAAATTCAGACCATCTTCAATAAGGTCAGCCAAGATCTAAACACCGCAGTAAGCTGCCTTAAAACAACAGGGAAAATATTGATGGTAGACTCTGATAGACTCGTGATCAACTTGGGTCAAAGTCACGGCCTCGAAGTTGGGCAAGTGCTATCTCTGCTTCATAGAAGCAATCTCACAGCGTCTAACGGCATGCAATTCGCTCATCATATCCAAACCATTGAGCAGGTCATTATTGAACAAGTGAATGGGCAAAACTCTATCGCTAGAAATATTAGCGCAAGACCGTTAAGCAATATTCAAATTAACGATATTGTAAAGGTTATTGTTAAAGAGCCCGAATCATTCACTTTAGACTAATGATTTACGATTAATAATTAACTTTTATTTAAGGGTAATCTAGTTTTTAGATTGCCCTTATTTATTTTACTTACTTTAATCTAAGTTAATGTTATAGATAATAAAGATATCAAAACATGAGGAAATTTTTATGCTAGAAAACCGTGAAGGACAAACTATCCCCTCTGTATCATTCCCTGTAAGAATTGGTAATGATTGGCACACAGTAACCACAGAGCAACTATTTAAAGGTAAAACAGTCGTTGTATTTTCATTGCCAGGTGCATTCACTCCAACTTGTTCATCAACACATTTACCGCGATATAACGAACTAGCCAATGAATTTAAGAAAAACGGCGTTGATGACATTATTTGTTTATCGGTTAACGATACATTCGTAATGAATGCATGGGCTAAAGATCAAGAAGCTGACAACATCACTTTGATCCCCGACGGAAATGGTGAGTTCTCAGCTGGTATGGGTATGCTAGTTGATAAAGCCGATTTAGGGTTTGGCAAACGAAGTTGGCGCTACTCTATGCTTGTGAAAGATGGCGTCATTGAAAAGATGTTTATTGAACCTGATGTACCAGGGGACCCTTTTGAGGTGTCTGATGCCGACACTATGCTTGATTACATCAACCCAGAATGTGTTAAGCCTCAACCTATTAGCTTATTTACAAAACCAGGCTGTGGCTATTGTGAGCGCGCTAAAGCTCACCTTTCGAGTAAAGGGATTCAATTTGAAGAAATTGTTTTAGGACGAGATGCCAGCTTAACAAGCTTAAAAGCGATTTCAGGGCAAGATACAGTGCCACAAGCATTTATCGCTGGTAAATATATTGGTGACTCAGAGGCAATACTGTCGTATTTCTGATGAAATGAATTAAAAGAGTTAAATAACAAGGAAGTTATTTTATTTAAAATAGAAATTTGGATTTTGTGTAAGAAAGTTTCATAAGGAGTAAAATGGCGGAGTGGACGGGACTCGAACCCGCGACCCCCGGCGTGACAGGCCGGTATTCTAACCAACTGAACTACCACTCCGCAGTGGTGGGTATTTATAGAGCCTGTTCTAATTGACTCTTGATATCTAATGGCGGAGTGGACGGGACTCGAACCCGCGACCCCCGGCGTGACAGGCCGGTATTCTAACCAACTGAACTACCACTCCGCAGAGATATCTTTTTGTGTTATTTGCATTGGCGGAGTGGACGGGACTCGAACCCGCGACCCCCGGCGTGACAGGCCGGTATTCTAACCAACTGAACTACCACTCCACGAGCAAATAATTTCGATTAAAACGTTGGCGGAGTGGACGGGACTCGAACCCGCGACCCCCGGCGTGACAGGCCGGTATTCTAACCAACTGAACTACCACTCCACTGAGTTTTAATCTTTTCCTAATTGGCGGAGTGGACGGGACTCGAACCCGCGACCCCCGGCGTGACAGGCCGGTATTCTAACCAACTGAACTACCACTCCACACTTAGGAAAGGGTGCCTATAGGCATTTTGTAAGATTGGCGGAGTGGACGGGACTCGAACCCGCGACCCCCGGCGTGACAGGCCGGTATTCTAACCAACTGAACTACCACTCCAGCGCGACTTACAAATTTTAGAATAATTGGCGGAGTGGACGGGACTCGAACCCGCGACCCCCGGCGTGACAGGCCGGTATTCTAACCAACTGAACTACCACTCCGCTTTATTCTTGTTGCCAGGTTGCTCCCTGACAGCGGCGTGAATAATACGAATCGACCTGTTTAGAGTCAACTGTTTTTTTTAAAAAAACTGTCTTTTTTAGTCTCCATCCATAGAAAGGTTCAAAATATCACCTGATTTGTTATTTTTTGAGCCGTTTGCTTCATTTCCTTGAACTTCATCATCTTGTTCGCCTTCAGCTAATTGCTTTTTCTTAAATGAAGGCAGTTTAATTTTTAGTTTAATCGGCTTCTTATGAACAAAAATTCTGATAACTAGCCAGCCGACTAACATCACAAAAACATTACCAGCGGCAATAATCGCGATCAGTGCACCTGTACTTAAAGCGGGCTCGGGCTCTGGAGGAGGAAGCTTTGCAAGTAATGGGTTCACTTTTGGCGCTTGTAGCTCAGGTACCTTCTCAATGGGTCGTTCAATCTCAAAGTTATACATTGGCAATTTGGCCATGAACTCTCGCCCATTGATATTCTCACCAAAAACTGAAATCTCAACTTGGTAACGCCCCCAATCATAATTGCTAATAGCTAACTTACGATAAAGGCGATCTTCTGGATTAATGGTAAATATTTGCTCTTCACCATTTGGGTAAAAGATTTTGCCTTGGAAGATCACGGTTTCAGGCTTCACAATGCTTTGATCTAAATTAATAAGTAACTCATGATTCAAAGAGTTATTACTGGCCAAAGTTAAATCAAATTCAAATGGCGGTTCAGCAATCACTATAGGCGCTTGCACTACACGACGTTTTAAAATGGGCGTCTCAATATAAAACTCAGGCTGCCACTCACCCGCAGGGAAAGTAAGTTTAAACTCACCAGTAAAAATACCGTCCATCGGCCGCTCATCAAACTCTCGCCCATCATCTTTGAACTCAGTAACACTTTTTGTACCTGCGCCAAAGTTGTCATATTCGTCATTGTTAGTACTGACAAATTCAACAATTAAACTCACCACATCACGAAAATAGCCAACATCAATAGGCTTGCCATCATTGGTAACTTGCCCTGTGACTTTCAGGGTTTCTCCCCTAAACATCAGTGCAGGCAAAGGCTCCACTTCTAACTCGATATCTCCCAAAACCATAATTCGACTATCAGGTTGAACTCTACCAATTACTTGCCAAGGTCCAGGAGTTGGTTTATCGATAATAATAAGGTCATAACTAGGTTCGTCGTACCATTCTAGTAACTCATCTTTCATAGCATGGTGCGAATAATACTTGCTACCATCAGGCTTAACCAAAATAACCGCTGGGGAGCCTGGTTTACGAAAGAACAGCAAAGTTATTTTTTCAACTTTGTGGTCTATTCGAAATCGATTATCTAGAAGCGGCACTTCATTTACTTTGCGATTATTCTTCAACAATGTAATTGACGGGGTTGTTGTGAGTGCAATACATTCATTCATGAAAAACAAGAACAGCACTAACAATAATCGCTTCATATAAACTTACCTTAATTTTGTTGCCAAAGTGTCTCGCCATTTTTATTGACGACTTTTAGCCTTTCTTCATGCGCTACTATTTCATCGGCAGAAGCTTTGACAACTTTAAGTGCCGGACGGTTATCAGCCAAACGTCGAATACTGGTGTTATCAGTTTGCGATGTGTCTTCGGTATTATTTGCCAAGTTCATTTTTACTTGACCACCCGTCATTGCTAGATAAACGTCAGCCAGGATCTCTGAATCCAGTAATGCGCCGTGAAGCGTACGCTTGGCGTTATCTATGTCATAACGGCGGCATAATGCATCTAGGTTATTTTTCTGGCCAGGGTGTAAATTTCTTGCCATCACAAGGGTATCTAACACTTTGCAATACTCGTGAGTGTTAGGGTAGCCTTGCTGTAACAGCGCAAATTCGTTATCCATAAAGCCGACGTCGAACGGTGCATTATGAATAATGAGCTCAGCCCCTTTTATATAATCAAAAAACTCTTGTGCTATTTGATGATAAAGCGGCTTATCTCTTAAAAATTCATTGGTGATACCGTGAACATCAATTGCCTCATCTTCAATATCACGTTGCGGATTGATATACACGTGAAAATTATTGCCGGTTAAACGGCGATTAATGAGTTCAACACACCCTATTTCGATGATCCTGTGACCTGCTTTTGGATCAATGCCGGTTGTTTCAGTATCTAGGACTATTTGTCTTTTTAACATATCGTCTGCCTGTTAACTTTGCTATTGTTAGCAACCAATCACTTTATTCTACATAAAAACAGGCGAACTCGTGCAAAAAACCGTAGAGATTTACACCGATGGCTCATGTTTAGGCAATCCAGGTCCTGGTGGCTATGGCATTTATCTTAATTATCAGGGCCATGAAAAAACACTCTCTCAGGGTTACACATTAACAACGAATAATAGAATGGAAATGCTTGCAGCCATTGTTGCACTTGAAACACTCAAACGTCCTTGCCAAGTGATCCTGCATACCGATAGCCAATATGTAAAGCAAGGTATAGAGTCTTGGGTTGAAGGTTGGAAAAAACGTAATTGGCTCACTTCAGCTAAAAAGCCAGTGAAAAACGTTGATTTGTGGAAACGTCTAGACGAAGCTTGCCAACGTCATGAAATCGAATGGCGCTGGGTCAAAGGCCACAGTGGCAACAAATACAATGAAATAGTAGATGACTTAGCTAGAGAAGCAGCTGGCAGTTCAAACCTGCTTGAAGATGAAGGATATCAAGCAGCTTAAGTTTTGTTGCTAATTCGACTTACCTCGAGTTTGCCTAAGCCCTGCATTTTTAACCGCTGGTGCCCATTTTGGTCTCGCATGCCATTTAGGTTTAATTGGTGTCAAAGGCGCGACTCGCTTTCGCGCCACCAACATATAACAGCTGCCCATGGGTTTTAAGTAGTGACGACAAAAACGTCGCCACGGTGCAAAGCGCGATAAACGGCTGCCACGGGCTAAGGATGCGTAAACAAAACGCTCGTCACTAATAATCTCAAACCCCAACAAGTCTAACCAATCTTTTACCCTTGCAGGGGTAAAAAAACGTCCTGACCATGGCAATTTTTGCGAACTAAAAGGCAGTAAATTCGCTAGTCCACATAAGCTAAACGGGTTAAAACCCGAAATAATCAAGTAGCCACCAGGTATTAGAGTTCGGTGTGCTTCACGTAGAATATGATGCGGATCACTTTCATATTCCAAGCTGTGAGTAAGCACACACACATCGACACTGTGCTCTGAGAATGGGAGCTCATCTATCTCTGCAACCACACTGGTTTTCTTACATTGGTTGGGAGATACATTTACTTGATGAGGGATCACACATTTGGATGTATCAAGTTGACCACTTAATGAGCCTAGTTTAAGTAAGTGATATCCAAACATCCTCGGTAACCAAGCTTTCATTCTTCGCTCTAAGCCGACTTTTATATAATCACCATGTGGGAAGTCAGACCAAGTTAATGGTTTTGGTCCAGACCGAAAACTTAATGCTGGTTTCATTATTGATGCTCGTTATACTAAACCCATCTACACTTTATAGAGCAAATACTTATGGTGCAAGTTGATCCAATTAAAGCTTTTTCTGATAACTATATATGGGCGTTGAAAAAAGAAGACAAAGTCTGGGTTGTTGACCCGGGACAAGCAGAACCGGTATTTGACTATTTAGAACAAACAGCCACAACTCTGGCTGGGATTCTTATTACTCACCACCACTGGGATCATACCAACGGCGTTGAAGCTTTGCTTCAGACGTTCAAAAACATTCCTGTTTACGGCCCTGAAAACTCTCCTTTTGAAGGTATCTCACACAAATTAAATGAAAGTGATGAAATAACCGTTGCTGATACAAAGTTTAAAATCATCTCTACGCCAGGTCACACTTTAGATCATATTTGCTATATGAACGATGCTTTTTGCTTTACCGGCGATACTTTATTTAGCGCTGGATGTGGTCGCTTATTTGAAGGAGATCCAGAGATGATGTGGCACTCTTTAGAAAAGTTTTCTTCTTATAGTGATGAAACCAAAATTTACTGCACACACGAATACACCGTTGCTAATCTAAATTTCGCTAAAACAGTTGAACCTGAGAACAAAATTCTAAAAAAACACTTAGAAGAAGTTCAAACTCTTGTTGCCCAAAACATTCCAAGCCTGCCTACTAACTTTGCTTTAGAACGTGCTATTAACCCATTTTTAAGAACTTCTCTGCCAAATACTCTAAAACACTTACCAAAGCATTTAATCCAAGAACAGAGCAATAATTGGCAAAAATTTGCAGCTTTAAGGGCATGGAAAGATGAATTTTAGACAAGTTACGCGCTCAGGTCTTTAATTCATTGCATGGAATCGGTAAAATTGACGGGTTTTTGCTCGAATATAAATAGCTATGAAAAAATCTGTAAGTTTAGTTTTATTACTCTCTTTGTTGACTGGGTGTCAAAGCATTTTAGATAACCCTAATGAACAAACTGAGTCCACCAATACCATTAGCAATGAAGAATTAGCGAGCCCACTTGATATCAGTGAAGCGCTAGCAAACTCAATAACAGAGCCCGAAGAAGCAGACGAACCGGCTCCTGTATTCGATGATGTTTGGGAGCGCATCCGTTACCAACTCTCAATCCCAGTGCCTCAAAACCGTCCTGTTGTGGCTGAAAGGAACTACTATCAACGTCATCAAAAATATTTAGACCGTATATCAAAGCGTGCTGAGCCATATTTATATTTTATTGTTGAAGAAGTAGAAAAACGCCAAATCCCAATCGAGATAGCTTTACTTCCCATTGTTGAGAGTGCGTTCGATCCTTTCGGGTATTCTCACCGCAGTGCCTCAGGTATTTGGCAATTTATGCCACAAACAGGTGAACGATTTAATTTACACCAAAATTGGTGGTATGACGGCCGTCGTGACATAGTGCAGTCAACTCGCGCAGCATTAGATTATCTCAGCTATTTACACAAAACCCTTGAGGGTGATTGGTTGAATGCCATAGCAGCTTATAACTCAGGTGAAGGGCGAGTTCTAAAAGCGATTCGCAAAAACCGTAAAAAACATTTGCCGACGGACTTTTGGTCGCTTGATTTACCAAGAGAAACGACGGCTTACGTGCCAAAGTTATTGGCGCTCTCTGATTTATTAAAACGCCAAGAAGAGTTTAAAGTCACTTGGCAACCTATAATTAATGCTCAGGTTGTTGAAATTGTTGATGTTGGCTCGCAGATAGATTTAGCCCTAGCCGCTGATATGGCAGATTTAAGTCTTACAGAACTTTACCGTTTAAACCCGGGATTTAACCGCTGGGCGACAGCGCCAGATGGCCCGCATCAGTTGCTTATTCCTAGCGACAAATCAGATTTATTCAAAGAGAAGCTAGCGCAAACACCTGTAAAAGACAGACTACGCTGGCAATACTACACAGTTAAAAGTGGTGATACTTTATCTGTTATAGCTAAAAAATTCTCGACCAGCAGTAAAACCATTCAATCACTTAATAAGTTAGATACACATATTATCCGAGTGAATCAAAAACTACTCGTACCGCTCAGTGATGGTAAAATTAATAGTCAACACTTACCAAAGTCTGTTAGAGTTGCCGCAAATAAATCTGCCCGCTCTAAAAAAACACATACAGTAAAGTCAGGTGATACCCTGTGGGATATCAGCCGAGAATATGACGTAACCGTGAAGCAACTTGCTGACTGGAACAAACTAAAAACCAACAGCGTATTGAAGCTTGGACAAAAGTTAACGGTTTACCAAACTAACCAAACCGACAAGTCAACAGGATTGATTTCTACTACTCGAACAATTACATATAAGGTTAGGCGTGGAGACTCTCTTGCTAGAATAGCTTCTAAGTTTAATTTAACAGTAAAAGAGATTGTTGAGTGGAATAATCTAGCTGGTCAGAAGTATTTGCAACCAGGTCAAAAATTAAAACTCAAAGTTGATGTGAAACGAACATCCTAAAAGAAAAGCACCTAATGGTGCTTTTTTCATTAAGCGGGCTCAAATTTATATCCTGCCCCGTAAATTGAATGAATAAAGCTCATTTCTGGTGCTATGCTCTGCAGCTTTTTCCTCAATTTCTTAATGTGGCTATCAACCGTTCTATCACTGACAATACGATCATCCGAATAGATGTGATCCATGAGTTTATCACGGCTAAAAATACGGCCGGGATGGGTATACATTGCCTTTAATAATAAGAATTCTACATGGGTTAGTGCAATACTTTGACTGTTGAAACGTGCCATAAATGTTTGTTCATCAACATCTAGAGCATGTGCAATGTCCGGCTCTTGCTGAGTTAATAAATTTACGCGTCGCATAATTGCTTTCACTCTTGCCACAACTTCTCGTGGGCTATAAGGCTTACATACGTAATCGTCAGCACCGACTTCTAGTCCAATTAGTCTATCGATTTCTTCAACTTTAGCTGTTGTCATAACGATTGGCACTTGGCTCTTCAGTCTTATTTGTTTACACAGGGTAATGCCGTCAACATTGGGCAACATTAAATCAAGTAATACTAAACAAGGGTTTATTCGTTGAAATGCATCTATTACTTCAGCACCATCAACAATGATGTGGCACTGATAACCTGCCGCTGATAAGTATTTTTCTAAAATTACAGCTAACTTTTCTTCATCTTCTACGATGAGTATGCCCTGAGAAGAAAGCATTTAATTTTCCTTATATTTAAAATCTATTACTAATTTCAGCCCACCTAGCTCACTGAGCTCAGCACTCACAGTACCATTATGTGCTGTAATAATATTCTGGCAAATTGCTAACCCCAACCCGGAGCCACCTGTTTTACGGTTTCTAGCATCATCGGTGCGATAAAGCCTATCAAATAACTGAGGTAGTTGCTCAGAGGCTACACTTGGGCTGCTGTCTTGCCATACTACTTCAACCCCATCTTTAGTTCGCCAAACATCAATACTGAGCTTGCCTTTTTCATCCTTTTTCGCATCTGTGTAGCGTAATGTATTTTGCAACAGGTTATCGAAGAGCTGTGACATACGGTGTTGATCGCAAAACAAATTACAATTCTCTGAAGAGTTGAAAGAAACAACGAAGTTATTTAACTCAAGTTGACGTTTTGCCAAGCTTCTCTCAATTACATCAGGTAAATTATGCTTTTCTTTCTCGTAAGCAAGAGAGCCTCTGTCGGACATTGAGAGCTGATGCAAGTCATTAACCAACTTGGTTAAGCGCACAATCTCTTCATGTAAAGAGTGTAACTGAGCATCATCAGTAGCTATAACTCCATCTATCATGCCTTCAATTTCGGCTTTTATAACAGCTATTGGTGTTCTCAATTCATGAGAAATATCTGCGATCCAGCGCTGCCTAGCGGTTAAGTTATCGGCTAAAGTTTTAGCTAATAAATTCATATCGCTTTCAAGCTGGCCTAATTCGTCTCTGCGACTCGCTGTTATTGATACTGAGAAATCTCCCCCTGTGAGTGATTTAGTTCTTTGTCTCAATGTGAGGATTGGCTTCACTAAATATTTACTAAAGGGTACAGATAAAAGAAAAGTCACAACTAAAGCGATAACGGCTATAAATGCAAACTGCTGACGCTGTTGCTCAGCAAATAAGGTTTCAAACTTCCCTTTTACTAAACTGCCATTTTCAACGCCTATGTAACCCACTACACGGCCTCCTTTTTCAGGCCACTCTACAGGTACCCATAAGGCATTTTGAACCATTACAGGGCGGCCAACTAACAACTCACCAGAAATAGACTTGAAAAAAAGCTTTTCGGAAGCAGGGCGGCCTCTTCGCTCACCTCTTGGTGGCCTAGGCGGTCGCTCATCAGCAAACTGTTGCTCACGACGCATAGAAGAGTCTTTCAAATCACTTCGACTGACTTGGTGATAGGTTCGCATCAAATTTTTCCAATGCGCTGAGCGCCTGTCTATCCAGTCGCTATCTTGTTGTTCATCCATAGTTTGTTGAAATACACTAATCACTGGAGCCAAACGTGCTTTAGCGGCACTATTAATGTATTGGGAAAAACTCTTTTCAAATGCAAACTGGTTAGCCAAAAAAATAGCCAAGACTAACGCTGTATTTGCGAGTAGCATCATAATTAATAGCTTTACACGGATTGGTAGCCTGAGGGTTTTCATCTTTTCTTCAAAAAATTGACTCAAAATCATGTTCTGCCATTAATGTGTAAACAATGTGAAAGTCGCATTAGAGATTAAACTTTTTCTCTTTCTGCAATCTGCTACTATAAACTAAATAAAAGCCATTAAGAAACAGAGCCTGTGTCCAATTCCGTACTCACATCTTTCATTTCACTAATAAAGCAACAGCAATTATCTAAGCTACCTGAATTCTATTTATCCTTAGATGAATCTGACAAAGTATTAGTGCTAAAGTTTTGTTTTGAACAAGGGACAAAAAGTGTTGAGGCTTATCCATTCTTTCAAGATCTGAGTGTGCAATTAATAAAAGCACATACAAAGCTACCGGAGCTTTTTATTAGCGGGATCAATACACTTGAGAGATTAAGTTTCTTCACACCTGCATTCAGTGAAGTACAGGGTTACTCACAAACAAATAAACAAGGTAACACTCTACTACATGCTCTTTGCTCAAATACTGCTCAGAGTGAACTGCCCTTCAACTATTTAAGGTCGCTCGTACTTTTTGAAAGAAATGAGTCTATAGCGCAGGGTCTAGCAACTATGAACCATCAATCGATGAGACCAATTGATTGTTATCTAGCGTTTAACCATGATCTAAAAAACCTCCCTGATCATGAATTATCCGCTTTGTTTACTTTAATTGAAGTACAAACCAAGACTTCTCAAGTTTTACCGCCAGGTTTATTGAGCGCTATTTGCCAATTCTTAATTAAGAATGAAGTTAATAAACAACTTCGCCCCAGTCATCAAAGAGTAATGCTTATCGCCAGTAGCTTTCAAACTGATATTAAAGTTGTTTGTAAGCTACTTCGCATATAAGTTACTTTATCTCGATAAAAGCTGCTTATTCTTTAATAAATACTTATCACCAAATTGATATAGAAATAGACTTAGTAAAATCATTCCGCCTCCGATTACAAGAGGTGCTGTTAATACTTCATTATTTAATAATGTGCCTAGGCTAATAGCAAAAATAGGAGTAATTAAAGTTGTTAAAGCGACAGTGCTAGCAGGCAGGCGTTGCAATACATGAAAGTAAGCTAAAAACCCCAATAATGAACCGAAAATTGCCAAGTAAAAGGTTGCCCAAATTGACTGTGCTTGCCACTGCTGATAATTAACTTCTCCACCTGAGATTAACCAAATAATTGCGAAAACTGGCGTCACTAACATCAGCGCTCCGACTGTTGTCGCCATAGGGTGAATTGAGATAGGTACTGTTTTTATCATTACACCACTCAAGCTAAAGCTTGTGACAGCAAGAAGTACATAGGCAATTCCCTGAATTGGAACATCTAACTGTTGTATCTGTGTTTTGCAGACCAAGAACAAACCAGCCATTGAAAACAATAAAGCCACTATTTTTAAAAAAGAAAAAGCTTTTTCAGCCAGAATTTTTTGTGCAAAAAGGCCTGAAATAATTGGTGCCAAGCCAAAAACCAATGAAATAACACCTGATGGTACTGTTTGCGCAGCCAAGTAGCTTAAGAGCATTCCAACGACAATACCGGCCCCTGAATAAAAGTACAACAAGCAGGCTTGCTTGGTTTTAGGTACGTGGATTTTCAATGTAAAAACAGTTACAACAGCAAGAATGAGTGCTAAGAACATTCTTAAAAACACACTCAAAGTTGGCGGCATGCTTGCTGCACTCCACACAATCCCTAATGGTGTCGTTGACCACACCAAAATTACAAATAAATAAGACCCTTGAACGGGCATAGTATTATCCTAGAGCTAAGAAGATTAAAGCAAACCAAAATTATACTGATATTCAAAACAGAGTGTTATCGGTACATAGGTCTTATATGAAGTTATATGTAACGAGTGATGAATAATTTGATTAGATAAAACCTTACTGAACGAAAGTTTTGTTCTGGTAGATACTTTATACGCATAGTTTTTTGTCATTACATCACTATTTGCAATTTTACTTTTAAAACTGTCTAACAGCTTTCCTAGCTATATTAATAGCCGACTTATGAATAAGTCCAAAACTGCATTACTAGCGCATGTCGGAGTTTACATATTGTATTTCGTGAAAATGATTTTTGTAACTAGTTACAAGACTTACCAATGTATATTTCGAGTCATTTATACCAATCCTCTTAATTAAGCGGTCTATTTTGAGGCAAGAAAAACTAGTCGATAACGAGGCGGAAATTTTGCTATTTATACCATTCCGCTTAAATATCTGATCTAATAGAAGTCATATAAAATCACCAACTCAATAACGTTGAACACAAACATATCTGAACAGCTTTTATCGCTTTCCCGAAAAGAACCCAACGCACGAAAGCGCATTCGATTGCTTGCCGTGTCATTATTTTATGAGGGCAATAGTAGAGCCGACATTGCAAAACGCCTTAATACTGCACGAAGTAGTGTTAATAAATGGGTCTCTAGTTACCTAGAGCATGGCCTCGATGGCTTAGACAATAAGCCTATTCAAGGGCGTCCATCTAGACTCCAACAACCACAGCTTGAGCACCTGTCTGAGTTTATAAAGCGCGCAAACTCAGACCTTCAAAGTGGCCGTCTAACCGGTGAGGACATTGTGCATTACATTAGCACCGAGTTTGGCGTTCATTACCACTTAAATCATGTCTATAAAATACTAAAACAGCTTGGCTTTAGCTGGATCACAAGTCGCTCGAAGCATCCTAAGCAATCACAGCAGAGGCAAGAAGCTTTTAAAAAACTTTCTACTGGAAACGATCCTTCACACTCCAGGCCACCTTCCTCTTGACCGTATCGATGTCTGGTTTCAGGATGAAGCTCGATTAGGTCAGCAGAACCCGACTACACGCATTTGGGCTGAAACAGGAACACGGCCAAGGATTGTGAAACAACAACAGTTTGAATACGGGTACTTATTTGGTGCAGTATGTCCTGCCACAGGCCAAACTGAAGCGTTAGTAAGTCCATTCGTAAATAAAGAAGCGATGAGGCAGCATATGCGTCAAATATCACAAGCTACACCAGTTGGCAGGCATGCAGTTGTGATTATAGACGGCGCAGGCTGGCATACAGATGATACTGCGGCAGAATTCAGCAACTTAACGCTCATAAAACTTCCTCCTTATTCACCAGAGCTAAATCCAATAGAACAAGTATGGAGCTGGATACGACAACATTGTTTATCCAATAGAGTGTTTTCTGGCTATGACGGCATAGTTGATGAAGTTTCAAAAGCATGGAATCAATTTATTTCACTACCGGATCGAGTGAAGAAGATGTGCAGCCGAGAATGGATAAAGCTGACTTAATCTTTATGCGGAATGGTATTAGTTTATTCTAAATAAGAAATTTTCAACGAAGTTAGCGTCAGTTTTAGTCCCTCAAAATGATTGAGTATTATTGAGGGTTGGTATCAATTCACCTTGCGCTAATTCGTCTTTTTATCACCGAGCATTACCTCATCACTGTGCAGGACGATTTAGCACCATAAAAGCAAAAAAGCCCGACTCTTTCGAATCGGGCTTTCTCTAAATAGGTGCTTGGCAATGTTCTACTTTCACATGGGAGACCCACACTATCATCGACGCTGTTTCGTTTCACTTCTGAGTTCGGCATGGAATCAGGTGGTTCCAAAACGCTATGGTCACCAAGCAAATTTGTTAAAATCTGGAAAAAATCTGATAATTATAAAACTTCTACTCTAGTTCATATTAGCTTCTGAGCTAAAACCACTTTGGCGTTGTATGGTTAAGCCTCACGGGTAATTAGTACTGGTTAGCTTAATGTATCACTACACTTCCACACCCAGCCTATCAACGTTGTAGTCTCCAACGGCCCTTCAGTTAACTTAAAGTTAAAGTGAGAACTCATCTCGAGGCTCGCTTCCCGCTTAGATGCTTTCAGCGGTTATCGATTCCGAACGTAGCTACCGGGCAATGCAATTGGCATCACAACCCGAACACCAGCGGTTCGTCCACTCCGGTCCTCTCGTACTAGGAGCAGCCCCTCTCAATTCTCAAACGCCCACGGCAGATAGGGACCGAACTGTCTCACGACGTTCTAAACCCAGCTCGCGTACCACTTTAAATGGCGAACAGCCATACCCTTGGGACCGACTTCAGCCCCAGGATGTGATGAGCCGACATCGAGGTGCCAAACACCGCCGTCGATATGAACTCTTGGGCGGTATCAGCCTGTTATCCCCGGAGTACCTTTTATCCGTTGAGCGATGGCCCTTCCATTCAGAACCACCGGATCACTATGACCTACTTTCGTACCTGCTCGACGTGTCTGTCTCGCAGTTAAGCTGGCTTCTACCATTACACTAACCGTACGATGTCCGACCGTACTTAGCCAACCTTCGTGCTCCTCCGTTACTCTTTGGGAGGAGACCGCCCCAGTCAAACTACCCACCAGGCACTGTCCACAATCCCGATTAGGGACCTATGTTAGAACATCAAACATACAAGGGTGGTATTTCAAGGATGGCTCCATGACAACTGGCGTCGCCACTTCAAAGCCTCCCACCTATCCTACACATGTAGGCTCAATGTTCAGTGCCAAGCTGTAGTAAAGGTTCACGGGGTCTTTCCGTCTAGCCGCGGGTACACAGCATCTTCACTGCGATTTCAATTTCACTGAGTCTCGGGTGGAGACAGCGTGGCCATGGTTACACCATTCGTGCAGGTCGGAACTTACCCGACAAGGAATTTCGCTACCTTAGGACCGTTATAGTTACGGCCGCCGTTTACCGGGGCTTCGATCAAGAGCTTCGTCCGAAGACTAACCCCATCAATTAACCTTCCGGCACCGGGCAGGTGTCACACCGTATACGTCATCTTACGATTTTGCACAGTGCTGTGTTTTTAATAAACAGTCCCAGCCACCTGGTCACTGCGGCTGTCGTCAGCTTAAAGAGCAAGTCTCATCACCAACAACAGCGTACCTTCTCCCGAAGTTACGGTACAATTTTGCCTAGTTCCTTCACCCGAGTTCTCTCAAGCGCCTTAGTATTCTCTACCTGACCACCTGTGTCGGTTTGGGGTACGATTCGAAATAATCTGAAGCTTAGAGGCTTTTCCTGGAAGTAGGGCATCATCAACTTCACCACCGTAGTGGCTCGTCTCGACTCTCAGCCTTAGCGACCCGGATTTTCCTAAGTCACCAGCCTACAGCCTTTCACATGGACAACCAACGCCATGCTTGATTAGCCTGCTCCGTCCCCCCATCGCAATTATTCCAAGTACGGGAATATTAACCCGTTTCCCATCGACTACGCTCTTCAGCCTCGCCTTAGGGGTCGACTTACCCTACCCTGATTAACATGGGATAGGAACCCTTGGTCTTCCGGCGTGCGGGTTTTTCACCCGCATTATCGTTACTCATGTCAGCATTCGCACTTCTGATACGTCCACCCAACTTTACAATTGAGCTTCAGCCGCTTACAGAACGCTCCCCTACCCCGCATACTAATGTATGCAGCCGTAGCTTCGGTGGTATGTTTAGCCCCGTTACATCTTCCGCGCAGGCCGACTCGACTAGTGAGCTATTACGCTTTCTTTAAAGGATGGCTGCTTCTAAGCCAACCTCCTAGCTGTTTTAGCCTTCCCACATCGTTTCCCACTTAACATACACTTTGGGACCTTAGCTGACGGTCTGGGTTGTTTCCCTCTCCACGATGGACGTTAGCACCCACCGTGTGTCTCCCGGATATTACTTTACGGTATTCGGAGTTTGCAAAGGGTTGGTAAGTCGGGATGACCCCCTAGCCTTAACAGTGCTCTACCCCCGTAAGTATTCGTCCGAGGCTCTACCTAAATAGATTTCGGGGAGAACCAGCTATCTCCCGGTTTGATTAGCCTTTCACTCCAAGCCACAGGTCATCCCCTAACTTTTCAACGTTAGTGGGTTCGGTCCTCCAGTTGATGTTACTCAACCTTCAACCTGCCCATGGCTAGATCACCGGGTTTCGGGTCTATACCTTGCAACTCAACGCCCAGTTAAGACTCGCTTTCGCTACGGCTACCCTAAACGGTTAACCTCGCTACAAAATATAAGTCGCTGACCCATTATACAAAAGGTACGCAGTCACCCTCGAAGGGCTCCTACTGCTTGTACGTACACGGTTTCAGGTTCTATTTCACTCCCCTCACAGGGGTTCTTTTCGCCTTTCCCTAACGGTACTGGTTCACTATCGGTCAGTTGGGAGTATTTAGCCTTAGATGATGGTCCACCTATATTCAGTCAAAGTTTCACGTGCTCCGACCTACTCGATTTCACTTTAGATAAGTTTTTGTGTACGGGACTGTCACCCTGTATCGTCAAACTTTCCAGAATGTTCCACTAACTACACTAAAGCTTAAGGGCTAGTCCGATTTCGCTCGCCGCTACTTTCGGAATCTCGGTTGATTTCTTTTCCTACGGGTACTTAGATGTTTCAGTTCTCCGCGTTCGCCTCGTTAACCTATGTATTCAGTTAACGATACCTGCAAGCAGGTGGGTTTCCCCATTCGGAAATCCTAGTCTCAAGCGCCTCTTACTGGCTTGACTAGGCTTATCGCAAGTTAGTACGTCCTTCATCGCCTCCAACTGCCAAGGCATCCACCGTGTACGCTTAGTCACTTAACCATACAACCCAAAATGGTTTGTATCGTCAAAGACAGTTTTAACTTCGCCAGAAGTTAATATTGAATACTAAAGTAGACGCTAATAAACAACTTAATGTTTATCGGCATTGTTTTACTTTTGAAAACTCTTTTTAGAATTTCTTCTAAAAGAATTAATTATCAGCTTTTCCAAATTTTTAAAGAGCAATATTAATTAGCTATAGAGCTAACTAACAATCATCTGTGTGGACACTACGAACAAATCTGTTCTAAATCGTTAAGGAGGTGATCCAGCCCCAGGTTCCCCTAGGGCTACCTTGTTACGACTTCACCCCAGTCATGAATCACTCCGTGGTAAGCGCCCTCCCTAAGGTTAAGCTACCTACTTCTGGAGCAACCCACTCCCATGGTGTGACGGGCGGTGTGTACAAGGCCCGGGAACGTATTCACCGCGGCATTCTGATCCGCGATTACTAGCGATTCCGACTTCATGGAGTCGAGTTGCAGACTCCAATCCGGACTACGACGTACTTTAAGTGATTCGCTTACTCTCGCAAGTTCGCAGCACTCTGTATACGCCATTGTAGCACGTGTGTAGCCCTACACGTAAGGGCCATGATGACTTGACGTCGTCCCCACCTTCCTCCGGTTTATCACCGGCAGTCTCCTTAGAGTTCCCGACCGAATCGCTGGCAACTAAGGATAGGGGTTGCGCTCGTTGCGGGACTTAACCCAACATCTCACAACACGAGCTGACGACAGCCATGCAGCACCTGTATCAGAGTTCCCGAAGGCACCAAACCATCTCTGGTAAGTTCTCTGTATGTCAAGTGTAGGTAAGGTTCTTCGCGTTGCATCGAATTAAACCACATGCTCCACCGCTTGTGCGGGCCCCCGTCAATTCATTTGAGTTTTAACCTTGCGGCCGTACTCCCCAGGCGGTCTACTTAATGCGTTAGCTTTGGAAAAGTTGTCCGAAGACCCCAGCTCCTAGTAGACATCGTTTACGGCGTGGACTACCGGGGTATCTAATCCCGTTTGCTCCCCACGCTTTCGTACATGAGCGTCAGTATTGACCCAGGTGGCTGCCTTCGCCATCGGTATTCCTTCAGATCTCTACGCATTTCACCGCTACACCTGAAATTCTACCACCCTCTATCATACTCTAGTTTGCCAGTTCGAAATGCAGTTCCCAGGTTGAGCCCGGGGCTTTCACATCTCGCTTAACAAACCGCCTGCGTACGCTTTACGCCCAGTAATTCCGATTAACGCTCGCACCCTCCGTATTACCGCGGCTGCTGGCACGGAGTTAGCCGGTGCTTCTTCTGTAAGTAACGTCACAGCTAGCAGGTATTAACTACTAACCTTTCCTCCTTACTGAAAGTGCTTTACAACCCTAAGGCCTTCTTCACACACGCGGCATGGCTGCATCAGGCTTGCGCCCATTGTGCAATATTCCCCACTGCTGCCTCCCGTAGGAGTCTGGACCGTGTCTCAGTTCCAGTGTGGCTGATCATCCTCTCAAACCAGCTAGGGATCGTCGCCTTGGTGAGCCATTACCTCACCAACTAGCTAATCCCACTTGGGCTAATCTAAGGGCGAGAGCCGAAGCCCCCTTTGGTCCGTAGACGTTATGCGGTATTAGCAGTCGTTTCCAACTGTTGTCCCCCACCCTAAGGCATATTCCCAAGCATTACTCACCCGTCCGCCGCTCGTCATCTTCTAGCAAGCTAGAAATGTTACCGCTCGACTTGCATGTGTTAGGCCTGCCGCCAGCGTTCAATCTGAGCCATGATCAAACTCTTCAATTAAAAGTTTTTTGTTTGAAGTAAACTTCAAACCATGCTCAATGAATTCTGATTTTGATTCTTTCGAATCGAATTGACTATGAAGTCACCCAGTTACATTTGAGACTCTAATTTTTTTGCTCCTGAATCAAGAGCTGTTAGAACTCAACCTGCACGAGTGCCCACACAGATGATTGCTTCATATTTTTAAAGAACGTTGTAACTAACTTTGGTTAGTTACCGCAGCCTTGCTGCGAAGTGGAGCGCCATAATAACGACTTCACTTTTTATGTCAACACTTAATTTTAAAAAGTTATTTAAGATTAAGTTTTATTTGACTCGACATCGTTTTGATTTGCTTTTCAGCGTCTCGCCCCGTGTCAGTGGGGTCGCATTATAGGGAGAGCAGAAAATTACGCAAGCCCTTTTTTAAAGAAAAATGCAAAAAACTGACTGTTCGCGTGTATTTTGAACGAAACGCCTATTTTTCGATATTTTCTGTACAAAAAGAAATCAAAATGAAGTAAAACTACAATATTTAAGTCATATAACCCCCCCCTAATCATTCGGGGGAACTTAAGTATTGTCGAGAAGAAAGATAATGCAAGGAAGAAAGGAAATAAATTTGGGCAGACATAAAAATGAATGCCCAATGATTAGTCTGCTTATTACTTTGTAAATGTAATAGCGTCGTTATCTACCGTTACTCTAATTTTATCACCTGGGATAAATTCGCCTGCCAATAGTTTCTGCGCTAATGGGTTTTCGACATATTGCTGTATTGCCCTTTTAAGAGGTCTTGCACCAAACACAGGATCAAAACCATGCGCTGCAATCTTATCTAACGCTTCAGGTAATAATTCGAACTGATAACCTTTCTCGAAAAGTCTGGCCGTCAATTTATCTAGTTGTATATTCGCGATCTCTTTAATATGTTCATCTATTAAAGGATGGAACACGACGGTTTCATCGATGCGGTTTATAAACTCAGGCCTAAACTGAGTAGCAAGAACGCCCATCACCTTTTCTTTTAATGATGTATAGTCGTTTTGACCAGCTTGCTCTTGGATGATGTCAGACCCTAAGTTTGACGTCATAATGATCACTGTGTTTTTAAAATCAACAGTACGGCCTTGACCATCAGTTAAACGGCCATCATCTAAAACTTGTAGCAATATATTGAACACATCAGGGTGTGCTTTTTCTACTTCATCTAATAACACAACAGAATAAGGACGACGTCTAACCGCTTCGGTTAAATAGCCACCTTCTTCATAACCGACATATCCAGGAGGTGCACCAACTAACCGTGCAACTGAATGCTTTTCCATAAATTCGGACATATCAATTCGAACCATGGCTTCTTCAGTATCAAACATAAAGTTTGCAAGCGCTTTTGTTAGTTCTGTCTTACCGACACCTGTTGGGCCTAAGAATAGGAATGAACCAATCGGACGATTTGGATCTGCAAGGCCGGCCCTTGAACGGCGAATAGCATTTGATACCGCATTTACCGCTTCGTCTTGCCCTATCACTTTGTTGTGTAGCTCATCTTCCATCTGTAGGAGCTTTTCACGCTCACCTTGCAGCATCTTAGCTACTGGAATACCTGTCCAGCGTGATAGTATTTCTGCAATTTCGTCTTCACCGACCTGGTTCTTTAACAAACTCATTTCTTGCATTTCAGCTTGAGATGCAAGATCTAGCTTTCTTTCTAGCTCAGGAATTCGACCATATTGAAGCTCTGACATTCTTTGCAAGTCGCTTGCTCGACGCGCAACTTCAAGATCTAATCTCGCTTGCTCTAGCTCACCTTTTATTACTTGCGTGCCCTGTAAAGATGCTTTTTCAGCATTCCACACTTCATCAAGCTCTTTATATTCACTCTCTAATTCTGAAATTAGACTCTGCATTTCAGTACGACGCTTTTGACTTGCTTCGTCTTTTTCTTTCGCCAGTGCATTGTCTTCAAGTTTTAGCTGAATGATTTTTCTTTCTAATCTATCAAGTTGCTCTGGTTTAGAATCAATTTGTAGACGAATAGAACTTCCAGCTTCATCAATTAAGTCAATGGCCTTATCGGGAAGTTGTCTATCTGAAATATAACGATGTGAAAGATTCGCTGCTGCAACAATTGCAGGATCCGTAATATCAACTGAGTGATGAAGTTCGTAGCGCTCTTTTAAACCACGTAAAATTGCAATTGTGTCTGAAACACTTGGCTCGCTTACAAATACTTTTTGGAAACGTCTTTCTAAGGCCGCATCTTTTTCAATGTATTGTCGATATTCATCAAGTGTCGTCGCACCAACACAATGCAACTCACCACGAGCAAGAGCAGGTTTTAACATATTACCCGCATCCATCGCACCGTCGGTTTTACCCGCACCGACCATAGTGTGAATTTCATCAATAAATAAGATCACTTGCCCTTCTTCTTTTGCCAGTTCATTTAGAACCGATTTTAGGCGCTCTTCAAATTCGCCACGGTATTTTGCACCTGCAACCAGTGCGCCCAAATCAAGAGAGAGTACGCGTTTGTTTTTAAGACCTTCAGGTACTTCGCCATTAATGATGCGCTGAGCCAATCCTTCAACAATAGCCGTTTTACCAACGCCCGGCTCACCAATAAGCACTGGGTTATTCTTGGTACGTCTTTGAAGTACCTGGATTGTGCGCCTTATTTCTTCATCACGGCCAATCACAGGATCAAGTTTGCCCTGCTCTGCGCGCTCTGTAAGATCAATGGTGAATTTTTCAAGTGATTGACGTGTGTCCTCAGCATTTGGGCTATCAACTTTTTGACCACCGCGAATGGCTTTAATAGCCTGCTCAACTTTTTTCTGCGTCAGCTGAAGTTCTCTTAAGATTTGCCCAAGCTCACCTTTATCTTCACACGCTGCAAAAACAAATAGCTCACTCGAAATATATTCATCTTTGCGTTTTTGCGCATATTTATCACATAAATTAATAAGAGAAATAAGTTCGTTGTGAAGTTGAACGTCTCCACCAATGCCTGAAACCTTAAAGATTTTATCGATTGATTTGGTTAGCTTATTATTTAGCTCGTCGGCACTGATCCCAGCTTGAGCGAGTAAAGCTCTTACACTTGAGCCATTTTGTTGTAGCAACGCATACATTAAATGCACTGGCATAATAAATTGATGGTCACGGCCTAAAGCCAGTGATTGCGCATCAGAAAGTGCGGCTTGGAATTTACTTGTAAATCTATCTAAACGCATGATGCCTAACTCTTTCTAAAAAATAACTTAGTTACTTTATGGGTATAAGTCAGGTATTGATCAAGGCTCGAGTTAAATTTTAATTATATTTATTTGCGCCAAATCAAGGTCGCTAGACGCCCAGTTTGAACATCTCTACGATAAGAAAAGTACTTTTCTGGTTGTAAGTAAGTACACTCATATTCACTATATATTTCTTTAATACCTAAATCAGATAACTGACGTTTGGCAATTGAGAAAATATTCGCTAAATACTTTTTATTTTCGTGCTTTATGAAATCATCTTTGTGAGATAGGTTAACAGAGATAAAAGCATCAACTACATCTTGACCCACTTCAAATGCCGATGGTCCAATTGCAGGCCCAAGCCAAGCAACTAAGTTGCTTTTTGGAGTAGAAAACTTTGCAACTGTTTTAGCAATGATGCCACCAGCTAAAGGACGCCAGCCGCCATGGATAGCCGCAACCTCTTGCCCATCTTTGCTTGCCAATAAAATAGGTAAGCAATCCGCCGTCATAATTGCAAGTGGTTGATTTCTCAAGCGAGTAAAAAGCGCATCGGCTTTTGGTCTGTTTTGCAATGATAACTCATTCACTCTATGAGTCACTTCAGTGATTTCACTGCTGTGTACTTGGTCTAACCAAAATGCTGGAGCTGGTAAAAACTCATTCAATATTTGATGATTGGCCAGAACGGTTTCATGGTTATCACCGACATGAAAACCTAAATTCAAACTTGAATAAGGTGATATTGATTTACCACCTAAACGTGTAGTTTGAATTGTGCCTACAAGCTGATGTAACGGCCAATCTACTAATTGCATTTTAATAGACTAAATCAGGATTAACTTTGGTGTCATCACGTAATGCCTGAGTTAAAATTTGCATATCCTCAGGAATTGGCGCTTCCCACGTCATTTGCTCCCCTGTGATTGGATGCGCAATGCTTAGTTTAACAGCGTGGAGTGCCTGACGTTTAAAGTCGCGCAGTTGAGCGAATAATTCCGGTGTAGCATTACGAGGCGGGCGAGGACGACCACCATATAATTGATCACCTACAAGCGGATGCGTTAAATAAGCCATATGCACACGAATTTGGTGAGTACGACCTGTCTCTAGTCTTAAGCGTAAACGCGTATGTGCTCTAAACTTCTCAGCAACACGGTAATGTGTTACCGCCGGTTTACCCATTTCGTGAATGGCCATATGTGTACGTTTTGTAGCATGACGGCCAATTGGCTTTTCAACCATACCGCCCGCAGTCATAGTGCCATTACAAATCGCTTCATACTCACGGGTGAAATTGGTACGTTTTTGCAGCGCTTTAACTAGATGTGTTTGCGCTTGAATCGTTTTCGCAACAACCATTAAACCCGTTGTATCTTTATCTAGACGATGAACAATACCCGCTCGAGGCACGTTAATAATGTCTGGATGATGATGTAACAAAGCATTTAAAACGGTACCATCTGGGTTACCTGCTCCTGGGTGAACAACTAACCCCATAGGTTTATTGATCACGATAATGTCATCATCTTCGTAAACAATATTTAGGTCTATATCCTGAGCTTCGTACTCGCGCGGTGCTTCTATTTGTGTCTCGATGGAAATTAACTCTCCACCTAATAGCTTTTCTCTTGGTGTCGCTAATACCTCACCATCGACGGTGACTTTTTCATCTAAAATCCAAGTTTTTATTCTTGAACGTGAAAAATCAGGGAACATTTTCGCCAAAATCTGGTCTAGACGTTTACCGCCTAATTCAGTTGGCACTTCGGCTTGTAGAGAAATTTGCTCAGACATCTGTTAGTTTACCTAAATTACCAGTGCAAGCTTAGCTCGACTGGGTTAGAATCGCATAAATGCATAGTTTACTCGGTTTTGCCATCTTGGCCTAGCCGAAGACACCAAAGGTAGTAAAATAAAATGATAACTAAATTAGGGAAACGCGCCTTTGCCATCCTAGTAAGTACTTCTTTCCTAGGTCTTGCGGCCTGTTCTTCAGCACCAGAGCAAGAAGATATTGAACGTGTACCAAATAAATCAGCGCAAGCACTTTATGAAGATGCTAAGTCAACATTAGACTCTGGCCTTTATGCTCGTTCGATTGAACTGTTGAGCGCGCTTAACTCTCGTTATCCGTTTGGTCCACATGCACAACAAGTACAAATGGACCTTGTATTCGCACACTACAAAACAGGCAATACTGACCAAGCACTCGCAACAATTGACCGCTTTATTCGTTTAAATCCAAACCATAAAAACTTAGATTACATGTATTTTATGCGTGGTTTAGTCAATATTCAGGCTGATAAAAATGCCTTCCAAGAATACTTCGGCATCGATAGAGCCGACCGAGATGCAAGCCGTACACGCGTTGCTTTCCAAGATCTTTCTACATTAGTAGATAGCTACCCAGACAGTCCATATGTACCTGAAGCAAAAAAACGCCTTGTTTGGTTATTAAATAAAATGGCCCGTTACGAAATCAAGGTAGCTGAATATTATTTTGAACGTGAAGCGTTTTTAGCAGCAGCAAACCGTGGTAAATATGTGGTAGAGCACTTTTCACAAAGTAGCTATTTAATTACTGCACTTGAGATCATGGAAAAAAGCTATGCAGAGCTTGGTCTGGATGAACTTAGTAAACATGCGCAACAAACTCGTTTACTAAACGAACAACAGCGACAAGTGAATTAATTTATATGTACATACAAAAACGGCGCTCATCGAGCGCCGTTTTTGTTTCATATATTTAAATAGCTTCTTCGTCTTCTTCACCTGTACGAATACGCACCACGCGCTCAACTTCTGTTACGAAAATCTTACCATCACCGATTTTTCCAGTCTGCGCCGTTTTTAAAATCACATCGATAGCCCTGTCAACATCTTCATCTGCTAACACGATATCAAGTTTTACCTTTGGTAAAAAATCGACCATGTACTCAGCACCCCTGTATAGCTCAGTATGGCCTTTTTGACGACCAAAGCCTTTTACTTCACACACGGTCATACCGGTAATGCCTATTTCAGACAAAGCTTCACGAACATCATCGAGTTTAAAAGGTTTTATTATTGCTTCTATTTTTTTCATGGCGTTTATTTCCTTAGCGAGTGGGTCGATTTTAGACAATCCCACAATTCATAGCAAACAAACTCGTTGCAAACATTGAAGAAAAAGCTTCATAATGCAGTGTGCTACAATTGAATAATTGCTCTTCTTTAGGCTTTAATATGAAACATCGCGGCTTCACATTATTAGAACTGCTTATTACCATTGCTATCTTAGCCATTCTTGTGACCTTATCTTTTTCAGGTAATACAGACTTAAACGAAAAAACTCGTGCAGAATCTTATATGCTTGAATTAAAAAGGCATATTACATTTGCTCGCGCAAAAGCCACCACCAGCGATGAAATCGTTATTTTATGCCCTGTTGACTCGACCAAATTAGCTGCAAATGAAAATCTGACTTGTATAAATAATTGGCGGAACAATCAAGTTATCTCTTTCATTGATAAAAATAATAACGGTATTTATGAAGTAGGTAATGATGACTTACTACGAGTAATGGAGAAACTCGCTGCAAACGATAACCTAAAAGCACCTGATACACGTGTAAGATTTGATAGCAGTGGTCGAATTGTAAATAGTAATGGTGGTAAATTCATCTACTGCCCACTTAATAAAACTGAACATGCCAAAGTTATGACATTGACCGTTGGAGGAACAACTCGTTATAACGGTGATGCAGAGGATGCTGATAACTGCTTATAAAACCTTTTGACAAACTAATACTTTATTCTATATTTATATTTACAATTTAATCTCTTTAAGGTTGCAAGGATGGCAGCTCAAACAACATTTCAATATTCACGTGGTTTGACACTCATTGAGTTACTCGTGACACTTTCTTTAATTATTATTCTTACACTTTTGGCAGTTCCCTCTTTCAATAATGTATTACATAAAAATAGGCCTGAAGTAGCGCTAAAACAGATAAAGCGACAAATATTTCTCTCGCGAGGCTATGCAATAACCCATGATAAATACATTAGTTTTTGTGGCTTAGTTCAAAATAAGTGCCATAAAGATCTGTGGCATGAATCACTAACCAGCTTTGTCGATACTAATAGAAACCATGTGTTAGATGGCGATGAGGAAGTATTATATGTTATCGACCGAATCAACATACAAGATGAGCTCTCTTATCCAAGGCATGCCATTACTTTCAAACCCGATGGTAGTTTAAAGGGTCTAGCTAATGGCACATTTGTTTATTGTGCTTTTGATCTGGAAGGAAAACCAACTGGGCTTGAAATGAGTATTAATAATGCGGGTCGTGCAAGGATGAGGGATACCAGAAAATGCAAAGAGCGCATTTAGCGCTCCCAACAATCATCCGTATCACTTGTGCCTGTTGACCCTTTCATTCCCGTATCGGTTATTGTGAAAGTCGTACACGCTGTATCTCCCGCGACAGCACCAGCAGCGGCTGTCGCAGTTATCGTGAACGAGGTGCCTGTATTCGGCACATCAACAGAAATCGTGAAATATCCATTTTCACTTGTTGTAGGCACATTAATTAAGCTCAAATCATCTGCATAGCTTCTATTATCAGCATAGTACTGCTCTTGTTTATTGGCAGCATCTAAAAGTAATACCATTGCATCTGATCGCGCGGCTCTCTTGACGTATTCCGTATACTGAGGATAAGCGACAGAGGCTAGGATGCCCGCTATCGCAACAACAATCAGCATTTCGAGCAAGGTAAAACCCTTTATATGATTACTTTTCATCATGATCCTCTCGTTTGTAAATATACATTTGCTTTGTCGTAATACCATGCACTTCATTACTCAAAAATGTTGGCTGCCCCGCGCTATTAAGTTTTGGTAAGGGGCCCGCTACTTTTGCACTTAAAAATGGCTCACTCGGTTTACTACCGTCAGGACCTTTCCCTCCTGCAGAGTCAGTACTCTTTAATTCAATATTTAAACGGCCTGTGCTGCGTTTGTATCCCCCTTCTGTTTCTGATTCTTTATGGTAAAGGATCACAGGTGTACTGGGGACTTCTCTCTCGGTGTCATACCTGATCTTCTGGAACACGCGCGCACCATAATGCAAATGTAAAGCATATAAAGAACCACCGCCACTGCCTACCGAACATTGGTCTATCGTAGTATCTAAGTGTGGTGTGAATGAAGTAAAGTAAGCAATACCACCTACGACAGTTGCTTTTGCTAACGATTTTTCTCCAGACCTAAGTTGATATTTCCACCCTTTAAGCGCACCTAGTTCCGCTTCTTTTTCGTAAAAAGCTTGTTTAGACGTTGCTTGGTAGAAAGGTTCATCTTTTACTTGCATAAGCTGGCTATGGTAAATCGTATCTGGTATCTCATCACCTTGGTATGAGCGTGTTACCGTGTTTTCATCACGTATCACATAGAGCTGGTTATTCACTATTTTCTCAAGAGGACTTGCTCTATTACCGCTGCCAATAATAATCGCTTCATAGGGCACTTCTCTTCGCGTTGTATACGATCCGTTGCTAGTTATTGTCTTGGTGACTTTACTAAAGAAAGTACGAGCGACTAATGGTTGATAAAAGAAGCGTCTATCATCTCTGTCTTTTGAACCTGCTAACTCTGCAAATTTAAAGTGGGTCCATGGGTTATCAGTGTCATTTGCTTTATCTCTAGGCATATCAACCCGCCAAATGTTGCCACCGGTATCTGCAGCATAGATCCTATCTGTAAAGCCATCATAATCAGAATCCATGAGTGAAACATCTGCCGCAATACTATGAAGGCCTTTAAATTTACTTGCTTTTTCAGTATTGATACTCGGTCCACCCGGTGTCAACGACCAAACTAGATTGCCACTCTCAGCGTCTACAATGAATAAACCTCGGCCCCTGCTATCTTTCGTCTTCGAAATATTGTCTTTATTGGTATCGTAACCTGCACCAAAAATCACCACAGGCTTTTCTTCTTGCGAACGAATATAAGTAACTAAGGGCTTTGACCATGACTGAGCTAATTCTTCAAACCCTGTTTTTTCTGGTGTTATTGGTTTATTCCATAACATTTTAGGTTTATCAGGACTCGTTATATCTAACGCATAGTAAGCTGTACCCCCTCTTCTAAGCCCAAAAAACAGCCATACTTTATCTGTACCATTAACAATATTATCTCGGTTAATATCTTTATGGAATACCGTTATTGGACCATCAACACCATAAAGCTTGGTCCCATCCTGCTTATTCATTAGAGGCTTATGAATGTCAAGCAACTGACCTGGTAAAAACGCCCAACTTTCATTTACTGTATTGCCATTATCTTTGAAGGCATGCAAAACACCTGAATTAGTGCCAACAAAGACTCTAATATCATTGTTACCATAATCCATGGTGACTGGTTTTGAATGAAGCGGATCACCAAAGATGTCTTTTCTTATATTTGAGTCACTGTTTTCATTTAATACATCTTTACCTGAAGCCCAATTCATTATTTGCTTGGCTTCAGTGTTATTCTTTGCACGAAATAGCTCTCTTAATCTTTTTGCCCCGACTTTATTTTTCGCTTTATTCCATTTGAAATCTATCAGGGCTCCTTCCCCGAAATCAGAAAATAGTTTTCGAGAGGTTTGCTTAGATAATTGGTAATTCACACCGCCTTGCTCAATATTATTACCGTCATTCGAACCAGGCTTAGACCAAAACGTTGTCGCATCTTTACTGATGATGCCATCTTGCGCATCAAGTGCTGGCTTATTCGACATGTCAATGATTTCACCATCTTTAACCTGTAGTTTTTTTAGGTTACCTTTCCAGCGAGTGTGTTTCTCAGGCAAAAACATGGTGTAGTAAAGAGAGTTACCACTTTGTGTTTGATCTGAGCTATTCATTGATACCGAAGGAGACACAAAACTTGAGTTTCGTTGGTTTATGGCAACCAAAATTTTATTAAAGTCTTCTTTTAATTTTTCTGCAGTATCCGCTTGATAGTATTTACCACCGCCTAGTTCGGCGGTTTTTCTTAAAATTTTCTCACCAGCACCACTCATTCCCTCACCAAAACCAATGGTGTATACATAAGCTGTGTCTTTTAAATCAGATGTATTCGGGTAAAGATCGACTTCGACAGGATCTTTACCACCTCTGCCATGCATAGCTGCTGCCAAAGCCGGCATATAACTTTTCTCTATAACAGGCGTATCTTGTTTGAATGTATTTTTATAGAGTTTAGAGATATCTGAATTCGAACTCGTATCAACAGAGGGATCACCATCAGTCATTAAAATTACATTCACAGCGCTATTACACCTTTGCTCTCCAGCTTTTGGGGTAAAAGGAGAGATGTATTTACTCCCTGATTCAATATTTCGGTCTCTTCCAATAGAGTAGTAATCAGCATAATCTCTGTCTTCACCGATTAAGTACAAATAAGCCTCCCAAAGAGTTTCGCTCAAAGGAGTCCCCCCATTGGCCTCTAGGGTATTAATTTTATTTTTTATATCCGATTTGCTAGAACCTATCCCAGAAAGTACATACCCTCCTTCATTGTCGCTGTTAAATCGCATCAAGCCAAAATCTACATTCTCATTCGCTTTATCTTCAATCAGGTCTGTTATGGTATCTTTTGCAACACCTAAACGATTATCCGGGCAAAGTATCCATCTTCTACGATAAGAATCATAGCCACAGCTGGTACCATACTCACTCGAAAATGCCATACTGCCTGAGGTATCAAATACAATCATTACCCGAGGCTTTTCTTCAATATTGATTTTATGTTTAACAAAAAGTTCGATATCTTCAGATTTTGCAGTTGATGCGAGCATTAAAGATACAAGACCAAAAAATACACTATATTTCATCTTAGCTGCCCTCATTGTGACTAATGATTTCTTGACCAATCCCTATGACCACTGTAATTGTATGTTTATTCTTTGACCCATAGGTTATGGTTGACTCCATTTCCGTTAGATTACATGTTAAGCCATCTGTATAAGCGAACTGTCTTGGGCAGTGTAATTCCATTTCACCGTTATTTAAGTTTTTAAGTGTATTCGTCATATGTGAAGGGGTTGAGGGCGAACTCATATCCATACCATCATCAGGCATTTGTTGACGCTTGAGTGTAAATCGATTGTTGGCACTGGTCCCTTCTGCAACTATGAGTTTATGGATCTCACCAATAAGTTCGGTTTCTGCCTCTGCACGCTCTTGTGCTGCATTGGTGATCTTTAAATCGATACTACTGCTACTCATTAAACTTACAGCTACTGCTGTGACAGCCACTATCATGATCATCGCTGTAATGAGTACTACGCCTTTTTGTTTATTTACATTCGCCATGCTGTAGACCCCACATTATTCAGTCGAATCGTTGTTGTGAAAACCGTGCGTCTAAAGTTATCAGTGAAAGTACGCACTCTCTTATCTTCATCTAAACCTAAGGTGTAAGTTTGACTTGTGAGTTCTAAATCAGCATCGGCCTCAAGTGACCTTACAAGTAAAAACACCTGCACAGTCAAAATCCCATCCGTATTTTCCCAAAGCGCTGCTGTCATGTCTTCGGTACTACGATATGTGTCAACTTTGTTATCTGCATCACTATCTATACCGAACACCATACGCAAGTCTTCAATCCCTTCCATAATTGGTTCTGTAGTCAATCCACCTTCAACCGTAAGGCGTTTTCTCATCAATACAGGAACAGTTATGCGACGGTTATTTATGGTAAGCTCTTGCTCATTTATATAGTAAACATGGTGGCTATATGGCCACAAAGTAGCGTTCACAGTAGGAAGTGGATTACCTGCATCTTCCCCCGAAATAAACTGCGCTTTCTCTTGCTCTGCAATAAAATAATAGCGATTAGTGTTTGGTTTATTTGCCGGGGTTGGGATGATTTGTCGCCCCTCTAAAAATTTAACTTGGATTACATCCGTGTTTTCTTTTGAGCCATCAATACAACCCAGCATTTTGTTACCATCGGACACTTCAGCATAAACAGGTCTGAAGTTGGTCGGGGTAGTATCAGGGAAGCTACCGTTATTTAATCCACCAAAACAATCAGGATCAGGGTTTGCAACACTCGTGGTGTTATCTCTAGAAAACTCAGCTTCGTAAAATGTTCCCCAAAAACCAATCTGCTCAATGTCTCTTCGTAAGATTGATAATGTTAGACGACCCGTTTCTTGTAATTCACCAATTGCCATAGTATCTCGGGTTGTTGCTTTCATACTGACATAAGTGACAATAACTCCACCTAAAATCAGCATTCCGATGAACATAGAAATCAGAAACTCTAAAATTGTGAAACCTTTCTGCTTCATTTTATCCTCTGATCAATAAGTAACTATCTAATTTAACTAAGCGGCGTCTGTCGTCCACATCGCCACATTGAATTGCTTTTGTTGCATCAGATGCTTTAAAGTCTTGCCGGCCGCGCCAAGTCACTATCACACTAACATCAAAGCCCATCCCTGCTGTATTTGCGACAGGTGAAATATTAATACATACGGTTGCTTCATCTAAAGAGCCTGTATTTTCTCTAGCTCTAATCGCCGCTTTCCAGTTTTCAAGGTCAGTGAGTGCAATATTCTGTGCTGTACATGCATCTGAATAACAATCGTCTTTTGGTTTGAGATCGGTGGTGCTACTGAAAGTTTGCTTATAAAGCGCAACGATATCTTCGGTATCATTCGCTCTTATCCGCTGCATAATATCTTCACCCAGTGAGATTGCAGCTGCACGTTGCATAGAGTCAAAACTGGCTTTTTTAGCTTGCGCCTGTAATGCTACGGCACCTAAAAGGCCGAAACTGAGCACCATAAAAGCAATAAGCACTTCAAGGAGAGTAAACCCAGATTGTGTTCGATTTAAGGTTGGCATACACAGTCAAAATAGATTTATGATTTGTGCATTGTTTAAGATTTAAATACTAGAAGCAATTTTTGAAAGGATAAGCGGTTTTTATTTCTGACAAACGGTCTATAAATGATTTTTTATTGCAGAATAAGCACGACGGCTTACCACTAACTTTTCAGAAAAATCTTCTAAACTAACCAGAGTTCCTGATTGTGTATGTTCGAGTTGCTTTATGGATTTTGCTTTCACTAATGTGTTTCGGTGAATTTGTACAAAATGTTCAGGGTAAAGATTGAGTAGCTTTTTAAGGCTTAAATCAATTGTCGCATCACCACCCTGAAAGTAGATCTGCGTTAGCTTATCTTCCGCTTTAGCCACTATCACATCATCAATATCGACCCAACGGGTTTGATTTCCCACTTGATACTGAATACGAGGCTTAAACAAACGCTCTAAAAGTGAAAACAAATCCGATTGATTCACAGGCTTAACCAAAAAACCAGCAGCAAACACATTAAAGGCTTGAAGAGCAAATTCACTATGGGCGGTAACGAAGATAATTTTTAAATCTCGATATTTCTGATTGAGCAACTCAGCAGTTTTAAGGCCATCAAGCCCTGGCATATTGATATCAAGAAACAATAATTGAACTGAGTGCTCATTTATAGCCGGCTCAACCTCATCACCAGAACTAACTTGTGCAACACACTCATAATGTGGCCAAGCTGATAGTAAACGAATAATTCTCGCTCTTGCTAAAGGCTCGTCATCAGCGATGATGTACTTCATGCTTTAGCTCCAGTGGGAATACGTAACTCTGCCACGAACTTATCCTGCTCAATTGTCGTTTGCAAACTTGCACTATTTCCAAAATGAAGCTCAATTCGAGCTTTAATATTCGACAGTGCGATCCCCTGCCCTGAATGACTACTACAGTCATGATGATTGATTGGATTAGTTATCTTAATAACTATTTGCTCAGCAGAATCCAAAATAAACACTTTAATTTGGCTTTTATTGCCACTCGGTTCAACACCATAATTCACTGCATTTTCGAGCAAAGGCTGAATCGATAAAACCGGCACTTGGCTTGCCAAGTTGTAAGAATCAATCTGCCAAATAACTTCAAACTTATCACCAAAGCGCCATGCTTCAATCGCCAAGTATTGCTTTGATAGGTTTATCTCATCTTCTAGGGTGGTTAACTGTTGAGTGCGCATGGCGGCTTGCGATAAACGCGCAAGATTTAACGTCGCTTGTTCCGCGGCTTGAGGGTCAACATGAGTTAACTCTGCAATCGTATTAAGGCTGTTATTTAAAAAATGCGGTCTTATACGAGCATGCAATGCATCTAGCTCCACCTTTGAGAGCGTTTTAATCGTCTCTACTCGCTCAGCATAAATGCTCATCAAGTAAATGAAAAACAGCTGCATCCCTAGCCCCAGCACACAGTGCTGAGTTGCAATAGTCCAATCAATTTGCCCTGCAATATAATGCTGTGACAATAAACTTAGAATTAAGGTGTTTGTCTGAAAAATAGCTAAAATTATAAGGATTTCTGAATGAGAACTGAGTTTTGATAGCTGCGTTTTTAAGCCGTAAACAACAGCCAAGCTCGTCGTACTGACAAGGTGAATGAATAGACTAATTAAACCTAGGCGCTCCCACGCAGAACCAACACTCATCGGGGCAAACGCTAGCAAGGTTGCTAGTAATTGTGCGATAACGAGCATGGCAAGTACGCCACGCTCAGTGACCATGATTGGCAGCAATGCAGATGTTAAATCGGGCGATTTAAACCTTGCTGCCATAAAGTTATCTCAACTCGGCTGGCACCGCAAATACAATGCTTTCTTCGATACCTGGGTTTTCGACCACAGTTTTACCACCTAACTCTTTCAAGCGTGTGATAACTTGTTGAACAAGCACTTCAGGGGCTGATGCACCTGCAGTAACACCGACTGAGTTGATATTTTCAAACCAGCTAGCATCAACACAGCTTGCATCGTCAATTAAGTAAGCAGTTGTGCCCATCTTCTCAGCAAGCTCACGTAAACGATTCGAGTTTGAGCTGTTTTTAGCTCCCACTACCAATAGTACATCAGCTTTATCAGCAAGATCTCTCACGGCATCTTGACGGTTTTGTGTTGCATAACAAATGTCGTCTTTACGTGGGCCGTCAATCTCAGGGAATTTAGCTCGTAACGCATCAATCACATCTGCAGTGTCGTCAACTGATAAAGTTGTTTGGCTGCAGTAGAATAAGTTACTTGGATCTTTCACTTCAAGTGCTGCAACATCCTCAGGCGTTTCTACTAAGTAAATACCACCTTCTGGGTTGTCGTATTGACCCATTGTGCCTTCCACTTCAGGATGACCTTGGTGACCAATCAAAACACATTCAGTACCACGGCGGCTTGCGCGTGTTACTTCCATATGCACTTTAGTAACTAGAGGACAAGTAGCATCAAATACTTTTAATTCACGACGTTTTGCTTCAGCTCGTACAGCTTGTGATACACCGTGCGCACTGAAAATAACAATGCTGTCATCAGGTACTTGGTGTAGCTCTTCAACAAAAACAGCACCGCGATCTTTTAAGCCATTAACCACATACTTGTTATGTACGACTTCATGACGCACATAGATAGGTGGGTTAAAAATATCTAATGCACGCTCTACAATTGAGATAGCGCGATCAACACCCGCACAAAAACCACGAGGGTTAGCTAACAAAATATCCATTAGCCAGTTACCTCTAGAATATCAACTTCAAACGTCACTTTTTGACCAGCTAGAGGATGGTTAAAATCGATAGTCACAGAATCACCAGCCACTTCACGAACAAGGCCTGGTAGCTCAGTGCCATCTGGCTGAGTGAAAGCGATAATACTGCCCACTTCAGCTGGTGCATCAGGACCAAACTTACTGCGCTCAACATAATAGATGTTGTCTGGATTTGGCTGACCAAATGCATCTTCAGGTTCTAAATCAAAAGATTTACTCTCACCTGCTTTTAAGCCTAAAAGGCATTTTTCAAAGTTTTCAGTCAGGCTACCATCGCCCATGAACAACTTTGCAGGTTTGTTATGTACTTTTGTTGAATCAGCTGCCGATCCGTCTTCTAGCTTGATCGAAAAATGAAAAAGAACTTCTGATTTTTCGCCAATGACGTGTTCGCTCATGCTTTTTTCTCCTGAGAACCATCTGCACCTTCACCTGTGAAGGCATCTAAAAGAAGTAGACCCGCACCACATACAATTGCGATATCAGCCACATTGAATGCAGGGTAGTGCCAATCTTGATAATAAAAATGTAGAAAATCTACAACATAACCATGCACTAAACGGTCAACTAGGTTGCCAATCGCACCACCGATAACCATTGCGTAAGCGCCACATAACACCCAGTTTTTCGCAGGCAGCTTTTTCAGCCAATAAGTCAGTAATAAACTGATCACCACCGCAATGCTGCTGAAAAACCAGCGTTGCCAGCCCCCTGCATCGCTTAAAAAGCTAAATGCAGCGCCATAATTGTGCATGTAAGTGAAGTTAAAAATTGGCAAAATCTCTATCGATTCATAGAGCTTCATATTTGCCACGACTACAGCTTTGGTTATGTAGTCTACTGCAAAAAGCAGTAGACTCAGTACTAACCAAATTAAACCCGATTTTTGTTTAACTTCGGTCACTCGTTGCTCCTACGCAAACTGACGCTGTTCGCCGTCACCGTCAACGTTGCTCACACAACGACCACAGATCTCTTCATGGCCTTCGTGTGTACCTACATCTTCACAATAGTGCCAACAGCGGTCACATTTCTTCGCGTCCGTTGAAGCGACTTTAATGAATAAGCCGTCAATGTCTGAAGACTCTGCACCTTCAGGTTTCGCACTGACTACTTCAACATTTGCTTTTGACGTCAATAGTACGAAGCGTAACTCATCACCGATCTTATTCAGCGTCTCAGCTAAGTCACCACCAGTGTAAAGCGTCACTTCAGCTTGAAGCGTTGCACCAATAACTTCGTCTTTACGTGCTGCTTCTAATACCTTGTTAACTGCATCACGTACTTCAAGCACTTGCTGCCAGTAAGTATTATCAAGTTGACCTTCAGTCACATTAGCTAAGCCTTCGTACCACACATCAGTAAATACAAAGTCGCCACGTTCACCTGGTAACACATCCCAGATTTCTTGTGCTGTGAAGCTCATGATTGGTGCCATCCAACGCGTCATTGCTTCTGCAATGTGGTAAAGCGCAGATTGACAAGAACGACGAGCATGACTGTCAGCTTTAGCTGTGTATTGACGGTCTTTAATTACATCAAGGTAGAATGAACCTAGCTCACCTGTACAGAAGTTCATTAGCTTTTGCGTTACAACAAGCATTTGGTAGTTGTCGTAAGCACTGATGATTTCTTTTTGTAACTCAGCGGCACGTGCCACAATCCATCGATCTAGCTCTACCATATCTTCAACGGCAACTAAGTCAGTTGCTGGGTTGAAACCGCTTAAGTTTGCAAGTAAGTAACGGCTAGTGTTACGAATACGACGGTAACGATCAGCTGAACGCTTAAAGATTTCATCCGATACTGTCATTTCTGCCGTGTAATCTGTTGATGCAACCCATAGACGTAAAATGTCAGCACCTAACTTATTCATAACATTCTGTGGAGAAATAACGTTACCTAAAGACTTTGACATCTTGCGGCCGTTTTCATCTACAGTGAAACCATGAGTTAGTACTTGCTTATAAGGAGCATGACCGTTAATCGCTACCGAAGTCATCATAGAAGACATGAACCAACCACGGTGTTGGTCAGAACCTTCAAGGTATAAATCTGCAGGACCGGTTAACTCTTCACGCGCATCTACTACACAAGCGTGTGTTACACCTGAGTCGAACCATACGTCTAGCGTATCTTGCACTTTTACATACTGCTCGGCATCAGCACCGATTAAATCAGCTGCATCTAAGTCATACCAAGCTTGAATGCCTTTTTCTTCAACCAGTTTTGCAACGTCTTCGATTAGGTTTTCAGTATTTGGATGTAATGCACCTGTGTCTTTATCAACGAACAAAGAAATTGGCACACCCCAAGTACGCTGACGTGAAATACACCAGTCTGGGCGACCTTCTACCATGTTTGCAATACGGCTCTCGCCCCACTCAGGTAACCACTGCGTTTTTTCGATTTCACTTAGTGAATCTTTACGTAAGTCAGCTTGTTCCATGCTCACAAACCATTGTGGCGTCGCACGGAAGATGATTGGCGTTTTGTGGCGCCAGCAATGTGGGTAGCTGTGCTGAAGCGCATGGTGATGCATTAACGCGCCTTTTTCTGTTAGCACTTCAATCACGCTCGCATTGGCTTTAAATACGTGCTGACCTGCAAATAATTCAGTATCAGGCAGATAAACACCGTTTGCGCCAACTGGGTTTGCGACTTCTAGACCGTATGCCTGGCCTGCCACGAAGTCTTCTTGACCGTGACCAGGTGCGGTGTGAACAATACCCGTACCTGAGTCAGTTGTAACGTGCTCACCTAAAATTACTGGTACGTCAAAGTCATAGAATGGGTGCGCAACACGCAGATTATCTAACGCAGCACCTTTCACATAACCTAATACATGGAAGTGATTGAAACCGAAACGGTCCATACAATCTTTAACAAGCTCAGAGCCAAGGATTAAACGCTGTACTTTACCTTCGTCTTCAACTTGAACAAGGGCGTATTCTAGGTTTTCGTGAACAGCAACCGCACGGTTTGCAGGTAATGTCCAAGGCGTTGTAGTCCAGATAACTGTACCGACTGTGCCATTACCTTCATGACCTTCTGCTAAGCCAAATGCTGCCACAACCGCTTGTTGGTCAACAAAGTCAAAACGTACATCAATCGCCGGTGATTGCTTGTCTTGGTATTCAACTTCCGCTTCAGCTAGTGCCGAACCACAGTCTGTACACCAGTGAACAGGCTTAGCACCTTTGTGTAAGTGACCATTTTTAATGATGCGACCTAAAACACGGATAGCGTTTGCTTCGAAGTCGAAGTTCATTGTTAGGTAAGGCTTGTCCCAGTCACCAAATACACCTAAGCGTTTGAAGTCAGCCTTTTGACCTTCTACTTGCTTTTTAGCGTATGCACGGCATTTCTCTCTGAACTCTGCCGCTGAGACTTTAACACCTGGCTTACCTACTTTTTTCTCTACTTGTAGCTCGATAGGTAGACCGTGACAGTCCCAACCAGGTACATAAGGCGCATCAAAATCAGAAAGCGTTTTAGACTTAATAATAATGTCTTTTAAAATCTTATTAACTGAGTGACCTAAGTGAATATCGCCATTTGCGTATGGAGGACCATCATGCAAAATAAATGGCTTCTTACCTTTTTTCGCGTTACGAATTTGGCCGTAAAGGTCAGCTTCGTACCAAGCTTTCAGCATTTTTGGTTCGCGTTGCGCAAGATTACCGCGCATTGGAAACTCAGTTTCCGGTAGGTTCAAAGTATGTTTGTAGTCGCTCATTTATCCTAGTTTCCGTATCGGCTACTTAATAGTAAAACATTGTTGTGCGTCAGCCACATCACTTGCTATTTGCTCAGTCAACTGGGCCAATGTCTCGAATTTTTTTTCATCTCGGAGCTTTTTAACCAGCTCCACTTTCAGAAAACGTCCGTAAACATTTTCATCAAAATCAAATATATGCACTTCTAATAGTGCTTTCGTGCCATTTAACGTTGGCTTTGTGCCTATGTTTGCCACCCCGCTCAATACGCGGTTATCTAAATAGACTTTAACAGCAAACACACCTTGTACAGGGATCACTTGGCGTTTTAGTGCAATATTCGCGGTTCTAAAGCCAAGCTCTCGGCCTTTTTTCCAGCCATGGATCACACGACCTGAAATCGCATAAGTATGACCTAGCATCTGATGCGCAGAGTCTAAATCGCCTTGCGCAAGTGCCGCTCTGATTAAAGTACTACTTACACGGCAATCATCACGGCGTAAGCTAGCAGTGCTTTTAACATGCATATTTAATTCAGCGCCAATTGCGCTCAGCATGTTAAAATCACCTTGGCGGTTTTTGCCAAACTTAAAGTCATCACCCACTGTGAGTGCTTTTACGCCTAGCTTTTTGATTAACACGTTTCGAACAAACTGTTCGGCATCCATTGCAGCAAACTCTTTATCAAACTTTACGCAGATCACTCTGTCGATGCCGAGTTTATCTAGTAGAGCAAGTTTATCTCTTAGGCGTGTTAAGCGTGCCGGCGCTTTGTCTTTGGCAAAAAACTCTTGCGGTTGCGGCTCAAACAGCATCACGGTACTGGGTAATCCATACTGTTCAGCATCCTGCATTAAGCCTTTTAAAACAGCAACATGACCTAGATGCACACCATCAAAATTACCTATCGTCAGCACACATCCTGCGTGTTCTGCTCTAATATTATGGATGCCTCTAATTAATTGCATGAAATAAAAGCCTTCACCACCAATTTATTCAAAGTGCCAGATTATACCCAAGTTGCTTGAAAATGCGAATAATCAGATAGCCTTAACCTGAGGCTCTCACTATGCCTTAGGTTAAGTATTAAGCCGAGGCTTCTTTAATGGTCTTCAATCGTACCCCAAACGCAAAAAGGGCACCGAAGTAACTTATCATAGCCACCGCCAATAAAGCGCAAAGTAATGTGATTTGCTCAATCAAGCTCCAGCTTTGCCATGTGTATTGCAGAGCAATAAAATAAACCAGCACAGCCATCAGTGTTGCGCTCATAATACATTTCAATGCAAACCATAGGCTAAAAGAAGAGAACTGATACACACCTTGCTGGTTTAGCTTTCTATAAAGTAAAAACGCATTACAACTTGCAGATAAAGAAGTTGCTAAAGCTAACCCCAAATAGCCAATGAATGGGGCAAGCATGATGTTAAACACCATGTTCAAAACAAGCGTGATAATACCGATCTTGACCGGCGTTTTAGTATCTTGTCGGGCATAAAAACCTGGTGCTAATACTTTAATCAACATGAAACTGACTAAGCCAACCGAATAGGCGGCAACGCCCATGCTCACTGCTTTAACGTGATCGACTTCACCTTCGGAGAAAGCTCCATGATCAAATAACACAGAGATAATAAGTGGGCTAATTACCATCAACCCCGCCATAGCCGGAAAACCTAAAAACAAAACAAAACGTACGCCCCAGTCTAATGTACTCTGAAAATCTTCTGACTTTTCGGTGGCATGTAGTTTTGACAGTGCCGGTAAAATAACTGTAGCAATACCAATACCAAACAAACCTAATGGGAACTCAATCAGCCTGTCTGAGTAATACAGCCAAGCAATAGAGCCCGTCACTAACAGCGAAGCTATGATGGTATCTAACAGTAAATTAATTTGCGAAATAGAAACACCGAACATCGCGGGTAACATTAACTTGCGTACTTTTGTAACCTCAGGAGAGCGCCAAGCAAACACTGGCCTATTCACCATACCGATACGCAAAAGAAAAGGTATTTGAAATAAGAGCTGTGCTACGCCACCAACAAATACCCCAATAGCCAATGCATAAGCACTTACATCGAAGGCATCATGTAATAAAATCGCGCAGCTAATTATAGAGATGTTTAATAAAACAGGCGTAAAAGCCGCTGCCGCAAAACGATTGTAAACATTTAGCACAGCACCGCTCAGTGCAACCAAGCTGACAAAAAATAAATATGGAAAAGTAAATTTTAATAAACCACTGGCTAATTCAAACTTTCCTGCATTTTCGCCTCCTTGCCACCAGTCAATAAACCAGCCTGTACCAAATAACGCTGCAATGACGGGTGAGCCAATCACACCGAGGATAGTAACTATCAGTAAAATGGTTCCCAAGGTGCCCGCGGCTTGGGCAACAAACAATCTGACTTTGTCGTCACCATGTTTTTCTTTTATTTCTGATAACACAGGCACAAATGCTTGAGCAAATGCACCTTCAGCAAATAATCGTCTTAAAAAGTTTGGAATGCGGTTCGCAAATAAAAACACATCAGCAGCAAGCCCCGCACCAAGTAAATTTGCAACAACAGCATCCCTAACTAGTCCCATCACGCGTGAAATCATCGTCATGGCACTGACTATCATGCCTGATTTAAATAACCCTTTTGCCACAAATTTACTCCCATGAACATATAACTGGCAGATTATGCCACAGACTTATACTGTCCTTGAACGCCAACCTACGACTATTTGTAAATATCTTTCGTTTAATACTAGGTGTCGAGATATAGATTTGATACAATCGCTCGCAACAATCACAAAACCATGAGGTGTTATGGTTTTGTTGATTCTGAGCCTGTTGCAACTAGCGCTATGCAACTTAAAACCATGGTTTTAGTACATTCAGGCCAATATGACCCAAATGGAAAAGGCTGGGTGGTCATTTTTTATTGACTTTTGAGAATAAAACAGGCATATTCCTCGGCCTTTAAATTAAGCTTATTTTAAGATTGTTAGGAGCAAACCTTGGCTAACATCAAGTCTGCAAAAAAACGCGCTATTACTAGCGAAAAGCGTCGTAAGCACAACGCAAGTCGTCGTTCTATGATGCGTACTCTATTCAAGAAAACTGTAGCTGCTATTGAAGCTGGCGACAAAGAAGCTGCAACTGTAGCTTTCGCTGCTGTAACTCCAGTTTTAGACCGTTACGCAACTAAAGGTCTTATCCACAAAAACAAAGCTGCTCGTCATAAGAGCCGTTTAGCTGCTAAAATCAAAGCACTATAATTTGTTTTTGAATGAAAAAACCGACTGTTAAGTCGGTTTTTTTTTGCCTTTAAGAAAGGAAGAAAAGAAGCTTTTCTTAATAAAGCTCCAATTCTGGATAAAACTTTTTCAACATCGCTGCAATCTTCTTAGGTGAAAACGGTTTAACCACAAACCCTTTTGCCCCTCTTTCAATCGCATCTTTAACGTTATCAACAGTTGAATGAGCAGATACCATCACAACATTAATATTTTCGTTAATTTTATTAATCTCAGCGATCAGCTCTTTGCCGTCACCGTCAGGTAATTCGATATCTAAAAACACAATATCGAAATGTTGCTCTTCGCATGCGGTAATACATTGTGTCGCAGTAGAGGCTTCTCTCACATGGTCTATGCCCAAGTGCATCAATGTTTGATGTAAGAAACTACGAACTGTACCCACGTCGTCCACTATTAGTATTGAGATCTGTTGATCCATAATCATCCTTTCCATATGCTGCCGAATAAATTTAGGCTATGATTAAATCATAGAATCATTATAGAGACATGCAAATAAAAGGCTACAAAACGAATGTCTAATCAATCAAAAAAGCAATCTTTACTAGGTCAAGCAAAACCACAACAAAAAAAGCGACAAAGTAATCAAAAGAAAAACCGCCTTTCTCCACAACAACAAAGAGCCGCACTAGCACAAACGCAGCCCACCCAAGTAAAAGATTCCCCTAAACAAAAAGGCATCAAACGCTGGGTTGTATTAGGTATAGTTGCATTACTATTTATCATCTTTCCTAAGCCACAATTAATTACCTATGAAAAACTAGGGGTTGTAGCTACCAGTGTCTATTGGTCAGCTCTGCCTGGCCTTGAACCTGTAATTTTTGATTCAGCTCTTCACCCAAGACCTGCATTAGATAAGAATACTCTCTATTTATGTATTAATAAGCTCGACCCAGACACCTGCCAGAAGTATCAAATAATTAAAAAAGAAGGTTTCTTTAGTGCCCTAAAGGCGCTTATTTCGAATTAAAAAAACTAATCTGAAAATTACAAAAATACTCGTTTGAAGCATGGTCAAACTAACACCATAATGGCGCTCCTTTAACCAACCACAGGAACCCAAACAGACCATGCCAAACGAGCTCGACTTGTTGTTAAACATTGTGCTTCTACTTTTAGGTGCTGGAGCCTTTTTTATCAACCACTTAACTACTTTACGCGTTGCCGCATTGGCCGCTTGTAGCTTGTTATTTTTATCGTTTAGTTTTGATCTGATGAGTACCAGTGTGGTGTCTAATTTAAGTCTAATTATGATTAATACATTTTATCTATTTAAAGTGTATACATTCGGACAACTTAAATTAAGTCATACCGACTAACATATTTTTAACCTAGTCTTTTAACTCTCTTTGTAGCCAACTCTTTAAGGCTAGGCTAGAATCATCGCCATATCTTCAATGCTACAGCTGAGGTGACGTATGGCGATGACAGATGAAGAATTGTTTATGGCTTCAATGGGTGATGTCACCCCACTTGCTAAAAACAATCAAATAGAGCTTCAAAAGAAAAAAAACGCCCCAACTCTAAGTCAACTTGAAAAGCGCAAAGCCGCTGAACAAGAATTAGAGTTTGATGCAAATTACCTCTCCACCGAGTATGTAGACTTACTTGTTCCACATGATTTATTAAGCTTTAAGAAAAGTGGTGTGCAACATGGTGTGTTTAAAAATCTACGCTTAGGCAAATATCAAATCGACGCCACATTAGACTTACATGGCAAAACATTTCGTGAAGCCAGAAAAACACTCTTTGATTTTATTACTGATTGTCAGCAAAGAAGTATCCGTGTCTTGCTGATAAGACATGGCATTGGCTTAAATAGCAAACCGCACCCAGCCATTTTAAAAAGCTATGCTAATAAGTGGTTACAAGAAATGCCGATCGTTTTAGCGTTTCACAGCGCTCTGAAATGCCATGGAGGTTCTGGCTCAACCTATGTGCTGTTAACTAAAAGTGATGAGAAAAAGCTGGAGAATCGAGAGCAACACGCTAAGCGTTGATCTCTTCATGAGCGACACAGTTACCATACTCTGGTAGCTCTGTCGCCTTCGCCTGAGTAAACCATGCCGAAATTGCCAAAAGAATAACTGAGATAAAAACGAAAGAAAATTTTACTCCACCTTGGCTGTCACGCATTGTATTACCCTGTTTATTATTATTTTTTTATCTAAACTACTGAAAGTATAAAATTCACACAAGGTGTTTTTTTATACAGTAAGTGAAAGGCATGAGACAATAAATCAGCTCAATACTTTCCAATACTTATTTCCTACCTTTAATACCCTTTTTGTTTGCACACCAAATTACTTAATTGTGTGTTTGCTTGTTGTGCTTTTACATTATCCGCAATTTGTTCACAAACCGTTTTGAGCTGAGTCAAAGCCGCACAATGTGGTGTTATGGTTATTTTAGGGTGAGACCAAAATGCATGTGATTTAGGTAGTGGCTCTTTGATAAATACATCTAATACTGCTGCTGCAAGTTCGTCTTGATCAAGCGCTGTTAATAAATCTGATTCATTTAAATGTTTGCCTCTTGCAACATTAATTAGCAAGCAATGATCTGGTAACTGCTTAAACATATCTAAGTTCAAAATCTCTTCTGTCTGTGGCGTTAGAGGTAATAAACACACCAATACATCAAGTTCTTTAAGAAAATCAGGTAGCTGAGCGTCACCGTGAAAGTGGGTAATATGCGCTAATTGCTTTTCAGAGCGAGACCAACCGCTGACTTTAAAGTTATTGTTAACCAGCTTGTTTGCAACACTTACCCCTAGCTCTCCCATACCTAAAATGCCTATATGCTGAGTCGCATGTGCTCGTTTTGGCTTCCAATGCCCTTGTTGCTGTTTTATTAGGTACTCTTTAATACGGAGCTTGTGCGCCAACGTATGCGCTAAGACATACTCAGCCATGTCTTCTGCCAGTTGTGTATCTACAATCCGAGTGACTTGAACATGTTCAGGAATAAGACTTAAGTCAATTGCATCCACCCCCGCACCATAACTCTGTACCACTTGCAAATTAGGGAGTTGTGCCCAAAGCGTTTCAGGTGCTTTCCAAGCCAATACAAATTCGATTTCTGCTAAGTTTTCGCAGTGGGGCCACTCATATATTTTAATATTGGGTAACTGTGCGCTGAGTTCAGCGATGAGTTTGTCGTTATTACGACCTGTGACATAGACTAAAACTGACATTTGGTATTCCTAATAAAGCAACTTGTTGATAATCATATTGGTCATGTAATTAAGACTCAAGCGAGGGTTTCATTTAAACCATAAAACAATGTCGGCTGTCATAAAAGCACCGTAAATCTGCAACAGCCTTGTCACACAGTGTTTTTAATCTACAAAAAACACTTAGAGTTGAGATTTACTATGATCAGTGTCGATAAGGTTATCGAGGCAAATTTACCCCAACTAGAAAAGTCCCCAAAAGTAAAAGGACTAGTAAAAAAAGGCTTGGGTTATTTACTTCATGAGCAGGAATTTGTGGCATTTGCTGATACCTACCCGCACTTACAAGGATTAGAGTTTGTCGAGCAAGTATTAGACGAACTGGAGTTTGATGCCCGTTATACCACCAAGCAGCTTGAGCATATACCCAGCGAAGGCTCAGTTGTGATAGTCGCAAATCACCCTATCGGCTCTTTAGATGCACTCGCACTAGTAAAACTTATCAGCAAGGTAAGAGGCGATTTAAAAGTGGTTGCGAATCGAATGCTAATGTCGCTAACACCGATGCATTCTCTATTGCTCCCTGTTGATAATTTATCTGGTACAAGCCGCAAACAAGAGCTTAGCAACATTCATAAACACCTCAAACAAGGTGGCGCTTTACTGATCTTTCCTGCTGGTGAAGTCTCTCGATTAAGCCCTACAGGTGTGAAAGATTGTAAGTGGAATACTGGCTTTTTAAGAATGGCAAAACGTGCTAACTGCCCTATTTTGCCTATTCACATCAAAGCCAAAAATAGCCCTTTATTTTATGGTACTTCCATGATCTACAAGCCTCTAGCCAGCCTGCTATTGGTAAAAGAAATGTTTAAGCAGCGTCAAAAGTTTTTAGAGTTCGAAATCGGTGCATGCATACCGCCTGAGTCTTATCTGCACAATAATGTCAAAGACAAAGAGATGGTGGCGCTCATTCGTAAACAGCTATATCGCATTGGTACTAAAAAGTCGCTGCCACTCACCACACAAACACCAGTTGCACCTCCAGAGTGTAAAAAAGCCTTGAAGAGTGCCCTTGAAGCCTGTGAGCGGATTGGCGAAACGCAAGATGGTATGCAAATTTATCTTTATCATTACACGGGTAGCTCGGTCATTTTTAGAGAGTTAGGTCGATTACGTGAACATGCATTTAGAGCTGTCGGTGAAGGCACCGGCAAACGCAGAGACATAGATAAATATGACATGCATTACACCCACCTTATTCTATGGGACCCAAATCAACTTGAGCTAGTCGGTGCCTATCGGCTTGCCAGTGCTAAAAAGGTACTTGAACAACAAGGTCGTGAAGGTTTATACACCGACACCTTAGTCGATTATAGTGACAAAATGCAGCCATACTTTGAGCACGGATTAGAGCTTGGCCGCAGCTTTGTGCAACCTAAATACTGGGGACGTAAAAGCCTAGATTACCTTTGGTATGGCATAGGTGCATTTGTAAAACGTTACCCTGAGCACCGTTATTTATTTGGTGCTGTGAGCCTATCGAACGCCTTGCCTGAAGAAGCCAAAGCCATGTTGGTGTATCACTACCAGCACTATTTTGGTCATTTACCTGAACATGCTATTGCCAAACACAAATATCGCTTAGATAGCGCTCAGCAAGAAAATTATAAAAAGCTATTTTTAGGTAATAATATCAAAGAAGATTTCAGCGAGCTTAAGCACATCCTCGCCAATATGAATGCCCAAGTACCGACGTTATTTAAACAATATACCGAATTGTGCGAAGACGGCGGCGTGAACTTCCTGTGTTTTAGCGTCGACCCCGACTTTAGTAATTGTATTGACGGGCTCGTGTTGGTTGATTTAGAGAAAATAAAACCTCAAAAAGCCAAACGTTATTTAGGTGAGTAGCATTCTGTAAAAATGAAATATGCGGGATCTTAACCATTGAAACAGATAGAAACATGTTTTTAGTTTCTATCTGTAATTTTCGGTGTTAACGTCGGGTCTATTAAAATATAAAGGACCCAATACGTTTCAAAGATGATCAAAAAAGTACTTCAATTAGCCATTTTTGCCGTAATATTTATTGCCGTCACTGCATACCAAGAGCTCGGTATGTTAGCTGATAATGGTGAGCAACCCGCACCATACTTCTCATTACCCACACTCGAAAATGAGCACAAACAGATTAGTTTAAGTGAACTCGCTGGGCAGCAAACCGTTGTGTACTTCTTTGCGCCTTGGTGCAGTATTTGTAAGTTCAGCATGCCAAATTTAGATAAGCTTCATGAACAACAAAAACTCAATGCCGTTGCCATTGCCCTAGATTATGACTCAAAAGAAGCGGTTGAAGCTTTCACACAAGATTTAGACCTGAGCATGCCAGTACTTATGGGAAATCATCAAATTGCTGCCAATTTTAAAGTCAAAGCCTACCCCACTTATTATGTGATTGATGAGAATCTTAAAATAACTGAGCGTTCAGTTGGGTATTCTACTGAACTTGGTTTAAGAGCCCGCTTATAAGTTTCCTTACCTTAATGCCTTTAAAAGCAACTTTTGTAATAAAGTGTAGAAGTACCACTACACTTTATTACCTAAACCCGCAACACACTTACAACTTATCTCCTTAAACTAGTCGCCAACATATACAAACTCAGCTTGCAACAAGGACTCCAAATGAACAAGCTCGGCGCATTTTCAACAACCCTATTTAAGTTTTCACCGCTATTTTTAGCCATTTCACTGTCTGTTCATGCTGATGAGCAAAAGCCACAGAACAAAGAAATGGAGCACATTGAAGTACTTTATAAACGCAGCAGTATTACCAGTGAAATAACCGAAGACACTGAAAAGTTGATTGAAATGCCCGGTGCCCTTGGTGATCCGCTAAGAGCCGTTTATGCACTCCCAGGCGTAGTCGCAGCAGGCGGCTCAATGAGCGAGCCAGCTGTACGTGGTTCATCACCCAGTGATAATATTTTCGAAGTAGACTTTATGCCTGCGGGCTATATATTCCATGACTTTGGCAGCTCTATTTTCAATCGTCATATTATTCAAGATTTCCAGCTTTATTCAGCGGGCTATGGCGCAGGTTACAGCAACGCCACTGGCGCAGTGTTTGACGTAACATTACGCAACCCTAAGTATCAGCCTATAAGCACTACCCTAGATTTTTCGATGTTTAATGCCGGTGTATTTGTTGAAGGACAGGCCACAGAGAATACCGCATTTTACTTTTCAGCCCGTAAAAGCACTTTGCCGCTATTTTTCTCGGAAGGAGAAGAGCTTGAAGATGATGATGGCGAATTAACAGGGGTGATCATAAACGATGCACCGGACGATCACGATTATCAAGGGAAATGGCTTTGGGATATCAATGCCAATAATACTCTAACGTTTAACTTTACTGGCGCGCAAGACTCAGCCGCAGCTGGCTTTAATGAACGTGCTGAACTTGCACAAAAGACACCTGAATTTCAGGGCGATGCACGATTTATCCGTGAGTTCACCAGCCAAAATATCTTATGGGATCACTACAACAAAAATTATCACTTTAGAGTAGGATTAGGTGTGCTTGACCATTCTGGTCGACTTGAATATGGCAAGCGTGCAACTTTAACGAATGGCTACTTTGAAGAAGAGTCAGAAAAGCAAACCACCCTAAAAGCGCAGTTGAATTACCGTTTAAATAACCAACACAGACTCGTGACCGACGTTGGCTTTTACGACAACGAAACCACTTATAAATATGATTCCTTCCAATACTTATGTACTGAGCTTGACCCTGATTGCGACCTGAAAAAAGGGGAGCGTATTTCAGGTAAGCAAACTGCTGGCGCTGATAGTGGTTTTGTAGGTGTCACCCATATTTGGCAAATCAACGACATGCTACAAACGGAAGCCGGCGTACAATTCCAACATAACAAACTCACCGATGAAAACTTTGTGCAGCCTCGCCTTGCTTTAAATTACTATTTGTCAGATTCAAGTACCATCACAGCCAAGTTTGGACAATATAATCGTCAGCAAGACATTGATTATATTTTGCCTGAAGTCGGCAATCCGAATTTAAAATCACAATCGGCAAATCATACAACGCTAGGGTTCGCACAAGAGCTTGAAAATGAATGGTCTTGGTCTGTTGAAGCTTATTACAAAACCATGGACGACTTACCACTTGCCATTGCGGATGACGCACCTGATGCGCAAAACCTTTATGCCAATGATGTTGAAGGCCGAGCCTATGGGGTAGACTTTCTGATCAATAAAAACAAAACCGATAACTGGTATGGATGGTTGGCTTTTAGTTATGCCAAAAGTGAGCGTACTGATTTAAGAAATAATGTCACGCGTGACTACTATGCCGATACCCCTTTTGTGTTTAATGCGGTATTTAACTACGAAATCAATGAACTCTGGCAAGGTGGCTTTAACTTTACAGCACGAAGTGGTCAAGCATATACACCGATTGTTGGCGTGAGAGAAAACCCAGACTTCGATAATCGCTTTTTACCTGTCTATGGCGAGCCATTCTCAGAGCGTCACGATCTGTATCACAGACTCGACATACGTTTTGAACGTAAAACACGCGTATTTGGCCTAGATGGTAAACTTATTCTGGAACTAATGAACGCATACGGCCAAGACAATGTCAGCAGCATCGACCTTGATTACAAAAAGGTGAAGTCAGTAAATGACTTATATATAGAAGAAGAAACCGATGACTTTGAGATGCGCCCTTCTATTGGGTTTAGCGTGACTTTCTAATATCACTTTTAAATTAGTTTTCGACCCTCCTAGGGCTTGCCATATCTTGGTAAGCCCTGCATGATCCGCGCAAACAAAACGACACCAGAGAACTTTTATCATGCCAAAAGCCTGCGCATACCACATACTAGTCAAAACCGAGAAAGAGTGTTTAGCCATAAAAGCTAAATTAGCAAAAGGTGGAGATTTTAATAAGCTTGCCAAGCAGCACTCTACCTGCCCTTCTAAAAAGCGTGGCGGTGATCTGGGTGAGTTTAACAAAGGCGATATGGTTAAGGCATTTGACGATGTGGTGTTTAAAAAGCCATTGTTTGGGGTGCATGGTCCTGTGAAAACTAAGTTTGGCTATCACCTCATCAAAACCGTTTACAGAACCTAACACTTAATAAGCCCTCAATGAATGAGACGAAGCTTGCTGCTTCGTTACCATCACTTTTATTGATGATTTCGATTCAATTAATCAACTTTTACTTCTTATAAATTCCTCTAAACTTAGTTGTAGTTAAACAAAATCATCAACGAGGAATTCAATATGTTTACAGTTATTTTTGGTCGTGAAGGGTGTCCTTTCTGTGTTCGTGCAAAAGAACTTGCCGAGCGTTTAAAAACAGAGCGTGACGATTTTAACTATCGCTACGTAGACATCATCAAAGAAGGTGTGAGTAAAGCAGATTTAGAAAAGTCAGCAGGCAAACCTTGTCCGACTGTGCCACAGATTTTCTTAGATCAATCTCACATTGGTGGATTCACCGACTTTGAAGCCTATGCAAAAGCAAATTTAGGTTTGTACAGTAATTAGTCAAGGCTTCTTTGCAGAAAAGTAAAAGCCCTAAAAGCCTTGAAATTGTTACTTTGCTGTAAACTTGCACAAAACACACTGATTAAATTTCGCACAACATCAGTCACATATAAATTAGTTCTAATTTATACAAGCAATTGCTGGGCTTTTCCTATACAATGCGCGCCTCTTTAAATTCGTTGAGGCGCATTAATGTCAGAACCAGTCACGTTTGAATCTTTAGATCTTTCACCTGCAATTTTAAAAGCAGTCGAAGAGCAAGGATATAAGACACCATCTGAGATCCAAGCTCAATGTATACCGTTATTGCTAGAAAGAAAGGACGTACTGGGACTAGCGCAGACGGGTACAGGTAAAACAGCAGCATTTGCATTACCACTATTAAACAATATAGACCCGGCTACTAAGCAGCCACAAATTTTGGTGTTAACACCAACACGCGAACTTGCTATTCAGGTAGCAGAAGCATTTGAACAATATGCTAAATACACTAAAGGCGTTGAAGTACTCGCGCTTTACGGTGGTCAAAGCTACGGCATCCAGCTAAGTGCTTTACGCCGTGGTGCACAAATTATTGTTGCGACTCCAGGTCGTCTTATCGACCACATCAACCGTAAAACGATTGATCTATCGCAGCTTGATGCACTTGTTCTTGATGAAGCTGACGAAATGCTTCGCATGGGCTTCATTGAAGATGTTGAAAACATCATGGAGCAAACACCTGAAGACAAGCAAACTTGTTTGTTCTCAGCAACTATGCCTAAGCAAATTCAGTCTATTTGTACTAAGTACTTAGACAACGCAGAGCAAGTTCGAATCGCAGCACGTAACTCAACTGTATCAACAGTTGAACAAGTTTTCTGGCGCTCTACTGTTCATAAGAACAAAGCAATCGTTCGCTTCTTAGAAGCTGAAGATTACGATGGCGCAATCGTATTCGTACGTACACGTAACGATACTGTTCAACTTGCAGAGCTACTTGAGCGTGAAGGTTTCTCTGCGGCGCCATTAAATGGTGACATGAACCAACAGGCACGTGAACGTACAGTTGATCGTTTAAAAAGCGGCTTAGTAGACATCGTAATTGCAACTGACGTTGCAGCACGTGGTCTTGACGTTGAGCGTTTAAGCTTAGTTATCAACTACGATATCCCGCAAGACAGCGAAGCATACGTTCACCGTATTGGTCGTACTGGCCGTGCTGGTCGTACTGGTAAAGCAATCCTATTCGTGAAAGGCAATGAGCGTTACTTACTACGTAACATCATGCGTCACACGAAGTCTGAGATTGCAGAAGTTGAATTACCAGATGCGAAAACAGTTGAGCAAAAACGTATCGCAGCATTACAAGCTAAGCTTACTAATGCACTAGAGCACAAAGACATTACTTTCTTTAATGAAGTTGCTGTAGATCTTGCTCAAAAGCTTGAACTAAGCCCTGAAGACTTAGCGGGCGCGTTACTAGCACTTGCACAAGAATCTTCACCGTTAAAAGTTGAAGAAATTAAGCGCGAACGTCGTGAACGTGATGATCGCCGTGGCCGTGATGGTCAGCGTAATGAGCGTGGTGGTGAGCGTCGTGGTCGTGAGCGCGGTGACCGTGGCAATCGCAACAGCAGCCAAACACCTATGGATACATACCGTATCGATGTTGGTCGTGATCACGGTGTACAAGTTAAGAACATCGTTGGTGCAATTGCGAATGAAGCTGATATCTCAAGCAAGTTCATCGGTGACATTCGTTTATTCAACGAGCACAGTACCGTTCAGCTTCCGAAAGATATGCCAGCTGACGTACTAGGTCATTTCAAGAACGTATTTATCTGTAAGCGTCCTATGAACATGACTAAGAGTACACACCCAGCTGATCAAGCAGGTGGTGGTCAAGAGCGTGGCTTCCGTGGTGAGCGTAACGATCGTGGAAACCGTGGTGAAGGTAAGCGTAGCTTCCGTGATAACCGTGGCGGTGACCGTAAGCCTCGTCGTGACGGCGAGCGTGGTGAACGCAAAGAGCGTCGCCCAGTAAGCTTCACAGCTTAATCGCACAGCTATAAAAAAACCCGCACATGTTGCGTAATGCCAGTCAGTTAAGAATTGACTGGCATTTTCTTTTATACGGATATTTCCTTGGTTTCTTTCTAACCTCTCTTGGGTATCTCCTATCAGGAAGCCGGTCTGGTAATACAAACAATCTTAGTGTTGTCAGCAGCTCTTCATAATGTACTGGCAACTTACTCGCACTGTGGATAGGAGTGAGCATAAAAAATGCGATGATATGGCGCATACATAAACTAAAACTAAGTTGTCTGGGTATCAGGATTTCTTCCGCTTTCGTTGCATCAATCATTGCAATGCGGATTAAGTTGTAAGCTAACAGTAGTCCCCATAACTCTTGACGTACCATATCTGGCTTTTTACTTCGTAATGCATGTTTAGACTGATGCAACCCTTGTTTCATTTCTCTAAAGCCCAACTCTATTTCCCAACGCTGAGTATAGACTTCTGTTAATTCATCATATGGATAACGCATGGGATCGATTAATGAACTCAGTACACGGTAGCTTTTCCCATCAACTTTATACGTAGTGAGTCGGGCGGTTATTTGCTCTGGTAAATCTTTAAATTTACTTTTAGCTTGAGGGCTAGTATGTAAAGAGATTATTTTATCTTCATCGCTGATATGACGTTCAACTTGGTATTGTAAATCCTTGCGAGCTGGTAACATCCAATGTGTATTTTTACCTTGTCTTTGCCACTGATATAAAAGGCCTAAAGAGTAATAGCCACGGTCAAATAGCGTTAAAGAGTCATCTGGGACAGACGATAAAAGTCTTTTGGCAAGTGTCATTTCCCCTACATGGCGTGCATCAAAGCTACTATCCAGTAATAGATGGCTTGATACCTCCATCAAACTACACATCCTGATTTGAGGATAACTGCCTTCACCAAATTGATTACTGTCACTACCAAACGCAATACGATTTTCTTCGTTATCTTGAGTTCTAAAGCTCACTCCATCAACAGCTAACAAATTCAGTCCACACCACTGCTCAAAGGCATGCTTGTAAAATGCTCTTTGGGCCAACAATCGAAACGAGTGACACACTGCATCAACCCCTAAACGTTGACGGCCTTGAACCAAAGCGCTGGGCGCAACCAGTTTATTTTTCCCCGGCAGCGTAATATCTAATCGGCTTGCGATATCCCATACTGTTTCGTTACGAAATAGGCTCATACCAATGACTGACCACATTATAGCTTCTAACGGCAACCTTCTTCGACGCACGGTTGCAACTCCAGCATATTCGAACGCCTGTTCAAGTATATCGGCATCAAGGACATTCTTTAGTTTATCCAGGGTGTGTACATCATCTAAAAACGAAGTTAGGTCGTCACAGTGATTAGAAAGAGGCATAAAAAAATCCGATATTAGTTTCCTAATATCGGATTCTGAACCCTTTAAAAGATCGGTCAACTGATCTATTTGTTTCTTAACTGATCAGCATTGCACATGTTGCGGGTTTTTTATTTCTTAAACCTACCCCCTAAATTTAGCGAACTATTTTGAGAATTGGAAATAGGCTAGTTTCTTAAAAGTGGAATGAAAAATTAGCACCTAATGCACTCTCTGCATGGTTGTTGCCGTACCACTTAGCATTACCATGAACAAACTCTAACATCACCGATGACCAGCTGCTGAATTGATATTCAAACCCAACATTCACACCATAGTTTGTGCCATCTGTCTGAAAATCATTTAAAAAACAGCGTTGTGAATTATTATCCCAGTCACAATCTATATCAAAGTTAAAGTTATACTTTTCGCCTGTCGCCTCACCGCGCTGATAAAATACCCCACCATAAATAAGTTTATCTGCCGCAACGCGATATCCTGTGACCCAAGCTAAATCTAAATAATCATAGCGCTGTGACCACCTGCGATCTTTTTTGCTACCTGACTGCTCTGGTGACTTCACATACCCAATAGAAATAGCTTGAGAGACATTACCTACTTTTAATTGCTCTTTCGGTGCGCCATAAAATTGATACTTTAATGCAACCTTAGTATCTGTAGAATAAAGGTAAGAAACCTCAACACCATTGCCTAGCGTGACGGCAACATCGGCTCTTAATGGATGATTATTACTTTCACTTAAACCATCTTCAGAAACAATGTTCTTGCCTTCGAGCCCTAAACTTGCGCGCATCTTAAATGCTTCAGAATGAACTTCAGGACTGTCGAATCTTGATAAACCTGGCTCAACCGTTGGCGTTGACTCACACCCTGTTATGCCTACAACAGCGACCAAAACTCCCATTTTCTTTAACACCCACACTTCCTTAATTGAATTTTCCTAAATAAGAAACATGGATATTACCATATGGAAAGCTGATAAAAAGACCAGTTTTAAAGCAAATTCACTTGAGAGCATTCAGCTTTTCTAGCAATCTTTCTACTTCAAACTCAGCACCACAGATCAAACCACTGGCTCGATTATGTTGCCAAGGCTGCCCTATTTTAAAGACTCCCAAGGTTTCAGCTGCGCTTGTATCGAACTCATTATTGCCTTTATATAACTGAGGAATATGAATAAAGCTAAAGTCGTCTTTATAGCCAATCGCGTTAATCATGATATCTGGCGTGAGCTTTTCTCCATTATCAAAAGTGACATGAGCGCCATTAACTGAATCAACTCTGGGTTTTAAATCAACTCCCAAAGCTATAAGTGCTTCGTTATTGATATTCGTATCTGGGAAAGGGTCTCTATTTTTTAAAAACTGAGCGATATTGCAGTTTTTAGGAAGCCTTAAAAGACCAAACCATTTCAGCAATGAAAATGTTTTAATTCCTAGAATATGCTCAGGAAATAGATTACGTTCTTTGCCTTGTGCCAAGTAAACCTTGTTTTTATCACTGAGCTTTTTCGCAATTTGCCGACCAGAAGCACCATCGCCCACAACTAAGATTTGCTGATTTTTGAAGTCCATTCTCTGTAATTGCTCTAAACCTAGCTGTAAGAACTGAGTATCTCCATTAAATAGTTTTACAGGCACATTAAAGGCGCCGGTAGCTAAAACAATTTGCTTCGCTTTAATCTCCCCATGCTCGCTAAAAACAGAAAACTTATTCATTCCATCATAAGTTACCTTTAAAACATGACAATTTGTTTTAATATCGAGCTTATTGATCAAAGCAAACTCTGATAAATAATCAGCAAATTCATCTTTAGTAAGGTAATCACCTTGAGAGTGTGGGATATAAAAGCCAGGCAACCGATTTAGTTTATTCGGGGTAAATAGGGTTAAGCCCTGATAACGTTTCCTCCATTGGTCACCAACGTGCTCATGTTTATCAAGGATTAAATAATCAATATTTAAGGCTGATAAGCGGCTTCCTAGTGCTAAGCCCATATGGCCTGCACCGATAATTAACACATTCGTTTTTAAATTCATAACCACTCCAAGATAAGAAGTGTTTATCGTAAGAGGTTTATGACGTTAAGAATTGAACAAACTAGCTAAACTTAATTGGCCTGAGAAAAGGCTAAGTTATAGATTTTTTAATTTTGAGGAGGTGAAACCAGAAAGTCTTTTAAACGTTTCTTGATAACCGCTAGAAAGGTCAGCATAGTTTATTCTTTCAATAAACTGCGCCACTTTCTCAGGCTCATTAAGCTGCTCATATACTTCAGCTGTGCGAATAAGTATCACAGCTAGAAGCCGAGGATTTTTTTGTTCTAATAATAGTTCTTCGGTATGTCTATAATGTTCAAGCGCCAACTCATGTTTATTCATTAATTGGTAGGTTCTGGCTAGGTTAGAGTAAGCAATCACTTTTTTAGCGTCATGCTCTGTGTCTTTAATCCAATCGAGTGCAAGTTTGTAAAATTTAGCGGCACGCTCGTAGTTTTGCCAAGTAAAAAAGATATGGCCTTTATTTGTATGCAATTCAAGATGGAATATAGGATCGCCACGTTTGCCAAATTTGTTTTCAGCCAATAAAAGTAACTGGTAGGCTTTTTGTCTATCGCCAAACACATATTCTAAATTAGCAATTTCGACCATCCGCATCGGATCTTCAAAAATATGGTAAATTTTTTCTAGTTTAGAAATTGCCTTTTGCGCATATTGCCTCGCTTGCTCTTTCTTCCCAAAATACGCCAATGTCTTTGAATAATAATAATTAAGCTGCATGTCGAAGACATCAGGCTTATTTTCAATGTCAAAAAGAGGTTTTGCAGTAAGTTCTAGCTTTATAAATTCTCGCTTGTCATAGTAATAATCAAGCTTATATGAGACTAATTTGAACCAAGCTCTGGAGTATAGAGGTGTGACATTAATTTGCTGATTTAATAATACTAAACAGGCCTGTTCTTCATTTTTTAAACAATATGTTTCATGATCGCTAAAATGCTCAGAAGCAAAAGCTGAAAAAGTAGAAAATAAAAATAGAATAATAAAAACAAAAGCCATAATTTTAGCTTATTAAACAGCACAACATGGCTAGTCTAGTCTAACCAAGTAAGAACAATGATAAGAAAAAACTATTAAATTTAGCGCTCATTTACACTGCATTACAAAACATTAAGCACAAATAACTAGCAGTTGAATTTTAACTGGTACTTTTTAACTTAATACTAGTACCCAGATTTGAAGATTCAACCGTCAAGCTCAAACCATTTACACCACATAAGCGCTCAACCAAAGACAAACCAATACCAAAGCCGCTGCTGTTCTTCGCTTTTACACCTTGCTGCTTGGCGTGTTGAAAATCAAACCCACAACCAGTGTCTTTAATTTCAAACACACCGTTTCGGGCGTGAACTTTTATCCCGCCTTGCTCGGTATAACGCACCGCATTTTGCACTAAGTTTTCGATGATGATCTGCAAGCTTTGTGAGTCTGCATTTAATGTTGAACCAGGCTCTATCTCACATTCAATTTCGAGTTGCTTAATACTGATTTGCTCAGCGTAGTTTAAAATACTTTGCTCAATGAGCGGCTCAACAAGTACGGGCTGTTTAGTGAGCTGAGTTTCGCCCCGCGCAACGAGTAATAGGCTCTCTACTGTCTTTTGCATATTCTCAGCAGCATGGTGAATACGCATAAATACGCCCCGCTGTTGGGTTGTTAGTTGCTTGTCTGCCTGTAGCAGCTCACATGCTCCTAAAATACTGGTGATCGGGGTTCTCAGCTCATGACTAGCATCTCGGGTAAACTGCAGTTCTCGCTCGACAAACTCAGACACTTCATTGAGGGCATTTTCTAAACTATTGGCAAACGCTCCGAGTTCGTTATTTGCAAATGGTGCTGCAAAGCCTTTTGGAAGGTGCTCAGGGTCGCATGAATTAAGTAATTCGCTAAGCTCAGTAAGTGGTTTTAAAGCGCGTTTAGAAAAGAAATAAGCCAATAAAGCACTAAATAGCAGCATGATTGCCGCCATGACGCCTAACACAATAAGCGCAGGCTGCGTAAAGCCCCTGACAACCAATAACTGACTCACTTCTGACACCAACAGCGCATCATCAAACTTTAATCGTTCAATATGATAGTGCAGCCCATTATCACCAAAGATCTCTTTCTCTTTGGGATACAGCTCAAGAGAGCGTTGGATTTTTTCGGGCAATGCTTGTCGGTTGTTATAAACCCTAAAATAGCTTTTGCTGGGTGAACTATACTGCCCTGTTGCCTCGTAGCTTTGCTCTAGGCGTTGTCGCTCTTCCATAACTTCACGGTGAATAAATACATCTTCTACCGTGAACATAAAAATAAAACTCATACCGACAAATAGGCCTGAGTTGATGAGGGTAAATAGCCCAAAATAGGCAACAAAACGGCTTTTTATAGTGCGAAACATTAACTTTCTTCCTTAAAAGCAAAGCCAACACCGTGCAAAGTCGCCAACATATCATAGGTAAACGGTTTATCGAGTTGCTTTCGAATTTGATAAATATGCGAGCGAAGCGCATCTGACTCTGGCGGCTCTGCCCCCCATACCTTTGTCATCAGATCGCTGCGACTTAAAGGTTTTGGATGAGACTCAGCAATAGCCAATAAGATTTGATAATGTAAGTTCGATAAGGGGATTACATTTTGCGCACGTTCTACGGTTTGAGTCTGACGGTTTATTTTCAACTCGCCAATTTCGAGTACATGATTTGTCGCAACCCGATGGCGTATTGATAACGCTTCAATGCGCACCAAGAGCTCTGCCAGCGCGAAGGGTTTTGTCAGATAATCATCAACTCCTTGCTTAAAACCGCTGAGCTTATCATCTAGCGTGTCACGTGCGGTCAGCATAATAATGGGAATATGACGGGTACTTTGGGTCCTTAACTGCTGACAAACCTGTAAGCCGTCAAGACCGGGTAACATGACATCTAACACGATGACATCAAAATAGCTATTCAGCGCCAGTTCGAGCCCTTGCGTGCCACTATAAGCAAAATCAACTTCATGACCTTGTGCCATCAAGTAATCCCCTATGTTGGCAGCAATATCAGTTTCATCTTCGACCACTAAAATTGATAATGCAGATGTCATACCCAATCCATTCTTATTCTTTTCAACCTAATGCGATACCTCGAGTATGCCATGTCACACCGTGAAGGTAATGTGAAATTCACTTTCACATCGTTTTCACACCTAAGCCTTTAAGCTCATTGCATCTCATTAAAGGAGCAATTGATATGGTTAAGAAAATACTTTTAAGTTTATTGGCTGTGGTTTTAGTTCTTGTAGCTGCCGGATACTGGGCGTACAACCTAATAGACATAGACGCTTTTAAGCATGATTTCAAAAATACTCAAAAGGCAGATCTACCTTACATTACAGAAAATATCCCTGAGCACAGAGGCAAAATATTAGCGGTGGTTACCAGCCACAGTGAACTTGGTAATACAGGTAAAACCGTTGGCTATGAATTGACTGAGTTGTCGCGTGCATACTATGTATTTGAAGCCAACGGCTTTAGTGTCGATATCGCCAGCCCACAAGGTGGCAAGCCACCACAAGTGCTTGATGGCGACGATATGAACCAATACGACTATGCGTTTTTAAACGATGCAGCGGCAAGCAAAAAGCTTGAGCAAACCTTTAAGCTAAGTGAAGTAAACCCAGATGACTATCAAGCAGTGTATTTTGTCGGCGGTAAAGGCACCATGTTCGACTTTGTTGATAACCCTGATATCACTCGTCTTGTTGAGCATTTTTACAATAATAACAAGGCCATTGCCGCAGTTTGTCATGGACCTGCAGCCCTGATCGGTGCTAAGAACGCTCAAGGCGATTATATTGTTGCCAATAAAGCCATCACCGCTTTTACCAACGATGAAGAGCTATTGCTTATTCCAAATGCGCCAGAAGTTTTTGGTCAATTGCTACAAGACACACTGACCGAGCAAGGCGCAAATTTCAGTGAAGGCGCCATGTACCTTGATAATGTTGAAGTCGATGGCAACTTAATTACTGGGCAAAACCCTTGGTCTGTCTGGACCATGGCAGAAGCCACGATTAAGCAGTTAGGATACACGCCAAAAGCACGTGAGATCACCGCAGAAGAACACGCCGTCACCATAATGAATACTTATCATCAGCAAGGCGCTGAGCAAGCCCTTGCCGTTGCAAAGTCTTTACTAGAAAAACAACAGCCGTACATGCGTAACCTAGTGTTTATACATTCGCTCATGGCATTTATGCAGTTTGATGTGATTGAAGGAGTTAGCTTATTAGTCTTCGTACAGCAGTTGAAAAATTTAACTTAAACTTTTTTGGCCGTATAGACTGCTTTTTAATGCAATAGTTTGTACACTTGCAGCATCAAAATAATCGTTAAAAGAGAATCGTCATGACAATTGAGCGCAAGCACACAAAACAACGAATGAGCCGTATTGTGGTTCACAACAATACTGTTTATCTTTGCGGCCAAGTGTGTGCAGATGCCACGCAAGGTATTAAAGAGCAAACGCAAACCATGCTAGACAAGGTTGATGCCCTACTTCTAGAAGCGGGCTCTGATCGCGAACATATGTTAAGTGCTACAGTGTACATCAAAGACATGCAATATTTCGCCGAGATGAATGAAGTGTGGGATGCATGGGTACCTGAAGGCCACGCCCCTGCTCGTGCATGTGTTGAAGCTGCGATGGCGCGCCCTGAGTTACTTGTTGAAGTATCTGTGGTTGCTGCGGTTAAAAACGCTTAATCTAGCAATCATCCAAACGAGCAAAACCCACTGTTTTGCTCATTTAATTTAACCTGAGCTTTGGTTAAGAGATTTACTAAAGTATTGATATTGAAAATGATAAGTACTTTTTCAAGTCTGCAGCCGGAGACTTTTAGCGATAACAAGGCGAATTTACGCATCAATAGCTGGCCTATTGTAAGTAAATTCAACGCTGTGAGCGCTGAAAGTAGCCGCTGGAGATAGATTTATTATCCAAAGCTCAGGTTAATTCACTTAAATCACAATATTTGCTGGACGCTTCAGTTGTTCAAACACGTCATCAACACGTTTTACACCTAAATCAAATTCTGCACGACTACTTGGCCCACCAATAGTAAAGCGTAAACCATTTAAAGTATAATCAGGCGGCTGTTTAGGGTTTTCAAACACGTCTAATGTACGCACTTCGACTTTATTGGCTTTTAATTGCCCCGCCAAAGCATGCATATTCAATTCACTTGCTAGCGGAATAAATACATTTAGCCCTGCAAATACCGCCGTTATTTGATGTTTTTCGAAAACCGCTTTGAGTGTAGCGATACGATAGCGAATTTCTTCGGCCAGTTTATCTTGATTATAAACAAACTCTTTGCTTTTTAGCGAGCGCATCAAAAGCTCGAAGTTCATCATAGACACCGCCCAACACTGGCTGTGAATTTGTTTTAATAAGGTTTGCTGCCAAAGTACCGGCGCAAGCACATAGCCGGCTCGCAAGCCGCCTGCAAAGTACTTAGAAAAGCTCGCAATATAAAACACTCTATCAGGTGCTTGCTGCCAAAGCGGTAAACGCCAATTGCCAGGCAAGCAGTAATTAACATCATCTTCAAGAATAAAGAAATTATAACGGCGACTCAATGCTAACAGTTGCTGCAACTTCTCATCGCTATAACGCACATTCGTCGGATTTTGGCAGTTTGGGGTAATGTAAATGGCTTTCACCGAATAAGTTTTACACGCTTGCTCGAGTGCATCTAGATCTAAGCCATCCTGCTGCACAGTAATACCTAAGGTATTTAAATTAAGCGCGTCACAGGCATGATAAAAACCGGGATAGCAAAGGCTTTCATGCACAACATAATCATTGGGCTGACATACAGCAGCTAAACTTGAGTAAATTCCCTGCTGAGCCCCTTGGCAAAAAATCACCTCATGTTGCGCACACTCAAGTCCTTTTTGCTGTAACCAGTTCTTAAAGAAGCGTTGATGATGTGGCAAACCATTAAGCTTGTAAGTCATTTGCTGCTCTAACTCTACTGGCTCATTAGCAAGAGATTGCATGGCTTTAGCCAGCACTTGCTGCTGCCCCATCATGGGCTGCATGCTGGAAGCAAAATCTGTTGTAGCGGCAAACTCACTGACTTGCTCTTTGACCGCGACAAAAGTACCTGCCCCAAGTCTAGCAGTCACCACCGCCCTTTGCTCCAACAAAGCATAGGCCCGTGTCACCGTCCCATGGGTGATCGACAGAAAATCTGCGAGCTGTCGTTGTGGCGGTAATTTCTCACCAAAGACCAATGCTTCTTCAGCAATCGCCTGCTCAATTAACTCTGCCAAAGCGCGGTACTTTGGGTGAGTTTGTGAAAGTGTATTAAACCTATCTAAATCTGGCTGCCAAATTGTATTCATAACAATAAAATCATTGCTGCTTTTTAACCATTATGACAATTAATAAGGTAAGTACAAAACAATTAATTGTATCAATACAATTTTCAGGAGTGTTTTACCATGAGTGCCGAACTGCTTACTTTAATACCAGCCCTTATTTTATTTTGTTTCGCCGCAGCTTTTACACCGGGACCTAACAATATTCTACTGACTTATTCTGGTGCTAACTTTGGTGTTAAGCGCTCACTTAATCATGTCATTGGTATTCGCGTCGGCATGACCGCAATCCACATCATTATGCTGTTTGGTCTAGGGAGTTTGTTCTTAGCCTTACCTGTGCTTCATTCAACTTTGCAAGTAGTGGCGTCTTTGTATATCGTTTATCTTGCGATAAAAATTGCTCGCACCAGCACGCTTAAAAAACAAGACTCACTACTTGCTGAGCCGATGAGTATTAAACAAGCGGCACTGTTTCAAATCGTTAATCCAAAATCACTGACCATGATCATCTCAGTCTGTAGTGCACTGACCTTACCCGGCGACTTGTATTGGCACTCTGCCATTATGGGCCTAATCATTTTTAATATTGTCGGGATCTGCTGCGCGTTATTTTGGGTGACAACAGGGAAATACATTAGCAAGTACTTACAATCACCTCAGAGTTTAAAACGCTTTAACCTGATCATGGCGGTTTTATTACTAGGCTGCTTACCTCTTATTTTTCTTTCATAGGACATGTCAAAAATGCGATTAACTCACCAATTGACCCCAGTACAATTTAAAGAAGTATTTAGTTTTTTGTCAGAGCGTAGTTATTGGAGTAAAGGCATAGACGAAACGCGGCTAAAAAAGGCGCTCGATCATTCTTTGTGTTTTGCACTCGTTGATGGCAAACAACTACTGGCTTTTTGCCGTGTAGTCACAGATCACGCTACCTTTGCCAATTTGTTGGATGTGTTTGTACTTGAGCCCTACCGCGGTCAAGGATTAGGTAAGAAGCTGATAGATTCGGTGATGACTCACCCTGAGCTGCAAGGTTTAAGACGTTTTACGTTGGCCACCAAAGACGCCCATAGTTTGTATCAGCAATTCGGATTCAGTGAATTAGCTAACCCAGAGATTGCCATGGAGAAGTATGTAACAGATATTTATAGCAACTCTCTCAATTAAATGATCTATTTTGAAGTTTGGTATTACCCAAAGCTTAAATGAAACAAAATACTGGGCCAGCCTTTGCCAAGCTAGCCCATTTAAGCATAATTAGCTTTCTTTTTGCTGCACCTTAGCCTGCTTCTTTGCGAAGCTTGCCAAATAGGCTTTTCGCCACAAGGCTTCAAGCGGTCCTTGCTTGAATTGGCGAAGATACCAATTGGCAAAAGCAAGCTGGAAAAGAATAAAGCCCAAAGCCATAGCAAAATAATTAATCATCGTCGCAGTTAAGTGAACCTCGGGGAAAACCCAACGAAGTAGAACCGCTAAAACGACCGATTGCATAATATAAAGCGTGAATGCCATGCGTCCCGGTGCTTTGAAGATTTCTATCCAACGGTGGTTGTTTTTAAGTAAATAGATCACACCATGAATATATAGAATCGACATAAAAATAGCTGAGATGCTCGCCAGCAAAGAGCTCATTTCACTACCTACACCAAAGTAGCTCAAACGCATAAAAATATCTAAACCGGTTAAAGCTGCAGCAGCCAATGCAAAGGTTTTAAATTGGCTTGCTGTTAAACCTCGCTTGAAAAAGCCAGTGCGATAGAAATAAACACCCAAAAGCATTAAACCTGCAACTTGCCAAAACACCCATAATGGAGAGCTAATCACTAAGAATGCTGCAAATATGGCTTGTATTGTCACTTGATAACCATAATTACCCATCCAGCTGTTATATTCTTCCAAGAACGCGTCAGAACCACGCACCATCTCAGGCTCTAAGCCTGCAGCAAAAGCAGCTAGTCCACTGAATAGAATATTTAAAACAGTGCCAATAATTAGCCATTTCTTAGCTTTGCTAAACAACTCTCGGGTCGGTAATGTGAGCTTTTTAATGATAACCAATGCACACACTGCATACAGAAATAAAATGTCACCGCCAAAAATAAATACGCCGTGAAAGATACCGAAAATCATCAACCAATTCAGACGAGATTTTAAGAAATCTTGATAATTAAACCCTTTCTTTTCGCAGCTTTTCACTTGAATAGCTAAACCAGCACCAAATAAGATACAGAACAGCGTTCTAAAGCGCCCATCAGCAAAAATAGCATTGAAGGTATCGACCAAAATGTCACTTTGAGGTGTGATGTCGAAAGGCACATAGCCCAAACTCATAATGCCATGAAAGTATATATTCATAAGCAAAATGCCTAATATGGCAATGCCCCGTAACACGTCAATTGATTGAATTCGCATGCTTTCCCTTACATATAGAAATATCAAGCTTCATCATATCGGCTTACGTCAAAAACGGCAGGTTTAAGTTGTAAAGAATTGTCAAAATCACAGTACAAAAAAACGCCAGAACTTCAGCGATTCGGGCGTTTTTAAGCTTCTATTTATACCTTTAAACTTTATTTTTTCCTTCGCTTTTATTATCAAGAATAGCGACCAAAAATGCCGGTAAAAAGCTAATGCTAAGTAGGGTCGACACCAAAATACCGCTTAATACTATGATACCCACACCACGATATAGCTCAGTACCTTCACCCGGGATCAACACCAAAGGCGCTAAGCCAAAGATAGTGGTCGCCGTAGACATTAAAATAGGTTTAATCCGCTTCTCAACGGCTTTTCTAACTGCTTCAACCACAGGTAAACCATTATCGATAATAAAACGACGGGTTTGGTCAACAATTAAAATCGGGTTGTTCACCACGGTTCCAAGCAAGATTAAAAAGCCTAACATGGTGATCATATCAAACGGTTGATGGAAGGTTTGCATACCTAAACTCGCAAGCCCTGAGTTTAAGCCATTCACTATCACAAGACCCAGTAAGCCTCCCGCCATACCTAGCGGCACAGTCGCTAAAATAAATAACGGATAACGCCAATGGGTGAATATAGCCACTAACAGTAAGTAGCTCAGCACCAATGCAATCATAAAGTTGCCCGATAAAGATGCTTTAGTTGCTTCGAGCTGATCGGCTGCACCGCTAATACTCACTTTAATGCCTTGAGCTATTTTGCCCTGCTGCCAAAGTGTTGGCAGTAGCTCGGTGCGCACTTTCTCTTCTGCAACTTCTAATGCCACATTTCTAGGCGGAATAATATAAACCGTTACCGTTCGGTTACCATCAACACGCCTTACTGAGTTACTGTTTTTGCTCTCAACCAAATCAGCCAGAGCATTAAGCGGTAAGACTTCATCTTGTGGTGTAACAATCGGCATACTTTCAAGCTGCTCTAAGGTTTGTTTAGCACCTGCGCCACTGAATAAGAAAATATCTACTTTGTCGTCGTCTAGAATAAACTCATCCACAAACGCACCATCACTCATTGCTGCGACGGCATAACCGAAATCTCGGCTACTGATCCCAAGCTCCGCCAAACGATGCCAACGTGGCTGTATTTCTATCAAAGGTTGATCAAGGGTTAACGAGCCTGGGTTAGAGTTGATCTGCGGATTATCAAACACTTGATTTGCTTGCTCGTATACGACCTCAGCTGCGCGATACAAGTCTTCAATGTCATTACCTGCAATGTCTACCGCAACTGCACGCGTACCACCATCATTACTAGAAATAATTGAACCGCGCGCCGAGAACGCCCGCATACCTTCATAACTTCTAAACTTGGTAGTGATGGCATCCATCATCTCATTGATATGAGCGGGATCGACTGGCGCACTTAAAAACCAAATACGACCAATTGATACTGACATTGAATAGTAAGCAAGTGGTGGCATATCTGTTTCACCATTGGCAAAAGCTTCACCATCCGCTTTTACGTAATCAGCAAAATAGGTTCTTAGCTCTCTACCAATGCGTTCCATTTCAGATAGGTTGTAATTAGGTGGTGCAATCATCATAGAGAAGGCTTTTGGCTCTTCCCCTTCTGGCAGATATTCGGCTGCTGGCATCAGGGTATATGCAGCACCTAAAATCACCACAATAAATGACGCAGAGGCAATACGCGCTCGCTGTTTTGATTGAGTAAAGAATCTCGCGCATTTCAGCCAGACTTGGCCGAAGACCTTGCTGTGCTTGGTGTTTTCGCTGGTAACTTCTTGCTTATCTAAACGCGCCAAGGCGACAGGGACCACAAAAATGGCCACCAGCATAGAGGCGATAATTGCGCCGCAAATCGCAATGGCAATATCTGAATACAACTGCCCAGCTTCTTGTTGCACAAACAAGATTGGCGCAAATACCAGTACGGTTGTCGCAGTAGAAGCCAGTACAGCAGGCCAAACTTCTTTTACACCGCTAATGGCAGCTTGGCGCTTTCCTTTGCCCTGTTTTTTGGCTTGAAAAATCGACTCTAGCACTACGATGGTGTTATCAACCGTCATACCAATGGCAAAGGCCACACCCGCCAAAGAGATCACATTAATAGTGCGACCGAAACTCATTAAGGCTAAAAACGCGGCGATGGTACAGATAGGAATACCCAATACGCCAATTAAAGTAGCGCGTCCTGAACGTAAGAAAAAATACATCACCAAAGTTGCGAGCAAGCCACCGAGGATCAAGTTAAACCATACATTTTCGAGAGAGCTTCTTACGTATTGAACATCATCACTCATTAGCGTCAAGCTTAAGCCATTTTGTTTTAGTAGCTGCTGATTTAATTCTTCAACAATCGGCAGCATATCGTCTTTAATCGCCAAAACATTTGAGCCACTTTCGCGACGCACCGACAAACTCAGTGTACGCTCACCCACATTGTAAGACAGGCTGCGTGTTTCAAAGTGATCTAAAGTCACCGTTGCCACATCTTTGAGGTAAATATTGGCGTTGTTTTCACTGCGAATAATCAGGTTTTCGAGCTCTGTAAGCTGCTCAAAGCGGCCAACTACGCGCAATAAATATCGGCTAGTGCCACTTTCAATATCACCTGCTGAGGCATCCCGGTTACGATTACGAATGGCATTTCGAAGTTCACTTAAGCTGATACCACGTTGAGCAAGTTGCTCAGCATCGACCTTTATTTGAATTTGTCTTTGCGCACCACCGCCTACTCTCACTTCTGAAACACCAGAAACGCTTTCCATACGCGGTCGAATAAAGTCTTCGGCAAAGTCTCTTAATAAGTCGACATCCAGGTTAAGCGGGTTACCCGGCAGTGGTTTAAGCACAAAATACATAAACGCATTGCCCGAGAAAGAACTCGAAAATAGCCTTGGCTGGTCAACGTTCTCGGGGTAACTCGGCACCTGACTTAAGGCATTATTTACCCGAATAAGTGCATCATTGGCATCGACCCCAAACGGAAATTCCAACTCAATTTCCGCACTGCCCATTCGCGCATAAGACACCATACGTTTTAAATTTGGTAGGCTTCTTAAATAACGCTCTTGTTCAATTAAGATTTCTTTTTCAACATCTTGAGGGGTTGCGCCCGCCCAACCCGTTTGCACAGTGATGGTGCGTACTTCTAAATCAGGGATCATCTGCACGGGAATATTTAACGCGCCAACCAGCCCCAGAATACAACTGATTAATACAACTACGGTGACAAGCACACCGCGTTTGACTGCACCTTCAATCATAGGGCGTTACCTGCAACGCTTTTGACAGATACTTTTGCGCCGCTTTGCAATAACTCAACACCGGCTTTGATGTATTGCTGCGAAGCTGATGCCCCTTTTACTGCCACTCGTTCAGCTTGCTGCTGTGTCACTTCAACAAATACGCGCTCAGCAGTATCGTTATTAACAGCAAAAATACTATAGCCGCCATCGGGGTGACGCTTCAACGCTGACTTAGGTAACCACACCTGCGTATTGTCAGTAGCTGGCAATTGAATAGTCACTTGTGCCGAGCTGCCCATCACAAGAACACTATTTTCAGGTACCGTCACAAATACCTTGAAAGTACGATTTGTTTTATTCACAGAGGCAATAACACGCTCAACTTGGCTATTTATCACTGCGTTTTTATTATGCTGATTGTGGATATTTGCTTGGATTGCGTTTGCTTGCGATAACTGAGCAAAATATTGCTGTGGCGCAGCAAGCTCGATACGTAATTTATCATTTGAGATAAGGCTAAATACTTTATCTTGCGTGCCAATCCATTCACCCACATCTACCATACGATCTGTCACCACGCCCGCAAATGGCGCTTTAATATGGTGACGAGTTAACAGCTCTTGTTGAAGTGCGAGCTTGGCTTTGGCATTTTTTAGCTCGGCGTCTGCTTTACTGATATTGGCTTGTCGTTCAGCCAGTAAAGTTTGTGCAACGAGTTGTCGCTTTGACAGTGCTTTTAATTCTTTATGTAAACGCTGTGCTTCTTGTAAAGCGACCTCAGCAATATTGAGCTCGGCACTGGCTTGCTCAAATTGCAACTGCGCCAAAGTATCATCTAAAGAAAGTAGCAGTTGACCTTGTGTAACCACATCACCCGCTTCAACATGAATGTTAGCCACAACACCGGATTGCTGACTCGCCAATTGTGCATTATGTACTGCACTGACCGACCCTGTTAATGTTAACCCAGCATCGACTGCTCGCTCGGGATAAACCACATCTACTTCAATAGACTCAGCTTTTACCGAATCACTATAAAAACCGACTGCCACCATGGTTACAAACCAAAGCACCGACAACTGCACACAACGCATAGCAAACCTCAAATGATAATTATTAGCAGTAATTTAATTGATTCTTATCCAATACTCAGCAATTTTGCGATAAGACTCTAATTATTATCTATTAACCTACAACCAGTTATGTCAAATTAATGTCTAAACGAACTGAGTTTTGATTTAATACTATTAAAGGGTAAACACTAGACGATGAATCACCTCCAAGCACATGAATATTTAATCTCTAAGCCCGAGACTACTGTTAGCCAACCTTTTGGTGAGGGAGTCGATGTTTATAAAGTAAAAGGAAAAATGTTCGCGACTTTATCGCTAGGAAAAATGGGCAAAGGCACTGAAGAACCCCCACACTGGTGGATGAATCTTAAGTGTAACCCCGACGAAGCTCATATATTAAGGGACATTTTCGATGCTGTGATCCCCGGGTATCATATGAATAAACGACTTTGGAACACCATCATACTCGACGGCTCAATTCCACAAGGGGAAATAGAACGCATGATAGACAACTCGTTTATGTTAGTGGTCGAGAAAATGCCAAAGAAAACACAGACATCGATTTTACTAAAACTCTAGATTTATATAATAAAAAACCAGTATTACAACCACCGCAATACTGGTTTTTAAGTCCTAAATAAGCTTGATTACATCAAATGCTTATCAAAGAAAGCCAACATTTCTTGCAATGTTCTAACTCGATATGGCTGATATTTAAGATGATGGCTACCATCTTTTAATTCTATGTATTTAACTTCTTTTTCAGCATCTTCTAATTCTTCAGCCATCAAACGACTATGCTTGACAGAAACGACACTGTCTTCAGAACCATGAATTAACAATACCGGCTTTGTCATTTTGTCGGCAAAATTAATAGGAGATACTTGCTCTAGCTTATCTCTGTCGGTGCCTATTTGCTTTCTAACAATGTCTTTATTTGTAAAATATCGTGCACTTGAATAAATAGCATCAAGATCTGATACACCTGCGAAACTAGCCGCACATTGGAAAGTATCAGGGTGTTTAACTAACGCCATTAAAGCTGCATAACCACCGTAGCTACCACCGGCAATACACATTTTATTTTTCGTTGTGTAACCTTGTTCAACTAACCAATTTGCTGCATCTTGCAAATCGTCTTGCATCGCTTGTCCCCAGCCACCTACAGCGGCATTTTCAAAGCTAAAGCCGTAACCTGAAGAACCTCTGAAATTGGGTTGGAAAACAAGATAACCATGATGAGCGAAAAACTCTGACCAATAATCAAAGCCTGCGTAATCTCTGGCCATTGGACCACCATGCGGTAAAACAATTGCGGGGTAAGATTTTCCTTGCTCATAGTCGGCAGGGTAAGTGATATATCCCTCAATTTCGGTTTTATCACGCGCAATGTACTTCACATTATTCTTGCCGTTATACAGTTCACCTTCTATTTGTGGATATCTAGAAATGATGTAATCAAGCGTGTTATTTGCTCTATCACCATACAAATATGCACCCGCATGATCATCGGCTGCCGTATATAAGATATATTTGTCGCCGCTTTTATCTGTGTCCATGATGATATTAGTTGAGTCAGGAATAGCTTTACCAATCGCCTTTTGTAAATTTGCTAGGTCTTCATCCCAATAAGAAATAAAATCATCAAACTGTGAGTGCGAGAAGCCAACCACTGCTTGCGTTTTTTCGGAATAGACTAAGCTGCCATCAACATCATAATCTTTGTCGTGATAGACCAATTCTCGTTCACGCTTTTCTGATGATAAATCCATTTTGAATAAAGCTGAGGTATCTTGATAATTAGCCTTGAAATACAAAATGTTTGGGTCGTTATCAAATCCTAAAATAGTCACTTCATCAACAGAAAAAACCTCGTATTCAAAGAGCTTGTTCCAATCTCCTGACTTTTTATCTTTCAGGCTGTAAGTAATCGTCGTGTCGTCAATTTGACGCATAATCCGTACGTTACCTTGTTGGTCTGCTATCCAACTATTAATGTTCTTTTTAGGTCGCTCAATACGGTTACGCTTACCTGTTCTAACATTAACCTTGAATACACTCGGCTTATTTGGAATATCAAGGTCGATAGATAACAAAATATGCTCAGGATCATCTGGTAGCATGCTAATCACGTTATCCTGAAATTGTGCATTATGTACGCCTCGACTCATACGCAGCACATTTCTTATCTCTGCATCTTTTTCTGTTAAGTCAAAACGGCGAAGCGCTGAAGAAGTATAGCGAACACCTTTTTGAACAAGTGTTGATGATACTCCCATTACCAGTAAGTCATTGTTAACCCAATCAAACCAGTTTAATGTAGCATTTAAATTATCCGTTCTCGTGACGTACCGTTTTTCACCTGTTTTTAAATCAAAAACAACTAAAAATAATGTGCCCTTGGCATTTTGTACAAAAGCAATTTTGTTACCATCAGGTGATAAGTTCATTTGTGAGGCATTTGGCAGTGAAGCATGAGCCTCAACTGGCAAACTACTTTTCAGAGTTTGTTTTGCTTGAACTGTGAAACAGCTAAAAAGCAAAAGGAACAAAAAATGCTTTAGCATAATCATCCTTAATTATTGTTATGGGAATTGTTAGAGTATGCAATATTAACGTATAGTCATCGCCCCCTCAATTTAAAAGACTTAGCCAGTTGATTTTTATTGAATAAATAACACTGTATTTTTATGGAAACTACTTTACGTGCTGTATAACACCTTAAATTACAAGATCGATCCACAAGCTTTAACGATCAAAGCACACAGCGGTGACAGCATCTCTATACGCCCAAAAACTTGCCAGCTGTTAATCTTATTACTCAAAAATGCAGGAAGTCCTGTTAGTAAGCAAACAATTCTAGAGAAGGTTTGGAGTAATTCAGTGGTTGCTGAACAGGTAGTTTTTCAGTCTATTAATGAATTACGCCAGCTGTTTGAAAACGAAGCCGTTATCAAAACCATCCCTAAACAAGGCTATGTTTGGCTCCCTACAGTCACCATAGATAAGCCAACAGCAAAAAAAGCACATAGTTATAATTTGTTATGGCTCATTGTCATTTTTGCATGCTGTGCAGCGCTTTCGGCATACATCTTTAACTTCGCATCAAATAGCTCTGCCACTTCAATGCAGCATACCAAGACAGTTTCAGGTTCAGTCATTATTCTTCCTGTTCAAAATACCATTGAAGGAAATGACCACAACTGGGTCCGCCTTGGAATGATGGACCAAGTAATACAACGTTTGCCAAATAATCAAGAGCATGGCGTACTGCAAACTGACTATGTGCTTGAAGTGCTTGATAGAGCGGGCGCATCGTTAAGTGGTGTCCAAGCACCCCACATAAAACAATTATTTATTGTGTCTGGCGCAGAGATTATTGTTTCTTCAAAGCTCTCTGGTACCCCCCATGATTATCAACTAAGTTATGTTTTACATTTTAAGAATACAGAACAAAAAGGCGCCCTATTTGGCAGAGATATTCAAACCATCATAGATCAATTCAGCGAGCTGGTTGGCGAACATATTGGCACTGAAAAGGTACTTGCCTCCCGTAATTACCATGCTGATTTTAATAATGAAATGCTTGGCGTTGCGATAGATTTAAAACTAGAAGGCCAATATCAAGCAGCTAAGCCTTTACTAGAAAGCATTGTAATTACTGATCCAGACAATCTCACTGCGCAGCGTTTATTAATAAATGTGTTATATGAAGAAAATGATTTAGATGCAGTAAACGAGAGGCTCGCGCTTGTCATCCCGATTGCAGAAAATTTAAACGACAAGTCAGAGCTGACCAGACTTTATTATCTTAGGGCGATATCATATCTGTTAAAAGGTGATAACCGCCTAGCTGAACAGCAAATAAATCAAGCTCTTGATATTGCTAGTAACAATAATGACTGGCTATTTATGGCCTATTCGAAAGACTTACAGGCCCGTATGGCTCAAAAACAAGGGGATTATGAGAGAGCTAAACAGCTTTACCTTGAAGCAAAAGCGCATCATCAAGTCCTAAAATGCCCTGTAGGAGAAAGTAGCGTTTGGGCAAGTTTGGCATTACTCGCAAAAAAACAAAACAAGGTTGAAGAGTTCAACATTGCATTAAACAAAGCCAAGCAAATAGCTAAGAATCGAGCGCTGACAAAGCAGCTTAAATATTTAAACACTCTAAATTATTAATAATAAAATCAATAACCTTAGATAATTTTAGAAAGCTTTAGTGGCTTTTATTGCCTCCCTTAAGTGATAAAGAGGTAATTCAAAAGGAGTCACTATGTCATTTTTTAATGCCCGAGTATTTATCGGCACCCTACTATTTTTAGCCTTCATTGTTATGTTGGTTACCTCTGTATTACTGTACAGCCAACAGCACAGTGCAATTGTTGCGCTTATTCATACTTTAATAGGTGCAGCCATGATTTTGGTCGTCGTATGGCACTTATTTAAAAATTCAAAACCCCTCTTCGCCTATTTAAATCCATTGAAGAAGCATATGGGCAAAGTCAGCTTAGCTATGCCTCTAGCTGTTATATTAATTGGTTACCTATTAGCGTCACCATTTTTCGCTTTGCCACCTGCAATGCAAGTTTACACTTGGGGCCAAACCCTAAAAGCCGCAGATAAAGCAGACCAAGATAAAGAGCTAAAATATGTCGAGCGTGTTATTACTCCAGCAGAAGCCAGCGGACAAACAATTACCTTAGAGTTGAAAAAAGGCCCTTACTTTATGTGGCCACAATATGCGTTTTGGTTAGAAACCTTAGACGGTGAGTTTGTTCAGCCGCTTTATGTCACAGAAAAAATCGCTACCAATAATTTCACCAATAAAGTCTCTAAAGTAAACCCTGACCAAGTATTCGATGCGCATTTACTGATCGGCGAAAATGCAATAGGTAGAGAGGCATTAACAGGAGGTGAAGATAGCGACTCAAAAGATACCCGTATGCGCCCTGAATCTCTGCCAGTTTTTTTACATCAACTAGGTGTGCAAGCCAGTAATGGCTTCTACCTACCAACCGATAATAAACTGGTTGTAGACGGTTTTAGTGGCGCAACCATGACAGACAATTTTATCTACTCAATTCAGCTACCGACTACTCTTACTGGCCAATACCGTATTCGTTTTGAGATAAACCATTCATTTGATTACAACACTTACTACAGTAGTGACCGATTCCCTGACGATCCCGTCTACTCAGGCGACGGCTATACCGCTCAACCTTCACTTATATATCAAGCTATCGTCGATTTTGAGCAGCCAAGTAAACTACAGCAAATGCAGCTTATCGGTCACGGTCACCATTCAGGCAAAGATGGCGATGTTCGTACTGATCTCAGTAACTTCACCACCGCACTAGAGCTAGTTGACAGGATCTTAGTCACTCATTCCCTATAACAGAAAAGCGCAGCCAACTGGCTGCGCTTTCGTTTTAAATGAAGCTTGATTAATTGAAGCGCCCATCAAATAAGCGCTAAGTAACTTGTTCCTAAAAAAATTACTGCTGTGCTTTTAAAGCGCGCATATCAGTAATCAATTCATCGAGCTTTTTAAATTGTCTGCCGTAAATGATGTCTAAGTCTAAACGATACAAAGCTTCTGAATACCTCACAATCACCAAAAACAGTGCTGTGATAACCGCCCAAACATAACCTGGAATATCTAACAATACATACTCTGTCGGATAATGCTTCAAAAGCAAAGCCATCACTTTACCACCCGCATTACTCGCTAGCCCTTGTGTCACCATACCGATATAAAATAACGGATAAAAAAATCGGTAGTATTTCGAATATGTATCCATTGAGTTTTTAAGCCAAGTATCAAAGCTTTCTAAATACTCTAGGCTGCTCTGCCCTTTCGATAAGTTATGTGACTTAGTGAGCTCTTTTCTCGCTATCAGCACAAGCGGTGCTAGCAATACACAGATATACACGCCTAACCAAGGCGCGCCAATTAAACTCATTACCACCAGCATGACTAAAGCACCAATCACAATGGCTTTAATATTCACTGCAAACATCTTTTGCAGTTTATCTACGATATTTTGCGACTTTCTATTGTATAAGTCGTTCACTTTTGGTGCTGATAGCTCACCTTCACTCACAAAACCTTGTTTCCACATTGCTTCAATAGACTTACTCATGTGTTCACTCCTGCGCTTGTTTAATCTTTCTTTAATACGCGTAATGCGTACGCCAATACTGTTTGTATTTGCACCAATAATTTCGCCAATCTCAACGTAAGATTTCTCTTCTAAATAAAGCAAGATCACTGCTCTATCTATCTCTGACAAATGCTTAATTGCGTTATAAAGCAGGTTAATTTCATCAGAGCAAAATGCCTTGGCATCGTCATGAACTTCATCTGGTAAAGCATCAGACACAAACTGCTGACCTTTTTTGCGCTTTTTTAAATGGGTCAAACAAACATTTAAAGCCACCTTATAAATCCATGTTGACCATTTAGACTCAGCATTAAAATTGTCTCTACTTCGCCAAATTTGCAGGCACACCTCTTGGTAGTAATCTTCAAAATCTTCTTGGCTATGGGTATATGCCCGACAAATTTTGATAATGATCCCCGCATAAGGCAGTATTGATTGCTGATAAAAATCGCTTCCCATTCACCTCGTTCCATTTTGTATTTTTCTAGTTAGTAGATATCTGATGGAATTTATTACAGCTTATGGGAATTTTTTTTTCGAAGAAAAGGTTTTGTTGAACTAAGAAGTCGCCAAGCCACTAAATCTAAAAGATGGCTTGGCTATAACAGGGCTAGAGTGATAATAATGTGGGTGAATTGGTCTGCGTTTGCTGTAAGCGTTGTTTGTAATCTTTTAATTCAGGAAAACGCTCAGCTAAGTCGAAGCTCAACATTCTATCCCACCCTAATATCACCGCGAGATAATAATCAGCCAGCGTTGGTAAGCTGCCCGCTAAAAATGGTTGTTTCTGAAGCTGCTGCTCAATCAACTCGAATAATTTTACTAATTCCTCTTCGGCATTGGCTTTTACCACCTCATGCTCATTGGCAAAACGCTCTGGCTGGAATACACGAGAAAAATGCCCATGTACCGTTGATGCAACAAAGTTTAACCATTTTAGCGCGTTAGCGCCCTCAGTCGTTGCTAAGTCTGGCATCAAATTAGCCTCAGGATGCTTTTGCGATAGATGAATTAAGATGGCTTCACCTTGGGTTAAAATGTGCTCATCGGTTTTTAACACTGGCACTTTACCAAGTGGATTCACTGCTAAAAACTGTTCACTAAATTGTTCATTCTGAAACAGGTCGATAATTTCAACATTATGCTCTACACCAATAATTTCTAAAGTAATTAACACGGCTGTAGAACACGTAATTGGACAATGATAAAGGGTATACATAATTCTTCCTTTTAATAAGTCGCTTAGCTTTAGGTTAATTTAGGATTAATTTACGACTTTTTTTGAGGAAAAAAATTACTACTTCTTGCATATCTTTTGTGCAAAAATGCACAGATGAACTTAGATGATGATTATCAATATATTCTTGCACTGGCTACTCATGGCAGCTTGTCGGCCGCGGCTAAACAGCTCAATGTGACGCACACAACGGTTGCCAGAAGAATTCAAGCATTTGAAACTCGATATAGTGTGAGATTATTCGAACGTGTATCTAAAGGTTTTCAATTAACCCAAGTAGGTCACAGTATCTTGCCTGATATTGAGAACCTAAAAAATCTTCAGTTGCATATCGAACGTCGTTTAGTGGGTCACGATCAAAGTTTAACGGGCGAAATCAATTTGGCATTAACGCCAGAGCTCGCGAACGACTATGTTGTGCCAATACTTCCAGCGTTTTATAAGCAATTTCCCAACCTACAATTAAACCTCATGATGAGCATAAATCATAAAGATCTATATGCTAGAGAGGCAGATATTGCACTACGATTTACACCAGAACCAACTCAAGCAAATTTAATTGGTAAAAGGCTATTTGCATCCAATTGGGGAGTTTATGCGTCAGAACAATATTGGCAACACAACAAAAATATAACTACACAAAAACTGTTACTATGGCATTTAGAGTCAGATAAAAACTGGTATCAAGACGTTTTTGCTAAAACCCAAGTTATTGCAAAATTTGATAACCTTGCAGCGCTTATCAATGCAGTTAAAGTCGGTGTTGGTATCGCTAAACTACCATGTGGTTTAGTCGACCAACCCCATTTGAGTTCAATTAGGCGTTTAGATATTCCATTAGCCCCCTCTATTTGGTCATTATGGCTGCTCTATCATTTTGACCTAAAAAATACAGCTAAAATTAATGCCGTAAAAACATTTTTACTTGAACATTTAAAACCATTAGAAACGCGATTTTCTGGGCAAACAAGCCAATATTTTTAAAAAAGATTGGCTTATCAAAACGAGCTTTATTTGAATATACACAAAACTAATCAAGCACTTTCTTGCCAGAGCCAAAATTTAGGCAATACTTATACTTACCTTTGTGCTGACAAGTTCAGAAGATGAATCAAGCATTTAAAATAATTCTTAGTATATTGCTGTCCTTACTCTCCCTTTCTGGTTGCCAATCAGAACCAACACAGCCATTAAGAATAGCTTTGAACCCTTGGCCCGGGTATGAAATGCTTTTCCTCGCAAAGCAAAAAGGTTTTTTTGAGCAGGTAGGACTAGATGTCGAACTTGTCAGAGTATCTTCTTTAGCTGATACACAAAGAGCTTATCTTAATGGTAGGGTAGATGGATTAACGAGCACATTAATTGAAGCAATTCAAATCCAAGCTTTTTCAATTAAGCCACTCAAAGTAGTTCTAGTTACTGATTTTTCTCTGGGAGGCGATGTCATTATCGCCAATAAAACAATCAAAAGCGTTGCAGACTTAAAGGGCAAAAATGTTGGTGCCCCAGTCTCGTCCTTGGGGATCTATGTGCTACAACGAGGATTACAGAGTGCTTCGCTAAGTTTAGAGGATATCAAAGTCATTAATGTCGAGCAGACATCGGGCGTTAAAGAAATGAACAATCAAAGAGTCTCTGCTTTTGTCACCTACCCGCCCGTTTCTGTTGAGCTTCTCAAGAACCCAAATCACCATATTATTTTTGACAGTGCGCAAATACCAAAAGAAATTGTCGATGTGATTAGTATTTCAGACACTTACTTAAACCAGTACCCTGCGACACAAACAAAACTATGGCAGGCTTGGCAAAAAGCATATTTATACCTAGAGCAAAACCCTGATGACGCGAAGGCGATAATGGCTGAGCAATTAGGCTTAAGTAATGAGGAGTTTTCAGAAACTCTGTCTTCGCTTCAACTAATGTCGGGTGAACAGCAATCAAATACTATTGAGGATCCATTTTTACGCTCTGTTGCTAAGCAAATCTGTAACACTCTATTGCAAATTAACTCGATAGATAAACCCTGTGATTTTGTCTCTCAAATGTTTTACGTGAGCAAATAATTAATGCTTAAACGGTCACTATATTTCAAATCAACTATCCCCTTAGTATTGCTTGGGTTGAGCTCTCTACTGCTATTTACTCGCTTTATCGCTAATGAATACAAGGTACAACATGAAAACTTTACCGTTTCTTTAGTCGATAATGTTATTACCAGCTTGAGCCTTGCAGCCGAAGTGGATGCTTCTAGAGAAAACTTGCAACGGATCCTAGCAGCCCTTTCAAGCAATAATGCTATTAAAAACGTGCTCATTATTACCCCCGAAACACTAGAGGTGGTTGCCTCTAAAAAGCTCTTTATTAAAGAAAAAAATGCTTTTGATTCAATACAAAAAAAAGAACTCAATGCACTTCTAAATGCCAAGCAACAACTCAGTGAAAAAGTTAAACATTTATACGAGCACGATGGAAACTGGTATGCAATTTCATGGCTATACCTAGTTGACCCTAAATTAAAACGACTTAGGGCCTACTATTTATGGGTGCATATAGACACGACCAAATATGAGCAACAGCTCGCTAACCAGCTTTTAAGGTTTACACTACAATTTTTAGTCGTCATTACAGCCATTGCCGCTTTTTCATTTTGGTTGCTTAATTACTTTGTGATCAAACCATTATCCTTAATGGGGCAAACAATTCGCGAAGGGCTCCCTATATCTCAAGATTTAATTAATCGGCAATCTGGTGATGTAATTTCAAAGTTAGCCAGTTCATACAATAAGGCCATCTTACAAGCCAGCGAGCGCGCTGATCAGCTAAAAAAAACAAGACATTATATTGACGGCATTACACAACATGTACCTGTGCTACTTACCTATGTCGATGACCAGAAAAAATATCGATTTGCTAACCGACTATACTGCCAATTATTTAACTTAACTGAGCAAGAAATAGTTGGGAAAACAATTAAATCTGTACTGCCTGTTGAAATTTATAACAAAATTCAAAGCCACCTTCATCAGGCACTTAATGGTGAAATGGTGGTGTTTGAAATTGACCTTGAGTTACAAAAGCAAAGAAAATACCTGATCACAACATACACGCCAGATCTGACTGATGACGGAAGTGTTGCTGGTGTTTTTGCCTGTATTGAAGATGTAACCAAACTCAAGCAATCCGAAGAGCAAATAGCCAAGTATGCCTCTGATATGGAGTTTAACAATTGGGCGTTAGAAGAAGCTAAAGAGCAAGCTGAAAACGCTTCTAAAGCCAAAGCCGATTTCTTAGCAACTATGAGCCATGAAATTCGCACCCCGATGAATGGGGTACTCGGTATGCTTGATGCGCTTCAACAGACAAACTTAAACACTGAGCAATATCAGCAAGTCGAAATTGCCAACCGTAGCGCACAGTCATTAATGCGTATTATCAATGATATACTCGACTTCTCTAAAATCGAATCGGGAAAATTAGAAATTGATATCAACGAGTTTAACTTAGCAAAACTCATTCAGGAAACAACCACATCTTTCAGTAAACTTGCCTGTGATAAAAACATAGAATTAATCTTAGATATCAACACACTTTCTTCTCCTTATGTGCATTCTGACTCTGTGCGAATAAAACAAATACTGACAAACTTAATTGGCAATGCCGTTAAGTTCACACAAAGTGGGTCTGTCACTGTACATGCTGAATATACGTTTTCTGACGAGCACGCCTCAACCTTACTTAAAATTCAAGTCATCGATACTGGCATTGGAATTTCTGCAGAAAAAAAAGAGCTCATATTTGAACACTTTTCTCAAGCTGACACCTCTACAACTCGTCAGTTCGGTGGTACAGGCTTAGGTTTAAGTATTGTCAAAAAACTGTGTGAATTACTGGGCGGAACTATTAATGTTGAAAGCCAGCCTGAGTTTGGTAGTAAATTCACGGTCACTTTACCCATCTCAATCGCATCAGAAAAAGGGCTCCAAAAATTGAGTGACAACTTTGCACATTTTACCGGTAGTCACTTTCATTTTATTAATTGCCACCCTCGCTTTGTGGCCGCCAGTAAGGAGCAACTCGAAAAACTAGACGTTGCTGTGCACAGTCACAAAGAATTTGATGCCTTGCAAAGGTATATTGATGACATTAGCTTAGCTAACCAAGCACATTACTTTATTTTTGATTGGCAAAAGCAAAATATCGCTCAGCAAAAATCTTTTATCGCGCAACATGCAACTCAGTGTGTTGTGTTATTGCCATTTAATGTTTCGATTGAAGACGCATTTCATAGCATTGATGACAAACCTAAATTTTGTAAAAAACCAGCAACCTTATCTGAAGTGTTTGCAGCGCTTAATCATCAAGATAAAGCACTACAACCTAAAATTGAACTGGGCGAAATCAGCAAAGCGACCATTTTACTTGAAAGAGTCTTAATCGTTGAAGATATGCCAATCAACCAAATTGTCGTTACGCAAATGCTAAAAGACGTTATTAAAGAAATCGAATTTGCAGATAATGGCCTACAGGCACTGAATAAGCTGCAAGCCCAACCGCCAGAATATTACCAATTAATATTAATGGATTGCCAAATGCCTGTTATGGATGGGTATGAAGCCACAAGGAGGATCAGAAAACGAGAAGCTGGTGAACACATTCAACATATTCCAATCATTGCTATGACAGCCAATGCCATGAATGGTGATAAAGAAAAGTGTTTAGAAGCAGGTATGGATGACTATATAAGCAAACCCTTGATTAAAGATAAATTACTTGAAGTTTTAGAGCGTTTTTCAAGCTAGCCTTTTATTGTGATGACACTTTATACTGGTTACTATAGAGCTCTATTTTAAGTTGCTTCAGACAACTAGGATGTACTTTTGCTAAACATGACGTTTACCCGCTTGCCTTTTCTGCTCTTATTTTTAACCATTGCCTGCTACATTTGGTTTTATACATCACCTACTTTTTTAAATGAATACGGTACTTATCAGCCTGAGTGGCCATTGCTGGTTGATGCACTCATTACCATTCCACTCGTTTGCTATTTAAGTATAAAAGACAAAAAGCAAGCTTCAATTAAAGCAATAGCCTACTGCGCATTGATCATTTTATTTGGCGCTTACTTCATACCCGCTCAGCAAAAATTTATTTGGCATTATTTAGAGCAAGCGCGTTATCTGGTATTAGCCTTAGTCCTCTTCGTTGAACTTATTGTGATTGCATCTGTGATAGCTGCAATTAAAACGAATTTAAATACTCACGCTGACCCTGATGAGAGCCTGATAACCCCTTTAAAACGCTGGTTAAAGTCAGGACCTGTATTGAATTTAATGCAATTTGATATGCGAATGTGGGTGTTTTGCTTATTCGCCCATAAAATAAAAAGTGAAAACTATATTGGCGATCAACACTTTTGGTATGCCAACAAAGATGACGCGAAAGGCAATGCACTTGGGTTTATCTTTTTGATGGTATTCGAGATCCCCATTGCACACTTGGTTCTGCATTTTGCTTGGTCACCCTTGGCTGCCAATGTTATCTCTTTATTATCAATTTTTGGATTGGTACTGTTTATTGGCGAGTATCGCGCTATGTCACGCCGTCCAATTTCACTCACGCACACGCACTTGATCGTTAGATACGGTTTATATAATCCGCTTTATATTGTGCTAGACAATATTCAAAGCGTATCGCCACATCATGAATTTGTTCCAAGAAGCAACGAAGTTAACCGGTATAATTTCTCAGGCGTGCCCAATATCGAGATAAAGCTAAGAAGCCCAATTGGTGGAAAATCTAAGATTTATCTAGGGGTAGATAGTCCATCAATGCTGTTAAACAGCCTTTGCAAAGGCACCAATAACAAAAATTAAAATCAACCAGAGACAAATATGCCAAAAATTAAATTTATTCCCTATCAACTAGTTCCTGCCAGCTTTAACCCTTGGCGAGAAATATTTTTAGACGTTGCACAAGCGGTTATTGCAGAATTAGCTCACCCTGATTTTGAGTTTTTACACTTTGGGTCTAGCTCTTTCAAAGTTGCGGGCAAAGGCATTATTGATATCTCTATCTTATACAAATCAGGTGAACTGACTGAAGCGGTTGAGCATTTAAAAAATACTGGATTTAGCGACCAACACAGTAATAAGCCGTTTCCTGAAAGTCGCCCTCGCAAAGACATTGCTGTGAGATTTAAAGGAGAAACCTTTCAAGTTCATGCACATGTCATTGAATTAGGCAGCGAAGAGCATTTAAAGCAGATTAATTTTAAAACGCACATGCTTAATAACCCCGATGCTCGTGCCAAATACGAAGCAACTAAACAACAGGTTATTGCCGAAGGGCAAACTGTACAAGATGACTACGGCAAGGCAAAATCCCCTTTTGTAAAAGGTGTTTTGAAGGAGATAACAAAACCAGTATAAATACCTTAAACTTTTCCTAGCAGAGCTATCGTCTTCACCTCTAAGGAAAACTCACCGACTTGCTTTTCACTGATCATAAAGCCAAGAGATCTGACATCATCAAAGTTGAGTTGATAGTTAGAATGAAAAATACGACCACGGTACATGAGCGTAAAGTCATCTTCTGTGACAACAAGTGTTTGTGTTTTATTTACTGAGGTTTGAAATTTATAAACAAAGGCTGGGCCGTCAAGGTATTGGTCAACTCTTAGCCTAAGCTGGTACTGCTTTCCATCGCCTTTTACAACAACACTTAACTGTTCAGCGTTCTTATTTTCTAAATTAAATGGCGCACGAACAGAAGCAAAACCGCCATTATTGCGCAAAGACACATCGCCTTTAAATTCTACAGAGTGTGCTCCAACAACTAAACGACTTTCAGAAAGGCCACCCATGACGGTGTCATTAACTACAAACCAATCAAGTAAAGTCAATTTAGTTTCTGCCAATACTGAAGACGACGCCATTAAAATTACTCCAAACAACACAGGTCTAAAACACATAACAATTCGCACTTTATTGAATATAAATTTCAGTACGACCTAAGTAAGCATTCAGATTGCATTTACATATCAAACACACAGACTCCCCCCTAACCCGTTATGTTTGCTTACATTAAAACCATAGAGTGTTTTGCTAAACCTGCTAAAATCTCGCAAAAAAGATAATAAGGAAATCTAATGAAGAAGTTAGCATTACTCCTCTCTTTAGCGACATTAGCAGGCTGCTCTGTCAGCAACCAGGTTGAAACCCTCATTCCAGAAAACGCAGTAGTCAAAAACAAGACCACAGAAGGCTATACCGACCGTTTCAAGAATATTTACGATGACTTTAAAGAGTATCCTGTCACTTGTTCTGAAAATTGCTACCCGCCGAGCCCAGTGATTGAATGCAGTGCTGAGATGCAAAATTGCGCTTTCACTGGCAGCAATCCCACAATAGCTATTAATGCTGGCTTCTCAGTACAGTGGCTCGGTCATGCCAGCTTCAAAATTAACACATCAAATGGTCAGCAGTTTTTGTTCGATCCGGTTTCTGATGACTTTGACTGGCCCGTCAATTGGGCGTTTAGCCTAGTTTCTGATATCAATCGCACACCCAATGCAACACTCACTCAAAGTGAACTAAATGAAACTGACGCCATCATGTATTCGCATATTCATTATGATCATTTTAAAAAAGACGACCTCTCACACATAGGTCAAAATAGTGAATTTTTAACGCCGCTAGGTTTTGCAGATCACTTTCCGAATGACGGTTATAAAATCACTGAAATGGCTTGGTATTCGAGTAAACAAGTGGGTGAAGTGAATATTCACTTTGTTCCGGCTAATCATTTCAGTAGTCGTATCATGGTACCTTTTATTCATGAAGATCACGATGCCACACTCTGGGGCGGTTGGGTGTTAGAGCACCAAGGTAAGAAGTTATTTTTTGCCGGAGATACTGGTTACTCACCGCACTTCAAAGACATTGCCAATAAATATGGGGATATGGACGTGTGCTTAATTCCTATTGCCTCTTACCATAGTGAAGAGCACCCTAAATGGTATCGAAAAGTGCACACCACACCAGAAGATGCGCTTATCGCGGCAGCCGACTTAAATTGTAAAGTGATGATCCCATGGGGCTATGGTAATTCTTCATGGCAAATGGGTGATAAAACATCGCACTCGGCACTATTTCGTCTAATGCACATGTATAACAAGATGAATTCAAATATCCCGCTGCATGTGTTGAATGAAGGTGAGTCAGTTAAGTTATAAAACAAGAAAAGCCCAAGTAAATTAGCTTGGGCTTTCTATTTTCTTACATTCTTTTATGCAAACGCTCTGCGAGTCAAACTAATCAAGTAAGTTGTCTTCTAAACGCTCTAGTAATTCAGCCTCACTGGTTTTACGAGTCACAATGGTGCTTGCCGATTGAATATGTAACTTGCGTAAAATCGCTTGTGTCGCAGTCTTATTTGCTTGCTCTAAACGCTCAGCCAATAAATGGGCTTTGGCTTGGTTATAATTTGGTGCGTGCACAATAAACTGCCCGGTATGCCAAGCAATAATCAACTGATCATCTTCAAGTTCTTGATTCAATAGGTACAGTAATTCAATTACGATATGCTCTACTGTGATAAAGCCCAGTTTATTGCGAATTTCATCAAGCCCAAATACCGATATTAGAATAAAACCATGTTGTGGTTTATCTTCCTGCGCAATCTGCTCAAGCACCGCAAAAAGGGCTCGACGGTTAGCGATATGTGTAACGGGCTCAGTCAAAGACTGCTCTTCAAGATACTTACTTAAAAGTTTTATATCATGCCAACGACGATAACTGAAATAGGCAAAGGCCAATACCCCAAAAAGCAAAGTAGGGACTATCTCATCTAGTTCATAGTGCTCGTATTGCCTTGAATACTGGTAAATCCACTCCAAAAAATCAAACTGGTGGGAAATGATAAAACCAAGCAATACCACTATGAGTACTACAACAACATCAAATTTAGCCCTACGGCGCAGGTTTGCTTTTAATTCACTCAACAATACTTGTATTCTTTTTACCTACTTTAACTACAAGAAATTGTAACATAGAGTGATTTTTTTCTTTTAGTCAAAAATAATCTAATCACTATAGATTTAAACTAAATAATGAAACTCATATTTTCGAAACTAATTATGCAATTTTGTTTAGTAAAAACTTGAGTAGATAGATGCATTTAGAAGATAAGAAGCGAAATAATTTAGCACCCTAAATAATCTCGCTTTGTTTAAAAGTGCACTTTTTCATTCAAATTTAAGTTCTTAGCCTACTAATGCATTAAAAGACGCTGCATTTTTTTGCCAAGCTCAACATGCGTATGCAAACCATTAAACTGCTTAGTCAAAGCTTCAGGCCCTAGAACAAACACACCTACTGGCGTATGCGTGTGTGTGCCCGTTGACCAGACGATATTTTGTTTACTCGACAATGCCCTGCCAATTAAGTTGAGTGGGCGCTCAGTCAAATAGACATAAAACGGTGCAAAGTCATTTATTTTACTGGCTGTTTTCAAGCCCAGCGACTTATGTCCTCGCTGGTAAAATGCGTTCTTTTGCTCAGCTAAAATTTGCTTTGCATCATCAAGGTTGATCGCAAACTCGAGGTATTTATTAACCGTTTTTACAAGTTTTTCTGGAGTAGGTTTAAACGCGTTGCCTTTGGCTTCATACCAAATATCGCCATAGCTTTTTTGCTGAGCATATAACTTATCTAAAATACTCAACTCGCCGAAATTAAAGTTTGGCTTATAAACATCCTTTTTATGATTATTTAGCTGCTCGGCTTTTGGTAAGTCTGCACCGCTATAACTAAAACCAAAGCCACCCGTTTCGTGATCTGCGGTGACGATGACTAAAGTGTCGTCTCGGTCTTTTGCCCACTCCAATACAGCATTGACGGCATTATCGAATTTGATCATTTCGTGCAATAACGTGCCCGCATCATTATTATGCCCAGCCCAATCAATCTGACCACCTTCAACCATTAAGAAAAACCCTTTGTCGTTTTTCGACAAAGTATTGATGGCGGTTTGTGTCATATCACTCAAACTTGGTTGATTGCTTACGCCACCATAAGAGGTATCCACACCATTGGCCATCGCACTATTGGCAAATAGCCCCAGCTGTCTTGTGCCTTGCGCTTGCTGTAATTGCGATTTATTAAACACAAGTTCATAGCCTTTACTGCTTGCTTCAGCCAATAAGTTTTTATCGTCTCGACGTTTTGATTTCAGCGAAACCGTACTGGCTTTTAAATTTGCTTCAAAGCCCTTGGGGTGTTCAGGCATGGCATAATCTTTTGGCACAAAATGACGTAAGCCGCCTGATAACATGACATCAACGACCCCAGATTGGATCATCTGCTCGGCAATCTCATTTTCCATTGAACGGTGAATAAGGTGTGCCGCGAATGCTGCAGGAGTTGCATGGGTTAAACGGGTATCAGATACCAGCCCTGTCGATTTACCCAGTCCTTTGGCTTTTTCTAAAATCGTTGGCACTTTATGACCCGCACGATTTAGGCCTATCATTTCACTGCCCGCAGCAACGCCTGTTGCCAACTGGGTGGCTGAGCAAGCAGAATCAACCACCAGTTTATCTGCTGGCCCATGCAGTGACAGCCCAGTGACGCCTAGGTTTGCCAACTTAGCAATGGCGCTATTGTCACCTTGGTAAATAGAGTTCGGTGCACGAGTCGCATACTCTTCTAACAACCCCACTTGTTGCGGACCCATACCATCGCCAATCATCAAGATAATATTTTTAATTTTTGACGGAGTATTTATTTCTTGCTGAGCTGTATTTTCTGAGATTTTTAGTATCGAGCATGCAGATAAACTCGAGATGAATATAAAGGCACAGCTCAGTGCCCAAACTGGTTTTCTAACTAACATATCACCGTTTTCCTTGGTGTTATTTAAACTGTAACGCTGACAGCGGCATGCTTTGTTTGTGAGTCACATCGCCGTTGATATCTTTTAACCCAAACTCAATATTTGGATCAGCTTGCTGCCAATCAATTTCAATAAAACCATAATTCACATCCGACGTTGACTCGCCCACTCTGTGCTTATTGGGGCTCACATCTTTCCATTTTTGTGTAAGCCCCGAGCTGGTTACTTCCCATAGTGGATAGTTTTGTTTAGCTTGGTACTTTGACAACTCCCCCCAGTGAGTATCGCCACTTATCATGATCACCCCACCAATTTTATGCTTTTCAATAAAGTCGAATAGTCGCTGTCTGTCTGCCGGAAAATTCGCCCAACTTTCCCAGCCCGTAAAGTCAGGAATAAGCTGAAGGCTTGAAGCAATCACTTTCACTTTCGCAGGCTTTAATAACTCTTGCTCAAGCCATTGCCACTGTTCTTCGCCCAGCATAGAAGTGTTATCATCAGCAGGACGATACGGCCCGACATTGTTAAAGAAGCTATTTAACCAATAACGAAATTCGCCAATTGAACTGAGTGCAGGACGATTCCAGCGCAGGTCTGGCATGATCACCTGTACACGCTGTGATTCTTCACCATACATATACGACGTATAAATACCTGAGTCTCTGGTTCGGCGCGGGCTGTCTTTCGGCTCTTGCCAAAAATCTAGCATGATTTTTCGAGACGCTTCTTTAAACGGATACTCTTTACCCGCATCGTTTTCACCGTAATCATGGTCATCCCACATGGCAATCACAGGCGTATTTGCGCGTAGCTGAGCAAACCCCGGTTTAATACCCAACTTATGGTACTTTGATTTAAGCACCGTCATGTTTTCAGTATCACCGTAAACGTTGTCGCCTAAAAACACGAATAAGTCAGCTTGCTCTTTGTTGATGGCATCGAAGATCGGAATATCTTTATCTTGGTGGCTGCAAGAGCCAAATAAGATTTTATCGACCTGTGAATTAGCCATCACATTAGCCGAAAAGCCGCTCAATGCCACTAAGGCGGTTGCTAGTGTTTGTTTTAAATTCATAGCTTGATGATCTCTTTAATTGCTTTGCCTGCTTGCGGATTAAACTGTTGTGGGTTTTCTCCCAAGATGGTCAATGCCGTTGCCGCAATTTGATCTTGTTTGAATTCTTTATGTGCTTTTAACTCGCCAAGTGGTTTGATGTCGGGCCCTATCGCTGCCATCCAAATTTCATCAGCGCCAATAATACCTTGCTGAAAATGACTGAGCTTTTTCATATAGCCCGACACCGCTTTTTTAGAAGCATGATGTTGCCAATCATCGGCGTTATAGCCACGGCCATGATCTGTCACTATCAGTAAAGTGGTGTTGTTTCTATAGCCCGGTGTCGACTGAATGGTGTGCCATAAATCTTCAAGATAGGCATCGGTTCGTTTGGTGGCGTGTAAATACCTGTCGTAATGGCCTTCATGGGCAAAGTCATCGGTTTCTCCCAACGAAATCACCATGGCTTTTGGCTGAATATGGGTTAAATAGTCCTTAGCGAAGCGATAAGTGAAGCTATCTGTTCTGACGTTTTGCCAAGGGCTTGGCGTTTGCGCCTGAAGTTCGTTTAACAGTGCCATCTCAGCTGATTGCGGTTGAATATGATAACTATCGAATGTGGCGTTGACATATAAGCCACTGCGTTGCTCATTGAAAATATACGGAAATGCATCCCAACTGCCAAACGCCGCAAGTTTATGAGCGTATGCTGGCTTGTTATTTAGCCACTCCAAAAAGGTCACATTTTTATTGTTCTCAAGGGCATTGCTATCAATTTCTGGATCAGCCTGACCTGTGAGTATTTCGTTATACCCCGGATATGAAAAGTACCAATCATTGGCAACCGACATTTTAGAACCCAATTCTCGGTTACCCACAACAACGCCTTGTTTGGCAATGGTTTGCCATAAAAACGGCATCAGTTTTTCGCGGCGAGTTTGCGCATTATCATCCCAAAAGGTCTGCTTTAATTGCTCCGGATTTTTTACAAAGTCTTTATGCTCAATCAACTTGCTATCCGCGCCCGAAAACACTTCTTGCCAACGTAGCCCATCAATCGTGACGACCACCACATTACTGACCGCATAGGTTACAGATGAACACAGCGTTGCCGCGGCTAAAATCAGTTTTTTCATTGTCTACTCGCATGGTTTAAGCAAAAAGAGCCTTTATCGCATTCAAAATGAAATAAGGCTCTGTGTTAACTAATTAACTCAAACATTTGGTATTTAATCTTGATAGATAGTAGATCCCTTAACCAAAGTTCAGGTTCTTAAAAAACTGAGTAGCACGTCCTGTACTACTCAATTTGGAGATTAAAAGCGTGTTTGGAAGTTCAGCGCTGCTGTACGTGGTGCGCCGATCCAGCCACCCCAACCACCGGCTACGCCACCCATGTAGCTCTTATCGAATAGGTTATTGACCGTAAAGCGGATTGATGCACCTTTTAGGGCACTGCCGAAGTTTTCTAAATCAACACCTATATATAAGTCACTCACCGCGTAAGCATCGATGCGCTGAGTATTGGCTGAATCCATCCAGCGCTCACCTAGCCATTTTGTCGAAATACCCGCTGAGTAAGCTTCTGATTGCCAATCAAGCGATAACACAGCCATGTCTTCTACTGAACCGAATACTGTATTACCCGCTGCAATACCTACTGTACCATCGGTATATTCTGAGCTGTTGCTGGTATATGACATATACACAGATAGCTCTTGGCTTGGGTAGTAAGTTAATGAGGCTTCTACACCCGATGACTCGATACCACCGGTATTGATATAGCTGCCGTTTGTGCCAACCAGGTAGTCATTGCCAGAGTCAGAGCCCGGCGCAATGAAGGTTAAGCGGTTTTGGAAGTCGATGCTGTACAAAGTAATGCTGGCGTTGAAGTCTTGATTGTCGTAACGCACACCAAAGTCCATGTTTTCAGCCGTTTCAGCTTCAACGTTATCTAGTGCTGATGCATCTGCTTCTAACACTTGGTCTTTAATCGCCGCAAAGTTTTCAGCATAACCTGCGAATACTTCTAAACCATCAACTGGGGTGTACCACACCGCACCTGCTGACAATAAAACATCTGAATCTGAGTTCACTGCTTTTGTAGTGCCTGTGTAAGTGTCTTTACTATCTAAATCAACAAGGTACTTTTTAAGACCTGCACGTACTGTCACACTTTCCATCTCGAATGAATCTTCAAGATAAAGCATGGTGGTTTCTACAGGGTAAGTGCGGTCGTACTGGATCCAATAAGGTGTATGGTCAAACTCATAGCTGCTCTTAGAGTCAATGATTTTGTGCCAATCACGGTATTCTGAGCGCTCATAGTCTTCATACCAAATACCTGCACGAACCACATTGGTGTTATCGCCGATTTGCTTTTCCCACGTCAGATCTGCGTTAATACCGAATCTATCTTTTTGATAGTGTGTATTGCGGTAAGACCCCACAGGACGTGCGCCGTCTTCATAACAGTTAGGATCGTATTCTGCACCCGCACCACCGTAAGGGAAACCGATTGAGCTTTCACAGCCTGCAATAGGCGTCAGTGACTTACCATCTGCATCAACAAAGTAGATTTTACCTAGCGAGCTACCACCTTGTGCCGTATTGCCCGAAACCAGTTCACTGTGACCTTTAGAGCCATCATTTGTAACATCAACAAGATAAGGCGGTACCCAGTCACCACGGCCTTCGTTTTTATGGAAGTAAGCGTTTGCCGTTACTTCAACTTCACCGATCATGGTATCAACCTCGATATAACCAAATAGGTTTTCACGAAGTGTTGACCAACCTTGACGATACACTTGGTCAATGTAAGGGACACCCGTCCATTCACCTAATAAGCCATCTGATTCTGGGTTTTGTTTAAAGCTCTCTAGTGAAACACGCTGATAGTTATCTTCGTGAACATCGTCGTAAGAAAGGTAAGCGGTAATTTCTAGATTGCTGTCCATGCCTTTTACAAACTTAGCGGCAAAGTGGTCACGTTTGTTTTCTGCGGTGCCTGTGATCCAGTCACTGTTGCTTGAGTTTGAGTAGCTAAACCAGCCATATGTGTCATCTAATACTTCGCCAGTTTCAAGACGCATGTAATACTTTTGCGCATCGAAGTTACCTAATGACAAGCTCGCAATGACCGCCTTTTCTGTGCCAGGGTCAATGGTGGTGAAGTTAAGCGTACCGCCCAGTGCTTCATTTGAGCGAGATGCTACGTCAGCAGTACCTTGAGATACTTCTACAGCCATTAAATTTTCAGTATCAATATAACGGTTTGCTTTAGCACCACCGCCATAGTTAGAGTTACCGTTGGCAATACCGTCAATGGTAATACCTACTTGCTGCTCATCTAAACTTAACTGGAAGCCACGAATTGAGACTGTTGTTGACCAATCATCAGAGCCAAATGTATCACCTTCGTTGATTAAAACACCCGGAAGGTTATCAATCATTGCCATCGCACTGGTCATAGCCGATTGCTGTTTGAACATTTCGTCTGATGTCGCGTTGTTAGCGTATGACACGCTTTTGCCAACAACCGTGATTTCTTCAATTTCTTGGTCTTTTTTTGCTTTGTCATCTTCTGCGTAAACAGGTGCAGATAACGCGCTTGCAACGGCCAGAGCCAGTAAAGATGGTTTTGTGAAGCCAGTAGAGTATAAAGTTTTCATTATGATTCCCGAAAGTAATTGGTACATACCAAAGTAACGAACGGCGAAAATACTATCTGTGTTTTATTACAGGGACTTGACAGAAATATGTATTATTTAAAAAATTGGTATGGACCAAAAAATCTATTTTTAGGTAAGCGCTTGTTCAGCTTTGACTGATGTGATACCAATAAATAAACCAAGTGAATTTGCGAATTAAAACCCTAAATGAGTACCCAAAGTTTTGCCTACGCCCAAGTGCGTGAAGCACTAACCAAGCAAATAACAGAGCAGCAATTAACAGGCAGCTTACCCTCAGAAAGAGAACTCTGTGCAACGTTTGATATTGCCCGTTCAACACTTAGACAGGCACTCGGGCAATTAGAAAATATGGGCCTCATTTACCGTAAAAACCGCAGTGGTTGGTATGTTTGCCCAAGAAAATTAAAATACGATCCTATGCAGCATGCCTCATTCTTACAATACACCACGGCGCAAGGGTTTCAGCCTAGTACCGTGCTACTTGAGCAGAAAAAACAAAAGCCCTGTAAAGAGATCGCCACCGCACTTGAACTCGATGGTAGAGCCAGCCTAACTAGCATTTTACGTGTCCGCTCCGTGGATGGTCGCGCTGTGGTTGTCGAAGACCTAAACTTTAGTAACAAGCATTTACCTGACATAGACAAGCATGATTTATCACTGTCTATCAGTATGTTACTTAAAAACACCTACCAACATCACAAGGTACTTTACGATATCTCGGTGGAATCGTGCTGCTTGTTTAATCCTATTGCACAGCACTTAGACACCTACGACGGTGCTCTTGGCTTAAAAGTCACTCGTATCGTTAGAGATCAACAAGGGACGGCCTTTGAGTTCGACCGAGAATTTTGGCGTCATGATGCCTTAATGATTGAAAACAAAGCCAAACTTCAATTTTAATTACCTTGGGTTAGTCCACTCGAATAACTCTCCTTAACAAAAAGACTGTAAAACTACTGCAATATAAAGCCTCTACACTGAGCATCTACTCTAGCGAGTTTGGTTCGTACCAAACTGGCGCATTTTTAGAAGGTGTGTCATATGCTCAGTGAGCTTAGCGGCAAGATAAAACATAAACTCAGCAGTAATGCCCTACTGTTTTGCATCTACGCCATTATTGCAGCCTGTAGCACCTATGCGTTTATGTATGGCTTTCGTAAACCTGTCGCTGTTGGTTTATATGCCGACACCTCACTGTTAGGAATATCACTTAAAACCCTGTATTTAACGGCACAAATTTTTGGTTATGCGCTCTCTAAATTCATTGGCATTAAAGTCATTTCTGAATTACAAAGCAACGGTAGAGCCAAAGCCATCCTCACTTTAGTGATTATCGCTTGGCTTGCACTGCTTGGATTTGCACTTATCCCACAGCCTTATAATGCTGCTTTTATGTTATTAAATGGCCTACCGCTCGGCATGGTTTGGGGTATCGTATTTAGTTATTTAGAAGGGCGAAGAGTCACTGAAATATTAGCGGCAGGGCTATGTACAAGCTTTATTGTTGCCTCTGGGTTGGTAAAAACCGTAGGTAGTTACTTAATGATGGACTACGGTGTGACTGAGTTATGGATGCCATTTGCTACAGCCAGTTTGTTTTTGCCCCTATTAGCATTATCTGTGTGGATGCTTGATCAACTCCCTCCTCCTAATCAAGCTGATATCGCCCAGCGCTGCGCCCGTATTCCCATGACCAAAGAAAGTCGCAAAGAGTTACTTCAGTTACTTGGTTTTGGCCTCACATTATTGATCATAGGATATGTGCTGCTCACCGTGCTGAGAGATTTACGCGATAGTTTCGCCTCCGATGTCTGGCTGGCAACCGGCCTTGATGGCGCTCCAGCACTGTTTACGCTTACCGAATTACCGATTGCACTGGTAGTGCTAGTCATTGTGGCACTACTCAAACTGATTAAAGACAACCACCTTGCAATGGTGATTAATCATTTACTCATTTTTGCCGGATTCACAATCACCTTATTAAGCTCACTCGCCTATCAACAGGGAATGTTGAGCCCTATTCATTGGATGGTGTTAAATGGCATTGGCCTCTACCTCGCCTATGTGCCCTTCTCAACTACGCTATTTGAACGCTTAATTGCAACATTTAACCGCCCTGCTAATGTTGGCTTTTTAACTTATCTAGCGGACTCATTTGGCTATTTAGGCACAGTCGGCGTGATGGTGTATCAAAGCCTTGTGATTGCCCAGGTGGATTGGAATCACTTTTTGCGAGAATTGAGTATTATCACTGGCGCTTTAGGGGCATTGTTAAGCGCCGCATCGCTTGGGTATTTTGTTTATAAGGAAAATATAACTACATATAAAGATTCTGAATTTCACCTGAAATTAAAAAGTAGTAATTTCTAGAATAAAAAATTCATTGACAGCGCATTTTTCAAGCGATAATTTATTTTATGCCTAACGGCATAATTAATAAGGAAATAGTAATGAAACTAAAATTAAATAAGAAAAAAGTAAAATCATTAACAAAAGATAAAGCAACTTTACCTGCTGAAGTTACACCGCAAGTTGGCGGTGCGAGTTACGTAGCATGTATGAGTGACTTTACATGTGACGATGCGTATTCTTGCCGCTACTGTGGTATGACAAAATACTGCTAATTAATTACAAGTTTTAGGTTACCATTTTATTGGTAACCTACTTCATTAAACAGCCCCAAATTAATTCCAATAGTAATTTAACTTCAACTGCCAAAGTGTTTGTTCTGATGATTTATATATCAATCGGAGATCAGCATCTTGATTTATGGGCACAACAAGCTCAACATTTTTACTCAATTCAGCTGTTTGCTTATGATAGAAACGTTCAACGGCAGCACGCATTTTAATATCTTGGTAAATATCACTGATCACACCGACTTCAATAGATGCATCAATCACTTGTTCAGTACTTGCTAGCTCACCAAAATATCCGTTTACCATGCCATAAACTAAACTACGATCGTCATTAAATAGCATAGATTTACCAGCGCCACCCATTGCAAAGGTGCTTTTGCAGCCTTGGCAACTTGTTCTGTCACGTTCAAATCCTAAATTTAGCTGCCAAGACCAGCCGCCTTCATTTACCCAGTCTGTATACGCTGGATTGAAAGATTCTAAATCGAGAATGTGGATTTTCTCCACATACATATTCGAATCACGAACTGCGATTTCAGCATCTAGCATCTCTAAATTCGAATAAGGTACTCGCGCAATATCAGATGCGAGTGAATCAAAGTAACTTAAGCGAAAACCCAGATTAGACTGAACTTTAGAGCCCACATCTAATGCTGAAACTGAATAATTTGATGGCTTTTGCGCTTTATGAGGCGCACTTTGAAGATAATTATCGACTTTTATCTCATTACCTATCGGCAATTTCAACCTTGCTCTGACCAAAGCTTTTTTCAGTGCTTTAACATGATCTGGCTCATACTGTTTTAATTGCTGAAGCTGAACAAATTCAAATAGCACTTCGATGATTTTTTTCTGAGCACGCACATTAAGTGATGTGAAGTCTGCACTTTTTAATAATTCTGCATTATTAAAAATACGCTTTGCGAGCGCATTTTCTTGGTCATTTAAATGTTGTTGATACTGATAAAAAGCACTGTTTCGCGATGGCGTGAATTTGATATCTCGTACCAAAGGCTGGTCATTATGCTCAGCCACCGCTAACTTGGAAAAAATAGTCCCGGGGATCACCCAAGGTGACAGTTCATTTGTTAGTTTATCGCCTGCCACCAACTCAGTCACTTTGGCAATGTGAAACGCACAGTTTTCATCGGCAAAATAATAGGTGTATTTTGCACCCATCAACTCCCAAATATGATTGCTAATTAAACGCACTTCATCAGCCGTTAGATTGAGTTCATATTCCCATAAATCTCTGAGCTCTACTTCACCATAATTATGCTGATGGCGATAAAATAATTGATCAGAAAACCCTGCAATATAGCCACCAAACAACCCTTTACTGATATACACAAGACCATTTTCGTTCTCAGGCACAATGGCACCATAATTGATGCTGTAATCAAGTAACTTGTTATGAGATTCAGTCGCCCTATTTAGTTTCAATAACATATGACCATAAAGCGATGCGGGGTTACTCATATAGCCTGACGCAAAAACCAAACTAACCGAGTGAATGGGCTGGCTCTCTCGCCACTGAGTTAACTCGTCGCAAGCACTGTTTAGCTGTTCAAATTTTAAACCTTGTTGCTGCAGCCATTGATATCTAGCAGGGTACCGACATTGCTTTTCAGGCTGTGTATTAAAGGCGTTAATAGTCGCTTGAAGTTCAAGATAAGGATCGTCTTTACCTGTAGGTGACAAAAAAAAATCATCACTAATGATATAACTTTCAAGGTCTTGCGGTGATTTATAGTGACCTAGTTTTAACCATGTTGGGTGTTGTGCGAGTTGCTCAATATCAGTTGCAGAATAAGTATTAAACGCCAGAGCAGAGCAAATAAGAAAAGATGAGATACGTCGTAACATAGAGTGAAAGTGGGCATTACTGCCCACTCAATCGATTAGATTGCAGAACAGCTAGCAGCGAACTGGCTAGTTACTTTGCTTTCTACGATGTTGTAAAGTGCTTGAGCATCAGCAGCTGGCTTATCTGCATAATCGTTACGGATTGCAGAAACGATGTCAGCGTGTGCAGTCGCTTCACAGCCACGTACATTTAACATTGCAGCTACGTACTCACCTTCACCTTGTGCAATTTCTTGCTCAAGTACAGGGAAAGTTTGCTGAATGAACTGAGCAGTCTTAACGTTTGCACCCTTACAGTTTTCTTGTGATGAAGCATTCGAAGAAACAGCTGTAGTACCAAGGTCCCAGATTACATTAGAGATAGCAGCTGCAGTGCCATTATCAGGGAAAACCATTGCACCTAGACCACATTGTTGCCAAGGGTTGATGTTAGCTTGTGCTGGAGCAGCTAGGAATGCGCCAGCTAGGATAGCTGCAGAAAGAGTTGCTTTTAACATTGTGAAATCCTTATTTTAAATTTTATTTCCCAAAAGGGAGTCAAATTTTATAGTGTAAAAAAAAAATTAACAATCATTTAATTTATGATCTAAAGTGCTTAAACTTAAACTTTAGATTTTTGGTAATGACATTTTATGACATACACCTATTGAGCTCGTGGCTTTTTATGGTATTCGGGTGACTTTGGGCCAGGTAACAACCCATCATGTTTATTTGTCGACAACAGCCTATTTGTTGCTTTTTTTGACATATCAAAACCAACATCGAAAGCATTATCTAGAACTTGATTTACAAGTGCTGAAAATAGCATTCCAGCCAAACCATCATTGTTCTGTGCCCTTTCCTCACTTGATGAAGCTTTAGCTTGACCTTGCCACAGTAATTCTCCTGTTTTTAAATCAACTAACCGAGCCGATAGCCTCACAACAGTATCACTGGCTAACACTGAATAAGACGTGCCGTAATTATGTATCTCAATAAACAAGGCCGCATCTGCCGCAAAAACTTCTTGTAGTTTGCTCGGTGCCAGTTGGTGAATTTCTTCTGCAATGGTGTAACCATTTTGTTTAAAGGTCTCTTCAACCAAAACCATTGGAAATACATAATAACCAGCTTCAGCCAAAGGTCGTGTTACATTGGCTTTTATTGAGGCTGCTGCAATTAGTTCATAAGAATGATTTACCGGAGGCAGTACCAAGATTGATAGAGGATCACTCTGTTTAAAAGCGACATAATCATGACTCGCTTTTTGTGTCGAACACCCTTGGGCCAAAGTGAGTAACAGCAATAACATGACTAACTTTAAGCTATTCATTTTTATTACCTCTCATATTAGCCATCAAAAAATTAATGTAGCCTTCAGACTCTGGAAAATAGGCCTTTTCTAACTCGAAATTCTTTAAGCCTTCATTTTTATTACCAGCTTGCATATGCAAATACCCCAAATGCGCATAAACACCTGGTGCCACTGGCTTTGATTTTGCTTTCGCCCTATCAATTAGGGTATTTAATTTAGAAATTTGCTCAGATAATGACTGACCTTCACCTTTAAAATAACTATATAAGACTTGGTTATAATCACCGTGGTAATAAAGAGGTTGAGTTGTTTCGCACCCAGTAAGAATAACAAGACTACTGATAAAGATGAGTAACAAGTACTGTTTCATGGGTTACCCTCAATGACTAAAAGTGACCTTTACCCAAACCTGTAATTAAATTATTAACAGCTTCTCTCAGTGCTAAATCTAACACCTTACCATTGAGGGTCGCGTCATAACTGGCGGTACTACCAAATCCAATTACCTCGCGGTTAGACAAGCTATATTCACCGGCTCCTTGCACCGAGTAGACAACTTCAGAAGTATTTACATCAACAACATTTAAACTCACTTTTGCATAAGCGATTTGTGACTTTCCTTTACCCAAAATACCAAATAACTGGCGGTCCCCTTCTTGCTTTCTACCAAACTCAGTAACGCCACCTGTAAGCACATAGCGTGCTCCTTTAATATTTTGCTTTGCATCAGCAAACTGCGCTTCTTGGCTTAAAGCCGATAAGTTACTTCTGTCTAATACACTAAAGCGTTGAGACTGCTGCAAATGTGTTTTTAAGATCGTTTTTGCTTGCGACCCTAAGCGATCTTCACCTGATGAAAAAATACCATTGTGGTAGGTTGAACGATTTTGAATATCACCAAGTGATACCTTTACTTTTTCGCCCTGATATTGCTCTAATAATTGATTTACTTGTACAGGTTCAATCACTCGCGATGACTCTGTGGCTGTACAGCCAGATAAAACTGCCATAGCTAATGAAGAAATAGCGATTAATTGTGTGCGTGTTTTCATACCTTGTTGCTCCGTCCCCTGATTTAACTACGTGCAACTATGACATCGAGTGCCATTTCATTCTGTGAGAGAGATGTTTTGAAATGTTAGAAAGTGTCTAAACGTTTTTTTAATCAAAATAAGTCACTCGATCACGGCCAGCGCGTTTACTTTCATACAAAGCCTGATCGGCTTGAGAAACCGCTTCTTCGAAATTCATATCTTTTTGCCATTTTGTTACACCAAAACTCAATGTAACTTTTAGCCTCTCCCTACTTACTTTGTGCTGCCCCAGTAAAGTAGTAATTAAATCGATGAAACGTTGAACTGTATGTTTATCTTCTTCATGAACAATAAATAAAAACTCCTCGCCTCCCCATCTGATAACTAAATTGGGGTGCTCAAAACAGTCTATGAAAATGCTTGAGACAATTCTAAGCACATCATCACCCCTTTCGTGACCATAGCTGTCATTTATCTTCTTAAAATGATCTATGTCCGCCATAATCACAAATACAAACTCCCTTTCGCTGCTTTCTAACCAATTACTAGAATTTAGATGTTTTTGTGCAAACCGACGATTATGTAAGCCTGTCAAAGCATCTTTACTCGCTAATAGAGTCAACTCTTCTCTAGACTGGATACTCATTTCACGTAAAGAGGCCAACGCATAAATCATGGGTAAGCCACTGATCATGACGTTAGAAAAATGTATATAGGGAACAAAATTTGGGTAGGGAAAGGTATCTAATAAAGGAAATTTAATCGTCACTAAAACACCGAACACAAGCATCATAGTAACAGCAAAGGTAATTGAACGTAAAAGAGGGATCGACTGCTCGACAAGTAAAATACAGGCAACCGCCCATAAATAGTAATGAAACCCCAACTCTATACCAAATGTAAGACATACAGCGACAGAATGTACCAACACTTCAAAACACACCAACTGCAGCGCACAGGATAACCTACCGCTTGAAAAACAGTTAAGTGATACAGCCCAACAAGCTATGCTTAAAATATTTAGACCAGATAACCAGTAAGCGCCTATATAAGCAAAAAAGAACAGCAATCCGACATGTAAATACAAACAGTACCAAGCGACCGTGCTCAATATGGCGGTTTTTTTTTGCTCTATAGAAAAGAAATCGTGATTTTGAATACGCACTGCTTTATCTAGTTAATGAACTTTAATAATGAGTATAGAAAAATTTATTTTGTTTTTTTCAATAAAAGAGAAAAATTTAACGACTCTTGCTCATTCAAACTGCTTCAAACCAAAAAACAGTACAACATTTTATAGAGGTTCATAACGAGATAAATTTATAGGCTCAGAGTGCACTAGATTCTGGAAAGCCCATATGAACAAAGAGTTGTACAGATAAACTACAACTTACCGCATAAGAATTAATGAAAGTTAAACAATAGATGTTTACGACTAAAGAGGTAACTAAAACTACTTAACAAACAGGCTCAACCTTAAAAAATTTAAAGTTTAAATAAAACAATTCTTATAAAAACCATATAAAATTTAAAAAACACACACCCAAAAACCAAAAAAAACTAATACAAAAAAACACATCAAATTGCAAAAAACGCATCAAACAAAAAAACAAAAAACCCTTATTAAGCAGATATTTAAATAACATTAAGGAATAAAAAATACCCACTCAATACCAAAAAGGTATTTTAATAATTCTCATAATGGATTTATGTTACTTGAGCGTATCTATTTTCGCGCCAAAATTATAGGGATAAAACATGAAGTCTAAAACATTACTCTCACGCAGCTTATTGAGTGTTGCTGTTGCAAGCTCACTATACGCAGCGCCAATGATTGCATCTGCAGAAGAAGCAGCCAAAGAAGAACTCGAAGTCATCACAGTTACATCACGTAAAAAAGTCGAAACTATTGTAGAAATACCTATGAGTGTTTCAGCCGTTTCAGAAGTAGAATTGGCAAATAGAAACTATATTGATGCCTCAGATTTATTCAGAACACTTGCTGGTGCTGCTGCTCCTCGTGGCCAGCTTATTCTTCGTGGTTTAAGTGGCGGTAACACAACAACTCCAAATACAACCGCAACTTTTACAGATGACATCCCGTTCGCATTTACTAACCTTGCAGATGTTGAGCGTGTAGAAGTGCTGCGTGGCCCTCAAGGCACATTATATGGCTCAAGTGCAATTGGTGGCACAGTTCGAGTCATTACGAAAAAGCCGGTACTCGATGAATTTGAGTTATTCGGTTCTATGATTGGCAAAATGGAAAAGAATGTAGATGGCTACGATACAAGTACTTCGCTTGGTATTAATGTGCCTCTTGTTGAGCAAACTCTCGCACTACGTGTAAACGGTAACATCCAGAATAACCAACGCCCAATGTACAATGTTGCAACTGGCAACCAAAGCGAGAGCCAAGAAAACTTTATTCGTTCACAGTTGCTGTGGCAAGTAGATGACAACACTTCAGTGACGTTCGGCTATGTACGTACCGAATATTCGTCGCAAGGTACAACACTTGGTGATACATCTAAACCGGGTGGTTATTACAGCCTGCGTTACATTGATAACCCAGATGCCAAATATGGCTATGACGTTGAACACAAATGGAATGAGTGTGATCCTGAATGGGGTCGAGTTCGCTGTGTTCAAGGTGGCGACTTTGTAAAAGGCGCAGTAGATAAGTATGCAATTTACAGCACCTTTGATCTCTATTCTCAAGACGAAACAGACTTATTCACTTTAAATGTGAATCTAGATAACATCGCTGAAATCGCGTCATTCACCTATGCGGGGTCTTATCGTGAGTATGAATCAAACTCATTAGATGATTGGTCACGTTTAGATGCTGATGATTTATTCAAAACTTGGATCGTCAACAAAGGCAAGGGAGAGCGTACTACGCATGAGTTACGTTTTCAAAACTATGACATAAACAGTCCGCTTTCTTGGACTGTGGGTATGTTTTATGACAAAACCAGTTCTCCTAGCAACCCTGATGCTCAATGGCAATACCTAGAAAGTGGTGATCAAGTGTCTGCCGCAGCCAATTACTGGTGGTCTTGGACTGGTATTGAAGACATTCGCCAAATGGCCTTTGATAAGTTCGGAGATGGCAGCAAAATCTGGAACCTTCGAAACTACAGCGAATGGGATAAAGAAATGGCCCTATTTGCTGATGCAAGCTATACCTTTAAAACAGATGATATGGGTGAGGTAGAGGTTAATGCTGGTGTTAGACGTTTCGACCTAGAAGATTTCAGTCACTACGAAACTGAAGGTGTTTGGTCTGAAGGCGTCACTAGTATAGGCGGTGAAGAAGACGGCAACCGTTTCAAGTTCAGCCTTTCATGGCGTCCTGAAGATAACTACTCTATTTATGGCTTATATTCAGAAGGCTACAGACCAGGTGGTAACAATGGCCCACTTGCCGCCGCTTGTCAGGCTGACCCTAAAGCTGGTAACAGAAAAGATCGCTACACCTCTGATTCTATCGATAACTATGAAGTAGGTTTTAAAGCATCATTGTTTGATGGCCGTTTTAACTTCACTTCAGCTGCGTATCACATAGATTGGACTGACATTAGAACAACCATTTATATGGATACATGTGGCTTCCGCTACACGGCGAACGCTGGTGAAGCCCAGTCACGCGGTTTAGAGTTCGAGTCAACGGCAACACTAACAGACACATTACAGTTAGTATTCAACGCTTCATATACTAAGTCTGAGCTGACTAAAGACAATGTCGCTATCAGTGGTAAAAAAGGCGACGAAATGACCATGGTTCCTAAATACAATGCTTACATTGCTTTAGATAAAGAGTTTGAGCTAAATGGCAAGCCTATGTTTGTTCGTGCAGATATGAGCGCATATGGTAAGTACAAAACGCATTTCAACACCAAAGAAGGCGACCAAGTACCTGCTTATTCGGTATTTAACTTATCAGCACGTTACGAAGTGAATGAAAATGTGAAGCTAAGTCTGCACCTAGATAATGTATTCAATAAAGAAACAGAACTGTATAGAAGTGACCGTAGTCGCTCTGACAGTACCGTTGCGCAAAAGTATATTGAATTCTTACCTGAGCGCACGCTTGCAGTTCGTTTAGATTACGTTTTCTTCTAAGCGTACACTAAAGCTTTTATTTCCCCGAAAAGCCTGTTTCACAGGCTTTTTTTAATCCGAAGTATTCTCAATTTTTTTCCATAGAGCTTCAGCGTCTGCTGTTAGCATTGAATAAGTTCTAATATCGCCATTTCGTTGAGCATGCATCGCCTTTTCGAGTAACGCATCATATTCTTTGCGCATTTTCTTTTTTGTTTTTTTTTTAAACAGGCCAAACATCAATAATCTCCTAAATAAAACCTTAGATACGTGATAGAAAATATTGAGATCAGCTTTACACCTTTGTGATGCCTTTTTAAGAAAATAAGCCAAGCTTAGATTGCCTATTTGAAGAAACAATTTCCGAGGAATGAACTTTTTTTGTTCATAAACGTATTGCTAGCAGGGTTTCTCATCTCCCTTCCTTTCTTATGAGAATGTAGACAGGGAAGCTTTTATTAGCGAGTCAATGGGTGGATTACTTCTATGATCCACCCATTTTTTAAAAAATTATTGAGTTAACTCTTCAATCACTTGGTTATACAGACTTTTATGCGCGTTATCACAGGCAGTATAGCCATTACAGTTAACGATAAAAGCGGCTGTCGTATCTGACTCTTTAATATAAAAGTTATACGTGGCATAGCCCAACTCTGAGCCATGATGGTGGATGACTTCTTTACCATTAATCATTTCTTTAAATAGGCCATAACTGTACTGCAAACCATCTATATTGGTATTTATGAAACTGCTTTCTGCCAGCAGCAAATCATAAGATGCTGAATTTAAATGTTCACCATTCACAGTTATGCTCAGTAGGTCTGCCATATCTTTTGCAGTTCCAACAACGGGCGCATCTGCCACACCAATATTTTCATAATAAGGTTTAGTATCTATTAGCTCACCATCATATAGAAAGTATCCTGAGTTGATGCTTGCATACTCTTTTTCCACCCCACCATAACTCATGCTATTAAGACCAAATGGTTCGAAAATTTGCTGTCGCATAGCTTTAGAATGATGCTCTGCCAGTAACTCATCTAAAATAAGCCCCGTTAATATATAACCCGTATTTGAGTATGACCAATCGGTGCCAGCAGCAAAATTTGCACCTTGCCCATAGGCAAAATTCATAGCGAATGCATCGGTTTTTAAGGTGTCAGGGTCTTTCAATACGGCATCATAAAATGCACCATCAGATTCATTTAAATAATCAAATAGCCCCGCGGTATGTTGCAGCATTTGCCTAGTGGTGATTGCTTCTGCATTGGCAACGCGTGAGGTGACATCGTTCGGTAGGTACGTGGTGATAGGTTTGTCTAGATCGAGTAATTGGTCGTTAACTAACATGGACGCCAATAATGCGGTTAATTTCTTACCTGCACTGCCATTGGGAATACGTGCATCAAGTTGCATTGGCGTTTGATTATCTATATTTGCAACGCCGGCAGCACCATGAAACTGAAGCTCGGGAGAATCAATATAAAGTACTACCCCTGGTATCTCCCCTTTAACTGTGCTTTCGAGTAAAGCTTGATAATCAAACTGTTGCTCTACAGGTTGTGTTGATTGAACATTACTTTCAGCAGCTTTATTACTTGAACCACATGCGGTTAATAGAAGCGCCGCAGCCACGCAAGTTAAGTTAAAAATATACGGTTTGGTTTTCATTGTTTTATCCTGTCTAAATTAAGATTGCAGTTAGACTAACCAAACAAAAACGTGCGAGTTGTAACGACATTAAGCTGTTTGTAGCAAAATGTATCAACGACCATAAAAAACCTAAGTCTTTGCTAGCTATTCTCTTTTTTTGATACACATTGATACATTTTGGGATAAGCTGATACGGATTATTGCGCTATCGTGCTTTAACCTAACTGCAAATTAACAAACATAAGAAATTGCAATGAAAACCCTAATAGTCACACCTTTACTACTGTGTAGTACTTTAAGCTTTGCCAATAGCCAAACCAACCCTACCAACTGGGGAGATGCATTTAGCAATAAACGCGATGCGGGCGGGTATTTTTCTACAGGCCTTGTACTCGCATACCAAAAAGGACTTTATAAATCAGAAGGCTTTGAAAGCAGGATCAGTCTGCGGGGTGCCTACTATTTCGAAAATGGCTTTTTTCTTGAGTTACCGGGATTTTCAGATAAATTCGAGAGCAACTTTGCCGCAGGTTATAACCTCGCTAATGTTGGCGACTGGGAATTTGATACCGTCTTCTCTACAGCCCACGGCGAGCTCAATTACTATAACCGAGAAGACAGCTTTAACAAAAACAGTACGCCATATATAGGTTTAAGAGCCATGGGCACCATTGCTGGGTTAGATGCCTTATTCTTGTTTGGTATTAACACCAATAAAAAAGATTACAGCGGGGGGCATTACGCGGCTGCTTGGCTTGCTAAAAGTTGGAATGTACAAAACTGGCATTTTTTCAGCTCAGTGGGACTACAATACCGTAATGACGAAATCCTTAATTACTATTATGGCGTTCCAGAGTCAGCCAAATACCACCCAACCTTTAACGCTGATGGTGGCTTCAACTTTATATATAAAATGGGAGTTAAAAAACCCATTACCGAAAATTGGCTATTCGAAGGTTTTTTAAGTTACACCGATTACGCTGATAGCATTGTCGATAGCCCTTATTCACAAAATATTCTGAAATTCAATGATGGGCGAAGTGATAAAGGCAGTCGAATTAGCGTGTCTTTACATTACGTGTTTTAGGAGAAGATGATGAACTTGATACTTCGCGCTTCTCTACTGCTACCTGCAATAATTTGTTCAAAAGTGACTTTGGCTGAGCAAAGTGATGACGTTCAACACGAGGCTTTAACTGTCTCTCCAAAGCAATGCACCACACTAAAACAAGGTGAAACCTGTTATCTCGACCTAGAAGTCGCATGGCGAACCAGTACTGAGAAAAGTACCTGCTTATTTGCCAATGCAAACAAGCTGCAATGTTGGCACAACAAAAAGCAAGGTGAGTTAAAAAAGCAAATCACCATGCAAAACGATTTAGTGCTCACTCTACAAACCGTGAACAAACAAGTATTGCACACACAAACAATCCGCTATGCTTGGGTGCATAAAAAGAATAACAGTAAGGCCATGCGTTGGCGCATGTTTTAAATTTATGATTTCAATCGCACTTGTTGAAGATGATAAAGAACTGGCACAGTGGATCAGCGATTACTTGAGCGCTAAACATTATGCGGTTGAGGTCTATCACGATGGCCTGACCGCATACCAAACACTCTCAGTAAAAACACCTGATTTGATTATTTTAGATGGCATGCTGCCCTCAATGGATGGCTTAGAAGTGTGTAAATTACTGCGATTAAAATCAGATGTGCCCATTATTATGCTCACCGCACGCGATGAAGAAATTGATGAGATTTTAGGGCTTGAAATGGGCGCTGATGACTACCTCACAAAACCTGTGCGAGGACGCCTCCTAGAAACCCGCATTAAATCTTTGTTACGTCGAGCAACGCCCAAAACGGCAGCTACAGTTGAACAAGACACCATTACCTTAGGCAATTTGATGATCTGCAAACCAACTCGCGCAGTCACACTCAAGGGGGCGGCACTTAAACTCTCAAGTAATGAATTTGATGTGTTGTGGATTTTAGCCAAACAAGCAGGTCAAGTCGTCAGCCGTGAATCGCTTAGCCAACAGCTTCGAGGCTTTGAATACGATGGTTTCGACCGCACTATCGATTTACGTATTTCCAGACTTAGAAAAAAGCTCTTAGACGATGCCAGCGAACCGTACAAAGTAAAAACGATTTGGGGCAAAGGCTACTTACTTGCCGCTGAGGTATGGCAATAATGTGGCGCTTTGCAATTGCACTGATCATGGTGGTACTTGCAGGTAACATCATTTTGGGCCAGGTATTTAATACCTTACTTGAACAAAATCAAACTCAACGTAAAACGCGTCAGTTTAGTCAAGAGCAACAAAGCTTACTTGCGCAAGTAAAGCTTATTCGCTCTGCATTCGATTCAGGGGTGAAAGCACACGCGCTCAATCAATGGCTTGAACTTAACTCTAAAAATGAAGGGTTTAGCTACAAATTACAATCATTAAAAGACTACCCGCTGCCCAGCAGTTTACTCGAAAAAATACTAGTTGATGGTGCGGTATTTTTAGAATCAAACGAAGGCTTAACGGCTTATTCGATTCTCACACAAGGGCAAGTATTGCTGGTAACTCAAACCAATATTGAACCTGAAGATCTACAAACTGCTTGGCTATTCACACTGATTTTTTACTCCACTCTGCTGGTTTTACTCTTACTATTTTTGGCCCCCTTTTTACTTCGTTTATATAAGTTACGCACTGCAGCCATCGCCATTGGCAACGGTCAATTAGATAAACGGCTCAAGGTCGGCTCTTTATGGTATTTGAAAGATATTGAAATGGCATTTAATCAAATGGCCGAAAAGCTTGCCCGCTTAATGCAAGACATAAAATTGTTATCTGGCGGATTATCTCATGAACTAAGAACCCCCCTTGCTCGTGTAAGAATGGGCTTAGATACACTTTGTGAAACCGATAACCCAGAGCAAAAAGCCAAGTTCGAAACCCGTATTAATCAAAATTTAGATGATATGGAAGCACTTATTCATGCCCTACTGCACTTTGCCAGATTGCAAAACACGCTTGATAACACTGCTAAAACTGAAATTGATCTAAATTTAGTATTAAAGCAACAAGTTGAAAAAGCCCATGATCCCCGCAGTCAATTAATCACGGAGCAAAGCGCATGCTTTATCCAAGGAGATAAGCACTATCTCAATTTATTAATGAGTAACTTGCTCAATAATGCCTTAAAACATGCCCGACAACACATTGAAATTCAAAGCACCCAAGACAAAGACTTCACAACCATCACAGTGAGCGATGACGGCGAAGGTATTCCTGATGCAGACAAAGAAAAGGTATTTAAACCCTTTGTAAGATTAGCCAATCAAGCAAATGACGATACTAGTGGCTACGGCGTGGGCTTGGCATTAGTAGATCGCATTGTCAGTTGGCTTGGCGGCCAAATCACCATAAAAACCGCCAAGCAGTTGGGCGGCGCCTGTTTTACGATTAAAATTCCAAGAAGGTAGATAACCTAAAAAAATAACATTACTTTTCCAGGCTGTTTACCTACAAACCCGCCATTTGAGATTCGGCATCAATGCCCACTTTAGCTAATCGGTCTTTTCGCCAACTTAGCCACCAATGAGTTGCATGATTAGCGATAAATTCTCGGTACTCTGCAAGCTCATGATTTTCACCTTGGCTTTGTTTTAATTCTAAAAGCATCAACGCGCTATTTAAGCTTAGCCAGTTAATATGCTGGCCTCGACCAATATTAAACGAACGTTTTGCATAATTAATGGCACTATCAAGATCATCAAGGGCGCGATAGTACTGGGCGTGTAATAAAGCTGAACGCGCGGGCTCTGTAATTTTTTCAATGACTTCAAGTGCCTCTTCTGGCTTATTCTCTTTTAAATATAATTTAGACAATTGATCTGCCGAAGAGAAAAACACCCAATAGTTTTCAGGTGTTACCGGCTTATCAAGTACCTCATGATAAAACCTAATACGCTCCTGTGTGGTTTGGGCAAACAAGGCAAAATGATACATAGGCAACATATAGTGAGAGCCATCTAATTGATATTCAGCTAATAAGGTTTTCGCTTGAATAAGGTAATCCATGCGTTCTTTCTTCATACCAAACTTACTAGCTTTAATAGAGAGCAAAGTGTAAGCACGGATCTCAGCCACAGGTTTTTTACCTAACCTAGCTAAGCTTGCAGCCTTGTATAAATAGCGATGTATCGCATCATAATCTTCTTTCGTATGCGCAATTGAGTGCGCAAGTTCAGCCATCGATTTATTCACTTCTGCCTGCAAATCGTAAATATGCGCATCAGAGAGTAATAGCTCAGCTTGTTCGTAAAAGGTTTGCGCACTGATTGCGTCTCGTTTGCCTTGGTATAACTGGCCTTTTAACCATTTACCATAGGCATAATAAAGCGGATGTTTAAGCTCACTTTCAGCCAATAGTAATTCAACATAGCCGCTAGCCGAGTCAAACTTATCGGCTTCAATCAGTTGATAAGCGAGTAAAGGCAAAGCATGTAAAGACTGACTCATGTTCTCATTCATTAATGTAAGCTCAGCCGATAGTAATGACTCACTCTTTAAAACAAAATAGTCACTGTTCGCCAACTCATTTATTAACACCTCAGTTTGCTCTGCGAGATCGGCCATCGAGCTACCATACAAGTAACTTGTCCAGCTTCGTTCTGGGCCTTGCACCAGCAGTTCAAGCAAATATGGGAGCTGCTCTCGGGTCGCTGAATCTCCGTTACCTTTTAAGATCCCAGTAAATACCAAAGCATTACTGGCATTCAACTTTTGATACTGCATAAATGGCGAGTTAATAAATTCTCTAGTATCAGCGGCTTTATTTTCGATAGCAAAATCGAGCCTTGACTGCAGCGCATTTAATTCTGGTTTAAAGTGCCTAGGACTGTCGGCTGTAAAGGGAATAAATTGTAAGTCGCCATGTACAACTTGGGCATTAGTTTTAGAAACCGCATTTTTCGCATTTGTGCTAACAAACTTATTCAGTAACATATCATTAGCTTGAAGATAATAAGCACCAATTAAACTTAAAAAAACCGCCAAACAGATGATTATGCTACTGTTAGAAATGGCTTTATTTGGCCTTTTTTGCTCAGTAACCTTATTCTGACTCATATTGAATTCAATTGGATCTTGTTCGGTTTGCGATCTTGTATGATTTAACGTTTCTGAGCTTATGGATGTGTTATTAGGTTCTGTTGAATGTTCTGTCACTATCAATTCAAGCTGCCATTGATACCCTTTTTTCGGAAAGGTTTTAATAGCTTCGTCGCCTAAAATAGCGCGCAGTTGACTGATATTTTGAAAAACTACTTGCTCAGAGACCACCTTCGACTGCCAAACCTCGGTTAAAATATCTTCCTTACTGAATATCTTTTTTGGGTTTGAAATAAATAAAGCCAATAAATTAGATTGCGTGCTGTTCAGCGGGATGATCTCTCCAGCTTTAAATAAGACTGACTGAAGTTCATCAAACTCAAAATCTAGAAACTGGATCATACTGCGTGCAACCTTTGCTTTTATTATTGTCGGTGTGGAAGAAAACGGCCCAACTCAGTGTACGATAACTAGGGCCGAATTCAATCTTAGGTGTTTCAATACTCAATAATGCCTCTTGAAGCTGATTGGTATCAAAAACAGATTAAAGTGAATCTATAGTTTTTTCACATCTAGCCAATTAATAGAAAGGCGCGCACGCTCGCCAATAGGCTTTATTGTCAGTATGTGCGACCCTTTAGGTAAAGTTACAGGCACCGCATTTGCAGTTTGCCATCCTTCAGCCCCAGTCGTCATAATCTCTTTCAGTAATTTACCATTCAAAAGTACAACGAAAGATTGCTTCTCACCGCTGTGAAAGACCCTTGGCTGAAGCGTGTACTTACCTGCTTTAGCAACTTCAATTGCATAATCAGCACTGGTATTTCGCATATTTGCAAAAACCAAGTCATGTTTTGGCTCTTGCGTAGAATTACTTACAGTTACATCCGCACCTTGACTGAACGCTTCAGCCTGAATTCGTATAGGCAAGGCATGAACATATTGCACGTTTGAATCAACGGTATTTGAAGCCAACCCTGCTCGCTCCCCATAATGCGCAAATACTTTATAACGCGCTTTATTTTTGCTTGGGTTTTGGTCCGTAAATGACGTTGTCATGATACCTTTGGCAATAACTTGTTCGTTATTATTCACCAAATCTCTACGAATAACTTGGTAAGTTGCCCCTTGATGAATGTCTTCATGTTGCCAACTTAAATGAACTTTGTTGCCTTTGTCTTCAAGCTTTAAATCAGCAACTTTATTTGGGTAATCAGCAATTTGGCTATGAACCAGTTTAGCCTGCTGCTGCGCTTTTGCTACCCCTTCAACAAACTCGGGCGAGCCAGTTTCTGCTGGGCGAGTTTCGCCATTCGTATCAAGCACCAAACGAAAGCCTTCTATCGCTGCCACAAAGTCATCGGGCATTTCACCACGACGATCAATTTCAGGTACCTCCCAATGCCAGCTACTTCCTTTTGCGATCCGAGAAGAGCAATTATCGCTTATCACCGGCCCTCCACCTTGAGGAAAGCGCTGCTTACCATCGACATAACAATCTGCGACGACTTCTTGAATATTACCAATTAAATCATGTACGCCATATTTATCCGCTTTATAAAGCCCTACAGTTGATGACAATACTTCTCTATCATTACAGTCTTCAATGGTATATACAGCACTATACTGTGCTTGATACATTTTATTGGTCATAGCATTGGCATGCCGATCAGCGAGGTTCGCTATTTCGCATACTTGCCCACGCTTTTTACCATTCTCAGAAAGATACTGCTCGTAACCACCAGTACGGATCACATATAGCCATTGTGCTTCAGACATGAGTCTGTATTGCTTTCCTGATTTTTCGGAAAGCCATTTGGCATACTCCTCTGCGCCCTTTGTACCGATACAAACCACGGGGTGATATTCGGAGAGATTGAAGAAATTGTTATTCCATGAACCGTCTTTTTCACCTGCCCCAAACCATCCGGGACCTATTTCATGCAAACAATTTGTAGGTGCTTGATAGCCAGTATCTTCTACAAATTTTCTAAACTCAGCGACGGTAAGTTCGTACTTTGCCATTTGAAATGGCAATACACCTACTTTATATAAGTCACCATTTTTATGATCTTTTGCCATGAAGCTGCCTGCAGGAATACTGGCTGTTGGCGGCTCAAAATATGTGGTTGACTGTGTGCTTGCAAAAGCCTGAGAACAGCTTATTGCAACAAAGATTGAAAAGATTTTTTTAACCATTGTGTGCTCCAAATACACCTGTTTTGTTGTTGAGCAAACAATAGTGGTAGCGAAATTTTTAATCTTATCAATTTTCTAAAATATTCTTCTTAAAAAAATTAACCTTAATATTCAGCAACTTTAGATCTTTAATATACCCATGATTTATCTAAAATGAGCTATTAACAAGGCCTTTATAATAAATAACCATAATTACGTGAGCGGTTTTTCGCACAATGCCTCTGATGTTCTACACTTAGTAAATACTTGAATGTAACCATGTATTGATAAGTCAGTTTAAGGGTGCCATGAGATTAAAGACCGGATTCATAATATCCCAAGCCTGTATCATCATCAGTTTAATCGTCTCCCTTGTTGGTGGTATTTTTCTTTATCAACAATCTCAATCGGACAAACTAACGAGCCAACAATTACTAATATACAAAAATGCGTTTGATGAATTTCTTTACTTACAATCTGCATTTAGTCTTTATCGCTCTAAAGATATTGAGCGTGAATTAAAAAAAAATAAAAACGACTACACGTTAGCTTCTATGTCACTCAAGCAACATATTGAAATTGACGATGTTGCCATGCTCCTTCTAAACCAGATTCAAGTCGGAGTCTCAGAGTTTGAAAAAAACCTTCAAGAACAAATAAAACTTCAAAGGCGTCTCGGGTTTAATGAAGACAGAGGACTAAGAGGTTTTTTCCGCAAGGCGGTTCATGAACTACAAGCTACCACCGAAGCGCTAAATGATCCTGAATTTGAGATTTTAATCTTAGAGCTCAGACGCAGAGAGAAAGATTATTTACTGAGATGGGACCCAAAATATCTTAATTTGCACATTCAAATTACAAAACAAACACAAAAATTGATTAACACTCGATATGCAACAACAAGCAGTGAACTCCTGGCTAAACTCAATGAATACATACAAGGGTTTAACCAATATATTTATCACCTTGAAACTCAAGGTCAGCATGCTGCGCAGGGGCTAAAAGGCAAAAATAACACGCTTTCTAGGGAGCTCAACGAGCGATTCAACACCTTGTATAAACATATCATTGATAAACAAGCTGTCGTCGCTCAAAGTTACTTAAAAAAGATATTTTTTCTGATTTTAGCAGCAACCCTTATTAGTCTGTTAGTGTCATTTATCATCAATCGCCGTATGACTTTCTCGTTGATTGCCGTGACGGCATTTATTAAAAAACTCTCTCATAGTGATAATTTTAGTGAACGTTTACAGCTTGGGGGGAATGATGAACTCTCCCAATTTAGCGATGACCTTGGGGCATTATTAAGCCATGTTGAAACCCTAATAGAAAGACTCTCTCTAGCTCAAAAAAGGCTCATAGAAGATGCCAAAATGGCGAGTTTAGGTGGTTTAGTCAAAGGCTTTGCACACGAATTGAATACGCCTTTAGGTGTGGCTATTACGAGTGAATCATTTCTAAGAGAAAAAGTTGAAATATTAAAAGAAGACTTTAAACAGGGTAAAATTTCAAAAAACAACTTACAAATATTACTGCAGGAGTTTGATGACTCTTTAAATCTGATCGAAAGTAACTTAACCCGCTCCGCAGAACTTATCACAAGCTTTAAACAAGTGGCTTCACACCAAGAGTACGATGAATTAGTCGAGTTCGATATTCACGAATTTTTAGATAACCTTTTGGCAAGTCTAAGACATGAAATTGATAAACACGATGCAACCATTTCTCTCGATATTCCTAATGGCATGATCTTAAAGAGTTACCTAGGTGCTTTTGGGCAAATATTTACTATTTTTATCGTCAATAGTCTACGCCACGGCCAAGTTGAGGGAAGAACACTCAACATAGATATTTCATGCAAATTTGTCAGTGGTGCCATTCATTTTAGATTTAGTGACGATGGCGCTGGCATAAAAGAAGAGCTACTCGATAAAGTCTTTGAGCCTTTTGTCACGACTAAACGGGGAGAAGGAGGCACTGGTTTAGGACTAAGTATAGTCTATAACCTTGTTACCCAGCGCCTTGGTGGACAAATAGAACTGCAAAGTATCGAAGGAAAAGGCATCTGTATTTATATGCACTTTAATGATATCCCATTTAGACAAAACTTCGAGTAACCGCCTTCAAGAAAATTAACTCTCACAGCAGTAAAAGTTCACAATAAAAGTCTGCACACCCTAAGAAAAAGCTTTAACTAATTTTTGGAAATATTCCTCAATACTAGCTTGTTGTTCAATATGCTCAGCCAAACAAGTATGAACTTCTGCACGGACACTCTGATCTTGTTGATGGTATTTATAGCAAGTATTCACAGGCTTAATTATCGCTTCAATATCGGCATTGATTAATATACATGCTTGCGCTAATACCACCTTGCCACCACCATTTTTAAGTACGACTCGCTGCGCGGTGCCAACTACTTTTTTGCCTAAAATATTGAGATTGTAATCACCGTCACAGTAAGAAAATTCAGTGGCATGTATGTCAACTTGGACATCATAAAAAGCAAAAAAGTCAGCTAGTTTATTACAAAATGACTGATAGGCCTGAGGAATAGAATAAGGCTCTTTCTCATCCCACACATACATGTGAGACACATTGATTACTCCAGGTACTTGCGGTACTGGCGCACCTCCTGTCTTACGACTATATAATTGCCAACCTTGCGCCATAAGCTGTTCATTAAGTGCTTCAGAAGCTTGCCACTTGTTACCTGAAGGCAAGACTAGCGTAGGCTCATCAGGCTGCCATAAAATCAAGGCTTCATTGAGCTTTCCCTGTTGCAATTGAGTCAGCACATCCGTTTCTTTTGCAAACACATTGGCCACATTGATTGATGGGTAAAAAAGCAGTTTTGGTTTCAAAATTATCACAACTTTTCAATTATTTGATTTGAGTTTAACGCCTTTCAAGCTGGAGTTGAATTCTTATAGACATATTATCTTACAAACTTAATTAACAATAAATTCACACTTATTCTATAGTTTGTTGTGCTCAATTTGAGCAATTAACAATAAGGAAATCTAAAAATGAAGCTAAAATTAAATAGTAAAAAACTAAAAACACTTTCAAACGACAAGTCACTTTTACCTTCAGACGCAACTCATAAAATCGCAGGCGGTAAGCCTCCTGCATCAGATTCATGGTGCGGCACTGAATTCTGTAACGGCGATAGAAATACTTTCTGCTTTACAGATGGTTGCTGGGGTTAATACAGCTCGAATACATCACCTTGCTTAGCCAGCGAAAGCTGGCTATTTAGAGTAAACTTTTCTGCCGATGCCACCACTGTTTAATCCGCATTCTCTCAACGTCGAAACACCTTAAAACTTGATTCACCTCAAAATTAAATGAAAATCATTTCCAAAACCGGAACAACCTGTGTATTTTGGTTATATCAAACGTATTTTTTACTTTGATTTTGTCTAAATACTAGGCTATCACTTAGTATTGCATCTCTTATTGGTACATTTAGGAAGCTCGGCATGGACACTGCAACTCACTCCTCTGGTATTTTTAAAACACTTAAAGCCAAACTTATTTCAGCTTTTACGGTAATGCTCATTATTCTTGCAGCAATTGGCTTGACCGCCTATTGGGCATTAAAGTCAGCTGATGAAGGATTCAACAGCTATCGAGAACTTGCAAGAGACTCGAATCTTGCCAGCACATTACAATCAAATATGTTAATGGTGAGAATGAATGTAAAAGATTTCTTACTAACTGGTAGCAACCAAGATATACAAGAGTACGGTCAGTATTTTAATGAAGTTGAACGACTTCTTAATACAGCTAAAGATGAAATAAATAAGCCCGAGCGAGCTAGAATTGTTACCCAGCTAATAGAAGAAATTCAGCAATACAACGCCTCTTTCGAAATAATAAAAAGCTATCGCGTGCAGCGTGACGATCTCGTATTCAACCAACTTGACGTCATAGGCCCGCAGTTAGAACGTTCGCTTACTCAAGTTATGCAAGATGCTGCTAAAGCAAATAATAGCCAACTTGCTTTTGATTCTGGTGAAGCGCTACGACATCTTCTTTTAGGTCGTCTTTATGTCATTAAGTATCTTGAAAGCAATGATATTGAAGCATTCGACAGAGTTAAAACTGAATTTGCATTACTAGAAGATCAGCTCATTATAATTAACGCTCTGAACTTGAATGCCACAAACCAGCAAACTATTGAAAAGTTAACTCGTCAAAAAACTCAATATCTAACAGCATTTAATGATGTACAAACCATTATTCAAGACCGAAATAACCTAGTCTCAAATGTACTTGATGTTGTAGGCCCACATTTTGCGAAACTTGTAAAAGAGTTAAGCCTCTCTGTAAAAGCAGATCAAGATACCCTTGGACCAAAGCTAAAAGCATCCAATGAACAAGCCGTATCACAAATTTTTATTATGTTTATGACAGCGCTTATAATTAGTGCAGCTATTATATTTTTCTTACTTAGAATGGTGATGAAACAACTTGGTAAAGATCCAAGTGAGCTAGACAATATTGCAACCGCCATATCTGAAGGCAACTTAGACCAAGAATATGATGAACGAGCACCGCAAGGCGTCTTCAAATCTATGCTAGAAATGCGAGAGAGCTTAAAACTCATCCGTGAAAAAGAAGAACAAGAGCGTCGTGTGGCAAGGGTAAATGCCCGTATTAAAAGTGCATTAGATAACGCCAATTCTAATGTCATGATCACCAATACTGATCATCAAGTCATTTATCTAAATAGTTCAATTCAACACATGTTTGAAGGGGTTGAAACACAGCTACAGGCTGAGTTGCCTAACTTTAGTGCTCATCATATTCTAAATGCGCAAATCAATGGTTTAATGCCTTACTTTGAACAACACCTAGCACAGATTGAAAGTCTAACCACCAGCCTTGAAGAGCAATTTGTTATTGCAGGTAGAACCTTCAAACTGGTTGCAAGCCCAGTCATTGTTGAATCACAACGTGTTGGTACCGTATTCGAGTGGCAAGATAGAACCGAAGAGCTTGCCGCAGCAGAAGAGAAAGCACGTATAGCCTCTGAAAACGCACGTGTAAAATATGCTTTAGATGGTTCGTCTGGTCAGGTGATGATTGCTGACAAAGACCTAAATGTGATTTACATGAATAACGCCATTCATGACATGTTTAAAGTTGCCAGCCAAGATATTAAGCAAGCCATTCCACACTTTAATCACGAAGCCATTATTGGTAATCGAGTTGATGCGTTTTTTGAACATTTCAGCGATAAAGTAGAAGACTTCAAAACTCAAACAGCAAGCATTGAAACTGAGTTTGTGATTTCTGGTAGAACCTTTACTGTAATCGTGAGCCCGGTCAGTGTAGAGGGTGAACGTGTTGGTACGGTATTAGAGTGGCAAGATAGAACAGACTGGTTAGCTCAAGAACGTGAAAAAACACGTATTGCAGCCGAAAATGCCAGAGTCAGATATGCCCTTGATAGCGTCTCGGGCAACGTCATGATTGCAGACAAAAATTTGAATATCATCTATGCCAACCAAGCCCTAAAGAGCACCATAGAAAGTGCTGAACGCGATATTCAAGCCCATATAGGCCAGTTCGATGCCAGCAGTCTCATTGGCTTCCCTGTTGATCAATTCTATTTAGAACCAGAACAACAACGTGTCTTGTTTAATAACTTGTCTCATGCCCACAACAGTACTGAATACATTGGTGAGCGTGTCTTCTCTGTGACCTCTAACCCTATCTTCGTAAACAACGAGCGTATTGGCACGGTACTCGAGTGGACCGACAGAACCGCAGAAGTAAATATTGAAAAAGAAATAGACAACTTAGTGCAATCTGCCGCACAAGGTGACTTAAGCCAGAAGCTATCTTTACAAGGGAAAACAGGCTTCTTTGAAAAACTCAGTACAGGTTTAAATGACCTAGTGTCTACAGTAGAAGTTGCACTTGATGACGTTACAAAAGTGCTGAGTGCATTGGCTCAGGGCGATTTAAGTAAACGTATCACCAACGATTATGAAGGCTCTTTTGGTCAACTAAAACAAGATACCAACAGCACGGCCGATAAGCTCACCGAAGTCATTGAAAACATCACCCATGCCTCTGGCAGTATTTCTCAAGGGGCGAATGAAATTGCACAAGGTAATGCGGATTTAAGCCAACGTACCGAAGAGCAAGCCAGTAGCCTAGAGGAAACCTCGGCTAGTATGGATGAAGTCACCGAGATTGTTCGTCAAAGTTCTGAACGTGCTGAAAATGCCAATACTTTATCAATGACCGCCGAAGACAAAGCCACCCAAGGTGGTGAGGTGGTAAAACTGGCCGTTGATGCCATGAGAGAAATCAATCAGTCGAGTAAACAGATCACCGAGATCATCAGTGTGATTGACGAAATCGCTTTTCAAACTAATTTATTGGCGCTTAATGCTGCGGTAGAAGCTGCCCGTGCAGGTGAACAAGGTAGAGGGTTTGCCGTTGTCGCGGGTGAAGTAAGAAGCCTTGCGCAGCGCTCTTCTAATGCAGCCCGAGAAATCAAAGACTTGATCAGAGACAGCCAATCTAAAGTTGAAGAAGGCACCGACTTAGTAAACCGCTCTGGTGAAACCTTAAGTGAAATCGTTGAAGCCACCAGCAAGGTACGCGTCATGATGGCTGAGATTGCCCAATCAGCAAGACACCAATCAGAAAGCATTATGCAGATTAATACTGCTATCAATCAGATGGATCAGATGACCCAGCAAAATGCAGCACTGGTTGAGGAAGCAGCCGCCGCAGGTGAGGCCATGGCTGAGCAAGCGCAAATGATGAACCAAACTGTCGAATTTTTCTCATTAACCGAGAGTAGAACTTCATCTCCAGCTTTAGAGCAAACCTTTCTACCCGATGAGCGTTATTTGCCAAGTTTGGCGTAATACTCGACTCACCCCCAAGGGCTGTTAGTAACAGCCCTTTTTTAGTTGTACAGAAACATTTAGAAATACTTTTCCCATATTGCTAACAAACCTTTAGGCGTACAATAACCTCAAGTTGTGCAAGGTTATAACGACCTGAACATCATGTAATTAAATCTGATATTTACAAAGGATTGTGCTCAGCTCTTTATAACTTTTTAAAGGGCACAACTATGATTAACACGCATCCCAATATTGTCATTATCGGCGGCGCAGGCGGCCTAGAACTGGCAAGTAAATTAGGGAACAAACTCGGGAAGTCTCGTCGCGCAAATATTACTTTAATTGATAAAAACCGCACCCATATTTGGAAACCGCTTCTACATGAAGTGGCGACAGGCTCGCTCGACACCAGTTTAGACGGTGTCGTTTATTCAGCCCACGCAGCCAGTCATGGCTTTCAATTTATTCTTGGCGAATTCATTAATTTGGATGCTGAAAAACAAGCAATATACCTTAAAGAGCAATACGATTCAGACGGTGAGTTGATCTTGCCACAACGTACCGTTCACTATGATGAGTTAATCATCGCCATTGGGAGTGTCAGCAATGATTTTAATACGCCTGGTGTTAGCAAACATTGTTATTTCTTAGACTCTCACCAGCAAGCCGAGCGCTTTCAACATGCGCTACTTAACTGCTTTACACGTGTACACCAAGCTGCAAGCCAATTACCTGAAGAACAAAACCGTCTTTCAATCGCCATTGTCGGTGGTGGGGCAACCGGTGTTGAGCTCAGCGCCGAACTGGTTCATGTCGCTCAACTTCTAAAGCACTATGGTATGAGTGCGTTTACCAGCACCAAGCTCACCATTCATTTAATCGAAGCCGGGCCAACTATACTACCCGCCCTACCCAGCAGAATAAGTAACTCTGCGCGAGACGAGTTGCGTCATTTAGGTGTAAATATCTTAGAAGGTACTAAAGTCAGCAAAGCAACTTCTGAGGGCTTTATCACCGATGACAATACCTTGATCCAAGCTGATTTAATGCTTTGGGCGGCTGGTGTGAAAGTTGCCGACTTTATTAAAAACCTCGACTGCTTTGAATTCACTCGCAACAATCAAATTAAAGTAGATGAATTTTTACAAGCAAAAGGCGCTTCTCATATTCATGTATTAGGTGATGCCTGCGCCTGTGAGCAAGAGGATGGCTCCTTTGTGCCGCCTCGCGCGCAAGCTGCGCATCAGATGGCGAGTAATGTCGCCCACAATATTTTAGCCAAATTCAGCGGTAAAGCGCCAAGACCTTTTGTTTATAAAGATCATGGTTCACTGGTAAACCTTTCTCGCTTTAGCGCGGTAGGTAGCTTAATGGGCAACCTGACTAACAACACCATGTTTATCGAAGGTAATCTAGCGCGAGTGATGTATTTATCGCTTTATCGTATGCACCAAAATGCCATTCACGGCCCGATCAAAACCGCGGCTTTGTGGTTATCAGAAAAGTTACTGCGCATTGTGCGCCCTAAGATGAAATTGCATTAAATATAACTACAAGCAGCCTGAACATATAGTAAAGTTCAGGCTGCAATTTTTTGTACTTCTTTTTGTACTTTTTTATTGGGCTTTTTATTGGGCTTCAGCCAATGCTAGCACTTCATTCAATGCCGAGACAGAAAATCCTCTGTCGTAGAAGTAGATAATTTTGCCGTTTTTATCAAGCAGCATCACTCTGGCGTTATTTGGGTTTTCATTACCTGTAAACGCTTGGATTTTTTCGCCATCGTCATAAATGGTGATCACCCCACCCCATAGCTCTTTAGGAATACCCCGGCGCATGCCTTCATCGATTTGTATGCTAAACATTCTCGGCAACATGCCAGCAATGGTAGGTAATTCATACGCTTTATATCTGCGCCTTTCATATCAAGGCCAATCAACCAACGGTCAATGTCGAACTGACTGTCCTGCTTGTAGCCAACCAAAAATAGCGCAACTTCACCTTTAACAAAATCAGGTAAGTTAATACGCTGCTTTTCTAGACTTCCACCAGAGATACTAGGAAAAGCTTTACCAGTGACATTTTGGTTTGGGTACTGGGCCACACAGCCCGTCATTAAAATTAATACAAAGCTAAGTAAAAGTTGTTTCATCAATTTAATTTCCTTTTTGGCTTTACTGAAATTGCTTAACAATCACATCCAGTTTTTTCAAAAATTCTTCTTTTAATTTATCGTGTTCATATTCAAGATCATATTTATTGTGAAACCCAAACCTGAGTAATACACCATTGCCCTGTAAATAGATGGTGTAACCATCAATGTCAGAGAACGCCGTGATCCCTTCTAAATGCTTGCCCTGCTCATATGGTTCACCGTGTTGTTGAATATACTCATATACACGCAAAATATGTTTTGACTCTAAATTATTCTTCATATGCCGACCTTATTGCATTCATCACTCATTTTTACGTCTTACACAGCCATTAAGTTTAGTCTTATTTTGCTTTCACATTGATTTCACACCTGACCTGCGACCATCAAGTAAAATTAAGGAGCAAAGCCATGCGAACTATCTTTCAACTTTTATTACTTCTTTGGTTGTTATTTTTAAGTAATCACACCATTGCAGCACAATTTGAAGCGTCACACTTAAAATCTGTCGTTCAGAATGCCATCCAGCGAATTAAAGACGTCGACAAAACAAAGTGGGCGTTTGAGCTACACAGCTTTGAGAACGAAGAAGGAGAAATCACAGACTATACTGCAGCATTTAACGGTGCGCTTCCCGACGGACAAAAGTGGCAACTGCTCACTAAAGACAAAAAGCCTGCGACCGACAAGCAAAAGCGCGCTTTTATAAAACAACGCAATAAAGACAAGAAAACCTTCAGTATTAAACTTGAGCAGCTCATTTCTATAGATTCATTACTGTTACTCGATTCTGTAAACGAAGCGATTACGGCAAGTTTTGATGTCAATATCCCAAAACTCGGTGATGACGCCATTGGTAAGCTAAAAGGCACATTAGTCGTCTCGCCTAAAAACCAGCTACTTAAGCAAATCACCATCACGAATTTAGCTGAATTCAGCCCAATGGCGATGACAAACATAGAGCAATTTAAGATGCTGTTAACCTTCACAGAAGTGTTAGAACAAGTTCTGCCTCTAAGTGCTGAAATGACGATGCGCGGCACCTTCGCCGGCTTTATGGAGCTCAATGAAACCTCGAAAGATAGCTACACTAACTATCAACGTCTTGAATGATAAAACCAAGTTTTAGGCTAAATAATAAAAAAGCAGCCTAGTGCACTAGACTGCCTTTGGTGAGAACAACGGGTAAAATTTATATGCCAATAATGCGCTTCAATAGATCAGCAACATGAGCAATTACGTTTATGTTTTTCCATCTTGCCTACCCCTGGGTTGAAGCGGTTGGTCGGGTCTAATGAGCGATAAAATGCTTTTACATCTTCTTCGGCTTCATAAAGATGACCGACATTGTGTTCAGCCGGGTACTTAGCGCCACGAGAATCTAGTAGAGCCAACATTTGCGCTTTCACTTTCTTAGCATCAGCGCCTTTTTTCAGCACATAGTCTTGATGAAATACATGGCAGAAGAAATGCCCATAATAAAGGCGCTTATCGACCTGACTGGCAATGTCTTCTGGTAACTCTTCAACCCAATCAAAGTCATTTCTACGTAGGGCAATATCGAGCGCTAAAATGTCTCCCACTTTATCTTCATGTAATGCTTGATAGCGAATAGCGGCACCTGCTGCTGCAAAACGTTGTAAATACGCCTTACTGGCTTCATCGGGTGTACACTCAAAATACCCGCCCGCTTGTGGGTTTTGAGCAAAATACGACTTTAGAAACTGTTTGGCTTCGGCAATACCGCCATCACTCATTTTTAAAATTAAGTGATGCTCGTATTTATCTCTAAATTCCAGCATGCGCTTAGGTAAATGCTGTGGGAATAAGTAGCTTGCCCATTGCATTACCTTGTCGGTGAAGTTGCGCGGCATAAACTGCCACTTCTTAAAAGTCGCATCTAATCGCCCTTTTAAGGCAAACAACTTAGGTAGTCTATCCGTGCCTAAATGCTGAATACTTAAGAAGGTATCTTTGCCATATTTTTCTGCGATATCGAAGATTTCGCGGTGCAGATACTCTCCCACTTCGGGCAAGTTTTTGAATTCAGATAATATGTGACGACGTAAATCACTTAAGGTCTTAGGGTCATTGGTGCCCACATAAAATGTCTGCTCTTGGCTCGGTACTGCAAAGGTATCAAGGCGCACAGCAAACACAGCTATTTTACCTGCACAGCCACTGGCCTCATAAAGCTTTGAGGTATCGGCATTAAAACGACTGGGCGTATCAGCATTTACATCGCGCAATAAACCTTCATAGTCTGTCGCACTGGCTTTTTTATCGGTAACCAGGTTGTTATGAGCAAAATTACCCGACATCAGGTTTTTTAAGATCTCTTCAGGGGTTTCACCCAATTCAATGCCTAAGTGGTTCACTAAATGCAATTGGCCTTTTTCATCAACGCGGGCAAAGAGTGACAACTCAGTGTACGCTGGTCCACGCTTTACCAATGCCCCACCTGAGTTGTTTGCCACTCCGCCAACAATCGATGCGCCTAAACAAGAAGAACCAATCACAGAGTGTGGTGCTCTTGATAACGGCTTTAAGGTTTTTTCTAACTTATGTAGCGTAGTACCGGGAAAGCTTAACACTTGCTTGCCCTGCTCTAGAACCACTAAGTCGTCCATCGCCAAAGTGTTAAAGATCACTATGTCTCTATCATAGCCATCACTCGAAGGCGTTGAGCCTTCGGTTAAGCCGGTATTCGCCGCTTGCATGATCATAATGCAGTCAGCTTCAACACAGAGCTCTAACGCATGCCAAAATGCCAATAAATTTTGCGGAAATAGAACAGCCAGCGCACTGCCGCCTCCCGAGCGCCAGCCCGTTCTATAGTGCTCAGTTTTATTGGCTTGAGTTTGCACATTCTCACTGCCTAACACTTTGCTTAAAGCGGCCAATAACTGCTGGTTGTTCATATTCTTCTCCATTTTAATGACTTAACGGTCCTGCAATATTCAAAACATATAAGGCTGTCATCACTAAGGCGCCTGACGCCAAAACATAATATAAGGTTGGCACAATTGTGCGTCTGAGTGTGGCCCCTTCTTGACCCAATAAGCCAACTGTTGCACTTGCCGCGACCACATTATGAATCGCAATCATGTTACCTGCTGCAGCTCCCACTGCTTGTGCTGCGATGATCAATGCTGGCGATAACCCTAAACTCATTGCCGCTTCAAACTGAAATTGACTAAACATCATATTTGATACGGTATTAGACCCTGCAATAAAGGCACCTAGTGCACCAATGGTTGGGCTTACAAGGGGAAAAGCCTCACCAAACCAAGTGGCAAACATCTGGGCACTGGCCATTGGCATACTAGGTAAATCGGATAGGTTCACACCTGAATTAATAAATAGGCGAACCATAGGCACGGTAAACATTAAAACAAAGCCTGCACTGATCACGGTTTTGATCGATTCACCAAATGCACTTCGCACGATTTGACCTTTTTGACCCGGTTGACCTTGTAAAATAAGCGCCACCAAAGCAGCAATCACCATTAATCCACCTGGCAAATATAAAGGGGCAAAAGAAGCGCTCACCCCAGTTTCACCGAGAATATTACTGAAACTGATACTAAAACCAGTTAGTAACCCTTTAAATTCTGCAAATACACGAGAAAAAACCAATAAAGCCGCAACAATTAGGTAAGGCACCCAAGCCACAACAATAGACATTGAGCGGCTACCGCTGATGTTTTCAGCTTTAATCTCTAGGTTGCCCAACCACTGTTTAGGCCAAGTCTCTTTATTGGCAAAATCCCACTGGGTTTTAGGCACTAAAAACCCTTTTTTAGCGGCGGTAACAACAATGGCAATACTCACTAAACCGCCAAGGAGCGATGGAAATTCAGGGCCAAGAAAAATCCCAGTTAATGCGTAAGGAATGGTGAAGGCTAAGCCAGCAAAAATAGCAAACGTTAACACTTCAAGGCCTTCTTTCCAGCTTTTGTTTTGTCCAAAAAAACGTGTCAGCATCATCACCATAAACAACGGCATCACAGTACCTACAATGGCATGAATAATTGAAACATTGGTGGTGATAAGCTGCAGATATTGCTCCCACGTCCAGCCTTGGGTCGCAAGCTGAGCTGAAATTGCCGTGGTATCTAACCCTTTATTTACACCGATGATAATAGGTGTGCCCACAGCACCAAAAGAGACTGGCGTACTTTGGATCATCATGCCCATTAACACTGCTGCTAAAGCTGGAAAGCCGATTGCAACCAATAATGGCGCTGCGATTGCCGCAGGCGTACCAAAGCCAGAGGCGCCTTCTATAAACGTGCCAAAGCACCATGCAATCACAATGGCTTGAACACGTCTATCGGGCGAGACATGCATAAATCCTTCACGGATGACACCTATGGCCCCCGTATGCTTTAGCATATTCAATAAAAAAATTGCGCCAAAAACTATCCACAAGATAGAGAAGGTGATCCCCAAACCTTGTAGAATTGACGCTAACACGCGATTGGTCGACATATCCCATACAAAGAGCGCCAGTGCGGCAGTCGTTGCTAGCACCACAGGCATGGCTTTTTTCGCAGGCCAACTCAGGCCCACCAGCAGCAGAGCTGCTAATGCTATTGGCAATAAAGCCAATGCACCTAGTGTTAATTCGTTCATATTACTTTCTCTTGTTGTCCAGTTTTTATTGTTTTACTTACCCACAACGTGCTTATTTGTGATTTATTTAATTATTGATACATAAGCATCGAGTAAACAAAATTTATAGAAATGTACAACTCTGTTAACTATTAATATATATTCATTAAAGAGAATGTTTTTTTCCTTTTTTGACATAATCAATATCGTTGAAAGAGGCTGTTAGGTGTATTTATGGTTAAATCTGATGATATTTTCTTGTTTGTTCAAGTCGTTGATGAAGGCTCGTTTTCTAAACTCGCTGAAAAACTTGAAATGACAAATTCTGTGGTGAGCAAACGGATCAGCCGTTTAGAAAAAGCCTTAAATGTACAATTATTGTATCGCACTACCCGCAAACTCAGCTTAACCGATGCAGGACAAGCCCTTTACGGTAAGGCGCGCTTAGCCAAGCAAGCACTGCAAGATGCACAAGACACAGTGACAGGCTATGGTGATGCCGTGCGCGGTAAAATTCGCGTGACTGTGCCATCAGTTTCAGCGAATCTATTACTCAGTAAAGCCATTGCTGAATTTTGCCAACTCTACCCTGATGTTGAGGTTGAACTTCATGTCAGCAATCGATTGGTCAATATTCTTGATGAAGGCTTTGATTTAGCCATCAGAACCGCTTTTCTTGAAGACTCTTCTTTGGTCGCAAGAAGGCTTATTAATTCCCAGTGGATTGTATGTGCCAGCCCTAGCTACTTAAATCAGCATGGTATTCCTCATAAACCCAATGACTTGCTTAAACATGAATGTCTAATTTACAAATATGAAGGCGTTGGCCCTGATAACTGGCTATTCCAACAAGATGGTGTAGAGGCAAACGTACAGGTGCAAGGGCGTTTTTATACCAATAGTCTTGCGGCGATCCGCGATGCTGCCGCAACCAACTTCGGCATTGCGTATTTGCCTCGCGCACTGGTTCATGATGATTTAATGTCAGGCAGATTAGTGTCTTTGCTAGCTGATTACACAGCAAAAGAGCTTGGAGTATATGCGGTCTATCCAAAATCGCGCCAGCCAGACAAAAAGCTTAACTTGCTCGTTGAGCATTTACGTGACGCGTATTTAGCAAAAAAAGAGTATCTTTATTAAATGAAGATACTCTTTTTACTAAAACAAAGTTATAGAACTTTTAATTAAAACCTTTAGTTAAAACTTTAGTTTGGCACTGAATTGTAAGTAATTTGAATCAATGTTCTGCATGCGTTCGTCGTCAACACTAAAGTTACCTAGCTCAACCCCTAAATCTAAGTATTCGTTGTAGCTGGTGATCAAGTTCACGCCAAAATGACTGCGCTTGCGCTCAAGTACATCTGTTGAGGCACTGCCGTAAAACACCGATGAACGTAACTTTGGCGTCCAAAAGTGTCTATATGCTATCGCATAGGCCACCGTACTTTCGACTTCGGCTGTTTGCTTGCCCTCTGCGGTAACTATGTCAGGAGTAATGCCCGCTGCAACGTAGCGCCCAGCATCTCCGCTGGTTACCTGAAAACGTAGATCATCTTTACCAACGGTGTTAATTTTTGCCGCGATGTTAAATGCAGTCGCCGTTTTATCTAGGCCGCCTTGGTCAACTTTGCGTAACAGGCCAGCGACAGATACCATGCCCCAATCCGCTTTATGGTTATAACGGGCAATAAAATCTGGTAGCGATTCATCGTTATCTGCCTGAGCACCAGTAACACCCACGCCACTGACACTGCTGCCGACATCTCCGTCACCATTAGTCTCTGGGTTTTCAATGGCAAACTGCCACGCACCATGGGTGTATCTCAGTTGAGTTTGACGAATAAAGACCTCACCGGCGTGTGGGCCACCGAAATCAAGTGACTCTGGCAGTGCATGTAGTGGCATAAAGGTGGTCCAGTTTTGACCCGCCATCCAGTTCTTATACTGAATATATAAATGTCTTAGGCGCGGGTTTGATGAATTACTGACTACTTCGTTACCGCCGCCGCCATAGAAATCCATCTCAACAAAACCTTTAATGTCGCCATGCTGCACGGTTAAATTCACCCGAGACTCTTTAACATTAAATGCCGTATGCGAGGTATCTTGTGCTGCACCTCCTGGAAAATTTGCTAGCCAATAATCTTGATAAGCCACATCACCAGAGACATGACGAATATCGACCTTACCGTAACCGCCAATTGCCACCTTAGTTTGTTTTTCACCCTGTTTAACGTTCAGTATTTCTACAGCTTGCGCTTGTGATGCAAGGCTCAGTGCACATGCACCTAACCCTAAAACGACTTTATTTGATAGCTGTTTCACCACGCACTCCTCAGTTTAGGTTTATTGTTATATGTGTTGTCGGGAGAAAATTTACGGGCAGCTAACCTTTCGATAAATGGACATAAAGCCAAAGACTTTTTCCAAAAAGTACAGAATGTAGAAATCTCCTGATGAGCTGATTTAGCAAGTCATTAACATTAAACCGAGTCTTTATCGGAGATTAAGCAAGCGTCGCGCGATCTATTCAGCTGTGTGTTAAACCATTTAACATGGTTAGGTTGCCAATTTGGCAAAAATGCTTTTCTATTATTGCTATTAACGCTTGGTGGTTTTCAGCCATACACTTCGCAAAACACAGCAGTGCTCATACTTCTGATAACACTTAGGACACCTGTTATGCGCCTTAATCAATGCTACAACTTTCAAGACTTTAGAAAACTGGCAAAGCAACGTTTGCCCGGCCCAATCTTTAACTACATCGATGGTGGCGCTGACGATGAGACTACTTATCGTCGCAATACAGAGGCGTTCGAAGGTTGTGATTTACTACCGAGCGTACTGACGGGAGTCGAAGATATTGATTTATCTGTTACTGTCATGGGCCAAAAGCTCGACATGCCAGTGTATTGCTCGCCTACCGCATTGCAAAGACTGTTTCATCATCAAGGTGAGCGCGCAACTGCGGGAGCCGCTGAAAAATACGGCACCATGTTTGGTGTGTCTTCACTTGGCACCGTCAGTTTAGAAGAGATTGCTCAGCAAACCTCGACGCCACAGGTATATCAATTCTATTTTCACAAAGACCGAGGGTTAAACCGTGCCATGATGGAGCGTGCTAAAGCGGCAGGAGTCGAAGTGATGATGCTAACTGTTGATTCAATCACAGGTGGCAACCGTGAACGCGATTTGCGCACTGGGTTTTCGATTCCGTTTCGTTTAACACTGGCAGGCTTGCTCCAGTTTGCTATTAAACCAATGTGGGGGCTGAACTACGTATTCCACGAGAAATTCAGTCTGCCGCAGCTTGACGCACACATAAACATGGGGAGCAGCACCAGCTCTATTGGTGACTACTTCACCAATATGCTCGACCCCACCATGAACTGGGATGACGTGGCCGAAATGGTGAAGTTTTGGGATGGCCAGTTTTGCCTGAAAGGCATTATGACCGTTGAAGATGCCAAACGCGCAGTTGATATTGGCTGTACGGGTATTGTGATCTCCAACCATGGCGGTCGTCAACTCGATGGCGCTCGCAGTTCATTCGATCAGTTAGCTGAAATCGTCGATGCCGTCGGCGATAAAATTGATGTGCTTTTCGACAGCGGCATTCAACGTGGCACCCATGTTTTAAAAGCGCTTTCACTAGGTGCAAAAGCCGTGGGCATTGGCCGTATGTATTTATACCCCCTTGCCGCTGCAGGTCAACCTGGTGTTGAGCGTGCACTTGGGCTTATGCAACAAGAGCTCATTAGAGATATGCGCCTAATGGGGTGTAAGTCCATCTCAGAGCTTTCTCGAGAAAATTTAAGATTTAGGTAGTTTCAAAAATTCATAACACGTTGTCATACTTGCATTATGAAACTCAAGCCAACCTTTTAGGTTGGCTTTTTTGTGCCTTTAAATAGACCTCGAAATAACGCTATTCATTTAGTGAATTAGTACAAAAAACTAAATAATCGACTTTCTTTGCTGTATTCAAAATCAAAATAAGTATAATGTATACAAAATTCATATTGAGCATTTGGATACTTGAAGCAATGAAAGCAAAAATAATAACCGCGGTTCTATCGCTTGCCGTGCTTGCTGGCTGTCAAACCACTGAGCAACCAGCCGATGTCGTAGATTACAGTAAAGTAAAGCTGGCATATGGCAATGTCGTTAAAGAAGGTGAAGTCTATATTCCAGCTTGGAAACGCAATGAAGCGAAGATCAACCAAGTGCTTGCAAATCAGCATTACTGCGCTGATAACTTGGTCTTACGCTTCCAAGCCATGTCGCAGCAAAATATCGAAGATTCTTGTAAATTACTGCTAGAAACAGAAAAGCGTTTTCACACTCTATTCAATACGCGTGGTAAGCCACTATTACACGACAACAATGATGTGTTGCGCGCCAATATTTACGCCAGCCGTGAAGACTACGTAAAGTATGTCACCGATCATTTTGACGTACCGTCTAACAATGGTGGCATGTACCTCGAAGGTTTACCACATTTAGAAGACAACAGTGCCGAGTATGTGGCCTATTTGAAAAAGGGCACCGTATGGAACTTAAACCATGAGTTTGTGCACTATTTAGATGGTCGTTTTAATACTTATGGTGATTACTGCGCGCCGCCTCATGATAATCACTATGGTCCAGAATATTGTCCAGAGCCCGCTGCTGAGCCGCCTTATTTAATTTGGTGGGGCGAAGGACTAGGTGAATATGTTGCCCATATGAACAATAACCCGCGTGCACTTGCGTTGGCTGGCAAAAAAACCTATCAATTGAGCGAATTGTTTTATAACAACAGCGCAAACTGGAATACCGACCGTATCTATCGCTGGGGCTACTTAGCAGTGCGCTACATGATGGAAAAACAACGCGATAAAGTCGAAGAGATGCTATTTCATGTGCGTCGCGGCGATTACCCGCGCTATCAAAAAATCGTAAAAAATTGGGGTACCAGCATGGACGCTGACTTTCATGCTTGGTTAGATACGGTCTCAACCAAATAAGCTAACGCAGTTACCTGCTTAAGCTTGGTTAACGCCTATTAACCCAAGTAACACTTTTGAGTGTTAATCCAATAAGGTGCAGTATGCCTAGGTCTATACTCTGCACCTTATTTTCCTAATCCACATCAGCCTCCACAACACCAAACCTTTTCATTCTTTGTTTACATTTCATCACATTCCAAACTCTCTACATTCTTTCACCAAACATCCGAAAGTGAGATAATTTATTCAATAAAAACAAGATAAAAGACAAATAATGAAAAAACATTTACTCACTCCTCTTGCAGCATTAACACTTACTTTAACGGCGTGTGGCGGCGGTTCATCTGGTACAAACACTCCTGAAAAAGGTCCTGGTACTGGTGGTGGCGTTACTGCACCACTACAAAAAATATCACTGGAGGCCTACACATATTCTTGCCAAACAGAAACTCCATATGCAACCGACATCGTTTTTCATGACGAAGCAGGTAAACCTGTAGGCACAGCCAAAACCAATGCTGAAGGCGTGTTTTCAGGTGAAGTACCAAAAGACACTAAACACGTTTCAGTATTAGGTGATGAAGTTGATGCTGATGATGGTACTTATAAAAAAATACATACACTTTTAGATACAGAGAACAGAACGAATTTGGGTAAGTTTACTTTTTATCGTGACCAAAGTGATTGTGGTTGTGATACTTATACCCTAGATACCTCAGAACTGTCTTTCTTACAGTCTGGATATTCTTTGTATAATGGCTATACAACAACGGTCAGTGACTCGATCCAAGTATGCTCACAAGAAGAAACCTACTTTTCTGTCGTTGCCGGAGATAAAAGTGAAGCAAAAGCAACTATTATCAAGGTACCAAACGATTCGAATGTCATAAAGCTAACAGACGAAGACTTTTCACATCAGGGAGTTGAAGTTACTCATCAGATCAGTTCGAACGCAAATTTTATAACAACTGTCGGTTACTTTGAGAAAACTCATAGCTATAGATTCTGGCAATACACTTTTGCGAATGACTTAAGCCCTCTATATGTTTTCCCTTCACTTACAGATCACAGCTTTTATCGCCAATCATTTGGTGATTCTAACAATGTTGGAGACGTAAATGTTAGGATTAATACGCATGCTAGAAGTAGAGTTAACAGTGATGGTTCATATGTTTTAAATGAATTACCGACCCCCCCGACAAGTCTGAGTGAAGACTTAATCGCATTCGCAACCGCAAGTGATTTAAGCTATGACTTCAGCTCAGCTGATAGCAGACTGACAAGTGTATATATCGACTTCAGTTTTTTAGTGGATGATGCTGCCGAAACGCGTTTTGATATGAGTATTCAAGGTTATATTCAAGGTCAAGTGCCAGATCTATCGTTTGGCGATGTTTTCCCAGAACCAGTTGGAAATGCCACACTTGAACAGTTGGATATCTTTTTATATGGTTATGCAGGCAACCCAACAGACAAGAAGAGTGTAGATGGGTTAATTGAAGAAATAGCACAAGGTAAGCACCTCACAAAAGAAAAGTTTAGCAATTATTTGTACATTAATTTAAGCGCTTCTTTAAACTAAAAAATTACAAAGGCCACATTCGTGGCCTTTTACTTCTCCCCTTTCAAGTAATACACTGCTCAGTGCTTTTATTCTTCAAATAACAATAAATCATGAGCAAATATTACGACCCTATTAGTGCGCAGCACTGCCAAAACCAAGCCTTTGCACCTAGCTATTGGGCCAGTACCCAAGCATTGCCTGACTTACAGCCAGCTATCACGTCTGACACAAATTGCGATGTCGTCATCATTGGCGGCGGTTTTAGTGGTTTGCTCACTGCCTATTATTTAGCAACTGAGCATCAGCAAGAATGTATTGTGCTTGAAGCAAATCAAGTCGGTTTTGGTGCCAGTGCGCGAAATGCAGGGTTTGTGCTGAAAGGCTCTGGACGTTTGAGCTACCCGCAAATGGCAAATAAATGGGGCATGGATGTTTGCCAAGGGATTTATGGTGAATTTACAGAAGCGGTGCAACGGGTAGAAGATCTGATTAAAAGCCAACAGATCGAGTGTGACCCGCAACCAAAAGGCTACCTAAAAATAGCACATAACCAGCAAGCCTTTGCAGGCCTTAAAGCGCAAGCAGAGTTCTTACAAACACACCTTTCAAGTGATGCTGAATTTTTATCTACAGATGAATTAAAAGCGAACTATATGCACAACCAACAAGCCTATGGTGCGATGCATTTACCCGATGGCTTTGGTATTCATCCACTTAAGCTTGTGTTGGGTTATAAAAAAATGGCCATGGAGGCTGGCGTAAAAATATTTGAGCACACACTTGCAAGCGATATTAACGACGCTGGTAATCATGTGACCCTAAAAGCCAACGGCTTTAATATCAAGGCCAATAAGTTGGTGATTTCAGGAAACGCCTATAACAGTAAGATGACTTCGCCACTTATTAATAACCGCTATCTACCTATCCTCAGTAGCATAATGGTGACAAAACCGCTCACCCAAGCGCAACTGCAAAGCTCTGGGCTAAAAACCCACCAAGTGACGATGGATACGCGCACCTTAAAATACTATTACCGTTTATTGCCTGATAATCGCTTGTTATTTGGCGGCCGTGGTGCAATTTTTGCCAAAGATCAAAATAAGCCAACCTATTTAAATAATCTAAAGAAAGGCTTGGCTGATTGCTTCCCGACTCTAAGCAACATCAGTCATGACTATTATTGGCATGGTTATATTGCGGCTGCGCTCGACGATATGCCTCACGTCACTGTGCAAGGCAATATTGGCTATACCTTAGGATATTGTGGTGCTGGCGTCTCTTTTAGTGCGCAGGCCGCGTATAGACTGGCGCAACAAATCGCGGGAGTCACAGTGCCAAACTTGCCTTTGTATCGAACACCACTGCCTTATTTACCCTTTCCAAGCCTCAGACGCTTTGGGCAATGGGGATATTATCAATACGCTCAATTAAAAGATAAGCTTGGTTAGCATATAAATTCTTGTGTCAGTCTATGGCTTTGCAAAAGGCTGACACTTTGTGCACATTTACTGCACAATTAAAACCTACAGTTAATTCATAATCCAATTGAAGCTTTACCTATAGGAGTGATTATGATGAAACTTATAAACCTCATTACACCGACATATCTCGCTCTATTCGCGGCTACTTTCACACTCTTTGGTTGCGGTAGTTCTGATAACAATAATAATGAAATCATAGCTGATACCTCATCAGCTAGTGACGACACAAGTAATAACTCTACTCAAGGTGACTCTAATAGCTCTACAGGCTCTGACAACAGTACTTCTTCCAATAACGACACAAACAATGGAACTGCGTCTATAACCGGTTATACCGACGGCGTGCTATGTGATTATTATTACAATGAATACAATGGTTCAGCTTCTGTCCAAGCCACCAGCAACGCTCAGTGGTCATGTGATGGCAGTAATCGAACCTTAACGGCCAATGGCCTACCGGATCATGCTACCGGGCAATTCCCCAATGCCAATAATCCCAATGAAATCAGCGAGCAAAACGTCTCAATCGCTTACACACTTTCACCTCAAGAAAGCACATCGGCCAATACTTTAGGTGGCCCTCGTGGTGCTACCGGATATGTTTTAAATGGCGTCAAGATTGACGCTAATACCGCTGGCACCTGTGATGATTCTGGTAATAACTGTAGCCTAATTGGCAATGAAGGGAGTTGGCATATTGAAGCGCTGGGACAAACCAGTTTTAACTTCGGCACCGACGACAATAACGCCCATGTGCAACCTGGTGGAGCCTATCACTATCATGGTATGCCGGAAGGATTTATAGCGCTCAGAGGTGGCAATAATTCAACTATGACTTTAATTGGCTGGGCGGCTGACGGCTTTCCTATTTACGCAAGATATGGCTTTAGCGAAGCTGAAAATGCAAGTTCGCCAATAAAAGTAATCACAGGCAGCTATAAGTTGATTGAAAATATCAGCACCAGCCGCCCATCTGTTGAAGTATATCCACTGGGCACCTTTGCCGAAGATTGGGAATATGTAGCTGGATCTGGAGACCTAGACGAATGTAATGGCCGCTTTGGTGTAACGCCTGAATTCCCTGAAGGTATTTATCATTACTACGCCACAGATTCCTACCCGTATTTTCAGCGCTGCGTAAAAGGCGAGTTATAAAAGAGGCTAAATATGACGATGAAACTCAAATTGTGCTCTGCACTCATTGGAATTTTACTGAGCGTTTTTAGCCATAACACTCAAGCTCATTTGATGGCACCTAACAAAGGCACGTTAAATTTCGATCAATCTGGTGGGTATTTAGTTTTGTCTTTACCTGTTTCAACTCTAATGGGATTTGATAAGGACAAAGATAAAATACTCACTATTCAGGAGATTAAATCTCAGCAAAAAGAGATGATTGAGTACGTTACAGAGTCTTTGTATTTAAAAAGTGAGGAGCAAACAACTTTCTTAAGTGGCACCATGTTAGCCCCTCAGAAAAATCATGATGTTAATAACAGTCAAATTGAGCATATTGTTATTATCGGTAAGTTTTTACTCCCTTTACGTGATGTTATGTCTATACATGTATCATTGCTTAACAGCTTAAAGCCTAATGAAAAGTTAACCATTACCATGACAGAAAAAGGTACAAACTCGAAACAAATATTTTCACTAAAGAGTACCTATACGACTTATGCACTCGGAGAGTAAAATTGAATTTATAACTTTTTGTTTACACTCTTCTACTTGAGTGCCATAGTAAACAGGCTTGATTCAAACAAGGAGATTAAGATGAAAATTAAGCTACAAAAGAAAACCATAAAACAGTTAAGCAAAGATGTAAAAACAATCGCGAACAACCAAACCCCTCACGTTGCAGGCGGTACAGCAACTCAAGGTGCTTGCTACTCGTTTGGTTGTGACACAGCTGTTTTCTTGGGTTGTCCAACTGGACAAAACTGTTATTCGGCAAGAAACGAAATCTGTATGCCTGATTACTAGGATATATTTATGTTTGAAGTATAAATTTAATTCAAATACTTCCAATATACCCTAATATTTAAGGAAGCATTTTGCTTCCTTTATTGATCATTCCTTCTATTCATCAAATCTTCAAAATCTTTTAACTTCATAGGTTTTGATAACAAATAGCCCTGAATTGCATCGCATTGCGCATTTTTTAAATAATCTAATTGCTCTTGTGTTTCCACACCTTCTGCAGTTGTAACCACCTTCAATGATTTCGCCAATGAAATAATGTTTTCTAGAATGGCCTGCCCTTTTACCGATTTCATGCCTAAACGAATAAAGCTTTGATCTATTTTTAAATGCTTAATAGGTAATGATAAGACGGTTTCTAAGTTAGCATGCCCAGTACCATAGTCATCAATGGCCACTGAAATCCCTGCTTTCTCAAGGCGCATCATATTAATGGCTGTTTTTTTATAATCTTTAATTAAGCCATATTCAGTTACTTCAACTTCCAGCATATGCGGCGGAATATCAAACTCCCCAACATGCTCAAAAATAACCGCTATGGTGTCTTGTTCAAATAAATGCCTAGCCGATAAATTTATTGAAATGGGTAAAACTTCTAGGTTCATATCTAACCACTGGCGAATTTGACTACAAACAGTTCTGATCACATATCTGTCGAGCAAAGGCATCATGCCTTTTTTTTCTGCCATCGTAATAAAGACACTAGGTGAGATCATTTCACCATCACAATTCCAACGGATCAAAGCTTCTGCTGCACAAGGCTTTAAAGTCTTTGTGTCAAACTTTGGTTGATAGTCAAAATATAACTGTTTACTTTCTATTGCTTTTTCTAATGCTTGTTTAAGCCATGCTTGGTATTTCAGCTCTTCTAAAAAGTCGATGTCTATTTTAACAACTGAGCCTACTCCTCTATTTTCTTGATCTCTTAACGCTAAATCACACTGCCCAAGAAGTTCACCTAAACTTTCACTGCTCAACAACTTTGCGGTGCAACGCACAAACTTCAATTTAACCGTAAAGTCATCAATCTCTATTTCTTTTTTATTGAGCTTATGAAATTGCTTACTCTCATCTTTTAAAGAACTTTGATGAAGCACAAGAAAACGACTTGAACGAACCCGAGCAGCAATCACCCCTTGTAAAGGTAATTGAGACAACGCTTGAGCAAATGAGCAAAGGTATTTATCACCTACTTTTGGGCCATATACATCATTAATATCTTGTAGGCCTTCTAATTCGATAACTGAAACTTGAAGTGGTAACTTAAGGGCTTTCAATTGGTGTATTACCCCATTCAGGTTTTGTAACCCAGTAAGGGCGTCAAAATAAGCCAGTTTCTTAATTGAGTTTTCATATCTGGCAACTTCACTAAAGTCGCGAATAAATGCAATATACCTCTGTTTTTCTTGAATTTTATATTGCGAAATAACAATTTCAACAGGAAATGCCTCACCACTTTTTTTAACTGCGGCAACATTACGAATGGTGTTTAATACCTGATCGACATGTTGCTTGCCTGAGTAATTCATCATGCTTTGACTATGTTTACGCTGATATTTAGTAGGTATAAGCACAATGACATTGCTACCTATCAACTCATCTTCTGAGTCATAACCAAACATCGAGACAGCCGTTTTATTTACATGCGTTATCTCACCATGTGCATTGGTTTCCACTATCGCATCTGTCACTAGCCCATTAACTAAATCAGAAAACTGAGCTTGCGCTTTCAAATAGCTTTGCAAATATTCATTTAAAGCAAATGAATCATTTAAAGTGCATTGCAACGGGAAAAAATCACTCTGCTTATTTTCGGTTAACCTAGATGAATGTGCACCATCATTAAATAATGTAATGGCTTTTTGAATTTCTGTTATGTCATGCTTTACTTCTTGTTTTTTTACTCTCAAATACAAGAAGAAGAAAAATGAAAACAACCCGATAAGCATAATCGACAGATAAAATACCTGTGCCTTGAGTTGCTGTAGTTTGTCGGTAATATCTCGTTGTAAATACAAATAGTGTGTTGGTGTATTTGAGCCCAACTGTAAAATGGGCTGCACAAGCCTCAGTTTATTGCCCGTTACATTGAGTGATTCTGCTGCAGTTATAAAATTAAAAATATTGGCATCGACTTCTAGAAGAGGACGCTCCTCATCAGCAATATGATTTGAAGCAACAACCACTTTGTCAGAAGTAACGAGTAACACCCTATCAACGTCAGTTAACTCACTTTTTAGAGTTAACCAATTCCTTGTTTGCTCTAAGTCATCATGACTAAAATTATAAGCCAATACCTCAGCACTAAAACTCAACCTTTCGTTAGTCTCTTGCGCAATACTATCTATCAGCTTTTCTTTAATAACCAACTGGTAAACAAGCAAAATGCATGTCATGACTGACAGTAAAATAAGCACTACAGATAAAACGAATCTATTTTTCATTTTTTACCAATTCTAAAATATTTGTCGAAACGAGATGCTCACAATCACATGCTTGAGTAATGATTTGTTCTTCTAATAAAACATCTGAATAACGCTTAATTAATTGCTGTTGCTGATCAGCTTGAGTGAGCCATTGCTCAACTCGCCCTAATTCAAAAAGCTTAATTTGGCTGTAAGAATCGAAAAATTGAGTCTCAGACAAATTTAAGCGATTATTTAAAGAGTGGTAGTAAGGTTTTATATTGCTGTTTATCGCGATTACGGTTCTGGCATGCGCTTTTAAGAATTGGCTTAAAGTGACTTGTTGCTGAGTACTAAAATTTGCGCGATTCACAATAAGTACATCAATAATTTCACCCGGTATTTGCGTACTGTCAAATAAGTTAGTGGCCCCGGACTCTAAAAGCTTACTTTTAACTGGATCAAACGTTAATACGGCATCGACCGTTCCCTGTTTTATTGCATCTAAATGCCTATTTACCTCAAGGTTTACTATCTGAAAATCATTTTTTTCAAGTTGTTTGTTTTCAAGAAATCGCCTTAAGAAATATGCCCCTAAGGCAGATGTTTCGACACCTATTTTTTTACCTTTAAGCGCCTCAATGGTTTCTGAGTTCATGGATATAAGCGCGTCTGCACCATAGGACTCATCAATCACCCAAATCACTTGGATATCGTAACCCAACGCCTTTATTTTGACCGCTTCGTCTAGCGTCACTGCTGCAACATCAATCGAATTATTAATAATGCCATTCAAGACCTGAGAGGCATTTCGGTATTCAATAAATTTAATTTTATTTAAAAACTCAGAGGACTTCTTTTGAGTTACATATAGAGGCTCATAGCCTGGCCAAGTATTTGTGCCTATTCTTAATGGAGCTTGTGTGTGCTCTGTACAACTTATTAAAAGTAAGCAAATAGTGATAAGTAAGACTCTGAAATACATAGATTCATGCTAAAACTAAATAGATGTATTTAAGTGTAGATGCTAATTTTAAAAAGTGATGAGAATCTTATGAACCGATTAGTATTTTGAGCGAGAAGGCGGACCTCCTCGCGGTCAGTTTTTTACTGTGAATTTAAAGCATCTTGCTCGGTAAACTCAGGATAACCTGCTGGCTTAAAACGGTTTATGTTATAAACAAAACGACTGTCTTTAACCGGTAAAGTTGCTGAGCCATAATCATACTGATTCAGCTTGTCACGTAAACCTTGGTTATCAATACCGTCACCTTGCATTTCGTACCAACTAATAATTGGGGGGGTGACAAAACGATTATATGCGCTTTCTGCCATTTCATTCGTTTTGGCAAAGCGAAGAGCATGAGTCAGAATGCCATCTTTATGATAAACAATTTTTAAATGGCCATTTTCCATCGGTAGGTCTGAGGCCGGTTTTGTGAATAAGTCACCATGGGCGCTGTAACTACCATGCGTGACTAAACCATCTTTGGTCCACACTGCCGCATATTCCCAGTCGTGGCGATGACCACCGCCAAAATAAGCAAACACCTGATCTTTCTTGAAATATAATGCATAAAAGTGCGCGCAATATTGTCCATGACTGGTCTCTTTACATGCATAGCGGTGCACCGTATTAGAAGTATTTAAAAACCAGCTATCTCGACAATTACCACCTAAACTTCCTGATGTTTTAAGCCCTGAATTTTGCATCCCTGTTCTGCTTATGCCTGCACTCGGCAAGCATCCGTCGCCGTCAAAATCAAATACGGGTTCGGTCCCGTTAATGATATAAGTCGCAGGCAGAGCTTGATCAAGCGCGGTGAAGTCATTTGCATATATACAAGCCGAGCTGGCCATACATGATAATGAAATTAACCATGAGAGGGTCGAAGGTTTGCTATGGGTTGTCATAATGATTTTCCTTAAAGTGAATTTTAGTAACAAAAAATAAACTATTTTCATTACATTTAAATTTTTTAAACTCTGTCTTCAAAAAACATAAGTTGCTTTATTTAATGCTCATCAGAGCAAAAAGCATACTTTATCCATATAACTAAAAACCCACAATGTAAAAATATTGTTATAAATAAATTGACGATATAAAGCAGTTACTCTATTTTATCCCTAACACCTAGTCTGGTGTTGTGAAAAACATAAACACGGATTATTTCAAGGAAATCTTATGAATCACTTAATTAAAACCGCGCTTATGGGCTCAATGCTTGTAAGTTCATCAAGTTTTGCTGCAGAGCACATTGCATTGTCGAGCAAACTTAACACTCATCCAGCGCTTGACGCAGTTGATCAATTTAACCATAACGCGATGCAAGTCACTGACATTAAGCGCGTACTGGCAAACCATGTTGCTAAGGATTTAGCGACACAAGAAAAAAGCTGGTTACACCAACTTAGCAACACCCATATCGCCAAACTTAGCGCGCTGAGTTTAACGCAAAATAATCAACAATTGATGCAACAAGCCAATGCACGTACCCGCTCGTTAAAAGGCTTAGAGCAAGCTAACGCTAACTTATATCAACTTAGACTCGCTTCAAAAGATATGCTTATGCAATGGCAGAATGGTCAGCAACCGCTTATTGCCTTCGCACCAAAAGGCGATGACAAAGACTGGCTATATGTCGAGGCATTTGATGCACAAGGTAATTTACACTTACTCGATGCGCGTATTTTACCCTCACAACCAGTACTGATTTTAGAGCTCGACAGCCAGCAAGTTAAAAAAGAAGGCCTTGCTGTTATGCAGTCTATTTTTGAGCAGGCTCGAAGCCAATCTCCTTCTGTGATGCTGCAACAACAAAGCGTTCAGGATACTGCCATTTCAACCTCTAAGCTTGATAGAATTCGTTTGAATGATGACGAAGAGCCTTGGGTATCGGGCAAAGCCGAAGTTTATGCTGTTGTGACAGGCGTGAGCCCATCTCGTGATGAGCCCGTGTTAGATATTGTCGATATGCCATACCTTGATCATGATGGTACTGACTATACGCCAAACCAGATCCTCATTCATTGGGAGCGCTATCGCTGGCAGGCAGCCGATGTATTACTAATGGAGCAAGATGACAATACTAACTACCAAGAGTTAGCGACCACATTTCTAGACATTGTCACGCAAGTAATGCGCGCTATTCCTGATCCAAATGTACAAGGCTATGCGATTATTCCACAATTAACCAACCAGTTAATTAAAGCCATGCCAAGCCATTGGTTTAGTAACGATGATGATTACCTAGATGTGTTCTATACCTTATTTGAAGGGCAAAAATACACCAATCACATGGGTGCGAGCAACAATGCAAAAATTACGCTGTCGCCACTCACTATTAACCCTAGAAGTGTTGAGCCAAACACAGATAGATAAGTTTCCCCTGTAATACCAAAACGCGTAAAGGCCAGCATTTGGAATGTCTGGCCTTTTTTAAGGGAGATATAAATTTTAATAAGCGTTAGACAGACTAGCTCATCTGATAACACTTAAATGGCTTAGCCGTTTTACGATTGATAATCTGAACTTGGTCGTGATCTAATCCATCTAAACTAGGCTTAATGGCGCGCTCAAAACGCATCGATGCAGCTTCTATTCTTCTTGCTTCACTTTCAATCGCTCGAATATCTGCTTCATGATGTCTTACAATTTGCTCAATTTTTCGGGCCAGCTGTTTTTGTTCTCGCAATTTCTGCTTATCGATTTTAAGGACATTGTCGTCTTCATAAGTGACCGCATCAGCGAGCTCATCAAGTTGATCTTGATAGATCTCAAGCTCTTCATCCATATCACGCATTGGCGCTTCTAATTGTGTCATCTTATCTTCGATATTTTGTAATGCCTGATATGCAGTAATCTGATCCGGTGACATAGCAATGTCTTTAATTTTCTCACATTCTTTAAACACTTGAATGCGGTAATCAGAATCCTTGTTTTGTTCTGGTGAGGCATTGGCTGCAACACATGCAGTTAACACTGCACTCGCTAACACGGTAATGAGGGCTTTAATTTTCATAGCGATAACCTTTCCTGTTGAGATATCAAATTCAATATTTAACAAGTTAGTCGCAGCGCTTTGGAAAATAGTTTGAATAAATAAAAAATGATAGAAATAAAAAAGCACAGCGCTTAAAAAGCTCACTGTACTTATATCTTTTAGCTTCTAGCTTTGCAAATTATTACTTCTTAACCCATTTGCCATTTACTTGTACGAAGTGGCCTTTTTCTGTTTTCTGCAAGGCTTTTTTACCAGCTTGTTGCTCAACCTGAGCAAGCGTGATGCCGTGCTTCTCGGCTAACTGCTTATATTTGGCTTTGCGTTTAGCATTAATATCTTCAATCAGCGCCTGAACTTCTGCGCTATTATTTACAGCGCCTAAATAACCAGAAGCAGTCTCACCAACTAAGCCCTGAGATTTTGCCGAACCTAAATCTAACGCGAAAGCAGAAAAAGCAAAACTTAAGGCTAAAACTGGCAATAAAAATACACTCTTTTTCATAACTATCTCCTTAGAATAACTCGCTATCATCGCTAAATAAGTTATCTAGCTCTTTGTCTACTTTAACGCGGATTTCATGATCCACTTTTACGTTCAAATTGATGGTAATTGGCTCTTTAGTTTCAACTTGCACCTTATGCGTACATCCCATTAGCACTAAGGCACTGAATAAAGCTGCAATCCACTTCATGGTCTTCCCCTATTTAGTTAAAGCTTTTTCTACTTGCTGACTGATCTCATCATTCAATCGTAACGCCTTAAATAAGGTGTATATATTTTCATGATGTGTGTAATTAAAATTCACTGGCTGTGCTTGGCTTTTGTTTTCGCCTTTAATATTTACACCCAGCGTTAACCAGCCATCTTGCGTTAACGCCACATCACTGCGCAGCGTATCTATGTCTAAATTATCTAGTAAACCAATCACTGTTTTAAGTTGTGGTTGTTGTTCTTTGAGTGCGTTGACCGACGCATTCTCAGACACACTCAACATGCCCGAACCTAAGTTATACAGCTTACCGTCAGTAATGCTTACTTTGCCATCATACACTTCAACCGGTAATTCACCAGAAACTCGCCCTGTAAGCTCTACTCCCGCTTCTCGGCCTGCTTTGGCCAAAATCGCTAAGTCTAAGTTTTCAGCTTTTGCTTCAATACGTTGTGGTTCTGCTGTCAGCATTACTTTATCTGCTTTAAGCACACCATCAAAGGCCTCTGCGGTAATATCACTTAACCAAGCGGTGCCATTTTGAGCTTGTAAATTGGCTTCAATATTCGTCAAAACCGCACCTGAACGAAACTCTCCAATAGTGACTTTAGTTTTAGGTATATTAATCAAACCTGAACTGACTTGGCCCGACACTTTTCCTGCTGCATCACTAATGTAGTGGGTATCAAATAATGCAGAAGCATCAAACTGCACATCAAAATCAATGTTTTGTGTTTTTAAATCGCCACTTGCAATAACACTACTGCTACCCGTTTCAATTTTTAATTTTGGGGCTAGTTGCTCAAGTATAGGCTGTAAGCCCGTTAAGTCTTGTTCAATCATGACTAACTCAAATGGCATCTTAGTGTCAGACACTTCATGACGAAACGACAGGTTCATATCAAGCAAGTTAATATCGTGCTCAAAATTCATTGCCTGTTTAAAATCACCTTGAGACTCAATGTTGATATCTTCAATTAATAATGTCGAATTTGCAGCCGCATCTAAATGTGTTTTTGCCTTTAAAATGGCGCTACTCATTAGCTCGTTAAGCTTGCCATTAAGCTGAAGTGTTTGCTGCAGGCCTTGAATTTGATTGTCTGCGTGTTTTAAGCCTTTCAACTGCCAATCTAAATCTAATTGAAGATCATTTTCTACGAAGTCTGATTGCCAGTGTGCCGTAAAACCTTTGCCTTGTAATGGCGATTGGTTCATTGGATACTTTAAAGAATCAAATGAAAGTGCCCCTTTACCTGAGACTTTTAAATGCTCTGAAAACTCACCTGTCATGTCAGCACGCATTGTTAACAGTGGCAAACTGACACCTTTTCCTGTGATTTCTAAAAGCTCGAGTTGGCTATTTACTTCAAACTCAATTGCTTGGTTAATTGTACCCGCAGCTGACAGCGTCGAATTAAAACGGGCTTTACCAAATTCAATCGGCAATGGTGTTTGCTGATCTGTAAATTGGCTAGCCAATAGATCGGGTAAACTTGCGTGCTGAGCATCTAGTGTTAGGTTCGTGTTAAATTGCTTTTGCTTAAGTTCAAACGCGCCAGAAACATCCCACTCTCCAAGTCCCTTACTATGATGGATAAACTGTAATTGCGACTGAATTGCTTGAGCACTAATACCTAGGTTGAGATCTATTAGCTCTAAACGATTAAAATGCCCATTAACTACTTTGACGTGTTTTGTGGAGATCTGGCCATTTTTAAAATAAAGCTTATTAGGCAAATGCAACGATAAGGTCTCAGCAACCAAGTCTTCTGCATGCAGACTTTTTGGCAAGTAAGATTGCACAATCGCATTACACGTTTTTGCATTAAGATTATTTTCCAGTCCACTCAAATCAACTTCAGCCGATTGCTGAATTAAATCAAGTTCACCTGACAATGTACCATTTATGTTTGCTGTCACGGCACAGTCGTTCTGAACGCTCTGAGCTGATAAAGCAAGTTTGCTGTTAAATCTCAGTTGAGTGCCATCAAAATCAGCATTTACAGCCCCACTTAAAGACGTTATCTGCTGTGGTTTAAAAACCTTAATTAACTTGTTATCTAAAGCAAACTCATCGATTTTTATTTTGTCTTTAAATACAGATAACTGAGCGGTTAAATCTCCCGAAATCGAAAAACGATCCAAATCAGTCTCTTTGAGACTTATCGAAATAGGTACGCCTAAAAGTTTACCCGCAACAACCAATTGCTTAATTGCCAGCAATGGCCGCTCTGCAGGTAATGGCAGTTGTAACTTTTGAAATGTTGGCTCTGACGGTGCTTGGGTAGATTCTTTTAATGTAACTTTTACCTGTTTAATAACAACATCAGTGAAAGATAGGTGGGCATCAATCAATTGAATTGTGGCTGCGGGGTGCTCAATACAAGCTTTGTTTAACTTAATTGTATCAACACTCGAAAGTGACCAATCAAGACAAGAGAGTTTAATATCTGCATCTTTCAACTTAGGGCCAGCAATATTTACAACCAGCGCATTCCTAAAGCTATAGATACAAACAAAGGCAACCAGTAAGAATACCGTTACCCAAAGCAATCCCTTCTTAAACATATCACCCTAAATTTTATTAATAATACGTCGCTATTTTACTTGTTTTAAACGCATTTGCATCAGCAAAAATGTAATGAGTTGTAGCTGATACAAATAAATACAGACTTTACATTTGTTAACAGTTTTACCTCGTTCAGGTTCTATACATAGAAATGAATTTCATTTACGATTTTTAAAGGTTTGATTTAAATAATAATGAACAAAGGATTTAATAACATGCTTAAGAAAGCACTTTTACTTTCGACACTCCTTGTATCTGGCTTAGCAAACGCTGATGAAAACAAGGTTTCTGCAGGTATTGGTTTTCAGTATGGCGGTGTTGCTGGTGTGAAATACGCGATGAATACAGGCGAAAGCAGCCGTGTTTTTGCATCTATCGGTTTAGTGGGTGCAGCTATTGGCTATGAATATGCACTTAGCGAACAAAACGCTATCAGTTTTGCTGTCGGCTCAGAGCAGATCGTCAGTGAAAAAGGCTTCGTTATGCTTGAGTACAACCATTATTTTCAAGGCAGAAGTAATGCGGGTTGGCGTTTAGGTGGCGGTATTGGCATTACTCGCCAAGACCAAGGTGGCTGGTGGGGAGATTATGGTAAAACCGATACCACAGGTCAACTCTCATTTAACTTAGGCTATCAGTTTTAATTAATAGCCTCCAAAGAACCAAAGTTCAGGTTAAATACATTGTGGGTCAGCTTCAAACAAACTGACCCATAAAATCCCTCTAAATTAGCTTGCTTGCTGCAACAGCTAGGCTATAAGCCAACAAACCATAAACAACAAACAATCCCCATGCCAACCTTGAGTTACCCATTTCGGCTTTTATGGTTGCAACTGTTGCGACACATTGCAGTGCCACCACGTAAAACAACATTAAGCCAATACCTGTGCCTAATGTTAGGCCATCGGCCATTATTTGCGAAGCAAGCCCAGCAATGTTTTCATCCGCCCCTTCCATGCCATATAAAGTACCCAATGCCCCCACGAATACTTCCCTAGCCAAGAAAGACATAATAATCGCAACACCGTAGCGCCAATCCAAACCAAGAGGTTCAACAACGGGGCCGATAAATTGCCCTAACTGACCTAACCAAGAATGTTCTAGCCCTGCATTTAGCGGAAAGTAACCAAGCACCCAAATAACCACAGAGACCATAAAAATAACTGGCGCGGCACGCTTAATAAAATAAAGCCCACTGTTTAAGACTCGGTGCATTAATGGCTTCCAATGCGGCATACGATAAGTTGGCAGCTCTAAAATAAACGGCATCTCAGACTGTGTTTGTTCTGTCATTTTAGACTTGCTCAGCAAAGCGCTAACTATAAGTGCCATACAAATACCAAACAGATACAGCGCAAAGAAAACTAGCCCCTGTAAATTAAATATACCTAACACATTCTGATCAGATGGAATAAACACTGCGACCAGTAATGCATAAACTGGCAACCTCGCCGAACACGACATCAAGGGGATCGTCATCATAGTGATTAAACGTTTGCGCGGTGACTCTATGGTTCTGGCAGCCATAATGGCAGGTATCGCGCAGGCATGTGCAGATAAGTAAGGAATAAAACTACGACCAGATAGACCAAAAAAGCTCAGCGGTTTATGGCATATCAAAGCTGCTCGAGCCAAATAACCACTGTCTTCGAGCAGACCTATGATAAACGTCAGCACCATAATTTGCGGCACAAATACCAAAAAAGATCCCAAACCACCAAACAGCGCATCGGAGATAAAGTCTTTGACAATGCCATGAGGCAGTAAACCTGTCACCATGGTAGCGGTATCGCCAATTATGGCTTCAACGCCGTCCATTAAAGGTGCAGCCCAAGTAAAAATACTTTGGAAAAGTAAAAACATAATGCCCAAAAAGGCAAAGGCACCACTGACATTATTCAGCAAAAAACTATCAATGACATTTTGCTTTTTAAGCACGATGTCACTCGAAATAGCATATTTTTTCGCGAGCTTTTTTGCTCTAGCTAAACCAACTTCTGCTATAGATATGTGAGTATCTACTAAATCTTCTCTGGCAATATCAAGCAAACCAGTTTGAAACTCTGATACACCAATTAGGGTTTTTGCCGAAAGCGCAAACACTGGAGCACCTAAGTCTTTTGACAAAGCCTCTACATCGATATGGTGATTGAAGCGTTGCAGCTCATCAATCAAATTAAGCACAAACACCACTTTTTTATTGTGCTGTCTTGCCAGATTTTGCACTTGCAATGCAAATACTAAACTGCGCTCTAAACGTGTGGCATCGAGTACATTGACAACTATCTCAGTGTCATCTTGATCTATGGCTTCGCTGAGCTTTTCAACGGCTATTTGCTCATCTTTAGAAAGCGTATTAAGTGAGTAAGTACCAGGGAAATCAACTACCTCAAATTCATTAAACTGACCACTTTTCAGCTCAACAGTAACACCGGGAAAATTTGCTACTTTTTGCTTTAATCCAGTCAACTGATTAAACAGCAAACTTTTACCACAGTTAGGTTTACCAACTAATAAAATTCGTTTCATTTATATTCTTGTAATTATGAGATAAAAATGCGTTTGGCGATTGCTGGCTCTAACGAGTAAACACAATCACCAACTTGGTAGACTATAGGACCATTAAAAGGAGTACGGCGAATACAAGTAACTAGGGTGTGCGCTGAAAACCCCATTTCTTCTAATCGGTTCGCCACTGCAATATCTAACTCTGGACACAAACCAGAAATAGTTGCTTGTTGTTTTACGGGAATATCACAAATCGTCACGATAACTATTCGCAGTTACAAAAGAGCACCCAGTATGCGCTTTTTTACATTAAAGCTCAATTTGATCGACGAATTAATTTTTATTTTGTTGAATGCTAGAGATATTTAATTCCAGCACTGTTTGTTAATAGAAAAGTCACCGAAGTGACCTTTCAATTAAATCAAGTTGAGGCAGTGCAGACTAATTCGTCCTGAAGCTGCGGCCCGGTGCGTTACGCAGTAATCGTCATCGTAGACTTACGTAAAACACGCTGCTCAACTTACAGATACAAAAAAGGCCACCTTAGTGACCTTTTTTCATCTAACTAAACGATTAGCCGATGTTCTTTCTAGCGTTGCGGAACATGCGCATCCATGGGCTATCTTCTTTCCACTCTTCTTTTGGGTATCGCTCCCAAGAGTTAGCTTTCTTAAAACAATAAAAAAGGCCGCTTACGCGACCTTTTCTAATGAACTACATATTCACTCAATTAACCCACGTTCTTACGTGCGTTACGGAACATACGCATCCATGGGCTGTCCTCTTTCCACTCATCTGGGTGCCAAGAGTTAGCAACTGCACGGAATACACGCTCTGGGTGTGGCATCATAACTGTTGCGCGGCCGTCAAGCGATGTAATACCTGTGATACCTTCTGGTGAACCATTCGGGTTGTTCGGGTATTGCGTTGTTGGCTTACCAAAGTTATCAATGTACTGAACTGCAACAGTGCCAGACTCAAGTGCTGCTTTCACTGCTGCGTCGTTTGCAAACTCAGCGTGACCTTCACCGTGAGATACTGCGATAGGCATACGAGAACCAGCCATACCTTGGAAGAATACTGACGGGCTTTCTTGTACTTCAACAAGGCTAAAGCGTGCTTCAAAACGCTCTGACTTATTGGTTACAAAACGTGGCCAGTGCTCAGTGCCTGGGATAAGCTCTTTCAGAGTTGATAGCATCTGACAGCCGTTACACACACCTAAGCTGAACGTGTCTTGACGCTCAAAGAATGTTTGGAACTGATCGCGTGCCATGTCATTAAATAGGATTGATTTAGCCCAACCTTCACCCGCACCTAGTACGTCACCGTAAGAGAAACCACCACATGCTACAAGGCCTTTGAACTCTTCTAGCGTTAGGCGACCTTCAAGGATGTCGCTCATATGTACGTCTACTGCTGCAAAACCTGCACGGTTAAACGCGGCTGCCATTTCAACGTGTGAGTTAACACCTTGCTCACGAAGGATTGCCATCTTAGGCTTAGCACCTGTTGCAATATAAGGTGCTGCTACGTCTTCGTTTAGGTCGAAGCTTAGTTTAACGTTAAGACCAGGATCTTTTTCGTCAAACTTAGCATCAAATTCTTGCTTAGCACACTCAGGGTTATCACGAAGTGCTTGCATCTTATAAGTTGTTTCAGCCCAAATAGTGCGTAGTTCAGTACGTGTATTTGCAAGTACTGCTTCGCCACCACGGTTGAAGATTACTTTGTCTTCAGTATTTAGTGCACCGATAGTATGGCTGATTGCCGCAAGGCCGTTATCTGCTAACACAGCTTCAACTGCTGCAAGGTCGTCGTTGCGAACCTGAATTACCGCACCTAGCTCTTCGTTATAAAGTGCTTCGATGTCAGAGCCTGTTAGGCTATCAAGGTTTACAGTCACACCAGTGCGACCAGCAAATGCCATTTCAGCGACAGTTGTGAATAAACCACCGTCTGAACGATCGTGGTAAGCAAGTAGCTTCTCATCAGCTACAAGTGCTTGCATCGCGTTGTAGAAACCTTTTAATAGCTCTGGGCTATCAACGTCTGGTGTCTTATCACCAAGTTGCTTGTAAACCTGTGCAAGGCTTGATGCACCCATGCGGTTTTGACCGGCACCTAAATCAACTAGGATTAGGCTTGAGTCACCTTTATCAGTGCGAAGCTGAGGCGTTACTGTTTTACGAATGTCTTCTACACGGCCAAATGCAGTGATTACTAGAGAAAGAGGTGCTGTAACCGCTTTATCTTCACCATCGTCTTGCCATGTCGTTTTCATCGACATTGAGTCTTTACCAACTGGGATGGTTAGTCCAAGTGCTGGACATAACTCTTCACCCACAGCTTTAACTGCTTCATAAAGACCTGCGTCTTCACCTGGGTGACCTGCTGCAGCCATCCAGTTTGCAGATAGCTTGATGTTCTCAAGACCACCAATGTTTGCGCCAGCAATGTTCGTTAACGCTTCTGCTACTGCTAAACGTGCTGATGCACCGTAGTTTAGAAGTGCTGCAGGTGTACGCTCACCCATTGACATTGCTTCACCGTGGTAAGTGTCAAACGCTGCAGCTGTTACTGCACAGTTTGCTACTGGTACCTGCCAAGGGCCAACCATTTGGTCACGTGCAACTAAACCAGTTACCGTACGGTCGCCGATTGTGATAAGGAATGTTTTCTCAGCAATAGTCGGTAGACGAAGTAAACGCTTCGCCGCTTCCTCTACGTCGATGCTGTCAGTGTTAAGTGCTTGGCCTTCAACTTGCTTTGATTCAACGTCACGGTGCATCTTAGGCGCTTTACCAAGTAGTACTTCAAGTGGAAGGTCTACTGGGTTGTTATCAAAGTGGCTATCCGCAACAGTTAAGTGACGCTCTTCTGTCGCTTCACCAATTACCGCGTACTGTGCGCGCTCACGCTTACAGATTTCTTCAAATCGTGCGAAGTCTTCAGCCGCTACTGCAAGTACGTAACGCTCTTGTGATTCGTTACACCAGATCTCGTGTGGCGCCATGCCCGGCTCATCGTTCGGGATATTACGTAGTTGGAATTTACCACCACGGCCACCGTCGTCTACTAGCTCAGGGAATGCGTTTGAAAGACCACCCGCGCCCACATCGTGGATAAACGCGATTGGGTTTTCGTCACCTAGCTGCCAACATTTATCGATAACTTCCTGACAACGACGTTCCATTTCTGGGTTTTCACGCTGTACAGAAGCAAAATCTAGGTCTTCGTTTGACTGACCAGATGCCATAGATGATGCAGCACCACCACCAAGACCGATGTTCATCGCAGGGCCACCAAGGGCGATTAGCTTAGCGCCTACAGGGATTTCACCTTTTTGTACGTGCTCAGTACGAATGTTACCAAGACCACCTGCAAGCATAATTGGCTTGTGGTAACCACGTACTTCTTCGCCGTTATGGCTGTTAACTTTTTCTTCGTAAGTACGGAAATAACCAAGTAGGTTAGGACGACCAAATTCGTTGTTGAACGCCGCGCCACCTAGCGGGCCGTCAATCATGATGTCTAGTGCATCAACGATACGACCAGGCTTGCCGAAGTTAGTTTCCCACGGTTGTTCAAAACCTGGAATGCGAAGGTTAGATACAGTAAAACCAACTAGGCCTGCTTTTGGCTTAGAACCACGACCTGTTGCACCTTCGTCACGAATTTCACCACCAGAACCCGTTGATGCGCCAGAGAATGGTGCAATCGCAGTTGGGTGATTGTGCGTTTCAACCTTCATCAAGATTTCAATATTCTCTTGATTGAAGCTGTACTCGCCTTCTTTATTTGGGAAGAAACGACCCGCTTTAGAACCCTTCATTACTGCTGCGTTATCTTTATAAGCAGACAGTACGTTTTCTGGGTGCGTCTCGTAAGTATTCTTGATCATTTTGAACAGCGACTTAGGCTGTTCTACGCCGTCGATTGTCCAATCAGCGTTGAAAATCTTGTGACGACAGTGCTCAGAGTTCGCCTGTGCGAACATGAATAGCTCGATGTCGTTCGGGTTACGACCTAGCTTAGTAAAGTTTTCTACTAAGTAGTCAATTTCGTCATCCGCTAGTGCAAAACCTTGCTCAACGTTTGCTGTTGCAAGTGCCTCACGGCCACCACCAAGAATGTCTACTGATGACATTGGGCGCGGCTCTTCTACGCGGAATAACTGACCTGCATCTTCAAGACTGTTGTGAACAGACTCTGTCATACGGTCATGGACAAGCTTAGCAACTTCATTTAGTTGCTCTGCGCTTAGCTCACCCTCAACATAGTAAGCAATACCTCGCTCAACACGGTGAACCTTATCTAGGCCACAGTTGTTAGCGATGTCAGTTGCTTTTGATGCCCACGGAGAAATGGTACCAATACGTGGTGTTACTAGAATAAGTGCACCTTGAGGCTCGTGTTCGGCGATAGTTGGGCCGTACTTAAGTAGTTTATTTAGCTTGTCTAATTCCGATTCGCTCAGCTCTGCAGTTAAGTCTGCAAAATGCATAAACTCAGCATAAATACCAGTCACTGGTAAATTCGCGTCAGAGCAGGTTTTAAGGATTTTTTGAACTTTGAAATCAGAAAGTGCTGGCGCACCACGTAAAATCAACATAGGTTATTTCATCCGGGGGTTAAGGATTGAACGATATTTAGGGCCGCTATTATAGTCGAATTCATGGCTAGTTTTAACTGTAAAATTATAAAACTGCCAAAAATCGTAGAAGGTTCTTTAATAGAGCTAAAAAACACTTTTACTTCATAGTGTTAGATTTCTCATTTTGCATCTACTCAGAACTTTGATAGTTTAGTTTTATTAATAATCTCACGCTTTGTCTTCATGCAGTTAAAACCATTGCTCGCACTCATCATTTTTATATGGGTTTTAGTCGGATGTGATAAGCCGCCTATGACGCAGCTTGAGCGCGTGCAACAAAAGCGCGAATTAAAGGTGGGCACGCTGGCGGGACCTGCTAATTTTTATCAAGCGCAGCAAGGCGAACAAGGCTTTGAATATGAGTTAACACAAGCGTTTGCAAAGTCACTTAACGTCAAACTTAATATCGTGCCGTTTTACAGCCTACCTGAGCTTTTCCAACGTTTGGACAATGGTGATTTAGATTTTATTGCCGCCGGACTCAGTTACCACCCACAACGTGGCGAGCATTATCGCTTTGGCCCAAGTTACCGAGCCATTAGCCAAAAGTTAGTTTACAAACAAGGACCAAGACGACCAAGAAGCTTTGAAGAAGTCGACGCCCCTATTACTGTGTTAGCAGGCTCAAATCACTTAATTAGTTTACAAGAAGCGAAAAAAACATATCCCAATATAGAAATACACCTTGTTGAAGATGTAGATGAAGAAGAACTACTACAAAACATCATTGACGAAAAAATTAGCTACACGATTGCTGATTCACACTCTCTTGCTCTTTTTCGCCGTTACCACCCAGAGGTCAGTATTGCTTTTTCGGTCACAAAACAAGATTCGATCAGTTGGATAATGCGTAAAGACCCCGATGATTCTCTTTACGCACTACTGATGCCTTTTTTTGACAAAGTAAATCAAAATGGGAAATTAGCAGAGCTTGAAGAAAAGTACTTTGGTCATGTGGAAACATTTAACTATGTAAACACCCTCGCCTTTGTAGAGGCCACGAAAGAAGTACTCCCCAAGTACCAAGCATGGTTTGAAAAATACTCAGAGCAAAACAAATTAGACTGGCGATTATTAGCCGCATTAAGCTATCAGGAGTCCATGTGGAAACCGCGAGCAAAATCTCCCACAGGGGTGCGTGGCATCATGATGCTCACGCAGCCAACAGCAAAACAAGTCGGTGTAAAAAACCGTCTTAAACCTGAGCAAAATATTAGAGGGGGAGCTATTTACTTAAGTAAACTGATCAAACGCGTTCCTAAGTCCGTACAATACCCGGACAATGTTTGGTTTGCGATGGCGTCTTACAATGTGGGCTGGGGACATGTGAATGACGCACGTAAAATTACAGAGCAACAAGGTGGCGATCCAAGCCGCTGGGCCGATGTGAAAAAACGACTACCACTGTTGGTTAAAAAGCGCTACTATCGAAAAACACGATATGGATATGCACGTGGGGATGTGGCAGTTCAATACGTTGATAACATCCGCCGATATTATGATGCGCTAGTTTGGCTAGACGAAAACGGGGCGCTCAATTCAGAAAACGGACAAAAGTGACGCTTTCGGTCGCGTTGTCACATATTTGCAATCATTCCCTGTAATTCTGCCAATCGTAGTATCAATCAATTTTCTTAAGTAACGAGTTATCTTGATTGATATAAGTACCAAAGACATTGGTATGGTTTAATCTCTCACAATTAGGAGGTGTCGATGCTTAACAGACGTCGTACTCACCAATTTAAACGAAACACTTCTCATACATCACCAAATCGTAGACGTGTTTTGACCAAAAATTCGCACAAGAAGGTGCTTAATCGAAGAAAAGCGTTTGCCATCATGCAAATGGATGAAATGGCAGAAAAAAATGAAGCAGCAGCTCAGCCTTCTTGAGCTGCTTGTTTTGCCAACCTTTTAGCTTCTTTAATTTCTTTTCTGCGGCGACGAAAAAACGCCGATAATTTTTCTGCACACTGCTCTGCCATCACGCCTGAAGTCACTTCTAACTGATGATTTAATTTAGGCTCTCTGACTATATTCATAATGGAACCCGCAGAACCCGTTTTTGCATCAGCGGCACCATACACTAAGCGCTTAATACGACTATGAACAAGTAAACCAGCACACATAGGACAAGGCTCAAGGGTGACATATAAAGTGCAATCAATCAGGCGATAATTCTCGATTTTCTTACCGGCTTCTCGCACAGCCATCATCTCAGCATGGGCTGATGGATCATGGTTACAAATTGACTGATTCCAACCTGCGGCAACGAGCTCACCATCTTTCACTAACACAGCCCCAACAGGAATTTCATTCTGTTGCTCAGCTTTATCAGCATATTCTAGGGCCTTTTGCATCCAGTATTGATCTTGCTCGATTTCTGTCATTAGTGTCTATTACTGCTACTATTTAGGAAGTTTAAGCGCAAATATACCACATTTAATTGCAATATTTGTCGATTTGGCATGGCTCAAGCTCCCGCATTTAGGCTATAATTCGCCGCTTTTTTTATTTCTTGAGCTATTATACCCGAACAATCTCAAGATAAATGACTCAGAGCGTGGCGTTCTGTTTCAGTTCAAGGAAAAGGACGCAGCGTAATGACTGGTCCTTTCCAAGTTCTTTGACGAAGAAATGGGACTGAAGACGCGCTATGTAAGCGAGATTGAGTTAGTTTGGGTATACACACACACGGGTAACACATGAAATTTCCGGGACGCCGCAGGCATAAACATTATTTTCCGGTGGAAGATAAAGACCCACTACTAGACCAGATCAGTAGTGAAGATGGGCTTAAGCGCAGTTATATTTGCGGCATAGACCAAATCGTTGTCGATATCGAAGCCAAAGTTGATCAAGCATTTCTTGATGAGTTTGGCCTGCAACGAGGTATGTCACAAGTCATCGAAAGTGAGGTGACAAACGCGTTATATGACCGTCTTAAACGCGAAAATATGATCGATTATGAATTTGCAGGTGGCACCATAGGTAATACCATGCACAATTACTCGGTGTTAGCCGACGATCGCTCAGTACTACTTGGTGTAATGAGTGAAAACATAAAGATTGGTAGCTACGCATACAAGTTTTTATGTAATACCTCTAGCCGAGTCGATCTGGATTATTTGCAACCAGTTGACGGCCCTATTGGTCGCTGCTTCACATTAATTGACGATACAGGGGAGCGTACATTCGCGATCAGCCCTGGCTTAATGAATCACTTAAAGCCTGAGTCAATTCCAGAGCAACTTATTGCAAATGCTTCAGCACTGGTGATTAGCGCCTACCTAATGCGCACATCTGGTGATGAGACGATGACAGAGGCAACACTTCAAGCAGTAAAATACGCCAATGAAGCCAACGTTCCGGTTGTTTTATCTCTCGGTACCAAATTTTTAATCGAGCAAGATCCTAAGTGGTGGGCTGAGTTTGTTGAAAAACATGTCGACATCTTAGCTATGAACGAAGAAGAAGGTGAGGCAATCACGGGCTTCAGCGATCCGCTATTGGCTGCTGACAAAGCGCTTGATTGGGTTGATCTTGTTATCTGTACCGCCGGCCCGAAAGGCCTCGTCATGGCAGGTTACGTTGATGATGAATTCAAACGTGAAACTGAATACCCGCTATTGCCTGGTGCCATTGCTGAATTCAATCAATATGAATTTTCGCGATCTATGCGCAAAGACGCATGTGTTAACCCAATTAAAGTTTATGCACATACAGCGCCTTATATGGGTGGTCCTGATTCAATTAAAAATACCAATGGCGCGGGCGATTGTGCGTTAGCTGCGGTATTACATGACTTATCAGCCAACGAATACCATAAAATGAATGTGCCAAATTCAGCAAAGCACGAACACACAGCGATTACTTACTCATCATTAGCTCAGATCAGTAAGTACGCAAATCGTGCAAGCTATGAAGTGTTAGTACAGCACTCTCCTCGTTTATCGAGAGGGTTACCTGAACGTGAAGATTCATTAGAACAAGCGTATTGGGAACAATAAGCAGATTTCTGCTAAAACAAATTAAACTTATAAAGCCGACTAATCAGTCGGCTTTATTGTATTTAGGATTGCGTATTTATGCTCGAACAAGTTTTAATGGTTAATATGCTCAGCAAGATATTCTAATGCTGCAATACCTGCGACCGAATTACCAAAACTGTCTAGGCCAGGAGACCATACAGCAACAGTAAACTGCCCCGGCAACACTGCGATAATAGTACCTGACACACCTGACTTCCCCGGCATACCAACACGATAAGCAAAGTCACCGGCTGCGTCATAAAGGCCACTGGTAAATAATAACGAGTTGAGTTGTTTCGTTTGCTTTGCGGATAACACCTGCTCACCACTTTGCAAGCAAAGCCCCTTGTTGCTTAAATAAGAAAATGCCTTAGCAAGCTCAACCACATTCACTTCTATTGCACAGTAATTAAAGTAACTCCAAAGCACTTTCTCGACGTCATTATCAAAGTTTCCAAAAGACTTCATTAAATAAGCCATAGCAGCATTGCGATACCTATGCTGATATTCAGAGTTCGCCACAGTGCGATTGATCACAACATTACTATTGCCTGACTGAGCCCTAAACTTCTCTAGCACAGCATGAATAGGCGCGCTCAAACGAGAGTAAAGTGCGTCTGCTGTAACGATAGCACCGGCATTAATAAAAGGATTTCTTGGTTTACCTTGCTCGAACTCTAGCTGAGTTAGTGAGTTAAAAGCAGTTCCAGATGGCTCTTTACCAACACGTTGCCACAAATCGTCGCCATAGCGCTGTAATGCCATGGTTAAGGTGAGTGCCTTTGACACTGATTGCACTGTAAATTTATGACTGACATCGCCTGCCGAATATACTTTGCCATCAGTGGTTTGCAGCGCAATAGCAAACTGACCTTTCTTCTGCTCGGCCAACGCAGGAATATAGGTCGCGACTTCCCCCTGGTGAGAGAAAGGCTCAACATGCTGGCATGTTTTTTCTAATAAAGTTTGATAATCAAGCACTAAATAAAGACCAAAATTTTTTTCACAATATAGCCGATGTTAAACCACCAAAACACCAGTCGATATTCGTAACTAACAATATTATTCAAATACAAAAAACTGATTTTTCTACCAGCTTTCTTGATTAAGTGATCTATTTTGAGAAAAGGTATTAATTATAAACGAAACAAGCCCGATAAATCGGGCTTGTTTCGTTGTATTTGCAATAAACTTATTGGCTTAAGTTCATCTCTTGAATAATTTCGTGGGCGATAGGTGGTGTGGTACTCACTGGTTTTTCATGCCTATCTGCTTTTAATTGACCTTTTCTATGCTTTAGGGCTGCATCTAGTTTTTTCGCGGCATTTGCAATTGCCGGATACATAACTTCACCTTCTCCTTTTACCGCTACACGTGCGCCTTCATAGTTAGTGCTAATTTCAGTATAAAACTGGTTGTGCTCTTTGCTAATGATGATGTCTAAGGCTATCAATGAAGGAAAATGCGTTGCGATTTTGGCAAACTTTTCTTGGACATGCTGTTTTACTGCGTCGGTTACATCTACGTGATGACCAGAAAGATTTATTTTCATAGGGTATCCTTTTTTTGTTTACCTCAACTACAGTATTGAGGGCAAAATTGGATTTCACAAGCAAAAAAATAGAAATTTTATTTTAATGAGAATGTCATTTGATTCAGATCAGCGCCACATTGCAAGTGCCTAAAAAGAAAACACCTTTCTATGGTTTTGAGTTGACTGAGGTTTATTTTGCTAGAAATGAAAAAGCCTCGCTATTGCGAGGCTTCTCAACGATGGTGCCCAGAGGCGGAATCGAACCACCGACACGAGGATTTTCAATCCTCTGCTCTACCGACTGAGCTATCTGGGCAAATCTTGTTTTGTATTAAAAATTTTATGAGATTTTCAATACTATTCCCGAAAGCTCTACCGAATGAGCTATCTGGGCTAAATATTTGCTAGTTTTACTTCTTAGCGAGAAAATGGTGCCGACTATCCGAGTCGAACGGATGACCTACTGATTACAAGTCAGTTGCTCTACCAACTGAGCTAAGTCGGCAACACCGAAAATAAGTGGTGCCCAGAGGCGGAATCGAACCACCGACACGAGGATTTTCAATCCTCTGCTCTACCGACTGAGCTATCTGGGCAAATTTTGTTTTGTACTAAAAACTCTAATGGATTCTCAATACTATTCCCGTAAGCTCTACCGAATGAGCTATCTGGGAAATTTGCTTAGTTTTAATTCCTAGCATAAGAAATGGTGCCGACTATCCGAGTCGAACGGATGACCTACTGATTACAAGTCAGTTGCTCTACCAACTGAGCTAAGTCGGCAACACCGAAAATAAGTGGTGCCCAGAGGCGGAATCGAACCACCGACACGAGGATTTTCAATCCTCTGCTCTACCGACTGAGCTATCTGGGCAAACCTAAGAGTTGCTAGTTTTATTTCTTAGCGAGAAAATGGTGCCGACTATCCGAGTCGAACGGATGACCTACTGATTACAAGTCAGTTGCTCTACCAACTGAGCTAAGTCGGCAACACCGAAAAATGGTGCCCAGAGGCGGAATCGAACCACCGACACGAGGATTTTCAATCCTCTGCTCTACCGACTGAGCTATCTGGGCAAATTTTGTCTTGTATTAAAAACCTTAATGGATTTTCAATACTCCCCCCGAAAGCTCTACCTAATGAGCTATCTGGGCGTGCGGCGTATTAAACGAGTTTTGCCCCTTCAAGTCAACCCTTTTTTTAAAAGCAACGTTTGCTTGCTTAGTTTTCAACCATCAATAGCAAAGTTTGTACAAACAGTGTCTTAATTGCTCAAAAGTACGTCACTAAAAAGAGATAACTATGCCTAAAGGTTGAATGGAAAATGCTTAAAAACGGCGAGCTTTAATAACAAGACAATGTTACGATTGGGTACTTAATAAACCAATAATAATCAAATTCTAGAGCAGTTAAATCGGACCTTATCAATGCCAAACTCTGAGAATATAAAACTATCAGGCTTTTTACCCCTGGTGCTAACTAGTATATTAACTGTTGGCGCTATTTGTGCTGCAGCCGCGTACTTTCTTCCTAAATCACAACAAGCACCACAAATTGATTTTGCCAATCAAGCACAACAGCTTTCTGAACCACTTGCAAATACTATGATGAAGCAAGGGTTCAGTCAGGTTAAAAAGTTACTGGCTGGTATTTCAGAGGCTGATCCTAATACCCAATATTATTTATATAGTATGACGGGTATGGCAGAGCCAGCTCTCATCTTCCAAAGTGATGAGACTGCGATTGCACCAATTTCACAAGTGAAACAATTCAAAGTCGGCAATACCTTAACGGTGCATCAACCGTTAAAACTTGATGGACAATATGTAGGTGAACTTGTAATTAAGCACCAAGTTAAAGCTAGCAGTGATACGAGTAATATTGCATATGGCTTATTTGGATTAGCAGCCTTACTTGCTATTGGCTTTGCTCTTTTCGCACAACGCCGCCTTGCTCAACAGCTGGCAACTGATAAGCAAAAGTTAAAACTAGAATTAAAAAAGATCTCACAAGAACAAGATTTTAAAAAATTCATCGACAGTAATTTAGGCTTTGGTTTTGATGAAGTAGCGCAGTCCATAAATGATGTACTACAACAGGTGCAAACGTCACTAGATAACAATCAAACTTCTGAAAAAGAGCTAAAGCAACTGCAAACTAGCTTAGAAACAGAAGTACAAGCGCGTACACTAGCACTTGAAAAAGCGACTATGAATGCCGAACGTGCCAATGAAGCCAAAACGACCTTCTTAGCCACCATGAGTCATGAGATCAGAACTCCCATGAACGGTGTTATTGGTACAATTGACTTGTTACGCCAAACAGACTTAGATGGTGCGCAGCACCGCCTAAGTACCATCATTCGTGATTCAGCTTTCTCTTTGCTAGGCATTTTGGACGATATTCTAGACTTCTCTAAAATTGAAGCTGGTAAGCTACAAATCGACAATACTGCATTCTCAGTGACTGATACCATTGAAGAAGTGGCGCGAGTTTTGTCTTCTGTGGCTAAAAAGCGAAAGCTTGATCTGCAGCTTTCAATTGCACCAGATATTCCTAAAAACCTAATTGGCGACAATATTCGTGTGCGTCAGGTTTTATATAACTTATGTAGTAATGCCATAAAGTTCACAACCACAGATGAAAACCGACAAGGTTTTGTCAAGGTTGCAGTAGAAGTTGCACAAAACACTTCTGAACACTATACATTGCGATTCTCTGTAACTGATAACGGTAAAGGTATGACGCAGCTTCAGTTGCGTGAGATCTTTAACCCATTTATTCAAGCTGAAAATTCTATTACCCGTGAATATGGTGGCACGGGCTTAGGCCTTTCAATTTGTAAAAGCCTTATCGAGCTTATGCTTGGTTCAATCAATGTCACCAGTGACTTAGGCATGGGTAGTGAGTTTGTTGTTGAATTGCCTTTTAGTACTCAGGGTAAAGTTGAGTATTCAAACAAGGCAGTAATGGCGCAAAAACCTGTTGTCGTTCTTACCAATAGTTCGGCACGAAAAGCCATTTTATGCCGCTACTTATCCTTTATGGGTGCCAATACTTATGCTATCGACTCTATTGATGAAGCCGAAGAATTCCAGCATACCCCTAATTTAATTTGGGTGCTTGATGGCTTAGATGGTATGGCGCCTGTGAATGATCAATTGCGCTCTCTTTTATACTCTTTAGAGCAAAACAATCAGCAAGTCATCGTATTAAGCACCATGGATGAGTCTGCACTTAACCATGCCAATATTTTCTATCTAAATGCTGCACCACTTTGCAAAAGTAGCTTCATGACATCAGTCATGGTTGCCGCAGGCTTACACAAACCTAAACAACTTAAACAAGCAACCTCATTAAATAACTTTTTAAATGTTGATAAGGCGCGAGCTGAAAATAGACTCGTTCTATTGGCCGAAGATAATGTGCTGAACCAACAGGTACTCACAGACCAACTTCATTTACTTGGATATGGCGTTGAAGTTGCAGAAAATGGCGAAGAAGGGTTAGCGATGTGGAAGAAAAACCACTATCCGATCATTCTGACCGATTTACATATGCCGAAGATGTCAGGTTATGACATGGTTAAAGCCATTCGTGATGAAGCAGAAAAGAGCCATGATATTAAAGCTCAACCATATATTATTGCGGTAACTGCCAACGCTTTGAAAGGTGAGAAAGAGCGTTGTATTGCAACGGGTATGAATGACTATATTACCAAGCCGATTGAATTAAATGTATTAGAGGCGACACTTGCAAAATGGCAGCCTGAAAAGCACATTAAAATGACTGCTACACAGACTGATGCTAGCCAAGAACAAGCAATTATTGATGATTCTGAACACAATGAAGAACAGCCTAATACTGTAGCTGAAAAAGAATCAGAGTTAAGAGAAGTTCCTTTAACGAAAAGTAAATTAACAGAAGCGCCAATAGAAGTACCTTCTATTGAGGAAGATCTTAATCACAATGACTTAAATTCAGATTTAAGTTGGCCTGAAGAACCATCTGTACCATCAGAGACTCAATCAGCAGATGATGAGCAAACAATTGATATTGATGCGCTGACTCAACAAAGCGATACAGACCTTGAGTGGCCAGATAGCCAGCCCTCAGAAATAGATGCAGCCCCTATAAGTCAAGAAGAGCATTACGACCTTGATTTAAGCTTAAATACGGATGATTCTATTGACCTACAGTGGCAAGATGAGAACAAACAAGTTCACGCTTCTCATCAAGAAGAGGATGAATTAGATCTTAGCCATATGAATGCTGATGATACGAGTTTAGAATGGCATGAAGAAACTCAAGATTTACCTCAAGCTGAATTAGAACATGAGATCAATATCGATAATATTGAAGTAGACAGCCATGACAATATCGATTGGCAAAACCTCAATGACATTGATGAAATCGCTTCAGTTTCTTCGGACGCCCAAACTGAAACGCCTGTGATTGAAGAGGCTAAAGAAGATACATCAGCACCTACTCAAGCTAGCGCTTTAACCGGCTCTTTAAGTAGCATTTCATTAGAATCAACTTGGGAAGCTACACCTGCAACCCAGGCTTCTGATAATAATATTCCAACACCAAGCTTTGGTTTAGCACCGGAAGGGACTTCGCAAGATGCACTTAACCCAACAAGCGATCAAGTAACTAAAGCGCCTGAAATTAAAGTACTGGTTGAAGATCCTGTTGAAGTTGATACTCCTAATGAAGTAAAAGCTATAGAGCCTGAATCTAGCGAAGTTGAGCCAGATGTTGAGGCTACTACCGAAGGTGATTTACCTGCTGAAGAAAGTATTGAAGAGCCGCAAGTCGATATATCAACACTCGCTGTAGTCGATATTGATATGTTTGATAAATACGTCAATCATGATGAAGCGAAAAAGCTGCGCTTCTTTAGAATGTACCTTGAACAAAGTAGTGAGTTGATCCGTGATATTTTTGCCAATGTCATGACTCGCGAACAAGACAAGATCATCTCAGACTGCCACCAGCTCAAATCGATTTCAAAGACCGTAGGTGCAATGCAAGTGGCTGAAATCGCGATTCAATTCGAACAGGCATGTAAAGACCGCGAATTAAATATTGATGAGCTTATTAGTTTCAGAGATAGATTAGACGATTACTACACCGATGCGATGATGTTCATGCAAGACTTCATCAAGCAACGCTCAGAGTAAGTCATCAGATATAAAAAAGCCCGCTAGTTTTAAACTGCGGGCTTTTTTGTGGCTGTTTTATTGTGATTATTTTTAACAGGTTAATTACCATGCCATAGCATATAAATCAGTTTAATCACCAAAGACACCATCACTAAAGGCAAAATATATTTACTATACTTTTGCATCTTGTGTAGCCCTAAGCTCTCTTGATAACGCTCTAGCAGTGGGATCAAAATCAATAAGCTGACAATTAAACTGCCAATTATAATCAGTACATTCATAAAAACTCCTGTTTTACTTCGTTAGGCTACCTTCTTCTACGTTGGCGCTGACCAAGCACTCGTTTTTTATCTCTGTCTTTGCGTGCTTTATTGGTATTCTTACGGTTATCTTTGACCTCTCGGGTCAAGTCAGGTTCAAAACCACTTAGCCATTGTGGGGTTAATCGCTCATCTAATAACACTTCAAGTTCTTCAAGTAGCCACTGCTCATCTTGGCTGACTAAGCTAATAGCCTTACCCGAGCGCCCTGCTCGACCTGTACGACCAATTCGGTGAATATAATCTTCTGCCACATAAGGTAGCTGAGCGTTAATCACGTAATCTAATGTGCTGATGTCTATACCACGCGCTGCAACATCAGTGGCCACAAGCACACGTACCTTACCCTCTTTAAACTGAGTTAACCCTTTATCTCGAGCGCCTTGTGATTTATCGCCATGAATTGCACTGCTCGGCAAACCATCTTTGATTAGTTCTTTAACAAGGCTATCAGCTTGCGCTTTAGTGCGAGTAAACACCAACACTTGCTGCCAATTATTCTTACCAATTAAATAGGCAATGACAGCAGCTTTCTTCTCTTCATCAATGGCATAAAAAGTTTGCTCAATCGCCTCAACGGTGGTGTTTTTCTGCTCTATGCCTACACGCTTAGGATCTGACAACCAACGGCTAGCCAGCTTCTCTACACTTTCATCTAAAGTTGCAGAAAACAGCATGGTTTGTCGTGAGTCTGGCACATGACGCATAATGCGTTTTATCTCACCAATAAAGCCCATATCTAACATTCTATCGGCTTCATCAAAAACCAAATGTTCAAGTTGACTGAGTGACAAAGTGCCTTTAATTAAATGATCGAGTAAACGCCCTGGCGTTGCGATGACAATATCAACGCCTGCCTTCAAACGCTTCTCTTGAGGGCCAATATTTGCACCACCATACAGACACACCACTTTCAATTCAGTATTAGCTGCATATTGCTGAGTATTCTCAGCAACTTGTTGCGCTAGTTCTCGCGTTGGTGCAAGTACTAGCGCCCTAACTTGGCCTTGTTTTGTTTCATCACTTAATAGGTTATTCAGGATCGGCAACATAAACGCCGCCGTTTTACCCGTACCAGTCTGCGCAGTCGCGATGATGTCTTTGCCTGTAAGTGCAAGAGGAATAGTCTGCGATTGAATATCCGTTGGTTTTTCGAACCCGAGTGTTTCAAGAGCTGAATGAATGGCCGATGCCAAAGAAAAAGAAGAGAACGACATAGAAAACGCTGCAATAAATTAAATTGAACGCAGTATAACAAAAACGCGCCTGAGGCGCGCTTTGTGCTGATATTGTTTATTATATTATTACTTTAAAGCGTTGCTTTACGCTCATTATAATAAGCAATCAAATCGTCGATAGCCTGTTGGTCATAGGCCTTAATGCCAGATACTAGCATGTGCTTTTCACCACGACCGACTTTTTTACCTTCACTGATGAAGTTAAATTTAAGAATGATTTTGCCACGCTTGCCTTCGTATTCGAACTCTGGCGTATCCGTTTCTAATTCAACTGACTTTACATTGATATCATCAAAATGGATCGCCATTGACTCGTAAATTACCATAGGGCGAGCTGGATTGATCATCACCTCTTTTTCACCCATCACAGGCACTATCATATGCGGGAAAGTTGTGCCTGAGAAAGCCACGTAATTTTTCGTTAAACTTTCAATTAAAGTTGGGCATTGGCTTGTTTCACCATCTCGCTTCACCGATAGCATCACTTTATCGTTTGATGTTACAGCAAACTCATCAGCCGCTTCAGGGAATTGAAGTTGTGACGTTTCGTCAACCATGCCTTCAAATTTGAAGTACATGTTTTCACTTACACCATAACGCGATAGTACCAGCGAAAATAACAAGTCACCCGGCACACAAAACTTCTTCGCATCAACATCATGTAATGGATTAAAGTCATCAGCTACTTTTTTAGCAAATTGGCTACCCTGCTCACGTGTAATCGTGACAAATTCAGCATTTTGTTGGTAGTAAGGCGTTAACATACATCTAGTTCCACAACTTTAAGGACGGGCTATAGTAGCAGAATAAAATGTTAGAGAGGTCGTATCTGTTGTGAAATTGACAAAAATGCACCAATAAAAAAGCCACTTTAAGATAAAGTGGCTTTTAAATTTTTATAAATCAATTTATTAGCTTACGCTTTTGGATAGTCGCGATATGCTTTTTCTAACTTCTTAGCTTGCTTTTTAGACACACCAATGTGCTCAAGTGCCACTCGTAAACGTGCACGAGACAGATCTGAACCTAAAATTTCCATTGCATCTACAACCGATGTTGAAGACGTTTTGCCTGTGATAGCAACAAAGATTGGCTCTAAGAAATCTTTGATTTTTAATTCGTGGTGAGTAGCAACCGCTTTTGCAATTGCGAAGATCTCATCTTTTGCCCAGCTACGTAGCGTTTCTAATTCCCAAATAAAGAATTGAAGTGCCTGACGTACAACTTCTTCATCAGCTTTACCCGAAGTTAGTAGCGCAGGATCATATTCTGGAATACCACCAACAAAGTGACCTGCTAGGTCGACTAAGTCTGACAGCTTGTTAATACGCGTTTTAGCTTGAGGTAAAATGCGAGATAACGTCTCACCGTTGAACTTCCAATCAACAAAGCGCTGAATAAGTTCTTCATCAGATAGGTTTTCGCGGATCCAAAGACCGTTTAACCAGTTTAGTTTGTCGATATCGAAAATTGGACCGCCAAGCGATACACGCTTCATATCGAAGTTTTCGATCATTTCAGCAAGGGTGAACTTTTCACGTTCATCAGGCATTGACCAACCCATACGACCTAAATAGTTAAGCAGTGCTTCTGGTAAGAAGCCCATTTCTTTGTAGTAGTTAATCGACGTCGGGTTCTTACGCTTAGACAGCTTAGATTTATCTGGGTTACGAAGCAGTGGTAGGTGACCTAGTACAGGCGCTTCCCAACCAAAATCTTCATAAAGCTTTAATAGCTTAGGTGCTGAGTTGATCCACTCTTCACCACGGAAAATGTGACTGATCTGCATGTGGTGATCATCTACAACGTTCGCTAAGAAATACGTTGGGAAGCCATCTGCTTTTAAAAGCACTTGCATGTCTACGTTTTCCCACGGGATCTCAATTTCACCACGTAGGTAATCATTAAACTTGAAGCTACCTTCAGTTGGGATCTTCATACGAATAACGTAAGGTTTACCCGCTTCAAGGTTTGCTTTGATTTCATCTTCGCTTAACAACAGACCACGACCGTCGTACTTAGGACGAAGACCTTCTGCCATTTGCTGTTCGCGCATTTCGTCTAGCTCTTCAGCAGTCGCGAAACAATAAAACGCTTTACCTTCATCAACAAGTTGCTGTGCAAATTGCTTGTATAAATCGCTGCGCTCTGACTGGCGGTATGGACCGAACTCACCGCCCACATCTGGGCCATGATCCCAGTTAAGGCCTAACCAACGCAGGCTATCCATGATCGCTTGCTCTGATTCAGGCGTGCTACGCACTTGGTCTGTATCTTCAATACGAAGAACAAACTCACCGCCTTGTTGCTTAGCAAAACAGTAATTGAAAAGGGCAATATAAGCTGTGCCTAAGTGCGGATCACCTGTTGGTGATGGAGCTACACGAGTACGGATAGTCATGTGATTTCTCTTAATTGATCAGACAATAAAATAATGGCGGGTATGCTAGCACACCCGCCATTATTCGACAAAAAATTACCTAGTATTTTGAGTTTTTTAAGCTGCTTTATCTAAGCCTTGCAAAAACGCAACTATGTCACTTGATTCATACATCCAAGTCACCTTGCCCTGCTCTTCAATACGCAAACATGGCACTTTAACTTTACCACCTTGCTCAGCAAGCTCTTGCCGATAAGCTTCGTTATTTTTTGCATCGCGCGTTTCTACTTTTAAGCCTTCACGCTTAATGGCACGACGTACTTTTACGCAGAAAGGACATGCCTCAAATTGATAAAGCTTAAAGTTCTGCGTTTTTGCATCAAGCTGTTGCTGCGCTTGTGCTCCACGTTTTTTACTTCTAGGCGTGAAAATAAAGTTTAAAAGAAGAATGATACGGCCTAAAAACCAACGAACAAATTTCATAATAACTCCAACGCTTAAAAATCCCGCGGAGTGTATCACAAATTAAAACAATTCTATATCACTGCCCGACACGGCATGTTGCACTATGTTAAGCTGCTGATAATCAGTCACTTGATTACGGCCATTATCTTTTGAATGGTACAGTGCCATATCGGCTTTATTCACTAATTCAGACAATTGATAGTCATCACCCACTTGAATAAAACCAATACTCATAGTCACATTTGCTACTTGTGGAAAACGCGTATTCGCCACTAACTCTCTCGCCCTATCTAAAACTTTCCAGGCTTGTTCCGCATTATCTGTCATAAATAAGATAGCAAACTCTTCACCGCCATAACGGAACAATAAGTCATCAAATCGAAAATGTGATTTCAAAAGTTGTGATACGAGCACTATCACTTCATCGCCGATTACATGACCAAAGGTATCATTGACTTGCTTAAAGTGGTCAATATCAAGAATGGCCAAAAACCAATGCTGTTCTTGGTCTAAATTTTTTTGCTGAAAACGACCCTCACTATGCATTATTTCTGTAAGTTTTTGCTCAAAGCTCTGTCTATTCAAAAGTTGAGATAGGGGATCAATGGAGCTATTGTGCAGTAACTGCATCTGTAAGAAATAGACATCAAGCAAATGTAAAATAAGCCCTTCTTCTTTGTCAGTCAGTAGTACTTTACCCTCTTTATGTGCTTTATTGGTGATGATTAAACCGCCCAAAGGGTGGATATCTGTTTTTGCAAAAAAAAGCGTGCGGGTAGATTGTTTTAATAACTTAATATGTTCAGGTAGTTCATGAATGGCATTTTTAAACAGTTTTAAATATGCATCATATTCTTCTTGGTGCATGACCCCTGAAGCATGGACGGTAAATTGAAACTCTATTTGCGCTTTTATGTGGCAGCATTTTTTACTGAAGAAATAAGCATCAAAGCGGTCACTCAATAGGTCTTGTAAAATTAAACTAAAGCACTGTTTAAGGTCATTCTCTTTTTTTTGAGAAACCAGCTGTTTAACTAACCCATAACCACAGTTTGATGTTTGCATAGATACTTGGACTAAATTGACTTTATTACAGTGTAGATGGCATCACACCAAATGCCCAAACTTTCAAGATAGCCTAGTAAATGTACTTATTGAAAAAGAGCTTGATAAGAAGTTAACAAGCTCAACAAACAAATAAGACAGCTTTGCTTTAGTACCAACTCTATTAATTAAGTCTGCTAAGTGGTGACTCAATAAAACACGCTAGATTAAGAAGTGAGTAGCACTAAATCATCACGATGAATAACGACGTTAGAAAGCCCAAAGCCAAGCTGTTTGGCTATATCTTGACTGTGCAACCCTTTAATTTGCTCCAGCTCTTGGTTTTCAAACGCACTTAAGCCTTTTGCAAACACCTTGCCTTGGTTATCACTCAAAGAAACTAAATCACCACGGGTAAACACACCATTTACCCCGACAATTCCTTTTGCTAATAAACTCGCCCCTTGGCAAGTCAAAGCCTCTACCGCCCCTAAATCACAAATAATCGTACCTGTGGATTTTGGACCACTGAGTAGCCATTTTTTGCGACCTTCAAGTGGTGCATCAAACTTTAATACTCGCGTGCTTGGCGCTTCACCATTTAGTACATCGACTAAAATATTCGGCTCAGAGCCTTTTGCAATAATGGTTTCAATACCTGCACGCTGAGCAATTTGCGCGGCTTGTAATTTGGTCGCCATACCGCCGGTGCCGAGCGATGTACCTGAATCACCCGCTAAAGATTTTACGCTATCGTCAATTTCACTGATTTGTGTTATCAACTCAGCATCTGGATTAGAGCGTGGATCTGCGGTAAACAACCCAACTTGGTCTGTGAGTAAAATGAGCTTATCGGCATTGGCTAATATCGCCACCAGCGCAGATAGATTATCGTTATCGCCGACTTTAATTTCTGCCGTTGCCACCGCATCGTTCTCATTAAAAATAGGAACGACATCATGCTTTAAAATTTGGGTTAAAGTATCTTTCGCGGTCAGGTATCGTTCTCTGTGTTCTACATCGGCACGGGTCAACAGCATTTGCGCAACGGGCACATCATAAAGGCCAAACAGCGATTGCCATTGATGAATAAGTTGACCTTGACCAATTGCAGCGAGCATTTGCTTTTCACTCACTGAGTTACCTATGGGTGTGGGAAGTTGGCTGCGCCCAGCAGCAACGGCACCGCTCGATACGATAACCACTTTATAGCCGTTTTCTCTTAGCTCAACACACTGTCGCACAATATCAACCATTCTTGGTTTATTTAGATGCAACTTGCCTGCTGTTAACACACTTGTTCCCAGCTTTACCACAACCAATTTTTTGTTCATAACTCCCCCAATGAATACCTCTTTGGTTATATCAGAGCCAGTTTTTTGCACAAGTTAAATTTATTCATTTCATAGTCAATGCTAATATGCGCACAGCTTAAATAATGCTGGTAGTTACCGTTTTTTATTTAACCTGAGCTTTGGTTAAGAGATTTACTAACGCATTGATATTGCAATGATAGGTGATTTTTTAAATCTGCAGCCGTAGACTTTTAGCGATAACACCGCTCACGCGCCCTGCTATAGCCAAGGTACCTACATCCATATAGGCAAGGCAAATTTACACGTCAATAGCTGGCCTATTGCAAGTAAATTCAACGTGGTTAACGTTGAAAGTAGCCGCTGGAAATAGATTTATTATCCAGAGCTCAGGTTATTTAACTTTTATGTTTAAGATCAAAGCGGCTTTTTTATGTACTTGCACAATAGCCAAACAGCGCAAAGCGATAGAATACGAACTAAAGAGTAAATATGAAGAAACATTCAAAGAAAAAAGAACTAATGATGCTGCCACTGCTTTTTATCAGCATTTTGCTTTGTGTTGGCGGTCATTTTATTTTGCAACCCAACTATCAAGATAGCCACATCATTGAATACAGTTTAGCGGCACTGCCCTTTGTGATGTTTGCGGTTGTGATCATTGCCATCAAAATGGCTTTTAAAGCAGAAGAAAAAGAGCAAGATGATTAACTTGCTCTTATTTCGTTATCTATAGAATATGAGCTATAAAACGTGATAACCAAACCAATCAGGTGAGAGCTGTTGGGTTTTCTCGCTTGGGGTAAGATGAATATTGTAACCAGTATCGAATAAGTCAACTGCAAAACAATCATCCACATCATACAAGTCATCTTTATGTCGGTGCGACATGCCCTGTAATAGTTTAGATTTCGCTTTTTGTTTTGCCTCTTCAGGACTTACAGCCACACACAGCATAAACTCATGTTGCTCGGCTAAACTATCTGCTCGATACGCGCCCATATTCACAAAGAATAACTTTTCTCTTTGTAATGAAGGCGTTTCACTGAGGGTAATTTCATAGCCATCGACATACTTTACTGCCACATAACTGTCCATATGCACTTTGCTTTTGTCACCCACCCACTGCGCTTTTAACTTATCAAAACACGCTTCTATATTTTCACCTATCACAAAGCGTATATCGTGCATTTCAATATGACAGCCCGCTATTCGGCCCCCCAAATAAACCATAAATAGATGCATTACGTTCCTTAAAAACTATGTATATATAATTATAGTGACAAGAGAAACCGCTCACCGCAATAATGACGTAAGACTTTAATACGCTTGATATAACGAACACGATGGAATTAAATATTCTTCGCTATTACTCAAAAACTGAAATCAACATATAAGAAGAAAGATAATGATAAAACCTCTCACGCTCATCATAGGTATGTGCTTTAGTGCTGTCAGCACAGCACACACAACCTTAATTCATAACGTTAACGGCTACACACCGACACTTGATGGTAAAATTGAACGCTTTTCTACCCTCGTATTTAAAGATGGTAAAGTCGTTAAATATGGTGACAAAGATACAATCAAACAATTTCCTCAAGCTAAGGCTATTGATGGAGAAGGTAAAACCTTACTGCCAGGATTGATTGACGCTCATGGACACATAATAGGTCTGGGTAACAATCTTCAAAGGCTCGATTTAAGAGGTATTCCTTCTGCAGAAGCTGCAGGAAAAAAGCTGCAAACCTATGCTAAAAGCAATCCAGATAAGTGGTTAGTTGGCCGAGGCTGGGATCAAACCTTGTGGGATAACAAAACCTTTCCAACTGCTGCCGATTTAGATAAGTTCGTAAGCGACAGACCGGTTGTACTCACTCGCGTTGACGGCCATGCTATTTGGGTCAACAGTAAAGCCATGCAGCTAGCGGGCATTACCCAAGCAACGCAATCACCTGATGGCGGTGAAATAATTCAAGTCGCGGGCAAGCCTTCAGGTATTTTCATCGATAAAGCAGAAAACTTAGTTTTAAAACATATTCCAAAACAATCAATCGAACAAAAACAGCGCGCCTTATTTGCCGCATCAAAGCATCTACTTAGTTTAGGTATTACCTCTGCACACGATGCAGGTATTGATTACGACACTTGGCGCTTGTATCAAAATTTAGCAGAGCAAAACAAACTGCCATTTCGCATTTATGCCATGCTTTCGGCAAGCAGCCCAAAACTTGATGACATGCTAGATGCGGGCGTGATTAAAAAGCAAAATGATTTTTTAAGTATTCGCAGTGTAAAAATTTATGCCGATGGCGCTCTCGGTAGTCGCGGTGCTGCACTCATCAAAGACTATAAAGACAGAAAAAACCACAAAGGCCTTATGCTTGAAAATAAACCTGCACTAGAAGCCTTAATGAGCAAAACCTTTAAACAGGGCTATAGCGCGCACACCCATGCCATTGGTGACAGAGCAAACCGCATCGTTTTAGACAGTTATGAAAGCCAGTTTAAAACTGTCGGCGGCAAGTTACTGCGTAACCGTATTGAACATGCGCAAATTGTACACCCGGATGATATCCCCCGCTTTAAGCAACTCGATATTATTCCATCAATGCAACCGGTGCATGCCACCTCTGATATGCATATGGCAGAAAAGCGTCTGAGCGACGAGCAATTACAAGGTGCATACGCGTGGCAAACTTTTCTAAAACAAGGTAGTAAAATAGCGTCTGGTTCTGACTTCCCGGTTGAACTGGCTAATCCATTCGACGGACTTTATTCAGCTGTAACACGTATGTCGAAGCAACAAACACCTGAAAATGGCTGGCGTAAAGATGAAAAACTCTCACGAGAGCAAGCATTAACTTCGTTCACGCTGGATGCTGCTTATGCTGCATTTCAAGAATATAAGCTTGGCAGTTTAGAAAAAGGCAAATGGGCGGATTTTATTTTAATCGACAGAGATTATTTTACGGTGCCTGAAAATGAAATTTTCAAAATTGGTGTAGAGCAGACTTGGATAGCTGGTGAAAAGCGTTTTGAGAAAAAATAATTAGCGGCTGTATTTTAATAATCTTACTAATAGCCTTAGCATGCTTTATTTATGCTAAGGCTTCTCCGTATTGCAATAGGGGTTATTGCTTACTCTCTTTTACTAACTTAATTAAGTGATAAATATTCACTATCGCTAATAAAGCATTGGTAAACGCCACAGGCCAAGCTTGGATCATCACGCCATAAATGGTGAAGCAAATACACCCAGTTAGATTTAACCAACGTAATTTAGTTACGTTAGTCATCATTAAAGATAAAACTAAAAAAACTGACGCCAAATACCCTAAATATTCCCAACTCATCGTTCACTCCAACAAATTTCTTTCTTAATCAAAAAGTGCCACATCAAATTTTATTGAAATGCCTCGGCTGCAAAAATTAAGGTAAAAACTCAATAACCACTTAGCATAAGGCATAAGTCATGCTATCTTCGCAACATGTGATTAACTAGGACAATTGTCCTAAGAGCCTTTTAGATGTTCCAATACCACTTTTCTGCCAATCTCGTTGAACAATTACTGCAATTTGCGGGTAATACTTTTGTACATACAAAGAAAGATGTACTGATTCACCAAGATGAACCTTTAAGCAAATTAATTCTGGTCAGAAGCGGCACCGTCTCTTTTAGTTACGATGTAGGTAATGGTAGACGATTATTACTCGGTCAGCTTGACTGTAATAACACCTTAATTGGTGAAATTGAAGCGCTCAACAATCACCCTTGCACATACACGGTTACCTGTTTAAATGAAGTTCAGTACAACCTCATTGAGCTTAAGCATTGGCGACAACTATTGCTCGACCAACCAGAGCTTAGCTTATACACCGCACAAACCATCGCGGCAAAGTTCATTGAAAACCAAAAAGTGAACTTAGATAAGCTGTTACTTCCGCTTAGCTACAACATTGCTAAAGACTGCTTAATGCGCGCAGAAAACAGCAACCCAACCCTTCTAAGGGCGTATAGCACAGTAAACGCGGAAGCAGAACGATTCGCTACCACAGAGCGTGCTTATCGTCGTGTTGTCACCGAATTAGTAGATAAAGGTCTCATAGTCAGAACTCCTGATGGATTAAAGCCTGTAGACATAGATGCTTTAGACGACTTTGTTGATAGCTTCGCATGCTAGTAAATGCGCATAACATACCTTTGTTAATTTTTTGATACACAATCATTGCGTTCCCCTGAAAAAGGAACTGATTTTAATAAAAAAATTCAACTTCAATATTTGTATATGAACTTTTAATAAAGTATCATTCTGTCACTTGACGAATAAATAATGAGCTATTATTCTCTTACTACTAATTTGCATTGCGGGGCAAGGTAATCTTATATCTGCAACATAATTAGTGCACTCTCAGTTTACTTGAAATTAAAGGAAAAGGTAAAAATCATGGGAAACAAAAAGTTTAATTTAACCAAACTTGCCCTAGCAATGGGTGTTACTCTAAGTCTTTCAGGCTGTTTCAGTGACAATGACAACAACGTTGAAATCAAACCACCAGTTAAGGTTCCAACAGACACAGTAAAAGTTCCAGTTTCAGATACAAAAGAAGCACTATCTTTCTACGTAACAGCATCAGTTGTTGATGCTACTGCTGATAACCTAACAGTTGTTCCAAATACGACAGTAAAATTCTTGGAAAACGGCGTTTTATCAGAAAATATTACTGATGTTAACGGTAACACCATCAGTGAATTAACGACCACAACTGGCTCATTTACGTTCAACGTAAACGAAGACTCTGATATCAATGAAATAACTTTAATCCTTTCATCTGATGGTTATTTAAACAAAACTACTGTTATTGATTTTGGTGATAAAGGTGAAGTTATTGAGAGTTTAATCACTTTAGCTAAGAAAGATTCTCTAGTTGTTAAAGAAGCAAAAGCTGCAGCTACAGGTGGTAAACTAACTGCAGACTTAACTACTAAAACTGATGATGAATCTGCTACTGTTGCTATTACATCTGATGTAGAGCTACGTGATGCTGAAGATAACGCCGTTACAGGTGATGAAATTACAATTAGTGTAGTTACAGCTCCTTTTGATGCAGAGAAAGGTAAAGCAGCTGCAATTGACGTAATTCCACAAGGCTTTAGCGCTGTTGCTAATGATGATGCAACTTTAGTAGTTGAGCCTTCAGGTTACGTTGAAGTGAATATGTTTTCGGGTGATACTAAGATTAAGAGCTTTGACAAAGCAATCTCAATATCAACAACTGTAAAAGGCGACTTCACAGAAGGTGACAAATTCGCAATCACTTCATTTGATGAAGAGACAGGTCTTTGGAAAAAAGAAGATGGTGAAGCAGTTTTAGGTGCAGGCAATGGAGTTTCTTTCCCTGCAAACTTCACAACAGATCACTTAACAGGTTTTTTATTAAGCAGAACTAAACAAGTATGTGATAAGCCTGTTACTTACACTGTGACAGGTTCTGACATTCCTAGTTCAGGTTTATTTATGGTTCTAGCTTCAAACTCTTTCTTCAAAGTAAGCAAGATCAATAAATTATCAGGTACATTAGTTACTCAAGCTGACCTAAAACGCTTTGGTGTATCTAAAGATGCAACTGTTGAAGCTGTATTGTTCGACGTTAACGACTTCGAGTTTGGTAATGTAGCGAGCACTAAGCTTTGTGGCGAAATTGAAATCGCAGCTACAGCTCCAGCTACAACACTAGTTGATGACACGCTTCCGATGACATTCTCTTGCTCAAATGCTGAAGTTGATGACCAATTACCTCTAGGTGGTGCGGTAGTAACTTATTCACAAACTGGTAAGATCCCACTAGTTGCACGTGAATCTGCTAACGGCACATACGCTCTGAACAGTTTAGTTAGTGGTGAGGAATACAATGTAACTGTAGACACTCGTATTGAAGGTTTTGCAGTTGAAACATTCACTATCACAGCTGGATCTACTGAAGCTCAGAACTTTGTTCGCGACAACTGTACCGTTGAAGATAAAGAAGTAACCGGTACTGGTTCTAGTTCATAAAAGATAAAAGTAAACTGTACTTAAAGCCGTGTAATGCACGGCTTTTTTAAAGTTAGTAAGTAACAGCCTAAATTTACTAAACTCTATTATAAGTTTTTCTTAAATCTAATACATACTCTTTGCCTTAAAGCACTCCTACCCCTAAGTCGGGTTTCACATGCTCAATCACCATGTAAGTATGGTTTGTACCAACGCCAGGAATTTCTACAATTTGCCCTAGTACTTCACGATAAACCGTCATATCTGGAACACGTATTTTCACTAAATAATCAAATCCACCGGCCACCATGTCACAACTCACTACATGGGGGATCCGAATAATATGCTGTTTGAAGGTTTCAAATACCGATTCTGTAGAACTTTTTAGTCGTATCTCTACGTGAGCTACTAAATGCTGCCCTAATTTTTCGGGGTTTAATCTGGCACTGTAGCCCTCTATATAACCTTCACTTTCAAGCTTTTTCACTCTATCTAAACATGGGCTAGGGCTTAAGTTTACTGCCTTTGCGAGGTTCACATTCGAAATTCTGCCATTTTTGTGCAGAGCGTCTAAAATTGCTAAATCTATACGATCTAAGACACGTGTTTTGATTGAAGTTGTCATACAGAACTTTATGCTGAATTATTTTAAATTTGAGCCGTAAATTATCGTAAATCGCCAAATTAAACCAGCATATTCTGCTGCGATTTGTATACAATGCACGAAATTTCTATCACCTTACAATTTTAGAGGGTTCACATTATGCTATTTAAAGGCGACTTAACGACCCAATGTCCGATCCGTCAAAAGATCCGTGACTATTACCGTATCGATGAAGAGCAAGTCATCGATCATATTTTGCCTTTAGCAGAAGTTGGTGTTTCTGCTCGAAGCCGTGCTTGGGAGCGCGCGCGTCAAATGGTATTAAACATTCGTAAAGACCAAAAAGGTAAAGGCGGCGTTGATGCGCTTTTAGAAGAATATTCTTTATCTTCTGAAGAAGGCATAGTGTTAATGTGTTTAGCTGAAGCGTTACTTCGCGTGCCAGACAAAGAAACACAAGACGAATTAATTCGCGATAAACTAAGTAAGGGTGACTGGAGCTCTCACTTAGGTAACAGTGACTCTCTATTTGTTAATGCATCAAGCTGGGGGTTATTACTGACTGGCAAGATGGTTGACTATGCAGACAAATCAAAAGAAGAACAATTTGGTCTACTAAAACGCACTATGGGCCGTATTGGCGAGCCAGCTATCCGTAAATCAGTGCAATATGCGATGAAGATCATGGGTCAGCAGTTCGTAATGGGCACCACCATTGAAGCAGCCCTTGAACGCGCAAAAGAAAAAGAAGCACAAGGCTACGCCTACTCTTACGACATGCTAGGTGAAGGTGCGCGCACCATGGCCGACGCTGAGCGCTACTTCAACAGCTACATGACAGCAATTCATGTCATTGGTAAAGCAGCTAATGGCCGTGGTCCAATCAAGAGTCCTGGTATTTCGGTTAAGCTTTCTGCGATCCACCCTCGTTATGAATTCACACACCGTGAGCGTGTGATGGAAGAACTAGTTCCTAAACTAAAAGAACTTGCACTTGCAGCTAAACAATATGACATCAACTTCACTGTGGATGCAGAAGAAGCTGACCGTTTAGACATTTCTCTAGATATCATCGAAGCAGTATTCTCTGATGAAGCATTAGGTGACTGGAACGGTTTTGGTCTTGCAATGCAAGCATACCAAAAACGTGCTATCTGGGTTGTTGACTGGTTAGAAGCGCTATGTCGTCGCGTTGGCCGTAAGATGATGGTTCGTCTTGTTAAAGGCGCTTACTGGGATACTGAAGTAAAACTAACTCAAGCTGATGGCCTTGAAGGCTTCCCGGTATTCACACGTAAAGCTAGCACTGACGTATCTTACAAAGCCTGTGCGATTAAGCTAATGAACGCGCGTGATGTGATCTTCCCTCAGTTCGCAACACACAACGCATACTCTGCAGCGACAATCCTTGAGCTAGCAAACGGCGAATACAACAACTTCGAATTCCAGTGTCTACATGGCATGGGTGACTCGTTATACAACCAAGTTGTAACTGAAGACAAAGTTCAGTGTCGTGTATACGCGCCAGTTGGTCAGCACGAAGACCTTCTTGCTTACCTAGTTCGTCGTCTATTAGAAAACGGTGCAAACTCTTCATTCGTTAATGCGATTGTTGATGAGAGCAAGCCTGTTGAAAGCCTATTGGAAGATCCGGTAGAAAAAATTCAGCGTCTACGCAACAAGCGCAATACGCAAATTACCATGCCTATCGACATGTTCGGTGCAGAGCGTAACAACTCTAAAGGTTTAGACTTAACCAACATTAACCACATCACGCCAATGCGTGAAAACTTAAATGCTTGGGTAGAGAAAAACTTAATTACGCACAACGATGTACCTGAAGGTCATGAAGCGGTAATAAACCCTGCAAACCACAATGAAGTACTGGGTTCAATTCGTCACCAAGACGAAGCTGAAATGAAGCAGCTAGTTACGAACGCTGAACAAGCATTCGAAGCTTGGTCAAAAGTGCCAATCAACGAACGCGCTGACATTCTTCGTCGCACAGGTGATATCTTAGAAGATCACCGTGATGAGCTAATCGCACTGTGTATTAAAGAAGCAGGTAAAGTTGCCCAAGATGGTATCGACGAAGTACGTGAAGCGGTTGATTTCTGTCGTTACTACGCTGCAAAAGCAGAAGAACTTGCGCTGGATGAGCGTTTCTCTCCACGTGGTGTGATTTTATGTATCAGCCCTTGGAACTTCCCACTGGCGATTTTCTTAGGCCAAGTGGCAGCGGCAATCGTGACAGGTAACACGGTAATTGCAAAACCAGCTGAGCAAACATCACTGGTTGCACTTCGTACTATCGACCTAATGAAGCAAATTGGTTTACCTGAAAACGTGGTTCAGCCTGTTATCGCACGCGGTAGCAAAGTTGGTCAAGTGATCGTACCTGACGAACGCATTCAAGCCGTGATGTTCACAGGTTCAACTGAGACTGGTACACGTATTTCACAAACGCTTGCTGAGCGTGGTGGCGACCAAGTACCTCTAATTGCAGAAACTGGTGGTCAAAACTGTATGATTGTTGACTCAACGGCGCTACCTGAGCAAGTTGTTGACGATGTGATCTCTTCTGGTTTCCAGTCAGCGGGTCAACGTTGTTCTGCACTTCGTGTTCTTTTTGTACAAGAAGAAATTGCAGACAAAGTGATCAGCATGATCAAAGGTGCAATGAAAGAGCTACATGTTGGTGATCCTGCTTACCTTTCAACAGATGTTGGCCCGGTAATCGACCAAAAAGCCCATAGCGCTCTTACTGAGCACGTAGAGTACTTAAAAGGCAATGCAACACTGCATTTTGAATGTCCATTACCTGATATGGGTGACACAGGTCATTTCTTCTTTGCGCCTCGTTTATATGAGATCAAAGACCTATCTGTTCTGAAGAAAGAAGTATTCGGTCCGTGTGTACACGTGATCCGCTTCAAAGGCACTGAAATCGATAAAGTAATCGACCAAGTAAATAGCACAGGCTTTGGCTTAACTATGGGTATTCACTCGCGTATTGAAGAGCGTGCAAACTATCTAGCTAAGCAATCACGTGCAGGTAACATCTACATCAACCGTAACATGATCGGTGCGGTAGTAGGTGTTCAGCCGTTCGGTGGTCGTGGTCTTTCTGGTACTGGCCCTAAAGCAGGTGGCCCTAACTACCTATTCCGTCTAGTGAAAGAAAACAAGACGCCTGATAACCGTCAATCTACTAACGTTGCGGTTGACACTGAAGCGCTTCAGGCGTTCCAAGGTGCACAAGAGCAAGTTAGCCAGCTAATGCAAAACTCAATGCGTGATGAAAAAGTTTGGCGTGCAATGCCGCTCAACAACCGCGTATCTGTGGTACGTCAGCTATTAGCAAAACTTGCTAATGTTGAGATTATGGATCAGCTTGCGGATGACCTAGCGCACACTTTAGCTGATGCACGTGAGCAGATCATTCGTGTTGAAAAGCGCCTAAGCAAGGTTGTACAGTTGCCTGGTCCTACAGGTGAGTCAAATACGATTCGTTACGAGCCGCGTGGTTGTGTTGTGTGTTTTGCTGATAAAGACACCTCATTCAACTTCTGGGTAATGTCTATCATTACTTCACTCGCTGCTGGTAATACAGTGATCACTGTGGTTTCTGACTTATTCCACGAAGAAGCGTTAGCGTTCAGAGATAAGTTAATCAGCTGTGGCGTAGCAGAAGGTGTTATGCAGGTTGCTAAGCTTAGTCAACTTCCTGCGGTTCTTGCTCATGATCATCTTGCTGCAGCAGTGGTTGGTAGTGGTTGTGCTCGTAAAGGCTATTTCAGTACGCAACTAGCAGCACGTAAGGGTGCTATCCTGCCGGTGATCAGTGCTGAGTACTACGACACGCTACTTAACCGTCTAGTGACAGAAAAAACCATTAGTATCGATACAACCGCATCTGGTGGTAATACGTCACTAATGACCTTGATTGAAGACGACGAATAATAAATATTTTTCGTTAGCTTTAAAAAGCCTGTACTTTTAATTAAGTACAGGCTTTTTTATTTTCATAATCTTACCCTGCTGTCTTTTTAACTATCTTTTGCTAGGCTTAAATGACTGGCACTAAAAAAGAAAGTACTGTGAAGAGTATAAGCATTGAAGAGTTACAACCCGGCATGTTTGTTGTAAGCGTCTTAGAGCAAACAGGCAGTGTACAAGTCAAAACACAAGGCTGGGTCAAAACACAAACTAGTATCGATAGACTTGCCTCTGCGGGTATCTTAAGAGTTGAAGTAGACCCAGATAAAATGCTCGACTTAAGTAATAACCAACATGGCATCACAGCTCCAGATACACCTTTACAAGATGAAGCCCCCGTAGTCAAAAGCCCATGGCATAAGTCTACTTCTATGAGTGCCGAGATTAACCAAGCTATAAAACTAGTTGCTGAAGCTAAAGCTTTGCAACAAAAAACTTTTGCTGATTTAAAAGCCGGTAATCCAATTGATGTAGAAGCATTTAAAGAAGTCGCAACGGGCTTTATTGACTCTATCTTCCGCAATCAAGATGCACTGTCTTGTATTGCTATGATTAAAGAGAAAGACGCTTATTTACTCGAGCATTCTATCAATGTAGCCACACTCATTACTATTTTTGCCAAGCATTTACGCTTAGACAGAGAAGTTATTGAAGAAATAGCCACTGGGGCTTTATTACATGATATCGGTAAAATAAAAGTTGATGACCAAGTTTTAAACAAACCAGGTAAACTCAGTGACAGTGAATTTGAGCAAATGAAACAGCATGCGCAATATAGTTTTGATATTGTCTCTGAAGCGGGATTATCTGAAATTAGCTGCCAAGTAGCAGGTTTTCATCATGAGCGTTTAGATGGTTCAGGGTATCCTAAAGGTTTAAGTAATGGTGAAATATCTGACTTTGTCAGAATGGCTTCAATTGTGGATGTATTTGATGCTTTAACGGCTGAGCGAGTTTACAAAAAAGCCCTTACTCCAATTCAAGCCTTTAAAATCTTGAGGGAAGATAGTCCACGCCACTTCGATGAAAGGTTACTCAATGAGTTTATAAAGTGTATTGGTATTTACCCTGTTGGCTCACTGGTGAAGTTAAAGTCTCAAAAAGTAGGCATGGTAGCCAGCTCAAACCCAGAGCAACCCTTAAAACCCATTGTTAAAGTGTTTTACAGTGCCAAAACCATGTATCACATCGCCGTCGAAGACATAGATTTAGCAGAAAAGCGCTGTACGGATGAGTTAGAAGCGGCGATAAAGCCCGAAGAGTTTGGCTTAGATCTGATTAAGTTTTTCAAGCACTCCGTTTTACCATAAGGTGCTTTGTAAGAAACGTTCATAGAATATTGTCATAACAGCAGCTATAAAAAAGCCTAAACGATAAAAGTCATTTAGGCTCCGCATAGTTTCGAATTAAAAACTAGTATGGCTGCCAATCTTGCATGGCTTTCACCGCAAAGTCATATCCTTGGAATCTAAAAATACTGGCCTCAGGGGCGATTTCTAGCAAACGCATACCATTAATCTTGTCTCCCTCGTAAAGTTCAACTCCGTTAATTTTTATCCAACGTTTGTGCTCTGACGTGGCATAAATATGAGCTTGATACGTCAATTTACCAATAGTGGCCTGTGTTTTTTCAGGTAAAAACTCGATAGATAGACGCTCTTTTTCTGGCGCCGCTTCGACTGTCTCTTGTTGTGAAAAGTCTTTATCGGCTGTTTCTGCAACTGCCAGTTCAAAGGCAGCTTTTAACCTTGCAGCAGCCTCATCCGTTAATGCGTCGTTGTTATTTTCAGACGTTTGGTTATCTGTGTTACTTACTGTGGCTGCGGTGTCTAAAGTTTCGGTTTGCGCTTCAGGCTCAGACGTTAATGATTTACCCAGCACTCGGTACTGACTTAAATCGTCTTGCGATCTAGTTATTTGTGAAGCGGTTCTAGCTTGGTTTCTTTGCGTAGCATCGTCTAAAGGCTTGCCCAACACTCGGTACTGACTTAAGTCATCTTGTGAACTAGTTATTTGTGAGGCAGTTATAGCTTGATTATTTAGCGTAGCATCATCAACTAAAGGTTTGCCCAATACTCGATATTGGCTTAAATCTTCCTTCGGTTTTTCAGGTAATTCAGAGTTACTAACGACTGAGGATGCGGCAGGCGTATTATTGACGTTAGCATTGACATTGGCCACAGCAGAAAGAGGCACGAGTTGCTGTTTAAAAATAGGCGTACCTTTTTCGTCAATACCAACTTGCACTGACATCCACTGATACTGTTCTTGGGTTTGAAGCCCGTCTTGTTTATTTTGAGTCATAGCAATTGGACTTTCTTCAAGTACCTTAGATAACTCAGTACCGCCTTGGTGTTTGGCTTCTTGCTTTGTGGATGCTTGAGGTATTTCTTCAGCCTGATCTCGCTTAGCTTGAACAGAAGCAGATTGAGACTGACTCTGGATGTATTGACCACTGTAAAAACCTGCCAGTGCAAAAGTGACACTCAGGCCTACTCCCGCTAAACCAATCGATAATTTTCTATAAAAGGCCAATTGCTTAGTTTGTTGATAGGCTAAATGCGCTTGCTCAGTATTGTTTGCGGTTTGTGATTGTTTAAATGCTGCATCAATAATAGACATAGTTGAACTTCTTAAAAAATATAAGCCGCAGCAAAGCCAACAACATAGCTTGCTACAATAAGAGATAAAACTGGCGCAAACTGCTTCAGCTTGCTTTGTGAAGCAGGCTCGCTATTCACACTGACCATAGGTAAGGCTTCTTTTGCTGCCTGCTCAACTACGGCTTTATCTATCACCTGTTTCTGTGCAGAAAAAGCACCAAGCAAACATCGGTCTGCCAGCAGGTTAATTAAGCGCGGGATCCCTTGAGTACGTTTATAAATATGCGCAACAGCCTCATGACTAAATAAAGCAGCCTCACAACCTGCGGTTTGCAAGCGGTGCTGAATATAGGCAAACACTTGAGACTCTGTCAGTGCCAATAAGTGATATCGAGAAGTAATACGTTGCGCTAATTGTCTAAGCTCATTGCGCTGTAATAGAGTTTGTAGTTCAGGCTGACCTATCAGCGCAATTTGCACTAACTTTTTATCGTCTGTTTCGAGGTTGGTTAATAAACGCAGTTGCTCTAGCACGCTCGGTGATAAATGTTGTGCTTCATCAATCACAAGTAAAGTGTGACCACCTGCTTTATAATTCTCTGTGAATCGTGCTTTTAAGGCGTCTGTTAAGCTTTTAAGTGTCGCGGTTTCTGGATCATAAGATATTGTTAACTCATCACAGATACTTGCTAGTAGTTCTAGTTCAGAAAGCGCAGGGTTTAATACAAAAGCCACTTCGGTGTTTTCAGGCAATGATTTCAGCATTGATCGCGTTATGGTGGTTTTGCCTGTTCCAACTTCACCCGTCAGTAATACAAACCCCCCTGTATCACCCAGTCCATAATTTAAGTGTAACAGCGCCTCTTTATGGCGCTCACTCATATATAAATACTCAGGATTAGGCGCAATTGAGAACGGCTTCTCTTTCAACCCAAAATAGCTTAAATACACGATAAAACTCTTTATTGTTATGATAGGCCCTATAATGGCAAAAAAGTGCGCAAGATAAAACCTCGAAGCTTAGCGCATCGGTTGAAACATTGGATCACACATGAAAGTTTATTTAGTTGGTGGCGCTGTCCGCGATGCGCTTATTAATTATCCGGTTGTAGAACACGATTATGTCGTCGTTGGCAGTACACCTGAAGAAATGCTGTCTTTAGGCTATACACAAGTAGGCAAGGACTTTCCCGTATTTTTACACCCTGAAAGTAAAGACGAATATGCCCTAGCCCGTAAAGAGCGTAAATGCGGACAAGGCTACACCGGCTTTGTATGTGACTTTGACCCGACAGTCACTTTAGAAGAAGACTTATATCGTCGCGATTTAACCATCAATGCCATTGCACAAGATGAAAATGGGCAACTGGTAGACCCTTACCAGGGTCAGGCTGATATTAAAAACCGCGTACTCAGACATGTCGGCCCTGCTTTCAGTGAAGATCCGCTCCGTGTTTTACGCGTAGCTCGATTTGCTGCGCGTTATCATCACTTAGGTTTTACTATCGCCCCTGAAACGCTTTCACTTATGAAAAATATGGTTGCCAGTGATGAGCTTAAAACCCTCACTAAAGAGCGGATCTGGTTAGAAATTGAAAAATGCCTTAAGACCCATACTTTTCATTTATTCCTAGATGTAATAAATGATATTGGTGCTTTGCCAGATGTGCTGCCAATCCTGCCGAACTGGACACTAGAACGAAGCGACAAAGTAGCAACAGCAAACAACTTAGCTTCTTCATCTAAAGTCGACCTTGAACTCAACACGCTACAACTTTGCCAATTCTGCCTTTGTTTAGAACCAAGCATTACCGAAGATTTGAAAGCCATCGAACAGACATTAAAAATCCCTAGCTTATTCGCCAATAGTCTCAGAGACTATAAAGCACTATTAACCCTGTTAAAGCCTAAGCGACTCTCTTCTGAAGATATTCTTAACTTTTTTAATCATATAGATCTCTGGCGTCGCCCTGAACGTTTTAACTTGTTACTAGATATACTAAATTATTCACAAAGTCATAATGATATTGCACAAAAGCTGCAAAACTGTGCCATTTCAGCACAGGCTGTTACTGCGCAACAAGTCATTGCTTTAGGCTTTAAGGGGGCAGAAATTAAACTTGCATTACAGACTGCTAGAATTGAAGCAATAGACCATACACTGAATTAACAACCCATTATTTTTCTTTGAATCTTGGGGTGTTTTTTTACCAACATCCCAAAAGTTCACTGCTTTTTTAAAATATTTTTCTGACTGCACAAAAAAAACGCGCCCCTTTTAACAACCCTCTCAACATATAGATTACATTTCAGATCAATAAAAACACTATAAGTTTAATGAAAGTTTGCGCACACTAACTTTTAGTTAATCCAAAAGTTACCAGCACGATACAAAACCCGACACCGTCAACAAATCAATACACAAAAACCACCAGTAAAATACTGAAAGTAAAGAGAAAAAACATAAAAACCCCAAAATAAAAACACACTTCACAAAAAAGGAACAACTAACACAAATAACACTTTGCGATATGTAACAATTACTTATGCTAAAAACAGAACCTGACCTATGGCACATGTAAAACATGTGAGATTCAAAACAAATAGAGAAAAGGTTATATGTTGAAGAAGTTAAACCTATTAACAGTAAGCATCCAAGCTGCATTACTGGCTGGTACAGCTGCAGGTTCTGTTGCTGTAGCAAACACAGATTCTGAAGACACAAAAGTTGAACGTATTCAGGTAACAGGTTCGAAAATCAAGCGTTTCAACCTAACATCACCAACTCCGGTTACAGTGATCGGTGGCGTTGAGTTAGAAAACCAAGGTATTACGAACGTAAATGACCTTCTTGAAGAAATGCCTCAAGCAACTGTTGGTCTTTCACCTGAAACGACAACTAACTACATTTATGCTTCTGGCCTTAACACGACTGATTTACGTGGTTTAGGTTCAGAGCGTACATTAGTACTTGTTAACGGTCGTCGTTTCGTACCTGGCTCTGTAGGTGATACTGCGGTTGACTTAAACAACATCCCTACGTCAATGATTGAGCGTATTGAAATTGCAACAGGTGGTGCTGCAGCTGTATACGGCGCTGACGCGGTAGCTGGTGTTGTAAACATCATTACTAAAAAATCTATGGACGGTATCGAAGTTGACGTTTCAACAGTTCGCCCAGAACAAAGCGGTGGTGAATCTAACTACTTCTCGATCACAGGTGGTATGGAAGCTGACAAGCTTTCTTTCATTGCGTCTTTAAACTACACAGAAAACGAGAGCTACACGAAACTTAGCCGTGACTTTTTTGCTAACCCTGTAAACTCATACGGTAACCCAGCAAATACTAGCGGTAAAGATGGTATCCCAGGCAGAGTTATTCTTGGTAAACCGACAACACTAGCTTATTACTCTGAAGGCGGTGATTTCTTCTCTAAAGCGGCACCAAACGGTTTTACGACTGACCACTTTGTTAACCACCATTACACATTTGATGAGAATGGAAATATTAAAGCATTCGATAATGGTCTAGGTATGGTACCTAACCCTGGTGTAGGTACAGATGCAAACCGTTACTTCACTGATGCTAATAACATGGGTGACGGCATCTTTAGTGATGGTTACAAGTCTTACTTCCAAACACCATTAGAGCGTGTTATCGCATCAGCATATGGTACTTACCAGCTTAATGATGAACATGCCCTAACGTTCGACTTTACTTACTCAAATACAGACTCAACGACTGAAAGCTCACCAGCTTTCTTCCGTCACACGATTCGCCGCGATAACGCATTCATCAAAGATGATATGGCGAAGCTAATGGACGATAATGAACTAACTTCTGTAACGCTTCGTCAAGCAAACGAACACCTTTGGGGTGATCGTATGTATAACCAAGAGCGTGAAGTATTCCGTACGTCATTTGGCGCTGAAGGTTTCTTATCTGATGATTGGGGTTACAGCACTTACGTTCAATTCGGCCGTATCGAGCAAGATACGCTTTGGACTGGTGAAGTTTTAACTCAGAATCTTGCAAATGCGATTGATGCTGTTGAATACAATGGTCAAATCGTATGTGCTAAGCGCGATGCTGAAGGCAATGTTGTTGGTGCAATTGAAGGTTGTACGCCATTCAACACTATGGGTGCAACATCTGCAACCGCTGCACAGCAAGATTACATTGGCACAACAGCAACACGTTTTGCAAAACATGACCAAGTTGTATTTGCTTTCACTGTTGATGGTTCTTTATATGAACTACCAGCTGGTTTTGTAGCAGCTGCATTCACTGCAGAGCACCGCCGTGAATCTGCAACAACGTCTCCATCAGAGAACATGGAGAAAGGTTTAATCTTCGGTAACTCAAGCTTACCAATGAATGGTGAAATTGAAGTTGATGAACTATCTGCTGAAATTTCAATCCCACTTCTTGAAGATGCTTTCCTAGCGACAGATCTAACACTAGAAACTGCATTCCGTTACATGGATTACTCTGTAACTGGTTCTGACAACGCTTGGAAACTAGCGCTAAATTGGGGTGTAACTGATGACTTACGTGTTCGTTTAAACCGCTCTAAATCAGTACGTGCGCCAAACCTAGGTGACCTATTCACACCAAACTCTAAAACGTTTAGCCGTGGTCGTGCGGATGTTTGTCGTGCTGACTCAATTGAAAGCTCTGGTAGCAAATACAAAGACAACGTAATCAAGAACTGTCAAGCTGATGGCCTAGCTGCAGGCTGGATGCCTTCTACAGATTGGTTAGCTGGTGGTAGCTTACCAGGTTATGTTCAAGGTAACCAAAGCTTAGAAAACGAAGTATCAAACGACTACACGATTGGTGTGATTTATACGCCTTCATTCGTAGACGGTTTAGACTTCACTGTTGACTACTGGTCATTCGAAGTTGACGGTGCTATTGAGTACTTTGGTCGTGACAGTGTTGAGCTTTGTTATGAGTCTTCATCATTAGATAACTTATTCTGTGGCAACTTTAAGCGTGATGAAAAAACGGGTGAAATCGTAAACTTCTACACACGTCCTATTAACGCTGCACAGATCACTAAGAAAGGTATGGACTTCGAGTCAGCTTACCGTACTGATGTATTCAACGGTAGCCTATCACTTAAGTTAACTGCAACTTACCTGATTGAAGACAACCAGAACTCGACCGGTCGTGAAGAAGACTTCCGTAACTATGTTGGTGAAACTGCATCTCCTCGTTGGAAAGGTCGTTTTAGCGCTGTTTACTCACAAGATAATTCATCTTACGTGTTAACTGCAAACTACCGTCATGCAACCGTAAATGACAATGACTGGACTGCTGAAGACAACAACTATAACGATATCCCGTCTTACACGACATTTGATTTCATGTACAAGACGTACCTAATGGATGAGTTACAGCTACGTGTAGGTGTTAATAACCTACTAGACCGCGAGCCACCACGTAACCCGTTCACTTACGATGAAGGTGAATTCTTCGACGTAAAAGGTCGCCGTCTATCAATCGGTGCTAAGTACACTTTCTAATCTAATTAGAAGTTAGTATTTAAAAACGCCTCTTCGGAGGCGTTTTTTGCCTCAAACTGACTGACACCTAGTCGTTGTATTGCTTAAGCCAAGTTATTACTCGTGTTTATAAAACAGGCCTTACCTCATCTCTCGTCTCTCGTCTCTCGTCTCTCAAAAGGTTATTTCTTATTTTTTTTTAGACATAAAAAAACAGCGCCGAAGCGCTGTCTAATAACTATGCTTAAAAATTTAAATAACGTTTACCACATTAAAAAAGCAAATAGGCCAAGGCCTAACAATAAACGGTAAACGACAAACGGGAACATGCCCATCTTCTCAATCACTTTTAAGAAGAAGTAGATACACGCATAAGCTGCAATAAACGATAACACCGCCCCTAAAATAATTGCGTTCCAATCAATCAGTTCTTCGCCTGTCGATAGCTTATAGATATAGTATGAGCCCGCTGCAGCGATAACCGGAATAGACATTAAGAAAGAGAAACGTGCTGCGCTTTGCTTATTTAAGCCAAGTAATAAGCCCGTTGTCATGGTGATACCTGAACGTGATGTGCCCGGGAATAACATGGCCACCACCTGCGATAAACCAATCATTAACGCCATTACCCAGTTAATTTGGTAAATGGTTTTGATTTGTTTGGCCTTCGCATCGGCATACCAAAGCAATAAGCCAAATACGATGGTCGTTGTAGCTATGATCCATGCATTACGCGAATATACTTCTACAAAATCTTTCAATAAATAACCTATAATCAATGACGGTAAAGTTGCCAAAATAATCCACCAGCCAAGCTGGCTATCATCGGTTTTACCTTGTGCACCAAATGACTTAAACCAAGCCGTTAAAATATCTGCGACTTCTTTTCTGAAATAAATAATCACCGCTAACAACGTACCGACGTGAACAGCCACGTCAAAGGCTGTGCCTTGGTCTTGCCAACCCAATACTTGCGACGGCAGAATTAAGTGCGCCGAACTCGAAATAGGTAAAAACTCTGTTAGACCTTGTACTAAGGCCAACACGATAATTTCAATAATGCTCATAGGTTAGAACTCCACTTTCCATAGCTTTTGGTTTGAGTTGTGATAATTTTGCCAAAGTTCACCGATGGTTTGCTTAGCTACTGGGTGATAAAAATGCGGTGCTAATTCAGCCAGTGGCTGTAATACGAACGCATTTTTGGTAATTTCATCGCGTGGTAATTGCGCAGGTGTGTCGCACACAACATCATCGTAGAACAACAAATCCAGATCGAGGGTACGGGGGCTAAATTTTTTATCCGCGGGCGTTCGACCATTGTCTCTTTCGATTTGCTTGAGTAAAGCACATACCTCATCAAGCGGCATATGTGTTTTTGCAGCCAAGACAGAGTTGTAAAAGTTATTTCCGTTAAACCCTACGGCTTCGCTTTCATAGACATTTGAGTGCTGATACTCAGGAAAGTGTGCAATTAAGGTATTTAAACCGGCACGAAGATGTTTTTCTCTGTCGACGTTTGAGCCCAAACTTATAAAAATCTGTGCCATGTTAAGCTGCTTTCGCTCGAGTGATCTCAACACCAACCGTTTGTGCTGCCGGCACAGCCGCAGGTTTACTTACCTTAATCGTCACTTGGCTGACGTTGTATTTTGCTAAGATAAGCGCAGCAAGCTGTTCAACGAGAGTCTCTAATAATTCAACAGGTTTTGCTGTCGTGAGCGCAATGATATCTTCGCTGACTTTGGCATAATCTACGGCCAAATTGATGTCATCACTTTGTGCCGCGGCTCGAATATCGGTCAGCATTTCCACATCAAAGTATAAACTTTGTTTACTCTCTTTCTCGAAATCGTACACGCCAATAATGGTTTCAACATGTAGCTGAGAAATATAGACCTTATCCATTCACGCCCCACTTTGGTATTTTGTCTGTGACAAATAGATTGGTAACTTATATAGTTACATTCGAATCGGGAAATAATAGCCGAAATACGCTGAAGACAAAATAAGGAAAACTGTGTTAATTACGTTAATCTGCATATGTGCCTATTTAATTGGTTCTGTATCGTCTGCAGTGCTCGTGTGTCAGTTATTCAAGTTACCCGATCCTCGCTTTTCTGGCTCTAACAATCCAGGCGCAACCAATGTGCTTCGATTAGGAGGAAAACTTCCCGCAGCATTAGTCTTAGCTTTCGATATTTTAAAAGGCACCATTCCCGTTTGGGGGGCTTATTTTTTAGGGGTTGAGCCAAATTGGTTAGGCGCGATTGCGGTTGCCGCTTGTCTTGGACACATTTACCCCGTGTTTTTTCATTTTAATGGGGGAAAAGCCGTTGCGACGGCATTTGGCGCTTTATTACCTATTGGGCTAAGTTTAGGTGGGCTGTTGATTGCAACGTGGGCCATTGTGGTTTGGCTTACTCGATATTCATCGCTAGGCGCGATTGTGACTGTAGCTCTCGCTCCGCTTTATACGTGGTTGATTAAACCGCTTTATACTGTGCCGGTCAGCTTTTTAACTGTGCTGATTATCTTTCGCCATCGCGCCAATATAAAAAGGCTCCTTCAAGGGAAAGAGCCTAAAATAGGTAAAAAGAAGTCTTAGTTATAAAGTCTACAGTGGCGGTAAGCTTTCAATCGGCCAACGTGGCTGAGTTTTCATATCAAGTGGGGCATATTGCTTGGCTTTTAATCTCTGCATACCCGCAAACGCAATCATAGCGCCATTATCAGTACAAAACTCAGTACGAGGATAAAACACTTGCCCTTTCATACCTTGCATCATGCGCTCAAGCTTTTGACGCAGCTCAGTGTTTGCACTCACACCACCAGCAATAACTAAACGCTTGATACCTGTTTGTTTTAGGGCTCGTTTGCACTTAATCGCCAGTGTATCGATTACAGCAGTTTGGAATGCATGGGCAATATCAGCTTTGGTTTGCTCGTCATCACCTTCGCTACGAATGGTGTTAGCTGCCGCCGTTTTTAAGCCACTAAAACTAAAATCTAAGCCAGGTTTATCTGTCATAGGGCGCGGAAAAGTAAAGCGGCCAGGTGTCCCCTGTTCGGCCATTTTTGCCAGTAACGGGCCGCCTGGATAGTCTAAACCTAATAATTTAGCTGTTTTATCAAATGCTTCACCTGCGGCATCATCAACTGACTCACCTAGCACTTCATATTCACCGATACCTGCCACTTTCACCATCATGGTATGGCCGCCAGAAACTAGTAGCGCCACAAACGGGAATTCTGGTTGCTCGTCTTCAAGCATAGGCGCTAATAAATGACCCTCCATATGGTGCACTGCTACAGCAGGCTTATCCCAAGCAAACGCCAAAGAGCGACCAATTGAAGTACCGACTAACAAAGCGCCAACTAAACCAGGTCCCGCAGTATAAGCAACACCATCGATGTCTTCTGGGCCACAACCTGCTTCTTTAAATGCTTCATCAATCAGTGGTATGGTTTTGCGAACATGGTCTCGAGAAGCCAGCTCGGGTACTACACCGCCGTAGTCAGCATGCACTTTTACTTGGCTGTAAAGCTTATGAGCCAATAACCCTAGCCCATCATCGTAAATTGCAATTCCCGTTTCGTCACAAGATGATTCAATGCCTAAAATGCGCACTAATAATTCTCCAATCTCTTAATCTTTACGTTAAATTGCAATGCCGATATTAGTTTGACCATCAGCGATAGCTTGTTGTTTAAGCGCTTTCACACTGTCACTGCTGATACGGCCCATATTCTCTACGAATTCAATTAACTCGCCTAACACTTCAATTTCATACTGCATATAGGGGTGCTCACGAACCAGTTTGTTTTCCGGTTCTAAACCTTCGCTTTCGATCAATAACTCGACATAACGCGCAACGGTTGCTTGCGAAATTTTCGCAACGCTCACAAATTCATGCTCATCTTTCGCCATCAGACCATGAATTAAACCAAGTAAAGCAGTTGCAGCATCAATCGCTGGATACGTTCCAAACATTGGGTAATCGTTCAGCTCTGGCACATTCGGTTCAATTTTCTCAACTTGCTTTTCTAAACTGATTTTACTTTTCGGTAATAAGATTTTTTCCCAGCAAACATTGAGCGCACTGCGCAACGTACTGGCATCACCGAACTCTGTGGCTTCGCTGAACAATTCGTAGTTCGGCAACATACGTTCTAATACTGCTGCAGCCAGCACTGCTTTTTGTAAATAATTTAACTCTCTAATTCGCTGAAAGTTATTCGCTTTACTCATAATCTTTTCCACATTGCCAGCACGATTGAAAAGCTGGCCCATTAAATTCACTACACTCAGGGCAACGCCATTCAGTGTCTTTTTCTTGTTGTTGGTAGTTTAACAATATTTGCTGCGCTTGGCGTAACTTTATCTGATAAACCCACACAGAAACCTTCGCCTGATCTAGCGGTATTTCTCCAAGTGCACCTTGCAATGCTTCACCTTTAAGTAAAACACTAATTTTGGCCTGCTCTAATAAGCCTTTTACTAAATGTGCTTCTATTACATTATCCGTGTTAAAAACTTCACACCATTGCCAAGATTTATCTGTCATAATGAACTTTAAAAAGACCTAAAAATTAAGACTGTTATGACACTTACAACACCTGCACTGTTATTTCCTGCCATTTCGTTATTGTTATTAGCATATACCAACCGATTTTTAGTGCTAGCACAATTGATTAGAGAGCTAAACGCAAGAGAAGGTAGTACTAATCGTCCTGTTGTTTTAGCTCAAATCGATAATCTAAAAAAGCGAATTAAATTAATCCGTGCCATGCAGGTATGGGGCGTATTTTCTTTTTTGCTTTGCACACTCTCAATGTTTAGCTTATTCATTGAACAACAATTGCCAGGCATTATTTTGTTTGGTGTGAGTTTGTGCTGTTTAACTTTATCTCTAATTATCTCGCTGTATGAAATACACATTTCTTGTGATGCAATTGAAATAGAATTGCAAAATATTGAAAAAAAGCCCACTGCCTAATTAAGCAAGCTAGCCCTTTCCTGTCTATACTCATTTTGAATAGGTTAGGTTAGGGCTAAGCGTGAATAATTTTCTATTTTCTGACGAAAACTTAAATCAAGACTTAGAATCTGTCGCCAATAGCGAAGATTATTGGGATGTTTTAGTTGTTGATGACGAAGAAGATATTCATCAAGTAACAAAGTTGGTTCTATCAGGTTTTGAATTCGAGAATAAGTCTCTTCGCTTTCACCATGCTTACTCGGCTAAAGAAGCCATGGGCATTCTCCACAAAGAAGAAAATATTTCAGTTGGTTTAATTGATGTGGTTATGGAGAGTAACCATGCAGGTTTAGACCTTATAAAATATATACGCCAAGATATAGGCAATCATGATATTCGTCTGATTTTAAGGACTGGGCAGCCAGGAGAAGCACCAGAAGAAGCTGTTATCCGTGATTACGACATTAACGACTATAAAAATAAAACCGAATTAACTGCCGTAAAACTAAAAACTTTGCTTTATTCAGCGCTACGCTCTCACAGAGACATACAAACCATCGCCAAACATAAAGCTGGGCTCGAACGCATCATCGATGCATCAGGCTCCTTTTTAAGCTGTAACAGTGTCAGGGAGTTTGCATCAACTATTCTTGCTCACGTGTCTGATGTGATGGGATTATCATCCAGTGATATTTATTGCGCCGCAGCCGTAAACAATCAAAGCTCTCAAGCCGAGCATTTTCAGTTACTCGCGGCTTCCGGAGAAGGAGTAGAGCCAACCACAGATGCTATTCCACAAAATGTTAAACAGCTTTTTATGGAAACGCACAATAAAAAACACTCGCTACAAACCGAGTTTGAGTACATCGGTTACTTTCCTTCTCAAGGTGGCGGCGAGACCATGTTGTACGTCAGTAAAGACTCAGCTCTGCAGCAAACAGACTGTCAATTACTGGCATTTTTCGCCAATAATATAGCGCTGGCCTACGACAACATAAAACTGCGAGAAACGGTTAGAGAGTCACAAAAAGAACTTTCATACATTTTAGGTGAAGCCGTTGAAAAGCGCTCTAAAGAAACTGGCTCGCATGTAAAGCGTGTAGCAAATTACAGCCAACTGCTCGCTAAGCTTTACGGGTTAAGCGACTACCAATCCGAAATAATCAAACTCGCCTCTCCTTTACATGACATAGGTAAGATTAGTATTCCGGACAGAATATTAAATAAGCCAGGAAAGTTAGATCAAGATGAATGGGCTGTGATGCAGACTCATGCACAAGTCGGGTACGAAATTCTCCATAATTCAAGTAATGAAATTCTCAAATGTGGAGCAACAATCGCTTACCATCATCACGAAAAGTGGGATGGTAGTGGTTACCCGCAAGGCTTAAAAGGCGAATGCATAGATATTGTAGGCCGTATTACCGCATTGGCTGATGTGTTTGATGCACTAGGAAGTGATAGATGCTATAAGCCAGCTTGGCCTTTAGAAAAAGTTATTTCACTGATACAATCAGAGAAAGGTAAACACTTCGAACCAAAACTTGTTGATTTATTTATAAATAACTTGGATCAATTCATCAGTATCAGAGATAATTATCCCGACTAGTTATTTGTAATTTTAATGTAAAAAAGTATTTCACCCATATTGCGTTTTGTATTAGTATTGGGTAAATACACTGTTCTATACGAACCGTTGAAATTAAAAGGAATTTCAAATGAGATTTGAACAACTCGAGCAATTTGTTGCTCTAGGCAATTTAAGACATTTTCGCCAAGCAGCTGAAAAGACTAATATTAGCACTTCAGCCCTGACCCGTAGCATTCAAACCCTTGAAGAAGAAATAGGTTGTGAGCTAGTTAAGCGCTCTACACGCTCTGTCCGTTTAACCGAACAAGGCGAGCTTTTTTTATCTTACTGCAAAACCACCCTTAATGAACTTGAGAATGCCAAAAAGAGCATCAAACAAAGCCTGTTTGGTAATGACCAAGAAAAGTTAGTTATTGGCTATACACAGCAAATGAGCAGCGTTGTGCCAGTCGTCTGCGGCCAGTTTTTAGCTCACCACTCAAGTGTTAAAGTTGAGATGCAGATGCTTGATGAATCTGATCTGATGAATAAGCTTCAATTAGGTGAGATCGACATCAGTGTGTGTATGCACTCAGCTGAACTGGCAAGTTCAGATATTTATATTCCTGATCAGCTAATCATGTTTGTTGCAAAGACACATCCTTTATTAATGAACGATTCTGTTACTAAACAAGATTTGGTTAAATACCCTATGTTTGGCTGTCTTTCTCAATCAAGACAAGTTCAACACATGGTGAATGAAACCGCTGACAGTTTCAATAAAGCAACCTCTATGCGAGTAGGCAATATAAATGAGGTGCTTAGTAACATCAAAAATAGCGATCTTTTTGCTATTGCAGGTATTGAACATTCAAAGCTGGTCGCTCAAGACTCTGATGTTGTTATGATTAAAACTAATAAAGATCTTCCAACAGAGCAGGTTTTAGTAAGGACTAACCATACGCTCAGCGAAGATGCCAATATTAAAGAATTAGTTAATCTTATTGAAAAGTTTGAATACAAACAAAGCATTAGTGCTTAAACGTTCAATCATTTAATAAAGTTAAAAAAAACCTGCGCTTAGCAGGTTTTTTTGTCCCTTGAAAATCATACTCAATCAATTCATACCGTGGACAGAGCCAAACCTAAAAATATCAACATGCCCACATAGTGATTATTTAAAAATGCTTTGAAGCACTCTTCTCGCCTTCTTAATTGAATAAGCTTTTGTTGATAAACCAGTAAGCAAGAGGCTAAAGCAAGTCCAATAAAAGCGTATAAAGTGACATTTTGTGCACTAAAAATTAAAGCCATTATTATCACGAACGTCACATTCAATAACGCGATTATCAGTCTATCCAACTCTCCGAGTAAGACTGCAGTAGATTTTACACCTAGCTTTAAGTCATCATCTCTATCTACCATGGCATACATGGTGTCATAAGCCACAGTCCAAATTAAGTTAGCAGCAAACAACCACCAAGCAATCGCGGGCACGTGTTGCTGAGAGGCCATAAATGCCATAGGAATAGCCCAACTAAATGCAGCACCTAACACCACTTGTGGTAAATGCGTATAACGCTTCATAAACGGATAGCAAGCAGCCAATGCAAGTGCACCAAACGACAAAATGATAGTCTGCCAATTCAAGGCCAGCACCAATAGAAATGCAATAACAATTAATAACGTAAACAAACTTAACGCTTCACCTGCCGACACTTTCCCCACAGCCAAAGGGCGACCTGAAGTGCGTTTAACAGCTCCATCTATTTTTCTATCCGCAAAGTCATTAATAACACACCCTGCACTGCGCATCACAAACACACCCAGTGAAAATATAATTAACAAGTCCCAGCTTGGTAGACCATCATTGGCTAACCATAAGGCCCAGTATGTAGGCCACAATAAAAGCAAGGTACCAATTGGTTTGTCAGTGCGCATTAATTGCTTATAAGCATCAATATTTTGCCACTTTAAGGCTTCAAGCTGCATCTAATACCTCAGGTAAAAATACTTCACACACCATCACATGGGCATCTGATTGAGAAAAAATACGTCTTCTGGCAAAAATGGGCATGCGAGTAATGTCATTCCGATTTAAGAGTTGAGCCAATTCCTCTCGAGATTCTACTTCTGCCATTTCTAAATCTGAGCGCTGCCAAAGTTCATTTTGAAATAACACCTCGCCTAACGGTGTCTCTCCCAACTGCTCAACACCTTTCTCACAGGCAGGGATGGAAATCCAGCTTTGAGCATACACTTGCACAACATCATCACAATATAATAAGACTTCTCGGCAAATGTAATCATGCACATTGCCATCACATAATTTAGCTTTGATTGGTTGTTCATTCAGCACCACGACCTTGAAGTCAGTGCTTTTTTGTTTTAAACGCGCTGTAAGAGACCCTGTATCACTTAAAACAGGTCTCAGAGCAGCAGGCACATCAAGTTCAGAGAGTGAACTTTGCCATGAAAAATCGATTGAAAGAGGATGCTTTAACAAAATAATATCTTACCCAGATTACAACCGACACATCATAACATTGCTCAGTTCGGCAACAAAGTTCAGGAGACCCTTTTTACATTGCTGGATTTTAAGTTATGTTTAATTACAAAATATCAGCAATACAGATTGGTATTTATAGGAGGTTTTCTATACTTGTTAAAACAATGAAACAGAGTATATATTTGCAAAAAATACAGTTACAATCGCTTTAAAAGACAGTTTTAATAACAGGAACTTCGCTCACTATGAAGATGATCTCAGGCTTATTCGCTTTACTTCTACTTACATTAAGTAGCACTTCAGTGCGCGCGGAAGGTAATGTAGGTTACTTTGGTTTTGAGCCAGACATCATCACCAACTACATAGGTCAGTCTAACAAGAAGTTGGGCTATATTCGTGTCACCGTGGATTTAATGCTGACGGACGTAAAAAACATCGCCATTGTAGAGCATCACACGCCACTGCTTCGAGATGCCATTGTGCAGATCTTAAGTAAAGAGCCTGAAGAGACAATAAAATCACTGACTGGCCGTGAAGAAATTCGCCAGCGCTGCGCTGAAAAATTAAAGAAGCTACTTAAGGATGAAACCGGCGAAGAAATTATCCGTGAAGTATTATTTACTAAATATCTTTATCACTAACTGTTATTTGCCTTTGGCAGTTGTAATGCAGCAATTGCCATTCCGCATAATAATCCAAATAAATGCGCCCAGTTCGCCATACTAATAAACAATACATCAGCAAACCCTAATATCATCCACACCAGCATAAAACCGACGATTGGTTTAGTAATTAACTGCTTTTCTTCGGGCAGTTTAGTGCTGTAAATCCACGCAAAACCAAGTAAGGCATAGACCACCCCACTTAAGCCACCAAAGCGGTTATCGACTAATAAATACTGCGCCCAATTACTCACTAATGCAGAAACAAAAAACAGCAAGAATAAGCTCGAACTGCCTGCTTGCTTGACGATTTTATTGCCTAAATACAACCACCAGCTCAGGTTAAAAATAAGATGTAATGCACCAAAATGAATTATGGCTGGCGTCAACCAAGATAAAGGCTCGGCTGGATTAAACAGTAATTTATCTAACCAAGATTGTGGGTTTTGTACCAAGAAGAAACTGGCAAAAACCGAGATACAAACAATAAAGGTGAGTTTTAAAAACCAGTGCAACCCGACAAACCGCTTCGCAAGATTTAAATCTTTACCCATGTAGTTAAACTTTACTTGGGTATCACCTGTTTGCCATGACGCCGCTAAATAGCGCTCATGGTAAGGGTTACTTAAAAACTCTTGCCACAGAAGCGTTGCACGTTCTGCATCGTGCTCTGACACCCACACTTGTGCAGTGCGGTTGTCTAAATAGGTCAACTTAACCTTAATACCCTGACTCTTAAAATAGTCAGCTGCGCCTTGCAAGGCTCTAGGCTCTGAGTGTTGACCTAATAAAATCATTGGCTCACAGACTCTGGTTGCTCAAGCGCCCACTGCGTAAACCCGCCGTCCATGCTATACACGTCTTCAAAACCTTGCTCGATAAGATAATTAGCAGCGCCTTGCGAACTCACACCATGATAGCAAACCACAACGATTGGTTGCTCATAGTCTTTTTCAACCATAAATTGGCCGATGTTTGCATTTGATAAATGAATGGCGCCGGGCATGTGGCCAGCAGCGAAGGCATTTGGATCACGAATATCGGCAATAACGACATCATCGCGCTGCATAAGCTCTTTAGTTTGTGCAACTGAAATATGTTTAAACGGCATAAATTACTTCTCAAAAAACAAAAAGGCGACATTTGCCGCCTTTAAAACAAATGGAACTTCATTAGTCCCAGTTTAAGATCACTTTACCTGATTGACCAGAGATCATGGTATCGAAACCAGTTTGGAACTCATCAATATGGAACTGGTGTGTGATGATAGGGTCAAGATTTAAACCAGACTGGATAAGGCTTGCCATCTTGTACCAAGTTTCAAACATCTCACGACCATAAATACCTTTGATCACTAAGCCTTTGAAAATAACTTGATTCCAATCAACCGCCATATCCGATGGTGGAATACCTAACATGGCAATCTTACCGCCGTGGTTCATGTTGTTTAACATTGAGTTAAACGCCACTGGCACACCTGACATTTCAAGACCGATGTCAAAGCCTTCTGTCATACCAAGCTCTTTCATAACGTCTTCAAGCTTTTCTTCTGCCACGTTAACGGCACGTGTTGCGCCCATTTTACGTGCAAGCTCTAGGCGGTATTCGTTCACATCAGTAATTACTACATGACGTGCACCTACGTGCTTCGCCACAGCTGCAGCCATAATACCAATCGGGCCCGCACCTGTGATCAACACATCTTCACCCACAAGATCGAATGACAGCGCTGTGTGTACCGCATTACCAAATGGGTCAAAGATTGAAGCCAGTTCGTCAGAAATGTTATCTGGGATCTTAAATGCATTGTAAGCAGGAATAACTAGGTACTCAGCAAATGAACCTTCGCGGTTGACACCCACACCAATGGTGTTACGACATAAATGTACGCGGCCTGCACGACAGTTACGACAATGGCCGCAAGTAATATGGCCTTCACCAGATACACGGTCGCCAAGCTCAAAACCACGTACCTCTTGGCCCATACCAACCACTTCACCCACATATTCATGACCCACAACCATAGGGGTAGGAATGGTGTTTTGCGCCCACTCATCCCACTTATAGATGTGTACGTCTGTGCCACAAATCGCGGTTTTACGAATTTTGATTAGTAAGTCATTGTGCCCAACCTCTGGTTTTGGTGCATCTGTCATCCAAATCCCAGGTTCAGCTTTTAATTTCGATAATGCTTTCATTGTTACGTCCCAAGCAAAAAACAATTCGCCAGATCATACTTATGATTTGGCGAATTTCAGTATTAATAAGCGTAATGCTATTTAATAAATTTAGATGATACCTAGCTCTTTACCAATACGGGTAAAGGCATCAATTGCTTTATCTAGCTGCGCTCTTGTATGCGCCGCTGAAATTTGCGTACGAATACGAGCTTGGCCTTTTGGTACAACAGGGAATGAGAAGCCTGTTACATAAATACCTTCAGCTAATAACTTGTCAGCCATCGCTGCAGCCACTTTGGCATCACCAAGCATTACAGGGATAATTGCGTGATCTTTACCTGCACAAGTGAAACCTGCAGCTTCCATGTTCTCACGGAAGTAAGCTGCATTTTCCCAAAGTTGATCTCGCAATGCTTTACCATCTTTAAGCATATCAAGTACTGCAATTGATGCAGTTACGATTGAAGGCGCTAAAGAGTTTGAGAATAAATAAGGACGTGAGCGCTGACGTAGCCAATCAATCACTTCTTTCTTACCAGAAGTGTAACCACCTGACGCACCACCTAGTGCTTTACCTAAAGTACCTGTGATGATATCAACACGGTCAATTACATTGCAGTATTCGTGTGTACCACGACCATTTTCACCCACAAAGCCAACAGCGTGAGAGTCATCAACCATCACAAGTGCATCGTACTTATCAGCTAAATCACATACAGCTTCTAAGTTACAGATAACGCCGTCCATTGAGAACACGCCATCAGTTGCGATTAGTTTTGTTTTCGCGCCCGCTTCAGTTGCAGCAATGAGCTGCTCTTCAAGTGCAGCCATGTCGTTGTTTGCGTAGCGGAAACGCTTCGCTTTACATAAGCGCACACCATCAATGATTGACGCGTGGTTTAATGAGTCAGAGATAATTGCATCTTCTGGGCCTAAAATTGTTTCGAATAAACCCGCGTTGGCATCAAAACAAGAAGAATAAAGAATAGTATCTTCAGTTTGTAAAAACTCGCTGATTTTTGCTTCAAGCGTTTTATGGATATCTTGTGTACCACAAATAAAACGTACTGACGCTACACCAAAGCCATGGGCATCTAAGCCTGACTTAGCGGCTTCAATTAAGCTTGGGTGATTCGCTAAACCTAGGTAGTTATTTGCACAGAAGTTAATTACTGAGTCACCACTTGCTACTGCAATTTCAGCCTGCTGAGAAGACGTGATAATACGCTCGCTTTTGTATAAGCCTTCTGCTTTTACTTGCTCAAGCTGCTCTTGTAGTTGACTATAAAATGCCGATGCTCTCATGTAGAGTCTCCAATAAATTGCACGGTGTGCCTGTTTTCACACAGTTTTTGTTGTCTGTTCATTGCGCCTAACTATCGCAATAATTTTAAACAGGCGTATTGTAAGGGCTACGCACTATAAATGCACGGAGCCATTGTTCAAAAATTGAGGCGAATGTAAATGTTTATGAGACAAATGCAACCGTTTCTTTAATAGAAACACAGACTTGATCAGCTTCTGCTGCATCTTGCTCTGAAAAAGCTTGCCCTGAGTTGACTAAAATAGCCGTTTTAATACCCGCAGCACGAGCTGCTTGCACATCTGATACTTTATCGCCGATCATCACGCTTTGTGACACATCAATATCAAATGCATCAATACCTTGCTGCAACATGCCGGGGTGTGGCTTACGACAATCACAGTCTCGCAGATATTCAGGTAACGCATTTTTAGGGTGATGCGGACAAAAATACACCGCAGATACTGGGCATTGCTGCTGCGCAAATTGTGCTTTCATCCATTCGGTCAGCCGCATAAATTGTGCTTCATCATAATAACCGCGGCCAATGCCCGATTGATTGGTCACCACAATTAAAATATAACCTTTAGCGATAAAATCACGACAAGCGTCGAATACCCCATCGATAAATTCAAAATCTTCAATTTTATGCACATAAGCGTGATCGTGATTGATCACCCCATCTCTATCGAGAAAAACGGCTTTTTGTTTCATTGTCATGATGATTGCTAATTCGTTTAGTTTTAAAAAATAAAAGGCTGTTAAATAAGGTGTTGCTCTTTGCAAACTAGGTCAAACATAGCTTGTACATCTGCCACGCTAATTTGCGACATCAAGGTTTTGCCTTTAACACGCGTCCCCCAAGGTAACTGCTCGGCACTTTTCTTAAACTGTGCTTGAAGGTTTTTATGATATACCTCAACCACATAATCTTGATAAAGATATGGGCCTGTGCGAGCAGGATTTGAATGAGCATATAAACCAATTACAGGCGTACCCATAGTAACCGCCATGTGCGCAGGACCAGTGTCTGGTGCTATGACCAATTTAGCTTGCTCTAAAACACACACAAGTTGCTTCAAAGTGGTTTTGCCAACTAGGTTCAACACTTCAAAATCTAAATAAGAGATAATGTCTGCTGCAAGTTGGCGCTCCATATCTGTAGGACCACCAGTGATCACCACATTAAACCCTTTTTGTTTTGCATATTTGGCAATTTCGGCATAACGCTCTGGCAACCAGTTTCGCTCCGCTTTACTTGCAGCGGGGGAGATAACGAAGACATTTTCAAGCCCAGATAGTAACTCAGCGGCAACATTCTTATCGTCATCACTTACTGGCATTTGCCAGGTTGGCTCGTAATGCGGCACACCAATGGCTTTAGCAAACCCCCTAAAACCCTCGAGTACGTGCGCTGATTTTTCAGCAGCAATACGCTTATTAGTAAATAAGAAGTGCCCTTCTTTCGCACGGTGCCAATCAAAGCCCACTTTGACTTTGGCAGGAATGCAACGAGCCGCAAAGTTTGCGCGAAGCGCCACTTGCATGTGCAGTAGCACATCAAACTGACGACCTTTAAAGGTCTCTTTTAACTGTTTAAATGCCGCTTTACCTTGTTTTTTATCGAAAATAACAAACTCAACTCCTGGCATATCTTGTAATAACATGGCTTCGATTTTGCCCACCACCCAAGTGATTTTCGCCTCTGGGTAATGACGCTGAATAGCCTGTACGGCCGACACGGCATGACACACATCACCAATCGCCGACAAACGTAAAATACAAATATCTTTAGGAGTTGAAGATAAAACCACAACAGTCTCTTATGCTTGTAAAAATAGTTGGCAGCAGTTTAACTTAATTTATTATCTAGCCCAACTTGTTAAAGCAAACGCCCTCACATCTCGAATCCCGATCCCTTTTAAGTATATACTTAGCAAAAAACTGATTTAGAACTTTATGCGCGTCATTCATTCCTCTGCCAACACCAGTATCCTATTGCCCGATAACTCACCTTTACCCGTTGAAGAAAACTGGTTCGAGCCTAGCTATTGGCAACAACAAAACAAAGTCGTGGGTGAAAAAAAAGGCCGTGCTAAAACCTACTTTTTGAACCTAGGTGAGCAAATCGGTGTGTTGCGCCACTATTGGCGTGGCGGCTTAGTGGGTAAGGTTTTATCAGATCAATATCTATTTAGCCGATTAGAAAGCACCCGTACCTATCAAGAGTTTCAACTTCTAACACAACTAGAAGAATTAGGCTTGCCGGTATCCAAACCGATTGCCGCAAAAGTGCAGCGCAGCGGGCTTATTTACCGTGGCGATCTGATCACAGAAGCCGTTACTGGCGCACAAAGTGTGCTCGACAAACTAAAACAAGCCCCACTGACTGAAAGTGAGTGGCAAGCAACCGCAGAAACCTTAGCGCGCTTTCACAACACCGGTGTGTTTCACGCTGACTTAAATATCAATAACATCTTGTTTGACGAGCAAGGCAAGGTTTTTCTAATCGACTTTGATAGAGGCGAAATCCGCAAGCCCTCTCAACAAACGGTTGAAAATAATATGGCGCGTCTTAAACGTTCTTTTATAAAAGAATTAAACCGAAATACTGAGTTTTATTGGCGAGAAAGCGAGTGGGATGAGTTTTATGCGTTATATCGTTCATTTCTGAAAATCTGAAGTAAGTTTTAAAACGAAAAAACCCAAGCGCAAGCTTGGGCTTCTTCTAAAAAACTCTCAATAAATTAATTACTTTGAATTTTCTTAATCACATTCGAAGTTGAGCAGCCATTTACAAATTCAAGCACTTCAACAGTACCGCCATTTGCTAGGACAAAATCAGCACCTGCGATTTCTTCAACTTTGTAATCACCGCCTTTGACTAATACATCAGGTTTTACTTGCTCAATAAGCTTAGCTGGTGTGTCGTTTTCTTCTACCGCACCAAATGAGATCACCCAATCAACTGACGCAAGTGCACCAATTACGGTAGCACGTTCATCTAAAGGATTAATTGGCCGCTCAGGGCCTTTTAAACGACTGATTGAAGCATCGTTATTTAAACCAACAACCAGCTTGTCACCTCGCGCTTTAGCCTGCGCCAAATAACGTACGTGACCCGCGTGTAAAATATCAAAACAGCCATTCGTGAAGACAATTTTCTCGCCGCGCTGACGAGCAAGCTCAATATGATGCAAGATTTCTTGCGTCGGTGCTTGGTATTGCTCACCACTTTCACGTAGGTATTGCGTCAGCTTTGCAGATAGCTCTTCAGGTGACACTGTCGCAGCACCCAATTTCGCAACCACTAACCCCGCCGCCACATTGGCAATTTCAACCGCTTGTTTGGCTGGCATGCCTGTACCAAGCATCACAGCTAACGTTGCAATAACCGTATCGCCTGCACCAGTAACATCCGAGACTTCTAATACTTGCGCCGCAAAATCATGTTTCTCACTAGGTGTGATCAACGACATGCCCTGCTCAGAGCGAGTCAGTAACATGGCACCAATGCCGCAATCGGCAATAATTTTACGCGAACAATCAGCAAGTACTTGCTCGTCGCCTTTAATGCCACCTGCTGCGGTGTACTCATTAAGATTCGGAGTAATAAAATCTGCACCACGGTAATCGGCAAGCTGTTTAGATTTAGGGTCGACTAAAACGGTTTTGCCAGCCGCTTTTGCCACTTTAATCATCTCGCCGATTTTAGCTAATGACCCCTTGTTGTAGTCAGAGAAAACTACCACATCGAAGTCATCGACAATCTCAGTGAGTTTTTGCAACAATAACTCAGAATGTGCCTCGAGGAAGGTTTCTTCTAAATCAAGACGCACAACTTGCTGATGACGGCTAATCACACGCATTTTAGCGATAGTTGGCGCATCATCCTGAGTAATAAGCTGAGAGTTAATTTTCTCGTTTTTTAGTAACGTTTGCAGTGAGCTGCCGTTATCATCATTACCAATAATACCCAATAGGCTAACTTGACCATCTAAGTACGCGATGTTTTTGGCAACGTTGGCTGCACCACCGGCTTTATCTTCGAGTTTGCTAACTTTAACAACGGGCACTGGCGCTTCTGGTGAAATACGGCCAGTATCACCATGCCAGTATCTGTCGAGCATCACATCACCAACGACCAGAATTTTAGCTTGTGATAACTTTTGAAAATAACTTAAATCCATTATTCGCCTTTCTCAATCGCTAGATCAATGGCTTCACATAACCAGTGACCAATAAACATATGTGCTTCTTGTATACGAGCCGTTTCATCATTGGCAATGATAATTGGTAGGTTAGCAATATCTTTTACTAAGCCACCTTCACGGCCTGTTAGCGCTACCGTGTATGCGCCAATCTCATTTGCAGCTTGCAGCGCTAAGTTAATGTTTGGACTTGTACCCGAAGTTGTTAAACCGATCACCACATCTTCAGGTTTACATAATGCTTGGATCTGGCGCTCAAAAACCGTGTCGAAGTGATAGTCGTTTGAGTGCGCGGTTAAAATAGAGGTATCTGTTGTTAACGCAATCGACGCTAAAGGACCACGCTCTAATTTATAACGTACAACAAATTCAGCCGCTAAATGCTGTGCATCAGCAGCGCTACCGCCATTACCACACCAAATTACTTTACCACCAGACTTTAGCGCTTTTTGACAAGCGACTAAAAGCTGCATCGCTTCACTTTGGTATTTATCTACTGTTGCAAACAGCGCTCTGTGGCGCTCAAGGCTTGCTAAAAAACTATTTTCAAGCATGTTATCTTTTTTAATATCTTGCGACATGTGCGTTCCTACTTTTCCCGCTGTTGTCAAAAATCGATTGTCTTGCTACTGGTCTACCAGTATACATTGACCGCTAACCAAGTATAGTTTTCACCAAATACATCTTTACCTAAGGTGAGTGTGGTTTCCAGGCGCTTTTCGTCATAGGCTCGGTTATTAATTATCTGTAGTTCATGTGAAGTTTCATACTTACCACCTAGCTCGCCTAACTCATTTAAATATTCACTGGTATTATCTATCATCGAAAACTTTAAAGACCATAGTTCTGATGGGCTTGAAAAGTAAGTCGTCTCTAATGTATGAATTTGTGACGGTGCACCATCATCAAAGTTGCTTCTATCCGAAGCAAAGTGACCCACTACAGCACCATTGATGGTATTTCCTTTGGTTTCGTAAATTTCATTTACGTACCATAAACTATGCATATTGGTATATTCATAGCGAAAGGTTGCATTTTCTAACAGCGAAGGAACAAATACACCAAAACTGGCAGCTGTATTACCTACCTGGTAGTTCTTATGATTTTTAGTATCTTCACCACCATATTCAAAAGACCATTCAATCGGTGTAAGCCAATGACTTCTGTAGGTACTGGTTAATGTAGCCCATTGATCGCCTAACTCAGTATCTCGGCTGCCTGTTAAGCCAGAGTTATCATTCCCCGCGGGATCAAAATACGCTTTAAAAACATCTTTCATTGATACCTTTCTTGGCCCACCACCGAATTGCATCATGCGGTTCACGCCAATTTTCCAACCATCAATAGGCTCAATCGATAAATGCGTACCAGCAAGTTTTGGCGTACCACTGTGCAAAGTACCTTGATACAAAATGCCATTTTCAACATGCTCTAATTTTGAATAGAAAAGCTCAAAATCGAAATTCCACCAATTCTTTAACGGCGCGTTTAACCCCAGTGAAACAGATAAAGGGGCTTGAGCATTGTTAGAGTAAACTTGCGCAAATGTTTTAAACGGCGAGAACCAATGCTCTTTGTAACCTAAATTCAGCTGTAAATTATCACCACCTAACGCATAGAAGCTGTTATAAGCTACAAGCTTACCTTGCTCCACACGATACTCTGCGCCGAGTTGCATTAAACTATGCTCACCACCGCGCCAAATACCATCAAAAGACACTTCTGCATACTCACTTGAGCTGTTACTGCGATCATTAGCCAGCTTTACTTCAGCGCCAGAATCCGCTCTAAGTTTTACGCCCATACGTGTGACGGCATCACGACTCATATAAGGTTGAATACCTGATAAAATCTGCGCGTGAAGGTCTGGATTTGATTGTTTAATTTGTCTGAGAGCAATTTGCACATCATAAATACGGTAAGGCTTCGCCATTGGCGTGCCTGTTGAGATGGCAAACATTCTGTCGATTTGATGCTCTAGCACTGGGTGCTTACCTAATGGTAAATACGCGGTAGGCGCAGCCATCGCTTGACCTGCGATACCCAAAGCTGCAGCAAATAAGGTTGAAAATAGCTTTAACTTCATAATTCAATTCTTCTCTAATGAACTTGCCATAGTAACAAATTCAATAAACAGGAGCACGACCCTAAACTGTTTAAATTTGTTAATTCGTTTTCATCAGAGGTTGAGCGGGTTAAAATGGCGGTTGTTTACTTACTTCAATAATAACGGTTGGTTATGGCGCGCTTTTTATATTCATTGTTTTTATACGCACTCAGCCCTCTCATTGTGTTTTACCTTTATGTAATACGTGGCAAAAAAAATGCGGGCTACCGTGATTTTTTTACCGAGCGATTTGCTTTGGGTTTAAAAAAATTACCTAAGAAAGCGATTGTGTTTCACTGTGCTTCTGTCGGCGAGGTTTTAGCTGCAGCACCGCTTATAAAAGCGTTCAAAGCTGAAAACCCAAACCAAGCGATTATCGTTACTTGCAATACGCCTACAGGTCGCGCACAAATTCAAAATAGCTTACCTGATACGCCCCATTGCTATTTGCCTATCGACTTTTGGGGTGCCAGTAAACGCTTTATAAATACATTAACGCCTGTGCAACTTGTGGTACTAGAAACGGAGCTTTGGCCAAATTTATTTGCCGCAGCTCATGCGAAAAAGATTGCAGTCAATGTTGTTAATGCTCGCCTGTCAGAGAAGTCACTTCAGGGCTATCAAAAAGTACTCCCCCTTGCTAAAGACATCATGAACCATATAACTAATTTAGCGAGTCACAACGAAGAAGATGCTAAGCGCTTCTTACAGCTAGGGCTCAATAAAGATAAAGTCACAATAACAGGCTCAATTAAATTTGATATTAAAGTCGATGAAGAGGCCAAAGCGACTGTCGCTGAATTAAAACAGTGCTTCAATCGCAGCAAAATCTGGGTTGCCGGTTCAACCCACCCCGGTGAACATGAACAAGTTCTCGCAGCCCACCAACAAGTGCTTGAAACTCATCCTGATGCACTACTGATTATTGCACCAAGACACCCGGAGCAATTTGCCAAAGTTGCAGAGCTTCTCAAAGACTCGAACTTGTCGTTTTCTAAGCGCTCAGGAGAGTTTAACCCGAATAGCCAAGCTCTATTGGCTGATACTTTAGGCGAACTTAAATACTTGTTTGGCAGTGCTAACATTGCCTACATTGGCGGCAGTTTAATTGAACGCGGCGGTCACAACCCATTAGAGGCTGCAGCATTTTCAGTAGGCACTTTGGTAGGCCCTCATGTCTATAATTTTGCCCATATTTACCCTGATTTAGGGGCGCACCAAGGCTGTATTACCGTAAATTCTAGTAACGAATTGGCGGACCAAATAAATAGACTTTTCAACAACCCAAGTGATTGTGCAGAACTCGGAACGAACGCCCTTGCCTGCTTGCAAAAAAATCAGGGCGCGATAGCCAAAACCGTTAACTTAATCAGCACACATCTTTCTTAAATTATCGAGCAATATTTTATGACAACTGAACACACCTTAATTACCCAAGCCATGCAAAATTGGGTTAAAAGCGTCATTGTAAAATTCAACTTTTGTCCGTTTGCTCGCAAAGAAGTCGAAGCAAATACCATCACCTATATTGTCTCAGACGACGAAAAACACGAAGACGCGGTGATGACCATGCTTGAACAACTGGCACATTTAGACGCGCATCCAGAAGTAGAAACTACCCTGCTTATTTTTGCTGAAGGGTTTAAAGATTTTGATAGTTACTTAGACTTAGTCGACCTTGCTAACGCACTTCTAGCTGCACAAGGCTATGAAGGTAAATATCAAATCGCTCACTTCCACCCAGACTATGAGTTTGCCGACAGCGAACCGGGCGATGCTGCCAATTACACCAATCGTGCGCCTTACCCAACACTGCACCTTATTCGTGAGGAAAGCATGGCCGAAGCACTGGCAAATTACGACGACCCAGAAAGCATTCCTGAAAATAATATCCGTTTAGCTCGACGCAAAGGCGAAGCATTCTGGCAGCAACTTTTGGCTAACTGCCATAAGTCTTAAACTGCATATATTAGCTTCAGAATATTACTATTGATTGGCTTTTAAAAAGTATCAAAGTCAATCAAGCTCAGTAAAACTCAATATCATAGTGTTTTTATATTGCTGTTCTGGCTGAACTAGAATGCTGTCGAACTGCTCATGATTTAATGCATCAGGGTAATTATGTAGCTCTAAACACACGCCAGAGTACGGCGAAAATGGGGCTGATAGAAATCCCCCAATATAGCATTGCAGGCCATTTTGGTCGCTAAAAACACTCAGTCGTACGCCATTATTTTTTGATACCAGTTGTGCCACTAATCTCATGCCTTGAGGCGCTTTGTGAAACACAAAATAATGATCTAGGTCGCCAGCCTGCTGCAACGATTTGGGCTCGCGAAAATCAAATTTTGAGGCCGCTAGTTTGCTTTCATCGACTTTAATCAATTTTCCGGTTGGAATATTACCCGCATCTTTTTCTAACACTGATTCAGCATCAATACACAGCTCTAGATCTAAAGCTGAGTGCTCCGCCAGGTTAAAGTAAGCATGATTGGTTAAATTAAGCGGTGTGGTTTTATCTGTATCCGCACAAATCTCAATTTCGAGCTTGTTATCTTCAGAAAGGCTATAGGTAACTTGAATATTCACATTGCCGGCAAAGCCATTATCGCCATCAGGTGATGCAAGTTTAAGCGTCACTGATGATTGCGACTGTTCCGCAATATGCCAAAACCGCTTATCAATGCTCTGCGCTCCGCCATGCAAACAATGCTCGCCATCATTTTGAGAATATTGATAAGTGTGCCCATCATAACTAAAACGGCCTCGACCAATTCGGTTTGCAACTCGCCCGCAAATAGCACCGACATAAAATGGGTCATCAACAAACTGACTTTCATCTTGATAGCGCATGAGCATTTCTTTTGACCCATGACATGTCGGGAAAATAATAGAACACAAACGCGCACCAAAGTCAGATACCACAACCTGCATGCCATTGTTATTTTTGAGGGTAATTAAAGTTTGTTTCATGAATTAACGTGTATAAAGAAAACAGTAGGTACTTCACTTAAAAGTGAAATACCTACTGTTTAAAAAAGAAATGACGATTACCACCAAGTAGCGTAGAGAGCGATTAAGATCACCACCACACCCAAAGCGGCCACATTGAATCCCGTTTTAGTTACAAAACTGACATCACTCAGTTGCACGCACTCTGATGTACCTTGAGAGTCACGCTCATGTGCTTTAAACAGCTTTGAGACCACAAAACACAGCAGTAAACACAGCACAAATACTAAACCCACACGGTCCATAAAAGGTAAGCTTGGCATAGCAAACTTCAAACTTAATGAGAACAGCGCAGAGCCAAACGCCGCAGCCAGTGCACCATTGGCGGTAGTGCCTTTGTAGAACATGCCCATCACAAAGATCACCACAATACCCGGAGTAAAGAACCCTGTGAATTCTTGAATGTACTGAAATGCCTGCTCAAATTGGCCTAATAAAGGCTTTGCAACCAAAAGTGCAACGACCAAAGCCAATAAAGCCGTGACGCGCCCAACATTCACATAATGAGATTGGCTTTTTTCAGCATGGAGTTTTTTATAAATATCCATGGTGAAAATAGTCGAAATACTGTTAGTCATCGACGCTAAAGACGACACAATCGCAGCCACTAACGCGGCAAATACCAAGCCTTTTATTCCCACAGGCATAAGCGACATCATTGACGGATAAGCTTTATCTGGTGCGGTTAAATCAGGATATAACACCACAGCAGCAATGCCCGGCAGTACCACAATCAATGGCATCAGTAATTTTAAATACGCCGCAAAGGCAATGCCTTTTTGTGCTTCGTTTAAATCTTTCGCCGCCAATGCGCGCTGAATAATGTATTGATTAAAACCCCAATAACTAAAGTTCATAACCCACATACCACCAATTAATACCGACAGCCCAGGTAAACTCATATAATGTGCGTTATCAGATGACAAGATCATGTCAAAGTGCGTTGGCACTTGTTCGGTTAACACACCAAAACCAGCTAACACACCTTGTCCGTCAGATACCGCATCCAGCGCTAAATAACTTAAGAATAAGCCGCCAAATACCAGTAGGGTGACTTGCAGAATATCGGTAAAGGCCACAGCTTTTAAACCGCCATAAAGCGAATACGCCACCGAAAACACCACTAAAAACATCATGCCATATAAGGCATCAACCCCCGCGACAGTTTCAATCGCAAGACCACCGAGCCATAGCACAGCAGTTAAATTCACAAACACGTAGACGGCCAACCAAAACACCGCCATTGTGGTTTTTACACGGTCATCGTAACGTTGCGCTAAATACTGCGGCATGGTGTAAATTTGCTGTTTTAAGAAAATCGGCAGCATATATTTACCGACTAAAATTAGCGTGATCGCCGCCATCCATTCATAAGATGCAATCGCCAACCCCATGGCATACCCAGATCCCGACATACCTATGATCTGCTCGGCCGAAATATTTGACGCAATCAGTGATGCACCTATCGCCCACCAAGGTAATGCCTTAGAAGCTAAAAAGTAATCTTCGGTATTAGCCCCCTCTTTTTTCTCGCTGCGAGAGATCCATAGCGCAATCGCTAATAAGCCGAGCACATAGACACTAAAAACAGCAATATCTGTGCTGTGTAAACTGATATTCATGATGTTCCTCGTTATTATTTTTCTAATTTCTTGAGTTATATTGACTAAGCTCTAAAAGCCCCCTGCACGGCTGCGCACACATACACGTCGGCTCTTAACCCGGTCTGTTTTTGGTAATCGGCTTTGACGGTCTCAGTGACAGTTTTGACCAAAGCTTTTGGCATCACGGCCACCACGCAACCACCAAAGCCGCCGCCTGTCATTCTCGCGCCACCTTGCTCAGCAATTTGTGATTGTATCAGCGCGACCAAGCAGTCCATTTCAGTTGTGCTGGTAGCAAAATCATCTTTCAATGAGCTATGTGATGCATTCATCAAACGCCCTAATTGGCTTATATCATTGGCTTTAAGTGCATCTAATGCGTCTAAGGTTCGCTGGTTTTCGGTGATCACATGCCTTGCTCTTTTATAGTCCAACTCACTCAAGTTTGCCTGCTCTGACTCTAATTCAGCCAAAGTCACCGCTCTTAGTGCTGGTGCATTAAAGTGTTTGGCCACTCGCTCGCATTGCTCGCGTCTTTGGTTATATTCACTCTCGACGAGGCCGCGTTTGACGTTTGAATTAACAATCACAATGGCTAAGTTGTCTGGAATGGGGGCGTCTTGAAAGGTTAAATCTTGGCAATCGAGTAACATGGCATGATTGCTCGCGCCCATTGCCGAAATGCTCTGATCCATAATCCCGCAGTTGCAGCCAACAAATTCATTCTCGGCTTGTTGCGCGAGCTTAGCCGCTGTAAAACCGTCTATCTGCAACTCAAATAAATCCGAAAACGCTTTGATCAAAGCGACTTGCAAACTGGCCGACGAACTCAACCCCGCACCTTGCGGCACGTTACCTGAGATGACAATGTCAGTACCTTGTAGTGCAATACCTGCTTTTTGCATAACACACACCACCCCAGCAACATAATTTACCCACATCAAATCGGGGTTAAACAAAAGTTCAGTTAACTCGAACTCGCATATTTGATTATCAAGATCATGGGCTAATACCCGTATTGTGTTGTCATCACGCTTTGCGATGGCCACATCAGTGCCAAAGTTAATTGCTGCGGGCAGCACAAACCCTAAATTGTAATCAGTGTGGTCACCTATTAAGTTTACTCTCCCAGGCGCTTGGCTTACTTGCTCAGCTTGATAGCCAAACTGCTTAGCAAAGATGAGTTTAATCATTTCAGTACGGTACATTATTATTTCTCGCTGTAATGCGTTAAAGACTGAGCGCGTAATCGTTCGGCGGCTTGCTCTGGGGTTAAGTCGCGCTGCGGCTCTGCTAACATTTCATAGCCCACCATAAATTTACGAACACTGGCTGAGCGAAGCAAAGGCGGAAAAAAGCTCGCATGCAGTGTCCACTCTGGGTGAGCTTGTCCATCAAATGGTGCACCGTGCCAGCCCATTGAGTAAGCAAACGCGCATTCAAACAAATTGTCATATTTAATGGTCAACTCAGACAAAATAGCCGCTAAACTGAGCCCTTGCGACTCAGTAAGTTGCGTCATACGCTGAACCGAAAAGCGCGGTAACAATAGGGTTTCAAACGGCCATGCCGCCCAAAATGGCACCACCACCAGCCAATCATCATTAATAGCGACAATCCGTGTTTGTTGTTGAACTTCTCTGGCCACATAATCTGCGAGTAAATTCCCGCCTCGCTCTGTAAAATACTGAACTTGCGCTTGCTGCTTTTTTTCAACCAAGGTAGGTAAAGACTGCTGCGCCCAAACTTGTCCATGAGGGTGCGGATTAGAACACCCCATCATCGCGCCTTTGTTTTCAAACACCTGTACCCACTGATAGGTTTCACCAAGTTCGCTATATTGCGCCTGCCAGCTTTGCACCACTTTATAAATTTGTTCAACCGAAAGCTGCGCCAATGTCTTGCTGTGATCCGGTGAAAAACAAATAACACGGCTTTCACCTTGTTCAGACTGCATAGAAAATAAAGGGTCGTCGCAGTGATGAACTGGTAGCTCACTTTGTAGTGCCGCGAAATCATTGTTAAACACAAAGGTATGGCTGTAATTAGGGTTTTGCTCACCGTTAATACGTGTATTACCAGCACACAAATAACAACTTTCATCGTACGATGTAGTTGCTAATACTGGCTGTTTTTCTGTTTGCCCCTGCCATGGCCGTTTGGCTCTATGAGGCGATACCAACACCCACTCATTGATGAGCGGGTTTAACCGCCTATGGGGGTGCTCTGTTGCATCAAATGTCATGCTCAAATCACAAAAGGATAATGTATACAAAAAAATGTAAACGGTTACATTTTTTTTAGCAAGTAAATTTACATAAAAAAATCACTCTGCTACCATCGCTCAGAATTACACCTTTTCTAAGCGTTCAAATAGAGCAAATATGGCCACCATTAAAGACGTTGCCCGAGAAGCCAAGGTATCTATTGCCACCGTTTCTCGCGTGATAAACCAAGATGACAAAGTAAGAGACAAAACCCGCGAGCATGTACTGGCTGTGATGAAAACCTTAGGTTATCAGGTAAACGTCAATGCGCGCGCACTCTCCACTCAAAAGACCGCCACACTCGGATTAGTGGTGCCCGACATCAGCGATCCATTTTTTGCTTGCTTAGCAAAAGGCGTCGATAGCATAGCCCGTCAGCATCAAAGCCAAGTACTACTGTGTACCGCCCAAAACAGTAGTGACTCAGAACAACAAGCCATTGATTCATTATTGCAACGCCGTTGTGATGGCATAATTTTGTACTGTACGCATTTAGCCGATAGCGCATTGATCGATATCGTACAGCGCTATTCTAACGTGGTCGTGGTGGCGCGAAATATTCCTGAAATAGCCGAAAACTGCATTTACCTCGACGATGAACTCGGAGGCCAGTTGGCCGCTGAGCACCTACTCGCCTTAGGCCACAGCCGTTTTGCAAGCATTATGAGTGAGTTGCCAATTCAAGATCCCAAACACAGGCTGTCAGGGTTCAAAGCGGCTTTAGATAAGCAAACACTTACATTAAGTGAAGAGCAAGTTACTTACGGCGCGCCTGATCAACTCGGTGGCGAGCAGGCAGTCAATACCTTACTCAAAAATCAGCAAGTATTTACGGCACTTTTCGCCTACAACGATGCCATGGCAATTGGTGCAATTTCGGCCCTAGAAGAAGCGGGCTTTAAAGTGCCTGACGATATTTCGGTGATTGGCTTTGATGATATTTACCTTGCTCATTACAGCAGACCTAAGCTCACCACCTTGCACTACCCTGTCGAAGCCATTGCAAAACACGCAGCGCTGTTAGCTATTAATAAACACACTCAGTTAGATAAAACAGCACATTCGCATCGCTATCAGCCAGCATTAATCGAGCGACAATCAACGGCATTTACGCCAACAACAGCTCCAAAACAGAGCCTAAATGAAAACCAAGTTGAACGACAAAATTAAACTTTAAACTTAAGGCTAGCTAGCAAAAGCAGAGCAACATAAAACCTTAGGAAAGAACTACAAAAAACAATTGTATATTGTATTTAAAGCGCAATTTTAAAAATAAACAACACAGCTAAGATGACAACAATGAAAAATAAACCTTTTGTAATATTTAGCCTGAGCATACTCACTACTCTGCTATGTCAGAGCGTTTTCGCCAAAGCACCATGGCAAGACCACCAAGTATTTGCCATCAATAAACAAGCCCCGCGTGCCTCTGGGTTTAGCTATCAAAGCTTAGCGGGCGCTATGCAAGATGACCCAGCTCAAAGCGATAACTATTTGCTGCTTAATGGCATGTGGCAATTTCACTGGCAACGCTCTGCGATTAATCCACCTAAAGGGTTTGAACAGCCGAGTTTTGATGATTCTAGCTGGGGGCAAATACCCGTGCCGGGCAACTGGGAGGTTGAGGGCTATGGCTACCCAATTTACTTAGATGAGCGCTTTCCGTTTACTACAAAATGGCCTGATGTTCCACTTGAATACAACCCAACAGGCTCGTATCGAAAGCCTTTCACCTTGCCTGAGTCGTGGCAAAATAAACAAGTGTTTTTACATGTAGGCGCTGCAAAATCGTCGCTCGATGTATGGCTAAATGGTGAAAAGGTCGGCTTTAGCCAAGGCGCTAAAACTCCTGCTGAGTTTGATATTACCGAGTTTGTACAACAAGGCGACAACTTACTCGCGCTCAGGTTACGCCGTTGGAGTGACGCCAGTTATCTAGAAAGCCAAGATATGCTGAGAATTTCAGGCATTGAGCGCGACGTCTATTTATACGCCACGCCAAAACAGCGTATTTTTGATTTTCATGCCAAACCTCGTTTAAACAAACGCTTTGATAAAGGCACATTAGAACTTGAGTTAGACGTTAAAAACTATCAAAAAAATAACGCTCAGCTTACCGCAAAATTTGAGTTACTCGACCCCAAAGCAAACCATACTGTTGTCGCCAAAGCCACAAAAAAATTCACGGCAAAAGCCCAAGGCACACAACAAATCAGCTTTTCAGAGCAAATAGCTAACCCACGGCTTTGGTCAGCAGAAACGCCAAGTCTATATACCCTAGTGATGAGCCTCTATAACCAACAAGGTGAATTACTCGAAGTGTTGCGTGATGAAATTGGCTTTAGGCATATTGAGATTGTAAATAAACAACTGACTATCAATGGTAAGCCGATTGTTATTCGCGGCGTTGACCGCCATGAAACTTCACCAACCCGCGGTCATGTGGTCGATAAAGCATCAATGGAGCAAGATATCAAACTGATGAAGCAGTTTAATATCAACGCGGTACGCTCTAGCCACTACCCAAATCATCCTTACTGGTATGACTTAACCGACAAATATGGCTTATACGTCATCGATGAAGCCAACATAGAATCACACCCGCTGGCCATTGACGAGAAAACCCAACTTGGCAATGAAATGAGTTGGTTGCCTGCACACCTTGACCGCACCCAACGTATGTTTGAGCGTGATAAAAATCACCCTTCTATCATCATTTGGTCATTGGGCAACGAAGCCGGACATGGCGAGGTGTTTGCCAACACCTACCAATGGTTAAAAGACAATGATGATCTGCGCGTAGTGCAATACGAACCTGCCGAGCTTGAGCATTACACAGATATCTTTGCGCCTATGTATCCGTCAATCGAAAAACTGGTTAACTACGCCAGCAATAACCCAGATAGACCCGCTATTATGATTGAATACGCCCATGCTATGGGCAATTCTGTAGGTAACTTGCAAGACTATTGGGATGCCATTGAAAAATACGAAGTGCTGCAAGGAGGCTTTATTTGGGACTGGGTGGACCAATCACAAGAATATCGCAATGAATTTGGTGAAACGTACTTTGCTTATGGCAAAGACTTCCACCCGACTCTGCCAACCGACGGCAACTTTTTAAATAACGGTCTGATGAACCCAAATCGTAAGCCTCATCCACACGCTTTTGAGGTAAAAAAGGTTTATCAACCAGTTAAATTTACTGCACATAACCTACTTAAAGGACAAGTGACTGTACAAAATAAATTCTTATTCACGGACTTAAAAAAGTATGACCTGCGCTGGAAGATCGAAGCGGACGGAGAAACCGTTAGACAAGGCCATAGCGCCATGCCAAGCGTGCAACCGAGCAAAACCGCCATACTGAATTTTGATATTCAAGGCCTTCCAGCTTACAGCGACAAAGAATACTTTGTTACCCTTAGCATGCATGCCAGAGCACAAGAGCCGCTACTGCCGCTTGGTCATGAAATTGCTTTTGAGCAATTCAAACTGCCAGTATCGCAATTAAAATCAACTGCAAAAAGCGCTAACAAACCAAGCAAACCTAGCTATTCACATCAAAAAGGCATGCTGATCGCTGACGCCGCAGGCACTCAGCTTAGCTTTGATAAACGCACGGGTTGGTTACAACAGCTTACTTTTAACAAACAAGCCATGTTAACCCGACCACTTAAGCCAAATTTCTGGCGTGCACCAACCGACAATGACTTAGGTAATAACCTGCAAGTACGTGCGGCCATGTGGCAAAGTGCCACTGATAGACTCAAACTCATCGCCTTACAAGCCAAAACATCGGGCGTAACTGCGCGCTATCAATCACCAGATTTTGCAGGGAGTTTAGTGCTGAATTATCAGATCACAGCGCAAGGCTTGGTGCAGGTTGATTACCAACTCAATCTGGATGATAACCAAACCTTGCCCGACATTCCGCGTGTTGGCATGCAGTTAAGTACCTTTGGTGAATATAAAAATATGTCTTGGTTAGGTCGAGGTCCACACGAAAGTTACGCCGACAGAAAAACCTCAACGCGAATTTCAGTGTTCAACACACCTGTGACCGAGCAACACCATTACTACATTCGCCCGCAAGAGAATTCAAATCGTACCGAGGTGCGCTGGATGGCATTGCAAAACGCGCAAGGCGAAGGGCTGCTTGCGGTAGGCGACAAGGTATTAAATGCCAGTGCTTGGCCTTATCTGCAAGCCGATATCGACTTTAACTCGGGCGATGCCAGTGCATCGGCATCAGGGCTTGTGCCTGTGACCACCAAGCACGCCATTGATGTGCCGGTACGCAACCTTGTCACCCTAAATATTGATCATAAGCAAATGGGCGTGGGCGGTGATACCTCATGGGGTCGCCTTGTTCACAAGCAATACCGCATTCCCGCCGAAAGTCAGCAATATCGCTTTACGCTAGCGCCGCTTTCTGGTGATAAAAATGCCGCTGCATTAGCCCGTGAAATTAAAGTAAGTTACGGTGAATAAACCATGAAGAACCCTTTTATGATAACTGCAAATACACTGCTTATAGGTTTGCTTAGCGCACTCTTTTGCACACAAGGCCAAGCGAGTAATGAGCATTTGCAAAACACCCTAACCCGAATTGGCGAGCCAAATATGATGAAGCCCGCCGATAAATTTGGTCACAGCCCGTTTAACCCATTGTTTGATGCTGGCGCTTGGCACGGGCATTTGTTGCCAAGTTCAGCCGATGAGCTGGGCGGTTTTACCGGTCATGCACTCATTCAAGAAGAGTATTTAACGTATCTCGCCAAACGGTTTGACCGCTTACAGGTGTTTAAACATGGCAAAAAGCTGACACTTACAGGTAAGGTGTTGAGCGAGCCGGGCAAGCTTATTCAGCATCTTAAAGCCGAAGACGTAACCGTCACCCTTACTTTGATGTTTGTTGGCCCGCGTACTTCACTGGTTGAAACTAAAATTGAGAGCGACTTCCCGCTAACTTTAAAGTTTGACGGCGAGCTACTCGCGCAATTTGATAAAAAGCACACGCTTGAACAAGCTCACCCACAACTGCAACCCAGCCTAAAAGCAACGCCACAAGGGATCACCGTGCATTTTAATCAAATGCGTTCGCCTTATAGTGTACTTACCTCGGGCAGCTCGGCTTATGTGATGAGTAAATCTTTAGCAACCACCACACGCATTCAAGGACAAAGCTACACCAGCCAAGTTGATATCAAGGGCACAACGACGTTTTATACCCTATTCAGCCATGTTCTGAACGCAAAAGAGCACACCGAGGTTAAAGAGCGTCATCAAGCAATGCTTAAAGCGCCAAAACAATTTATGCAGGCAAGTAAGGTACGCTGGCAGCAATACCTTGAGCCTTTACAGCAACTAGAGCATCCTGCTCAGCAGCGCTTGATGGCTAAGTCTATTGAGACCTTAATAGGTAATTGGCGCAGTCCGGCAGGTGCTATCACCACCGACACAGTTAGTCCATCGGTCACCGCGCGTTGGTTCTCGGGTAACTTAACTTGGCCTTGGGATACGTGGAAGCAAGCCTATGCGCTCAGCGACTTTCACCCTCAATTAGCGAAAGCCAATATCGATACGGTATTCAATCAACAAATTCAAACTGGCGATACAGTCAGGCCGCAAGATGAAGGCTTTTTGCCCGACCTAATCGGCTACAACCTAAGCCCAGAGCGCGGCGGTGACAGTGGCAATTGGAATGAGCGCAATACCAAGCCTAGTCTTGCAGCTTGGGCGGTATTGAAAGCCTATGAGAGCGACCAAGATAAAGTATGGTTGGCAACCCTTTATCCAAAACTCAAAGCATATCGTGCATGGTGGCTGCGCAATCGTGATCACAACCAAAATGGTATTCCTGAGTATGGTGCAACCCTAGATAAAGCCCACAACAACGAGCAAGGTGAATTGTTATTTGTTCACCAGCAGGGTAAGACTAAAACCACCAAATACGGGCTTGCTCACTACCGCAAACTCTTAGCACAGGGTGAGCAAGTTTTTGCCCCAGCACAAACCGCAGCCTCTTGGGAATCAGGCCGAGATGATGCGGCCACCTTTGGCTTTATCAGCAAAAACCAACTTGCAGATTATGTAAAGCAAGGCGGTGATGCCGCTGATTGGCAAGTAGATTTTGCCCAAAACCGTGATACAACAGGTAAGCTACTTGGCTATTCTTTACTGCAAGAGTCAGTAGACCAAGCCAGTTACTTTTATACCGATACCCTGTATTTGGCGAAAATCGCCAACATCCTCAACTTACCTAACGAAGCCAAACAGTTTGAAGCCGACGCAAAACAAGTAAAAAACTACATTAATCTGTGCATGTTCGATGCCAATACGGGCTTTTATTACGATATTCGCATTAACAACACACCGCTTAAAAATGGCTGTGCTGGCAAGCCTATCATCGAGCGCGGTATGGGCCCTGAAGGATGGTCTCCGCTATTCAATCAAGTGGCAACAGCCGCACAAGCGAAACAAGTTCGCGATGTGATGATGAACCCAAAGACCTTTTACAGCAAAGTACCGCTCGGTACGGCTGCCAAAAATAATCCAGCTTATGGCCCGAACATCTACTGGCGAGGCCGTGTATGGGTCGACCAATTTTACTTTGGTGTAAAAGGGTTACAACATTACGGCTATGAGCAAGAAGCAAAACAACTGGTGAAGCGCTTTTTAACTAATGCCGATGGCTTGATGGAGAGCGCCCCCATTCGTGAAAACTACAACCCAGAAACTGGTGAGCAGCAAGGCGCACCTAACTTCTCTTGGAGTGCCGCGCATATATTCATGCTGCTGAATGAGGGGTTTGTGAAGCAATAATACTAAAAAGGCGATGACCTATTAAAATCATCGCCTTTTTCAACTCATTGTTTATGTCACAAACTATTTAATCGATAACGATAAGAAACGTTCGATTTCACCTAGCTTTTGCGGTTTTTCAATGGCAGGGCTAATGTAACTCGGCGCTTTTAAAATCGATTTATTAATTAAACTCGTCACCACATCCAGCTGCTCTAGCGACACTTTACCACTGAGTAAATTTACAAAGTCATCACGGGTTTCATAAGCGTGCAGAATTTGGTGGAAGCCTTTTAGATATAAATAATCTTTGGTAAAACCACCGCCTCGATAAACACGTGCTGTAATCGTGAACGCTAACTGTTCACTGACATTATATTGCTCAAGTAAAAACTGATAAGTACGTTTAAAGTCGCGCTCATCTAACATAGATTTCACCGCAAGTACTCTCAATGCCAATATTTTTAAGCGCGATACCGTTAAGTTACCCGATAAAAATTCACATAAAATAGCGATACCTTCTTGGCTTGTGGTATTCACCGGGCTCCCCAAAGAGAGCACTTTTAAAGGCTGAGTCTGGGCATTCAGGGTTGTCACTAAATGTACACCTAATTCATGGTGTGCAAGCGCTGCAACTTCTTTTTCGCCTAAACTGGCCGCCGCATTAATCTTAACTTTAGTGCCAGATACCAAAGCATTGGCGATCATCGAGCCATCAACTACTAACTCATAGCGATAGCCATGGGTCTGTGCAAACTCATGCATTTGCGCAACTATCGCATCTGCATTGAGCAAGTTCCCTGACGATTTCGAGAGAGAATCAGGTACATGCAGCACAAACTGAGCGTTGCGAATGTCTTTATCTGATGGCTCACCGTAATAACGCAGCGAATCATACATAAATTGCTCACTGCCTACCGAGCGAAACTGATCAAGCTTATCGGCATAAGACTCTATCACTTCGCTGTAAAGCTGCGTTAAGTCATCATCCCCTAAGGTTTCCACCGGTAACTGGTAAAGCTCTCGTTTTTTAGCAAACACATTGAACTGATTTTCTTTGTATAAGAAATTCGGATTCTCGGTCGCATTACTTGCAAAAAATCTTGCTCTTTCTTCTTGGTAGTTAATCGGTGCAACGGAATCAAGTATATCAATTCCTTGTACCATGGCATGCAACGCCTGATCTAAGCTTTGCAACTTCGCATTTTGTTCAACAGTTAACATACTTAACTCCAAAGGCGCACTAGTGCGCCTCACTTTCACCGTCGACAATGGCATTTTCTTCATTGTCGATATGTTGAGAAATTTCAGCTTCATCAGCCGTAAAATAGCCTATGTGGTACATAGCCTCACCCTCTTGCACCAGAGGGATATTTTGCTTACCGATGATAATGCCTTTACGAGGCGCTTTTACTTGCGCCAAGACTTCACCAAACGGGTCAACCACATCGGCCAGAACTGTGCCTTTCTCAACCTGCTCACCCAGTTCAAGCTTATGCGATACAAAGCCGCTGGCTGTCGCTCTGATCCAATCAGAACTATGTGCAATAAACGGTAAGGTGCTACTTTTCTTTTTACGCGATTTTGGCAACATGTTTAAAGCCCGCAGCACATTTAGCACCCCGCGATAGCCAATATGCACAGAAAACTCATCGGTGCGCAGCGCCTCCCCCGCCTCATACACCATAATTTTTGTGCCTGACTTTGCCGCAGCTTCTCGCAAAGAGCCTTTCGGGTTGGTGGTATTGATCACCACAGGTGCACCAAACGCATTGGCTAAGCCACTTAAATCTGCCTCGTCTAAATTGGCTCTGATCTGTGGCAAATTAGAACGATGAATTGCACCAGTGTGCAAGTCGATGCCATAGTCACAATGCAACACACATTGATTTAAGAAAATATTCGCCAAGCGTGATGCCAATGAGCCTTTTGCCGACCCCGGAAAGCTGCGATTTAAATCGCGTCTATCGGGCAAATAACGGCTTTGGTTTATTACGCCGTACACGTTTACCATGGGTACTGCTATCACAGTTCCGCACGATGGCTTAAGCTTTTTATCGCGAATTAAGCGATGAATAATTTCAATACCATTCAGTTCATCGCCATGTACCGCTGCGCAAATTAATACGGTCGGTCCCGCTTTTTTCGAGCGACTGATAAAAACAGGAAGAGAAACTTCCGCATCGGTATACAGCTTGGCTACAGGTAACATGACTTTTGCACTCTGCCCCGCTTTGATACGGTGCTCACCAATTACAATGTCTTCAGGTAATGCCATTAATTTAGACTCCTCACCCCACCGCTAATTTTCTTGGCGGTGACACGTCATTCTTTTTCTCAATAAACTCATAGAGTTTAGCTGCTACATCTAAACCCGTTGCTTTTTCAATGCCTTCAAGACCAGGCGATGAATTTACCTCCATCACCATAGGACCATTGTGCGAGCGAAGTAAGTCAACGCCACAGAAGTTCAAGCCCATCACTTTCGCGGCACGTACTGCGGTTTCACGCTCTTCTTTGCTAAGCTTTACAATTTCTGCACAGCCGCCGCGATGTAAGTTTGAACGAAACTCACCTTCTGCTGCCTGACGCTTCATTGCCGCAACGACTTTGCCGCCAACCACTAAGCAACGAATATCTGCACCGCCCGCTTCTTTAATATACTCTTGAACTAAAATGTTTGCTTTAAGCCCCATAAAAGCTTCGATGATGCTTTCTGCTGCCTTTGACGTATCAGCTAACACTACGCCAATGCCTTGCGTACCTTCAAGTAATTTAATGACCAGAGGCGCACCACCGACGTTTTTGATTAAGTCTTTAATATTGTCAGGCTTACTTGCAAAGCCGGTACGCGGTAAGCCAATACCACGACGCGATAATAATTGTAATGAACGTAACTTGTCTCTCGAGCGGCTAATTGCCACCGACTCGTTCACGTTAAATGTGCCCATCATTTCAAACTGGCGCGCAACTGCTGTGCCGTAAAACGTAATTGATGAACCAATACGCGGAATAATCGCATCGTATTTAGGTAATTCTTCACCGTGGTAACGCACAGTTGGGCGGCTACTGGTGATATCCATGTAGCAATGTAATGTGTCGATAACATCGACCTCATGCCCACGTGCAAGTCCCGACTCTAATAAACGCTTAGTAGAGTAAAGTTCAGGTCCACAAGAAAGAATGGCAATTTTCATGTTCTTTTCCAAAAAAATTAAATGTTAGTGTGTGAATACGGGAGCAAATGTAGGGCAAACAATTTGAAAAGAAAAACTAAATAAAATAACCTTGTTGAATAAAATTTTTTATCAATAAATCCGAGAGAAACCATGCGTACTGAACTGCTAATGACGTTTTTAGAAGTGAGCCGAACATTGCACTTTAGAGTGGCTGCTGAAAATTTATTTGTGACTCAAGCTGCAGTCAGTGCACGCATTAAACTGTTAGAAGAAGATCTTGGTGTACTGCTTTTTGATAGAGCAAACAAACGCTTAAAGCTAACTGCCGAAGGTCACAAGCTGGTTAAGCACGCCAACGAAATTCTCACTATGTGGCAAAAGGTCAAGCAAGATGTCGGGGTTGGCGATGCCAGTTCAACTCAATTGTTTGTCGGTGCCATGATGTCGATTTGGGATATGGTTTTACACGACTGGCTACAAAAAATTCATCGTAATCTAGACGACGTTAATCTATTCACGCAAACCTATTCACCGCTTGAGCTGCGTAAACAAGTACAAAATCGCATGGTTGATATTGCTTTCTTATTTGAACCGCCTTTTATTGATGACATCGAAGCCAAAAAAGTGGCTACAATTCCCCTTAAACTGGTATCCACTCAGGCTGTTAACAGCATTGAAGAGCTAGAAAACTGGGTTATGGTAGACTACGGCGAATCTATTAATAACCAGGTAATAAAAGACTTTGGTGATGCACTGAATACCCGCCATCATATGAACCAACCGCGTATTGCTATGAATTTTATACTTGAAGCCGGTGGTGCAGCCTATTTGCCTAATCAAATGTGCTTTACAGAGCTCAGAAAACAAAAACTGCATTTGGTGCCTGAAGCGCCCACTTATTACCGCGATGTTTATGCCATTTTCTTAGAGAAAAACCATAAGAAGCAAATCATTGAAGATGCCTTGCAGCTGTTTCCTTTTATCAGAGGCTGAGTTTTAAATAAAAAATCTATCAAATATAGACTATTGATAAATTAAAACTATCACACTAAAAAACGAACTAAATTTAATTTCATAAAAATCAAAAAAGCCGCACTTAAAAAGTACGGCTTGGTTGCTTAACACATCAATATCTTTGTGGCGTATTTAAATTAATCTTCAAACTTCACTTTCGTGGCCACTAACACTTGGTTCTCATTATAAAAGCCTTTCACTTCGACTTTTACACCTTGCTTAAGATCCGTCGCTTTACCTTTAACAAAGCGCGTGTTTGCATTCGTGGTTATGGTTTTACCATCGACAACAAAGTCAGTTAATGAAGTAAACTGAGTAACTTCGCCTTCTACTTCAACTTCGTCGACTTCTTCAAACTCGACTTTTTTGGCGACTAGCACTTGCTCTTCATTAAGTGTGCCTTCAACTTCAAGCTCCACACCAAGCTGCAACATCGCCGCCGAGCCATTTTTAAACTCAGTGTCAGTTGTGGTGGTGATTTTCTGCTCGCCAATAGCAAAGTCAGTAGATGAGACAAATTCTGTTACTTTACCTTCAACTTCGAATTCATCTTGCTCTGCAAATTCGACCTTTTTAGCAACAAGGGCACCGTCGTTGTTGATCTCACCTTCAACTTCAACCTCGACATCAAGGGCTAAGTCTGACGCTGTACCGTGTTTAAACTCAGTTTGGTCATTAGTTACAATTACTTGCTCGCCAATTTTGAATAACTGCACAGAAGTAAATTCACCGATCTTACCTTCAATTTCAGCTTCGCGCTCATCGCTACCATCTTCTGAGTCGAGCTCAATTTTACGCGCTACAATCACGCTTTCTGCGTTTAACTCACCTTTAACTTCAACGGCCACACCAACAGATAGTTGCTCAGGGTTGAAACCCGCATAACGGGTATTAAGCTGTGTCGTGACTGCATGGCCGTTTACGCTAAACTCAGTTAAAGAGGTAAACGAGTCAATCACACCTTCAAGGTCGACATAGCGCGCCTCATCGGCGTCATTGTCGTTATCAATCTCAACTTTAACCGCTAAGAAGGTGCCATCTTCTTGCTGCACAGCTTTTACTTCCACTTCATCCCCTTCGGCTAATAACTCGAAGAACTCAGCTTGTAAAAGTGAATCGCCATTATCTGCTTCGAACTTAGTCAGCTCTGAGGTTTCAATGCGAATACCTTCTACGGTAAAGCCCATCTCAGAAATCGCACTCGCTTCACCTTCAAGCTTATTCACAAACTCATTGGCATTCACATCAGCGGCAACCTTGAAACGCTTCACTTGTCTGGCAACAACGTCGTCTGCAACTTTTGCCGCTTTCACCACTAGCTTGTCGCCTTCATTAATATCATCCAATCTAAAGCGACGTACTTTGGCTTTTGAAACATCAATAAATTGCGTGAACTCATTAATGGTCACCGTTGTGCCCATTAGCTCTAATTCGTTGTCGTCTTCATTTACCTCAGACACTAAACCTTCTAACTTGAGTTTAGTTACTTGCTTAAAGCGAATTAAGTGCGCCACCAGCTGGTTTTCTTCGTTTAACGCACCACTGACAACCACTTGAATACCCTCTTGTAGATCTTCAAGCTTGCCCACTGCAAATACGGTTTGCTCGTTAGTGATCACTATTTGGTCGTTCACTTCAAACAAGGATGCTGACTCGAAATCATCAATTTCACCTTCCACAAACACTTTTTGTCCTGCAGCAAATGGCATTGTTTTAACTTCAACTTCATCGGCGGTTAGAACATTATCGACAGGCTCACTTGAGGCTTTGATTTTAACCATGACCTCATTCGCAAGCTCGCCATCTACGTCTGCAGAGCTGTAATCAACAACTAAAGTACCGATGTTGAATTGTTTACTTTCCGTATTAAGCTCAGCAACTGTGCCTTTTAACTTAATATCTTCTGAATCCGATGACTTTTCAATGCGGGTTGCAAGCCACTGCTCTTGCGCATTTTGCTTGGCACTAACTTCGACATAATCACCGACTAATAAGGCCTCAAAGGTAAGCTCATCATCAAATTCAGTGAATTCGTCCACATAATAAACTTGGCCTAAAACAGTGAATGATTGCTCAGCCAAGTTGATCTCTGAAACTGGGCCTTCCGCTGAAGCGTTATATTTAATTTTGCTCGCAGTTGGCGTTTCGCCATTGGCACCCATTGCACCTTCTAAGGTGACAACCATGCCCACTTCTAGCGCATCTTCAGAGTCGTTGTCTTTGTCATCGGTTGAGAAAGCGGCATTGTCGGTATTGAATCGCACACCATTAATATACACACTGCCAAAGCCTGTGATCACACCACTGCTCACTATCGGCGCTTGGTATGTGACATCTAGTGTCGTCACTTGGTTTTCAGAAATAGTAATAGTTTGCTCAGAATTACTCGCAGAATAGGTTACGCCATTAACTGTGACGGCTGTGACCGCAACTGTGTAGTCACCAACAACAAGATTTTTTAGCTCTTCTTCGCTTGTCAGTGTTTGGCTATAACCATTTGGCCCAGAGACAGTAATGTTCGCGCTTGAGTCACTTGGTAGACCTGAAATATTAATTTTTGCGCTACCAACGGTTGCCTGAGGCTGTTGCTGTGTTGGCGGATTTTGCTCTGAGTCATCGCTACTACCACCACCACACCCCATGATTGAGAGGGTTAAGAGTGATAACGCGGTACCTGCTACAAACTTATTCATAATTACTCACCTTTATTCCATTGCTAGGAACGTGTCTTAATGACTATAGATTAATTCTGCCTTTAGAAACTAAAAGACAGATAAAATCAGACATAAGCACTAGTGACTAGAAGCTAGTCACTAGACGCTAGGCAATTAGCTTTAGCTTTTTGTCTGACTTGCTAAATAGTGAGCATGAAGATGACATAGTTTGTCTGAATGCTTTCTTAATGCAAATAAAGAAAACATCCTAAAGAATGAAACCAACTAGAAAAAACCACCCTTTATAACCAATATTTTATTTTTAAATTTAAGCCTTATAACAGACTCTGAAGTTTAAAAAATAGACTCTATCACCATAGAGACTCTTGGCCCCCACATCATCATGGCTGCAGCAATAACACCGATTAACGTGATCACGGCCGCGACAGAGGTAGTCATAGCAGCAAGCCATTTTATGTTTTCAGTTTTACTGCGCTTTGCCCAAAAGATAAGTTCAGCAAACAACATAGGCAACAAGTAACAAGCAAAAGATAAGGTCAGGTCCATTGGACCATCTAGGTTACCATTATTGCCATTTGGGCCTTGGTTAACTAAGTACCAGCCCATTAAAAATAAACGAAAAGTCCAAACCCCATTCACTAAAATGAAGGCATGCACTGCCCAGCGCTGATGCTGAGAAAATTGCTTTTTAACAGCGGTTTTCCAAGCAAAGAATATGGCAACTAATATAAGCATGCCGTTTAATGTGACACCTAACGCACCTATGTCACTAAAGCGAATACCTGCGCCCCAAGTTAAGTACAATCCCGTAACCGCACCAGACAGGCCTAAAGCAAAAAATAGGCGGCCATTCCAACGGTGAAACTTAGGATAGGTTTTGCGTATTTTTGGAATTATTTGCGCAAGGCCAGTGGTTGCCATAATCGCCGCTGGCAAAATATGGCTAAAAAACATGATGGAATCAAAACCCGCACTGGTATCAAACCCTCTTGCAGGAGAGATTTCATCTGCCTGATGCACGGCCCCTATTAATAAAGGGATGGCATACAAACTGAGAATATAAACGGCAAACGCCCATTGCCCGACTAATACAATACTGACCCAACTAGTCACGGCCTTTTTAAGTGCAGAATCGGCTGACATTCCCCAGATATTTTTTTGATTAACGGTTAGCTGTTCCATAACACGCTCCTTACTCTAATTTGATGTAAGCAGCTTGGCATTGATGCGAAATAGGATCGCACCGAATTTTAAAATCGGCCTATGTTTTAGTAATTATAGCTCTTATAGATTTAGCGAGTGAACACTCAAACTCCGCATAAAGCCATGAAAATAAAGCTAACTTTTTTACTCACCTCATTATCTAATAAAATACAACACGCTTTCTTACAAACGCGTAATTGAGACAGAACAAACGATTAGATAAACTCTGAGGTGTTACTTTGGAGCGCCCCTGATGACCTTATCAAACATTTATTCCATTCAGCTTATCGTGGCATTAACCTGCTTATTCGCTCAATTGTGGGTAAAAAACAAGCATACGACGCATATTTTATTTGCGGTATTTTGTGGCTCGGTTGCCATGGGCGTAATACAAAAATTATCTGCTGACAGCTTGGGGGCTTACCAATACCTAGTCGGGCTAGGAGCTTGCGCTACTTGTAACTGCTATTGGTTGTTTGTGCGTAGTTATTTTAGAGGGAATAATGCCATCGGTGTGCAGCATATTGCACTTGCCATTGGCATTGCTGTGTTAATCATGATGAGCAAAGGCTATTTGTTTGTCACTGAACTGTGGCAGATAGAATCAAGCCGTTTGAGTTTTGCTAAATATACGCTCACCGAAATCACTATTTTGCTGTCTTCTGCAATTATTGTTTTATCTATATGGGAAGCATTTAGAGGGTTTAAACAAGCCTCTAAGACCCAACAGAAACAGCGTGTGTTTTATTTGTGTGCCATCATCTCTGCGGTACTCATTAGCAAGGTCGCCAAAGGCTACTTTGTAGACACGCCACATATTAAAGAAGCCATCATCGCCTGTATCACTATTTTTATGCTGCTTGTTACACAAATACTGATGTTTTGGCGTTTTAAATCTAGCTCTAGTCATAATCCAAAAAAATCAAAAAACACAACGATAGTAAGTGCTCTCAAACCCAACATAAGTGACACGCAAATAAAAATTAGCTCTTTGGTAATGCAAACCGAAGAGTCACAAGACATTGAACTGAAAGACACCATTCAACAATTATTGATAGACCAAAAACTATATCTACAAGCAAATCTGAAAGTAGGTGATTTAGCCAAGCAACTCGATTTACCTGAGTATAAGGTCAGCCGAGTACTAAAAGAGGGGTTCGGTGCTCGAAACTTTAACCATTACATAAATCAACTTCGGGTCGAGCACGCTAAACAACTTCTCTCTGAGTCGGATAAATCGCATTGGCCCGTGTTAGTAATCGGTCTTGAAAGCGGCTTTGCGTCGGTCGGGCCATTTACTCGCGCTTTCAAGCAATTTACAGGCTCTACGCCCAACCAGTACCGACAGCAATTTAGCCTTAATAAAGCTCAGGTCGCTTAGCGACCTGTAGCAAGTTTTTGGTTAACCCACAGAGCCAGCAAAATAATACCGCCCCCAATGGTAAGCCTGATTAAATCGGCATCCCTGTTCCAAATAACCAAATTAACCAGTATACCCGCGGGAATAAGTACATTATTCATCACCGCAAGTGCGCCTACATCCACTAAGGTTGCGCCCTTATTCCACGCAAAATAACCAAAGCCAGAGGCCACCAATCCAAGGTAAATTAATATGCCCCACTGAGTGCTGGTCGTTGGTAGCTTGTCTATATTGCCGAACAACAAAAAGAACAGCAAAGACACGACTAATGCACCGACAAAAAACCAGCCAAACACGGTTTTATGATCAAGTTCACTGTCTTGCATTAAACGCTTATACGTCACTTGCCCTGTTGCGAAACAAAAGTTAGCGCCTTGTACCAGCAACAAACCAAATAAAAACTCACCGTCTAGATTTTCATAACGAATGGCAACCGCACCTATAACGGCTATCACCGCAACCAGTAGATATTTGCCGTTAAATTGCCTATCTAGCAGATCATTGAGTAAAGTGATATAAACCGGCGTCATCACAGTAAACAGCAATACCTCGGGCACACTCAAAAACAAAAACGAGTGATAGTAAAACCCGTACATTAAACCGAGTTGCACACCACCGATGGCCATTAATTTAAGAATGAGATCTTTAGGAATACGTGAGCGGATTAAAAAAGGGATAAACACGCAAGTTGCGAGTGCCACTCGACTAAAAGCGCTAAACCAAGCATCGACTTGCCCTGCCAAATACACGCCAATTAAGCTAAAAGAAAACGCCCATAAACAGGTTACAAAGGCTAAATAAGACATCAGAAAACCACATTATTATTTTCGCTTAGTAAACCATGAATACCCAAAAACAAAAAGCCACACTCATCTCGATTGTGGCTTTGAAATTTAGCTATAAAAGAAATTACAAAAACCCGAGTGTATGCTGATTGAAGTTAGCCAAGTTCGGGAAGATATCTACCAGCTCAGAGTCAGGCACGCCAAACCACCTTGCTAAGGTTGAAAAATACTGCTCATTGGCAACTTCGGGAATAAGTCGACCACCGCGCGTATCTCTCGGTCCATTAAGATGCTGAGTCAACAACTTGCCATACAAATCGCCGCCATTCACCGCGCCCCCCATCACAATATGGTTTCCAGCCCAACCGTGATCGGTACCATTACCATTTGACGTTAAGGTTCGACCAAATTCACTCATGGTAAACGTAGTGACATTATTTTGCTGACCCAGATAAGTCATGGCTTGATTAAACTCAGACAGTGACTGAGATAATTGACCAAGCAACGACGCATGACTACGGCTTTGATCGCCATGGGTGTCAAAGCCCCCCATAGAGACATAAAATACTTGGCGCTTACAACCTAGTTGAGATTGGATCGAAATGGTGCGCGCGATAGTGCGTAATCTTCTCGACAGCACACTGCCTGAAAATACCCCATCAATGGGATCGGACTCTTGTAACGCCAAGTTCATCGCTGAGGTTTTGTCTATCGAGGCCTTCACCCTAGTGCCATAAGCTTGACCAAGCGGATTCTTCTGCCCAGTTAAAACTCGATTAAATAAACTGCTGACATGCTCATTGCGCTCCTGACGACCACTTAAGGCGTTGATTTGGCTAATGCCATTGGTGCTCAAACTAAATGGCATACTATTTACGCTGGTTTGCCAGTGATTCATACCTGAAAGCGAAATATTGCCACCAAACCTATCAGCTTGTTCAAGGCGCTCTAATAATCGCGCGCCCCATCCGGTATTAATTGAGCTCTGCTCTTTGCCGTACATCCAGGTCGCTTGCTGTTTGTTATGTGAGAATAAATGCAAAGGTAAAGGTACTGATTTATTGATCACATCTTGCTGCGTCGTCGGTGTAATAAGGCTCCCTACACCAGTTACAAAAGCCAATTGTTTTTCAGCAAATAAGTTTTGTAATGGAGCCAGAGAGTTATGCAAACCTACGCCACCCTCTTGCGAAGTCTCTGGCGCTAAAGCCAGCGGATTAGCAATCGCTAAATTTTGTCGGCTTGATTCATATAAACTACGCGCTTCACCTTCCAGCGGCACCAACATATTTAGCGAGTCATTTCCCCCCGATAAAAATACACAAACCAGCGCTTTGTAATCACCGTCATCAATCGCTGTTGAACCTTGAAATGCTTGCAGTTGCAGCTGTGTTAAGGCGGCCATTGATACCCCACCTTTTAAACACATGCCTAAAAACTTTCTTCTATCCATGAGGTTGCTCCTATTGTTGCAAGCTGTATTCAGCTGAGACGGTAATTAAAAAGATAATGTAAGAAAGCCTTAGGTGACTTTCACTCGAAGAGAAATAGGCGTCCATATCGTAAATGGCTTGGCGCATTTCTTCTGACATTGAGCCTGCAAAAAACAAGGTGTCGTATTTATCTATCACCGCACTCAAACCATAGTTTGCCAATAACGCCATGTCTTCTGACATATATAAGTAGACGCGGTTTTCATACAAGCTGTCATAACGCTCAGCGACGCGGCTACTAAATTCATCAAAATGACTATTCAAGGTATTGATGACATACGCGTCATTGGCAATCTGTAACTCAGGTGCGAGCAACTCTGATCCCGACAGCTCTTGCGGTTGGTGATCCGGTTGATAAAAGTTGAATACCGATGTTGATTGCAGCGGTCCTTGACCAAACATCAAGGGTAAATTGCCCGTAAAATAAAAATTATTAAGTGCTTTCGCATCGAATACTCGCCACAAATGTACTTGTTTTAATAGCGGCTCTTTCACTTTGCCAAAGTACTCAAGTGGCGCACCAAATTGCCTTGCTTCGGCATCTAAATAAATGGCTTTTACGACTGCTGCTAAGTCACCCTTTACGCCTTCACCGTTGTCGTTAAACACTTTTGCGACACGCTCAACATAACCTGGACTTGGATTTGATGTGATTAATTTTAAGATCAGCTGTTTACTAATATAAGGCGCAACATTTGGGTGTTCAAAAATGGTATCAAGGGCGATTTTTAACGATTCCTCTGGCCCTGTATTCTCAGGGATCACCACGCCATTGAGCAAATGCTTTGCTGCAGTCGAATGATATTCTTCGAATGGGCTCATGGGTATTGAGTGGTTGTTACTTGGGCGGTTCCAAAACTCACTGGCGCCAAATGTCCAACCCGTAAATACCTTCGCAAACCCTTCTATATGCTCTTGGGTATAAGCCGGGATCGGCAAATCATTTTCATCTTTTTTTGCTATGCCATTAAGTTCTAGTTCGTTCAAGCCCAAACTAAATAACTGTAGTAGCTCACGGGCGTAGTTTTCGTCAGGGCGAATGTTGCGCTCTTCATCGGCTTTTTCATTGTTAAGGTGATCTAGATAAATCCCCATAATCGGAGACAAAGTGATCGCTTCAAGCAAATCTCTAAAGTTACCAAAAGCATGCGTTTGCAACATATCATAATAACTCACCATACCTTTAGGCTGATTGGCCAGCGCATTATTGTAGTCAGACACCACAAAAATTTGACTCATCGCATAAGTTACACGCTGCCTTAGCTGATCGGGTGCATTGATACTGCCCTTCCACCAAGCATCAATGCGATTAATTTGAATTGGATAATCGCGGTTTGGATAGTTTTCCAAATAATCAACATGGTAGGTTATTGGCAACTGCATTTGTGCTTCAATCCACTGCTGAGCACTCATGCCCTCCGCGGCTAAGATTTCTTCATATCTTGGCCCAACTCCAGCCTGATGCAGCAAACGAGCAGCTTGCTCTCTACCCATAACTGTTTTAGCCGTAAATGCAAATTCTTGACTTGCCTGTGCACTATGCTCATCGGTCACCGTTAATAAAAAACGATACGTTTCGTCAAAGCCGTTAATAGGTTGAGGAATTTCGAAAGAGATCTCGGCTTGGGCTGATAATGTCACAGCCTGTCCTGCCAATTGTTGCCATTTATAGCTAACCGTATCACCGTCTGCATCACTGGCATTGGCTTTTATCTCGACTTGCTGACCATGGTTAACTTCTGTTGGAGAAGTTAAATTTATAACAGGAGGGTTATTCTCTGACGCGGAATTGTCGTCGTCATCACTGCCACTATTATTTCCATTATTACCTGACCCATCCGTACCTCCATTGATCGGTGTTGTTGTAGGGCTCTCTGATACGGGTGTATCCTTACTCGTGTTTGCTTCATTGCCACCGCCGCATGCAACTAAGAAACAGCTAGTAAGGATAGCGATTGCTATGCGCTTACTCATCTTTATGCCTTAGTACTGATTAAAAACAGCAAAACTTTAGCATTAGAAATTTAGTTTTACGCAATTATTTTGTATGACTTTTATTCAAGTTTCTGGTCATACCTGAACAAGTCAGTAAGTGCTTTTTATTTCCACTATAAAAATAGGGACTTTAACCTGAACAACAGGTTAATTAGCCCTGACAAATAAATTTAATTTGTATGTAGTATTTGGTTACTACCCTATGTGACCCAACTTTATTTATTATTCAACGCATCATTTAAACAAGTAACTCTCAAAATTGATGCAAGTTTTTTCTCACTACCATAGGGTTTAACCATCGCTTAGTAATTGGTTGAAATAAATTCGGTAACCGGTCGGTCTTCATCATTCGCTATACGCTCTAATTACTGACAAGCCTGAATTTTAGTAACACCTTCTTGAATACGCACTGAGCGTTTTGTTGTTTTGAATAAACCTTGCGGCACTGAAGAATAGAGTTCACATATTAGATAGGTACCTTAAACGTGGCAAAAATGATCCACAGTATGATCCGAGTTTTGGATGTAAAAAAGTCGACGCAATTTTACCAAGATATACTCAACTTAGAGGTAAAGCGTACCTTAAACTTTAACGGTTTTGACCTACATTATTTAGGTAATCATGAAAGTGATTTTGAGCTTGAACTTACCGTTAATCATGATAAAACCAAGCCTTACATTCTAGGGGATGGCTATGGGCATCTGGCATTTAGCGCGCAAAATATAGAAGCGCTGCATGAAAAAGCTGTACAGCTGGGTTATCAGCCTCGTCCCATTAAGTCTTTTTATAATGACGATGAGCTCGTCGCTAAATTCTTTTTTATTGCCGATCCTGATGGCTATGAAATCGAAGTGATTGAACGCTCAGAGGCTTATCATTAAGCCTTGATTATTTCTAAAGTAAGAATGTCTTTAACTCTCAAAGTCCCCTCAAAGAAAAAACCACCTTGCGAGACTACTGGCAAGGTGGTTCTGGGCAGATAGATTATGGCTTTAAAAGTCACACTTCAATAATTTCATGGGTTTGTCTGCAGCCATCACGCAGCCTCTCGCTTCATCCGATGCCGCTTTGCACTGTTTCAACATGTCAGCCTGACTTGGGGCATTTTCTTTTAAAACCGACTTGGCATGGGCGACAACTTTATCGCACTCATTCACCGATACCATTTCAGCTTGTGAGCAGGCATTTAAAACTAAACCACATACAAAAATTAATAATAACGCTTTAAATTGCTTCATGGCATTTACCTTATCTTTTGACTACCAAGAGTATAGACAGCTTCTGCATACTCGCTTAAAAAAGCGCATATTTTTATCAAACCACAAAAATAACTAACCGATTTAGCAATTATTTTTGAGCTATAAACAGGCAAAATTGTTACGAGATTTGTATTTGGCTAGTAATCGCAAAGCGCTACAATTATGCTCAAAATACCGTCATTGTTACCCTAGGTTGGTTATGTTTAAAATCTCTTTTGGACTAATCGCAAGCTCGCTAATAGCGTTACTCATCACCGCAAGTTTTGCTTACTCACAAGAACGAGAGCGACGCTCTCCTCCCCGAAAATTAACGACTGAGCAAGCCCGAGTCGCCGCCAATAATTACCAAAAATATTGTGCTCTTTGCCATGGTGAAAACAGAGAAGGACATAAAAACGATCACGCTCCATCACTACGTAGCAAAAGTCTCATGGAATCGGGTATTGCTCACCAAGTTTTAAGACCAATGCAATATGGCCGAGAAGGCACAGCTATGGGCGGTTATCTAGATGAAGTAGGCGGCCCTATGACACTCGACGAAACTTGGGATTTAACTTATTGGTTGTTTGAACAAGCTGGTTATGATCGCCTTAAGTTCTCAACGAACCCTGTACATGGTGATATAAAGCGCGGTGAAGTGGTTTATCAAAAACAATGCTCAAGCTGTCATGGCAGTAAAGGTGAAGGTATCACCGCTCCTGCTTTGATGAACCAATCAGCCCTTGCCCATAACACTGATGAGTTTATCCGCTATGCCATTCAAGAAGGCCGCCAAGGCACGCCCATGCAAGCTTTTAAAAACAAACTTTCAAAAGCCGACATAGACAACATTACCGCTTTTTTACGCAGTAAATCTCTGGGCTGGACTGACGAAACACCCGTACTAAAAGCGCTCCCTGAGCCAAAAGATTACATCATCAATAAAAACGGCGAAGACCCTAATTTTGCTTTAAAAGATGGCATGTACGTTATGTCGAAAGATCTCAATGAAGCACTTAGCGCCAAAAAGCGCATGGTTTTACTCGATACTCGGGTTACCTCGGTATGGCAAACCGCCCATATTGAGGGCGCGATCCCTTTCCCTTATTACGCCGATTTAGACGAAACCGTGGCAGGTATTCCTAAAGATGTACAAATTGTCGCTTATTGCTCCTGCCCCCGCGCCGCAGCCGATCACACCATTAATAAACTCCGAGCCCGAGGGTACACGCGTACCGCGGTGTTATGGGAAGGCATTTTTGGTTGGATGCATTTAGGCTACCCGGTAAGGCGTGGCGATATTGCTGGCGTAAATGATTAGATAACTAAAACTCAGGCTAATTATTAGACTTTACATCGCTTTACAAAATGCCTTTGGAATGAAGTGATTAAAAAATTCCAAAGTCGTAAACTAAAAATTCAAAACTGGAAAAATCAGAGGACGACACCTGATGAAAAAAGCATTTACGATTAGTGCACTGGCTTTAGCACTTGCTGCTTGTTCAAACACTTCGGATAACAACACACAAACAACGGCAAGCAACACACTTGCGCCACTCAATAAGCTTGCGGTTAGCCCGAACGATCAGCGCGGGTATAGAACGTTAAAATTAGAAAACAACATTGAAGTTATTTTGGTGTCAGATCCAACTACTGAGAAATCAGCGGCGGCGTTGAACGTTGGCGTCGGTTTATTACAAGATCCAATGACCCAACAAGGTATGGCGCACTACCTTGAGCATTTACTGTTCTTAGGCACTGAAAAGTATCCAGACACCAATGAATATCAAGAGTTCTTAACTCAAAACGGCGGCGTATCAAACGCATCAACTTGGTTAACTTACACAAACTATATGTTTAAAGTGAATAACGACGCCTATGACCAAGCCCTTGATCGCTTCTCTGACTTCTTCAAGTCTCCTAAGCTTTATCCTGAGTACACAGAAAAAGAAATCAATGCCGTTAACGCTGAATGGTCAATGCGCCGCGAAATGGACTTTTTTGGTCAATTTAAATTATCGCGCGATATGATGGGCGAACACCCAGCTAACCGCTTCTTAATCGGTAACTTAGAAACGTTAGGCGACAAAGAAAACAGTAACCTACATAAAGAAACCGTTGAGTTTTATAACAAATACTACTCAGCAAACATCATGAAAGTAGCGTTAATTAGTAACGCAACACTGGATGAGATGGAAAAGTTAGCGAAGAAACACTTTTCATCAATTAAAGATAAGGGCATCGAGAAACCACAGGTTAAGGAAGAAATTAACTTTGCTGAGTTAGGTGGTAAAAAGATTTACTACAAGCCGAATCAAGACTTAAAACAACTCAAACTCGACTTCACCGTTCGTAATAATCAAGACCAATTTAAGTTCAAGCCTAATGCGTTCGTGTCTTACCTACTGGGCTCTGAAATGCCGGGCACACCCGCTCAGCAATTAAAAGCACTAGGGTGGATAAGCTCGCTTAATGCAGGCGGGTCGCCAAACCACTATGGTAACTATGGTGAAATGTCTATTACCCTAAATCTAACTGATTTAGGTATGCAAAACCGCGACGAAATCGTTGCCATCATCATGCAGTACATTGACCTTGTTAAAGAAAAAGGCGTTGACGAAAAGTACTACAAAGAAATCAAAACTTCGCTTGATAACGAGTTTAGATTCTTACAAAAAATCGACGAGTTCAGCTATGCCGCTCAGTTAGTAAATAGCATGCAAGATTACCCGCTGAACTACAGCATAAATGCGCCTTACTATTTTGGTCAGTTCAATGCCAAAGCGGTTGATGACGTGCTGTCACAATTAACCCCTGACACACTGCGTATTTGGTATACCAGCAAAAACGAAAAAGTCGATCAGAAGCAGCATTTCTATGCTGGCGAATACCGCATCGAAGGTATTGCGCAGAGCGAAATTGCAACTTGGAAAAAACCAACTCAAGTGGCGTTAGCACTACCAAAAGTAAACCGTTTATTGCCTGAAAACTTCGACCTTAAAACTGCAGGTATGAAGCAAGCAACGGCTGAATTAAAAGTTGAAAAAGACGGCGTAAAAGTATGGCACTACCCGAGCCAACTTTTTGCAGAGCAACCTAAAGGCATTTTAAAGATTGATCTAAATGTGGGTGAAGCGAACGCCGATATTAACACCCAAGTGTCACTTGCGCTTTGGTCTGATCTTTACAATCTTCAGCAAAGTCTGCTTCAAGCCGAGGCTGATGTTGCCGGAATTAGTACACGTGCAACCACCAGCAATGGCATGAGCCTGTTACTAAACGGCTTTACTGATAAGCAAGATCGCTTACTGTCAGAAATGCTTGCAACGCTTATTCCTGAAGTGAATGACACTAACTTTGCACAAGCGAAAGACCGTTTAATTCGCGGTATCAAGAACTCACAAAAACAGTTCACCGTTCGCCAGTTATTCCCAGCTCTAAGAAACTTAACAGAAGCCAATAACTTTGAAGATGATGCGTTTATAGCTGCAGCACAAAAACTTGATGTTGTAAGCTTCAAAGCACATTTAGAAACACTACTTAAAGCAAACCAACCACGTGTATTTGCGTTTGGTAACTACAACCAAGACGACCTTGAAAATGTTGCTAAGGTTATCAGTAAGACTCTTGGTCGCGATCACAAGCAAACGAGCTTTGCGAAAACAAAAACCATCGCACCACTACCACAGCAGGTTTTAAGTTATCAAAAAGACACTGCAGCTGCCGATAACGGCCTGTTAGATATTCATGTTCACCGTAAAGCAGGCTTCAAACAAAAAGCCATTGCTAATGTATTGGCTAAGCATTTCAGCCACGAAGCGTTTAACCAATTAAGAACTGAGGAGCAATTGGGCTACGCTGTAGGCGCGTTCTACTACCCTGTTGATGACTATGCAAGTATTGGCCTTTACATCCAATCACCGGTTATGGACCTAGTACAAGCGCAAAAACGCTTTGATGACTTCAAGGTTGAGTACAAAGCCAAGCTAGACGCACTGACACCTGAGCAATTTGCAGCTATTAAACAAGGTGTATTAGTGAGCCTCACTGAAGCACCAAAGAATATGTACGATGAAGTGTCTCCTATCTTCTCGGATTGGTATAAAGAGAACTGGAATTACGATTCTAAGCAACAGATGATCACTGAAGTTCAGAACGTAAAATTGGCTGATATCAAACAGTTCTACGATGAAACGTTAGCGAATCCTAAAGCATCTCGCATTAACGTGCAGCTTCGCGGTGCAAACTATCAAGACAAACCGTTTGCCGAAATTAAAGGTCAAACTAAGATCACTGACATCGCCGAGCTTGCTGGCAAAGTCAGTTACCAACTTTAAAGAGTAATACCAATCCTCTTAATTAAGTGATCTATTTTGAGGATTGGTATAAATGTAAGCCCATCAGGGCTTGCTCCTACTCATATGCCCCCAAGGGTTAACCTAACGGTTAACCCTTTTTTTATCTAAATTTGATACAGGCTTCGGTTTATTGTGAAGAATTGTAAATATTAACACCAGGTTAAAGGTGAGGTTACAAACCTGGTCTAGGCTGAATATTGAAACAACATGGAGATAATAAAATGATAAAAACAGCTAAAGCACACATGCAAGAAAACCTCAGCGTAGACATGAATCCAATGCTAGACATTGTTTTCATCTTATTAATCTTTTTTATTGTTACCGCCAGTTTCAATAAAGAAGCTGTATTAGACATAGAACGGAACAACTCACCGACATTGTCTGTCACACCAAAAGTGACCCCACAGTTCACCATAGATGCCAGCAACAAGGTGTATTTAAATAATCGCCAAGTTGAAATTGACGCAATAAACGTCAACATCGCCAAACTGGCAGCCAATGCAGACATTACCGCAATCAGTGTTAGAGCCCATGAAAACAGCCAACACAATACGCTGGTTGCTGTTTTAAATGCGATTAAAGAACAAACCTCTGCACCTGTTGCACTGGGTGAAGTGTTAGCGAACTAGTAAAAATATTCATAATTAGAACATGGGGGCTATACTGCCTCCTAACTCAATGCTTTTCTAAAACGCGACTTCTCGCTCTCCCGCTTTTACCGCATCTAAAATTCGAATTACTTGATTAAGCTTCATCGCTTTGGGCACAGAGTAAGAGTCATTAGCCTCTCGCAATGCTTGTTTCGCTATCTTGAAAAAGTCTTTTTCTAAAAGACTATCTAGAGACTTTTCTATTTGTAGTTCATCAGACAACTGATCGATTCGTTTAATAAAATTATGTGCCAACTGCTGTTCGGGCTGCTCTGAGTCATAGCCTAAAATTGCGCTTTCTATTTCGGCAAGTTGATTTAAACAATGCGGTTTATTGAATCTTAATACTCTAGGTAACACCACCGCATTGGCTAAGCCATGGGGGGTATTGTAATGGGCACTGAGCTGATGAGAGATGGCATGCACATAGCCCAAGCCTTGTTTACTAAACGCATAGCCCGCCATAAACGAGGCCAGCGCGACCATTTCGCGTGCTTCTAAATCTGCACCATTTTTATAAGCACGAGGTAAATACTCGAGTAATATACGAATTGCAGTTAAGGCATCACTCTGTGCATCATTAAAGTGCACCCGTGCAAGATAGGCTTCAATGGCATGAGTCAGTGCATCCATGCCGGTATAAGCGGTGATCGCAGCCGGTAATGAGGCAAGTAAATCGGTATCGAGTCCTGCCGCGAGTGGCACAAAATCAGGGTCTAAGAAAAACGCTTTTTGATGTGATACAGGATCGGAGATCACCGCTGCAACCGTTACTTCAGAGCCGGTACCAGACGTAGTTGGCACCGCAAACAAAGGGAGTGGCTTGTTTCTTACCCGCATCATGCCAATGAGTTTTTTAGGTTTATTGCCATTCGTAAGCGTCGCCGCAACCACTTTGGCAATATCAATCGCAGAGCCCCCGCCTACAACAAATATACCATCAGCCTGAATACTCTGAGCCAGAGTCACACTGTTTTCGACTTCTAGCATGGTCGGATTCGGCACAACTTCATCAAAGACGGTAAACTGACAATTGGCATCAGTTAAAAGCTGCGTTAAAGCAGACAGTTTACCGCTTTGCGTCATAAAGCCATCGGCGATGATCAATGGGCGCTGTACACCACTGCTCACCATCAACTTCGCCAATTTCAGCATCGCGCCACTGCCCGTTATCAAAGTGGGTTTGTTAGCAGGAAAGGCACTTGCTAAAAACTTAATGCCCCATTTATTAATTGCAGCGCGCATAGTCAAACTCCCCTGTTAAAAATATGACATCAAATAGTATAATTACTCAACAATAAACTAGCTAAGCCTGAGTCTCAAGCCATGCTATACTCTCGCCAATCAATTTTTGTAACTCAAAGAGCCTGACCTTGACGCAACAGCTATTTTCTCAAACATCACTTTCTCGCGATTTGTTAGACAACCTAGAATCATTGGGTTATCAGCACATGACTGACATTCAAGCGCAAACACTGCCATTAATTTTAGCAGGCAAAGATGTGATTGGTCAGGGTAAAACAGGCTCAGGTAAAACGGCCGCGTTTTCTTTAGGTTTATTGCATAACCTCAATGTAAAACGTTTTCGTGTGCAGTCGCTGGTCGTATGTCCAACGCGCGAATTAGCCGACCAAGTTGCGGTAGAAATTCGCAAGCTTGCTCGCGCTATTCACAATATCAAAGTACTTACTTTATGCGGCGGTGCGCCGATGGGCCCACAAATTGGTTCGCTTGAGCATGGCGCCCATATTGTTGTTGGCACACCAGGTCGAATTGAGGAGCATTTACGCAAAGGTCGTTTAGACTTAAGCGAAGTAAATACCTTTGTGCTAGATGAAGCTGACCGCATGCTAGAAATGGGCTTTGAAGACGCCATTGAATGCATTATTGAGCACTGTCCTGCACAACGTCAGAACTTACTCTTCAGTGCGACTTTCCCACCAAAAATTGAGCAACTGGCTAAGCATGTAATGACTGCACCTGAAAAAGTGACTGTCGAAGCAAGCCACGAACACAGCAACATCACCCAATATTTCTATGAAGTAGACAACAACGATGTGCGCTTAGATGCCGTACAAAAGCTATTACTTGAATTTCAACCAAAGTCAGCGGTGATATTCGCTAACACCAAAGCTGAGTGCCAAGCGGTATGTGATGAATTACAACAACTTGGGTTTGATAGTGCCGCCCTTCATGGCGACCTAGAACAAAAAGACCGTGACCGTACTTTAGTGCGCTTTGCTAACAAGAGCTTAACCATTTTAGTAGCCACCGATGTTGCAGCTCGCGGTATTGACGTTGACCATGTTGAAATGGTGATAAATTACCATATTGCCCACGACCCTGAAGTACACGTGCACCGAGTAGGCCGTACTGGTCGTGCTGGTAATACGGGTATTGCATGTTCACTGATGAGCTACAAAGAGTCTCATAAAGTAAATGCCTTAGAAGATTATTTAGATATCACCATTGAGCCGAGTGACCTGCCAAGTGATGCCGTATTTAACAATCCAATTACCCGTGCACCTATGGTGACACTACAAATTGATGGCGGCAAAAAAGCCAAGCTACGTCCGGGTGATATTTTAGGTGCTTTAACGGCGAATAATGCGCTTAAAGGCAGCCAAATCGGTAAAATTAAAGTGACTGCCATGGCCTCTTTTGTTGCTGTTGAACGAAAAGTTGCAGGCAAGGCCTTAAACGTGATTGGTGAAGGTAAAATGAAAGGTCGTAACTTCAGAGTGCGTAAAATCAATCGCTAATTTGCAAACTACTGAAAAGTAAGCTTAAGCGTGTTTTAAAAATGTGCTCACATGCGTGAGCACATTCCTCTAAATGCTAACTTAATAAGCACCCGCACTGTAGATTAACTCATAGCTATGGCTATAAATTTCTAAAATATTGCCAAACGGGTCTTCCATATAAATCATGCGATAAGGCTTTTCGCCCGGATAATAGAAACGCGGTTTTTCCATACGCTTTTTACCACCCGCAGCCACGATTTTTTCAGCTAGCTCTTCAACGTTAGGATCTTGCACACAGAAGTGGAAAATCCCAGTCTTCCAATATTCAAAATTATCTTCAGGGTTTTGTTGGTTTTTAAACTCAAAAAGCTCCACACCAATGCGATCACCTGTAGACAAATGCGCGATGCGAAAACGCTCCCATCCAGCACCAAATACGTCAGTACACATTTCGCCAATGGCACTGTTATCTTCTGTGATTTCGGTTGGTTCCATAATCAAATACCAACCTAACACCTCAGTGTAAAACTTAACGGCTTGCTCCAGATCTGGAACAGAAATACCAATATGTGAAAAGGTTCTTGGGTAAACTGTGTTCATATATGCGCTCCTATAAAGTACAGGAAATAGTCTACGCAATCGGCTATCATTATTTGAAATTATAAATTCTTATATTTTTAAGTACATTTACTAATGATTAATCCAGTCTTCTTGCGTACCTTTTGCACACTCGTCGAAACCAAGCATTTCACTAAAACCGCTGAACAGATGTTTATTACTCAGTCCGCGGTCAGTCAGCATTTAAAAAAACTTGAAGACCTATTGGGTGAACGGCTTATTCAAAAAACAGAAAAAGGCTTTGTACTAACACCAACCGGTGAACAAACCTATCAAGAAGCCAAACAAATCGTTGCCACCTTACAAGGCTTCAAAGAAAAAGTAACCACAGACTCTGAGCATGTTGGTGTGGTAAAGGTTATGTCACCAGGCAGCATAGGTTTGCGCCTATATCCACAACTATTAGCGCTGCAAATACAGTTTCCTGAACTTATCATTCACTATCAGTTTGCGCCAAATAGCAGCATTATTAAGGCATTACAACAAGGTGACATTGATATTGGCTTAGTCACAGAACACGCAAACTCAAGCCTACTGAACTTCGAAGAAGTAGCTCAAGAGCCACTACTGCTTGTGCTACCATCACCGATTGATAATCTCTCTCTCGACTCCTTAAAACAACTTGGTTTTATTAACCACCCTGACGGGCATCACCATGCCAATCAACTGCTCAAAGCGAACTTTACTGAATTCACGCATATTAAGGACATAAAAGAGAGTGGCTTTTCAAACCAAATTGGCTTGATCTTAACCCCAGTGAGCTTAGGGCTTGGCTTTACGGTTCTGCCTCAAAGCGCAGTGGCTAGCTTTGCAGAACCTGAAAAAATTCATATTCATGAACTCGAACAGCCAAGTATGGAACCTGTTTGCCTCGTCACGCAAAACAAAAAGCGCACCGCCAAACGGCTTTTATTCGTGCACAACAAAATTAAAGCATTACTGCAAAACTGACGTGCTTTGTAACAAATATGGGCTTTTAATTTTAGGTTGCTTCTCTTAATCTGGGTACATAAAGAGAAGGAGACAACAATGAAAGACTTACAAAAGTTAGTCGGCAGTCTTAATAAATCAGGTGCCCTAAGTGGCTTTTTAGGAGGCGTCGCTGGCGGCGGTTTGACTAGCTTAGTCAGCGGTAAGAAAAGTAAAAAAACCGGAAAAAAAGCCGTTAAATATGGTGCTCTTGCTGCGGTAGGCGGTCTTGCTTGGAAAGCCTACAAAGAATATTCAGAGCAAAATAAAGCTGCACAGCAGCAAGCTGATAGTCGCGCTTATGACAGCGCCATGAATAAACGCAGTCACAACCAAGCACATCAAGAGCATGCTTCCCAAGGTCGTACTTTTGACTTCACACCTGCTTATATGCCGGAGCAAAGCTTTGAACAAGTGGTTGAGGACGAGTCGGGCTCAGGCCAATTAATTATTATGCGCGCCATGATAGCCGCGGCTTATGCTGATGGTCATATTGATGAAACTGAGCGCCAAAAAATCTTTGCGCAAGTTGAAACAATGGAGCTGACCGTTAACGAAAAAGCCATGTTATTTGATGAGTTAAGAAAACCTATGACGCTCTCTGAGTTAGTGCAATCAGTGCCTGACGCACAAACAGGCATTGAGGTTTATGCCGCGAGTGTCAGCGCCATTGATTTAAACCAACCGATCTCAAAGCAATACCTTGAAGCGCTTGCCAATCAACTTTGCCTGCCTAGAGAGCTGGTGCAATCTATCCATCATCAGTTAACTGTGTACTAGTTTAAATAAAAGCGAGTTCGCTCGCTTTTAACCTCTCGCACTAGACTAGAACTTTTTCTAACACACTACGTAACCAACGGCTTTTGTCATCTTGAGTTTTCACCTCAGGCCAGATCATTGCAATATCAAAATCAGCAACTGCTATCGGCGGCTCCAACATAGACAACCCTGCTTGCTCGGTGGCCAAAGCTGCCATTTTCCTCGGCACAATCGCTATCAAGGCGCGCCCTTTAAGCAAAGTTTGAACAGTTAAAAAGTTACGACTTGCTACGGTAACTTGACGCGATAAACCATGCTCTGCCAAAGTTTTATCAATTTGAGTTGCCAACTTACCATCTGGGCTCACTAAAGCATGCTCAAGCTTTGCAAATGACTGCAAACTTAATTGACCATCGGCTGAGAAAATAGATGAATCTAAAGCCGATAAATCAGCCAAACACACATGCTGTTCAGTGTATAGATGCTGACTGCTAAAACCATCAGCCAAAAGCGGCATACTACCGATAATGATGTCGAGCTTTTCTTGCTCACAGATTTGCTCATAGTTACTGCGATTCACATTTATCAAGCTGATCTGAGTATTGGGAGCTTGCGCTCGAATAGCATCATAAATCGCTGGCGCAAATATCAGTTCGGCGTAGTCAGTTAACCCTATTCGACACACACCTTGATAATGGCTGGGAGAAAAAGGCTCACTTTGCAAAATCTGTCCAGAAACGGTATCGAGCAACACGCTGATTTTAGGCGATATCTGATGTGCACGTTCGGTTGGGCACATTTGATGCCCTTTTCTTTCGAATAATACATCACCTAAAAGCTGCCTTAATCGAGCAAGACTATGACTCATTGCCGATTGGCTCACACAAGCATGCTCTGCAGCAATACTGACGCTACAATGGCGATACAGATACGAAAATGCCACCAGCAGATTTAAATCAATATGTCGCCACTGCAATTCTTCTTTACCCATTTGTTTCTCTAGCTCACTCTAGCCCAGTAAATCCTAAATTATTCATAGTTAGCATAAATACTATTAATTTGAATCATGCTAAGTGAATTTTTACACTATGGGCATACTTATAACAACCTCGCATTTTGCGTCTTGCGTATGCTTTCTATTTTTAAAACTTTTTTCTGGCTTGGCTGGATAAGCTTTGGCGGGCCAGCCGCTCACATCGGCTACTTTAGAAAAACCTTTGTCGAGAAGATGAAGTGGCTTGATGATAATGAATATGCACAAATCGTTGCGCTCAGTCAGTTTTTACCAGGCCCGGGCTCTAGCCAAGTCGGCTTTGCACTGGGTTATAAACGCGGCGGCCTGTTAGGAGCCTGTACGGCATTTTTAGGTTTTACTCTACCATCCATTCTGATCATGATAGGTTTAGCCTTACTTTCAAGCCAAGTCATGGATACCAGTGCTTTTCAAAATGTAGTGCATGGCTTGAAGCTACTGGCCGTGGTAGTGGTTGCCGATGCTGCTTGGGGTATGTATAAAAACTTCTGTAAGAACACGCTATCGGTAAGCTTGTGCTTGCTCACGGCAATCGCGCTATTAGTCATGCCAAGCATCATAATGCAAATCGCCTTATTAGTTTTTGCAGCTATCGTGGGCACACTGTTTTTACAATCAGAGCAAAGCAGCTTAGCTAATGAAAAATCAGCTCCTTTCAAGCCGAATCTCGTCCCGCTAATCTTATTTATCGGCTTATTGCTAGGGTTACCATTTACTGCGCACATCGCGCCAGAGCTTGGTTTGTTTAATGACTTTTATCAGGCGGGCAGCTTGGTATTTGGTGGCGGCCATGTGGTACTACCGCTACTGCAAAATATCGTCGGAGATCAGCTCAGCCAAGATGCGTTTTTAACGGGCTATGCAGCTGCACAAGCTGTACCAGGACCTATGTTCACCTTTGCGACTTACATTGGCTATGAGCTACTACCAAACAACCCAATTGCAGGCGCGCTCATTGCCACAGCGGCGGTGTTCCTTCCGGGCTTTTTATTATTATTAGCGGTATTAAAGAACTGGCAACAGCTGGCGCAAAAACCAAAGGTTGCGGGCGCTTTAACAGGCGTTAACGCTGCCGTCGTAGGTCTACTTGCTGCGGCGCTATATCAACCTGTATTTATTAGTGCAGTACTACAGCCACTTGATATTGCCTTAATATTAGTGGGTTTTTACTTAATGAAACAGCTTAAACTGCCTATTATCTGGATGGTTGCTTTCTTTATGTTGGCAGGCTTTGCCACTGGCTTTATTTGAGAAAAAGCTGAGAAATAACGAGTTTTAACTTAGAAAACGCGCTGATCACTTCAGCGCGTTTTTTCTCATTCTGGCGCTGACTTTATTCGAATGCCACGCCGCTGGCACAATCACAAATACCGCAATGAGTCCAAGCACCCAAGCATAATACTGGTTAATGAAAGATAAATTCGTCAATTGCGCGGCGAGTTCGTTATTTGCTTGCTCAGCATACGCAATTGCGCCAATGGCACCGTTTACGGCAACTGCAAAGCCACCACTCACAGCTCCCTCCCATGCCAATGAAGACAAAGACGAAAATGCCTGATAGCCAATGGCTGAGGCGCCAAATGCCAAACCACCTATGGCCACCGTGCCTGCGGCCAGTAATCCAATGCCTACTGCCCCTACACTTAAAATGCCGAAAGAAATAATACCCACACTAATAGGCGCGATAGCAATCCCGCCCCATGCAAACAGCAACCCATACGCTTTACTTCCACCTGCTATCCAACCAACGGCGGGGTTGTCTGTTTTTTCTGGCATGGCAAATTGCATATGGATCAGTGGCACACCGAATAAACGAATAGGACTGATGTACTCCCTTTGCTTGGCATTGGGTTTATCTTGCTCTGCACTAAAGGCTTCAGGGTTAAAAAGCCGCTCTTGCGCCCTTAATTGCTTCATAGCATTGAATGCGTGTTTTACTAACCAGATATAAGCCGCAACGAAGATGAATACGCTAAGGTGCGCAACTAAGGTAATTTCATCGACATAATTTTGCTGTGCATAAGCAAGTGGTTTGAGTAATAACAAAACCCCAACAAACAGCGCGGCAACGAACATAAATAAGAATACGCTTTTTTTCACTAAGCTTTTTTCTCGCTCTGTACGAGATTGATCCAGACTGGCTCTCAAACCAAAATACGCACTCACAACCCCAGATGCTGAGCCCAACACAGCCATGATGCTAGCAAAGTTAAACCCTGCACCTGCTTTAAAAGCACCTAAACCTGCTGCCGCTTTAGCCGGTGGTGCAATGTCGCTGATTGCAGACATGACCGCAGAAGTAAAGGCCAGACCCGGTTTTGAATGTTTAAGCGAAACTTCAACAAGCTCAGTAACCGCCTCTTTCATCATCTTCCGACCTCGCGACAAGCGCTGCTTTACGGTGTCGACCGATAAATCCAGTTCACTGGCGACACGCTCAACGGATTGCTGCTCTCGGTAAAATAAAATCAGCGGTGCACGGTAAGTATCATCGAGTTGCTCAAGCACTTGCCACATCAACGCTTGTTGCTGCGCTGAAATTGCGTTGGCCTCAAGTTCTGCGTTTTCAGCACCAATATGCTCTGCGCTTTCTAGCTGTTCACTGTGCTTTTCTGCACTTGAGGCGTGCTTGCGATAATGATGACTTATCTTAAATTTAAGAATGCCACACAACCAAGCCTTGAGTTTATTTGGGTCGTGCAAAGTATCGAGCTTTCTCCACGCCTCAACAAATGCATCTTGAGCTAAGTCTTCACTGTATTTGATATCGCCCACGGCTGAATAAGCCAATGAACAAAGTAGTGTTTGGTAGCGCTCTACTATTTCGCAAAAAGCACTTTTATTGCCGCCAAGCGCGCGCATCACCAAAGCCGCATCATCAAGTGTTTTATGTTGTTTTGCTGTATTGAACATGCCTCAAGCCTGTTTTTATCTTCTTCTTTTTATAAGTGCCTACTCTGCAAAAAAGGTGACAACAAAAATTAAAAAAATTTTTTGTGATTTATTTTGTCACCTTTTCGAACCACCCGACACTTATTGATTAAACCAAGCAAAAACGCCGCAGGCTTTTTGCAGTCGAAAATCAACATAGAGCACACTAACATGACATTTAAACACTTTATAGAAGTCGTAAAACTTACCCTGCTATTTAGCTTTTCACATGCCACTTGGGCGGGAGAGTCGCAAACACTGGTCGATGATTTTAATTCGACCTCACAAAACAATATGGGCTTTGAAAGACTTTTTATTGACGACACCAGCGCCGGCGGTAAAACCACAACCCAGATAAGCGTAAGTAATGGCCTACTTTCAGCCAAGGGCGATATTGTACCGCCTCGGGGTCAGCCTGGTTGGGCAAGTTCGGTGTTGCCACTTAACGAATTTGGCAAACAGCTCGATGCCAGCCAATATCAGGGCATTGTTATAAAAGTTAAAATCAACCAAGGCATGCTGTCGGTGTCAGCCAATAGCAGTGCGATTGATAACTACGACTATCATGCACTTCCTGTCATGATCAAAGCGGATGGACAATTCCATACCGTCAAATTGCCTTTTAAAGACATGAAACGCGCATGGTCGGCACAAACACCACTAGATCCTAAAACTCTCAATAGCTTAAGCATTGTTGCGTTTAGCCTGCAACAAGCCAAATTCGATTATCAAATTGATGAGATTGGCTTTTATTAACCTGAGTTTTGGTTAAGAAATTTACTAACGTATTGATATTGAGAAAGTAAGTCATTTTTAACGTCTGCAGCCGGAGACTTTTAGCGATAACAAGGCGAATTTACGCGTCAATAGCTGGCCTATTGCAAGTGAATTCAACGCAGTTAGTGTTGAAAGTAGCCGCTGGAGATAGATTTATTATCCATAGCTCAGGTTTATTAATACCGCAATTAGTAAGGCCTGAATGCAGGCCTCTCCCTTCACTTTGAGAGACATAACAATGACAACCACAACCCGATTGCACTATTTAGACGCAGTTCGTGCGTACGCTTTATTACTGGGCATTGTCTATCATGCCAGTCTATCGTTTTTACCTATCTTCATCGGCTGGGCGGTGATGGATATCTCAACCAGTGACTGGGTGTCGGTGTTTGTGTTCATTAGCCACGCGTTTCGTCTAGAGGTTTTCTTTTTAATTGCCGGCTTTTTCTCTTGTATGACGCTACAAAAAGTCGGTATAACGCGGTTTTTAACATCGCGATTTACACGGATTGTGCTGCCGTTTTTACTAGGCTGGATATTGCTTAGGCCACTACTGGTGTCAGGCTGGATAATGGGTGCTGAAAGTATGCAAGGTGACGCGAATATAATCGCGGCTTTAGTGACAAGCTTTAGCGATTTTAAAGGCTTATCTATGAGTTTATTTGTCGGCACACATTTGTGGTTCTTGTACTACCTCACTCTGGCTACTTTTCTGACATTATTACTCTACTTACTCCATACCAAGCTTTCTCAATTTACGCCTAAATTAGCTGGCAGAATGCACTTTATTCTTGTGCATACGCTTACCAGAAAAGGCTTGTACTTACTTGTTATTCCTCTGTCTGCTTGTTGCCTTTGGTATATGCAGCACTGGGGAGTCGATACCCCAGATAAAAGCCTAACACCACAATGGCCAGTGCTATGTTTATATAGCGGTTTCTTTTTGTTTGGCTGGGTATTATTCAATCACCAAAATGCACTTGCAGATTTTACGAAGCTGAGCGCTTTTAAACTAGGTGCTTGGTTATGTAGCTGTATCGCCGCAGTCTTGCTCTCTCGTTATCAAATGCAATATATGCATGAGTACTATCTACAGATCAAAGTCGCCTTTGTAATGAGTTATGCCGTAATGATGTGGACCTCTTGCATGCTGTTTATTGGTTTATTCAAAGAATTTGCAAACAAACCAAGTACCTTCACACAAAAACTTGCCAACCACTCTTACTGGCTGTACTTAGTGCACCTGCCTATTGTTGTTTGGCTGCAAGTGGCTGTGGCAGAGCTCAACTGGCCAATTTTATTGAAACTATGTGTGATCTGTGTAACAACTCTTGCTGTAGCTTGGTTGGTAATGCCAAGAAAAGCCATCTTAAGAAAGCTAAGTATAAAGCGTATGCAGAGTACTTAACCTGAGCTTTGGTTAAGAGATTTACTAACGTATTGATATTTAATTGATAAGCACTTTTTCAACTCTGCAGCCGGAGACTTTTAGCGATAACCAGGCGAATTTACGCGACAATAGCTAGCCTATTGCAAGTAAATTCAACGCAGTTAACGTTGAAAGTAGCCGCTGGAGATAGATTTATTATCCAGAGCTCAGGTTACTTAAATAATTGATGGGTAATATACAAAGGAGTAAGCAGGCGCTTACTCCTCACAGTGATTAGCGGAAGAATACTTCAACTTCACCTTTTGATTTGATCAGCATAGGTTGACCGAAACGGTCTAGCGCCTTAGGTGCTGCTGTTTTGATCCAGCCTTCGCTGATGCAGTATTCTTCTACATCGTTACGCTCTTTACCTTTGAAACGCACGCCGATATCGTGCTGTAAAATCTCTTCGTTGTAGAACTTGCTACGAGGATTAATTGAAAGGTGATCAGGAATTGCTGGTAAATCTGTTTTATCAGTCATAATCTTTTCTTAAATACAGTGTAAAAACGCGCCTATTGTAGGTAATAGTGTTTAACCGCTCAATAGGCAACAACGAATTTTAACGCAGTTCGGCTTGTGGCGAAGCAAAGTCTGGTCGAGGAAGCTTTTCTAATACGTAGTACAACCCCATCACCACAACACACATGACTGAGCAAGTCACAAACAACCAGAAACCGCCAAATAGATCTAAAATAATGCCACCGCCAAGGGGCGCAAAGGCAAAACCAAAATCGTAAAACGCTGACGCGCCAAAATAAGCGCCCCTTAGATTATCCGGCGCAATACGGTCTATATGTACGTTCATGGTCGGGAATAAAATCGCCTCAGCCAAGCTCAAGACCACCACTGCACCTATCCAGCCCCAGAAGAAACTCGGCACATTGAGTGCCATAAACACTTGTGAGCACATCAACAAAACTAAGCCAATTTGAATACGATGCACCAATTCAACCTTAGCCATGATCCGTAATAACAAAAACTGGCAGGTGATGATCACCATGGCATTGGTAAATATCAGTGACGAAACTAGCTCAAGTAATTGCGGGACATTCTCGCGAGTCAGATATTGTATTAATGAACTATCCATTTGCCCGTAAATAAATAAACAGATGACATTGGCTAATATCAAACACTGAAGTAAGCGATCTTTGGCTAAAATAGCCAAGGTTTGCTTCATGCCGATACTTTCTTTTACAGGTTCATTATTCTCTAATTCTGTCGAACTAGTACTTTGGTTCTCTGTACTTTGCAGAGACTTTTCATGCTGCGTCTTTTTATGATGAGACCTTTTATGATGGGAAAAACCCCACACTAGCAGCCCTAGCAAAAATGCAAAGGCCACGGTTGTGATATAAAAACTCGACTGCTGGCCTGTTAAACCCAACCACACACCCGCAATTGGACCCACAGCACAACCCACGTTCACGATGAAATACATGCTCTGCATCGCCAGTTCTCGTGTTTTACTGTCATCAATAATGTCACCAATCAGCGCCGAAGCTAGAGGTCGCCAAAGCGCTGTGGCAATCGAGCACAGGGTGATCACGATGGCAAACATTGTGACGGTATCGGCCTCAGCCAATAGAGAAAAAGATACGATATAAAGGACACCCGTGGCATACATAACCGTTTGTCGACCTAGCTTGTCAGAGAGTGTACTGCCAATAAAGCTGACAAAAACCGCCACCACGGCCGCCGTCGATAGAATTAGCCCGACCTCAGTCGCGCTTAAGGCAAATTTATCGTACAAAATGACCGCCAAAAACGGCCACACCATAAAGAAGCTCCCCCGAGTAATAAAGGAGCCAAAAAGTAATATCCACATCAGCAAAGGGAAATCCTTCACCCGTGAGAACGAGAGTTCACTGCTCATAATTAATTGTTCGCAAATAATAGTTAGCTTGACGCTGAAATTAATAAAAATGGAAGTGGGTGTTGGGATGCCCTGAATTTTCATCATGACGCTTATTTATTCAGCTGTCACGATGAAAATTGGCTTTGAATTATATTGTTACAAATTAAGATAGTTTAACTGTGATCAGCGCTGCTTGTTCTTCCAGTTATTAAATCTACTGTGTACACCCCGTGTCAGTGATGCAGAGTAATCTTCAAGCACATCAACACCATATAGAATACCAACTACCAATATCGAAAGCTTAATTGCAGCGAGTTCTCCCGCCACACTGATAGCGACACCAATCCCTGCAAGTACCCAAATCGTCGCTGCTGAAGTCACACCGACCACAATGCCATCTTTGGCAAGCATTACACCGGCACCTAAAAAGCCCACGCCCGTCACGACTTGGCCTATGATCCGCGATGTATCGGTTACATCATTATTCAGTGAGTTCGACGCAGCGATAAACAAGTAAGTACCAAGCACGATTAAAGAAGAGGTACGAATACCAACGGGTTTGCCTCGTAACTGACGCTCTAAACCAACAATAAAGCCACATAAAATGGCGGTGCCTAATTCAGTCCAAGTAAAAGGGTCAATCGAGAATAACTCGGCAAGTGTGATGTTCAATGCTTTAAAAATCCTAACAGAAATAAGTGTAAATTAACGCCGCTATGCTAGCCTAATTTTCACTCATCACCTACAAAAATAAAGCGTGCTAGCAAAAATAAAAAAAATAACTTGAAAAACAGCACAAAAACACAGTAAACCACTGATTTAAAACACATTAAAATAATTTAAAATAATCATTGCACAGGCCTAGTTTATCCTTAATAATTGCTCACTTTTTGTTTAAACCCGCTGTGATACATTAAACTCGGGTACTTACTTTTTAGGAACTCAATGAGCGACTTACTCGCTATCAGCATCTTAATTTTCTTTGGTGCTTTATTTGCTATGTCTGAGATATCGATTGCTGCTGCGCGTAAAATAAAATTACGCGTCATGGTCGATGAAGGCAGCAAAAATGCCGAAACAGTATTGGCTTTACAAGAGCAACCAGGGCGATTCTTTGCGATGATCCAAATCGCACTGAATGCCATTGCTATTTTGGGCGGTATTATTGGTGAGCAAGCGCTGGCTCCCTACACATCAGAGTTAGTGTCAGTGTTTTATTCTGGGCCTTTACTTGGGCAGATAAGTTTTTTGCTGTCGTTTTTTATCATTACGTCACTGTTCATCTTATTCGCCGATTTATTACCAAAACGTATAGCCATGATCATGCCCGAAGCGGTTGCCATTCGTGTAGTGAATTTAATGAATATGGTGACACTCGGCCTGACGCCATTCGTACTCATGTTTAATGGTTTAAGTAACCTAGTCTTGCGTATTTTTAAACTCCCCACTGAGCGAGAAGAAATTGTCACCACCGAGGATATCGTGGCGGTCATGGAAGCAGGCGCCCAAGATGGTACTTTGCAGCAACAAGAATACCATCTCATTGGCAGCGTGTTTGAACTAGACAGCCTCACTCTGCCAAGTGTGATGACCACTCGCGAGGCCATTATTAGCTTTGATTTAAGCGACGATAACACAGTGATCAGTGCCGCAATTCAGGCTCATCCGCATAACCAGTTTTTAATTTGTGATGGTAGCTTAGATAAGCTCAAAGGCTATGTTGAATCGAAAGATATTTTGCGTCAGTTGCTCAATGGCGAGAGTGTTCAATTAAGCGAAGAAATCGTAAAAAAAGACATACTTTATTTGCCTGATACACTCACGCTATCAGAGGCTTTAAACGCCTTTAAAAGTGCAAATCAGACGTTTGCCGTGGTGGTCAATGAGTATGCGTTAGTGGTTGGCCTTGTCACTATGAAAGACTTGATCAGCAGTTTTATGGGCGACTTAGTCAGCTATAACTATGAAGAGCAAATTATTCAAAGAGACGCTAATTCTTGGTTAGTTGCAGGTAATACACCCGTAATTGATGTGATAAAACAACTAAATATCAATCATTTCCCAGATATGGATCAGTATGAAACCATTGCGGGCTTTTTGATTTATGTGATGAAACGTATTCCGAAGCGTACCGATAGCTTTATTCACGAAGGCTTTAAATTTGAGGCCATCGATGTTGAAGGTGTGCGTGTCGAACAGTTGCTGATTTCTCGACTTGTTGAGCGCCCAGTTCAAACTAACTCTGAAGAGCGCCCTATAAACACAGATAAATAACTTTCTGCTTACTCCCAACAAAGCAACCTTGTTGGGAGTACTTATCTTATGTCTAAAGCATAAGGTTATTAAGGCTTTTTAATTTTCTTCGGGTGTTTACGATTCGGGTAACAAGTAGTGCAAATCGGGCAAACTAAACCATGACAACTTCTTGCTTGGCAATGCTCTCGGGCATAGTAGATGATCTGCAAATGTAAGTCGTTCCAAGTCTCTTTAGGAAATAAACGCTTTAAGTCTTTTTCGGTTTGCTCAACACTGCGACCATTCGTTAAACCCCAACGCTGCGCTAAACGATGAATATGGGTATCGACCGGAAACGACGGTACACCGAATGCCTGTGCCATCACCACCCCAGCGGTCTTATGACCCACGCCCGGCAGAGTTTCTAAAATAGCCATGTCTTCTGGTACCACACCGGCATGTTGCTCAACTAATATCTCAGACAAGCGTTTAATTGCTTTCGATTTTTGTGGAGAGAGACCACAAGGGCGAATAATGGCTTGAATGTCTTCGACACTTTGAAGCGCCATATCGAACGGGTTATCTGCTAACTCCCACAATGCAGGCGTTACTTGATTTACCCGTTCATCAGTACATTGCGCCGACAACAACACCGCCACCAGCAAGGTGTACGGGTCTTTATGATCTAAAGGAATTGGCGGATTTGGGTAACGCTTTTGCAGCTCAGCCAAAATATAATCAACACGTTCTTGTTTTAATAAGTTTTTTACTTCCACCATTTGCTCTTTTAGTTGGCACAACGTGAGGGCATTATAAAAGTTCAGCCTACTGCATCAAGTAAAATCAAGCTGTCCGCTGTCCGTCCGATATGCGTCCAGTGTCCGAACAGCAAACAGAATAAAAACCCTAACCCATTGAAAAATAGTACTTTAAATTTTGGCACACTCATTGATTTATATACCTTCAATCGCGTTTATTTTTTAAGGACGGACAATGCTTACAACGATGTCAGAACAAGTTACAAACACCCACTCACAACAAACTTGGTTCACTAAATTTAAAACAACCTTAGCAAGCTCATTGCTATTACTTACAACGAGCCAAACAATTTATGCCGATGAATCTTTAGGTCACTTCTCACAAACTTACACGCCTCAGCAAATTCTGGCCGATATCAGCCAATGGGAAAATTTTCTACATAGCACGCATCCAAACTTGGCTCACAGCGTTGAAAACATAGATGACTTTTACACGCAACTAGATAGCTTAAGAAGTTCAATCAAAACCCCAATGACAGGCCAAGCTTTATGGCGCGAACTTGCCAAACTCAATGCCACTATGGCTGACGGACATTTAAGTTTTGATGATGGCAAAAACGCCCAGTGGCGAGCATGGATAAAAGATGGCGTTCAGCTCTTTCCACTCGAAGTGGTGGTGAACAACCAAGGCTTATTTGTCAAAAGTACTTTGGGCGGCGATGCTAATACATATCAAGGTAAGCAAATTTCTCAGATTAACGGCATACCTGCCAGCACTGTGACTGAAGAGTTATTACAGCGCATTGAAGGTGATAATTTAGCCTTTCGCCAAGCATTACTTTCGCGACGATTCGCCATGACTTATCGCTTGGTATATGGCACAAAAGAGAATTTTAATCTCAAGTTTAAAGACGAAGATTCAACCGTCATACTAAACGCGCTAAATCAACAGCCAGAGAGTATTCAGAGCAAGCCTTTTGAACACTACTTCAACTTACAAATGCTCGACAATAAACAAGCAATCTTAACCGTAAAAACATTTGGCTGGGATGAACCTAAAAAGTACTTTGATTTCATGGCCGAAGCGTTTCAACAATTAAACGCCAATCAGGTCGAACACCTATTAATCGACATTTCAGAAAATACCGGTGGCGATGACGAATACTGGATGGCAGGGATCCTACGCTACATAGCTCAAAAACCGTATAAACAAGGCTCAGGTTACAGTGCAAAAATTTTGGCTAAATATCGCGATCCAGGTGAAGTTGTCGGCACTGTTGTGAATGGTTCACTGTCGAGAATGATTAAACCAGAAACCGACAAAAGTAAGCTATTTAAAGGGCAAGTCAGTGTGCTAACAGGGCCCCTAACCTACTCGTCGGCAGTGCTCTTTGCCAATACCATTCAGGACCACCAATTTGCTACTTTAATCGGCACACCAACTGGCGGCCGCAGTACACAGAGCGGCGGGATCCAATTTTTGACACTCAGCAATACACAAATTAGAGCCGTTGTACCTCGCTTTATTTTGGCAAGGCCGAGTGGCAATCAACAAATGACGCCTGTGCAACCAGACATTGAATTAACGATTAACCCACTTAACAAAGCGCAAACCCTAGCTGACGCCTTGTCGCACAGCAGTAAGTTGTAAATTCGCAACAAACGAGAGATTAGTAGAATTAGACTCTACTAATCTCTCCCCCTTATTTTCAACCTGTATACACAATGCTTGATCTCAGAGATGCTTATGGCAGACTTACAGGTCAGATCTCTTAGAAAAAATAGGCAACGTCGTGCAATTTACCGGTACTGAAAACTACATCGCATCTGACTCTCTTAAGCTTGCTGTGAATGCGGCAATCACGCTAGAAAAACCATTATTAATCAAAGGTGAGCCGGGTACAGGTAAAACCATGCTTGCCGAAGAGTTGGCAAAAGCACTCGATACCGAGCTGATCCAGTGGCACATCAAATCAACCACCAAGGCACAGCAAGGCCTTTATGAATACGATGCTGTATCACGTTTACGTGATAGCCAGCTTGGCGATGATCGCGTTCACGACATCAGCAACTACATTGTAAAAGGTAAACTTTGGCAGGCATTTACCGCTGAAAAGCGCCCTATTTTACTTATCGATGAAATTGACAAAGCAGACATTGAATTCCCCAATGACCTGCTTTTAGAGCTCGATAAAATGGAGTTCTATGTATATGAAACACAAGAAGTTGTTAAAGCAAAACAACGCCCGATTGTGATTATTACTTCGAACAATGAAAAAGAGTTGCCGGACGCATTCCTTCGCCGATGTTTCTTCCACTATATCAACTTCCCAACACCTGAAGAAATGGCCAGCATCATTGATGTGCACCACCCAAATATCAAACAAGAGTTAGTGCAAACGGCACTGGGCGTGTTCTTCAACTTACGCGAAGTAAATGGCTTACGTAAAAAGCCATCGACCAGTGAATTAATCGATTGGCTGAAATTATTACTAGCCGAAGACATTGATGCTAAAACACTGCACGATAAAACCCACAAAGGTGGGTTAATGCCATTATTTGGCGCGCTGCTTAAAAACGAGCAAGATGTCAGCCTGTTAGAAAAGTTAGCATTTATGGCCAAGCGCGGTTAACCCCATGCTTATCGATTTTTTCTTCACCCTAAAAAAGTATCGCGTAAAGGCCAGCTTGCGCGAATTACTCGATTTAATTAACGCCTTAAAGCAACAAGTAGTATTTGCCGACATCGACGGCTTTTATGAGCTAGCCAAATTGTGCTTGGTGAAAGACGAAACCCAATTCGACAAATTCGACCGCGCTTTTGCCGAGTATTTTGAAGGCGTTGAAAGCATCGATATTTTTAGTCAGTTACAACAGCATAACTTGCCCAGCGATTGGCTAAGAAAGGAGTTTGAAAAACAGCTCAGTGAAGAAGAAAAAGCACAGCTTAAATCTCTCGGTGGCTTAGACAAACTCATGGAAACCCTTGCCGAGCGTTTGAAAGAGCAACAAAAGCGACATGCTGGCGGTAACAAATGGATTGGCACAGGCGGCACTTCACCGTTTGGTGCCTACGGTTATAACCCCGAAGGTATTCGCATAGGCCAGGATGGCAACCGCCATCGACGCGCTGTGAAAGTTTGGGACAAACGTCAGTTTAAAAACCTCGACCAAGATGCCGATATCAGCTCGCGTACCATGAAGCTGGCGCTTAAAAAACTGCGCAAATTCGCCCGCAGTGGTGAGAGTGACGAACTCGATTTAAACCACACCATCGAAGCCACTGCAAAACAAGGCGGTATGCTCGACGTAAGAATGCAGCCGCAGCGTCATAATGCCGTTAAAGTGCTGATGTTTTTTGACATCGGCGGCTCGATGGACGATTACATTCATACTTGTGAAAAGTTATTCAGTGCCGCACACAGCGAATTTAAGCACTTAGAATTTTTCTACTTTCATAACTGTCTTTATGAACATGTTTGGCAAGACAATGAACGCCGCTTTCAAAATGTGCTCGACACCATGACAGTGATCAACCGCTTCGGCTCAGATTACAAAGTGATTTTTGTCGGGGATGCCACCATGGGCCCTTATGAAATCAACTACCCCGGCGGTAGCGTTGAACATTGGAATGAAGAGCCCGGCAGCGCCTGGTTAAAACGCATCACCAATCATTTTGATAATGTAGTTTGGCTAAACCCACAACCTGTGGATTATTGGCGTTACTATCATTCAATCGACATCATTTATGAGCTAATGGATAAACGCATGTATCCGTTAACTTTAGATGGTATTGGGCGGGCAATTAAGGCGCTGGGTTAGTCTAGATCCCTTGCTGGCAACAAGTCTTCTAAAAAGAACGCCGAGAGTTCTGAACGACCACTGAGGCCTGCTTTTGCATAGATAGACATAGACTGGGCACGGGCGGTTTTTTCGCTCGTGCCTCTAAGCTCAGCAAGTTCTTTTAAACTCATGCCTTTTAACAATAAAAACGCCACTTCTCGCTCTGCGGGAGTCAATTGCCAAAGGGTTAATTGCTCATCGATTAAAATCGATAAACCATCTAAATAGGTTTTAGATTTCTCGCGCCACAATTCGGCCTCTGCTCGATAACCTTTCGCCAGCGCCCGCTCTGACTGTAAGTCTTGTTTAAGCTGAACAATGTCTTTAAAAATATACGCAATACCAATGAGCGCCATAACCCCCGCTGCTCCCTCAATAACAAGATGCCACAGTGCCACACCTTCTTTTAAATCGGTCGAGAGATCTACCGCGATTAATACCGTAATTATTAACAAGGTAGACAGTAAAATCAGACGGTCTTTACGAGTCATAAGCTTCTCTATTCATGCTCATCATAATGTTCATCATGCGCTTTGTGCTCGTCAGTTTCAAACTCTGATAACTGCCAAGTTACCCCAAAAATTGAAGTTGTACGCGTGTGTGGATCAAATTGTGCTATCAAAGTCGTGGTAAATAGCAAAGTAGCCACTAAGCACAGCACGCCCAAAATGGTAAATGTGGCCACAGGTTTAGTGTCATCTGATACCGACTTTTCACCGCTTAGCATACTTTTACCAATGGGATCTCGATATTTAATGGTGTGCAGTGCAATGCCACATATATGCAATACCACCACCAGCATAAACGCATTGGCGCATAACTCGTGCACCTCTTCAATCACCTCATTAAATGGTCCATTGGTCATCAAAAAGCCTGTTACACCTAAACAGGCCGCTAATATCATCATAGTGATTGCCGCCCAGCTCGAAGCAGGGTTATGCCCCACAGAGTGCGAATTGCTGCCACTCAGTGCTCCTTTCAAGTAGTGCATTAACGCGGACAGGTTTAAATTAAAATCAGTAAACTTGGCGTGTTTAGTTCCTACAAAACCCCAAATAACACGCCAGATAAGCGCCATGCACATGGTTGCGCCTGCGATCATGTGATACGAAAAAGTGGCTTGCTCATCGTCTATGGTATTAGCAAGGGTAAAAGCGGTTAAAAAACCAAAGGCAAAAAGCCAGTGAAACACTCGTGTGGGTAAATCATAAACGCGGATCATCGTGGTCGCTCCAACAGTAAAAATCGATATTGAAGATAAACATCAAAATCTAAAATTACATGGAGCAAATGTCTTAGACTGGCCTATTGGGCAAATGACCTATAAAAATTAACGAGTATTTTTATATAGTTAGCGGGTTGCGGGTTGCGGGTTGCGGGTTGCGGGTTGCGGTAATAATAAGCCGCATCAATGTGAGAAGCCACTTTGTAAGACTCATTATGGGCAAACAAAATCACTTCTCATTAGCTGGTGGCAGGGTGTTAATTAGTGGCGTTTTTTAACCCCGTAGCGCACCATGTCTTTGCCGTTTTCGTAAACGTCTTGTGATACCCAGCGACCAAGTAAAAGCTGGTGTTTATCATCTAATACCGCAACAAATGGGCGACCATTACTGTTATTGGTTGCTAAAGCAATCCCTTCAACATTGGTTAATCCTAAACCACCGTTTTCAACCAATAATAAAAAAGCTTCAAGCTCTTCAAGTGTTTCAATGATGTCGTTTTCTTTAATCATGTTTTCATGCTCTAAATACTGAATGAGCATAGGATATCAGGTGTTTGCAAAAGTATAAATTAGCAGGTGTTTTGAGTATGGATAAGAGCCTGTTAGCTGCAGGCTCTGTTTGAATGAAATACCGTTTACATCACCGTACAGTCTTTTTGGTCAGTCACATAGCAGGTTTCTGTTACCACACATTTTTTATCACGACTACACCACTCTGTGATTTTTACACCACCTGCAATTTGAGGAGTTGCTTGTAGATGTAAAGCCGAATCTTTTGATAATGATTTAAGTGGTTTCTTTTGTAATTTTAATTTCATGTTTTTTCCTTAAAAGTTTTTACCCTTAGTGGGTTTAACCAAATTAAGTAAAGACTCTATAGTCGTCAATAGAACTTCACATCAAGTTACAAATTAAGCATCGGCTAGCAAACCAGTACCGCCAAGCTTTACAAAGCACCGTCACCTGAAATCGCTCCGTGCCGCTTGATATTTTTTTGTTTAAAGATAGATTAATTTCTGCTGTATCAAATTTAGGTTCAGCTATATTTAATAAAAGGAAATTAATTATGAAATGTAAGACATTAATTATCGCTGCTGCGACATTTATTATTACCACAGCTTCGGCTCAACAGGCTGTAGCGGCTTCAACACAACAAGTACAAGGTCAAACCTTCTACGAAGTGCTATGTCATGATGCAAATACACATAGACTGATCTCAAGATACATTTGGGATAGCTATGACGAAGCGCAAATTGATTTAAGCACCTGTGAATTTATGGGTGGGGTTGGCAGCTTGAGTATTGGTCGACGATAGACAAGTTAAGTCGGAAAAATATAGAGTAATCACAAGGTATGTGGTTACTCTATTTAGCAAATTAATCTAACAACTCATCCAGCATAAATATTTTATTAGGCTGTTGATTTAAAAGACGGTGATAAAAAAGTGCAACACCCGCTGAGCCTGCGCCTAAATCACTACTTAGTTTTTGACGCATCGCCCCCGGATAAGCTAACCCTTCAGGGTATTGCACACTATAAATATTGATCCCATCAGCGACTTTACAGGCATCTTCAAAATAACTTTTATCATTTAAAATTTGATGAGCATCTAATAAAAATGAACCTATACCCGCCAAGCCTGAAAAGTATCCACTCGAGACTGAATATTTGGCACTTAAGCTTGCCCTTAGTTGATTTATTTCATCCAAGAAGTACTGCTCTTGAGTGACCTTGTAGTAACGCAGTAATACCATCGCTATGCCTGCTGAGCCACATTGTACATATGGATAAAAAATACCTCCGCCGCTGTCAGCAGGAAAACCAATAGAGCCATACTTTTCTTGTTTAAAAGATAAGTCATATTTAAGCGCAGATTTTCCCACCTCTAAATACCGAGACTCTTTTGTTACAGCAAAAAGTTTAAGTAGAAATAAGGCTATTCCTGCGCCACCTTCAATTAAACCAACCGGCGTTTTTTCAGTACCAACTTGAGGCCAATGATAATGACCATTTTGATCTTTAATCTTCTGTTCAAGAATATAATCAGCGTAGCCCTTAGCAAGGTCTAAGTAATAGTCATCATCAAATTGAAGATATAATTTCAATGCACAAAGCCCCGTTCCTGCTAGTCCATACCCTAATGAACAAGAGTCATACAGTTTGCGATGTAAACGGCTTACATTAAACGCCTTCCTTGCCTCTTGTTCTAGGTTTAGCTCTATTAACCCCCAAGCAGCCCCTGCACACCCATTCATTAACCCCGGAGGCAAGTCAGATAACTCATGATAGGTTTGGTTTGTTAACCACTGTGCGAGCGCATCAGGTATTTCTCCTTGCGTGATTTTCCAAGCATATGCCACGCCTAACTCACCATGATTCATCGCCAGAGCAAACTCTCGTTTGTTATCTAGAGGCAGTGCATATTCCATTCTTTGCGATGCTAAATGAGCTTCACAAAATTCAAAAATGCGTTTCGGAAATAGCTCTAACCTTGCGTAGTCAAATTCTTGATATTGACACTTTTCCATCCTTCCTAATTCAATTTGCTCAAGCAATGCTTTACTTTGATGCAAAGCATCGCGGTCACCTTTAAGCAGCAAGTCAATCGCTCTGCTAATTTCACTTGGTAATAAAAAGTCGCGCTCAAGGTGAGCTGTTAAGGTTTTCGCAAAATCTTCATCGTACGACAGCATATAAGTCGTAGGCATCAAAACTGAGAGCAATACACAACCTAACGCATAAATATCATCACCAAAATCTGGCAGAGATTTATCTGGACGGTCTGCCGTGTAAAAACCAGGAGTGTAAAGATTGACTTCAGGATCAATCTGCTTTTGAAAGGCACCTTCAAAATCAATAAGTTTAGTTTTAAGGGTCTCACTATCAACCATAATGTTGTTGAATGAGAGATCACCAAAAACAATCTGTTTCTTATGCAGCTTTTCGACCATTTCAACAATGTTTAGGCTTAAGGTTTTAAATTTAGCTAACCAATTATTAAGTTCAGAGGAGGTACAATTTGCGTGAATAAATTGGCTAATATTGACCGAAAAATTCTTCAGCGTTGAGCCCGTTAAAAACTCTTGAACCATGAAATGATGAGTCCACGCTGAATACATTCCATAAGGGGCTGGCGCTATGTCATCTTGGGCAAGCACTTGCATCAACCTAAGTTCTTTTGTTAGCAACTTAATGACACTTAAATCACCACTATTCATACCAACATATGGCCGAGCTTCTTTTATAAGCACTGTATTATCAGTGGCTTTTTCTTTTCCTACATACACACCGCCAGCATTCGAATGCTTGATACAACTAATAAATTTAAACTTATCGAACAATTCAGAACTACTATCGCCAGTTGTGTTTTGCTCAACTTGCTGACTCGAAAACTCATAGTCTTTATCGGTAATAAACGCTGGTGTGATGTACTTAGGGCTTCGAATATCTTCGACTTCAAAAAAATCATTGTTTAAGATCTGAGATGTTCGCTCACCAAAAATATCTATCTGTTCTATCCGTTTGAATCCACCATACCGATAAAAAACAACTTCAGAGTCTTTATAAGGTTTATCTGAGAGAATATAGGGCCCTTTGCAATCTTTGAAAGCAATATAGAGGGCTTCGATAAGTGCATCGAACTTGCTGGGTTCAGGGTAAATTGTAATAAACTTTCCCGAGGCAGAGCGAGTGCAGTTTTTACTGAGTAATTGCGACAGCGTGGCGGGATCGCTGGCAAATTTAAATTCAGTATTGTGGGCTAAACAAATTTTTAGCGCCGTCTCTAAAGTCCAGATATCACTATCGTGATGGCAACTGATGTGAATTTTCCAACCTTGATTGGGATAATTTTTTTTTGGTGCGAGAACTTGGGTCCAGAAGAAACCTCGACTTAAACGCCAACCATTAGGAAGCTGAGATTTAACTCTATCGCTGTAATCAGTAGCTGGCTCTTTACTATGACGAGGTAAATGAATATTTCGAAGACTATTTAGTTTTTTTTTATCATTATAAACTCCAACAAAGGGAGCTAAGCTCCCTTTTGAACTAGAAATTACCTCAAAGTAATTACTTCAATACTTTCTTGTTGCTACGGCAGTCGTTGCTCCATGTGCTCCATTCGTCATCATCAACGCCGCCACAACCTTCACTTGCAGTACTCCAGTCTTGTACTTCAAAACGACCGCCTGCAATTTGCTCTAGTTCTTGTAGTTCTAAAACTCTTTGTTTTTCTAAATTATTCATTTGTATATTCCTTATGTATTTAATAAATTCTCGCTCTTTAAGAGCAAATCTACTATTGCACAGCATTGAAATGTGATCAATATGTAAACAGTTAAAAATAAATTAACAAACCTCTCTACCGTTTTATATTCACCTGAAAGAGATTGCAGTTAGACAAGAAGGTGTCATACACTCTGACAAATGCTCAGTGACTCATAGAGGTTTCAGTGACACAGCAAGAAAACAAACCGAGCGGCTTTTTCAGCCAGCTGCTATTCAATATTATTATTCCCGTTATTATTCTTACTCGTTTTTCAGGCGCAGAACATTTGGGGCCAAGTATAGGCGTGGCGGTTGCCCTCGCATTTCCTTTAGGTTTTGGGTTATGGGAATTAAAGAAAACTGGCAAATTTAGTTTTATCTCTATTCTAGGCATTGTTTCTGTACTCTTAACCGGTGGGATCAGCTTATTAGAACTTGATGTAAAATACATCGCCATTAAAGAAGCTCTGGTACCCGGTCTAATCGCAATCGCGATTTTTGTAAGCCAACACACGAAATACCCACTCCTAAAGACCATGCTGTTTAACCAAAATACGTTAGACGTGGCACGTATTGAAAAAGCGCTCGAAGAAAAAGGGAATCTCGATAAACTGCCGAAAGTACAAACTGTGGCTTCGAATATTTTAGGGGCTTCGTTTGTGTTCTCTTCTGCGATGAACTATATCTTGGCAAAAATGATTGTCGTGAGTCCCACAGGCACCGAAGCGTTCAATAATGAACTTGGCAGAATGACGGCGTTAAGTTACCCGGTGATTGCGATACCAAGCATGATTTTGTTTTTTGTGGCACTTTATTACCTATTAAACACCATCAAAAAGTTATCAGGGTTAACCCTTGAAGAAATGTTTCCTGAATAAAAATAGCCCCGCAAATGCGGGGCTAGTTTTTTGCTTAGGCCTAAGGTATTAATAATAACTCAGGTTAATTAGGCGGCTTGCTTATTATGTTTTAATAATTGCGCAACATGCTCTCCCACTCTCAACCCTAACGCACCAATCGTCAAAGTTGGGTTAACGCTTGAAGCACTGCTAAATACAGTACCCCCATTTAAAAACAGGTTTTTATGAGCATGCGCCGCGCAGTTTTTATCAACCACCGAATCATGTTCATTATTCCCCATGATGGTAGTCCCTAAAGTGTGAGCGTCAGAACCCATGTGCATTTCTACATGCACTTTCGCACCAATTTTCTCAGCAATTTGATGATATAAATCACGGCTATGTTCGGCGCTTTTTACTACATAATCTTCGACTGACCATTCAACCACGGGCATCGGCAGTCCAAGAAAGTCTTTTTTATCGCTTAAATAAATTCGATTGTTTGGATCAGGTAACTGCTCGTGTTGTACATATGAGCTAAATCTATGGGTTGCGACGCGTGCGATTTCTTTATTAAGTGCTTCGCCAATATAACCTTTATCAATAAGTTGCTCAGCAACCGATTCAAGATGATTACCGTTGAGGATCGAGAACTTCTTTGCCGCCATCGATTTTCTAAATTCTCCATCCATAAATTGCGTTATGCCAGTGATCCCCACAGGACCTCGACCTGCGTAAACAGGAAAATCACAATCAAAAGTGGCGTAAATATGCGGATGATCCATCAAGTTTCGACCCACTAAGTCATTTTGATTCGCAATGCCAGTTGGGCTGTGTTTGGTTTTTGAGTTAAGCAGAATTTTTACTGTCTCAATGGCGTTGGCCGACAAAATATAATGATCGGCTGTAACCTTATATTCTCGTCCATCTGGCTCTAAATAAAACAGCCCAGTGATATTGCCTTGCTCATCATCTTCTAAACGATTAACCACGGCGTTGTAACGAATATCCGCACCCATTTTAAGCACTTTTTCAAGTGTCATATCGGCGCAGTATTGCGCACCTATCGGGCAGATAGGAATACAGTTATTGTTACCACAACAAGATGGGCGATTATCATAAGCACGGCTGTTACGAGAAACAGGCTCTTGATATAACTTCATGCCCAAAGACTCAAGTGGCTTCTCTAACACTTTATCCATATAGGTAAACTGTAATGGCGCCATAGGAAATGGCTGGCTTCTTGGCGAATCAATATGAGGGATTTCAGTGCCCGACACCCCCATCTCATATTCAGCCTCACTGTAGAATCGCTCTAAGTCATCATAACCAATTGGCCAGTCTCGACCGATGCCATAATGGCTTTTTAATTTAAAGTCTTTAGCAATAAAACGCCAAGAAACCGATCCCCAATGCCAGGTCGTACCGCCGGCATGACGCACATAACTGGTATCGTAAGACTTTTTTGTTGAAGTGATATAGTCAGGATCACCGATAGGATCAGCGTGGCGAGCATGGGGTGCCGCAGGATAAGGAGCCATTGAATCCCAGCGAGCTGTAGCGCGACTAATCTTAACCAGCTCTTCTCGGTTTAAGCGCTTACCCGCTTCGAGGATCAAGGTTTTCACACCAGCTTCTACTAATTTCTTTGCGGCCATCACACCAGCAACCCCAGTCCCTACAACGACGGCTTGATAATGTTTACTCATTGTTTTACCCCTTAAATCGACGCCCAATAATTGGTCGCGCCACTACACACGATACGAGGTTTATAGACTTCTGGCAGAAGCTTACGGCTGTATCCCCCCGAAAAATCATAACGAGCATCAAAGTGATTGATGTATTTGCCCGTATAAATGCCCTTCATAATTTTCTGTACCACCAATTTAGTGGCTTGATCGCTCTTGCCATAAGCACTGTTAACATTGCTTGCTTGCATGAGCGCTTTTAAATGACCGCGCTCCTGCTCGTTCAGTTGCACCACTATTTGCGGCACTATGTCATTTAGATAACCGCTATCAACAGCAAAAATAGCCCCAAGCTTGTCGCCTAGCCCCTTGAACTCATTAACTAGGTTTGAAACTTCTGCACGGGCATAGCCATTCCAAAATGCCGAGGCGACCGACAGCGACACAACGCCCTTTATAAATGCGCGACGACCACTCATTTAGCCACCTCCTGAGTATTTGCAAAACTGCGAATGGTTTTCTGACAAAGTAGAAATAAGTACACGGTTAAGGCCGATAAACAGCTAGAAAGTAAGAACTTAGTGAGCGTGCCATGGGGCATATTTTGAGTGTGAATAAAGTAGTTAAACCATGGATGGATTAAGTAGATCCCTGTCGAATACGTGGCGATATCTTTACTCAGTGTACTTTGGCGTTTTGGGAATTTTTGATAGAAAAATAAGAACACAATCGGTGCAGTAACTATCAAACAAAACGGAATATCGTAACCTTTGATTTCACCGTGATATTGAAAATTCAGCACACTTTCGAGCATGATCAAAGCACATGCCACAATCAAGTGTAACCAAGTGACCTGAAACAATTGCCCGCCCTGCTTTTCAAAACGACGGAACAAAAAGCCAATAATCAAAAATGGAAACGCCATAAATAACGCATTGCGGTAATACAGATACCCCGACTCGAATGGAATAAATCCATATACATCACCGTACTGCATGAAACACCCAACCACAAAAAGGCATAATGCGATGGTTGTGAGTCTTCGAGTTGAGAAGCCACTCACAAAGCGAACAAATACTACGCCGACGATCAACGCTGAGATATACCAAAGGTGGTTGTAACCCATTAAGAACGTCAGCAAGAAACTGCCAAAATTCTCAGCGGCTAAACCAATGTAAAAGTAAGAATAGACAAATTGCCAAATTAAAAATAACCCTAATAAGTAAGAGAACACCTTGCTTTCTTTGTTGTTCACAAAGGTCTCATACAAATAAAAGCCATTGATAATAAAGAACACAGGCACCGCTATCCTAAACAGACCCTGTGCAAACACAGAACTTAGTAAATGGTCATGATAAGACAAAAATCCAACATGAATGCCCACCACCATAATCGACATAATCAGTTTTAAGTAATCTAAACCAACGTCACGCATGTTCACTCCTTGAGAACAAGACCGACCGCTTTAATTAGGCAGTCCGATACAAATTAAACTTAAAGTTAAACTTCATTGATACTAAAAGCGGTATCAACACCAGGGTTATCATCGACGATAACAACACGCCAAAACTCAACGACACCGCCATCGGTACGATAAATAGCGACTGCGGATTACTCTCAATTAACAGCGGCACCAGACCTAAAAAAGTGGTAAACGAGTTAATGAAAATGGGTCTAAAGCGTGAGGCACACGCACGAATGATTTCTGCTCGGGTTGGATTTGGGGTTTGATAAATTTGGTGCATCAACACCAAAGAGTCATTGACGACCACCCCGGACAATGCCATACACCCCATAAAAGACAGTAGTGAGACATTGATATCCAACACAATATGGCCAACTAACGCGCCGAAGAACGACAACGGAATGACCAATAAAATGATTAACGGCTTGAAGTAAGATCTAAGCGGAATAGCTAATGCACCATAAATCAGCACAGTGACGACAAAAAATAAGCCATACATTTGCAGCATGGTTTTCTGTGCTTCTAGGGCATTGCCAGAAAGTTTGACCGCAACCTGTGGATATTGAGTTTTAATTTGCGTATCAAAAAATGTCATCACCGCTTGCTGAACTTGTTCTGGGCTGACTAAGGTATCGTTTACATATGCACTAACATGAATGGCATTGACACCATTAACACGCTGAATTTGAGAAACGGCACTCTCATAGTGATAAGTGGCAACTTGCTGCAAAGGCACAAAGTGACCTGCGGGCGTTTTGATCAACACGTCATCAATATCAGATGCTTCAATGCGTAATGCTTTGGGATAACGCAGCATGACTTTGGTATCTTCAGATCCCTTGATCAAACGATGTACTTCAATGCCATATACACTTTGCCTAACTTGCAAAGCGATGTCTGACACAGTTAACCCCAAAAATTCCCCTTGTGGCAGGATGGCAAGTTTGAGTTGCTCAGTGCCTCCATGACTTGAGTCAAACGCCTCCATTACCCCTTTGGTATTAATTAAATACTGTTTAATATCTGCTGCTGCATTGAGCAATTGACTAGGAGATTGAGAAGTGATCGACAACGCAAAATTTGGCCCCGCTGAGCTACTGGCTTGATCGATTGAAATACTTTTCACTCCAGCTGGCATACCAATTTTTTCTCGCCATAGAACGATAATGTCATCTGTTGAAACGGGACGATCTTCAGCCTTGATCAACTCCACAAAAATCCCGGAGTCAGAATCACCTTGGCGCCAATATAAATGGTGTTTCACAACCTCAACACCGTGAGCGTCAAACAACGACTGTTCAACTTCATCTAATGCAGCAATGGCATCTTGTACAATTAAATGCGCATCACGATTCGGTAGCCCTTCATTGCCTTTGATCACCACATTTATGTAGTCACTTGGGAGTTCAGGCCACAGCACAGTTTTAATATGACCTGACTTGTAATAGGCATACAGACTGAAAAATACCGCGCAGAATAACAGCAGTACCATACCTCGATTATCTAAACAGTTACTTAAAAAGCGCGGATAATGATGGGTTGCCAACTGCTGTAGCTGACGACTCAATTTACTGTCTTGTTTACGCTGTAATCGCATACCGACAAGGTGGCTTGGTAAAATTAATTTACTTTCAACTAAAGACACTAATAAACACAAAATAGCCACAATGCCTATGGTATTCCACAGTGATGATGACTCACTTTGCAACATCACCAAGGGCACAAATGCGAGTATGGTTGTGAGCACCCCAAAGATGGCAGGAGTAGAGACTTTCTTCACCCCTTTGTAAATTGTCTCAGCATTGGCGTTACCGGCATGTTCACATTCTTGATAAGCACCTTCACCGATGATCACCGCATCATCGACCACTATTCCAAGCACCAAAATAAAGGCGAACAAGCTAAACATATTGATAGAAATGCTCCCCAAGGCGTCAAGTGGCATCAGCGCAACTACCCCAGAGATAGTCGTGAACACACCCAGTACCACCCAGAAGGCGAGCTGTAGATTTAAGAACAAACCAATGAAAATAAAGATGAGTACCGAACCAACCAGTATATTCTCAACCAATAACATCAAACGACCTGCGAGGTAGTAGGAGTTATCTGACCAAACTTCAAGTTTGATACCATCGGGCAAGGTCGCACGCTTTTGCTCTAAGTAAGCATATACGCGCTCAGAAACCGCTAAATCATTTTGATTACCAATCGAATCAATCGCGATGGCTTCCCCGCCGTGACCGTTAAAACCAAAAAAGCTGCCTTTTTCTTCAAAGGTGTCGGTAACTGTCGCTATGTCTTTGAGTTTAATTGAGCGACCAGCACGCTGAACTATGACTAAGTTTTCAAACTCATGTACATGCCGCGCCTTATTGTTCGAATACACCTTGATATCGCCTGACTGGCTGCGCAACACACCACCGCCAATATTCTGGGAAATAAGGCGAATTTTGCTCGCTATCTCATCTAGCGAAAGTTGGTACTGCAAGATTTTTTCGGGTGACACTTCAATGGCAATTTCGTACTTTTCGATCCACGGAATATGGGCTTTTGAGACTCCTTCGAGTTGTGCGATGTCATCTCGAATATCTTTGGTGATCTCTTTGATAGTTTGCGGATCGGCTTCACCGTAGAGCTGCACAAACATCAGTCTACGCCAATTTTTTACCTCTTGAACCACCAAACTTTCCATACCAACCGGAAAGGTCGAAATAGCATTTACCTCTGAGCGGATCTCACGCAGTACGCGCGCCATATCATCACCGTCAGCTAAGTGAAATAGCACACTGCCCGCAGAAAACTGGCTGGTGCTTTCAAACTTTTCAATGCCTTCTATGAACTTGGTCCGCTCCTCGATCTTCACTACAATCGACTCTTCAACCTCTTGTGGCACTGCTCCTGGATAAACTGCAGAGACTAATATTTTGTCTTGTTGTTTTTCAGGCTCATATTGTTTTGCAATGTTAAAAACAGAGACCACACCCGAGATAATCAACAATGCCATTAGAAAATTTGCTGCGATTGGGTTCGCAATAAACCAAGCGATGATCCCGCGGTTCATAGCGCCTGTCTCCTACTCGACTTCGCATTTGCACTTTGTACTTCGGCTAAATTTGTTAAATTAACTTCAGTACCAGGTACAGGGTTCGCCACTCTGACAGAAGACACCCATTGCTCAGAAGCCAAACCGTCACTTATAAACACGGTCTCAGCATCTTTGTGTAGCACAGTTACATCAGTAATTTGTAATCGGTTCTTAGCAACTGTAACCACCGATTGATTTCGCTTTAATAACTTTGCGGGTAGCTTCACCACTTCATAAGGCTCATTAGCCCGCACAGTCGCATTCACAAATTGACCGAACGGCACACCACTGACAACGCTGTCATTTTGTTGAAATAAATAAGGGGTTGGAATATCAATAACTAAATACGTTTGCTGTGTATCTTCACTGACTGCAGAAAGTGTCTTTTTAACGCTGGCTGGAAGCGTACTAACTACACTGCCGTTTTGCCATTGTAGCCGAGCTTGAAGTGGCTCAACTAAAGTACCATGACCTATTTTTAACAGCGCTAGCTCTTTTTGCGTGACTGGTAGTCTGACTTGTGCATTTTCAAGCGAAGCAAGCTCAAACAAAACCTCTCCGGCCTCAACAAACTCACTCTGATCCACTGCGCGTTTCATGATCAACCCATCAAAAGGCGCGATCACTTTAGTAGCTTTTAGCTCATACTTTGCATGAGTTAACGTCTTTTCAGCCGCATGCAATTGCGCCTGAGCTAGTTCAAAGTGAGGTAACTTTAATCCCAGAGGCGTTGCTTTTTCATGACTATGTTTGTGCTCTTCAATGGCTGCTTCATGAGTCGCTTTCGCTTCTAAAAATGCCAACCGCTTAGCGGCTAAATTCGCCTTAGCTGCGGCTAATTTTGCTTGGTAGACAAGTGGATTAATTTCTAGCAACACCTCACCTGCACGAACAAAATCACCTTCTCGTAAAGACACTTGCTGCACACTCCCTGCTACCTCAACAGCTAAATGAGAAATGACAGTAGGTTGCACCAAACTTTGCGATTCGATCTCAAAATAGTGAAATTCTTTTTGCACAGGTTGCACAGCCAAATTTAAAACTGGCATTGCTTTTTTTACAGCTTCAGTTTGTGTCGGTGACAACCAAAAATATCCGCCCACGGCAAATATTAAGGCACTCACTGACAACATGAGCCATGTCGACTTTCCTTTCATAGACGCCTCACTCCAAAATAAGGCGCTATATTATTTTCCCGTTTTCAATTTTGCAACAAATCAAAATACTTTAAAAAAACGCTCTCACTCTTTCCCAAAAAACAAAATTAAAAATATAAGCAACAAAAACAAGAATATAAAAGGTTTTATTAAATTAAATTAAAATTTACTTTTATCTAAAACATATAAATAAATAGCAAATTAGGTAAATATGTAACTACTATGTAATGAAAAATTTCTGAGTGGATTTACTCAAAAGACGGCTAAGATTTAACTTTGCATGTTTTTTCAACAAATAAAATACAACTTAATGACAAACACAACTGATAACAGGTATTTTTGAAATGCCTGTGTAATGCCCGTGAAATGCACTTTAGCGTAGCACCAGTAGTACGCTAAAGTGCAAAAGGCTGAATCGTTATTTTAGGAGCTAAAATACGTTTTTCTGAGGGGTGAAGCGCTGAGTGGTCTTTAGAGTTTGCTTTAATCCCACTTGCTTTGCGCCGCCGATAAGCAAGATATGGTCATTTACCGTAACGGCTCCTAGACCATGTCTCGCGACTTCTTGGCCTGCTATGCGTTGCCATTGACTGGTTTTAAAATCAAACGCAAGAACATCTTTATTTACACCTTGCCTATTTTCACCACCAAATACATAAAGCTTGTCATGTAATATGGCAGCAGCATGTCCAGCTCGAGCTTCTGGCATTTCGGCGAGTGCAAGCCATTTGTCTTCATGAGGCAGATACTCGAGTAGTTCATTAAATAGCTTACCATTTATCTGTCGCCCACCAATAACAAACCAACGTTCGCCTAGTTGAGCCGTTGCGGCACTATTTCTAGCAACAGGTAATGAAGCTTTGCGAGTAAATTCAAAAGTCAGCGGATCAAACACCAAATGTACATCAGTATCAGTGCTATGCTGCCATTGACCATTGAGTTTGCCTTTGGGACTTCGTCCACCCACCAAATGTATCTTATTGCCAATCACTGCCCCCACTGTTTCACTTATCGGCATAGGGAGTGCTGCGACTCGACGCCAATGCGTGCGCTTTTCATCAAGCATCAGCACATCATTGGAATTATGCCACTGCCCATGGTGAGTTTGCACAAAACCACCAAAAGCAAAAATCTTCTCGCCCACAGCTTGTAAATAAGTATGATGTCGCCCTTCTGGTAATTTAGGCGCTTCCATCCAGCTTTTATTCTTTTGAGACCAGTAATGTACTTTTGCAGTCATATTACCCTGTTGATCGGGTAACTCTGATGAAATGCCCCCGGCTATCCAGACTTCACTGCCAATAACTGTTGGATAAATCTCTTGAATAGCTTCTGGTAACAAAAGTGTGTCTGGTAGTTCAGCGGGCTCAGCAGATGTCACTGAGCAGTAGAATAGCAAGGAGGAAGCAAGTGAATTAATCATAAAAAGTCGACGCATATAAATCCTTTATAAACAATGAAAACTAAATTGATATAAGCACATTCAGCCTACATGAACGGCGTAAAGTTTTGCAAAATATATAGGGGAGCTTTTCTGACTAAGTTAGCTTTACCTATAAAGTATATGGCGCTAAGCCGCTAATTTCAGTCCTGTGAATTAAGCGTTTTATAAAAAACATGAAATAAAATGAAGAAAATACATGTTTAAAAATGGTAGGAAATTTCCAGTTCAAGAACAAAAGCGACGACAATTACTAAAAAAAACAGAACAGTGAAACACGCTATCAATAAAGGAAAAATAATGCGAAAAAATCAAAAAAACACTCACCACCAAACTTATTAATGCAACTTGCTGAACAAAAATTAAGAATAGTAAATTATCGAATTAAAACCTACTGAAAAATATAGTTAAAAATAAAATACCAAAACAGATTATTGAAAATAAACAAACAATAACAATATTCGCCTTATTCAAAATTTAAATCCCATCATCATAAATTAATTTCAAGGATAATTTCTGGTACACACATTTTATTTAAAACCTTGCCTAATGAAGCTTTAAAACAAGTACCCAAATAAGAAATTTTTCACTTTTATAAAACCCACATTGAAGGTAATTTTTACAACAGTCAATTTACATTAATTTAACCTTGATTTTGACTAAGTCGTTTCATTCACTCTATCGCCTAACATATTTAGTTCGGCATAAATAAGAACATCAAAAGGAATTAATAACATGTTGAAAACATCAAATAGCCTAGTTGCAGCAGTTGCAATAGGCCTTTCATCACTCGCTTCAGGCAGTGCGTTAGCGAACAGTGGTGATCTTATGGTTAACCAACCCAATGGGGTCGTTGTCGGTTATTGGCATAACTGGTGTGATGGCGCAGGATACAAAGGCGGTAATGCACCTTGTGTGACGCTAGAGCAAGTAAACAGCCAGTATAACGTCGTGAACGTCTCGTTTATGAAGGTCTATGACCTTGCAGAAGGGCGTATTCCGACTTTTAAACTTGACCCAAAAATTGGGCTGTCTGATCAAGACTTCATTGCTCAAATTGCGAAACTGAATAGCCAAGGCCGTAGTGTGTTACTTGCCCTAGGTGGCGCTGACGCATTAATTGGCCTAAAAACAGGTGACGAACAAGCATTCGCCGATGAGATCATCCGCTTGACTGATAAGTTTGGCTTTGATGGTTTAGACATCGACCTTGAGCAAACAGCAGTGACTGCAGACGATAACCAAACCGTGATCCCTGCTGCACTGCGCCTGGTAAAAGATCATTATGCTGCACAAGGCAAAAACTTTTTGGTGACCATGGCGCCAGAGTTCCCCTACTTAACACAGGCGGGTAAGTACATTCCTTACATCACCGCATTGAATGGTTATTACGATTGGATCAACCCACAGTTTTATAACCAAGGTGGAGACGGCGTGTATGTTGATGGTGTGGGTTGGATTGCGCAAACCAACGAATCGCTCAAGCAAGAGTTTATTTACTATATGTCTGACTCACTTGCCAACGGCACCCGTGGCTTCTATCAAATCCCACACGACAAACTAGTATTTGGTATTCCAACCAATAACGACGCTGCGGCATCGGGTTATATTCAAAACCCGAATAACCTGTACAACGCATTTAATCAGCTAAAACAGCAAGGCCAGCCACTTAAAGGGGTGATGACCTGGTCGGTTAACTGGGATATGGGTACCAACGCGGCTGGTACAGCCTACAACCAAAGCTTTATTAAAAGCTACGGCCCGTTTATTCATGGTCAAATAATTGATCCACCTAAAAATGCGCCAGTATTCAGCGGGGTGAGCAATACGCGTGTTCGCCAAGGTGAGGTGTTCGATGTACTCGCAGGTGTCAGTGCTACCGACAAAGAAGATGGCAACTTAACCAATAACATTATCGTTTTAGGCAATGTCGATACTTCAACAACAGGCCAATACGTATTGGTATATAGTGTAAGTGACTCTGCAGGCAACGAAACCAAGGCTACTAGAACCATTGACGTGTATAGCAACAAGCCTGTGTTTAGTGGTGTTAGCGATGTGCAGCTGGCGGTCGGTTCAAGCTTTGATGCACTTTCAGGTGTCACGGCAATTGATGAAGAAGACGGTGATTTAACAGCGAATATCACGGTTACAGGCAGCGTTGATACAAATACAGCAGGCCAATATCAACTGACTTATAGTGTGTCTGATAGTGCGCAGCAAACAACGACAGTCGTTCGCACAATTACCGTGTCTGATGCCTCATGCGCACAGCTATGGGATCGTAATACAGTGTATTTAGCCAATCAACTTGTCAGCCACAAAGGCGACATTTATAAAGCGGGTTGGTGGACGAAAGGCGAAGAGCCAGGCACAACAGGTCAATGGGGTGTTTGGCAGTTAGCGAATAACGCTTGCCAGCTATAACTAAATAACCAAAGTTAAGGATAATTGGCCGCCATTCATAGTGCTAAGTTTTACTATGGATGGCTTGTATTAAACAGCTAATTTAGGTACAAACAATTAGCCTTTTTTAAAACGCAAAATCAATGACTTCAAATATCTACATAAAACTTCTAATAAGCCTAACCAGTTTCAACTTAGTTTACTGGCTCACTACGATTTTTACTGAACACCCATACTCACTCTCTACTGCAGTTTCAGTGTCTTGTGGCATTGTGTTCGCTTCAATTCTTTTCAGCTTTTTTAAAAGTAATACCAATTCTCTAAACTAAGTGATCAATTTTGAGGCGAGGAAAACTTGTCGATAGCAAGGCAAAAATTTTGCTATTTAGTTGTTCTAAATAAGAAATTTTTAACGAAGCAAGCGGCAGTTTTAGTCCCTCAGAATGATTAAGTATTATTGAGGATTGGTATAACTACAGCAAATAAGCCGCTACTTTAAGTTAAAGAACAGCATAGCGACAGCACTCGCTACCGCTGATAAAGAGAGTAAGCGCAACACCAGGATCATCGCGCCTCCTGCCCCACCAGATAAACAGTATCGGTAAACCAAGGGGTATTCATGAAAGACGAGTAAATAAAGCAAGTTAAACAAGCCTACTCGCATACCATCTATATCAATCAATTCACCATTTTTTAAATGTATTTCACAGGCATGCACTCTCGCCGAGTTTTTAACTGTGCCTCCTCCTATCTGGTGCTTGTACTTTTTATCCATCGTATAGTTAAAGACAATCTCGGCAATATCACTTTTCTTGATAGTTAGAGTTTTAGCTTTTTTATTTTTCTGCGCAAGTTTGGCCACTTCAAGCTTTTCTTTACTAACAGTCATCACCCATTGAGAACCAAAACCGTACTTTCGGTAAATTGCGATACGCTTTGCAATAAATACAAATAAAGCACTACCAAGAACAATCATAAACGCCAACAGAGGCGCTACATTCGCTTGTAAGTAATAACTAAATATCCAGATGGCAAACATTAGAAAAGCAAAGAAGGTTTCTGCGCTACTAGATAGCAATGCCAATGCAGGAAGCGAATCTAACTTAGTGACAGAGCTTCCTCGCAATGAAGATTTTCCATCAAAAGCCGCATATCGAAACCACGTTTTGTCGTCCAAGTCGATATCTAGTGCATGTCTTGCCATTGAAGTCATATTAAAGTCCGTTTAAAGAGTGAGTACTTAATACTTATACCTGAAGGGGAAACTGTAGTAAATGTGCGCTAGATATTCAATTTGGGAGCACTTAAGACTCCCAACCTAAAAAGAGGAGGGTTAAAACCACTTTGAGCAATTAAGCTTTTGCAAGCTGCTCGTTAGATTGTGTTGCTGAAACGTCATGCGATTCGACTTCTGCATTGGCTGCATCGCCCAAAATATGATGGGTGATGGTACCCGCAGTCATAGAACCTGATACATTCAACGCAGTACGCGCCATATCAATCAACGGCTCTATAGAAATAAGTAAAGCTGCTATCGTCACAGGTAACCCCATGGCAGGCAATACAATCAAGGCTGCGAAAGTTGCGCCCCCACCAACGCCAGCAATACCGAACGAGCTAATGGTGATCATCGCAACCAATGACACAATAAAAGAGAAGCTCATTGGGTCAACGCCGACAGTCGGAGCAACCATCACCGCTAACATCGCAGGGTAAATACCCGCACAACCATTTTGACCAATCGTCGCGCCAAATGACGCAGATAAGTTGGCTATAGCAGGTGGCACATTTAACTTGTTGATTTGTGTTTCAACATTAAGCGGTATCGTTGCAGCACTGCTTCGCGAGGTGAAAGCAAAGGTCAACACAGGCCAAATCTTTTGAAAGTACTGCTTAGGATTTACACCAAACAAGCCCACCAGCAGGCCATGCACCACAAACATTAATAAAATAGCGACATAAGACGCAACGATAAAACCAAGTAAATTCAGAATGTCAGTTAGGCTAGACGTCGCGACCACTTTCGCCATCAAAGCCGCCACTCCATAAGGAGTCAGTGAAATCACCATTTTTACCAGTCGCATGACCACGGCTTGTAATGTTTCTACAAAAGTACGAATAGGTGCTTCTAACTCTTCACGCTCTTGCATCACTTTGCGTGCGGCAACGCCCGTTAAAATACCAAAGATCACCACAGCGATAATCGACGTTGAACGGTCCCATGCGAGATCTTGGAAAATATTCGTTGGAATAAAGCTCACCAGCATTTCAGGAATAGATAAGTCACTGACTTTTTCCATTCGCGTTTCTAAGTCAGCAAGTCGAGTGGTTTCGCGTGCACCTTCAGTCAGCCCCTCTGCGGTGAGACCAAAAAGCTGCGTAATGGTGATACCAATCAGTGCAGCAATCATAGTAGTAAGCAAAAGAATTGAAATGGAGATACCACTGATTTTGCCAAGTGCCCCTGACTTATCTAGCTTCACCACCGCGGCTATCATCGACACCAACACCAGTGGCATGATGATCATTTTAAGTAAACCAACATAGCCACTGCCGACCACATTGGTCCAAGCTAAGGTTTCTTGAATCGCAGCGTGTCCTTCACCTAAGAAAAACTGTAGTGCCAACCCAAACACACTACCAAGAGATAAACCAATTAATACCAACCGAGAGAGCGGCGCCTCTTTTTGTTGTATTTTAAATAGCCCCCAGAGAATTGCTGCAAAGACAGCCAAACTCACCATAGCAATGAAAGACATAGTGTTAACCTATTAATACTGTTACTAACTTACAGACCAGAAAACCGACTGAATTAATTCATCGGTTAAAACGAAAACTTCTTATACGAAGGAAAACTCAAATTAGAAGATAATTTTTAAAGCTTTTACTCAGCGCGGCACAGTAATAAATTATTGCACTAAGAGAAAGATTGAATCGGAATGAGATATATTTTCGAGTTATGTTTAGCAAACCAGACTCGTTTCAACGCTATTAGAAAACCCAAGTTTATTGCGAAAATAAAAATTAAACACAGTTAAAAGTTAACAACAATATCACATAGTGGTAGCATGCCGCGGTCAAATTTACGTCCCTATTTTAAGAGTTACCAAGCATGAAAAACTTCATCGATCGCGTGCACCTGCCTAACGGTCAAATCGAAAAGCTCAACAAACTAGAAAAGCTTTATTTAATCGCTAAAGATTTAAATAAGAAAGAACCTGTACAGTTTGCTATTTTCGGTAAGCCCTCAGCTCCGGTTTATCAACCAATCATAGATGCACAAAAGACCTATTGGCAGCAACTTGATAACTCTTCACCTATTGTATATGGCGAATTACAAGGTGAAGATGAATACAGAGCAAGAATGGCAAAAGCGCTTTCTCGTCAATACCAAACACTGGTTGAGAAAGACGATGTGGTTTTTACATCAGGAGGACGAATTGCTATTCAAGCTGCGTCTTACCTTATCCGCTCACTATGTGCGAATAAATACGTTGTTACCACCAACCTCTTCTACCCTGATCACACAGGTATTTCTTATTCAAGTGATGATCAACATAACTTGCTGTTGATTGACGTTGAAAAAGAGATGTCATCAGTCACCAGTGACAATTTGAGAGCAACCCTTGATGGCATAGATAAAGACAATATAGGTGCTTTCGTATTCTGTGACCCCAATAACCCAATGGGCAATATTGTCGGAAAAGAAGAATGGCTAAAAATCATTCCTATTTTGGAACAATATGAAAATAGCATTATTTTACTCGATGAAGCATACGCTGAAATGGTATTCGATGAGCTTCACCAATCTCTGTTTTCACTCGCAACTGAGCAGTTACGTGAGCGCATTATATTATTGCGCTCTGGCACCAAAGGCTTCTCTGCATCTGGTGAAAGAATGGCAATTTTAGTCTCTCGCAATCAAAGCTTCATCAATAAGATTGTTGAATATCATGCATCAAACCTAGTGCATTCACCAAAAAGTGCTCAGCACGCTTACACTTGCGCGATGGAACAATTCAATGGTGATGAGCAACTTCGACTCGCTTCTTTTTATAAACCAATGGTAAGAAGTGTTGAAGCATTATTGAAAGAAACTGACTTTGCAGTAAAACATGATGCCTACCAAAGCCGTACTGCCACATTTTATGTCATTGCCGACTTCAGCGACTTATTTGGCAAGGCATTACCTGAAGATTTGCTCGCAATTTACGACTCTAAGAGCAAACGTGTTATCGAGAATAATATCGACTTAGCCATGTATATATTGTTCAAGTACAAGCTTGCATTAATGCCGATGCATTATTTTGGTGCTAAGTTAAATTCTGGTTTATTACGCATTACTTGTTCGTTCGAACATGAAGCAGAGTTAGAAAACATGCAAAAAGTACTACGCCAAATTCGTCAGGATTTAATCGGCTAACTAGCAAATTGATTTAAAGTGGATGCAGACCATAGCAGGGATTCGCTATACTTCACTTTTCTTACTCGCAACGTGTCAATTTCAGATTTATGAAAAAGCTTTCAAAAGTACAACAAAAGCAACAAGCCTTGGTTTTACAAATCGCAGATATGATCGAAGCGCAAGGTCGTGAAGAAATTCCAGGTATGCTGCAATGCTGGTTCGATGTGGAATATCATTTATTTCCAGGCTCGCTTTTATTGTGTTTTCAGTTTGAAGATGAGCAATCGCTTGAAGCGGCAAAACCTGATTTATTAAAATGGCAGAAACGCTTAAGCGCAGCCATGCTAAAGAAAGGCGTGATCTTAAAAGATATGCGCAAGCATTTAACTTTTACGCTGTTAGGCCCAGAAGACTAGTTGCAAGCCTTGCATTATTGCCATCAAAACACGTTTTACAGTAAGCTGCTAAAATTCGTCTCTAACCCAAAACCAAAGGTATCCCATTGAGTAAAAGAATTGAGCCTGAGTTGCCAAGTATTATGCCCGACTTAGACCAGGTTAAAGACTTTAGGCAGTCTCAAATACCACCAAGCAATAAAACCTCTACGGTAGAGAAAAGCGCCCCCTCCAGTCAGGCACCAGCAAACAATAGTCCTGTTGCACTAATCTTAGGTGTTGTTTCGCTCATTGGCTTAGCTGTAGGTGGTTATACTTTGCATCAACAAAACTTAGAGACTCAAACTAAGTTAGTTGCCGCTGAGCAGCGAATTGCTGACCTTGAACGTGCGCTCTCTGCAACGGGAGAAGAAATGGGTGAATCGGCAGGCGCAATGCGGGCTAAATTAACAGCCTTAGCAGAGCGTACTGATGAACTTTGGACGCAGATGGATAAACTTTGGGCTTCAGCTTGGCGTCGTAACCAATCAGAGATCAAAGCCCTTCAGCAACAAACCAATAAGTTAGCGGATACCCAATCTCAGCAAACACAGCAACAATCTAAAGTGGCTGCAAATGTAAAAGCGCTCTCAGATAACCAAGCTGAAACAAGCTTAAAGCTCACGTTATTACAAGACCAACTGCAAGCCGCTGAAAGAATTAAAAAACAGGTGTCAGAGTTGAGTGCGGACCTAGATAAACTTAAATCTCAATCTCAGGGCCGTGATAAAAAGCAACTTGAGATTGGTAGTAGCATTGCGCAACTTGAAATGACTCAAACCGCGCTTGTGGAACAGCTAGAAAATTTACAAACAAAGCTGACCGCAGCCCCTACACAACAGCAAAAGCTAAACTAAAAAAGATGCAGAACTCGCTTCAGCATCTTTGAGCTTTAAGACACAATAAAATCTAAATTTTATTGTGTCTCTTTCACTTCTCTAACTCGCCAGTTACACAAATATCGCGTAAACTTAGTCATCATATTTTTGTATTGAGCAAGCTTGGCTAACAGGCAAAGCCAATACGCACCTCACTCATCAAGCCAAGTGCTGATTGAGTCTTTTTTGCTTGAAGGCATTATGAAAAAAACATTTGAACTAACTCACCCAAAAATCAAACAAGCACGCCGTGTTGACGCCGTTAAGCACGAGCTGAAAAAGTACGTTAAACGCGAGCGCAATAAAAAGCTTCCTGCGGGCGTTGATTACTGGGACTTTGATTGTAAATTCGGCAACACTGAAGCTGAAGCCGAAACAGTGCATTTATCACAAATCAATAAGCTGATTGATAAAACACAAGAAGAGAACTTAACGTCATTTTATGTTGAGATCTTAGCAAAGCCTGGTTTTAGAGAATCAGCAGATTACGACGACGAGTAAATAGCTAGACTAGTTTCTTAGCTGACAACGCGCCTACTGAACTGATTTATCATGGCTGTGATATAAATATCAGTTCAGTTTATTTTTCCTTTGCATTTTTATTCTTACTCCTTCCCTCTGCAAATTAAGTAAACACCACTTAAACGCATCTCAAGTATAAAACTCCGTGAATTTGTGTTACCCATAATAAACACAGAAAGTTAGCAAACATTATCAAACGGCTTTGCATTACCTTATCAAGGTCGCTGAACAATCACCTTATCTTAGATTTTGAGTGAAACCATGACCCATAAACTTGTTACCAAAAATCAGTATGAGCAACGCCTTCTGGGTGTTATCGACTACATCTATGAGCATGTGGATGGAGAGTTAGATGTGAACGCACTTGCTGATGTGGCCTGTATGTCTAGCTATCATTTTCACCGTATCTATCGTGAATTTGCAGGAGAGACCATTAATATCACGGTGAGAAGAATGCGGTTATTAAAGGCAGCGGCATATTTAGTTCGCAGTGAACTTACTCAACAGCAAATAGCAAAGCATGTGGGCTATGGCAGTGTTGAAGCTTTTAACCGAGCTTTCACAAAGCACTATAAAGAAACCCCAAACCAATACCGTGCAGCGAGAGCCGTTAAGCAAGTTACTGTGCTTTATCCCAAATCTAATAAGGAATACACCACTATGTACCAAGTCGAACAGCAAAACACACCACAGCTTTCTTTAATCGCACTCGAACACAAAGGCGACTATATGCAAATTGGCCAAGCTTTTGAAAAGCTATCACTCATGGCCGGTAAACTTGATTTAATCAATGATAAAACTCGCTACTTTGGTGTTTACTATGATGACCCTAAAACGGTTGAAACTGAGAAATTAACATCAAAAGCTTGTATCACGGTTGATCTGAATACCCTGCCAGAGCAGCATGAATTTGAAGTAATGAATATTCCTGCCTCTAACTCAGTGTCGTTATTATTTAAGGGAGATTATCCTGAACTTGAAAAGCCTTATGAATGGCTATTTGGCGAATATTTACCTAACAGTGATTTTCAATTAAAAGACTTTCCGCCTTTTGAAGAATATTTAAATGATCTTCGCGAAGTTACCCCGCAAAATTTACTTACTCGAATTTATTGTTTAGTCGATTAATCGTGTCTGGTTCAAAACAAAGAAAAAGATGCTGAAGTTACTTCCGCATCTTTTTCTCATTTAATGCCAACAGCTGAGCATTAAACACAACTTTAAGCCAACAATTATTCATCACCTACATGCACTCTAATTTAAGCCACTCCACTTTATACACTTAACTTCATTATGAGTTGACGCCAATTTATTTTAAAAACTGTTTGAGCGCCTTTACCAACTGCTGCTCTTGTTGTGCGTGTTTTATTTCATCAAAAAGTCTTTTTGCCTGTGCTTTATCACCGCTTAACCAATACAACTGCCCTAATCTAAATTGAGCCCAACTTTTTTCAGGCATCCCTTCTTCAATTGGCATAGTTAAATAAGCCTGCATGGCTTTAATTGCCTCAGGTAAGTGTTGCTCTGCCAATACCGCTGTTTTACTAAATTGGTATGCAGCCAATTGTGTGTAATGTGAAGTCGCTGATAAATGCCCTGAAGGAAGAAAGCTATAAGCTAACCTAAATGCCAGAAATGCCTTTTCATAATTTTGAGTCTGTTGAAAAGCCAACCCCGCTTGATATAAAGCTTCTGGACTATCTTTAAATTCAAATAGCTGCTCTGCTGAATCAAGTATAAATGCTTTATCGTCTTCATGCTGTGCAAGCTCTAACTGCAGCAGCGCAGCATCAAGTTCTGAAAATGCACGAACAGCGTCAATTTGTTGTTTCGCTTTTTTAATAGAGCCGCCCGATATTCCAGGCGCCCTAAGGTAGTATCTAAATAAGCCTTTTCGAGCAAGCATAAATTCAGGGGCTAATTTTACTGCTTGCTCAAAGTGTGATTTTGCTGTGCTGGCATAGCCTGGCGCTTTAAACCAACTACTATTAGAGGCCAATTTTGCATTGGTCACCCCTAACCAATAATGATATTGCGCAGGTTTAACAGCATCTTCATCTTTTAGTTTAGTCGCTTCTAGAAGCGCAAGTGCACTATCAAATTGCTGTTGTTTTAGAGCGATACGCGCTAAATAAAACTGACTCGCCATTTGCCATTGAGGCTCAGATTGGAGCGCTGTAAATTGCCCTGATGCGCTTTCTAACTGATTAGCTTCAAAGTTTTTTACAGCGATTTCAAAGCTAGTGGTACTAGCAGAAACTGGCTTTATTAATTGCAGAGCAATGAATATAACAGCGTATTTTTGACTCTTCATCACACACTCTTATTGCACTTTAAATTGCTGAATAGAACGTTTTTTGTAACGAGAAATCATCACGCCGCCAATCACACCCGGTAACACCCAAGGTAAAACCTGCCATTGCCCCGGCAATAACTCACTAAGAAGGTGTCTGCCACCTACTGCGAAAAAAGCGGTATAAACAGCAATTCCAGAGCCAACAAAAGCACTTAAATGCTCAATGATCCACTGACGCTCTTTGATCTGAGCTTTAAAGATATAATGATAAATACTCACGCCAGTGACGCTACATAGCACACCGAAAATCATATAAAGCGTATGACTTTGCATTAAGCCGAAATACAAGACCACAACCCCAGTCAGCGTTAAGCTTGCAACTGAAAACAAATGAAAAGGCGTTTTTAATAAAGCGCGATTTTGCTTTGCAACTAGCACCAACAAACCGTGCTTAATGCTCACAAATACCAATAAAGATAAAGCCAGTAAGAAAGTGGCAAATAATCTAGCCTGCAATAGCGCCCCGCTGAGTTGCTCAGCATCTAAAACGGCCAGTTTTGATTTAATGGTCAGTGGCGCTATAAGCACCATAATACACATAATAATGCCACTGATAGACACCACATACATGGCATACGCGTATAAATTCCCCAGTTTCTTATGACTTGGTGAACCTTTTTTCGCAGCCATTGGGATCCAAAATAACACCAGCGCAGCAGCCCCAACTAAGATATGTATATAAAGTAAAATTTGATGAATAAAAGCCATGGTATTTCTCCTGTTGTTGACTGGGAGAATCTTAGCTATTTAGTCCTTTGCTGCGCGCGTGTAAAAAGTCACGATTTTATTTCGTGACTTTTGGCCTATTGCTATCAACCGATTATTGCCATACCTTAAGTTGATATTTGTACCCAATTAAAAAATAAGAATAACAGTGAAATTTATTAACCATATTGATGCTGCAGATACCGCAGCAGTCGGCACATGGGCGATGGTTGCCGGCGTCACTTTTTATCTATTGCCTTATGAAGCAGACTGGGTTTCGCACTATTTATGGGGCTATATTGCTTTATTTATTAGTTATTTAGTCTGTTATTTAGCCGCGACTCGCAAATCATCGACTTATACCATACCTCTGGCTGCGCGTTATTTGTTTTTATTTGGTCAAATTGCTTCCGCTTTTGCTTTAATGATTTTATTGCCCGCGGATTACTTGCCTATTCTCTCTATTATTTGGGCTGCTGTGCTGCCCGCTTTCTTTCGTTTTAAAACATCGCTGGCTATCATTATCGCGGTCGTCATTACATGGTTTTCAGCAGACGCATATATCAACCAAGAAAACACGCTGTTTACGGGGTTATTATTTGGCACATTTCATCTTTTTGCTCTTTTAGCCCACCACCAAACTATTCAGGCCACACGTGCTAAAGACGCACTCGAAAATAAAAATGCCGAACTACTTGCCACACAACACTTATTAGCAGAGGCAAATAAGCAATCCGAGCGCACCCGAATTGCCCGCGATTTACATGACTTACTTGGCCATCACTTAACCGCGCTAACTATCAACTTACAAGTGGCGAGCCACCTTACTGAAGGCGAAGCAAAAGACAAAGTGCTGCAATGCCATCAACTTTCAAAATTGTTATTAAGCGATGTAAGAGAAGCTGTTTCAACACTACGAGATAACCAACAGCTAGATTTATTGACCGCATTAAAAACCTTACATGCACCGGGCTTAGACATTGCGCTTAACATCCAAGACCCAATAAGCGTCGAAGACTTACAAATAGCAGAAACCATTTTACGATGCTGCCAAGAAGCCATAACTAATACGTTAAGACATAGCAACGCAAGCACAATTTTTATTACCTTAACTGTCGATGACAATAGCTATCACTTAGCCATACAAGATAATGGCTCCGCACCGTCAAATATAAACATGGGTAACGGTCTCAAAGGTATGAAAGAGCGCGTTGAACGATTAAACGGGCAGCTTTCTCTTTCCACCAGCGCAAAAGTACTGGCTTATGATATCGTGCTGCCAAAGAATGGAGTTGCACATGGACAATAAAATAAACGTTTGCCTCGTTGATGACCAAATGCTGATCAGAGAAGGCATCAAATCTTTACTCAATTTATCAAACAAAGTTGCCGTGATCGCCGAATGCAGTGACGGGAGTGAGTTAGCTGACTGTATTAGCCACTCCTCACCCGATGTCATTTTGCTCGACTTATCGATGCCAATAATGAATGGCATAGACACGTTAAAATGGATGAAAGCCGAAGCTATCAACATTCCTGTCATCGTATTGACTACTTTTGATGATCACGAATGGGTACTACAAAGTATACAAGAAGGCGCTAAAGGTTTTTTACTTAAAGATGTATCACTCGATACTTTGGTTGAAGCCATTGAGTCAGTAAATAACGGTCAATCCCATATTCAACCCGCCATTACCGAGCGACTTTTAAGCTCTATGAGCAATCAAAACACCTCAACTACAGCACACAGTAAAACAGAGGCCCTCACCGAAAAAGAGCAAGAAATATTACGCCTCATGGCCAGTGGCTGCTCTAATAAAGAAATCGCCCTCGCCCTTTATAAATCCGAAGGTACAATTAAAAACCATGTATCAAATATTCTCTCTAAACTCGGAGTTCGTGACCGCACCCGCGCCGTCCTACTCGCCATAGAAAAAGGGTTAATATAAGGTGCAAAATACACGTTGCGAAGCAAGGTTATTTTGCGCAAGGTGAAATGAGCCAGTTTATCCGCCGCAGAGTTGCACTTCTGCGAAGCAAGGGCGACGAGTGACCGAAACGAAGTTTCGCAGCGCGAGGAGGTGAGGGTATGGATACCCGATGGGCGTAGCTACATGGATGTACAGCAACACCGCTCTTAAACTTTTCATTTACATTACGCGCAGCGCAAGGCCTAAGTGCAAAATACACGTTGCGGAGCAAGGTTACTTTTGCGCAAGGTGAAGTGAGCAATTCTAAAAATTGCTGACACTACACCTAACTACATAGATATAAACAACGCTGTTAGTAAAGCTATCTTAACCTGAGACGAACTCATTTCTTCAAAGCCGACAATATAAAAAGCAAGAGCCATTATGGCGCTTGCTAATTCACTTTATTTGCACTCACTAACTACAGGCTTTTGATTCTAATTGAGCCATTGTTACTCGACAGGCTCACACTTGCTTTTCCTGACCCAATCTCACCCGATAACGTTTTGCGATTAGAGCGGCTTTTATCCACATCTAAACCAAAGCTATTACTAATAGAGCCATTGTTCGATTTAGCTCTGATCTTTGCATCGATTGATTCTGGTAAGTTGAGCGTGATAGAACCATTTTGAGATTCAACATCTATGCTTGTCAGATCTGTTAAAACATCAATATAAGACAACTGTACCGAACCATTATTGCTATCAACATAAGTATTGCCAGCCAACCCTATAGCGACCATTTTGCCGTTGTTTAAAGTTGCATTAACTTCCCCTGTCACTCCCTTGATTGAAAGCGAACCATTGTTTAAATCCACTTTATCAAGTTCAATGTATTTAGGTACGTTAATAAAATAATCCACTTTAGCGTGGTTGTAGTTATTCCAACCCCATTGCTTTTTAAAGTGTGTATCTATATCTATGGTGTCGCCACTTTGTGAAAAGTCGAGTTCGATGCGCTCTCGCCCTTCTTTGTTATCGGCAAAAATTGTTGCAACGATAACCACTTCGTCTTTATCCCAAGCTTCAATTTCAACCTTGCCATTGGTATTTTCAATTTGTAATTGCGTGTTTTCATTAACCGAAAACGCTTTTACTACTTTTTCTTTGTATTGCATATCATCATGCGCAACAGCACTCACTGTTGTTAAAGCACACATTGCAAATGTGAAAGCATGTTTTAGTAAAGTCATCGTATTTCCTTTCTTATAATTACCTGTCTTACCCAATAAGACGCAACGAATTTTAGAAAGGTTTAAATATCGTGAAATGAGCAATTTCAAAACTGCTGAAACTGCATTTAGCTACAGGGATGTAATTGCTAAAAACAATCAAAAGCGACTTAAGACTTGGATGAAAAGTTAAAAATAGAAATAAACTTACCTGACGAGTTTTAGCGGATTTGGTCCATTGAGGCCCATTCAAAAAATATGAGTGATAAAGCAGATGCTTTATCACTCATGAAAACTCTAAGTACGATAAAGTACTTTAATCACATGCCAACCGAACTTGGTTTTAACCAGTTGTGGTGTCAGTACTTCACAAGAAAAACAGACTTTATCAAATTGTGGCACCATAGCACCGCGTCGAAATTCACCTAAATCTCCGCCCTTTTTACCCGACGGACAATTAGAATATTTTTTTGCTAAAGTTTGAAACTTAGCACCTTTTTTTAATTGCTTAAGAATGTCTTCGGCTTGCTCTTTATGCTTTACCAAAATATGCAATGCATGTGCTGTACTGGCCATATTAGCTTTACTCACTATTTGAGTGTTTACGTATTGAATAGAGAGAATTATAACTAAAAATCATTGCGACGCTAAGGTGCAAGTTATTACTTACTTGGTAAACAACCCGAACGGAATAACGATACCAACTTGAGAGATTGTGCCTCGATCTAACGTTAAAAATACATCCATATTCACACCAATACCGATGTACCTCCCAAATGTAGCTGATGCATGAAAAGGCACACCAAAGGTTCCACCTTCTTTTAAATCACATCTTTGGGAAGTGCCAAATAAACTATTTTCATAATCAGAACAGTTTTCAGACCATGACCCATTGCCATAACCTAAACCAAGACCGGCTTCTGCATAACCCCAATTAAAAGGAAAAGATACAAACTTAGATAAGCCATATACTTTATATTCAGTCTCAAGCTTTTCTAAAGTCTCTCTATTATAATTCGCAGGCCCTAAAAATTTGCTTTCATCATATTTTGAATGAATAAGCGCCCACCCCATTTCACCATCTCTTGCTTTTAGTTTTAACGTTTCACCGTGTGCAAACCCAGCGCTTAACTCTAACCAGTACCGATCATATTCAGCATAAGAAGTCGTTGAAAATAAAAATAGGCTAATCACAAAAAGAAGTTTTTTCATGCGTTCCATCGTCTTTACGTTTGTATTTGTAGAAAAAGCAAAAAATATGGCCACACTTAAATTGCGACCCTATGTGTGCTCGTTTAAAACAGCTTACTTAAGTTCTTATAAAACAAATAAGTAGCGATTTTTTTCGCGCGGAGAAATATAACAATTTAACTTTTTTAGGTCCAACATTTGTTTAGAACTTGATATTCACTCTCATACGGTAAAAATTTTTATGCTCTTTTCTTCGTATATTAATGCCACCAATTGATCGAACCCTTGTATGCCTCGTATCAAGCAATAAACTCTAGAGCCAAAATATGCGCTTACGCCATAAACTTTGTTCACAATGCCTGCAAAGCAAACCTGTAATGTACCGATGCCGTTTCGATATGAGTATTAAATGGCAATTTCTGTGCGGCCCCTGTTTAGTAAAAATCAAAAATTTGCATGCTGAAACCTATCAATACGGAGGCACTTGGAAAGCAAGAAAGAAGTAACAATAAAGAGATTCTTTACTTTTCAAAAAATTGACACTTTGAGCATAAGCGGCCTATGACATCTCGAATTAACTCACTTCAGCTATTAAAAAGCGTTTAAATACCTCATACATATCCATTTATTAATTTGGTTTGAAAAATGCATATGGAAGATACTCAAACTTACTTAGGCATGTAATCAGAATGAATAAAAACGAAAATACAGTGTATGTACTAAGCGGCTATGCAAAATGTGCCACACCAGCCAACGATAAGTACAAAGTGGGAAATAAACACTCTATTGGCTTATTAACAACCGATAAAAATTACCAAGACAACATCGAGCAACTTGAAAAGTTTATTCATGGTTTAGGCTGGGATTCTATTTCGTTTTGCATGGTTGAAGAGGTTGCAGACATCAACACCTTGTCGAATGACGTTCTAGTCTCTAGCTTTATTCGCGCCAAACAAAATGGCAAATCTTTAGTGGTCAATGATCACCCAATCACTGTGCATTAGAGTGCAAAATACACGTTGCGGAGCAAGGTTATTTTGCGCAAGGTGAAGTAAGAAAGTTTAGCAGCCGCTGAAATGCACTCCATCGAAGCAAGGTTATTTTGCGCGGGGTAAACCCGCGCCTACACCCCCAACCTCAGCTCCTGTAGGCGCCGACTTTATGTCGCGCTTTAATTCTGCGAGGGTAAACCCACGCCAACAAGCCAAACCTCAACTCCCTGTAGGCACCGACTTTACGTCGCGCTTTACTTCTGCCCAGTGTCATCCCGCGCTTACAAACAAACCCTACCCTTTCTCCACATACCTATTCGCGTACTTCAAGCTCTGCAAATCATTAAAGCGCACACCGTATTGAGCCATTATTGGCTGTATTTTCTTGCTGATTAACTGACGAATATAAAAAGGTTGATTGGGCACGAAATGATGAATGGTATGCGTTCGGCCAAAATCAAAACAGAACAGCTGGAAAGGTAAAAACCAACGACTGGTGATCACATGTGTTTGCTCTAGCAAATTGGTCACACCACCATAATAGTGCATTGAAGAAGTCACAAAATTCAGTGACGTTGAACGGATCATATTAGGCACTATTAGCACCACCATTAAAAACTCAGCCACTGCAAGTAGGTCGGCGCCCCAAACTGGTAGTTCAAATGGCTGAATAAATTGCACTGCATGATATGCAATCACGCTATATAAAATTGCAAAGTAAGCCGAGGTGATCGGGAAACCAGCATTAAACACCTTAAGAAACTTAAAGCCTTTGATCTCTTTGCTAAAACGTTTTGCATTAATCAACAAACCGAGCAAGCCATCGACAATCACCACCGCTCTTAAAAATGGCGATTTAATGCCATTACCGACTAAACGCTCTTCTAAATCTTGCTCAGTACCAGACACTTTGTGATGGTGTAGGTGTATTTGCCTGCGATACCAAGGGTTTACCGTATTCGGTCGCATCAGCCATACCGTCAACATCATAAAGTTATGAATAACTGGTTGATTACTAAAGTACTGTTTATGAATAAGGTCATGCTCTAATTCATGAGAAATAGACGTAATGAGCGCTGCTAAAATAATGCATAACCACGCAGGAATAAGCGCAAAATAATACAGCGTCGCAACGCCAATAAGTAAAAAGAGCGACAACAACAAGATAACCATTGCGATGAGGTTTTGCTGGTTAAGAATAGGAAAACGGGCTCGAAGAGATTGCTCCTCGGTCTTAATCGCAGACACGATAGTTTTAATGTTCTGCTTCGCGGTTAATTCTGACATTGAAAATATAACTGACTTCTTGATGCTCAAAGCATACCGAAAACCGATTAGCTACTCGAAAAAATGCGGTAAAAAATCACAAAATTAAATCAACATTTAGGTTGTTTTCACACTGTCATCACTGCAATATCATCATTAACCATGCAAAAAACAATCAGCACTTGGTGTATTTTGAGAGCTAGCCTGTTTGTAATACAAAGCTACTAATAATAAAAGAGCGAGATGCTGCGCAACACGCTTGCCATGTAAACGCACTCAATAAAACCAAACGAAAGGAAAGTTTATGCCATCAGCAAACCTACTCGCATTGCTCGATGATGTCGCTGCGCTAACTAAATTAGCCGCTACCAAAACCGCGCCGGTACTCGGAGACGACCTTGCCGTTAACGCCGAACAATTATCTGGCGGCATAAAGCCAGACAGAGAGCTCGCGGTTGTCTGGAAAGTTTTTAAAGGTTCGATGCTAAACAAGTTTATTTTAGTGCCCGTCGCTTTGGCTTTTAGTTATTTCGCGCCATTTATGATCCCCATCATGTTGATTTTAGGGGCGCTGTATTTACTATTTGAGGGTGGAGAAAAAATTCTTCACGGCCTGTTTCACCGCCAGCAACAACAGCAAGAAACCGCTGAATTTGTTAAAGCACTAGAAGATGAAAATGTCGACTTGGTTGAATTTGAAAAAGATAAAATCAAGGGTGCCATTGTGACCGACTTTGTTTTGTCGGCAGAAATTATCATCATTGCTCTTGGCGCGATTGCAGATCAGCCCTTTGAAAAGCAAGCTATCGTCCTGTCATTAATTGGACTCGCCCTCACCATAGGTGTTTATGGCATTGTCGCCTTAATTGTAAAATTAGATGACATCGGCCTAGCTATGCTCAAAGATGCCAACAAAACCACATTCGCAGCAATTAAACGCGGGGTTGGTAAAGGCTTGCTACATTTTGCCAATGGACTCATGAAGTTTTTATCTGTCGCGGGTGTGCTAGCCATGTTGTTAGTCGGCGTTGATATTCTCGCCCACCAATTTCATTTATTAGAAAGCATTGTCCATACCGTTGAACAACTTTTACCTGCTATAAGCTGGCTACTTAACATCATCGCCAAACTTGGCTTAGGTGCAGTGCTTGGCGTCGCAATCGCAGCCGTGTTGAGCCAATTGCAAAGCTTATTCAAAAAAGCTTAACGATCATCACTCGCCCTTTAGCGAGTGCTGCTAGCACAAAAACTAAAGGCAAAGGTATTGCTTATGCGTTCAGAGTAACAACACAAGCAATACCTATTTTTTTCTTTCAAATTGCAGCTTACGTAACCAAACCTAAAATTACTGACACTCCATTTCGTATTGCTTAAGTATGGCTAGCATATTCTCAGGAATTGGCGACTTTTGGCCGGTTTTCATATTAAACATCACCACATTCGCATAACCCGTTGTACAGATTGCCTGCTGCGACTCGCTAAACGCTTCATAACGCATAGTAAAGCGATCTTCTTTAATGTCAGTAATATACGAGCCAATGTGCAAGGTATCGGGAAAAGTCACAGGGCGTTTATATTGCGCATAAGTGTCGCGTAACACTGGGCTATGGGTCGGCTCCGATAAAACAGATAACAACCCAGTTTGTTGTAAAAAGTCGATCCGCGCGGTTTCGAAATAGCGGAAATACGACACATTGTTCACATGCCCCAACGCATCCATTTCACCCCAGACCACGTTTACCTTAGTGGTGATTGCAAACTTCTCAAAAAATTCCTGCATGATGTTGCCTTTGTTATGGTTATTTGTTTTCAGAGTAAAAACTCATCGTACCAGTGTAAAGTGCAAAATACACGTTGAAGGTGCAAAGGGTTTATGACTGCGAGCGAAGCGAGCACATTCTCTTTGCGCAAGGGCGATACGCGTCTTGAGGCTTGCGAGTGCGCGCAGCAAGACTAGCGTTGAGCGTGAGGCCTTGGACGGCCGAACCGGGCCCAAGCTACATGGATGTAATATACTCACCGAACTTAATTAAGGTAGAAACGAAGTTTCGCAGCGCGAGGAGGTGAGGGTATGGATACCCGATGGGCGTAGCTACATGGATGTATCGCAACACAGCTATAAAACTTTTCATTCACAATGCACAAATACAAAACCTGTCATCCTGACGAAGGTCAGGATCCATCAAGCAAACATAGACCCTGAAATAAATTCAGGGTGACGACAAAAAGCCTGAATTCAATCGCCATTTCTCAGCACTCTTTACCCTTGCGCGGGGTAAACCCGCGCCTACAAACCTAACCTCAGCTCCCTATAGACGCCGACTTTATGTCGCGCTTTCTTGCCTATGCACAACTTGTCATCCTGACGAAGGTCAGGATCCATCAAGCAAACATAGACCCTGAAATAAATTCAGGGTGACGACAAAAAGCCTGAAATCAATCGCTGTTTCTCAGTATTCTTTACCCTTACGCGGGGTAAACCGCGCCTACAAACCCAACCTCTGCCCCCTGTAGGCGCCAACCTTTTTCTCGAAATCAAAAAAGCCTTAACGAAACCGTAAATGAACACCGCTAAAAATCGCTATGAAAAAACAAAACCAATAAATATCATAAACTTAAATTCAGGAATGCACCTTGCTACTTCATTACTCTAAACATGAAGAGTAAGGAATAAGCATGAACTTAATAAGCAAGTTAATTCTAGGTGGTTTAATCACAACAAGCCTGCACGCTAATGCCATGATAATTCGACATGATGTAAGTGACGGTAAATACATTCAACAAGCAACCGATTACCCCGCTATTTTTCCTTTGAAAGATGATGGCAAAACTAAAAACTGTGTGGGTACTTTGCTAACGCCGCAATGGGCTATTACCGCTGCGCATTGCACTATTTTATTAGAGTCTGGCAGTCAGCTAGAAATAGCAGGTAACAAAGCTGAAGTTCACTCGATTCATTTGCCACCTGAATATGGCTATATGAAAGCGATAAAGAATGAGCAAGGTAAAATCATTGATATTGAAGACAAGGTTAAAGACGCATCATTTGATATCGCTTTATTAAGACTTTCACATCCTCTCAAAGGCGTTCAAACCTTCCCTTTGCTTGAGCAAAAAGTCAAAGTGAACCAAACCATAGAAGTGATGGGCTGGGGTGACTTTGGTAACGGTTTGGAGGGCGTCTCTCGCAAAGAGAGAGTGAACGACAGACAACTGCGTGTTGCACACAATAAAATAGACGCCATCAACGGCAATTATCTGATTTTTAATTTTGATGCGCCAGATAGCAAAAACGCATTACCGCTTGAAGGCATTAATGGCCCCGGAGATAGCGGCAGCCCTGCCCTTATTAAGCTTCCAAATGGCTATTTCGTTGCGGGGATCAGCTCAGGAGGAGATTACCCGGGTGTGCAAACTCATAAAAGAGAAGGAAAATATGGTTGGCAGGAATACTATATTAATATCAATGCGATGACTGCTTGGATAGCTGAAACCATGGCTTTGAGCATTACGAAAAATTAGAAGGTGTAAAACCTCTTATCTATCGTGCTTAAGTGTCATTAATTAGAAGTCGTAGACTCAGCGCTATGACTTCGAGTTTAAAATTAGGCGATTTTTGTTGCTGCACTCAATTCTTCTAGCCTTTTAATAACTACAAACGCTGAGTCAAACCTGTCACAAAAATAACAGGTTTAATAGCGAGTTAGAGCAAATTCTTAACGGTTATTTTGGAACGAGAATAGCCCGATATTAACGGCACTTGGCAGCCAAATAGCCAACTGAGACTTCAAAGTTTGTGGCGCTATATTCATTCGCTCAGCACAATGCGTTACCGCATCACGGTAACATAACGGCTGCGCTTGCAAATGCAGTAATAAGTCTGTTTGCCAGTCGTTTAAGGTTGTGACTTTTAGTCGATATTGCCACCGTGATATCGCTATATTCATCGACTCTTCTGCAGGTAAGGTCCACGGCTCTGCTTGCTCAAGCTGCGAGACAAGCGGCAATATAGAATACTCAGTATGAATAAGCTGAACAGACTCAGGTACAGCTAAAATGCGCTCTTCTGCAATACCACAAAGTAACTCAAGCTCACTGATTGCCTCACTTTGATACTCAGTTTCAGGCCCGGGCTTTAACAGCGTTAATGCTTTTGCTCTTTCAAACTTAGCCAGCTCTGAAGGCAAACTGAACATCGCTTGTTGATGAGCATTAAAATCACCTGTTGGCTTAGTGTGGGCTAAAAAATCAGAAAAACGCGCACCAAGCTGATGAAGCGTCCAAGATTCTGAAGGCAAGGTAACAATAAATGCTTTAGCAAACGTATCGAATACTTCATCTCCCATAAATCGGCACAACAACGCAAACTCCCCTCGAAGACATTCAACCAAGCGCATCACATAGCCCGCAGCATAAATATCGACTCTTCTCATAGCGCTGAGTGATTCGCTACTTTTGACGCACTCATGCAAAGTTAAGCCATTGGCAGCTGCTTTATTCAGCTTTTGAGGCAGGTCGCCCCGTACCATTAAGACAGTGCTAAGCCATTGCTGAGTTTGTGTTAAGTCGGGCACTTTCATTACAATAACTCTGCTCGCTCGTTAACAATCGGGGTCGAAATGGCATTTGTCTTTGATACTGTATCTTGCTGAGGAATGTGCCCTGTAAGTACTAACTTCGCTTTATTTAGTTCTTCAACAAGCTCAGGGAAGCTTGGAATATTGGCATCCCATTCAAGTAACGTCGACGCCCCACCAGTTAAGCTTTGTGCTAATTGATATAACTGCCAAACTTTTTCTGGAACGGGTTGGTCATGCGTATCAATCAAGCAGTCACCGCAGTCACTAGGGCCCGCGAGGTGGATCTGCACAATGTGTTCGTGAGGTAACTCATGTATAAATTGCTCGGCATTAAAACCATGATTAAAACTGCTCACAAAAACATTATTTACATCCAACAACATGCCACAACCGGTTGCTTTAAGCAGCTCGCAAAAAAACTCACTTTCGGTCAATGTTGAATGCTGAAACTCAAGGTAAGTTGAAGGGTTTTCGAGTACTAAAGGTCGCTCTAAAAAGTCTTGGACTTGATCAATACGGCGAATAACGTGCTGCAAACTTTCGTCAGTTAACGGCATAGGCAGCAAATCGTGGCTATTTAATCCCGCAAGACCTGTCCAACATAAATGATCTGAAATAAGTTGCGGCTTCACAAACTCACCCAAAGTTTTTAACTTACTCAGGTATTCAAAATTAAGTGGATCGCTACTACCAATATTCATTGATACACCATGCATTACCAATGGATATTGCTCCTTTAACTTATCGAGCACATACCGTCCGTAACCATGATTATCAATATAGTTTTCACTGATGATTTCAAACCAATCCACACCAAGTGGCGTACCTTGATCTAGATGAGACATAATATAGGGGTAATGCTGACTTCGCAGTCCAACACCAAACCCTAAATTGCCTAGTTTGCTGATAGCAGGCGCAGCAAACTGCTGCGTCTGAGTTCGTTTTATCATGCTAGCTTCCCATCAAGTTGAAGGAGGAAGTGCGAGACGAATATCTGAAGGTGTTGGCTGTTCTTTCGGGTTACCATCCGCATCCAACAGACCATTGGCATTACAATAAGCTTGCCAAGCAATGTTATACACTCCATCACCTTTTTCGTAAGGCATTAGTACGTGTTCATCTTGCTTTTCTGGGGCTTGCTTACCTTTGCACGGATCGGCACTTTTTGGATAAGTGTAATCAATGGCTGAGAAACTATTTTTATTCTTCAGATCAAACTTAAACAGCTGCATTTTATACTCACCGTCAGCAAGTTCAGGGAATAACTGAGAAGCCGAAATAGGCACTGCACACCCCCCTAAATTATTACACTTGTTATCTGCAGGTGCACTTTTCGGCCCTTTAGCGACTGAGCCACCACAGCTGCCACCAGCAGTTGTACTATGCACAAATCCGCATCCCCCTTGTGCTTTACAATCGTTGCTGCCTTTACAACTGTGATACACCTCTGGAGGTGGTAAATCATCAGAGCCAATATTGGTATAACTCATTCCTTGGCAGGCATGGTACAGGGTTTGAGGGTTTTGAGGTTCAATACCTGTCACCAGATCTGGTGCAATGCCTGTGGTGGCCCAACAAATCGACACCCTATCGCCAGAGCCACCCATTGCAGGACCTGGAAACTCATTAGTTTGACCAGACCAATAACGGTCAAGCGCTGTCGTTAGCCCTTTAATTGTGCCAACTGCAGATTGGCTAAATAGCTTATGGGTATCACCAATATTTGCTGTTAGCTTCAAATTATTAAGTGCTTGTACCACGCTCTCTACCTGCGGCAGTTGCGGGTTAGTTTCATAAGCCTTATCGCCACCATTTGGGTCTAACAACGCTGAGCTCCAAGCATTACCCTCAGCAAACCAAGTTGGCCAAGTCATATAGCGCTCACTAGAGCTAGCGTTAGGTTTTTCAAAATCAACGATCAGCTGCAATGTGTCTGAGAATATTTGAAAATGATCTTTGTACTTATTTGTGATCCGCGCGCACGCAGAGCCAGAAATTGGCCCTTCATCGCCGCTTGCTGGGTAATCCGCTTTTAATGCTTCGGCACTAGGTTGAAACTTTTCTTGAACTTTACTTGGATGCTCCTCTTCTGATGACGCTGCCAGAGCTGCAAGAAGGTTCTGTGCCCATTGTTCTTCAGCCCAGCATTTACTCAGCATTTCAGCCACACCGCCACCTTCGCCTTGATCTGTAATGGCATTCACATTATTCATTAAGGCCTCTTTTAAAGCCGTATGATCTGCCTTAACGTTGAGCGAACCATTGATACCCGGGAACTGTGCTTGATAACCTTTTTCGCCAGAGCGTTCATTAAAGTAGTCACGTTGAATCGTTGCGTAATCTAACAAGCTAGTGCCATCGTCGTATTGGATCTGAATATAATTCCAATAACTAAGATACATGTGCCCAATGGAGCCAAATAATGGCAAATCACTTTCTTTATTGTTTGGCTGCCACCAATCATACGGGGCTTGTTCAAAATACTTAGGTCGATTTGTTTCTTCGTTTGGCTTTAGATATTCAGGTTGGATAATTTTCTTCGCGTTCTCTTCAGTTTCTTCAATCAACATAAAGAGCAATGTTTGTTCTTTATTGAGCTCAGTGGCGTTAACGCGTAAGTCTTGTAAAGTTTTGCCAGGGAAGATTTGTTTGAAGTAAGTTTGCACCTCAGGGCTCAGTTTCGATAAGTCTTTAGTGCAGTCGGCAAAGTCGAGAATATGCGGAATGCCACTTTGGTTGTTGTAACACTTCCAACCATATTGTTCATTGATCAATGCCTGACTAGTAAAACTCGGTGTTAGGCCCAATTTACTCGCCATGTTTGAAGCTAGTTGTAAGTGCAACATTTCTTCAATAAAGACACTATATACGCCATTGAACACCTGCTGATTCACAGACAGAGCATATTTTTCGGCTTGCTTGTTTACCTTACCTGACTCTCCGGCCAAGCAATCAATATTAAAAAGCGGCTCTAAATTAACATCGTACTCATTGCGTCTAGCTTCAGGAATATAACCAGCAGAAGGGCCAAGTCCTGGCCAATGACGACCAGGGTAGAGATTCGACGAATCAGCAATTTGGTGTGTACCCTGAATCGAGTAAAGGCTGGTCATATAAAGTGGAATTGTGAATAACTCAACGTTAATTGCTGCTTGCGCAATTGCCCGTAAACAAGATAAGTCGGCCTCTTTGTATTTGCTATCACGCGCTTTTATTTGCTGCTTTTGCGTAGCACTGAGGAGGAGTTCAGGATTAATTTCTTTGTCTATTTCTACCGACGGGCCCATTTTGTTCTGCACATTCATAATTTGCTCCTTTGTGACGGTGAACGTTGTGCAATATTGCTGGCCTACATAAAAATGTGGCTGGGTGTTTTATCCAGCTGTAACTCACAAATTTTAGTTAGCTAGTACAGGTGAGCGATGACCGCTCGTTATACACATTAGTCGAAAACACCGCTAAAACCGATTACACAGCATTACAAAGTGTTAACATTTCCAGTGCGCAAGAATGCCACATGCAACGAGAGCAATAAGGTAATATCGATAATTAAATAATCAGTTTGATATGTTTTTGAAGTAACAGGATAAAGCGATTCAGGCCTTGCAAGGTGCTTAACCAATACAAGGCCATAACCACGGTTTTATATAGCTTAACTAAGTTGAATAATTAGTTTAATTCACTCAGCAGTAACAGTGCTTTGGCTAATGCAGGATCATTACCATTGCTGTCTCTGTCTGCCGTATTCATATAAACATGCGGCACAAAATCTTCTCTAAAGCTGCCGTCAACATGATATAGACGCTCAAAGCCCAACTCTAACCAAGTGTCGCTGTGCTCAAGTTGCACCGTTTTAATGCCACCCAGTAAATCAGCCATAGGCGCACCGATGACCGTATTGGCGCCAATGGCATCAAACCCAATGGTCATACCTTCGCCCATACTACCGGTCCAGTGGCCCGCTAACACAACGAACGGCTTGTTATAGTGAGGCAAAGTTGGGGTAACATAAGCGGTTTCCATTTGCGCACGCTCATAAGGTACGCCAGCTTGTTGAACTCGATAACGCTGATAAGCCGTTTTTTGCGTTACAAAATGGCCCAAAACTGGTTCGGCAACTCCCGTATTACCGCCACTTGGGGTGTTACGTAAATCAATGATCAAGGCTTTGGTTTTTGTCAGTTCACTTAAAGCCTGTTTAAACTCAGCAACGGTTGCCATATTGCCAAGTGCATTATTGAATGCGATATAACCCACATCATCTATTTGTTTAAAACTGACTGCAGGACCATCTCGAAACGCATTGATCGCCGCATAGCTGGCTGCTAGCCTATACTGCTTGTCACCCGTTCCATCATTGATGGTCATCGTCCGCGCCGTATTTCTAAACCCACCTAAACTCACGTTTGCGGCATAGTTAACTTGCTCAGGCAATAACTGCGACAATTCACGACCAAGTACTTGCTTTACCGCCTGCTCCATTGATACACCATTCACAGCAGTGACTTTCATGTTGGGCCTGATCCCCGCTAAATCTGCCGAAGAGCCAGCCTTAACATCAACCACAATAAACTGCTGGTTTTGATAATTCACATAAATATCAGATCCTGTGGGATACACACTAAAATCAAACTCATTGTATGGCCCAAGGTTTAAATGCGGGTCGTAGAAGTTACGTAGTAACTGCTGCGCAGTATCGGAAAATGCCTGTTTAGATGATGAAGCGCTCAGCTTTGCTGCAAATAAATCAAACAACTCATTCTTATTCACCCCTTCTCTATCGAGGTATGCATATTGTTGCTCAAGGGTATTTTTAAGCTCTAACCATGCCGCACTGGCATTAAATTCTTGCTGTGAGTTTTGCGCATTAGCTTGCAAGTAAACACCAAAACCCATGCCTAAAAGCCCTGCAAAAACTCCATTTAAGATTCTGTTTTTCATTATTATTTTACCTGCATAGATCCTTTGAACTGATAATTACACATAGGGTGAATAAAATAAATGCCGCGACCGTTTTATGTAATAAGTGCAAAGTTCGTCATTCTGAACTTGTTTCAGAATCTATGTGTTTTCACACTCTTTGGTAGCAAAAACTGTAGCAGCGGCTTTATGCCGCGACCGCCTCATGTAAAGAACCCTCAAATCTTGTCATTCTGAACTTGTTTCAGAATCTATGTGTTTTCATTCTCGTTGGTAGCAAAAACTGTAGCAGCGGCTTTATACCGCGACCATCTTATGTAAAGAGCTCTCAAATCTTGTCATTCTGAACTTGTTTCAGAATCTATGTGTTTCCACACTCGTTGGTAGCAACAACTGTAGCAGCGGCTTGATGTTGCAGGTCGAGCTTTAGCGCGACAGGTTTAAAAAAAAGCTTTCAATTTAACACGTAAAGGGCACGAATTAATTTGCTCTGAAGACTGCTACTTATTAATCCTATAATAAATTTTATTGATTATTCTCACTCTTGTTACTTAACTAAATTATAAAAACTTGTTTAGGCCACAACATGAACGTAGTTGAAGTTAAGCACCCATTAATTTCTCACAAGATGGGACTATTACGAACACACGATATAAGCGTTAAAGCATTTCGTGAATTAGTATCAGAAATTGGCAGTTTGTTAACCTTTGAAGCAACACGAGATCTACCGCTAGAAAACTCCACCACAACTTCTTGGCAAGGTGATATCAGCACACAACAATTGGCTGGTAAAAAACTAACCTTGGTTCCTATCTTAAGAGCTGGGCTGGGTTTAAATGAAGGTGTGCTATCAATCATTCCGTGTGCAAGAGTCTCAGTGGTTGGTCTTTATCGCGATGAAGAAACCCTAGAGCCAGTGCCTTACTTTGAAAAACTCACTTCTGATTTAGATAAACGTGTCGCCTTGGTCGTAGATCCAATGCTAGCAACGGGAGGCTCTATGGTAGCGACCATAGATTTATTAAAAAAGCATGGGGTAAAAGACATAAAAGCCATGGTTTTAGTAGCAGCCCCAGAGGGTATTCAAGCACTTGAAGAGGCACACCCAGATGTCACGCTTTATACTGCCAGTGTAGATGAAAAGCTCAATGAGCAAGGTTATATTTTACCGGGACTTGGTGATGCGGGTGATAAGATTTTTGGGACTAAGCAATAGAGGGTTATAAGTAAGGCACTGTGAAATAAACAACCTTAACCTGTAGTAGCGGCTTTATGACGCTACTGTTTAATGCAAAAAATTCTCAAATTTTGTCATTCTGAACTTGTTTCAGAATCTATGTGTTTTCATGCCCTGCTTTCACCTCCCTGAGTGCTATTAATGCACAATGCAAGACCAGGCCCTGTTGATTTTGCAAGCTGAAATCATAGTCCTCAGCTCATTACAAAGCCTATAACAAAAAGGTTAACTAGCTTTAGTTAACCTTTTGAGAAGTTCTCAAAGCAGAGTATACCCCCTGCCGAATCTACTCTCTGTTAACGGTAGTGTTTATGTTTACAGGAAGTATCTGGAGAATGGCCTTCAGGTGTATCTTCTTTGTAATAGTTACAGTTAACATACTCATCGTGAACAGATATTTCTACACATTTATGGTCATGAGAACTATTGCAGTAAAAATCAGTAGATTTATGACCAATACTGTCAATATTTACTGATATTGTATACCAATCTTTTTCTGGCCCATATCCAGTGATGCACTCCGTTGGTGGACTGAGTTTCTGATACGGTAAGTTTTCACCGTGAGCAGTTTGTGTCTTGTCATTCCATGCGTGATCCACATTGTAACCTTCAAGTGTGTGCCCGCTATTGTTATAAACATACATTTTCATAGTATGGCTCATAATAACTATCCTTTTAAATGTTAATCGCTGATTAGCTACACATGTAGCAATTCAACTGTAGTTTCCAAAAGGAGCTATAGCTATTACAGCCAATTACAACTAGTTACAGGAAATTACAAGCGAAAATCAACGGCTCTGACCCCATTGATTTTGTTACTCACTTCCTGCTTTCAATTTAGCATTTGTCGCGTTGGCGACTACAACCAAGGGGAGGCTGCCGCCGGTCTCCCCTTGGAACCCCTCGGCGCCCTTCATCACCCTAGATCCTTCAAACAATAAATTGATGTGAACGTACACGCCATGAAGGTACGTCCATGTACAAGCATGGCTTGGCTCGCATTGCCTAAATGGATTTAGGTACTTGGGATTTGTCGGGAACATAAATCCCGCCATGCGAGCGCATTACTCATCAATTTATTCTTTTCAGGGTGTGATAAAAGGGAAAGGGTGCTGTCTGTAAGTTATGGGATTAAGTTAAGGATTAGGCTGTCTTTGAACTCATAGGGTCAAAATGCACAATGCAAGACCTGACCCTATTATTCTTTAGTTTTATCCTCTTAAGGTGACTAGAAATGACCGTTTATTTAAATATAAATAGCAAATATGGGATAAATTAACGAAACAACAAGGCTGCTAAAACAACCTTGTTGAATTGCTACTACTTGACAGTGGTTGAGCGCCCATATATGTCCTGTTGATTATAAAACAACGTTGCCTTTATTTTTATTGTTCCGTATTTTTTCTTCTTTTAATACTAACGACAGCCTATTGATAATTTTTTCTTTCAAAAGCTTTCCTTGTATGCTTTTTAAATAGCTTTTTAGCCTTTGGTTTAAAAATGACTCAGTGATATTTATGTCACAAAGTTGTACTAAACTCATTGATTTATAAACAATAGAGCAGTAATAATCTGTTTTTTTCCTTCCAAAACTCTTCCCATATTTAGCTAAATAAGAATTTCCTTTTTGTTTTAACTTTGGCTGACGTTTGAAATCCTCAACCTTTTTATCTGAGATATCACTAAATTCAGAAAAAGTTAACTTTCCTACCTCTTGACTAACTTTGGCATATGTTATAACACCGTCTAAATAATAGTAAGAGATATCAAGCCTTAGGTCTTTTTTATGTTTATTACTCAACTCACTTGAGAATGGTGTAAACCCTGTGCATTTAATATGTAGTGTTAAATTTGTTCTGAGCAATAAGTCATCTATTAGGTTGTCATGTTTATAAAACTTTTTTATTTCATTTATATCAGAGTCTATTTTGTTACTCATTTCTTCTAAAATTTGAAAATACATGACTTTTTTAAGAGTTCGGATATGGCCTCTATCAATAGAGCAGTTACTATAATCCCAGTTTTCTCTATTTCCAAAGCCTACCCTCCAGCCACCAGTTTTGTTAGGGTGAAAAATAGTGACTTTGTCAATTAAGGCTGAAAGTTTATGATATTGATCACCCTTAAACTCAAAGTTTTCATTTATATCACTGTGCAAACCAACCTCAACACCTGCTAGTTTTAATGTTTCTGATGTTCTCTCATTTTGAGCAAGTAATTTAAAAGATACTAACTTGAAAAGTATAATAAAAGCCAAAAAAGTGGGCGACTTAATCATTTTAAAAACCTTTGCTGTTTACTTTCTTTAAAACATTTTAATGGTGAATAACTGTACAACAGTATTTCAATAGTTATCAATAGGTACCAGTTATATTATTATAAATTCACAGGGTCAGGTCTTGCATTGTGCAACCCTAAATACAAAACCCACAGACAACCCCCTTCCCCCTTTTATCACGCCTGAAAATAAGTAATTGATAAGTAATGTCAGCGCATGGATGCGCTGCAAGGCTGATTTAGTTAATGGATCGGAAAGTGAGAGGCTCAGCAATAGTTAAAACCACTCCTTTCACCTTGCGCAAAAGTAACCTTGCTTCGCAACGTATATTTTGCACCTTCATCAATCGCATTATTTGAAGATTTAGCGTGATGGAGGAGCGCCGTGGGGTGACGAGTGACCGAAACAAAGTTTCGCAGCGTGAGGAAGTGGAGGTATGGATGCCGACAGGCAGAAACTTCATGGATGAATTTCTGCACGTTATTAAATTGAAATGCTTACCGCCCTTTAGTTGCCGTCGCCAACGCGACAAAAGGTTAAATTGAAGGCTGGTTTTAAACCTGCCGCGCTAAAGCACGACCTACAGGCGATAACAAATTGCGGCATGAAATCGGTGCTACCGAGGTGTTTTATTCCCTTGTAGTTCGTCGTTCACGGCGACAATGTTGTTAACCTGTCGCACCACAGACTGACCCACACACCATCACAAGACGCGATATGAAATCGCTGCTACCAAGACTAACATCGTGCGTGAAAACACCTAGATGCTGAAACAAGTTCAGAATGACAACCCCAAACCCCATCCACAAAAAAACCGCCTTAATTACTTAAGGCGGTTTTTAAAATCATTGTCGCGCTAAAGCACGACCTACATGATCACGACAGATCTAGTCGGAAACTCAGCCCCTATATTTTTCAATAACTTACCACAAGGCTTGTTACAAACCTAGTTGGAAACTTTGCACCATTTTGACTTCGAAAAACAAACCCTTAATGCAAAAGTAATTGGAAACTGCTCTAGAGGTCTTTAATTACATAGACTCTACGATTTTTCTCTTAGTATTAAATACTATTCTATGTACTCACTTTAAAGTAACAGATAAACATTTAAATCCACGAGAGTATCGAATCTCTAACAACAGTCATCCCCCAAAAAATATAGTAGTGCCCTATCATTACAGCTAACATTATTAGGAGAATTAGTAGGCCATGTAACTTCGATTTTGTTTTATAGTTATTTTGTTCCTCTCGCCACTCAAATTCCAAGTTTGGATTTATACAAAGATTTAACGTCCATTGAATCAAAAAGTACGCTAGAGCTGGGAAAGTACTAGCCAACAAAAAAGCTAAGGAGTACTTGAAATGGCATGTTGTCAGCGCTGAAAAAGATAACCCTAGAGTTGGCCCCAGAATTGAAATAGATAGTAAAGCACCAAAGTTTTCCAAGGGTAATATCACTTTGACACCCAAAACTGACGACAACTCCCGAACCTCACCATATATTATCCTGTGGCATATCGTGAAAAATGTAAGACTTACAATTATCACGGTTAACGTTGTCGGTGCGGCGTGTTCAGCAAACAAGTCTAGAGAAATTTTTTCCCAGTTAAACTTGATCTTCATGAACTCCTCTATCCATTGCAGCCAAGTTGATGACAATAACGCATCCTTAAAGACAGCTAGATACCCCGATACAGCACCTAGCATCAAGAATGGAGAAATGTTGTCTAATATTCGTTTCAATGTTACCTCTTTTATTTTACTTCATTATTTTGCTAAAAATTTAAATTCATACACAGATTGTTATGAACAAAAACAAGAAATATGGGCTTGTTAATTACCAATTAAGTATGCGATCGCTATCCTATGCAGCTCTTATGGTTTCCGCTGAAACGATTGACGGATATGCATCAGAGCTATGTGGAACAACTAATGCCCATGCATATTTTGTGGAAAAGTGCTTTTCATATTGATAAATAGCTAATCGAGGTAAATTACGTTTGTCGTATGCTTGCCCAAACCTAAAAGACACGCTATTTTGCGAAGCTAATATTAAGTGAATCTTCTCAACCCCATTTTCCTGCAATAACTTACAAAACTCTAAGAAATCACCAGCAAGTCGATTTTGCTTCGTTTTGGACCAATGATTGTTTCTATTTCTTTTAGGTAGAGTTAAATAGTGAATTGACTTCCCAGCGAATTCGGATTCTATAGCTACCTTATCCACCAAATAGGAGAATGAGATTGCGATAACAGCCTCTGAAGCGCCTACATTGCTACTGGAGATATCGAACTCTTCGAAGTCATCTTCTTCATCTACTTCTCTCCAACAAGATTCGTCGCGAAACCAATCGTATAATGAGACAATTGTTTCATCGTCCAGAAGATATCCTGTATAAAAGGCAAAAGGAACTGGCATAATGCCCCCATAAGCAACTGAGACATCGCTTGAATTCAACCTATCTTTGCGCACTTGAATATCCCTACCCAAATGTTGAAGTTTTAACAAAGCCAAATCAGGCCGAGTAATAACGTTATCAACAATCCGTTCACGAATATCGTTTATTACAGATTCAGTGTTTATATTTGACTTAGAAGTTATATAGTCTTCTAGTGGCGAGTCAGTAGTATCAACAAGCCCTCTTTGCTCAATAACTATTGTTTTATTCCTAGCCCTTAACTTAGTTTCATCGATATATCGTTTAAACTCCCAGAGCAGCCCTCCAACAAATGCGGCACAACCTACAAGAAACCCTATAAGCGCAATGAAAGCACCTACATGAGAAGAATGATAGTTAATTTCGAAAAAATGCTCGCTATCATAATAAGTTACGAACATTGCCCAACTTCCAGCTAAAGAAACTGTCATCAAAAAAAATCCAGACCTAGCAGCATACAACGCAGGGGATTTTTTTCTAAAAAGCCAGTCTGTAGCTTTTTTAATAAAATAGTTAATAGAAGCTGTCATTCAAGCACCTCTTGTGATTCATCATGCTCGACACCACCACCATGCCAAGTGCCAGTTGAAAGCCAGCATTCAAAATAAAATAACCAAGTAGAAGCCCAAGGAATAAAAGTATCTGCGACAAACATCGTTGGCTGCCACTCACTGACTTTATTCAGCTTCTTAACTTTGGGCAGAAACAAGCAAAGCTGAACCCCTTTAACGTTTGTACTATTTGGATAGGTATGTGGTATAGCCTTGTCAGAAGCTAACACAGTTAAATCTGGCTCAGTAACAATACAAAAAGGCAATTTATTTATCGTGTACCTAATTACTACCTTATAACGTCTTGAAAGTGACGTAGGCTGTATATAACCAACCCACTCAACTGTCTTATCATTGTCCCTTATTACAACTTCACCCTTACAACATGATTTAAAGGCTATGTATTGCTCAGCAATACCAATAACAGGGTTCTCTAATTGAGTCACAATATTTGACTTAGCTGCCATAGAAATTATTCCTACGAACAGGTGTTACTACTTTGGTAACATTAGCGTTAGCGGCTTTTGATTGAGCTACAGTCAGCGCTCCGCTACCTAAAACAACACTGAGTTTGTCCTTCTCTCTCGCTAGGTTAACTTCAGCAATAAACTTCTCTCGCGTCATAGCAATTGCTTTGTCGCCAAAGGAGCTTGAAAGCGATGCAAACATATTATCTAAACCACTTACTTCATCAGTTATCATATATTCAAACGAATTCACGGCTGCTTTATGCCAAGCAAAGAAAGCTTGCTGAAGCTTATAGCCTTCATTGTCTTTGACTCGATTCCATTTCTCAGCATAGTTTTCCGCTCGCATAGAGGGATTTGCAACTAATATTTGACCAAGTTCATTTTCAATGTGGTGAGGCATTAATTCAATAACATCCAAAATTAAATCAAATTCGTTATCGTATTCTTTACCTGCATCAACGACTTCGACATATGCTTTAGTAGCTAATGTTGTTAAAAGTACAGAGATTGGCTTGAATTGACTATGAGTATTACTTGTATCTTGCGCCCATATATCTCGATGGCGTTTCAAAATTTGAATTATCCGATTCAATAAATGCTTAATACTTTGGTCGGGCAACTCCTCAACAGACCTTGAATTCAAAGCAGCATATAATGATTTTTGAGCCAAGAATTTTGGCTTTAGTAGGCAACTCTTATCGAAAGCAGAAGCCATACCTTCAGGGTTTGATTCTTTAAATTCATTTCGCTTATCAACAACCCAAAGAGGATGCCCGGTTAAAGGGGCCGAATCATATTCAATAGCCGGAGTAATATCTAAATGATAATCCCCTTTATAATTAATGCGAAAGCCTCTTGGCAATTCCTCTAGCAACTCACCATAAACCTTATGCTTTAGTAAGTGTGTTTTTACGGCACTAACAATTTGATCACGGCTAGCATTTCTTGCATTTGGCAAAAATAAAATAAGATCGACATCAAACTCTTCTCGCTCTAATGGCTTGACCGCAGTCCTTAATCTAATTGAACCTTGAGCATAAATTTTGGCATCCTTCAATAATGGTTCTTCACAATTAGCTAAGTAATTTCCCACTGCATTGTAGGCTGTTTCAATCCGCTCTCGCTGAGTATCTGTTAACTCCAATCCAGAAAAAACTTGATCGAGAACATTTGCGAGCATCACTTTCTGTTGTCTGCTCAAAATTCTTGCATTTTTGAATAATGCTGGCATATAACCTCCTAGGAAACATAAACTTTAACTTAAACGTGCCTTTTGTAAGGTTAATAACAATTATCACGCCAACAGGAATTTCATTAATTTTCAATTGGTTAAAAATATCCCAACCACAAATTAGGTAACTTTAATTACCATATGGTTATTTTTATTACCTCTATAACTTTCCAACGAGAGGTAACCCTTTTGGTGTAGTTGAATCACAAATCAAGTGGCTCAAATAGGCACACCCACCTATCAAAGCAATACCTCGCATCAATTTTTCAAACGGTGTATCTGGTGACCATTTATATACTTTAAACATCGCAGCAGCGGACACAGTCATAAACAAATAGCTGTGGAAAAATTGGCGATGATGAGGGTTCAGTGCTGGCTCAATCATATCTGGCAGCTTACCTGATATAGCACCAATAACAGTCCCAAATGCAGGATTATGACTTATGGAATGCTTATCTTGATCGATAAGAGCAACTCCAAGTCCAACTCCAGCCCCAACTAACATATGTGTTTTGCCATTTGGCATAAACTCTCCTTTATCTTGATAAAATTATTTTTACTAGTTTCTAACCTTTTGGTGGAAAAGGGTCGTCACCGTAGCTGTTTTTTTCACGAATCCTTCCATTTTGTCCATGAACCAACATTTCTGAGCGTTGGTTTTGAGCAATGTTTCTTGCATGTTCAATGGCCTCAGCTTGAGTAGAGTGAACAGATGTCGCTTTAGAGTTCCCAGCACCTTTAACTGCCCAACCTGACTCATGTGGCACTACATGTTGATTTTTTCCGCTCATTTTTTATTCCCAATATAATTAACATTATCGTTAGATTAATCTAACGACTTAATTAGATCAAGACAAATCTATATATTTGTGTTAGATTTATCTAACAGTTATTTTCGCTATGGATGCATTTAAAAATGTCGCTAGGGTCAAAACTTAAAGAACTTCGTTTAAATAAAGGTAAATCTCTTCAAGAAGTAGCCGATAGTGTAGGAGCTTCAAAGCCCCATATATGGGAATTAGAGAGGGGAACTTCCAAAAACCCTTCTCTTGAGCTAGTCAATAATCTAGCAAAATACTATTCTGTTACTATCGATTATCTCACTGGCGCATCAGAAGAGAATGATGCCATTCAAGCTTTTGCTAGAAGCATCGCAGATAAAAACTTATCTGAGTCTGATTTGTTTATTTTAGAGAATTTAGCCAAGGAATTAGAGAAAAAAAATAGTAATGGGAATTAACATTGAGCTAATGGAACTAGCCGATCTTACTCGGCCTTCAGACATAGTTGACGAAATTTTAAAACAAAACCCGAATATTTCGTTCCCAATACCTTTAGAAACAATTGCAGAAGTAGTTGGTATCAGAGATATCCGCTACACAGCTTTAGAAAGTTTAGAAGGAGCGTTAGTTGCAAACGAAGAAAAAAGTCAGGGAATAATTGTTGTAAATCAAAATACCATTCCTACAAAACAACGATTCACTGTAGGTCATGAACTTGGACATTTTTTAATTCCTAGGCATGGACACAATATGCAATGCTCACCAAAGGATTTAAAAGCAAGACCAAATAGAAATTCGAAGATCTTGGATATAGAGTCAGAAGCTAATTTATTTTCCTCAAAACTGCTGATGCCTGCCAAACTAATCACGCAACGAGGGTTCATTGATAAGGTTCCAAGCTTCGAAAATATCTTAAACCTTAAATCACTTTGTGACGTAAGTCTTCAAGCCTGTGCAAACAATTATATTAATTTGCATGGCGATCATTTAGCGATCATTATTTCAAAAGATAAAAAGATTTCATATGGCCTAAATTGCAACAATAACCCGCTATGGTTAAATGCTAATAAAGGAAGCATAATACCTATTCATAGCCATACAGCATCTGTCGATTTAACCAAAGTAAACACTGTTACGAGCAGTGAAGTTGATATTGGCACTTGGTTTTCGCCTTCAAACAGGCTTAAGTACCCAGAAACAATAATTGAAGAAACATTAGTGCAGGAAAATGGATGGGCCGCTACGTTACTTTGGATTGAACAGATAGAAGAAATCTAAAGAAATAACAAAATTTACGTAAGAATTTCAGCTCAGAGTTTCGTTTAGAAACCTCACCATTAGCTGACTACCCCATAATTCGTGAGAAACCCAAGCGGTTAAAAACCGTATGCACTTTCCAATTACTTGCTTTTATTAATTTGTATATCTCCTTACATGAAATAAAATAACTCACTTGTAAACAGACGAGCTAATTGGCTCGTCATTTTTATAGATGAAACTACGGCAAATATCGGTAGCAGATAATTTCCTGCGGGGTCATTAACGTATTACACATTGTTAGCCACTCCGGCAGGGTTAAAGTGACATAGTTGACCTCTTCAACACTCACATAATATGACCCCGTTTTAGTAAAAAATCGCGTGTTGCAGTCTTTTGTATATTGAATAGGAGAACTGATCACAACATTTTCATGACTATATCGTCCGGTTTCATCTCCAGCTACAAAACCATGAAGGATTTGAGCTATTTCAATCTCCCGCTCGTCGACATTCGCTATGACTGAAACTACGGTTGTAGAGCGGAGATAAGTTTTAACTCTTTCAATCTGATGATCTTTGAACGCTGGATGGATTTCTGTATTTGTGAAAATGCTCATAAAGATTACCTTACTTTTAATTGGACTTTATAAGTGAAGGTAGAAAAACTGAATAAGTCATTATTCAAAAACGTATAAAAAACATAACCCACTGTAATAAAAGGTTATTTAATAAAAGTTTTTTTTTGCGAAGGGTATGCATTCAAGATAGTTAATATCAGGATCGACTATCAAAAATTGAATATGACTTTACCGCTATAAGTTGGTTAACCAAGATTATAAAATAATACCGTTCAAGCATTTGGGTTTTAGAAAAAACGTTCAATATCTTTTAAGGTAGACAACACTTTAAAAGATTTAAAGTATTCAGCTATTCGCCAACAATTAACATTCTCTGTTGTATTTTGACAAAAATACGTTTTCCGTGGTTCTCCGTCCTTACACAACATTTTGTTGAATAGTTCAACTTCATCTAATTCTGCCGCCAGCATCAATGGGGTATAGCCTTTGACCGGAGCAGCATGTTCAGCGTTAACATCTGCACCAGCTTCAATTAACTGACTCGCAATTAATCTCATTTTTTCAATATCGATTCTATTGTCTAGCTCCCATGACATTAAGTGAGTTAACGAGCGTGATATTTGTCGAAACCTAGGATCTGAGTTTTGAGCTAACAGAAACTGTAGCTGATCTTCCAGAGTGAAACCCGTCATGCCTGAGTTCGCCCTTCTAATCGAATCTAACACTTCAGGAGTTAACTCCATTTGAAGAATACTGTCCCCATAACGCTTTGGGTCCTTAGCTATACCAATCATCTTTATACAGGCATTCAAAGCGGTTTGATTGTCCGTTAAACCTCTTTGATTAACATTTGCTCCCATTTCCAAAACCTTTTCAACGATATCGGGTCTTCCAGATTGAACTGCCGATATAAGAGGTAATAGTCGCTTTTTGTCAGTGCAACGATTCATAGTTTCTACGCTGTGAGGGTATCCTGACAATAGAAAGAATAGAGAGTCGTTTAAAGACCTAAACGGCACTTCCCTTAAGTTTAAAGCCTCTAACGCCATTAAAATTGCGGTATCCCCTGAGCTACTAGTCAGATTAACATTGGCACCTTGCTTTAGGAGCTTTTTAACTACATCACGTTTTTCCATTTCAGCAAACCAAACTATTTGAGGATATGTTTTCTTCCAAATTTCTCCAATTTTCAGCTTTCTATTCGGGTTTCGATAATCTGGTTTTATCTCATCAATATCTGTAACAACATTGATTCCAATATTAGCCGCAATTTCTGGAGTATTCGCTTCGGGAAACATACCGGCTTTTGGGAAAACTTTATAAAACGAAGATCTCCAGTTTTGTACTTCCCAATCTTCAATAATGTCTGAAAACTTATTCGATGATTCACAACTTTGAACTGAAGGAATATCATAGTTAAACACCAGCAATGCATTTTTTAAGTGTTTTAAAAAGACTTTATCCGGCTTTTCTTGGCTTGCCGCGACAACTATTGCCTCTTCAATAATATATTTTTGATTAATACCAGCCCTGTATAAACACTCATCAAACCCAAACTTATAAAGCGCATTAGCTTCTTCAAGCTGACCATTCAAGACATACATCCTAGCTTTGTGCCACTGTACCCAATATGCAAAGTGAGATTTATGCTCTTTGCCAGATAGTTGTTGCTCAAGTTTATCTATTGCGGCTTTAAAATATTCAAATTGCCCTTCGTTTTTAACAGTAGTTCGCTTCACCCCCTGTTGAATTTCTCCGACCAATGGCAGCAAATAACTAATCCTATCCTTATAGGCTTGTTGATGAGATTGAATTAGTGGACTAAATTCATAGGTAGGCTTTGCTCCCAAAGACAACACTCGACACTCCTCGAACAACAAAGAGTTGCCGTCTTCCCTAGCTATACGATCAATAATTGACGCAATAAAAAGCAGTACTTTCACTTTTTGCCAGTCAATTTGTTCAGGCCAAGGACCTTGTGACCATGTTTGTAGGACGAGTAATGATTGAATATCTGGTTTATGTTCACCATCTTTCCAAGCTTTAACTTTTGCTTTGTTTTCTTTTTCTAGTGAATTGTAATAGTGTTGCCAACCACCCTCATTTTCATCTAACCAAGCAAGTATTTGTGATGTACAGGTTTCTTGAAATGAAAAGAAGGCTACGTTTAATGGTTTTTTGCATGAAACTAAACTCAACGCACTCTCGATTGTATTTACGACATGTTTGCTTAGTAACGTCTTACAAAGAGCAATTCCTATTTCTGTTCGAGATAGACCGTCAGCATATATATTTGATACATGAGTCATGTATTCCGTTAAATATGCATGAAATTCTTGTTTGAATATTGCACTAATTTCATTACCAAATGTTTTAGATAAATAATCGAAAACCTCCTTGGAAAATTCATTTATCAAACGATAATCAGCGGTTTTATCTTTGGCTTTATCATCAAGATGTTTATTGCCAGCTTTTACACCTAGTACCTTTGCAAAGGTTCTCAAAGTTTCTATATGAGTTGGATATGGAAAATCAGACATAGTTGCGCTCCCTGCAAATAATGGTTCGAATATCGTTGGAGAAATTTTTAAATGCTCTTCTATCACTCGGTGATGAAGGTACTGTTATTTTCTTTCCATTTGGGGTTATCAAAGCCCCATGCTTTTTTCTATTGATAAATCGCCAGCCTATTTTACACATTCTGCTAACCAATTTATTTATATCTTTATCGCTGCTGTATTTTTTCATAAACAAATAGAGGGCGTCGAAGACGCCCTAGCTTCCTTCTTATTTGCCACCTTTTGCTGGCGCATTACCGCGACCACCACCAGACTTACCGCCTGTTGTGCTGGGCCAGTTTCCACCCGGTCCCGGATGTGAAGAAGGGCCACGACCATTACCCGAACTTTGATTTGAGTTATTTGATGCTGTTACTAATGACATTGTTAATTACCTTTTGTTTTCCGTCCGACATTGGACGGTCTTAACTTTAAATAACAACTCAGATGTTCGCGGCAATCCATGTGGCGGAAAAATTTAATTTTTTACAACTCAAACAAAAACAACTAGTTATAAACCTTTGGGATTAAATAATATAAAAACTAGGATTACCTCCACGGTATTGCCAAAGTTTTAAATTTTGTTCAGCTATCATTACCCCATCAATTCAAAGCCATGTGAGTTTTAAATGAATACAATAGTAAAAGACTGGCACATTGTTTCTATTTTTGACGATGAAGAGCTGATTGGGAAAATTCTATGGGGAATCTGTGTTGATGACATGACTTTCCGATTCAAAACCGACGATTACATTAGCACATCAAAAATAGTCGAAATCTCAACTCACAATCAATTAATCAAAACTGCTAACGGCAGCATTTATCAGGTCATTGGGGAAGGCCAAAACGCGCAAGTGCAAATGAAAGATTTCGAACTCCTTCGAAATGGATTTAGCCCAAGCCAAATACATTTCTTGAACTCGGTTACGGGCAAAAATCAACACTAATATTGATATTGAATCACTGTATAATAAAAAGAACCTATCTGGTTAAATAATTCATTTTTACTTCAGATAGGTTTACTTCTAACAGAAATAACTTAAGAATCAGTGGCAACACCGTCGATCCAATCACAATCAATATCGGGGTGTGCGTTTAATGCAGCTAGCACCTTTTCAAACGCTTCTTCTTGATTAACAGCCTTAATGGTGATGACACCATTTGTTGGGTGATAATCTCTAGTGACAGCTTCTTCTTGTTTTTCTACAATATTTTGTTTTGCGACTGAATCACAACCACTTGCTAAATCTTTCTCTCGTAATTTATTCATTTTATTGCCTTTTTATAATATTTTTCTATTCTCCATAATGATGAATTCCTTCTATGATCCTGCAATAAAGTGAACTGTAAATCCATACTAGGACACTAATAGTCAGAATAAAATTAAAACAAACATCATGCTGGTTAATTTTAGCTTTAGGATTATTAGCCAGTAGTTGAATCTATATTTCATTTGCTATCTACCCTCAGGAGTGCAACCTCCATCGTTAACGGAAGATTTTTAGCATCGTGAAGTAACCAACCATGTCCGCCTAATGCTCTGTCCAATTCCGACAACGATTTAAATTCTCCCTGTAAAAACTTAACTTTGATAGCTAGAAATTTATCTCTAGCAGCCCAATCGACTGAAGGGTAATATTTTTTGGATTGAGGTGATGGCAAATTTTGATACAGCCATTCTCGGTCATTCTTGTAAAGCCACATGTAACAACTAAATGTGCGCTTTAATTCGTTTCGTGTAATTTGAGGGTTCTTCTCAATGGCCTGAATTAGGTCGCTACGGTTTTCCGCTTTTCGTTTAGCCATGACCATATGATGACGCCAATTAGATAAACCTTGGTGGCTTTGAATTAGTTGTTCAATCGTACCAACCGATAAACCATGATGTTTTGCAATATCGACTCTATGCCACCCAACAAAGGCTTTTCTCCAAACATCTCGTTCTATTTCATCAGTTAACTTCCATCGACGTCTATCAACTTTGTAGTTATTTCGAAGAGCTAGTTGTTTTACGTAGCCCACTGATACCCCTAAATTAGCACTGACCGTCCTCAAGCTGCTGGCATTATCAAGAAGCTTAAATACATTACTTTCTAAATCTGAGTTTTCCTGACTTAAAGGTTCAGAGACTGGCTTTGGTGTTTTACTCAAAGCAAAAAATTCATGAGGCGACTTAGCGAGGTAAGCCATTAACAAAACATGTTTTAAATAGTGGACCGGGCGGCGATCATGGATAATATCCGCCACATAACTAAAATTACTCAGCTCAAGAGGTATAAGGTTTTCAGTAGCTTCAAACAGCTCTTTCCAATAGTTAACTAACTCGTCCACCAAAAAACGCATTCTAATATTCCCACATTTGGTTAAAAAACCTTTAGTCATTAACCACTCGGAGTAAAGATTAGCGGTATTGTGAAATCGAATATCACTCTGAAGTTCGTGGTATAATTTTGCGACAAAGCCAGATAAATAGGCTGCCTTATCATTCTTGCCAATCAATATTGGTTCGCCACCTGCTGGCAAATAATATTGCCTGTTTATACCTCCTTCTCCTGAGCTTAAATAAAATAGCGGTTCGTCATGCTCTGGGCAGTGGCTTACACCGTATAGTTGATGTTCGATTCGCCAAGACAATTTACCCAGCTTATCAAAAGACTCTCCGATACACTTAGGACAGTAGCGATGTTGCTTGGCTAACGCTAGAGATGACGGCGCTTGCCGTGAATAACTCGCAATCAATTGCCCTTTCGGTGATAAGAGTACTTTCTTTAACTTAGAAGCTTGGTTTGACAATGAAAACGCGTAGAGAGGATAACCAGTCGCATGAGTAAGCAAGTATACTGGATCTACGTTGAAGAATTGTGCTATCGCGTTGATATTATTAGGCAACACCGAATGAAGCCGCACGTGTGTGCGGCCAAATATATCTAAATTCGTCTGTTTCCAGCTCCGATTACCACTAGCAACATGGTAATTAGTGAGCAATCCATAAATTGACTCACCTTCCAAATATTGCGAATAACTGAAACCGGGCATAACTTAAGCTGCATTTGATTTAGTAAGCACTTCATTTAAAAAGTGCCAAATTACGGCTATTGCTACAGGATGCAGCGGCAAACCTGTCGAATGTTGGTCATATACTCTCCCTCCCTTAAGAGCAGGGCAATTTAACCCTTGTTTGAACTCTTTGACAGTAGGCAAGAAAACTCGCAAATCACCTGTACCGTAGAAGTCGATGACATCTCGGTAGAAAGCTCTGATTGAACCTCTTGCGACATCTAGATCTATATCATCTTGTTGTATTCCTAAATAATACTGAACTCTGCGAGTAAGCTCTTGCTGTGAAATTTTAAGTCGCCCATAAGCCATCTCTATACATAGAGCTTCCACCCCGGCCATTCTAGAGGTGAAAACAGACAAATGGCTTTCAAACTCACAACCGCAATCAGGGCACCTTCCATCAACAGGAGGGATTGGGAGCTTCTTTATTTGGGTAACTTTATACCCACAATAATGACACTGAGTAATCAAAGTACAATTGTGCTTTAGACATCGATTAACACCGGGTATTTGATGATCACGGTGATAATACGAAATACCATATTCTTCAATATCCGCCTGAACACAATCTGAACACCATCGCCAAGGCTGCTCAAATTCACTGATACTGACGTTAAAAGTAACGTTTTTAGAATAATTGCAGTGATGTTCAAGCTCATCTTGCGATATAGATGAATTGAGCATATTGAAGCATGTATGCTTCGCGTGAAAATCAATAGGTGCCACTTTTAACGCTTCTATCAGCTTTTTAAAATCACGGCTAATGAATACACCCGGAAGATGACGATAATGTGTTAAGTGCCACTCACTGCGCATAGCGCCGAAGCCTCTGAAGCTACTCATGACATATGAGCGACCAAGCAATCCAAATAAATCTTCGCCGGGCAGTAGTTTTTGCAACTGCTCCATTAAGAGTTCTCCCTAATAACATTTGATTTTGGACCAGAATTAGACTTCAACAATCCTTTAACACCTATTTTTTGGGCAGTCTTAGCATCCATCACTGGTACTTTAGACCGTTTAGATTTAACTTTTACCTTACGCACTTTTTCTAGCTCATTTTCAACTTTTGCATCCGCTGCCTTGTCCGTATCTGGAATCGATAACTTTTCCTTTTTCTCATCCCGACTTTTGAGTTCAGACTCTGATTCCGCCAACTGCTCTGATATCTCTTTATTAATCTCAACTAAGTCGGCTAAAGGCGCTAAGTCTTCATACATGTGATACTTTTCATTTTTAAGAGCCTTTAAAGGCTTTTGAAGCTCAGAAAACTGCTGGCGGAACACATGGGATAAAGCTTTTATTGTCATTCCTTGTTCGCCTTTACCAAATTTAGACATATGACTCAATGTGGCTCGCATTAAACTAATCGCGATAGCAGGGATACCTTGTGTCAGGGTATGCAGGTGACGCTTTAAGTGATCTTCTGAATCATGTTTCCCATCCAACAATTGACTTAGATTTATTTGGTTGAAGAATCTGTTCCAAAAGTCATCATCTACCTCTGCACCAAGAAGCATGAGACTCCCATCTTTTATAGTACGGCGGCAAATAGTGACTTCTTTGCCGAATAACTTTAGGGTCGATAACGTGCCGATAAAAAATAACGGCACACCAATTCGGTTGAAAATTTCCTCAATAAAACTAATCGATGTTTTTTCATTTCCTCCGAGAACTTTTTTATCCTTGTCTGCTGCGACATCAGGAGCAATGTTCTGTGCCTCATCAATGACCAATATACCAACGTTGTGTTTCAGCATTAATTTACGAACTAGGCGAATTAAATCATCAACCGAGTCACCATTTTTGACATCTCGTGTGAGGTAAGGAATTTTAGTCGCTACTTGAATAGCTTCGATAACTCCTTTTAAGAAGGCTTTTTGCCCCTTACGATTATGAATTTGCACATAAATATAGGGAATCTGAAGCTGCTCTATCTTAACTTCTTCGCCATCAGAGGAGAGATAAGTTGTATGGTATAACTCTCTTGGTATAAGTTTCAATATACGGAGCATCATGGAAGTTTTTCCGGCCCCGCTGAGACCTGCTAATAAAAAGCTGCCATTGGCGGTTAACATAGAGTCGATATCTTGACCCGTGATAGCTTTGAGATGAAAAGCTTCCTGCTGCTCCTTGCCATCTTGGTGAATAGCAGTGAACATTTGGTTTTTAATTACTGGCTTTACGGGGTTCCTATTTTTGTATCCAGCCTCAATCATTCGGCGTATCTTTTCGTATAAAGCATAAGCTTCATCACGAGTGATATAACAATCAGCCAAATTATCTATTGCGCTTCGAGCATAATAACTATGATATTGCACAGGAATATCGTTTAACGACCCCATTTTCGTGACCTCGTTATCACATGCTTTTTCAACTTCATCTTGCAACATCGGGTATCCTAGCCCTTCAATTAACGGGTTGCCTTTGCAGGTAGGGTTTGGGTGCGAAATGTAAGTAATATTTGTCATTTGAATTCTCCTATGCTGCGACATTGTTACGTTTATATGTAGGGTCCTTTAGGTCATCTTCTCCGATAACATGTGGGTCAGGACTATTGGTGAAGCTTGAAGCTTCTTCCATTGCGATCAACACCTCTTGGTATTGAACTTGTTTTTCACAATCACCTTGTTCCTGTTTTCGTTCCCTTACATTTGTATCTGGGCTGGTTGCTTGAGACTTTTTAAGCTTGCGAAGCTCATCCTTAATAGCATTGTCCATTTCTTCTAACGACATATTGAGGAGAACACGTTGACTAAAACGCTCCTCATCAAGTTGAGCCAAAATCTCCTTCACTTTTTCTTGGTGGGCTAAAACCTGCGCCCATAAACGATTTTTGTATTGGCAGCTTCTTTCAGTGATCTCCATTTGCATCACTTTGTTTTTGTCATCAGGGTGACGACACCAGATATGACTAGAATTAACGTCGGTGTATCGTATCTCAACTTTAAATCGACCATCATTTTTCGCGGTATCGAGCCATTTAAGCTCTATCACGTCAGGACTGTTATAGTAAACGCCTCTGAACTTAACGCCTTTATCAGTGACGGTAGCGTATTCCTTTTTCATCAATGCAAATAAAAGTGCGGCCTTAGACTTTTTGATAGGCGGAAATATCGACTGTTTAATTCCCCAGTTCCAAATATCACGAGGTGTTAAACCAACTTCGTCACGACACATTTCGAAATTGTGGTTATCAACTTTCGCTGCGGTGTTATTGTGATGGATTATTTCTCGAATCAAACGTTGCATGAACTGCTTATAGGTATACATCGCACCTCTAGATGGGTGGGCGTCTTCCTTTTTGGGGGCTTTATAAACTTTCCCCTCATGTTGGGGTATCGATTTTCCTTGAATAATATCGAAGGCTTTTTCGACGGTTCCTTTACAATCACCACGGTGGTACGCATTAAAATTGGCAGCTTTGATACCAATTTTGCCTTTAAGCAGTGAAGTAATCGCGTTGTGACTGTTTTCTGTACCTCTATCTAACGTTAATTGGTTACAAACATCTGAACACGGCCAATCTTCGTGAGTTATTTCAATCCCAAATTGTCTGCAAAATTCAACTTTGTCAGTAAACGCATTGAAGAGCGCTTGCGATTCAGCGTGCCAATCAGGTCCATGAAAGCAAACATGAACGCCAACAATCATTGAACTAACAACATCAATTACAAAGTAAATTGTTGGTCTTCCAATACTCAGTTGCTCATCATTTGAGTATTCGTAACGTATATACACATCAGCAGTAGTGCTATCTATTTCATAGCGGCTTCGTGGACCTCGTAGTCCATGAGCAGCTAATCCCGGTTTTCCGGCATAGTCTTTTTCATACAAAATACTTCCGGTGCGTCTTCGGATAAACTCCAACGTACCAATGCATTTTTTTAGATAGCGTTTAAAAGCTCGCGGACTTATTAAACGGACTCGCGGCAATAGAGCATAAAACTCTTCAGCAACATCATCATCTTGAACCCCCTCAGGTCTGACAACAACAACACAATATTCTTTACAATAATCCTCATACAAATCCTGCAAATTTACTTCTTGCAGATCCTTTAATTTCTTTGAAAACTTAAAAATATTACTTTTGTCTTCACCTGTTATATATCGATAGGCGTTGCCATATTTTGTGTTTGGACCGGGCTTAGACTTTAGGCAAGTACTGCCATCTTCATTATAAATCGGCTTAGCAGGACCAACGTATTTTTTACCTAACTCTTCATAGTGAGGTAACAACGCATTTGGCACACTACCATATCTAAAATATCGATTAATTGACGCTTGAACCCACTTTCTACTGCGTCCTGATTCTTTAATTAAGCGAGCTAATATCCCGCTTGAATCTCCATAAAGGTATTGATCCAATTGAATTGGATCATCCACCAAGCCAGAAACCATTTCATATGCTTCGTTGCGTCTTCTAATCCAACTAGGCTTAAGTTCTGAATCATCAGCCATCAATAGATCTGAGTGATCATGCTCTTCCAGTTTTAACTCTTTAGAGGCCAACTTTTCCTGAACCCATGCAAATGATTGCGCTTTAGGACGTTTAGGTGGATCGCATAACATATCTACAACAGCGACTTGTTCACGGTCTGGGTTTACGTCAACAATCAAGAACTCTGCTGGATTTTTATTCGTACTTATCAGTTTCTGATTAAGCTGCATATTTCACCTCCACTGGGTTAGCGATTAGAGGTCGGAATAATTCAATTTCCTGAAACAGATCAATTTTCAAATCTTTAAAGTAAGTAGCTTTTTGAAATAAGGCTTGAGCGTGAAACAGCTCCAAATTCAGCTCATCAGATACCTTTTCCAGAATTTGTCGCAGCGTATAAATCGCGTACTTATCCTCATATTGGCGAAACGATTTAATGAATAATTGATAAAAATCGTCAGTGACATCAAGTAGTTCTGGGTTTTCAAAACATTCTCTTAAGTATTCCAAGTTGTAGATGTAAGTCGGTGAATAACACTGCTCCGTCATTAACACCCAATCAATCTTTTCTCTTTTCCAGTACTCTCTTTCTAGTTTTAACTTTTCCCAAGTTCGTTTTGCGGTTCTGGGGTTAGCTAAATAATCTAGAGATTGTTGATACTTAAACGAATAAACAACAACTTTTTCTTCATTGTTTGGTAAGCGAAACGTTACCACCAAATCAGATGTCATGGTTTTAGCTGGGATAATACCATCATGTTCAAAACGCTCTTTGTATGCACCGGGATGCTTAATATTAAGCTCTGATGCCAAGTCTAGTGTTTCATTGAGCGGCAATGGAAACTGCTCTTTGATGTCGATAACATTAGGCATAGCCTCAAGTAGAACAAATAACTGTCTTTCACCTCGGCTGTATAAATGGATAGTTCGGTCATTAAAACGATTTAGGATTTCTTGACCTTGCCCATAAGTGTGAGATTGTCGAATTGTATTCCAAGGTTTGTACCCATACTTTTCGACATCATCGTGATATGCAATGATTCTATTCAACTCTTTTTGAGTGATTTCAGGTTGTTTTATAGTTTTCATGATTAACTCCTATAAATTACATATACTATAAATTCATAGCAGCTCACTTTTTAAACAGCAAATTACAATAACCTTGTAATTCAATAAGTTATTTTATTGTTTATTAATTATCATACCTCCTTCCCAAGGAGTTTATTGAAAAACAATTTGTTAAATTTCAACAAAATAAGCGCACTTATTATTCAAATATGTACAACTTATCGAAAATATTTAACAAACCACTTAAAAACTTACATCTTTATACTTTTCAGATAGTTATAAAAAATAAAGTTTTCTGGAAATTTATTAATTTCTAACTGTGTTTTGAGCTACAAAATGAGACCTCCAACGTTGTTGGAGATCTCCCCAATTACCTTATTTAATCGCCTAACAGGGCGATATCATCTAATAAAGTCATGCTTCCGTGCGACAATCCTTGTAATTCCCCGCAAATCGCCATCATTTGATTAGTAATGCCACCGATTTGCCCTTCGCGTTTCTTCCAGATCCGCTGCATCGCTGATTTTTCCTTATCCAGCTCCAAGCGCATTTGCTCTTGGTGATCGACTACCGCCTTAATACGCTGCACAAACTGCGTACTACAGATGTAGTCATAGAGCGCTTCCATTTGCTCATTTTTGCCGACACTCACCGCTTTTTGGCGCTGAGCTTCGGTTAATACTGTCCTAAGCGCTTATGATAGCCCCTTAGCTAGCGCAGGCTTAACTAACCAAACACCGTCTTTCATAACCATTGGTTCTTCAATTCCCGCCGGGAATGCTGTAGAAACCAATACTGCGATATCACCACCCACTTCCTGCGTGTCAGCTTTAAGTTTGGTAATCCAGTTATTTGACCAGTTCTCAGCACGTTTGGTCTCCCAAACTATCTTTCCGCAAACTGTGCCTGTTCTTAATCGAACCGTTTGAATAACATCAGCACCGCGAGTCCCTTTTCCAACAGGGTCGATATCGTCTAACGGATACGCTTGGGCTAGTTCATGCTCTAGTTCAAGCTCTAGTACTTCGCCCTGAAGTTGCTGTGATCCCTGTTCCAATTTGCGCTTTAGATCTTCATTAGCCTTTGACGCATCGTCGATTTTCTTCCTAAGTTCAGCTTCTTTAAGCTTGAACTCATCACCAATGGATGCACGTAGCGACTCCTTTTCACTTTCAACACGACGAGCTAACTCAAGCTCCATATCCTTTTGCTTATCTTCAAGCTCAGTTTTAGCTTTTCGCAATGCAAGTTCTTGCTCACGGAATTTTGCCAATTGCTCTTCTTTGGATTTCAAAGACTCTTCCAAAGCATCATGCTCAAGTTTGACCGACTCCCGGATCTTGTCTTCCGCCTTTTTCTTTTCTTCGGCAATTCTTGCTTGCAATGATTTAGCACTGTCTTGACTTTCAGCAAGTTGCTCTTGAAGCGTTTCAATCTGCTTCTTAAACGTTTTCGCAATAGACTTTTCAGCATCTTTTGCAGCTTGCTCTTGAAGGCAAACCAGCTCTTTACTGAGCAGTTGCTGATATTCATCTTCGTGTTTTTCAATCAGGTGTTTCGCAACAGCCTCCCTGATTGGGAATTCACTGTTGCAATGAGGACAAGCAATTTGGTCTTCGGCGTTAAGAATGATTTTTGAGTTCATGGCAAAATCTCACAATAGTTAAACACATGCCAACTATTACAATCTTGATGCCAAAAGTTATCTCATTGTTTTATATGAACTTTATTAAAATCAAACAAAACAATATGTAACAACAGTTACATATTGGTAAATTTACTTACCTTTTGTTGGTGTTTGAAAAGTGCTATTGGAGGGAAATATAAGCCTTTTGTTGTCATCAACATTATCTGAAGCATCAAAAGGAATTATCCATAGTTTTAATTCATTACTGTATGCGAATGGGAATTCAATAGGTTCAATGAAGTCATCATGACTGGGATAGATCAAGAACAGTTCTCCATAACCAGATAAGTATTTGTGCCCGTAGGCAAACATTTGATACAAATCGCTCTGTGACAACCCAAATTTATCAGTGCCATTGTCTTTTCTACTGTCGATTAATTTCCATTTTGTATCTAATACTACAATTCTCTTTCTACTTTCTGTAATGAGGAGGTCTGGTTGTAAACGAAAAAATTTTCGTTTATTGAATGACACTAGCGATTCAGCTTTTGCTTGAGTCTCAAGAGTCATATTTTTAGGTATCTGCGTTGCTAAAATTGAAGCTACATAGCTTTCGAAAACAGTTTCTAGTGGAAATAATAACGATGACGCATAGCTGCTGCCCGTCATCGTCAAGGGAGAAAATCCTTCGAGAATTAACTTAGCCCAGTCAAAGGGTTCTTTATAATAATTCATCCCCCGCTCTAACTTAACGGCAGACAAATCATTTTTAACATTTGTGCTTAAAGGGATACCTGTAAAAGCAAATAAAAGTTCTTTAGCTAATTTTTGATTTAAAGCACTAGAAGAATAAGTGGAGACTTTAGTTAATGCTAAGTGAATTAACCTATTAATAGGTCTATCAAGTACAAACTCATCATGCGCAACATAAAATTTATGTTTATTAATTGAGTTCTTTTTCAACTGCTTACTAATTAACAATTTTCCCTTCAAAAAAGAGAGGTTGTTTTCACATCCAATATAATCACTTCGTAGCCCCTTTTTAATCAGTACGTTCACAGAATCAAGAAATTGACCGATAAATACTTCAAGTAGTGGCATTCTAGACTTAGACAAATTGGCGCTCTTAGTGCGAATGTGGCGGAAGATGCCTAGTGTTGCCAACATATTTAGCAATGAATTACGCGCTCTAGCTTGACCGTCTTCGCTATCTAGCTTTCGACCGATTTTAGGCAAGACTTCAATTTGAGTGCCATCTGGTGTAAACAGCACCCCAGCATAGTTCTGGAGTTGGAGTACCTCGGTATTCTCTATACTCTTTAAACTCAAAAATCGGCTTTCAGATTCGTCACATAGGCAAAGTTGCTTCAAGTAAGCGAATGATGATTGACTGATTCTACTTATGCGTTTCGAATGCTCTGCTTTTTCGCCAACACCTAAATAGCCAAATTCAAATACTGTTATTGCAGCTTGAATCCTTTTCACTACTTAATCTTCTTTTTTTGCTTTATAAATGCCTATGTATGCTTCCGGCTTATTCCACACATCATTATCAAAAGGCAAAAGCGTATAGTTTTTTTCTTCTTGTTGGTAGTTATTCAAACCGTGGTTATTGCCAAACAAGCTATCAAACGATTGTTTTTCTTCTCTTACAAATTGCAGCTCTTCGACTTTTTGGTTATCACCAAGTACTAATCTTATTTTATTCCAGTCCTCAAAAAAGTACTCTTCTAGCAATGGAATTATTTTGTTTTTAAATACTGACTTTAGGGTTTCAAATGCTAGGTCCTGTTTGCCTACTAAATCTTTAGCTGGGATGAAAAAAGCATGACCAAGTGTATGCTCTCTATCGTAAAGTACTTCAATGCGCTGATTCATTTTGCTAAGTAGCGCTTCCAAATCTATACCGTTAATTAACACCTCATGAAACAACTCAGGTCTAGGCATCATTTCGACAAAATCAAAACGGCGACGAAGCGCTGTGTCCATCATTGCTAATGAGCGATCCGCCGTATTCATAGTTCCAATTAGATACAAATTTTCAGGAACACTAAACGGTTCACCTGAATTTGGCAAAACAACTTCTAACGCTTCGTCTTGCTCCTCTCCAGACCTTTTCGATTCTTCTATTAGGGTAATCAATTCACCAAATATTTTTGAAATGTTACCCCTATTTATTTCATCGATCACAAGCACAAAGTTTTTAGCTTCACCTTGTTTCGGCGCTTCAAAATCATTTACGTTATATGTTTTTTTAATATGGTTAAGGATCGATTTAACATACGATGAATTATAAATTTTCTTAACGCTTAACCCGCGATATAACTTTCGTATGTTATCAATTGAAACAGGGTATCCCCTTCCTAAATCTTCGTGTGAAGTTGCTTCAGGGAATACTCTAAACGTAGTGTTGCCATGATATTGCACATCAAAATCATTTCCACGAAGTGTCTTTAGCGTAATGGTAGAGGTTTCTTCTAATTCGGCTTTAAAAAGCTCTATTGCTTGTTCTAGAGGATCATTATCTGGCTCAACCCCTTGGCGAGCATCTTCACAAATTTGCTTAAATATACCGGGTTCAACATCATAAGAAATTTCCCCGTTATTTGAATTTGCTTTCAAGCCCTCAACAAATTCTTCGTAACCATAACTTTGATGAAACGTAACAAATCGAACTCGTTTTTCTTCTACTAACGAGTCATACTTTTCCTTCAGCTCTTTTCTTGAACTAGCTTTGAAACTAGGTTCCGCAGCTTCAACAGCAGCCTCAATAGTATGGTATGTTTTTCCAGTACCGGGAGGACCATATAATATCGTATTTAAATTCATTGCAACGTCCTCTGTTTCTGGCGTTATTTTAGCACCTGTCGATAAAATAACAGATTCATTTAACTTAGTTTGGAAAAATGGCTCTAAAAGAACCTTTTCGAATAGTGATAATTCTTTGTCAGGAACGGAAAAGCAAGTACTGTTATAATTAGGACTCCAGCCCCTTTGTACCCCATCATAAATTTTAAACTTGGGTAATTCTTTAATTACTGAATACGGCTTCAGTAGCCATTGTTCACCTAAAGGACACTGTTCATAAGTATCTACACTTCTAATATCAGAGCTTTCAACTTTTACTAATGCTTTAACTTTGTTACTTTTACTTAAACAAACGATATCACCTTCATTCAATTCATTTAGGAACAAGTTTGCTTGATTTCGACCTGTATCACGATGTATCGCCAACAATTTGTTTTTTAACAGCCAATCAAACTGGACATCATTAAAACTGTCTTTTCCGTGAGACACTTTCCAAAACTTCATAGCATTCCTTTTATTTTATTCTTATTTAAATTACTCGCCTGTAACACTAATAACATTGTCATTGATATCGTCTTTAGATGAAAAATATCTAAAATGTTCAACTCGTGCAGATTCAGATAAACGGTCAATGTTAACCGCCAGCGCTGTAGCATATTCAGCCTCATCTAAGCCATGACCAAATGAGTACCCTACATTTTTAGTCAGAATAAATCGGTCATGCATTTGCGGTCGCTGCCACAGAAATAACTTAACGGTAAACCCTGTTGATAATAATGGCTTAATTACTTGTTGAAGGTTTAAAACATGGGATGCTCTATCAGCACCTCTGTCCGTTGTATGAATAGTTATCGATTTGCAACGCCCTTGTTCCATTTTCCTGATAAAAGCCATAAGTGGACTAACAAAACGATTATCGGCTGCTGTAAAATAGGGATCTACATAGAGTACTGCGCTAGCTAAAATTAATGACCGCTCAATTGCCCCTGATAAATCAACGGCTGTTCGAGGAACCGATATCGAACTGTCAATTTCCCAGTTGTTAGGAAAATTCATTAATAAATTACTGTAGTCAAATATCTGATTTTCGGCGCAATAACTAGAAGACATTATTCCATTTAGTTCAGTTTGCGCTTTGATGTGTAGCGCTTGTTCCAACCAAGGTTCAATTGCTCTAGGAATCGTATATCCACTGATAAGAGACGCATTCTTTATTTTGGTCAATTTATCTAATACATTTCGCTTTGCCATTGTGGGTAAGCCTAGTTCCACAACCTTTTTCTTTTGTTCATCAAACCAGTTGCGGGGCACAGCCGCAACAACCCTGCCATTCTCAGCATGGAAGTCCGTTAAAAACCGTTGAAGTGAATCTAGATTTCGATAAATAGCATCTGGGTCTATCGCATATTCTCTCAGCATCCTTACTGCTCCTCGTAGCGCTCTTCAAAGAAACCATCCGGCCAATCCTTGGTAAAATCACCATCTTCTGTGACCTCATAGTGAATTACCTTAACGCCATCATCTGATGGGTTTAGGTAAACTACCGAAACATCTTTAGGTCCAATCTTTTTCTCTTGTGTATTTTCGCCAAAATGAGTTTCCCTGATCCGACGCAGTAATCTCAGAATTAGGTGTTCACTATGTGTCTCTATTAGAAAACTTGCTTTAGAGTTAACTTGAGTTAACAAGTCTCCAAGCTCAGTTTGAATTCGAGGGTGAATATGAAGTTCAGGTTGCTCTATTGCTACAATTCCTTTTCTTACTGTATTAGCTGCTACAACCAAAGGAATTACTTGAGAAATGCCAACACCCAGCTCAGAAGGCCACACAGGTAAATTGGAATTTTCATCAAATAAGAAAGGTGCTTGAGTTACTATATCAGCAGATGGCATGTCATTTGGATGTGTAACTCTACAACCTGTGCCTAAACGATTTAGCCAAATGGAGACATTTGTACTTAGTTCGCTTCTGTCTGCTGCCAGCAAATCCCATGCAGCTCGACCGTCATACCAGTCCTTTTGTTCGGTTTCAGACTTTGTAATAAAATTTGGATCGGGCACGGTGCGCAGGGGACCAATGTTGGCACTTTGCTCAAGTATTGCCAGTAAGTTATCTAATGGTGCAACAAATATTTCGGTAAAGACCGACTGCATTTGCAAATAATTTAAGTATTCCGCATTAAGCCCTATGTCAGGTTTATAGATACCAGCTATATCCATTACTTGATTTAAATCTGGTAATCCTACTTTCCTACAATTTACAGAAATTGGCATGACTGAGTAATCATCAAGAGGGTGGTATTCCTCCTTTTGATCATCATCTAACTCATCAAAACTTTTTGGACGAATTACAGTGTCAGATTTCTCTTCTAAGTAAAATTGAAAGAAAGAATTACAGCCATTAGCTTCAACAACAAAATTATCAGCCTTTGAGTCGTGTTCGAGTGCTTCGGGAGAAATTGGATAATCTGTATTTTCTACAATATTTAGCCATTCTTTATGATTTTCAGGGCGTAGTAATGGATGTGTAAAATTCAATCGGGATATTGAAGAACCGCTTTGATTCAAATCTGAAGATAATTCACCCAAAAATTTTCCATCACTCCATACCTTGTAAGACTTAACTTTGGCACTATTTAAGTTGGCGGACCAAGCAATGGTAAATTCAAGCTCAACCTTTTCACTATTCTCCACTACTGAAGACATAAGGAATGCAGGCTCATCTAACGATAGAGAATCATCATCAATGATTGCTTGAGTTAGCTCTGATGCCTCTGATAAATAACTTTTGCCAATTAAACCTAATTTATCCAATTCAACTTTAATAATAATATCGTTGGAAAGATCCTTTCCATGCACTAGAGATAAAAAGCCACCTAGTTGTTTAGATTTTAGTGCATTTATCCTTGATGGGTTTGCCTGCCCCTTAGAAAGAACCTCTTGTAGATAAAACAGCGACAATATTACAGAGCTTTTACCTACACTGTTTGGACCAAATAATAATGTCACGGGAGCAAACTCTATGACTTGCTCTTGTTTAAATGATTTAAAGTTGGTTAATGATAATTTTGTTATTCTCATATAATTATTCTTATTGAGCCAATAGCTCACTTCCTTGTTGATTAGTTACAGTTCACCAGCGAAGGCTTTTTGACTTATTACATTAAACAATTCGGAATCACGTGTTCCGTTTTCACTATACTTTCGTTTTATGCTTACAACATTTGAAAATATTTTAAGGAACTCTTCTTGTAATTCCAAAGGTGGCAATGCTATCGGTGTTTTGCCTATTAACCCTACATTAAGAGTTGGCTGTGCGACCGCTCTAGTTTCCCTTTGAAAATATCCTTGGATAACGGGACTTTGTAGATATCTATAAACATATTCGCGGTTAACATCATTGCTAAGAGGTATTCTCGTAACAGCTCTAGCTATATTCCAACCAATCATAGATTCATTTACCCAGCCAACTTTACCAATAGAACCTACACATGCTATTAAGATTTCATTACCTTTTAGCCGTGACTTCTTATGCTTTTCGTCTATCAAGGTGGATACTTTTCTAATTTTATTTAAGTCGGTTCCTGTATCCCCCAAATCTCCAGAGCGTATCAATGGCACACCATCGTCAACATTATCACCCGGTTGAACTACTCCATAGTTCAGTTTGTCTCCCTTATCTATTAATTCAGATAAAGGCTTAACCTCCCATCCCTTCGGATTAGTCACGGGATCTCCAAACATCTCTAGGAATACGCTACGGAGGAAATCGTCGGCGAGGTCTATGGCTTGTTGGCGTTTACGGCGCACGCTATCGGCTTTATCTAATATCGCAGCGATGCGCTTTTGCTCGTCGAGTGGTGGGAGTGGCATCTCAAATTTTGAAAAATTTGATTTGTTCACTATAGGCATAGTTGTAGAGCTAGATCTAGCAATAAGTAATGGCTTAATTGAAGTACAAAAGTAATAACCAAATTTTGGAAATACCTTACTTTCATCGAAAACTAAGCTATTTATCTGCTGGTTGGTAATAAGCTCACAATCTGCAATTCCAACTTTGCCAATCGTTGCCCCAATACAACATACCAAGACAGCACCTTTTGGAAGCAACCTTCCCGATTTGGCTCCCTGTTCTGTAACCGTTGAATTTGAATAGCTTATTTCAGCGTGGGCACCAAGATCACCGGGAGTAACAAATGGAATATCACCATCATAATTCCCTTCAACCTTTTTAGGAGTGGAGCCTGTTACTATAGTTGCAACTTCACCGAACTTTACGACAGGCCAACTCACAGCATTTTCTCCAGTTCTTTTAGGTCAGCTAATATTTCATTTTCTATGCTAACTAAATTTGCCAGAATATCTTTTGGATCGTCATATTCTTCCTGTTGATAAACAACTTCTTTATAACGATTAATTGACAGGTCGTATTTATTTAAAATGATGTCTTCTTTGCTTACCCAAAATGCTTTTTGCGTTTTGTCGTTTGCATCAGTTTCAGCAATGGCTTTATCACGGGCTTTAAACTTGGCGACTAAATCAGGCAAATCATTTTCTTTTATTGGCGTGCGCTTATCATCTAGCGAGAAGCCATCTGCTTGTAAGTCATAAAACCAAACATGATCTGTTTGAGAACCTTTGGTAGTAAATAGAATAGCTGTTGATACACCTGCATATGGCTTGAATACACCTGAAGGTAATGAAACAACACCTTGAAGTTCATTATTTTCAACAATGTGTTTACGTAACTGTTGGTGTGCTTTTGATGAACCAAATAGTACGCCATCAGGAACGATAATTGCCGCTTTACCACCGTTTTTAAGTAAACGAAGAATTTGCGCTACAAATAATAGCTCTGTCTTCTTGGTTTTCACCATACGCAATATTGCTGGGTCTACGTCTTCTTCATCTAATGAGCCTTTGAACGGCGGATTAGCTATACACATGGTATAGGAGTCTTTACTTTGTGTTGGAAAACGCTCTGTAAAACTGCCACTCAATGTGTCTTGGTAATGAATATCAGGCTCAGTCACGCCATGCATAACTAGATTCATCGCTGCAATACGTAACATAGTGGTGTCAAAATCGAAACCATGAAACATATCGGTATTGACGTGATCGCGATGTTCAACCAGCAAATCACCACTAAAGATTTTTACCTTTTGCTCTTCACCTTTTTCATTCACCACCGTTTCCGTATGAATACCTTCTGGTGACGTGTATTTCTCCATTAAGTACTCATATGCCACCGTTAAGAACCCTGCGGTGCCGCAGCTTGGATCGACAATGCGATCTTCATGGGTTGGATCTAACATTTCGATCATGGCGCGAATGATATGGCGTGGTGTTCTAAACTGCCCATTTATACCTGCTGTTGTTAACTTACTAAGCAGGTATTCATACAAGTCGCCCTTAGTGTCAGCTTTGTCTAGCTCTAATTTGTTGATCATTTCAACTGCCGATTCCATTAGCGTTGGCTTTTGGATCATGCACTGCGCGTCTTTCATAAATTCGGCTGACAATGAGCCTTCAGCCGAAGTCGTTTTAAAGTGTGGAAAGACTTCATCACGCACTAGTCTTAACATGCTGTCTTTATCTTCATGAATAAGACGGTGCCAACGAATATGTTGTTGGTCTTCACTGAAACGGCGCTTGAAGTCTCCGCCTCTTAGCTTTTGGCGTTTTTCATCGCGCTGCTCGTGTAAGTCGAGCAAACGGGCATACATTAAAAAAGTGATTTGTTCGATTACGGTTAGTGGATTAGCGATACCGCCCGTCCAGAACTCTTCCCATAACTTATCAATATCGCTTTTCAATTTACCAGTGATCATAATGTTCTCTTTTCAATTCTATTTAGTCTTTAAAAGACGTATCTAATTTGTTTAACGGTGTTGGTAGCTCTAATGACTTTAATAAGGAAAATACGTCATCTTCACCGCTACCGAGCACACCTTCATATATTCTGTTGTAAGGCGCTTTGTCTAAGTCTGCCATTTTAATACCGCCGCTTCTGGCAATGTGACCTATTAACATATCGATGATACGCATCGCCTGAGGCGGCATACGGTGGTTTTGCAATAAAGCCGTGAAACTCTGCTCAATATATTTAGCATCCATGCCAACAATACTGCGGAGCAACTTGTCTAAAGGCTCGGTAGTATCGGGGTAAAACGTTTTAAGCGTTTCAATATCTAAATCAGCATATTTGGCATGGATAACACCATTGAGTTGCACAATTTCATCTTCAGTCACTGGTTGCCCATTTCTGATTTTTTGAATTACTGGATCACTTTCAAAAATCGGCTCTAGCGCTTCCTGCACTTTTTGCTGATAGATTTTGTAGTCAACTGTATGAATATTCGTTGCTCTGGCTTTATATTCAGTTTCAGCGTCATCCTCGATTACATCAGTATATTTAGGGCCGGGATTTGGCGGCAAGATTTCCCCCTCAAGCAAGTACATGATTTCTCTTAACTCAATACGATGCTGCTCTAGCTCATCAAATGTGATGCTGTTCCAATTATTGTCATCCATCAAAAACTTGATTTCAGCGGCTTTGGCTTGTACTTGAGCTGTATTTTTAGGTAAGCGTTCTAATACACCTTTAATTTCAAATTTAAGCTCACCAATAGCTTGAGGATTGAGTAATAATTCAGTTTGTGTTTGGGCAATTAAACAATCCCAACGTAGTGCTTTACTTTGCCCACGAATATCAAGCCAGTTCATCAATGGCGCAATTTCGCTTTCAAGTAAGGCGACTGTTGGCTTAGCAAACTGCTTTAACAATTTAGTGTCTGACATTTGTTCAACGATTTGCCAATTGTCACGTACATTAATGTTCTTGGTATCCAAGGCCGCTATATCTTGTTGAATTAACTTAATTAGTGTTTCAAACGCAGGGATTTCTAGTTTATTTAGCGCTGTTGACGCTAATAACATTCTTGACTCAAAACGCTTTTGCGCTAGTGACTTGCTATTCGTTGGCTCGACTTCTTCGTAATCAAATTCGAAATAATCAAAATTGTTCCAGTGGTCGAATATTAAGAAACGTGTCTTATCCTTGCCTTTACCAAATAAGTTTTCACATAAGCGTGTACCACGGCCTATCATTTGCCAGAACTTAACTTTCGATTTTACTGGTTTGGCAAAAACAAGGTTTACCACACTTGGAACATCAATCCCTGTATCTAACATATCTACTGATATCGCTAGCGTTATTGGGTCTGGTAACGATGGATCTTTCGCCTTTTCTTCCTCAGTCACTTTAAACTGATCGATCAATGCTTCAGCTCTAGGCTCATCTGAGTGAATAACTTCACAAAAGCCGTTACTTAGCTCTGGATACATTTCATCGAACAATTCTTTAAGCAAACGAGCGTGACCTATACGTCTGGCAAAGATAATAGACTTACCAATTAATTGATTGTCTTTGTCCTTGATACCATTTTCCATTAAGTTGCGAAGGACTTTACGGTTGGTATCTTTGTTTAAGATAGCCTTATCAATATCTTTTGAGTCAAATTCAAACTCGTTAGGATCTTCGCCTTGATCTTCTAATTCAGCTATTTGTTCATTGGTTAAAGAGCGCTGGTTAATGCCATCTCGCATGAACTTAGTGGTCATCGAGACAATCTCATACGGCACAAGGTGCTCTTGCTCAATTGCTTTTTCCAACGGGTAATTAGCAGTTGGGTCTTTATACCCACAATCAAACAATTGACAAGTTGAACGCGAGACCATTTCTACTGGCGTTGCGGTTAAGCCGACTTGTAAACAATCAAAGTATTTAAAGATATTGCCAAATACGTTGTAAATTGAACGGTGCGACTCATCGGCAACAATCAGATCAAAATAGCCAACATCAAACTTTTCATAGATCCCCATCATGCCCGGATAAGTGGCTATGAATATACGCGCTGTGCTTTCGTATTTTTTGTCACTTTTACCAACTACATAGGGCTTAACACCTAAGAACTCGACAAAAGCTTGGTCAGCCTGTTTCCGTAATTCTTTTCTGTCACATAAGAACAAGATACGCTTTGCCCATTTAGCGTCTTGCAGGGATTTAGTTAATGCAATTGAGACACGAGTTTTACCTGTACCCGTTGCTTGCACGATTAACGCTTTTCTGCGTTTTTTCTCAAACGTATCGTGTACGCGAGAAATAGTTTCTAACTGATAGCGACGACCTGCAATGCCTGCATCAATAGTAACATCTGATAGCTTTTTCTTTTCCACTCGCTGGAATTTAACTAAATGTTGTAACGAGCTTTTTGAGTAGTATCCATAGATCTTTCTCGGCGGATAACCTTGAACATCATCCCATATATAGATGTCATGTCCATTGGTGTAAAAAATGACTGGTCGCTGCCCATGTTCCTTTTCTAAACCATCGGCATAATCTTTCGCTTGCTTCTTGCCTATGCGAGCATCTTTTGACGTTTTCTTGGCTTCAACAACAGCCAAAGGCAATCCATCGTCATCCCAAAGCACATAATCTACAGAGCCATTACCTGACTCAGTAGGTTGATACTTAACTGGTACTTCTTGTCCAACTTCGTCGGTTGATACTTCATTTTCTGCAACATTCCAACCGACTTCACGCAGTTCCATATCAATGAGGTATTTGCGCGTTTCGGCCTCGCTGAAATCCAGCGTTTTAGAAATAGATTGGCTGTTTGTTGTAAAGGCTTCAAAAACAGGTTCATCACGAGTAGCAGTTGCCTGTTTCGATTCCGCTAATATTCTTTCGTTTACTAGGCGCTGTTCTTCTAACTCAGCCATAGCTTGCTGATAAAGAGCGTCACTCTTTTCTAATTTTTTCTTTAATTTGCTCGCCGTTGAAATATCGGTATTAAACTCAATAAATTCAGGAACAGTATCAGCTTTGACATTGTGGTAACTGCAATAAAACCACGCACCTAGTTGGTAAGACTGTTTAACGCCAAACACAGCATCTTTATCAGTACCTTTGTTTTCGTGAGCAGCCTTATTACCCAATGTTTTAATTGCGTGAAATTTATCTAAAACAGGAGCTGAAGCTAGTTGTATAAAGTCTTCACCGATTAACTTTTCGTGGAATGTAGCTTTTGGTAAGCAAGGTAAGTTCAATTTACGGTAAATAAAGTTCACCATAAACTCACCGAATGAACGTAGCTTAATTAGCGCACTTTGAGGGTCGCTAAAAGCGTACTCTTCAGCATAAGCACCAAAGTCGGCTAATTCAGGCCAGTCTTTTCTTAAGAACTCAAAATTCATTGATTGCTTCATTCCTAGTTATTCCTTATTTCCTATAATCGCAATTGCAATGCCAACTCTACTTTTCAGACTCATTTTCGGAGATCATTTTCAGTCTCTTCATCATATTTCTTAAATTTTGATGCAAGCCTAAACTTAACATATCGGTCGCCTTTCCTTTAGCACCACCAGTTGCTTTCAAAGCTGCCTCTATGTATTTTTTTTCAATATTTTCAGTTATTTGTTTAAGATCCACTACATCACCATAGGCTAGATGTATTTCATGTTCTTTCTGTTTATTTTCTCGGTTTATAAGCGCATTTTGAATATCTAAATCAGATATTTCATCCTTGTCGGAAAGCAATAACGCTCTATTTAAAGTACTCCAAAGTTCGCGAATATTCCCTCGCCAAGGTTGAGATAAAATAAACTTCATTCCTTTTTGGGAAATATTTTTACTTTTATAATTAGAGTAACTTTTGGCACTTTCATTTATTTCACTTGCTAAAGCGTGAACCAATGGTTCAATATCTTCAGCTCTATCTCTTAACGGAGGGATTTCAACGATACCTAGAGCTAGTCGATAAAATAGATCTTCCCGGAATTCGCCGTCTTCTACCATAGCAACTAAGTTTCTGTGTGTAGCTGCTATTACTCTGACATCAACTGTTATCGTTTTGTCATCACCAACACGAGTAATTTCACCTTGCTGCAATGCCCTTAGGAGCTTAACTTGAACATCTAGCGACAACTCACCAACTTCGTCTAGAAATAATGTCCCACCGTCAGCTTGCTCGAATAAACCTTTATGCTCTTTCAATGCCCCTGTGAATGCACCTTTAACATGACCAAAAAGGATTGAATCGACTAGATTTTCAGGTAAAGCACCACAGTTTACCGTTTTTATCGGTTGAGAAGCACGACTGCTCGCTTTATGTATAGCGTTAGAAATAACTTCCTTACCTGTACCAGTTTCGCCCAGCACCAAGACAGGTAAATCAAGAGGAGCTAATTTCGCTGCTTTATTTACAACCTCAAGCATTTGAGGTGAGACTGCAATGATGTCTTCAAAAGCTTTGTCATTGGTAGGTAATTTAGTTGCTTTAGAGGATATAGCCCTAGCAACCGATGCATCATGTTCTGCAACAAAATCAAAAGGAATAGCATCTAAAGATATTTCGCTTTTTCGATTTGACTGATAGAAATATGTATTAGGTTTAGCTTTGCCCAATATAATGCTCACGGCAGACATAGCAGGCGAACCAGAAGTCAGGTTTATGTAGAGCTTATCGCTCTCACTGGAAAGTTTATTGATCCACTTCTGTGATTGTTTGGATATTGAAACATAATCTATTGGGCTTTGGATTCTAACAGTGTGACCTTCAATCCGTTTACACGGACGCTGTGCTATTGCTAGTTTTCTTTCTAGCCAAGGCACATATTTATATCTTTCTTCTTCCCATTTATTCGAAATAATAACGATTTGATCAAATGGTTCAGAGTGCTTCAACGCTATGTTAGAAATGGGAGAATTAGTATCCTCATTCATGCCATCAATATCAGCTTGCCCAAACCATGTAAAAAGAGTTTTCAAAACACACACTTATTATTTTTATTAGATTGTAAATAATCTTACCTTATCTAAAATTTTTTACATACAAAAAAGGTGAGCTAATTTGCTCACCTTCTCTATATACCTTCGACAGCCTAATTAGTTTCCATGTACATTTGCAGTTTCCAACTACATTTGATCAGTTTCCAATTAGAATTGTCGTGATCACTACAATTCATTACTCTGCATATGTCTCAACTGCAGGGCAAGAACAGATAAGGTTACGATCACCTAGTACGTCGTCGATACGCGTTACTGTTGGCCAGAACTTATCTTTAGCAACTGCTTTCACTGGGAATGCAGCGTAGAAACGGTCGTATGCACGGTCCCACTCGTTGCCAAGTACGTCAGCTTGTGTGTGCGGTGCAAATACTAGTGGGTTGTTTTCAACAGACCACTCGCCATTTTCAACTTTGCGAACTTCTTCACGGATTGAAATCATCGCTTCGATGAAACGGTCGATCTCAACCTTAGACTCAGATTCAGTTGGCTCGATCATTAACGTGCCCGCTACTGGGAACGACATAGTCGGCGCGTGGAAGCCGTAGTCCATAAGACGCTTAGCAATGTCCATCTCAGTGATGCCAGACGCTTCTTTAAGTGGACGTAAGTCAACGATACACTCGTGCGCAACGCGGTTGTTTTGACCACGGTAAAGAATTGGGTAGTGTGCGCTTAACTTTTCAGTTAGGTAGTTTGCGTTCACGATAGCCATTTCTGTCGCTTGCTTCAGACCTTCTGAGCCCATCATTGTGATGTATGCCCATGAGATAGGTAAGATAGCCGCTGAGCCGTAAGGCGCTGCTGATACGGCACCGTTACCTTCTGTTGTGCCCGGTACGTTGATGATGCTGTGATTAGGCATGAATGGCGCAAGGTGCGATTTAACACCGATTGGACCAACACCTGGGCCACCGCCACCGTGTGGGATACAGAACGTTTTGTGTAGGTTTAAGTGTGATACGTCAGAACCAATGAAGCCTGGGCTAGTTACACCAACCTGTGCGTTCATGTTCGCGCCGTCCATGTACACTTGGCCGCCGTGTGAGTGAATGATGTCACATACTTCACGGATTGACTCTTCGTATACACCGTGTGTAGACGGGTAAGTTACCATGATACAAGCAAGGTTTTCTGACACGTCTTCAGCTTTCGCACGAAGATCAGCCATGTCGATGTTACCTTCTTTGTCACATGCAACAACCACAACTTTCATGCTTGCCATTTGCGCTGTTGCAGGGTTTGTACCGTGCGCAGAGCTTGGGATTAAGCAGATGTTACGGTGACCTTCGCCGCGTGATTCGTGGTATTTACGAATTGCGATTAGACCTGCGTATTCACCTTGTGCACCTGAGTTAGGCTGCATAGATACTGCGTCGTATCCTGTGATGTTTACTAACCAGTCGTGTAGCTCACCAATCATAGTTTGGTAGCCTTGCGCTTGGTCTAGTGGACAGAACGGGTGAAGCTCTGCGAACTCAGGCCAAGTTACTGGGATCATCTCAGCTGTCGCGTTTAGTTTCATAGTACATGAACCTAACGAGATCATTGAGTGGTTAAGCGCTAAATCTTTGTTTTCAAGACGCTTGATATAACGCAGCATTTCAGTCTCGCTGTGGTACGAGTTGAAGTTAGGGTGCGTTAGAATTTCGTCGTCACGTACTAGGCTTGCAGGAATACCTGTGATGTCGTCGCTCGATACTTGTGCGTCAAGTGCTGCAACGTCAAGACCGTGGCCTTCGCCTAAGATGATGTCGAATAGTGCTGCTACGTCTGCACGTGTAGTAGTTTCGTTTACAGAAACAGAGAACTCACCTTCGTGGTTAGTTGCAAAGTTCGTTTCTGCTGCTAGCGCGCGTGCAACGATGTCAGCTTTGTTGTCTGCAACAACTGTAATTGTGTCGAACCAAGTGTCGTGCTTAAGGCTAACACCTTTCGCTTTAAGACCTGTCGCAAGAATACTTGCAAAACGGTTAATGCGTTGTGCAATCGTCTTAAGACCTTGAGGACCGTGGTAAACCGCGTAGAACGCAGCCATGTTTGCAAGTAGTACCTGCGCTGTACAGATGTTTGAGTTCGCTTTTTCACGACGGATATGCTGCTCACGCGTTTGCATTGCCATACGTAGTGCGTCGTTACCTAAACGGTCTTTAGAAACACCGATGATACGACCAGGTAGTGAACGCTTGTATGCATCGCGTGTTGCGAAGAATGCCGCGTGTGGACCACCGTAACCCATAGGAACACCGAAACGCTGTGCTGAACCTAGCACTACGTCTGCACCTAGTTTACCTGGTGCTTTAAGTAGCATTAAGCTCATGATGTCAGCTGCCACACAGGCAATCGCTTTTTTATCTTGTACTTGTGCGATTAGGTCTGTTAGGTCTACTACTTCACCCGATGTAGTTGGGTATTGGAATAAGGCACCGAAGATGTCGTGGTTAGCTGCATCGCTTGCAGGGCCAACGATAACGTCAAAACCAAACTGCTCTGCACGTGTTTTAACAACGTCGATAGTTTGTGTGTGAACGTCTTCTGCTACGAAGAAGGCATTGGCTTTTTTCGCTTTAGATACACGCTTTGATAGCGCCATTGCTTCTGCAGCTGCCGTTGCTTCATCAAGTAGTGATGCTGAGGCTAAATCAAGACCAGTAATGTCGATTGTTAGAGTTTGGAAGTTTAATAGTGACTCTAAACGACCTTGAGCAATCTCAGGCTGGTAAGGCGTATATGCTGTGTACCAACCTGGGTTTTCTAATACGTTACGTAAAATTACATTCGGTACGTGCGTTGGGTGGTAACCCTGACCGATGTAAGATTTGAAGATTTTATTTTGGCTTGCAACAGATTTTAAGTAGCTTAATGCTTCAACTTCTGTGCGGCTCTCACCCACTGTTAGACCTTGCTCTAAACGAATACCTGCAGGTACAGTTTGCGTGATTAGCTCTTCAACGCTTGATACGTTAAGTGCTGCTAGCATGTCGCTCACTTGTGCCGGTGTAGGGCCAATATGGCGGCGGATAAAATCTTGCTTTTGCTCTAGTTGCTCAAGAGATTTAGCGTTTGACATTAGTCCAGATTCCTATGATCCAATAAATTTAGGGGTTAGTGCTGAGTGCTGTTGCGGAAACTGCTCTGGCTTCAGCTGTACCAACTCATTTCTGAGCCGGTGAAAAGTTCTGTACTCTGTATGGGATGCTTCGCAAGCGAAACTCAGTACGGACCTTTTTTTAAACAACAAAAGCCCCGCGTGGGGCTTTTGCATTCGACGTAGAGATTAGTCTTCGTCGATAGAGTTTGCGTAACCTTCAGCGTCAAGTAGGTTATCAAGTTCTGACTCGTCAGAAGCTTTGATTTTGAATAACCAACCGTCGCCGTATGGGTCGTTGTTTACAGTCTCAGGTGAATCTTCTAGTTCTTCGTTGATTGCAACGATTTCACCTGTGATAGGCGCATAGATGTCAGAAGCTGCTTTTACAGATTCTGCTACTGCACAGTCTTCGCCTGCATCTACTGCGTCTTCAACGTCTGGTAGGTCTACGAATACCATGTCACCTAGTAGCTCTTGTGCGTGCTCTGTGATACCTACAGTGTAAACGCCGTCGCCTTCTGCGCGAACCCACTCGTGTGAAGACGCGTACTTTAACTCGCTAGGAATGTTGCTCATCTTTTTGTTCCTTTGGTTCGGTTTAATCCAATCAGTTTGCCCCCTTGCGAGCAAACCGATTGTACTATTGGGCGTTAAAACGCCCTTATTAATATTAAATAACTGACTTGCCGTTACGTACGAAGCTAGGCTTCACAACTTTAACGTCAACTAACTTTTTACGCATTTCTACTTGCGCTGTTTCGCCCGTTGAACGAGGAACACGCGCCAGTGCAACACTAAAGCCTAAAGTCGGAGAGAATGTACCAGAAGTAATGATACCTTCGCCACCTTCTACGATAACTTTAGAGCCACCACGAAGAACGCCTTTGCTTTCAAGTACTAGACCAACAAGTTTGTCAGTGCTTTTTTCTTCGCGTTGCTTTTCGATAGCTTTACGGCCGATGAAGTCACGATCTGCTGGTTCCCATGCAATCGTCCACGCCATGTTTGCAGCAAGTGGCGATACAGTTTCGTCCATATCAGAACCGTATAAGTTCATGCCCGCTTCTAAACGTAGCGTATCACGTGCGCCTAGGCCAGCCGGTGCAACACCTGCGTCTAATAATTTTTGCCAAAGGTCAGCTGCGTCGTCATTGTGAACTACGATTTCGTAGCCAGCTTCACCTGTGTAGCCCGTTGTCGCAATGAATAAGTTACCCGCTTGTACGCCGAAGAATGGTTTCATACCTTCAACCGCTGCGTTTTGCGCGTCATCAAGTACTTTAGCTGTTTTTTCTTTTGCGTTAGGACCTTGTACTGCGATCATTGCAAACTCAGGGCGCTCAGTAACTTCTACAGCAAAATCAGCTGCAACCGCACCAATGTGCGCTAAGTCTTTTTCGCGTGTTGCTGAGTTAACAACTAGACGGTATTCAGTGTCAGAGAAGAAGTAGATGATAAGGTCGTCGATTACGCCGCCTTCTTCATTTAGCATGCCTGTGTAAAGTGCTTTACCAGGTACTTCTAGCTTAGCTACATCGTTCGCAACTAGCTTGCGTAAGAATGCTTTCGCATCAGCGCCTTTTACGTCCACAATCGTCATGTGAGACACGTCGAACATACCAGCGTCAGTACGTACCGCGTGGTGCTCTTCGATTTGTGAACCATAGTTGATTGGCATTTCCCAACCGTGGAAGTCAACCATTTTTGCGCCAGCTTCTAGGTGCTTAGCATGTAGTACAGTTTTAGAAGTCATATCATTCCTTCACTTGTTACTGCTCTTACGATGTATGGGTCGCAAGAGTGCCTCTTTGGGCGGGGTTAATGCGCTCTTACCAGTTTAAATAAGCTTAAACGGTAAACCTGCAAGGGCACCCTAATAGAGTGCCCTTGCAAAAAATTTAAAATTGTTAGTTTAGGCTAAAGCCTTGTGCTTGCAACTGCTGATGCCATTTGTTTAAGGTATCGGTTTGCGCGATGAGTTGATACTGTTGCAAATCATCGTTTAGCAGCGCGGTGACAAATACATCACCACTTTGACGGCCGTAGCACACTTGATCGTCTGATAAGCGTAAGCCCGGCGTTAACGCAAACTGCTTGATGATAGTATCAAAGGCCAGTTCGCCGCTCAGTGTGCTCATACTTAAATCGTTGCGTGCCACCAGCTCAATGTCGTAATCGCTGTGATGCGCTTCAACCAGGTTTTGTAGCTCGTCGGCGTGTGCTGCATCAATCACAAAACGGTAAGCAGTTTCGCTAAAATAATAAACGGTAAATGCCGCACCCGATGCTAATTGACCTTTAATGCCAAGACCCGGTGCTAAAAGTTTATTTAAATTAATACCTAACACTTGGTTTAAAAATGGTGTGGTTTCGAAGCCACTGAAGTCTAAGACCAACTGTGCGCTGTCTGACGCTAATGTATTTAGCGCAGGCGCTGTGCCTTGACGATGTTTTGCAAACATACTGGCTGAAAATGTCATAACCACACCTTAATAAAACTTTAATTTGTGCAGTATATGAGGGCGACTTTACAACAACAAATTGTATTTATTTATACATTGATAAATAATACTTATGTAACTTGGTTTTATAAATTGATATTTTAAATATGAAGAACTTATCTATCGACGGCTTACGCACTTTTGTTACTGTGGTTGAATTAGGCGGTTTTGCCAAAGCCGGAGAACTACTCGGATTGTCGCAACCAGCGGTGTCACTGCAAATCAAACGCCTTGAAGATATGCTCGGCTGTAAGCTGTTTAAAAAACAAGGCCAACGACAGGTTATCAATCAATATGGCGAGTTATTGCTTACCCAAGCCAAGCAGATGCTGCAACAAAACGACGCCATTATTCAGCAGTTCACCTCTGAAAGTGTGACTGGTAAAGTACGTTTGGGAATTCCCAGTGAGTTTGCAGCTCGTATTCTACCTTCGATTATTGGCGACTTCGTTTCTTTATACCCTGATGTAGCCCTCGAGGTTAAATCGCGATTAAGTAAGCATTTGTTGTCGGTCTCGCGCCAAGATCAATTTGACTTAGTATTGGCCCTAAACGAACAACTCGATTCAGAGCAATTCCCCGTGTTTATGCAAGACCAGCTGGTGTGGGTCGGCAATTTAAATCTCGCTAAGAACGATGTCGTGACCCTAGTGACCGCACCAGAGGGCTGTATCTACCGCCGCCGCGCCATCGAAGCTCTACAACAAGCTGGATTAAAATACCGGATCGTATACAGCAACGCCGACTTAACAGGGTTAATCGCCGCCATTAAAGAAGACCTCGGCGTCACAGTGCTAGCCAAAAGCACCGTACCAAACGATTTAAATTATCAATCACACACCCCCGACCTACCTGAGCTCGGCCAAATCGGTATTTGCTTGGTAAAAAATTCACCCGAGTCAGTGCATGCGGTAGATAAGTTGGCAGAGTTTATTGCGTTGAGGCTGGGGTAAGCGAATGAAAATAAAGGGTAAACATTCCGCAAAACCATTATAATATTATGAACGCGATATAAAATCGCTGCTACCGTTCCAAAACATTCTCGGTAGCACCGACTTTATGTCGGGTAAGGTTTTAACTACTTACCCACTGCTTCTTTAGCAAACAGGGTTTTTATCGGCCCCAGGTTATCAACCATACTCAACCCAACACCGCGGATCAGTTTCTTCAGCGGGTTATCGCCTTCAAACAACTCTTTTAAACCTTGCATCATGGCAATGTGCTTTTGTGCATCGAGTTTACGAGCGCGTTCGTATTCACGCAGCACGCGGGTGCTGGCAAATTCTTGCTTGCTGTCGGTGAGTAGTTTAATTAATAGTGCCGCATCTTTAAGACCTAGGTTCATACCTAACCCAGCCAGTGGGTGGATGGTGTGTGCAGCATCACCCATTAATGCAATCTTGCCGTTTACCCACTGTTGAGCGTAACGCATTTTCAACGGGAACACCGCTCGGTCGTCTTGTACTTCACATAAACCGCACTGACCGTCGATGGCGACATTCAATGCTTTATTGAACTCAGCGTTATCTAGCGACATTAAATACTGTGCTTGCTCAGGAGACGTTGACCATACAATTGATTGACTAAATTCATCGCTGAGCGGTAAAAACGCCAAAGGACCTGTTGGTAAAAATACTTGTCTTGCAGTATGGCTGTGCGTCTCTTGCGTCTTAACCGTTGCGACGATGGCGTGGTGGTCGTAGTCCCAAAACGTAATGGGCATTTTAAACTGAGTACGAATGCCCGAATTTGCCCCATCTGCTGCAACTAATAGCTTCGCCATAACTGGCATGCCTGACTCTAAGGTGATTAACACGTCAGTGTCAGTTTGATGAATAGCTTGATAACGAGTATTAAAGCTAAGCGTTGCAGATGAATACTGTTTTAACTGCTGAAACAGCGCATAACGAATAGCGTCATTTTCAATGATGTGCCCAAGTTCAGGTAAATCTAGCTCGGTGCTGTTAAACGCGATTTTACCAAAACTGTCTTTGTCTCTGACGTCCATATGCGTATACGCACAAGTTCGCTGCGCTAAAATATCACCCCATGCGCCTAGCTCAGTAAATAACGTTTGACTGGCAAGACTGATGGCACTCACGCGATTAGCAAATTGCTCAGTAAGTGCTGCAGGTTCTCTGCCCGCATCAATCACGTGTACGCTAATATTATTTTTCGCCAAACCTAACGCCAAAGTAAGGCCTACACAGCCGCCACCGACAATACATACTTGCGCTTGTTGCATCAGCTTTTTCCTTTAATAACATGACCCATTAGTTGCTTGGCTAACGGTGCTTTTAAATTTTCAGACAGTGACATGGCAAGCAGACCGCAACTGCGACCGAGCGCCATTAAACGAGAAGAGTTTGAGAATAGTCGTACGAGTGCATCGGTCAGTGTCATCACTGTTTTGATGTCTTGTGCACGCGCACGATTATAAGCTTGCGTAAAGGCATGTTCACCCAAATCATGTTGCTCTGATGCAATCAGCTCAACCAAGGCTTGAATGTCTCTTAAACCCAAATTAAAACCTTGCCCAGCTATTGGGTGAATCGCATGCGCGGCATTACCAATTAATAGGCTACGGTGATGAACGAGCTGCTCTACCCGACCTAGTACCAGTGGGTATTGTGCACGCATACCAACCTGTTTGAATACCCCAGCGCGATAACCAAAGGCTGTTTGCAGCTCAGCAATAAAGGCGTCAGGTTCAAGCGTTTTATAATGTTCAAGGTGTGCGTTTGGCATACACCAAACCAGCGAGTAGCGGTTTTGTGTCATAGGGAGCAGTGCCATTGGCCCATGCTCCGTAAAGCGTTCGAACGCTTGGCCGCTATGACCGCCTTCAACTTCGATATTGGCGATTAGCGCCCCTTGCTCATAGGCCAGACTATCAAAACCAATATTTAGCTGTTTGCGCGTAGGGGACTGTGCGCCATCGGCAACGACCAATAACTTACCGCTTAACTGAGTTTCGTCGTTTAAGATCAACTCAACACTGTCTTGTGTTTGCTTTAATTCATTAATAGTCGCAGGGCAGTATAGTTGAATGTCAGTTTTAGCTAGCTGTTGATGTAAATAAGCACCAAATGGATTCACTTCCACCACATAACCAAGGGCATTCGTTTGATAGTCTTGGTGGTGCAATGAGGTTTTACCAAAGTGACCTCTATCAGACACGTGCACTTGCTTAATGGCTTCGGCAAACGGCCAGTCGGCATTAAACAAGTTAAATTGCTTTAAATACTGCACAGACTGATCGGCCAAGGCTATTGAGCGGTCGTCAAAACTAGGGTGTGCTTGGCTTTTTGGTGCAAATGCCTCAATCACGGCAACTTGCAAAGTTGGGCTGGTCTTTTTGATTGCCAAAGCAGCGGTGGCCCCTGCCATACCGCCGCCTACAATCACAACATCAAAGTGCTGCAACGCATTCTCCTACTGCTGCATTAACGCTTCTATTTCTGCTACGGTTTTCGGCACGTCTTGGGTCAAATTTTCGTGACCATTTTCAGTTACCAATAGGTCGTCTTCAATGCGAATGCCGATACCTTTATATTGCTCTGGCACTTGTGCATCTTCATCGAAGTACAAACCTGGCTCTATGGTCAACACCATACCCGGTGCAAATGGTCTGTCAGCTTCATCGAGCTTGTACTCACCCACATCGTGTACATCAAGGCCTAACCAGTGACCTAAACCATGCATGTAGAACGCTTTGCATGCTTGTTTTTCAACAAGTGTATCTAACTCGCCAGATAAAATACCGAGCTCGATCAAACCTTGGGTCATTACTGTCATCACCGCTTTATTTGCAGCAACCAAAGTACCGCCCGGCTTCACATGCTCAAATGCCGCCGCTTGAGCTTTTAATACCAGCTCATAAATGGTTTTTTGTGGCTCACTGAATTTACCAGACACAGGGAAAGTACGGGTAATATCAGCAGCATAGCCTTCAAGCTCACACCCTGAGTCAATCAACACTAAGTCGCCTGCTTTTAAGGTATCGCTGTTTTCTGTGTAATGCAGAATATTGGCATTATTGCCTGAGCCGACAATGGTGCCATACGCCGGATAACGTGCGCCATTCATTGCATAATGATGATGAAGTTCGGCTTCTAGTTGGTATTCGGTAGCATCAGGCTTAGCAAACTTCATTGCTCGCACATGACCTTCAGCGCTTATTTGACCCGCTTTGCGCATCACGGCAATTTCGGCGTCTGATTTAAACAAACGCATTTCGTGAATAAGTGGGCGTGTATCTTTGATGATCTCAGGCGCGCGATAGCCTTTTTTCGGTGCACCGCGCAGGGTATTTAACAATGCCCATACCTTGTCATCAAATGCACTGTAAGTGCCTTGCGCGTAAAATAAAGTGCGATTGCCATTTACCAGTTGCAGAAGCTCATCGTCTAACTCGCTCAACGGATAAGTTTCATCAAACAAGTAGTCAGACTTGGCGCTTTCATAGCCCACTCGGCGGCCGTGCCAAATCTCGGCTGTTTTATCTTTGTTACGACAAAATAACGTGCTTTTGCCTTCACCTTGCTTGTCTTTTGATAAGACTAAAACGGCATCAGGCTCTTTAAAGCCGGTTAGGTAGAAAAAGTCACTGTCTTGGCGAAACGGGAATTCGGTATCGCGACTACGGGTAATTTCAACCGCAGCAGGAATAATCGCTACGCTGTGGTTGTCGAGTTGCGCAAGTAATTTGCTTCTGCGCTGAACAAATTCTTGAATGCTGATCATTAGTGTAACGTCTTTGATGGAGTAACAGTTTCTCTGCCCATTTCAGCAAAACATAGCAGTGCTGAAACACGGATATATTCAACAATTTCATGGAAAGCTTGTTGGTCTTCTTCTTCCTCACCGAAATCAGTGTCAAGTTTAGTGATTTCACTAAAATCGTTGATCACTTCTTTGACATCAGCTGACAGCTTGCCATAGTCTTTTTGCTTTAAACCAAAGCCCAATAAAAAGCCCGACACCCATGCCACTAGTGCATTGGCTTTATCTAGTAGGGTTTCGTCTTCATTTGGCAAATACAACTCAAAGCTTGGCTCTTCGCTGTTGAAGCATGACATAACATGTGTGAACATTTGGCCAAATAGACCTTTTAATTCGTTTGAGAAACTTTGTCCGTCGTTGAACACATCACTTAACATGATCAGGTAGTCTTTTTCATCAATGTTTAAGCCACAAGCCAGCAAACCACTGATGGTGCCGTGTGCTTCTGAAGGCGATACGAAAATATCATGCTTTTCAAGCAGCAGTTGTGCTTGTGTGTAATCGGTCATTTCTGTCATTGCTAATGCTCGTCAAAGAATCTTCATTATAAGAACACACTTATAAGTGGCCTTAATTTAATTGTTATCAATGCTAACACTCACAGTATAGCAACTCCAAACAATTGTCTTTAAAGGGCTTCATTTATGAGCAGTTGTTGTTAATATCAGCAGCTGCGTTTAATTTGCCAGCAGTTGAACTGATATTTTTTGATTTATGGTTTACCTCTGCTGCGAGTCTTATATACTGAAGTTAATTCCCTAGCTCGTAGGACAGCAGATTAAGTCCCTGAGCCGATAAACTTTATCTAGGGGTGTAGTTTGCTTACTATTGCGCAAGCTTGGCAAGTACCGAGAAGCCTACGGTGAGCTGTTACACTCCGCCTTGAACCTTAGGGTTCAAGGGCTGACATCAGCATCCGCGAAGCCGGGGAAGTCTTACCTTTATATCTGAATCTCTTTCTTTATATTTCTAATTTTCTTACCCCTATTTGAAATATCAAATTGTTAAATATAGCTTTTTTAGGCAAAAAAAAGCCCCGGCATTTGCCAAGGCTCTTAATCGATAAACTCAATCGAGATTAGTCAGCTTGTGGACGCATGTGCGGGAACAAGATAACGTCTTTGATTGTTGGTGAATCAGTGAAAAGCATCACTAGACGGTCGATACCGATACCTTCACCCGCTGTTGGTGGTAAACCATACTCAAGCGCTTGAATGTAGTCTGCATCGTAGTGCATTGCTTCGTCGTCACCGGCATCTTTTTCTTCAACCTGACGCGCAAAACGCTCAGCTTGATCTTGTGCATCGTTAAGCTCAGAGAAACCATTTGCAAGCTCACGACCACCTACGAAGAATTCGAAACGGTCAGTGATGAATGGGTTTTCATCGTTACGACGTGCAAGTGGTGATACTTCCCACGGGTACTCAGTGATGAAAGTCGGTTGAATTAGCTTGTGCTCAGCAGTTTCTTCGAAGATCTCACATAAGAACTTACCTGCACCCCATACACATTTCTCTGGGATCTTAACGTGTACTTTCTTCGCGTAAGCGACTAGCTCGTCGAAGTGGTTTTCAGGATCTTTGAAGATGTGCGCGATTTCTTCAGCGTCAGGACCATACTTGATGATGGCATCAGCCATAGATAGACGCTCGAACTGCTTACCGAAGTCATATTCAATCGTCTCTGTTACCTCGCCTTCTGCGTTCTTAACTGTGTTAATCACTGTCGTTGTGCCAAGAACGTCTTGTGCAACAGTACGTAACATGTCTTCAGTTAAGTTCATTAGGTCGTTGTAGTCAGCGTACGCTTGGTAGAATTCGATCATAGTGAATTCTGGGTTATGACGCGTTGATAGACCTTCGTTACGGAAGTTACGGTTGATCTCAAATACGCGGTCAAAACCACCTACTACTAGACGCTTAAGGTAAAGCTCTGGTGCGATACGTAGGTACATGTCGATATCTAGTGCATTGTGGTGAGTCACGAATGGACGCGCCGATGCACCACCAGGAATAACCTGTAGCATTGGCGTTTCAACTTCCATGAAGTCACGCTCAGCTAAGAAACGACGAATACCTTCGATCACTTTTGAACGGATACGGAACGTTTCACGCGTGTCCATGTTTGTGATCAGGTCAACGTAACGCTGACGGTACTTAGCTTCTTGGTCTGTTAGGCCGTGGAACTTCTCTGGTAACGGACGAAGTGACTTAGTCAGTAGCTCGTACTGCACCATGTCTACGTAAAGGTCGCCTTTACCTGACTTATGAAGTGGACCAGATACACCGATGATGTCACCGATATCTAGTTGACCATATTTTTCTTTAAGCGTTTTTTGCACGTCTTTTGATGCATATGCTTGGATGCGACCTTTCATGTCTTGTAACACAAGGAAAGGACCACGTTTAGCAAGGATACGACCTGCTACCGACACCTGATGGTCTAACTCAACAAGCTCTTCCTTCGATTTATCACCAAACTTAGCCTGTAGATCAGCCGTATAGTCTTCACGGCGGAAGGTGTTCGGGTGGCCATTGGCATCACAATTCTCACGAATTGCATCCAATTTAGCACGACGCTCAGCAATGAGTTTATTTTCGTCTTGGATTTGATCTGTCATTTTTTAGCTCTTAGTTTAGCTTGTTGATTAAAGGCCTGATTTCAGGCTGGCTTCGATAAATTTGTCTAAATCACCGTCTAATACCGCTTGGGTATTGCGGTTTTCAACGCCAGTACGTAAATCTTTGATACGTGAGTCATCTAATACGTATGAACGGATCTGACTACCCCAACCGATATCTGATTTAGCGTCTTCTTGCGCTTGCTTTTCAGCGTTTTGTTTTTTCATTTCAAGTTCAAACAATTTCGCTTTTAACTGCTTCATTGCTTGATCTTTGTTTTTATGTTGCGAGCGGTCATTCTGACACTGCACAACGGTATTCGTTGGTAAGTGAGTAATACGTACCGCAGATTCTGTACGGTTAACGTGCTGACCACCGGCACCCGATGCACGATATACGTCGATACGTAAATCAGCTGGGTTAATATCAATTTCGATATTGTCGTCAATTTCTGGGTAAATAAACGCAGACGCAAATGAAGTATGGCGACGACCTGTTGAATCGAATGGACTCTTACGAACTAGACGGTGTACGCCTGTTTCTGTACGTAACCAACCGTAAGCATATTCACCAGATACACGTACTGTTGCACCTTTAATACCAGCAACATCACCATCGGTTGCTTCAACGATTTCAACTTTAAAGCCTTTCGCTTCAGCCCAGCGTAAGTACATACGCAATAGCATGTTACACCAGTCTTGTGCTTCAGTACCGCCCGAACCCGACTGCAAGTCAATGTACGCGTCGTTGGCATCTTGCTCACCAGAGAACATACGACGGAACTCTAGTTTTTCTAATTGACCAACTAGGCCTTCGACTTCAGTTTGTGCTTCTTCGAAGGTTTCTTCGTCTTCGGCTTCAACTGCAAGCTCTACTAAACCTTCTGCATCGTCTGCACCAGATACTAAGTTATCAATGGTTTCAACGATCACTTCAAGATTCGATTTTTCGCGGCCTAATGCTTGCGCTCTTTCAGGCTCGTTCCATACTGCTGGGTCTTCTAACTCTGCGTTTACTTCTTCTAAGCGCTCTTGTTTTAGAGCGTAGTCAAAGATACCCCCTAAGCAGCTCAGTGCGTTCGCGAATTTCCTTGATTTGGTTAATCACAGGATTCACTTCAAACATGCTTACTACTCCAAAAAAATTAACGTGTCACACGGCGAATAATAAATAGCTGAATGCTTTTCCAGCCCATAAAAAAGGCGCGTGATTTTTAAACGCGCCATGATAACAGACAATCTGTGCCCTATAAATGGATTTATGCGGGTTGTGCTTGAATTTCTCGCACTAATAATTGCAGTGAGAACCTGCCTCTAAACTCATTTATATCGAGCTGATACGCCAATTTGGCATATTGTGCAGCTGTATTTGGCCAAGCTTTTACATCAATGTTGAAGGCAATGGCATCAACTAACTGACCAGAGCTGTGTTTTAGCACCAATTTTAGGTGTTTTTCACCGACGATACGTTGTTGAATAAGTTCAAATACGCCTTCAAATACAGGTTCAGGGAATTGCTGACCCCAAGGCCCTGCTTGCTGAAGCAGTTGCGCAAAGTCTAGATTGAAACAGGTCGCAGGCAACTCGCCATCAGTCAGTAGCACACTCTGCTTATGCTCTTCGGTCAAAATCGCACTGGCAGCATCAGTAAACGCCGTTTTAAACCGTTCAAAGTCACGCTCTAAAATGGTTAAACCCGCCGCCATAGCGTGACCACCAAACTTAGCAATTAGGTCTGGGTGTTGAGTGTTAATTTGCTCAAGTAAGTCGCGCATATGCAAGCCTTCGATAGAGCGACACGAGCCTTTTATTTCCCCCTCGTCACCTTGTGCAAAAATAATTGCCGGACGGTGATAACGCTCTTTTAAGCGCCCAGCCAAAATACCAATCACCCCTTGGTGCCAATCGTCTTGATATAAACAGACAACATCAGGCACGCTTTGTTGTGCCGATACCAAGCGCTCCAGCACGGCTTGCGCTTCTTGCTGCATGCCCGCTTCAATTTCACGGCGTTCATGATTAAGTGCATCAAGTTCGCCCGCAATACGTCTTGCTTGGTTGATATCTTTCGATAACAAACAGGCGATACCTAAACTCATATCATCGAGTCGACCCGCAGCATTCAGGCGCGGCGCGAGTGCAAAACCAAAGTCGCTGGCAGATAAACGCGCAGCATTGCGTTTTGCCACTTCAATCAGTGCGGTGATCCCCGGTCGCGTTTTACCACTACGAATACGTGCTAAGCCCTGATAAACCAATGTGCGATTATTGGCATCGAGTGCCACAACGTCAGCAACCGTACCCAGTGCAACGATATCGAGTAACTCTGCCAAATTCGGCTCTGGTTGTTGTTGAGTCGTAAAATATTGCAGCTCGCGCAAACTGTGACGCAGTGCCACCAGCAAGTAAAACGCCACACCAACCCCTGCAATGCTTTTTGAGGGGAAGTTACAGCTATGCTGATTTGGATTGACGATGGCATCGGCATTGGGCAGTTGCTCACCCTGTAAGTGGTGATCAGTAATAAGTACTTTAATACCGGCACTTTTGACAATCTCAACGCCACTGATGCAAGAAATACCGTTATCTACCGTGATCACGAGATCTGGCGCGATATTCACTATTTGCTCTGCCAGTGCAGGACTTAAACCATAACCTAAGCTAAAGCGGTCTGGCACAAGATAATCCACATGCTGGAAACCAAATAATGCTAACCCTTCCATCAATACCGAGGTACTGGTTGCGCCGTCGGCATCAAAATCACCAACGATTAAAACTTTATTTTGCTGTTGTAGTGCTTCGACTAACAAAGCACACGCCTTATCCATATCTTTGAATAAGTTGAAATTTAATAAGGTGCTAGCACGATTATCGAGCTCAACAGGGTCGCTAACACCACGAGCTGCATAGATTTGTTTAATTACAGGATGAAGATGCGCAGGAAGATGACTGTCATCCACGCGCTCACGTGTTGCTATCACGGTTTGCATTTATTCTTTTACCCTTATGCCTACTCTCGATAATACTGAATTAAGAGAACAAGCATTACAACGTTAAAACTGAGATTTAACAGACAACAAAAAAAGGCCATTAGGCCTTTTTAAGAATACGGTGATTATAGCGAATTTTCTCGCTTATGACTTCTTACCGTCTAGCGCTTGTGCCAATGCCGCTGCTGGTTGGTAACCTGGAATAATCGAACCATCTTCTAAAATGATTGCTGGCGTACCAGAAATACCAAAGCTCTGACCTAACTGGTAGTGCTCTGCAACTGGCGCCGCACAGTTTTTCACTTCTGCCACTTCTTCACCCGCTTTTGCCTCTGTTAATGCTTTTGCAGCATCTTCAGCACACCATACATTCATTAAGTCTTTGTAACCTTTACCGCGCAAGCCACCACGTGGGAAAGCTAAGTACTTAACCGTGATACCCGCACTTAGGTAATCGTCTAATTCACGGTGCAACTTACGGCAGTAGCCACAGGTAATGTCGGTGAATACCGTGATTTGATGCTTTTCATTTTCAGCTTTATAAACGATCATTGAGTCTTCGTACTCAGCAACACCGTCTTTACGAACGCCACTTAAAGCTGACTCCGTTAGGTTTTCACGATTCTCTACATCGATCATCGTACCTTGAACAAGGTAACGACCATCTGGGCTCACATAAAATACCCCTTTGTCTGTTAAAACGGTGTTTAAACCAGCAACTGGGCTGTCTTGAATTGCTTTAACTGTTAAGCCTAAGTTAGTTAATTGAGTTTCAATTGGGCTTACTTTTTTTTCTACTGCATCAGCTAAAGGAGCAGTCACTTGCTCAGCCATAGCGCCTGTTGATAACGCCATTGCTGCAGCTAAAATTAACTTTTTCATTCTGTTCTCATAAATTTCGTTGCTACCCAGTATGACCGGATAAATTCAAAAAAATTCCATCACGCACGAGGATGATGTTCTTGATGCAGCGATTTCAATCTTTCACTCGCTACATGAGTATAAATTTGTGTCGTCGATAAGTCGCTGTGGCCCAGCATCATTTGCACGACTCGTAAGTCTGCACCATGATTCAACAAATGTGTTGCAAAGGCATGACGTAACGTATGTGGCGATAATGGCGACGTTATGTTTGCCAAAATAGCATAGTGTTTGATTCTATGCCAAAAAGTTTGACGAGTCATACCTATCCCACGTTTTGATGGGAAAACAAAATCAGTGGCATGCTTAATCATTAAGGCGCGACCTTGCTGTATAAATAGCTCTATCCAGTGCTGCGCTTCTTCTCCCATCGGCACCATGCGCTCTTTACCGCCTTTACCACGCACTAACACCACGGCTTGGCGCAAGTTAATTTGCTCCATGCGCAAACCTACCAGCTCTGTGACGCGCAAGCCTGTTGCATATAAAAGCTCTAACATGGCTTTGTCTCTGAGCCCCATAGGGTCTTCAACATTAGGCGCATCAAGCAAGGCTTCGACTTCGTTCTCGGTAAGTGTTTTAGGGATTGCCTGCCCGGTCTTTGGCAGAGCAATATTGACCATGGGTGACGCTGAGATTTTTTGCGCTTTCACCCAGTGCAAATAAAAACGCTTTAATGCACTGATCGCTCTGGCGGTGCTACGAGGCTTTAAACCCAAATCTACACGGTGTGCCAAGTACTGTTCGACATCTTGCTGGGTCACTTCAAGTAGACTTTCTCTGCCTTGCTCAGCTTTCATAAAGGCATCGCACTTTTCTAAATCGGTGCGATAAGCAGACAAGGTATTCTCACTCAAGCCATGTTCAAGAAAAAGCACATCAATAAATGCTTCTATCACATCTTCTTGGCCACCGTCTTCTTGCTCGGTTATATCGTTTTCAAAATCTGCTAAATCGCTCACTGGCCGCCTGTATCAATTTAAAGTGTCATCAGGTAAAATTTGCCTCATCATATCAGCCTTATAAGAAGTGATAAACTGCATGCAAATTGGCTTATTCTTTGGTTCAACAACCTGCTATACAGAAATGGCTGCCGAAAAGATCCAAGACATCATCGGTAAAGACACCCTGTCAATGTTCAACATTAAAGATGTGAACTTAAAAGAAGCTGAAAAGTTCGACTTTTTAATTTTCGGCATTTCGACATGGGACTTTGGTGAACTGCAAGAAGATTGGGAATCAATCTGGGACGACATCGAAAACGTTGACCTAGCAGGCAAAACCATCGCGCTATTCGGTATGGGCGATCAGCAAGGTTACGGCCAATGGTTCCAAGACGCCCTTGGCATGCTGCATGATAAAATCGCACCACAAGGTGTGACATTTTTAGGCTACTGGCCAAATAATGATGAATATGAGTTTGAAGCCTCAAAAGCGCTCACTGAAGATAAATCACACTTTGTTGGCTTAGCTTTAGACGAAGACAGCCAGTACGAAAAAAGTGACGAACGAATTGCCACTTGGGTAGAGCAAGTACTTACTGAGTATAGTGAGACGTTGTGAGCTGAAAGCTGAAAGCTGAAAGCTGAAAGCTGAAAGCTGAAAGCTGAAAGCTGAAAGCTGAAAGCTGAAAGCTGAAAGCTGAAAGCTGAAAAAGTTTACAAAAAACAGAGCTTCATTGTCTAATTCGGTAGCAGCGATTTCATATCGCGTTTAGTTCGCATATCAATGACCCGACATAAAGTCGGTGCTACCGAGTTTCTGCTTGTGCCAAGTATCAAAAAACAGAGCCTCCTTGTCTGATTCGGTAGCAGCGATTTCATATCGCGTTTAGCCAACATACCAATGACCCGACATAAAGTCGGTGCTACCGAGTATAATCTCAAACAAAGCATTGAAATCTGGCTCTTCATCGTCTGCTTCGGTAGCAGCGATTTCATATCGCGTTTAGCCAACATACCAATAACCCGACATAAAGTCGGTGCTACCGAGTATAATCTCAAACAAAGCATTGAAATCTGGCTCTTCATCGTCTAATTCGGTAGCAGCGATTTCATATCGCGTTTAGTCAACATATTAATGACCCGACATAAAGTCGGTGCTACCGCAGTTTTTAGAATCAAGCTGTTCACCAAATTTCAGGCATAAAAAAACCCTAACCAAACGGTTAGGGTTATAGAAAAGTGGTACCAGTGGGCGGACTCGAACCGCCACGCATTGCTGCGGGGGATTTTGAATCCCCTATGTCTACCAATTCCATCACACTGGCATAATTTTTCTTTCATCTTCTCAAAAGAAAAAATAAAGAAAAACCACTTTGAGCTTGGGCTTTTTTTATATGCCCTCATCTCTGTGCGAAACACTATACAAACATCCCTATAGAGGAGCAAGTAATTTTTTTAACGCTTAATTTAACTGCCGATAATTTAATCGTTTAACTTTTATAAAGGTCAATTTCGCCATTTTCATTGGCTTTGTGTAAAATAGCTACACTCTTTGACTATTTAAGTTTTAGCTAACATGTCTGAATTTCCTCGCGCAGGTTTAATGCGCCGACTTGCTTCATTAATGTATGATGGTTTAGTTGTGATCGCTTTTGCAATGCTTACTACAGTGGCTTACTTACTCATCATCCAAGGTTTTATTTCTGTTGGAGTACTTTCATTAGGTGATCACGAAGACGTGTCAGCACTTATTCAAGCCTCTCCCCTACTTTATGGATTACGAAGTGTATTACTTGTCTTTGTGAGTATGATTTTCTTCAGCTATTTTTGGACCAAAAGCGGGCAAACCATCGGCATGCGCGCATGGCGACTAAAAGTACAAACCCCTGATGGGCAATTGCTGTCTTGGCCAAAAGCCATGGCTCGCAGCTTATTCGCATTATTAGGGCTAGGTAACCTGCTAGTACTTGTGGATTTTAAGCACAAGCGTGCATTGCAAGATCTGATCTGTGGTACTGAAGTCTTATTACTCAGCAAAGAAGAAAACAAACGCGTTTATAACAGTTTGGATTAAGAAAAAATTCAAAACAACAAAAAGGCTTCAGAATAATCTGAAGCCTTTTTACATACTTAACTAAATACAGTACTAATAATTACGACTTAGCTGCCTTTAATTTTTAAATTAAGTAATTGCGCTAATTTTTCAGGCTGTTGTGCCACTGCTGATACTTCCATTGCAAGCTCAGATACTGCTTTATTGTTATCTAGTTGCATTGAAATATTTAAGCTATTTAAGCCATTCACAAAGTTCATCAGCTCCACTTTAGACGCTTCATCTAGTGGTAACATATCGACTTGCATCTGTGCTTGTTGCACAAAAGTAAGCTTGTCTAACTGAACCGCTGATAACTGCTGTTCAACAACACTCTCAAATTGACCTTTGTTATTGAAGCTAAAGTTGAATGATTGTGGCTGCAGCTCTTGCATCGCCATCATCATTTTGCTTTGCAATTGTAGCTCTTGCTCCATAGTTAATGGGCTGTCCATTTGCATTTTTTGTGACTCTAAAGAGACATCCATTAATGTCTTTGAATTACCTAGCGTAAATGCCATGTCCATTGCCGCAACTTCGCCCGCTACAAAACCAATATCAAAATCACTTTTACCCGTTGCTTCATCATATTTTAAGCTCGAGGTAATGTCATAGCTGGCATTCAATAACTCTGTAGGAGTCGTTGGTTCTGCAAGATCAATTAGCTGCTGAGCAAAACGTAAGCCTTTTAAATCCATTGCAGTGTAAGGACTTATCTTATCAGTTTCGTAGCCTTCGATAATAATGTGGCTGATAGTAGCTAAATCTTCGCCTTCTGGGCCTTTAAACTGAATATCTTGCAAGCTCACTTCTTTATTCAAAAGTGAGTAATTTGCTTCTTTGTAATCAACAATAAAGCCCGAGCTTTCTTCAAATAAAGAGATTTGCTTAGCAATCTCATCATTTAGTTTTTCGTTGGCTTTGTACTGAGTTACACCGTAACCCGCTGCTATTGTGCCAATAACAGCAATCGCGATAAGCGGTTTTTTCATGTTTTAACTTCCTGATTAAAATAACGCGTCCAGGGCTTCGCTTAGACTGTTCACGCCTATAACTTCCATCCCTTCAATAAGCTCTTTTGGCTTATTGGCATTGGGTACAATAGCACGTTTAAAACCATGTTTCGCGGCTTCACGTAATCTTTCTTGGCCAGACGGCACAGGGCGAATTTCGCCTCCTAAACCCACTTCACCAAACACCACCAACTGTCTGTCTAGCGAGAAGTTTTTAAAACTCGAGACAAGCGCGGTGATCAAAGCAAGGTCGGCACTGGTTTCAGACACCTTTACGCCACCCACCACGTTTACAAATACATCTTGATCAGAGACTTGTAAGCCGCCATGGCGATGCAGTACAGCGAGTAACATGGCAAGTCGATTTTGCTCTAACCCGACAGTCACGCGACGCGGGTTCGCTAATTGCGAATAATCAACCAAGGCCTGTACTTCAACCAGTAGTGGACGTGTGCCCTCCCAAATAACCATAACAAGAGAGCCTGGGGTTTGCTCCTCACCACGATTTAAGAAAATAGCTGAAGGGTTAGATACTTCTTTTAAACCTTGCCCTGTCATGGCAAACACGCCTAATTCATTGACAGCCCCAAAACGGTTTTTGTTACCGCGTAAAGTTCTGAATCGGCTATCACTGCTGCCTTCTAGTAAAATTGAACAGTCAATGCAGTGCTCCAATACTTTAGGGCCGGCCAAGCTACCATCTTTAGTTACATGGCCTACCATAATGATGGCCACTTGATTTTGCTTGGCAAACCGCGTTAAGTAAGCGGCGCTTTCACGAACCTGAGATACACTCCCCGGCGCTGATTGAACATCACTCATGTGCATAACTTGAATTGAGTCGATAACCATGATGCTTGGCTTTTCTTGCAAAGCCAACTGGCAAATTGTTTCAACATTAGTTTCAGCAAGGGTTTTTAATTTATTGGTTGGCAAGCCTAAACGATGGGCACGCATGGCAACTTGTTGCAGCGATTCTTCACCTGTGACGTATAAAGTGTTCATTGATTCTGCGAGCAAGCACATAGTTTGCAGTAAAACCGTACTTTTACCCGCTCCCGGTGAACCGCCAATTAATATGGCACTGCCTGGTACCACACCGCCACCAAGCACACGATCAAACTCTTTAAAGCCGGTAGAAAAGCGCGGTAAGCTCTCAAGATTTACTTCATCCAGAGTTTGTACTTTGGCGTCCACCATACCCGCATAGCCTGCCATTGCTGAACTACGGGGAGGCGACTTAACACTTGGCACTCTAAATTCGGTCACTGTGTTCCAAGCCTTACACTCTGAGCATTGACCTTGCCATCTGGCAAATTCGGCACCACACTCACTACATACAAATGCTGTTTTTTTCTTTCCCATACTAAGGCACACTTTTTGCTTTAAAAATTGCTGAGTAAAATTATATTCACTTTTGCCATATAAATCTGGCACTTTACTGACTAATTGCTCAAGAATAAGTTAACTATGACTGATTATTGTCATAGTATTAACTCTGAAATCTAAAAGAAAAAATAATGCCTGTATTTGTACAAATACAATACATACGGTAAGTAAAATGGTTTTATATGGCTGAAGATAAGCTGCAACAATATCAACCTTTGATAGAAGAACTCAAGCAACAGTTGGGCACGCCCGGCTTTGAGCAGCTTTTTGCACAAAAAACAGCCCACCTATCTAAACCAGATCAGTTCCTTATTAAAATGGAAATGTCTCGCTTGTCGCAGCCGATTGCGAGATTCATCGATCTTCGGGGTCAAGTTTCAGGCGAAGTAAAACCTTATATTCATGATGGCAAGCAACACTTTATGGACGATTTAGCCATTGCGGTTTTTGAGCAAGAAATTGCCAAGCATGGCCAATATACGCTCGCTGTCTACGAAGCCGTCATGAATACCGACAACAACTTCAGAGTAATGCAAAAACGCGCTCAACAAAGAGAGCAAAGTGAGACTGAGCAGCCAATTCAAACTGTCGGTCAAGGTGCCAAACTGATCAAATTCGCTTCATATGAGAGCCGTATTGAAGAACGAATGAATTACTCGATCAAAATTACTGTTGAAGTTGCTAGAAACAACATTATTTCGGCTAACACTTCTGATATTTCTTTAAGCGGCGCAAAGATAAAAGTACACCCGAAAGCCGAGTTTAAGAAAGGTCAAATACTGAGTATTAGACTGGTTGGTTTAGAACAAGATTTTGAATTAGGCCTTAAAAGCGGTGTTCAATATGAAGTGGTTGCCGTCGAACCGGTAAATCACGAATATCAGCATGTACGTTTAAAGCGCACCTTTGTTGAAAACAACCAAGGCTTTGATGAGTTTTTAAATAGCTTTATTCACGGTAACAAACGTCGCTATAAAATTAACCTAGATAACACCATGGACGCAGTGGTGTGCAAAGGGTATGAGCAGTATTATTTACCTCGAGTCAGCTCGCTGTTTGTATTTTTAAGCAAGGTCAACGATAAACTCACGCTGCCATCGATGGTATTAACCAACGAGAATAACGCTTTCACCCATTATTATTTCGAAGATGAGAGAAAGAAGTCTTGCCTTTACAGCATTTTCAATCAAAAGCGCCTTGCTTACTTAAATAGCCTACATAGTGCAGTTAAAGAAGCGGTACTTTATACCTTTACCCATTCAAATGGCGGAAAAATCTATTATTACTCCGCATTTGATTTTGAATTAAAGCAAGAGCCCAGCCTTAACTCATTATTCTTTGGTTTTGGGGCACAAAAAGACAGTTGGAGAGCTTATAAAGTTCAAATGATGCCGAGCTACCATGAAGACGCTTACATTCCTCTGTCGCTTCCTGCAAGTGCAGGAAAGACACTAGAGAAGCTTAATAAACGTCCAACGCCAAGGGTTCAGGGCTTTATTCAAGATGTTCAAAACCTGATGCTTCTCACCGACATTACCGACCCACGTCGCACTGAGGTTTACAAAAAGCACCAATACGATGCAGGGCAAGTGAACTTACTCAAACACTTCGGTCACGGTAAGTCATCGACCCCTCCGGCTTTAGAAGTGGTCGCATTAGAATATGTGAATCTTCGAGCGCACAAACGCTACTTGTATAAAACCGGTGCGGTTTTTCATGTCGATGCCCACACTGTCATTGAAGGCCATACACGCGACTTGTCAGTTATGGGATTACAAATCGAACTAGACACACCGACCGATGCCAAAAAAGGCGACTTGGTGCATGTTGATTTGCCCGATCTGCAAAAGATCACTAAAAAACATGACTTAAATAATCTGCGCTATCAAGTGATGGCTGTCAGTAAATCTAAAACTATTATCAATTTGAAAGTGCACAAGGTGACTGAAAACAAACACCCTGCCATTGAGTTTTTTACACAATTAATTGATAAAAACAAAAGTAAGTTACAGGCCTGCGAAGAAACCCCAAAAGTGCCAGGGCTATCAACGGCTTTACGCAACATGATCACAAAAAGTGTTTGTCAGTTCCCGCTTTATCTTCACAAAGAGTCTGCGCACTTTAATATTGGTGCTATTGGACGAGGCCTTTACCCAACCAAATTGCATAAAATTCTTGATCACTTTAATCAAAATAATAGTGACTCGGTTGAGATTGCCCCAGTGTTCCCTGCTAGATTTATCGAAGATGAATTATCAGAAGCGCTTCGCAAACGAACTCGCCAAGATAAGCCGCTCAAATATACGCTGTTCTTACGCTTTGACCCAGATAAGAAAACGTTAAAAGACGCGATTAAAAGCCAAGTCTTAAGGCCTGAAGACTCTTTAGATAGCTTATTCTTGTTTATTAAAAAAGCACTCAGAAAAGAAATGCTTTTTGTATTCCAATTATGCATTTCGAAAACAGGTCGCCCAGATACCGACTATTTAGCAAATGAACTCAAGTACGTGAGCCATTATGCGCTGCATAAAGCAAAAGATTTAGAAGAAGCACTTTGGGATGTCACAGGTGTTTGTGATTTGATTGATATTACAGACGAAGTGATCGCAACTTTAGAGGTAGAAAAAAGCCTCATTGAAAAAATGACAGAAAAAAAGCGACTCTGGTTTGAATCGCTTTCTTTAAAACCTTAGTTATTAACCTTGCTTTAAGCCAACCCACCAAATAACGTAAGTAGTGCAATAAGCGCTAAATAAAACAAAATATTACGCTTTACCAAACGCATCATGCAGGTTGCTTCATAAGTACAACCCGCATATTGCTGCTCAATTTGCTCAGCAGCCAATGCCGTACTTGTCACAACTTTGCGATTAGGCGTTTTAAAATCTAGGGCGTATTTGAGCCAACAACCAGTACCTTTTGAAAAGTTACCAATAATCAGATAACCAAAACTAGTAATACGTGCTGGCAGCCAATTCAACCAGAACAACATGTCGGCTAATACGCTGTTGCGACGAGTCAGCACACTTGCTTCGCTATGTTGAGCCTCATCGAATAAACTGCGGACCACGGCATACATAACAGCGCCTGGTGCACCAAACACAACAAACCAAAAAATCACTGCACAATAATGTCTAAAGTTGACCCACGCTAATGTTTGTCCAACCCATTCGCCACTTTGTTGGTCTTCAGTGCGATGCTGGCCCAATTGCAAAGCGTATAAAGTCGCCCCTTCGCTATCGCCACGAGTGAGTGCATTTAAATACCCTTTATAGAGCGCACGAGGCTTAGCACAACCAAAACAGATTAAAAGAAGGACTGTATTAAGGGCTAATTCAAATAAAAAGAAATCTGCAAAATCCATTAAAAAGTAAATGGCTAATGCAGGAAGCAGAGCCCACAATGCAAACGCAAAAGGAGATTTCAGCAATGCATTATTGTCGAGTAATGACTGACTCATTTTGAGGTAGCGTTTGCTGTAGTGATCTATTTGCCAATGTGCATCGCGAGCGCCTAATCGCTCAATGGCCAGCGCTAAAATTATTGAAATTAAAATCATAATTTACTCATTCATTTAACAAAGTTAAAAATTTTTGCCAATCAAAAGCCTCACCTGGATCTGTCTTTCGACCCGGCGCAATATCACAATGACCTACGATCTGACTCGAGGTTATTTTTGGGTAAAGTGCCATGATATAGCGCGTACATTCAACCAATGTGACATATTGTGCATCACTGTAAGGCGTTGTATCTGTACCTTCTAATTCAATACCGATGCTAAAGTCATTGCAACGCGCTCTGCCTGCATACTCAGATACACCCGCATGCCAAGCGCGTTTGTTAAAAGGCACATATTGCAACACTTGCCCATCTCGTCTAATAAAACAATGCGCGGATACTTTGAGCCCCTCTAAATCAACGAAGCTAGGGTGCGCTGCACAATCTATATTACCGGTAAAAAGGGCATCGACATGCTCTGTGCCAAATTGGCCCGCAGGCAGTGAAATATTATGAATAACTAACAGGTTAACATCCTGTTCGTCAGGCCTTTCATCATAAAAAGTACAAGGCCGTTGGGTCACCTTGAGCTTTGCAGCAGGTAAGCAAAATGCAGTGCGTTCCACGAAAAAAACCATTTGCTTTAACAATAAGCTAACCTTAACAAGCTTTGTTAAATTTCACTAGCGCGATTGTCTTAAACTCTTGGAAGCAGTAAAATTTAGTCCTCGCACAATGCAATTAGACAACATAAGTGACGCTTAGTATGCAAAACCAACTTCTTACGCCAGCTCTTATTACCGAATTAGTAACGCAAGCTTTAAACGAAGATCTTAATTTTCAGTCGGCTAATGATGGTGACATCACGGCTCAGTTAATTCCAGAAGCACAACAGGCTGATGCGTACGTGATCACCCGTGAAGATTGTGTTTTTTGTGGTAAAGAACTGATTTTAGAAGTGTTCAAGCAAGTTGATGCAAGCGTAAAAGTTGAAGTACTCGTCAATGATGGTGACTTTGTTGCAGCGAACAGCCAACTATTTACAGCTACGGGCTCTGCTCGTGCAATTTTAACGGCTGAACGTACTGCACTTAACTTTGTACAAACTTTATCAGGGACTGCAACCACCACTGCACACTATGTAAAAGCATTGACAAACAGCAACACTCAATTACTAGATACACGCAAAACCATTCCGGGGCTTAGAGCATTACAAAAGTATGCAGTAGCATGCGGCGGCGGCAAAAACCATCGCATTGGTTTATTCGATGCGTTCTTAATTAAAGAAAACCACATTGCTGCATGTGGCGGGATTGCGGCAGCGGTTCAACAAGCAAAATTAAACCACCCGGCAAAACCGGTTGAAGTTGAAGTTGAAAACCTAGACGAATTACAACAAGCCATCGAAGCAGGTAGTGACATCATCATGCTAGATAACTTTACTGTGGCACAGATTCAACAAGCAGTGGCAGTCACTAATAAGCGCGCTAAACTTGAAGTATCGGGCAATATGACCATTGAAATTTTAGCTGAATACGCGCAGGCAGGCGTAGACTATATTTCGAGCGGCGCATTGACTAAAAATGTGCAGAGTATCGACCTGTCTATGCGCTTCAATAACACCTCTGTGTAATTAGCCGTAATTAGCTGTAATCAAAGATATTCGTTTAAATATTGACAATTGTTTTCAAAGAGAATTTAATGAGCCTGTTTTCGAGACACTGGTAACAAATTATTAATTTTTACCCGTTTTTCAAGCTAGGCCTATATTAAAAACAAGCGTAAGTAAGTAGTTTTTTTGACAAAAATACGAACAAGCTCTTATTTACTCTTGTTAATATCAAGTTTAACAATTACAGTAGCATTTAAATTAAGTTTATTGTTTATTTGAATACCTAACTGCCGATAAGATGTTAGATGCAGTTCAAATAAATATAATATTTAGGCCTTAATTTGATATGGTGGTATAGCGTTAATCCATCTTTATGTTGTTAACATCTATGGTGAAACGCGAGCTAACGACACTAATATGGCTTGATTGATTTCATTAATTAACAAGTCATACCGTGATAGCCCCATTAAATGAGTTAGCACTATAAATTTGCAATACAATGGCTTTAAACTCATTGTTGATACAGTTTATAACTATTTAATAACCTAGCTTACTACGGTGAGTTAGCATTTTTCCTTTAGGAGACACATCATGACGCAAAATCAAAAGGGTTTCACCCTAATCGAACTAATGATTGTAGTTGCAATCATCGGTATTCTAGCTGCAATCGCATTGCCGGCTTATCAAGATTACACTGCTCGCGCTAAAGTGAGTGAAGTAATTCTTGCAGGCACTACTTGTAAAACAGCGATCTCAGAGGTTTCTCAAACAGGTTTAAGAGCAGCTCCAGTAGCAAATGGCTTTGGTTGTGGTGAAGCTGCTCCTACAGGTGGTATTTCACAATATGTAGCATCAGTTCAAACTTCAGCTGATGGCGTAATCACTATCGCAGCTCAAAATATTCCTCAGCTAGGTGCTAACGTAAACATTACTCTAACTCCATACCTAAATGCTGACGCTAGTACTGCTGCAGCTGCAAAAAACTTTCACACAGCCACTGGTGGTGAATTAGCAGCTGTGAGAGCTTGGGTTTGTAAATCAGCAGGTACTAACGGTGTTGAAGCTAAATACCTTCCTGCTAGCTGTCGTTAATTTTAACGCACTAACTTAAAGGGCTGTTTATTCAGCCCTTTTTGGTTATTTATGAAAAAAGACAAAGATTCTGCCGATAAACTCGATACCTTTCAGTGGACTGGTTTAAGCGCTCGAGGCAAAAAGCTCGAAGGCGATATGACTGGTACCAGCATTGCCCTTGTTAAAGCCCAACTTCGTAAACAAGGCATTACTCCTTCTAAAGTAAAACGCAAACCTAAACCCTTATTTGGTATAGGTGCAGGTGGTCAAAAGATTACCGCCAAAGATATTGCGATTTTCACTCGACAAATTGCCACCATGTTGACTGCGGGCGTACCGCTTATTCAGTCTTTAGAAATGATTTCATCTGGGGCAAAAAACAAAAGTTTAAGTAAACTCATTGGCAGCATTGCCGATGAAGTTAAAGCCGGCCAACCACTGGCAAAATCACTACGTGCTTACCCTCGATATTTCGACGAACTCTATTGCGACCTGATCCACTCAGGGGAACAGTCTGGTGCTCTTGATAAAATTTTTGACCGTGTTGCCGTTTATAAAGAAAAAGCCGAGGCGCTAAAATCAAAAATCAAAAAGGCCATGTTTTACCCTATTGCGGTAGTCGTTGTAGCTTTAATTGTGACCTCTATTCTACTTATTTTCGTGGTACCGCAATTCCAAGATATCTTCAGCAGCTTTGGCGCTGAATTACCCGCATTTACTTTATTTGTAATCGGTATCTCAGAGTTTATGCAAAAATCTTGGTGGATATTCTTATTAGTCATAGGTATAAGTATTTATTCATATAAAGAAGCGTTAATTCGATCATCTGCGGTGCGTCACTTTAACGACCGCTTAGTTTTGCAATTCCCTGTCGTTGGCATGATCTTACATAAAGCAGCTGTAGCACGTTATGCTCGTACACTGTCGACTACATTTGCAGCGGGTGTACCGCTGGTAGACGCGCTCGACTCTGCTGCGGGCGCATCAGGCAATGTCATCTATAAAAATGCCATTGTCGAAATCAAAGCTGAGGTAAGCTCTGGTAACCAAATGAACTGGGCGATGCGTAACTCTAAGCTGTTTCCTGATATGGTGATCCAAATGGTCTCTATTGGTGAAGAGTCTGGTTCACTCGACGGCATGCTTGAAAAAGTCGCCAATATTTACGAACAAGAAGTAGATGATGCCGTAGACGGTCTATCTAGTCTGTTAGAACCTTTAATTATGGCGGTGTTAGCTGTACTTGTAGGTGGCCTTATTATTGCCATGTACTTACCTATCTTCCAGCTGGGCTCTGTGGTTTAAGCCCAGTTTCTATTGCTTTTAAAAAGTGACGTTTTAATGCAAGAAGTAATTTATTTGATGCAGAGCCAGCAATGGTTTTTTCTGTTAACCGTTGGCTTAGTCAGCCTGTGTATTGGCAGCTTTCTAAATGTGGTGATTTATCGCCTACCTATCATGATGCAGCGTCAGTGGCAGCAAGAGTGCCGTATTTCACTGGCCGATGAGTTGGCAAACTCGAGTAAACAAACAGCATCGAGCAACGACACTTTCAACCTAGTTAAGCCTAACTCGACCTGCCCACACTGTAAAACCCCAATCAAAGCTTGGCATAATATTCCGTTATTGGGCTGGCTAATGCTAAAAGGCAAATGCACCAGTTGCTCAGCAAAAATCTCTGTCCGCTATCCATTAGTTGAGCTAGGCACTGCCCTTACCTCGCTATGGATTGCACTGCACTTTGGCGCAACTGAGCTTGGGTTACTGTATATTTTTATTACTTGGGTGTTAGTGGCGCTTATTTTTATTGATATCGACCACATGCTATTGCCCGACCAACTTACGCTTCCTTTAGTTTGGCTGGCATTAGTTGCCAGTGTTATGGGTTATACCATTGCCCCCAGCGACGCCATTATCGGGGCTGCGGTTGGTTACTTGAGTTTATGGACCGTATTTTGGGCATTCAAACTGCTGACAGGTAAAGAGGGCATGGGCTATGGGGACTTTAAACTATTAGCCATTTTTGGTGCGCTATTAGGTTGGCAGGCTATTTTGACCATAGTTTTATTATCGAGTGTTGTTGGCGCCATCATTGGCAGCATTCAATTAGCTGTGCAAGGTAAAGAGCATAGTACGCCTATTCCATTTGGCCCTTATTTAGCTATCGCCGGTTGGCTGGTAATGCTCTATGGTACAAATATTCAAACTTGGTACTTTTCTCTTTTAGGCTAACTTTTTAGCCCTTTTTCAGGTAAACAAGATGAACAACTGGATTTTAGGATTAACAGGGGGCATTGGCGCAGGCAAAACCCTCGTCTCTAACCACCTTGCTGCTTTGGGTATAGAAATTGTTGATGCCGATGTTATTGCTCGAGATGTGGTTGCTATTGGCAGTGACGGACTAAATGCCATCGAACAGCACTTTGGCAAAACTATTTTGTTAGACGATGGTTCACTCAATAGAGCAAAGTTACGTGAAATTATTTTTGCCGATTCAGAACAAAAGAGCTGGTTGAATAACTTAATGCATCCACTTATTCGTCAAAATATCACAGCACAACTTGATGCTGCTACAAGCCCTTATGTTGTCTTGAGTGCGCCACTCCTATTTGAAAACAAACTTGATGCACTCTGCGACCACACTTTACTGGTTGATGTCCCTATCGAGGTGCAACTAGCACGAACAGCAAACAGAGATTCTGTCAGCACTGAGCAAGTGAAGAACATTATTGCTGCACAAATGTCACGAGAAGATAAGCAACAAAAGGCCGATTCAATTATTGATAATCATCGTGACATTGACTCAGTTCTTATAGACGTTGAAGAGTTACACCTCGCTTTTTTACAACAAGCTGAAATAAGTAAATAGCTTAATTGGTCTTTATTATTAGGCAGCTCGTACTGTGCATTCATTAAGCACTAAAGTAATACTTTGAGTTAGGTCTATTTTTTGCTTTGATATTTTTTGCTAAGCTAAACAAAGTTCAAGTCGTCATAGAGGCATTATGGAACATCACTCTCCCCTTTTACGGAAATTTATTACACTCGGTCGTGTGACCGCAGAGCAGCTAAAACTAAAACAAGCCGAAGCGCAATCAACGGCAGAGCTGATCTGTTTGTGTAGTGGGATGACAGGTCAAGAACTTGCTGAACAATGCCTAGACCTATTCAGAGTGCCAATGTTTGACCTAAGCGATTTTGACGTCGAACAACTGCCAAAAGAGCTTATTAAAGAAAAACTGATCCGTCAGCACCATTTGCTCCCCCTTGTAAAAAAAGGCCGAAAGCTATTTATCGCCACCTCAGATCCCACTGATTATGGTGCGTTTGAGAACTTCGAATTTAGCACAGGCCTGCAATGTGAAATCGTTGTCGTTGATTACAAACAATTAGAACAAAAGATAGATCAACTATTCGATGCCAATGGCGGCCTATCCATGAGTGAGGATGACTTTAAAGAATTCTCAGGCATGGATGTTGAAGACACTCAACAGCAGCAAGACAGCAACGATGAAAAAGACAAAGATGATGCCCCTATCATTGTCTACATCAATAAGATTTTAATGGATGCGATTAAAAAAGGCGCGTCAGATTTACACTTTGAGCCTTACGAACATAAATACCGCATTCGTTTTCGTATCGATGGCATGCTCCATGAAATGGCCAGTCCGCCAACCAGTTTATCAACGCGTTTATCGGCGCGTATCAAGGTTATGTCTCGCTTAGACATTGCCGAAAAACGTAAACCGCAAGATGGCCGCATTAAATTAAAGATCTCAGATCGTAAAAGTATCGATTTTCGTGTCAGTACCCTACCCACGTTATGGGGTGAGAAAATCGTAATGCGTATTCTAGACTCATCAAGCGCCATGTTAGGCATTGATGTGTTGGGTTACGAGCCAGAGCAAAAAGCACTCTACATGGATGCACTGGCGCAGCCACAAGGCATGATCTTAGTAACCGGTCCAACGGGTTCTGGTAAAACAGTATCACTTTATACGGGTTTAAATATTCTTAATAAACCTGAGCGTAACATCAGCACTGCGGAAGATCCGGTTGAAATTAACCTTGAAGGGATCAACCAAGTTCAGATCAATCCAAAAGCAGAGATGACCTTTGCCAACGCGCTTAAAGCCTTCTTACGTCAAGATCCTGATGTGGTGATGGTTGGTGAGATCCGTGACTTAGAAACCGCTGAGATCTCCATTAAGGCTGCACAAACGGGTCACTTGGTAATGAGTACACTTCACACCAACTCAGCACCAGAAACCTTAACCCGTCTATTGAATATGGGTGTACCAGCTTATAACGTAGCAAGCTCGATCAGCTTGATCATCGCACAGCGTCTAGCGCGTCGTTTATGCCCTAAATGTAAAACACCTGAAACCTTGCCTGAAGAAGAGCTCAATCGCCAAGGTTTTGTCAAAGCGGGGATCAACGACATAACACTATACAAAGCCAATGGCTGCGATCATTGTACTGAAGGCTACAAAGGCCGTGTTGGTGTATATGAAGTGGTTAAAATCACGCCTGAAATCGCACAAGTTATTATGGAAGGCGGTAACTCGATTCAAATCGCTGACATGGCAGCAAAAGCTGGATTTGCGAATTTACGTATTTCAGGTCTGAAAAAAGCCGCAGCAGGCGTGACTTCTCTTGCCGAAATAAATCGAGTAACCAGTTACTAAATTCTTGCTCCTTGAATCTAAGTACAAGAATCTAGTATCAGGTAGCAAAGCGCATTAGTTTTAATTACACTGTGGCCAAACCAAGTCAATAGAGAATAATGATGGCCACAGTTGTAAAATGCCCGACTTGCCAAGCCGATGTCGTATGGGGTGAGCAAAGTCCACACCGCCCTTTTTGTTCAAAGCGTTGTCAGTTAATTGATTTAGGCGAATGGTCTGAAGAAAATAACAAGATATCCAGCAAGATCTCTGTAAACGAAGAACTCGATGAGCAAGCCAAACAAGATATGATTGAAGACATTGAAGCCATGCTGGCTAAAAACGATGACTTCTTTCAATAATCTCTTTCTGTAACTCGCTCAAAAAGCTTGAAAGAATGTGAAAAAGGCGACTAACTTAAATTGATAGTCGCCTTTTTATGTTGAAGATATTTTGTGAGTGCTAGTTAGTCGCGGTGACGACGTTGCTTATTTTTACGCTTTTCACGCATCTCAGTTAATTTCTCTCTTTGCTCTACTGTCAGCAATTGCCAAATCTGATGACGGCTTTTTAGATGCGCTAACATTTTCTCCGAGCGCTCAGCTTTAATGTCTGACATCAAGGCCTTTGCTTTATCTTCATCAAAGTTTTCTGCTTCGACTAAAGCGCGAAAAGCCTCGCGATTTTCTTTACGCTCTAGTTTTCTATCTTTTTTATCCGCTTTAAGTTCTGTAATAATCGACTTGATTTGCGCTTGCTGGTCGATGGTTAAATCAAGTGCAGCTACTGCACGTTTAGAGAGTAAAAAATCTCCGCGGTGCTCTGAGTGACCTTTAGCGTTTGCTGTCACAGATACTAAAATGCTGCCAGTTAAAACAATGGCACTTAATAAAGTTGATAATTTCATAATAAATTCTCTCTCGGGTTAACTTGTTTATAAGATTACTCGCTGCAATGCAAAGTAACGCAAGCGAACGTAAAGAGTGTGTAAAGTTCTGCAATACAATGTGATTATCAGTAAACTAGAGAAATGAAGTACATGCTGTCAGGTCCATTATGAGCCATTTATTACTAATAGAAGACGATATTGAATTAAGTAATTTACTTTGCGAATATTTGCAAAGTCAGAATCATACTGTCAGCCAGGCCTTTGATGGAGAAGCGGGTTTAGCAGCGGCTAAAGCAGATAACTTCGATGTTATCTTGCTTGATATCATGCTGCCAAAACTTGATGGTTTCGAAGTGCTCAAACAACTTCGCCAAACTCACCTGACGCCCGTGATCATGTTGACCGCCAAAGGCGATGATTTTGATCGCATATTTGGACTTGAGTTGGGCGCCGATGATTATATTTCCAAACCTTTCAATCACAGAGAGTTATTGGCTCGCATTAATGCCATTACCCGCCGGGTCGAATTTGTAAAGCAAGCAGAAATTGCCGAGGTCATCGAATACAATCGCGTATCACTGAATATGGCTGCGCGCACTGTGCACGTTAATAAAGTACAACTTACGCTCACCGGCACCGAGTTTGCAGTTTTGCAACTACTTATGACACAAGTCGGTAAAGTGGTCACCAAAGAAACGATTAGCCAAGAAGTGCTGGGCCGTCGCTTGGCACCATTTGACCGCTCTATTGACATGCATGTCAGTAACTTACGCAAAAAAATCGCGCAACATAGCGATGCGAATTGTATTCAGACCATGCGAGGCAGCGGTTATGTCTTTTTGGCTCAGTAAAAGCAATTTTAAACAAGTTCTTAGCAGTCGGTTGTTTTATAAAGCCTTTGCGGGATTTTGGCTGACCATAGTTTGTATCTTTCTATTGCTGGTGTTATTCACTCGCCTGCAAGGCGAGTTATTAGATAACGACCCTTTGCAAAGCAGGCACTTAGACAGCCTCAACCATTTAAAGCGCAATATCGTTAGATTGGTTGAAAGTAAAAACAAAACCCTGCAGCAAGCTGTTGACCACCCGCGATTGTCTCGTCATAGCATGATTTTACTAGTCCACGACAACATAGATAAAACCGTTGTCACTGGCAATAACGAGAAAAATTTAAACTTGTCGGTACTTAATGACCTTGGAAATGAAAATACCCCAAGCCAAATTCGTACTGAGCGATATTTTGCCTTTGGACCTCTCGATATTTCCCTGCACCAAGAGCCATATCGCCTCTATCAAATTAGACCGCTGCCAAGGCCGATGATCTTTCACTCCATTCGTATGTTACCGGTCTGGATGAAATTGCTCGCGGTGTTTATTCCTTCCGTTATTTTGAGCGTGTTTTTAACCATTTATTTAATCACGCCATTGAATACTTTAAGCCGCAGCGCTAGGCGTTTAGCAAAGGGGGAGTTAGATGCTCGCGTCCCAGCTACTGCTCATCGTAAAGATGAAGTTGCCCAGCTTATTCACGACTTTAATTTTATGGCCGATAAGCTCACTCATAGCATTCAAGCACATAAACAGTTGCTGGCCGATGTATCTCATGAATTGCGCACACCGCTGACACGCTTGAATTTGGCCAATGCCATAGCGCAAGATACCGCCAATGACGCCACGCAAAGTTATTTGGCCCGTATTGAAAAAGAGTCTCAATGCCTAGATAAAATGCTTGCCGATGTACTCACGCTCTCAAGATTAGAATATGCTGATCACCAACTAAATTTTGAACCCATCGCACTCTCTAGCTTATTACAAGAGTTACTTCAAAATGCCAAATTTGAAGCTCAGCAGCATGGTAAAACGCTATCTAATAATACTATTCCTGATATAGAACTAAATTGTGATGCCATCTTATTAAGCTCTGCAATCGAAAATATCACCAGAAATGCCATCAAATACGCAAGCACTGCTATTGAGTTTGAGATCACACAGCAAACTGATCGGTTAGTTATTCGTATTAAAGACGATGGGCAAGGCGTTGATGAAGGCGCATTGACTGAACTTGGTAATGCGTTTTATCGTACCGATAGCGCTCGGGCTCGACAATCTGGCGGGATTGGTTTAGGTTTAGCCATTGCCAAACGGGCATTGTTCGCTCACCAAGGCGATATTCACTTTGCTAACCACCAGCCACATGGATTAACGGTCACAATTACACTACCACTATGACGTTTTACAGCTATTCAGATCAACTTAACGACAATATCGACACCATAGAGCAGCATTGGCAGTCGGGTACTCATAGCCAATTTGCAGGCAAGCATGGCAATTTGTTTTACACTATTCATCAGCCTGAGCGTGTTGATTTCACTGTGGTACTGATCTCAGGGCGCATTGAAGCAAGTCATAAGTACAGAGAGTTAATCTGGGAGCTAAATCAGAACAATATTGCCGTATACTGCTGCGATCATATTGGTCAGGGGCAATCGGCACGTCTAGCGGCTGATCAGCAACTTGGTTTTATTGAACAATTTGAAGACTTTGCGGATGACTTAAATCTCTTCATTGAAAGTATCGTAAAGCCTCAAGTGAGCTGCGATTACTTTTTGTTAGCACACTCTATGGGCGGTGCTATTTGCTGTGATTATATGGCGAGATATCCGGTAAACGCACAAGGTGCCTTTATTTGTGCGCCTATGCTGGGTATAAACACTGCACCTTTCCCAAGTAAAGTGGCACTTTGGGTAGCGCGCTCAGCATGCCGTCTAGGTTTTTCACAGCGTTATGCGTTTGGTCAAGCTAGTTATGCAGAAAAGCCCTTTTCTGAAAACGAGTTAACCAATAGCGCTGAAAGATATACGCATTTTAGAGCGCTTTACGCAAACCAAACCCACCTTCAATTAGGCGGTGTGAGTTTTGCGTGGTTACAAGCAGCGCTCAATTGGACTTTTTTGTTACCTGAACTTTTAAGCCCTACCCCCATCCATATTGCTCTTGCAGAGCAAGACAGTATTGTTGATAACCTCGCAACAAAAAAGTGGGCGCAAAAGCAATCTCACATCAGTATCTCTGAATTTCCTATGGCGAAACATGAGCTGCTGAATGAAATTGACTCGATCCGCCACCCATTGATGCAACAGTTTTATGAGTTTTGTGACGCACACCGCTCATTTAAAGCAACCGGATCTTGATGCACCATAATATCGATATGCTCGCCAAATACAGCGCGAATTTTTTCGCACACTTCTGCGGATATTCCATGGGCCTGCTGCAAGCTTAGCTGCTTATCGAGTTCGATATGAAACTGCACAAACTTCAGCTTACCGCTCTGACGCGTTCTTAAATCGTGAACGCCTTGCACGTCAGGATGCTTCGAAATAATTGACACCAAGCGAACTTTTTCTTCGTCTGGGAGTTCTTTATCCATTAAATGATTGGCACTTTCTTTGGCTATTTCCCAGCAGTTAAACAGCAAGTAAAACGCCACACCAATGGCAAACACAGAATCTGCAAATAAGTAACCTATTGATGCTAAGTAAATACCCACTAGCACCGCAGCATTTAATAATAGGTCTCCCTTGTAGTGAAGTGAATCCGCTTTTACGGCTATTGATTCAGTATGCTTAACGACATATTGTTGAACTGCAACCACCAGTAATGTGCACAGTATTGCAAAACCACTCACCCAAACACCCAACATTGAATGAGGTAAAGGGACGGGGTTGATCAGACGTTCAACACCGTGAAATGCCAAAAAGCATGCCGAACCAGAAATAAATGCCGCTTGACCAAGCCCTGCAAGTGCCTCTGCTTTTCCATGGCCAAAGCGGTGATCGTCATCAGCGGGTCTCAATGCATAACTTAAAACCAAAAAGCTCATCATAGATGCCGAAATATCTAACAAGGAGTCAGTAAGCGAGCCCAGCATAGCTGCACTGCCTGATGCCAGCCAAGCCCACGCCTTTGCCGCTATCATGATACTCACGACTGCCATGGTAAATAAACTCGAAAAACGCACTAGCACATCGTACTGACGCTTCATAAACTCACTCCTTAATTGGTTCTCATTGGGTATAGACACCTAAATGACTTATTGCTCAGTATACTTTTCGGTATACTTAGCTCAATATTTTTAGAGGTGATTATGCTAGATATTGTTTTATACCAACCTGAAATCCCACCAAATACGGGAAATATCATTCGCTTATGTGCTAATACTGGTTACACATTACATTTAATAGAGCCGCTAGGATTTGCATGGGATGATAAGCGCATCCGTCGTGCCGGCCTTGATTATCATGAGTTCAGTGAAGTAAAGCGTCACCCTTCTTTTGAAAGTTATTTAGAAACAGAAAAACCAAAACGCGTTTTTGCTTGCACCACGAAGGGCAGTACTTACCATCATGAACCTGAATACCAGGCTGGTGATTGCTTAATGTTTGGTCCAGAAACCCGAGGGTTACCTGAAGACATTATTTTTTCTTTGCCTGAAGAGCAAAGAGTGCGCATACCAATGAAAGAAAACAGCCGCAGCATGAACTTATCTAACGCAGTTGCCGTGTTTGTATATGAGTCATGGCGTCAATTAGGCTTCGTAAACTCAAAATAAATGACTATTTTTTAACAATTTACTCGCACAGCAATGAATTATTCACTAATATTAAATACTAACAAGGAGTGAGGAGGTTAGTAAGAATTATGAAGTTGTGGCATTCATTGCTGTTTTGCCTATGGGTTTTGTGTATTCCAGCAGTTGCATCGCAACTCAACACCACACCTACTGCCATAGCGAGTCAAACTAACAATCAGCACTGGTTTTTATACAGCGATGACTTAGTCAAGTTTGACGGCCATAATGAATTTGATGCACAAAAGCTCACCACTGAACTTACTCCGCCATTTCTGAGTATTTTAAGCCAAGCGCCTTATATTTGGGTTGGTCACCAAAAAGGCCTAAGCAGAATAAACACGGTTACAGCTAAAACCCGCACCTGGTTGCAAACATCAGTGACAAAAATTAGTAACACCAATGAAGGCATTGTCTTTCAAAGCAATGAACGTTTATACCAACTCAGGCAAAATACCCTCTCAGTCTTACCCATAGATTTAAAAGCGCAACTGTGGCAAGCAGCGCCTAACGCACTCACATATATTTCTAAAAATAACGAGTTGATGCTGTTAACTACGCAAACTGGCAAACAAACTTTAATTAAATTGCCATTTGAAACTGACAACATCCTGCTTTACAAAAATAAAATCATTTTGCAAAGCACCAATGACGGGGTGTATATTTTTGATGGTGAGCTTAAACGCCTTCCTATTTCAGCGTCTGAAAACCTTTTTGTTTATGGCTCTAAATTACTCAGCTTTGAGAGTAGCTTTATCAATAGCTATAACTTAGAAGATGGCACTCAATACCAATATCAAGTTAATAACTTACCGATAGATGACTTAAAAATATCTACCCAAGCTATTTGGATCTCACAACTTGGCAAGTGGCACAAATTAGAACCTGCAAATCTAACCCTGCAAACAGATATAGAAAATTCAGAAGAGTTAAAACTTTATCAACAAGGAATGCGCGCATTTCAGCAATTTGCCAAAAGCCAGCCAGTGAATGCGGTTAGATATATCGATGGTGGACGCTGGGCCGTTGCCACAGCCAAACAAATTTATATTTTTAGTGGCGACAAAGGTGATTTTTTACCTTTTATAGATAAGCAAAATACTCAGGCTCTGTATTTTACTGGCGGCAGTTTATGGGTAAGAGATGCGCAAGGCCTCAGCCAGTTCGATTTAAGCAGTAAAAAGCGCTTACAGCACTATAACGTTGAACAAATCCACAGTGTAACTCAGCTAGACAACAACCAGTTTATTGCCTCTACTCCAAGTGCTTTGTGGCTTTTAGAAAATGGTCAGGCGCACAAATTAGTACTGCCATTTAAGAGCTTAGAATTTCATGATGTACTTTTTTCAAAACGTTCTCATAGCTTGCTATTAAGCACTGAGTTGGGGTTATTTGAACTTACCCTGATCAATAGACAAATCACTGGCTTTATTCAGCGAAATCAGTTTCCAGGCAAGTACTTAAGCCAAGCCGAAGAAGGGATTTGGCAATTCGATAAACAAGGTATCGCCCATTATCAAGATACGGTAACTAAAAGGTTAGTGGCGCCATTCGAAAAGCAGCGTCAAGTATTGAGTTTTCGACAGAAACTCATGCTATTAAATGATAGCTTTTCACTCATTGCCCAGCAACCAGAAGCCAAGCACACTGCGCTCAACCTATCACATGTGCGGTATCATTATCGCGATAAAATCACAGAGTCATTTGCGCCATCATTGCCGCTCACCCTAGATCCTGATGTAAAACGTTTTAGCTTATGGTTTAACACCTGCGAAAATTGCCAACTCAGTTATCGTTTATCTGATAATACACCATGGCGTGAGTTAGAAAACTATAAGTTAACCCTCACTCCAGCTGAAATGAACGTATTAGAAGTGTCAGCATCCAGCCGAGACATTTCGAAAACACTGCGAGTTACATCTGCACAGCCTGAAAAAATTTGGTGGCATTGGCTACTGGCTATCACGCTCACCTCTGGTTGTGTTTTTTGGTTGCTTAAGCGCCAACTTCGTAGCTCTAAATCACAATTGACTGAACATTTCAGCGACATGCTCATGACGCACTCTAAAGATGCTATATGGCTTGCCGATGAGCAGTTCAATGTTTTAAAAGTAAACCAGGCTTATTCAGATATAACCGGTTATTCGGCAGAAACTTTGGTCGGCCATCGACCTAAAATTTACACCGAAAACGGGAGAGATCGCGCGCTCGAACAACATATTGTTGCAGAGAGTCAGCTAAATGATTATTGGACCGGCGAAATTTGGACTTTGGGTGCGAATAATCAAAAATTGGCTTTAGATGTCACCGTCACAAAACTCACTCATGAAGATCACCCTTCTGAAGTTTTCTATTTAGGTGTGCTCACGAATATCTCAGAGCGTAAAGCCAACGAAAAAGCGCTGCTTAACTTATCGACCAGAGACTCGATCACCGGGCTTGCCAATCGCACACTGTTTATCGAATCGCTAAACCAAGCCATTGCCAGCTGTAATAAAGCATTCCCATCTTTATTATTGGTGCTGATCGATATTGATCACTTCAGAAAGATAAACGATCTTATGGGCCACGATAGTGGAGATGCGCTATTGAAAGAAGTGGCAAACAGGCTATCTGAGCACTTAGATAAGGGCTTCACCCTAGCCAGAGTCAGTAGCGATGAATTTGCCGTTTTGATCCCACCCTATCTATTCTCGGGTATGACCATTTTCTTTGCCAAAAAGCTCGCCGATGACATTTTAAAGTGTATCAACCACCCATTTACACACCAAGGTGTTGAGACCTCAGTGAGTGCCTCATGTGGCCTAGCTATTTATCCAGATGATGCTGTAGACAGTGAGCATTTGATCCGCTGTGCCGACTCCGCACTGGATCATGCTAAACACAAAGGGAATAACAGCTATCAATTTTTTGATAAGCAACGTCACCAATTAGATCCAACTATTCTGTCTCGCGAATCAGCACTACTCAGAGCGATAGATGATCAACAGTTCAAGCTTTTCTACCAACCTAAATACCAAGCCGATAACCGCAAATTGGTCGGCTTTGAAGGGTTAGTAAGATGGCAACAAGATGATGGCTCGATAGAAAACCCTGCTAATTTCATCCCATTTGCTGAAGAGTGCGGCGCGATTATTCCAATGACTAATTACTTACTTGATATCGCTTGTCAGCAAATAAACCATTGGCGAACAATGGGGTTATCGGGCAACCATGTGGCAATTAATATCTCTGCAAAACACTTTGAGAGTGACTTCTTAGTTGACACAGTGCGCGAGTGTTTAGTCAAACACCGAACTCCGGCACACTGTCTAGAGCTTGAGATCACTGAAAGCGCGATGATGGCCGACCCAGAGCAAGCTCTCAAAATTATGCTCCGCCTTAAGGCTTTGGGCGTCACAATTGCACTCGACGACTTTGGCACAGGCCACTCTTCATTAGGTTATTTAAAACGCTTTCCTATTGATATTTTGAAAATTGATCGCTCTTTCATCATGGATATTGAAAGCTCAGATCAAGACAGAAATATCACCGCCACCATTATTCGCTTGGCTAAATATCTCAATATTACTGTGGTTGCTGAAGGGGTTGAAAATGAAAGGCAAGCCTACCTATTAAACGTAATGGGCTGCGGCATCTTACAAGGGTATTACTTCTCAAAGCCTTTGCCTGTAGATAAAGCCACTAGACTGTTAGAAAATGAATTTGAAACAACAGCCACATAAAGCTAATAATTTTTCTTAAGATATAAAAACGGCGCTTTGAAGCGCCGTTTTTTTGTAATTACTTTTTTGAGTGTTATTCAGATTTTTGCTCTCTACCTAACAGCGCCATAGCTGCTTCTTTCACATCTTTATTTTCATAAAGAACTTGGTAGATTTGCTCACAGATTGGCATTTCGATGCCACTGCGCTGCGCCAATAGATACACTTCTTTGGTGTTGCGATAACCTTCTACAACCTGACCAATGCTCTCCATGGCTTCGTCAACACCTAACCCTTTGCCTAAGGCAAGACCGAAACGACGGTTACGAGATTGGTTGTCAGTACAGGTAAGGATCAAATCTCCCAGACCTGCCATACCCATGAAGGTTTCAGATTTTGCACCGAGTGCGCAACCTAAACGACAAAGCTCGGCAAGGCCACGGGTGATTAATGCAGTTCGCGTGTTTGCACCAAAGCCAAAACCATCTGACATACCGGCACCAATGGCGATGACATTTTTAACCGCACCACCTAATTGAATACCAATAAAGTCATCGTTGCTGTAAACACGAAATGAGCGACCGCAGTGCAGTAATTTAGCTAAATCACTGGCAAATTCTGTTTCAGTTGCAGACACCGAAATAGCCGTCGGTAAGCCTGCCGCCATTTCTTTGGCAAATGTCGGGCCAGATAGCACAGCTAAAGGCACTGTTTCACCTAGCTTTTCAACTGCGACTTCTTGCAGTAAGCGCCCGGTATTCGGCTCTAACCCTTTTGTCGCCCACACCACTTTAGCACCCGCATTGAGCATAGGTTGAATTTGCTCTAATGTTTTTGCAAAAGCATGGCTTGGCACAACCACTAAGATGATCTGACTAGCCTTAACTGCTTTTGCTAAATCACTCTCAAGCTTTAAAGTTTCAGGGAAAGTAATATCGGGAAGATAACGTTGATTTTTACGCTCAGTTGCTAGCGTCTCAACATCATCGGCGTTTCGACCCCACAAGGTTACTGCATGTCCATTTCGGGCAAAACTAATAGCAAGGGCGGTGCCATACGACCCCGCCCCTAGTACAGATACAACTGATTGTTCTGTTTTCATATAATTATGCGTCAGCTGGTTGCTCTGCTTGTGCTGCACGTTGCTGCATGTACTGAGCAAATAGCGCGTCAAAGTTTACTGGCGCTAGGTTAAGTTGTGGGAAAGTACCCTTGTTCACTAAACCTGCTACTGCTTCACGTGCATATGGGAACAGAATGTTCGGGCAGAATGCACCTAGCATGTGTGCCATTTGTAGTTCTTCAAGTTCAGCGATTTGGAAAATACCCGCTTGCTGAATTTCACATAGGAATGCTGTTTCTTCACCGATAGAAGCTGTTACAGTCAGTGCTAGTACAACTTCAAAGATACCTTCGTCTAACTTGTTAGAACGTGTATCCATGTCTAATTTTACTTCAGGCGTCCACTCTTTTTGGAAGATAGCAGGAGAGTTAGGCGTTTCAAAAGACACATCTTTTGTATAAATACGCTGAATTGTGAATTGTGGGCCTTCCTGCGGAGCTGCAGCTTGATTTGCTTGTTCTGTCATGAGTGTTCCTAAAACTTGTATTTCTTAATGTAATTATTATGCGTTAAGTAGGGTATCTAATTTACCCTGCGCTTCGATTGCCATCATATCATCGCAACCGCCGATATGCGTATCATTGATAAAGATTTGCGGAACCGTTGTTCCACCATTGGCTTTTTCAATCATTTCGTCGCGTAATTCAGGCTGAGCAGCAATATCATATTCAGTGTATGTTACACCTTTACTGTCTAGTAATGCCTTTGCTCTGTGGCAATAAGGGCAGTAATCTTTAGTATAAATAACAACGTTGCTCATAAAATCCTCTTGATTATTTACCTGTAGTTACAGGCAGGTTAGCACTTTGCCATGCACCCATGCCACCACTTAATACGTAAACGTGTTCGAAGCCCGCTTTTAATACGTTATTAGCAATACCATTGGCTGTCATACCTGAAGTACATACCAATATAATGGGCTTAGATTTGAACTTTTCAAGGCCTGCAAAGTCGCTTTGTTTGGCTTTTTCTGCGCTAAGCTGAACAGCACCCGCAATTCGACCTGCGTTAAATTCTTTTGCAGGGCGAATATCAACAACTTGCCCATCTTCTTTATTTACTAATAGCGTTAGCTGTTGCGGGTTAATTTGACGAATGGCCGAAAACTTACTTTTAAACCAACTCATCACGATCATCGCTACCAGCGCTAACCAAATAAGACTTAACACGGCGTTATTGCCGATAAATTCGATATATTGTTCCATGAAAATTCCAACTTACAGTGATCTAAAAAGCTTAGATCAGGTCTTAATGTTCAATGACTGGGCAGTATACCGTTTGCGATTGTTTGGGTATACCCTTTTGTAAATACAGCCCTTGCAAGATTGCTAGATGAAGAATATTCCCTTTCAAAGGGCTGAATATTCGTACAAAACGCGGTATGCTACGCGCAGAGTTCGTGCCTTAGTTTAGGAGCCCAAATGACTGCACAGAAAAAACCACTTGTTCTAATGATTTTAGATGGTTGGGGATACAGAGAAGAAAGCGAAAGCAACGCTATTTTAGCTGCAAACACGCCCGTTTTAGATAACTTATGGGCCACCCGCCCTCGCACACTCATTTCAGGTTCGGGTTTAGATGTGGGTCTACCAGATGGACAGATGGGTAACTCTGAAGTCGGTCACGTAAATTTAGGTGCCGGCCGTATTGTTTATCAAGACTTTACCCGCATTACTAAAGCAATCGACGATGGCGAATTTGAACACAACCCAGTGTTAGTAGAGAACATCGACAAAGCTGTTAACGCCGGTAAAGCCGTTCACTTAATGGGTCTACTAAGCCCTGGTGGTGTTCACAGTCATGAAGATCATATTATTGCAGCCATTAAGCTTGCTGCAAAACGTGGCGCAAAAGCTGTTTACTTCCATGCCTTCTTAGATGGTCGCGATACGCCACCTCGCAGTGCGCAAGCTTCAATCGAAAAAATCGAAGCGCTATTCGCAGAGTTAAATTGTGGCCGTCTTGCATCCATTGTGGGCCGTTACTATGCAATGGACCGCGATAACCGTTGGGAACGCGTTGAATCTGCTTACAACTTAATGGTGTGCGCCGAAGGCCAACACACTTACAACAATGGCGTTGAAGCGTTGTTAGCTGCTTACGACCGTGATGAAAATGATGAGTTTGTTGCAGCATCACTTATTCAGCCTGATGCAGCACCGACTTCAACCATTAATGATGGCGACACGGTTATTTTCATGAACTTCCGCGCTGACCGTGCACGTCAAATGACGCGCGCATTTGTTGACGCTGATTTCGCTGGTTTCGAAAAGAAACAAGCACCTGAATTAAGCGCCTTTGTGATGATGACTGAATACGCTGCAGACATTAACGCACCGATCGCCTTTGCACCTGAAAAACTAAATAACGTACTCGGTGAATGGTTAGCGAAACACAACAAAACTCAATTGCGTATTTCTGAAACAGAAAAATACGCACATGTGACTTTCTTCTTCAGTGGCGGTCGTGAAGAGTTATTTGCTGGTGAAAAGCGTGAGTTGATCCCTTCTCCACAAGTTGCCACTTATGACCTACAACCAGAGATGAACTCAGCAATGCTGACTGACAAGCTGGTTGAAGCTATTGAGAGCGGCGAACACGATGTGATCATCTGTAACTATCCGAATGGCGACATGGTTGGTCACTCTGGCGTATTTGAAGCCGCAGTAAAAGCCTGTGAAGCCGTTGATGCATGTATTGGTCGTGTTGTTGAAGCACTAGAAAAAGTCGGTGGTGAAGCACTGATCACAGCTGATCACGGTAATGCTGAGCAAATGACCAATGCAAAAACAGGTCAAGCACATACAGCACACACTAGCGAACCTGTGCCATTTATTTATGTTGGCCGTGATGCACAGCCTCAAGCGGGCAAAACTTTAAGTGATGTAGCACCGACGATGCTGCATTTACTTGGTATGGAACAACCTGTAGAAATGACAGGTTCACCTATTATGACCATTAAGTGATGCGCACAAGCTTACGCATTATTTTTGGCATAACGACTTTGTTGGTATTGGCTTTTGCCAATGCCAACGAGTCTCGCACTAAGCAAGACTTAGACGCCGTACAAAAAGAGCTTGAAAGAAGCCAAAAAAGCTATCAACAGCAAAGCGAAAGATTCAATAGCCTGAAGCGCAAATTACGTGACTTTGAATTACAAATTGCGCGACATGCCAAAGCCTTGTCATTAACCGAGCAAGGGATCAATGAAAACCGTCAACAGCAATATACCCTCGAAAATGAAAATAAAAGCTTAGAGCTGAAAAAAAACAAACTACAAAAATTGCTCGCAGGACAATTAAAAAGTGCCTATATGACAGGCAGTCATGACTATTCAAAAATGCTGTTAAATCAGGAGCGCAGTGCGACTTTAGAACGTACATTGAGTTACTATGATTACTTCAACAAAGCCCGAATAGCACAAATTGAAGATCTTAAAGAAGTACTGATCCAACTTGCTGAAAACCAACAAGCTCTTGAAAAGAAACAGCAGCAGCTAAACGATTTATTTACGCAACAATCAGAGCGTTTAGCGGCACTTAAAGCCACTAAAGCGCAACGTCAGAATAGCCTTTCACAACTAAATAACGCATTAAAACAAACCCAAAGCGCCATTGCTTATTTAAAAGAAAATGAGCAAACCTTAATAACAACCCTCGCTCAATTAAACGAGCAACAGACTGAATCTTTAGTACCAGTAGAATTAGTAGGCCTGCGCAATAAAAAAGGTAAGTTACCTTGGCCAAGTAAAGGCCGCCTAAAACACCGTTTTGGCCAACGTAAGCATGCAGGCATGAATTGGAAAGGCGTGTTTATTGCTGCAAAAACAGGGGATAACGTTAAAGCAGTTCAGCAAGGCCAAGTGGTTTTCGCTGATTGGTTAAACGGCTTTGGTTGGGTGATTGTGGTTGATCATGGTTTAGGCTATATGAGTTTATATGGGCATGCGCAAACACTTTTAAAAGATGTTGGTGATCAAGTTCGTAGCGGTGAAAGTATTGCATTAGTAGGTCAGAGCGGCGGACAAGCAGATCCTGGTCTATACTTTGAGTTACGGCATAAAGGAAGCGCTGTCGATCCAGTAAAGTGGTGCAAATAAGTTAAGAGAATAACCTTGCTGCACCTGACTAGGAGCAGCATATGAATTCATTCTTAATCAATTCAAAACCGTTAGATTGCCTAAAATCTAAACTTATTTTTTTATGCGTGTTTACGATGCTGAGTTTTTATATCAGCTTTACGTCAATTGCATCCGCGACACAATTTACTCAGCAACAAACCAACGAAATTCTTTACCACATTCACACCTATTATGTGGATGATGTACCACTGAGCCAGTATCACAAAAGCAACTTAACTGATGTCTTTGAACAACTTGATCCTTACTCAAAATATCTCAGTGCCAGCGAACTTGAAAGCTTATTCAGTGCCGCCAATGGCCGTTATACAGGCATTGGTATTGAGGTAGAAGAAGTCGACAATCGCATTGTCATTTTAGGCACCTTACCCGGCTCACCCGCTGAGCAAGCTGGCATTGAAGGCGGCGATAAACTGGTGGCGATAAACTCTGAAGATGTCACAAAAAGAGATATCGCCCACGTGTCGAAGTTACTCAAAGAAGCGGCGCTAAAAACCATTTATATCACCGTCGAGCGTGCTAAAAGCGAACTTACTTTGGCTTTAAGGCGTGAAGAAATCAATGTTGAAAGCGTATTTAGTCAGCTTTTAACGAATCAAAACGCGTACCTTTCTTTACAAAGCTTTAATAACCACAGTTATCACGACGTTGCGCGTCACATCAATAAGCTGACTTCAAATAATGGTGGACCACTTGCAGGACTGATCATTGATCTACGCGACAACCCTGGTGGTACTCTAAGTAGTGCCGTTGCGATTTCAGACTTATTCTTACAAGCGGGCACCATAGTTACCACCAAAGGACGCTTTTTCGATGCTAACCAGCAATTTGTCGCCCAGCATGGTGATATTTTAAATGGCGCACCGATTGTGGTGTTAATTAATGAGCAATCCGCTTCTGCTGCTGAGATCTTAGCTGGCGCATTGCAGGACAATAAACGCGCAATCGTTGTTGGTAGTAAGTCTTATGGTAAAGGGTCGGTACAGTCATTAATCCCCATTGGCGATGGCACCACAGCACTGAAACTTACAACAGCAAAATACTTCACCCCCTCTGGTCGCTCAATCGATGGCGTTGGTATTCAACCCGATATTCCTCTTGCTGAACAAGGGCTTTCACATTTAAATAAACGCGCTATAATGGCTGGTGAACTTTCGAACAACATGGCTAAATTAGCCTTGCTTGACAAGCACTTAGTTGATGCGAAAGGATATTATAAAGATAAAAATTAAATAAGAGAGTACTCACTCTCAAGCTACAGGCTTATAAATAGAAGAATACACTGTGCGCTCATTATTTTGGTTATTGCTAAGTGTTGTTTACTTTGCAATACCTTTACATGCTAAACAAATTGCCATTGTGATCGACGATGTGGGAAACCACCAACGCGATCTCAATTTGCTATCTCTACCCGGTGAGCTCACTTTTGCTATCTTGCCACATACCCCCTATTCGCAAAAGTTTGCTTATTTGGCCAGCCAACAGAGCAAAGAGTTATTGCTACACGTGCCCATGCAAGCGATTGAAGACAAAGCACTAGGCCCAGGTGCACTGACATTAGATATGGATAAAAAAACCTTACAAATGACATTGGGTCATGCATTAGCAAGCTTGCCCCAAGTTACAGGGGTGAATAACCATATGGGCTCTGCACTGACTCAATACAGCGATCCGATGAAATGGACCATGGAAGTGCTTCGTAAACGAGGCCTATATTTTCTCGACAGTCGAACTACAAATGAATCTCAAGCACAAACCGTAGCCGACTTATATGGCGTCGCTAATATTGCTAGACAAGTATTTCTAGATAACGAAAAACAAGACACCTATTTAATACAGCAACTTGAAGAAGCTAAAAGCCTATCACTGCGAAATGGCCAAACCGTACTCATCGCTCACCCTTATCCAGAAACAGTTACCTTTTTGCATGAGCAGATCCCACAGCTTTTAAAACAAGGCTATGAACTTGTTCCCCTCTCGCAGCTCGTTAATACTCGCTATATTCAATTAGCGAAAAATGCTGATACACCTTTCCCTAGAAGTGCTGAAAAGTAAAACTTTGATCTCGGTTTAAGCAAGCTCGAATAAAATAGGTTATAAGTTTATATATTGATCCAAACTAGGACTGTTTAATATGCTTCATATTGTTTCTGATCTCATGACTGCCGATCCATTTGCAGTGCATCACCAATCGACCGTTAAAGAAGTACACGACTTGATGCGTGAAAAAAACATTCGCCATATTCCTGTGATCGATGATCAAGGTATTCTAAAAGGCATGCTGACACAAAAGATCATGGTCGCACAAGTGATGAAAATCATGGCAACCTATGGCCCAAATGCGATTGAAAGAAAGGAAAAGCAAAGCATTGCCCAAGATATTATGGCAACCGATTTTGCCAGTATTCGACCAGAACAGTCTCTCAGTGAAGTAGCGCAGTTTTTTGTCGAAAACCGCCATGGTTGTATGCCCGTCGTAAACGAAGAGGGTAAGTTATTGGGAATTTTAACCTCATCTGATTTTGTCAGACTTGCAGCGGCCCTTTTGTCTTAAGACTTACTATTAAATAACTAATTTTATAAACACAAAAAAGGAGGCTAAGCCTCCTTTTTAAATGAATCTCAAGCTGATAGCGATTACGCTTTTGCTTGTAATGTTCTTGCTACAGTACGCATACCTAATGTTGTCGCACCAGCAGACCATAAGCTACCAGCGCTGTTTTGGAATGAAGCGGCTAGATCGATGTGTACCCAACCTTGACCTTCATTTGGTACAAAGCGCGATAAGAAACCCGCAGCATTCGATGCGCCACCGTAACCACCACCTTTTTGTGCACGGCTGTTAGCAGTGTCAGCGTAAGGTGAAGGACAGTTGTTTTGGTGCCACTTTTCAAGTGGTAGTGGCCAAGCCGCTTCGAACTCTTCTTCTGCGAACTGCTGAACTTCAGACACCAATGCTTTATCTAGACCAAATAATGCATTGTACTCTTGCCCTACTGCAACCAGGGCTGCGCCCGTTAGCGTTGCCGCATCAATAATTAATGGCGCACCTGTTTCTCCAGCGGCCATTAAACCATCAGCCAGAACTAAACGACCTTCAGCGTCCGTATTTACGATCTCAACCGTTGTGCCATTTTTATAAGTTAGGATATCACCTAGCTTATAAGCATGGCCTGAGATTAAGTTCTCTGCACAGCATAAGAATAATTTGATGCGCTTATCGATGCCGCGCTGAATGGCAATCGCTAGACCCGCAGTCACTGTCGCCGCACCACCCATGTCACACTTCATTGATAACATGCCTTCGCTAGGTTTGATTGAGTAACCACCTGAATCAAAAGTAATACCCTTACCTACAAGTGCAGCGCTTACAGGCGCATCTTCGTCACCTGTTGGGTTGTAATCAAGCTCAAGTAATACCGGTGGGCGCTCACTACCACGACCTACTTCGTGGATACCAATCCACTGTTGCTCTAGAAGAGCGTTACCCTTGATGATGTTGTAGCTCACATGTTCAGGTGCTAGAGATTGGATAAACTCAGCCGCTTTGCTAGCTAGGCTCTCAGGGTAAACATCTTCAGCCGTGCCGTTGATCATCTGGCGCGTCCAAGTTGCCGCATTTTTTAATGCTGCAAGTTCAGCTAAATCTGACTGTTCATTGTCAACAAACTCAACACCATCAAGTTGCTTCGCTGTGACAAAACCTTGATAGAACGCCCACTGTGACTCAGTGCACCAAGCGTCGCCTTGTAATACCACTTGCTTAACACCTTGTTGAGAAAGGCTACGCGCAGCTTTTTGTACTAACTTAAGTGTTTCGTTTTGCTGCAGGTGAACAATGGCACCAAGTTGATCAAACGATAGCAATGCATCAGCACTCCACGGCGCTGTCGGTGCTTGTTCACTGATACGAACAATGAATTTATCAGACATAGATTGTGTTCTCTTATACGCTTATTAGTGGCATTAAGTGTACACTAGCACCGAGTATCACCCAACCTATTGCGATTAAACAATGAAGTTCACGCCAAAGCTCGAACAAGCCACTTTAATAAAACGCTATAAACGCTTTTTAGTCGATCTAGAAACGCCTAATAAACAGTTTACTGTTCATTGCGCCAATACAGGTAAAATGACGGGTTGCGCTGATCCGGGTTTTAAGGCTTTCTATTCAACCAGTGATAACCCTAAGCGTAAATATGCCCACTCATTAGAATTAACCCAAAATCTTGCTGGCGACCTTATTTGCGTGAACACAGCTATAGCAAACAAATTGGCGATTGAAGGCATAGAGCAAGGTGTTATTTCTGAATTACAAGGCTATGCGCAATTACAACCCGAAGTTAAATATGGGCAAGAAAATAGCCGTATTGATGTTTTGCTTAAAGATGAACTCAAGCCACTTTGTTATGTTGAAGTAAAATCAGTCACTTTATTAGAAGACGGACAAGGTTACTTCCCCGATACTCAAACTGTACGCGGTCAAAAACACCTAAGAGAATTAATAGACATTACCCAACAAGGACATCGAGCGGTATTGTTATTCATGGTGATGCACACAGGGATAGGATCCGTTAAAGCTGCGGCCCATCTAGATGATAAATATGCAAAATTACTCAAAGAAGCCATTGACGCGGGAGTCGAAGTCATCGCTTATAACTGTAAAATAAGCCCACAGCAAATCACAATAAATAAAAAAATTCCTGTACTCAGCTATTGAATTAATCAATCATGCCCTTATAACGCTGCCAATATTAAGTTGTTCTCTTAATTTGGCACCTGCTGTATTTTAGCCAATCCACAGCAAAAAAGTGTTTGCTTAGGGGAGCATATTTTGCTATTTATAGCCGCCGGCGTCAGCCGCCGTTATATTAAGGATTTAGGAGAATGCTATGCCAGACCAAAAAAAATTAGGGTTATTGGCTCAAGCCGGTTTAGAACCATATCAAGAACAACCGGGCGAAGAATACATGAATGACGCACAACGTGCGCATTTCAAAAAGATTTTAGAAGCATGGCGTTCAGACCTACGCAATGAAGTAGACCGAACAATGAACCATATGCAGGATGAAGCAGCAAACTTCCCTGATCCGGTTGACCGTGCGGCACAAGAAGAAGAGTTTTCTTTAGAGTTACGTACTCGTGACAGAGAAAGAAAACTAATCAAAAAAATCGAGAAGACACTAACTTTAATCGAAGAAGATGACTTCGGTTACTGTGAATCGTGCGGCATTGAGATTGGTATTCGCCGTCTTGAAGCTCGCCCAACTGCCGACCTATGCGTAGACTGTAAAACGCTGGCTGAGATCAAAGAAAAACAGATCGGCCGCGCTTAATACGGCATATGCATAAAGAAGCATTGTCCAATTCAAGGGGCTATCGAGGCCGATTTGCCCCTTCGCCTTCTGGCCCCCTACACTTTGGCTCTCTCGTTGCCGCTCTCGCAAGTTACCTAGACGCAAAATCACACCACGGCGCTTGGCTGGTGCGTATGGAAGACATTGATACACCACGTGTTGTAGAAGGTGCCGATAGTGCCATTTTAACTGCGCTTGAAAAGTTTGGGTTGCATTGGGACGAACAAGTCGAATACCAAAGTCAGCGTCACACGCTGTATCAAGACACCCTAGCACAGCTTAAACCCGATCTTTACGCCTGTAACTGCACGCGTAAAATGATCAAACAAGCGGGTGGACTGTATCAAGGTCATTGTAAATCACTGGCACTTGATTTTAATGATCATGCTGTTCGTTTAACGCAAACGCATCCGGTTTATCAATTTACTGATTTACTACAAGGTCGGGTAAATGTACCTCACGATTTGGCCGACGAAGACTATATTGTAAAACGCCGCGATGGCTTATTTGCCTATCAGTTAGTGGTCGTGGTTGATGATATCGAGCAAAAGATCAGTCGCGTTGTACGCGGTGCCGATTTATTAGAACCCACTGCAAGACAAATTAGTTTGTTTAAACAGCTCGGTCACACAGTACCTGAGTATGCCCATGTACCTTTAGCTGTCACAGAGCCTGGCTTTAAACTCTCTAAACAAAATCATGCCCCCGCCATCAATATCGATGATCCGATCCCGGAGTTATTACGTGCATTAAGCTTTTTAGGGCTTGATGTTACTGATGATATGAAACTCAGTAATGTAGAAGAAGTGCTAACGTGGGCAGGCACACAGTTTTCTCTTACCGCTATTCCTCAAGTGCTAGAAAAGACCATCGCACTATAACTGGTCGCAATTCAAGCACATTTACACCAGATAACGACACACTAAAGCCACTTTTAGATCAGTTTATTTCTACTCCTAGCTTAATTTTTTAGTGACGCTAGTATATTATTAGCCACTTTGATTTTACCTATATAAGCTGAGCTGTGGTTAAGAGATTTACTAATTTATAGATATTGAATTTGTAAACGTTTTTTCAAGTCTGCAGCCGGAAACTTTTAGGGATAACAAGGCGAATTTACGCGTCAATAGCTGGCCTATTGCAAGTAAATTCAACGTAGTTAGCGTTAAAAGTAACCGCTGGAGATAGATTTATTATCCAGAGCTCAGGTTATTTAATAGGTTACCAACAGAGCGTTTTAGGAGACGGGTCATTATTTCCAAGCTAATTAACATGTGCAAAAAGTGGGTCAAGCCAGACTCTGCAGATGCACACCATACAACCTCGGCAACACCCGCTTTAATCACTCGTGCCGAGCATGGTATCTCGCGCAAACAATTTAGCCCGAATGCCATCAAAGTTTTGTATCGCTTGAAAGATGGTGGCTATGACGCTTACCTCGTTGGTGGTTGTATTCGTGATATTTTAATGGGGATCCAGCCAAAAGATTTCGACGTTGTTACCAATGCGACGCCAGAAGAAATCAAAAAATTATTTAGAAATTGTCGCCTGATCGGCCGCAGGTTCCGCTTAGCACACATCGTTTTTGGTCGTGAAATCATTGAAGTCGCCACCATGCGCGGCCATCATGAAGCCGATGAGCGTAAAAATGCGACCAGCCAATCAAGCGAACATGGTCAACTGCTCCGTGACAATGTATATGGCACCATTGAAGAAGACGCTCAGCGTCGCGACTTCTCTATAAACGCTCTGTACTACTCGATTAATGATTTTAGCATTCACGATTTTGCTCGCGGCGTAGAAGCCATCAAAGCACGTAAAATAGAATTGATTGGCGACCCAGAAACTCGTTACCGTGAAGATCCGGTGCGCATGTTACGCGCGGTACGCTTTGCAACCAAGCTCGACATGGAAATTGCACCAGGCACGAAAAAGCCTATTTATGAGCTTGCAGATTTACTGGGCAATATTCCACCTGCCCGCTTGTTCGAAGAAACACTAAAACTATTTTTAAATGGCAAAGCCGTTGAAAACTATCTTCAGCTTCGCGAGTTTGGCTTATTCAAACAGCTATTCCCTGCACTAGATGAAATCTTAGAGCAAAGTGAGACTGGTTTTGAAGCGCGCTTCATTGAGCAAATGTTTGCCAATACCGATACGCGCATTAATCAAGATAAAAAAGTCACGCCGGCGTTTGTCTATGCCGCGCTACTTTGGTTCCCGCTGCAACAACGTACTCAGCAGATCATCGAGCAACAAGGCATGTCAGAATTTGACGCCTTCAATCAAGCGATGAACCAAGTTTTAAGTCAAAACGCCCAGCATGTGTCTGTACCAAAGCGCTTTACGTTAGGTGCCCGTGATATCTGGCATATTCAAATGCGTTTAGACAAACGCTCAGGCCAACGCGCTTATCGTTTAAGCCTACAACCTCGCTTCAAAGCCGCTTATGATTTCTTACTACTGCGTGTAGAAAGTGGTGAAGACGCTCAGCAAGCGTTAGCTGATTGGTGGACTGAATACTTAAAATCAGATGTCACCGGTCAAAAAGAGCTTGTTAAAAACTTAGGTCAATCTGATGGCAAAAAGCCGCGTCGCCGTTACCGCAGAAAGCCAAAGAAAAAAACAGGTGATGCATGATCCCGGTTTATATTGGTTTAGGCGCCAACCTTGAGGCACCTGTTGCACAACTTCACAACGCAGTTAAAGCCCTAAGTACACTTGCTGACTGTGAGCTTGAACAAGTCTCACAGTTTTATTCATCTAAGCCTATGGGGCCGCAAGACCAGCCTGATTATGTTAATGCCGTCGCATTACTCAATACCTCGCTTGCACCAGAAGCCTTGCTTGATGAATTACAACGTATTGAACTTGAACAAGGTCGTCAGCGTAAAGATGAACGCTGGGGCCCAAGAACCCTAGATTTAGATATTTTGCTATTTGGCGAGCAAACCATAAGCACCGAGCGCTTAACCGTGCCGCACTATGGTCTATGTGAACGTGAGTTTGTGGTATATCCACTATTAGAAGTCTCACCTGAGCTAAAGCTCCCGAATGGCAACACACTGGCTGACATTGCTCAGCAAGTGCCTCTCAATGGTTTATCGCCATTAGAGTTGAATTAAATTAACCCCAAGAGGAACAACATGGCTAAAGTGACCGTCTCTACACTGGCTAAAATGAAACAAGAAAAACAAAAAATTACCGCATTAACGGCTTATGATGCGAGTTTCTCTCAGCTTTTTCACAACCAAGGTGTTGATGTTGTTTTGGTTGGTGATTCACTAGGTATGGTTTTGCAAGGCGGTGATGACACGCTTGCTGTGACGACTGATGATATTGCCTATCACACCAAGTGCGTTCGCGCAGGTTCAAAAGAGCTGTTTGTGATCGCTGATATGCCATTTATGAGCTATGCCAACGTAGAGCAAGCGTGCAACAATGCTGCACAGCTGATGCGTGCGGGTGCAAACATGGTGAAGTTGGAAGGTGGTGAGTGGTTACACGACAGCATAAGTGCGCTTACTCAGCAAGGCATACCTGTTTGTGGTCATTTAGGTCTAACACCGCAATCTGTTCACGTATTCGGTGGTTTTAAAATTCAGGGCCGTGAGTCTGAACAAGCAGATAAAATGGTTGCAGACGCGCAAGCGCTAGAAGCCGCTGGTGCACAACTACTTGTTATTGAGTGCATTCCTTCGGCGTTGGCTAAACGCATCACTGAGTCTGTAAACATTCCTGTGATTGGTATTGGTGCAGGCAAAGACACTGATGGCCAAATCTTAGTGATGCATGACCTTGTGGGTATTTCAGCAGGTTACATTCCTAAGTTTTCGAAAAACTTCTTAGCAGAAACAGGCAACATGCACGATGCAGTTAAAAAATACTGTGATGACGTCAAGTCAGGTGCCTTCCCAAGTAGTGAGCACGAGTTTAACTAATGCAGTCAGTCAGTGAAATAAAATCGCTTCGCAGCCAAATTAAGGCTTGGCGTCAACAAGGCTTAAGCATTGCATTTGTGCCAACCATGGGCAATCTGCATCAAGGTCACTTCTCACTTGTTGAAAAAGCGAAAACGCTCGCGGATAAAGTAGTTGTGAGTATTTTCGTCAATCCAATGCAATTTGGTGCCAACGAAGATTTAAACAGCTACCCAAGAACACTAGACGCCGACAAACAAGGCCTTGCTGAAATTGGTACTGCGCTCGTGTTTACGCCGACCGTTGATGTTATGTATCCAAATGGCCTGGCTGCACAAAGCTATGTAGACGTACCTGATATTTCTATGGGTTATTGCGGCGGTGCGCGCCCTGGTCATTTCAAAGGCGTAGCAACCGTCGTCACAAAACTGTTCAACATGGTACAGCCAGACTTTGCTTGCTTTGGTGAGAAAGACTTTCAACAGTTGCAAGTTATTCGCGCTATGGTTCGAGATCTATCTATGCCAATTGAAATCATTGGTGTACCAACACAGCGTGAAATTTCAGGGCTTGCGATGAGCTCTCGAAATGGTTACTTATCTGAGCAAGAGAAAGACACGGCCAAAGTGCTTTATCAAACCCTGTTAAATGCGGGTCAATCGCTTGAGCAAGGTAATAAAGCGTTCGAAGCCATTGAACTAGAAGCAAAACAAGCACTTGAACAGGCAGGTTTGAAACCTGATTACTTTGCTATTGCTGAAAAAGACAATTTAAAACCTGCTACACTTGAAACAAAAGAGTTTGTTATTCTTGCGGCCGCTTTCTTAGGCAAAGTGAGACTGATCGATAACTTACAAGTTTCTGCGTAGAAGGATAATTAAAAATGAAAGCTTTGCTTATTGTCGTCTCTGTATTGTTAGTAGGCTGTGGGGCAACCAGCAGTGAACTCAATCAATGTGCACAGCAAAACTATCAGTGTGAAAGTAACTGTGCTCAGCGTCATACAGAAAACACCTTAGGGCATCAGATCTGTAGCAATGAGTGCATTGACGACTACAACAGCTGTAAGGCCGAGACCGAAGCTTTACTTAATAAGCCGTTAAATTAATATTATACCAATTCTTAATTAAGATAATTGGTATTAATCAGACACAAAAAAACCGCTGAACTTCAGCGGTTTTTTATTTTTTAATCTATTCGATTACAGAAGACCTAACTTCTTCATTTCAGCAGCAGCAACTTTGCTAGGAAGTGGTACATAACCGTCTTTCTCTACGATTTGCTGACCTTCTTTAGAAAGTACCATCTTGATAAATTCAGCTTCGATTGGTGAAAGCGGCTTGTTAGGGTGCTTGTTCACGTAAACGTATAGGAAACGTGATAGTGGGTATTTGCCCTTAGAAACATTATCTAAAGTTGCATCTACGAACTTATCACCTTTTTTCGCTAGTGGTACAGTACGAACACCTGAAGTCTTATAACCAATACCAGAGTAACCAATTGCATTGATTGAAGAAGAGATTGACTGTACTACTGACGCAGAACCTGGTTGCTCGTTTACGTTATTGCGGAAGTCACCTTTACACAGTGCTTTCTTCTTGAAGTAACCATAAGTACCTGATACTGAGTTACGACCGTAAAGTTGCACGTCTTTACCTGCCCAGTCACCGTTTAGACCCACATCACCCCAACGGTTGATTTCACCGTCAGCACCACACTTACGTGTTGAAGAGAAGATTGCATCAACTTGGTCAATACGTAGACCTTTGATTGGGTTATCTTTGTGTACAAATACTGCTAATGCATCAATTGCTACACGCACTTCTGTAGGCTTATAACCGTAGCGCTTTTCGAACGCTTCGATTTCTTTAGATTTCATCTTACGGCTCATAGGACCGAAGTTTGCAGTTGCTTCAGTTAATGCCGGTGGCGCAGTTGAAGAACCCGCTGCTTGAATTTGGATATTTACGTTAGGGTAAATACGCTTATATTCTTCAGCCCAAAAAGTCATCATGTTTGCAAGCGTATCAGAACCTACAGATGAGAAGTTACCTGAGATACCACTTGTTTTGTTATACATAGGTAATTTTTCATCTACAGCTGATGCTGGTGTTGATAAAAGAGTTGTTACCGCTACACCCATTGCAGCTACTAAACTTTTAAATTTCATTTGGGTTTCTCCAGTTGTTCGTCCCAATTAGTTAACGAGGTTCATTTTGCAGCGATTAAATGACAGTTAAATTACTTAAAAATGACAATTTTATGACCACTGTTTTATTTACTGTCATAATCAGCAATACGTGTTTTTGGAAAAGCAAAAGAAAAACAAGAACCTTTACCTACTTCACTGCTGATATCTAAATGTGAATCGTGACGCGTTAAAACATGTTTAGTGATCGCTAAACCTAAACCTGATCCACCAGTTTTACGGCTTCTTGCCTTATCAACTCGATAAAAGCGCTCAGTCAGTCGATTGATATGCTCAGGGGCTATACCATCACCATTATCAGTCACAGAAAAGTGCGCTTGGTCGTCTTTCATTTGCCATTGCACATGAATGCTGCCGTTTGCTTTGGTGTAGTGCACTGCATTAAACACCAAATTAGAAAACGCACTGCGCAACTCATCCGGCGCACCGACAATATCAAGATCAGGATCAACATCGAAACAGATCTCATGGCCTTTATCTTTATTAAGAGAATTCGCTTCGGTCGCAATGAGCGACAACATGTCTGGTACTCTGACTGGCTTGTCATTGTCGTATTTGCGTGCCCCTTCTATACGTGAAAGAGATAGTAATTGGTTGACCAAGCTATCCATACGATGACATTGCTCAATCATAGTCTGATGTGCTTTTGCCCACATGGATGGCGGTGGCAGGTTATCCTCGTCCATCATTTCTAAGTAGCCAGTCACCACCGTTAGCGGCGTACGAAGCTCATGGGATACATTGGCGACAAAGTCTTTACGCATCTGCTCTAGCTGCTTCAGCCGAGAGATGTCGCGTACCACCATCATAAGCTGGCCCGCATAAGGCATTACCCTAAACTCAAGGGTTTGCTCTTGATTATGCGATACCTCTAGTTCTAATGGCTCATCGAACTTTTGTTTGTGCATGTATTTTGCAAATTTTGGATCGCGCACCAAATTATCAAGACGTTGGCCATGATCGGTTGGCCATTGTAGTCCTAATACTTTCAATGCAAGCTGATTACACCAAATAATGCTTAAGTCTGTTTGTAATACCACAACCGCATCAGGCACCGCTTCTGCACCTTCACGAAAACGACGGATCAACTCAGCCAATTCATTACGCTTTTTACGATTACGATGTTGGAGGTGATAGATCCCTTCGAAGATCTGCTCCCACGCACCCTCACCTTCCGGCGGATTAAAACTGCGCTGATTGAGCAACCAATCACTGAGTCGGTAGAGTTGATGATAATGCCAAAGTAACAGCGCGAGCGCGCCTAAAAACAGCAAGATGAAAGGTGCGCCAATTAAAACGCCCACTAAAGCCAGTGGTATAAAATACAAAAACAGGCGTTTAACTAACGCCTGTTTATTTATTACTCGATACATAAATACAGTGTATCCAAAGCTGAGTGCTTACATTTTACTTGAAAAACGGTAACCAGCACCGCGAACAGTTTGCACTAGTCTATCGTGACCTAATGGTGCAATTGCCTTACGCAAACGTCGAATATGCACATCAACAGTGCGATCTTCAACATACACGTTAGTGCCCCAAACATGATCCAATAATTGCTCACGGCTGTAAACACGTTCAGGGTGCGTCATAAAGAAGTGTAATAAACGGAACTCTGTTGGACCCATGTCTAACTCATTACCCGCCGATGTAACTCGGTGTGAAATAGGATCTAAACGCAGGCCGTGCACTTCAATGGCTTCTTCAAGCGAGGTTGGAGAAACACGACGAATAACCGCCTTGATACGTGCCATTAATTCTTTAGGAGAGAAAGGTTTAGTCACATAGTCGTCTGCACCTACCTCAAGTCCTTTTACTTTATCTTCTTCTTCACCGCGTGCAGTTAACATGATGATTGGGATCTGACGCGTGAATTCGCTCTGCTTAAACTTTTTAGCAATTTGAATACCGCTGCCGCCCGGAAGCATCCAGTCTAATAAAACCATATCAGGGTATGGCTCTACCATTGCAGCCATGGCTGAATCATAATCTTCAGCCTCTATTGCCTGAAATCCATTTTGCTCCAATACGAAAACCAACATTTCTCTGATTGGTGCTTCATCATCAACTACAAGTACTTTACGTGACATTCCCACAGTTCTCTTCGATTTACCCAAGTTGGTTTCATTATTATGACTTAGTATGACAGTTTTATGAAAAAATAATCAGATCTTAAAAAGAAATATTTATCTGGTCATATAAATGACAAAATACATTATTCCATAAAGAACAATAATTTATAGAAATTCCCCTGTTATTTAAGCTGCTATTTAAAAAGTACTTAAATCAGATCTATTTTTACATCTGTTTACTAAATCCAAGTTTAATTGATCGGATCACGCAAATACGCACTGATTAAATAGAGATCAACTTTTGACTAAGTAGTGCACTGAGAGATCAGTTTTATACCAAGTAAGTCTTGATTGAGGATCTAAATTTCGATCTCAATACGCTGTTTTGAGCCTTTTTTGAGTAAAAGTTATTCGGAAAGTTAGTAAGAAATCGATCCCAGATCGCTTAGGTTGGTAAGATCTTGATCCTCAATATCGGGAATTCAGATCTGACTAGGTAAGAATTAGTAAAATACTGATCCAAAAAAGCCCCAATACTGGGGCTTAATATAAAATCAGCTAGACTTGGTTATTACTTGATCTGTGGATCAAGCTCACCTGATAAATATTTCAGGTGCATGTCGTCTAGTGAAATTGGTTTGATCTTCGCTGCATTACCCGCAGTGCCAAACGCTTCATAACGCGCCACACAGATCTCAGTCATCGCTTTAGTCGCTTCAGCTAAGAATTTACGCGGGTCAAAGTTAGACGGGTTATGCGCAAGGTGACGACGAATAGCACCTGTTGATGCTAAACGTAAGTCTGTATCGATGTTTACTTTACGCACACCGTACTTGATGCCTTCTACGATTTGATCAACTGGTACACCGTAAGTTTCTGGGATCTCACCACCAAACTCATTGATAACCGCTAACCACTCTTGTGGTACAGAAGAAGAACCGTGCATAACTAAGTGTGTATCTGGGATACGTGCGTGGATCTCTTTGATGCGGTTGATTGCTAAGATGTCACCTGTTGGTGGACGTGTGAACTTATAAGCACCGTGTGATGTACCACACGCGATTGCTAGTGCATCTACGCCTGTTTTCTTAACGAAGTCAGCAGCTTCTTCAGGATCAGTTAGTAGTTGATCTTCTGTTAGCTTACCTTCAGCACCAATGCCATCTTCTTCGCCAGCTTCACCGGTTTCTAGTGAACCAAGTACACCTAGCTCACCCTCAACAGACACACCACATGCATGCGCCATTTCAACTGTACGACGTGTTACGTCTACGTTGTATTCATATGAAGAAGGTGTTTTACCATCTTCCATTAATGAACCATCCATCATCACTGATGAGAAACCTAATTGGATAGAACGCTGACATACACCTGGAGATGTACCATGGTCTTGGTGCATAACAACTGGGATATGTGGCCATTCTTCAACAGCCGCTAAAATCATATGACGAATGAAAGGTGCACCTGCATAAGCACGTGCGCCTGCAGAGCCTTGAACGATCACTGGGCTGTTTGTTTTATCAGCCGCTTCCATGATGGCACGCATCTGCTCTTGGTTGTTAACGTTGAACGCTGGAACGCCGTAACCATGCTCTGCTGCATGATCAAGAAGTTGACGCATACTGATTAAAGCCATTTTGCTTTCTCCAATAGTCGATAGCCTTTGCTATCTAGTTTGAACGGATATATCGAAAGTAGCCTTTCGCTTGTTGCTACTGATTTTTTATTTACCTTAATCTGAGTGAGAGTGATTAAGATAAAAAGGCCAGCAAAAGCTGGCCTGAAAAACTGTTACGCGTTTGCTCTTTTCTCAAGCATAGCAACAGCTGGTAGTTTTTTCCCTTCTAGGAATTCTAAGAAAGCACCACCGCCCGTTGAAATGTAAGAAATTTCATCTGCAACGCCATATTTGTCGATTGCTGCTAGCGTGTCGCCGCCACCAGCAATTGAGAAGGCATTAGACTTTGCAATTGCATTAGCAATCGCTTCTGTGCCATTACCAAACTGGTCAAATTCGAAAACACCAACTGGGCCATTCCACACAACCGTGCCTGCATTTTCAATGATTTTAGCTAGAGTTTGTGCTGTATCTGGACCGATATCGAAGATCATGTCTTCATCAGATACTTCAGTCACATCTTTAATTGTCGCGACTGCTGACTCAGAGAACTCAGTGCCTACAACCACATCTGTTGGTACTGGAATGTCACCATCGTTTGCACGCGCTGCTGCAGTTAATTTGTTTGCTTCGTCAATTAAGTCTGCCTCGTAAAGTGACTTACCAACAGGGTGACCCGCTGCTGCAACGAAGGTGTTGGCGATACCGCCACCAGCGACTAGCTGATCAACCACAGTTGATAGAGAATCTAGTACGGTCAGTTTAGTCGATACTTTAGAACCACCTACAATCGCCACAAGTGGACGTGCTGGGTTATCAAGCGCTTTACCTAGTGCATCTAGCTCAGCCGCTAAAAGCGGGCCCGCACAAGCAACTTCTGCAAATAAGCCAACGCCATGCGTAGACGCTTGAGCACGGTGAGCAGTACCGAATGCATCCATCACGTATACGTCACATAATGCAGCAAGCTGTTTAGCAAGTGCTTCGTCGTCTTTCTTTTCACCTACATTGAAGCGTACGTTTTCAAATACAACCACTTCATTGTCGGCAACTTCAACACCGTTTAGGTAATCTTTTTCTAAACGTACGTTTTGCTCTAACGCTTCGTTTAGATAATCAACTACAGGTTGAAGTGAGAATTCTTCATTATATTCGCCTTCTGTAGGGCGACCAAGGTGAGACATCACCATCACTTTTGCACCTTTTTCAAGTGCAAGTTTAATAGTCGGAAGTGAAGCGCGAATACGCGCATCAGACGTTACTTTGCCGTCTTTTACTGGCACGTTTAAATCTTCACGAATTAAAACACGCTTGCCTGATAAATCTAGATCCGCCATTTTGATGACTGACATTGATGTCTCCTTTAAGAACGATACTGGGTAATAGCTGTTGCTGTTATTTAGCGACCATCATGGCCTCTGCGGTGTCGAGCATACGGTTCGCAAACCCCCACTCGTTATCACACCATACTAAAAGTTTTACTAACCTTTTATGACTCACACGGGTTTGCGTGCCGTCAATGATACAAGAATGTGCATCATGGTTAAAATCTACCGACACCAAAGGCTCTTCGGTATAACTTAAAATATTTTCTAATCGGCCTTGTGCATTAGCCTTTATTGCCTGATTTATTTTATCTAAATCAACGTCTTGGTTTAGCGTAACACTTAAATCCATAGCCGTCACATTTATCGTTGGAACACGCACAGCGATGGCTTCAAAGCGGCCTTCAAATTTAGGCAAGATACGCTCAATACCACGAGCTAATTTAGTGTCGACTGGAATAATTGACTGACTCGCTGCGCGGGTACGGCGTAAATCACTGTGATACGCATCGATCACTTGTTGGTCGTGCATCGACGCATGGATCGTGGTAATTGCACCCGATTCGATACCAAAGGCATCATCAAGGACTTTGATCACAGGCACAATACAATTGGTTGTACAAGAACCATTAGAAACAATTGTGTGCTCGGCTTTAAGCTCTTCTTCGTTAATGCCATAGACAATGGTTGCATCAACATCTGCATCAGCAGGTTGAGAGAATAAAACTTTTTTAGCACCTGCATTTAGGTGTTTTTGAGCATCTAAACGGCTGTGAAACACACCCGTACACTCAAGTACCACATCAACTTCTAGAGCCTGCCAAGGTAAATGAGCCGGATCTGACTCACTAAACAATTGGATCTTATCGCCATTCACTTCTAAGAAAGGCGCATCATGCGAAACCGAGTAAGCAAAACGACCGTGAGAGGTATCATATTTAAGTAAATGCGCAACGGCTTTGGGATCGGCTAATTCGTTAATAGCCACGATTTCAATATCTTGACGGCGGCCTGACTCGTATAATGCACGCACAACATTGCGTCCAATACGACCAAACCCATTTATTGCCAGTTTTATTGCCATTAAGTTGTGGACCTAGCTAAATGCAGAGACAGGAAAATAACTTCCTAAAAGATGGCGCTATTGTAATCGACATAGGCAAATTATGTATACACTTGAGCGAAAAAAAATCCTACATCAATTCAGCCAATTTCAGTGTTTTTCCAGCACCAATTTTATGGATCTGCACCAGTAGGAGCTCAGCTGTTGCCAATGCATCAGTCAGTGCGTTGTGCACTTCATACTCAGGAAGTTGATAACGATTTCGGCAATTAGCCAATGTAAGACAATCTTGTTGTAGCTCGGTATTTTGTTTTAACTGACGTTTTTTTTCGATTTGCATCGTATCTATAATTGCCAACGGCTGAGCATCGAGCCCTAACGATTTACTATTTAATCGAATAAACCCCCAGTCTAAGTAGGCGTTATGACACACTAATACTTTCCCTCGTACTGCTTCACACAGCTGAGTCATCAAGGTCTCAAATGATACCCCTTGATTAAGCGTTTGCTCATCAATACCGTGAAAAACTGGGCTCTGCTCTAACTGCTTCACGTCACTATTGATAATATGTGTTGCATTTTTTAATTGAATTCTGTCACTGCGCATTGTGACCCAAGCCACCGATACAATTTCATGCAGTTTAGGATCAAGCCCTGTGAGCTCCAGATCTAAAACCACAAACTCCACTTCATCGAGTGATTTGCCTTTGGCTTTTAAATATCGAAGTGCTTTTTGTACTAACTTCTGCATTTACAAACTGCCTCTGGCAAACTTAAACGCACAGGCTTGTTGCGCTTGCTTGATTAAATAAAACGCTTCTTTTAATTGGTGCTTCTCAAGAGAAGTTAACATTTCCGGGTCGATACAATTGCCCGGTAACCCCTCTTTGTTTAACTGTGTTTTGAGTCGCAATTGCGTCAGATAACGCCAACAATCTTTTAGATTGTAAACATCTTTTTTGCTGATCAAATTAAACTTAGTCAGTGCATCGAGACGCTCAAGGGTATTAGCGCGCCTAACGCCTGCCTTTAATGCGTAGAGCCTGGCAATATCATTGATGATCACAACACCGCGCTTTTTCAGATCTAAATACTTATGTTTTGACTCACTCTTCTCAAGTTTAAATTGCTGAAACAAACCAATCGGTACTGAATTGGCGTTAATATCTGTGGCCATGGCCGCAAAGAAAAGTTCATTTTTGCTTATTCTTTCAAGCGACATACATAAATCGTTATACAACTCATTTGAGCCATCAATAAAGCGCAGATCAAAAAAGATCTTACAGTTCAACATAGCCTGTGGCGTGGGTGATTTGATCCACTTAAAAAATCGCTCTGACCACTCATTTAAGGTGCCGCAACACTCTGGGTTGCTTGCCATAATATTACCCGGGCAACGTTTGATACCGCATTCCACCAGCTGCTCACAGACAAATTCCCCCATCCCCTTAAAATAAGCCCTTTGATCGTCAGTTAAACTATTTGGTAGTAACAACCCGTTATCTTGATCTGAATGCAGGGTTTGCTCTTCACGGGCTTGTGAACCAAAGCAAATAAAGCTAAACGCACACGGAGCTGTGCCATTTTCTTGCTGATAAATACGAATTAAGCGGCTGGTCAATGCATCGGTCAGGCCACTCAGTAGCTTACCCATCACCGAGATATCATCAATGTTATGAGAAAAGCTCTTTAATAATGCCGGGATCTCTTGTGCATAATGACGCAATTGCGTTACCGATGTCGCTTTATAAATGCGACCAATAAGTTGCACTGGATCGCTTTTTTGCTGACGCAATAAGTCCGTACTGGTCAACATGCCGAGCGGCATGTAATTTTCATCCAGTACAGGCAAGTGATGAATGTTGTGCTTGAGCATTAAATGCAACGCTGAAAACACTCGATTATTTTCGAAGATGAATTTTGGCTTGGCCGTCATCACCTGATTGATGGCAACACTAGGGTCAACTTCTTTGGCCAGAACGCGATTACGTAAATCTCTATCGGTAAGCACGCCAATTAGACTCTCTTGCTCGGTGACCATAATTGAAGACACACCATGGTGACTCATTTTTACCGCTGCATCACGAATCGTTGCTTCAGGACCTAGAGTAATGGCCTCTCTTGTTAATAACTCAGAGACTTTTTTCTCCGACCAGTTATCACTTTTCTGCTGATAATGAGATGACAATAAACGATTTGCATGGGCGCGGACAAAATGCTGTTCAAAGGCTTTGTATTCGCGCCTCAGAAAATCAAACCCCGTTTGACTTAAAATATAAATCAGACCAGGTGTAGACACTTCAATGCGGTTTTGTATGGCATCACCGGTTAATAAAGACGGAAAACCAAAGTAATCCCCTTCGGCAAGTTGGGCAACAACTTCTTCTTTACCATTAACTAAATCATATTGCCCTGAACGAACTAGGTATAAATTTGGTTCGGCAGACTTTAACCATTGAGACTGGTTATCTTTATTTAAATATACAATCTCTAAATGACTCACAAAATAGTGGGTTGCCGCTTCAGGTAATTGACTAAACGGCGCTTGTAAGGCAACAAACTTTGCGACTTCTGCAACTTCAGGGGTCATAACTTACTCCTTGAGTACTCACTCTGAGCAAAATGCTTGATCATTTTAGAGCGTAAAAATACCCACTTAAAAAATACAATGGTATAAATCGTTTTAGCAAAATACTTTCAAAACAACTTATAAATCACTTTGCTAAAACGAATAAAAGCCCAGCCTTATAGGCTGAGCTTTATGCTTATTCGCTCAAGTATTAGTGGGCGTGCGCCTCACCTGAGCCTTTAGGGTTACGAATACTGTCAACCATGTCTTGAACTTCTTTTGGTGTTTCAGCAGTTAGCTTAAGAACAACCGCAGCAACTACGAAGTTAACCAACATACCAACAATACCAATGCCTTCAGGAGAGATACCGAATAACCAGTTCGCTGGCGTATTTAGCTCAGGGCTGATGAACTTGAAGTAAATAATATAGCCAGCAGTGAAGGTAATACCCGTTACCATACCTGCAATTGCACCTTCTTTGTTCATCTTCTTAGAGAAGATACCCATAATGATTGCTGGGAAGAAACTTGCTGCAGCTAAACCGAATGCAAACGCAACGACCGATGCCACAAACCCAGGCGGATTGATACCAAAGTATGCAGAGATAGCAATGGCTGTCATCGCCGCTAAACGCGCAGCTAGTAGCTCTTGCTTGTCACTGATATCAGGTTTAAGTGTGCGTTTAAGTAAATCGTGCGACACCGACGTTGAAATTACCAGCAGTAGACCCGCTGTAGTTGATAGTGCTGCTGCAATACCACCCGCGGCAACCAATGCAATTACCCAAGCAGGAAGATTCGCAATCTCTGGGTTCGCAAGAACCATGATGTCGCGGTCAATCTTCACTTCGTTAGCACTGTTTGGATCTGAAATCTTACCTGCTGAGTAGTTCATTCTACCGTCGCCATTCTTATCTTCGAATGTGATAAGACCCGTTCTTTCCCAATTTTTAACCCAAGTTGGGGCTTCTTCGTAAAGTGTACCGTTGCCGTCTTTTCCATTAATTGTATCGATCATGTTTACACGCGCAAATGATGCAACCGCAGGTGCTGTGGTATAAACAATCGCGATGAATACAAGCGTCCATGCTGCTGAGATGCGCGTATCTTTTACTTTTGGCACTGTGAAGAAACGAACGATTACGTGAGGCAGACCCGCTGTACCAACCATAAGGGCTGCTGTGATAGCGAATACATCGATCATGCTCTTAGAGCCTTCGGTATATTGCGAGAAGCCCAATTCGGTACTCAAACCATCGAGCTTATCGAGTAGATAGACCCCAGAACCATCAGCTAAGGTTGCACCGAAGCCTGTTTGCGGTAGTAAGTGACCAGTCATCATCAATGAAATGAAAATGGCAGGTACTAAGTAAGCAAACACAAGTACACAGTACTGAGCAACCTGCGTATACGTGATACCTTTCATGCCGCCTAATACAGCATAGAAGAATACGATAACCATACCGATGTAAACACCAGTCTCAATGTCTACTTCTAAGAAGCGAGAGAATACAACACCTACACCACGCATTTGACCTGCGATGTATGTAAAACAGATGAAGATTGCACACAAGATAGCTACTACACGGGCAACTTGAGAGTAATAACGATCTCCTATGAAATCTGGTACCGTGAATTTACCAAACTTACGTAAATAAGGTGCTAAACAAAGCGCTAGTAGTACATAACCACCGGTCCAACCCATTAGGTAAACACCACCGTCGTAACCAGCGAAAGAAATAATACCAGCCATTGAGATGAATGATGCTGCACTCATCCAGTCTGCGGCTGTTGCCATACCGTTTGCTACAGGTGGTACACCACCGCCAGCAACATAGAATTCTTTGGTTGAACCCGCGCGGGCCCAAATTGCGATGCCGACATAAAGCGCAAAGCTCAAGCCAACAATAATAAAGGTAAGAATTTTAACATCCATCTTCGTGCTCCTTATTCGTCTACGCCGTATTTTTTATCAAGCGCATCCATCTTGAATACGTAGACAAAAATCAAAGCTACAAAGGTGTAAATTGCGCCTTGCTGTGAAAACCAAAACCCTAATTTGAATCCGAAGAAGCGGATCTCATTAAGTACATCTACTAGTAAAATGCCAAAACCAAATGACACTACAAACCAAATTGTTAATAGCTTAAACATGAGGGCCAAATTTTCTGACCAATATGCTTTTGCTTGTTCTTCGTCTTTAAAAGCCATTTTTGTTGTCCCCTATCACTTGCCAATAAATTGGCTGTGTTGGTGTTAATCGTCACTATCTACATTAGCAACGCCCCTTAAAGTTGGAATTGAGACCTTAGTCGTAACACCAAGTTAACGTTTACGTAAACTGCAGATTGACACACTAAAAACATCAGGTTTAATTATATTTAACAAACACTTAGCAAATTAAACGTTCGCATTTTGAGCAAAAATGGCATTTTGGGGATGGTATAAGACATTAGTCTAATTTGAGCTGACTAATAAAAACAAAACCTTTATTAAACAGCTAGTTAATCATTGAATTACGATACAAAAAGGATTACAAAAAAAGCAAATGTGATAAGGTTATTTGGTCGACAATAAAAAAGAAAAGACCATGAGTGCTGCACTAATATTTGTTTCTCTTTGTTATATAGGGGTTTTATTTTGGCTAGCCAACTGGGGCGACAAAACAACGCCTCGCGCGCTAAAGTTTAGCCACCACCCTTTCGTTTATGCATTAGCATTGGGCATTTACTGTACCTCTTGGACTTATTACGGTGCAGTAGGCACTGCAGCTTCAAGTAGTTGGCATTACTTACCTATCTTACTTGGTCCTGCTTTGCTATTTATGTTTGGACAGGGATTTCTTAGAAAACTTGTTTTAGTGAGCAAGAAACAAAATATCACCACCATTGCCGACTTTATTTCTGCTCGATATGGCAAACGCCAAACCACCGCAGTCATGGTTACCATGATCGCTTTATTAGCGACCATTCCCTATATTGCACTGCAATTAAAGGCGCTCAGCACTAGCTTCCTTTTATTACAGCAAGACGAACAGTTATCAGGAACCGTGTTAGCCCTAACTGGAACTTTGATCATCGCACTCTTTGCTATTTTCTTTGGTACCAGAAAAGTGGATGTAACCGAATATCGCTCAGGTTTAATGCTCGCCATCGCCTTTGAGTCAATGATCAAATTACTCGCATTGATAGCTGTTGCCGTCCTCGCGTTTTCGGCTTTATATAATCAACCTGATCATAGTTTTGAACTACTCTCGCACTGGCAGGGCTTTAATTTCTCTAGCTTTAATTTTATTGGTCAAAGTCTAATTGCTGCTGCTGCAATTATTTGTTTGCCGAGACAATTTCACGTCACCGTTGTTGATAACCAAGATAGAAAGCACTTACTGACAGCAAAATGGGCATTTCCTCTGTATCTTATGTTAACGGCGGCAATGATAGTCCCCATTGCTACCGCAGCTATTCATCCTAACATTGGCGAACAATTAGCCCCTGATAGCTTTGTATTGGCATTGCCTATTCTCAGCGGCCACCCGTTTCTAACGACTTTTGTATTTATTGGTGGACTGTCTTCGGCAACCGCCATGATTGTAGTTGCAACACTTACTCTCAGTACCATGTTATCGAATGATGTCGTCTTACCACTTATTTTAAAAAGACGCTTCCATCGCGCTCCGGCACTGGGAAATTATAAGCCACAGATCTTACTGATCCGCCGCTTCATCATAGCGGCCATCTTAATTTTGGCTTATCTCTACCAACAACATTTTGGCCATGGCGAAACGCTTGCCAGCATGGGCCTGGTTGCCTTCTCTCTCGTAACCCAATTATTACCAGCCATTGTTGGTGGTTTATATTGGCGCAAAGGCCATGCATATGGCGTGTATGCAGGCCTACTGGCTGGGTTTATTTGTTGGACCCTATTTTTAATGGTGCCCATGATCGATATGGGGTTCTCACTCGACTTTGAAGCCAGACAAGCACTGATTACGCAAGGCACTTTAATCGCGCTTTTTGCCAATATCAGTTGCTATATCAGCTTCTCATTAGGTGCGCACGAACGTTTAATTGATAAAATTCAAGCCGCTGCATTTGTGAGTCCTCGAGAAGAAGCCGCGCTCATGAAGCGCATGAACAAAAACGTAAAAGCTACGGTCTACGATTTTAAAGTTTTGCTGCAAACTTTCTTAGGCGTACAGCGCTCAAAGCAATTACTGGGTCACTACGCTTTACTCAACGACATTGATGATAATAATGCCTATCCTGATCCTGAATTTATTGCCTACTGTGAACGCGCTTTGACTGGGGTGTTAGGGGCGTCATCAGCACAGGCGCTTATTCATACCGTCGCCTCGGGTAAACGCATGGCATTTGAAGAAGTGGTTAACTTCTTTGATGAAACCACCCAAGCCCTGCAGTTTAACCAAAACTTACTCTACACCTCTTTAGAAAACCTCTCTCATGGCATTTCGGTTGTTGATAAAGACTTAAACTTAGTCGCTTGGAATAAACGCTATGCTGAAATGTTTGCCTATCCAGAAGGTTTTTTAGAAGTCGGCCAGCCAATTGAAGAAGTCATTCGTTTTAACGCAGAGCGTGGCGAATGTGGCCCAGGTGAAATTGACCGACTTGTCGAAAAGCGCGTACAACACTTACGAAATGGCACACCGCATCACTTTATCCGCCACCGCCGTGATGGTCAGGTGTTCGAAATGACGGGTAACCCACTACCTGAAGGCGGGTTCGTGACTAGCTTTAGCGATGTCACCATGCACATCGCCACCCAAAATGCCCTTGAAGAGATTAACATGGATCTTGAAAACCGAATCGAAGCGCGTACACAAGAGATCCGAAATATTAATAAAGATTTAGAAGCACAAATAGACTCGCGAATTGAAACCGAGCACGCCTTAATCGCTGCAAAAAAAGAAGCAGAAAAAGCCAATGATAGTAAAACGCGATTCTTAGCACTTGCCAGTCATGACATTTTGCAGCCACTCAATGCTGCCAGACTATACTCTGCTGCAATTGACCCTAATCACCTTTCTGCTCAAGACAAAGGTAGCTTTGATAAGCTCAACGACTCGCTCGATTCTACTGTTCACCTGATGTCTTCTTTACTCGACATTGCCAAATTAGAACAAGGCGCCATGCAGCCAACCCCAAGACATTTTAGTATCGACGATATTCTCTGTCCGCTTGCCAATGAGTACGCGATTTTATCGAGTGAAAAAGGTCTCAAATTAAAAGTAAAAAGCAATCAGGATATTGTACATAGCGACACCACATACTTGCGCCGCGTGATCCAAAACCTAGTGTCGAACGCTGTTAAATACACAGACTCTGGCAAAGTATTGATTGCCACTCGCAAGCGTAAACATGGCTTGCTAGTCGAAGTGTACGATACGGGCCCTGGGATCAGCGAATACGAACAGGCCAAGATCTTTAATGACTTCTACCGAATACATTCGAATGACAATAAAGGGGTTGGCTTAGGTTTAGGGGTCGTAAAACGTCTATGTGACCTACTTTCGATTGTCTTAGAAGTAAAATCTATCCCCGGAAAAGGGAGCCGTTTTAGCGTATTAATCCCTTATGGTGATGCTAATTTAGTAGCGAAGAAAACCCCTACAACCTCCAGCATGTCACTGGGAGATAATAACGCTAAGCTCAATGTTATCGCCGTTGACGACGACCCTAAAAACCTCGAGGCCATGTCGAGTTTATTGGCTAAGTGGCAAACTAACTTCGATTTATTTAACGATGTTGATTCGGTACTGGCGCACGCTAAATCAAATAAGGCCCCAGATTTAATTCTAATGGATTATCAGTTAGGTACTGAATGTGATGGCATCACCTTGATCAAAACTCTAAGAGAGATATGGCAATCACAAGTACCCGCGGTGCTTATTACCGCTGTACGTGACGAAGAAGTAAAAGCAGAAGTAAAAACCCTGAACATTCATTATCTATCCAAACCAGTAAAACCGGCAAAATTGAAAGCATTGATGAATTTTGGGCGTTAATTAGCATGAGTTAGCTATTTTCATTCCTCTGTAATAAAGCTAGAGTGACTATTCGACTTTGCAGAGGAATGAGGAAATGCAAACAATACTAACCACACAGTGTGATGACGATGTAGGTCTGATCGCGAAAATTACAGGGCTCTGTTACGAGCATAATCTTAATATCACCCGCAACAATGAATTTGTTGATAAAGAAGCAAAACGCTTCTTTATGCGCACCGAATTAACCGGTGAACCCAGTGAGGCTTTTCTTGAACAATTAAAAAGTCAGTTGCCTTCTGGGGCCAAAGTTGAGCTCTTTGACGAGTCAAAAAGAAAGGTGGTTTTACTGGCGACAAAAGAGGCCCATTGCCTAGGTGGTGTGCTGCTTAAGCAATACGAGCAAGCGCTTAACATCGAAGTACAGGCTATCATTGCGAATTATCCAGATTTAGAAAAGTTGGTATCAGGTTTTGATATTCCTTTTCATTGTATTTCACACGAAGGGTTAAGCCGTGCTGAGCACGATAAGCTCGTTGGGGATGCTATTGCACAGTATCAGCCTGACATTATTGGTCTGGCCAAATATATGCGTATTTTGTCGCCTGAGTTTGTTGCACGCTTTGAGAACAAAGTGATTAATATCCACCACTCTTTCTTACCTGCGTTTATTGGCGCCAAGCCTTACCATCAAGCATTTGAGCGTGGCGTAAAGATTGTCGGTGCGACTGCACACTTTGTGAATAATGAACTCGATGAAGGCCCTATCATTGCGCAGAATGTGACGCCAGTGACCCACATACACAATGCTGAAGCCATGGCGAAGATTGGCCGTGATATCGAAAAAGCCGTGTTCTGTAACGCCTTACAACTCGCCTCTGAACACAAGCTGTTTATCAACGGCAATCGGACTGTGGTGTTTAGTTAACCAAAACGAAGGTTAGCTAGAAAATTGGCAGGGCTTGTTACAAATTTAACTATAAATTCTGTGACAAGCTTTTTAGAACTTTGCACCAAGACACTCCTTGCCTAGTGCATTAAAAACTTTTATTACATAACCGCTATATTTAGTTCACTGCTTCTACGGGTTCTAGTTGTAGTTTTGAAGCAATAAGGACCGCTTGAGTACGGTTATAAACACCTAACTTTCTGAAAATAGCTGTAATGTGGGCTTTAACTGTGGCTTCAGAAATATGTAACTCGTAGGCAATTTGCTTATTAAGCAAACCTTCGTGAAGGTATTGTAATACCTTGTATTGTTGTGGCGTAAGTGAAGCAACTTGCTGGGCAAGCTCTCTGTCTTCATTCTCAATATTGGCTACTTTATCTTTCATATTTTCTGGTAACCAAGTTTCACCTTCAAGCACAGTTTCAATGCCTTTGGCGATATCTTGAGTAGAAGAAGCTTTTGGAATAAAGCCCATAGCACCGTATCCCATCACTTTAGAAATGATGCTTAGATCTTCGCTACCTGACACAACCACAATAGGTAGACTTGGGTAATCTTCACGAATACGAATTAGACCGTATAAATCGCCGCTGCCGGGCATGTGAAGATCAAGTAATAGTAAATCTAATTCTTCTTGCTCTGATAACACAGCAAGGGTGCTGTCAAAACTTTCAGATTCGAAAACGGTTAAATCTTCAAACTGACTTTGCAATGCGCCTTTTAAAGCTTCCCTAAATAAAGGGTGATCATCCGCAATTAAAAACTGATTCATGCTTTTCTCCTAAAAATTCGGCTGTCATCTGAAAGAGGACAGCCGATATAGTACGATTAGAATTTAATGAAATTCAAGTTTTTAGCGTTCTATTAACGATTTAAACGATTTTCTATTAATTCATCTACTACAGTAGGATCGGCCAGTGTTGACGTATCACCCAGCTGTTGGTGCTCATTTGCTGCGATTTTGCGTAAAATACGGCGCATAATCTTACCAGAGCGTGTCTTAGGTAGACCCGGTGACCATTGGATCATATCTGGTGAAGCAATCGGGCTTAGCTCTTTGCGCACCCAGTTACGCACTTCTTTAGTTAGTTCATCGCTTACAACCACACCCTCATTTGGCGTCACATACACATAAATGCCTTGGCCTTTAATGTCATGTGGGTAACCTACTACGGCTGCTTCTGCTACTGCTTCGTGTGCAACTAGAGCACTTTCGATTTCTGCTGTACCTAGGCGGTGGCCTGATACGTTTAGTACGTCATCTACACGGCCTGTGATCCAGTAATAACCATCTTCATCACGACGACAACCGTCACCTGTGAAGTAAACACCCGGGTAAGCTGAGAAGTAAGTTTGTTCAAAACGCTCATGGTCACCATACACTGTACGCGCTTGTGACGGCCAGCTATCAAGAATAACTAGGTTACCTTCTGTTGCGCCTTGTAGTGTTTCACCTGCAGCATCAAATAGAGCTGGAGCAATACCAAAGAATGGACGTGTTGCCGATCCTGGTTTCATGTCTGTCGCACCTGGCAGTGGCGTGATCATGATGCCACCCGTTTCAGTTTGCCACCAAGTATCTACGATTGGGCATTTACTGTTACCAATGCGCTCGTGGTACCAAGTCCATGCTTCAGGGTTGATTGGCTCACCTACTGAACCCATAATACGCAGTGAATCACGCTTTGAACTTGCGGTTGGTTCATCGCCTTTCGCCATTAATGCGCGAATTGCCGTCGGAGCAGTATAAAGAATGGTTACATTGTGCTTATCAACTACCTCACCAATACGACCTGCGCTTGGGTAAGTTGGTACACCTTCGAATACAACCTGAGTACAACCATTCGCTAGTGGGCCGTATGCCATGTAGCTGTGACCTGTGATCCAACCTACATCGGCTGTACACCAGTAAATATCGTCTTCTTTAATATCGAACACATATTCATGGGTCATTGAAGAATAAACTAGGTAACCACCAGTTGTATGTACCACACCTTTTGGTGTGCCAGTCGAACCAGAAGTATAAAGAATGAATAATGGATCTTCAGCATTCATTGGGGTTGGTTCACATTCCGCTGGTACATCAGCTGTTAGCTCATGCCACCACACATCATGACCTTGCCAATCAACTTCACCACCAGTTAGTTGATGCACAACAACATGCTCAACCGTCGTTACGCCAGCTTGAGAAACTGCTTCGTCAACATTGGCTTTTAGTGGAACAGTATTACCACCGCGGCGACCTTCATCTGATGTGATAACCACTTTTGCGCCAGAGTCTTTAATACGATCTGCGATTGCTGATGGTGAGAAACCACCGAATACCACTGAATGGATAGCACCAATACGCGCACAAGCTTGCATTGCATAAATTGCAAATGGTGTCATCGGCATATAAATCGCGACGCGGTCGCCCTTTTCAACACCTAGCTTTTTAAGACCGTTGGCTAATTTAGCCACTTCGTCATGAAGCTGTTGAAAGGTAATATTTTCGTTTTGGTCTGGGCTGTCGCCTTCCCAAATTAGCGCAACTTTATCGGCTTTGTCTTTAAGGTGGCGATCGATACAGTTGTAAGACGCGTTAAGCTCACCATCTTCATACCAATTGATGCTGATGTGACCTTTATCGAATGACGTGTTTTTAACTTTTGTATAAGGGGTTGACCAATCAAGGCGTTTACCGTGCTCAGCCCAAAATGCTTCAGGGTTGTCGATAGACTGTTGATATAAAGTTTCATACTGGTCGTTATTAACTAATGCATTGTTCTTGATAGCTTCAGGAACCGGATAAATGCTCTGTGACATAGTCATCTCCATATTAATTTACTTGCCCTTGGGCTTTCATCAAGGATCACTCAGGCGTTGCAGTTTAAGAATTAGACCTTAGTTGTATAAAGGTTAAAAAACAAACACAGATCAATTTTTGCAATAAAGTGCCCAAAATAGAACCAAACAGTCCAACCCTATATTAAATATATAAAAAATACAGCGTAAAATACGATTAACCACTATTTTTATAGACGAAAGGACCCTGCTGATTATTAATGGCTTGTGAACTGTTTGTTTATTATTCCACCTTAGTCGTATAGACCAAAGGATAATTGAGCAAAAAGCGACCATCAACAACAGTGGGTATGAACTCTTATTTATGACAGCGTCGTTGCAATTCACAACGTAGCTTTAAGGAACATCAACTATGACAACTAAAAGTGTAGCAATTAAAACCCTTACAGCACTAGCAGTATCAAGCGCTCTAAGCCTACCCGCTCTAGCAGGTACCATCGAAGACACCAAAGTAAGCTATGGCGGTTACGTTAAGCTCGACGCTATTTGGAGTGACTTTTCAGACGGCACTCTAGGTGCACAACACATTGGCCGTGATTTCTATGTACCGGGCACAACACCGGTTTCAGCTTCTAGTAGTGAAGATGCAGTATTTGACATGCACGCCCGCCAATCACGTTTTAACTTTGGCACAGCCACTAAACTTGAAGATGGCAGCACTATAAATACTAAAATTGAACTCGATTTTATCGCCTCTACAGGTGGTAATGAGCGAGTTAGTAACTCTTATTCTCCGCGTATTCGACAAGCATTTGTTACCTACAAAGGTTGGTTATTTGGTCAAGCTTGGTCAAACTTCCAAAACGTTGGCGCACTGCCTGAAACGCTAGATTTCGTTGGCCCAGCGGAAGGTACTGTGTTCGTTCGCCAAGCTATGGCGAAATACACCACAGGAAACTTCTCGTTCTCAGTAGAAAACCCAGAAAGCACAGTAACCACTGCCGATACAGGACGTGTTGTAACCGATGATGCATCTATGCCTGACTTCACAGCACGTTACACATATAAAGCAGATTGGGGTAACTTTGTGCTTACAGCACTAGCTCGTCAGCTTACTTACAAAGCCGGTGCAGCTGATGAAAGTGAGACATCATTTGGTGTGAGTGCTTCAGGCCGTGTGAACTTTGGTAAAAACAACCTGAAGTTTATGCTAACTCAAGGTGCCGGCCTTGGTCGTTATGTAGGCCTAAACGTTGCCAATGGCGCGGTGTATAACGGTTCTAACCTACATACTATTGACTCAACTTCAGGGTTTGTAGCATATCAACACCACTGGAATGACAAATTCCGATCTACTTTCTTATATTCATTCTTCGAAGCGGATAATGTCACTGATTTATTAATACCAAGTTACAACCCAACTAAATCAAGCACAAGCTACAGTGCTAACTTGCTATATTCTCCAGTTAAAAAGCTGACTTTTGGTGCTGAATATAAAGTAGGTACTCGTGAGACTGAAAGTGGTGTAGAAGGTGATTTAAACCGTATTCAAATGTCTGTGAAATACGTGTTCTAAACTCCCGACTAGCTCATATTTAGCTTTCTTTAGCATTGTGCTAAAGAAAGCTTATTAGGGCGAAGTTTTTAAGCGGCGATATTCGCCGCTTTATTTTTTTACTTTTATTTCGAAAATACTCAGACTATTCTTCTACTAGCTGCTCACTTCTAAAGAAACCATCTTCATCAGACAGTAACTCAACTAACTCTGGCAAAACGTCATCCATGGTCTTTTTTAGTGTCCAAGGCGGGTTGATAACCATCATGCCTGAAGCCGTCATACCGTGAACGTCGGTATCGGCGCTGGTTGCCAACTCAAATATTTGAATGTTTCTAACACCCGACTCTTTTAAAGTTTGCTCCATTAAATCAATGCGCTCTCTGTCCACAACCGGATACCAAATCATATAGGTGCCTGAGCTAAACTTTTTATGCGCTTTAACAATCATCTTAACGGCATGCTGATAATCGGTTTTAATTTCATAAGGCGGATCCATTAACACACAAGCTCTTCTTGAAGCTGGTGGAACCAAGCCTTGTAAGCCTTTAAAGCCATCATCACCATTTACGCGCAAAGACTTTTTGTGCTGAGTGTTCTTTTCTAACAAAGCTAAATCTTGCGGGTGCAATTCAAAGAACCAGCCCTTGTCTTGGCGACGTAAAAACTGCTCAGCCACTTTGGGTGAACCAGGATAAAAGGCCAGTGACTCTTCGTTCATGCCTTTAACCAATTCAACAAAGTCTTGAATTGCTTGGTTCTGACCTTGGTAGTGCCAAAGCTTGCCAATGCCATCGAGATATTCTTGTGTCTTTTGCGAATCTGAGCCTGCTAATTCAAAAAAACCAGCACCTGAATGCGTGTCAATATAATCAAACGGCTTATCTTTTTTTGTCATGTATTCGAGCACTTGTGCCAGAACTAGATGTTTGATGATGTCAGCAGGGTTGCCAGCGTGGAATGAATGTCGATAACTCAGCATAGTTGCGCCCAAAAGTGTTTACCTGAGAACTCTCTCAGGAAAGAAGAAAACAACTTGCATTATCGCCTAATTGCCCTCAGATATAAACGACACAACTCAGAGAAATAATAAATTTCGAACAACCTAACATTATAAAATAGTGTTTATGACATGTATTCGAGCTGAATTTACCTAATTATGACTAAATAATGACAAAATGCACCGCAATGCTACGTATTTGCTAGCATCCTTAGCCCGTTTGTTTTACATTTGTACCATAAATAACAGTCAATAGAGCGCCTTTATGAACAACGAAACTCTTCCAAAACTCGAACAATTGATTGATGAACTGATCAACCAAAATAACCGTTTAAATAACGAACTTTTAGAGCTTAAAGCTCAAAATGAAAAACTAGTTGATGAAAATGAAACTTTGCAGCTAGAAGTACTTGAAAGTGAAGAAAAGCAAAAAGAGACAAGCCAAACTTTATCAGGCCTGTTAAGCAAGCTACAGAGTGCAACTCAGGCTAGCTAATGTCGCAAAAAACCAATCAAGTTGAAGTGAGCCTGCTTGGCAAAACACATCAATTTGCCTGCACTGAGGGGCAAGAATCCGCGCTCCTCGATGCTGCAGCCTTGCTTAATAGCACGGTAGAAGAAATGAAACAGCGCAGCACCATTCGTAATGAGCACAATGCTCTATTAATGGCCGCACTGCACTTGTGTCATGATTTGCAAGCGCAAAAAACGACTCAAGAAAACTTGATCAGCAAACTTACTACCCACCTCGATAGCAGCCAAAAGTAATTCACTTTCATCCCTTCGCATAATCGGTTAAATTACGTGCAACTTTTAGCTTTCGGTAATACTCGACTTTGATTATGCGATTTTTCTTCGCCTTTCTTGTTATTTTCAACTCTCTTTCAGTCTCAGCCTCGCAATGGCTAAAATTAGACGATAAAACACACCTTATTGTCCCAGATGTAAGTGCGCGCTATTTAACGAGTAATCAAGCTATTTTACTTGGTAAAAAATGTGCTGTTGTTATTGATGCACATGGCGATTTTACCGCATTAGAAAATGTTGTAAGCGAAATAAAAAAACGTATTACTCTACCTATTTGCCACCTTGTAAGCACCAGTAGCGACACTGAGCAAATATTGGGAATGATGCTGTTAGTACATCACTTTCCTGATGCTAATTGGTATGTGCCAGCACATGTATCAGAACAGTTTCCTTATTATAAAAATGCCCTGAAAGAAAAACTTGAACTATTCAAGAAAAGTTTAGAACTAAGCAAAGCCAGATTTGCATCACAACAAAATCAAGCACTACAACAACGTTTGAAGGCTGCCGAACAGCGCATCGAAGCATGGCAAAAAGCAGAGCTTTCATATCCTAGCTCAACAGTTCGCACCCCAATTAAAGTTGAGCTAGGTGAGCATTTAATATCACTCAATGCACTTGAGGGAGCTACAGGCGCTGACTTGATCATCTTAAGTCACTTTAACTCAGGACTATTTGCAGGTTTAACTGCCAACTCAATCCCTTACGTACAAGATACAGACTTAGCCGCTTGGTTAACTACGCTTGAGCAATTGCGCGATTCAGAAGAGATAGCCTGGTTACTTCCATCACAAGGAAAGCCTTTTAAAATAGCAGCACTTCACAAACCAATTCACTTTCTTCAGTCAGTCTTAAAGAATGAAAGTACTGAAGTGCCAGTTAGTCTAGTGCAATTATATAAGAATGATAATATTACACAGACCCGCCTAAGATTAATGTACGAATTGGCTAAAACCAAACAGGCGCAAAAAATGCAAAAGCGAGGGACAGTGCTATAATTTGTCAGGGAGTATGGGTATGAAGTTATGTATAAAGACAGTTTTAATATTGTGCACACTGCTGACTTTAACGGCTTGTTTAAGCACGCCTAGTTCTGACTCCCGCGCTGAGCCCCATGAAATCGCAGAATTATTTAATGCGTCCACACCTGAGTATAAAACCTTAAAAGCACAAGCTGAAACTCAGAAAAATACCGAACAAGCTAAAGTCGACTCTAAGCCAAAACCCATAACCTATGATGATCTTTGGCAAGAAATTATTGCCGAATTAGCGTTTGATATTGTCCCTACCCCCCGCTTACAAAAACGCATTAATTGGTATTTAAAACAGCCCGACTATCTATTAAAGGTTAACAGACGCGCCAAACCTTACCTGTTTCATATCGCGCAAAAGATAAAGCAAAAAGGCCTCCCGATGGACTTAGTATTGCTACCTTTTGTAGAAAGTGACTTTCGCCCTAAGGTACATTCCAGCCAGAGTGCTGTTGGTATTTGGCAATTGATGGATAGTACAGCTTATCATTTCGGGGTAACAACCGATGAGTGGTACGACGGCAGACAAGATGTATTAGCATCAACCGATGCAGCGCTAGATTACTTGGTCTACCTTTACCAGCGCTTTAACGGTGATTGGTTACACGCCCTAGCAGCCTATAACACCGGTGAAGGTCGGGTAAAAAAAGCGATTAGAACGAGTAGAAAGAGCGGTAAGCAAGGTTACTTCTGGCAGCTCAAACTGCCTAAAGAAACCGCCGACTACGTGCCTAAACTTCTAGCACTAAGCTATTTACTGCAAGCAAAGCATCCGAAATTTAAAGTGCCCCAGTTACCAAACTATGCACTAACTAGTGAGGTTGATTTTGCTCAACGCTTCGATTTTTCAGTGATCGTTTCTTTAACTGGCGTAGATAAAAATCGTCTCCACCAGCTTAATCCAGGTTATTTACAACATCAAAGTGCGCCGAATGGCCCGCATAAAGTATTACTGCCTTTAACTGAAAAACAACTTTGGCAAAGCGAGTTTTTCCAACGCTACTTCAGTCAAACTTACACGGTTGCTAAAAACGATACCTTTTACGCCCTCGCCAGACGCTTTAATACCTCGGTACAGTCTTTAATGGCGCTTAATAACAAGAAGAGTAGCTTATTAAGAGTCGGTGAAGTGCTAAAGATAAAAAAAGCCCAGCCACTCGATAACCTAATGGTTGAGTACCAAGTAAGCCCCTACCTTGCTCAAGAAGAAAAACGACCTGTTTTAACAATGGAGCATGAATACATCATTCAGAACGGTGACTCTCTATGGGAGATCAGTAAGCAATTTAATGTACCCGTTAAAGATTTACTGACATGGAATAACCTAAAAAGCACGAGCTTGCTCAAACCAGGAAAAAAGCTATTACTGCATTTACCAAGACCTGCACAAACACCTAAAAAGCCTGAACCGAAAAAGTTTCTTTCTGAATTAGAGCAATTAGTAAAACCGAATACTTCTCCCTAATACTCGCACTTCGCGCCTTGCTCACGTAAAATGTGCGTCAAACTGAGATAAGAGAGAAAAACATGCAAATTACTAAAGATACTGCTGTTGAATTTCACTACACATTAAGTGAAGCAGGTGAGCAAATTGAAACAAGCACAAATGCAGAGCCATTAACTTACCTTCATGGCACTGAAGGCATGCTGCCTGGTCTTGAAGCTGCGCTTGAAGGCAAAGATGCAGGTGACAAATTTAGCGTAACACTTGAGCCAAAAGACAGCTACGGCGAGTATCAAGAAGGCTTAATTCAACGTATTCCAATTAAACACTTACAAGGCTTAGGCAACAATAAAGTATGGAAGCCAGGTATGTCTGCCATTGTTGAATCAAACCAAGGTCGCCACCAGGTAAGTATTGTAAAAGTTGGCCGTTTTAACGCTGACTGCGACTTAAACCACCCATTTGCTGGTAAAACACTGACATTTGATGTTGAAGTTGTTTCTGTTCGTGAAGCTACGGCTGAAGAGTTATCTCACGGTCATGTTCACGGTGCAGGCGGCTGTGGTCACTAATTCTAGATTGAATAACTTATTATGAATAAAGTTGCCATCGTAACAGGTGGCAGCTTTGGCATCGGCCTCGCCGTTGTTGAAAAGCTGCTATCAGAAAACTACCAAGTCTTTAATCTCGATATTGCCCCTTCTGACATTGGCAATTTTGTAGAGTGTGATGTCCGTTGTGTCAAAACAGTTAAGCGCTGTATAGCTGAAATTATTGCGCAAACAGGTCGTGTTGACGCCCTAGTTTCCAATGCAGGCAAGCATTTAAGTGCCACCATTGAAGATACCGATGAAGCCACGTTAGACGCATTATTTAGCTTGAATGTAAAAGGCGCTTACGCTGCCATTCAAGCAGTTTTACCCAGTATGAAAGCACAGAGTAATGGCGCAATTGTGTTAATGGCATCCGATCAAGCCATCATAGGTAAACCGAACTCGTTTGCGTATAACCTGACTAAGTCGTCATTGGCTTCAATGGCAAAAACCACGGCACTTGATTACGCAAAGTTCAATATTCGCGCTAATGCCGTATGCCCAGGCACTATAGAAACGCCGCTATTCCACCACGCCATAGATAAGTACTGTGCTAAAAGTGGTGCTGACAAAGCAGAAATCGTGGCTGAAGAAGCGCAACTACAACCATTAGGTCGATTGGGTCAAGCCCATGAAGTCGCAGCGCTCACTGCATTTTTACTGTCTGATGATGCCAGCTTTATCACAGGCAGCCTACAAAGCATCGATGGGGGCTATACCGCACAATGATGCAGATAATTGATCCACACTTACACTTTTTTGACTTAAGTTTGGGTCAATATCATTGGCTCACTCAAGGCTCAGGTCCAAGCTGGCCGAATCTAGACAAAATAAAACAAAACCACCACTATGCTGATTTAGCCAATACTGAATTTGCAGTACACAGCTTCTTGCACATAGAGGCTGGGTTTAATAATGCAGAGCCAAGTGCTGAACTTGAATGGCTTGCCAGTAGTACGCCTGAACACATACCTTTTAAAGCCATCAGCTTCATTCAAATAGACAGTGAACCTGACACCTTTGAAAAGCAGTTAACTGAATTACTAGCTGCACCTAACTTTATTGGTATTCGTGATATCACTGAAGGGCAAGAGTATCGGCGATTATTGTCTGATAACACCAAAACAAACCTGAACACGCTCGCTGAGCACGGCTTAATCTTTGAAGCGCAATTTGAGTTATACCATCTTGAGGCTGTAAAAAAGCTAGTCGAGACCGCCAAACTGTACCCTAATTTAAAAATTGTGCTCAATCACGCTGGCTTTATTGATAACCAACATGATTACACAACGGCACTTTTATTACTTGGTAAGCTCAATAACATCTATATCAAGTTTTCAGGTCAAGAGCACTGTGCTGATGCTTTAGAGCCTGCAGCTAAATTACAACTCTTATTGGATTACTTTGGCGAAGATAGAGTGATGTTTGCATCGAACTACCCTGTATGTTTAATGCGAGAGAGTTATTTAAAAGTGTGGCAAGGTTATAAGCAGTTAGTGAACGACTCTGCGCTCTGGCACAAACTCAGCTTTGCGAATGCACAGCGCTGCTATTTTGACTGACCATCATAAAGCCAATCAATGTAGGCTGTTTATTTAGACGCTCTGATCCTAACTAAGTCATAGGCCTTCAAACTAGGCACAATGGCTTGTAATCGCGCTTCAGTTTCATCTAATGAGTTTAAGCACTCGCAATACTCTTCGGCTTTGTCTTCTAGTTGTTGTGCTTTCTTTTTTAGTGACTTATCGATTTCTTTTGAGATGATCTCCATACGCTGACCCATGTCAGTAATGCGATCTTCAATATTGCCTTCACGAGACTTAAACGCATCACCGAGTGACACAAGAATGGAGCCTAGTGAGCCGTGGATCGCAGAATGGATCTTTTGGCTGATCTCTTCTGTAAAAAAGTCATCTATTTTAGACAGTGACTGGGGCGCGATGAAAAAGAAGTCATCTCCGCGCTTGAATTTATCCATTAGAGCACGTTCAACATATTGCAGCTGAGTTTTTAATACTTCAGGCTCTTTGTCAGACATACCTTCAACGATTTGCTCAATGGCACTTAAACCAAGGTTTACACCGTCTGTTGCGAGACTAACAAGTTCTGGTACTGTATCGCGTATACCTAATGCATACTCACGCAAGACCTTGGTTTCTTCATCACTGAGTTGAATGTAGTAGCCCTTGATAAGCAACTGTTCGTCGTTGTTTATCTGCACACGGGTTTGCCCTTTATCGACAATGCGGATCACTGAGTCGGTAATGATCAAGCCATGATCAAGCTCAACATCACACTTATCACTGGCCCAAACTGAGCCTGTGAATAGCGTTGTTAGTAACAGTGATTTTAACAATAGTCGCAAAATATAGCCCCACAAAATTAAGGCGAGCAGATTAGCAAATTTTACCTTTAAGCTAAATCTATTTTGCGTATCGCACTAGCCTTAATCGACCAGTTTGCGTTTTTTTGAGATACCTGTTCTTTCCATCAGCAACTTGAAATGTCCACGCGTATTGTGGCTCGAGTGATACTGTTGTGCTAGACCAGTAATCTCCTTCCTCACCACTGATCAGCTCATTACTAAACAAGAAAATACCTAACTCCAACTTTGCGAGAGCCGGCGACGCACAACTGTGATCGATAATGCTGGCAAGCTCTTTAATATTCGGTACATGCCAATCTGTATAACTTGCATGGCTACTATCATTCGCTTCAAGCAATGCCTGCTGCCAAGTTAATTTCTGTGTACTACCAACACAAGATTTGTTTTCAGCATTATAGCTAAGCCCTACCTCACATTGCTGCCACATTAACCCCGTACTTCTATCTAGCACAACGCCTTCAGTTTCATTAATTTCAAAACGATCGCTGGGATCTATATAGCCCTCAGGGTTTATTGCTTCATCAATACATACTTGTGCATTCGCAATTGCACTAAACAAGATCGCCGCAAAAAACAGATGAATGTTAGTTACCATTGTTAGACACCTCCCTTACTAGGCGAATATATGCTTTTGTTTCTTGAACTAGTTCTACAGTTTGCCCTGTCAACATATCAAAAGCATACGCTTCAATAAGATCTGAACTACCTGTTGCTCCCTCAATACTCGCTTGCGAAGTCCAGTAATAGCTCGTACCAGTCCAGTTTGAATTTGCTATCGCAGGGAAGAAGTTCGGATCTAGCACATAAGAACTGCCTGCGACTTCACCATAATTAAAAATACCCATTAATTCAGTGAAAGTCGGTAATCGCCAATTTCGACCGCCGCAATAGTTGGTCGCATTGACTTCATTGATATACTGCTGTGCATCACAATATGCATTACTTGAGCAGGTACTTAGATCAGTACCTCGCTTACCATTCGGATAATTAGTTAAAAACCATGTATAGGTATTTCTCGTATCTCGTAATGGTGCATTCGGTGGTATCGCCGTATTAGCTAACTTAACTTCCCAAATTAAGCCCGTGTTATTATCTTTTACACAACTAAAATCGCTGGCAGAGGCGTCTAAAATCGCTCTGGCATTTTCATCTAATTTAGTAAAATCAAACGCTGCTAAGCCACTACCTGTTTTTCCTTCATTCAATACAAAACTATCGCGTCCAAGCTCTGCATCTTGTCTAGGAAATGTAGTGTTTTCGCAGGTAATTACAGCTTCGCCATTGAAGCAACGTTGCTGACCCGTATCATTTAAGTTTTCTCCCACAGCGCGCCTTTGCACTTTAACCTGCATCGTGTCTTTATCAGTAAAACCACCAGGTTCTGATACCGTCACTTGAAACTTCAACACTGAGGCCACATCAACATCAGGCGCTGTAAAAGTGGTTTGGCACAAATTAGGATCTGTGATCAAGTCATCTAACTGAGTAGGTGAGCGTTCAATTTGCGTCCATAAACAAGTATACGCACCAGATGAAGATAAACTTCCACTCGCATTGAGCTCACCTTTATCAAACTCTATGACATTAATATCTTCACCCGCATCAGCAAAGACAACCTGAGCGTTTTTATAAAGGGTTAATGAAAACTCTGTACTACTTTGCCCACCTTCATCATCCGTCAACGTTAATTTAAAACGGGCTGTCTCATTGCTGGATAATAATGGGTGCACAAACTGCAAGGTCGCTTGGTCATTGCGTTCAAATGTGAGTGCTGGTCCACTAATTTGCTCCCATAAATATTCAATGATTTTGCCATTTTCATCAGGATCAGTGGACGCTTCTGCGCTTAATGTGATTTCATCTTTGTACTGGAGAACGTCTTTATCTGGTGCCGTTTTTTCAATAAGGGGGATAGGTAGCTGGTTTCGAGAGCCAATTGCAATGGTAACTGTATCAGACACCAAAACACCATTTGGTGCTAAGTATTCTACTTTTAAAGTTGCCGATGTATCAGCTTTGACGTCGGGTGCGGTTAATTTAAGCTCTTGCCCTTCTTGTGGAAACCCTTCCATATTTGGGCCATCAATAACCTGCCAAGTAAACGTACCACCTGAAGGAGAGCCCAAAGCTGATAAAGTAAAGTCTGATTTTTCTTCAATGCTCAGGTCTGAGCCGGCATTAACACTAGCATTTTCAACCGTGTCATTTGAATCGGAGCCTCCACCGCCACATCCTAAAAGTAAAAAACTCGCTACAACACTTAGAGATGCTCGACGCAACATAGACGCTCCTAATAAAATTAGAGATAGCTATCTTGATGTATACGCACAAATAACTTTGTTCCGATCTTACTATAATCGATTTTGTATTCGCGGCCATCAAGCGCTTGGATAAACAACAAACGTTTTACTTCCCCAAAAACTTCTGCACTTGCAACTTGAACAACTTCTAAATAACGCTCTTTACCTTCGCGTCGATTTCTCGGCAGTTCTTCTTTAAATGGCACAAGACCATTTGCCGTTACTTTAATTTTTGGGTGTGCCTCACCGTTGACTATCACTAAGTCGAGCTTTTTTTCTTTATGGATAATGGTGTTACGACCACTTTTAATAAAGGCTCTTTCTGTACTCATGAATCGTTCCTGTTACTTCTTGTAACGGTGGCCTGTTTATCTAGCAATTCTTGGACCACCATTTCTGGATTTAATCTCCAGTGGTTCAATAGGTTTGAAAAATGCCAAAGGTCCCTATCTAACACATTTGCAGGAAGCAGTAAGTGATACCCTGTTAATGTGTGCAAATGTTGCATCCGATTTGCAAACATGGCGATTAAACCAGTGTAAGTTTGACCCGTGCCGACTTGGAACTTACTTGGTTCAACAAGCCATTTTGATGGGCACGAGCCGGATTTGCAATGCATTTTAACAGCTTGTAAAAAAATATGCCGCTGTTCAATTAATAATTTACAGGCTAAGCGTGGGTGAAGCATATCAAGGAGTGCCGCTTCGTTTTTCAGCTTAAGCCCTACTGCATTTAATTCGGTTTGTTCAAAGCCATCAGTTACGACTGGGACACCTACTTGAGACAAATTATTGGCGTCGATACAATAGCTTCCAACTTTATGATAGTAGGTTATTTTTTTATTATCCAATCGAACTGTATAAAAGGGTTCTCTGCTTTTAAGAAAACCTAATATCACAGCCATAATGGCTGTTGCTGCAAAAACAATTTCAAGCAAAGTAATGGGAGTCGCGCGCAGCGTCACAAACAACATAATAATGGCAATCGCTACCCCGCCAACCAACATAAACTCAATGCTATATCGATTTGCTGTCGCTCTCAAAAAGACTGCTTTATTTTGCTCAGCCATTATAAAAACCGAAGTAGAATATAAACATTAAAATAGCCCAAAAAATCAGCTTGCGGATCTTTTCACATCGAGGGCACTTTTTATGCTCTTTCATTTAACCACCTATAAAACATAATCGGTACAAACACATAGCTTAGAAATAATTTTCGTCCAACACACAAATTAATACGACCATAATCATTTTACGAGCGTATAAAGCTTGTAAACTGAGCTTATCATTAGCAGTGGTCTAACATCATGTATAACAAGCAATCAGGAAAAGTTCTCTTCCCCGTTTTAATTTTAATCTTAATTGCCCTTTGTGGTTACTTTTATCTGCCTGTTAGTCACAGTAAAACAGGCCCAACTTCTCGTCCAGCAACACAGGTTACGGCGCATACTGTGAGTAGTGATATCAAAAGTATCAATATTGACGCCGTTGGTACAGCGAGGGCTAACCAAGCCATTAACATTATCAGTGCGCAAAGCGATTACATTGAAAAACTCGCCTTCAAAGATGGTGAGTTTGTAGAAAAAGGGCAAGTCCTTGCCACCTTGCGTGATCAACAAGAACGCTTAACAGTTAAAGAGTTAAAAATTAATTTAAAAGAGCAGCAACGTCAGCTTAAGCGCCTGCAAGAATTAGCTCGATCTCAATCAGCTGCGCAGTCTCAATTAGAAGAGCAAGCTTCAGAAGTAGACGCACTGCAAACCAAGCTGGCAAATGCAGAGTCTAAACTTCAAGAAATGATTATAAAGGCGCCTTTTTCAGGTGTGCTTGGTAAGCGCCTAGTCGATGTAGGTAGCTTTGTGAATACAAACACGGCTTTTACTACCCTAGATGATATCAGCATAATTAAAGTTGATTTTCAGGTACCTGAAAAATACTTAGCGCAATTAACCGTCGGTATGATGGTAACGGCTATTTCTGACGCATACCCAAATATGCCATTTACAGGAGAAGTAACGCATGTCGAACCTCGTATCAACCCTGCAACACGAAGTGTGTCGGTGACTGCGAGCTTTGAAAACAAAAACAACCAACTGCGCCCTGGCATGCTGATGCAAGTCGCATTAGAGCTTGGCAGAATCGAAGCATTAATGGTTCCTGAAAAGAGCATTATTCCGCGTCAAGACAATCATTTTGTTTATATCATCGATGCCGATAATAAAGCCCAACAAGTCAAGGTCGAGTTACTTGAACGCTTTCATGGCTGGGTGGCAATCAAAAGTGGCTTAGATGCAGGTCAACAAGTGATCACCGAAGGCACTATCAAAATCCGCCCGGGTTCATCCGTTGTGACACAGGGGTAGGCTTGTGAGAATTACAGATACCGCGGTTAAACGCCCCGTCTTCGCAATAGTTATCAACCTTTTATTACTCACGTTTGGCATCGTGGCATTTACCATGCTGCCACTGCGTGAATATCCAGACATTGAAACACCAATCGTCAGCGTCTCTACAAGTTATACTGGCGCTTCAAGCGAAGTAGTAGAAACCAAAATAACCCAAGTACTTGAAAACCGCATTTCAGGTATTGAAGGCATCAAAAGCATCACGTCGTCGTCTCGTAATGGCCGATCAAACATCACCATTGAGTTTAACATCGACCGTGACATCGACGCCGCGGCCAATGACGTTCGCGAGCGTGTATCACGCGCCTTAGACAGACTACCTGAGCAAGTTCGCCCACCTGAGGTATCTAAATCTAATTCAGATGAAAGTCCCATAGCTTGGTTTGTTTTAAACAGTACCACTATGAATACCCTTGAGCTTTCTGATTATGCGCAGCGTTATATTGTCGACCGCCTTGCCGTGGTTGATGGAGTATCGAACGTACGCATTGGCGGTGAACGTCAATATGCCATGAAGATTTGGCTAGACAGAAAAGCCATGGCAGCGCGCGGCATTACTTCAACCGATATTGAGCAAGTGCTTCGTCGTGAAAACGTGGAACTTCCAGCTGGTGAAATAGAATCATTGGATAGAGATTTTTCAGTACGCATTACACGCAGCTATAAAACCCAGGAAGACTTTGACAATCTTGTAATTAAACGCGGCGAACAAGGCTATTTAGTTCGCTTAGGTGAAGTGGCAGATGTGCACCTTGAAGCCGCCGATGATGAAAGCACCTTCCGTGGTAACGGTAAGAACATGGTTGGTATGGGCATTGTTAAGCAAGCCAAAGCCAACACCCTTGAAGTGGTCGATAATGCCCGAGTTGAGCTTGAAAAAATTAAGCGCAACTTACCAGAAGGCACCACAATCCAAGATAGTTACGACTCTTCTATTTTCATTCGCGAATCGATCACCGAAGTTTACCGCACCCTTGCAATCGCTATGGGTCTAGTTGTGGTGGTGATTTTTATTTTCTTAGGAAATATTCGTGCAACCTTAATTCCTGCGGTTACTGTGCCTGTTGCACTGATTGCTACCTTTATGTTCTTACTCTCAATGGGCTACTCTATTAACCTACTTACCTTACTGGCATTAGTGCTAGCCATAGGTTTAGTGGTCGACGACGCCATTGTTATGCTTGAAAACATCTACCGCCGCATCGAGCTTCGAGAACCCCCGCTGTTAGCTGCCTTTAGAGGTGCAAGAGAAGTTGGTTTTGCAATAATAGCAACCACACTGGTGCTAGTTGCTGTATTTGTACCGCTGGTCTTTATGGATGGTCGAATTGGTGCACTATTCACTGAGTTTGCTATGGCAACCAGTGCTGCAGTTATCTTTTCTAGTATTACCGCCCTTACACTATCACCGGCACTGTGTTCAAAAGTACTTAAACCTAGTAGTAGCGAAAACCGTTTCACTCAGTGGATGGATAAACAATTTACCAAGCTTGAAAATGGTTACCGTAAAGTCCTGCAAGATAATTTGAACAGACGCTTTAGTCTATTAGCGGTACTGGTGTTAGCTGGCTTTGCAACTTATACCCTAATGAAGCAAATTCCTTCTGAGCTCACACCAAGAGAAGACCGTGGCACATTCTTTGTTATGATGAATGGCCCTGAAGGCGCAAGTTACGAAAATAACGCCGAAAATATGGAGAAGATCGAAGAGCGATTAATTCCTTACGTTGAAGCGGGTGAGCTTAGCCGTGTACTTGTTCGCGTGCCTGGTTGGGGTGGCCGTGGTGGTGTTGCCATCGTGGGTATGCCAGATTGGGATGAGCGTAAACGCTCTACATGGGAAGTAATGGGCGAAATCAGTGGTAAAATGCAAGAAGTAACTGATGTGCGTGCATTTGCCATTATGCGTCGTGGTATCGGTGGTGGTGGCCAATCACGCCCTATCGAATTTGTACTGCAAGGTAACGATTACGAAGAGCTAGTCGAATGGCGAGATAAAATTTTAGCTAAAGCACGCCAGAACAAAGGCCTTGTTCGCCTAGACCATGATTACAAAGAAACTTTCCCGCAATTTTTGGTCAGCATCGACAAACTGAAAGCGGCAGATTTAGGTGTGTCGGTGAGTGATATTGGCCGCACCCTTGAAACCATGTTGGGTCAACGTCGCGTTACCACCTTTATTGATCGTGGTGAAGAATACGACGTGATTTTAAAAGGCACCAAAGAAGATTTCTCAGCGCCCAATGACATTGCTGACATTTTTGTTAAGTCTCGAACTGGAGAATTGATCCCGTTAGACAGCCTGATCAGTATCTCTGAAGAAGCAACAGCTTCTCGACTGAATCGCTACAACCGTATGCGTGCTATCACCATTACTGCAAACCTTGCTGATGGCTACACACTAGCCGAAGCTTTAGACTTCTTAAATACGGTTGCTGCAGAAGAAAACCACATAGATGGTGCAGTTGATTATAAAGGTGAATCCAAGCTGTTTTATGAAGGTGAGTCGGCCATGACTTACGTATTCATACTCGCTTTGACCGTCACCTTCTTAGTGCTTGCTGCTCAGTTTGAAAGCTTTGTACACCCACTGGTGATCATGCTAACCGTACCGCTTGGACTGGTTGGCGCTATGTACGGTTTATTCATCACAGACAGTAGCCTAAATATCTACAGCCAAATCGGTATCGTGATGCTGATTGGTTTGAGTGCTAAAAATGGTATTCTCATTGTTGAGTTTGCCAACCAGTTGCGCGACAAAGGCATCGCATTTGAGCAAGCTTTAGTTGATGCAGCCGTTCAACGTCTTCGCCCTATAATCATGACATCACTGACGACGGTAATGAGTGCAATCCCGCTGGTATTTGCGACAGGCCCAGGCTCTGAAAGTCGTATGGTAATTGGTGTGGTTATTTTTGCAGGTGTAAGCGTAGCAACTATACTGACGCTATTTATTATTCCTTGCGCTTATTCATTACTGGCGCGTAAGACTCAATCACCTGAGTTCTTAAGCCAAAAAATTGCTGAACAAGCTCGCGCTCTTGAGGAGAAAAATCATGGCTAACATTGCAACGGCTACCTTTGCCGGTGGCTGTTTCTGGTGTATTGATGCGGCGTTTCGCCGCGTCAAAGGTGTACAAAAAGTTGAGTCAGGCTACATGGGGGGGCAAACCGATGATCCTACCTACAAAGACATCTGTACAGGCATGACCGGCCATGCTGAAGTGGTTCAGCTCAGCTTCAATGCGGATGTCATCAGCTACAGCCAGCTATTAGATATGTTCTTTACCTTGCACGATCCAACTCAATTAAACCGTCAAGGTAATGACGTGGGTACGCAATATCGCAGTGCGGTGTTCTATCACGATGACACACAAGCTGAACTCACAGAACAAGCCATTAAGAAGTTACAGCCTCATTTAGCTGAAAAAATTGTCACTGAAGTAACACCTGCTGTTACCTTTTATTCGGCAGAGCAGTATCACCAAGACTACTTTAATGAAAACCCAAACCAGGGTTATTGTAGTGTGGTTGTAGCCCCTAAAGTGGCAAAGTTTAGTCAAAAATACGCGCATCTACTCAATGAGTAGATTTGTTGCAAACAAATAACAAAAAAGGAGCATCAAGCTCCTTTTTTAATATCTACAATCCAGATAGGTATTAACTATCTTTATTACGACTCTCTTTAGAGAAAGCACGTAACTTACGCTTTTGCGACAACGTCATCTTGTTGCTGCGACCAGCATACGGGTTATCACCTTCTTTAAATTCAATCTTAATCGGTGTGCCCATAACGCCAAGCGCTTTACGGTAGTAATTCATTAAGTAGCGCTTGTAGCTGTCAGGTAAGTCATGTACCTGGTTACCGTGAATAACAATACGTGGCGGGTTATAACCACCGGCGTGCGCATACTTTAATTTCACTCGACGACCACGTACTAACGGTGGCTGGTGATCCGCTTGTGCCATGTCCATGATACGACGCAGCATTGCTGTACTGATACGCTTAGTCGCAGACTCATAGGCTTCGTCTACAGACTCGAATAAGTGACCAACACCCGTGCCGTGAAGTGCCGAGATAAAGTGTAAACGGGCAAAATCGATGAACCCTAAACGACGGTCTAGCTCAGTTTTGATACGCTCTTTCACGTACTCGTCTAAGCCATCCCACTTATTGATTGCAATAACCAGTGAACGACCTGCATTTAACGTAAAGCCTAATAAGCTTAAGTCTTGATCAGAAATACCTTCGCGCGCATCAACCACCAATAACACTACATTGGCATCTTCAATGGCTTTAAGCGTTTTGATCACTGAGAACTTTTCGACTACATCGCTGACTTTTTTACGTTTACGTACACCTGCGGTGTCGATCAAGACGTATTCTTTGTCATTGCGTGTCATCGGAATATAAACAGAGTCACGCGTCGTGCCCGGCATATCGTAAACAATCACACGCTCTTCACCTAGAATACGGTTAGTAAGCGTTGATTTACCTACATTAGGGCGACCAATAATAGCTAATTTAACCGGCTTATCTTCAAAACCAGTTTTACCGTCTTCTAGCTTCTCGCCATCTTCACCTTCAAGGTAAAGCTCAGCTAAGCTTTCGTCATCTTGTTCAAGCTCTTCAGCTTCTGCTGCTAGTTCTGCAATAACAGGCTGCAGGGTGTGATCTAATAACTGAGTAACACCACGACCATGCGCTGCTGCGATTTGATGTACTTCTCCAAGTGATAATTGATAAAACTCAGCACAATGAGAGTCTGCATCAATACCATCAGTTTTATTCGCAACGATAAAGCATTTTTTCTCTTGTTTACGTAAATGCTGTGCAATAGCCTGATCGGCTGCATTCATACCCGCACGAGCATCTACTAAGAATAAAACAATATCCGCTTCTTCAATGGCCAGCAAAGACTGCTCTGCCATTTCGGTTTCAATCCCTTCTTCGCTACCATCGATACCACCTGTATCAACAACGATAAATTCATAGCCATCATAGTTTGCTTGACCATATTTACGATCGCGCGTTAGGCCAGGAAAGTCCGCTACTAACGCATCACGGGTGCGTGTTAAACGGTTAAAAAGTGTGGATTTACCCACATTAGGTCGCCCAACAAGAGCGATCACCGGAAGCATAGACTACCTCATCAATAAACAACAAAAGGCTTCGCAATGCGAAGCCTTGAAAAAAAGCATGAATAAATTAACTGTTACGGGATCTTAACCGCGCTAACTTCACCGTCTCGGGTTACCACAATTAATTTATCTTCTGCTACAACAGGCTCTACGTAAAAGCCTGAGCTATCAAAACTTTCTCTAGAAACTAACTCACCAGTCTGCTTATCTAACCAGTGTAAATTACCTTCTTGATCACCTACCGCTAGATAATTACCTGCCACAGTAGGTGCTGTTAAGTACCAGCCACGTAAACCAGATTGACTCCAGCGCTCAATACCTGAATCTTTATCTAACGCGTAAATAATGCCATTACTATCTACAATGTAGATCACGTTAGCTTCAATGCTTAGGTCGCGGTAACTACTGTACTCTCGCTTCCAAACGACATTACCACTTCGTACATCAACCGCTGCTAAGTTACCATTATAGGCGATTGCGTAAGCAATTGCGCCTACTACGATTGGTTTTGTATCAACATCCACTAAGCGCTCAAATTCAGACGCACCTTTAGCCGTTGCTACTTCTGCGCTCCAAGCCGTATAGCCATTTTCAGCAATTAAAACCGTTAACTTACCGCTTTCTTCGCCAAATAACACACCACCATTGGCGGCTGCTGGAGAGCTCAAACCACGAAGTGTTAATGCTGGCACTTCTTGCTCATGACGCCAGCGTTCTTCACCTGTATCAGGGTGAAGAGCAAGCAGTTTACCAGAGCCTAAGTTCACATAAACGAGTCCATCACCGGCTGCAGGAGAAGATAGCGCTTCACCTGGCACGGTTTTACGCCAAACAATCTCACCCGTTTCACGGTCAAGGGCTATTACTTCGCCATGCTCAGAGCCGATGTATAGTTTGCCATAGGCCTGTAAAATACCGCCCGATAACTTAGCGCTATCGTTATCTGACCATGGCCAGAAGCTTACCTCTTTACGAACGTCGGTTTCCCATAAAGTTTTACCTGATGAAACAGCAATCGCTTCCACTTCACCATTGCGCGAGGCAACAAAAGCAGTATCTTTATAAACCGTTGGTGTTAAACGAGAAAAGTAATGTTCTACACCATCGCCAACATCGTTTGTCCAGTCAACTTGGGTTTCAAATTGATTGACGATCTCTGGTAAAACAATTTCTTCTTCATCATCATTAGATGAGCAACCTAGTAATGACGCCATACAAAGCGCCAAGGTAGCCATACTTAGCTTTCTCATAAGGACTCCTAAGCTGCAGGTTGTGCCGTTGCTAAATTGTCCAACTTAATCTGTAGTAGGCCATTGTTGCCTTCTTTCGACTCAGTCAATGCTGTTTCATACTGAGTACGAGCATTGTCTTTGTCACCTTTGGCAAGGTAAACATCACCTTTCACTTCAGCAACTTGTGCTTTAAAAGCCTCTGGTGTTGTTTGTGATAATGTTTTTAGTGCCGCATCATATTGCGTAAGTTGCGCTTGTACACGCGCTAAACGTAAGATAGCTGTGGCTTTTAATTCTGGGTTATCAAGGTTATCTTGTAACCATGTTAACTTAGCTAGCGCAGCTTCAAACTCACCTTTTTCAACTGCTTCTTTAGCGGCAACAAACGCAGCTAAAGCCGCATAATTTGAGTCGCCATTTTCAGCAATGAAAGACTCTGACTTAGATAGAACTTCACCACTTTCAACTAATTCGTTAAAAGCATTTGAAGCAGCTTCAGCAGATGTAATCTTGCTTTGGTTGTAGTATTTCCAACCGTATAAACCGCCAAGACCAATGACGATACCTAACGCAAGTGAAACGCCATTTTCACGGAAAAATCGTTTTATTGCTTCTGCTTGTTGTTCTTCTGTTGAGTAAATTTCCATACAGTCCTCTTATACTGCTAAGTCTGCTAACAGTGTTTTTACCTCTTCCAGGCTCACTGTAACTTGTTCTTTTTCTTCTCGCAGATATTTCACGGTTACCTTGCCTTCAGCAAGTTCGCTTTCACCTAAAATAAGCGCAACTAGCGCGTCGCTCTTATCTGCACGTTTTAATTGTTTCTTAAAGTTACCACCACCACAGTGCACTTGCACACGAAGGCCGGCAACTTCTGTTCTTAATTGCTCTGCAATCACTGGCGCTTGAATACTAGCGGCATCACCCATAGCTGCAACATACACGTCTGCATTACGGCGAATTTCACCTACACTTTCTAGTGCTTGAAGTAATAGAACTAAACGCTCCATACCCATTGCAAAACCAACTGCTGGGGTTGCTTTACCACCCAGCTGCTCAACTAGACCGTCGTAGCGACCACCTGCACATACAGTGCCTTGCGCACCTAGACTTTCTGTTACCCACTCAAATACAGTGCGGTTGTAGTAATCTAAGCCACGTACTAGCTTTTCATTAACTTGGTATTCGACGCCAGCTGCGTCTAAACGTTCACATAAATTTGCAAAATGTGCTTTTGATTCTTCATCTAAGTGTTCAGATAACTTAGGCGCATCAACTAAGATAGCCTGTACATCAGGGTTTTTGCTGTCTAGAACACGCAGTGGGTTTGAGTACATACGACGTTTAGAGTCTTCGTCTAACTTATCAATATGCTGCTCTAAAAACGCCACAAGTGCATCACGATACTCTGCTCGTGCTTCATTTGAACCTAAAGAGTTCAGCTCAAGACGAACATGATCTGAAATGCCGAATGCTTTCCACAGGCGAGCTGTAAGTAAAATCACTTCAGCATCGATATCAGCAGTCGCAATACCAAACGCTTCAAGGCCAAATTGGTGGAATTGACGGTAACGACCTTTTTGTGGACGCTCGTGACGGAACATAGGACCCATGTACCAAAGACGCTGCTCTTGGTTATACAATAAGCCGCCTTGGTTACCCGCACGTACACACACTGCTGTACCTTCAGGGCGCAGTGTTAAGCTATCGCCGTTACGATCTTCAAAGGTGTACATTTCTTTTTCAACGATATCGGTTACTTCACCAATAGAGCGCTTAAATAAGTCGGTAGATTCAACAATTGGGAAACGGATCTCTTGATAACCATAAGACGCCACCGTATCACGTAATACTGCTTCTACTTTCTGCCAAACTTGCGTATCACCTGGCAGACAATCGTTCATACCACGAACTGCCTGAATTTGTTTTGCCACTGAAAATCCTAAATCAATCTATTTGCTAAATGCGAGTGCCACACACAGTGCGCATTGTGGGTAAAGGAGTCAAGTATTATACCCAGCTCGCGTAAAACGTAAACGACAGAGCAAAAGATCTGCAGGATATTCTTTGCTCTGTCGGTAATTTTTAAAAATTATTCGACGATTTTAATGTCGATTGCTGGCTGTGCCTGCTTCTTAGCAACAAAGTCGCGCACCTGCTCTTCAAGCTGCTCGACGATGTTATCGTTATCAATACGCATCTTTTGACGCTCGCCGTTAATGTACAACCCAGAGCGTCGGTTTGCACCTGCAAGGCCGATGTCACTCACTAAAGCTTCGCCTGGGCCATTCACAACACAGCCAATCACTGACACAGAAATTGGTTCAATGATGTCTTCAAGGCGCTCTTCAAGTTGGTTCATGGTGTTGACCACATCGAACTCTTGACGAGAACAGCTCGGACAGGCAATGAAATTGATACCACGAGAACGAATACGCAGTGATTTTAGAATATCAAAGCCTACTTTGATCTCTTGTACCGGATCGGCTGCTAACGAGACACGAAGGGTATCACCGATACCTTCGGCAAGCAGCATTCCTAGACCAACCGCTGACTTTACTGAACCAGAGCGGAAGCCGCCCGCTTCTGTAATACCAAGATGAAGAGGTTGATCGATTTCTTTTGCCAGTAGACGATACGCACCAACGGCTAAGAATACATCTGATGCTTTTACAGAGACTTTGAACTGGTCAAAGTTCAAACGCTGTAAGATTTCAACATGACGCATCGCTGATTCAAGTAATGCTTCAGGCGTTGGTTCACCATACTTTTCTTGTAAATCACGCTCTAAAGAGCCGCCATTTACACCGATACGAATTGGAATATTGCGTTCACCCGCAGCATCTACCACAGCACGAATACGATCTTCACTGCCGATGTTACCAGGATTAATACGTAAACAATCAGCGCCGTACTGCGCCACTTTTAGTGCGATACGGTAGTCAAAGTGAATGTCGGTAACAAGTGGAATATCAACTTGTTCTTTAATGCTCTTGAAGGCTTCGGCAGCATCCATGGTTGGCACTGATACGCGAACGATATCCGCACCGGCATCTTGAATAGCACGGATCTGCGCAACGGTTGCATCGATGTCCATGGTATTGGTGTTCGTCATTGACTGTACGGCAATTGGTGCGCCATCACCAATAGGCACGTCACCTACATAAATACGGGTCGACTTTCTACGTTTAATTGGAGATTCTGAAAACATGACGGTTACTCTGTTAAGGGTAATTTAAATTTAGCTGAACGATTGCGTGGCAATGATGATAAATCGACGGTTTGACCATCTAGCTCTACATCAACTTGCTGGTGACGGCCTAACACCACCGAAAACGGTGCAACGCCCTGCACTGTCATGGTATATCCGGCTTTTTTAACGCCAAAAGCAATGCGCTCTGATGAAGCATCAAAGATCTCTACCCAAGAATCGTCTTTGAAATGCATCACAATAGTATTAAGTTCTGTTTTGTTTGCAGGTTCTGGCTCTGCACTTTTCTCTGACGGCATTGATTGTCGTTGAGCTTCAGGCGTCGTAGTTTGTGAACCCGCTTCTAACTGCTCATCAGCGATATTATTTGCCTCTATTTGTGATGATAAGTCATCTTGGGCGTCTAATAATTCTTCTGTTTGCTCTGTACTGTCTGGAGCGATAGTTTGTACTTCAGGCACAATGACATCGCTTTCATTCGATGTCGTTTGCCAATACATGAAGCCTGAAGAACCTAACACTATAGCCAAGATCACATAACTGACGAGCATTAAACGACTGTCATTGGCTTCTTTTTCTGTGCGACGAGAAAAGCTCTGCATACGCTTATTATCAACAACACTCTCGGGTGCTTGAAACAACGCCAAAGTTTGAGTTTGATCTAACTGCAATAGCGTACAGTAAGCCTTGATGTAGCCTTTAACAAAGGTAATCGGCCCGAGCGACGTATAATCATCTTGCTCTAGTTTGGTAATATGCTTTGGGCTTAGCTTTAACCTATCCGCCACGGCCTCAATGGTTAAGTTCGCATCTTTTCTTGCGCTTGCTAGCACTTGCCCCAAAGAAGCTTGTTGCTCAGTTGATTCTGGGCTTATTTCGTTCATAAAGTATAACTACTCGGATCTACAATAAGTAAACTATGTCCAGCCGCAAGTTCAACGTCTGGCGTTAATTTGTTCCATCGCATTAAATCACCAATCTGTAATTGATAATCGGTGGCGATATTATACAAGCTGTCCCCATCTTGTATTATGTGGGTAGTAAGCGGATTATTTAAATACACTTGCTGGCCAATCTGTAAACGGTCCGATTCTTTCAGTTTGTTCCATTTTAATAGGCTTGCCATTTTGACATTGTATTTTACCGACAAACTAAATAAGTTTTCACCTAACCCAACAGTATGTACTGGCACATTTGGTAAATCGACTTCTGGATTTAGCAAAGGTGCACTCGTTGATGAAGGCTTAGCTGTACGAACTGGGGCACTATTCTCTGCTATTTCTCTGAACCTAACCTGACTTGGATCTGGTTGATAAAACTGCACTTGGCCTTGAACCGGCTGCACGGTTTTTTGTTCTCCAAACGACACGACTCTTACTTGATTACTTGGTGTTTCAGTCGCCTGAATCGTCGCTTGGTTTTTCTCTTCGACTATAGGTGCGCCTGTCGTGTTTGCGGGCTGACTTAACTGAGGTTGCACTTCAACTGCAGAGTTTGTTTGCAAACTAGCTCGCAATGACACCGGTGAACTTGAATCTACATTATTGCTTGAGCTTGTAACGATAACAGACTGCGCTGCTTCAATATTGTTACTACTTTCTCTTTTTGGCGCTTTTTTGCGGGTAATTTTTATCTTAGGTTGCGCGTTATAAAGCGTCGGTGACTGCTCAGTGATTTCTGCCACCTTGGCTTTTCTATACTGCTCACGCAATACATCAAATTCACTATTGTTATACTCTTCTTTGATGATTGCTTGTGCTTGATAAGATTGCGGGTAAGTTTGCACTAAGGTCGTGGCTATTTTCTCAGATTGCTCTAAATGTCCCATTTCCTGATGTAACAAGTATTCTAAAAACAAACTACGCGATGAAATAAAGCCATTCTCAGTGTAACGTTCTAACACCCGCAATGCCTGGTGCAAGTCACTTTTGGCATAATACAAACCAGCGAGAGCAATTAAAGCACTTTGACTTTGCCCGTCATGCTGAACGGCACTGTTCAAGTAGTCTAAAGCCAGTTCAAACTTGTCTTGCTTCACCGCACATAAAGCGAGATTTTCATAGCTCTGTGATACACGCAGATAGCCGCGGGTATCTATCGCTTTAAGTAGTTGTGTGGTCGCTTCATCATACTCACCAATTCGGCATAAAAACGTACCATAGTTATTTAGTGTATTGGGGTCATTGGGGACCAGTTTAAGTGCGGTTTTGTAGGCTTCTTTAGCTTGCTGATACTCTTTCACTTGCTCAAAATAATAAGCCAGTGTGTAGTGGGCTTCAGGTAAATCAGGGGCAAATTTAGCGGCGCGCTCTAAGTTAAACTTAGCTTGGGTATTGTTACCCGCCTTTAGATATTCTAATGCCAAGCTGATACGCGTTCTTGCTGCTTCTTGGTTATTCATCTCTGAATTCACCACAGGGCTATTTTTAGTGACGCTGTGAGTTTCGGTCACACAACCACTTAAGCCCAATAACGCAAACGGGATCACCCAATAAGAACGCATGTATCACCTTGATAGTATGAAATAATAAGGACCTATATTACCGAAAAGCCCCTATCTTTCATCTATTTTATGCAAATAACTTAAGCAATAAATAATTGCTTAAACTTAGTTACTTAAAGTTAATTACTCACATTCACAGCAATGGCGTTATCTTCACGCTGCTGCTTTTTCATAATACGCTTAGTACGGTCAACAACATCACCCACTAGCTGACCACAAGCTGCATCAATGTCATCACCACGAGTACGGCGAACAATACAAGTTAAGCCAGCAGCCTGTAACACTTTTGAGAAGCGATCGATACGACTATTACTTGAGCGACCATATTCATTACCCGGGAATGGGTTGAATGGGATCAGGTTAATTTTAGATGGTGTACCTTTTAGTACTTTAACCAGCTCATGGGCTTGATCTGTACTGTCATTTACGCCTTGCAGCATAACGTATTCGATGGTGATGTCTTTATTGGCTTTTGAACCATCAATATAACGACGACATGCCGCTAAGAACTCTTCAATTGGGTACTTTTTATTAATTGGTACTAGCACATCACGTAAATCATTGGTTGGCGCGTGAAGTGAAATAGCCAGAGCCACGTCAATCTTCTCTTTAAGAATATCGAGTGCAGGTACAACCCCTGAAGTACTTAGTGTTACACGACGCTTAGATAAACCAAACGCCCAGTCATCCATCATCAGTTCCATCGCTGGCACTACATTATTGATGTTAAGTAATGGCTCACCCATACCCATCATAACCACGTTAGTGATTGGACGCTTAGTGCTGTCACCATTGTGTAAGCCAATATCTGTTGCCACGCGCCATACCTGACCGATGATCTCAGATACTTTTAAGTTACGGTTAAAGCCCTGCTGCGCTGTTGAGCAGAATGTACATTCAAGTGCACAGCCCACTTGAGAAGATACACATAGAGTTGCACGATCTTTTTCTGGGATCCAAACAGTTTCAACTTCTTGGCCCCCCTCTAACAACATCGCGTACTTAATTGTGCCATCACTGGCTACTTGCTTCACTGAAATTTCAGGCGCTTTAATTTCACACTGCGCTTGTAATTTCGCTCGTAGCTTTTTATTGATATTGCTCATGTCGTCGAAGTTATCGACACCAAAGTGATAAATCCACTTCATTACCTGATCGGCGCGGAATGGCTTTTCACCAAATGATGCAAACAATTCACGCATCCCTTCGCGGTTCAAATCAAGTAGATTAATTTTCTTCTCAGTAGTGGCCATGAAACAACCTCAGTAAAGTGACGGTATAGAATAAAACAACGGTGCATTGTATAAAAATCAACCAACACACTCAAATATTGTTGATGATTTTGCAAAAATAGCTATAAAAACTGACTTTGCAAAAGCAACAAGGACTAAAAAAGGGCCCGAGAGCCCTTCTTTACTCTGTTCGATTCGCGATTAGCGAGTACGAGGACAGATTTCTTCTTCAGCGAAGAAGTAAGCGATTTCGCGAGCAGCTGACTCAGGAGCGTCAGAACCGTGTACCGCGTTCTCGTCGATGCTGTCAGCGTAGTCTGCACGTAAAGTACCAGCTAGCGCTTCTGCAGGGTTAGTAGCACCCATGATTTCACGGTTCTTAAGAACAGCGTTTTCACCTTCAAGAACTTGAACCATTACTGGACCAGAAGTCATGAAAGAAACTAGTGCACCAAAGAAAGGACGCTCTTTGTGCTCTGCGTAGAAACCTTCAGCTTTCTCTTGAGAAAGGTGAACCATTTTAGAAGCAACGATCTTAAGACCTGCAGATTCGAAACGGTTGTAGATTGCACCGATGTGGTTTTTAGCTACCGCATCAGGCTTGATGATTGAAAAAGTACGCTCTAAAGCCATCTTTTTAGCTCCAATAATAATTGTTGAATATTTACGGGCGCGAATTATACGCGTTTTAGCTCTAAAAACCTACTACATCTTGATCCTTTCATTTTTCGGGATAAATCTGGCTTTTGTCAAAAAATATGATCCACATCAAACATGACATGCATGTGAATAGTTAGACTACGCCGCTTTTTTATTATGACTTAACTTATTGCCGTTATTTTGAAGCACTGTTTAAGTCTTAAAACCGTCAATTCTGACCGAAACAGCTGACCAGAACTCAGTTCAATGTAAGAGGTTTTTACTATGTTTGTTCCTGAACTTTTATCGCCTGCAGGTAGCTTGAAAAATATGCGTTATGCTTTTGCATACGGTGCCGATGCAGTATACGCAGGCCAACCACGTTACAGTTTACGTGTGCGTAATAATGAATTCGATTTAGCCAATTTAGAATTGGGTATTAACGAAGCTCATGCACTCAATAAAAAACTTTATGTGGTTTCAAACATTGCTCCGCACAATAAAAAAGTGCAAACCTACTTAAAAGACATTGAACCTGTCATTGCCATGAAACCTGATGCCTTGATCATGTCTGATCCTGGTTTAATCATGTTAGTCCGTGATAAATGGCCAGATATGCCTATTCACCTTTCTGTACAAGCTAACGCAGTAAACTATGCGTCGGTGCAGTTTTGGGCGAAACAAGGCATTGAGCGGGTGATTTTATCGCGCGAATTATCGCTTGAAGAAATTGCTGAAATTCGTGAGCTGTGCCCACAAACCGAGTTAGAAGTATTCGTACATGGTGCATTATGCATGGCCTACTCTGGCCGCTGCTTATTATCAGGTTACATCAATAAGCGCGATCCGAATCAAGGCACGTGCACCAATGCATGTCGCTGGGAATATGATGTTAAACCAGGTAAAGAAACAGAAACCGGCGATGTAGTGCACAAAATCGACCCACAATCCGTGATCCCAACTCTTGGTGAAGGCGCGCCGACCAACGAAGTATTCATGTTAGAAGAGCAAGGTCGTCCGGGCGAATATATGCCTGCATTTGAAGACGAGCATGGTACGTACATCATGAATTCGAAAGACCTACGTGCGGTGCAGTATGTTGATCAGCTAACAAAAATGGGCGTACACAGCTTAAAGATTGAAGGTCGTACTAAGTCTTTCTACTATGTGGCACGCACAGCGCAAGTTTACCGCAAGGCCATTGATGACGCAGTGGCAGGCAAACCATTCGATCCAAATCTAATGCGTACTCTTGAGAATTTAGCACACCGTGGTTATACCGAAGGTTTCTTAAAGCGCCACGCTCACCAAGATTACCAAAACTATGAATACGGCCATTCAGTTTCTGACAAACAGCAATTTGTGGGTGAAGTATTAGGTCGCCTAGACAATGGCTTAGTTGAGATTGATGTTAAGAATAAATTCTGTACAGGCCATAGTCTTGAGCTGATGACACCACAAGGCAACATCAGCTTCAACCTTGAGCATATGGAAAACAAGAAAGGTGAGAAAATTGACGATGCTAAAGGCTCTGGTCACATTGTGAAAATTCCTCTACCTGAAAATATCGACTTAGATCACGCGATTTTGATGCGTAACCTAAACGATCAAGAAGATACGCGTAACCCATTTAAAAAGGCCTAAATCATGGCGCTGTTGATCAATTCAAAATGCATCAACTGTGATATGTGCGACCCTGAATGTCCTAATCAGGCCATTTACATGGGGGAGAAGATCTATGAAATTGATCCGAATAAATGCACTGAGTGTGTCGGCCATTACGACACCCCAACATGTGTGAGTGTTTGTCCGATCGATTGCATAAAACCCGATCCTAATCACAAAGAAGATTTAGATACTTTGGCTGAGAAGTTTTTGCGACTCACAGGCCAAGATAAGTAAGCTAAGCTAATGTAAAATAAAAATGGCGCTGAGTGAGCGCCACTTTTATCTTTTCAGTCATTTAACGAAGTGCTTTTTCAACTTGATCGAAATGCGCAATCACTTCAACAATTTCAAGTTCAGCGTCTTCATATGCCGACTCAAACTGCATACCTTGCGCAGCCATAGCTTGTACGGTTGCAGGGTGCACCAATAAATCTTTTGCGTGGTAGCACACAGGTGAGTCGTATTTAGGTAGCTTGCCGTCTTTGTGGTAACCAGATTCAATTTCTTCTAATGGCAGTGTTGGAATGATATCAGCCGCTTTATCGAGTGCGGTTAGGTAGCTGTCGCACACTGGATATTTAGCTGTGAATTCTGCTAGTAATTGACGAGAGGTAGCAACAAGTTGTTGTGAGCTTTGCTCTAGCTTTTGAGATGCACCGTTAGCTCTGATCTCACCAAGTAAGCTTTGTGCTTGCTGCTTATAGGTATCTAAGTTGGTTACTTTAGCAGGCGCTGCTTCAGTGGTCTGTGTTTGTTGCTCAACTTGCTCCGAACATGCTGTCAGTGCAAGGCTTGTAAATAGAATTGCCAACCTAGCTTTCATGAAAACCTCGTAATTATTATTGAAAACAATTCTCATTATACTCTTTAACAAACAGAATGAAATATCATTGTCATAAAATTATAAGGTTTTCTATATTCTCTAATTTCGGATGAACTTAGATTACATAAGCTATTCTCAGATTAGAGCCTCCGTTATTTGCCTTTGCAGGTATTTGCGATGATCGCCTTTTGTGCTTGAGCTTCTTTTTCATTGCTATTTGATTTTGCCACAGCATAACTGATTTTAGCTTCATTACACTTCTCGCGAAGCTCTTTGTCCATCAGATATAGCTGATCTTCTTGTGCTTGAGACAACCCCTCAACTCCTACATATTCGCTGCGCTCTTCAGGAGATTTATCCTTTTCGTATGCTTCTCCCTCATTGACCTTACAGCCTGATAGCGCGAATGCCAAAGGAAATACAGCAATTAATAACCTTTTCATAAACTTACCTATTTAAATTACCCTTTTCATTATACCAATCTTCTTAATTAAGCGGTCTATTTTGAGGCAAGAAAAACTAGTCGATAACGAGGCGGAAATTTTGCTATTTAGTTGTTCTAAATAAGAAATTTTCAACGAAGTTAGCGTCAGTTTTAGTCCCTCAAAATGATTGAGTATTATTGAGGATTGGTATTATAACCACTTTGAGCCTTGTGTGTTCAAATGGTTCAGAAATAAAAAAGCCGCATGTGAATTCACATACGGCTTTTAAAACGTTTTTTTGAGCTAGACGCTGCGATTAAGGCATTGCGTCTAAATCTGCGCCTTCTTTTTCAACTTCTACTGGAATTAAGTCTTCTTTGCTCACACCCATCGCAACCGCAACAGAGCTTGCAACATAAACAGAAGAGTAAGTACCAATGAACACACCAAATAGTAACGCAGTTGCGAAGCCATGAATGGTTTGGCCGCCCCATACAAATAGTGCAATCAATACGAGAATAGTCGTGATTGATGTGACTAATGTACGGTTTAGTGTTTGTGTCAGTGAAATATTGATGATTTCAATGGTGTCATCAATACGTACTTTACGGAAGTTTTCACGAATACGGTCAGATACAACAATGGTGTCATTCAGTGAGTAACCAATTACAGCCAAGATTGCAGCCAAAATAGTTAAATCAAACTCTAAGTCTAATACAGAGAATAGGCCCATAGTTAAAATCACATCGTGGAATAGTGCTGCAACCGCACCTACCGCGAAACGCCATTCAAATCGAAACGCAACATAGATTAAGATACAGATCAGCGCGGTTAGCATCGCTAGGCCGCCCTGCTCTTTTAAATCTTCACCCACACTTGGGCCAACAAACTCAATACGGCGCATTTCTACGCTACTATCGGCTTGCTTCAAAGCATCAATTAATTGGTTACCAATTACTTCAGCTTTTACACCGTCACCGCGAGGCGCAAGACGAACGAGTACTTCTTGGCTTGAACCAAACAACTGTACCGATGCATCAGCAAAGCCATTTTCTGCAAGTACACTACGGATCTTAGATAGATCAGCAGGCTGAGAAAAACCAACTTCTACCGCAGTACCGCCAGTAAAGTCTAAACCAAAGTTCAATCCACGAATTGCCATAGAAGCAATTGATGCCAGAATTAAAAGCGCAGAAATAGCCATAGTAAGCTTGCGCGCTGACATAAAGCGGATGGTGTCATTTAATTTTAATAACTGCATATCCGTCTCCTAGATTGAAAGCTTGTTAATACGCTTGCCGCCGATCACTAAATTGATCACCGCACGTGTACCCACAATCGCTGTAAACATTGATGTGATAATACCGATAGCAAGTGTCACTGCGAAGCCCGCAATAGGACCTGTACCCACAGAGAACAAGATAACCGCTGCAATTAAGGTTGTGATGTTAGCATCGAAAATGGTGCTAAATGCACTGTCGTAACCTTGGTGAACCGCTTGTTGAGGACTGCGGCCGTCGGCCAATTCTTCACGAATACGTTCAAAGATAAGTACGTTAGCATCAACCGCCATACCTACTGTTAGAACGATACCAGCGATACCAGGCAGTGTTAGTGTCGCACCAGGGATCATCGACATTACACCTATGATTAATACTAAGTTTGCGCCTAACGCAAGGTTTGCAACCAGACCAAAGCCTTTGTAGTACATCAACATAAATGCCAGTACAAATGCAAAACCAAGAACCACAGCCGTCATACCCGCTTCGATATTTTCCTGACCTAGGCTTGGACCTACAGTACGTTCTTCAACAATCTGAATTGGCGCAACCAGTGCACCTGCACGTAGAAGTAAACTCAGGTTATGGGCTTCAGCTGGGTTATCAATACCTGTAATACGGAATGAGTTGTTCAGACGAGCTTGAATGGTTGCAACGTTAATCACTTCTTCAACCTTAATTGGCGGAAGCGCTTTGCCATTTTCGTCTTTTTTGCCCGATGGCTTGTACTCAATGAATACAGTTGCCATACGCTTGCCAACTGCACGCTTAGTAAAGGCACTCATTTTCGCGCCACCTTTACCATCAAGATTAATACTTACTTGCGGACGAGAGTATTCATCTAAACCTGATTGTGCACCTGTGATATGAGAACCACCTAAGATCACACGCTTTTTCAGAACAACAGGGTAGCCGTCTTTGTGCATGATAACTTCAGTGCCAGGAGGCACGCGGCCTTCTGCTGCTGAACGTACGTCAGCATTTTCATCAACTTCACGGAACTCAAGCGTTGCCGTTGCACCTAAAATTTCTTTCGCTCGTGCTGTATCTTGCACACCAGGTAATTGCACGATAATACGCTCAGCACCTTGTTGCTGTACGTTTGGTTCAGCTACACCAAGTTGGTTAATACGGTTACGAATAATCGTTTCGTTTTGCTTGATTGCATAAGCGCGAATTTCTTTGAACTTCTGATCGCTCAAACTCGCGAAGAATGCCAAGCTGTTGCTGCTATCATCGACAAAGTTATACAGAGGGTAACGCTGCTTTAAAAAGCGCTCTGCCGCGTCTTTGTCTTCGTCGTTACGCATGATCACTTGTACGCGCTCTACACCCGCAACACGGCGGACCGAACGATAACGAAGCTTTTCACCACGTAAATCACTCTTAAAGTCTTGCTCCATAGTCTCTAACGCATTGTCTAATGCTGTGACCATGTCAACTTCCATGGTGAAGTGAACACCACCACTTAAGTCCAAACCTAGCTTCATTGGATTACCACCAATGTTCTTCAACCATTCTGGTTGTGCTGGACTCATGTTGATAGCTGAAATGTAGTCATCTGATAAGCTATTACGCAATAGGTCTTGCGCTTTTAACTGCTCTTCAACATTCGTAAAACGTACCAATACTTGACCGTTTTCTAATGCTGAAGATTTAACTGTGATGTTGTTCTCTTTTAGAGTGTCATTTACTTTATCTAGCACGCTTAGATCAGCGCTGGCACCTTTAGTACCAGAAACCTGTATGGCCGGATCACGGCCATACAGGTTTGGTGTGGCATATAAAATACCAATCGCTAATACAGCCAGAACAAGTAAGTACTTCCACATTGGATACTTGTTTAACACAGGCTTTACCTTTTTATTTTTGTTTTTAGATTACAGCGATTTCATTGTGCCTTTTGGCAACACAGCTGATACTGCTGATTTTTGTACTGTGACTTCTGTTTGATCATTTAGCGCAATAACAACAAAGTCTTTATCATCAGCAACCTTAGTGATTTTACCCACTAAACCGCCTTGCGTTAGTACTTCGTCACCCTTACCTAAGGCACCCATAAGATCTTTATGCTCTTTTACACGCTTCGCTTGTGGGCGGTAAATTAAAAAATAAAATACCAGACCAAACACACCTAGCATGATAAGCATTTCCATACCGCCGCCAGCTGGTGCTGGAGCAGCAGCACTTGCATGCGCAGTCGAGATAAATAAACTCATAACACTTCCTCTTATATTTAAAATTTATTATTCAGTTTCAGCTAATGGCGGCACAGGTAGGCCACGTTTAGCGTAAAAATCTTCTACGAATTCGTCTAACTTGCCTTCGGCAATCGCATTTCTTAGGCCTTCCATCACACGTTGGTAAAAACGTAAGTTATGGATGGTATTTAAACGTGCACCTAAGATTTCATTACACTTATCTAAATGGTGTAAATAAGCACGCGAGTAATTTTTACATGTATGGCAATCACACTCAGGATCTAATGGACCTGTATCTGTTTTGTGAACTGCGTTACGGATTTTAATAACACCCGTAGTGATAAACAAGTGACCGTTACGCGCATTACGCGTTGGCATAACACAGTCAAACATATCAATACCACGACGCACCGACTCAACTAGGTCTTCTGGTTTACCTACGCCCATCAAATAGCGAGGCTTGTCTTCAGGCATTTTATAAGCACAGTGATCAAGGATGTTGATCATGTCTTCTTTTGGTTCACCCACAGATAAACCACCGAGTGCATAGCCATCAAAGCCAATTTCTTCTAGCCCTTTTTGAGATTCTGCACGAAGCTCAGGATACATACCACCTTGGATAATACCGAATAACGCCGAAGGATTGTCGCCATGGCCTTCTTTCGAACGTTTTGCCCAGCGCAGTGAAAGCTCCATTGAGTCACGGGCTTCTTTTTCAGTTGCAGGATAAGGCGTACATTCGTCGAAAATCATCACGATGTCTGAACCTAAATCGCGCTGAACTTGCATCGCTTTTTCTGGCGAAAGCATGATTTTTTCACCATTTACTGGCGATTTAAACATAACACCTTCTTCAGTAATTTTTCGCATTGCACCTAAGCTGAATACTTGGAAACCGCCTGAGTCAGTTAGAATTGGTTTATCCCAGTTCATAAAGTCATGCAAATCACCATGTTGCTTGATGATTTCAGTACCAGGACGAAGCATTAGGTGAAAAGTGTTACCTAAGCAGATATGTGCACCTGTGTCTTTTAATTCATCTGGCGTCATGCCCTTTACAGTACCGTATGTACCTACAGGCATAAATGCAGGGGTTTCAACCACACCGCGATCAAAAATCAAACGGCCGCGACGGGCTTTACCATCAGTGCAATCTAATTCAAATTTCATAGCTACCTCAAAAGTCGGAAAAACAGTCCAACACTAGTTCTATAAACGCCGATACGTTTATTTTTAGAGCTGATTTTAACCGCACGATTCTACCCTGTTTACAGTGTGAATTCTAATTATTGGGGCGAAAACTAAGAAATTAAAGATGAAGAAAGATAGGAGAAGCTTAAAACAACAAGGCCCTGAGTTTCAGGGCCTTAATAATGTCATCTTAATGAAGATTATTTAACCTGAGCTTTGGTTATTTATCTTGTTTGGTAATAAACATCGCATCACCATAGCTGAAGAAACGATATTGCTTCTCAATCGCCGTGTTATAGGCATTAAGAATATGATCTTGACCTGCAAACGCACTTACCAACATGATCAAAGTCGACTCAGGCAAGTGGAAGTTAGTTACCATGGCATCCACTACTTGGAATTCGTAACCTGGGTAGATGAAGATATCTGTATCACCATATAGCGGCTGTAATTCACCTTCGCTTGCCTTAGCAGCAGATTCCAATGAACGTACAGATGTAGTACCAACTGCAATTACTCGGCCGCCATTAGCTTTGGTTTTCTTGATTGCGTCAACCACCTCTTGCGACACTTCAATATACTCTGAGTGCATTACGTGCTCATCAACAGAGTCTACACGCACAGGCTGGAAGGTACCTGCACCAACATGCAAAGTAATAAATTGCGTTTCGATGCCCTTCGCTTTGATCTTTTCAAGCAGCGTTTCGTCAAAATGCAAGCCCGCTGTCGGTGCCGCAACTGCACCTGGCTTTTCATTATAAACTGTTTGATAACGCGCTTTATCTTCATCCGTATCAGGACGGTCAATATAAGGTGGTAAAGGCATATGACCAATTTCATCAAGAATGTTTAAAACAGTCTGTTCACCTTTAAATTCAAGCTCAAACAACTCGCCATGACGCGCCACCATGGTTGCTTCTGCTTTACCTTCAAGAATTAGAGTTGCACCTTCTTTTGGCGACTTGCTTGAACGTACATGGGCAAGCACTCGATGCTCGTCTACCACACGCTCAACTAAAACTTCGACTTTGCCACCCGTGCTTTTTTGGCCATACATACGTGCCGGGATCACTTTGGTATTGTTGAAAATCATCAGATCGTTCGGATTTAAGAAATCAATCAGATCTTTAAAGACTTTATGACCTAGCTCACCAGTATTACCATCGAGTGTAAGTAGTCGGCTGGCAGTACGATCGGCCATTGGATGACGAGCAATCAGCTCATCTGGAAGTTCAAAACTAAAGTCAGCAACGCGCATGACAACACCTCAAGTTATAAAACAGCGGCCAAGTTTAGTGTTCCTATAACACTTAATCAAGTGCTTGTAAGTGCGTAAAAATAGCATTAACCTAGGTCTTTGAAGCAATGTTTTAAGAAACAGCTAATTACCGAGATTAAAAGAAAATTTTAAGAAAAATAAAAACATGCTCGGTGACAAGAAGGTAAAGTCAACAATGACAAAAAATGTATTGAGGTTGGTATAAGTATGGCAAGGCAACTTTCATTGCTCATCGTAAATGCCTGTGAGTCTGAACGCGCAACCATTATGCACACCCTCAATAAATTAGAAGTCTTTCAGATCATTGAATGCGAAGACACACAAACAGCCTTAAAACGATTAAAACAGCAAGCCGTTGATTTAATCATTACCGGACTCGATGTCGGAAAAATTGATGGTTGGCGTTTTGCACGTATGGTTCGCTCTGGGTTACTTGAAACACCCAAACACACCCCTATTGTACTTACGCCCCCTATTTACTGCGAACGTATTGCTGAAACAACCGCCAGAAGTTATAGCATTGATGCTGTGTTGCCTTTTGAAAAACACGAGCAACTTCCTGAACTACTTGCTAATGTTTTATCGACTCAATTAGAAAAAAGCAGTCGGCTTGATCTTTTATTGTTTGAGCCTGATCACAAGCGAGCAGATGAGATTTGCCAGCAACTTGAATTTAGTTTTGCCTGTACTGTGGTAAACACGACACAAGATGCCCATTCTCTGTTTTTACAAAATAATTATGCCATCGTGTTAATAAATACCTCTGGTGAAACCTCATTAGAAAGTAAAAAACTGGTCGGTAATATTCTCACTCAAAAACCAAGTCAGTCGGTTGTCACCATCATTGACAGCAAAGATGTTAACGATGCCGAACAACTACTGCTCATGGGCGTAACCGATTTTGTAAGAGCACCTTATAATCTTCCCATTTTAAACAAGGTGTGTGATCACGCCGCTCGCCGTGAAGATTTCATGGTGAGTTACGCAGAGTTTGCCGATAAGGTCTCTCAATTAAGCCAGAGTGAACGACGATACAAAGACTTATTCTCTGCACACCAACGTATTCTATTGCACTTAAACACAGTGGTAATGGAACTAGACACCGAAGCTAAGATCCGCTTTATCAACCCGGCCTGGGAAACCCTTTCTGGTCATGGCTTAAAAGCAAGCTTAGGCGTCTCATTACGCGATTTTATTGTTAAAGAAGATCAACATAAGCTGAATAAGCATTTAGCCAAAGTGCGCTCAAGCGAGCAGCGCTATGCCCAGCTTGAAATGCAGCTTATGCAAAAGAATGGTACTTCTGTATGGGTTGAGTGTCGTTTTCAGTTAATCAAAAATACCACCAGTGCCGTTACTATCACTGCAACTATAGATAATATCCACGAGCGTAAACAAGCTGAGTTACAGCTTCGCCATTTGGCTTTGCATGATACGCTGACAGGGCTGCATAATCGCTATTACTTTGACCAGCAGTTACAAGGTCTATGTAAGACTATGAGTACCGACTCATTATCTGAGCATGCGCTTTTATACATAGACTTAGATCACTTCAAGATCATCAATGACTCAAAAGGTCATCAGCAAGGCGACATCATCTTAAAAGAAGTCGCACAGTTATTTGGCCATAATATTAGTGACGAGCATTTAATTTTCCGCATTGGCGGCGACGAATTCGCCGTGCTTTTAAAAGAGGTCAGCTTGCTTGATGCGCATATCATTGCCGAAAGTATTTGCATGGCCATCGACAAGCATGAGTTCCACTCTGAAGAAAACAGCTATTCAATTAGCTGTTCAATTGGCTTAGCTCAAATTACCGCAAACAACCACGATGCTAACGAATGCTTAAAGCAAGCTGATATTGCCCTTTATATTGCTAAAAGCTTAGGCAGAAACTTAGTACATTGTTACAACAAAGATGACGCCGAAAATAACACCTTACAGGGCGGTTTAGAGTGGGGTCACGCCGTTCGTCAAGCACTCCAGAATGAGCAAGTTGAGCTGCATTATCAGCCAATTTGGTCATTTAAACATGCACAAATTGCTTACTTCGAAACCCTGCTGCGTTTAAAAGTTAACGATGAACTGATTTACCCGAACCAATTTATTCCTGCTCTTGAGCTACTAAACGATACCTTTTTGATGGATCAATGTGTGGTAAAACATGCAATACAAGCGCTCTCTGAACATGCTGAATTAACTCAGGTAGCAATCAACTTATCTGCACATTCGTTTTTAGACGAGCGATTATTACCACATATTCAAGATTGCTTAATTGAATATCAGGTGAACCCGAGTCGAGTAATTTTTGAGATCACAGAATCAGCGAGTATTAATAACCTATCAGCCACACAGGCTATGATCAGAAAACTGAATCAGCTCGGCTGCCATTTCTCTATCGATGACTTTGGTACTGGCTTTAGCACGTTTAGCTACCTAAAACAGCTACCAGCTCAACATGTGAAAATCGATGGCTCGTTTGTTCGTGACATGCTCAATGATCCCATTGATCTTGCTTTAGTAAAAGCCGTGAATGACATCAGCCACTCATTAGATAAGCACTCTGTCGCTGAATATGTTGAAAGTAAAGAGATTTTTGAAGCATTAAAAGAAATTGGTATCGATTATGGACAAGGCTACTTTATTGCTAAGCCTATGCCTATCGCTCAGCTCAAAAAAGAAATTTCAACTATTTTGCCTGAGAAAACAGTCGCGTAACAATTTTATACATAACTGAACTTTTACTTAACGATTTCTGCTCTATAATAAAACCTATGTGAAATCGATGTCTGCTAATAAATAAGATTTCAACTCTTTAGCACGACATCTCAAGGATTGATAAATATCACAATAGGAAAGTTAAGGAGGTTGTTATGCTGTTCTTAGTTACTTTTTTGCTGATCTTACACTGTATTATTGCATTTCAGTGTTATCAAAGTACGCAAAAGAAAGGGTATCCCACTTTTGTGTTCACTGTACTCAGTTTGATCCCATATTTTAATTTGGTCGTTTGGGTCTATTTGCTGTTTTTGCCAAATCTCAATGAGCAAACGCAAATGCGTCAATCGAGTCATTGATATCTTGGAAAAAAGAGGGCTATGATTGCCCTCTTTTGTTGTAGTAAAGCTGCTAAATTAACCTAAGCTTAGGTTAACTTATTCTAAAATGCGTACTGTGTTGCGCGCTTAGCAAATTTCTCCGCATTGATTTTACCTTTCACACACGACTCTATATCTGATTTTTTAAATACTAAGATATGTTTTTCTTGCTGATATGAAGGTGAGAATTTAAAACTAACATGTTCATTTTCGCTCACTCCCCGTAACCCATTTCCGTAATCACATAAGCTATTTGCTAAGCTCATAGTCACGGTCGTTCTCAACAGCTCTTGCTGTGCTTGTTGCTGCGCTTGGCGCTTTTGTTTATCTTTTTCTAATCTTTCTTTCAACTGCGTTTTATTTTCAGCGAGTTTTGCTTTTTCAGCTTCAAGTTGGGCTATTTGCTTGGCGATGTCTTTATGATGCTGCTCAAGCTCTTTGTCTTTCTCATTTTGACGCTTTAGCATGTAATTCAGCTCTTGCTTTGCACGCTCTAGCTCATGCAACTCTCGACGCGTCTCGCGCTCTTGCTCTGCGACTTCTCGAATTTGTTCAGCACCTTGACGTACTGCTTCTAACGCAACCTGATAAGCTTCCTTTGATACATCAGCTAAGTTATCGCTAAGCTCAGACATTTGCATTTCAAGAGAAGAGAAGTCTGGAGACGGGATCTCAGAAAAACCATGTAAATCACGCATGCCTTCAATATGTTTACGCCAATCGAACATGCTCTTACCGCGTAAACTCACATCAAAAACTAAGCCCTGATCTGCTAAATAATAACCTTCAACATTCTGCACCTGCCCTTGGGTATCATGCTTTAATGCTGTGCTCACAACTCGTTGAAAAATGGTTACTTCGCGTTGTAATTTAGCAATATCTTGCTCTGTGGTCGCTGCGGTTGAAAATGTTGCACTTAGCACTGCAACTGATAATAAAGAGAGTAAAGTTTTCATTATTGACCTCCATTATGCGCAACGGTTTGTATTGGCGCATGTTCAACTTGCTCTGCAAGTTCATTGAGTTGTAAACGTAAAATCGCTTGATCTTGGGCTCTTTGCGTTTGCAAAAATGCCAGTAAATCATCGAGTGCCACTTCACGTTCCGCACGGTTTGTGAGTAACACTTGATTGGTTAAATCGGCTTGCAAAGTTTGGCTCTTTTGCATCTGGGCTAAAATCTGCTGCATGGTGTCTTGCTGTTTTGCTATTTGGCTTTGTTGTATTACCAAGCCTTGCTCCAGAGTTTGATTTTGTTGCCATAACTGAACAGATAAAACACTCAAAAAACCAACGCAAGCCGCCATCCCCCACTGCATCCAACTCCTTTGAGCACGACCGGCTTGCTTAAACTCATGCATGACTATGGGCGTATCAGATGGCACCTCTTGCTCTACATAGCTGCTGGCCATACTCTGCCAAGATTGCGCGCTTTCAAACAGCGGCTTAGTTTCTGGATTAGCTAGAACTTGAGCTTGCTGTGCTTCTGTGAGCTGCTCACCATCAAGCCATTTCTCAAGTAATTCATGGGACGTCATTTCATGATTCGACACGGATCACCTCCAGTGGCGCTTTCATTTTTCCAAGCGCACTATATAAACGGGATTTAACGGTATTTGGCGAAATAGCCAGTTGCTCAGCGATTTCTTCGAAAGTGAAATGCTGAAAAAACTTCAGTTCAACAATTTGTCTCTGCTCGAACGGTAAAGCCTGTAGCGCAGCATGAATATGTTGATTGTCACTTTGTAATTGAATTGGGCAACTGGGTGTATGGGCAGCTTCAGAGACTTCTTCAAGCGGGCTGGACTGCCTTTGCCTACGAAAGAAGTCCATACAGCGCGCTTGGGTCACTGAAAATAACCAAGTCTTAAATTGGCTCTGGCCATGAAAGTTATGCAAAGAGCGATAGACACTCATAAAAGCTTCTTGCATTAAATCAAGCGCATCATGGCTATTGCCAGTCAGGCGAAGACAGTGGTTATACACCTGCTTTTCATGCTGCTTGATAAGCTTGAGCCAAGCAGCTTGATCGCCTTGTTGGGCTTTTTGTATGAGTTTGTCTTGGCTTTGAAAAAACACCTTTAAACCCTAATTGATAATCTCTGTTTAGTTAGTCGAAAGGTGTTTTAAAAAAGTTTGCCAAAAATGAAATTTATTTTTCGCAATCACATTGTTCAGTGATGAATGGCAATAATCCTTCACTGAATAAACGAAAATCACGAATACGACCCGTGGTTTTTCGCCAAATCAAACCAATCTCACGATACGCATCAGTGCCCGACTTTCTCACGGCTAAATCTTTACCAGACAATATGCCTGCATTGAGTGCCATTTGCGGTAAGAATGTCACACCATGCTGATACTCCACCATGCTCAATAAGGTATGCAAATTACTCGCTTCGAATGGGTTGATACACTCATGTTTGTTAAGGTGGCAAGCACTTAGGGCATGACCTGTCAGACAGTGTTCTCTTTCAAGTAAAAACACACTCTGATCTGGCAGCAAGTTGTAATCATCGATATCTTTTAGCGGGTAGCTTTTGTGATAAACCAAAGAGAAACTATCTTTTGTCAGTACCTTAGTGTGGAACTTCTCAGTTTGATAAGGCAATGCTAGCATCGCCATGTCTATCTGCCCTTGCTCAAGGCGAGCCAATAATTTATCACTGGTGTCTTCAATCAAAATCAGTTCTAAATTTGGGAAAGCTTCACGACAAAATTGGTAAAGCGGTGCGGCAATAAAGCTAGCAATAGTAGGAATTAACCCTAAGACTAATTTGCCTGAAAGCGGGTTTTTAAAGCTCTCAGTGAACTCTTTAATGCTCATAGTATCGGCAACAATCTTCTTGGCACGCGCAACCACTTCTTCACCTAACTCGGTAAACATTAAGCTACGGTTCTCTCGCTCAATTAATTGACTGCCTAAAGTTTCTTCAAGGGTTTGAATTGCGGTACTCAAAGTCGATTGACCGATAAAACACGCCTGGGCGGCACGACCAAAATGTTGATGCTGATGAACTGCAATTAAATACTGGAGTTGTTTAATACTAGGTAGGTTTGTCACGGTTTTCTCTAAGCAAACTCAAATTGCATTCAGTATAACGATGAAGCACTCAGAGTAAAACGGATAAGATCAATTGCTTATACCAATCCTCTTAATTAAGTGACCTTTTTGAGGCAAGGAAAGCTTGTCGATAACGCCGCTCACGCCTCCTGCTATCGCTGAGGTACCTACATCCATGTAGGCAAGGCGAAAATTTTGCTATTTAGTTGTTCTAAATGAGAAATTTTTAACGTGGTTAGCGGCAGCTTTAGTCCCTCAAAATGATTAAGTATTATTGAGGGTTGGTATTAGATATTTAAAGTGTGGAGGATATAAAAAGACCCCAGCACCGTGATGCTGAGGTCTTTTCAAGCTAAAAGTCTGTAAGTCTAATTACACGCCGAAAGCGGTTCTTAGAATGTAGAATATAACAATAGCAAGTGCAGCACCGACTGGCAATGTAATTACCCAAGAAACCACAATATTTCTAATTACACCCATGTTCAGTGCAGCGATACCACGCGCCATACCTACACCTAATACAGCACCTACTAACGTCTGTGTTGTAGAGATAGGTAGACCAGTACCTGATGCAATAACTACCGTTGATGCAGCTGCAAGTTCAGCAGCGAAACCACGGCTTGGTGTTAAGTGCGTGATGCCTTCACCAATTGTTTTAATTACTTTCTTACCTAGGACCGCAAGACCAACTACGATACCGATACCACCTAGCGGTAGGATCCACCAAGCAAGCGCTGCTTTCTTAGCAATTTCACCGTTGTGCTCAACAATGTTCACAACTGCCGCTAATGGACCAATCGCGTTTGCTACATCGTTTGAGCCGTGTGCGAATGCCATACAACATGCCGTTAGTACCATTAGGATAGCGAATACTTTTTCCACGTTGTTGAACTGCATTTGCTTGTCTGCTTTAGGGTCCATTTTCAGGCGGTTAATTGCCATTTTACCAATGATACCCACAACCACAGCAATACCAATTGCAAGCGCATAACCTTCAACCGCACCTAGGTTAATACCAATGTGCTTAAGACCTTTCTTGATGGTTACAAGCGACATAACAAAGCCAGCTAGACCCATATAAATAGGCACATAACGCTTGGCATTTTGTAATGGTGAATCTGTGTCGAAGATTAGCTTTTGCGCACTCATAAAGATGAGATATGCGATGAAGCCTGAAATTGCAGGGGTAACAATCCAGCTACCTACGATACCGGCAACTTTACCCCATTGAATCGCATCACTACCTACTGCAACCAATGCAAAACCAATAATTGCACCGATGATAGAGTGAGTAGTCGAAACCGGCCAACCCAGTAAAGACGCTAATAACAACCAAGAACCTGCAGCGAATAATGCTGAGATCATTCCCAGTACCATTAACTCAGGTATATCCATAAATGGCGCCGCATCAATGATGCCTTTACGGATTGTCGATGTTACCTCACCACCTGCAAGGTATGCACCGGCGAATTCGAAGATCATCGCAATGATGATCGCTTGTTTAATGGTAAGTGCTTTCGAGCCTACTGAAGTACCCATGGCGTTTGCAACGTCATTTGCACCAATACCATATGCCATGAAGAAACCTACTGCCGCAGCAATTAGGATCAGCATGGAACCATAGTTAGCAATGATATCCATTGTTAAACCTTAAATTTTAAATACGAATAAAACGATTAGCGAGCTAACATTAGCTCAAGTCGAGAACCAACACGCTCTGCGATATCTGCAAGTTCACCTACCCACTCAATGATCTTGTATAAGAACATGACATCAACAGGGTTAAGTTCGCCTTCGATAGCACGAAGCTCTTGGCGGATCTTGATTTGCATTTCATCCGTGTCTTGCTCAATTGCATCTAACTTTTCAAGCATGCTTTCAACTAGAGTTACTTCACGACCACGGAATCCTGTTTCCAGTAGCTCGTCAAACTCATTAATAGCTTTAGAGGCTTGTTTAGTTGCATCGACACAACGCTCAAGATAAGCAAGGAAGTCATTTTGAATTGATTGAGGGATCACCATTTCACGACCAACAACGCGACCAGCGATGTCTTTCGCTTTGTTAGCAATTTTATCTTGCTGCGTGATCAACTCTAATAAATCGGTGCGCTCAACAGGCATGAATAAACCGCGAGGAAGATGTAACCTTACTTCACGCTTTAATACGTCTGCTTCACGTTCAAGGTTGCGGATTTTTACACGAAGCGCTTCTGCTTCATTCCACTCTGATTTGAATACATGATTAAAAAACGGTACTAAAGAGCTGCTAGCTTTATGTACGATTTTAATGTGTTCTTCAATTGGCTTAATAGGAGATTTAGCAAATACTCCTAAAAACGCATTAGTAGGCATAACTGACCCTTAAATCATATTTATATGCTTTGCGGTGTGAATTTTACAGCATTAGCAGAGGTTGTGAATGGATTTTTGCCCAAAAAACAGATTAAGCTGCGCTGAATCATAAAAATTCAACGCAGTCAGGGCTTTATCAACTAAAGAGTTTTAGCGATATCTTCTTGAGATGTATGACGAATATCTTTGCCGTTTACAAAGTAAATTACATATTCAGCAATATTCTGGCAACGATCGCCAATACGCTCTAATGAACGTACAGACCAAATTAAATCCATGATTTTAGGGATAGAGCGTGGATCTTCCATCATGTACGTCATGATTTGACGCGTTAGCGCTTCATATTCACGGTCTACTTTTGCGTCTTCTTTATGCACTTCAAAAGCACTTTGCGCATCCATACGCGCAAAAGCATCTAGCACATCGTGCAACATCTTCGATACTTGGCGACCCATATTCTCTAAGTTCACCAATAAATCTTGCTGATCTTTAGTAAATGAATCTAGTGCAACACGTGCGATACGTTCTGCTTCATCACCAATACGCTCAAGATCAGCAATGGTCTTAGCAATCGCAACCACTAGACGTAAATCGCTTGCCGCAGGCTGGCGTTTAGCAATGATACGGGTACACTCTTCGTCAATGTTTACTTCCATGGCATTAACTTTGTAATCGTTCTCGCTGACTTTACGTGCTTTGTCTGCATCGTTGTCGTTGATTGCGTCAAGTGCGAGGTTTAATTGTTCTTCAACCAAACCACCCATGCTTAATACGTGGTTACGAACATTTTCTAGCTCTTCATTAAAGCGGCCAGAGATGTGCTTATTTAAATTGTTTTCCATGATTTATTCCTCTCGCTCGCTATTAACCGTAACGACCCGTGATGTAGTCTTCCGTCTTCTTCTTAGAAGGCGTTGTGAATAGCGTGTTTGTGTCAGCGTATTCGATCAGTTCACCCATATACATGAAAGCCGTTTGGTCAGAAACACGTGCGGCCTGTTGCATGTTGTGCGTTACAATCACAACCGTATACTTTTCTTTCAGGTCGTTGATCAGCTCTTCGATTACCAAAGTTGAAATCGGGTCAAGTGCCGATGTTGGTTCGTCTAGCAGTAATACTTCAGGCTCGATAGCAATTGAACGGGCAATCACTAGACGCTGCTGCTGACCACCTGATAAACCAAACGCACTGTCATGAAGACGATCTTTAACTTCGTCCCATAACGCTGCACCGCGTAATGAGCGCTCAACCACTTCATCTAGCTTACGTTTGTCTTTAATACCTTGTAGACGTAGGCCGTATACCACATTCTCATAAATTGATTTAGGGAATGGATTTGGTCTTTGGAATACCATACCTACGTTACGGCGAAGTGCCGCAACGTCTACGCTCTTGTCATAGATATTCTGACCATGAAGATTAATCTCACCTTCGATGCGACAGATATCAACTAAGTCATTCATGCGGTTAATACAACGTAATAGTGTTGATTTACCACAACCCGATGGACCGATAAATGCTGTTACCTGACCCTTAGGGATTTTCATATTGATTTTGCTAAGCGCTTGCTTGTCACCATAGTAAAGATCTAGGTCTTTGATCTCTAACGCGGTTTGCTCTTCGCTCAAATTAGCTAAATCTAATTTAACTTGATTTGTGTTATTCACTTCAGGAGCTACTGTAATCATTTCTAAAATACCTAGTTATATACTTTACTATTAATGTTCAAGAGAACGGAACTTTTCACGTAAATGGTTACGAATACCAATCGCGGTAATATTTAATGCGATGATAACGCTGACCAGTAAGAATGCGGTTGCGTAAACCAATGGACGCGCCGCTTCAACGTTCGGGCTTTGGAAGCCTACATCATAGATGTGGAAACCTAAGTGCATGAACTTACGATCTAAGTGAACAAACGGGAAGTTACCGTCAATCGGTAACGTCGGTGCCATTTTCACAACACCTACTAGCATAAGTGGCGCAACCTCACCTGCTGCACGTGCTACTGCTAAGATTAAACCTGTCATAATTGCCGGACTTGCCATTGGTACAATAATGCGCCATAGCGTTTCAGCTTTTGTCGCACCCAGTGCCAATGAACCATGGCGTACTGAACTTGGAATACGTGATAAACCTTCTTCAGTCGAAACGATAACCACAGGCAGCGTTAAGATAGCTAAGGTTAATGCCGACCAAATCACACCCGGCGTACCAAATACAGGGCTTGGTGCAGCTTCTGGATAGAACAATTGGTCAATTGAACCACCTAACATATAAACGAAGAAACCAAGACCAAATACACCATAAACAATCGATGGTACACCCGCTAAGTTGATAACCGCGATACGGATCATCTTAGTCACAGCGTTCTTAGCCGCATACTCGTGTAAGTAAATTGCAGCAACTACACCAAATGGCGTCACAATCACAGCCATTAGCATAACCATGAAAACAGTACCGAAGATTGCAGGGAATACACCACCCTCAGTATTCGCTTCACGCGGGTCATCGGAAATAAACTTACCTGACTGAACAAAGAAGTGGCCTAGCTTTGCAAAGAAGCCCATGTCATTAGGGAACCACAAGTCTAATACCTGATAGATAGGTAAAGTAACAAGCTCACCACGCATGTCTCTTACAACCACTTGGTCACGCTTCGCTTTTTTACGAAGTTCAAACAAGCGTGCTTCTAATACTTTATATTCTGCACGAAGCTCTGCACGTTGAGACTCTAAATCAGCCAATACTTCTTCAGTTAGGGCGTTATCAAGTACATATTTCTTTTCTTTTAAACGCAGACGCTCAAGTTCATAGTTAATGTGACCAATATCACCGTTTTGAAGATCAAGTGCTTCTTCATTTAAATCTACAGCACGCTCAACCAGTTCAACTAAGCGTTCTTTAGGCGCATTGATAACTTCTTTACCGTCTTCGATTACACGCTCTACGTAACCATAAAAGTTACCGTTTTTACTACGCTCAAATACCACCATTGCTTCTGGCTTAGTTTGAGACTGGATGTCTGTTGATAAGATCCAACGGAAATCTAGGTCTACATATTCACGGTTACCCGTTTTTACCAAGATACGCTCAATATATTCATCTTGGTACGCCGATAAATCATAGCCCGCTGCTTCTAAGCGAGATTTAGGCACCATTTCACGGTCATAAATCTCACCAATCACAGTTTGCTTTGGCACTGAGCCTTCAAGCTTTAACTCAACCACTTCTGATGGCCAGAAGAAACTTAGACCTTTCCACGCGATCATCGCTAATAAACCGATAACCGAGATTAAACTGATGCTAACTGCACCACCTGTCATCCAGATCCAAGGAGATCCTGACTTAAACCATTGCTTTACCATGTCATGAAACTCCAATTCTTACATTGAGCTGTATTTTTCACGTAATTGCTGGCGAACAAATTCAGCAACCGTGTTAAAAATAAATGTGAAAATAAATAAGACGAACGCGGCCAAGAATAAGATGCGGTAATGTGAGCTGCCCACTTCTGATTCCGGCATTTCAACCGCGATATTTGCAGCCAAAGTACGCATACCTTGGAAGATACTCCAGTCCATAATTGGCGTATTACCTGTTGCCATCAGTACGATCATAGTCTCACCTACAGCACGGCCTAGACCCATCATGACTGCAGAAAAAATACCTGGACTCGCCGTTAGTAACACAACGCGCACTAAAGTTTGCCACTGAGTTGCACCTAGCGCTAATGAGCCATTTGATAAATGTTTAGGTACACTGAATACCGCATCTTCTGCAATTGAGAAAATAGTCGGGATGACCGCAAAGCCCATCGCAATACCTACAACCAATGAGTTACGTTGGTCGAAGGTTAGACCTAACTCGTTAGTTAAATATTGACGTACATTACCATCAAATACCCATAGTTCGATTTGACCGCTAATTGCAAACGACAACCAGCCAATAAATAGCACCACAGGGATTAGTAAAATTGAATGCCAACCGTCAGGAATTAAATGACGAATGCTTGCAGGCAGCTTAGTCCAACCAAATGCGGTAGCTATAACTGCGAGTGGCAATAATGTCACTAGAGCGATGACCGCAGGTAAATGCACTTCAATTAGTGGTGCTAACCAAAGACCCGCTAAGAAACCTAAAATAACCGTCGGTAATGCTTCCATAATTTCAACGGTAGGCTTAACCACACGACGTAATTCACTCGACATAAAGTAGGCTGTGTAAATTGCAGCAGAAATTGCGATTGGTACAGCAAAAAGCATGGCGTACATTGCCGCTTTAATCGTACCGAATGAAATTGGTACTAAAGAAAACTTAGATTCAAAATCATCAGACGCTGACGTCGACTGCCAGGTATAAGCTGGCTCAGGGTAGCCTTCGTACCACACTTCATTCCAAAGTGCAGACCAAGTCACCTCTGGGTGCTCGTTGTGTACTTCAAAGATTGACAACGTATTATTCGAAAGTGATAAAACTGCGTTTGCACGCGGTGATACGGCAAATGCGTCAATCGCCTGCTCGCTGATCTTACCGCGCCATAATTCGGCTTCACTGGTTGTGTAGTACACACCAAGATCGCCTGACGATGTCGTCGTAAAGAAGGTACGACGGTAGTACTCAGTATAAATATCTAACTTGTTGGTTTTTTCAGTTTCAAATGCACGAATTTTTGCAAACTGACGACCATTATCTTCGGTGTTAACTTCAAACCATTGTGATACTTCGCCATTGTCGTTTGCCAACATCAGAGAGTTCGCACCAGCAAGTAATGTTGCGCTCACTAGGTTTGCATTTTCTTCGTTTGCAGCAAGTACTTGGAACTGCTCGACATCAGCAGGATCGCGCGTATCAAAGATATAAATTTTGTTCGCACTACGAACAAATACGCGAGACGTATCCGGTGAAATTAGCAATTCGTTTACGCGCCCATCAATGTCTAATTCTGTGCGTTCAATCAACCATTCAACTTCACCTGTAAACATGTTTTCTTCAGGCGTGAATGCCGCAAATACCACGCGCTTGTCTTCAGTAAGTGCCACAGCAGCTGCTTTATCTTCATAGTAGCTAAAGGCAAACTTCGCAATGGCCTGCTCTTGTTCATCAACTAACAGTTGTTCACCATTCAGTGGGTAACTGATACGCGGTGTGATCAATCGCTCATTAGCTGGAAAAGTAACCAAAAAGCTCGGTTTAACTAATTTGATTGCACCGTTATCCAAACCATACGCATACAAACCTAAGAAAGGCGCACTCTTTGCAAATGTAGTAATGTTTCCATCGAGCTCAACCTGCAGACTTTTTAACAGAGAGCCTGAGTTTTCGCCTTTAATTTGGAAGAAATCAATACTGCCTGAGTCTTCTAATAAGTAAGCAATCTCAGTTTGCTCCTCAACACCGATACCAACATAGTTTTTCTCTGAAGATAAACTCACATCAGTACGTTTCTCTACTTTTACTGACTCTAAGATTGGTTCAACAACGTATAGTAGATAGAAGAAGATCAACAGCAATGCCACAAGTACCATTACCCCACCTGCGGTAATACTGTATTGTGCAAAGCGATCTTTAAATAAACGGCGCTTATCCGTTTTAAAAGACTTTTGCTGTGCTGTGGTAGACATTAAAACACCTTATTATCTTTGAATTGTGCGCATTATATTTCATCAAGATGACAGTAATGTTACACAAAAAGGACTTTGCACAGCTAAAAGGTGAACTTTTCTTAACAACTAAATGTCAGAAAAAAGTCGTGACAAATTTGCTCTAGCGCAAGTCATTGCGCGATTTTCTGGACAAGCAAAAAAACTTAACTAATCTTAAATTGCGGTACATAAGATGACGTATGGAAGCGTTACATTGTTTATCGCTTGTTTCCACTTCTACCACACGGTAGGCAAAAATAATAAGAGACATTGATATGAAGCAGTTAGTTTTAACAATAATAGGTAAGGACCGGCCGGGTCTCGTTGAAGAAATCTCAGCAACCATCCTTGAACATCACGGAAACTGGATGACCAGTAACCTCAGTCATTTAGCAGGCCAATTTGCAGGCATCATTCAAATTGGTGTCGCAGAAGAACATTTACAAGAAATTCAAACCGCACTTGGATCACTCGCGGGTTTAGAAGTGCGTATAGAATCTGGTGATACTGATGAAGCCATTCAAACACCAGAAACACTTAATTTAGTCATTACTGGTAACGACAGGCCAGGCATTGTCAAAGAACTATCAAGTGTTATTCGCCATAAAGGCGCAAATATCACTCATTTAAATTCACGACAGCGCAGTGCGCCTAATTGGGGCGTGCCTATTTTCAGTGCATTCGCAACTGTCACTTTGCCTGCGGGCATGCATAAAGATAATGTCATTGAGGCGCTCGAAGCTATCACAAGCGATCTCATTGTTGATATTGAGAGTGACTAATTCCAAACTTAAAATGAAGTAAATTTATGACAGGCTGAGGACATAGCCTGTCATATAAGTGTCATAAAAAACTCCTATATTTCGTTGTTGTACCTTTGATTACCCATGGATAGATCATGCATTCTGTACCGCACACCTCGACTAATATTAGCTATTTTGCCAAAGAGTTAAGCTGGCTTTCGTTCAATGAACGCGTTCTTCAAGAAGCCAAAGATCAAAACAACCCACTGATTGAACGACTGCGTTTTTTAGGTATTTTCTCAAGTAACTTAGATGAATTCTTTAAAGTACGAGTTGCTGATTTAAAAAGAAAAGTTTTACTTAACAGTTTATCTGATGCCCACTTTGACGCCGACGAAGAACTATTAAATCAAGTAAATAAAAAAGTGCTGGCGCTGGGTAAAAAATTCAATCAGATCCACCATCAACTACTGTCCGATCTTGATAAACAAAATATCCATATCCGCCAACCTGAAGACCTCTCAGAATTTCATAAAGACTGGTTAGAAGATTTCTTCAAAGACCAAGTTCTACAGCATATGTCACCAATCTTGCTAACCGAATCAAGGGATTACTCAAGTAATATCAATGATGCGATGACATATCTATTCATTCATATGCAAGGCGAAAAATCACAGTATGCACTACTTGAGATCCCCACTGATCGACTTGATCGATTTGTGATTTTGCCTTCCGAAAAAAGTCGTCGTCATAAAACCATTGTGATGTTAGACGATGTGGTTAATTTCTATTTGGCCGAAGTATTTAAAAGTTTCGTGAAATTCGACAATATCGAAGGTTACTCTATCAAGCTCACTCGTGACGCCGAATACAACCTAGACACAGAGATAGAAGAAGGACTACTAGATAAAATGTCTAAAGGCCTGAAACAGCGCCTTTATTCAGAACCTGTTCGCATGGTCTACGACGAAGCTATGCCCGAAGAAATGTTAAAAGTATTAAAAAAGCGCCTAGGTGCTAGTCAGCAAGATGCGTTAATTCCTGGTGGACGCTATCGTAACTTTAGAGACTTTATTTCTTTTCCAAATATCGGCCGTAAACATCTAGAAAACAAACCTCTAAAACCTTTGACGAGTAGCGCATTTAGCAATCATGACAGTGTATTTAAAGCTATCTCAGAACAAGATATCTTACTGTATTATCCGTACCATACGTTCAACCATATGCTTGAGTATGTTCGTCAAGCCGCTTATGACCCAAAAGTCACGCAGATCAAAATCAACATTTACCGAGTTGCGTCTCGCTCTAGGCTAGTTTCTTCGTTAATCAACGCCGCCAAGAACGGGAAAAAAGTGACCGTGATGGTTGAGCTTAAAGCGCGTTTTGATGAACAAAACAATATCGAATGGGCAAAGTTACTAAGCGAAGCGGGTATCAAAGTGCTGGTTGGTTTGCCTGCGTTAAAAGTGCATAGCAAACTCTGCGTAATCCACCGCAAAGAAAAAGGTAAAATCGTTAAATATGCCCACATCGGCACTGGTAATTTCCATGAGAAAACGGCGCGTATTTACACTGACTTTAGCTTGTTTACTAAACACAGTGAGATCTGTGATGAATGTGATGAAGTATTCAGATTCATCGAAACCAGTTATCGTCCATTTACCTTTGAACACCTACAAATTTCACCACTGAATGCTCGAGAGCGTATTTGCCAAGGCATAGAAAATGAAATTACTGCTGCTAGGAATGGTAAATTTGCACAAATCACCATAAAAGTGAATAATCTAGTCGATAAACAGCTCATTGATTTGCTCTACAGTGCTGCTCGACAAGGTGTGAAGATACGTATCATCGTTCGGGGCATGTGTGCACTTGTCCCTGGTTTACCTAAATTTAGCGATAACATTTCTGTGATCAGCATTGTTGACCGATTTTTAGAACACCCTCGTGTTATGGTGTTTGAAAATCAAGGTGACCCACAAGTTTATATTTCTTCAGCTGACTGGATGACTAGAAACTTAGATCATCGAGTAGAAGTTGGCGTTCCTATTTACGATCAGCACTTAAAGCAGCTAATCATCAATATATTAGAGCTACAATTTAAAGATTGCTGTAAGGCAAGAGTTATAGATGTCGAACAACAAAACAAATACGTTGCCCGTGGTAACCGTAAAAAAGTTCGTTCGCAAATTGCCATCTATGATTTCTTGAGTAAATGGGAAAACAATTATGCACAACACACCTGAGCCAGCGAGTTTTGCTGCGCTCGATTTAGGCTCTAATAGCTTTCACTTAGTCATCGCCCGCAAAGTTGAGGGCAGACTACAAATTCTTCATAAAGAGAAGCATCGCGTGCATTTAGCTTCAGGTCTGAATGAAGAATTTGAACTTTCTGATGAAGCCATCGAACGTGCTATGTTGGCGTTTAAGCAACTAGCACAAACACTTCAAGGTTTTGATCCGGCCAATGTGGAAGTCGTTGCGACCTATACACTTAGAAATATTAAGAATTTAAAACAGTTCTTGAAACAGGCGCAAGAGTACTTCCCTTTCAATATCAATGTAATATCTGGACAAGAAGAAGCACGTTTAATTTATCAAGGTGTAGCAAATTATGTTCACGGCGAAGATAACCGATTGGTCATTGATATTGGCGGCGGCAGTACCGAATTGGTTATTGGCCAACATTTTGAGGCATTGCAACTAACTAGCCGAGATATCGGCTGCGCCAATATTACGAAAGCATTTTTTAGCTCTGGAAAGCTCAGTAAGGGCACATTTAAAAAAGCAGAGATCGCAGCTCGTCAAGCGCTTGAGCCCATTTCTCCTCGCTATCGAAAAACAGGCTGGCAACAATGCTATGGTACCTCAGGCACGATAAAAGCCTTGATAGGTATCGCACAAGCACAATTCGACAGTGAACACTTAACCCTTGCTCTCTTAGAAGACATCAAAGCCTTGTTAATCTCACAAGGCAACATTGAGCAACTTGATATAAAAGGGTTAAACCCAGAGCGTCATACCAATATTGCTGGCGGATTAAGTATCATTATTGCCGCCTTTAAAGAATTAAAAATAGAACGCTTAGATTACTGTGACTATGCGCTTCGCGAAGGTGTGCTGCATGAAATGCTCAATTACGATGAATTTGACTTAAGAGTTCGTACCATAGTTGCGCTAGGCCAACACTACAACATAGATACCGCCCATGCCGACAATGTGTTTGATACGATTAAGCATCTTTTTTCGCTGTGCAAAAAGCCTTGGGGGCTGAAGCAACGTGATTTACTGCAACTTCAGTGGGCTGCACAATTACATGAAGTAGGTTTATCAATCAACTCGTCGGGCATTCAAAAGCACAGTGCGTATATTGTAATGAATACGCCTTTGCCGGGCTTTACGCAGCAACAACAAAGTGTGCTAAGTGCCTTGATCCGCTTTCATAGAAAGAAAATCAAACTTCCCGAGCTCGATACTTTTAATATTTTATGTGCTGAGACATTCGCAAAGCTTTTAACATTATTCAGACTGGCTGTGCTTGTAAATAGAACAAGGCAATTGACGGATTTATCTCGACCAAGTTTAATGGTTGATGAAAATCGAGTAACCGTGCAATTTGAGGCACAGCTTCCTGAAGAGCAGGCCCTGCTATGTGCTGATTTAGAACAAGAGCAGGTTTACCTTGAGGCGATTGGTATTAACCTTCAATTCGTGGTTGGAGAGTTGGAATAACACACCACGATTTTGAGAGAGTAATACCAATTCTCAATAATACTCTATCATTTTGAGGGACTAAAACTGACCGCTCAATAAAAAGGGGTGCTATAAAAATAAGGCTGAAAATCCAGCCTTATTTTTAGTAAATAGTCATAGTGTAAAGTTAAGCTGAGACCACAGCAAAGATTTCATCAGCATAAGTTCGACTTTGCTCTACCAACTCATAAATACTCGAGATAGGTGTGGCGGGACGTACCGCTGCCAAAATCGCTTCGGCTTCCTGCCAGTTATTTTGCTCCACAGCCATTGCCACTTTCAAAGCGCCACCCAACAAGCCTTTGTAATTCAAAAGCGCGCCGCTTAAATTACTATCTAATGAAAATTCAGAAATAATGGTTGTGAGATCCATATCCAAAATCGCACCTAAAATCGACATTAAACCGATCAAATAACCCTGCTCTGCCATTTCTTCGCCACCAGGTGCTAAGAAAAGCGCCATAAACCTCGCTCGCATTAATCCAAACTTGGTCAGCTCTGTCGGTTTATCAACACCTAATTCGCTGAGTGCCAATACACGAACAAACTGTCGAAGCGCATCTTCCCCCAGATAAACAACCGCTTGAGAAATGGACTTCATTTCTAACTTATCGAGTCCAGAGCGCGCATTAACAAGCTTTAAAACTCGAGCTGTTAGGCTTAAGTCTTTCGCTATTTTATTCTCAATATCTTTAAAACATAAATTGGGTTGTGCGGTCGATTTCAATAAATCAAACACCACCAGCTTTGAAGGCTCAACATTTCCATGGGTCAACATTTCTGGTTTTGCAAAAAAATACCCTTGAAATAAATCGACTCCAGCGCTTTTCAAATATTCAAACTCTTCATAGGTTTCTATTCTTTCCACGACAATTTTAACTTGTGGATACAAGCGCTTAAGCTTCTTAGCTAGCATGGTCGTTTTGAGGATTGGCTGTTCTAGTTCGAGCTTAATATATGACATATGTGGCAGTAACGGCTCCCATCTCGGATCGCTGTCATAGTCATCTAAGGCAAACTTGTAGTGCTGCTTTCTAAGCACTTTGACAATTTCGAGCAGTTGCTGAACATTCTGCGAGCGCTCAACGATTTCAAGCACTAAATTGTCAGGTTTTAATAACCTAGGGATCTCTTGTAATAAAGTCGTGTCTGATAGATTTACAAATGCGCAGTGGTTAGCAACCAGCTTTTCTTTCCCGACCAAAATAAGCGAGTTAAAAAACATACGTCCTGTTGCTTGTTCATCGGTTACTCCAACAGGAAAGGCGTTATTATCAGAATCTCGATACAGCAATTCGTAAGCAAAGATCTGCTTAGTTGCATCGAGGATCGCTTGTCGAGCTATAAACTGTGTTGCGGGTTTTGTCATAGAATACAACCGAATGATTAGGGCGAGCCCTAATAAAATTATTAAATCTACACCTACTAGCAATAGGACTAAAATATTAGTGCCTTTGTTAAGATTACGTTAGCAGAGTCACTTGAGCAAACAAAACATGACATTCTTTCTAAAATAATTGCTCATTTTCAGCAAATCTCACCAGCCTCTTAGCTAGTAAATTAAAGTCCGCTTTTGTGCTTTTGATGGCAAAACAATCACTTTCTGCCACACTTTATGAGCCTACAAAATTTGCAGGCTGTGAATCAACCTATTTGCGAGTAAACGGAAAGTCCCATGCAACTAAATTCACTCGAGTCATTTTTCCACACTATGTATATGCCTCATGGACACTGCTATTTGTGGCAACCACATTTACTGTGGAGCAATGTATTAGCCGACGCACTTATCGCTGCATCTTACTTCTCAATCCCGATTGCGCTCATGGTATTCTCAAAAAAGCGCCCTGAAATAGGTCAACACTGGTTAGCTATTTTATTTTCTGCATTTATTTTATTGTGTGGTGTCACACATTTAATTGGTATTTTTACGGTTTGGAAAGGCGCTTATGGTATTCATGCTGTCAGCAAAATTGCGACAGCCATTGTTTCAATGGTGACGGCAGTTTATTTATTTAGGCTATTACCCGAGGCACTCAGTGTCGCAACACCTGCACAAGTACAAGGCTTTAGAAATAAACTCAAAGAATATACACATGAAACCACTTCGCTAAAAAATCAACTTAGTCAGCATGAATTAACTAGCTTTGCACTGGATACGCTCCCTGTCAGCACGCTCATTTTTGACTCTGAGCTGCGTATTATTTCATGTAACCCTCACTTTATCGCGGAATTAGGCTTAACAAGCTCAGAGCAAATACAAAACCAACCCCTTTCGCAGTTGCTCACTTTACAAGACCCTTTCTATACCCTCGAAAAACTACAACAAGAAATCGCCACAAAATCGAGTTATAGCAACACCTTAATCTGTAACATCAAACTCCATAACGGACAATTACTGCCAATGGAGATAAGCCTTAAGAAAACACGCTTCAAAGACGACTCTTTAATTGTCGCTGTATTTAACAACCTTACGAAGTTACGAACAGCTGAACATGAACTCAAAGAGTCACATCAACAAATGCAACGAGCGGTCAATGCCACAGAAGACGGTATATGGGAATGGAACGTTCAAACTAACGAAGTTAATTACTCACCTAAATTGCTCGATATGATAGGTCACGGTAACGAACAAGAAGCTAAGTTTGAAATGTGGCTAGAACACATTCACCCCAAGTATATCGATAAAGTTAATAAAGCCTTAGACAATCACTTTCAAACTAAAGAGCAATATAAAGTTGAATACTTAGGTAAAGATAAAAATGACAATTACAGTTGGTTTTTAGCAATTGGTAACAGTGTATTTGATACCGAAGGTAATCCCACAGTTATGTCTGGTGCGCTACGCAACATAGAGACAGAAAAGCAGCTGCGAATCGAAATTGCAGAAAAAGAAAACATCCTCAACGCCATTTACAATGGTACCCAACAAGCTATTTGGTTGGTTAAAGCCGTTCAAGATGACTTTGTATTTTTAGAGTTTAACCAAACCGCCTGTGAACGTGCTGGCGTTAAATATAGACAGATTATAGGAAAGCCACTGACCATGTTGTCTGATGGTATTTTCACACCTGAGAATATCGACAATATCAAACAAAGATATAGCCATTGCCAACACGCTAGAACCCCCACTGAATATACCGAAAGCTTTACTTTTAATGGCAAAACCTACTGGTATCAAACAACCCTCTACCCACTGATTGATGAAAGCGATCACAGTATTAAAATTGTCGGTACTGCCATCGATATTACCCACAGAAAACTGATCGAATCTGAGCTACAAAAAAGCCAACACTTTTTAGAAAAAATGATCGACTCAACCGTCTGTGGTTTGTATTTATATGATTTGAAGAGCCAAATTAACACCCGTATTAATCAAAGATACTCTGATTTGATTGGCTACACATTAGAAGAGCTACAACAACAAGACCTAAGAAACTTTTTCCACCCCGATGAAGTCGACGCGGTTTTTGAACACATACAAACAGTCATTCAAAAACCCGCAGGGCACCTCACTCCAATGACCTATAGATTTAAACATAAAGCCGGACACTGGGTATGGTGCTACTCATTTGATACTGTGCTCACTGTCGATGAGCAGGGCAACCCTGATTTAATGCTAGGTACGTTTATCGACATCACCGAACAAACGAATTTAATGAATGAATTAAAAGCGTCAAACGAAAGCTTAGAGCGCTTTGCCTTCATCGCCTCCCATGATTTACAAGAACCGTTAAGAAAAATAGCATCGTTTTCTTCCAGCTTAGCGACCAGACTCGCTAGCACCATTAAAGCTGATCCAGACGCTGAATTTGAGTTTTCTCGCTTATTAAGTGCGACAGAACGCATGCGTAATATGATCCAAGACTTACTGAAATTATCCCGTTTAACCACTCGAAAGCTCAGCAAAACTCCTTGTACTTTAAAACTATTAACATCAGAAATAAGCGAGCAGCTTTCCCTGCAAATTGAAGAGTCTGATGCGTTGATCATTACCAATAATGCAGATACTCGACTCACCGTTGATTACTCATTGATGCTACAGGTACTACAAAATTTAATTACTAACAGCCTTAAATTTCGCCATTCTGAGCGCCCGCCAGAGATCACAATTGGCTGCTATACTGATAAAAATAAATTGGTGATCTCTTATCAAGATAATGGCATTGGCATTAAGCCCGAATATCGCAAACAAATATTTGAGCCATTCCAACGTGTCTTTGCCAACCAATATGCTGGCAGTGGCATTGGACTATCTTTAGTTAAGAAAATCATAGAACTACACGACGGACAGATAGAGTGTGTTGATAGCCCTAATGAAGGTGCAAGTTTCTTAATACACTTACCGATGGAGGGTTAGTTATGAATGAAATAGTACTTATTGAAGACGATCCTGATGATATTTACCTTTTCCGTCAGGCCTGTGCTCAGTCACGTAGCACACCCAGTGTAAAAGTTTTACAAAGTGCCAAAGAGCTCATTCATGAGGCAAAAGAGCCATCAAATACTAATCGAGTCTATCTGCTCGATTTAAATATGCCTGAAATGTCTGGTCTCGAAGCGCTTGACCATTTACAAAAAAACGCGCAACTTAATGAAATGATCGTGGTTTGCTATAGCACCTCAGATAGCCCTTCGGATATTCGGCAGGCGTATGAACTTGGCGCTAAGTCTTTTTTAAGCAAACCCAGCTCAATCAGTGAATTAACAGAAATGATTAATACCATTACTCATTACTGGTTTCATTACAATAAGATAGGGAACGCTGAAGTATGAATACTTGGTTAATTTACTTACTGGAAGATAACGCGGACGACATTTATTTAGTAAAGAAATTGCTGAGTGAAGTGCATACTCGCCAAAGATACAAAATTTGCGCGTTTGAAGATCTCAATTCACTCAAAAGAGCGCTCACTCAAGCCTTACCTGATACGCTATTAATTGACCTAAACGTACCAGATAGCATGGGGCTAGATACTTTGGTCAATGTGAAACGGATTGCCAATGGTATCCCAATTATTGTTTTAACAGGTGTATCTGAAGATCTTTATGGCGAGCAAGCTATCCAGCTCGGCGCACAAGACTACATACCAAAACACGAACTATCAGGTACGCTGCTTAACCGCACTATCATGTTTTCTAAAGAGCGGCATGATATGCAAAAGAATTTAGAAAACCTCGTTTCATTAGATAGATTAACCATGCTGCATAACCGCGGTGCCTTTGATCAACATTTACAAGAAACATTCAGTGAAGCGCAGCGTCATAACCATACTTTTGGCATTTTGTTTATTGATTTAGATAACTTTAAGCCTGTTAACGACGAGTTAGGCCACCAAGCGGGTGACAAACTGCTTAAACTCATCGCATCGAAACTCAAGCTATTCAAGCGCTCCGCAGACTTTGTGGCCCGTTATGGCGGTGACGAGTTCGTGATAGTGGCTCATCACATAGACAACCTCGATAATTTGCTTAAGTTAGCAAACTACAAATATCAGTTATTAGCGGATACTTACTGTTTAGAAGACAAAGAAGGGGCGTTAAAAGAAGTCAGATTAGATGTCAGTATAGGCGCTGTCATGTACCCATTGCATGCTGATAGTACGCAAGACCTGTTAAGTGTGGCTGATAAAGCCATGTATCATGCGAAAGAAAACAAACTCCCCTTACATATTCCCGCGGCCTAGCAATAACGAAATAGCCACAAAACACCAATTAAGCATTGCACTCGCGCGATTTAACATCGCGCCAAAAACGCCGATGGTAGCAACGAGCGGTTATTAAACTTTTGCACGGGATAAAGTACAACTTCACAGAGTCTTCATTTAAACCTTAAGTCATATTTCGTTGTTAGTTTAAGTAATATGCTCGGCTTTTCACGCCTTTATTAATCAATTTTTATTGTCGATAAGGCAAAAATTATTCACCGTTTTTGCTTTAATTTTTGATTGTCGAAAATAAAACTTATGCCTATTATCTGCGCCATCTTGATGATAGCCAATCCGAGTACATCACAGCTGTTTTTGTGGCAAGGCGATGAGTAACTATCCAAGTGTTATTTATTTTTAACACTACACGTATCACACATTGAACGTGCCTTTTAAAGGGGATTTATAATGGCGCAAGCCCACAAGGTTTTAGACTTTCATTCTTATTCTAGCGGCTTACTGTCTAGCGATGAAACACGCTTAATTAAAAGCTCAGTAGCACAATATGGTGCGCCATTATTGCTATTAGACTGCGATGTTGTTCGCCGCCAATACCATGCTCTAAACGACGCATTGCCAAGTGTGACCTTACACTTTGCGTTAAAGCCATTACCTCATGAAGCAGTAGTGAGAACCTTACTGGCTGAGGGGGCATGCTTTGATTTGGCCACCAGCGGTGAAGTTGAGCTAGTCAAACAAGTTGGCGTACCAGCTGAGCGTACTATTCATACTCATCCGATCAAACGCGATAGCGATATTCGTGACGCGCTTGAATATGGCTGTACCGTGTTCGTTGTCGATAACCTGAATGAACTTGAGAAATTTAAGCCTTATAAAGACAAAGTTGAGCTATTAGTGCGCTTAAGCTTTCGAAACAAAGAGGCCTTTGCTGATTTATCGAAAAAATTCGGCTGCTCAGCAGAAGATGCATTAGAGATCATCGAAACAGCTAACCGTTGGAAAATTCGCATTAAAGGCTTGTCGTTCCATGTAGGTTCGCAAACCCTTAACCAACAAAAATATGTTGATGCCATTGAAGCCTGTAAAGTGTTAATGAACAAAGTCGTCGACTGTGGTTTACCGGCACTTAGCATGTTAGATATTGGCGGCGGTTTCCCGGTGAGCTACAACCGTCAGGTGATGCCTATAAAACTATTTTGCGTACCGATTAATGCCGCTTTAGCTGGTTTGCCAGACACAGTGCAGGTCATCGCAGAGCCTGGCCGTTTTATTGTTGCTGAAGCCATGGTGAGTGTTGCCTCTATTATGGGCCAAGCAAAACGTGAAGGACAAATGTGGTACTACCTAGACGATGGTATTTATGGCTCATTCAGCGGTTTAATATTTGATGACGCGCAGTACCCGTTAACGGCAATACGCTTGAGTGACAATTGGCGTACCAGCGCATTGCAAAGTAGCGTGTTAACAGGCCCGACGTGCGACAGTATCGATGTAGTTGCCGATAACATTATGCTACCCGCGTTAAGCAATGGCGATTTAATCGTCGGTAAAATGATGGGCGCTTATACCAGTGCCACAGCAACCGACTTTAACTTTTTTAAACGCGCACATACCGTGGTGTTAAACGATATGGTATTAGATAGTCCAAGATTAATTGTGTAGAGTGTGAACGCAAAGGGCCCTCATCTGAGGGCCCTTTTTTTATTAAAACAGTTTCGCTCAGCATGCTGCAATTTATTTAAACAACCCGACATAAAGTCGGTGCTAGCGTATTCCCGCTACGACCGAAATACTTCCCGGTAGCAGCGATTTCATATCGCGTTAAACGTTAGGAGAGATATCAAAACAACCCGACATAAAGTCGGTGCTACCGTATTCCCGCTACGACCGAAATACTTCTCGGTAGCAGCGATTTCATATCGCGTTAAACGTTAGGAGAGATATCAAAACAACCCGACATAAAGTCGGTGCTACCATGTTCACGCTATGACCGAAATACTTCCCAGTAGCAGTGATTTCATATCGCGTTAAAGTACTGATAAAAAAATCAACTAAAAATATGCAGTTAGGCATCAGTCATTTTAAATTTAAACCTTATATTCAAGGCCAAGCCCGGTGACACACGCTCTACACTCACTTCACCTTGCTGGGCATTGATCAGCTCTTTAACCAAAGCCAAACCAATCCCTGTACCTTGAGTAGCTCGAGTTAATTCATTACCGCCACGATAAAACAACTCAAATAGCTTTTCTTGCTGCTCTTCACTAATACCAAAACCATAATCACGTATTTGCAACTGAATAAATTCAGGCTGCTGTTTCGAATAATGAAAGTTAAAATCGATTTTTTGTCTCTCAACATCATTGATCTTGGCTTGATCAAAAAACTTCACCGCGTTGTCGGTAATATTGATCACCACCTGCGCAAAGGCATCTAGATCAACCCATAACAAAGCGCTTTCTGGCTGTTCAAAAGGCTGATTAATATTGAGAGCAAAGTCATTCTTTACCAATAAAGACGAGACTTTTGATTGAATAACATCATTTAAAATACTCAATTTAACCCAGTTTGGCTCAACATTATGGGCTGGCTGACTAAGCTTTGAGAGCTGAAGAATATTATCAATAAGGCGAGACAACCGCTCACTCTCACTAAAAATAAACTCATAGTAATCGCTGCGATGTTGCTCAGATAAAATTTGCCCTGACTTTAGCATTTCTGAATACATGCGAATGGATGTCAGTGGGGTTTTTAATTCATGACTCACCGACGAGACAAAGTTCAAACGCTGCTCGGCTAACTTTAACTGACGTTTACCCAAGGCATAAAAACCGTAACAACCAAGCGCAAGGGTAAGAAGCAAAACGCCCATCAACCCTAGTCCATACAAGGCCACGCGACTGGTACTAAACGCCTTAGTTGAAAAAGAAATGCAATATGATGGAAATGGCCAATGCAGATTGCTTTCTCTTAAATGCACTTGCGTCAATTTTGTCGATAAAGTGTCTTTTAATTGTACGTCCATGTCACCATTTTTCAGCATCCTCGAGACAATATATGCATCTGCCGCAATACCTTTTTTATCTTTGACTGTAAGCGCCAACAATTCATTCGGACGCTTATTAGTCATCACGTCCATGATGAGTCCGAGTAAATAACGCTGTTTGTCTAGCACATAGCCCTGCATTTTTACTTCATCACTGACTGTCACCACACGATAAAAAATGAAATAATCAGCTACATCTTCAATCACTTCATATTTTTCAGGTTGTACGATAAAGCCATTGTTAATTAGAGTTTTTATTTGCCCTGAACGCATTACCACATCGTATAAGCCACGTGCCATTTTGAGGCTTTCTTTTTGTGCCTCCCGTTCCGAGAAAACATCATCCGCTTCAATAACATCTGGCCACATCGGGCTATTAAAACGCCCTTGTGCATCTATCTGAAAGAAACCTACCAGACCTTCATAACGTTGATAGCTTTGTGGATCGGCAAGCGGCGAAATATGCCGTGTCACTTTTTTAGTTTCAGGGTTATAGGCGTATTGGTAATAATCAAACTCTGTCGAAGAAACCGAGTTAGTAATAATCGCCTGTTTAAATAGCCGTTTATTAATGATGTCGCTGAGCTTGGTTGCATGCTTTTGATATTTAGCAATTTGCTCTTGCTCGAATTGCTGAAACACAAACACACAAACCAAAGAAACCGGGATGAACAACAGTAAAAAAAAGCTCAGCGTGAAAATTCTCAGTCGTTTTAAACGCTGTTGATAATTAAGTAATGGAGATGGTTTTAAGAAGGCTTTCATCAACTAGCCTGCCCGAATAGTTGATACCCTTCCCCACGTAAAGTCACTAGATATTTTGGCGACTTGGGATCGGGCTCTATTTTCTTGCGTAACTTGGCAATATGAATATCAACCGTACGGGTATCTATGTGATCGGTTGATCTGTAACCCCACACTTCTCTTAACAATTCACAGCGTGAAACCGGTGCTTTTTGCTGGCTCAGATAGTTTAAGATCTCCACTTCACGACGGGTATAGCGTACCGTTTGATTGAACGATTGGCCTGTTAAGCTTTGAGTGCAGATCTCCACTTGATCACAAATAGTCAGTTTACTGTCTTCGGGGTTCCACCCTGAACGACGCACTAAGGCTTTAACTCTTAATACCAGCTCAGACGTCGAAAATGGTTTAGCCAAATAATCATCAGCGCCCAAAGTCAGGCCATTGATAATATCTTCTTCACTATTTTTAGCCGTCAGCATCAAAATCGCTTGGCTTTGCGAGTGTTGACGTAGTGCATTACAGATCTCAAAACCATTCATACTCGGCAGCATCACATCTAAAATCACACAGTGATAATGGCCTTGCAACGCGGTCTCTAAGCCTTGTTTGCCATCCATTTCACTGTCGACCTCAAAACCGTGGAAAATAAATAAGTCGGTCAAGCCGCGTAAAATGCTGGCTTCGTCTTCCACGATTAACAATTTAGGTTTGATGCTCATAGTTTGATACTCCTTTTTACACACGCGTTACCCTACCCCAGCCCTTACATTTTCTTAAGTAAACTTTTGTAAAAAAATCCTACTCAGAGTTTTACTTTTTGTGCCTATTTTACCTTGGCTCGGCCTCCTAATATGAACTCAAACGCCATTGAGGGAAATATCATGAAACGCCTTTTCACATCTCGTCTTTTAAAATTAAGTGTGGTTGCGACTGCATTGACTTTGTTTTTTAACAGCCAAGCAAGCTGTGCCAATGATGATGTAAGCAGCAACACAGCCGGTAATATTGATACCTACGACGAGAGTTTCTTCACGCCATTTTCACCACAAAACCTGCGCGATATCTTAGAAAAAATTCCAGGGGCCAATAACCTACTATTGGCCATGAATAACAACAATGAAACCCGCGGTTTTGGCTCGTCAGGTGAACAAATATTAATTAATCGACAACGCGTATCGGGTAAAGGCAATAGCATAAAAAGTGAGATTGATAACATTCAAGCCAAAGATGTTGACTATATTGAGCTGATCAGAGGATCGGTATCTGGTCTTGATGTACAAAGTAACGGTCTAATCATCAATGTTATGCTCAAAGACGACATCAGCACCGCTGTGCTATGGAATATTGGGGTTACAAAAACAGACTCTATGCAAGGTAAACCACTAGGCTCTTTAGTATTAAGTGGGGGTGAAGGCGATTTAACGTATCGATTTGGTTTTGAGAGGCAGCTTTACCCAACGAAAGTCAAAATCAATGAGCTGTTTAGCTCTGCTGACAATGAACCCACCAAACACTACAAGCGTGTGCGTAAAAATTGGTTTCGCGAAGATATATTCAGCAACAAGCTCAGTTACAAGCACGCCAACAACACCTCTATGACGCTAAACAGTATGTATAAAAAAATCTATCTAGATAGCGATTTTGACTCAACTTACATTCAACTTGACGATAACACCATAACAGCAGATGACCTGACATTTGATTGGGGAATGAGAGAATGGGAAATTGGCGGAGACATCAATCATAAAATTAACGATAAACACAGCTTAAAGCTGCTATTTATCGAAAACCGTAGCAAAGCCAACGATCAACTTTGGCAGACCATTATCAATGACGATGACAGCACCTCGGCGGGATACCAACTCCCTCGGCTATATAGAGAGTCAGAAAGCGTCGTGAGAGGCAGTTGGAAATACACACTCAACAAGCAACATAGCTTCGACTCAGGCGTTGAACTTGCCATTAATAAACTCGATGAAAATCTACAATTCATCGACAACCAAGATGGTATTTATCATTCAACCGAGCTAAACGGCATCAAAGAAACCCGCTATGAAGGTTTTAGCCATTATAACTATTCAATATCTCAAGCAACGAATCTACAGGCATCAATGGTTTACGAGTATTCAAAACTGGATGTCGCCACAGATTTTAGTTTGCAAACCGATACCTTTGAGCAAGCGACCAGTGGTTCAACCCGTTCATTTAATTACTTAAAACCACGTATTAACTTGCGCCATGATTTAAATGATGTCATTCAATTACGTACCAACTTAGAGCGAACGGTGAGCCAATTGAGATTAAATGACTTCGTACCTCGCTTTAACCGAGAAGAGCAGCGATTAGAAGAAACCAACCCAAACTTACGCCCAGAAGTCAGAGACGAGTTGTCTGTAAGTTTTGAGCGACAATGGCAAGCAACCTCCGGCAGCCTAACGCTGACCCCGTATTACCATAAGATCACTGATCTCATTGTTGAGATCCCATTAGTGAGCTACTCAGGTGAAGGCAATATCGACAGTGCCAAAGAATATGGTGTAGAACTTGAAACTGATTTTGGTTTAGACGTCATTGGCCTACCAAATACGATGATCAGTGCCAGTTATACTTGGCGAGACAGTAATATGCGTGATCCATTTACAGGTCAAGACAACAAAATAGCGAGACTTAGCGATAACGAATGGCAAGTAAAAATCAATCAGACAGGTCCTATCGAAAACCTTGATTGGAGCATGACACTGCAAGATAAAGGCACTTCGCCTTTTACTCGCTTCGACTATACCAGCACGTTAGAATACAAGTTGTGGGCAAGCATGGAAATAAACTATAAATTGCCATCAAACTTAAAATTAACACTCAAAGGCGATCGTTTGCTAAGCCGTAAAACCAGAAACATCAGAACTCGACACACCGGCTTATTTACTGAAAATGGTATTTCACAGTACGAAGACCGTCGCTTTGAACGCTCACCGCGCTTTACTTTATTGTTAAGTGGCCAGTTCTAACGGTCCCTTTCGTCTCAAAAAAGGCACGCTGTTGAATTCGTGCCTTTTGAAACCTACTAGATATCTTTTAAAAAAGGAGAGTAAAGTTATTCTAAAATCCACTTTGAGTGCTGTTTATCTGCACTGCCTGTAGAGGTTAATTGTGGACGCTGCTTATCTTGGTTATACCAAAAATACTGCTGCCAATAGGTATTTATAATATTCCATACGCCTCCTTGATAAACGAACTCGTACTCCGCTTGTTTTGGCGAGTCCCATAATTTGCCATACCCTGATGAAGACCCACTATAGCTAAAGAATAATGCTGGCGCTTGGCGACTTCGTAAATAGTAACGCCCCTCACTTGCGGGTACTTTTAACCACTCCACAGGATTATTCTGTACTGTAGTTAAGCGCTCATTATTATTTAAAGCAGATACCGACAGCGCCTTACCATCTACAGCAGACTTGATCACAACCGCTTTGCCACTGTCAGCTTGCTGCTTTGTCGGTTGCCAGTCGTTTGGTGGTGTTTGCCAAGTCAGTGACTTCCAGCGCCAGTTATATGGCATTCCCATATAATCATCGTACAGATCTGCGTATCCGGGTTCTGCTTCAATGTTATATAAGCACTGACGACGCTCAGCATCTAATTGCGCAACACGCTCAGCTTGATTGGTTGTGCCGACATTTAATTCTCCCATACAGGCTTCAAGTGTTTTGCCTGTTCCAGTTTCACCCGGGGCGAGTACATAAGTATGATCTCTATGTTGCTGGTTGTCATACCACGCAAGCATCGCTTGTTCATCAAACGACAACCAATTGTCGACCAAGGTTTGTGCTTCTTGCCTTGCATAAGCTTCGCGTGCACTTTTGTCTACGGCCATAGTACGGATAAATGCCGCCCATAGGTCTTTACTTGCTTCTAAGGCCACCAGCGCAACAGGCTTCATATTACTTGCAGAATATGAATTCCACCCTGAATCAAGGCGAGTATTTTCTTGCCAGATCACATCGCCACTGCTGAAGTCGAGCACATCTTTGGTGTCATGCGTGTGCTGCTCTGCACCTTCTGAACATAAATAAGCTTTTACTTGCCATACTTTTTCGTAGTTATCCGCTGGTAAACGTACTGTGTGCTCCGGGCTAAATGAGTCTTGGAATAAGTGCACCGCTCGACCAAACAAGAAGTAGTTATGATCCACTTCAGTTTTAGCTGAATAGCCTCCACCATCCCACACTTGAATACGCTTTTGCTCTGCCATTGCGGCATTAACAAAGTGTTCAATAAAGCGCTTTTGGCCTCGGTAAGCGGCATCTACACCACCTTGACCACCTATGTCATCATAACGGCGCATAAAGTGATCTTGTTGAAGATCGGCAGGTTCTTGCGAAATCGCACTAAAGCAGTTTGGCCCAGTCGGATCCGTACTGGCATTCGTCACATTAAACCCAGCAATGTCCACCCAGCGTTCGCCCACAATGGCTGCATAGATATCGTCATACTTAGGCTGGTAACTCGAATTGTTATTGCTTTTAGCTTGTATACGCTGCACTTCATCATACGCTGCAGTTAAGTCTGTGCGCTTCGCCAGCCCTTGCTGCCAGTGATATCGAGGATCATTGGGATCAGTTTGAATGATGTGCTCTTGGTCTAATAACTCCAGCGCCGCGGTACGTGTGAGCCATTCGTGACCCATTGGCATGATGCCACCGCCACCTAGTTGCGTGAATGCACTTGCTGACGTCGCACCTAGCAGTGCAAGACCAATACTCAGTTTTTTGATATTCATAATTTTCCTTATAGAACGGGCTTAATAAGCTTTTTACAGCTCATTTCCTTAAGCCAATAAAAATCATGCGCATAGTAGAGTTAAAACTTTAAAGTTACAACTATGTTAATAAAAGTTTAAAGAGAATAAGTGAAACTTTTGATAACAGCCCTAAGCGGTTGGGGGACTCAGGGCTGGAGAGAGTAAATAAATTACTGGCAATTCGCGTTCGGGAAGTTACTGACGTGAGTCGCAATATGATCGGCGTAACTGTTATTTAAAATCGGCGTTGTGCCGTAATGACCCGCATCTTTACCTATGGTAAAGCTTTGAGATGCACTCAACCCAGATTTGATAAATGCTTCAGCATCCGTTTTTGCATTGCCATAGGCACGCACAATTTTAATGCCATTCGCTTCAAGCTTATTAATCTGCTCTGTTTTGTACTCAGCAGTACGGAATAAGCTGGTTTCATTACTCAACGATGTGCGCAGATAACCTTGAGGCAAGCCCATCCAAGATAACCATTTACGTGTACCTTTGGCATACCAATAAACACGCGCGGTCAGATAAATAGGCTGATAACCTAAATCCAAATAGCTTCGCGCTAAGGTATAAGCTTCGTCCTTTGCATCAGCATAATCTATGCCTGTGTAATCACCAATTTGCTCGGCATCAGACTCTGTTAATGTGCCATCAATATCGAATAATACCGCTTCGGTATTTGGCTCTACGACCGTTAAGAAACCTTCTGTGCCTGTGCCATCAGCTGGCACGCCCGCGTAAATACGGTATTGTCCTGCAGACATGCCTGGTAAAGATAAAGTCGCTTTACCATCGCTGTTTGTGGTCGCTGTCGATACATATTGCCACTGTGCATCATTTTGACCACGAATATAAAACTTCACTGTTTCAAACTCTAAGTCTTTATGTGCCACACTGCCGTAATCAAACTTAGCAGTTACTGTAACGGGCTTACCTACCGCGACAATTTCATCATGGATCATATGAAAGCTTGGCAACCAAGTAATAAAACGATTTGACCAGTTTTTATATTTGCCGGTTTCAAAGCTGGGCGCTTCAAAACGCTGCTCCATCAAATGTGGTTGCGGGCACTGTGGTAGTGCAAAAGCCGAGGCAGCGCTCAGCAGTAGCGGGGCAAAAAGCCATTTATTATTGTTCATATTCTTTCCTTAAGTAAAAACATCAATTACTTAGAATAGAATAAAAACTCAAAGTTACAAAAATGTTAAATATAAAATAAAAACTTAACTTATATAAAAAAAGGCCGCGTACTTTTCAAGTACACGGCCTTTTATGTGTGCGTATAAAATGAATTAGGTGTTGCGCGATTTAGCCACGATTTCGACTTCTTCAGGCACTAAGAATACCCCTGAAATCGCTTTAAGATTGGCTTTCTTCCCTACAGGTAGACTAAATTCAAACTTATGCGCTAACTGAGCAAACAAGGTATGAATGATGTACTTACCAAAATGTTCACCCAAGCAGCGGCGCTGTCCTAAACCAAATGGGAAAGCCTTACCCAATTGCTTTTTGCTCAACTCGCCATCTTCATCTAAAAAGCGCTCAGGCATAAATTCATGCGGGTTTTCCCACAGCGTTTCATCACGGGTAATACTGTAATTATTAATCACCAATGGCGTGCCTTCGGCAAGAAAATAACCGTCTAATAGCGTGTCTTTGCTGGTTGCATAGTTTGCCGCTGGCATAGATGTAATTGAACAATGGCGCAATACCTCACTGATAAACGCCTGTGTATAAGGCAGATCCGCTTTGTGCTTATTCAATGGCACCGCGTTTTTACCCACCACTTCATCGAGTTCTTTTTGTACACGCTGCTGCTGTTTTGGAAAAGCGGCCAAGTATAACAAGGCCCAGCGCATGGCAAATGCACCAACACCGCCACCAGCTCCCGCGACTTGAGTCAGTGAACCGATGACAATTTCTTTTTCATCAATGTTTAAAGCAGCTTTCGTTTGCTCATCGACACTGTCATTTGCAGCAAACAAATAATCACATAAATCACGATACTCGCCCGGTTTATAATCGGCTTTACGACGGTCAACATTAAATGATACGTATTGATCAAGGGCGTTCAAGTTACCGCTAAACTTTTCAATCGCATCACCATACTGAGCGTAATATTTCTCTTGCAGCTCAGTAGGCATCAACTCGTAACGCGTGCTATTAATAAAGCCATTTGGTAACCAACTTAAGCTTTTCTCGTCAAACAGGCCTTTTTCAAACTCACCAAAGCGATCATCAAACATGACCTTATGTAAAAAGCTAGCAAGCTTAATTGACACTTCGCGATTAGGGTCAAATGGCTTGCCCTCATCGGCTTGCCATACAGCTGCGATATCCTCAATTTCAGTGGTCATCCATTGCTCAATGTTATCCCAGCGCGTAGCAAAATATTCGCGCATGGCATGGGCAAATACTTTACGGTGCACCTGCCAAGGCTCGCCAGCTTCTAACTCTAAAAAGTGCTTTTGTGGTGCCACTTGCAGAATTTTATAGTCGGCGCGTACATTAAACACATCATTCTGTGTGACCAATGCTTCTTTGATGTATTGATAGCCGTTTAATACCACCAAATTGCCCTTGGCTGTTTCAACCGAGTAGATATCTCCGTACTTCTTTGATAGAGACTCGATAATTAGGTGGTAATCCTCACCCCAAAAAAACAGCTGCCCGTCTTCGCTGTTAAATGGGATGTGAGGAATACTCGGAGTCAGTTTGTTAATGTCTAAATTGATGTGTGGTTGCGCCACGACGCTGTCTGTATTTTTCATTGCTCAAATTCCGCTGACTAAAGTTGGCGTTGCAGTGGTCGCTGCACTCGCTGTGAATTGCTCTGATTGCAGATACCAAACGAAAGGAAACTTTTCGGTGATCCGAAAGATCTTTTTGCCCTGAGAGAACACCAAATAGGTGCGATACAACACCAAATCATGGCTTGAAATCGCAAAGTGAGGTGCTAGCTCATTGGCATATTCAAATCCCCATGACAGCAAGGTTTTATAAGTTTCTACCTGAAACTTTTCCCAAGCTTTGCCGATGGGGATCTGAGAATGAGTCAGGGCGCGAGAAAAATTCACGTTCATGTTACCGTGATAAACCAAGGAGTCGGCGTATAGGTAAGGCAAGCCTGAGGTCTCGCCTTGCAATAAAATAACCCGCCTTTGGCAATGTGTTTCAGCTTGTTGTTCACTCGAGGTTGTGGCGATCGTGTCGCTATCAACATCGGCTTCAAACAATTTATTCACCACCAACTTTTCATCGACAATACTTTCGATTAATTGGGTTACTGTGCCATCTGTGCCTAAAATGATTTTTTGCAAATGGCTTAAACGACTTAAATTAAAGCGATGTGGTTGCAACCCATCATCTAAATTACACAAGCACTCATCGGTTAGTCGGATCATAACGTTTTCCCGTCCCTGAGCAGCTATTTACTAAGCTCACGTAAGCCATCAAGGCGCAGACGTGAGAGTAGTTTTTGAGTGATCAAAGCCAATTCAAAATGAATGATGCGTGGCCAAGAACTGATATTTGGAAAGCCTAATAAAAACGAGCGCGCTGTATGCGTCATTTTATTTGGGCCATCTAAACGGTATTGCGCTGCAAACTGCGGGTTATGCAAAAGCTTTACGCGCAACAATGGATCTTTAAACAAGCTAGGGATCTCAGGCATGCAGCCGACCAGCTTTGCCATAGAATCCATGTAATGGCAGTAGTTCACCAAAGACGCCACATGTGGGGTGATCTTATACTCCGTCTGCCAGTGCTCAGTGTCGTATTTAATGATATCTACCATTTCAGATAGCGGTGGTAATGATTTTTCGCCACAGGCCAGTTGTGATAAGTAACGACATTGCATTTCAGCAATAACTGGAATCCCCCCTTGTTGCGGGCGAACAAAACCGATAAACGACAGTGAGTCACCCATTTCAGGAATAAACATTTGTTTATACAAATCACGCATATTGCTGATGCTGACATCTAAAAATGGGAAGCTCAGTTGATAACCGGTGCAAAATACCACGGCATCAATTTCTTCACGCGTGCCATCTTGAAACACCACGGCGTTTTTTTCAAAACGCACAATGCCACCAATGTTAGGCACTACTTTGCCATCGGCGATTGGCCTGAATAGTCGCTCATTTTTAGTGACGGCCTGATGGTGAGAAGGGCCAGATTTTTTCAGCCACTCACCTCTGATCCGCACATGATCGTTCCGGCTATTCACATACTTATTGAAAATGCCTTTGGTGATCCCACCATGATAACGATGTGGTAATTTGTTCACGATGCGTGATGTTAACCAGCTGGTATCTATGGTGAAGTAAGGATCTTCTTGGAACGCCATATAGCGTGGTGCCACCGCTGGGTAACGGCGCAGCGATAAGATACATTTACTCGCAACTTCTGAAATCTCAGAAGTAATGTCGGCACTACTTTCACCCAAACCGACACATAACACACGTTTACCCGCATATTTGTGCTTGTCACGGTAATCATTCGAGTGTTCAATTTCGCCCTCGAACATATCTAAACCAGCAAGCTCAGGCAGCTTTGGCTTTTGGAAATGACCCGAGCAAACGGCAACCATGTCAAAGGTGTCAGTTTGTTCAGCCATGCCATGTTTTGTTGTGACCTGCCATTTACCCGCTTGCTTTTCTACCTTTCGTACTTCGTGATCGTAATGAATGTATTGACCTAATTCGAAGCGGGCAAGATATTCGCCTAAGTAGTTAACGTATTCTTTTTTAGACCAGAACTTCAGCTTTTGCTGACTCGGCACATAATCTGAATACGCCATAAAATAATTAGAAATGGTTAGGTGCAAATCTTCATAGATTTTTTTATCGGCAAATACACCACCAAAGCTTTCTGCTTTTTCAAAACAGACGACCTCATGGCCCCCGTCTGTAAGCTGTTTGATGGCGGCAATGCCTGATAAACCAGCACCGATGACTGCGATTTTTTTTCTCATTTTTCATTCCTTGTTTAACTAGGAGGTGTTTGCCGGAGCAAACGTGTTACGCCTAGCTCATCGTGATCTGGGTGTTATTTTCAGATCACGATTGAGCAGACAACCCAGATAAGCATTGACGCGATAATTTTCCGTTGCGATTACGAGGCAGTGCATCGTGCACTATCACCTGCTCTGGCAACATGTATTTAGGTAAACGTTTGGCACAGTGAATTTTTAGCGTTAATAAAGACGGCGCATCGCCCTCAACGGCAATATGCGCATGGAGTGTTTTTTGGCTGCTGAGCTCAACTAAACACTCTTTCACTGCTGGGTGCTGGTAAATAGCGCGTTCAACTTCACCAAGATGAACTCGATAACCATTCACTTTCACCATATGATCTTGGCGACCGACATACATCAACTCTCCCAACTCATTGAAATAGCCGATATCACCTGTGTTATAAGCTTCTGATTGCAGATTTGCGCGCCCCCAATAACCGCTGAAAACAGTCGGGCCAATTACAGTAACAAAGCCTTGCTCGCCCACAGGCAGTGCTTTACCTTGTTCATCACAAATTGATAGCAAAGCATTGCTGGCTGGGTAACCTATAGGCAGCTTGTCTGGTACTATCCGAGGGACTTTGTAGTAACTACAGACATTGGTTTCAGTCGGGCCATAAAAGTTGTAAAGCTCTGCATTGGGAAACGCTTCACGAAGTTGTTTCAGCGGTTTAATCGCAAAAGCTTCACCGGCAAAAATAATGGCTCTCAGCTGCTGGCAACGCTCCGTAAAGTCCGCCTCAGCTTCTAGCATCATCACCAATGCGGTCGGCACTGAATACCAAATACTGATCTGCTTTTGGGCGACAAATGACACTAATTTTTGTGCCACATAGCTGTCGATTTCAGATACCAAATGAACACTTGCACCTGATAACAAAGCCACATAAATATCCAGCACTGATAAATCAAAATGCCAAGGGGCATGATTGGCAAAACGATCTTGCACTGTTGCATTGAGTTTATTCGCGGACCACTCAATAAAGGCAAGAGCATTTTCATGACTGATTTTGACCCCTTTTGGTACGCCAGTTGAGCCAGATGTGTACAGCATATAAGCCAGATCTGTGCTTTTACCCTGCTTTGGTAAGTTAAGCTGGCTTGGTTGCTGAGCAGTAATATGTTGCCACGTGTGTACATGCAATACTGAGCTTATTAGCGCATCTTCGTCTAATACCACAAAGTCGCATAAAGCATTATCACCGCGCTGATATTGACTAAACTTAGCTTTATTGGTGATCAATACCTTCATGTCGCAGTCTTGACGAATAATATCCACACGCACTTTCGGATTCATTGGATCGATTGGTACATAAACGGCATTGAGTTTACTCACCGCCAACATACCAGCCAGTGCTCGACATGACTTATCACACCAAAGCCCTACTCTGTCACCCGCTTTAACGCCGATTTTTTGCAGCAGTACTGCAATTTGAGTCGCCCTAAGTTGTAATTCACCATAACTATACGACTCTGTGCTATCGCTCACCGCCAGGGCTTGCTCACCAGCGCGCACTAAGCCTTGAGTTAATACTTGATTGAGCAACTTCATAGTAGGCCCAACCTATTGCAGATGAGTTCTCGTTGTATATCAGACGTACCTGAGAACAACACCGACCCTAGAGCATCACGAATGCTGCTATCTATGCCGCTTTCTTGTAAGTAACCGGCCGCGCCATGAATACGAATGGCGTCAATACCCGATTGCACAAACGCCTCGCTGATGGCTAATTTACTTGATGCCACTGCTTTCGTGTTATCAACATCTTGCGACTTTTGCCAAGCCGCGAAATACAGTAGTAAGCGCGCACTTTGTAAACGTACTTCCATATCAGCAATACGATGTGACACTGCCTGAAATTTGCTGATGGTTTTATCGCCCTGCTTGCGGGTATTCGCAAACTCAATGCAGCGCTCTAAATCGTTCTGCATCACACCAACGAACAACGCAAATAAGCAACAGCGCTCCCAATCCATAGAGGCGGCAAAAATACGTGCGCCTTGCCCTTCACTGCCCAGTACATAGTCCTTATGCACTTTTACCTCGTCAAAAAACACTTGGTTGAGCTGCGCCGAATCTAGCCCTAACTTTTTGTAGCTTTTTCCTACTTCAATGCCAGGTAAATCAGCAGGCACAACAAAGGCCGTTTGTCCTAAGTAGCCAAACTTAGGGTTGGTGGTCGCATAGAGAACAAAGTAGTCGGCCACACTGCCATTAGTCACATAAGACTTAGCGCCATTGATGATGTAGTAGTCACCCTCTCTGGTTGCCTTGGTGGTTAATTTGCCTATATCTGAGCCTGCTTCAGCTTCAGAAATGGCATTTGCCGCAATTTTCTCACCACTGGTTAGTGCAGGTAATAATTCATGTTTAAGTGTTTCACTGCCATGTTCATAAATCGGCATAACGCAAGCAAAGGTGTGTGCAGCACCGGCAAATAAAATGCCGGTATCTGCACAACCTTGACCAAGACCCTCTAAAATTTTAACTGTGGTTAAAATGTCAAAACCACTGCCACAAGGCGAGTAGCGGCTATCTACGGGTAAACCGTAATAGCCAAACTCACCCAGTGATCGCCAAGCTTCCATTGGAAACTCGCCTGCAGAGATCTTCGAAAAGTCGAGATCTCGTGCAAAGCTCAAGGCGTGCTCATGTAATGCGAGCTGATCCTCATTCCACGCAAAGTTCATGATCTATCCTCAACCAGCCATTTGTTTGCGGTCGTATTCTTCAATGGCATTTCTAAAGATGGTCGGGGCTTTCCATCCTTCACAATCAAAGCAACAGCCACCTAATAAACGGATGACTTCATCTCGTAAATCAGGGTTTTGCATTTGATAGCCAAAGAAAATTGGGTAGATCCAGAAGTAACGAATAAGATCTGCAGCAATTTGCTGACCGCCATTACTCCAATCGCGGTATTCGTAGAAAGGCGTTTTCCAATCGTTACCATCGATGGCACGTTTAATGGCATCGGCAGCTTTAATGCCCTCTTTCATGGCGAATGACACGCCATAAGAGAAAATTGGATCTAAGAATCGATGCGCGTCACCGATACATAACCAACCATCACCTACAAACGGTTCAATACGGTAAGAGAAGTCTGCCATAGATTGCGACTCACCTACGCGCTCTGCGTTTTTGAAACGGCGTCTGATCTCAGGGCTGATATGCTCCATACCCCATTCGATGGCATCATCTGGGTTTTTACATTCTTTGTAGTACAAGTCTTTCGGGATCACTATACCTAGACTATCTGTGTCTGGCGAGATTGGAATGATCCACGACCAGTGATACTGCTTTGAATATAAAATGGTGGTATTTGTTGAGAAAGGCGGTAAGTCACGCTCAACATTTTTATAATGTGCAAAAGAAGCAATTTGTTGTGAAAAGAACTCAATTTCACGTTTTCCTGCAATGCCCTTACGCGATAAAAAGGTATTTTGACCACTGGCATCTACCAGTACCTTTGAGCGTACTTGATACTCAACGCCATCGGCTTTATAAATCGCGCCAACCACTTTTTCTTCATGCTTGATCACGTCTTTAACTAAGCCTTGCTGATATTCAACGCCATGCTCTAGGGCTTTTCGCTTTAACATGTTGTCGAAGCCGCTACGGCGTACCTGCCAAGTCGGCGCTAAGATAGGGATAAAGAACTCATTCTTTGACAGTGAACCAATCACGTTCACACCCGGTTTATCTGGGAAACCTGCGGCATCCATTTCATCAGCCAAACCAAGATCGCGAATGATCTGCCCTGCGTTACCAGTTAGTGATTCGCCAATGTGAAAACGCGGAAACTCATCTTTTTCAATACATAAAACCGATAAGCCTTTTTTGCGACACTCTATGCCGCATAAGCTGCCTGCTGGGCCACTGCCAATAATAACGACGTCGTAACTTTTAAACTGATCCATTACATTGCTTCCCTTTTTAAGAAATCTTCCACTACCCAAACAAACTCTTCTGGGCGTTCAGAAGCCGAGAAGTGACCACAGCGAGAAAGGCGAGTAACACTGGCGTTATCAAGTAACTCAGCGGCTTTTTCACTCCATTCTGGTGGAATAATTTGGTCGTGATTACCTGCAACAAATAAAGTGGGTACCATCACCCCATCAAAGGTTTTCGCAATAGACTGACGCGCATAGTCATCTAAGAAGCTGTGATAGGCAGGGCGAGACAGCACATCATCAAGTAATGACTCTAAGGCTGGCGTCATCTTTGGTGGGTGGTAATAAGCGGCTGCTAAGAATTGCTCTGGGTTTGACGACATTTTCTTTAAATCGCCCCACCAGTTTTCGACGTCTTCAACTAAACCAAAGCCACTACAAACCAGGGCTTTTACTTTCTCAGGGAAACGACGGGCAATCTCAGTTGCGATCATGCTGCCTGCAGAGTTTGCCACCAGCACCCATTCTTGCTCTTCAAGCGTTGCAAGGTATTGCAATGTAAACTCAACATGATCAACATAAGATGGCGCTTCATTGGCACTTTGGCTCAAGCCAAAACCCGCTAAATCAAGCGCCACGGCATTGTGACGACCTTGTACTGAACGCAGCGTTGAAGACCAAGATGTTGAAGGGTTGCCAAGTGCAGGCAGTAAAATCCATAAAGGGCCATCGCCTTTAACTCGTAATACGTGCTGCTTAAAGCCTTCACCTGCATCCACCAGCTCACTCTGAATGCCATAGCTTTCTTGTAATTTCACAAGGCGCTCTAGCTCAGATACCGATTGCTCAGCCTGCATCTCATCTTTTGCGCTTAAGGTGTTAATAAGCGCTGCTAGTGTTTCTATATTCTCAAAATGCACAGGGGTAATATCGTGCTCAGGGATCTTGGCACCATAGCGCTGATCTACATGCGCAAGTAATCTCACCATCGACAGTGAATTTAAAATACCTAGCTCTAAAAGCGGTGTGTGCTGATCTAAATCAGGTGCCGCACCTTCAAGTAATTCGTTGTTTATAAAGTCGATTAGTTCTTCAATCATGCTAGTTTCCTGTCTAGTCTTTGCAAATCCTTCAACCACGACTTATTTGCTTTGAATAGTAAGCGATGCCGCGAATGTTCGGGTTCAGTTTGAATCTATTAAAAACCTTACAGGGAATGTTGATATAGCCATATAGCCCCTGTGGACTATGGCCTTGGTCCGTTGGGACTATAGGAATGTTCTACGCTTAGCTATACCTTGATGGCTCGCTATCACAGTTAGGAAGACTGCAATGCAGCAAACTAAAAATCACTTAGTCAGCCCGGTTAGTCGTGCTGATATTCCTGAGTTAGAGCCCATTTTGCAGGGCATTGAGAACAATCTAGGGTTTATTCCAAACGGCATTTTGACCATGGCTAAAAACCCTATGCTAGCTAAAGCATTTGGGCAGTTGTTTGGGTGCTTAAACCAATTTGAACACATCAGCACAGAACTAAAATGGGCGATTGCCACCATTAGTTCTAATGCTGCGGGGTGCCAATATTGTCAGGGGCATTTCTCGCATATCGCTAGTCGCGTGAATGTGAATCGTGCCAAGGTGTTGGCCGCATTTGAATTTGAAAGCAGCATTTTATATGACGATGCTGAACGCGCAGCACTTCGCTTTGCATTTGCTGCAAGCACCTCGCCTGCTCACCTAGAAAAGCACCATTATGACGACTTAGGTAAACACTTTAGTGAAGCGGCGGTCATTGAGATCTCAGCGGTCATCGCCATTTGTGGCTTTTTAAACCGCTGGAATACCACCATGGACAGTCAACTAGAGGCCGATCCGGCGGCTATCTTGGCTGAAATTAATCAACTTAGCCGTTTTTCTATGTAGGAGCTGTTATGCCTGATATTACTTTTATTGATTTTAGCGGCAATGAAACCACCATAGATGTGCCAGCAGGGACTTCTTTAATGCAAGCTGCGATGGAAAACATGATCGACGGCATTGAAGCTGAGTGCGGTGGTTCGGGCAGTTGTGCAACCTGTCATTGTTATTTAACAGACGACTGGCACGGCAAGGTAAGTGAACCCAGTAGCAGTGAAGCAGACATGCTAGAAATGGTCTCAGAGCCGACTGAGTTAAGTCGTCTAAGTTGCCAGGTTTTAGTGTCTGATGAGCACCATGGCTTGCAAGTGAGATTACCAGAATCTCAATACTAGATTTGGATAATCTGAGCTTTAGCCACAAATTTAAGGAATAACATCATGGCAAGATGCATCATCATTGGCGGCGGACATGCCGGCGCGCAAGCGTGTATTAGTTTAAGGAAAGAAGGCTGGACTGACGAAATCGTTTTGATCAGTGATGAACACAGCTTGCCCTATCATCGCCCACCGCTTTCTAAAAATTATTTATTGGGTCAGGTAGATGAAAAAGGCTTATTAATAAGACCTGAGCAAGCCTACCAAAAAGATAACATCACCCTAAAATTACGCACTCGAGTGGCAAGAATAGAGCCCGCTTTACAAAGTGTGGTACTGCAAAATGGTGAGCGTCTAAGCTATGAACACTTGCTACTGTGCACGGGCAGTCGGGCGCGTAAAATCACTTGTTCAGGCAGTGAATTAAATAATGTTTTTTATATAAAAACCCTGAAAGACATTGAACAATTAGCTGCACAATTAAACACAGATAAACAGCGTATTGTGATGGTTGGAGGCGGCTACATTGGTTTAGAAACCGCTGCTGTACTCAATAAAATGGGCCATCAAATAACACTACTAGAGCAAGCGCCGAGATTGCTTGCTCGCGTTACCGCGCCGTTTATTTCTGAGTTTTATCAGCAGCTTCACCAACAACATGGCGTAGAAATACATACCAACACACAAGTTTTAGCATTCACCGGTGAGCAAACCGTGACTGGGGTGCGTTGTAAAACACTTACCCAATTAGACGCTCCTGAGCAGTATTTTAATGCTGATTTAGTCATTGTTGGTATCGGCGCCGAAATTAACACTGAGCTTGCTGAACAAGCAGGATTACTGGTGGAGCAAAATGGCATTGTGGTTAATGAATTATGCCAAACCACAGATAAAAATATTTATGCTGCAGGCGATTGCACCATAGGTATTGAGCATCACAGTGGTACCGCGACACGTATTGAATCTGTGCCAAATGCCTTAGCACAAGCAAAAACCGCTGCTGCGACTATATGTGGTAAACACCAAGCAGTGACGTCAGTGCCTTGGTTTTGGTCTGATCAATACGACTGTAAAATTCAGATCGCAGGCTTAAATCATGGCTATGACAACACCGTATTACGTCAACATTCAGCAAGCAGTTTTTCATTGTGGTATTTAAAACAAGGCCGCATCATCGCAGCAGATTGCATTAACACGGCAAAAGATTTTATGGCCGCAAAAAAGATCATAGATCAAAAAATCTCTCTGCCTATCGACATGATAGGCAATACCGATATTGATTTGATAAAACAGCTATCAGGTCGCTCTCAAGCTATTTAAGTTCCACAGCTTTTAAATCAACATTTTACCAAGCTAATTAAGCCTAGTGTTTGAGCCCGTCAGGGCTCTTTTTTTCTCAGCTAAAAAAGACTAAAAAAAGCCACAGCAGTTTGCCCCGCTGTGGCCCTTAAATTTTGTGACTCGGTTTAAATTGATTTTACAACCGCTTTAAGCTTTTACATTACCACTTAACTCGTGCTCGTTAACCGCATCGCCTGAGTCTATACCATGATGACTGTGATAGGGTTTTGCCACCCCAAAGTCTTCTAAAATGCTGTACAAGCAAGGTAACACCAGCAATACCAAACAGGTTGAGGCTAAAATACCAAACACAATACTGGTCGCCAGCGGAATTAAGATCTGCGCCTGCAAACTGGTTTCGAACAATAATGGCGTCATACCTGCTATTGTAGTTACTGATGTTAACACCACCGCACGAAAACGGTCGTGACTGGCTTGAGCCGCAGCATCGTGCACCGAGAAGCCTTCTTGAACGCGGCTTTTCACAAACTGCACCAATAAAATTGAGTCATTCACAACGATGCCTGCCAGCGAAATAAAGCCCATAAGCGATGGCATCGAGAAGTTAATGCCCATAATAAAGTGACCCCACACTACTCCTATCATTGCCAGCGGTATCGACACCATGACAATAAGTGGCTCAACATAACTTTGAAACTGCAATGCCAACAACAAGAAAATACCTATCATGCCGAGTAACATGGCGCGGCGCATAGACGACTGGGTGATCCCCGCATTTTTGACTTCACCTTCAATACTGTAAGTCATCTCTGGATAGCGTGAAGTAAGCTCAGACAACCAGCGTTTTTCGACATCTTTCACCACCGCAGAAGCGGTATTAAGCTCGCTGTCGATATCAGCGAATACAGAGACCGTCGGCATATTATTTACGCGATTGATCACCGCAAGTCCCCGCGTTTGCTCGATATTAACTAACGCGGCAAGGGGAATGGCAACTTGGCTTTTTGGATGAATAATCAGAAAGTTATCAAAATCACTGTATTCGTCCATACTCTGCTCTGCCAGCTTTACCGTCACTTCGTAATTTTCGAGCCCAACATGAATGTCAGATAATTTGCTGCCTTGAAATGCTGGCCTAAGTTGCTGAGCTATGTCCGCAGAAGTAATACCCGTAACTAATGCATCCGGTTTGAGCGTCAAGGTAAACTCAGGTTTGCCCGGTCTCAAATCGTCGGTAATGTTCTGCACTCCAGGATAACCCTTTAACCAGTTTTTTAGCTCGTAGGCTGCCTGACTCAGCTGTTCTATGTCGTCAGACTGCAAACGAATATCAACGGCTCTGCCTTGCGGTCCCAATTTAGGCTCTTTGAACGATAAACTCAGCGCCTCTGGCACATCACCTAATTCTTTGCGCCACAGATCCGAAAAAGCCTGTAAGTGGGTATTGCGCTGCTCTGCACTGAGTAAATCCACTGAAATATAGGCCAGGTTGGCCCCTTGATCTTGGTAGTCTGGGTTTTGCCCATACACCACCGTGCTGGCAATCACCAACTCGCCATCTTCTTGTTCACTGAGCTTTGCATTGGTACGCGCCAAAGCTTGCTCTATCTTTTGCATGGTTTGCTGGGTTTTAACCAACGGCGTGCCATTTGGCATTAACAAACGCGCTTGCAATACATCACCATCAATATCAGGGAATGCGGTAAATTTCAGCACGCCAGAAATTAACATACTCAAAGACAATAAAAAGGTGGCGATCACCGTACCAAACACCAAGTAGCGATAGCGGATCAACACATGGTTCAAATGCAATATCTGCTGATTCCAATGGGTAAACTTAGCGTCAAAACGAGCGCGAATTGCACCAACACGTTGCGCCCATTTTCCATCTTTGCTTTTACTTTGTAAGGCGTGACTTAAGTGGTTCGGCAAAATAAAGAAGGCTTCAATCAAAGAAACGGTGATAACAGAAATAAGCACAATGGGGATCACTTTTAAGATCTGTCCTAAATTGCCTTCAATAAAGATCAAGCCAACAAAAATACATAACGTAGTGACAAAAGAAGAACACACCCCGGGTAAGACGACTTTCGTGCCTTGAAGTACGGCATCTTGTACTTTTAAGCCTTTTTCAATATGCGATCCAATAGACTCGGCGATCACGATAGCATCGTCCATTAAGATCCCAAGCGCCAATAACAGCGCCACCATAGAGAGCATATTGATTGAGATCCCCAAGTGCATCATTAAAAAGAAACTCGCTAAAAATGACACAGGTAGACCCATCACCACCCAAAACGCATATTTGAAAGAGAAAAATAGCCACATCACAAAAAACACCAACAACAAACCTTGCCACGCATTGGTGATCAACAAGTTGATCCTGTCTTTTACTAAGCTAGTGTTGTCGTTGGTCAAAGTTAAATGCACCCCACTTGGCAAACTGGCTTGTAGCTTTGCCAAAACCGCTTCGGTGGCATGTAACACCCTTAGGCTATCTTCGTTGGTGTTCTTTTTAATGGTGATAATGGCTGCAGGCGCACCGTTGAAAAAGATCTGCTTTTCATCGCGTTCAAACGTATCGCTCACCTGCCCTAAATCGGCGATGCGCACGTGATTACCTTGCGTGCCTGTGCTCACTACAACATCAGCCAACTGCTCTGCAGAGCGACGTTCGTCTTTAATACGAATTTGCGTGTCGGCTTCTGAGGTTTCGAGCACACCGAGCGGCAGTTCGATATTTTGTGCAGTTAAACGCTGACTCAAGGTTTGCAAACTCATGCCGTATTGTTGCAGCGCGTCTTGTGATGCTGTCACGCGCAATTGATGTTTAGAAAAATCATTGATTTCAACAATCGGAATGTCTGGATGGCGCAGTAAAGTGACTTTAACTTGCTCAGCTAAGGCTTTTAGCTCAACGCGCGATAAACCATTATTCGAGCCATTTAGTGCTTCATGGGTGGTGACTGCCACACTCACCACATCTTGTGTACGTCCTCGCTCGTTAATGGTCCATTGCTCAACCTGCACTGGAAAGTCATCTATGGTGTCGATGGCGTTTCTTACGTCAGTACTGAACTGTTCAAAGTCACCTTGCTCAAACATTTTTACCGTCATCTGGCCAACATTTTGTCGTGCCACACAATGTTTTTCTTCTAAAAAACTGATCCCATCTAGTGCACTTTCTAGACTTAAACAGATCTTTTGTTCGACGTTTTCAGCACTGGCTCCTGGGTATGGCACCACGATATCGAGCTGGTACTGGTTGATTTTAGGTAAAGTTTCACGATGAATTTGCGGCAAACTGACTAAGCCAATCACGATAAATAGCAGCATTAAAATATTGGCTGCTGTGGGGTGCGCTGCAAAAAAGCGGATCATTATTGTGGCTCCTTCACGGATGACGCCGCAACTGCAGTGTGCTCTGGAACCAATTGTAATTTACTGCCTGCGATCACAGGGAACAGATCTGTGGTGATAAGTTTTGCTCCCAGCAAATTCTCATCTTTAAACAAGAAATAGTTTTGCTGTTTTAACGCGCCCTGCGTATCGAGCTTTTGTAATCTATTTTGCGCATCGGCCAATATCGCATAACGACCTTTTACAGCCGCTCTTGGCACGGCAATAAAATTTTGTTCTGTCGCTAAGAGCGACACTTTTGCACGCATACCAGCCAGTAAAGGCGGCTTATTAGCAAGCTCAATATTTTTATAACTATCGTCAATGGTAACAACCACCCCAACCGTTTGGCTTTGTGGGTCTATTTCATCGCTCATGCGGGCTATTTTAGCCGGCCAGCGCATACCTTCATGACCCAATAACTCTACCTGAGCTTGCAAACCTTGCTCAGCAAAATAAGCGGCCATGCCCTGCGCTGATACTGTATTGATATTAGGTGGACGTTTAAAAAAACCAGTAAATTGATGGAAGCTGTCAAAAGTAAACTGAGCGTTTATTTGTACTTGCGCCACATCACTGGCACTAAATATTGGCATGCCCATGGTGACCCATTGCGATTGCTCAACATTCACTTTATGAATACGGCCTGTAAATGGCAGACGAACTTGTGTACGTTCAATGGCAAGCTGTGCTTGTTTCACATCCGCCTCAGCTTTGTTAACACCAGCTTGCAATGCTTTGATCTCTAATGGCAATAAACTCTTGGCATTTTCATTGCGCTGTAAATCTTGTTGCTGCAAGAGCACTTGTTGCTGGGCTCTATCAAGATCATTTTGAGATATGCTTTTTTGCTTAAGTAAACGCGCTAAGCGGTCGTATTCGCTTTGCGCTATTTGCAGCTTATTACGACTAAGTTTGATATCGAGGGCGTTATTTAATTGCGCAGTTTTCTTAGCAGCAAGTTGCACCTGTGCAGTGGCTAAATTGGCATTGGCTTTCGCCAACTGTAGTTGGTAATCACTATCGTCAATCGATAACAGCAAGGTACCTTGTTCAAATAGTTCACCTTTTTTAAGTGCAGGATGCATATAAGTGATTTTACCCGACACCTCGGCAATGCCATTAAATTGTACGTTTGGCTCTACACGCCCAAAGCCCACTATTTCAGGCCTTATCGCTTGCTGCTTGAGCAACTGATAATGCGCCAATTGACCGTCATCAGTCACTACCTGATGCTGCATTGACGCATTTAATTTAACTATGATGACTACTAATAGAACGCCAATCGCAACCGCGATAGGCAAATTCCTTCTTGCACTAAAATTCCACCTCATGGGTTTGTTGCTCCTTTAAACCAAAAATAAACTGCAGATATAATTCCTTCACACGCTGTTCGCTTTGTATGTCGGCGTCTTCGATTTGCCAGGCTTGCTGACGTAGTGTTTTAAAAATGTAAGGCGAGACCAGTTGTGTCATTAGTGAAAATGCCGCCAACTTGGCTTTTTTATGGTTATCAATGCCAGCTTCTTGTTTAATTAACTCAGGTAAAAATTGCGACACTCGCTCTGGAAATGCACTCATAAAGGCCTGTGCCAATGGCGTGGTTTTATTGAGAATTTCTTCCGCTAATAAATGCACAAACCCCGGATTCGTTTGCAGGATTTGATTAAATTTACGCATAAAGTGATAAACAGGGCGAGCCTGTGCATGCAAATCACCAAATTGAGAAAAGTGTTCATCGGCCAAGGCTTGGATCAATTCAACGAATAAACCTTCTTTACTCTCGAAGTAATATTTGATCATCGCTGAATTTACTTTCGCCTCAGCTGCAATTTCTCGAATGGTGATCTGACTGTACGATTTCACATTGAGTAAATGCTGTGCAGCGATAATCAGCTTAGCCCTTTGCTCCGCTTTTTTGGTTTCGCAAACCGGCCTTCCTCTGCCTACTTTTGTCGTCATGTTATGCTCTTTATATTTAATTAACCATTTGGTTAATTAAATATAAAGTTCAATATTTCGTCAACTAAAGTTTGTTTTTTTATTTATACAATAATTACTTACGCTAATTATCTTTATTGAATTCGCTATTTAAGGGTTGTGATTACTGCTGCCATAACTCATAGCCCGTAAAAAATACTTCTAGGCTTATTAGCAACAACAAAAAACTCACTAATTGGCCAACTTTCACTTTTGAACACACATAAGCCCCAAGCGGCGCGCCGACGACAACAATGGGAATTGCAGCTAATAAATACTGTTCAATTTCTGGCGTAATCGTATTGAGATGCCAGGTATTAATAGCGCTACCTACCAGTGAAGTAAATGCCATCACCACCACAGAAGTTGCAGTGGCTTTTTTAATGTCGGCTTGATAGGCAATGATCAGCAAAGCAAATAATGCGATATCAGAGCCAGACCCAACTAAACCGCTAGCAATGCCGCCAACAAACCCAACTAATAGAAATCGTCCTAGGCTAGGCTTGATATGCTCCGCGCTGGGTTGGTGATGCGCTTTTCGCCACCAGCGCAACACCATGGTAATAGCGAAACACAAGAGTAGAAAACTAAAGATTGATTTAACCAAAAGCCTCGGCGCGAAGGGAGCCACATACAATAAACTGATTGCCACACCTAATGCAGACATAGGCAAAGCCATAAACACGATGTTGGTATAAATAGGAATGCGACGACAAAAAATGGTGATTGCTGCCGCAGTCATACCAAAGCTCTGTATAGCCAGAGAAAACACTTTTGCGGTCGCGGGTTCTATGGCTAAGACCTTGGTCATCACCGGAAAGGCAACCGCTCCGCCACCTAACGCCGTTCCACCAGCCACAAAAGAGCCCAATGCCATCGTTAATGCAATCTCAAATTCATGAATTATTTGCAACAATAAATTCGAAAGGCCTTGCAGCCAAATCAACGCTGCATAAATCAGCACAGTAAAATAAAATGGCCATGACGATGGTCGCCGTAATCTTTCAATCATATTAAACCTTAATCCTTTTCAAGCCCCTGCTAAGTCTAACAATGTACGTCTGAACTTCGAATAGTCTGATAGGACCATCTATGATTTATACTTAAGCGCCAAGCATCCTTTGTTAATCAATTCGACTTCACTGAGTTATGTTGTTCGAAAACATAAAAAACTCTTTTACCCGTCTATACGGCCTTATTTTGCTCGTTTCGCGTTCAGCTTTATGACAATTACTCGAGATCGGCGATTTATTTTTTTTCATTCACAATTTCTTCACTTTTAATTGCTATCAATTCCGCATCCATGCTTTAATTAATCACGCGATTAATTAAATATGAATTTTTTTACTGCAAGACCTGCAGAATTAATATGAATAAATTCATTACCTTGACATCGTATTTTAAGGAGAATGCACATGTTTTTGGGTTGTACTGAAGAGCTATCAAGTATTTTAAAGGCCATAGAGCTGTTAAAAACATCCATAAAGGACCGTTCTTTTAATCTCAATATTTTTGAAGAGGTTATGTTTTTTGCTGAAAAAGAAGAACTATATGTCGCGCTAATAGATAAATCGAACCGGTCAGTAAAAGCCGATTATGCAATCGCATATTCGCCAAACTTACAGCAGCAACTTCAAAAAAACATTAGTTGTAATAAACTAAATAATGTAAATTTACTAAAAAGTTATGCGAAGGCTAGAAACCCATTATCTGATATCGCAACTTATGATTTAGATAATCAAGACTCAGGATTTGCCACTTTGGTGGCTTTTAATAATAAACGCACAAATACATCGGCTCCAGCATCTTATCTAATCGAGCTCATTTTACCTTATCTACATAAAGCACAACTGTTCAGATATGAGTCTATGAGAGCTTATAACTCACCTATCCACTTACTTACTGATCGAGAAAAAGAAGTGCTAAATTGGATATCATCGGGTAAAACCAATGGTGAGATTGGCATGATTTTAGGGATCAGCCAATATACGGTGAAAAACCACGTTGCGAAGATTTTAGAAAAGTTAAATGCGCCAAACCGTTCGGCGGCAATGGCATTGAATAATGAGTTAAATATTATTGAATAATGAGTTAAATATTATTTAATCACTTTTTACCTATTGCAGGTAAACACAACAGTGTTCATTATGTAGACGCTTTAAACAAGATTTTTACAATTAGCATTTCAACAAATGGTATTACATAAGGAAATTGTTATGAAACTGAATTTACATAAAAAACATTTAAAACAGCTAAGTTCACAGACTCAAATCAGTCTTGAGAATACCCCTCATATTGCAGGCGGTTGGGGTGAAACACGTCGTAATTGTTTAGTAACCGTCAATGAGTGCAGAATAACAGACTTGATGTGCCCTACTTTTCTTAAAGAATGTTTAACAGAAGTAGAATGCCGCTAAGTTAAAGTAACTCAATTTAGAGGGGGATTCCCCTCTAAATTAGACTGTTTAGTTTAGGAAAAATAAAGTTCGCCAAAATTAACCTTAAAGTAAAATATATTTCGCCGTAATAAAGAATCAATGTTCGTTATTCGCTCATATCCGTCTCAATGTGAAATCACTGATGAGTGGAAAAATATTTATAATTATGAGCGGCCTCATGACTCAATTGGTGATATGACACCAATTAGTTTTCTTGAGACTCCATAAATTTCTACAAAAGAGCTGTACTAAATTAGGTGGGTTAAAATAGCAGACTGAACCCTTGATTTATTTCTCCAAAAGTTCAGCTGCAACTAGTTAAAAAGGGTTTATTTGGTAAATCAAGTGAACCGTTTTTCCTCTTTTTGTAAATAAGAAATTAGTTCGCTCTGATTAATTTCTACTTGTTCACCTTCAGCTAGGTTACGAATAAGTAAAGAATCATTTTTAAACTCATCTTCCCCAACGATAATGGCCAACTTCATTGCTTTCTTAGATGCGTATTTCAACTGTTTAGATAGTTTATGAGGCTCAGGATACAAGAAAGTTGGAATACCATTTTCACGAAGCATTTCTGCAATAGACAAATATTTCTCTATGTAACGCGGATCTAATACGGTTAGTAAAACTGTATTATTTAAACCTTTTTCTATACCAAATATTTTATTTTCAAATAGCGATGAAAGCAGCCTTGTAACCCCAATAGACACACCAACGCCTGGCAATTTCCTTTTTGCGCCTAATTTTTCAAGGAGAGTATCAAATCGACCACCAGAACAAATAGAGCCAATATTTTGATATTTGATAAGCCTAGTTTCATATACTGTACCTGTGTAGTAATCCAAACCACGAGCAATACACAGATCTATCTTGTAAAACGATTCAGGAATACCTAAAGATTGTATGTGAGCGATAACTTCGTTTAACTCTTTTACACCAGCAGTAAATTCGTCACTATAATTTAACCCCATCAAATAATTTATCGTTTCTTCAGGTGAACCTGAAAAATTGAAATAATCTAATGTGGCTCTGACTGCTTTCGCATCATCAACCAATTCAAATAGTGCTTGGCTAGTTTCATCTTCACCAACCTTTTCAAGGTTATCTATTATCTTTAAAGCGGCACCAATTTGATCATCAGCAAAACCAACACCACTTAAAAAGCCAGTTAATGCTTTTCGATTATTTACAGAAATCACAAACTCCCCAACCTTTAACTTACTAAAAACTCTATAAATAACGGCCAACATTTGTGCATCATTTAAGAGTGATAAAGAGCCATCCCCAATCACATCCAGATCAGCTTGAGTAAACTGTCGATACCTGCCTTTTTGGGCCCGTTCACCACGCCATACAGGATCGATCGCATAACGCATGAAAGGAAATGATATATCTTGCTGATGTTCAGTTACATACCTTGCTAATGGTACTGTGTGGTCAAATCTAAGAGCTAAATCACTTAAACCTTTTTCTGGATCCGTCAGCCGAGTAAGTCGATATATTTCTTTGTTATCACTACCTTTATCTTGTAAGGTTTTAACTCGTTCAACAGCTGGCGTAACAATATGAACAGCACCTAACAACTCACATTCTGTACGAAACGCATCTTCTATCTTATCTGCTAACATTTGTTCTTCTGGTAAATATTCTGCAAAGCCTGAAATAGCCATGTTTCTTTCCTCTTAAATTTTAAATAATGTTCAAACTGTCTTAAATTTTTTTGACAATCCGTTATTGAATGCTTTAATGCCATCCTTGGCATAATTACTCCTAGCGCCTGATTTAATTTAGAGTTTCAGTAGGTGAAATGGACGATGATCTATTTCAGGTATGTTGCCTAATCGCGGGTGGTTAACCTCTGTGGTAATTCGTTTGCCTGTTTGATCCACTAGATAAGTAAAACCAAAATTTTTATATAAAGGTAGCGCCGGATTTCTGTTGCTCGCATGTGTGCGGAGCAACACTCCTTCACAGCCTTTATCTATTACATAGTCTACATAACTTTGTAATAAGCTAGCCCCGTAACCTAGCCCTCGATAAGAATGCATGACAGCTAGTTCTGCTAGATAATCAATTTTCTTCACGTCAAGGCCAAGTTGCTGTATAGCTGGTGTTGCGCAAAAAAAATCTGGATGACTTTCTAGACTTTGAATGAATGGAAAACCGGCAATAAAGCCAATGATAGCGTCGTCGAATGTAGCGACCAGTAAGTTATCGCCCATTGAACTAACAGCTTGATGAGCGGTATCTTCAGTCCAAACTTCGCTATAGGGTCCATCTCGCCAAATTTCTGCATATAAGTTGGCAATCTCACGTGAATTAAAGTTAGACAATGGAAATAGTTGTAAACCTATATTTTTTGCAATATCAAAACTCATAATTTAACTCCTTACTTATTGACAGAAATCGATGACATAAAAACAAATCACACATATTTATGAGCGACTGCTTTTAATCAATAAATTCAAATTATGAGAAGTTTTTAGGCTTGTACATACCAAATGAAAAAGATGAACGCATGAGCAAACATTCGAATGTTCATGCGCGTTCATGAATGTAATTCTGTTGTTTTTATTGTGTTACAAGAGGCTGTGCATTATGGTTTTAGAGGCAATTTTGCTTGATAAACATAGTCGCGTTTTTAACCATAGAAGTACTGATTATTATAGCGCTGGTTGGTTGAAGAGTCATGGGCATCAAAATGAATACATAATTCAGCTAAGAAAAAAGAGGTAACTGTTAAAATGGATGTTTCACAAAAGATATGTTTGCTATTAAATGATTTTACACCCGAGAGACTGAATCACTTTATTACCAATATTGATCCAACTCTGTGCGAAGCTGAGTTGCAAGATAGTATTAACAAGCCAGTAAGTAGAATGACATATCAACGCTGGATCAATGATGGAACAGAGGGAAAACATAGCTTTTTTAGGCTGTCTCGAGTGCAAGACTACTTGTCTGAAGATATTCAAGAAAAGGACAAAATAGTACAAAGCGTACATGAGCTCCTAACTGATTATTTTCCATACATCAATTCTCGTTATAGTAGGAAAACGACCACGCACCTTATAGCCACGCAGTATGATAGGTTAATAAAAAGTACTATGACTAGCAATGAAAATGAATATGAAGCGATTGAAAATATGGGGACAGAGGCCCTTCCGTATTATAAAGAAAGATTGCTGCCTGAATTTTTAGACTTGCATATACAATCAGTCAAAAACTTTGTGGGTGAAGCTGCGTACCAGACTATTAAGTCTAAACTTCTAAAAGTAAGAAACCCTGATACTGGCCAAGAATTCTTTTATCCTACAATCGATTTGATGGCAAATAGTCAAAATATCTCACTTAGTAAAAACTTAGTGTATATAGAAAGCCAAGAGCCGCCAGAGAGTTTTTTAAATGCGGTGAAAAAAAATAAACCGGGGATTTTCAACGCTGCAACATTCGCTTTGCGTTCTTTTTCTCAAGAGTCAGGGGAATTGGAATGTAGTGTTAGTAACTACTTCAAAGCATTGTATTATTGTGACAAGCATTTTTACAGTATTCTAGGTGGTTACCCAGGCTTAGAAAGTCCAAAAATAAATGATTATATAAATAACCCCAACCTTAAACTTTGGGCTCAGCAGATTAGCAAGCTTGTTGTCGATAATGACTTTACTAAAGGTGAATACTCTTTAGGGAGCGCCTGTTTGTTTATTTACAATACGCAAAAAGGCTATCAAGCGTTGTTAGCTAAAATGGCCCCTAAAGCTAACAGTTTCAACGAAACTCACGTCATACCTGCAAGTATGTTTCAACCAGTTTTAAATAACCCTTTTGAATATGAAAGTGAATTAAACTTTAAAGATCAAGTGATACGGGAAGTAGCAGAAGAAATATTTGGATATCCAGAATTGACTGGTTCACATTCGAAAAACTATTTGACAGAGATCTATGCTTATCCAGAAGTAGCTCACTTAGAAAGATTATTTAAAAGCAGAATGGCGGAATTTCATGTGACGGGGTTGTGTTTAGATTTGTATAGGCTGCGACCTGAAATTTTGAGTACTATCATTGTTCATGATGTTGATTGGGCGAATGAACAATTCCCTTCATTTAAAAAGATAGGTAATTGGGAAACAATTGATAATGGAATTGTTCCAATTACTTTAGATGAAGACACATTTTACAAGGTTTGCTCCTCCACTCGTTTAGATCCATTGTGTGCACCAGGTATTGCATCCTTTGTTCATGGCTATCGCAAATTTAAAGAAGTAATGGCAACTAGAGCAAATGATGGCATATAGTTAAGTGCAATAGTGGTGATTCTAGATGTTTAATTTGAAAAGTTGGAGTAAGCAAAATGAGATGATTGTCTTTTGTGGTTTAACTTCTTGATAATGTTCCGCGCAACTAAATCAAGACACTTTTCTTAAGGAACTTTGTTCATACTCTACTGGCGACAGATCACCATTAGCAGTATGAAGCCTTTCTAAGTTGTAATGGCGCATATACGCCATTACACCACTTCTAATATGTTCACGTGTGGTATTTTCAGCAACCAATCGTGTTTTAAACTGCCGAAGAACTGCTCACCCAACACGCTACCACATCGCCCATGTTCCCTCGAATACCGTAGCTGGTTAACAGTGTACGATAATGCTTACTGGTATATTGTGAGCCTCTATCGCTGTGAAATACCAAGCCTTTTGGCGGCTGACGTAAGTTATAGGCTTTAATCATCGCTTTGCTTACTAAATCAGTCTCCATCCGTTTGTCGATATGCCAACCAACAATACGGCGTGGATATAAGTCCATAACAATGGCTAGATACACCTAGCCTTCACCTGTTTTTAAGTAAGTTACATCACCAGCCCAGACTTGATTTGATTTGGAGCAATAGGATTAAAATTCTGATTCAACAGATTATCATCAATAGCATCGCTATACTTACGCTTCATTGTGACTTTGAAAGCAACTCGCTGACATTAAAGCCCTCTTTGCATAACCGTTTTCGTAGTTCTCTGTAGCCCAAGTTACTTCTACTTTGCTTGAAGATTTTCTTGGTTTCCAGTTATAAAGTAACTTATCTGTGATGCCTAAAGACGCGGACGCCTTTGATGCGCAGTAACCTTGCTCGATTACCTTTGCCACAGCTTCTGTTTAAATTCTGCTGTGTAACTTCTGTTTGTTCATTTTGTCATTTCAAACCTTAATAATTGGATTATATTCCATTATTAAAGTGCCCTGTTTGATTAAAGCAGATCATACCGATTGTTCTTGCTATTTTCTAACTCAGTTCTAGCGGAATCAATGGTAACTGTTCACGTATATCAATAACGTCATCCCGATGTTCTAGGATATGGAAAAGTTGACTCTCAATAGAAGATGATGAACCCTTTTGGTTTTCAAACCAAATTCCTCACTTCTAAAAACTTCTGCACCTTTTACATCCTTTACGGTAAACCAAGCCATCATTGCTACCATCAGATGCTTATTTTAAAAAGTGTAGTTTTCCCGTTCTTACTTGGCAAACTATAACTTACCTGGACAAAGGTCACGGCAAACCTTATTTTTCTTAGGCAATCTTTATTTTACCTACACATGTTTAGCATGCTTGCCCGCACGCCCAACCACAGCTCCACGCATACTGGAAGTTGTACCCTCCGAGCCAACCAGTCACATCGGTTACTTCACCGATAAAGTACAAGCCTTTTTGCTTTTTCGATTCAAATGTCTTTGAGCTTAACTCATCGGTATCTACACCGCCTAAAGTCACCTCAGCAGTTCTGTAACCTTCTGTACCATTAGGTTTGATTTGCCACTGGTGAATGTATCTTGCTATTTCTTCAATTTCTGTGTGTGTTAATTGATTCAATGCTTTGTCAGGAATGGCTTGTTCGTTGATCAGCACTTCAACAAAACGCTTTGGCAAAATATTAGACAAGACATTCTTTAAAGACTTACTGCCTTGCTCTTTGCGCCATTGATGAATAGCTTCATCTAATCGAAGATCTGGCAATAAGTTAATCGTCACCGCTTGTCCTGCTCGCCAAAATGAAGAGATTTGCAAAATAGCAGGACCAGATAAACCTCGGTGGGTAAATAGAATATTTTCTCTAAACTCAGTACCGCAGTCACTCGAGACCAAACATGGAATGCTTACACCTGATAGACCATCAAATCGTGCTTTGTCATGATCATGTAAGGTAAAAGGCACTAACGCCGCCATCGTCGGCAACACCCTGAGATTAAATTGTTCCGCAATTTTATAGCCTATTGGTGTTGCACCGAGTTTAGGCATGGTTAATCCTCCAGAGGCCACAACTAATGACTCACAAGAAAATACATTATCTGAGGTTGTTACCTGATAACCGCCTTCTGCTAGCTCAGAGACATTTAAGACTTCGTTTCTGAGATGTAATTCTACGCCCGCCCACTCACACTCTGTCATAAGAATATCAACGATATCTTGTGCGCTATTGTCACAAAAAAGCTGACCAAGCGTTTTATGATGGTAGGCAAGCCCATGACGCTCAACAAGCTCTATAAAGTCATGTTGGGTATAACGGCTTAAACAAGATTTAACGAAGTGAGGATTGCCACACAGATAATTTGTTGGACTGGCACCTTCATTCGTAAAATTGCAACGTCCACCGCCACTGATCAAGATTTTACGGCCCGGCTTTTTACCCATGTCAATGACAGCTACACGTCTACCTCGATAACCTGCTTGAGCCGCACACATTAAACCGGCAGCCCCCGCACCAATAATTACCACATCGTATTGCAACATATTTTTCTCTGTTTAGCCGAAATCGGGGAGGATTATACCTTGATGGTGGTTCTTTTGTGCAATCAAGCATAAAATTAACACTAAATTACTAACCATTTACATATATTTACATTACTAGTGAAAACTCTAAAACTTAATTAAATCTTAAAAAAACCTTAACAATCAATGCCTTTATAATTTATCGAGCCGTTTATCCATCTATTTATAACCATAGCGTATATCTAAATAACCAAACTTCCGCTTTCACTTTGTTAACTTTTATTTTACCTTTCTTCCTCGCCGCAGTTTGGCGAAGAAAAACAACAAGTGACTATTGGGAAACTATTATGACAATAAAAACACCATTTAAATTAGGCGCGTTAAGCCTTGCAATGGCATCTGCTATGGTAGCAGGTTCGGTTTCAGCTTTACCTTCTTTAGACCAATTCAATGCTCCGTCTGTAAACCAAACAGCGGCTAAATTAAAGAATCAATCTGCTTTAGGTACTCAGTTCATCATCAAGTATAAAGACAGTTCAGAACAACAAATGCTGATGTCTGCTGACCTTGGCGAAATGTCTCCAGCAATGATGAATCAACGCGCAAAAGCGTTTGTACAGAATTTTAAAAGTAAGAAAGCAAAAGTAACACCTCAGTACGTTCGTGCGATGGCTTTAAACAACCACCACGTTATGCGTGTTAATAAAAAGCTTTCAGCTCTTGAAGCTAATGCATTAATGCAAGAAATCGCAGCATCTGGTAACGTTGAATATATCGAAATCGACCAAATGCTAAAACCAACAGCGACACCAAACGATCCTCAGTACTCTGATCAGTGGCACTACTTTGAAAACACTGCAGGTATTAATGCGCCAGCAGCTTGGGACAGCGCAACAGGTGCTGGTGTGGTAGTTGCTGTACTTGATACTGGTTACCGTCCTCACGCTGACTTAAACGCGAACATCCTACCGGGTTATGACATGATCTCTAACACTATGGTAGCGAACGATGGCGGCGGTCGTGACTCTGATGCACGTGACCCAGGTGATGCTATTTCTGCGAACGAATGTGGTTACACACACGGTGCTCAAAGCTCTAGCTGGCACGGTACTCACGTAGCAGGTACGGTAGCGGCAGTGGCTAACAACGGCGAAGGTGTTGTGGGTGTTGCTTACGATGCGAAAGTTGTGCCTGTACGTGTACTTGGTAAATGTGGTGGTTTAACTTCAGATATCGCTGACGGTATTATCTGGGCTTCTGGTGGTTCGGTATCAGGTGTACCTGCAAATGCTAACCCAGCTGACGTAATCAACATGAGTCTAGGTGGCAGCGGCTCTTGTAGCTCAACAACGCAAAATGCAATTAACCAAGCTCGTGCAAACGGCACGGTTGTTGTAATCGCGGCAGGTAACGATAACGATAACTCTGCAAACTACAACCCAGGTAACTGTTCTGGCGTAGTAAACGTTGCATCAGTTGGTCGTAACGGTGGTCGTGCATACTACTCAAACTATGGTTCGAACATTGACGTAGCAGCGCCTGGTGGTGCTCAAAGCTTTGCAAATGACCCTGAAGGTGTTCTTTCTACACATAACTCAGGTTCAACAGGTCCTAGCTCTGATTCGTACCACTACTCTCAAGGTACTTCAATGGCAGCGCCTCACGTTGCGGGTGTAGCAGCTCTTATCAAGCAAGCTAAACCTTCTGCAACGCCAGATGAAGTTGAAGCTATCCTTAAAAATACGACTAAGAGCTTCGGTGCAACTTGTACTAGCTGTGGTACTGGTATTATCGATGCGGCGGCTGCAGTTGCTGAAGCTTCAGGTGGTGTTGTTCAGCCTCCTGTTGGCGACAAAGTACTTGCTGATGGCGAAGCTAAAACAGGCCTAAGCGGCGCGCAAGGCGGTCAAGATTTCTACACAATGGAAATCCCTGCTAACACGAGTAAAGTAACTTTCACTATGAGTGGTGGTACTGGTGATGCTGACCTTTATGTTAAAGCTGGTAGCAAGCCAACGACATCTTCATACGATTGTCGCCCATACAAAGGTGGTAATAACGAAGTATGTACAATTGATAACCCAACTGCAGGTACTTACCATGTAATGCTTCAAGGTTACTCTGCATACACAGGTGTTAGCTTACAAGGTGACTTAACTACAGGTGCTACAGGTCCTCAACCAGGTGGTATCACTGAAAGCAACCTTTCTGCAAGTCGCAACAACTGGGTTTATAAAACAGTTGATATCCCAGCAGGCATGACAAGCTTTACTGTAACTATCTCTGGTGGTTCAGGTGATGCTGACCTTTACGTAAGACAAGGTAGCCAACCTACAACATCAACTTATGACTGCCGTCCTTATAAGAGTGGTAACGCTGAAACATGTACGTTCACTAACCCTCAGGCAGGCACTTGGCACATTGGTTTAAGAGCTTACAGCACGTTCTCTGGTGTAACACTAGACGCGCAATATAAATAAGTTCATCCCCACTTATTAGGTCTCTTATACTAAAGCCGAGCTCAGCTCGGCTTTTTTATAGCTAGACTTACCTACATTTGGACCAAATACGCAAATTCAATAAGGCCAGTTCAAGCCCTTTGAGACCAATCTATCTAGCAGCTTTTAGAATAAGTTTTATTAACACATTTAAGCTAAAATCAGTTTGTATAGGTTTTTTTAAAATGTATAACTAACGCTTTTAAATAAAGTTGTACTGTATTCGTTTGTTATCTATTCACCGCGGTCAAATCTTGGTTAACTTAGGTTTTAATACCACCCCTCAATAATATTTAATCATTTTGAGGGATTAAAACAGACGCCAACCTCGTCGAAATTTTTATTTAGAACAACTAAATAGCAAAATTTTCGTCTCGTTATCGATAAGTTTTACTTGCCTAAAAATAGATAGTCTAATTAAGAGGGTGGGTATAAATGAGGCACTTTTAACACTTATAGTGATAGCTTCAGCCTTTCAAAGCGGTTGTAAATTAGAACTCGTCTATAGAACTGACTATGGCATATTAACAAGTAAAAACGACCTTTTCTCAGCTCGAATTATTGAGCACTCAACATAAAAAATTATTGCCTAAAGTAGGCGCTTTTGTATTAGCTCATTGAACGAAATTAGCGAGTTCTGAGATTTACCGTCGCCATATTATGCTAGATAAGCATGGCATAAAGTAACATCTGCAGGGCAAGAAATATTTGTTGGTGAGGATTCAGAGCTCGTAGATTTTATTCGAGACCATTGATTTAGGACCGATAATAAAAAAGCCTGCTAAGCAGGCTTTGGAGATGTTGTTTGATATTCTGATTTGAATCTAATGAATGTTAAAATTCAGCGTCTGACTCGGCTAAGCCTTTATCTTCACCTTCTTCAGGTTGAATTGTCGCTTGCAGTAATAACATATCTCTCAATTTACCTTCGATCTCAGCTGCGATCTCAGGATTCTCTTTTAAGAACTTGATAGAGTTAGACTTACCTTGACCAACCTTGCTGCCGTTATAGCTATACCAAGCACCTGATTTCTCAACTAGCTTGTGCTTAACACCCAAGTCGATTAATTCACCTTGCTTAGAAATACCCTCACCATACATGATGATAAATTCAGCTTGCTTAAACGGTGGTGCAACTTTGTTTTTAACGACCTTCACACGAGTTTCGTTACCAACTACTTCATCGCCATCTTTCACTGAACCGATTCGACGGATATCAATACGTACTGATGCGTAGAATTTAAGTGCGTTACCACCTGTTGTTGTTTCTGGGTTACCGAACATCACACCAATCTTCATACGGATTTGGTTGATGAAAATACAAAGCGTGTTTGAACGCTTAATATTCGCTGTTAGCTTACGCAATGCTTGCGACATAAGACGTGCTTGAAGACCAACGTGCGTGTCACCCATATCACCTTCAATTTCAGCTTTAGGTGTTAGTGCTGCTACCGAGTCAACAATCACCACATCTACTGCACCTGAACGAACCAGCATGTCACAGATTTCTAATGCTTGCTCACCCGTGTCAGGCTGAGAAACAAGTAGCTCGTCAACGTTAACACCCAGCTTTTCAGCATAGACTGGATCTAATGCATGCTCAGCATCTACGAATGCACATGTTTTGCCTTGCTTTTGCGCTTCTGCAATAACTTGAAGAGTAAGCGTAGTTTTACCTGATGATTCAGGACCATAAATCTCGACAATACGACCAGTTGGTAAACCACCTATGCCTAATGCGATATCAATACCTAGTGAGCCAGTAGAAATTGCTTCAATATCTAACGCTTGGCTATCACCTAGTTTCATGATTGAACCTTTACCAAATTGGCGTTCAATTTGTGATAACGCGGCATCTAGTGCCTTTTGTTTATTGTCGTTCATTTGCTTCTCCAATCTTGCGTAATGCCAGTAAGTATACTGTATGAAATTACAGTATCAAGCATATTTTTATGAATTTAATAGCTCAATTGACTTTTCTAATGAAAAAACAATGGCTTGCTCTCTAATTTCAGCTCGATTTCCGGCAAAAACACAATGATAAGTGTGCTGTTTTCCCGCCAAATACAGGCCAAACCATACAGTACCTACTGGTTTTTCATCACTACCACCAGTAGGCCCTGCCACTCCCGAAATTGCAATCGCAAGATCTGCATTGGCAGCCTTGGCGGCACCTGCACACATTTCTAACACGGTTTGTTCACTGACTGCACCGTGTTCCTGTAAGGTACTTTCAGTTACCCCCAGCAATGCCTGCTTAGCTTCATTACTGTAGGTGACAAAGCAGCGGTCAATATATCGTGAACTGCCCGATGTATCGGTAAGCGCATAACTCACTCCTCCGCCTGTACATGATTCAGCGGTAGTGATCGTCAGTCGTTTATCAGCTAAAATAGCGCCCAACTTTGACGCTAGAGTACTCACTTGTTGCTGTAGCTCCATCATTATCCTTTTAGGTCATTGCATGTCGATAGATTTATATTCAGAACATACTATAAAACAACAAACTCCCATGATGCAGCAATATCTGCGGATCAAAGCGGATCATCAAGACATTTTACTGTTTTATCGCATGGGTGACTTTTATGAATTGTTCTTTGACGATGCGATTCGTGCCGCACAACTACTCGATATTTCACAAACTCATCGTGGTAAAGCGGGCGGCGCCCCCATTCCAATGGCCGGTGTACCTTATCATGCAGTAGAGAATTATCTTGCTCGACTAGTGCAAATGGGAGAGTCAGTGGCGATTTGTGAGCAAGTTGGCGATCCTGCTACAAGCAAGGGGCCGGTTGAGCGAAAAGTGGTGCGTATTGTCACACCAGGTACGGTTAGTGATGAAGCTTTGTTACAAGAGCGACAAGACAACTTACTTGCCAGCGTTTATCAGAATAAACAAGGCCAATACGGTGTGGCTTATCTTGATATCAACTCAGGCCGTTTTAACATTGTTGAATTAAACACCGATGAAGCATTGGTTTCGACGCTACAGCGCCTGCAACCTGCTGAATTACTTTATCCTGAATCATTCCAGAATCTGTTTTTACTTGAGCAAGTCAAAGGCGGTCGTCGTCGCCCTGATTGGGAATTTGATTTAGATACTGCAAAACATTTGCTTTGTCAGCAGTTTGGTACACAAGATCTAATCGGCTTTGGCGTTGATAAAGCGCATACAGGATTAATCGCTGCTGGCTGTGTGATGCAATATGTTAAAGATACACAACGCATTGCTCTGCCACATATTCGTGCCATTACCCTTGAGAAAAACGAACATGCGGTGATCCTAGATGCGGCAACGCGTAAAAACTTAGAGCTGACAGTCAACCTATCAGGCGGGATTGAAAACACCCTAGCACAAGTATTAGATAAAACCGCGACACCGATGGGCTCGCGTTTATTAAAGCGCCGTATTCATACACCGGTACGTGATCGCAATGAATTAAATGCCCGACTAAATGCCATTGCAAGCTTAATCAACAGCCAAATTTGTATGGAGCTTTATGACAGCTTAAGACATATTGGCGATATTGAGCGCGTGGTCGCTCGTCTTGCGCTATGTACTGCCCGCCCTCGCGACTTAACGCGTTTACGCGGTGCCTTACAAGCCCTTGCACCGCTGCATGCTTTACTCGATGAGGCAGCCGATCCTCGTATAAAATTGATCTGCGATCAATCTCCTGTATTGCCTAAGCTACAGTCACTCTTAGAGCAAGCGATTATTGATAATCCGCCCGTGCTGATCCGCGATGGCGGCGTAATTGCTACTGGCTATAACGCTGAACTTGATGAGTGGCGAGCACTGAGCCAAGGTGCAACAGATATTCTTGAGAAGTTAGAATTGCGCGAACGTGAGCGCACTGGAATAAGCACACTTAAAATTGGCTACAACAAGGTGCATGGCTTTTATATCGAAATCAGCCGCGCTAACTCTCACCTGGTGCCACCTGAATATATTCGTCGCCAAACGCTTAAAAACAACGAGCGTTATATCATTCCTGAACTAAAAGAGCATGAAGACAAAGTATTGGGTAGTCAGAGCAAAGCCCTTGCACTTGAAAAACAATTGTACGAGCAGTTATTCGAATACATTGCGCCTTACCTAGAGCAACTACAATTAATGTCTGCAGTACTCGCTGACTTAGACGTATTAAATACGTTAGCTGAGCGTGCACAAACGCTCGACTACTGCAAACCAGAGTTAACGCTAGAAAGTGGTATAGACATCATAGATGGTCGTCATCCAGTTGTTGAACATGTTAGTCAAGAGCCATTCATTGCTAACCCAGTGAAACTCAATGAGCAACGTAAAATGTTGATCATCACGGGTCCTAACATGGGTGGTAAATCGACTTATATGCGCCAAACGGCGCTTATCACTTTGATGGCGCACATTGGCTCTTATGTACCAGCAAGTGAAGCGCGTATCGGCCACATTGACCGTATATTTACACGTATTGGCGCAAGTGATGACCTTGCTTCTGGTCGCTCAACCTTCATGGTTGAAATGACCGAGACCGCCACGATCCTTAACAATGCGACCGAGAACTCTCTAGTGTTAATGGATGAAATCGGCCGCGGTACCAGCACCTACGATGGTTTATCTTTGGCCTATGCAACCGCTGACTACCTAGCGAGTAAGCTCAATGCTAAAACCCTCTTTGCAACACATTACTTTGAGCTAACTGAGCTTGCAGAGCAACAAACAGGGCTTGTAAACGTGCATTTAGATGCGGTAGAACACAACGATACAATTGCCTTTAAGCACACGGTATTAGATGGGGCTGCGAGTAAAAGTTTTGGTTTACAAGTCGCAGGGCTCGCTGGTGTTCCAAAACCCGTTTTAGCCATGGCAAAAGAGAAGTTAAAACGCCTTGAACAACATGAAAGTGTGATTGACGAACAAAAGCCAGCCGCTCAATCACAAGGTCAATTACCATTAGAGCCTGTTAAGCAAGAGTCTGAAGTTGAGCAACAACTTGCGCAAATTGATCCTGATGATCTGACTCCTCGCCAGGCACATGAGTTACTCTATAAATTAAAAGGCTTGCTCAATTAATCAGACATTTATAGATAATAAAAAACCACTTCAATTGAAGTGGTTTTTTATTTTTAAATTAAGCTTATTGCTGCTCGAAAAGGCTATCTATATTTAGACCTTCATGCTGCAGAATATCTTTTAAGCGTCTAAGAGCTTCGACTTGAATTTGTCTTACACGCTCGCGTGTTAAACCGATTTCTCTGCCGACATCTTCTAGTGTTGAAGGTTCATACCCCAATAAACCAAAACGTCTTGCTAGCACTTCACGCTGCTTAGGGTTAAGCTCACCGAGCCAATCAACAATATGCTTGTTGATATCATTATTCTGTACTTCATTTTCAGGACCAAATCCTTTCTCATCAGCAATGATATCTAGTAGCGCTTTGTCATTCTCACCGCCAATTGGCGTATCAACAGAGGTGATTTTTTCGTTCAGGCGAAGCATTTTAGTGACGTCTTCAACTGGACGATCAAGACATTCTGCAATTTCTTCTGCAGTTGGCTCATGGTCTAGCTTTTGTGTCAATTCACGAGCTGTTCTAAGGTATACGTTGAGTTCTTTAACAACATGGATAGGAAGGCGAATCGTACGAGTCTGATTCATAATCGCACGTTCGATGGTTTGTCTTATCCACCAAGTTGCATAGGTTGAAAAGCGAAAGCCTCGTTCTGGGTCAAATTTTTCAACCGCTCTGATCAGGCCCAAGTTGCCTTCTTCTATCAAATCAAGAAGTGCAAGGCCACGATTATTATAGCGACGAGCAATTTTAACCACTAATCTCAAGTTACTTTCGATCATGCGTTTGCGAGAAGCCTCACAGCCTTTAAGTGCTTTTCGAGCGAAATAAACTTCTTCTTCTGCACTTAATAGAGGGGAAAAACCAATTTCACCTAAATACAATTGCGTTGCATCTAAGTTTTTAACGGTTTCTTCTTTTGCAAAAACATCATCTTCCGTTTCGACATCTTCCAAAAGTTCCATTTTTTCATCATCTAGTACTGCTTCTTCAACTTCTGTTTCTGCAGTAACCAGCTTCTTAGTCTCTTTCTTTGCTGTTTGAGCCATATCATCCTCCCAAGCGAGTGAGTGGTATTAATCCATCATACAGTCAGTAATAAAGCATTTATGGTAAGTACTTTTTTGGATTTACCGCTTGGCCTTTATAGCGAATCTCAAATCTCAAAGCCGTTTGCGTTGCATCCGTATTTCCCATTTCGGCAATTTTCTGCCCAGCTTTAACTTTTTGCTGCTCCCGAACAAGTAGTCGTTCATTGTGAGCATAGGCACTTAGGTAATCATCACTGTGTTTTAGGATGATTAAATTACCATACCCTCTCAACGCGCTTCCTGCATATACGACTGTCCCTGCTGCTGCCGCACTTACTGATGTTCCTAATTTGTTTTTGATTTGCAATCCTTTATAACCATGCTCTTTGTTAGAAAAGTGCTTAGTTATTTGCCCTTTTGCAGGCCATTGCCAATCAATTTTGCCATTCTTTTTAGCTGCTAATGTGTTTACTTTTTGAGTGGCTTGTTTTTGAACATACTCCCGTTGATTTGGCTTCGCAAGATCTTTTTTTGCCAATTTGTTATTTTTTTGTTTCTTATCAATAGTCTCTGTTTTAACAACTTTACGGGAAGTGCTTTTTTTATTGCGTGTTTTAGGTTTAGCTAGTACTAACTTTTGGCCAGGAAAAATTGTATATGGTGGTTTTATATTATTTAAGGCTGCGATGGTACGCACGTCCTTATTAGCGGTAAATGCAATAGCAAACAGGGTATCGCCTTTTTGCACTGTGTACCGATTATTCCTAATGATTATTTTACGCGACGATAAAGAATCGGCATAAGTCAAAGAAGTGACGGGAGCAGGTATGTGTGTTGATGAGCATCCTGCAATGAACACAAAAAGTAACAAAATAATGAACATGTTCACTGCTTGCATTCACTTTCCCAGTAAGAATTGACGATTATTTATTAAAAATAACAAGATAAGAAGAGGTTAGGCAAGATCATAGCGAAATTTCTCCCGCTATTAAGGGGACAAAACGTACTGGCGCCATTTTATGCTCAATAAATTGCTCACCTTTTCGCACCACTAAAGTTAGCACTTGTTCTTCTTCACCAATGGGAAGCAGTAAAGCACCTTCGTCTTCGAGTTGCTCAAGTAAGGCTTGCGGTACTGACTTAGCTGCTGCGGTAACAATAATGCCAGAAAAAGGCCCTTTCGTTTGCCAACCTTGCCAGCCATCGCCATGCTTCATGGAAACATTGTATAAGTCTAGCTGATGTAAACGTCGCTTTGCCTGCCACTGCAGTGACTTAATCCGCTCAACGCTAAACACCTGTTCGAACACTTGCGCTAACACTGCGCTTTGGTAGCCTGAGCCTGTTCCTATCTCGAGCACCTTACCTTTGACGCCAACTTGTCGCAAAATTTCTGTCATTTTTGCAACAATAAAAGGTTGAGAAATAGTTTGCCCATTACCTATGGGTAAAGCTGTATTTTCATAGGCTTTGTGTTTTAACACATCATCGATAAAAAGGTGTCGCGGGGTATCTTTGATTACCTGTAGCACCTTTTTATCTTGGACTCCCGATGCTTTTAATTGCTCAGCTAAAGCATCTGCACTACGGGCATAATTGCCAAGCACTTAGTTACTTCCTTCCAGCCAAGAAGACATTGCATCGATGCTCTCATGCGCTGTCATATCAACCTTAAGTGGTGTCACTGCAGCATAGCCCTGATTGACAGCATAGAAGTCAGTGCCTTCGCCAGCATCACTTTCAGAGCCAAGCGAGCCATACCAAAAAACACTTCGGCCCCAAGGATCAATTTGCTCAGTCATAGTGTCGGCTTTGTGACGTGCCCCTAAACGCGTTACCTTAACCCCTTTTAATTCAGCTAAGGGAATATCTGGCACATTAATATTAATAATTTGATCTTTAGGAAGTGGGTGAGAACTTAATTGTTTGATTATTTTCACCGCCACTTCAGCTGCGGTTTCGTAATTTGCTTCTTTTTTTGAACAAAGAGAAACAGCAATTGCAGGTAACCCTAAGTGACGCCCTTCTGTTGCCGCAGCGACAGTACCTGAATAGAGCGTATCATCTCCCAAGTTAGCCCCATTGTTAATGCCTGCCACAACTAAATCTGGCTCTTCATCTAAAAGCTGGTTTACACCAAGATGAACACAATCTGTCGGCGTGCCATTCACTGAGTAAAAACCATTTTCTAATTGTGTTGCGCGCAATGGATTTAACAACGTCAAAGAGTTACTTGCACCACTGCAATTTCTGTCTGGGGCAATAACGGTCACATCGGCAATTTTGCTCAAGGCTTCATATAATACAGAGATCCCTTTTGCATGAACTCCATCGTCGTTACTTAGTAAAATCTTCATCGTTCTTCCTTATTTGCAAATGCGCTTTTATTCACATCAACGTAATTAACAAGCTCTCTAAGCACTGCTGTTGCGAATGTCCCTTTAGGTAATGCAAAACGTAATTCAATACTGTCCGATGACATCGTTTTCACTTCAAGATCTATGGGAAGCAATCGCAGAGCGCGGCGCTCATTTTTTAATCCTAATTCGGCAAGACCATGATGCCAAGTACTAAAGGCTTCAAGAAACTGTTTTTCTTGCTCAATTAACCCTTTTTCACCTTTACCGACCAGGGGCGCCGACAAGCAAATATCTCCTGAGGTTAACCTTGCGATATTTTCGTCACTGATATCATCTTCAAAGAACGCATTAGAGCCGTCTAGCATAAAGATTTCTCTATGCCAGGTCTTAGCTAAGCCATGCTCTTCTACTCGCATACTCACAAGTTGATTGAATATGTGCGAGCGCGCAGCAGAAATAACAATACTACGTAATTTTCTGTCGCGAATATGTTCACCCGCAAACATGCGCTCAGCCATAGTGAGATTGTGACCATCATGACCAAAGCGCTGTTCACCAAAGTAGTTTGGCACGCCCTGACGCACTGCATTAATACGTGACAAAATATCTAATGGCTTATCGATATTTCTTAGTGTGATCGTAAAGCGATTGCCTGAGTGACAGCCTGTTCTTAGTTTTCGATTATGGCGCTTTTGCTGAGCAACAAAAATAAAGTCATCGTTTAGCTCGGTAAAATCAACGTCTTTCTTGATAGGAACAGGGACACTAAACCACTGACTGCAAACACCATGGCGATCTTTTAATCCCGCATAGCTGACATTTTTTACATGTGTTCCAGCTTGTTTTGCGATTTTTTTAGCGACATCTAATGTGTTTATCTGCTTTTTAATAATGTGCAAACAGACGTGCTCACCTTCGCCGGTCAGTTCGATATCAAGTATTTCATCTACAATGAAGTCTTCTGGCTGACTTTTAAAATCAGCGACCGCTTCAGGCCTGCCATAAAGATAGTGCAATTCCATTATGCTTTAACCAATAACACAACGGCATGGGCTGAAATGCCTTCTTTACGACCTTCGAAGCCCAGTTTTTCTGTCGTTGTAGCTTTCACATTTACCTGAGTCAGTTCTGCCTGGCAATCAGCAGCTAGGTTGGCACGCATGTTATCAATATGCGGTCTCATTTTTGGTGCTTGCGCAACAATAGTGACATCGCAATTACCGAGCTTATAGCCTAGCGCTGTAACTTGTTCCATCACTTGTCTGAGTAAAATTCGGCTGTCTATATTTTCAAACTCGGCAGACGTATCTGGAAAGTGTTTACCAATGTCGCCAAGTGCCATTGCACCGAGCAAAGCATCACATAAGGCATGAATAGCAACATCACCATCAGAGTGCGCAATAAAGCCTTGCTCAAAAGGAATTTTCTCACCGCAGATTGTTAATGGGCCTTCGCCACCGAATTTATGCACATCAAAACCGTGACCAATTCTAATCATTTTCTTCTTCCTGTTCTTTTAATAAAAACGCGGCTAAGCGTAAATCTTCTGGTGTGGTAATTTTAATATTATCACTGCGGCCTTCAACGAGTAACACTGGCTTACCCTGTAGCTCCATGGCTGAAGCTTCATCCGTAATAAGTTTTGATTCAGATAAACAAGTCTTCAGAGCCTCTTTTAGTGCCTGATAGGGAAATAACTGAGGTGTAAGTGCCTGCCATAAATCAACACGAGGTACAGTCTCTTCGCTATATTGCTGCCCACGCTTAATCGTGTCTTTGACCTTAGCTGCAAGAATGCCACCTTCTTGCTTTTTAAAACAGCAAGCAATTAAGTTTTGAATATCTTCAATTTGCACTATTGGCCTTGCAGCATCATGTACTAAAACCCAATCTGGTTTCAGTGTTTCTAGCGCATTTAGCGCGTTTAAAACAGAGTCTGCGCGCTCTTTACCACCTTCAGTAGTTTGTACTTTGTCCGTACTAAATTGTTGAGTATTAAATAGCGTATCTTCAGGATTAATCGCTAACATGATGGTGCAAAGCTCACTCATAGAGCTGAGCTTATCCACTGTGTGCTCTAAAATAGACTTATTATTTATTTTTAAATACTGCTTTGGGATCTCAGCTTGCATACGGCTGCCGACACCTGCAGCTGGGACAACAGCAGCAATAATAGGAGAATTATTCATGTTATTTATTCGGTAAGACTCTAATGAAGGTTTCATTTGGCTTGATCATACCAAGCTCATGTCTCGCTCTTTCCTCAACGCCTTCTAAGCCAAGTTTGAGATCGTCAATATCTGCTTTTAATAGCTTATTTCGTTTGATTAATTTCTCATTCGCTACCTGATGCGTGTCTACAACACTTTTCAAGCGCGTGTAATCTTGCATTCCATTATGGCCAAACCAAAATTTATACTGAAGAAATAGCGCAAGGCTAAGAAGTAGAAACTGAAATATACGCAAAACGGCACTTCCCAATAACAAATTAATCAAACATTACGCTTTATAGAACGAACATTTTTCCAATTGATCATACTGGCTAATAGCATCTCGCGCAAACTAAGCCTTCTTGGTGGGACTGCTTTATTAAATTGCCATTGATGACCACAGCAGGCTGCTGTCATGACTTGTTTGCTTGGCTTAAGCACTTGTAGATTAGAGTTGGATTGAGAAGCTCCTGAAAAGAAAAACCATCCACTTAAGTTGCTATGAAAACTATTTTTGTCAACTTGATCAATACAATCTAAGGTCAATGATTGATAACCCGAATGCTCTTTTAGTACAGGAATTACTAATCCTATTTTGGCATGTTTTTTATAAAATGAAGCGTTTTGCTCCAGATTTTGAGAGGGCAGCTTTTTCTGCGGTGCAAGCCAACCACCATTTTGAGAATCTAACTCTAGCGGAATATCACCTTGCACTATATGCCGTGCAGCGCGTTCTACATAGAAGGGTAAACTAGCCAATGACTTACGTAGTTTCTGCTCGTTATGAACAGCAGCAAGCGCGGGAATTTCTCTGGCGTAGAAAACATTAACCAGCTCAGCAAACATTAACCGCTCTTTTTCATCGTTCCATAGCTGAGCTTGTTGCACACTCTGCACTGACATCCCCTTCTTTGGTTACTGCAGTTTTTATAGCATGTGCAACGTATTACTGCTAGCCCTTAGGTTTATTACCCAGTTTAACATCACCATTTTCTAAAAACTGTGCAACCGTATCGCGCTTTTTACCAAGTAATAAACAACCATCAGCAAGGAACATAAAGTTTTGCCAACAACGTTTGAAAACATCAAACTGCGTTTCAATCACACAGTCTCTATTTAAGCAAAAATAGACCGTTGTATTATTTTCCCACTTTAGAAATTCATTTATGCTCTCTGGTAGCTCTTCTAATCCCGCCTCCCAGTCTTTTTCCCAGTTCAAATTCTCTTGCCATGAGCTTGCTTGCCCTGCCCATTCATTTTCAGTGAAGAAGTCTGGATGATCTTTTTCACGACTAACCATGGTAGACCAAAGCACTGCTGAACGTGTCGGAGACATAAGTTTAATCTTTTCAAGATCAGTAGGGGCAATTTCTAAGTCTTGATGCCTAAACACCCAAGCCTTTTTGAATTCATTAAGGGGAATATAATTCATTGTGACCTTTTAATTTTGCTCGCGGTTAGTGAGGTGGGATTATCACTATGTTTAAATGAAAAGTGAATGATAATTTGTTATTTAATTTTTTCAGACTTAAACGAAAAAACCCCAACTCTTTCGAGCTGGGGTTAAAATTTGGTGCCTAGCGATGTTCTACTTTCACATGGGAGACCCACACTATCATCGACGCTGTTTCGTTTCACTTCTGAGTTCGGCATGGGGTCAGGTGGGTCCAAAACGCTATTGTCACTAAGCAAATTCTTTGAATTTGTTTTTATTCTTATTTTTTAAATTAGGCCCTGGCGATGTTCTACTTTCACATGGGAGACCCACACTATCATCGACGCTGTTTCGTTTCACTTCTGAGTTCGGCATGGGATCAGGTGGTTCCAAAACGCTATAGTCACCAGGAAATTTGGTGCGCTAATCGCTTTCGCAATTAACTTAAATTCGGAAAAATCTGATAATTCTAAAACTTTCTACTTCAGTTCATATTAGCTTCTGAGCTAAAACCACTTTGGCGTTGTATGGTTAAGCCTCACGGGTAATTAGTACTGGTTAGCTTAATGTATCACTACACTTCCACACCCAGCCTATCAACGTTGTAGTCTCCAACGGCCCTTCAGTTAACTTAAAGTTAAAGTGAGAACTCATCTCGAGGCTCGCTTCCCGCTTAGATGCTTTCAGCGGTTATCGATTCCGAACGTAGCTACCGGGCAATGCAATTGGCATCACAACCCGAACACCAGCGGTTCGTCCACTCCGGTCCTCTCGTACTAGGAGCAGCCCCTCTCAATTCTCAAACGCCCACGGCAGATAGGGACCGAACTGTCTCACGACGTTCTAAACCCAGCTCGCGTACCACTTTAAATGGCGAACAGCCATACCCTTGGGACCGACTTCAGCCCCAGGATGTGATGAGCCGACATCGAGGTGCCAAACACCGCCGTCGATATGAACTCTTGGGCGGTATCAGCCTGTTATCCCCGGAGTACCTTTTATCCGTTGAGCGATGGCCCTTCCATTCAGAACCACCGGATCACTATGACCTACTTTCGTACCTGCTCGACGTGTCTGTCTCGCAGTTAAGCTGGCTTCTACCATTACACTAACCGTACGATGTCCGACCGTACTTAGCCAACCTTCGTGCTCCTCCGTTACTCTTTGGGAGGAGACCGCCCCAGTCAAACTACCCACCAGGCACTGTCCACAACCCCGATTAGGGGCCTATGTTAGAACATCAAACATACAAGGGTGGTATTTCAAGGATGGCTCCATGACAACTGGCGTCGCCACTTCAAAGCCTCCCACCTATCCTACACATGTAGGCTCAATGTTCAGTGCCAAGCTGTAGTAAAGGTTCACGGGGTCTTTCCGTCTAGCCGCGGGTACACAGCATCTTCACTGCGATTTCAATTTCACTGAGTCTCGGGTGGAGACAGCGTGGCCATGGTTACACCATTCGTGCAGGTCGGAACTTACCCGACAAGGAATTTCGCTACCTTAGGACCGTTATAGTTACGGCCGCCGTTTACCGGGGCTTCGATCAAGAGCTTCGTCCGAAGACTAACCCCATCAATTAACCTTCCGGCACCGGGCAGGTGTCACACCGTATACGTCATCTTACGATTTTGCACAGTGCTGTGTTTTTAATAAACAGTCCCAGCCACCTGGTCACTGCGGCTGTCGTCAGCTTAAAGAGCAAGTCTCATCACCAACAACAGCGTACCTTCTCCCGAAGTTACGGTACAATTTTGCCTAGTTCCTTCACCCGAGTTCTCTCAAGCGCCTTAGTATTCTCTACCTGACCACCTGTGTCGGTTTGGGGTACGATTCGAAATAATCTGAAGCTTAGAGGCTTTTCCTGGAAGTAGGGCATCATCAACTTCACCACCGTAGTGGCTCGTCTCGACTCTCAGCCTTAGCGACCCGGATTTTCCTAAGTCACCAGCCTACAGCCTTTCACATGGACAACCAACGCCATGCTTGATTAGCCTGCTCCGTCCCCCCATCGCAATTATTCCAAGTACGGGAATATTAACCCGTTTCCCATCGACTACGCTCTTCAGCCTCGCCTTAGGGGTCGACTTACCCTACCCTGATTAACATGGGATAGGAACCCTTGGTCTTCCGGCGTGCGGGTTTTTCACCCGCATTATCGTTACTCATGTCAGCATTCGCACTTCTGATATGTCCAGCATGCCTCCCGGCACACCTTCAGCCACTTACAGAACGCTCCCCTACCCCGCATACTAATGTATGCAGCCGTAGCTTCGGTGGTATGTTTAGCCCCGTTACATCTTCCGCGCAGGCCGACTCGACTAGTGAGCTATTACGCTTTCTTTAAAGGATGGCTGCTTCTAAGCCAACCTCCTAGCTGTTTTAGCCTTCCCACATCGTTTCCCACTTAACATACACTTTGGGACCTTAGCTGACGGTCTGGGTTGTTTCCCTCTCCACGATGGACGTTAGCACCCACCGTGTGTCTCCCGGATATTACTTTACGGTATTCGGAGTTTGCAAAGGGTTGGTAAGTCGGGATGACCCCCTAGCCTTAACAGTGCTCTACCCCCGTAAGTATTCGTCCGAGGCTCTACCTAAATAGATTTCGGGGAGAACCAGCTATCTCCCGGTTTGATTAGCCTTTCACTCCAAGCCACAGGTCATCCCCTAACTTTTCAACGTTAGTGGGTTCGGTCCTCCAGTTGATGTTACTCAACCTTCAACCTGCCCATGGCTAGATCACCGGGTTTCGGGTCTATACCTTGCAACTCAACGCCCAGTTAAGACTCGCTTTCGCTACGGCTACCCTAAACGGTTAACCTCGCTACAAAATATAAGTCGCTGACCCATTATACAAAAGGTACGCAGTCACCCTCGAAGGGCTCCTACTGCTTGTACGTACACGGTTTCAGGTTCTATTTCACTCCCCTCACAGGGGTTCTTTTCGCCTTTCCCTCACGGTACTGGTTCACTATCGGTCAGTTGGGAGTATTTAGCCTTAGATGATGGTCCACCTATATTCAGTCAAAGTTTCACGTGCTCCGACCTACTCGATTTCACTTTAGATAAGTTTTTGTGTACGGGACTGTCACCCTGTATCGTCAAACTTTCCAGAATGTTCCACTAACTACACTAAAGCTTAAGGGCTAGTCCGATTTCGCTCGCCGCTACTTTCGGAATCTCGGTTGATTTCTTTTCCTACGGGTACTTAGATGTTTCAGTTCTCCGCGTTCGCCTCGTTAACCTATGTATTCAGTTAACGATACCTGCAAGCAGGTGGGTTTCCCCATTCGGAAATCCTAGTCTCAAGCGCCTCTTACTGGCTTGACTAGGCTTATCGCAAGTTAGTACGTCCTTCATCGCCTCCAACTGCCAAGGCATCCACCGTGTACGCTTAGTCACTTAACCATACAACCCAAAATAGTTTTAAGTTGTACTGCTAAAGACAGTTTTAACTTCGCCAGAAGTTAATATTGAATACTAAAGTAGACGCTAATAAACAAATGAATGTTTATCGGCATTGTTTTACTTTTGAAAACTCTTTTTAGAATTTCTTCTAAAAGAATTAATTATCAGCTTTTCCAAATTTTTAAAGAGCAAGAGAATTACTTCTCAGAGTTAAAGACTCTGTAGTCAAAGCATTTATCTATGAGGAGTAAGTAGTAAAGTGGTGGAGCTAAGCAGGATCGAACTGCTGACCTCCTGCGTGCAAGGCAGGCGCTCTCCCAGCTGAGCTATAGCCCCACATTACTAGGAATACATTGTTTATGACCGACTTTAAGCAAAGTGGTGGGTCTGAGTAGACTTGAACTACCGACCTCACGCTTATCAGGCGTGCGCTCTAACCAGCTGAGCTACAGACCCAAACAATGTTTTGTTCTCTAATTCTATTCAACAATCATCTGTGTGGACACTACGAACAAATCTGTTCTAAATCGTTAAGGAGGTGATCCAGCCCCAGGTTCCCCTAGGGCTACCTTGTTACGACTTCACCCCAGTCATGAATCACTCCGTGGTAAGCGCCCTCCCTAAGGTTAAGCTACCTACTTCTGGAGCAACCCACTCCCATGGTGTGACGGGCGGTGTGTACAAGGCCCGGGAACGTATTCACCGCGGCATTCTGATCCGCGATTACTAGCGATTCCGACTTCATGGAGTCGAGTTGCAGACTCCAATCCGGACTACGACGCACTTTAAGTGATTCGCTAACTCTCGCGAGCTTGCAGCACTCTGTATGCGCCATTGTAGCACGTGTGTAGCCCTACACGTAAGGGCCATGATGACTTGACGTCGTCCCCACCTTCCTCCGGTTTATCACCGGCAGTCTCCTTAGAGTTCCCGACCGAATCGCTGGCAACTAAGGATAGGGGTTGCGCTCGTTGCGGGACTTAACCCAACATCTCACAACACGAGCTGACGACAGCCATGCAGCACCTGTATCAGAGTTCCCGAAGGCACCAAACCATCTCTGGTAAGTTCTCTGTATGTCAAGTGTAGGTAAGGTTCTTCGCGTTGCATCGAATTAAACCACATGCTCCACCGCTTGTGCGGGCCCCCGTCAATTCATTTGAGTTTTAACCTTGCGGCCGTACTCCCCAGGCGGTCTACTTAATGCGTTAGCTTTGGAAAAGTTGTCCGAAGACCCCAGCTCCTAGTAGACATCGTTTACGGCGTGGACTACCGGGGTATCTAATCCCGTTTGCTCCCCACGCTTTCGTACATGAGCGTCAGTATTGACCCAGGTGGCTGCCTTCGCCATCGGTATTCCTTCAGATCTCTACGCATTTCACCGCTACACCTGAAATTCTACCACCCTCTATCATACTCTAGTTTGCCAGTTCGAAATGCAGTTCCCAGGTTGAGCCCGGGGCTTTCACATCTCGCTTAACAAACCGCCTGCGTACGCTTTACGCCCAGTAATTCCGATTAACGCTCGCACCCTCCGTATTACCGCGGCTGCTGGCACGGAGTTAGCCGGTGCTTCTTCTGTAAGTAACGTCACAGCTAGCAGGTATTAACTACTAACCTTTCCTCCTTACTGAAAGTGCTTTACAACCCTAAGGCCTTCTTCACACACGCGGCATGGCTGCATCAGGCTTGCGCCCATTGTGCAATATTCCCCACTGCTGCCTCCCGTAGGAGTCTGGACCGTGTCTCAGTTCCAGTGTGGCTGATCATCCTCTCAAACCAGCTAGGGATCGTCGCCTTGGTGAGCCATTACCTCACCAACTAGCTAATCCCACTTGGGCTAATCTAAGGGCGAGAGCCGAAGCCCCCTTTGGTCCGTAGACGTTATGCGGTATTAGCAGTCGTTTCCAACTGTTGTCCCCCACCCTAAGGCATATTCCCAAGCATTACTCACCCGTCCGCCGCTCGTCATCTTCTAGCAAGCTAGAAATGTTACCGCTCGACTTGCATGTGTTAGGCCTGCCGCCAGCGTTCAATCTGAGCCATGATCAAACTCTTCAATTAAAAGTTTTTTGTTTGAAGTAAACTTCAAACCATGCTCAATGAATTCTGATTTTGATTCTTTCGAATCGAATTGACTATGAAGTCACTCAGTTACATTTGAGGCTCTAATTTTTTTGCTCCTGAATCAAGAGCTGTTAGAACTCAACCTGTACGAGTGCCCACACAGATGATTGCTTCATATTTTTAAAGAACGTTGTAACTAACGCTTGGTTAGTTACCGCAGCCTTGCTGCGAAGTGGAGCGCCATAATAACGACTTCACTTTTTATGTCAACACTTAATTTTAAAAAGTTATTTAAGATTAAGTTTTATTTGACTCGACATCGTTTTGATTTGCTTTTCAGCGTCTCGCCCCGTGTCAGTGGGTGCGCATTATAGGGAGAATTTAAAAGCGCGCAACCCCTTTTTGCAATTAATTTTAAGAAATGTGTTCAACCGCTCAAAAAGAGAACAAAAGCACTGAAAACACCGTGTTTTTGTTTGTATTTTATACAAAACTTTCTTTTCAGGCCCTCGAAAACTAAAAAAGCAGGCCGGAGCCTGCTTTATAAAAGACCTATGACATGAATATTAGAACTTATATTCAATACCAAGACCTAAGTAATCTTCTTCTGTACCTTGGTCTTCATCAACTGTTGAGTAGAAGCCATATAGTTTTGTTGATTTATTTAGCTTGTGATCAATACCAACACTGAAACCATCTACATCTTTTGAATCTACTGCATCAAAGTCAATTGTTTGATATTGCACTTTAAAGGTGTTCTTACCGAAACCATATGCTGCATTTAATAAGAAGCCGTCAGCAGTACCTGTGCCGTCTACTTTTTCTTGCTTCTGATACATAGCACCTAATTTTAGTGCGTCAGTTGCTTTAAATTGACCTGTAACACGTAAAGCATCATAACCTTTCACTTCACTGTCACCGGCAACAGCAACATAATATTTAGATTTCTTAAGTGCTGAATCACCGTATGTGATTGCACCTGAGTAACCGTTTTCGCCATCTGTTTTATCTTCAGCAATAAAAGTAGCTAATACTTTAAAGCCATTGAAGCTTGCTGATTTGTATGAAACTGTATTACCTACGCGATTTTCACCTTTGAACAGGTTTTTCACGTCAGCTTCTAAATCATTGAATTGATCAATCTTACCTTGTGATAATTTAAAAGCGGTATCATTACGACCAATTACAACTTCACCAAAACCACCTTTTAAACCTACGTACTGGCTTCTCGCTGTGATATTGTCACTATCACCCTTTGAATCAGCATCAGATACATCAACTTGGAATTCAAGCTTGTAAATTACTTCTAGGCCACCATCTAGTTTTTCTGAGCCTTTAAAACCAAAGCGTGACGCATTGCTTTTAATTTCTGTCGCACTTCCTGCACCTTCATCGCTTGATTGAACAGATACATTCGCTTTACCGTATACATTAACATCAGCCTGAGCATTTGCAGATAACGCACCTAATACAGCAAGTAGAAGTGTTGATTTAACTAGTTTCATGTAATTTTCCTCAATATCGCAACACATGATGATTCAAAACAGCGCTAGTTTCTCAGCAGTTAATGACAGAAATATTACACGCAACATATTAGAGTCAATTAATTGCAAACAAACTGCATTAAAATGGTCATAAAAGTATGTTTCAGCTATAAATTATAGAAGAGTAATAAATTATTACTTAATTTATAAAATAATCTTTATGCCATTGCCGATGAGTAATTTTGTGTTGAATTGCTTAGTAGATAGGTTAAGGTTAATAATAAATGTATAGGTGAATTACCGAGCGAGTACTGAGTGACACGTCGAATCCTTATTATCGAAGACACCCCCACGATAGCCAGAGTGCAAAAGCATATAGCTGTTTCTGCTGGTTATGAAGCTGACATCGCTGAGTCATTGGCACAAACCAAACAGTTACTCGCCAACAACACGTACTTTTGCGCTGTTGTCGACTTTATCTTGCCAGACGCACCAAACGGAGAAGCAATTCACTATACTGTGAACTCTGATATCCCCACGATTGTCATGACTGGTAACCTAGACAATCAAACTCGTGAAACTGTCGAAAAATACCCAATCATCGATTACATCACTAAAGAGAATAAGCAAGCTTACCAATACCTCAAAAAACAACTGATCAGATTACCAAGAAATGAATATGTAAAAGTATTAGTTGTCGATGATTCTCGTCAGACTCGTAATTACATCAGTTCTCTATTAATGAGGCATAAATATAAAGTTCTCGAAGCATGTGACGGCATCGAAGCACTCAATGTACTAAAAGAAAATCCTGAGATTTCGGTGATCATCACAGACAATGAAATGCCAAATATGAATGGCGAAGACCTTTGTAGTGAAATACGACTACAATATTCTAATGATGAGAAAGCCATTATCGGTATTTCTAGCTCTAATGCATTACACCTTTCTGCTCGCTTTATAAAAAGAGGCGCAAATGACTACCTTCGCAAGCCATTTAACGCAGAAGAGTTTTATTGCAGGCTCAGCCAAAACGTCGATATGCTTGAATATATAGCCACAATAAAACGCCAAGCTAACTCTGATTATTTAACTGGCTTACCTAATCGTCGTTACTTCTTTGAGTTTACTAATAAGTCATTAAGACAAAAAGCCGCTTCAAATAATGAAGTGGGACTGGCCATGATAGATGTAGATCATTTTAAAGCTATTAACGATAACTATGGTCATGATGCTGGTGATGAAGTGCTAAAAGCCCTTGCTCAAGCATTTGACTCTCACTTCCCTGGTCAACTTACCGCTAGATTAGGAGGTGAAGAGTTTGCCGTTTATTTTGCTAATGATACGCAAGAAGAAAGTTTAGCTTTATTAGATAAATTTAGAGATTATCTAGATACACATAGCGCCGGATTAACCAAACACAATATTCACTTTACGGTATCAATTGGTGTTTGTAGAGCTGTTAGTAAAAATGTTGATAGTCTGATAAAAGAAGCTGATATAAAACTTTATGAAGCAAAGCATTCTGGCCGTAATAAAGTGATCAGTTAATTTAGAGTAAGTGGCTGGCATTGCAATGCAGCCACTTAAAATATTCTATTATTTCTTTTTGCTTGCCCTTAAGCTGTCCCAACTATACAAAGCCAATGCCCCCCAAATACAAGCAAATGTCACAGCTCGTTCAATTGAGAACTCTTCACCATACAATGTCACCGCCAAGGTAAACATGATACTCGGACCAAGATATTGAAACAGACCTAATGTGGAATAAGGTAGACGCTTCGCAGCGCCAATAAAACACAACAGAGGTAAGGTTGTCACCACACCTGCACTGACCAGCAATATATTTAAGATCACTTCATTATTAAACATATCTGAGCTAACTGTCGCAGGGGTCAAGTACCAATAGATAATTGCAAACGGCATTAAGATAAGTGCTTCGATTAGCAAGCCAGGTAGTGATTCTACTGGCATTTTCTTTCTCAAAAGCCCGTAGATTGCAAACGAGCTTGCCAACGCAAATGCCACAACAGGAAAAGAACCATACGCGATCACTTGTAATAACACCCCAAGTGAAGCAATCGCGACGGCGATGATTTGCCATTTTCTCAAACGCTCAGAAAGAAAAATTACACCAAGCAATACATTTAACAGTGGGTTTATGTAATAACCGAGACTCGCGTCGAGCATGTGATCATTATTGACGGCCCAAATAAACAACCCCCAGTTGAACCCGAGTAAAGTAGAGCTAACACAAAGCATCCCCAATAACTTTGGTTTCTTGATGACATGCTGGATCTGATGCCATTGCTTTGCAGCGAATACAATGAGAATTAAAAACAGCACCGACCAGATCACTCGGTGAGTCAAGATCTCTAGTGCAGCTATAGATTCGATCTGTTTAAAGTAGATGGGCGCCATGCCCCACATTAAAAATGCTAAGACAGCATAAAGGTAACCCTGTTGGGTCTGATTATTTAGCATCAACACGACTCAAAAAGTAAAAAACCATTATACCTTGCTAAGTTGGTTGCAAATAGACAGAAAATAGGAACTTACAGACATAACATGACAGCTGCGTGTAAACAGTCAAACACAACAGCGCAAATAAATTTACAGACAAGCTATGCAAAAGCCACTAAAATGCCCGCCATGAAATCAGACCCTATCTGCGAACATTCAACCCTTGCTAAGCAAGCATTAGAAGACACTTTTGGCTACAGCGAATTTAGAGCTGGCCAAGAGGCTGTAATTAATGCGGCATTAAGTGGACAAGATACGCTCGTCTTGCTGCCTACCGGTGGCGGAAAATCATTGTGTTATCAAATCCCAGCGCTTTTATTTGATGGCGCAACGGTAGTCATTTCACCTTTAATCTCATTAATGGAAGATCAAGTCTCTCAGCTTCAAGCTATTGGCGTTAGTGCAGCATACATCAATAACACCGTAGATTTTACGCAGCAAAATGCGATTTTTAATCAATTAGCTGAAGGAACATTAAAGCTACTCTATGTTGCACCAGAAAAAGCATTGCAGTTTGATTTTATTCAAAGATTAAAAAGCTTGAATATTCGCTTTTTTGCGATTGATGAAGCCCATTGTGTATCTCACTGGGGGCATGATTTCAGACCGCATTACCGTCGCTTAAGTGAACTCAAACAGCACTTTCCTCACTGCCCTATGATGGCCTTAACGGCGACGGCAGATATTGCAACACGCCATGATATTGCACACCAGCTTGGGTTAAATGCACCTTATATTCATACGGGCAGTTTTGACAGACCAAATATTCGTTACACCATTGAAGAAAAGTTCAAACCTCTTTCTCAGCTCATGCGCTATTTACGGGATCAAAAAGGCCAAAGCGGTATTATTTATTGCACTAGTCGTAAGCGTGTAGACGATATTTCAGAAAAGCTTGCCGAAGCTGGCTTTAATGTCGCCGCATATCATGCCGGAATGAGTAATGATCAGCGTCAATTTGTACAAAAAGCCTTTGCCAGAGACGATATCAATATTGTTGTTGCAACCGTCGCATTCGGTATGGGGATCAATAAATCAAACGTACGCTTTGTGCTGCATTACGATATACCTAAGAGTATTGAGGCTTATTACCAGGAGACTGGTCGAGCTGGTCGTGATGGACTTGCCGCTGAAGCCATCATGTATTTTGATCCTGCTGATATAGGACGAGTAAAACGCTTTTTTGAAGATATTCCTGACGAAGCAAGACGTAAAGTAGAAGAGCAACGCTTTCAGGCAATGGCAAACTTTGCAGAGGCGCAAACCTGCCGTCGACAAATATTACTTAATTACTTTAGTGAATATCAGAGAGAGCCTTGTGGCAACTGTGATATTTGTCTTAATCCACCGAAACGCTTTGACGGCACTTTAGTGGCACAACAAGCGCTATCTTGTGTGTACCGCGCGCAACAACGCTTTGGTTTAGGCTATATCGTCGACTTATTGCGAGGGGCAAACACCAGTAGAATTCGCGATAACGGACACCACGAATTAAGCACCTATGGTATAGGTAAAAGTCATAGCGTCGAGTATTGGCTGAGTATATTGCGTCAACTCGTTCATCATGGCTTGCTTGCTCAAGACATAACACAAGGCGCAAGCCTTAAACTGACAGAAGCAGCAAGAGCCGTATTACGTGGTGAATATGTATTGCAATTGGCCGAACCTCGCTTACAAGCTAAACACATCTATCAAGATAAGTTGGCGCAATTTAATTACGACAAAAAGCTGTTCGCTAAGCTACGTAGCTTACGTAAAGAACTCGCCGATGCCGATGATGTACCGCCATATGTGGTCTTTAACGATAAGACACTGGCAGAAATGGCGCAGAAAATGCCGACTGATGATGCTGAATTCTTAAATGTGTCAGGCGTTGGTTTTAGTAAACTCAGCAAGTATGGTGCACCGTTTATGCAACTTATCCGAAATTATTTAGCCGCGAGTTAATGATGACGAAAATTACCCTCAATACCGAATTTAACTTCCTGCAAATTATTCCAGAGTTTTTCCCCGATGCTGATGAATTTGAGCTTTGGGGGAGCATACTTTTATCTAACGATGAAATTACTCTACTTGAAACTTCGATTGGCGCAGATCGACATCAAATTCGATTTTGCTGGCAAACACAAAATTTTAATCTAAATTTTGAACACTACAGCGAGAGTTTATGGGTAAGCCCTGAAGGGGTTGAAGCCGAACTTTTACTTGAAAAACTGCAACTATTTTTGCTTTCTACCCTTTCATAATAATTAGACAGACCTCCATTTTTCTGCTTAATATAATGATATAAAAGAGGATAAACAGCAGGAGGAAGGTAGTGTTCACAAGGTATTGTCAGCCCGTATTGCTTTTATACTCTACATTTTTTATCAGTGGTACTGCATTTGCAGAACCAAGTATATTCGACTCTCAAGAAAACAGCTGCAGCAATCAACGCCAAGAAAGCAATGAAGACATCAACCTAAAGCGTCAACTCGACACTCAGCAAGTTTTCCCAAAAGAAGCTGATAACAAACGCATAACTAAAATCACTTTAAAACAATTAAATGTCTTCGATACTAGCTTACCAGAAGAAGATAACTTTTTATTTCGCTTTGCAAATCATGCGCACATTACCACTGAGCCAGAAGTTATTTTAAGCACCTTATTATTTAGCCAAGGTTCAAAATACGAGATTAAAGAATTAGAAGAGTCGGAACGATTATTACGTCAACAAAGCTACCTTTACGATGCTCGAATTTATGCAGAAGAGACGTGTGAAGACGAAGTGCATGTGACGGTTGTTACAAGAGATTTATGGACCTTACTTCCTGACATTAGCTTTAGTCGCAGTGGGGGTGAAAACTCCTCACGCCTAGGCTTTCGCGAAACAAATTTACTGGGTTATGGTAAAAGGCTTTCTTTTACAGCAACAGAGGACAAAGACCGAACAGGCTATTTATTTGTTTATGACGACCCTGCAATCCTGTCTAGCCGCTACCGAGGCCGTTTAGAGTATGCGGATAACTCAGACGGTGAAAGGCATTACTTAGGTGCATATCTACCGTTTTACTCAATAAAATCAACACATAGCTATGGTTTTTATACCTATGCCAACAAACGTATCGAGTCTATTTATTCTAGAAACGAAACTGTTTCTGAATTTTTACAAGACACTGAAATCACAGATGCTTATTACGGATTTTCAGTACAAGCCCCAAAACAATGGACACATAGATATATTGTCGGCCTACACAGCGAAAAACAAAACTTTGCTGCAACCCCTTATTCTTTTCTAGCAGTAGCGGAAAATCGAGCTGTCACTTACCCTTATTTGCAAGGACAATGGCTGCAAGATGACTATATTAAGGTGCGCAATTTTGATTCAATTTACCGTACAGAGGATTTAAATTTAGGTTGGAATATTCAGGCCAAGCTCGGCTACTCATCTAGCAACTGGGTAGATGATAGCAGTCATTTCATTTATCAATTTTCAGCAAGCAAAGCGCACTATACAACCGAGCGAAGCTTGTGGCGATTTAACACAAGTATTCAAGGCGAGTGGAATACTGATCAAAATGAAGCGCGAAACTTCATCAGTGCTGTAAACTTTCAATATTATCTTAATACCAGTATACAGCAGTCTTGGTTTGCCAATTTATCACTAAAGTATGCTAAAAATTTAACGGCTGATAACCAACTCGTATTAGGTGGCGAAACTGGGTTACGAGGTTACCCGCTAAACTATCAACAAGGTAGCCGAAGTGTTCTGCTGAATTTAGAAAAGCGATATTACTGGGAGTATGATTTACTACAATTATTCAAAGTCGGTGGCGCCATATTTTTCGATGCAGGTAAAGTTACCGGACAAGCTCAAGTTGAAACCAATAATTCACTGCTAAAAAATGTAGGGTTTGGTTTAAGGCTGGCACCAAGCAGAGCCAATGCCGGTACAGTTTTACACTTAGATGTCGCTGCGCCAATTGACCGAGAAGACAATATTGATAGCGTGCAGTGGTTATTTACAGTAAAGAATCGTTTTTAAGGTATTAGTAAAAGCGTTGTGTATATTCATGGCGCTCTCGGCAGGGATCGAACCTGCAACTCAGCTTCCGGAGAGCTACGTGATATCCATTTCACCACGAGAGCACACGAACGAGCCATATAGTAATGTCATTCACTTACAAATACTAGCATTTCACTTTCGGCTGATTAAATAACAAACTAAAATCGAAAATATTAATGCTTTTTAGCGATTTTTTGCATTTTTGACTATGCTTAGATTTTAATTTACCAGTATTATAGACAGCAAACTACTACGTTTTATTAACATAAAGCACCGTGTAATGCGGTAAAAACAACAATAAAAGCTTAACACATCAAGAGGAAGCTATTATGAGCCAAATGACCACGCAGCAAGTTGCTGAGTTTTTAGAAGTGAAAGTGGAAAGAGTGAAAAGACTTGCTCGTGAAAACCTGTTGATCGCTAGAGGCGAAGACGCACAAGGTGATCCGGTATTTGACCAAACTGACGTTGAAAAGTATAAGGAACTTGCTAAGCGTCTTGGTGGTATTTAAATTATTTCGATCGCTTTTAAGTGTTCAATATGTGAAGCAGCTTTTTCTGCTTCACCTCGTTCTTCATACCAAGCTATACATAACAGCAAATATACCACCCTAAAAGCAGTTAGCTTTCTGCTCGCATAACTAGGCATAATGTGCTTTTTTTGAATATAGTAAGCTTGCAACATATTCATTATCTGATCCTCTTTTAACTCAAAGCTAGTGACTAAAGCTGCTAGGTCGAAATAAATATCTCCTCGCGAAGCATATTCAAAATCAATAACCACCACTCCCGTATCTGAAGCAATGCAATTTTCTTTCACTAAATCATTGTGGCAAAAGCCGATGTCTTCAGGGAATCTCGAAAATGACCCCATTGCAAAATCAAATTCACGAGTGAATTTCAGCTTAAATAACTGATGCAAGCTATTTAAGGCCTGCTTTAAATTTAAGACAGTTGAAGTATTATTAACTGCAAGCTGGTGAATATGTGCAAGTATATGGGTGAGGTGAACAATAGCGTCTTTATCTAAGTCTTGCTGGAGCGCTTCAACATAATTAAATATAGCCGACTGGGTTGTTTGATCCCATGCAACAACCTTCTGTACATTGTCACTCCCCTGCGAGAGCCGAGTTTGTAAAAGTAAACTTTGTTTTGGGAAAGTACTTTGGTACAGCTTTAGTACGAACTTTTCTTGTTCAATGACAACTAAGTAATTTTTATTACTTAACCCATCCGTTAATTCATAGCTAGCTTCGACTTGCTGCTGAGGAAAAGTATCCTTTAAAAACTTTTCAACCCCACTTGGCAAGTCTCTCATATTAAAGGCTAGCAAGTGGCTGCCCGTTTCTTTGTTCATGTTCTTCGTACCAGCGTTTATAGCCCCAGCAAGCCATAAAGGTATAGAAGATAAATAAAACAAATGTTGGGTAGTACCCTTTTACAAAATAAAGATACATAGAAGCTGCATCAATAATGATCCAATACAACCAGTTTTCTAGCACTTTTTTAGCAACAAGGTAGGTCGTCATGACAGCAAAGCACGTAGTAAAACTATCTAAATAAGCTAATTCTGCATGAGTATAGTTATCCATTACAAAACCCATAATAATAGATATTAGCGTGGTGGCACCAATGATGAGCATATGCCGAGATAAGGACCAAGATACAATAGGCGCGACAACTTTTAATTGCCCCTGCTGCCACATTCGCCAACCGATCACTGCCATAATCATGTAGTAAACGTTTAACGCCGACTCCATAAGAAGCGCGCCATTCCAATACATAACCGTATAAATAAATGTACTAATAAAGGCCGCAGGCCAACACCATTGACTCTCTTTCACAGCAAGCAAAACATAAGCTAACGAGAGCAGCACAGCGATATATTCCCAGCCCGACATAGCGGTAAAACCAGAAAATGTGGCGCTTAAAAATTCAATCATTGTGGCGATAAATCTCCAGAAATAAACTTACAAACAAACACGATTTTGCCAAACTCTTCAAAAGAGCGTTTCATTTCTTGCTGTAGTACCGTCATAACCAAATCATATTCACCAAATACTTGGGTAGACATGGTGTTCGTTAACACCTTAAGTTCGGGATGTGTATTTAAGCGCTCAATAAAAGCTTTGATAAACGGGGTGTAATCAGAGTGAAGTGGATATTTGCTGATTTCAACAGATAGCTGCATGTCGTGACTCCTAATAGGTACTTGTCACTATTGTAGCGCGTGATAACGTTGAAATATAAGTAATAGATAAAAATAAATGAGCGCGATTAAACGCGCTCAAATTAGCTTATGCGCCAACAACACCTAATGGCGTGGCATTTTTCCACGCGCCTCGGGTAAAGTCTGGAATACTAATAGATTCACTGCGATTTGCCACCGATTGAGCCGACAGTGGTGAAATCACAGACCAAGCTGCGCCATCATAGACATCTTGGTCTAACGCTTCACCGTTGCGTAAACAATAAACCATACGCCAAAACATTAGGAAGTCCATACCACCATGGCCACCATTGCGCTCTGCTTCTGCGCCCATTTTCTTCCACAGCGGATGATCATATTTATCATACCACGGGGTCATATCATGCTCCCACTCATGGAAATTACCTAAATTGCCACCTTTTTCAAGTGCGATACGATTCGGGAACCCCGCAAATACCCCATTTGTACCTTGGATAAGGTTATGACGAGAGTAAGGTCTTGGCGTGGTTGTATCGTGTTGTACCATGATCGAACGACCTTTAACGGTTTTGATCATAGTAGTATTCATATCACCGGCAATATAGTTCAATTGATTACGTTGATGATCAGCTGGGAATTCTCGTTGTGCATAAGCCGCTCTACCCAACGCCGGAGAGCTCATAGAGGTTAAGTAATCAAAGCGGTCACCACGGTTAATGTTCATATATTGAGAAACAGGACCTAAGCCATGTGTTGGGTACAAGTTACCATCACGCTTTGCATGCCAACCCGTTCGCCAAGAACCCGTTTTATGCTCGATTTCTTTCATCTGCCAACGTAGTTCATGAATATAAGCGGCTTCGCCATGCAATAATTCACCGAATAGTCCCTGACGAACCATATTAAGCACCATCAACTCATCACGACCATAGTTGACGTTTTCCATCATCATACAGTTTTTCTGAGTGCGCTCTGCGGTATCGACAATATCCCACATCTCTTCGACTGTCAGGGCCAAAGGCACTTCCACAAACGCATGCTTTCCGCTATTCATGGTGTCAATGGCCATTGGCGCGTGCCACTTCCAAGGTGTTGAGATGATCACGATATCGATATCATCACGGGCTAGCATATCTTGATAGGCTAAATCCGCACCTCGGTACAATGCTGGTTTTTTTAAGCCTCGCTCAACAAGGTAATTGGCAGAACGTTCCAAAACCTCGTCGTGGGTATCACAAATTGCGACAATTTCAGCCCCTTCAATATGGCTCATACGGCGTACATGGCCATAACCTCGCTGACCAACGCCGATAAACCCGACTCTGACCACGTCCATTTTTGGTGCTATGAGACCAATAACCGATTTACCTTTTTGAGTCGGTACAAATGCAGTGCTTGAGTTTGATGTTTGCGCACACCCCGCAGCGACACTTGCCGCAGCTGCAACACCTGCCGCTTTTAGAAAGTCACGTCTATTTAGTTGCTTCATTATTATTTTTCCTCTTTGTAACAATCTCACCCTAACTAATAAGTTAAGCGCTGTCATTCAGTTGCGACCAATATATGTTCCTATTTTGTTTTGGCACAAAAAAAGCGCCGATGGCGCTTTTTATCTAATTTTTGCTTATCAAATTAGCTATGTATTAATTGCTCAAGCAAGGCTTCTTTCGCAACCACATCTTGATATAGCTTAAATTGATTGCGAGCTCGATACAGATTGTGTTCACTGTGCTTAGTCGCAAAGTAATTATCACCATCTAGGTAATCGGTTAAAAAGCGAAGGCCAATCATAAATGGCATTACTTTCGCCCCCAGTAAAAAGCTTTGCTTTTCTTCTGGAGTTAGCTCATTTTCTAACGGTGCCACATAGCCTTTGACTAAAGCCGCAAAAATCTCTTCTCGTACTCGCACATTATCGAGATTTGTAGAATCTTCTTCTTCAGGCGAGCAGAAAGTACGCACCATATCACCAAAGTCAAACAACCAATAGCCTGGCATACAAGTATCAAGATCAATCACTGAACGAGCACCGTCAGTTTCCTTGCAGAACAACATATTATTGATCTTGGTATCATTATGACATGGACGAAGCGGAATGCTGCCATATACAGACTCAAGCTCATCTGCAAGACCAAATTGCGCTTGGCAAAACGCAATTTCCTCTTGGCATTTTTCAGCTCGATTTTGACTATCCGCTTCAAGCTTGTCATTGAACGCAGCAATTCGCATAGCAAGATTATGAAAGTCAGGAATAACATGATGCAGTACTTGTGCATCAAAGTCTGACAATGCCTGTGCAAATTGGCCAAAGGCATTCGCTGCAGTTTGAGCCTTTTCTGGACAACTCACCACATCTTCGCTGTAACTCTTACCAATAAACTCTAACGCACGCCACACACCACCATCGACATTGACCAAATAGTCATCGGTAGTTGTTGGTAAATGTTTGATTATCTTTAACTCATAATCATTATTGTCTGCTTTTTGCGTTAAGTGTTGTTCTATCGCTCGCGCATTCTCAACTAAATGCTCAGGGTTTGGGAATACTTCAGTATTAAGCTTCTGCACAACCACAGCGCGCTGTTGATCTTTTAACAACATAGTTGTGTTTATATGGCCACTACCAATGGGTTTCATTGTGGCAGTTTCTTCGTCTAAGCCGAATTGTTGCGACAAATGCTCAGCTATCGCAGTGTTAGTCATAGTCACCTCTGATACTGGTGTAATGGGCGTGATAGTTTGCTCATCCTTGACGATGTTCATAAATTTTTCCTGCTACGCTTTCTAGTTCTTCTTTAAATGTTACACCAAACCAAAAGTCAGTTGCTGAGTAAACACTCACTGAAATGAGATTACTTTCTATACAAGCTTGGATGCAATTAGGTAAATAGTACTCCTTTTTGACATCGCTGTCATAAGCTTCTAAGAATTTTTTAAAATCATTTTCAAGTTTAGCCATCAAGAAGGATGTAATGCCCCAAAAAGTCATTGAAGCAAGGCTTTGCTTGTCTAGTTGACGCAATTCACCTTCGACCTCTCCCACCAAACCATGATCAGTTTGATGAATGTTCAAAGTTTCAGTAACCTGCTTGAGTGTTTGTTGCTCAACCTCACAAATGCCTCTATTCACTCCGCCTTGCTCAGAGAGCGTTTTCTCAATTGGAAACGCCACCATTGCCATACAGCTATCATCTTGCGATTGACTAAAATGCTCAACCATTTGTTTATAGGCATTGGGTCCATAATAGTCGTCAGCGGTAATAACAACAGCCGGGCCATTTAAGTAAGGCTTTGCACATAACAATGCATGACCTGTTCCCCATGGCTTGGTTCGATGCTCGGCTAAATGTTTAAACTCAGAAGGTAACATATCAATACTTTGTTCAACCAAAGTGATATGCATCGTCTTTGGGAGACGCGGCAAGATTGTTTGCTCTAATTCTGCACGAACGGCTTTATTAATGATTAATACCGCTTGCTTGATGCCTGCACTGAATGCATCTTCAATGCTCAGCTCCATAATGGTGCGCTCAAGTTTGGGCAGAGGGGTAATTTGTTTGTTACCACCAAATCGACTGCCAAGCCCACCGGCTAGCACCACAAGCGTTAAATTATTTTGCTCTGTTGCCATTTAAAATTGCTGACTAAAAATTAACAGGCGCAAGAGTGTACCAGCTTTAGGTTAGATAATCAGCGAAAAATTGTATACACATTAGTGGTACAAAGTGAGAATGCCAATGCATTCTCACTAGGGCGTGTTTAATTAAAAACTTTGGCAGAGATATTTAACTTCTTGGTATTCCTCTAAGCCTTGCTTTGCCCCTTCTCGACCAAGGCCAGATGCTTTCATCCCGCCAAATGGCGCGACTGGGTTTGAGATAAGTGCTTCGTTAATCCCCACCATGCCATATTCTAGATTGCTCGCTACACGCTGAACTTGTGCCATGTCTTGCGAGTAAAAATACGCTGCTAAGCCTTCATCAACCGAATTAGCCATAGTGAGTGCCTGATCTTCATCTTCAAAAGTTTGAATGGCAACCACAGGCGCGAAGATTTCACTTCGACTTATCTCCATGCTTTGGTTTACCTCGGTCAGAATGATAGGCGCCATAAACTGCCCTGCTTTCTCTTCACCTTGGTAAGCAACCTCGGCGCCTTGCGCAACAGCATCTTCAACCAAGCTTTGTGCTTTTAGTTTTGCTTGTGTGTTAATCAATGGGCCTAAATCGGCATCTCCAGTAAAGCCATCAGCCACTTTTAACCGAGCGGTTTGCTGCTTTAATTCTGCTAAAAACTCATCTAAACACGCGTTTTGCACCAACACTCGATTGGCAGCGACGCAGGTTTGTCCCGCATTTCTAAATTTGGCCACCATCAACCCTTGCACTGCTTTTTTAATGTCAGCACTTGCAAATACCATAAAAGGCGCATTACCACCGAGCTCGAGAGAAGCTCGCTTAATTGACTGGGCGCTTTGCGATAACAAAATTTGCCCGACTCGCGTTGAACCGGTAAACGTAATTTTTCTAACTTGCTTATGTTCGCAGAAAAACGCGCCAAGCTGTGCAGCATCTTCTGTGACTAAGGTTTGAAAAGCGCCCGTTTCCATACCCGCTTGCAATGCAAGTTGGCACAGCGCCAATGCACTTAGAGGTGTAAATTCAGATGGCTTTAGGATAAAACTACATCCCGCAGCATAAGCCGGCGCAACTTTTCGGGTGATCATCGCCAGCGGAAAATTCCATGGCGTAATGCCAAATACCACGCCAACTCCCTGCTTAATGACAGACAGCTGTTGAGTGGGACTATTGGCCGGAATAATTTCACCATAACTACGGTGCGCTTCATCTGCAAACCATCTTACAAACCCCGCAGCGTAATCAACTTCAGCCAAAGATTCTTTTAAAACCTTACCTTGCTCAAGGGTGACAAGTTCAGCCAATGCCTGCTTATGTTCTAATATCAAACTATGCCATTTTAATAACACATCGCTACGCTGTTTAGCAGTTGTTGATTTTAGCGCTTCAAAACATGTAATGGCAGCATCTAATGCCTGCTGACAGCCTGCCATATCAACCGATGAAAGTGTTTCAATCAACTGCTCGTTAGCTGGGTTATTTACGGTGAAAGTATCGCTACCTTGATACGATTTGCCATTAATAATTGAGTTATTTAACGCCTTATGCCAATACATGTTTTGTCTCCTTAAACAAAAAAACCCGCAGTAAAGACTACGGGTTTTTCATAATCAAAATCTATTATACCAATCCTCAATAATACTCAATCATTTTGAGGGACTAAAAATGACGCTAGTTTCGTTAAAAATTTCTTATTTAGAACAACTAAATAGCAAAATTTTTGCCTTGCTAACGAACAGTTTTACTTGCCTCAAAATAGATCGCTTAATTAGGAGGATTGGTATTAGTGATCTTCATTCACAATGTTCAGGTTGTATTTTGGAATTTCTACAACCAAGTCTTCATCGTTGATGATTGCCTGACAACCTAGACGTGATTCAGGCTCTAAACCCCATGCTTTGTCTAGCATATCATCTTCTAGCTCGTCACTTTCTTCTAACGAGTCAAAACCTTCACGGATCACCACGTGACAGGTTGTACATGCACATGACTTTTCACAGGCATGAGGAATTGAAATACCATTTTTTAAAGCAACATCCAGTACAGTTTGACCTGTTTTTGCTTCAATTGCCGCACCTTCTGGGCAAAGCTCTTCATGGGGTAAGAAAATAATCTGTGGCATTACTTATACCTCGTCTACAGACTGCCCTGTAAGGGCTTGTTTAATTGACATATCCATACGGCGCGAAGCAAATTCACTGCTTGCCGCATCTACAGCTTCAATGGCCGTTTTAATCTCATCTGGTGATGTCGCAGTTTCACGTAAATCAGCCAGCTTTTGCATTTCACTTCGAAGTGCAGCTAATTCGTCATCATTTAATAATTGACTGTCTGTTGATAGAGAAGCTTCTAATGCTTCTAATACGCGAAGCGCTTCAACTTGTTGCTCTTTCAACATACGCGCTTGCATATCTTCTTTAGCATTGCTCATTGAATCTTTCAGCATTTGTGCAACTTGATCATCAGACAAACCAAATGACGGCTTAACTTGGATCTCAGCTTGCACACCCGTTGATTTCTCCATCGCCGAAACGCTCAACAGACCATCAGCATCCACTTTAAAGGTGACGCGAATATGCGCTGCACCAGCTGCCATTGCTGGAATACCTTTTAAGCTAAATTTAGCCAGTGAACGACAATCATCTACCAGCTCACGCTCGCCTTGCAATACATGTAATGACATGGCCGTTTGACCGTCTTTGAACGTGGTAAACTCTTGCGCACGTGCGACTGGAATCGTGGTATTACGCGGGATAATTTTCTCAACCAGTCCACCCATGGTTTCTAGACCTAGAGAGAGTGGCAATACATCTAACAGTAACATGTCTGAATCTGGCTTGTTACCGACTAAAATATCTGCCTGGATCGCAGCACCGATTGCAACCACGCGATCTGGGTCAATAGAAGTCAGTGGCTTTTTATCAAAGAAAACTTCAACTTGCTCACGGATAACTGGCATACGGGTTGAACCACCCACCATAACAACTTGCAAGATTTCTTCATGCGATACATCAGCATCTTTTACCGCACGGCGACAAGCACGTAATGTCTTTTTCACTAACGGCATCACCATTTCGGCAAACTGAGCGCGTGTTACTGTCACAGTGTGAGCTGTACCACGTAGCTCTAAACCAACATTAACGGTTTCGTAGCTTGATAGCGCTTCTTTACAGGCTTTAGCTTTATTGATGAATAAACGCAGCTCTGAATTATTTAAGTCATTAATTTGCGTTTGTTCTTTAAAATGTGCGACAAGTGCAGAGTCAAAATCGTCACCGCCAAGGCTTGAGTCACCGCCCGTTGCTAATACTTCGAATACACCTTGATTTAAACGTAAGATAGAGATATCAAATGTACCGCCACCTAAATCGTAAACGGCGATCACGCCTTCTTGACCTGAATCTAGGCCATAAGCAACGGCAGCAGCTGTTGGTTCATTCAATAAACGCAGAACATTTAGACCGGCAAGTTCTGCAGCATCTTTGGTGCTTTGACGCTGTGCATCATCAAAGTATGCTGGTACTGTGATCACTGCACCTTTAATCTCTTCACCAGCAAAGCTTGCTGTTGCACGCTCTTTAAGTGACTTTAAAATTTCGGCAGATGCTTGTACTGGGTTGATTGCACCCACTACAGTATTAATAGCTAAGCTGCCATTATTTTCAACGAACTCATAAGGCAGCTGCCCATAACTTTGTTCAATCTCAGTTTGAGATTTGCCTAAGAAACGCTTTACTGAAATTAACGTATTAGTCGGGTCTTCTGCTGATGCCGCAGCGGCAGCTTGACCCACTGTGATCTTATCAGCTTCATAGCGAACCACGGATGGCAACATCGCTGAGCCATCAAAATCTGTTAGGGTTTTGGCTTCGCCACTTTGTACCGTCGCAACCAAAGAGTTTGTGGTACCAAGGTCAACGCCAATAGCTAGCTTATGTTCATGAGGTGCCGCGCTCTGCCCCGGCTCAGCAATTTGCAATAGTGCCATAGTGCTCTACGTTTTTAGGTTCGTTTGTAAACCAATTTGGTTTAGTCGAATAAACTGTCTTCTATGCGTGCTAATTCATCACGCAATTTGTATACAAATTTTAGCTTTCGAATGTTATCAGCTGCAGCATTTAATTGTGCATCGTCATCACTGCTTAGTTGTGATGCGAGTTGTGCTGAATATTGTTTATCAAGTAGCTTAATTTCTTGTTCAAAATCTTCGATAGCCGCTTCAGGATCATTACTCTGCGGAAGATCTTCTAGCGCTTCTCGCAGTTCCATTTGCTGCATTAAAAACATCGGATCTTGTAAAGTCTGCTGCTCAGCGCGAATGTCTTTTCCTTTTTCGCTCAACATATACTCAGCACGTTTCACTGGGTGTTTTAACACTGCTAATGCATCGTTGATCTCTGCGGCTTTTTGTACAGCCAGCAGTTTTTCGCGTTCACTTTTTCCGGCATATCGGTCTGGGTGAACAATACGTTGTAATTCTAAATAGCGGGTATTAATAGCATTTAGATCAACATCATATGAAACGGGAATATCAAACAATTCAAAGTAATGCATTAGGTTAACTCATTCAAAAGCGCTAAAATTATTATGCTAAATGATATTATACAACAAAGCCCTACCAAGGCAGGGCTTTGTTAACAACAGCAAGGTCAGTTACACTGTAAAACTTTCGCCGCAGCCACATTCGTCTTTTTGATTCGGGTTAGTAAATTTAAACCCTTCGTTTAGACCTTCTTTCGTGTAATCAAGCTCTGTACCGTCAAGGTAAACCATGCTTTTCGCATCAATGATGACTTTAACACCATTATGCTCATACACTTCATCACCTTCGTCTAACTCGTCTACGAACTCTAATACGTAAGCTAAGCCTGAACAGCCCGTCGTTTTAATACCTAAACGAAGACCGATGCCTTTGCCACGATTAGCTAAGAATGTCTGAACGCGATTAGCTGCCGCGTCAGTTAATGTTACTGCCATGCCGCTCTCTCTTATTTAGCTTGTTTGCTTTTGTAATCTGCAATTGCAGCTTGAATCGCATCTTCAGCTAGAATTGAGCAGTGAATTTTTACCGGTGGTAATTCTAGCTCAGCAGAAATATCTGTATTTTTGATTTCAGCTGCTTCGTCTAATGTTTTGCCTTTCACCCACTCTGTTACCAGTGAAGATGATGCAATCGCACTACCACAACCATAAGTTTTGAATTTAGCATCTTCAATAACGCCTTCTTCAGATACTTTGATCTGCAGCTTCATCACGTCACCACATGCAGGTGCACCCACCATGCCTGTTGCAACGCTTGGATCATTTTTATCAAGAGCACCTACGTTTCTTGGGTTCTCTACGTGATCAATTACTTTATCACTGTACGCCATAATTCTTTCCTCGCTACCCGCTATAAACTTGCTACACGTTAAATTAGTGGTGAGTCCACTCAACGCTATCTAAATCAATACCTTCTTGGTGCATCTCCCAAAGTGGAGACATTTCACGAAGACGGCCAATTGAGTTTTTAAGTAACTCAACAGTGTAATCAATCTCTTCTTCAGTCGTGAATCGACCGATGCTGAAACGAATTGAGCTATGTGCTAGCTCGTCATTACGACCTAGTGCACGTAATACATACGATGGCTCAAGACTTGCTGAAGTACATGCAGAACCAGAAGAAACCGCGATGTCTTTTACAGCCATTAGTAATGACTCACCTTCAACAAAGTTAAAGCTGATGTTTGAAATGCCTGGTACTGATTGATCAATCGCACCGTTGAAATACACTTCATCCATGCTCATCAAGCCATCAAGTAAACGCTTGCGAAGCGTGCTGATGTGCGCATGGTCTTTTTCGAAATCTTGCTTAGCAATACGGAAAGCGGTACCCATACCAACGATTTGGTGAGTCGCTAACGTACCAGAGCGCATACCACGCTCATGACCACCACCGTGCATTTGTGCTTCTAGACGAGCACGAGGCTTACGACGAACATAAAGTGCACCAATGCCTTTAGGACCATAGATTTTATGCGCAGAGAAAGACATGAAATCAACTTTTAACTCTTGTAAGTCGATTTTTACTTTACCCGCACTTTGCGCCGCATCTACGTGGAACATGATCTTGCGCTCACGGCACATCTCACCGATGGTCGTAATATCTTGAATAACACCTAGCTCATTGTTCACGTGCATCACGCTCACAAGTACTGTGTCATCACGCATTGCTGCTTCTAATTTTTTAAGGTCAAGTAAACCGTTTTCTTCAACGTCTAAGTAAGTTGCTTCAAAACCTTGACGCTCTAGCTCACGGAATGTATCTAAAACGGCTTTATGCTCAGTTTTAACCGTGATGATGTGCTTGCCTTTCTTCTTATTGAAGTTAGCAGCGCCTTTAATTGCTAGGTTATTTGATTCTGTCGCGCCTGAAGTGAAAACAATTTCACGCGGATCTGCATTGATTAAATCAGCGATATCGTTACGCGCTTGGTCCACTAGCTCTTCGGCCTGCCAACCAAAACGGTGCGAACGTGATGCTGGGTTACCAAAATTGCCATCCATAGTCAGACATTGCATCATTTCATCTGCAACGCGCTGATCAACCGGAGTGGTTGCTGCATAATCTAGGTATATCGGTAATTTCATTGGTTTCTCCGCTTGACGCCAACTTAAAGTTGACAGCTCACTTGAATGTTATCTAGTTGCTTTATGGCAGTTTTAACAGCGCTATCTTGACGAGAAGCGACTGACTGCACATCAGATTTGGCGACTAACTCAGCTAGGGAAATATTATTTAAAAACTCAGCAATACGCTCACTTAAATCAGACCATAGTGTGTGAGTTAAACAACGCATGCCGTTCTGACAACCGCCGCCTTCACCGTGACAACGCGTTGCATCAACTGACTCGTCGACTGCATTAATCACATCACCTACAGAGATAGTTTGCGAATCTCGGCCAAGTAAATAGCCGCCGCCCGGTCCGCGCACAGAGCTCACTAAGCCATGTTTACGTAATCGAGCAAATAATTGTTCTAGGTAAGATAATGATATTTCTTGTCTTTCAGAAATATCAGCTAAAGGAACTGGGCCAACATCGGCGTGCAAAGCAACATCGAGCATCGCTGTGACTGCGTATCTGCCTTTAGATGTTAGTTTCATTGTTGCCCCCTCAGCGTTTTATCAGGTGGTGAATTTTAATTACCTGACTAGGATAGTCAAGTATTACTCACTACACTTACCACTAAAGTAACAAGTGCAATACCTGAGTATTTTACTCAAGTACTGCTCATTGTAATTACCCGACTAAATTAGTCAAGTATTAAACAAAAAATAAGCAAGTGTTATTTGTTGCCTGTCGACTTGTTAATTGAAGTCAAAATACCGCGTAAAATATTCAGCTCTTGATCTTCAGGGCGGGCGCGATTGAACAGACGTTTAAGCTTGGTCATTACCATGCCTGGGTGCTGTTTGATTATAAAGCCTGTTTCTTTCAATGTGCTTTCTAAATGCTCGTAGAACAGCTCCATTTGCTGAGAGCTTGGGTAAACTGCATCGTCTTCTTCTACAGGCTTGTCTTGCTTATCTAAAAACGCCATACGCGTTTCGTAGGTAAGGGTTTGAACGGCCATCGCAAGATTTAGTGAACTGTATTCAGGGTTAGCTGGAATACACACATGGTAGTTACAAAGTTGCAGTTCTTCATTAGTCAAGCCACTGTTTTCACGACCGAAAACTAAAGCTACTGGGCCGCTTTCAGATCCATCAACCAATTTTTGAGCACACTCTCTTGGCTCTACCATTGGCCAAGATAAGGTACGTGAACGCGCACTTGTACCAATTGTTAGTGAACAGTCAGCAATGGCTTCTTCTAACTTGCTCACCGTCACGCTATTACCTAATACGTCAGTTGCACCAGCTGCAAGGGCACTGGCGTGGCTATCCACCTCACAAGCCGGGTCAACTAAATATAGTTTTGATAACCCCATGGTTTTCATTGCACGTGCAACTGAACCAATATTGCCAGAATGAGAGGTGTTAACTAACACAATACGAATATCTTCTAATGCCATTTCACTAAGCCTATACGACGAAAATTGATAATTGGCTAAGTTTACCACAGCCTTTTTCTGCCACTCAAAAATCTTCGTTTATATTTTTTAATAGCAATTTCAACGCGGTTAAAAAAACAACAATTTTATTTTATTTTTTGGGTTTACTTTAAGGCAAAAATCGCTAGAATACGCCGTCCTGTGCTTGCTGCATTGTCAGTAGGCAACGAATTTATACTGTTCTTTTACAACCCAAAGGTAATGCTATGCATCCAATGTTAAACATTGCGGTACGCGCTGCGCGTAATGCAGCTAAAGTGATCTTACGTGCAAGTGAAGATTTATCACGTGTTGAAGCCCAACAAAAAGGCAGCAACGATATTGTTACTAACGTAGATAAAGAAGCGGAAGCTATCATCCGTGAAACGATTTTAAAAGCGTATCCTGAGCACTCAATTGTGGGTGAAGAACTAGGTGTTACCGAGGGTAAAGATGCTGACTACCAGTGGATTATCGATCCATTAGATGGCACAACAAACTTCATCAAAGGCATTCCTCATTATGCCATCTCAATCGCACTTAAAGTAAAAGGCCGTTTAGACCAAGCAGTTATCTACGACCCTGTACGTAGTGAGCTATTCACTGCTTCTCGTGGTCAAGGTGCACAGCTAAACAGCATGCGTTTACGTGTTGCTAAAAACAACGAAATTGCAGGCACTGTGCTAGCGACTGGTTTCCCATTCAAGCAAAAGCACCACATCGATGCATACACTGATGCATTTAAAGCGCTATTTGTTCACACTGCTGATATTCGTCGTGCAGGCTCTGCTGCATTAGATATGGCTTATGTTGCGGCTGGTCGTATCGACGGTTTCTTCGAAATCGGTCTTAAGCCTTGGGACACAGCAGCAGGTGAGTTATTAGTTAAAGAAGCTGGCGGTATGATCACAGATTTTGCTGGCGGTACTAACTACACCAAGAGCGGTAACATTGTGTGTGGTTCACCTAAGCTTTGCCAACAAATCGTAAAAGAAATTCGCCCGACATTAACTGAGTCATTACTTAAGTAATAGCCATATATGTTAGGCCTAAAAAAGGAGCCATCGGCTCCTTTTTTGTTTTGCTGAGAATAATCTATTCGGCATTGAAATACGGGTTCTTTAAGCTAATGGCCTTATCAGGCTGATACATAGATAAACGCGCTAAGTCCTTTTCAAAATAACGCGAAAATAACGCATCAAATTCACCGCTATTTTTTAATTTATTCAAACCACGCTTTAGATCATCCGCCAATTGTGGTTTTGCTTTATTGACGAAAAAATAAAACGCTGTTGGGTATTCCAAATATACATCGGGCAATAACACGAATTTATCTGGGTTTTCTTCAAGTTCAGAATTCACTTCAATAAAAGAACGAGGGAAGTAGTCTACTCTACCCGCAGCTAATAATTTAAACATGGCTTGATAATTAGAGAGCGGTTTTATCGGCAAGTTGTTATATGCCAATATTTTAGTATCTGGCCAATCATGCCCTTGTACTGCGGTAAATGCTTTCAATTGCTCAATACTGCTAAGTTCTGCGAATTGCGTAAGCCGCTCTTTCTTAACCATAATCGCCCGCTTGCCTATGTAACCTTTAAATAAAGGCACAGGAATGGCTATTGCGATTTGCTCACGGTCTGGGCTGGTCATACTCCAATGTAGGTCAACTTTACCTGACGACAGCGCCATCAGAGTACGTTGTTGGTGTGGGTGGACCATCACATGTTCATATTGATAAGCAGCATCTGCAGCTTTTAATGCTTTATCGAGTAACTCGTAAAGGTAATGATCTCGCTCATACAGCTTTCTTGGCTCTTTCGCGACTTTTATTGTTTCAACTTCTACAGCCTGAAGCTGAAAAGCAGCACAAATACTTATAATAATGAAAAAATTGATGAGTCTCTGCATATAGTGGGCTCCCACTCATTTTCTTCTAAGCTACCCAAAATAGAGCCATGACTCAAGTATTTCTGTTTAAGAAACAATCGCCACCGTTGGTCGACGCTTATTTGCCACAAATAAATAGCTGTTGCGATAACGCTTGGCTTCTTTCTTAGCATCTGTTGCTAGCGCCGCAACTTGGTGACTGTTATGACAGCTATCAACATGCGGTGACACCAAGCCAATTGACAGTGTGAGTAAAGGCACAAATTGCTGCTGTCCTTCTCGGTTTGTAGCCCAATAACCTCCAGCTTTGACATGCTCAGCGGTAAAATAGCTTTTAGACTTCAACTCAAACTCATTAATGATTTCTCTGCAAAGTGGTTCGGCATCATCGCCATCAAACACCACCATGAAGTCATCACCACCAATATGTCCAACAAATCCAGAAAAGTCAGCACAACACTGACTTATCACATCTGCTAGCAGCTTTATCACCCCATCACCGCTGGCATAACCATATAAGTCATTAAATTGCTTGAAGTGATTTAAATCGATATAGGCTAAAGTAAAATCTTGTTTACTCAACAGGCGCTGCTCTATGGCTTCGTTAATTGCAACATTACCCGGTAACATAGTGAGCGGGTTTGCATGCTGGGCATTACGAATTTTTTCTTCGGTAATGTGTTTTAAAATCGCTCTAAGTGGTACCAAACCTAAATACTTTCCGCCTTGCGTCACCACAATGTGACGACGAATATCAAAGTCTTGTTCAGTAATTAATTGACTGACTTCATCTAACTGAGTTTGCTCATCAACAATTAAAGGCTGTTTGTCCATGAGAGAAGCTAAAGGCTTTTTAGCATATAAAGCATGACCATAAGGCGCTGCAAATACTTCTGTTAGCTGATCACGATGCAATAAGCCTACAGGGGTTTGATAATCATCCACCACTGCAAGGCTCATCAACTGTTTATCTTTTTCAAAAACGCGGTGTACGTCTTGACACAATACGCCATTTAATACCGCTGGGGTGACATGTGTTAATTCCCCAATTGTTTTAACTAAACCTCGATGCATCACATTTCCTTGTGTTTGGCTCGACTCTTTTAAGGTATTTGGGTATGTATTTAATGGAGCATGCGCGGGTCGTGCAATTAGAAATCCTTGCGCATTGGAAATTCCCAACTGGGTGATTAGTGCTAATTCTTCAGCGCGTTCAATTCCCTCAGCAATAACAGCTGTACGCGTTGCTTTGGCAAGCTCGATAATAGACTTTAAAAACTCTCGCTTAACCAAGCTTTGATCGCAATGATCAATAAAGTAGCGATCTATCTTTACAAAATCAGGCTGTAACTCTGACCACTGTTTTAACCCTGAATAACCGGCACCTAAATCATCAATGGCAATGTTAAAACCTAATTTACGGTAATGACCGATGGTTTTTAACAACAAAAAGCCGTCATCGACTTTATCTTGTTCGGTCACTTCAATGACAACTTGGTTGGCTTGTAAGCCATATTGCTGAATAAGCTGCAGGGTTTCACCTCTTGGGTGATTAGGGTCTAACAATGTATTCGGGCTGACATTTAGAAATAATTTGCCCGACAAGTTTAATTCGGCAAAGCGCTCTATCGCTTTTTCACGGCATAATAGCTCTAATTCAGAGAGTTTATTAAAACGCTGTGCTACAGCGAACAAGGTGTTTGGTGATTCTAGCTCAGATCCTTTTGGACCTCGGCTAAGTGCCTCAAAGCCTAAAATAGTTTGTCGCGCAACATCACAAATTGGCTGAAATAAAGGTTCAACCAAGCGTTCGTCTAAAATTGTTTGTAAACTCTGCGCGTCAATTTTAAACGCCTCTATGCGACCATTCTCCACTGCAGATCACCAAAACAGAAACAGTATCTGATTAGTTTACAACCACTGTATGACAATTTTATTGCGCTCGAAATCTGTTCTAGCCAATTAAACTTGCAGGGTTTAAAATACTTGTTTGGAAACCAAACCACGTTTCAAGCCACAGATTTAATTATGACATCACAAACTCGCGGTAATTTATTTATTCTTTCAGCGCCTTCAGGTGCTGGTAAATCAAGCCTGATCAAAGCACTTTTAGAGAAACATGCTGATATTAAAGTGTCAGTATCTCACACCACTCGCGGTCCTCGCCCTGGTGAAAACAATGGCGAGCACTACCACTTTGTTAGTGTAGGTGAATTCAAAGCCTTGATTGATCAGGGCGACTTTTTTGAATGGGCGCAAGTTTTCGAAAATTTCTATGGCACTTCAAAAGCAGCAATAGAATCTCAACTTGAGCAAGGCATTGATGTGTTTTTAGATATTGACTGGCAAGGCGCGCGTCAAGTTCGTGAATTAATGCCATCAGTAAAAACGGTCTTTATTTTACCGCCGTCGCAAGCCGAACTTGAAAATCGCTTAAATAACCGCGGACAAGATTCTCAAGAAGTGATCGCAGGCCGCATGGCGGAAGCAAAATCAGAAAGCTCACACTATGATGAATTCGATTATGTATTAGTAAATGATGATTTTGATACAGCTCTAATGCAACTAGAGCATATTGTTATGGCTGCTCGCCTTGAACTGGATGCTCAAAAACACCGTCATCAAAGCTTAATCGCTGAGTTGTTAGCTTAATCTCTTTTATTTATACAAGATAAATTTTTAACCACCTATTGGAGAATTGGTTTGCATCAAGTAAACTTACCAATTCGACATGAATAACTTTGGAGTGCTTCGATGGCTCGCGTAACTGTAGAAGATGCAGTAGATAAAATTGGTAACCGTTTTGACTTAATCCTAGTAGCGGCGCGTCGCGCTCGTCAGATCTCTGTAGGTGGTAAAGATCCTATGGTTGATGCTGAAAACGATAAGCCAACTGTAATCGCTCTACGTGAGATCGAACAAGGACTTGTGAACAACACGTCTCTTGATATGATCGATCGTGAAGAGCAACAAAACCAAGAAGCTGCAGAGCTTGCTGCGGTTGCTGCAATTGTTGGCGGTAACAGCTAAGACCCCCTGCACTTCATACTCAAAGCCAGCTTTAATGCTGGCTTTGTTGTTTTTGTTGGTCAATAACAAAATAATTACTCTCCGTAGACATAAAAGTCACAGCTAGCCATTGGTTTCTCTGATAATTCATCGTATATTCATAGCATCATATTACTTCACTGGAACATTGGAGTGTGAATGTATCTTTTTGAAGGCCTGAAGCAAAAGATCTCAGAATACCTTTCCCCCGCTGACGTAGAACTGGTTCAAAAAGCCTACGTGGTGGCGCGTGAAGCCCATGAAGGGCAAACTCGCTCTAGTGGCGAGCCGTATATCACTCACCCAGTTGAAGTGACTCAAATTCTCGCAAGCATGCGTTTAGACCATGAAACCCTCATGGCGGCACTCATGCATGACGTGATTGAAGACACCGACTTCAGCAAGCAAGATCTTGCCGAGATTTTTGGCAATACAGTCGCGGAGCTTGTAGAGGGTGTAAGTAAGCTAGATAAACTCAGCTTTAAAGATAAAAAAGAATTCCAAGCTGAAAACTATCGCAAAATGATCATGGCGATGACGCAAGATATCCGCGTTATTCTGATTAAGCTTGCCGACAGAACCCACAACATGCGTACGCTTGGCGCACTTCGCCCAGATAAGCGTCGCCGTATCGCCCGTGAAACGCTGGAAATCTTTGCACCTATTGCGAATCGCCTTGGTATTCATGACATAAAAAATGAATTAGAAGACCTAGGTTTTCAAGCACTTTACCCGATGCGCCATCGCGCTTTAAAATCAGAAGTTGCTAAAGCTCGCGGTAACCGTAAAGAAGTGATCAGCAATATTCAAAATGAGATAAAATCTCGTCTTGAAGAAGCTGGTATTCAAGCAAATGTCAGTGGCCGTGAAAAGCACCTATACAGCATTTACCGTAAAATGCTCAATAAAGAATTGATGTTCAATGAAGTTATGGACATTTATGCTTTCCGTATTGCAGTTGATAACCTAGACACCTGTTACCGTGTGCTGGGTGTAGCACATAACTTATATAAGCCAATCGAAACCCGCTTTAAAGACTATATTGCCGTACCAAAAACTAACGGTTACCAGTCTCTACATACTTCACTTGTGGGCCCACATGGTATCCCAGTCGAGATCCAAATTCGTACCCACGATATGGACCAAATGGCTGACAAAGGGGTTGCTGCGCATTGGATGTATAAGAAAGCTGGCGACAGTGCGGGTCACACTGCACAGCAGCGTGCTCGTCAGTGGATGCAGAGCCTACTTGAATTACAACAAAGTGCGGGTTCATCGTTTGAATTCGTTGAAAACGTTAAGACTGAACTATTCCCAGAAGAAATCTATGTATTCACGCCAGATGGCCGCATTGTAGAACTCCCTATGGGTGCCACTGCCGTCGACTTCGCTTATGCGGTGCATACCGATGTTGGTAATACTTGTGTTGGCGCACGTGTAAATCGTAAACCTTACCCACTCAGTAAAGCGCTCGATACCGGTCAAACAGTAGAAGTGATTACCAGCTCTGGCGCTCACCCAAATGCCACTTGGTTAAACTTCATTGTTACAGGTAAAGCGCGTTTAGGAGTTCGTAACTACCTTAAGAGCCAGCGCGAAGAGGAAGCCTTAGAGTTAGGCCGTCGCTTACTCGACTCAGCCCTTGGCGAATATCAATTAAGTGATATTTCGCAAGAGCAAATTGATCGTGTACTAGCAGAGCACAAGCTTTCAACCATGCTTGAACTGCTAGTTGAGATCGGCTGTGGCAACATCATGAGCATGCTCATCGCTAAGCGCTTATTGCAAAATGATAATCTTGACGAAGATGATGGCAGTATTGAACACCTAGCTAAAAAAGCAAAAGCTGCGATCATTGGTACTGAAGGCATGCTAGTTAACTACATGAAATGCTGTCGTCCAGTACCTGGTGATGCCATTACTGCTTATGTGAGCCAAGGTAAGGGCCTAAACGTTCACCGCCAAGAATGTAAAAACATTAAAGGCTGGGAAAGCGAACGTTCGAAATATTTCGTCGTAAAATGGGATGACAACCCAGAGAAAGAGTATATTGCAGGTCTTAGAGTTGAAATCATCAACCACCAAGGTACGCTTGCAAAATTAACCAGTGTAGTGGCGAGTACCAACGCAAATATCGTCGAAATTGCCACTGACGAAAAAGAAAGTAACTTATATATCATTGATTTAGGTATCACGGTTAAGGACCGTGTTCACGTCGCTGATGTGATGCGTAAGATCAGGGTTATGCCTGACGTTCAACGTGTATACCGTAAAAAGTAGGATTATTATGAACAAAGCAATTATTTCAACAGACAATGCACCTGCAGCTATCGGCACATATAGCCAAGCGGTTAAAGTAGGTACTGCTGTATACCTGTCTGGCCAGATCCCATTAGTGCCAGAAACGATGGAAGTGATCTCTGAAGACTTTGCAGAGCAAACACAACAGGTGTTTAAAAACCTTACTGCAGTGTGTGAAGCAGCAGGTGGCCGCTTACAAGATATGGTTAAGGTAAATATCTTCCTGACTGATTTAAGTAACTTCGCAACAGTAAATGAGATCATGAGCCAACACTTCTCAACGCCATACCCTGCACGTGCAGCTATCGGTGTAAGAGAATTACCTAAAGGTGTGCAAATCGAGATTGACGGCATCATGGAATTGCCTTCGACAAACTAATTGATAAAAGTTGTAATCAAAAAAGCCAGTCATTGACTGGCTTTTTTATTTTTTAAGTACCGTTAGAGGTTAAAACTGAACAGTTGCACCTACGTATAACTGACGCCCTAAAGGTACATAACCTAGTAATTCTCCACTTTTCGCAAAACCTGAGCCCGCCGTGAAGTAAGACTTGTCAGTTAAGTTCTCAACTCGAGCATTGAGCTCCAATGCATCAAATAACGCATAGTTAGCTGCTAAATTAAATACAGTATAAGATGGTAAAGTTGTGTTGTAGAAAGAAATTGATGGTCTATCCGAACGATATTGCATACTCGCATTAACGTTTAACTTTTCCCATGACTTTGAGATTGTGTAGTTAAATGACTTACTTGGGCGACGAGGAAGATCTGTACCTTTCGTATCGTCTTTAGCATCTAAGAAGGTTAAGTTTACGTTGTGATCAAAACCATATACCGAAGTCGTTAAGCTCAGCTCAGCACCTTTCATCGTTGCACTGTCAACATTGTAAGGAATGTATTTGCCTGTATCTGCGTCATATTGATTAGAAATTAGGTTATCAATTTGATTACTAAAAATCGCAAGTTCATAACGAACAGAATCCGTTGTTACACTCAGACCTAGCTCATTGTTGGTTGCTTCTTCTGGTTTAATATTTAGGTTTGGTAGATACCAAGGGCTGTCTTTCACAAAAGCATTAGTTAAAGAAGGCGCTCTAAATGCAGTACCGTGGTTGAAATGCATGCTCACATACTTGTTCGCTTTGATACCAAAAGCACTGCTATAGGTGTTTGCTCGACCATGAAAATCGTAGTCATCAGAACGCGTAACTAAGCTTGCTAAAAACTTGCCGTCATCATAAAAGCCACCGACAAAAACAGCTTGATTATCACGAGACGTTTCAGAGAATGAAGCACTAGAACCACTTAAATCTTCATCTAACAGATTCGCACCAGCTGTTAATTGCACCTCATCATTAAGAGTATATAGAGTTCGATACTCTAATTCTGTTCGGTCTGTACTGTAGACATCTTCAGCATCAGTGCCCGTTTGTGTGTTTTCTTCTTGCGAAAGACTAATTGCAGCAGTGTGAGTAAATTGTGCTGTTTTCTTTTCCCAGCCTAACTTACTCGTAAAGTTTTCGAAGTTATACGCATCGTTGCCCCAAGCATTATCATAATCTGCTTGGCCGCTGCTAAACTGGCCAATGACTTTAAACACACCAAACTGACCAGCATCGTAGTTTAAATTAACGCCTAAGTTGCGATTTAGGTAACCGTCCTGATCATGATCTTTACCGATTGTCGCTTCTGGATCTTTGGCAATTACGTCATAACCATCAGTGCGCTCAAAACCAAAGTTAACGCTCACATCTAAGTTATCACGACTAAATTTAGTCGTACCTTGTAGATTAAAATAGTTATGCGCACCCGTTGTCACGTTTACTTGATGCTGTTGAGCTTCACGCGTAATAATGTTGATCACACCAGCAATGGCATCAGAGCCATAAATTGCAGCGCGAGCGCCTTTAACTACTTCAATACGCTCAATACTATTTACAGGAATGTTAGTAAAAGACACATCGCCAGAGTTCGCATCGCTAATACGCACACCATCAACTAATACAAGTGTATGTTTGGTGGCTGCACCACGAACAAAAACACTCACTTTTTGCCCATAGCCACCATTACGAACAATATCGACACCTGACAATGTATTTAATAGAGACGGAAGATCTCTGACATTTGATTGCTCAATTTGAGCTCTATCAATAACACTCACTGCGGCAAGTGCGCTATCAATAGATTGAGAGAATTTATTCGCGGTAACCGTGATACGTTCGATAGGCTGAGCTTGCTCAGCTGCAACAGAAAATGACAGTGCAGCTGTAATTGCGGCACCTAACAAAGATTTTTTAAGCATAGTATTTCCAAACTTGCGCCCACCGCACAAGTAACAACAAGTAAGTTAGTTCAAGGCCGGTCTCCGGACTTTGTATTAATCATGAAAGATTAAAACATCACCGTTGCGGGGGCAGTGTTGGACTACATACTTTCCCGTGTATATTCACCAACTTCCCGATTATCTCGATTTCATTCAATTAGGTATCTTGGTGTTTCTCACCATAAATCGAGCACCTTGAAAAGAGGCGCTATTGTGCACAAATAATGAAAAAAAGGCAATGGACGTCTAGAAATCTAAAGGGCGTAGTCCGCCCTTTAATACTGACTGAATTGAATTAGTCGCGGAAGTTTTTAAACTGGAAAGGCTGACCTAGCTCACCAGTACGGATCAACTGCATTACTTCTTGTAAATCATCGCGCTTTTTACCTGTTACGCGAACTTCTTCACCTTGAATAGACGCTTGTACTTTGATTTTTGAGTCTTTGATAAGCTTAACGATTTTCTTCGCCATATCTTTATCAATACCCTGTTTAAGTGCAACTTTACGTGACACATATTTACCAGAGCGCTCAATGTCTTTTAGTTCAAGGCTTGAAACATCTAAGCCACGCTTTGACGCTTTTGCAGCAATGATATCGAATAACTGCATAACTTGCTGATCAGCTTCTGCTTTTAGCGTGATTGTTTCGTTTGCAAGCTCAATTGATGCATCTACACCACGAAAGTCATAGCGGGTTTCAAGTTCACGGTTTGCATTATCTACCGCATTTTTAGCTTCTGTCATTTCAATTTCAGAAACAATGTCAAATGATGGCATTATCTATCTCCTAATCATGTTATGGGCTGATTATAACAAGCAAAAACCAACTCGGTGAAAAAATTTATCTCGGCTGATAACATCTATTTACAGAGCACTTTAGTATATTCACCCACCATCCATTTTTCGGTGATATACTGGCTCTACTTTGCCTGCATAGAGATATAGGAAGTTTTGTGACTCGGCGTATTTACCAAGTTCTACTAATCATCACTTTAAGTATTTGTACTTTTTTATTTGCTAAAGAGATCCAGCATTCTGGTATACGTTTTGAACATGCCGACAAGGTTGCGCATTTTGGAATTTTCTTTGTGCTTGCCTTTATTATGCATCACGCCATTCGCTTTCCAATCTGGCTTCAGCTTTGTTTATTAACTGCTTACGGTGTAGGTATTGAATATATGCAAGATACGCTTCCTTATCGTCAGGCTTCGGTAGGTGATTTTGTTGCTGACTTCGCAGGTGCGGCAAGTTATTACCTCGGATACTTTGCTTGGCGAGAATGGCGAGTTCGCAAGAATGGCTAACATTCACATTCTCGGTACGGGCGCTGTCGGTTTAAGCTTTGGGTTTCATTTAAGCAAGCATCATCAAGTCACGCTACTGACTCGAAATAAACAAAAAGGCGCCTTTTACTACCAAGAAAATGAAACCGTCACGCCGATAGCCGCCAACATAGCTGACGTAACAAGTTTAACTCCGCAAGATACCATCTCGATTTGCTTTATCTGCGTTAAAGCTTACCAACTCATAGGTGCCTTTAATGCCATTCAGCCTTTTTTAGCGCCAAAAGCCAAGATAATTATCAGTCACAATGGTATTACCAATTTGGCAGAGATCACGTCGCAACTCACCACGACTCAAAGCCTATACTTTATGAGTACATCACGTGGTGCACTTAAAGCGTCTAACAACACCGTAATTCAAACAGGCATTGGCGCAACCTATTTAGGTGCTTGTAATACTGAAGCTGAAAATAATATTGATACTTTTTATAAAGCGGTATTTGCTGAAAGTATTTCTCACAGCGCCATTCATAACGACATTACATTGCTGCGCTGGCAAAAGCTGATGGTTAATATTGCCATTAATCCACTCACCGCTTTGCATCAAGTTCAAAATGGATATTTACTCAAACCGAATTACGCTACACAAGTGATGAACTTATTAAACGAAGCCTGCTTCATCGCAGGTAAGTTAGGAATTAGCATCACTTTAGTGCAAGCACTCAACAGTGCATATACCGTTATGCGACAAACTCGCAGCAATAACTCATCAATGGCACAAGATGTAAAATTAGGGCGTAAAACTGAAATTGAGGCAATCTGTGGCTATATCGTCAGTGAAGCAGAAAAGCTGGGATTGGATGCGCCGTATAACCGGGCCATGCTTGAAGAAATTGTACGTTTAGAGCAAACAAGCTGATAGCAAAAAGCCGAGCTAAACTCGGCTTTTTATTTAGTAGTTAGTACTAGCTATGGACGGTACACTTTTACATTCATGTAGCCGTTTTCATGCAAAATAAGGGCTTGTAGCTGGCTCATTACGCCACGGGCACAATATAAGTAATATTCTTTATCTTGAGGCAGATCGCCAAACTTAGTCGCTAATCTAAAGAATGGAATATGCTCTACTTCTACCCCTTCAAGCTCAAGTGGGTTTGCATCCTCTTCTTCTGGCGAACGAATATCAAGTACCACAGCATTTTCAGGAAGCTCACTAACCGTTTCGGCTTCTTTAACTTCTTCTTTCGCTTCTTCTTCGATTTCGCGAATGTCTTTTACTGTCGCGTTTTTAATCACTGTATCTAAAACATCAAAGTCGAACTTAGCTTCTTCTTCCAAGATCTTTGACATTTTCGCTTTAACAGTCGGCTTTTGTGAAATAACACCACAGTATTCAGGCATAGATTCTGCCATTTCTACTGTACCAATCTCACGTGCAATCTTGATAATGTCAGCTTTATCGTGCTGAATAAGCGGGCGTAAAATCAGTGTTTCAGTTACACGGTCGATCACACTTAAGTTAGCCAGTGTTTGACTTGATACCTGACCAACACTTTCACCTGTGATTAACGCGTGAGCATTTACTTTTTCAGCTACTGCCGCACCTGCACGCATCATCATACGCTTAAGTACCACGCCCATTTGGCCGTTTTCTACGTTTTCTAAAATCTCAGCAACGACAGGCTCAAAGTCTACGGTGATGAATTTAACGCGGTGTGTCGAGCTATATTGCTTCCATAGATAGTGACTTACCTGCTTCACGCCGATTTCGTGAGCAGCACCACCGAGGTTAAAGAATAAGAAGTGAGTACGCGCGCCTTTACGCATCATCTGATATGTCGCAACGCCTGAGTCAAAACCACCTGAGATCAGTGATAATACATCTTCTTGTGTCGGCAGAGGGAAGCCACCAATACCATAGTGAGTGTGGGTAACAATATAAGCCAGATCTTTTTTGATCTCGATTTTAACCACAACTTCAGGCTTACTTAATTTAACCTTAGCGCCTTCAACATTTTGGTTAAGACCACCACCAACATAACGCTCTACGTCTGTTGAAGTGAAATCATGATTACCGTTACGTTTTACACGAACACAGAAGGTTTTCCCTTCAATTGTATGGCTCGCAAGTTCTAAAGTACGCTGATAAATATCATCAATGGTTTCAAAAGGTGTTTCTTGTACTTCAATAAATTGCACAATACCAGGTACGCGTTTTAGGTTATCAATGAACCATTCACGAGTTTGTGCATCGCTAATATCCGTTTCAACTGCAATATTATCCCAGTTGTTTTTTACGCGAACTTTTTCATCTTTACGAAGTAAGATTAGCTTGATGTTTTTCTCAAGTAACTTGGTAAAGCGTTTACGAACAGATTTACTCTTGATCGCGATCTCAGGGTGCAGTTTTACGATAAATTTAAGCATAGAAACACTCTTTAGGTGGGCGAATGCGCGCCGCGTCAGTCGGGCGCGCGATTATAGCAAATTTCTATGCGATGAGGAAATAAACAATCTCCAGATAGCTTTCTTAACGATAAAGTTAAGCTATGCTAGGCAATGCCTCATCAGCAAGTCGCTGATAGTGAGTTTGTAAATCACTAATTTTCTTAAAGCTTAAGTCAGTACAGTAAGGCTTAACGAGCACCAATACTTTCACAATACCGTTATAAATATCTTGCTGCTCTAACACCCCAGTCATGCGACGCGCTTTAACGTAAGGCGTCCAGAAGCTCACCGTCATTTTTAACATATGAGCGAATTCAGACGCATCTTCATCTGTGATCTCGATGACACCCGCACTGCGTAAACCAATTACCACCGAACGAACTTGGTTAAACAAGTCAGCTTGAAACTCTATGTATTGCTTTTTCAAATCACTGTCTTTGGCCAGAATATCGGTCAAATTATCGTAGAAAAAGTGGTAACGCCACATAAGTTCAAACAATGAATCTAGATACTGAGTAAGCTGCTCAAGCGGCTCATGTGATGTATCTAATGGCTTAAAATGAGTGCTCAAATGCTCTCGATACAAAGTAAAGATATTACGAATAATGTCTTCTTTGTTTTTAAAGTGATAATACAAATTACCCGGACTTATCCCCAAATTTGAAGCGATATGATTAGTGGTTATCGCTCGCTCTCCATGAAGATTAAATAGGGCAATACTGGTACGAATAATTTTTTCCTTGGTATTCATATCCTGCTCTCAGACACGCTATTAATGACAGTTATAATAACTAAAATCTGCCTTGATTACTTATTAGATTCTGTCATATGACATAAATTATGTGTAATTTCCTAAAAATAAAACTCAAGCAGAGAGATTATAACGATATCGAAAATACCACTAAAACAGCTCAGTTATAAGTCACAAGTTGCTAAGCAGACCAGTGAAATTAGCCATAAAGCTTGATACTATTAGGCAAATTTTATTCTTACTGAATTGTTATGAAAGTTACCGCACTCTACCCAGGCACTTTTGACCCTCTTACCAATGGTCACGCAGATTTAATTAAGCGCGCTGCTAAAATGTTTGATGTGGTGTTACTGGCCATTGCCAATAATCCAAGTAAAAAGCCCTGCTTTAGTTTAGAAGAACGTGTTGATCTCGCTGAACAAGTGTTGAGTGAATATAAAAATGTGAAGGTCATCGGCTTTTCGGGCCTATTAGTTGACCTAGCAAGACAACAAAATGCACAAGTATTAATTCGCGGTATACGTGCGGTCTCTGATTTTGACTACGAGTTTCAATTGGCCAATATGAACCGCCGCTTGAATCCAGATCTTGAGAGCGTATTTTTAACGCCATCAGAAAGAAATTCATTTATCTCTTCAACCTTAGTTAAAGAAGTCGCCTTACATCATGGGGATGTAACCGAATTTGTAGACCCTATTGTTGCCAAAGCTTTATTGGAAAAGTTACACGGATGAAATTAAAAGTATTAGCCCTCGCTGTGGGCCTTTGCAGCTTTTCAGCAATTTCGAGCCCATGGATCGACGCAGAAGAAGCACAGCTTAAGCATTCAATCGATTTGCTAGTTAGCCATAATTTAATAAACCGACCTGTCAATCAGTACCCGTTATTATGGCGTGGTTTAGTACAAGATATTTCATCTATCGATAACGATAAAGTGCCAGAGTCAGCGCAATTTGCTTTAGCGCATGTAAAACACGCGCTTGCAATTGCAAAACAGCAACAGCGCTCAAGTATTAAGGCATTTTACAACCAAGAACCCGAGTTAAGAGAAGGCTTAGGCGAACGTAAAGGCGCAAAATCTGGGGTGAAAACTTTTGGTCAAATCACCAGTAAAGATGCCAGTGCCAAAGTACAAGTTAATTACACGGACGATGCGATTGATGGTAAATATATCAATCATTATGGCAGTCATGTCGCCGTGTTGTTCGATAACTGGTCGGCCAGTATCGAACAATTAAACTATTGGTGGGGACCAGGTAACGAGCAAGCTTTATTACTCAGTAATCATGCCGCACCAATGAAAGCACTTAGGTTGAGTAGAGCAAATAGCGACTACCGAGGCCCATCTTTCTTATCGTTTATTGGCCCTTGGCAAATGACCGCAATCGCAGCCAAACAAAAGCCTACCTTAGCCACAAAGAAAGAAGGTGACTTTTGGGGCGTGCGTTTATCGAGCATGCCACTTACCGGATTAGAAATCGCTTTTAGCTCAACGTCGAGTGACTTTATTTATAAACTAGATCCTCAAAACGCAGCGCTTCAAAGTAAACAACGTTTAACCAGTCTTGATGCCAAGTATTCAAGTGTATTTCAAGGTTTACCTTTCGCTATTTATGCGGAGCTTGCTGGTGAAAATGACTCAGGGTTATTACCGAGCAACAGCAGCCATACATACGGTATAGAAAGTCACCTTAGCGATATGAACTATCGCGCAAAAGGCTTCATTGAATTCAGTGACACCAAAGTAGATTGCCAAGCTGAGCAAGCCAGCTTTCAATGTAATTTTGCCACCGCAAACCAAGGTGCTGACTACATGCAACGCAGACAATGGCTGGGCGCAGCCATGGGGCCACAAGCAAGTAGTATCACATTTGGCGTAGATTATTATCGCCTTTCTGGATTTGGTGGTTATGCTAAATTAAAGCAATTAGATTTTGATTCGCAGAATTTAGATAGAAGCTTATTAGAAGTTGGCTACCAACAAGGTCTATTTACAGGCCTAGGAAAGCTCGGTTTGAGTATTTGGAAAGATAAAGGACCCAAAGAGTCAGAGACTCATACCGCAGTCTCAGCAAGCTGGGAAATTCAATTTTAGTTAAGGGCGCGATTAGCGCCCTTAACTTTTTCGGCCAATTTGTTCCAACCTAAGAAATCTTTTTGTATCACTAATACTAAGACCATAATGAGATCGAATGTATTGATTCCAACTGTAAATAGCGACCAGAACCACCAAGGTTTTAGTTCTTTATAACCTTCATACATGAGAAATAAGTCTAGCTGAGCCAAAAAGAAGAGTAATGAGTTAGCGGAAAGTGCAATTAATAAGTACCTCTTGCAAATTTTACCAACACAAGAATTCATTCTAAAAAAATGAAATAAGATCCAAATAGTCACCAAATCTAAAACTAGGTAAAAAGTTTTTGGATAAAACAGAGATGTAGCTTCAGTTAATCTAAATAAGTAATCAATCGGAATGGCACTAACATAAGATATAAACATCACTAGTGACAGAATAAAAGTATTTGAAGTTTTCTGTTTTTCCTTTTTAGAACTATGAGAGATAGAAGTTCGTACGAAATTAAATAACAGCGCCATAAAGAAAAGCCAAGTAGCAATATGTGAGAATAGAAACCTGACAATCGCCTCAAAATAAATTAATTCGCCAAAAAAGTATTGGGGGGCTGACATAAGATATCTCTTTTACACTCTAATGAAGCTGCTGCTTCCATCTATTATTAGATCTTTCTAACCATACAACGTCTTTATTAATCAATAGAACTATAATTATCAAGCCATCAAAAAAATTTATACCTATTGTAAAGACACTCCAGAACCACCAAGGCTCCATCGTTTTATATTGGCTATACATCAGTAGCAAATCGATTTGAATTAATGTAAATAAAGCAGAGTTACAAAGTAAACCAAAAACGATATAACGTTTGCAAAGTTGACCCTTTTCACTTCGTATACGCATCACAAAACAAAGAAATAGAACAGTGAAAAGGTCTAACAAAAAATAAACCGTATAGGGAAAGTAATGCGAAGAAAAATCAAACCGTGTTACTAAATACTCTATTGGTATCATTAATGCGTATGAACAAAACATCAAGACTGATACTTTTAAAACCTCTTTTCTCTCAGCCCTTTTAGCACTAGAAGAATGCACATTTGAAGTTTTCACATAATTAGTCAGCATAACTAAAAATAACAACCAGGTGACCAAATGCATACTTAGAAAACCAGCTACTAAGTCCAAATCAATGTAGTTACCAAAATAAACCATATCGTAATTATTCATAGCAAACCGTTATTCTGAGCAATTTAGAGCTTTATTGATTAAAAAATGAAGCTTAAGAAAGTCTTTTTGCAAAATCAGCACTAAAACCATCATGGCATCAAAAGTATTAATACCTATAGAAAACACATACCAAAGCCACCAATGCTCATAAGGTTTAAACCCTTCGTATATCAGGAATACCTCTATTTGAATTATTAAAAATAGCAATGCGTTAAACAGCAAGCCACACAACAAATACAATTTACAAATTAAACCTTGCTTTGAGCTTACTTTAACCGCTTTATAGATAAAAAAAGCCGTTAAAATATCGAGTAGAAAGTAATAGCTATTTGGATGAAAATAAGAAATGAATTCTTTCAAATTTAGAAAATAGTCAATGACACTGCCCAAAAAATAAGAAAGGAACATTATGGCAGAAAGCAGCAAAGGCTCTTTAAACCTATCCTTGTCGACATTTTGAAATTGCCAACCTGACATTTTCACAAAATTTAATAAGGTAGCCATTAGAAAACACCAAATTACAAAATTTGATAAAAAGCTAGTAAAAGCTACCGAGGAGAAAAAGATACTCACAGTAATTCATGACCTGAAGTAATTATGCTGTATAAAAAGTCTTAAAGAATGACTTGGTTCATCTAAAGCTAAGTGACAAAGTAAACGGTATTACTAACAGACACAAGCCTTACAAAGCAATGAAGGAAATTATTGTGAATAAAATTGGTTTAGGAGCTATATGCAAGAAAGGAAGTCGCTTGTTATATTTTCCCCATAAAAAGACTAAGTTGAAATTGTTCTTTGCTTTTTTGAAAAATGCTTTTTAACTCTGTGCTTGATAAATTTCACACCTAAGAAATCTCGGTCAAGTATCAATGCAGCCACCATGATCACGTCTATTGTATTAATTGCTAAGGTGTAGAAATACCAGAACCACCAAGGATCTTGGTTCTCCAATATTCTCATATCAATGTGGATCATTAGGCATAAAAGCGCATTAGCAAGCAGACCAAAAATAACATATTTAGCAGCAATACACTTCTTCAATCTCATTAACTTGTTGGCTATTAAGATGGCAGATACAGTAAACAAGTCGTAAGCTACCCACCTTAAATATATGTATGTTGTGTCGTCACCTAATGTAATAAAATGGTTACTGGTATAGTAAGAAGCGGCCATCAAAAAAGATGTCAAAAGAAGGGATAAATTTTTACTGATATCAGAAATATAAAAAAATGCATTTAGCAAAAATGCTAATACCATTCCTATTAGAATAACTGTATCAAAGTGAAGCGCTAAACTTGCTGAAGTAAAAATAAATCCCACCAAAAGAGCTTTAATTATTAGTTGTTTTCATCTGTTTTCACAGGGTTTGGGTAAAGGCCGCCACCACCGCGAGCACCAGTAATTTGCTCTAAAAATTTTTCAGATTTAATTACCTTACCAGAAAGCGAATTGATTTGGCTAGTGCTTTGAGCCGAACGTTGTTTTGATACTAAAGTTTTGATTACCTTTAACATAATGTTTCCTTATTTGTGTCGTGAAACAGAGAGTCACTAAATTGACGTTTAATTATTGTTAAAGGGTAATTAGCAATGATCGATCCAATATTACACGACATTACACGCATCTTGTTTAATTGCCGTTTTTATGTTCATAACAAACAAAAAAGCGCCAACTTAATTATGAGTTGGCGCTTTCCGATTAATAAACAATCACTTAAATGATGAAGTAAGCTATTTATTACACAATGCTCTTTCGTTAATTTAACTTAAGAGTTAAAGTTTTGAGCAGTTTTTGCCGTTTTGATTGCCAATTTCACCTGTGGCAACGAGGTGCCCCCAAGGGCTTGCCGTGCGGCAATACAGGCATCAATTTCTAAAACGGGATACACATCATCTTCGATCACCGAGCAAACGGTCTGAAATTCATCAAGTGATAAATCTTCTAGGTTGTGACCTTTGCTAATCGCATGCTGAACAAGTTGACCAACAATATGATGACCTTCTCTAAATGGAATACCTTTAGCAACTAGGTAGTCAGCAAGCTCTGTGGCATTAGCATGTCCGCCTTTTGCCGCCTTTAACGTTGCTTCACCATTTACCTTGATACCTTTAATACAGGCTTGTGCCATATGAATACAGGCAAGCCAAGTTGGCATAGCATCAAATAAACCCTCTTTGTCTTCTTGCATATCTTTATTATATGCAAGCGGTAGTGCTTTTAGCGTCATCATCATAGCGCTAAAAGCCCCAAAGACACGGCCCGTTTTACCACGGATCAACTCTAAAGCATCTGGGTTTTTCTTTTGCGGCATTAATGATGAACCCGAAGTCACATTATCGGCCAACTCAATAAAACCAGCTTCACCTGAATTATAAAAAATCAAATCTTCTGCGAAACGAGATAAATGCATCATTGAAATGCTGGCACAACTTAAAAGCTCAACCACAAAATCGCGATCAGACACTGCATCTAAGCTATTACGGCTGGCATGACTAAAACCTAGATTGTGCGCCAAAGCTTCCCTATCAATGGGGTAAGCAGTGCCTGCTAACGCGCCACTGCCCAGCGGGCTGACATTTAATCGAGTAATAGCATCGCTTAAACGAGATTCATCTCGTTCAAGCATTTCAACATAGGCCATACACCAATGACTAAATAATACCGGCTGCGCTCGCTGCAAATGCGTATAACCAGGTAAAATCGTGCCTAGCTCACGTTCGGCAAGGGCGACGAACTCAGCTTTTAAAGCCTGAATGGCTTCAACTATTTGTTCGGCTGTACTTCGACTCCAAAGACGAAAATCAGTCGCAACCTGATCGTTGCGACTGCGGCCCGTGTGTAGTTTTTTCGCCAAATCGCCTACTTTGTCTATCAGCTTAGCTTCAACATACGAATGGATGTCCTCATACCCAGCGCTCGCTACAGCTGATAAATCTTGTTGTACATCGCTTAATAGTTCATTCAAAGCTGCAACCAGCTCTGTATGCTCTTGCGCACTTAACACCTTTACTTGTTGAAGTGCACCGGCCCAAGCGATTGAGCCGATAATGTCTTGCTCTGCCATTTGATAATCAAACGGCAAAGAATCATTAAATTGTTTAAAGGCCTCATCAGGTCCTGATGAAAAACGGCCGCCCCATAGTGCCATGCTGAAATCTCCGAACTTAACTTTTATTTAGCCTTTGCGTTTAACGCGGCAATTCTGCTCGACAACGAGAACAGGCGAATAAACCCTTCAGCATGCGACTGGTCGTACACATCATCTTCACCAAATGTGGCAAAATCTTCACTGTATAAGCTATTAACCGATTGCTTTTGTACTGCAGCCACTTGGCCTTTATACATTTTTAAGATTACTTCACCTGTTGCAACTTCACTTAGCGCTTCAGCACCAGCTAATACTGAATCTTTTAACGGTGTGAACCAACGACCGTCATACACTAAATGTGCAAACTCAGATGACAGGGTTTCTTTCCACTTGCGGCTTGCTTTATCTAACACCAATTCATCAATCGCTTGCAGCGCAGCCATCATCACTGTGCCACCTGGCGTTTCGTAACAGCCACGAGACTTCATGCCCACTAGGCGGTTTTCAACAATATCAACACGACCCACACCATGCGGTGCCGCCAGTTTATTTAACTCGACTAAACACTTATATGGGCTATAACGCTCGCCGTTAACCGCAACAATTTGCCCCTTCTCTACTGACACAGCAACAAACTCTGGTTTGTCAGGTGCCTGCTCTGGCGCAGTGGTCCAAGTCCAAACTTGATCGCTTGGCTGGTTCCACGGGTCTTCTAATTCACCACCTTCATGCGAAATATGCCAAGCATTGGCGTCGCGGCTATAAATCTTTGTCGCTGATGCTGCACATGGAATATTACGCTCTGCTAGGTAGTCGAGTAATGACTCACGGCTAGATAGATCCCACTCACGCCATGGTGCGATCACTTTTAGATCTGGTGCCAGTGCAGAGAAACAAGATTCAAAACGGACTTGGTCGTTACCTTTACCTGTACAACCATGAGATAGCGCATCAGCACCCACTTTGCGAGCAATTTCAACCTGCGCTTTAGCAATAATAGGACGCGCCATAGACGTGCCTAGTAAGTAAGTGCCTTCGTAAATAGCACCGGTTTTCAGTGTTGGGTAAATGTAGTCACTGACCATTTCTTCTTTTAGATCGACGATGTAACACTCAGATGCGCCCGATGCTAAGGCTTTTTCTTCAACACCCACTAGCTCTTCTTCACCTTGACCCACATCGGCAACAAAGGCGACAACTTCACAGCCATAGTTTTCTTTTAGCCAAGGCACAATCGCTGACGTATCTAAACCACCAGAATATGCCAATACAACCTTTTTGATTTCGCTCATTACTTTACCCTTACACATAATTTGGATTTAACAGTGACACCAGCAGTGCATTTTGGGCATGCATGCGGTTTTCAGCTTGTTGAATAATTTTTGAATTTGCACCGTCCATCACCTCTGAGGTGATCTCATATTCACGGTGAGCAGGTTGGCAATGTAGAATCGTGCTTGCGCCTGATTGTTCTACCAACTTATGATTAATTTGATACGGCATATACTTAGCTTTAACTTGCTCAAGTGGTGTTGTGTCACCCATTGAAACCCAGGTATCTGCATATAAAGCATCGGCACCTGTTGCTGCTTCTATGTCATCGCTGACTGTAATTGACGCACCAGACTCTAATGCCAGTTGTTCTGCTTGTTTTAAAATCTGTGCATCTGGTGACGCGCCTTTAGGGCTAATCGCCACAAAGTCAGTACCCAAGGTTGCAGCTAATAACATCAAAGAGTGAGTGACGTTATTACCTTCTCCTAGATACGCCAGTTTGATTTTGCTGACATCGCCATGTACTTCTTGCAGTGTTAAAAAGTCGGCCAATGCCTGACATGGATGGTAAAGATCACATAAGCTATTCACCACAGGAACACTCGAGAACTCAGCCAATGTTTGCAGTGAACTATGCGCATTAACACGTGCCACGATGCCATCCGCCCAAGTTGCAATATTGAGGGCAAAATCTTTCACCGACTCACGACCGCCCATTGCACCGTTTTGTTGATCAAGATAAACCGCATGGCCGCCTAAACGATTAATACCAATATCGAAAGATACACGAGTACGTAAACTCGGCTTTTCAAACAAAGTAACGATAGATTGACCAGCAAGCGCCTGGTTAAACTCTTTTGGCTGCTGCTTAATTGTTTGTGCAAGCGATAATAGTTTTAGCGCTTGTGCTTTATTTAGTTCTAATCCTGTTAAAAAATGAGATGTCATTGCTATTTCCTAAGGTGTAATTTTTGTACCGACATGAATGCCTTGAACTAAGGCAATAAGATTTTCTGGCTTCTGCCAGCTCGATATATACACCCCGCGTCGTAAGTGTTGTGCAGCGTGCAGGCTGGTCTTCACTTTGACCTCCATGCCGCCAACAATGACTCCTTCTTCGATAAGAGTAGCAATGTGTTGTTCAGATAATTGATGTAAAGGTTGCTTATTCGCATCAAGCACCGCTTCTACATCTGTCATATAAATAAGCTCAGCATCTAGTTGCTCAGCAATCGCCGCCGCCGCTTCATCGGCATTGACGTTATAAAGTTGGCCATCAGCGCCAATTCCAATTGAGCTCACCATAGGTGTTCTACCCAGCTCTAAGAGTGTAGGTAAAATACTTGCTTCACCTTGTTGGCACTCGCCCACTTGACCCAATGCTTTGAGTTTTTGCGAAGCAATTAAACCCGCTTCATATAAACAAGTACCCACAGGCTTTAAACCCGCTTTAATCGCTTGACCACTCAATTGTTTGTTCGCAGTACCAGCCAATGCCCCCACAATATATGGCATTTGTTCTTTTGGACTGATACGAAGACCTTGATGCTTAGCCGTTGCAAAACCCGCATCCGACAACCACTTATCAACTAACGCGCCGCCGCCATGTACCACAACAAACTGTTTGTCGATTTGTACTTTTGTTAGCTCAGCAATTGCAGAAAATAGTCCCATCGCTGCATCTTCCGTGTTTAACACCGCGCCACCGACTTTAATAACCCATGTTTGCATCTTCATGACACTCCTTTTAAGCCAAGTTCAGCAGGTAACAATGCTGCAATATTCATACACTGTAGCGCTTGGCCAGCAGCCCCTTTTAACAGGTTATCAATGGCAACCACCACGATCAGTTGTTCACCTTGTACTTGCCAACCAATATCAACATACGGCTGTTTGGCCACACCTTTAATTGACGGCATTTGCTTATTGCCTTTTAAACGAATTAACGGCTCGTCGGCGAGCACTTGGAATGCTTCGTTAACTTGATGCTCACTTACACCCGGCTTCAGCTTCACATAAATGGTTTCGAGAATACCGCGAGCAAAGTTGCCTAAGTGCGGGGTGAATAACACTGAATGACCAAGATACTGTGAAATTTCAGGCGTATGCCTATGATTGAATAACCCATAAGGCGCGAGAGACACTTCGCAAAACTGGGTGCCAATATTGGCCTTACGACCCGCACCCGTTACGCCCGATACCGCGTTAACAATGATGGTATCGTCAGCAAGTAAATCGGCTTGTTTAAGTGGTTTTAAACCATTTAATGCAGCCGTTGGATAACAGCCAGCAACGGCAACGAGTTGCGCCTGTGAAATGCCCTTTGCATTCCACTCTGCTAAACCGTATTCGGCTTGTGCAAGCCAGGTTGGTGATTGGTGCGTAAAGCCATAAAAGCTGTCGTAATCTTGAGGATTTTTAAGTCTAAAGCCGCCTGATAAATCAAATACTTTTTTGCCCATAGCTAAAAACTTAGGCGCAAGCTCTACGCTGACTTTGTGATCTGTACACAGGCACACAAAGTCTGCATTTGCTTCGATATCAATAAAGGCTTGTTCGTTAAGTGGTAAAAGAAGCGTGTCGAGCAAAGAGGCATGTTCTGGATACAAGTCACTCAGTAGTTTTCCTTTGTCTAAACTTTGCTCTGACACAAAACATCCAGCAAGGGAGAAGTTGGGATGTTTGGCAATTAAACTGGCTAATTCAGCGCCGCTATAGCCGCTAGCGCCAATAATGGTTACATTCAACATAGTAAAAAAATCTCTAAAAATTTGGTTCCGTTTCGTGCCCAATGGGCATTATTTAAAAAGTGTTGAATGTATATCGTCGCATCTTAGCCTCAATTTATATTTATGCTTAAAAAGTGAATTGATATTCATACTAAACACATATAAATTATTATGCAAACATTTTGAATAAATATTTTGGACTGATATGACCACTCCCGCTTTTATTAATATGTACCAGCAGCTTATCGCCGAGCCTTCGATCAGCGCACTCGACCCACAGCTCAACATGAGTAATCTCTCAACCATTACCTTGCTTGCAAACTGGTGTGAAAATTTAGGTTTCCAGGTTGAAATAACTGAACTTGAAAGCGCGCCGGGTAAATTTAATTTACTGGCAAAACGTGGCGAAGGTGAAGGCGGTTTGATGTTGGCAGGACATACAGACACAGTGCCTTTTGACGATAGTCGCTGGCGTTACGATCCATTTAAACTCAGCGAAGTCGATAACAAACTCTATGGTCTAGGTTCAATTGATATGAAAGGCTTTTTTGCATTTGTGATTGAAGCCATAAAGCAACTTGATTCACAAAATGCAAAACAAGCTAAACCCATTATGATCCTTGCCACCGCAGATGAAGAAACCACCATGGCAGGCGCACAAGAAGTGGCAAAACATCAAAACTTAAAACCCGAGTTTTGTGTTATTGGGGAACCGACGGACATGGTGCCTGTATTCACCCATAAAGGGCATATGAGTACCGCCATTCGAGTGACGGGTAAGTCGGGTCATAGCTCTGATCCTGCACGCGGTTTAAATGCCATTGAAGTGATGCATAAAATTATTGCAAAGCTGTTGCAACTAAAAGACACTTTAAAGAATAAATATTCAATTGAGCATTTTGCAATACCCTACCCGACTTTAAACCTCGGGCATATTCATGGGGGAGATAATGCCAATCGTATCTGTGGCTGCTGCGAACTACACTTAGACATTCGTCCACTGCCAGGCCTAAGCATTCAAGAACTGCAATTATTATTGCTAGAAGCGGTTAAACCCATTAATGATGAATACCCAAATAGTGTTGCTGTTATCGACTTACACGATCCTATTCCAGCCTTTACTGGCACAACCGATAGCGCCTTGGTAAAACTCGCCGAAGCGGTTTCTGGGGAACAAGCCATTGCGGTGAACTACTGTACCGAAGCACCATTTTTGCAGCAACTTGGCTGTGAAACGATTGTTATGGGTCCGGGCTCTATCGAACAAGCCCACCAGCCAGATGAGTTTTTAGCAATGGAGAAGATCAAACCTTCACAAGAGAAGATCACTCAACTTATCAATCAACTCTGCTTCGCAAATAGTTAACTTCACTTAACTTAGGTGAGTAAAAAAGGGCGCTGTAATAGCGCCCTCGTTATTGAAATAAACTAACTTATTATCAAGTTAAATTGGTGAGCCCGGTGGCATTTTTAATGCAGCAAAGCCTTCTGGCCACTTTCCTGATTCTAAAAACACTTTCACTTGACGTGCAAGATCATGCCTGAATGCCGTGTCTTCACTGACATTGCTAAAGAGCGATCTTTGATCAAACTGTTTCGCTACGCGCATTAACTGAAAGCGTAACTGTGCTTGCACTTCTGGCTCAACTTTATTTGAACTTGCTAACTGGGCTAGTCGTGCCGCTGTTAAAAATTGCACGCGTTGAGTTAGTTTTTGTGTCATACCTGCTGCGCTATCCGCTTCAAATACCTTGCTGTATAGCGTATTCATTAGGTCGCTCAAGCCAAAGTTTTTACTATCTCTGGCAGCATGCTGCGATAAACGATTTAAGCGCTCAGCATTCAATAGCAGCTTTAAGCTATGGTTTGCTGCCACTTCCGGTAACGCCATGGCATCAAGGGCTAAGCCTGTGCGACCATAGACACTCTCACGGGTTTTACGCTCACCATATGCTTTAGGCGGGATCAAAGCTAAGATGCTCTCAGGTATCATCAACTGCTCTGCTTCAAGGGTTTTCAGCATCGCCGATAGTGCTTGTTGCTGCGTCGCTTTGTCTACAATTTGCGCACCTTTAACAGCACGCTCGCTTCGTACTTCATAATCGTAATCAATACCCGCGATAAGCTTCACAGCCGACTCAACTTGGTAGCGATGGAATAAAAACAGGGGTACGAGTTTCTCTTCTAACTGAGACAGGGCAACACCTGTTTTAATGTTATTAATACCGAATGTATTCAACGCTTGCTGACGAATATCGAGTACTCGTAGTAATTCTGCGGCTGGGTTTTCACCGTTATCCCATAAATGCGCGGTTGGGTGACCACCACCTTGCGGGCGCGCATCAGGGTCAGAAATAAACTCTAACCCCTTGTTGTGGTTTTCAGTGATGATATTGGCAAGCTCAGTCGCTTCGTCTTTACCGCTGAAATCACTGTAACCATATTTCACCGCTTGAATATCCCAATCGCCCATACCTTTAGCATAGCCTTTAGAAATATCTAACTGACCTTGTGCATCAAAACCAACCAACGGGTGCGGGTAATCCATCACAGACGCTCTGTTTTTAATCGAGGCCGAGAAGTTATGCGCAATACCCAGCGTATGACCAATTTCGTGGGCACTCAGCTGACGAATACGATCAAGGGCCATATTCTGTAAATGTACATTCACTTCGTCACCTTTCACGAAAGGCGCTGCCAACGCTTCTGCAATTAGAATATCTTGGCGCACACGTAATGAGCCTAATGTGACGTGACCTTTGATGATTTCACCCGTACGCGGATCAATAATTGACGAGCCATACGACCAACCGCGTGTTGCTCTGTGCACCCATTGGATCACGTTGTAGCGCACATCCATAGGATCGGCATGCTCAGGTAAAATTTTCACTTGGAAACCGTTGCTATAGCCCGCCGCTTCAAACGCTTGCTCCCACCAGCGTGCGCCATCTAGTAATGCCGTTCTAACTGGCTCTGGAACACCTGGGTCAAGGTAATACACAATCGGCTCAACCGCTTCGCTTTGCGCTGCCGTTGGATCTTTTTTCGCTAAACGATGACGTGGAATATAACGCACTAACATAGACTCGCTCAGCGATGCCGAGTAGTCCTTGTGCTCAATACTCCAATATCCAGATTGCGCATGGAATTGGCGAGGCTGATATTCATCATCAGGTAATTTAATTAATGAGTGATGCTGGTGAACTGTCACTGCATATGGATCTGCACTGACTTGACGAACATATTCACCCGGCTTGCTGCCTTTAAACGTTAAGACGGCTTCAAGCTCTGTGTTATCTACGAATGCTTTTGAGCGAGGCATAAATACCGCACTGCGCGAAGTATCTAGGCTAAAGCTACCCTGTTGACGATTTGCTAGTGTACGGCTCACACCATGCACATCTGATAACAGATAAGGTGTGTAATCAATCAAGACGCTGTCGTTATCTTCAGCAACAACTTTAAAGCCTTGCAAAATACTTGAAGCAAATGCCTCATTGATACTTTGCTTTTCTGCGGCGTTATTCGAGCTCGCACGATAGTAAGTGTTTAAGGCGCGAAGCATGATTTTATCGCCAAAGCGCTCAAATTGCGCGATATGCGTACCGCCTAGTTGGCCTCTATCTAGGCCGATATCATTCGAACCCACCCCGTACGGCAAACTAAATTGCAGCAAGAAGGGTTGCTTGAATTTATCAACATCAAGGTAAATTTTGCCGCTTTGCGTGTCGGCATAGAAGGAGTAATGACCCGGAAAATGATTAAACTTTTCAGTAAACTCATCAATAGACTTAATTGCGGCGTGCGCTTGGGTTATCATAGTGCCCAGCAAAGCTGAGAATATGACAGGTAAAAATCCAATTTTTCGCATAATCTTATCTTTGTTATTAGAGGTTTTAAGTGGTTGTCATTGTAACAGTATAATTTATCCAATCTGTTTAACAGCTATTTAAGACAAAATTCAGCGCGGCACGCAGCCCTCTCTCACACTATACTTGGCTGCGACCATAACGTTATCAGGACTATTTACTATGCGTAGACTTCCTCCGGTGTTAATTGAAGACGGTTGTTCTAGAGAGTTAGTTTCATTGATCCGCACTATCCTTGCGGCTTGTAAAGAAATTTCATTCCGTGTTGGCCAAGGCGCACTTTCTGGCGTATTGGGTTCAACATTAGACGAAAACATTCAAGGTGAAACTCAGAAGAAGCTTGATGTACTGTCTAACCAGCTTTTAAAAGACATCTTATTAGAGTCTGGCTATGTAAAAGCGATTGCATCTGAAGAAGAAGACTACACGGTGGCAGGCAACCCTGACGCTGATTTTATCGTCGCGTTCGACCCACTTGATGGTTCTTCAAACACCGACATCAACTCACTGGTTGGTACGATTTTCTCAATCATGGAAGCGCCTAAAGATTCAGATCCTGCGGATCCTGCTATCTTCATGCAACCAGGTCACAAGCAAGTTGCTGCAGGTTATGTACTATATGGCCCATCTACAACGCTTGCGCTTTCTACAGGTAAAGGCACACGTATTTTCACCCTTGATAAAACGCACGGCAGCTTCTTATTAACTGAAGACTTTGCGAAAATTCCAGAAGATACCAAAGAGTTCGCTATTAATGCGTCTAACCAGCGTCATTGGCAGCCAGCAATGAAAAACTACATTCAAGATTTGTTAGCTGGCGATACAGGCCCTCGCGGTAAAAACTTTAATATGCGCTGGATTGCAGCCATGGTCGGTGACGTGCACCGTGTACTATGCCGCGGTGGTTTATTCACTTACCCTGCTGACACCAAAAACCCAGAAAAACCATACAAACTTCGTTTAATGTACGAAGCAAACCCAATGGCAATGCTTGTAGAGCAAGCGGGCGGTTTAGCGCACACAGGTGAAGAGCGTATTATGGATATTCAACCAAATGACATCCACCAGCGCGTTGCGGTAATTCTTGGTTCTAAGAACGAAGTTGAGGCGTGTTTGGCTTATCACAAATAAGTAAGCTTCAAGTTTTACGTATTAAAAAAGCAGCTTCGGCTGCTTTTTACTTTTTAACTAGTTCTGACTCATAGCTTTTAGCTTTTAGCTTTTAGCTTCCAACAAGTTGCTTAATTGCTGAATCTTTTCCATTGTAATCTCTCCCATCTGCTCAGGGTTACTTAAGGCATACAACACACCTTCCACTTGTTGTGTATCGATGTCTTCTCGCATATCGAGTAACTGTGCCCACATTTCTAATTCATCCATGTCTAATTGCTCAATAAGCACTTTATCTAATACAGTTAGCACATCTTGATTGCTGACACAATAAACCACCTCTGATTGCGACGCAGAGAGTAAGACTGAAAAGGCCTCTGAACGCTTTTCACTAAATTGCACAATGGCTTTTACAGCCTCTAGATGAGTCATGTTATTATTCACGCAAATTTCTCTTATTCGAATGTATTCATGAACTGCTCGCAATGCCAGCAAAGTCTAAAATGTAGTGCCGACACTGATTGCTGGTGTATGACACTGCCAAATATTCTACCTATTTCCGAGTCATCTGGCTGCGTGTGTCGCACTTGTTTAATAAAAAATATTAGGACTTACATACAAGGTATTAAAAACAAACCTATTAAGGAGCAGCTTGCGCTCGCACGACCTTATCAAAACGATACTAATTTTATTGAAGGCATTGATTACGATATGGAAAATGGCTTACTCGTGATGAGTCGTTGGGCGCACTTAAAACGGGGTAAGTGCTGTGGCAACGGCTGCCGCCATTGCCCTTATAAGTAACCTGAGCTCTGGTTAAGTAGTAACTTATACTTCGCCTGTTTCTATCGGTAGGATATTTTCGGCATTGCCCCACTCTGACCATGAGCCATCGTACACAGCTAAATCTTGATAACCACATTCATCTGCTATCATGGCCAAAATACAAGCCGTTATGCCGGAGCCGCAGCTAAATTGCAGAGACTTCCCTTCGACACCCAAAGCTTTCAATCTTGCATGTAATTCAGAGATTGGCTTTAAGCATTTGCTTTCATCAAGCACACTCGCATAGTGCATACTCTTACTGTTTGGAATATGCCCCGAAATCATTCCGGCTCTTGGTTCAGGCTCCTCGCCAGTGAAGCGTTTATAGCTGCGCGCATCAAGTAATAAGGTACTGGGATCGTCTATGGCATTGAGAACCACTTGCTTATCGATAAAGTAACCCGCTTTTGGGTGAGCCACAAAGTCACCTATCGTTTTAGCTTGGCTGTACTCAACCTGAGTAGGTAAACCCAATTCAAGCCAACGCACTAAACCACCATCTAGTACATACACTTCGTCAAAACCCATGCTTTTGAACATCCACCAAGCACGTGCTGCACTGAATAAACCTTTGTCGTCATAAACAATCACAGTGTCAACGTTATTCACGCCCAGTTGGCGCATTTCAGCCTGAAACTGTTGCGCACCGCACATAGTACTAGATAGCACTGCATCGGGTTCACAAAGCGCACCTTTGATATCAAACCGTTTAGCGCCTTGAATAATCGCTTGAGGGCGATACGCTCCTTTTTCACCGGCATTCACTATACCGGCATCAAAAACATGCACGTATTCAAGGTTTTCTTGTAACCATTCGCAGGACTTGATGTTTTTCATCCATACACTCCCAAAGGGCCTATCAATCAGGCTATACTAGACGGCAAATTTAGCAATCTCAATACTTTAAATATGGTTAAAGCAATCTCAAAGGACAGGATCACCGGACCAATTTTAGCCGTACTGCCAAAATTTATTGGCGACGCAATTAACACTTTATCGGCTATTGAGCTACTCAGAAAGCTCTACCCTGATAATGAGATTTACCTATTAGCTAGGCCCTATATGGTTGAGCTTTTAGCACGCGATGAATTTTATAATATCAAAGTGATTGCTGATGAACGTTATGGTGAAGCTAAGTTATCGGTATTTTCCCTAGCAAAGCAGCTGAAAAAGCATCAATTTTCAATGGCGGTATTGTTTAGAGGGTCTTTATCTGAAGCGTTGCTAGCTAAACTTGCAGGTATCAAAACCATCATTGGTTATGCGCAAAATGGACGAAAACCACTTCTCAGCCACCCTTTAAAATTAAATGTGAACCATCATTACTTACTCAGGTATTGCCGTTTAATTAACGAAACACATGGTGACTGTTTTGAGCAGTTTGATATTCCTAAATTAACTTCTCGAAAGATTGAAAGCCCTCCTCTAAATAACAGCAAGCCAAATATTGGTCTGTATTTTGGTGGAAAAAATAAAGGTGCGCGCCACTACCCAGTAGAACAAGCAAAACAGGTAATTGCTTTACTTAATGAACATTACTTATCTAACTTAATTCTAATTGGTGATAAATCAGAACAAATAGACAACCAAAAATTGTTTGAATACGCAAATAGCTTAAACATGACCTGCACAGATTTAACAGGGAAAACATCGTTGACGGAATTAGTCGATCATATTGCTTCGTTCGATTTACTCATTAGCATAGATTCAGGCCCTATGCATATGGCTGCTGCAGTGCAAACGCCTTGCGTTGCCATTGTTGGGCAAGGCACTAGCCCTTGGTCTTTGGTAGTGCCTAAAACATCTAACGTTGTCGCGGCAACGGCTGAGCATAGTTTAAAGCTCAACGATAACCTTTTAGTTGATGATATTAATCCTGAAAATATTGTTCAACTTAGCCAAGTTTTTATTACTCGTGATAAGGATATAGAGAATATAAATTAAATATTTACTAGAAAAGTAACTTAAGGATTCTTTTGCTCAACTCGCAATATTGCTATTATAAAAACAATTAGCAATGCAAATGAGTAAATTATGCTGCCTCCTATTTTCGTCATTAATATGGCCAGTAGCATCGAAAGATGGCATACCACATCAACTCGATTACACGCTTTTGGCCTTGAAGGTATTCGCTTCGAAGCAACAGTAGGCAAAAATCTATCACAGCAAGAAGTTACTAATTGGTATAGCGCTGAATTGAACCGAAAACGCCATCATCGAAATATGACACCGGGAGAGATTGGCTGCTACGTTAGCCATATGCGCATTTGGGAAAAATGCGTGATGAGCACATCCCTTTTTGTATTGTTTTAGAGGATGATCTGACAATCGAACCACATCTTCCTGATGTAATAAACAAAATAAGTGAACTTAATAATTGGGATATGATTAAGTTATCCGATGATAGAGCCAACCCTTTTATTTTAGAAACAGAACTATCACACACTTTAACATTAGGTAACTATTTGAAGGTTCCAAATGGAACGCAAGGCTATGCGCTGAGTTTGGCTGGTGCAAATAAACTACTAAAAAGAAAACCCTTCTTTAGACCGGTCGATGTAGATATTCAATTTCATAGCGAAGTAAATCTAAATATTACAGGAATAAAACCCTACCCTGTTGCTGAAGATATGTCTTTTCAAAGCGATATAGTTGCAAGTAATAACGGCCTGCACTCAAGTAGAAGTACTTTTTGGCGAAACTTCCGCCATCGCAAAGACATGTATTTTCAGCGCAAGAAAATTTCAGCTGACCTGTCTAAAATTACCCCAAAATAAAAAACGAGCCTCAGCTCGTTTTTTATTTTAAGCATCACACAACAAATTTAACCTGCCTGATGATAATTCCCGAGCCAGTTTAAAAAATCTGTCGCTTGTAATGGCTTACTTAAATAATACCCTTGTGCATAATCACACTGCATTTGAGCGAGTAGGTTCAGAGAGGCTAGGTTTTCAACCCCTTCAGCAACCACGGAAAAGCCTAACTGATGACCCAGTGTAATTGTTGACTGCACAATGTGCTGATCTTGCTGCGACTCATCAAGTTTTAGAATAAACACTTTATCTAATTTTAACTCATCAATGGGTAGCATTTTAAGACGTCCGAGAGACGTTTGACCTACACCATAGTCATCTAGGGAAATCATCACACCTAACTCTTTTAAAGCCTTCAGCGCAGCGATACCTTTCTCTTCATTTTCGATCATATCTCGTTCAGTGAGCTCTATGGTGACGAGTGCAGGTGGTACTTTATAGTTGGCTAATTGCGCTTCCAAATGAGGGAAAAAGTCATCGTGAGCAATATCTTGAGCCGACACATTAATGGCCGCTTTCATATTTAACCCTTGCTGTTGCCACAAAGACACCTGCTTAACCACTGTGGTAACAACCCACTGAGTTAAATCGACAATCAACCCTGACTGCTCAGCTAAATCAATGAATAGTTCAGGAGAAACCCATTGTCCGTCCGGTTTATGCCAACGGATCAGCGCTTCAACCTTATCAATTTGGTTCGTTTTTAAGTTTAACTTGGGCTGGTAAGCCATAAATAGCTGACCATCATCTTTAATCAGCGCTTGCTTTAATTCATCGATGAGTTGCAGTCGTGCCAAATGCTCTTCATCTTCACCATCTTGATAGTAGTAAATTTCATGACTATCTTGCGCTGCTGTGTCGACCGCGATTAAAGCTCTTCGGACTAAGTCTTCCGGATTATCAGCCTGCTCCGGATAAATCACCACACCCATACTAAAACGCAGCGAAATATCTAATGTGCGAATGATGTAGCTTTTTACCAGTGCTTTATTTAACTTAGCGACACAGGCTTCAACGGTACTGCCCACTGTGGGCTCCATAACAACTAAAAACTCATCACCACCTATACGTGCATGTAAACCATTAGAGTCTTTGGTAACTTCTTCTATTCGTTTAGCAACAGCGCGAATACAGTCATCACCGACTCTAGGGCCAAGCTTGTCGTTTATATGCCGCAAGCCACGAATATCAATGGCTATCAAATACAAGGTAGGATCACTTTTTAGCTTTTTCGAAAGGCGTTCTAAGGCCGCAGAACGATTATAAAAGCCCGTTAAATGATCGTGCTGAGCTTGAAAGCGAATTTGCTTCTCACGAGCTTGAATGTCTTCACCCATTTCTTGGAAAGCATCTACTAGCTCACAGATTTCTTTACTTGGACTGTGGTCCGTTAAACCTGCACTGTAGTCCCCTTTTGAAAAGCGCTTTGCCATTTCAGTAAGGTGCAGTAACGGCGTTGTCAGGTTATTAGCCAAAAACCCGCTAGTGATAAAGCCTAATACAATAGAGCCACATGACAGCAAAATAATACTCAATACTAACTGATCAAATTCTTCATATTGCTCGGTCAAATTAGCACTCAGCACCACGCTTATAGGGTTACTGGGTAAAGCTGGTAAAGCTACTTCGGCGCTAATAAAAACCGGGTAGTCAGAAAGCCAGCGCGTTGTTGTCTGCCCGTGAATGAAGGCTAGAAGATCGCTTTGTTCATTTGGTAGCTCTATTGAACTCGCTTTAAGCCCGGTAGCATGAGAAACAAAACTCATCTCAACACCAGTTAACTCTTTAAGTTCCTGTGCAACCGTCTCGTTAACGGCAAAACCGACCACACTTAATGCGATAGTTCTAGGCGCTTTTACTGGCAAAATAATGGCTTGATAAAGCTGATTGTCAATCACTATAAAGGTCGACTCTTTGCCATTACCTAGCAACTGCTTCATGAGTTGCTGACTATTTTTAGGTAACACTAATCCATCTTTATTCGAGGCAATAACGTTACCTTTTAAATCCATCAACAACATAATGTCAGCATCAATTCGGTTGCTATGATTAAACAACGCGCTTTGAATGGTATCTTGATCTCGACTCGCCACGGCTTGTTTAAAACCAAAGTCAGCGGTCAATACCGTAGAAGCTGTCACCAATAAACGCTCTTTGGCTTTTAAATATTGCTGGTAAACATTCTGCGCAACTTTAATGCCCTGCTGAACTTGCTTATCATTATACTGATTTGTCGACCACCAAAAGCTCACTAAGCTGGTGATTGCCGTAAGCAATACAAGACCGACACATAGTAAAATAATACGTTGTTTTAAAGTGGTGCTCATGATGTTCCTTTTGCACGCTGCTTACTAAACCTAGTCACAACAAGTTACGCAGTAAAAATAAGAATTCAGAGATGGTTATGAATATAGACCAATATTGCCTTAAATTCATTGACCGAGATCTTAGTAAAGATAAAGGGATAACCTTGTTAATTGCAAGGGTTTTGAGAATAAAGCCTGATAATACAAGTTTTTAGTATTATCAGGCTGAAAATTTAATAGCTTTAGGTATGACCTATTAAATTACTTCAGCGAAACGCTTAGTCGATTAGACCATACTCGCTATCAAGAATAGCAATCACTTCTGCACGCGGATCCGCAGGAATTGTTAACTCTTTACCAACAATCTTACTCGCGATACCTACATAAGTGTCTGATACCGACATCATCACATCAACAGGAAGCTTGTATGCTTTAGCTAATGCCTCACGCTCAGGCATTCTGTCTTTATTAAGCAGTACATCGCTGTCTGGCACGTTATTGATCAGTAATTGACGGAAACCTTCTTTCGAGTTTTCGATTACTTTACCATCACGGAATGCTGGGCCATCCCAGATACGAGATGAATCAGGCGTACCCACTTCATCAATGTAGATAAGCTGCTCAGTGCCATCTGTTTGCTCAACGTAACCAAACTCAAACTTGGTATCAACAAAGATCTGATCAAGCTCAGCAAGTTCTTTGCTGATCAATGCAAAACCTTCAGTTAAAAGCTTTTCGTACTGAGCCACATCAGCTTCTGATTTGAAGTTAAATGCCGCTAGGTTATCAGTGATGTTTTTACGTGTGATGTTTACATCATCCACTGGTGGTACTTCTGGTACGTCAGTGATAATGCCTTTTGTAGACGGAGTAATAAGTACTTCGTCTAACTTCTGGTTGGCTTCAAGACCTTCTGGTAACTCAATACCACAGAAATTGCGCACGCCTTTGCTGTAATCACGCCACATGCTGCCTGTAATGTACTGACGCGCAATCGCTTCAACACGTACCGTGCTTGCTTTACGCACGATCCACACATAAGGGTGTGGAATGTCTACGATGTGGTTGCCCGCAAGACCTGCTTGATCGAATAACTTAAACCAGTGTGATGCCACGCTGTTTAGTGCAATACCCTTACCTGGTACACCATTTAAGCCATTTTCGCCCTGCCAAATGCAGTCAAACGCAGAAATACGATCAGAAATTACCATGATCGCCAGCTCCGTACCTTTAGGTACATCGTAGCCTTTTTCTTCGATTAAACGCGCACTGTCTTCGTCGGTTAACCAATAAACTGAACGAACTTTACCACTGTGAACGGCACCTTTTGTGCGGATCGGTAGATCATCATTCACTTCTAAAACTTTGTAGCTACTCATTATTACTCCAAGGCCGGATGCACCTTGCTAAGGGGTGCAAAAAATATGAGGGGGTTAGAAGTGCATATAATAATCGCAAGACCCTTAAATCACAAACTAAACCCGAACTCTTATGTTGCTAAATGTGGGGTTTATCGTTGAATTTTGGTAATTAAACCGAGCAGAGTTTAGCCGATGAGAAAACTGTTATACCATCACAGTGTTTTTAGTTTATTGAGCCCATTATGATTGAGATAAACAACCTCGTATTTAGCTGGCCTAAACACCCCACCCCTACGCTAGATATTGCTGAGCTAACAATTAGCCAAGGCGAGCGGATATTTTTACACGGCCCGAGTGGCAGTGGTAAATCGACCCTGCTCGGATTATTAGCGGGTATAAATACCATTCAAGCGGGTGATATTAAAATTTTAGATACGCAAATGCGCCAGCTCTCAGCCGCAAAACGAGATCAATTTAGGGCCGACCATATAGGGACTATTTTTCAAAACTTTAATCTGCTGCCATTTTTAGACCCCATTGAAAACGTCATGCTTGGCTGCCAATACTCTAAAACTCGAAAAAGCAAACTCACCCAGTCTTTACAGCAAAGCGCTATTAACTTGCTAGAAAATTTAGGGATAAACCACACTTTACAAGCCAAATCTGTCAGTGAATTAAGTATCGGCCAACAGCAGCGAGTAGCGGCAGCACGGGCATTCATTGGTCAGCCAGAGCTTATCATTGCCGATGAACCAACCTCGGCGCTTGATGCCGACAGCCGAGAAGCCTTTATCGAAATCTTGTTTAGCCAAGCAGAAAAATACCAAGCCACCATTTTATTTGTCAGTCACGACCACAGCTTAGCGCAGCTATTCGATAGAAAAGTGAGTTTGAATGAGATCAACGGAGCGGCACAATGAACTTAGCATCTCTGGCTTTCAAAAGTAGTTGGAATCGCAAATCGAGCGTGCTACTCACTTTGTTCACCATCGCCATCAGTGTAATGTTACTGCTCTCAATTGAGCGAGTGAGACAAGAAGCAAAAAGCAGCTTCGCCAATACCATTTCTGGTACAGATTTAATTGTCGGTGCGCGCACTGGCGACATACAGCTGTTGCTCTCAAGTGTCTTTCGCATAGGTCATGCCAATAATGCCGTGCAGTGGCAAAGTTATGAATATATTAAACAGCAACGTGGTGTGGCATGGACTATACCGATAAGTCTTGGCGACAGCCATAAAGGACATGCGGTATTAGGCACGGATAGCAGCTACTTCACCCATTTCCGTTACGGGAAAAAGCAAATGCTGGCATTTGCACATGGTCGCGCATTTCATAATGGTCGCGAAGTGGTTCTCGGCAGCGATGTGGCGAAAAAGCTCAACTACCATCTCGGAGAACAAATCGTGATCTCTCATGGTATGGGTAACACCAGCTTTCACCATCATGATGATAACCCCATGACCATAGTCGGTATTTTAAAGCCGACCGGCACGCCCGTTGACCGCACCGTGCATGTGCCACTCATCGCCATTGATGAAATGCATGGCTCCGGTCATAACAAATCTCCACGCATGATTGGTAAGGCGATTAATAAACCAACAAACGAAGCTGCTCTTTCTCGTGATGAGCATAAACATGAAGATCATGATCATCACTCACATGACGACCATAGTCATGGGGAACATCAGCATAAAACCCACCAGCTGGTTGAGAGTGAGCCGGGCGATTTAATTGGTGAACCAAAGCAAATCACTGCGTTTTTAATGGGTTTTGATTCACCTCTTTATACTTTGCAAGTTCGTCGTAATATCAACCAATATAAAGGCGAGCCACTGCTGGCTATTATGCCCGGCGTCACCTTACGAGAACTCTGGGGCATGTTAGATATTGTCGAAAAGATCTTACTGCTGTTTTCAATCGTGGTGGTGATCATCAGCTTGCTCGGTATGCTGACAACCTTACTCGCCACGCTCAATCAAAGGCGTCGTGAGCTGGCCATTCTTCGCTCAGTTGGCGCTCGTCCTTGGCATATTTTCAGTTTGCTAACCAGTGAAGCGGTGATAATCACGTTACTCGGTTGCCTGCTCGGCACGACATTATTCTTTGTGGCAATCTTGCTAGCGCAACCTGTATTACAGGCACAGTTTGGGATTAGCTTGTCGCTTTCTCTGCTCAGCAGCTATGAAGTTACGCTATTGGGCGCTATTATGCTGGCTGGCACTGTGATGGGGATCTTCCCAGCACTGCGCGCCTATTATTATTCACTCAGCGACGGCATGAGTATTAAAGTTTAATACCAATGCTCAATAATACGTAATTATTTTGAGGGACTTAAACTGACGCTAGCTATGTTAAAAATTTCTTATTTAGAATAACTAAATAGCAAAATTTTTGCCTTGCTATCGACAAGTTTCCCTCACCTCAAAATAGACTACTTAATTAAGAGTATTGGTATAAGAGGATATCTTAAGTATGAAATTATTTTCACTCTGCTTTGCTTTGTGCTTTAGCGCACTGAGTTTTGCCCAAGCACCGAAAGAAATTTTTTGGGAAGACTTAATCCCACAAGGTCATGTGCAAATTAGCAATCAAGACGCAGCCAGTCACGATGGCGCAGACCAAAATTGGGTGCAACCAGATTTAGACGCCCCGGTGGTAACAGCATTAGATGGTCAGTCAGTGAGTTTGCCGGGTTTTGTTGTGCCGCTTGAAGGTGACAGCGAAGTGATCACTGAGTTTCTATTGGTGCCGTATTTTGGCGCGTGTATTCACGTGCCACCGCCGCCACCAAATCAGATCGTCCATGTAAAAATCAAAAACGGCGTACCAATCGAAAGTTTATACGATGCCATCACAGTCACAGGGATTATCAAAGTCGAAACTTGGAGTGGCGAATTAGCGCAGACCGGTTACACCATGCAAGCGGTGGGTGTTGCACCTTTTGAGCTTTAAACCTGTCGCCATAAATGACGACCTACATGACCACCTGTAGGTCGTGCTTTAGCGCGACAAAAATGCTTAGTTCAATACCTGATGAAATATTAAATTTTACGCACTAAATTAACGCTCCCAATTCCTTGAACTGCCACCTTTTAGCTTCAAACTTGTCGCCATAAATGACAACCTACAAAACCACCTAAAACTCGTTAATCACTCTTTATTATTCGCCAAATAATACACCGCCGCGGGCTCTGAATAGTTTGGCGCATGGTCGTAACTAAACACCGCATAATATTTAGCGATATCAGGGTTACCAAAATTATCGAGCGTGTATTCATCTGGGCCACCATAAAGCTTTACACCATCAAATGGAGAACGCGGTGGGTGGAAGCAATTTCGCACCACAAAACAGCCGACAAAGTCATCACTCTCAGGGTTTTGCCAAGTTAGTTTTACCACCCCATTTTCAACTTGTGCTTGTAACTCAGTCGGCGCGGGTAAAGCTTGATTACGACGCTTGATATAGCGAATATTCAGCGCAGCATTACTCCACTCAATTAACGCATTTTTAGCTTGAGATTCAGCGGTGGCACGAATAACGAAGTAATACGGGGTTTGTGTTTGATGTAAACGCGCCAGCTCCTTCAAGCTGTAGCTGTCGAACATAAAGTCATGGGCAGTGCGCTCTTTAAGCTGGGCGTTACTCACTTCATAGCCGATATATTCGATTTTCTGACGCTGTTTAACGTGCTTAAAGTCAACGTCTTTTAACTCCACCAGCTCCACGGTAAAGCGTACGTCTTTGCTCGATGGCAGTGAGTTTTGGCTGTACAAGGTTAAGCAAGCTTGGGTAAACACGGTTTTTTCTGGCTCTAACTCGTGTTGATGCTCAAATGCCATTTGCCCGTAGACGATTTCACCTTGGTCGTCGAAACCTGAACATAAGCTGTCCGCAATCACCTTCTCTTGGTAAATGGTATTACAACTGTTTGGCGTCAGTTTTAAGCTTTGTTCAGGTAATTGGTAAACCAATTCTAAGTTAGGGCGATAGTGTAAGCCGCTGCCAAATGGCCCATAACCAATGTCGAATTGCATGACTTGCGAGTCATTACCTAGTGGCAAACTGGTTGGCCCTTGTAAGCGTAAGATCAGTTTTTGATCGTCTAACAGTTGAGAGATCAAATCTCGCTCGACGCCATTAAACTTCCATTTAAGCCAAATACCTTGGGTCATTTTATCTGATTCAATCGTTTGCCCCAGCGTATGTAAAGCGGGCGCTTCACAAATGGAACTGTAGTCATAAATGTTGTCGATTTGATTTGGATCGAGCACTGATATCGACCATTCACCATACTTCTCTATTTTCGCATTCACTCGATTCATCGGGTATAAGAAAAACTCCGCCCGATCGATATGCGAGCCTTCTGGGATATTCGCCAAATCAAATACCACTACCCCCACGCTCGTACCGCGCTTTTTATCGACACCAATAAACATCGAATTATAACCAAAGCGTTCACGGGCCTTTTGCTGATAGTTAGCACTTAAATACCCAACTTGCTCTTTGGCTGGGAACAATGTGCGGCTACATTGATGCTCTGCCAATAAGGTTTTTAAACGCAGCTCAGGGCTAAACGGCGATTTAATTTTAGTGACTTTATCCACAGCACGGATGTTGTAAAAATAAAACTGTCCGCTTTCAAGTTGTGTATCGGTGAATGACAATGACTTGGTAATTGCCACTAAGTTGGCTTCATTACAGGGGCTTTTATTGTGTTCAGCACGATACAATTCAAAATAAATATCTTCTCGCTGTTCATATTCCCACTCAAGCTCCACGCTATCGTGACCCACTTGCTTTATGGTGAAGTCAGGTACTCTTGCAGGCGCAAGGTTTGAATAGTTAATCGCCTCACCCAAAGCATAGGCAACCGCCGGAATATTCTCAGCCACACTCTGCGCCATATTCTTCATATAATCAGGAATGTTGCGGGTACCTACCTCAACGACTGTGGCAATAATCCCTTTGCGATAGTAATACTCGCGGCCGCTGCCCTGAATAAGCTGTGCAGGCGGCTTGCCACGGTGAATACCATACTGACGTCCCGTGACCTTTTTAATCTCGTTGTTCATGTTGGCACACAACACATTTAAGTCTGTGCCTTCAATCTCAACTTCATGATTAAACTTATGAGCCGGAAAGAACACATTCCCCTGTGAATGGTAATCAAGGGCAATACAAATGTTGCTGCGCTTTTCAACAAAATCACGAATAGCACAAGTTTCAGGCTCTGAAAACGCATGCGGACCACCGTAGGTGTTCGATTGCGTATTGGTATTTCGCATGAATTTAGCGTCAAAGTTGCGGTTTAGATCCACACCAAAAGTGCCATCACCATTATTGCGGCGGTTTTTACGCCAAAATGAAAAGTGATTCCGCGAGTATTCAAAGCCGTCGGGGTTTAGGCAAGGCACCATATACAGCGTGTTTCGTGTTAACGCTGTTTGTAACTTAGGGTTAAAGCGATAGTTGTCTATAACATACTGAATAAACTTGATCGCTAACTCATTCCCTATCCATTCCCGTGCGTGAATGGTGCCCGTATACAATAACGCGGGTTTGTCATCCGCATAGGTGACATCTAATGACAAAGTAACCAGCATAATGGGCCTGCCCTCCCAAGTTTCACCGATACTTTGCAGACGAATTAAATGCGGATGTTCACTCATCGCTTTTTGTAAAAAATCGATGGTGTCTTGATAAGACGCGTATTGTATTTTCATGCCTACTTCCCGTTATGCTTTTGTAAAGGCGTGCCAGTGATCGACGATTTTCTCTAGCTTTTTCGCTTTGAGATTTTTAACAACACACAGCTGTTCAGGCTCAGTATTTAAAGCCTCAACCACACCAGTTGCGCCAAAGGTCGCTAAGATGTCGTCAATCATTTTGTCACCCACGCCTTTGACTTCACCCAGCATGGCGCGAATTTGTGACTCATCAAATGCCACATTCGGTAAATCGGTTTCAGACATGACTTCATCACTGCCTGGTACAGGTTGCATGGCTGATGCTGCCACCTCTTTGGCAGGCAGTTTAAAGTTATCTTGTAGATTCCAGATCTCACTCGGCCACTCTTCACCTGCGCGGTACTGGGTATCAAATATTGGATATCTTTGCTCTGTCATATCAGTAAATAATTCGCCGCAGTCTTGGCTTGGGGTATATTTAGAGAAACCAATATGGCGCATGGTACGCAGAAAACGCGCATCGATTTTGCCCAACTCTTCCCAGTTATAAATCGGAATATTTGGTTTGCGAAAACGCCCTTCGCCCAATAGCCACATTAAGTATTGGCCGATCCAATCACGAATATAAGGGAACGCCGCAAACGCCGTCGCACACTCTAAAATACGCAGCTTGCCATCTTTACCTAGGGCAATATCACAAGCCCAATATTCTGCATTCGCCGCTTTTGAAGTCTTGGTCGCTAAATCAAGCACTGACTTTGGAATACCTTGGTAGTCCATGCTACCGCCCTGACTGGTGTTAGTTAGCCACTCCCCTTCAGGCGGACGACGCCAAAACGCACAAACAGGTTTGTGACCAATCAGCATGACGCGAATATCAGCTTCCATAGGCACAAAATCTTGTACGTACACTGGGTAATAACGCTTTTCACTCAACAGGCTCTGCGCTTCTTCGTAGCTATCTACCTTATGGACAAAGTAGCCACCATAATTAGATGGGCCGTAAGAACGTTTAATAATTTTCGGGTAAGTCGCCGACGCGAGGTAAGACTGTGCTTTTTCAGGAATATAGAAAATTTCAGTATGCGGGATAGGTAAGTCGTATTTGCGGCAAAAATGCGTGACATTTTCTTTTGATTTATTAGAAAACTGACTATCTAACGACGGTAAAAAACGTACTTCAGGTAGAGCACGAGCAATGTCGCGAAATGTCTCGTACGCCGTAGCTGGAATATTACCGATTAACACGTCTATTTTTTTACGCTTCACTTCTGCAATAAAGCGGGCTTTGTCATTGCCCCAATGATAAGTCACTTGCTCAATTTTATCGGGCCAACCTTTAAAGTTAGATTTATCAAAAAAGCGCAGTACATAGTCTAAATAAAGCAGACCGATTTTTGGCAGTGAGGTTTTCTTCGTCATGATTTAAGCCACCTTGGCAGATTGCAGTGAAAGTTTGCGTTGTACAGTTTTGTCTATCAGCTCGACCATGGCCGAGATTTTGCTGTGATTAAAATTAATCCCCAGCGCTTCTTGCTCTGGTGTGGCAAAGGCTGGAATGGTATTCACTTCAAGCACCACATATTCTTCTCGTTCTCGGTCGTAAATAAGGTCAACACCTGCGATCTCTAACCCGAGTGTTTTTGTGGCTTTAACTGCAATATCAACCACTTCATCACTTGGCTCGCGCACGAATACAGAGCCACCGCTGGTGATGTTGGTTTTCCAATCGTCTTTCGGTGCCTTACGGCCATAACAGCCCACACATTTGCCATCAACAATATCAATGCGGTAGTCGGTGTTGTCATAATTGATAAAGCGCTCTACGTAGAAATAACGTAAGTCGGTGCGGCTTAAAAAGGGCATTAACATGTCGAGCGCCTGCTCAGAGTCAATTTTTACTATGCCCACGCCACCCCAGCCGTCGGTTGGTTTGTAAACCAGCTTGCCGCCGAAGTCGCGGATAGCTGACTTTAAACCATCCATGTCGTTCTTGTGGCATAAGCGATAATCTGGTGTCACGATCCCTTGCGAGCTTAGTAAGTGAGAGGTGCGGAATTTATCTTCAGCAATTGAGAAAGCGCTGTAGTTATTGAGCGTCGGAATGGTTTCGCTCAATGTTTGATACAAGTAAAGCTGATACTGAGTTTGCTGCCCTGCGTTATAGCTTAAGAACGTATCTAACTTTTCCATGGCGATGCCATTACACATAATTGAGCCGCCCTGTGCTCTAGCATCTCTCAAATTTAAGCCTGTTGAGGTTTGAATGCCTCGCTCAGCCAATGCGTGAACTAGCTTTTGCTCGATGGCTTTACCGCCACCATTTTCGTACATCCAAATGCCTACATGAGGTGCTGTCACAATGTGCTCCTTGTTTTCAAAAACGGGTCTAATGCAAAAGGGTTATTTGCGCTGTTGGCCGCAATTTAAACGGATCAAGATGACACTTTTTTGACCAATCACAGCGAACAAAATTTGTTCATAAAACATTCACCTCCTTGAAACATAGTGTCGAGAAACTGGCGGCAATTAAATACAGGGAAATCCGTTATGACACAGATAGATTTTGCAGAATTAGCAACCCTTATTCGTTGTAATTCTCACAGTAAAAACAAAGCAGGGATTGATGAACACGGCGAGCAAATGATTGCGCTGCTTGCACCTTTGGGTTTTGCTATGACCCGTTACCAAAGAGAAAATATTGGCGATCATTTACTTTTCCATACCCCAAAGAGAGCGGGCAAAAAAGTTTTGTTGCTCGGCCACCTAGATACTGTATTCCCACCCAATACCTTTACCGAGTTTAAGCAAGATGACGACTGGGTGTATGGCCCAGGTGTATGCGATATGAAAGGCGGTAACTTTGTGGCTCTAAATGCGCTTCGTAACTTAAAAGCGGAATTTGGCCCGCTCTATAACATCGATTTTTTATTGGTCAGTGATGAAGAAACTGGCAGCGATGACAGCAAATATTTAACCGCAAAACTCGCCAAAGACTATGACGCGTGTTTGGTATTTGAAGCAGCGGGTAAAGATCACGAAGTCGTTATTGGTAGAAAAGGCATTGCCACGTTCGATATTGAGATCATTGGCAAAGCCGCCCACGCCGGCAATCACTACGCCGATGGCATCGATGCAAACTATGCGCTGGCAAATATGCTTACCGAGATGACAGCTCTGACCGATTTAAAAAAAGGCAGCACCGTGAATGTCGGTAAAATCTCAGGCGGTTTAAGCACCAATACCATTTCACCTAAAGCCAACATGATGGTTGAAGCCCGCTTTAAAACTTTAAAAGAGCAACAGCGTTTACTCAAAGACATAGAAAATATTTGTTTCGCTATGGAGATCACTGGCGTGCAAATTAACGTTAACGGTGGCTTGCAACGCGGCGTGATGAGCCCTGATGCAATGCAACAGCAGTTACTCGACGAGATTGCCATGATCTTAGATGAGCCGCTGAAAACCGAACAACGCGGTGGTGTGTCTGATGCGAACGTTGTCAGCGCAGCAGGCGTACCAACCTTAGATGGCTTTGGCCCTTATGGTGACGGCGACCACACCATTCACGAGCGTGCTTTAAAAAGCAGTTTTGAGTTACGAATAAAACAAGTAACACAGATATTGTCGGCATGGTGTTTTAGCGCGGAAAGCCAAGCGCAACAACTCGACTCAGAAGTGGTTTAATTTCTTAATCCACTTGCTTAGTGAGGTGGCAAGCGCTACCTCACAAAACATAATTTTTCGCGTACTCTTCTCTCATTTAATTCTGACACTTAGGACAATACACGGTACTTCTCTGTCCCAAGCGAATTTCTTTCAGCACAGTTTTACAGGTCACACACTCTTCGCCTTTACGTCCATAAACCAGTAATTGTTGAGCAAAATAACCTGGTTTACCGTCAGACTGCGCGAAGTCTTTCAGTGTGGTGCCACCTTGAGTAATTGCCGCAGCTAAAGTGTCTTTGATGATTGGCGTGAGTAATTTATAGCGCTTTAACGACACCTTGCCTGCTTCGCGTTTAGGATGAATACCCGCTTTGAACAGCGATTCGTTGGCGTAAATATTACCGACGCCCACAACCACATGGTTATCCATAATAAATTGCTTAATAGGTACCTTTTTGTTGCGAGAACATTCAAACAAATGCTCGGCAGTGAATTCATAGGTAAGAGGCTCAGGCCCAAGCTTTGCGAACAACGCATGAGACTCATTAGGCGCCTGCCATAAACACGCACCAAAACGACGGGCATCATTTAATCGGAGCGCTTTGCCATTGTCGAAATGGATCTCAACATGATCGTGTTTTTTCAGCGGCTCATTGATTGGCACAATGCGTAAATGCCCCGACATACCCAAGTGTAAAATCACACTGCCAATATCCGTATCGAGCATTAAATATTTTGCTCGACGGCGCACACTGTTGATCGTCAGCCCTTCAATGTCTTTCACTTCATCTGGCACAGGCCAACGAAGGCTGGCATTGTGTACTAATACTTTGCTGACAATCTGTTTTTCAATATGGGGGCTAATGCCTAAACGGCTGACTTCGACTTCTGGTAATTCAGGCATGAGGTTCTCTAATGTCTATTTCTTTAAATATGTTGAGGTTACTGTGATGCTTGCGCTAAGTTAAGCGGCTCAAATAGTTGATACGCCAGCTCTGGCTCTAAGATCAACCAAGATTGCTGCTGCTTATCAAAAATATAATATTGCTCGGCGTCTTGATAGAGTTGAAAGCTCCAAGGTAACTCTTCACCAGCTAACCAAAACTGCGCCACACTGACGGCTTTGCTGCTCGGCAACGAAATATCTGTCAGCTCTAACTCAACTTGCTGCCATGCATCAATCAACAAAGGCAGTTGATTCGGACTTACTTGCCACGGCCCTTCACTGCGCCAAGCTGTGCCAATGCGCTCAATTTTGTAGCCAGGAAAAGCCAATGTCAGTACAAATGTTTGCTCAGGTAGGAGTCGCTGAGGGCCAGACACTTGCTCATTCGAGTTGAGCTTATGATGCAGACCATTTAAAAAGAAGATCATGATCAGCATGGCGAAGATCACCACGTTATTCCATGCTTTTCGACTCAACCCCATGCGCTTGCCTCTGTGCTTTATTGCTTTTATTAAATAGTCGTTTTGCAGTGTATCGAAAAACATCTTCACTGTGGAGCATGCTTTTACTCTGATTTGCCCCTCTTAGGCTTAGATTTAGGTCTAAAAATGCATCGACTTGCTATTAAACTGTCGTGATTGTTTGTTAGAATATCGCGCAAAATTTAAGGAGTTCCGTCCATGGCAATGTATGTAGTGGGTCATAAGATCCCTGATTCAGATTCTATTTGTGGTGCAATTGCACTTGCATATTTAAAAAATCAAATTGGTGAAGCAGCAATCGCAACGCGTTTAGGCGATGTATCACCTGAAACACAGTTCATTCTAGACACGTTTGGTTTTGAAGCACCTGAGCTTAAAATGAGCTATGCAGGTGAAGAGGTTTACATCGTAGACCACACTGAAAAAACACAAGCACCAGATGACATTGATGAAGCAACGGTTGTGGGTGTTGTTGACCACCACAAACTTGGCGACTTAACGACGTCTACACCGCTTGAGTGTTGGATCCGCCCTGTTGGTTGTTCAAACACCATCATCAAGATGATGTATGACTTCTACGGTGTTGAAATTCCAAAGAACATCGCGGGTCTTATGTTAGGTGCAATCCTATCTGACACTGTTATCTTCAAGTCACCAACTTGTACGACTGCTGACATCAAGTGTGTTGAAGTACTTGCTGAAATCGCAGGCATCGAAGACTACAAAGCATTCGGCATGGAAATGTTTAAAGTTAAATCAGCGGTTGAAGGCACACCAGCTCGCGACTTAGTTATGCGTGACTTTAAAGACTTCAACATGAACGGTAACCTAGTAGGTATCGGTCAGTTAGAAGTTATCGACCTAGCTGTGTTTGACGACATCAAAGCTGATCTTGAAGCAGACATTGCAAAGCTAAAAGAAGAAGGCGGCCGTCACTCTGTATTCTTACTACTTACAGACATCATGAAAGAAGGTTCACAAATGCTTATCGCGTCTGATGACGAAGGCATTGTTGAGCGTGCTTACGGTGTTGCGCCTGAGCAAAGCCGCGTATGGTTAGATGGTGTACTAAGCCGTAAGAAACAAGTAGTACCACCACTACAAGATGCGTTTGCATAAGCAATACTAGCAAGTTATGTAAATAGCTGATAAAACCGAAGCATAGTCTTCGGTTTTTTATTGCCAATAATCTATGACGCAGCATGTATCTAGTCCATTACTCATCGAGCCCGGCGTATTAGCTATTTTTGGCGCAGTGCCAAAAACCGCAGCCCATCAACACACGCTTATTCAGATCACCTTACCTATGGGTGACGCAGATATGCGCCTAACTCTGCCAAATCACGATGCAATACAGCTCTCAGGTGCAAGCATATTAAACCAAGATGTTAGTCATCAGCTCACCATGCAAGCTGGGTGGGTGGTCTTAATCGAGCCTAGCTGCAATGTTGGCAAACAGCTCACGGCAAAACTGGCTGATAAAGCCTTTATTGAAATCGACATTAATAAGAAATTAGAGAGTACTCACAACCTAAGTGAGTTGCTCGGTTTGTGTGGTTTAATCCCTGCACCTATAACCACAGCACCGCAAACCAAAGTTGATACACGTATAGCTCGCTTACTTGATAAGCTGAATTGCTGCATTGGTAAGAAGTGTGTGAAACCACAACAGTGGCGCGCAGCAGACATTGCAGTTGAGCTCAACCTCTCAGAAAGTCGCTTTTTGCATTTGTTTAAAGACACCATGCAGATCCCCTGGCGACCTTATTTATTATGGCGGCGTTTGATCTGTGCAGTACAGACATTACAACAAGGAAAAACCGCCACAGAAGCGGCGTATATTGCAGGTTTCTCAGACAGTGCGCATTTGAGTCGCACTTTTAAAAAACAGTTTGGATTGAGTTTAAGGGAGTATCAAAAGCGTTAAGAAAAACCCCTATAGAGTTTGCAAATATTGTTACAGACAATCAGCAAAACTACTGCGCCTCAGTCAAGGCCACTTACTCCATTCGCCCCAAATAAGCCTCAACGATTTTGGCGTAGCCTTTACCCTGTTTAAACTTCTTCAACTCATAATTAAACCTATCTCTGAGCATTTTATCTTTAAAAGCGACACTGGCGGTGACTGGCGGGATTAAATAATGATGTTTAAAGATATCTATGGGCCTTTGTTTGTCATTCAGGCGATAGAAGTAATAGAAAATATACTGGTCTAATACTGCAAAGTCGTAACGGGATTTCGCCAGCATTTCGGGGATCACCGACATATCTGCCGACTCTTTATATCGCGCTTGCTCCGACATAGTTTTAAAGGCATCGCCAAAATAGCCCGGCGCACCTTGAAAAGTAATCACAGAATACTTTGCAAGATCGCTGATAGAGTCGGGAGATAAATTACGCTCAGATAAAGAAAACACCATCGGTTTATAGGTAACAATAGGGTCGCTGATGTAAAAGTTATCGCTATCTTTTGCAAAGAATATCGGAGCCATTAGATCGTACTGTCCCGAGCGAACTAGCATTTCTGCTCTGCCAAGGGCTACAAAATTAAGTTCGACTGAGAAACCAAGCTCTGCGAGAACGGCTTTAGCCACATCTAGGTCTATACCACTGAATAGTTTGTTATTTATGGTATGCGGCGGGCCTTCGCTTGTCACCAAACTAAGTGGTTTGCCATGAACTAGCGTGCTAAAAAACACAGAGAAGAAGCAAACTTTAAAAAGCATATTAAGTGAATTATTCCCCATATTTAGCTGCATCTAAAATTACAATAACCATAAACAAAGCCGCTCACCCAGTAACCAAAATTTTTAATTTCATACATTCAGTTTAGGAGTTATTGCGAATTGTTAAAGTGCGATTTAATCGCAAATTATGGCCTTTGACTTTAGGCATTACTTCGCCCTGAGTAATAACAAAAATCTTTATCTTGAAGACAAAAATTAATCGTCGAACTTGCCCGATATATCGCTTGCCGACACCCTAACTGCGTGACACACTCGCGAAAAATTTGCTACATCCCTGTGTTTGCAAAATGCGTTCAGCAAGCGAACACAATTTTATTTCGTGGCATGCCGCAACCGTCAGTTTTGATGTGCCAAAGCATCACCCACACTATTTGGACTGACTCATGGTGAAAACCTTAATTGTGGTAGACGACATTCACACCACATTCGAAAACGACATTAAAGCGATAGCGTTTGCAAACTATTTGCAGGACTACCCAAAACGCGACGAGCCTAAAACTCGCGTTATAAATCTGTGCGAAAGCAGCCGCTATTTAAGCCAAGGCTACTATTGCTCACTATTAGCAGAAGCGCGCGGTCACGACGTATTACCGAGCGTAAAAACCTTAAATAGTTTACGCGAATCGACGCAAATATTGGCATCGAAAAAATATTTAGATAAAGCCCTATTTGGTGAGACGACTGACCTGTCGACGCTAATCTGCTTTGGCCGTGTGCAAGACGACAGGCTGCAAAAACTGGCTGCCATGGTATATCAAGAATATCCGGCACCGTTTTTACGCGTCAATGTAAAACAAGGCAGTGAAAAGCTCACTCTAGTAATAGAGATGCTGAACTTCTCGGCATTAAACGCTGCTGAGCAAGACTTTTTCAATCAAGTGGTCAATGAGCTGGCAAATACCGCATGGAAAAAACGCCAAGGCACCAAAAAGATGCGCTGGGATGTGGCGATGTTAGTTAACCCCAGCGAGCCGTCTGCGCCGAGCAACAAAGGTGCCTTGAGCCGCTTTGTTAAAGCCGGAGAAAAGTTAGGTATTGCGGTACACATGGTTGAAGCCAGCGCTGGGGTGAATCTTGCACACTTTGATGGTTTATTTATCCGTGAAACGACAGGTATAGATCATCACACTTACCGATTAGCACAACACGCTGAAAAGCTTGGGCTAGTGGTGATTGACGATCCAACCTCGATTTTACGCTGCTGCAATAAAGTGTTTTTGCACGACGCCTTTAACTATCAAAAAGTGCCGAGTTTAAAAACACTGATCTTGGCAGATCAAAACCCTGAAACACTCGCTATGATTGAGCAAACCTTTGGTTATCCGCTGGTGCTAAAAATGCCAGAAGGCTCATTCTCTAAAGGGGTATTTAAGGTTAAAAGCCGTGAAGAGCTTGAAGCGACTTTGAGCCAACTATTTGCCGAGTCAGCTCTGGTACTTGCACAAGAGTTTATGTTTACCGAATACGATTGGCGTATCGGCGTGATCAATGGCCGTGCTTTGTACGCTTGTCGCTACTATATGGCGCGTAATCACTGGCAAATTTACAACCATAAATCGAAACGTAACTTCTCTGGTGCATTCGACAGTTTACCGACGTTCGAAGTGCCAAAAGCAGTTTTAAGCAGCGCCTTAAAAGCGGCTGCAGTGATTGGTGATGGTTTTTATGGCATTGATATTAAAGAAGTCGATGGCAAGGCCTTGGTACTTGAAGTCAATGACAACCCAAGTATCGATTTTGGTGTTGAAGACAAATATTTGGGCGAAGAACTATACATGCAAATTATGTCTGAATTTCTGCGCCGTTTAGAAAGTCGAGGCAAATAATCATGACTTGCTATATTCGTGATGCGATGAGTACTGATCTCAACGCATTGCTCGAGATTGAAGCGCAAAGCTTTGAAAGCGACAAGATCAGTCGTCGCAGTTTTAAGCGCTATTTACAGTCAGAACATAGCAGGCTGCTGGTGGCAGAAATTGATCAGCAAGTAGTGGGGTATGGTTTAATTTGGCTACATAAAGGGACCCGTTTGGCGCGAATTTACTCGCTGGCAGTGTTGCCAAGTGCCCGCGGTAAACATGTTGCAGAACATATTTTGCTAGAGCTTGAAAATCTCGCCAAGCTGCATAAACGGTTTTATATTCGCCTAGAAGTCGCCACGCAAAATATCGCAGCGATCAGCCTATATGAAAAATTAGGCTATCGCGTATTTGGCCGCTACACCGCATATTATGCAGATAGCAGTGATGCACTTCGCATGCAAAAACGCATTCGAGCCAGTTTAGAGCAAGGTATGCACTTAACTGCCCCGTGGTTTAAGCAAACCACAGAGTTCACCTGTGGGCCAGCAAGTTTGATCATGGCCATGTCGGCTCTTGATAAAAACATGGCAAATTGGGCGCAGCAAGAATTGCAAATTTGGCGTGAGGCAACCACCATTTTTATGACCTCTGGGCATGGCGGTTGTCACCCGTTTGGTTTGGCTTTAGCGGCTCATAAACGTGGTTTTAACAGCGAAATTATCGTTAATACCGACTCTCCTCTGTTTATGGATAGTGTAAGAGACGCAGATAAAAAGGTGGTGATTGAACGAACACATAATGAATTTTTGAGTGAGTGTACAAACACTGAGATCCCAATTATTTATCAAGATCTCACCCTTGAGTGGTTAATTGAGCAGTTACAAGAAAAACGTGCTGTGATCGTCTTGATCAGCACTTACCGTTTTGACGGTAAAAAAGCCCCACATTGGGTGCTAGTCACTGGTATAGATGATGAATGCGTCTATGTTCACGATCCGGATGTGAATGAACCTGTACAAACCGATCTCGACTGTCAGCACCTACCGGTTGCTAAAGAAGCTTTTCAAACCATGGCGGCGTTTGGCTCACAGCGCCTAAAAGCCGCCGTCGTCGTTGCGAACAGACATTAACACTTAAAAACTCGCAACGACCTGTTAAGACTACGATGATGCTAGAGCTTTGATCGCCCGATCACTCTAGCATTTTTATTAATACGAATTTCAGTCACCGTCGCTAATACCCCATATTGATTAAAGATCTGGTTATGTTGATCCCAAACTACAGGCTGAGACAATTTATTTGCCACGACAAACTGTTTTACATGGTTTTCGTCAACATAATAGCCGTTCACAACAATCAAAGTATTGTTATCTTTTCGTTTAGCCAAGCGCGCTAAGCTTGCTTCACACCCTACAAACTGTGGCATTGGGCACAAAGAGTCAACAAATACCAAGCTGAGATGTTCATCGGCCTGTAAATCAGCAAGCCTACTATTTAAGCTGATTGGCTCAGCCGACAAGGTACGCCCCTTAAATTCTGGGGCAATATCACTTTCATCAACGCGTGTTACTGCTGCTTGTTTTACAAAATCCGTTTGACTTGGCTGTGGTTTATTTTCGTGAGGTGAGTCTTGCAATAAATGACGAACAGCAGTCAGTTGCTCTTTATTGATCAATTGCTCTGCGACTAAATAACGCGCGAGCTCTGTGTCATTGCCTTTGAAAACCGTTTGATCATTTTGCAAAATGACATGGTAAGGCATCTGCCAAACTCCATATTGGCGCATTAATTGGTAATTTTCGTCTAAGTAAAGCTCGTCTAAAACCGGAAATGCCTGTTGTGCCTGCGCCAAAATATCACGGGTAACATTGATATTTGGCTGCACATATTGCACCTGATACGCTTCTGAATTTTGCGCACTCAGCCAATCCGTTAGCGGTGTTTGCTGGGCACTAAAATACTGCCACACGTCAATGAATACTAAATGCTTCATTTTAGTTTCTGAGCTTTGCGACTGTTCTGCGAAGGAGGCTGTGCTCATACTTAATAAAACAAAGACCAAAAATAATGCTTTCATGCTGTTTCTCCTATTTTTTCGCTACTATTGTTTCGCTAAATCAATTAAGGCTTGATTAAATTCATCGGATGCAAAAAATGATTGCTGATGAATTCGCCCTTGTTTATCTATCAAAACATGAAACGGCGTGCCCACTACCCCATAGCTTTGCGTTAAGGCACCCGTTTTATCAAACACAGTAGGTAGCGATAAATCGTTCGTTGCATAGAAGTTTTCGATATTTTTAATTGAATCATTCAAGGCAATATTCACGGTGATCACTTCAACATCGTCTTGTAACCTTTGGTGCAACTTGGCTAAATGCGGCATTTCATTGGTACAGTACTGACACCAGGTCGCCCAAAATTTTAAATAGACGGGCTTTTTTCCCGCAAATTTTGAAAGCGCAAGCTGTTGTCCTGCCAGCGTAGTAACCGAGAATTCAGGGGCTTTTTCACCCACTTGCAAAGGCTTGGCTTGCGCACCTATTGGCAATTTCAATAACAACAAACAGAGTAAAAACATACACAGATTTTTCATGGTGTTTCCTTATGAGTTAATTTGTAAAAAGAACATCAACGCTACTCCCATCATGGCAAAGGCCAGAAGATATTTAACAGCCTGCATCCAGCGGCCTGATTTGGGTAAGCGTGATAAAAAGTGGGTCGAGCAGCCAATCAGCAAAAGTAAAGCACTCATGCCTAGGGCAAATAAAAATAGATAACTAAAACCCAATAACGGCGATTGGGTGGAGGCCACAAACATCAGTAGCATGCCGAGTACCGGAGAGGTGCACGGCGCCATGACTAAGCCAGAAAGTAAGCCGGTGACAAATACATTCAATGATCGCACACGGCTGCTTGCGCTAACACGCACTGAAAGCTGTGGCATTTTTATCCAATCTAATAGACTGGCAGCCATAAGTAGGCAAAAAACACCCGCAGTAAAAAGCATCATAGGATGAGTCGCGACAGAGCCAAATAAGTGGCCACTACTGGCAGCCAAAACACCTAGCACACTGTAAGTCAGCGCCAAGCCGAGCACATAAATAAACGCAAATCGTACTCGCTGCTTCGCGTGAGTTGCTTGCTGAGTAACCACCGACACAGTAATGGGGATCATCGGATATACACAAGGCGTTAAGCTGGTCAGTACGCCTGTAAAAAACACCAATACAAATAACAATACCGAGTGTTGCTGCGAAAATAATAGTTGCTGTAGCAGTTGTTCCATATGAACAGCCCTTGAGTTGTGATGAACGCAAGTTCAACAGTACAGCGCTTGGTTTGCTATTAAGGGCGAGTAAAATCGTCATCAAATTTCTATCAAATAAAAATTTAACTATTTATTACATGAGCTTACAAAAAACACTGGAGGAGGTTTAAATTTTAAAAATAGGTTGGAATACCATAGAATAGCAATGACTAATACCAAGGAGTGCGCCGTGTATTGTTTTGCTGAATTCACTTTTATCCCAGACACCGCTTGTCTCAATACCGCAAGTGAACAAGTTAGGCTCAGAAACAAGGTCGCACTACTACTGGCTTATTTTTTACAGCACCCAAATGAAGTGATAAGTAAAGAGCGCTTATTGAGTGAACTGTGGCAGCATGGTGATTTTCGTGAAGCATCACTCACTCAAAGCATTCGAGAATTACGGGCCGTGTTGGGGGACGATGCCAAAAACCCCCGCTTTATAGAAACCATTCCGCAACGTGGATACCGTTGGATCTGCCCATTAAAAGTAACGTCTAAATCGCATCATTCAAAAAGCGCCAACGCCTCTAAACAAAATATATTCGCATCGACTAAGAGGTTCATTTTTGTGGGGTTATGTGGGCTCGTCGCGGCGAGTATTTGGAGTGCGACTCGCTACTTCGCAGACGATGTAATGGTCGATAAAGCAGATACACAACCGCATATTCAGCAGCAAGTGGAGTCACTCATTGTACTGCCTTTTAGTAATAACACCGGCAAGGCCGATATGGCATGGCTCGAATTAGGTTTATCGGATATGTTATCGGTCGATTTAAAACGCGCTAACCAAGTGCAAATTGTCTCTCCAGCCCAAGGCAATTTGTTACTGCTTGAACATCAAATTAGTTGGCCAGCATTACCTAACTATATTCGCGCCATGCTAGAAAAAGAGCAAATTGACGCAGCGCTAGTGGCCAGTGTCAGACAGCTCAAACAACAACAAATTATCGACTTTCAAATTTTATTTCGCGATGGCAAAGTGCAACAAGGCAGTATGAGCTTTGATAACCTAGCAGCCAACATCGACAGTGTTAGTCATCAAGTTTTGCAGCTAATAAATCCAAAGCAAGTACTTACATCAAAACAGCCAGCCCCCGACCTATCAGCCATGGCAATTGCACAAGGCATGCAGGCCTTACAAACCACAGGCGCACTCGATGCTAAGCGATTTTTTACTGCCTCTTTAACTTTAAAACCTTCTTTATGGGCGCAGGCTTATTTAAGTAAAACACAAATCGCATTAGGACAATGGCAAGAGGCTGAACAGTCACTTTCTCATTTAGTGAACACATCGCTCGATCATGACCCCTACTTAGATGCTTTTGTGCATTTTTTAATGGCTGACTTAATGGCGAAAAAAGGCCATACAGACACTGCAAGTTGGATAGCGAAAAGCGCCGCCAAAAGTGCACAAACACAAGATACCAAGTTACTCGCTCGCAGCTTAAAGCTCGAAGCCGACCAGCATTTTCTCAATATGAACTGGCAAGCACATGAAGCTGTATTAGACCAAATCGAGCAAACTTTCGAACTCAGCACCGAGCCAGAGCTACTCGCCGATAAACTGTTTTATTTAGGTGAGCCTATCAACGTCGGTTTAGAGCAAAGCCCGCATTTAGATTTAATGGCAAGCGCGAAACGCTTAAAAAAGGCATTGGGGTTTTATCAAACCTTGAACAATCAAAACCAGATAGCCGCAACACAACTCGCCATTGCGCAGAATTATGGACTACCAGTAAACGAGCGAGCACAAGCCCTGAATGCTGCAATGCAGGCTTACAAAGCTTTACAACAACCTTATGAACTCGCCATCACTGAAATGTATGCGGGTTTCTATCAGATGCAGTTACATCAAGGCGACAAGGCACAAGTTTATTTTCAATCTGCTATCGATAAAGCACAACAACTGGGCGCTAAAAACCTGCTTGATTGGGCACAGTTCTATCTGGCATTTGCTTATCTTGATCAGGGATTAGACCAAAGTGATCGCGGTGGACAGGCTGGTAAACCTCAAAAGCTAAAGCAAGCGGTTGATTTACTTAACCAAGTTATTGGTGCCACTTCAAATCAAATCATTGCCGCAAGCAGCCGAGTCTTTCTAGGTTGGGCGCATACCCAAACCCAAGATTTCGAGCTGGCACACCAAGTACTTGCACAGGCCTTGTTAGACACAGACCTACCTGCATACCGAATCACACACGCCTACGCTAGATATAGCAAAATGTACGCATATCTATTACAGCAGCAATATGCTCAGGTAATACACCTTAACCCAGCGCAATTCACCACCCGCTTAGAGGCTATTTATGTTGCCAGAGCTTACGCTGAACTTGGTAAATTTGAGCAAGCCATAACGACTTTAAAAACGTTTAAATCACAGTTACCCGCTCAATGGCAGCAAGCTGACACTCAAAGGTTGGCTGACTATCAATCTGCAAATAGTGGTGCTAAATGGCTACGTAAGCAGCTCGAAAAAGCCCATAGTGTCTATTGTGAAACTGATTGGTTGGTAGAATAAAAGTTAACAGAGGAGCTTAGAAACAAGTTTCTCGTCGCCTAAAAACAAAAAACCCAGCCGAGGCTGGGTTTTTGAATTCTTTAAAACTAAAATTACTTGATTTTAGCTTCTTTGAAAATCACGTGCTTACGTACTTTAGGATCGTACTTTTTGATTTCCATTTTTTCAGGCATGTTACGCTTGTTCTTGTCGGTAGTGTAGAAATAACCAGTACCAGCAGTTGAAACTAAACGGATCTTATCACGCATGATTCAGCTCCTTAAACTTTTTCGCCGCGAGCACGGATATCTACTAATACCGCGTCGATGCCTTTTTTATCGATAATACGCATACCTTTAGTAGTAGTACGTAAAGTAACAAAACGTTTTTCGCTTTCAACCCAGAAACGGTGTGTTTGTAGGTTAGGTAGGAAGCGACGCTTAGTAGCGTTGCGCGCGTGTGAACGGTGGTTACCTACCACTGGGCGCTTACCTGTAACTTGACAGACTTTAGACATGTCTATATATCTCCAATAACTTCGCTCGAGCTTAATTTTCCCTTGGGCCTTAACTGTTTGCCCTGGGGTAAATCAGAGGGCGCTCTTTATACAGCATTAGCAGGCAAAGATCAAGGATCTAGTCCTATCAATCAGCTCATATGTAAATTTGATAGCGGCCAATTATAATGATCGAATCGTGCTTAGGAAAGTAAAAACTGCATTTAAATTAAACTAATTTGCAATATTTTGAGCAAAGCTGCGTTTTTTAACGTTTTCTTGCTGAAAATCACTTAAATCAAGCCCCGCTGCGCAAAAGATATGCAACGATTACCAGCGACAATAAGGTGATCTAAAACATGAATGTCCACTAAAGCGAGGGCTTTTTGCAATTTTTGGGTAATTAATTTATCGGCTTCACTCGGCTCGGCAATACCACTGGGATGATTATGCGCAAAAATTAATGAAGCAGCGTTGTGCTTTAACGCTGCTTTAACTACCTCTCTAGGATAAACACTCGCTGCGTTTATGGTGCCATTAAATAAAATCTCATCATGGATGAGTTGGTTCTGGTTATCTAGATACAGCGCCATAAATACTTCATGTTCTAGCCCTTTTAATTGTAAACATAGGTAATCATTCACTGCATCAGGTGAAGTAAAAACGGTATCTCGCTGACACGCCTCACGCATATAGCGTTTACTTAACTCAAGCACCGCTTGTAACTGCACATATTTTGCCTCCCCTAAGCCTTTAAAAGCAGAGAACTCTTTTAAGCTAGCATTAAATAAGTTTTGTAATGACCGACTTTGCGTTAATAGTGACTCTGCCAGCTCAATGGCATTCATGCCGGCGATACCAGTTCTTAAGAATATTGCCAAAAGCTCTGCATCGCTCAATGCATGCGGGCCTTTTTGTAATAGTTTTTCTCTCGGTAGGGTGTGTTTTGGTAATGCACTCAATTGCATAGATTGTCCTTAATTCCTTGTTCCTAAGTTCTGAAGTGTAGTCAAAAAGGTATAAAAGGCAAAAGCGCGTTACCCTTCTGTCACTTCTCTATGATAGAGTTTAGGCAAGTTTTTACTGGATTTAACAAGCTATGAAACAGGCAAAAAATATTGTTTTGGGGATCAGTGGCGGTATTGCTGCTTATAAGTGTGCTGAATTAGTACGACGTTTAAAAGAACATAATTGCAACGTCAAAGTGGTTATGACCGACTCAGCCAAGCATTTTATTACTCCACTGACTATGCAAGCAGTATCTGGAGAACCTGTTTCTGATTCTTTACTCGACCCGAGTGCTGAGGCGGCCATGGGCCATATTGAGTTTGCCAAATGGGCTGACTTAATTCTCGTTGCCCCAGCAAGTTCAAACATCATCGCAAAAATGGCAGCAGGTATTGCCGACGATTTACTCACCACATTATTACTTGCCACACCGGCAAAAATCGCTATTGCACCCGCAATGAATCAACAAATGTATGCCCACGCGGCAACCCAAGCCAACTTAAAAACCCTTGCTGAACGTGGTGTTGATATTTGGGGCCCGGGTAAAGGCGAACAAGCATGTGGCGATGTGGGCGCGGGCAGAATGTTGGAGCCCATGGAACTCGTTGAGCTTTGTACACGCGATGACATTGAACCTGTGCTGGCAGGTAAAACCATTGCCATTACTGCTGGCCCAACCCGTGAAGCCCTCGACCCAGTGCGTTATATTAGCAACCACAGCTCAGGCAAAATGGGTTATGCCATTGCTGAAGCGGCTCTAAAGTTAGGTGCAAAAGTGACACTTATTTCTGGCCCAGTGACTTTAACGCCACCAGCTGAGGCTAAAGTCATCAAAGTCAGTAGTGCATTAGAGATGCGAGATGCCGCCCTTGAGCATGCGCAAAACTCAGATATTTTTATCGGGTGTGCTGCGGTTGCTGACTATCGCGCAGCCAATGTGGCAGAGCAAAAGATCAAAAAACAAGGCGATGAGATCACCCTCACCATGGTGAAAAATCCAGACATTATTGCCGAAGTTGCCGCCCTTCAAAAAAATCGCCCTTATACGGTTGGCTTTGCAGCTGAAACACAAGATGTTGAAAAGTACGCCAAAGGTAAATTACAAAATAAGAATCTTGATATGATCTGCGCTAATGACGTTTCTCAAGAAGGCCTTGGCTTTAACTCAGATCACAATGCGTTAACATTATTCTGGCAAGATGATCAGCTTAGCTTAGGGGTCAATAACAAAGCTGAACTTGCTATGTCTCTACTAAAGGCACTTTCTGAAAAGTTATAAAAACCTTTAAAACAAAGGCTTACAACAGTGTATTTTTTTCAGTACAAAACATGAATGAAAGTCACTTTAAAACACTGGCACCAAGCTGAATAAACCATTAACATAACCCCAACAAAGTGTGAGCTAGTTGGGGTTTGCACAGTGTAATGCATCGCATTAAGCACACAATAAATAGAACATAATAACGATAAATTAAAGGACCATTCATGCCAGCGACTAAGCGCAGTAATCGCAAAGAGCAAATACTACAATCTCTCGCACAAATGCTTGAAACCAGCCCTGGTCAACGTATCACAACAGCCAAATTAGCGGCTGAAGTAGGCGTATCTGAAGCGGCGTTATACCGTCACTTCCCAAGCAAAGCCCGCATGTTTGAAGGTTTAATTGAATTCATTGAAGACACTCTACTTTCTCGTATCAATATCATTTTAGATAACGAAAAAGAAACGCAGGGTCGTGTTTATAACATCTTGCTTCTTATTCTAGCGTTTGCAGAAAAGAACCCGGGGATCACACGCATTCTTACAGGTGATGCACTACAAGGTGAGCAAGAGCGTTTGCGTGAACGCATTCAAGGCCTGTTTGAAAAGTTAGAAACCCAGTTCAAACAAGTTCTTCGTGAACGTAAACTTCGAGAAGGTAAAGCCTTTACTACTGACGAAGCTGCCTTGGCCAATTTCTTCTTAGCTTACATCGAAGGTAAGATGAATCAGTTTGTTCGTAGTGATTTTAAAACGCGCCCAAGCAACCAATTCGAAGCGCAGTGGCAAGAGTTACAAAAAATCTGGTTAGCTTAATGGCCAATTAATTTCTAAAAAGCGACGGACGTCGCTTTTTTTGTGCCCAAAAATCACTGTTTCACTTCTCATACCAATCCTCAATAATACTGTTATTAACCGCATCGCCCTTTTGTCTTTGCCTGCTGCATGATAAAAAAAACCTTTATAAGTAAAATTAGGTTTGCACCATGAAGGCGTTCCACTCTCTTATTGCAGCCAGTGTGCTGTGCAGCTTGCCTGTTGCGGCGAAATCAAATCTTGAATTTAAGGATGTATTTGATTTTCGTTATGCACAAGGTCAGCAACTTTCTGAAAACGGCCAATTTCTGACTTTTTCTGCAAAGCCTTATCGCGGCAACAGCGAAGGCTTAGTCTACGATTTAAAGACCAACAAGGTCATTGCGCGTGTTCCGCAAGGTACTAAGCCACAGATCAACAAGGCTGCAAACTGGGTAACATTCACGCAAGTGCCTACCCTATTAGAAAAAGAAACCACCAAGAAAAAAGATAAGAAGAAACTAAAAAATCATCTTATTTTGATTAATACCAACACACATCAGCAAACCACCTTTGCTGAAGTGGTTGATTACCAAATTAGTGATGACGGTAACTGGCTTGCTTATCGCACCAAAGAAAAACCAGAAGACGATAAAACAGACAAAAAAGCTGACAAGCCTGAAAGCGAAATCAAGGCCGATAAAAAAGATAAGTTTTACTCTCTGGTAATCGTAAACCTACGCGATATGAGCAAAACTGCCATTGAGCATGTTGGTAAGTTTGCACTGAGCCCTAAAGAATATGGCGTTCTATTTAATGTTCACGATGAACATGGCGCAAAAAACCATATTGGCTTTTTTGATTTAAATACACAAACGCAAAGCAGTTTATTCGACGAGCCAGGTGTCACCTTAAGCCAAGCAATTTGGCACCCTAAAAAGCCTATTGTTGCCTTTAACATGGCCAATTATGTGAATGACGATACACGTCGTCGCGATCATCAAGTTACCCTGTGGCACAGTGATACCAATACCTTAAAAGAGATAAACAACCCAACAGGTTGGTTCACGGGCAAAACGGCCAAACTAACCTGGTCTGAGCAAGGCGAGCGCTTATACTTCCAAAACCGCCCCCTACTTGAAGCTAAAGAAAAAGAGCTAAAATACGAAGACGAGGCGTCACTCACTGACTTCGACACCATTCGCGCTCAAAAAGGCCTACAGGTTTGGCACAATAATGATGCTGAAATTAAAACCCGTGAAGCTAAAACATGGCAACAAGCGAACAAAAACCGCCACTATCAAGCGGTTTATCATCTAAATGGTGAGCAAGTTGTGCAGCTTGCTAACGAGCAAGCGCCAAATATTCGCTTAAACACCGAAGCGAACTTCTTACTCGCAAGTAACGATAAGCCACATTTAGAGCGCATTATGTATGAAGGTTTCTTCAACGATTATGCAGCCATTAATGTACAAACTGGTGAGCAAACTCAAATCATCGAAGGCTCACCGTTTAGACCAAGCCTATCTCCGACAGGAAGCCATGCTGCATTCTTTAAAGACCAGCAGGTTTGGTTAAAAGACTTATCATCACAATCTCTGTCACCTCTAACAAAAGCTATCAGAGAAGCGATTTTCGCCGATGACAAGCACGACTACCCAAGCGAACAACCTGGCTATGGCTTTGCGGGTTGGCAGCTTGATGGTTCAATTGTGTATGTCTACTCGAAGTTTGATATTTGGGCGTTCGATGTAAAAACGCAGCAAGCTACGCGCTTAACAAAGGGCCGAGAAACAAACACCCAATACCGCGTAAAACATCTTGATAAAAACCAGCTTGGTTTTGCTGCAAACGACACCTTAATGCTGCATACCCACAACACTGAAAATAAACAGTCGGGCGTAGCAACGCTGAACCTAGCGACAGGTAAAGTAAAAACAGTGCTAAAAGGCGAAGCTCGCTACGAGCTAATTGCTAAAGCAAAAGACGCTGACAAGCTGATTTTCACCAAAGAAAGCTATCATCAGTTCCCTGATTTTTGGCAAACCACCAGCACATTCGCTAAACCTAAAAAAGTGACAAACTTAAACCCACAAGTGAAGAACTTTGCATGGGGTGGCAAGCCTGAATTAGTGCAATATAAAGGTTATAACGGCGAAGACTTACAAGGTGTGTTAATCAAACCTGCGGGCTATAAAGAAGGCGATAAAGTACCTACGGTGATTTATTTCTACCGATACATGAGCCAACGCATGTATAACTTCCCGAAAATGGAGTTAAATCACAGACCTAACTTCCCAATGTTTACCTCGAACGGTTACGCATTATTCTTACCTGATATTCGTTTTGAAATCGGCAAGCCGGGCCCATCATCAACTCAAACCATGATCAACGCCGCACAAAAGCTGATTGATATAGGTGTAGCACACCCAGATAAAATTGGTTTACAAGGTCACTCTTGGGCAGGCTACCAAAGTGCCTTTATGATCACGCAAACCGATATGTTTAAAGCCGTTGTATCAGGGGCACCAGTGTCTAACATGACATCAGCATATAGTGGTATTCGTTTAAAGTCGGGTCTTGCTCGTCAATTCCAGTATGAAACTGGTCAGAGCCGTATTGGTAAACCACTGACACAAGCACTCGATTTATACATTGAAAACTCACCAGTATTCTTTGCTGATAAAGTGAATACACCTGTAATGATTATGTTTGGTGATGACGATGGCGCAGTGCCTTGGCAAGAAGGTATTCAGTACTACTTAGCACTTCGCAGACACAATAAAGATGCTATCTTTTTACAATACGAGGGCGAACCACATCATCTGAAGAAATTCCCGAACCAAGTGGATTTTTCAGTTCGTATGATGGAATACTTTGATCATCACCTAAAAGGAAAACCTGCAGCTGATTGGATCAAAAACGGGGTTAAACACCAGCCTGAGTAATTGAACACTCTTTAAACAAATACAAAAAAGCGGCATCATTTAATGCCGCTTTGTTTTCCTTAAGAACTTAATTTAACCCGTTATGACACATGCTTGACCTGGCTCTGGCGCAGAAAAGCAATCCATAGAGCAAGCATTTGAGTCAACTGGCGGAGGAGGACAACGATAAGTTGCATAACTACTACCACCTGCAACATGAGGTGTTGCCTCATGGCCGAGAGTGTTGGATGTACTAGTTAGCGTTTTAAGTTGCGTTTTTTTAAGTTTAAATTTCATGATTTTTCCTTATCATTATTTTTTAGTGCTTTAAAAACGTACCCAATAAAACTCCAAAATACAACCGTTTTGAATGATATTTGTTAATTAAGACTCTTGCTTACTTAATAACTTTTTCTCAAACCATTCATTAAGCAACTGTTTTTCATAGTAAAAGGAAGTCTCTCTACCTTTTTTTAAGCGGTCCATAAAGCCCATATCTTTTAATACTAGCTTCTCAGCACTATTCACTGTTGCACCTGATTTATCTTGTACGGTATAACTTATTGTCAACCTTGGAAAATAAATTGGCTTTATCACACGTATATCTTGCATATTCATTCTCGCGTCGCCAGCAAGGTCTATGTCATCAAAAGTCACGTTTAGTTTGTAACCTTCAGGCAACTGCTCAGCCAGTTTGCTAATATGCTTTTCAAACTGCTTAGCGACGCGTTTGTGATATGCGCCTTTCACTTCATTTCCTGGATACACATCGCGATAGTCATTAAAGTCTTTCCAAGTAACTTTCGCCTCTCCAGCGATACTTAGAAATGGCATACTCAATGCGAGCAGGGTGAAACATAACTTTTTCATGATGACCTCCTAAAAGACTTTCGTCTCTATAATGAGCAAAAAAGTGCGTAATGGAAACCTTTTTAGGGCCACAATTACACACTTTTACACTTAGACACGAACTGTTTTAGCTTGTTACTTTTTTATACCGAAAAGCAGTGCATACAACACAGGTACGACTCCTAGGGTTAAAAGTGTCGAGAATAATAGCCCACCCATAATTGTCAGCGCCATCGGCTCCCACATTTCACCACCACCTAAGTACAGCGGAACTAAACCCAATACCGTTGTCGCCGTTGTTAGCAAAATGGGTCGCATACGCTGCTGTGCGGCATAAATAATGGCTTGTATAGGATTACTGCTATCTTCATCTAGCTCCATCTTAATACGCTCTAGCAATACAATCGCGTTATTGATCACGATACCCGCCAGTGAAATCACCCCCAGTAACGTCATAAAACCAAAGAATGACTGTCCAAGTAACAGCGCTGCAACTACACCAACAAAACCAAGCGGGATTGTCGTTAGGACAATGACCGACTTACGGATCGAGTTAAACTGGCCAATTAATAAAATCACGATAATAAAGATGGCAATCGGCATTTTATCTGCAATTGACTGGTTGGCTTTGCCCGATGATTCGGCTTCACCACCGAGCTCATAATCATACCCATAAGGCCAATTTGCTTTTTGTGCCTCAAGCCAAGGAAGTAGCTGAGCAAACCCTTCATTGGCGGTAATGCCCTCAATTTGCGCACCAACTTTAACGGCTTTTAGGCGATCACGACGTAAAATCTGTGCGCTTTCCCACACCACTTCGATGTCAGCAACTTGCTTCAGAGGCACAGAGCGGCCTGTTGCTTGTGAATACACCACCATAGCCTCTAACTTACCAATATCTTGTCTATCACCTGCGATTGAACGCAAGGTAATTGGTATAAGCTCGTCACCTTCACGATATTTAGTGAGCTCCATACCACTTAAGCCAGTTTGTAGAGAGTTTGCAATATCTCGGCTAGACAAGCCCGCTCTGCGAGCTCGTGCTTGGTCAATTTTGATTTGTAGCTTTTTAATTGGTAAGCCCCAATCATCGCTGATTGACTTTAAGCCCGATGTTTCACGCATTTTCGCTTTTAACTCATCAACAATCCCCATCAGTACATTGATGTCATCACCGAGTAATCTCACTTCAACCGGGTTGGCTATCGGTGCACCGTTTTCTATTTTGCGTAGCTTTAAAAGCAGATCTGGGTGACGTGCTAAGGCATAGTCTTCAATCTGCTTCATCACTTTATCGATGTGTTTGTACGACGTCGTGGTGATGATCATTAAGGCATAATTCGAGCTGGTTGGCTCAGGACTGTGTGTTAATAAGAACCTAGGCCCACCATTACCGATATAGCTCACCCAGTCCGTGACACCTTGCTCCGTTTGTTCGTTTACTTTTAAGTTGTTAGCAATAAACGACTCCACATCACGCACAACCGACTCTGTCGTAGTAATGCGCGTCCCGATAGGAAGCTCTAATTCAACTTTAAAATAATCACGGTCTGACGGAGGGAAGAACAATTTAGGTACGTATTGCATACCTTGGATAGCAATAAACAACATACCCACACAGCCGACTACCGTGAACCAACGATACTTAATCAGTCCAGCCAAAATGTTTTTATAGAACAGGTAAAAGCCCGTATCGTAATTAGCCGACTCTTTCTTCACCTTAGTAAAGTAAACACATAGCATGGGGATCATGGTCATCGCTAATAACCAAGAGCATAGCAAGGTAATGGTCACCACTTTAAATAGCGAGGCGGTATATTCCCCCGTCGTTGATTCTGCTAAAAAGATAGGTAAAAACGCCGCGCCCGTTGTGAGAGAGGACACCAGTAATGGAATCTTCAGCTCTTGAGCCGAATCAACCGCTGCGTCTATGGCCGCTTTCCCTCGTTCCATCTGAACCATGATGTTTTCAGACATCACGATACCGTTGTCTACCAACATACCCAATGCGATGATCAATGCAGCTAAAGAGATTTGATCGATGCTGATATTGAAAAACGACATCACCAAAATGCCTAACACCATACTCATTGGAATAAGGCTCGCGACAATCAAACCCGTTCTAAGACCAAGACTAAACAACATGACCACGGTAACCACTAAAACAGCTTGTACAAGGTTAGACACAAAGTCCGAGACTTTCTTTTCAACTTCTTTGGGTAAGAATGACAACAGCTTGAACTCAACCCCAATCGGATAAACCGATTCTAGATGATGCAGAGCATTAATCACTTGCTCACCGAGCAGTAGGTTATTACCACCTTGACGCATAGAAATGGCAATGGTCATGCCGCTTTGCTGGGCAACTCGCACCTTGCTCTTAGCTGGGTCAACGTAATCGCGATAGACACGGGCAATATCACTGAGCAAGATCACTTGCTGACTGCCCGACACATTGATGATGGTATTGGCAATATCTTCCACTGACTCAAAATTACCACTTGGCTCTAAGGCCAAAGTTTCATCTTCAATATAAATTGAGCCACCGGGATTGACGATGTTGCGAGCAGCAAGTTGATCTTTTAATTGATTTGGCGTGATACCGAGCGCTGCCATTTTGGCATTTTCAAACTCAATGAACACTCGCTGTTCTTGTATACCAAAGATCTCGACTTTCGCCGCTTCTGGCAAGCGTAGCAGTTGATCTCGCACTTGCTCAGCCACATCTTCCATTTCACGATAGGTGTAGCCTTCTGCGGTTAAACCAATGACTACGCCAAACACATCCCCAAACTCATCATTGACGATCGGGGCTTGTACATCACTCGGTAAATCTTTCTCTATCGATTGAATTTTACGGCGCAAGTTATCCCATATCGGTCGCATCTCTTTGTAGCTTTCTTTAATATTGACACTGACAATCGATACCCCAGTTTTTGAGGTACTACTGACAAAATCGAGTTCAGGAATTTGCTGCACTACTTTCTCGATTTTATCTGTTACAAGCTCTTCAACACGCTGTGGGCTTGCCCCCGGAAAGTAAGTCACCACTTGCGCAGTACGGATAATAAAACCAGGGTCATAGTCTTTCGGCATTTTGTCAAAGGCGAGTATACCCGAGAGTAAAAGTACCAAGATCAACACCCATGTGGTGCGATTGTTTTCTAAGGCGAGGCGAGTAATGTTCATTACTTACCTCCTGAAAACTTCACTATTTGCCCATCGGTTACTTTGCTCATACCCGCAGTCACTATGAAAGCGCCTTGCTCAACACCCGATATAACAGGAAAGCCTAGCGATGAAATTTCGCCAATCACAACAGGGGTTTTTATGATTTTTCCCTGCCCTTCTGCTTGAGGCTCAACAGTCCAAACATAGTTGCCTTGGTTATCTTTTAAGACCGTCGCTAAAGGTAGGTAAAGATTTGAATTAGAACGACTAGGCGTACCCGCCATCACTTTTGCTGTCATACCAGGTAAAATATTGTAGCCATCAGGTGGCAGCATGCTGAATGTCACCTCATAAGTTTTTGTCGCTTCATCCGCTTGTGTACTCACTTCAAAAAACTCTAAGGGAAAACGCTTATCTTTAATCGCAGCAAACTCAGCAAATACTTGTTTTGGCGCCTCTTTACTCACGCGGATCATAATGCTTTCAGGCACATTCACTTTTAAATTGATGTGCTGAATGTTTTGCAGAGTCGCAATGGCTTGTTTGGCTTGTACTTCCTCAAATTGTTCAACATAGGTGCGCGATACAATGCCAGTGAAAGACGCTTTTAAGGTGGTATATGCTAGGTTGTTTTTTGCATTCGCTAGCTTAGTTTTGGCACTGGTAAATTGCGACTTTAAGGTGTCGTAATCAGACTGGCTAATAGTACCAGAAACAATTAACTGCTCTGCACGTGCAAAATCAGCTTTGGCTTTATCGTAATTGGCTTGTGCTTCATCGAGTGATAGCTTGTAATCTGTATCATCAATATGTGCGATAAGGTCGCCGACTTGCACCGACTGCCCTTGTTTAACGTACAAATCGGTCACTGTACCAGGCACTTTAAATGACAAGTCAGCTGTGCTCGCCGCATCCACCACCGCCGGAAACTCTTGCAAAGGTCCTTCACTTTGTTCCACAAGTTGTAAAGTTCGAACTGGCCGCAACTGCGCTTTTTTATCTGACTCTAATTGCTGTTCAGAACAGCCAATTAATAGGAGTGCAAATGTTGCAACGAGCAAAAGCGAGTATGTTGTTTTCATTGTCTTATCACCGTGATGTTCTTATTAGACGAAACAGGCTGGAAGGATAGCCTTTTGTTATCTCATTAACTGTAGCTAACTTTTCAGCATTCGTGAGATAGGCCTGCACTTTTATTAAGCATATCAGACTTATACTTAACCAGGGTTAACTAACCTGAACTTTGGGTAAGAGATTTACTAAAGTATTGGTATAAAAAACCGAAGCCTTTGAGCTTCTGTTTGCAAGAAAGTTTCAAAATAAATAATGCGGTGTAATAAATTATTTTACCGCTTTACTTAGTATCGTCAGTTGCCTGCTTATTTAATGTAATATCAGACCAAACCAGACGATGATCCGAACTTTGTAACCCCGGCCCGACTAGATGATAGTTCTCGTCGGTTTTACTCGGCCAAAATACTGCTGTTTGCTCAACCTGAATACCAAATGTTGATGGGATCACATAATCAGCACGCATCTTCCAATCTGCAGTGTGAGTCGCAGAAAACGGATTATTGGGTGCATTCTCAACGCCGCCCACACTAACAGGCATGAGGCTGCCATTTATATATTCACTGGCAAACAATTTAGCCATTGGGTTACCCGTGCCATTGCCTTCATCAGGAGAAGCATTTAAATCTCCCATGATCACAAAGCGCTTGTTCTTGCCTAATCCACCTTTTTGGCCTTTATCGTCATAAATGTAGCCAGATGCATTTGGGTTCACATAATCCCACCAAAAGCGAATTTCATCATGGTTACGTAAGCCGTTCCTGTCTTCTTTACCATCAAACACTGGCGGTGTTGGGTGGCTGGCAAGCACATGAATGACTTCATTACCCACTTTTACTGGCACATCCCAATGGCTTTTCGACGACAGCCTAAATATTTCAAGCTCTTCCTCGTTATACCAGGCTTCACCCGTCTCTGGGTTTACTGGCAGCGTTGCATTGGGCATGTCTCTCCATAAGAACTTTTGAAAGGTGCGTACTTCATCAGTGATGATTGGATGCTGCGATAACAACACCATGGCATATTGCCCAGGAAATACTCCAAAACCATAAGCGTCGCCACCGCCGACACCCATTTTACCGTCATTGTTTAAATCAAATTCAGTGACAATACCCGTGTTAGATTCAGCAAGGTAAAAATAAGGGTAATCAATGTCTTTCACGCCATTTTGACTGACGTTTAAGTAATTTTTAAGCAGCGCTTTTACTGCACTGCCACCGGCCACATAATCGAACTCCGCCAGTAATAACACTTCAGGACGAACGCGTTGAATGATCTCTGCCACTTTTTTAATTTGTGTATCGTTACCGCTTTGCACATCAGCCAGAATATCACCGGCATTTTTGCGATTTAAGTACGCATTAAAAACCGCAACTCGGAGCTCACCTTGCTTAGCCGGCACACCCAAATCACGGGTTTGTGCTTGGCTTGGTGTTTCTTGAGATGACAATCCAGCCGACTCATCGGTAGTTAATTGATTTAGTGAACACCCCGCCATACTTAAACTGGCTAATAAGCTAAACACCAATACACTTTTATTCATGAAAATATCCTTTACGTGCTGAGCCCGGTTCTCAGCAGCTGTTAGAATTTAAAATTGCCTTAGCGTAAATACTTAATTCTAATAACTCAACGCATTACGACAAGTGACTAAGCATAGCCCTTAACGCAAAAACCTCGCAAAAGCGAGGTTTTTTATAAGCGTTTAGTGCTTGGGTTCGGACTACATCATTCCACCCATGCCACCCATTCCGCCCATGCCACCCATATCTGGTGCAGCTGGAGCGTCTTGTGGGATTTCAGAAACCATAGCTTCTGTTGTGATCATAAGACCCGCAACTGATGCAGCGTACTGAAGTGCTGAACGCGTTACTTTAGTTGGATCTAGGATACCCATTTCAAGCATGTCGCTGTAAGTACCGTTCGCCGCGTTGAAACCATAGTTACCTTCGCCCGCTTTAACGTTGTTTACAACTACTGATGCTTCATCACCTGCGTTTGAAACGATTTGACGAAGTGGCGCTTCCATTGCTCGTAGTGCAACTTTAATACCGTGGTTTTGGTCTTCGTTTTCACCAGTTAGCTCAGCAATCTTGCTTGCTACACGTACTAGTGCAACACCACCACCTGGTACAACACCTTCTTCAACCGCAGCGCGAGTTGCGTGTAGTGCATCTTCAACGCGGTCTTTCTTCTCTTTCATTTCAACTTCAGTTGCAGCACCCACTTTGATTACAGCTACGCCGCCAGCTAGTTTAGCCATGCGCTCTTGTAGCTTTTCTTTGTCGTAATCAGACGTTGCTTCTGCGATTTGTGCTTTGATCTGCTCAACACGACCGTCGATTGCCGCTTGCTCGCCAACACCGTCGATGATGGTAGTGTCATCTTTAGTGATAACAACGCGCTTAGCTGTACCTAGGTCTTCAATCGTTGCTTTTTCAAGCTCTAGACCAATCTCTTCAGAGATAACTGTACCGCCAGTTAGAATTGCGATGTCTTGTAGCATTGCTTTACGACGGTCGCCGAAACCTGGCGCTTTAACCGCTGCAACTTTCACGATGCCACGCATGTTGTTAACTACTAGAGTAGCTAATGCTTCACCTTCAAGGTCTTCAGCAATAATAAGTAATGGCTTGCTTGTTTTAGCAACCGCTTCTAGTGTAGGTAGTAGCTCACGGATGTTTGATACTTTTTTGTCTACTAGAAGGATATGTGGGTTATCTAGCTCAACTTGGCCTTTTTCAGCGTTGTTGATGAAGTACGGAGATAGGTAACCGCGGTCAAACTGCATACCTTCTACAACGTCTAGTTCGTTCTCTAGAGATTGACCTTCTTCAACGGTGATAACACCAGACTCACGACCTACTTTTTCCATTGCTTCAGCAATGATATCGCCGATTTCTTTGTCTGAGTTTGCAGAGATAGTACCTACCTGTGCGATTGCAGTTGCGTCTGCACACGGTACTGAAAGCGCTTTTAGTTCTTCAACTGCAGCTACGACTGCTTTGTCGATACCACGCTTAAGGTCCATTGGGTTCATACCCGCAGCAACCGCTTTAAGGCCTTCATTCACGATAGCTTGTGCTAGTACAGTTGCAGTTGTTGTACCGTCACCTGCAGCGTCATTTGCTTTAGACGCTACTTCTTTAACCATCTGTGCGCCCATGTTTTCGAACTTGTCTTCTAGTTCGATTTCTTTCGCTACAGATACACCGTCTTTAGTGATAGTTGGTGCGCCAAATGACTTGTCTAAAACAACGTTACGACCTTTAGGGCCTAAAGTTACTTTAACTGCATTTGCTAGTACGTTTACGCCCGCTAACATTTTTGTGCGTGCGTCACCTGCGAATAATACTTCTTTAGCTGCCATGTTTTATATTCCTCTAAATTCTGTATGTAAAAACCGTAAGTTCGACTTATTCAACAATACCTAAGATATTGTCTTCGCGCATGATCAGGTACTCTTGACCTTCGATCTTCTCTGTTTTCTCAATGTATGAGCCAAACAGTACAGTGTCGCCTGCTTTTACTTGAAGTGCTCTCACTTCACCATTGTCCAACACGCGACCGTTACCAACAGCAACGATTTCACCACGAGTTGATTTTTCTGCTGCAGAACCAGTTAGTACGATACCGCCAGCAGACTTTGTTTCTTCTTCTAGACGCTTAACAATAACGCGATCATGTAAAGGACGAATGTTCATGTGTGTAGTTCTCCTAACAATTTGAACAATGACAGAATATTTATTTTCTACCAATTAGCCCAATTGCCTTGGGCTAAAACTTTAAATCTTTGTTGCAACTCTTTATGGGGATGTATTTTTCAAAACCCAAGAGAAAAAATTAAAAATTTTTAATCTTTACGCTTGTATTCACCTTCAAAGGTGTTCGACCCGTCAACGTTACGCTCTGGTTGACGAGGTTGCGCGTCTTCAAACGGACGATTTGCTTGCTGCTCAAAAGGATTGTTTTGCTGCGTGCTTTGTTGGCCGTTTTGGCCAAAACCTGCGCCAAAGCCACCACCAAAACCTGTTTGTACTTTTACTGATGCTTGCGCCAGTAACGCTTTAGATAATGAGCGGCGCACAGCTGGGGTTAATAAAAGAAAACCAAGTACGTCAGTCATAATACCCGGAGTCATCAATAATACACCGGCAATGATCACACACAGACCGGTAAAAATGTGCTCGCCCGGCAACTGGCCCTGTGCCATTTGTTGCTGCACATTGGTATACGCACCTAAACCTTGTTGTTTAACACATTTAGCACCGATGATGGCGGTAATAATGACTAATGCGATGGTCGCAAACCCACCAATCACATCACTCACTTGAATAAGTAGCGCAATCTCAATAATGGGAACCACAATAAAAAGCAAAAATAAAATACGGAACATAGGGTCTCCTAAAGTCAATGAAAGAGAAATATGGCTAGTTCGGTCTATTTTCAAGTAATCTGGCGCAAAATACACCTTTATATGGCAACTATATTGTAAGTTTGCGTAAACGAGCGTTTGGGCTAGCCCATTCATTGCGCTAGTATGGTGTGTGGTTTGGTGAACAGTTTTTTGAGAAAAGTACCTTATGACAAGCGATTATAAAATTGTGCTCACAACATGTGAGACTAAACATGACGCGCGCAAACTTGCTGCGATACTCGTTGAAAAAAAATTGGCTGCCTGTGTAAACATTTTGCCCGAAGTGGAGTCTGTGTATGTATGGCAAGGAAAAGTTGAACAGCAAACCGAAAGTAAACTTTTCATTAAGACCAACGTACAACGCTTGGAAGAATTAATGGCATGTATTAAATGCCATCACAGCTATGATGTGCCTGAGATCCAAGTTCTTGATGTATCGACTGGCAACCCTGACTATTTTAATTGGATAAATGAGGTACTGAGTTAATGCGCATAGTGGCATTTTTGCTTTGCTTGCTGTTTATGCTTCCCGCACAGGCAGCGAACAACACGGTGTTAAATAGCCTTTTAGCCCCAAAACAACAAACCTTCTTACCGGTAAACGAAGCTTTTCAGTTCGACTTTGACCAGCAAGGCACTATTTTATTCACTGGCTGGGACATTGCGCCTGGTTACTACATTTATAAGCATAAGCTCGAGATCATCGCCAAAAATGCACAGATAAAAGTACCAGAGCTAGAAACTGGCGTTGAAATAGAAGATGAGTTTTTCGGTAAAACCGAAGTTTATTTTAATTCTCTGTCTATTGTTTCCAAGTTAAGCAATATTGGCGAAGATGCAGTCGTCAAGATTCGTTATCAAGGCTGTGCCGAGGCGGGACTCTGTTATCCGCCAGAAGTGATCACCATTCCGCTTTCGATGCTGAACAAAGTGTCAGATAAGACAAATAAAGCAGCCGAAACTGCTGCGCCAGCGGGTAATAATAGTAACGACTTCGTCAATAAGCTCGCTGAGCAAGATTTTTTAACCAACTTAGCTGTCTTTTTTGGGGTTGGTGTACTGTTAGCGTTTACACCTTGCGTGTTCCCTATGTTCCCTATTCTGTCGAGTCTGATTGCTGGCCAATCAAAGCTATCGACGAAAAAGGCCTTCTCACTGTCATTTGTGTATGTACAAGGCATGGCCGTCACTTACGCTGCGCTTGGTCTGGTTGTGGCTGCGGTTGGTGGGCAAATTCAAGGTTACTTACAAAGCCCTGCGGTACTGATTAGCTTCAGCTTACTGTTTGTATTATTGGCTTTTGCCATGTTTGGTTGGTACGAAATTAAACTGCCAGAGAAGTTTATGACGCGTTTAACTAACGTCAGCAACCAACAAAAAGGCGGTAACTACACGGGCGTATTCTTTATGGGTGTGCTGTCTGGTTTAATCGCCTCACCATGTACCACGGCTCCGCTCTCTGCTGCACTACTGTATGTTGCGCAAAGTGGCGACTATCTTGTAGGTGGTTTAACCCTTTATGTGTTAAGTCTTGGCATGGGTCTACCACTGTTACTATTGGGTACTTCTGGCGGTAAATTACTACCTAAAGCGGGCGCTTGGATGGAACAAGTGAAAATGCTGTTTGGCTTTGTGATGCTTGTTGTGCCTTTAGTTTTGTTAGAACGCATTCTCGAATGGAATACCATTCTTTTACTTGGCAGTGTATGGCTGATGATAACCGCGCTGTTTTTACATCATTGGCAAAGCCAAGAACAAAGTGGCAAGCTTAAAACTTCACTTTGGGCTGTTGCCGTGTTGTTCTTGATTGGCGGTGTTTTAACGGCAAAGCACGTTTTAATGCCACCAGCAAAAGTGACAGCGGTTGCCACAGCATCTGATGGTAAATTTAAACAACTCCCCGATTTAGCTGCGCTTCGAGAAGAAGTCGCCCAAGCCAATCAACAGGGCAAGATTGCCATGGTCGACTTGTACGCTGATTGGTGTGTGGCCTGTAAAGAGTTTGAGAAATACACCTTCTCTGACGACAAGGTAAAACAAGCGTTCAAAGACTTCTCTTTATTAAAACTTGATCTGACTGTGACCAATGAGGTGAGTAAAGAGATTTACCAAACCTTTAATGTGGTTGGTTTACCCGCCATCCTATTTTTTGATGCGCAAGGCAACGAGCTGAGCAATTTACGTATCACAGGCTTTCAAAGCGCCGAAGAATTTACATCTCATCTAGAAAAAGTACGTCAAACAGTACAATAAACACCCAACAATACGGCTGCTAGCTGATAATTTTAGCAAGCAGCCAACACCATCACACTTTTATACCACCCTGCTGATTAGACCAGTATTTTGCTGCTATTTAACACGAACTCTCTATAATAGTCTGCGAACGTGAGAAAAAGTTGCTATTTTCAATCGAACGGCTTAGTTTAACGAACTGAATAGAGTGTATTTTTAGTTTGTTATAGCTTTTAAGGAATTTCACGAATTATGTCTGCAAAATTTAAGATTTTAGTACTCAATGGCCCAAACTTAAATATGTTAGGCCGTAGAGAGCCTGAAAAGTATGGCACACAGACTCTTGCAGATATTGTGAGCAATCTAGAGAAGCAAGCTGAGCAACTGAATATCACGCTGACACATGTGCAAAGTAATAATGAAGCAGAGCTAATAAATACAATCCATGATGCTTGGCAAAAGATTGATGCCATCGTCATTAACCCTGCTGCTTTTACCCATACCAGTGTCGCACTGCGCGATGCACTGCTAAGTGTCAGCATACCGTTTTTTGAAGTGCATTTATCTAACGTACATGCACGAGAACCTTTTCGCCATAAGTCTTACTTTTCTGACGTGGCCGAAGGGGTGATATGTGGATTAGGCGCATTAGGTTATGAAGCTGCATTAAATGCTGCACATCACCTTTTGCACAACAAAAATAACGCAAATTAACTAACAGGCGGGCCATCATGGACATTCGCAAAATTAAAAAACTTATCGAATTAGTAGAAGAATCAGGTATTGCTGAGCTAGAGATCACTGAAGGTGAAGAATCGGTACGTATTAACCGTTATAGCAATGCACCTGTAGTTGCAGCGCAGCCTCAACAGTTTGCTGCTCCTGCGCCAGCTGCAGCCCCTGCGGCGGCACCAGTTGCTGAAGCGGCTCCTGCAGCTGCGGCTGAGCCTGCTGGCCATAAAGTACTTTCTCCAATGGTTGGTACTTTCTATTCAGCAGCTTCTCCAGAAGCGCCTGCGTACGTTGAAGTTGGTCAGTCTGTAAACGTTGGCGACACGCTATGTATCGTTGAAGCGATGAAGATGATGAACCAAATCGAGGCTGACAAAGCAGGTGTAGTTAAAGCTATCCTAGTTGAAAACGGTGAGCCAGTAGAGTTCGACCAACCACTATTTATCATCGAATAATCACGCAATAGAAGGCAAATGCTATGTTAGACAAAGTAGTCATTGCGAACCGAGGTGAAATTGCACTTCGCGTATTGCGTGCCTGTAAAGAGCTAGGTATTAAAACGGTTGCTGTGCATTCAACAGCTGACCGTGACTTAAAGCACGTGCTACTTGCAGACGAAACGATTTGTATCGGTAAACCAGCGGCGTCTGAAAGTTACCTTGATATTCCTCGTATTATTGCTGCGGCTGAAGTAACTGACGCAGTTGCAATTCACCCGGGCTACGGTTTCTTATCTGAAAATGCTGATTTTGCAGATCAAGTTGAGCAAAGTGGCTTCGTATTTATCGGTCCTAAAGGCGACACAATTCGTTTAATGGGTGACAAAGTGTCAGCCATCGAAGCGATGCGTAAAGCCGGTGTACCTTGTGTACCAGGTTCTGACGGTCCACTGACTGAAGACAACGAGCGTAACGTTCAAATCGCTAAACGTATTGGTTACCCGGTAATCATCAAAGCAGCAGGTGGCGGCGGTGGTCGTGGTATGCGTGTTGTTCGCTCTGAACAAGAGTTAATTGATTCAATCGCATTAACTCAACAAGAAGCGAAGCAGTTCTTTGGTAATGGCATGGTTTACATGGAGAAATTCCTTGAAAACCCACGTCACATCGAAGTTCAAGTGTTAGCTGATGGTCAAGGTAATGCTATTCACTTAGGTGAGCGTGACTGTTCAATGCAGCGTCGTCACCAGAAAGTCGTTGAAGAAGCACCAGCGCCAGGTATCACAGCTGAAATGCGTAAGTTCATAGGTGATCGTTGTACACGTGCATGTATCGAAATCGGTTATCGCGGTGCGGGTACGTTCGAATTCCTATACGAAAATGGCGAATTCTACTTCATCGAAATGAATACACGTATTCAGGTAGAGCACCCTGTAACTGAAATGGTTACTGGTGTTGACCTAATCAAAGAGCAGCTGAAAATCGCTGCGGGTCAACCTCTATCAATCACACAAGATGACGTTGTGATTAAAGGCCACGCAATTGAGTGTCGTATTAACGCAGAAGATCCTGTGAGCTTTATTCCTTCACCGGGTAAAATCACACGCTTCCACCCTGCTGGCGGCTTAGGTATTCGTTGGGACAGCCACATTTATGCTGACTACACTGTACCACCACATTACGACTCAATGATCGGTAAGCTTATCACTTATGGTGAGAACCGTGACGTTGCAATTGCGCGTGCGCGTAATGCTTTAAATGAATTAGTGATCGATGGTATTAAAACCAACACACCATTACATAAAGACATCCTTGCGGATGAGCACTTCCAAAATGGTGGCACGAACATTCATTACCTAGAGAAAAAGCTAGGTCTTCAATAAGACACCGCTTTTACAAAAAAACCGATATCAATGATATCGGTTTTTTTATGTCTTTAATTCGAAACTAAACTATTGCTTAAGCTGTACCACCGACTGTGATTTCGTCGATTTTCAAGCTTGGTTGACCCACACCAACCGGCACACTTTGACCATCTTTGCCACATACACCAACACCGCGATCTAGCTCTAAATCGTTACCGACCATAGAGATCTTATGCATTACATCTGGCCCATTACCGATTAAGGTTGCACCTTTAATCGGTTGTGTGATTTTACCATCTTCAATTAAGTACGCTTCAGAGGCTGAGAATACAAACTTGCCCGACGTGATATCAACCTGACCACCACCGAAGTTTGACGCAAACACGCCTTTTTTCACGGTGCTAATGATCTCTTCTTGGCTGTGTTCACCCGGTAACATATAGGTATTGGTCATGCGCGGCATTGGTAAGTGTGCATAAGACTCGCGACGACCATTGCCGGTTGGAGCCACGCCCATCAGTCGCGCATTCATCTTGTCTTGCATGTAGCCTTTCAGAATACCGTTCTCGATAAGTACGTTGTAACCCGCTGGCGTGCCTTCATCATCAATGTTTAAAGAACCACGACGATCTGACATAGTGCCATCATCGACTACGGTACATAAGCTAGAAGCCACTTGCTCGCCCACTTTTCCGCTGAATGCCGATGCGCCTTTACGGTTAAAGTCGCCTTCTAAACCATGACCTACCGCTTCATGCAACAGTACGCCCGGCCAACCAGCGCCTAAAACAACCGGCATAGCACCTGCTGGTGCGTCAATCGCCTCCAGGTTTACCTTTGCCATACGAACCGCTTCTTTGGCGTATTCCATCCAGCGCGGTTTGCCATCGACTAGCTCTTTAAAATAGCCATAATCTAGACGAGCACCGCCACCCGCACCGCCACGTTCACGGCGACCATTCTTCTCAAGTAATACTGAGCAATTAAGGCGGATCAGCGGACGAATGTCAGTTGCAAAGGTGCCATCACTGGCTGCTACCAGCACTTCTTCATAGACCGCAGACATCGAGCTGACAACCTGCTGTGCATCAGGCGCAAGCTCACGAATGTAGTTTTCAATCTCTTTTAATAGTGCAACCTTATCGTTATCACTCATGCTGGTGATTGGTTGCAGTGGCGCAAACTGCTGCTTAGCAGTAACGTCACTAAATACTTGTACAGTTTTGCTTTCGCCCGCTTGCGCGATACTACGCGCCGCCATTGCCGCTTTATTTAATGCTTCGATATTGATGGCATCTGAGTATGAAAAACCCGTTTTTTCACCTGATACCGCACGCACACCGACACCACGTTCGATGTTATAGCTACCCTCTTTTACAAGGCCGTCTTCTAGCACCCACGTTTCGTTATAACTTGATTGAAAGTATAAATCTGCGTAATCAACTTGATGTTGATGAATATAGCTTAGAGTTTGCTCAAGTTGCTCTCTGGTAAGCTGGCTATCCGTTAATAAGTTCTGCTCAACATTATTCATAAAACGTGCTCTTAAATCGGTTATGTTGGTGCACAGGTAAACTGGCACGAACTTGTTGGAGTTCTGATAAATCTAACTGACACTCTATGTTTGTCAGTTCAGTTTTGGCATTCGCTAATACCTCACCCCAAGGTGAGATAGCAACACTGTGGCCGTAAGTCGCTCTGCCATTGTCATGCTGCCCAACTTGTGCTGCCGCTAATACATAGCATTGCGTTTCTATGGCTCGGGCTTGCAGTAAAGGCAACCAATGTGCTTTTCCGGTGACTGTGGTAAATGCGCTAGGGACTAAAATAATATCTGCACCCAGTGCCATCATCTTCTGATAAAGGCCAGCAAAACGCACATCATAACATACACTTAAACCAATTCTGCCAAAGGGCGAATCGACAACCACCAGATCACTGCCCGCTTGGGTAAATTTAGACTCTCGATAGCCACCACTACCATCTTGTACTTGCGCATCAAATAAATGGATCTTGTTGTATTGCGCGACAACCTCACCCAGCTCATTAAAGAGTAGGCTGGCAGCATAGTATTTACCAGTATTTTCAGAGGGTAATGCAATGGTGCCTGCAGCTAGCCAAATATTAAATTGACGACAAAGCTGTGCTAACTTCTCAACCCAAAGGTGGTTGCTTTTACTCTGCTCAAGTGTTGTTGCACCGTCTTTGTTAAAGCATAACCAAGTTTCTGGCAAGCAAACGAGTGTTGGTTTACTGAGCTGGGCATTTGTGAGTTGCTGTTGCAGGTAGTTAAAGTTTTGCTCTGCGCTCATGGTTGAGCACATTTGCACAATAAAGGCTTGAGGATGCATTAATTTCCTCCTTCGTTCGCTTTATCTTTATTTTTTGTTTGAGGTTTTTGCGTTGCGGTACTAGCTGCCGGCTCTTCATTCGTAGCGGTTGCTGATACAGTAGTTATCTCGTTTACTTGCCCACCTTCAACTACAGGCTGCGAAGCAGGTTGCTCGCTCGGTGCTGGGGGTTCACTTTGTGCAGGTTTAGGGATCTCGATTTCCCGACTCTTTCTATCAATCTCTGTCACCACAGGCTCTTGCATGGTGCCTGTCACTTTAAACTTAATTTCAGAAATAACCCTTGCCGAGTGCAATACTTGGTCGAGTGCCAAGGCGGCAATACCCGTTACCGGATTCACCATCCAGCCCACAATCACTGGCAAACTCGACGTCACCTGAGGCGCGACAGCTAAATCGTAATTGATCTCTTGCGTATCTAAATTAGCAAAGCCTTGAATGGTCAAATCGGCTGGCACACCATCCATACTGGTGTCTTTAGTATAGGCTATACCCTCTGCAATTTGCATGCTGCCTTCCATGCTGTTGTAGAAGAAACCTTTAGAGAATACGTCACGAAAATCAAGCTTTAGCTTGCGCACCAAAGAGTCGAGGCTAAGCAGTGAAAAGACTCGGGCACCTTTGTCACTGATCTCTGATAAATGACCTTCGCCCAACTCCCATTGAATGTCTCCCGCTAGGCTAGGCACATGGACTTTATAAGGCGCACCTTGCCAACTCAGTTGATAGTGCATATTGGCTTTTGAATCTTTAATTGACGAGGTTAAGTCGAACTCTGAAAGCAATTCACCAATATCACGACTATTCATGATGCCGCTGATCTCCGTCATGCCATCTTGCCAACTACCTTGACCTCTAAATACATGATCTTGCTTATCTACAACCAGCTCTGAAATATTAAATTTTTCACCGTCGCCAAACATTGAAAGCGACACTTTATCGAGTTGATAAGTCTTAACCTTACAATCAGCACACAGCATTTCAATCGCAGGGATCCGTGTTAACCACTGTAATGATTCTGCCGTTTCTGGATCGGTTGGTGCATCATCGGCAGCTTCTGGTACATTTAAACGTAAGTAATCACTATCTATTTGAATAGGTCGGCTAGAGCCACCTTCAGGAATAGCTACAGTTGCCCGTAACTCCTTGGCATTTAAACGCACTTTAGTGCCTGAAGTATCAGGTTCTAAGCGCATTTCAAAATCATTAAATGGTAACCCAGAGATCGAGAGATAATTAATCTGCGCGGTGATCTCATTTAGCTTGGGCAGCATACTCGGCGTTTCTGTCGGTTTAGCACTTATTTGAATTAACCTATCGATAAAGTCTATCCAAGGTATAAGCGCAATTTCAGGTAAGTCTATTGAGACTTGGAAATCTTGCTGTGCTAAACCCCTGTCTTGTTGTGCTGCGATGATATGAGCATTACTAAATCGACCCGTTTCATTCTCCAATATCGCATTAAAGAATAGTTTATCCTGAATACTTGCCGTGATCAGATTCGAAATATCATCACCACGTACTTGCCCAGATAATGGCCAGCTACTTTCAAGAGATTTATTGTAAGGCGCAGGAAGCGTACTTTCTAAACCACGCAAATCAGCATTAAAACTAGCGTTATAAGTAAATCCTTGTGGCGCAAAATCAAGCTTTACTTGAGTATTTAGTGCAGTTTCACCAAACAAGTAACCATCCATAATACCGTGGCCATAAGGAAGGAGCTTTTCTGCACTCGCCTGAAGCTGAGTATCAACCGTTACTTTGTAAGTTTGTGCAACCGACTTCCCCTGTAGCGATAATATCAATGGCATATCTAACCAAGTCGCAGTTGCTTCATTTAAGTCGATCACTTCATCGTTGAAAGTTAAAGTACCGCTAACTTTATTTAACTGCATACCAGGTTGAGCTAGGAAGACAGCGTTATCATCTAAGTTCACTGTTCCGGTCGCATTCACAGCTAGAGTATTTAAATCAATGTCTAGTTTAACCTGCCCTTTAATTTCACCTTGTGCTTGAACCACATCGAAGACATTTGTGAGGGGGTCTCTCAATGGTGTTTCAGCAAAGAAAGTACCCAGTTTTTGTGCCTGTGTAGTCTGGTTTATATCGACCGTCAGATTGCTCGCCTGCTCTAAATTTGCGAGGCTGACCTGCACATTGCCATCAATAAATTGATTTATGAGCTGACCTTCATCAACATAAATATCCATACGCTCATTGACGAAGTGTAACTTAGCAGCGGCTTTTTGGATCGCAGGCCACTGTGGCGCGAACTCAAATTCGGCCTGAGTTAAATCCGATAGCACCTCAAAGCGACCACTATTCTCTAAATAAGGAAACTCGCTTAACTTGCCAGATAATAAAACCTGCGAACCAAGGTGACGCCCATCTTTGATGGCACTGTTTAGATAGTTAATCAAGGACTCAGCCATGAGTGTCTGCGGGAAGTAATGCTTTGCGATTTTGCCTGTTCCGCCTTTTACTTCTACGTACAGGTCTAATTCGGGTTGCTCAAGTAGACGCAACTGCATTTCTGCCGCAGCAGTGAGATCTTGGTTATTTAACCATAGCGAGTCGCTCGTTACTCGCCAATGATCATTTGATTTAAAAATATCAAAACGACCAGAAAGTTGTTCATAAGCAATCGGCTTCGCAAACATTTCACCTGTGTGTAACTGCCCTTTTTGAGCATATATATCGATTGTCGCTTGTTCGCCCGCAGCCAATATTTCTAAACGTAAAGGTTCAGTTGCAGGAATACCATTGGCATATTGCCAGTGCACTTGCTCCGAGAAAAGCCACACTTTTGGGTCAACGTCTGACACGAATTCAAGCTTACCCTGCACCTTACCTTGAGGAGATAGATCAGCCAATAAGTCGACATTAGGTAAATTCGTCAGTTGCAAAAACTCAGTAAGCAATGGTAGCTCAACCCCTTTGAACCATATTGATTGAGCATCCTCAAACAACATTTCAAAAGCAATATCAGCAAATGAATGGTTATTTCGGGTGAAATTGATCTCTGAGCCCTGTAATGACCAACCGCTTTCAGTTGGTAACAATAAGCCTTTAGCCTGCATTAAGCTTAGTTGTTGAGCTTGCGTATTTTGCTGCCAATGAATATGGCTAGGCTGCATATTCAATTGAATATTTTTGACTTTACCATGCGCCAATGACAGCCACATTTGGCCATTGATATCGGTATACAGTGCTTGTTTATTGGCATCTAAATAAGGAGATAACCATTCTTGCAAATCGACTTGAGAAGCCTCAAAGTAAATCTCGCCTGCCAATTCAGCTAAAGTTTTACCTGTCAGTAATAAATCGGCACTTAATTGACCTTCCGTTAGGCCTGGTACGCCCACAACCCCAGTGCCACGATGGGCCAACACATTGTTTTGCCATATCACGTCTTCGAGCAGTAAGGTATGCTCTTTACCATTGCCTAAAGTAAGATTTAGGCTGCTGTTTCTTATGGCAAAATGTCCTGACTCACCGAGGAATAAGCTTTCGATTAAGGCTTGTTGTTCAAACTCTGCATTGCTTTGCTGTGTTGAAATATCTAACGCATTTAAATCAACATCAGCCGCAAAACCTTCTAGAACAAAGTAATCAGATCTGAGCTGCAGAAAGCGCAATGACTCAATGACATTAATTTGCAAACTGGTGTTATCGATACGCAGTCGAATTGGCGAATTATTGTTATCGTCAAAGGTGACGTCTTCAAGCACTAAAGCAGGACCTACGCCCTCCCAACTCGCAGTGATTGAGCCGATACGTAAGTCGACATTAAATTGCTCATTGATAAGTGCTTCTAAATCATGCTTGTAGTCATTCGCATAAGGTAGGCTATAACGAAAAACAGAGACCAAAACGGCAAGCAAAACCAGTGTGACAGCAACGAGTTGCCACACTTTTCGCAAACAAAAAAAACAGACCGCTTTGACTTGCATGGGTTGCTAACCGCCTTACATCATAACAACATCAAACTGCTCTTGGCTGTATAAGTTCTCAGTTTGAATACTAACTTGCTTGCCAATAAACAGCTCTAGCTCAGCCAAGTTATGATACTCATCATTGATCAAAGCCTCGCTAACCGCTGCTGAAGCGTAGACCATAAACTTATCGGCATCATAAGCGCGATTTACTCGCACAATCTCACGTAAGATCTCGTAGCACACCGTTTCAACCGTTTTTAATGAGCCTCGACCTGAACAAGATGGGCACACGTCACATAAGATATGCTCTAAACTTTCACGTGTTCGCTTGCGCGTCATTTCGACTAAGCCCAGTGCAGATAGGCCATTGATATTAGCTTTAGCCCTATCTTTCGAAAGTGCGGTTTCTAAAGAATGCAGCACGCGACGTTTGTGCTCATCTGACACCATATCGATGAAGTCGATGATAATAATACCGCCTAAATTACGCAGCCTTAGCTGACGGGCAATGGCAGAAGTCGCTTCAACATTGGTATTAAAAATGGTTTCTTCTAAATTACGATGACCAACGAACGCCCCTGTATTCACATCAACTGTGGTCATGGCCTCCGTTTGATCGATGATCAAATAGCCGCCTGATTTTAATTCCACTTTACGATGCAGCGCTTTTTGAATTTCGCTTTCAACATCAAACAGGTCAAAAATCGGTCGCTCACCCGGATAGTACTCTAAGGCGTTAGACAACAGTGGTACGAATTCTTCGGTGAAGGTCTTAAGCTCTTGATAAGTGAGCTTTGAATCAACACGGATACGTTCCATGTCTTCACCAACATAATCACGCAATGTTCTAAATGCCAACGTCAGATCTTCGTGCAAAATGGCTGCTTTACTGGTTTTACGACGACGGCCAATGATTTTTTGCCATAACTTTTTCAGAAATTCAGCGTCGTGTTGCAGCTCAGCTTCTGTAGCGCCTTCAGCAGCTGTTCTAACGATAAAACCGCCGTTTTCGTCGTTATATTGCGACACGATCTTTTTAAGACGACTACGTTCTTCTTCTGTTTCAATGCGCTGACTTACACCCACATGCGTCGCATCTGGCATAAACACCAAATAACGCGAAGGAATGGTAATGTCAGTGGTTAGACGTGCCCCTTTGGTACCAAGTGGATCTTTTACCACTTGCACCATGATATATTGGCCTTGCTTAACCAATTCACGAATATCTTGTACTTTCTTTACTGGCTGCTCATCAACACCTTCTTCAATCGATGCACTGTTAACAATATCAGAAGCATGTAAAAAAGCGGCTTTCTCTAAACCAATATCCACAAAGGCTGCCTGCATACCCGGTAACACTCGGCTCACTTTGCCCAAGTAGATATTGCCAACAATGCCCAGATTACCTACGCGCTCTACTTGTATTTCTTGCAGCACGCCATTTTCGATTAATGCGACACGACTCTCACTGGGTGTCACATTGATTAATAATTCACTACTCATGCGCCCCCGCTATAAATGCTTTTATTAATTCATCCGTCTCATATAAAGGTAAGCCGACTACGGCAAAATAGCTACCCGACATCTGGGTAACAAAACGACCGCCAAGACCCTGAATACCATAACCACCAGCTTTATCTTGTGGCTCACCCGATTGCCAATACGCGCTAATTTCTTTATCGGTGAGCGCTTTAAACGTCACGTCTGTCGCCACGACCTGACTTAATACTTGATGTTTATTTGCAACGGCAATGGCGGTTAAAACTTGATGAGTTCGTCCGGATAAGCGCTTCATCATGGCAATAAAATCAACCTCATCAACTGGTTTACCTAGCGCTAGATTGTCGACCACCACTACAGTATCACTACCCAGTACAGGTTTATCATCGTAACCCATAGTTACACCTGTTTGAGCCTTTAAACGCGCTAAACGTTCAACTAATTCTAGAGGGGTTTCATTTTCTAGCTGAGATTCGTCAGCATCAACTGAAAATTGTGTGAACTCATAGCCTAATTGAGCAAGTAGTTGTTTACGTCTTGCTGAGGCTGAAGCGAGATAAAGCGTGGTCATTATCTGATCCTAAATTGTCTTCGATATTTACGCAGTAGTAAGAAAATCCATGGCCAACAAAACATACCCGTCAGAGCAGGCCACAAGTACTCGGGGTTGAAATAAATATCGAGTAAGAAGTGATTCAACCAAAATTGTAGCAAATGATATAAGGCTAAGAACAAACCGACTAAAACAGCTTGTTGCCAAATTGAAAAGTTACGAATTTTCTGAAAGTTACTGACGGTAATATAAATACACACTGAGTAACAAAGCGAGTTAACTCCAAGAGGTGACCCAGTGGCTAAATCTATGATTAACCCTGTTACCCAAGCCCAGCCTATATTCACTCTATGCGGCAGTGCCAATGACCAGTACATAAGCACTAACAACACCCAATCAGGACGAAAGATATCAGTCGATAAAGGCAAAGGCATTAAGGCCATAACTAAGGCTAAAAACAGAGAAAAACAAATTAATAAATAATGACGCTTAATCATTACGGCTTTCCAAATTACGTTTACCTAGCACCACCAGCAAGCGAACTCGATCTAACTGCGCTATCGGCTCGGCATACACTTTCGCAAAAGGGACACTTTCATCACGATCAATAGAGGTGACCACAGCAACAGGGTAGCCTTCAGGAAAAGTCCCCCCTAAACCCGACGTGACCAACACATCGCCAATTCTGACATCTTGGCTGTGGGGCACATGTGACAACGTGAGTTGATTTAGTTTACCCATGCCTTCAACTACCGTGCGTACGTCATTTCTTAAAATACGTACTGGTGTTGCGTGAGTGGTATCTGTAACTAATAAAACCCGAGATGTCGTAGTGCCTGTATGCGTAACTTGGCCGACAATGCCAAGCTCGTCAATTACAGCCTGTCCTACTTGCAAACCATCAATCGTACCTTTGTTAATTACAACCTGGTGACTATATCGATTGGAGTGAACTGATAATACCTGACCAATTAGGCGGGAACTCTTTTCTCGAGCAGATGCACTTAGCAGTGCTCTTAGTTCTTGGTTTTCTTTTTTCAGAAATTGTAGTTGTTGCAGTTGCTCACTTTGCAGTAGCTGTTTCTCTCTCAGCGCCTGATTTTCATCGAGCAACTGATCACGCGTTTGTAAACTACGCGCGCCTAAACTAAGCACCTCGTAAGGTACGTTAGCAAAATACAATAATGGGCTTACTAAGGTATGTAAACTGGTACGTAAAACCGTACCACCGCTTGTATAGCGATCACCGAGTATTAATAAAATACTCAAAATGACCGCTACGGTCAGCCTAAATTGTAGTGATATCGTACGGCCAAATAATAAGTTCATTAGTCGTAGCTAAATACATCACCACCATGCATATCAATCATTTCAAGCGCTTTACCGCCACCACGAGCAACACACGTCAGCGGATCATCTGCCACAACAACTGGAATACCCGTTTCTTCCATTAGCAGTCGGTCTAAGTCTTTTAGTAGCGCACCGCCACCGGTAAGCACCATACCGTGCGCTGAGATATCAGAAGCAAGCTCTGGTGGAGATTGCTCTAGCGCAACCATTACCGCACTCACGATACCCATTAATGGCTCTTGTAGCGCCTCTAATATTTCGTGTGAGTTAAGGGTAAATGAACGTGGTACACCTTCAGCAAGGTTACGGCCACGCACTTCAATTTCAATCGGCTCTTCGCTCTTAAATGCTGAACCAATTTCATGTTTGATCGTCTCTGCGGTTGCTTCACCAATTAAACTACCAAAGTTGCGGCGTACATAGTTAATGATCGCTTCATCAAACTTATCACCACCGATACGCACTGACGAAGAATAAACCACACCATTTAACGAGATAATCGCAACTTCTGTTGTACCACCACCAATATCAACAACCATAGAGCCCGTTGCTTCAGATACTGGTAAGCCCGCACCAATCGCTGCAGCCATAGGCTCTTCAATTAGGTAAACTTCACGAGCACCAGCACCCATTGCTGACTCTCGGATTGCTCGTTTTTCAACTTGTGTTGCACCACAAGGCACACAAATCAGAACACGAGGACTCGGACGCATGAAGTTATTGTTATGAACTTGCTTAATAAAATGCTGAAGCATTTTTTCTGTCACGTAGAAGTCAGCAATAACACCATCCTTCATTGGGCGTATCGCTTTGATATTACCTGGCGTACGACCAAGCATTTGCTTTGCAGCCGTACCTACTGATGCCACACTTTTTGGACCACCAGCTCGCTCTTGACGGATCGCCACAACAGAAGGTTCATTAAGAACAATACCTTCTTCTTTTACATAAATAAGGGTGTTTGCCGTACCTAAATCGATTGATAGGTCGTTAGAGAATAATCCGCGTAATTTTTTAAACATGAGGTTGAATAACCTTTAAGAATTCTTTTAAACACAGTGGCAGCTTATCGCTGCCACTAATAATTTTTAACGCTCTCGTACTAAACGAAAGCCAATATAATTTGCTCTAAAGTCAGCAGCGAGTGCTAAGCGTGTCGATACTCGGGCTAGGCTTGGTGCAAAATTCCAAGCACCACCACGTACCGTAACATCATCTTGAGAGGCGCGTTTTTGCGTCCACTCCCACACGTTACCAACTGTGTCGTACAAACCGTAATTATTAGGTGCAAATTCGCCTACTGGCGCTGCGCTTTTGTTTGACCATTCACTGCCACACCAGCCACAGTTTGCTAAATTCTTACCGATTTCGTTACCCCAAGGGTACTCAGAAGTCGTACCTGCTCGAGCAGCGTACTCCCACTCAACTTCATTCGGTAAGCGATATTGCTTGCCTTCTTCACCTGATAACCAGTTTGCGTAAGCTTTTGCATCTTCGTACGACACACAAACTACCGGAAAGTTCTCACTTTGCTGATAACCTGGGTTTTGCCAATTGTAGTCTAGCTCCCAAACTGGCTCGCCATTGCGATAATATGCACACCCTTTCGCTTGTTCAGCAGCTGTTTTAAACCCCGTACTTTCTACAAAACGACGAAACTCAGAAACGGTGACTTCTTTGCTTTGCATTGCATACGAATTACTCAGCACTTTTTCAACAACAGGTCTTTCGTTAGCTAACCCATTACCTGTTAAGTCACCCATTTTGAATGAACCAGCAGGTATGATACTGATTTGATTATTTACAGATTGATTAACTAGACTCACCGCTTGTGATACTGCAGGTGTGTTAGAAACTAGGCTTACTGCAGGCTGCTCGGCCTTTGTAGTCTCAACTTTAGAGTTCGACGACAAAGGTTGAGCTACCTTTGCCGCTCTAGGCTTTTTTACAAGCTGCGCATTAATCGTTTGTGCACGGCGAATATTCACACGTGTTTTATAAGATTCATACCCAAGTTTACGCACTTCAATTTCGTGCATGCCAACCGGGATTTGTACATTTAGCTTAGTTGAGCCATAGCTCACACCGTTGATGAATACTTCATCATCATACACATTTGAGCGTAGTGTTAGCTCAACCAGTTTATCTGCTTGTTTCTGAACCGGTGCTGATGCGACAGGTGTTGGTGCTCGCTCAACAACTGGCATCGCTGTACGCTGCTGCGCCACAGTCTTACCTTCTGAGTAATTAAACTGGGTATCAGAAAACGTTGTCGGATAGCTATTCTGGTAACCGATACCACCCGATAATGGCGTGCCATACTCAGAGCAGAAGCGGTTATCAACACTTAGTAATCCACACAAGCGACTTGCATTCACATCGCCTCGCATGGTTACGCTTAAGTTCACACTGTAATTACCTTGTCCACTGAAAGAACTCGCTGTGACATGGCTACTCACTACTTTGACCTGTGCGCCTGCAAGGTTACGCTTTGGCTCAACCAAGCGCTGCTCAGTTAAGTTTGCAAATAACTGGTCAATAAAACGCTGAGTCGACTTCTGTAAACCCATTTGCTGACCACGTTGCTCACACGCTGCAAGTGTTTCAGTTCGTTTACAGTTAATGGTGTGTTCAATTTCTAATGTCCCTTCACGGCTAAACTCATTTCTTAAGCGTTCAACTCGTGCGGTACTCAACTGATCTTTTAGGCTTTCAAGGGTATTTACTAAAGTGTGTTTGGTAATGCGAATCTGTTTAATATCTTGTCGATGAGATGCAATCGCCGCCAATTGCATAGTGATATCTTCTTTATTTTGTTTATGTAGTTCAACCGCTTCTTGATATCGCGTTTGCGCAGCTGAAATATTTAAAGAAGGATCATCGATAAGTCTGCGATATAGTTCGTTCATTGCATCGAGCGCTTGGTTTTTTTCTTTATCTAGCTCGGTTGAACGATTTCTCAGTAAGTCTAGTTGTGACACTAAACGTGTTTCTTCACTGAGATGCTTATCTAAAATTTGAGTGTAATTTTCTAATTCATTTTGCTTGACTGACAATTCAGCTTCAATGGCTGTAACGGTCGCGGTATCTTGTGCAAATACATTAGCTGCCAGTAACGTGGCAGATATCAAGAGAGATAAAGGAGCGATTCGCATATTTTCCATTCCCAAAAGCGGCGATTATTTGGTCTTTGTTATTTTTTATAATTAAGGCTTTATGCTATGTACTTAAACAGTAAAACACAAGCTTTGAACACACTAATATGTGAGTTTACAACTATTATCCATCCCCATGCTACCTTTCTAGAAATATTTTCATCTCCAGATCTCAGCTGTTAGACTGAGGTTTTCATCTGAGTAGTCATTAGTATGGATAATAATCAGTTTTTATTGCCTGAATCTCCGATTCAAGAAATTCGACATCCATTACTTGAACAAAAACAAGTCAAACTCGCAATTAAACGAGATGATTTGTTGCATCCTGTTATTTCAGGAAACAAATGGCGCAAACTCAAATACAACCTAATACATATGCAAAGCAAGAGATGTGACTCATTCGTCACTTTTGGTGGTGCATTTTCAAATCATTTATATGCCAGCGCTATGGCATGCAAAACTTTCAACTTAAAAGGCCATGCGATCGTTAGAGGGCCGATACTCGATGAAAATAATCCGACCATTAGGATGGCTCGCGCCTGCGGTATGACACTGCATGTTGTTGACAGAAAAACTTACCGCCTTCGAAACGATGGCGATTATCTACAAACATTACAAAGTGAATTCCCTAACAGTTTTATCATTCCAGAAGGTGGAACCAATCAAGCAGCTCTTAGCGGTGTTATTGAATTAGCGCAAAGCTTACCGCCATCAAATTATGTTGTATGCGCTACAGGCAGTGGTGGAACAATCGCAGGACTTGCAAAGGGCAGCCCTACCAATACCAATGTGATTGGAATTGCGGTGTTAAAACAAGCTGATTACTTAAATGATGATATAAGCCAATTACTGACCAATTCGCATTCGGGCGCTTCTTGGCAATTACTCACCAATCACCATTATGGCGGTTATGGTAAGTTCACTGATGACGTTTGGACTTTTTGCCAACTGATGCGACAAACTTATCAATTACCATTGGAGCCAATTTACACAGGCAAGATGCTATTTGCTATCTGGCAACTCATTCGCCAAGATTACTTTCCTAGAGGGAGTACTATCATGGCCATACACACTGGCGGCTTACAAGGGCTTGATGGATTGCGTTATCGCGGTTTAATATCCCGCTAATTCTAGCTGTTGTAGTGGCTCTGAAAAATAATACCCCTGCGCTCCTTTAACACCTAAACGCTGAAGACATTGAAGTTCAGTTTGCGTTTCAACGCCCACCGCATAAACTGGCAGCCCAAGTTGTTTACCTTGCCTAACAATCTGGCGCACCACCTTTTGTTGCGCCAAGGACTCATCTATATTGTGAACCAAATCAAAAGCTAATTTAAGCGCTTTAATACAGTTTACTTGCCTTAATTCCTTAACACTAAAAGGTTCAGATACCTGATCAAGCACTAACCCTGTTCCTAACTGCTCTAATTGAGACACCATATTATCGAGTTGCAATCTGTGATGACAAAAATCATCTAGGGTCATTTCAAATAGCACGCGTTTCGCTAATTCGGTTTTTAATAACTCATCACACAACCACTTAGTAAATTTGGGATCACACCAATTAATTGTATGTACATTAACACTCGCTAATAAATGGCTTTTGTCTTTATGTAAAACCTTAAAAGTATGCTCGATAATAAGCGTGTCTAATATCCATAAACTTTCTTTACTATGTAGCTGAGGCACAAACTGCTTCGCAGCAATAAGACCTAACTTTTCATGCCGAACCCGAAGCAACGCTTCGCTTTGCGTAATTTCTTGTGTTGCAAAACAAAACAAAGGTTGAAAGAACAAAATAAACTGACCATTTTCAATGTACTTAATGAAATCTTCTTCAGAGTTTTGCATCGAAATTTCATGGGTTTTATTAAGAGGTGTCAGATGAATATGCTGCCAAATATTATTCGAAGCGACACTTAATGCAGAACGGGCTAATTGATATACCTTGGTTTGATCTGATTTTGGTTGATAATAACATCCACCCAATTTTACCACTTTGCGAGACAGATCCCCGCGAATAGCAAACAGCACTTGATAAACCACCTCATGCATTTGTTTACTTATTGTAGAGACTTCTCCCCAAGCAACTTGCTCCAAGGTTACAGCCAGGGCTCCTGAGTTAAGGTATTTTACAGAGCACTTAGAATAAGCACTAAAATGCTTATGAAACTGGATTGAAAAATGTTGCTGTGCGTCAATCTCATCGCCCAAATGGTAACTCCATTTGATCAGTGCAAAGATATTAAACAAGTTTTCATCAGCACTCCTTGGATGCTGAATTGTTGGTAAAAGGTTCTCTTGTTCGCGAGGTGCCACTTTTTGCAACTGTCGACGAAATGGCTTGGGTCTGACTTTGTAGATAAGCCACCAGCGATAGGCAAAAACTAGAAATCCAATAAACAGCAAATTAAATAACAGCAGAGCACTCGCATACTCTTGCCAAACCTTGGGGTGTCTCACATATAGCGTTGAGCCTGATAGTTCAAATGTATCAAAATTACTGATTTGTAAAGGGGGCTTTTGACCAAGAGTTATAAACTGCAAATTAAACTGCTGTGCTAATACACTTAATCTATCATCTGTTTGTTCTTTTTTTGGGAGCATACTTGCAGCTTGCGCAAACTGCATAGCCCGTTGATGTATTTGAAGGTGAAATAGGTGCACCAACAATGCATTGAGAAAGCACACGAGTAATAACGAGGCTACCGCCAAATACCACTTGGATAATGTGTCTGTTACGTGCTTAAAAAACGACTTCATCACCATACAACACCTCGTTTAACATTGAATAAGTGTTGTTCACAAGTCTTAAAAACTCAAGTTTAGGGTACTGAAAGTCTCGTGTTTAAGTGATAAACCACAGAACTTACTGTTTTGGAAAAATAAAACCCTGCGAGTGCAGGGTTTTATTAAATTCATAATTCTAACTAATATGAGCTAATTAGTTAGTCGCTCAAAAATTAGAACGGGATATCGTCATCAAAATCGATTGGTGGTTCCATCGGATTTGAAGCTCCACCTTGTGGCGCTGATTGTGGCTTAGGTGCAAACCCGCCTTGCTGAGACTGCTGCTGTTGCGGTGCAAAACCGCCCTGCTGTTGGCCCGACTGCTGCTGAGGTGCGAAACCGCCTTGCTGAGACTGCTGCTGTTGCGGTGCGAAACCACCTTGCTGTTGTGGTGCCTGTTGCTGCTGTGGCGCTTGGTTATACTGAGACTGCTGATTGTTGAAACCACCAGACTGCTGACCCTGATATTGGCCACCACCTTGTTGCTCACCACGACCACCAAGCATTTGCATCTGACCGCCCATGTCTACAACGATTTCAGTTGTATACTTTTCTTGTCCGCTTTGATCTGTCCATTTACGTGTCTGTAAACGACCTTCGATATAAACTTGTGAGCCTTTACGTAAGTATTCACCTGCAACTTCAGCTAATTTACCGAACAACACAACACGGTGCCATTCAGTACGCTCTTGCATTTGCCCTGTGTTTTTATCTTTCCAGCTATCTGTAGTAGCAATGCTAATATTTGCTACACCGTTACCATTTGGCATGTAACGAACTTCTGGGTCTTGGCCTAAGTTACCAACCAAAATTACTTTGTTTACACCGCGTGCCATGACGCACTCTCCTCACACTAATTCAAGCCAAGTATTTGCTTTGCTTGGTTTATATCAAATTCTTTATCATTTACTTTTAGGTAACTACGATTCTCGTCGTTCACCATAGTCGCTTCGATCACTCCCGGTAGTGCCACCAATTGCTCGGCTAACTGCTCAGCTCTATGTGGGTCGGATAAATCAGCCATCAAACTGATCACTTTACTCTTAGGAGGGATCTGCATTTGCCATGCAATAAATAGCCATATTACCCCAACTCCTGCTGCAGCCGCAAACACTGTATTCGCTTCACCTATTTGCGCTAGATAACCCCCTAAAATACCGCCTAAAAATGCCCCGAAGAATTGTCCCGATGAGAATACCCCCATCGCTGAGCCCTTCTGGTTTGCCGGTGCAATACGCGATACCAAGGCTGGCATTGTCGCTTCAAGGAAGTTAAAGGCAATAAAGTAAAACAACATACACAAGGCAATGCTCATGATTGATGTTGGTAATAAAATTAAGCCTAACGCACTAAAAATTAGCACGAAAATAGAAAGTAAAAAGACCTGTTTTTCTTTTTGTTTTTTAATAGCAACGATCATCAAAGGCGCCATTAAAATAAATGCTGCTAATAAAACAGGAATATAAAGCTGCCAATGACTTTCAGCCGCTAAACCGCCAATAATTAACTGACCAGGTAAAACCACAAATAAAGTTGTGAGCGTAAGATGAAGTAACATAACGCCGAAATCAAGACGCAACAATTGAGGATGCTTTACAAGTCGCTTAATGTCTGAAATAGACGCTACGGTATCGCCTTTTGGCGCGCGATTTAAAGCACTCGGCACGATGAACGTCACAATAACGATACCCAGTATTGCCAAACCAGCCGTTAACCAGAATACCCCTGAAATACCAAATGATGCCGCCACCATTGGCCCAAGTAACATAGCAACAGCAAAGCTTAGACCGATACACATACCAATCACAGCCATGACTTTTGGACGCTGTTCATCTCGACTTAAATCTGCAGCAAGCGCTAATAAAGCACTGGCAATGGCACCCATGCCTTGTAAAGCTCGACCAACCGTTACCCAATAAATCGAATCAGCGACCGCGGCAATCACAGAACCGATAGCAAACACAATTAAGCCACCAATAATGACTGGCTTTCTGCCCACCTTGTCAGATAACCAGCCCATCGGGATCTGTAATAAAGCTTGTGTTAAACCGTACACACCAATGGCCAAACCAATCCACATTGGCGAGACATGCTCAAGTGACTGACCATAAATGGCCAGCACAGGCATCAGCATAAATAAACCGAGCATTCTGAATGCGAATACACTGGCTAGCGAAAAAGCAGCACGTTTTTCTAAGGCGTTTAATGATTGATTAGACATAGTTCTCGTTATAACTGACTCGCAAATGCGCGCGACAGTTTAACAAAAAAATAGCTGTAGCAAAAAACTTAATCTAATTTGTATTTTTTTAATATCTTCTGGATTTTTCCTGTTTGCTTGAGTCTCTCTAACGCTTCTTCAAGTCTATCTTTAATTTTTGGAGACACACTTTGCTTGCTAAGGGCTATGTAGACGGGTTCTTGATTAATTACAAACGGATTAATTTCAACTTGCATATAGTCTGGATTGTTTTCTGCTTGATACAGCATATTGTATTTTTCCGCGAAAAAGCCTGAAATACGACCATGTTTCAGCATACTAATACGCAATTTATTGTTGGTAATAACGGTGAATCGCTCTTCTACATTTGGGGTATTTTTGAGAAGCGCATCAATATCTGCACCATAAACAGCATCACGATGAATAGCTATCGGTGCGGGAAGGGTTAAAAGGTCTTGGTAACTATTTAACAAATAAGGCCGTGATTTATGAGTTACAAACACAATCGTTTCGTTACGCTGCGGGCCAATAAAATAAGCAAAGCGCTCGCGCTGCTTGGTTGGTGACATACTGAGCATCATGCCTATCTCACCACTTTCTAGCATTTTTATAGAGCGACCCCAAGGTAAACTGACAAACTTATAGCGACAATTCGCCTCTTCTAAAAGCGCTTTAGCAAAATCAACATCTAGGCCGTGCCAACTTAACGTGTCAGCTTGATTGCTGTAACGAGCAAAGTTTTCAAATCGAACAACCAACTCACACTCAGATTGAGCCTGCAAGCCCATTTTTGCCTGCACATTAAGACTGAAAACCAAAAAGAGAAGGGATACGTATATTCTTTTCAAAATTTTATTAGCCACATTTTTACCACCTATTCAGTGTAGATGCTTTTACAAAGAAGCGATAATTTTCACAAAAATGTGCGATACTGTGGCGAAGTTTGATTACACCCTCAAGCAGTTACTGGAGCATCATGGATAATATAGAAGTAAGAGGCGCCCGCACCCATAACCTGAAGAATATTTCACTGACTATTCCACGTGATAAGTTGATTGTTATCACAGGGTTATCTGGCTCAGGTAAATCCTCTCTCGCGTTTGATACTTTATATGCAGAAGGCCAACGTCGTTATGTTGAATCGCTTTCAGCTTATGCGCGCCAATTTTTATCTTTGATGGAAAAACCCGATGTAGATCATATTGAAGGTCTGTCACCTGCAATTTCTATTGAACAAAAATCAACGTCTCACAACCCTCGCTCTACTGTGGGTACTATTACTGAGATTTACGATTACCTACGCTTGTTATTTGCCCGCGTAGGTGAGCCTCGCTGTCCGACTCATGATTTGCCCCTAGCAGCACAGACTATCAGCCAGATGGTAGATACTGTTTTAGAGCAACCAGAAGGTAGTAAGCTGATGCTGTTAGCGCCTGTGGTAAAAAATCGTAAGGGTGAACACGTCAAACTATTCGAGCAATTGAGTGCTCAAGGCTATATTCGCGCCCGTGTTGATGGTGAAGTGTGTGATTTAAGCGATCCACCGACTTTAGAATTACATAAAAAACATACTATTGAAGTGGTTGTTGACCGCTTTAAAGTAAAAGATGGCTTGCAACAGCGTTTGGCTGAATCATTCGAAACCGCCTTAGAGTTATCGGGTGGTGTGGCCGTTGTTGCGAATATGGACGACGCAGAACAAGCAGAGCTGACTTTCTCAGCCAACTTTGCCTGCCCGACTTGTGGCTATGCCATGACTGAGCTTGAGCCACGCTTATTCTCATTCAACAACCCAGCAGGCGCTTGTCAGAGCTGTGATGGCTTAGGTGTAAGACAATATTTTGACCCAAGTCGCGTTGTACAAAATCCTGAACTTAGCTTAAGTGGCGGTGCAATTAAAGGCTGGGATAAACGCAGTTTCTATTACTTCCAAATGCTACAATCAGTGGCTGAGCATTATGATTTTGATTTAGAAGTACCTTTTGAGAAGTTATCAAAAGACGCACAAAAAGTTGTACTGGAAGGCTCAGGTAAAACCAAAGTTGCCTTTAACTATCGCAATGATCGCGGAGATGTGATCACCCGCAATCACGAATTCGAAGGCGTGCTAAATAATATGAGTCGCCGTTATCGTGAAACTGAATCCAGCTCTGTTCGTGAAGAGCTTGCTAAATATCAAACCAATCAAGCGTGCCCTAGCTGTAATGGCTCACGTTTACGTGAAGAAGCTCGTCATGTGTTTATAGGTAAAACAACGCTGCCAGATGTAACGCTTATGAGCATCGGCGATGCGATGACTTTCTTCGATGGGTTAGAACTTACAGGTCAACGTGCACAAATCGCTGAAAAAATCTTAAAAGAGATCCGTGACCGTTTATCTTTCTTAATCAATGTTGGTTTAAATTATTTATCTCTGGAGCGCAGTGCCGATACCCTTTCAGGCGGTGAAGCGCAGCGGATTCGTCTTGCCAGTCAAATTGGTGCAGGCCTCGTCGGCGTTATGTATGTGCTTGATGAACCTTCAATTGGCCTTCATCAACGCGACAACGACCGCTTGCTTAGCACGTTAACTCATCTACGTGATCTAGGTAATACTGTAATTGTGGTTGAGCACGATGAAGATGCCATTCGCGCGGCAGATCATATTATCGATATCGGCCCTGGTGCGGGTGTACATGGCGGTCATGTTGTTGCACAAGGTTCACGTGACGATATTCTTAATTCACCTGAGTCTTTAACAGGTCAGTATTTAAGTGGTGCAAAAGCCATTGTCGTCCCTGAGCAACGCCACCAGCCAGAAAATAAATGGCTAGAACTCTTTGGCGCCACAGGTAATAACTTAAAAAATGTCGACCTGCGTATTCCATTTGGCTTAATGACCTGTATCACAGGTGTGTCGGGCTCTGGTAAATCAACCCTTATTAATGACACGCTATTTAAACTGGCTCACACAGCACTGAATGGAGCGACCACAGCTGAGCCTGCTCCACACAAAGACATTCAGGGCCTTGAACATTTCGATAAAGTGATCGACATTGACCAAAGCCCAATAGGTCGTACTCCTCGTTCAAACCCTGCAACCTATACAGGTATCTTCACGGCTATTCGTGAATTGTTTGCGGGCACACAAGAAGCGCGCTCTCGTGGCTATAAAGTGGGTCGTTTTAGCTTTAACGTAAAAGGTGGTCGTTGTGAAGCGTGTCAGGGTGATGGTGTTATCAAAGTAGAAATGCACTTCTTACCTGACGTATACGTACCATGTGATGTGTGTTCAGGTAAACGTTATAACCGTGAAACCTTAGAAGTACTTTATAAAGGTAAAAACATCCACGAAGTACTAGAAATGACGGTTGAAGATGCCCGTGAATTTTTCGATAAAATTCCAGCGATCAGCCGTAAGCTGCAAACTTTAATGGATGTTGGCCTGACTTATATTCGTTTAGGGCAAGCAGCTACTACGCTTTCTGGTGGTGAAGCGCAGCGTGTGAAACTCGCTAGAGAATTATCGAAGCGCGATACTGGTAAAACTCTGTATATTTTGGATGAGCCAACCACAGGTTTACACTTCCATGATATTCAACAATTACTAGCTGTACTGCATCGCTTGCGCGACCATGGTAATACTATCGTGGTGATTGAGCATAACCTAGATGTGATAAAAACTGCAGATTGGATTGTCGACTTAGGCCCTGAAGGTGGCGCTGGCGGTGGTCAGATCCTTATCTCTGGCACACCTGAAGCCGTAGCTGAGTGTGATGCATCACATACAGGTAAATATTTAAAACCCTTATTGAAATAACTGTTTTTAATATTGCTTAAAAATTAATTAATTTTTTAAAAGCTTGCCTTCATAATGGGGCAAGCTTTTTTAATGCGCTACTTTTTATTACTCAGCAATATGCTAAAAATAGTTAGATAATAATAAAAACGGAAACATCCATGGAAAAACTACCTTCTCCCAAGCACCTTTCTGGTTTTTACTTTAGTTTTAAAACCAAGTGGCTAACTTTTTGGCGCTCACTGACGTTTGCTCAGCGCTTATATTTTACGGCCATTGTGTTGTTTTTTTTGTTATTGAATGGAGAAAGTGAAGCTACATCTGGTATTTCTGAGAACGAACAATTTTTAAATGACTTATTTTCCCCTTCTACATTTTTAATGGTCACCATCATTATTGTTGCCTTACTGAGCGAGCTTTGGCCCAAATTAATGAAGTTTTGGGATAGTTTACCCGGCAAGGCAGTAATACTGATTTTCTATGCTTTTATTGCTAACTATGCACTGGCTTATGCTGCAGGCGCAATTAATGATATTACTGGGGTCAGTGCAGATAACTTCCCTTATACGCATAACCTTAGCTTGATGCTGTCGTTACCCTCTTGGTTCTTTATCAGCACATTGAGTATTTTGCTTTTAATTCCATTGCTGCAGCCTTTTTATGTAATGCTGCTGTTACTGATGCGCCCTTTCGGTTTGCATACTATGTGGCACCCACCTGAATATCGCTTTCCGATTATTACTAGTTTTGTACGCATGACTTTGTGCGTCATGCTCTTTATTTTTGTACTTATGTTTACATTTACATCGGGCATGATGGGAGGTATGACGACCATGTTTACCAATGTTATAGAAAGCTTTTCTAACACCACTGTCAGCAGTAATCTCACAAAAGAGATTGATAGAGAACTTTCTGAAAATAAAACCAAACATGCAACAGATAGTGCGCAATTAGCGAACCTCGAACCACAAACTGAGCAACCTGCTGCTGATGATGAAGGTCTAGGTATTTCTTTAACCGTCAACCAAGGTGAGAGCAGTACTTTTTCGCTATCTGAACGTGCTGAAGCCTATGACAACCGTGTGAAAGCTATTTTGTCTTACTTCATTTATGAGCTAGAAGCCGATAGCTACTCTCGATGTCAGGTAACGCCGGGAAGCCGAATGATAGAGCTCAATGACTATGAGATTTTAGAAATCACGCAGCTTGAAACTGAAGTACGCAGCTATAAATACGAAGTTAAACCTTGTATTTCGGTTGCCATTGGCCACCAATTTAAATCTTCGCCCTCACTACCTACAGAAGAAAAGCAGTAAGCTGCTGCTTTTCTTCTTCACTTAACGGCTGTGAAGATTTATTTGCGAAGTTATAACGCACCATGACCGTTTTACCTTCTGCGCAGCACTCTCCGTGCTGCCAAGCTTGTTGTAAAATCACAAATGAGCTTGACCCTATTCGCTCAATGGCAGTTTTAACTTCGACTTCTTGGCCATAAAACAGCTCACCTTTAAAAGTCACTTCAACTTTGGCAACAATCAGTTTCCACTGTTTTGGATCAAGGTCTGGGGTAAAAATCTTAAAAATAGGCACGCGCGCCGCTTCAAACCAAACCGGTAGTGCGGTATTGTTGATGTGTCCAAGCACGTCGGTTTCACTAAAACGCGGCATGAGTTTTTCTGACAACATAATAATTCTAATATCCTATAGGTACTCAGATGACAGATTTTATTCGCGTTTACGACAACGCACTCTCAACTGATTTTTGCGATACATTTGTTCAGCAGTTTGACCAAAGCCCACATTTAAAGCAAGGGGTCACCTCTGGCGGTGTCGATCTTAGTAAAAAAATCAGCCAAGATTTATATTTATATGCTCATCCTGAATACGCACAAACACTACAGCACATTCAGCAAGTTACCGCGCAACATGTGTTTAAATACGTTGAAGAACATTTTTTTATGATGATCGGCGCGTTTGGTTTAAAAGTGTACCATCCGAAAACAGGCCAGCCTGTAGACTTAACGGTTGAAAACTTTGAAGAGGTTGGTAAGCCACAAATTCATGTGCTCACTCAGCAGCTGTTCCGCTTAGGCAATATTCAGGCACAAAAATACCAAGCAGGTAAAGGTGGATACCCTTACTGGCACAGCGAAGTGTATCCACAACTTGGTCATAATGAAGCACTACATCGCGTACTGTTATTTATGTTTTACTTAAATGATGTTGAAGAAGGCGGCGAGACTGAATTCCACTATCAAAATAAGAAAATCGCCCCTAAAAAAGGCTCTATGGTGATAGCTCCGGCTTACTTCACGCATACTCACAGAGGCTGTATTCCAGTTTCTAACGATAAGTATATATTGACTTCATGGGTGTTATTTAATCGAGCCGAACAAATTTATGGTGCGCAACCTGAGCAGGCAACCATGTAAATGCTGATAGGAAGAAGCCCTAGCGGCTTCTTCCTATAAATTCGCTCCAATCTTCTAACAGCTCAACAAAATCTTCAAAACCACACACCGCCATTAGGCCATGCTCGTCTAGCTCAAGTGCGTCATCTTGATATTGCGCTAAGTCATCGTTGTTATGAAATAAACTGTGCGCTTCAAATAATGCCTCTTGTTCACATAACTTAAAACGTACTTCTTTCCCTAATCGTATCAGCGGCGTATTTAATGACTTGATATTACGACATTGAGCAAGTAAATCTTTAACTTCGTTGTGAGCCAGCTCTTCGTTAAACCAACGACCTATTAACGCTTGTTCGTCACTGATCTTGACCCTAAAACCGCTAATAGGATCACGAATAAATTGATACTCCATACTGTCTCTCAAAATAAATAAGCTTCTAAACAAAGAATATTATACTTTGCATGGCATAAACTGCCCAGTGACTTGAGCTTTCATAGCGTTAGCAGGATAATTCACGCTCCAACACCACTTTGAGCTGTTATGAACCCAATTGATATTCTCTTCCCATTGATCTTCGTCGTCACCGCTGGGTTTATTTGCGCCAAAATACGTTTTTTATCAACAACCCATTTTGAAGGGCTGCGCACCTTTATTTTCAATTTAGCCATACCTGTATTTCTGTTTGTCAGCATGTTTAAAGCCGACTTGCAGCAAACGCTCTCTGCGAGCTTATTATTAAGCTTTTATATACCTGTGGTTACCGTCTATTTGTGCGTTTGTATTGGCATTAAGATTTTCGGCAAGATGTCACTTTCAGAGTCTGCAGTACTAGCCTTATCGGGCTGCTATTCGAATACAGTATTAGTGGGGTTGCCCATTATTATAATGGCGCTTGGTGAACAGTATGGCGCACTCGTATTTATGGTTATTACCTTTCACAGCGCCCTTTTATTTGCTTTAACCTTTGCACTAAGCAGCAATGTAAAGGGCGATATAGTCGAGTTATTAAAGCCTCTATTACTGAATCCAGTTGTACTCAGTATTAGCTTAGGCATTGTGGCAAATGCGATTACATTACCTATTCCTAATATACTACTTAATGGACTCAATTTACTCAGTGAACCTGCAATTGCAGGAGCATTATTTGTGTTAGGTGCGAGCTTAAATCAATATTCGGTTAGGGAGGCTTGGAAAGGCGCATTAATAGTAAGTGTTATCAAGCTGGCGTTGCTGCCTGCTGCTGTTTTTGCCTTCGCCAAGTGGGGATTTAATTTACCCGTAAAGCAAGTTGCAGTGTTAACTCTAATGGCTGCCTCCCCTCTGGGCGTTAATGCTTACTTGGTGGCAAGACAACTAAAGGTAAAACAAGATGTTGCTGCCAGCAGTGTTGTACTCTCAACACTGCTCAGCATATTCACATTAAGTATATGGTTGCTAACGCTCGTACCGTGAACGATAGTTACTAAATTTAGCTGCGTCTATAATTGCCCATAAATGAACCACTGCAGCAATAATTGCAGGGATAACTAAAAACCATAACGCATAACCACCAAAAACAATGATTGCAAAAATAAGTGCCGGAATAATACGCCCCTGCACTAACTGGCCTAAACCTGGAAAAAATATATTACAAATTGCAGCGATCACATTACCGCCTGAACCTTGTTCTGCCATGGTAACCTCTCTTATTTAAGTTTTCTGTTATCTACACTACAGTATTTGTGCCAAAATTAAAAACCTTATAAATCATAACCTTAATTTCAACGGTTCCATCAAAAACAAATATAAATAGTATAAAGCACTAATTTTTAGTTAGATATAACACTTATTTAGCCAAATTAGTTTTGCAAATATATGTTATTGCTCGACAATGGTTAGGCAACTACTTTGATAGTTAGTTATGCTAAACACAAGCCTTAGAGCAAAATATCCTTGCCGTATACAGCAAAAAAAATAATAACAGGATCCAGCTATGCTTTTTAAACTCTCTCGACCTGTCACTAAACTCGTCGACCGCTATCTACCCGACCCTTATGTTATCGTGCTTTTGTTAACCTTATTGGTCCTTTCTTTAAGTATTGTTTTTACACCTTTTTCTCTGGAGCAAACCATTACCTCATGGGGCAAAGGGTTTTGGTCATTACTAACATTTGCCATGCAGATGTTGCTGGTGCTCGTCACCGGTTTTATGCTGGCGAGTACGCCTGTGTGCAAGTCATTACTTGATAAATTAGCCCAAAGAGCAAGCTCAGGCACGGTAGCCATTTTAATGGTGACATTAGTCTCTATGTTAGCGAGTTGGATCAACTGGGGGTTTGGTCTTGTGGTTGGCGCTTTATTTGCGAAAGCCCTAGCTCGCCATATTCAAGTCGATTATCGTGTATTAGTCGCTAGTGCTTACTCAGGTTTTATTGTGTGGCATGGAGGATTATCGGGTTCGGTGCCACTTACTATTGCAACTGAAGGCCACTTTGCAGCCGAGAGCATAGGTGTAATTACGACGCAACATACTCTTTTTGCAAACTTTAACCTCATATTAATGGCTACCATGTTTGTGGTATTACCGCTCCTCAATACTTTACTACTTCCACCTAAAGAGCAGCAAATTGTCATTGCAAAAGAGAAGTTATCTGAGCAAAACAATCATCACACACCACTTGAAACCCCAGCTCAAAAATTAGAGAACAGCAAACTTTTAGGCACAGCAATAGGTACGTTGGGTTGTGGCTATATGGGCTATTATTTTCTATCTCTGGGTGGTGGTCTCAATTTAAATAGTGTCATTGGCCTATTTTTATTCTTAGCAATTTTATTGCACCAAACTCCTGCTAATTTATTAAGAAGTTTACAAGAAGGCGTTGCTGGCGGCTCTGGTATCGTTATTCAGTTTCCGTTTTATGCTGGCATCATGGCCGTGATGAAAGACTCTGGGTTGGCACAACAAATCTCAAATTCTTTTGTCGCTATCAGTAGCGCTGAGACACTTCCTTTTTGGAGTTTTATCAGTGCAGGCTTAGTTAATATATTTGTACCATCTGGTGGTGGACAATGGGCCGTACAGGCTCCGATCGTCATTCCTGCCGCACTAGAATTGGGTGCTGAAATTAACCGAGTTGCTATGGCGGTCGCATGGGGAGATGCTTGGACAAACTTGATTCAGCCATTCTGGGCATTACCAGTATTAGCAATCGCTGGACTAAAGGCCAAAGATATTATGGGGTTCTGTTTAATTCAATTACTGGTTAGTGGGGTAATTATTTCGGCTATTTTGACTTGGGCTTAAATAGATAAGTGCATTTCATGTGGCCGTACCTGATTAAGCAGAACGGCTACAAACTAATGCGCACTTAATTTGAAAGTATCTTCATAGGTAGACTTAGGATAACGCTTTCAGAGTCTGCGAAGTGCATCATTACTGCAATATGACCAACCGCAACAAGCACATACATAACAGCCGACACCACTTGCCCATATCTGTCTAACGGCAATAAATGCGATATATGGCGCTCACGCCACTCAAATACAATCTCAAGGCTACCAATAAAAATAAAGAATACCAGCAACATCAAACCGAACGTCCAACTAATATATAAACCCAGTAAGACACCACCCAAGCAGGCTAATAACCCTACCCAAGAGCGCATAGAGAAACTGATGCTTTTCAATACATGGCCACCATCAAGCGGTAAAATTGGCAGTAAGTTGAATAAATTAAGCAAAGCACTCAACACTGCAACTCCTGCAAAAATTTCCATTTCTGTGGCGTAATACAATACAACCCCAAGCACCGAAGTGATCAAACCAAAGGCAGGCCCCATCAACGAAATAACCACATCTTGCCAACGCGTGGTAATTTTTTCATCACTGACAGCTAAGCCACCAACGAAAGGAATTAAGTAGATACTTTTCGTCTTAATGCCAAAATATTTCATCGCACGTACATGGCCATATTCATGCACAACCAAACAAGCGATCAGCATCAGGGCAAACTCAATGGAAAATAACCAAGCATAACCAGCTACCGATGCGCCTGCTAACGCAGCCTTTACCACCTTCGCACTTTTAAATAGTTTAAAGCCAAGTGCGGCTAAGCCTAATAATCCACGCTTTTTTTCTACCTGTTGGTGCGGAACTTCTAGCCACTGAATAGGTTGACTATCAATGGCTACGCCAATCAAGCCTTGAGCCAATTGTGATGTGTCAAACAGCACAGGAAGTTCTGCAATAGTACAACTTTGCTGATGCGCTGACTCGGTTTCTAACACGAGTGCCTGTTGCTGAGAAAAGACCTGAATTATTTGTTGCTGAGTAAAAATGAGAGAAATTGGCTGTCCAGCCAAATTAAGTTCAATTCGAGTCATATTGGTAAAATAAAATTTTTCTCTATTATCACAACAAATAGAGTCACTGACAAACCATCATTTTTTGATCTCGATTTGCCCATTTTTCTCGGACTGTTCTAAACTAAAATTTGTCCTAACCAATTTCAGGGAGTGATTTTATGAGCTTTAAAACACAGCGTATTTTGGTTGTTGATGATTCACAAGCCATCTTATTAGTTATGCAAGCCATTTTAGCTGAGTTAGGTGTCGAACAAGTTACCTGTTGTGAATCAGCACAAGCAGCACTGTCATTGATAGAGCAGCAACCCAAAGCCTATGACGCTATTTTCACGGATCTTAATATGCCAGAAATGGATGGTATGGAATTGATCAGGCAGCTAGGACAAAGAGATTACGCCGGCGGCGTGATCATTATTTCGGAAATGGATAGCCGGATCATCGACCTTGCTTCGAACTTAGCGAGACAAAATCATGCAAGATTACTTGGCAATATCGCAAAACCCATTCAATTAGTCGAAGTAGAAAGACTTCTCAAAAAGCTCTGTACGCTCACCAGTACGCAAACTGAAGAAGGCAGACCTATCACTGAAGCTGAGTTACTCCATGCATTAAGTAACAGTGAAATAACTCCTTTCTATCAACCAAAGGTCAATCGAGCAACTCAACAAATAGAAAGTCTTGAAGTACTGGCTCGGATCGTATCTGAGAAGCATGGCTTTACCGTGCTACCCGCCAGATTTATTGGTGTAGCTGAAGACTTGGATTTAATAAACCTTGTCACATTTCAGTTATTTGAAAAAGCGACCGCTGAATTCGAAGCGATAAAAGGTGAACTTGCTCACCCTTGTAAGTTGGCATTTAATTTATCACCCATTCAATTAGATGATATGAATTGTCCAGCCAAACTCGCCCTATTATTAGAGTTAAATCACCTTGAACCGAGTGATATTATTCTTGAAATCACCGAGCAAAAACCCCTAACCAGTGCCAATCAACTTGAAACATTAAATCGACTTAGAATGAGAGGCTTTGATATTTCTCTCGATGATTTTGGAACTGGCTTTACTAACTTAAACCAGTTGAAGTCTTTACCCTTTACTGAAATGAAACTCGACCGTTCACTCATTACACATATTGATTCTGACTACTTTTCACAAGTAATCACTAAAAGTTTGGTTGATTTAGCGATTAAAGAGGGCTTTAAAGTCGTAGCTGAGGGGGTAGAAAGAATTGAAGAACTACAATACCTAGAGCGGTATAAGCATGATTTATTAATGCAAGGCTTTTTGATAAGTAGACCAAAAGCCAAGAATGAATTAGTACGCTGGATCCATTCTTGGCTTAGGATGACGAATTTTAACTCTTAGGCTGATCTTCCTCTACATCAGCCTCAATCAAATGCGTGTGTGCATCAACGCGTTCTCGCCACTTTTGTTTTGCGGCTTGCTGCATGTTGGTTGATTGGTCTCGCTCATCAACGATATCCATGCCCATCAAAGATTCAATCATATCTTCTAATGTCACAATGCCTTGTACATCACCATATTCATCGATGATAAGTGCAATATGAATTCGTTTTTCCAACAGGGCTTGAAACAACACTGGTGCCCCCAATGTTTCTGGCACTGTATAAATCGGCTTTACTAACTTACCGATTTTGTAGTCTTCACCTAAACGATGAAAAGCCAACATAATATCGTTCTTATGTACGAAGCCAACAATGTCATCAGTATTCTCTGAATAGACCAAAATACGGGAAAAAGATACCGAGCCATGCTCAGATAAATACTCGTTCACCGTCATATCTTTGTGCACTTTAAAAAGCACAGTTCTTGGCGTCATGACGTTTTCAAGCTTGGCATGTCTAAACTGCAATAAGCTACGAATAGTTTCACTTTCTTCTTGTTGCAGTGCACCTGCCTCGCTACCCATTTCAGCCATAGCCTCAATTTCTTGGCGAATATAATGAGCTTCGTCCTGTTTAGAGCCAATCAGCTTAGTAAGTTGATCTGATAACCAAACAAACGGTTTTAAAACGCGCACCAACCAAGTCAAAACCACAGATACCGTTGGTGTTAATCCTCGCCAATAAGTTGCCCCTAAAGTTTTAGGTATAATTTCTGAAAGCACCAATACCAATAACGTCATCACTGCTGACGCAATACCCACTGCAGCATCACCAAATACCGCAGCAGCCTGCGCACCAACACCTGCTGCACCAGCTGTATGAGCAACTGTGTTCAAAGTTAAAATAGCCGCAAGAGGCTTATCAATATTGTCTTTTAAACGCTGTACGCGTTTTGCCAGTAATGGTTTATCTTTTTTGAGTATCGCTACATGACTTGGTGTAATACTGAGTAGCACCGCCTCCATCACAGAACAAATGAATGAAATTGCAATGGCTAGAAACATGTAACTGAATAACAGAAACAACCTAAACTCCTTAATTTCGCAGACTCTGGCGAGTTAATCGCAACTCTGCTGAAGATTTAATTTGATGTGCTATATTGGGGCAATTATTTTCCCTACAATAGGTGCATCAATGAAATTAACAACGGTCGCCACTTTACTATTTTCGGCACTGTCAACGCAACTTGTCGCTGCAGAGCTAGACACGAGTAAAGTAAAGTTTATTGGACCCCTTGCTGATACAGCAACAATCAAGCCAAATAATACGCCTTACCAAACTGCCATCATTAATAATTTATTACCTAAATTACAAAGCAATGAACAATCTCTTTCTGTGTTAGGTAAAAAAGTTTCTTGGCAACCACTTGCAAATGTTGACGCACTAACTGTAGCTGGCCTTCAGGCAATTAAGTTTAATTTCTCTACTGAACGTTTTGTGCAAGGTAAGTTAAAGCTTAATGGCATCGAAAAAGCCCATGTATTTTTAAATGGTGAAACCTTATCAGGTAGCAAAGAATTCGATATCAATGCGATTACAGGCGACCACCAAGTTGTTATTGTGGTAGAACAAGCTGATGACTGGAAAAAAGTCTCATTAGAATATACGCCAAAAGCTGATCATGATGAGATTACATTAACAACCAAAGCAACCCGTGCACTTTCAGCGAAGCAACTTTTTGATGCGCCGACAATTAGTTCTGTATCGATTTCTCCAAACGGCGAATACTATGTTGTTACTGAGCGTCATTACCAGAGTAATCATGGTAATAAAGCCATCAACAAAACAACGTTAACCGATGAAGAGGGTAAAGTGCTTTACCGCTTTGACGGTTTATCAGCAAGTCAAATTAAATGGCGCGCAGATAGCAAACAGCTTGTGTTTGTTCGCAATAAAGCCGTTACGGTTTTAAACCTTAAAGACTTAGAAGAGAAAGTGGTTGCTGAACAACTAGATGGCGCATATGGCTTCCAGTACTTTGACAACAACACGCTGGTATTTGCTTGGTCTAAATCAGATAAAAGTAAGCACACATTAGTTAAACACTTCAGAGGGCTAGAAGATCGCTGGTCTTATGCACGTAATAACAGCCAAATCTTCATGTTAGACATTAACTCTGGTTTTATTAACCCAATCACTGAAGGTAAATTGAGTCACTCATTGGCCGATTTTGATAATGAAGCTGGCACAATCTTGGTGACGCGTAATCCTAGCGATTATGCTAAACCACCTCACATGCTGACAGAGCTTGTAGAAGTTAATCTAAAAGACAATCAGCAGACTGTACTTGGTCAATACCGTACATTTAGCTCAGCGAAATATGCCGATGACGGCGTTTATGTGGTTGCAGGCCCTGACTTTGCAAATGGTTTAGGTCGTGCAATTCCTGAGAATATGCTTGCTAACAACTATGATGGCCAGCTTTATAAGCTAGACCGTCAAGGTAAAAATGCACAAGCATTAAGTAAATCATTCGACCCTGCCATTGGCTCAATGCAAGTATTAAGCAATGATGATGTCGTGCTTAAAGTGACCGAGCGTGATACGCAACAACTGTATTTATACGATGAGAGCAAAGCAAGCTTCACTAAACTAAAAACAGGCTTTGATGTGGTCGGTAAGTTCAGCATTTCAAACGAGCGCAACCCTGACTTACTGGTGACTGGCACCCAAGCATCTCACCCTCAGCAATTAAAGCGTTTAGATATTTCTAAAAATCGCGCTAAAACACTGTGGGATTCAAAAGCACTGGCTTATGAAAATAGTGAAATCGCAACCCTATCTGAGTTTAACTTCACCAATAAAGAAGGCGTTGAGATTAAGGGTCGTGTATACACGCCTCACAACCTAGATGAAAGCAAGCAGTACCCTGCTCTAGTTTACTATTATGGCGGTACATCACCTGTTTCTCGTGGCTTTACGGGTCGTTATCCGTTCAACCTATGGGCTGCACAAGGTTATGTTGTATATGTGCTACAACCAACTGGCGCGACAGGCTTTGGCCAAGAATTCTCTGCTAAGCACGTGAATGCATGGGGTGACTACACTGCAAATGATATTATCGAAGGAACTAAAAAGTTCTTAGCAGCACACCCTTATGTAAATAAAGACAAAGTAGGTAACTTAGGTGCATCTTACGGCGGCTTTATGACTATGCTACTTGCGACTAAAACGGATTTATTCAGTGCGTCGATTTCGCACGCAGGCATCTCAAACATTACTTCATATTGGGGTCAAGGTTGGTGGGGCTACCTATACTCAGGCGAAGCTTCAAAAAACAGCTTCCCATGGAATAACCCAAAACTTTACTCTGATCACAGCCCAGTTTTCCACGCTGACAAAGTAAACTCACCGTTATTACTTATCCATGGTGACGCTGACACCAACGTACCTCCAGGTGAAAGCCACAACATGTACACGGCACTTAAGTTGCTTGGCAAAGACGTTGAGTTAATTGAGTATAAAGGTACAGATCACCAAGTATTTGCCCGTGACCGTCGCTTCCACTGGTGGGATACTATGCTGGCTTATTTTGATATGCACCTAAAAGACCAACCACAATGGTGGCAGTATATTTATAAATAAGTATGCATTTTCTAGGTTCAGTCTAATGCTGTTGCATTAGGCTGAGCCTATTTTGTTCACATCTCCCTGATCCAATTGCATAAATGTTTGCGCAATTGTTACAAATTTTCATTATTCTCTTCTCAGCAATGTTTTCACAGTGCTAATATATACATAATTATTGAATAGATAGCTGCCCTATGAGTATCAAAGTATTATTAGTAGAAGATGATGAACTTTTAGCAAAACGCATTATAAGCCACTTTGCTGAAACAGAATTTAGCATCGAAGTTGATAATACGGGTGCGACAGCATTAGCCAAAGTTCAGCAAGCTACACAAGCTCAAGATCGCTTCGTACTCGCCATCGTCGACATTGTACTTCCTGCAACAGATGGCCTTGCATTAGCCAAAGAACTTAACACCCTAACTGATATTGGTGTAATTATGCTATCTAGCCGCGATTCCCAAGCTGATAGAATCGCCGGTCTAGCCCAGGGCGCCGATGACTATGTCTGTAAACCTGTGGATCTTTTAGAGCTAGAGTTAAGAATGCGCGCCTTGTGCAAACGCTTAACCATTACAAATGATGACGATGAGTCTGAAGAGTTCATCGAATACGCTGACTTTAAACTTCACCCCGATAATCGCACGCTCATTAACGGTGCAGCAGAAGAGTCTCGACTCACCGAAGCTGAACACAAAGTATTAATCTGCTTAATAGCCAATGCAGGTAAAGCGACATCTAGAGAGAAAATTTCTGAAGATATCGGTCAACCTGATTGGAGCCCAAGCGATAGAACTGTCGATGTACTGATTGGCCGGCTACGTAAAAAGCTTGGCGATGAAAAAGAGCAAAAGCGCATTGTGACTGTTCGTGGCAAGGGCTACATGCTTTCAACTTAATAAGCGGTTAACTGAGAAAGTAAGCGCTCGAAAGCACGGTAACTCAAAGCCTCTTTTAAACTTTTCAAATCTATCTCATGTTGCAGATTCAGATCTGCAATTGTCCGAGCAACTTTCAAAACCTTATGATAAGAGCGTGGTGATAACGACAGTTTTTCTGCTGCTCTCCCTAAGAAGTGCGCATCGGCATCAGATAAGGCACAGTATTTCTGCAACTCTTTTGTTGAAAGCGATGAATTGTTTTTACCTTGCCTTTTATAAGCAAACAGCACAGCTTGCTCGACTCTTTTACGAATTTCATAGCTTGACTCTTCAGGCTTCGTAGACTGTAATTCTTCAGTAGACAGCCTAGGTAACTCTACTTGTAAATCTATCCTATCGAGAAAAGGGCCAGAAACTTTTGAAAGGTATTTCAACACTTGGTCTGGTGTCGCACGTTTATCGCTATGGTGCCCTGTTGGACTTGGGTTTAATGCTGCAACTAACTGAAAGTTAGCAGGGAAATCTACTTGGCGGGCAGCACGAGATATCGTTACTTTGCCCGTTTCCATCGGTGTTCGCAATGAATCTAAAACCTTTCTATCGAACTCAGGAAGCTCATCCAGAAACAGAATGCCATTATGGGCCAGAGATATTTCGCCGGGCTTAGGGTTTGACGACCCCCCTACCAAGGCAACTGCAGAGCATGTGTGATGAGGAGAGCGAAAAGGACGCTCTAACCAATTCTTATGGGTTACAGACTGGCCAATTAAAGAATACACCGCCGCAGTTTCAAGTGCTTGTTCAGCAGTCATTTGCGGCATAATGCTCGGGAACCGCTGAGCGAGCATTGATTTTCCAGTACCCGGTGGACCTAAAAATAACAAGTTGTGCCCACCTGCTGCCGCAATTTCTAAGACTCGCTTTGCAATGGCTTGACCCTTAACATCACTCATATCCATATGTTCTGAAGACTCACTCTCTTGTTCTTCATAATCCAGATTCAATGGTAGAGCTTGCTGCCCTTGTAGATCTAACCAGACTTCTTGTAAGCTTGTTACTGCTTTTCGTTCTGCGTGAGAAACTAAGCTGGCTAATTGGTCATTAGCTTTGGGAATATATGCTTGATGGCGATCTTCTGCTGCCGCCATAACTGATGGCAAAATTGCAGTTATTGGTGCTAACTCGCCACTTAAAGCTAGCTCACCAAAAAATTCAAATTGGTTAATATTTGTATTTTGAACTTGCCCTGACGCAACGAGTATCCCAACCGCTATGGCCAAATCATAACGACCACCATCTTTTGGCAAATCTGCAGGGGCTAAATTAACCGTGATGCGCTGTTCAGGGAATAAAAAGCCTGAGTTAACAAGAGCAGAGCGAACACGCTCTTTAGATTCTTTTACGGAAGTTTCTGGAAGGCCAACTATCAAAAATGCAGGAAGGCCATTGCTTAAATGAACTTCCACAGTGACCTTTGGTGCTTTGACACCCACTTGGGCACGAGTAATAATTTTAGCTAAAGACATGTCCTTGTCCCTATAAATTTAATATTTGAAAACGTGTATTTCCCAGTTATAACGCATTGCCAATAAACGTACAACTAATGTTGTGAGCATAGCGAAGAGCATAGATATTTCTACAGCGAAATTGAGTACTATCATTTGTGTATAAACTATCCCACCTAATATACAAGTAATTGCATAGAGCTGCCCCTTTAACAACAGAGGAATGTCACCCGCTAATACATCTCGGATCACGCCGCCAAAACAGCCTGTAAGTACTCCCATAATCACAGAGGTAGTTGCAGGCATGCCAATAGACATCGCCTTTTGAGTGCCCATCACCGCAAAAAGTGCCAAACCAAACGCATCTGCCACTTGTAAGAATTTACTCGGGATTTGCTTCTGCTGGTTCAAAACAATAATACTAATTAATACAGCACTAAAAATAGCAATGAAGTAACTAGGATCATGAAGCCAAAAAACAGGCTCATCTAAAATAATATCTCTTAGCGTTCCGCCACCAATACCTGTTACAGCTGCCAGCACAACAACACCAAAACCATCTAAATGCTTTTTATGGGCTATGAGAGTCCCAGAAATAGCAAAAACCATTACACCGAGTAAGTCGAACCAATGGATAAGATCGCTCATTAAAATTCCTGAAAATAGATATGAAAAGCTAATAAAAAAAGAATTATAAATTAATTTTTTAAATATTGAAGTTTAGTGCAAAAGGTTACCGACAGCGAACGTAGTGAGTGCGGTTCTTTTGCGCAAGTATAGTGCGAAAGGTTTATGACAAGCGCGTAGCGCTTACATTCTTTTCGCGCAAGGTGAAGTGAGCTATTTTAGCTGTAGCTGAGAAAGTGTATTTAATAACAAGCGTGAAATCGGGCTTCAAAATGAACAGAGTGGCCACTATGAAGGCTGCTCACTTCACCTTGCGCTAATTCGTCTTTTTATCACTGCTTACAATCTCATCACTGTGCAGGACGATTTAGCACCATAAAAGCAAAAAAGCCCGACTCTTTCGAATCGGGCTTTCTCTAAATAGGTGCTTGGCGATGTTCTACTTTCACATGGGAGACCCACACTATCATCGACGCTGTTTCGTTTCACTTCTGAGTTCGGCATGGGATCAGGTGGTTCCAAAACGCTATGGTCACCAAGCAAATTTTGTCAAAATCTGGAAAAATCTGATAATTCTAAAACTGTCTACTTTAGTTCATATTAGCTTCTGAGCTAAAACCACTTTGGCGTTGTATGGTTAAGCCTCACGGGTAATTAGTACTGGTTAGCTTAATGTATCACTACACTTCCACACCCAGCCTATCAACGTTGTAGTCTCCAACGGCCCTTCAGTTAACTTAAAGTTAAAGTGAGAACTCATCTCGAGGCTCGCTTCCCGCTTAGATGCTTTCAGCGGTTATCGATTCCGAACGTAGCTACCGGGCAATGCAATTGGCATCACAACCCGAACACCAGCGGTTCGTCCACTCCGGTCCTCTCGTACTAGGAGCAGCCCCTCTCAATTCTCAAACGCCCACGGCAGATAGGGACCGAACTGTCTCACGACGTTCTAAACCCAGCTCGCGTACCACTTTAAATGGCGAACAGCCATACCCTTGGGACCGACTTCAGCCCCAGGATGTGATGAGCCGACATCGAGGTGCCAAACACCGCCGTCGATATGAACTCTTGGGCGGTATCAGCCTGTTATCCCCGGAGTACCTTTTATCCGTTGAGCGATGGCCCTTCCATTCAGAACCACCGGATCACTATGACCTACTTTCGTACCTGCTCGACGTGTCTGTCTCGCAGTTAAGCTGGCTTCTACCATTACACTAACCGTACGATGTCCGACCGTACTTAGCCAACCTTCGTGCTCCTCCGTTACTCTTTGGGAGGAGACCGCCCCAGTCAAACTACCCACCAGGCACTGTCCACAATCCCGATTAGGGACCTATGTTAGAACATCAAACATACAAGGGTGGTATTTCAAGGATGGCTCCATGACAACTGGCGTCGCCACTTCAAAGCCTCCCACCTATCCTACACATGTAGGCTCAATGTTCAGTGCCAAGCTGTAGTAAAGGTTCACGGGGTCTTTCCGTCTAGCCGCGGGTACACAGCATCTTCACTGCGATTTCAATTTCACTGAGTCTCGGGTGGAGACAGCGTGGCCATGGTTACACCATTCGTGCAGGTCGGAACTTACCCGACAAGGAATTTCGCTACCTTAGGACCGTTATAGTTACGGCCGCCGTTTACCGGGGCTTCGATCAAGAGCTTCGTCCGAAGACTAACCCCATCAATTAACCTTCCGGCACCGGGCAGGTGTCACACCGTATACGTCATCTTACGATTTTGCACAGTGCTGTGTTTTTAATAAACAGTCCCAGCCACCTGGTCACTGCGGCTATCGTCAGCTTAGAGAGCAAGTCTCATCACCAACAACAGCGTACCTTCTCCCGAAGTTACGGTACAATTTTGCCTAGTTCCTTCACCCGAGTTCTCTCAAGCGCCTTAGTATTCTCTACCTGACCACCTGTGTCGGTTTGGGGTACGATTCGAAATAATCTGAAGCTTAGAGGCTTTTCCTGGAAGTAGGGCATCATCAACTTCACCACCGTAGTGGCTCGTCTCGACTCTCAGCCTTAGCGACCCGGATTTTCCTAAGTCACCAGCCTACAGCCTTTCACATGGACAACCAACGCCATGCTTGATTAGCCTGCTCCGTCCCCCCATCGCAATTATTCCAAGTACGGGAATATTAACCCGTTTCCCATCGACTACGCTCTTCAGCCTCGCCTTAGGGGTCGACTTACCCTACCCTGATTAACATGGGATAGGAACCCTTGGTCTTCCGGCGTGCGGGTTTTTCACCCGCATTATCGTTACTCATGTCAGCATTCGCACTTCTGATATGTCCAGCATGCCTCCCGGCACACCTTCAGCCACTTACAGAACGCTCCCCTACCCCGCATACTAATGTATGCAGCCGTAGCTTCGGTGGTATGTTTAGCCCCGTTACATCTTCCGCGCAGGCCGACTCGACTAGTGAGCTATTACGCTTTCTTTAAAGGATGGCTGCTTCTAAGCCAACCTCCTAGCTGTTTTAGCCTTCCCACATCGTTTCCCACTTAACATACACTTTGGGACCTTAGCTGACGGTCTGGGTTGTTTCCCTCTCCACGATGGACGTTAGCACCCACCGTGTGTCTCCCGGATATTACTTTACGGTATTCGGAGTTTGCAAAGGGTTGGTAAGTCGGGATGACCCCCTAGCCTTAACAGTGCTCTACCCCCGTAAGTATTCGTCCGAGGCTCTACCTAAATAGATTTCGGGGAGAACCAGCTATCTCCCGGTTTGATTAGCCTTTCACTCCAAGCCACAGGTCATCCCCTAACTTTTCAACGTTAGTGGGTTCGGTCCTCCAGTTGATGTTACTCAACCTTCAACCTGCCCATGGCTAGATCACCGGGTTTCGGGTCTATACCTTGCAACTCAACGCCCAGTTAAGACTCGCTTTCGCTACGGCTACCCTAAACGGTTAACCTCGCTACAAAATATAAGTCGCTGACCCATTATACAAAAGGTACGCAGTCACCCTCGAAGGGCTCCTACTGCTTGTACGTACACGGTTTCAGGTTCTATTTCACTCCCCTCACAGGGGTTCTTTTCGCCTTTCCCTCACGGTACTGGTTCACTATCGGTCAGTTGGGAGTATTTAGCCTTAGATGATGGTCCACCTATATTCAGTCAAAGTTTCACGTGCTCCGACCTACTCGATTTCACTTTAGATAAGTTTTTGTGTACGGGACTGTCACCCTGTATCGTCAAACTTTCCAGAATGTTCCACTAACTACACTAAAGCTTAAGGGCTAGTCCGATTTCGCTCGCCGCTACTTTCGGAATCTCGGTTGATTTCTTTTCCTACGGGTACTTAGATGTTTCAGTTCTCCGCGTTCGCCTCGTTAACCTATGTATTCAGTTAACGATACCTGCAAGCAGGTGGGTTTCCCCATTCGGAAATCCTAGTCTCAAGCGCCTCTTACTGGCTTGACTAGGCTTATCGCAAGTTAGTACGTCCTTCATCGCCTCCAACTGCCAAGGCATCCACCGTGTACGCTTAGTCACTTAACCATACAACCCAAAATGGTTTGTATCGTCAAAGACAGTTTTAACTTCGCCAGAAGTTAATATTGAATACTAAAGTAGACGCTAATAAACAACTTAATGTTTATCGGCATTGTTTTACTTTTGAAAACTCTTTTTAGAATTTCTTCTAAAAGAATTAATTATCAGCTTTTCCAAATTTTTAAAGAGCAATATTAATTAGCTATAGAGCTAACTAACAATCATCTGTGTGGACACTACGAACAAATCTGTTCTAAATCGTTAAGGAGGTGATCCAGCCCCAGGTTCCCCTAGGGCTACCTTGTTACGACTTCACCCCAGTCATGAATCACTCCGTGGTAAGCGCCCTCCCTAAGGTTAAGCTACCTACTTCTGGAGCAACCCACTCCCATGGTGTGACGGGCGGTGTGTACAAGGCCCGGGAACGTATTCACCGCGGCATTCTGATCCGCGATTACTAGCGATTCCGACTTCATGGAGTCGAGTTGCAGACTCCAATCCGGACTACGACGTACTTTAAGTGATTCGCTTACTCTCGCAAGTTCGCAGCACTCTGTATACGCCATTGTAGCACGTGTGTAGCCCTACACGTAAGGGCCATGATGACTTGACGTCGTCCCCACCTTCCTCCGGTTTATCACCGGCAGTCTCCTTAGAGTTCCCGACCGAATCGCTGGCAACTAAGGATAGGGGTTGCGCTCGTTGCGGGACTTAACCCAACATCTCACAACACGAGCTGACGACAGCCATGCAGCACCTGTATCAGAGTTCCCGAAGGCACCAAACCATCTCTGGTAAGTTCTCTGTATGTCAAGTGTAGGTAAGGTTCTTCGCGTTGCATCGAATTAAACCACATGCTCCACCGCTTGTGCGGGCCCCCGTCAATTCATTTGAGTTTTAACCTTGCGGCCGTACTCCCCAGGCGGTCTACTTAATGCGTTAGCTTTGGAAAAGTTGTCCGAAGACCCCAGCTCCTAGTAGACATCGTTTACGGCGTGGACTACCGGGGTATCTAATCCCGTTTGCTCCCCACGCTTTCGTACATGAGCGTCAGTATTGACCCAGGTGGCTGCCTTCGCCATCGGTATTCCTTCAGATCTCTACGCATTTCACCGCTACACCTGAAATTCTACCACCCTCTATCATACTCTAGTTTGCCAGTTCGAAATGCAGTTCCCAGGTTGAGCCCGGGGCTTTCACATCTCGCTTAACAAACCGCCTGCGTACGCTTTACGCCCAGTAATTCCGATTAACGCTCGCACCCTCCGTATTACCGCGGCTGCTGGCACGGAGTTAGCCGGTGCTTCTTCTGTAAGTAACGTCACAGCTAGCAGGTATTAACTACTAACCTTTCCTCCTTACTGAAAGTGCTTTACAACCCTAAGGCCTTCTTCACACACGCGGCATGGCTGCATCAGGCTTGCGCCCATTGTGCAATATTCCCCACTGCTGCCTCCCGTAGGAGTCTGGACCGTGTCTCAGTTCCAGTGTGGCTGATCATCCTCTCAAACCAGCTAGGGATCGTCGCCTTGGTGAGCCATTACCTCACCAACTAGCTAATCCCACTTGGGCTAATCTAAGGGCGAGAGCCGAAGCCCCCTTTGGTCCGTAGACGTTATGCGGTATTAGCAGTCGTTTCCAACTGTTGTCCCCCACCCTAAGGCATATTCCCAAGCATTACTCACCCGTCCGCCGCTCGTCATCTTCTAGCAAGCTAGAAATGTTACCGCTCGACTTGCATGTGTTAGGCCTGCCGCCAGCGTTCAATCTGAGCCATGATCAAACTCTTCAATTAAAAGTTTTTTGCTTGAAGTAAAATTCAAACCATGCTCAATGAATTCTGATTTTGATTCTTTCGAATCGAATTGACTATGAAGTCACTCAGTTACATTTGAGACTCTAATTTTTTTGCTCCTGAATCAAGAGCTGTTAGAACTCAACCTGTACGAGTGCCCACACAGATGATTGCTTCATATTTTTAAAGAACATTGTAACTCGATGAGTTACCGCAGCCTTGCTGCGAAGTGGAGCGCTATAATAACGACTTCACTTTTTATGTCAACACTTAATTTTTAAAAAGTTTTTAAAGTTAAGTTTTATTTGACTCGACATCGTTTTGATTTGCTTTTCAGCGTCTCGCCCCGTGTCAGTGGGTGCGCATTATAGGGAGAAATTAAAAGTGCGCAACCCCTTTTTGCAATTAATTTTAATAAATGCGTTCAACCGCTCAAAAAGAAATCAAAACCCTGTTTTTAGTCGCTTTTTGCTAACATTTAATACAGCTTATTTGCATTTAAAGCCTAAGATCTAGTTAGATCTTAGTCTCATCACGCCTTCTTGTATGGTGGAAGCAACTAATTCACCTTTCCTATTAAAGAATTGCCCCCTTACTAAACCACGGCCACCACTCGCACTTGGACTATCGACACTATATAGCAACCATTCATCCATTCTAAATGGACGGTGGAACCACATAGCATGATCTATCGTTGCAACTTGCATATTCGGTTGTAAGAAAGAAAGCCCGTGCGGCTGCAATGCCGTTGGCAAAAACTCAAAGTCTGACGCATATGCTAATAAGTAGTTATGTATACGTCTGTCATCAGGCATTGTGCCATTAGCTCTAAACCAAACATGCCTTTTAGCTTCAGTGCTTTTTGGTTTAAACGGGTTCTGAAAATTTACCGGACGCATTTCGATAGGCATTTCGCAGGTAAATTTATTTCTCAGTTGCTCAGGAATTAGATCTGCGTGCTCTTGGTAAAACTCAAGCGATGACTTAAGGGTTTCTGGTGCTGGCACATCAGGCATCTCTGTTTGATGAGATAATCCCTCTTCATCCCCTTGAAAAGAAGCTGTCATATAAAAGATGGGTTTACCATATTGGATTGCACAAACACGGCGTGTACTGAAGCTTCTTCCATCTCTGATCGTTTCAACATCATAAACAATTGGTTTGCTAGCATCGCCCGGGCGTAAAAAGTATGAGTGTAAAGAATTAACATAGCGATCTGCTGGCAAGGTATATTTGGCCGCAGACAAAGCCTGCCCCATTACCTGACCACCGAAAACTTGTGGAAAGCCGAGATCTTGGCTTTGCCCTCGATAGATCCCTTGTTCAATTTCTTCTAATGAAAGAAGCGATAGTAAATTCTGTAAAACCTGACTCATAACTCATTACCCTGAAACAACATAACGCTTTAATCATACTACACGTAGCTGTTTATTGTGTATTTACCTTGCTCAGCTTAGTCATTTCATCAACAATATTAAAAAAACACTATCTGAATATTTTTATGGCTTATTGGTTATTTAAAACAGAACCTGATGCATTTTCTATTGATGATTTGAAGAATGCACAAGAGCAAAGTACTTTTTGGGAAGGCGTAAGAAACTATCAGGCGCGAAACTTTTTAAGAGATGATGTCAAACTAGGTGATCAGATCTTTATTTATCACTCCAGCTGTAAAGTGCCTGCAATTGTCGGGATCGCTGAAGTGACAAAAGAAGCACACCCAGATCCCCATCAATTCGACCCGAGTAGTGACTACTTTGATGAAAAGTCTAAACCAGACTCCCCAAAATGGTTTGGTGTCACTGTTCAGTTTAGAAAAAAATTAAGGCCTATCTCTCTAAAGCAGATAAAGGCAGATCCTAGAATTATTGATTTACCCCTTAAAAAAGCAGGCCGATTGTCTATCATGCCTGTTACAAAGGAAGAGTTTTTATTATTGAAACATTATCACAATAGCGAGCAACAATAGTTACTCGCTATTGCTGTCTATTTAATCTCAGACCACTTCACTTCAGCAGCTAAAATGCGTTCCGGTGAAATATAGTGAAGAATATCGCCACCTTTGATTTGATAATGCAAAGGTGGATTCAAATCCATATTAAACGCATTCAGGTCGTGAGCAACTCCCAAAATAATGGCATCGTGTTTTTCTTTGAAGTAATGAAAGAAAGCTGAGAAAGGAAGTGCTGCAATATTCTCAGGTAACTGCACACTAAACTGAGTGTCACCATGTAAAGTTGAAAGTAATTCCTCTTGCACTCGACTCGAGCCAGGGTCTTGCATGGCACGCACCAAGATCTCAGCTGATTTGGTACTCGAACACTCAACATTTTTGCAATGGGTGCGTAGCAGGCTGACTTTACTCTCATCAATGAAATGTGCACTTATATGTGCAGCTTGTTTTATTAACGGGCTTATCATTAATGCAGTGGTGAAGGTCTGATCGTCATCTTTGCCATCTATGATAATTTTATCAGCTTGAGAAATCGCAATACGCTCGAGCTCTTTTTCATCTGTAAAACTCGTCAGGTGGGCAAATTCAACTTCAGAATAGTTGGCGAGTGGGTGCTCTTCGAGATCATTAACGGCAAGAATGATTTGTCGGTCTTTTCTTTTATTATCGGCAAGTATGTAATCAACAATCTTTTTTGTTCTCTGCTCATGCCAGCCAAAAATAACGATATGATCAGTTAAGTGTGCTAAGTTTTTGTTTCCCGTCATTGCTCTTTTTACCCAAAATGTAACTAACTGCCCGACTTTGCCAAGCAAAACACCAAATAACGCTAAGCCAAATGGAATTTGAAATAATGCGACGACCCAACGACCCAAAGGGGTTACGGCACTCATATCGCCATATCCTACCGTTGAAGTGGTAACAACATAATAATAAAAATAGGTGTTGAGCCCTAATAGCTCGGTTTCGTTTGCAGCAAGAAGCAGTAACCAAGTCGCAGCTATGTGCAACACAGTTACAGCCATTAATAACTGCCAACTAGCTTTATCTATATGCGCTCTTAATAGCATGGCTAGTTTTTTAAAGTACAAAGGCATAGCTAAAATAATTGAACTTAATGATTTTTGTTCACAATACGCGATATCTATTTGCTTGCAAATACCACTTTAAATAAATCTAGGATAGACTTATAACTGACCGTATTTTAGGTTTATTAGATTTCTACCTCGTGTTAGGTATACTGAATTTATCTTCTTTTAAAGGATAACGACATGGCAGGTGTTTTAGCTTCCGTAGATCAAAGAACTCAGCTTGTTGGTGAAAACCGTCTCGAGTTGTTGTTATTTCATTTACATAGCCGCCATCTTTTTGCTCTAAATGTCTTCAAAGTAAAAGAAGTCGTAAAGTTGCCACACCTGAACATCATGCCAAACGCGCATCCGAAAGTGTGTGGTGTAACCAGCATTCGCGGAGAGTCTATTCCAGTGATCGACCTTCGTAGAGCAATCAATTTGCCAGAATGTCAACGTGATGAAGACTGCAACCTCGTTATCACTGAATACAACCGTACTGTTCAAGCTTTTTTAGTCGGTAAAGTAGATCAAATCGTTAATACTACTTGGTCAGATATTATGCCTCCGCCAAGTTCAGTCGGTAAAAACCATTATCTGACCGCCTTCACTAAATTAAAGCGTGATGGCCAAGAGCACCTAGTTGAAATTATCGACGTTGAGAAAGTACTCGCTGAAATAATCAGTTATGACATACAAATTTCTGAAGATATTTTAGATGAATCAATCTTGCCTGAATTTCAAGGGAAGAAGATTCTACATGCGGATGACTCGCCAACTGCACGTCGCCAAGTATCAGACACGCTAGCACAGTTAGGAATTGAAATTATTCCGGCCACCGATGGCAAAGCCGCTTTAGACATTCTCAAGAAGTGGGCCGATGAGGGTAAAGACGTTAATCAAGAAATACTTGCTGTGATCACCGACGCCGAAATGCCTGTTATGGATGGATACCGATTAACCTATGAAATTAGAAATGATCCTCGCCTTAAAGATCTTTACGTCATTTTGAATACGTCTTTGAGTGGTAGTTTTAACCAAGCCATGGTTGAAAAAGTAGGTTGTAATGCGTTTTTATCAAAATTCCAACCAGACTTATTAGTAGAAGAAGTTCAAAACCGCTTAAAAGAATACATCGGTCAGTAAACTGGTTATTTATACAGTTTAATTTATTATTATTTTCTTTATATTTCAAAGTATTAAATTTTTACGCTCAGTAAAAATGTGTGTCTTGCTGGGAAATAGACGCTAGCCTAGGTATACTTTGCTGCATTCTGATTTGGCAAGGTAACCTAATGGACGTTTCTGATTTAATTGACGGCTTAAACGATAAACAACGCGAAGCTGTAGCTGCTCCTTTGCAGAATATGCTGGTGCTGGCTGGCGCAGGCTCAGGTAAAACGCGAGTACTTGTTCATCGTATTGCATGGTTAATGCAGGTAGAGCATGCCTCACCTTATAGTATTTTTGCTGTGACCTTTACCAATAAAGCCGCCAAAGAAATGCGTACCCGTGTAGAAGAAACGCTTAAATCACCTGTCGGCGGCATGTGGATCGGCACTTTCCACGGTTTATCTCACCGGATCCTTCGCGCTCATCACCGTGAAGCAAACTTACCAGAAGCGTTTCAAATCTTAGACACTGACGACCAAGTTCGTATGATCCGCCGCCTGTTGAAAGCCATGAATATTGATGAAAAGAAATGGCCGCCAAAACAAATCGCCTGGTATATCAGCGCCCGTAAAGATGAAGGTCAACGTCCTAAAGATATTCAAGCTTATGATGTGAACGAACAACTCATGTTGCGCGTTTATACGGCTTATCAAGAAGCCTGTGACAGAGCGGGTTTAGTCGACTTTGCTGAAATCTTATTACGCTGCTTTGAGTTGCTACAACAGCAGCCGACCTTGCTGCGCCATTATCAACAGCGTTTCCGTCATATGCTAGTAGACGAATTCCAAGATACCAACAACATTCAATATCGTTGGTTAAAACTTCTGGCAGGCGGTGACAGCAATATCATGATCGTAGGCGATGATGACCAAAGTATTTACGGCTGGCGTGGCGCTAAAATCGAAAACATCAAACGCTTTTTAGATGACTTTGATGCAGAGACTATTCGCCTTGAACAAAACTATCGTTCTACGGCAACCATTCTAAAAGCATCAAACGCGCTGATTGAAAACAACGCAGAGCGAATGGGTAAAAGCCTTTGGACCGATGGTAACCAAGGCGAGCCAATTTCTATTTACGCCGCCTTTAATGAGTTAGATGAAGCTCGTTTTGTGGTAGGTAAAATCAAGACTTGGCTGAATGGGGGCAATGCTCTACAAGACTGCGCCATCCTTTATCGTAACAACGCCCAGTCGCGTATTCTTGAAGAAGCCATGTTACAAGAAGGCTTAAAGTATCGTATTTATGGCGGTATGCGCTTCTTCGAGCGCCAAGAGATCAAAGATGCTTTATGTTACCTACGCCTGACCTGCAACCGTCAGGATGATGCAGCATTTGAACGTGTAATCAACACCCCAGCTCGTGGTATTGGTGACAAAACTTTGAGCCATATCCGTGACTGTGCACGAAATGAATCAATGCCATTATGGTACGCCGCAAAAGCGATTCTAGAGCAAAAGCATTTAGCAGGCAGAGCTGCAACTGCCGTCACTAAATTTGTTGAACTTATCGAGCATCTCAGCGATAAAATCGATGAGTTAGAATTAAGTGAACAAGCCAAGCAAACCATTGAAGTATCTGGCCTAATGGCAATGTACCAAGCCGAAAAAGGCGAAAAAGGCCGCGCTCGAGTAGAAAACTTAGAAGAATTGATCAGTGCCTGTGGTCAATACGAGCCGCCTATTGACGAAGACTTTAGTTCACCACTACAAGGCTTTTTAGCCTACACGTCACTCGAAGCGGGTGAAGGCCAAGCAGATGAGCACGAAGATGCGGTGCAAATGATGACCTTGCACTCGGCAAAAGGTCTAGAATTCCCACTTGTATTTATGGTTGGTGTAGAAGAAGGTATGTTCCCTTCACAGCAAAGCCATGAAGAGTCGGGTCGCTTAGAAGAAGAGCGCCGCTTATGTTATGTCGGTATGACCCGAGCAATGGATAAACTCTATATTAGCCATGCCGAAAGCCGTCGTTTATATGGGCAAGAAAAGCATCATAGTCCTTCGCGCTTCTTACGTGAAATCCCTGAAGACTGTGTAGAAGAAATTCGCATTAAAACACAAGTTTCACGCCCTGCAAGCACAGGTCGCTTCAGTAACACCATTACTTTGGCAACTTTTGAAGATAGTGGCTACAACCTTGGTCAACGAGTTTTACATGCCAAGTTTGGTGCTGGCACCGTATTAAACTACGAAGGGAATGGCGCGCAATCGCGTATTCAAGTCAACTTCGACGATGTGGGCACGAAATGGCTTGTCACCGCTTATGCAAGACTTGAAAAAATATAATTTAGAGGCGCTATTTGAGCGCCTTACTTTTAATCAGCACCGTCAGTTAGTGTTGTTTTGCGGCTCACAAATGTGGGCTGCCACCGAGTTGAATAAACTCACCAGCAAAACAACTTCTTTTTTAACGCTGTCAAAAGAACCCGCTTTTAATCAAGCGCAATGGCCTGAGCATCTTCATCAAATTCTCGGTCAAGAGTTCGAGGTCGCAATATACGATGGCTACTCAGGGATTATTCCCAATAAACTGGCAGCACTGAGTGGCACAATAAAGGCAGGCGGAATACTTGCGCTCGTCTTACCTGAACTTGCGCAATTAAATTCTTGGTGTGATCAAGGGATCACAACTTGGCAAAATCATCAGCAATCGCTAACAACAAGTCCATTTTTAATACGTTGGCAGCGCTTATTTACTCAGCTACCTATCTCTATAATTTCTGAAACGAACGATGCAAGACTGTCTTTGCCAGATTTAAAATCTGCTTCAGAGCTTAACCATAGATTAGGTGAGCAAGATAAGGTTATTGAAACGCTCATTACATTGCTCACCAAATCGCAGCAGCATACTTTGCTTACTGCCGATAGAGGCCGCGGTAAATCATCAGCTTTAGGTTTATTAGCGAGTAAAATGCCCGAGCAATCATTTGTGGTGTGTGCTCGACAATATCAAGCGGTAAAAAGCAGTTTTACACATTTGGCAAAAGCACTTGGGGTTGAGTATACAGGCCATGAAAAAACACTTGCTAACTTGCGCTTTTGCCCTCCAGATCAGCTACTTCAAGAAAATATTAGCGACGCCATAATTCTTGTTGACGAGGCTGCAGCTTTACCTGTGCCAATCCTCATAAAAATAGCAGATAAGTTTAAGCGCTGTGTATTTGCATCGACTTTAGTGGGCTATGAAGGCAATGGTCGAGGTTATACGCTAAGATTCAAACGTTTTTTAGCACAACACTACCCGACTTATCAGCAATTAACCCTTAATGCACCGATCAGGTATGAGCAGGGTGATCCGTTAGAAAGCAGCATAAACAAACTATTCGCACTCGATGCGGAGTTTAAAGCACCAAAGCAACTTGAACAGTTCGAGTTTACTCATCTTACACCTGAAGATTTACTTCACGATGAACACTTGCTTAGACAAGCATTTTCATTATTGGTGCTCGCGCATTATCAAACTAGCGTGAACGACTTAAGACAGTTGCTTGACCAACCTGAGAACAAGCTATTCGCAATCAAACAACAAGATCACTTGCTTGGTATTTGTCTTGTCAGCATTGAAGGCGCTTTAAATAAAGATAGCGTCGCAATGATTGCGCAACAAAACAGGCGACCCAAAGGGCACTTACTACCGCAACAGCTTTATCACTTACTACAGCAAGATACATTTTTGAGTCATAAGGCCGCAAGAGTTGTCAGAATTGCTATCGCACCAGATTTTCAAAGCCAAAAACTGGGAAAGCTGTTATTAAATTATACCGAGCAGCAACTCCAAGATGAGGTCGACTACTTTGGCAGTAGCTTTGGCTGCACCGCGCAGTTATTAAAGTTCTGGCAAGACAACGATTATCACATTGTGAAATTGGGCTTTAAACAAGACAAAGCCAGCGGCGAGTATTCTGCGATTGTATTAAAAAATAATAAAGACTTATCTCATGAACAAAGCCAGTTAAAAGCGCGTTTTTCTCAGCAATTGATTTATCAACTGCTCACGCACTATCAAATGTTAGATGACACGCTTGTCAGCCAGCTACTAAAACCAATATCTGGCAACCCTCACATTTCGACTGAGCATAAGCAGCAGTTGAAAATATTACTCGACCAACCAGCGCATATTGAGCAAGGCTTGGCATTGATTTGGCAAATTACGACACAAAACCCACAAGTGCTATACAACCTTTCGGCTATTTCCCATCGGCTACTAATTAGGCTAGTATTACAAGGTAATAAAAAAGACGTAATTCAGAAAGAATTATGCATTGACTCAAAAAAACAACTAAACCAATGTTTGTTTAATCTAGTTGCAGAAATTTATGCCCAAACTTAAGCCTTCAATTTTGCTTACCTCTTGCCTTTTTTGGGCATGTCAGCTTATGGCTTCGGGGTCACAACTCGATATAAAACTAGGCATGTCGGTAGCTTTAACTGGGCCCGCCAGTGAAATAGGCAAACAACTTGCGCTAGGTTCTAAAATTTATTTTGAACAGCTTAATAAACAGGGTGGGATCCACGGCGCGCTTATCGAGCTAGATGTGAGAGATGATGGCTATGAGCCAAACCACACAGTCAACAACACTCGTTATTTTATCTATGATAAAAAAGTACATGCTTTATTTGGCTATATGGGGACGCCCACAACGTCTGCAATAAAATCCATGCTAGAACATGCACAAACGCCTTTACTCATGCCTTACACCGGCGCAGCATTTTTGAGAGAAAACCCGCAGTTCAAAGTATTTAACCTAAGAGCCAGCTATCTTGATGAGGCAAAAGAGCAAATTAGTTACCTGGTTGATGAATTAGGCCATTCAAAAATTGCCTTGCTCATTCAAGCTGATGAATTTGGTATCACATTGCAAAAAAGTCTCACTGCTGCATTAAAAATGAAAGGTTTAAAGCCACAGGCTATTGGCCGATTCAGAAGAAATACCAACGAGGTTGAAAAAGCCCTCAAGCTTATTAGCAAAAGTGAAGCAACCGCGGTGGCCATGGTCGGTACTTATGAACCTCTGGCACAATTTATTCGTCTTTCCCAAAAAGCAGACAAACAATTCGCATTCACCAGTGTGTCTTTCGTCTCTAGTGAAGATCTTTTAAGTAAGCTAACAAATCCCAGTCAACTCATGATCACTGAGGTTGTTCCTAGTCCCAAATTCTGTGAGGGAAAAATTTGTGAGCAATTTAGAGCCGCAGTAACGTCTCAATCTCAACCTCTTACACATGCTATTTTTGAGGGCTACTTAAATGCATTGGTGTTTAGCCGTGCCGCAAAAATGTGCCCTCTCCCTTACAACAATACTTGCGTATTAAAATCACTCAACAATGTGATCACTCAAGATCCTGAATTGCGGCATTTATTTAAGATCAAACCAAAGCAAAAGAAATTACCAATTTTCCGTTCATATCACTCATAATTGATCTATCATTAGGCATACTTATAAGCATAATGAGGCAGACATGGATTTAATTAATTTTCGTGTTGGGCAAAAAACAATTTCTTTAAAGATCTTAGACATATTGCTAACCGAGCGCTATGAAGGAAACCTAACCTCACTGCCAAATGGTAACCCTAGCTTCTTAGGTGTGAAAGATTATATGGGTACTCCAACACCTATTTTTGATCTTGGTTTAATCTTAAATAACCAGTCGTCTTCAGAAGTAAACCAAGCACTCGTAAAGCTATTACATGATAGAGAGCAAGATCATAAAGCTTGGTTAGCAGCATTAGAACATAGCATTCATGAGGGTGTTGCATTTACTAAAGCTCGAGATCCAAGGCAGTGTGAGTTTGGTAAGTGGTTTTATAGTTTCAAAACTGATAATGAAGATTTAAAAGCACTGCTAGCACGCTTTGAAGAGCCCCATGATAAATTGCACAGTTTATCTAGCACCTTACTCGACATGTGCGCTAAGGGCGAAAAAGAAAAAGCTATTAGAACACTAGAAAAAGAAAGAACCACAACTTATCAAAAGCTGATCCGATTGTTTGAGTCTGCCAGAGATCAAATTACACTCGATCATAAACCCATTATTGTTTTCACAACCTTAGATGGTCAAAAACCACACATTGGCTTGTTGGTTGATCAAGTGCAAGACAACATTCACTGTGATGAAAGTGAGATCAAGCCACTACATGAGATCACCAATATCGGTTTTGATATTGATCCTCAGACTAAGCAAATGATGAAAGGTTTAATTAAGCGTGATGATACGCACAGTGTATTAATCGATCCGAGTGCGATTTTTAGGCCTGAACATTTACAAAACTATGAGCCTGAAGAGACTGAAAGCTACGGCTTGTTTTAATTATTAATCTGAGCTCAGGTTAATTAAAAATACCTATATGTTTTTTCGCTTTTGATAGCGACAAAAAAACCGCTCAATTGAGTAATGCCAGTCAGTTAAGAATTGACTGGCATTTTCTTTTATACGGATATTTCCTTGGTTTCTTTCTAACCTCTCTTGGGTATCTCCTATCAGGAAGCCGGTCTGGTAATACAAACAATCTTAGTGTTGTCAGCAGCTCTTCATAATGTACTGGCAACTTACTCGCACTGTGGATAGGAGTGAGCATAAAAAATGCGATGATATGGCGCATACATAAACTAAAACTAAGTTGTCTGGGTATCAGGATTTCTTCCGCTTTCGTTGCATCAATCATTGCAATGCGGATTAAGTTGTAAGCTAACAGTAGTCCCCATAACTCTTGACGTACCATATCTGGCTTTTTACTTCGTAATGCATGTTTAGACTGATGCAACCCTTGTTTCATTTCTCTAAAGCCCAACTCTATTTCCCAACGCTGAGTATAGACTTCTGTTAATTCATCATATGGATAACGCATGGGATCGATTAATGAACTCAGTACACGGTAGCTTTTCCCATCAACTTTATACGTAGTGAGTCGGGCGGTTATTTGCTCTGGTAAATCTTTAAATTTACTTTTAGCTTGAGGGCTAGTATGTAAAGAGATTATTTTATCTTCATCGCTGATATGACGTTCAACTTGGTATTGTAAATCCTTGCGAGCTGGTAACATCCAATGTGTATTTTTACCTTGTCTTTGCCACTGATATAAAAGGCCTAAAGAGTAATAGCCACGGTCAAATAGCGTTAAAGAGTCATCTGGGACAGACGATAAAAGTCTTTTGGCAAGTGTCATTTCCCCTACATGGCGTGCATCAAAGCTACTATCCAGTAATAGATGGCTTGATACCTCCATCAAACTACACATCCTGATTTGAGGATAACTGCCTTCACCAAATTGATTACTGTCACTACCAAACGCAATACGATTTTCTTCGTTATCTTGAGTTCTAAAGCTCACTCCATCAACAGCTAACAAATTCAGTCCACACCACTGCTCAAAGGCATGCTTGTAAAATGCTCTTTGGGCCAACAATCGAAACGAGTGACACACTGCATCAACCCCTAAACGTTGACGGCCTTGAACCAAAGCGCTGGGCGCAACCAGTTTATTTTTCCCCGGCAGCGTAATATCTAATCGGCTTGCGATATCCCATACTGTTTCGTTACGAAATAGGCTCATACCAATGACTGACCACATTATAGCTTCTAACGGCAACCTTCTTCGACGCACGGTTGCAACTCCAGCATATTCGAACGCCTGTTCAAGTATATCGGCATCAAGGACATTCTTTAGTTTATCCAGGGTGTGTACATCATCTAAAAACGAAGTTAGGTCGTCACAGTGATTAGAAAGAGGCATAAAAAAATCCGATATTAGTTTCCTAATATCGGATTCTGAACCCTTTAAAAGATCGGTCAACTGATCTATTTGTTTCTTAACTGATCAGCATTGGCTCAATTGAGCGGTTTTTTTACATCTCGTAAAAGATTACTTCTTAGCTTCACGGCTCGCGCGCTTACGCTCGCTTTCAGTAAGTAGCTTCTTACGGATACGGATGCTTTCAGGTGTTACTTCTACTAGCTCGTCATCATCGATGAACTCAAGTGCTTGCTCAAGTGTCATAACGATTGGTGGTACAAGGTTTTGCGCTTCGTCAGTACCTGATGCACGTACGTTAGTTAATTGCTTACCTTTAAGTGCGTTTACTGTTAGGTCATTATCACGCGCGTGAATACCAATGATCATACCTTCGTAAACTTCAACACCGTGACCGATGAATAGCTTACCACGGTCTTGTAGGTTGAATAGTGCGTTAGTCAGTGCTTTACCAGCAGCATTTGCGATAAGTACACCGTTCTTACGTTGACCAATGTTACCGCCTTTGTGTGGGCCGTAATGATCAAACGTGTGGTACATAAGACCAGAACCAGATGTTAGTGTCATGAAGTCAGTTTGGAAACCGATTAGACCACGTGAAGGCATCATGAAGTCCATACGAATACGGCCTTTGCCATCTGGCGCCATGTCAGTCATTTCTGCTTTACGAAGACCAAGCTGCTCCATGATAGAACCTTGGTGCTCTTCTTCAACGTCAACTGTAACTGTTTCATACGGTTCTTCTAATTGACCGTCAACTTCACGAAGGATTACTTCTGGACGAGATACTGCAAGCTCGTAACCTTCACGACGCATGTTTTCAATTAAGATACCTAAGTGAAGTTCACCACGACCTGAAACACGGAAGCTATCTGGGTTATCAGTCTCTTCAACACGTAATGCTACGTTGTGAACAAGTTCAGCTTGAAGACGCTCAAGGATATTACGTGAAGTAACGAATTTACCTTCTTGACCAGAGAACGGAGACGTATTTACAGAGAACGTCATTGTTACTGTCGGTTCATCAACAGAAAGCGCTGGAAGTGCTTCAACTGCGTTTACATCACAAACAGTATCAGAGATCTTAAGTTCACCTAGGCCTGTAATTGCAATGATGTCGCCCGCTTGCGCTTCTTGCGCTTCGTGACGGTCAAGACCTAAGTAAGTAAGTACTTGGCCAACTTTACCGTTACGAGTTTTGCCATCAGCGCCAACAATTGTTACTTGCTGGTTTACTTTAACTGTACCACGCTTAATACGACCTACACCGATTACACCGATGTATGAGTTGTAGTCTAGCTGTGAAATCTGCATTTGGAATGCGCCTGCAGGATCTGCATCTGGCTTTTCTACTTGCTCAACGATCGCTTCAAACATTGGTTGCATGTTGTCTGAAGGCTCGTCTAGATCAAGCGTTGCCCAACCGTTAATTGCTGAAGCGTAGATAACTTGGAAATCAAGCTGCTCGTCAGTTGCACCTAGGTTATCGAATAGATCGAATACTTGGTCCATTACCCAATCAGGGCGTGCGCCTGGCTTGTCGATTTTGTTGATAACAACGATTGGTTTAAGACCTAGTGCGAATGCTTTTTGCGTTACGAAACGCGTTTGCGGCATTGGACCTTCTTGCGCGTCAACAAGTAGTAATACTGAGTCAACCATTGAAAGAACACGTTCTACTTCACCACCGAAGTCAGCGTGTCCCGGAGTGTCTACGATGTTGATGTGGTAATCGTTCCACTCAATCGCGGTGTTTTTAGCTAAGATGGTAATACCACGCTCTTTTTCGATGTCGTTGGAATCCATCACGCGTTCTTCATTACCGCCACGTGTTTCTAACGTGCCCGATTGCTCTAGCAGCTTGTCTACTAGGGTCGTTTTACCGTGGTCAACGTGCGCGATAATCGCGATATTACGTAATTTTTCAATGCTCATGTTTATAACTCAGATAATTACTCGAAAGAGTGGGTTAATCCTATACACCAAATCGTGTAGCACAGCCCCCAAAAAGGCCGCTAGAATTTAAAAGGGGCGTATTATCCCCTAATAACGTCATAGATGAAAGTTTATGCAGCATTATTTTTTCAACTGACGTGTCTAATCGACGAATAAAGGCTCAATTCAGTATAGAAGTTCAAAGCTAGCTCGCCATTTAATCCGAAAGATTTCATATGTTAAGCTCAAAAATTATCACTTATTCATGTGATTTACATGACACTTCATCATTCAGCTAAAACACTTTGCTACAAATAACTGAAATTTCGCGAATATAAAAATTTAAAAACTGGGCAAAAAACAGGCATCGACTATACTACCCCTGCACCATTGCCGTGCATTTGCGGATCATATTGGTGCACCACAAAGGTGCAAACAATACTCTAGATTATAAAATTTATTTAAATTCATGAAGATAGAAAACTGGCACAATACCCGCTTATTGCTGCGCAGTCATAACGAAAGTTATAGCAAAAAATATATAACCCAACGAGTTTTGGAGGACACACATGTCTCATACAGTTTTACAATTTATCAAGGAAAACGACGTTAAGTTTGTTGACCTACGTTTCACTGACACTAAGGGTAAAGAGCAACACGTTTCTATCCCTCATCACCAAGCTGACGAAGATTTCTTTGAAGATGGTAAAATGTTTGATGGTTCTTCAATCGCTGGTTGGAAAGGCATCAACGAATCAGACATGGTGTTAATGCCAGATGCTGATTCAGCAAAGTTAGACCCATTTGCAGAAGAAACAACACTAATCGTTCGTTGTGATGTTGTTGAGCCATCAACACTTCAAGGTTACGAGCGTGACCCACGTTCTGTTGCTAAGCGCGCAGAAGAGTACATGCGTTCAACTGGTATCGCAGACACTGTTTTATTCGGTCCAGAGCCAGAGTTCTTCCTATTTGACGATGTTAAGTACAAAACTGACATGTCTGGTTCTATGTACAAAATTGATGCTCAAGAAGCTTCATGGAACTCTGACAAAGATTACGAAGGCGGTAACACGGGTCACCGTCCAGGCGTAAAAGGCGGTTACTTCCCAGTAGCACCGGTTGACTCTTCACAAGACTGGCGTTCTGCAACATGTTTAGTTCTAGAAGAGCTAGGCCAAGTTGTTGAAGCACACCACCACGAAGTAGCTACAGCGGGTCAAAACGAAATCGCAACTCGCTTCAATACAATGGTATTGAAAGCAGACGAAATTCAAGAAATGAAATACGTTATCCATAACATGGCACACCTATATGGTAAAACGGCAACTTTCATGCCTAAGCCAATCGTAGGCGATAATGGTTCAGGCATGCACTGTCACCAATCACTAGGTAAAGATGGCCAAAACATCTTCGCTGGTGATAAGTACGGCGGTCTTTCTGAAGAAGCACTATACTACATCGGTGGTATCATCAAGCACGCTAAAGCAATCAACGCATTCGCTAACGCGTCTACTAACTCTTACAAGCGTTTAGTACCAGGCTTCGAAGCACCAGTAATGCTTGCATACTCTGCACGTAACCGTTCTGCTTCAATTCGTATTCCAGTTGTTCCTTCTGAGAAAGCACGTCGTATCGAAGTACGCTTCCCAGATCCAACAGCAAACCCTTACCTAGCGTTCTCAGCAATGCTTATGGCTGGTCTTGACGGTATCAAGAACAAGATCCACCCTGGCGATGCAATGGACAAAGATTTATATGACCTACCTGCAGAAGAAGCGGCTGAAATCCCAACAGTTGCAGCCTCACTAGAAGAAGCGCTTTCAGCACTTGATGCTGACCGTGAGTTCTTAACACAAGGTGGCGTATTCACTGATGACTTAATTGATGCATACATCAAACTTAAGTCACAAGAAGTGGAAAAACTGAACATGACGACTCACCCAGTTGAGTTCGAAATGTACTACAGCGTTTAATTACCCAGTAATTATTCTCCGTAGTATTTAGTGCATGACAACTCACACTACATGTGACGAGTTTAAAATGCACTCAAGCGTGTAACTGACACGCACCTAAATCATATGTGTTCTCAAGCCCGCGAAAGCGGGCTTTTTTATGGTAAAGAGCGACATAAACAACTAAAGTACTTATTGCAATGTGTGTTTCTAGCTAGGGTTGAAAAATGAATTGGGCGATATCAGGTTTATGTTTATTAATGGCATTTATCACATTGCCAAGTGAAGCAAAAATTTATCGTTGGAAAGACAAAAATGGTAATTGGGTCTATTCAGATACACCTAAAAAAGGGGCTCAACAAGTAAAATTAAACAAGCCCTTGGTCATGCCCAGTACTAACACGGATATTTTGCAACCCAACTTAAACCAGAAATCAATCTCCTATCAAGCGAAAATCACTTCTCCTAGTCACGAACAAACCATTAGAGAAAATACAGGCACTGTGTATGTAACAGGGCAAGTTATACCTAGTTTTCACAAAGGTTTTACGGTTCAGTTATTTCACAACGGTACAGCCGTGGGGTCTCGACAATCCTCAACCTCATTCGTACTTAAGTCGCTTGTTCGTGGTGAGCATAGAATAAAAATGGCCGTGTTCAACCCACAAGGAAAGAGTATTGCAACTAGCCAAGAACACACTTTTTATCTTCATAAAGCCAGCGTGAGCCAGTAAATATTGAGACTTTCTAAATGTAGGCGTATGATAAAACGCACCAAATTGGTGCATAACAATGAAAGCTGATCCACAATGGCACATTCTCTAACATCTTTTGCCGAAAATGTTTGGCAAAATCTATCAACTTGCATCTTAGTCATTGATGATGCTTACACCATTCAATTTGCCAACAATTCATGTAGTGAACTGTTTGGCCTAGGCCTAAAGCGGCTGCTCAATCAACCCCTGCTGAGTATTTTTAATCATCACAGTATCGACTTAGAAAAGCTCTCTCAATACGTGCTAGATGAAGGCGTTGATTGCCAGCAACACAGAGTAGACGTGGTGTTCATCGACAATCGCTCAGCCACACTAAACATTTATAGTCGAAAAATCGTACATCAACACCAAGCTTATATTTTGCTTGAGTGTCGAAAAATAGATGATGAAGTAAAATTTGATCAAGCCTCTAAGCAGATGCACCAATATCATGCTGCACGTACACTTATTCGCGGTCTTGCCCATGAAATAAAAAATCCATTGGGCGGAATTCGTGGAGCGGCGCAATTATTGCAATATGAGACTTGCCAGCAAGAGCGTGAGCAATGTGCACAGCTGATCATAGAGCAAGCTGATAGACTGACTGAATTGGTAGATAAATTATTAGGCCCTAACCAGCTCCCTAATAAAACATCGTGCAATATCCACCAACTGTTAGAGTCTGTGATCAAACTATGTAGCTTTGAACAGGGTCAACACATCAGCTTAAAGAAAGATTACGATCCGAGTATACCTGATGTGGTTATTGACCAAGCTAAGATCCAGCAAGTAATCTTAAACATCGTGCGTAACGCACAGCAAGCGCTCAAACAAGGTGGAGAGATAACCTTAAAAACCCGATTCAGACATCGTGTTCGTCAAGGGGATCATGTCGTTAAAAAAGCATTGCTTATTCAAATCAGCGACAATGGGCCAGGTATAGACGAACAATTAAGAGACACCTTATTTTACCCTATGGTAACCAATAAAGAAGGTGGCTCAGGTCTCGGGCTCTCCATTGCACAAACACTGATAGAACAACATGGTGGCAGTATTGAATGTGACAGCTGGCCGGGTCATACCGAGTTCAATATATATTTGCCATTTACATCACAACCATCGGGGAATCACGAATGAAATCAGTCTGGTTAGTTGACGACGATGCATCTATTAGATTCGTTTTAGATAAAGCTTTGTCTCGTGCAGGATTTGCCACAGAAAGCTTTACAAATGGCCAAGATGTACTGACCGCACTTGAATATAACCAACCAGCAGTGCTTGTATCTGATGTGCGCATGCCAGGTATTGATGGCATGGCGCTACTAGAACAAATTAATAGCCAATATCCTAATCTACCTGTGATCATTATGACAGCACACTCAGACTTAGATTCGGCAGTCAATGCGTTTCAAAAAGGCGCATTTGAGTATCTTGCTAAGCCCTTTGATCTGAATGAAGCAACCAAATTGGTTGAACGTGCTTACGAAACTCAGCAACAAAATCGTAAAACCAAAGCGCAACCGAGTACACCACAAAACAGCCCTGATATCATAGGCGAAGCCCCTGCAATGCAGGAAGTATTTCGCGCTATCGGAAAACTATCGGCTTCAAGTATGAGTGTTCTGATCAATGGCGAATCTGGTACTGGTAAAGAGCTTGTTGCAGGCGCTCTACATAACCACAGCCCGCGTAAAGCCAATACCTTTATTGCACTCAACATGGCGGCTATACCAAAAGATTTAGTAGAATCTGAGTTGTTTGGACATGAAAAAGGCGCCTTCACCGGTGCTGATAGCATACGTCGCGGCCGCTTTGAACAAGCCGATGGTGGTACGTTATTTTTAGATGAAATTGGTGATATGCCACTCGACGTGCAAACTCGTTTATTGCGTGTACTTGCTGATGGTGAGTTTTACCGAGTCGGGGGACATCAAAGCATTAAAGTCGATGTACGAATTATTGCGGCGACTCACCAAGATCTCGAAACCTTAGTGCAAAAAGGTAAATTTCGTGAAGACTTATTCCACCGCCTCAATGTAGTGCGTTTGAAGATACCTGCCTTACGAGAGCGGCCTGAAGATATCGAACGTTTGGCCGTTCACTTTTTAGCAAAGAGCGCGAAAGAATTGCAGGTCGAAAGTAAAACGCTTTCTGCTGAAGCGATCAAGACCATGCAGTTGTATCACTGGCCAGGTAATGTGCGCCAATTAGAAAACACCTGCCGCTGGTTAACTGTCATGGCACCAGGTGAACTGGTTGGTGATATCGACTTACCCGACGAGCTACAACACACGCAAGTACAGCCTGAAGCGCAAGGCGATTGGCTCAATGCCTTTCAAGTTTGGCTTAACCAAGAGCTTAAAAACGGCAAAGAGAATATTTGGCCGGCAGTTCAAGCGCAACTTGAAACCCGTCTGATCAAAACTGCTTTAAATGCCTGTCACGGTCATAAGCAAGATGCTGCACTTCGCATAGGTTGGGGACGCAATACATTGACCCGCAAACTAAAAGAGCGCAATATTCAGGATAGTTAGAACTATCCTGAATTTGATGTATGAAGTTACTAGAACATGTTCCGCTGATTAAGCAGTTAGAAATAATCAATCGCCTGCCTTTTTTTAGCGACTTCACTTTGGCCGAAAGACAAGTGTTACTCGAGTCTTTCAGTCATTTATACCTTGTACAAAAAGACAAACACGCGTTTAAACGCTTTGACAAAGACAATCGCTTATTCATTATTTTAAGCGGTGAGTTAGTCATTTTTAAAAAAGAAGGGTTAAGTGAACTAGGTCGCGTGGGTCCGGGAGAATTTATTGGCGAAGGGGCATTCATTTGCAAACGAGAACACAGTACCAATGCCAAAGCTGTCAGTGATAGTATTTTACTGACCATTACACCAGAAGCATTAACTCGCCTACCAAGTGTGATCAGAGAGAAAATTAAAGATAAAATTATTGAAGGAATGGGTCTTCGAATAGCCAAACTAAATAACTACATCGAAGAAAGTATGTAGGCGTATAACGCCTACATAAAACAAATTAGTTTGCTAGTAACACTTCAAATGCACTGAATAATTTTTCTAGCTCGTCAATAGTGTTGTAGTGCATACAACCAATACGAACAACACCCCCTTTATCCATTACACCAAGCTGCTCACACAAGCCTTGCGCATAGAAGTTACCATCCCACACGCACATGTGTTGCTTGCCTAAGAACTCAGACACTTCGCGTGGTGCTAAGCCTTCAAATGTTAAGGCAAAAGTTGGCGTACGTTCAGCAAGGCGAGACGTATCTTCAATACCGAATAAACGGATCTGAGGAAAATCAGCAAGGCGCTTTAAGAAATACGCACTTAATGCCATTTCATGCTCTTTGGTGTTAGTAAATGCTTGCGCTAAACGCTCACGACGCGGCGTGCTTTCTGGTAGGTCACTTAAGCTGGCAATATAGTCAATCGCAGCAATCACACCCGCTAAGCCTTCAAAGCTCTGCGTGCCAGTTTCCCATCGACCTGGGATCACATCTTTTGCAGGTTCAACTTTGTATGGTGTAAAACCTTCTAAATGTTCACGCTTACCATATACAATCCCGACGTGCGGGCCAAAGAACTTGTAAGCCGAACAAGCTAAGAAGTCACAGTTAAGTGCCTGAACATCAATAAGCTCATGAGGCGCGTAGTGAACCGCATCCACATACACCAACGCACCAACTTGGTGCGCAAGTTCAACGATCTGTTTAATATCGTTAATAGAACCCGTCGTATTCGACGCGTATGTCACTGCAACTAGCTTAGTCTTGTCATTTAACAATGACTTGTAGTGTGCTAAATCTAGTGTGCAATCCGCTTCATTGATTTTTACAGCGTGTACAAGTGCCCCTTTATCTTCAGCAGCCTGACGCCATGAAGACACATTAGAGAAGTGATCAGCATTGGTCACAATCACTTCATCCCCTGCTTGCCAATCACGTGATAGCGCACGGCTAAAGCTAAAAGTTAAGCTCGTCATGTTCGCGCCGAACACGATTTGCTCTTTGCTAGGCGCATTTAATAAATCAGCAACTGCTTGGCGTGCATTGTCCATTAAGCTGACAGTTTTATCGCTTGAGAAGAATGCCCCACCTAAATTTGAGTTGTAGTAACCCAAATAAGCCGACATCGCACTCAGCACAGACTGAGGCACTTGCGATCCACCCGGACCATCTAAGAATATAGGAGATTGACCATTCACCTGCTGCATAAGTGCAGGGAACTGACGACGCAATTTTTGTAGTTCCATCCTAGCCTCTTACGCAGTAAATACGAAACAATCTAAATAACCGATTTCATCGGCATTTAGTTTATTCATCGGTGTGGCGTTGTGCCAAACTTCGCGGTCATTCACAAGTGCAAACAAACCGTCTTTGATTTCCATCTTGAAGCAAGGCTCTGCTTCTTTGTGCTCGTATACCAGCAGCTCACCGCCTGCGATATTTTCATGAGAGACGCCACATACACATACATGATCAAAACCATCTTGGTGAACACCTTCTGGTGCCGGTGGTGTGTCGCTTTCAATCGCTAACATTCTGAACTGATGAACTTCGATGTCGCGGCTCTCTTCAATGCCCGTCATCGCTCTAAATTCAGTCAGTAAATGCTTGAATGCATCGCTGTTGATTAAATCGGTTTCTAAATTTTCATAAACGCGCTCAATGTTACCTTGAAAGTTATTGATTGAGTCGTCTTGAACAAACGCTTTAGTTGGCTGAAGGCTTACTTCATTATCAACAAATTTTAGTACTGAGTAACGACGCTTACGGAATGCACCGTCAGCATATGGGTTATCAGGTAGGTTATCAAAGAATGGTTTTACACCATCGATGTGAGGCTGTTGAATAAAACGTAATTGAAGCAAGTTCTGGTTGTTTACTGCTGTCATGTTGCTCTCGTTTATGATTATAGAATTGGCGCAGATCTTAATCTATTTCGAGCAGTTAATTGATTTAAATTACACACGCAAACATCAATAATTACATTGATAATGCATTTTAGTAATTTATACGGCTAAATTTTCTAATTTTAAAAAGGCAAAAAATTTGCAACCAAACTGGTCGGTCCAGAGTAAAAATAGTTCAGTTTAAGCGATAAGCGATAAGCGATAAGCGATAAGCGATAAGCGATAAGCGATAAGCGATAAGCGATAAGCGATAAGCGATAAGCGATAAGCGATAAGCGATAAGCGATAAGCGATAAGCGATAAGCGATAAGCGATAAGCGATAAGCGATAAGCGAAATTAAGTATTAATCACGTTGGAACGTCAAATTAAATTTGATGAAGAATGTTTAATTATGATTTTTTAAAAGATAAGGGAGTGGGTTGCGGGAGCCGAATTTCAACCAATAACCTTTGTGGATAATAAGAGCGAGCCCGACGAAAGCTAAAAATTTCTTAGGAAGAAAAATTTATAAAGGTGTTTAATAAGGAAATTTTAACAGATAAGAAAGTTGGTTGCGGGAGCCGGATTTGAACCGACGACCTTCGGGTTATGAGCCCGACGAGCTACCAGGCTGCTCCATCCCGCGTCAGATGGTTTGCATAAGCAAACGAGCCCTAGAGTTTTGAATTCACTCTAGAAGAATTGGTTGCGGGAGCCGGATTTGAACCGACGACCTTCGGGTTATGAGCCCGACGAGCTACCAGGCTGCTCCATCCCGCGTCCGAATGGTTTGCATAAGCAAACGAGCCTTAGAGGTTTTGATTCTCTCTAAAAGAATTGGTTGCGGGAGCCGGATTTGAACCGACGACCTTCGGGTTATGAGCCCGACGAGCTACCAGGCTGCTCCATCCCGCGCCTGTAACATTAAAATACACAGTGTTATTTTAATGAATTTTGAAAGGTCTCCCTTTCAAGAGGTCGCTATAATAATGGATTAAATTTTTATTGCAAGGCATAAAACGCAAAACTGCGTTCAAATGGATAAAAATAGAACAAAAGTCTACTTAAGTACCGAAAAAGCTAGCAATGAATGCTAGCTTTTGAACAATTAACGACAGTCCCAAAGGCCTGATAAACACTCCCAAGTTACCCAACCACCTGCAATTTGCTTTGTTTGGGCTTTATCTAAGTTTTTGCTCTCTTTGTTTAATTGCTTAAGTTTTTTACTATTAAGTTTTAGTTTCATCATCTTCTCCTTGTTTGAAACATGCCCAAGATAACAATGAGATAAAAAACATACAAGTTAATCTATAGCTCTTTGATGTGGCGTGATCAATTTCTGGAACTGCCAATCAGGGTGGCCCATTACAATAAAATCTGGGTTTTCTGTGGTTTCGCGCTGATTATAAGTTAAAGGGTTAAACTCAGAATCAGTGATACAGCCACCGGCCTCTTCGACAATTACCTGTGAAGCGCCCGTATCCCACTCGCCTGTTGGGCCAATTCGTAAAAAACAATCGGCTTTGCCTTCAGCGATGATACACGCTTTGAGTGAACATGAACCAAGCGCAACGGTATCAAATTGGCTATTCAAATACTGGCTTACTGCTTCGAGTTTTTGTCTGCGACTCACCGCCAAAGTTAAGTTATCAGGCGAGGCAACGCTAATTTTCTGTTGTTCTTCACCCACACGTTTGAATGCACCTAAACCTGCATAAGCAAAGTATGTGGTATTTTTAGCAGGCCAGAAAATGACCCCCAAAACAGGCTTGTTGTTTTCTATTAATGCAATATTTACCGCAAAGTCACCACTTTGCAGAATAAACTCGCCTGTACCATCCATAGGATCTAACAACCAATAACGCTGCCACTCGCGGCGTTTTTCAAGGGCTGGAATAGGCGTTTCTTCAGACATAATCGGAATATCGGGTGCCATAGCTTTTAAGCCCGCCATCAATACATCATTTGAGGCCAAATCAGCTTTGGTGACCGGTGTATGATCTGACTTTTCTTGCTGACCAATGTCATCTTGTTTATAGATATCCATAATGGCTTGGCCTGCTTTTTGGGCAAGCTCAATACAAGGCTCTAATAATGACTGCATATGTTACTCCTTTGCTGCTAGGAAGGTTTGTAACAACATAAGCGCTGCCACACTGCGCGCTTCAGTGAAGTCTTCTTGCTCAAGCAAGGATTGCCATTCATCTAATGGCCATTTTACAACCACCAGCGGTTCAGGCTCATCACCTTCTAAACTTTCTGGGTAAAGATTTTGCGCAACCAAAATGTGCATGCGCGCATTAAAATAACTTGGTGCCAGTGACAGCGTTTTTAGCTCATCAAACTGCTCTGCGCCCATGCCAACTTCTTCTTTTAGCTCGCGGTTGCCAGCTTGCTTTGCAGTTTCACCTGGGTCAATTAAGCCTTTAGGAAAGCCGAGTTGATAGTTATGTGTGCCCGCACAATATTCTCTGACTAATAAAAGCTCGTTGTCTGAGGTGATTGGCACCACCATCACAGCACCTCGGCCACCGCCTCGAATTCGTTCATATTGACGCTGCTCACCATTTGAAAAGGTCAAATCTAATGCTTCAACGGTAAAGAGTTTACTTTTGGCCACTACATCGCAGTGGATAATTTCAGGTGGGTTTGGATGCTTTTTCTGTGACATAGGCGTTTATTTGCTAATATGGCAGTTAACTTAATCATAAAGCCTTTAACGACAAATGCCTATGTTAAATTGGTCAAAAATCGATACCGTTTTATTAGATATGGACGGCACTCTGCTCGATCTGCATTTTGATAACCATTTTTGGTTAAATGTGATCCCCGAACAGCTCGCAAGAAAACACAATATCAGTGTCACAGAAGCTTTTGCTGATATAGAAAAACGCTACCAAGCTGTAGAAGGAAGAATTCAATGGTACTGCTTAGATTATTGGCAAAAAGAACTCGATCTGCCCATCATGGAACTGAAGCGTGAGATACAGCATCTGATCACTATACGTGACGACGTACCCGAGTTTTTAAAGGCGTTAAAAGCTGCAGGAAAAGAACTCATTTTACTGACCAATGCACACCCCGATAGCTTAAGCTTAAAAGTCGAGCGTACGCAGTTTGATCAATACCTCGACAAGCTGATTTCAACCCATGAGTATGGCGTGAGTAAAGAAAGCCAAAGTTTATGGCAGCAAGTTCAAGCTGATTTGGGTTTTGATAAAAGCAGAACTCTGTTTGTCGATGACAGTTTAAGCGTATTAGCTTCAGCTAAACAATTTGGCATTGAGCACTTATTGGCGGTTGCTAACCCAGATAGCAAACAGCCAGTGAAAGACATCACTGGCTATTTATCAATTACGGACTATCGCACTTTATTGCCGATAGCTTAGAACAATTATTATGCAGGGTAACGCGCTTCTAGCCCTGCATAAACTTGCTTAGCAAAATCCGCATGCTCTGTGTCTAGACTCTTCACAACTTCAACTAAATGCTCGTTGTCTTCTTGACCATTCCATACCTTAATGTAAGAACCATCTTTATAACCATGATCTTGACGGAAGAAATTCAGGGTATTCTTGCCCACATAACCACGATATAAATCATCAATGCTCATACCAATTTGCTGCATACAGCCAGCAAACGCTTGCGCGTTGAAAGACTTATCAGCCACAGCGCTCGCTGCAAGTTGTTCAAGTGTTTGTTTAAAGTCTTCAGCAAGTTGCGGCTCACTTAATTCTTTTTCCAGTTCTGTTGCTAACTGCTCGTAGCTTTTCACGCCATCAATACGTAGCGATAGGCCGAAGTGGAAAATATCCACTAGCTCTAAAATCACTTGCTCAGTATCTGGTGTTTGCTTTTTCCACCACTTCCAACCGTAATGGTCTAGCATTTCAGCACACTCAACCCAAATAGCGCGATACCATTCAAACCCTTGGTTAAACCATTGCTCATGAACCTTAGTGTTCATGGCGTTTTGCATTTCTAGCATAACGACTAGCTTTGTTGTGTTCGCAGACATGGTGCGCTTCCTAATTTCGTTTTTTAATTAATGGCTATAATACCCAACAGAGTTATCTGTTCTCAAGTCGATTGTAATCGAACACACCATATTCGATACCCTTGTACTGCTTAGCCACCTCATGCAACAGGTCACTATATTGCCAAAATTGCGGATGACTTCGACGTATTGCAAATTTCTGCTTTAGAGCCCTGTAGTCGGCTTCACTTTGCATGCTATGCATATTTTCAACAAAGCTTTGTACGTGATCCGAATTCGGCAAATACCAAATAGCCTCGGGGTAATCGCCAATGAAACCCGGCACTAAGGTCACGGTATCTTCATCGTAAGCTCGCTGGCCCTCTTCATTCAATAAACTTGAGATATTGTAGTGCGCGTTATGGTGAATAAGCGTATACGCTTTATGCTGCTCGCCGTGTTTAACCAAAACAAATGACACTTGAGGCAGTAAATTAATTGCTTTGCTCGGCAACGCGTTGAGTTTTGCCAATGGCTTAGGTACTAAGTTATAGGCATAGCGCTCACTTAAGATAGGCTGCAAATGCTGTTTAAACTTAGTGTATAGCTCTAACTTAGGCTCACCGGTGGTAAATTGTATCCCCGTCGGGGCAGCTAAAATGGTCTTACGATTTATAAACTCACTTAAGCTTAAATGCGACTTACGGTACCAGTGATTTTTGACTTTTTGTCTTTCAGCTTGCGGCAGTAAATTAATGAAGTTTTGCTCGCCCTCAAGGCGTAAAAAGTCCATATATAAACGGGTAATAAGCTGATGCCCTACATTGCCATACACGTCAAAGCCGGCCACCAGCAAGTAATGAATGCGCTCAAACAAGGCATAGTCTAATAGCCACATGGTTTTTGGTGATTGGCCAACAAAGCCCTTTACCACAGTGGCACTGTCGAAGTGGCGAAATACCGTGAGTGCTGCATTACGGTTATGCCCTTCACCCTGCCAAATTAAGTCTGTGGTTAAATTGCTGCCATCGGCAAACACCTGATTCGCTAATTTCGTTTTGGCATTTAAGTACTCATGCTGGCGTTTTGCATATTTAGCCCAACTTGAAAGGGGTAAGGCATTGCTTTGCTCAGCAGCTGGAAGCGCAAGTTCATCGTCATTTTGAATTAAGAACTCGGCCATTTTTGGGGAGCTATTTTTTTCAGGATCGACAAAGGCAACCCAAAAGTGGTCGTTGATGACATTCAATGCAATTTGACCACGGCAAACAGGTCCTTTGATAAAACCACTGATGATCAAATGCGCTTCGTCTAGCATAAACTGATATTTAGACTTAACGGGTAGCTGCGCAAAGCTCTTAAACGGATTCGAAGCGACCTCAGGTGCATAGCCTGGCAGGCTCGAAACCTGATAATCCGCTTCAATAAACTGTGTTTTTAAACGCGCCAACTTTTGCTCGTTAATTGCCAGCGGCATATGGGTTTTCGACAAGACAGTGCTACGCTGATGTTGAAAACGGTAATATACGCGCTCAACGTTTGGATCATCAAAAGGTCGGCGCGTCGCGATAATTTCAATCGCCTGCCCCGGCGGCGTTTTTGAGCGCACTAATTTAAAAAAGCTCGGTGAGTCTGATTTATTGGCTTCATCAAAGTAAATATTCGCTAAATACCAATGCTCATAAATATAACGCGCTGACAAACGCGCCTTAAAATTATCTTGATTTAGAAAAGCTTCCCAGATTTCGATTTGTGCAAGCTCAGTTAAGGTCGGCGGCGCAATCTGGGCCATTTTAGCACCGCTTTTTAACCAATCGTGTAGTACAGCAAATTCACTTTGCTCTAACGCTGGTAAACCATAAGGCATACCCGCATGAGGCTGGTTTTGCGCATAATTGTCGAACTCTTCGATGCTCGGGCAAGTGGCCGTTCTGTCTAGGCTAAAATCAAATTCATCACCTAGCACTTGCTGTGCGGGCAATTCAGTATTTTGTTTTAATAACAATGAACGATACATCACAGAGGCTGCTAAGTTTGCATCAGCACTTTGCTGATGTTCGTTAAGCACCGCAGTAAAGCCTTTATCGCGCCATTGTTGTGTAGATGTGGCATCTATCAATAAACGTGACGGTGTTTGCGCCAATAAACGAGTACCATCATACACGGGCTCCTTACTCAAGCCGCGGTCTATGCCTTCAGGAGAAGAGAGCTTTAGCTGGCAGGGTGCATCGTAACAACCGTGACACACCACACAGCGCTGCTCAATAATCGGCTTTACGTCATTGAGATATTGCGTCGCATGAGGGGTATTTGCAACGACTTCACGTTGTTGTGTTTGTGCTGGCCCAAACAAAGTCTCGTAGTGATTGGCTGCCAGTGCAACACAACCACTTAGAAAAAGTAGGCAAGTAAAAACAAATCCTTTTTTAAAAGGCATTACGCCTCCTCTTCTTCGTCGCCTAGATCAAATGTCGGCATCATTTCTACTGGAGGAGAAATAAAAACTTGCTCACCACTACTTACCACGGCACTTAATACAGGACCTCGGTTAAGTAGTAACTGAGCTTGATGTGCTTCGCTGATCACAGGTTTAAAATCAGAGTTATCGGCAAATAGCTGGTAGGTTTCTAAATTAATACTGATGCTTTGATCTTCTGCTGGGTTTTGGCACAGGTTGGCAAGTAATGTTTCGTCTAAGATTACACTCAACGTTAAATCAGAGGCTTCTAGGTCGCGCTGCTCAATATGCTCATCAAGTAAAAAAAGCGGCAGTGTGAGTGGTGTGTTTTGTTCTAATTCCATGATAATTGTTCAGGATAAGTGATCATTGCCACAAGTTTAGCAAACCTAACCTGAACACGCGACGAACAGAAAGCATTGCCTGCCATCTGTTCATCTTTTTTATATGCTCTATTTTACCAAGGTAAAATGTCACCGTTTGAGTGCCAGAAGCTGCCTGTATTATCTAAGTTCAGCTCTTCAATACGTTGTATTAATCGCTCTGCAGCAACTTGAGGTGAGATATCTCCGGCGAAATTAACCATCTGAGTTTGCACAAAACCCGGGTGTAATAAGGCAACGGCTACACCTTTAGGCTTGAGTTCATGCGCTAAACTGACACCTGCTGCATTGAGTGCCGCTTTTGACATACGATAGCCAATATAAGCACCTGAGCCATTATCAGCGATTGAGCCCATTCGACTTGTGATCATCGCCACTTTACTGCCACTGTTTAAGTTAGCTTGCAAAGCATGTGTGACTCGCACAGGCGCCACCGCATTGATCTGAAGCTGCGCATTAATGGCATCAAAGTCCATATTGGCGAGGCTTTCATTTTGAAAAATACCTGCGTTGTTGATAAGCACATCAATAGACTTACCGCTCAGCGCTGATGCTAATCGAGCAACATCATCACCTTGGCTCACATCAATACCTTCGATGATGTTAACCGATAATTCTTCTAGCTCAGTTGATGGCTTACGAACAACTGCAGTTACTTCAAAACCTTGCGCTAAATACTGCTTAGCGAACTCAAGGCCGATACCGCGATTTGCCCCAGTAATCACCACATGTTTTGTCATTGTATTCTCCTAGCATTTTCTAATGCTTACTGAACTTGGGGCAAATTCCTTTAATATCAAGCATTCAAATCAATATCGCCATTACAAGACTGCATAATTGAGAATACTGCGCCTTGCGGATCTGTGATAACGGCAAAACGCCCAATGTTTGGAATATCGGTGGGCGGCACACAAACTTGCCCACCTAGAGACGTCGCTTTTTCAGACATCGCATCACAATCAGCCACAGCAAAATAGATCATCCAATGTGGTGGAATGCCCTCCCACTCTTCGGTCATTTCGAGCATGCCTGCAACAGGCCCCTGTTCATTACAAAACAAGGTGTAATCCATGTGTTCCATTTTTTCGACTTGGATCTGCCAACCTAACAGCTCACTATAAAACTGACCGATTTTTTCACTGCCTCGACAAGCCAACTCATGCCAATAAGGCGTATTCTTCTCTAATATGCGTTGTGTACCGATATGCTCATTGGCTTGCCAAAATGCCACAAATGCACCGCCTGGATCGCTTATCATCACCATTCGACCCGCACTCATCACATCACATGGGCCATGAATGACCGTTGCACCTAGCTGCTTTGCTTTATCGGCGATGGCATCAACATTTTCGACTGCAATATAGCCTAACCAATGACTGGGAATATTTGCCTCTTTTTGCTCAGGCATCATTTGATACATGGCTGCGATATCATCAGTTTGCTTCTTTAGCATAGTGTAATAACAATCTTCACCAATGGGTTGATCGTCAAACTGCCAGTCAAAGAGTTGTGTATAGAATTGTTTTCCGCCAGCCCAATCCGATGAACATAATTCTGCCCAGCAAAAAGCTGAAATGGGTGATGAAGTGACTTTGGCCATAGTTAATTCCTTCTTGTTGTTTGCACTAACTTATTAGTTGAGTAGTGCTTAATTAGCAAGTAGTTGTAACAAAAAAGGCCCTCAACGGGCCTTTCAAAACTTAAATATAGCGATTAGTTCGGTGGACTAAAGAATAGAGGCACGTGATCTTGTACAGTACAAGTATTCCCTTTTAGATACTTACACAAGGTCAAGCCATCTTTGTTGTTACTGCCTGGCACAAGCTCAATTATAGTGTCGTTCCCGTCCATAACTAATTCAAGTTTACCATCCATGAAAGTAAACGGCATTGGACTACCGTCCCCGACAGTTAAGTCGCCCGTAGTTTCATCACTCTCATTTGTTGAATAAGTCATAGACCATGCCACAGAGCTGCTACCTTCAGCTTGATACATAGTGAACCATAAGTGATAGGTTTCTAGTTTTTCAATATCCGTTGATTCGTTACGCTCACCAACGAATATGACGCCAGAATTAGGATATTCTTTTCCGTCAGCATCAAAACTACTGAACTCTCTTGCCCAGAAGTAACGACCTTCATGCTCAGCCACCATTTGATAGCGCATTTCAGCTTCGAGCACACAAGTTGATGACGGTTCACAGAACCGTGTTCTTTCTTGCGTATTAGGGTTTACATAACGCGCTCGGACAACTTGGCCATCCTCATAACGGCCTTGATAAGAGCTTTTTCCTGTACCAAATACAAATGTCAGATAAGAATCATCCTCATCTTCAGGGTAGATTTCAGTGCCATTTTGGCCGCTGACTTGTTCTGAACCATCAAAGTAAACCCATCGACCAACATAATCTTCTTTCGCTAGCTGAGGACTCATATCTTTAATTAACAACCCTGAGATAATCTGGCTATCAAATAAATTCGCAGTGTCAATATAGTCATCGATAAACTGATAACCTACCGTTAAGTCTTTTGACAAATGGATCTTATCGATTTCACTGTCTCCAAATTTGAGATGCAATGCCCGATCAGTGACAGACCAAGTAAATGACCCATCTTCATCTGGCTCATCAAACGTGGATGTCACATTACCTGTTCCATCAGCCATAAACTCAACTCGGCTTATTTGATTTCCATCGGCTCTGTCGAAAGCAACCCATTTACCCACAAAGTCAACGTTTGATAAATCTATGAAATCTCTTTCATAGTAGAGATTGGCCATAAAATCATGATTGTTAGAGCCAGTCATGTTGCCATCTGTATAAACATCTACTTTGTCAGTCACAGACACTTTCATAGGATCAACTGTATCTAACTTAATATTGTAGCCGTAACGCTTGTGTTCAACTGTACTAGATCCAGTAGAGTTACTATAAATGACTTCTGGATTTTGGAAGTTCACTTCAATCAAACCTTCAGGTGCAACATACCAATAGACTTCATGCTCGCCCATATTAGTTTTAACTGTGCCATTGCCCCAACGGTTCAAGCTTAGGCCTAGTGTTTCACCTAGATAAAGATCCGAGTTATTAATAATTGAATTGCCCATTAGTGGCATCTGCTTCCAGATCTTCACCATGGAATCATCGGTGCAGCCCGATGGTAGAGTATAATTAAAAGTGACACTCGAACACGTGGCATCGACAGATGCATCGCATATTAACGCTCCTCCGTCGTTATTTTGCAACGTATCAAATGTTATTTGCGCATCTGTTGTTTGATAGCTGCCACGTTCAAAGCCTATATCACCATTTTCTTCAGCCCATTGGATAGCAAAATAGCGACTTTCAGGTAACAACATAAGTAAAGCTGCATCATCCAATAACCCCCATGTGCCCTCGACACCTTCTGAGGCAAAGTTCACTTTACTGAAAGAAATTGCTCCCTCACCGGTACCACCCAAAACAAACTCAGAATCAGAAACGCTGTATTCGAAAGAAACGCCTGAGCAGCCCTGCCCCGCTGGCGCATCACACACCAAGGCTTCGCCATCATGGTTTTGCTCAGTTTCAAATGTAATGCTGGTACCGTCAGTTGTATAAGCACCTCTTTCAAAACCTATGAAACCATTTTCTTCTGCCCATTGAATGGCAAAGTATCTGTTGTCTGGTAGGAACATGAAAATGACACTTTCATTCGCTAGTTCCCAAACCCCTTCTAAACCTGAAGAAGCGAATCCAACTTGATGGAATCCAACAGAGCCTTCACCTGCTATGTCAAATGTCAGCCCCGAAGAAGGGTATAAACATGCCTGAATGTATTCTTGAGAGCTGTCTATTATCTCTAAGGTATACTTAGCACCATCAACCAAATAAACAATATTGCCCCCTTCGAAGTTAAAGTTATAACTTCGCTCTCCAAAGGTGATGACACCATCGAATTCCTCACTATCACGATTCATCATCACCATCATCAAGTTACCCATGGCATCTTGTACCCATACATAGGTATCACCATAATTTGGTAATGTCTGATCAAATGCAGTGATACTTAAGTCACTGTCATATTCAAAGATAAACAGTGCAGATTCGCTGACTTCCATCATGCCTTGTTCATTCATCCATATGAATGTGCGTTTTACATAATAGCGGCCATTTACCATTGCCAGAAGCTCATGATTAGTCACTCCGACTAACGTACAGTCATCACGCTCCTCTTCGCAGCTTTCAACACGACTACCATTTTTCATGTAGACCTTGCGCACCATGGTATTACCATCAATATCCCACACATAATCACTGCGCTCTAAACCAAAGTAAATTGATCCATCTGGATATAGGTCCATGTAGTAACTTTGGTTCAAGCCATAGAAACCATGCCAGCGACCCGACATTGTAGTTTTATTCACTGTCACACTTGAAGGTTTAATTAATAACCCATATTCGGTATTAGGCCATTCATCATCGGCCGTATCTAGCGTTACGATTTGATACCCTGCACCTAGCACTTTGGTCAACCAAATTGAAACTGAACCTTCAGATTCAAGCGTTTGCTTGGTGTCATCGGTAAAGTCTTTATAGTCGACAACTATGGCGCGACCTTCAATTCGCCAGGTCACTTCCTCATCTGAGAACTCCGTCGTGATTGTGCCATCGGCATTGAAAATCAGCTTAGATACTTGCTCTTCAGGATCGTCATTGATGGTATAATCTCTGTCGTCTAAATCTAAGTACCAAACACCTCCACCTGCTGTTAATATTTCTGCTGTGGGTTGTGCTGTTTGTAACTTACTAGTTAGATTGCTGATATAAGTTACAGTTTCAGGGTCTTGCTCAACACTATCTATTACTTGATAAATACTTTCAGTTACTTCAACTGTTCTAAATACTTCGTTTTCACCAAGCACCAACATACTCAAGCTGGTCACATAGGTTTCGACGCGCTGTTTCGATTGATCATCTAAAGTATTTTCTATAACCGATTTTTTAAGTGGTGCGGCGAGTGTAAGTGACAGTTTATTACCATCGAGCTCCCAATTAGCTATGGTTTGCTCATTAATACCATTGATGATGCCAGTATTGTCAGCATTTAAAGTGATGTGATAAGCGAGATTATTGTAATACCGAGGGGACTGTAAGATATATGCTCCCACTAGAGTACCTGTAGGCCCAGTCACTAGATCTGTATCTTCTTTTATCTCATTCTTAGTCTTTTCAATTATTGTCGGATCTTTTTCATTTACTTGCGCTTCAAATGCCTGAGCCGTTTCAGTTGAAGATACTAACTGTAAGGTATTTTCAACTCCTTCAGGCAATGAAAAATCAGGATTATCCACCACGACCTTGATTAAGGTTGCAAGTTGTAACTTTTCATCAGCATCAACATTAAGAAGCGCTGATTTTAATCCGTCGTCATCTTTAGGGATTTCGCCTTCACGCCTAATAATTGCATATTCAGCCGTTGTGACGTTGGTAACATTTACCGAGAAGTTTTCTTCTTTTTGTAAAACGCCATCATCACCCGCTTGACTTATCACCGTTTCAACTGAATTAAGCAATGACCAGAATTCAACATTACTCTGCTCGCCAATACCTTGAGCTTTAATTTGCACAAGATTCTTAACTTCGGACTCATCAACAACCAACTCACCAGAGTACCCACCATCTGTCCCCGCTTGAACTTGAACTGATGAATCGCCCGCCGAGAGAGTGATATTTGCATTCGCAATAGGTTTGTCAGTGACGATACCTGTTATCGTGACCGATGAAACCCTGCGCTTAATAACTACCGTTTGTGTTGCTTCTGCTGTCTTTGCCACAGAGCCATTGTCAGTGACCACCAGCTTGAATGTTACGGTCGTGTCTTCTGAAATATCGGGGCTGGTGACTGTTAATTCGTTGGTATCAGCACCAGATAAAGTGAAGTCTAACGCAGAATCTGTTGACCACTGGTATTTTGAAATCGCGCCATCACTGTCTGCTGCTGTTGCAGATAAGGTGAATGCCTCTTGCTCTTTTGCTTCTTGTAACTCTGCAATGCTAACCGTTGGCGCTTTATTTTCTGGTGTGGGAGTAGGTGTTGGGTCTGTGCCATCTGAACCACCTCCACCACATGCTGATAATGCTAAACTAAAAACGATAGGCGTAATGAATGTTCGCCAGTTATTTCTGATTCCTGTTTTCATGGCTTGTCCTGTGCTGTTTTATATAAGTGCGATGATTGTTTAAAGCACTTTATTTAAATTTACTGCACAATAAGAGTAGGATGTTTTTTGAACTAAAGTAGTCTCAAATAAAGAAGATTCTTTAAATATTCTTAAAACGGGAGAGTAATTACAGAAAGTTATAAAAGGATGTATTTTTGAAACAAAAAGTGCGCATATAGCGCACTTAATAATTGCAATCTTAATTAGCTTTATTTAATTCTGCTAACTGTTCAGTGAAGCTTAAGTGACGTAAATCACCCAACCCTGCTTTTTGAGTTAGTTGATAAATTTGCTTTTCTAAACCTAAAAGCTGTACCTCAACGGTGTCATCTTTCAGTGCTTCCTTTCGGCTAATATGCTCACTGAATAAGCTATTAATTCGCTTAACTTGAAGCTGAGCTAATAGTGTCTTCGCTTCAATATCTTGGTACTGACGAACATTGTTTCTTGCAAATGCTTGAGCTAATTCAGCCGCATTCTTTGCATCAACAAAAACAGATGGCAATACATCTGATTTATCCGAGTTAGCCAAAACTTTTAAATCAGCAAGCACTTCGCCTAGATAAAACTTTTCGACTGCATCCTGCTCAAGTTTATGCAAACGATTATTTAAATCAGGTAAATAGCCTTCAACTTTAGATTGCTCACCCTCAATCAGCATTTCTTTTAACTCTTCATGACGAGAAACTAATTGCGCATATTGCTTTTCAAAGTTCTTTTTCGCATCAATTTTATCTAACACAGCAAAGTGAGCTCTAACAGGCTCAAGAACAGCAACGATGGCATTTTTTGAAGCTTGAGCTGCTGACACCAAAGTGGTTATTTGCTGAGATTGTTCCATTATTTCATCTGCTACAGTATTTGATGAAAATAAGGAAGCCTTCTCAATCGCGCGCTCTGGTTTGCCTTGTAATTCAGCAAATTCTTCTTGCAGATCGCTCCACACTTTATTGGCGTCTTTAATTCTTTCAGGATCAAAATCGCTTAAAGATTCAGTCGCCACGATTTGCATTGAAGACTGGGCTGATAAATAGGCTTCTTGAGCTTTATTGTATACGGCCTGTACTTGAGCTTGATCGACTTCTTTAGTACCGACTAAATTACCCAAACCTCCAGGTACTGCATCTAATGTTTTACAGCCTGATAAAGTCAGAGCTGCGATAGCTAAAACAACTGCTGTTTTTTTCATTCTTAGTAGCTCCACTGCAAGCCTGCTGAAAAGGATACATTTTCAAATTTGATGTTAGGAACCGTACGACGACGCCCATCTATTTCTTCAGAGATTTTGTCACGCTCTTTGTATTGCGCATCAACACCAACCATCAGCGCAATATGTTCTTTAAGTTGATAACGAACACCCGCTCTTGCCATTACTCCCCAACCATTAAAACTGTCAGTCAAAGTGACAGATTCAATACTGGTATTTTGGGTTCTTGAATAAAATGGTGTACTCACTTCTGTTTCGGCGTACCAGCTTACATCATTAAAAGCGTCAGCTAATCGACTGTCATAGCGGATCCCGACCGCGCCTAAGATTCCCATCTGATCTTCTGTAATTGAAATCACTGGTGCGAGGTAACTTGGATTATCAGCTAATACATCCGTCGATTCTTTTCTTTGCCCTGGCAAATCAAATCTTGGTAATTCATCCCCTTCACCTAAAGCTTTTAACGCTTCATCAAAACTTTTCGCTGCAGAGCCAAGCTTAAAGCTAGAGCGCGTAAAGCTAGATGTATGAATACGTGCACCGAATGTGATTTGAGTTGCTCTAGTCAAGTTGTAAGCCATTGACAGTGCTATTTCATTCGCTTTTATTTTAAAGTCATTCTGCTGAACGTCACCGAACTCTTTGGCATTCCAAACCTCAGTATCAATTGACGTGGCAATTGTTGCTGCACTACCTATGTAGAAACCCCAATCATCATCTATCCCAGTATATGAAAGCTGACGAATCGCGGGGTTGGTCACTGAAGCTGATTGCTCCAAATCAGTTATACCAGCAACATTATCAAGTTTTTCACTATAATCGATGCGTTCGAAACCTAATCGAATTTCACTGAATGATGGGTTTGGTGCAGCAACTGCACTGGCTGAAACTAGCGCGCTAGAAAGGAGAAAAGCCTTTTTCATAATATGACCTTGAACGAAGAGTGAGTAATCCAAGGTTAAGTTTATCTCAATCCTTGATTACAACTTATTACAATTACTGGATAATTTTAATACACAGCACCATGGAGTCAAGGTGGATTATTAACTTACGCTTAATAAAGCAAAAAACCCGTAAAGTGGGCTTTTTTGCTTAAGTATCTAATTTAAAAAATAAACCTATACAATTTGTTGAACAATCACCTTGTCTGCTTTATGCGTGTACTGTGGCATTTTATGGAAATTGAGATAACGGTAAGTATCTGTTGCCGTAGCATTAATCTTTGTTGCATATTCTTGATACTCTTCAACATTTGGTAATCGACCTAGAATAGCGGCAACCGCTGCAAGCTCCGCAGATGCTAAGAAAACATTCGCACCTGTGCCTAATCGGTTCGGGAAATTACGTGTTGAAGTAGACACGACTGTTGATTTATCAGCCACACGTGCCTGATTCCCCATGCATAATGAGCATCCTGGTGTTTCTATTCGCGCACCTACTCGACCAAAGATACCGTAATACCCTTCATCAGTTAGTTGGTCGCGATCCATTTTAGTTGGCGGAGCAATCCACATTCGCGTCGGTAATTGCCCTTTAAAATTATCAAGTAACTTACCTGCCGCACGGAAATGACCAATGTTCGTCATGCAAGAGCCAATAAACACTTCGTTTATTTCCTCGCCTTGCACTTGAGATAGTAATCGTGCGTCGTCAGGATCATTTGGCGCGCAAAGTATTGGCTCTTTAATATCATTAAGATCAATTTCAAGTACGTGTGCATAATCGGCATTTGCATCTGCTTCCATCAGTTTCGGATCTTCTAACCATGCTTGCATCTTGTTAATACGACGCTCAATAGTACGAACATCCCCATACCCTTCAGAGATCATCCATTTCAACATGACAATATTAGAGTTTAGGTATTCTTCTATTGATGATTGAGATAGCTTAACTGTACAACCTGCAGCCGAGCGCTCTGCTGATGCATCTGACAGCTCAAATGCTTGCTCAACGGTTAAGTGTTCAACTCCTTCTATTTCTAGAATTCGCCCAGAAAACTCATTCACTTTGCCTTTTTTCTCTACGGTTAATAGACCCGCTTTGATAGCATAGTATGGAATAGCATGTACTAAATCTCGCAGTGTGATCCCAGCTTGCATCTCACCTTTAAAACGCACTAATACAGATTCAGGCATATCAAGCGGCATAACCCCTGTTGCAGCTGCAAACGCCACAGCACCTGAGCCTGCAGGAAATGATATACCTAAAGGGAAACGGGTATGTGAGTCACCGCCTGTGCCCACAGTATCGGGCAATAGCATACGGTTTAACCACGAATGAATGACACCATCTCCCGGACGCAGTGAGACACCTCCTCTGTTCATCATAAAATCTGGCAGCGTATGATGGGTATTTACATCAACTGGTTTTGGATACGCTGAGGTATGACAGAACGATTGCATGGTTAAGTCAGCCGAAAATCCTAGGCAAGCGAGATCTTTCAATTCATCCCTTGTCATCGGGCCAGTCGTGTCTTGCGACCCAACCGTTGTCATAGTCGGTTCACAATATTGTCCTGGGCGAACGCCATCAACACCACATGCTTTACCCACCATTTTTTGTGCCAGAGAATAACCCTTACCTGAATCTTTAGTCGGCGCAGGCTTTTTAAAGATACACTCTTGCTCTAGACCTAGTGAAGCTCTTGCTTTGTCTGTTAGACCCCTACCAATGATAAGCGGAATACGTCCACCCGCTCTGACCTCATCTAAAATCACATCAGATTTTAACTTAAAAGTTGAAATTACTTCGTTTGTACCATGCCGTTTAACAACGCCTTCATAAGGGTAAATATCTATTTGGTCCCCCATATTTAATGACTCAACAGGCAGCTCTATTGGTAATGCCCCTGAATCTTCCATGGTATTAAAGAAAATAGGGGCAATTTTGCCTCCTAAACAAACACCTCCAACTCGCTTATTTGGGACATAAGGAATATCTTCTCCCATAAACCATAAGACTGAATTGGTTGCAGATTTACGGGATGAACCAGTACCCACTACATCACCGACATACGCTAATGGTAAACCTTTTGCTTTAAGTTCTTCTAATTGAGAAATAGGACCAATTTCACCGGCTTTATTAGGCTTAATACCCTCACGCTCCAACTTGAGCATTGCCAATGCATGTAAAGGAATATCAGGACGAGACCAGGCGTCCGGCGCAGGAGATAAATCATCAGTATTTGTTTCACCTGGGACTTTAAAAACCGTCACTGACATTTTTTCTGCCACTTCTGGTTTTGAAATGAACCATTCTGCGTGCGCCCACGATTCAATTACTTGCTGAGCATATTTATTTCCAGCTTTCGCTTTTTCTTCAACGTCATAAAAAGCATCAAACATGAGCAAGGTATGAGACAGCCCCTTCGCTGCAATTGGCGCTAGTTCGCTGTTTTCTAGTAGCTCAATCATAGGTGCAATGTTATAGCCACCCAGCATGGTGCCGAGTAATTCGGCCGCATACTGCTTTGATATCAGTGCAGAACTAGCATCTCCCTTTGCTAAAGCAGCCAGAAATCCAGCTTTCACATAAGCTGCTTCATCAACACCTGGCGGTACTCTGTTAACAAATAAATCTAAAATAAATTCTTCTTCACCTGCAGGTGGATTTTTTATTAATTCTATTAGATCTGCAGTTTGTTGCGCATCGAGTGGCTTAGGAACAATTCCTTGCAATGCACGTTCTTCAACATGTGATCGATAATCTTGAAGCACAATATATCCCCTCTGTTGTCTTGAATACCAAAAGAGCTTGAACAGCTTTTTGGTATATTTCATAACCAGTATAGGGGCTTTATTTTGACTTGAAAATCTTTCATATTGAAACTCACACTATAGTCGATATTAACTTGGTGAATAAAATGCCGTCTGGTGATTTAAGATAAATATATGCCAAAACGAAAAAAGCCAGCAAAAGCTGGCTTTCTAAAATATGAACTGCGATTAACGCTTAACTTTTACACGTTTAACAGAAATAAGTTTTGCTTCAACACGTCTATTTTGTGCATGTGCTTGTTCAGTGTTGGCTGTATTTTTTAAACGCTCTTCACCGTAGCCAATTGCACTTACTCGACTTGCATCAATACCTTCTGAGATTAATTGCTTAGCAACTGAATCTGCACGTTTTTGAGAAAGCCACTTATTGTATTCTGCTTTACCGACTGCAGATGTGTGTCCTTCTAAACGTACCGTTGTCTCAGGGAATTCATTTAAGAATTTCACTACAGCATCAATATCATCTAAGTATTGCTGAGAAACAGCTGAGTTGTTGTTCGGGAAACGAACCAATAAGCTAACCGTCACTTCTTCATCTTTATAAAGCGTACAGCCACTTGCGTCCACTGCGTCTGTCATTGGCGTATTAGCACAGCGATCTTCCGCATCAATGATACCATCTTTGTCGGCATCTTTTGGCGCTTGAACTACAGGTTCTGGCTTAGGCTCAGGCTTAGCAATTGGGGCTGGCGCAGGCGCTGCTTTAACTGGTTGCGAAGGAGAAGCACCGAACGCATAGTTAATACCTAGTTTCACACCTACATCTGTATAACCGCGATCTAGGCCTTGGTAAAGTGCTGTTTCAGCATTTACAAATAAGTTATCTGTTAAATGATGACGATAACCTGCACCTACATTAGCGAAAGTGTTTGATGTATATGCATCAATCGATTTAAGACCAAATAGCGCGTAGAAAGGACCACCATTAAAGTGATAAAGACCATCAACACCGATGCGATCACCACTTAGAGAACCGTTCTGTGCACCTGATAGATCAAAGTCCATATCTGCGTACTCTAAACGCGCACTCCAATAGTCATTAAAACGATAACCTAGTTCTGCACCCCATGATGTAGAGTCATCAACATTTACGCCTGCGGCATCACGAATTTCTTGCCACTTAGCTTTGTAATAATCACCAAATACACCAAGGTATACGCCTTCCTTTTGCTCTTTTGCATTTACTGCTGATGTAGCTAGAATAGCTACTGCAAGGCTTAGCATTCTTAATTTCATTGTCATTCCCCGTTTATCATAATGGTAAGCGACTCCGTTCATCGCTTGTGTGTGATTATAGTAGAAGAGCAAAGCTTAATCTTTACTTAATACTTTAATATTAAAGTGTTCATTTAACATTCACATTACAATTGGTGAGAAAACAAGGTCTGATACAAACCTTTCTTTTTTATCAAAGCGTTATGCTCACCAAACGCAGATACTTCACCATCATCTAATACATAGATCAAATCAGCTTGAGAAATTGCACTCAGTCGATGTGCAATAATCAGAGTTGTTCGATTTTTTAAAAACTGAGTTAGGTTGCGATGAATTTTAGCTTCGGTTTCTATATCTAATGCTGATGTTGCTTCATCTAGAATAACCACTTTCGGATCAGCCAATACCATTCTAGCGATTGCTAAACGTTGTTTTTGACCCCCTGACAAACGCACCCCATTTCGACCAATTAAAGCATCTAACTGCTGATCTAATTTTTCTATGGCGTCTGTGAGCTCTGCAATGGCCAAAGCATGCCATAATTGATCATCGGTAAACTGGCCGCCCATTGAGAGGTTTTCTCTTACTGAGGCATTCAGCATAACGGGTTGTTGTAGTACGGTCGCAACATGCTCTCTCACTTGCGGGTAGCCAACCTGCTCAATGTGGTTATCATCAATAAGAATGCTGCCAGATTGCTTCTCATATAAACCAAGTAACAACTGCACTAACGTTGATTTACCGCCGCCAGAAACAGCCACAACCGCCACTTTCTTACCCGCAGGAATATGCATAGAAACGTTTTTTAGTACCGGCTGCTCACTGTGATAACCAAAGTTAACCTGTTCAAAACGAATATCTACTTGCGGGTTTTTAAATGCTTGAATACTTGGAGTAGATGCAGGTTCCTCCGTTTCAAAGGCAAATACTTGGTTCAAACGCTGTAATGCAGCGGATGCACCATAGTAGGCATATTGCATACCCAATAGCTCTTGCACTGGCCCCATCATAAACCAAAGGTAGCCAAACACCGCGAAAATTTGCCCAACAGTTAGGTCGGCAAACACCACCATGATCATCGCAATGGCTCTAAATACTTCAAAACCGAGCAGGAAAATAGTAAAACTAAGACGGCTGACGGCATCAGTCTTCCATTGAGATTGAACAGAATAATGCTTTAGATCTTTTGCTGTTGCCTTTACTTGCTCGAAGTATTTTCCTTCACGACGAATTGCTTTTAACTGCGCAATCGCATCTAAAGTTTCTACCAGTGAAGATTGAAAGGCCTCAAATGCGCCATTTTCTTTTTTCTTTAGATCTTTAACGCGTTTACCAAACTGTCTAGAAAAATAAATAACTGCAGGGTTCAACAGTAGAATAATGGCCCCTAATGTTAAGTCTATCCAAAGCAAAATCACCGCAGTGCCTATGATAGTTAACAAACTAATTAGAAACCGTGACATGGTTTGACTGATAAAGTTATCGAGTGTTTCGACATCTGTAATGCAGCGCGAACTGATCGCACCACCACCTTGAGTTTCATATTCCTTGAGTTGCACGAGTGGTAAATGATTTAACAACAAGCTACGAACTTGAAAACTGATGTCTTTTCCAATAATCGTAAATTGTCGAGATTGCAGAACACCCAACACCAACGCAGATAAGCGCATCAGCACAACACTCAATAACACAAAGAGAATATAGCCAACTGCATTGTGTGCAGAATCTGGTAGAAGCGTATTCATAAATTCAATGGCTGCCCCAGGCTTTTCGAGTAGAACTTCGTCGACTAATAAAGGCATCATTAAGGGGATAGGCACACTGACCAGCGCGGCCAATAGTGCAATGATATGGGCATAAGTAAGTGACTTACGGTGTGCAAGCACACTCTGTTTAATTGTTTGCCAAGTTAGCGGCTCGCCAGAACGTATTTGCATTATGTACCACAGAAAGTTTGATAGGTTTCAGGTTTCGAATGACGCGCAGTAAATACTTGGTCATATTCTTGATAATCATATGGGTTCTTTAACATGGGTAGCCACTTTTCAAGTAAAGGGCTGTGTCCTTTTTCATAAAATTCCCCTATGACTTTTTCAACTAATTCATTACGAGGAACAATGGCTGGGTTTACCTTTGACATCAAAGTAGCCACCTCGGCAGCGTCAAACTCTGAGATCCTTTTCCTCCATTTTACTAACCATTCGTTCAATTCTGCAGGGAGTGCAAACAGTCCTTCTTTGTTTATTGCAAATGATGTTAAAGCAGCAAAAGTATTGGTGTAATCTAGTTGGTGACTCTTCATTAACACCAACAATTCCGAGAGCAGCTCGCTGTCTGAATCTTGCCACTCTGGTAACCCTAGCTTCTGCGCCCACATAGTATGATAGGCTGCGTTGAAAGACTTAGAGAAATCACTCAGTACATCAGTCAATTTAGCGAGTGCTTGCTCTTCATCACAGGCCATAATTAACATCAGTGATTCAGCTAAACGTGCGCAATTCCAGTGCGCGATATTTGGTTGCTGGCCAAATGCGTAGCGACCTTGTTTGTCTATAGAGCTGAATACAGCATTGAAATCGAAAGCCTCAAGCATAGCGCACGGTCCAAAGTCGATGGTCTCGCCAGACACCAAACAATTATCGGTATTCATAACACCATGAATAAAGCCTACTCTTAACCAATCAATAATCAATGAGATTTGGTTATTACATACATGCTTTAAAAAATCACAAACTCTATCATCGCCTTCAGATTGTATCTGTGGATAATGCCGCTTAATCGCAAGCTCTAATAAGCGTTCCATACCCGCTTTATCTTGCTGTAAGGCTAAATACTGAAAAGATCCAACTCGAATATGGCTAGATGCCACACGGCAAACTACCGCACCAGGCACATAGCCCTGCCTGTATACGTCGTTACCTGTTGTAACTACAGACAAACACTCTGTTGTTTTAACCCCAAGTGACTGAATAGCTTGGCTCATCACAAACTCCCGAACTGCCGGGCCAAGCGCACAAAGGCCATCACCGCCTCGAGAAAATGGTGTTGCCCCAGAGCCTTTTAACTGTAAGTCAAAGGAGCTATTACTCTGGGTAGTTCCTAGGTAATGCGCTCTACCATCACCAAGTGTTGGATTGAAATGACCAAACTGATGACCTGAATAGGCTAATGCAGATGCTGGAATGCCCTCAATGCTTCTTGAGCCAGAGAGATAAGAAAGCATTTCTTCTTCTGTCCAATTTAACTCTAATCTTTCAAACAGCTCTTTGTTAAATAAAACGAGTTTGATTGAACTTGGTTGAGTCATCGGGTAATCAACAGCAAAGCCTTCTGTAATTGCCGTATAATCATTCTGCATTATTCACCCCCATCTACATTAACGTAGTTATCACCAACACTATAAGCAATAAGCTGGCTTAGCGCAGTTAAAGACCACCCACTTTCTTCTACTAGCTTATTAAAAAAAGACTGAGTTGCAGTAAGAGATTTCTTTGTTTGCAAACCACCATCAATGATTTTGTGTGCTCTAAGATAAGACTCTACATCTCGTGACAAAATAAATGTATCTTTACCCATCGCACGTAATGCGTAGGGCCCTGTGTTACCACCTAATCGCGCCCCCTGTTTCTTTAATTCAGCCCAAAGGCCAATAATATTATCTTCAGGCCACTCAGCGATAAACTTTACAAATGAACCGTGCTTTTGTGCAATTTCATAGATCATGTAGCAATTATGCGGAATCGTTTGTACTTTCTTGAAGTTACGGATGATACGCTCATCCTGTGACTTTTCTTCTAGTTGCTCAGGTGACATCATCAATAACGCATCAATATCAAACTGCCAAAACACCTCTTTAAAACCAGACCACTTTGCATTGATCACTGACCAATAGAAACCACTTTGGAATACTTTCTTTGTAAATGCTTCGAGCCAAAGCGAATCTGAATGTGACAACAGCTGTTGCCGTGTGAGGGGTGCAGATATCAACAACCTCAAATTTTGCTCACCTAATTTTCTTTCACATGCTCTTTGATAAATCTCTTTGAAGGATTCCAAACCAATACCTGTCAATTATTTAAAACGCTTAATACGCTGAAGATCTCTAATGTGTTTAATCATAAAGGAATTAAGTAAAATAGTGCAAAGTTAATGACAGCGAGCAAGGCGAGTACATTTGCTTTGCGCAAGGTGAAATTAGTCAGTTTAACTAGAGTTGAAGTAGTCAGGACGAACCACGGTGAAGTGAGCTATTTTAGCAATTGAAGAGGGACTTAAAGCAAAAAAGCCCGACTCTTTCGAATCGGGCTTTCTCTAAATAGGTGCTTGGCAATGTTCTACTTTCACATGGGAGACCCACACTATCATCGACGCTGTTTCGTTTCACTTCTGAGTTCGGCATGGGATCAGGTGGTTCCAAAACGCTATGGTCACCAAGCAAATTTGTTAAAATCTGGAAAAAATCTGATAATTATAAAACTTCTACTCTAGTTCATATTAGCTTCTGAGCTAAAACCACTTTGGCGTTGTATGGTTAAGCCTCACGGGTAATTAGTACTGGTTAGCTTAATGTATCACTACACTTCCACACCCAGCCTATCAACGTTGTAGTCTCCAACGGCCCTTCAGTTAACTTAAAGTTAAAGTGAGAACTCATCTCGAGGCTCGCTTCCCGCTTAGATGCTTTCAGCGGTTATCGATTCCGAACGTAGCTACCGGGCAATGCAATTGGCATCACAACCCGAACACCAGCGGTTCGTCCACTCCGGTCCTCTCGTACTAGGAGCAGCCCCTCTCAATTCTCAAACGCCCACGGCAGATAGGGACCGAACTGTCTCACGACGTTCTAAACCCAGCTCGCGTACCACTTTAAATGGCGAACAGCCATACCCTTGGGACCGACTTCAGCCCCAGGATGTGATGAGCCGACATCGAGGTGCCAAACACCGCCGTCGATATGAACTCTTGGGCGGTATCAGCCTGTTATCCCCGGAGTACCTTTTATCCGTTGAGCGATGGCCCTTCCATTCAGAACCACCGGATCACTATGACCTACTTTCGTACCTGCTCGACGTGTCTGTCTCGCAGTTAAGCTGGCTTCTACCATTACACTAACCGTACGATGTCCGACCGTACTTAGCCAACCTTCGTGCTCCTCCGTTACTCTTTGGGAGGAGACCGCCCCAGTCAAACTACCCACCAGGCACTGTCCACAACCCCGATTAGGGGCCTATGTTAGAACATCAAACATACAAGGGTGGTATTTCAAGGATGGCTCCATGACAACTGGCGTCGCCACTTCAAAGCCTCCCACCTATCCTACACATGTAGGCTCAATGTTCAGTGCCAAGCTGTAGTAAAGGTTCACGGGGTCTTTCCGTCTAGCCGCGGGTACACAGCATCTTCACTGCGATTTCAATTTCACTGAGTCTCGGGTGGAGACAGCGTGGCCATGGTTACACCATTCGTGCAGGTCGGAACTTACCCGACAAGGAATTTCGCTACCTTAGGACCGTTATAGTTACGGCCGCCGTTTACCGGGGCTTCGATCAAGAGCTTCGTCCGAAGACTAACCCCATCAATTAACCTTCCGGCACCGGGCAGGTGTCACACCGTATACGTCATCTTACGATTTTGCACAGTGCTGTGTTTTTAATAAACAGTCCCAGCCACCTGGTCACTGCGGCTGTCGTCAGCTTAAAGAGCAAGTCTCATCACCAACAACAGCGTACCTTCTCCCGAAGTTACGGTACAATTTTGCCTAGTTCCTTCACCCGAGTTCTCTCAAGCGCCTTAGTATTCTCTACCTGACCACCTGTGTCGGTTTGGGGTACGATTCGAAATAATCTGAAGCTTAGAGGCTTTTCCTGGAAGTAGGGCATCATCAACTTCACCACCGTAGTGGCTCGTCTCGACTCTCAGCCTTAGCGACCCGGATTTTCCTAAGTCACCAGCCTACAGCCTTTCACATGGACAACCAACGCCATGCTTGATTAGCCTGCTCCGTCCCCCCATCGCAATTATTCCAAGTACGGGAATATTAACCCGTTTCCCATCGACTACGCTCTTCAGCCTCGCCTTAGGGGTCGACTTACCCTACCCTGATTAACATGGGATAGGAACCCTTGGTCTTCCGGCGTGCGGGTTTTTCACCCGCATTATCGTTACTCATGTCAGCATTCGCACTTCTGATACGTCCACCCAACTTTACAATTGAGCTTCAGCCGCTTACAGAACGCTCCCCTACCCCGCATACTAATGTATGCAGCCGTAGCTTCGGTGGTATGTTTAGCCCCGTTACATCTTCCGCGCAGGCCGACTCGACTAGTGAGCTATTACGCTTTCTTTAAAGGATGGCTGCTTCTAAGCCAACCTCCTAGCTGTTTTAGCCTTCCCACATCGTTTCCCACTTAACATACACTTTGGGACCTTAGCTGACGGTCTGGGTTGTTTCCCTCTCCACGATGGACGTTAGCACCCACCGTGTGTCTCCCGGATATTACTTTACGGTATTCGGAGTTTGCAAAGGGTTGGTAAGTCGGGATGACCCCCTAGCCTTAACAGTGCTCTACCCCCGTAAGTATTCGTCCGAGGCTCTACCTAAATAGATTTCGGGGAGAACCAGCTATCTCCCGGTTTGATTAGCCTTTCACTCCAAGCCACAGGTCATCCCCTAACTTTTCAACGTTAGTGGGTTCGGTCCTCCAGTTGATGTTACTCAACCTTCAACCTGCCCATGGCTAGATCACCGGGTTTCGGGTCTATACCTTGCAACTCAACGCCCAGTTAAGACTCGCTTTCGCTACGGCTACCCTAAACGGTTAACCTCGCTACAAAATATAAGTCGCTGACCCATTATACAAAAGGTACGCAGTCACCCTCGAAGGGCTCCTACTGCTTGTACGTACACGGTTTCAGGTTCTATTTCACTCCCCTCACAGGGGTTCTTTTCGCCTTTCCCTCACGGTACTGGTTCACTATCGGTCAGTTGGGAGTATTTAGCCTTAGATGATGGTCCACCTATATTCAGTCAAAGTTTCACGTGCTCCGACCTACTCGATTTCACTTTAGATAAGTTTTTGTGTACGGGACTGTCACCCTGTATCGTCAAACTTTCCAGAATGTTCCACTAACTACACTAAAGCTTAAGGGCTAGTCCGATTTCGCTCGCCGCTACTTTCGGAATCTCGGTTGATTTCTTTTCCTACGGGTACTTAGATGTTTCAGTTCTCCGCGTTTGCCTCGTTAACCTATGTATTCAGTTAACGATACCTGCAAGCAGGTGGGTTTCCCCATTCGGAAATCCTAGTCTCAAGCGCCTCTTACTGGCTTGACTAGGCTTATCGCAAGTTAGTACGTCCTTCATCGCCTCCAACTGCCAAGGCATCCACCATGTACGCTTAGTCACTTAACCATACAACCCAAAATAGTTTTAAGTTGTACTGCTAAAGACAGTTTTAACTTCGCCAGAAGTTAATATTGAATACTAAAGTAGACGCTAATAAACAAATGAATGTTTATCGGCATTGTTTTACTTTTGAAAACTCTTTTTAGAATTTCTTCTAAAAGAATTAATTATCAGCTTTTCCAAATTTTTAAAGAGCAAGAGAATTACTTCTCAGAGTTAAAGACTCTGTAGTCAAAGCATTTATCTATGAGGAGTAAGTAGTAAAGTGGTGGAGCTAAGCAGGATCGAACTGCTGACCTCCTGCGTGCAAGGCAGGCGCTCTCCCAGCTGAGCTATAGCCCCACATTACTAGGAATACATTGTTTATGACCGACTTTAAGCAAAGTGGTGGGTCTGAGTAGACTTGAACTACCGACCTCACGCTTATCAGGCGTGCGCTCTAACCAGCTGAGCTACAGACCCAAACAATGTTTTGTTCTCTAATTCTATTCAACAATCATCTGTGTGGACACTACGAACAAATCTGTTCTAAATCGTTAAGGAGGTGATCCAGCCCCAGGTTCCCCTAGGGCTACCTTGTTACGACTTCACCCCAGTCATGAATCACTCCGTGGTAAGCGCCCTCCCTAAGGTTAAGCTACCTACTTCTGGAGCAACCCACTCCCATGGTGTGACGGGCGGTGTGTACAAGGCCCGGGAACGTATTCACCGCGGCATTCTGATCCGCGATTACTAGCGATTCCGACTTCATGGAGTCGAGTTGCAGACTCCAATCCGGACTACGACGTACTTTAAGTGATTCGCTTACTCTCGCAAGTTCGCAGCACTCTGTATACGCCATTGTAGCACGTGTGTAGCCCTACACGTAAGGGCCATGATGACTTGACGTCGTCCCCACCTTCCTCCGGTTTATCACCGGCAGTCTCCTTAGAGTTCCCGACCGAATCGCTGGCAACTAAGGATAGGGGTTGCGCTCGTTGCGGGACTTAACCCAACATCTCACAACACGAGCTGACGACAGCCATGCAGCACCTGTATCAGAGTTCCCGAAGGCACCAAACCATCTCTGGTAAGTTCTCTGTATGTCAAGTGTAGGTAAGGTTCTTCGCGTTGCATCGAATTAAACCACATGCTCCACCGCTTGTGCGGGCCCCCGTCAATTCATTTGAGTTTTAACCTTGCGGCCGTACTCCCCAGGCGGTCTACTTAATGCGTTAGCTTTGGAAAAGTTGTCCGAAGACCCCAGCTCCTAGTAGACATCGTTTACGGCGTGGACTACCGGGGTATCTAATCCCGTTTGCTCCCCACGCTTTCGTACATGAGCGTCAGTATTGACCCAGGTGGCTGCCTTCGCCATCGGTATTCCTTCAGATCTCTACGCATTTCACCGCTACACCTGAAATTCTACCACCCTCTATCATACTCTAGTTTGCCAGTTCGAAATGCAGTTCCCAGGTTGAGCCCGGGGCTTTCACATCTCGCTTAACAAACCGCCTGCGTACGCTTTACGCCCAGTAATTCCGATTAACGCTCGCACCCTCCGTATTACCGCGGCTGCTGGCACGGAGTTAGCCGGTGCTTCTTCTGTAAGTAACGTCACAGCTAGCAGGTATTAACTACTAACCTTTCCTCCTTACTGAAAGTGCTTTACAACCCTAAGGCCTTCTTCACACACGCGGCATGGCTGCATCAGGCTTGCGCCCATTGTGCAATATTCCCCACTGCTGCCTCCCGTAGGAGTCTGGACCGTGTCTCAGTTCCAGTGTGGCTGATCATCCTCTCAAACCAGCTAGGGATCGTCGCCTTGGTGAGCCATTACCTCACCAACTAGCTAATCCCACTTGGGCTAATCTAAGGGCGAGAGCCGAAGCCCCCTTTGGTCCGTAGACGTTATGCGGTATTAGCAGTCGTTTCCAACTGTTGTCCCCCACCCTAAGGCATATTCCCAAGCATTACTCACCCGTCCGCCGCTCGTCATCTTCTAGCAAGCTAGAAATGTTACCGCTCGACTTGCATGTGTTAGGCCTGCCGCCAGCGTTCAATCTGAGCCATGATCAAACTCTTCAATTAAAAGTTTTTTGTTTGAAGTAAACTTCAAACCATGCTCAATGAATTCTGATTTTGATTCTTTCGAATCGAATTGACTATGAAGTCACTCAGTTACATTTGAGACTCTAATTTTTTTGCTCCTGAATCAAGAGCTGTTAGAACTCAACCTGTACGAGTGCCCACACAGATGATTGCTTCATATTTTTAAAGAACATTGTAACTCGATGAGTTACCGCAGCCTTGCTGCGAAGTGGAGCGCCATAATAACGACTTCACTTTTTATGTCAACACTTAATTTTTAAAAAGTTTTTAAAGTTAAGTTTTATTTGACTCGACATCGTTTTGATTTGCTTTTCAGCGTCTCGCCCCGTGTCAGTGGGTGCGCATTATAGGGAGAAATTAAAAGCGCGCAACCCCTTTTTGCAATTAATTTTAAAGAAAGCGTTCAAACGAACAAAAAACCATCAAAAAATATCTTTTTGGGCAAAAAAAGTACCAACTTAAAGCTTTTATATAGTGATTTTGCTTTTTTAATATTGCTTATACATTTTAAGGCGTTAAGATAGCACCTCGTTTGTTAAATTATTGTATACCCATTGTATATTGGTAGATCCTTATGAATCCAACTCAACAAAAGTCTCTTTTTATTGTTTTAGCAATTGCGATAATCGGCTATTTTGCTGCTAACTCTCTTCTTGCAGACTCTTCTCTAAATCTTGGTGCTGCTTTTTCTATTGGCACACTTATTGGTGGTTTAGTTGCTACTCTTTTGTCTCGTAGTAATGATAGTCACCAAGCAGATACTTCTGAAGTAAAAACAAAAACACTTTATGTAGGCAACTTACCTTATAAAGCTAATGAAAGTGTAGTGAGAGAATTATTCTCTGAACAAGGCCGAGTTTTTAACGTTCGCTTATTAAAAGATAAAAATACCGGTAAGCGCCGTGGCTTTGGTTTTGTAGAAATGGCAGAGTCTGATGCAGACAAAGCTATCGCAGCGTTAAATGAAAAAGAGTTTCAGCAAAGAACCCTAAAAGTTCGCGCTGCGAAGCAAAAACCTGAGGTAGAAGCAGAAGCTGTAGCCAACTAAAGCTCTAATATTTTTACTTCAAGCTTTGAGAAATCACACATAGCCGTTGCAAAGAACTGTAACGGCTTTTTTGATTCTTCATTTATGATTTTATTAGACACTAAAAACGAAACCCGCTTTGCTATTGCAGCGCCAGAATCGATTAGCATAAGCTTACTACCATAAAAACTCGCTATTTCTTCAGCTAAAATTGGAAAATGTGTGCACCCCAACACCAATACATCAGTGAGATTGTTGACTCCAATTACTGAGAGCTCTTGATGCACTTGTTCTATAACACTTTCACCAAGCCAAAACTTGCGCTCTGCTAATTTGACTAATTCAGTCGAGTGATGAAAATACACTTGGCAATCACTCGCAAATTCACTCACTAGAGATTGCGTATATTTATTCTTAGAAGTAGCAGGTGTTGCTAATAACGCTATGCGCTTTGAGCGACTCATTTGTGCTGCAGGCTTAATAGCAGGCACAACACCCACAATAGGTATCTGAGTAAACTGGCGAATATGTGCTAGCGCATAAGTTGAAGCGGTATTACATGCAATAACAATTAAATCAACTTCACCAAAGAATTTGGCTGTTACCTTATTTATAAGGCGAGTTAATCGATTCTGGATAGTCTCTTCACTTTGTAGCCCGTAAGGCAACAATGCGTTGTCCATTACATAAGTGTAGTTTGCTGCAGGAAGAGAATTTTGGATATGGGATAAAATGCTTGTCCCACCAATACCTGAATCAAAAACTAAAATATGCGGCAAACTTAAACTCCTCTATATAAGAGTGCAAGTTTGCCCGAGCTGATACCTCTTGCCAAGTATCTTAAGCTGATTTCTCAGGCTTATTATCAAGCTGATTAAAGAAGCTTTGTGCATAGTCCAAAAGCTGGGCCATTCTTTCTTGGCTATCGTTCATCCACGCCATGATGTCTGGTAATTGCTTCTCAATTCCCAAGGCCTTTCCTTCCGAATGAATGTTCTCCAATCGTTTATCTAAAGGCTGGAATGCTTGCTCTAGCTCTTTTATTGGATTGGCTTGTTGATACTGAGCTATAGCAGCAGTGGTTTTAGTTTGACGTAAATCCATGGTGAAGTTGGTAATTTGATCGCTCTCAATATTTAATGCCGATGCTTTTTCGAACGCATCGTCATATTCACCTGAGAAAAACGCATCACTGACATTACGAATGTCTTTCATCATTTCGTTAATGGCTTTTTGCTCTTCTTTGTTGAGCTCACCATTTACGCTAATAGAAAAACTTACTTCTTCACTTGACTGTTTTCCTATCGCTAGGCCGAAGCTTTCGCCATCCTGAACAAAACTTGCTGCTTGAGAACTTGAACGCGCATCGCTAAATGAGATACTTACTTCATCTCCCTCAGCGGTAGTAAAACTATACTCGGCTTGGTTAGACAAACTCGCATATTGAGCCGCGCTGACCTGCATATATGTTGCTTTAGGGTTGAAGAGTTCCTCTTCAAAATCATCGAGCCCGTTAAAGATACCTTCTCGAGATTTTTCTATACCTTGTTCAATGTCATCATTGAACAGAGCACTTTCTTTTAATTCTGAAGTAGCTTCATCAATGCCCATTTGGACACCCTTTCGAGCGGCATTTAACATATCTTTAAGTGTGTCATCGTCTTTGCCATCTGCTTTAGCTTTATTTACAGCTCCCTTGACAAAGTCGAGTACATTTTTAGTAATAGCTTCAAAATCAAATACAGGCTTTTTTTCTTTTTCCGGCTTTTCAATACCTAAAGCCTCAGCCAATTTATCATCTAATAACTTAGCCGCTATTTTACTCTTATCACCGTGATAACTGTCTGGGTTTAAATGCATGGTCGGCTTGAAAGCAGCTTTACTGTTCGCCTTATTGGCCATTGCAGGATTTAGAAACTGGTTAAGTTGTCCGATTTTCATGATCTGTCTCCCAGAAATAGTGGCAACCAAGTAAATGCTCGGTTATTTACTGTTTATCGGCAAAGATAAGCAACTCTTAAGTGTTTAGTATAAAAAAACAACAAAATTTAGCGAGAAACTGGACAAATCACCTATGCCCCCTACAATAGCCGCTCTCGAATTTGTAAGGTCAGTTTAACTATGCCAGTCATCACTATTGATACCGCCACTTATGAACAGCAACTTGCTGAGAAGCAAACGCGTATTAGTGCTCAATTTGCTCGCTTTAATGCACCAGAGCTTGAAGTCTTTGAGTCAGCAAAAACGCAATACCGTCAACGTGCTGAATTTAGAGTATGGCATGATGGTGACGATCTCTACCACATTATGTTTGATCAAGAGAGCAAACAAAAAATTCGTGTGGAAAAATTTGACCCTGCCGCGCCGCTTATTAGTGAAATAATGCAAGTTATGATGGAGAAATTGCGCCATAACGAAGTACTGCGTCGCAAGCTTTTCCAAATCGATTATTTATCGACGCTAAGTGGTGAGATCCTGGTAAGTCTGCTTTATCACAAACAGCTTGATGATGAATGGTTAACGGCAATTAATGCTCTACGTTCAGAGCTTCAGCAAACTTACAAAATTGACTTTATTGGTCGCGCTCGCAAACAAAAGATTGTGTTAGGCGATGATTTTGTCACTGAACAACTAACTGTAAATGGCCAGACTTATCAGTACCAGCAGGTTGAAAATAGTTTTACGCAACCAAATGCGAAAGTAAATGAAAAGATGCTTGAATGGGCACAAGACCTTTGTGCACCTCTGGAGAATGATTTACTTGAGCTTTATTGTGGTAATGGTAATTTCTCGATTGCCTTAGCTGGCAGCTTTAATAAAGTGCTAGCGACTGAAATCTCTAAATCTTCGGTAAACTCGGCGCAAATTAATATCGCGGCGAATAAGGTTGAAAACTTAGATATCATTCGTATGTCGAGTGAAGAGTTTACGCAGGCAATGAAAGGTGAGCGTCAATTCTCAAGATTAAATGGCATTAACCTTCAAGACTACAACTGCCAAACCATTTTGGTTGATCCACCTCGTGCTGGTATGGATGAACTCACTTGCCGTTTAGTGTCTAACTACGACAACATCATTTATATCTCATGTAACCCAGACACACTAGAACGTGATTTAGAGATGTTATGCGAAACTCACTCAGTATCTCGCATCGCGATTTTCGACCAGTTCCCATATACACATCATGTGGAGTCTGGTGTATTTTTACAGCGTAAATAATTTTTAATTATTGTCAGCAATTGCCAGAGCACTGACTAGCTCTGGTAATTGTTCTTCACTAAAAACCTGAACTCCTGCTTTTACAAGCTGTTCAGCTGTTAAGCCCATTCCTGGCACTTTAACTCCTTTATGCGACCCATCGTAAATAGTATTACGACCACATGAAGGACTAGACTCTTTTAATAAAGCAAACTTGATTTGTTGCGCTTTACATAATGCGAGCGCTTTTACAGCACCCAGCTGGAATTCATCAGTGACATCCTCTCCAGTTGAGGTTATCACCTTTTCGGCATTGATCTCTGCGGGCGGTCTTGGGGTTGGCAAACCACCCGCGACTTCAGGACAAAACGCAACAACCCGCTTTTCTTGCAGCCACTGAGTCAGAATATCACTTGTTAGCCCTTTTGATTGCCCATCATAACGAACAGGTTGTCCGAGTAAGCAACTTGAAACCAAAACTTTATGCATGTCATTTCCAATAAAAAAGCCTCGCAAGTGCGAGGCTCTATTCCAATTTATGATTAATTATTTAGCAGCTAAATAATTAATTAATGCGCTGATCTGCTCAGGAGTCGTCGTTTTAGACTCGCGTAAGCGCAATTTGTACTTACCATTTACGATGAATGTTGGTACACCGGTAAGTGCACGCTTCTCAGACCACTTCTGCTGCATGCGCGCCATTTTTGACGTATTAGTACGAACAGCAAAGCTCTTATACATTTTATCGAATTTTTTGCCATCAACGCCTTGTGCAACAAAAATATCTTTCATATCTGCAAGCTCATTAATCTTATTACGCTTAGCATGGATATGGGTGAAAATTGCTGCAATGATTTTATCTTTTTGTGGTAATACTTCAGCAAGCGCCAAAGATTGTGCCATTACTTGCTGAACTTTTGGATCTCTTGAACCAACGAAGTCGACATGACTTTTCTTGAATTTAACGCCTTCATTTAGCTGAGGCTTCACTTTATCAAGTAAAGGTTCAAACGCATTACATGCTGGACAGAAAAATGAGAAGTACTCTGTCACTTCTGGTTTTTTCGTACCGCGCTCAGCTACTACCTCGTAGTGAACACCTTCTTCGAACTGGGCTGCATTTGCAACTACAGGCAGCATCAGTGCCAGCGCAGCGGCTTTAATTAGCTTTAACATCTTATTCTCCGTATTATTTTGCTAATAAATGTTTAACCAATGCGTTGAATTGCTCTTGGCTTTTTAAACTGTTGGTATTTACTTTGTATTTATCACTGACGATAAAAGTAGGAACGCCAGATAAAGCACCCGCTTTTGAAAAACGGTTTTGCTCGTCTTGCATCAACTTTTCGGCCGCGATCACAGGCATGCTTGCTAGCGCAGCATCAAATTGCTTTTCGTTAATACCATTGATATCAAGTAATTTCTTCACATCTTTAATATCATTTAATGGGGCTTTCTTTACATGAATGCTATCGAAGATTTTTGCTGCAATTTCATCACCCTTACCCATTTGCTTGGCAACAATATAGGCATAACTCAAATTACTTTGTACTTGAGCTGGCAGGCCTCCTAAAAAGTTCACATGGCTCTTTTCAAATACAGCACCTTCCGGCAGGCTTTGCTCTAATGCTTTAGCAACCGGTTCAAAACGGAAACAATGTGGGCAATAGAAAGAGAAAAACTCTGTAACTTTTGCTTGCTCACTTTTTTGAGTGGTTAAAGTTTGGTAGTGCACACCTTCTTTAAAATCGAACTCTGCGGCCATAACCAATAACGGCATACAAAGTAATAAAATGGATAGTTTTAACGCTTTTAACATAGTTATTTCTCAATTTTTTTATGGAAACAGTTGTAATGCAGGTTCTTGTAACGCTGCAAGTTGCTCTTTCAATGCTAAAATTTGTTGCTCCCAGTATTTGTCTGTTGCAAACCAAGAAAAGTTCCGTGTAAATGCTGGATCTTCCCATCTAGCAGCCAGCCACCCCATATAGTGTACCATTCGCATAGCGCGGAGCGGCTCTATCAGTTGCAGCTCTTTTGCATCAAAAGAGTTGAATTCTTCATACCCCATCAATAGTGTATCAAGCTGAATTAACTGTTCATTCTTATCACCATTGAGCATCATCCATAAATCTTGGATGGCAGGGCCTTGTCGGCAATCGTCTAAATCAACTAAGGTTAACGAATCACCCGTGCAAAGAATATTGCCAGCATGTGCATCACCATGCAAACGAATAGGGTTATCAACACGATACATTTTCTCTGTTTGTGTAATAACCTGTTCTAAAATGGTGTAAAACGCCGTTTCTAAATGCTGAGGCACCAGTTGGCTTTCACGGATCGCATGTGAGGCATCAAATAAATAGCTTTTAGTATCTATACTGGGGCGATGCAGAAACGGTTTGCTTTTACCAATTAGATGTAACCGCCCAATATAACGACCCAACATTTCAAGCTGGTCTAAGTTATCGATTTCAAACTGACGTCCACCCACACTCGGAAAGAGCGCGAACCTATAACCTTGATGCTCAAATAAACTTTGCTCGGCTATTTGCAAAGGCGCGACGATAGGCACCTCCTCCCTTGCAAGCTCACTTGCAAACGCGTGCTCCTCTAAAATTTGCGCCTCACTCCATCGCTCTGGACGATAAAACTTAGTCACATACCGCTTACCATCTTCGGCTTTAAACTGATAAACACGATTTTCGTAACTGTTCAAAGGTAGCAAGCCTGTTTCTGGGTAGATACCCATACTTTCAATCGCATCCAAAATTCGATCTGGATTTAAATTCGCAAAACTAAACTCGCTCATGTACGTCCTCATTTGACATAAAAAAAGCGGGGTGCACCCGCTTTTAACTTGGTTTAATTAGTGTATCTAATTATTTGCCTTTAAAGAAGTTAGTAGGCTGTGATAAAGAAATACTCGGATCATCTTTTACCTGTACTTTAAAATGAAATTCAGTCACAGGCTTTTTCAGATCATAAGGGTCTATGATAACGGACAACGGCACATTCATTGACTCACCCGCTTGCACTTCGATAAATAACTTACCCAATACATTAAAGTTTTTAAGCCCCTCAATCGCAATATCATATTGCTGGACTTGCTGAGTTTTATTGATCACTTTAAGTGTATAAGTATTTTCAACTAAGCCATCGTAATTGACACGATAAAGCTGGTTTCTATCGCGAATAATGTCTAGTTCCATAGGCTTACGCATTGCAATATTTACCACCAAGGCAGCGGTTAATACCGTCATAATTAACAAGTAACCCGCTAGCTTGCCACGGAACGCCTTAGTTTTATTATCTGGCGTTTCAAGGTTGCGCTCTGTGGTGTATGAGATAAGTCCTCTAGGGTAATTCATTTTATCCATTACACCATCACACGCATCTATACATGCACCACAGTTAATACACTCGTATTGTAAGCCGTTGCGAATGTCGATACCTGTAGGACATACCTGGACACATAAGTTGCAATCAATACAATCACCCAAGCCCATTTCTTTAGGGTCTTGTTTACGAGAGCGCGGACCTCTTGATTCACCTCGCTTGGCATCATAGCTAACCGTGAAGGTATCTTTATCAAACATGGCTGACTGGAAACGAGAGTATGGGCACATATGCAAACACATGATCTCTCTCATCCATCCTGCATTACCGTAGGTACATGCCGCAAAAACAACAATGCTGATGACCGCATAGCTACCCGCATTCCAAGTAAGTAAATCTGGTACTAATTCGCGAATAGGGGTAAAAAAGCCAACGAAACTAATGGCGGTCCATAATGAAAACAAAATCCAACTACCGTGTTTCGCCGATTTACGCCAGAATTTATCAAAGTCCATTTTTCGGCTATCGAGCTTTTTACGCTGATTAGCACTGCCTTCAAACTTTTCTTCAAACCATAAAAAGATAAAAGTCCAAACAGTTTGAGGACAAGTATAGCCACACCATACTCGCCCATAAAAAGTCGTTACAACAAACAAAGCAAAAGCAGCTATCATCAAGAAAAATGCCAAGACTGTTAAATCTTGCGGCATAAGGGTTAAACCAAAAATATTAAATTTTTGTTCGAATAAATCGAAATAAACCGCTTGGTGCCCTTCAAAATTAATCCAAGGCATCAGCATAAATGCCAACATCCCAATGAAACCTAGGCGCTTGCGAAGCTGTTGGTGTAATCCTTTTACGGCACGCACATAAATACGACTGCGAGGATTAAACCTATCGGGCTGTAGTTCCGGCTTTTGTATTTTTACATCTGTCGGAATATTTTTTACTTTTATTTGTTTGTCCATCTCGGCTCCTTTAGCGGCTGTGATCGACAGGTACTTGCTACAGTGACCTTTTTATCTGTAAGGATATTATATGCAAGCAAAGCCGAGCTGGGTACAATTGGTTCAGAAATTATTGAAATTTCCTCACTTAGGCACAGCTCTCGTTGTGGTTACAACTTAATCACTTGCTTTTGAAAGCTCCATTTTATTACACTCTCAGTTGTTTCTTCCTGTTTAGATCAATATTACGGTATCCAATGAAAAAGTTTTTATTGCTCGTTGTCATCATTTTAGCGCTTTTCACCATAGACCATCCTGCCATAAAAGGTCCAAGAGAAGCTTTATTAGGCGAAGGCGTCAACTTACTGAGTGAGCAAAGTAAAGTAGCGAGAAGTACGGCAGCAAAAATCGCCAGAACACAAATTACGCAAAAATTAGAGTTAGATGAAACTGAACTTGAGTATTTAAATGATGCGTTAGGTACCGATGATAAATTGAAGGCGTTTCATCTTAGATACTGCAAAGAAAATGACTTAAACCTGTACTTTTATGGCAACAAGCTCAACGTGATTTGTAAAATAGCAGGAGAATCTATCTTTGAAGGAAAGTCTTTGTAATGAAGTTAGACATAAACGCATTCAACAAACAACGCGCTGCAGCATTTAACCAGCACAAGAATATTTTAAAAAAGCTTAGCAAAGGACAAACCTTGTTATGTGAGCAGTGTAGCAAGCCATTGCAATTAGACTTAAATGGGCAAGATAAAAATAAAGGTTTGGTAAGTTGTGCGAAAGGCTGTACGCGAATTGAGTTAGAACTTGGGTAAGCAAGCGCTTACCCAACAATAGGCTATCAAGTTTTAAGCCTCTTCATCATATAACCCACTCTCAACAGCGGCATTTTCGACTAGTTGCACATAAGCCAAAGCAAACTCATTCGCTAATTCATATTGCTGCTGATAGAACGTCTGTATTTCAAACCCATTCACATCACAAAACTGAGCTATTTGAGACTGCTCCAAAGAGAAAAAGCCTAGCTGCTCGGTACTGCTGATCAGTGCTTGCTTCATTTCATTATTTAAAACGTCACTATTTACCAGCTCAGCATAAAAATGCTCAATGCCAGCCAAAAAACCTTGGCTCCATTGTTGTAGTTTCGCAAAAGCCGATGATGGGTAAGGTATTTGGAATTGACCTGAAAACACCCGCTCGCTGATATCATGGTGCAACGCCATCAGCGCAAATACATGCTCCTCAGCGATTTGTTCATCGCCTCCACTGACAGCCGTTAGCCATTGCTCGACTTCGATACCTGCTGGACTGCAAATAATGGCAAAAAGATAACCTTCACAAACAGCATAAGGCAGCGCCTGTTCCGAGCTAGATAAATAACCTTCGAGCAACGCTTTATGTTGCTCAGTAAATGAAAACTCCAACATCACAAGCCTTACAAATTAACCGGGTAACGACCCTGTGCATCAGGTCGACCTAAAAACTTAACCGCATCATGCACTTCTTTAGGTAAAGAGGCGTCGGGCTTTACATTACCTGCTACCTTAAACTGGAAGTTATCTGCTAAATGCACATCAGCTTGCAACCCTAATAAATTATCTGGCTGTACAACCGCCGCTAAGTCACCTGATTTACAATTTAAATCTGCCCCTAGTTCTCCAATCGAGAACCATCCGGTTAACCCTTCAACACGAATATTCGGGCTAAATACATCACCCTTAATTTGCTGACAGTATGGCTTACCACTTTGAAACTCATCAATATTAAAAATCACGCGGCCCGTTGCATTAACTGGAAGCGGTAGGTCAAGCTGACCCATTAACTGCTCAACTTCAAAGCGCAGCACCGCATCTTGTAAGCTTGCTTCTTTGTTTAAAAGCGACAGCTTGAAGTTACTTTTACCAGACATTTCTTCACTCGCGCGAGGATTGCCCCATTTCACATTACCAGCCAAGCTACCGGTTACTAATGCCATTGGTGTTAACTGCCAACGCACATTTAAAACCTGCACTTTATTAACACGAACTTCGCTCACTTGCCCTTGCCAAATTGAGCCCGAGAAACTGCCAAAGGCGACATTTTTAGGCAAATAGCCTTGTGCAATTTGAGCCGCAACAGATGCCGGTAGTTGGTACAGTGCAAAGGCTAAAAACGAGAAAATAAATAACAGAACTAAATAAATTTTTTGCTTCATACTACTGCCTACTGCTCTATCACCAATCGACTTACACGCACATATCCAGCTTCATCACCTTGCGAAATATCTAAATTAGCAACGGTTACGCCGTGTTGATTTACGAGCTCATCTAACCAAGCAATAAGCTTATTAAACTCGACGTTTTCAATATTAACACGCAAGCTGTTATCACTCGGTTGCATTTGGCTGATGTTGATACTGTAACGGCCGCGACTGCGATTCACGAGTTGTGATAAGTTACCCGACGATGTTCGCGCTGAACTTCCCGCGGCTTTTAACTTGCCGACACTTTGCTCAATGAATACTTTGAAGTTTTGCTCACGCTGCACTTTTTGCTGAGCATCCGCCACAGCTTTATTCAATGGCTTTAAAATACCCATTATCAAAACAAAAATAACAAACACGGCTCCCGCGACAATTAGCAGTCGCTGTTCTTGTTCTTTTAAAGATCCCCAATATTTGATTGCTTGTTGTTTCATGCTTCACCTCGCAATCTAATTTCACCAATTACAGCATCACCATCATTATTTAATGACCCTTGCTGCACTGTTAAACCTTTTTGCTCCAAAATGGTCTTCACTTGACCAAACACTTGGAAATCTTTGGCTTTAACGCGAATACGTAATTCATTACGCTTGTGGTCGTAACGTAGAGTTTCTGGCTGGAAGTCCTTCACTTGACTATAAACAGAAACAAACTTATCAGTTAGATCTAAGAAGCCTCCCTGTTTTGTCGCAGAAATCGCTCTCAGCTCGGTTTCAATTTGCTTTCTAAGCAGTGCCTCACGTACTTTTCTGTTCGGGAATGCTTGTTTATATGTATCAATTGCCTCTGCTTTAAACTGGTCAGCTTGGTTTTGTAATTGCACAATTTGTAACCCCTGAACAGTCACAAAGCCTACCAAAGCAACCGATGCCGCAATAAGTCCTGAACGCCAATCTTTCCACCATTGTGGTGTACTCTTCTTCGGTGCAAAAAGACCCTGACGTAAGTTAAAAGGCGTGTTCCCTAAATTCTTTGCTAACAATGCCAATGGCAGCTCATACTCTGCCTCTTTCGCTATTTTAGGCGCTACTTCAGGCAGTGCATCTGCAGGGCTAAAATGTGTAATTTGCTTTGGCGCCAAAGCATGTAAGTAGTCAGCCCCCCAGCTAGGTTCAATAACGCAACCATGCCATTGACCTAAACGACACAACCACTGACCATCAAGCTCAATCACTGCTAACTCATCATCAGCTTGCTCAGGTAGTAATAATGCATCTGGTAAAATGTGCTTTACTTGGATTTGGTGCTCGTCAAAAAGGGCAACTAATTCGGCCAACATATCGCGATCACATAGCGCGATATTGATGGTCGGTTTATCATCTTTGCTACCTGGCTCACCTATAGCAATAAACACATTATCCACATCACAGGCTAACTGCTCTTCCAACATAAATGGCAATGCTTGTTCTAGTTTTCGATTCCACTTAGTTGGTAGTTCAATGGTTTTTAATTGCACCACAGCGGCAGAAAGTAATACTGTCGTTTCTCTACCTTGGGCTTTTTCAGTTAATTGAGCTAAGTCTGATAGCTTTTTGTATTCACCACTGGCAATAATCTGCTGTTCAGCTGAATAAATCAGCCAGTGGATTGCTTGCTTGGCGGATTGATCAATACGGATCAATAATTTTTCTGTCACTGTACGCCTCCAAATTTTCGCGCCAGTATGCTCGCTTGACCTTGTTTTATTTGAATAATTGAGGTCATTGTGAAAAGCCGTTCATCAAACATGGCTTTTGCGCGCAACTTGAAATAGTCACTATTTACGGTAAATAGATCGGTTACTTGATTAATATTTTGAGCCCCTTGAGCAGTGGCTTCAGATAAAAAGTCTTCAACTTTGTCATAACCCTGCTCTGGGCGAGACGAGATAATGCTTTGCGCATCAGATTCACTCAAGCCTTCTATTAGCGCGCTGATTAGTAAAGCTTGCTCAGGCTGAATGGTGTTTACATTAATCTTGAGTTCTTCACTGCCTGGAATGACACAGACATAAGGCAGTAGTTTTTCCATCACCAATGGATTAAAACCTCGGATCACACGCAACTCAGACACAGATGCGAAATAATTATTTGCAGTTAGATAAGGCGTACGCTGCGACATGTATTCGTCTTCTTCTGCCCCAGAGCGAAACGTTATGCTGTCTGAGTCTAGCCAATCATAGACCCCGTCAGCGAGTGCTTCTTCACTTTCTTCTGCAGGTAAGTCTTCAATATTTTTCAGTAATTCTAAAAATGCTTTATGTGCCGGGTTAGTATCATTGGTGCTGGCATTTTGCGCTTTTGGTTTACGTAAAGCATTTAAGTTTAAACAGGCTTGTAAGTCTGTTACTTTTCCACTTAACGTTCCGTGGTCAACTGGAAAAGGCGTCTCTTCTAACGCCCAAGGTTGCCCTAAGTGCACTTTATCTGGATCTTTCTTTTTACTTTCGATAAGTACTTTTTTCACCAACTCTTCAGCACCATAGCTATACCATTTTGCTTGTTGATGAGTTTGAATATTTTGCGCTCGCTGAACTTGGATCATCAAATTTGTTGCCATTTCAGCCGCAATTACTGCGGCAAGGGCAACGATAAACAACACGATTATTAATGCAGCACCTTGTTGTTGTGCTCGAGTATTCTTTAACTGGTTCATGGGCGTGTACTCCCACCACTCGAATTATTATTCGTGTTTGGCGTGCTGCTTGCTACTTTGCCATCGCCGGGTGTTAAAAAGAAGCGGGTAATTGGCTCCATATCCTGAATTTTTATAGTCACAGAAACAGCCAAGGGCAGCGCTTTTATATCCCAGTTTTCTTGCCATTTTTGTTTGTCGTCCAAAAATTCAAACTTCAAATCTTCAATATTTTCAAGCAGAACCTGGCTTCGAGGTTCAGTACCATCTAGTTGATCAACGTACACTCGATAAAGGCGCTCAAGTTTATCGTCAACCACACGGTAGCCAACTGCTTGCAATTCAGAGCGAGGCAACAAGCTAATTGGGTTTGTCCACCCATCACGAACAAACGCAATGCCATCATATTGGCTATCGAGGTTGTAGCGACCATGAAGAATATAACTTGGCGTGAAATCACCCGCTTCGTTGCGCGTTTCACGCTTAGTCATTTGGTTGAAATCTTGGTCCATCAAACGAAAAGTAGTGTTGAATGCATCAAGCTCTGTGATCACCTCTTCAGAGCCCTGTTTAGCTTGAATAGTAGAATTTAAAATCTGATGTGTTGCCAATACGACGAAACCTAAAATGCCTAAAGCAATCATGACTTCGAGTAGTGTAAAACCTTGTTGGCGATTTCTAGCTGGGCAAATAAAACGCGTCATTACTTGCCCTTCAAAATAAAGGTCGTTAGATCGTACAGAGAGTTTTTATATTCAGCATCGCTAAATACCTCAACCTGTACTTTAACAAAGCTAGGGTCATTGGTTTTGGTGACTTTCTCTTGCCAATACCATGTGAGACCGGCAAGCTCTTCTTCACCTTTATTGTTATTTTTACCATTCCATTTATCACCCTGAGCGCGGATCATCACCAAACGATTCTCCGCCACCCAAGAAGCATAAGTTTGTTCTTCAATTGATGCGATGTGAGAAACATGCTCACCGGTAACTTGCATGGCTGCAATACCTGCCATGGCACAAATGCCCAGTGCGACCATAACCTCTAATAAGGTAAAACCTGCTGACTTCTTAATCATGATGCTGGCTCCACCCTCAAATTCACAGGGGCAATAAACTCACCTTCGATGAAATAGCTGGCTTCTTCAGAAGCGCTATCAGCCAATTCAACACTTAACTGGAATGCACTCACTTCGCCAGAAGACAAAATAAGCACTTGCGGTACTTTTAACTTTTTCAGCTCTAGCAAACTTTCATCATCACTGGTGCCCATGAGCTCTCGCCAGTTTGCTTGCTCAAGCAAGTTATCTTGCGACCAAGATAAATCTTCGATATTCAAATTAACTTTGTATTCTTTGCCGAAGGTAATAGGTTCATATAACGCTTCTGCATCGAATACCGTCCACTTTTCACCATCAAATACTAAAAACTCTAAGACGTTTTTATCAAGGTGAAAACCAAGCTCAATTTGATTCAAGACAGCAAACTCAGAGGCAAGATTAATTACTCTGTACACTCTGAGCGCTTGTTTTTCTAACTCTTCGGCTTCAGCATCATCAAAGGTATAACTCACCATTTTCACTGACATGGCGATAATCACAAGTACGACAAGGACTTCAAGTAAACTGAAGCCCTTGGCCTTATTGATGTTTTGCCTGAAACCTAAACGCATAAATATTAACGCACTTCGTCTTCATCAACCCAATTGCCGATATCATCATCTGTGCCCACTTCGCCGTCAGGACCCATTGAGAAAATATCGATTTTACCCATTTCACCTGGGCTCACTAGCTGATATGGGTTACCCCATGGATCTTCTGGTAGCTTTGAAATAAAACCACCTTCAGGGAAGCGACGTGGTACAGGGTCAATCGTCGTCTTATTTACAAGCGCTTCTAGACCTTGCTCTGTAGTTGGATACTTTTTATTTTTAAGCTTGTACATGTTCATTGCATCTTCAAGCTGCTGAATGTCTAAGCGAGCTTTGTCTAATGCTGCTTCTTCTTGTTGACCCATAATGTTTGGGGCAACGATTGATAAGATCATACCGATGATAACCAGTACCACCATTACTTCTAGTAGGGAGAAACCTGATTGCTTTTTCACAATGAATACCTCATTAGCTGCTAATAGCTGTTATTTTTAAACTCTTTATTTGACTATAAGCCGATGGCTTTGTTCATTTCCATAATTGGTTGCAAAATTGCCATGACAATAAACAACACAATAATGGCCATAGTTGCAATCATCGCTGGCTCTAAAAGCTTTAATGATACGCTAACCATGGTTTCAAATTCTCTATCTTGGTTATTGGCTGCTCGCTCTAGCATTTGCTCAAGCTCACCCGACTTTTCACCACTGGCAATCATATGCAACATCATAGGTGGAAATAGCTTGGTTTGCTGAAGTGACGCTCTTAAGCTTGCACCTTCACTGACTCTAACCGCAGCTTCTGACACCGCAGATTTAATCTTCTCGTTTTCCAGTACCTGTCCTGAAATCTTCATTCCTTCAAGTAACGGTACTGCACTTGAAGACAAAATGCTGAGAGTACGCGCAAAACGTGCTGTGTTGATACTGCGGCTAATTTTGCCTAAACCTGGTAAACGTAATAATTGCGTGTCATACCAAAAACGAATTTTTGGTTTCAGCAGCGCCTGTTTGATACCGATTGTTATGGCCACAATGCCAATGAAACTTGGCATCCAATAGGCTTGCACAAAGTTACTTGCAGCCATTACCCACTCGGTTGTCCAAGGCAGTGCTTGTTTCGACTTTTCGAAAGTTTTCAAGATCTCCGGTACCACAGTACCAAGTAATACCGCCACAATACCAATGGCAAAAACCACGAGAATACTCGGGTAAACCATAGCCTGGGTGATTTGGCTGCGCATATGTTGGCGCTGCTCAGTGTAATCTGCCAAACGATTTAGTACTTCATCTAAATGACCTGACTTTTCACCTGCTGCCACCATGGCACGATATAAGTTATCAAATACATGAGGAAACTCTGACATACCATCAGCCAGTGTGTAACCCTCAACAACTTTTGAACGCACCGACATCAACATACGCTTCAGTCGAGGCTTCTCACACTGCTCAGCCACTGCCATCACAGCCGCTTCGACGGGTAATGAAGACTGGATAAGCGTTGCCAATTGACGAGTGATTAAAGCGATATCAGAAACAGAAGGCTTATAACCCGTGAACAGTTTAAACCCACCACTGGATTGTTGCTTTTCTTTTTCAGCAGCCGGTGCAACTTCCAAAGGCATCATGCCTTTTTCTCGAAGTTGTTGGCGGATCTGTTTCGCAGTATCGCCTTCTAAGATGCCTTTCTTTTCTTTGCCCTTACCATCGAGCGCTCGATACTCAAACGCTGCCATGATCAGCCTTCCTCACGGGTTACACGTAACACTTCTTCTAAAGAAGTTTGTCCTTTCAGAACACGAGAACACCCGTCTTGACGAATACTAGGACTGAAAGTACGAATATACTTTTCTACCGCCTGCTCACCCTTACCATTGTGGATAAGCTCACGTACTGTTTCATCAACAACCAATAACTCGTGAATACCGGTACGGCCTTTATAGCCATTATAATTACATGATTCACAGCCAACAGGACGATAAATAATGGTATTGCTGCCTTTGCCTACACCAAGTAATTCACATTCACGCTCATCGGCTTGGTGTGGCTCTTTACAATCATTACACAAGGTACGGACTAGTCGTTGAGATAACACACCTAATAGAGATGAAGATAGTAAGAATGGCTCTACGCCCATATCTTCCATACGCGTAATAGCACCCGAAGCCGTATTGGTGTGCAGGGTCGACATTACTAAGTGACCCGTTAGTGATGCCTGAACCGCAATTTGACCCGTTTCTAAATCTCGGATCTCACCAACCATTACCACATCAGGGTCTTGACGAAGAATCGCTCTTAGGCCTCGCGCAAACGTCATATCAACTTTCGGGTTAACCTGAGTTTGACCTATGCCTGGGATTTCATATTCAATTGGGTCTTCGACCGTCAGAATATTGCGGTCTTTGGAATTAATTTGGCTCATACCAGCATACAAAGTGGTACTCTTACCTGAACCTGTTGGGCCGGTCACCAAAATAATACCGTGCGGTTTGGCAATTAATTCGCTGAATAATTCACGGTTTCGCTCTGTCATCCCCAAGTCTTCTAGGTTTAGACGCGCATTATTTTTGTCGAGTAGACGCAGTACCACACGCTCACCAAAACTTGATGGCATAGTCGATACACGCACATCAACAGCACGGCCCGCAATACGCAATGAAATACGGCCATCTTGCGGAATACGCTTTTCAGCGATATCGAGCTTAGCCATTACCTTAATACGTGATACTAGTAGCGACGCGAGTTTTCGATTTGGCTTTAAAACTTCTTTTAAAACGCCATCCACCCTAAAGCGAATCACTAGATCTTGTTCAAAGGTTTCAATGTGGATATCTGAAGCACCGTCTTTGATTGCTTCACTCAGCATGGCATTGATTAACTTGATGATCGGCGCATCGTCGTCAGCCGCTAATAGGTCTTCCGTTTGCGGTAACTCTTCAGCTAACGAAAATAGATCAACTTCGTTGCCAATGTCTTCCATCATTTGCTGGGTTTCAGAGCTATCACGCTGATACGCTTCTTCGAGCATAAACTCAAACTTTTCAGCTTCTAACTGTTCAAGCTTAAACTCTGCCCCTGCTACTCGGCGAATTTCAAGCAAATGCGCAACATTTAAATTGCCTGTATAAAAAACTTTAAGACCGTCTTCTTTTTCGGCTAGCAGCATATTTACACGACGCGCAAAAGAAAAAGGCAGTTTAAGAGATAGCTCTCGTGCTACCTCTTCTCCTGGCGCGTCAGTGAGCAACTCAGAGTGCTCACTTTCTAGTTGATTGTTTAAATCAATCATCTTGGCGCTCTTTCTTAGTTTGCTCTTTTAGATATTGTTCGTACGTTGGTGGCAACGTCATCGCATCATTCCACTCAGGTAATACTGGCGTCTCTTCAAATGGCATTAAATCGATACCATCATCACGCTGCTTATTTTGCTCGCCACGAATGAAGTTATACTTTGAATGGCTTAACTCATTCATACTACGGCTGTCACGAAGGATCGTCGGACGAATGAATACTAAAAGGTTACGCTTACGCTTAGTTGTGCTTGTTGACTTAAATAAGTGACCAAGAATCGGAATATCACCTAACAGTGGCACTTTAGACACACTTTCTTGCACGTCTTCATCAATTAGACCACCTAGGATAACCATGCCACCATCGTCAGCAATAACCGTGGTATTAATTGCACGCTTGTTGACCGCGATATCCACCGCAGTTGCGCCACTAACACTCGATACTTCTTGCTCAATAGTTAACTGAACTGCTGTACCATCATTAATCTGTGGCGTAACTTTTAACTTAATACCCACTTCTTGGCGATCAACCGTCTGGAATGGGTTAGAGTTGTTACCACTTGTGGTAGAGCCGGTAATGATTGGCACTTCTTGACCCACAATCATCGACGCTTCTTCGTTATCCATTGTAGTTACTGACGGCGTCGCTAGAATATTTGATTTGGTATCTGTCGAAATAGCCTGAATGATTGCGCCCCAGTCATTCTTGATGATGCCCATAGCTAGACCATTTACACCACCCAATAAAGCAGCTAATGGACCTAAGTCACCCTCTTTAGTTTCGGTATAAGGTGTGGTGTTACCTGATTCACTACCTGTGACTGTTTTTTCAATGGTTTTATCACGCGCTTGCTCTGCAGCAACGGCCAACGAACCTACAGGAACATTGCTACCATTGTTAAATTGCAACATACCACCTTGTTCTGAAATCCACTGTAAGCCTAGGTTGATACCATCACCTTCAAGTACTTCAACAACGATTGCTTCAACTAGGACCTGCGCACGACGGATATCTAGTTTTTTAATCACTGATGCCAACGAGCGCATAGTGTCAGGTTGTGCAGTGATAACAAGAGAGTTTGAATCAGGGTGCGCTTCGATACTCGTTTCATTATTGCTTCTGCTACGCGATTTAGTATTACCGCCCTGCGCTTCTTCTTGCAGAGTTTTACTGACACCTTGTAATACTTTTACAAGATCTTCAGCCTTCGCATAATCCAGGTAGAATACTTGGGTGTTACCTTGGCTTTTTAGCTCACCATCTAAACGCTTTACAAGATCAACCGCTCGAGAGCGAGCTTGACCTTCACCACTGACAATCACACTATTTGTACGGTTATCAGCAACAACTTTTGGAATTAAGAAAGCAGGAATGCTGTCTTTACCTGAGCTCTTATAAATACTTTCAACAACTTTAACTACATCGTCTGCCGTTGCGTGTTGAAGCTCGATAATTTCAACTAATGTGTCACCGGCTTGGTCTACAGATTTAATAATGTCGACTAAACGGTTTACTGAAGCAGCATGACCAGTCAGCATCATTACGTTAGCAGAGCTAAAGTTAGTCACATGACCGCCATCTTTTTGGTCACTGAATTGACGAATAAGTGGACCTAATTCTTGTACCGATACATTTTTAACTCTGATAACACGGGTAACCAGTGTATCGCCTTCAGTCGCATTATTATCGTTAACTAAAGGAACATTACTTTTCTTACCATCAGAACTACGTAAGATTTTTAAGATGCCGCTGTCCATTTCAATGACGGCATAGCCATATACTTCGAGTACGTTTAAAAAGAACTGATAGTAAAGCTCTTCATCCATCAACTCGTAACTGCGCACATTAATATTGCCGCGCACGTTAGGATCAATAATGATGGTTTTGTTTAAGTTCTTCCCGACGATATTAATAAATTCATTAATATCAGTACCTTTAAAGTTTGCCGCGTATTCAACAGCCGAAACAGATAACGATAACCCAGCTGCAAACATCAGAGCCGCATACTTAGCTAACCCTTTTTTGATTTTTCTGAGGTCTAGCTTATTTCTCATTCTTATTAACTCCAAAAATTGTGCTTACAGGCTGAATTGTACGTCGATTACACGACCGTCACGCTCAATGCTAATAGTGGCATCAGTGGCTTCTCTAAGCTCTTGCATTGCGGTCATCGCCTGTCTCATATCCGTTAATTGATAGCCATTGATTGCAATAGCTAAATCATTATTCTTCAAACCCATTTTCTTGAAAAGTTCGGGGTCTTTACCAGGGCTCAGACGATAACCAATGATCTCGCCATTTCTCCTGTCTTGCTTGATTCTGATGTACTCAAGAATCTTCCCAGGCTCTTTTAAAAGCTCCTGGCGACGCTGCGCAAGTTCAGCCCTATCAATACTCGGCTTTCTAGTTGGCTCACGCGTCTCTCTTGGGCCTGCAACAGGCATGGCCACCTGCTTGGTGTACTCAAGACCATCAAGCATCAAAGTTTCGAAGCGACCATTAACATCGAGTAAAACACGATCAGGTAACACTTGCGCTAACTTAGCACGTGTACCCGTAATTGCATCTTTTACTTCATATGTTTCTTGGCGACCTTGTGACTCAATAATCGCTAAGCCAGCCGTATCATTTAAACTGACCGCCACAATACCGGTTAGTTTCACATTCAATGCTGTTTTTGGTGCATCAGATACTCTCGAAACAGGTTTTGGTGGTGCAACTGGTTTTGCATTAGCCTCACCAAACAGGTTTTGTTGAATAATGCTTTGGGTATTAACTGTATTAGTTTTACTGCTTATTGAAGTGGTTAATTGAGGAAGGTTGGCACTTTGCGGTTGTGGCCAAAATAGCCAAACGAGTTGTGCACATAAATAAGCAATATAAACAACAGTCAGTACTACCACCAAACGACTGAGTTTGGCATGAGGCAACTTCTGAAATATGCTCGATAACTGTTGTAATTGTAATTCCATATGAGACTTTTTCTTATTCTGTTGAGCGGCCAAGTGTACCGCGACGAAATTAATTCAACAAGCGTGCAAATGTGAAACTTTGTGACACTTGTCTTACAAGAGGTTAACCACAATATATAGAAGGAAGGGTGAACAGCGCCCGCTTTTGTTGGGCTCTAATGTATGTTAAATTTCACCTCACAAATCCCTCAATCCTTGATGGTATTCTCGTTGTGAAAAAACAATCTCTCGAACAAAATAGCCAAACAGAAGCAGTACGCTTAGATAAATGGCTCTGGGCCGCGCGATTTTATAAAACTCGCAGCGTTGCTCGAGAAATGATCCAAGGTGGTAAAGTACACTATAACGGCCAGCGCTGTAAACCCAGTAAAACGGTTGAAGTTGGTGCAACCGTTAACCTTGCTCAAGGTTATGAGGAAAAGGAAGTGACGATTTTAAAGGTTTATGACAAACGTCAGGCCGCCCCGCTTGCACAGCTATTATATGAAGAAGCTGAACATAGCATAGAAAAGCGAGAGCAAAATGCCATCGCTAGAAAGAACAACAGCTTTTTTGCGCCGCGTCCGGATACTAAGCCGGACAAAAAACAACGACGCGAATTGTTAAAGTTAAAATCAAGCTAGGATTTTATAAATGCAATCAGATTTATTACACCGTTATATTTTCGACCAGTTAGACGTGCGCGGCGAGCTGGTTCAAATTGAACAAACGTTTAGCGACATTATCGGTGAACACAACTACCCTGAACCTGTAAAGCAATTATTGGGTGAGTTACTTGTAGCGACAAGCCTGTTAACCGCGACACTCAAGTTTGAAGGTGACATTGCCGTTCAACTGCAAGGAGACGGCCCGGTTAAATACGCTGTTATCAATGGTGACCACGAACAAAACATGCGTGGTATAGCCCGCTTACAAGGCGAAATAACCGGTAACAGTGTGCAAGATCTGATGGGCACAGGCTATATGGTAATTACTATCACTCCAATTAAGGGAGAACGTTACCAAGGCATCGTACCTTTAACTTCAGATAGTTTAGCTGCATGCTTAGAAGACTACTTTAAGCAATCTGAGCAATTAAAAACACGCCTATGGTTCGCAACGAGAACAACGGGTGACTCAGTGAAAGCTTCGGGTCTATTTTTACAGGTATTACCTGTAAATAAAGAGAAGTCAGAGCAAGACTTCACCCATCTAGAAGCGCTTAGCAACACCATTAAAGATGAAGAGTTGTTAGATCTAGATGCGCAAACAGTTCTAACGCGTCTATATCACGAAGACAACCCACAGTTATTCGAACCACAAGAAATTAACTTTGTATGTGGTTGTAGCCGTGACAAAACCATCAACGCATTAGTAAATGTTGGCCAAGACGAGTTACTTGCTCAAGTTGCCGAAGATGGCGAGGTAAACATTAGCTGTCACTACTGCCTGAAAAATTATCGATTTGATGAGCAAGATATCAAGGCTATTTTTAACTAAAAGTAGTATTGACTCATCACATTCGAAAAAGCCGTCAAAACGACGGCTTTTTTATGTCTAAAAAATGATACCGGTGTCATTTAAACGTCTATTTTTATGACACCGGTATCATTGAAATTATTCAAGTTTTTTACCAAATTTATGCCTTTTTAACCTGTCCAAAGGCTCGAATATCTCAATTTCATCTGTTACTATAATTTCAGCTTAAGAGTATTAAGAACTCAGAGCTATCCCGTTCAATTCTCACATTTAGGTAATAACATGACATCAAGCGCTACTCGTTTTGTCGATTTAACTGCAGCTGAACTTGTCGAACACGCAATTAGCCGTGGCGAAGGGACTTTAGCCGCAAATGGAGCTTTCGTAGCTAAAACTGGCCGTCGTACAGGTCGTTCACCAAGTGATCGTTTTATCGTTAAAGAGCCAAGCACCGAAACTGAAATCCAATGGGGCAATGTTAACCGTCCTTTCGATGCTGAAAAGTTTGATGCGCTATGGGCACGTGTAGAAGCACACGTACAGGAAAATGACCACTTCGTCTCTCACCTTGAAGTAGGCGCAGATCCTGAACACTACCTTCCAGTTGTAGTAACAACTGAAACAGCGTGGCACCACATCTTCGCTAAGAACATGTTTATTGAACCTAAATCATACAATGCATCAGATTTACCTCAGTGGCAGATCTTAAATGTACCTTCATTTGTATGTGACCCAGAGCGTGATGGCACAAACAGCGATGGTACAGTTATCATCAACTTTGCACAGCGCAAAGTACTACTGGCAGGTATGCATTACGCCGGTGAAATGAAGAAGTCGATGTTCTCTGTTCAGAACTTCCTTCTTCCAGCAAAAGGTGTTTTACCAATGCACTGTAGTGCAAACGTTGGTGAAGCAGGCGATACAGCCTTATTCTTCGGTCTTTCTGGTACTGGTAAAACTACTTTATCAGCAGATCCAACTCGTTTCCTTATCGGTGATGACGAGCACGGTTGGGCACCAGGCAGCGTATTTAACATCGAAGGCGGTTGTTACGCTAAATGTATCGACCTTTCGCAAAAGAACGAGCCAGTTATCTGGAACGCTATCAAGTTCGGTACAATTCTAGAAAACGTAGTACTAGATGAAAATCGTGTACCAGACTTTAACGACACAAGCCTAACGCAAAACACGCGTGCAGCTTATCCACTAGAGCACGTTGAAAAGCGTAAAGTTGAAAACCGTGCTGGTGAGCCTAAAGCAGTTGTATTCTTAACATGTGACGTAAGTGGTGTACTACCTCCAGTATCTGTACTTTCTGAAGAAGCTGCGGCTTACCACTTCCTAAGTGGTTACACTGCGAAAGTAGGTTCAACTGAAATCGGTTCAACGTCTGACATCGAGTCAACGTTCTCAACTTGTTTCGGCGCACCATTCTTCCCACGTCCAGCTGGCGTTTACGCAGAGCTTCTAATGAAGCGTGTACGTGAGTTTGGCGCGAAAGTATACCTAGTTAACACAGGTTGGACTGGTGGTCCTTACGGTATCGGTAAGCGTTTTGACATCCCTACAACACGTGCTGTTGTTGATGCAATCGTATCTGGTAACCTTGCTGATGTTGAAACTCAACACATCGAGTCACTAAACCTAGACGTACCAGTAGCAGTACCAGGTGTTGCAACTGAACTTCTTAACCCAATCAATACTTGGGAAGATAAAGAGAAGTACGCTGAGTACGCAGCTAAATTAGCAACTGACTTCCAAGCTAACTTTGAGAAGTACGACGTATCAGAAGCGATTAAGCAAGCTGGTCCTCGTGGCTAATTAGCAAAACCAATTCCTTTATCAAAAGCGCCCCTCGTTGGGCGTTTTTTTGTGCCAGAAATACAGCATATTGACCGACTTAATTTGGGTAAGTTTAAAATTAACGGCTGAGCATACTGTTAAGAAAAACGCCCTGCTGAAGAAATGTCTAATGAGCAGTCGTTGACGAATATGGCCTCTCCCCATATCAACCAAGATAAACATATTAGCTTCATAGATATAGCTCAGTGGGCATTGATTACGTCGCTCTAACAGTTAGCTTAAACGTTTGGTAAGCCTCCCCCAGAAAAAGGCTCGATACCCTCGGTAGCACCGACTTTATGTCGGGTTTGTATTTCCTTTTTTAGCCCTCGACACAACTGACACCATCTACTTTAGATAGACTCCATACTGACAACAAACCCAATTCAATGTACCTCTACAAAGAGACAACGATAAGAAGCTATGACTAGTTATCATAACCCTGACTAGCAAGCTGCACACTGGCCATATTATCGCGAGTAATCAGCAAAACTTGCTTTAACTCTTCAGAATAAAAGAAGCTAAACCGCTCGGTTTCTGTGACTAACTTTAAATGGTCAAAACGAAACTTGGGTTGCTCATGAATTGATACTGGATTTACCAAGTCAACCTGATATGTTTTTCCTTTTCCCAAAAGAATTTGCTCTGCATCCAAATCAGCAACTACGATTGAATAAATGCTTGGTAGAATTAAAATAGTACATAAGATTAAGTAAAGAGGGTTTACCCTGTAGCACATTCGGTACGTCTCTAACCAACTTCTCCAGCCCTCAGTCTGAACTTTTGACTTAACTTGTTTTTTATTATGACGGTTGATGAGCAATGCCGTAACGAGCGAGGTGATCAATGCCACTACACTTGAGTACAAGATGGCTGGAGTCGCTAGAAAAGCCATAATAAAGTCCACGAGCTCTAGATATTTAATAATATCCACGCCAACGCCACGCCCAAGTACATAGAGATAAATTAAACCTGAGAAACTGAGCGCCAGATAAGTTGTGGACAACAACACACTGGGGTGCTCATAGAAAAAAGCTTTATTTTTTTCTAATGAAGATTTAAACCAAGCGAAGTACGCTTCATCAGTTGTGATCCGATTCATTCTTCCCCCTGCTTCACATTAAAAATAGTAGCGATATTTCCCAGAGGTACCACTACCGATTTTTTTGTATCTGGATGGTAAATAAACACATACCGACTTGTACTGGCCACCACTTTTACTGCATTTAATTTTGTTATCGTGTTACCTAGCCAATTCACAGGATAGTTAAAACTGACTTCGACTAAATCAGACTTTGTGTGTTTAATGGTGCTTGCTTGACTCTCTGCCAAAATATTTGCACTAAAAAAAATCGCGATTACTGAAGAGCTAAAACCATATAAAGCAGGGACTTTCAAGAATGGCCGATTCATGGCACTCATAAATTTGCCAATAGATAAAAATTGAATACTTGAAGAAGCACGATCTATAGGGATAAAGAAGGCGAATAGCACCAGAAAGGCAACGAATGCTCCGAGTAACCAAAAGCTTGAAAAAATAATCGTAAGAAAGTCACCGAGCCCAATATGTTTTAGCCCATCAAAGCCAAAGTGAGACAACAAACACGTCAGATAGTACAGACCAGCCCCACTTGAAACTAAGTAGATTACAGCTGGTAAAAGACTGGGGTTAACTTTTAAAAAGCGCTTTACTTCAAGCAACTGTCGAAGATAACGAAAATGATAAACGCGAGTTAAATGATCCATATTTATGCTTTTATTTTTTCTTTGATTTTAACGTTATCGCTGCTTTATGTCATTAATTGAACAAGCACAAAAAACGCGACCTTGGTCGCGTTTTTTCTTTTTAATAGTGATTACTGAAACACTACATTCTCACTGCCAGGTAAAGCTTGGAACTCGCTGACTAGCTGCTCACAGTCTTTAAGAATGTCTTTCTCAAGACGTTCTTCAGCACGCCAACGCTCAGTGTCCATTTTGAAGATTTCTTTCTTAGAGTACTTCTTACGTGCATCGTGCGTCGGCATATCTTTTACCACTTCATACATTTGATGAATGCCCGAGTAAGTTTCTTCTAGGTTAACTTCTTTCTCAAAGCCATACTGAGAGATTAACACCCAAATACGCAAACACCCTTCAGAATACTCGCACTGCTTTTCTTTCATTGCTTTAGCAATAAGATTAATGCTGTCTGCAAGCTTAGCATTACGCTCCTGACGCTTTTTCGTTTGCTCAGCAATATACTCTGCTCGCTTCTTTTCAATTAACGCATTTTGCGCTTTTACTTGCCAGATTAGCTTTCCTGCATAAAAAGACAAACCGGCAATAATAAGTGCACCAATAACCAGTGCAATGATCCACTCTGTTGCCATTACTTGTAATCATCCTCTTCATCGTCATCATCAAACCATTCACTTGCCAGATCGTCTGACATGAAGGCTTCTAACGGATCATCTTCAATGATATCGTCTTCTTCAAACTCATCATCAATACCTAATAGCTCACACAGCTCTTGGTGACGTGCGACTGAGCGATTAAAGAACTTCGCATCTTTACCTGTGATCAATTCACCACGTTCATGCTGCTCTAATAACTTCATGAGGCGTGGATCATTCTCTAGCTGCTCTAATTCTTGCTCAGGAGTGAGAGATGGCTTCACTTCTTTTAACTCAACCTGAGGTTTTAAGTGGCGCATCATCTTCGGCGCTTCAGATTCTGGCTTAGCCGCTTCAGGTTTCAAACTGATAGGCTTTTTACTACCTAAACGCTTATCTTTATTTCCTGAGTTTGCAACCGCCTTGTTATCTTCTTTCAGTGCCTCTGGTGCATTACGCGACCCAGCTTTGGCGCCCTTAGACTTTTTCTTGCGCTGGTCTTTTAGAGCGCGTAGCTCTAATAGCTTTTCTTTACTTAAACGCGGGGTGCCCGTTTGAGCTACCTTACGTGATTTCTTCTTTCTAGTCATAAATCTTCTCTGTCGTTACTGTTTCGACTTAGTTAATACAATGACGTCATTGCCGATAAATTCAACCTGACAGTCAAAGTGCGCCGCAACATAATTAAATGTTTCACGGCTAAAGAATACGATATGGGTTAAATCATTTTTATAGTGCCATTGAGCAAACCGATTTTGATCAATAATCAGTTTAGTCATCAATACCAAAGGACCGCCAGCATCGAGTAGTGATAACAATTTTGCTAACACCTCGCCTGGCTGAGATAGATGCTCAATCACTTCGGTACACGTCACAAAGTCATACGTTTTAGTCAGCACTTCTGGCTCATTTGCATAAAACAAATCAAAACAAGCCATTTCAAAGCCTACTTCTTTGAACATTTCTGCCAATAAAGGCCCTGGCCCACAACCAAAGTCTAAGCCCTTGCTGTGTGAAGGTACCCTTTCTACTGTGGGTTCAAATGCTCGTGATAAAAAGCGACGATAACCTTCATCATGTAAGCTATTTTCGTGAGTATCGTAGATGGCTTTTTCATCTTCAGGAGATAAACGGTCTCGCTCATCAACAATCACAAGTGCACACTGCGTACATTGTAAATAACGGCGACGTTTATCTTGGTGATAAGGCTGTAACTCATCTGAGCCACATAAACCACATACTGACATGATAAATAAGATACCGACTTTGAAATTGGTCGGCTATTGTACCAGCAAAGCATCGCGGCACAAATAAAAAGGCGGCAGAGATTACTCTCTACCGCCTATCTAATCTGAGCGTCACAAACTTGGACACTTCTCCCTTCGACTTTTTTAAGCCTTATTATTATTTTTATTTACTATCCGTATTTTTATTATTGCTTCCGTACATAGTCCATATTGTTTTTATTTTATACTTCCATGAGACTATTTATTATTTTCGGTCTTCCTAACGCTTTCTTGTTCATCCATAGAGTACCAAGTTAGTACTAACTATTGCTGCCTACGCTTCCAGTTGCGGTGTTTCCATTTTGTTTTGTTGTCTTGGCAACACGTAGTAATCTACTCCTTAATGATTTTGTTACAACTGGTTAATAACCTTTTTTTTGAAAAGATCTTATTTCCATTTATAAGATCAAAATAAAAACAACAACTTACGTATATAAATAAGATAAATTTAAGTAATAACTCACATACCACTATGGCAAATGTCTTACAAACCGAATGGAGATTGTCTAGCAAGGATTTGAGGATCAAAAAAGGCAGCCAAGGCTGCCTTTTTGACTGAGATATAGTTTATTATCAGAAAGATAACTAAACCATACTACTTTAGTAGCTTAGCGATTAGTGTAAGCCACCTAAGTACTTAGAAAGTACTTCAATATCTTTATCAGTTAATTTCTTCGCGATATCACGCATCATGCCATTCATGTCATTATTACGTGTGCCATCACGGAATTTAACAAGTTGTGACTTGATATATTCAGGATGTTGGAAAGAGATTTTCGGGAACTTAGCCAGTGATGTACCGTTACCACGTGGACCGTGACACGCTGCACATGAAGGAATACCACGCTCAGCATCACCAGACATATATAGCTTCTTACCCGCTACAACAACATCTTCAGGTGTAGTACCCGCGCTCATAGAAAGCGTAGAGAAGTATGCAGCTAGGTCTTTCATGTCCTGATCTGAAAGCGGCATAGCCATACCACTCATTACAGGATCCATACGACCTTCTTTACCACCAGACGTCATACCTAGCTTAAACTCTTTTAATTGCTTATAGATGTAATCAGCGTGCTGACCTGCAATTTTTGGATAAATGTTTACAGGTGCGTTGCCATCTGGACCATGACACGCGGCACAAGTAGCAGCCTTCGCTTTGCCTGCTTCGGCATTGCCATCAAATGCTAGTGCGTTGCTCGCTGACAAGCTACCAAGCAACATTGTTAAAGTTAATGCTATTTTTTTCATGGTAAATTCTCTGTTTCCGACCCTGTAATTAATACCTAGCGATTGAAACACCTATTTTCAGGGTTGCTAGGGAAAAATCAATGCTATTTTTACTTTGCTAGTTGGCTATTCTACACGATTTAATTTTTTCTGGCACGTTTTCTACTCATATTAGACTTATAAATTATAGGGTTTTGACCTAGATTAATTTTAAAAATCAATAAAAAGCCACTTTAGTCACTATATGAAGTGTAAATGCTTGCTTTTGCCAAATTACTAACTGGTATAAAATAGTCTAATTAATATCTTCAATCTGTCAGGAGAGCCCGTGATCAAGTCACGCATGAAATACCAAGCAGCCACATTTATTACCAGTGCACCAGATATCAGCCGTCTACCAATTGATTCTGGTATTGAGGTCGCATTTGCTGGCCGTTCGAACGCGGGTAAATCAAGTGCATTAAATGCACTGACCGATCAAAAGCTAGCAAGAACCAGTAAGACACCAGGTCGTACGCAACTTATTAATACCTTCGAATTAGAAGAAGATAAACGTTTAATCGATTTACCAGGTTATGGCTTTGCAAAAGTCCCTCTTGAGATGAAGAAAAAGTGGCAACGCGCGCTGGGTGAATACTTACAAAAGCGCAAGAGTCTTAAAGGCATCGTTGTACTCATGGATATTCGCCATCCACTTAAAGATTTAGATATGGATTTAATTAACTGGGCGGTCGATTCAGAAATCCCAGTATTAGCACTACTAACTAAAGCGGATAAATTAAAGCAAGGTAAGCGTAAAGCCGAAGTGCTTCAGGTTAAAAAGAAATTAGCTGAACTCGACGCAGACATTACCGTATGTGCCTTCTCTTCATTGAAAGGCATTGGCTTAAAAGAGCTAGCTTGGAAACTTGATGACTGGTATTTAGGCCCTTATAAGCCTGAAGATGACGTTGAAACAGAGTCAGAGCCTGCACAGCCAGACTCTGAATAAGTACGTTAAGTCAGATAATATGTCTGTCCCGCTGAGTTAAGATAGAGACCTTTTTCATCTTGCTCAGCGTTTTCTGCCCACTGATAATAAACCGCCCTGTTTACTCTTGCCGCCAGGCCATAGTTCAGCTTTAAATAAGGCACCTCTTGTCCTTGATATAAGCGAGTTTCGATTTCAAACTCACCCAATATTGGCCATTCTCGTTCAAGGTTATCTTGGCACACAATCACATTACCTTGCTCTGAACTTATTACTCGCCAACCAATAATGATAAATGGCACATCTTCAACATCGACCTCACATTGTTCTGCAGGCGTTGTAACGGTATAAACACCGTCCTGACACTGCAATACACTGGCAAATAACCGACAAAGTGCCTGCCTTTTAATTTCGGAGTCTTGGTAGTACCAACGCCCTTCTTTATCAATGCGAATATCACCGCTACTGCAAGTTTGTTGTGGCCATTTTTCGGTTGGCGCGTGCGGCGTCAGTAACGCCGCTTGTAATTCATTCAGGCTTTGCATTTCTATCTAACCGGTGCTCGTGATAACTAAAAATCTTGCTGGTTAAATACCAAATTAAAGGTCACAGGTACAGATTTCGCAATGCTGTCTAGCCCTGCAATTTTGCGCAGCGCTTCGATACCATGTTCAAGTTTATAATCAGCGGCATTCACTAAAACGGCTTTAGACGGGCTAACAATTAATTGCCTTGCCGTTTGCACAACCACAAGGTCTAACATGAGCTGTTGCTTTTGACCATGCAGATTAAGTGTCACAGGTACTGATTTTAGTACTTGATGACCTAATTTTAAGCTGCCTAAATACGGCGCTAAATCGGCTTCAATCACAGCTTTTGGAAATTGTGCAACATTAAACAACATCTTTTGCATGCGCTCATTACGAATAGGGATCAGCGACTCAACACTCGCCAACTCAATGACCATACTTAATTGATTGTCATCTATCTGCGCTGCAAGTTTTTCAAAATGATGGTTTTCAGCAATGCTGTTTTTCTTAATAGATGTAAAGCTCAATTGGCTTGCATCATTATCTAGCTGCCATGCGGCAAATGCTTGAGTCGATAATAAAGACAGAGAAAGAAGTAAAGGTTTAAGCATGACGAGTCCTATCTAAAATTATGTATTAAAACTATTACGGTATGAATTTGAAAACCGATTTCGCAAATAAGGTCAGAAAGGTACAGTGTAACTGTCGAGGAATTATGAAGGAATTAAAAAGAATTAAAGTAGTGAAGAAAAAAACGGCCCTCGAAAACTAGGAGGGCCGCTATAGCAATTCTGGGGAGAAGCTATCAATACTCTGTATCTTCTTGCGAGAGATACATCATCAACAGGATGTCCTACAGGATGAGGACGCGCGCACTGTAACAAATGGATACAAAAAAATAAATGCCAAAAAGCAAAACTTAGGCCAATTTGATATTTTTTAAACATTCTGTTGTCTAAGTTTACGCTTTTTTTACTTTACAGCACTTGTAAGCCCCGCTATATCTGAGTACTAACTTAATTGCTCTATTTTCTGCAGACATAAAAAAAGAGGCTAAAAGCCTCTTTTTAAAGTTCTAGCAAGCTAATTAGTGTGCTTGTTCCCAGTTGTCGCCGTAATCAGCTTCAACTAACAATGGCACATCTAAACTGGCCGCTTCGCTCATTAAAGAACAAATGCGTTCACTAAACGATTCAACTTTATCTTTCGCAATTTCAAATACTAATTCATCGTGTACTTGCATAAGTAGTTTGATGTCATTAGTCGTTTGTGTAGCTAGCCATTCCGCCACTTTCAGCATGGCTTTTTTAATAATATCAGCCGCAGTACCTTGCATTGGTGCGTTGATCGCTGCACGTTCAGCCGCTTTGCGACGTGCGCCATTTCTTGCCTTGATATCTGGCAAATGCAAGCGACGACCAAATAGCGTTTCGACATAGCCTTTTTCAGCCGCTTCTTCGCGCGTACGTTCCATATATTCAAGTACACCCGGGAAGCGCTCAAAATACTTATCCATATAATGTTGTGCTTCATTGCGCGGAATGTCTAGTTGACGCGCCAAACCAAACGCACTCATGCCGTAGATCAAACCAAAGTTAACCGCTTTTGCTTTACGACGCATATCCGAGGTGACCTCTTCAAGCGCTACACCGAATACTTCTGAAGCCGTTGCACTGTGAACGTCTTTACCTTCAGCAAATGCTTTCAATAAACCTGCATCTTGTGACAAGTGCGCCATAATACGCAATTCAATCTGGCTGTAGTCCGCCGCCAAGATCACGTGCCCTTCATCGGCAATAAATGCCTGACGAATACGACGACCAGCTTCGTTACGAATTGGAATATTCTGTAAGTTAGGATCGCTTGAGCTTAATCGACCTGTTGCGGTCACAGCCTGATGATAAGAGGTATGTACACGACCCGTTTCAGGGTTCACAAGCTTAGGCAGCTTCTCAGTATAAGTAGATTTAAGCTTAGCTAAACCGCGATGCTCGATAATGAGTTTTGGCAACGGATAATCATGCGCTAATTCTTGCAGTACTTCTTCAGCCGTTGAAGGGGCACCTTTAGGGGTTTTCTTCAATATCGGTAAGCCAAGCTTGTCAAATAGGATCGCTTGTAATTGCTTAGTCGAACTTAAGTTAAATTCTTCCCCTGCAATCTCGTACGCTTCTTTTTCAAGCTCAGTCAGGCGCGCAGCGATTTCAACACTTTGCTCTGCTAACATTTGGCTATCGATTTTCACACCGGTACGTTCGATGTCTGATAACACAGATAGTAACGGTAGCTCAATCTCGTTAAATACAGGGAGCAGCTCTGATTGCGCTTTCAGCATAGGCCAGAGCTGATTATGCAAACGCAATGTGATGTCTGCGTCTTCTGCGGCGTAAGGTGCAGCTTTCTCTAGCTCAATTTGATTAAAGGTCAGTTGCGCTTTACCTTTACCGGCAATTTCTTCAAAGCTAATATTTTTATGACCTAAATATTTTAGTGCCAACGAGTCCATATCATGACGTGTGCCCACGCTATTAAATACATAAGACTCGAGCATAGTATCAAAAGCGATACCATTGAGTTCTAAGCCGGCTCGGGCTAATACACTCTTATCGTATTTAAGGTTCTGGCCCACTTTTTTCACACTGTCGTCAGCTAAAATTGGGCCTAGCACTTTGAATACTAACTCTTTCGAAAGTTGCTCCGGCGCGCCCATGTAATCATGTGCAATCGGTAAGTAAGCGGCTTCGCCTTCTGTTACCGCAAAGCTCATACCGACTAAGTCGGCTTGCATGTAGTCTAAGCTCGTCGTTTCTGTATCAAATGCCATAAGCTCAGCACTTTTAAGCTTTTCGGCCCATGTAGTTAACTGTGCTTCAGTTAAAATGGTTTCGTAATGTGCTTCGATTTTTTTCGCTTCAGGCTGTGCTTGCTCAGCTGCAGTTTTAGGCGCTTCTTTACCGTCAAGTAATTCACTGAGCCAACGCTTAAATTCACATTGTCCATAAAGTTCGATCAAACGATCTTTATTCATGTCAGCAATCGCGAAAGTCTCTAGGTTTTGTTCAACTTCAACGTCTAGTTTAATGGTCGCTAATTCATAAGACAGCTCTAGCTGCGCTTTATGTTCTTCTAGCTTTTTAGCCATGGTTTTAGAACCACGGAAACCAAGACCTGCAATGTCATCCAATCTTTCATAGAGTGACTTAATAGAACCAATACCTTGCAGCATAGCCAGTGCAGTTTTTTCACCCACACCAGGCACGCCTGGAATGTTATCGACCTTATCACCCATCAGGGCAAGATAATCAATAATAAGCTCAGGACCAATACCAAATTTATCAACCACACCCTGTGGATCGAGAACGGTATCAGTCATGGTATTAATTAAGGTGACATGCTCATTCACTAGCTGAGCCATGTCTTTATCACCCGTGCTGATCAGCACATGACGTTGCTGCTCAGACGCAATGCGTGCAAAGGTTCCAATCACATCATCGGCTTCAACGCCTGTGATACTAACTAGAGGTAAACCCATGGCTTTGATGATCTCATGGATCGGCTCAATTTGCGTACGCAGATCATCAGGCATTGGCGGACGGTGCGCTTTATATTCGCTGTACATTTCATTTCTAAATGTCGGACCCTTGGCGTCAAATACCACAACCATATGGCTCGGGTTAAATTGCCTGACCAGGCTCTTCAACATATTGATCACACCATAGATGGCACCCGTCGCTTCACCTTTTGAATTAGTTAAGTGCGGTGGAGCATGATAAGCACGGAATAAATAAGAAGAACCATCGACCAAGATCAAAGGATTTTCGGGGATCTGAGACATATTTTAGTGGATCCTAAATGAACTTTTAAAAACTCAGTAAGGATGCCATAAGCAAACAGATAACTCGAGTAATTATGTCCAGATAAAGCCTATTCAATCCAGAATAATCTGTGGATAACTTTGTAGATAAAGATGCAAATATTCAAACAACAAATTTTAGGATCAAAAAATGCACCTTGAAACCATTGATTTCAAAGAGTTTTGACATTTAGCGCTTAAACAGAAAAATAAAGCGAAATGTGGAAAAGCTATTTTATTAGCACTTTGTGCTGCTGTTATTTTTACCACTCTTCCAAAGCGGGCGGACATACTACCAAGATTTGATCAGAGATCAAACAAGATCCTTTATAATTTTTTGATCTGAACATACACTACTTTCAATATAAATAGGTTTATCAACTTTTAAGAAGGAAAAACCATGAAGAAAGTCGCGATAATTTTGAGTGGTTGTGGTGTATTCGATGGCGCTGAGATCCATGAGTCTGTTCTAACTATGTTGCATTTAGAAATGGCAGGAGCAAGTTACCAATGCTTTGCACCTAATATTGATCAACACCATGTGGTTAATCATCTAAATGGCGAAGAAATGAACCAAACACGCAACGTACTTGTTGAAGCTGCACGTATTGCACGTGGTGAAATACAGGACCTTGATACGCTTAATGCAAATGACTTTGATGCACTCGCGATCCCTGGAGGCTTTGGCGTGGCAAAAAACTTAAGTGACTTCGCGTTTAAAGGTGGTAAGTCAACTATTCTTGCTGCATTAAAAACAACTTGTGAAGCATTTAATCAGCAAAAGAAACCTATTGCTTATGTCTGCATTGCACCTGCACTGGTTGGTCATATCCATAATAAAGGTATTAAGGCAACCATAGGTAATGATGCAGATACCGCGGCTGCTATGTCTGCGCTTGGTGCTGAGCATGTTAACTGTCATGTTGATGACATTGTTGTTGATGAAGCACAAAAGGTAATTAGTACGCCTGCTTATATGCTTGCCCAGTCTATTTCAGAGGCGTCAGCTGGCATTCAAAAAGCCATGAACAAACTGATAGAGCTGGCTTAATCCACTTTGCTCAAGCCAGCAAAATTGCGTTAACGCAAAAAATAATCAATTTTTAGTCTAATTTGCCAAGTTAACGTTTTATAAATCAATAGGTGGCGTTATAATCGCGTGATTATTCCGTCATCTATCGTGATTGAGCACATCACCAACGAAGTGAGCAAGACAAATGAAAAAACTTTCAGCAGCTTTATTATTGCTATCAACAACTGTTTACGCACAACCTTTTGATAACGCTTTAACTGAAGAAGCGATTAAAAAACGCTTAGCCCCAGTAGGTTCAGTTTATTTAGCGGGTGCTGAACCAGCAGCGGCTGCTGCACCAACAGGTCCTCGTACAGGTGAGCAGGTATATCAAGCATCATGTTTTGGTTGTCATGGTACTGGTGCATTAGGTGCGCCAAAAACAGCTGATGATTGGGCTGCACGTCTTACTAAAGGCCGTGATGTTTTACTAGACCATGCAATTAACGGTTTTAATTCAATGCCACCTCGCGGTACTTGTATGGACTGTTCTGATGATGAGATTGCAGCAGCAATCGATTTCATGACTAAAAAGTAATACTTTTTAATGAGGGGCTTTTTAGCCCCTCATTGTAATTTAATTTTTCTCATCTCTCCCTTTTCTCCCTAAGACTTTAAGCTTGACCGACACTTGTAAAAGTGGAATTATACGTCTAATAAATAAGCAAGATTAATAATAATTGGGTAAAATCATTGGAAGATCCCGCATTTTTAGCCAATCGCCTTCAGTATAAGAATAAGAAGCTAAACAAGCTCTTACAGAAATACAAACAGCGAAACCAACTACAGCATGCTCTCATACAATTGTCTGAGCTAGCAAACACGGTTGCTGAGCTAACTCTGCTATACCCGGCTATTCACGATATTCTTAAACAATACCTACCCAGTAACAGCTTTTATGTTGTGCTGCAAAATCAATACACCCAGACTTTAGAGCTCTCTTACTTTGTTGATGAAAAAGACGGCATTGCTGTACCAATTCAAGAGTCACATCATTTTTCTGATGGGGTAACCGGTTTTACCTTTAGACAAGGCAAAACCGTTCATATTGATAAACAAGAAATGAGCCGCTTAAGTCAGGAAGGACAGTTCAAGCTACTCGGCTCTCCTGCCGAACATTGGCTAGGGGTGCCGATCCGCCAAAACAAACATATTATTGGTGTAATGGTTACTCAGAGCTATGACAAGACTCTTTCATATACTGAGCAACAAGTCGAATTACTTGAATTTATTTCACTTTATCTAGGCACAGCGATCGAGCGCGTAAAAAAACGTGAACTACTTGAGTCAGAAGTAAAAATACGCACCCGTGCTGTGATGCAAAGTAATGAGGCTTTAAATAAAGAAATCGAAAGTAGAAAACGCGCACTAGAACGGCAACAAATTCTTTTCAAGATATCAGAACTTGCTACGCAATTTACTGATATTGATGATGTATACAAACAAGTACATCGTATTATTCGCTCGATCACATTTGCCGATAACTTATACATTGCACTCTATGATAAAGAATCTAGCTGGCTAAGCTTCCCGTATTGTGTTGATGAAGTCGGTCAGTATTTACCGCGTCCATTTGCCAATGGCTACAGCGAACTCGTGATTAGTACAGAGCGCAGTCAACTGATTAACCGAGAGCGCGCTGAAAAACTAATAAAACAACAAATTGTTATCCGTAAAGAATCTGATGTTATCAAACCGGCCAGCAGTTGGATGGGCGCCCCGCTCAAAACCGCCAATGGCGTTATTGGTTTAATTGCCTGCCAAGCATACGACGACAAGTATGAATTTACGCACGAAGATCTTGAACTGATTTCGTTTATTTCAAACCAAATAGCGTCAGTTTTACAAACACATCTTGCGAATCAGGCACTGAAACAAAGCCACCAACAATTAGAACAGCGTGTCGCTGATAAAACCAAGGCGTTACAGCAAAGTAATTTACACCTGCAAATGCAAATTGAAGAGCGCAAGAAAATTGAAAAGCAGCTCTATCATGACGCACATCACGACCCGTTAACTGGCTTACCGAACCGCAGCTTGTTCTTAACCCAGCTAGAAAAGACACTGAATAAATACCAAAGGCATCCTGATTATAATTTCTCAGTACTCTTTATAGATTTAGACAAATTTAAAGATATTAATGACGAATTAGGTCATCAAGCCGGTGATCAGTTCTTAATTTGGGTGAGCAAAGCTTTCTCTGAGTGTATTCGAGATCATGATTTATTAGCGCGTCTTGCCGGTGATGAATTTGTAATTCTATTAGATCACCTCAGTGATAAACAGCAAGCTGAAGACGTCGCTAAACGCATTATTAAAGTGATGCAGCAGCCTTTCGTAATGAAAGGGCAAACCGTTTACAGCGGCGCCAGTATAGGTATTACCTATTCAAATAAACGTTATCAGCATATCGACGAAATTATTCGCGATGCCGATGCAGCCATGTATTACGCTAAAAATGCAGGCAAAGGTCGCTATGAGTTTTATCATCCACTGTTAACAGCTGGCACATCGTCGAACAAAGTAGAAACTGAACAACATAACTTAAGCAGTTTAACAACGCACTTTAGATCAACTGATGTCATCGACTTCTCAAGTAATCAAGTGCAGCTAGAGCTGTTAGAGATATTTGGCAATCACCCTATTTTAGGCAGCACCAGTTTTGATGTGTTGAAAAAGTTTACCGCTGAGAAAAGCGAATTACTTGACCTTGAGTTTTCTCTTTTAAAGAAAACACTTATTTTGAGTGAAACACATCACCAGGAGCTGCTGTTTAGCTGTGCTGCAGTCGTCCTAGAAAGCGATAACTTCTCGCACTTATGCCATTTACTAAAGCAGCATAGCCATAATGTTTGCTTATTGTTCAGTGAAGAAGAGCTCAGATTTGCATCTAGCACGCAACTTCAAAACCTAGAAACGCTTACTCATATGGAGTTTTCTGTAGGTCTTAATGATTTTGGTAAAGATCGTTGCGATTTAACGCTACTCAGCAAAATTGACTTTCAATATTTATTATTGAGTTCAACTTTTAGTAAACGCGTTTTACAACAACCCTGTTACGAAGTGCAACTACAAGGCGTGTTGGCAGTGACTAAGATGCGTCAATGCAAAGTGATTGCCAAAGGCCCTGCCATTCTAAATTTCAGGACCTTACTGGAAAATCACGGCTTGCAATTATTCTTTGGTAAGCAAGTTAACTACGATAAAGATACTCGTGGCAATGCTTTATTAGAGCTGCCAACTGAACCTTTATCGCTTTAACATGGCACGTAAATTAGCAACGCGTGCTTGACCTGATTGCATGCGTTCTTGTTGCGATTGTACGGTTTTCTTTTGACCTTCTATTTGTAAATCATCTTGTGGCAGCTCCTGCACAAAACGACTCAACTCCGGTGTTGAAACTTCGCCAAACTGACGGCGGTTTTTCGCATACGTCATGGTTAAAGTTTGCTGCGCGCGGGTGATCCCCACGTAAGCAAGGCGACGCTCTTCTTCTACGTTATCTTCATCAATACTGGTTTGATGCGGTAAAAAGCCTTCTTCCATACCTACCATAAAGACATGCGGATATTCCAAACCTTTAGAGGCATGCAGCGTTAATAACTGCACGGCATCGCTGTCGTCTTCTTCTTCGTTGCGTTCTAACATATCGCGAAGTGTCAGCTTACTGACCACTTCGGGTAAGGTCATCGGTGGGTTATCAGCATCTCCGGTTAACATATCGGTGATCCAACGATATAGCTCTGAGACGTTTTTCATACGCATTTCTGCTGCTTTTGCGCTAGGTGATGATTCATATAAATACGCTTCATAATTAATTTCACGTACCATGTCTTTCACCGCTTCAAGTGTATCACCGCGCGTTGCTCTGTCTGACAGCTCAACCACCCAACGGGCAAAGCCCATCAATGCATTAAAGCCACGCCCCGCTAATCGGCTAGCCAATTCAGGTTCAAAACATGCTTCGAATAAACTGATGTGTTTTTCGTTAGCTAAGCTACCTAGCTTTTCAAGCGTAACTGGGCCGATTTCACGTCTTGGCGTATTCACAATACGTAAAAATGCGTTGTCGTCGTCCTGATTCACTAACAAGCGTAAATACGCCATGATGTCTTTGATTTCGCTACGTGCAAAGAACGACATGCCACCACTGATTTTGTAAGGAATGCGGTTACTCATCAGGGCTTTTTCAAACACCCTCGCTTGGTGGTTACCGCGATATAAAATGGCATAATCTTTGTAGCTAGTGCGTTTCATAAACTTATGAGAGATGATTTCGGCTACCACGCGCTCTGCTTCGTGTTCTTCATCTTTGGTGGCGATCACTCGAATTGGGTCGCCATACCCTAGCTCACTGAATAACTGCTTATCGAATTCATGGGGGTTATTGGCGATCAAAATATTCGCGGCTTTTAGAATTCGTCCCGCGCTTCGGTAATTTTGTTCCAATTTAATCAGGCGCAAACCAGGGAAGTCTTTTGACAGTAAAACTAGGTTTTGCGGCTTTGCTCCTCGCCAAGAATAAATCGATTGGTCGTCATCACCTACCACGGTAAAGCGCGCACGCTCACCCACCAGTAATTTCACCAACTGATACTGGCTGGTATTGGTATCTTGATATTCATCCACCAGCAAATAACGAAAACGCGCTTGCCAGCGGTCTCTTACATCTGGATTTTGCGCCAACAGTAAAGTTGGGATCATGATTAAATCATCAAAATCTAACGCGTTATATGCACGTAATTGCACCGCATAACGGGCATATAGTTGTGCGAACAAAGCTTTCTGCGGTTCACGGGCTTCGCGAATAGCGCGCTCAGGCAAAATAAGTTCGTTCTTCCAACTGCCAATTTGCATCTTCAGCAAATTCAGAAGGTCTTTATCTCTATCTAATTCTTTTTCGGTCAACTCTGCCAAAAGTTGGTGGGTGTCTTGATCGTCAAAAAGTGAAAAGCCCGGTTTAAATCCCAGTGTTTTAAGCTCTTTTTTGATGATCTCTAAACCTAACGTGTGAAACGTAGAAACCCATAAACCTTTTGCCTCTTGCTTGCCAAGGGTTTGGCTTACTCGTTCACGCATTTCTTTTGCAGCTTTATTAGTAAAAGTTACCGCTGCAATGTTTTTTGCTTGGTATTCGCAATGTTGCACAAGATAAGCAATTTTGTTAGTAATTACGCGTGTTTTACCTGAGCCTGCACCCGCTAAAACGAGGCAAGGACCACTGATATATTTAACCGCTTCATCTTGTTTAGGATTGAGTTTCATTTTGGCAGGTCCGAAATTCTGGGGCGATAATTCTATCGTAAAGGCTAGTGAGTCTCTAGAACTCATTTGATCTAGAAAGGTGCCGAAACTAAACCGAATTTGCTACTATGGCGTAAGTTTAATTAATCGCCTCCATATCAGGTAATCAATCATGATCAACCCAGCTAAAATTGAAGAGATCGCCAAGCAGATTTCTAGCAACATGCCACAGGGTGTAAAAACTCTAGCAGAGACTTTCGAGTCGAAAACCAAGCAAGCTATCCAGAACAAGTTAACTGAGATGGATTTTGTCAGCCGTGAAGAGTTTGATATTCAATCACAAGTGCTGATCAGAACCCGTGAAAAGCTGATGCAATTAGAAGAAAAAGTTGCCCAACTTGAGGCTAAACTTGCTGAGCAAGATCCAGCGGATAAGGCGGAATAAGCCAATCCTATAATTGAGAAAGGAGCCTAGTCGCTCCTTTTTACTTTCATATACTTACTTGAGATAACGCTTAGCGATATGTTCTACCGCCTGGCGATGCATTTGGTCCACTTCACTGCCATGGCAAGTTTGTGAGTTGAGCGCTTTCAACAAGCCATCTTCTAAACCATACACCCAACCATGTACTGTAAGCTCCTGCTTTCTCTGCCAAGCGTCTTGCACCACATTGGTTAAACATACATTGCGCACTTGCTCAATAACATTCAACTCACACAAGGCCGCACAGCGTTGTTGCTCCTCAATACTAGACAAGAGCCCTTGATGCTTTTCTTTTACATCGGCAACGTGCCTTAGCCAGTTATCAATCAAACCAAAACGGGCTTCATCTAATACAGCCTGTACACCACCACAACCGTAATGACCAACGACCATAATGTGCTTCACCTTTAATACTTCAACAGCGTATTGCATCACTGATAAGCAGTTATGATCGGTATGAACCACCACATTCGCGACGTTGCGATGCACAAACAACTCACCCGGCATTAAATCAACAATTTCGTTCGCGGGTACCCGTGAATCAGAACAACCAATCCATAGATATTCAGGCTTTTGTTGCGCAGCTAGCTTGCTAAAAAATTCGGGGTTTTTAGCTTGTGTGCGCTCTGCCCAAGCTTGATTGTTTTTAAGTAAATGGTCGAGTTCACACATAATTTGGCCTTAATTTGTTATTTTATTTGCCTGAATGAGAATGTTGCGCGGCGTTAAAGACTTTTCACAAAACTCAGTAAGTTGCACATCGTAACCCGCTTGCTGTAAATACAATGCTCTATCTAAGACCAGCCATAATTCAATGGCTCGTCTGAATACATGCCTGACTAATTCAATACGGTCGGTAATTTTCTTTCTTTGTTCACCTAAGCGCAGATAATGCTGATAGTCACATGACTCAGGTAAGGTTACTTGCTTTTGCTCCGCCGCCCATTGACAGAAGTCAGCAAACTCACCAGAAAATATTTGTTTATTAATTGAAGGCACACTGACATAAGGTTCTACGCCTGTTACCTCTCGGCGTAATGCATCAAAACCCAAGCGCCAAGTGACTTCTGTTTGTCGTACCCTTGTAACCCGACTCGGAGCCGTGACGGTTTCTTGCAGCGCTAATTTCATATCACTGTGGCTCAATTGCAATGCACTTTGTTTACCCTCTGTACTCATGGCCTCATGAGCTGGCTCGGTAAACAAGTGATAACAACAAGGCGATAGACTGATTTTGTCACACTCTGCTTTGATGGCCTGCTGCATAAAAACCTGATGCAAACGCCCACAAGCATGGAGAGCCACAGCATGTTGTTGCTGGCTAAAGCAGTCATCGGTATTGTCTTGTAACACATCCGCACAGCGAAAATGCATGTTTAACCCCTGCTGTTTTGCGCTATGCTGCCCTTGTTCACACAAGTTAGCTTGTAATTCGACACTTTGTACATGCTGTGCCCCTTGATGCGCCAAGATACGGCCCAAATGCCCTTTCCCTGCACACCATTCTAAAACTGGCTGCTCACCATTATCGAGGTGTGAAACGAAATCTTGTAGCTGCAGTAATTTACGACCTTTAATGCCGTTACTAAGCCAAAAAGGCAAATCGGCTCTTTGCTGCTCGACATAAGGTAAGTAAGTGAGTTTAGATAACTCAGCAACGGCGGGAATAAAATCAGCAAACACTTCATACAGGCGAGTTTGATCAGCGTCTAATTCTCGCACTTGCTCATCACTGAGTTCATTTAGAAATTGCGTTAATTGCTCATCGTGCCAAGGAAATTCGCTGTAATCAAAAGCCACACGCTGCCAATAGGCACGAGTCTGCTGCAAGCAATGATCTAGCTGAGTAAATAAAGACGATAACGGCACTACACTTCCCCGACCCGAAAAACCGCTATTCTACCTCGTTTTCATTTTCTTGTGCTGACTCATTCAGCTTGTAACGGCGCTTTTTATTAAAAATAAGATGCAGATATAACGGAATACTAAACAGGGTAAGGGCACATGCAGCTATCAACATCCACGACCATGGCAAAATATTTTCTGGCAATTTTAGCTTGTATATAAATCGATCTCTCACGGCATCATATTGTGCCATATCTAAACCATATATCTGCCCAATCCAGCGCCAGTGTAAGTCTGACATATTACCAATGGTCACCCCAGGCGGAGCAATATAAGGGCGCAGCTTTTCAGCTTCATAGGCAATTTGTTCAACGCTCTTATGTGTGGCATATTTTCGATGCGTTACTTCAATACTTTCTTGTAGATGCAACATGGCATAGCGCCACCCTTGCAGGCTTGCTTGTTTAAATTTTTCAACAAGCTCTGGACGGTGTAGTAATACATTCTCACTGGTAAACAAGATGTCAGCGTATAAATTGAGCCCATATTGTTTTGGGCAAATTTGTCTTATCTCAATCCCCTGTTGCTGCATTTCAAATGGCTCATTTGAGGTATACACTTGCAGCGCATCAAACTTGCCAGCCTTAAAATCAGCAATGGGTTCAAAACCAGCGTATAGCGACACATCATCTTTACTTACACCCGCTTGCTCTAACATCAACATCAACTCTGCGACTCCTAAATGGCTAACTCGCTTTCCTTTAAAGTCGACGGGGTTATAAATATCGCTATCCGCTTGTACCATCCAACAATAAGGAGACGATTGCAAAATCGCAGCGATTGCCACTAGTGGTTTGCCTTGTAAACGGTCGGCCAAAATACCTGAGTGAGTCACACCAAAATGTGCTTGCCCTGAGAGGACTTTAAAATGTGTGTCAGGATCTTCAATATCTGCGGGGATAATAGAGACATTTAAGCCTGCACGCTCATAAAAGCCTTTTTCTAACGCCATATAATAGCCCGCAAACTGAAATTGGTGCGTCCATTTAAGTTGCAGCACCACTGACTCTAATGCAATGGCTGAGGGGAGAAAAAGTAACAGTAAGCTGAATAAGCTAAACCGTTTGAGCATGAAAGTCCCTTGTTCTTCTAATTAATGAGGATGACTAAACTATAGAAAAACAAGGGTGATTTGCAAGCAATTAACTATTAACTCGCCTGCTGCTGTTCAAGCTCTTGGTTCTGTAAATACTGAGCGAAACACGGGTTATCAGTCTCGTCCCAATACTTATACCCTAACTTAGCGAGATGCAGGTTAAATAAACTTTGCTGCTCTGGTGCAATATCAAACGCAGCAAGCACATTGCCCTCTGCCGCACCATGATTGCGATAATGAAATAAGGTGATATTCCATTCACTGCCAAGGGTCTCTAAGAAACGAGCCAATGCTCCTGGATATTCAGGGAACTCAAATCGGAAAAGGTGCTCATTCAATGGTACTGGCGGTTTGCCCCCCACCATATAACGAATATGCAATTTTGCTAGTTCGTTATCTGAAAGGTCTTCAAAGCCATAACCATTGGTTTGCAGTACTGACTTAACCTCATCTAACTCTGGCTGCCCACCACGCAAGCCAACGCCTACGAAGATTTGTGCGTCTCCTTCACCAGCATAACGGTAATTAAACTCAGTGATAGCTCTGCCACCTAAAGCATGACAAAAACGCTTGAAGCTGCCTTTTTCTTCTTTAATCGTGACACCAAAAAGTGCCTCACTTTTTGCACCCAACGCGGTGCGCTCAGCAATATAACGTAAGCGATCGAAGTTTAGGTTAGCACCCGACAAAACTGCAGCGAGTTTAAGCCCTGTTTGACCACATTGTTTGCTCCACTTGGTTAAGCCCGCAGTGGCCAACGCACCTGACGGCTCGGCGATAGCACGTGTGGCGACAAAGATATCTTGCACCGCAGCACAGATTTCGTCTGAGCTCACAGTCACTACTTCATCACAGAACTTTTGCGCTAAACGAAAGGTTTCTTTGCCTATGATCTTTACCGCAACACCGTCTGCAAAGCTGCCAACTTGCTCAAGTTCAACTGGCTCACCGGCTTTCAGCGCCGCATCTAAACAAGCGCTTTCTGCTGACTCAACGCCGATGACTTTAATGTCTGGTCGTAATGACTTGATATACACCGCCATTCCCGCAAGCAAACCACCGCCGCCAACAGGTATAAATACCGCATCGAGGTTGTGTAATTGTTGCATTAATTCACGAGCAACAGTGCCTTGTCCGATGATCACATCTGGATCGTCAAACGGCGGCACAAATACCGCGCCTTGCTGTTCAGTCAGCGCATAGGCATGAGCTTGTGCGGCATCAAAATTATGGCCATGTAAAACCACTTCACCACCAAGATTACGTACTGAGTTTACCTTGATATCAGGCGTTGTAACGGGCATCACTATGGTCGCTTGATGACCTAAATGCGCCGCGCTCAGCGCCACACCTTGGGCGTGATTACCCGCAGACGCGGTGATCACTTTTGTGCCTTTAGGTAACTGACGCAACTTGTTATAAGCACCGCGTAATTTAAATGAATAAACAGGTTGTTGATCTTCGCGTTTTAAAAACACCTGCTGGTTAAGTTGCTTGCTAAGCGAGGTCAGCTCGCTGACCTCTGTGACTTTCGCAAGCGGAGCCATATCCGCTTGGATGATGGCCCGAAAGTAATCGAGTTCTTGTGCCACCATGACTAACTTAACTCCTCGAGTTTCGCTAAATCACGCACCGCACCTTTATCGGCACTGGTTGCTAATAAAGCATAGGCTTTTAATGCTGGCGACACTACGCGTTGTCTATCTAATGGCTTATAAGCGTCTTTGCCGCGTGCATCTTGCTTTTCACGGCGTGCAGCCATTTCAGCATCGTCAATTAATAGATGGATGCCGCGATTTGGGATATCGATGTGAATGCGGTCACCATTCTCAACCAGCGCGAGCGCACCACCACTGGCCGCTTCTGGCGAAGCGTGACCGATAGATAAACCAGAAGTACCACCCGAGAAACGGCCATCTGTTAGGAGTGCACAATCTTTATCTAGGCCCATCGACTTTAAATAACTGGTCGGATAAAGCATCTCTTGCATACCCGGACCACCTTTCGGCCCTTCGTAGCGGATGATAACCACATCACCTTTTTTCACTTTGCCGTTTAAGATGCCATCAACTGCGTCGTCTTGTGATTCAAACACTACGGCAGGACCCGTGAAATCAAGCATTTCGTCAACTACACCGGCACTTTTTACAATACAACCATCTGGGGTCAGATTACCTGAAAGCACTGCTAACCCGCCATCTTGACGGAAGGCGTGCTCAACACTGCGTACACAGCCATTTTCGCGGTCAATATCAAGGGTGTCCCAACGATACTCTTGGCTCATTGCCTGAGTAGTACGAATACCCGCAGGACCTGCCCGATAAAAGGTTTGCGCACGTTCATTATTGCTATCAGTTGCATCCCAGCGCTGTAACACATCGCCTAATGTGCCACCCGCTACATGGCCTACTGATAGGTCTAACTTTTCAGCTTTAGCGAGCTCATTCAGGATACCCATGATGCCACCAGCACGGTGCACATCTTCAATATGATATTGCTGAGTCGCAGGCGCAACTTTGCATAAGAAAGGGGTAGTGCGAGATAGACGGTCGATATCACTCATATCAAAATCAACTTCACCTTCTTGCGCTGCGGCAAGTAAGTGCAGTACCGTATTTGATGAGCCACCCATAGCAATATCTAAAGTCATGGCATTGGTAAACGCCGCTTGATTCGCAATATTGCGTGGTAATACTGCGTCATTGTCATTGCGATAATACTCGTCACACAAGGCCACAATGCGTTTTGCTGCACCCATATAAAGTTGATGACGATCTTTATGGGTTGCCAAGGTCGTGCCATTGCCAGGCAACGCTAAACCTAGCGCTTCCATCAAACAGTTCATTGAATTTGCGGTAAACATGCCTGAACACGAACCACATGTAGGACAAGCCGAACGCTCGACTTTTTCTGAGTCTTCATCGCTCACCGACGGATCAGCGCCTTTTACCATGGCGTCTACTAAGTCGAGTTTGATATCAATGTCGGCTAGACGGGTTTTACCTGCTTCCATCGGGCCGCCAGAAACAAAGATCACCGGAATGTTTAAACGCAGTGCCGCCAGTAACATCCCCGGGGTGATCTTGTCACAGTTAGAGATACACACCATGGCATCGGCACAGTGCGCATTCACCATATACTCAACTGAGTCAGCAATTAGGTCGCGAGAAGGGAGTGAGTAAAGCATACCACCGTGACCCATGGCGATACCGTCGTCGATGGCAATGGTGTTGAATTCTCGAGGCACACCGCCCGCTTCACGAATGGCATCCGCCATTAAATCGCTGAGCTGATTGAGGTGCACATGGCCCGGTACAAACTGCGTATAAGAGTTCACAACAGCAATGATCGGTTTTTCGAAATCACTGTCTGTCATCCCTGTTGCACGCCAAAGTGCGCGAGCACCTGCGCGTTGTCTACCTTCAGTGGTGGTCTTACTACGTAGTTTAGCCATGGTTTAGCCCTCAATAATATGCGGCAGCTTCTGGTTGTTTGCCGACTTTCCTCATTCCCAAAATTCAATACGATGGCTGCAATTAAGGCCGCAGCCACACCTCAAACGCTTAACAGCGTCTTAGTCGATATAAGTTAACCAACCATTTTCGTCTTCACTTTGACCTTTTACTAAATCAAAGTAAGCGTTTTGTAATAGCTCAGTGATCTCGCCACGTTTACCTGTGCCAATTTCAATCTGGTCTACACTGCGAACCGGTGTCACTTCTGCAGCAGTCCCTGTCATGAAGAATTCATCTGCAAGATAAAGTGCTTCACGTGCAATCGGCTCTTCGCGCACTTCTAAACCAGCTTTGCGGGCAAGGTGCATCATAGTGTCACGAGTCAAACCCGGTAAAATTGCCGCTGTGGTAGGGGGTGTGAATAACACGCCATTTTTGATGATGAATAAGTTTTCACCTGCGCCTTCACTGAGGTAACCGTTCACATCTAACGCAATACCTTCAACATAGCCATTACGCTTTGCTTCACCTGAGATCAGTTGCGAAGATAAATAGTTACCACCAGCTTTAGCCGCGGTCGGCATGGTATTTGGTGCTAAACGATTCCAAGAAGAAATACAGGCATCAACACCCGCTTCTAATGCGCCATCACCTAAGTAAGTGCCCCACTCCATCGCTGCAACGGCAACATCGGCTTTGTGTGATTTAGGATTTACACCCAAACCCACATTGCCTAAGAATGCGAATGGACGTAAGTAGGCATTCTTTAAGCCATTCTCACGTACCGCTGCTTTACAGGCTTCATTGATTTCTTCAGCCGTGTAAGGGATCTGCATACGATAGATTTTTGCAGAGTCGAATAAGCGTTTAGTGTGATCTTGTAAACGGAAAATCGCCGGACCTTTTGGTGTGTCATAGGCACGCACACCCTCAAACACTGAACTACCATAGTGAAGCGCATGGCTTAATACGTGTGTCGTCGCTTGCTCAGACGGAACCATTTCACCATTGAACCAGATCAGGTCAGATTTATTACTCATGTTTATTACCTTGTATTAATTATTCTTTTCTTTCGCCCTTAATATAGAACGATTATCCAATAGCCTGTTGCTGCATCGGTTGCAGCTCAACCTGTTTTACCTCAACCAGCTTACTCAGTTGCGAGGTTAATAGATAGATGGGTTTGTCACTGTCCACGGTCATTTTGACTTGAAACAATTCATCTTGTCCTTCTAGGGCTAGGTCTAATAACTGGAATCCACGGTGACGGACCACACGTAAGAAACGTTCAATTGCGACACTTTGTTGTTTTACAGCAATATTAAGTTGGTGTTTCATTATGCATTCTCCGTCATCATTTCATCATTTGCGGCACCCGGTGGAACCAGCGGCCATACGTTTTCTTTATCATCGATACAAGCGTGTAAAATATAAGGCCCTTCAGATGCCACCAGCGCATCCACCGCCGCATCTACTTCGCTTGCATGAGTAATGGTTTGTCCCGGAATACCAAAAACAGCAGCAAGCTGCACAAAATCAGGGTTATCTGATAAGTTTGTTTCACTATAACGCCCTTCAAAAAACAGCTGTTGCCACTGCCTTACCATACCGAGTCTTTGGTTATCTAATATTAAGATCTTTACAGGAAGATTATTTCTGCGGATGGTCGCCAATTCTTGGATGTTCATCATGATCGACCCATCACCGGAGACAGTGATCACCATGTCATCAGGACGTGCGATTTGTGCACCGATTGCCGCAGGTAAACCAAAGCCCATGGTACCCGCACCGCCACTACTTAAATGGTTGTGTGGGCTGGTGAATTTCATATGCTGCGCCACCCACATTTGGTGCTGGCCCACATCACAACACACCACGCCAGTATTTGGCATACGCTTGCTGAGTTCATTTAATAGATAAGGGGCAAAGACTTTTTCGCCCGGGTAGTCATAACGCCAAGCATGTTCTTTTTTCATTGACGAAGTGTGTGCTAACCACTGTGCATCTGTCACAAAGCACGCTAGATGAGGAATGGTAGCTTTTAAGTCGCCAATCATCGACGCTGCTGCAGGTTTTCGTTTACCAACTTCTGCGGGGTCGATATCAAGATGAATTACTTTCGCCTTCGATGCAAACTTAGCCAAGTTACCTGTTACGCGGTCATCAAAACGTGCACCGATACACACTAAAACATCACATTCTTGTACTGCTATGTTGGCAGCTTGACCACCATGCATGCCTAACATACCTAAATCATATTCATAGTCAGGTAAAACACTGCCCAGCGCTTTTAGTGTTGAAACAGCCGGCATGTGCGTTTTATTTAAAAATTGCATCAGCTCAGCTTGCGCGTTCGCGTTGTGCACGCCACCACCCACATAAGCCACCGGCTTTTTCGCTTGTGCTAGCAGTTGCTCAGCTTTGACAACTTCGTTCATATCGAGCTCGGGCGCTTCTTCTTCAAGCGCAAGCCAAGGGTGAAATGGTACTTGTGCTAGCTGAATGTCTTTTGGAATATCAACCAACACAGGGCCCGGACGACCTGATAACGCTAAATGCATGGCTTCTTGCAATACTTCAGCTAAATCTTCAGCGCGTTCAACCATGTAACTGTGCTTAGTGCATGAAAGCGACATACCTAACACGTCTACTTCTTGGAATGCGTCAGAGCCGATAGCCGCCGTAGGTACTTGCCCTGTGATGGCCAAAACAGGCACTGAGTCCATCATGGCATCAGCAAGTGAGGTGATTAAGTTAGTGGCACCAGGTCCCGACGTAGCAAAACATACCCCTAGCTTGCCAGTAGTGCGGGCATACCCTACTGCCGCAAATCCCGCACCTTGCTCATGACGAGTCAGGTAATGCTTAACAGGCGCGCCATACAACGCATCGTAGATTGGCATGATCGCCCCACCTGGGTAACCAAATACCTCTTTAACGCCATGTTTGGCCAGTAAATCTATTAGTAACTCTGCGCCTGTCATCTTCGTTCCTCATTCCCAATCTGACTGCTGTTTAACTTAAATTCGACCCTAAAACGAAAAAGCCCCCCGAACTTTTCAGTGCGGGGGGCTTTTTGCTTAATACTTTTCTTTCAGCACTAACCAGCCCCCGCGGTAATAATAATCACCACGTTGATAATCACGACTAGTAGAGAATGTGCTGTTTTGAGCATTTAAAAATCACCTGAATTAATTACCGCAACGGTATACAATATTCACCTCGTTGCGTTCTTTTTCTATTAGTACCGCGAGTAGCCTATTAAGTCAACAGCAAACCCTATGTTATTTACAGATTAAAACCCTCAAACAAAACATTTAAAATCTAATTATCTTGAAAATACGAAATAAATATCCAAGCAATTAAAAATAACTCCCGCTTATCCGGTACATATAAAAATTAACAACACATTTTTTGTTTATTCAAAAAATCACCACTGCGCCATTTTTCATGGAAACTTGTTATTATGTTGGGGAAACTTTTCTAAAAGGGAATAATATGTTCAGCACCGTAAATCGCGCTTTTTTCGCGCTGTTTTTAATCCTCTTACTAGTCTTCTCAAACCAGTCAGTTGCACTTTCTCCGGCCCTGTTCAAGGTCGAAAAAGCTGGGGTGACGTCTTATTTATTTGGCACGGTTCATGTGGGTGATAAAAGTATGGATGGCCTACCAAAGAAAATCACCCAAGCAATTGAGCAAACTGATGAAGTCATCGTTGAAGTGAACATTGAGGCGCTCAATGCATTCGAAGTGCAACGTCGCTCAATGCCTTTTATGACTTTACCACATGGTCGAACTTTAAAAGACGAAATTAGCGTCGAGCATTACGAAGCACTAAAGCAGTATTTTGCAGCAAAACAGATCAATATCGCGTTATTTGACAACCTAGCGCCGTGGGCTGTGATGGTCACTATGATGCAGATTGAGTATCAAAATCTGGGCTACCAAGAAGATTATGGGATCGACAAACAAGTGATTGCCCATGCTAAAAAGCACAATAAACCTATCGGCGAGTTAGAAACCCTAGAGCAACAACTTGAAATGCTCAGCACGCTAGGCGTTAAAGGTGATTTGATGATAAGCACCACCTTTGAGCAATTAAAAGATGTTGAACACTACTTTCTAGATTTGGTTAATGCCTGGAAAAATGGCGATATGGACATCTTAAACAAGTATTACCAACTCAGCTTTGATGACTCTGACTATGGCAAGTTCAGCGAAGAGGTAATGCTCACTCAGCGTAATAATAATTGGGTTAAACAATTGACACCAAGATTAACAAAAGAGTCGTTATTTATTGCTGTGGGTGCCCTTCACCTACCTGAAAAACATGGTTTAATCACTCAGTTAAAAGCACAAGGCTTCAATATTACCCGTCTATAAATCAAAGCCTTATAATGGCAACGGTGATATTATCGCTGTTGCCATTAAAATTTTTAAAATTCTTTTAAACCTTTTTCAACCTAGCTGTCGTCTAACTTATTAAACAACATCAATCAGGGTGACGACGATGAAAAAATTATTATTAGCTGCTTTAACCACTGCTGTTATTTCTGCGCCAGTTTGGGCCGAAGGCTCTAGAACCATTGAACAATCTTTTAATATTGAAAATAGCACTGAGTTAGAAATTGATTTTCCAGTCGGCAGCCTAGAGATGACCAGTTACGATGGTGACCAAGTTCAGGTCACAATTCGTTTAGAGCCGAAAAACCATGATGGCTGGTTTACTGATAAAGTCGATTTAAGTGCAGTAAAGCTGCAATCAACACGTCAACGCCAAGAGTTATCACTGTCTATTGATGATGATAATTTAGAGCAAACTTGGGAAGTCAAAGTCCCTAAGAGTATGAGCCTAGATGTTGAAGTCGGTGTCGGTAAAATTGAAATTCAAGCAATTGAAAATACTGCGGATGTCGAAGTAGGTGTTGGCAAGGTACGCATCGACACCGCCATTGATGACTTCAAACAAGTTAATCTTGAATCTGGTGTGGGTAAAACAAGTTTATCTGGTTTTGTAGGCAAAGCTCAGTCTCATAAAAAAATGGTCAGCTCACAAACAGAATACTTCGGCTCTGGCCAATATAACTTAGAAGTTGAAGTAGGTGTAGGCAATATCAAAGTGCGCCACTAAGTTACTAAACTTAAATTATCTAACTCCCTTTGCCCGGTCTTGCACCGGGCTTTTTGATCTCTTTTACACCCTTGTTTATAACCTCAGGTTTTAAAGAGATGATTTTTTAATCCCCCTTTGCTTGACACCTAGACGGCTAAAATGTTTCAATGCCGCCTCACCCTATTTGAGCGCAGTGGAGCATCGTCTCGGCTGCCAGGGCTGGAAGAGGAGCGTTATTCAGGTAGCGCGGTTGAGGAGAGCAAACTCCGTTGATGCCGTAGCGAGGGGAATTAACGCCGAGAAGTAAACGTATTTGCTAGACGTTTATTTCGGGCGACTGGGCTGAATCCCAGCGACTGTCACCAATTGCGTAAGACGCAAGAATTTTGGTGGAGAGCTTCTGGTCTTAGAAATAAATAAGGCCAGTTTGCCTTATCTTTTTTAAGTCCATTGCTCTTCGAATTTTAACTGTTCGAAGTATGGGCACCCTCCTTACTCCGGACATGCTATAAGTTCGGTAGAGATGAAATCACAATACGATTTATCCAACTATCCGTTATGGACGGCTTTGGTTACGCCTTTTGACGCGCAAGACCAAGTTGACTTTGACACACTCACAGTACTCGTTCGTCAGCAAGAACAAGCTGGCAATGGCATCTTGCTACTTGGCAGCACAGGTGAAGGCTTAGCGCTTACTCTGTCTGAACAACAAGCGATTGTTGAATTTGTTTGTAACTTGGCACCTAACGTACCTCTTATGGTCGCGGTCGGTGGTATCAACTTACAAGAACAATTAGCCTGGGTTGAGTTTTGCAATCAGCACCCGATTCACGCTTACCTACTTGGTTCACCGCTTTATGCTAAGCCGGGTGTAATTGGTCAGACTCAGTGGTTTGATGCATTACTTAACGCCACTGACTTACCTTGTATGCTTTACAACGTACCGGGTCGCAGTGCCGTCGAAGTGTCACCACAAGTGCTAAAAAACCTATCACATCACAACAACTTATGGGCGTTAAAAGAAGCCAGCGGCGACATCAGTAAATTTGAGCAATTCCGTGAAGCCGCGCCTGAGCTAGCCATCTATAGTGGCGACGATGGATTGATCCCCTACTTTGCTCAAGCGGGCGCAAAAGGCCTAGTCTCTGTTGCAGCCAATGCCTGGCCAGCGCAAACCGCTGAATTCGTGCGCCGCTCTTTAGCAGGTACTTATCCGAACTTATTCACCACTTGGACGCAAGCCGTAAATAGCTTGTTTAGTGTCGCTAATCCTATTCCAGTGAAAGTGCTCATGCACCAACAGGGAAAACTGGCAACACCGAATCTTCGTCCTCCTCTTACGCACCTAGAACTGCAATGTAATGCAGCGATTGAGCGTGCAAACGACACAATTTTATCTTGGAATTAAGGCAGTAAATCATGAGCTGGTTAGAACTATTAAACAATTTAGAAAACGGTAGCGTACGTGCGGCAACTCAAGACGAGCAAGGCAACTGGCACGCCAACGTAGAAGTAAAACAAGGCATTTTAGAAGCATTTAGAAACGGCACGAACGTTGAGTTCCCAGGTGGTTTTGTTGATAAAGACAACTTAGCACCACAAGGTTTCAATGCAGAACAAAACGTACGTATGGTACCGGGTGGCTCAAGTGTACGTCGCGGCGCCTATGTGGCATCTGGCACAATTATTATGCCACCAGCGTATGTAAACATCGGTGCATTCATCGATGAAGGCACTATGGTAGACAGCCATGCGCTAGTTGGCTCATGTGCACAAGTAGGTAAAAACGTGCACCTAAGTGCAGCTGTGCAACTAGGCGGTGTATTAGAGCCTGTTGGCGCAAGCCCAGTGGTTATCGAAGACGATGCATTCATCGGTGCTGGCTGTGTGATCGTTGAAGGTGTAGTTGTTAAGAAAGGGGCTGTACTTGCACCAGGTGTCCGTTTATCTGCAACCATTCCTGTTTATGACTGTGTGAACGAGCGCGTATTAGAAAAAGGCGAGCCAATTCCTGAGAATGCGATTGTTATTCCGGGTTCTCGTCCATCTTCAAGTGCATGGGGCCGCGAGCAAGGCTTAAGCATGTCATGTGCTTTAATTGTTAAATACCGCGATGAGCAAAGCGATGCGTCTTTAATCCTTGAAGAGGTATTACGCTAATGAGCTTTTTGAGCACACCGCTACGTCAGCATATCACTGCGATCAGTGAGCAGAACGACACACCGTTTTTTGTCTATGACCTAGATGCGTTATACGCGCATTTAAAACCACTGACAGAGCAATCTGTGGTGAAGTTATGGTATGCCGTTAAAGCCAACCCTCTTTCTAAGGTGATCCAAACCTTAGATAAAGCGGGCTTTGACTTTGACGTAGCAAGCAGTGGCGAACTTGACCAAGTATTGCGTCAAGGCGTTGCTGCTAACCGTGTGCTCAACACCGGACCTGCTAAATCTAAAAAGCAGATCCAACACTTTTTGTCACAAGGTGTACGCACCTTTGTGGCAGAAAGTTTGAATCAAGTAGCTTGGTTAAACCAAGCTGCGACAGAACATCAGGTGCAGTTGCGCATTCTACTGCGTGTGCAATTGCGCTGGCCCGATGGCGAAAAGAACCCACTTGGTGGTGACAGCTTAACGCCATTTGGTTTAGGGCTTGAAGAGTGGCAACAGCTGAACATTCAAGATTTCCCTGCGCTTAATTTCGTTGGCCTGCATATTTTCCAATGGGGCAATATGCTCAGCACCGAAAAACTGGCAGAGCTGTGGTCGCAAATGGTCGCGCCACTGACCAATTTAGCTGAGCAACTCGGATTTACATGCCAAATTTTAGATTTAGGTGGCGGTTTAGGTATTCCTTACACACCCGATGCTGATCGCCTCGCTTGGCCTAAATTAGTCGATGCACTGGCAAGCATTAAAGCTGCGGCTGGGGTTGAAGAACTGTGGATGGAGCTAGGCCGTTATGCGGTAGGTGAAATCGGCCATTATGTAAACCCTGTGGTTGAGCAAAAGCTGAATTATGGTGAGCACCAACTGATTGTCGCAGGTGGTATTAATCACGTATTACGCCCTGCTGTGACAAACCAAGCTTTTCCGGGTGAATTATTACGCCAATCTAGTGCACCGTCACAAGACTTCCTAGTACATGGTCCACTGTGTACCGCACTCGACAGTTTGGGTAAGCACTCACTACCTGAAGATATTAACGAGCACGACTGGGTGGTATTCAGTCAATGCGGTGCTTATGGGTATACCGAAAGTATGCCGTTCTTTTTATGTCATGAATTGCCTGCTGAATACGTGATTGAGCAAGGCCAAGTTGTCTGCGTGCGTGAGAGTCAAAACGCCGCAAGTTATTTAGTGTAGGTGCTCCCATGAATACAATTACCCAAGAACATATTCAAGTTGGCGAAATTGCCAATGGCTTACCTTTAACCATTCCTGTGTATCGTTTACAAGGCAATGGCAGCGGCCCCAAAGTATATATTCAAGCCAATATGCATGGCGCAGAAGTACAAGGTAATGCGGTTATTTACCAATTACTTGAGCAGCTAAAAACACAAACACTGGCTTCAGACATCACTTTAGTGCCTTATGCGAATCCGATCGGTTGTAATCAAAAGTCGGGCGAATTTACTTTAGGTCGTTTTGATCCGATCACCGGCACCAACTGGAACCGTATGTATCACGATCACAGCAAGTTGATCGAGTCATTTGTGAGCGAACATTTAGATGCACCAGAAGAGGAGATCAAAAGTAAATTCCGCACTCTGCTTGTTGATCAGACCCAAGCGTTTCTAGATCAACCCGCTTATCGCGTGAATACCGGCAAACGGATCGCTGTGACCTTGCAGCGTTTAGCGCATGAAGCTGACATTGTGTTAGATCTTCACACCGGCCCGATCTCGGCAAAGCATTTATACTGTCCTGAATATGCGAAAGCCAGTGCCAGCTACTTTGACATTGAACACGTGCTGTTGATCCCCAATGAATTTGATGGCGCGATGGACGAAGCGACTTTCTGTCCTTGGTGGCAATTAAGCGAAGCCTACAAAGAGCAGGGCCGCAACATTCCTGTGTGGGTTGAAGCTTTCACCGTTGAACTTGGCTCACAAGAAAAAATCGACTTAACCGAAGCCAAGCTCGATGCCGAAAGTATTTTAAGTTATCTAAATCACAAGCAAGTGTTTATCGGTGCTGAGTTTACCCCTAAGCCTATTACTCGTTACGCCTGTATGCTTGATGACTATTTGGCGTTTTACGCGCCTATGGGTGGCATGGTCGAGTACAACGCAGTATTGGGCAGTCATATTAAAGCCGGTGACACCATTGCGAAGATTTTACGCATGGAACAATACTTATCAGAAAAGCCATTGCATGAAATCACTTTAGACACAGATGCCATTACCATTTTGCATTTTGCTTCGGCCAGTGTGAACCAAGGCACAGAACTCTATAAGTTCTTCACAAACTATTTCAAGCTGTAAGGCCTAATTTTATTGCGTGAGAGTAAGCACCTTTTATTGAGTGTCGCTTACTAAGGTATGGCGGCTTTTGCCGCCAGCCTTTTTCCTGTTTTTCATTTACAACCCAATTCGTTTATTCACGCTAACTTCATGCATCTCATGTATACTCATTTTGTTAAAGGAGCATACAAAGAGGCAATCATGCGCTATCTACTCACATCTTTGAGTATTTTATTTACTTTTCCATTGACGGCTTTTTCCGCAGAAACGCCAGTGGAAGAAGATGAAATCGATCTCGTCAAACAATGTGTTATCAATGAACTGATTAATGCTGACGACAACACTCTAGTCGCAGATATTAAAGAAAAGTGCTCTAAGTTAGAGGCTGCTGAAAAATTCAGCCTACTCGATCAGCGTATGGCCCGCGAACGTGTGACGCAAAAGAACCGTAACGTTCTAACGCCCCATCACCGTAATTACATTTTGCCCGTGTCTTATATTAGTCAGCCAAATAACCGCCCATTTGATGGCATAAAAGCAATTAGTGACGAACAAGGTGAGCCTCTTGATAACTTCGAAGTCAAATACCAACTATCATTAAAGGTACCTATTTACACCGGCTTTTCAGACCCAGATCAGGCGATTTATACCGCTTTCACCCTACAATCCTATTGGCAGTTTTATAATAAGGATATATCTTCGCCCTTTCGTGAAACCAATTATGAACCAGAAGTATTTTGGATTAACTTTTTAGACGATGAAAATGTGCTGTGGGGTGATGAAATGGCTGTGGTAGTCGGCTTATCGCACCAATCAAATGGCCGCAGCCAACCAAACTCACGCTCTTGGAACAGACTGTATGCCAACTTTATTTGGGAAAACCGTGGCTTTGTTTTTAGTTTTAAACCTTGGTATCGATTGCCTGAAGACGACAAACCAGATGCTTTAGAGGCAAAAGGCGACGACAACCCAGATATATACAAGTATATGGGCTACTTTGAGTTTAGTGGCGTGTATCGTCAGGGCGATCATGAATTTGGTTTCATGATGAGAAATAACCTTAACAGCGATAATCGCGGTGCTTTACAGCTAGATTGGTCATTCCCGCTTTGGGGTAGGCTCAGAGGATATGCGCAATACTTTAATGGCTATGGCGAGAGCATGATTGATTACAATGCCGATATACAGCGTTTTGGTGTGGGTATTCTTTTAACCGATATTTTATAACTTCTACCTAATAATTAAAAAGCCAAGCGAGTAGCTTGGCTTTTTAAATCTAGCGCTTAATTTTAGCGAAGCACAACAAAGCAGCCTTCAAACTTGGCAACTAGCTTATCACCATCATACACATTCACTGGTACATAGTATTTCGCTTTACCTTCAGTTTCTAACTCAAGCAATTTGCCCGAACAATCTGCGATAGTCACGGTCGCACTTGGTGCCGTTGTGAGTGGCTTTAGGTATTTAATTTCAGCATCAGCTAATACAATGTTACCTTCAAGGTTGAGCTCTTTAAGCGCCAAATAGGTCGCGCCCCACCCTGTCAAAGTTGCCATGCTGTATACCGAGCCGGCAAACATTGAGTTATGTAAATTTAAGTTCGCTTTTAAGTCTGCTTTAGTTGAAAACTGCCAGTCTGTGTAGCTTTCAACTTTAATGCCCATCGCATCACTGATTGGAATAGACTCACGCCATGTGTTTTGCAGTACCTGCGTCCAGTCAGGGTGGCGGAACCAACCTGGCTCACAAGGCTTTTGCTTGACCATTTTCCAGTGCTGTACGTCACCGTATGCTAAGTGAGCTTTTTCTAATACGGTATAACCATGCTTTTCATAAAAAGACAGCGCTCGTTCACGGGCATATAATACCAGTTCATCAGCATTTTGCTGCCAAGCTACCTTTTCAAGGTCATGCAGTAAGCGGCTACCTAAGTGTTGACCACGGTGCTTTTCATCTACCGCCATATAACGCACTTGTGCTTGCTGCTGATTATTAAAGTGCAAACGTGCAACCGCTAATACATCTCCGTCGTTATTCTTAATATAACGATGCTCCGCTTCTTGCTCTAAATCGTCTTGCTCTGAGCCGCGAGGCTGATCCCACGGGGCGCGTAAAACTTGCCAACGTAATTGATAATAGGCTTGCCAGTCTTCGCTACTTTGTGGCGCACTTACCTGAAACATAGTTACTCCTGTTGAAATGCATCTCTGGCCGTCGATTTACTTACAAAGCAACGGCAACTTGGTGTCGTTTTTATAAACTCACCATACTAGAAAACCGCAAAATAAAACATAGTTTCGCGCTGCTTCAACAACAATCAATGTAAAACTTGGTGGACACACTGGCATTACAGAAAAGCTCAGCTATGATGATGTAATTATGGAAAAATTTTTTACAAGCTCTGACACTTTGAGCACCGACTTTGTTTTTCACTGCCACGATTTTGGACATTTAATTTATTGGCAGAAACATGGCCAGATCAGTATTCAAGTGCGCCAAGAAAAACAGTATCGATGGCTCTTAATCAACGACACTTTACAATCTGTGATTGATAGAGACGATGCCTCACGTTTGTTACTTCCACATTTACAGCAGCTTGCAGCGCTATGGCAGCCATTAGCAGCGCCTAAAACCGTATTAGAGTTAGGACTGGGTGCTGGTGCTATCCGTAACTACTTAGAATCTCAATATCCAGACGTGCATGTCACCTCAATTGAAAAAGACCCTGAAGTTATTCGCTGTTATAAGAAGTATTTCGACGGTGATGCGCTCAGTGCGTTGATCTGTGATGACGCCGAGCGATTTGTGCAAAAAAGTGCGTTATATGATTGGATTATTCTAGATTTATTTAGCCAAGAAGATGCGCCGAATTTTTTGTTCGACCATAAGTTTTATCAAAATATTCGCAATCGCTTAAATCAAGGGGGCTGGCTGTTTATTAACTTTCTCTCCAGTCATCCCTCACAGTTAGAGCAACTTCAACATCGACTGATCACCAATTTCGGCAAAAAGCCCAAAGAAGTTGCCATACCTGACTACTTGAACCACATTATCGCAGTAAGCCGCTAAACCGACAGGTTAAAGGTTACCGGCCCGTCGTTACACAAGCTCACTTGCATATCTGCGGCAAATTGCCCTGTTTGAACTTTAATACCTGCTGCTTTTGCCTGTGCCACAAAATAGTCGTATAACGCCTCGGCTTGCGCTGGCGTGCCCGCGCTCGAAAAGCTAGGACGCATGCCCTTTTTAGTATCCGCGGCCAAAGTAAACTGAGATACCACTAAAAGCTCACCCTCAATGTCTTTTAGGCTGAGATTCATTTTGCCAGCATCATCAGTGAATATACGGTAATTACTCACCTTGTGTAGTAGCTTGTCTGCTGTAGACTCATCATCAAGCTTTTCAACGCCCAATAGCAATAAAATGCCTTTGCCTATCGCACCAACGCACTCACCCGATACTTCTACTTTTGCGTGAGTAACTCTTTGAATTAATCCCTGCATAATACTCTTCAAACTTTATTTTCAATGCACTAAATATACCGAACTTAAGCGCTGTCTTAAATGGCAGTGACAGCGCTTTTTACAGCTGAGTATTAGGCGCCCTAGTGCAACCGACACAACATTAAATCAGAAGCGCGAATAATCGCATCAAAATATTCGCTTTCTCGCTGCGCGTGCCCGGCATTCTCCAACACATAAAATTGCGCTTTATGCTTTTGAGCAAAGCGTTGCACGGGTGCGTAGCGACATAATAGATCATCTCTACTATGAATAAGCCAGCATGGTAGATGGCAAAGAGACGCTTTAAATTGAGAAATGTTATTAAGCTGTTGATATTTGTCGGGCTGAAAAAAATGACACATAATTCTTGCTTGCTGCACAGCGCAATGCGCTTGCTCAATGTTGGCCAGCCTGGCTCTTGCACCTAAAGCTAACTTCGACTCCCAGGCCATCCATAACTGTGCTGCTTTGTGTTGCTCCAGCTCGTCAATGCCAGTCAAAGACTGATAATAATGCTGTAATATCTCAGCTTCACTCTTGAGGCCATGGCTGAAGTCTGAATACAACTCAGGATAGAATTGCGCGCCTGCACCATGTGGTCCATACAGCCAAGCGAGATCGGTGGTTTCAGCGAGGAAGCTTGCCCAAAGTATCAACCCTGACACCCTTTCTGGGTGAGATTGATAGAATAGCAACGCTAATGCCGCGCCCCAAGATCCCCCTGCAATCACGCTTTTTTCAATGCCTAGATGATTTAACAACACATGTATGTCATCCACCAAATGAGCTGGACTATTGTGTTGTAATGAATCTGGGGAGGAAAGGCCACAGCCCCGCTGACTAAATAAAATAATGCGGTATTTACGTGGATTAAACAGGCAGCTCATCGCAGGCACAAGACCCGCCCCCGGGCCACCATGGCACACGACCACAGGCACCCCTTGCTCACACCCATATTCTTCTACATGAATTTGTGCACCTTGCCCTACCGCAAGGTGAAAGCTATGTCGCGCCGACTTAAATTCGTAACCGAGAGACATAAGACCTCCAAGGTTATCGCCTATTCCGGCTGCTCCTGCTTAGCTTGTTCACCAGCCTGTTGTTTTTGCTTTGACGTTTGTTCAAATCGATCGCTTAGACACACAGTAAATTCAGCACCAAGCAATACAACTATCCAAGATAGATACACCCAAACAAACAGAATCGGTACCGTCGCCAATGCGCCATATATCACTTCATAAGAAGGAAAGTGACTAATGTACATAGCAAAGCCTTTCTTAGTCAGCTCAAATAACAATGCCGCAAACAGCGCCCCAGGGATCGCAGCTTGAAAAGCAACTCTCGTATTTGGAACTAAAGTATAGAGCATAATGAAGCCGGCCATGGAGATTGCGTAAGGTAAAAGCTTTAATAGAAAGCCGCTGAATCCCGGAATTCCCTGATCTGCAAACGATACCAAAGAAACAATATAGGATGTCACACCAATGCTTGCCCCAAGTAAAACTGGTCCCAGTGTTAATACCATCCAATAAATCGCAAAAGAGATCATAAATGGCCGCTTTTGTTTTACTCGCCAAATTCGATTTAGTGCAGTATCAACATTTCTTATCAATAGAAGCGCGACAGCCGCTAAAAAACTAATGCCCACAGCAGTCATCTGGTTGGCATTACCCGTAAAGGCGCTGATATGAGACTTAATAGAATCTGTAGAAGTCGGGACAAAGTTAGTGAAAATGAAGTTTTCTATGGCTACTCGGGTATCTTCAAACCCAGGAAAAGCTGAAAATATTGCTACACCGACAGCAATTAAAGGCACCAAAGACAGTAAGGTTACATAGGCCAAGTAACCTGCGTTGATGGTAATTTGATCTTCTACACAGCGCTTAAAATAGTGCTGCCACCAACTAGGCTGATCTGCTAGAAAGTCTTTCGCTTTAGATTGTATTTGCTGATAGTGCAGTTGCATAAGATAAAATAAACAGGAAACGTTTTGCACATCATAGCAATCCACCCCATAATTTACATCAAGATAGTTAATAAAATAGGTTGATTATGAAACATTTAGCTCTAGCAGCAACGTTATGCCTTGGCCTAAGCGCTTGCCAAACAGTTTACTATTCTGCAATGGAGAAAGTTGGTGTACACAAACGAGAAATCCTTGTAGATAGAGTCGAAGCGACCAAAGAGTCACAACAAAACTCACAGCAAGAATTTCAATCAGCACTAGAAAGATTAACCACACTAGTCAATTTTGATGGTGGCGAACTGCAAGCCACTTATGAGCAGTTGAATGATGATTATGAAGCCAGCTTGTCAGCTGCAAGTGATGTATCTAACAACATCGACAAGGTTGAAGACGTGGCAGAAGCCCTCTTTGAGGAATGGCAAGATGAACTAAGCCAGTATTCAAATGCAAACTTAAAACGTGACAGTGAACAAAAGTTAAAACAAACACAAAGACAGTTCTCTAAACTACTTAAATCAATGCGCCGCAGTGAAGCAAAAATGCAACCTGTTTTAAATTCACTGAAAGACAATGTGCTGTACTTGAAACATAACTTAAATGCGCAAGCTGTCGCTGCAATCAGAGGTGAATTTGACTCATTGAAAGTCGATATTCAAAACCTAATCAATGATATGAACCGTTCGATTGCCGATTCAAATGCCTTTATTGAGCAAATGAACGTCAACAAAGCTGGTTAGCCCCTCTTATTTTCATACCCCAAACGACAAAAGCCCCAGCAGATGCCGGGGCTTTTAAGCAATTATAAACTTAGTCTAAGACTAAAATTAAGCTTGCTTAGGACGCTCGATTACGTCTACTAAAGTCCAAGATTTGTTCTTAGAAATTGGCGCGCACTCACGAATAGTAACTACGTCACCTGCTTTAGCAGTGTTGCTCTCATCGTGTACTGACAGTTTAATACCCGGTTACCGGTAGTACGCTTGATGAATTTGTCATTTGACTTAAATGAGCTTTAGCCTTTTTAGGAACACACGCAAACTCTCGTTTACTTATCCTCCAAACGACAAAAGCCCCAGCAGATGCCGGGGCTTTTAAGCAATTATAAACTTAGTCTAAGACTAAAATTAAGCTTGCTTAGGACGCTCGATTACGTCTACTAAAGTCCAAGATTTATTCTTAGAAATTGGCGCGCACTCACGAATAGTAACTACGTCACCTGCTTTAGCAGTGTTGCTCTCATCGTGTACTGACAATTTAGTAGTACGCTTGATGAATTTACCGTAGATCGGGTGCTTAACCTGACGCTCGATAGCAACAACAATTGATTTGTCCATTTTATCGCTTACTACACGACCTTGAAGAGTACGGATCTTATCGCTCATTATGCACCTGCCTTCTGGTTAATAACCGTTTTAACACGCGCAATGTTGCGACGTACTTTTCTCAGTTCGTGAGTTTGAGCTAGCTGACCAGTGCTCGCTTGCATGCGCAGGTTAAACTGCTCACGAAGTAGCTCTAGAAGTTCAGCATTTAGCTCTTCTACGCTTTTGTCTTTTAATTCGCTAGCTTTCATTACATTACCGTCCGAGTTACGAAAGTTGTCTTGAATGGTAGTTTACGAGAAGCAAGGTTAAATGCTTCACGAGCAAGCTCTTCAGAAACACCTTCCATTTCGTAAAGCACTTTACCAGGCTGAATTTCAGCAACCCAGTATTCAACAGAACCTTTACCTTTACCCATACGAACTTCAAGCGGCTTGTTTGTAATTGGCTTGTCTGGGAATACACGGATCCAGATTTTACCTTGACGCTTGATGTGACGAGTCATAGCACGACGAGCTGCTTCGATTTGACGAGCAGTCATACGACCACGACCAGTTGCTTTCAAGCCGAATGAACCGAAGCTAACTTTGTTACCGTTGTTCGCAAGACCACGGTTGCGGCCTTTATGAACCTTACGGAATTTTGTACGTTTTGGCTGTAACATTAATCGCTACCTCTTACTTAGCACTTTTTTTGGCTTTCTTCGGAGCACGTTTAGCTGGCTTCTCTTGCTCTTGTTTCAGTGGAAGACCACCGATAACTTCGCCTTTGAAGATCCAAACTTTAACACCGATGATACCGTAAGTGGTTAAAGCTTCAGAAGTTGCGTAGTCGATATCAGCACGAAGAGTATGTAGAGGTACACGACCTTCACGATACCACTCAGAACGTGCGATTTCAGCACCGCCTAGACGACCGCTAACTTCAACTTTGATACCCTTAGCACCTAGACGCATTGCGTTTTGTACTGCGCGCTTCATAGCACGACGGAACATAACACGACGCTCTAACTGAGAAGAGATACCGTCAGCAACTAACTGTGCATCTAGCTCTGGCTTACGTACTTCTGCAATGTTGATTTGTGCAGGTACACCAGCAAGCTTAGTTACAGCTTGGCGAAGCTTTTCAACATCTTCACCTTTTTTACCGATAACAACACCAGGACGAGCTGTGTGAATTGTTACACGGATTGATTTAGCTGGACGCTCGATAACGATTTTAGACACAGAAGCAGACTTCAATTCCTTAGTAAGGTATTGACGTACTTTGTGATCGCCAAAAAGCTGTTCAGAGAAATCTTTAGTATTCGCGTACCAAGTAGATACCCAAGGCTTTGAGATACCTAGGCGAATACCAGTAGGATGAACTTTTTGTCCCATTACTTATATCTCCTAGCTATCCGAAACCACAACAGTGATGTGGCTTGTACGCTTAAGGATGCGGTCTGCGCGTCCTTTAGCACGTGGCATAATACGTTTCATTGTAGGACCTTCGTCTACAAATACTTTAGCCACTTTAAGCTCATCAATGTCAGCACCTTCGTTGTGCTCCGCGTTAGCGATAGCAGACTCAAGTACTTTTTTAACCAATACAGCCGCTTTCTTTGGGCTGTACGCTAGGATTTCTAGCGCGCGATCAACCGGAAGTCCACGGATTTGATCAGCCACTAGACGTGCCTTTTGCGCCGAACCAGAGGCGAATTTGTGTTTAGCTAATGCTTCCATCATACCCTCCGATTAACGCTTTTTAGCTTTCTTATCCGCAGCGTGACCGCGGTAAGTACGTGTAGGTGCAAATTCACCTAGTTTGTGACCGATCATTTCGTCTGTAACGAATACAGGTACGTGCTGACGACCATTATGGACAGCGATGGTCAATCCGATCATGTTAGGGATGATCATTGAACGACGGCTCCAAGTCTTGATAGGCTTCTTGTCACCGCTTTCCAACGCCTTCTCTACCTTCTTCAGCAAGTGTAGGTCAATAAATGGACCCTTCTTGAGAGAACGTGGCATGGCAATTCCTCAACTATTACTTAGTACGACGACGTACGATTAATTTATCAGTACGCTTGTTTTTACGTGTCTTCTTACCTTTAGTAGGTACACCCCATGGAGATACAGGATGACGACCACCAGAGGTACGACCTTCACCACCACCGTGTGGGTGGTCTACTGGGTTCATGGCAACACCACGAACTGTAGGACGGATACCACGCCAACGATTTGCACCAGCTTTACCTAGTGAACGTAGCATGTGTTCTGCGTTACCTACTTCACCTAAAGTTGCGCGACAATCCGCTTCAACTTTACGCATCTCGCCTGAACGTAGACGAAGTGTTACGTACTGACCTTCACGAGCAAGGATCTGAACGTATGCACCCGCTGAACGAGCGATTTGAGCGCCTTTACCAGGCTTAAGCTCAACGTTGTGAACAGTAGAACCTACAGGCATGTTGCGCATTGGTAATGTGTTACCAGTCTTGATTGGTGCATCAACACCAGACTGAATAGTATCACCAGCTTGTAAGCCTTTAGGTGCGATGATGTAACGACGCTCACCGTCTGCATATAATACAAGAGCGATGTTTGCGCTACGGTTTGGATCATATTCTAAACGCTCAACTTTAGCCGGAATACCGTCTTTAGTACGTTTAAAATCGATTACACGGTAGTGTTGCTTGTGACCACCACCGATGTGACGAACCGTGATACGACCGTTGTTGTTACGACCACCTGACTTAGAGTTTTTCTCTAGTAGCGGAGCGTATGGCTTACCCTTGTGTAGATCAGGGTTAACCACTTTAACGACGTGACGACGACCCGCAGAAGTTGGTTTACACTTTTGAAGTGCCATAATTCTAACTCCCCTTATTACTCGGCGCCGCCGACAAAGTCTAGCTCGCTACCTTCTTTAAGAGTAACGTAGGCTTTTTTCCAGTCTGAACGACGACCGAAACGCATGCCAGTACGCTTTGTTTTACCCTTAACGTTAAGTGTGCGAACACCAGTTACTTCTACTTCAAAAAGCTTCTCAACAGCTGCTTTAACTTCAGCTTTAGTTGCGTCTGTTGCTACTTTGAAAACGATTGTGTTGTTTTCTTCAGCAGCAATAGTGCTCTTTTCAGAGATGTGTGGAGCAAGGATTACTTTTAAAAGACGTTCTTCACGGATCATGCTAGCGCCTCCTCAAGTTGCTTAACAGCACCTGCAGTAATTAATACCTTATCGAAAGCGATTAGGCTTACTGGGTCAATGCCAGCTACGTCACGTGTATCAACCTTGTATAGGTTACGTGCAGAAAGGAATAGATTCTCATCTACTTCTTCAGTCACGATTAACACGTCTTTAAGCTCAAGCTCTTTAAGCTTACCAACAAGCTCTTTAGTCTTAGGTGCTTCTAAACCGAAGTTTTCAACAACTACTAAACGCTCTTGGCGTACAAGCTCAGATAAGATGCTTTTGATCGCACCGCGATACATCTTACGGTTAACTTTTTGGCTGTGATCTTGCGGCTTAGCTGCAAAGCTCACACCACCGCTGCGCCAGATTGGGCTGCGGATTGTACCAGCACGTGCACGGCCAGTACCTTTTTGGCTGAATGGTTTCTTACCACCACCACGCACTTCAGAACGTGTCTTCTGAGCACGAGTACCTTGACGAGCACCTGCTGCGTATGCAACAACTACTTGGTGTACTAATGCTTCGTTAAACTCACGTCCAAAAGTAGCTTCGGAAACTTCAAGCGCGCCAGCGCCTTTAATTGCTAATTCCATCACTAAATCTCCAGGACTTATGCTTTAACAGCTGGTTTAACGATAACGTCACCGCCGATAGCGCCAGGTACTGCACCTTTAACTAAAAGCAGGTTACGCTCAGCGTCAACACGAACTAGTTCAAGATTCTGAGTCGTAGTACGCTCAGCACCCATATGACCGGCCATTTTCTTACCTTTAAACACCTTACCAGGTGATTGGTTTTGACCGATTGAACCAGGAGCACGGTGAGACAAAGAGTTACCGTGTGTAGCGTCTTGCATGCTGAAGTTCCAGCGCTTAACACCACCTTGGAAACCTTTACCTTTTGAAGTACCAGTTACGTCTACTTTGTTTACTTCGTTGAATAATTCAACAGTAAGCTCAGCACCTACTTCAAAATCGCCTTCACCACCATTTAGGCGGAATTCCCACAGGCCACGACCCGCTTCAACACCAGCTTTAGCGAAGTGACCCGCTTCTGGTTTGTTTACACGGCTTGCTTTTTTCTCGCCTGCAGTAACTTGAAGCGCGTTATAACCGTCTGTAGCGTCAGATTTGATCTGCGTTACACGGTTAGGCGTCGCTTCGATAACTGTCACAGGGATAGATACACCATCTTCAGTGAAGATACGTGTCATACCCACTTTACGACCGACTAGACCTAATGCCATTTTCCTAAAACCTCTCTAATCTTCCGATTAACCCAGGCTGATTTGAACATCAACACCAGCAGCAAGGTCTAGGCGCATTAGAGCGTCTACAGTCTTGTCTGTTGGTTCTACGATGTCGATCAGACGTTTGTGGGTGCGGATTTCATACTGATCACGCGCATCTTTATTTACGTGCGGAGAGATCAATACAGTAAAACGTTCAAAGCGCGTAGGTAGTGGGATTGGACCACGTACTTGAGCACCAGTGCGTTTCGCAGTTTCCACGATTTCCGCCGTTGATTGGTCAATCAAACGGTGGTCAAAAGCTTTTAGGCGAATACGAATGCGTTGATTTGACATTCTTAAACCTCAAATAAAAAGAGCATTTAAAAAGAGCATAAAAAAACCTCCGAAACCATCTTAAAATAATAAGAGGTCGGGTGTTCTTCTATTTCTACCATTGAACTCCAAATCGGAGTTCCTGTTTAATGACTTGAAATCCAAGTCCTATAGCTAACTTTCAAACTCATAATGAGTAGAAAGTTTGCGTATTATATAGAGACTGGTGATAAATGCAACAGTTTATCTTAATAAATCTCTTATCCAGCGTTGCAGCGAATTAGTCGAGTTCTTTTTGAAAACATCTACACTTAATAGAAGCTTCTGAGATTGATGCTTTTTTGTAAATGGTCAGTCCAGTATTTCCTTGGTATTCTATAGCAAATTTTTTAGCTGGTTATGATATGAATATTTTGACTCGCAGCGCGAACGTAATTGCAGCTGCCGTAAACCGTATTTTGGTTAGGACAAAACTGCTGCCGGAATCCCCTGTCGCACAATTTGAACTCGATCCATCTGTGCCTACGTTTTACGTAACGCGTCTAAATTCAAAAGCAGATTTAGCTGCATTGGCAGCAGTATGTAAGCAGCTTGGTTTGCCAGACCCAAGAGAGCAACAAACACTCTCAGGAAAACAGATCGACCGTTTTATCCCACTTGCTAACCCAACCCCGCTGTTTGGTGATAAAGCAAAACCCAGTGACGCACTGGAAATTGGCAAGCAAATCTTCGATGCATTCAGCCTCTCTCCGGAACAACGTGCTCAAGTTGTACCTGTTACCATTCTCTGGGGCAGAAACCCAGGAAAAGAAAAACCAGGTATCGGCACACTATTTTCTCATTCAATGACTCCGAGCTGGTTAAGAAAGTTTTTTGTTTTGCTGTTTTCGGGTAGAGATAACCTTGTTCGCTTTAGCCAGCCCATTGAACTCAATCAGTTGATGACGGATAAAGCGGACGTTGACGAACTTCCACACAAATTACTTCGCGTGGCACGCGTACACTTCAAACGCCAAAAGCTAGCAGCTACAGGACCCAAGTTACCATCAAGAGAAGCACTCTTCTCTGGCTTGCTTGCATCGCCAAGCATTAAGAAGGCGATTGCAGACGAAGCAAAAGCGAAAGGATTAAGCCATCAAGAAGCCAAGTTAGAAGCAAAAGAATTGCTTGAGGAAATTGCAGCCAACTACTCTGATGCCATGATCCGAGTCGGTGACCGTATATTAACTTGGTTGTGGAACAAGCTTTATAATGGCATTGAAGTGAAATACGCAGAGCGTGTCCATGAGTTAACAAATAAGGGCCACGAAATTATATATGTGCCTTGCCACCGCAGCCATATGGACTACCTGTTACTGACTTATGTTATCTATCACCAAGGGTTAGTCCCTCCACATATCGCAGCTGGTGTAAATTTGAATTTCTTCCCTGCTGGGGGGATCTTCCGCCGCTCTGGTGCTTTCTTTATTCGCCGCTCATTTGCCGGAAATAAACTTTACTCTGCCATTTTCAAAGAGTACCTAAGCCAACTCTTTATGAAAGGTTATTCAGTTAAGTTTTATACTGAAGGTGGCCGCAGTAGAACTGGCCGTCTATTACCACCTAAAACAGGTATGTTAGCGATGACCATGCAAGCTATGTTACGTGGTATTGAGCGACCAATCTCTATTGTGCCCGTTTATATCGGCTATGAGCATGTGATGGAGATCAATACGTATCTGAAAGAGCTCGCGGGTAATGACAAAAAGAATGAATCTATCTTCGCAGTTTTTAAAGCCATAAAAAATCTCAAAAACTATGGTCGCGGTTATCTTAACTTCGGTGAGCCAATTGCTCTTCAACAATATCTAAATGAGCACCAACCAGATTGGCGTGCGCATATTGGCGATGATAGTGCGAAGCCGCAATGGCTTAATACCCAAGTTGCAAATGTGGCGCAAGATATTATGACCAATATAAACAGCGCCGCTGCACTGAATGCAGTTAACTTACTCGCCACAATTTTACTGAGTCGCGATCAATTTGCTTTAAGTAAACCAAAGTTACTAAAGCAGCTTGATTTTTATTTAGCACTACAGCAGCAAGCAAAATATAACGATCAAGTGACACTTCCATCAGACGATGCGCAATCACTACTCGAGCATGCGTTAAAGTTGAATAAGTTTGATGTATTAACTGATGAGATGGGCGAAATCATCTCTATTAAAGAGAAAGAGCGCACACTGTTTAATTACTATAGAAATAACATTATTCATCTTTTTGCTGTACCGAGCATACTTGCACAGCTAATTTATCAAAAAACAGAAGTCTCTATTAAGTCTGCAAATAAGACCGTGAATTCATTGTATCCACTGTTTGCTAAAGAATGGTTTTTAACAACACTGTCTGAGGACTATATTGCGAATATCATAAACAGCTTTGAACAACAGAAGCTGATCAGCACAGATAATGGCATCATCAAGATCACTGCCGACAAGCAAGCACAAGCTCAATTAGAAATGCTTGGAAACGTAATGCATCTAACCCTTGAACGTTATGCAATCACGACGACGCAGATCATCAATTCAGATGCGATTAAGCGCCAGCAGCTTGAATCAGATTGCGAAGTGTTAGCCAAACGCTTAGGTACTTTGCATGGCATAAAAAGCCCAGAGTTCTTTGATAAGAAGGTGCTTACCAATCTGATATCTGGGTTAAAGGAGCAAAACTATATCAGTATTTGTGAGCAGAACACTATCCATTCCCAAGAAGCCATAGCTGATTTACAATCGCAACTTACTGAATTGTTGCCAGCGAGTATTTGGCAATCCATACATGAACACAGTGGTTGATACAAAGACTCTAAAGCCGCATTTAAATGCGGCTTTTCTTTCACTCATATCTCGACCAATTTAATAGAATATAACCTACCTTTCATCCCATTCTGAGCATCTATATGCTTTAAGAAGTAACACTTTCTGGCCGAATAAGTAATTTAGTCAAACTAGCGGTTTATAGCAGTCCTCATTAATACTCCATCATTGGGAGAGACAAAAACTGACGCTATCTGCGTTAATCACTTGCTGCTCAGAACAATTTATACCAATCCTCAATAATACTTAATCATTTTGAGGGATTAAAGCTGCCGCTAACCGCGTTAAAAATTTCTCATTTAGAATAACTAAATAGCAAAATTTTCGCCTCGTTATCGACAAGCTTTCCTTGCCTCAAAATAGAACACTTAATTAAGAGGATTGGTATTAATTGCTAAATTTTCGCCTTTAATAACGAGCGCTCTTCGCATCAAACTAGGCCTCTTAATGAAGAGGATTGTTATTAGTATCAGCAGGCAAATTGTAAATAGATCAGATTCAATTAGTAGAAATCTGAAGGTATTAAAAGTGAAGATGTTAGCTTAGGGAGGATTTCGGTGCTTCGACTGAAACCGAGATTGGAATAGGTGTACTTCTAAAACAAAAAGGCCGAGCTATTGCTCGGCCTTTTCATGTCTTATAAAGACTTACTCTGCAGACTGTGCGTCTTCTTGAGTTTCTTCCGCAACTGGGCGGTCTAGAAGCTCAATGTAAGCCATTGGTGCGTTATCACCAGCACGGAAACCACACTTAAGAATACGAGTGTAGCCACCAGGACGCTCTGAGAAACGAGGACCTAGTTCGCTGAATAACTTACCAACAACTTCTTTATCACGCGTGCGAGCAAACGCTAAACGACGGTTTGCTACGCTGTCAGTCTTAGCCAGTGTGATTAAAGGTTCAATTACACGGCGCAACTCTTTCGCTTTAGGCAAAGTAGTTTTGATGATTTCGTGCTTCACCAAAGAACCAGCCATGTTGCTGAACATCGCTTTGCGATGGCTGCTGTTACGGTTTAATTGACGACCACTCTTACGATGGCGCATGACCCTATCCTTCTAACTAAACTAATATAGTAATCTGATTAATCAGCTAAACTTGCAGGTGGCCAGTTTTCTAAGCGCATGCCTAGAGAAAGACCACGTGAAGCTAGCACGTCTTTGATCTCTGTTAGAGACTTCTTACCAAGGTTAGGCGTCTTAAGAAGCTCAACCTCAGTACGCTGTACCAGATCACCGATATATTGAATTTGCTCGGCTTTCAGACAGTTCGCTGAACGTACAGTTAGCTCTAAGTCATCAACAGGACGAAGTAGAATCGGATCAAACTCCGGCTTCTCTTCTTTCGCTTCTGGCTCAGAAACATCACGTAAATCTACGAATGCTTCAAGCTGTTCAGCTAGGATAGTCGACGCACGACGGATCGCTTCTTCAGGATCTAGTGTGCCGTTCGTTTCCATATCGATGATTAGTTTATCTAAATCTGTACGCTGTTCAACACGTGCTGACTCAACCGAGTACGCAATACGCTCAACTGGGCTGAATGATGCATCAAGCAGCAAACGACCAATTGGACGCTCATCGTCATCAGAGGATAAACGACTTGACGCCGGTACATAACCACGACCACGCTCAACACGAATACGCATGCTGATCTCGCTATTGTCTGCCGTTAGGTGACAAATCACGTGCTCAGGATTAGCAATTGTTACATCGCCATCGTGCTGAATATCTGCCGCAGTCACAGGGCCTACACCAGATTTAGTCAGGGTAAGGAAAACTTCATCTTTACCTTCTAGAGATACTGCTAAGCCTTTAAGGTTTAACAAAATTTCAATGATGTCTTCTTGAACGCCTTCTTTCGCGCTGTACTCGTGTAATACACCGTCAATTTCAACTTCAGTCACTGCACAACCTGGCATAGATGACAGAAGAATACGACGTAAAGCATTACCCAAAGTGTGACCAAAACCACGCTCAAGTGGTTCTAAAACAACTTTAGAACGTGATGGGTTGATAGCGTCGATATCGACTAACCTTGGCTTTAGGAATTCGGTTACAGAACCCTGCATTTTATCCTCTCTTAACTCTTAACTTTACTTCGAGTAAAGTTCGACGATTAGTTGTTCGTTAATGTCCGCAGACAGATCAGAACGCTCTGGTAGGCGCTTGAAGCTACCTTCCATTTTCTTACCGTCAACTTCAATCCAAGTTGGCTTTTCACGTTGCTCAGCCAACTCTAGAGCAGCGATGATACGCGCTTGCTTTTTAGACTTCTCGCGAATTACTACAACATCTTCTGGAGTAATTACGAAAGAAGGGATATTAACAACACGACCATTAACCATAATCGCTTTGTGGCTTACTAGCTGACGTGCTTCAGCACGTGTGCTTGCAAAACCCATGCGATATACAACATTGTCTAGACGTTGCTCTAGAAGCTGTAATAGGTTTTCACCTGTGTTACCTTTAAGGCGAGCAGCTTCTTTATAGTAGTTACGGAATTGCTTTTCTAGTACACCGTAAATACGACGAACTTTTTGCTTTTCACGTAATTGTAGACCGTAATCAGATAGACGACCTTTACGAGCACCGTGCTGACCAGGTGCTGTTTCAAGCTTACACTTAGAGTCGATTGCTCTAACGCCGCTCTTAAGGAACAGGTCAGTACCTTCACGACGACTTAGCTTGAGCTTAGGGCCCAAATATCTTGCCATGTTCTTTCTCCTAACCTATTGTTATACGCGACGTTTCTTCGGTGGACGACAACCATTATGAGGGATTGGCGTCACGTCAGTGATGTTTGTGATACGGTAACCTAGTGCATTTAATGCACGAACTGAAGATTCACGACCTGGACCTGGGCCCTTGATGAATACTTCTAGGTTCTTAAGGCCGTACTCTTGTGCAGCAGTACCTGCGCGCTCAGCAGCAACCTGTGCAGCGAACGGAGTAGACTTACGAGAACCACGGAAACCAGAACCACCTGCAGTCGCCCAAGAAAGAGCATTACCTTGACGGTCAGTGATGGTCACAATAGTGTTGTTGAATGATGCATGAACGTGTGCCATACCATCAGCAACTTGCTTTTTGACCTTTTTACGACGAATTGGTGCTTTAGCCATAACTTACCCCACCTTATTTCTTGATAGGCTTGCGTGGACCCTTACGAGTACGCGCGTTAGTCTTAGTACGCTGACCACGTAGTGGTAGCGAACGACGATGACGTAAGCCACGGAAACAACCAAGGTCCATAAGGCGCTTGATGTTTAGTGTAACTTCACGACGAAGGTCACCTTCAACAGTGTACTTACCTACTTCTTCACGAAGTACGTCAAGTGTTTCGTCAGAAAGATCACCGATTTTAGTAGTTTCGGCGATACCAGTCGCTGCTAAGATCGCCTTAGCGCGAGTTTTACCTACACCATAGATGCTTGTTAAACCGATAACAGCATGCTTATGGTCAGGAACGTTAATGCCTGCGATACGGGCCACTAACATATCTCCTATAAATAAACTTGATCATCATCTTGCTGGAAAGCCCGTATAGGATACCCAACCGACATTCAAGTTTTACCAATGAAACAGGCTAAGTAGGATTACTTAGCCTGCATGACTTTTTATTAGCCTTGCCTTTGCTTGTGCTTTGGCTCACTGCAAATCACACGTACAACACCTGCACGCTTGATTACTTTACAGTTACGGCAAATTTTCTTAACGGAAGCACGTACTTTCATTACTCAACTCCGTAAACTAGCCTTAACGACCGTAGCCCTTAAGGTTTGCTTTTTTCAGCACAGAATCATACTGATGAGACATCATATGAGTCTGTACTTGTGCCATAAAGTCCATGATCACAACCACGATAATCAAAATTGATGTACCGCCGAAGTAGAATGGCGTTTGCCATGCCATGGTCATAAACTCGGGCACTAGACAGATAAAGGTTATATACAACGCACCCGCTAAGGTTAAGCGTGTCATCACTTTATCAATGTATTTTGATGTCTGTTCACCCGGACGAATGCCTGGAATAAAAGCGCCAGACTTTTTAAGGTTATCTGCTGTCTCACGCGGGTTAAATACCAACGCAGTGTAGAAGAAGCAGAAGAAGATGATAGCTGCAGCTAATACCATCGCATACAGAGGCTGACCAGGAGTCAACACTGCAGAGACAGCTTGTAGCACATCAGCGACCGGACCTTCACCTTGGCCGAACCAGCTTGCAATTGTACCAGGGAACAAAATGATACTGCTAGCAAAGATTGGTGGAATAACACCCGCCATGTTAACTTTTAATGGTAAGTGCGTGCTTTGAGCTGCAAATACCTGACGACCTTGCTGACGTTTTGCATAGTTAACGACGATACGACGCTGACCACGCTCAAAGAATACAACAAGATAAGTTACCGCGAATACGATTACCGCAATCAATAGCAGTGCTAAAACATGCAAATCGCCTTGGCGCGCCATTTCGGCTGTCGAGCCAATAGCAGACGGCAGGTTAGCTACAATACCAACAAAAATTAGAACAGAGATACCGTTACCAATACCACGTTCTGTAATTTGTTCGCCCAGCCACATAAGGAACATAGTACCAGTCACTAAGCTCACCACAGCGGTGAAATAGAAACCGAAACCTGGGTTAACAACTAACCCGTCCATCATGCTTGGTAAGCCAGTAGCAATACCAATAGACTGGAATGTAGCAAGCACGAGCGTACCATATCGAGTATATTGACTGATTTTCTTACGACCTTGTTCACCTTCTTTCTTAAGCTCTATCATCGCAGGATGTATGTGCGTTAATAGCTGCATAATAATTGAAGCTGAGATATAAGGCATAATACCCAGTGCTAATACCGAAGCACGCTCAAGCGCACCACCACTGAACATGTTGAACATCTCAACAATGGTGCCCTTTTGTTGCTCGAAGAATTCGGCAAGTACAGCGGCGTCAATCCCAGGGATCGGCACGAAAGAACCTAAACGGTAAATAATGATTGCACCTAATACAAATAGTAAACGGCGCTTTAATTCCGCTAAGCCACTTTGTGCACTTTGCATATCTTGACCTGGTTTAGCCATTGTGTACTTCCTTAGTCTTCTACCTTGCCTCCGGCAGCTTCAATAGCTTCGCGTGCACCTTTAGACACTTTCATGCCTTTAACAGTAACAGCGCGTGAAACTTCGCCAGATTTAACTACTTTAACGAACTGGATGTTCTTTTTAACTAGACCAGCTGCTTGTAACGCGTTCAGATCTACCACATCGCCTTCAACTTTAGCGATTTCGTATAGGTTTACTTCAGTAGATACTAGAGATTTACGTGAAGTGAAACCGAACTTCGGTAGACGACGTTGCATAGGCATTTGACCGCCTTCGAAACCAACGCGAACTTTACCGCCAGAACGTGACTTTTGACCTTTGTGACCACGGCCGCCAGTTTTACCTAGACCAGAACCGATACCACGACCAACACGTTTACCAGCAGTTTTTGAACCTGCAGCAGGAGAAAGAGTATTCAAACGCATCGAATTAGCCCTCTACCTTAACCATGTAAGAAACTTGGTTGATCATACCACGTACACATGCTGTATCTTCTAATTCAACAGTGTGGTTGATACGACGTAAACCAAGGCCACGTAAAGTTGCTTTATGCTTCGGTAAACGACCGATAGAGCTCTTTACTTGAGTTACTTTTACAGTATTTGCCATGGTTAATTACCCCTGAATTTGGTCAACAGTTAGACCACGCTTAGCAGCGATCTTCTCTGGAGAGTTCATGTTCTCAAGAGCAGCTACTGTAGCGCGAACGATGTTGATTGGGTTTGTTGAACCGTACGCTTTTGAAAGTACGTTATGTACGCCAGTTACTTCTAGTACTGCACGCATCGCACCACCGGCGATGATACCTGTACCTTCAGAAGCTGGTTGCATGTACACTTTAGAACCCGCGTGGCGACCCTTGATTGGGTGCTGTAGCGTGTTACCGTTTAGTTCAACAGTGATCATGTTACGACGTGCTTTTTCCATTGCTTTTTGAATAGCAGCTGGAACTTCACGAGCTTTACCGTAACCAAAACCTACTTTACCTGCGCCATCACCAACTACAGTTAGTGCAGTGAAGCTAAAGATACGACCACCTTTAACTACTTTAGACACACGGTTTACCGCGATTAGCTTTTCAGCTAATTCTGGCTGTTGTGCTTTTGCTTCTACGTTAGCCATTGTCTACTCCTAGAATTGCAAGCCAGCTTCACGCGCTGCATCAGCAAGCGCCTTCACACGGCCGTGATATTTAAAGCCACTACGGTCAAAAGCAAGTTTCTCAATGCCTTTGTCTGCAGCGCGCTCAGCAATTGCTTTACCTACAGCTTGTGCTGCAGCGATGTTGCTAGTGCCTGATAGGGCTTCAGCAATTGCTTTCTCAACAGTAGAAGCAGCAGCCAGCACAGTACCTTCAGCGTTTACTAGCTGAGCGTAGATGTGACGTGGCGTGCGGTGGATAACAAGACGCGTTGTGCCTTGTTCAATAAAATTTCTACGAGTGCGCTTAGCACGACGTAGACGAGCTGTTTTCTTATCCATCGTCTTACCTTACTTCTTCTTAGCTTCTTTACGACGCACGTGCTCATCTGCATAACGTACACCTTTACCTTTATAAGGCTCTGGCTCACGGTATGAACGGATGTTAGCAGCAGTTTGACCAACTAATTGTTTGTCAGCGCCTTTAACTACTAGTTCAGTTTGGCTAGGAGCTTCGATTGTGATGCCCTCAGGGATCTCGAAGTTCACTGGGTGTGAGAAGCCAAGAGTTAAGTCTAATACTTTACCCTTAACTGCAGCACGGTAACCAACACCAACTAATTGAAGCTTCTTCTCGAAACCTTCGTTAGCACCAATGATCATGTTGTTGATCAATGCACGTGCAGTACCCGCTTGAGCCCAAGCGTTAGCAACTTCACGTGGAGCTGTAGTGATAACGTTGTCGTTTAAAGCAACTTCAACAGCGTCGTTAATAACACGAGTTAGTTCGCCGTTTTTGCCTTTAACTTTGATTTCCTGGCCAGCTAGTGTAACTTCAACACCGGCAGGAACTGCAATAGGAGCCTTCGCTATACGAGACATAGTTCCCCTCCGATTAAGCTACAAAGCCAATGATCTCACCGCCAATACCAGCACTACGTGCAGCACGGTCAGTCATTAAGCCTTTAGAAGTTGATACGATAGCGATACCTAAACCACCCATTACCTTTGGTAAGTCGTCACGTTTCTTATAGATACGTAAACCAGGGCGGCTAACACGCTGGATATTTTCGATTACAGCTTTGCCTTCGAAGTACTTAAGTTCGATAGTCAATTCTGGTTTTGCGTCGCCAGCTACTGCGAAGTCAGTGATATAACCTTCTTCTTTTAGTACTTTAGCAACTGCTACTTTCAGCTTTGAAGTTGGCATTGAAACTGATACCTTCTTCGCAGACTGACCGTTACGGATACGTGTGAATAAATCCGCAATAGGATCTTGCAAGCTCATGTCTTACTCCCGTGATTCTATTACCAAGAAGCCTTTTTAAGGCCAGGAATTTCACCGCGCATAGCAGCTTCGCGAACTTTGATACGGCTCATGCCGAATTTGCGAAGGAAACCATGTGGGCGGCCCGTGATGTTACAACGATTACGTTGACGTGCAGGGCTTGAATCACGCGGTAAAGACTGAAGCTTTAATACCGCGTCCCAACGATCATCTTCAGATGCGTTAACATCGCTGATGATAGCTTTTAGTGCAGCGCGCTTTTCAGCGTACTGTGCAACTAATTTAGTGCGCTTTGCTTCGCGCGCTTTCATTGAATTCTTTGCCATAACCCTACCCTTACTTTTTGAATGGGAAGTTGAACGCTTCTAATAACGCACGGCCTTCATCATCTGTTTTCGCAGAAGTAGTGATCGTGATATCCATACCGCGAACGCGGTCTACTTTATCATAATCAATTTCTGGGAAGATGATTTGCTCACGTACGCCCATAGAGTAGTTACCGCGACCGTCAAAAGACTTTGCGCTAACACCGCGGAAGTCACGAATACGTGGCATCGCGATAGAGACTAAACGCTCTAGGAAATCCCACATACGCTCGCCGCGTAGGGTTACTTTACAGCCAATTGGGTAACCTTCACGGATCTTAAAGCCAGCAACTGATTTACGAGCTTTAGTCACTAAAGGCTTCTGACCAGAGATAGCTTCTAGGTCTGCAACAGCATTCTCTAGAATCTTCTTGTCAGCTAGGGCTTCGCCCACACCCATGTTAAGTGTGATCTTTTCGATCTGAGGGACTTGCATGACAGAGCTGTAACCGAACTTTTCAAAAAGTTCTTTTACTACTTTGTCTTTGTAAACTTCATGCAGTTTCGCCATCGTCTACTCCAACTAATTAAATAGTTTTTCCGTTAGACTTAAAGAAACGAACTTTTTTGCCGTCTTCAAATCTAAAACCTACACGATCAGCCTTGCCAGTTTCGGCATTGAAGATCGCTACGTTAGAAGCGTCGATTGATGCTTCTTTTTCAATGATACCGCCAGCTTGTTGAAGCTGAGGAACTGGTTTTTGGTGCTTCTTGATAAGGTTTACACCTTCAACGAAAACACGACCAGTTTCAGTAACAACTGAAAGCACTTTACCGCGCTTACCTTTGTCTTTACCGGCTAGTACGATTACTTCGTCATCACGACGGATTTTTGCTGCCATGATCGACTCCTTATAGTACTTCTGGTGCTAGTGAAACGATCTTCATGAACTTGTCGTTACGTAGTTCACGAGTCACAGGGCCGAAGATACGAGTACCAATTGGCTGTAGGTTATCATTTAAGATAACAGCCGCATTGCTATCGAAACGGATTAAAGAGCCGTCTGGACGACGAACGCCTTTTTTAGTACGCACAACTACTGCGTTTTTAACATCACCTTTCTTCACTTTACCGCGAGGAATTGCTTCTTTAACAGAAACTTTAATGATGTCACCAACTGCCGCGTAGCGACGGTGCGAACCACCAAGGACTTTAATACACTGCACTTTGCGAGCGCCGCTGTTATCAGCAACGTCCAGCTGAGTTTGCATTTGGATCATTTTAGATGCTCCGGTGTAGTTAAACTTCGCCTCAAATTCGTATGAATATGAAGCAGTTAGGTTATAAATCACTCAAAAAACGTGGAGTTCGTCTTTCAAGGGCGGGCAATTGTAGCAATAAACATGAGGGATGGATAGTTCAATTTTTAATTAATTGTGCTATTCCACCAAGTTTTCTAGATTGCATTTCTGATATGGAGACAAGCAGTTAGTTTTTCAAGCGTAAAAACTAAAACAACTTCAACTGATTAAATAACAAACAAGCAAAAATAGCGGTGATAAAATAAAATCGTCGCTTATTTAATCTATTTCATGTTTTTCTATCGTAAATAGTTCGAATTCTCAAACTCGAACCGATACACTAACTCTATAACTAATAATAAAGCATTTTATCGTGATTCAACTCGAGCAATTTTATCAACAAATCACCCCTTTAGGAGAAGGCGGCATGAGCCGTGTTTTTCTGGCTGTTGATGCAAAATTAGAACGCCATGTGGCGGTAAAAGTGCTCGACGTAAATAAAGTCGATAAACAGCAGGCTTTGAACGAAGCCAAAATACTGGCGCGGGTTAATCACCCAAATATTGTGCAAGTATATAAAGTGCACGAGAGTGACACCCAGCTCGCCATCGAAATGGAATATGTGCAAGGCGCTACGCTTAAACATTTTTTGAAAATCCGTCATCTCGAGTCTGAGCAAAAGTTACAGTTATTAATAGATATAGCCCAAGGCTTATCAGAAGCGCATAAAAACGACATTCTGCATCTTGATTTAAAAGCCGATAACATTTTAATCAACGCCCAAGGTGTGGCAAAAATCGCTGACTTTGGCATTGCCCAACTTGGTGAAGAGCAACGCAGTCACCATTCAAGTTTTGGTAGCTTAACGGCAATGTCACCAGAGCAGTTGAATAAGCAGCCGTTAGATCAGCGTGCAGACTTATTCGCGTTTGGATTACTGGCCTATCAGCTGTTTGCAAATGAGCACCCTTATTTAGCCCAAGCCAAAGACGCCGCGCCCGATGCCATTGCTGAGCAAATCAAGCATGTTCCTTGTCAAAGTGATGCAATCAAATTACTCGACATGCCTGCGCAGCTTGGTGCCCTAATCAATGCGCTATTGGCATTCGACAAAGCAGCGCGCCCAAATAGCTTTCACCAAGTCATCAGCCAATTAAAGCAATTACAGCAAAATATTGGTTATGCACAATGCGATGACACACAAGATATTGATGCAGTAGACCTACAAGAACCCACACCTTCAGAGTCTACAAATAACGCAAAACCAAACTTCTGGCAAAAATATGGCATCGCCATGTCGTGTTTGTTTGCTGTTTGCCTTGTCGGCGCGGGTTATTGGTTTTGGCAAACTAACCAACCAAAGAGTTATATTGCCGCCCTGCCCATTACTTTCGACGGACAAACTGAATTAACCGATACCCAACAGCGCATCGCCACATTAGGACTTGAAGACGCCATCAGTAACTTTATTTTGCAAGACACATCAAGCTTGCAGGTATCGAACTCAGAAGTAACTAGCACTTTGAAGCTCATGGGTGAACAAGCATCGCAAACTGACATCGGCAAAGCCCTTGGCGCCGACGTGCTGCTTGAACCAGTATTTAACTGCCGTAATTCATTGTGTGAAGTCACACTCAACGCCATTGATGCACACACAGCCACTTTGCTCGATACCACCCGTTATAGTGTCGATACCGAAAGCTTTTCTGAAGCCTATCACAATAGTTTGGTGAATATTGAGGCGCTATTCGACAAGCGCTTTACCAGTCAAACTTATAGCGATGTGTTTTACGAGAAATATGTAGCGCAGGTTGAGGCATTTCAAAGTGGCTCGCAAGACATTACGGTGACACTGGCTGAAGTGAAATCGCTGATCCGCCAAGAGCCGAGTTTTGTGCCCTTGTATCGGTTTTATAGAAAGGTGGCGGTTGAAGAGTACCGTATTCAACAAAACAATAATGTCATTTGGGATTTCTTAGATGCTTTAGAGCAAGCTCCTGAGCGCTATAAAAATAGTCATAACTATATCATTGATCGTATTCAGGCGTATCAGACAATTAAAGATTGGCAAAAAGCAGAATCATTTTTTTTGGAGCTAGCTGAAACTAACATAGACGAATATGAACTTTATAGTGTCAGAGCAAGTCTTTATCTCGATAAAGGAGCTTACACACAAGCGTTAGACAATATTCTCAATGCGTTCAAACTTAAGCCCTCACTTCAAATCACACGCAATACAGCTACTCTTTATTTGCTTAACGGTAACTATGTTGAAGCCACAAAATATCTCAACCAAGCAATTAAACTAGCACCAAATGATTTCTGGGCTTTAAAGACCTACGCGGATTTATCTTTAGTTAGTGGAGAAGCAAATAAAGCCGCTGCAGGATACATTACATTACTGGAAAGTACCCCTAATGATGCCGCAATGTTATCAAACTTGGCTATTGCCTATTCCTTAATCAGGGAATTCGAACTTTCCAATATCAATGCTAAAAGAGCCTACCAGCTTAGCCCTACTAATCTAAATTTTACTCTTAACTTAGCTGACAGTTATTCATATTTAGGCCAAAAGAATAAAGCTAATTATTTTTACGAGCAGCTACAAGATCAAACCGTAAACACAAAGAACTTAGACGAATTAATGGTTCGAATACAAGCGCTAGCTCATACAGGAAAAACTGTAGAAGCGTTGAGGCAAATTAATAAAATAGAAGCTGAAAACTCAAATGTGTACGATTTACAGTTCGTAAAAGCATTGGTGTTAACGAAATTAGGGGAGTCACAATCTGCTTTGCTGGCTATAGAAAAAGGTATACAAGATGGGTGGAGTGAGGCTTTTTTTGCTTTGCCTTGGTTCAGACCTCTATGTAAGCATGAAAAGCAATTGTTAGAGGTAATAGGTGCTAAAAGTATGAATACATTATGCACCTATGAAGTAAATAATTAAGTTTTTCTCTATGGTGGTGGCGCACCGTTTATTGTCACTCTTGGATCTTGAGAAATATAAAGCTTGCCTTTTTTCCCCTCTTTCTCCGCAAGTAATCTAAAGTCAATCTCGTAATTGGTATTGGCTTCAAGTTCAACTTTAGAGAACACCTTGTCTTTGTTCTTAGACTTTAATAACTCTTTGATCACATCAGCTGGAATGCTGGCATCAGGCTCAATATTCATTACCGTCACGACCAAAGAAGTGCCACCGTTGAATACTTCGCTGCTAAGCTGATAGTTAAAGTTATCACGGGCATCGGTGAACAAGGTGCCGTTGCCAGCAAAGCGGAAACCTTTGTCTATGCTTGACTGAGTTAGCACATACACAAGGTTAACCGGCTCACCTTCAGGGAATTGAGCCAGATCGACCGATACATTATCGGCAGGGTTACCGTCTGTGTCTAAAATAACCCAAGGCGTGCAGTCACGGCTTGGTTTAACGGTATACGTCAATTGTTGCGTCATAGTAATGTCCTTTAGAAGTACTAAACCCATAAGAGCACAGACAATTATTGAAAACAACTACTTGAGATTACACCCTATTACACGGGCTTATCGTGCAAAATACACGTTGCGAAGCAAGGTTATTTTTGCGCAAGGTGGAATGAGCAACATTAACTGCTGCAATGGAGTACTCAATCTATCGTTTTTACGTCATTTATCACGACAATTTAAAAGACACATTCGGTAGCACCGACTTTATGTCGGGTTTATTGACCCCTGCACATCTCACCTATACCAAAACAAGACGCGAAGTAAATTCGCTGCTACCAAGAGTGCAAAATACACGTTGCGAAGCAAGGTTATTTTTGCGCAAGGTGAAATGAGCAATATTAACGGCTGCAATGGGGTACTCAACCTATCGTTTTTACGTCATTTATGACGACAATTTAAAAGGCACATTCGGTAGCACCGCCTTTATGTCGGGTTTATTGACCCCTGCACATCTCACCTATACCAAAACAAGTCGCGAAAAAAATTCGCTGCTACCGAGGGTGCAAAATACACGTTGCGAAGCAAGGTTATTTTTGCGCAAGGTGAAATGAGCAACATTAACTGCTGCAATGGAGTACTCAATCTATCGTTTTTAAGTCACTTATGGCGACAATTTAAAAAACAGTGTTGCGCTAAACAAAAAAGCCAGTGCATTGCGGCACTGGCTTTTGCTTGTTTAGAAACGCTTAGGTTTTAACCGAAGAAGCCTTTTAATTTGTCTTTCAACTTATCTTTTACTTTGTCTTTGGCTTCTTCTTTGGCTTTGTCTTTTGCCGCACTGCCAAAGTCGAGTTTGTAATCAACCTTGTGGAATGGGCCTTTAATACGCAGCGGTACTTTAAAGCCGGTGCTGTCATCACTACTCGCTTGGCCTTCAATGGTATCAACCAAACCCGTCACTAAGCGATAATTTACATAGGTCTTAGGTAAATCGACTTCACCGCTGCCCGTAATACGTAACAGTGGGCTGGCAAGGTTTAGATCGGTATTGGTGCCGACACCATTTTTAAAGGTAAAGGTGCCTGTCAGTGCCGAGAAGTCGGTTTTCTGATTTGGATCGAAATCGGCGTTCAGGCCTTCTTTTAATGATGAGAAGTCACCTTTGAGCATTTCACTGCCTTTACGCATCATCTCTGCGATATTGGCCCCTTTTACGCCACCATCTACAAAGCTAAACGCCAGATTACCCGCTAAAGCCGACACAAACTGCTTCTGACTTTGACCTTGAGTGTTCAGCGCCCAGCTGATGCTGCCTTTACCTAATACCTTGTCAAAGCCGACCGCGTCAGTCAGTAATGGTTCGGCGTTAATGTCGGTTAAACTAAAGTCGGTATTGATCTGATAAGGCGTACGCTTGGCATTCACCACCACTTTACCCTGCCCTTTACCTTCGTAAGCGTTGAATTTATCTAAGCCTAGGCGCGCTTTGCCGTCTTTAAGATTAACTGAGAATTGGTTTTCACCCAGTTTGATCTCTTTGGCAATGAGGCCCGTTGAGCGCACTTTAATGTCGGCGTCTAAAGCATTAAGACCCGATAAATCAATCGGAGTGTCGTCCCATACAATTGGCTGTGGCTCACCTGGTTCTGCAGGCTGTGCAGGTTCGGTTGGTTTTTCTGGGCTCTCAGGTAGGTATGGGTTGAGGTCTAACATACCCAGATCAATGTCGGCCATGACATTTAAACGCGCGCCTAAATCAATTTGGCTTTGCCCTTTAATTGCCAGTGCATCGAGTTTGGCTTCGAAAGCACTCAGTTTAAAAGTCTCTCCAGCTAGGTGCATATCACCGCTAACACTAAACTGGTTAAAGGCGTTGTCTTTGGCTTTGAGGTCAATACCCTGCCACTGGGTAATGGCTTTTACTGAATCACCTGCCAGTTTCAAGCTACCTTTAATGTCTTTGCCTTGCTGAGCAATGGCACCGTTAAATTCAAGATCTAATAACGCCGACGCCAAAGTTTGTGTGACATTAAAGGTTTGCCCTTCAATGGCTTTTGCTGGTGTGTCGACTTGGGTATTTAACTCAAAACGCTGTTGTTGGTAGGTTAACCCCCCTTTCACATCAAGCGGCTTGAATAAAGAAGGCAACGCTACGATTAATTCAAAGTCGCTCACCTGCTGTTTTGCGCCAGTCACGCCATCAAGATAAGTCAGTTGACCCCCGTAAATCGCCACTTCACCTAAGCTGACATCGAACCCTTTAGGTAATTTTACTGTGCCAGCGGCGGCTTCATTCGTTTGAGCTGTTGGCGCAGCGGCAGTTGTTGGCATGATCTGCCAGTTCGCTTTGCCTTGTTTGTCTGTTTCTAGCAAGATGTTTGGATTGCGGATCACAAAGCGCTCTAACTTAGCTTCGCCACTTAATAACGACAACCAAGGAATATGCACGGCAAGCTGCTCCATACTTACCATATTTTCAGCACTGCCCGAGGCCATATTGGCAAAAGCAACGTCGTTCAGCTCAATACTTAGGCTCGGAAACACCGTTAGCTGGCTTTCACCGGCAATGGTAAGTTTACGACCTGTGGTATTTTCGACTTGTTCTGAAACCTGCTGAATAATGGTGTCGGTTGGGATCAAAAATGGCGCCGCAACCACAGCACCAACGGCCACAACAACCACACCACCAATGACTTTCACAAAGCGATTCATTGCTTTTCCTTACATTTGCAATTGATGTTACTAATCATAACGGCTGAGACGAAAAAAATCTGCCTCTTCGCTCATTTAAGCCACAGATTTCTGCCGTTAAAATTAAAACGCATTTCTATCATTGCATCCACGTCACACTTAGGTATGATCCACGCCCTCATTTGTGTAGCGCAAGTTCTGCTACACTTATTTGGTTAGCTAATTAACCCCTAATAACTTAACCCGTGGAGACACTAACCCCTATGAAAAAGCTGCTCATTTCCCCGTCAAAAATGGCATTGGGTGAACAAGAAAGTCAGATTTACCAAAACATTCTTAAGCAATCTACCGAGATAAGTTTGAATCTGATGGCAGTCAAAGTAGAAAACCACCCAGAAGACTTCTTGGGTTGGTGCTATGAGTTATTAGATGTAGCAAAAAACCGCATCAACTTCGACTTACTCGACGACCACCAGCTTCCAACGGTTAAGAAACTACAAGATTTGTTAATTTCTGCTATCAGCTTTTTACAGCTTAAAACGCTACGTATTGCACCTTGGCCTGTGATCTGTGGCTTTATCGAGCAACATAAAGACGTATTAGCTCTTGAAGAACAGTTAAAGCTAACCAGCTACTTAGCACCAATGCGTAGCACACCATTAAAAGAGATGATCGCCGAAGACCGCTTAGCGTTCACCGGTAAACATGCTGCAAGTTTAGATACCAGCGTATATAACTTCGATGTTGAATGGTTTGCTTCAACTAAGAGTGCGAAAGGGTTCCACCAGCTATTAGCAGATTTACCAGGGGCGTTTGATGACGCCCTTGCTAACATTCCTTCTGAAGGTGACGTAAGCGAGCAAGACTATCAAGCATTTATGATTGGTTACTTAAGTGCATTTGCAGGCACAGATGAAAAACCAACCCTTGCGCCTGCTACGCGCCTATTAGCGATGCGTCGCCCGGATGTGTTCACACCTATTAGCAACAACCGATTAGATGCGCTTTGCCAAGCATTGGGTATTAGCCGTTTAAACAACCGTGACTTCGAACGCTATTGGTCAGATGTTGTGATGTGCATCCGCACTATGCCTTGGTTTGCAATGACGACTGAAAACGGTGAATTAGAAGAGCAACTCACCAGCATCAAAGCACTGTTACCTTGCTTCTTCTATTATGCTGACAAAGACACAGCTGATAACTCTAACTATATTAAGTTATTAAATAAGCCGGTACGTAGTAGCCGCAGCGGTGGCACTAAAACCGTACGTCGCGGTAAAGAGTCAGCAGAGGTATTGGTTGATCGCGCCCTTGCTGATGAAAGCATTCCTGATCATATTCGCGATAAGCGTGACTCAATCATCGCAGAGGTTGAAAAAGGCCGCAGCGTAGACGAGACCATCGGCCTCATGCGCGCTATCTTTGGTTAATTAACCTTCTTATAGAAATATTTATCTAAATTTGCACGATATGTTCAAATATCGTGCAAACCGTTTATTTATCGCACTAACATTGTGCATAAAAATTCTAACCAAAAACTACTCGTTATAAAAAAACATTAATAATCAAAGGGTAAACTACATTACTATGCAGCCTGAAAAGTGGTGCACGCATTGCTTTTAAGATTAGGAAAATTTAGCGCACATAGGAATGAAGATGAAAAAGACAACCTCTCTCTTACTTAGCTCACTATTACTAGCAACTTCAACTGCAAGTTATGCCGAAGTCACCGCAAATATTGCAGCAAGCTCAAACTACTTCTGGCGTGGTATTACGCAAACCGCTGATGGTGCAGCCGTATCGGGTGGCATTGATTATGGCAATGATTCTGGTTTTTACGCTGGCACTTGGGTATCAAATATCGACTTTGGTGGCAAAGAAAGCTACGAGATGGATTTTTATGCGGGCTTCAGTGGCTCTGCAGGTGATATTGGCTACGATGTGGGCTATGTCTATTACGCTTACCCAGATGCCGAAGGCAGCATCGACTTTGGTGAACTTTATGGCGAAGTCAGCTATGACGTATTAAGTGCGAAAATCAGCTATTTAAGTAATGCGCAAAGCGGCTCAACTGCAGAAGAAGACATGCTGTATATTGAGCTTAACGCTGCATTTAGCGTATTCAATGACACTGAACTTGGTTTACATTTAGGTCGCTCAAGCGGTGACACAGTGACCGAGTGGTACTCAGAAGATAACTATATGGATTATGGTTTTAGCCTAAGCAAAGATGGCTTTACTTTCGGCGTGATCAAAACTGACTTAGACGCCGATGACGATATGAAAGCATATGTCAGCTATGCGATGGATTTTTCTTTGTAAGTTACTAGTAGCACTGTGAGAGAGATTAATCTCTCTCACAAAATAGTTATCAGTCAATGCAAACTGAAGCACTGAAAACTGCTTGGTCTTGATACTGTAATTGCAGCTTATCACCATGATTCAACACCCCTACTCCTGCTGGTGTCCCTGTCAATACAATGTCGCCCGGCATCAAGGTGAAGCTTTCGCTGATCTCTGTGAGTAAGCGCTCTATGTTAAATAGCATGAGTTCAGTTTGGCCATGCTGCTTTAATACCCCATTCTGCCAATACTTATATTCAGCACTGGTCAATTCTGTTGGCGATTCTAATGGGTAAAATGGTGTGACGGGACAACTGCCATCGTAAGCTTTGGCGCGCTCCCAAGGATGACCTTTGCTTTTAAGCTCGCTCTGCACATCACGCAAGGTTAAATCGAGGGCAAGCCCGACTCCGGCAATTTTTGTTAGAACATCTTGATCGCCGTATGAAATCGCCTCACCAATTAACAGGGCGAGTTCTGCTTCGTAGTGATGTTCACCTAAGCGTTTAGCAAGCTTAATTTCTTTGCAAGGCTGTAAACAGGTACTGGGTTTAATAAATAGAATAGGTCGACTCGGAATGGGGTTATTCAACTCTTGGGCATGTGCCGCATAGTTGCGACCAATACAGACAATTTTGCCCGTCGGTAAGTTAATTGCTTCGCCAGTGTGCCATTGATGTTGATACATACGCGCTCCTTATTTGATACCTGTTATTTTCGCGTAAAGGTTAACATAACATAATTATTTCCAACCTTTATTTATTGAACCTTAAGCATTCACCAAATTTATATCACAAAAAACAAAAGGCCTCTTTGAGAGAGGCCTTTAATGATTGAGCTAAGCTATAAATAACCTGAGTTCTGGATAATAAATCTATCTCCAGCGGCTACTTTCAACGTTAACAGCGTTGAATTTACTTGCAATAGGCGAGCTATTGACACGTAAATTTGCCTTGTTATCGCTAAAAGTCTCCGGCTGCAGACTTGAAAAATCACTTATTACTTTAATATCAATATGTTAGCAAATCTCTTAACCAAAGCTCAGGTTAAATAAATTAGCTCACACAAATTACAGCGACTTAATATTATCGCCACTTTCTTTATCAATCAGTTTTACAAATGGGTCGATACCCGCAAACTTAGGTAAGTCTTTTACTTTCAGTTTGATCACATTATCACCCGTTGTAATGCTGTGCTTTTGCAGATACATCACATTCTCACCTTCATTGATGTCATCAGGATCAGCTTTGAACAGAGCAATATCTATCATTTGCTCAAGTGGCACATCTTCTTCATTACCTTCTCCATCAGCATGCTTCTTCGCCGCTTTTACGGTAAGCGTAATAGTATGAAGCTCACCCTCTGATGTTGCCTCTTCAATTTCAACGTCAGCCAGTTTTAACTCGTATAAAGTAATCGAGTTAAATTGGTCTTCGATGAAGGCTTGCTCTTGTGTCGTTGCATCTGACTTTAAGTAAGCAATGAAATCGAGTGTGGTCGGGAAAACATCACTTCTGAAACGATAGTCATCAATAAAGTTGCGAAGTGCTTTATTCAGACGCGCTTCACCCAACAAGTCATGTAATGCAAGCATCACGATTGAACCTTTATTGTAATGAATATGCAACTGACCGACGGTTCTGGCAAGCGTCAACTCTTCGTGTGTTTCACGAGTACGACCACGTAAATATTTATCTAGCTCATACTTTAAGAACTTACGCAGGTTATGCTCACCGTACTTTTCTTTCATCACCATAATGGCCGCGTATTGAGACAGCATTTCAGATAGAATATTTGACCCTTCAACGTTTGCACCGATCACCTGATGCGCCCACCATTGATGCGCCAGCTCATGAGCGGTCACATAATAAGGCACATTGATATTATCTGGATTGCGGGTGTCAATTATGAAACCTATTTCTTCAGAGTAAGGCACCGTATTAGCAAAGCTCTGAGCGAACGAGCGGTAACGAGGGAACTCAATAATACGCATTTGCTTATGCTGATATGGGCCAAACTCTCTTGAGAAGTAGTCGATTGAGTCTTTGGTCGACTCAAGCATGGTATCTACGTTCCACGCATGATCTTTATGATAATAAACCTCAAGTGCGATACCTTTGTACTCTTCACGCTTTACTTCTAACTCCATCGACAGCATGGTGTAGAAGTGCAGCATAGGCGCATCCATCTCGTACACATAAGTTGTACGGCCATCTTTGGTTTCTTTAGACTGCAGATAACCCGGCACCATAGCCACTTGCGACTCATCGGTCGTAACGCGAGCTGCGAAGGTGACAAAGTTTTCAGCAAACAAAGGCTGGTTATGGTACTGCGTTTCTTCAATTTTATTACCACGCTTTACAGGCTCAAGACCGCGTTTTCGGCGCTCGTTTTTATCAAAAATTTGCTTACCTAGATCGTAACCAAAGGTCGGGAACAGATCGGTATTATCAATGAAAGTCCCGTTCTGCACCAATCTGGTATCGCTACCTCTATCAACAAACCCAAGCGTTTGACGCACTACAGACATAGTTAAAGTGCGACGTTCACCGGGCAACATAGGCTCAGATAAATTCATCCATGCGTGATAATAGTTTTCATCAAATTCACCCAGTGTTGCGCCTGGCATTTCTACCGACCACTCAAGTGTGTGCGAAGGCTTATTCACCAAAAAGCGTTCAATAATTTGCTTACTCTTGTTTTCAACTTCTAACGTCACTGTCGCTTCAATACGGCGCGTCTTCGGGAAAATCTCCGCATCGAGCTTTACATCTAGTGTCGTTGGTACAGCCGCATCTTTGAATTGCACAAACTCACGTTCATACTGCTCAGAAAGATCTTCGCGCACATCTTGCGTAACAAATGAGTTAAGCACTTGCGTGTTGTAATAGATATAGCTACCACTGCCCACAAATAATAGCGCACCAGCAGCGATTGCAACCTTACCTGCATTACCTAACTGATAGTTCAATTGAGCAAATCGCGCCTTTAGTGTTTGTCCTGCACCACGCGGCCAAAGCGCAAAACTCAATGCGGCGAAGATCACACTTAAACCTAACCAATATAAGTTGTACCAATGGATTGCAGTTAAGAAGTGGCCATAGCCGTTGATGTCTGAGTAAGGCGCACTTGGGGTCTCACCAAATCGCCACATATTATGCTCAAAACCAAAGCTCGCCATCACAAGTGAGCCTATGTAATACAGCAAAAATAGCCCCATACCAACATATTTACTCGGGCTGACAACTTGTAATAAGAAAGCCAAGGTACCTTGCAGGGCAAAACCAAGAACAAATAAGTAACCTAGACGAATAACGTATTGCGACAGCTCAATGGTCGCCATACCTGATATCAGCTGGTACAGAATAGTCAGTACAGAACCAAATACGCACAGCAACACCAACACCGAGACAAGCGCGATATATTTAGAGCCCCAAAACACCCAGTTCGCCACCGGATAAGAGTCAACGATCTCACTCACTTTTGCATCGCGGTCATGCCATACAAGTTCAGCACAGTAGTAAACCAAGACAATGATCATCAACAGACCAAAGCTGCCTTGAATTTGCTCTACCATTCTAAATGTCACAGGCCAAGTATCTGTTCCATACATGCCAAATGAACCAACTAAACCCGGTACTAGCATAGACACAGATAAAATAAGTAAAACGAGGAACGAGTAGCTGCGTACTACTTGCTTCACTTCAAAAACGGTACGCATTAAGAAATGGGACCAAGCGCTGCCCACGCTAGGCTTATAATCAATACGATGAGCCAGTGCAGCAGCTTGTTGACCTTCACCTTTGGCTTTACTTTTCACCTTTTGCTTTTGTGGTAAAAAGTGTGAATTATTGAGCGCCAAGGTCGCTAGACTCAATACAGCTACACCTAACCAGATCAAACGGTTATATAGTAGTTCATCATATAAACCTATGGTCATGGTGTTTCTATCTGCGATGGTCCAATACTCTGCTTGTACTGAAATAGCAGATAAACCAAACATATCTAAATAAGCTGCGATGGCACGGTATTCAATATCAGAGAAAATGCTGTTAGCAACAATATAGCCAACCACAAGCGCAACAGCGACTAAGTACATGGCCACCATACTTCTGAACTTTTGTGCGACCAATGTAAACAAACTAGATACGAAGAAAAGTGAAGGCACGGCAATATAAAACAGCGGAGATAAATAGTACTCGAGTTTATTCGGCCCCAGCATTTCAGAATCTAGCCAGCCCATTAAACTACCTAGGCCTGAGCCAACCCAAATACCCAATAAACACGTTGAGAACACCAACATAGTGACAAGATAAGCACCTAGGAATCGACCTAAACGATATTGCAATAAACTAAGCGGCTTGCTTAGTACGAGTTCATTTAACTTACTTTGGTCATCTCTAATAGCGGCGCTGCCGACAAAATTCACAACCAAAAAGATAGAAAAAATCGCCATATTGGCAACGATTTGCAAAATCGCAAATGGCGAATTCACGTTGACATTACTGCTTCCACCGATTTGCACCGAATCTGATACCGAAGCAAAAAAGGTAAGCAAAAATATAATCAAAGACGTGACATAAAAAGAGGGCTGGCGCATAAAATAGCGCAGCTCAAATTGCATCATTTTAAATAGCATTCGCCTACTCCTTATGCAGCTTGGCTAGTGCGGTGTTGATGCAATGTCGAGAAATACACATCTTCTAAATCAGCTGGTACTGCATTAAAACCTTCTGGTGCTTCATCGGCAAATACATTAAGCAAAGTGTTTCCGGCAAATAAGCGCTTAGAAATAACGGGTAAAACAGATTCAAGCTCTTTTGCTTCAGCAAGGCTTACCGACTTACGCCAGATCTTACCTTGTAGCTGCTCAGTTAAATCAATCGGGTTGCCTTCAAGTAAAATTTGACCACTTGCCAATACCGCCATATTCGGGCACAGCTCAGACACATCTTCTACTATGTGCGTCGATAAGATAATGACCTTACTTTCACCTAAGCCCACTAATAAGTTGTGGAAGCGGTTACGCTCTTCAGGGTCAAGACCCGCAGTTGGTTCATCGACAATCAGTAAGTCAGGGTCGCCAAGTAGCGCTTGCGCAATACCAAAGCGCTGACGCATACCACCAGAAAAACCACTGACAGCATTTTTACGGTGATCATATAAATTGGTTTGAGCCAATAAGCCTTCAACCGCTTCTTTACGTTCTGCTTTATTATTTAAGCCTTTCAAAACCGCCATATGATCAAGCAAATCATAGGCACTGACGCGTGGATACACACCAAAGTCTTGCGGTAAATACCCTAAACGTTCACGCAGTGCTTTTGGCTGTTCGAGTACGTTAATCCCATCAAACTCAACACTACCCGAGTCAGCGGATTGTAATGTTGCAATTGTACGCATAAGTGAAGACTTACCTGCGCCATTCGGCCCCAGTAATCCAAACATGCCCTTTGGAATATCTAAATTCACCCCGCGTAATGCGTGGACGCCATTGTCATATGTTTTTGAAAGCCCAGTTATTTTAAGCATTTACATTCCCTTTAATTGAACAAATAAGCAACGCTGTTATAGCAGCTTTACAATATAGGGACAATTAAAACTCTGCTAACAATTGCAATAATTTGTAAACACTGAAACACTAATGACAATTAAGAATATCAAGGGGATGAAACATGCAAGACCACGCACACCGACCGTTAACCGACTTTATTGAATACCCACAAGACGAGATGCTGAGCCGTGCAGAAAGCTTTTTAGATAACTGTAAACGCCGTCACTCTATCCGCAGTTTTAGCGACCGCCCTGTACCCAAAGAGATCATCGAAGCCTGTATTAAAACCGCAGGCACGGCACCAAGTGGTGCCAATCACCAACCTTGGCATTTTGTTGCGATTCATTCAGCCGATGTAAAAAAGCAAATTCGCCAAGCTGCAGAAGACCTAGAGCGCTCTTTTTATGAAGGTCGAGCAGGTGAAGAATGGCTCGATGCCCTAAGGCCGTTAGGCACAGACGCACAAAAACCGTATCTTGAGCACGCGCCTTGGTTAATTGCCGTGTTCAGTCAGAAGAAAGGCGGTATTCACACTGAAGATAAGAACACCAACTACTATGTGCATGAGTCTGTAGGGTTAGCAACCGGGTTCTTAATTCAAGCACTACATAATGCGGGCTTAGCGACGCTGACACACACGCCAAAACCGATGAGCTTCTTAACCGATATTTGTGGCCGTGACCGCGATAATGAACGCCCTTATATGTTATTGATTGCAGGTTACCCGAGTGAAGACGCGACTGTGCCAGAGCATGCTCTGGTGAAAAAACCAATGGAAGAGATTGCGACGTTTTTATAAAAAATGCGTTCTAAGAAAAAGGCCACATAAGAGTTTGTGGCCTTTTTTTCAAACGTTTAGTCGATTAAATCGCAGGCTTTATTGCGATTTTTTCACCCGCTTCTAGCCCAGCCAGTACTTGTACTTCATTGCTATTGACTGCTTCACCTAAGCGTACATAGCGCTTTTGCAATTGTCCTTGCTCAACCACTTCAACCATGGTCAATTGTCCATAGCGTTTCACGAGTTTACGCGGGATCACAATGGTGACTTGCTCTTCGCCCGGTAGAAAAACTTGCGCATACATACCCGGTTTTACTTCTTTAGCAAAACCGATATCGAGCTTGATGGCAAAACGGCGCGCTTGTTTATCGGCGACTGGTACAACTTCGCTAATCAACGCATATTCGGTTAAACCAACGGCAGGCACAAACACTTTTAATTTATCACCCACTTTTAAGAAAGCCGCTTGCTGTTCGCGCACTGGTGTATGAATTTGTAATTTAGTTGGGTTATACAAAGACACAATCGCCATACCCGGGCTCAGCATGGCACCGGGCTCTTGTAAGCGCTCTACCACTTTACCATCGATTGGCGCATGAATTTTGGTGTATCCCAAGGCAACTTGTGTGCCTTCAAGCTGCTGAACCAAAGCCGCAGACTGCGCTTCTAGTTCATTCACTTTGGTTTGCCATTCATCAACCTGATTTTGTGCCACAAGCCCTTGGGCTTTTAGCGCAACCACGCGCTCTAATTGCTTCTTAGCTTGTGCAAGCTGAGCGTCATTGGCGCTTTGCTGAGCTTTAACTTGCTGTACTTGTGCTTTTAAATCAGCATCTTCAAGGGTTGCGATTAACTGCCCCGCCGATACGGTATCGCCCGCACGTACGTGTAAGGTTTTTAACTGCGCCAGCACACGGCTCGACACGCGCGTATTAAACTTGGCATCGACGCTGCCGCTGACGACTTCAGCACTTTTCACTGCTTGCAAACTCACGGTATGAGTTTGACCATTATATTCTTCCGCAAGGGCTTTTGTGCCCGCGGGCATTTTTTCGTTAAACACCCCAGCCATGGCCGCAATCGCAATCGCTAACACGCCCATCGCCGCACTGATCCCTGCAATTTTAGTTACTTGTTGCATCTTGCTGCCCCTGTTGCTCGGTTGATTTGAAAACTAAGAAATACACCACTGGCACCACTAACAACGAGAAAATTGTTGAAGCGATAATGCCAAACATAATGGCCAAAGCCAGCCCGCTAAATACGGGGTCGAGGATGATCACCGCATTACCCAATAAAGTCGTGCCTGCAGTGAGTAACACAGGTCGCATACGCACCTCACCTGCACGCACCAAGGCCGCCTTTAATGCCATGCCTTCTGCTCGAGCCTGATTGATAAACTCAACTAAAATAAGTGAATTACGAATGACGATGCCTGCCAGCGCTATCATGCCTATCATGGCCGTGGCGGTGAATAAAATAGGTTCAGGAGCGCCCGCAATCACGCGTTCGCCAAACTGATTTAGCGCCCAAAAGCCCGGCATAATGCCAATCATGGTTAACGGAATGGCCGACATAATAATCAGCGCCAAGCGGTTCGATCCCGTTTGCATACGCAATATGATAAATATCGCCGTGAGGGCAAAAGCAAAGGCAATACCCATATCTCTAAACACATCAACGGTAATGCGCCACTCACCTTCGCCGCCAAAGCTATAACTCGTGCCTGCAGGCATTTGCCAACCTTGTGTGCCGCCTGAATTTAAGAAAGTACGTGTTTGCCAAGGTTGGTAGTCTTCTTCAGTACGATTTTCATCTGCAACCACATCAGCGATGATTTCAGCAGGCGTGCGACCATTTAACTCCGCCATGACATACACCACGGTTTGTAGGTCTTTGCGCATAATAGGTTGCTCAATATGATGTTGTTGCCACTGACCAAGTTCAGACAGCGCAACCAAAGGTCGTGCCGCACTATCCAGGCCATAATCATTGGCGACTTTACTTAATGCCTGTTGACCCGTTAACTGAACGGCCGCCAAAGACTGCCATTGATTGCGCACTTCATACGGCACTTGCAGTTGCACCGGCACTGGCATGGCTTCATGCGGGGTATATAGCACTCCCGCTGGCATACCTTGGCTCGCTATCTGTAGGGTTTGGCTGATATCTTGGGTGCTAATGCCGGATAACGCCGCTTTTTCTTTGTTTGTCACAAAACGCGCTAAAGGGGCGAGCTCAGCAATAGAGGTGTCGACCTCAACCACATGAGGCTCTTTTGCTAAACGTTTAGCCAGCACATTTGCCGCCTCATAATGTACTGGTGTTTCAACAAATGGGTCGGCGGTGACTTCGGCCACTAAGGTGTTTAACACTGGCGGACCCGGTGGCACTTCAACCACTTTGACCTTGATACCATTTTGATTGAAGGCAGCCAGCGCCTGACGTAAACGCAATACCACCCCATGAGATTGGTGGTCGCGCTCAGTTTTATCGATAAGTAATACGCGCAAGTCAGCAAGATGCGGAGCATGACGTCGGTAATAACCGCGCACCATGCCATTAAAGTCCATACTCGAAGGTTGACCGACATAAGCGGCAACCGCGGTGATTTCGTTAAGCTGCCACGCGGCTTGTTGTACTTGTCGTGCCACCAAGCTGGTTTGCTCCAGCGAACTCCCCTCTGGTAGTTCAACCAATATTTGCACTTCATTCTTGTTATCAAACGGCAGTAGCTTAAGTGGCACCGCCCTAAATACCGGTAAACTAGCGCTCAGCATAAACAGCACCAATACCGACCACAGCAACCACTTTGCTTTCTTGTTCGAGTCTAATAGCGGCATCACTAACTTGCTATAAAGACTCTTTCCCTCACCGATTTCTGGCTCTTCGATTTCATGCCCTTTAAGCAGTTTTTTGGCAAGCCAAGGCGAGACAAAGAAGGCCACTACAGTCGAAACCACCACACTCACTGGCACATTAAAGGCCATCGGTGCCATGTAAGGGCCCATCATGCCAGTGATAAATGCCATCGGCACAAACGCCACTGCGATGGTTAACGTCGACATCAACAACGCCACTTTAATCTCACTCATCGCACCAAGAATGCGCTTGCTTGACGAGTCTGATTTCTTACCATGTTTTAAGAAACGGCTGATGTTATCAACACCCGTGATTGGATCATCAACCAATAAACCTAAAGACAAGATCAGTGCGAATAAGGTGACGCGGTTAATGGTATAACCAAAGGCAAAATCTAGCGCCAGTGTAATGCCATAACAAATAGGCACAGCTAAGCCGACCACAATAGCTGGGCGCCAGCCTAGAAAGACTCCGACAAAGACCACCACAGTAAAGACCGCAAAGGCCAAACTCGCAGTCAGGTTATTTACTTTCTCATTGGCCGTTTCGCCATAGTTACGCAGTACTTTGAAATCCACTTCATCAGGCAATAACTCAGTTTTAAGCTGTGCCATTTTTGCCAGTGTTTGCTCGGCTACCGCCACAGCATTACTGCCTTTTTGCTTGGCAACACTAATAGTAACAAGAGGCAAATCTTGCTGCACATCATCAATGGCCAACCACTGATATTGATTTGACTCGCTTGGGCCATCGGTGACTGTTGCAACGTCTTTTAATAATACTTGCTGACCGTTCACGACATTCACTGGCAGGCTCGCCACTTGTATTACATCGCGAAGCACATCGCCCGCTTGAAGTTGAATTTGCTGTTTGCCCGTCACCAAATGACCGACTTGCTGCAATTGATTTGACACTTGCAGTGCGCGTAATACATCTAAAGGCGTGGTTTGGTGTGCAGACAGCGCACTGATGTCTAAGTCGACTTGAACTTGACGGGTGCGACCTGCGAGCACCTCAATGGCACTGGTATTGGGAATTTGTTGCAGGTGATTGGATAGCTCTTGAGCAAAGCGCGTGAGTTCATAGTCGCCATATAAACGGGGATCTTGCGAGTACAAGCCCAACATTAAAATAGGCACATCATCCACTTCTATGGGTTTGATCTGCCAATTACTGATCACCGGAGCCATTTGCTCTTGGTGTGCATAAAGCTTGCTGTAGGTATTGAGAATGGCGTTTTCTCTGTCTTCACCAACATGAAAGCGCAGCGTCACAACCGCTTGACCTGTTTGTGTAGTAGAGTAAACGTGCTCAACACCAGGGATTTGTAGCAATAACTTTTCGAGTGGCTCAGTAACTAAACGCACCACTTCTGGTGCACCTATGTTTGGCGCCTGCACATGAATATCGAGCATTGGCACGACAATTTGTGGCTCTTCTTCACGCGGCGTAAACTGCAGGGCCATTACCCCCATAACCAGCGATAATAACAAGATCACTATGGGGATACGACCCTGTAAGCTAGCCGAAATGGCTTTTTCTAATCCCATCATTATTCACCCGATTGGCAAAAGAGTTGATAAAGCTGCTGTAAAATCGCCTCAACCTTAGGATCGGTAAGACGATAGTAAATCGTTTGCGCATCTCGACGCGTAGCAACACATTCGGCTTTTCGTAAGGCGGCTAAATGCTGAGAGAGTGCCGATTGAGTTAACGGTATCGACTCATTTAGCTGCGTCACGCTCATCTCACCTTGCAACAAGCTGCATAAGATCATCAGGCGATTTTTATTCGCCATCATTTTTAATAACTGCTCAGCTTGCTCTGCGTTATGCGCCATATCTTCAATTTGCATACATGTCCCCACGGTCGATTTTCAACAAGTATAAACCATACATTAGAAAAGTCTAATATTAGAACTTGCTAATTTAGAACTTTCTAATAAACTAATTATGACTGATATCTTCTGTTCTGAATTTTTGAGGTGAGCTATGACTATGCATCCATTACTGCGCTTAATCGCAGGCACTATGGTGTTAATTTCTTTACTGTTAACCTACTTCGTACACGAAAACTTTGTGTGGTTTACGGTATTTATTGCTATAAATTTAATTCAATCATCTTTCACGCTTTGGTGTCCGATGATCACTTTTTTAAAACGACTCGGTATTAAGGAATAGTTCAATGTTGACTCCTGTTCAAGATGTATTAAAAACAGTTCGCCCTAATCAGCGCTGCATTAGCGCAGAGCAAGCAAAGCAAGAAATTCAAGATAATGAAGGTGTACTTGTTGATGTACGCGAGCCTCAAGAGCACGCGCAAAAAGCAGCTACTGGCGCAATCAATGTGCCACGGGGTTTACTAGAATTTAAATTACCTGAAATCGTGAAAGATGCCGCCAAGCCCATATACGTACATTGCGCTGCAGGCGGCCGTGCGGTATTTGCCGCAGAGCAACTAACTCGCATTGGCTATCAAAATGTAACGGTGATCACCTGTAAAGCCGACGATATTTGCAATACTTTCTAACCTTTTGTGCTTTGTACTCCCTGTGCAAAGCGCCCTTTCACCCTGCCATCACACTGTCATACCTCTCCTTAAAAATATTTTTATTCTTATATAAATTAACAAGTTAGAATTAATGACTCGCACTGTCTTATGACAAAAAAGGCACTGACATATTACTGTCGGCGCTTTATACTGACGTACCGAATATGCTTATCCCAACTTAATCAAAACAACTAAGGGAATATGCACCATGACTCGTAGCATCAACAACGAAGAAAAAGCACTACCGAAGAAACTACCTTTTGAACTGTATTTTCAAGATGGCGATAACCAAATCGCTTGTAAAGCCAATTTCTTAAACGGCAAAGAATATGTCTATATTAACGATGAACTGGTTTCTGAGAAGCGTAACTTAGGCTTTAAAAGTAAGCATACTTTTGAGTATGAAGGCGCTGAGTGGACTGTTGTCTTTGACGTTATCAATATGCTCACTTCTGAAACCGAATGCTTGATATTAAAAGGCAAAAAGAAAGTTGGCAGAAAAGCATTAAAACCGTTTGCACAAAACCCAAAGCTTATGATCAAGGCATTTGCCACCTTCTTTTGTTACGGCCTTGTTTTTGGTGCAGCTTTCGCTGCGGTAGGTTACTTCATTGGTCGCTGGTTCGGCGGTTCGCTTTAGGAGACTGCCATGCAACTAAACCAAAAAACCATAAAACAGTTAAGAAATGACAAAAATTGGACCCAGCAGTCATTAGCAGATGCATGTGGCCTCAGCCTTCGCACCATTCAACGGGTTGAAAAGGAAGGGGTTGCCAGCCGCGAAACCATGATGAGCTTGTGTGCGGTATTCGAAGTAAAGCAGTCATCACTAATCAACCTCGATGATGTTGAAGAAACCAATGACAGCCAAACCACAGTGAATATGAAACTACATTTAATGATGTTAGGTGCTGCAGCACTATTTGGTGGGCTTGTGGGCGCGGGTATTCTGTATTTATTAATTTCTTAAATAGACCTGTACAGTAACCATCACTAAACAAAGGAGTAGATCATGGACAGAATCATCATGAGCTATTACACAAGCAGCTTGTTATTGACGATGATTGGGACTTTGCTAAGCATCCAGACGCCACCTTTTTATGCTGACATCATTATTGTATGTGCCGCTTTATTGTTTGCCATAACTGGCACACTGAAAACGAGAAAAGACATTTAGCCTAAACCTGACACCTTAAATCTGAGGACCTCATGACTGAAATTGAACTAACCACCATTGCCACTGTTGATAAACAGCTCGACGCTTATAACAACCGTGATATCGACGCTTTTGCTGCGACATATCACGATGATGTTGAAATTCATGCTTTCCCTGGCGGCTTACAATATCAGGGTAAAGATAAGCTGATTGAGCGATATGGTCAGAAGTTCGCCTCTCTCAAATATCTCAATGCCAGTTCACTAAAACGCATGGTAGAGGGCAATATTTTGGTGGACCACGAGCTGGCTGAATCAGCCAGTGAAGATGCAAATGTAATCGACAATAGTGTGACAATTATTGCCGCTTATGAAGTGATCGACGGCCTTATTAAACGCGTTACGTTTATGGGACGCTGATCAGGATAATTACTCTATAATTAAAGCTGACGGAATAGCAGGTAATTGATAAGGGGCAACCAACTGATTAAGTTGCCCAGACTTAGCCAATTTAATCATGGCTCTTTGTAACTGCACGGCTAATTTCGTCTTTGCAAAGCGTTGACTAAACGCCATATGACCATAAATGTTATTAGTATGGCGATAATTTACTTTCTTTAGCTGCTCGAATGGCTGATTAAGTGTTTTCATCGCCACTTCTGCGGTGTCTTCAACCGATAACACCAAATCAACTCGCCCTTTTAACAGTAAATCAAATGCCACATGTTCAGAGTTTACTTGTACTCTGTTCAGGGTTTTATCTTCATCAAATTCTTTAAAATATGCGCCACCTCGCATCACAGCAATGCGTTTGCCATGTAACTCGTCAAAGTTATTCACTTCTATATCACTGTTTTTATTTGCATAAAAAACAAAAGAAGACGACAGCACCATATAAGGCGGTTGCACAAAAGCCATGGTTTGTTCACGGCGATTGGTCTTAATTAACCCCCCCATGACATCAACTTGCCCCTGAGAAAGCATGCGTACACAACGAGAAAACGGACAGGGAACGGGTTTGATTTTGTAGTCTTGATGAGACTCTTTAAGTAATTCGGAAAGAATGTCTATGATCAAGCCTTGGCTCTCACCTTGCTGATCTATTTGACTAAACGGTGGGGCGTGGTCAATGGCCACATGCACAGTTTGATCGGCCCAAGAAACTCGAGCAAACAATAAAAGAAAAAATGTGATAGCTGTATATTTCGTCAAATCAAATTACCTCTATTCACCTCCTTATTGTCTTGCGTGATTTCTAACTCCGTATCAAATGCAACAAAACAACTACACTGTCAGCGTAGCGCAATACGCGCACTGTAACATATGCAAGGCTCAATTTATGCACTTTTATGACAATTTTTTACGACTAAATATGCAAAAAAAATTATATTACCTTGAGCCCCAGATTAGGCATAAACTCAGCGGTTATATAATTACCAACTGACGCTCAGATATTATTAAGTATTGGCAAGGATTGGCACTAGTCAAGTTTTAGCTGACCCGTTACCGCCTGGAAAGGACGTAACTCGAACTCTGATAACTTGGCAACGAGATACTCTATGATTTCGGCTTGTAATTGCTCATATGGCACCCATTGCGTGTTGCTACTAAAGCAATAGACCTCTAACCCCAAGCCTTTTTCACTGGGCGGTAAAGAGCGTACCATCAACACACACTCTTTACTGATTTTAGGGTGTGACCTTAAATAATGCTCGGCATATTTTCGAAATACAGACACGTTACTCAAAGGCTGCGTAGTGTCTATCTCAAAGCCAAACTCTGCCGCTTTATTTGCAATCTCTTCGGCAGACCAAGTTTGTAGGCTATGCATATCAATAAATATAGGTCGTTTAATACGCCTACCCGACGATTGCTGCATGGCACGCCAGTTTTTAAATGAATCAGAAATAAGTTGATAGGTAGGGATCGTGGTTATGGTGTTATCCCAATTGCGCACTCGTACGGTATTTAATCCTAAATCAAGTACTTCGCCGTCTGCACCAAAGGCATCAACCTGTATCCAATCGCCAATACTCACAAGGCGGTTTGCTGCAATTTGAATACTTGCTACTAAGCCTAAGATAGTGTCTTTAAAGACTAATAACGTCACGGCTGCAATGGCACCAAAACCCGACAGAATATAGGTCGGCGATTTATCAATTAACAGGCTGATTGATAAAATGGCACAAACGATAAAGGTAATTAATTTAGCAACCTGCACTAAGCCCTGGATCGGTACTTCTTTGGCAAACTTCAACTGCTGATAAATACCATGGCCTAAATTAATGAAGGCGCTAAACAACAATCCTGAAACAATGACTAACAGAATTTGCCCCATTACCTTGCCTATGGCAAACGACCATTCAGGTGCAACAAATACCCGCTCAAAGAAGCCTAAAAATAATACGCAACAAATAAGAGAAGAGAGTCGCCCTGAAAGCTTATTGAGCTGTGGACTTAATAGCCCAATTCGACTTGGAGAAAATCGAGTAATAATATTTTGTAAGCTTGGCAGAACAAGGCGCCGAGTCACTAAATATAAAAAACATAATGCGCACAGGCCGATAACATTGGCAACTGAATTAGTTAACAATGTCGACGCCATAGAGTTTTCAAACCAAGGTTCTATCAGTTGCGTCAAATGTATGTCTGTCATAGTTGCGAAGCTTCCTTCTCGGTCGCGCTACTACTAGTTTGCTCGGCTGATAATATATCTATCAATGTATCTTTATGCTGCCATTGAGCATTGAGATATTGCTGAAAGGTCACACGGTAAGTTTTATCTTGTTGATAATCACCCTGTGGTACCTGCGCTAATGGCACAAAGTCTAGCTTAACATCAATTGCAGCTAATTTGCCTAACATAAAACTTTGAAAAATTTTCTGGCTGTCAGAATGGTAAAAAAGGGTGGTGCTGATCATACCATCTAACTGCTCAGCCAATACTTGAAGCGCAAAGGCTGTACCGCCCGCTTTTGGCTTCAAGAGATGCTTAAACGGCGAATTTTGTTTACTGTGCTTTCTTGGGGTAAAACGGGTGCCTTCAGCAAAATTAATCACAGTCGTAGGATGATGTTTAAAGTTCTTACAGCTTTTTTGTGTACGCGCTACATCCATTCCCTTTAATTTAGGGTTTTTCGCAATTTGCGCTTTGCTGGCTCGCTTCATAAACGGCATACCCAAGGCCCAAGCGCCGGAGCCAATTAACGGCACATATTTTAATTCGTCTTTTAAGAAAAATTTAGGAGCGGGCAAGGCATCGATTGCCGTAAGTACAATAATATCTAACCAGCTAATATGGTTTGCAACCAGCAAGTACCAGCCCTGCTCATTCACCTGTGGTGCGATATCTGTCGAAAACTGCACACCGCTAAGCTTGAGCGCAAAGTAATTGCCACGACACCAGCATTTATAAAAACCATGAAGCGCATGAGATACTAGTGCCAAGGGTACCAGCAACTTCACTAACCCAAGCAAAAAGATCAGTGTGCCCCACAATGCAGTATTGAGTACTAAAACAGCTGTCGCAACTGCTCCTCTGATTAATTGTATGACACTTGTTAGCACACTCATCTCCTAATCTTATTTCAGCTTTTCAAGTTGAGCGTCTTTTTGTTGCCAAAGTGTATTTAGCTCAGCTTGAAACTGCACTCTGAACTGGTTATCGCTGCTGTAGTCACCTATCAGCTTGTCATCAACGGCTTGTGTTTCTACATGCACTTGCACTCGCTTTACTTTGCCTGAGGCAAAATCCATGAAGGTCGGTATGCCATCAGGGTAATGAATAGTGGCATTTACGATTTGATTGATTTGCTCACCCATTGCCTGCATAACAAAGGCGATACCACCAGCTTTGGGTTTGAGTAAGTTCTTAAATGGGCTTTTCTGACGCGTATGCTTTTCAGGTGTAAAACGCGTGCCTTCGACAAAATTCACTATGCTCACTGGCATGGTTTTAAACTTTTCACAGGCTTTGCGCGTAGTCTCGATGTCTTTGCCTTTGAGTTTAGGATTTTTCTTTAACTGACTTTTACTGCTGCGCGTCATAAATGGAAAATCTAGCGCCCACCAAGCGATACCTAAAAATGGCACATACAATAACTCTTTCTTTAAAAAGAAATTTAAGAATGGAATTCGGTTATGCAGTACTCGTTGCAGCACCAAAATATCTACCCAACTTTGGTGGTTAGCAATCACCAGATACCAGTCTTTACGCTTGAGGTTATCAAGCCCTGTTAGCTCTATTTTGTACGGTGTGAAAAGGTTTTGGATCAGGCTATTACAAGCAACCCAATTGCTGGCACAGCCTTTGGCTAACGCGCCAAATAAGGTCTGTAGTGGTTTTATTGGGATCAGTTTGATCACCCCAAAAACAAAAATTGGGACGCACCAAAACAAGGTGTTCAAACAATAGAATAATAAACTAAAGATACTGCGAAAAAACGACATGAATGACTTCCTTTACCACAACACGAGTATGGCGATACACCTTATATCGCCATATAGCGTGTGAATAATACCGTTTTTTACGCAAACACAAAAGTGGAGGCTAAAACTCACACTAGTCTTCGAAGTAAGTGTAGCCTTCTAGACCCGCTTGCAGTTCAGCTAAATATTGCTGTTTTTGCGACTCAGAGATCGCTAAATCAGACACCCGTTGCTGGAAGTTTTCTGATAATTTATTTGGCTCATAGTGCACAAATTTCAGTACATCATTCACACTATCACCCTTAATTGCATTGGTTAACTGGTAACCGTTTTCTGTCATCTCAACATGCACAGAGTCGGTATCACCAAATAAGTTATGCAAATCACCTAAGATCTCTTGATATGCGCCGACCATAAACATCGCAATATGATATTGGTCACCGGTATTGTATTGCGGGATTGGCAAACTCGCTTCGATGCCGGTCCCTTCAACATATTCTCTGATCTGACCGTCTGAATCACAGGTAATATCTTGAATGATTGCGCGTTGAGTCAGCGGCGTATGCAAGTTTTCAATTGGCATCACAGGGAATAGCTGCTGAATACCCCACACATCTGGCAGCGATTGGAATAAAGAGAAGTTAACAAATAACTTATCTGCCAGCTTTTCATTTAAGTCATCTAGCACTTCGCGATGAGCACGTGATTTGCTGTCTAGTGCACTGCGCACTTTATGCAAAATAGTAAAGTAGAGCTGCTCGATTTGTGCCCACTGCAACATACTCACTAAGCCGTGCACATATTGACCATGGGCTTCGCTGAATAGATGCATCGCATCGTGATAGCTTTCAAGTGCCATACGCGGTGACACTTGCTGATAGACACCATATAGCTCTTGTAGAATAGTGTGCGCGTCGGTATCAGGTTGACTCACTTCGACCTGATTCGGGGCTTTTTCAACGTCAATGACATCAGTGATCAATACTGCATGATGCGCTGTGAGTGCACGGCCTGATTCAGTGATAATTGCAGGCTGTGTTAAGCCATGCTGCTCACACACATCCGCAAACGCCGACACCACGTTTTTCGCATATTCATCAACGGTGTAGTTCATCGAACAGGCACTGCGTGAACCCGAGCCTTCGTAATCGACACCTAAACCACCACCCACATCAACAGTGCAAAGTGGCACGCCTATTTTAGAGAGCTCAGCAAAGTGACGAGCACATTCAATCAACGCACGTTGAATGTCACGGATATTGGCGATTTGTGAGCCGATATGAAAGTGCACTAACTGCATTAAATGCAACTTGCCCGCGGCTTTGAGCATCTCAACTGCTTCAAGCACTTGACCTGCAGTAAGACCGAATTTGCCTTTCTCACCACCGGTATTTTGCCATTTGCCCTTACCAACCGAGTTAAGGCGAATGCGAATACCAATCGCAGGTTCAATGCCTAAGTCATCAATTTCTTTCAGTAAAGTGGTTAACTCTGAGAGCTTTTCGACTACGATATTAACGTGATGACCCAACGCTTGACCAATACATGCCAAACGCAAGAACTCACTGTCTTTATAGCCGTTACAAACAATTTTAATCGGTTGTTTTGCTAGTCCTAAAATAGCCATAAGCTCAGGTTTTGAACCTGCCTCTAAGCCCACTTTTCCACTTGGATGAGCAAGCAGCTTACTTACGACTGAGCGCTGCTGATTTACTTTAATTGGATAAACACACGTGTAGTCGCCCTGATAACCTTTATGCTCGCACGCTTTTGCAAATGCGTTGGTCATGGTATCGACTCTGTCTTGCAGAATGTCAGTAAAACGAACAAGCACAGGTAAAGTTAAACCTTGTGCTTTAAATTCTTCAGTTAATTTTGTGAAAGAGATCGGTGCCTTGCTTTGGCATTTATCAGGAAATGCAACCAGCTCACCTTGCTCGTTAATATCAAAGTAGCCATCGCTCCAATGCGCTACGTTATATGTTGCTCGCGCAGTATCTAAACCCCAAGTCATCTCGACCTCTTAACAAACTAGCAAAACATCCATTTTAATATGCAGTTTGCGCATTTGCGACTGTATTTTTACTCATTTTGCTCAGTTACAGCTAAGCTATACCTAATAGCCTTTATTTAATGAGAAGCAAAGCCTCGCATAAGGTATGTAAACCTTTCAATGTTTATTTATTTCAATGAATAAACTGGCTGCAAGATTGAAGTGCAAAAATTTGCCCCAACATCTTTAAATAAAGATTGAGCATAAACTCTGGCGCTGGCAAAATGCGCCGTTAACAATTTACAGTGTGATTTAATTCTTATGTCGAATTTAGAAGCTAACCGTTGGTTTACCGAGATCAGTGATCGCGATGGCAGTGCGTTTTCTTTACGCATTAACAAAAAGCTTGATGAGATTCAGTCTCCATTTCAAAAAGTAGAGATGTTTGAAACAACTGACTTTGGCAACCTGATGATCATCGATGGTTGTACTATGGTGAGTACTCGTGAAAACTTCTTTTATCACGAAATGATGAGCCACCCTGCGCTCTTCTCGCACCCGGCACCTAAAAATGTGGTGATCATTGGTGGTGGTGACTGTGGTACGTTGCGTGAAGTGTTAAAACATCCTGGTGTTGAAACAGTAACGCAAATCGACATCGACGAAGTTGTGACTCAAATGTCACTTAAGTACTTCCCTGAATTATGTGAATCAAACAACGATCCTCGTGCAACTGTGATGTTTGATGATGGTATCAAGTACATGCGCGAAGCGGCACCAGAATCAATTGATGTGATCATTGTTGATGGCACAGACCCTGTTGGTCCAGGTGAAGGCTTGTTCAATCACGCGTTTTACACGAGCTGTCTGAATGCACTTCGTCCTGGCGGTATCATGATCCAGCAAAGTGAATCACCGCTGATGCACATGCCACTACTTTTAGAAATGCGTGATGCAATGAAAGACGTCGGCTTTGCTGATTTACAAACACTGCCTTTCCCGCAACCAATCTACCCAAGCGGTTTATGGTCTGCAACTATGGCTCGTAAAGGTGAGAACTTCGACGGTTTCCGTGAAGAAGATGCGCAAAACGCACAATTTGATACCGAATACTACAACGTTGGTATTCACAAAGGTACATTAGCAACACCAAACTTTATGAAGCGCGCTTTCGAAAAGTAATAGCCTGCATTGCAGCAATAAAAAGCCCGATTTGAATCGGGCTTTTTTATACCTAGAAATATGTTTTAACTATTTCTGTAACGTTTCTGTTATGTAAATCTCTATTTGTTTCTCTAATAAAAACAACGGCACTGAACCACGGCGTAAAATCTGATGATGGAACTCTCGAATATCAAATTTATCACCCAACTTAGTTTCAGCTTCTTGGCGTAAACGCTTAATAGTTAATTCACCTATTTTGTAAGAAAGTGCTTGTCCAGGCCATGAAATGTAGCGATCAGTTTCTGTTTTTACGTTATGTAACGATAAAGCCGTATTATCTTGCATAAACTTCATTGCTCTGTCTCGGCTCCATCCAAACATATGCATACCGGTATCAACCACTAAACGAGCTGCACGCCACATTTCGTAGGTTAAACGACCAAAGTTGCTGTACGGGTCTTGATAGAAGCCCGCTTCTAGCCCTAAATATTCAGAATATAAACCCCAACCTTCACCAAATGCAGAGATATACGCATTACGACGATAACTAGGTAAATAATCCAACTCAGCATTTAAGGCTATTTGTAAGTGATGTCCCGGCACGGCTTCATGCAGTGTTAACGCTTCTAAAACATATAATGGACGTTTATCAAGCGCGTAAGTATTTACCCAATAAAAGCCAGCCTCATCGTCGCTTCGCGCGCCAGAATAACGACCCGTTGTGTATTTAGGCGCAATGCTCGCTGGCACAGGTGCTACACCATATGGACGACGTGGTAATGTATGGAACAGTTTTGGTAGCTGCGCATCCATTTTTTTAGCAATAAAAGAGGCTTCTTTTAACAGCTGCTCTGGTGTAGTGGCATAAAATTGTGGATCGGTACGCAAGAAATGAACAAATTCAGCGAAGCTGCCTTCAAAACCCACTTGCTCGATGATTTGCTCCATCTCTGCACGAATGCGCGCCACTTCTTGTAATCCTAATTGGTGAATTTCTTCAGGAGACATATCCGTGGTGGTGTAATGCTTTGCGCGATTCGCATAAAAAGCCTTACCATTCGGTGTGCTACTAATACCGATTTGTTCGCGCGCTGCAGGACGATATTCTGTTGTGAAGAATGTAAAATAGTCTTGGAACGCAGGAATAACCGACCCTGACAACACTTGTTTTGCTTGCGCCTGCAAAGCCTGCCATTCAGTGTTATTTAATTTCGCAGTGTTTGTTTTAAATGGTGCAAAAAACTCAGATTCTTCAATACTTTTTGGAATATAAGCAGCTATCGACTCTTCATAGCCAACCAGTACGGCCTGCGGCTGAGTTAAGCCGACTTTCATACCTTCCTTCATCCAAGCAATATTTTGCTCAAAAAACCTCGGTACTTGCGAAAGGCGCTTAAGATACAACTCAAAGCCTGCTTTTTTACTAAAGTCATGACCGCGAACCATAAATGATAAGCTTGAGTGAAAGCCATATTCTGAAGTCAGCGGCATGTAATGCGCATTGAATTGGTATTCATCTACCTTGTTCTGTACTTGAGCACGAATAATAGTGTGGTTTATCTGGTTTTCACTACTTAATCGCGACACATCTATGCTGTCTAATTGCACTAAAAAGTTTACTCGTTGCCTATTTTGCTCTGCCAATTCGGCCGCTGATAGGTTGGGCAATAAATACTCTGCATTTAAGTTTTTGCGAGAATAAGGACTAATATCACCACGATATGCTTCGATTTTCTGCGTTAATTGTGTGAACTGAGCATCTTGAGACTGACTAGTAAGCTGACAGCCAGACAGCGCTAAAGTGACCGAAAGGACACAGGCACTTAACAGGCGAGTTGGTCGAACATTTTTCACTTTTTTATAATCCTGTAACTGATTTATTTCTACCATATCGAGTATAAAAGTGTCGATGCAATAAATTGCGACCAGCTCAATAAAAACTCGGTTCTAAAAATTTCCTCCTCTACTGAACTCAATAAACTAATACTTTTTGCTCGTATTTCATTCAAAAAGCCCTTCTTCTCTTTATATTTGCGGCTTTGATGCATTTTTTTCTTTGCAAAAAACCAGAAAAAAAGTAGTCTGAGGCAGTTGTGATGGATCACAAAGTTATCAACTGGAGGTGGTGGGTATTTAGTTTGATTTGGTATGCGGTAGTAACATCATGTTTCATGATCCAATGGTAATAGCTCAAGAAAAAATGACTAAGGTCTGTGTGTTCTTAGAGCAGCATCAATTGCCCCCGACACCACTTAATTATCAAGTTGCGTACACCTATATCAGCAAGTCGCATAACGAGCTCAATCAAACATTAGACTACGCTATCAGGCAAGGTCATAACATCGACAGTATTTTCGTAGAACAACTTTACTTCGAGCATTTAAACCGCAACCATGACATGGAAGCAAACATGCTGAAAAACGTTGATGGTGTGGTAACAAATCTTGCTAATTCAGCACAACAATCTCAGCGTAGTATTACCAATTTTGCAGAGCAAGTGAGCATTTGTGTCAACAGTTTAGATGAACACAATATCGCAAAAACCAAACATGCACTGACTCAGTTGGCCAAACACACAGATGTTATTCTGCAACAACATAAGAAGTTCAAAGAAACACTTCAGAAGACCCGCTTAATGCATCGTGAGGCAAGACAGCAACTTACTAAGCTGCGTAAAGAACAACTGATTGATGTACAAACGGGTTTGTATAAGCGTCATTACTTAAATCAACAAGCGCAACTGTGGATTGCACAAGATAAACCTCTGTGCGCTATTTCAATTCAGATCAATAACCTACATGAGTTTTCTGAAGACTTTGGTGATCTAGTTAGTGAAGTCGTGCTAAATCGTGTGGCGAAAAAGATCCAAAAGTATGTGTTTGAAAGTGGCTTACCCGGACGCACTGCGAAAGATGAGTTTGTGGTGTTAATGTCAGACATTGAACCAGAAACCGCGAATATCATCGCTGAAAAGATCCGCGTCGGTGTAGAAAAACTTAAGTTTGTCAGCTCAAAAAGCGATAAAAACCTACCAAAAGTTGATTTATCTTTCGGCATTGCTAAACGCAATGACGAAGAGAATTTCAATGCCCTAGCGCGCAAAGCAACACATGCAGCACATAAGGCACATTCTCTTCAGCAATCCGCCTTTATTGCGCTGTAACAAACAAAGCCTAAATTTTCGCAAACAAACGCAAATTCATCTGTTATAAATTGCACCTCTTAGCCGCAATCAAGTACACTATGGCTTGAAAATTCAATGCCAAACAATTAGAGAAGCAAAGATGAAAGAGTCGCAACACAATACCACTGACTTTGGTTACAAAACCGTTGACCGCGAAGCAAAAGCCTCTATGGTTGCCGATGTATTCCATTCCGTTGCGGCCAAATATGACATCATGAACGATCTTATGTCGTTTGGTATTCACCGCCTTTGGAAACGCCAAGCTATTGCTTGTGCAGGTGTACGTAAAGGTCATCGCGTTTTAGACCTTGCCGGCGGTACTGGTGACTTAACAGCTAAGTTCAGTCAATTAGTGGGTGACACAGGTCAAGTTATCTTAGGTGACATTAACGACTCTATGCTTAAAGTGGGCCGTGACAAACTGCGTGATTTAGGCCTAGTGAGCAACATTGAATATGTGCAAATGAATGCCGAGGCGCTGCCATTCCCTGATAACAGTGTTGATGTGATCACCATTGCATTTGGTTTACGTAACGTCACAGATAAAGACGCCGCGCTTCGCTCTATGTACCGCATTCTTAAGCCGGGTGGTCGTTTACTGGTATTAGAATTTTCTAAAACAGATAACGAAGCACTTTCAAAGCTATATGATTTCTATTCTTTCAATATTTTGCCAAACATGGGCAAACTGGTTGCCAATGACAGCGAATCTTACCGCTACCTTGCTGAATCAATCCGCATGCACCCAGATCAAGAAACACTTAAAAGCATGATGGAAAACGCGGGCTTCGAACAAGCAACCTATCAAAATATGACAGGTGGCATCGTCGCATTGCACCGAGGCTTTAAGTACTAGGATCGACTATGCTGACGACGCTTGCCTGCGCAGCCATTGAAAATGCGCTTAATCTGCTTTTAGACAAAGAGCCTAACTTAAAGCTAGCGCTTGATCAGGTTAAGCATCAAACCTTGGCTGTTGAAATTCGGGACTGGCATACAACTTATGCGCTCACTTTCACTGGCAGACAGTTTATGCTGTTCAACAACTATCAAGAGCAAGCTGAGTGTAAGATCAGCGCACATTTAGAGACCCTACCTGAGCTCAAAGACCCGAGTGTCATGACGCAACTTATTCGTCAGGACAAACTTGATTTAGAAGGTGACTTACATTTAGCACAGGCCTATAGCGGTGCTTTTGCCAAGTTAGACATTGATTGGGCTGAACATCTCTCTGCTTATATTGGTGATGCCCCAGCGCAACTCATCTTTGAAAAAGGTCAACAAACTAAAGCATGTCTAAGTCACAACGCCACAATCTTTGCGGATACTTTTACGCAACTTATGCAAGATGAGCTGAAAGTTGCAATCCACCCTCTAGAATTACAACAGTTTAAACAGCATACACGCGCCATAAAACAGCATGCTGCGCAACTCGAACAACGAATTGAACAACTTTTAAATCGCTAAGGGAGCCACTTTGTCTGCATCGCGTTTGTATCAAATTACTCGAACCCTTTTACAATACGGGCTTGACGATCTCATTCCAAAAGACAAATTCCCTTGGTTTGCAAAAGCCGCCAGAAATAGCTTATTTTGGCTGCAAAATAAGCACAAAGATAAGCCTCTGGGGTATCGCCTTCGCCTAGCCCTGCAATCTCTTGGCCCGGTTTGGATCAAGTTTGGGCAAATGCTGTCTACACGCCGTGACTTACTGCCTGATGATATCGCCCGAGAGCTTGCTCTTCTACAAGACAAGGTAGAGCCGTTTGAAGGCCATAAGGCACAAAAGCTGATTGAACAAGCGCTAGAAATTAATAGTATTGATGAGCTTTTTGCCAATTTTGAGCAAACCCCATTGGCGTCTGCGTCTATTGCCCAAGTACACACAGCAACCCTAGAGCTAGAGTCAGGCACTCAGGATGTGGTGATTAAGGTCATTCGCCCCGATATCGAAAAACAAATTCATGCCGATTTGTCTTTAATGGCTCAAGTTGCGAAAGTAATCGTCAAGTTTATTGGTGAATCGCGCCGTCTTCGCCCCGTCGAAGTAGTAAAAGAGTATCGTAAAACTTTATTAGATGAACTCGACCTGCAGCGTGAAGGGGCTAATGCCTTGCAACTAAGACGCAACTTTATAGATTCTGACGCGCTCTATATTCCTGAGGTATTCAGCGATTACTCGCGCAAGAATGTGTTGGTGATGGAGCGCATTTACGGTATTCCCGTATCTGATATTGATGCCCTTGAAGCACAAAATACCAATTTAAAGTTGCTCGCTGAGCGTGGTGTTGAAGTCTTTTTTACCCAAGTATTCAGAGACAGCTTCTTTCATGCCGATATGCACCCAGGCAACATTTTTGTCTCACGTGAACACCCTGAAAATCCGAAGTATATTGGTATCGATTGCGGTATTGTCGGTACCCTGAATAAAGAAGACAAGCGCTACCTTGCCGAAAACTTTATTGCCTTCTTTAACCGCGACTATCGCCAAGTCGCACAGCTTCACGTTGATTCGGGCTGGGTGCCTGCCGATACCTGTGTTGAAGAATTTGAATTTGCTATTCGGACGGTGTGCGAACCTATTTTCAACAAGCCCCTTGCTGAAATTTCATTTGGCCATGTGTTGGTTAACTTATTCAATACCGCACGCCGCTTTAATATGGAAGTACAGCCTCAACTGGTATTGCTGCAGAAGACTTTACTGTATGTTGAGGGCTTAGGCAGACAACTCTACCCACAACTCGATCTGTGGCAAACGGCGAAACCTTTCTTGGAGAATTGGGTCAAAGAACAAGTAGGCCCTGTCTCTGTTTTGAAACAAATGTATGCTAACTTACCGTTTTGGGCAGAAAAAATGCCTGAACTGCCAGATTTAATCTATCAAAATCTGAAACAAAAAAAGCAGCATCATATCGTACAGCCTCAGGTCAACTCTCAAAAGCCAATCTTGCTTGGTATGTTGGCGTCGAGCTTACTTATTGTGTCTGGCTTGAGCTTTTTAGCAGAGCAAACAACCTTGAGCACTATCAGCCTGATTGCATCAACGCTTGCATTTCTTGCGGCATGGCGTAAAACAGGGTGATATTTTGCCCACTGGGCGTATAATCAATTTTTATTTATTCTTTTATTTGGAGTCATTATGGGTGTAGGTGGAATTAGTATTTGGCAACTATTGATTATTTTAGCAATCATAGTGCTTTTGTTTGGTACTAAAAAACTACGCGGCATCGGTGGCGATTTAGGTAATGCAGTGAAAGGCTTTAAAAAAGCAGTCTCTGATGAAGACCAAACCAGCAAGCCAGAGCAATTAAAAGACAATAGTCAACAGCAATCCCAGACAGCTGAAGAAAAGCAAAAAGATAAGGTTTAACCCTTATGGGTATGTGGGAATTAGTGGTCGTCCTAATCGTCGGCCTCGTTGTGTTGGGTCCTGAACGTCTACCTGTGGCAATTCGCACTGTTAGTCGCTGGATTAAAACCATAAAATCTGTCGCAAATTCTGTAAAAGCAGAAGTGAATGAAGAGCTTCGTATTCATGAGTTACACAGCAATCTAAAAAAAGCTGAGCAACAAAATATGGAAGACTTAGCGCCTGCGCTCAAAGAGTCAGTAGAAGAACTTAAAAAAGCTGCTGAGTCTGTTCAACACAGCTATAAACAACCCGCTCAACACTCTCCCGTTGAGCAGAAAAACGATAATCAGAAATAACGAGCACCCACTATGTCCGAATCGCTTCAAAGCGGGTTTATTGGCCATTTAATTGAGTTGCGTAATCGCTTAATGAAAGCGTTACTCAGTATTTTGTTGATTTTCATTGCCTTAGTTTACTTTGCCAACGATATTTATGCATTCGTAGCGGCCCCCTTGGTAAGCAGCTTGCCAGAAAATAGCACCATGATCGCCACAGATGTAACGGCACCGTTTTTTGCCCCCTTTAAACTGACATTGTTTGTGTCGCTGTTTGCGGCCATTCCATTTATTTTGCATCAGGTATGGAGCTTTATTGCACCTGGTCTTTATCAGCACGAAAAACGTATGCTGATCCCTATTCTTTTCTCTAGCATCATCTTATTTTACTCAGGCATTGCATTTTGCTACTTCATCGTGATGCCAATTATTCTTGGCTTCTTCACCAGTGTGGGGCCTGAGATGATGACGCTTTCACCAGACATCAGCAGTTATTTAAGTTTCATTTTGAAGTTATTCTTTGCCTTTGGTGTGGCCTTTGAAATCCCCGTGGCCATCATGCTGCTTTGTTGGAGCGGCGCAACCACAACACAAAGTTTAAGAGAAAAGCGCCCATATATAGTGGTTGGTGCTTTTGTTATTGCGATGTTTTTAACACCACCAGATGTTCTATCACAAACTTTACTCGCACTACCTATGCTATTGTTATTTGAGCTTGGTCTCATCTTAGCGGCTTTTTATACAAAAAAAACAACTGAACAACAGGAAGAAGAGCTATGAAAAAAATACTAATGACAACGCTTTTACTACTTTCGGCCTCAGGCTACGCGTCACAAATCAATGTACAAGCTTTAGAAGCATGTAGCTTAGTTGAGAACGATCTAAAGCGCTTAATGTGTTACGACAAAGTCGTTAAGACAAAAAAGAAAGAATTAGAAAAGAGCCCAATTTCAAATCAGCAAACTAGAGAAGTACAACCTAAGCAAGCTAACGATGCATTTGGCCTAGAAAATCAGGTAAAGAAAGAAATTGATGAGATAAGCTCTAGTATTGTAGCGCTTAAACTGCCAAAAATTGGCAGTAGAACCATTACTTTAGGAAATGGCCAAATTTGGAAATTAACAGACACGGATTCATTTAGAGCTAAAATTGGACACAAGGTTATAGTTAAACGCGCGTCTTTAGGATCTTTTTTAATGAAAACAGAAAACTCAAATAAATCCTACAGAGTAAAACGCCTCAAATAATGAATCATTTTTTAATTGACGCTGGTGTTAACCTGAGCAGTAGCCAGTTCGATAAAGATAGGGAAAGCATACTCTCCCGAGCAAAACATGCCGGCATAGACAACATGCTACTTATAGGCTGCTGTTTGCAATCAAGTCACGACAGCCTCTGTTTTGCTGAAGAGTTTTCGTATGTATGTACGGCAGGTATCCATCCCCACGATGCCAAAGATGCCCCCATTGATTTTGCGGATCAAATTAGAGCATTAACAGTGCATCCTGAAGTTGTCGCGATTGGCGAGTGCGGACTCGATTTTAATCGTGATTTCTCTCCTCGCGATGTGCAAAAAACAGTGCTAGAGCAACACCTTTCTCTTGCCGGCGAATTGAATATGCCTGTTTATTTGCACGAAAGAGAAGCTTTTGAAAGTATGCGAAGCTTGTTAGAAAAAGTGTCTGTGAGAGGCGTACTGCATTGTTTCACTGGTGAACGTGAAGCGCTTGAGTATTATCTCGAATACGGGTTGAGTATCGGTATCACAGGCTGGCTATGTGATGAACGTCGTGGCGAGCAACTGCAAAAGCTATTGCCTTTAATTCCTGATGATCGCCTGTTATTAGAGACCGATGCCCCTTATTTACTTCCTCGAAGCTTAAAACCTAAGCCAAAGTCTCGCCGCAACGAGCCCGCATTTTTACACGAAGTTGCCAGGGTTGCTGCGGAGCTTAGAGGGCAAAGTGTTGAGCATGTAGCTAAAATTACAAGCGATAATTTTAATCGATTATTTACTCCCGAAAGGAGTAAATAAAGTGAGAACTTTACTGTCTGTTTTACTCAGCTTTTGCTCTTTTTTGGCGGTTGCTTTTGATATCGATAGCAATTTTACCCAGCACAATCCACTGCCATACTCTTATACTCTAGACGACAGTAATAATTTAAAACAGTTACTCGAAAAACCAATCACTTGGAACAAAAGCCATCAAGATGCGCTTAATTTAGGTAAATCAGACAAACCACTTTGGATTAAAATACCACTGACCAATCAATCAGTGAGTGACATAGATTTACTACTGAGTATTGATAACATTTTGCTGGATAAGGTCACTGCGTATATCGCAACTCAAGATGCATCAATAATCACTTTAGCGCTGGGAGATGCCCTGCCTTTAGTTAAAAGACCAATCAAACACGAGGCTCAATTGGTGCCAATAAAGTTGCTTGCACAACAGCATGCAGTTATTTATTTAAACATCGAGCATCACGGCGCACTCAATGCACCACTCAGTTTATGGCATCCAATTGAATACATTAAATATAAAAGTAAATTCAACTTAATTTATGGCATTTTTGCTGGCTTTATTATTGCCTTGGCACTGATGCACCTGGCTTTATTTTCATTCACTAAAAAACGCTACTTTTTATTTGCGACCGCGTTTATTTCTGTAATTTGGCTCTTAAACATTCATCTTTATGGATTCAGTTATCGCTATTTATATGGCAACTGGCAATGGCTGCAGCAGTATGCACAACCGTTACTGATATTCTTGTCGAGTACTGTATTACTTCCGCTACTACAGCCTTATATCACGGTTAAACCAGCTTTAAAGCTTTTTGCATTGCCTAAAACTGTCATCTTAGCTTGCTTTGTTTTTTTATTATTAACACTTAGCCTTCTGCCTTTAAATCTATCAGTCGCGACCAGCTATACACTGAGCTTTCTTATCATCACATCCTTATTATTGTTATTCATAGCGCAGTGGTTACTTTTTAAAAGAAAAACGCCCGGCTTTATTGTGATGTTTACTTTTATTCTCTTAGCTTTAGGGCATCAAATAAGTTATGAACTGGGCTTTATCTCAGGCTCACAATTAAGCACGCCAGTTAGCTACTTTTGCTATTTCATTGTCAGCCTTATTTTAAGCTTTACATTGGTGAGACAATTTATTCGTGAACGCGACCTTGAAGTAGAAGCGCAACAAGCAAAGCTTGCTCAAAGCCAAGCTCAAGATGCTCTGCTGAACGAAAAGTTAAAACTACAAGAGCAAACTCAGGCGGATCTAGAAGCGCTTGTTGATGAACGTACATTCGAACTACAAGTTACGCTTCGCGAGCTCGAAGATAAAAACCGCGAACTTGAGCAAATGAATATTGAAGATCCACTGACAAAAATCAAAAATCGTCGTTATTTCGATAAACGATTACAAATGGAAGTGCGCCGTTCAAGACGCGAGCAGAGCACTTTAAGTGTCATAATGTTAGATATTGATCATTTCAAAAACATCAATGATACGCATGGGCACTTAAGTGGAGACAAAGCCATTTGTGCTGTTGCTGACATTATAAAATCTCATTTGCAACGCCCCTCAGATGAAGTATTCCGCTACGGTGGGGAAGAGTTCGTGATGTTACTACCCAATACAGAGCTCGAAGGCGCACAAAAAATCGCCGAGCAGATCCGCTCGACCGTCGATGCTTTTCAGTTAAAGCTCGACAAGGCTATCGTTAACTTAACCTTAAGTGCCGGTGTTTATAGTGCCGTCGCCATTGATCCAAAATCACCTCATACTTATACCGACCTTGCTGACAAAGCACTTTATGAAGCTAAGCAACAAGGCCGTAACCAAGTAAGAATCTACCAGCCTTAGGAGAACAAAATGGCTCAATCAGGATTAGATTTATTTCCTTATACCCGTATGCGTCGCATGCGCCGTGATGATTTTTCTCGTCGCCTTATGAGTGAAAACCAGCTTACCGTAAATGACCTGATTTATCCGGTGTTTGTGCTTGAAGGCAAAAACCGCCGTGAAGCCATTGAATCAATGCCTGGCATCGAAAGGCTCTCAATTGACTTGTTAGTTGAAGAAGCTAAAGAGTTAGTCGCATTAGGCGTACCTGCTGTTGCTATTTTCCCTGTGACCCCTGCAGATAAGAAATCACTTCACGCTGAAGAAGCTTATAATCCAGAAGGATTAGCGCAAAGAACGGTTCGCGCATTAAAAACAGCTTGTCCAACGCTTGGCGTTATTACAGACGTGGCACTTGACCCTTTCACCACACATGGCCAAGACGGCATCATTGATGAAACAGGCTATGTGATGAATGACATCACGACTGAAATCTTAGTCAAGCAGGCGCTATCACACGCTGAAGCAGGTGCAGATGTTGTCGCACCGTCAGACATGATGGATGGCCGTATCGGTGCAATTCGTGAAGCACTTGAAGCTGATGGTCACATTCATACTCGTATCATGGCTTATTCAGCTAAGTACGCCTCAAGCTACTATGGCCCGTTCCGTGACGCAGTCGGTTCTGCTGGTAACTTAAAAGGCGCGGATAAAAAGAATTACCAAATGGACCCTGCGAACTCTGATGAAGCTATTCGTGAAGTGGCATTAGATTTACAAGAAGGCGCTGATATGGTGATGGTAAAACCTGGCATGCCATACCTTGATGTGGTTCGTCGCGTGAAAGATGAATTTGGCGTACCAACATTCGCTTATCAAGTAAGTGGTGAGTACGCCATGCATAAAGCAGCGATTGATAACGGCTGGCTTGCAGAAAAGCCATGCATCATGGAATCACTACTGGCATTTAAACGTGCCGGCGCTGATGGCATCTTAACTTACTTTGCAAAACAAGCTGCAATTTGGTTGAATGAGAAATAATCTCTTATAGTTCAAAGAGTGAGCTAGAGTTCTCACTCTTTTTCATCATTTCTGATTAACATTTTTTCATTTTTCTGTAACATACCCCGGGTACGCTAATGTCCCTATTTAGCGAATAATCAAAAATTACACGGGAACAAAATGATTAAAACAAGCTTAAAACCTCTTGCTCTGTTAGTTGCGGCGGCAACTGCACCAGTGCAAGCACAACTTATTATTTCTGAATACGTCGAAGGCAGCTCTAACAATAAAGCAGTAGAGTTATACAATGCCTCGGGTGCTGAATTGTCTCTTGACGGTTACACTATCTCTCTATACTCAAATGGTAATGGTGACTTAGCTGCGCCTACCAAAACTTTAGATTTAACTGGCACACTTGCAGCAAATGCGACTTACGTTATTGTTAATGCAGGCTCTGTTGATGAGTTAAAAGCCAATGCGGATATTGAATCAACAATCACATATTTCAACGGTGATGATGCATTAGTTTTAACTAAAGACGGTGCAATTGTTGATAGCTTTGGTCAACTAGGTGTTGATCCAGGTTCAGCATGGGATGAAGGCGGTGTAACTACAGCCAACAAAACTCTACGCCGTAAAACAAGCATTACTTCTGGTCGTACTGATGCAACTTCTGCATTTAACCCAAGTGAAGAGTGGGAACAGTTCGAGCAAAATGATTTCTCTGGCTTAGGCAGCCATGGCGCTACAGATGGCGGTGACAATGGTGGTGACAACGGCGGTGATACAGGCACAGATCCACTTGTATGTAATGATGCTTACACGACTATCAATGCAATTCAAGGCAATGGCGCTGAGAGCCCATTAAAAGATCAAGTTGTTATCATCGAAGCCGTTGTAACTGCAGACCTACAAGCTGACGACCAATTAAAAGGCTTCTTTGTTCAGTCTTTAGAAAAAGACATGGACACAGATGCTATGACCTCTGAAGGTGTATTTGTTTATTACAAAGACCTAGACGTAAATGTAGGTGACATCGTTCGCTTAGAAGGGTCTGTACAAGAATATTACAGTGCAACACAGATTGGCAATGTTACTCGCGCCGCTAGCTGTGGTACAGCAGACATTAAAGCAGCTCAGTTAACATTACCAGTTGCTGCGATTGATGATTTAGAAGCTTTCGAAGGTATGCTAGTTAGCATCGACCAACAGCTTTACGTAAACAACACATATGGCCTAGGTCGTTACGGTGAAGTTGCACTAGGTACTGAGCGTCTTTATCAAGGCACACAAGTTGCTCGTCCAGGTGCAGATGCCAATGCATTAGAAGCACAAAACTTACTTAAAGAAATCCTTATCGATGATGGCTCGACTCAACAGAACCTTGATCCAAAATATCCTCAAGGTGGCCTGAGCGCATACAACAGCCTACGTCTTGGCGATACAGTAAATAACATCACAGGTGTAGTTGGTTACAGCTTTAGCAAATATCGCATTCACCCAACTATGACGCCTGAATTTGTTAACACCAATGAACGTACTGAAGCACCAGCACTTGAAGGTGAAGGTGATCTTCGTGTAGCAAGCTTCAACGTATTGAACTACTTCAATGGTGACGGTCAAGGCGGTGGTTTCCCTACACCTCGCGGTGCGGATAACGAAGAAGAACTTGTTCGCCAACAAGCTAAACTTGTTTCAGCAATTACAGCACTAGATGCTGATGTGATCGGTTTAATGGAAATCGAGAATGATGGTTTTGGTGAATTCAGCGCGATCGATGACCTAGTAGAAGCCATCAATGCAGAATCTGATCACGAGTATGCATTTGTAAACTTCAATACAGATAAAATCGGTACTGACGATATTACAACAGCAATCATCTACCGTAAGGATATTGTTGAAGAAGCAGGTACAGCAAGCTTCACAACGGCTGCACCATTCGATTACAGCAACCGTCCACCTATCGCACAAAGCTTCCGTAAACTAGATAACAACGAAGAATTTACCGTTGCTGTTGCTCACTTAAAGTCAAAAGGCGGCTGTAAGAGTGCAGAAGGTGATAATGCTGATTTAGGCGACGGCCAAGGCTGTTGGAACGCAATTCGTACAGAAGGTGCAAACAAGTATGCTGATTGGTTAATGTCATATCCTACTGGCAACCAAGATGCTGATATTATCCTTGTTGGTGATATGAATGCGTATGCGATGGAAGATCCAATCAAAGCGTTTGCTGACAAAGGCTTTGCTAACGTTATGAACCACGTTGATGGTGATAACTTCGGTTACTCTTATACTTTCTCAGGCCGTTTAGGTAGCCTTGACCACGCAGTTGCATCTGCAAGCTTATTAGAAAAAGTAACAGATGCGACAGATTGGCATATCAATGCGGATGAGCCAGCTATTTTCGATTACAACACTGAGTACAAGTCTGAAACACAAGTAGCTAACTACTATGCTGATCATGCATACCGCTCTTCAGATCACGACCCAGTTGTTGTTGAAATCAAAACAGTTGCAGGCAAGCCACCAGTAGACCCTCGCCCTATGGTTGAAGCTGGTCAAATTTTCCAAGTGCGTGAAAATTCTCAGATCGGTTATGCGATTGGCAAACTTGCATTTACAGATGCTGATTCAGATGTGTCACCTGTTAAACGTTTCATCGTATCTGGTACTGATTTAGTAGCTATTAACGAACTTGGTTTAATCACAGTTGCAGGTAACTTCGACTATGAATATGAAAACCGTATTCGTTTTATGGTTCAAGCTGAAGATACAGCAGGCAACCTGTCTGACACTGTTGAAGTACAAATTGAAGTGCAAAATGTGGATGACAGTGATGATGAAGATAGCGGTAGCCTAGCATGGTTAAGCTTATTAGCAGCACCATTAACGCTACTTCGCCGTCGTCGTAAGTAAAATTAACTTACAACAAAAATAAAAAATGCGCCTTAGAGCGCATTTTTTATTTATACCAATTTATTCATTTATTTTGAAAGTTGGTATTATAGCGATAGCAAACGCTCTGCTTTAGAAAAGTCAGCATCACTCATCTGCCAAGCGTAAAAATGATGCACTTTGCCATCTTGAGTTTTAACATGTAAAACACCACCAAATAAGCCTGTGCTTTTCTGAATCGACTGAATCGTTTCTTGATGAATGTACTTCACTGTGAAACCTAATCCATAGCTCACACCTGCTTTATCAATATGTACGAACAACTTGTTTGCTTGAACAAGAAATACCATGAGTACACTAAAGATAATCAATAATCCGCCAAACCATTTTAAGTGATGCAAAATAGCAACATCTAAGCGCGATAAAGAAAGAAAAATAAAACCTAAAAGAGAACTTACAGCAAGCAGTAATTTATTTGAGCTTAAATCCACGGTGTGCACAACAACGACTCCATTATACGTATCATACCAATCCTCAAAATAGATCACTTAATTAAGAGAAGATGGCATCACAAAGCAGGTCCTATAAAAGACACAAAATCCTGAGAAGCGGCATAATACGTAGTCACACTGCTTTTTTCAACCATGTTTTATACGAAAATAGAATGAGATATTGCGGGCATAAAAAAACCGCTTGTAAAACAAGCGGTTTTTAAAATCAGATAAAAGAGGCTAATTACTTAGCTGCTTTTTTCTCTTTCTCAGCTGCGATTACAGTGTCAGCAACGTTTTGCGGACATGGTGCATAGTGAGAGAATTCCATTGAGAACTGACCACGACCAGACGTGATAGTACGTAGGTGACCAATGTATCCGAACATTTCAGATAGAGGTACTTCACCCTTGATACGAACGCCCATTGCGCCAGCTTCTTGGTCTTTGATCATACCACGACGACGGTTAAGGTCACCGATTACGTCACCTACGTTGTCATCTGGCGTGAATACGTCAACTTTCATGATTGGCTCAAGAAGTTGTGCACCCGCTTTAGGGATAGACTGACGGAAAGCGCCTTTAGCTGCGATTTCGAATGCGATTGCTGATGAGTCAACTGCGTGGAAACCACCGTCGAATAGCTCAACTTCAACGTCTAATACTGGGAAGCCAGCTAGAACACCTTCTTGCATCATTGATGCAAAGCCTTTCTCAACTGCAGGCCAGAATTCCTTAGGAACGTTACCACCAACAACTGATGAAGAGAACTTGAAGCCTGAACCAACTTCGCCTGGCTTGATGCGGTAATCGATCTTACCGAACTGACCAGAACCACCTGATTGCTTCTTGTGCGTGTAGCTATCTTCAATTTCTTGAGTGATAGTTTCACGGTAAGCAACCTGAGGCTGACCAACAACTAGCTCAACGCCGTAAGTACGCTTAAGGATGTCTACCTTGATGTCTAGGTGTAATTCACCCATACCTTTAAGGATAGTTTCGCCTGAATCTTCGTCAGTCTCAACCTGGAATGACGGATCTTCTGCAACCATCTTACCGATAGCGATACCCATCTTCTCGTTACCACCTTTATCTTTAGGTGCAACAGCGATTGAGATTACTGGATCAGGGAAGATCATCGCTTCAAGTGTACACTCGTGCTTAGGATCACATAGCGTGTGACCTGTTTGAACGTTCTTCATACCAACAACAGCGATGATGTCACCCGCTTGTGCTTCAGTAAGTTCGTTACGCTCGTCAGCTTGCATCTCAACCATACGGCCGATACGCTCTGTTTTACCAGTTGCTGAGTTAAGGATAGTGTCACCTTTCTTCATACGACCAGCGTAGATACGGATGAACGTAAGTGCACCGAAACGGTCGTCCATGATCTTGAACGCAAGCGCTTTAAGTGGCTCATCTGCAGAAACAGTTGCTACTTCACCAGTAGGCTCACCAGTTTCAGGATCAGTTAGAGGCTGTGGATCAACTTCAGTTGGAGACGGTAGGTAGTCAACAACTGCGTCTAGTACTAGCTGCATACCTTTGTTCTTGAATGCAGAACCACAGTATGTAGGGAAGAAAGCAAGGTCACGTGTACCTTTACGGATACAAGCTTTGATTTGCTCTAGTGAAGGTACTTCACCTTCCATGTACGCTTCCATTAGGTCGTCGTCTTGCTCAACAGCAGACTCAACTAGCATCTCATGGTATTCTTCAACTTTGTCTACCATGTCAGCTGGAACGTCAGTTACTTCATAGTTTTCAGGAAGACCAGTCTCATCCCAAACGTATGCTTTTTTCTCTAGTACATCTACAACACCAGTGAACTGGTCTTCGATACCGATAGGAAGAGTCATAACTAGTGGGTTAGCACCAAGTACTTTCTCAACCTGACCAACTACGCGGTAGAAGTCTGCACCCATACGGTCTAGTTTGTTTACGAAGATAACACGTGCTACTTCTGACTCGTTCGCATAACGCCAGTTAGTTTCTGACTGAGGCTCAACACCACCAGAACCACAGAATACACCGATACCGCCATCAAGTACTTTAAGTGAACGGTATACTTCAACTGTGAAGTCAACGTGTCCAGGAGTATCGATAACGTTTAAACGGTGGCCTTTCCACTCACAAGTTACAGCTGCTGACTGGATTGTAATACCACGCTCAGCTTCCTGTTCCATGAAGTCAGTAGTTGACTCACCGTCGTGAACCTCACCAGTTTTGTGAATTTTACCAGTAAGCTTTAGGATACGCTCAGTGGTGGTAGTTTTACCCGCATCAACGTGCGCGAAAATACCAATGTTTCTGTATTTCGATAAATCTGCCATTGTTTTACTCTATTTAAAGTAGAAAATTATTCGGCGGGAGTATACCACCTCTTTTATAGAACATCATCCTAGTTATCGTTTAAAATGCAGACAATTCGCTAAAAAGTGATTTTTTTGAAAGGTTTTTTGCCTCACTCGAGAGAAACTATGCGAATGAGGCGTTGAGGCGTTTAATTTATAGGGGTTTCGGCCATCAATCTCCGTCTATGATATCGCCAATTGAGCCTAAAATTGACCCTTCACCTTGACGACTTCCACCCTGACTTGGTGCATGTTGCATCACTCGGTCGGCGAGTCTAGAGAAAGGTAAACTCTGGATCCACACGGTACCTGTACCCGATAAAGTTGCTAAAAATAGTCCTTCACCGCCAAAGAACATACTTTTTAAGCCGCTAACACGCTCAATATCAAATTCAATGCCTTCGCTGAATCCGACCACACAACCGGTATCCAATTTTAAAGTTTCATTATTCAAACGCTTTTCGATGACCGTACCACCCGCATGCGCAAATGCCATACCATCACCAGTAAGATGCTCCAGTATGAAACCTTCACCACCAAAAAAGCCTGCTCCTAGTTTACGCTGAAATGCGATGTCGACTTTGGTGCCTAGCGCCGCGCATAAGAACGAATCTTTTTGCAAATAAATCGACCCGCCTAGGTTTGCCATATTAAGAGGAATTATCGACCCAGGAAAAGGCGCAGCAAATGCAACGCGCTTTTTACCATGACCGCGATTTGTAAAATGCGTCATAAATAAAGACTCGCCAGTAACCATTCGCTTGCCCGCACTGAACAGCTTACTCATAAAGCCCTGTTCAGGCTCAGAGCCGTCACCCATTTTGGCTTCAAACTCAATGCCGCTTTCCATATAATTCATCGCGCCGGCTTCGGCAATCACGGTCTCATTTGGGTCTAATTCGACTTCGACCATCTGCATTGACTCACCGATTATTTCATAATCAATTTCATGACATCGCATTGTGTAATCCTTCTAGATTGAACTTGATTGTGACTGTTATCTTGCGCCTAAAGAGACCGCTTTTAACAGCCTTAAATTGTAAGCAAAGTTAAAAAACAATAAATAACCCTAAGATCAGTGCCAAGCCAATTAACGGCACAACCACAGTAAGCATAGCTAAAGGCCAGTAAGCGTCTTGGTGTTTTTCTCCACAAATCGCACGTATGGTTGTCACCACATAGCCATTATGTGGCAAGGTATCTATAGCTCCTGAGCTTATTGCCACCACTCGGTGTAATTCGTCAGCCTCTACCCCTAAATCCATATAATGTGGCGCCACCAAAGGTAAAGCAATGGCCTGCCCACCAGATGCAGAGCCCGTTAAGCCAGCAATCACACTTACCGCAATCGCAGCACCTATTAATTCATGACCGGGGATCTGCGTCATCATAACCACGGCATCTTGAAATGCTGGAGTCAGCTTGGCCACTGCGCCAAAACCAACAACAGCGGCAGTATTGCCAATTGCAACCAAAGCACCTGTTGTTGCTTGATTCACCGCCGCTTCAATATTAATAAAGTATTTAAAGTTGATAATGAACAAACTGATCACCCCACCGAGCAAAGCCACAATTAAGGCATTTTGCTGTAGTGATTCATGTAAGGTAAAAGACAGCGCCAGCACGACTAACAAAGGGATCACGCCTGTGATTGGGCTTGGCAATTTATTGCGTGTTGCTTCAGGGTCGTTATCTCGCCCTTCAAACTGCTCGCCGTTTGCTATGGCACGTTTAATCATATACTGCAGTAAAACATATCCTAGTCCCGCCATGAATATGGCAATAACCAAACTCTCTTGCCATGCAGCATAAGGTGAAGTGCCTAAGTATTTAATTGGGATCCAGTTTTGAATTTCGGGAGAGCCTGCTGATGTCATGGTGAAAGTCACAGAGCCAAACGTCAATGCCGCAGGAATAAAACGACGCGGTAAGTTCGCATCTTTAAATAGACTGAGTGCCATGGGATACACCGAAAATGCCACAATGAAAACACTCACACCACCATAAGTAAGCAAAGCACAGGCTAGTACAACGGCCAACACCGCATACTTCATACCTAGCTTATTAACGATATAACGCGCAACCGAGTCTGCCGCACCACTATCTTCCATCAGTTTGCCAAACAAAGAGCCCAGCAAGAACATCAAAAACCAAGCTTGTACAAAGCCTGCAAAGCCACTCATGTAACCAGATACAAAACTGGCTTGCTCGCTCACTTGAAATAAAGGCACACCACTCGAGAGCGCCACAACCACAGCACACAAGGGTGCAGATATAAATAAATTAACACCTCTCAGTGTCAGTACGATTAATGCGATCAGCGCAAGTGCTAGCCCCATTGAACTCAACATAGTGTCACCTGTTCATTTTTATTTTTGTTTTACAGATAACTACAAGTTAGGAGATTTAGACGAAAAAGTACACAACACAGTAAGTGAAGCGTACTCACAACCAACACAAACTAAATGAGAATTATTTTCAAATAAATATTGACACTTACAAAGATCTAACTGATAATCAATCTCAACAAGACGGAGGCACGCTACTGAATCTTGTTTCTCGACCCAGAATTCGTGATGCACACACGTTAACAGCATTGGCCAATAACACTCTTTAACGCGCCCCTTGTTATCCAGTGTTAGCGGCCAAACCCATTTTACTTGCTACATTGCTCATATCGGTGACGGTAGATATGAAAAGCCAAAAAGCCCTTGATAGGGCTTTTTTTATGTCTGCAATTCCCGAATTTAGCCACCTAAAAATAAATGAGAATTATTTTCAAAAACACTGTTGACACATTCATTAATCTAACTGATAATCAATCTCAACAAAGCGAGATTGACGGCTTACTTTGTTACTTTACTCTAATTTGTTTCTCGACCCTGAAACACGTGTTGCCACGTTAAAGCCATGGTAGGGAGTGAGATATCGCAACGCCCCTCGCGATATCTTCACTTTTTTCCAAACACATTTTACTTGCTACATTGCTCATATCGGTGACGGTAGATATGAAACACAAAAAGCCCTAAACGGGCTTTTTTTATGTCTGGAATATACGTGAGAAATTTAGCGGCGGTTTTTACGCGCTCTTGCACGGCGTAGTTTTTTCTCTTCTTCCTTCGCCGCTTTTTTCGCTTCAGCCGCAGCGCGCAGCTCAGCAACCATAATTTCTTCTTCATCACGCATCGCAGGTGTTTCCATGGTGATGCGACCAATAATGGCATCTCGCAATTCATTGATTAAGATTTCAGACATCTTATGGGTATCAACTTGGTTGCCACCGCGAATACAACCACGCTTACGGCCCGCCATTTCGACAAACTCCCAATCTTGCTCCGGTAATTCATCAATTTTATAACGTGACTTTAATAACTCAGGGTAAGCAGTTAGCAAGTATTCAGCGGTAAAGCTGGCAACTTCTTCGTAGTTCATCGCCGTGTCTTTTACTGCACCAGTCGCCGCTAGACGATAACCCGAATTTTCATTTTCAACTTTCGGCCATAGCATGCCTGGCGTGTCATATAGCATGATGCCATCTTCTAGACGAATACGCTGCTGAGATTTAGTAACCGCAGGTTCATTACCAGTTTTCGCCACGATACGACCAGCAAGGTGGTTAATTAAAGTCGACTTGCCTACATTAGGGATACCCATGATCATGGCTTTTAGCTGTTTATCTGCACCCACTTTATGTGGGGCTAGCTTCTTGCAAAGCTCATTGACTTTGGCAACTTCAGCACCTTTATCATGACCAAATGCAATGGCTTTTACACCACTTTCTTGTTCAAAATAGTCCATCCACTGCTTGGTAAGCTCAGGATCAGCCAAGTCTGCTTTGTTCATAATTTTTATGACTGGTTTATCACCGCGAAGCGCAGACACCATTGGGTTTTCACTGCTATACGGGATCCTCGCATCTAAAACTTCGATAATCACATCCATTTGCGGCATGATCTCTTTAATCTCATTGCGAGCCTTGTTCATATGCCCAGGAAACCACTGAATGGCCATACTTGCGCTCCTAAATTCTGTTCGGCAAAAATTGATTGCGCTATTTTACGCAAAAATCAGCAAAAACACTAAACAACCTCGTTGATAAAATCGTATTTAAACGTACATGCTCATGTATACTGCTGCCATTCTTACTAGTATGAACGAAGACAATGGCTTTAAAATCGACCATCATCAAAGCGCAACTCGCTTTGAGCGATATGGATAAACACGTATACGAAACACTTTCTCTAACGGTAGCGCAACACCCATCTGAAAATGAACAGCGCTTGATGATCCGCATTTTGGCATTTGCGCTTCATTACCAAGAACGTTTGGAGTTTACCAAAGGTCTATGTGCTGATGATGAGCCTGAAGTTTGGTTAAAAAACTATAATGAAGAGATTGAGCTTTGGATAGAGCTCGGTCTACCTGATGAAAAGCGTGTTAAGAAAGCCTGTAATCGAGCTAAAGATGTGGTGCTATATTGTTATGGCGAAAACAACCAAGAGATTTGGTGGCAAAAGAATCAACCTAAGTTGTACAGTCACGATAATCTATCGGTTATCAGTTTACCGTATGACGCAACATCACAACTTGCTACCATGGTAAAACGTGGCATGAACTTAACCGTGACTGTGCAAGATGGTGAAATTTGGGTCAGTGACGAAGAACAAAGTGTGCACATTATTCCGACCATTTGGAAATAGTCGCCACTAACTACGATTAGTAGCGTTATGAGTTTTCATCGATCGATTAAGCATCTGCTCAGTTTCACTTGTTAAAGTAAACTTGACGAAACAAGGACGGCTTAATTAGGAGGCACAATGGCTATAAAAAAAATCATCGTTTTGCACGGACTCTATATGTCTGGCTTTGTGATGCAGCCATTGTGCAATAAACTCAAACAACACCCGTTTGAGATCTTAAACCTTTCCTACAATACCCTTAGCCCCAATAAATCAGACATATTCTCTAAAATAGATGAGTTTATCGGTCACGATAAAGCTGCGATGGTATGCCATTCTATGGGCGGATTGATAGCCCGAGCCTACTTAGACAATCACTCACAAACCAGTGAACAAGTTGAAAAAGTCATTACCTTGGGCACCCCGCATAAAGGCAGTATGTTTGCCAAGCAAATGCATGAAAAAGGGCTCGATGTTTTTTTAAAAAACAGTGTGGAGTTTTTGGTCTCAGACAACCAAGATTGGCCCTATAAAGCGCGGCTTTACAGCATTGCCGGTGATTTACCTTTGGGACTGATGCCTATTTTACAAAAAGGCAGTAGCTCTGATGGCACAGTATTATTAGAAGAGACAAAACTACAAGGTATGGCAGAACACAAGGTGTTTCATGTTAGCCATACCAGTATGATTTACTCTCGCAAGGTCACTGAATATATCTTATCTCTGCTGTGTGAGCCCTGCTAAAGCAACTGATTATTGACTGCCTTTTTCTGCAATTTTGTAAGCAACAAAAGCGATTAAACCCGTGATAAGCGGAATGGGCGCTGCGATATAACCAAACGCATCTGAGTTTGCGAAGCTCGCACCTGCTAAATGACCAACTAGACCCACTACAAATGCCAATAGCGCGATTACAACAACGGTGATTTCTGTTTTATGCTGAGTTTGTGTTTTAAGTTCCATGATGACACCTATTGATTATTGTCTGTTTACAAACTCATTATGCGCCTCACCCTTGTGTAAATATTGACCCAAATCAAGTTCTATTTCTGGTGTTTATACCCCCTATCACCTCTTTGTGATAGATCAATTTTCAGGTTAAAAAGCAAACAGCTCTATTAAAATTGGCAAGCTTTATTCCGCAGATCAAAAACCCGCTTTCAATCGCTTTTTTGAATTACAGTTATTGTTTTATCCCGTTAGACCAATCAAGGTTCATACCCCATACTTACACTCATGCAAACAACAGGAGTAAATAACATGACACAATTCACTGATATCGGCTTATCAAAGCAAGCAAGCGAAGATTTAGCAGCACAACTAAATAACTTACTGAGCAACTACCAAATTCAATACATGAATGCGCGTGGGTTTCATTGGAACATCAAGGGCAAGAACTTCTTCGAGTTACACCTAAAATTTGAAGAAATTTATGATCAGTTACTACTGAAAGTAGATGAGCTAGCAGAACGCATTCTAACCATAGGTGGTCAGCCCTTACATGCATTTAGCGATTACTTAGAGCGTGCTGAAATTCAAGAAGCAAAAAATATCACTGATGGTAATGAGGCGGTGACAACACTACTGAATGGCTTCACGCTATTATTAAAACAGCAACGCGAGATTTTAGGTGTGGCAAGTGATGCAGAAGATGAAGGTACAGCCGCTCTAATGAGCGACTATATTAAAGAGCAAGAGAAACTAGTGTGGATGCTCAAAGCTTATCTGGGATAATTCAGTTAAAGGCTTTATGTGTTCAGGCTTAGCACTAATATAAGCCTTCTCATTTGGGTAAAAGCAAATTTCTGTTTTTGCCCCTTGCCACAACTGCCTCAGCAAATGCTCAGCGATTGGATTCACACCAATATAGTCGACCCATTTATAGCCTCGCTGTTTCACTCCTTCGAAATACTCTTTAGTTGCCTCCAAACTATCTGATGTGCTCATTTCAAATTCAGATAAATTCAGTACAGCACTGTCACACGGCGTCAGCTCTGACATAACGCGTTTTATCATATCATTTTGAAAGTCAATCACACCTTCACGGTTAAAGCCGCCTTTCAACGCAATATAAATTGTTGAGTGTTCAATATGAACCCGCCACAAGCCGTGTGCTTTGAATTTCATTTCTACCTCATATAAATAATGAGCTGAGAATGATTCAGCTCAATGATCACTAGTTAGTATAGCGGCAGATTATGCTGACTGTTCAAGCAAGCTGATAAAAAATGCCTGTTCTAGGGCTATTTCTTCCAAGCGCTTGAAACGACCGCTTGCGCCGCCATGACCCGCCCCCATATCAGTTCTAAACAACAGTAAAGAATCTGTCGTTTTCGTTTCACGCAGCTTAGCGACCCACTTCATCGGCTCCCAATATTGCACTTGAGAATCATGCAGGCCAGTCGTGACCAAAATATGTGGGTAAGCTTGCGGCTGCAAATTATCGTACGGTGAATACGCCTTGATGGTTTGATAATCAGCTTCGTTATTAGGGTTACCCCACTCGTCATATTCATTCGTAGTAAGCGGAATTGACTCATCAAGCATGGTTGTCAGAACGTCTAAAAATGGTACATGGCAACCCACTCCCAAATAAAGTTCTGGTGCTTGGTTTACCACTGCGCCCATTAGTAGGCCACCCGCACTGCCACCAGAAGCGAAGACTTTGTTCGCATTGGCATAACCTTGCTTAACCAGACTGCGAGTCACATCTTCAAAGTCATTAAAGGAATTTTGTTTATAGGCTTTCTTGCCTTGCTCGTACCATTCACGACCTAACATTTCAGAGCCACGAATATGCGCAATAACATAAACAAAACCTCTGTCTAGCAGACTCAAGGTATTACTTGAGAAGTTTGGATCTATGGTGATGCCATAAGCGCCATAGCCATACTGCAGCATAGGATTAGAGCCATCTTTTTTGAATAATGACTTTTTGTACACCAAAGAAACAGGCACTTCTACGCCATCACGCACCGCAATGTGTAGACGCTCTGATGCATAGTCACTCGCCGAAAAATCACCGAGTACTTGCTGCTGTTTTAAGCACTTTTTTTCACCTGTGGCTAAATCACACTCATACACGCTACTCGGCGTAGTCAGACTTGAGTAATGAATACGCACGGCTGTCGATTCTGGCTCAGGATTATGGCCAATATGAGCGCTATAACACGCGTCATTAAATGCAAGCGTATGGCTGCCGCCTTGATAGTCATAAACAACAAAACGCGTTTGCCCTAAACAACGCTCAGTCACTATATAATGGCTATTGAATAGCTCTAGACCTTCAATAAGCACATCATCTCGGTGCTCAATCTGTGTCTGCCAATTTGCAATATCAGCGATCTCTTCTAGCTTCGCTGTGCAGAGTTTAAAGTTTTTCGCTTGGTGGTTTGAGACAATAAAGTACTGGTTTGCAAACTTATCAATACCAAATTCATGACCTTCTAAACGCGGGCACAATAACTCAAACGCTTGCTCAGGGTTATCTGCATCTAGCGACCATTGTTCTGATGTTTCGGTTGCGGCTAGGTAGATATAGATCTGGCTATCGTCACGGCTTTTACCTATACCCATGTAAAACTGACGGTCTTGCTCTTCGTAAACAAGTACGTCATCTGATTGAGGCGTACCTAGTACATGTCTGAATACTTGAAAACCAAGTAGGGTTTGTAGGTCTTTTTTGACATAAAAAACCGTACGGTTGTCATTAGCCCACACTACCTGCCCTTCGGTGTTTTCTAATTCATCAGACAGATATTCACCGTTTGCTAGGTTGATAAACTTAACTTTATAAATACGTCGGCCATCGGTATCTTCACTATAAGCCATCAGCTCATCGTTTTGGCTCACCGCCATATCGCCAATATCATAATACTCGTATGGCGCAGCAAGTTCATTGACATCCAGCAACAACTGCTTGTTTTGCATCTCGGCATTGTCTGCTCGATAGTGAAATGCATATTCGTTCTCGCCAGCCACTTCACTCATATACCAATATTTGCCATCTTTCACTGGCACTGAAGTGTCGTCTTTTACAATACGCCCTTTCATTTCTTCGAACAGTTGGTTTTTTAAAGCTTCGTGGGGCGCCATAACGGCTTTAAGGTAATCGTTCTCAGCCTCTAAATGCGCGAGTATTTCGGGATCTTGGCGGTTATCGTCACGCATCCAGTAATAATTATCGACACGTTGCTCGGCATGCGTTTCTAAAATATGGGGGATTTTTTTTGCAATTGGGGCTGAAACTGATTGACTCACTTGCCTTTCCTTAAATAAGTTAATTGCAGGCAGTGTAACATAGTCAATGTGCGAGAAAAGCAGTTAGCACACTTCCCAAGCCATTTCCCAAAGCGCCCCCACTCCAGGCTCAAAATCGCCACTCAAGTCTTTGCAATATTCATTAAATGGCCAAGGCTTACATTTGTAACAACGCCCTGTGCCTTGATGCCAAACTTTCGTGCCTGGTTGATAGTTTTGTGGTTGATGCGGATAAATGTCAGGGGCTTTTTCTGTGCTTGTTGACTCTTTAGGTTGAGCCATACATTGATAGCTTAATTCGAAACCGATAATGCCACTGTATGGATGACTAAAAACGGGTAACTCACCATAGCCAACTTGCCAACCTAATAGCGTCTTTTTACCTACTTTTACTAATGGTTGGTGAAGGTTTATTAAACTGGCCAGCTCTCTAGTCCAATATTGTGGAGCCTGCAAAGTGTTGTAAGCAATATTTAATGACAACTGCCATTCATCAACCTCTCCTTCGGCTGTAAAAAAATGCGCAAGCACAGTATCGCCAACATATAAATGACGATGCTGTTTCAATACCGATATCTGTTGCCAATCATCAAGTATCATTGGGCGCCTAAGCATAGCTGTCTCAAAGAGCAAAATAGCCTTTAAGTATAACCAGCAACAACAATAACTCAACTTTTATATCAGAAATAAGTTTTTAACTAGTGCTTTTTTCTATAAAAAGAAGGCCAGCAATTGCTGGCCTTCTAACATCTCGAATTAAATATAATGCTTAAGCGCGTTGCGGACGAACTATCGATTTGAAATAGCGACCCGTACGCTTAAATATCTCACCAATGTAAGAAAACGCCTTCTGTATATCAGTCAAAATGATATACAAACAAGGTACAAGTAATAGCGTGATCAGCGTTGCGAACAACACAGCAAAACCAAGCGAAACCGCCATTGGGATAACAAACATTGCCTGCAAGCTGGTTTCAAACATGATTGGCAATACACCCACAAAGGTTGTAATTGACGTTAATGTAATAGCACGGAAACGCGCACATCCAGCTTCAATGACTGACTCTCTTAAAGAGTGACCTTCTTTACGTGCTTGGTTCACAAAGTCTGTCATTACTAATGAGTCATTGATTACAACACCCGCCGCCGCAATGATCCCGTATGCCGACATCATACTTAGATCTAAACCGAATGCTAAATGTCCCCATAGCGCACCAACAAGACTGAACGGAATAACAGACATTACAATTAATGGCTGAGAGTAGCTCTTTAGTGGGATCGCTAACAAGATGTACACCAACAGCATACCAATGATAAAGAACACAACCTGTTCATTCGCTTGAGCTTGTTGCTCCTCAATAGAGCCACCAAGCTTAGTTTTCACAGTTGGGTACGCCTTAATTAACTGAGGCAAAATCTCATCATCAATGCGCTTTGTAACAGCATTTGGCTCAACGACTTCTTCATCGATATTACCGTATACATACACGGTGCGATAACCATCTTCACGGCGAATATAGCTAATACCCGGCTTTTCAGAGAGTTCAACCACATCACCTAGCATCACTTCACGGCCTTGCGGTGTTTTGATCACGGTATGCTTTAATGACGAATACGCTTCACGAGTCAGTTTCGGGTAGCGCACCATAACACGTACCTCTTCACCATTACGGATCACACGCTGCGCTTCACCACCATAGAAACTTGCACCCACTTGAGAGCCGATATCACGTAAAGTTAAGCCTAACTCATAGGCAACGGGTTTTAGGGCTAGCTGAATTTCTTTACTTGCAGGGTCAATGGTAGAACTTACATCGAAAACCCCTTTTTCAGTTTGTAGCATGCTGATCAACTGACGCCCTGCCGCATTCAATGTATCGATGTCAGAACCAAATAATAAGTAACCAAAGTCACCATTTTGGCCCATATTAATCACTTCATCGTTAATTTGAATTGACTTCATACCTGCAATTTCAGGTAATTGTTCTCGCCAACGGCGGGTTAATTCAAAGGTATTGAATGGACGATCTTCCTCGTCTACCAATGGTGCTAACAAGCGACCTTCGTTACGACCTTGGTTAAACACCATCACATCTCGTAGCATCGGAACACCTAGCTCTTGCTGAATTTGCTTATCAACATTTAGCACTACTGATTCAATTTTCTTCAGGGCTTCGATGGTTTGCTCATCCGACACATTGTCGTTCATGGTGATATTAATGCTCGGGAAGTCATGTGGGATCTTAGGCAAGAATAACGTACGTAACATGCCACTATTCATTAGAGCGATACTAACAATAAACATACCAATGAAGGCGAATAACACTGTCCAGCGCCATTCAACACACAGCTTAACGAAATTACGGTAAGGCCCGTTTACAAAACCAAAAAACTTAGTATTAAACTTATGACGCCAGCTATTTTCTTTTAAAGGCTCAAATTTAATTGCCGCAATGTGCGCAGGCAAAATCAATTTTGATTCAATTAAGCTGAAGAATAGACACAATAGAACCACACCTGCAATTGACACAAAGTTGGCACTTTCAGGACCCGACGAGAACATAAGAGGCGCAAATACGGCCATAGTAGTCAATACACCAAAGGTTGCTGGCGTAGCAACACGCTTTGCACCGATAATCACGTTGTGAACACCTGGGCCTTTCTTCTCCACTTCGGTGTAAGCACTTTCACCAATTACAATGGCGTCATCAACCACGATACCCAACACCATGATAAATGCGAATAGCGAAGTAACGTTGATGGTAATACCCAGCACAGGCATCATCATCACAGCACCTAAGAAACACACCGGAATACCGATTGTTACCCACATTGCCAATTTGAAGCGCAAGAACAAGAACAGCATTAGCGCCACTAAGAACATACCTTGCAGCAAGTTACTCTTCATCATAGTTAAACGACCATTAAGATAATAGGTCATGTCTACTAACGACTTAAGCTCAACGCCTACCGGTAGATCTTTATTTTTTAATTCAATGAATTTCTTCACAGACTCTGCAACTGGCACCATGTTTTGCTCTTTGGTTGCCTTTACAGAAATGAATACTGCATTCTTACCATTGAGTTTGAAATAACGTTCGCCCTCGGTGAATTCGTCTTTGATCTCTGCAATATCACGTAGCAGCACTTTACCACCATGCGCACCCACTTTTACTGGTAGTTGGCGGAATTCATCGCCGTTGTAAGACTGGTTTTCAATACGCACCGAAATGATGCCAGAATCAGTGCGCAACTGACCTGCCGAGAAATTAGCAGAGTAATTGCGAATCGTATTAGCCACATCATTAATGGTTAAACCGTACTGGCGCAGCATATCTGGTTTAATCTCAATAGCGATTTCATCTAGCGGTACACTGACATCAACCAAAGACACATTGTTTAGCTGTAATAGCTCATCTTCAATGCGCTTTGCCATCGGCTTCAATTCAGTCAAAGGTAAATCCGCAGACAAGGTCATTTCTATGACTTGTTGCTGGAATTCAATCTGATTAATGGTGACCGGTTCCATCGCAGCAGGGAAAGTCGCAATACCATCAACGCGCAGCTTAACCTTATCTAACACATCGGTCAGTTCAACGTCTGGGTCAATTTCTAATGTCGCACTACCGCCGTTTCGGTTGGCACGATATACCCCTTCTTTGATCTCAGTGACATCTTTCAACGCCTCTTCAATCTTCATCAGAATACTTTCTTCAATTTCTTGCGGAGAGGCACCTGGGTAGTTCGCAGAAACCGTGATGTAGTTAATCTCTACATTTGGAAACATCTGCCTTTGAATGGTGTTATAGGTATAAAAACCAATGATGATGATAAATACCATCAACAAGTTGGCAGCCACCGAGTTTTTCGCAAACCAGGCGATCATGCCTGTTTGCTTTTCTAATTCTGCTTGACTCATTCGTTACTCCTTAAAGCTTTTCAGTTGTTTCAGCTTTAGACGAATCAGAGCCAGCTACCTTTACCGACATACCCGTTTGCGGGTATTCAGGTAAAGTTGTCACTAGTTTCTCGTTATCTTTTAAGCCCGTACTTACATAGAAGTACTGACCTTCTTCACGGATCACTTGCACCTTGCGAGACTCAAGTTGACCTTCGCTATTTAGTAACCATACCGTGTTGTTGTTTACCAAATCTTGCGGCAAGCGATAGATACTATTTAATGTTTTGCCCGAGAAGTTAACTTGTACATATGAGCCAAATTTCACTTGCGGCTGCTGCGTTTTCATACCATATGGATCAGCAATTCTGACCACTAGGTTAACCATACGCGTTGCTTTATCAACAACGCCTAAATCACGGTGAATTTTCGCAGAGCGGGTGTAACCATTTAGGCCAGTGTGAATAACCGTCGCATCTAAGCCTTCAATTCGCTCTGGTAAGAAAGCACTATCGAACCCAGCAATAGGAATGATGATCTCGGCATGCTCGATATTATTCAGTTGCGCGATACTAGTGCCCATACTAACAAATTGGCCTAAACCTACATCACGAGACACAATCAAAGCATCGTAAGGCGCAATAACATCACAGTTGTCTAAATCACGCTGTGCACGCTTAAGCGCCGCTTTAGCTGATTTTACAGCCGCTTGTGCGCTAAGTAACTGAGGTTTACGAAGGAATAAGTCGGTATGCTTTTTATTTGGAAAACGCTTCGCTTCATCTGCTGCAACGTCAGCAAGCGCTTGTTCTTCTATCAGCTTAGCTTGAGCACGAGTAACTTCAGCTTCAGCTTGTAAAACGGCTGCTTCATAGTTGTCTTTTTCAATGCTCAGCAGCACTTCGCCTTTGGCAACAATGCCACCGGTTACAAAATTATCGTGCCAAGCCACAACTTCACCAGACACCTGCGCTGAAAGCTTAGTGCTTTCAAAAGGCTGAACTTCACCATAACTATTAATTACAACTTGATGGTCAAGTGCAGATACCGCTTCTACAGCAACGACAGGACGCGTATCTACTTGCTCCTTTGCATTTGGTTCTTCGGCTAAAGCATTAATACCTGCCGACCCTATAAACCCTACAGCTAACGCAGCTACGGGAAATATCCATTTTAATACCTTCGTTTGCATAACGACTTCACCTATGTAAAAAATTTTAGCTTTCTCTACCATTTATATTAACAAGATTAGTACCAAGAAAAATGTGACATTTGTAAGAATCTGTTACAACCAATACGATGAGTGACAGGTGTTTGGTTCTACATACTATGTTACAAAATCAAAGACCATATAAATCATAAACTTAACCCACATTTCAACGGCCAGAATAAGTCATCAATCGCATCTCCATGGCTTTATAAGTGATATTAGGTACACTGAAAAATCTCAAAAAGAAATAACAAGCGTACTTATGAAAAAAACTGCCCTTTCAATTGCGCTAGCACTGACTTTTGCTAGCCAAGCAGCCATTGCTGCCGATAACAAAAAAGAAGATAAAAAAGAAAAGACCATTGCCAGCCTGATTGAAAACAAAACTGCATTTAAAGGCGTGTTCGAGCTTTACCAAGACAAGAAAACAGGTGAGCACTTACTGGTTTTAGAAGAAAGCCAATTAAACACCCCATTTGTTTATTTTGCACATACCGTTGACGGTGTAACGGATGCTGGCCATGTACGTGGTAGCTACCGTGAAACAAAACTGATTGAATTTAGACAGCACTTCGACCGTATCGATATCATCAGCAAAACACCACGCTACCAGTTTGAAGAAAACACTGCACTAGCACGTGCAAGCGAAGCAAACATCAGTGAAGCGGTACTGGCGAGTGTAAAAATTGAAAAACAAGAAGATGGTAAGATCGCATTTAAAGCCGACAAAATCTTCTTAAGTGAATCACTACACAAGGTATCGCCTTGGAAGCGCGCTGGTGATAAAAATGCCAGCAAACGCTTCAACGTTGGCAAGCTGGATAGCAAAAAATCTCGCATCATCAAACAGCGTCCATATTCAAACAACTTAGACATTGTTGTTGATTATGTATTTAGCAACCCGAACCCAAGCGTTCGTGGTTCTGCTGCAGTAACAGATCCGCGTTCTGTGTCTGTCAAAGTTCAACACAGCTTTGTGGCGCTACCTAAAAACGATTACCAACCACGTAAAGACGACGCGCGTATCGGTTATTTCACTAACCAATTCGACGTGATGACTTCACCTGACTGGACACCTTACAATGACGTGATCAAGCGTTGGGACTTAGTGAAAAAAGATCCAAGTGCTGAACTATCTGAGCCTGTAGAGCCAATCGTATGGTGGATTGAAAATACCACGCCTGTTGAGTGGCGTGACACAGTGCGTGACGGCGTATTGGCTTGGAACAGCGCATTTGAAAAAATCGGGTTCAAAAACGCATTGGTTGTAAAAATACAACCTGATGATGCAGAGTGGGATGCCGGCGATATTAACTACAATGTGCTACGTTGGACATCATCACCTCGCCCTCCTTTCGGCGGTTACGGTCCTGCACTTGCGCACCCATTAACGGGTGAGATTTTAGGTTCAGACATCATGCTTGAGTATGTGTTTATGAAGAACCGCTGGATCTACGACACGCTTTACAGCCAAGGTGCAATGAGCCACAGCAATGCCGATTTAGGCGAACATGATGCGATGAACTGTTCATTAGGTCATGAGCTACAAGGCGAAATGATGACAGCTAGCCTATCAACAGGCAGCGACATCGAACGTAAAGAAATGCTTCGTCAAGCGCTGGTACAACTTATCTTGCACGAAGTGGGTCACACACTAGGTCTTAACCACAACATGAAGTCGTCTATCATCTGGGATGAAAACCAAGTACACGATAAGAACCTAACACAAGGTATTGTGACTGGTTCTGTTATGGATTATGCACCGGCGAACATTGCACCACTTGGTAAAAAACAAGGTGATATCTTCCAAACTCGTCCGGGTCCTTACGATGATTGGGCAATTGAATACGGCTACAGCGTTGCGGCAAGCACGGCTGATGCAGAAGAAAAGCGCCTTGAAGCAATTCTATCTCGCTCAAACGATCCAAAGCTAACATTCGGTAATGACGCAGATGATATGCGTGCACCAGGTCGCCATATTGATCCGCGTGTGATGATCGGTGATTTATCATCTAACCCAGTAGCATACGGTGTTGGTCGCATGGAGCTTATCGACAGCCTACTAGGCAAGCTAACTGATACTGCTCGCGTTCAAGGCGAATCACACCAGCAACTATTAACTTCTGCAAATGTACTATTCGGCCAATATAAGCGCCAAGCTGACGTGATCTCTCGTCAAATTGGTGGCGTATATGTAGAACGTAACGTAGTTGGCACGGCTGATGATGTGAAACCATTCACACCGGTACCTCTAGCACGCCAAAAAGAAGCGATGCAAGCACTTGCTGATAAAGTATTTGCTCCAAATGTATTGGCAAACATGCAGCCTCTGTATAACTACATGCAGCAACAGCGTCGTGGCTTCAACCATTATGGTAAGAATGAAGATCCGAAAGCGCACAAAATGGTCTTAGGCATGCAAAAGTCAGTGCTAAACCAACTGTTACACCCAAATGTATTACAGCGTTTATCTGACACGGCACTATACGGTAATGAGTACGCGTTGAACGACTTTATGACTGATTTAACCGCTGGTATTTTTGTGAAGAGCAAAGAAGTAAGCACATTCAGCCAAAACCTACAGGTTGAATATGTAAACCGCTTAATCGCAGCGGCTGGTCTTGGCAAGCCAAGTAAGTATGACAACCTTGCTAAAGCAGCTGCGCTATATCAGTTACAACAAATTAATGACATGAGTGCACCTTGGGGCGCAGACACTGCCACTAAAGCACATCATGCTTATATTAAGCGCCTAATAGAGAAAGCATTAGACGCTTAATCACTCAGTTTGCATTGTGATGTTAAAAGGCCAGCGAAGTTTATGCTGGCCTTTTTATTGATATGGTTTTTGTTAAGCCAGCGCAGGGCGGCGATAGTAATGAATACACGCCAGCTGTGCAGCATTGGTGAGCAAAATCATCACAAACGTGAGTACGTGCGCCACACTTACTTGCGTCATATGTAACTCTGCACTCAATCCGGTTAAACCAGCAATAAATTGCAGCGAAAAATATCGGGCACTTAAGTTCGACACATCCCCACTTTTAATGGTTTTATAAGTTTGTGGCATAACTCTGACTGAGCTCATCACTAAGCCTACATAGGTCAAGCCATTTAACAAACCTGCCGCATCGGTATTTGGTAAAAATAACAGTCCAAAAGGCAACACCGAGCACAGCAGCATTATCGCCAACTGTCTACGTTGTTTTTCATCTGAGTTATAACGCACAAAGTAATATAAGATCAGCGCACTCAAAGCGCCGGTCACCACAAATGGCAACACCATAAACAAGCGATCAAAAAACAAATTGTAAGCAATAAAGTAACTACTCTGTGCCACACCAAAGCTCATCATCATCAGTGACAGCCCTGACACACTGCGATTACGGCGCACTTTATTAATTAAAGGCCAAAAGCTAAAAACTAAAATAAGGGATGAAACGATCGGCAAGTAGTCGAACAACGCAGGCTCCTGTAACGATATTGTGAACAAGTAAAAAAGGCGTAACCATCAATAAAAAACGATGTAAAACACTGATTTTTATTGACAATTAAAAGAGGACGCGCATTTTAGTGCATAACTTTACAAACACAAGCATACGAGGTATGAATAGAAGTTGAGCAGTGCAAAGCTAGATTGACAGGTAACAAGGAGCTGTATTTTGCGTTATTTCATTGTGTTTTCTTTCATCATTTTTTTACTGACTGGCTGTAATGCAACAGCACCAAAGCTAGAACAAAAAGTCGTCATTCCCTCACCGGTTTCATTGGCAAATCACGCCTTATTTAAGCTGCAACCCGTTCCCAGTGAACAAGAAATTTTCTCTTTGCCAGAAGCTGAGCAAATAAAGTTTTTAGAAAAATATAATAGTTCAATATCACAAGGGAAAAGAGCCGATACTTTTATTGCTGACTATCTTGAAAAATCAGTCAGCAATTTTACTTATGACGGTAAAACTTTTACCGCAACTGAGGCATTCAATCAACAACATGGAAATTGCATCAGCTTAGCTGTTTTAACGCAAGCCTACGCTAATTTAGCTGGTGTAGAGACAAGTTTTCGTGAGGTTTCGACTTATCCCATTTTTAAAAAAGAACAAGATCTCGTGTTGGTATCATCGCATTTCAATACAAAACTATTCGCGCCAAAAATAGAGACTGAGTCTCAAGAAACTGATAGAAGCTGGATCCAGATTTTAAGGGCTGGCACTGTTGTTGACTACTTCCCACAGCAAAATACTTTTTATGTAGGTAATGCTAAATATCCAAGACTTATCTCGAAGTTTTACGCAAACTTAGCCGCTGAAGCATTGCTTAAGGAAAACTTTGATTTAAGTTATTCTCTCGCCAATGAAGCCTTTAAATTTACCCCTCATAACCCAGAGCTTATCAACTTGTTTGCGATTCTACACCGCCGTGCTGGCGATACAGATACAGCGAAAAAGCTGTTTGAATTTGCGCTCGAACATAAACTAGTTAGCAGTAACCTAATTGCATCTTATCGTTATTTAGCCGACCAACTCGTTGATATCGCATTAGCCGATAGACTTGAAACTGAACTCGAAAAAGCAGCTAAAACCCCATTCGATTATTTACAGCTAGCGATTAAAGCGACCAATGGTAAACAATTTTACAAAGCTAAAAAAATCCTGAACAAAATTATCGAACAACACCCTTATCTGCCTGAACCACATTTTGAATTAGCGAAAGTTTACTATATGCAAAATCATCATGACCTAGCCAAAACAGCCTTAGAAGAAGCCATCAAAATGTCAGACTCTCAAGAAAAGACTGGGATGTACGAAGCGAAGCTGAAGTCTCTAGAGCTAACACTGTAAAAATCTCATTGCCCTGTTAATGACAGGGCAATTTAACCTAACCTTATCTAAATCTCCTTCCTTATCTTTCCACTCACCAGATTTAACTATATATTTACAAAAAACATTTAAGGACAAGAAATGAACTCTCTACAACAAGTGCCTTTGCCTGCAACCGAAAATACTAAAGAAGCACCTTCTGAAAATTCTGGATCAATATTCCTTTACGTCAGAATTATCATCACATTACTTTTTTTGCTTTGTTATTTTGCAATTTTAGGCGGCATATTTTGGGTAGAAGTAAGTGATAATGTGAATATGCTCGAAGGTGAAAACTCTTTGATGGGTGAGCTAAAAATCTTAGTGGGAGTTATGACGGCAGCAGTCGGTAATATTTTGCATTACTGGTTTAAAAATTAAGCCTTACTAAAAAGTTAGCGCAATAAGTAGGTCTATTAATACAAAAAATAAATAGACCTACTTACGAAATTAATTACAAGTCAAACCACAGCCCAAGCCATGCGCGGTTTTCGCTTTCAAAACGCGCGCTTTCAACGCGACTTAAGCCTATGTCGATACGTAGATCACTGATCCCCGCTGGGGCGAATTTTGCGCTCCAATCTCGACCATTAAACCAGGTGGTCCATTTAACTCCATAGCTTTGCCCAAACACTTGGTTATCTAATTGATGCTGTTGATAATAAAGCCAAGGCGCGCCCTCTGACCATGCCACACCGCCACCATAACCTTGATAACGCTTAGCAATGCCGGCAAAGAAAGGTAAATCAGGTTTATAGATAGTATTTGCCATGACGTTTTGATCAATTAGGCTCGATCTAAAGCCTCCTAAATTCAACCGTGACTCTTCGCGTTTCGCTTGCTCTGCTTGTATATACAAAGGCATATGAAAGGCTTTACCGAATATCGTCGCAGCGAGATTGTAGCCCTGCCAGTCCGTCTCACCTGATTTGCCGTCTAGCCACTGGGCTTTAATTTGCTGGCCAATCGCAAATGCCTGTTTGTCATATTGCCAGCTTTGCTCCAACCCAAGGCGAAGCCAACGTTCGTCTTGGTTTCCTAAGCCTGTGTCTAGTTCACTCGCATGTACGGCAGCATGGCCTGTCAATGACAGCATATTTTGGCGATAGCTATGGCTAACCTGTGCGCTAAGCCCTGTTTGCTGCAATGTATGCGGTGCCATTATAGCGATCTCTGCCCCACGACTTTGCGCTGCAGTATCGAGTTCAAACGAAAACACCTTTGCCTGCCACTCGGTATTGCCTTGTTGCATTTTTACATCGGCAAAACCACCAACTAGGGTGCTGTCGCCCAAGCTTTTGCTTAGCCCAACATGCCAGCTTACTTCTTCTAGGAAATCAGACCCCTTCACACCCAGATGTAAAACCTCAGTACTTGCACTGTAATACTGCGAACCCAAAGTCATGGATGCACTGTGATCCCACTTATCATAGGGTTTACTTTGCAATGGCTGCTGATAAATTTCGGCATCATCAAGTTGCACGGCGGCATTTGAAAGTTTAGGGGCTTGCTCCGTGTCACTCAACTCAGTGACCAAGCTAGCAGTATTATTAATCTCCAGTGTGTAAGCATCGGGACCTTCTGATGAAACACCTAGATACAGCAATTCACTGTCGCTTAACTGCTGTGGAAAACTCACCACATGCTGACCTTGGCTTAATTGCAACAACTGCTGCGTGCTAAAGTCATAAGCATATAGGTTAATCGCGCCCTCAACACCGGCTACGTAAAACAAGGTATTACCGTCTTTGGACCAACTGGGCTGAGTTAAGAATTGGTAATCTTTAGGCGTGGGTACTTGAAAGTTGTTTTGTGTTTGCCTATCTCGCACATACAACTGCCAGTTTTGATTCAGCCCTGATTGTAAATAGGCCAGTTTATTCCCATTTTCAGAGATCTCAGGATAATCGTATGTGTCGCCAAGTTGATTGCTTGAGAGTATGGTTTCAGACCCATTGTTGAGCTCTAAATTCACCAAGTTTGAATAACCAAAGCGTACTTTCTCAGCCACGATGGCATTGCTGTTTTTATCTATCGCAAAACGGCGAATGCCCGCATCATCGGTTAACTGTGTGACTTGGTTATCATCGAGCGTCCACTGAAATAATTCGCCTTGCACTGTATGCTGATCATTTGGTTTTTGCACCGATGCCACGAAATATAGAGTATTTTCATCTTTCCAACGCGCATAGCGAATGCCTGAAAAATTACTTGGCGTCAGGGTGTGCTTTTTTATTCTGCCAAAGGTCTCTGGCGCATTATCTGCCACATCTTTAGGATCTGCCGCAAGTAAGGCCTTTTGCTTTTCATTAAAGTCTTTTTCAGCTTTTTCGTTGTCTTTGGTCGCATAGATATTAAGCTCAGTGCGACCTTTGCTATCACGCTCAGTGACGGCAATGAATTCCCCGCTTGGCGATAAGCGCAGGTTTTTAGCATCAAACTTAAAGTCATGCCATAACTTAGCATCCAACTCAGGTAAATCTTGCGCAGAAGCCATGCTCAGATAAGTGTATTCGGCGACAAAGCGCTTATATAGTTTTGCTGGATGGTCGCCAAATACGCCCTTAAACGCCTCGTCAAAATCACGCGATTCCACCGCCTGCATACGTGTCCAAACGGCATCTAGAGTCTGCTCACCATAGTTCTTTTCTAGCCATGCCAAGTATCGCACACCGATTAAATATGCCATTGAGCCACTCAAATAACTGTCGTTACCATTGTTGAGCGCAGAATAAGGCAATAATGCTCCTTGGCGAGCAAACTCTGTGAGTAGGGCTTCAGTGTAGTTATCAAATAAACGACCTCGACCTGTCATTTTCGACTCCATCAAGGTGGCATACCCTTCTGCCACCCAACGCGGCATGATCGCAAGCGCGATATCGTATGGGTCCCATACATCACGAAGTGTTTGTCGCCATGAACTGCGATTCGGTTGAGATAAATGCACCAAATGAATGTACTCATGCAAAATCAATAGCTGTTGCCAACCACTGCTGTTAGAGATCACGGTGTCTGATTGTGGTGGCGTGGTAAATAACGCCATTAGGGGCTTATCGGTACTTGGAATAGCAAAGCCGTTTGCGCCATGGTAGGGATCAAATACCACCACATCAGCTTTGGCTTCTAGACTGCGATTTTGCTGCTCAAGTACTTTATCGCGAACTAACTCAAGCTCGTGTGCAGCAGATTCTGCCCAGCGCTTATGTCCTTGCGTGTAATGCACATTGAAATGTTCGGTTTCTATGGTTTGCCACATCGGTGCGGCATAACTCATACTCGACAAAGACATGAGTGAGCCAAGGGCGACTTTTTTCATAACTGAATGCATGTTCCGTGATCCTTTCTCAAATATGCGTAAAGCATAAGGGAATCACATTGTTAAGAATGTAGGCAAGCCGTATGAAATTGTAACATGGTGTTATGTAACCAAAACTAAGGGGACTCAGAAAAAGCTATTCTCGCCCTGCTCTGGCTTTGCCAAAGTGATAAATAACGCCAAAATACCACCAGCCACCACAAACATAGTGACCGCCAACAACATACTTAATCCCATATAAAACATAGCGCTGGCTATGATAGCCGCGGCTAACCAAGTCGCAATATGATGCAAATATTTAAATAGCGGTGTGTACGCTCTAATATTGACCAAAGCCATTATCATTAATACAACGACAACTAAACTTAAAACAAAGATCATCACCCTCTCCCTAATTTGTACTGTGTCAGACACCATCCTTAAAACCGATTATATGCAAATAAGAATCATTATCAAGTTTGATTTATAAAAAAAGCCACATCATGCAATGCAGCTTTTTAAAATGAATGTGTACCGTCCTAATTAAGGTTGACACTTTTCAAATTTAAATTTGGAGAATGTCATGACATCTATATCTAAGAGAACCCAAAGAGATTATTCGCTTGCCTTTAAATTATCAGTTGTTGATAAGGTAGAAAAAGGCGAATGCACTTACAAACAAGCACAAGACCATTATGGTATCCAAGGGGCTTCGACAGTTTTAGTTTGGCTTCGTAAGCATGGCCGTCTAGATTGGAGTAAAGGAACACCTAATCATATGAGAGAGGTCGGTTATATGTCAGAGCCCAAAGACTTAACGCCAGAACAAAAAATCTAAGCACTTGAGAAAGAGCTAGAGGATGCAAAACTCAAGGCACAGTTCTTCGAAACGATAGTTGATGTACTGGATAAAGATTTCGGAGTACGTATTACAAAAAAGCAACGCAACAAGTTATTGAAGAAAAAACCATAGCCAAGCTATCGGTGAGTAAAGCGTGTATGTATTTAGGTATTACTCGCCAAGCTTATTACAAGCGTTGTAAAGTGAATGCAAACAACGCTCTACTTGAGCAAAATGTTCTCTCATTTGTGAGGCTTGAGCGCATGACTCATCCTCGTATTGGCACGAGAAAGTTACAATACATGATGAAGCAATCTCAGATATCAATCGGAAGAGACCACTTATTTACTTTACTAAGGCTAAATCGATTATTAGTACCGAACAAACGTGCGTTCCATAAAACGACACATAGTTTTCATCGATTTTATAAACATCCTAACATCATAAAAGAAGGCATTGAGCTCACCCGTCCAGAGCAACTGTGGGTGGCAGATATTACCTATTTACCAACAAATGAGTGTGACGCCTATCTCAGCCTCGTGACAGATGCTTATTCAAGGAAAGTTGTTGGCTATCACTTAAGTGATGATTTAAAAACAAGCTCAGTAAAGCTGGCGTTCAAGCACGCTCTGACACATAGAAAGAGTACATCAACACTTATCCATCATTCAGATAGAGGTATTCAATATTGCTCTAATGAGTATCAACAGATACATGAAAAACATGGAGTAAGCTGTTCAATGACTGATGGGTATGATTGCTACCAAAATGCCCTGGCTGAACGAGTAAACGGTATTCTTAAAAATGAATATTTAGTGATAAAGCCAAATAACCTGGCAGAGGCTAAGAAAATGGTGAAGCAGTCTGTTGAAATCTATAATCAGAAAAGGCCACACACAGCCTTAAAGTACAAAACGCCCGATGAAGTTCACCGAGCGTTTTAATATAAAAGTGTCAACCCATGCTAGGATGGGTCAATGAAAAGGCTTTATACCCAGCGCAATGTCGTTGTCAGCGTATGACTTTGCCCCGGCTCAACGGTAGCAGCGTCATCCATTACATTTGCCGCTTCTAGACACAGCATGGTTTTATATTCGTCATCTCTAAAGTTGCTTAAACGCTTAGACTTTTCAATCCATGGATTCCAAAGCACGCAAGAAGTAGAGCTTTCACGACCCACTTCAATGTTACCATCTGGTGTTCTAATAACTTGAACCGGTGCTGCCTGGGTATACACCATGTCTGTTTCACGAGCGAAACCAACAACTTCATTTTGATCAAATGGGCCTTCACCAAACTCAATAAACTTTGAACCTTGTAAGCCATCCACAGTGGTCGCTTCAATATTTGGCGTCGGGAAATAAGTATGCAACGCTTGAGTTAAAGTAAAGGGCGAGTCACCCAGGTTTGTGTTGGTTAGACTCACTTTTAATTGTTCAGTTAAATGAAATTCAACTTCAAGCTTGGATTTATGCGGCCAGTAAGTCTCATCAACCAAAGTCATAGGTAATGAAAGCTTAATCACAATGGCTTCATCGCTTTCATGTACTTCTTCAGCACGCCACATTAACTTACGTGCCACTCCATGAATTGGCCAATCAGGGTCGCTGTGCACACCAAACCATGGCCAGCAAATAGGAATACCACCACGAACGGCTTTGCCCTCTAGATAGTCTTCATCTTCTGACACCCAGATCAAGTTACCTTTGCCAACAGGCGTGAACTCTGTCAGTTGTGCACCTTGTAAAAAGATTTTGGCACTACAACGCGGACCGTCGACATTTAAATACTCGAGTCCAGACTCCGTGCGCTGGATAGAAACTGATGCTGAAAGTTCCATAATTCACCTAACTTCAAAATTTTGATATCTCGACTACATTACCGAATAACCCCACTCAGAGTAAACATATAAACGTCCAAATGAAGCATCTTCACGCAAACGTCATGCTTCAATGTTTTAGAAAAACTCGCAAACTAATAACTCTGTGATAAGCTTAAAATATTACATGTTGGCGAGATTAATTAATGAGCAAAAGTAGTCCTAAACTCTTTAATAAATGCTTTTGGCTTCATGCTGCTGGGATCATTTTTGTCGGTCTTGGTTTTGTCGGCATGGCCTTACCTGTGATGCCAACCACCATCTTTTTTATTCTCGCGCTTGCTTGTTTTACTCGCTCTTCACCAAAATTCGCCAACTGGCTACTCACACACCCTAAATTCGGTGAACCGTTAAGACTTTGGCATGATCATCAAGTTATTCCTATCAAAGGAAAATGGGGAGCCGGTTTGGGGATGCTACTTGGGTATGCGATCTTACTTTATAGCCAACCCGCACTATGGGTGTTAATACTTGTTGCAAGTATCGAAGTGGCGGTGATGATTTATATTTTGTCTAAACCTTCTGCACCGCCTATCAGTCTCTAATTAGCGCATTTATAGGTATTGCGCCCTGCGCCTTTTGCTTGATAAAGCGCCTCATCTGCACTTTGCATCAACGACTCAACTGAGGTGCATGTTTTGGTGGCAGACGCAACACCCGCACTAATGGTCACAACATTATGTTCAGATTGGCTATGTTCTAGTTCCATACCTGCAATTGCACGTACCAAAGTTTTGGCTATTATTTTCGCACCTTGCAAAGGGGTATCTGGTAGCAACACCACAAACTCTTCACCGCCGTAGCGACATACCGAGTCAAGCGGTCTTCTGACGATTTCTTTTAACTTATCAGCCACCTGCTTGAGAACATCGTCACCCGCCAAATGACCATAATGGTCGTTATATTTTTTGAAGAAATCGATGTCGATCATGATCATAGAAAGTGAATGGGCAACCCGATGGCGCTGCTTCAGTAGTCTTTCTACTTCAGTATCAAAGAAACGGCGATTATAAATACCTGTTAAGCCATCAATAAAAGAGTAGTTACGTAAAACATCGGCTTGAAGTTTATATTTAAGATGCGTCTTTACACGGTTTTGCAGCGTTTTCGGTACAATCGGTTTAGGCACAAAGTCCACAGCACCCGCTTCCCAGCACTGCAGCTGACTTTCTTCATTAGCATTGGAGGTTACAAAAATAATTGGGATCTCAGATAGTGCCGGTGTTGCCTGCATGGTTTGGCAAGCTTCGAGACCCGACATGCCCTCTAATACCCAATCCATCAACACCAAATCTGGGGTTTCTTCTTGGCAATAAGCAATGGCCTGCTCTGCAGATTCAACGGTGACTACTTTGCAAGTGTCCTTCAAACAACCCACCAACAATCGGCGCATTAATTCCGAATCATCAACAATAAGCACTTCGCAACTTGCAAGGTCACTGACATCTTTAAACATAACTCTTATTCTCTTTATACTTTTAGGAGTACACCTTGCAGTTTTTAACTTTACCAAAGATGAATACAAGGCTGTTCAAAGCCAGAAACACAAAAGTAATACAAAGCATGCTAACCATATCGGCAAAAATTAGCAGAACTTAACCATTAAAAACTTGTACATAGCTTGAGCAGTCTAGTCTATATACGCTGCTCTTTACCAGCATCTTTTTTAAACTCAACAGCCATAAAAACTGTGTCAGGCCATTAATTTACCATTTCCCTTTCAATAAATTAAGCTTTTATAAATCAACATATTACCTTCTCACAATTCTCTTAATGTGACAATGCCATGAATAACTTATGACAAGGTAAGACCAGTCGTAAAAATGTCATAACTGTTGTCTAACATCGGCCTTTTTCTGAGATATAACAATAAAGAGGTACAACCCATGAAAGGGCTTTCACGTCGCGATTTTATTAAAAGTTCATTAGCAGGCGTTGGCGCAGCTACGGTGTCTTTATCACTGGTAGGATGTAGCCACAATGACTCGAGTCCATCTTATAATGACTTTGCAGTAGACTTTAATCACGGCGTAGCCAGTGGTGATCCATTAACTGATAGAGTCATTTTGTGGACGCGTGTCACACCTGAAGGTACTCCCAAAAGTGTCAATGTCAGTTTAGAAGTATCGTTAGACAAAACGTTTGAAAACCTTGAGTTTAATGAGCCTCTTGCTGCATTAGCTAAGAATGATTACACCATCAAAGTCGATCTTGAAGGACTAAAAGCAAACACTCGCTACTACTATCGCTTCAAAGCCAATGACAACCCATCTCCTATGGGCGAAACCAAAACCTTACCTGAAATGGATGTAAAACAGGTAAAATTTGCCGTAATGTCTTGTGCAAATTACCCTGCTGGTTATTTTCACGCCTATGCTGAGGCTGCAAAAATGCAAGACTTAGACGCAGTGCTGCATTTAGGTGACTACATTTACGAGTACGGAATGGGGGGATACGCCACAGACAAAGCAGCTGAGCTTGGTCGAATGTTACCAGAAGATAATCAAGGTGAGCTGCTCAGCCTAACCGATTACCGTAAACGCTATGCGCTTTACAGAACAGACACAGGTCTTCAAGCCCTACATGCCAAAACCCCTTTTATTGCAGTTTGGGACGACCACGAAGTCTGTAACGACGCCTATCTAGATGGGGCTGAAAATCATAATGACGATGAAGGCATGTTTACTGACCGAAAGATGGCCGCACTTAAAGCCTATTACGAATGGATGCCAATTCGCCCTTATGTGGCTGGCCAAGCAGAAAGCCTATATCGCAAATTCGACTTTGGCGGACTCGTCTCTCTTTATATGCTCGACACGCGCCATGAAGCTCGCGTAAAACCGCTTGATTATCAAAACTATTTTGACCCAACATCTGGTCAATTAGATGCAGCAAGTTTCCAAGCAGACCTCACTTCTCCTACCCAGCAGCTCATTGGCACTGAACAGTTAACTTGGCTAACCGATAGCATCAAAACTTCAGAAGCAAAATGGCAAGTACTTGGCCAACAAGTGCTAATGACCAAAATGATGTTACCTGCAGAGCTACTGGTTGCTATGGCTAACCCAAGTGCAGCAATTGCTTCACAAATGACTGAATTAGCGCAGTTAAAGGCACGCGCTCAGGCATCTGATCCAACGCTAACAGAACAAGACAAGATGCGCATTGGATTTACCGCCCCCTATAACTTAGACGCTTGGGATGGCTACCCAGTTGAACGTGAAATGTTGTTACAAACAGCTAAAGCTGCAAACAAAAACCTCGTCACCATTGCCGGTGACACCCACAATGCGTGGTCTGGTAAGTTATGTACCGCACAAGGCGATGTATGTGGTTATGAGTTTGCTACGCCTTCGGTGAGCTCTCCGGGCCTAGAGTACTATTTACAACTACCTGAATCGCAAGCCAGCGAATTTGCAAAAGTACTCGAACTGCTTGTGGATGACCTAGAGTTTGCCAACATCCACCAGCGTGGCTTTATGACGCTCACTTTCACCCCTGATAATGTCGATAGCCAATGGCACTTCATCAGCAATGTGCAAAGCCAGGTGTTTGGTATTGAGAATAAAACACTGATACAAAAGCGACTTTAGGCAACCTAAAAGTGATTAGCTAACAGCTAATCACTTTCCTCCAGAAAACCACACCCGCCTGCAAAATGCCCAAGATTGACTATATTGATAATGTCCCATAAAGAAAACGGTAGGAATATGAATCAGCTCTCTATTAAGATTAAGCTAATCGCTTTTATTTCCATCACACTCGTGTTGCTTGTCGCCTCACTAGTCACCATTAGTTGGGTGCAGCTCAACAATAATAATCAGGTGCAAAGTGAACGTGTACAAAGTGTTGTGTTAGATGAAATCAATAGCCGACTAACAGCAAAAGCCAAACTGTACGCTGAGCAAGTGAGTGGTTATATCAACAAGGAGTATCAAATTCCTTACAGTCTTTCGGGCGGTATTGCAAAAACGGCAGAGCAAAGCCCGATTTCAAGACAAAGCCTATATTTAATGGTGCTCGGTGCACTCGAGAAAAACCAGGGTATCTCTTCAATTTATGCTCAATTCGAAGCCAACGGATATGACGGTAAAGATAGCCAGTTCACCAACTCAGGGCAAACACACTCAGTCCCTGGCGCAGGTTCTTTAGAGGTCTACATTACTCGTGATGCCCCAGGTAAATTCACTCAGCATCAAATTGAAGATCCGGGTGAAAAGTACCTCAATGCCCGCAACGAGTTTGGCTTTAGAGAAAGCGAGTGGTATTTGTGCGCCAAAGACAACCTTAAACCCTGTATCATGGAGCCTTACCTCTATGAAATAACTCCAGGTAACTCACAGTTAATGACCTCTCTTACTACACCTGTGATTGCCAATGGTAGGTTTATTGGTTTGGTCGGTGTTGATATTAATCTACCTCGATTCCAAACTCTCACTGAAGAAGTGTCTAAATCGCTTTATAACGGCCAAGCTAAAGTTAGTATTCTCAGTGATATTGGCTTACTTGTCGGTTCAAGCCATTATGACAAACTCGCTCGCCCTTTGACTGAGTCTCTACCAGGCGCTGCGGGCAAAACCATCATGGACAACCGAAAAAAACAAACTGAGTTTGAGTTTGATAACAACCTTGTATTCACTATGCCAATCGAGATCAAAGTTGCCAATACCACTTGGAGCTTAGTGATTGAACTACCCAAAGATCTAGCGCTTGCTCGCGCGAACGAGTTAGCAGAGCAACAAGCTGAAGATACCGCAACTGTGGGCTCAAGTATGATCTTTATCGGCGTGATAGCATCAGTTATCGCTTTGGCACTCTCAGTGATCATTTTGAGAACCATAATAGGGCCTCTGACCGACATTAAAGATAGAGTCGAGAACCTTGCCAGTAACGATGGAGATCTGACCGTTCAGCTCGAAGTAAATCAACATGAAGAGCTGATTGCCATTGCCACAGGCTTTAACCTATTTACGCAAAAACTACGTAATATGGTGAACGACTTAAAAGGACTGGCGAACAACTCTTATCAGCAATCAACCAAAACATCACAAGCTGCGGAAGACATTAAGGCCAAAGTGAATATGCAGCATATGGAAATCGACAGCGTTGTAACCGCCATTAATGAGCTCAGTGCAACCGCCAGCGAAGTGGCTCGTTCATCAGAAAATGCAGCGGCTTCAACCAATGCCACCAATGAAAAGGTAAAAGAAAGTGAGCGTGGTATTTCTGCAGCGTCAGAATCGGTACAGGTCATGTCTGACCAAATTGCCAGTGCCAAAGAGTCTATCAATGCTGTGGCTATTCGCAGTAACGACATCACACAAATTCTCGATGTAATTCGCTCTATTGCTGAGCAAACGAACCTACTGGCTTTGAATGCCGCGATTGAGGCAGCACGTGCTGGTGAGCAAGGTCGAGGGTTTGCTGTGGTTGCTGATGAAGTAAGATCTTTGGCTTCAAAAACCCAAGACTCGACGAATGAGATAAGTCAGCTCATTGATAACCTGCAAAATGAGGTTAAAACCTCTGAAGACATCATTGAGCGGTCAGTCGTGCAAGCCAGCGATGCCATGACCCATTGTGGTAGCGCTGCAGCACAAATGAGTGAAATGGTACAAGCGCTAGATGACATATCAAATGAAGTCACCCAAATCGCCACCGCAGCTGAGCAACAGAGTGCTGTAACGGAAGATTTAAGTGCAAATATGACGGGGATTTCTGATGCGGCAGCAGAGCTTGCGCAACTAGCCGATACCATTGAAGACGCAGCACAACATCTTATGAAATTAGTTGAGCATAAGAACAGTCAGCTGGGACTTTTAAGAACCTAAAAGTAAAAAGCTTACAGCAATCCTCTTAATTAAGCGGTCTATTTTGAGGATTGGTATAAACCGCAAAGGGGCCAAATGGCCCCTTTATTTTAGGTGTATGCTAATCAACTTTTGGTTGGCTACTCTACCTACAAGCTTCGAAAAGAAAACTGTAATGGATTATTTGCGCTATTCTGCCAAGCAAAATCTAATCCTATATCCTCAAATACATAAATGGTTTGAGATACTTCTTTAACCACTTCCCCCGCCATGAGCACTTGCAGCTTCACAACATAATCTGTTGCTAAAGTCGCTAACTCAGTTTCTAGTTGCTTCGCAGTGATTTGCTCTCCATTAAGCAACCAAACAAACTGATATTGCCCTCCCAGGCTGTCACTGTTTTCTGTTTCTAGCTTTAAAGTCGCATTATGTTGTGAAAATGAAATGGCGACATCTGCATAAGGCAGTTCAGCAACCGTCACGCTTTTTTGTTTCGTAAAACGAGCACCCGACTCCGTCACTAAGGTCAATAATACCGAGTACTCACCCGCTTCTGGGAACTGCATGACATAATGCGGCTCAGAAGTTTTTACAGCTTCTGACATAACCGATGTAGACCATAAATATGCCTCAACTTGGGTTTCGCTATTATGCGTTGCAGTTAGCTGGCAACTTAACCCCTCTGCCACACACTCAAAGTCCAAACTCGGCATTGCCTCCCTGTGAATATCTCGCGTTTGCTGATTAAGTACTTGCCCTTGTTTTTTTAGAACATAAGTATAACTTGAGGTGTCATCTGATAACTCAAGCTGTAGCTGACCTTCTACCAATTCATATGCTTGCCCATCAATAACCAAAATAACTTGGTACCCAGCTGGTAACGCCGTATTCAAAGTAAAAGTAAAGATGTTATTTAGCTGTGAAATGCTAAAGCCGACCTCAGGCAGTGGTTCAGGAGATTGGATCTGAATTACTTTGCTTGTCGTGAACTCTGCATTAGAGTCATGCGCTTGTAAGGTAAGTAAAAGCGTGAATTCTCCGTATCCTGCAAAGTCATAATTAAAGGTATCTTTTGACGTTTTAGAGATGTCTTCACCATTTAAACGCCATTGATAAGTTAGATTTGAATCGGCTAAGTCATGCTCTACCGACAGCGCACATTGAGTGCCAGTAAGTACACACTGAATAGTCAGGTTTGGATCAAGAATAGGTGTAACTAGCTGAGAAACTTCTTTTACAACCTCACCTGCTCTTAGTAACTGCAGGGTCACCGTTTGCGCAGACGTAAACTCATACGTTATTGCTTTTTCATGACTCGACTGTAACTCACCATTAATGAGCCAATTTAATGTAAAGCGCTCATCAAACTCACTCTCGGCTTGCAAGGTGATTGTGCTGTTAACTTGCTTACCAATCACTAAACTTAAATCAGGTAAAGACTCTTCAAGTGTGACTCGAGTCGCGGTTGAGAATTCAGCCGTGCCATCTATGTAAGCCAGAATCAATGAAAGGTCGAACTCACCATACTCGCCAAAATCATACGTAAACGGCTGATTATCTTGCTTGGTGATCTGCTCTCCAGCTAGCGTCCACTGATACTCAACAGCCGCATTTTGCGGATCATGACTTGCTGATAACACACACTGCGTATTTTGCGTTTCACATGTGATGACTAAGCTCGGATCAGCAATCAACTCGATATGCTTTTCGGCTCTACTTAACACTTTATCATTTTCGACATGTTCTAATGCAACCACATACGCTCCCTGCGCATTGATCGCTTTTTCTAGTTCAGACGCTGTTTGCTCAATCACCTGTTCTGGAAAGATCCAACGAAATAGTGTGTTTTCTGCATAATTAGGCGTCACCGCCAGTTTTAATGTTTGCTCAACTTGTTTATGGCTAAAGTCGATAGGCGTGCTTGGAGTGCCCGCTTCAATATGCACCTTCAAGTCAACAGCCTGACTTAGCGCGTTCTCAGCACATGCGCTTGCCTCGGCATCATCAATACGTAGTCTCACCAACATATCACCTGGTACAGCATCAATATTGGGTAATGCCATCAATGAGCTCGCTTCTGTGCTCGTCAGTACTTTCTCAGAGTCTGCAAACTGGCGATCTCTGTTTAAGTCATAAAATACCGATAACACTTTATTGGCAGGCATATTATGGAATTGAAAATCACCCAAAGCTTGTTTATACCAAGCCTCGTTGACCGTTAAAAACTCATACCCTTGCGTCAAAGCAAAATCTTCAGTGCCAACCGTTAACTGGTTCGATACCACTGTGTCTGTTTGTGGCTGGCAGATTGGCTGATTAAAAATACTTAATAAACGGTAACCCGTTTTAGTGAGCCCCTCTTGGTTCGTAGTTTCAATTGCGAGTACATGCTCGCCCGCATCTAAATTGAGCTGCGCTTGCTTGATAGCATTGAACTGCGACTGAGTATTAAAGTTTGACTGCCACTGGTGAATAGATTGCTCATTGATGCTGACATTCACCGCGGTTAAATCAGCTTGCTCTAACTCTGCCAAGGCATAATTTATTGAGGTATATAAGCGCTCAATTGAAAAATCGAGATTGTTTGCTAAGGAGTTTGTCGGGACTAACCCCACCTCTTGCAATTTAGCAGACACCCTTGCTTTATCTTGCTCTTCGGCTGCATCTATCAAACAAAAGGCCGCATGCTCAAACGTAGTATCTTCTACAAAACACGTCTGCGCCGCTTTCATGGTTAAGCGAAATGTTTTTGCAATATCCCAACCGTTCGATGTCGCCAAACGATAAAAGAAGCGATTTAAAATCCCTGCTTGGTAGTGTGGTCCAGGCGTTTCAATTTCGATATCACGCCAATCATCAATACTCTGACCATCTGTCATCGGTGAGTATAAATAACGCAGCGCTCTATTATGAATATATTTGTCCCATGACAGTGCATAGAAAAAACGGCCATCATCGGATAGGTGTTGATGTGCATCTGATTCTATAAAGTTTTCTTCGCCACCCGCTTGCAATCCCTTATAAAACTCATTGCGAACGAAGAGTGCGGTGAGGTCGGAAAACGCTTCTCCAATGGCTGAGTTATCACCATCCCCATAGCCTATTTCCGAATTCCAAGTTAACAAGGCATGGCCTGTTTCATGGGCAATCATGTCTAAAGAAGTGGCATGCGGAAAAACTCCATTTCCAATAATACCTCTGCCCAACAAAATTCTTCCATCCTTCCAAGCACTGGTGTATGGACTATGACTACCATTTACCACAATATTGAGTTGCTCTAAACAATACTCAGCCTCTGAATCGCATGGAACGGTGGTATTTGGATACATAGCGGCAAATTCTTTATGCAAGATATCCATAGTGATACCGCCATAAAAGTGGGCGTCGTTTTCAGTTTGAAAAACACCTGAACCAGTATACTGAACTTGGATTCGTGAGAGATCCGCACTTTCTTGTGCAGCCCCGTCACAGATGTAACTGTAGACAGGATAATCAACCGTATTCTGGCGCGTAACCACAGCGGCATTTTCTAAAGAGCACATACCATCTTGATATTTTATAACAAACGGATAACCACTGAATTGAGAAAATAACCGGCTATTTTCGTCCCGATACAATAAGTTATATTGCTCTGGAATATAGGGAAACAGCGCTCTTGTTCGGCCATTGTCGGGGATCACTGCTGTTTGACAATCACGGCTCGCAAACTCTGGCGCCTGAGCACACAGCAAGCCCATTTTGGCATTCCCCATCATCGCAGGCACAGCGAAATGAGTATTCTCAGCTGCAAATGAAGGGGTAGCAGCAATTGAAATTAACGGCATCAGTAATGCCGTAAAAGCAAATCGTTTCACTAATTAATCTCCTTATAAGTGATAACTATCAGTCTACATATTAGGGAATCGAATTTCTAATACATTCTCGTTAAAAATGCTGATTTAATGTGGAACGGTATAATCTTTATGATGATAAAAATGCTCCTCCACACAAGCTAAAAAAGCCGACATGGGTCGGCTTTAAGCTGGGTTTAGCTAATTATTAAAACTCAGAAGGTTTACTTACCTGTTTTTAAGCTGTTTAAGTAATCGGTATGCCATTCAACTGGTAAACGCTTTAATACATCTTCAACCGACTCTTTATGCGTATCAAATTCATTCTCTGATTGCATTGCTAAATCGCCTACTGAAATGCCGTTTGCAAACATCACAAAACTTTCGCCTTGCTCGGTTTCACCATTTACTCGCTCTAGCTTCAAGTTATATACGTTGTCTTTGTAGTCTACTTTTTCATAGCCAGTAACGGTCGCAAGGCCACCATTAACTTGGATCTTATCGCCTTTCTCAATGTTCAGTGCCCACACAGGTTGACCGCCTTCACGTAGTACTGGATGAGACTCAGTTAATGTCAGTACTTGCCCTTGATCGGTTGTTAACTGGATCATAGGCAGGTGCTCTACACCCACTGAAATATCAGCAATTCGAAGTGTTTCTTTGATCTTTGGAGAGAACTCGCTAGCGCCAGTGACAAAATCGCCAATATTAAGCGTTTCAATTGCCACCTTAGAGCCATCGGCCATCAAAATGAGTGAACCTTCGGCTAAACAGCTATAAGAGAATTGTAATGGTGCTTGTTCATATACGGCGCCACTTTGAGGTAGCGCAGGCGCTTCAGTTGAAGCGATAATATAAGAACTGTAGCCCGTTTCAGCATTATAGTCGTCGCCTGAAATACCAAAGAATGCAGACGCATCTTCAGGACTACCCATCCAGTTTTCTTCAATGGCAATATTTAAGATCCAGTATGCATCTTGGCGACGCTCAAAAATACCCGGCTTTGCAAACAAGCCTTTATCACGAGGAATATTCCAACGTAAAACCGATTGTGGCAACCAAGTTTCGGCATCGAAAGAATAATCGATGGTAAAGTACTGGCTGAAGCTATTTTTAACATGATCTGTATGATACGACAGCTTATCTACAAAGCTATCTTTACCCTGGATCAACACATCTGTTGGCTGAACATTATTACTTTCTAAAACATTATCTTCTTTAAATAAAACCTTAGAAATATAAGTTGGAAGCGTAATCGAACCCTGGAATGGGATCGTCACATGCGGAATGTTGTTGTAGTCACCACCAGATTGGATCATTGGGTAGTCACAGTCACCATAGTCTCGGTTTAGACACACCATGATCTTACCGTCTTGACCCGATACATTTTTGTTGTTCGCATCGGCTTTCTTCCAATCTTTTGGATGACTCACAACATGATCAAAGAAGTTACCACCAGCGAAGTTAGCAACTTGAAACTCAGGTTGCTCTGCATATTTAAACTCTTCAGCAGGTGCCTTTCTTAAATAGATTGGATCTGGACCAATTGGCTCGATAATAATTGGATCAATCGGTTTGATAGGCTCAATTGGTTTAAGGTTTACCGCGCGATACTTGTTCGACATAGGAATACCAAGCTCTCTACTAAGCATACCTAAAATCGCATTACGGTCGTATTTAACTTTGCCTTTTTTGAGTACTTTAGTGCCGTCTTTAAATATTACATAAGCAGTACCTTCACCATAAATCGCTTTGGCTTTTTTTACATATTCATAAGCACTTTCTAATGTGGCTTCACCACCCAATAATTTACGTGATTCAGATGCCGTTGCATCACCAAAGAAACGAGAGGTTTGCTTAGTGGTGATCTGATCGCCATTCTCATTCACCAAGCTAATGGTCATGACCGTCATCTGAGTCGACTTTGGCTCAGAGTTTAATAAACGCACTTTGAATAACTTAGTGTCACCCTCTTTAACGATGTTAAAACCAAGGTGGCTAAACAACGACTCTAACTCTTTATTTTCTAATGTAGATAGCGATGGGCTAGCAAAGGCAGACTGAGCAATGCGCTGCTGCGGGGTATGAAGCTGCTTGTATAACTGAGGACTATTTTCTACCGTCCAACCTGCTTCGGCAAACATCTCAGCCAACTCGGCACGTGCTGCTGGGCTATCAGGATCTAAATACTGTACGCCATCTTGTTGCATGTTGCTTGCTAGTGACGCTTTTACCGCTTTGTGTTCGGCTGGTTGTGCATCTGCAGTCACACTGCCTAATGCCAAGGTGGAGCTAATAGCCAGAGCCAATAGATTAAATTTCATTTTTTTTCCTTAAAATTACAAAAGTTATCTTACTTAGTTATATAAAAGTTAAAGGTTGCACCGCCGTCAGGTGCGATACAGGCCGAAGATGTTTCGGCATGTTCAAGTGTGTATGCTGTCACACATACAGGAATGCGATTGCTGCCTAGGGTAATCGTATGATTGGTATTTTTCTCATCCTGACTAAATACCCCATCTTTATTAAGATCGACCCAGTAGTCATACTTCAATAGGCTGCTATCTTCGAAGTTGGTATTCACTTTTAGCATATCAATTTGCGCATATTTACAAGCGGTTGTGACTTCTGTGGCTTGCGTAACATTGCGAGCCTCAGTACTGTCACACCACCACCAATTCCAGCTTTTAAGGTCGGTATCAATGCTCAATATTTGCAATTGAGTTTTACCTGCCGCTGCTTCAACCGTGATTTCTTTGCGAATGGTTTTTCTCGTATCATCGGGGTAAACCACTGTAAGTAGCACGGCATGTGTACCTGCAGTGGCAAAGGTATGACGCCAAGGTTTCGTAAAGTCAGTTTGTTCATAGCGCGTTTGCTCTACAGACCAAAATACTTGTTTGTACGTGTCGATATGCTGAGCACTAAAAAGTATTTGCAATGAGTTTTGCGAGTCGGCTTGTGTGGTAAACGTCACTTCAGGACGAGCCACCGCGATATTAACTGACGTTTGCGCTGTAAACTGTGCATTCAAGCTATCAAGGTACACAGTGAGTTTCGCGCTGTATTGCCCACTGGTTTTATAATCAAATAAGAAGCTTTCTGCATTCGTTCGAGTATCTGAAGTATTTAAGTTATCGCCAAACTCCCAGAAATATCGTCCTGAAATCCCGCTTGGTAGCGAAGCATGGTCAACATTAAAACGACACTGCGTGCCTTCTACGACACAATTAATTGCAAGGTTAATTGGTGCAACGGGTTTCACCACTCTTTGCTCTGTGGCAACCACTTTACCTGCAAGCAAAGACTCAACTTTCACTAAGGTATCTGAATTAATTGAACGCGTAATGGTGTTGCTATTACTGGCTTCTAATCGGTCATCAAAATACCAGTTATAGGTGTAATTACCTTGCCCTGTTGCTTGCGCTGTAAAGGTGATCTGGTCATTCACTTGCTGCGTCGCGAAGTCGACAGACTGTAAGTTGCTGCCTTTCTTTAGATTGACTTTTAGGTCAATCACTTGAGCATTGTTAGCTGTGTCACATGCATTCTGTTGAACATCATCAATACGCACTCTTAACAGTAATGGACCCGCATTTATTTGCTCCGTAGCCAGCAAGTTAAAGGTAACTTCATACGTGCTATCTGCTTGCGTATAAATAAGCTCATTGCTGTTATTGTCAGCTTCAAACACTCTATCTCTATCCAGATCAGCAAAAACCGACACAAAGCGATTATTAAGCGGCGTATTAAAACGCAACGTTAATTTATCTTGGTGATATAAATCAGTCGCCACATTCAGATGCGCAAACGCTTTCTCTATGTTGAGTTGCTCGTTATTTACTTGCACATTCGTCGCTGCAGCGCCCGTTAACTTTGGCTGACATCGCGCTTGCTCAGCACTAAAAATATGTCTTGCTGCTGACAAAGTACGGCCATCAGATAATTTCACGGCTAACTCAATGAGATTAGCACCTAGCGGCAAACTCACTCGGCCGTGTTTTGCATTCGCAAAGCTGCCCTGACCATTATTTTTTTGCCATGCGAAAAAAGACACGCCATCAACTAAAATTTCAAACTGTCTCGCTTGGCTATTGCTAAATCGCTTGTCGGTAATTGCAAACGTTAACTCATCAAGTTGACGCTCGACCTCGAAAGCCAAATGTGTGTCGCTGGCTTGCTCAGATACAATACCCACTTGTTTAAGTAAGCTTCTGATCAATGCTCTTTCAGCATATGGCGCTTCTGATTCAAAACACAATCCTGCAGCGGTCATCCCTGTATCGCTTTTAAAGCAGTTTTTCGCCGCTTTTAGCGCCAATTTATAAGCTTTTTCGATATTCCACTGTGCTGAATCCGCTAATAAGTAAAAGAACTTATTCAACGCACCCGCTTTTTGATGTGGTCCATTTGCATCGGCAATATCTCGGGCGTCATCAATACTGATTAAATCGAATCTTGGTTGAGCAATAAATCTCAGCGGGCTGCCATTAAATTTAAAGCCCGTGCCTAACCACCACTTTTTTTCTGCTGAGTTTTGCCAAGCTTGTGCCATAGGGCTATCTAAAAATGAACGCTCGACACTGCCATCAAGATGGCGAATATAGTAGTCTCTGGCCGCCAGTGCAGTCATATCAGAGAAGGCTTCTTGTACCGCGGCGGGCTCTTCTCCTTGATAAAGCAGAGGACTATTCCAAGTAAGCAGTGCATGGCCAATTTCATGCGCAACGATATCGAGTGAGCTGGCGTGTGAGAACTGGCTTACTACGGAGCCACCTTCAGCTAAATTGACAAATTTGCCATCCCAATCACTCGAGTATTTTTGCCCTTCAGCACTGTAACCAACTCTTTGTTGCAATTGCTCTAAACAATATTCACCACCCCAAGCAGGGCAAAGTTCACTCTGTTGAGGGTATAAGTCAGCAAAGTAATGAGCCGCCATTTGCATTGTTACCGAGGCAAATAAATGCGCGTCATTTTGCGGCTGGAACGCGCCACTTACCGTGTATTGATAAAGTAAACGACTGGTATCGAAGCTCTCTTCAGGACCCGTTGCACAGTCGTAAGAAAAGCTCGTGAATTCGCTCGGTGACACATTCCTTTGCGGCTCAATCGTATTGACCAATTCATTGCGTAAAAAGCACTTTCCTGCGCTGCGCTCTATCACCATTGGATAACCGTCAAACTCTCGAAAAATAGGAGAGTCGGGGTTATTGAATTGCACATTATAATGTTTTGGCGGCACAGGAAATTGCGCCGCTATGCGAGGGTTTGTAGGCACAGTTAACTGCTGGCATTGACTGGCAATCCCGACGCTATCTACGCTTTGTTGTGCATTAATACAATTCACCCCCATATTTGCATTACCGGTTAATGCGGGTACTGCATGATATTGAGCCGCGAAACTAGGGGCACTCAACCCCAGTACACTCAAAACAGCTGTCGATATAAACTTCACAAAAATATCCTTTTAGTTAGTTTTGACTTAGTTAATAAAAAATAGGATTAAATCGGTTGCTCCGAGATCACGGTCATTTTTTGCGTTTTCAAATTGAGTAAAAATTTAGCGATATATCCTTGCTTGATTTGCTCAAACAGAATGAATTCAACATCATTTTTTAAGTGATAGGTAAATTGCCCAGTCTGCAGGGTGACGGTATCTGCTTGATAGCTCAGGCTATAAGTCAGCCCTTGTCGATCATCCGCGATCACGCCGGGTAAAAATCTATCTATACCCGCTCCCAATGAAATATGCATTTGCGCAGAAGTAGTCTGCTTTTGAGATACCGATAAGCTATGCTTTAGCGTATTAGGCAGTGCATTGCCCACTAACGATTGCACATTGATACTGGCTTTAATGTCTGCAAACGCAACATTCTGAAGTTCAATGCTATTTTGCCCTGCACCACCATCGATTAGGTTTACGGATGAAGAAAGATAAAAGGTGTCATTTCCTTCACCACCATATGCACTTGCCGTACTCGAAGAAATAAAAAAGGTGTCATTCCCTTGTTCACCAAATAAATTGTCACTACCTGCGGTGCTATACAGCGTGTCATCACCGAGGCCACCGTAAAGGCTTTCATTGCCAGCGCTGTCACTCAAACTATCATTGCCAGCAAAACCTTCGACTTTTTCAATGCCATTTGCTGGCACTAACTGATTATCTAGCGCATTACCTTGCAGTATCTCAACACTCTGAATATCGGTGTGCAACTGCGTAAAGTGCTGTTCACCTTCGGCTAAGCGAATAACATCTTGCCCCGGCCCGCCAATAATACTGTGACGGCCATAACCTGCATTGGTGAGTAAAAACAAGTCATCTCCCTCACCCCCTTCAAATTGGTCAGTACCTGCAGAGTCATAAAACGTGTCATTGCCCCAGCCGCCATCAATAATGTCGTTACCCGCTTCTCCATACAGGTGATCGTCACCGTCATAGCCGAATAACATGTCATTGCCATTGCCGCCATATAAGTGATCATGCCCCGTTTGCCCAAACAACCAATCATCATGATCGCCGGCTTGCAGAACATCGTTACCATCACCACCATCTAAAGTATCGGCACCTGAACCACCAAATAGCTGATCGTCGCCATCCTCTCCATAGAGTTCGTCATCGCCCAATTCGCCGTGCAAAGTATCGCTACCTCTACCACCATTTAAGGTATCGCTGTCATCCCCCCCTTTGAGCAGATCATCGCCATCGTCTCCAAATAATGTGTCGCGCCCTGCCTGACCCAGTAGTTCATCGTTACCCGCGCCGCCCATTAGGGTGTCATTGCCGACCCCGCCATCTAAATAATCATTGCCAATATGGCTGGTGCCGTCTCCGATCAAGGTATCGTTGCCACTTTCGCCATATAACTTGTCGCTGGCATCTCCACCTTCTAACCTGTCATCTTCTGAGCCGCCCCGTAATTCATCGACACCTTCATCGCCAAAAAGCTGATCTCGCCCTTGCCCACCAGACAAAAAATCATTGCCACTTTGCCCGTATAATTTATCGTCGCCCTCTTCTCCAAAGAGCCTGTCGACACCTTGCCCACCGCGCAAGTCATCTTTATCTTGCCCGCCTTGCAGCACATCGTCGCCGCTGCCGCCAATCAGGTAATCGTCGCCACTACCACCATGTAAAGTGTCGTTGCCTTCATCGCCAAACAAGGAATCAAGCCCTTGGCCACCATACAAGGTGTCATGACCGGCTAAACCCGATATATCATCATTGCCATTAGTGCCTTGAATAACATCATCACCATCGGTACCCGTGAGGGTGTTCAACACCGTTTTGTATACCAAGCTGTGTGGCAAATTCGTTGGCATATTTAAATGCCGAGTGGTCTGCGAAGCCTGCTCTAGCGAAATACCTAAACTCAATAAGGTTGTGATCAACATAAGCTCACTGCGCTCCTTGCGCGACATCACGCACTAAAAATACCGAGGCTGCGCTGGTTTTTATTGCCCAAGGCACAATTTGACCATCACTCATCGTGACTGTTTTTAAACTTGCGCCAGACAGTCCAGCATCGAGTGTGGCCGTCCAAATTCGGCGCTGATATTTACCAGCTTGCAAAGGCGCTTGGTAAGTAAAGTCATTGCATCCGCCGAATAGCGTTAACGCCTCTTTTAAGTTAGGTAATCGCCAATCAGCATGACCACCGAGTTGCGCATCTTCTGCAAACTGCAGAGCTTGCAACCCGGTCATTCTAGAGCGCACTTCTGTTTCACCCATACATCGACCCGATGATGGACTGATGGCACAAGCACTCCACATTAGTCCATGTTTATAATCGATAATGGTTTGCTCAGCCGCCGAGCTGAACCTGGCTACATCCGATAGGTCATCACATTGCGCAAACGTTTCAGTTGCGTTGCCAAACAGCGCAACCATCGCTGTAAATAAGACTAATTTTTTCATGATTACTCTCCGGCCATCAGTAAGAAGTGATAAGCATTTTGACTGCTCATCCAAGACGAGGTTAACGTACTTGGGTGCCAATTTATGATGTAGTTTTGGTCTGCTTTTTTCGTTGCACTCAGCAGTTGCAAACGAGAGAAAACCTGTCCAAGTCCAGCTTCGGTAGCCGTCAACCAATGCAAGGTATGCTCTGATTTGTGCGTGCTTAACACCGAGAGCAGTTGCTCGGCATTTGGCAGCCGCCAGGTTTGCATGCCACAGCGCTGCTTTTCATTTAACGCGGTTATATTGCTATTGATTTGATTGATATTTTGCTTACTTTGTAAGTCGCCGTTTGCAGCGGTTTTTAATAACCATACAAAACCGGTGTGATTATCTCTTAGACACACAGCTTGAGTTGAAAATGCCGCAACCACATCGCCTTGTTCACTCAAGAAATTAAAATCAAATCCCTGCGGACCCGCGCCTTGCTTGAGTAAAACACTTGCTGCATCACGCCCAACTAATGCATCTAACCCTGCCAAGCTATCTGCGATGTGTTGGGTCCAATTGCCTTGCTTATCAACATAAAGCACATCCCCTGTGTCGTTTAGTCGTTGGGAGGAAAGCACGGTCAAATTGGTATTTGCAGAAACAGTCACATCTTCAGAAAGGGTTAAATGCACCGCGAAGCCCAACTCCGAGCCACCTGATTTAGCCATAAAATCGGTTGTCATTTCTGCTGGAGTGGTGAGCTGTACTTGCTCACCAAAGCGTTGTTGCCAAGTAATTTTCTTTACGTCATTCATTGGGATATCAATGGCCGCTTTTAGCGTCCCTGGGCTATGTGCGTATAAGCGACGTAGATGACTAAAACTCACAGTCGGTAAACGACGTACTGGCAAAGTTATTTGCTCAAAGGTTTCGTTGCCCCATTCATCTGTCGCCATTAATTTAAACTTGGCTTGTTCGTCGCTGGTTATTGCTTTTGCCGTGATCACATAGCCAGACCCTTGCTTGGTTAATGCGACTAAATCGGTCGATAAATTCTTTACATCGAGTGTGACAGCATCTTGTTCAGGATCGGCGCTTGTCACCGAAAGCGCCATTGACTCGCCCGCCCACAGCTGAGTTTTTGTGGTATTAAAAGAGAGAGTGGGCGCTTTATTTGGCAGCACCGAAATATCAAATTCTTTGTTCAACGAAACCGTTTTTTCAGTCGAACGAACCGTTGCATTTACCGCGAGAGTGACTTTAGAAACCGTATCTATGCCATCAACTTGCACCTGAGTTTGAGCTTGCTCAGAAGTGCTTAGCTGCACAGTTTCAGCATTGCCTTTAGCAATCACTCGCCACTTAAATGTAACCTCGTCTTCTGGCAAAGTATGCTCAACGAACGCTGATAATGTGCCTGCTTTAAATTCTTGATAGGTATTTTGCGTATTAATAACCAAGTTTGGTGGAGGGGCTTGTCCTTCTAAATTAAAAGACTGAGTAACCTGATATTGCCACCCCGATAAGTTTATGGTCGCAAGTACATGAATTGTTTCGCCTTGAAATGCCGCCGAGTCTAAGCTCAACTCGAGTTGATTATCGGCCACACTTTGTAACTGCACACCTTGATCACTGCCATTGTCATCAACCGCTTGCCAACTAATATTGGTATTTGGCGCTACGCCTTGCAGAACAAGAACATTTGGCTGATCTAGCAATAACGAACTTGGTCCAACAATATCGATTGAGCTGGGCAGTTTTGGTTTGTTTGCTCGTACCTCTATGACATTTTGTTGGGTTTCATAACTCCACCCCTGCAAGCCATAGGTATACACACTAATTTGACTGTCATTGGCATATTTCGGCAGTTTTAGTGCAGCAAACTGCTGTTTATCACCATAACTTTGCAACTGTACGTTAAAGCTTGATGACTGCCATGCAAACTCATCGTATTGAGCAATTGGGCCTGCACTCATCACAACTTGCTCACCCGGAGAAATGTATTGAGGCAATTGCACTTCAAATGCCTGCACTGAAATTGAGGCTGCACAAACCAGTGCCGCCGAAATAGAACGCAACATATGTCTATATCCTTATTGAAAAGGCCAACCTAAGTTGGCCTAGCGATGGTGCTTATTGAGCAGAGAAAGTTAAGTACTTTTCTTTTGGAAGATAAGTGACTTTTGTCGACTCTTCTGTGTAGTAACGGCTCTTGTCACTGTAAAAACGTGAGTAGTTTTTACGGTTATCTAGCGTGCCAACTACCCAGCCGATTGCACAGCCGTAAGGACCAAAGCTACAACCAATTTGTTGTGCGCCTTTAGACCATGCTTGATGCTCAGCATCATTCAGTGGTGCAGCAGAAATACGTGGATAAACACTATCTAGTACACCGAAGGCGATACGACGCATGATTGACTCACGCACAGTTTCTTCCATTTCTTCAGTCCAGTAGCGAGATAGAGGTGGATCGATGAACTCAATCTTCAGATCTTGCGTATTTTTAGCCCACTCGTAGAAGCTCGACTTGCGTTTTTTCCAGAATAGGAAACCGCTCGACTTGTTCGAAGAGAACTGGCTTAAAATGTTGTGAGCCTTGTATTGCGCTTTGTAGCCAAATGGTACTTCAATTAGCCATTGTAAACGCAAACCAGTTTGCACATATGAATCAAATGAAGCCGCTAGTTGTGTATCTGACACACCTTGCTTCTTCAACGGACAAGCACCAAACAGGTTCATAGCTAGGTTTGAACTTGCAGAGCCAAAGCTACCGTATACCAGTGCATCAACATCATTCGGATCGATGTTGTTCATGTATGCACCTGGCTCAGTTGACTTGTCTTCACCATCCATAGACTCGTACAAGTTTGAGAAGCCCTTAGGACGGAAACTGATCAGCTTCTGCGCTGTGTTCATAGTATGAATAGGCGTTAAATCTTTTAACGAGCCCATGTTTGGATCAGCCGTATTAATGAAATCTGGGTTCATATTTGTGAAGAACTCAGCACCCACTAATGGCATTTGCTTCCAAGACGTGATCTGAGGAATATGCGCGTTCTGTGCACGAATACCATCAACATAGCTGTCGTAGTCTAAGGTATACAACATCTTCGCATTTGCACCGTAAATGCTCGCTAAATCAATGTAGTTATAAGTTGCACGACTTTCGATAGACATCGCATAGTCATCGTACTTAATCACTCGCTCTTCTAGCGCAACAATTTGCTCATCTAAACGAACGATATCTGCTTTTAGCTCATCGATTTTTGCTAGTGCAATACGGTTATCACTGCGGTAACGGTTGTACTCAGTACGAGCATCAGAGTATGCCTGAACTGTGTCACGAAGGTTTTGCTGACACTCTTCACGTGTTAGCAGACCGTCTTGCAGACAGAATTTATAGTCGTCATAACGACCGTTGTAAGCAAGTAACGCCATCTCGTAGCTGTTTTTAAGCTCTTCGAATACCCAGTAATCGATATTGCCTTTCAGCTCAAGTAGATCTGCGTTAGCTTGAATTTTCGCATCAATCAGCGGGTCAACTTCAAGCAAAATAGCCTCAGACTTGTCACGCCACGTTTTTGAACGTGTTTGCGACTCATCGTAAGTTGCTTTTGCATTGTCTAAGTTGCCACAAAACTCAGTACCTTGAGTTTCATGATAACCCGATAGCGTTACCTTACCTGTGTTAGGCGGCGCTACATACGCTGTTTTACAGTTTTGGCTGAATAAAATATCAGCTCCACCTGATTGAATTGGGCTGCTAAACTGGCAGTCATCACGTAAGCTAGGCATAGCCATTGCGGTGACAGGCACAGAAAGAACCGCCAATGTTAAAAGCGTCTTTTTCACTGTTTTCATCCTTATATAAGTTTTATTGTTGAGTGTTTTCCACTCGGTTTACGACTTGTAGAACATCTTGTTCTACGTTTACTGCTTCAACCATTGGTTCAACAGACTCCGAAGAGTTTGCTGGACGACTTTTTCGCTCTGCGAGCGTTTGTTTCACCGTCTCTTTTACAAAAGCCATGTCTTGTGCAAACGCATCAGAACCATAGCGCTGCTCAAACTCTTGTTGAGCTTCTTGCGAGGCGATTTCTATCAAACGCTCAGTGATAAGATTTAGATGAGAAAAGGTTTTTTGAAGTGCTTCGATATCTTCATTTGTTAATTTATTGTTATTAACCAGATCGACTGCTTCAGAACTTTCTAAACGCTCTTTTAAAAACCGGTATTCGGCTTCTAACTCGCGTTTATCATGGAGTTCTTCAAGCGGTCTAATTTGCCACGAAAAAATACTTACAGGCTCGTTCTGTTGCACTTTCGCAACCTCAAGATCGGCTGTTAGGTCAGATTTCATCAACAATGAAGAATTTTCAAGAGTATCAGTAACGACAACATCTTGAACGACTTCTGTAGACTGTACATTGAGTTCAGGCTGTGCTTTTTCAGGCAAAAGCATAGCTAGCGCAACGGCTCCCAAAAGCGCCGCTGACGTTCCTAAAATAACTTTCATAATCACCATTCCTTGAAATAAAAGCGAACAATCTCACTCAAACTGAGTAGTTGTTCTATTAATATTATTATCGGTTTTAATATTTGTTCGCAATACCGGGAAAGAGCAAAAATTAACATTTCATTAAATTTTAATATTTGTATCCAGCGGACCGGTTTTGGTGTTTTATTGAAAACTTTGATATAAGATCCAAACGTTAATTCAGTTATGAAAATTACATCTCTAAGGAAAAAGGAGAAATTATGCGCATGCTTTCTAGCACAACAATAGGGCTGATTTTATTACTCAATACTCAACCAACCTTGAGCAATGAAATCACCGCTTATCAATGGGATTTTGGCGATGGCACAACCAGCTCAGAAGCCAAACCCAACCACGAATACAAGCAACCCGGTTTTTACCAAGTCACCCTTAAAGCGTTTGTTAACGACAAGCTCAGTTACAGTAAGCAACATCTAGTTGACGCCGTAACACCTGTGATTGAATCTTTCGCGATCTCAGGAGAAAAAACCGCGAAAGTCGGCGAAAAACTCAGTTTTAAACCCGCCCTTGAAACCTCTAAGCCTGTTCAGCTCAACTATGTTTGGACAGCCCATGACGGCGCTGAACATCAGGGTAGCCATTATGAATTTGAAGCCACAAAAGCAGGCACGTTTAACTTAAGTTTGAGTGGTTTTTTTGAGGGCCACAAAGTCACTACAGAAGAAATTTCTTATACCATTAGCGCCGAAGATTCCACCACAACACCCACTACACCGACCGACAAGACACAGCAATCAGATGGCGGTGGCGGCTCATTGTTTTGGCTAATACCAACACTATTTTTCACTGCTTGTAGAAAAAGAAAATAAAGCTGAACATTCTAAATTTTGAAATAATGAAAAGGGCTTTTTAGCCCTTTTTTAGTGCCAAAAGACCAAATAAAAAATTTTATTTTTTTTGAATGTGACGATTTTTTTACTATCAATCTCGCTTTTCAGGCTGCAAAATCACCTTTCAAAATACCCATAAAGGGTAAAAATGAATTTATTTTTGCTGTCATGCTCCCCTGCAAAACATCACATTTTAGTTATTTTTCGCTTTTAAAAGCCTATTTCAATAAGCCCTCTCTCACTTCAAATCCACTATTTTATAGCGCTCATAACATGCGCTGAAACAGTGCAAGTTACCTGATTTGCTCACAAAAGTAGTGCATCAGCTCTAAACCACAAAAAACAAAACCAAATAAATCAAGAGCTTAAAACTCTGGCACAAGTCTTTCTATATCTAGTTTGCAACGCAGTTATTACAGGGGTTTTCACATGCACAACTTGATTCAAACCATGCAGTTAATTTGGCACTTAGATTGGTATGCAAATATCAGCGTTTGGCCTATTCATGAAGAGAAACAAGCCACTAGAAACACCAAGGAGAAAGCGAAATGAGCAAACAAATAGACTTACACGAAGCCATGTTAAGCGTGATGATAGGTGAAACCAGCCTGTCGCAAGCCGCCAACAAGTATCAAGTTTCGAAACGCAGTCTTTACAGCGCGCTTCGCTTTGCCAAACAAGCCCCTGAACAGCGACAGCAACACCTGCAAAGGGTGAAAGAGCAACTCATGGCGAATATCGCCAGCATTGACTCTCGGCTCGCCCAGCAAACCGTCTAACCCTAACTCCTCCAAACGTTAGGTAAAATAGCGAGTCGACGATTACTCGCTATTTTTTTATTTGTTAAACAGCCTGTTTTGTAGCTCATTATTACTCGGGCAGCGCAATTGCAGCATGTCAATAAAGTCTTGCTGAGAAAAAACGCGGCCATGATGAGATGAAACATAGGTTTGAACATTAAAGTTAGCTTGCTGAATGGCTTGATTAAGCTTGCTTGTTCTAGCGTACACATCGCGCATCGGCCAGCTATTTGGTGAGTCAAAGCCTTTCGCAAAACTGCTGCCAAACATATCTTCAGCAAACAGTATCTGATGCCCGGGTAAGTACACCACTAAATTGTGTGCAGCATGACTGCTTGGTACATCAAGCAGTCGGATCTTGCCATCACCTAGTTTACTTGCATGGGATATGAGTTTTAATTGTGTATCTGCCAGCGGCTCTGAAATGCTCGCTCTTACTGCAGGTTCGTGCTCGGGTAACACATACAATGCTGCACCTTGCTTTACGACTCCGTTTAAACCCATTAGATGATCGTCATGATGGTGGGTCACAACAAAGCCCTTTACTGGCTTGTTGCTGCCCGTTGTTTGCTGCAGTAACGCTAAACGCTGCTGCCAACCAAAGGTATCATCAGGCATTTGCCATGCACCCACCGAAATATAATGGTCGCCGTTATCAATAAATAAACTAAACCCCCAGCCTTGCCCTACTAAATACACGCCTTTTTCTAACTCATTCACTGTCGGCGTCGGAAAGTCTAAATAAGCCTCTTGCTGAAACTCCTTATATTCTGCCGTGACGCCAGTAAATACTGATTGGTCAAAATGACTTTTTAGCTGTCGATTAACGATATGTGAGATAGGTTTACTATCGCGACTGACTAAGACTTCACTCGCCCAACTGATCCCCTTGGCTTTTTTGTACGCTAAAAAATCATAGTGAATGCTGTGCTCGCCCCGCGTTTTTATCAGCCGAGTTAGTAGCCCTGTTTGTGTATTGATATAAAGCACATTGTTAGTACCGTTTTGAGTTAGTTCGATAACTTCGTGTTTTACACCTTGTATATACACACTATTTTTTAATGATAATTGCGACTTGTTATTTGTAAGCTGCTTTATCACCAAGGTATCTATGCTGCTGGCTAAGCCAAAATCCACGTTATGCCATTTTAAGCCGTCAACCTCTCGGTAGCGGGCCTGACAATGGTCGACCAAGTAGCCCTTGTTATCGTGAAAACGGCGCTCTAGTACCACCATATTTTCACTGCCATGATTGCCTATCAGCCGAGTCTCCGCACGCTTAAATACCTTAGCTTGCAGCTTAAAATCTATCGACAATTGCTGCGTAAACTGGCTCAGTTGAATTCCATGTGAGCCTTCACTGGCGATTCCTGTCTGTGCTTGCTCGTATTGATATAGCTCATCATAAAACTGTACTTTTTGCAGCGACGATAGCTGCTCGGCGCCATAAGCCGTTGCTGCTTTATTTATTATCTCATCGACACTCGTGTGCGCCGTGACTTTTGCGCTACTCATTAGCAGTAACGCCGTTAATATTGGGTACTTTATATATTTTTGTATCGCATTTTTTTGTTGTTGTGCTGCCATGGTGAAATCCTTAAATCACTCACTCTGAAGACTTTTTAAAATGCTTGAGTGAGTGCACAAAACAACAATGGTGCTGTGATGAAAAGCTGATGAATTACTGTTGTCTATATTTATCAGTGAGTTACAAGTTAAGCCTGGTTATCGACATCAACTTACGATGACCGTATACTTTTGCAATCAAGCCCATGTAATTGATCTCCATGACCGACCAAGTTCGCTTTTTTATTGCTGAGCACCAGATTGATCTCGCTCGTTCTGTTGTTATTTTTGCGCAACAAGAAACCAAGGTCGAACCCAAGATCTTACAAGTGCTTTATTTACTTGCACAAAAGCAAGGCGAGGTTGTTAGCCATCAAGAGATCATGACCACAGTCTGGCAAGGTACAGAAGTGGTGCCTAATGCATTACAGCGCTGCATTGCGAGATTACGTAAGGTGCTTGGTGACGATGCAAAGTCGCCTCACATCATTGCCACCCACCCTAAGATCGGCTACCGACTGATGCTGCCCGTGCGCTGGTCAGAAAATTCGCAGCTGACTAACAAAGAAAAAGTTAACCATACTTATCAGGCATTTAAGGAAGAACCTAAACGAATAACAAGTAATCGCATTAAAATCTTAGCGTTAGTGATGAGCATTTTTCTCACTTGCTTGGTGTGGTATTTAAATCACGACACCCATATTCGCTATCAACATATTGAAACGCTCACTCACAGCGAAGCACATGAAAGCTTTGCCAGCTTCAATCCAAATGCCAGCTATATCGTTTTTAACCGCTCAACACATGCTTGTCAGAGTCATATTTGGGCCAAAAATGTAGCCAATGGCCAAGAAACACAATTGACCTCGCGAGCGGGGTTTTATCGAGATACCCGATTTACTCCCGATGGTCGCTCATTGGTATTTGTAGAGCATAACCAATGTGACGAACAAGCCAAGCATGATAGCGAGGCACTCATCGAGCAGTGCTGGCGTATTGCTACCCTAGATTTTGCTCAGGCACTAAACCAACCTCAACAACCAACGCCACGCTTTGATTGCGGCAAAGCACAACTGCGCCAACCTATTGCACTCGAGAATCATCAATATGCGTTTTTACGCTATCAAGGTGATCGCTTTCAACTGCAACTCTACGATGACTTAAGCAAGAAGTTCAGCGCCCTTTATAAATCAGAGCAAGATGAGATTTACCACCTCAGTTATCATCAAGAGAGTAAAAAATTTGCCCTGTTTAGCAATAGTCAAAGCGCAGGCTCTCGTTTGATTGTGTTAAACCAACAAGGTGAGATACTCGCAAATACAGCTCTTTTATTACCAGATTTTCTTGCGCAAAATCAGCGCTTCGACGCACAGTTTTCAGCAAATGGCGCGCATTTATTGGTAACCAGTTATGGCGCACTTTATCGCATAACTTTTGACGGCAAGGTGTCGCAAATCAGCACACCTCAAACCAACCTATCGGCCATTACAGTGCACCCTAATAACTCTTCGTTACTGGCCATCACGGGCCGAAAAGACATAGATATAGCTGAAATCAATGTATCAGGTAAAACTCCAGCACCGACCCCTAACGGATTAAACCGACAACAACTTCCTTATCCGAGTTTAGCCCGTGCCACCAGCCAAGACCGTCACGCTAAATACCAACCTAATGGTGAGCTAATCGCATTTATATCTAACCGCAGCGGACAAGATCAGATTTGGCTTTGGCAAGGCGAACAAACAACTCAGCTCAGCCACTTGATACAGCAACACCCTATTTCACAATTTAGCTGGTCCCCAGACGGTAAACAGCTAGCAGTGGTGAGCCGAAATAAAGCGAATATCATAAACTTGGCGGGTAAAAACCAACAAATAGACACTAGGCTCCCTCTCAATCAGGTATTAGCTTGGGCCGATGACACACAGCTTTTTGTTACTGCAAACACACCCAACTCCGATACTTTATTTAAACTTAATATCACAACAGCAGAACTCACACCTTACCCGCTGTCGGGTATCAAACAGCTTTGGATCTTTGAACAAATACTGTTTTACAGCGATGAAAACGGTCGTGTTTTTAAACTCTTATTAGACGATGTTCAACCAAAGAGCAGGTTATTGTCTGAGCTCAATGGTAAAAGTATGCAGCTGCATGACGGTGAGATAGTCAGCTATAGTTTTGACAGTAAAACCTTGAATAGATACGACCTTGATGGTCAATTTATTGAGCAACTCACGCCTTTAAAAGCATTTGCTTGGAAGATAACAGATATTCGAGACAACAAATTATTGCTTGAGCAAGTTATCTCCCTAGACCAAAATATTGCATTATTAAAGTCTGAATGACTAATACCTTAATAACTAATATCTTAATAATTACTGCCAGCCCATTTTCCACACTTTGGGATTTTTCAGATCGCGCCAGTTAATCTCTATTTCGCGCTTGGTCATCACCGCTTCGATGATGCATTCATTCACGCGACCCTCTTCATCAAACTCAACACAGGTCACCATAAAGTGCTTTTCTTTTGATTGCGGGTGAACGGCGGTCCATTTGCTGTTTAACAGTTTGCGTGGGGTTAGCATATGTTGCATAAGTTTACGGTGTGCTTTTCTAGAATATGAGAGTGTTTACGCTTTAAATCGCCAAATTGATCAGCCTGCGACGAAAAGGCTTAATACCAATCCTCTTAATTAAGTGATCTATTTTGAGGCAAGTAAAATTTGTCGGTAGCGAGGCGGAAATTTTGCTATTTAGTTGTTCTAAATAAGAAATTTCCAACGAAGCTACCGTCAGTTTTAATCCCTCAAAATGATTAAGTATTATTGAGGATTGGTATAATATCCCGCCATCAGTTGGCGCTCCGACGCTTCAAACTGCTGCTGTAATTTGGCCCTTGCCTGCTCAACTTTAGGATCCTTTAATGCTTTTCGAAGCGCCGCCTCGATGTGTTCATCTGAGTCAAGGGTGAGTGCAAACGATAAACCTTGGCTAGCGAACCCTGAATCATCAAACTTCGCCAAACGCTGTAACTCATTCATGTTATGACCAAGCGATTTCAACTTACCCGAAACGGCGAAAACCGTGCCTACAAATCTATCCACTCGACCTCTTAATAGTGCATGCAGCGCTTGTGCAGAATTGAGAGATTTAAGCACATTTTCTTCACCAAAATGATGCTTAATACTCATCATTTTATGGGCATTACGTTCAACAGCAACTTGCAATGGCTGGTTTTCAGGATCATCTCGCCCTTTCACTTTCCAAATATATTGCTGACCAGTATAAACTTGCGTCAACCAAGTAAAATGCGGTTCTCGTTGTGGGGTTTTAGAAATAGACAGAATAAGCGTATTGGGCTGATAGGCATCTACTTCCATGATCCGCGCCCACGGCTTTCCATTAAACTCAGCCTCAAACTCCGAGCTTGATTTTGCTGATGCAACTAATAGCTCAGCAAAATCAATGATTGGCCCATGGCCTTTATTTTCAGCATCAATAGTTTGAAAAGGTGGGTTATGCTCAAACACCACCGACAAGCGTGGGCTTTCAGCCATTGCAATACAGGCAAATAAACAACAATAAATAAGAAAACAGTGTTTCATAATTTACCTATAAATACTGGCCATCATTTAATTATAACCACCAAATACTATTTTGCTCCGCTATCGTAAACATGGCGGTTATAAATTCACAGCAGCCTTAAGCCGTGTCTGTGTATTCATCAGCATGTCGTAATAAGGATATGATTTATCAGCAAGCTTTACGGCCTTTTCTAAAAATTCTAACGCCTTTTTGTTATCTTCTTTTTGTTCATAGCCATAAGACAACCCCCACCACGCATTGACAGAGTCGGGATGCAGCTTGGTATTGTGCGCGAAGACCTGAATGGCCTTATCGTGATTGCGCATGCCGATTAGCTGATAGCCTAACTGCCTAACTGCATTCTCTGGTGGTGCGACTTTTTCGCCCCATTGCTCAGAGAGCTTTTTGTAATATGCATCAATAGAGGTCATGTCGTATGTTAGCTTTTTCAACGGCATTTGCTTAGCCATAAACAAATTATGGTAGGCATTAAAGGCGCCTGCCGCAGACGTTAGGTTATGAGAGACTGAATCAAATCTATCTTCAACAAGTTTAAGTTTTGCAGGCTTATCCATTCTAAGGCTCAGAAGTAGCTCATTATAACGCTGACGCATTACACCTGCTTCCTCACCAATATTCATATAAAGATAGCTATCTAAAGTTTTGTTTTTCTTTAAAAACTCTTTTGTGCGAGTGACTGCAGCGCCATAATTCCACCACACAGCTGGGCTGTAAGCTAAATGCGCTTGGAACAGGGTCGGTTTTTCGGTCATTGCATAAAGTGCAAATACCCCTGCTGCCGATGCACCACCAATAATTTTATAATCATGGGTGCGATACTTTTCGTCGATTAGCGGGATAAGCTCCTTTTCAAAAAAGTCTAAAAACTTTTTACCTCCGCCCCCTAGCCCTACAGGACCTTGTGGCTCTTCATTCACGGTCGGATATAAGTCTCTCAATCGCTCGGTATTTTCAATTGCCACTATGATGGCTTCTGGTGCGGCATTGTCGTTTTGCAAACGTTCAATCACAGAGGTGATCAAAGGCAGATTACCTGCACCATCTAAACGATAAATAACCGGATACACTTTATCAGGTTGAGCTTTATAACTTTTTGGTAGCTGCACAATGACTGTGCGCTCTTCATTTAAAATGTTCGATTTAAACACATGGGTAAATTGGGTGTATTCAGCACGTTCTTCGGTTGCTGATGTTTGAGAAAGCGCCAGCGGAGAAACAACCATTGCAGACAGAGCTAAGCTAAGAGAAAGTGCCAAAGGTTTAAGTAAATGCACGACTAATCCTTTAAAAATAAGTAGGTTACAAATCCAACTTAACAGGAATATCGGGTTTAATAAAGGAACAATTTATGCTCAAAAATAGACTTTATATACAAAAAGTGTATTTATCTAACCGTTTTTTTTACGCAAAACCCCTAACAAAAACTGCATCACCGTTTTAATACGATGTGTATCACGAAGCTCAGGGTGAGTAAGCACCCACAGATCTTGAAATGGCGTAAATTCATCAATCACAGGCACCAGCTCTGGGTAATGCTCGGCGATATAGCAGGCACCGCGGATCATGCCCAAGCCCTTTGCAGCCATAGTGTGCCGAGTCACTAAATCTTCAACCAAATAACGCACGGGCAACTCAGCAAAAGGTGTATTTTTCACCCAATCGCTATTCGCACCAGTGATCCAAACCCGCTGCTCAGGCGGTGTATTTGCTAAATACTCTCGCGACGCAAAGTAACCGACTTGAATAGGGAAAACCCGGTGACCCACTAGCTCATCGCCGGGATCGTTCGATACCCGAATAACCACATCGGCCTCACCACTGTCGAGGTTGGCAAAGTCATAAGAAGTAAAAACGGTAAGGCGAATATCGGGATGTTGCTGTTGGAACAGCGCAAGTTCGTCGAGTAATAAAAACTGCAAAATAGCAGGCGGTAAAGACAAACTCACCGCGCCACTTTGCGAAAAATCTTGGCTCGCCAAGGTACGAGCCTGCTCAGCCATCAGGTCTTGCATTTTATGTGCAGTTTGCAGCAAAACTGCGCCATATTCCGTGATTTCTATCCCAGATGCCGTTGTTTCGAACACCTTAAATGGGTGATTTTGATTGATGCTCTGCATGCGCCGAGACACAGTGCTGTGATTCACCCCTAAGCGCTCACCCGCAGCACGTATACTATTGCTTTGCTGCACCGCTAGCAGCAGTCGATAATCGTCCCAGTTTTCCATCTTCTCTCGCCACTATTGGGTAATACCAATCCACAATAATACTCAATCATTTTTAGGGACTAAAACTAACGCTAACTTCGTTGAAAATTTCTTTTTTAGAACAACTAAATAGCAAAATTTCCGCCTCGTTATCGACAAGTTTTCCTTGCCTCAAAATAGCTCGCTTAATTAAGAGTATTGGTATTAAAAACAAAAGCATTATCGACCGGATGTACCGCAAATGCCGCAATGCGCCACCCCTTATCTTGTTTTGATAAGGTATAACTCGCGCCCACTCTGTCGACCACTTCACCTTGTTTGTTGTACCGAATCGCCACATTGCTGGCAAGCGCCATATTATTACTTAATAAATGAATATCGACTTTTTGCCAGTTCACTTTACTTACACCGCGCTTTTTCAGTGAGTCTAAAAACACCTCGATTTGGCTATACAACTGCGCCTCTGTCACTACACTCGGCACCCGCTTATCAGACACCAACATCACCTGCGGATGATACAAACCCGGTGCATGTTGTAACTCGCCAGTCTGAATGTAATGGTTATATTTCGCCATATAATTGACAAACAACTGCTCGATCTCAGCCTCATTTTGCGTTTGAGATGCACTCACACCCGCCACAAAAAACAAAGCCAATACATTGATATAAATAGATAAGTAACGCATTTCAATTTTCCTTCTTATTGCAAACATTTTGATGTTAGCAAAGGAAGCGAGCGTCGTCGTGGAGAGGTTTTAAAAGACAGTGGTGCGGTTTTGCACCACTCATTTGAGTCAATGTAATGATTGAAAATGGATACCGAAACAAGTTCGGTATGACACCTAATGCTTAGATACGCTTTAAGTTTGTTATGAAAACGAATTAGTGCAAACTTTGATTTTGAGCAATTTTCAATCAACATTCACTTGCTTTGAAGCAATCCAATTAATAAATTAAAACTCCCTTTTGACATTTCAAGGATTTGATATGGAAGACCAATTTTCATTATTCGAGGAAGCCCCTCAACCTTTAAGTGCGCGTACTCCAATAGAATCTAATAGACGGTTTTGTAAAGAGCTGGAAGATTCGCTAGTTTCTATTGGTTTTAAAGCAAGTTCTAATACCTTGCCAGAGCCAAACACATTCAATACACGAAACTCATATGAAGATATGTATGGTACAAACAGGCAAAGCTCCTTTTTAGTTAACAGTTCTCACTATGGGCTGATACGTGTCGAAGCTCACAGGCAGGAAAGTTCAGGCTCTGTGGATCAGAAATTCCCATTCTTTTTTAAATCGTTATTAAAAGCACCTGAACATAATTTAGTGATTGTTTTTGATGGCGACGGCTACAAAAAAGAAGCTTATAGATGGTTACTTAATGAAGCTGAAACCGTAAAGGATAAAAAATTCCATGTTTTTGATACTAAAGAAGCGTTTCTGAATTGGCTAAAAAGTTAAAGCTCGTGGGTTAAAAAAGCCCACAACCTCCTAATTAGTGGTTAAACATTTTCTAAATGTGTACCCATAAGTCTTTTTTTGAGTTGAATGCATCACCTCAAATAATTCCACTCCATTCTCTCTACCATAATTAAGCAGCCTATCCTTATCAGCTTGATTCATACGAGAGCCAATATAAAGCCTTTTAATAGCTTTTTTGCAATGAGCGACTTGTTTGCTAGGAGATTCAGCAATAAACCTAAGCTCATTCTCAACAGACCATGGAGAACTAGCTTTAGTTCTAATTGCATTCAACAAGGCAGCATGTGTCTTAGCAGACCCTTCTATGGAATCCATTAATGTATCTTTAAGGGATACAACAGGTAGTAAATTATCGGTAGAGTAATTAATCAAGCTTTTACCCAATATCATTTCAGAGTTCAGCTCTTGAATACTCGAAAATAATATATCTTCATCATATTCAACACAAAATCCCCTAAGACCATTTGCATAATATCCCCATAAAGCCATTCTATTTAATGGCGAAGGATGTTCATGTTCTTCAGCTGCTCTACTACAACTGAAAACACTATACTTTTTCTTTAATAGCTCTAACTCTTCTTCTAACTCAGGTAGTGTCATATGATCAATCAACCACTGCTTGTAACCACCAACTTGCTTTTTTTCCTCATCAATGAATCTTTTAACAACCTCATCTGCAGGTGAGATATTACTCAAAGGCTCTCTTGCAAGTATGTTTTTATGGTATTTGAATAGAACTTCATCGCTTACTTCGGGATCTAAATAAAAGCAACCTTCAAATGGATCGTTTAACCCATCCAAAGATGAAAACCATATATAAGATTGCTCAAGCGCTTCAAAATCTTTTTGCGAACCATGCCTAAATTTAAAAATTCTCACTTTAATCCCGTAAAGTAGTTTAAAACTAAAGAGATGATAACAACTGAGTAATGAAAACAAAAACTAGCTGGTATAGGCAGCACCACCCCCTTTATATCTCACCCGAAAAGTATGCATTGATGAGTAATGTCAGCGCATGGATGCGCTACAAGGTGAGCTAGGCCATGGATGCCGACAGGCAACAACTTCAAGGATGAACTTCTGCAAAACGTCAAATTGAATTGCTTAGCCGCCCCTTGGTTGCCGTCGCCAACGCGACAAAATGCAAAATTGAAGAACCTACTTGAACACCACACTCAAGCTAAATTAGACTCAAACCAACCCCCAACAGCAACTTTGAATGTCCATTGAAAACCGGAGACATTCAAAAATAACACGACATTTTATTACATTTGAACTTTAACCCATTAAATCAGCAATAATTCCGGGCTCTGAAATACCCGCTTCCTTCATTGCATCTATCAAGTTTGTGATTGCGTCATTTTTAGCTTGCTGCAAGCTGCTAACTTGATTCTGATGGCCTTCAATTACCTGCCTTTTTGTCTCTTCATCAGGGTAATTTTCTTCTTTAGCTTTGGCTAGCACTTCTTCGGCTTGTTCGATCATTTCAATGATATTTTCAATCGCTTCGATCATTTGCTTAATGTGCTGAGGTAGATGTTCTGTATCACTTTTTGATTCTTCATCAAGTTTTTTCATTCCCTCCATAGAAATGTGAACGGTATCGCTACCGCTTTCTTTTGCATCTTCACTGTCACCCACTTTGACTTCTTTGTGCTCGCTAACTGCTGCTTTTTCGCTTGCTGGCTGAGTCGGTGATTTGAAATTGATCGGCATCTTATCAATGCTAGCAATATGCATTGCGCTTCCTTAATTAAACAACGGCGTTTATGTATCGGCCACGCAGACGATTACATAAATCAAACAATGCTTTCATGTAAGCATTTTTAAACTAGCAACATAACCTCAAGAAAAGCTTCATAAAAAAGGCACTTTCACGCAATTAAACCGACATTCTTTAACACTACTTTAGCGCTCAAGTTTTTGCTCTATTCGAGCATTCACTTTAGCAATTGGACTGTGCTGACGTCAGGGAGGGCTTAAACAACCGAAATTGTCGGAGAACAAAATGAAATTAATGCGTGTCTTAGTATGTGTTCTAGCTTTGCTTAGCGCACACAGTAAAGCCGATACACTTAAAGTGATGGCTTATAATATTATGCAATTAAACGTGCAGGATTGGGATCAAGCAAATCGTGCAGAGCGTTTACCAAATGTCATTTCTCATTTAAACGATAGCCCTGATGTTATTCTTATCAGCGAAGCGTTTAGCAAAGAATCCGAAGCTGCGTTAGCGCAACTCGCTCAACTTTATCCTTATCAAACTCCCAATGTTGGCCAAGACTGTAGCGGTACTGGCTGGCACAGCTTAACGGGTAACTGCTCAAATAGCCCCTTTGTGATCCGCGGTGGGGTGGTGATTTTATCTAAGTACCCCATCATTAAACAAAAAGCCCATGTGTTTAATAACAGCTTGGCTGATAGCTGGGATTATTTGGCTAACAAAGGGTTCGCTTATGTTGAAATAGAAAAACACGGCAAACGCTATCACCTTATTGGCACGCATTTGCAAGCAACACATGATGGCGACACTGAGGCTGAACATATTGTGCGAATGGGCCAACTACAAGAGATACAAGACTTCATTAAGAGTGAGCAAATTCCGACTTCTGAGCCGGTCATTATCGGCGGCGATATGAACGTTGAGTGGAGTAAACAATCTGAAATTACAGATATGCTCGAAGTGGTTCGCAGTCATCTAATTTTCAACACGCCTGAGGTTGGCTCTTTCTCAGCAAAGCATAATTGGTTTACTAAAGCGAACGCCTACTATTTTGACTACAGCTTAGAGTATAACGACACGCTTGATTATGTACTTTGGCATGCAGATCATAAGCAACCGACCAACACCCCAGAAATGTTAGTACGTTACCCAAAAGCAGAGCGTGACTTTTACTGGCGTTACTTACGCGGAAATTGGAACTTACCCTCAGGCCGTTATTATCATGATGGTTACTACAACGAACTGTCTGATCATTACCCTGTGCAAGTTAACTTTGAATTTTAATAATAACAGGAAGCCCTAAATGGCTTCCTTGTTTGTTCACTTTTACTGTTAGTTAGTCATGTAGTAATTGGCTGTTACCCGCCTCTTTTCATTCTTTGTTTAAATAATTAACCTGAGCTCTGGATAATAAATCTATCTCCAGCGGCTACTTTCAACGTTAACTGCGTTGAATTTACTTGCAATAGGCCAGCTATTGACGCGTAAATTCGCCTTGTTATCGCTAAAAGTCTCCGGCTGCAGACTTGAAAAAGAACTTATAAATTCAATATCAATACGTTAGTAAATCTCTTAACCAAAGCTCAGGTTAATCAGCAACAAACTCAACAACAGGAAGAAGGCGAAGAATAATGAAAATCTTAATGATCACCGGCGACTTTGTAGAAGACTATGAGAACATGGTGCCGTTTCAAGCACTGCAAGCTATGGGCTATCAGGTTGATGCCGTTTGCCCGAATAAGAAAGCAGGCGATGTGATTGCCACGGCTATTCATGATTTTGAAGGACATCAAACTTATACTGAGAAGCCAGGTCATAATTTTACGTTAAACGCTGATTTTGCAGCAGTGCGTGCCGACGATTACGATGGGCTTTACTTACCCGGAGGTCGCGCGCCTGAGTATTTGCGTTTGGATGAAAATGTGATCAGTCTTATCAAAGCATTCTCTGACAATAACAAGCCAATTGCTTCTATCTGCCATGGCCCGCAATTGTTGTCGGCTGCTAATATCATTATTGGTAAGCGTATTTCGGCTTACCCGGCTTGCAAGCCAGAGATTATACTTGCGGGCGCTGAATATGTGTCAGTAGAAATGGATCAGGCAATCACCGACGGTAACTTAGTCACAGCCCCTGCGTGGCCTGCACATCCTGAATTTTTAAAACAGTTTATCGCTCTATTAAACAAAGCATAACCAACGAGGAGCCATCACTATGTGCCAACTTTTTATCGGAGCCGACCAAGATTGTTGGAAGAACATCACACGTTCACTGCGTATTGATGGCGTCACCACTTCAATTCGTCTTGAGCATTTTTTCTGGCGCGTGTTAGAAGAAATCGCCTTTAGAGATGACTTGAGTGTTGGGCAACTAATCACTCGTTTGTATCACGAATCACTCGATGCCGATCATGATATTGGCAACTTCACGTCGTTTTTGCGTGTGTGTTGTGGCCGTTATTTATCATTGGCGGCTGATGGTGAAATAACCCGAGATGCACTTGACCCATTGGTTGAGGTAAATGCAGAAAAGTTACTTGAACGCGAAAAAACGGCAGCTGAAAAACGCAAAGCCCGCTTTGCCAAAAGTGATCCCAACCCGCATTAAAGTTGGTTTGGGTTTACCCCATGCAAACAATTTTAGTAGCGCCAGCTTAGTTTAACCTCCTTCAAACGCGGCACTCACTCCTGAAAGATAAGTCTGCATATACAGGTCAATATGTAGGCACTGCTATGGCGCCAAGAATTGCCCTGAAAAACACACAGAGGAAACCCTATGAAACTCATCAAAATCTTGATGTTACTCATTACCAGCTTGAGCTTATTCAATGCTCAAGCAACACTCACCAAAGTCACAGCACTGCCTAATTCGACGCCCCCTGGCAACATCGCAATCAGCTCCGAAGGCCGAGTGTTTTTTAGTGTGCACGGTTTTTACGGCCATTCAGTGAAAGTCATGGAATTAAAAGTAAATGGCCAAACGGTGCCATACCCGAATGAGGCTTGGGCACACAAACCAAACGAACTTGGTCAAGGTCTTAACGATGTACTAGGTTTAAATGTCGATCGCAGAGGTATTTTATGGTTACTTGATGGTGCGACGCCAACAAGTAACGCGCGTTTAGTCGCTTGGAATACCCGTACTGAGTCTTTGCATAAAATTATTTATCTAGGTTTTCCGATCACTAATAATACAAGCTTCGTTAATGACTTAGCCATTGATTACAGCAACAACGCCATTTATATCACCGATGTTGGCTCAGCAAAAACGTCGGCACTTATCGTGGTCGATCTCACGACGGGCCAAGCTCGCAGGGTACTTGAAGGTAGCAATTACACCACTCCTGAAGATCTCGATATGGTTATTGATGGTCATGTTATCACGCTTGGCGATCAGCCTGCACGTATTGGCGCAAATCCGATTACCATCAGCCCAGATAATCGCTGGGTATATTTTGGCGCGATGAGTGGCTTAAGTCTTTATCGTATTGAAACAAAGTACCTTACAGATAACACGTTGACTAATTCTGAGCTTGAAAGTCATGTCGTTCGCCATGGCAGCAAGCCAATTTCAGATGGTATCACCGTCGATAATGCGGGTAATGTCTATGTGACCTCAATTACCGACAACAGTATTGGCGTAATAAAACCTGATGGTAAGTACTCCACGTTATTTCAAGGTGAGCAATTAAGTTGGCCAGACGGATTTGCAGTTGGTCCAAATAATCAAATCTATTTCACGGTTAATGAATTGCATAAATCACCCGTTTTAAACAAGGGCAAAGATGAAAGCAGCGGGAAGTTCGCGATTTATCGTTTTGACGCCATCACCGAAGCTACGGTTGGACGATAGCAACTGAAATAAACACTGTAGGCGTGGATTTACCCCACGCAAACAACTGCAAAACATGCGCGACATAAAGTCGCGCCTACATTTAACGTGCCCTATTTTAACTATCAATTGAAATGAACACTGTGGGCGTGGGTTTACCCCAAGCAACTGCAAAACAAGCGCGGCATAAAGTCGCGTCTACATTTGGCACGTGCCATTTTGAAACTACCAATTGAAACGAACACTGTAGGCGTGGGTTTACCCCACGCAAACAACTGCAAAACAAGCGCGACATAAAGTCGCGCCTACATTTAGCTCGTGCCATTTTGAAACTATCAATTGAAACGAACACTGTAGGCGTGGGTTTACCCCACGCAGACAACTGTAATAACAAGCGCTACATAAATTCGCGCCTACAAGTGCTCCAAAAAAGCCCAGCTGACTACCTATTTTTCGGCAATCTTGTTAGATCTAATTTCAACACTCTAGACCGTCTTTGGTAGTTATAAAGTGAGCGTTTCTTATCTGGTAAGTCTTCCACCCCCACACAATCAAAGCCTTGTTCTAAAAACCAATGAATACTGCGTGTTGTCAGCGCAAACAAACTCTTATAACCGATGCGCTTGGCTTTATTGATGACCGATCGAAGTAGAATACTGCCACGATCTGCATCACGATACTGCGGATGGACGGCAAGACTGGCAAATTCGCCCATATTCTCTTCGTCAAATGGATAAAGTGCGGCACAAGCGATGATCACGCCATCGCGGTCGATCACGGTAAACTGTTCAATTTCTATTTCTAGTTGCTCACGAGAACGGCGAACCAAGTAACCTTGCTCTTCGAGCGGGCGAATTAAATTGATAATGCCGTTAATGTCGCCAATCGTTGCGCTACGGAGTTGCTCAGAGCTTTGTGGCGCGATTTGCGTACCAATGCCATCGAGAGAGAACAGCTCTTGAAGCAAGGCGCCATCTTCTTCATAACTCATTAGGTGACAACGGTGCACACCGCCACGACATGCGTCAATGGCCGCTTGCAAAAATACCGAGGCACTCATACAGGTAGAGCCTTGTTCACGATGACGCGCTAAGACCTGCTCCGCTTCATTTGGCATTAATTCAGCTAAAGCTTCGCCATTTTCATCTAATATCCCTGCTTCTTTACAAAAGCCCAGCATTTTATCTGCATTGAGTTTGAGCGCGACTTGGGTAGCGATTTCTTCTGCTGTTAAATTAAAACTCTCACCAGTGACCGATGCGGTGATCGGGCCAAGTAATACAATGCTGTTATTGTTCAATTGATGGCGAATACCATCTACGTCAATACGACGTACTTTGCCTGAATGATGATAGTCGACACCATTATCAATACCCAAAGGCTGAGAGATCACAAAGTTACCACTGACAACGTTAAGATTAGAACCCGACATGGGTGTGCTGCTCAACGATTTAGACAAACGCGCGGTGATATCGAGCTGCATAGCACCAGCAACTTGCTTAATGACTTTAAGCGACTCATTGTCGGTCACCCGTACATCATTATGAAACTGGGTAATTATGCTAGCATCACTCAGCGCCTCATTAATTTGAGGTCGCGCGCCAAATACCAATACAATTTTGATACCGAGACTCGTCAGTAGCGCAATATCATTGATGATACTGCGACAGCCAGGCTGATCGATCGCTTCTCCACCGAGCATGATTACGAATGTTTTCCCCCTATGCGCATTTACATAAGGTGTTGATTGACGAAAACCGTCTACGAGTTCAGTTGTACGCACCTGCAGCTTACCTTTGTTCAACATTGAATTGATATTGGCTACAACTCTAAAGAATTATTATGCACAAATAAAGAATTAATATTCTTTATTTGTGCAATTTATAATTTTCTAGCGTATGTTGTTTAGTTGAAGGAAATATTAAAATGAAAACGAGCTTTTTCGTTTTAAGTTTTTGATCAGTTGAATATCAACCCAATGCTGCTTTCCTTCATAGACCCGTTTGCCATTTTTATTGACATGCCAATCACCTCGAATAAAAAAGAAGTATTTTCCATCAGGCGATAATTTAGGTGAGCTTTCTTGTTTTTCTGTATTAATCGTTGCTCCCATGTTTATAACCTTCGACCAAGTGCCATCTTGCCTTTTAAAACTAATATAAAGATCAGATTGCCCAAACCCCCCTGCTCGTTGCACACTCCAAATCAAATAAGATTCGTCAGGTGCTATCATGGAACCCGCTATGTACTCTCCTTGATTCATATCATCTCTTAGCTTTATAGGCTCTTCATACTCCCCGTTGATAAGTCGAGAGTAATACAAAGCGCCAACAACACCTCGCTTTTTATATCCGGTAAAGTAATAAGTGCCACTTGCAGAGACCGATCTGCCATGTGCCATATGTTTTATGAACGCGCCAGGGCTTTTAGGCTCTGACCAGCCACTACCTTGACGCTCACGATACATTTTGCCGATGAACATTTTGCTGCCATCGTAAGAAAACTGCGGCCAACGTAGATCGGTTTCTGACGCCTTTCCCCACTGATTGTTTTCTTTATTGATAACAAAGAAGCCTCGCTTTTTGTCTTCGCCTATGGCTTTGGTGAAGTAAAAAGACTGCATGTCTGGCGTGAATGTACCGCTTTCAAACTCCCCGTTTGGTGAAACAATCTTCGGCTCAAATATTTTAGGCACTAAACCCGGGGGCTGCTCTCCAAAATACGCACTTTCTTTTACATTAGGTTTGTCCTCAGTATGACTCATAGAGCAACCGCTGAGACTGAAAAATAATAGGGTGAGTAAAGTTAAATTCGGCTTCATGATTTGCCCTTAATGGTGATGTAAGAACCAATGACATTAGCAGTTCAAGTACAAAAAGCCTGACGTCTTGATGAATTGTGCCTGATTATCACTATCGTCATCGACTTGTAGATACTTACATCCATGAGGAGCGCTTTTGTGATCACAAGAAGATACTTAGAGTAATGCACAAGTATCTGTATTTATTGGATAAGTTAATTATTTATCACTATCTAACTAAGCGATGGATCGAAGTTTATTAAAGTAAAAGTATCAAAACTTCTTCTAAAATAATTTGCTTATAATTTTTATGAAAACCAACACAGCATTGCGACTTTTTTCGTCAATTCAATTTACTTTCAAATCATTCTTAGTTGATTTCATAAAATTCAAAAAGGGAACAAATTATTGAACATTGTTGATTTGTATAAGGGTTTTATTATTTAATCAGTTATCTTAGTTTGTTTTTTATTCTAACGTTTAGGTATGAATTGAATGGTTTCAAAATCTCGAATAGAAGCATTAAGTGATGCAATCTTTGGATTGGCACTTACTTTTTTAGTTGTGAAAATGGAAATACCTAAAAGCTATGCCGAGTTTGAGAGTATGTCACATGGTTTTATTGGCTTTTTTATCACATTCTTGATGTTGTTCATCATTTGGAATAATCAAGCGAGACTACTAAGCTCTATTGATAAAGTAGACACGCCATTAAAAGCCCTACTTGCATGTTTCTTGTTTACTATCTTGTTTTTTGTGTTTCCGCTGAAGTATATGTTTACTTTGGCACTAGAAACATTTTTTCCGTTTTACCAAAGCACAATAAAAATGGAAGAAACATTAACCTTGAATCAAATCTCTCAACTTATACACATATTCTCATCAACTTTAATGGCTATCTTTGGTTTGTTAATGCTGATGAATATCTACATTTATAAAAACTGCGAGAAGCTTATTCTAACAGTCTCAAAAATATCAATAAAACGTGAAATATTTACTGATTTGGCCATTGTCTTAGTAGCACTGTTATCCCACATTATGGTGTATCTGTTGAGCGCCAACCTGTTATACCTTACAGGCATGGTTTACCTATTAATTTTGCCAAGTCGATGGCTACTTAGTAAGCGCTACAAGGAAAAACCAACATTTTCTCTGAACCCAGCTCTCTAGAAACGTAAGAGCAAATTTAGGTATTGTCAGAAACTGAAGCTTATATTTTAAGCCATTAAAATGCAGTGCTTTTGGGGTCTAAAGAAGCGGGGTAGGTTTTGAGTGAAGTGTGATATCTTTCTTTGAAGATTCAATGGGCTCTAAAACGTAACAGATTGAAGTTTTGGTAGACTAAAAAAGCGGCTTACCAATAAGTTGTGGCCCCGCAATATAGTTTCATACTGAATGGGGCTATAGGGCCAGTCTTTTAGTTTGGAAATTTGAGGTTGGGAAAATATAGTTTCATACTAGACTTATCTAACTACACATCGCAATTCAAACGTAAAATAATAAAGATTCATACTCAAAGGGAAATTGCGGAATATGCTCTTCCCAGGTCCATTACGCCATTCAAGGTCGATTAAGTATTTCAACGATCTTCTATTGCCAAACCCTAGCTCACTTTAGTTTTTTTGCTGTTAGTATCTACCCACAAAGATCCCTTTAATCTTTTCTGCCTAACACTATCAGGAAATAAGGAGTTTAAGCTGTCCCTTTGTTTAGACAGTACCTCCCACTCCTCTTCAATATTAGACAAGCGCCCTGTAGCTGTATCAATTTCGCCAATTTCACATCCGACCCAACGTCTACCTTTTAATTCAGAAACAACAAATGTAGTACCACTACCCCCAAACGGATCCAGAACTAAGTCACCAGGTTCTGTAGACATTTCTATAATTCGGTCTAATAAACTAATCGGTAATTCATTGTGTTTTCGATTCTTGTATTTTTTATGGCGCACAGGATTTATATCTAACCAAACATCCTGCATATTCAAACCATTGGGGTTTAGCTTGCTCTTATATCCACCGTAGCTTTTCAATTCGTGAGCACACTTAGGACATGTTTCTAAAGGAAGTCTATCTGGCTTAAAAGCTTTCGGCTTATTTCCTTTAGTAAAATACAGTAATGAATAATGGGAAGGATACAATTTACCTATAACAGGGAAGCCATAGTTCATCTTCACTGCGATCCAATGCCTAAAGGTCAAAAATTGAGATATATATTGGCTCAGCTTTTGGTTATTTTTGGGTATGTTCCATAGAAATAGACTCCCACCAGGCTTTAAAAGCCTGATGCATTCATCCAACCACTTTTGACACCAGACTTCATATTCATGAGCCAGAAGGTCATCTTTTGATTTCTCATTGTAATTTTTTTTAAGGTTAAATGGTGGATCCGCAAAAATTAAATCATATGTATCGCTTGGTAATTGAGGTAACACTTCCAGACAGCTTGCATGATATAGCTTACCTAATGATGTAGAGAAATCTGGTTTTTTTTCATCAACTCCGAAAGCAGTTTGCATCCCCACATCAAAATCGTCAGCATTCATGGATAGCCACTCCCTAATTTCAGCAGTAAAAATACCCATCTTCATTGCCACTTTATTTCGTTCAACTGGCAAATGTCTCGATAGTTTATAAAATGTATCTGAACTAGGTAGCATATGTTCTTCATCATAATACTTAAGCTCTTCAACCTTTATACCGACACTGACAGATAAACGCTTCAACGATTTAGCATCATTTACTACGCCTATCGCCTGAAAAAAAGATTGTGCCACAGTAAAACCTCCAAACGACCAACTCTTTTCATGATAATAGAACTAATCATCTGGATCCACTCATTTATCACCTCCTTACAAAGCCAACCTCTATCAAAAAGTAATGGATCTAATATTGAATAAAGGCCAATATAATCTTTTCTATGAAAAAAATTATAATTGTCAAAGGCATGCACATACGCAAACAAAATAATTGTTGTTTTAGTTTGTATGGAGAATCTCTATGGAACAAATAGATAAAAAAATCGTAGTAAATCACCTAGAAACTAAATGTGATCGGAGGCTATTTCTATCCATAATCAATCATGGCGGTAAAAAAAATCTAACGGATCCAGAGAGAGAGCGTCTAGAAATACCAGATCCATTTAAACTTCGCTCTAGGGGACTAGGAATAAGCCAACGTGAAGGAAAAAAGCTAGAAAAAACCTACTATGAAATTCTCCGAAACACCCTACCTGCCAACACAATTCATTTAGATGACTCCAATAATAATCAATATTCTTCAGAAAAAGACCTGTTGTTGCGGTGTCAAAAAGGTATAAACAACAACACCTTACTTCTCGAAGCAAGCTTCTCCACAAAAGGTTTCATGCACACTCTTTACGAGAAGCTAGGTGTTGAAACATCGTCAATTCCAAACTTACCAGATCTTGGCTTTATGCGGCCTGACATAATACTGGCATCAGATATTCAACTTTTAACGACTAATGATGAACCTCTTTATGAAGTATTACCTGATGGGGATATCAAGCATATTGAAGCAAATGAAAGTCGCACTTTCTTTATGATAAGTGATGTCAAATTGGCAGACGAAGCTGGCGTAGGACAATTTGCAGAAGCCGCTCTTTATAGTTGGATGCTATCAAATTGGTTGGCATATAATAATTTAGATAAGCGCTATTTAGTTGTCGATACTATAGGTATATGGACAAAACACTCCTACGCGACAGATAAGGCTGATAATTACATATTCAAAGGGGATACTGTTAGAGAAAAGTTAAAGAACTGGATGCAAGAGCTTAGTACTAGAACTTTTGACCAGTATATGCTCCCTTTAAAACGGGTGCTTATTGAAGATATTCCTCGTGTACTGGTTGAAAAGGAAAACTGGCAAGACCTTGAATATCATCTAACTCCAAACTGCGATATATGTGACTATTTGGGCATGATGAGCCAAAAGTATGAAGCTTATAAAAAACAAAAAATACGAAATTTCAGTAAGTTTTGTGCCCATTGCTCATATCAAGAAAAACATTTAAGTATTGTTCCTGGAGTAACTAAAGGCGCACGCAGGGCAATAAATGAGGGGGGAGTACATGCAGCCCAAAACCTCAGTGAATTACCTCTAGAAGCATTCAATACCCATAGCGAACTGAAGAAACAACGACATCGCCTTATAGATAAAGCCAACGCTGTACTACGTCGAACCGAACCAAGCTTTTTCCCCTCTAAAAATATAACGTTAGCCAGAATGCCGAATTTGGGCATCATGTTTCATATTAATTACGATATATCTTACGGGTTAGCAGCTTCATTTTCGGTGCAAGGTGCTTTTTCAGCAATGGCTCCTTGGAATTTACCAAAAGAAAAACGACCGAAAACAAAGTTTTTTGAAAAGGATGTATTTATTGTCCAAGAGATGAAAGAAGACTCAGAACTAACCCAACTAAAATTATTTCTTACAAAGATTGAAGAAATGTTTGATTGGGCATCTGACTCTAAAAACAATGTACATCCCGACTTCGATATGTCTAGCGTCTCAAAACGCCCTACGGTGCAGTTTTACTGTTGGGATCGTTATCAGCTGGAGTTTATGCGAAAAGTTTTATCACGACATTTGAGTGTTCTAGTGTCAGAAAAGTTTTCAAGATCTTTGCTATGGTTATTCTCTCCGGAAGAACTTATTCAAGACCCTGCTTATTTCCGTTCTAATGGACGACAGGGGAAAATGATAGCTCCTTATATTTGTATTCTAAAAGATATCATACAGGAACATGGGAAATGGCCTGTCGAAACAGCTTACCCTTTACTTGTAGTCGCATCGAGAATTGATGAAAGCCTTAAAAGCTCGTATCAAAAGATTGGCTGGTTACACAAGTCGCAGCTTGGTGACTACATCCCACGAGAACGCATATTAGAAATTTGGCTTAAAAGTGTAGCTAAATCAGATGTAAAGCGAAAAGCCTTAAAAAGCCATAAGCATCTTGACTTATCGAATCTAAACCCAGCTACAAAAGCCAAACTAAAAGCATTAGATATGAATAATCTTAAGGAACTCGAGGATAGAGAAAAGGAGAGTTTAGAAAATGCTGTCTTCTCGGCTCTAAAACTAAGTGAAAAAGAAGCGCTCGAAGAACAGCTATTCGAGGAATATGTTGAAAAATATATTTGGGCGGCACAGAAACAAGTCTGGGCTATATCCTCTATGCGAAAATTCATCGGAGCAAATAAGAGCGTAGAAAAGCTTGCTTATGCACCACCAATAATGACTGAAACCATCTTAGAACGCTCACAAGTTTTCGGGAGCGTAAGCATAAAGTCACTGCCAGCAGATAGTCAATTGTGGTCCATCTTTACAATCTTAGATGATCAATTAAGTTTATTGGACTTTAACCAAGAAATCTCCTCTGCTATTCCAGCTCTGGAAAGTAAATTTGCATGCATTTCTGTAACGAAACAAATGACGTCTCAAGAAATCAAGCAACAGGATATAACGCAAAAGCCATTCTTCAAATATTACTGGGTGTCTGAAGACTCCAAAAATAGCAAACTCAGGGATCAGGATAGTTACTTAACTCTACTTCTCCAAGATATGCCTGGGTTCCCTTTTCAGAGACCAATAGATTTACTCCGAGCCAAAGAAGATGAGGGAATTATTGAGCGTTATGAAAACAATTTTCAAAACGAAAAGTTTCAGCTTTACCAGCGGTTTTGTGAGCTCACAAGTATCAGCATTGGGCATTTTGATCGAGTGAATGGTTGGGTTGAAATTAAAATAAACTTGGGCAAACCAATTATTAAAGAACTGCTAAAAGATGGGCTTCTCCATGTAAAAAACAATATCGCAATTGCAAGATCCGCACCGCTGCCACGTAGTCACGTCACCCTAGCTTGCTTAAAAGAAATCAAACACCCAGTAATCGCATTTCCGGATCCAGCATCAAAAACTGCTCTACTAAAAAGCAAACCAGAAAAGCCAAGCCAAAAGCAAATCGTGACAAGAGCTGCCAAAGTAATTTGGCAGGGAGCAACCCTGAACAAATCAGTAAATGAAATTAAAGAATCGCAGCTGACAGAGGCTATATCTTGGGTAAAAAATCAAACAGGCAGATTTCCTCCTAACGATTCTCAAAATAAAGCTATTAGCGCCTCTCTTAAAAATGCATTGAATGTCATTTGGGGGCCACCCGGTACCGGTAAAACAGACACTTCTGTTTATATATTAGGCTCAGAACTAAGAATCTCTCAGGAAAATGAAAAAGGGATACGCATTTTAATCACAGGCCCAACTAAGCGAGCAGTTATAGAGATATTGAATCGCTTACGTCCCGTATTAACAGCCCTAAATCAGGAGAGGCTGAAACTCATTTGCCTCTCCGGAACATCCAGCTTTGATTATGACTTTATATTAAGTGACGAGCTTTGGAGAGGGGTTACCACCAAAGCAGTAGGTCATGGTGTAGGGGAAGTAATAAGCTCTCCTGATATTGAGGGACAATTACAAAAAATTACAGATATTCGAGAATTACTCGAAAGTGCAAAAGGTTCAAACTCATTGATTGTAGTTGCCACTCATCACCATTCTATTTATCCATTGTTAACAGGAATATCCATAAAAGGCAAAGCGCAAGATGCAGAATACCCCTGCCGAGGGGAACTATTTGACTATATCCTAGTTGACGAGTCATCTCAGATCGATGTGCCCAATAGTCTGCCTATATTGAATTCTCTAGATGATGGTGGTTGTATTACATTCGTCGGTGACCACCTACAAATGCCACCAATCCAACAGGCTGAAGCTCCAACGAATGCAAAACATTTAGTCGGTAGTATTCAAAACTATTTACGCGAGCGCCATAAAATTGAGCCTTATAAGTTACTCACTAATTACCGTTCTAACGAAGTGATAGTAAACTTTGGTAAACGCTTAGGCTATCCTGTGGAATTACATGCTGCAAACCCGACGCAACACATAGAAGTTAGTAACTTAACGAGAAATATCTCAAATACATATCTTGAACAACTCCAACCAGATTTACTTGATTCATTGTTTAATCCAGATCACCCTGTCGTCTCTATTCGATATCGTGATGGAATGAGCGGCCAAGCTAATCCTTTTGAAACCATGCTCACTGTTAATATGATTCTAAAGTATTATCAATCTGCATCAGACTTACCAAATTTTGATGAAGCATTTTGGAGGGGAATGGTTGGTGTCGTAACCCCACATAAAGCGCAAAGAGCATTAATAGTTAAAGAGCTCTGTCGTATATTTCCAACAAACCTCCACACCTTAATCGACCAAGCGGTTGATACTGTTGAACGGTTCCAAGGTGGCGAAAGAAACTTAATCATTATTTCCTACGGCGTAGGTGATGAGGATATCATTCGTCAGGAAGAAGAGTTTCTTTTGAACCTAAACCGAACAAATGTATCAATTTCCAGAGCAAAACAACAAGCAGTGCTGATCATGAGTGAAGAATTGTTACAGCATTTAACCGCAGATGAAAGTATTGCAGACCACGCCAAAGCCCTAAAGCGATATGACCACTACTGCAACAAAGAAAAGCAACTTAGGTTAGACTGGCAAGGAAAGCAAAGGGTCATCAATTATCGTTGGCGTGACTAAAGCTAATCCAGCGCCGGCAGCCTATTGAATTTTAGAGCTCCATTGTTTGCTGCAAATTAGGCGCCGTATTATCTGATCTTATTGATGGCAATTCATGTAGAAATGTATTGCCATTATTACTATTAAGTTACCAACAAAAATTGAACTTTCCTTGCATTATTTTGCAGAAAGTAAGCAAGGTGATTATGTAGGGAGAGAGGGGATGCCACCACCCCTCTTATCAATTTAATTAACTAGAATAGTTGATTCGAAATAGTTTTCAACAAGCTCATCAGCTCCCAATTGGTGCTGGTGTATAGATTGATGAATAAAGTCATCGGATAAGCTTCTTAGATCGCAGTTTTTAAAGCTCAAAACGAATGCTCGGGCGTTGAATACAAGCCGCTTTAATCCGCGCTCCCTAAGAGCAACAACTGGTTCATTGAAGCCCGTGTTTGGCTTCACTTTCTTTGTAGGTATGATAATCGAAAAATCAGCTGTAGCCCCAGGGTAAAATCGCTTAAACCAGGCAATATTGTTGTTAAATTGGCCTGTTTCTTCTTTTAAAATCTCTGCACGTGTAAGCAATACCTCGCTCTTACACTCTATAAAAAGGTATTTGCCATCTTTTATAGCCCAGAGATTGTCGGGGCCTGATTTCCAATTAGAGTCCGGTCGTTCGGTATTAAAGCCCAAAAGTTTACCAAGATCATCAATTGCACTCTCAAATCGCTCTGATTTAACACCGAAAGCCAATCGCGAAAATACATCATCCATGTAAACCAACAGATCTTCAAAACTTTCATACTCACCAATCACACGCTTTATATTAATAATTCTCTCGTGAGCCTTAAGAGCTATCTTTGTGAACTGATATCCTTCGGGCGGTAAGAAAAGACGTTTATTGGTGTTATGTGCATTGACTTGCATCGCCATGCCTTCAACACGGTTATGAGCATATATATATCGAGACATCTCTTGCATGTACCACCCTCGCTCCTCTCTAGAAAGACACTCTGAGTGGTTGTCTAAAAGGCTCTGAATAGCATCGGCAGCATCTCTATGTTTTCCGACTGAATGATAACATTCTGCCTTACGTTCCTGTATGAGCATTTCATCACTGGTAGATGTTGATCGAGTATCATTAATGTCAATAGCCTCCATACTATCAGTGTAAAACCGCTTCCAGGATTCATCTCTTCCTAGCCCTTGGCTTATTACTGAGGAGAGCATATCAATATAGCTTTGCGAATCATCTTTATCTTCTCTGGCGTACTTTGCTAGCTCTAAGCCTATGTCTATCTGCTTTTGAGTTTGTAATGATAGATACGGACGTGACCCTTTATAACGAATTTGCTTAACAAGATCGTTACCCAGAAGTAGAACTGCGCAATAGTCTTTTTCCCCTCTTACAGCGCGACCTAAACCCTGCTCTATGGTTTGTGCGGTTTTAATTTGAGTAAAAGTACTATCTGGTACGCAAAATTCAATGTACTTTTCAGTGATGGTTTCTGTAATTGGTAATGAATCGATAACTAGAATACGACACATATTATCAGGAAGATCAACGCCATCATACTTTGCCGCCATTACAATAGGGGTTGGAAATTGACCTAGTTTTAATTTTTCGACTTCTTCTAATAAGTTCTTGGTATCTACAGCTTTCGCTCCTAAACCTTCCCATATTTTTTTGTGCCAGTTACTAGGTGTAATAGCAACAACTCCAAAATTTGTATTGCGCCACTTGCCAATCCAATTTACCAGAGCTTCCCTAGTTAGGCTGCCATCTATAAGGGAGGGGATCAGTAGCATTTTTTCCCCTGACCATTTTTTATCAAAAGTTAGTGGTTTCTCTATTACTGCCTTTGCTAAACCCAAATCACGAATAAAAAACGAATCATTTGAAATTGTAGCAGACATAAATACCCGGTGAGATGCTTTTGCAAAAGTTCCAAACATTTCCATTGGTAGCAATCGTGGAGACACCTCAACTCCTGAACCAGAAAATACCGCCATGCAATGTTTTAAACTGTCCTTTAATAAGTCCCAGACAAACCATACTGACTTGTCCATCTTTTTGTTATATTTCGAAAGGATTTGAACAACCTCATCCTGTTTACTTTCCCACTCCCAATAAGGAACGGCAAGTATTGCACTCTTAGACTCATTGCAGATATCTGCATATGTTCCGGCTCCTTGACTTTTTAATGCATCACCAAAAAGCTGAAGTAATTCACGGTAACAGTCTGATGTCCGTGGAATACGGAATGTGCTGGCAGATTTTATTGTTTCAATACAACTGTGAGCATCATCCAATAGAATGTTTTCAACCTCAATTGACTCTTTACCTATACCAAAGTTTGTACTTCGACCATTAAAAACTGTTTGAGCATGTGTGATTAGTATCTTTTCACCATTAATGAAATCTTCAGGTAACCCGACTTCGCTTATCTCACAATGATGTATGCCAAATTCATCTGCTTGTACTCGTACTTGATCAGCTAAGTACTTGTTAGGACATATATACAGGCAAGATCCTTTTCCTTGATTTATCTTCGATTGTAGAATCAGTAGACCAATTAAGGTTTTACCTTCACCTGTTGGCAATTTCAGTATCACATCTTTCTTGTCTCTGTATTGCTCAAACCAATTGCTTAGAACAGTGCTTTGAACCGGCACCCTAAGAGGTCCTTTGTTAGCGTGTCTATCTAAAGTATCGTAGATTTCACATGGGTGAATTCTTTTTTCCACCCCTTTATTAGTTGAACGCTTTTCAAAATTAATTGGCATACCTTCTCCTTGGAGGAAAATTATTAATTCAATTTAGTCTTACCATCAAAAGAACCTATATATTCAATACTAGATGGTAGCCAGTGTCTTTAAATATATTGTTAAAATTAACAGTGCATCTATTTAATCATTGTTTGTTCTTTTAAGAAAATAGCTTCTAAAAACTTGTCCTAAAACGCGCTCGGCCCATCTATACACATCTTCTTCACTCAGCCGCCCCTCACTCTTAGACTTCTGATGCGAAACACTTTTGTGGTTACCTTTCCCAACTAGCCCATCAAAGTACTTCTTTGGCCAACAAAATTGGTTACTAAGTAACCCTCTTTCGATCTCTGCTATAAAATCTCGTAGCTTACCTTTTAATGCTAATGCCCTAGCTGAAATTACTTTAGTAGCAATAGAAGCTCTGCCATCTGAAGTGTCCACCTCTAATAAGAAATAGCCTTCTTTTTGATGCTCAACCCTTATAATCGCCATACATCGAGCAGAACCATTTTCCATCATATGACTTTTGCTGCGACCTACTTCTGGTAGCTTACGAACAATCGGTTTACTTTGTTTAAAACCATGCTCTTTTTCTAATATCTCTAGCATTTTAAAGAAGCTATCAAACTTACTGAGGTACAAATGAGCATTATCTGTTTGATCATCCAAGCCGTAGACAGCTGCGCGAGGTATATCACCTCGTGAATTGGGATCATCAGTGCTGACTGCAGAAGGTAAGGTACTGGGCTTATCTTCGTCCTCTTTACTGCCAGAACCCTTTCTAGTTTTTGCATAGACTTTTCGAGTACGCGGGACTCTGTTATATATGCGCTGCGTTGCATCACAAAAAATCAATGCTGACTCGTTATCTTCACTCCCATCACTATCTTCATCTATTTCTCTTTGTGTCGGCAGTTGTGGGTAAGTACCACACTTACCACTTTCAGAACCTGGCTTTCTCCCAATCGTTTTGGGATGAGAAAAACCAATATCTGCGATGTCGGGAAAGAACAAACCACTTAATAACTCGATTCGATTTATAAACCAAGTACTTGCATCTAAAGACTTCCAACCTCTTGCTGCTACTTTTACCCCCTCTAATTCAGGCGGTTCAAACCGAAATGTCCAATGTTTGTATTTAGGTGTCGTAACTAGCTCTTGAGAAAAATACTGATAGATGCTGTTGAATGAATTTTTTATGTCCCTATTAAGTAATATCCAAGCTAGTTGATGCTTGAAGCCCTCACTCTCAAATAATACCCTTGGGCATTGTGTTGTCGGTAAGGCATTAATAACTATATCGAGAGGAAACTCCTCATCGTCTTGTTCGGGGTTATAATCAACATCAAACTCAAAATCGAGTGCATTACTTATTAACGCAGCATTTGCCAAGTAGTTATTTGTGAAAAACAAGGCTCGGGCTAATTCTAACTGAGGCAAAAAAATCGTCTTATCATCACAACTAAACTTAAAGCATATTTGAGACTGCTCATCTCCAAGTTTGTACTTTACCAGCTCTGACTCTCCAACTAAGGCCGTCTGCCACAAAGCTCGTGCAGGCAAAGTAAACTCTATAGGATAACCAGGGGGAATGGCTGATACAGTTTGATTTAAAACAACCTGCCGACTTAGGTATGGTAGCTGGCTGAGTTTGAGTGATTTACGCGTGGTATTTTTAAAACGAACGCCAATGTCCCACGTTTTACGATCGTGGTATTTGAAAATATTACCCATGCCTTGAATTCTGGCGTTGTCAGGCAGAGTTTTAAAGCGATCAGCTTGAGTCATACGCTACTACATATCCCAATAATTCTGCCGCTAGGGGGCAGATCCTATCCTTACTGAGCCGAGCGAATCGCAGTATGCGCCATTTCCTTAGGTCGTGATGATTTCTTTCACTTTTGATGCATGCCACAGCGATACGACGGCATTGGTACTCTTCTATAGTTTCACAATATTTAGCCAAAAACAATTTACATAATGGTAACTTATCAATATGTTTGATCTGAGATAAAGAAATATCAGCATTGATAAAGTACCAATTTTTTGAAAAGTGCTCCGACTCTAAATACTTTTCAGCCTGGTTGCGAAGACTGATAAACCGCTTTACATAACATAAGTCTCTTTGCTTCCAATTAACTCTGTTATTAGTACACTGAATTGGCTTACTTAGTTTGGAGTTAGTGCTCAAAAGCCACTCTTTATCATGCCGATACAGCCAAGCATAAAGGCTGCCAAACCCTAATAACCTAGCTTGTTTAATACCTAATTTAGTTGCTGAGGTCTGCCAAAGTGCTCTTTTATTTTTATCTATTACTAACTCTTGTGCCGAATCAAAACTTTCAGGCGAATTATCTAAACTTTGGTTAGAGGCTTTTCTTAGTACCACTTCAACATTTAACCCATTACCAAAGAAAGCTTGCCAAACTAATAAGTGTTGAAGGTAACTAAATGACTTCCTATGCTTTCTGAATATAGACCTAAGCCAATTAGTATCTTTACGAGCATCCACTTTTAAACCTAATTGCTCCAAGAAGTTACTTTGCCAATAGCTTTCTACCTGTTCAAGAACCCTATCATGATCAATATACTCGCCATGGTTATAACCATGCTCTGACGCAAGTTTTTTGTAGAATAAAGTCCATTGCTCTGGGTATATCTTTAGTGCTTTTAACTCTAAAAACCTTACTGCATTTGTAGCAAGTGATAGCTGCTTACTGCTGCCATATTGGATAACTCCGCTTTGCAATGAGCTTGGGTTTAAAGCAATGAATTCATGCTTGTGTAGTCCACTGATCTGCACATTACTATTCAATAAAATACAAGCATGTTTGGGGCAAACTGACATACCGGGTATTTGCAAACCGCGTTGCCAGAATGCTTCGCCATATCTATTTAATTGCTCACTTACACAATTAGGGCAATACCTAAGATAAACAGGACTCTTTACGCATGACGCAGCTTTACCTAATTGCACATCAGCTGAGTGAGGCTCATCTTTTAACAAGGCCTGTTTTGAGAGGTAAGCCTTCTCTGGATGTACAAAAGGCGCATATAAGGGGTAAAGCGTATGCTTCTGTAAAAGCTTGTACGGGGTTAAGTTAGGATTACCTTGATAATGTGATGAGATCTTACCTAAATGCCCTTGAAAGGCTACTGAAGCAACAATTTGTCTATTTTGAAACACATCATCCAATAGCTGCTTTGGTGAAGTAGTTAGTGTATGAACCCCATACCTCCCTATAACGCTGTAAAGCAATTCATCTGGGTAAGGTATGGGTAAACATGCCATATTAAATGCTTTGTTTAAGCCATGATGTCATATCAAATACATTTCCTTGTTGTTTATAAAACTGATGTAGTTCCGTAGAGCGTTTTTTGTGTTGAGAGTAGCCATAACGTAAGTCTTCACTAGGTAACGTATGCCAACTTTTTGCATTGATCAGCTTTGGCTTCTCCTTTGTCTCTTCTGCTTCATTTGGTTTTTGTTCATACCACTCAAGAACAAGTGGAATAAGCGCTCTAACTTGTAAATTTGAGTGTTCTGTTATTGCTCTTTGCACTAGAGGGACAAGCAAACTAGATTCGCAGCCCATGCCTAACAGTAGGTTATAAAGCCTCATCCCTTCGGAGTTACTCGCAAAAGGTAACGTTTCTGTTTTTGATATCTCTATTTCCGAAATTTGCTTACTAAGTTCTAGTAAGCGTTTATCGATTGCTTTGTATTTTAAATCTGAATATTTAGCGATAGTGGCTGCTTTACCTGATTTAAGCGCCTCAATCATAGGGTGGATTGGCTGTAATTCAGATTCGTATACTTTAATGAGTAATTTTGAAGATAACCTTTCAACACCAGTAACTATTGCGCGAAGTTGTGCTAATACGAATAACTTCACAACAATATCTAGCACGCCTTGTGATAGCTCAAACCAAGTATTGCGGATCTCTTCGGTTAGTGGCTCATCACGATGAATAAGCCACTGGTACTGCCAAAGTTTATCGGTCAGTAACCGCCACTCCGAAGGTTTAGGCTTACCTGTCACCTTATCAATCTTATTTTTATTTTGCGGTAGAGGTTCCCAAACCATAGAACCAATTCCTGTACTTCTTCTTGCCGATTGCAATTCAAGTTCAAATATAGGTCTTGCTTTAGGGGTACCAACCAGAATAACAGGCACACCAATAATATTTACCAAGGCTACAAAAAACTCGAGCATTCGCTCTTGTCCTGCTTTTTGTTTGCGACTTAAGCGCTGGATTTCATCAATAACGAGTACGCCAATGGCATATTGGTTTGCTACTTGCGCCATGAAAGATAAAAGCACTTCTGTACTGTGCCTTTTACGCCCATATCGCTCAGTTAGGTCTGTATGTAAATGTTTATCTACCTCTTGGAAAAAGTTTAAGCATAAACTTTTTAAAGAACCATCTACAGGGCACTCTATACGCAAATACGACAGTTGATATGTATTGTATTTCTCATGATAAATAGCCTGAGGGTAAGTGGCTAAAATGCGCATCACACTTGAGCTTTTACCACTTCCAGAGCAACCTATAAGTGACAAGCATCGAGCCGTAGAGGGCGCTTCAGCGAAACGAAAACTTGTAATATCACCCGTCATCATTCGCTCATAGCCATTTTGTAAATGCTGCTGTAATTGGCCAGTTTCTATGTTTCTTGCAACATAACCCCCTCTCATCATTAGAGATATCTTTTCTTCAAGCGCAACATGCATGGATAAAGGCTGAAAAAAGTCATCTAGTAACCCACATAACTCATGCGCTCTTTGCCTTGCATCAAGGTAACTCGCAGTCGGGTTATATATCACTTTTCCTTCAAGTTTACTCTTGATGCCTCTAATTGTGCTTATTGCAGGCAGTGCTTCAATAAAAGGGTTTCCTTTATACCTCGCAATATCTGATTCAACATAAACAGCTTGAAGTATATTCTGCGGTAAACTCATGACTGTTCATCCTCACCAAATAATTCATCTGAAAAATCAGGAAAATCTAATTCATCATCTGGCTCAGAAAGGTAGTGTACTTGAGCTGATTGGCTCGTATCGATTTCTACAGGCCTATATGCTCGCGCTTGTCGCTCTTTTGTTTTTTCTGCATTTCGATTTTCTCGAATATTCTTAATACGTTCAGCATCGGAAAGCCCTGAATTAACAGGTGCTGCTTTTTCAGCTTGTTTTATGGTTTCTATTAGCTTTCTTTCGAGCGCTCGCTCTTGTTCATTCGCTACTAACTTAGCCTGAGCCTCTGTATATTTTAAGGCTTCATTCTGCTCCCAAACATCCCAAAAACTAGCACCTGTAAACTGCCTTGAGCGTGTTGCTAACTGACAAACAAAATACTTGTTACTATTAGCCTCTGGGTAGACATATATGTACTCAGCCGTTGCTAAGTCGTAAGCAACATCAACTTTTTCTGGCCTTTTAACCTCTTTTCCTCGATGCATCCAACCGAGCTGCATAAGCTCAGAACTCGTGTAGTACAAGCCAAAAATACAAACGCCTGATTCAGACACAGTTCCACGTATACGAGGCATAAGTGCCACACGCAAATGCTCAGGTTCAGATTTTTTTAATCGACCTGTACGGTGTTGAAGCCCCCAGTTCCAAAGAGCTAATGGGTTATTAGGTAAATCCGTCGGCATATCAGAGGCTTTATCATAGCGATCGATAACATGATACTGATTGTGATAAAGCACAGATGCTAAGATTATCTTAGTGAAGTCTTCTATCGTAACCTTGGCATCTAAGCGATAGTCTCGATCTCCTTGCTTTTTAATTTTGGTACCAGTAACCACGCCAGGTGCAAATGGTTTAAATACTTGCTGAAAGGAGCGGAAAGACCTTTCAACAATGCCTTTTGCTTCACTCCTGAAAGGCGGTGTATTTTCAAGGCGTACTCCAAAGCCTTTTTCTAAACACTCAATTTGATGACCCATTAACTCCCCCCTGTCAGCTAGCAATGCAGAAGGTAAACCAATACATGGCCACTGCTCGGGCTTTACTTCAAAGCCCTGCTCTCGACAATATTCTGATTTATCTGTAGAAGCCATATACAACGCTTGGATAGCAGCAGTATAAGAAGGGTTTTCAAAACCAATATAGAATCCAGCTACCATACGGCTAAACACATCTACTACCATATAAACGACAGGGCGGCCGACTATGTTGCCTCGTTCAGAGCTGGATACTAGATATATATCAGCAATCGTTGCATCAATCTCATAACGCATACCAGGGCCTAAAACATCAGCTGTAGCAGTACCAAATAAAGGGCGAATGTCTTTCTTAGATCTGATTTTTCCAGCTTGTAGTTCAAGCTTCTCTACTTGCCTATATTCGCGCTTATAAAAGTGCTCCATTTGCCAATATGTAGGCAGTTCTTCTTCTGGTAGCTCAGGGAAGTACTGGCTATAAATATCTTTAAGCCGATTATGCGCATAACGAAAGGACTTGCTTTTATCAGTCATTACATGACGATCGATAGCGACTCTGAAGAGCTTTTCAGTAAAATCATCGATTAAAGCACCAACACCCGGCATATATACGCGGGGACGCCCTAACTTTTTAGTCGTTGCTCTTCGCTTTTGGCCTTTACCGCCTGAATTTTTATAGTCTGGTAATAGTGCATTGGGGATCTGGCCACGCTGCCAATACCTTCGAGCAAAACGATATATTGTTTGTTTCGTTTTTCCTGTCTCAGCAACAATTTGATTGACGATTTTGCCACGAGCCTTTGCTTGATAGCTATTTTCAAAATCTACTAGCGGTTTAATTACTTCATAATTTTCATCGCGCTTTATCTGAGCTGTAGAACCATATTCAGGAGTTGCAGTGATTAAGTCACTATATGGGTCATCCACACGTTTTAGTATTTCATCTTGAAAGCCTTGTTCTAACTCAGCAATTTCAATGAGCTGAGGAAAAGCCTTATCATCATGTACTTTTATCCAGAGTACATAATATTCAAAAAGCATTAGAATGCGATAAAGAGTTTGCTCGTATTGTAATACCTCATTGATTCGAAACACGGAAAGCCTCCTGGATGATACCTACGTCACCTAGCTTAAAATCACCTACATGCACCTTTTGAACTGGCTTGAAAATGTCAAAAGTGAAATATCGATCAGCCAATAAACAGCGAATTTCATACAGTGACTCACCTAAGTCTAGTCCATAAGCTGTATCTATCTCTTTGCAGGCTGCTATTAGTGTTTTAGTTGGGTATTTAGAAAAGTAGTCTGCATAAAAAAGAGCTTGATCTACGGCTGAATGAGAGGCTTCTTCAGAAGCGCCCTGCATAGGGTAAATCCACTCAATATTGGCTTTAACGACTTTGGGGATTTCTGCTTCAGTTACTATTTGCCAAGGTATATTTCTCTCTAACCAATAACGCCTCTCCAACTCAAGAATTTCTATCTTTCGCTGGTCTTCAAGTGCATTTATGTATTTCGCTTGCAATGCATAATAGGGGAGCCCTGTTGATGACGTTTCGACGAGGAAGTCGCTCGACATATATTGGTCAACACCTCTTACACTAGGGTGTTTTATACCCGCTGATTTCGCTAATTCAGCTGTTAAGTCTCTCTCTAATGGAAATTGCTCTTTAATTTGTAGTACTTCTTTGCGCCACTCAAGCAAATAGAACATTGATAGTTCGAGGTCAGATAATAAATGATGAGTTCTTTTAGTCTTATAACCAAAGACACGATGTACACGACCATCTGATGGTGAATCGTAAACAGTTAGCCAAGGCTTATAATCCTGATATTCACCCGAACCTCGACCTGCTTTGATCCACTTACGATATTGCGCCTCTGTGTGGCCAATCTTCCTAGACATAATATACCGCTATAACTGATTTCATTAATTCGCTAGCCATAGCGGTATACTCCTTTTAAGTCAGAAGAATAGGCTACATTAAGCAGCCTTTTTAATTGGGATACGGAACATCCCCCCATTTTTTCGAGTAATTCTCTTACCTTTAACAGTAATATAGGGTCTGTATATATACTCAACGTCTTCTGGTGATTCTTTTTTTGAATCATTATCTTTCATAATTTTTTCCTATAACCACTGCCTTGACGAATCATATAGCTTAGATTTATAGTCAATAGCATTGGTTGTTTATCTATAAAGTTTAGAACAGGGTGGCCGCCCTGAACTGCCAATTTGTATGGAGACCTATTTCGATAGGTCTTTCACTTCTTCTCTCTTCTTACCCCCTTAAACGGCTCTCCGTCCATTTTTACATCCATAATTCTCCCTGTATTTGTGTCTCTTTTTGCCCACAAACCTGATGGAGTTTGAAATTGAGATCGCTCTTTTACCGCTCCAATTCGCTTGCCATCACCGTACGGTGCATTCTTTGCCATTTTGGCCTCCAAATAATTTTAACTATTTAAATACGATCGCCATCGATCAAAATATATACTACACATGAATCGGTGATGGATCAAATAATGATCTTCACTTTTTTTAAAAAAAATACATATCACATATCAAAATGATTCGTGTAATTTTCATAAACTACTGCTAATATCATTAAAAAAATAAGAGTGAAAGTGTTATGGCAACAACTTATGACTACGCTAAATTGAGTGAAGAATATGGGTCTAATGCAGAGCGTCTAGCATTTGTAGACTTTAAGCTTAGATTTACAGGGTCTATCCAAAGGACAGACTTGGCCGAAGCTTTCAACTTAGCAGAAGCTTCATCTTCTAGGCTTTTGTCTCTGTATCACAAGCTAAAGCCAAAAAATATGCACTATGACAGGAGCAAGAAGGTTAATGTGATCTGTGAAGATTCCTATGAGCCAGTGATAGCTATGGATGCTGAAACTGCTTTAGGAATGCTTTCGCACGGGTTTAACAAAAACAGGTTAATAGGTAAGCCAATATTAAATTATGCTCGAGTCGGGAAAGTACCTGAACAACTAAACATTGATCAAGTGTCAAAAATCACCAGAGCCATGTTTAATATGCAAGCTATTAATTGCGAATATATCTCCGCGAATAGTTGCAACCATAGCTGTAGAGAATTAGTTCCTTTAACTCTAATATCAGACGGTAAAAACTGGCTTTTCAGAGCTTACGATAGATCTAGTAACGACTATAGCTTTAAGAATTTCAACTTCGCTCGAGCCTGTAATATTAACCTTAATGTTGTTGAAAAAGATGCGCAGCCATATGAGCTATTAGCTCATGATGTAAAGTGGAACACGATGCTGCCACTACTGTTAGAACTACACCCTAGCTTAAATGATGATCTAAAAGCCTCTGTAAGGCGTGACTATGGGATGGCAGATAATCAAAACGAAATTATTTTAACCGAGAAAGGTGCATTAATCTGGTTATTGTGTAGTCAGTGGCTCATTGATAAAAGCGACGAAGAAACCAGCAAGAATAAAAACAGGTATTACAATTTTCAACTCAAGAACAGACAAATGCTCCTCGACTACCTGTAATAAACTAGAAAAGCCGACTTTTGTCGGCTTTTCTAGTTTATTACAGTATGAAACTTTATTACTTAGGATGATACTTTAATACTTAGTATGAATCTTTATTCCTAAGCCACATAAGTAAACCGCTATAACATGTTAATTACTCAACCGTTACCGATTTTGCAAGGTTACGAGGTTGGTCAACGTCAGTACCCTTGATAACCGCTACGTAGTAAGAAAGTAATTGTAGTGGAATTGTATATACCACTGGTGCAATCACGTCTTCTACGTGGTTTACGTTCATTACACGCATTGTGTCGTCAGACTCAAACGCGGTGTCTTTATCTGCGAATACGTAGATGATACCGCCACGTGCGCGTACTTCTTCAACGTTCGACTTAAGCTTTTCAAGTAGTTCGTTGTTTGGTGCAACAACAATGATTGGCATGTCTGCGTCGATAAGCGCCAGAGGACCATGCTTAAGTTCACCTGCAGCGTAAGCTTCAGCGTGAATGTATGAAATTTCTTTTAGTTTTAGCGCACCTTCCATCGCGATCGGGTATTGTGAGCCACGACCTAAGAATAGTGAGTGATGCTTGTCAGCAAATTCTTCCGCTAAGCCTTCGATACCCTCAGCCATGCTAAGCGCTTCTTCAAGCTTGTTTGGTAACGTTTTAATCGCGTTAACAATCACGCTCTGATCACGGCCTTTCTCTTGTGCGATAGAGGCAGTAAGCATTAACAAACCAACTAGCTGGGTGGTGAAAGCTTTAGTTGAAGCAACACCAATTTCTGCGCCGGCTTTAGTCATGAATGCTAAGTCTGATTCACGTACAAGCGAAGAACCCGGCACGTTACAAATAGTCATTGAAGCCATGTAACCTTGCTCTTTCGCAAGACGAAGTGCAGCTAATGTGTCTGCCGTTTCACCTGACTGCGAAATCGTCACAAGTAGGCTGTTTTCGTGTACGAAAGACTCGCGGTAACGGAACTCAGAGGCAATCTCAACGTTACAGCTAACACCCGCGAACTGCTCTAGCCAGTAGCGGGCAACCATACCTGAGTGGTAAGACGTACCACATGCGATGATCTGAACATGTTTAACATCTTTGAAGATTTGCTGTGCGCTGTCGCCGAATGCATCGATTGCAACTCGGTCATTTTCTAAACGACCTTCAAGCGTATTACGAACTGCCATTGGCTGCTCGTAAATTTCTTTTAGCATGTAGTGGCGGTATTCACCTTTACCTGATGCGTCTTGCGTGATGTTTGATTCAACTACTTCACGCTCAACTGGGTTGCCATCTTTATCAAAGATCTCAACCGTTTCACGGGTGATACGCGCTACGTCGCCTTCTTCTAAGAAGATAAAGCTACGTGTTACAGGAAGAAGTGCTAGTTGGTCAGAAGCAATGAAGTTTTCGCCAAGACCTAAACCAATTACCAGTGGGCTACCAGAACGCGCAACAATGATTTCGTTGTCGTTTGCTTTGTCGAATACAACTGTACCGTAAGCACCTTCAAGCTGTTTTACCGCCGCTTTTACCGCTTCTAAAAGCGTTGAATGCTGTTGGCGAAGTTGGTGAATTAAGTGCACCATGACTTCTGTGTCGGTTTCAGATAAGAACTCGTAACCGTCACCTTTAAGTGCGTCACGAAGCTGTGAATGGTTTTCAATGATACCGTTGTGTACTAGCGCAATTTCATCATTTGAGATGTGCGGGTGCGCGTTTGCTTCTGTTACGCCACCATGTGTTGCCCAGCGTGTGTGCGCAATACCCGTAGTGCCTTTCACATCAGCATCAGTTAATGCTGCATCTAAATTGGCAACTTTACCTACTGCCTTAACTGTATTTAATTCGCCGTTTAAGCTCAGTGCTACACCTGCTGAGTCGTAGCCACGGTACTCAAGACGCTTTAAGCCTTCGATTAGGATTTTATTTACTGGACGTTCTGCTACCGCCCCAACAATGCCACACATAGATGCTCCATTTTTGCATGTTGTTTGCCCATTTACCCTACCTGTAATTCCAAGTAACTTAGGTAAAATTTAGTTGATGAACATAATTCGGCCACCGTTAAGCAGTTGAATTATTTGCACGTCATCAGACTAATTAGGCTGTTGTCATAATGATTTATAAATTCAGGTGTTGTCGTCTGAATTTATTAAGCCTCTGCACAGATCAGTTGTATGCCTTTTGCCTCGATCGCCTTGCGCGTGTCATCTGCAAGGAGGTTGTCGGTGATCAAGGTGGTTACTTGCTGCCATGGCAGTTCTAAATTTGGGATCTTGCGACCAATTTTATCTGACTCCACCAGCACGATAACTTCTCGCGCTGATTCGGCCATCACTTGGCTCAAGCCCACTAATTCGTTGAAAGTAGTTGTACCTCTTTCAACATCGATGCCATCGGCACCGATAAATAACTGGTCAAAGTCGTACGAACGTAGAACTTGTTCGGCCACTTGCCCTTGAAATGACTCAGAATGAGGATCCCAGGTTCCTCCGGTCATCAAAAGTGTTGGCTCATTTTCTAAAGATAACAAACGATTAGCTATATTCATCGCATTGGTCATGACCACTAAACCGCGCTTTTTAGACAGCTCAGGGATCATCGCTGCTGTCGTGCGACCGCTGTCGATAATGATGCGGTTGTGATCCTTTATCAAAGCTGAAGCAGCTTTGGCGATTGCCATTTTGCGAAGCGTATCGCGTTTTTCATCGCCTTTTGCCACGATTTCTTTGGGCAATGCAATCGCACCACCGTAACGACGCAACAACAAACCACTCTTTTCTAGGGCGGTTAAATCCTTTCGGATCGTAACTTCTGAAGTTTCAAATTCTAAAGCAAGTGCTTCGACACTGACTTCACCATGCTGATTTACACGGGCAAGAATAGTATGTCGGCGTTGTTGAGTGTTGCGTTTGGTCATAATCCGTTATTTTTGTAGATTGATAAGTTTCGTTTCGTAACTTTTGCGAAAGTTTAAACGAAACCTTTGCAATTGAGCAAGTTTTAATTGATCGATTTTTATTCTAGTAATAAAAAATTCATTCCGAAGGCGAAATAGAGGTATTAGAGAAAGAAAAATGGCTTACTTGGGCATAAAAATCAGTAAGCCATCGAGTAGGAAATAGGTACAAAAATATTTTACTGTTAAGTTCCGTTATCGGAGCCCAATTAATGGGCTCCAGTTAATGGACTAAATGCACCATCATTTTACAACGCTCACTTTTCGCGTTGCCAATCATCTCGTCATAGGCGGTTTCCATTTCAAAAATCGCACTTTCAGCGCCTAGTTCAGCTAAAGTTACTTCGGCTTCGCGCATTGAATTAAAGGTTTCGGTAGCGCCTTTGTTATTCTCTAATAAGTAATAATTACCTTGCGTATCAACGCCACCCGCAAGGTAATGATTAGAGTCGGCATAACTTAAGATAACGGCGACTAGGTTTTGCTCTTCAAACTGCATTTTCAATTCGGTTGCTTGCATAACTCACCTCTGACCAACAAGTGTTATTTGAGTGTAGTTATTAAACGAAGCTAATGCAGCTTTTGTTCACTTTTCATCCAGACCTTCTTATTCATACCTTAAGATCTGAGCAGGTCGAATACTCGCAGCTTTAAATGTAAGGCCCGCCACGGTTAACCAAGTGATTAAACTGATAAGCAATGAAGCAACCATATAAACCCAAATACTTTGTGTAACACTTTGCTCAAAACTCGCTAGCCAATCACTCAATATCAAGAAGCAAATAGGCCAAGCAATCACACACCCTAGCAGCACAAGCAACATAAACTCTTTAGCGAGCCCATTAATGAGCACCAAACGGCTAGCCCCTAGTACCTTGCGTACAGCCACTTCTTTTTGACGCTGCTTAACAATAAACCCTGTTAAGCCAAACACGCCCATTAAAATAAGAACTAGTGAAATAACACCGCCGATAGCCACCACCTCAGATAATTTTTGTTGCTCGAGATAAAGCGCTTGGTAGTCATCTTCAAGTAAGGTGATGTCGACAGGCGCTATGTTTAAACGCGCTTTCACGAAGTTTTGTAAATCGAGCTTTAGTTGGGCATCATTGGGATTCTCTGCTTTAACCAGTAACGAATACGTGCCGCCTACCCCCAAACCATTTACAAATACTACAGGCGCGCTTTGATGATTGACCGGCCCAACTTTTATGTCTTTAACCACACCCACTATGGTGCCTGTTGCATTCGAGAATGGTCCGGCAAAAAATGAGATTGGTTTGGCTATTGCATCTTCTGGGCTGCTGAACCCTAGCGTATTGAGTACAGATTCAGGCACGATAATACTGCCTTGCTCGGTGTCTCGATTGAATCTGTCTGATGCAAACTCGTCAGAAAAATCGCGACCAGCCAACAAGGTTAACCCCAAAGTTTCAACCACTTTGCCATGTACCCCAGCAAGCGATAGCGAAAGCGGTGTATCTGGTGTTTGAGGAAGCTTAACGAAGAGACCAGCGTTGGTAGACTGTGTAATTGAGAAGTCCATGGCCACACTGGCTGTCACACCAGGAATAGACTCAATGCTTGCCAAGAGTGATGCACTTTGCTCTCCATATAATGCTTTTTGCGGCATATTATTGATCACTAGTTGCTGCGACTTTTGATAATTCACAGGTAGAGAGTGTAAAAAATGCAGTTGCTTGCTCAACATCATAGCGCTTATGAGTAACCCCACTGACAGGCCCATTTGCAGCAGTAATAAAGCCTTTCTGATCCACACACCTTGTCGACCTTGCTTTAGCTCACCATTCAGAATGGCTTTGGTGTTAAATCCTGCCATGTAGATACTTGGGTATAAACCCGACAACACACCAATACATGTTGCCAGCGCAAATACCTGCCCCAACCACATCGGCCAGTCCAGCGCTGGCAATGGACGGCCAATCAGCTGCATAAAGCTAGGTAAAAATAACTCAACCAACACACAAGCCACTAGCATAGCGAACCATGCCAGTAAGATAGACTCACTCATAAACTGGGTAATCAGTTGAGCGCGCGTCGCGCCCATGGCTTTGCGTACACCAATCTCTTTGGCACGATTAGAGGACTGCGCAACACTGAAGTTGACATAATTCACACACGAGATGATCAATAAAACCAACGCCATAACTGCACAGATCATCACAGATGTGGCGTCTCCCCCTATCTTCATATCTTGGGCAAAGTTAGGCCCTAAATGAATGTCTTTGATAGGTTGCAGCCAATAATAAATGTTTTGCCACTGCCAAATTTGCGCATAGATTTTTGTTGCCGACTGCGCAACCAATTCCATATTTGTATTAGGTAATAACGCAACATAGGTGTGCATTACATTGCCGCGAATGCCCATATAGGGTTCGATGCTGGTTAATGAGTGAAAATAAAAATGACTATTCACAGGAAGATCAGCAAACACCGCACTGACCGAAAGCAGTCGATTGTTCCTTTGTAGTTTTAAGGTACGGCCTATTACCTTATCTGGCGTAGCAAAAGCCCCAAACAAGCGCGCGGCTTCAGACCGTGATAACGCTATTTTTTCTGGTGTATTCAGGGTTGTTGCGAGATCGCCTGCCAACACATCAATATTAACTAATTTGGCAAGATTTGGGGTCGCAGCGTAGTTTGCAGCGAGCTGAAATGCATTATTGCCAATCGCTACTTTATCGTCGCTGACCATTTGCGTTTTCAATAAATAAAAAACCGACTCAACGCCTGGAATATCGAGCAATTGCTGATGTGCCCTTGGGGTGGTAAGAATATATTCGTTGCCATTCTCTTGGGCATGCATCACCAGCCGATAATGGTTTTTCTGATCCGGCTGGCCTTGTTCAAAAGACAGCTCATGCTGAATAAAAAGCCCAATCAACATTAGCATGGCCATGCCTAAACTTAACCCTGCCAGACTCAACAAGGCATGCTGTTTATGCTGTGCAAAGCTTCTTAAAGCGGTCGTAACATATGACGCTAACATACTTTGTCCCTTTTTGACTGCTGTATATCTGTGTTGTTATTCATAACGTAAAATTTCTGATGGGCGCGCACTGGCCGCTTTAAATGCCAACGCTGCAACAGTGAGCCAAGTGAACGCAGCCACAATGAGGCCAGCTAAGCCATACGCCCAAATGGTTTGTTCAATACGGTCGTTAAAGTCTTGCAGCCAGTTATCCATGAGCCAATAAGCAAATGGCAAAGCGATTACCGCTGCTGCAAGCACTATGATTAGAAACTCGCGGGCGAGTAAGTTCACTAAGCTGATGCGCGTTGCACCAAGTACCTTTCGTATTGCTAATTGCTTTTGTTGGCGTTTTGCTGCAAATGCTGCGAGTCCAAATAAGCCTAGGCAACTCAAAAGCATGGCCAGCACTGAGAAGTTTCGAATGAGCACAAACAGGTCTTGCTCGATGCGATAAACCTTAGCCAAGTCTTGCTGCATCAGACTAAATTGCGGATCGGCGGTTAAATTAAACTGCTTTAAAAGTTGGCGTAACTGACTAAATAACTGCGGAAAGTTTGCTTGCTCGGTGCTTATCACCAATAGAACCGTTGATTGCGAGCTGTATCCTGCTGAAAATGACACGGGCAGCCAATCATCTTTCGCCGACCCCACTTTGATGTCTTTTACTACACCGACAATGGTTGCATTGATGTTGCGATAAAGCCCCTGAACTTGCAGCCCCACCACTTCACTCACACTGTCATAGCCTGCGCGCTTGGCCATTTGTTCAGTCACCAAAATAGCCATTGCCTGAGGTGCTTCTTCATCTGGCTGATCACCTGACGCTTTATTTACTTTATTTAAGTAGTGCAGCCAATCACTCTGAAACTCTGGTAAAAAGTCTCGGCCAGCGAGTAGTGTTAGACCTAGAGTTTCGACGGCATGAAAACCAGTGCCGATAGTCGGTGGCAATTCGCTTTCTTCATAGCCGTTTGGCCAACGGAAATAAAAGCTTTCTAAAATGCTGTCGGTTAAGTCTGTATCGGTTGTTGTAACTTGAGTAACGCCTGGCAGCGCACGGATCTCATTGAGTATTGCATGCTCTTTTTCCATGAGTTGCCTGCTGCTTAAATCGTGTATCACGATGCGATCAGTCGCGTCATAACCTACCGACAAGCTTTGTAAGAACGACAACTGCTGCAAACTCACTAAAGTACAAACAATCAAGGCCATTGCCATTGCAGACTGAAATACCAATAGTCCCTTTCGAACCAGCTGACCTGCTTTTAATTGCCCGGTAAGCAATGAGTTTAACGGCGCGCGTGCGACACAATATGCAGGGTAAGCACCTGAAATAGTTGCTAATAAAATGGTTATAGCCATGATCACCGCAAACTCTGAAACTCCCCACACTAAGTCTAGTGGTCGATTTGCAAAGTCACTAAAGCTTGGCAAAAGCAGTTCAACCCAACACACCGCAAGTAAAGTGGCACACATCACCATCAATAAGGCTTCTAACAAGAATTGAACTATGAGCTGACGTTTGCTCGCCCCCAAAGTCTTACGCATGGCGATCTCTTTGCTGCGATACAACAATTGCGACACCGCTATATTGATGTAATTGGCTGCGGCAATGGCGAGTAATAAAACACTCAGCGCCACACTTAAAGTGACTAAAAAGGCTGAACCACCGGCTTTCAACTCAAATGGCGAATGGGCTTTAAAGTACACCTCTCGCATAGGCACTAAACGATATTCAAGCTGACTGTTTTTGAGTTGGTATTTTTCAATGAGTCGATTGGCTAACTGCTTTTCTATCGCTTTTAAATCAGCATTTTGTTGAGTTTTGAGGTAGATATAGCTAGAAATGTCGCTATGTTCTGTGAAATCAATGGGCACTAAAGCGTGAAACAAAAAGTGACTATTATCAGGTAAGTCTTCAAAAATGGCTTTTACGGTAAAACGTTTTGCCTCGATCAATATCGTTTGCCCGAGTGCACCTTCTGCACTGCCAAATAGTCGTTCTGCTTCACTGCGACTCAAAGCAATCTGCTGAGGTGCTGAAAGAGCCGCTTCAAGGTCGCCTATAATCACAGAGATATTTACAAAATCACGAATATTCTTCGCTGTACCGTACAGATTTTTTAGCTTAAATGCCTGATCAGCAATTTTTATATGCTCAGATAACAAACCACTATCGACCACATCAGCAAGAATAAAGAGATCGGCGACATCACTTCGTGTTATTAAAGTTTGCGCGATGTTCACCACTGTAAGCGGGATCTCTTCCAGACCAGGTACATTCACATCAACATGCAAACGATAGACTTGCTGATGATCGGGCTGCATTTCATCAAACGACAATTCATACTCAGCAAATAATGCCACCAAAAGTGCCGCTGCCAAGCCAATACTTAACCCAAAGACATTCAATAGCGAGTACAACTTATGTTGTTTAAATACTCGAAATGCGGTTGTTACATGTGATATCAACATATCTCACCCATAGACCTTACTCTCACCCAGAAATGGCCTATCAGTTACACCGATAGACCATGGTTGTGGCTAGAAACTCAATTTATTCATATCGAAGAATTAACGAAGGGCGCGTACTGGCGGCTTTGAATGCTAAGCTCGCCACAGTAACCCAAGTGATACCCGCCACCACTACAGCCGCGATACCATATACCCAAACAGCTTGGTCGATGCGGTCGTTAAAGTTGGCTAACCAGTCACCAACTAATAAGTAAGTTACTGGGTAGGCAATGGCGATACTCACTCCTACTAACACTAAGAACTCTTTCGCTAAGATGTTCACAATGCTGATACGAGATGCGCCTAATACTTTGCGAACCGCCACTTCTTTTTGACGACGCGCTGCTGCGAATGATGCTAAACCAAACGTACCTAAGCAAGTTAAGAAAACCGCAAGGCCAGTAAAAATAAGCACCACTTGAGAGACTCGCTCGTCGCCTTTCAATACCGCTTTATAACTGTCAGATAGTAAGTTGATCTTCGGTTCAAACACGTTAGCGTGCTGCGCTAAAATCTCAGCGGCTTGCTGTCTGATACTCAATACATTTTGTGGGTTTACTGTTAACACCACTTCTGAGGTTGGGTTGAAGTAACTAAAGCCCAGTAAGAACATGATGTCTGAATTTGAATTATGCGCGTTACCAACTTTAACGTCTGCAACCACACCCACAACACGCATCTCTACATTGCGCCCTGAGTCTTTAATGGTTTTACCTATGATGTCGGCCATATTGTTGTAGCCTGCTTGTTTTGCAACGGTTTCAGTAATAATCACACCTACATGCGTTACACCATTAGCGCGGTTTGCCCAATCTCCTGCATATTGCGAAGAGAAATCACGGCCAGCTAACAGCTCTAAACCTAAGCTTTTTACGACTTCATAGCTGCTGCCAATAATCGGTGTTAAACCACTCGACTTTTCACCATTAGGCCAAGTTGGTTTTAAGGTATTGTTAATCGAGCGAGTTAATTGCGTGTCAATAACGCCAATGTGCTGCACGCCATTGATAGCTGACAATTTGTTAAATACCGCGCTCGGCTGCTGTGTAAAAATGTCGCCAACCGGTACTTCTGAAATCACTAAACGCTGATTCGTTTGATAGCCTAGCGGCAGGTTTTGTAAGTGTGATAACTGCTGCAGTAAAGTTACAGAACCAACTATTAAACCTATTGCTAAAGAGGCTTGAAAAGTAAGTAAGCTTTTACGAACCCAGATTGCTGTACTACCGCGTTGTAAGTCACCACTTAATACACGCTTAGCGCTGAATGATGAAATAAAGAACGCGGGGTATAGGCCTGCCAACACACCAACCGCAATGGCTACAACCACAATGCCCGCACCAAAGCTTGACGCATAATTAAGTACCAATTCGCGATCGACTAGGTTATTGAAGCTTGGCATAACCAACTCAACTAACACACAAGCCAACATCATAGACAGCACTGCAACTAACACAGACTCAGACAAGAACTGGCTCACTAGTTGAGTTTTGCTCGCACCCAATGCTTTACGAACACCTACTTCTTTTGCACGCTTCGTCGATTGTGCGACAGTCATATTGATAAAGTTAAAGCTCGCGATCAAGACAAGTAAAATACTTAAACCAACACAGATGGTGACCACTTGTTTAGTACCACCTGTTTTCATCTCAAACGGTGATTTAGCGGTTAAATGCAAGTCGAGTAATGGGTGTAACTCAATAAACATCTGCCCTTTAAATTCACCAGTATAAGTTTGCTCCGTTAGCTGCTGTTCTAGCGATTTGATGTCTGTGCCAGCAGTCACTTTAAGGTAAACATAATGAGCCGTAATCATCATTTCTTTAGGATCGTTATCTACATACGCTAAGTTTTTAAAACCAAAGTGGGTATTCTCCGGTAAATCAGCAAAGACCGCGCGAACCGTATATTTACCTTTGGCATGATTTAGCGTTTCGCCCACGACATTGGTGCGACCAAAAATACGTTGTGCTTCAGAGCTGCTTAACGCTAGGCTTTCTGGCGTACTCATGGCTTCTTTTAAATCACCATCAAGTGTTTTGATATCAATAAAGCTTTCGATGTTAGCCGTTGCAGCATATAAGTCATTCAGTTTAAAGCCTTGATTATTATGCTTAACATCGACTTCGGCCTCACGGGTAAATTCAATCAATTTGAGTGCAAAGACATCTTCAACCTGGCTGAATTCTGTCGCGCGAACCCCTTGGTTATAATTAAAGATAGGAATAACCCCTAGCCCTAATTTTGAATAATCTTGACCAACACGATAAACACGCTCCGCATTGGGCTGGTGCTGATCGAACGACAATTCATTTTTCGCGAATAACGCCACTAGAATCGCCGCTGCAAGACCCACACTTAAACCAATGACATTCAATAAAAAGTGCTGTTTTTGTTGCTTAAAGGCACGCAGTGCCGTGATTAAGTAATTAACTATCATAACTATGCAACCTCGCTTTCAAGTCCTTGAGATACACTATTGGCTTTGTCTAACATGATTTGGCCGTCTAATAGACGTACTAAACGGTCAGCATACGCGCCTTCTTTTTCTGAGTGGGTTACCATGATCACGGTTGTGCCTTCGCGGTTTAGTTCGCGCAGCATGGCCATCACTTCTTCGCCGTTTTTAGAATCTAGGTTACCGGTTGGTTCATCGGCTAATACCAGCTTTGGATTGATCACTAAAGCACGGGCAACAGCCACACGCTGTTGCTGACCGCCCGATAGCTGCTGTGGTAAATGATCGGCACGGTGATCGATAGCAACACGCTTTAAGATGGCTTCAACACGCTGTTTACGCTCACTTTTTGAGATGTTTTGATATTGCAGTGGCAGCTCAACGTTTTCGAATACCGTAAGTTCATCAATCAAGTTAAAGCTTTGGAATACAAAGCCAATTGAGGCTTTACGTAATTGTGATAGCTGCTTTTCGTTGTAACCCGCGATGTCGGTACCATCGAAATCAAAGCTACCTGAACTTGGTGAATCCAACATGCCTAAAATAGACAGCAGCGTTGACTTACCACAGCCAGAAGGACCCATGATGGCAACGAATTCACCTTGTTCTACGGTTAAATTGATGTCGTTTAAAGCAGTTGTTTCAACATCTTGAGTACGAAATACGCGATTTAAGTTAGTTAATTTGATCATGGGTCTGGTCCTTAAAATTTTAATGTCTGTGCTTTGTCGAAGTTGCTGTAGCCTGAGGTGATCACTTGCTCACCCGCCGACAGGCCGTCTAACACTTCGAAATAATTTTGATTTTTCTTACCTAAGCGTATCTCTCGACGCTCTGCTGTTTTGCCATCATTCGATAACACATACACCCAGTTACCGCCTGAGCTGGTAAAGAATGCGCCACGTTTTAGTAATAATGCGTTGTCTTTGTTGCCACCTAACATCAATTCAACATCGATACTTTGGCCACGTTTAATATCTTGTTGGCCACTTGGTAACGCTACTTCAACTTGAAACTGCGACTGGGTCACGCGGCTATCAATTTTGCTCACTGTTGCCATCACGCTACCGCCATCTAAGTGCACGTTGACGTCCATGCCCTTTTGAACTTGGTTTAAGTAGAATTCATCTAAGCGCACAACTAATTTGTATTCATTTGGAATATCGATTTGACCTAAACGAGCACCACGACTTTTTGATTCACCCATTTCTACATCAAGCTCACTCAAATAACCCGATACAGGCGCTTTTATTAATAAGTTATCTAAGTTTGCACGAGCAAACTGTAAGTTTTTCTGTAGCATTTCGGCGCTATCTTCTAGCTGCTCGACTTGCACTTTACGAATTGAATTTTCTTGCTTTTGACGCTCTAAAGTCAGCTTTTTTCTCGCTTTGTAATAAGCTAAATCTTCTGAGATTTCAGAAAGTCTGTCTTGGGCTAGTACACCGCGCTCAACCAATGGCTTAGATTGCTTGTAACGACGCTCTAAATGGGTAATTTGTAAGTCGATTTCTAATAAATCACGACGCAGGTTCAAACGACTGGTTTCCATGTTCATTTGTGTATTGCGTAAGAAGTTAAGCTGCTCAGTCACCTGCGCTTCGCGGCTCATCACGTCTAACTGTAAGCTAGTGTTACTCAAACGCACCAAAGGCTGACCTTTTGTTACGTAAGTACCCTGCTCAACCAAACGCTCTTCAACCTGTCCGCCCGCAATGGTATCTAAGTAGATGGTAGTTTTTGGCACAACCTGACCTCGCAGACTTAACGCATCGACAAACGCCCCCTGCTCAACCGCATTAATGGTGACACTGCTTAGTGATAAGTTTTGACTGCGACCCGATGACGAGTCTGTAAATGCAAATGCCGCAGCAGCAATGCTCAGTAGCACACCTGCAGCAACGGCTTTCTTAAGATGTTTTTGTAACCCTGAGCGTTCAATTTTCTTATCCATAGCACACCTCTAAATCGTTGAGAGTTTGATTGATGTTCGTTTCGACAACTAAGACAAAATGTCCGAATATGGCAGAGATAAATCAAACACTATGCCAACTTTTAAAGCCATAAAAATCAACAGGTTATAATCATTGGTATTTTTAGTAATAATCAGAGTGTCCGGAAATAGAACACATCGAAAACCGCAATATGTCCATTTATGAACACATTGATAGACGCGCTGTCGCTAAATGAGGTAGGCTAAAGAGATAATAATAAAGCTGATGTACAAAGCCCTGATAAACGTTAAAACAGCTATCATCCAAATTAATTCGGCATCTCATCGCGTACGCAATAGATTCTGAAACAAGTTCAGAATGACCCAGTGTTTAGCTCTGGTAGGGTAAAGTTTGTGTCATCCCGAACTTGTGTCGGGGTCTCATGACTTATGCATCAGTAAAAACCAACAGGCAAGGACCATGACTCAAACCGCCAAACAAGCTGGACACATTTTAATTGTCGACGACAACACCGATATTTTAATCGCGGCTAAGCTGCTGCTAAAAAAGCACTATCAAAAAGTACACACCACAGATAACCCCTTTGATATTGAAGAGATCGTTAAAACGCAGCCAATTGATGTGATCTTACTCGATATGAACTTCAGCCAAGACTCTATAAGCGGTAAAGAAGGGTTTTACTGGTTAAAGAAAGTCGTTGAGCAAGACCCCAGCATTGCAGTGCTACTCATGACTGCATATGGCGATATTCAATTAGCCGTTGATGCCATTAAAGCCGGCGCTGCTGATTTTGTTGCCAAACCTTGGCAAAACGACCAACTATTAGGGGCCGTCGCCGCCGCCTATGCGCACGCGCAGGACAAACAAAAAGTGGGTCAACTAACTCGCCAAACACAAGGCTTAAATCAAGCACTTAACCAAGGCGCGGGTGGTAAACACTTCGATTTTCTAGGTCAAAGTGCAGCCATGCAGCAAGTATTTAGCACCATTGAAAAAGCCGCGTTAACCGATGCCAATATTTTAATCACCGGCGAGAGTGGTACAGGTAAAGAACTCGCTGCACACGCCATTCATCAAGCTAGTTTACGTCGCGAAAATGCACTAATAAGCTTAGATATGGGTGCAATTGCTGATAACCTGTTTGAAAGTGAACTGTTCGGTCATAAGAAAGGCGCGTTCACCGATGCCAAGGCAGACAAAGTCGGTCGTTTCGAACTTGCCAACGAAGGGAGCCTATTTTTAGACGAGCTTGGCAACTTGCCACTCAGCCAGCAAACCACCTTATTAGCCGCGCTACAAAACCGTCAAATCACCCCTGTTGGCGGTAATAAAGCCATCGATGTGAACATTCGCCTCATTTGCGCCACCAACGACAATTTACAACAAGCCGTAGACGAAGGACGCTTTAGACAAGATTTACTTTATCGCATCAACACCATTGAAATCCGTTTACCACCGTTGCGTGAGCGCAGTGAAGATATTCCGTTGTTAGTGAATTACTACCTCGAGTACTTCTGCCAAAAATACAAACGTACCTTAAGTGTCAGTGACGCCGATATGCAAACCTTGAGTGCCTACACTTGGCCGGGTAATGTGCGCGAGTTAGCCCATGCTATTGAGCGTGCTGTGATCTTAAGTGAGGGTGAGCTACTCGATATCAGCACTGTGGTTGGCCAAGTAACGACTACCGCGCAACCAAGCCAAGCTGAAAGTACACAAAACGAGAGCGAGCAGTTGATTAATGTAGACACCTTTAACCTTGAAGAGCTCGAACACCGCACCGTGCGCGCGGCATTAAAGCACTATCAGGGTAATGTGTCACAGGCAGCTAAAGCGCTGGGATTAACTCGTGGTGCCATGTATCGCCGTCTAGAAAAATACGATTTATAACCGGAGCTGAGTATTTTGAGTCACTTTACTAAGCATCCGACAACAGTATTTTTTGCCACCATATTGTTACTTTGCGTGCTAATTACCACCAGCACAAACTTGTATATACAAGGTGGATTTTCAGCGACTTTACTGCTTTTAAGCTTATTTTCGTGCGCGACTTTGTTTTCGCTTATTTCGCAATTTAATAAACAAAACAAGCACATGAGTTTTGTTTTAAAGTCGTTGGCGAATGGTGATAGCTCTTTGGGGTTAAGCAAGCACCACCCTATGCATAGCCACCTTGAAGAAATCAAAGAAAACATTCAAAGCGCGCGCTTTAATGCCGAGCAGCAGGCGCACTTTTTACAGGCCTTATTAGTGCATATTGATTTGGCCGTCGTGGTGTGTGATGACACGGGCGACGTGATTGAATCAAACCCTGCTGTTGCCAAATTACTCGGCAAAGCGGTTCGCCACTGTGATGATTTGGCGCATATTGCGCCTTTAGTCGAAAGTTGTGATCGTAGCCTCAAAACCATTGCCAATTGGCAATATGGTGAACAACAAGACATCTTGTCTATACAAGTAAGTGTTGCTCATATTCAAGGTAAGATCCGCAAAATTATTACCTTGCACTCAATTCGTGATGCCTTACAAAACAAAGAGCAACAAGCCTATAAGCGGCTTACTAAAGTGCTCACTCACGAAGTTGCCAACTCCATCACACCGCTCGCTTCCATTGCACAAAGCTGTGAAAGCCTTTTACCCGAGACACTCACCTTTGATGATGAAGAAGATAAAGACGATTTAGCCATGGCGCTAAAAACACTGGCAAAACGCACCGAATATTTAGGTGACTTTATTGGCCGCTTTAGAGAAGTCAGTAATTTACCTGCGCCCACGCTTAATCCTGAGCAACTTGCTCCATTAGTTGAAGGCGTATTTCAGCTCCATCAACAAACTTGTATCGCAGCTAATATCGATTTACAACTGGACGTGTCACACTCTCAACTGACTATGCTTGATAGCGCACAGGTTGAGCAAGTACTTATTAACTTAACCAAAAACGCCATTGAAGCGGTGCAGCAAAACAGCGGCGACACTTCAGCAGTCGTGCAATTAAAAACAGGCTGTAATGAAGCAGGCCAGCACTATGTTGAAGTCAGTGATAACGGCCCGGGCGTAGCAGAGCATGTGGTCGATATGATGTTCGTGCCATTCTTTACTACCAAGCAAAAAGGCTCAGGCATAGGGTTAAGCCTTTCAAGGCAGATTATGTTGAACCATGGTGGCGACCTCATTTACATCCAACGCGAACAAGGCGCTTGCTTTAGATGCGTATTTGGATGATGTACTCATAGCATATAGCGCCAACTAAAAAGCAATTTAAAAAACAAAGGCATAAGCAATAACAAAGTTAAGGCATAGCCTATGTACTGCGACGCTTTATCGTATTTACCAATTACTTTCATGCCAAATAGCGGCCTAAGTAATGCAACATAACTCAACCCCCAACAAGCTAGCGCACACAACCCAAATGTCAGCACAATAATGAATGTTGGCTCTAACCATGGGCCTAACTCTAATGGGCTAAAGTAATAAGCGAATCCAATGATCACACTTTGATGAAAAATATAAAATGGAAACACCCAGCCGTTGAGCTTATTTAAAATGGGGTGAGAACGAGTTAAAAAGCGCATTGCCAATGCCAGCATGGTCAACACACCTAGTAATCTTTGTGCGGTATACAACATATCCATACTGGTGATCTGCCATTGCACGCTTTGACTGTCTAGCCAAATACGCTGATACCCCCAAACTACAGCTAGATAACCCAGAACAAATAACCCGAGTAAAATGCGCCAGCACTGAGCTAACGATGCAAAAAACGCTCTGTGATGAACCAATAAAAAGCCATAGAGTAAAAAAATGAAGCCCATAGGGTAGCGAAACGTGTCACTCGGCCATGAGAGTTTCAAAGCACAAAGCGGCACCAGTAAACCTAAATACACCCAAAGCACAGGGCGCTGTAAGAAACGCGCTACTCCCTTATGTAACCAGCGACTTTGCAGTACAGGTAACATCAATACCAGCAATAGAGTGAATTGCCATAATGAGCGTAAGTACCAAAGGTGATTCACATCGACATGAGGCCAAATGCCCGCTTGATACTGTGCAAATAACGGGTGAGATAGGTCAAAAAATGCGATGTAAAACTCAACATAGCTAAGCGATAAACCAACCTCTTGCTGCATTTGCGCATACAATTGAATAGGTACGACAAACCACACGCCCACCAGCAGGGGCAGTAAAATTTTTACGGTACGACTCATTAAAAACGGAGGCAACTCCAACTTCTGTAATAGGCAACTCAATGCGGCACCTGAAATAAACCAAATCAGTCCCATACGCCAAGGTGAGAGAAGCAACATTAGATTTTCTATTTCTGTACTTAAATAGGCACTTTTAAAATGAAAGCCCCAGTTTTGCGTATACAACATGCCTGTGTGGTAGAACACCAACAGACCAAATGCGAGTACTCTTAGCCAGTCTAATTCAACAAAGCGCCCTGTCGGGTGGCTTACAAAAACAGCGGGCTGCCACCATTTAGCGATAGATTTGAACATACCTTTTCCGTCAGTTTCTCAAACTTGGTTGTCTTATAGTTTCTGAGTAAATATCAAAATAAAATTAATATGTGCTTAAAAAACAGCAACTAGGGATAAGCGGTGGGATTGTGGGATAAACGACTTGGGACTGACAAGGTTAGTTGTTAAGCTGGTTTTAGTTTCACAGTTAGAGGATCACATATGGCGCGCTCACCTCACTTTCTGCACTATTCAAATCAATATGGTGCGCTGTTTTTGATGGCTTATATTTTTATCAACAACACCATTAATGCCACCTCTGACATTATGGAAGCACAGCGAGATGGCTCTTTACCTTTTCAGTTGTGGGAGCCATTTGTTTGGGAATATAGCAGCGCCTTAAGCACGCTAATATTAGTGCCTGGTGTAATTTTTCTTCTCAAATACCAACCCTTTAGCTTTCAAGCCATAGCTCGTTCTCTCGGCTTGTATTTTTTCGCGTCTGTCATGTTTAGTGTGTTACACGTCGCCATTATGGTGGTACTGCGCAAACTCGTTTATTGGAGCCAAGCAGCTAACTACGATTTTGGTTTGCTCTGGTATGAGTTTTTGTATGAATACCGCAAAGATGTATGGGGGTTTGTGTTTTTAATTGTGGTGATCAAAAGCTATCACTATCTTATCAGTCAATTAAAGGGCGAGGCCCATTTACTGCAACAAGCGGAAGAGTCTGTACAACCGCAGTTTGAACGCCTGCTAGTTAGAAAACTCGGCAAAGAATTTATTATCAAAGTCAGTGATATTGAGTGGTTAGAATCTGCGGGTAACTATGTCAATTTACACATTGATGGGCGTGTTTATCCACTTCGCGCCACCTTGACCAAACTTAGTGAACAACTTGAACCTCAGGGGTTTTGTCGCATTCACCGTAGTCACGCGGTACGACTTGATGCCATTAGTTCCATCACCCCTATTCAAAGTGGTGACAGCGAAGTGACCCTAATTTGTGGCAAAAAGCTCAACCTTTCTAGACGCTATAAAGAGCAATTTAAAGGGTTGCTGCATGGAACTTAATTCAATACTCATTACAATCTACCAACACTTTTTTACAGTAGTGGATAAGGTCAAAGCATAGAATCCTACAAAGATTGATTTGTAAGGATTCCACCTGATGCGCCTCATCGCAACCACCTTATTGCTGGGTTTAATATCACAACCCTGTTTTGCGCAAGATGATTTTGATTTTTCGATATTTGCTAAAACCGAGTTCAATGCTTTAGATGATCAAATCACTTCGGCAGGCTTTGAAGCCATTGGCTATTTTAATCACACGCCTTTTGGTATCGGTGTCAGTAGCGCACTGGGCAATGCCAGCGTAACAACCGAGAGAGGCTATCGAGAAGATTTTATTATGCTCGATACCGGCTTTAAATTTGGCTACTTCTCTAATGTTTATGCCTATGCTGAATTTGGTGTCGACCTATTCGAACTTATGTTTCATGATCAAAGAGATACTGATTACAACAACCGCTCTCATATCACCAATTACAATTCACCCGATAATGAAATAGACGCTTATCTCGGTGCCGCAGTCGGTTTTCATATTGATCACTTTAAACTCGAAGCCTACACCCGTTATCGACAAATTGATGGTAATGGTTGGAATATTGAAGACAAACATTTTACAGGTATGCAGGTGTCGTTTAGTTTTTGATTTTTAGATATTGTCGCGCTAAAGCACGACCTACAGGAGTTAAGCCTATACCTGTAGGTCGTCGTTTACGGCGACAAAATCATCAAAAGCCGATTTAAAGATAAACACTATTCCAATATGGATAACAGCCAATATTCGTCACTAACCCTGCTCGCAAAGGGTTAGCAACAATATATCTAGCAATCGCTATTCGCTGTTCTTCGGCTCTAAGAGCACGATCATAATAGGCACCCTGCCAAACTTTGCTATTGCCTTGGACACACTGGTTTATCATGTGGGATGAATAACCTTTTAAATGCCTTACCACTTTACCTAATTCGGCATTTCCTAACCTTACTAGACCATGAAAATGATCTGGCATAAGTACCCAAGCCAACCAACTACAATCGTGTTGCTGCTCGTTATATGAAATAGACTGGCAAAAACGCTTGGCTAAGTGGTGTTCGATGAAAGTGGCATGGCGGTTGTGACATGTGAAAGTAATAAAGTACTCGCCGAATGGTTTTGAATAACGTCCTTTTTTCAGTTTCTGCCAGCTCATTTATTGCGCCTCTTAGTTAAGCAAGTTACTAAGCTTAGCTCTTTGTCGCGCTAAAGCACGACCTACAGGAGTAAAACCTTTACCTGTGAGGCGTCGTTTACGACCATAAATATCTTTAATTACTCTATACCGCGCTGAAGCACGACCTACAGGAGTAAAATCTTCACCTGTGAGACGTCGTTTACGACCATAAATATCTTTAATTATTCTATACCGCGCTAAAGCACGACCTACAGGAGTAAAACCTTCACCTGTGAGACGTCGTTTACGACCATAAATATCTTTAATTATTCTATACCGCGCTAAAGCACGCTCTACAGGAGTAAAGCCTTTTCCTGTGAGGCGTCGTTTACGACCATAAATATCTTTAATTACTCTATACCGCACTAAAGCACGACCTACAGGAGTAAAGCCTTCACCTGTGAGGCGTCGTTTACGACCATAAATATCTTTAATTACTCTATAGCGCTGAAGCACGACCTACAGGAGTAAAACCTAGCCTGTAGGTCGTCGTTTACGGCGACAAAATTTGCTATGCAGATGTATTTTGCACGAAATAAAAAAGCGCACTTCTCACAAATGCGCTTTTTGGTATGGGTAAGTTGTGCAACTTTTCTAAATTGTCGCGCTGCAGCAAGACTTACAAGGAGCAAAGCTTAGCTTGTAGGTCGTCGTTTACGGCGACAAAAATGGTTTCGTAAACGCCTCCCTTTAAATCCATCTAAACTGGCTGATTAACAATTTTGCGGAGTATTACTTCCTTGTAGCGGTGGCCTGTCGGCATCCTTGCCTCCACTTCCTCACACTGCGATGCTTCGCATCGGTTTTTCGTCACCCTTGCGCAAAACTACTCAGTTTAAGCTCATCTAAACTTGCTCATTTCACATTGCGCAAAAGTAACCTGCTCCGCAGGTGTATTTTGCTCCTAGTCTTTTAATGCAACCTGCCAAACGGCGATTGAGCCTGAGATTTCATTACCAATAATCAGCAGAGGCTTGCCTGTGGCACTTTGCTCAGCAGGTACAAATGACATGCCTTCTGGCGCTAAGTCACCGGTAATATCTGCACCTTCAACCACGCCGCGGTTAAAGAAGTAATCAGCAAACTTGACGTCATAAGGGTTAGTGATGTCGTACACCATAATGCCGCCCATGCGCTCTAGGCCGATAAACGCAAACATACGCTCGCCAATTTGACCCAGTGCCAACGCTTCTGGCTCAGCGCCTTTTGCATCAGAACGCGTATCGCCTTCATTGGTATCTTCATCGTTGTTAAATGCAGCACCATGAACAGATGCCGTGATTCGGGCAATTTCATCGCCAGAATCAAAGACAACTAAACCATTGCTGTCCCAAATCGTGAAAGAGCGCGCACCGTAAGTGTAAAGTGCTTCGTATTGACCATCGTTATCAGTATCACCTTTCACTGTTGTCACTTTTAGGCGACCGATATCGTCATCATCGTTATTTAAGTAAGAGAAGTTACTGGCAAGCGTTAGGTCTTCTACTCGAGATTCATCGATATACGCTAAACAACCATCTTTATCGTCAAAGTCTAGACCGCCTTTTGCGGTACAATCAGCAGCATCTGTGGCATCAAAGAAGTATTCACGACCGTCACCTTCATTGGCAGAAACGACAAAGTTTGCACCTTTCCAGCTAAAGCTTGCGATGGTATCTGGCTGATACATACCGTACAGACCCGGGTATTTCTTAAAGTTGATCTTGCCGTCTTTGTCTGACGCATCCATGACTAAATTTGACCAATCTTTAAAGCCTAACCCCATCAACTTAACGCTGTTATCGCTTAAATCAACCACCGCTAAGCCATTGTTTTCTTGAATAGATACATAAGCATAACGGTTGTCTTTAGAAATACTGACATACTCAGGCTCAAGGTCCATCGCAACCGTAGTATTAATTAGCTTGCCGTTGATTGTGCGACCCGTTGGGTTTGCGAACACCATCCCCATGGCTTCTAATTCAGCCTGTTTGCCGTTGTAATCTGTGAAGGTAATCTGAGTAGCAGTATCTGCCACTGCACCATTAGTTACCGCAATCACACTAATGCTACCTTCAGGATCAACACTGTAATCACCCTCTGGCTCACCTTCGTTAGCCACAACGACTTTGCTGCCGTCTGGGCTGAACGTCACCATGTCTGGTAATGCACCCACTGTGACATTTTTGATAAATACCGGCGCATCACCTGAAATATCATAAAACGCAATTTGACCATTTTCGCCAGTGGTTTTTGCTGCCATAGCAACTGCTAACAATTGATTGTTTTCATCGATTGCTATGCTGTTCGCATCGCCTGGGGTGTTGTCATTTAACGTTAACGTGATCGCACTGCTCAGGTTCGTCGTCGTGATCACACCTTCGTTATTTTTCACCAAACCAGCGGCATCAAAGCTGTATGCAGCAATGATATTGACCACAGCGCTATCACCTGAGCTGTTAATTGCGTAGATCCATTTTTTAGATGCTTGGTAAGCCACGATTTCGGCTGCACCCTCTGGACTTTGCGCGTTTAACACTGCACGACCAACCATTTGAATATCTAACAGACGGTTGGCATCTTTGCCATCAACCCCATTGCTGCCGTCGGTGCCATTTGAACCATCACTACCATTTGTGCCGTTTGAACCATTGGTACCAGCAACACCAGCTGGGCCTTGTTCACCTTGAGGACCTTGTTGACCATCGTCGCCGTCAAGGGCACAACCTGTGAGAGCAGTTAATAATGAGAGCGCGATCAGAGAGCGTTTAAGCATGACTAAACCTATTGTTGTTTATTGTGTAATATTTAATAGCGAACAATTAAACAGCAGGTTTATGACGTTTAAGTTTCTGCGATCTTAAGGATTGATTGCAGTTTTATTGCGCATTATTGTCGGAATCTAAATGCGCATTCAGATAATCCACCAGCAATCTGACTTTAGGTGATAAATGACGATTATGCGGATACAGCGCCCAAATTCCCTCTTCAGCTTCTAAGTATTGCGGTAACACCTCTACCAAGTTGCCTAGCTTTAGGTCATCTGCAATGTAGTAGTCGGGTAACTTGATTATCCCCAAACCTTTAAGTGCTGCATCTCTAAGTGCAAAGCCACTATTACAGTTGAGGCGACTTTTCATTTTTAATGTGCGCTCTTTACCTTCAACGAGGAAACGCCAGTACTCGCTGTTCCCCGTTAAACAGTGGTGTTGTTTCAACTCGTCTAATGTATGAGGTGCGCCATATTGGCGTAAATAATCGGGAGAGGCACAAACATATTGAATTCGGCTGGTTAAACGCTTTGCCATCATGCTTGAGTCATTCAACTTACCAAGACGAATGGCTAGATCAAACCCTTCTGCCACCAAGTCAAAGGTTTGGTTGCTTAAAAACATTTGCACTTCGACTTCCGGGTATTGGCGCATAAAGTCATGTACTAGCGGCATAATAAACTGCTCGCCATAGGCAACTGGGGCAGTCATTTTAATTAACCCCTGCGGCGTGTCTCGCAAATTACTGATTGCGCGTTCAGCCTCTTCAAGCCCCGTTAGCGCGTGTTGGCAATGATGAAAAAACACTTGGCCCTCTTCGGTCAGGGCAACCTTTCGCGTTGAACGATAAAATAGCTTAGTACTGTGCTTTTCTTCTAATGCAGTGACTTGGCGGCTGATATGCGCAGTCGATACGCCTAATCGCTTCGCCGCTTGAGTAAAACTACCCGATTGCGCCACCGCGACAAATTCATTAATGCCCTGCCAACTATTCATACCGCCCTATTATTACCATTGAGTAAAAGTAATTTACAAAAATAAGGGATTATCGAACAGGAGTAAACAAACTACACTTTCTCTCGTCAAAAATAATATGGCAAATACGCGTAAAGCACGTCGCGAAAACGGCTTTGAGTGCCTACGCTCTTATTTGCACAAAACACTTAAAACAATTCACTTAAAAGCTGAGGACAACATGGCAGATAAATTTATTAAATCTAAGGCGGCCGTCGCATGGGGCCCAAATGAGCCACTCAAAATCGAAGAAGTCGATGTAATGCTGCCGCGTAAAGGCGAAGTATTAGTGCGCATCGTTGCAACGGGTGTCTGTCATACCGATGCATTTACTTTATCGGGTGATGATCCAGAAGGTATCTTCCCGTCAATTCTAGGCCACGAAGGCGGTGGTATCGTTGAGCAAGTAGGTGAAGGTGTAACCGGTCTAGAAGTAGGCGACCATGTAATTCCACTTTACACCGCAGAATGTGGTGAGTGTAAGTTCTGTACGTCTGGTAAAACCAACCTGTGCCAAGCGGTACGTGAAACGCAAGGTAAAGGCCTCATGCCAGATGGCACAACGCGCTTTTACAAAGACGGTCAGCCAATCTATCACTACATGGGTTGCTCAACCTTCTCTGAGTACACAGTATTACCTGAAATTTCTTTAGCCAAAGTAAACAAAGAAGCACCACTTGAAGAAGTGTGTTTATTAGGCTGTGGCGTGACAACCGGTATGGGTGCGGTACTGAACACTGCAAAAGTACAAAAAGGCGACACGGTAGCGATTTTTGGTTTAGGTGGTATTGGCCTTTCAGCGATCATTGGTGCAACCATGGCAGGTGCAAGTCGCATCATCGGTGTGGATATCAATGAAAGTAAATTCGATTTAGCGAAAAAGCTAGGTGCAACTGACTGTATCAACCCGAAACATTTCGATAAGCCAATTCAAGAAGTGATCGTTGAGATGACTGACGGCGGCGTCGACTTCTCATTTGAATGTATTGGTAATGTCGACGTGATGCGTTCAGCCCTAGAGTGTTGTCACAAAGGCTGGGGTGAATCAGTGATCATCGGTGTTGCAGGCGCAGGCCAAGAGATCTCAACGCGTCCATTCCAACTGGTTACTGGCCGTGTATGGCGTGGTAGCGCATTTGGTGGCGTAAAAGGCCGCTCAGAGTTACCTGAAATCGTTGAGCGTTATATGGCGGGTGAGTTTGGCTTACAAGACTTTATTACTCACACCATGGGCCTTGAAGACATCAATGAAGCCTTTGATTTGATGCATGAAGGTAAGAGCATTCGCTCAGTGATCCATTACAACAAGTAAACAGTTCAACACCTCCAAAGAGCTTGTATAAACAAGCTCTTTGTTCTTTATGGATATCAAAAATGAACTTAGAGAATATCAGTAATAACAAAAGCTTTGGTGGTTGGCATAAGCAATACACTCACCAATCTGAGGTGCTTAACTGCGCCATGCGTTTTGCCATTTTTCTACCGCCACAGGTGAACGAAGGCCATAAAGTGCCTGTGCTTTACTGGCTTTCTGGCCTAACCTGCACAGACGAAAACTTTATGCAAAAAGCCGGCGCTCAACGTGTTGCCGCAGAATTAGGCATAGCGATAGTGGCACCTGATACCAGCCCGCGTGGCGAAGGTGTGGCAAACGATGAGGGGTATGATTTAGGCCAAGGCGCAGGGTTTTATGTAAATGCAACGCAAACCCCTTGGGCGGCGCATTATCAAATGTATGATTATATCCTTGATGAGCTGCCAAACTTAATTGAAGCAAACTTTCCGGTCACTTCACAGCGAGCGATCAGTGGTCACTCTATGGGTGGGCATGGTGCATTGATGATCGGCCTTAAAAACCAATCTCGTTTTAGTTCAATTTCAGCGTTTAGCCCTATCACTAACCCAACTCAGTGCCCGTGGGGTGAAAAAGCCTTCACTGCGTACTTAGGCGACAACAAACAAGCTTGGACTGAATACGACAGTGTTGAGCTTTTAAAAGCAGGTAAACCGAGTTTGCCAATCTTGGTTGACCAAGGCAGCGAAGATGGCTTTTTAGCTGAGCAATTAAAGCCTGAAAACTTACTTGCCGCGGCTAAGTCAGTCGATGCAGAGTGTGAGCTGAGAATGCACGCTGGCTACGACCACAGCTATTACTTTATTGCCAGTTTCATAGAAGACCACCTGCGCTTTCACCACCAGCATTTAAACGCCAAGTAACTAAACAGCTTTTACAGAGTGCGCGACGTAAAGTCGCGCCTACCATGTCGCCCCCTTCCCCGTAAAAATTTTCACTTAACCCCTGTTACTAACTTCTATACAATTGTTGCGATATTCAAAAATAACTCTAACTAAAAAGAATCTTCATGCGCATTGTATTTATCTCACTTTTTCTACTGTTATCAGGCTGTGCCAGCCTTACCAACTCACCCACTGAAGTTACAGAGCCCCTAGTTCATACGCCTCCAGTAGAAGACAACGCACTCGCAGACCCAAGTGAGCCGGTGGCACCGGTATTCGTTGAAAATATCTTACCGAGTGAAGCTGAAGATGTTTGGCATCGTATTCGAATTCAATTGCAATTTGCGCCATCTAATCACGAACGTGTGCAAAACCGTGTTGATTGGTATTTAAAACACCCGAACTACATGGAAACTATTACAAAGCGCGCCGAGCCGTTTTTATACTACATTGTCAATGAGGTTGAGCGCAGAGGTCTACCAATTGAATTGGCTTTAATGCCCTTAATTGAGAGCGACTTTGATACCAGCGCTTATTCACACAAACATGCTTCTGGCCTTTGGCAACTGACGCCGCTTATCGCCAAGCATTATGGTGTAAAAATTGGCCCTTGGTATGACGGTCGCCAAGACGTGATTGATGCCACTAATGCCGCACTCGACTTTTTAACCTATTTGCACAAACGCTTCGATGGCAACTGGTATCATGCTATTGCCGCTTACAACACAGGTGAAGGCCGTGTTGCACGCGCCATTCGCAATAATAAGAAGCAGGGAAAATCGACCGACTTCTTCCATTTAAAGCTGCCTAGGCAAACCCGTCACTATGTACCTAAGCTTTTAGCTGCCGCACAACTGCTTCGTGAAGAGCAAATGGCCTTTCCAAAAATCGCCAACCAGCCAACCATAGATGTGATTGATATGCGTCATGGGGTAATTTTAGATGACAAAAAGAAATGGGCGCAGCTTGAAGTATTAAACCCTGGCTATACTCGTTTCCCAGCGTTATTAGACGGCCCTAAACACTTAGTTTTGAGAAAAGGCGAAAGTCAGAACTGGCAAGATTATGTCGCGAACTTACCCGAAATGCCAAGTGAACAATGGCAAAAATACACCATTCGCCGCGGTGACAGTTTAAGTGTTATCGCCCAGCGTCACTCTATTACGGTTTCGCAATTAAAAAGCTTTAATCAATTAAAATCGAGCCGTATTCGCGCAGGCGACACCTTAATGCTGCCAATTTTGGCAGATAAGCAAATAGAGTATAAAGTTAAGTCAGGTGACAGCCTATGGCGCATCGCCAGACACTTTGATGTTACGGTCAGTAAAATTAAGCAGTGGAATAGCTTATCGAAAGACGTTTTACGGATTGGCGATAAGTTAACGATTTTCTTAGCCGCGCCATAAATAGAAAAATAAAGATAACACATAGGGAAAAGGGTATTGGTAAGTTTTTATCTTAGAAGAAAGTTATGAGCTTAAAAAGGTTCTTTATATACACAAAAGCCATGTTGTCATAAACTAAATCAGCAAATAATTTCCCTGCCTAAAAATGAAAAGAATTGATGATATAACGCGTCTCGTTGCATTGCTTTGCAAACCCAATTTAAGCCCTAAATGCATAGATAGAGTAAATGAGCTAGCTCAATTGGTTTGCCATTCAGAGCTAAAAGTGGCCCTTAATAAGCACCGTGTGTGGCCTACAACCCATATAAATATAAAAAAACACTTTCCCAATTTATTTGCTACTGATTTTAAACTGCATTTTGAAAAAAAGTATTTAACAAATAAGAAAAATAGCCTTTTACAATTACAAGCATCATTCAAGATAAAGCATGCTTTTAAGCAACAAAACTTACCCGTTTTAGATCTTAAGGGGAATACTTTAGCACAAGATATATATCAAGATATTGCCCTAAGACACTCTAACGACTTAGATCTATATATTCCGCTAGATTATCTAGAACAAGCAAGCAACCTACTAAACACTCTTGGTTTCAAAAATAACGACTTTTCTGTTCTTAGCAAAGAACAAAAGTGCACTTATATAAATAAACACAAAGATATTAGCTACCTAAATAGCAATGGATTAGTTGTTGAGCTTCATTATCGTTTATTTTTACGCCCAACGGCGCTAGACAAGATATATCAACAAAAAATGCTAACAAAGGGTGATCTACCCAATAGCAATGAGATTGAGTTCATTTATTTGTGTTGGCATGGAGCTCAAAACTTTTACTTTAGAATGAAGTGGCTTTTAGACATTGCTTGCTATATAGAAAAGCACCAGAACAACATTGAGCAGTTTGCTGAAAATGTGTTATTGCAGGCTAAAAAGGTAGGCGCAACAAATTACGTATATTTAAGCTGGCACCTATGCCATTGCGTATTTGACACTACACTACCTAACTCAATTAAAACAAAAAGCAATAACATAAAAAGCGATCTACTCATCAATAATGCCCTTTTATTTATGAAAGAGTGTGAAGACCTATCAAACCCTAAGTTTAATTTTAAAATGCATACTTTAGAGTTCATGTTTCTAGCTAAAGGAATACGACAAAGAGCAAAGCTATTTAACTGTTTAGTACTTCAGCCAAACGTTGACGATCTATCTAAACTTCCTAAGCTTCCGGGCAAACTTAAGTTTACAAATATAATCATCCGCCCTTTTTTACTACTTTGGAGAAAATTTTTTATTTAGCTGGAGAAAATTTTTCACAAATAGAGGGGGCAATAAATGTATTCACAACGGTAAAGCCCTTGTGTTCCCCTCTACCAGTAATAATCCACGGTCCTACGATTGTCCAAGCATGAGCTTTAATTGGCTCTTTATTATCTTGAGTTAGTTTTACTCCTAAATGAAGTACATAAGGAATACCATAATAGCCAAATAATACTCTAGCCATAATAGCTTGTACCAAACACATAGATTCCCAAGGAGTATAACGGGACACCAATTTAACTAATATACCTATGCGCCAAGCTAATTGTTTTTCAGAGTCTAAAACCAAGGAAGAAAGCTGGACTTTATCATAATGCGCACCCAACAAGCTGCGATAAAATTTAAATGGAACAAATAGCAACATAGCCCTAATAAGCCCACTCAAAGGAAATAGCATAAGGAACCAACATATTTCTTTTGCAGGAAGGGTAAATAGCTTTGGTAGCTTTTTTATTAGAAGAATTAAACTCATATTAATTGATTACCCAAACCTATTTTTGATTACTAAATATATAATAAAGTGATAAATAAGTCTCTCTAATCGGAATAGTTTGACCTAACGAGTCAATTACAGTTTAATTGCTGTCTTTGAAATAATAAGAACCATCATTTGTTTGTTATGGAAAACAGTCAAACTAATTACTTTTATCAGGTTTTTGGCCTTATAATCTCCACCTCAATTGAGTGCCCTGAATTACTGTCAAGCCATACTGAATGTGCAGATGTCGAAATTAAAATTGGTAATGTACCAAAGCAACTCAATAAAATAAGTAAACAGGACCAAAACTATCAGTTAAATTCAGAGCAACTGCTGCTAAAAGTTGAAAATGTAGGTTCATATCTGATAGAAAAAGGCCAGAAGATCACCATTTCGCCGTCGGAGTTAGGTATATATGACGATACTCGACTGGTGCTCTTAGGCAGTGCACTGGGAATTATTCAACACCAAAGAGGCAGACTCACATTACACGCTAGTGCACTCACAAATGGTAAAGACACCATTCTTATATGTGGTAACTCCGGTGCCGGCAAATCAACAACCGCTAACATTTTGATTAAAAACGGTTTTAAATTGCTCAGCGATGACCTCGCCGTTATCGACTTTAAAAATGACCAACCTTGGCTCATGCCCGCTTACCCGCAAAGTAAGCTATGGCAAGACGCAACCGACAAACTCAGCATTGAAACCCAAGGCTTAAAACGTGTACTCAGTAATCTAGATAAATTTGCTTATCCCCTTCATCAGCACTTTTCTAATACTCCTACTAAAGTCATCCATGGTTTAATCTTAGGTAAAGCCGATATTACCGAACCTAAACTCGTAAAACTGCCAACCGTTAGTAAAATTGATTTAATGAAAAGGCATACTTACCGAAAGAGACTTCTGTCTAATACGCAAAAACAAACAAACATACAACAATGTGCAAAACTGGCCTCAACACTTAATATCGCCGCTTTGCATCGACCTCTGGAAAGCAACTCTTTAGAAAGTGTATTGGACCTTATTACCAACAAATTTATAAACAGGAACTAACTCGCCATGTCTGACAATAATATCACTCTAAATAGCACCGTATCACGTAAAGACGACGTACTCGACTGCAACGTAGACAACGAAACTGTTCTAATGTCAATGGACACTGGCAGCTATATCAGCACCAATAAACAAGCCGCTATTATCTGGGAGTTAATTGAACAACCTAAAAACATCACCGATATTGTCAAGGCACTGACTCTCAGTTTTGATGTAGATACTGAGCAATGTAAAAGCGATGTACTTAGCTTTATTGCTAATATGCAAAAAGAAAACCTTGTAACCATTTCTTAGAGCGAAAAAATATGACACAGCAGGTATGGTTACCTTATAATTTTTTTAAAGCAGGAGAGCACTTTTTTGTACACCTTGTTGATCCCAGTAAGATAAACCTTAGTTTTGGTTTTTTAAAAGATACAATAGAAGCACAGAAAGACCCCAAAGCATTTAAAATACTACCTTTTAAAAAATGGCTAGACACCCCTGCTGTAACGGATGAAAAGCTAAACCCTGTAGGACATATTTTTCATGTCTCTCGCTGTGGTTCAACACTATTAGCTCAAAACCTAAAGGCATCAGCACGCTTTATTGTGCTTGGAGAACCAAGCTTTATTGGTAAAATTTATCATCCAGATAATATCTTTCCTCTCCCTTATAAAGAGTTAGCATCTCAAGCAGCGAAAAAGTCGATTAATGACTGGAATGCATGGGCTCATTTACAAGAAAAGCAGCTCGTTGTTAAGCACAACAGTGTATGTGTAAAGCACCTAGCTCAAATGCAACACGATTTCTCAAATTCTCCTTTTGCCTTTTTAATTCGTGAACCTAGCGCTGTTTTAGAATCGTTGATGCGTAAACCGCCAACGTATATAGAAAATAAGTTATGGCCCGATACTTTCCTTGATATACCGAGTGATTGCAATCATACATTTGATGAAATTACTTACCATGCAGGAAAGTGTTATTACACGGCAATGCACGAAATAAGTGAAGGACTACAAAACCAACTTACTCTCTCTTTTATTTGCGACTATGTAAATTTAGCGAAGCAGTTTGCTGCACTTGCGGCCTTTTTATCATCCGGCAATGTCAAAATCCAAAATGAACACTGGAACAGCACTTGGTCATCTAAAAAAGGAGAATGGGCGAGTAAACAGTATAAAAAAGTAAGTGCCGCTAAAGTCTCGGAGTTTGCAACGCAAAACAGCCATTTATTGGCACCACTACAGCAGCAGTATGCACAACTAAACAAAAAGATTCTTCAGTACCAGCAGGGTGTAAGGTAATGAGTATAATCTTTGGCGTAGTTAGTAAAGGAGCTCAAGATATAGAAGATAATTGGTCTCAACTTATGTTACAAGCCTGCCAGACATGGCAAAAAGATGACCAAAAAACCACATTGTATGAAAACGTTCTACTTGGGTGCTTAAAACAATACAATACGCCACAAAGCCCACTAGTACGACAGCCATGTAATAATGCTCAGTATCACCTTGTGTTTGACGGCAGATTAGACAATCACCAAGAGCTTGCCAATAAACTAGACCTGATACTCACTGAGCAAACCACCGATGAAGCCCTATTACTAGCCGCTTTTGCACGTTACCAAACATAAATAGCAGAGCACCTGATTGGCGACTTTGCTATCGCTGTTTATGACGAGCACCAAAAGGCACTTTATCTTATACGAGACCATTTTGGCGTTCACCCATTGTTTGTCACTGAAAATAAAGGCTTTTTAGCTTTTTCATCTAATAAGGCTGCTCTTCTAGCCTTACCTTGGGTAGAGAAAAGTATTAATGAGCAGTGGCTTGCTGATAACATGACCCAAACTTTTATTGATCGTAGTGCTACTTTTTATCTCAACATAAAAAGCCATCTCGCGGCACATTGGCGATTAATATCAGCAGGTCAAGATAACATGCATCGCTACTGGGAGCTTGATCTTAGTTACTCGCTTCCAATAATGAGCGAAGAGGAATACATCAGCCAGTTTAATACTTTATTTCTCAAGCGGTAAAAGACAGGCTGCGCTGCTATGGCGAGCCAGCAAGTGAGCTTAGTGGTGGACTAGATTCAACTTCTATTTGTGCCATAGCTGCACAAGAATTACACAACACGAATATTCATGCATACTGCCACGCCATGTCTCAGCCTTCCTCTAAGGCAACCTCCCGTGAGCAAGACGAGTTTGCTTTGAGCCAGTTGCTTGCAAACAATTACCCTAATATTCAACTGCAAAAAGTAACCAGCGAGAACGTAGGGTTTCTGGACACCCTAGAGCAAACAGTTCGAAGTCATAGCGGACCTAATAACAGAGACTTTTCGACTATGGGCTCGCAAATACTCATAGATATGCAAAAACAAAATCAAAAAAGCCTGTTATCTGGCTTTGGTGGAGAGCAAGTCGTCACGGGGTTTTGGGTTGGTTGAAGAGCTAGTAAATAACAACCAATTTGTAACCCTATGGCAAGAATACTGCTATTTTACCAAGAGTAAAATAGGCAGAGTTAGAAGCTTTTTAAAGTTAATAGCTTACTATCAATTTAATTTTAAAAAGCCACAAGAAAAACACACTTCAAGAGCTGGAAACGGCTATTAGAAGTTAGTCCAATAAAAGACTGTTTCGCAGCTAATTTTGGTTACCCCAAACGCTTTATAAATCACCAGCTATTCCCCTCTAGAGGAAGTACAGCCCATCGCGCAAAAGAAACCATAGCTGCGACCAATGTAGTATTTCGCTTACAAGATACCGCAGAAGGCGCAGCCCATTTTGGCATTGATTATCGCTACCCTATGCTTGATACACGTCTGGTGCAGTTTTTTTTGGCACTTCCAACTCCACTCAAAATATCAAAAGGCGTTAGGCGTAGAATGATACGACTTGCTATGAAAGACATACTACCTTACGAAATACGTATTAGAGATAACAAAACAGTCCCTGCAATTCCTACCGTTACATATCGAATCAGCAAAAGCAGGGATGAAATTCTATCGCTCATAAAAGAAGTAGAAAAACACCCTGATATCTCTCGTTATTTTGATTTAGAGAAACTAACAAGCACCTTACAAAAAGGGGCCCATCAGCAACTGCAGCCAAGGTTTATTATCAAAGCCATTAGTTATTTTTTATGGCGAAAATATACTCAAGAAGAACAGGACTAATTTCTCAACCTAATTTTTATTTTCAACAATCACAATTAATATGCTTTAAGAAGCACATAATGAACCAAGACAAAGATCGCGCAACAGTACAATCAAACCAAGGTGCAAACAAACCAGAGTGGCAAGTACCTGCATTACAAAAGTTAGACATTGATCGTACTCTAGGCGGTATAGGTGCTGGGTCTGAAGATTCGAACACTCGTTCAAATAACGCTCTATGTTGACTTTGAGCATGTGAACTCGTTAGTCTAACTACAAATCTTCACCTTTGAATTAACAGCAATATAAAATGTATTACTACCATGTATTTGGGTTAACCATTTCTTCACCTATCGCCTGCCCCGAACTCATTGCCAGCAATCACCAAAAAGCAGATGTAGAGGTCGAACTAGGCTCGGTTCCAAAGCAATTAACCGATATCATAGCTTCAGACGAAATATGGCAACAAAATGCCGACCAATTAAGGTTAGAGATTGAAAACGTTGCAACTTTCTTAATCGAACAAGGCCGAAAGGTGACTATTTCTCCCAAAAGAAATGTTACTGATAATGACATACGGCTATTCTTATTAGGCAGCGCACTGGGAATTATTCAACACCAAAGAGGCAGACTCACATTACACGCTAGTGCACTCACAAATGGTAAAGACACCATTCTTATATGTGGTAACTCCGGTGCCGGCAAATCAACAACCGCTAACATTTTGATTAAAAACGGTTTTAAATTGCTCAGCGATGACCTCGCCGTTATCGACTTTAAAAATGACCAACCTTGGCTCATGCCCGCTTACCCGCAAAGTAAGCTATGGCAAGACGCAACCGACAAACTCAGCATTGAAACCCAAGGCTTAAAACGTGTACTCAGTAATCTAGATAAATTTGCTTATCCCCTTCATCAGCACTTTTCTAATACTCCTACTAAAGTCACCCATGTTTTAATCTTAGGTAAAGCCGATATTACCGAACCTAAACTCGTAAAACTGCCAACCGTTAGTAAAATTGATTTAATGAAAAGGCATACTTACCGAAAGAGACTTCTGTCTAATACGCAAAAACAAACAAACATACAACAATGTGCAAAACTGGCCTCAACACTTAATATCGCCGCTTTGCATCGACCTCTGGAAAGCAACTCTTTAGAAAGTGTATTGGACCTTATTACCAACAAATTTATAAACAGGAACTAACTCGCCATGTCTGACAATAATATCACTCTAAATAGCACCGTATCACGTAAAGACGACGTACTCGACTGCAACGTAGACAACGAAACTGTTCTAATGTCAATGGACACTGGCAGCTATATCAGCACCAATAAACAAGCCGCTATTATCTGGGAGTTAATTGAACAACCTAAAAACATCACCGATATTGTCAAGGCACTGACTCTCAGTTTTAATGTAGATACTGAGCAATGTCAAAGCGATGTACTTAGCTTTATTGCTAATATGCAAAAAGAAAACCTTGTAACCATCCAAAACTAACCTGGATCTTGCAACCATACAGTTGGTATTAAATATGGAAATCATTCGCGAACAAGAGTTTGAAAAACTAGCCAAGTTAAGCAATCCATTACTTTGTAACGCTTTCATTGACTCCCTTGATAAGAAACTCGCTTGTGAGAGACAAAAAAACAACGTTGACAATCTAGACAATATATTAATTAAAAAAGCTGACTTTCTAAGGCGTTCTGGTCAGTTAGGCAAAGCAAAATCAATCTATAGCCTATTAGACAAAAGCACTCAAAACCCCCAACAAGATGCGCAAGCTTTGCACATCGGTAGCATAGTGGACAAAGACGGTTACAATACAATGCCAGCATTTATATTGGACAACTTATTTTCAACAACCGACACCGCGGCCTTACTTAAGCATGTCGCTGACAAACAAACCAGTTTTAAATTAGCGGGCTATGGCTACAACTCTACAGAACATAATGAAAATGCTAGAAAAACACACTTTCTGGCAATTAATAGCGACTTTAAAGCCCTGTTTAATGATTTTATAAACAGCAATATTGACAAAATTCGTAACGCCCTCAACATACCTAGCTTTACTATTGAAAGTATAGAGATCAAGTTAACCAATCATATTGATGGTGGCTTCTTCCAAGTTCATTCCGATAACTCTGCTCTTTTTGGTGAACAAACAACACGAGTTATTTCTTGGATTTATTACTTCCACGAACAACCTAAGCAGTTTTCAGGTGGTGAGCTATACGCGTTTGATACTAATTTAGACAGCCGAGAATACAACCCCAATTCCTTTACAAAAATAACCCCGAATCACAATCGTTTTGTGGCATTCCCAAGCTGTTATTACCACTGTGTGGCACCGACCAATGTACCTAGCAAACAATTTATGCATGGTCGCATGGCCGTTGTGGGCCATATTCACTTTTCAGAGAGAACTTAATGACAGAACACACTAATTGGCTTGTTTATAAATTTACCAAAGCCGGAGAGCACTTCTTTGTACACTTGGTAGACCCTAGCAAATTAAACCTAGACTTTGGCTTTTTAAAAGACTCAATCAAAGCATTGCAAGATCCAAAAGCAATCAAAGTTTTACCCTTTACTAAATGGCTTGAATTACCAAGCTACTCAGTCGGAAAACTGCCGCCTGTAGGTAAGATATTTCACGTCGCTCGATGTGGCTCCACGCTCCTCTGTCAAAACTTAAAAGCAACGGGAAAATTTATAACCTTGGGTGAGCCAGAGTTTTTAGGTAGAATTTACAATCCTAGCAACATGTTTCCAGAGCCCTTTCAAACTCTGGCATCGTTGGCAGCCAAGAAAGCCGTGGCCGACTGGAATTTATGGGCGAACTCACTCAACAAACAGCTGATTATTAAATTTAATTCCGTCAGCATTATGCACCAAAGCCAAATAAGGTCAGATTTTCCTGATTCACCGGTCTTATGCCTAATACGCGAACCACTTGCCGTGTTAGAGTCATTGACACGCACTCCTCCTGATTATGTACAAAATCAGGCTTGGCTGGATTTATATAATACGGCCCTACCAGACTTAAATACCCAGCCTGCTGATGCCATGGCACATTACGCAGGAAAGCACTACTTTCATACATTAACTCAAATGGAACAACACAGTAGTGGTCATAGCAATACAAAAGTATATGACTATACCGAACTATCAAACAACTATGCTGAGATAGTCTCGTTTTTATCGACAAATCAAATCACAGCTGCAAATCAAGAATGGAACAATACTTGGTCATCAAAGGAAGGGGTGTGGAAGAGCAAACCCTACAAAGCTATCTGTAACAGCACCCTGAACAGCTTTGCCGAACAACATGATGAGCTGCTAAAGGCTCTACAAAGCAAATATGCACAATTGAAAACACTCCCTATTCAACACAAGGAAAGCTAATAACCATGAGCATTATCTGCGGAGTTATAAGTAAGACAAGTCAGCCTGTCGAATCTCAATGGCAGTTTGCCATGATTAAAGCCTGTGAACCTTGGCCAAGAGATGAATCTAGAAGTGTGTATTTAAATTCAGCTTTGATAACCTGCTTACAACAATTTAATACACCTCAATCTCCACTTGCTCAGCAACCCTATACTGATGAGCACTATTATTTAGTATTTGACGGCAGATTAGATAACCGTGCAGAGCTAGCGGGTAAGCTGGCAATCAACTTAAATGAGCAAACCACAGATGAAAACCTGCTATTAGCCGCATATAAAAAATATCAGAATGCAATGGGGTTACATCTTATCGGCGACTTTACGATTGTTATTTATGATCGGCAGTCACAGGCTCTATACTTAATTCGAGATCATTTTGGCGTTCGACCATTATTTATTGCTGAAAATGACCAATTCTTCGCTTTTTCGTCCAATAAGGCCGCTTTACTCGCCCTACCCTGGGTAGATAGTAGTATAAACAAGCAGTGGATAGCTGATAACTTAACCACTACAGAAATAAATTACCACGCAACCCCTTATAATGGGATCTCTTCATTTTCCCCTGCACATTGGCGATTTATATCACCAGAGCAAGACACGACTGAAAAGTACTGGCAGCTCGATATAAACCACCAATTACCCAACTGCAGCGAACAGGAATATATTGCACAATTTAACTTACTTTTTAATCAAGCTGTAGAAGACCGTCTTCGGTGTTATGGTGACATCTCTAGTGAACTCAGTGGCGGATTAGATTCAACTTCTATAGCAGCAACCGCAGTATCTAAGTTAAATGGTCAACCATTGCATGTATACAGCCACATGATGTCACCCGAGCTCAAAGGCAATACCCATCCATATAGCGATGAATCCGAGTTAAGCCAATTACTCATCGAGCAATACCCTAATATGCAATTGCATAAGGTGCATAGTAATGATGTAGGCATTATCGATACAGTGCGACATGCCAACATTTTTCATAGTGGTCCAGAAAGGCGAGATTTTAGTGCTATTGGCGATCAAATATTTGTTAACTTATATAATAGTAAAAGAAGAACTTTATTATCGGGTTTCGGAGGTGACCAATTAGTAACTGGTTATGGCCATGGCTGGGAGGAAGAGCTAGTTAAAGGTAATAACTTAAAACAACTATGGCACCAAACGAGGCAATTTACCGATCATAAAACACTGCAACTGAAAACTTTTTTAGCTGCTATTGCTATGTATAAATTCAAGAAAAAAAAGCCAGCTGAAAAAAAGACTCTAAAACACTGGCATCAGCATATAGAAAGAACAGGCATCAATGCCTCCTTTGCAGAGCAGTATGGCTACCCTCAGCGATTTATTAACCATCACTTTTGGCCGCTAAGAGGGTCTGTGAAACAAAGAGAGCATCAGGCTATTAATGCCGCTGATATACTCTACCGTTTAGAAGACAGTGCTACCGGCGCGGCCAGTTATGGTATTGAGTATAGATATCCCATGTTGGATATTCGCTTACTACAATTTTGCCTGGCCCTACCCACTCAGTTTAAAGTTGCGAACGGTGTTAAGCGCAGAATGATACGCCAAGCAATGCAAGGCGTTCTCCCCGATGAGATAAGGCAGCGACACGTTAAAACAGGCGGCGCAGTCCCCACTCTAAGGAACAGGGTTATTAAAGATAGACAAGCTATACTGGCCCTGATAGAGCAAGCTAAGCATAATAGCGCAATTAATGAATTTATAAATTTAGAGACGCTATATGACTATATATATAACTTAACACCTTCAAGTAAGACTCAATTTGGCCACCAAAATTTAATTAAATTAACGGCTTTAATTATATGGAAGCAATCATTAGAAAAAAAACAGGAACATGACAACAAATTGCTGTAAATCTATTCTACTAGGGTTATATTAACAACGGTTTCACAATAAACTATTTTTTAATGGAGAATATAATGAAGCAAGACAATGCACACTTAGAAACTGCGCCACAGCAAACAGTAAAAGCTCAGTGGCAAGCCCCAGAGATCAACACGTTAGACGTCGATATGACACTAGGTGGTACCTTTTTGAGCGTAGAAGGTGGTGACTCTAAGGGTGGCTCATAAACCTTAATAATCAAGGTTTAGAGCTTACAGTGATGTAAACATGCTTTACCCAATGCAGTGCTGCCTACCGGGCACTGCATTGTTATTTGTATTGCCGCAATATCGAAGTTTTCATTGGCTTCGAGTAACACCGCCCCCTGCTGCGTAATCGCGATATCCCAGGCTAAAAAAACATGACGGTTAAAATGTGCATGCGCTCGCATAGCTAAGTCCACCGAGTTATCTATATACGGCAAACACGTGCCAGCCACCTTTTTATTTAACCCAGGATAGTGTGACAAGCTACGAGACAAAGGTTTACGGCTATGCATATTACCCAGCTCACCCGTTAATAAATCGACTTGAACTAAATAGCCGTTATTACTGGTTTGCTGGCCAGGTTTTGGAATAAATAACACACCATGTAACGCCTCAACCTCATAGCGATTGCCTTGCTCTTGTAGCACCCAACCAGTAAATATCCTAAGAGTGACTAACTTGCTCGACGCAATAAAACTAAATGCACTGTGATTGAGTAACTGCTTTTGAATGATAAAGTTATCGCCATATAACACATTAATTGTCTCAGCGAGATCTGCTGTGTTTATCACAGTCCCAATATCATCACTCAATTGCCAACCTAGCCGATGACGCTTAATCAGCATAAACCCTCTGCCACCATTGCCGCTTTTTGGTTTAATAATAAACTGCTCGGGTAACACCTGCTCTTTGTTGATATCTAGGTTGGCTGGGTGAGCAAAACCATGTTGCAAACAAAACTGCCGAAATAACTGTTTATCACGAATACGCATATCAACCGCGTAGTTATTTAGTTTTGGAAATAACGCGCTGATTTGATGATCGAGCAGCCAGTGATCAACAGACTCCTGACGCTCAAACAAGCGATATCGAAAATACATACGTGGCGGAACAGATTTGAATATGGCAAGTAACCACACGTCTATCAATAGCTTACTTTTAGTGCTCGCTCCTTGTTCGAGCACCTGCTTAGCAAAAGCTCGGTAAGCGCTCAGCGTTTGCAAACTCGCTCTCAACGGCCAAATTAACAATAAAATCAGCTGGGCACTAAAAGCAAGGCCGAGAGATTTATTAGTAAAATAGCCCCAATTACAAAAGCGGTGCACACTGCTAAATGGTATTTTTTGATGGTTATGTATTTTTATTGGGCAATAATTATAGTAAACGGCGAGTTTGTGTTTAAGTTTTTTTATTCTTGAGCGAACTTTCAGCATGATAATTATCACAACCAAACTATCTAACCAATATAACGAGTCGACACTTTAATTGCTACTTTTATATTAATCATGGGGCTCTTTGGTTCAATAAAAAGCCCCATATAAAAACATTAGTTTCTAGGAGGGAAAATACCATCTAAGGCAATGCAAAAGTTTACAACTAACATAGGCTGTACATTATAATGCCCATCACCTGCACCCGCGGTATCTATAGCATCCACTGACATAAGACCTGTATTGAGCGGGCTGTCTTTATATGACTTAACTCCCTGTTCTCCCGGCAGCACCTCAATAAAGCCCGCATATTGAGCATCTGGGTTCTCATCGGTGCCTAGCGTGCCCGATACCTGTACGTCGTGATTGTGCGGAGGAATTTGCCCCTCCGTTAAGAAAACTTTAATAACCCCCTCTATATCACCGAGACGCCTATAGGATAACCCTGGTGCATGCCCTGGCTGCATCGGTGCCCGCGCTTCTAAATCTGGCACAGCAAAGGTCGTGCGCCCATCGCCACCATAAGTTGTGCCTATGATAGCAAACAGCGCGGTATTTTCAGCGATGGGGAGCAACTGCCCATCACAAAATGCCCAACCCCGCGGGGCATAATTAAAAGCAAACATTCTAACTTCCCCAATAAATGGCTCAGCCATGCTCTACTCCTTAGTTTCTTGGTGGATACGTCCCAAATACAGCAACGATAAAGTTAAGACAAAGTGATGGCATCAAATTGTAATGCGAAGCATTAGTTCCCGAGTTTGCAACCGCGCCAGACTGTAATTTTCTAATTTTTGATGGATCTGTATTATAAAATTTTTCTCCCGCGGTGTTTGCTAACACATTATCTGCGGGATCATTAGATGTTGCATTATTGCGACTCGCAACCATAGGGTGGCTGTGGGGCGGAATTTCATCAACTTTTAAAGTAACTGCTTCTACTCCAAATCTCTGCCCTATCTGCCGAGATGTCAAGCCAGGCCCTTGACCTTGGTGCATTGGCAGTCGCCCCCGTAAGTCGGGCAAACCAAACGTTGTGCGCCCGTCACCACCATACCTAGTGCCAAATAAACTAAATAATGCTTCATTATTAATTACTGGCAACAATTGACCATCACAAAGAGCCCAATGTCGTGGCGCAAAATTGCCCGCAAACATTCTAATTTCACCTAAAAAAGGGTCAGCCATGTTCTAATCCTTAGTTTCTTGATGGAAAAAGGCCTTGCAGCGCGATCGCAAAGCTAATAACCAAACTCGGTTGCATATTTTCATGCGCTTGCCCGCCGCCTGTTTTTGTAGTTGTGTCCGAATTCATATCTACTAAGTTATTCGGAGCGGTATATAACAGAGCATCACTCTTAGCGAGTAAGCGAGTTTCATTGCTACCAGCCGTCACTTTATCGGCTGCATCAGTACTGGCAATAAAACCATGTGTGTGCACAGGCAGCTCATTTTCCTGTATAACAACCTTTTCTACGCCTGTACGTATACCCGGTTTAGGATAAACATATCCTCTATGCACTGGGACGCGACCCCTAAAGTCAGGCAAAGCAAAATTTGTTCTACCATCACCGCCATAAATAGTGCCCAACAAGGCGTATAATATTTGGTTTTCATTGATAGGTAATGTTTGCCCATCACATAGCGCCCAATTTCTTGGTGCATAGTCAAAGCCAAACATTTTTATTTCACCAATATATGGTTCTGCCATCGTACTCTCCCTAGCGAGTCGCAATTTTGGATAAGACCTAACACATGAGTGGCTAGGCTATTACTGGCTAAAAATAAATGTAAAATTACAAATTTATTTGTTGAAAAAAATATACGCCAAGCTTTTTGTTAGTGCAAGCCACTTTACAAAAGTTAATGGATTTAACAAAATCAACCATAAATAACCCCCAATAAATTAGGATATTATGAACAAAAAATGGGACAAAAGCCTAAACCTAAGGCCATTTAAGGAGAGCGATTTAATATTTCTTAAACATCTTTACGCTACCATCAGAGAACCTGAAGTAGCACAGGCACAATTCACGCCACAACAAAAGCAGCTCTTTTTTACGCAACAATTTGAAGCGCAGCATAGCCATTATATGAAGAACTATTGCACCGATGACTTTAACATCATTGAAGTCGCGGGCCAGCCTATTGGTCGCTTATACTTAGATCATTGGCGCACAGAAACGCGCATTGTAGACATCGCATTGCTGCCCGAATTTCGCGCTAATGGAATTGGTGGGTTTTTATTAAAAAAGGTTATTACTGAGGCGCACAAAAACAATAAGCCGGTGTCAATCCATGTAGAAAAGTTCAACCCGGCTAGAAAGCTTTATGAAAAATTAGGTTTTAAATTTAAATCTGAATTTAATGAGGTGTACATACTTTTAGAGTGCAAGCCACAAATTAACCACGCTTGCGATTAATGATAATTTCATATTCCACGGGACTTTTTGGTGAAATAAATAAGTCCCGCTCTCCGAATGCAGAGTGGGCAACCTTGTAAGTTCCCTGTGATATATGAAAAGACTCTTCTCCTGTTAAGTACACAGAAAACGCTTCCCATTCATCGCCATTCATCGAACTTTCAACTACTTCTGAAACGGTAAGTGTAACCCCTGATCCGACACTATCCGTGATATCGACCGTTTGGCCTAACAATTCTGTTAATACTTTTGCGTTAAATTGTTCCATATTCACCCTGCCTTAATTAAATAATATAGCAACTCTCTAGCCCTTTGATACCTGTGTTGCTTGTGCAAACATCTTATCTATTGTGTCATCAACAATACAGTCTATTACTAGGTTCAAACGGCTTTGCTCCCCGGTGTTTTTAACCGAATGTGTTTGGTCTGCATTTATATACCACAGCTCACCTGAACGCATTGGCACTTCTTTCTCAGCCACCAGAAACTGCACTCCATCGCAACCGGATATAGCGAGATGTAAACGAATCTCTCCCATTTCTTTCGCTATATAAGCATCTGAGTGCGGATGGATAGTTGCGCCAGCTTTTAATTTCATCAGCCTTGCTGACTTTAGGGCCTGTCCAAAGCCATCCAGGAAGTGTTTGATTGTAGGTAGTTTATCGAGTACTGGTAAGTTTTCCCATGCTTGTTCGCCCTCAAGCGAAAACCCTTGTAAAATAACGTGACTATTAACATGCTCAGCTAAACACCTGAGGGGAAGCACCTCCCACCCTCCTTCGTAACCTCTTTTATTGACATGTTCAACCCACTCTTCACCGACTAAGTTTTCGATCTCAAGCCTTAAAGTTTCCATCTTAATACTTGTAGGAAGCTTTGCGGATAAAATTGTTTTTGACATAACCGCTAACACATTAACTATCTGGTACTGTATGGTTTATATTTTTTATTTTTATGTCAACAACTTGCTCAAAATTAATATTTTAATTTGACAAATTCGTATAATTGAAGCAATTTTAATCTGGCTAGATTTATAGCAAGACACATAACCTAAGAGGATTAACACATGGTAAAGCTCTCGAGAAGGAGTTTCATAATTGCATCTGCTGCTGCCTTGGCGAGTTCGTCATTACAAGCACAAACTGGTGTGACTAGTATTGGTGTCATTGATTCTTCTGAATTAGATTTAAACGATGTTCCAACAGCTTCACCCGATGGTAAAGTCACTATTAAATTAAGAGTAGAACCTTTTGCAAGTTCCCAATTTAGCAAGGTAAAATGGGAAATATCGCAAGATGAGCAGTTTAGTGGCATAGTGAACTCTGATGTTGTCACTCGACCTAATAAATCTGCGTATACGCTTGAAGTCAATTTACACAATGTACCGCCTGGTTCAGTGTTGTATTACCGTTTTTCGTATGAAAACTGTAATGTACATGCTCTTGCTGATATGACACAAGACGAACTGACAGACAATGTGTTGTCTTACGACGTATTCCCAACACAAGAAATTAAAACTAACTTAATGACTTATAGAAATAAGCACAGCAAACTGATACATGCATAAATTATTGCATCTTTTTTGCCAACACTGATAAGTTGATTAGGTAAGCATCTAGGCGCTAACCTAATCCAATTCTATTTGTTAAATCTATTACCTTATCGGCATGCCTAATCGTTGTATCACGATGCGCAATAATCAAAATGGTGAGTTTACCTTGTAACTGCTCAAGTGCCTTTTGAATTAACTCTTCATTATGACTATCAAGGGCACTTGTCGCCTCATCTAGTATCAACAATTGAGGTTTAGCAAGCAGTGCTCTCGCTAATGCTAAACGCTGACGCTCTCCGCCCGATAGCTTTACTCCCCTGTCTCCGATAAAGGTATCTAGACCATGTGGTAATTGTTTGACAAACTCTTCTGCTGCAGACATTGAAATAACTTGCCATAACTCATCATCACTGACAGCTTCGTCTGTTACCCAAACCAGATTTGCTCTAATGCTATCATGGAAAAAGAAAGCTTCTTGCGTTACATATGAAATGGATGTACGCCAGATTTGCTGATTGTTTCCAGTTATTAATTTGTCATCACAATATAAATTACCTTGAGTAGGAAGAAGTAAACCAGCAATAATATCTGCTAGTGTGGACTTTCCTGACCCCGAACGACCAACAAGTGCTACAGTTTGGTTCTTCTGAATTGAAAAAGAAGCGGGCTCAAATACACACTCGGATTGACTTGGGTATTGATAACAAATTTGCTCCAGCCTAATCTCACTATTTATCTGTATATTTTTGGTTTCAATACTGGTCTGGCTCTCTTGCTGACTTTGACAAGACTCCATTAATTGATAAATATCTTTGTAAGCAGCCACTTTATGGAGTAACTGCTGGTACGATTTTTGTAACTCTGCTATACGCGGTAATAAACGAGAAAATACCAATAATAACATGAGCATTCTCTCTATTCCTACTGAAAGCCAAGTTTGGGAAATATACAAAAGACCACTGAAAGAAGCCACAGCCCCAACTATATACACCCAAGTTGTCACCGCATTTGCTCGCTGAATTTTTATATGCTGAGTTTCAAGTAGCAAGCTTTCACGCGCCATTTGTGATTCATAAACGCCTTCACTAGCAAAGCTTTTTATCATTTTTAAACTACCCAAATGCTCTGTCAGCATTTGAAATATTTTTTTATTACTCGTAAGTTGTTGTTGCCCTGAGCCGTATATGTAGCTATTTAAAGGGCGAAGTAGACTTAATATAGCTATACCAAATACACAAGTTAGTAATGTCATCTCCCACGATAAAAATAATGCAAGCAAAATCATAATAAATGAAAGTGTGATATGGCTAAGTATGGACAGCATCAAATAAGAGGCGTGGCCTATTTGCTGAACTTGCATTGACAAACTATGAACGAAGTCCGAAAGTTTATTTTCTATAACGAACTGCCATTTACTGTTAAGAACAAAACTATAAAGCTGATTTCGTACATGCCTAATATAACTGTGTTGTACTTTTGCAGTTAATACAGTTAATTGATAGCGTAGTGTTGCAATTACAGTGACTAAGAATATATAACAAAAAAGTATTGAAGCGAGATCCAAAGATAACCCTAAGTATTCAAAACTTTTTCGTACTAATTCTGTAATTTCCGAGCTTGCAGATATTCCAGTACTTATTCCTATTACATCCAGTAAAGGGACAATCAAAAAAAGGCCAACACCTGCGCTAACCCCTTGAAATAATATAAGCGTAAATAGCAATACTTGACGCTTAGGTGAGAAATTGTAAAAGTCTAACAACCCTCTTAATAAATACTGATAATTCTTTTTTTTCATTATTACATCTTTGTCATCCAGACATTGAAGCTGGCTTTGATTGAAGAAAGATTACAACATATATTACACATTAATCAGAACCGCTTTGTCTATGACGTTAGACATATTGCAGCTAAATACATTAAAGTTTATCGACACTAAAAAAATAAATGATTAAGGCACAATTGAAAGTAAAATATGTTGGATAATAAAAAAAACCAAACAGCTAAGGAACTCAACCTTACTTTGGAGCAAGCCGTGCTAGATCATCACGATGATAAAAAGCATAAGCTCAGAGCTAAGCGCCCACCGAGAAAAGGCCTTACTCGCTCAAAAATAAACTCTATGCTCGCGGTGTGTGCCATTGTCATTTCTGCAGCCTCGTTTTATGCCACTTATCTACAAGCAAAAGCCTCACAAGAACAAGTTGCCGCCGCCAAACGCCAACTTAAAGCCGAAACCCTACCTTGGCTCAAAATGGGCTACTCTAATTTCGATATTAACCAAGAAAAACAATATATTAATATCAATATTTCTAACTCTGGCACCGGCCCAGCCATGGTTCATTACATCGAGTACATTTATAACGATGAGAACCATTTTCACATTGAAGAATTACTCGATAGCTGCTGCTCGTTAAACGCATATAAAGAAGCCCTTGATGAGATAGAGCAAGACCAAAGAGACATTAATTACCGCAACGCCTTCGGCTGGTTTGCGTCAAGCGATACCACCAACTTTTTACTCGCTGACGGTGAAGAATTTAATGTATTTATGATGCAAAAGACCAACTTTAACTCAGGTCTTTGGCAACAAATCGACAAGAGTATACATGACGTAAAAGTAAACGCTTGCTACTGCTCTATCTTAAAGCATTGCTATATTGTTGATGAAAAGTCTAATATTAAAGAGGTACAAAGTTGTGACCTTCCAGCTCAAGAAGAGGCACAAGAGTTAGCCGAGTAATCTTTTTCGACAACATAGGTGGTTATGCCGAGTAACGACAGCCAGTTTATACAGCAACTAAAGCGCTTTGAGGGCGAAATACCCCACCTTTATTTAGATAATCGGGGCAATCCCACCATAGGGGTTGGATTCTTAATGGCAAACGCACACCAGTTTTGTGCGCTCAATCTAATCCATAAAAAGTCGGGAAAGCCCGCCAGTGACCGCGAAAAACAAGCCGAATACAAAAAGATAAGCAAACAAAAGTCAGGTTATAAGGCCAGTTGGTATGCGCAGTTTTGTGAACTGACACTACCCAGCTATGAAACCGATAAGCTCCTTCACAAACACCTCACCCAGTTTAAACAAGAATTGAACAGGGTCTTTAGCAAACAAAGCGGCTTTAACTGCCAATTTGAACAAATGCCACTGAGTGCCCAATATGCTTTGCTCGATATGGCTTTTAATTTAGGCACTCCGCATTTAGCGAAAAACTGGCCGAAACTACACCAAGCTATCAAGCAACAAGACTGGCACTGTGCCGCCCAAGAATGCAGCCGCAGACATATTCAAAGTGAACGTAATGCAGCAACAGAACAGCTTTTTAAACAGGCTATCAGCAAGCAGCCAAACAAACATCACAACGGTATAAGCGTAAACTATCAAACTTCCTTGCTTACTAAGCTTTTCAGCGCTTTGTTTTCTTGGTTACTAAAAAAAGCAAAAAAGAAGCTGTTTAAGCGCTAGCAAAAATCTAAGCATTCAGCATAAATGTTTCAATAGGCTCATATACAAGACCTCGTTCTTCACATCGATAAGAGTGGTAAAGATGAAACTGCTTCACAATAAGCGAAAAAGGGGTGATCGCTTTCAAAACCTGAGGGCAAGGTTTGTGACTTCGAAATAGCGTGATATGCGGGGCAAAACTAAATGGGTTGTGATAAATATCAAGCTCACTTCCCTTGTCTCTCAACGGCTCTGCCAATAAAGATAGCGGTAAAGGTATTGAGTCGGGCTGCAAATAAAAGATGCCATTATGCGGCCAATAGCCAGTTTCGCTAAACTTTAATGAAAATGGCGCAACGTGCAAACTGCGCGCAAATTCGACAAGTTGGTTTTGTTGATCGGGTTGCACATTGGGCAAAAACGCCAAAGTGAGATGCCAGTTTTGCACTTTGGTATGTGGCTTTTTACCTACAACTGAATTGTCTAGCCAGGTCTTGATGTGCTCTTTTGCAGCATCATCTAGACCTATGCCAAAAAACAACCTTTTTGCGTCAGTCACTATTTAAACTTAACCTGTTTATTGCTGCGCTGATAACTACGCGATTCAGGCGTAGTCCATTCGCCATTTTTTAAATATTGTGTAGAGACTTTAAATTCGCCATCAATGAACTGGCTGGTAGACTTCACTTTGGTGATGCCATCTTTACTGCCCGTTACATCTTCATAAGCTACAAAAGCGCCATTAGGTAACACATCCATGCTGCCTTGAGTATAAAACCCTGCGGTTGTGAAGTAGTAAAACACTAGGCTATTTTTAGTTTTATCCCAAAATATCAATGACTCGCCACCATACATTCCTTCATTGATTGAGTGTAGTGTGCGAATAGCTGTGCCATTAAGCGCACGCTCCCATTTACTGACATCTTGCATTGCTGGTTGCCCTTGCTTAACTGCAAAATCAGCTTGCCAAGTACCAAGATAAGGTTCAAATACCTGTAACTCTTTTGCGAGTGAGCCTGCAAACGTTGGCATACTGAGTAACAGTGAAGTAAGAAAAATAAGTGCTTTTTTCATGTTGTTATGTCTTTTTTAAGCAAATTAGAATTGTAATGGTAGTCAGCATTTGATGAATAGACAATAAACAAAAAACGGAAGCAGTGCGGTTAAGATGGTGATTAAGACTGACCCGACATAAAGTCGGTGCTACCGGAGTTTTGAATAACTCAAAAAGCTAGGCTAAGACTAAGTGAGAAAGTTGAGTAAACCCGACTTAAAGTCGGTGCTACCAGGGTTGACAGTGCTCAAACAACTATAAACATTTCAACATGCACAAAAAAGCACTGTTAAAACAGTGCTTTTGAAGGTCGTTTCAAGGTTGGTGTTAGTTACTTTGGCCTTTGTCTGCCGAGAAGTATTTGCGGCGCATCAGGTCATGGATCACTAACTCTTGCTCTCTACCATAAGCTTTAAACATACGATTGTTATGCATGTGCAGCAATGAGTTTAACAATGAATCTCGACTACAATTTAACTTACTGCCCTCTAGCATCTCGTTTAGCTGTGCAACCACAGGCTGTGCTTGCTGCTGCCATTGAAGAAGAAGCTGGCCAATTGCTTGTTGAGCCTCATCATCAGGTAACTGAGTCAAATCAGCTAATTTCACAAAGTCATCTTCTAGCTGAGTTTGATATTCACGATATCGGTTACCAAGCTGCTTACGTAACTGACTTGTTTCATTAAACTCATTGCCAAAACCGGCACGTAGCGAGCTGATCAAATTAAACTTAGCGATCTCATCATAATTGAATAAGGTGAGCAGCTTGTCGGTACATTGCAGCGCAACACGCCAACGAATGTCTTCACCATATTCATCGATCAAACCACAAGTGCGTGCAATTAATTCACTGTCTAACATAAACAGAGATTCAATAAGCGCCATCGATTCTGGACCACCGTAGCGCTCAACTTCACGCTCGTAGGTCATCAGCTCGACTTTGTGTAGCTCGCCAGACTCAACCATAGGATCGAGGAGCTGATTCAGCTTAGGTAACAACTGACCACACAACTTGCTTGGCTCGCCATAGAAACGCAAACGTAAATGCCAGTCAGGATCGCCATAACGAATGAAGAACCACTTTTCAAAATCGCCGCGTTGTTCAGCAATGAAAGGTAGCAGTTTTTCGGTTAATAACTGCTCGACGATTGAATTACCTGAATAAATTTTCAAACTAAGCCATTCAGAACCCGCGCTAAAGCGACGCTTAATTGGTTTCGCGGTGATATTAGCGATGGGGTTATCAGCAAAGTGATGGTGCACACCAGCATTACCATTAAACAATGGGATAACCATTTCATTGTTGTAATGATGCCCTTGTTTATCGACGACACGAGACGTCAGTTGCGACGTTAACACTTCTTTAAGCTCTACGCGCAGTTGACCTTTGGTTTCAGACAGCAGCACTGCCAACATATCTGGATGGCGTAAATCTAATTGCAACACATTATCGGCCATCGCATAACTGACTTGTGGGTCAAGTTGGTATTTGTCTAATAACGCAGTGAGTTTCTCTGCCGAAAACTGACCATTTTTACTGATTGCCTCTAGCTCTTTTCGATCAATACGCCACGTTTTTTCACTTAAGATCAGGTTATCCAACATGATTCTGGGGACAAATGCCGCATTGGCAGTACTGCCAGGCATGCTGAAGTTTGGTGCTCGACCTTCTTGGTGTTGCAGCATACATAAGAACTTATAAGCACTTAGGCTTCTTGCTGAGTAGTTATGTGCACATGATAAGCGCGGGATGATTTGTTTATTGAGGCGCTTGCTCCACAGCTTCACTTTTTGCCCTTCAACCCAAACAAATAAGTCGCTTAGTGAAATTTGATATTCGCTATCTAGACTACTGTCGGCCATGAACACGATTTCGTATTCGCGCAGATGAGGACGGGCAATTACATTGCCGGGACGACCTTCCGGCATATGCGCTATTTCGGCAAAAATAACATTATCTGAATGCGCTTGCTCTTTTTGTAGCTCCTCGATAACCGCTTGTTTTAAGCTGTTATCTAAGTGACAAAAGCGGCCAAGCAAATTGGCTGACGAAGGTCCTGAACACCCTCCAAGCTTAAAGATAGCGTTTTCTCTTTCGTCTTGGTATGCACTTAACATCACAGATAAAGAAGCTGGAAACTTTTTACTGATTGGCTCTTTGCTTTTCACTTTTGCCTTAAGCTCTTTGCTCTTAAGTACAACACAGTCTTTGCTTCGATTTGCAGGTAAACTTAGTGCTTCTTCAATAATCTGATTGAGTCGTGTCGGCTTAGGCGCTTCTCCTCCCCCTTGATTACCTCTAACCAGATTTAATCCAGCTACCAGCGGGGCCTCATAGCCTGTTTCGTTCGAAATACCGATACCTGACTCGTCGTCTAAGATGACATCAAGCGGAACAAACTGGCCTTCAAAGCGCGTATTAAACTTGCTGATAAAATTGCTCAGAGGATTAGAATTGTCGCTATCTCCCAATTCAGCTAACAATTCGAGCTGCTTTTGTACACGCTGAACTTCTTGAGCGCTTAGCAGACATTGTTCAAAGGCGCGATACACATCGCTCTGGAACAATTTATTCTCTTGCGCTTTTACTGGCAAATTTTGGAAGTGCTCAAGTAACTGCTTATAAGGCGTGATTTCACCGCTTTTCTCGTTATCAAGCTTTTCGATCATAGCAAGTGCTGTTGCAAGTTGATCCGCCGTAGCCAACTCATTCATATTTTGCAGCGACTTTAGTAGAGCATGATCCGGTGAATCGCCCGTTAATGGCAATGGGATATCAGCTTGTAGTACTTTTTCGTCGATTAGGTCTTGTATATAAGCTTCAACGTCGCTTTTTCCTGCTTCGTCGTAGCGTTGGCAGAAAGCGTCTACCAAACCATTAAAGCTTAACTCGCCTTTTGCAAGCTCAAGTACACAATGAAAGTATTCATCGCTGTCGACCGCACTCAAACGGTATTGCATGCTGTCTTCTGATAAATAATTCTCGATATAACGACATTGATCGGCAACAAAATAATGTGATGGGTTGGGTCGATAAATTAAATTATCGGCACGTTGCGCTTCTTTCACAAAGTGTTCTTTGAGCGCCGAAAGGTAAAACATATCTAGACGTGTTTTACGACTATCTTGCGTATGTTCTGCACTCACAAACTCAGTTTTATCACCAATTTCACCTTTATGAATGCCCGAAAACAGACCAAAAGGCGTAGGTCTTGCGCACATACGTAACATGTATTTAAGCAGTGCTTGGGCAACCTTTTTACCCTGCTTAGATTCAGGTTTGGTACGCCATTGTTCAATACGTTCTAATAACGACGGACTGGCCAGGTAAATTGCCTCTAGCACACCATCTATCGCTAACCACTTTTCTAAAATAGCGTTTGTGTCGGCAGACTCTGAGCTAAATTCTGCTAAATGCTCTAGTGATAAACGCGGCGTACGCATCACAAAGAATGGCGCATGCTGCATACTTTTATTCGTTACAGGGGGAGGGGTTTTATTGTTGTTTGACATGCTAACTCCTTATGCCATTAATAAGCACTCAGCCCAGTCTAAATCATCACTGATAACTGATACTAAGCCTAACCCAATGCCCGCATAGCCCATTAAAAAACCAAAGTTTTCATCATGCTTTCGCGTTTCGCCGTTATAAGCATAAAAGGCTGCTAAGCCTTGCTCTTGATATTGTTCAAGGCTGTATTCAAGCCAATATTTAGCTGCCTTCTCAAGCTCAGGATGGGGCATTAGTTTATTCAGTAACTGATAAATACTGACCAGGCCAACAAACCCATGACACAGCCCTGCGTCATTAATATAACCACTTGCGGCATCGCGCTTTGCTGCTTTTAAAGCAATGCTTAATGCTTGATCGACATAACTAGGTCTATCTAAGGCATGCCCTGCGCGAGCTAAGGTCATTGCGATGGTCAAGTCACCATAACACCAACCAAGACGAGACTTATGTTCACCACCTACACATGAACCAAAACAAGATTCAGAATCAGTGTCAGGGTTTTGCTGTGTCATTAGCCAATCACATGACTGTGTTAGTAATTTCTCAGTAGGAGCTCTTAATGATTCAATTTTCATGGCAGGAATAAGCGCCGCAATGATCCCCGGCACTCCATGTGCCAAACCTAGATTATATTCAGGCTTTTTAGGATCATCTTTCTCAAAACGATATACGGAGTTTTCTGGCTGAGACCAGCTAATTTGATTTTCGCCAACTTGATCAGCAACACAGGCAAAGTTTTCGACAATGACGCCATATAATGCGGTTTGATCTGTATATTTACTTCGTCTTGCAGCATAAGGCGCATACCCAGCTAAACCGAGCACAGATTCTATTTCTCCAGGCCAAGGCTGGTGATTAAGTGCATCATGGAAGAGCTGGTCAACTTCACTTAACAGTTCAGGGTCATAATCTTGCACATCAGCTTGGTTAAAATATTCTAGTACCCAAGCTTGCCCTGCAAGACCACTGCTTAGCTCAAATGACTGCTGATCAAGCTGCTCTTGTAACTGCTCTAATTTTTCTGAAAACAAAGCTTCATCAATGTTGTCTTCATCGAGACGATAAGCATTAAAAAGAAACAGTAAATGGCCAGCTAAGCCGCTTAATAAACCATTATTTTTTATATTTGTAAGGTCCTGGCTAACTTCTTCAGCCAGTGATTTTATAATCGCGCGAATTAGAGCTTCTTGCTCTGGCGATGCAATAGCATGAGTTGGCATATCTTTCCTTAGGTGAAAACACCATTCTAATTATTATTCCTGCAACAACTATCTGATACCTTACTTAAGCAGCAGTAAAAGCTCAACACATTTGAGATTGTTAATTTTTATTTAATTGATTGAAAATGTTATGGGGATCATTTATTTTAACTTTGCACCCACTATGGGTTCAAATTTCTAAACAAGGATATGATTATGAAATTAAAATTAAATAAAAAGAAAATGAAGTCTTTATCATCTGATAAAAGCTCAATGCCAAAAGAAATGACACCTCAAATTGGTGGTGGTACAGGATTCTGTTACCGTACACAAGGTTGTTCAGGTACTTGTAATGATTTATCAGTTGGCTACTGTGGCGCAACGGGTGGAGGTCAAGTCAGTGATGATTTTGGAACTTGTAATTCACAAAAGATTTGCCATTTGAACTAATGTGAATTTCTTACTGACTGGAAATAGAGGTTATTGTCACCCCTATCAATAATAGTTTTACCTTTTAAGCGCTAACATTTTAAACAAGGATATGATTATGAAATTAAAATTAAATAAAAAGAAAATGAAGTCCCTTTCTAATGATAACAAAGCGATCCCTGCAGCGATGACGCCACAGGTTGCTGGTGGTTTTGAAAAAAGAACAAATTACAAAGACTATTGTGATATAACAAGCGCCTGTACAGATACTTGGTAAATTGATTTTGATTCGTGAACGCACTTTAAAAAAGTGCGTTCAACCATTCATTTATCGATCACGCAATCAAAACTCATGTTTCTGAAACTTGAATCTCATCTTGCTTTTGGGGTTTCTTTAACTGTATTTCTCTATCAGCTGAAGCGATGGTTTCTTTACGGTGAGCAATGATCACACGGGTAATATCCAGTCTCGACACTGCTTCGTTAATATCAGCCTCTAAGTTTGTATCTAAATGGCTGGTGGCTTCATCCATAAATAATATCTTCGGTTGTTTATACAAAGCTCGAGCGAGGATAATACGCTGCTTTTGACCACCAGAAAGGCTCGATCCCATGTCACCTATTAAACTGTCATAGCCCATAGGCATTTGTGCTATATCGTCATGTATGGCGGCCAGTTGTGCACAGTACACCACTCGTTCCATATCAACAGGTGAGTCAAAAAATGCGATATTATCTGCTACAGAGCCTGACAATAGTTCATCGTCTTGCATTACCGCAGCAATTTGTTGACGATATTGCCTTGCGCCTATTTGCTCAAGTGGCACACCATCAATAAGCACCTCTCCTGATTTCGCCTTATTTAACCCTAGCAAAAGTTTTAATAGCGTTGATTTACCGCAACCTGAAGGGCCTGTAATTGCCACTGACTCTCCTGCTTTAATCTGCAAGCTTAAGTTATCAAGCACATTGGGAGTCGCATCAGAGTAAGCAAAGCTAACATTTCTAACTTCGATACCACCTTCTAGAGTATGGCGCTTTAAATTTGCGGGTTGTAAGTCTTCTTTTTCAGTAAGTGCAATATCAGCAATACGATCGAAGTGTAAGCCAAGCATCTTGAACTCAATGAACTTTTCGATGAGGTTGGCTGTTTTTTCCATAAACTGGCGCTTATATGACATAAACGCAAACAACATACCGGTACTGAAACCGCCCTGGATCACTAAGTGTGCAGCCAAATACACCACCACGATATTCTCAATACCAAATAAGGCACGGTTTACCGCATCGTAGCCAATATTAAAGTTACCAATACGGATATTTTGGTTGATGGCATTGGCATAGCGGTTTTGCCATTGTCCTTCTCGTTTTACCTCAGAACCAAATAACTTGATGGTTTGAATGCCTCGCACGGTTTCCATAAAGTTAGAGTTTTCTTCGGCGCGCGCCATGATCTCTTGTTCACTGATAGCGCGATAAGGTTTATACATGGCAATACGAACGCCCGCATAGGCAAACACTGCCACCAGCACCACAGCCGATAAGGTCGGGCTGTAAAAGAAAATCATCGCTAAAGTAATGATTGCCATTAGGCCATCAATAATGGCTTCGATCACGCCTGTAGTCAGTAATTGCTTAACCTGCTGCAATGAGCCAAAACGCGATACCACGTCACCCATATGACGCTTCTCAAAGTAGGAAATAGGCAAGCGCACAAGATGATGAAACAAATTAGCACCGAGCTGTATGTTCATCTGGTTACCAAAGTGCAGCAAGGTAAAGCCCCGCAATGCATTGGTGGCTATTTCAAAAATTAACACTAAGAAAAACCCCACCGCGAGCACAGTGAGTAATGAGGTATCTCCGGTGAGCACTACATCATCAATCACCAGCTGTATGTAATATGGTGCGGCAAGCGTGAAGACTTGCAATAACATCGACAACAAGAATATAAGCAGTAGTGAGCGTTTTAACCCAGAAATGCGGCTCCAAAAATCAGAGAACTTTAACGTTGGTTTGCTTTCTTGTTTTTCAAAATCTTTAGTGGGTGTGAGCTCTAATGCGACCCCTGTAAAATGCTTTGACGCTTCTTCAAGGGTGAGTGTTTTCTCACCTTTGGCTGGATCGTGGATCACGATGCGTTTTTCGTTGGCCTTTTTTAGCACCACAAAGTGATTTAAGTCCCAATGTAAAATGCAAGGGGTTTGTAATGCGTCAAGATCTTCAAGCTCAATACGCAGTGGTCTTGTGCTTAACTTTAGCTGCTCAGCAAAGCCCATAATATCGAGCAGCGTCGCGCCCTCAAGAGAAATACTAAATTTTTGTCGGATCGAGACCAAGTCGGTTTGATAACCATGGTAACAGGCCACCATAGCTAAACTTGCTAAGCCACATTCAGCGGCTTCCGACTGTAAAATAATGGGCAATGAGTTCCTTGACCAAAACTGTAGCTTATTCACTACATTTTCATCTACTTCATGCATTTTTTACTGCCTTATTATTGTTATAAATATGGGTCAATTGCTGACTATTGATTACAGCTGACCTTTAATACTAAATACCGGATCAAATAACCAACGCAATAGCGAGCGCTCTTCGATCACTATGTCTGCATCGAGCCTCATACCAGCTCTAAGCGCTGTTGCTTTTCCATAAGCTTGAATGCTTTGATCGTTTAAAGCGACAACGACGCGATAAGCGGGCTCGGTGAGAACACCTGGTGTAGATGCCTCTTCCGGTAAGATCACTGAATTACTGATTTCTTTAATGGTGCCATCATAAACACCAAACTTCTCGTAAGGAAAAGCATGATAACGTAAACGCGCATTTTGTCCGACATCAACAAAACCAAATGCTGATGTTGGCACATAGACAACCGCCTGCATTTCGCTATTTTCAGGTAACACAGACAATAAACTTTGTCCCGTTGAAACTGTTTTTCCAACCTTTGCAGTCAAGCCACTGACTATACCTGACTTAGGCGCTCGCAACTCACCCAATCGCTGCTGTTCAATGGATGAAAGCTGCATTTGTAAATCAGCCTTTTGTGACTCAAGTTGCGCTATGCGCGTTTGCTGCTGCAATGGCCGCTGCTCAATTTGCTTTTCAAGCTGCTGTAGCTGACTTGCCAATGACACACGCTCAGACTTGATACTCGACGCCTGCTGTTGCAACGATAATAAAGTATCTCGCTGCCTTTGCAGTTCTAACTCAGAGATGTAACCGGTGCCTTTTAAACTGCCGACTTGCTCGACCATTTGTTGATTTAAAGTTAGACGTTGTTTAAAAGTGGCTGCTTGGCTATCGAGCTCTGATAGTCGCTGTGCTAGAGCAATTTTTTGCAAATTAAGCTGTTCAAGATCTAGGGTGTCTTGTGCTTGTTGTTGAGTAATTTGTCGCTCTAACGAGTTGAGTTGAAACTGATATTGATTTAATAAGGCTTGGTTAAGCTCAAGCTCTTGGCTGCTGTGTTTTGCCGAAGCTATTCTCAAAAGCGGTGCCCCTGCTTCTACAAACTGTCCTTCAGATACCAAGACTTCTGATATCAACCCAGACTGTGAAGCTTCAACACGCAACAAGCCCGCATCGGGCTCAATGACGCCTGTCACTCGCTCTTTGCGAGTGTATTGACCAATACTCAAAAATACTAAACTGACTATGACGACCATTAAGATCAACACGGTAAGTCTTGTAAAAATGGGTGGCTGAATAAGCGACACAGCTCCTTCTAGTCGATGTCGTTTATGTTCCAGCACTTCTTTGCGGAATAGACTGTCCATAGGTTACTTCTTATATGTTATACCTGCCCTCAATAATACTTAATCATTTTGAGTGACTAAAGCCGTCGCTTGCTTCGTGAAAAATTTCTTATTTAGAGCAACTAAATTGCAAAATTTTCGCCTTGCCTACATGGATGTAGGTACCTCAGCGATAGCAGGACGCGTGAGCGGTGCTATCGACAAGCTTTCCTTGCCTCAAAATAGATCACTGAATTAAGAGGATTGGTATTAACGATAAATTAACTTTTGAAAACCAATGTATCACTTTGCCTGTCATAAAGGAATATAAGTAATAAATTGAAAAGTAAAAGAGCAGCGATTGCTGCTCTTTTAGACTTATCAGTACTCTGAAAATATGCTTATTTTGCTTTCTTTACTGGGCGCTGCCAACCATCAAGGTTGCGCTGTTTGCCACGCGCAACCGCCAGTTGCTCACTTTCTACTTTTGCAGTGATCACAGAGCCTGCGCCCACTGTAGCAGTCGCACCAATTTCTACTGGCGCAACCAAAGAAGAGTTAGAGCCGATAAACGCATTATCGCCAATGATGGTTTTTGATTTATTCACACCATCATAGTTACAAGTAATGGTACCAGCACCAATATTTACCTTCTCACCAACTTCTGCATCACCTAAATAAGTTAAGTGATTTGCCTTAGAGCCTCTACCTAAACGCGATTTTTTCATCTCAACAAAGTTACCAATGTGAGAGTCTTCTTCCATTACCGCACCTGGGCGTAAACGCGCAAATGGGCCTAGGGTACATTTAGCTGCAACTTGTGCATCTTCTATTAAAGTATTGGCTTTTACTACGACACCATCACCGATAGTACAATTTTTAAGCACGCAATTTGGACCAATGACCACGTCGTCACCGATCACAACATCACCTTCAAAGATAACATTCACATCGATTTGCACGTCTTGACCTGTTTTTACCGTACCACGTACGTCGATACGAGCAGGGTCTGCAAGGCTTGCACCGTTAATCATTAACGTTTCGGCTTGCCATGCTTGGTAAGCACGCTCAAGTGCTGCAAGTTGCACACGGTTGTTCGCACCTTCTACTTCCATCGGGTGATCAGGTTGAGCAGAAGTAATTTCTACACCTTCACTGTGTGCCATTGCAACGATGTCTGTTAAGTAGTATTCGCCTTGTGCATTGTTATTTGAAAGGTTGCTCAACCAACGCTTTAACAACTCACCATTTGCCGCCATGATGCCCGTGTTGATTTCTTGAATCGCTAATTGCTCAGGTGTTGCATCTTTTTGCTCAACGATACCCACAAGCTTGCCATTTTCACGAAGCATGCGACCGTAGCCTGACGGGTCATCAAGATTAACCGTTAATACCGCCAGACCCTTTTCTGGTGTCGCGGCGAGCAGTTTTTCTAGGGTGGATCTTTTTGTTAGTGGCACATCACCGTATAAAATTAAAACGGTATCATCATCAGCAATATGTTCTTTCGCTACCGCCACTGCGTGGCCAGTACCTAGTTGTTCTTCTTGTAAAACCCAGTTTACTTCATTGTGCGAAAGTGCAGCTTGCAACTGTTCGCGACCATGGCCGTATACTAAGTTAGTTTCACGTGCACCGAGTGATACTGCATTGTCGATAACGTGTTGTACCATAGGCTTACCCGCAACAGGGTGAAGAACTTTAGGAAGTTTAGAACGCATACGGGTACCTTTACCCGCAGCCAGGATGATAGATGTAAGTGCCATTAACACAGAGTCCTTATTCTTTGCTTGTGTTTAATACCAATCTTCAAAAGCTCAATTAGCAGTATTGGTATATTTGTCACGCTATATCGAAAAGCCCATCTTTAAACAAATCACATCATGTGCAGATGTAAACCACAGCTGGTGGCAGTAGACCAATCAACATTAACGCAAATTGCGCAATATTGTAGCGCCTTGCACCACAGATGATAAGTATAAAAGTGTTAAGTAAACTTTATTTTTAGAAATAAAAAAGCCCGCACTTTGCAGTGCGGGCTTTTTAAACCAGATAGGATGTATTATTTGCGTAGCTGGCGAATAACACGTAGCTGAGCGATTGCTTCTGCTAACTGTACAGCTGCAGCGTGCGTATCAAGTTCAGTTGAAGTGCTCGAAGCCATTTGTGCTTGCGCTTCACGTTTAGCTTCTTCAGCAGCCTGCTCGTCAAGCTCTTCACCACGGATAGCAACGTCCGCAAGAACGGTTACTGTCTTTGGTTGAACTTCAAGCGTACCGCCAGCAACATAGATGATGTCTTCAGAACCATCTTGTTTAACTAAACGTACCATACCAGGTTTTAGGCCAGTCAATAGTGGCGCGTGTCCAGGATGAATACCTAGCTCACCTTCACTACCTGTCACTTGAATAGTTGCTACATCACCAGAGAATACACTCTGCTCTGCACTTACTACGTCAAGATGTACTGTCATTGCCATAACACCCTCCTAAATTACATGTTTTTGGCTTTTTCGATCGCTTCGTCGATTGAGCCAACCATGTAGAAAGCTTGCTCTGGCATGTCATCGTATTCACCGTTTAAGATGCCTTTGAAGCCAGAGATAGTGTCTTTCAGTGAAACGTATTTACCAGGTGCACCTGTGAATACCTCAGCAACGAAGAACGGCTGAGATAGGAAACGCTGGATTTTACGTGCACGAGATACAACTTGCTTATCTTCGTCAGATAGCTCGTCCATACCTAGGATCGCGATGATGTCTTTCAGTTCTTTATAACGCTGAAGTACAGTCTGAACGCCACGTGCTGTGTCGTAGTGCTCGTTACCGATTACTTGAGGGTCAAGCTGACGTGAAGTTGAATCAAGTGGGTCTACCGCAGGGTAGATACCAAGTGATGCGATATCACGAGAAAGTACAACTGTTGCATCTAAGTGCGCGAACGTCGTAGCTGGTGATGGGTCAGTTAAGTCATCCGCAGGTACGTATACCGCTTGGATAGACGTGATTGAACCAGTCTTAGTAGACGCGATACGCTCCTGAAGTACACCCATTTCTTCAGCTAGTGTAGGCTGGTAACCTACCGCTGAAGGCATACGACCTAGAAGTGCTGATACCTCAGTACCTGCTAGTGTGTAACGGTAGATGTTATCTACGAAGAAAAGTACGTCGCGACCTTCGTCACGGAACTTCTCAGCCATAGTTAGACCCGTTAGTGCAACACGTAGACGGTTACCCGGTGGCTCGTTCATCTGACCGTATACTAGAGATACTTTGTCTAGTACGTTTGAGTCATTCATCTCGTGGTAGAAATCGTTACCTTCACGAGTACGCTCACCAACACCTGCGAATACAGAGAAACCACTGTGCTCGATAGCGATGTTACGGATAAGTTCCATCATGTTTACGGTTTTACCTACACCGGCACCACCGAATAGACCAACTTTACCACCTTTAGCGAATGGACATACAAGGTCGATTACCTTGATACCAGTCTCTAATAACTCTACTGAGTTTGATTGATCTTCGTATGAAGGCGCAGCACGGTGAATTGACATACGCTCTTCTTCACCAATTGGACCTGCTTCGTCAATAGGCTGACCAAGTACGTCCATGATACGGCCTAGTGTAGCTGTACCAACTGGAACCTTGATTGGCTCGCCTGTGCCTTCTACTGAAGTACCACGACGTAAACCGTCAGTAGTACCAAGTGCGATACCACGTACCACACCGCCACCTAGCTGCTGTTGAACTTCTAAAGTCAAACCAGCTAAGTCGCCATCTGTAACTTTTAGTGCGTCATATACGGCTGGCACGTTGTCTTGTGGAAACTCGATGTCCACAACGGCGCCGATAATTTGGACGACCTTACCTAAACTCATGTCTATTCCTCTCGTTAAACTTTGCCGAAGCGTTATACAGCTGCCGAACCGCCTACAATCTCACTGATTTCTTGTGTGATTGCAGCCTGACGGGCTTTGTTATAAACAAGTTGCAGCTCATCAATCAGGTCACCTGCGTTATCAGTTGCGGCTTTCATCGCAACCATACGGGCAGCCTGCTCAGAAGCAGCATTCTCAACTACACCTTGGTATACCTGTGACTCAATGAAACGTACCAATAGCGTCTCTAGGATCGCTTCTGGGCTCGGCTCATATAAGTAGTCCCAAGCGTGTGCTGATACTTCTTCTTCAGCTTTTGGCAAAGGTAATAACTGTTCGATCGTTGGCTCTTGCTTCATGGTATTTACAAACTTGTTGTATACCACGAATAAACGGTCAATTTTTCCTTCAGCGAATGCGTCTAGCATTACTTTTACAGGACCGATAACGTCCTGAATTGAAGGTGCATCTCCAAGACCCGCTTTCTTAGCGAGTAAATCACCGCCGAAACGTTGGAAGAAACCAGCAGCTTTGCCACCTAAAGTAGCATATTCAGCTTCAACGCCTTTTTCTTTCCACGCCTGTACGTCTTTAGTAACTTTTTTAAACTCGTTAGAGTTTAAGCCGCCACATAGACCACGGTCAGTAGAGATAACAATATAACCAACTCGCTTCACATCACGTTCTTCTAAGAACGGGTGATGAAAATCAAGATTTGCTTGAGCAACACGACCGATCACTTTGCGTAAGTTCTCAGCGTATGGACGGCTTGAAGCCACACGGTCTTGTGCTTTCTTCATTTTAGAAGCAGCAACCATTTCCATTGCGCTGGTGATCTTCTGAGTATTCTTGATACTCCCGATCTTGCTTTTAATCTCTTTTCCGCTGGCCATGACTCTCTCTCCGAATCAAGGTGAGTATTCTAGGAACACTCACCATCCAATAACTAAATTACCAAGTTTGCGTTGCTTTGAACTTCTCTAGAAGTTCTTTAAGCTGCGCTTCGATCTCAGCGTTGTAGTTACCTGTTTCATTGATTTGAGCCATTAGCTCTGCGTAAGTGCTGTTTGCGAAACCGATTAGGCCTTCTTCAAAATCACCGATCTTGTTGATTTCGATGTCTTGTAGGAAACCTTTCTCAGCAGCAAATAGAGACAGAGACATTTCAGCAACAGACATTGGTGCGTATTGTTTCTGCTTCATTAGCTCTGTTACACGCTCACCGTGCTCAAGCTGTGCACGCGTTGCATCGTCAAGGTCAGAAGCGAACTGAGAGAACGCCGCTAGTTCACGGTACTGAGCTAGCGCTAGACGGATACCACCACCTAGTTTCTTAACGATTTTAGTTTGCGCTGCACCACCTACACGAGATACCGAGATACCAGCGTTAACAGCTGGACGGATACCTGCGTTGAATAAGTCAGTTTCTAGGAAGATCTGACCATCGGTGATTGAGATAACGTTGGTAGGTACGAATGCAGAAACGTCACCACCTTGAGTTTCAATGATTGGCAATGCCGTCAATGAACCTGTTTTACCTTTCACTTCACCGTTAGTGAACTTCTCAACGTAATCAGCGTTTACACGTGATGCACGCTCTAGAAGACGTGAGTGAAGGTAGAATACGTCACCTGGGTATGCTTCACGGCCTGGTGGACGCTTAAGTAGTAGTGAGATCTGACGGTAAGCAACAGCTTGCTTAGAAAGATCATCATATACGATTAGCGCGTCTTCACCGCGGTCACGGAAGTATTCACCCATAGTACAACCAGCAAATGGCGCTAGGAATTGAAGCGCTGCTGATTCAGAAGCAGATGCAACAACAACAATCGTGTTTTCAAGTGCACCGTGCTCTTCTAATTTACGTACTACGTTAGCAATAGTAGATGCTTTCTGACCAACCGCTACGTACACACACTTAACGCCTGTGTCTTTTTGGTTGATGATAGCATCGATCGCTAGAGCTGTTTTACCAGTCTGACGGTCACCGATTACTAGCTCACGCTGACCACGACCAACTGGGATCATCGCATCGATAGACTTATAACCAGTTTGTACTGGCTCGTCTACTGATTGACGCTCGATTACGCCTGGTGCGATTTTTTCAACTGGCTCGAAACCATCGTTGTCTAGTGCACCTTTACCATCGATAGGCTGACCTAGTGTGTTAACAACACGACCAAGTAGACCACGACCAACTGGTACTTCTAGGATACGACCTGTAGATTGTACTTTTACGCCTTCTTTAAGGTCAGCGTATGGACCCATTACTACTGCACCTACTGAGTCACGCTCAAGGTTTAGTGCGATAGCATAACGGTTGCCAGGAAGCTCGATCATCTCACCTTGCATACAGTCAGCTAGACCGTGGATGCGGATGATACCGTCAGTAACAGATACGATAGTACCTTCGTTACGTGCTTCACTTACAACTTCAAACTGTTCAATACGTTGCTTGATCAGTGCAGAAATTTCAGTGGAATTAAGTTGCATGCTCTTTTTCCCAATTACGATTGTAGCGATACCGCTAAGCGGTCCAACTTGCCACGGACAGAACCGTCAATAACGGTGTCACCGGCTTTGATAACTAAACCGCCAACAACGGTTTCGTCGATGCTACAATTCAGCTTAACTTTGCGTGCGAAACGTTTTTCAAGTGCCGCGACCAGTTTGTCTTGCTGCTCTGCAGCAAGCTCAGTTGCAGAAACCACATTAACGTCGATTTCTTTATCAAACTCTGCTTTAAATTCAGCAAAGATTTCAGCAACTGCTGGGATGGCGGCTAAACGTTCATTTTCGGCCATCAGCTTGATAAGATTTTGACCTTGTTCGTTTAGTTGCTCAGCACAAACCTTGATTAAAACATCAGCTTGTTCTGCAGCTGTAGGAATGCTAGCTAGTAACGTTTTAGCTTGCTCATCGCTGGCCACTTGACCAGCGAAGAACAGCATTTCGTTCCAAGCTTCAACATTGCCTTTTTCAACGGCAAGTTCAAAAGCTGCTTTAGCGTATGGGCGAGCGATAGTAGTCAATTCAGACATGCTCAGACCCCCTACTTAAAGCTCAGCGACAAGTTTTTCAACGATGTCACTGTGTGCAGCTTGGTTAATTTCACGCTCTAAAATACGCTCAGCGCCAATTACAGAAAGCGTTGCAACTTGTTTGCGTAGCTCTTCTGAAACTCGGCTGCGCTCTGAATCAATTTCAGAGTGACCTTGAGCGATGATTTTTTCACGTTCTTGCTGACCACGCGTTGTCTCTTCGTCAACGATAAGCGCAGCACGCTTTTTAGCTTGTTCAATGATGTCAGCTGCTTGAGCTTTTGCTTCTTTCAGCTGCTCAGCAGCTTCTTTACGCGCAACTTCAAGCTCTTTTTCAGCTTTATCAGTGGCAGCTAAACCATCTTCGATTTTTTTCTGGCGAGCTTCAATTGCACCATTTAGCGGTGGCCATACGTATTTCATACAGAAAAGTACGAAAACCGTAAATGCAATTAATTCACCGATAAGAGTGGCGTTAATATTCACAACCGCTCCTCCTTAAAATAGTAAGCTGTTCAAAAAATAAAATTAAAGTACGAACAACAATACCATTGCGATACCAACACCGATCATTGCTACAGCATCGATTAGACCAGCTAGGATGAACATTTTAACTTGTAGTGAAGGTGCAAGTTCAGGTTGACGAGCACACGCTTCTAGGAATTTACCACCCATGTTACCGAAGCCGATCGCAGTACCGATAGCACCAAAACCGATAAGTAGAGCAACAGCGATGAATTTTAAACCTTCTACTAGTTCCATTTTTTTCTCCAAAGTTTCTTAAAGTTAAAGTTAAAGTTAATAAAATTTATAAATAATTAGTGGTTATCTGAGCTAGCCATGCTTAAGTAAACAACTGTCAGCATCATGAATACGAATGCTTGAAGTACGATTACTAAGATGTGGAAAACTGCCCAAATGAAATGCAACGGTAGCTGCATAAGACCAACTGCGCCGATAAGGATGAAAATCAATTCACCAGCGTACAAGTTACCGAACAAACGTAGTGCTAACGAGAACGGCTTAGCTACCAACGCAATTGTTTCAAGTAATAAGTTACAAGGGATCAAGAAAATCATAGCAATCTTGTTGTTCGAGCTGAACGGGTGAAGCGTTAGCTCAGCAATGAAACCACCAATGCCTTTGATCTTGATTGAGTAACCGATCATCAATAAGAACACACCAATAGCCAGTGCAGCTGTTAGGTTGATGTCAGTTGTTGGTACAATTTTCATGTACACATCGTGTGAATCCATACCAAACGCTGTTTCACCAACGAAACCAGCAAAAGAAGGTAAGAAGTCAACAGGAATAAGGTCCATCAGGTTCATTAAGAACACCCAAACAAAGATTGTTAGGGCTAATGGCGCAATTAAAGCACTTTTACCGTGATAAGTGTCACGTACGTTGTCACCAACGAACTCAACAATCATCTCGATGAAGCACTGAAACTTGCCAGGTACACCTGTGGTTGATTTTTTAGCGGCGCTACGGAAGATCCATAAGAAAATAAGACCTAAACCGATAGACCATGCGAGGGTATCCACGTGCCATGTCCAGAATCCACTGTCCGCACATGCTTTATTGAATTCAAAACCGGCATCGGTTGAACACATCTTAGCATTGGTCAAGTGGTGCTGAATATGGCTCGATAGAGTCACTTCTTCTGCAGCCATGTTTTATCCCAAAAGTTAATGATTAAAAAAAATCGGTGAAAACCACTGTGCAAACATCACTAATATATAACAGCAGAAAAATGGCAAAGCCATGACAGCAAAATACTTAAATATTAGTGCAAACAAGCAAATGGTAATCAAAAATTTTAATCCGTTGCCTCGTTTTATCGAGTCAAACACTTGTTCTGCCTTGCTAGCGCCCATATATCTGAATGCATACAAAGCAAATACAAAATTAGGGAGTACTGAAACTAGGCCGCCAGCCAATGCTGAAACGCCTGCTTGCACTCCCCAACCAACTAAAACTATTACTGCAGCGATTGTTGCTACGATACCCTGAAGTAAAACACCTTTTAATGCGGCACGCCTATATGGGCCTGCTAACGAATTTGTCACTTTTTATTTACCTTAATGACGCAAAAATTTATCAGGGTATGAAAACTGGCGAAATTATACTTATTTTTGGTGATTTTGCAACTTGCAGCGACGAAATGTGGCGCTTTTTCGACGCCACTTTCGTCTAATAATCAAACATTAGGAAGGTTGTTGTAGATCAGGTTGGATTCGGCCAAGAATGCCGTCTAATTCATCGAGATTTGCATAGGAGATAACCAGTTTTCCTTTGCCTTTTTGATTGTAGTTAATCTCGACTTTCGCCCCCAAGTTTTCAGCCAACTGTTGTTCTAACAATTTGACATCAGGGTCTTTTTCTTTTGTTTGTTTTTTATCCGTTGGCTCGAGGATAGAACGTACTAATTTTTCAGTTTCACGTACCGTAAGCGCTTTAGCAACGGCTGTTCGAGCCGCTTCTGATTGCACTTCACCTGTCAATGCAAGTAAACAACGCGCGTGACCCATTTCGATGTCACCATGCTCTAACAATTTTTTTACATCATCGTTGAGATTATTTAAACGCAATAAATTGGTGACCGTAGTACGAGATTTGCCAACAGCTTCAGCTACTTGCTGATGGGTTAATTCAAATTCGTTCAATAGACGCTCAAGTGCAACGGCTTCTTCCATGGCATTTAGGTCTTCACGCTGAATATTCTCGATTAATGCAATGGCAACCGCCGCTTCATCAGCAACGTCTTTAACTAAACAAGGAATAACATCGAGTTGCGCCAGTTGTGCAGCACGCCAACGGCGTTCACCGGCGATGATTTCGAACTTTTCATGGCCAATTTCACGCACAACAACAGGTTGCAGTACGCCCTGTGCACGAATTGAACTGGCAAGTTCTTCTAGCGCTTCTTCAGACATGTCTTTACGTGGTTGATATTTGCCACGCTGAAGCCACTCGATTGGTAAACGACGAAGTTCATTATCGGTTTGTGCTGTGTTGGTTGTCGATGTAGTTTCTTGCTCAGGTGCAGTGGCCGGTAATTCAGGCGCCTGTGCTGTTACTTCAACAGGCACAGCCGGAGCAGGCTTTGCTGAACTCAATAAGGCATCCAAGCCTCGACCTAAACCACGTTTTTTTACTGACATTTATTATTATCCTCTCACGCAACAGCAGCCGTTTGCTGCTCTTTACGTCTTAACATTTCACCGGCTAATGCTAAATATGCTTTTGCACCGCTTGATGCTCTATCGTAATACATGGCTGGCGCACCAAAACTTGGCGCTTCAGCTAAACGGACATTTCTTGGGATCACGGTACGATATACTTTTTCACCAAAGTGCTGTTTTAATTGCTCAGACACATCATTGGCAAGTCGATTACGCGGATCGTACATAGTGCGTAGAATGCCTTCTATCTGTAAGTTAGGGTTTACCAACTTAGCAAGCTGAGTGATGGTATCCATTAATGCCGTCAAACCTTCCAATGCATAATATTCACATTGCATAGGCACTAAAACAGAGTCCGCTGCCGCCATGGCATTGACTGTCAGCATATTCAATGAAGGCGGACAATCAATAAAAATAAATTCATACTGATCTTGAACTGCCTCTAAGGCATTTCTTAATCGTACTTCTCGAGCGAATAATTCCATTAATTTAACTTCTGCTGCGGTAACATCACCGTTTGCAGCAATTAAATGATATTCGCCAGACGTTTCTTTGCAAATCACGTCATTGATTGGTGTTTCTTCGATTAACAAATCGTAGATGGTGGCAACCTCACCATACTTATCAACACCACTACCCATAGTGGCGTTACCTTGTGGGTCTAAATCGATAAGTAATACTTTGCGTTTGGTTGCGGCCATTGATGCGGCAAGGTTTACGGCGGTGGTTGTTTTACCCACGCCCCCTTTTTGGTTTGCGATTGCAATAACTTTTGCCACTTTACCCTCAACTTAGTCTTTTGACAGAATAATTAAATGTCGCTCAGCATCTAATTTAGGCACATCTAAACTAATATCTTGTTCGAACTTGGTACCTGCAGGCAGGTTTTCAAGTTCTTCATCAGGAAATTGCCCTTTCAAAGCAACAAATCGACCTGAGTCATCAATTAAATGCGAACACCACTGCACCATATCTTGTAATGATGCAAATGCACGGCTTAGTACCCCGTCTAATTTAACACTTGGTTGATATTCTTCAACTCGAGACTGTACTGGCGTGACATTATCTAACCCTAAAGCATGTTTCACCTGCATTAAGAAACGCACACGTTTGCCTAAACTATCCAGTAATACAAATTGGGTATCAGGTAAAGCAATAGCAAGTACAATGCCCGGTAAGCCAGGGCCTGTACCTACATCAATATAATGCTTGCCTGTTAAGTGAGGCGCTACCACTAAACTATCCATGATATGTTTCACCATCATTTCTTTAGGATCACGCACAGAAGTTAAGTTGTAGGCTTTATTCCATTTATCAAGCAATTCGACATAAGCAACCAGTTGTTGCTGTTGTTTGTCGCTTAGCACAATATCCGTTTGTGCTAATAAAGAAGTCAGTAATGGTTGTAACACAGTCTACCCTTGCGGCTTATGCTGACTTACGAAGTAAGCCCTGCTTTTTCAAATAGACTAATAATAGCGAAATCGCTGCTGGGGTGATACCAGAAATACGAGATGCTTGACCAATAGTTTGCGGTCTGGCATCAGAAAGCTTGGCAACCACTTCATTCGATAAGCCACTTACTTGGCTATAGTCGTAGTCAGCAGGAATTTGCGTTTCTTCATGACGCATCAATTTTTCGATTTCATCTTGCTGACGTGCAATATAACCTGCGTATTTGGTTTGGATCTCAACTTGCTCCAATGCTTGCCAGTTGTCAGACTTAGATCCAAGCCCTTCGATTTTATATAGATCAGCTTGTGCAACCTCAGGACGACGGATCAGATCTTCTAAACTTGCTTCACGCGTTAATGGCTTTTTAAGCAGCGCATTAACTTGCTCAAGTGCTGGGTGATCTTTGTGGATCCAAGTACTGCGAACGCGCTGTGTTTCTTGTTCCATCACCTCTAGCTTTTCATTGAAAGCCGCCCAGCGCTCATCATCAACTAAGCCAAGTTCACGACCTTTCTCTGTTAAGCGAAGATCTGCATTGTCTTCACGAAGAAGTAAACGGTATTCAGCGCGGCTGGTAAACATACGGTACGGCTCTTTAGTACCTAATGTTGCAAGGTCGTCAATTAGTACACCTGTGTAAGCTTGGTCGCGACGTGGTGTCCAAGCATCTTTGCCCTGTACTTGTAATGCCGCATTCATACCTGCGATCAAACCTTGTGCACCGGCTTCTTCATAACCAGTTGTGCCATTAATCTGACCGGCGAAGAATAGGCCATTAATAAATTTAGTTTCTAAAGACTGTTTTAAATCACGCGGATCAAAGAAATCATATTCAATCGCATAACCAGGGCGACAGATGTGCGCGTTTTCAAACCCTTTAATTGAACGAACAATATCGAGCTGAATATCAAACGGCAGGCTTGTCGAAATACCATTCGGATAAAGCTCATAAGACGTTAGGCCCTCAGGCTCAACAAAAATTTGGTGCTTTTCTTTATCAGCAAAACGAACCACTTTATCTTCAATAGATGGGCAATAACGTGGACCAATACCTTCAATGACACCCGCATACATTGGTGAGCGATGTAAATTATCACGGATCACATCATGGGTTTTTTCATTGGTATAAGTAATGTAACAAGGGATCTGTTGTGGGTGATCGCTCTGCTTACCCATGAAAGAGAATACCGGTGTTGGTGTATCACCCGGTTGTTCTTGCATCACTGAGAAATCAACTGTACGGGCATCAATACGTGGTGGCGTGCCCGTCTTAAGTCTATCAACTCTGAATGGCAGTTCTCTTAAGCGTTTTGCTAATGCAATAGAAGGAGGATCACCCGCTCTACCGCCAGAGAAGTTTTCTAAACCAATATGAATCTGACCACCTAAGAATGTGCCAACAGTTAGTACTACCGTTTGCGCACTAAAACGTAGACCCATTTGAGTCACGACGCCTTTAACTTGATCTTGTTCAACAATGAGATCATCACAAGACTGTTGGAAGATCTTCAAGTTTTCTTGGTTTTGCAAAATGTCTTGGATCGCGGCTTTATAAAGTGCGCGATCAGCTTGAGCACGAGTTGCTCTAACCGCTGGACCTTTAGACGAGTTTAAAGTTCTAAATTGGATCCCGCCTTTGTCGATCGCTTTAGCCATTGCGCCACCAAGTGCATCGATCTCTTTTACCAGATGTCCTTTTCCGATCCCGCCAATTGCTGGGTTACATGACATTTGGCCTAAAGTATCCATATTATGGGTTAACAATAGGGTATTCATGCCCATGCGTGCAGCCGCTAATGCAGCTTCAGTACCTGCATGACCGCCACCAACAACTATTACATCAAAATGCTCATGATAAATCATCTACGGGATCCTACTTAAAACAACCGGTGAATTTTGAAAGGATGCGTATTCTACCTAGAAAAACTCAGAAGTGAAACGCTTAAATATTAAACAACCTAGAAAATACGAAAATGTGATCACTAAATATATATAAGGATCTTTTTAAAGATCTTTTATTAGATCTTACTATTAGTGATCGTAAGATCTGTGTGTAACTCTAACTACATCTTTAAAAGCATAAACTTAGATCAGATCAATAGATGTGAATTAGATCGGATCTTACTCGGTATAAGCGTTGATCAAATCGGTGTTTTATTCACAACCTCAGATCGGGAAATATTTATCCAAGGGATAAGTATGTGTAGATCAGCAGTTAGATCAAAGGTTATCCACAATCCGATCTAATATATGGGGATTTTGTGAATAACTTCTGTGTAAAAGATCTTTCTAATTATCTGCCAGCTTTTCGATCAAGTTTGGCAACCAAGCTAAAGCGGTATCTTCTGGCAAGGCTTCATCAAGCACATTGATCTCTAATGGTGCTAATAAAGACAGTGATCCTTTACTTTTTAACAGTGCATCACAGTTCTTTGCTGCATAGTTATATGTGTCGTAACTACTGTCACCAATTCCGACAACTGCATGTTTGAGCTGTGATAAAGAAGATTGCGCTGTTATTTGCTCAATAAATGACAGTAAATTGTCTGGATAATCTCCAGCACCATAAGTAGAAGTTACCACCAGCCAGTTGGCCTGTTGGCAATCATCAAAGTTTGGCTGTTCATGTAACACGGTTTTGAAACCTTGATCTTCAAGGGCTTCTTGAAGTTGCTCAGCGACATACTCCGCTGATCCCATCTGGCTACCTACAATGATGTCGACTTGCGGCATTTAACTCATCCTATCTACTTTGAGCGGCTATCATAATGCGCCTGTGGAAGAAGTAAAGAGGGGATTTGAACTTGGGATAACTTTTAATGCCTATGAAATCATCGTTTTTAACTCAATTTATTGATTTGTAATGAGTTAATAATTTATTCCTCGTTATTCTTCCGTTGTTAATTTGTGGATAAACTGAGTGAAAGTTGCGTCTAGTTTATTTTCTTTGGTGAGTTAACGGGCTTAAAAAGATCTTCTTTAAGGTTTTTGTGGTGGTATTTTAGCAATGTGGATAGGCTGCTTGTGTATAACTCGATCTTGTTAATTTTACTTCACTTACTTTTGGATCTAAAAAATAAATTTATATAATTAAATGTTCTATAAATTCAGAAAATAGATCCGAATGGGGTGATCAAAGCCCTATTTATTGGCCTGATCAAAGTGCGCTTTGCTGGTTGATCGGCTTTGAGGTTTGCTTTTTCTCGAAAGAGATCGCTTTTTGGTGACGTTTTTCCTCTGATTTTATCCAAGAAAGGCTTAAATGTTGGGCGTTCTGCAGCACGGCCATGAGAAGAATTTAAGGTTTTTTTACTTAATTTGAGTGTTGGTTATTTAATTTGATGAATTAATGAGCTGGCTTTTAGGGGAATGAGCGCCACAAAAGGGGATCTGTGGCGCTTTAGAGTATGTATACCGTTACTTACCGATACAAAATGAGCTAAAGATCTTACCTAGCAGATCATCTGAGCTAAATTCACCGGTGATCTCATTTAAATGTTGTTGAGTGAGGCGCAATTCTTCGGCTAAGATCTCACCTGCTACATGCATTTCTAGCTGCGTTTGTCCGATATCTAAATGCTCGGCGGCACGTTCTAAGGCGTCTAAATGACGGCGTCTTGCCATAAACCCGCCTTCGGTGGCACCGGTAAAGCCAATACATTCTTTAAGATGTTCACGGAGTAAATCGACACCTTGGGTGCTTTTAGCACTTAAACGAAGTAGGGGATACTGACCCGCTTTATCAAGATTTACCGCTTCATTTGAGAGATCGATTTTATTGCGTACCACAGTCACTTTCATACCATCAGGCAACTGCTGCATAAACTCAGGCCAGATCTGCATTGGGTCGGTCTCTGTGGTATCTGTACCATCAACCATAAATAACACATGATCGGCTTGGCGAATTTCATCCCATGCACGCTCAATACCGATTTGCTCAACTTTATCTGGGCTTTCTCGCAGGCCTGCTGTATCAATGATATGTAGCGGCATACCATCAATGTGAATGTGCTCTCTCAGTACATCTCGCGTGGTACCGGCGATGTCAGTCACGATGGCTGCTTCTCGTCCTGCTAGGGCATTAAGTAGCGATGATTTACCTGCATTAGGACGTCCAGCAATCACCACACGCATACCTTCACGCATAATGCTGCCTTGCTTCGCTTGTTGGCGCACTTCATCCAGTTGCGTGATGATGGCTGCTAAATCACCAGCGACTTTGCCGTCTGATAAGAAATCGATTTCTTCATCTGGGAAGTCGATAGCAGCTTCAACATACATACGTAGGTGAATGACTTTTTCCACCAGCGTGTGAATATGTTTTGAGAAATCACCTTGCAGCGAGTGTAGGGCACTTTTTGCTGCTTGCTCGCTGGTTGCATTGATCAAGTCGGCAATGGCTTCAGCTTGGGTTAGATCCATTTTATCGTTTAAGAATGCGCGCTCTGAGAACTCACCAGGTTGCGCTAAACGAACGCCTTCAATCTGACAGATCTCTTTTAACAGCATGTCTATTACAACAGGTCCACCGTGGCCTTGAAGCTCTAATACATCTTCGCCAGTGAAAGAGTGAGGGTTATTGAAGAACAGGGCAATACCTTGGTCAAGCTGCGTACCCGCAAGGCTATTGAAAGAGAGGTATTCAGCATATCTAGGCTTAGGACATTTGCCTAAAATCTTTTCGGCTACGTAAGTAGATAAGCTACCCGAAACTCGGATGATGCCTACACCACCACGACCGGGTGCGGTAGCTTGTGCGACTATGGTGTCTTGATTAATCATGGATTCTTTTGCTGAGCAATTACAATACTGCAATTGTACTCTAAAGCATCAGTGTCAGCCAGATTAGACAGAGTTGAGAAATAAGAGGTGTGAGCTCAGAAACAAAAACGCCTGCAATAAGCAGGCGTTTTGGAATATTTAAAGTAGGCGATTAGTCGCGAACTTTGATCCCTTGTTTTTCCATACCACGATAGATGTAAAGCATCTGTGCGATGGTGATCAAGTTAGATACCAACCAGTAAAGTACTAGACCTGATGGGAATGGGAATAAGATGAAGAAGAACGTAAATACGATTGGCATGTACGTCATCATCTTTTGTTGCATAGGATCAGTCACTGTCATAGGCTGCAGTTTCTGCGTTAAGAACATACTTGCACCAAATAGAATTGGTAATACGTAGTATGGGTCTTTTGCTGATAGATCTGTTAGCCAGAACATGAATTCAGCATGACGTAATTCAGGTGACTCTAGGAATACATAGAACAGCGCTAAGAAAATAGGCATTTGCAGTAATAGCGGCAAACAACCACCCATAGGGTTTACTTTCTCTTTACGGTAAAGTTCCATAGTGGCTTGACCCATCTTTTGACGATCATCACCATAGCGCTCTTTTAATTGCTGCATTTTAGGCTGTAGTGCACGCATTTTAGCCATAGACGTGTACTGTGCTTTTGTCAGTGGGTAAAGTGCCATCTTAACTAAAATAGTGATAGCAATAATTGCCACACCCCAGTTACCGATGAAGCTATAAAGTAGTTTTAGAAGTACAAGTAATGGCTGAGAAATAAACCATAACCAACCAAAGTCTACTGCTAAATCTAGGTCTTCATGAAGGGCTTCAAGTGTGTCGCCGTCTTTTGGACCCATGTAGAAAGTAGAGTTGATAGTCGCAGTCGTATTTGCTTGTACATTTACTGCTTCACCTTTAATACCAATGATACCTTGGTTATTACGCAGTAAAGTGTAAATGGTATTGTTTACCGACTGATCTGGTACCCACGCACTTAAGAAGTAGTGCTGAATAAAGGCAATGTAACCACCTTGCGTGTTTTTATTTAGGTTTGCTTCAGCCATATCTTCAAAGCTATATTTTTCATAAGGCTCTTCAGAAGTACCATACGTTGCACCTAAGTAAGTTTGGTCGACCATGCTGCCTTTAGCTTGCACAGTACGTTTAACTTGTGTGTATAGCTGAACTTGAATTGGGTTTTCAGTACCGTTGTTAACACTGTACTCTAAACCAACATCATATTTTCCAGCCTTGAATACATAAGTTTTTGTGTACTGAACACCTTTGTTATCAACAAAAGTCAGTGGGACACGTAATTCATCACCTGAAAGTTCATACGCTTTTTGTTGAGCTGTGTATACCGGACGACCTTCTGGTGAGGCATCTGGGCCATTTAAGCCAATTAAACCACTTTGTGAAATATATTCACGGCCTTCAAATTCACCTAACAGTAAAAATGGTGTATCGCTGCCATGAGTTTCTGCGTGTTGTAATAACTTCGCTTCAACAATATCACCGCCTTTAGTATCAATTTGAACGGCTAGAAGATCGGTTGTTACTGTAATAACAGAGCGAACGGCTTTGCTAACTGCTGCTGGCACATCGTTTTGAGTTGATGCCGGAACATCATCTTCTTGAGCGATTTGATTAGCTGGAGCAGCGACTTGTTGTGTTGTGGCACTGGTATCGGTATTTGCTTGTAGTTTTTCATTGTTCCACTCTTGGAACAATAAAAACGACACAAGCAACAAACCGATAAATAAAAACGTGCGTTGTGATTCCATAACAGCTCTTATTTCTCGTGTTGGTGTTTAACTTTGTTGGACTTCTCAGGTACGGGGTCATCCCCACCTGCGCTTAAAGGGTGACATTTTAATATGCGTTTGAGCGCTAACCAACTCCCTTTTAACGATCCATGACAATTAATTGCCTGAATTGCATAACTAGAGCAGGTTGGATTAAAGCGACAGTGAGGACCAAGTAACGGGCTAATAAAATTTTGATAGCCTTTAATCAGCACAATTAAAGCAAGTTTCGGCAGGCTTAACAGCCATGCAAGGGTCAACTTTTTTTTAGCTTGTGCCATGGTCACGCATTGAATGTTTAAAAGGTGAGCTAAAGATACCTTAAATAGGGGGGTAAAGCTATTCAGCAGAAGTTTAATACACTACTTTTGCTGAGTTTTAGCTGGTTTCTTACCTTTATAAGGACGCTTTTTGTAAGGTTTAGGTTTTGGTGCACCAGGCTTACAACGTTCATTTATTTTTAACCAAAGTTTATTAAGCTGTTTTGTTAGCTCTTCATTTGATTGTTCATCAACACCAGATTTAACCATCAAGACAATATCGATGTTATCAAGTTTATGTTGATTTAAACGAAAGCTCTCACGGGCAAGGCGTTTAATGCGGTTTCTTTGAACAGCTAGTTTACAACGTTTTTTAGCAACAGTGAGACCTAGTCTTGGTTGACCAGCTTCATTTGGTTTAGCTAATAAAGTAAAGAAGGGTGTTGCTGCACGAGCAGGTTCATTGAATATGCGGGAGTAGTGCGAGGGAGTTAACAGACGTAACTCCCTGCCAAAGCTAAAGCTTTCCACTAATGATTAAGCAGAAAGTACTTTACGACCTTTAGCACGACGACGTGCTAAAACTTTACGGCCGTTAGCAGTAGCCATACGTGCACGGAAACCGTGAGTACGCTTACGCTTTAATACGCTAGGTTGAAAAGTTCTTTTCATAACAATTCCATCCGATCGGTTAAGGTTAAAACATCCTATGCAGGTCGCGATCCTGGCAAAGGTGCCATTGCGAGCGCGAGATATTAATGCCGAGGACGACGAAAGTCAATGATAATCTCATTTACAGGGCAAAATAGTTGTAAAAATAATCAACTTGATTCGCCCTATATAAAAGCGGCTGCATTATACCCGTGATCGAGATAAAAAGGATAGCAGATCTTAAAGGATCTGATCTTATTTGGGTTTTCCACAGGTCTTGGGGTCAATCTGAACAAAAGCTTGGGAAAACTTAATTTGATCACAATTATCACGTGTGATCTTGGTTGTTTTTTGTTATGATCTATTGCTCGGATCTAAAATAAAAGCTCTTATAAAACAGGTATTTAATTATTTTTATCAACAAGATCCTAGTTTTTGCAAAAGTCAATATTGAAGTTGTGGATAAGATCAATTCATAATACCCGGCTTCCACTTATATTTTGTGATAATAATTAATCAATTCTTGTAGTCTTTACGATGTACGGGAATATTAACCCATTGGAGTTGTTCAGC
>NZ_CP173162.1:0-995376 GCF_044788725.1 Pseudoalteromonas phenolica
TTGCAAATATCAGATAAAGCATTATTGGGGCTGGTGTTGAGTTTGACAGGCCTACTTCTTATCGGCCATTTCAGTATTGAAGAGCGCGTGTTGCCAGATTATCTCGTGATTTGTATGGCGATCTTGTTCGCAGGTCAATGTTATTGCTTTCATCCCAAGTATAAACAAGATAATGCCTTAACTAATCAGATCTGTCGTGATGGTAATGTGCTTAAAATTAAAAACAAATCATTGCACGCAGTTATGGGCACGGACAAAAGTCAAAGTATCGAGATTAACCGTATTTCAAAAGTCACTGTAATTAATGAAGGGCTTGCGATTATTCTTGATGATAATGGCACAGGCTTTGATTTTTTCTTGAGCGATGATGCCCAAGACATTGCTGATCACCTTAAATCATTGCTATCTCATCAAGAGAAAGCGCAGATTGAGTTTGAGGTGATTAGTTAAGATTTTTTCGAGACGAGAAACGAGAAATAAAACGCAATTTAGGCGAGGGTTTACCCCTCGCTTTGTTATTTTTAAATAGGTGAAAACAGCTTAAAGGCTAGAGCCTTTCACTTTATCCAAAGCTAAACTGAACCTTTTATCTTTATTGTCAATTGCTTGCTCTAGTTCTGATAATGACTTTTCACCTTTTTGATAGGCAATTTCAAGTTGCAATGCCTCAATTGTATACGTCAATAGCAGAAGATAAATCTGTGGTTGGTTGCCATTACTTGTTTTCTGTAAATTAAACTTATACTCATTTAAATCTATCAGTGTGTCTTCTGAAAGCGTTCTGTTAACCAGACTTTGCCTCATAAAGGTGTTGAGGTAATCAGGAAATGGCAGCGGGTTCTTATCAAAAAAGTGTGCTCGGGTTTCGTCTTTCTTAGGCAGCTCTATGTAAAACTCATACAGGTCTTCTGAATAATCATGAGAACTCTCTATGGCGGCGATGGTGGCTTGCATGAGCTTAATGACGTGCTCTTTTTCTTTTTGTTCTTCTTCTATGTTGGCAAATGCCATAGCTAATAGCACACCAAATAAGGTGGCAATTAAGGTAAGGAAAAAATTAATACCTGTAGAAAATCGGTTAATTACAGCTTGGTATCTAGGCACAAAAGTGAGCATACCAAGTACAACCATGAGAATAGCTAAAAGTGTGTATAAAATCATATCCTTGAGCTCTGTTTTTATTATGAGCCTGCATCATATCATTTTAAAAAAAAGGGGGCTAATGCCCCCAAAAAATCACTAAAAGCTTAGGGAGTTATGCAAAGTGATATTCGTTTACGAGTTGTTTGTTATTATCGAACAACACAACTGTTTTAGATGAGCGGTTAAAAATAGGCGTTTTGCTACTAAAAGAAAAGCAGCCCGACTCGACATGATCAGCGTATATCTTTAATTCTGAGCAAGGTTCCATTTTGCTCATCTTAGGAAATATAAATGAAGGACCATCTTGAACGCATAATTCCCAACCTGATAAATCAACCCAAAAAGTACTTAAGTTTATTAATTCGATATGGTCTTTATACTCGTTTTTTGTAGATGTTTGGTCGTGGCTAATATGCGAAATGATGACGGAGTCATGTGCTCGACGACCATTTATCCAACAACTTACAAGGCTGCCTTCAGAGTCAAATAATTTAATTTGACAACCTTGTCGACTAAATGAAGGAGACGATGCGTTGAACATAAAGGTGCTTTGTTGCTGCTCAACTTTAATCGCTTGGTTTGGTTTAATGTAGCTATTGCGAGGAAATGTAAAAAGCGTTTCACCTGTATCGGTAAGGTCAAGACGCCAATTCTCAAGATCGATGATCGCAGGACCTGTATTTCTTATTTCAATATATTCATAAGCTTCAAGGGTATTAACAAAATCAATTTGCACCTGCAGAGGAGCCATTAGCTTAAAACAACTATGCCAGTAAGACTGAATTGCACCATGTGCGTGACGCTGGTTTTGAAGATTTGGCAGTGCGCTTAATGTATTTGTTTTGATCTGTTGATGCACTTTATCAAGTGCAGAACGTGCATCAGTTAGCCAAATTTCATTGGCTATATTCTGTCTAGTTTCAAAATTCACAGTTAGCTCCTTTAATGACTTATGAATATATTCATAAGTCGCAATATGTTAAACCCAGCACTACACTTATCCGGTGGTAGTTTTGCTTTAGTTCTGTTCGTTTCCTTTCGCTAAATACGCAATACTCACACAATGAGCAATCTACTAAGATTCGTATTCTTTTGCGTATTATGGGGACTAATTTATCCTAGTTCAGTTAAGATTTACACCATTTAATGCGCTTTTTATGATTAATTTTATTACAAGAGATTACAGTTCAAGCTAAAATGCTTTATGAATATATTCATAAAATAATGTATATCAATAAGTTATAAAATTTTAAGTGGTTTGTTTAAAAATCTTCAATGGAATGTCAAATTCGACCATGACGCCACCGTTTGAACGATTTTTAATCTTTAATTGACCTTGATGCGCGTTGATCACTTCTGAACAAATACTCAAACCAAGTCCACTTCCACCTTGTTTTGTTGAAAAAAACGGCAAAGTCACTTGGCTGATTTTACCCTGAGTGATCCCTTGGCCTCTGTCGACAATAGCAAAGCGAACTCTGTCATAATCTTTAACGACCTTAATGCCAATATCGGATACTTTTGAACCAGATTCGTGTGCGTTTTTGAGTAAATTTATTAATACCTGCTCTAGTTGCAAGACATCGAAATAGGCATATTCGCATGGCAAATTAGCCAATAATTCAAATGAATAAAGCCTCTGAACACTCTGTAGTGTAGAAGCTAAACTATGTTTGCTGATATTCGGTTTTGGCAAGCGGGCAAATTCGGCATATTTCGCGATAAAAACGTTGAGATTAGAGGCTCTTTGGTTAATGGTTTGCAAAATATCAGGGAGCAAATCTAGATGGGCATTTTTCTCTAAAATGGCTTCTGCCGACGAAGTTAAAGAAGAGATTGGAGCAAGAGAATTGTTGAGTTCATGACTGATCAAGCGAATGGCGTTTTTCCAAAGTTGTAGTTCTTCTTTGCCTATTTCTATTGATAAGTCTTTACATAATACAAGTTGGTGGGGCTGGTGGTTGTAAGTCACTGTTTGGTTTGCAATATAGTAACTGTGCTTTAAGTCGTTATGTTCAAAGCTGACGATGCCTGAGCCCTGTTCGAGTAAGAAGGTCGCAATTGGGTTATTGACATTGTCTAACAGTGAATATAGTTCTTTACCTTTTAATGTTCCTTTTATTTGCAGTAACTCATTCGCTTGCTGGTTGTGATAGACCACTTGTTTAAAGGGGTTAAAAAGTACAATCGCCATCGGCGAAGCTTGAACTATGCTATCTAGCAAATGTTCTTTTTGGCTTAAAGTTTGTCGTTGCTCAGTAAGGTTGCGAGCAAGATCGTTATATAAGTTAAGTATAGGTGCAAGGTGTTTATCGCCATCAGGATGAATGCGAATTGAAAAGTCGCCATCTTTGAAACTCTTAATACCATCGTGTAAAGCATCCAGCTGTTTTTGTTGAAAGCTGACAAAATAGAATAGGGCGGTGGCTAAGCACACGAATGAAGAAGTAAATGCAAAAATGGTTAGCCAAACACCTTGATATCCGAATTGTTCGCCCGCGGCATAAATAAACCAAAACAATACAAAACAGCCCAGCAGAGAGTAGCCTGTTTTGTGTAATAAACTTATCTCATTGTGCTGCATTATTTTAATCCGAACTTTTCCATACGACGGTAAAATGCCTGGCGGCTTAGCCCTAAGCTTCGTGCGGCTTTCGCCACAATACCTTGGTGCTTGTCTAGAGCACTTTGAATGTCTTGCAAACTGTATTCTACTTTCTCTTCTACAGGCACTTTTGACAGTGTAATCCCTAAGTCTTTACTTTCAATGGTGTTGTTTTGGCAAAGAAGTGCAGCTCTACCAAGCACATTCTGTAGTTCGCGCACATTCCCCGGCCATGAGTGCGCCATTAATGTGTGCTCTGCATTGGCACTAAGCGTTTTATCTGAATCGAGAAATGATTGTATTAACAAGGGAATATCGTCTTTTCTTTGCGCTAGTGGGGGCAGCTTTAGCTCAATCATATTAAGTCGATAGTATAAGTCTTCTCGAAACTCGCCATTGGCGATGGCTTGAGGCAGGTTGGTGTTGGTGGCACTGATAATACGCACTGAGACTTTACGAGTTTTGGTACTGCCAACGCGTTCAAATTCGCCACTTTGTAATACTCTAAGTAATTTTTGCTGTCCAGATAATGGTAAGTTGCCTATTTCGTCTAAAAATAAAGTCCCGCCATTGGCTGCTTCAAAACGGCCTTCTCTGGCTTTGGTTGCCCCAGTATATGCGCCAGCTTCTGCACCAAATAATTCTGCTTCGATTAAATCAGCAGGTAATGCGCCCGCGTTTACTTTTATGAATGGAGCATCTTTGTATTGGCTATTGGCAACGATAAGCTCAGCGACCTTCTCTTTACCCGCACCATTTGGTCCAGTGATTAAAATAGGCGCATCTGAATGAGCGACTTGAGTGGCCATTTCAACGAGGTTAATCATGCTGTTGTCGGCGAATACCATACCAGCCAGATCAAAGTTATCACTAAGGTTTTGCAACCGTGATCTTTGCTTAACGTGATTGCTCAGTTGCTGTTGTTGTAGCTGATAGCTCTCTCGCAAATTTTGTACTGTTGTGAGAAGCTTTTGATCTTCCCAAGGTTTGGCAATGTAATCGGCTGCGCCATCTTTTATAAGCGCAACGGCCATTTCAAGATTAGTCCAAGCAGTGAGCAGAATAATTGGGAGATCAGGGTCAAAATGACGAATACGGTGGTAGAGTGCTTCACCTTCTTCGCCCGAAGTCGTGTCTTTCGTGAAGTTCATGTCTTGAATAACGAGATCAAACCCACCTTGTTGCAGCTTAGTTATGCCTTCTTCTGGGCAAGTTGCGCCATCACATTCAATATCATTTATTAAAAATAAAACCCTGAGTGCTTTTACTACATCAGGGTTATCGTCGATGATTAAAACTTTACTGTGCTGCATACTGTTATTCTTTTAATTTATTTCTATGCGAAAGAGAGACCTGAGTCTCTCTTATTAGGTTTAACCTTTAAAGGTTTAATTGGCTTTCGTCACTTGCGCCGGCGCAATTAACGTTGCTTTTCTGGCGGGTAAATAAGCCGCAAAGCAAGTTAACAACCAAACAAACAGGGTAACCGCTATACCTACCATTACGTTAGGTGTCCCTTGTACCCCAAGTGTTTGTAATAGTGCCATATTTAGCCACAAAGATAAAAAGAAGCCTATCACTAAGCCAACCATTGCTAGCAGTGAGTTTTCGATGAGCAGGCTTTTTAGTACCATGCTTTTACTCGCTCCCAGTGCTCTTAAAATCCCTAAGTTTTTATGACGCATTTTGACTGAAAACGTAACCAGGGCAATAATACCTAATGAAGTGATAAGTAAAGCGACCGCACTGATAGCGAACATCACAAACGCAAAACTACTTCTGCCATCCCATAACCGCTTTTTAGCGCGCGCTGAGAATTCGACACGAGATACAATGCGACCAGGCTCTTGGTAAAGCAAAGTCTCTAGCGTTTCTAAAATCTTTTCTGAGGTATTAGGTGCAACACGAATGATGTAGTTCACTTCGTTGTTAAGGCCGTAAATGGCTTCTGGAATAACCATACCGTGATACCAAACTTGCTCGTAAGTCGCGCTTTCTCCAAGCATTTTATCTTCGAACGTCCCCACTACTTGATAAGGCGTTTTTGAACCATTCAAAAAGACGGTTTGACCTAAAGGTGAAGCCCCTTCGAAGAGCGTTTTCGCTAAATCATCGCTGATAAGCGCAACACTGGCAGGTGTCGTTTCTGCATCACCCATCACGAATTCATTTGCATAAAAGTCTCGACCACTGCTGATATTGAGCATTAGAGATTCAACGCCTTGTTGGTCAACACCAAACAGTGCAATGGAATGATCTTTGGCATTTTCATCAAGGTTATCGCTATACACAACATTGCTCGAGCGACGTGTATCAATGACGTTTTCTTCACCGCTATACGTTGCTGAAACAACTTCTGACAGGGCTCTAATAGCCGCTAGGTCGCGTTCAATTAATTGTCCTTTATCGACTTGCTCATCATAAACATGGGTGACCACATTCAAGATTTGCTTTTCTTCAAGCTTTGATGGAATTAACCAGTTTTGCAGCGTTGCATAACTAATGAAGGCGCTATTGCTGACGATCATGAGAGTTATAGCAACTTGGAAAACAATCAGTATCGAGATGCTTTTTTGTTTCAGAATTAATTTAAGAATATGTTTTAAAGACATGATTACCCCCTAAGCTGCGATGCTGGCGAAATACCGCTGATACGGTAAACCGGATATAAACCTGCAATTAAAATAGCGGCATAAATGAACGCACCAGACGTCAATGCAAAGCTGTAATCCATACTGAAGAAGTGCTTAACCAAGCTCGGATCTGCCGAGTAGTCCATTTGATACATATTAACTTGGAACATCAGCTCAAGGCCTAAATGAGCGAATAGTACACCTGCAATAATGGCAGCAAAGGCGATTAAACTTATTTCAATCAGGTGTATTTTTACGATATACCAACGACTCGCACCAAGCGCACGATAGAGCGAAACCAATTTGTTTTTAGATTGGTATTTTGCAAGCAAAATGCCCACAGTATTCACCAAGCAAATCGCAAATAGTAAATAAGAAAACTGAAGGTAGACTTTTTCCCAACGCATGAATTGCGCAAATTCATTCAGTAGTAACTGTAAATCGTTCAATTTGTACTTCTCTTCATGAGGGAAACGACCGAGACTTGCTTGCTGTTGGGTGTAATTACGCGCCCACAAAGTTGCAGCCGCAAGTTGTTGCTGGTGGTTTTGCTTATCGAACTCAATCCAAGTGTGAAGGTAGCCGCATTCAGCCGATTTAAGTGCCGATACATTATGTTGGCGATATTCACTGCGTTGGTTTTCTTCTTTTGTCTGACAAGGCATGTAGCCAGCACGAGGCAAGTTCATTCTCTCAGCTGTTGCCATAGGCACAATCGCTAAATCATTGTAGCGGTTGCTAAAGCGCATATTTGAAATACGGCGCTTGTGCTGAGATAAGTCCATTACACCGACAATCTTTAAAGACTGTTTATCGACTTTGATAAATTGGCCGACCGAGTTTTCACCTGAGAAAAAGTGGTCGTTGACTTTTTTATCGATCACGATGACGTCACTCTCCGATTGTGTTTCTAACCAAGGTGCACCGAAAATAAAAGGCACATTAAAAACACTAAAGTAATCGATATCTGAAGCAGATGCCGTGGCAATCATAGGTCGTGCGCTATCGAGTTGCTCTGATTCTAAAATAAACCGAGTGTCATAGTTAAATGACAGGTGTTTATAGTCTAAATCGGCATTTTTGAGTGCCTGAGCATCTTGAAACGTCAGTGGTGGGTAGCGAAACTGGTTGCGTATCTCAAAGTCGTTATCCATATAGTTGAGGCTGAAATGGTGCATTTGCGATGCTTTGTCAGCCAGCACGCTGTTACCGCTTAACTTCACTGTGGTACTCATGGTGAGAAGTAATGTAATACCGATCACCAAATTGACTATCATTAAAATAGTGAGTTTGCCTTTTTGTTTAACGCCTTGCAGGGCGAGTTGAAATAAGTCTTTCATGTCGCACCTGTGTTCTAAACAGCTAAATCAGTAAGTTGGCTTTTGTTGATGTCGGTTAACTGGCCATCAAGAATTTGAATGTTGCGATGTGCGCGTTGGGCCAGTTCATTATCGTGCGTTACCATCAGCAAGGTCGTGCCTTGTTGATTAATCTCTTGCAGTAAATCCATCACTTGGCGCGCCATATGGGTATCAAGGTTACCCGTTGGCTCATCGGCTAATAAGAATCTCGGTTGCCCTGCGAGTGCACGGGCTATCGCAACACGCTGTTGCTGACCACCACTTAATTGCGCTGGAAAGTGTTTACCGCGACTAGCAAGACCGACCATTTCAAGGGCATTTTCGATACGTTGCTTGCGCTCATGACTTGGTAGCCCTCTGAAAATTAAAGGCACTTCAATGTTGTCGTAAAGGTTTAATTCGCTGATCAGGTTAAAACCTTGGAAGATAAAGCCAATTTTTTCGTTTCTAATTTTAGAGAGCTGGCTGTCATTTAATTTACTGACATCTTGCCCGTCTAAAAAGTATTGGCCTTTGTCAAAAGGTTCGAGTAAACCGGTTAAGTTTAAGAAGGTGGTTTTACCTGAACCTGAAGGGCCAGTGACAGCGATGAAGTCTCCTTCATTTACCTCAAAATTGACGTCAACCAAGGCGTGGGTTTCGATAAGCTCGGTGCGATAAATTTTGCTGATGTTCTGCATTGATAACATGATATTTTCCTTTTAATTACTAAGCATGACGTTTTGTTGGTTTTGAAACGCAGCAAGACTTGAGATGATGAGCTTATCTCCGGCTTTCACGCCCGATGTTAACTCAACTTCGTGAATACTTTTAGCGCCAATGCTGATTGATTGACGTTGTGCTTGTCCTTCGTTTATTAAGTAGGCAATTTTGCCAGCGCCAGTTTCGACAAAAGCGCCGCGTTTGATTTTTAGGACATCTTGTTTTTGCGACAAAATAAGTTGCGCACTGACACGTTGATTTTGTCTAAGCTTCTCTGGTTGTTGGTCAAAGCGAATGCGACCTGCCACACGGCCTTGCTCAACTTCGGGAGAAATTGCCACCAAAGTTGCAGGGTAAGTTTGTTGATTAATTTGAATGTTTGCGGCTAAGCCAATTGCCAGTTCATCCGCTAAGTTCTCTGGAATAAAGGCTTCGACTTCAAGCTCTGATAAATCAACCAGTGACATCAGTTCAGCATCTCGTTGCACATGTTGCTTCTGTTGTACGTTTACAGTGCCAACAATGCCACTTAGTGGTGATTGAATGGTTAAAGCCGCCACTTGGCGCTCTAGCTCTTGCGTTAAGTGCTGCTGACGGGTTAACGCTAGTTCGGCAATTTTAAGTTCAAAGTTAAGGCTTTTTTGCTCTAAATCGAGCGCTTCAATGGCATGCTTTTTATTAAGCTCTGCTCGTTTGAGCGCAACGATTTTCTCTTCGAGCTCTAATTTTGAAATGATCTGTTTTTTGATACTGGCATTAGCACGTTCCATGGCACTCGATGCAGCTTCGAGGTCAACACGTGCTAATTCTGCACGCTGCTGGGTATCTAGCAAGCGTTGCTCTGTGGTGATTTTCTGACGATTAAACTCAGTCTCTAAGCGCGCTAAAGTTGCTTGTTCTTGCAGTAACTGATTTCTCAACTCAGGGCTGTTTATACTCAATAAGTCTTGCCCTTTATTAATTTTATCGCCGGCTTTGACATGTAAAGTGACCGTACCCGGTGCAATGGCATACACTGCAGGGTTAATTGCTGCGAGTGTTTTACCTTCTACTCGAATGTCTTCGAGCATATCGCCGCGTTCAACGATAGCAGTTTGGATAACTGATTGTGAAACCACTAAATCAGTACTTAAAAGTTGACTAAATTTGGGCACTGAATAAGCCGTTAATGCTGTTGTGGCTAGTAAGCCTGATGCAAGCAATAACCACTTTTTGCTATTTCGACGTGGTGCTACTTGCTTGTCTTGTCCTTGGGTGTCTCTGATCACAGCTGTCCGCCTTAAAAATAATACCTGAAAGATAGTTAGGTATTACAAACAGCGTGCCAATAGGTAAGGTTATGAAAAGTATTGTTTTTTTGTTTTTTCTAAATGTTGCTAATACATATCGGACGGTCAGTCGGACAGATTTCGGACGGGTGTTAAACTGTCCGCACACATTTATGGACATGCGTTATGATCAAGACAGCCCTCAAAGCCGTACTTTGTTGGCTAAGTATTTAAAATTAATATTATTCAGTGGCGAAGTGATGAGAAATAGAGTGAGACGTGCCCCAAAACCACAAGACAATGCTTATATTCAGGAGGTACTGAGTGCCTTGAAAGCCAATCCCGAAAAAATCGAGATATTGGCGCGTAATTGTGATGAATATAAGCAACAATTGCATTTGAAACGTGGGTTTTTAAGGGCTATTGAGCGTCTTGAATGGGTGATTCATGCCAGTAAAGATATTGAGCAATTTGAAAAATCGATACTGGCCGATGACTATATTGGCGAAGTGATCAGACGCTATCCGCTCTTGTTTAAGGGGATAAAAGGCTAAGGGTATAAAGAGTTAAAGGGATAGAGAGCTAAGGGTATAAAAAGTTAAAGGCATAAGCCCTAGGGCTATATAGCTTCGTGCTTTAACACGCCATAGGTAAAGCAGTCAGTAGTGCCTGAGGGAAGGGTCATATAACTCCTGAGCCTGCCTTCTCTTGTCATTCCCAGCTTTTCCATTAACTTCCATGAAGCTATATTATCAACGGCGCAAATCGCATTAAGCTTGTTAAGCTCAAATTGAGTAAATACTTCTTTGATTAAAGCGCTTGCGGCTTCAAACGCATAGCCTTTACCATGGTATTGACTGGCTAAACGGTATCCTATTTCACCGCATTGATGTTCTAAGGAAACAAACTTGAACATCAACTCACCAAGTAACAGGCCACTTTCTTTACACTCAATCGCAAGTATGAGTCTTTCACCTTCTTTGCCTTCCCAAGGTAGTTGAGCTTGTGCGATCCGCGCTTGCGCATCAGCAAGGGTGGCAGGTTTGCCAATATAACGGGAAGTAAATGGATCACTTCTATGCGCTAATACTGCCTCTAAATCAGAGACTTTAAGTCGGCGGATAATCAGTCTTTTTGTTGTGAATTCCATTTCTTTTTATCTCTCACATAGGGTTAGGTTTAATGATAGTTTTTTCCAGCAAAGCCATAAAACCATTGAACAAGTTAGCACGATAAAGGGCAATATGTGCTGGCTGCTAAATAAAATAACATTGGTCAGCCAAGCTAAGGCCGTGAAAAATAGTAACTCTATTGCACCTACTAGCGCATTGGCTGAGCCGGCTTTTTCTGGTTGTAATAAGCCAATGATGTGCATGTAACTCGGAAAATATGCACCAAACACCATCATAATGAGTGTGTAAGCAAACAACATAACCAGCGCACTGATGTGGCTGAATTCAAAAATAAACGCAGCAATAGGTAGTGCGGGCCATAGCAATTTAACGATTTTCATATAGCTCATACGCTTTTGCATTATTTTTGCTAAAGAAGACCCTACTAGCAAGCCCGCCATTGGTAGCATCATGGCGTAGCCTATTTGCTCGGTATTAAACTGAAATTGCGCTTGTAAATAAAAGGGCAAATAAAGCTGAATAGTTAAATATAAGTAAGTAGGTAACCACTTAAAATTAGCCAATAAGATTAAATTTTTATCTTGTAACAGTGATTTATATAAACTCGCCAACGCTCGAGGTCTAATAGAGTGAGCATTGTTTTTTTGTGATTTAGGGAGGATCACAAAGCCCAGCCACAACACCAGTGCAAAATGTAGCACCATAATAAAGGAGAGGCCTTGCCAATTAATAAGTTGCGCGAGTGTACCTGCTATCATTGGCGAAAGTATTGCTGTGATCGACGCTGCCATTGCAAGGCTTGCCATCGCACTTTTCAATTTCGCACCAGTTAAATACTGCGCTAACAAGGTTCGACTGATCAAAACGGGCGAAGCTGAGCCTATCCCTTGTAAAACTCGGCCTAGCAGAAATTGCCAATTTGACTCTGCAAAACCACATATTAATGTGCCAGCTACTAAGATGAGCTGCCCAACGATTAGGATTTGTCTGTCACCATATTTATCTCGAAGAGGCCCGGCAATTAACTGGGTTAGCCCAAGCGTGATGAAAAAGCTCACGATCACTGCTTGGCTTGCACTGGAACTTAAAGCCAGATCTGCTGCTATGTCTGGTAAAACAGGCATATAAAGCTGGCTTGCAAACTGAGAGCAAGACATCAATAGCACCGCAAGGAACACAATAGAGGACATAACTTTTCTTATAAAAACGAACAGATGCACAAAATACTGGCTTTTTACTTTCTTAAAAATAGGGTAATAATAAAAATACTAATTCCTAAAAGGAAATAATAAATGGATTGGCTATCAGCAGTTAAAAGCTTTGAGCTTGTCGCCAAAACAAACAGTTTTACATCAGCTGCCGAACAGCAAGGTATTTCTGCTTCAGCGATGAGTAAACGAATTGATTGGTTAGAGAAGCAATTAGCAACCAGTTTATTTGTGAGAACCACTCGACAAGTAAGCCTAACCGAATCAGGACAAGGCTTTTTGCAGAAGGCCTCTCCTTGGCTTGAACAATTTGATGCCATGTTGGAGTCAGTAAAAAGCGCCCATGAAGAGCCACAAGGCGTACTAAAAGTCGCAGCAACGCAAGCCGTTGGCAGCTCGCTGTTAATGCCAAACATAGAACGGTTCTTACAAAAATACCCAAAAATGTCGGTGCAATTAAACGTGCTTATTCCAGGTAATGATCCTGATTTAAGTCATGACTTAGTGATCACTCGTTATCATGAAGAATTCGACTCAGTGTCACACAAAGGTACGCACTTAATTGACTATCAAATGAGTGTGTTCGCCGCACCAAGCTATTTAGAAAAACACCCACCTATTAATACAGTAGAAGACCTAGCTCAGCATAAGATGTTGCTCAATAACTATTACCAGCAAAAAGGCGGTATTTTGCTAGAAAACGGCGAGTTCGTTGCTTTCTCTAACTATAACTTTGTCTCAGAAAATCTTGATGCAATTCTGAAAGCCGCGATACAAGGCATGGGTCTAATTTTCATTTCTCCAAACTATGTAGAGAGAGAGCTGGATATGGGCGTGTTAGCGCCTGTTTTACCTAACATAAAAAGCGAAGTGAATCGATTGTGGGCGTACTATCCTAAAACGAGTTTTACACCTTTGAAGACAAGGTTGTTTATCGATAATTTGAAGCAGCAGATGAAAGGGTTTAGGTTGTAGAGTCTGCTAAGGAGCACCTATATTTAGCTCCTTAGCAAATGAGTTTAATTAATCTTTCTTATTACTATATCATTAGCGTTTTGTTCTCTGACCCATTTTCCAAACAGGAATGTAGTGGTGCCGTCAGGATTAGAAAGCATTCCTCTTGGGTAGAGAGTGTTTTGAGTATGATCCTCACCATCAATATATTTCCTGTCGATGATAGAAAGTTCTTTATCGAATACAAGTAGCTCACTACCGATATCTCTTTTTTCAACGACGGTATAAAATAGGCCATCGCTAGCTAGTGATAATGCTTTGGAGTCAGAATCATAAGTGATATCAAAACCACCGAGTTTACCAATTGAATTTTCTTCTCCATTTTGAGACACAACAGCAATATTTGGACCTTCACCTTGAGAAGCGCCTATTAAGACATAGTTCTTATCTGCATCTTGAATGAGTTTATCTGCACTTATATGGTGGGAATTTCCTGTATTCATCCAAACCATTTGAGTTTGCAAATTTGAATCAAGGACATGGATAAATGGCCCTCCAGCATAAAAATTACACATCTCAGCAAATTCAGGATCACACTGTGGACTGATGACCGCTGGCACAATATATCCAAAAACGACTAGTTTTCCTTCAGCATTTGTCGATAGTGAGTGTTCATAAATCTTATAATCTTGTATTTCAGGAATAGTGAGCGCTTCAGAAACTTGACCCGTATTTAGGTCTATTGTGTGTAAATTACTTGATTTAAAGCTGCAACCGCCAGAGCACTCTCCGAGCTCAGTACCTGAAATATAAATATCTCCATTAGCTATAGCTACGCTATTGAAGTAGTAGCGATGCTCATCGTTTACTGCAGAGTAAGTAGTGAACCACTCCTGAGTACCCGCATTATTGAGTTTAAGGGATACAGCTTCATGCTTACTATTATCAAAGCCAACAGCAACTAGAGAGTTATCGTCTAGGGCAGCAATATCAACAAGCCATGGTTCACCCCCATTATTTAAGACATATTGCCATTCTAACTTACCTGAGGCATCAAGTTTAATTAACCAATCATCACCTTCGCTATCTACATTAGCGTTGATTTGGTCTGAGTTTGTGGATGCTAAAATAAAGTAACCGCCATCCTTTGCAGCTATTATTTTTTTCGGTCTGTCTTGGCCTGTGTCGCCAAGAGCTGTTTCAAAAACACCCACATTTATTAACTGAGTTTCGCTCCAGTTACCTTCAAGTCCATCCGGGTTTATAGATCTAACTCTTATGTAGTATTTGTTTGGTGAAAGCTGAAGTGTTAAAGATGTAGATTGAAGAGTTTCATTTTTTAAAACTTGAGTAAATAAGTCATTCTCAGATATCTGTAGCTCATATTCATGTGCAAAGCTCACTTCATTCCAGCTTAGGAAGACAGGCTTTAATGTTTCAGAAGTGGCTGTTGCTGAATTTTCAAAGTTTATCGGAGCATCAAGTGCTGAATATTTAACACGAAGCGAAAACTTCGGTAACTCAACAGTCTCAGTATCGTCTTTTACTTTAATTGATATATTTTCATACAGAGCAACATTGCTGTTACTTGCCGTCCCTCTAAGTTCGCCAGTATTGTGATCAAATGAAAGCCAGCTTGGCTGGTTTTCAACTAGAAATGTTAGTTTATCTAGGTCAACATCATTTGCATCTGGAATAAAAATATATTCTTGATCAGCAATGATTTCAGATTCAGGAGAGCCATTTATAGTAGGCGCATCATTCACCGCTGTAACATCAACAGAGAATGTAACAAGTTTACTTTCAACATTTCCTTGAATAAGTTTAAACGTGAACTCATCTTTGCCGTTGTAATTTTCAACAGGCGTGTATGTTATGTTAGGGTAATCAACCTTAAGAGAGCCTGAGCTTACATCTGACATGAGCTCAAACTTAATTGGTTCGTCAGCGCCTAGTGGGTTATTAGTTGCGATTTCAATACTAACCGTTTCGTCTTCGGCAAGAGAGACATGCTGATTATCAATTATAAAATCAGCCATATTCGGTGATGAGTCATCTTCATCAGCTATACCATCGTTATCATCATCAGTATCTGTAATATTAGCGATACCATCTAAATCATTATCAAGGTATTCATTAATGTTTGGAATAGAGTAATTGCTATTATCGCCAAGCCAATCAGAGAGGTTCGCTTCAATTTGTAAGGGGTCAATATACCTTTGAGTTTTTCGAATGGCGATTAGCTCAGCTTCATTATTTACAATTCCATCGGAACCAAAGTCATCTTCTAAAAGATTAAGCAAAGCGGTCAGTTCGGCGTTTTCAGAGGTGTCATTGTTTTTTGATTTATCAAGAGCATGTTGATACATCATTGACGATAGTGCTAACAGGTAAGCACTGGCATCAGAGTCATCATCTTTATAAATTGAAAGATCTGAAAAGTTTTGTTCTTTAGTTCCTGATATTATACTTTTAAAGTTGCTAGTGAATTCTGCTTCAGCTTGCTTGATCGCTTTGTTAAAATCAGTTTCGCCAGCTTTGATTAGCTCTATTATACGATTGCTCGTCAGGTGAGTTAGTATATTCACATTTGCATTTTGTTGTGTATTTTCAGTTGCTTTGAAAATACTTCTCAAAGTAAGTACGTCTTCAGATAAACCACCTGTAATTTCATTTCTATAATAGCCTGAAGCAGTAATTTGAATTAATGAGCCTTTGGGAACTTTAAATTCGAAGTTGCCTAAATTGTCAGTCGTCTTAGTGACGATAGTAGAATCAGTATTCTCACCTTTTTCATTTAATACATTAATGGTGATTGCAGAGCCAATTACAAATGGTCCTTTTTCAACACTACCTTTAATTGAAACTTCATCTTGGTTTTGAGACACGCCCTTTTCAGGTTGTGAGTTGTCAGAACTTCCTCCACCACAAGCGGTAAGCCCTAAAAGAGCAACAAGTAACAATGTTGCCTGATTTGTTTTTTTCACAAAAAATCCTTATTTAATATTTATGGGGGATTTGATTCAAAGAAGTATTTGGAGAAGAGCACGTCACTGTGAATAAATCCCTAAACTGATTTTTGGCAGTAAACACATTTACTTAACAAGGAGTTTACTGCTGAAGTAATGTTATCAATTTAGGTAATTAAGCTCAACTTACGTTTAAGCATCGTTTGAAATGTCGATTGTTGTGAATTTTGGGGTGGTTCCTAATTCAAGACTGTTCACAAATGTTTGGTAGTTTGCCTTTTGATTTAAAGCTCTACTTTTAACATTTGGTTTTTTATGCGAAAGCACTTAGTTCTCCGCTTTTTCTTTTCTTAATTTTTTAATGGAATTTAAGGTTATGAAAAATATAGCTTTTGTGATGCCTGGTAAATAATATTAAGCTGGTCTGATGACTGTGTTCTGTAAAGGTTTTTATTCAAAACGAAGCGTCTCTGATTTTGATAAACCCACATTTCTCTTCATGCGACTTTAGTATATGTTTATGTAAAATATAGAAAATTTCATATAACTTTCATATTTGAATGCTTTTTGTTCAGTTTTGACTCTATTGCTGTTTATTTTTCAAGCGTGAAAATGTCGCAATGTTAAAACTTTGTAATTTTTGATTTATGTTCTAGACTATTTTCGATCCGTTAACGGGTACATATGTAGCTTATAAGTTAATTTATTTCGAGAAACACAATAATTAAAGTCAGGAACTAGTTATGAAGGATTTAAATTTAGTGCGGACAGGTTTTAAACCTTCTGCTTTGGTGTTGGCCATGCTGGGGGCACCCGCCTTTGCTGCTGTCGATTGTACAAGTCTTCCTGTTTGGGAGTCAGGCAAAGCTTACACTGCTGGTATGCAAGTTCAGCAAGAAAAAGTAGCTTATAAAGCAAATTGGTGGACCCAAAATGAGCCTAAAGCTCACTCAGGTCAATGGCAGGAGTGGACTAAACTTGGCCAATGTGCTGGGAATGTACCTGTTAACGAAGCGCCTCAGGTGACTCTATTAAGCCCAGCAAATGGTAATTTATTGAACGAAAATGACAGCGTTGCCATTTTGGCCGAAGCCAGTGATATCGACGGTCAAGTTAAGCAAGTTGAAGTCTATTTAGACGGTCAATTATTAACTACGCTCAATACTGCCCCGTTCGAATTTAATTGGACGGCTGTGGTTGGTGAGCATGTATTTTATGCAATTGCACAGGATGATGACGGTGCGCGAACGGAGTCGGCACGTCATTCTGTGACAGTTCAGAAGAAATCAAATGAGAACCGAGCACCGGTTGTTAGCTTAGCAGCAACTTTACCGTCAGAGTTAGAGGTCGGCTCGCAAGTGACATTTAACCTGAGTGCGTCAGATGCAGATGGTCACGCAGTTACGCAAACACTGACAGTTAACAATGAAGTGGTTGTAAATAGCACAAAAGGGTCGGAGCAATATGTTTGGGCACCTACTGTTGCGGGCACTTACACGTTCACACTGACTGCTAAAGATGAGTTGGGTCTTGCAGCTACTCCAGTTGAGCGTGTTTACATCGTTAAAGAGAAAGGCGACCCAATTACAGGACATGAAAACTGTCGTCCAGCAGGCCTATATCAAGCGCAAGGTGTACAACCTGCTTACTGTGACATTTACGATACAGAAGGCCGCGAGAAAATGGGGGCGGATCACCCACGTCGTGTGATTGGTTACTTCACAAGTTGGAGAAATGGCGCGAACGGCCAACCAAGCTATTTAGTAAAAGATATTCCTTGGGATAAGATCACCCACATCAACTATGCGTTTGCACACGTGAATGCGGCGAATGAATTAAGTATTGGCGATCCAAATGCAGCCGGCAACGCGGCTACCAACATGACTTGGCCGGGTGTTGAAGGCGCGGAGATGGATCCAAGCTTACCGTATAAAGGTCATTTCAACTTATTAAACAAATATAAGAAGCTATACCCAGACGTGAAGACCATGATCTCTGTTGGTGGTTGGGCTGAAACAGGTGGTTTCTTCGATTCAAATGGTAATCGTGTGAACAGTGGTGGTTTCTATACCATGACTACCAATGCTGATGGCAGTGTAAACCATGCTGGTATCGACGCATTCGTAGCAAGTGCGGTTAAATTCATCCGTGAGTATGGCTTTGATGGTGTAGACATTGACTACGAATATCCTTCATCAATGAAAGACTCAGGTCACCCTGATGACTTCCCAATCAGTAATGCCCGTCGTGCAGGCTTAAATGCTTCTTACGATGTGTTAATGCGTAAACTTCGTGAAGCACTCGATGCGGCAAGTGCGCAAGATAATACACACTATATGCTAACCATTGCGTCACCATCTTCCGGTTACTTACTGCGTGGTATGGAAACATTCCAAACAGCTAAATATCTAGATTTCGTGAACATCATGTCTTATGACTTACACGGAGCATGGAACGATCATGTTGGTCATAACGCAGCGCTTTACGATACAGGAAAAGACTCAGAGCTTGCACAGTGGAATGTGTATGGCACTAAAGAATTCGAAGGCATTGGTTACTTAAACACTGACTGGGCTGCGACATACTTCAGAGGTGCGTTACCAGCAGGTCGTATCAATATCGGTTTACCTTATTACACCCGTGGTTTTAGAGATGTTCAAGGCGGTGAAAATGGCCTTTGGGGTCGCGCTGCTTTACCAAACCAAGCTGATTGTGCGCCGGGCACAGGTGTTGGTGAAAAGAATAAGTGTGGTAATGGCGCGGTTGGTATCGATAACTTATGGCATGACACTGTTGATGGCATAGAAGTACCAGCGGGTAGTAACCCGCTATGGCACGTTAAAAACCTACAAAATGGCATTACGCCAAGCTACTTAGGTGTTTATGGTCTAGATCCGGTAAATAACCCTGAAGACAAAATGGTGGGTACTTATACGCGCCATTATGACAGCGTTGCCATTGCGCCTTGGCTGTTTAATGCGCAAAAGAAAGTGTTCTTATCGATTGAAGATGAAGAGTCAATGAAGACCAAGCTTGATTATGTGGTCAATAAAGAGCTTGGCGGTGTAATGTTCTGGGAACTTGCGGGTGACTTTGACTACGACACTCAAAAAGGCGAGTACTTCATGGGTAGCACTATGACGCGTCTTGCTTATGACACCTTCAACCAAGCATCTACACCTTATGGTGCGCACTTAGGTGACGGTGCATTTGTACCAGCAGCGAAAGCGGTTGATATTAAGTTTGAGGCGAAGAACTTCCCAGTTGGCGATGATAACTACCCAATTCGTCCAACTTTCGCGTTCACTAACAACTCACAAATTGATTTATCTGGTGCAACGATTTCATTCAATATTCCAGTCTCTACCTCAGCAATCTTTAAGTCAGATTGGAATGCGCAGAAGAAGTTAGGGATGAAGATCGTAACCAATAATTCAAATGCTGCAGGTAATAATATTGGCGGGTTTGAGAATGAATTCCACCGAGCTTCAATCACACTAACCAATGAATGGGGTGGTGCGGCTGAATCATTCAAGCCGGGTGAAACGGTCAATGCGCAAGTGCTTTACTACATGCCAATTACCGGTCCGGTTAACTTCACGATTGAAAAAGATGGTGCCTCGTATGCGTTTGCAAGCGAGTATCCAAAACTACCAATCGCGACAACACCTGACACAGGTAACCCAGGTAACGGTAACCCAGGTAATGGCGACCCAGTTACTGGTACGTGTAATGGGGTAGATGTTACCACCATTAATACTTATCCGAACTGGCCGCAAACTGATTGGGCGGGTAACCCGAGTCATGCCAACTCAGGCGATTACATCATACACAACCAAGTCGTTTTCCAAGCAAACTGGTGGACATCAAAAGAACCAGTTGATGGCGGCGATTGGAAACAAGTGTGTGCTTTGTAACTCAATCATTTAATTAAAATTTACTTAATCAGAATTCTAAGGGGCTGCTTGCCAGCCCCAAGGAGCTATCATGAAAAAATTAATGTTATCGGCTATTGCTGTGGCAATGGGCCTAGGGTTTGCTGACTCTGTTTCTGCCCATGGTTACATGGACAACCCTAAAGCTAGACAGGCTATATGTGAAGAACAAGGCGGGTTTTGGTGGCCAAAAGACGGCAGTAATATTCCCAATGCCGCGTGTCGTGCTGCTTACCAAGTAAGTGGGCAAGTGCAGTTTATACAGTTACATGAATTTGCAGCCAACGTAGCTGATTACTTAAATCAGGCGGCAGTTGAAGCGGCTGTGCCAAATGGTGAGTTATGCTCAGGTGGCGATGTAAATAAAATCGGTATCAACACACCATCTGTGGATTGGCAGCGAACTGTTGTTAAACCTAATGCAAACGGCACCATTAAAATTCGCTACCGCGCTACCACACCTCACAACCCAAGTTTTTGGCAATTTTATATTTCAAAACCGGGCGTTGATATTCACGCACAACCACTCAATTGGGCTGATGTAGAGCTTGTTCAAGAGCATGGCAACGTGGATTTCTTTGTCGCACCAGATGGAAAGCGTTATTACGAAATGGATGTGGCCATTCCTGAGAAGTTCAATGGTGAAGCCATTTTATTCAGTCGCTGGCAGCGTAACGATGTGGTAGGTGAGGGCTTTTATAACTGCTCTGACATTACCATTGAACGAGTCACAGATCCTAACCCAATTGAATGGCATGCAGCAGGTTACTTCATCAAACAAGGGCAAGAAGCCAATGCTGGCGATACAGTTTGGTTGCGTTTATTTGATGCCAACGGCCAAGAGCTTATTCAGCAACAATTAAAAGTTGCCGCTGATATGCCTAATTGGCAGCAACAATTGGCAGAGCAAGTCAGCCTAGACTTTGCCCAATTGATCCAAATTGGTATCAAAGATGTGCAAGGAAATGTGCAGTTTGATGGTCAAAACTTGCTTTCAAACCAAGTGTTTGTAACTGATAAAAACCACACCTTTAATTTATCTATTGTCGCGGCACCTAAAAATACACCGCCTACGGTACATACTCCATCAGCACTGATGCTGGACGAAAATACCACTGCCCATCTTCATGTTCATGCCTTTGATGATGAGCAGCCAACACTTAGTTTTGTTTGGGAATTACCTGCACCGCTAACGTTTACTGGCAGTGGCTCAACCATCACAGTGAATGCGCCAGAAGTGACTGCCGATCAGCAATTTACAGGTTCAGTCACCGTATCTGATGGTGAGTTTAGTAAAACAGTGCCTTTGACTGTCAATGTGAAAGATAAAGTCACGACACCACCTGATGGTTCAAAAGATACATGGCGCGCTGATCAAGTTTATACCGCAGGTCAAACCGCTATTTATAAAGGCAAAACGTATCGCGCCAAATGGTGGGTAAGAGGTGAAACGCCAGACAGCTCTCAAGCGTGGGAGTTATTGAGCAAAACCGGTGACAACGCTGATGTGAATGAATGGCAAAGCACAAAAGCTTACACCACGGGCACTACAGTGAGCTTCGAAGGGAAAACCTATCAAGCACGTTGGTGGACGCAAGGGCAGCGCCCGAGCTCAAACAACGTATGGAAACAACTTTAATAACCATTAGAACGACCTAAAGCGCTGAGATGCTCGCTTTTAGTAAGCAAATATGAATGAGAGATGTGCGAGCGCATCACGATTTCAGTGCTTGTTAATGAGCTTAATATCGAAGCGTGGCGGGAAACACAACAATTGAAGGAACTATATTATGTTTAAAATTTTAACCTCAGCAGTCGCGGTCGCGACAGCCATCAGCGCAACAACGGCGGTCGCAGCACCAGCTACACCGAGCTTAAGTTGGGAAGATCAAAACTATTCGTTTGTTGAAATTAACCTCGATGGTCGCGGTTCATACAAACAGCTGGTTAAAACCAAAAAAGAAGTACAGATCAACATAAAATGGAATGCATGGTCTGGCTCAGCAGGCGACACTTATAAAGTTTATTTTGACGATCAAGTGGTTCACCAAGGCCCTGTAGCAGCAGGTTCAAACGGTGGCACAATTTCGTTCCCTTACACAAAGTCTGGCCGTCACGATTTACGTGTTGAGCTTTGTGATGCAACAGGGTGTTCTAAGTCAGCTGCAAAACCGATTGTCATTGCAGATACAGACGGTGGTCATCTTGCGCCATTGGCGATGAATGTTGACCCAAATAACAAAACGTATCCGAAACAAACAGACACTGTGGTTGGTGCTTACTTTGTAGAGTGGGGTATCTACGGTCGTGACTATGATGTAACTAAGATCCCTGTCGATAACCTAACGCACATTCTTTATGGTTTCATTCCAATCTGTGGTGAGAATAGCTCACTAGGTGAAATTGAAAATGGTAACAGCTTACGTGCGCTTCAGCTTGCATGTGGCGATTCAAAAGATTACGAAGTCGTAATTCATGATCCATGGGCTGCAATACAAAAAGCATTGCCTGGTATCAACAGTAAAGACCCAATTCGTGGTACTTATGCCCAGTTAATGGCGCTTAAACAGCGTAATCCAGATCTTAAAATCCTTCCTTCTGTAGGTGGCTGGACACTTTCAGACCCTTTCCATGGCTTTACGGTTAAAGCAAACCGTGACGTATTCGTTAACTCAATGAAAGATTTCTTAACAACGTGGAAATTCTACGACGGTATCGACATTGACTGGGAATTCCCTGGTGGTGGCGGTCCAAATGCTAACCTAGGTAGCCCTGAAGATGGCGCAGCTTATGTTGCACTTATGAAAGAGCTACGTGCCATGCTTGACGGTCTAGAGGCCGAAACAGGTCGTAAATATGAGTTATCTTCAGCGATTGGTACAGGTTACGACAAGATTGAAGACGTTGATTACAAGCAAGCTTCTCAGTACATGGATTACATCTTCGCGATGACCTATGACTTCTTTGGTGGTTGGAATAACGTAACTGGTCACCAAACTGCACTTTACTGTGGTTCACATCTAAGCGCGGGCGAGTGTAATGGTACAGGTGTTGATGACCAAGGTAACCCTCGTAAAGGTCCTGCTTACACAATTGATAATGCAATCAAGTTACTGCTTCAACAAGGTGTACCAAGTAAGAAGCTAGTAGTAGGTACGGCTATGTACGGCCGTGGCTGGGAAGGTGTTTATCCACAAAATGCGACGATTGCTGATAACCCTATGACAGCACCGGGTAATGGCAAGCTGACAGGCACTAAAGCGCAGGGCGTTTGGGAAGCGGGTGTCATTGATTATAAAGGCGTTAAGTCTTACATGATCGGTGCCAACGAGCAGGGCGTGAATGGCTTTGAAGTAGGCTATGACGAACAAGCACAAGGCGCATACGTGTGGAACCGTAGTACAGGTAAACTAATCACGTACGATAGCCCACGCTCAGTAAAGGCAAAAGGCCAATACGTGCGCGCTAACAACCTAGGTGGTTTATTTGCATGGGAAATCGATGCAGATAACGGCGATATCTTAAATGCAATGCATGAAGGCTTAGGTGCAAGTGATACGCCAGTCGATCGCGCACCTGTGGTTACTTTGGTATCAGAGGTAACAATCGACTCTGGTAAATCTGCAACTGTCTCAGCGACAGCGACTGATCCAGAAGGTAAAGCAGTGTCTTTCCAATGGTCTGCAGATCCTGCATTAACGCTAACAGCGAATGACGCAAGTGTGTCTGTTGCTGCCCCAACAGTCACAGTAGACAGCGTTTATACCCTTAGCCTTAAAGTGTCAGACGGTAAAAACGACGTAAACCGTCAAGTTAAAGTGATTGTTAAAGCACCGGCTTCAGATAACAAAGCACCTGTTGTTGGTACTGTTGCGGATGTCACGGTTGACGAAAAAGCATCTACTTCACTTTCTGTAACTGCCAATGACCCTGAGAACCAAGCGCTGACATACACTTGGTCAGTACCAGGTCATACAGTAACGGGTTCTGGTAGCTCAGTAACATTAACGGCTAACGAAGTGACTGCAACTGAAACAGTACAAGGTACAGTAAGTGTGAGCGATGGTGTTAATACGGTTTCTCGTACTTTCAACGTCACAGTCAATAACCTTGCTGATACAGGTAAAACAACTTGGGATGCCAATACAGTTTATGTTGGCGGCGACTTAGTTTGGTATGAAGGTAAGCAGTACAAGGCACGCTGGTGGACTCGTGGTGAAAACCCATCAACTAGTTCAGTTTGGCAAGAAGTAGCAGCCCCAAATGATGGCAGAGTAGACAGCAATGATTGGAGCGCAAGTAAAGCTTATACCGGTGGAAGCACCGTTACTTTTAATGGTGAGCAGTTCCAAGCACGTTGGTGGACACAAGGTGAAGAGCCATTACAAAACAGTGTGTGGCGTAAGCTTTAATATCTACTGACTTCTCATCGTACGGTGGAGGTGAATTTGCTTCTATTACATGCTTTGCTATGTGAAAGAAGCTTATTTACTTACCACTATTTACGCCCTATCTAAGTACGATGAGCAATCAAAAAGGTATGTTTACTTATCGGATGAAAAAGCTTGGAGTTTGAAGCCAAGCATTTTCAGAAGATTACTAATACAGAGTTTCATCTTGAGGCAAGGATGCCCTTTATCTAACAAGCATTTTTATTTCGAAGAAATTTTAAGATCCCGAATTTCATAATGTCATTTTTGATGATTTTCAGTTAAAGAAAACAAAACTTATTCATTATCAGAGAGGAAGAGATTTAATCATTTTTCACATCTCAAAAGCGATTTAAGGCCCAAATCTTAGAGCATCTATAAAACATGTGTTGAAGTATTTTTATTGGCCCGTTCTGGGCAACTGGTGCAAGGGACTGCACTTTTTTACTTAAGCCTATGTAATTTGCCATCAAAAATACATTTTGCGTATTCTCGATGGCAAATCTTTATAAAATATTAAAGTTGTGCATGAGGACCAAATACCTCATAGTGAATTCGGCTACTACAGACTCCAAGTTTTTCTAGCTCAGTTTTAGCAAATTTCATAAAACCAACAGGTCCACATAAATAGAAGTGACCGGTTTGCTTAGGAAGCTCGATGTGAGCAAAATCGATTAAACCTACAGATTGATTTTGCTGCAAAGTGTTAGCTTCAACTTCTCTAAACCAAGTATGGTGGGTCCATTTATTTTGTTCACACAGGGCAGCTGTGCGCATTGCAAAAGAGTGTTGTTGTACGTTTTCACAAGCGTGTAGGTAGGTTACTGGATGCGGATATTTAATATCGGACTTAAATTCAAGCATAGATTGCATTGGAGTTACCCCAACACCCGCTGAGATAAGTACAACAGGGCTTTGTTTATCAGCAAAATAAAAGTCACCGACCGGAGCGTGTAGGTCAACCACATCACCTTCATTTAATTCATCATGTAAATAGTTAGATACTTTACCTTGGTGTTCACCTAATTCACGCTTAACGGAAATACGATAGCTTTTGCCATTCGGTTTATCAGACAAAGAATATTGGCGAATTTCAGTGTGTTCGAATTGTTCGCTTGAGATTTCTATACCTAGATATTGACCTGGCCTAAAGTCTGCCACCGCTTGCTCGTCCACAGGCATAAAAACAAAACTGGTTACTAATGAAGATTCTGCTGTCTTGCTCGCTAATCTGAATGCTCTTTTTCCTTTCCAACCCCCAATTTTATTGGCATTCTCTTGGTAAATGTCAGCCTCACGGTTAATAAATATATCAGCAAGTACCCCGTATGCAGTTGTCCAAGCGTCTTCTATGTCAGGAGTGAAGTCAGCACCTAATAATTCTCTAAAAGTCTCGATTAAATGGTGCCCAACAATGTCATAATGAGCGGCTTGAATGTGAAAGCTTGTGTGCTTATTGGCAATGCGCTCAACTGCGGCCTTTAAAGCACTCAAATTATCAATATTTTTTGCGTAGGCCAAAATAGCCTCAAACAACGCCACTTTTTGCCGACCTGTGTGTTGGTTACTCATGTTAAAGATATGCTTGAGTTCTGGGTTTTCTCTAAACATTCGAGCATAAAAGTGCTCAGTGATGGTACTGCCACCTTGTTCAATAATAGTTGATGTACTTTTAACAATATCTATGTGTTGTTTGGTAAGCATGACTTTCCTCAAAAATTAAAAACTACGATGACCTAAGTGGTATGCACCAATGCAGCGAACTACGTAGGCCACTTTAAATAACGCGCTAAAAACGATGGTTGCGATATGACTACCAATTTGAACGGGTAGTGAGAAATGCTCTGAAAACGAGAAGCTGATCGCCAGTGATGTGACAGTAAGCAAGAGCAAAATAATCATGGCGCTGCTACCGAAAGTTAAACAATGCTGATAAAGGTTAGGTGTTTCAGAATAATTTTGTTTCATAAAACGCTCTTCAATTAAACGCGACAGAAGAGACAAAACAAATTTAATGCCAATCTTTAAATGATTGATTTCATGTGGCTTTTGTTTTTTAAATAATATAAGTGAGTTAATTTGACTTAGTTATGAGTGTGTCAAAAAGACCTTATTGGTGTTTTTTGATTTAGACTTTAGTTGGATTGCCAAGCTGATCCGCGCTAGACTTCATTTTTGGTGTTAAATAACTGTTTAAATTTGAATATGAAAGCCATTGCTGTTGTGTTTTTCGCACTGTTTAGTGTCGGTGTTTTTGCTTCTAACCAAGCCTTCGACGAGTTTAAAAAAAAGATTGAAGGGCAAAAATCACCACAGCAACGCTCTGAGCTGCTAGTTATTGCAAATGAACTGTTAGCAAGTGAAAGTTTAGATGAGTTACAAACGGCCTTTGTACTTCATAGAGCGGGCCTTATTTGTATCAGAGAAGCTTGTTTTGACAAAACAGAACAGTATTTGGCGAAGTTAGAGCAGTTATTAACGACATTTGAGAGTTTAGAGTATTCAGGAAAGTTAAATTTATCCCGTGGTAACATGGCGATAACTAGGGGGGATCACTTTGACGCGGTAGATTACCTAATTCAAGCAGCTACTTATTTTGATGAAGCACAGCTATTTACTTTGTCATCTCATGCAAACCGTTTTCTATCACATGCTTACCAAAAGCTAAACAAATACTCAGATGCAATTATTGCATTAGATGCAGCTTTGTCCGCAGCGCTTAAATCAGAAAACGTACAATTAGAGATGGCCGCAGCAAGGCAAAAAAGTGGCTTATATACCAGTTTGGATTTAGTTGAAAAATCTCTCGAAATTCAGATCCAACAGATACAGAAAATTCCCTACCTTCCGAAACAAGCGCAAGAATTTTGGATGAACGACACATTTTGGGGACTGGCTGAAAGTTACGCATCGCTTGGTGATTATCAAAAAAGTTTAGATTACTTCAGCAAGGTTTACGAAAAAGATAAAAAGTTAAGTGGTAAGCAAGATATTGCTATCACTTTAAGAAGAATGGGCGAGCAGCATGTATCAATGGGTCAGTTTGAACAAGCCAGTGTCTATTTCCAAGAGTCCCTAGATATATTGACAAAATTGAACATTCCACTGGCAGTCATAGGTACGCAAATAGATCAGGCTAATATGTACCTTCGCCAAGGGATGCTAGACCAAGCACAAAACGTGCTAGAAAGTATTCTTTCGCAGCTAGATCAAGAGAAAAATATTAATCTGTTTGTAAGGGCTAGTTACTTATTGATTGACGTTTATCTTCAGAAAGAAATGTTTGACAGAGCAGTGCAGCAGCTTCAGCTTATTGAAGGCTCTAAAAATAAAGAGGCACAACAATATTACGGATTTTTATCACAGGCATTACAAGGTTTAGGTGATTTTGAAAATGCCTTTGCTGCTCAAAATCAGATGCATCTAGCTTATAAAAATCAGATGCAAGAACAAGGAAGCATTAAAACTTTGGTACTTGCTTCTGAATCAGAGTATATCGCTGGCCAATATGAGTTGAAACAAGCCAAAGCAGAGCAGGCTTTATTGAAAGCTGAACAAGCACTTACGCGCTATATTGGCTTTTCAGTTGTGGCAATCTTACTGTTGGTTATTCTTGCGGTGTTAATTTTTACAAGGCAGAGAAGAGCACGACTAGAACAAGAAGCAAAACATCTAAACCAAGCACTTGAACTGAAAAAGCAGCTCTTGGCCGATGTATCGCATGAGTTGAGAACTCCATTGGCCGTACTGAAATTGCATTTAGAAGCACTTGAACATAATTTGGTGTCAGATCCACAATCAACGTATAAAGTATTGAATCAAAGGCTTGATAACCTAAACCTGTTGATCTCAGATATCTACGAGCTAGCTCAGGCTGATACTGGTACTTTGACATTGCAGCTTGAAAGCGTGCCTGCGGATGAGTTATTTAACGAGCTTGCCGGCCAAGTTGAAGATATTCTTTGCGAGCATGACTTACATTTAGAAGTGAAAAAAGTTGATACCCCTTTATCGGAGCTATCCGTTGATAAAGCAAGGTTACATCAAGTCATTGCCAATTTAAGTAGAAACTCTATTCACTATACAGATAAGCCCGGTGAGGTGTGCTTTGCATTATCGCAAACGGAGAGTGACGTCATTCTTTCGTTTTCAGACTCGAGTCCAGGTGTTTCAGAGCAAGATCTACCACACTTATTCGAGCGTTTATTTAGATGTGATAAGTCTCGTAGCCGTGACCTTGGAGGTTCTGGGCTTGGCCTTTCAATATGCGAAAAAGTGATCGAAGCACATGGTGGTCGAATTTCAGCTGCACAAAGTGAATTAGGTGGCTTAAAAATCGAAATATCTTTACCTAAGCAATAGTAATATAAGCCTTTTTAAGACTTTTGGATTGTTTAATATCTAATCAATCTAACCATGCTATATTTATTAATCTGAATAAGTGTTAATTTTATGTTTCATCAACTATCTAAGGAGAAGAATGATGAAACTATCACTTAAGAAAAAATCCCTAAAGTCACTTCAACAACCATTAGCGAACAAACAACTAGTGCAAGCTGCAACGCCGCAGATTGCGGGTGGTGCGAAGCGTACGGAGTTCACTCATCCGTTTGTTTGTACGTCTTTTGTTGGTTATACCTGCTAAGTTTAAGGAGAATGTTATGCTAAAGCTAAATAAAAAGAAGTTGAAAAACCTATCTAGAGACAAAAAACAGTTAGACGATGCTCAAACTCCAGCGGTTGCTGGTGGTGTAACGACATCAAGAGCGTGGTGTGTTACGACGGGTCTGTGCTCTGATACACAATACTGCTAAATATTAATTTCTAAAATTTGAATAATGTATTTAAAAGAGGCTCAGCCTCTTTTTTATTTTTACAAATAAGTAACTGATATTAAAGTGTTTAACTAGGCTATTTGTTGTTTATAAAGATATTTGACACATTGGTTTTGTAAATAGGGTGTATGCTTAAATATAAAATTGCATACAATATATTGCATTCTTGTTAATCTGCTGCTTTAATAATTGACGTTTGAACAGTGGGTTCAGGCAACAAATAAAACAGGTAAGGAAAAGCAATGAAATTAACAAAATCAGCCATACTGGTTGCAGGCTCTCTCTATGGTATGACCGCTTTTGCAATGTCAGCACCGCAGACGCAACAGGTAAACTCTATACAAAGCGCACACCAGCATCATCATGGTGTAGAAAGCAAAACGCATATCGAAAATGCACCAACGGCAGAATCTCAGCACACAGTGCAACCCCAGATGGTGCAAATGAGTGCGTTTTCAACTTCATCAACTCAGGCTGCAGCAGTGTGCGATGTGAATGCTTTAGCGACCACAAACAGCACCACACTAATAAACGAAATAAAGTCTCAAGGTGTGCAGTGTGTCAATGAGTTGTTCTCGGCATCAGATAATATCCAAGCTACTGCATTTGATTCAAACAACATGTATGCGGTTGCAAATCATGTCAAAACACTGAGCCAAAACTATCAAGGTGGCGGTGACGTGAACATTGAAGCCCTCTTTTTATATTTGCGTGCAGGCTACTTTGCCGAGTTTTATAACGACCAAGTCACGTTTGCAACCTGGGTAACACCTGCTGTAAAAGGCGCTATTGATGCCTTTGTAAACAACAGTCACTTTTATGATGATAATGATGCCCATGGTAAAACTTTGTCAGAGGTTATCATCACCATGGATAGCTCAGAGCAGCAAGATGTCTATTTACCTGTGATCACCCAATGGTTAACTCGCTGGAATGAAAGTTATGCAGGTAAATGGAATATGCGTGGTGCGGTAAATGGCGTATTTACTTTGCTTTTCCGAGGTCAATGGAACAATGAATTTAAGGCTAAAGTAGGGACTGCAACTGATTTGGTTGCTGCGCTGAGAAAGTTTACTACTAGCACTTACATGATCAATTCAGATGCGGAATTTATGTTAGCGAATGCAGCGCGTGAGCTTGGCCGTCTCAAGCAATATGCTGGTACTGCGATTCAATCTTCGGTTGATGCGGGATTAAACGATATCTTTAGCCGCTACGAGATGGTGGGGTACGGTGATGTCGCTTGGTTAGGCGCAGCAGATACCGCCAGTTATTATAGTGATTGCAACGACTATGGAATTTGTAATTACGGCACACAATTAGAAAGCCAAGTGTTATCGCAAACTTATACATGTAGTAGCACCATCAAAATCCGATCGCAAAACATGACAACAGAACAACACCAAGCAGCTTGTAGCAAAATGGGATATGAAGAGGGATATTTTCATACCAAATTAGCGACCAACAATGTACCTGTTGCCGATGACTATAATGCGCAGTTGCAAGTCAATATCTTTGACTCGAGCACCGATTATGGCAAATACGCGGGAGCAATATTTGGTATCGACACAAATAATGGTGGTATGTATTTAGAGGGAGATCCGTCACAGCCTGGCAATATTCCGAATTTTGTTGCATATGAAGCCAGCTATGCCAATCCAGATCATTACGTTTGGAATTTAGAGCATGAATATGTGCACTATCTTGATGGTCGTTTTGATTTATATGGTGGTTTTAATGCGCCTACCGAAGCTGTTGTTTGGTGGAGTGAAGGGGTTGCTGAATATGTTGCTAATGAAGATAACAACCAAGCAGCCATTGATACCATAAAAGATGGTTCAACTTACACGTTAGGCACTATTTTTAACACGACTTACGACGGCTTTGACCAAGATAGAATTTATCGTTGGGGTTATTTAGCGGTGCGCTTTATGTTTGAGCGTCACTTAGATGAAGTTAAATTGATGCTAGCCTCAACTCGAGCTGGTGACTGGGCGGCTTATAAAGCTCGCTTAAACAATTGGGCTGTAGATTACGATGCTGAATTTACTCAGTGGACGCAACAATTAGCGAACGGTGGTGGCACAACAAATGAAGCGCCGGTAATTGTTCATAATGGTCCTTACACGGTGAATATTGGTGAGCAGATCAACTTCTCAAGTGCAGGCTCTTATGATCCTGAGACCAGTATTTCGAGCTTTAACTGGGATTTTGGCGATGGCACATCAAGTTCATTAGCAAACCCAGTTCACACTTATAGTGCTGCAGGTGATTACATAGTTACCCTTACTGCAACAGATTCTGAAGGATTGAGCCGAACAGAGTCGACAACGGCAAAAGTGCTGGGTGATACAACACCAAACAATCAGCTTAAAAATGCTGAGCCGAAATCGATTTCGGGCGCGCAAGATGCCATGCTGAAGTTCACTTTTGAAGTACCAGTAGGTGCAAGCAACTTAAATTTTGCCTTAAGTGGAGGAACGGGTGATGCAGATCTATATGTGAAGTTTGCTGCGGAACCGACGATGTCAGACTTCGATTGCCGCCCGTACTTAAGTGGTAATAATGAAAGCTGTGACGTAAGCAATATTCAAGCAGGTACCTACCACGTTATGGTATACGGCTATAACAGCTTCGAGACAACGCTAACGGCAAGCTATACTGCTGGCAGCGGCTATAACGTACCAGATGCGTGTGCAACTAGCACAGCCATCACCGGCGGTCGTTTGACTGAAGGTCAAGTTGCTTGTTTAGCAGAGCAAGGTGAAATTTGGTTAAGCCTTGAAAATGTCAGTGGTCAAAATAGCATTGCTATTACTTCTGCCAATGGCTCGGGTGATTTAAGTCTAGAGTACAGTAATCAAGGTTGGCCTAATGGTAGTAATGTAGAAGCTTCTTCTAGCAACACTGGAAATGGAGAGTGTATTTATCTGACTAATCAAAGCCAATATTGGGGTTATTTAAAAGTATCAGGTAATGCGCAAGGGGCTTCTATCGTGGTTGATTACAATGCGCCAAGTTGTCGCTGATTTGCATTGAGAAGATACTTTATAACGCAGTTATATTATTAGCGCTGAGTTGTATCTTTAAAATATAAATGGTTACCCCCAGAGCAAAGACCAAAACCGGAGTGGGTTTTGGTCTTTTTTATGTAAAAATCAAATAAGCTTACAAACTTGATCAGAATGAAACTAATACCAATGCGCTTTGCGTTGAATTCGTTTGTGATCAAAAATAAAAACTAAATAACTTAGCTTGAAAGGATGCACCTATGAAACGTTATTTATTAGTTTCTGTAGCTTTTTTATCTTTAATCGTTGGCGGCTGTGGCAGCGATAAAATTGAAGGACCAGATGATACTTGCAGCGGAACAAGTAAACCAGAGTATGTTATTAAGAGCTATACTCTGAGCGTATTTAGTTCAGATCCTCGTGGCGGATATGTTGGGGGAGATACATATGAAAGCGCGGATCCAATCGACTTTGGATCTTTTATCCTAAAACTAGACATAGAAAAGAACACGCTCGCTGAGCGTTTTGACAAAAGCTTTGATTTTTCTCTGATGAGTAAAGCGTATGCTTGCTCTCCAGTTTTACCTTATACACAGCAACGTATTTCAAGTATTAACATTACTTCTAGTGCAGCTTTCAGTGATGATTTACCTGCTGGAAGCAGTTTAAATGATGTTTTTGATGTAGTGTATTTAGACTATGTACCTACACCTTATTACACCAAAACTGCCGATAGTATTGATTACTTCTCAGTATCAGAATTCATAGCGCAAGATGATAATATACCCGCTGAAATCACCCAATTGGCGCTTAATACAGAGCCTTCTTTTAAACAAAATCATGTGTTTTTCTTAGAAATTAACTTTCATTCTGGAGAGCAATTTTTACTGGAATCGAGAGAAATTAGCTTTCAGGAATAATACCAATGCCCTTTTCTGGTCTAGCTATGTTTTTATCTCTGGTTGATTTAAGTTAGACCAAAGTTATTTAGTGTTACTTCATTGAAATTAAGGAGTAACACTATGTATATCCCAAAGAATCTTCAAATGGCAGCATGCTCAGCCAATCAATTTATACATCAAAATGGCTTTGGTTGCCTTGTTTCGCCTGACTTAACTGGGTCACATCTGCCTTTTCTGTTTGATGAAAAACACAATGTGCTTTACACACACCTAGCTAAAGCAAATACGCATTGGCAAGGGTTGGCAGGACAGGAAGTGCTGATTATTTTCTCAGGTCCTCATGCTTATATTTCTCCAACTTGGTATGACAAAGGTCCTGCTGTGCCAACTTGGAACTATGTTGCAGTGCATATCAAAGGTAAGGTTACTGTGTTAAACGAACTCGACACACTAAATGTGGTTAATCGAACGGTTGAGAAATACGAACCGGCATTATTGACTAATACCAGGGTATTCAACAGTGAGTTTAATAGCCGTTTAGCCAAAGCCATTGTTGGACTTAAGATTGATATTACAGACATTGAAGGGAAACAAAAGTTAGGACAACAGCGCACTCAAGCAGATCAACGCGGTGTGTTTGAAGCGCTGCAACAGGGTAATCTTGAAGCGCAATTACTCGCTGAATATATGAAGAAACATGAAATTGGTTTAGGTTAATACCAATCCTTAATAATACTTAATCATTTTGAGGGACTAAAGCTGCCGCTAACTGCGTTAAAAATTTCTCATTTAGAACAACTAAATAGCAAAATTTTTGCCTGGTTATCGACAAGCTTTCCTTGCCTCAAAATAGATCACTTAATTAAAAGGATTGGTATAATTCAATAACAATTCGAAATTTAATAATTCGTTATGCACTTCTTAGACAATAAAATTCCACCTCCTGTTGTCGCCGTTTTTTGTGCGGTGGCAATGTATTGGTTAGCGCATTCTAAGTTTGCGATATCAATAGATACTTTTGCTTATATGAAGATAGAAATTGCACTGACACTTTTGTCAGTTGCAGTTTTGGTAGCCCTCTGTGCTATTTGGTCTTTTAAAAAAGCTCAGACCACGATCAGCCCTACTAAGCCTCAAAATAGCGCTGCTTTAGTGACGACAGGGGTATTCAAATATACCCGTAACCCTATGTATGTTGCTGTTGCTTTGAGTCTTTTTTCATTTGCTGTGTATTTGGCAGATGCCTTATCACTCGTTGGGGTGGGAGTGTTTGTTCTATATATTTCTGAATTTCAAATAAAACCAGAAGAGCGTATTTTGAAGGAGAAGTTTGGTGCGCCTTACGAAACTTATTTAACTAAGGTAAGGCGCTGGATTTAAAGAGTGTAGTTACTAACCTTTATTTTCTTTTGCAACTGGTTTGGCATGAAGCAGCTTCACAATGGCTTTAAAATTACGCTTAGATTTTTCTGTGCGTAGCGCTTGTCTAAGTGTTTGTTTTACGCCATCGTTTTTAGGCTGCTTAGCAAGTGCATTAATCGCGGCATAGCGTACAGCATCATCGGTATCATTCACTGCAAGGTTAAGCACTGAATCACTGATTTTAGGCTTCATCTCATAATTACCAAGAGCTGAAAGCAAGGTTTTAGTATTTCTGCCAGAATGGCGATTGAAATGCTTTTCAAGGTTTTGATAAGCAGTGTCACTTTGCATCATACCGAGTGCTCGAATAGATGCCTTCTCAACACGTGAACTCGTATCCGTAAGATAGTTATCAATAAGTTCAACATGTTGTTCATTTCGACTGTTACCCAGTGCAGAGATTAAGTCAGCAGTTTTATTTTCATTTTCACTTAAGGTGATATGTTCAACAATAGCTTGGCTAAGTTGCTGTGCCGTAGCTGAATCAACACGGTTATTGAGTAAAATTCCTAAGGTCATATAAAAACTTGAGCTGACCTCTGCATCTTGACTTAAAAAACCGTCATTTAATAAAGCAAGCAAATTGTCTGTGGCTTGTTGCGATAAGGCATGATGGCCCTGTGTTAAAGCTCGAAGTGCTCTAAACTGGGTCTGTGGCTGCTTTTCTGTACCAAGGAGTAAGTTACTTAATAGAACTTGGCTTGAAGGCGTATCAAGCTGGCCGAGCGCATTAAAAAGACGCATTTGCGCGTTATCAGAAATTTGATTCGTTAAGATAACCCCTCGGAGTTCGCCAATAACTGCATCATATTTTTTTAGCAATAATGCTAATGTGTGAGCATCAATTTGTGTGATGTCTTGTTCAGTTACAAATGCCAGTAGCTCGCGCTTCAACTTATCTTTTTCAGCTTGTGATAACTCAACTTGATTACTTTGCCAAAGTGATAAATCGTCAGACATTGAAAATAGTGCTGTCTCGAAAGGTTGGTTCAGCTTCTTTAATTCAAGCCTTTGCTCTGATGTAAAAGTTAAATCTTGACCAACCAATTTCAGCTTTTCGATACCTGATCGTGTATCTAAAAAACAGCTTGAAGGGGTAATGAGTTGCTCAGACTTTAAAACATCAATATGCGAAAAAGCATTCAAAGCTTGCTTATTTTTATGCTCATAGTTGATTTTAGCAAAACTTAAAAACTGCTCTTTTTGTTGATAGTTAACGCGATACTCGCCTAACGTATCGGTTTCATTCTCTATTTTAGATAAATCTTTTTGATACTGCAGATAGTAAGCAAGCCCTTTTAGTTGGTCTTGAGATTGCTCGTCTAACTCGTCAGCAAAGTAAAACTCAGTAATTAACCCAAGTTCATTCAGTTTAAAAGCAAAGGGATGCTGATAGTTCGGCAGGGGCATTTCAGTTTGGCCTTGCACAGACTTTACCTGATCGGCTTTAATTGCCCACCAATTTTTGTCTTTACCTTTTTTTACCGAAATAACAGAGAGCTTACCTTGAATTTCGATGTCACTTTGTTGTGCTGGGCTGTTGAGTTTTGTGTAGTTGAAGCTGGTAAATGATTTTACGTTAAAATCAAACTGCGGCATACACGATGCTTGCACTTGTATACTTGCAAGCGCCATAAAAGGCGCTGCAAGCAAGGATAATCGACATGATAGGATCATATTTCGATTTCATCCTCTTTTTTGAATAATGTCCAAGATTTATTATAAACACTCTTGGTTTGATATAACCATAGGTCATATTTGGTTTTCTTTTTACCACAAGGGTATGGGATACCCCATTTTTTACACCACTTTACACCTACTGTTTCAGCGTATAAGCCAAATTTACCTGAAATAACATCTAAGTCATTTTTAAGCTCAATGCCGTAGTAGATATGTGGGTTTTTATTACCAGAGCTAACAAGTGCAAAACCCGCGTTCGATTCTAATGCGAAGGTGTTGTCAATCAAGGTTAAGATTGCTTGAACACCCGCAGAAACTAATGCTAAATCAATACCGCCGCGACCAAAAGCACCAAAATCAACGTGGAACAAGTCACCTTCAGCGTATAATTCGGCGTTGTAGCCAACAGTAAGCTCAAAACCTAAACTACCGTTTACACCTGCCTCAACACTCATAGGGACTGGGCCGATAGTAAAGCGCGCCTTTGCAAGCACTTTTTCTTCTTCCCATTTCTTTTCCCAAGACTTTTCATATTTCGCAACGTATTTTTCATCTTCAAAAACCACGTTATTGAAGATGATCATCTCTGATGCATAGCCAGTATTGTTTCCACTTACATAGGCACTACCGTCGTATGAAATGCTGAATAAGGTGTTTTGAGCATTAAAGAAGTATGCCTCAACAGTACCTTCACCAGTCACTCGGCCACCGATGTCACCTGCAGGAACAATAAAAAGTTGTCCATTTAAGTCTACGCCAACACTGAATTTTGATTTTTTACCGTAAGATTTATCGAATGATTTTTCTAATTTAATATTCGCTAATCCAACAGCGTATTGCGGACTGTTTTTTGCCACGCTTTGTGGCTCTTCAACGTCATCTCCTGCATAGAAATACAGCGGGATTTGCGTTTCGACGATATTGTTGTCAGTGATTGTTTCGGCGTTATCTGACAAATCAGTCAAGGTGAAACGTACTTGCAGGTTTTGTTCTTGAGACGCGTCGTGGTCATCATGGATACGCTTTAGTAGTGCATCTTCAAGAGCAATATCAAAACCAATGTGTTCATCGTGCAGACCAAGGGTAAAATCATGCAGCATCACGTCTTCGTATGCTTGAGTTTGCGCATTCCAAAAATGGGTTGCTTCCCAGTTGCCGTTAACCATGACTTCGGCTTTGATGCTGGTTGAACCAAGCTCAGAACCTTCATAGTCAGCTTCAATAAAACCTACTAAATCAGAATGATGATGACTTGTGCCATTATCCACAGTTGGTGCATCTAGGATTAACGCTTCTTGACCAAATTCAGCAGCGAGCAATTTGTAATCATGATTTTCTAATACGCGAACATGGACGTCGGCAAATGGAAACTCGCCATCAGCAAACGGTTCATGGTCGACAGAAGGGTGGTTATCGTCTTCGATGTCTTCAGCATGATCATCGTGTGGGTCGATTTGCGCGATAATGTGGTAATGACCGCCAATTAAGTCATTTGGGATCGTAATCTCAGTTTCAAAGCTGTGTTTACCTTCAGAGACTTGCGTAAGCTCTAATGCACCGACTTTATGTACTTCTTCAATTTCGACTTCGTCTCCGCTTTGCTCATCTAATTCAGCAGCATGCAGAAGGTAAAAATGCACATCTACGTCAATGTTGTTGAAACCAGCTATTTCAACATCATAAAACGTCTTTACGGTTTGATTCGGTTCTAATGTATCAAGTGGACCAGTTGATATTTTAGTCACAGCAATGTTGCTTGGTGTGTCATTACTGCCGAGCTCACAACCTGATAAAACAGTGAGCATGGCGCCAGCAATTAAAGAAGTCGTAAAACGACGCATAATTGATTCCCTAGTATGAAGTTTTCCAATAATTTATTCTACGGAGCAATTATGGATAAAAAATGAATTAACGTAAAGTTAACAATTTCTGTGAAGTCTTAGTTTTAATGAAATTGCTACTCTAATAAGCATGAGAGGTAAATTGAAAATATGGCCCGTACCTCTTTGTATAGTAAGTATTTGTTCTTCTCTAATATCCCGAGAATATGGGCCATAGATTTTAATTCAACTTATTTGCATGCTTGTGGCTTAAAGCTATGTGCATCTTCAAAAATGAACATAAAGTCAGTTGTTCTTGGTTTAAAACCTTTTTCACTTTCAGAGTAAAAACCACCACTAGCATGACAATTCATGCATGAAGAGTTTTTGAAAAAAAGTTTTTTATCAGGCCCTAAGGGGGTATTGCCAGGCTGTAAGAATGTTTCTAGTAATTCGTTAGCCAAAAATGTAGGAAACGGGGATTTTCCTGCAAAATTAAGTAATCTTCCAGGGTAGCCATCAATAACTGGGTCTGAATTATCAGTAGTAAACTGAGTGCCTATTAGGTTGTAATACTGCAGTACTGAGTTTTCAGCGGCTAGTTTACCTTGGACAAACTGATTAACCCTTTGAGTGATAGGCATTATATTATCAATTCGTTTAACTTGTGTTGGTCCTTTTCCGCCATTTGCAACGTTCACAGGACAAGTAGGACAGTGAGGGTTGGTAAACATTGGATTTTGCCCATCAACACTATTTATATGTGAAAACGTAGAGAATACCCAATTTGGTGATGTGTTTGTTTTATGCGCAATATGAAAAGCAACGACCCCGAGTTTCTTCTGAACGACTTTTGCTACTTTACTTTGTTCACCATTTTTTAAGTTATCGTAAACGACGACATCTTTTTCAACATGAATAAACTGACTCGGATCATCGTTTTCTGAGAGCACCTTCCATGCTACCTTCAATGTAATACTTCCCGTCGTATCTCCATATTTATAATTTTTGAGATCTGGAATTAAATTGCAAACTTTATCTGATGAATCACCAGGGCAATTGACGTAAGAACCAAGTGCAACATTGAGCTTGCCTATTTTGTTAAGGTAAGCACTTTGGCCTTGCAAGTGATAGAGAGGCATATTCGTGAGAATATTGGGAGTTGTGATTAACTCAAAGAGGTTAGGAGACACAAGTTTTTGATAATAAACAGGCTGGTTGGCTTGATCTACCAGAATAGCATCTTTTAAATCCATTCCACTAGGTGCAACCTGGCTGATAGCGCTGAGTTCAGGGTTTAAATTAGGGTTGTTTTTAAAACTCCACGGCTCAGGTGTACAACCATTTTCTAAAAAAATGCTATCAGTATCTCTCCAATGTAACCAAGTTGGTTTTTTACAATTATCGCCATCACAAATAGGTAAATTAGTTTTAGAGATAGAAAGGTCAGAATTGACTGCTCGGTTTAGTACAACGAATTGTGCCCAAGAAAAAAGGTCATATTGGTTTTGTAAAAAGCTTATCTTTTTTACATAGTCAGGATCTGTTTTGGAAAGTGGTTTTAAGTTTTCACATCCCTTTTGATAATATGCATCGGCAGGTAAGTATTTTAATTGCGTTATATCTTGGGGTAAGCGCAGCGTTTTGCTGTTGTAGTCACAAGATGATTTTCCAGCCAACCAATCAGGAAAATGAGCATAGGTTTGTTCTTGGTTTGTGTTTTTAGCATTTGCCGAAACTGATACAAATAATAATACCAATTTTAAAAGATTTAGTTTCATCCTAGGAACCTTCTTTTTGGGGCGGGACTCGAGTGTAAGTAGCTCTTTAAATTAATTTTTTTATCTTCGAAAATTGAAAACTTTGTATAAAAAGCTTTATCGTTAGGGTTATTTTCCAACCAGTCAACTAACTCTATGAGACGCTTGTAATTTTGCTCTCCGTGACAAGTTTCTATCACTTTTTCGATAAAGGCTTCATTTACATAATTTTCAGACTGGTTTCTTACCCATGGAAGTTCTAATTCAATTTTCTTGGATAGTACTTTGTCAAAAGACAGGCTAATTTGTATCGTGTCTGTAAGTTGTTTAGCTAATTCTAATGCGCTATGTAGTTGAGCATAATCACCTTGCCAATTGATGCCTTCCAAAAGAGGAATTACTTCATCAGCGGCTAAAGTGATAGTGAATTTGGCCTTAAGTGCGTCTCTGGCATAAGTAAAACCAATATGGTTTAACTTTCCAAAAGACAGATTAGTAGTGATCTCTTTTGCAGTTTCTAAATAATCAGGTGCAAGCGAAAGAAAAGTGTGTTCTATCGCCTTATCGAGTTTTTCACCATAAACATAGCTGTAATGCTGTGTGCTTACATAAAAAGTAGGTATTTCAGGGTAGTGATTGCGGCTCCAATCAAAGCTTAACCATAAAAGTTGAACTGCGTTCAGAGGTTGGGCAACTTTAAGCTTTTTTAAAAAGTCAGTTATTCGATTGCTATTAGCATTATCGCTGGAATAAAAAAGCTTTTCTAAACTCCTAATAGATGAGTCACTTGTGTCATAGGCAACTAAGAAGTCACAAGGATGAGCAAGCTCTGCGGCTCGGTATTCATAACATACGCCTTTTGTTATTTGTGGTGGTTTGTCGGCTAATTGCTTGGTCGCATGTTGATTATTTTGATTGATTAAGTGGCCATGTGATTCACACAGCATTTGATGCAAGTCAGATAAAGTCATTGTATTAAAAAGGGGCCTAATGGCCCCAAGTCCTCTTACCAGATTTCTTTTACTTCTTGCTCAACTTCAGGTCTTAACTCCTGTGCATATTGCTCCCATAAAGAATCAGTTAGAGATGATTCGTGCTGGATCTTAGTAACTAATTCCTTTTGTGGCTCAGACAGCTCAAATAGAGCCATAGCTGTTGAAAGCTGCTCTAACGCTAACTTTCTAACTTCTTCAGTGTGCTGAACGTGGTAAGTGAATGATAATAGGCCCGTAGGGTATTTATTTTCCATTATATTTCCTTAATAGGTTTAATTGTGGTTTTACATATAAAGTAAGAGTTTCATTGGCATTGCTTTGTGCAATACCAAAAAAATCAGCATCAAAACTTCCAGTTTCGAGAGATTGTTGTTTCACTAGGAAGGCATAATAAAACGCGTAATGACATAGATAAGCAGAGAATTGTTGAATACCTTCTTCGAACTCAGCATGTGTAATATTAGAGTCGACTGTTGATAAAAAGCTCAGCATATTTGCATAACCCAACCATGCTTCATTTTTTACCATAGTGGCTATTTGAGCACTTTCATTTGCAAGTTCATAAGCTTTATTTTTAAACTTATCAAAGTCTTCACGAGACTCAGATATAAATGCGCAATTTAAGTAAAACTGAGCTTGCAAACCGTATGTTGCTGATATTAATTCATCTACACCTATTTCTAAGGCTAAATGTGTTTGTTCTTTTATCAGCTTATGAGCTGCGTCATTATTGCCAAGATAAAGTTCTGAAAGTGCCTTAAATCCGATACAAATGAGCTCAGAGCAAAATCCAAAATTACTGGCAATTGCTTCAACGCTATTATCAAAGATTTCTTTTGGTACTTCATCTAGGAGTTGAATGAGGTCGTTATATTCAGCCCTTGCAAAAAGTGTTTGAACCAGCATTTCATATATAATTGGTTGAAAGCTGCTTGGATAATTATTTTTATCATTAAATAAGGCAACAGCGATGTTATGTGCATCTACCTTGTTGCCACTGCCATAATTTTGCAACCAAAGCCCACGAAGTGTCATAAACTTAGCTTTAGGATCTGTGTTCTCATCAACCAAGTCATAGTTTTCGAGTATTGCTTGGCTTGCTTCATCATCGATCCATCCTCGACCTGCAACTCTGTGACTTGCCAATGAGTTCTTTAAATCAAAGAAAAGCTCTTTATTATTCAAACCATACTTTTCATAAATGATGATACATTCTTTAATAAATGACTCAGCTTCTAAAACAGAGTATGAAATTAGGGCTTTATCAGCTAATTTTTTTAGCAAGTTAATTGAGTCGAAATAACGGCCAAGTTGGTTCAAATGATGAATTGAGATAAATGGTTGAGATTCAAATTTACCTATTTGGATCAAGGCGTTTAAGCATACTTCATGCTTATTCGAAGCTTCTTCTTTTGTCATACTCTCATAAGCAGCATCTCTTACCAAAGCGTGCTTAAAAATATAACTGTCATTGCTTACACTGCGTTGATGAACTATTAAGTCTTTGGCGATAAGCTCGTTTAAGTCATTTTGAATTTGATTTTCACTCAGTGAAGAAGCTGTAACTAACAAATCATATTCAAACTCACGCCCAATGGTAGCAGCAAGCTGTGCGGTTTCTTTCGCATAGACAAGACTATCTAGCTTTTGTTGCAGAGACTCGCGCAGACTGCTTGGTACTTGATCTAGCTTATCAGGGCTTATGAAGTTAATTTCACCTTCAATGACGCTAACCAACTCTTTTTGCTTTAGCATACTGACTAATTCTTCTATAAATAGCGGAATACCATCAGTACGATTAACCAGAACATCGAGTACTTGTTGCGATACAGTTTGATCGTCAAATAGCTTAATAATGAAGTCTTCAGTCGCTTGTTCGGTTAATTTTTTTAACCCAACTTCAAGCAAGGTGAGATCTTTTAATTGTGTAGGCACTTTTTGACGTGACGTACTGATAAGTACATCGCCGTTATGGAGTTGTTTTGCAAAGTACTGAATAAACTCAATAGTTGTGACATCAGCCCAGTGAATATCTTCAACAATATAGAGTTTATTTGCACTTAGGCTAAAGCTTTGGTCCATTAGCAGGGCTGTTAATGATTTAAAAAGCAGCGCTTTTTGTGCATCTGGAGCAAGCGTTGATGCAGTCAGTTCATCACTTAATTCAATATTTAACCAGATCAATAAGATAGGTAATACTTGTTCACAATCAAGGGTATTGTCATGCTCAGAAATAACCCGAGTAAAGGTATCGATCGCTTGGGCTGTCGTTAAATTATTCGTGTTATATAAATAACGTACGAGAGTCAAAATTGGATAAAGCGCGTTGTTGTGATGCTCAGGCAAACACTGAGCAACAAGCTGTTGATACTTTATCGCACTCGTTCTTATTTCTTGGAGTAATCGTGATTTACCAATGCCAGCTTCACCATGAATGTGGGTAAAGCGGCTTTCAGTCGTTTCATGATTGAAGATTGAGAGTGATTGCTCTAGTTCGTTGTTTCTACCAATAAGTTCGTGACTATTCTTAGTGCCACGCATAAAACCAAAGGCTTCAACACGGCGCTCACCCTTTAAGCTAAAAATACGTTCTTTATGCAGGCTATAGCTCAGTACTTGTTCACCGAAATATTCAAATTCAGAGTATGGATCAAGCATAGCTCTGGATTCTTCACTACAAAGAATTTGACGCTCACCAGCAGCTCTTGCTAATACCATAGCAGTATTAGCAATATGTCCTTCGGGCATTGCATTTGCGTAAGTCGTAAATATCCCAGCATGAATACCTGCATGAACATTAATCTGTACGCCATGTGCTTCTTGAGTCAGCGCGTTACGCTTGGTGATATCACTAATTGCATCGAGTATGGTTCTGGCACATAACCTTGTGTCATTATCAGATGCGACGGGATAACCAAAATAAAATAGGGTAGAGTCACCCAAATTACCTACATGTGTAGCACCATAGCGAGTTGCAATATCAATACAGTGGTTACGCTGTGATTTAAATAAGGTATCGATAACATCCAAATCGAGATCTTTGTCACTGATCACCTTACTGCTAAGACGCATGGCTAATACGGTGATGTGTTTACGTTCAATATGGGCAGTATAATGCTGCATCGATGAAGCAGTTGGACCGTCACCTCTCATGATGAGCGTTTCATCATCGGCTTGTTGTTGAGCTCGATAGTCTGCAAGCACTCCAACAAGGTTAGACATATTGACTTGGCTAACTTCTTGATAAAGGGTGTCACCAGTGATCACACGATCTGTGGCGTTTTTAATTAAAACACGTCTCAATAAATCTGCGATTGGGTGGCCGAGTAAAGAGCTTGGAATAGAAACTTGCATATCGCTTAGCTGCTTGTGATATACAGCTGCAATACTAGATCCGGAAATAGCGGGCAAACCTGTCAAACACTCTAAAAACACGAGTCCCCAGACATATAAATCTGTTTTTGTAGTGGCAGGCTCGCCGCGCAATTGCTCTGGGGCACTATAAGAAGGTGTGCCTAATGTTTCTTGTGTGAGTGTTAAGGTATTAAAGTCTGCTTGACGACTGTCTTGGGTCAGTGTGCCAATACCGAAGTCAAGGATCTTTGCGTGTGTTTTTGCCCCGGTTTTACTAAGCATAATATTTGCAGGCTTTATATCGCGGTGCACAATACCATTTTGGTGGGCATGCACGAGGGCATCTAATACTTGCAGCATGACCTCTTTGGCATCAACGGCATTCAGTGCACCTTCTTGGATCAAGTGCTCACGCAGTGATTGCCCTTCAATAAACTCAAATACACCATATAAGAGGTTATCGTTTATTTGTCCCTTATCGAGCAATCGCACAATATTCGGGTGTTGGAGCTGGCTACTTAGCTCTGTTTCTCTCTTAAAACGCTCGATGTAGCGTTGTTTTTGTTGTTCTTCGCAATGGGGCTCAATGGCGAGAAACTTAATTGCAACAGTTTGGCCTGTGTTGATTTGAGTAGCTTTAAAGACTTTACCAAAGCCACCTTCACCGATTTTGTGTAAAAGTTGATATTGAGTTACGTTAAATTGCTCATGAATGAGTTGATCTGAAAATTGCGATAAAGACATGCTGAAAACTCAATTTATTTTTATTACTAGAGAGTGTTTTATTGTTGCATAAAGCTGATTAATGCTTTTTAAACATATGCTTATAATACTTTTTCAGCATACCAAGCAAATATGACATTGCCAAGTTATCGACAAAACTTTTAGATGCTTTAGAGAAAAATATTTATTCTTAGAAAGGAAATAAAAGATACCATGTATGTATACAGTTTTAATGATAAGCCATTAACAAAGAGGTGCTTTGTGCACCTCTTGAAGTATAAAGTTTATTAAAATCAGTTTAATACTTTATTATTTGAAGTTCGCAATGCTGTATTTAGTATCGTTTACTGTTTTCCAGCCATATGCTTGGCCTACAACGCCGTAAGGTACGCCATTTACTGACCAATTAGGGTTTGCAAAGTAATCATACTGTGTTGCAGAGCCGAATACATGTGGATAAGCCATAATACTTGCAAAGTTGTTTTGTACGCCATGACCCATGCCATCAACATATACGCCACCTGATGTGTCGCCCTGTTTACGCGAGTGCGCCAGACCTTGGTTATGACCTAACTCATGCACAAAAGTTGTCGCTCCACAGTCGATCGCAGTAATACTAAACATGCGGTCACTCATCGAGCTGTAAAGGTTACCATTGCTGCCTTGACCAACCCAAGCTAAGCCACAAGAGATTAGGCCATTGCCTGCACTGGCACCAGTACCAAGTACTGCGACCATATCTGCACGCCAAGTGTTACGTAAATTAGCAACATATGAGCTATCAGTTACAGCATTTAGCCAGCTAGATTCAGGCGTAATCGCGTAGTTACCTAGGTTTTGACTGCCAGCTAAACGAAGCTGAATATCGACACCATTTTGCTGGTACACTTGGTTAGAAAATGCGATCAGTTGGTTGATTTTTGTATTGATGTTTGCTGTTTTTGCAGCTGCTTGATCGGTATATAACACGCCGATATCAATGGTAACCGCCGAAGCGAAACCAGAGAATGCAATTGCAGATGCAGCGACCAGTGTTTTAAGTGATGTTTTCATCTGTTTTCCTTACTTGTCATTGTTGTTTAATTTAGGAGCAAATAAATCTGATTTTTCTTGCTCCGGGTGTTGTGCATCTGAGTGATGTTCAGACTCAGAATGCTCGAACTCAACGTGTTTTTTATACAAGTCCCGTTTTGCAGCGATCCATCCGTATTGGTCTTTTGATTCGAATACATAATTACCGCTAGGGGCGGTAAGTTGGCCGTAAACGGCATCTTTCCCAACGGTTAAAACAGTGGTATGAAAGCGGCCATCAGCGCCGGTGACATTACCAAAAATGCTTTTATCACCATTGCCTGCAACATCAATAAAGGTGACTTCTGCGATAAAGGTTTCGGCAGATTGCGGTATCAACAGTTCAAAGTTATCGCCAGCTTCAAGAGATCTCAAAGAAGGCAGATCAAACTCTATATAAGCTTCATTGTTTAAATCTGTTGGCAATACCCCTGCCTCATTCAGTACCGCTTTAGCCTTGTCTGATAATTTATTTACAGCATAAAAAGTTGATTCTTCTGGTGCTTTAGATGGTGTTGGTGGCTGTGTAATATTTGGTTTTAAGGTTATTTCAGTGACGACTGGATTTTCGTCAGGTTTAAGACGTTTTTCTGAGGGTGTATCAATAGCTGTGTTAATAGTTGAAGGCTCATTTTGTGAAAACAAATAAGCACTCGTTATAATTGCGACGACAGCAAAGAAGGCAATGAGTTTCTTCATGATAACTACTCCTTAAATAGAAAAACTCATTTAAACCCGTTGCAGTTCCTTTATCAATAACAAATGTTTATATAATGTTTCAAAAATGTATTTGTTTTTGTGGTTTTTACGTTTTTGCTTTTTTAAACATGAGGTTAATTTGTTTACAAGTTTTAACAATCTGCAGAAGAGCAAACTTTTTATCTTACTCTTTCTATTCAAAAACGCCTTAAGCGCATTAATCGCTATGCGCTAAGTCATATTTTATAGACTTCAATTGATTTAAACTCTTTGAGTAGGCATTCAACGCAACAAAGGTACGAGTTATAAATATAAATGCTATATTCGTAGGTATTAAGTGATTTTTACTAATACTTTGTTGTTAGTTTTTGTAAGTCACCTTTCAAATAAGGAATGGATGTGAAATTACACAATAACAATATCAGTGATGATAATACGCTTGAGATGTTGCAGCAGATTTGCGACGGCCTTGGGGCGTATGTTTTTGCAAAAGACATGGATGGCAAATACTTATATGGAAATGAAAAGGTATTAGCATTGTTTGGTTGCACATTAAACGAGTTAAAAGGAAAGGACGACAGTCTTTTTTTTGACCTGACGTTATCAAAGCAAATGTTAGTAAACGATTTGCAAGCAATTGAAACAGGCAAAGAAGTGATCTGTGAAGAAAGCAATTTCTTGAAGCCGTCAGCTGAGCCACGAACATATCGGATCGTAAAAAAACCTTTGTATGACAATCAACAAAAGATTATTGGTGTATCGGGGGTAGCCCATGATATTACTGAAGAAAAACGACTGCGAGAAACGGTGGAAGAGCAAAAGCAGTTACTGAGTGTTATTTTAGATAATGTTGAGGCCTACGTTTATATGAAAGACGATGAAAGGCGCTTTTTATATGTAAACTCGAAAGTAGCAACTCTTTTTGACTTACCACCAGAGCAAATTATTGGTCAAAAAGAGCAAGATATTTTGCCATCAAAAACCGCCGAACATTTTCATCAAAGTGACTCAAAGGCACTGCTTACGCAAAAGATCCTGCGAGTCGAAGAGACCGTGGTAGATAATGGTGAAACTTATCACTATTTGAGTGTAAAGGTGCCGGTCTCAATGTCAGGTAAAAAATCATTGATTGGCTTTTCTACCGACGTTACAGAAATATATAAGCTTAAAGAAGAATTCAAACGCCTTGCTAATACTGATGAATTAACAGCAATTTATAATCGACGATTCTTTATAAAACAATCAGAAAATGCTTTTAGCGGTTTTAAGCGGCAACGTGCTCACTTCGCTGTTGTTACCTTCGATGTTGATTTCTTTAAGCAAGTAAATGATGAGTTTGGTCACCCAGTGGGCGATGAAGTGTTAAAAGGTTTGACTAAAATAGTGAGTGCTTTATTGAGGCAAGAAGATATATTTGCGCGAATAGGGGGAGAAGAGTTCGCGATCTTACTACCTTATAGTGAACTGTCGGCTGCTATGTGCGTTGCACAGCGAATTCAAAAGACGGTAAACAGCTCACTGCTGTGTGGTACAAGAAAAATATCGATAACTGTGAGTATTGGTGTAACTACTTTTATGTCAGAAGATAGCAGCTTTGATGATGTTTTCTCTCGGGTTGATAAAGCATTGTATATTGCAAAAGAGCAAGGGCGTGATTGTGTGGTTTCGTTGCCTTAGAAAAATGTAATGGTTTAGATTAACATTACAAGCAACTAATCAAGCATTTTTAGTTTAAGTAAATTTATGAACAAAAGAGTAATCGAAGTTGTTGCTTACAACCCGCGTTGGCAGCAACTTTTTTCACAAGAAAAGTTACTACTCAATCAAATCTTGGGCTCAGAACTGATTAATATTGAACATATTGGTAGCACATCAGTGACAGGTTTAGCGGCAAAACCGATTATTGACATACTAGTAGAGGTAAAAAATCTCGGTTTTATTGATACGTTAAACACAGCTTTTGAAAAGCTTGGTTATAAGCCTAAAGGAGAAAACGGGATTGAAGGGCGTCGTTATTTCCAAAAAGGAGGCGCTTCACGTAGCCACCATATTCATATGTTTGAGCTAAATAATAGTCATGCATTTAACCATCGCCTTTTTAGAGATTATTTAATCGCTCACTCAAAAGTTGCTTGCGATTACGCCGAGATTAAACGAAAAGCAGCCTCTCTGTGCAATCATGATATGACTATTTACATGTCGATGAAGGACAAATTTATCAAATCTACACTCGCTGATGCAAAGATATGGCACGATGCACAGTTGTAGAATTTATAAAATCGGCTATAACTAATTAAACGATAAGTAAAATAAATGTCCGCAAGTGCCACAATTCATAGTATTCATTGCCTGTATGGTTTTTATTTCTTTGCCTTTAAGGGCGGTAGAAAAAGTAGACAACAAACCTCATGTGTCTGAAAAAGTATATATTTATGTTTACCATTTAAAACCTCCTTATATTGAGCAGCTAGAGTTAGAAACTGGGCTTTATTTTGAATTAGTTCAATTATTCAATAATTTTCAAGCGGAATTTCAGTTTGTCCCACAGTTTGTACCAAGAAAAAGACTTAATAGAGAGATAGCTAACAGCACGTTAGATAGCATGATCTTGGGTGTGCATCCAATCTGGTTTAAAGACAAAGCCCAAACTAAATTTCTTTGGACGCCACCAATACTGCATGATCAAGATGAATTTATTTCTCACGTTAATAATACATTTGACTACCTAGGACCCGTTTCGCTTTATAACAAAAATATTGGTGGTGTACGTGGTTATCATTATTTTAGAGTCGCGCCTATTTTAAAAATGGGTAAAGCAAAGCTCACACCGACTGGATCAGAATTGCAGTTATTGGAAATGTTGATCAAAGAACGATTAGATTTGGCAGTTATTAGCAGAGCGACATTGAATTATTATTTCGCTATTCATCCCGAGTGGCAAAGTAAAATACATTATTCTAAAACGCCGCATGAGCAATACTATCGGGCAATACTAAGTCCTAAATCATTAGAGAAGCCATTTAACATAATAAAAAAATTAATGGAAAACGAAGAGTTTAAAAGTGCTTTGAACGGCTTAAAGTTAAAATATTCATTTCAAGAAAAGCCTGTTGTTCATAAATAAATGTGAATTATTAAACAATGGCAGTATTTCTTAAGCGGTAAGTACATTTGAGCACTGACAACTGATCAACACAGTGCTCATATTAAGAAGCTGGCCATATTTATAACACGTACTCGTTGCCATCTTTTGAAGTATAGGCTTTAGATTGACCTTCACGAACAATTGAATACTCGATGCCAGTTAAAAAGCTGATCCAAAGACGTTTTAGTTGAGTCGCGTCATTATTACTATCTACGCTACTTAGTTGTGTTTCCATTTGAATATCATCAATGTGTGCCATATCAATTTGACCTGCATCACCTCGACGGTTGAAAGTCAGCTCAACATGCAAGCCATCTTTTTTCTTAAGCAGTATAGCTGTTGGGTCATCACGATGTCCGCATAGGGCAACGAATTGTTTTGGCTGCTCTAAGCCACAGTGACTGCCATCTGCGAAAAACGCCATTAGGTGATTGTAGTAAACCAAGTAATGTGTCACTTGGGTGTGTGAACCCTGATCAAGCGGGCAATGCTCATCAAGATATTGTTTTGCAAGTGTCATTTTCTGGCATGTTTGATCTGTAATTTCACTGCGAGTTAGTGCTGTCATAATCGTAACCTCATTCGTTAAATCGTTTTTGTTGGTTGTTAAATTCAGTGTATGTGAATATTTTTTATAATTTCACAAAAAGAATTTCACAGTGTAAATTTTACAAAATCTGCTATTTTTACTGTGTGAATAAAATATAAGCAGGGGACGGCAGTGAAAAAAACATCAACATTAATGCGGAAATCGCACTTTTTAGGGACCAAAATACGTAATTTAAGGAAGCGTAACCATCTGACATTAGAAGATTTATCTAGTCGATGTGTGAGAGTTGATGCCTATTCTGCGCCCTCTGTTTCTTACCTTTCTATGATAGAACGCGGTAAACGCACGCCAAGTCAAGAAATGCTCGAAAATCTTGCCCAAGTATTTCAAAAGCCCGTTGAGTGGTTTTTAGACAGTGAGCCTGAAAAAGATACCATTACCCCAGATAAAGGCAGAAGTGGCGGGATCACAGGTATGGCTCTTGAGCCCAACTTTCTGTTTAGTAATGATATTTTACAAATCGCTATTCCCGAAATGCTGTCTCAAACAGGGATAAGTGGCCGTCAATTCGCACATTTATTAATTCGTGCCCACCAAGAGCATCATCAAAATCATTTTCCTGACTTAGAGCGTGCTGCAGAAGAAGTGGGCAATAAAAACTTATACCTAACCTCCAACGATTTAATGCGTATCGCTCAAGAAAAAGGCTTACAAATTAAATGGTTTAATGACAAAGATAAACATAATGAAGTAAAGCAAGTTAATAAGTCACGATTAGTCAGTTCCTTTTTGAGAGCACCCAATATTGTGTTCTTAAATGAAAAATTAAAGACGAAAGAAAGCCGATTGAAATATGATTTAGCGGTGCATATTGGGCATGCAGTGCTACACAATCAAGACGGTGTAAAGTGTATATTATCAATTGGTGGCGCTGAGCAAAAAGAAACCGAATTACACACCACACCCAATGCGCAAGATATTCTACAAGCTTGGCAAGACTTTGAAGCCAGCTTTTTTGCTGGCGCATTACTGTGTCCTAAAGCGCCGTTTAGGCAATTACTCGACAGCTATGGATACGATATCTCAGTACATAAACAACTCGATATTTCGGTGTCTGTGGCGATGCGACGCATGACTGTGGTGTCACCCTACCCACATTGGCATTATTTTGATGCTTATAAACCAGGTAAGTTGAAAGCGGTATATCGGGGCAATGGTATTCCACTACCTTGGGGCAATATGCGTCAGGTTGAAGACCCCTGTCAGCACTGGGCGGTATTTAGAAAGTTTGGAGAAATGTCGCGAGAAAGCAGTGCGCAGCTTTCAATTCTAAGTGTTGATGGTAAGACGCGTTTGTATTGTTGCGAATCTGTATTAGTTGAGGATTTAGCTGGTGCAAAACATGTTCTATGTATGGGCATTGATTTGAATCCTGCTATTGATGCGCAAGGCACTGATGCGCAAGCTGTCGTGGAGAACCTACAAGCACTTTGTATTAAACATGGCGGCTCAACGGTAGTACCGCACAATATCCGTCAACAATTGCTCAGTGTGGCACGCATTCTAAATATTAATTGGATAGAACGGGGATTGGCGTCCGAACTCAGGGTTATTTGTATTCGAGGTAACAGCTGTCCAAGAAAGCCGGGGTGTTATGGCAAATGTAAAAATGGCAAAATGACAAAATGACAAAATGACACAAAGTATTGAATATATACCCAAACCACCTCAAGATACGAGGTTCAGCGAGAATTGATTGGCTGTCAGACAAGGCATCGATTTGAAGGTCTAGTGGTTCTAAATCGAAAATTGATAACGCAGTATGAAAGCCAATCAAACTCGCCCAAGGGAGCGTGCTTTCAGTCCTATTTCATTGTCAAAGAACTTGGAAAGGACGCGTCATTACGCTGCGTCCTTTTCCTTGAACTAGAACAGAAGGCAGCGCTCTGAATCATGCATCTTGAGGAAGTTTGGGTATATTGGGTGAACTCGATTGAAAACAGTATTTATTACCGGTGCAAACCGTGGCATAGGGCTAGCATTGACCAAGGTCTTTTTAGCTGATGACTGGCAAGTTATCGCAACGTGTCGCAACAGTGTTGCTGCTACTTCGCTTAATCAGTTAAAGAACGAATTCAAACAGCTCTATGTCTATGAACTAGATATTACCGATTATCAGCAAATGGCAACTTTGAGCGCGAAATTAGCAGACTCAAACATTGATGTGCTTTTGAATAATGCCGGGCTCTATGGGCCAAAAGGTTATGGCTTTGGCAATTGCGATGTAGATGCTTGGCGAGAGGTATTTGAAGCCAATGTGATTGCGCCAACTAAGCTGGCAGAAGCGTTTGTATCGCAAGTCTTAAATAGTGAACTTAAAATAATTGCAGCTTTATCATCACGAGTTGGTAGCCACACTGAAAATACCAAAGGCGGCGGATACATTTACCGCAGTTCGAAAGCGGCTTTAAATTCAGTAGTCAAAAGCCTATCAAACGATCTGTTACCACAAGGCGTTAAAACGGTTGCGCTGCATCCTGGTTGGGTTCAAACAGAAATGGGCGGACCAAATGCACTGATCAGTGCTGAAGAGTCGGCGCTGGGGTTAAAGCAAGTTATTGAGTCTTTAACTGACGAACAAAGTGGCGGCTTTTACAGCTATAAAGGTGAGCAAATACCTTGGTAGGAAAAGCGTTAAGTTGCGCGGTTAGAAGCCGCGCAATGTTTCGTAAATAAACTTTAAAAAAGTAAAGCCATTTCAGCCGCTTGGCACTGACAACTGTTTTCACAAACTGTACAGACATAACCTTGCGTATCACATAACTCGGTCCAGCGATTATCATGAAGCTTGATAAGCTCTCCGCCTGCTTTTGTGAAATATTTCACCGCGCCATTACCCGGGCTTTGTTTCCATAAATGCGCAACACCAGCCAAAGCTCCTTGCTGTCTTAAAGCCACAATAGAAGCATGAAGTAATTTGGGGCCTATACCTTGGCCTTGAGCTTTTTCAGAAACGGCAATGCATTTGAAATACGCCATCTGTGAGGGAAGTACAGGCCAGAGCTTAGGGCTGCACCATTTATCAATGTCCCATTGATCAGCGGCATAACTTAGCCTAAACCCGACGAGCTCGTTTTGTTTATTTATTGCAACAAAGCTGGCATTAATATCATGCTTGATGCCTTGTTGGTGCATTTTAGTTAGGCTCTGCTCGTCCATATAGTTGTCACCATGAACGATATTAGCTAATGAGATCACATCTTGAAAATGCGCGCGTGTGAGAGGAAGATACTGCACTAGGATCACCGATTTATTATTCTTCTATTGTTAAAGATAATGAAATAAATGAGACTCTACAAGTAAATCTTAGTGTAATTACGTGTTGATTGATGACGAAAAAGGAGCACGCTAGATGCCCCTTTTTTAGTCAGTATGCATGAGTGACTATCTTACTTTTCACTTTCAGTTTGTTCTGCACGCAAAAAAACTGCAGCTTCTTCTTCCTGTTTATGTGAAATGCTCTGACTATTCATCGCTCTAGTTTGTTGGTTTAGTTGATATAGCTGTGAGGCATTACCTAAATCTCTTTCACTGGTGATTGATGCAATAGATTCTCTATCTTTCAAGAAGCCAACAATATCGCCCTTTATAGCACTTAACTGCTCTTCGTCTTTATGCATTTCTAGTATATGTCTAGGATGTTCTAAATTTTTCAAACCAGTTGCTGCAAAAGTTGAACTAACAATTCGAGATACAATTACCCAAGGAGTAATACTACTTCTGACTAAGGTGTTTTCTGATCTAGTTGAGTCATGGATCCCTGTACCTGTAGAAATTTTTGACTCAGTAAAGGTTCCTTCACATTTGAAATACACCAATAATGATTCAAACTGCATTTCAGCAAAGAAAACATGTGCAGCATTAGACAGTAAGCGTGCAAATGCTTTTAAAATTCCTGCAATCAAAAGCAGGTTGACCATGGCGACTAACAACCCCGCAGTTTGCGATAAGTTTGTTGAGTTTAGAGCAGTTTTTAAATCGTTTATATTCTGGTTGCCAATAAAATTAACCAAATCAATCGCTTTATAAGCAAGTAACACAGTGAAAACTAGAGCAACTAAATACATTAGATTACCAGATAGCAGGGCTACGAGGCGTGAAAGTTCAAATGTTTTTCCAAGGTTTAACGGGGAGTACTTTGGTTGTACTTCTTGGATCATTTCACCTTTAAAGCCACCTTTACCATCTACTTGTTCTTGTAACTTTGGATCTAGCTCTTTATAAACTCGGTTGGGAACTTCACGATAACGACGGTTTGCCATCACTAAGTTATCCAAATTGATGAAAATTTCATTTGGATGTACTGACTCTTGCCAATTTTCTCTTAGCTCAGATACTTCGGTGACAGGATCTACTTTGTTTAATCTTGCCTTAATCATAGTACTAACGATAATTGTCGAAATAAGAGATAACGCAACAATGCCAATGAGATAGAAACCAGAATAGAAATTTGGCAGTAAGCTTAAAAACTGTTCGATATCTTGTTTAGAAAAGCCCGTTTGTTTCATCAAAAACGACATTGCCAAGCCAATAGTCAAAGGCAAAACAATAGAAAGTGCGATGATCTTTGTAAAGGTGGCACTGCCCAGTGCTTCAATGCTGCTTTCTGCCTTTCTTGCAATAGGTCTGCCTGCAGAGCGCCATGTAAAAAAGATAAAAAGCATTAAAAAACAGCTATAAACAGGAAAAGCTAATTCACCCACTTCACCCGCAAAACCCGTTAAAGAGACAAATGCTATTAACCCAAAAGATACCAGAGCGACGATAGAGCTTACCCAAGCACTAAAAACACGCTGTGTCATATTTCTAATAGGATAAGGTAAGAATAATAATTTTGGAAAAAGGCTATGAAGTAGTCTAGATAAAAAGCCTTTTGGCTCGACGAAAGTGCTATTTTTACGGCCAACGAGCATTTCTTCTAATGTTTTTGCACTGTAGGCAACATCGTTTTTTTCACTGTGTGCAGTTGAACTTTCCGACTTACTAAAGTTATAAGCGAGAGAAGTTGGGTGATTTCTGCCGACGAAGTACCTCAGAGTTGCGTATATGCCTGAAGCCGCAGTTTTTAGTCCTATACCTAAGATCAAAATACCGAATAGCATCAAGATCCAGCCTGAGATCTGATCTTCCTTAACAATACCAGCAGCAAAAAATAGCAGTGTCATGCCTGTAATTGTTTGAATAATGCCTCTTAAGGCTGTGACTTTGCCTTCTAATTTGAATGGATTTTTGAGTCCTAAATCAATGGAACCGTAATCAAATGCCACGTGCATTCTCCTTGTAAAAAAATTCCCGAGGTTATTTTGTATTAATGAATTAGTAGGATAATTTAAATAATGCAGATACTTTGCCTAATTATATATCCATAATCAATTAGGTTTTTAGTAATTTCATCAGATACTTAGATGCTTTAATGAAAAAGGACTAAGAAAAACAAAGAAGTGTGTGGCAATACTTTTGTTGTTTTGCCACATTTAATAGAAAGAGTGATTGTTAATTTAGGATCGTGGTAATCGTGCTTTTGCCGTCATCATCTTGAAATCTAAGTACAAAATCGTGTTTGCCATCATTGTTGATGTCGACCAGCTTAATGTCATTGCCATCTTCAGGTAGTTTGTGTTTGATCTTACCGCGCTTTTTATTTAGCACAGTTTCGGCATTGCCATAGTAGACACTGAGCGTTTTACTGCCGGTTTTGAACACCGCATCTTGTTTACCATCACCATTTATATCGCCAGCATAGTAAGTTAGTGCCATTTCATCACTGCTCATGCCAATTTCCATTTCAACTTCTTTTTCAGAGTCTGGCTCTTCAGAGAAGGTGCCGTCAGGCTTTTGCGCATAAAAGCTAATTTCTACATCAACATCAGTGCTACCGCCGCCTAGTGCCATAGAGGCAATGGTGCTTAGGCCAAAGTCGACATGAAATTTTTGTAATTCACTTTTACCATCGCCGTTAAAGTCGTTATCGAACTCGAAACGGCTGGTGCCAGAAGCCTTAGGCAAAGTTAACGGAGTTGCAGAGAATTCGCCATTGTTCTGTCCGTAGAATACCTGAAAGGTTAGTTCAACATCGAGTGAGTCCATACCTTCAACAATCGGTGCATAACGCGTGACAAGGTCGAGTTTACCGTCATTGTTGATATCGAGTAATTTTGCAATGCGGCGATTCGCTTCTACGTCATCAAGTTTGCCCGTCTCAACAGGTAGTTTTAAAGGCTTAAGCGCGTTTTCATAGCCTGTTTTGTTGGCATACAGTACATCGATTTTTTCTCTGTCATGAAACACTAAATCGTTAAAGCCGTCTTGGTTTATGTCGAATACTTTTGGCACCATGGTTAAGTCAATGTCTAGGCGCAATTTACCACTGCTAAAATTACCCGAAAATTTAGGCTCAGTGCTGAATGTGTGTTTGGTAAAGCTGCTGTCAGGGTTTTGAATGTAAATCTCTGAGTGAGTTAAATCTGGCAGAACAATGTCGCTCAAACCATCATTGTCAATGTCACTAATAAAATTGATTTTCTCGAACTCGTCGAATTCGAGTTTTGAAAGCAGTGCATTGGTTGCGAGTACCTTCTTAGCACCGTGTTTATCGACAGCAAAAATACCTTCTTTATTCATGACAAAAGCGGTGATTTTAGATGAGCCAGCAAGCTTACCGTAATCAAAACCAAAAGTATCTTTAGGTAGTTCGAGCTTAGTAAACTCCATGTTTTCAAGATTAAGTTCAGCTAAATTTGCGTCTTCATCATGATAGGCAAACATTATTGGGCTTTTAGTTTCAATCAGACTGCGATTGGTTTTTATAGGGATATCTTTGGCAGCCATTGCTGAATAGGAAGCGCCGATTGCAGCTATAAATAATAGCGTATGTTTCATTTTAAATTCCTTTGCTCGAACTTGGTGTGGTTTTATCTTAGGTTGAATTGAAGGGCATACAAGTTCGAATTTGTAATGAACTGTTGCAAATGTAATGAGCGCCCAACATGTTTTATGTGGATAGTGCTCGTCGCTTATCTGAAAATCAGCTACAATCCGCGTCGTTATTGAATTTAGGAGTTAGGCGAGTGTTAAACGATAGCCAATGTGTTGAAGCCATTATTAGCTGTATTAAACAAGTTTTTGAAACAGAGCAGTACGCTGATAAAGCAATTGAAGCTGGCCTTGCAAACCAAGCTTTTTGGAATCAAGCAACCAAAGCTTATTATGTGCAGCATTGCTATGAGCTGATCCGTTATCACCGCCAGCTCAATACGGCACTTGATATCGACACTTCAGATGAGAATTGGCCGTGGCTACACTTTGAGGCCTATCAGCTTTTAAACGGCGTAGAGTTACCAAATTGGTCTGAGTTTGCAGGTTTAGATGTTGAAGCATTAAAAGCAAACCTTGATGAGGCCACACCTGCAGAGCAACAAAGCTATCCTGATTGGCTTTGGCAGCGCGCTGAGCAAGAGCTTGGTGATGATTGGGTTAATATCGCACAGGCACTGAACGTACCTGCGAAACCTTACTTACGTGTAAACACCTTGAAGACCGACGTTGAAACGTTACAAACGTCTTTGAAAAAGAGTCAATCAATCACAAAAGTGCTTGAACAAGACAACTGTTTAGAGGTTGAAGAATACGGCTATTTATTTAAATCTGATGCATTCAGCAAAGGCTGGTTTGAAATGCAAGATGCCGGCTCACAGCAGATCGCACCATTACTCGATGTAAAACCGGGCCAGCGCGTTGTTGATGCGTGTGCAGGCGCGGGTGGTAAGAGTTTACACCTTGCTGATCTAATGCAAAATAAAGGTTACATCTTATCGATGGACATTCACCAGCATAAGCTAGATGCACTTAAAAAACGTGCTAAGCGTGCTGGGGTGCACATGCTAGAAACGCGTTTAATCAAAAACAGTAAAACGATTAAGCGCTTAAAAGAAAAGTTTGATCGCGTGTTACTAGACGTACCATGTTCTGGCACGGGGGTTTTACGCCGTAACCCAGATGCAAAATGGCATTTGCAACCTGGAAATATTGATTCTCTGATCAGTTTGCAGGCTGAAATTCTGCAGCGTTACAGCCAGATGTGTAAAGTCGGTGGCAAGCTTGTATATGCGACGTGCTCTATTTTCCCAAGTGAAAACCAACAGCAAGTGCAGGCATTCTTAGAGAACAATCCAAACTTTGAATTACTAGAAGAGTTAAACCTGCAACCGGGAATTAACTCTGAGTATGACGGTTTTTATGCCGCCGTATTAACCAAGAAATAAATTCTTATTAATTTAGAGCCGCTGCAAAGCGGCTTTTTTGTGTTTAATAAAATAATAAATAATTAAGGCAAATATTATGTCAGAACATGTTCGAGTGGGTGTCGCAGTTGTCATTATTCGTGATGGCAAAATTCTACTCGGTGAACGTATTGGTGCTCATGGAGCGAATACGTGGGCCACACCCGGTGGTCATCTAGAAATGGGTGAAGAAATAGCGGCTTGTGCAATCAGAGAAACGTTAGAAGAGACTGGTTTGAAAGTTTCTGACGTAAGTCAGTTAGGTTTTTCTAACGATGTTTTTAATCCGTTAAATAAACATTATGTGACTTTGTACGTGGTGGCAAATGGTGTAGAAGGCGAGCCTGAAATCATGGAGCCAAATAAGTGTCTAGGTTGGCAATGGTTCGCCTTAGATGAACTGCCAAAACCGCTGTTCTTGTCATTAGAAAACTTTTTAAAGCAGGGGAAGTTGAAGTGTTTATTACAATTTAATGATTAACAATCTTGCTGGTCAATTATATACAAATCCCTGTATGAAATCTAAATAGCTGGTTTTTGAGGGTGGGTGCTATGCTTAATAATTAAGCATAGCACCCATGGTCAATGTGCGAATCTAGCTTAAATGTCTATATAGTTTTTATAATTGCTGAAACGGTCTACTGAAGATGTATAAATAGGCTGTCTTACTTGCCAAACACTGGCAGTAGAAACAAGGTTGTCTGATTTATAAAATTGTCTCATTTGATGTTCATAGTCTAACCCTAAAAATGCCAGTAGAGACTCTATGTTTTGCTGAAAGTCAGTAACGAGTGACTCATATTCTATTATTTGTATATTATTAGGATATTTTTTGGAAAAGTGGGTGACCAATTTTTGTTGAATATCATATTGATGGGCGATGGCTTTTAGATCACTAGCATAGGGCAGCGTATTATTCATATGCTGAAAGTATATACTCAGAATGTTTGTAAGCTTGTTTCTTTTGGTTACGACAATTTTTGAATTAGGAAAAAGGCTAATTATCAAATCGATATATAAGTAGTTATGTAGATGTTTATTGGTTGTATGATTGATATTGCCAAACTCGTTTGTTATGTGTGTGCTGTATTCCTTTGCAAGCTCATTGAGTTGAGATTTATCTATTAGGGTCGATAAATATTTTTCATCGTTTTCTTCTAGCTTGATAATGTTGCTAAAAAAACTCACTTCTCCAGCATTTCTTATCTTTGAATGTGCACTTAAAATTTGCTCGATTAAGGTTGAACCGGATCTAAACATGCCACAAATAAAAATAGGTGTGTCATCATTTGCAGTTTTAACTACTGAGCTGTGATTCTTTATTTTTTCTACAAGCACGTCGAAGTAGTTGGCATCATAATTCGTTTGGATTGAGTCATTTGCCGCTTTGTAAAAATTAAATGCTTGTTCATAAAAACCTTGCCTATCAAGCTCAAACGCGATTGCAAATTGTAAGGTTTGTTTTTCCTGTTTGGTAATTCTAGAGCTAAGTAGTTCGTTTGCGGTCTCTAATAGTTCATCTGAATGGTTTGCTTTAAGCTCTAACAACCTTGCTACTGTAAGAGCGTTTTTAGGTTCGATAGATAAACAATGTTGATATTGTTTTATAGCATTGCTTTTATCACCCAGCTCCTCAAAGAATAAACCACAATTATAATTTATGACAAAGTCATTAGGAAAATCAGCTAAAGCTTTTGTAATGGTTTCTAACGCTTGTTTTTTTTTCTTTTGATAAATTCTGGATCTAATTAACAAATTAGTTAATTTCTTCGAATTTGAAGAATGTTGCTTAATATAAGTTAAAAGTAGTTGCTCAGAGAATGAAAAATGGTTTTGACTAATCATCTGTGCTGCAAAATCAGATATTAACGATTCGTCTTTTATTTTCACGATCGAATTTACAAACTTATTTTTTGTCGAATCATCAGATACTTTATGGTATCTAAAAAAGTTTTTTACTAACTCTATTTCTAAAATGTCGTGGTTAATGAGTAAGTAAAAAGCGCAATAACTTTGATTTGAAAGGTCATTGAAAGATTGAAAGTGAAGAAGTAGGTTTGCAAGTACCTCATTATTGCTAGCGCACTCAACAATGAGTTGCTTGTTTATTTTATGGTAGTCAGATTCATTGTCTGCTTCTAACGCTTCAATTGCTCTTAATAGCTGATTTTGAATATGATGAAAGTTTTCAGAGTCCATAAAATAAAATCACAAAGGAAATAAATTCAATCAACATACTAACATGTTTTATTTATGCTTAGGGATATAATAGAGGTCTTTTTTAAGAGTCATATTAAGAAGTAGAAACGATAAAAGGGCCATAAAGGCCCTTTGGTGAAGTATCGTTCAAGTTAGTGTGGTTACTTTAACCCCTTAAAGCAACCAACCAATTGTTTTGCAAATTTTAGGGAAATCTCGTTAAGTTTCTAAGCTAGCGAGAGGAAAAACCCTGCAATTGCGGCGCTCATTAGGTTAGCCATTGACCCTGCTAAAACCGCCCTGAGCCCTAAGCGTGCGATATCCTTTCTTCGACTTGGCGCCATACCGCCAAGTCCGCCTAGTAAGATTGCAATCGATGAAAGGTTAGCAAATCCACATAACGCAAATGTGACAATTGCTTGTGTATGTGCACTTAACCCTTCTCGATAATTCATAAAGTCTAGATAAGCAACGAATTCGTTAACTACTAGCTTTTGTCCGATAAAACTACCGGCCGTTACAGCTTCGCTCCAAGGCACACCAAGTAACCATGCAACTGGTGCGAATACGTAACCTAAAATCTCTTGTAATGTTAGAGTCGGATGGTCAAACCAAGCACCGATTCCGCCTAACAAACCATTTAATAATGCAATTAATGCTACGAAAGCAAGCAACATGGCACCTACATTCAGTGCTAAGTGCATACCACTTGACGCACCAGATGCAGCTGCATCGATCACATTTACTGGTTTTTCTTCATCAGACATAACATCTGATAAGTCTTGCTTTGGTGTTTCTGTCTCTGGCACGATCATTTTTGCCATTAAGAAACCACCCGGTGCAGCCATAAAGCTGGCAGCAATTAAATATTTAAGCTCAACACCAATTGCAACGTAACCTGCCATAACAGAACCAGCTACGGTTGCAAGGCCACCTACCATCACAGCAAATAACTCTGACTTGGTCATGCTTGGAATAAACGGTTTTACAATTAAAGGTGCTTCCGTTTGTCCCACAAAGATATTAGCTGTTGCAGAAAGCGACTCCGGACGAGACGTTTTAAGCAATTTTTGTAAGCCACCACCTAAAATCTTAATAACCCATGTCATTATGCCTAGGTGATAAAGCACTGCGACTAGCGCAGAGAAAAATACGATGACCGGTAATACTTGGATCGCAAAAATAAAACCAATATTACTGTCACTTTTGGCAAGAGAGCCGAATAAAAACTCGATACCGTCTCCTGCATACCCAATTACCGCTGATACTTTGCTTGATAATTGGTCAAGTATGTTTCTGCCAGCTTCCACAAATAGTACAAAACCACCTATAAAAAGCTGTAGTGCAAACGCCACCCCAACAGTACGCAAATTAATAGCTTTGCGATTCGTTGACGCTGCAAATGCAATACCCAGTAGGGCCATCATGCCCACTAGGCTCATTATTGTTGTCATGGTAAATTCCCGTTTTTATTCTTGTAGCAAATATTTTATCTTGCTTTTAATTATATCAATCGCCACGCGATTCATGCCACCGCGTGTAACCACTAAATCAGCAGAATGTTTAGATGGTTCTATAAATTGATAGAACATGGGTCTTACCGTTGCTTGATACTGCTCCACAACAGATTGTAGTGTTCGGCCTCGCTGCTCTATGTCTCGCTGCGTGCGACGCAGTAAACAAATATCAAGAGGCGTATCAATAAATACTTTTATATCAAACTCTTTACATAACTCAGGGTCGCTGAGTAATAAAATGCCTTCAACAATTAATATTTTTGCAGGGTTAACCTGTCGTGTGTCTTTACTACGTGTATGCTGGGCATAATCGTAGGTTGGCACTTCAACAGACTGACCAGATCTTAATTGCTCTAAATGCGATTTAAGAAGTTCATGTTCAAATGCATCCGGATGGTCATAGTTTGTTTGTGTTCTATGCTCAAACGGTAAATGCGATTGATCTTTATAATAGGCATCTTCTTCGATGATGGCGATAGAACCATCTTCTAGCTCATTAACAAGCTCATTATAAATAGTTTGCGTAAAAAGAGATTTGCCCGATGCAGATGCACCAGCAATAGCTATAATTGTTCGTGTCACTAAAGTTCACACCCAACTGTTGATTCACTCGGAAGATCACAATAGCAAAAAAGACACGAATAATCTCTTTTGCTTCGCTTAGGGAGCAAATTTAGCGATTTTGATGTTTCTGTGACAGGACTTATGTCCGCCCGCTAAAAACAGAACTTTTATGACATTTTCGTGACATTTAGCGTCTAATTTTAAAAGCGGACTTATGTCCTGTACGCTATTGTTAACCAACTATTAAAGTATTCAACACTGATTCGGAGGCAACAATTGATTCTCCAAATTAGCTATAAGTTAAGAGGTAAATTATGGCAAGAGCAATTATCCTGATGGCAGACAGCTTAGGCGTAGGTGCCGCTCCAGATGCAGAACAATTTGGAGATTTAGGAGCAAATACCCTTGCACACCTTTTAGCTGCTTACAAAAAAGAAAAAGGTGAATCACTTCCTTTACCTAATTTAACTAAACTTGGTTTAGTAGATGCTTGCGAAGCAGCGGGTAAAGAAGCATGTGAAGTAGCAGAACGCTCAGCGCCAATGGCGGCTTGGGGTTATGCAAAAGAGCTTTCAAGTGGTAAAGATACGCCGTCTGGCCATTGGGAAATGGCAGGCGTACCTGTGTTGTTCGATTGGGGTTATTTCCCTAATACACAGCCATGTTTCCCTGAAGAATTTGTTGCTGAATTGTGCAAGCGTGCTGAAATTCCAGGAATTTTAGGCAACTGTTACGGTTCAGGTACCGTTATTTTAGAACAACTGGGTGAAGAGCATGTAAAAACGGGCATGCCAATTTGTTATACCTCAGTTGATAGTGTGTTCCAAATAGCCGCACACGAGCAATCATTCGGCCTTGACAAGCTTTATCAAGTATGTGAAATCGCACGGGCACTGCTTGATGATATGAATATAGGGCGAGTGATTGCGCGGCCATTTATAGGCACTTCGAGTGCCGACTTTATGCGAACAGGTAATCGTAGAGATTATTCTGTGCTACCTCCTGCACCAACATTATTAGATAAGTTGGCGCAAGATGGTGGTGAAGTGATCAGCATAGGTAAAATTTCTGATATTTATGCCCATCAAGGCATTACTCAGAAGCATAAAGCGCCAGGCTTGATGAATTTACTTGAGAAAACCTCAGAAATCATCGACAGCGCCCCTGATCACAGTTTGATTTTCACAAACCTTGTGGATTTTGACGAAAAATTTGGTCATAGACGTAATGCCGTAGGGTATGCCGAAGCGCTTAAGCAATTCGATGATTACCTACCAACAATACTTAATAAAATGCAAAAAGATGATTTATTAATTATTACGGCAGATCACGGCTGCGATCCAACAGCACCAGGTACTGATCACACCCGTGAATATGTACCGGTTCTGGCTTATACACCGGGGATTGACAATATCGCACTCGGCGAACGACAAAGTTTTGCTGACATAGGTCAAACCCTTGCCCAGTGGTTTAATTTATCAACACTTGACTACGGCGACAGCTTTGCTGACGACCTAATCAAGGCGTAAGAAGGAAAAGAGAATGAGTACTCCTCATATCAATGCGAACAATGGTGATTTTGCTGAAACGGTATTAATGCCCGGTGACCCTTTACGCGCTAAATATATAGCAGAAAATTTTCTTGAAGACGCTCGTCAAGTAACTGGTGTTCGTAACATGTATGGTTTTACTGGCACTTATAATGGTAAACCAGTAAGCATAATGGGGTCTGGTATGGGCATTCCTTCAATGTCTATTTATGCACGTGAACTAATTGTTAGTTATGGCGTAAAAAATCTGATCCGCATTGGTACTTGTGGCGGTATTAGTCAAGACATCAAAATCCGTGATGTTATTTTCGCACAAGGTGCAAGTACAGATTCAAATGTAAACCGTGCACGTGTACGTGGTTATGACTTCGCAGCAATTGCTGATTTTGGTTTACTTGAAAACGGTGTTAACGCAGCACGTAAACTAGGTATTGAAGCGAAAGTTGGTAATGTATTCACGACAGATACTTTCTACCAAGCTGATGGTTCTTTCTATGAAGAACTAGACAAGTTAGGTGTATTAGCTGTTGATATGGAAACGGCAGGCATGTACGGCGTTGCAGCAGAGTACGGTGCTAAAGCAATGGCATTATTCACAGTAAGTGACCATGTTATTACTGGTGAAGCAACACCAGCAGAAGAAAGACAAAGTACATTTAACGAAATGGTGAAGATTGCTTTAGAGTCAATCTAACGATTTTGTAAAACAGTTTTAAGTTGTTATTTGCTCGTTGGGTTTTGAGCAAAAAGTTCCTTGGTAACGTAATCGCTGATTTTTGGAGACACGCCCAAATTGAAGCGAATCACACCCCAAAAGGCCACGCTGTATAGTGTGGCTTTTTTTTGTCTAAAATTTATGAGCCGTTGAGATTTTTGACATATCGTTGCTTTCTGCCACAGTTATAGTGTGTTTAATCTAAAAGAGCTTTTATATGTCTCAATGGGTTAGTGGAAAAATCACTGAGGTAAATTGGTGGACACCGTCACTGTTTAGTATCAAAGTCGCTGCAGATGTTGCGCCCTTTCAAGCTGGGCAGTTTACTAAATTAGCGATGACGATCGGTGATAAACGTATTGCTCGAGCTTACTCCTATGTTAATGCGCCAAATGATCCCGTGCTTGAGTTCTATCTGACTGAAGTTGAGGGAGGCAAACTGACATCAGGACTCGCTGAACTTGAAGTTGGGGCGAGTATTGATGTTGAAGCGAAAGCTAATGGCTTTTTAACTATTGAAGAATCTCCGCAAAGAGATGTACTTTGGATGATTTCGTCGGGTACCGGTATCGGACCTTTTTTATCTATTTTAGCCGATGGCAAGGTGTGGGATAAATATCAAAAAGTGATTCTGATCCATAGTGCTAGATATAATAACGATCTTACTTATCAAGATTTTATTCAAGCCCATGAGAAGCTGTTTAAACAATTTACTTATTTACCTTTAGTGACCAGAGAAGAACCTGAGCATGGCTTGCAAGGGCGTATTACAGAGTTAATTAAACAGAATGCTGTTGCGCGCTATTTTAATTTGCAAGCTTTACCTGAAAACTCCCATTTTATGATTTGTGGAAACCCCGACATGGTAAAAGAAACTTCTCAATTGTTACAATCGCTTGGATATAAAAGACACAGACGTTCTGAACCTGGTCATATATCAGTCGAACAATATTGGTAAGCTATGAATAAAGGATGGGATTTGTTAAGGTTGCCAGCGATATTGTGTTTTATTTAGGTACTTATGAGAATTTTAAGTTTTATAGCTGCTTTAATCGTTACGTTTAGCATAAAAGCAAACCCAGCTTTTGAAGAACAATCAACTGCTTTAAATAACGCGAAGACAGAGCAAGAGTTAGCGGCAGAAAAAGTAATCGATCAGTTAATTGTTGCCTATAATCAACAAGACATTAAATCATTCTTGGCTTTATATACAGATGATGTAGAGTTCTATATGTATCCGCAAAAATTAATGTTTACGGGTAAAGAAGATTTAATTAAGCGCTATGGTTTGATGTTTAAGAAAATGAAATGTCTTAGATCAAAATCACTTAAGCGTATTACCCATGGCAGCATCGTGATAGATCATGAAAGCTCTGAAATTTGCAGTAAAGCTGCTGATGTGGTCGACAAGCGATCTGAGTTTGTAACAAGCTACCAAATTGAAAAGGGCAAAATCAAAAAGGTAGTGTTTTTTAGGTAATTAAAATGAACAAAGACATGAGGATCCAATTACTATATCGTGTTGAGCCAGGGTGCTTGGGTCCTGATGGTATTGATTATATTGAAGAGTTTTGCCAGTTTGCTGCGAAAAAAATCCCACCTCCTAGCTACGCACTTTTTGCTTTTGTGCCTAGGTACGATAAGTTGCTGGACGAAAAAGAATATTCTTTAATGAATCGCAAGCTGTCACAAAGCCAAATCGAAAGTTATTTCCTTAAAATTGAAAAACCTTTAGAAGAATTCGAATCGCAAGTTGATGAATTGATAGCTTTTGCCGTTGATGCTTTTTTTGACCGTTAAAAAGTATTTTTCGTGTTAAGATAATTCGTCCAATATATGCCTTGGGAATTCAATGAGACTATTATTTTGTTTGATACTACTCTTAAGTTTTAAGGTATTTGCCGCGAATAAACTGCAGGTTGTCACTGAAGAGTGGTTGCCCTACAACTATACTAATTCTGAAGGTCAATTAGTTGGTCGTTCTACGGCTAAAGTGCGTGCTGTGCTTACTGATGCAGGCGTCGATTACACCCTCAATAGTTATCCTTGGTTACGTTCAATGCATTTAGCAAAGACACAAGCCAATACTATGATTTATTCTATTTATCGTACACCAGAGCGCGAAAACTTGTTCCAATGGGTTTGTCCCCTTATGGCTCCTGTTAAAGAGTATTTATTTACTTTAAGAACAAGAAATGACATTCAAATAGATTCTTTAGAAGATGCAAAACACTATTTGATTTCCATTGTTAGAGGCAGTGTGAGTGAAGGGTATTTGACAAATGCGGGCTTTAAACCGGGTGAAAATTTAGATTTAACCTCAGATCCAAGCTCGAGTCCGCGTAAACTTATTGCTGGTAGAGTCGATTTTATTCTACAAACTGAATATACGGCTTCAGAAAGAATGAAAGAACTAGGTTACGACTATTCAATGTTGAGAAAAGTCATTGAGGTGAAAGAAATAGATAACCGCAGAGCCTGCCTGGCCTTCAGTTTAAAAACTGATAAAGAGCTTGTTCAAAAAGTACAACAGGCACTAGATAAATATAATAAAAAGCATGGTGAGAGTTGAAAAACAGTACTTAGCCCAAATTTAAAAGTATAAATTTAATTAGAGTCAAAATAATGAATCCAATCATCGCAATATTAAAAGAGCACAACATAGCTGACGAGCAAATTAAAAGCCTATTTGAAACATTAACTGAAAACCCGTTGATGGCTATGGCAGTGGTTCAGCAATTAGGAATTCCACAAGACAAATTACAGCAATTAATGGGTTTAGTGATGCAAAACCCAGGTTTAATTAAAGAGGCTGTAGAAGAGTTAGGTCTTGATTTTGCAAAAGTAGAAGCTGCAAAAGAAAAATTGTCTAACCAGCAGTAATAGTTTGAAAGCGGGACTCGTCCCGCTTAAATTAAATTTTTACCTTATACAAATTCAGTGCATCTTCTTTATCTTTAAACATATCTTGGCATGACACGTAATGAGAAACTTGCTCGATACCAATTAATCCACAAACCCAGATACTAAAGAGCACAACAACGATACCGCCAACCACAAATAGACCTGATGACAGGTTAGTCACAGAGGCTGCAATACATATAGAAATGACGACGAGCAGCGCAAATAATGATTCAGTTTTAACAAGCTGAGCGACCTTATTCGTTAGCCAACTGTGCCAAAGGTGTGGTTCGTGGTTACACAGGTGAGTAATGTCCTCAACGTAGGCAATTCCTTTTACTTTATCTTCAATGTTTCTGAAGGTTTTGTAGTTTTGACTAGTTATTAAATAGTACAGCATGGTATTGACCTCGCGTGAGTTGGTACAAGTCATTACGCTGAAAACAGTTAAGCGATCGCTCTGAGGAGGTTTTAAATAAAGTATTTGGTCAACATTAAGATTTAGCGTTTTATGATTTGCAAACAATGTAGTACAAAAATCACTCAATTTATGGGCGTTGCGTGATATAAGCCACGCAACTTGATGTTAGCAAAATTGCTGGATGAGTTTGGTTTGCTGCTCGATTTGACTTAACAATTCTTGGCTTAAGTTATGAGAATGCTGACCATGTTGCCCACCTAAGTCGGCCAGTTCACTTACGCTCTCAACATTTAAGTTAATTTGCTTTATTACGATAGATTGTTGCTCAATGGCTGCTGCAACAGAGCGATTAAGATCGGCAAGTTCTGAAACATGCGATTGAATAGTTGATAAACTCTCGCCATTTTGACTGGCAAGTGTAACGCTGGTATTCGAAAGTAAATTACCTTGGTCCATTGAGCTTACAGCACTTTGCGAGACTTCATTGAGCTCTTGAACCAGTTGGGTGATTTCTTCTGTTGAGGCTTGTGTTTTTTGGGCCAGAGCTCGAACTTCGTCAGCAACAACGGAGAACCCTCTACCATGATCTCCAGCTCTTGCTGCTTCTATCGCAGCATTTAGCGCGAGTAAATTAGTTTGGTCGGCAATTGAATTTATCACGTTTAAAATACCATGTATTTTCTCATTACCAGCGACTAAGCGCGACACCGCTTGGTTAACCTCAGCTAAATGCTCATCTAAATGATGTATGGCATCAATAACTTTATCTACCGATGATTTACCATCTTGAGTGTGTTGTTCTGAAGCCATTGCAGCGCGTGAGGCTCGTTCTACATTCGTATTTAACTCTTCAATGGTGACTGTAAATTCTTGCATGCACTGCACCATTTGTTGTACTTCGTTATTTTGCTTCTTTAAAAGCTCTGAAACTTGTTGACCACTTTGGGTATTCTTTTGTGCATTGAGGTTCACTCTAAGTGATTCATCGTTTACTCGGCCAACTACAGCTCTTACCTTTGCTTGTTGCATTTTTATTGCTAAAGAAAGGGAGCCTACAGCATCGTTATGTCCAGAGTAAAGGAATGACATAAGTGGATTGTCGTAAGACGCTTTTGCTTCTTTAAGCGTGTATAAATAGCGTTTACGCCACCTAAGTTGCATGAAAGCTGTGACAAATAACAAAGATGTCAGAGCGAAAAAGCTTAATGATGGGGCTAAGGTTAAAGTAATTAAAGCAAGCAGAAAAGCAGCTAGCAGCCCATAAGTTACCCACTTGGTACTATCATAGTATCGGTTTGCAACTTGCCCGGCTTGTATTTTTTGATATGCACATTCAGCTCGCTTTTTGACATTGTCGTCTAGGTAAGTCCTCACTGACTGGTATTCAACAATTTTGCCTTGCTCATTTTTTATTGGCGTAACAAAAGCATTAACCCAATAAAATCGACCATCTTTGCTTCTGTTTTTAACGGGACCCATCCATGAATGACCACTTTGAATTGTTTCCCATAGATTACTAAAAGCAGCTTTAGGCATATCACTGTGGCGCACTAGGTTGTGTGGCTTGCCGTACATTTCTTCAGTACTAAAACCAGATACATCGCAAAAAGCATCATTTGCATAGGTAATGCGGCTACTTTGATCTGTGGTAGATAATAAAAAGGTTTCTTTTTTTAAATGTATTTCTTGGGTTCGACTTATATTCATGGGGCATTCTGTCCATTTATGCAAGAAGGGCAATATAGTCAAATAAGGTTGTTTTATAAACAAGATAAGTACGAAAAATCAGACATTTTCAAGTCTATTTGATGAAGATCAGAAGGTGTTTTTATGCGTTATAAAAACACCCTGATTATTGTGTTAAATCAATTAAATGGGTTTGTTTTTGTGCTGCTAGGCTAACTCTGTCTGCTGTGCCTTTTGTAATAAATTGTCTCGCACAGTCGGCCACAAATCGTCAGTAATACTAAAAATAGCGGTATTGCGGTAAGAGCCATCGACGAGCTTACGTTGTTTATAAGCTAAACCTTCAAAACGTGCACCTAATCGGGCAATAGCATTACGTGAGATGAGATTATTTTCATGCGTACAAAATGTCACTCTTACTAATTTTAATTGTTCGAATGCGTAATTCAGTAATAGATATTTTGAATGGGTATTTATATGCGTTTTTTGGGCTGATTTTGCAATAAATGTGTGACCGATCTCTACGCTCATATTTTGCTCATCTAGTCGGAAAAGGCGGGTTGTCCCAACTACATTATTTGTCTGCTTACAAATAATTGCCATGACCAGTTGGTTCTTGCTATCAAATTGAGCGGTTTGTTCAAACCAAGTTGTGAGGGTGGCACTGTCTTTACAATAATTATTAAATACCCAGCGCCAAATATCAGGATGACTTCCGGCTTCAAGCAAGCCTGTTAAATGATCTTGTGTCAATGGAGTGAGCTTCACTTTATCGGTTTCTAAAGTTATTAAATTAAACATGGTTTGCCTCTAAATTAATTTTTAAGTTACTTTAGAGCTATCTGGCTTAATCAAATACAACCAGTTTTATAAAAACTGCTAGACCAGTTATGGTGCTTTTTATTATTGAGTAAAGTCCTGAATTAAGATTTAATGACAATGCGATGAAAAAGTTAAGGAATAATATGAACCGCTTGTTTTTAATTCTCTTTTGCCTTTTGTTCTACCCCCATAGCAAAGCCGAAATTGATAGTAGTAGTATCACTATTGCTATACAAGACGATATTAAAGCGCAATATTATCAGTTTGTTGATAATCGTCAGATCTTAGAAATTGATGACTACAGCGGCTTAGCCGCTTCAAGAGATGTTGTAGAGCACGCTTTACTAGTGAAGGCTATCCGTTTAGGTGGTTTTGATTTACCCATTAACTATATTCAAGTAGACCATCAACCTCGTAGGATCAAGCTTATGGAGCAAGGCTTGATCCATCTAAGTGCCACGCCACTTTGGCTGAATGAAATAAAACAGTTTGAGCACAAACTACACATAAGTAATGCCATTCTTGAAAAAGGCCGGGCCGAGGCTGGTCTCTATACACATAGTAAGAACAATGCAGTGTTATCTGTTGATGGTCCCGCAGACTTAATAAAGCTTGTCGCAGTGTCGAATCAAAACTGGCAACATGACTGGGAAATACTTAAACAATTAAATTTTAATGGGGTATATCACACCGGTAAATATACAACCATGTTAGATATGCTTTTTAAAAAACGTGCAGATGTAATGTTGGGCCCTTTTAATAACAGTGAAGATTTGAGCTTTCAGCATAATGGCGAAACTTATCTGCCGATAAATAACTTGAAAGTAATAATGCCCGACAGTCGGCATTTCGCGGTTTCTCGATATACAGCTCAGAGTCAACCTCTGATAGAGGCCCTACAAAAGGGCTTAAAAATCTTGAAAAAGAAGGGGGAAATAGAAAAAGCCTATCGTCAATCAGGGTATATAAATGACAAGGTTGCGGGCTGGCAAATCATTAATTTATCATCAAAAATGTAAATTCACCTCAGTGACCGATATGACTTATACCTCGACTAACGCCGTGAAAGCGATTTAAGAAATTAGCCCGCAATGAAACCACTAGATATTGATTTTAACGATACCCAAGCGAAATATTCGCAGATTATTAATGCATATCGCGAAGCTATAAAAACGGGTGTATTACTACCTGATACAAGGTTACCTTCAGCCAGAGCATTGGCTGATTTTTACGAAGTTAATCGTCATACTGTGATGATGTCTTTACAAAGTTTGGTGGCGGAAGGCTGGCTTAGATCCGAGCAAAGAAAAGCCTATGTTGTGAGTTCAGAGCTGCCTATAGATTCTAGCGCTCAGTACAAAAAAGATCTGCCTTTAAAAGCATTTTCTTATGCGTTCGCAAAACCAGATTATGATTTTAATGAAGTAGATTTATCGGTTTTCACCCATGTGTTTGCTGGCGGAATGCCTGATTTAGCTGCATTTCCTAAGCAGGCATTTAAACAGTCATTGAATATGTCTGCAAGGCAATTCAATGCCCATGATATGCATTATTCTGACAGTGCAGGCTTACCAGCGCTAAAGGGTCAAATCATCTCTTATCTAGGTCAAGCAAGAGCTTTAAATATAAACGACTTACTTATATGCAATGGTTCCCAAGAAGCCTTGTTTTTAGTTGCTAAAGCGTTTATCAATCTGGGGGATTTTGTTGCTATTGAAACCTTAGGCTATCCACCGGCAAGAATGGCTTTTGAAAGCTGCGGTGCGGCATTAGTAGACATTAAACAAGATGAGCAAGGGCTTTGTGTTGATGATTTAGAAGCGCAGTTTAAGTTAAGAAAAATCAAACTATTATATTTAACACCTCTACATCAATACCCTACAACAGTGACTTTACCCGTTGCTAGGCGATTAAAAATTTATCAGTTGTGCTATCAATATGGAGTGCTGATCGTCGAAGATGATTACGATCATGAATTCCACTATCAATGCCAGCCTTTACAACCTATGGCTGCAGATGATCCCGCAGGCATTGTGATTTATATATCGACTTTTTCAAAGATAATGTGTGCAGGTGCCAGAGTGGGTTATATGCATGCGGCTAAACCCGTCTTGTCGCGTTTAAAAGCCTTAAAGAAACTCATCAATCATAAAAATGATGCTTTTATGCAACTTGCGGTCGCACATTGGATGGAAACAGGTGAGTTTGAACGTCATTTAAAACGTATGACGAAGTCATATAAAGCACGCTGGAACGCAATGGCTGACACTTTTACAACACTGCAAAAGCAAGGGTTATCTCTTTCATTTACCAAACCAGATGGTGGAATGGCATTTTGGCTAAACTGTCATCAAGATGTGGTCACCCTTAAGTCTAAAGCGAGAGCAAAGGGGATTTATTTTCAGTCAGAAGAAGAGTTTTACCATGCAAATTCAGTTCGCTCTTTAAAACCAAATGATGGCGAGATAAGTCATATTCGCCTAGGATTTGCTGCGCAATCAATTGAGCAAGCACAAGCCGGACTATATGAAATTTTTGCAGAGCAGTTATCTTTGATTTAGTTAGCCTGAGTTCCTTTAGTGGTTAATATTATGAACAGTCATTACTGCATTTTTTATATCTTCTAAATCTGCCTGAATGGTTTTTCTGAGCTGTTGAACCATAAAACGAGACATGATGGCACTCATGAATTTTGCAAAAAGAGTATGTGGCTCACCTTTAAAACTCATAATAAGTTCACATTGTTCTTTGTGTTCGGTTATGCGCATTTCGGAGTAATAATCGCATCCGTGACTTTGCGCTTTTGTTTTATAAAACACATTCGTTTCAGACTCTGTGATCCACATTATCTCGCTGGCATCTTTACCAAACATGGTTCTGGTTTCTTGCCATTTTAACCCTTTAAGCCCCTCTTTAGGTTGCTCAATAATCACTAGGCTTTTTATGGCAGAAATATGTTGGTGGGCATGGCGTATATCGCTGATGATTCGCCATATTTGCTCTTTTGTTGCCGGAATGACTATGGATTCTTGAACCTTCATGGTGTTCTATGCTTTATGGTTTTTATAAAGCATAGATATAGATTGCCGATTTTTCACTAATCTTTATCGGTGGGGGCTAATTGTTTTTTGTAGATACGTTATGACGAATGAGTGTATAACGGCCATTATGTAAACGTAATTCATACAATTTGTCGTATTCATCTTCTTCAATGTTAACTCGATGCTCAGACAGCAGCTTTACAAGTTGAGGCGTTGTATTGCTGTGACCAACTACCACGGCTACACCATTTAATAACTTTAACTCACCAGCAAATTGTACTAATTCTCTCGGGTTATAACTTTGTACCTTGAGTGAAGTTGCCCTTGCCAGTGGCGCGATAGTTTGTTGAGTTCGATTGTAATCAGTACTGAAGAGCTGTGTTGGTTTGGCTGATTTTAGTTGTTTGGCAATGTTGTTGGCTCTGAGCTTACCTTTATCCGTTAATGATGGGTTACTGCCGCTGGCTTTTTCACTGTGGCGTAGCAAAAAAATTTGCTCAGGTTGTGCCAATAGTTGGCTAGAAAATAGTAGCGCAATAATCGCTAATAAACTGAACTTCATTTTTATACCCCTTAATCTCAGTTTAGATACCGTTGACACTGACTTACATTAACAGTCTATTTTTTCATTTCAATGACTTAAGCATTTTTTAATTACACAAGTTGCTTAGGTAAAAAGTGTCCGATGCGGACACTTTTATCGTCCGCGGACAAGCGTTCAATACTCAATAAATCCATAACCACCTGAAAAATATAAGCTTTGAAGTTTGGCACACTCTTGGTATCTATTTAGACATTATAGGCTCAGGAGCTAGACAATGATTTTAACGACCGCTTTTTTTGTATCACCCCTTTTGATGTTGTTGATGTCATTACTTATCAGCTGCACTGAGCAATTTTTGAATCAATAAGGAATGAGTATGATCAGAGATACCAGTGGCCAAGATCAAATGGTCCAACATAAGCCAAAAAGACTAAAACCTCTGCTGCTGATTGCTGGTGTACTGTCGCTAATCACCTGGGCAGGTTACGCCATGATGAATACCAATAATGTCAGTCAATCTGTTGAAAAAGCTCAGCTACAAATCGCAACCGTTATTAAAGGTGACCTAGTCAGAGATGTAGCGACAACAGGTAAAATAGTTGCTGCTAATGCGCCAAAAGCTTACAGCCCAGAGCAAGGCTTTGTCACGCTGCAAGTAAAAGCGGGAGATAGTGTAGAAAAGGGGCAAGTGATCGCTGAGGTTGAAAGCCCAGAGCTGAACAACAGTTTAAAGCAACAAGAATCAGAGCTTGCCAGACTGCAAGGCGAACTTGCCAGAAGCGAGTTAGAAGCAAGACGTCAAACATTGGCTCTAAATAAAACCTTAGACATGGCGCAAGTTGAACTGAGTGCTGCAGAACGTGAAAACCGCCGAGCAAAACTGTCAATTGAGAAAAGCCTGATCAGTCAAATTGATTTAGAAAAAGCCGTCGATGATTTAGCCAAAGCTAAGCTGACCTTTAAACATGCGCAGCAAGAGGTTGAGCTCGCCAAAGATACCTTGGCGTTTGAGTTACAATCATCGCAAAGCCAAGTTGCTAGACAGCAACTGGTGGTTGATGAACTTCAAAGAAAAGTCAGCAACTTAAATGTAAAAGCCAGTGTATCGGGCATTGTTGGTAACTTGCTGGTGCAACCTAGAGCCATGGTGACTAAAAACCAAGCCTTACTCACTTTAGTCGATTTGTCCGCTTTTGAGGCAGAATTGCAAGTGCCAGAGAGCTATGCCAATGATTTAGGGATCGGCATGCAAGTAGAGCTGAAAATGGGTACTGAGCTAGTTAAAGGTACGTTGTCAGCCATTTCGCCAGAGGTGAATAACCGTGAAGTAACCACGCGTGTGCGCTTTAACCAAAGTGATATTAGCAATATTCGTCAAAATCAGCGTTTATCAGGGCGTATCTTATTAGAAAACCGCAGCGATGTATTAATGGTAAAGCGTGGAGCATTTATGAATGCGGGTGGCTACGTGGCTTACAAGCTTAATGGCGAACGTGCAGAACGCATCGAAATCAACACCGGTGTCACCAGTATTAACCATGTAGAAGTGTTAAGTGGACTTGCACAAGGCGATGAAATCATCATTTCAAATTACGACACATTTAAAAATGCCGATGCCGTATTGTTGAGATAAGTACTTCTTAGATAAGTATCGTTGAAATAACAACAAGCACATTTAGGCATCATCAACAGAATATAGACCGAATTAAAAAGGAAAGAACAATGTTAAAAATGAATAATATCAGCAAGATGTATCAAACAGAGATGGTACAAACTCATGCATTACGTGATTTTAATTTAAACGTTGAAGAAGGCGAGTTTATTGCGGTAACAGGCCCGTCGGGCTCAGGTAAAACGACCTTTTTGAATATTGCAGGCATGTTAGAGCCATTTACAGGCGGCGAATATTTATTAGACGGCATTGATGTTGGCAAATTGAATGACAATCAACGTGCAGATTTACGTAACCAAAAAATTGGTTTTATCTTCCAAGGCTTTAACCTCATACCAGACTTAAACCTGTACGAAAACGTCGAAGTGCCTTTACGTTATCGTGGGATCAAAGCGGCTGAACGCAAACGCCGAATTGAGCAGTGTTTGGAGCAAGTGGGGCTGGCAAGCCGTGCTAAACATTTACCTCAGCAACTATCTGGTGGTCAGCAACAGCGAGTTGCCATCGCTCGAGCGCTGGCTGGTGAACCACGCTTTTTATTGGCCGATGAACCAACAGGTAATCTTGATAGCTTAATGGCACGCCAAGTCATGGAGTTGCTTGAACAAATTAATCGTGATGGCGCCACCATTATCATGGTAACGCACGACGCGGAGCTTGCTCGTCGAGCACCACGCAATATTCAGGTAGTAGACGGCCAACTTGCTGATTTTACGTTATATCAGGGTAATCCAAATATGGCAGTAGGAGCTTAATATGTTCAGTCATTACATAGATTTAAGTTGGCGAAGCTTTAAGCGTACGCCGCTAGTAAGCTTGCTAATGGTGATTGCCATAGGGGTTGGTATTGGCATTACAATGACCAGCTTGTCGGTTTACCACATGATGTCGATGGACCCTATTCCTGAAAAGAGTGACAAACTGCATGCCGTTCAGCTGCAGATTATGGACGAGGAATCAAGCTGGTGGACGCCCGATGACTTGCCTTATCAATTGACTTATCAAGATGCAGAGAATTTACAAAATGCTGACTTACCTTATAAACGTACAGCATTAATGAAAAGCGGTTTTTCTGTTCACTTAGACTCAGACAAGCTTCAACCTTTTATGGCTGTAAGCCGTTTAGCATCAAGGCAAGCGTTTGAAATGTTTAATCTGTCATTTAAACATGGTGCGCCTTGGAGTGCAGAACAAGAAGAAAGTGCAACCCCTGTAGCGGTGATTTCTCAAAGTATGAGTAAGAAATTATTCGGTACTGACAATAGCGTTGGTAAGAGTTTCTATTTAGACGATTTGAATGTTCAGGTGACCGGCGTTATCGCTGATTGGCAAATTAATATTAAATACTACGACCTAAATAATGGGGCGTTTAACGAGCCAGAACAGATCTTTTTGCCTTTCTCTTTAATAAAAGCGTATGAGATTGACACTTGGGGCAATACCAATGGTTGGAAAAATGAAGACCTGAGAAATTTCACGAATAAGATGCAATCAGAGCATGTATGGTTGCAATTTTGGATTGAGCTGAATTCTGAAGAAGATAAGAAAGCGTTTGGTGACTACCTGATGAACTACATGCAGGAACAGAAAAAGTTAGGCCGTTTCGAACGAGCTAAACTGGAGTACGGTCTCAAAGATGTCAATGAGTGGATCACTTATTTTGAAGTTGTGAATGAAGACAACAAAATCCTTGTCGCATTGAGCTTTATGTTCTTGGCCGTCTGTTTGGCCAATATTCTGGGATTGTTACTTGCTAAGTTCTTAAAACGAGCACCGGAAGTGGGCGTAAGAAGAGCGCTAGGTGCGAGCAAAACTCAGGTTTTCTATCAGCATATTGTTGAAGTCGCCATGTTAGGTTTGATGGGGGGATTGATTGGTATTTTGGTCGCGCAGTTAGGCTTATGGGGTATAAGGCACAGTTATGATTACTACAGTAACTTAGCAAATATGGACTTATCAATGTTATTTGCAGCACCAGTCATTGCCATAACAGCATGTATTGTTGCGGGTATGTACCCAGCATGGTTGGTATGTAAAACCACACCATCGACATATTTAAAGAGTCAGTAAGGAACACGAATTATGTTTGAGATTAAACCAATTTTTAATGCCTTACTTCGCTCTAAAGTAGGTGCAGTTTTATTACTAATACAAATTGCAATTACCACAGCAATTGTTAGTAATGCGGCGTTTATAATTAAAGATAGATTAGATTACTTAAATCAGCCCACGGGTTATCAAGAAGAAAACATATTTAAATTTAATGTGATGACTTTTGGTACAGATGTAGATTTGGCTCAACAAGCAGAGCTTGATGAAGCCAGCATTCGTGCATTACCCGGTGTGATTGATGCTGTAACCATTAATGCGATTCCTTTATCTGGAGGGGGCTCTTCTACGAGTTACAGACTAAAACCAGTGCCAGAAAAGGCGAAATCAGTCAATGCGAGCTACTTTACCGCAGATGAACATGCTTTAAATACCTTTGGTGTAGAGTTAGTTGAAGGGCGCAATTTTACTGAGTCTGAAGTGGCACACGATCTGGATAATACTCAATCGGCTAATGTTGTTCTGGCGACAAAAGCTTTAATGGATGAACTATTTCCAAACGGTGACGGGTTAGGTCAAATCATATATTCAGGTACAAAGCCTTATAAAGTCATTGGCATTGTAGGCATGATGAAAGGCCCTTGGATGAAGAATGAAGAACGTAAAGACAGATCTGTGATTATTCCATATGTTCGTATTGAAAAATTCAATAAGTTCTTAGTCCGAACGGAGCCAGGTAGACGTGCTGAAGTTATGCAGCAAATTGAGTCGCTTATTCATAAAAACTATAGCAAAAGGGTAGTGCAAGATTTAGCTGGGCTAGATAAGAAAAAAGCAGATTATGTTGCCGAAGACAGGCTAATGATGCGTATGCTAGTGATACTAATTAGTGTACTTGTGTTGGTTACAGCCTTGGGGATTTTTGGTCTTACCTTGTTCAACATTAACAAACGCACGAAACAAATTGGTACAAGACGCGCGCTAGGGGCTCGAAAATCAGCGATTATCAGCTACTTTGTGGTTGAAAACAGCTTAATTTGTATAGCTGGTTTAGTACTAGGCGTTTGTGGCGCTGTGTTGTTAGGTCAACAGCTTATGACCCATTACTCAGTCCCTGCGTTATCAAACTGGTATGTCGCCGTCACAGCAATTGCAGTCTTTGTGATGAGTTTGTTAGCTGTGATTGGCCCTGCACAACGTGCAGCGAATATCGACCCAAGCATCGCAACAAGAACAATTTGATCCCTAAATTTATTGAATGAAATACTTCGTGCTACACTCAAGCCTTTGGTGTGGCACGAATAATAAAAAGAACATACATGGACAAAATACTCATCATTGACGATAACCAAGCAGTGCTCGATGCGTTGTCGTTATTGCTCGAAATACATGGCTATGATGTTGTTACAGCACACACTCCTTTCGAAGCAGAGCAAGTTGTGCGTTATCAACGTATTGCTTTAGTCATTCAAGATATGAACTTTACCGCTGACACCACATCGGGTGAAGAAGGCAAAAACCTCTTTTATCAACTTCGTGCACTCAATGCCCACTTGCCCATTATTCTGATCACCGCATGGACAGAGCTAGAAACAGCCATTGAGCTTGTGAAAGCGGGCGCGGCAGATTACATTGCCAAACCTTGGGATGACAATAAGTTACTGACCAGTATTGCAAACCTGATTGAACTGGGTAAAGCCAAGCAAGACAACGATGTTTTTGCTCGCCAACAAGATGAACGTCACTCTGTCCATGAACAGGCAAACCTCGCAGGCCTTGTGTATGCGAGTACAGCTATGGAGCGAGTAGTTGATATGGCATTGCAACTCGCTAAGTCAGATGTGTCGGTATTGATCACAGGACCAAACGGCAGTGGCAAAGAGCGCATTGCCGAAATTGTGCAGCTAAATTCTGCTTTGGCAGATAAGCCTTTTATTAAAGTGAATGCAGGCGCACTGCCAAGCGAGTTAATCGAAGCCGAGCTATTTGGTGCAGAAGCAGGGGCTTATACGGGGGCCAATAAACAACGCATTGGCCGCTTTGAAGCTGCGGATGGTGGCACATTATTTTTAGATGAAATTGGCAATTTGCCGCCCTCAGGGCAAATGAAATTACTTAGGGTGTTGCAAACAGGTGAGTTTGAACGCCTAGGCTCAGTGCAAACACAGAAAGTACACGTTCGAGTAATTTCAGCAACTAACGCTGACTTATTACAAGACATAAAAGCAGGCAGATTTAGAGAAGATTTATATTACCGACTGAATGTCATTGAGCTCAGGCTACCACCGCTTGGTGAGCGTAAAGACGACATCATTCCACTTATCAAACACTTCTTACCTGAGCGTGAATTTGGTCTTGCCACTGAGCAGGCACTCACTAATTATACTTGGCCGGGAAATGTTAGAGAGCTTGAAAACGCCTGTAAGCGAGCTGCTGTTCTAAAGCCAAGTGGCGCACTGGAGTTTACTGACTTTGGTTTAAACCAGACACAAAACGTAACGCAACCAAATACAAACAAAGAACCCAATAAAGATGAAATCGAGGCGGCAATGCGTGAGTATCATGGGGTTGTTGCCAAAGTAGCAAGGCACTTCGGGCTCTCACGACAAGCGCTATATAGGCGTTTACAAAAATTCGATATCGATTATTAATAAAACTAAAACGATAACCTTTATGAAATCACTCACAGCCAATCTCAGCACTCGACATAAATTGCAGTTAGCAACTGTTTTAAGTGTGGTGTTGGCGTTAGTACCCGTACTACTTGTGCTAGGCGCTTCGAGTACTCTCAGCCTGATCAGTGTGAGCTTAGCCGTTGTTCTAGCTTGGTTTGTGAGTAGCCTTATTACTCAGCCTGTGAACTCAGGCATTAAAGCGTTAGAAACGGGTTTGTTGAATTTTAAAGATGGTGAGTTTTCGAGTTTACTTGCTTACAGTGAAGACGATGAACTTGGGCGCTTGTGTCACACTTACAATCAAACCGCCGAGCAACTTAGACAAGAAAAACAATGGATTTATCAGCGCGAACTGATGCTCGATAAAGTGCTACAGTCTTCGCCTCAAGCTCTGGTTTTAATCGATAGCAATAATTACGTGGTCTTTAGTAATCACAGTGCCAAGCTATTGTTTAACAGTGAGCAGAAACTTGAAGGTCTGACTCGAAATGAACTTTATGAATGTGGCAGTGAGCAGATTAAAAATGCCATGGAAGCCGGTAGAGATGGACTATTTCACCTAAAGAACACACATTCACACGATCGTCAATTAAATCAAGATGACGAAGCCCAAACTTGGCACCTTTCAACCGGACAGTTTTTGTTAAATAACCACAGCCACCGTTTATATATTTTTAAGCAACTGACTCGTGAGCTGAGCCGTCAAGAAGTGGCGGTATGGAAAAAAGTCATACGCATTATCAGTCACGAACTGAATAACTCATTGGGCCCTATGTCTTCTATGTTACATAGCGGAAAATTACTGACACAAAACTTCGATGATCCAAGACTCGGACGAGTATTTTCGACCATGCAAGAGCGCATAAATCACCTAAATGAATTTGTGCAAGGCTATGGTAAATTCGCCAAATTGCCACAACCTAAACTCGAAGCAATTGATTGGTCAGGCTTATTAAGCAGTATTAAGCAGGAATGGAATTTTAGTATTGAGGGTGATATTCCGGATAATGACTGTTATGCAGACAGAGTGCAGTTAGAGCAGTTGCTTATTAACTTACTTAAAAACGCTTTTGAATCGGGCTCAGAAACAGAACTGATTAAGGTGAAAATTGAAGCTAAATCGAATGGCACATTATTAAGCGTCAGCGATGCAGGCAAAGGTATGAGTGAAGCAGTAATGGCTAATGCACTTGTACCTTTTTATTCAACCAAAGCCAGTGGAAGCGGCTTGGGGCTCGCGCTTTGTCGAGAAATTGCAGAAGCCCATCATGGTCAGCTAAGTTTACATAACCGCGGGGATGGGCAAACTGGTTTAGTGGTTCAGGTGTTTATTCCTTGAAACGGTTTAAGACTTTTACCTATCTATGTCACTGAGATCTGAGTCAGAATTGGTGTTCTTTTTTGCGGGCACTCTTTTGTTTAAATAAATACGCTTCTCAGTGGGTTCTTCAGTAATTACAATCCCTTTTTTTGCACATGCTTCCTTAAATTCTTGATAATATTTTTGTTGCTGTGTGCTTTCATCTAATGTCGCAAGAGCACCAATTGTGGAGTAAATAAATGCGCCTGATGCAATGCATTCAGATGAACTGCAGCGTCTAAAGTCTGGATTTATTTTTCCTTTAATAACTTGTTTGTACACATGGTCACATTCTTCAACATAAACCTCTTGGTACTTTTGACCATTCATACAGGCAGTGAGAAAAAATGAAGTAATGACAGTTACAGTGAGCCTGCTTAGTTTCATGAATTACTTCCTTGATTATGGTTTTTGCAGTCAGATGGTGTTTCAAGCCAATACACTGTATTAGAAATAACCACAATACTACCAGATACCACAAAGCTGGCTGCAGTCACTAGGCCATAACTTGCCATTAACAGTGCGCAAGCCTCGTTTGAGCAGTTTGCCATTGGTATTGCTTCTTCGAGTGCTAAGACTTTCTTGTTGCGCATGACATTACATTTTTCATCATAGCTATGTACATCTTCTGGTACGTAAACGCAGCCAGCTAATAAAATCAAAAGTAGTGCTGTGATCAGTGTTTTCATATTCATCCATGGAAGGCTAAAGGTCGACTTTATGTTATTTGGTAGCAAATTACTGTAAGAAAATGTTTATGAGTCGATATAATTCGCAGAACAGCGATATAATCAAACTATATAAAACAATCAGAGACATACCTGTGTTTAAAAAGCTTAAAGCACTATTAGCTGACTTCAGTAATGAATTTCAGCAATCTAACAAATCTGAGAATTCAATCGATTTTAATACAGGGCTTGCCGCTCTGTTAGTTGAAGTTATGCGCGCTGACAGCAAAATTGAGCAATCGGAATTAGCTAAAATTGCCGAAATTTTAAAGACACAATGTGAACTCGATGAAAGCCAAGTTAAAGCCCTAATTGATAAAGTAAGGCCTATGGTCGAAGCTGCGCTAGATTTGCACCAATTCGTAAAAGAGGTGAATGCAAAAACAAGCTACGAAGAGCGTATGGAAATCATAGAATTGCTGTGGCATGTTGCCTTTGCCGATGGCCATTTAGATGATTATGAAGATCATATTATTCGTAAAATATCGAGTTTGATGTATGTTGCTCATGTAGATTTCATTGCAGCCAAAATACGAGTTCAAGAAGTGATAGAGCTTTAACTTTTTATGAAAGCAGGTCATTAACTCAAGAGCTTTTCCATTACCTTTTGCTTTGCTAGCCACTATTTGGGATATCTTGGTATGGGTAGCCTTTTTATAAGATAGGATACTATTTTAGTATTTCCAATTTTCACATTGAGCAATAAAAAACCAACAACAAACTATTTTCACAAGCCAAATTTGCATTCACTAAAGGTTAATTTGGACTCGTAATAATTACCAGTAGTTTGGTTGATTTGGGCTTAAGTATGAAATCGTTAGTTTTTGTTTTATTTGCAACAGTTTTATTATCTGGTTGCCAGTTAACTCGCGTTGAAGGAGTTGTTGATGATGTGGAAGTTAAATTAGGTAGCAAGAGCTCAGAAAAGTCTGATGGTAAATTTTGTCCACCTGGTCAGGCTAAAAAAGGTAAATGTAGCTAATTGATTTTAAGAAATCTATGATGCGTTAAGGCATTGAGTATTGTGTTGACGCATTTTTTATTGATAAACGAGTCTAGTCTGAACTTAGTTAAAGCCAAATTTTAAATGGTTGCCAAATCTATCTCAAGGCAGCGTTAATATTTACAGCTCTCCCTGCACTTTTTAATCCTTATTTTTAGCGAGAACTCAAATTCGCTTATTGATTCAAATCTCAGTATGATGCTGATTAAAAAGCATTTAAGAATTAGATAGTTAAATAAGGAGTTGTTAAATGAAAAAGTGCCTAAAAGGGTTATTACTATTGTCTGCGAGTATTAACTTTACTGCACTTGCTGATGTGATTATTGATTCGTCTCGTGAACGCCATATCCCGATTGAAATGTCTCACCCTATTCAGGCTGAAGTATGTAAAGCTGAATCGCCTTGCCCAGTTGCTTTTATAAGTGCAGGTTATGGTGTGTCACACTCAAATTATCAGTTCATTGCTAGTTTATTTAAACAAAAAAATTATATGGTTGTGGCAATTGGTCATGAGTTGCCAAACGACCCGCCTTTGTCTGTGTCGGGTAATTTATATGAAACGCGAAGCGAAAATTGGTCTCGAGGTGCAGTAACCCTTGATTTCATTCGTAATAATTTGAAAGCGCGTTTTAAAAACTATGACTTAGATAATCTAACTTTAGTTGGGCATTCGAACGGTGGTGATATCTCAGCTTGGCTTGCAAATGAAGGTAAAGACTATATTCAAGATATTATTACCCTAGATCATCGCCGCGTGCCTCTACCTAGAAGAGGCGATGTTAAAGTGTTATCTATTCGAGCCAGTGACTTTCCTGCGGATAAGGGGGTTTTACCTACAGTCAGCGAACAGCAAAAGTTCGGTAGCTGCGTGGTGACAATACCTAAAGCGCGTCATAATGATATGGAAGATGAAGGGCCAGAATGGATCAAAACCAAAATAAACGCTTTGATTGCGGGTTTCTTAGAAGAAAATAGTTGTGCTCAGCTTGCGAGCTCTGCCCGTCATACAGACTATTTGTAAGTAATGAAACGTAATTAACGCATAAAGCGAAGGAAGAACAATGTCAGAGCAAAAGTTCTCGATAAAAGTTGCAAGCTTTGAAGATGTAGAACTCGCCACAAAATGGGCTGAAGATGAAGGCTGGAACCCAGGGCTACATGATGCGAAGCTGTATTATCAAGTAGATACCAGTGGCTTTTACATGGGCTATTTAGACGATGAACCGATAGCGAGTATTTCAGTGGTGAAATACGATGATGACTTTGGCTTTCTAGGGTTTTATATCGTCAAACCTGAATATCGCGGTCAAGGCTATGGTTATCGACTTTGGCAACAGGCACTCACGCATTTAGATGGTTGTAATATTGGTTTAGATGGCGTGGTTGATCAACAAGATAACTATAAAAAGTCAGGGTTTAAATTGGCTCATCGTAATATTCGCTTTGTTCGAAAAGGTGGAGTGATTGAAAGCATAGAACAAGCTAATGCAGACAATATTAAGCCGTTATCATCACTTGAGTTTAACGATGTTAAGAAGTATTGCGCTGCGTTTTTTCCAGCAGACAGAAATGCGTTTTTAAAGGACTGGATCAATCAAGACAATAGCTCAGCCTTAGGTTATGTTGAAAACGGCTCTCTACAAGGTATGGGTGTTATCCGTCAGTGTGCGTCGGGGTATAAAATAGGCCCCTTGTTCGCTGACTCGGCTGATATTGCTCGTGCACTTTATCTGCAGCTAAATAGCCATGTATTAGAAAACGACGACATATTTTTAGATGTGCCCCAAGTCAACAACGAAGCGGTTAAATTGGCTGAGCAGTTTGCAATGACCCAATGTTTTGAAACCGCCAGAATGTATACGCGAACTGAGCCTGATATTCAGCTGCAGAGAACTTTTGGAATTACTTCATTTGAAATTGGCTAGAGAAAGGTTTTGCAATCAGAAGGCGCTTGGACAGGGAGCTTTTTGATTGCATTTGTTTATCAACACTAACTATTACCCAATACCTGCTACCCAAATTTGAAATTACCGTTTATAACAATCTCTTTTTCAAATAAGCCTGTGCGGGGATCTCAACCAGCTTATACATAAAGTGCGCAACAATCAGTGTGAAGACAACATAAATTAATATGGGAATAAGCAAAAAAAGCCCTTCACCGCTTGGCAGTAGTTTTGGTAATGCGCTGTTGAACACCATAAACACCACGCCATGGCACAAATAGATAGAGTAGGAGATCTCGCCCAAATACTTCATATTAGCTGAGGCTAGAAACCGGCTGACGCCATGCTCAGAATTTGTCAGGGCATAAATTAATACCCCAAAGGTGAGTACCATGACCCAGTCCCAACGACTATGTGCGTTAATCACGCTCATATAGACGATGATCAGCGCGGAAACTATCGCAAACAGCCAATATGGTGCTTTAAAATTTAGACGATAAAGCTGAAAAATAAGCATGCCGAAAATAAACTCTGACAAAACACGCACCGACACCCACTCCCAGCCTGCAATATAGCTGTTTTTATCTGTGAGCACCCAACCGATAGAGGTGGTGATGATAAAAATGACGGCGATTAAAGCAAAGCATAGCAATGCTGAAAGTTGTTTTCGAAGCAGCAAAGCGGCCAAAAATGGGAAAGCCAAATAGGCTAAAAACTCCGAGCTGACTGACCAAGAAGGGGCGTTCCATCCTAAGGAATCATGAAAGCCAAAACCATTGGTTAAACTCACGCTGTAAAGTAGTTTTTCAAGTGAGAAAGCATTCACAGGCGAGTCGTAACCAAACGCCCATTTTGCACCGAAATAGATGGGCACGAGCGATAAAGTGGTTAGTAGGTGCACAGGATAAATACGTGCAATACGTTTAACCATAAATTGCTTCATGGTGTTGCCTATGATTTGATTTGCAAAGTCCTTATGGTGAACATAGGCGATCACAAAGCCGCTCAAAATGAAGAACAGGTCAACACCAAGCCAGCCTTTTTCAGCGATGTGTTCAACTAAAACGGGGAGTTTACCTTGCAAAGGGTACTGACTAACCAAGTGATGTAATAACACCCATAAAGCTGCAATGCCACGAATGCCGGTGAGCGCGTCAATCCTGTTTTTAGTCATAACTTCCCCTTACATCGCCGATTTCTCTAGAGTATAGGCAAAAATTTTGGTCTAGTTTGTTTGAGCAAGGGATTTATTATTGTTTATTTTTAAATAACTTACTGTTTAAACATTGAACTAAATAATTTTGACCTTATTTACTTATTTGATTAGCAAGTTGTTGAGCGAGTGTGACAGCGATGCAACTTAGCCTTTTAATTTTTCATGGAGAGAGTTATGCATTTAGCACAATTGAATATAGCCCGCGCAAAATACCCTTTGGATGCCCCAGAAATTAAAGACTTTGTTGAAAATCTCGATGTGGTAAATGCCACCGCGGAACAAAGCGAAGGCTTCGTATGGCGTTTGAAAGATGAATCGGGTGATGCGACGAGCATCCAAGCGTTTGATGATCCGAGTTTTTTAATCAATATGTCAGTATGGACAAGCCCAGACTCCCTAAAAGATTTTATGTTTCGTACCCATCACCGTGATTTTATGCGACGTAAAGGTGAGTGGTTCGAAAAGCTAAATGAAGACTCTTATGTATTATGGTGGATTGAAGAGGGGCACATTCCCACCGCTGAAGAAGCAAAAGCGCGCTTACAACATTTAAGAGAGCATGGTGACTCGCCTTATGCGTTTACTTTTAAAGCCAATTTCACGCCAGATGATCTATAAATAAAAAGTACTAAAATGAACAAATTAATTTGGGTATACGATTCACCCTTCTCAAGAAGTATAAAGTGGTTGTTGTTAAAGCAAGGAATTGAACACGAGGATTACGTTTTAACCTGGCAGCAAATGGCTGATGACGAGTTGCTAGCTGCAAATCCTAAGCGACAAGTGCCGACCTTATTAATAAACAATCAAGCGAAGTATGATTCTTTGCTGATTGCGTTAGATTATTTACCGAGAAATTGGCATCACTCGATAGATGCAAAGTTGTTCCGACTTGCTGACTCTGATGTAGAAGCGGCGATTATCTTTTTGTTCAGAGCTAATCTACTAAAAAAACAATTTGGTGATTCTGAACAAAGCAAATTGATGTATGAAGCGGGAGTGAACACTTACAAATCTGCTGTCGATTTTTTGCTTGACCATGTTTTGAAAAATACACACAGTGTAGAGTGCGAATTTGGTGGTGTGTTACTACTCTCTACTATGCTAGCTGCGATTTTTATGGCCAAAACCGATTTACAAAACTACCGTGTGAGTGAACTCAAGCCATTTATTAACGCCATTGAACAAAATAGTGTTTATCTCAACATGATTGCGCAGTATCAAGGGCAATCAGGTAACTTAGTGCCATTTCAGTTTGCAGGGTAAATCCCTTTGAACTTGTTGATGGAGTGCGTGTTCAAGGGTTGCCTTAATTGCAACTTGCTGGCGGTTGCTGAAAAGTAGTTGTGCTGATGAAATTCAAGAGGATCACCCTCGGCTTCGATATTTAGAAATTTGAATAAATCAGCAAGCTGAGAGTGTGGCTCGCTCACTAAGTTTTCATAATCGACACGCATAAAACTTTCACTAAATACTTGCTGCCAATGGGTACCTAGCTTTAGAAAGTCGTCGTAACAGGCGTTGATATGTTGCCAATCAAAACTGTAATGATGAAAAGGACTGTTTACTTGATAGGCTTGTCTAAAATTACCGACGCAGGTATCGAATTTATTACGCACTAGCCAAATGATTTTCGCATTGGGAAACAGCTTCAAAATCACGTCGACAAAGTAGAGGTTAAACGGTTGTTTATCTATGCCTCTTATGCTGTTTTGTCGCATGTCTGTTTGCTGGTTATTTTCGTTAAGCAACTGAGTATATTGCTTAAATAATAGTTCGGCGGTATCCGAAAGGGTTAATTTTGATTGCTTATAAAAACCCGCTTTTATGTTTAGTAATTGCGGTAAGAAACTTAATTCGCCAAGAGCTTTGAGTCGTGGTTGAGTCGCTAAAAGCTGCTCTAACAAGCTGGTGCCAGAGCGGGGCATGCCAACAATAAAAATAGGGGCAATGGCTTGGTTACCAGTTTTGGGCGTATTTGTAATAAACACATCAAGCTTTTCACTAATAGAGCTTTTGATGCGATTTAAACAAAACTGCTGGTGGGCGTTTGCGTCAAACCGAACACTTTGCGCTGCAGTTTCTTTACTTAATTCAAAGTGATGCCATGCCGCTGTGTAGTCTTTCTGTGCTTCTAGATATAAGGCTTTGGCATAATTGAGATACTGGCTTTGAGGGTTCTTTTCGAGTGCCTTTTCTAAAGAAATAGGAGTCGTATTCGATTTGTCAGCTTTGAGCTCAGCGAGTGATAAATGGGCCAATTCGTGTAAAGGCTGTTGCTGTATTACTGACTCAAATAACCTTTCAGCATCTTGTATTTTTCCTGCCATCTTTAAGCATATCGCGTAATTTAAACTAATGTTTGCGTTCAATTTATCCAGTGAATGGGCTTGCTCGAATAAACTGAGTGCGCGATATGGTTGGTTGAGGCGAAGCCATAAATTAGCGGCCAAATCTAGCTCTATTGCAGAGACTGAAACAGGATGCGCTGTACTTAAGGTTAAGCCTTTGAGTATATTTTCGCATTGTTGGTGATCGCCCGCCAACAATGCCGTTTTAGCAAGCTGAAGTATAATAGGTAATGACGGCGCTAAACTCAGTGCCTTGCTAATAATTTTAAGCGCTTTATTTTTATCGCCTGCGAGTAAATTGAGTTCAGCCAGAAAGCCCCAAGCATGAGGGTTGTGGGGCTCTTGCTGTAACCAAGACACCAATAAAGGGTGCGCTTTAGTGAGCGCGCCCTTTGTAAGGTATTGTTTTACTTGACTGGCTAAGGTCATTTATAACTCAAACTGGTAGTCAAATTTAACACCAATAGTACGAGGTGTGGTCACATAATGCCCGTACACACGTTGTAACTCCGGTAGTGCTTTTGAAAGCTCTGGGTATTTGCCTTCACCCGCCCAAGACTTATCACGACGCACTGACGTTTGCGCGTATTTATCGAATAAGTTGTTCACATAAAGGGTTGTTGACCAAGCTTCACCGGCAAGTCTGAAGCTTAAATTGCTCATAGCGTAACCAGCTAATGTTTCACCATCAGCTTTTAAACCTACTTTGGTGATCACATCACTTTGTGCCGTTAAGCCATAGTTGATGGTCAGCAGTTTATCTTCTAATACGTCGGTGTTGTAGGTTACGCCAAATGACAACTGATGTTTAGGCGCACCCGGTAATCTATCACCTTTTTCACCATTGTAGTAAGGTTGATATTTGGCAATGCCTTCACTGCTATAGTCGTCTTCAGAGAAAACTGCAAACAGGGCTGGTGCATCTTGCGTTAACTTTGCATCGGCATATGAATAGGTTAAATACGTGCTTAAGTTATCGGTTAATATTGCGCGCGTCGCAAATTCAATACCTTTACTCTGTGCTTCACCGGCATTTGACGTAATAATGGCTTTACCATTAACCGTGGTTGCTTGAATTTGAGCATCATTCCACAGCACATTAAAGGCTGCGATATTCAAATGTAGCTTGTTCTTAAACCAAGTCGATTTTAAGCCTAACTCATAGTTGGTGGTGGTATCTGGCTTATAATCCACCTCGTGTGGCAACGCACAAATAATCTGTTGATCAGGCAATACTTCAGGGCATGACATTACGCCATTACCACCGCCTAATCTAAAGCCTTCGCTGATAGTGAAGTAGGTCATGATGTTGTCATCCCACTTATAATCAACATTAAACTTAAATAACGAGCCATTGTCGCTGGCTTCTACCAGTTCCATTGGAACTTGGCTGATGCTGCTAATATCACCTGAATATAGTGGTGTAACAGCGCCAGACAGTGATTTTACTTCATACTCATAAAAACGCGCACCGACAGTGGCATTCAGTTTATCGCTAAACGCATAACCAACTTCACCAAAAATAGCTTGCTCTTTATTGTCGTATTCACCCAGTGCTAAATACTCTAGGTCTTTTTCGATATTGGTGATATCGCCGCCCCAAAAATCGCTAAGGCCTGGCGTGTATTCACGGTCGTCTGAGCTGCCTTCGGTTTTGTTGTAATAGACTCCAGCTATCCAATTTAACGCAGTGTCGGTTTTAGACACTAAACGAATTTCTTGTGTGAGGTTTTTCACTTCACTGGTGTCATCGGTTAGTGCGGTAAAGCTTGGGAAGTCAGCGTAACCCGGCCAAATATCGTAAAGCAGATCGGTTTGGTCACGTTGACCCACTTGTTCGTATTCGGTTAAACCCGTAGCAGAAACAAGCTCTGCAAAGTCTAAGTCTACTTTTAATTCAAGGCTGAGTAATTCATCTTCTTGGGTATTTGGCTCTAATACGCGATAGGCCGACTCGTACTTACCGACTTTGTCAGCAAGCGGATTGCTGCTCGCCAAACTTTGATATTGGCTAATGCTGTTCGCGCCGTTTTCTTGTTTTTGATAAAAGTAGTTAAGCGTTGCCTCAAACACATCAGATGGCTGATAACGAAGAGATACGCGCGCTGTGGTGATGCTTTCGTCATTAGCGTCTTTATGTTGCGTGATGTTTTGTGCTACTTCTTCTGAGTTGTTCCAGTCAATATCTGGCTTGCTAACACCCGGTGTTTTAACCACATAGTTGTAATCGATATATCCAGGATTGGTGTAATGGTTAAAGCTCGTTCTCAGTGCCAGTGTATCTTCAATCAATGGCAGGTTTAAAACTGCACCGAATTCGCCACCTTGGCCGTCGCTTTCAGATAGGGTAAACACGTCGCCGCTCACTTGCACTTCAGTGTAATCAAGCTCAGGTGCTTTTAGCATGTAGCGGATAGCACCACCCAATGTACCTGCACCATAAAGCGTGCCTTGCGGGCCAATAAGCACCTCTACACGTTCAATGTCGGTTAAACGCAGATTAACACTGAGTGGGATTTCACCTAAATAAGTGGCAACCGTACCAGAATCAGAGGCGCGTTCAGATGAATTTGTATTCAAACCGCGAACAATGATAGGTGAGCTTTCACGGCCGCCCTGATCGGTAATGGTTAAACCCGGCACCCAGCGTGATACAGATTCAAGATCAGTGATGTTTTGTTGCCTCATTACATCATTGTCGACCGCTGTAATATTGAGTGGGGCTTCTTGAACTGTGCCTTTTCGTCGAGTTGCCGTTACCTGAATAGTCTCAATCTCTTTAGAAAGTTGCGCTTTCAACTCAGTGTTAGGCTGAGTTTGCGCGTGTGCAAATGTGCTTGGTAAAACCGCAGTAGAGACTGCAAGGGCAATCATTGAAGGACGAAAAAGCGAGAACACGTAAAACCTCATAGTTAATTTGAACGTCATTTTGAGAACGGTGATTCTACTCATGTTTATTCAAAAATAAAGAATTAATATTCACTCATTGTGGTTTTTTATTAAGTTTTCTTTTTCTTGTTGCTTCATTTTCTAATTATTATTCTGTTGTTTACAAATTTTACGTTTTTAGCCTTTTTGGAAACTGAGCTGGTAATTGAAATTAAGAGGTTTAGGCATAAATAAATTGCAGTGTTTAGGTGAAAATCAACTTAAACACTTTTCCCTAGTAAAGAATGTGCATATTATGCCTGCCACAAAAATGTAGCTTGTATAAAAAGATGTTAGAAGTATTTATTTTGGCCACCGCACTCAGCATGGACGCCTTTGCGGTATCTGTTGGTGTTGGGGCAAAAAAGCAAGATAACTTGTCTAAAGTTGCACTTATGTGTGCGCTTTATTTTGGTATTTTTCAAGGGGCGATGCCACTAATTGGATATTTAGGAGGGGCAGGTTTATTAAGTTGGGTCGATGATTACAAGCGCTGGATAGCCTTTATTTTGCTATTTTGTATTGGCGCAAAAATGATTTACGAAGCTTTTGATGGCGATGAAGAAGTAGAATTTAAAAAATTAACACAAAAAGTGATGTGCTTATTAGCTATAGCGACCAGCATTGATGCGATGGCTGCTGGGTTCACTTTAAACTTAATGTCGGTAAACCCTTTTGTGGCCTGCTTAATGATTGGCGTTGTTACTGCTGTATTTAGCTATATTGGCGTTTTGGCTGGCAATAAGTCAGGCACTTGGTTAGAAAGCAAAGCTGAAATGCTCGGTGGCGTGGTATTAATTCTGATTGGGTTTAAATTTTTATTGTTGCCTTAAACAAAAAGGAGAAGATCCGCTTCTCCTTTTTGAATGATATGAAGTGTTTGTGTGTGCACTATTCAACAAATAGCGCACAAAAGCGCAACTAATTAAAGATGCAGAATTTAAAGATGTACAATGCTGTCTGCATTGCCATCAGGGTCGTTAATCGCTTTACCATCCACACTTGGGTTGCCATTACTCATCATGATAACGGCACAAGCTGCAGGTGAAGCCATTGAAGTACCAGACATCGTCGTTGTACCACCACCACTGCGTGTTGAAAGAATGCTTACACCCGGTGCTGCATAATCTACTGGTGGATTACCATAGTTTGAGAAGCTAGCAAAACGGTCGTTAGAATCGGTTGCTGAGATGGTGAATACACGGTTGTGTGATGCACTTGCAGGAGAAACATTAGATGCATGCTGGCTTTCGTTACCCGCTGCAATCACAAAGAAGGCACCTGATTGTTGTGCAGCATTTTCAACCGCATCGTTTAACTCTTGGTTAAAACCACCACCTAAGCTCATGTTTGCACAATCACCTGAACTTGCATTTGCAGCAACGTGGTCGATACCTGCTAAAACGCCAGACCAGCTACCAGAGCCACGTGAGTCTAATACTTTTACAGGTACAACTTTTGCACCCGCAGCAACACCCACTACGTCAATGTTGTTGTCTAATGCTGCGATAGTACCCGCTACGTGTGTACCGTGACCATTACCATCGTCCATGCCTGCATCACGGCCTTTTGTAAATGCGGTAAAACCGCGAGAACTGTCAACATTTAAGTCGGCGTGATCTAAGTCGATGCCAGAATCTAAAACCCAAGCCGTATAGTTGCTGCCGTCAACTGGACCACCAACACGGGTAACACTCCAAGGCGTTGTTTGGCCATTACTACCACCACCTGAGCCAGGCTTGCCTTTAAATGCTTTTGCAGGGTTCGCATGAACCATACCATCTGGCGTAAAGCGCATGATGTCTGCGTTGTTTGCAAAAGCAACTTTGGCTTTATCGCAGCTCATGTTTACAGCCATACCCTTGATGGCATTTTTATAAATATGTTTTGCTTTGGCATTACTCGAAACCAACATGCCGCGTGCTTTACCTTCAACATCAAATTTTGAGATGTCATCGTTGAAACGCACGATACAAGTGTTGCTTACTTCTAAATCTAAATTCGCCCCTTGGAATGTTGCTGGTTGAGCAGATGCAGCTTGTGCTGCACACACTGCGAATACAGCGCCAGCGATCAGTGTTTTTTTCATCTTGTTGATCCTTTAATTATAATTTTAAGTTAACCAATTGTTAAATTGGTGTTTTAAAAGTTAATTTAAGAAAGCTTTTTGTCAAGAGACGAATTGAATAAAAAATACTCATCGGATTTCATTGGGGATAATTAATGTTGAATTTTCTATTTTAAGATATAAACCACTTAAAATTTCTATTTATGGGAAATATTATGCAATGTACCTTTTTCACTATATTTAAATAAATAATTCCCAAATGTAGGTATTTTGGTGTTTTTAGACTTTTAGGTGGCTAAATGTAAAGGTTTTATGTAAAAGTGTAGAATGTTAGCGTCTGTGCCAATTTCCATTTTATTGTCATTATTAGGTGCTTTAATTGTCATAATTTAAAACTCGAAAAATACAAAATGAAACGATTTGTTGGATTTATTCCCATCCTTTTTGCAGGCTGTACCTCAACTCTCACTGTACTACAAGATGAAGATATCCAAGTGGGCGTTCGGCCTTATTATCTAGTCGAACAACTGGCAGAGTCTGAGTTAAAAACTCGATTAAGTCGGTGTAAATCGAAAGCCTTCAAAAAATCAGATTTTTCGATTGGACACCGCGGCGCACCTTTGCAATTTCCAGAGCATACCAAAGAGTCTTACATGGCAGCGGCTAAAATGGGGGCTGGCATATTAGAGTGTGATGTGGCTTTTACCAAAGATAAGGCCTTAGTGTGTCGCCATTCTCAATGTGATCTTCACACTACGACAAATATTCTAGCCATTCCTGAGCTCGCCAAAAAATGCCGTGTGCCTTTTCAAGGGGGTGATGTAGATCAGGGAGTTAAAGCGAAAGTAGAATGTTGTACTTCAGACATCACATTAGATGAATTTTTGCAGTTAAAGGGCAAGATGGATGGTGCCAACGAATTTGCTAAAACAAAACAAGCATATATGCAGGGAACGCCTAATTGGCGGACTGATTTATATGCAGCAAATGGCACAGTGATGACGCATAAGCAAAGTATTGAGCTGTTCAAGCAGCTTGGTGTAAAAATGACTCCTGAGCTTAAAACCCCACAAGTTGAGATGCCATTTGACGGTTTCACTCAACAAGCGTATGCGACAAAGCTAATTTCAGAATATGAGCAAGCAGGTGTGCCAGCCAAAGATGTGTTTCCACAGTCATTTTTACTATCTGACGTAAAATATTGGCTTAAAAACCACTCAGACTATGCACAGCAAGCAGTTTATCTGGACGATAGCTATGAAATTGCAGGATTTGATCATAATGATCCGAGTACTTGGCAACATACAATGGTTGAGCTTAAGGCAATGGGTGTGAATATAATTGCGCCACCTCTTTGGATGCTAGTAACTACAAGCGAAAAAGGAGAACTTGCCCAATCAGCCTATGCGACAGAGGCAAAAAAAGCAGGGCTTAAAATTATTACATGGTCGTTAGAGCGCTCAGGGCCACTTGCAAACGGTGGTGGGTTTTATTATCAATCTGTCAAAGACTTGGTGAAAGATGATGGATTTACACTCGAGCTGCTGGATTTTTTAGCTCAAGAAATCGGTGTAATTGGCGTATTCAGCGACTGGCCTGCAACCACCACTTTTTATGCTAATTGCATGAATTAACATAACTTGAGCTCTGGATAATAAATCTATCTCCAGCGGCTACTTTCAACGCTAACTGCGTTGAATTTACTTGCAATAGACCTGTAAATAAAAGCCCCAATTGTTATTGGGGCTTTGTAAATTACATTTCTAACGGAGATTAGAAGTTGTATTTAAATTTAGCGTACATCTGGCGACCTAATGCATTATGAGTTTTGTTATCGATACCCATAGATTCAGAAGGCGCTTGTGGTGCTTCTTCGTTTAATAAGTTAGCTGCGCCAGCTGTGAGAATTAGGTTATCAAATCCTGTGTAGCTAACAGACGCATCAAGCGTAGTCCAAGAATCAATCTTGAATTTGTTATCGTTTGCATCAGCTAAATCGTTATACGCATCAATATGGCTAAAGCTCAGCGTTGTAAGAACCTCATCCAATTCCCAGTCGATACTTGCAGTCCAGCGGAACTGAGGGTGTTGATATTCACCATTTAAATCTTCAGCTCTGATATAAGTATTGCCATCTTTATCACTTTCGAAAGATTGCTCTTCGAAGTTAAGGGCATAACTTAGTTTGTAATCGAACTTGAATAGACCCATATCAGCAGTATCAAGTTTGTAAGCTAGGTTTAAGTCGAAGCCATCAGTTTCACGACCACCAATGTTTACGAATGTATCGTAGATTGTTTGAATACGACCTGGTGTACTGCCTTCGCTTGGACCACGAACCACTAGATTTGGATCGGTACCGCAACAATCAACTAACTTTTGCGCACCAATTTTCTTGATCAGATCTTCTTGGTCATAATTCCAGTAATCAACACCAATTGAGAAATCTTCGGTTGCTTGCCAAACGACACCTAAGTTGTAGTTGGTTGAAGTTTCAGGTTGTAGGTTTTTGTTACCTGCAACAATGGCTGTATATTCATAAGGAGAACAATCCAGTTCATTACCGGTGATTTTACAACGCTCTTTATCGATTACACTTGGCGACTCATCTGTACGACCTAAGTGAAGTTGAACCAGTGACGGTGCTCGGAAAGCTGTACCCCAAGAACCACGAACGACTAGATCTTCAGTTGGTGACCAACGGAATGCAACTTTAGGATCTGTTGTATTACCAAAGTCACTGTAATCTTCATAACGCAGTGCTAATTGTAATTCTAAGGTTTCAAGTACTGGTACGCTGAATTCTGCAAATAGTGCTGTATTGTCACGATCACCATTTGCTTGTGTCGCTTCTGTACCGAAAATTTCACCGCGAAGATATTGGCTATCAGGGTTGTCTTCGATTTTTTCATAACGGTGTTCTAAACCAAATGCTGCTGCAATAGCGCCATTTTCAAGTTCAAATATTTCGCCAGAAATTGTCGCATCGAACGATTGCATGCTCGAGCTACCATATCGAGTCGTTGTAGTTTCTATAAACGCTAAACCTTCAGCTGTATTTGAGCTTGGTTCGAATGGGTTCCAATAGCCTTTATCGATCGCTTCTTGAGCGCGAAGCTTGTTAGGGAAGCCATCGAAACCTTTCTCAACCGCACTTGAGCGAATAGCTGAGTAAGCTGTTTCCCAATCCCAATCGTTAAATGTACCACGGGCACCGAACACAGCACGATAATACTCAGAGTCTACGTCTTTTTTACGGTTACCAATGTCGTAAGTACGTCGTCGCATTGAAATATCAACGCCATGCAAGAAGTGATCAGCATCATCTGCAAGAGGGTGGTTTGGATTGTCACCACTCATAAATAATTCAGTAAAGCTTGGGCTACCCGCACCTTGAATAAAGGTAGAAGCGTGTTGTGCAGAAAACTCCATGAAGCCTTCGATGTCATCGGTAATTGCTTGCACACCGTTGTAGTTAAAACTAACACGCTCAGTCGAAGGCACTAGGCTCATATGGGGTGCATAGTCATAGCTGCAGATGTCACTAGTGATCAGTGATTCATCACATTTATCATTTCCCCAAACGTCAGCAAAAAGAGTTTGCTTAACTGGCTTACCGTCATCTGCAATCCTTAGAGTCGGTAATGCATCCCATTGAGCATCACTTAACATACTTCTATCTACCTCGATACTACCAGGAATGCCTGATGAACTGAGTGCGTTATTACCACCGCGGAAGCTCTGATCTGCGGTTGAAGCATAGTCACGATCGGCATAAAACACATCGCCGCGTTTAAAGTAGTCAATTGAGAAGTTGTGATAGCCTTTGTCGCTCGTCGAACCCCACAGTAGGGTAAAGTTTTGCTCTTCACCACCGCCATCAGCAGTGTCAGAAATTTTGCCTGCAACTTCAAATCCATCGATGTCGTCACGCATTATAATATTAATTACACCAGCAATGGCATCGGAGCCGTAAGTCGCTGAAGCACCATCTTTAAGAATATCAATGCGCTTAACCGCTGAAACTGGAATGGTGTTTAAATCTACAAAAGAAGTTTCGATGTCTTTTGCGAACGGGCTCACAGCAACGCGGCGGCCATTAATTAAAACCAGTGTTGATGAAGCGCCTAGACCACGAAGTGCTACACTTGAACCACCATTCGCCGTGTCATCACTTGAGTTACCTTGAGTACTGAAAGTACCTGCCCCCGACACTGGCAACTTCTGTAAAGCACCGATAAGGTCGGTTGAGCCAGTTGCAGCCAGATCAGCGGCCGATAATGATTGGATAGGTGAAGGGCCTTCCATATCAGTACGTTTAATATGAGAACCTGTGACTTCGATGCGTTCTACTTTATTCTCTTGTGCATCAGCAGCGAATGCTGAGTTAGAGTTAGCAATGATCACAGCCACTGCTACAGCAGATAATTTATTGATTACTTTCATTTTTTCCTTGTTAATCTCTGTTGTCGTTATAATGGTGGACTAATTTTGTAACATAGTAATAACATGATGTGAATAGTCTTTTTGGTGGTAATTGGATCAATTTGTGTCTTTTGAAATAAATTAACTTGATGTACCTGTTGAGTTTTAAGCAATGTTCCGAAAATGTAAATAATTGCAAATTAAATTAAATACTTACAAATTAAAACACTTTATAAACTGCACATTCAGTTAGAACCATGTATGTTTCTTTTCTAGGAAAAACATTCAAGAAGGAATCAACTTGTGCGTAATATAATTTTTCTTTTTAGTTTCATTTTACTCAGTGCCTGTGGTTCAGGGGGAAGTGATAATAAACCGACTCCGGAGCAGCCTAGTTCCGATAATAAATCTCCGACTATTAGTATTTCTGGTGAGCAGCAAGCTGTCTCAGCACAGGCAATTCGCCTTTCAACACAAATCGACGATCCGGAAGGAGAGTCAGTTACAATGGAGTGGTCGAGTAACTTAGCAGGTGTTACCTTTCAAGACGCGAGTGAAGCTGGCGTCTTGATTCAACTTCCCAATATTACCGAATCACAGCAAATAGTTGTGACACTCAAGGTGACAGACAGTGCTAAAAATACGGTGTCAAAATCTTTTATTATTTCGGTAGAGCCTTCTCAAACAAATGCTGAAATTGAACTTAAAGAGCACTATGAGTTTCTGTCAGGTTCAATCGTTAAAGTAACGGCAAAGTTCATGGCGCAAGAAAAGGTTGAGCAAGTAGACTGGCAATTAACAAATTTGACTGTCGATGACATGAATATTTCAAGTAATTCAGTAAGTGGGAGTGGTGAGTCAACGGTAAGTTTTACGGCTCCAGATGTGAGTGAATCTCAGTCATATCTGTTAGATTTCATACTAGATACAACGGCAGGGAGAGCTGAAAAACAAACAACGATTAAAATTTTGCCTAAAAATAGCGGTGAACTGATTGTTAATCTAGATGCTAGTTATCAGGGCAATGAAAACGATCAAATGCTGATCAAACCCGACGTGCAAACTTCAGAAGTCGTCGAGTCTTATCAATGGCAGTGGTTAGATGATTCATTGGGTGAGTTAGTGGGTCAATCGAGCAAAGATGTGATCATTAAAACCGCTGATGTGTCTGATGATCAAACAGCCACACTTGTATTAACGGTTAAAACCCGAAGTGGTAAAGAAAAATCTGTTCAGACTGAAATTAAAGTTAAAAATGTTGTACAAAGCGGCAATGTATCATTGTCAGTCAATCGGACTTATGCTGCCCCCGGTCAAGAAGTGGTTGTAAAAGTACAATTAGATAATCCCGATGATATTAAAAGCTTTGAATGGCAAGTCAGTGACGAGGTTTACACAGACATCACCGAGTCTGCTTCTCAATTGAATTTAGTGATGCCGACTCAAAGTACATCGTTATTAAGCACCTTGGTAAATTACAAGGTGACCTTTAAGAATGATGTGAGTGTTGAAAAACAAGCTGTCTTCACCTTGATGAGTGAATCGGCTACAAAAGCAACCTTAGATATTACCCAAGCAGATGAATTGCCTCAGTTGTATAAAAATGAAAAACTTACATTTAATGCTCAAGCGATTGATAAAGCGGGTGTATTAGACAGTGTAACCCTAGATATTTCGAGTATTTCATTTGCAGACTTAAATATCGCAACACTCACGCGTGATGGCTTAGATCTGACGTTTACTTTGCAGGCTGAAAACATTTTAGTAAATGCAGAGTTAATGTTAAAAGTCGTTATGAACGCAGGTACCGTTTCTGCAATTGAATATGTCAAAGTTAAATTGAATCGAAGTAATTTAAAGTTATTTGCAGGCTCAGAGAAAACCTTTCTTTCAGGTAGCGATTTTTATGTGTTTGGTCATGCTCAAGACCGCTTGAATTCGCAAAACATAGAGATGAATTGGTCAAGCAACAATGATGATTTATCAATTGAATCACTCTCAGCAAACGCCGCAAAAATTACCAATAATGCAACTGCAAGTTATCTAATCTTGACACTAAGTGCACTTGATGATGAAGGTACGCGTGTTCAATCTGATGTTGTGACTAAAATGACTTCTCGTATTTATGAGTCAGGTGATACCTATAACTGTTATTTCAGAACGGACGAAGTAAGCTGTAGAGATAAACGAAGTAATAAGCTCGATACTGGAGAAATAACGGATACCATCAAAAAAGGAGTAACAGACGGAGAGTATGCATGCTTACTGACTAATACAGGTATCGTCAGCTGTCATGGAAATGGCCCAGCAAGTGTTTTAGAGGTACCAGAAAGAGCAAATGCAGTGAACATAGTAGCGGTAAATAATACGAATATGTGTGCACAATACACTTCAGGTGAGTGGCAGTGTTGGGGAGAATCACAAAGTACCTTAAACACCTTATTGGCAGATAAACCGCAGGTAGATAACCTAATCGGCACCAATAACGGCGTGTGCCTTGTTAACCAAGGTTACTTTGATTGCTATGACGAGCAAAATAAGCCAATTTTCAAGGATACATCGAGCTTTGTGAAGTCGATAGAGTATGTGACTTTGCTGAAAAAGGTGTGTTACATCAGACAAGACTCGAGTTTACGTCAGTGTCCTGATGATATTAATGCTGCTCAGTAAACGCGAAAAAAAAAAAGAGCCTTTTAGGCTCTTTTTTGTTTTGATTAAGCGCAAACGTCAGCGAAAAGTTGTTTTGCTAACTTTTTCAATGTCTCTGGTTCTGGGTGAGTATTAGCAAACGTACGTAAACCATAAATACCCATAACAAAATATCGGCCTCGACACTCAGCCGAGCGCACCATAGATATATCGCCTTCGTTTTGAGCACGGGTAAATTTATCTGTGATAGCGGTTTGCCATGATTCAAGTTGCTGACTGATCATGGTTTGAACTTCATCGTCCTGCTCAGCCAGTTCATTAAGCGCTTTGGTGAGCAAGCAGGCTTTACTGGTGTCGCAGCTCAAACATTCTTCAACGATATGATCTAAATATTTAGCAAGGCCCAGCTTACTCGAGTCGCTATTTATGAAAAACGCACAAAACTCGTCACTTCGATCTTGGTTATATTGTGCAATTGCAGCAAGCAACAAGCCGCGCTTGTTTTCGAATGCACAGTAAATTGACCCCGGATGTAAGCCAGTCGCTTGTTTGAGATCTTGCATGCTGGTTTTGTTGTAACCCTTATTTAAAAAGGCCTGCATGGCAGCTCGAAGAACTGCTACTTTGTCGAATTGGGCACTACGCATTGTTTCTATCTTGAAGAGTTAGTTAAGCAAGTTTAAATCAATTTGAATGTTTGTTCAAAAAAGTAGTTGAACGTTCATTCAAATAAGGCTATCTTGAATAAACGTTCAAGAATGTTACAGACAGAGAAGCTCATGACTGACAACCTATTTCGACCTTTTGCATTAAATAACACCATAGAATTAAAAAATCGCATTTTGATGGCACCACTTACCCGTTGTATGGCTGATGACAATTTAGTACCAACACAAGCGATGGCCGATTATTACGCTCGCCGAGCTTGTGCTGGTCTAATTATTACTGAAGCAACACAAATACGTGCTGATGGGCAAGGCTACCCAAATACACCTGGTTTATATACGCCAGAGCAAATCAATGGCTGGCGTGTCGTGACTGATGCGGTGCACAAAAATGGTGGAAAAATCTTTGCGCAAATCTGGCATACAGGTCGAGTATCTCACCCGTATTTTTACGAAGGCGACAAAGTACTTGCACCAAGTGCGGTGAAAGTAGAAGGCACAGTACCAAGAATGCGTAACCTTGAATATCAAACGCCTACACCTATGACTCAAGCACAAATTCAACAAATGGTTGAAGACTTTGCACAAGCAGCTTCAAATGCCATTGATGCCGGTTTTGACGGTGTTGAGATCCACGGTGCGAATGGATATTTAGTTGACCAGTTCTTGCATTACTCAAGTAATACCCGTAACGATGAGTTTGGTCAGACACCAGAAAACATGGCGCGTTTCCCATTACAAGTCGTGGATGCGATTAGTGAAAGAATTGGCGCAGATAGAACGGCATTACGTGTTTCACCAGGTGCATATTTCAATATGCAAGCAGATAAGCGTGACAGAGCAGTATTTGACTATTTGTTAGATCAATTATCAGAGCGTCAATTAGCCTATTTACATGTGGGTATTTTTGATGATGCTATGGAGTTTGATTATTTAGACGGCACTGTAAGTAACTATATTCGAAAAAATTATCCGCATACGCTAGTAGGCGTCGGTGGTTTTTCAGCTCAGACGGGAAGCCAAGCTATCGCTGAGAATAAGTTTGATTTATTGGCCATAGGTCGCCCGTTTATTGCAAATCCAGATTATGTTGAGCGTGTGCAAGCTGGTAAGGAAATTGTTGAATATTCAGAAGAGATGCTGACACAATTAATTTAAGCCATTATCGCTTTATCTCAAATTAAAAGATGCTGAATTAAATCAAGTTCACTTAATTAAGTGTTTTGGTAATAAAGTAAAGTGCTTACTTTCGGGTAAGCACTTTTTTAAATCAGCGTTTAAATCAGAGCTTTTTCAATTCGAATCGGCCAGCTACCGTTAAGCCTGTTACTTGGCCATCTTCGATTTTAAAGACAAATGAGTTTCCAGATTCTGTACTGATAAAATCAGAGCGACTTTCTGGTACTAGCCGAGAAGTATTGCTATCACCTGGGTTTCTAATCGTAACTTTTCCATCCTCAATCCGGATCTTTGATATGAAGTCACCGTTATAACCAATATCCGTAAGCAATAAATAGTCGCCTTCATAGGATTTTAGCTGTTTTGCTGTCAGTGTTGTTGCTTGAATGATTTTTTGTTTAGAAAATCCGACGTCATAAACCTTCGAGAGTGTCGTTATTATCTCGCTGTTAAGGCCGCCTGCATTGTCGCCATTTGCCATAACTACAAAGGCGTCACCTTGATTAACGAGCGCAATAAATTCATTTGTGAACCCTAAGTTTTTTCCGCCATGACCAAATGCTAGTTGGCCGTCGACGTCCATCAACTCAGGTCCCAGCCCCCAGCTATTTTGGTGTTTAGTAAACATGTCTTCAACGGTACTCTTTTGCAAAATACCGTCTTTTTTGCCTTGCATAATCGCTTGCATATGCGCTGCATATTTTAAAATATCGGTCGGTGTTGTCCAAAGTCCCGCAGCGGGTTTTTCAGGATAGTCATTGTAAACAGCTGTATGCATATTGCCTTGTTGATCAAACGCTGCGCTGGTGTTTGTTTTAAGTTTTTGAGGTAGGACATGCTGGTAAGTGCTATTTGACATGCCCATAGGCTTTAATATGTTTGCACCCGTATATTCTGCAAATGTTTGCCCTGATACTTGTTCAACTAACAGCTGCATAAGGGTATAACCGCCTCCAGAATAGCGCCACTCAGTGCCGGGTGTGAGTACAACCTCAACTTTGTCTGTGTTTCCTTTACCTGTTAAGACATCAAGGGTTGAAGGGACATTTGAATTAGACACGTAACCAGGAAAGCCATGTACTGACAGACCTGCAGTATGCGTAAGTAGCTGTCTTAAAGTCACGGGTGTTGCTTTGGTTAACTTTGGACCAGTGATCTGAAAGCCTTTTAAGTACTTGTTTACGTCTTCATCAAGTGAAAGCTTGCCTTCTTCGACTAATTTTAAGGCTGCAAGAGCACCAATAGGCTTACTGATAGAGCCGGCTTGAAAGAGAGTATTATTGTCGACGACTTGTTTTGTTTTACTGTTTGCAATGCCAAAACCTTTTGCCCAAACGATTTTACCGCCTTTCAATACCGCTATACTCAAACCGGGAACGTTATCTTCAGCCATTCGCTCAATCAGTGAAGTTGCTTTAACACTCTCACCTGAGACAAGAAAACGCTTATGAATATGTTGCTCAATACTATTTGAGGCGTAACTTGGTTGGTGGGTAAACGTTGTGATAATTAAAAATGCAGCAGAACAAGCAATACTAAGTGATTTCCTTAAAAGCATCGTTTTTCCTCAAATTATGTAGTCAGTTAAATACGTTTAAACGCTTAACCTATCAGACAAATATAATTGCGCCTACACAACAGTAATAGCTACTTACAATTTCAAGTGAAAGTATTCAATTTTCACCCAAAGGTATTGCTTATTCAAATAATGGCTATATAGAGTGGCTCTTTTGGCATATACAAAACCTGCATAAATGCACCTTTAACAGTGTTTGTTATAGTAAAGTTTAGTACAAAAAGTTTTTAGGCTTGAGCATAAAAACGGCGAGTCAAAGCTCGCCGTTTTGTATGGGGGATTTGCTTAATGTTAATTAAAATATTGAGTTAAAGCCTGTTTTAAGTATTCAGCCATGTCATCACGGTGATATTTTCTTACACCGTAACTTTGCTCTAAGTGAATAAAGCGTTTTGCTGAAGCATCAGCACTGGTGTGACAACTGTCAACAGAACCATTTGAGTGTCGACCTTGCACATTCCAAGTACCACCTAAACTTTTAGTATTATTGCCATATACACAGGCTTTAATTTTGCCTCCAGCTTCGACGTTTTTGCGCAATAAATGCAAAATACTGTGTTCGTTGTCATTGGTGTGGTAACGCACACCTTCACTTAGGTTGAGCATTAAGTCGTTGTCGGTATTACATTGAGACTGCAATTTAGAACGCGTGGTTGAACCAAATCCATGGTACTGAATGAATACGGTCGAATCATCAAAGTTACTAGCTTGTTCATGTGCGATTTGAAAATAAGATTCGGTCTGATGTGCTACATCACTAGCAGAATAGTTTGTACCAGTACATTCACTGACTGCATGGCTACTGTCTCTTCGCGTTCCTGCCAGCATCAACAATTTACTTTGAGTGTGAAGAAAAGCGTCTATTGATTGCGAACCAGTAAAAGAATCACGTTTAGGGTGGGGAGCTTGAAGTACGGCGTTCAGGCCAAGAGGGTTGAACACAAAAGTGCCACCGCCTTTGAACTCTTCGCTAGGTAATTGATGTTCTTCTTGTAATAGAAAATATGTTTTATTTGTATCGACGTCTGAAAATTGAATTACAAGATAGCCTATTTGTGATGCGTATTCTTCAGCAAGGGGCCAGTTTTGTTGGTAAAAAGCAGAAAACATACTTTCAAAAAGTTGTTGTTCATTATCAGTTGGCATTATCCAACGATCATCTGCTTTTGTACCATAGTTGTATGATTTCAGGTGCTTGTCTAATTCACCTGACATGTGCGTAAGCGCTTTTGAAGGAAAACTTAAAACGGTGATTAAAAGCAATACACACGTCACTATGACGTAGAATAAAAGGGGTCTAGAGCCATTTGATGTAGTGGTTGTGTCAGGTTCGAATAAATGCATTTTGCACCTCAATATCTGAAAACGGACCCATTTACATCCTTGGGGGTTACAGCTAAAAGTATTAGTCTGCTTTATAAAGTTACTAAAGTAGTAGTATCAATATCAGGGTTTGCAAAAAAGTACTAGTAAGATTGCTTAAAATGAGTAAATAGTATTATTTTATTTTGAGAAGCGAGAAGCGAGAAGCGAGAAGCGAGAAGCGAGAAGCGAGAAGCGAGAATTCTTAGATAATTGCCGATAAAGGACTTTCAACGCTGTTAGCTCCTCTTTGTAGTACATGAGTGTAAATCTGTGTTGTTTTAACATCACTATGACCAAGTTGCTCTTGCACTGTTCTGATATCAGCACCACTTTGTAATAAGTGAGTTGCAAAAGAATGGCGTAAAGTATGTAAAATAACCTTACATTTGTTACTTTACCATAGCTAATATGTTACTGCTTATTAGAGCGCTAAACCTATGTTGGGTTACAGATATGAAAATAATTCATACCGATAATAATTTCACCGTATCAAATCTTGAGTATTTAGATGTACCAATATTACTCAATAATCAAATGGAAATAGTGAAACCAGTATTTCGATTCATTATTTATTTGGTTATTCAGGATGGCCGTATTCAAAGCAAGAAAACAATAAAGAGCTATGCTTTAGCCTTGTACGACTATTTTTCTTTTTTAGAAGCTAATGAATTAAATTGGGATGAACCTTATTTAAATGATTCACAACATTTTAGTATTAGTGCTGTTGCTTTATACCGTAACTGGTCAAGGTCGCTTTTAAAAAATAACGGTCAACGTGCAGTTTCTGACTCGACTATTAATCTTCGACTATCTGGGCTGAAACGTTTTTATGAGTATTGTTATAGTGTAGGACTTATTAGCTTTGAGCCATGGGAAACATTATTTAAAGTACAGACGGAAATAGTGCCTAGCTTTCTAAGTCATACCAGAGGGCAGAAAATAGTCAAATCTAATGATCTTGTTTTAAAAACATTTAAAGTTCCACCCAAGATGATATCACTCGAACAATGCAAACAATTAATTTGTTCTATTAACAATAAAACATTGAAATTAATGACTAAATTGATTTTGGCAACAGGTTTAAGAAAAGATGAGTTGATCAGCTTTGAAAGACGGTATTTGTTTGAGCCGAATATGCGAAGGTTTGATATGCGAATACCAATAGACTTAGTTCCAAGCAAAACCGGTCAGCGAACTAAAGGCAGTAAGCCCCGCAGAATTTTTGTTTCAGCACCACTAATGCGTGAGTTATGGGACCATATTCATTTTGGAGAAGGGGTTTCACGAGCAAACAAGTTTAAATCACGTTATGGTTATGATTCTCCTTTTGTTTTTCTAAATCGGTTTGGTGAGCCGTACAGTGAAGCTGGTTTAAATAATGCTTACAGAAAATTATATACTGGAGCGAAGAAAAAAATTGATTTTAAAGTGTCGCCTCATATGCTGAGGCACACATATGCAACTATAGAGCTCTACTCTGAATCTCAAAGGACTAATATAGCGGCAGCACTAACTTGGATAAAAGAAAGGCTGGGACATTCTTCTATCGTCACTACATCAGTTTACTTGCATTGTATTGAGTCACTTCAAGAACATGAGTTATCAACTTACCAAAATGAATTAGATGCGATGGAGTAGCAGTGAGTAGCAAAAAGAACTTTAAAATTCAAACTAATAATTTAATTCCAGTTGATTTTGTTAAAAATAATATTAGTACTGATCTAGTGTTCATAACAAACAAAGGTAAGGTTGATTTTAATAGATGGAATTACTTAGATCGCCCTAAATCTGACGCTTTACTCTCAGCTACCTTTATGGATCGTGAACAGCTAGTGTTGGATTTGTTTAATGCCGTAAACCAATTATCACATGAGCTGTCAAAAACAACAGTGGAATTTTTAGCAGCGGAAGGTTGTAAGCAGCTATTTCAGTTTTTAGATCATAAATTCAAGCAAGGGCAAGGTATTGTTATATCTTCAATCGATCAAATAACTCGAAGCACTATCGATGATATATTAATTTGGATACGCAATAAACCTGCAAAGACCGAAACTGGTAAGCTATCAACTTTAGGAGCTCGTAGGCATTATACAAGCATTAAGAGTTTATTAAATTATTTTGTGCAACAAGGGCGATTATCCAGTGAAATATTTCCTTACTCTCCATTTGTTAATGTTAATCGCTCTGGTAAAGGCACTGAAGCCTATTCGAAATCCGAGTACTCAAGGTTAATACGCTTTCTTTGGTCACAAATATCTGCTGTCAGAAACAATAACTTTAATGGCTGCTTTAATCAAAAGCTTGTTATCTACGCTTTGATGATAGCTGCTAAGACTGGCCGCAATACATCAAGCATTCTTAATATGCAAACTGATTGTATTCAGCCCCATCCTTTAGTTCCTGATACTCATGTTTTGTTAACGACTTATAAAAAGAGAGGGATGAATACATCAGTTCAGGCTATGCGTATCAGCTATGAATTAGAGGATGTTTATGCTGCTCATAAAGATGTTGGTGTATTGATTAAAGAAGTCTGTGAGCTAACCGCTCCTTTAAGAAACAATGAAATTAAGAGTGATTTGTTTATTACAAAAAGCAAAAAAGGAATTTGTCGTTTATCTGAAGTCAATTTTTGGAAGTCGGTGCAGTCTCTTTATACGAAAGCAGGACTAATTAATGATCAAGGAAAAGAATTAAAATTCCAGGTTAAGCGCATGAGGAAAACTTTTGGGAATCGTATTTGGCAATTAACTGGTGGAGACCCGGTAAAGACCGCAAGAATTATGGGGAATACAACTCCGGTGTTAAATACTCACTATTTGGATGTGTCACCTGAAATGGAAAGAAATCATAAATATTTAGGTCATGTGATCACTCACACATTATCAGGAAATAAGTTTGATAATGAATTTAAATCTTCATTATCGAGAGCCCTAGAGATAGATGTCGATAACGTAAATAAGATATTAATCGGAGATTTTAATACAGGGGTTGGTCGTTGTAGTGATCCATATACAGGACGGTACGCATCTAAAGGAGGGATTGCTTGCACTAGATTTCTCGCTTGTTTTAAGTGCCCTAACCAGGTTGTACTAGAATCAGATTTACATCGATTATTTTCATTTTACTGGCTGTTGATTAAGGAGCGTGGGTTTATTGGTAAACGAAAGTGGAAAAAGAATTATTCCTGGGTAGTTAAAGTGATTGAGACAGAAATAGAGCCCATTTTTTGTAATGACTTAGTTTGTGAAATTAAGGAAAGGGCTAGGGTACAACCACACCCTATGTGGGTAGAACGTATGAGTTTGATAGCTATATGAGAGCACTGAAACCTGAATATATTCCGTTAACAAGTAAGAAACATACAAATCATATTATCTCATATGATAATTCCGGTAATGTGCTGTCATTATTTGACTGCGATATTTGGGATTTTAGTCCTTATATACATAACTTAAATGCAGCAAAAAGTCGTTGTGTGATAAAATTCAATGCTCGATTGGTAAATGGTACAACGCTACTTGATCAGCAAAACGAACAGTTATTGCGAGCAGCTAAAGAGTATTTATATGTTAGGTTCCACAAAGTTAGTCCTAAATCAGGTAAATACTTATCACCACAAAGCTTAATATCCAACTGGCATAGTCTCAGATCTTTTATTAATTACTTGCTCTTACATTCAGTAAAAAGTTTTTCACAAGTAACACCTAAGTTAGCACTTGATTACGTGAAATTTAAAAAAGAGAGTAGCAATAACTCAATTTCAGCATCAATGATGCTGAAAAACTTTTCATTATTAGAGGATTTGTTTGCTTTTAAGGATGAGCTGAATGATTCGCTAAAAATGCACCCTTGGCCAGATAGTACCGCCTATTACTTAGCTTATCAGGGAAATCAGTCGAATGTGAAACCGGTAAAACAAACAGCACGTATTCCGGATAAACTATGTGTGAAGCTATATAAGTCGGCAATAGAATTAATTAATACTAAATCGATTCCAGTTTTCAATGTACTCAAGTATTCAAATGATTTAATCGATTTACATTTTGATGAACAGATTAAAAGAGAAAACCAAACGTCTCCCCTTAAAGTAGGGCATCCTCATGCTCACGCGGAATACTTGATATTTAGGAAATATCAAGTAAGAAATGACCTTAGTAAGGTACTGACTGAAAATGGATTCAAGAATAGAGCAGAGCATAAGAAAATGCTCACATTGGTACGTACCGCCTGTTATATTGTCATAGCATTATTAACTGGTATGCGTAACTCTGAAATAGCTTCCTTAAAGTGTGGTGCATTTTACAGAAATTTAGGTTGGGATAATGAAGAATATTGCTGGCTCAAGGGGTTAACTTACAAACTTGAAACTGAACCTAAGCCAGCTCAATGGATGGTACCCGATGTTGTTGAAATTGCCATTAATCATCTGACTAGAATTTCTTCCCAGTACAGCCGGTTTATTGAGAGATCTCTCAAATACCTTGAGCCTAATGACGCTTACAAGCAACAAAAAATGAAAGACTGCTTGTTTTTGACTAAAGACTATAAAACTAATACTTATGGTGTACTCTCTAATCAGCACTTTAATAAATCACTTTCTGATTATGCTGCTACATTTGATTTAAATACTTATGATAGCAATAACGATCTTGGTTTATCCGGCAATAGCATATGGACGCTAAGAAGTCATCAATTTAGACGCACATTTGCCTGTTTAGCAGCTAGAAGTGCGTTAGGTGATTTACGTTACCTGAGAGAACATTTTAAGCATTGGTCACTTGATATGACTCTGCATTATGCAAATAACTCTGATTTTGATGACTCTTTGTTTGATGATGTCTTAACTGAAAGAAATGAATTACAGCAGGTTTTAGTTTCGGATTGGATATCGACAGATACGCCTTTACTTGGTGGGCGAGGTGCAGCAATAGCTGCATTTAGGCAACGAGGAATACTTAAAACAGCAAAAGATTTACCAAATCTTATTAGTCAGATAAGTGACACTGTGCATATTCGTGGTACTGGTCATAGTTGGTGCTTGGCCTCTGGTGATGGCTGTGGTGGTGAAGGAATATATGATGCCATTCACTGTGTAGACTGTGATAATTCGATTATTGATAAGGCTCATCTACCTATGTGGAAAGGGTTGAGGAAACAACATTCAGAACTGTTACGATTGGATGGTTTGGGGGTACCAGTAAGACAAAGGGCTGAAAATTATATTAAACAAGCTGATAAAATTATCAAAAAGCTTGGTGAGATAGAGAAGTAGTATTTAAAAGAAAGTGAGTTTCTAAAAAATGAAAACAATTGATAGACTAGAAGCTTCGTTAGAGGAAGCCATAAATGCTTCACCTAGAGCAAAGTTAAATACCTCTGCAATTGCTAGTTCAGCAGGAATAAGCCATTCGACCATTTATAATCGTTACCCTGAAATCGCCTCGAAAATAAAAGCTCATAATTTAGCTGTGGCTATGGCTAATGAAGATTCAGTTAAGGATAAACTTAAGAAATTAAAATCTGAGAAAGCTCAATTAAAAATAGAAAAAGCAGAATTAGAAGTAGATATCAAAAAACTAGTTTCGATAAATGCAAGATATGAAATGGATAACGCTGAACTATCAAACAAAGTTTCAGTATTGGAAAGAAAACTTGCAGATTTAAACAAAACGTATAACAACATTAAAATTCTTTAGATTGAAAAAGGCAGTTACACCTCAACAAGCGCCGATGAAGGAGTATCATGAATTTTTGAAATCAATGAGGATGACCTCTTTTTTGAACAGATGGTATTGTACGTTCTTTTGTTAGCGTGCAGCAGTTGAACATTCAATATTCTGAAACTGTTAGAAAAATTTGCTAGATTTCAGAATGGATAGCCAAAAATTCTAAATAACAAAGTACAGCTTGCAACAGGTTCAATTACACTTAATCTGAATGATAATAATAAAAAACTTTGAAGGAAAAGGTCAGATTAATCTTTTTGCGAAAATCGCTAATACAGCCGACTAACTAAAGCGCTTTTGTTCTGAGATGGCTTATCCTTATAACTCATCTTTGCCCTAAAACTTTGTTAGAACTAAAAAAATACAGTGTGTTCTCTTCCTAACATTGACCTAGTTTCTCTAATGTATGACTATTCCTATGGTGATTATTAGTTGAAGGCTCAATAATGCTACAGATATGTTCAGGAAAAATGTTCCAAAGAAATGTTGAGTATAGAAATAATCTGCGAGGGATACTTTATACAAACTTAATACTAAGTCGAGATAAAAAGCTGGTTACAGAAGCTGGTTCCCTTTTATCAACATCAAACCTGGGGCAATCAAACGCTGTTGTTTATGAATTAGAAGAGTTAATCGAAGCTAGCGGTCAGGGGGCAGGGGTACTCACCTCACATGGAGTAGATCCATATATATTGGATTTTTCTGCCATTCTTTCGTTTGCATTGAACTGTACAGCTTCTCCTAGCTATACCCTTACAGATCGATTGCTTGGTGAACAACGCGGGATTTCTACACATTCTACACCAAAGCAAGTAGTAAAACGGGTATTTGATAAAGATGTTTACTGTAATGATAAAGACGAAGAACACTTACTCAAACTAATAAAACATCTTATAGGTTTAAAAAGACATACTTATTTAGGGGTTATGAGCTCAATTCGAACATACGTAACTGGTATGCAACGTATAGCTGATGACTTCGAATTGGCGTATACATTATTGGTTGCTTCTATAGAATCCCTTGCACAAAATTTCGATGGTCACAAAGCATCATGGTTGGATTATGACCAGAGAAAAAGACGGCTAATTGACTCAGCGCTATCTGATGCAGATGAGGCAGTCTCAGAAAAAGTGAGGTCAACCCTTCTAGATATTGAACATACATCTCTAAGTCGTCGATTTAGAGATTTTTCTCTAGAAAATATAAGCCCTTCGTACTTTCGAGAAGAAACAGAAAATGTTCTAAACCCTATATCGAAAAATGATTTACCTAAAGCTTTATCAAACGCTTACCAAGCTCGATCACAATATATTCATAACTTACGAAAACTTCCAGATCAGTTAACCACGACTAATTCGCATACAGAAACATGCAGAATTAATAAAAAGACATGGCTAACTATCCAAGGGCTATCACGGCTTGCAAGGCATGTAATAACAGATTTCATTATGCGTCAGCCTAACGTTGAAAAAGAAATTTATGATTATTCCCTTGAGAGAGCAGGAGTCTTACAAATGCCGATGGCACCTCAATATTGGGTTGGTAGACCTAGCCTATATCAAGGTGCTGGTAGCATGAAACTAGAAGGTTTTTTATCTCAGCTATCTAACCTTATGACAACAGACCCTAAAGCTGTGGTTACGGATTTAACAGAATTGCTGACAGCTGTTGAGGAAAAAGTAAATGAGCTTAAAAAAGGTGATAAATTATCTTTTATAGCTCTTTATATTATTTTTAATGGTTTCGTTTCACAATCACAGCGAATGGAAAACTCTGATAGTTTCATTACTGTCTATGAAAAACAATTATCAAGCCCAAGTGCAGAAGCACTAATCGTTAACCTTCTTTTTAACAAAGTCCCTGGGTGGGATATTAAAATTCATTATGACTGTCTAATTAACTACTTTAAAGAAAGAGATAATAAACTAAAATTTCGCTGCCCCAAGTTATTTGAAGCTGGAATGATACTTCAATTAGCTGAACGTTATCGTTCGTCTGGGGATTATCATTCCGCAATTGAAATGGTTGAAATGGCTGTAGAAAGCTACCCTGAGCACACTTTACTTCGACAATTTGAGATTAATTTTAAGCTAGATGATCATGTAATAGATTGGTTTGAAATATTAGTACCTAAAGAAGAGCAGTCGGATTAATAGTTATTTATTTAAACCGGTTAGATCGGACACTCTACTATGCAATCTTATGATACATAAATTTTTCCTTATTTCTCTAATTTGAATGCTTACTCTAAGAAGGTTCTGCCATAACTACTCAGAGCTTTAGCTCTTTATAATTAGTAGCCTGTAGTAAACCAGTTAAAAACTCTATAAAATTAATTTATTTAACGGTATGAAATTATATGGATATATTTTTAACTTGGTTTTCTAGCCCTCTTGGGGTAGCAATAGCATGGGTTTGCAGTGTAGTTGGCTTCATCTATGCGTTTGTACAGCAAAGTGCAAAGAACAAGCTGAAGATTAAATGTGAAAAGCTCGAAACCAATAACTACAAGCTAGAGCAGAAGATCATCAGCATCCAGAACAACAGCACCCACGGCAACCAACAAGACGTAAAGCAAGAAGGTAAAACCAACATCAATACTGGTGTATTGAATGGTGACTTTAATCTCAATCAATGAGATAGGTAATAGTAAGAGTATGACAGGTACGTTAGTCCAGATAGGTGAAGTGAAAGGTGATTTCAATAATGCGGAGTCACCAGAGTCTAAGGTCGACTCTATCATCAATGACATTATCAGCAAGATATCTCAGGATGACGTCATTATAGACATCAGGGACCGTTCATTCCCGCCTAAAGTTTCAAAAAAAATCGAACACAATCAGTTGAAAGAGAATAGAACAATCGTTCTTCAGTACAAGAGTTATTCTTCACACATTGAATCGGCGTACAACATAGTTGAAAAGAATGTCGTCAATGGGAAACAAACTGCAATGTTGATATTGAATGGCATGTACGGTTCCGCATTGAGCAAGTTCAACATTGATGCTTGGGAGCCCGACATGGATGAGGTTAAAAAACATGCTGATGAAATTATCAATGATGTTAAGAAGCAACTAAGCAATTTCCTTTACAAGTCTTCTAATATCAATTTCACCAAAGAACAGATGTCTGTTGGGATTAACATCGTGATTGCCCATGCCTTTGTTGAATGCTACGTGCTGGAGAACCCTAATGATACCGACTAAAGGTTCTAACCCTGAGACCAATGTTGTCTATATTGGCGCTTTTGTTTTGAAACAACTTCATGAAACAAAAAGCCGTAAGATGAAAATTACTCGCCTAATGAAGTTGGGGGAAAAAGAATTGTCTATTTCTATAGACCACATGATCCTAACGTTAGACTGGCTATTCACTATTTCCGCTATTACATATAAAAACGATGAGGTTTTCATCAATGAAGCTACTCACATTAATAACAAAAGTTGATGGAAATGTAATTAGAGAAATCAAGTTTAACGATACTCTAAATATCATTACTAACAAAAGAGATTCGAATTTATCTGGTAACCAGATCGGAAAGTCTGTTCCTGGTCGTATTATTGACTTCTTGTTAGATGGCTCGATCAAACCTATATACATCGATGAAGAATTCGGTACAGCTGAGCCAAGTATTCGACAATTGTTTGAAAAAAGCGACGTCACCTCTTCCCTCTCTTACATTGGGTTAGATGGCAATATCAGTGAAATCAAACGAAACCTAGCCATTGAAAGCTCTAAGGTCTGCTATTACGTCAATAATGAACGTAAAACTAAGAAAGAGTACAACACTCATATATTGAAGACGATGTTCAATGTATATTCCACGAAGCCTACTCTCAGAAAATTAGCCCCTAAGTTTTTGAGAACTGATGCAAATAGAATGACAAAAACAGTAAAGTTTAATGATGATAAGTTCCCTATTTCTCAAGCAGATCGTAACACACTATTTTTGTACCTATTTAACTTCGAAGACACTGAAATTCTTAGTAAAATCCAGATACTTAAAACCTTCCTAGATAACTATGGAAAGAAACTTATCTCATTTAACGGTATTATCAAAGATGACAAAATTATTGGTACTATTAAGAGTACAAAAAATGAGCTCTCCAAGTTAGAAAAATCTCTACTACTAAGTGAGAACAATACTAATAAACTCGCAATTATCGAAGAAATCAACAGCATTGATAATGAACAAAACAATCTATCAGATCAGGTTTTGTCATTAGATCTTAAAGTTAATAATATCACCAAGACTAAGAGATTACTTCAGGCAAACCAGAACCACCAATTGCTTAGTGAGTTAGAAAGCATATACTACTATGCAGCTATTAAGATGGATTCAGTTATTAGAGATTATGATAGCGTATTGCGTTTTCATAACCACCTACTTGATACGAAGAATGAGTTCGTCACTGATGGTTTTGAAAAACTTCAAGCTAAATTACACAAAGCTACTGATGAACTAAAGTTATTGGAGAAGAAAAAATCATCACTTTATCTTGAACTGAAGTCCAAGAAAAAAATCGATGAAATATCTGACTCAGTTAAAAGAATTGGTGAGCTAAATAAAACCCTGATCGAGTTGAATGCTATAGTTGAGAAAAAAGACAGTATTGAGTCCAGGCTAGAAGAAGAAGCGAAAAATTTAGAAAAGCTGTCAGAAAAATTGTCTGATGAACTTCAAAATGTTAGCACTTTCGAAACAGAATTTAAGAGAAACTTTAAAGCATATACCAAGATCTTTTATGGGATCGAATATAATTTTAATCTGAACTTAGATACCACCAACGGTGACTGCCGGCCTTCTGTAGATGACATCCAGTCAAATAACGATGGAGGTTTGAAACGTCTTGAAGCAATCACATTTGACTTGTCTTACATTAAGTCAGTGGATTCACTAGACCTGCTGAGACCTACGTTTGTGATACATGACTCAATCGATGAAGTGGATATTAAACATATACGCCAGTTGTTTGATGAATCCATAAAATTGTCTGGTCAGCAAGTCGTATCGATGTTGGTGAGTCAACTCGAAGAAATCGATTATCGGAAATACAAGGACTATATCGTTCTAGAGCTATCTCAAGAGAATAAGTACTTTAAAGTCTAGATTTATGTATTGTAAAGCTTGAAAGGAGGATGGCGATGACAAACCTTTCTTTTGGGCTTTATAAGTTCAACCATAGTTGAAATAATCTATCGATAGTTTAGTAAGGTTCCTAGCTCACTTTTCCCAGAACTTCAATAGGTGGCATTTCATAGCTCAGAAGTGCCTCAAAATGAGTTAGAGTCCTAATTGAGCGAATTGCAGATCTTCGCTTTGTCTATTTTTGGCTACTTATTTATAAGTTTCTCATATAGTTAGGAAAACGATCGATTTTAAACGTAGAAAGCTTTTTGTAGCAATAAGTTATCCACTATGATAAAAGGTTCCTAAAGTAGAAACTTGAGACGGTTCACGGTATAAAAACGACCGAATCGCTCGATATCAAATTGATAGGACGAAGGACAGTTTGTGGCATTAGATATTTCAGAACTGCTTAAAGTTAAATCTGACACGAATATAGATACAAGTCTCGGAACATTATTCTTGTTCTCAATTAGCGTAGGCAATCAGTCATCACTATTAAAGGCACTAAGTTCTTCTGTTGCAGAAGCAGAACCGCGGGAGTATGTAAAGAATCTCTTCAAGTTTGTATGCTACCCAGAAAACAGCTTAAAGGAAGGTATTTATAAGCCCGATGAGCCCGTCTTGACACGGGAGGATATAGAAAGCTTAACAGAGAAGGAGCTTGAGGATATAGCTGAAGCATATATCCAAGATAATGAGTACCTTTTTAAGAAACGAGAATTTAAAAAGAAAAACAATGAAAAAGGAGAGGAAGTTCACTATTCCGAGTACAGTGATATTCTTCACCCTAAGAATGACGATGAAGACAATATCCAATACCTTCATCGCCTTGCATGCTTAGAACAGGAAAATCAGCGTGAAAGGATGAAGAGTATCTTTGATTCCATGCCGAAATTAGGTAGCTTTTCTAAATCACTAACGGGTGGAATCGCAAAAAACTTAATGCTTGGGGAGTCTTTGGCTAAGTCATTTGAAGCAGCCAGAGCCATACCTAAAATTGAACTATCTCCCGTTACTTCTCAATTAAAAACTATTGACTGGGCTGCAATTGAGAGAAAAAAGGAAAAAGTTCGTAGAGAGCCATTCGAAGAATTGGCTAAGAGGCTTGATAAACTTATTAACTCGTCCTCTCAAGCTTCTGAGTTTATGGTTGAAGCAAACAAAATTCAGACAGAGATTGCAGCTGAGATTAAATCTGGTGGTGATGTGACAGATCGTCACGCAAGAAAAAATGTAAAGCTATCTATCGCAGTAATTTTACTTACCATATCGGGCCTCGTTTTGACGGGGTGGTCGAGTATTTCAGGCGTATCATTCAGTGAAAATCAGCAAATCGCGCTGGATAGCTATAGTTCAAAAATAACTGAATCTTTAGAAAAGTCTAGGCAGTCGGTAGAAGAGAGTAGTAACGAATCAAAGTTAGTTCTTACTGAAATATTACGCTCTCTAAATATTCTTAATAAAAATATCGTCAATAGTCATGAGAAATTAGACGACGCTGTGCGTCAAATTGATGAATTGAAGATTTCCAATGAAAACTATAAACGTGAAATTGAGCAACTTAATATTGAGCTTATAAAGCTAAAAGATGAATATAATAAATCTAACAAAAAGTCCTAACAAAGTCAGCCAAAGGGGCCAAGTAACCGCCGCTTCACATTGTTTTTTCGGCCCCTGCTGGCGGCGTTAGCTTAAATAATCGATATGATGATAAATCACTACAATAATAGCCACAAAGGACATCTTCCAGTAAGGGTTCTTCAGCACAATATAATTGCACAGTTTGAAAGTACGACTGCTAACTTCCTATCAACAACCTTGGATGTGATTAAAAATCAAGGTCTAAAAAGTGAAATAATTTATACAGTCAATCGAAATGCTTCAAATGGTGAAAAAGTAAAAGGACCATTTGTATATAATTGCGCAAAAGAGATACATATACAGGAAACCTTCTTAGCCTATTTATGGTGCATGACGTACAGTTTATACATCTACTCGGATTTGCTCATTTCAGAACAGCTCAATGAAAAAAATCCCCGAAGATTATTAGCCAATAACGCTTTTAGTTACGCGCTAAGCTTAATTGAAAATTATTCAGACTGGGACACAGTTAGTATTCCTAACCCAGAAAAATACAGTCCTGAACATGCCTCAGATATAGAGAAAACAAACGAATTATTTTTGTATGGTGTCAACTTCATTCTTTGTCATGAGTTTTCTCATGTTGACCTTGGGCATTGTGAAGCTTCAACCAGAGGCTTCTTAAGCGATTTAGAAAAAAAAGAATTTGAAATGGAAGCTGATAAGCAAGCTATTGATTTATTGGTTGAAGGAATTTTTCCTCAGAATGAGTCGGCCACAAAATATGGAGTGGCCATTGCCTTATCATCGTTACTATTTTTTAATTCAAAAGTCGCCCGAAAAATACATCCTGATTCTGACGTGCGCATCATGAATGCATTGGAGCAGTTTTCGATTGAGGGGAATGATACATCATGGCTAATTGCATGCTCTGCCCTCTGGTTATGGTCTTCTAACTACTCGATTGAAGTAACTTGGGAGGAGAAAGATTCATTTAGTGAGCTCTATAAATCATTGAGCAGGCAATTAAATTAAGCTAACAAACGCATGTTTTCGACTGGTTTTTCGCCGTGTTTCAAACCAGCCGAAAATGCGGGCGTTAGGTTTCCGAGTTACCCACAAAATGTAGACACCCTCTATAGTTATATTTAACAGAGATTGAGGTGTCACATGGCTCATAAAAAACATCAACATTACACAGAAGAATTCCGCAAAGAAGCTGTTAAACGCTCAGAGAAACCAGGTGTAACACAGGCCCAAGTTGCCAAGGAACTCGGTATCAGTGCGCAGCAAATATCCAACTGGAAACGGCAATTTAAACGACTCTCAGATAAACAGTTTAATACCTTGGATGGCGTAGACTACTCCAAACAAGAAAGTGAAGAGTTGCGTCGTCTTCGCAGAGAAAATAAGCGTTTAAAAGATGAAATGGAGTTTTTAAAAAAGGTCTCTGCGTACTTCGCGAAAAACCAAGAGTGAAGTACGCACTCATGATGGAATACTTGGCTCAATATAGTATCCAACTTATGTGCCGGGTACTTGGTGTTCACCGTTCAGGCTTTTATCGCTGGCGATTACAGCCGACAAGTATACGGTCAAAGCGTCGTGACGCCATTACATCACTAGTCAAAGATACCTTTGAAGAATTCGAAGCAGCTTATGGTGCACCGAGAATAACGCAAGAATTGAATGCTTTGGGTCATCGCTGCTCAGTAAATTACATTGCCAAGATAATGAGTGAGCAAGGCATAGTTGCACGTAACGGTAAGGCATTTAACTATGGTAGCCATACGTTAACGATGCACAATGTTGCAGACAATTTGCTGTGGCGAGACTTTACCACAACGGGTCCAAATCAAAAGTGGGTGACGGATATCACTTATGTGTGGGTACACAAGCGATGGCTTTATTTGGCGACAGTGATGGACTTGTATTCCCGTAAGATAATAGGTTGGAGCTTAGATGTGAATATGACAGAGCAACTTATTACGCAAGCGATGAAAATGGCGACGGCGGCAAGAGGTGTAGCACCTGGGCTCATTATTCACTCAGACAGAGGCTCTCAATATAGGTCAACAAACTACGTCAATTACCTTGAAAGGTTAGGTGTAAAGCGAAGTATGAGTAGAAAAGGAAACTGCTGGGATAATGCGGTAATGGAGTCTTTCTATGCGAGGTTGAAAGTTGAATTAATCTACGCGAAGAATTATCAGTCGATTGCGGAAGCACGTTCAGGTATATTTGGGTACATAGAGATATTTTATAACCGCAAAAGAAGGCATTCAGCAAACGACGGGTTGAGTCCGGTCGAGTTTGAAGAACGAGCGGTAAAGGCTGCATAGTTAGGTGTCTATTTTTTGTGGGTAACACCAGTTTAGTGGGTAACACCAGTTTTACGGAGAGCAATTGATTTCGATGAATGAAAAAATATTAAATTATTTAAAAAATGTAATTTCACATGATGGTCATGATTTATCCCTCGTAGACAACATATTCGCGATATTTGTGGCGGTAACTCTGGCATTAACTTTTGAAAGCTGGATATCTAAGCACCTCTATATAATCAGCGCAGTTCTCGTATCAGTTGCAGTTTTAATAGTTTCCTTGATGGTAACGGTTAACCTCAATACAACGAAAAAGTTGTGGTCGGGCTATTTAGTTTCTCTTCTTGTGTCATTCCTATCTTATGAATGCATTATGTGGGTATCAAATAATGATTTAGCTCCAGAATATCTACATCTATTAGCTCTGCCATACGGCGTAGTTATGTGGATTTTTTGCCGCGAACTTGCTGTTATAATAACCAATATAATCCGTGGTAAGTAAATCTTAACAATAAATTTAAGAGTTATTAACAGTGCTTGGCGCTTTCACTTTAAGCCAGCTTAGTGTTTATGCACAATACTTTAGGTAAGGTGTTAGCGTTGTTAGCACCTTAATTTGGCGTTAGCCACGAAAAGGAGTCATCGTGCCAGTCAGCTTTGAAAAACTGAAAATTGGACAATAATAAGAACGACCGTATCTTGCTGACATTTTGAAGCTAAGTATATTGGTCAAGCTTATAGAAAAAATGTTTCTAGAAGTGCTTTAGATCGTTTGGTCAAACATGAAACACTTCAAAAAATTGTGATTAAGGGAGTTCCTGAATGATATAAGCTTTCTTTATTGCTACTTGAGGTCGAGCCCAATAAGAGTATGGTTACGGTTTTAACTCCAAATGCTAAATCAAAAGATACAGGTGAATCTAGAATTAAAACTGGTTTAGGTAAGCTATTTGGCACTTCTGATCCAGAAAGAATTTCGTTATGTGAAGCCGCAATGATTCGATATTTTTCAGCAGTATTTTCTCAAATTTGTATTGATGAACTTCCTTTCAGGTTGTTCTCATATTCTGTCGAGCCAAAGCAATATCATATTTCGAAACATGACCTTCACAAAGATAGCGATAGAAAAGTTTTCTTCTGCCTAACAAGGCGCTGGGACGGTTTACGCTGCGCTTCAGTCGCCCCAAATCTTTGCGTTGAAGATCTGATTCTAAGTGTTGTTCTAGCTCAGCTTTGAGGGCTGCTTCGGTTAACTGTTTAATGAGTGGCGTTAAAACACTATCTTCGGCAGCTAAACCTTTGCCGGATTGAAGTTCAGTTAATGCTTTATTGAAGTCAAATAGGATGCAACTTAGCATTGTTTTTGTATGGCTCATGGCTTCATAAAAAGGTATCTATGTTTGATGAGTAATGTCGCAGTAACTTGCTTACGGCTTCTAAACCCCCCTGAATTTTGATCGATTGGATTCTAGCCTTATTATAGAAAGGCTCTATAAATGCACGTTCCTTGGGGTAACGGCTAAGTAACTCTTTATATTTCTTCATTTCACTGAGAGATATCGCCTGATTGTTTTCCAGTTCACTTTTCTCTTTGCTAAGCGCGTTATATAGGGTTATGGAGCTTTGACTATTAGATATAAAATCTTGTTTGTATTGACCTAACTTATAGCTTGGCCTTGAAACAAAAATGCTGGTGTTAAAACTTGGAGTTTTAGAGTAAATAACACTGCGTGCTCTTTTCTCTTTGCTTTTCTTTAGATATGCTTTTTTCTCCAACATACCTATTTGACGATATGCAAGCCTAGTAAGTTGCTCCTTCGCAATATTGAAGAATGTCACATTTTCCAAAACACTGACGAGTTCCTTTATAGTGAAATGATCAAAATTCATCACGATCAGTAAGTTATATATATGTTCGTTTAACACTACGGTTTTGGACATGTTCAGGCCCCAAAAAACAAAACTTAGGATTGCTAAGTATACATAGTTAAGTAAAACTTAGAAAATCTAAGTTATGTGAGTTTTATCGTATGCTGTGTAAGTGCAATTCCAAAACCCTATACCAAAGCGCCTTAAAGAGGCTAGAAGAAAAACTGGTTACTCTCAAAAAGCTCTTGGAGTACAAATTGGTATGGATGAAAGCTCAGCAAGTGGTCGTATGAATCACTATGAAAAGGGGAGGCATACCCCCGACTTAAGTACTCTGAAAAGAATTGCTGAAGAGTTAGATGTACCCTTAAATTACTTTTTCTGTGAAGACGATCAAATAGCTGAGATTGTTTGCCTTTTAGACAAACTTAGTGAAATTAATAAAGAAGAAGTTCTTTGTTTAATTAAACAGCTTTATAAATCGAACAAGACTGACTAATATAAGTTCGGCTCGAAATATTATTACAGATTCTAATAATAGAACTCAATCAAATCAGACAGTCACATATGTGCCAACTGCGGACATTGACGCTCCCCTACAAAATTGCTCTTCTAAGCCACCATTGCAGTCATAGAGATAAATTTGATAATAGGACTACTTTATCGAAAGCCGACATTAAGTTTTTGTGAATACACGATCAATCTATTTATGATTTTACTGTTTGTTTGAAGGGCTACTTCAAGCTCAATAGCAGACGTTGAGGTTATATCTACTGGTGAGGTATTTGATAGTCAACAATATTACCTGACTTCAAACTGTTAGTGATAACTTTGAGCTATTGATTTGACGAGTTGAAAAATAGTATGTTATTTGAACAGTTGGTGTGTTAATTAATAGATAGTGTTCTATTATTAAAAAATTGCTCGCCTATTTTTAGTAAAGAAGAAAGTTTAACAAAGAAGGAATAGCCCTTCTTGAAAGGTCTAACAGCGCACTATAATTAAAATAATTGATTACTTAGAGGGAATTAAAATGAAAAAATTGGTAGTTGTACTATGCGCTTTTGCTCTCAGCTCCTGTTCAGTCCTCAAATCTCTTATTGATGAGCAAGCCCCCCCATTAACCGTAATCGACCAAAGATTTGATTCAGTAAAGACAAATCTCTCTCAAATTGGCAATCTGACCCCTTCTGTTGCTGCATTTATTTCTGAGAAACTAATAAAAGAAGTCCTAGCGAATGAGATAAATAAGACAGTTAGAAAAGAAGATGACAAAAACAGTAATATTAATGTACTAAGGTTTGCTAGTGAGTATTATCTATCTGACCAAACAATTTACCTTAAACCGAGATTTACCCTTGAGTTCATAAAAGAGCGTATTACACTTGAGGCAAGTTTTGATGGTGCTGTCGGAGTTCATAACTTAGCTGACAGTATTTATTTACGTCCTGCGCTATTAGATTTCGAAATAGATTCTATCGAATTTGATGGCACGTGGAATGATAGTAAAGAAGCCTTATCAAAACTCGCAATAGATGTCTTGAAAGGCTTCAAAGATAATTTGAATCGAGTCTTATTTAAAGAACCAATCTCGATGAAATTAGAATGGCAACAATCCTTTGAACACCCTTTGTATACCACTTCTCCTGCTTCTGAGAAATCTACTTTTCGCCGTTTTGAAAAAGGGTTAATACTGGTAAATGAAAAAGGCCTCAGGCTCTTAGCACAGGTTACTCAAAATCCTCAAAACAACATACCAGAAGTTGAAATAGATATATCTAAGCTCGGCCAGACACATTCGTTAGAAGAGTTCAACAGTCTTTTTGAACAATATAAACAACAATACGAAGCTATCTGGAATACTTATTTTGATAAGTTAACCGAAACTGACATGAGCTTATTGATAATGATCTCAAAAGCAAGTATTTCAGAAATTTTACAAGAAACATTAAGTGTTGGAGCAAATATATCCGAAAATTTTGACATCCCAAAAACTGATTTCAACTCATCTATAGAACTAGAAAGTAACAAATTGGATTGCCAAACTTTAAGAGAGCCATTTAGACGAAGTAGATATCAAAGAGAATCATGTAACTGGAGCTGCCAGAGATGCGTTTCAGCCTGTGTACCGATACTTGGCTGTTCGGAAGCTTGTACAGATGAACCTGCTTGTCTTAGTAGTCGGGCAGTGTGCAATACAAGAGAAGAAGGAAGAGTCCTTGCTGATAATTTAGTCCATGAAGAAGCTAGAGTAAGACATCAGATCGAACAGGAAGCTAGAGTCGGTGCTTGTGATGTAGCGAGAGAAGCCGCAGATTTTATGGCTCTTGCAAAATTTAAAGGCAATTCAAAAGGCTCTGGTAAGGCAAACATAAACATTCAAAGCGTTACTGTTAACTCTGATTTAACTGGCCTTTCTTTAAGTCTTGACATAAATGTCCAAGCAGATGCAAAAATAAATTTAAAGATACAGCCTATTGATCTCGGACATGCGTTTTTCTGTATAGCTCCATACGCTAATACGTTTGATCAAAAAATAAGGGTCAGTACAGGTTTCAAAACTAACGAAATACCTATAGTTCCAACTTCATCAGAAGATACCTTGAAGCTAAATTTTGATTTTGAATCTTTTTCATATGAAGGAACACTATCACCCCCGCCGATTCAAATTTTTATCTCAGATCCCGAATTTATTGCTAAATGTGGTGCCGCAAATACGCTTATTGTTACAGGAGTGGCAATAGCAAAAGTTGCTGAAATATTTGGGGAAGATGAACCCGATACCGTTGCTAATCTTCTAGGAAGATTTAGTGGAGAATACACGCCTCCGAGCTTTGAAATGATTATTGAATCTGAAACAATTTCATTGGGTGAAGAACTCGATTTATTAGCATTACCGACTTGGAGTGAGAAAGCAATCCACTTGACTAGCCCTTAGTAAGGTTGACTACCCCTCTAAAATTAACTTTGACAACGGTTAGAGGGGTACTGTATTTTTTCGATACAAAACTAAACGCAATGCCCCCTTTGATTTTAATAAATCGATAAAGCAGCACTCTTTATTAAATTTTCAATGATTATCTTGGCGGACAATTCATAAGATGTCGCTTAAGTACAAGTGTTAATCCAAATACAAATTAATTAATATCTCTAAGCGGCACTTCGAAAGGTCAATTTTGATGCAATTATCAGTTCTAAAAATTAGACTCAAATATGGTAGTTGTTATCGTGTAATCCTACCTTGACAGACAGCTATGCCGAAAAATCAGCTATTATAAGTTCAACTATTATCCTATGACAGCTTCGGGAGCTTAGTTGCCTATAAGAGCAAAGATTAACCTATTTACTCTGAGGAGGAAAATAACTCAAAAAGCTATTAATTTTAACGTCCGCTGTTCGCTAATTGCTGCCTATCAGGTTAATTCCAAACCTATTAATAGAAATTGTAAGAACAGATATGAGCTACTACACTTTAGAGTCGGAAAACTATTCTGTACTAACAACTATCATTCAAAACCCCCGATTAACGAATAAAAGGTTGTTCGGAGCGGAAAGTCTGCAAGTTGTTATCCCTTGATAAATGCTTGCTATACACGTTCAAAAAGATCTAGTATCGGTTTCCAATTATTTAAAAAATCACTCTCTTTCTCAGGATGAATTTTAAATAAAGGAACCTTAGATTCCCAGTTAACAGAATCTTTGACAAGCTTGCTTGGAACTACAAATACTTCTGGTTCACGCGAATAATCGACCCAAATATTACAAAATACGTAAAAGAAATTAACGGATGTGTAACTCCCCCAAAAAGTGAAACAGTTCATAAGTAGAATTTTCCATTAACTAAAATAGGAAAATTTACGATGAGAAAAAGCAAGTTTACCGAACCCCAAATTGTTAGCATGATCAAAGAAGCTGAGTCAGGTATTCCTGTGCCTGAAATTTGCCGCAAACATGGCATCGGCCAAAGCACATTTTATAAATGGCGCTCAAAATATGGTGGTATGGAAGCTTCGGATGTTAAACGCCTTAAAGAACTTGAAGAAGAAAACCGTAAGCTAAAAGATATGTTTGCAACGCTAAGCTTAAAGCACTCGATGCTTGAGGATATCATCGCAAAAAAGCTGTAAAAACAAGTAGACGCAGAGCTTGGGTCGAGCATTTAAAAGTTCAATTTAACGTCAGTGTCGCATTTGCTTGTGAAGTGGCAGGGCTAAGCCGCTCAGTTTTTTATTACAAACATAAACGGCCATCAGATGATGAGGTTATAGACGCATTGCTAGCATTGGTTGAACGTCACCAAAGATGGGGGCTGCCCAAACTATTTAAAAGGCTTCGCAATAAGGGGAAACCTTGGAATAAGAAGCGTGTTGAGCGAGTTTACAACATGCTAAAACTGAATTTAAGACGTAAAGGAAAACGCCGTGTACCAACGAGAACGCCAGAGCCATTAAGTGCTCCAACACAGCATAATGAGTCATGGTCAATGGACTTTATGAGTGATGCATTAAGCTATGGACATCGCTTTAGAACACTCAATGTACTCGATGACTTCAACCGACAAGCATTAGCCATTGAAGTTGATACCAGTTTAACCGCTGAGAGAGTGATTAGGACACTAAAACAAATCATAGCTTGGCGCGGTAAACCAAAACAAATTAGAGTCGATAATGGCCCTGAATTTACCTCAACGGCGCTTGAAACTTGGGCTATAGAAAACAACATCAAGTTGGAGTTTATAAGACCAGGTAGTCCTTATCAAAATGGCTTTGTGGAAAGATTTAACCGAAGTTATCGTGAAGAGGTGCTAGATTTATACTTGTTTGAGTCACTACAAGAAGTACGTGAAATCACAGATGAATGGTTAGATATTTATAATTATGAGCGACCTCATGATTCACTTGGTGATATGACACCAATTGGTTACCTTGAGGCTGCATAAAATTCTACAAAAGAGCTGTACTAAATTGGGTGGAGTTACATTCACTTTGCCATCCAGTAATATTATCTAACAAAGTCCATTTTGAATTTATGATATCAATTTCGAAAGAGCCGTTTGTAACTAAATTGTTCGCTGTTGCAATTTGCGAAGCAAAAAGAGTAGATATTGCTAATAGAGATGATTTCATAAACATGGTACTCCAATATTTGGTTTATAAGGTTAAGCAATTTTCATTAACTTGGTTCTTTATTCGTAATTTTAAAAATCTAATTAATCCAATGATGTGTGATTTATTCTAAATTTACATTTTTACTAAAAGCTAAAGTTAGTTAACTGTGCTTTCACTTACTGAAACAGCACAAATAATGCCAAATCGAAAGTTGCGATAAAAATGATAGAACCTTTCTTTGTAAACCATTTTTATTACAAAGCCTTATACTTTTTGATTAGTTAGATAAAGAAGTTGTGTTTTAAGGGTCATGCTAAAAACACAGTTTTATTAAGAGAGGTGCTATTAGTCGTTAATAAAGCTTTAGCTATGAAGAAGGGATAGTAGCTGTTGTTTAGAGAAGGGTTTAGTTAAAAAGCCGTCGCACCCTAAAGATAAACATCTTTTTTTTGTGGTTTCATAAGCATCAGCTGTGAGCATGTATATCTTCGGTTTGTATGTAAGGTTAAGTGATTTAAGTTCTTTTAAGACTTCAAACCCATCCATGTGAGGCATATTTATATCCAGGAGTACAATGTCGTATTGGTTTTTATTAATTAACTCCAATGATTTTATGCCATCTTTCGCTTTATCCAGACAAGCGCATAAAGGACTTAGCATTTTTTCAGCAATAATTAAATTTATTGTATTGTCATCAACAATGAGAATACGTCCTAACTTTTGAGTATAATCTGGAGCTTGTGTTGGCGCATTTGTTGTTTCTGGGGTTTCAATTTTCTTTAGAGGCAATGTTAACTTAACCTGTGTACCTTTTCCCAAGGCAGAGTCTATAGAAAATTCAATTTTCAGTAACTCGCAAAGATGAGAAACAACATCTAAACCTAGCCCTGAACTATTGGCATCTAAAGGTTGAACATTGGTTTCTTGTTCAAAAGGCAACATTATTTTATCTATATCTTCGATGCCAATTCCTGTGTCGGTGATTTGAATTGAACAATGAGTATTTGATTTGCTTGATGATACAGTTATCGAACCTACATCAGTATATTTTATTGAATTACTGACTAAGTTACCTAAGATTTGAATGAGTCTCACTTTATCTGTATCAACAAAAAGGTTTTCGCAACTTTGAAAATTGACTACAAAGTTTAGCTTTTTTGCTTCAGCAGGCTTAGAAAATAAAAAACTTATATGCTCTAAAACATTCGAAAGAGAGACTGTTTCGATACTTAAAGCCAATTTCCCCGCATCAATTTTTGCTAGAGTCAAAATATCATTGAGAATGCGCTGTAATTGTTCACCACAGCTTAAGATTGTAGTTAAATCAGATTTTATATTTAAGTTACTTGGTTCTGCTAAAAGAGACTCTGTGACGCCTAACATCCCAAACAACGGGGTTCGTATTTCATGCGACATTCTTGCAAAAAATTTGTCTCTAGCTTGTAATGCATTAATCGCTTTTTGTTCATTTAATTTTAACTGAGTTACATCGGTATGAGCCCCAATCATACGTATAGGTTTATTGTTATCATCACGAAGTATCAGCCCTCTGCACCTTATCCAAACTGTATGGCCTAAGGAGTGTTGATATCGAACAATTTGATCATATGGGAAACTTGGGTCTTCAATATGCCTATTGAAATTATCAAGCGCAGCTTTCAAGTCTTCTTGATTAATTATATCTTGCCATTCAGAAGACTTATGCTGCTTACTGGTAGGATCATAACCTAGCGTCGTCCAAAACTTAGGACTCATCCACTCATCTTCTGGCTCTTCTAAATCCCAATACCAAAGACCATCTAAAGAAGACTCTTGAATAAAATCAAAAACATACTTATCAGTTGATATCTTATTGTAAAGCTCTTCTTCTAATCGGTTCATAATCTTGGATTACTTGTAATTCTATAGTTTAACTATAGTGCATTTGCACCATTAAATCTGGCAGCTTTAATGATTTATTTTTTAAGTACAGAGGTGCTAATTTGATATGATTTACAACGCTAATTTTCCTACTATAGCACTCACGTTCTCTGCTTCTGTCTTAATCTCTTTCATCACTACTTCAACCTGATTGATTTGTTCCATCCCTGTTATCGCAGATTGGTCAACTATCGACATAAGTTGAGAGACATTCTCTGTCATTTCCTTATTAGCTGTTACAACTTTAGTTATCTCTTCTGTTGAGGAACTTGTTCTTGCAGCTAGATTTCTTACTTCATCGGCTACAACGGCAAACCCTCTTCCTTGCTCACCAGCTCTAGCGGCCTCGATGGCAGCATTTAAAGCTAATAGATTGGTTTGTTCTGCAATACTGCTAATTGTTGAAACTATCTCAGAAATACTTTTTGATTGAGAGTTCAATGATTCAATCGATCTCATCGCTTTATTAGTTCTCTCTGAAACCTTCTTAGATGTTGAAATTGTATCACTTAATTTTAACGAAGCTGTGGCTGCTATTTTTTCTGTATTCAAAGATGTCTCTAAAGCGATTTTGGCAGCTTCACTTATATTTTGAGAGCGTTCAACTTGAACGGTTATATCTGAAGCAAATTTAATGACTTTTTCAACGGTTCCATTTTCACCAACGATTGGATTATAAGTTGCTTCTATCCATATCGTTTTTCCTCCAGCTCCTATCCTTTCAAATTGGCCAGATTTAAATTTCCCTTTATTTAATTCACTCCAAAAGTCAGGGTTTTGTTTATAAAAATCATCGGTGCAAAACATTCTATGATGTTGATGCATTATTTGTTCAAGAGAGTAACCAACAGTCTGAGTGAAGTTTTTATTTGCATTTAAAATATATCCGTCAGGTGAAAACTCAATAATGGCCGTTGACCTGTCGAGAGCTTCAAAAATAGAGTTTTGTTTTTCTAAAGAAAGCTTTTCATCTGTTATGTCTGAAGCAATTTTTATTACTTTTATAACGCGACCATCTTCTTTCACAGGAAAATAACTAGCATCTAACCAAATTGAATCTCCAGATTTATTTATCCTTTTGAAATGCCCTACTTGTGGAATACCATTCGCTAAACTTTTCCAAAAGTTTTTGTATGCAGGTGTAGAATAAAATTCCTGAGCACAAAAAATACGATGATGTTTATTTTGTATATCTGAGAGTGAGTAACCAACTACATTTAGAAATTTATCGTTTGCAGTAAGAATTGCCCCATCAGGTTTGAATTCTATTTTGGCAACTGAATCATCTATTGCTTTTACAACCGCTTTTAGCTGAGCAATTTCCTTCTCCAAGCTTTGCACTTTACTGTTGTCTTTCTTAAAAATCATAGATTAACCAGAACCTTATTAAAAATAGAATGTTTCAATTGTATATAATTTCTTATTGTCTTTTTAGCTTTTTGAGACAAGGATCAGATTTACTTGTATTAAGATAAATCTATTTACACTTCGTTTTTTCTTGACGACCAAAATCTGAGAACCTTAAATGCAATATAGTAGGCTTACTAATAAAAGCCCTACATTCGAAAAGGAGCGTAGTTTTGGTTGATGATTTTGATCCTGATTTTTCAAGAAGAGAGTTGATCAAGTCTAGTAAAGTGGCGAGTATCCATTGGGTAGTCATCGTAGCCTCATTTATACTGACTTTTTCAGCTTGGTATTTCTCAAATAAGACAATTCAAGAGAGGCACCAAATAAGATTCGAAAGGTACTCTGAACAGATTGCTTCGCAAGTTACTGAGCGGATGGATTTATATAAAAATGCTTTACAAGGTGGAGTTGCATTTATTGAAACCCTACCAGTCAAGGTAACTCCCGAAATTTGGAGGATCTATAACCAAAGGCTTAATATAGTCCATTCTTTTCCGGGTATTCATGGGCTTGGAGTCATTTACCACGTAGATGAAAAGGATGAAATTGATTTCATTAATTCTGTAAAAATTCAAAGACCTTCTTTTAAAATCTTTCCGGCACATAATGAAAGTGAACTATGGCCAATTACTTTCATAGAACCAATTGAAACAAATGAAAAAGCTTTAGGTTTAGATATGGCATTTGAATCAAATCGGTATTTAGCTTTAAAAAAAGCACGCGATTTGGCTGAACCTCAAATAACAGGGCCAATTGAATTAGTTCAATACTCAAAGAAAAGTCCAGGTTTTCTCTTTTATGTACCTTTTTACGATAGTTTAATGCCACAGGACACCATCGAACAAAAAAGGGCTTCTATAATAGGAGTAGTTTATGCCCCTTTCATTATGGAGCATTTAATGAAAGGGACACTCTCAAGCGAACATCGTTTGGTAAATGTACGTATTTATGATGAAGACACTATAATTTATGATGGAAATTCCAATTCTAGATTTGAAACGAGTGCTGAGTCATCGAGTTTAAAGAGAACCTCAGTTATTCAAATGTTTGGTAGAAATTGGCGGTTTGAATTTGAACCAACCAAGGAGTTTGTAGGAAGTGTTAGCTATATTGAATCAAGACTGATTCTATTTGGCGGAATATTTATAGATTTTCTGATCATTTTTATTATTTTTTCTGTGACATATGCAAATAAAAGAGCATTAAAGCATGCGGATAGAGTTACCAAAATGCTTAAGCAAGAAACTTCTGAATTAGAAAGAATTAATAAAGACCTCGAACAATTCAATTATGTTGCTTCACACGATTTAAAGTCCCCCTTGAATGCGATTAAGCAACTTGTCACTTGGATTTCTGAAGACTGCTCAACAATTCTGCCAAATGACTCCAAGGAGCATTTAAAACTGTTAAAGCAACGAACTCGAAGAATGGAGTCATTATTAGATGATCTCCTAGAGTATACTAAATTGAGCAACTTAATAGATGCCAACCAGCATATCAATTTAAAAGATCTAATCATGGATATTTGTTTTTTATTAGATATTCCTGAAGTATTCAGCATTACCGTGGATGATAAAAATATTTGGGGCTCGCCTGAAGCAATTGAAATAGTACTTCGAAACCTAATTTCAAACTCGATTAAACATCATCACATAGGGGCTGGAAAAATTGATATAAAGTGTGAATTTGACGAATATTTTACTACTATTAAAGTAATAGATGATGGTCCTGGCATAGAGCCTCAATATCACAATCAAGTTCGGAAAATGTTTCAGACATTGAAACCAAGAGATGAAGTTGAGGGTAGCGGCATGGGGTTAGCTATTGCCAGTAGAGTAATGGAAAATCTTGGTGGATCTTTAAATATAGAGTCCGATGGCATTGATGGAACAAAAGTTATAATTTCTTGGCCTTACAAAAAATGAGATAAAAGGAGATTTGTCAGATTATGAGCAATTCAAAAGACATTACATTACTACTTATTGAAGATGATGATGTAGATGCACTTACAATTGAGAGAAGCTTTTCAAAGCAAAGAATTGCAAACCCAATAGTGAGGGCCGTTGATGGGGTTCAGGCATTGCAATTGCTAAATCAAAATATGATTCAGAAACCTTACATTATATTGCTCGACCTGAGATTACCAAAGTTAGGAGGAGTCGGATTTCTAGAGTGCCTCAGAAAAGATCCCGTTCACTCGGATGCAGTGGTATTTATTTTGACAACGTCTGAGGCCAAACAGGATATTGAGGCTTCCTATAAGAACAATGTTGCGGGCTACTTTGTTAAAGGCAAAGTAGGTGAACAGTTTATTGGTGTAGTTGATATGCTAGACAGCTACTGGAAAGTAGTTCAATTACCTTAGAGGTTGATAGGGAGCGTTGTGAAAATTTTAATTGTTGATGATGATATTATCGATAGAGAAGCTATGAAGCGAGCGATAATGGGGAGCACCATAGAAACCATTATTTTTGAAGCGAATACGGTTCAAGCAGCACTAGATTGTATTGAAAAGCATGCTTTCGATGTAGTTTTGTTGGATTACAATCTACCAACATCTTCAGGTATAGAATTACTGGTAAATTTAAAAAGTAAAAGTATAGACCCAAGTGTAGCGATAGTGATGGTTAGTATTTCTACCGATGACACAATCGCATTAAAGTGCATTAAGGCTGGAGCACAAGATTTTCTTGTTAAAACAGAAATAAATTCATTCAGGTTACAAAGAGCAATGGTTAATGCTCAGGCTAGGGCTGACTTAGAAAGGAACCTATTGTCGAGTTACCAACGAACTAAGATACTAGCTGAACATGATAGTCTAACAGGCCTGACTAACCGCTATTATTTTGATGAAACGTTAAACCGAGAATCCCACAGTCACCTTCGCAACAACGATAAATTGGCCTTATTGTTAATTGATTTAGACCATTTTAAGTTTGTAAATGACAATTACGGGCATGATATTGGTGATCAGCTTTTAATTGAAGTAACAAAGAGAGTTAAAAGCGTTTTAAGAACCAACGAGTTACTTTCAAGGTTGGGTGGCGATGAATTTGGAATAACAATTATTAATATCCTTTCTCCAAGTGCCGCAATACGGGTTGCCCAACGCATTTTATTCCAGCTAAATACGCCTTTTCAAATTGAAAATTATAATATCAATATAACTGCAAGCATAGGCATTTCAGTATTCCCAGACGACAGCAACAACGATAAAGAATTATTAAAGTTTGCTGATATAGCTATGTACAGAGCCAAAGAATTAGGGCGTAATCAATTTCGCTTTTTTGAAAGTCAGATGCAGGATGAGTTCCTATCGAAATATTTGCTCGAAAACAAATTAAAAAATGCCATTGTAGAACAACAGTTCTTTCTTGAATATCAACCATTAGTATGTCCTCAAACTACAAGCATCATTGGAGTAGAAGCACTAATAAGACTGACAGTTGACAATGAATTGATTAGGCCAGATTTGTTCATTCCAATTGCGGAACAATCGCACCTTATATTCGAAATAGGTGAATGGGTTTTGAAAACATCAATTGAGCAATTGAGCATTTGGAAAGAAAAAAATACATCCCCAATAACAATGGCAATTAACCTTTCATCTAAGCAGTTGGCAGACAAAGAGCTTCCTAGCATTATAGAAAAATATACAAATTTATACAATGTTTCTCCTAGCCTGATTGACTTGGAACTAACGGAGACAGCTTTACTTACTGACCTAGAGGATACGAAAAAAGTTATTGGAGAGCTAAAAAAACTTGGTTGTAAAGTGTCATTAGATGACTTTGGGACAGGTTACTCATCAATTTCTCATTTACATAACTTTCCCATTGATACAGTTAAAATAGACAGAACTCTAATGCCAAGCGCATCAAAATCGTTGAAATTAGAACGCCTATTAAGTGGCCTAGTTGTCCTGTTGAAAACTATCAATGTAAATATAATCGCTGAGGGTGTAGAAACCGAAGAAGATTACTTCACATGCAGGGGGTTACAAGTAGATGCAATACAAGGCTATTTTATTCATATGCCTATGAGTGCAGAGGGTATTGAAACCTGTTTTTTCTAAATGGATAGCTATTAATGCAAAAGCGTTTTATTTATAGAAGTTATAAACACTACTAGCAACTAGGTTTATAGTATTAGAAACTATCAATTAGGTGTGAGTTAAAAAAACTCACACCTAATTGATACGATATATTTGACCTTACTTATAATTAAAAAGATTAAAATATCAGTTTTATATTCTTAATTTCTCTTGTTTGAATACCTAGGATCCGGCTATTTGAAGAGAAAGAATTAGAGATTTCTCCTTCTCTGTATCTCTCAACAATAATGTCGAGAGAGCAATCAGAGAAGCCTTTAGTGTCTTCTTTGAGAAAAATACCTAGCTCAGATAAGTTCATCGAAGTGCTTGATGGGTTTATAAAGCTAACATTAGTCGAACCTGAAAATGTACCACTAATGCCATTTTTACATCCATAATTTAAGATCAGCTGAGTATTACTGTTCAGGTCAGAGCCATCTAGTTGAATGAAAAGATCCTGATTATAATTGATACTGGATATTTGAGTTGGCGTAATAAATTCGAAATTAAGAGGCAAGCTCACCTGTGAGAAAGCATTTTCTTCTGTTTGTCTTTTTAGTTCTATGTAATAATTTGTATTGTCATCAGTTAAGCCAAATCGTCCTTCATAATCAATATCCAAAATATCGATATCTTCTTTTAATACTTTTTGCTCTGTACTTGTTGAAGCAATAATTTTATCTCCATCTGAAAGTCTAATATTCGAACCAAAGCTATTACCAGCATTTAGCTCTACAGTAACTTTTGCTCTATCTCCATTCGAAGAAACTTTAATATCAGCTTGAATAGCTTTTGTTTTCAATTGATCCGAATTAGTTTCAGACGTACAAGCTGATGAGATAAATATAATAATAGGTATAAGTGAGAATTTTTTTAACATTTTTAAAGTAACTCAAAATAATTTGTTCCATTTTTAATTACAAATAAAAATAGAGCAATTACTAAATTGTAAAAAAGCGTTAGTTCAGAAGTAAGGTATTACGGCTTTTATCTTCCTTGGAGGCGAAATTATTTCATAATAAAAGAGGTTATTCACTACCCATTAACATAAATTAGTTATTTTGTGCTATATTCAGTCTTTCGCAATTATTCTAGTTTTGTTTCATCTCCATAACAACAAAAGAGATAGTTATGTTTAAGAGGTCAATCTATTCTTTTTTTGAAGTCTTTTTCTTGTATGTTGTCTTAGGCTATTTAACTTTAGCAAGTATAGACAGTGAGCCTTCAATGGCTTCTATTTGGTACTCTAATATTGTATGTGGCTTCATTCTTGGCACTTGCAAAAAAGAAATGAGGGCTCAAATACTGATTGCGATAATCATAGGCAGTCTTACCGTAGACTACGGTTTTTCTTTTTATTCCTTTAACGAATCAGTTTCTATTCTTGTAGGTGATATAGCAGAAGTTACAAGTGTCGCTTTTATTGTTAAAAATTTAAACCGGAATCTTCATACAAAGAAGTTAGAGTACCAAATTTTAGTCTTTCTAGTTTTACTTTTAATTCCAAGCTTAATTGGTGCTTTTTTTGCTGGTTTAGCTGCATTAACTCTCATTTCAGAACAAAACATATTAAAACTAATTTGTACTTGGTTTGTGGGGTCGGTTCTTGGGGGAGTAATTACATATCCTTCTTTGTTGTTAATTAAGCAACAAAAAACAGCCTATACATTTAGTAAAAAGCAAGGGATTGAAATAGCTGTATATGGTCTTATTAGCGTGCTTGTTCAAAGTTGCTCATTCTACTTTATACAATTCCCTTTTGTATTTGTATTATCATTTTTAATTCTTATTGCAATTTTTAGTTCATATAAAATTGTTGCACCAATCATTTTTATCAATGGTGTAAGTATGGTTTTCTTCATTGCGAAGGTAGGGGTTACTGCAGAGTTAAATATAGAAAGTGTGACCCAAGTTATTCTGACTCTTTCCTTAACACTATTACCTCCTGCTTTGATCTCTGTTGGTAAGTATAAAATACAATATGAGGCAATAAAGCTGGGGAGAATTAAAGATGAAATGGAAAGTATTTATACAAACACACCTTCAGCGATGCTTTCCTATAAGAAAAATGGAGATATTATTACTGTAAGTGATAAATGGCTTTCTCTAACAGGCTTTGAGCGCACAGAAGTGGTAGGTGAAAAAATAAACAGATTTATTAATTATGAAGGAAGCTGGTCTGAGAGTGAAATTAGTACAATTAGTTCTAAATTTGAAAAAAACATTTACGTTGAAACATTTACTCAGGATTTTTACTCTTCAAGCTCAAAAGCTACGTATAGCTTACTTGTTTGTAAAGATATAACAAATGAAGTGAGGCTTGCGGAATCATTAAAAAAAGAAAAAGACTTTTTGAAAAGTGTCTTAGAGTCAATAACTGACGGTGTAATTTGTATCGATAATAAAAGTCGAATAACACTGATAAATAAATCAGCAAAAAAAAGCTTGCTTCTAAATAATGAAAAGACAAAGAAGATTAATCTAAAAGATACAATTAAATTTACAAATTATTACACTGGTGAAAGCGTAGACTATTTGCAGGAAAACGAAAATTGGCATCAACCTCTATCCGCATCCGTACAAGGAATTGTGGATAATATATATCAAGTTAAAACTGTTGTGTTGCCTCTATCCGGTTTAGGTTCTAAATTACTGATAGTAAGAGATATTACTGAGAGTTTTTTAAGTGAGGAAATTAGTAAATTTAAAAGTCGTCATGATGCTCTCACAGGGTTACCAAATGAAGTTAAGCTAGAAGAAGATATTTGTAATGAGAAATATAGCTCTTTGGCAATGTTGAAGATATCAAATATTGATAATATTACTTATCAATATGGTAAAAAGTTTTCAGAGAAGGTCTTAAACATATTATCAAAAAAGCTTGTATTATCAGGCAATGAAAACCATACACTCTATCTTTTAAAAACTGGTGAGTTTGCAATACGGTATCAAAAATCTACAAAGTTAAATGTCATCCATTTGCGCTCTTTCCTAGAAGAATTAGAAGCTCCTCTTTTCGTTGATTCTATAAAAATTAAACTAATTATCAACATAGGTTTCTATGACTCAATTAACAATGAGGCTCATGATGTAGATGTATTAAGTAAGGTAAAACTAGCTCTTAATGAGTCGGAATTTTCAGTAAAAAAAGGAATTGTTGAATATAGCATCAAGCTCGAGCATAAATTTAATAAATTTGAATTTATAAATAAGCAAATAGATATTGCATTAGAAGAAGCTAAGTTTTTCCTACTTTTTCAGCCTATAGTATGTGCTCATTCTTCTAGAATACTCTCAATTGAAGCGTTGTGTAGATGCAACACCACAAGAGGGAAAATCATGTCCCCAAATGAGTTTATTCCTGTTGCGGAAAAGTCAGGAAAGATAGTAGATATCGGTAAGTTTGTTATTGAGGAAACAATTAAACAAATTAGTATTTGGAAAAGTAAGAGTTATGAAAACTTTACTGTGTCCTTAAATGTGAGCCCTTTGCAGCTAATTGAAAGAGACTTCTTAACGTTTACAAAAGAAACTTTGGAAAATTATGATGTTGAAGCTAACAGATTAATTTTTGAAATTACAGAATCTGCCTTCATAGAAAATGTTGACCAAACTATTAATACTTTAGATAACTTAAATAAAATTGGAGTTAAATTAGCCCTTGATGATTTTGGGACTGGCTTTTCTAACTTGTCGTATTTAAATAAACTCCCCATAAAATATTTGAAAATTGATAAAAGCTTTGTTGATGACCTCCCTGAAAATAGTGCTTTGGCTGAACTGATTATCTCTATAGGTAAAGTTTTAGAGCTTGAAATAATAAGCGAAGGAGTTGAAACAAAGGCCCAAGTTGAGAGCCTCAGGGATTGGGGAACAAATAGGTTCCAGGGCTATTACTTTAGTAAGCCAATAGATGCTATTGAGTTAGAGAGGAAACTTGAATCTAATATAGCTTGTTGATACTTTCGCATTTCAGTTAGAGAAGCGCTAAAAATTTGCCTTCTCAAACTGGAGCTCTCCCAGAAAAATACTTATGTATCTTGATTATTTGAATAGGCATTAACCCTTTTCTGTAAGGTTCTACTAGCAATATAAAATAGCAGGTAGCTGAGCTTCTAGGTTAATTTGTTTCAGCACCGTATAGGTATTGTAAATCACTAAAAAAATGAAATAGTCAAAAGTAGAGCTTTCTAATAACTAAAATAGGAAAATCTTCAGCATGATTAAAGAAGCTGAGTCTGGTATACCAATCCCTGAAACAAATCATTTTTTGCAGACTTATGCTTCAATTTTATGCCAACTTACACTTCAAGTTTGATTCTAAGTGATTGAAGTAACTTTGTTGTTTATGTCAACTTATGCTTCAAACACCAAAAGCGGTAACACTAATATATAGCAAATAATGCACTCTTATGAATTAGTCTCAATGCTAATTCATAGGAGATGAGAATTGCAAAAATAACAAATAACATTGCTTCAACAGGATTTACTAGGATATATACTTTGCCATTTACAGATCCAGATGATCATCCGATAAATAATGCAATTACAATACTAACATATAGCCTCTAATGTCTTTCAGGATTTAGAATAAGGTATGTATAAAGCAGTTCAGAATATCTTTAAGCTTCAATAATTGGTATGAGCCATTATTTCAAGGCATAAAAATTCTAAATTTGTTACATTGTTCATAGCGCATATAGATTCAGTACTCTGGAGGAGAGTAACAGTTGACAAGGTTATCTTTCGATCAAAAGGTAATTTTAAAAACTCTCGGTATAAAAATACTAATGAATTTAAAGCCGTTGCTTGGGTACTCGCAGCAACATTTCTATCGTTAGAAAGATATTCTAAATATTGCTCAACATGGTTCGCATTCATATCTTTTGGATGTTGCTTGTTATGAAACACAATATATTGATAAACCCAATAAACGTATGTACGGATCGTGCGTTTTGCATACCTACGCGTAACCATATACCTTTCTAAAGCATTCAAAAATGGTGAATTAGCCATGAGTAACAAATCTGTTTGCATGTATAAATAAACAGTAGTTCAAGCTCGGCAGTATGCAAATATTTTTATAATGCCTGATTTTATCCGTTTACAATTCCCGTTTTTGACGCATGAATTTTATAAGGTGTTGAGTCTGTTTAAGAAACACTATATTGTTAATGAAATTAACAGGAATCTTTCCCGATTTTCTACCGACAAAATCAGGAAAAATTCCCTTGAAAAAGCTGTTATGCGTCACTTTAAATCGCTGTCTTTAAAACGGTTTTTACTTCAAGTCTTTTCTTCAAATCAACTTTTAGGTACAGTGGCGTAATCAAGTTTTAAGTTGGTCTTGGCTTTTCGTTTTTCAATTTAAGCTGTGACCAGAATCATCATTCACCAGTCGAGCGCTTCTTTGCAATTTTAGGTTTGGTGAATGTTTTTATAAATAAAAGTTTAGCTCCTTGGTGCAGGCGCAAGCGCTTTGAAAATGGTGTGTCAACGCATAACAAGGCGCTCAACTAGGACAAAATTAAATAAGCTCGTCGCTTCGCTCGATTTTAGCTTATTCAATTTTGCCTGTTAGCTAAGCGTTATGAGTTCTTAAAGGCTTGCGCTTAAAATTCATATTTAAAAGAAGGATTTATATATTGGAAACTCCAAAAAGATTACAACCTCTCACAGAAACGTTGAGGCGTTTATATTCATTATCTGGTAATCAGTGTGCTTTTCCTGGATGTAACCATCCGATGTTTAACAATGATGGTAATTTTGTAGGGCAAATATGCCATATAGAGGCAGCTCTACCTGGGGGAGAACGCTTTAATCCAAATATGACGAATGAATCTCGTCGTGCTTTCGAAAACTTGATGCTTATGTGTTATGACCATCATATTGAGACAGATAAGGTTCAAATGTATCCAGTATGGAAAATGCAAGAGATTAAGAGACAGCATGAAGAGATATACTCGAATATAGACCGATTTATTAATCAGATGCAATCATCACTTACAGATGTAACGTCTTCAATTTCAGTTCCTACGATTCAGTCTTTAGCTAATTTATACATTGAGTTATATGGGGTAGATAATCGTGAACCTGAACATATCGAAGAAGATGTTAATGCATTTAACTTGGCGATCTCTAAATTATCAGCTTTTTCTCCAGATGCTAAAAAATTGTTTGCTTTATCTCTTTCCAGAGCTCAGTACGAACAGGGTGTTTATGGTCAAAGCACAGAAAATATATTTGTAGATCCATATGAAATGGAGAGAATTACACAAGTTAATCCTAATTATTTGTTTCAAGTCTTTCAAGAAATAGAAAGAGCAGGCTTTTTATCCTTAGATCAAGAATATAATGGGCAAAGTGTATTTTGGATTTGTTTACAAGGTACAGAGGCAAACCTTTGGGAAATGATTAGGCAATTTTGCAATAAAAGGTCTCTGGATATTGTAACTATGGTTTCCAATTTAAACTTTGCAGCCATTGACTAATGAACTCATAACAAAGCATTCAAGAGTGATTCCCAACGCTTGGCATTTTTCATTCCATCGTTGGGTTTTGTGTTTACGGTGGAGCGGTTGGGTTTCGTGGTAGCGTTGCTCACACCTTAATGCGGCGTTATATGCAAAAGGAGAGTTAAGCATGAATATCAATGCAACACTAATTGGAGAGATAATATTTATCTCTGTAATTGTTATTGGCATCTTAAGTTATTATTTAGGAAAACGTAAAACTAACACACCTATAATAGCCACTTTAATTGGCTTTTTATTATCATTTATCCCTCCACTAGGTTTGATTTACCTTGCCATTTTGGTTTTAAAAAACGATATTAATCAGAATAATACAGGTGATAGTGTGGTGTAATTTGCATATAACAAAGCGCTAAACTAGGACAAAATTAAATAAGCTCATCGCTTCGCTTGATTTTAGCTTATTTAATTTTGCCTGTTAGCTAAGCGTTATATGCCTATGATATTTTTGAACCGTTCTATAGCTTTAGTGTTTCTTCTTATAAGCTTTATCATGTTATACGGTGTAGGTGAGCGATTTTTAAGTGCGTTATGGATGCTCTATAAATTTTATGGGAGCAATGGAGAAGGGATTTCACTTGGTGTTTCAATGACACTTATTACTTACCTCGTCTCATTTGGTTTAATAGCTGTTTCAAGGGTTATGTACACTAAATCTGGTGATAAGGTTGCTTTATCACTAACCAGAGTAACTAGCTACATAGTCTGGTCTGGGCTAATGCTTTTAACTATTTTGCTTGTTACACCACTAGCTCACCTTTATTCGAGATAGCGGCATATAACAAATTAATTAAACAGTGGACGCAAAACAGCAGGCTTGCGCTCATTCTTCGCTTAGTTTAGCCTGCTATTTTCCGCCGTTTATTAAGGCGTTAGGCAACTATTTGCAGTTAGCATATTGTTCTACTTCAGGGCATTAACATATAATTTAGAAAATTAATTCTTTTTAGGAAATATGATGGATATTACAGCAGCACAAGCAACTAAAGCAGCAGCAGATTACTACAAATCATTAAGTGAAGAAATGGTTCAATTGAGTGTTGAAGAAATTGAGAAGGATAATACTGAAAATGTATGGCTAATAACCTTGGGCATAGCTGAAATGACCTACGCCATAAATAAACCTAAAAATAAAGAGTACAAAATTTTTAAGGTTGAAGTCGAAACTGGTGAAGTGATTTCTATGAAGATTAGAACTATATAATAATGCTCGAAGAACTTCTTAGGCAATATGGTAAACAGGGTGTTTTACTAGATACAAATTTATTAGTAATGTATTTAATTGGTACATATGATAAATCACTTGTTCCAAAATTTAAGCGCACATCAATGTACACTGTTGAAGATTTCGAGTGGCTTGAATCATACGTATCCAGATTTTCAAAAATCATTGTAACACCACAGGTTATGGCTGAGACTTGGAACTTTGTAGAAAAACTAGGTAAAGAAATTGATCAATTCTTAGATAAAGTCCTACCCACATTGTTTTTGTTCGATGAAGAGTACATAAGCAAAGAAACAGTACTAAGTGCAAACGGTTTTAACTATGTAGGAGTGACAGATATGTCAGTTATACAGGCCGGTGTTAGTCTAAGCTGCTTAGTAATTACTGATGACTTTCGTGCTTATAGTCACTTTTGCCAATTTAGTGTTCCTACCATAAACATTAACCATCTGAGAGAAGTTGCCTAACAAGTGCCTAAACCAAAGGACACAAAACAGCAGGCTTGCGCTCCTTCGTCGCTAATTTTAGCCTGCTATTTCGCGCCGGTTAGGCAAGCGTTATGTTGCAAGGAAAGTATCGTGCAATGGAGTAAATTGAAGAAGAATATCGAAAGCTTTTTTGCTGATTCTGTGAAAGGAAGAGTTGAACTAAGAAGTGTAAGGTATAACAAAACTCACGATAATGAAGGTCGTGGATATATCACTATTGATAAAGAAGAAATAGCCAGCTTTTGTACGATTTCAACTTGGAATAAAGAATATGAAATAGCTACAGAGCTTCGTAACATATCAGGGTCAACTGATTTTAGAAATCCAGAACACCAAGTAGAATATTATCAAGCCTATGAACAAGCTGATGACATAACTAAAAAGCAAGGACTGCACTCGCAATACGATTTCTATAACTCATTAAACGAATATCTAAGCTTATCAATAGATGAAGCGCTTGAATCTAACAATGACCTTATTAAGGCACTAACAATTCTAGATCGTAGGCTAGGTAAAAGAAGAGTTGCTCAACTAAAAGGGCATTATTCTCATCCTGAGTTCTTAAGCAAACTATTCCAGTTTCGTTGTAAAGTAGATAATGTAAGAATTGCAACATAACAAATTAATTAAACAATGGACGCAAAACAGCAGGCTTGCGCTCATTCTTCGCTTAGTTTAGCCTGCTATTTTTCGCCGTTTATTAAGGCGTTATATTGCCGAGTTACCCACAAAATGTAGACACCCTCTATAGTTATATTTAACAGAGATTGAGGTGTCACATGGCTCATAAAAAACATCAACATTACACAGAAGAATTCCGCAAAGAAGCTGTTAAACGCTCAGAGAAACCAGGTGTAACACAGGCCCAAGTTGCCAAGGAACTCGGTATCAGTGCGCAGCAAATATCCAACTGGAAACGGCAATTTAAACGACTCTCAGATAAACAGTTTAATACCTTGGATGGCGTAGACTACTCCAAACAAGAAAGTGAAGAGTTGCGTCGTCTTCGCAGAGAAAATAAGCGTTTAAAAGATGAAATGGAGTTTTTAAAAAAGGTCTCTGCGTACTTCGCGAAAAACCAAGAGTGAAGTACGCACTCATGATGGAATACTTGGCTCAATATAGTATCCAACTTATGTGCCGGGTACTTGGTGTTCACCGTTCAGGCTTTTATCGCTGGCGATTACAGCCGACAAGTATACGGTCAAAGCGTCGTGACGCCATTACATCACTAGTCAAAGATACCTTTGAAGAATTCGAAGCAGCTTATGGTGCACCGAGAATAACGCAAGAATTGAATGCTTTGGGTCATCGCTGCTCAGTAAATTACATTGCCAAGATAATGAGTGAGCAAGGCATAGTTGCACGTAACGGTAAGGCATTTAACTATGGTAGCCATACGTTAACGATGCACAATGTTGCAGACAATTTGCTGTGGCGAGACTTTACCACAACGGGTCCAAATCAAAAGTGGGTGACGGATATCACTTATGTGTGGGTACACAAGCGATGGCTTTATTTGGCGACAGTGATGGACTTGTATTCCCGTAAGATAATAGGTTGGAGCTTAGATGTGAATATGACAGAGCAACTTATTACGCAAGCGATGAAAATGGCGACGGCGGCAAGAGGTGTAGCACCTGGGCTCATTATTCACTCAGACAGAGGCTCTCAATATAGGTCAACAAACTACGTCAATTACCTTGAAAGGTTAGGTGTAAAGCGAAGTATGAGTAGAAAAGGAAACTGCTGGGATAATGCGGTAATGGAGTCTTTCTATGCGAGGTTGAAAGTTGAATTAATCTACGCGAAGAATTATCAGTCGATTGCGGAAGCACGTTCAGGTATATTTGGGTACATAGAGATATTTTATAACCGCAAAAGAAGGCATTCAGCAAACGACGGGTTGAGTCCGGTCGAGTTTGAAGAACGAGCGGTAAAGGCTGCATAGTTAGGTGTCTATTTTTTGTGGGTAACACCAATTGCAATCAAATATGAAGTATAAATGTCCAAATTGCGATAAGACTATTTTCAATCGAAGATTATCGCATTGTGAGTTTTGTAATTTTGAGCTACCACGAGAGCTTTTGTGAGTAATGCCGAAAAAATAAAGCTGGATAATGAATATAAAGCAGCTCAATTAAATACATCTAGGCAAAGGTTAAGTAAAGATGTTGGGTATTCGGGAGTTACTGAAACAAACGAAGTTAGCTTTCTGCTCGGAGAGCCGAGCCTTCGTGCTAGAGCTCCCAGAAAATGTATTAAATGTAGTTTTCCTGTGTCAGAAGACTTTGAAGAGTGCCCGTATTGTTTTGGCAAGAACAAAAGTGAAGTGAACAAGGTAAAGGTAACTTACCAACAAGAAATGAAATCGGTTCAAGGGTTAAGTAAATACTTTCTTGTTGCTTTTGTAATCGTCGCTTTAATTATGTTTGGTGCATTTGCAATATAACAAATTAATTAAACCGTGGACGCAAAACAGTAGGCTTGCGCTCCTTCGTCGCTTATTTTAGCCTACTATTTTTCGCCGTTTATTAAGGCGTTAGCATTACAGGAGAATTTGTCATCACAGTGCATTCCTATTGGCCTTATTATTTTTCTCTTGAGGCGGATGTAGAAAAGTTATCTCGTTATGTAGAGTTTACGGAGAGTAACTTCTCTACATATTCAATAGAGATGGTACGATTATATCTTTCTATTTGCTCAGAAATTGATGTTGTATTAAAAGAGTTGTGTAAGGAAATATCACCAGAATTAAGTGCTAAAAATATTAATAATTATAGGCAGATTATTTCAGATGAATTAAAGGATTTTAACGGTCAAGCAGCTATTTGTTATAAATATGGGCTAAGTTTTATTCCGTGGAAATCATGGGAAGAAAATATCTCCCCTGACTGGTGGAGTAACCACAACAAGGTCAAGCATCAGCGAAATGAATTTTATAATAAAGCTAATTTGAAAAACGTTTTAGAGTCATTAGCAGCTCTATATCTTGTTAATATTTACCTGGAATTTGTTAAAGACAAAAAGCTCAGTCATGGTTTTACTTTTTCAATAATAGATACAATACCTAAAATTCCAGTTCAGTTAGAAATGTTCAGAGTAAATAATTTATTCGCCTATATACGCGAGTAATGCTAACAAAGCAATTAAAAATCGGACACAAAACAGCAGGCTGTGTCCGCTACGCTCCCAATTTTAGCCTGCTATTTTGTGCCGTTTATTGTGGCGTTAGGTTGCAGGGGAAAATGCAGCGTAAAATATTCATTAAAGAATCTTTCAAGGGGGCTATACTCTTAGCAATTTGCTTAAGCTCTGTTCCGATAATCAATCAGGGGTCGTTAATTTGGATTCCGCTAATTTTTGCGGGCATGGTTTTCTACTTTTTAATAATTGGTGTTCCAACTCTTATAGTTTGGCATTTCATTTTTCAAAAATACAAAGAAAAAAGCTGTTCTCAATTAACGAAATCTGGTTTTTATACCTTGATTTTATTTGTTGCATTTATCTATTTGTTTGAACTACTTTTATCTCAATTTGTAAAATTTAGTGAGTATGGACCAGGCTCTGTATTATCTTTTTTACTAGTTGCATTGCCTGGGTACTTTATTAGTTGTGTGTTTATTGGGTTTAAACTGCAAAAGCAACCTAACAAAGTCGTCAACGCGGACAAAAAACTGTTGGCTGTTACGCTTCGCTTCACATTTTAGCCAACAATTTTTTGCCGGTTACAACGGCGTTATGCGTCACTTTAAATTGCTGTCTTTACAACGGTTTTTACTTCAAGCCTTTTCTTCAAATCAGCTTTTAGGTACAGTGGCGTAATTAAGTTTTAATTTGGTCTTAGCTATTCGTTTTTCAATTTAAGCTGTGACCAGAATCATCATTCACCAGTCGAACGCTTCTTTGCAATTTTTGGTTTGGTGAGTGTTTTTTAGTTTAAAGTTTGGCTTATTAGTGCAGGCGCAAGCGCTTCTAAGTTTGTGTGTCAACGCATAACAAGGTCGTCAACGCGGACAAAAAACTGTTGGCTGTTACGCTTCGCTTCACATTTTAGCCAACAATTTTTTGCCGGTTACAACGGCGTTAGGTACACATGGATAGAAGTGTGAAAAACGATAATATTGTGCAAGTAGCCACAGATCTTAAAAATCTTATTTCGGAGGCAAAAATAGAGTTTCCAGCATCTGCTGAGTCACTCGAACAGATTACTCCTTTCGTAAATAATGCTTTATCTGATTCGCCATTTACACCACAACGATTACGTTTTGATCATCTATTTATCGAAAGTGAATTAGCAAAGAATAAAGAGCTAGCTGATTTGTATTCCAAATTTGCTAACCTATGCGAGGGCTTGGAGGTATAGTGTACCTAACAAGCTGTTTAAGCGCGGGACTGCTAAAGTTTGGCTCGGTTTCGCTACGCTACACATTTTAGCCAAACATTATCAGCCCCTTAACAGGGCGTTAGGTATACGGAGATAGCATGGACGATTTCGATTGGATTGATAGCCCATCAGAAGGACGACTTCATTCAGCAATTTATAATTGTACCGAATGCTCCAAAAAAGTAGCGTATGGCGATAATTTTTGTAGGCACTGTGGTGTTAAATTCACTCCAGCAATGTGCGCTCATATGAAAAAGAACCTAAAAATACTGGGTAAAGATAATTTCTGGCATTTAGCTTTAATAATGTTAGTAGTATTGGTTATTATTTTAGGTACAGTTCTAGGTTAGGCTTGGCTTAAAGTATACCTAACAAGTAACTAAAGCGGGACAAAATACAGTTGGCTGTTTTCGCTCCGCTCAATATTTTAGCCAACTGTATTATTGCCCCTTAGTTGGGCGTTAAATTTCCCTAAATTTTGGAGCACCTAATGCAAACTAAAACGTTTACCACAAAAGATAAACTTAAAAAGTGGGCAAAAAATACGGCTGGCGTGGTTCTTACATCTGTCGCATTAATGGGAGCTGCTCAAAATATAGAGTTTAGGTTTCCAACTCCTCAGGCTTTATCACATGTCATGGAGACTGCGCCAGATAAGTTTCCTGATGGTCAATATAAAGTAAGTTATTCAAAATCTGATGATATTGACATTAATGATCTAGACTATTCTAAAATGGCAATGGTCGTTTCATTTGAAGCACAGCTCGCAAATAGAAACATAAAAATCGGTGGGTTTCGTCCATTAATTGAAAAATTAGCAGACTTTACTTATTGCTGTACTATAAACAGAACAGATCCTGCTTATATCACAGCATCAATATGGGTAGTTGAGCCCACTAACCCTAGCGAACTCGAAGAGCTAAAAGAAATTTTAAAAAAGTATTCCGTATTTTACGCATTCAATGATGGTTCTGGCTTACTGACTTTAAATAACGGTAGAGTAGGCAATGGAGCAAGCCATATGTTAGAAATTTAACAAGCAATTAAACAGGGATAAAAAACTTGCGGGCTATTCGCTTCGCTCAATTTTAGCCCACAATTTTTTACCCGTTAATCGGGCGTTAGCTACCTATTGAGATTTAAGTATGTCTGATGAACCAGTGTACAAAAGGGCTTTTAAATACGCGTTGATACCTTCAAGCATGATTATCCTTCTTGTGATCTTTTCTATGCTTTCTCAAGAGGTAGTTGGTAGCAACTTAGAAATCGCATTTAGGTTTGTAGTTTCATGCTTAGGAGTTTTTATATCAATGTGGGCTTTACTTACAGGTTACTTATTTTTTAACCCTGATGCAGATAAACCTTCGCGGTAGCTAACAAGGCCGTTAAACCAGGGACACAAAACAGCAGGCTTGTGCTCCTTCGTCGCCAATTTTAGCCTGCTATTTTGTGCCGTTTACGGCAAGCGTTAAATTACAGGAGGAAACTTTGGCTAAGGGATTAAATATAAACACAGTGGATATCACTGACATTACGCTTCCATTTAAAATTGAGCCGCTCGGTGAAAAGTCAGATGCTTTGGATGACTTTTGTATCAGGACAACTGAATGGGTTAACTATATAAGCGAGGTTCTTCTATTTAGCCATATTGGGAGTAAAATGCCCATTTCTGACTATTCAGTTAAGCCTCAACTTTTTGCTCCTAGAAATCGTCATCGTAATAACTCTAACGAGCTTCCGACACCAAAAATAACGATTAAAGATAAAAACTTTGACTCGATATCTAGAAACTTATCTAGAAATCTATTCAATCACTCAGTGTCCCAATTAGCTACCAATTTTGAAATTTTCCTAAATGAGATCACAGAAGACATTCTGTGGAGAAATGTTGAACTACTTGCTAATGACCAAAAGCAGCTCAGTAACAAAGAGATTTTTGACTTAGGCGACTTAGAAGACATTAAAGATAATCTAATTCAAAGGAAAATCTTAGAGCATGCAATGAGTGCGTACCCTAAGAGGGTAGATAGTTTTCAGAAACTTTTCCATATAGGCATTCATTCTAAAAAGTCACCAGTTGAATTACCTATTGTACATGACCTTGTGGAAGTGAGAAACGTAATCCAACATAGTGATGGACACTGTTCTGAGCAATACCTTCAGCGGCTTAGCGTATATAAAGATACTAGTTATGAACAACTCCTTAAGCGTAGGTATACTCAGCCTAAAATTGATTTTCAATGGCTATTGCAACTAGGTATCGATATGGTTGGTCTCGCTGAGTTTATTGATGCTGAAGCAGATCAAAAGTGGGCAACAACACGCAACAGTGAATAGTAATTTAACAAGGCGCTCAAGCAAGGAATTTTAAAGTTTGGCTCGGCTCGTGCCTCGCCAATTTTAGCCAAACTTTAAAATCCGCTTAGCTTAGCGTTAATTTTTTTTGAATTATTGTGTATGAATAAAATTTTTACCCTTTTATTTCTCTTATTCTTGACAGGTTGTAACTCTACTTCAGAACAAGCAACTTTTGATAATTATAATGAGAAAATAGCGCTAACCCTAAAGCAGTTTGATGGTGTGATTTTAACTCCTAGAGATAAAGTTATACAGAAAAGTAGTTTGGCTATTGGCGACTCTTTGAACTTCAGTCTTTTCTCCGGCGGTAAATTAGAAAATGTGACTTATAAACTTACTAAGGTTAAAGGTGAAAATTATTACTTTGATATTTTAAATGAAGGTGTCCTCAATCCTGTTACTAGATACATGTTTAATAATGGACAAAGATTCACAAGCTATCAAAATAGTGATTACGAATTAGATAATATAGCTACTATAAGTGAGTGTTCTCCTTTTAAAACTGGTGACTGTGAATATGAGTTTTTAAAATCAAACAGAGTGTTAAAAACATCATTTAATAACGGGGTTTGGACGTATAAGCTTGTTACAAATGGAATGACCAGAAGCGTAAAAAAAGTAATTTACGAAAAAAATGGTTTACCTCTTTTTTATTCTTTTGAGAACCTTCATAGGAAAAGCTACTACTGGAGAAATAAAAATTTAACAAGCAATTAAACAGGGATAAAAAACTTGCGGGCTATTCGCTTCGCTCAATTTTAGCCCACAATTTTTTACCCGTTAATCGGACGTTAGCTGTAAATGAGCATGAATATAAACCTCCACACAAATGATGAAAGTAAGCAGTTAGAGTTTCGCAATATCAGAGATGTGGGTGCAGACACATACCAGTGCTTAGCATATGTAAAGTCTGGTTGGCTTACTTGCGAAAGGCAGTTTTTCTTTGGCAAATATTACGCTCAAGAGTTTCTAAAAAAACTAAGTGAAATGAACTTATCGTTTAATGGTGTTGCAGAGCTTAAGGCAGAATACGAAGATCAAGTTATTACTATTGGCTGCAATCAAATGGGCAAAGTTGTTGTATCTGGTGAGTTTATTGAACATTCAATGTTATCTCAATCATTCGAGTTCGGCTTTGAAACAGACCAAACGGTTCTACCTGGTCTTATTAAACAATTTACGGGGCTCCTAGAGAGTCACAGCTAACAATGCGCTAAACTAGGACAAAATTAAATAAGCTCGTCGCTTCGCTCGATTTTAGCTTATTTAATTTTGCCTGTTAGCTAAGCGTTAGCAGTATCTGGAGTTATGGATGAATGATTTAGATTTGCAGTCTTTCAATATAAAAGTAATCGGCCCCGGTCGAGAATACTTCCAACCAATAAGTTCTGAAGAGTCTGATAACTTTTCAGAAAAAGGGTTGTATCTTAGCATTACGGAAGGTTTCTCTGTTCCTGAAGTAACTCAGGTTCTTATTTCAATTGGCAGCAATGTTGTCGCTGGTTTAAGTGTTTATTATATATCTAAGTTATTTGACAAAATTTTTTCAGCAAAGGCCAAAGCTAAAAAAGAAGGCCGTGAAATTCAAATTAGTGTTTCTATTCAAGAAAAAATTCATATTAAAAATGTAGAAAGTTCAATTGAAATAGAAAAAGCTTTAGATATTGTCGTTACAAAAACCAAGCAAGAGTAAAATACTGCTAACAAGCAATTCAACAGGGATAAAAAACTTGCGGGCTATTCGCTTCGCTCAATTTTAGCCCACAATTTTTTACCCGTTAATCGGGCGTTATATGCAAAAGGAGAGTTAAGCATGAATATCAATGCAACACTAATTGGAGAGATAATATTTATCTCTGTAATTGTTATTGGCATCTTAAGTTATTATTTAGGAAAACGTAAAACTAACACACCTATAATAGCCACTTTAATTGGCTTTTTATTATCATTTATCCCTCCACTAGGTTTGATTTACCTTGCCATTTTGGTTTTAAAAAACGATATTAATCAGAATAATACAGGTGATAGTGTGGTGTAATTTGCATATAACAAAGCGCTAAACTAGGACAAAATTAAATAAGCTCATCGCTTCGCTTGATTTTAGCTTATTTAATTTTGCCTGTTAGCTAAGCGTTAGGTTCTTAGGAGAAAAGGCGATGGAACAAGATCTTATGATTTCGCTTGAAGGGTTTGCTAGTGAAACCGATGCAAATTCTTTGGGTAATGCCGTGATGAGTGCTGTTCGGGCTTTAGATAAACAGAACCAGCTTGATTTAACTGGTTTAAAGAGAATCTTGATCACTAACGATTTTGCCAGCGCACTGAAGAAAGTGACAGAGGAATATGGCCATATTTCACCTTCGTCATTTACTGACTCAAAACAAGCTACAGCTATAGCGCAGTTGGTAACGAAAGGAGCTAATGAAGAGTTTACACTTGTACTTGGGGTTGACTTCTTCTTTGAATGGTTCAACAGTGACCATAAGTGTGAGATTAGAGATGACAATATATCTGTTGTCTTACACCGAATTCATCATGAGTTAATTCATGTTCACGAAAAGAATGTTTTGACCCAATTAAATGCATCTTTTTTAATAGATGACTATGATGATGCTCTATTAATGTCAGCTACAAGATCTTGGTCAGAATATTTGGCTAACCTAAAGTCGGCGCCGTCAGCACCTGATGAAACTATTCACCTATTTCTTGAACAGCTAAATACGATAATCATGGAAGTTCCAAGTGAAATAGAGTCATTGGTCTTCAAATATAAGTGTCGCCTAGTTCTTCTTGATGAAATGTACATAGCTGTAAAAGCCAGGATTAAGCTCATTTCCAACTCGTATGCGTACGCTTTCGGATTTGTTGATGCTTTCGGTATTGACTTGGCTGGCAACTTCCCCGAACTAACTAAAAGCCTTAAGGAAAGCAAGTTATCAGATACGCTCCATGAATTGGGAATCAGCTTTAGAGTTGTGACAGAGTTATATGAACAAGGGTTGGTTGAAAGCTTTGACGCATTCGATGAGATAGTGAAGGTTATCGATAATATGTTTAAGGATTTTGGCCTAACCTTGGAGCGGACTCAGAGTGATAGTGGCGCAGGGCTATATATACATGTTGAGTGAATCATGGCCTTCAAGGGGATTTAAACCAAACTAGACCCCAAGCCGCTGTGAACAAACCTAACAAAACCATCCACCAGATGCCTTCCCGATGCGCCTTTTGTGCTTGGCGCAAGCGCCAGTTTAGCACAAAATGCACTCTGGTCAGTTACTGGTGATGGCAGCGTTATGCGTCACTTTAAATTGCTGTCTTTAAAACGGTTTTTACTTCAAGTCTTTCCTTCAAATCAGCTTTTAGGTACAGTGGCGTAATTAAGTTTTAAGTTGGTCTTGGCTTTTCGTTTTTCAATTTAAGCTGTGACCAGGAAGGTCATTCACCAGTCGAACGCTTCTTTGCAATTTCGGGTTCGGTGAATGTTTTTTAATTTAAAGTTTGGCTTATTGGTGCAGGCGCGAGCGCATTTAATTTTGTGTGTCAACGCATAACAAGGTCCTCAACGCGGCCAAAAAACTGTTGGCTGTTACGCTTCGCTTCACATTTTAGCCAACAATTTTTTGCCGGTTACAACGGCGTTAGCTATCACTTTTCGTTAGAAAAAGGAGTAACTTTGATAAGTAGTAAAGTAAAATATTTACCTTTCTCTTTGTTTTTAAGTTTGTCTGGTTGTACGGTTGTTACATACAGCGTTCCTGAAACAAGCCCCAAAGCAAATTTGACCATAAAGACGCTCTACAAAGAACCCGGTAATTTATGGGTGAATTACTATGAGGGCGATATGGTTGGATATGAGTGTTCTAGTAAAAGAGCAATTTCTCTTGCTAATTTAAACAATATTTCTCTTGTTAGCGCTTTTGCAGATAAAGGAAAGCATGTTCAAAGCGTAAATCTAGACATTGAAGCAGAGAAACCTTTCCGTATACAAATGGTCTACCCGTTCCCGACTGGAATTGAAGGTGGAAATTTAAAACTTGAATTTTGTGCGCCACACGTCTCTTTTTTGCCGAAATCTGGGATGAATTACAAAATTGTACATGGTTTTGGAGGTGATGTTTGCAATATGGAGGTTTTTGAAATTGATCAAAATAACAATGATTTTCCTGTTCAGCATAAAAAGCTTCCTATATGTTACAACCCAGCTTTTATGCAGCACATCCATGATCCTATTAGACAAAATTACTTAGATAATCCACATTTTTATGAGCAATGATAGCTAACAAGTCAAGTCAGTCGGATTCGTAACATTGGTGCGCTTTTTTCTCACCCGCTACGCGGGCAAAAAGCCCGCCAATGCTCTCACCGCTGCTTGAGGCGTTAGCAGCCAATCCATACTCGATAATCCTGCGCTAAGGTTTAAGGGCGTACGCCCAGTACTATTTTCTCAATTATTGGTTTGTTTCGATGTTCCATTTAGCTGGTGTTCAACTTACTAAAGTACAAAATCCAAACTCAAGTGTTTTCAGGTTTTATTTAATCAGTTAAAGTACTTACATAAGAATAAATTGGGTACATGTCGGCAGGTGTTTTTACTTAGGTAAAGTTTTGTCGGCTAACAATTGCCTCAACCAAAGGGACGCAAAATAGCAGGCTTGCGTTCCTTCGTCGCTAATTTTAGCCTGCTATTTTGCGCCGGTTAAGCGAGGCGTTAGCCGTAAAAAGGAAATCAAATGATTTGGTTGGATAATTCCAGAATAATCGCAATCTATGCTGTTGTTTTACTACACGTATCAGCAGGGATTGTGACAGGAAATGATGTGGGAACAGAATACTGGTGGGTCGGCAATGTGTACGATTCTGCTGTCAGGTGGTGTGTTCCTGTTTTTGTGATGATAAGTGGAGCACTATTGCTCGACCCAGCCAAACAAGAAGATTTGGCAACTTTCTATACAAAACGGCTTTCAAGGATACTAGTTCCAATTATGTTCTGGTCGGCTTTCTTTTTGGCGTGGGCGTTTTTAAAAGGAGTAATGAAAGGCAACGAGCTAACAGTAGTAGATTTGTTAAAAAAGCTACTGACCGGAAAACCTCATTATCACATGTGGTTTCTGTACATGATTATCAGTTTATATTTGTTTACGCCATTCTTTCGAAAAATCGTGACGCATTCAAGTAAAAGGGAGCTTTCGGTATTAATTTTTATCTCGTTCGTAATATCAATACTCAACTACGCCTATGGTAAGTTCTTCTCAGGTGGGTCAAAACTATTCATCAATTGGTTCCTTCTGTATATTCCATTCTTCTTTCTTGGCTACCTTATACGCCAAGATAATCGCAATCCCAAAAAAAGTATTTTGTGGCTTGTTTTTATAATTTCCATAATATTTACATTTGTTGGCTTCTACATTATGGCAATAAACTCTAGTTTGGATGTTGGTTTATATTTTTATGGCTATTTGAGTATAACTGTAATTCCCATGTCAATTAGTATTATGTATATACTAATTGACATGGAGCAAACCTCTTATTAGTGCTTATTTCACAAAACAACTCTCAACACTCACTTTAGGTATATATTTAGTTCACCCTGCAATATTGGAAACAATTAACTTCCTGCAGTATGGTGCAGGAAGTTTTCACCCAATAGCTTCCGTTCCAATAATTACCTTTGCAGTATTTGCCATGTCAGCAGGCGTGGTATATTTGATATACAGAGCTCCAATTATTAGAAGAGTTGTGTAAACTGCTAACAATCACATGCACTCGGACAGTAAAAAGCGCGGCTTGTTCCTCGCTCTGCTTTTTTCTGCCGGTGATTTGAGGCGTTAGTACTAGGAGAAATCGTGCATCCAAATAGAAATGCAATCGCATTTGGCGGCCTTGTTGCCACAGTATTATTTTTTGTAATCCTAATTGTCCTAGCGCTTTGGGCGTGGCCAAAGTACAAGGTTTATAAGCTCGAAATGAATGGTATTGCTGCTCTGAAAGAAGCTGAATGGAGTAAGCAAATTCTAATTGAAGAAGCTAAAGCTAGAGAGCAGGCCGCTTTAATGCAAGCTAAGGCTCGAGTTACTCTGGCTCAAGCGGAAGGTGAAGCGAAAATAGTCCAAGCCAAAGCTGAAGGTCAAGCTGATATCGAACGCGCAAAAGCTGCCGCTGAAGCTAATAAGATTATTGGCGAATCGCTTAAAGGTAACGAAGCTTATCTGCGTTATGTTTGGATAAAAGGGCTACAAGATGGTAATGGAGAGCGTATTTACATTCCAACAGAGGCTGGGCTCCCAATTTTAGAGGCAGGAAAAGCTGGAAAATAACGTACTTATAACAAGGCCGTTAAACCAATGACACAAAACAGCAGGCTGTGCTCCTTCGTCGCAAATTTTAGCCTGCTATTTTGTGCCGTTTACGGCAAGCGTTATGTGTATATGGAGGAAACATGGAAAATCAGGGAAAGCTGTTCTTCTTCTGTGGCAAGATGGGAGCAGGAAAATCGACTAAATCTAAGGTGGTGGCTGCTGAAAATAATGCAGTCCTAATTTCAGAAGACGATTGGTTGTCAGCTCATTATCCTTCGCAAATTCAAACATTTGACGACTACATTAAGTACTCAAACATCATTAAGCCTTTCATTAAAATTCATGTTCAAAGTTTGTTGAATGTTGGGGTTAACGTTGTGATGGACTTTCCAGCGAATACTATTAAGCAAAGAGCTTGGTTCGTGTCACTGTGTGTTGAAGTAGATAGTGAACATGAGCTTTGGTATTTAGACTTAACAGATAAGCAATGTTTATCCCAAATTGCTAAGCGCCGAGTAGAACAACCTGAAAGGGCTATGTTTGACACAGAAGCTGTATTTCATCACGTGACTCAGTATTTTGAAGCTCCAGCAGAGAGTGAAAAACTCAGTCTGGTACTTGTGGGATAATACGCATAACAAGATGGCTGTATTATCCATTCAAGCAATTCAACAGGGATAAAAAACTTGCGGGCTATTCGCTTCGCTCAATTTTAGCCCACAATTTTTTACCCGTTAATCGGTCGTTAGGTTACCTTTGTAGTTATGCGTAAGTTTTTAAATGTGAGCAAACAACGTCAAAAAGCATTGGAGAAGCAATTTCCAAAGCTGATAGATTTAGCTAAAGTTAACGAAACGAAAGAGTATACTTATTTAGCTGTCTCTATTTTTGATCATTGGCTTAATCGTGACGAAGCAATGGAGTTATTAGGTGATCTTGACGCAAGCGAAATTGTGAGAAGAGCTTCAATATTTGAGAGCTTTAATCAATTGTTATCTGAGCAAACAGAAATATTAACCTTTAGCTTTCGCGGTTTAAAAGGTGACAAACCCAAGTTTAAATCATTCCTATCAGAACATGCGCAATCTATGTATTTGCGGCAAACTGATATGGGTATGTATCAAGTTATTCTTCCTAGATTAAATGCGGTCTATTTCGAAGGTTATGACGACACAAATGTGTTTTATTTAAAAGATCTGAGTGTTAGACCCATCATTGAGTCTTATGCTGAGAAAGTAGGTCTACATTGTCTGGAGCATTGGTAACCTAACAAACGCTTTAACCAAAGGACGCAAAACAGCAGGTTTGAGCTCCTTTGTCGCTATTTTTAGCAAGTTAAGCGAGGCGTAATATTTTAAGTGGAGTCTGGATGAGAATCACCAAAATAGTTATTACAACGATAGTCCTTTTATTTTCTTGTCAATCATATAGCAATGACCTTGATATGACTGGAATATGGATAGGAGAAAATATCACTTCTACTGAGCACCGGAAGATATATACCGTCAGAAGTGAAGATGGATATTATTTCTCTCGACATGAATATTACCAAGATGGTGTTATGAAAAGGTGGTTACATAATTATGGTGTTTGGGGGCAGTGTGATAATAAATTCTGGACTGATTTTATAGTGTATGCAAGTGCTACAAGTATTAAGAGCTTACCTGATTGCAATCCGCCAAAATTTAACTATATCATTCAATCAGTCAACCAGAATAAAGCTACTTACGTAGCTGAACGTGATAGCGTCGAGTACACCATGGAAAGACGAGATAAACTGCCATTTGAGTTTTTTACTGGCAATAATGTTCTCCATAAGTTCGTTTTGGAGAAAATTGATAAATATAAACAAGAGTGTTTAAAAGAGCGATCAGAAGCTAATTAATCAGGACAAAAAACAGTTGATTTTGCTCCTGCATCGTTCACTCTAGTTAACTATTTTTAGCCGCTTGTTTGCGGCGAGTATTTTTTAAGGAGAAATTTATGAACCCTGCAATTAAAGGATTAGGAGAAACGGTACTAAGAGTGCGCGACCTAGATAGAATGAAAGAGTTCTATTCCAACATTATTGGTCTTGAACTGATTAAAGAATTTCCTAAAGTAGCCTTTTTTAAAATTGCAGATGGCTTTGGTGGCCATACTCAAGTAATCGGTTTATTTGCTGAAGAGTTACCAAGAGCATTTGTAAATGACAACATATCAACTGTTGAACCTGCATGTTCAAGTCTGCACCATTTTGCATTAGAAATTTCATCTGAAGATTATTTAACCGAGAAAACAAGGTTAGAAAATGCTGGTTGCGAAGTACAAACTGCCGAACACTCTTGGTGTCAGTGGAGATCGATATACATAAGAGATCCGGAGAAAAATGTTGTAGAGTTAGTGTGTTATGACAAGTCTGTTGTGTAAAAACATAACTAAGCACCAAACGGGACAAAATGAATAAGCTTGGTCACTTCGCTCGGTTTTAGCTTATTCAATTTTACCGGTTAACTAAGCATAATTGTTATTGAAATTATCAGTTTACTTCTTCTACTACAGAACCGCAGGGATCTTTATGCCGATAAGAAAATGGATTGCTCAATACACCATTGCTCTGCCCATTATTTTTGTTTTGTTAGCGGGCGTTCAATATCTTAAAGGGCGAAGTTTAGAGTATTCTATTGAATTCGGGATAATGTGGGCACTTATTTCAGTAACCATTTTTGCGATTAGGCGATTTTACAATTATCGCAAAAGCATTAATTGTCAGGTCTGTAATGACTTACCAAGTAACAATCAAGATTCTGATGATAAATAAATACAAAAAATGTTTATAAAAGCGTAGTAAACAGTGGCTTGTGTCGCTACTTTACTTGGTTTAGCCTGTTTTTTTATGTTGATTAGGTAAGGATCAGATGCTGATAAAGACTTTATCGCTCACTGTACTTTTACTCCTTTCTTTTAATATTTTAGCTGTAGAGCCTTGTTCAGCTGTACCTGAGGGTCAGCAGAGGCGGGATGGTGTTTGCTCACATAAAGATGCTGCACTCAGGGCTCGTCAGGTTTTTAGTTACATATTATCTTTGAAAAAATATTGTGATGAGGCGACCAGAGAAGAAATCAACAAATGGTACTTAAGTAACAAAAAGCTCATAAATAATGCAGTGATTATCAGTAAACTACCCTTGAAGGAAATTATAAATAATACTGATTCTGCGCTATGGCGATTTGAAAAAACTGAGAGAATTACAGAGTCTTGCGCTTACGTTAGGCGTAAAATACATGATGACTCACCATCCTTGTTTGGTGGTCGAGTTGGTGAATATTTGAATACTTTCGAACCAAGTGAAAGCCAAAATAAGGGAAAAGAATAACAATCACGCGCACCTTTTCAGGTATTTGGCTGGGCACTTTTTTGTTTTATGTTAGGTATAGCTTCTGGATGAAGCCATAAACAAGGTGGGTAAGTTCGAGGTGAATGAAGTCGTTTGGCTTAGCGGAAGCTATTAAGTGGAAAGATAATAAAAATAATTTTAATAAAGGAAAGATGTATGTCTTCTAAAAATTTTGAAGAAATAATTAGAGGCTTTTTTTGGGGGCTTGGTTTTGCAGTTTCGGTTATTGGGGTCGCTACTGTTTATACTTTAAAAATGGCAGCTTCGGTTGATAAAGGCTTTAAAGACAGTATAAGGCTGAATGCAATAACTTCAGTAAGTGAATTGGCACCGAGTTTTGAGGTGGCATTATCGGAGATCTTTAAAGAAAATGGTGAGGTGAAGATAACTGCTGAGTTGAAAAATATCTCGAACGAAAACCTATATGCTGTCGGTGTTGTTGCGTCTACATTTGATTCAAATGGTAAGTTTATTGGTAAATGTGTCGGCAGTGGTACAGACATAACCTTGCAGCCAAACGAAGTAAGTTATGTCGAAATTAATTGTGACTTTTTTAGAATTCAAGGGGAAAGCGTGCACTCTGTTAAGCTAAAGCCTAAGTTATTTTAATCGGCCTTTGGTAAATAATTAGACAAAGTGAAACTTATTTTTGAGTTTTAACAATATCGATTTAAGTTTAGTCTTCAACTCGGTTTTTATGTTTTCCTCAACTAATTAAAGCATATTAAATACTCTGAACAGTACAATCATCATTAGCTGTGAGTTATTTACAGCGCATGGGCTTTATTGCAAATCTCAATACTCACTTAATTAAGAGTATGTACGGGTATTAATCGTAATTTAAAATAATAATTTATAAGAATAATAATATGTTATATATTTTCGGCGGTTTGCCAGGAACAGGAAAAACAGAGCTTGCAAAAGGGTTAGCCTCTGCAATAGGAGCGGTTTATATCCGTGTTGATACTATTGAACAATCTTTAAAAGAGTGTGGATTAAGTCAACTTTACGATGAAGGTTATCGAGTCGCATTTGCGTTGGCTCTAGAGAATTTGAAAATTGGTCTTTCTGTTGTTGCTGACTCTACAAACTTGATCTCGGAGTCTCGGCAAGCTTGGGTTAACGTTGCGAAAAATGCTGCTACCACATACAAAGAAATTGAAATTGTGTGTTCTGATAAACTCGAACATCGTGAGCGCGTAGAAAATAGAATATCTGATATTCCTAATCTGAACCTTCCATCATGGCACAGTGTCGTTTCTAGAGAGTATCAACCTTGGCTGACTGTTGATATTACCCTCGATACAGCTGGTAAAACACCGTCTCAAAGTCAGCAAGCGCTCTTATCATTGTTAAATAGTTTTACCAATCTAGAATAATAGCCTCTTTATTAAGAGGATTGGAAGTAACGTGAAGAATAGGGGCTTTAGTAAGTTAGCTGGAGAGTTGAATGACGCAGTTTTGGGGCTTTTTTATGTACATATATTTCTGTTTATCTTGAATCGCAAAGCGCCGAACTGAGCAGCCTCATCGAGCAAATTGTGATACTGAGTCTGTTTTTCACCATATAACTTCAGTATATTGAGCGCCAGAAGAGCATGAAAAACTGAGTCTGGTCCGAATGTAGCAAGGGTATAAAGTTATTTAAGCGAATACTAACGTATACGAAAATATCGAAATGATAATTGTATTATTAAGTTTATACAGAATTTACCTATCTGATTATTAGCAAAGTTTACAAAGGAAAAGAATGAAAACAGGAATTTTATCAACAGCACTATTGCTGTTATCAACTCAAGCGGCTGCCGATTGTAATGAGATTTTACAAGAGCGACTCAGTCAAGACTTGACCCTATCATACAAAGAGTTTGATCAAACAAGTGATGCGGGGTTTAGGCTGTTAGTAAACTCAGCGTGTTATGCTGAAGCTGCCACTTTAATAAAGAAATATATAGATCATAATCACTCTAAAGAGAACTCTCTTTTTTGGCATTTAGCGCAAATGTATGGGTTTTCAGGTGATTATAAACAGGCGGTTTACTATGCAAAACAAGTATTAAATGAAAGTGAAGACCTCGCAGAGTCACCAATGTATTGGAACGATTTTGTTTTAGGGAATATCGCATTCTGGAATAGAGATAAATCGAAATTAAAACAGCATATTGAGAATGTCGAAAAAGGTTTAAGCTTTAAACCTAATGAAATGAATGCTCGATATCTACAGCGCTTATTGGCGAACTTTGAAAAAAGTTACGCAAAAGCACTGTTATAGTGGCAACCGTGAATAATATTCCATCATTTCGAGGGTTTAAGCCGCTCTTTACCTCAAAATAAATCTCTGATTTAAAAGGGGTGGTATTACTTAAATGAAGTACGTTCTCGGCATAAATCTGAAAGTTGTACCTGTTAAAGAAGGCGCATCGGGCAGTGAGTTCAGAAAATAATAGAACGCAATTATATGCGCTCTATTATTTTAGTTTTTAAAGCAAACAGTTATCGCGGTGGGTCAATGTGCCCGCCGATACTGTTGTTCACTCTAAACCAGCCTGCAATTGAAAACCTTGCTGATTTAGCTGGTAGAACTTCGTGAGGAAATTCATCACTTAAAAATGTGACGAATGTTCCTAAGCTTGGGGCGACACGGATAAGCTCTTTTTCGTGATCTTTTCCGTCGTAAATAACAAGCTCACCACCATCACCCGTCTGCCAATCTGGATTCAAATATAAAACGGTTGATAGCACACGATTTGTTTGACCTTTAAAGGCATCAAGGTGCTTTTTATAAAAGGCTCCAGGCTGGTAGTGCGCAAAGTGACACTCATAGCTAAATAGGCCCATAAATAGCCGTTGGTTCATGTATCCTTTGACTTCGTCCATATAGTTTAGAAAAACGGACTCAAGTTCATTCCTTTGGTCTAGCCAGTAGATTTTATCACGACGGATTGTTTTATCTGTTTGATGATCTTCTTTACGGCCAATACCTGCTTGATTAAAAGCAGAAAAGTCTAATTCGGCAAGTCTTGCTTGTAACGCAAGTACGGATGGCAAATCAAGGCTTAAAGATTGAATGCTATAACCATTATATTGCAGATCTTGGGCAATATTGCCGAATAAATTGGAGTTAGTTGTCAATCACGTTACTCGTCTAAAATTTTCAAGCTGCCTTTTATCACAGTTTTTTTAAATAGACGAGAAGAATAAAATCTTTTTGTAATGTTTGCGTCATAAGCAAAGTTAGATTGAGGCTAAAATTTTATCTGAAGCCTGCTCTATTAGGTCAAGCACCAGTTCAAACCCATCGCCTGCGCCGTAGTAAGGATCAGGTACTTCGTCGTATTCACAGTCAGCATAACTTAAAAATAGCCTGAGTTTGTGCTGATACTCAGCTGGGCAATTAGCTTGTAGGTCAGCTAGGTTTTGTTTGTCAGCGGCTAAGATCAAATCAAACTCTGTAAAATCACTTTGCTTAACTTGTCGAGAATACTGCCCTTTAAAGCTGTAGCCTCTTTTCTCACCCGCTTTTATTGAACGGCTATCGGGTTTCTCGCCACTGTGATAACCAATGGTGCCTGCAGAGTCTATGGTTAGATTTAGGCCTAATTCTTTGGCTTTATGTTTTAGTACAGCTTCACCGGTTGGTGAGCGACAAATGTTACCCATGCAAACAACTAGAATTTTTGAAATATCTGTGTTCATTGAAGCTTCTCCCTAATCAAGTTATTTATTCTAAAGCCATTGTTTTACAGATAAAAGTAACAGGTTGCTCTATCATCTCAAGGTTTAGTTCATCTCGGTTGGGGTTACACTCCATAGCAAGGGCAAAACCATGTAAATAATCAACGAGCAAATGCAGCACGGTTTGTTGTGTGTCTGTATTTAAATCTAGTGACTCAGTTATACGCTCGAAACGTGCTGCGAAGACCTCGGCTGGGCCAATCAATTTACTGCTGAGTAAGGTTTGTAAAAGCCCGCGATATTTATCAAGTATCGCTAAATAGCTTTTACTTAACTCGTAAATCTCTTGTTGCCAATGCAGTGATTGTGGGTCATGAATTTCGTTGATCAATGACACAGTGACAGCTTCGAGCAATGCATCTTTGTTTTTAAAGTAATGGTAAATGGCCATGGCATCGACATTTAATGCAGCTGCCAAAGCTCTAATGCTTGGCGGTTTGCCTTTATCAAGCATGAGTTGCTTTGCTTGGTCGATGATAATGTCTTGGCTTAACTGTTTTTGTGCAGGGCGGCCTCTTTTTGTTTGCTTGACACTCATCAAAATATCTCTAATTATATAATTAATTCTACAATGTAGAATTTTAGTCAAATTTTAAGTTTTATACAAGTTAAAGGAGGTGTGTAATGACAAACACGGTGTATATAGCAACCAGTCTCGATGGCTTTATTGCAGATAAAAACAACCAAGTAGATTGGTTACATCAAGTGCCAAATCCAACTGGCGATGACTGTGGTTTTGCTGAATTTATGCAGAACATAGACGCGTTAGTGATGGGACGAAATACATTAGAAGTGGTATTGAGTTTTGACTGTGATTGGCCGTATTCAAAGCCTGTATTTGTATTGAGTAATACGCTACAGCAAGTACCAGAAAACTTGAAAGGCAAGGTGTTTCTAGTCAAAGGTGAGTTAAAAGAGGTGGTCGAAAACTTGAATAAGCAAGGGTTCAAACACCTTTATATTGATGGCGGTAAAACCATTCAAGGCTTTTTGCAACATGATTTAATTGATGAGTTAATCATAACGACTATTCCTGTTTTACTCGGAGGCGGTATACCACTTTTTGGAGAGCTCAAAGCACCACTCAAGTTTAAACATGTGAAAGCCACACGATATTTGGATTGCCTAGTTCAAAATTATTTCATTCGCGCGGACTACTAATGTTTAAGGTAATAAATAGATATATGAAATTCCATATATCTATTTGAACTTGATTGGCTTAGAATATATGAAAATTCATATGTTCTTGTTAGGCACTGTTTGACACAAGAATGAGCCAGTTGAAAGTGAGTAAAGTATGGGGCTATTTGAGCGATATTTATCGGTTTGGGTTGGGCTAAGTATCTTAGTTGGCGTGATTACAGGTAACTTTATGCCAGACGCCTTTGCAGTCGTTGCAGGTTTAGAGTTCTTTCATGTCAATTTAGTTGTTGCTTTGCTCATTTGGGTGATGATTTTTCCTATGATGGTTCAAGTCGACTTTGCTGCCATTAAAGATGTCGGAAAAAAGCCAAAAGGGATCATTCTTACTTTGGTACTTAATTGGCTCATCAAACCTTTCACAATGGCTTTGTTAGGCTGGTTGTTTTTTAAAGTCTTTTTCGCGTCAATGGTTGACCCACAAAGTGCGAATGAATACATCGCAGGCATGATTTTATTGGGTGTTGCGCCTTGTACTGCGATGGTGTTTGTATGGAGTCAACTGACGAAAGGGGATGCAAACTATACGCTTGTTCAGGTGTCGGTGAACGACATCATCATGGCATTTGCGTTTGCGCCGATCACCGCGCTTTTGCTTGGGGTGAGTGACATTTCTGTCCCTTGGGAAACATTGATTATCTCAGTCGTGTTGTATGTTTTGATCCCATTGGCTGCAGGTTTTGTATTTCGACGCTTTTTACTGAAACAGCAGGGTGAGGCGCAGTTAAACCGCTTTTTGGTTGGTATTAAGCCTTTTTCTATTATTGGTTTGCTAGGCACAGTGGTACTACTATTTGGCTTTCAAGCAAAAACGATTATTGAACAGCCGCAAGTCATCGGCTTAATTGCTATTCCGCTACTTATTCAAACTTACGGTATTTTTGCTTTGGCTTATTGGCTTGCTAAAAAGCTGAAGTTACCTCATAACATTGCCGCCCCGGCATGTATGATCAGCACCTCTAACTTTTTTGAACTGGCAGTCGCTGTGGCTATTTCAATGTTCGGCCTGCATTCAGGCGCCGCGCTCGCAACTGTGGTGGGCGTATTGGTCGAAGTACCTGTGATGCTGAGCCTTGTTTGGTTTGCTAATAAAACACGTCATTGGTTTTAAGAAATAATGAGCACTTGGAAGTCGATTTCAGGTGCTCAGAGTCTATACTGCTTGAATAATCCTACATTCTCTTTTTGCTAAATTAGCTGCGATCCTGTACCCTGCATCGCCTTACAAATTTGAGTAAATATATGCAATTTTCTGATCTCGCTTTATCCCAAAATATTCTTCAAGCTTTAACCGACAAAGGTTATACCCAACCAACTCCCATTCAAGCACAAGCTATCCCTGCCGTTTTAGAGGGCAGAGATGTAATGGCTGCTGCTCAAACGGGCACAGGTAAAACGGCTGGCTTCACGCTGCCTATGCTTGAACTACTCAGTAAAGGGGATAAAGCCAGAGCGAATCAAGTACGTGCATTGGTGTTAACACCGACGCGTGAGCTTGCGGATCAGGTTTGGCAGAATGTTGAAACTTATTCTCAGCATTTAAATCTGTCGACACAGGTTGTGTATGGTGGGGTGAAAATTAACCCGCAAATGATGAAGCTTCGTCGTGGTGCAGACATACTAGTCGCAACACCGGGTCGTTTACTGGATTTATTCCAGCAAAATGCCATTAAGTTCGACAGATTAGAGTTATTCGTTCTTGACGAAGCCGATCGCATGTTAGATATGGGCTTTATTCATGACATTAAACGTGTGATTAAACTGCTTCCTAAAAATCGTCAAAACTTAATGTTCTCTGCGACTTTTTCGGATGAAATTCGTGAACTGGCGAAGGGCCTTATTAACGATCCTGTTGAGATTTCAGTGGCACCAGCGAACAGTACAGTGAAAAGCATTGAGCAAAGCGTTTATGAAGTAGACAGAAGTAAACGTACTGGGTTACTTAAGCATTTAGTGAAAACACATAACTGGCAACAGGTGCTTGTCTTTACTCGTACTAAGCACGGTGCAAACCGTTTGGTTCGCGATTTAGAAAAAGCAAAAATTGCGGCTGCAGCTATTCATGGTAATAAGAGCCAAAACGCGCGTATGAAAGCCCTTTCTGGTTTTAAAGAAGGTGAAGTGCGTGTTCTGGTGGCAACGGACATTGTTGCTCGAGGTTTAGATATTCAAGAACTGCCTAATGTAGTGAACTTCGATTTACCAAACGTATATGAAGATTACGTACATCGTATTGGCCGTACAGGTCGTGCAGGCGCAACTGGTGAGGCCGTGTCGTTCGTAACTCATGAAGATGCCGATGATTTATTTGGTATTGAACGACTCATTCAAGAGCTTATTCCGCGTAAAATTGAGCCGGGATTTGAGCCACAAAACCCCGTGCCAGAGTCTAAGCTAGACACACGTCCACTGAAAAAGAAAAAGCCTAAGAAGCCAAAAAAACCTAAGCAAGTGGATGGTGAACAAGCTGCAACTGGTAATCAGCAGAGCAAAGCTAAACCAAATTCAAGCAACGTAGCTAAGCAGAAGTCAAAGCCTAGGTCGCAAGGTAATCGCGCTGAAGGCGACAAATCGAACGCGAATAAACCGCGCAGAAATAAGCCTAACTCGGGGAATCGCAAACCGCAGAACGGCAATAACAAGCCGAGCGGTCAAGGGCAACGCAGTGAGCAAGGGAAGGCAAATAACTCTAATCGCTCAAATAACAATAGTCGCCCAAGTAACGGTAATCGTTCTAGCAATGGCAATAATGCTGGCGCGAACAAACCAAAAAGAAGCAGTTACAGAAATACGCGTGGATAATGTAAATTCACACTAAAGCATTTTGTTACTTCTGCAATTCAAAGCCTATACTTTTAGTATGGGCTTTGTTTTGAGGAAAATATATGGCAGCAACTCTGTCAAAACAAATAGATACACTCCCTATGTTACCGAGTGTGATCTCTCATTTACTGTCTCTTTCGGTGAATGACCCTGATTACTTTAATAAAGTGATCCATTTGGCCGAGTCAGACCCAACTTTTGCATTACGCACAATAAAATTGAGCAATAGTGCACTATTTGGCACGCATCAACCGGTGCAAAATATTCATGATGCGGTTATTCGTATTGGTATCGACCAAATTCATAATCTGTTAGCATCTATTTCGGTCACTAAAGTGTTTGTGCCAGTGACCGAGCCTGAAAAACGTTTGTGGCAACATTCTCTCGAAGTCGCTTGTCTATCAAAGCACATAGCCAGTCATTTACACGAATGTCATATAAAACCCGAAGAGGCGTACTTAGCGGGGTTGTTTCATGATCTTGGGTTATTTTTAAGATTCCAAGAAAACCAGCAACAGTTCAATCATATTGACGACTATGTGTGGTCTACGCCTTCTCAGCATCTAGAGGTCGAAAGGGGGTTATTTAAAGAGCCGCATGCCAGTTTGTCAGAACAAATTTGCCGGCATTGGAGTGTGCCAACCAAAATTACAACCGTTGTAGCCCATCATCATTATTACGAACTACCACAAAGTGTGATAAATAATCACGAAGTGACGCATTTAATTCGTGTTATTCAACTCGCTGATTTATGTAGTGAAATGGTGTATCACATGAAGGGCGTGACAAAAAAAACAGTAGTGCAAGAAGTGAAGAAAATTCCAGCTTTGGCTGATTGGGCAAGGGCCCATCTTGACTCGATAAAGGCCCTTGATGATGGCAAAGCTGCTCTAGAGCATGCCCATAAATTATTTGCTGAGCTACTTCATTAATGACTCTTAGGTGATTACACTAGTCACACAATAATTGTAATGAGTCAATATGATGTACCAAGGAAGTTGCCTGTGTGGCGCTATCAATGTCGAGGTTGGTCAAATCAGTGCTATTATTCACTGTCATTGTTCTTTATGTCGTAAATCTAGCGGTACTGCGTTTGCAACCAATGGTTTTGTGAACAGCGACGAATTCAAAATAGTCAAAGGCGCTGATAATTTAAATTTTTTTGAGATGAAAACCGGTCGTAAACGTCACTTTTGTAAAACTTGTGGCTCGCCAGTTTACAGCTCAAATGATGCCGATAAATCTCGCATTCGCCTGCGCCTTGGTATTCTTGATTCTGACATTTCAGAACGACCAATCTCTCATAACTTTGTTACATCAAAAGCCTGTTGGGATAGTCTAAATGAAGATTTACCCCAATACGAAGCCTACGAGCCAAACCGGCAATAAGAGTTTGAGTGTGGGTTAGATTATTTAGCTTGGCTTTAGGTGATAGACCTCAGCGAGTAAGCTGAATCCCATTTGTTGGTAAAGCGGAAGCCCTGCTTTTGAAGCTTGTAGCGTCATTAAACGCGTATTTTGGCGTTTGGCAAAATCAACCAGGTGATGCATGAGTGTTTTTGCGATGCCTTGGCCTCTAAAATTGGGATCGACACCTACTTGATGCACGCCCATCACATCATCGCTTTGAAATGCGATGGCTGTGCCAGCTATGGTCCCGTCAACCTTATAAGAAAATAAAGTAGCATTTGGGTTTGAGAGCAAAGGTAACAGAGCTTCTGGCGCGATGCTATAACCAAATGCGTTTGAACAAGCTTGAGCCCAAGATGCTAAATCATCTGAACGAGTGAGCACTTCAACTTGGTTTGACCCATTAAATTGCGCTCCGTGCAAAGGCAAAACCATGGCCTGCAATGACATTTTTACTTGCTCTGAACTATGCTCTGCTGGTTTTGTAATGGTCACTCTAGATTTGTCTGCGGGTAATGGATGCGCTTTTTCTGGATAATCTAAACCGAAGTCTGCTTGCCAAGCTTTATGTGGCCAATTGGTATGTATTTTTAGTTCTTGCTCGCTTTTTTGCTCATTTTGTTGCTCACTTTTTAGCTCAGGGCTGTGCGCCATCGCAGACCAAAAGGCGTCTAAATTCTGTAAATTCTTTGCAAGTTCTGAAGTCATGATCTTAGTCCCTGTTAATTAAAATAATACCGACGATGAGCAGCGCGCTGCCTAATAGCTTACTACTGGTTATGAGTTTTTGTGGGCTCTCAAATAGTCCAAAATGGCTGATCAGCATGGCGATAACAAGCTGGCCAGTGAGGGCATAACTCATCATCATACCCGCGCCCATTTTTGGAATGAGCCAATACATAGCACCAACACCAATCACACTCAAAGCGCAAGAAAACCATAAATACCAAGGCACACTTGCTAGTTGTATGTTACTAAAAGTGATTTGCAGCGTCTTAAATTGGCTGAGCACAATAAAGCTGGTGATAAGCGCAAAGCTTGCTAAAAATGCAAAACCTGTGGCTAGAAGCGCACTGTTTAAGTGTACCCCGAGCCTTGCATTCATGGCTGCCTGGATAGCAATACAGCCGCCAGCAAGAATTGCCAGCATACCTAGCGAGTTCATAAGGTTACCACCAACTGCTCGGTTGTTTTTCGAAATTTAGGTCGAGTTGCAGTGCTGTCATTTTTACTACGAATACCAACAGGGCAAAGAATAGCGGCATTGAGCCCTTGTTTATCGAGCCCAAGCACTTGGTTGATACCTTGAATATCAAATCCTGTCATAGGACCTGCATCAATTTGATGCATTGCTGCATAACTGAGGAGCTTGCCCAGTGCGATGTAGCACTGCTGCTGCGCCCAAATGCTTTGCTCTGCTGACGTTCTACTCAAAATATCTTGTGAAATGATGTTTTTATATGCCGATAAGCTTTCAACTTCTTTGCCTTGAGATGCTGCAAGCTCACTAATATAACTGTTGATAGTGTCAGCGGTGATCTCGGTGTAATTTGCCAATACCAATAATTGTGAGCACTCAGCTACTTTGTTTTGCCCATAACTGAAAGGTAAGCAAGCATTCTTAAGCGCAGCACTTTCAACAATTAAAAGCTTGTAAGGTTGCAAACCATAAGCGCTGGCACTGAGTCTGACGCTCTCAACTAGGCCATCAATTTGTGCTTGCGATAAAGTCTGGTTTGAAAATTCTTTTACAGCGTAGCGCCAGTTTAGTGCGTCTAAATAGTTCATTGCTTTCATTCCTGCATGTGGTTGATGCGGTTAGTTTATGAAAGCTGAACTTTGAACGCCTTTACATATGTTGAGAAAAGCAATTAATTATTTAGATCTTTTCTAATACGACTGAGTTGGGTAGGTGTGATCCCAAGATAACTGGCAATGTGATACTGAGGGAGTCTCGACAAAATTGCCTCGTATTTGTCTAAAAACATCAAATATCGTTGTTTTGCTTCGTGTTGTAAGTATCCAATTTCTTTAGGCTCTTTCTCTAACAGCCAGTGTTGCTCTAAATAGTTGATATGAAATGCCATAAGTTCATTATCAGCAAACAACTCACGGCGAAACTGTTTAAAATCTATGGTTATGATGTCACAGTCTTCAAGTGCTTCTATGGCTAAAAAGCTGGTTTCATTTTTTAGTAAGGCACTCATTGAGCCCGGAAAACGTCCTTCAGCAAAGAAGTTTTTATTAAACTCATTACCTTCTTCATCTATTAAATAAGCGCGCATCAACCCTTTATGAATAAAGGCAAAACTACTTGGTATTTCACCAATGGCATATAAGGTTGTGCCTTTAGCGACATGTGTAAAGTGGCAGGCATTAAAGTAGCGTTTTAAAGCTTGATCTGATAATGGCGCGTATTGTTTAAGTGTTTGTTCTAAATTGGTAAATGCAGCTTGCAATGAAGTAAACCTAGATAATGTAAAGGCTTTGACTATAACAACTAATAATAGAATAGGTAAGAATTAAGATGGAAGTAAGTTTCTAAATGGTGGGGGATTTGGAGGCCAGCGAACTGGCCATACTATAATTAGCGGTTCGAGTGTGACCACTTAGGGTTATAGTTTACGATTTCAGAGCAGATAGCGAAAACATAACCAACAGAAAGAATGGTATAGAAACAGACAAGCTCTGTAAGGCTTTTAGAAGTATTCATGATTTCCTCTTTGTTTTGTTTATTCGATTACTAGTCTAATAATTAGAGCTCGAATTATCAAGGTTGTTTTTTGATCTTTTTGTTACAGGGGGTAATTAAGAGTTCTAATATTGTGTGCTTTTATTTTTAAGCTCATGTTTTTATTGGGTTTAAAGTTTTTTCGAAGAGGTTTCTTATGTGCTTATTACTTTAATTTATATCCTTAATAAATAATTAGATATAAAAGTAAATTGATTTTAGAGATGAGAGTAGATCGGGATTTAGGTTAGTTTTTCTTGCAGGTTTTTATTTTAAGGTGATGATTTTTATTGTTATTTTGTGCTCTTTGAGAAAGGTTAGGGTGCAAACCTTTTTATCTTGGCGAGCAGTAGAAAAGCGATATGGGAAATACACACTGACAAGAATGCACTGATCCCAAGTGCGCCACCAAATCCTGTTAAGTGAGGGATGAGATACTCAAAAAACAGTGCAAATAAAACTGCAGATAAACAGATGCTTTCAAGACCAAAGCGAATAGGGGCACTCATGCCCACAAAAGTACTGCCAAAAAATACCAAGCTATAAAGTTCAGTATTCAAACCAACCAAGTAGAAAATACCATAGGCTAAAATAGATAAGCAGCTCGACGCGCGTATGGCATCAAAGCGGTTTCGTTTTGCTAACAGGTAGGTTGAAATGGCGCCCAATAACGAGATAAATAACAAATCAATCGCAATCGAATTTAGCATTACATCAATACCTGTCTAGTAAATACAAAAATAGCGACCGAGGTAAACGCAATTCCGCCAAGTCGTCCGCCAAAGCCACTGAACAGACGAATACTTGAGACATAAAGCAAGGTGCCTATTAAGCAAATAAGCGATAACGCCCAAAAGCTTTCTATTAATTCGACAGAACACATACCTGTGAAGCAGCCTGAATATAAGGTTGCATGGGGGTGGTGCGCAAGTTTCTCATTGCTCGGAATAAAGCTTGCCACAAATGCAGGAATACTTGCAGCTAAAACCACAGGAAACGCAAAACAAGCGTGTAATAAAAAGCAAGCAAACGCGCCAATTGAGTAGGTGATTAATAGCGTTGAGTTAAAGTGAATTCTGTGAGAAATGAGATTTTGCCTTATTTTAGTGCGAGTTTAGTCCGGAATTGAACATTTGTTAAGTTCGCTATTTTATCGAAAGTGACTTTAAAAATCAGCCAGATATATTTTTTTGGCGTGGGGTAAACCCAAGCCTACAGATTTTCACGTTGTTATTTTGTAGGCGCCGGTTTTAAATCGCGCTTGTTGCTATTTGGCGTGGGGTAAACCCAAGCCTACGGAGCTGCACTGTTTTACTGTGTAGGCGCTGATTTTACATCGCGCTTGTTGCTATATGGCGTGGGGTAAACCCAAGCCTACGAACTTGCACTGTTTTATTGTGTAGGCGCTGATTTTACATCGCGCTTGTTTTTATATTGCGTGGAGTAAACCCAAGCCAGCAGCACCTACTCAGAATAAAAAAGCAGCTTGTTCAATACAAGCTGCTTTAATGTCATCAAAAACGCGTTAGCGATGTTTTTTATAAATCAAACTATATAAAGCAGGCAATACGACCAAAGTCAGGAGTGTTGAGGTAATTATGCCGCCGACGACGACTGTAGCCAGTGGCCTTTGCACTTCTGCACCTGTGCCGACATTTAGCGCCATGGGGAGAAAACCGAGACTGGCGACTAGGGCGGTCATCATGACTGGACGAAGCCTTTGAAGCGCCCCTTGCTCGATGGCTTGGTATAGGTTTAAACCTTGCTCCCTCAGCTGCTTGATAAATGACAGCATGACCACGCCATTTAGCACTGCGACACCAGAGAGGGCGATAAAGCCCACTGCGGCAGAAATTGAAAAAGGCATGTCTCTGAGCACTAAAGCCAATACCCCACCCGTTAACGCCAATGGTACGCCACTGAAAATGACCAATGCATCTCTGATTGAATTAAACGCGCTATAAAGCAGCCCTAAAATCAATAATAAAGTCACAGGTACTACAATGCTGAGTCGCTGACTGGCTGATTCGAGTTGCTCAAAAGTCCCCCCATAATCAAGCCAATAACCTGCAGGAAGATTTAGTTCGCCATTCATAAGCGTTTTTGTTTCACTGATAAAGCTGACTAAATCTCGGTCATCAACGTTGGCGGTGACAATCACATTGCGTTTGCCGCTTTCACGGTTAATTTGATTCGGCCCTGTGGTTAACTCGATATTGGCCACTTCGCCCAAAGGCACAAACGCCAGATCTGGGTTTTGACTTGCAGGTAAAGCCACAGGCAGTGATTTTAAGGCCTCTAAATCTTGCGCCCATTGTTTATCAAGCCTGACTAAGAGTTTAAAGCGTTTGTCGCCCTCATAAATTAGGCCTGTTTCAACACCGCCGACAGCAGCGGCGAGGGTGTCTTGAATATCACTGACCGTTAAGCCGAGTAACGCCAAATGATCACGTTGTGGTTCAACCGATAAAGTTGGTAAGCCAGCCATTTGCTCTAAGCGTACATCGGTGGCACCTTTGACGTTTTTCAATAGTGCCGTGGCCTTTTCACCATATTGTTTAAGTACACTTAAGTCATCGCCATAAATACGCAGTGCCACATCGGCGCGCACACCGGCGATTAATTCGTTGAAGCGCATTTCAATGGGCTGAGTAAACTCATAGTTATTACCCGGCATGTCTGAGACTTTAGCTCTGAGTCGAGCAAGTACATCGGCTTTACTTTCATCAGGATTCGGCCATTCAGATTTAGGCTTTAAGATCATAAAAGTGTCTGCCACATTCGGCGGCATAGGATCGGTGGCGACATTAGGTGTGCCAATTTTTGAGAACACATGCGCAACTTCAGGCAGGGTTTTAATGGTGCTTTCAAGCGTTATCTGCATCTCAACCGATTGCTCTAACCCAGTGCCAGTGATCCGCAGCGCATGCATGGCAATATCGCCTTCGTCGAGTTTAGGTAAAAATTCAGCCCCAAGTTTTTGTGCTTGCCAAGCGACAATTCCTACAAAAGTGAATGCCACGGCGACTAGCGCAACAGAGTGTTTTAAAGAGAAAGCGAGTAATGGCTGGTAAATGGCTTTTGCGGAGCGCATGACTCGATTTTCTTTTTCTTCAATTTTACCTTTAACGAAAATGGCTATGGCAGCTGGTACAAAGGTGATTGAGAAGATCAGCGCGCCAATTAACGCAGCAATCACGGTAAACGCCATTGGCTGGAACATTTTGCCTTCGACGCCTTCAAGAGCAAATAAGGGGAAATACACCAACATGATGATCAGCATGCCAAATGCGGCGGGATTAAAGACCTCTTTGGTACTGTGATACACAACGTCTAAGCGCTCTTGTAAAGTCAACAAGCGACCGTGTTGGTGTTGGGCTAATCCCAAACGGCGCAGGGCATTTTCAACGACTATTACTGCGCCGTCGACTATCAAACCAAAATCTATGGCCCCTAAGCTCATTAAGTTACCCGATACGCGATTACTTACCATGCCTGTCATGGCAAACAACATACTCAGTGGAATAACCAATGCGGTGATGAGCGCACCTGTGATGTTGCCAAGTAACAAAAACAAAATAACGATGACCAACACCGCGCCCTCAAATAGGTTTTTCTCTATGGTGGCAATGGTTTTATCAACTAATGTTGTGCGGTCATAAACGGCTTCGACGATAACCCCTTTAGGTAAACTGGGTTGAATTGCGTGTAGTTTATCGGCTACGGCTTTGGCAACCACACGACTGTTTTCGCCCATCAACATCATGGCTGTGCCTAGAACTGCTTCTTCACCACCATAGCTGGCAGCACCAGTTCGCAGCTCTTTTCCGTACGAGACTTTGCCTATGTCTTTTATACGCACAGGCGCATCGTCTCGTCTTGTGACCACAAGTTGTTCAATGTCCGTCAGGGTTTTCAATTGCCCGGGAGAACGAACCAAATATTGCATGCCATTTCGCTCAATATAACCTGCGCCGCGATTGGCATTATTTTGCTCAAGTGCATTAACCACATCGGCAATAGTCAGTTTATACGCCAGTAGTTTGCTCGGCTCAGGGGCGACTTGATATTGCTTTTCAAACCCGCCAATGCTGTTTATCTCAGTGATCCCTTTTACTTTCATGAGTTGCGGTTTAATGACCCAGTCTTGCAAAGTGCGCAGATCTTCTGCGGTATAAGCTGATCCATCGGGCTTTTTGGCACTGTCTTGTGCTCTGACAATATAGGTAAATATTTCCCCTAAGCCACTGGCAATAGGGCCCATACTTGGCTCTATGTTATTGGGCAATTCGCTGCGAACACTTTGCAGGCGCTCGCCAATTTGCTGTCTTGCCCAGTAAATATCGGTGCCTTCTTTAAAAATAACCGTGACTTGAGATAAGCCATAACGCGATAGAGAGCGTGTTGTTTCGAGGTTTGGTAATCCTGCCATGGCGTTTTCTATTAAATAGGTGATCCGTTGCTCGGTTTCTAACGGGGTGAAACCGGTGGCTTTAGTATTGATCTGCACCTGTACGTTGGTTATATCGGGGACCGCATCTATCGATAAGCGTGTCATGTTATACACACCAAATGCGGCAACCAGCAAAGTGGCTGCCATGACTAGCCAGCGACGCTTTACGGCAAAAGAAACGATAAAATCAATCATATCTGCTCCTTAGTGCGCGTGGCTTGCGCCGTTTTTAAGAATATCGGCTTTTAAGATGTAACTGTTTTCAGTGACATACTCTTCGCCCGCATTTAAGCCTTCAATGACCGACACCCATTCGCGGTTGGCTTCGCCAAGTGTTACATGGCGCGCCTCAAAGCGGTTTGCGGTTTTAACAAACACCACGTTTTCGTCTTCTAAGCTTTGAATGGCGGTTTGTTTCACTCTTAATTGGCTTGTAAGCTCTGCCGTTTTTACATCAGCTTTCACATGCATGCCCGGTCGCCAGTGTCCGTCACGGTTGTTTATCACCACTCTTGCCCGAGCGATGTGTCCGCCTGTCATCATAGGGGCGATATACGAGACCTTGCCCGTGGTGTTTAAGTGTTGATGTAAATCGTAAATATCAGCGCTTTGGCCAATTTTGAGCTTTTCGATGTTTTCAGGAAATGCCGACAGCTCAACCCACACTTGCTCAAGATTAATGATGGTCAGTAAGGTTTGATCTAACGCCAGTTGCCCCTGCGCAATTAAACGCTCAGTGACTTCACCATCGGCAGGGCTCTTAATGATGTAGCTTTGTAACGTTTGGCGGTTTTGTACTTTGAGTAACGGCTGGTTTTTTGTCACTCGATCACCAATTTCTACAAATACTCTTTCAACAATGCCCTGATAAGGCGCCATGATGGTGAAAGTGTTGTCTATGGTCGGCGCGACCACGCCAAACAAGGTGTCGTGTTGGCTTATTGTGCCACTGCTCGCACGTTCGGTTTTTATACCATTGGCAAGAATGGCTTGCTCGGTGAGCACCACCACATTTTCTTCTTCATCATGTTGCGGTTGTTTCTGAGCCGAAGTCGGCTTCTCATCGTGATCATGTCCTTCGCCAGCAAAAACCATAGCGCTATGAGTCATCCCGAGAGTTGAAAAAACGAATGTTAAGGCGATAGTCGATAGTTTTAATGATTTCATAATGTGTTGCTCCATGGCGAAGAAGTTACAGTTTGATTAGAGAGAGGTGACTGAGAATGAGCGTTACTCAGTGCTGATAGCGAGGTGTTGCCTATCAAGCGCTGTAACATAAGGTGTGAATTGAGCAGTGCGACTTGCGTGTCTATGATCGCTTGCTCGGTATTGAAACGCTCTTTTTGCGCATCTAACAGTTGCAACACTGAGATCTGCCCAAGACGATAACTGTCTAAACTTTGCGAGATTAAAGTTTTTGCCAATGGGAGCAATTGGCTTTGCAACTGCAAGAGCCTGTTCTGTTGGTTTTGCGCTTGGGTGTAGGTTTGGGTTATCTGCTGTTTAAGAGATTGGCGAATTAATTGCTGCTGCTCACTTAATAAGTCGATTTGCGCACGAGCCGCTTTAATATTGCCTTGTTGCGGATTGCTGAGTTGCAGTGGCATCGCCGCTTCAAACAGCAGTGAAGCACTGTTGCTGGCATTATCAAATCTGACTCCAGTGCCCAAAGTAAGATCTGCGACCGAATTAGCTGAAGCCAATTGCATAGCTGCTTGCTCGGCAAGCACTTGTTGTGCGATAAGCTGAATTTCAGGGGCCATATCAATGGCGTTATGTAAGTCAGCTAAATTAGGCAAAGTAAGTTCTGTTTTCAGGTTGCCGTTAGTGTCTCTGCTTGTCGGCAGTAGTTCTAGAACGTTACTGAAGTCAGTTTCACCTAACCAAAACTGAGCAAGGCGCAGTTTTGCTGTTGTAAATTCACTTTCAAGCTGTTGCTGTTCGAGTTGTAGCGTACCGTATTCAAACTGCATTCGAGCTACATCGGCATTCGATACCGCACCCGCCGCTGCGCGTTGTTTAATGGTATTAAGCGCGTCCGATACCGTGTTTTGCCGAGTTTGACTTAATGCGAGTAAGCTTTGTAAGCGCATCACCTGATAATATTGTGCGGTGGCATCAGCAAATACATCGAGTTGCGTGAGTTGATATTCGGTCTGAAATTGCGCCAGTTTGCTATCTTGCACCGCAATACGTCGCTGCTTTTTATCACCGCGTTCAAACAGTTGGCTGATAAGCAAAGTGCCTTCTACACCACTGACACCTTTTGCTTCGTTACTGCCGAATACATTTTCGAGCGAGAAGCTTAATTCTGGGTTAGGCGATAAACCCGCTTGTAAGCGGTTCGCTTCGATAATTGCTGCTTTTTCTTTGTAAAGTTGCAAACTAGGGTGGTTTGCTTGTGTGCGTTGTAGCACAGTTTTTAGGCTAAGCGGCGTTTGCTCGGCCGACACAGGTTGTGGCATACAAACAGCCAAACCCATGATCAAAATAGAGATCTTCTTCATGTTCGTTACTCAATTTATTAAAATTCTGGATGAAAATTAACAGTCAAGCACACACTGGATGATAGCTAGAAGCTAGAAGCTAGAAGCTAGAAGCTAGAAGCTAGAAGCTAGAAGCCAGAAGCTAGAAGCCAGAAGCTAGAAGCTAGAAGCCAGAAGCTAAAATCTAAAAGCCATCAGTTCAAAATTTATAAATGTGTGCGCTAGGCGTGATTGAGTAAACTCGGAGGCGGTACTAAAGGCGGGTAACTCTTGCTTTGATAAGCTGGGTTGTAACTGCTTATTTGTTCGCTATAAGCCAGCACACTTTGCACTTTAACGCTATTGCCGCTGTGACAAGTGTGGTGGTTATGAATATCAGCGTGAAAGACCTGAGAGCCGTCATCGGCTTGATCGAAATGAGGTGATTTAACTAACTCATGTACATGGACAGGTTCATCATGACTATTATCGGCATGAAAAGGCGCGCGGTCACAGTTTAATAAACTGTGCAGCAAGACCAATACAAAAATGTATGCGATGCGCGATTTCAACATGACTAATCTATAAACCAATAATTTAAATGAGTTTAACTATTTCACACGAATAAAAAGTGCGTTAGTGTAAGGCCACTATAAAGCTTCCAGTTACAGGAAGGTCAACATGAAAATTGCCGAACTTTCAAAATTAACTCAGGTGACCAGTAAAACCATTCGTTATTACGAAGAGATTGGATTATTACCAGAGCCCGCACGTGCCGCCAATGGGTATCGCGTTTATCAGCAAGAAGATGTTGAACGTTTATCGTTTATTCGCCGCTGTAGAGATTTACAAATTCCTCTTGAAGAGATTAAAAAAGTACTTGGGTGCGATCATGGCAATGCCTGCGATGGGCATAATAATCATGTTGATGACTTAATTGCAGCGCAATTAGAGCGAGTTAAAAAAGCTAAAATTGAACTCGAAGCATTAGAGCAAACCTTAACGGGCTTGCTGGAAGGCTGCGATGACGCAAATTCGAGTCAGTGCAATATCTTACAGAACTTGCGAGCTCACTAAGTATGCACCAGGCACATTTTCATGGTTTTACCATAAACTGGCAATCTGGCGAATTAAGCAAACAAGGCACTGTAACGCGACTCGAACCTAGGCTGGTGGCGGTGCTTAAAGTGTTATTTGATGCCCAAGGTGAGCTTGTCAGTTATGAGCAATTGCAGCAACAAGTTTGGCAAGATGTGATTGTTGCGCCTAATGCGTTGCAACGCGTTATCGCACAACTTAGAAAGTCTCTGGGTGATACTGCCAAACAGCAGGCCATTATTAAAACGCATCCTAAACGCGGTTATAGCTTGGTTTTGGTTAGTGATAGTCTAAAAGGTGAAAAGCTTGAAATTGAGGTATTTGAAGGTGAGGCACTTGCAAAGCAAAGCGTCACAGCCGCCCATCAAATAAACCAGCGTCTCTTGAATCAACCAATTGCTTTGTTGGTCGTTGTTTCATTCTTAATCGTCATATTTACGTCTATTCATTGGATTTATAAACCGACGACAAAAGCTGAAATTGCTCAGGCTAATTTAATCAGCTTAGATACACAAACTGAGCAATTAGCTCAAGTAATGCCGCTGTCAAAAACTGAATTTATCTTTATCGATAAACAAGCTGGCAACCAGTTAGTGCTTCACAATACACTAAACAACCAGCGAGAAGTGCTGTTAGATAAAGCGAATGTTTATGGCCGAATGGTTTTAGCTAAAGATAAACAGCAACTACGTTTTGGCCAAATCATTGAGCAAAATGGCGCTAAATGTGCCGAATTGGTGGCTGTAGATATCAAGAGTAAAGCGCTTAATCGTTTATTGCCTTGCCAAAACCAGTTCAATCACACACCGCTTTTTATATACGATGAAACACTTTTATTTATTAAAACCGACAAACAATGGCAGTTAGAGCTGATTTCGTTGGAACTTAAAACACAGCAGCAAACTAGTTTGTTAGCAGGTCAGATTGAGAATGCTTTTTTATCGCCTGATAAAACTCGACTTGCTATTAATTTCAATAATCAATTACAGGTGTTTGATTTAAAAGAGCGCAAGCTGGAAACCCTTAGCTTACCGAAAAATTTCGACCAAACCTTAGGTTCGAGCCGTTTGGCTCTGACATTTTCAGACAATGGCAACCTATGGGTAGCTCTAGATAAATCACTTGTAGAATACAGCCCGCAGGGAAAGGTCATAAGCAACACAAACCTAGCCAGCAGCATGCAAGTGTCGGAGTTAACGTTTATTGAAGAGCAGTTGTTTGCTTTACTCGGTCGAGATAACCATCAGGTTCGGTTAAGTTCTGTAACACAGCTAAATGATGTCGTTGATATTGCGCCGTCGAAATTTACTGATATGCAGGGTAAATTTCGGCCGGATTCAGATGAATTCAGTTTACTCAGCAATCGAAGTGGCTCAACTCAGATATGGCTTCAACAAGGTGAGCAGCTTTTGCAACTGACTCAAGCAGGTAAAGTTACAGATCACATTTGGTTAGATAAAAATCGAGTGGCTTATCTTATTGAAAATCATGTTTGGCTTTTAAATCTTGCTGAAGAAAACTCTAAGCCAAAAAAGCTTGAGTTGAATGTACCAGTAAAGCAATTGCTGCAAGCAACAGCTAATGCCTTATACGTGCAATCTGAAACAGAGTTAAATACTTCATTAATTGCTATAGATTTAAAAACAAATAGCCTTAGCACTCTATTTGACGGGCCTTTTCATTGGGCACAGGTGTTACCCGACAACACCTTGGTATTAAATGACAGCAGCCAACTTAAAAAAGTTGTTTCAGGTCAGGAGCAAGCAATTACAGCATTGCCACCTCTAACACTTCAGGGCCGCTATTACGTCAAAGGCAATGAGGTCTTTTTGCAAGATAAACAGCAAAATGTTTGGCGCTATAACCCCAAATTAGAGCAAGCAGAAATTGTCGGCAGCTTTGATGAAAACAATTTGTTTATGAGTGATTTTTCACAATATTCATTAAAAATGCTGGGCGATAACTTTGTGAAAACCAATAATGAATTGGTCATGATTGAATTTAAGTAAGTCAAAAATAGATGGGTCACAGATGTCAGAAAAAATAGAACAAAGTATAGGCTGCATTGCCCTAGTAGTTGAAAATTACGATGATGCCATTGAGTTTTACACGAATAAGCTTAGATTTACCTTAGTTGAAGATACAGACTTAGGAAACGGAAAACGCTGGGTTCAAGTGTCGCCGCCAAACTCGAATGGCACAAATTTACTGCTTGCGCAGGCAAATGCTGATGAACAGAAAAACGCAGTGGGTAATCAAACGGGTGGTCGAGTTTTTTTGTTTCTTCATACCAATGATTTTTGGCGCGACTATGGGTTTATGAGAAGTAAAGGCGTGGTGTTTCATGAAGAACCACGAGAAGAGGTGTATGGCACAGTAGTGGTATTTCAAGACCTTTACGGCAACAAGTGGGACTTACTACAACTTAGTAAAAATAAAGGAAAATAAGATGCTAAATGCAAGTTGTCATTGTGGGAATATACAATTAACTATGCCGAAACCTGAGTCACTTACCAGTTGTAATTGCTCTATCTGCCATCGTTTAGCGGCCCTGTGGGGAAACTACCCTCCGCAAGACGTTTCGCTCAATATCGGCCAAGGTGGTACAGAAATTTACAGTCATGGTGATGAATACATACACTTTCATCGCTGTAGAAAATGTGGGTGCACTACCCATTACACCTTGACTGAAAAAGCAGGTCGAGAAAAAACCGCTGTGAATTTTCGTATGGTTGACCCAGCAGCTGCACAAGATATTAAGGTAAGGCATTTTGATGGTGCGGACACTTGGACGTTTATCGATGAGTAAGCTTTGATTATGTTCTATTTTGTTAGGAGAAGAGGTTGAATTTAAAAGGTATTCATCATGCAGCAATTATTTGTTCTGATTATGAAAGGTCTAAAGCTTTTTACACACAAGTTTTAGGGTTACAAGTCGTTGCAGAAAATTACCGAGCAGAGCGAGACTCTTTCAAATTAGATTTGGCTTTGCCTGATGGCAGTCAAATTGAATTGTTTTCTTTTGTGAATGCGCCAAAAAGAGTGAGCCGCCCCGAAGCTCAGGGGTTAAGGCACTTGGCCTTTTGTGTTGATTGCCTCGACACTGAAATAAAGGCATTAGAAAGCCATGGGGTTGAAGTAGAGGCTATTCGTGTGGATGAATATACCAAAAAGCGGTTTACTTTTTTCCAAGACCCTGATGGTTTACCTTTAGAGTTGTATGAAGTTTAGAGGAGCCAATATGTCTGATGCGATTTGCCCAAAGTGCCACGAAAAAATCGAGCCTTTTGCGATGTCTCTCGCTTTATTTCCGTTCTACTTTAAGTGCAATCATTGTGGTGTGAGGCTCAAGCTTAAATCTTTGACACTTATTTCGTCAGTACTAATTACATATTTGCTGATTGTGGTGGTGATGATTTGGCTTTTACCCGCTTTTAGAGGCTACGCGGTCTTAACGAGTGTGTTTGTCTGGTTGGTGCTTTACAATTTCATTGCGCATAAAATGCTGAGTAAAGACAACCTTCTGATTGTTGAGTGAGTTATTCTCGGCACTGTTCTATAACAATAATAAATAAGATAATGATCCAACTATTAAACAATTCTGCTTCTGAAGTTAGCCTACAAATCTATCGGGTTTTTCAAAGCTCGTACAAAATCGAAGCTGATCTAATTGGTGTTGAAAACTTTCCGCCTTTATCACGCACAGTTGAACACATACAAGCATCAACAACTGAGTTTTATGGCTTTATTATTGAAGGTGAGCTTGCGGGTGTGATTGAAATAACCCTAAACGAGGGAGCAGTAGAGAGCATTGCAAAAACAACACTAGAAATAGACAGCTTAACGGTATCACCTCTGTACTTTAAACAAGGTATTGCTAGCCGATTAATTGAGTTTGTTCTTCAAAACAAAGCGTTTGAATATGCCATCGTCGAGACTGCTGCGGTCAATCAACCGGCAATTAAATTATATAAGAAACATGGTTTTAAAGTTTTCAAGCAGTTCACACCGGCTCATGGCATTGAAAAAGTGGCGCTAAAACGAAGCTAGCTCATTTAGAAAATACATTTCAAGCTATTGAGAGCAAGTATGAAGGCATGTTTGTCTGCTTGTAAGGTTTTATGCTTGATGTGGTACATATTAAATTTTGTCTAATTTCTCATCACCTTGGCATTTTTCGGCATAATTGCCTAAATTTATTAAAGAATCGTTAAATGTTTTAGAGTAAATGCTTGGAATTTACTTTGTTTTATAACATAGTGGTCGGTCCTCAACCGTGGGAACCATTTTTATGCTTAGCAATTTAACAATAAAACAAAAAATAACAGCAGGCTTTGGGGCAATCGGGATTTTGCTTTTACTGGCGTGCTCACTGGGATATATGGCGTTATCACAGATCAGTGATGCAAATAGGAAAGTAACAGACATAACATTACCAGGGCAAAGAGCTGTTGATGAGTTACAGCTACAACAATTACGCTTAAGCAAACAGGTTGCTCAAGCATACAATTTAGAGTCTGAAAATGAAGTCGAGCAAGCTAAACGAAACTTTGAATCTGCCGCTCAAACACAGCAGAGTTTAACTGCCCAATTAAAAAGTAAGCTGTCGTATAACCAAGCTTTAATTAGTTCTGTGTCTCAGGTTGAGCAAGCGATAAGCTCAATGCAGCAAGCTGGCTATCGAATGTTGGCATTAAAGTCGAACTCATTACTCGCACAAAATAAAATCGACACCTTGTTGCAAACTCTATTAGACAGTAAAGAGCAGGCAAGTGTGGCAATGCTAGATATCGAGTTGATAGAAGGAGCAAAAGGTCGTCAGCTCGAAGAGATGATGGGGACAGGTGTTCGCATTGATGACATGTTGTTCACTTTGGAAACAAACGCAAAGCAAATTCCAAATCTTAATTTAGCAAGTATCGCTGCACACAAAGAAGATATGTCTTTTATTCTGGATAACATCAGTAATAATTACGCTTTTTTGAAACGCCAAGCCCAAGGCGTAAATGCAAATGACGTGTTTACTAGCTTTGAGAGTGCCCAAAAAGAAATAGAGTCATTATTGAGAGCGCCTGGCAGTTTATACTCACAGCTCAACAAACAACGCCAGTCTCAAGCTGATGCAACCAAGACTTATCGTCAAGCAGAGCAACATGCTGTAAAAGTAATTAATTCATTAAATGCGATACAAGATCAAACTAAAACGTCTTTTGAAGCGTCTCAAAAGCTAACCCAAGAACTCATTTCGCAAGCACAAACCAGTGCAATCGTTCTGGTTGTTATTTTTGTGGGTTTAGCCGCATTTATTGCATTTTCAACAAGTAAAGCCATGCTTTCTCCACTGAAAGCAGTGAATAAAATGCTTAATTATTTAGCTGAAGGTGATTTTTCTCGCGATATGCAAAAGCGCAATGATGACGAATTTGGCACTCTAATTGATAACATTAATCAGGTTAAAAATAGCTTACGTAGTTTACTTGATGATATTAATACTAAGGTACATGAATTAGATTCAGTATCAGAAAAATCTCTATCTGAAAGTCGCTTGGTTGCTGATAATGCATCTTCACAAATGGTGAGAATGGATGATGCCGCAAATCTTGCCCAAAGTGTTTCAAGCTCAGCATCACAAGTCTCTCAAAATGCAAAACAAAGCTTACAAAGTTTATTACAAGCCAATGAACGTAAAACGGAAGCCTCAACCTTAGTGGTTGATAACCAGTCACATATAGAATCACTCGACGAGAAAATGGCTGAAGCGGTTGAGATGATGACCCGCTTAACCTCTCATAGTAACAACATAGGGTCGATTTTAGATACCATTGTGTCGATTGCTGAGCAAACAAACTTATTAGCACTCAACGCAGCAATAGAAGCGGCAAGAGCGGGTGAGCAAGGTCGAGGTTTTGCGGTTGTTGCTGATGAAGTTAGAACGCTGGCATCTCGTACGCAAGACTCAACTGAAGAAATCAATAAGATGATTTCTGCCTTGCAGCAAGATACCAAACAAGCTGCTGACGCGATTCATAGTGGGCAAACAGATGCGTCTGTGTGCGTAGAGCAAAGCCAAGCATTAGTTGCTGTAATGCAGCAAATTGAAGATGCTTTGAATGAAGTGACTCATTTAAGTGAGCAAGTAACACACTCAGCAGAGCAACAAGAGGGTGATTGCCAGCGTATTGGCCATGTCATGCTTGAGGCCAAAGATACCGCGAGTGATAACGCATCTTCAATGAAGCAAATGGCTAAAGGCAGTGAGTCATTAAGTGAGTTTGCGCATAGGCTGGCTGAATCTGTTGAGAGATTTAAGCTTTAATAGCTCTAAATTTAATAAGTAAGCCGCTTTTTAAAGCGGCTTTTTTATTTGAATCAGTAAACGTTTTGGTTGCACTTTTATATCTTGGAGGTTAACTTCATAGCTATTCTTTAATGATTCAAAGGTGTTGATTTGCAAGATATAAACGCTATTTTAGTTAACTCGTTCACAATGGATGGCGAGGGCGGTAACCCTGCTGGAGTAGTTTTGAATGCAGAGGACTTGTCCTATTCTGAAAAACTTAAAATAGCGCAAGCGGTTGGTTATTCAGAAACAGCGTTTGTGTCAAAAGATGATGAAGTGGACTTTGAAGTATCGTTTTTTACTGTTACAGATGAAGTCGATTTTTGCGGTCATGCGACGCTTGCAACATTTTCAACTTTATTTAATAAGAAGCTTATTGTTGCAGGCAAATATAAACAACGCACGAAAGCTGGAGTTTTAGCCGTTAATGTTGAAGAAAACGGCCTTGTTGTGATGGAGCAAGCTTGTCCGAGTTATTTGCAGACTTTCGAGTATGACGATATTGCTCACTTAATCGGTTTACCGATTGATATATTATCTTCAACTCAGTTACCCATCGAAGTCATTTCCACAGGCTTACATGATGTGATTGTGCCAGTGCCTTTAGGTTGTTTAGACAAATTAGAAGTAGATAACGAGAAGCTTAGCGAGTTTTGTGAAAAGTACGACTTAATTGGCATGCATGCTTTTGAGCTAAACGACTCAGACAGTGAGTTCACAGCCAGTTGTCGAAATTTTGCGCCGCTTTTTGGTATTCCAGAAGAGTCAGCGACAGGCAGTTCAAGTGGTGCTTTGGGCTGTTATCTAGTAAAGCATGTTTTTGCAGGCGCAGAGACATTTGATTTTGTTTTTGAACAAGGTCGCGCTATGGGGTGTGCCTCAAGATTGAGTGTGGCTGTAAAGTCAAATAGTGGTCAAGTAACTAAAGTAGAAGTGGGCGGCTTTGCAAAGCAAATAGGGCAACTCAAAGTAGGCTTGAATAATTAAGTAGAGTAACAGGCACAATAAAGCTCTTAGGACTCGGAGTTTAATTAAGTTAAATCAATACTGTTGTAGCTTATCACGCCACTTTGAAAGCAGACTTTTTATTGCCTATTATTTGATTAATAGCATTCATAAATTAATTAAAGAACTCATTGTAATAGAAGCGTCAGTTACTATGGTAAAACCAACTTTTAGCGTTGAACTCAAAGCAACATAGTTGTGGCTAAGATATGTGGTGACTGGGATATTCAAACTGATATTGCCTATTTAACGGAGCTTGATGAAACGATTGCTAAAGTTCGCGATACAAAGTGGGCACTCTTTGCTGATCTGCGAGGCTGGCAGGTCTCTGAAGAAGTTATCAACTATAAACACAACAATGCTATTCAACTAGCCAGACACAACCAACAAGTAGAGTGTTGGTTAGTAGATAACACTTGTCAAGGCAGCCATATTCAACATCACATTGAAAATTCAGGTGTCGCTTTTAGGAAATTTCTGATTGGTGAAGAAGCGATTGACTGGCTGCAACTAAATGGTTTCTACTTTTAAGAATAACACTTAACTGATAGCGCTTTTTTGTTGTTTAGACTAAACGCATCTTAATGAAGGGAGTGATAACTAAAACTGACAGTCACCGAATAAAAAACAGTCACTGTCAGGTCTAATTTGAGCAAGTACGTTTAATCAGAGTGAGTCTGAGCTAGTACAAGTAAAGGTTAGCAGCAAGCCACTTTGGTTTGGCTTTTTGCTGCAGTTTGCTTTTCATTCTCATGCTTTACTTTTGTCTCTTCAAGAACATCTGCCTGACTCACTTGTTCTTTAATGGCAGTATTTATACTTTCTTTACGTTCACTGTAACGGTCAACTAACCAGTCAAGGTTATCACGAGTCAGTAATGTGAATTTCATTAGCTCTTCCATCACATCGACAATACGAGCGTGGTAGGGGGACTCTTTCATCGTACCGTCTTCGTTAAATTCTTGCCAAGCTTTCGCAACAGATGATTGATTCGGTATGGTTAACATACGCATCCAACGCCCTAGTACACGCATATTATTTACCGCATTAAAGCTTTGTGAGCCGCCTGATACTTGCATGACGGCCAGTGTTTTACCTTGTGTGGGTCTTACTGCACCTTCTGAGAGTGGGATCCAGTCAATTTGGTTTTTAAGCACTGCTGACATGTTGCCGTGAATTTCGGGAGAAGACCAAACTTGAGCTTCTGACCATTTTACTAAAGCGCGCAACTCTTGGACTTTTTCGTCTTCGACCGATACGCCATTATCAAAAAGAGGCAGTCCTTTTGGGTTGAACAACTTAACTTCAGCGCCTAAATGCTCGAGTATTCTTGCCGCTTCTTCTGCCGCATAACGACTCATTGAATGGGCTCTAAGTGAGCCGTATAGCACTAATACACGTGGTTTATGATTGCTGATTGAAAATTGCTTCGGGGTTACGTCAAAAGCTTGGTTGTTTAAAAAACGCATTACATCTCCAATAGTGGTGTTTTGTATTCACTTATTAAGACGAAGCGCGGTGCAAAAAGACGAAACTATTTTAAGAGTTTTTATTTAATTCTCTTTTCAGTTTGTTGTGGCTTTCTATGATAGTCAATTAGATTGCCTTTTTTATCTAATTCAAAGTCACAGCAACGATCAAAAAGTACTTTTAAATCAGCTCTGCTTTTTTGCATCCTAGACTTAAAAGTGGAGTAACTTACTCCAAGCTGTTCAGCTTGTTGTTTTTGAGAGCAGCCTTCTAAGTCAATTTTTCTAATTAAATCAGCTTCATCCTCAGGCATGGCCTGCAGAAATGGCTCTATGCATCTAATTAAATCAGCACGAATGTTTGCGTCTTGTTTTTCAATTACCTCGAACAGCTCGGTATGCTGGTAGTTATTGTGTTTGCGATAAAAATCAATAATGGCGTGATTAGCAATTTGGAAAAGCCAAGGCTTGATACTGGCCTGCTTTTTTAGCTGGTGGATCTGCAAATGTGTTTTTAACAAGATGTCTTGTAATAATTCTTCGGCGTCTGCGGGGTTAGACACTTTCGAAAGTAAAAAAGCGTGCAGGCTATTTTTGTATTCAGCCCAAATTTGTTCGATAGACATAATTTCAAATAGTGGTTTAAAGCTTTTTATCTTAAACCACTATCTGAATGACTAAAAGCTTACTGCAGTGGCGTACCGTCAAAAGTCACCGCACCTACACTCGATTCAGCTTTTAAAAGAGTGCGGATATTACCGTGGTCGTCATTGTCAGGATATTGAACAACGTCGATACGATAATAATCGCCAAAGCAATGTAGTGTCTGTTCTTTGCTTAAGTTGTTGAGTTGTGCAAAAGCTAAGATTTTACATGAACCTTGGTTTTGTTCGGCACTGCTCTGCAAACTATTATTATTAAAAGCTGATGCAGTGTAAGTGTAATTATCAGCAATTATTTGCTGACACAGCTCAAAAGTAATGGTTTCTGGTTGTGCGTTAAGCTGAGCTAAGAAGTCGTTTAATGTCATAAGTTTGTTCCTCTTTTTGCAGAGTCTAACGCGCAGAGCGTAGCAGCTCAATTGAATAAAACTAAGCTGCTTAAATTGCCTAAGTAAAGTTAGTCTAAAGCTTGCTCAATTCACCTTTGAAATATGTAAGGGCATCTGCATTGTTGAGCTTATTCGCAAGCTTAATGCCTTGTTGTAATGTGAGGCGGCTCTTTTCAGTTTCTCCTATTTGTTCATAAATCTTTGCGAGTCTGCTCAAGTAAAAGGTATTTTCAGGGTGAGCGTTAACTAAATATTGCATAGTCAAAACGGCTTTTTCACCTTGTTTGTGTTCTACATAGTAAAAACTTAAATCGATTAAGCTTGGGTTTGGACTAAGCGTTTGCTGGTATTTTTGAGAGAGTTTTTTAAAGTAATCAATGACACTTTGTCTGCCATCATTTGCAAATTGTGCAATGTCGGGGCTTTTATCAGCAAATAGGTGTTCCATTGCATCGGTAAGGCTGAGGCTTGCAACCGATAAGAAATTATATTGGCTGTAATTTGCAAAGCGGGCGTGAAACGCTTGCTGACTAAGATTCGCTTTGATGTTTTCAAACAGTGGTGCGTTATTAGCGAAGGAGCCAAGAGATAGATAAAAGAACCTATCATAATACATTTCTGAATACCTTAGCTTCGAAAGCCTTTCAACAAGTCCTGACTTGTCTAGCTCTAGAGCAGGAGAGCTGGCGATAAAACCATTAAATAATGTCGGCGATTGTTCAAACGCATACAGCACAAAGTTACCATTACTTGAATAGCCTTCCAGAACCTTGTAGTTGTATGTTAAATAGCTCTTATCAATAAATGGGATGAGTTCTTTTTTTAGTACATTTAAAGTCAATGGGTTAGCAACGCCTGACGCTGAAACAAATTTAGGGTGAAGTGTTGATTCAACATCTAGATAAGGTAATTGCACTATGATCATGGCAGGCATAGGGCCCATTTCAACGTGACTTAGCCAATCGGTTTGATAAGTAAGCATATCAATTCGACTGCCTCCCGATGTTGTATAAAGTACAGGGTATTTTTGATTTTTGTCGTATCCCCAAGGCAAGATGACATCGAATGAAATCGTTTGTTTGGCAGCCTTAGATTGAAACTGGTGCTTTATTGTTTTAACGCCCTTGCTTTGTTGCTCTTGAGCGTGCGCGAGCGAGTTTAATAGGCAGGCGAGTGAAAGTATGAATAACGTGAAGTGTTTAATTATGCTCATGGTGACTCCTTGAATAGTTGCCACCATGATGAAAGCAATTGCAGTTAATTAATTGATTTTATTTTGATAAAAAACTGATATTTTGCTGATGAAAAGTTTTTTAAAGCGCTGGAACAATAGAGATGATTAATAAACCCGCCATGGCCCAATTAAACTTTTGCATATGACTTGGTTGGCTCAAGATTGATTGCATTTTTTGCCCCAAAACAATCCAACTTACTACGCACGGAAAACCAACTACAGCGAAAATAACAGAGATAATAGTGACCGTGAGTAAGTTTTGTTCCGGCGCATAAACACTGACGGCGGTGAGTGCCATAGTCCATGCTTTGGGATTGACCCATTGAAAGAGTGCGGCTTGCATAAATGACAAAGGCTTGCCTTTTTCTGCAATATCTTTGCTGACGCTTGGTATGGCGGTCGCAATTTTAAAAGCAAGATAAAGCAAATAGACGATAGAAACGACTTTTAAAATGTCGTAAGTCACTGGGAAGGCATTGAACAATTGCATGACGCCTAACCCAACCAATTCAATCATAATGGCAAAACCTACTACAACACCCATCAAGTGTGGCATAGTCATTTTAAATCCAAAATTTGCGCCAGAACTCATTAGCATTAAATTGTTTGGCCCAGGCGTGATAGATGAAACAAATGCGAATGCAGCAAACGCGAGGATGATTTCTTGAGTCATAGGATTATTCCCTTACTTGTGTTAAAACAAGTTTAGCGAGATATAAGCTCAATTATCACGCGTATTTCACTTTTATAAACTTGGACTTTGCAATTAATGACGAAAATTGACGGTTATAATCAACAAATATTGCGCATTTTAGAAAAGGATGGGCGAATAGCTAACACTGAGCTTGCTGAGCAAATTGGTTTGTCACCTTCAGCCTGCTTAAGAAGAGTTCAAGAATTAGAAAAGTCAGGTTTGATAAAAGGCTACAAGGCAGTTGTTGACCCAGAAAAGCTGGGCGTCGGTTTTATCGCTTATGTAGCTGTTGGGCTGACTGAGCATTCAACTCCTTCGCAACTGGCGTTTGAGCAAGCCCTACAAGATGTTGAAGAAATAAAAGAATGTCATAATGTGACGGGCCCGTATGAATATCTTTTGCGCATAGAAACTAAAGACCTACATACCTTTAAAGCACTTCATGCGGATGTATTGGGCTCAATTTCTCAAGTGAGAACCATCACCACTCATGTTGTGATGGATTCACCAAAAGATACAAGGCAATAGCGCTTTAGTTAAAAAAGTAGAGAACAGAGTTGGCGGTAAAGGGTACTGTTTTATAGTTTTTTTCAACTCTATTAACCCGACATAAAGTCGGTGCTACCGTGTTGATTTCAAAGAATGAGTCGTTATTGCTAACGGCAAGACGCCAACTCTATTAACCCGACATAAAGTCGGTGCTACCGTGTTGATTTCAAAGAACGAGTCGTTATTGCTAACGGCAAGACGCCAACTCTATAAACCGACATAAAGTCGGTGCTACCGTGTTGATTTTAAAGAATGAGTCGTTATTGCTAACGGCAAGACGCCACGTCTATTAACCCGACATAAAGTCGGTGCTACCGTGTTGATTTCAAAGAATGAGTCGTTAATGTTAATGCCAACTCGGCTTTTTAACCTCTGCGCCCATCAACTCTTTTCTGCATTAAAATGGGTGTATAAAACCATAAGAAAATACCGAAACCAACAACCCACAAATAAGCGCTGATGTTCCATGCCAAATGAGGCGCATAAAGAACAGGCATAAAAGCACGCACCAGCGCGCTCAAAGCTATAAAAGCAAATGCCCAAGCGACCATACTGGCAGGGGTTAAGGCTCTACCAGTATGACCAAGTGAGACTCTTGCCATCATTGCCAAGATCATTAACCCAATACCGCCAATGGTAATTAAATGCAGTGCATCCGCTGGATTAATAATGCCGGTGAGGTAGCTAAATGCGAGAAATAAAATGCCAATCGCACTTAAAAAGTAGCCTATATGTAGTGACCAAAGCAGCGGTACTTTGAAGATACCTTTATCAAACCACAAAATAGCGCGTGTTAAATGCAAAGTGGCTGCTGGGAGTAGAACCAAGCCAACATTGATATCAAGAGAAAAGAGCTTGATGCTAGCAAACCCAACCATCGCCAATAGACTAAATAACAGCAGTAATTTATCGAGTTTAGGTGTTCTAACTTGCTCTTCTCGATTTAGTCCGCGCGCAGTAAAAAACGGAATGACTCGCCCACCTATAATGCCAATTAGCAGCATAAAGCCAAGCACAGCTAACTGGGTGAATAAGCGGGCAAGTGAATATTGGCCTAACCATGTACTCATTAAAAACGCACTATTAAAAATAGTGAGTAGGGCGAGTACAACAATCATGATGTAATTGTGTTTAGAGGCAGATGTCACCAGCATATGACTCAAATAAGCAATGGCAAAGAGCCAGAAAAGTACTTGGCCGAGTAGCAACAATAATTGATTGTCAGCATAAAAAAAGAAAATAGCTCGGCATGAAATCCAAATCGCGCTGAGGGTAATTAAGCCTTTACCTGAAAGCCCAGGCACGCCAGTCCAAGTTTGCGCTGCGGTCAGTAAAAAACCGATAGCCACTGCTGAGGCAAAACCAAAGATCATTTCGTGTGCGTGCCAAAGTGTTGCAGGAATTTGTGCTTGCCAAGAGAGTGTGCCATTTAAAATAAATTGCCATAGCAAAATAGCGAACACCGACCAAAGCCCTGCCAATAAAAAGAACGGGCGAAAGCCAAGCATAAATAACGGCCATTGATGAGGCTTTAAAAGTTTAAACTCACTAGGTACCGGCTCGGTTAAATTGATTGGTCTCATGACTACTCCACAACTTGTTGGTTTATCTTTTTTAGGCTTGTTGAAGCAATGGCATTTACTGTGCCAAGTATTATTCAATTTAAAATCAATTTGTTAGTAAAATCAGATGATTTATAGTTTGAATGAGTAAGTCATTTTGACTTAAACTTTGAGTGTCTTTTAGTAATCAAAGAGTCAAAAAAACATGGAGCAACGTTCGTTATCTTCACTGCTTTTGCTTAATAGAGCGTTAGCTCGGGCCTTACCTAACAGCGCACAATTCGACGTAGAACATTGTTTTGAAGCTGTTATTCAGGCTGTTAAAGAGTGTTTTATTAGTGATGCCATTGCCTTATTACTTTATCAAAACAATAAACTTGTCCCTGTTGCCATATCAGGATTGATGCCAGATGTGCTGGGTAGACACTTTGTTATAGATAAACACCCGCGTTTACAGGCAATTAGTCAGTCAGATAAGGCTGTAAGGTTCAGTGCCAATAGCGAATTACCCGATCCCTACGACGGGCTACTCATTGCACAAGAAGGTGATATTCCCGTTCACGCGTGTATGGGGTTTCCGATCAAGAATCAAGAGCAATTGCTCGGAGTGATCACGGTAGACAGTTTAAATGCCGGCATTTTTGAAGACTATGCGCCGTCTTTTTTACAAATGGTTAATGAGGCTTTGACGCGACATGTTAGTGCCATACTACTGACTCAAGATCTGCTCACTAAAGCGCAGCAGGGCAGTCACTTAATCACCGAGCTGAGTAAAGGCCAATATGAGATGGTCGGGCAGAGTTTAGCCATGAAGCAATTACAAAGAGATATTCAACTCGTTGCAGGTTCTGACTTTACCACGCTTATCACAGGTGAAACGGGCACAGGTAAAGAGCTTGTCGCTCACTCTTTACATAATCAATCTTTGCGTGCAAGCAAAGTCTTTGTGCAAGTAAACTGTGCCTCTTTGCCCGAGACGTTGGCTGAAAGTGAGCTATTTGGTTATAGAAAGGGTGCGTTTACTGGGGCGAATTCACATCGTGATGGAAAGTTTCTTCTTGCTGATGGCGGTACGATTTTTTTAGATGAAATTGGTGAGTTACCGCTTAATACCCAAAGTAAGCTTCTCCGAGTTTTACAAAGTGGTGAAATTCAACCCGTCGGTGCGGATAAAACCCAATCTGTTGATGTGCGAGTTATCGCTGCGACAAACCGAAATCTATTAGAAGAGGTTGAAGCTGGCCGCTTTCGCGCAGACTTGTATCATAGATTGAGTGTATTCCCGATTAAAGTGCCCTCTTTAAACGAACGTTTAGATGATATTCCGTTACTGACAGGCTTCTTTGCTGAAAAAGTCAGTAAGCAGCTTGGCATTGCGCAATTAAAGCTATCTTCGAGTTTGTATCAATTACTGCAATCTTACAATTGGTCGGGCAATATTCGCGAGCTTGAACATGTGATAAGCCGTGCAGCATTAAAAGCAAAACAAAATCAGTGGCCAAATAGCATTATTAGCGTAGATGAAAGTGACTGTGAATTGTTTACTGACAGCCAAGGTCATAACAATGTTGCTCAGTCTCGTTTTGAACAAGTGCAAACTTCAAACATTGATCAAAACAGTCCAAATTTAAGTCAAATAGATTCATTAAAGTCTGCTACAGAGCAATTTCAAAAAAATTTAATAGAGCAAGCGTTGTTAGAGCATGATCTTAATTGGGCGGCAGCGGCCAGAGCATTAAAACTTGATAGAGCAAATTTGGTACGTTTGGCAAAGCGTTTAGGTATAGCAGTTAAAAAAACAATTTAACTATATAAAACAAATTCTTATGTTTTTAAATCCCGTGATTTAGAGTTGGCTTAATGTGGATAGTAAAAAAGCATGATGTTAAGAGTGTTTTTACTAATCTAAATCACTCTCAATTATGTTATAAGTTGTTTATTTTAAAAGGATATATTAATTCAGCGCTTATCTTTAATTGGTCTTGAACTGAATAAATATTAGTCTACTGTTATAGGGCGTCTCGTTACTATTTTTAGGGGGCCCTATGCAGGGTAACAAACAAGTCATCGCGCAATTGAATGCAATTCTAACGCTCGAGTTGACTTCAATTAACCAATATTTCCTTCATGCCCGTATGTTCAAAAACTGGGGGTTAGAAGAGCTCAACGAAAAAGCCTATAAAAAATCTATAAAAGACATGAAACAAGCGGACGATCTGATCGAGCGCATTTTGTTTTTAGAAGGCTTACCTAACTTACAACACCTTGAAAAATTACGTATCGGCGAACATACAGAAGAAATGCTCGCCTGCGATATGGCATTTGAATTAGAGCAAATCCCAGCTTTAAAAGCGGCCATTGAACTATGTGAGAAAGAACAAGATTATATTTCTCGTGAACTGCTTGAAGAGATCCTTGAATACGAAGAAGAGTATGTTGATTGGATTGAAGCGCAGCAATTCTTAATTCAACACACTGGCATTCAAAATTATCTGCAGTCGCAGGTTGAGGAGTAAATCATGCAAGGTAATCCAAAAATCATCGACTTACTAAATCAGCAGTTAACGCTAGAGTTAACTTCGATGGATCAGTATCTCGCTCATTCGAAAATGTATGAAGACTGGGGTCTGGGTAAATTAGGTCATAAACTGGCGCATGAGTATGATGAAGAGTTAGATCATGCAAAAGCGATTATTGAGCGCATTTTGTTTTTAGAAGGTAAACCAGATACAGCCTCTCGTCAGCCGATTAATGTGGGTGATAACGTTCAACAAATGCTTGAAAACGATCTGGCGGCTGAGATGACAGTGGCTGCGAGTTTAAAAAACATCATAGGTGAGTGCGAAAAAGCACAAGACTATGTGACTCGTGAAATTCTAGAAAAGCTTCTAGATGACACTGAAATGGATCATATTTATTGGCTTGAACAACACTTAAATTTAATCAAACTGATGGGCCTACCAAACTACATACAATTGCAAATGGACAACAGTGCACCAGACGCTTAATACAAAAGAGTGCTTTTATAGACAAAAGTACAATGCTTAGGGCATTGTTTTTATTCAGAACTTGCCCTAATTTTTTATATGAGCGAACTTTATTGTCAGCCTTTAATTTGCACAAGGCCGTTTTACCTCCTTTTTAGCGGTCCGTTAAAGCTTTAAAGTTCAGCTCGCTTTATACTAAGCCTCAAAATAGTCTACTTAATTAAACAGGTATGTATTATTTATTAACTTAATTGAGCAACAACCTCTTTATTCTCTTAAAACGCGTATTTAATCTGAATTATTCATCGTAAAAATCTGATGATTGATCAGGTTTTTTCAAAATCCCCTCGCATGATACTTCTTTAGCTATTAGAATAGCGGCATTGTAATTTTAGAAGTTGTGAAATATGTCATTACCTCCTTGTCCAAAATGTAGTTCTGAATACGTCTACGAAGATCAAACAAACCTTGTATGTCCTGAGTGTGCCCACGAGTGGAACCCGAATGAAGTAGATGAAGATGCATTTGAAGTTAAAGATGCCAACGGTACAGTGCTTGCAGATGGCGATAAAGTGACCGTTGCCAAAGATCTTAAAATCAAAGGTAGCTCACAAGTGATTAAAATTGGCACTAAAGCCTTAGTTCGTCGCGTATTAGATAAGAAAGACCATGAGCTTGACTGTAAAGTTGATGGTGTTGGCGAAATGATGGTAACAGCTAAGTTTGTTAAAAAAGCATAATACTTTTTGTGAGCCGGGTCTATTTCGGCTCACTTCTTTCTTCAGTTAGTTTCTCTGTAATTTACTTAGCAAATTGTTTCTTACAGCAGGCCACTCACTGGCAATTATGGAATAAACCACGGTATCTCGGTAAGAGCCGTCTTTCATTATTTGGTGATTACGTAAAATACCATCTTGTTTGGCGCCTAATCTTTCGATTGCAGCACGAGAAGTGTGATTAAAAAAGTGTGTTCTAAACTCGACAGCAATGGCATCGCTTTCCTCGAAAAGGTTTGCAAGTAAAAGTAACTTTGCTTCAGTATTTATCGCTGTTCTTTTTACGGAATTCGCATACCAAGTGTAACCAATCATGGCGCGTTTATTTATCTGGTCAACATTATAATAGCGAGTCGTTCCTACTAATTTCCCTGTTTGTTTTGAAATCACGGCATAGGCAATATCACCTTGCTCCATCTCTACAATGGCTTGTTCCACATAGCATGGTACATCTTCAGGCTTTGGCACATTAGCAAACCATAGATTGAATGCTTCACCATCCAGTACAGCTTCTTGAAGAGGTTTTGTATGCGAAGTTTGTAGTGGCTCAAGAACAACATATGTTCCTTCTAGTTTTTGTTTTTTTATTAGCATGAGCTGTTGATTTTATATAAGAAAAGAGTGTTCGAAAGGTAATATTAATATGAAAGTGAATTGGGAATGTAATAGTTTCTGCATTTTACAGAAAATGATCGAGTATAAATTTAAAAAAGGCCCGGATCGGGCCTTTTGTCACTGGTAAAGGCTAAGCTTAAAGCTTATTGCCATTTACTAATTCATGTAACTCTTCAAGCGATGCTGCGATTTTAACGCCTGGCACGTTTGTTCCAATTGTCGCTTCAAATGAGCCTTCTACGTTTGAACGGAAAGACGTAAATGAGATTCGGTAAACACCACGAACAAGCGCTTCGCTTGCGTTATTCATTGATGTAGTTTTACGCAGCAGAGAGTTGTAGTTTGCACCACTTGGGTTTGCTGGTAACTCAGATGTATCGTCATTACGACCTAAGTTTTGTAGCACCTTGCCACCATTTTTGATTTTTGTATTGTCGATGATATTTAAACGATCAAACACAATATAAGTATCAAAGAATTTATCAGCATCTTTTTGCATGCCAGGTGTGAAGTTAGCATGTTTAAAATCATCCCCTTCTGGTTTTGAAACCGCTGGTGACATCATAGATACACCGATTTCATCAACCGCAGCAGGTACCCAAGCGTAAAGATAATATGTATCTTTGCCTTTGTACTTACCTTCAGGTTGTACTGACGAGTCTACATAACCAAAGTAATTTGAGTAGTTAGCATAAGGCAAACGCGCCTCAATACCCGCTACACCTTCAGAAACAGAACTTTTAAGGTGAGGACCTGTTGCCGAACAACCCGCTAAAATTGCAGCAGTTACGAATGGTAGAGCTAGACGAGAGATTTTCATTGATTTGACTCCATGTCACTATTTTAGAAATGAGCATAGAGTATACGCGTGAAAGTTTTATTACTAAAGTATTAGTTTATGGAAATTTTCATATTCAAAAAGAGGGGTTGAATGAAACTCATACAAAAAAGCCACCTAAAACAGGTGGCTATGATTTATTTTGAGAAGTTAAATTACTTTTTAGCTTCTTTTGCTGCTTTTAAATTTGCAGCATGGTCGATTTCGTAAGTCGGCATGGTCTTTTTACCGTCAATTAGGTAGTTGTCCATCCAACGCATTAAACGAATGCTGTAGTCATATTGAGCTGCTACTTTACGGTTACCATGACCTTCACCTGGATAATATACAAGACGTACATCTTTACCTTGTACTTTCATGTAACGGTATAGTTCCATTGACTGAGCAGGGTGAACACGTGGATCGTCTTTACCATGCATAATCAGTAATGGCGTTTCAGACTGACCTGCCCAGTAAATTGGGCTGCGCTCTAAGTACCACTGCCATTTTTCCCAAGGGTATGAACGGGCATGTACAAGGTACATCTCATTAGAGATATCTGTTGTACCAAACTTAGATAGCTGGTTTGTTACACCAACAAACATAACACTTGCTGCGAAGTGTTCAGTCAGTTTAGTTGCACCCCAAGCAGAAGCATAACCACCGTAAGAACCACCTGTAATACCAACGCGCTTGCTATCAACTAGTCCCATTTCAACTAAATGGTTTTTCATATCAACTAGATCGTCAAACTCTTTACCCGCATAGTCACCTTGACCAAGCTTAGAATAATCAACGCCTTTACCTGTTGAACCACGGTAGTTCGGGTAGAAAACCGCATAACCGCGGGCAGCACCCATTTGACCTGGATCTGAGTAACTCGTTAACCAGCCGTCTTTATCATGACTTTCAGGACCGCCGTGAACCGCCATGATCAGTGGGTAACGTTTACCTTCTTGGTAATCAAGTGGGTAAATTAATACGCCGCCAATCTCAACACCGTCACGCGCTTTGAATGAAATATTTTCTTGTTTCGCAAATCGTTTGTCGTTTAACCAATCATTTGAATCTGAAAGACGTTTAGTATTTTTACCACGAAGCATGAAAACTTCGTTCGGGTGCTTGTCAGTGTTACCACGAAGAACGATGGTCTTGTCTGAATCAGATACAGATAGGTTAGAAGCAATCAGTTTGCCTTCTTTAACGATCTTCTTGTACTTGTTAGACCCTACTTTAATTTGGCCAACAAAGCTTTCAGCGCCCACGTTTGCAACAAAGTTTAATGTGTTACGGCGGTTAGCCCACTCGAAATCACCAATGTGGCCCATAAAGTTCGGGATCCACTCTACAATTTCACCTGTTTTCGCATTACCTAGGTATAGACGACCAGTCGCAGGGTCGTGTTTATCTTCTGCACCAAGAATAGCAACGTAATCGCCTTCATATGAGAATTCAGCAGCACCTAGCTTGCCTTCTGTTTTGAAAGACGTGGTAATTTTCTGTGAGGCTACGTCCATAATGTGCCACTGTGACTTCATGTATTTGTCGTCAATCAGGGCTGTAGGCTGAGTTTTAACAAGTAGCTTGTCACCTTCATCAGAGAAGTTGATGTCGCTTACATAACCTTCAATTTCTACTGCGGTCGGTTTAAGTGCTTTTTCAGATTGCACTAAATCAACAAGATGTAGTTGTTTGTTTTTTAGACCTAACTCATAAACTTCAGCCATAAAGCCAAGCTTTTTAAGTTCTTTTTCAGTCTTATCTTTAGCTGGCATGGCTAAGATAGCGACTTGCTTGCCATTTGGATTTAGCTTGTAGCTAGAGATTGAAGTACCGTCTAACGATAATACTTTTTGCGATTCACCACCGTTAGCAGCGATACGGTATAAAGATGTGAACTTATCAGCTTTTTTCTTAGTTAAGAAGTAAATGAAATCACCATCAGCAGACCACTGAATGCTACGAACACTCACTTTACCTGTGATGAAAGGGCGTTCAACACCTTTGTCATCAACAACATAAAGCTCTGAGTAATTGCTGCCGTTAGCATCAATGTAAAGCTCTCTTGGTACTGAGCGTGTGAACGCGACTAGTTCACCTTCAGGGTCTACTGCAGTTTGACCAACAGATTGGATTTTAGGAATGTCTTCAATTGTAATAGTGTCATTTGCAAATGCAGAGCTGGTTACTAAACCTACTGCAAGAGCAATTGTCGATTTTATTAATTTCATTTTTTGACCTTGTTCTTCACTTGTTGCGCAGTATTTTAAAGGGCAAACATAGGATTACCAATGTTTGCGATTAATCGAGAGTAATTAGCGACTAATCTAGTTTGAATCTTAAAATTGATAACGAGCGCCGAAATAGAAACGCCTGCCATTAGCGTACACGCCCGTTGGTGCGTATTGGTTTCTTTCGTATGTATACGCAATTTCATTATTTAAATTAATGAATTCAAATACCAGATCAGTTTTGTCATTAATAGAGAAAGTGATATTGCCATCAAGTTGTCCATAATTATCCATGGTGACTTCGCCGATACCTGTGGCAAATTTAGTACGGTAATTGTAAGCAAAACGAATGCTGAGCCAGCTATTTTCGTAATATGATGTGACATTAAAACTGTGTTTTGATGTGCCAGGTATGAGCGCTGAGGTGTCTGTTAACTGCTGGGTGCGGCTGCCGTCGACAAAGGTATAGTTAGCAATTACCCCAAAGCCGTTAAACAAATGCTGTTGATAGCTAAGCTCTAGGCCCCTCACACTACCACCATTGCCATTTATTGGCCTGTCGATTGACATAATAATGCCCTCATGGTTTTCGAGCTGTCTTTTAAATTCAATAAAGGATTCAACGTCTTTATTAAATATAGCTAATGAGGCCAAAGCGCTTTCTTCAAAATACCATTCTAGACCTGCGTCAAATTGAGTTGCACGGTAAGGGTCTAGACTGGGGTTTCCACCTTGTCCTTGCGCTTGGGTCACATTGTAATTCGTTGAAGGCATTAAATGATGAAACTGTGCACGAGACATGACCCGAGCAACTGAAAAACGAGCGATAAGATCTTCATCTAGGTCGAACTTAATATTGGCACTAGGCAATATGTCTGTGTAATTTTTTTGATCAGTAAGCCATTCAAACCCGTTACTTGTTTGTGAGTCAATTTGTTTAAACGCGGATGCGTCTTGCCATGTATTAACCAGTCTTACCCCTAAATTAGCTCGATAGCTTTCACCTTCAAGGAGTAACTTAATATAGCCTGCTAAAGACTGCTCTTGTATATCGAAACGACTAGCGGTCTCTATTTCTTGTTGAAAAGGGAGCGTTGAAAACGCCTGGCTAAGGCTTGCAATATCAACGAAGCTATACAGCTTTAAAGTGTCTGAATTTCCAATATTGGTTAGATAGTTATCAATAAATGCTGCTGGATGCTCAGCAAGGTTTGTATCTAACACACTTGCTAAACCATCTATTCCTCCATCGAGTGAACGTAGCCTAGAAAATTCGCGAGTATGTTTTTTTACCTTGATCCCAAACTGTAGATCTGAGAGTGATTGATGCATTAACTCATACTTAAAGTCAGCTTGCAGATAAACTAAAGAGTCGGTTGCATCTTGGGCGTCTTTTCTTGCTTCGGTTAAGCGCCATTGTGCTGCATCTAAAGGTGAAACAGCATAATTTGCGACAATGTTTTTATGATGCTCGGTACTGACTGAGTAGTCGGTATTGGTAGAAAACTGCGAAGTGAAATCTTCGCTAGTGCCACCGCCACCATGTGTGAAGCCAAATCGATATTGGTTTTGCCATCGTGGGATTGATTGGCTTAATTCAAGTTGGATACTGCTGGTATCAATTTGTGACTTTCGCCATATGGCTTCCATACTGGTATTAAATTCAGCACCTTTTAACTGACCATACTCTCCATATACCAGGGTATTGTCGATGAATTTGGGGTTAGAAAGTGTACCGCCGTTGTTTAATACAATTGCAGGTTGCCATAAAAAGTTTTGGTTTGAGTTGTCGGCTTCAAGTTGTGAATAAAGTAGGTGACTCTTAAATTGCCAGTGTGGGTTCAGAATATATGAAATGCCTGAAGTTAGTGTGGTTAAGATACGCTGTTGTTGAAATACTGCTGATCCGCCACCACCGGGCGTCCAGACCTTTTTGAGATCAGCAGCTTTATTATTGCTGGTGATATATTGGTTATCAGCGACTTTGCTGTAATCTCGTTCGTGCCAGCCCCAAGATTCAAGTCCATCACGTCTAAGAGAACGTTTTAAACGACTTGCTGTGAACAAAAGGGCTAAATCTTGATCGTGGTTTTTCCAATTAAAAACACTACTTATTTGCGGGTCGAACTCGTTCGATAAGTCATTGTACTGTAGCTGAGTACTGATCAAAGCCAGATCGCCATCAGTATATAAAGGGTCTAGGGTTTTAATATTGATGCTACCACCTAAAGAGCCTTCATCTTGATCTGCTTGAGGGGTTTTATACACCTCGAGCGATGAGACGATATCAGCAGGTAGAAGTGTGAAGTTAAACCCACGAGTAGGTTGAGATGAGATCCACCAATCTGCAGAAGCTAAATATTGACCATTTAAAAAGGTTCTATTTTGCTCTGGCGTCGTTCCTCGAACACCAATACGTTCACCTTCACCTTGTACGCGAGATAATGAAATACCAGTGATCCTTTGCAAGGCTTCAGCCACATTTTTATCCGGAAACTTACCGATCTCTTGCGCACTGATAGTGTCGCTTATTTGGTCATTTAAACGTTTATAGCTTAAAGATTTGACAACGCTGTCATGAAAGCCTCTAATTTGGATTGTTTCTAAAAGATTTTCATTGTCTTTTTCAGAGGAATTAGCGGCAACTTGAGTGCAAAATAAGCAAAGAACAAACAGAGATTTTGTATTTTTATATGTCATTTATGCAAACCTCAAGAATAGCCAGACTCAAAAATAGTTGTATGGGGTTCAATATCGAGCGTGTAATATGTAGAACAATATACGCTTTTATAACGAATTTAACCATTACTTTACGGTAAGACCACAGAATAAGGTATTTTGATATTTTGCAGATGTCACGTATTTTAGTGAATGACGTCTTAATAGAACCAGCGACACTGAAAATTAAAATTTCAGGACAATGGCAAGCTATTGAGGCTAAGCAAATGGCTTTATTGTTGCTGTTAATCGAGCATCAAGGCCAGTGCGTGACTCGAGATAATATTATCGAAAAGCTATGGCCGAATACACTTGTGAGTGACAACTCGGTTTCTCAATTAATCGTCCAATTGCGTAAGACCCTTAAAGACAACAAAGCAGCACCTAAATTCATTAAAACCATCCCGCGAGAAGGGTATCAACTGATCGCCACAATATCTGAGCCACCCAGTATAAAAGAAAAACTCTTGGCTCCGAAGGTGAATAGGCCGATTTATTGGTTACTTTTTGGGGGATTCATTGGGCTATTAATTTCAACAGCTGTGAGTTATTTGAATCAACCTATAAAACAGGTCAACCCATTTAAATATGATTCGAGACTGACATCCGCACCAGGGCTTGAAGTGTATTTGCGTTACTCCCCGAATGGTCGATTTCTGGCTTTTAGTCATTTGGGGGAAAATCAATCACAATTTGACCTCGCTGTGTATGATAGCCATAGTAAAATAGTCCATAGTCTTAAAAACAGCAGTTACAGTGAAGAAGCGCCAGTTTGGTCACCAGATGGTAAGTGGTTGGCGTATTATCGCTTTGACCCATTTAGATGTGAAGTTCGAGCCATAGCTGTAGATCAAACCATAGAAATGTGGCGGTTAGGAAAAGAGAAAAAGCTTTTTGACTGCGAGTTAGGTTATGGTCCTCGTAAATTGTATTGGCTGGCAAATAATCATATTGTATTTAATACTCAAAAGATTAATCAGCAAATAGTAGAAGCTTATGAACTTGATGAACAATTAAATGTGATTAATCAGCTTCAATATGCGCATATTAAAGGGCAAATTTTAGATGCTGATACTGAGTCACAAACCTTGTTGTTAAAGTCACAAATAAACAATCAGCCACACCTAATAAGCCAATCTATTGCTGATCCCTTATTAAGCAAAGATGTGCTGGTAAACTCGAATGTGGCACTTGGAGCTTGGTACCGCTCAAAACAAATTATTACAGCAGATGATCAACTGTTTTTCAGTGACATTTCTAAACAGACTCGATTTTCACTGAACGATAAAGCAGGTTTGGTTGGGGATCTAGCCGTGAGTCAAGCTGGCCAATTAGTGGCTCACTCACAAGGTTATGCTCAAGTGAGCGTGTATCGGTTAAAAATAGATGATGTAAATACGCATCTAGTGCCAATTAGTTCAGCGACACGTATTGATGTCACACCGAGTTTGTCCTGTGATGGTGACTATTATGCTTTCGTGTCATTGCAGACACAGCAAGACGTATCTTCAGAAGTGTGGGTTCGAAACAGATTAAAAGCAAATGCTGAGTTAGCTTACACGCTTGAAAATAATGAGGCAGCAAAGTTATTACTATTCTCTCCTGATAATCAGTACTTAGCCTTGATGACTGAGTCTAATAAGCTTGTCATTATTAATTTATTTGCAAAATCGGCTGTAAAAATAGCCTCTGAATTTGAGTTTGTCAGAAACGTATATTGGGCTGAAGATAGCCGCTCATTATTTTTTACAAGTACAGATGAAAATGGCCAACCTCTCAGTTGGAACTTTACCTTGCTAGACTCAGGGAATAAATTGCTAAAAGAGTCACAAAACTGGCCACCACTGAGAGAGCGAAATGTGACCTTTACGCATTACGCTGAAGACTTAAAATCATATTTATTACCAAAACTAGCTAGTTATTTTGATGAGTCGCAATTAACCGCGTCCTTCGCACTATATCTACCTACTTTGCATGAAAATGGCGCCTATTTTGTGATCCGCGAAGGGCATAATCTTTCCTTATATCAATTTGATAATAAGAATGGCCAGATTTCTCTTATCAAAGAGCTTGGTACTTACCTTTACGATATCAATACGCCGCTATCTCTAAGCAGCGATAAAGAAGGGCAGTATATTCTCATTAATCGAATTGATGATATTGAGATGGACATAGTGCTTCACAGCGCAATTCAAGCTAAAACACACTAGGGCGTGTTTATCTTTGAGGTATGAGTTTTGTTCAAATCAAAGGCTTTCAATACACGAAATGAGCTACGAAGCATAATGAGTTATGTGAGTGGCGAATGACAAAGTAGTGGAAGCCTTTGGTTGAACTCTCCGAGCAGCGCGAGTTGGCCATTTATTCGGCGTTCTCGGCTGACTTACATAGAATAACTATGCGGGGCAACCCTTGCTACGCAGCCTCTGCGGGGCAGCCCCTGCCTGGCCTAAATACCCAACTCACTGCTGCAAAAACAAACAGCAAAGGTCAACACGCCCTAGTACTTAATTTAAAGCGCCAGGGTCAAGTGTTTGCATAAACGCTGAGATAGCCTTGATAGACCACTTCCGACTTCTCGCTTCTTTAAGTGCTTGTTTGGCATACTTCAAAGATAGCGCGTTATTTGGCTGAATTTCCGCTTTTAAAAGCAATAAAGTTGGATGACTATCATCTATATCAAGACCTGTATTAATGCAGCGTTTTAACTCTTGGGATTTGGCTGGCATTGTTTTCAATAATAAACACATATCCCGAATAGCTCTAAAATGATCATGCTCAGCGGCTTTTTGAAAATAAGAGAGCGCAATATGGGGACTGAACTCTGGGTTTTGGCTGTCAGAAAGTATGCTGCCTAGTCTGTATAAAGCGGGCAGGTTATTATGCTGAGCTGCAATTTTTAACCAATTTAATGCGGTTGCTCTGTCAGGATCATTTATGTCATTGCTGAGTATACCCGTTGCAAGCTTATACTGAGCTAGCGGGAAATTATTTTTTGCTGCAGCAAACAGTAAGGTTTGTGCTGCTTGTTCGTCTTGCCAGTGATATTTTAATAGTTGGCTCGCGTTATAATCATTCGATTGCAGCCATTGTGAAATATAAAACTGGATTTCCCCATTGCCTTGTTCGGCAGCATCTATGTGTTCACTAATTGATTGCTTGTATTGCTTTCTTTGATTCTGAAATGCTGTTTTATATTGCTTACCTTTAAAAGTTGTAAAATGGTAAGTCAGAGAACGATTTTTAATTGGCTTGTCAGTGTCGTACTGCCATAGACTCACCGCATTGATAAGCTCTGTCGAAAAAATGTGTTTAGGGTGGGCTGCAATTAAACTGATGTCAGTAACAGCGCCAGTATCATCAATATCAAACTCTAGCCAAACCCAGCCTTCGACGCCTTGTCTTATAGCTTGTTCTGGATAATTTGGCTGGTGATCGCGTACTTTGCTTAAAGATTTCTTTGGTTTACTGAATTCGCTTGGGAAGTACTTTGTTGCAATAACGTCAAACGCATAGTGTTGTTTGAGCGCCACATACATATCATTAAGTACTTGTTTATCTGTGTACTTTTGGCTTATTAGTTCAGCAGTTTGTTTGGCATCACTTAATCCGAAATCACTGGCGAGTAAAAACCAAGCGAAGGCTTTGGGAAGGCTTTTGTTAGTACCTTGGCCATGTAAAGACATGACAGCTAGGTTGTACATGGCATCGGAATTACCAAACTCGCTCAATTGCAGGAATTCTTCATAAGCTTTGGAAAAATTTTGCTGCTGATAATGTTGCGTAGCACTGAATAAATCTGCGTAACTTTGCTTTGAAAAACAGATAAGTAGTAACAGAAGAGGTCCTGTAAAACGCAAAAAATCCATAAATACGAGATGATTACCTGTCTAAGCGAAGTTGAGATTAAACTGAACAAAAATAAGGTTCAACTATGACACGAAATCACTAGCCTTGTATAGTTTATGGTATCTATATGATGAGAGTTTTTGTTGTATTTTCATAAATTGTCCTGAAGCGGCTAAACAATTAAAAAAGAAAGCCGATGTACTTTCGTACACCAGCTTTGGGGTGTGCTCCGGGCTTAGCACCGTGTTTATGCAAATGATCTTGCATAAACTTTTAAGTCATACCTGTGTTAGCTGAAATGACTTAAAAACTGAAACGCAAACCTGCCATGAAGCGTCTACCATCTTTGTAAACACCGGTTAAGGCTTGCTTCACACCTTCTTCTTGATAGCTGAAAGTGTGCTCGTCTGTTAAGTTGATAACTTCGAAAACAGCAGTGATGTTTTCATTAACATTGTAGTTAAATGACGCATCAATCTGACCGTATGCATCTTGATAACCAGGCCATGCACGACCTGTGTCGTAGCCGGTACGATAGTTATAAGAAATACGGCCGCTGTACGTTTCATTCTCATAATAAGTACTGAAGTTAAAAGTATGCTCAGAAATGCCAGGGATCAGAATGTCATTCCCCTCTAAGTCTTTCGACTCACCATCAACAAACGTATAGTTTGCTGCTATACCAAAGCCTTCAGTAATTTCGGTTTGATACCCTAACTCGATACCTTTTAAAGTTCCTGCAGGACCATTGATTGGGCGACTGATTTCAATCGCAACATTATCAAACGTTTCTGTTTGCGTATTCTCACCAAGAGTAGATTGCAAATCTTTATAGAAAAGGGCTGAAGAGAAAATACCTGCGTCAGAGAAGTACCACTCATAACCAACATCAAACTGAGTTGCTCTATAAGGGTCGATATTTGAGTTACCACCCGTACCTACACGTGTTTCAGTGTTATACGTGGTAGCATTAGTCATCGCAGCATAATCTGGGCGCGTCATTACGCGTGCTGCACTGAAACGTAAAATCATGTCTTCTTCCAGGTCAACGGCAAGGTTGATACTCGGTAAGATATCGAAATAGCTCTTGTCTTCTTCTTGCCAAACTTTTGCATCCGCAGGACCAACATACGCCCCCGTTGTTTGCTTAGTTTCTACGAGTCGAACGCCTAAGTTACCGCGAAGGCCGTCAGCATCGATATCAGCCTTGATATAGCTTGCTAAGATTTTTTCAGTGATTGCGAAGTTGCTGTCATAAAGGTAATCGTATTGCCAAGATAGTGCATCACCTGCCGCTCTTGTTTTATCTAAATCGGTCATCGCGTAGCTACTTAATGTGCCAGATGTGCCGATACCAGATAAGAAATCACTTGGTGAAGCGTATGAATAATCAGCTAAATTCCAGTCTAAATCTGTACGAGTTTGTGAACGGAGGCGAATATTCTCACGTTTGTGATCACGGTATTTAACACCCATTTTGATTTTACTGAATACAGCCACATCGATTGCACGTTCGAAGTCAGTTTGGCCGTAATATTCTTTATCTAAAGCATCATTGGAGTCATATCGTAAAAAGCCTAAATCCCAATGCTTACCGTCCGCAGGGCTTTTCGCATAGCTTGTTTCAATGCTTTCCACATTTTGTGCGTTATAGCTATGAACAGCATTGCCTTCCCAGCCAACGCTTCGGTCTGTTTGCGTACCACCTGAACCTTCTGTCACACCAACATGGTAGCTAGATTTCCATGTTTCGCCGTCATGAATTAGCTTTAAGTCATATGAGTTGGTTTTAAGTTTTGAATTACGAATTTTAGTTTCATCTAAGATATTGTTGCCATCAGGTGATAGCCCAAGCGTGCCAGCTTGTGCAAATCTACCCACTTTAGCATGATCAACCACATCTAAAGATTGATATTTTGAACCACCGTAACCAGGCAACCATAAGAAGTTTTGGTTTGCGTTATTTGCTTCTAAAGTTGAATTTAACGCGTTAAAAGTAACGTCCATGTTATCCGAAGGGCGATATTGAAGTGTTAAATTAAAACCAGTACGTACACGTTCTTGAGTGAACATGGCAGATCCACCACCGCCAGGTGTATAAACATTCTCAACGACAGTACCGTCTTCAAGTGTTTCATCACGGTGCGTCCAACTCCATGCCTCAATACCATCTCGGCGTAGATTACGCTCTTGTCTGAAAACTGATACTAATGCGCCAATTGATTCTTCGTCGTTTTTCCAACTGTATAAACCTGCTAACTGAGGATCTGTTTCACCTGACACTTCACTGTGCTGCATGATCACTGAACCTGCAATTTTATTTGCATCTAAATCAAGAGGTTTGCGCGTTTTAACGATAACAGTACCACCAATAGAGCCTTCGTCGATGTCAGCTTCTGGTGATTTATATACTTCTAAACCTGATACAATTTCAGAAGGTAGCATCGTATAGTTAAAACCACGGCTTGCGGATGAATCTACCCACCAATCAGCAGAACCAACAGCTTGACCATTTAATAGTGTACGGTTTTGGTTTTCTGAAGTACCACGGATACTAATGCGCTCACCTTCACCGAAGTTACGGCTCATTGATACACCTGTGATACGCTGTAGAGACTCTGCAACGTTTTGGTCTGGAAACTTACCGATGTCTTCAGAAGATACGGCGTCTACAATTGAGTTAGCGAAGCGTTTTGCATTGATAGACTTTACGACACTACCACGGATCCCACGAACTTGAATTACTTCAACTTCATCTGTTTGGGCACCTTGTGCAATAGCTGAAGAACTAAAACCTGCTGTTGATGCCATAAGAATGCTGCTGATTAAAACAGCAAGCGGCTTTTTATTATTTATGTTCATGCTTTGATTCCCCTTGAAAGCATTTATTTAACAATTGCGACTGTTCTGCAATGTTTATTAAGTTATCGCTTTTAAAAATGGAAATCTTGAAATGAAGTGATTAGTTGTGATTAATGCTATTTTGATTATAAGTATATGAAATAGTTGTGTATGTTTTTATAAAGTTAAAATTACTTAATTATTATTCAAGTGTACTTATATTCAAATTCACAAATAAAAATTAATAAACTTTTAACTTAAAGCCGTGCTTTGATATTGGTTTATGCCTTCTAGATAGTGAGTGTCGCTGAAAAATGAATGAGAGTCGTACTCGTTTTGTATCAATAAGGAGCTTAGGGCTTATACAGATATGCTAGTAAGACTATGCTAAATGGTTTCGTTCACAACTTCCATTACCTATAAACCAAGAACACTAGGCCTTAACACTTTGAGTTAAGTACAATGTATGGCAGCAGCTCTGCAATTAATTTTGCATTGCGTGGTGCGATTATTTAATACCCATGATTATTTATTGTGTTGAAGATAAATTGATTTGTGAGGGGAGCCAAAAATCGCAGCTTAATAATGCAATGAAGTAACATCAACCCTTAATCATCTCAAAACATTTTGAGGAATTTAAGTTGCCACTAACCGCGTTAAAAACTGCTTATTTAGAGCAACTAAATAGCAAAACTTTTGCCTTGCCTATATAGAAGCAGGTAATAGAGTGATAAAAGGAAGCGAGAGCGGTGTTAATGACAAGTTTTCTGCAAAAAAGAGTGTTTAATGTAAAAGGAGCTCTTTAATAATGAAGACAACTTAGGGCTGAGAATGCTCAGCCCTAATGTTAAAGGCTCTTCTTTGGTGGTAAGGCCACATTCGCAAATATAAGACCGGCTACCAATGACATGAAGATCAAAAATGTTTGTTGACCTATTTGATCTGCATTAACAAAGCTCTGGCCTTCAATCAATGAATTAAGGCCAATATAAGTTTTCGAGCCAGGTACTAAAACGATCAACCCCTGCATTGCAACAATTGATGCAGGTGCATTGACGATTCGATTAAAGAGGTTACTGAATACGCCAACTGCAAATGCGCCAACAAAAGCACCAATGCTGTAATCAAAATAAACAGCAGCACTAATACTCGCAGCATAGGCAATAAAGCCAGAAGCAATCGACCAACTAGCATGTTTTAACTTTGTTCTGAAAATAATAATTAAGCTACTACAAAGTAATAATATTGCTAACCATGCCGTCCACTTGGGTAATGCTTCAGGTTGGATAAAGTCTGTTTTTCCAAATAGTGCAAAGCCAATACTTATACCTAAAAAAGCCCCAAAGTATAATTTGAACAACATCATAATGGCGTCCATTACACGTGCTGTTCCAGATACCAAGTGTCGAGCCGATAACTCAGCAAAGCCTAGAGCAAATGCTAGACCAGGAATAAATACAATGATTGATGAAAGCACCACTAACCTTATATTTACACCGGGATCGATATAGCTGCTGACTGCACACGCAGCAATGGATGCTGCAATGGCAACTAATGGTTCGAGCATGTGTGTGACGCGCTTCGAACGCGCTGACCAAAGAACAAACAAGAAAACAATCAATGAAATGAGTCCTGACCAAAGGACATCATTCCAACTGGTACCCATCAGCATAGCAAATGCAGAACCAGATACCATAAAAGCAAATGCAGTAAACCAATTATTATAAGGGCTTTTGCTTGTGTCGATTTTTTCTAAACTGTTTTCAGCTTCTTCGATTGATAATTCACCAGCCAACAAACGGTTAACCACATCATCCGTATCAGCCAATGAGCCTAAGTCATGATCGCCCGGATCAACACGTGCTACATGGGTATACTCTTCTTCATGGCCTTCAGTCCAAATAACAAATGTGACGGAAGTGGGTGACATTACAAAAGAAGACTTTAACTTGAGATGTGTTGCGACTTCCATTAAATGGGCTTCAAGTCGGTAGGCAGGTGTGCCGTATTTATGCAGCATTTTGCCAAGCTTAACAATAAACTTTCTTTTTTGCGTAAAACTAGCTGTGTTCAAGTTTTTAACCAAATGAGGGTGGTAAAAGTAAATATTAGGTTAACTATAGCTTAAGTTAACCTAACTGGTATGCTTTGTTAGAAACGGTGCGAATTCTAATCACTTTTGAGGGTATGTCTAGCAATTTATTGTGAATTATTTTTGTTTTTTGCTTCAATCCATTGAGCCATGTATTGCGTACTTTTCATTGTATGATGCTTTAACATTTGGCCGGTAAAATTAGTCATACGATGTGCGTCTAGGTTGTTTGCTACTGAATTAATTTTTCTCACTAAATTACCGCTTAATTCGACCTTATCGTAAAATTCGTTGAGTAGCACTTTGCCATTATTTACACTGCGATTGAATTCACTTTCTTGTTGGTAAAGCTTTACTGCGGCGTTGGCAAACTCTTCTGCAGTATTCGCTATGAACCCTGGCCATTCTTGACCATTCGTCATGCCTTCGGCACCAATATCGGTTGTAATGCTCGGTGTTTGGTTAATCATGGCTTCCAGTAACTTGCCTTTAATCCCTGCACCAAATCGTAACGGCGCCAGACATACTCTGGCATTTTGCATCACTTGGTTTGCATCATTAGCCCAACCTTTGATTAAAAAACCTGTCTTTGGGTTATTTAACGCAGTCGCTTTTGGTGGTGGGTAAGAGCCATAAATATGTAACTCTGCTTCAGGCAATTGCTTTTTAATGAGCGGCCAAATTTCTTGAAGGTATAAAACAGCATCCCAGTTTGGAGCATGTCTAAAATTACCAATAGTCATAAAATGGGCTCTTTGCTCAAAGCTAGGTAAGGCCTCAGGTAGTTCTTCAAGATTAACCAAAAATGGCAAGTGGTGGCATAAACTTAAATCAACTTTAAAGAATGTTTCAAGCAAAGACATTTCGTAACTTGAGATAATTAAACTCAGATCACAGCGAAGGATTGCAGCGATTTCTCGCTTAGCAATGTCGCTTTGCAAATCAGCAAGTGTAAACTCTCTTTTGGCTTTTTGTGCACTGTGCCGTGCTTGCCTTAAACATTGTAAGTCTTCAGTATCTAAAATTTTAAGCGCATTTGGCGCGAATTTATCAACTCGCCAACCAAATTGTTCTTCCATCATGAAGCGATCAAACATGACGATATCAGGGGCAAAGTCTTTGAGGTAATCATCAAAGCTCGAACAATTTAATGCAATTTCTTTACTGCTAATACCATGGTTACTTAGATCAACCATATGTTCTGTTGGCTGAGCTGGTGTGGCAAATTCGACTTGCCAATTTTGTGAACGAAAGAGCGTGAGCAATGACATCATATGCGTTCCAGCTGCGGATGAATTCGGCTCAGGCCAAACATAGCCAATTACTAAAACACGTTTACTCATAATTATCTCATTAACGTAGGATTTTTGCGGGCGTGAAGTCTAACTGAAATTTCGTTAAAACTCGATGCTGAAAAATACATAATTGCAATTAAAACGAGGTACGAGTCGCAAACTGTAACAAGCGAGCTTTCGTATACAAATGGCTAGGTTTATTGTTTATCAAAACCACAAATTATGCTTCAAGATAGCCGTAAATAGCTGCATTTTTAATGATTTAAGTATATTATTTCGCAACTAAATGTTTGGGGGAAAAGTATGTACCGCACAATATCGTCTGTCTTTGGCGTTTTTTTCGTTTCACTTTTGATAAGCTCTGACGCTATAGCTAATACAAACTCAAGCGAATACCAAACACCAACGCCTGAATTCGCCCGTTTAGTAGAAGTGCAATCTACGCCAGATATTTTGATGAGCCCGGATAATGATTGGTTGGTTCAGTTGTCTACTCATTCGCTAGGAAAAACCAAACAGGCTCAGCCACAGCTTAATTTGTTTGGTATTGAGTTTAATCCCTATAATTTTTCTCGCCACGATATTAAGCGCTACGTTGAGATAGAAATAAAACACGTTATTTCAGGCTCAGTATTGAATATCAATAACTTACCTGATGGCGAAATTCGCGATGTTAAATGGTCTGCAAATAGTCGCTATTTAAGTTTTGTTTTGGAACAATCAAATTCAGCGACCTTATGGGTTTTCGATGTGCAAAGCAGAAGACTTGAACAAGTCACGCAATCGACCTTAAATGGCTTTTTAACTAAAACACCGTACCAATGGCTTCCAGATAGCACGGGATTTGTTGTAAATGTCGCGGTGAATCATGGCAAACCATTATTAGAAAAACCTAAAGCAGAAAAAGTTAAGTCGATTGCTTTACCAAGTCGTGATGGTTTAGTCGTTACAGAGCACTTTCACCCAATTGAAGTTCAGGCTCTGCAACCTAATGCAAATACGTCAGCAGAAGTTGATGTTACTCCTGATCAGCCAGAGGTTGTGCAGGAAACAATGTCAGATGAAACTAACGCTGAAGAAAATATTGAACCTGATCCTATTGCAGATCAATTTAAGTTTTTTGCTCAAGGACAACTTATCAAAATTAATTTGAGTGGGTTAGCTAAGCCTATTGGTCAAGCCACTTTTTTGAACCATTTTGATGTCTCTCCTGATTCTACAAATTTAATCGTTAACATGATTGATGATCCAATTACGTCAGCATTGCCTATGCAAAACTTTGCAAATGTGTGGCACGTTTGGGGGATGACAGGACATGCATTATATGAACTGTCGGTAAATCCTCTTGTTGAATCAATAGACACAAAACCCGTGCATTTAAAGCAAAAGTTTCAGTGGCGTTTAGATAAAGGAGCAACCGTGTTGTGGGCAGAGCCAAAGCCAGATGGCTCCGAAAATTTATTGGTTGTGAGTGCACCGTTTCGTAAAGCCCCTCAAGTATTCGCAACATTAGATTGGCAGCTTGAACATATTAATTGGGCATCGGATTCTTTAGCTTTGCTAACAGAGAAATCTTTAGATGGAAAGAAATATCGTCAAAGCATAATTACACCAAGAGATGCACAGCAGCGTCGTGTTGTATTTAAAGAGTTTAATAGTCAACTACCTGAAAATGTTTGGCATAAATTTATAATGCAAACCAATGACCTTGGTACGGAAGTGCTAAAAGTAGTGGGTGGGCGCTATTTGTTTGTGCTTAGTCAGCAGGTTGAGGGCGATATTGTGTCGCAAGTATTAGAGCGTTTCGATGCTAAAACAAACAGTAAATCTACATTATGGCGTTCTCAGGCTGAGTTTTCGGAGTCTTTAGTTTCACTTTTAGATGATGAAGGTATGCGCTTGTTGCTAAGCAAAGAAACTCAGTTACAGCCAACGAACTTTTTTGTCAGTGATCTTACTTTTAATACCCTTGAACAACTTACTCGAAATACGCATCCAATCGAGGGTTTTATTGGGGTCAAGAAAGAACAATTACAATACTTACGTGCTGATGGCAAAAAGCTAACGGCTAATCTCTATCTGCCTAACAACTATGACTTTACACAAGGCAGTTTGCCTGTGTTGTTTTGGCTTGGTGATGATATTTACAATAAAAAAGGTGAGTTTGTAACAAGTAACCATAAAGATATGGTTGCCTATGTGACAAAAGGCGTTGCAATACTAGAAAACCCAAGTATGCCGAGTATTCAAAATGTGGCTTCTAGTAATGCATTTATGACCGACTTTAAATCGAGTTTAAAAGCAGCCACAGATGCGTTAATAGCAAAAGGTGTCGCAGAACTTGGCAAAATGTCCATTGCTGGCCATGGTCGTGGAGCAACACTGGCGTCTTTGGCACTTGCGAATACAGATTACTTTTCATCAGGAATTTTAAGAAGTGGTCAATACAATGCGTCAATGGCGACAAAAGGTTACTTAGATAGTGACTTTGCTTATTGGCAAAATGCATCTATTTTTGCCGGTGTTTCAGCTTTTAATTCAATTGATAAGATAGATGTCCCTGTTTTAATTATTCATGGTCAAGCTGACGAAACAGCATCAGTCCTTCAGGCTGAATTATTATATAAGACTCTATTTGCTTTGAATAAAGAAGCAAGGTTGGTTTTGTTACCAAATGAACATCATCAATATCAAAGTATCGAAGCTATCTTACATGTATTGTGGGAACAAGAGCAGTGGTTAGAGCGCTTTGTTTTACCAAAACCGAGTGAGTATTTACTTAATTGATGATAGGGGGAGTTTAGCCTTTGCTTGAAAAAAGTGCTTAAAGATCACTCCCCAAACACACTTAAACCAAACTTAATAAATGATCTATTTTAGACAAAGAAAGTAGCGTGATATTAAACATAAAAGCCGGGCGAACCCGGCTTTTATGTTTCTACAAGATTCAGATAAAAAGGCTGAATCTTGGCTAGAGTATTACTGTATGCTAATTAGGCATTACTTTCTTTTGGTTTGTCAGCACCTGTCATGGAACTTCCAACGGAAGCTATGATGATCATAAGTACTGCTATCCATTGCCAAAGAGTTAACAGCTCTCCTAAAATAATTAACCCAGCAACCGCTGCAACAGCAGGCTCTAAGCTCATCATTATGCTAAATCCTTGTGCTGGCATGTTGCGAAGTGCCACCATTTCTAAACTATAGGGTAGCGCACTTGATAAGATACCTATCATGATCCCGAGTGGGATTAATTCCCAATTCAGTAAGGCACTGCCTTGAGAAATTGCGCCAAATGGAACTAATACAAATGCGGATACAGTCATACCTATTGCGACTGTCACACCACCAGAGCCTTGGTTTCCTGTTTTCTTACCAAATAATATATATCCAGCCCAGCAGGCTCCAGCGACGAGTGCGAGTATTACACCGATTGGGTCTAACCCTTCTTGGCTGCTCATATCCGGTAAGAGCATCACTATGCCTGCAATTGCAAAAACAACCCAAAGGTAATCTCGTTTTCTTTTTGATGAAAATAGAGCAACAGCAAGGGGGCCGGTAAACTCTAAGGCAACCCCGATACCTAGAGGGATCCTTTCAATGGCATAATAAAAAGTAATATTCATACCACCTAAACAAAGACCGTATACAATGATTGGGCCCCAATTTTTTGGCATGTGACGCCAAGGTCTGAATATTAGGCATAAAATGAGAGCAGAAAACCCAAGCCGATAGGCTGTTGTCCCTTCAGGGCCAACATATGGGAAAAGTTGCTTAGCAATTGAAGCACCTGACTGTATGGTGACCATCGCACAAAGCAAACATGCAACTGCAAAAAGCAAATCTCTATTTGCCATTGGAAAAATTAACTCTAATTACTATCAAGGCATGTAGTCTAATGGTGAAACGCACTGAGCTCAACACCTTTGTATACATTATTCATGGCTTATGTGGTTAGTATGTACTTTTGTAACATGCTGTTTTCTTGGCTGTAAATAATGCTTAACCCTAAGCATCATCAATATGATGCTCAAGTTTAAGTTAGAGTTTCAGTAGAGAGGTAATTTAACCAATCATTGTGATGTTTAGTCATGCTTTTATGTTTTTTTGAGTTTGCGTGAGCGAGTTTGTCTTTTTCGGTCATAAAAGGACCTGCTCGACAAAAGCTACAATAAGAATCTGATAAATAATGAGGAACTTTTAAATAAGGTAATTCATTTCGAGTCGATTTAGCAGACCAGACATAGCTTATGCCACTGGTATCTTTAACATGTTTATCTCTGTCTACGTTCCTTATTTTATAGCCTGGAAAATCATTGATATCGAAATCACTTTGGCCTAAATATTCGATATTCAGCCCCATTGAAAGTGAAGATTCAATGTCCCATTCGCAGTAAGGTTTTACATCTTTTGAGGTGATAAGACACAGCATAGGACCATGTGGAGCGAGTGCGTATTTATGGGCGTAGTAAATATAAAGCCTTAACAACCGACGATTTAATGTGTTTACAGATAAGGATTGTTGCTGAAACTCAGAAAAGTCAGAAAATGCAGGAATTAAAGGAAATTGAAAAATTACCGCATCAAAGCTTTTGATGGGTAATCTTAACCATGAGTCAGGATCGGTAACATCGAAACTGCACATGACAGGCACTTGTTTTTCAATTAACGCGTGATATGCGTTTTGCTCATACTTATCGAGTAGGGTTTCTTTCGTATCATAGATACTGGCTGTGAGCTGAGATGCAGGGAATTGCATTGATAATGCATTTGAAAAACTTAAGTCACCGTCACCTACGGTTAAAATACGCCATTGTTTGTTGAGTTTCATAACTATCGTAATTTGAAAACAATGGCGTGATTATATCAGGCTCGCTTTAAGCTTGTCTCGCTAGCTCATCTAACAACGACATTACTTCAGACGAAGCTTGTTCCATTTGATTCAGCTTCTGAATGCAGCCTTGTTTGTTGCCCTGAGCAAAAAGTTTCATAGCTTCAACGCCGCTTGCATGCACTTGCTTGTGCGGATTATCTAATCGCTTGAATGAACTTAAGTCGCCAAATTTTTGCTGGCCTTCTGACGTCATCCAATTGCCTAGACGGCAGCTCATGTGATCAGCAAATGCCGAAATAGGCTGAGAGTTATGGCCAATTAAATGATTGTATACGTCTGATTTCCAAACTACATGGTCTAATTTTACTGTTTGTACAAAAGTCTGTGTAGTGGCATCAATAATAGTATCTTTCATCGAACTACAGTTGCCAACGATACTTGAATAATCTTCGTTTAATTGGGAAATACTTTCAGAAAGATTACTGTTCGAACTTTGGATTACATTAACGGCATTAACAGTCTGCTGAGTTGTATCCATAATTTGCTTAACAAGATCTGATACCTCATTAGCAGATTCGTTTGTATTATTAGCCAGCGCTCGTACTTCATCTGCTACAACACTAAAACCACGACCAGCTTCGCCTGCGCGTGCAGCTTCAATTGCCGCATTAAGTGCTAGTAAGTTGGTTTGATCTGAGATTTTAGAAATGGTCGTCACGAACGTATTAATATTGTCAGCCATTTGAGAAAGGCCTGAAATATTGGTTGTCATGGTCGCCATGTTTTGAGTTAAGCCATCCATACCAGCAAGTATGTCTGAAAGTGATTTTTCTGATGTCTGGAAAATTGAATTAATGTTACTGATTGACTGACTTTCTTGCTCGATTGAAGTAAAGCTGTTACTGACAGTCTCTCTTATATCTCTCACTTGAGATAAACCGTTTATGGCACATTGTAAAAGTTGATTGTCTGTGTTGTCGTTGAGTTGAGATTGGGTTTCAACTAATAACTCGTTTAGGTTATTGTTTTCAGCCCTGAGCTGCTCGTTTTCTTGTTGTAATTGTTGTAATTGAAGACGCAAATCTTGAAGCGCCTGTTCTTGCTGTTGATTGTTAAATAAATTACCGAACACAGCTTTTCCCTCTCGAATAGAAATTAGTATTAGATTATCAGTCTGTTAAAAAAAGTGCCAGAAATAAGCGAGTTAACTTCTGGGAGTTTGACGAATAATCTTATGGCTTTTATCTGTATACATGTTTTCATCGGCTTCATGCATGTTTTCGTCTGCCGAAAGTTGCTTATCGGCTTTAGTGATACCAATGCTGATCCCAACACCAAACTCAAATATAGTCTCTAGTAATTGCTCTCTTAATTGCTCTAAATTCTCAGGCATAGACTCACTAAACACCACAAACTCATCACCACCTAAACGGAAGCAATTTACTTCACCAAATTCATCACTAATGGCCTTTGCAATTAACTGTAGTACTTTATCGCCAGTTTTATGGCCATATTTATCATTTGCAGATTTAAAATTATCTAAATCTAAATACAGCAAGTAGGGGTACTTTTTTATAAGCGTTTGAAAGTTTTCGAAACAGGCCTTTCGATTACCTAATTTTGTTAGGTGGTCATGATTCGCTTCGAAGCTCAATTTCTCTTCGAGTTTTTTTCTTTGACTGATTTCGTTATTAAGTTTTTTAATTATTTTTCTTTCATTATGAATAACGTTGAAAAGAACCACGCAAGTCAGGATGAGACCAATTTTCTTTAGGGAAGTGTCAGCTGCCAAAAGAGGGAGGGTTTCTTTTGAGAGTATGTCGTCTAGCACATCTAAAAATAAACCTATGCAATATAATCCCCAAGCACTAATCAAAAACCGGTTACTTACATACTGCGCTCCATAACCGATTAAAAAGCCCGTACAAGAAAACCAAAACAGCTCCTCAAAAGCATCGAGTTCAAATTCTGGCTTCTGAAGTAATAAGATAGCTAAACATAGAGAAATTAAAGCAATAAAAATATAAAAGTATTTTTGTTTCATCTGCTACATCTAAAATGGGTCACCTATTAGATATAGCAGAAAAATTATTTAAATGTTGCGTGACAGCTCGAATTGTTGAGCAATCATGAATAAATGAGTGACAAAAAGGACTGAAGTGAGGATAAATCGCATTTTGTGGTAATCCTTGTGATAGTTTTGCCAAGCAGGCATACCACGTTCGAACAACAGGAGCACTGGATAGCAGATAGCTAAATATGAAAGCACAACAGTTGTATTTACGAATGCAAACAGTGGGAAAGGGATCACAAGTAGTACAGCCATGACAGCATGGGTTTTGCTTTGCTCACCCGGGCGCCACAAAATACCTGCGCAAAATGCACTTATTCCCAGACTATAAAATGTAAAAGCTTGGATTAAAGCGTCATTGATACCAATTACTAGCGAGGCAAAGATACAAGCTAAAAAAGGTAAAACACCATAATAGCCGAGTTGGATATGATTTGAAAAAGGGTGCATAAATATTCCGACTAAGATAACACATCAGTTAATTCAATATGATACCAGTTTTACTTAGAACTAGATCATAATTGTGTTAATTCGGGTTATTTCCTTACATCAATGATTATTCTCGACGATTTAACAAACTTGATAAAAGGCTAACCCAATTAACCTTTATATTTTGCGGCTGTAATAAACTCTTCAAATGCCTCACACCAGATAACAATGGTGGTGTATTCATCTATGTCTAATTGATTGGGCACTTGCTTGATAAAACCATCAAAGCGCTTTACTTCAGCTATGTTTATCATGCTGTTTTTGTGTTGCATAAATTGCTCTTCATTTTCAACAAATTGCTTTGATAGATACAACTGATAGTCTGGACCAGGAGTAAGCGTGCCTTTAAATACTATTTCAGAAGGTGAGAGATAAAATTCGCCAGTTCCGTTATGTAAAAAATCAGAGCCATCTAAGCCTTCTGAAATCATTGCTTTATATTTTGCATTCTGAGATGCGGTTGCTAGTTCAAGCATGCTTAATGGTTCAGGTGCAACCATAATTGGTAATGTATAAATACCTGCCATAAAGCCAAATATAAATATAACAATGCCAGAAAGGCCTAACTTTAATTTATTCACGTTTCACCGAATCATCAACACAATTAACTGAAGTATAGACCTATATTTTAAACCGAACCTGAATGTGTCTTACTAAATGCAAGTAAGACCTGGATAAGAGGGATAAAAGCTTTTTTGAGTAAAACAGTGTTTTAGTGCTTTTTATTTTGTTTATTATCTTTTTTAGGCACAATGCAAAAGCCAAGCGCAGAGACAATATAGACTAGAACTAACGAGTTACCTATAATAAGTACGTGTTTATCACTGACCAGCAACCACAATACAGCGAGTAAGACACAGGCTAATGTTAAGTGAGTAGTTAAGGCTTTAAGTTTACTGCGTACCATAAAAATCTATGCGAATTGAGTTGAGTGAATTATAACTAGGTCTGGTGTAAAAAACGATATACTTCTTTTAGGTAAAAAACTTGTTACTAAGATACTTGTTTTACAGCTAATCTTACTTTTTGTTGTTATAATTCGGATATAAAATTTAAAACATAAAGTTGATTTAGATTAATAATTTATTTTTATCTGAGCGTAACTTTGTACCGTTAAAATTATTTCAGTGATTTGAGCCATTAGAGGTTGGTTTGGTTAATGTTTTTAGCGTCTTTAGACGACTTGATTTAAAACGTTTAGTATTAATACTGGCTTTCTTTGGTGTGTTATTAACGTTAGGTAACGCGTTACTGGCTGCGTATAAAGTTCAGAAAGACTTACTTGTTGAAGATACACTTGAGGCCAATAGAGTTTATGCTGCAAAATTAGCAAATGTTACCGATCTATTTATGGCTTCAGTATTATCGCAACTCGATTATTCTGCTGAATCTATAAAAGACGAATTTACAAACCTTGAAAAGTTGCAATTCGAACTTGACCGTTTGCTTGGGCAAACTAATAGTTTTAACGCGACAATTTTTGTGAATAGCCAAGGCAAAGTACTTGCTGTTTCTCCCTATTCTCTAAATCTTGCAAATACGTACATCAAGGATGAAAAAGCATTAGAGCCTCTAAAACGGCAGCAAACCTTTATTTCTGAACCCTTTTTATCACCGGCAGGTAATTTAATTGTAAGTATTACTTCACCTGTTTTTGATAGCGAAAAGCGTTTTGTTGGCTATATTGGCGGTGCAATCTACTTGCAAGAAAACAATATACTCAATGATATTTTAGAAAAACATCACCACAATGAGGACTCATACACCTATGTAGTAGATCATAATGGACATATCATTTTCCACAGAGATATTGCACGGATTGGTGAGAGGGTAACAAATAATAAAATAATTGAAGCCGTTTTATCCGGAATTTCAGGGAGCATGATAGCGCCTAATTCGTTAGGAGAACAAATGCTAGCAGGGTTTGCTCCGGCTAAATTACCAAATTGGGGGGTTGTCTCTCAAAGTCATAAGTCGGTTACTTTACAGAAAGTATATAACACCATTGTGGATGTCTTACTCAGTACGCTTCCGCTCATTGTACTTACCTTACTGATCATTTTACTGCTAGGAACAAAAATAGCAGAACCTCTAGCCAGCCTGGCCCATGCATTAAAAAATGAAGGCCTTGATAGCAAAATTGATCCTAAAAGCATCAACACTTGGTACTTTGAAGCCGATTATTTAAAGCAGGCATTTTTATCAAGCCATGAGCGCATAGAGAAAACCATTAAAAAACTCGACCAAGATAGGCAAAAAGACCAACTCACACAATTGCTCAATCGTCGTGGTATGGAAAACGCCCTAGAATATTTTGTCGCAAACTCTCAACCGTTTTCGGTACTGGCTCTTGATATTGACCATTTTAAAAGGGTCAATGATAACTTCGGCCATGATGTTGGAGACATCGTCATTAAACAATTCGCAGCTTTGATGCAAAAATGTGCCAGAGAGCAAGATCTAGTTTGCCGCTCAGGTGGAGAGGAGTTTTTAATATTCTTACCACATGTCGGTTTAGACGTTGCATTTAAGATTGCAGAACGATTACGCCTCAGTATTGAAAGTCATGAATTTGAGCAAGTTGGTCAGGTGACCACTTCAATTGGTATTTCTCGTTGGCCAGAATTCAGTGAAGATATAGATACGGTCTTAAAGCAGGCTGACAGGGCTTTATATAGTGCAAAAGAAGCGGGAAGAAATAGAACCCATCTGGTAGATCAAGCCTATAACTAATCTGCTCGTTTGCAATTGTTGACACTTGCACGTGAATATTGGTACTGATTTAGGTATTATGCGCGCTCCAGACTTAAAGTAATACCAATCTGCTTAATTAAGTGGTCTATTTTGAGGCAAGAAAACCTGGTTGCTAGTACCGCTCACGCGTGCAGCTAGCGCTGAGGCACCTACATCCGTGTAGGCAAAGCAAAGATTTCGTTATTTAGTTGTCCCTAAATAAGAAATATTTAACTCAGCTATCATCAGGTTTAGTCCTTCAAAATGATTAAGTGTTATTGCGCATTGGTAAAAGTCTCAGATTAATAAGAATAGGAGCGTGTAAATGGGTAATATTAAAGTACCCCATACCTTGATTTTGTTGTTGGGCATGATGGTTGTGGCTTTAATTGCAACCTGGATTGTGCCACAGGGCTTTTTCGAAACGAGTACGACTGAATCAGGTCGTCAAATGGTTGTGGCGGGCACATACGCGCAAGTTGCAGACAAAACTTACCTTACCCCATGGGACTTACTCACTTCTATTCCTCGCGCCTTTGCTGCAGCACAAGATGTCATTTTCTTTGTTTTAATCGTAGGTGGTGTATTGGCCATAGCTCGAGCGACGGGTACTGTCGATGCGCTAATAGGTCGTCTTTTAGAAAAGCATGGTACCAAGCCACAGCGCCTTATCTTTATGGTGGTATTTTGTTTTGCACTTGCTTCTAGTGCCATTGGTACTGCAGGTGAATATATACCGTTTGTACTGATATTGGTGGCCCTTTGTAAAGCGATGCGTCTAGATGCTATGACTGCAGTAGGCATGATTGTCGCAGGTTATGGTATTGGCTATGGTGTATCTGCATTTAATCCATTTACCGTTCTTATTGCGCAGCAGATTGCTGAAATTCCGGTTTACTCGGGTATTTGGCTGCGTTTCGCAATCTTTGTTCCTTTCGTGCTAATTGGTTTCCATCATGTTTGGAGTTATGCGAAGAAAGTAAGTGAAGATCCAAGTAAATCAATGATGGTTGGTGTACCTTGCCCTCTTGCAGGCAAAGAGCAACCAGATTATCCAAAATTAAATAAAAGGCACCAGCTGATTTTAGGTAGCTTCTTAGTTACTTTAACAGTTGCGGTTTGGGGTATTGCCACACAAGGTTGGTATTTATATGAGCTTGGTGGTGTGTTTGTCGCTTGGGGTGCAGTTGTTGCGATCTTAGGCAAGTTATCTGCAGACGAAACGGCTGAACGCTTTATCGAAGGTGTTTCTGATCTTGTAACTACAGCAATTCTGATAGGCGTTGCACGTGGTATCGCACTTATCCTTGAAGATGGCCAAATTCTTCATACACTAGTTCACGGTATGTCTTTGCCTTTATCACATGTTGCGGCAGAAGTATCAGCTGTTGGTATGTTGATTATTCAAACTTTATTAAATACGTTTATCCCATCAGGCTCAGGCCAAGCTTATGTGACTATGCCTTTAATGGCGCCATTAGGTGACTTAGTCGGCGTACCTCGTCAGGTTGCAGTGCTTGCATACCAATTTGGTGATGGTTTCTCAAATATGATCATTCCTACTAATGCTGTTTTAATGGGTATTTTAGGTATGGCGGGTGTTCCTTATACGCATTGGTTCCGTTTCTGTTTACCATTGATGTTAAAATTAATGGCGGCAGCTTCTGCGGTATTAGTGTTGGCGGTTATGTTTGGTTATGGGCTAGATGTTCAGCCTGTAATTCAGTAAACGCTCATAATTTATTCTTCAGCCACGGTATATTCTTAATACCGTGGCAATTTATTTTCATTTATTTGATCTGACTACAAAACTTTCTAAAACGCTTCCATTATCATTACGATTCGTGCATTTTGTATATACGTCGTTTAAAAAGTGGATCCCATGACGCTCTCTTTTAGCCATTTTTACAGTCTTGAGAATAGCCAAGCTAGGTATGAACAAGCCATTCAAATGATGTTTGAAAAGCTTGAACCTGTTCATTGCTTAATTGGCCAATTTGTCAATGGAAGAACTCAAGTACAAACAATTTGTTATGCTAAGGACGGCGTTTTACAACCTAATATTACCTATGACCTAGCTGGCACCCCTTGCAATGATGCGCAAGATAGCTTGGGTGTATGCATGCTTAATCAACAACTTCAAGAAAAGTACGTTCAAGATGAGCTACTTTGTCAGATGAATATCAATAGTTATGCAGGTGTCACCTTACGTGCATTAGATCATACACCTATTGGCATCATGGTTTGTATGTACGAAGATGAAAGGCTATTAACCGACAGTCAGCAATCGTTTTTAAAAGAGTTAAGTTACATCGTTGGGGCTGAACTAAATCATAATTTAGAAATGGCCTCGCAAGACTTGATCTTAAAGCAGCTTGCCAAAGGTGAACGAATTGCAAAGTTAAGTTCGTGGAACTGGCATTTAGGGCAAGATAAACATTGGTTTAGTAAAGAAATGCGCCATCTCATTGGCAAGCATCATAATATTGAATTAAGCCTAGATTGTTTTTTAGAGTGTTTAGAGCCAAGAGACAAAGAGCGACTCGAAGACCTGCTCTTGCTTTTAAAGCGTGGGGACATTGAGCAAGTTGATACCACAGTGCGTCATAAGTTATTGTCTAAGCGCAAAGGTCTGATGCGTATTATTGGGCATATTGAAAATCAAACCGGCCCAATATCTGAACGTGTTTTTACGGCTACAGTGCAAGACATATCTCAAATCAACGCACTTACAAAGCAACTAGAATTAACCAATGTAGTTTTCGAACACGCCACAGATGCCATTATGATCACCGATCATGAAAATAAAATAATCATGGTGAATAAGGCATTCGAAGACTTAACGGGTTATAAAGGTTTTGAGTTAATGGGCCAAGATCCGGGGGTTCTATCTTCGGGTCAGCAGAGTAAGCAATTCTACAAAAAGATGTGGCATGCGCTAGAAACTTCGGGAACCTGGAAAGGTGAAATTTATAATCGACGTAAAAATGGCCAGATTTTCCCAGAAGAACTAACTTTAAGTGTCGTTAAAGATGAGTTAAATCAACCCACCAATTATGTCGCGATATTCAGAGATATCACTGAGTGGAAGCGAAATGAAGCCCAACTGACGTTTTACGCAAACCATGAGCCCCTAACAGGGTTAATCAATCGTCGTTCGTTTATAGAAAGCCTTGAAGAAGTAATTTCTGAGAACAGAGCAAAGCAAAAAGAGTCTGTGATTTTATTTATAGGTTTAGACAGATTCAAAGAAGTAAACGATGTTTATGGGTCAGAAATTGGCGATAATGTATTGTTGTCAGTAGCTAAGCGCATTAAAAATGGTGTGCGCAGGCAAGATATTGTGTGTCGTTATGGGGGCGATGAATTTACCATTTTGCTGCAAAACAGTGGTATCGACAATGCGATGCAGGTTGCAAGTAAAATTCAATCTAAGATTTCACTCCCTTACGTGTTTAATGAATTGTCTGTAGAGATAACAGCGTGTATTGGGATTGCCGAGTTAGCGACAGATCAACCCCTCACTGCATCAAGCATTATAAGCCATGCAACACATGCTTTGGGGTCTGCGAAGAAAACGTCACCAGGTCAAATTGCACTATACAACGAAGCGATTCAAAACGCTTACTTACAGAAAATACACCTCAGAGATAAGCTCAAAGAAGCCATAAAATTTCAATTATTGTCTGTACATTATCAACCAATTATAGATTCAACAACGGGCGAAATTTCAAAATTTGAAGCACTTGTTCGCTGGTCTGACAGTGAGCTTGGTGCAATTTCACCCGGACAATTTATTCCAATAGCCGAAGAGTTTGGTCTTATTCATCAAATCGGCCAATTTGTATTAGAAAAGAGCTGTCAAGATTTAGCAAAAATGCACAGTCAAGGGTATACCCATATCTCAATTTCGATTAACCGCTCTGTCAATGAATTTAAAGCGAGTAACGACCAATATAAGCAAATTATTGGGGCTATTGAGAAAAATAACTTGCCCTATAATGCGTTAACGATTGAAGTGACTGAATCCGTAGCAGCGAATCAATATACTTGGCAAGTACTTGGCAAGTACTTGGCGATCTACAAAAAAGAGGTGTGCAAATCGCGTTAGATGACTTTTGTACGGGGTATTCTTCTTTAAGCCATCTGCTTAAAAGTAAAGTTGACTTTGTTAAGATTGACCGCTCATTTATCGATACTTTGATTGATGATAAAAAGAAGCAGGCCATGATTAAGTATTTAGTTGAATTGGGTGACGATATTGGCACAAAACTCATTGCTGAAGGGGTTGAGCATGTTGAGCAAGTCAATATGCTTAAACAGTTTGGTTGTCATAATGTACAAGGCTTTTATTATAGCCCCGCGCAACCGATTTCTGTTTGCTTATCGATGCTAGGTAAATAAAACGTTCAATAAAAAAGGCATTCTCAGTCGTTGTGAATGCCTTTTAAGTATTAAGAGCCATTTATAAATTAGGCCTTAGCACATCATATAATGCGTCAATATGATCATCTCTGTCGTTTAACGCAGCAATGTAACGATACTTTTCACCACCCGCTTCTTCGAAAATCTCTCGATTTTCTTCTTCAAGTTCCTCGAGTGTTTCTAAACAGTCAGCGCTGAATGCTGGGCTGATAATGGCAATATCTTTGATGCCTTCTTTAGGGAAAGATTCTAGGGTTGCATCTGTGTATGGTTTTAGCCATTCAGCTTTACCAAAACGACTTTGGAAAGTCGTCATCACTAGTTCTTTATCTAAGCCTAATTTTTCAACAACTAAGCGCGTTGTTTGATGACATAGACAGTGATACGGGTCGCCATGATCTAAAAACTGCTTTGGCATCCCATGGTAAGAGAAGACAATTTTTTGAGGCGTACCATGTTTGTCTAGGTCTTCTTGAATACTATTAGCTAGAGACTCGATGTAAAGCGGGTTTGTGTGATAACCATTGATGAAATGTAATTCAGGTACCCAGCGCCATTTCTTTAATACATTTGCAATTGCGTCAAAAGTCGAACCCGTTGTTGGGCTTGAATATTGTGGGTACAAAGGAAATACAATAATCCGTGTTATGCCTTTATCTCTTAGTTTTTCTAAACCCGCTTCGATTGAGGGGTTGCCATAACGCATCGCAAGCTCGACCTCTACGTTATGATTATTTGCCTTTAACTTCTCGGCGATTTTGTCTGCTTGCTGCTGAGAAATATGAATAAGTGGTGAGCCGTTTTCAGTCCAAATACTTGCATAAGCTTTGGCTGATTTCTTTGGGCGAACTCGTAAAATAATGCCATGAAGGATCATTAACCATATTAGGCGCGGTATCTCGACAATTCTTGGATCAGATAAGAATTCGGCCAAATAAACACGTAAGGCTTTAGGCGTTGGTGCATCCGGGCTACCTAAATTGGTTACCAAAATACCAGTCTTTTTATTAAAACGACCCTCATGCGGGTTGTCAGTGATCGCAGAAAAACGAGACACAAAATGCTCCTTTATAAATTACCATTCTTTAAAAAAGTGAGACGGTGTTGAGAGTGGAAGATTTTACAAGATTTTCAATACGTTCGACACCTAAAAGCGGATCATTCTTGTGTCAGAACAAAGTACAGATGTTTTTGTAGTTATTTAGTATTAAATTTTGCGCTAATTATTAAATATTGTTTGCGTAATAAATAATTTATTAGTAGATTTCGTGCCCCGAAATCAATCTAAATTCTGCTGTTTTACATTAGAGGGGCATAATGAGAAACAACCAGCCAATTACTGCAAACCGCAAAACCTTTTCTTCTGATGTAAAATTAATCTCTGTGACAGACTTACAAGGCAATATTACCGAGTGTAATGACGAATTTATTGCTATCAGCGGTTTCAGTAGAGAAGAGTTGATTGGTCAACCCCACAATATTGTTCGTCACCCTGATATGCCTGAAGTGGCATTTAAAACCATGTGGGCAGAACTAAAGCAAGGTAAGCCTTGGATGGGCTTGGTTAAAAACCGTTGTAAGAATGGTGATTTCTACTGGGTTGATGCCTACGTTACCCCTGTCACAGAGCATGGCAAAGTAGTCGGTTACGAGTCGGTCAGAAGTGTACCGAGTGAATCAGCAATTAAACGTGCTGAACTTATTTACGCTCAAGCGAAACAGAATAAAAACGGATTTAATTTTCGCATTGATACCTATTACGCAGCACTCGCCGTTATTTTGGCTTTATGTGTGGCTGCATTTATTTCAGGTTATCAAGTCTCGGCTTTTGCTTCTTCTATTCTTGCCACTATTTTAACCATAGTCTTAAAAAGCAAACAGAAGAACTTCTATTTCAAAGCATTAAGCAATGAACTATCGAGTAGCTTTAGTGATGACATTGCTAAGAATGTTTATTCAACGTACCCAAGTGATATTGCTGACTTACATGTACGAATTCTGAGTGAGCGAGCGCACTTAGACACAGTTGTTACCCGTATCGCTGATGCGGCAAAGCACGTATCTAAAGGAGCGAACTCCTCTTTAGCTATGGCGCAAAATGCCAATACGCAATTAGAACAGCAGCAATTACAAACCGAGCAAGTCGCAACAGCCATGAACGAAATGAGTATGACCATTAACGATGTGTCGGGTCATGTTCAAGCAACGGCTGAGCAAGCGGGTCAATCACACGACCTTGCAACACAAAGTGCTGAATACAGCGATCAAACCAAGCGTGCAATTGAGTCATTAACAAATACCGTATTAAATATTAAGCAATCTGTTGAAGGTGTATCTAAGCAAACTTCACGTATTGCAGATGCGGCACAATTTATTGAACAAATCGCTGAGCAAACAAACTTGTTAGCTCTAAATGCTGCAATTGAAGCTGCTCGTGCCGGTGAGCAAGGTCGAGGCTTTGCTGTAGTAGCCGATGAAGTTCGCAGTCTTGCTAAGAGAACCCAGCAATCTACACAAGAAATTCAAGGTATTATCAACGAATTATCACAAAGTACAGAACATGCAGTAGTTGTCGCTGAACAAGGTGAGCAAGAATCTCAGCAGGGCATGGCTCATTTGCTACAAAGCAGCGACATGCTGGTTCAAATCAATGAATCAATTGATAAAATTAATGATATGTCACTGCAAATCGCAGCAGCCATCGAAGAGCAAGCGAATGTTTCTGAAGATATAAATCAGCAAGTTGTGAATATTGCTTCATTAGCGGGTGATAGTCTGAATAGTGCAACAAGTGTTGAACAGGCTAGCCAAACACTCACGCAAGTATCTCAAGATATGGTTGAATTAGTGGTGCGATTTAAACGTTAAACACGACATGAAACAACAGCTATATCAACTCTGATAATAAGCTACTCGGTATTATTTGGGGTTGATATTATGCTATCTTAGCTAAGCAGTTGTTAACATGGAATTTCGCATCATGACCGAGTCGGTGCTTCATCAAACCTTAGCGCAATATTTTGGCTTTTCAGAATTTAGATCAGGCCAAGAACAAACAATCACCCAACTAGTAAACGGATATTCTAGTCTAGCAATCTTTCCAACGGGTTCAGGCAAGTCCTTATGCTATCAGTTGACTGCCTTACATCTACCCAATTTAACTTTAGTGATTTCGCCTTTACTGGCGTTAATGAAAGATCAATTAGAGTTCTTAAAGAGCAAAGGCATTAATGCAGCGAGTTTAGATTCCACATTAAGCCGAGAAGAAAGTCAGTCAGTGATGCAAAATGTCAGAAATGGCAGCACCAAGGTATTAATGATCTCGGTTGAGCGTTTTAAAAATGAACGCTTTAGAGAATTTATTAAGCAAGTACCAATTTCTATGCTGGTCGTTGATGAAGCGCACTGTATCTCTGAATGGGGTCATAACTTTAGACCCGACTATCTTAAATTACCTGACTATCGTAACGAATTAGACATTCCATTGGTGCTGTTATTAACTGCGACAGCCACAAAAAAAGTAAAGCACGACATGGCTAGCCGCTTTGATATAAAACCTGAGCATATTGTTCAAACTGGTTTTTATCGCGCTAATCTTGATTTAAGTGTTTATGCTTATCCCGAAGAAGACAAAGTTCCCGCACTTATAGGTTATTTAAAACAACAAACTGGCGCTGGGATTGTTTACGTAACGCTGCAACAACAAGCAGAGCAAGTCGCAAAGCAATTACAAGCTGCAGGCATTAATGCTGGTGCATATCATGCAGGTTTAGACGATGGACTTCGTCAAAGCATTCAAAATGACTTCATGAGTAACCAAAAGCAAGTGATAGTTGCCACCATTGCATTCGGTATGGGCATTGATAAATCAGATATCCGTTTTGTGGTGCACTATGATTTGCCAAAATCGATAGAGAATTATAGCCAAGAGATAGGTCGAGCAGGCCGTGATGGACAATTTTCTGAATGTATCACGCTAGCTAATTTAGATGGTGTTGCTACGCTTGAGAACTTTGTATATGCCGATACGCCAGAACAAACGAGTATTCAAGCACTGATAGAAGAAATTCAATCTCAGCAACAGCATGGTTTATGGGAAATGCAGGAGCTTAGTGCTTCTAAGGTTAGCAATATAAGGCTCCTTGCGCTTAAAACCCTGCTTGTACAACTCGAATTAAAAGGTGTGATTGAAGCTAAATACGCCTTTTATGCCGACTTTAGATTTAAATGGTTACACACAGAGCACAAAATTTTAAGCTTATTTGATCCAAATCGTCAGCAATTTATCCAGCAAATATTTGCCAATACACAATTTAAAAAAGTGTGGGGTACTGTTGATATTCAAGCCTTAGTGCAACAAGGGCAAGATAGAAATCGTATTGTTGCCGCCTTAGATTATTTACATGAACAAGGGCTTATTGAGCTTGAATCAAAGCGAATGATGCAAGTGTATCAAGTTGATGAAAGTAAGTTAGCTCAGCCAGATTTAGCGAAAGAGCTTGCCGATTACTTTTTAGAAAAAGAGCAAGCAGAGGTTAAGCGTATAGGTGCTATGCTTCGTTTCTTTGAATTAAATACGTGCCTGAGTTACAACTTAGCAAGATATTTTGATGACCCGAATGCGCCAGAGCAATGCGGTCACTGCTCAGCGTGTCGAGGCCAAGTTGCTAAGCTTGAGCAGTCTAAATCAACTGAGTTCCCATCAGATGAAGCTTTAAGAAATGATTTGAATGCATTGAGGCAACATTTAATGCAAATAGGTGTTGCGCCAAGTTTGGCAATACTCACCCGTTTCTTAACAGGCATGACTTCACCTCTATCGACATCGTCGAAATTTAGACAACGCGCTGGGTTTGGGTGTTGCACAGACATTCGTTATCAAGAAGTGCTGAGTAAAGTGAAACAATTAGGGTTTGGGGCTTAAAAGTGCGCAAAAACATCGAACAGTTATACCACGTTTCACAAAAGCCAAAACGCCAAATTATAGGTTTAATGAGTGGTACGTCACTTGATGGGCTAGACATCGCTTTGTGTGAAATAAGTGGTTGTGGCACGAGTACCGAAGTGACTTTAAAACACTTCAAAACAGTTGATTACCCTGATGAAGTTAAAAGTAAAATTAGAACGGTCTTTGCCAAGCCACAAGTATCGCTAGAATACCTCACACTTCTAAACCCTTGGATAGGGAAGTATCACGGTCAACTGATCAACCAAGCTTTAAAAGCGTGGCAAGTTAATCCCAAAGACATAGATGCCATAGCCAGTCATGGTCAAACAATTTATCACTGCCCACAGCATCAACATGATTTTAAAGACTTTGCTAATGCAACCTTACAAATTGGTGATGGTGATCACCTTGCTGTCGAGACGGGCATAGTCACTTTGAGCGACTTTAGACAAAAGCACATTGCAGCGGGTGGTGAAGGTGCACCACTAGCACAGTTTGGCGATTACTTTTGCTTTTCATCGAACACTGAACACCGCATTTTATTGAACTTAGGTGGCATCGCCAATATCACTTATTTACCAAAATCGGGCTTCTTCGACGACATTCTGTGTAGTGATCTGGGCCCAGGTAACACCATCATGGACGCCTATATGCAAAAGCATTTCGACCGAGCGTTTGATAGTGATGGCGCGATTTCTTCGAAAGGCAGTGTTAACCAAGCTTTATTATCTAAACTTCTTGATAACGATTTTGTTGAGTTAGGTCTCCCTAAATCAACAGGCCCAGAAGTATTTAACTTAGACTATTTGCAAGCAGCACAGGAAGGCTCAAATACAACTCACTTAAAACATGAAGATGTTATGGCAACCTTGTGTGAGTTGAGTGCTTTACTGATTGCAGAGCAGCTAAATTACCTTTCAGAAGATGAAGAACTAAACGTGTATGCCAGTGGTGGTGGGGTGCATAATCCAACCTTAATGCAAAGAATTAAGAAATTATCTAGCGACAAGGTTTTAATCTCCTCAAGTGATGAAATAAACCTTAATCCCGATGCCAAAGAAGCCATTTTGTTTGCTGTGTTGGCAAACGAGTGTTTAGTTGGTAAATCGACTGAATTTGGAGTAAGTATGGGGAAATTGAGCTTTCCAAATTAACTTAGAAGACGTGAAATAAATTCGTAGCTACCTGAGTGGGAAGTTCGGTAGCACCGACTTTATGTCGGGTAAGCGTTTCAAATTCAGACGCGAAATGAATTTGCTGTTACCGGGGCAGTTTAGCTCGGTAGCACCGACTTTATGTCGGGTTAAGTTTCTTTTCTTTGTGCATTCATATTAAAGAAAAAAGCCCCGCTAAACTAGCGGGGCTGAAAAACAGCCTAGTAATCTAAAAAGCTGAGAGCATCACTGACATCAGTTTTGCGCCCTGTTTTTTAGCACTAATGAGCCAAGGGGAAATAGTGTTCATTTTTTTGTTTTTAATTGCTTGGCTTTTTATATGTGCATTAAACTCGGCTGAATTTTTTATTGAGCCATGTAAACCAAGCAAGTTTAGCTGCATCAGGTAATCATCGGTTTCACCATCACCAATCAGCTTTAATGTTGCATTCTTATTTTCTAAATCAGCTTTCGTTAAAGTTGTCTCCGCACTAAAGCTTTCAGCTCTCGCATCAGGTTTCGTTGCAGATAATGAAATCACATCACCAATCTGTGCATCGTACGGTAAGACGCAATTAAAGGTTATGCCTTCTTTTGCATAATCTAACTTTAATGTGTCGTACTGACAGGTATGTTGCACACTGTAATTATCTAAATCGTTCATTGTACGGGGTGTGAATCCGAGCAATAACGGTGAGTGGTTCATAACTTTAAATAGGTTGCTGTATAAGATGGTGTGTATTATCCAAGAGTTTTATTACAGCAATATGACTAATGAGGTGATTTAAGTGTATATACTCTAAATGTCTGATTTAGAGGCATTTAAAATTTAATTAAATGCCTCTATTAGATTGTTCCTGCACGAAGCTTGAACAATGAAGGTTAATTTATTTAACAGGTTTGTTACGTATTACTGAATAAAAAACTATCTTAGAGAAATCGAGATGTCGTTTAATCGTCTTTGTTGAGATGCTCTACTTTTACTTCCAGCAGCATAATTACTGTCAACATTACCTAATCTAAATCGTTCTACTAACAGGTCTAAAGTACAGTTTTGACGTGTATTTAGATTTTCACCTGTGAACATTTCTAGGGCTTCAAGATCAATTGTCAATTTGCCATCATCAGTAATATTTTCAAATTTTTCAGCATTACCTTGTGTGGCACCATCTTTTAGTTTGCAGATTGAACTAAGAGTAATATCAAGCTTGTCAGCTGTGTTGTAGTTTGACCATTCAATTACAAGTGGTTCAGACCTTGCGAAAGATTGACTTTTTTGTGGGGCAAGAATTTCAAATGGAGCCGGCAAAGTTAACGTGTTGGTCAGGGTAACGTTATCTTCAGAACGAACAAAGTTAACAATATACTGAGTGTTTTCACTATGTGCGTCGAAAATTGCACGATAATCTACATCAAATACTTCAGTGTGTTTTTCAAGGCTTTTAGTGACATTGCCAACACTGGCTTCTAACTTATCCGAACTTGATAAGCTAATGTTATTGCCAAATTCATCAGTTAAGTTCAATTCTGCGATAACCCGACTATCAACTCCGCCTGATGTAACATAAATATTTGACCAAATAGCGCGAGTTTTTACATTATCAGATTCAGTTGTTTCCGTGGAGCAGCCGCTCAAGGCTGATAAAGCGAATGGCAAAGCGAAATAGGCTAGTTTGCGCATTGTCTTTCCTTTTATTTAGATTGAAAATTGAATTTACACTAAAAACTACTTTTTGTGTGTTTCAATTTTAGTGTCAAAAATCAGCGGCTGTATAGAAATTAAATGTAATAGAGTGTAATTATAAAAGTTATTTAGCTGAGGCATAAATCCAGCAAGTTTTACCTGATACTAGTTTGGCTTCGACTCTTTGGTAGTCATCAACTTCATATTCATCGGCTTGCTGTAACTCAGCATCGGTGATTAAAAATACCGTACCATCAACAGTATCTTGTTCATGTTCGGACTTAATCAGAATTGGATGATATTCTTTACCGCTGCTTTTAATGACTGCTTGATCGGTGATTTTAACTTCACCCAGTTTGTAACCAATCAGTGTATCTTTTTGGCCTTCAAGTAAACGACCAAAAGTATCAAGTTGAACTTGAGGTTGCTGCAACGTTCCATAAGAGAAAAGTGCGTGCATTTAAGTTTCCCATACATAAAATAAGTTTCGATTGTACAAGAGTTTAAGACGATTAAAACAGCTTTCATAATCAATTCATACATGCGCGGGGTAAACCCGCGCCTACAAATTTAAGGTTGATTAACCCGACATAAAGTCGGTGCTACCGTGTTTTAATTTAGTAAATGCGCAGATGACATTTTACAACTGATTGTATTGACCTGTAGGCGCGACTTTATGTCGCGCACAAAAGCGCGAGGTAAACTCGCGCCTACAGATATAAACGCGTTGATTAACCCGACATAAAGTCGGTGCTACCGGGTCTTAATTTAGTAAATGTGCAGATGACATTTTAGAACTGATTGTATTGACCTGTAGGCGCGACTTCATGTCGCGCATAAAAGCGCGGGACAAACCCACGACAACATAGATAGAAGTTAATGAACCCGACATAAAGTCGGTGCTACCGGGTCTTAATTTAGTAAATGCGCAGATGACATTTTACAACTGATTGTATTGACCTGTAGGCGCGACTTATGTCGCGCACAAAAGCGCGGGGTAAACCCGTGTCTACAGATGTTAAATATTACTCGGTCGCCCCATATCTCCTTGCTCATAATCACACACCCCATGAGGGAAAACAGTCTTCAATTCTTCTGCTAATTTTGTAATTGGATGGGTGCCATACATACCTTTGCTTATTGCTGTTTCAACATCAATTAAGTGGCATTTGAATATGTCGCCCGCCCAAGGACCGCCGGATTCAATACGGCTGGTACTAAACATCGGAAAACGTGACTGACACGCACCGTCTGACTTTTGATTCCACTTTCCATCAAACACATCATTACCTTTTGCATAGGTACTGCCATCGGCTTCAAAGCAGGTATCGCCTAACTCTTGTGGTTTTGCCTCAATAACACTGAGGTTAGGGTTTTGTTTAAGATTCAAAAGCCATTTATCAATCATGGCAAACGCGGCTTGTGTTGGGTCGTGATCTTTATGGGCCACCCAAATAATGTGGTTTTTATGATCGCCATTGGTTTTATCTATTCGTAAACGACTATAAAAAGAGGCTGACATATGATGCATGTCTAACTCATTTTCAAGATAATGTCTGGCATCAATAATGGGCAAGTTAACTTTGCCAATAAACACTTGGCCCGAGCGATAAGCGGCCTCAATGGCTTCAAGGCTGGCGGTATGACGCTGAGCAGGGCCATGGTTTGCTTCATAAATGTTTTCGCTACCCCAAAGAGAGAGCCAAAGCGGCTTGTGAGGACCAATTGGGGTAATGATATGCTCTACTTTCATGGTTGGCTGCGACTTCCAAGCACCAATATTGTAGTTAATATCAAAAAACTCCTCGATGCTGATCTTATTCTCAAGAAGCGCATTTAACCCATATTGTACGCCCACGTTATCCCAAGTTGAACGGCCAAAACCTTGCTTGTCTGTGCCGAGCACATGCTTCATGTCTTGCCAGTAACTCCAGTTATTTTGATCAACCACAGATTCGGCAAATAAAGGTCTTAAAAAGCCCTGTTTAGGGTTGTTAATATAGGCAGATAGCCCAAAGTAACCGTTTATACATTCGCTGTTACCATCGGGGAAACTGGGCACAAAGCCGGCCATAAGTTGGTTCAAAGGTTGTAAAAAACCAGCCCGCTGCGGAAAGTCATTAATGGCATTCATGCCTTCAATTAAGCGGCGTCTATCCCAGTCTCGCCAAGCCTTTCGGTTATCGGCTCTAAAGGTAAAATAGTTGTTCAGCAGATCACAATCGAGCGCATAAGTCGTTTGGCTGATCATATCCGGATAACTATAAAGAGGCAGTAAACCATCTAAAATGCCCGTACTATTTTGAGCGATTAGATACTGCGCAAGGCCGCCACCCGAGCCGCCAACTCCCACGGTATAAAGCGGATCACCATACAAGCTGGTAAATTGCTTTTTAACTCTACGAGCAGTGTCTTCGGCTAGCAGCATGTTATAGGTATAACTGGTTTTATTACCGCTAGAGCTGATAATGGCGTAACCATCAAGCAGTTGGTCAACTTGGCGCTGCATGACTTTATGAGTTTTTTGTCGTCCTTGTCGAAAGCCAATGCCTGAGCCGCCATTAAATTGATACACCAGTCGATTGTTCCATTGAGACTTTGCTAATCTATCTCCCACTTCTTCAGACTTGATAGGCATCACAATGGTATAAATAAAACGATTAATTGTGCCTTGCTCTGCTCTAAATAACGACCCTTGGTAGTTTTTTGCCTGCTCAATGGTAAGTTTTTCGGGCTGTTTGTCGGCATTGATGGCAAAGTATTGTAAGTGCGATTTAACACCGCAGTCTTTACTGAAGCCTAAAAGTTCACCACTTTCACTTGTGACTGGCACACCAAGACCTTCTTGGTTATCGACCTCCGGCTGGCCAACCTTTGAATCAACCGACATGCAAAAGAAGGGGTATTGGTTTGGCCCTGAATACAAATTGGTTGCAGGCCCAACTCCGCCTAGTGGAATAGGGAAGGGGTAAGTCTCTTCAGGACGTTGGTGTTCAGAAATATGCGGGTAAAAGTTGATTAAATAGTTATCTTCAGCAGGTGCAATTGCTTTTACCTGTCTAGCAAGGAATGGATCTGGCGGGGTGAGTTGCTGCCATGCAATAAAGCCAATAATTGCGCTTAAGAGCCCACCAATTATTCCCAAAGTTAGTTTACTCATAACATCACCTTTGGATTATGGCGTTCTTTTTAAGTTTAGAAATAACTAGAGGAATACGTTGTTATTTGTTTGTTAATTAATCGATTTTTATATTCAGCTGCTTTTTGTTAGTATCTGAATTTAGAATTTCGCAGGAATGAAAAAGGAAGTAAGAGCATGAAGCTATTAGTTAAGTCTTACAAAAAACTAATTGAAAAAATAAAACAATTCTCTTGGTACAGTTTGGCTATGTTAATTGTTGTTGTGTTTGCAGGGCCAGAAATTTTCGTGGCAATGGAACTGACTTTGATGCTAGAAGTCATGGGGGCATCGACGTTCTGTCTGTTCTATTTGAGCGCCATTAAAGCCTTCTTTGAACCTTATCTTAAAAAACTTAAACCTTATTTTGAACGCTTCGCTCAGTTTGAAGGGCACAGCTTTTTTGTTTTGAAATACAAGCAATATAAGCAAATGCCATGTATGTTGGTGCATGCAGTGCCTGCAAATACTTTACTGCTAAGCTATCTAAGTATAATTACAGGCTTTGCTATCCTGGCAAAAATTGTTTAGCATTAGCAGCAGTTAATTCTATTGAGTCGTTATGTTTAAATTCATCGCATCAATCATGCTGTTTTTAAGTTTAGTCGTTTCGCCATTTGGCCAAATGACGGCTTTTGCTGCTCATGAATGCGATATGACCATGATGACTCAAGACAGCATGATGCACCACACTATGGCGCAAGACGAGATGTTACAAGACGGAATGTCGAAGGACATAATGTCAAAAGACCAAACAATTTCGTCAATGGCTTCGTCAGCAAGCGAATCTTCGTCAATGGATTGCTGCGAGGTTGAATGTGTTTGCCCGATTAATGCCTGTCATGCTTTTACTTATGTCCCACAGTCAGTTCAGACGCTTGGTTTTTTCTCTAGTTTTGAAAAAATTCAAAATGCGCCATTAACACCGCCAGCTACAACGATTTCTAATCTTTATCGCCCGCCGATTTTTGCCTAACCTAGGATAATTGCGCTTAAAATTTGGCGTGACTGTCCGTTTAATCACCTATTTTATTGTTTTTATTGTGATTAGGAGCGCAGGCGATGCGAGTTTTCTCAAAGTTAATTTTTTCACTCACGTTATTTTTAAGTACTTTTTCAAACAACAGTTTTGCACAAAGCAAAACCATAGAGCTACTGGTTGCTAAAACCCCGACTTGTGGTTGCTGTACCTTATGGCTAGATCATCTCACTTCTCAAAACATTAAGGTCGAAGGCAAAAATTTTTCACACCCGCAAATGAGCGAAATAAAAAGCCAATATGGCATTGAAGCGAGATACCGCTCGTGCCATACCGCGGTGCATGCCGATGGGTTTGCCTTCGAAGGTCATGTGCCTGCGAAATTCATTAAACAGTTTTTACAATCTCCCCCTGAAAACGCCATTGGATTAAGCGTACCCGCTATGCCACTTGGCTCACCAGGGATGGAAATTGATGAAAGGTTTCAAGCTTATAAAGTGCTACTGCTAAAAAAAGATGGCAGCTACGAAGTATTCGCTGAAGTAAAGAGTTATGAGGAGCAATTCTGATGTCAAAATTTATTACCAATGCAGTATTGCTCAGTTTAGGTATTGCAGCTGGCAGCGCCGGTATGTACTTTTATTCGCAATCAAATACAGAACACAGTGCGCATGTTGAACAAAGTGATGAAAAAAAACCGTTGTATTGGGTTGCGCCGATGGACTCAAACTACCGTCGAGATAAACCCGGTAAATCTCCGATGGGCATGGATCTCATTCCTGTATACGAAGAGTCTAACAGCGAAGACGAGCACGGGCCGGGGGCAATTAAAATCTCTCCCGAGGTGATAAACAACTTAGGGGTTCGTACTGCGCAAGTCACATTGAGAGACATGATGCCAACAATTAATACCGTGGGTTATATTCAGTATGATGAAGATAACCTGGTGCATATTCACCCGCGCGTATCTGGTTGGGTTGAGCAATTATTCGTGAAAACCACAGGCCAAAAAGTTAAAAAAGGCCAAGCGCTTTATACCTTATATTCACCAGAGCTTGTGAATGCGCAACAAGAGTTTTTAATCGCGTTGCGTGGCAAAGAGTTTGGTTTGATTGATGCCGCCAAAGCACGATTAAGAGCCTTACATATTGACGATATTTTTATCGAGCAGTTACAGCGAGATAAAAAAGTCAGTCAAAACGTGACTTTTTATGCGCCACAAAATGGTGTGGTTGCTAACTTAAAAATTCGAGAAGGTTATTACGTGCAACCGGGCACAACTATGATGAGTATTGGCGATTTGAGCAATGTCTGGGTTGAAGCCGAAGTATTTGAGCGTGATGCAGCGTCGGTAACGGTTGGTTTGCCCGTGCACATGAGTCTAGACTATCAGCCGGCGCGAGCATGGCATGGTGAAGTTGATTACATTTATCCAACGCTAGATGAAAAAAATCGCACGCTACGTGTACGTCTACGTTTCGAAAACAAAGATGGCGCGCTCAAGCCAAACATGTATGCACAATTGCAAATAAGCGGTAAAGCAAAACAAGATAGTATTCTTACACCAATCGAGTCAGTTATAAGAACGGGCAAACAAAACCGCGTGGTCTTAGCTTTGGGTGATGGGCAGTTTAAGTCTATTGCCGTGCAAATTGGCCAAGTCTATCAAGATCAAATTGAAGTATTAGAAGGTCTCAATGAAGGCGATACGGTCGTCACATCTGCGCAATTCTTGATTGATTCTGAATCGAGTAAATCATCTGACTTTAAACGCATGGAATATGCCGAAGTGCCAACTTCTGTGTGGGCTGAGGGGGTGGTAACCGCAAAGTCAGATTCAGAGCAAAGTGTAACAATCGACCATGCGCCAGTTGAAGCGTGGCAATGGCCACAAATGGTGATGGATTTTGGCGTGCTTAATCAAGCTGACTTTGATGCGCTAGAAGTAGGCCATAGTTTACATTTTGAGATCACCAAACAAGATGATGGCAGCTATCCGGTTTCAGCCATTCATATTATGGGTAAAGCTGAAGTCGTAGCGCCAGATACACAAGCCACAGTAAACGGTGTGATCAATTCAATTGATTTTGACACTCGTGTTATCAATATTAGTCGCGAAGCCATTGAAAAGTGGGGCAGAGGGCCTGCAACGATGGACTTTGAGCTCATCGGTGAGCTGGATATTTCAACGTTCAAAGCGGGTGATAATATCGAATTTACTTTTGATACCGCACAAGACTTTAAAGTCATCGCCATCAACAAACTAGCCGATAAAAAGGCTATGCAGGATGGTGATATGCCGATGAACGAACACGCTCACCACTAATCACGAGGAGGCAATATGATCGCAGCAATTATTCGCTGGTCTATCAGCAACCGCTTCTTTGTGGTGTTGATGAGTTTAATTTTAGTTGGCGCAGGGTTGTTCTCGTTAAAGAACACGCCTGTTGATGCCATTCCCGATTTATCTGATGTACAGGTGATCGTAAAAACCAGTTACCCCGGTCAATCACCGCAAGTGGTGCAAGATCAGGTGACATTCCCACTGACTACTGCCATGTTATCGGTGCCAGGTGCACAAACGGTACGAGGTTACTCATTCTTTGGCGACTCTTACGTTTATATCATTTTCGACGATAAGACCGACTTGTACTGGGCGCGCTCGCGGGTGCTAGAGTATTTAAGCCAAGTTGCGCCAAGTTTACCCAGTAGTGCAAAACCTCAGCTGGGTCCTGATGCCACTGGGGTGGGTTGGGTGTATTTATATGCGTTGGTCGATAAAACAGGCAAACACGACATTAGCCAACTGCGCAGTATTCAAGACTGGTTCTTAAAATACGAATTGCAATCTGTAGCAGGTGTCTCAGAAGTCGCTGCAGTTGGCGGTATGGTGAAGCAGTACCAAGTACAAGTAGACCCAGACAAACTGCGCGCCTATGGTATTCCGTTAAATCATGTGCAAACAGCATTACAGCGGGGCAACCAAGAAACAGGTGCATCAGTGCTTGAAATGGCCGAAGCGGAATACATGGTTACCGCAACCGGTTATATCCAAAGTGTGCAAGATATTCTGCAAATTCCACTAGGTGTGAATGAAAATGGCGTAGCACTCACCATTGCCGATGTTGCCGTGGTCAATCTTGGCCCGCAAATGCGCCGCGGTGTTGCTGAGCTGAACGGCGAAGGCGAAGTTGTGGGTGGCGTTGTAGTCATGCGCTTTGGTGAAAACGCCAAAACCACCATTGATGGCGTGAAAGCTAAATTAGAATCGCTAAAAGCGGGTTTGCCTGAGGGCGTTGAGATTGTCACTGTCTATGACCGCTCAGCTTTAATCGATAGAGCAGTCGATAATCTATGGGGCAAACTCACCGAAGAATTGATAGTTGTTGCCCTGATCTGTGCAGCTTTCTTGTTCCACTTGCGTTCCTCAATTGTGGCAGTAATTAGCTTACCTATGGGCATTTTAGTTGCCTTTATTGTTATGTATTTTCAAGGAATTAATGCCAACATCATGTCGTTAGGTGGCATTGCGATAGCCATCGGTGCGATGACAGATGGTGCCATCGTAATGATTGAGAACATGCATAAACACATGGAAAAGACCCCTCTTACCGATGAAAACCGCTGGCAAGTGGTGGGCAAAGCAGCCAGTGAAGTCGGGCCTGCGTTATTTTTTAGCTTGCTGATTATTACCGTGAGCTTCTTACCTGTGTTTATTCTTGAAGCTCAAGAAGGGCGCATGTTCGCGCCGCTTGCGTATACCAAAACCTATGCCATGGCAGCGTCTGCAGGTTTAGCGATCACCTTAGTGCCTGTTTTAATGGGCTACTTTATTCGCGGTAAGGTATTACCTGAGCGTAAAAACCCGCTGAATAGATTACTGATCGCTCTTTATATGCCAGTTTTGAAAGGGGTTTTACGTTTTCCTAAAACCACAATTTTGGCGGCGATTGCAGTAACAGTAGTTGGCTTTTATCCACTAGATAAGATTGGCAGCGAGTTTATTCCACCTTTAGATGAAGGTGATTTAATGTATATGCCTACGACGTATCCGGGCATTTCGATTGGTAAAGCCAGAGAGTTGTTGCAGCAAACCGACAAGTTAATTCGCACTATTCCTGAGGTCGAGAACGTGTTTGGTAAAGTGGGCCGTGCTGAAACCGCTACCGATCCCGCGCCGCTTACTATGATCGAAACCTTTATCCAGTTAAAGCCCAAATCACAGTGGCGTGAGGGCGTAACCACAGAGAGTTTGAAAAAAGAGCTGGATGCATTGGTGAAATTACCCGGGGTGACTAATGCTTGGGTTATGCCAATCAAAACGCGTATCGATATGTTGGCAACGGGCATTAAAACGCCTGTGGGCATAAAAGTGGCAGGGCCAGATCTCGATGTAATTCAAGATATTGGTCAACAGCTCGAAACGCTTTTACCTAAGCTTGAAGGCACGGCGTCTGTGTATTCAGAGCGCGTTGCTGGAGGTCGTTATATCAAGGTTGATATTAACCGTATCAAAGCGGCCCGTTATGGTTTAAACATCGCCGATGTACAACAAGTGGTTGCAACGGCCATTGGTGGGATGAATGTAACTCAAACCGTTGAAGGGCAAGAGCGCTATCCGGTGAATTTACGTTACCCACAAGACTACCGAAATTCACCAGAACAATTAGCGCGAATGCCGATGGTGACACCCACAGGCCAACGTATTGCGTTGGGTGATGTCGCGCATGTTTATATTGAAAATGGTCCGCCGGGTATAAAGAGCGAAAACGCCCGTTTAAATGGTTGGACGTATATCGATATTGAAGACATTGATGTCGGCAATTATGTTGAAAATGCCAAAGCATTACTTACCAAAGAGCTTGAACTACCTGCTGGTTATTCAATTAATTGGGCGGGGCAGTATGAATATATGGAGCGGGCCAAAGAGAAGCTGAGTTATGTTGTGCCATTAACGCTGGCGATTATTGTTATCTTACTTTACCTCAACTTCAGGCGTTTGAGCGAAGTCGTGGTGATCATCGCAACATTGCCGATGGCGATGATCGGCGGATTATGGCTCATGTACCTAGAAGGTTTTAATTTTTCGGTTGCTGTTGGCGTTGGTTTTATTGCTCTGGCTGGTGTTGCGGTAGAAATAGGTGTGATCATGTTGGTCTACTTGAATCAAGCACTGCAAGATTTAAAAGATGAACACAAAGCCAAAGGCACAGCCATTGGTAAATCTGATTATCTAGAAGCCATTTTACATGGTGCAGGCTTACGTGTTCGCCCTGTGATGATGACAGTGGCAACCATCATTATTGGCCTGTTACCGATTCTATATGGTGATGGCACGGGCTCTGAAGTGATGAGTCGAATTGCAGCGCCTATGGTCGGCGGCATGTCGAGTGCGGTGCTGCTTACTTTGATTGTCTTACCAGCGGTTTATTGTTTAATGAAAACAGGTGAGGTCAAAAAGTTTAATGAAAAGTTAGAGTGACCTCGGTGTTTGCAATCACAAAGTAGGTATGGTTTTATAGTTAGAGATTAAAAAAGGAACAATTTTTAATCTCTAACAACATTCTATAAAAATAATTTATAAGGAATCATTATGAAAACTTTACTAATGGGCGTTGTCGCAGCCATGACAATGGGTGTTTCAGTGTCTGCTTCTGCATATATAAATTCTTTCCCTGAATATTACGGTCATATCACTTGCCATAAGCCTGTTGAAGGTAATCCATTCAACGTATTATGGAGTAAGCAATTGACTTCTTGGGAAGAGGGTGATGTTTTAATTTCACTTTGTGAATCTCAAGGTGGTTTTGCTGCTGATCACAGAACCTAATCTTTTTAAGAGAAGATTTAAGTTAGAGTTTGGCTCATTTGGTCAGACTCTTTGTAACATAACGACCCTTTCAGCTAGCAGTCGTTTAATTCTTATCATTTGTTATCTTAATCATACCAAGTCATCAATTTGAGTTCTTGCTCGAAAAAGCCGGCATCGTTAAACTTGAGCTGTTTTTTATCAATTAGAGATACAATGTGGAATTAACAACTTGGCTAAGCTTAGCCACTATTTGCGCAATTGGTGCTATGTCACCGGGTCCGAGTTTAGCAGTCGTTTTACGTCACTCACTTTATAACAGTGCAGGGCACGGTATTGCAGCAAGTGTTGCACACGGTGTTGGTGTTGGTATCTATGCCGCGCTATCAATCGCAGGTTTAGCGAGTTTAATTACCCATTTTCCTTTCGTATTCCAAACGCTGGTTTACGCAGGCGCAGCGTATTTAGCCTATATGGGTTATAAAATTTTGACCAGTAAGTCTTCGGGTTTAGATGTGACTCAAGCGAACCCAACGAGTTACAAGCAAGCCGCACAAGATGGCTTTGCCATTGCTTTCTTAAATCCAAAGCTTGCTATCTTTTTTATCGCCTTGTTTTCGCAATTTATACAACCAGAAGCCATGACGCTGACCGTCGCCATTTTAATGTGCGCCACTGTATTGGCGATTGATACTGCGTGGTACTTCTTTGTGTCGGTTGCCAGCGCTAAAGCAAGAGAGAAGTTTGATTTAACTAGGAAGCAAGCTGTGATTGATAAGTTACTAGGCACCGCGTTTTTATTACTTGCAGCAAGAGTGTTGTATCAGCAGTTAATTGGTTAAATTCGAAATACATTTGCTGCTACCAGGGTTTAGTTCGGTAGCACCGACTTTACGTCGGGTAAGTGTTACGCAAAGGGGACGTGAAATGAATTCGCTGCTACCGGGGTTTAGTTCGGTAGCACCGACTTTACGTTGGTAAGTGTTTCGCAAAGGGGACGCGAAATGAATTCGCTGCTACCGGGGTTTAGTTCGGTAGCACCGACTTTACGTCGGGTAAGTGATACGCAAAGGGGACGCGAAATGAATTCGCTGCTACCGGGTATCTAGTTCGGTAGTACCGACTTTACGTCGGGTAAGTGTTACGCAAAGGGGACGTGAAATGAATTCGCTGCTACCGGGGTATAGTTCGGTAGCACCGACTTTTCGTTGGGTAAGTGTTACGCAAAGGGGACGCGAAATGAATTCGCTGCTACCGGGTGTCTAGTTCGGTAGCACCGACTTTATGTCGGGTAAGATTTATTCCGAAAATGCAGTTTCAATACACTCCACCAAGGCTCTTAACCCCTTACCTTTATTCACTACTTTCCAGGCAATATTTAATGGTTGTGGTATTGAAGGCTCCGCCAAGGTTAATACTTTTGATGTGCCTGATTTAATCTGGCTATCTATCTGATCAACTGGTAAAAAACCAACACCTACACCGGCCTCTATGGCGCAGATTTTCTGCTGTAAATTGCTTACATATAAATGCTTTGAACCTTCTATGATGTTTGATGACTTCGCAATGGCATTTCGGCTGGAGTCATGCACAACGACAGTACGGTATTTCAAAATATCAGATGATTCTACTGCTCTGTTTAGTTTATGAAGTGGGTGGTCTGGTGCTGCAACAAAGACGCTATGGTATTCAGTGAGGGTTTTTGCACGTATGCCTTGCTGCGCTGGGACGGGATCTGATGCACCGATCACCAAATCAACCTCATCTTCTATCAAAGCTTCCCACGTACCATTTAATACTTCTTCTTTAAAGTCGAGTTCTATGTTTTCGTGTTCAGCTAAAAATGTATGGCAGGCTTTGAAAACTTTGCGCTCGTCCACAATGGTATCAATAGCGATACGTATTTTGGGCTCCCAACCGTGGGCGATTGTTTGTGTTTGCTCTGTCAATTTGCCAACTGCGAGTAATACTTTGCGGCCCTCTTCAAGAAGATGTAAGCCTGCTGGGGTTAATACTGAGCGCCGACCTTGGCGTACAAATAACGTCACGCCCAGTTGTTCTTCGAGCTTTTGCACAATATACGAAATCGCTGATGGAACTTTATTAAGTTGCTCAGCGGCGCTGGCAAAGCTACCACGTTGATCTATGGCATCAAGCACCATTAAAGCTTCTAAAGTAAGAGGAGAGTGCTGCATATCACTTAAAAACATGTCGAAAATAATTGTTCAAATATTTTGAACTAACTTGTCAAATTCTGCCAGTTATTTGTTTGCTAATGCTTACCTATAATGAACTCACTTCTTCAGAGAAACACTGAAAAACATAATCAACTAAATTTAAGAGAGCAGCAAAATGAACACATCAACTTTACTAAACGTACTAAAAACTGACGACCAACTATCAGCTTTACCACTTCGCGTAGTCGCAGGTATTTTATTTATTGCCCACGGCGCACAAAAGTTATTTGCTTGGTTCGGTGGCTATGGTCTTGAAGGTACAGGCCAGTGGATGGAATCAATTGGCTTAGCGCCCGGCTATTTAATGGCACTTATGGCGGGAAGCGCAGAGTTTTTCGGCGGGATCTTTTTACTCGTCGGCTTACTTACTAGACCAACTGCCGTCGCTCTTGCTTTCACTATGTTGGTGGCAATTTTTGCAGTGCATTTCCAAAACGGTTTATTTATGTCGAACAATGGGTATGAATTCGCGTTATCACTGTTTGCTATCAGCGTTGCCTTGGTATTTCAAGGTGGTGGTAAGTTTTCGCTAGACCGTGTTTTAACGTCTAAGTTGACTAGCCAAGGTAACGCGCAGCTTCAAACTGCCAGTAACTAAATCTAAATGACAAGTTCGAAAGTTATTAAATTGTAGAAATTAAAGTAAAGAAGTCACAGCTCATAGGTGGCTTCTTTCAAGCAAATATTTATAGGATTAAGAGGATTTATTATGGGTTTATTACAAAACGGCAAATGGGTTGATAAGTGGTATGACACCAAAGAAAGTAAGGGCGCGTTTAAACGCCAAGACAGTAAATTTCGAAACACGATTAGCACAGACAGTGATAATCCTTATCAACCTGAAGCTGGCCGTTATCACCTTTATGTTTCTTTAGCGTGTCCTTGGGCACACCGCACATTGATTTTTAGAGCCCTAAAAGGGCTTGAGTCTTTAATTGATGTCACAGTTGTTCAAGCTCAAATGCTTGAAAATGGCTGGGAGTTTGATGATGAAAAAGACCCACTTTATGGTTTTAAATATGCATATGAGCTGTATTTAAAATCAGATCCAAGTTATGAAGGTCGCGTGACGGTTCCAATTCTTTGGGATAAAAAGACCCAAACTATAGTCAATAATGAATCCGCTGAGATCATTCGTATTTTTAATTCCGCGTTTAATGAACTCACTGGCAATACAGATGACTATAGCCCAGAAGCTTTAATACCTGAAATTGACCAGATTAACGCACGCATTTACGACACCATTAACAACGGCGTTTATAAAGCGGGTTTTGCAACGACACAAGAAGCGTATAACGCAGCGTATGATGCTTTATTTGAAAGTCTAGATTGGCTAGAAGACCATTTAAGTAAAAATCGTTATTTAGTTGGTGAGCAAATCACCGAAGCCGATTGGCGTTTATTCACGACGCTTATACGTTTTGATGCCGTGTATTTTGGTCATTTCAAATGTAATCGTACTCAACTGAAAGACTTCGAAAATATCAGCAATTATGTTCGAGAGTTGTATCAGGTGCCGGGAGTAAGCGATACGGTTGATATCGAATATACTAAAGAGCATTACTACGCGAGTCACAAGACCATTAATCCAGCTGGAGTGATCCCAAATGGTCCTGAGCTAGACTTTAACGCGCCGCATAACCGAGGAAATTTATAAAACATTTAAAGGTGCTACCTACTTGATTTAACTCGGTAGCACCGACTTTACTTCGGGTAAGCGTTACTCATATAAGACGCGAAATAAATTCGCTGCTACCGGGGTTTAGTTCGGTAGCCCCGACTTTACGTCGGGTATGCGTTACTCACAAAAGACGCGAAATGAAATCTCAGCTACCGGGGTTGTTTATCTCGGTAGCACCGACTTTACGTCGGGTAAAAGAGTGAACAGGCAAAATTAAAGTTTATAGCTAAACTTTTAGATTGTTTTTAATAAAAGGACTTTTTTAATGTTTTCAGCCATAAATCTTCGAAAAGGCAGAGTATCAATTTCTGGAAGGTACTACGCAATCACTATAACGACTCAAGATAGAAGAGAAATATTCACACAACTGCACGTTAACCAGCTTTTAGGCCAAGAAATATATAAACTTGAAGATAAACAATATGCTGACGTGATTGCTTATACAATAATGCCAGATCATATTCATTTGTTGATTAAATTGGGCTGCATTCTTGAGTTGGGGCAAGTAATCAAATTCTTCAAAGGTCGAACTGCGACTCTTTTAAGAAATACCGTAACTGGTAAGGTTTGGCAAAAAGGGTATTACGATACATGTATTAGGCGAGAAGAAGAGCTGTTAAATCAAGCTAGATATATTGTTGCCAACCCATTGAGAAAAGGCTTGTGCAAGCATGTGTCGGAATATTCCTTTTGGGATTGTATTTATCTAAATAACGCGAAATGAATTCGCTTCTACCGGGGTTTTTAGCAAGGTGGCACCGGCTTTATGTCGGGTAAGCGTTACACACAGAAAACGCGAAATAAATTCGCTGCTACCAGGTGTTTAGCACGGTAGCACCGACTTTATGTCGGGTAAGCGTTACACACAGAAAACGCGAAATAAATTCGCTGCTACCGGGTGTTTAGCTCTGTAGCAGCGACTTTACGTCGGGTAAGCGTTACACACAGAAAACGCGAAATGAATTCGCTGCTACCGGGGTTGTTAGCTAGTTAGCACCGACTTTATGTCGGGTAAGCATTACTCAAATAAGTCGCGAAATAAATTCGCTGCTACCGGGGTTTTTAGCAAGGTGGCACCGACTTTACGTCGGGTAAGCGTTACACACAGAAAACGCGAAATAAATTCGCTGCTACCAGGTGTTTAGCACGGTAGCACCGACTTTATGTCGGGTAAAAAATAACTCGACAACATCCACTATATTTCGGTTTATCTGCTTATATTAAAAACAATTTAAAATAATCAGACCAAACATGAATAACTTATTGATTCTTATCACTACTCATCTACAAAAATTTAAGCTAAATTAGCAATCAACTAAGTTACAAAGAAACTTGGCGAGCAGCAGCTATATTAAAACTGCAAAGGCGTGAAACCCAACGTCACCACTCTCACACTGGTAAAGAATAAACACATGACACAACAAACGCTCGACTACTACGCTCAGAACGCCAGCGCATTCGCCAACAGCACGCTCCATATTGATATGAGCGAGTTTTACAACGCATTCTTACCGCATATTCCTTCAGCCGAAGGCTGCCCGAATGGCTTAAAACCCCATATTCTAGACGCAGGCTGCGGCTCGGGCCGAGACGCACTGTACTTTAAAAAGCTCGGCTACAAGGTCACGGCATTTGATGCCGTTGCCGAATTGGCAGAAATCGCCAGCTTTCACCTAGAACAGCCTGTTTACGTAAAAACATTTCGCCAAATTAACGACCAGCACCAATACGACGGTATTTGGTGCTGTGCGAGCTTACTGCACGTTGCGCACAGCGAATTACCCGACCGTTTCACCAAACTTGCCAATGCGTTAAAACTAAATGGTGTGTTATACGTTAGCTTTAAGTACGGCGAAGGTGAGCGAGACATAAACGGCCGCCACTTCACTGACTTAACCGAAGAAAGCCTAAAAGCATTGATAGATGCAGAGCCGCAGTTAACCCTTGAAAAAACATGGCAAAGCGAAGATCAAAGACCAGAGAGAAAAGGCGAGATTTGGTTGAATGGGTTGATTAAAAAGAAATAAAAGTTGCTCCTCAAGGTGTGAATAATAATTCATTCACACCTAACTAATACATCCTACATTGTTGTATAAGGAATATGCTAGGACGTGAAAGATATAAAACCAAGCGAAAAACTACAGTTAGAATTTATTTCATTTATCCAGAGAATTTTATCTGAGGGCGACTTTGTTGCTACCTATAAGTATGCATTGTTAAATGCTATTGCTGATATATGTATAGAGAAACTTGATGTTAGTGCTAATGAGAGCCTCAAAATTGAGCATAGTTTATTAGCTGAGAAGTTACTTCAATTATATTGGCATCATGCTATGCCTTTTTCGAATATTAAGTCGGGAGCAGACGCGCTCCTCAAACAAAATTCCGGAGCGCAATCTAAAGTCATTTCAGTGTTGTATGAATGCCAACAAAATAATATTCGTAGTTTAGGACAATTGAAGAGAAGTAGTTACTGGCATGAAAGTTATCGAGCAGCGTTAAATACCTTGAAAACAGGACCTCTCTGGCGGCTTCAAATTCTAGCTAAGCAAGAAGAATGTTTTCTTTATCCTCATGACAAAAAACCGCAATACATTGAACTTAAGCCAGGTATCGCAGCATGCTTTAGGAGGTTTTATGATTTGGTTGTTTACCTCTCTAAAAATGCATGGTTGCAAAAAATTCAGAGCATCAAATATAACCAAGCGTTAATTGGGCCTCAATCTAAACTCGAGTCATTTTTGTTTGGAGAGGACAGGCAATCTTTAGCTAAAGTTAAGCCAGTACTAGTAGACTTACAAAAGAACCAATGCTTTTACTGTCAAAAACCATTTAAGAATGATGTTGAGATTGATCATTTTATTCCTTTTTCTCGTTACAGTAATGATTTAGCGCATAATTTCGTTGCTGCTCATCGTAGGTGTAACAATAATAAACGAGACTTTCTTGCCTCTTATGAACATAGGGATAACTGGATAGAAAGTAATTTAGTTAAACACAGTCGAGTTATTGATTCTGAATTGAGTAGGTACTTTGATTGTAGTGTTAATCAAAGTATTGCTGTGAGTAATTGGGCGTATGAAGTAGCAAGAAGTAACCATGCAAAACTTTGGCATGGGATAGACACATTTGTTGATTCAGCACCTTTAGCTCCTGTTTTGACGTTTAAAAAGAAATATGGTGAAAGAGAAGATAAGGTTGAGGCTAATAAGAATGAAAAAATCGCAGAGCCAAAACCGCAATTGCTTTACTTCCCTAATTTAAAAATTGCCTGCGGGCACTTTAAGACTGGCGATGAAAGTGATGCTCAGTATATGGATATACCTGGTGGTATTGGTAAGGTTGACCCTAATAAGCATTTTTTGGCAAGGGCCAGCGGTAATTCTATGAATGGTGGCAAGAGTCCTATTTTTGATGGTGATCTATTGTTGCTGGAATTTATTACGCCTGAGAGTGCTGGCTCATTACAAAACCAAACTGTAGCGATTGAGAGACTGGATGACGCAGGCGACAGCCAATATTTATTGCGAGATATTAAAAAAGCAACGGACGAAAATGGCGACTCATACTATCAGCTCATTGCGAAAAATCCTGACTACTCCATTTTGGTTGCAGATGAAAATATGAAAACCTTTGCAAGACTAAAATCTGTTCTTTAATTGATAAAGTAAAACTATGTCACGACTCAAACCAGAACAAAAAATCATAATTGCTATATTGGCTTTTGTTGCTGCCATTTTTATTGTGGTTCAGTTGTTTCTATTTGAGAATTCTGGTGCTGATGTGCCTACGGTAGTTGAAAGTAACAACACAGCAGCAGAACTATCATTTGTAGAAGATGATGTGATAGATGTAATTGAACAGGCATCTGAGCAAGTTGAAACTAAATTAGATGATGCTCAATCAGAGTCTTTTTATGTGGTTCAGCAAGATATTTCTTATACTGAGCATGCGCCTCATCCTTGGGAACTTGTAGAAGTAACTCCAGCACAAGAGCAGCTTTGTCGGGATATGGCCTTAGAGCCATTAAGCTATAAAGAGGTGTATGACGAAGAGTTACAAGCCAACAAACGAGTTTATTCTGATTATTACGAACTCAATATAGCCGTTTTGCATAACGGAAAGGAATATAGTGTGGGCTCTGTGTATGGTAAAAAAACTGAAAAATGGATCTTATCTAATATTAATCGTCATTTAGAGCGCGTTTACGAGTCTTACTTTAATTGGTTAGGTGCAGAAAACCTCTTTAAAACACCAATAAATATAAAATTAGCAATAAACCAAACCCAATATTTTAATGCTTTAAAAGAGCATGGTGCTGAAGAATCGGCAGTTGTTAGAGGTGTCTATTTACCTTGGATACACCAAGCATTTGTAAAAATACCATTCAATGATAAAGGGCAAATACTTGGACAGCCGTTTATGCGCACCTTGGTTCATGAAGCTGTTCATGCAATTAATTTTATTCAGTTTGGTTATATGCACCGTTGGTTACAAGAGGGGTTAGCTCAGTACTTTACACACTATGTTGATCACGCAGTACCAGAGTTGTTTTTAGATTATGATGAATGGGAAAAAAGAAGCGGCTCATTAGGCTCGCCATTAACGTTACAGGAGTTGATTTACCCTTCTGATCACTGGTTAGAGGATAGACAAGCTTTGTATGCAACCAGTTTTGCTTTTGTGCAGTATTTTAGTGAACTACCAGAACCGAAAAATTTACTATTAACAATTCTTAAAACCGAAAACACTCAACGTTGTTCTTCGTTAAATAAGCAATGGGTAGAAAGTACCCTTGATCCTGAAAACTTACTCTACTCAAATATTCAAAGTTGGTTTGATCACACTGTTATCTATTTTTCAGAGCGGGTTGAAGAATACAAACTTGAGCAGAAGAAAGCCTTACCGAAACAGTAAGGCTTGGCACTAAGTTGCTCATTTGTTCGTATTTAGTTTTGTGATGCACACTCTAAAATACAACAATTCGTACTTAGTGGGTGAACGACAAAATGTTTACCCGCTTTTATTCTTCCGTAAATAAAAGCCTGAGTACTTTGGCTTATAAATAGTTATTTAGCAATTACAGACGCTTACACATTACTTCTATGTGGTTAATGTATGCTTTAATAAACAATGACTCTGGTATTTAATAATCAATTAAAAGTGCACATGTTATTTGTCATCCAGTTAATGTGAAAATGACAGTATCGATGACTTGATAATCTATGGCTGTTTTAATCCAAGGTCTTTGATGTTAATGAAGCTAGCGCAACTCATCTCGTCTAGAAGAAGACGTTTTTTAAGTAACTCTTATGCCTAACAATTAAATCCCATTGAAAAATATAGCTTTATGTATTGTCTTTAATGTTTAATTTGTTGCAATAGAAATTGATAGTTATTATCATTTAACTTTGTTTTTAATTGTCATTTTCTCATGTCAGATTTTTTTTCTCCTTATAGAGTAGAAGTTTTTAGCAGGGCGCTGATGTCTGTTATTGGTGGCTTTACTTTCTCGCTATTTATTTGTTTAGACCTTTCATATTTATTACCTATTGAGACAAAGCATGCAGTTGCATGGTCAAGTATGCTGTTTTTTATTGTATTTCCAGCGGTGGTGATGTGGTCGTTTGCTGTTAAAAACTACAAGTTGGCGAGCTTAAAATTAATTCTGATAACCAGTGTTTTAGCATTTATGTTTTGGCTGTTTAAATTTCAGGGAGTGATGTGATGAAGAGTGCTTTTCGCCAATCTATGGCTTGGTTGCATACCTGGGTTGGTTTATTACTTAGCTGGATTTTATTTTTTATTTTCCTAACTGGTACGCTTGGCTACTTTGATGATGAATTAGATGATTGGATGACGCCAGAAACGCCTGTATTTAATGTAAGCGTCGAGGAAGCAGTGCCTGTTGTTAAGCGCTTTGTCGATAAAAACAAGCTTGATAATTATTCAGTTCGATTTCCAGTGGAGAGATCGCAGCCATTTTTAACGATTTCTTATCGAGATGAAAACAACAAACGGCAGCGTGTAAATCTAAACCCGAGCACGGGTGAAGCGTTAACCCTAAGGGCGACGGCTGGCGGTCAAACATTATATCGAATGCACTATCGACTTCGTTATATGCCAAAGATGGTTGCTTATTACATTGTTGGTGTGGCGACGATGTTTATGTTTTTGGCTTTGATCACAGGGGTTGTGATCCACAAAAAAATATTCAAAGAGTTTTTCACATTTAGAAAAGGTAAAAAACCGACGGCTTGGCTTGATGGTCATAACTTAATGAGTGTTATGTCATTACCATTTCATTTTATGATTACATTTACGGGTTTTTTGCTGCTTCTTTACAGTTTAATGCCTTTGATTATGAATGCGCATTATGGTGCCGGAAAAGAGGGTAAAGACGCTTTTTATAAAGAATACTTTAATCGAACTTCAGTAGAAAAGTCAGGCGTTTACCAATCAAGCCTTGATATCGATAAATTACTTAGTATTGGCCAAAAAGCGATGGAAAACAAACCTGTTGCATGGATGTCGTTATCTCATCTGAATGATGCTAATTCACAATTTGAGATTGGAAGCGTTCATCAGACTCTCAGTGATAGCAGAGATAAATGGGTGTTTGATGCTAACACGGGCAAATTATTGGATGAACAAGTAGGTCATCAATCATCAAAGTCATTTTATTATGTTTTGCGCTCATTACATGAAGGCTTATTCGCGTCAACTTCATTAAGATGGCTTTACTTTTTGACGGGACTTTTCGGAACTGCAATGATTGCTTCTGGTATGGTGCTCTGGACAGTAAAAAGAAGAAGTAAGTCAATAAAAGAGGGCGGAGGCTCGTTTGGATATCGCTTCACAGAAGGATTGAATTTAGGATGCTTATTAGGTTTACCGTCAGGTATTGCTGTTTATTTGTTGGCAAATAGATTATTACCTTTGGATTTTAGCGCTAGGGCCGCTGCAGAAGTGAATTCACTATTTTTGACATGGGGAACAATCAGCTTGATTGCCGTAGTGATGGCACTTTTGAAAAAAGCGGATGCTGCTTGGGTTAAATTAACCTATTTGGCTGGTGTCTTGTTTGCCAGCGTGCCGGTTGTGAATGCATTAACGACGAATCTTGGTTTTTTTAATGCGCTAATAAGTAAAAACTGGGTGTTTGTTTCTGTAGATCTTATTTGTACGCTTGTATCAATTATATGTATTACTTTAGCGATTTACCTTCAAAAGCTTTTCAGTAAAGAGTGTAAAGAAACGAAAGCTGTTCAACAAAGAGTACTTACAAGGACACAAGCATGATGATTGAGTTACTGACCCTATTAATGATGCTACATGGCCTCACTTTGTTGTTACTTGCGATGCCTAAATACAATAAACAAGTACTTGCTTTTCCAAAGAAAAATAAGAAGTTAGAACAAGTATTTAAACATACAGGCGCATTACTTATATTTGTAAGTGTAGCAATATCTATGTTTTATAAAGGAATCGGAGTGGGGTTTGCTTGGAGCTGTGCATTAGTCACTTTAACTGGCACAGCCTTGAGCGTTACTTTCTCAATGAATAGCAACAAAGTTGCACTGGTGTTGATTTATTTGCCAACAAAGTTGTTTGGGGGCATTAATGTGAAAACGTCAGCTTTTTTGTTAACCATTTACCTTATGATTACGTTGTTAATTTTGCTTTAGTTATTGGTGATTTGCTTTTAGTAACCTGAAGTGATTGCTTTGTATCAAGAAAATTTGTTTGATTTAACATAATTCATGCTTTCAATTTGAAGAGTGTGATAAATTAAATATTCATATGTTTGGCTTCATTTTAATCTTGTTTACAAATATTTGCTTTAGAGTGTTTCAAAGTATGAATAACTGATTGATAAGCATGGTTTTAAATTTATAATGCTATTGCTTAGTAATAAGGGTGGTTGTTATTTTGTTTGATACTAATGTTTCTCAAGTTAAGTTTGCTGATTGGACGCTATGTACTCGAAGTTGTAGTTTAATCAGTGAGATAACGACACAAGAACTAACACCTTTAAGCTATAAAATTCTTTGTTACTTCATTCTTAATCCAAATAGAATTATTTCTAGAGATGAATTTGTTAGCAGTGTATGGGCAAACCATTATGTTGATGACAACGCAATCAATAAAGCCATCTCTGATCTGAGGCGCTTACTTAAAGCAACAAATGATTCTCCTAATTTAATAAAAACTCACTATAAGAAAGGTTATAGTTTTATTTGTGAGGTTGAATATGTATATGAAGACTCAACCACGCTGGGTGAGTATTCAATTGATGCCACTTCACAAGCCACCAATGAAATTAACATCAGTACAACTGCCAACGAGACAAGAAGCCTTAATTCATCAACTCAATCAAGTCAGTTTTTATTAGGGTATAAAGAAAAGCCAAGCTCATTATTTAGTTTAAAATATTTTCTTCTAATTATCGCATTTTTGATAGCTGGTGGCGGTGCAACATATTGGTGGCAAACACAACCCAAGGTATTAAATCTTCAGTCTAAAAAACTTTCTATCTCAGATAATAGCGTTTATTCATTGCTCAGCTTATCGCCATCGAATGATAAATTGGCAGTGAGTAAACTCAATCCTAAAAACAATGTTGATGAAATTTTCTTAATTGATTTAGAAACACACAAAAATACAAAAATAATTTCTGAAGAACTAGACAGCTACCCTATTGGCTGGGCATCAAACAGCAGCAGTATTTACTATCAAATTATCAATAATGAGCAAAGTATATGTGAAATTTGGCGAGCTGATTTTAGGGTTAACAATGAAGTTGCGGCAAAAGAAAAAGTATTGGATTGCGAGTCTCAATATATTCTCAGTCTAGTTACTGATGAGCTAAGTAACAGAATTATTTATACAAAGTTTGGCTATCGAAATGTCCCTAGCTTATCAGCGCTTGTTGCAAGAGATTTAGAAACCGGTGAAGAGTTTCAAGTTACCTCTCCAAATATCGATTCATACGGTGACAGATATGTCACTCTTTCGCCAAAGAAAGATAAAGTGGTGTTTATCCGTTCAAAAGTCGGTTTGAGGCAGATTTTTGTTGCAAATTTAGACGGCAGTATGCAAGAGCTACTTTATGAAACACCTGAAAGCATTCGACGGGTTTCATGGAGTAGTGATGCAAATAATCTTACATGGTATGTATCTAACTCAAAGAAGCTCAGTACTCTTGATATAAGCTCTAAACAGGTTGTAACTAAATCATTAAAAGCAGATTCGTATATTGATTTTATGTTGCCTGGTTTTAACTCTTTATATGGTGCTACTAGAACTTCTGACAATGATATTTTTGAATATGATTTGAAATCAGCATCACAAGAGAAATTAGTCGATAGTAGGGCAACTGAGTTTATGCCAATTGCTGTTAAAGAAGGCTTTTACTTTTTTCAAGAAGGTGAGCCTATGAAGTTATTTTCTTACTTCAATAAAGAATTAGTTCAAAATGATATTGCTATAGATTTACCTACATTTGGTTCGGGAGATTATTACGAAAACAGTGGGCTAATTGCCTTAAGCTATAATAAAGAGTTACGTTTAATTGACCCTATTAAGAAAAAAGTAATCGATAAGTTTACTGTCCAAAATCAAATTGTAGATTTAGCTTGGTTCAATAAAGAAAATTTACTTTTAGTTTTAGAATCAAAACAAAGTGAACAGCATGTATGGATGTTCAACTTAGAGACGGAAGAGCTACAAAAGATTATTCATCAAAATGCTAAAAGCATTGCAAGAACTGATGATGATAAAATACTTTATCAAGATTTTTACAATAATTTTTACCTTTTCGACCCCCAAGAAGGTATTCAAAAATTTATTTTGTCACTGTCTGGTTATCCTTATATTCATTGGAAATTATATGGGCAAGAACTGTACTATTCTTCAGGCTCAAGTCTATTTAAATACTCATTGGAGACACTTCAGGAGACAAATTTAATAGATGATTTTAATACCATTGAAAAAACCATTGCAGATTTTTCGGTCACTGAAAAGTTGGGGGGATTAAAACTTATCATTCAAATACAAAGCTTTAAAAGTAATGAGGTAGTTTTACTCAACGTTATTCAATAATTACTAAATTGTGAGTTGTATTTTTTAGGTATTTGTAAGTAATCCCTCATTCTCTTCTTCCCCTTTCTAGCTAGTATGAAAAAAGATTCAGCGGCGCTAGTCTTAATTTCTTTTTAAAGGCTGTTGAATCTTGTTTAATACTTTTTATGTTGCTGTTTTCACAACGAGGCTACTCATGTTTTTAACTCTAAATAAAAAGAAACTAAAAGAGCTATCAAACTCTAAGGTCATTAGTTCAGACACACGCCTAGTCAGAGGTGGGGGTGACACTACAGAACGTCCTTCTAAAACAAGTTATGCGAGATGCGTAGTTGAAGAAGTCGAAAAGTTAGTAGGTTAGTTTATGTAGGATTTAATCAAGGAACGGTTGAAGTAATCAAGGAATGGTTGAAGTAATCAAGGAATTGTTAAGGTAATCAAGGAATGGTTAAGGTAATCAAGGAATGGTTAAGATAATCAAGGAATGGTTGAAGTAATCAAGGAATGGTTGAAGTAATCAAGGAATGGTTGAAGTAATCAAGGAATGGTTGAAGTAATCAAGGAATTGTTAAGGTAATCAAGGAATGGTTAAGGTAATCAAGGAATGGTTAAGGTAATCAAGGAATGGTTAAGGTAATCAAGGAATGGTTGAAGTAATCAAGGAATGGTTGAAGTAATCAAGGAATGGTTGAAGTAATCAAGGAATGGTTGAAGTAATCAAGGAATGGTTGAAGTAATCAAGGAATGGTTGAAGTAATCAAGGAATGGTTGAAGTAATCAAGGAATGGTTGAAGTAATCAAGGAATGGTTGAAGTAATCAAGGAATGGTTGAAGTAATCAAGGAATGGTTAAGGTAATCAAGGAATGGTTAAGGTAATCAAGGAATGGTTGAAGTAATCAAGGAATGGTTAAGGTAATCAAGGAATGGTTGAAGTAATCAAGGAATGGTTAAGGTAATCAAGGAATGGTTAAGGTAATCAAGGATTGGTTAAGGTAATCAAGGATTGGTTAAGGTAATCAAGGATTGGTTAAGGTAATCAAGGATTGGTTAAGGTAATCAAGGATTGGTCAAGGTAATCAAGGATTGGTTAAGGTAATCAAGGATTGGTTAAGGTAATCAAGGATTGGTTAAGGTAATCAAGGAATGGTTAAGGTAATCAAGGAATGGTTAAGGTAATCAAGGAATGGAACAGCTATTCGCAGCTTCGCAAGGATTGGTATTTGCGACTAAATTTGCAAGGAAAGATCATAGGAACTAAATAGCAGGGACGCACGATGTGTAAAACTAATTCATCCAGTCGTGTTTCAGGGAATGACTCACAAGTGTTGTAGTACTTACTTCTACTATCATAACTAATATGGAGTGGGTGCAATACCAAAACAATAATCTAAGTCCACTTCATAGTTACATGGAAGTACGTGAGCTTTTTTGCCAATCATTTTGATTGGCTTTTTTATACGTAGTCTTCATATTTCAATAACCACAATTGTTTTTAATTCAGAAAACTATACTGAGGTAATGATAACGTATCGGTAAAAAGGTAAAAGAGTCTAAAATTGCCTGTTTTAAAGAGAGCCCCATCAAAGTGAACGTCACTATTAGTCCCTCAAATAGATTGAAGATCAGTTTAACGATACCTTTCATCATTACACTTTTTAGCTTTTAGTATACAATTCGATTCTAGACTTTTGCCTTACACTTTTGCATCAATATTGCATAAGCTAAGTCGGTGTTGCAGGTTATTGCCTCGAGGTTTATTTTGCGTTGTTTTAAGCTACTTATTTTTTTTACCACATTCATACTCTTTGGCTGCAATAAAGAAGTCACTTTTTCAAAAGGTGTGATTTCAGATCTTAGCAATGAGCAATTGTTAAGTGCTCAATTTTCTAAGCAAGGAAACTTACTTTTAATATTGAAACTTAGTGGTCAAGCAACTGTTTTTAATGCTAATAATTTTAATGTTGAGTTTGAAGTCCCCAAAAGTGAAGAGCTTCAACAGACCCGACTAGCGCTTTTGTCCGGAGATGGCTCAAAATTAATTTTGGCCAACGATAATGATGTTGCGATTTGGTCAGTTTCAGGAAAAGCCTTGATTGGTAAAACTCAGTTTATGGGTGTGCAACAATTTGCCAAAATATCGGCATTGGCCATATCAGATGATAACGACAAATTAATCGTGGGTATGTCTGATGGTGCCATAAATATGGCGACATTATCTACTCGGCTGAACAACCGTTTTAAGCCTCACACTAGACCTGTAACACACATCTCATTTTTAGATAATGAAAAGTATTGGTCAGCGTCTCAAGATGGAAAGCTTGCCTATCGAGTTTTTGCTTCAGCAGAGCCGATAACAGAACAAGAATTTGCTCACAGAATTACATCGCTAGTGTTGGGCCACGATAGCAACAATATGTTTGTATCTGATGCTTTAAAAACACAATTGGTCAAACCTTTAACAGGTCAGGGAGCTGCAATTCAGCTTCAGTATATGGCAAGGTTTATGGTTTTTAGGCAAGCTTACTTTATTAATCATGCTGATCTTTTAGCTACTTCATCTTCAAAGAACCATTTATCTTTATGGGATACACAAACTGGAGAGGAGCTTGGCACTTGGCAAAGTCAGGTTGAAACGCCAACAGCAACAATCTTATCTATGTTTAGTAATGACAAGGGAGAGCTGTTAACAATAAACTCCGATGCGATGCTAGAAAAGTGGGATTTAACACAGCTAAATACTTTATAAGGTAATGATATGACTAAATATGTATATAAATTATTATTAGTGTTTGTTGTATCTTTATCTGGTTGTGAGGATCCGACGACTTTTTCGATTAGTGAAAAAAGCACGCACAAGTTTACTGATAATTTAGTTTATCTTGCTCAATTTACAGATGATTCTCAAGAACTGACAGTGATTGATGAAAAGAGAAACTTATACGTTTGGAACTTAGATACAAAACAGCTTATTTTCTCATTAGGTCCTTCTGAAACGCCTGAAGAACTGAGAGTGTTTTCTTATAAAAAGGTCGCAGGATTACTGATAATTGCTGGCGCAAATTATATCGATTTATGGGATGTGAAACAGAAATCGAAATTAGGTCGCTTGAAAATTGAATCGGATGAACCGCTTGCAAAAATTTCTGCACTTAATCTATCTCGACATGCAGGACTTATAGCGATAGGTATGACTGACGGCACCTTGTTTGTTTACAACAGGTCAAGTAACTCTTCTATTAAAGAGCGGATCCACGATAGTACTATTAATCACTTGTATTTTGATGATGCTGACAGATATGTGCTCTCGGGTGGTCTTGATGGGAAAATTTCAAAACGAGCAGTGAGTAATCTGGAGATTCAATATGAGAAAAAATTTAAAACTCGATTGAGTAGCCTAGCTTTCAATAACGAAAGTGGGTTGGTGTTTGCATCTGATGTATTAAAAGAGCAAGTGGTTTTTGATTTTAACTCTGGAGAAAGAAAATCTCACTTAGATTACTCTTCTAGGTTCCGTTGGTTTAGAGAAGCATTGTTTTTAGATGATAAAAAGCATTTATTAACAACAACACCAAAAACAGATATTTCTATTTGGCACATAAAAACAGGTAAAGAGCTGTTTACTTGGTCTTCAAAAGTGCTTTCGCTAGGTAGCACAACGATGGATGTAAAAAGTGACGGAGAAGACATAGTAACAGTGACTAGTGAAGGCGTGTACCAAAAGTGGTCGCTGATAAAACAGTAAACTTTGCTATGATATTTAGACAGTAAGTTTTAAACTATTTTTGTTATAACTGATTCTATTTGAATCAAAACTCTAATGGACTAAGGTATTCGTATGCTTATCAGACTTGCATTAATATGGATTACAGCATTCACAAGTGCTGCTTTTGCGTTTCAATCCAATTTATCTGAAGCTCAATGCGCAAGATTTTTCAAAGAATACCAGTCTATCTCAAAAAAAATGAATACGAGTTCTGGTGACGACTTACAATCTTTAGGGAATCGCTATGGTCGTTTACAAGAAAGGTTAGAGGCTTTTTGTCAAAACACGCCGTATTCTACGAAGAAAAATGCACAACAAAAGCAAAATGCTAGTCAAATTGAACCCGAAAAAATTATCTTGTTCTCAGATGAAGCGAAGCAATTAGCATGGGAAGGATTTTATACAGCACCAAGTTATTGTTTAAAAAAGCCACTAAGTTCAGTGAACAAGTTACGCTGTAATAATGAATTAGAAAGATTTCAGCAATTATTTGAGCAGCAGTGGCAGCAAAATAGTAAATTTACGAATAAGCAAAAAGAAGAAGATATTGCTCTTGCAGAACAAGGTATTGAGAAAAGCAAAGCGCAAGAAAATTCAGTAGAGCCAGTATCAGATGAACAACGCTTGCCAGCAAAACCGATTCAAAACACAGAAGTTCAGCCTGTTAAGCAAGCACCTCCAGTTATAGATTACAGCCAAGAGCAATATCAACATACAACAGGACTCGACACGCTTTTTGTATACATAGAAGACTACTTATATTTATTGATATTGTTGTTAATTGTGTTGCTAAGTCTACGTTTTGTTGTACCTGTGGCTAAGAGGTTATTCACAAAGCACTTTAGTTATATTGCGGTAAATAAATATCTAATGAAGCACTTACCAGTAAGTGATTACACATTATACAGCAAGATTAGTTTACCGATCCCAGGTGGTATGGCGGATATTGATGAGCTTATTCTGTCACCGTACGGTATTTTTGTACTTGCATGTCAGCCTCAAACAGGCAGGATCTATGCAGATACAACATCTGAAGTTTGGACTGAGCAATTAGGTAAGAATAGAAGTAACTTTAATAATCCATGTCGACAGTTACCGCTTAAGATTGCGGGAGTGAAACAGTTGTTTGGATTAGAAGAGCATATTCAAGGTCTTGTTGTCTTTGACCAAGAAGCTGACTTTAGAACCAATATGCCCAGCAATGTTTTTCAAACAGGTCAGCTTTTAGCAAAGATAGAGCATTATGAAGAGCGTGTTTTTACACAAGAACAAATTTCTCATTTTGTTCTACTACTCAGTGAATATAAACCGAGTAACCCGTTCAAAGACATGATGTCAAAACTAGGTCAAAAAAAGCAGCCTCAATCAGAATGGGATACTTAGACTAAAATCATTTTACTTTGATTTTTTATCCACACGGCATCTAATTTGAGTTACAATTGAGACTGTATATCATTTCCTTTTATTCAGGTACTCATTTCTTTAATGACGGACATTACAACTCACCAGGCTTCTAGACGACGTCTTCTTATAGCTTTATCAATTACTTGTACTTTCATGTTGATCCAGCTCGCAGGTGCTTATTATTCAAATTCGCTTGCGGTGCTTGCTGATGCCGGCCACCTTTTTGTTCATAATAGTTCGTTATTTATTGCACTTATTGCTTCATCTGTCGCTGTACATTTGGCTAAAAACTATAGCGATGGTTATAAGAAAGCTGAGTTTAGCGGCGGTTTAATTAATGGCTTACTTTACTTAGCTATCTCTGTAGTAATACTTTATGAGGGCAGTGAGCGATTAGGACATCATCATGACGGACAAGGTGAAGAAGTAAATACATATTTAATGTCAGTTATTGCTGCTCTGGGCTTTTTATTTCATGGTTTATCTGCTTGGGTGTTATATAAAGGCAGAAAAGAAAGTATTAACGTTTATGCGGTCTTCTTACATTCATTTTTTGATTTGCTTTCTACCGTATCGACTTTTGTTGCGAGTATTTTAATTTATGTAACCGGTTTTCAAGTGATTGATATTATTTCAAGTATGCTCATTTCACTGTTTGTACTTTTCACCGGAATAAAAGTGGTGAGAAGCTGTCTGATAGGACTGCTAACAAAAGAAGTTAACTTGCCAAGTTCTGACGAAGTTGAAGACCAAATATTGGCAACTGATCATGTAGAAAGCGTACACAGTGTCACCATTACGCAAGTAGACAATGAAATAGCTGTGGGTGCACATGTTGTGTTAAAGCACCACTGTACGGTTGATTTACATGATCAAGCTTGCAGGGAGCAAATTGAACACAAGTTAAATGCTATTTTTGGTGTTTCGCAGTGTGTTTTACAAATCGAAAGCCATGACTGTCCTGAACATTAACTGAATGAAAACTTGGCAGTTGATGGTTTTTAATTTAATTTAAAGAGACATAACGAAAATAAACTAATTAAATTGGATAAAAAACTAACACCGCTACTCCTTGCGATGATCCTCGGGGTGTGTGGTGGATTTATAAATCTTTTACCTTTATGGTTTTTAGATAACTCAGAGTTTCTGCTGGGGCAAGCGTTTGTGCTCGGCGCATTAGTTACATTAGGGTTTCGTTATAGTTTATTAGTCCTTTCAATTGTTACTGCATTTATTTTCTACCGGTGGGGGCATTCCTGGCCTACCATGGTATTTTTGCTAGAACTGGTTTGGTTAAACCATTTTGCTATCCAAAAAGAAAAGATGGTTTTCTTTCGCGGCATTATTTTTTGGATCTGCTGTGGATTACCACTACTTTATTTTCTTGGCCATTTTCAACTCAACCTACCAAATTTAGTCGTTCTTACGGCCGTTGCTAAGTACCTAGTTAATGCAATTATTTGTCTAGCAATTGTTGATCTGATCAATCTTTTTATAAATAAGCATAATTGGCAAAAAATGCCGTTATATTCGATTTTAAATCGAACCGTAAATCTTCTCGTTATACTAATAATAGTAACCACCTCAATTGTTTTGACAAATAACCATTACAGCCGTGTTGAAGATGAAGTGAAGTCCAAGCTCTTTGACTCAGCGCAAAATGTGAACAAGCAAATTGTCGATTATCTTCAAAGTTACTTAAGGGCCGTTAGAATAAGTGGTTACAGTATTTCTCAGGGCGTAGACACTAATATTGTGTTAGAGCAGCTTGTGGAAATGCATGATGGGTTTAGAACAAGTATTTATATTTCTCCAGAAGCCGAAGTTGTTAACTTTTATCCACAATTACTCGGAGATAGCTTTGTTGGTGACTTCCCAAGCGTAGCCGATAGAGAGTATTTTATTGAAGCACCAAATCATCCTCAAGGGTACATTTCTAGTGTTTTCAAAGGCCGCGGCTTTGGTGATGAACCAATAGTTGGCTTGTCGGCGCCAGTTTATGAATTTGGCAACCTTGTAGGTGTCATTGAAGCTTCTTTGCGTTTTGAATCCTTTGAGCAGTTTATTCCCACCCTGCTGTCACAAAGCGGTGAGCTAGTTGTTTTAGACTCAAAAAACCAAGTAGTGTACAGCTCAATAAAGCATGAATTTAATGTTTTAGAAGTGGTAGAAGAAGCATCGTATAAAGGTATCTTGAATAACGAAACAGATCTTTATACAGATAATCAAGGAACCGTTTTTTATCAAAAAGCTTATCAGTCTGATGAGCTAGGTTGGACAGTTGTAACCTTTTTAGACCGAGCACATGTAAACCTAACGACGATCAACTCTTTGCTCACGCCTTTATTTTTAACTGTACTCATTTTAATTATTTGTCGTTTCATGATCCGTATTTTAACGATGCAATTGGTTAAACCTATTACGGCATTAAGTGATGAAATTAATCAATTCGACCCTAGAAAGCAGGCGGAGAGCTCAGCTAATAACGGCAGTAATTTCGTAGAGTTAGTAACGTTGCAACTTCAATTTTCTCAGATGGCACAAAAACTTAGCTCTAGTTTTTCTAAACTGGAACTAGCTAATAGTGAGAATGAGTTATTAAACAAACGACTGACAGAATTTAACGCTCAGCTAGAGCATCAGGTAAATGTCAAAACTAAAAAGTTAATTGAGGCGGTGTCTGAGGCAAAAAATGCAAGTAAAGCAAAAAGTCAGTTTCTTGCAAACATGAGCCATGAAATAAGAACGCCATTAAACGGTATTATTGGTCTAACCGAACTTTTGCTCAAAGAGCACAATGACAAAACTGACAGAGAAAATCAGCTAGAGATTATTCAGTCTTCTGCGAAAAATTTACTATTGATACTTAATGATATTTTAGACTACTCAAAGATAGAAGCCGGGGCACTGGAGCTTGATATTCGACCGGTAAACGCGGTTAAGCTATTTGATGATATAGCTGCAATTTACGATTCTGCGAAATTAAACAGTGGTGTTACTTTTGAGTATTCTATTTCGGCAAATGTGCCTACATTCCTCAAGTTAGATTCGCTAAGAGTGACGCAAATTACCAATAACCTTTTAAGCAATGCTGCGAAGTTCACTGAAAATGGCCAAGTGAGTCTGAAAATAAATTATGTCGAAGATAATTTAGTGATAACAGTTCAAGATACAGGTATTGGGATAAGCGAACAGCAAAAGCAAGCTTTGTTTAGCGAGTTCACACAAGCCGATGTATCTACCACTCGAAAGTATGGCGGTACGGGTCTCGGCTTGACTATCTGCAAACGACTTGCTGAAAAAATGAACGGGAGCATCTTGTTAGAGAGTGAAGAGATGGCCGGTAGTATTTTTAAAGTTGTTATACCTGCTCAGACATCACAACCGATCAATGAAGAGGGTGCAAGTGAGCAACTAGCTAACTTGAACGGAGAAGCTGTATTACTTGTTGAAGATAATTTAGTGAATCAGATTGTTGCGACAAAAATGCTATCGAAATTTAATTGCCAGGTATTTACTGCAGTAAATGGTGAGGAAGCACTTAAGCAACTTTCAGAAAGAGCATTTTCATTGATTTTCATGGACTGTCAGATGCCAGTGTTAGATGGCTTCGATTGTACAAAGCAAATTAGAACGATGAATATAGCGCAGCCCTATATTATCGCTATTACGGCAAACGCCTATAATGAAGACAGAAAAAAATGTTTAGACGTTGGCATGAATGACTTCGTCGCAAAACCTATCGAATTCAAAGTGTTGAATAAAGCAATTTTGGCGTATTTAGCCAGCTAAACACGCGGCTAAGCTCTCTTGTTCAACACTTTCAACACTTTCAACACTTTCAACACTTTCAACACTTTCAACACTTTCAACACTTTCAACACTCTCAATATTCTCAACGCCAACTCGTGGTGTTTTGTTCTTTTAGAAGTAATTGCTCTATAGGCAAAGGTTTTGAAAACAAATAACCCTGCATGTAGTTGCATCCTAGGTCGGTTAAAAACTTAAGTTGTGCTGGTGTTTCAACGCCTTCTGCAATACAAAACATGTTTAAGTTTCTCGCCAGTGAATGAATTGTTTTGACAATAGACTTGTTGGTATGTTGTTCATCCATTTTTCGAACAAAAGACTGATCGATTTTTATAATATCTATAGGGAATTGATTCAAATAAGTCAGAGAAGAATACCCAGTACCAAAGTCATCTAATAAGAGTTTGAAGCCAGCTTTTTTGAGCATGTTTAATGATGATTTAGCTTTTTCTTTATCTTCCATTAAAGATGTTTCTGTGATCTCTAACCTTAATCTAGAAGTCGGTAATTGATAAGACGATAAGATTTGGCATAAATTTTCCGCAGTCTCTTCTCTGATTATATGAATCGGAGATAGATTCAACGATAAATAGAATTGTGAGTTCCTATCAAATAATGGTGATAACTCAACCAAAGCGCGTTTCAATGCCTGTTCGGTCATCAACTCAATAAGACCAGTTTCTTCGGCGATAGGTATAAAATCGACTGGAGAGATATTTTCACCGTTATGTTGCCATCTTAGTAGCAATTCAACTCCAATCATTTGGCCACTAGAGGTATTGATAATTGGCTGGTAATGGTTAAAAAACGCACTGTCTTTATAAGCTGTTTTTAAAGCGGTCTCGAGCACCATTTTACGATTATATTGTTCGATCATCGATGTTGTGAAGTACTTGTAGCCATTTCTTCCTAACTGTTTTGCTTGGAACATAGCGATATCAGCATGGCGTATAAGTTCTTCTGATGACTTAGCATCAAATGGGTAAAGAGCCACCCCAACACTAGCAGAAACACTTACAGAGATACCATCCAGATCTATTTTTTCTGGTAAAACATTTATTAATTCTGCAGTAAGTTTTGTAAGGCTTTCAGGAGATGTGACATCTTTTACTAGCACCAGAAATTCATCGCCACTTTGACGGCCAAGAATACAGTGTTCAGGTAGAAGGCTGTTGATTCGTTGAGATATTTTGATCAGTAACTTGTCACCTGCTTGGTGACCATATGCGTCATTAATTGGTTTAAATTTATCTAAATCAATAAACAGCAGTGCGCAAGTCGTATTATTATTTTGCGAATTAAAGATGGCAAATTCTATATGCTGAAGCATAAGGTTACGGTTTGGCAGATTTGTCAAACTGTCATAGTTTGCAAGGTATCGGAGCTCATTTTCGGCCTTTTTTTGCTCTGTTAAGTCAGACATTACAATCACGAAGTGCTCAATGACTCCTGTGTCATTCGCAATTGCATTAACACTCACATGTATCGGCTTCACGCGATGCTTATTAGTCTCAACGGTCAGTTCCATTTTAAAATTCTGGTTGGCCTTAAGGTCGCTAATTTTATTTATTAATTGTCTTAGCTTCTTCTTACCTAAAATTTTCGCAAAGGTTAAGAATGACAGCTCACTCAACGCATCAGCTTCGTTTAAGTCAAAAGCGTCACAGAAACTTTGGTTAACTGCAAGCGGGTTTAATTGGGTATCTAAGATCAATAACCATTCGTCAATTTGTGAGAATGCTTGGCCCAAAATACTGGCTTGAAGATTGGTTGCTTTACTTTCGGTAATATTTGAATAAATACCTGATACAACAAGAGGTTTGCCATTATCATCACGTTCTGTAACTTGGCCAATGTCTTGAAACCATAACCACTCACCAATTAAATTTTGCAAACGGTAAGTTAAGTTTATATTTTGGTTTTTTGAAGAGTCTAAAAGTGCCCATTTAGATGCTACTTTTTGTCTATCTTCAGGATGAATTAACTCAATAAAGTCGTCTAATGGTAACTCGTTTTGTTGTCCACATTCTCTTGATGTTGTTTTGTTTCTGTATTGATAAATTAATTGCTTTCGAAGATCGGCTTTCCAAGTACCGCTTTTTGTAGACTTTAACGCCATCTCAGTTTGCTGTTTTGATGTCGTCACAGCTAATAGCGCTTTTTGAATAGTCATCTGTCTGCTTTTGCCTTGACGATATGACAGTAATAAAATCGACGAGATGGCAATGAAGTACAAGATCCACGCAGCAGGGGAGTTTAAAAAGTAATATTCAACTTCTACTGGCAATGTAATGCTGTCTATTAAAGTCTCACCGTCTAAAGCAAGTTCTTTAATCGTAATATTGTAATTACCCGGTGCTAAACGTGGGAAAAAGAGTTTGGTTTTACTCAAGTTAGTTAAGCTGACATTTTCAGAGCCAGTTAGCTCTGCAACAAACACCGAATTTCGTTGATGCGAAAAGTCAAAATTACTGAACTTGATTTCTAAGCCAACATCATCGTGTTGCAGACTTAACTTATTTTGGCTTAGATAGTCAGGGTAAAAGTTAAACTCATTCGACATAATATTTATATCGGTAATGCTGAGAGGAGTTTTGATGATACTTTTGTTTTCAATAAAGTCGGCTGTATCAAACCATGTTATGCCAGAAACTGTACCAAATGCGAAATGCTGGTTATTTAGTTTTAAACTTGCACCTGCGTTAAATTCGTTGTTAGGTAAGCCATTATTAATCCCAAACTTTTCGATAAGGCCTGTATCAGGTTCATATCTGAAAAGTCCAGTTTGAGCTGAAAACCATAAAAAGCCATACGGATCAGCCATAACTTCATACAAAGCTTGTGTATCTAGGCCATATGATTCATCTATAACCTTAACTTCTGAAAAGTCTTTTAGATTTAATTCAATAAGGCCATTGTGAGATGTTGTTAACCATAAGCTTTCGTTGACGATTTCCCAATCATCAACGACTTGAAAAGTTTTGTCGTCTGCTTTTTTAAACTCATAAATAGGCGTTAGTTTTTTACTTTCCTGAGAAAACAAATAAAGCCCTTGTAAAGAGCTTACTAGTATCTCATTAGGGTGCGTTGGCAGAGGTTTTAGAAAGCGATAGGCCGATGACATAGGGAGTTGTTCTGCAAGGCCTTTTATTGGACTCACGCTTTTATTTTTCACATTATAAATGAAGTAATCATCTTCGCCGATAAATGCGATTTCATCTTGATTTATTGATGTAGATGAGGAGTTTAATACATTGAAGGGGTTTTCTATTGTACTCGTGACGACTTTTGGGGCTGAAATCGTTTTAGTTTTTAAATCAAAAACTTTGAGACCTTGAATGGTATCTAAATAAACAGTGTCTGAGTTATTGTCAGTTTGAAAAATATGGTAGACAGCATTACTGCCATATACATCTTTCTTGTCCTTTGATTGAAAATAAAAAGTTGCATCATGTTTTTCAGCGAGTGAAGGAATGTGCGCAATACCATTGTCTGTGCCATACAAAATAGAATTGTCTGGTAGCTGATAAATTGCCCATATATTGTTATTAATAAACTCAGTACCACTTTGTTTGATGGTGTTAAATAGTAAAGAGCTCAATGGCCAATAATAAGCACCGTTATGTGTGGCCATCCACAGAACATTATTTTCATCTAATTCTAGTGCCAAGATATTAGGTTGGTTAAGTTTATACTTTGACTTATCTAGTGCTAAAACATTGTTCGCAGTACGAGTATTTCTATCAATTTTGTATAGCCCTAACTCTGTTGCAATGAATTCACCATAAGCTGTGCTCTCGTGGTCCCAAATATTGAGCGACTTCACAAGAGTATATGTATTTGCAAAATCAAAGCTATTGCCTGAAGTAGGGGAAACAAATAGGCCTTCAACAGTACCGATTAATAGGCCTTGCTCAGAGTCGTATTTTAATAATTTAACGTTTTGATTGAGTTCATTTTCAAGACTTTGCTCTAGAAAACGATGCTTTGTTAATACATCGACATCAACTGAAAGAGAATAAAGCCCATCTGAAGAGCCTACGTACAGTGTGTTCCCTATATTTAAAAAAGCCCTTACTAGGTGTCCTGAATCGACTGACCCTATGAGCTTTGATTCATATGTCACTAAGCTAATTTTATAAACGTGATTATCAATTGCAGCATAGAGGTTCTTGCCTACCTTAAGTGCAGTATTGATTGGAGAAGTAAAATTTTGACTATCAGCTAGGCGCCCAGAGTATATTTTTTTCTTTTCTAATGTTTTTGTATCGATTAAATAGGTGCCATCAAAGCTGGTTGAAACAAGTAAATTGACTTCATCAATTAATTGAATTTGGTAAATTTGCTCATTCAGTAAATTTTTGATTTGGGCCGGAAGTGATACATCGATACCATCGTATCTGTTCAAACCTTGCTCAGTTGCAATCCAGATATAACCTAATTCGTCTTGAACGATATTATTCACATTTGCTTGAGAAAGACCTTCTTCCGTTGAAAGACGATAGATTTGTTGAGACGAGTGAGAAGAGAAACTTAGTAAGAAGAAAGTAAAGGTTAAAATCAGATAAGGCTTTAAATGCATCAAATTCTACCAAACAAAATAACACAATAATTAAATTATGAATTTTGTCGAAAACAACGGTTAACATTATGATCATAAACTTAGCACAGTCAGGTGTTGAGGGCTAGATTAAAGCATTGTTTTTGCCTAGTTCACTCATATTAAATGTGGAGGAAGTGGTTTTATATTGCAACAATAGAAATAATTCGCATTAATTTTGAACTTTGTTATTGATAATGGTTTTTGTTTAGAATAAAATTACGTCAGTTTAATTGAGTTCGAGTTTATTCATGTATATCTGCATTTGTCATGGCATCACTGATTCTAAAATAGAGCAAGCTATTGAAGCTGGTTCAACCAGCATGCGTGATTTGAGTAAAAATCTCGGTGTTGGTACGCAGTGTGGTAAATGCACTAACTGCACCAAAAAGATTCTAAACGAAAAGTTAATTGAAATTGTTGATATAACCGAGCAAGTGGCTTAATTCACTCTTGTATTGAAAATTAATTATTTCTTATCTTAGTTGGAATTCCTCTCTTACTTCTATCTCACGTAGTATTAATTCACGCTTTTATGTAGACTTTAGCAACTTTTATTTTCTGCATAGTGTTATGGCTCAGTTATATTTCTACTATTCGGCTATGAATGCCGGTAAATCTACCACTTTATTACAATCTGCTTTTAATTACCGAGAAAGAGGCATGACCCCGCTTATTTTGACTGCTGCAATTGACAACCGGGCTGGGGTTGGCAAGGTCGCATCAAGAATTGGCCTTGAAGCTGAAGCACATATTTATGACAGAACAACAGATGTTTTTGAGTTAATTAAAGGATTACATGAAACCAGTAAACTCGATTGCCTGCTGGTCGATGAATGTCAATTTTTGAGCAAATCACAAGTGGATGGACTGACCGATGTGGTCGACAAACTTAAAATTCCGGTTTTGTGCTACGGTTTAAGAACCGATTTTAAAGGTGAGCTGTTTGAAGGTGCGCAGTACCTTCTTGCCTGGGCAGATAAACTGATAGAGCTGAAAACGATTTGTCACTGCGGCCGCAAGGCAAATCGCGTGCTTCGTACGGATGAGCATGGGAATGCCATTTATGATGGCAACCAAGTTGAGATTGGTGGCAACGACAGGTATGTTTCCGTTTGCCGTGAGCATTATAAAAAAGCGCTGTCGTTGATTTAAAAGCCTTATTTGTACATATCTAAACGCTTGGAGTTAGTTAAGAAACTCCAAGCTATAAAACGGCTGGTTTTTTGGCCTTGAGCCATTTTAATCACTTTCACTTCTACTGCATTAGCCTTCTTTAACGCGAGTTTAATCGGCCTCAATGAATCTTTGTTTGATACCAATGAAGTAAACCAGGCACATTGCTCGTTGAACAATTTGCTTTCACGGATCATTTTTTTGATAAAGCTTACTTCGCCACCTTCGCACCATAGCTCAGGTGAGTGACCTCCGAAATTAAGATTTGAGCTAGGCTTCTTACCAAGCTTTTGCCATTTAGTCCTGGTAGCTTTATTGGCTGATTGCTCACTGTTATGGAAAGGTGGGTTACACATTGTGAAATGGTATCTTTTAGTTTTCTCAATGATGCCATCAAAGTATTTATTCGCGTCTTTTTGTAGAATTATCTCAGTACTTAAATTGTTTTTGCTACAGATTGATTCTGCATTCTTAACTGCTTTGGGATTAATATCAGATGCTGTAAAAGTCCATTTGTAAATTCTTTCACCAAGTATTGGATAGATCAGGTTTGCGCCTGTGCCCACATCGAGCGCTTTGACATTATTTACAATACGGCTTTGATTATCCTGTTTTAACAAATCTGCAATTGCATGAATGTAATCAGCGCGGCCAGGAACAGGCGGGCACAAGAACTCTTCAGAGATATCCCAGTAATCAATTTTGTAATGGCACTTAAGAAGGGCTTGGTTTAAGCATTTCACTGCGTTCGCATTACTAAAATCAATACTTGTTTTACCTGCAGGTGTTTTAATTAAAAATGCTTTGAGTGCTGGGGTAGTGTCGATCAATCGGTCAAAATCATAACCGTGTCGGTGGGCGTTTCTTGGATGCATTGAATTTCATTTTTACTGAGTGAAAGTTAATTATACCTCTATCTGTTAATAGCTTAAATAGTAAAGGTATTGGATTTGCCATAGAATATACACACTGGTACGATGAGATAAAAAGGCATTTATATGATCCAACAAAATTCATTATTAGTCCCTATGGAAGGTGAGCAAGTACTTCATCTTAGGCACATTTATGATCCTAGTTGTATGGGAGATGCAATTTTCTTGCTGCATGGTGCTGTCGAAAACGGCAAGATTTTTTATACAGAATCAAATAAGGGACTGGCACCATTTTTAGCTACTAAAGGTTACCAATGCTTTGTCGCAGATTTAAGAGGGCGGGGTAAAAGTAAGCCTGCAATATCTCAATTATCTCAATATGGACAAACTGAATCTATCCTTGAAGATATTCCCGCCATGCTGAACTTCATAAAAAAACAAACTGGAAGCTACCCTAAATTCTGGGTTGCTCATTCTTGGGGTGGGGTTTTATTGAATAGCTTTCTTGCTCGTTTTCCTGAGCATAAAGAACATGTCAAAGCTTGTGGCTATTTTGGAACGAAAAGAAGTCTGTATAACAACCACCCGAGTAAACTAATTCAAGCAAACCTAATTTGGTATACCTTGGCGCCGATATTGAGTAAAAGAAAAGGCTTTTTAGATGCGCGTAAGCTCAAGTGGGGGAGTGATAATGAAACTGTGAAATCTCATTATCAAAGTATGGAATGGGCAAAGAAAAAGCCTTGGATAGACAGTGATGATGGATTTGATTACAAAGCAGTAATTGAGGATATGGTCTTACCGCCAATATTGCACATTGCGGGTTCGAGAGATAAAGCTTTAGCTCAACCTATTGATATCAAAAAATTTATGGAAGAATCTGGTAAAGGCATTCAAGAAATCAGAATTTATGGCAAAAAGCAGGGTCATAAATGTGATTATGACCACATCAATATGTTAACAAGCCCACATGCAATCACGGATCAGTTTAAGGATTTGGTTGATTGGTTTGTGAATCATCAAGCATAGCTAAAATTTGTTTTTCATACACTTGCCAGTTTGAGCGAGGGCTTTGATCTAAAGGCCTCCGCACTTGTGCTTTACTCAATGTGGATACTGGACGTTTGGATTTATAAAATTCTAAACACTCGGGCTCAAACTTCTGATAGAGAAAGTTTAATACTCTATTAAGCTGTTTAGGCGTTTCATCTAAAAGATCTTCATAACTTAGGGTATAGATATTTCGAGACAGATAGTGTTTAAAATGCGCCATAATATCTTCTTGAAAATCTGCGTACTGTTTGTATTCGCTCAGTGAGCAGAAATAAGGTTCATTTTCAGCAAAGTGATTGCTAAACACTGACCATGCATTTGCATTAAAAGAGCGAGTCAGATGAATAATTCTGGCATCAGGAAAGATCTTCTGTATCAAACCTACATTTTGAAAATTAGCTGGCAGTTTATTAATGACAACTTCTTCCCCGACTCTGTGTTTTTTTATCTCATCAACATACAAACTTCGACAATGATCTAACATAGAAGTTGTAAGCGTGTGCAAGCACTTCGGAAATGGCGCTTCATTTCGAATTTGTAAGTAGGGAACAATCTTATCGCTGATAACTGTGCTTTCGCCCATAGTGCCAATATTACTATGTTGAACCAACATTTGTTCTAGAAGCGTCGAGCCTGTTCTTGGCAATCCGACTATAAATACGGGTGTGAAGGTAGCTTTAACTTTGTCATTGGGTTGGTCAAAAAACTCATCTGAACACTGTGTTTTTAAATCATTAAAAAACGGAGTCATGTGCTCAGTTTTAAACTCACATAAACTCAGTTGTAAATCATTAGCTAATTTAAAATAATCAAAAGCTTGGTTATGATCTTTTAGGCGATGATTGCATTTAGCAAGCGCATAATAGACAACAATTTTTAAACGTTTATTGTCGTATTCGGTCAATAACTCATGCAACCTTTCAATATGACCCTCTAGTTTGCTTTCAGGGGAAATTTGAGCAAGTTCGTGCAGCATAAATGCCGAAACGGCACTTGTAGGACAAGTTAAGCCCGCTTCAAAAGTTTTCTCGGCATTTTCAATAAAGCCATGATCTAAATAAAATTGCCCTAATTGATAATGGGCTTGTGCATTGTGGCGGGCAACACTTAGGGTGTATTCAAGAACAGTTTTAGCATCGACCGATGAACCGACAGCCATAAAAGCATCGGCCAGTGCAAATAACGGATCGAGCATTTTTGGTAAGTTTTCGCAGGCACGTTTTAAATAATAAATAGCGCTATCGTAGTCTTCTAATCTCATGCATATACGACCTAGGCCAAATAATGCAGGACCTAATTTATTATTTTCTTTTAAAACGGTTTTATACATAAACTCAGCTTCTCTGAGTTTTCCTTGCTCAAGCAGTTCGTTTGCTCTGTTTAGTAGTAACATGGATTATTTGTGTTAATTTCTTTTTTATAATCATAAAAATAAAAAGGCGAAATAGCTATCGCCATTTCGCCTTTTGCTGCTGGGTTACAGTAATCTAGAATGTGTAGGTTGCTTTCACATAGTAGAAGCCGCCATTAATCCCGTAAGGAGAGGTTTCATAGTACTTACCACCCCAGTTGTTATTTGGAATACCTGTCGCTGCCTCGAAATCAAGCTTTTCAGGCTCTTGGTCAAACAGATTGTTTGCACCCGCTGTGAAGCTTAAAGACTCAGTTGCGAAATATGTTACTTCAGCGTCGATAGTAAATGATGGATCAGCCATGATTGCTGTTGCATCATAATCTACGTGAACACCTTGGTATTCGCCAAAATAGTTATAACGAAGGAAACCAGAGAAATCTTCCCACTGTTGCGACCATGTATATGTTGCACGGTGTTGAGGTAAGTCTTCTTCAAGACGCTTAACTTTGAAATCACCTGTGATTGCAGAGAATCTATCTACAGTTGTTTCATTCCAGTTATACGCCATACTGAAAGTGGCATAACCACCTAGTAAATCCATAGAGTAGTTAGCAACGATATCTACACCTTGAGTCGTAGTATCAAAGTCATTAGTAAAGAAGCTAACTTGCGCAATGCTATCTACATTCGGCACACCGTCTGCTTTAAGGGCTACCTTTTGAGCATCTGTTAGGTCGATTTTATCTGATTGACTGATACGGTCTTCAACTTTGATATTGTAGTAGTCAACAGTTAAGAATAAATCACCAGAGCGGTAAACAGCACCAAGTGTGTAGCTTTCAGATTCTTCAGGTTGAAGTTCAGTACCACCTAAAATTTGTGAAACAGGGTTCGTTGGTGGTAATAACGCTGAGTCAACAAGTACACCACTACTTAAGTTAGTTTGTACGTTACTTACGTTCGCTTGACCAACCGTTGGAGCACGGAAGCCAGTACTCATTGAGCCACGGAAAGAAAGGTCATCTGTTGCTTGGTATTGAGCACTTACTTTATAATTGGTGGTCGAACCAAATGAATCATAATCTTCATAACGCAACGCCCAACCCATTAAGAACTCTTCAGTGAATGGTGTTTCGACATCAACATAAGCTGCATAGTTACGGCGCGTGAATTCGCCTGCCGCTGAAGGTTTAAAACCTGGGAAACCATTTGAGCCGATACCAAAACCTTGTTGTGTTAAAGGACCCGCAATAAATGAAGCCTCGTCACCAGCGATTACTTCGAATGTTTCTTCATGCCATTCTAAACCAGCAGCAACATTAACGTCATACGCAAGGCCGAAATCATAGCCTTTGCTGATGTCGGCATTAAAGTTCTTTTCAAGTTGAATGTACTTACCTGGGCTAAAGTCCATTGGAGTATCAGCACCTAGCGAAGCATTTACAGTGTTAGTAATGAAATAACGTGATTCGTTACGACCAACAGAACCACTGATATCATAGCGTGCATCTTTAAAATAACCTGATTCGATATCACCACGAGTACCAATGGTTAATGACGTATCAGTGATATTACCACCAAAGAATGGAGTAAAACCTGCAGGTAAGATTTCGTTAAACGCAAAACAGTTTTGACCGATTTCAGAATTTGATGCAATTTGCTGATACGCAGCGATTTGTGTGACATCTAAAATACGATTGCCATCAGCGTCTTTAAGGTTAACCGTTGGACATGATATACCTGTATTAAGGCCATCTAAATCTGCAACAAGTAGCGTCTCGCCTTCATCATTTGAGTAAACTTGAGGACGAGTTTGTGGGTTACGATAGTAGAAACCACCTTTAACATCGCGCTCCGAGTAATTACCAAACATATAGAATTCAGATGTATTTGAAAGCTCTAAGCCAACATTACCGAATAATGTAAAGTCATCTTTGATTTCTGGTGCACCCCAAACTTGAGCTGGGTTTCTTACGCCTGGTACACCTGCAGCATCATAAGCTGCAGCGTCTGGACGCTGAAGACTACGGCTTGTTGCATCTGCATTTTTGTATTGGAAGCTAAGGTTTGCAAAGCCATCATCAGAGAATGGTAAACCAACGTTACCTTCGATTGTCGTGGTGTCACCGTCACCTTCGAAGTATTGGCCTTGTTTGATAGCAAATGATCCGCCTTCAGATGCATCTTTTAAAGCAAAGTTAATTACACCTGCAATCGCATCAGAACCATATTGAGCTGCTGCACCATCACGAAGTACTTCAACTTGTTTTAAAGCAATACTTGGAATAACTGAAATGTCTGGACCTTGAGCACCATCGTTAATACCACCACCTAAGAATGCGATGACAGAAGAGCGGTGACGGCGCTTACCGTTTAGTAGAATTAGTGTGCTATCAGCCGGCAAGCCACGAAGGTTTGCTGGACGAACAAGAGAGGCTGCATCACTGATAGGGTTTTGGTGAACATTTAGAGATGGCACTGAACCTTTTAGAAGTTCTAGCATGTCATCGCCACCTGCTTTTGCGAGTTCATCAGCACCAATGATATCGATTGGAACCGGTGAGTCACCTACTGAGCGCGGTGCTGCACGTGAACCAACAACTGCAATTTTTTCAATATTCTTTTTTGCACCTTCATCTTCTTCAGCATAGGCTGCAGTACTAAACAGACCAATTGTCGCTGTTGATGCTAATGCGTAAGTGATTGCACGGCTTACGTTTGATAATTTTAACTTCATCCTGTTTCCCCAGATTAATGTTGTCATTAAGGTTTCTTATAAATTTTTAACAAGAATGCTCATCAATTTGCTGTGAGCGATTTTAACCTGTTAATTATTGATACATTTAGTTAACACATAATGCAAATAAAATTTGCATTAAAGTTAAAAGTAGACATGACAAGGGGAAAGCGCAAACAGAAAACGTAACTTTATGTTAAGTATGAAATATTTTTCTAGAATAGGTAAAGTTGGAATGCAAAAGCATTCCATAAAAAAGTAATGCTTTGGTCTAATTTATGTTTTGTTAAGTTTTTCGTTAAATTCTAACCAAGCTTTCCTTTGTGCTCTGTAAGTATCCCATACACAAGGGCAGCAGCTCCCCCCACCGCAGCATTCATCAGGCTTGGGTTTCTGCGGTTCGGGCATAGGGTTTTGTTTTTCTGTTTGATTTAGCATAAATGTGAGAGATTACTTAAATACATGGTAAGAGTTTATCAAGTTTTGCTAAACTGTCAGAGTGATTAATAAATTTGGTTAAGAATGCGGCTAATTAAAGTAGTACATAAAGCCCCGATCAGGGTTGCCAGAATTAGTAAAAGAAGGCAGCAGATCAGATTAAGACGTTCTATGCTTGCACTTAAAGTTGCACTTGCGCAAGAGAAGCAAGAGACCAAAGAAATGCTTGATATTTATAAACGGTATAGCTTCGGTGAGGCTCATAAATCTGAATTAAAAATCGCAAATGAGCAACTTGTAGATATTCTTAAAGGTCTTGGTTTAGGTGTGTTTGCTTTATTGCCTTTCGCACCGATAACGATTCCGCTTATTGTCAAATTAGGTCAGTGGGTAGGAGTCGATGTTTTACCGAGTTCTTTTTCTATTTCAAATAAATCTTCAAAATCACGTAAATAAGTGATCTCTTAAAGCGAAATTGTTATTCTCTGAAAAGAAGCAAAAAATCAGAGAATAATATGCAACTTCCAATCATTCATGCCGATGCCGGTACACCGGTTAAATTTATCGTCAAAGCAGATTTCGACACTTGGCTTTCTTCACAAACAAGTTTTATAAAAAGCTTTGTTGAAGCTACGCGAGCGGTGAATAACAACGTAATTTTAGTTCCAAAGCAAAACGCAGCAGGTCTTGAAGTTGTGTTGGTCATCGTCAATGAGCTCGCTGATATGTGGAACACTGGTGATTTAGCTAAACAGCTACCGAAAGGTTCATTTACGCTAGATATTCCAGAAGAGCTTGTAGGAGGGTATGCATTAAGCTTTGTATTAGGCGCCTATCAATTTGCTGTCTATAAATCGTTACCTGCCATTGAGTCTAAACTAGCCATTGCGGATGAAGCTACTTTTAACAAAGTAAAGCAACAAGCCGAAGCGATTTATTTAGTTCGTGACTTAGTTAATATGCCCGCTGCCGACATGATGCCGCAGCATCTTGCTGAAACAATGGAAGAGTTAGTAGAGAGATTTGGCGGTCAATTCAGTCAAATTATTGGTGATGAATTACTTGAACAAAACTACCCAACCATCCACATGGTAGGTCGAGCGAGTGACAACAAGCCTAGATTACTTGATTTATTATGGGGTGATGAGAATGCCCCTAAACTTACCTTAGTTGGTAAAGGTGTTTGTTTTGATTCTGGTGGCTTAGATTTAAAACCTGCTGCTGGCATGCGTAATATGAAAAAAGACATGGGGGGGGCTGCCCATGTTATCGGTCTTGCGCAAATGATTATGGCCGCAAACTTACCTGTTAGACTTCGTGTGCTTGTGCCAGCTGTTGAAAATGCAGTTTCGCGTAATGCTTTTAGACCAGGTGATGTGATTAAAACACGAAAGGGCATCACGGTTGAGATCGATAACACGGATGCTGAAGGCCGCCTTGTATTGTGTGATGCATTAGCTGAAGCACAAACTGAAAATCCAGATTTACTGATCGATTTCGCAACCTTAACAGGCGCATGTCGAATCGCTTTAGGTACAGAGCTTCCTGGTTTTTATTCTACAGATCAAACAATTGCTAATGAGTTAATGTCACAAGGGTTAAAGAACCAAGACCCAGTTTGGCAGCTTCCTCTTTTCGACCAATATAAAGCTTTGTTTAAGAGTGATGTAGCAGACATTGCTAACTGTGGTTCAACACCATTTGGTGGGTCAATTACTGCAGCGTTATACCTGAAAGAGTTTGTTGAGCCAGCAACTACGCCTTGGCTTCACTTTGATGTGATGGCATACAACATTAGACCATTACCGGGTCGACCTGTTGGTGGAGAGGGCTTAGGTTTACGAGCGACATTTGATTATTTAGCAAATCGTTATAAATAGTCTGCTGTAAATTCATAAAACAAAAATGCGAACCCATAGGTTCGCATTTTTTTAGAAAGATTACTTAGCTGGAATGTTCTCTAAGATAGCTTTCATTTGTTGCCAATATAAGCCAACAGATTCAATGTTTACCTTTTCATCTGGTGAGTGAGGGAACTTGATAGTTGGGCCAAATGAAATCATGTCCATTTCTGGGTATGGTTCTTTGAATAGACCACACTCTAGGCCTGCGTGAATAACCATGATATGTGGTTTATGGCCATAAATCTCTTCATAAACATCGCGGAATGTATGCAGGATCTGTGACTCAGGATCTGGTTTCCAACCAGGGTATGCACCACTGAACTCGATAGTCGCGCCAGCTAGGCTTGCTAGCGAAGCCAATGTGCCTTCGACATCACTTCTGCCTGAATCAATTAATGAACGGATCAAACATAGCACTTTGATGTTGTCTTCAGAAGTTTCAATCACACCCATATTCAATGATGTTTCAACCACACCTTGAATATCGTCACTCATACGTACTACGCCATTTGGACAGGCATTGAGCAATGATAACACAGTACTTTGACTACTTGCACTTAATGGTAACGCGTTATTTTCAATAGCTTGTGCTTTGAAAGATAAGTTTGCTTCAATGGCGCTTAATTCTGTTTTTGCTAGTGTTTCAAACTCAGATATTGAGTTATGAAATGCATCAACTTGCGTGTTTGGTACTATCACTTCTGCATACGCTTCACGAGGAATAGCGTTTCTTAAAGAGCCACCATTAAAACCGACTAACTGAACGTTTAAGCTTAATGTGTGATTTTTTAAAAAACGTGCAAGGAGTTTATTGGCATTAGCACGGCCTGTGTGAATATCAACACCAGAATGACCACCTCTTAAACCATTTAGAACAAGTTTAAAGCGTGTTGAGCTTTCTGCGATTGCTTCACGCTCTAAAGGTAACGTGATACTTGCATCAACGCCACCGGCACAACCCATATAAATTTCGCCTTCTTGCTCAGAGTCGGTGTTTAGTAGAATTTCTCCTTCTAACCAGCCTGCTTCTAAACCGAAAGCACCAGTCATACCCGCTTCTTCGTCAATGGTTAAAAGTACTTCCAACGGACCGTGTTTAATATCGTCAGCAGCTAGAACTGCAAGGCATGAAGCCATACCAATGCCGTTGTCAGCACCTAAGGTTGTATCGGTGGCAGTTACCCATTCACCATCGATATAAGGTTGAATAGCATCGGTTACAAAGTCGTGATCAGTGCCATCATTTTTTTGCGGCACCATATCTATATGTGCTTGAAGTACCACTGGCTTCTTATGTTCCATGCCTGGAAAAGCAGGTTTTTTAATGAAAACGTTGCCAGTCTCATCTCTTTTAACTTCAAGAGATTGACTCTTTGCCCAGTCGATAATGAATTGTGCAAGTGCTTCTTCATGCTTCGATGGATGAGGAAAAGAACAAATTTGATCAAAGAATTGCCAAATTTCTTTTGGTTCTAATTGGCTAATTTCAGAATGTGGAGTGAACAATGTTTTCAATGTGTTGCCCTTATTTGAATGTAACAAGTGAATATTACCATTCAAATAAGGGCCGAAGATAGCTTACTTGCAGTAGTTAATCGCGTCGGCCATGAGCTCTAACCCAGTTTGTTTACACTCTGGCAGCTCTGCTTTACTGTCAATGATTGGCGTAACACGCTCACCCCATTTAATGTAACTGGCAGCCCAAGTTAATCCTGCCCCAAATGCAGCACTCATTATATGACTATGCGGTTTGATTTTGCCTTGCTCTAGCGCTTCACACAGTGCAATTGGGATCGTAGCTGCAGAGGTGTTGCCATAATGCTGAATATTGACCATCACTTTGTCATCGCTAAGCTGCAATTGTTTGGCAATGGCTTGAATAATTCTTAGATTTGCCTGATGAGGGATAAGCATATCGATGTCTTCGAGTGCTAAATTTGCTTGTGACAGCACATCATCACAGGCCTCGCTCATACCTTTCACCGCGCGCTTAAAGATATCTTTACCTTGGAACAAAATATCAGAAGGTTGTGCTGAATCGTGTTTATCGATGTCTGTGCCGAAGTTTCTGATATGAAGGATTTCTCTGTCTTCTGAGTCACAACCTGTTTTAGTTGCTAATAGACCGCACTCTTCGTTTGATGCTTCAAGTACAACAGCGCCTGCACCGTCACCAAATAGCACTGCGCTGTCTCTTTTGGCCCAGTTTACATGCCAAAGCATTCTCTCAGCGGCAATTACAACCGCGCGTTTTACCATACCAGCTTTAATTTGCGCTGTTGCATTTTGTAATGCGTATAAAAAACCAGAACATGCTGCGTTGACGTCACATGCGGCTGCACCAGTTGCGCCAATTTGTTGTTGTACGTATGAGGCGGTATTGGCCACTAATGTAGAAGGCGTGCAAGTTGCAAGTAGAACAAGGTCAATGTCTTCGCCCGCAATGCCAGCGCAATCTAAAGCGCGTTTAGCTGCTACAGTTGCTAATTCGCCAGTACCAACATGACTTACTCTTCTTGATTTTATACCTGTACGAGTAGCAATCCACTCATCTGTGGTATCAACTACTGTACTAATGTCTTCGTTTGTTAATGTTGCTGGTGGTGTACATTTACCCCAGCCAATAATCTTGGCGTATTGCATAGTTACTTATCTCATCTGACCAGGTGGTGGTTTATAACAAACTTCTTTTTGTAATTCTAGTCGAGGTTATTTTATGAAGCTTAAAGAAGTAGTCTAAGCTTAGGTTAAAGTGTTTGAATTTGGTGGGATTATGGCGAAAAAAATGACTGAGCAGCTTTTATGTCACCTTATTGAGTTAGAAAGGCGGCTATTAGACCCAATCGTTCGTTCTTCTAAAGCACAGTTAAGCAGTTTGCTACATGATGATTTTTACGAAATATCGGCTAACGGTTTGATGTTTAATAAGCAACATGTGCTTGGACGTTTGCCTTTAGAGAAAATACCGCAAATATATAATCAAGATTTTAAAGGGCAGGTACTAACAGAGTCTTTGGCTCAACTGACCTATTATGCAGCTTATAGAATGAATGTTCATCACGCGCTCAACTTTTCTATTCGAATGTCTATCTGGACAAAAACTCAAAAAGGATGGCAATTGTTTTTTCATCAAGGTACACCATGTCCAGAGTTTAAATTGAATTATGAGGCCTAGTTGAATTTGTATAACCTGAGGTTTGGTTATATAAGCTGACTCAAATCAAACATTCTGAAGTTTCATTTTACCCAAGGCACGCTGTCCGTTAAAGTAACCACAAATTTTTTGTGGACACCTAGATGATTAGCTTTTCACCTCAATCTGCGATTGGGCGTTTGTTACTGCTCAGAACCATTGCAATTCTTATTCAACTTATTTTGGTTTTAGCCGCGGCATTTTGGTTTGATAAATCTATTGAATTATTACCTGTATTGACTGTTATTGCCGTCGAGTCATGTTTTCAGCTCTTTAGTGTTTTTGCTTACAGAAAAACCAGTGAAGCGGCACCATCAGGTATGATGTTGCAGCTGCTGGCCGATATCATCTTTATGACGATTTTATTAAGCTTGTCGGGTGGGGCAAGTAATGCGTTTGTTTCTATGTTGATTATACCCATAGTGATTGCTGCAGTAACTTTACCCAGCCAGTTTGTACTGGTTATCGCACTGTCATCGCTGGTGGCTTATGGGTATTTATTTGTCACCATGGGCGCGCACCATTTGCATCATATGGATATGCAACTTCATTTTAAGGGCATGTGGGCTAACTTTGTATTAAGCGTCATTATTGTGGTAATGGTAGTGATGGCAATGGCAAAGCAACTTAGGATTAGAGAACAATCACTTGCTAAAGTCAGAGAGAAGCAGCTCAAAAATGAGCAGTTAATCGCTTTAGGTAGCGCAGCCGCACAGGCAACACATCAATTGGCAACGCCGTTAGCGAACATACATTTGTTGTTTGAGGAATTTAAAGAAGACCATCCAACTCATCCTGCACTAGACGATATGGGAAAGGCTATACAAAGCTGTAAAGAGCAGCTTGATTTGTTCCGCTCTCAAACCGAAAAGTTTAAATCTACACAAGTTTTTGGTGTGCAAAGTACGGCAGAAATTTTGGCTGAATTAACTACATTAATGGCTTTGCAGTTTCCCGAACAAGTTTTGAATATAGAAGAGGATATTGAAGCGAGCGTGACGGACGATCCAATGTTGATACCGGCTTTGTTAAATATTTTTTCTAATGCAGCTCAAGCGAATGATAAAACAAATGCAAAAGATATCTGTGTCAGCAGTAAAATTGAAAACAATAAGTGGGCTTTAACCATTACAGATCATGGACCTGGCATCGATCCTAAAAAAATGGAACGCTTAGGCCATACCATAGTGAAGAGTGAATCAGGTTTGGGGATGGCGTTGGTCCTGTCTCATGCCTCAATAGAGCGTTTAAAAGGCAATATTCAATTGGAGAATCACCCACAATTCGGTGCCACAACAAAAATTGTTTTACCAATAAAAATTAAGAAGCCATGAAATTATTGATAATCGAAGACGACGAAGCGTTTGCAAGAACGTTATCTAGAAGACTAGCAAAGCATGGTTTTGACTGTCATATAGAGCATAACGAAGAGCAAGTGATCGCGACGCTTGAAAGTGTAGAACCAGAGTATGTATTACTTGATATGAAGCTACAAACCTTATCAGGTTTGCACTTTATCAAACAGATAAAAGCGTTTAACAACAGCATCAAGCTTGTACTCTTAACTGGATTTGCCAGCATTGCGACGGCAGTTGAGGCCGTAAAGTTAGGCGCAGATGATTACTTAACTAAACCTGCAGATACGCTATTGATAGCTCAGACTTTGCTTGGTAAAGAAAATATTGAACAAGAAGAACTACCGAAAGAGCGAATGTCAGCTGAGCGTTTGGAATGGGAGCATATCCAGCAAGTATTGAAAGCTAATGAAGGAAATGTTTCAGAAACTGCGAGGCAATTAAATATGCATAGGCGAACTTTGCAGCGTAAATTACAGAAGAAGCCTGTACAAAAATAGCCGTTTATTGCCAGATTAAGGTTTCTTAACTAAATTTGAAATTACGAATGGTTTAGTGCTTCATTACTATGCAGTTGGCAGAACTTAATTATTGGGCAATTTTACTTGCTGCTTTATCCTCATTTATGCTGGGTGGTCTTTGGTATTCTCCTGTCTTATTTGGCAAGGTTTGGTTAGAAGGATGTGGTCTTACTGACTTAGACTTACAAAATAGTGATCCAAAACTAATCTATGGGTTAGCTTTTATATTGTCGCTGATTGCAGCATTTGTTCTCGCTTTTTTGTTAGGGCCTGATCCTGAGTTAATTTATTCAACTACTGTTGGTTTTGCAGTCGGTCTTGGCTTAGCTGCGAGCTCATTAGGTATTTCTTATATCTTTGAACAGCGGCCACTGAGTCTGTTTTTAGTTAACGGGGGATACCATACTTTTCAGTTTATTCTCATGGCTGTAATCTTGAGTGTTACTGGTTAATATTGAAAAGACTGATCGGATTTCATTACTTATCGTCAGGGCGGACATTTGCCCTGTTTTCATTTTGTCCTCTCATTTAACTTAGATACGTTTTGCTGTTTCAATGAGTGAAAGTAACCCTTCCCATGGAATGGGCCAGTATTCTCGGGTTAGCTAATCTTTTTATTGCTTAAAATCTAAAAGCTTTGAAGCAATTGATAGTGGATACAAAACGTGATTGATATTCTTTTTGATGTTATTGGTATGACTGGAACGGCGCTAGTAGTAGGCGCTTTTTTTATGTTGCAATTAGGCAAAGCAGAACCAACGGGTATTGTTTATAATTTAATGAACCTTTCAGGTGCAATACTTTTGTTGATCAGTTTATGCTACAACTTTAATCTTGCGAGTTTTGTGATTGAATTATTCTGGATTGCTGCATCTTTAATCGGTTTATATAAGTATTTCAAAGGAAAACGAATTCAAGCTGCTTAATAGTGGCAAAATAAAATTTAAAACTTGCACAGTCTGTTAACATTAGTATTATTAAAACTATGTAAATAGGCTGTGCATGGAACTGCACTTAGCTGCTCTAACATTGAAATAATGAGCCAAGCTATGAAAATAATAATATCCACCATTTCTTTATTATCTTTCTTGTATTCAGGATATACGTTTTCGAGTACAGAAAATGAAGATCTTTTTGACTTATCATTTGAGCAGTTATTAGACGTTAATATTTCTCTTGCCACTAAAACAGATGAAACCCGTTCGTCTGTCCCATCGAGTATTACCGTATTCAATCAAAAACACATTTCTTTACTTGGCGTTTCAAATGCTTATGAATTAATGAATTTCGTACCTGGTTTTCAATCTACTCGAGGTGACTGGGTTGGTGCGGTGCCAAAAGAACATACTCGAGGTATCTATCTCGACAGTGGTAATGTGTTGGTAATGATCAATGGCCAACGATTAAATGATCCTTCATTTGGTAAAGCTTCAGTCTATATGCCATTTATTCCTGTTGAGATGATAGAGCGAGTTGAGTTTATCCGTGGACCGGGCTCTGCACTCTATGGCAGTAATGCGTTTCTTGGTGTAATGAATGTCGTGACAACAACGAATCGTTCGCAAATTAGTGCGGCGATTGGCGAACATGGTGAAGTACAAGCAGGTTTATCATTCAACAAAAAGATCAGTGATGGATTAAAGTTTTATAGTAACTTTTCTTTTAATAAACGTGATGGTGAGCGATATTCATTTGGCACTAAAGATCCACTTGAAGCATATTTTGCTGAAGTAGGGTTTGAATGGCAAAAACTAAATGTCAATATGAGAAAGAACGTCACAGAGCTGGATGAGTTTATTAATCTAGCCGGGGCTTCAGAAGGTAATCATCACCACAGTGAAAATACAGCTTTGCACACAACCTATGAGTGGCTTAATGACGAGTATTGGCAGCTTACAACTTCGCTAGATTATATTCGCCACGAAATTGAAAGTAAGGGGCTAATTGTTTCTGCTGAAAATTCAGGCTTAGTAGGGGACTTTTTTGTTGGACCAGCTTGGTCAACAAGAGACCTAGCGGTAAAGGTTGATGGAAGTTATATATTTAGTCCGAATTTACAGGTTAATTTTGGCGCTGAGTATTCAGAAGAAGAGCAATTTAAAGCCGGGGTCATCAGTAGCTATTATGATTACAAAAGTGGTAATACGATTGTTCAAAATGAATTCTATTTAGGCGAAACTCGTAAAATTGAATCACACCCACCATTTAGTAATTTATTAGCCTCTTTCGATTCTTATGCTTTATATGCGCAAGCAAAGTACAAAGCAGCAAACAATTTAACGATGTTTGTTGGGGCGCGTTTTGATGAAGTGAAAAGTATTGATAGTAAATTATCTCCTAGATTGGCGCTTATTTATGACCTAAATGAAAAACATACTTTAAAGTTGCAATATGGTGAATCTTTTAGAACACCCGTTAGTAACGAACTTTACTCAAATGACGATGTTACTGTTGGTAACCCAGATCTGAAATCTGAGTATGTTAAAACGACAGAGCTGGTTTGGCATACTGAAAATGAAAATTGGCAAATGGATGTAGTATTTTTCAATAACGAATTGAAAGATTTCATAAATTTAGTGGCAACTGACCAGGCCCAAACCCGCTTTACGTTTGACAATGTATTTGAAGCAAGTATGCAAGGGGTTGAAGTCAATAGTAATTTTAACTTAACAGAAAGTACTTGGTTTGAAGCCGGTTTTACGCAATTATTTGATGAACCAATCAATCCGAGCTTTAAACGATTTGCTGCGGCTGCCATTACTCACCAATTTGATGTAATGCAGTTGAGTGTGAATACAATTTGGCGCGATGAGGTATTTGTTGAATCTGAAGACCAAACAGTTTCAGCAAATTTTAAACAGTCAGATTACTTCTTGCTAGGACTAACCGCCAGCTGGAATATTGATAGTGATAGCTCGATAATTCTCAAGGCTCAAAATTTACTCGATAAGCAATACAAAGTGTTTGATCCAAGAATGACAGACGGCATTGTGCCGACTCAATCAAGAAAGTTATTACTTCAGTATCGTCAAACATTCTAAATAATAAAATTTCAAAAAAAGCGCCGATATATCGGCGCTTTTTTGTTTTTAGCCTAATAATACCAATCCGCAATAACACTTAATCATTTTGAGGGATTAAACCTGATGATAGCTGCGTTAAAAATTTCTCATTTAGAACAACTAAATAATGAAATATTTGCCTAGCTACCAACAAGGTTTTCTTGCCTCAAAATAGACCACTTAGTTAAGCTGATTGGTATAAAAAGCTTTTAAATTCTCTCTAATATCCTTCAGTTGTACTTCTCATTAAATAATCGAATTCAAATAGAGCTGATCATATTTGATCTATATCAAAAATAAACACTACAAATAATGCAAATAAAAATAATTCTTGAATGCATTTGCTTGGTTCGTTAATATTTGCTGAATAATAAACTATAAACTGATAATTAAAGGGATAAGAGTGAAAAACTTTAAGAAATTTGCGCTTACGCTAGTTTGTACAGCAGTATTATCTGCATGTAATGGTGATGATGGTAAAGACGGCGTTGCAGGTGCAGTTGGTCCTCAAGGGGAGCAAGGTGTTGCAGGTCAAAATGGTGTTGCAAATTATGTAACAGCGGAAGATGTTGTTAAAACTAACGCACAGCATGCCTATGCTGTTTTTGCAGACTCTCTGGTTGCAGCAAAAACAATGCAAAAAGCGATTGATGAATTTGTTGCTGATCCGAGCGAAGCAAACTTCACTGCTGCAAAACAAGCTTGGCTTTTTGCACGTGAACCATATGGTCAGACTGAAGTTTATCGTTTCCGTGAAGGCCCAATCGACGCACTTACAGAAGTTGATGGTCAACCTGCATTAGTTGATGGCGAAGGCCCAGAAGGCGCAATTAATGCTTGGCCTTTAGCAGAAGCGTTAATCGACTACACAATTGATATGGACGGTCATCAGTCGCGTGGTACTGCTGCGGTTTATCAAGCCGGTGGTAATATCATTTCAGATCAAGAAAACTTCCCAGAAATTACTAAGCAGTTATTACAAGATAAGTTTGAATTAGATGGTGAAGAAGCCAATGTAACGTCGGGTTATCACGCCATTGAATTCTTATTATGGGGTCAAGATTTAAACCAAGATCTTACCTATACATCAACGCGTGACTACACAGCAGGTCACCGTAAAGCTTCTGATTTTTATACTGTTGACAATATGCCAACAGATTCAAATGGTGCAACTTGTACATCTGGCGAGCAAGGTGCAATTGACGCAATTTGTGCACGTCGTGGTCAATACTTAAAAGTAGCCGCTGAGTTATTAGTTGATGACCTGCAAGCAGTGACTGAAGCGTGGACTCCTGGCACAGGCTTCCATTATTTAGAGTATGTAAAACCTGAAAATGCAAAGAAGAACTTAGGTGCAATGCTTGAGAGTATGGGGCGTTTGAGTTTCGGTGAACTTGCAGGTGAACGTATGAGTATCGCTGTTCGCACCGATAGCCAAGAAGACGAACACTCTTGCTTTTCAGATAACACACACCGTGATATCTACCTAAATGCCAAAGGTGTGCAAAACCACTATTTAGGCAAATATACACGTATTAATGGTGAAGAGTTAGTAGGCGCAAGTATTCATGACCTATTAGTAAAAGAGGGAAAACCTGAGCTTGCTAACGAACTACGCGCTGCCTTTGAAGCGTCAATGGCAAGTGCCTCGGTTATTGATACGAATGCCAAGTTAGGTGTGTCATTTGACGTTCAAATTCAAAATGAAGACCGTAAAAAAGAAGTGTATGCGACTATCTCTGCACTTGCGACACAAACAGATCTGATCCAAAAAGCCATCGATGAGCTTGGCGTTTCAGCTGAAGACTTAAAACAAGATACAGAAGAAGATATCTAACTTAGTATGGCTGGCCTTTGGGTCGGCCTTTTCAGTTTCTGGTTACAGTAGTAAGCAGTTCAGGGGCACTGAATGAATAATAAAAAATCAATGCTAGCTTTAATCATCGCGCTTATTTCTCTGCAAGGCTGTGGTGGTGGAAGTAGCACGCAAGATACAAACTCTCCAACAAATTCAAACAATAGTGGCGACAATAATTCCGAAGGCAATCAAGGCAGTAAAGATAATCTGGCTTTTCCTGATCTCACCTTAAATGATGGCCTACCTGATTTACGCAAAGATACACCTGACGAGTATGAGCATTTAGCAGCAGGGGAAGCGTCGGTTAATACGTTCAATGAAGACGCATTTAGCCAAGCACTGCCTGAAATCGTTGATACGCCTAGACTTGATGCCGTATTCAAAGCGGGCGACCATGTTTTTCGCTCTAATCATGATGGGCAAGGCCCTATTTTTAACAACACAACTTGCCAAGGGTGTCACATCAAAGATGGTAGAGGCCTTGTGCCTAAATCTGCTAATGAGCCGATGATCAGCATGTTTTTGAGAGTAGGCGATAGTAAGGGCAATGTTGACCCGATTTATGGCGATCAAATTCAAGTTTTTGGCACCATAGATAATCAAACGGATGTATTAGCAAAACACAATGGAGCCATAGAAGAAGGGCTTGCTTATGGCGAGGCTTACACTTGGGTCGAATATGAAGAAGTGACCGGACAATTCGCAGATGGTGAAAATTACTCCTTAAGAAAACCCGTTTATAAAGTAAAAGACCTTGCATATGGTGAGTTTAATCAAGATGTACAGTTTTCTGCCCGCGTATCTCCCCATGTTTATGGTTCAGGTTTATTAGAGAGTATTCCAGCACAGAATATTTTAGCTTATGCCGATCCTGATGATACAAATAATGATGGCATATCTGGTAAAGCAGCCTACACAACTCACCCGATCAGTAATGAAAAGATGCTCGCACGTTTCGGTCAAAAAGCGGTAACAGCATCTGTATTACAGCAAATTTCTGGTGCATACCGAGGTGATATGGGGGTGACGAATACGGTTGCAACAGGCGAGCCTTGTACTGAAGCGCAATCTGCGTGCCTTGATCAAGCTGAAAAAGAACAAAACAAGCACCACGATGGCGTTGATTTAAATAACGTCGATTTGGCTCAAGTCGAGTTTTATAACCGTACACTAGCAGTACCAAATCGCCGTGGTTTTGATACTGAGAATAACCTTTGGAATGATGATGTATTAAAAGGTAGAAGCCAGTTTTTTGCTGCAAATTGCCACACTTGCCATGTGCCAAGGCATAAAACGAGTGAGGCGAAAGGGAGCTTGCTTGGTGATGTAGACCTAGTAACGATTACTCCTGAATCAAGAACTAACATTGACTCCTTAGAAGGTTTGGTTATTTATCCTTATACCGATTTACTTCTCCATGACATGGGCGGCAGTTGCAAAGTAACTCGTGAGTTGGCAAGTGGTGAAGCGTGTGAGAGCGGTGAAAGTTGCTATTACGTGCAGCGATGTGAGGGTCTTGCTGATGGCCGCCCTGAAGGTGATGCATCTGGCACTGAATGGAAAACGCCAGCTTTATGGGGGTTAGGTTTAGTGCAAACGGTGACGCCAAAAGCAACATTTTTGCATGATGGCCGTGCACGCACCTTATCTGAAGCGATCCTTTGGCATGGCGGTGAAGCCGAATCAGCAAAGCGAGCTTATTTAAAAATGGATAAACCAGCACGTGATGCGCTATTGGCTTTCTTGAATTCACTATGATGCTAAATCTACAAAAAAGCAGTTTGCTAACTGCCGCTCTTATTAGTTTGTCTATGTCTGTAACTGCATCACAAGCAAACGAGCAAGCGGCTAAGCCTGGCGGAGATGCAACAGGGCGATTGAATTATCGCTCTTTTATTGAACCCGCTAAAAATCTACCTCGCATGGAGCAGTTGGATTTTTGGGATGGCTTTTCTTTTTTTCGAGATCCTTGGGTTGCTTCACCTTCGATTACCAGAGACAGAGATGGGCTCGGGCCGCTGTTTAACGCGCGCTCATGCAAAACTTGCCATGCCGATGGTGGACGAGGCAGACCGTCAAAACATGGAGAGATAGCAGAGCCTGCATTGCTGTTTAGGTTTTTACAGGCAAATGCAAGCAAAGGAGATAGCCGATATGGCGGGCAACTTCAGCCTCTGGCAATTCGTTTATCTCATGAAAAGCTTACTAAGCCAGTTCAAGGTGAGGCACAAGTACGCGTATTTTATGAAGAAATAACAGGTCACTACGATGACGGTGAAACTTACACGCTCAGAAAGGCTCGTTACGAAATTGAAAACCTCGCCTACGGACCACTTTATAAAGGCACTTATCTATCAGCCCGCTATGCACCAGCTGTATATGGTATGGGCTTATTAGATGCAATTCAGGATGAAGACTTGCTTAACCTTGAAGATATTAACGACGCTAACAATGATGGTATTAGCGGTAAATATAATCAGGTCATAGATGCGGTAAGTGGTGAAAAGCGCATAGGTCGGTTTGGCTTTAAAGGATTACATAGCACACTGGAACAACAAGTGGCAGGCGCGTTTATTAATGATATTGGTATTACAAACCCTATCTTCAGCGATGAAACCTGTTTAGTTCACCAAGTCGCTTGTAAACAAGCGGCAAGTGTCGACCCTGAACATGTGCTGGACATTCCAAAAAAGCTGCATGATTTAACCGTGTATATGAGTCAACTAATTGCTCCCCCACCTGCTAGAGATTTACAAAGTAGTAAGTCAAAGCAAGGACAAACTCTATTTTACAAATTACGGTGCCAGCAATGTCATACCCCCAGTTTTATTACAGATACCTCTTACGAGGTAAAAGCGTTGGCAGGGCAAACTATTTGGCCTTATACCGATTTAGCCTTACACGATATGGGCGAGGGTTTGGCAGATAAAGGAGTTGAAAACCTTGCATCAGGGAGTGAATGGCGAACCCCGCCTCTTTGGGGGATAGGTTTACAGCATAGAGTTCAGGGCTTTTCTGCATTTTTACACGATGGTCGTGCACGCACTATAGAGGAAGCGGTGCTTTGGCATGGCGGTGAAGCTCAACCGCATCAACGAAAATTCAAATCCTTAACGAAGCAGCAACGAGCAGCGTTGTTGTACTTCTTAAAACAAATTTAATTCGGATAAACAATGAAAACAATCAACACTTTAATGCCTACAACAATTGCAGTCGTGCTAAGCCTTTTATTATCAGGTTGTGGTGGTGGCGGCTCTAACGAGCAAACACCTACGACGTCGCCAACAACAGATCAAGGAAGTGGGTCAACAGATAACTCGAATACTTTGACCGAAGCACAAGCGCTTGAAAAAATTACAACAGTGTTAGTTGATGATGTGATCTTACCGAGTTATCAACTCATGTTGACTGAAAGCGAAGCCCTGCAAAATACAACCAGTGAAGTGTGTGAGAAATCAGAATTTACAGAAGCAGACTTAACTCGTTTGCAAAACGCTTGGAACAAAGCCAATAGTGCTTGGCAGGTAGCACGTACCATTAAGTTTGGGCCTATATCTGACACCTATATTTACTCACAAATCCAATATATGCCAATCGAAGCAACTAAATTAGCCAATGATGTTGAGTCGATTTTGATTGAGGGAGAAACATTTACAGATGGCTTTCCAAGTTCAAAGCACCAACTCCAAGGTTTGCCTGCATTTGAATATGTTGTCTTTAATCAAGATGAAGCTAACGCATTTCTTTCATCTCAAAACCAAGGGCAACGCTGTGCATATTTAAATGTGATAGCAAGTAACACTGTCACACTGATGGATGAAGTAGTTACACAGTGGCAAGGTAAGTATGGCGAACAATTCAAAGCTGGAACAGGGAGTTTTAGCGGACATAAAGGCGCTATCGAAAAGTATTTAACATTTTGGTTTGAATACCTTGAGATTATCAATGATGAAAAACTAAAAGCGACACTAGATACATCATCACCTGGTAACCCAGAATTATTAGAAAGTCCGTTTGCCCATGTGTCTGTGAATAACATTAAAACTAACATCACCGCTTTAGAGCAGCAGTTTAATGGTGCAACTGAGTTTGGTTTTGATGACTTATTGGTTGAGTTATATGACCGAGAAGACGTCAAAAATGAAATTACTTTACACTTCAAAGCGGTTCATTCGGCCCTTGATGCACTCGAAAACGCAACTCTGGCTGATTTAATCGCAACTGAGGCTGGCAGAGCAAAACTGACTGCTGTTCGTACTTCGATCACAGAGCTGCGTGCGTTAATGGCATCTGATTTTGTACAAGTAACCGACTTAGCGCCTGGTTTTAATACCAACGATGGTGACTAATAGGGTGGCGTTATGAATCGACGTAGTTTTATAAAGGGCGCAATAGCATTAAGTGCATGTTCGACACTAATGCCATGGTTGTCGGCGTGTTCTGTATCGCCGAAAACCCTGTTTGCGAGTGCGTTCACAGATAAAGCAAACCGACATTACGTTGGTTGGTTTGACGAGCAGGGTCATTTACATGGACGAGTTGAAATTGCTGAGCGCGCACATGATTTAGCCTATATCAAATCGCAAAATAGAATAATCGCCTTTGCTCGAAGACCCGGCGTTAAGTTGCACGTTATTGATGTCGCATCGAAGCTGGTAGTTAAAGAAATTGACGCTCAGCCTAAGCATCACTTTTTTGGTCATGGTGTATTAAATGCTGATGAAAGCTTACTGTTCACCACTGAAAACTACTTTGATGAACATATGACAGAACGAGATGGTTTAATCACCGTTCGAGATACCAAAGACTTTTCTATTGTTAGGCAGTTTTCAAGTCATGGCGTAGGACCACATCAACTTGCGATGTTAAGTGACAATCAAACTTTGGTGATTGCTAATGGCGGCATTCATACTCATCCTGCTAAATCGAGAGCAAAGCTAAACCTAGATACCATGCAGCCGAACTTAAGTTATATAAGTACGCTAAATGGTGAACTTGTTGAAAAACATCAGTTACGCGACAAGCATTTAAGTATTAGACATTTGTGCGTGGCTAATGATGATACAGTTTACTTTGGTTGTCAGTATCAAGGTGCTGTATATCAGGTGAATCCGCTTATTTATGGTCATAGGATCGGTGAACAGATCCAGCCGATGCAAGCAAACGATAGTGAATGGATGCGTTTTAAACAGTACATTGCGAGTCTTTCAGTTAATGACCAAAATGAGCTGGCTGTTACATCTCCTCGCGGGGGCGTGGTGAGTATTTGGGATAGAAGTACGCGAGAATTAAAGTCTTTATTAACGCTGGATGATACTGCTGGCGTTGCGAGTAGCAAAAATACTTTTATAGCAACAACAGGGCGGGGTAATTTAGTTGGTGTGGACAAAGGGTTAAGTGCGATTAATCAACATGAGATCCGGTGGGATAATCACTTGATCAGTTTTATGGCTTAAAATTTTAAACCACTGAAAATTTAATTTTAAGCACAGGTAAAATTTGCTGCGTTTTCAGTTATTAACGACTGAAAGCGCATTTTCTCTTTTAGATCCCTCTTTTTTAGAGTTGTATCTTGTCGTTCCAAACCCTCTCATTCATACTCACTCCTTAATTTCGAAGTAATCTGCGCTCTGAATAGTAAATTTATCTCTAGCGGTTACTTTCAATACAAACGGCATTGAATGTATTTACAAACAAAATAACGAAAATAATAAAGTAATGTACGAATATGATTTCAGATAACAATAAAACACTTTTCCACTATATTTATTTATTACTCGGACCAGCCATTTTCTTATCAACCATTTTAATTGATACGCCATCCGGTATGCCTGACGTAGCTTGGAAAACAGCAGGTTTAGCCCTGTGGTTGGGTGTGTGGTGGGTGAGTGAGGTTGTGCCTATTCCTGTAACCTCATTAGTGCCCATTATTGCTGTGCCATTGGCGGGTATTAACGATATAAAATCAGTGACGAGTGTGTACTCTCATCCGCTTATTTTTCTATTTTTAGGTGGCTTTTTAATTTCTATTGCGATGGAAAAGTGGCATTTACACAAACGAATTGCCCTGATCACCATGCTGAAAAGTGGTAATAATCCAAAATTCCAGATTTTAGCCATGATGATGGTCAGTGGCTTTTTATCAATGTGGATCAATAACACAGCAACAACCTTAATGATGTTGCCGATTGCCTTGTCAGTTATCTATGTTTTACGAGAAAACAATAGTAGTTGTGACAATTACGGTAAGGCGCTGCTATTGGCAATTGCTTACAGTGCGAGTATAGGTGGTGTAGGAACCATTATTGGGACTGCGCCAAATGCACTGATGGCCGCTTATCTGTGGGAAAATCATCAAATCAAAATCGGCTTTGCTCAGTGGATGATGTTTGCTGTGCCATTCGTATTTACTATGATTGTCATTTGTTGGTATTGGCTGACTCGATTTGCTTTTAACGTGAAGCAAGTCGGCAATAATGCTCAGCTAAACACACTGTTTCAAAAACAAGTAGATGATCTGGGTAGCATGACACTCGCCGAGAAGAACGTTCTGTTTGTGTTTGTTTTTGCTGCGGTGAGCTGGGTGTTAAGACCTTATTTAGCAACTTGGACAGGGTTAAATATCACAGATACAGGTATTGCCATTATTGCGGCGTTACTGCTTTTTGTTTTACCAGCCAAGAAAGACAATAAAACCAAGGTGATGGACTGGGACGCAGCGCAAGCTGTACCTTGGGGTATTTTACTGTTATTCGGTGGGGGTCTTGCCCTTGCCGCTCAAATTAAAAGCTCTGGCCTAGCGCAATATATTGCGGATATGTTGGCTGGCGCATCTGCAATCCCGCTTATTTTAGGTGTGTTAGTGGTCGCGACATTAATTTGTTTTTTAACTGAGATCACATCTAATACCGCCACAGCCGCAGGCTTCTTGCCTTTACTTGGCCCTGTTGCAGAGCAAATTGCAGGCACACCACTGATTTGGGTGATACCAGCAGCAATTGCTGCAAGTTGCGCATTTATGATGCCAGTAGCAACACCGCCAAATGCCATTGTGTTTGGTTCTGGGGAGATAAAGATAAAAGACATGGTTAAAGCTGGCTTTATGATGAATATCATTGCAGTCTTGCTCATAACCTTGTTAACTATGACCCTCGGCTCTTGGGTATTTGGTTACTAAAACAGGCAGACTTTTGCAGCAAAAACTATCGACCAAACTATTTGTTTATTTTTTAGGTTTAATTATCGGGTTGTGCGCCATCTATCATGTTGGCGTGCAATACGATCTTAAACAGACTCGTCAAAACAGCACTGAAAACCTAGAAAAGCTTCATCAATATTTCACCTCAGAACTTGCACGTTTTACTTCAATTCCAAATTTAGTGCGACAAAACACGCATATGTTAAATTTGCTTGATGAAAAAACGACACATGATTTAAAGCCACTAAATGAATACCTTGCAGACATTCAGATTGCCAGTGGCGCATCTGATGTGTATGTCTTGAATGAGCAAGGGTGGGTGACTGCCAGTAGTAACTGGCAAACATCGCATAGTTACATAGGGAGTAACTTTGCTTTTCGAAAATACTTTTATGAGGCAGTTGAAAGCGGCAATGCGATAGATTTTGCTGTAGGGCTTCGCTCAGGTGCTCGAGGCATTTATATTTCTCAAGTAATAGAGCAAAAAGGTGAGGTCAAAGGCGTTATTGTCGTTAAGGTTAACGCCAGTCATTTTGAAGAGGTTCGTGACAGCCTAGATACGGGACATCAGCATAGTTTTATCTTGATGGATAAATCAGGCATTGTATTGATGTCCGATCAAGAAAAATGGCGATTAATCTCAACGCAACCTTTAAGCCAAACTGACATTGCTGAATTTGATGCTTCACGTCAGTTCTCAGGGCGTGAGATCAACGCGCAGCCTTGGCGCTTTGACGAGCAAGCAGAGCAGTTACAAATTTCGACAGAGGGGCGTTTAGCAAAACACTTTGTGTATGCCAAAAAGTCACTTGATCCACTTAATGCGTCATTGTATTTACTGTCAGCCATTGATGATGTGACAGCCAATCAATGGAGCCGCTTGGCACTGAGTTCAGTGTTATTGCTGGCATTGTTTATAATTTTTGAAGTCATTTTAGTTAAGCTGGCAGGCTACAAGCAGTTACTCTTTACTCAAAGAAGTTTAGAGGCGCAAATTAATGCCCGCTCTGAGCAGTTACTTGAAACACAGCAAGCCTTGCTGCGCGCCGCGAAACTGGCAACCATAGGTCAACTCAGTGCCGGAATTAACCATGAGATCAGTCAGCCACTTACGGCTATGAGTGCCTATTTGGCCAGTAGCAAGCGATTATTGCTCAAAGGTCAGTTTGAAAAAGTCCAAGAAAACTTAGTGTTGATTGAAGCCCTAATAAAGCGCACCCATACAATCGTTGCGCAACTGAAGCATTTTAGTAAATCTCAAAAGCCCAAATTGGCACTGCATAAACTTAAAGATTTGTTTGCTAATGCGTTAATTATCATAGGTCCTGAGCTTAATAAACATGATATAAAGTTGAGCCTTGAATTAGACGACATATCAGTGTGGGTTGACCCAATTTTATGCGAGCAAGTGATTGTGAACCTGCTTTCAAATGCGTGTCATGCGATGCAAGACGTTGAAGTAAAACAACTAACAATCTCTAACTACACCGAAGCAGGTAAATCATCAATTAAGATTTCTGATACCGGGACAGGTATTGAGTCACATACTCTTGAAAGTATTTTTGAGCCTTTCTTTACCACTAAGTCGGGGAATGGGTTGGGCTTAGGTTTATCTATTTCTAAACAAATTATACACTCCTTCAAAGGTGAACTGAGCGCAGAAAATAATTCTGATATCGGCGCGAGTTTTATTCTTACACTGCAAACATCAATCGGTTCAGAGCCACTTTCTAATAAGAAGAGAATTTAAATGAGTCATTCCAGCGTCATTGTTATTGATGATGAAAAGAGCATTCGTGATGCCCTAAAACAGCTATTAGAATTAGAAGGCTATGAGGTGTTTTGCTATGGCGATGCCAATGCCGCGTTGAGCAAATTAAGCCGTCGTTTTAATGGTGTGGTGTTAAGTGACATTAATATGCCTAAACTCAATGGCCTCGAATTTATTGAACAAGTTAAGCAATTCGACAGCGAGCTACCGGTTATTTTTCTAACGGGGTTTGCTGATGTAAACATTGCGGTTAAGGCCATGCACCTTGGTGCCTATGACTTATTTGAAAAACCAATTACCGACAAGTTGTTAGATTGCATAGCCAGAGCTTGTGAAAAGCGCGCTTTGGTGCTTGAAAACCGCGATCTTAAGCAAAGTGTGAAACAACATTCGGGACCTGGAGTGAGAATTTTAGGTCAAACACAAGTCATGCAAGACATGCTGCAACTTCTCGACGCTGTGTTAGATACCCCAGCTGATGTATTAATTGAGGGAGAAACTGGCACAGGTAAAGAGCTGGTGGCACGTTACCTTCATGAGCACAGTATTAGGAGTAAGCATAACTTTGTTGCCATTAACTGTGGTGCCATTCCTGAAGAGCTGATTGAAAGTGAATTGTTTGGTGCAAAAAGTGGTGCCTATACAGGGGCACGTAGCTCTCGTATTGGTAAGTTTGAATATGCGCAGGGGGGCACTGTATTTTTAGATGAAATTGAAGCTATGTCACCTAGCTTACAAGTTAAGTTATTACGGGTGTTAGAAGAGCGTAAAGTCACACCTGTTGGTGAAAACACGCCGATTGATTTAGATGTCAGAGTCATTGCTGCAACAAAAGTAGACCTACAAACTTTGGTTGATACGCAGCAATTCAGGGCCGACCTCTATTACCGTTTGAATTTACTTAAAGTGCCCATTCCTGCACTGCGTGAAAGAAAAGCAGATATCCCGTTATTGTATAAGCATTTTTGCTCTATTGCGGCGACCCGTTTTCATAAGACATTTGAGCCTATTACACCCGAGCAAGCCTTGCTCCTTAGAGAAAAGCCTTGGCCGGGTAATGTACGAGAGCTTAGAAACCACGCTGAAAGAACGGTTTTATTGGGTAAAGCATTGGCCCTTAAAGATTTAGAGCAAGCCTCTCAAACTGATGAGTCACTGAGCTTACAAGAAAAGGTCAGTTACTTTGAGCAATCATTAATTGAAGAAGCCCTCTCCCAATCACAAGGCAGTATCAAAGAAGCTATGGCGTTATTGCAATTACCACGTAAAACCTTATACGACAAAATGGCAAAGTATGGTCTAACCCGTACTATGTTTACCGAATCAGAATGAGTGTGTGGCTTTGGTGACAACTGTCGTAAAAGCGTGTGTGAAAATCCGCATATTATTTACGGCGTTGTTGTTAAGCAATTTCTTAACCTAATGAAATTAATGGCTTTTATCTTTTTGGCAACCATCTTGTAACAATAGGTCAGAATATAAAAAAGGTAAAACAAGATGACAGCAAGTAAAACTCTAATCGCACTCGGTTTGATGGCCACATTTTCCAGCACCGCTTTTGCAGCAGATTACAATGTGTATGGCAAAGCTGAAGTTCAAATTGCAGACACTGATAAAGGGCTAATGCGTTACACCAAAGCGGGCACGCAAATTGACGCGCCATTTTCACGTATTGGCATTAAAGGTGATCACAAACTGAGTGATTCTCTTAAAGTGGTGTTTAAATATGAAGTACAAGTAAAGGGCTTTGAAAACGACGACACTAAATCACCATTTTCTTCGCGTAACACCTATGTAGGTTTGGCTGGCAACTGGGGAACCTTGGTTGTCGGCCGTAACGATACGCGCTTTAAATACAGCGAAGGTAAAGTTGATCAATTCAACGAAACCCAAAGTGATATTGCGCAAATCTTACCGGGTCAAGACCGACTAGGCGATACCCTAACTTATAGCACTAAAACCTATAATGACCTGTCATTTTCTTTCACCTATGCACCGAAAGATGATGCCTCAAATGAAGAGACAGGGTTTGCTGCGACCGCAATTTATGGCGACCGTTCTTTAAAAGCTAAACCTTTTTATATCTCATTAAGCCACACTGATAGCTTGAATAATTTGGTTGCGACACGTGTAGTTGCGGCGTATAAGTTTGATGCATTCCAACTGGGTGCTATCGTTCAAGACAGTGAAAATCTAGATGGTAGCAAATCTGGCACAGGCTATTTGGTCAGTGCAAGTTATAAAACTGGGAATTGGGTGCCTAAAATTCAATTAGGTAAAGATACCAGTAAATTACGTCATGCCGAAGAAGCCACACAATGGACACTTGGTACAGAGTATATTCTCGATAAGCAAACAAATCTATACGCACTAGTGACACAACTGGACCTTGAGTCAGACGATGACACGTCAATCGCTGTTGGCATGAAGTATAAGTTTTAAGGGTTAAAGAATGTCTGATTATTCATCTGCACATCCAATCAAATATGCCATGTTGTTTTTAGGACCACTGGCAATGTTACTTACTTGCCTTGTGTCTCCACCCGAGGGCATGAGTGTCGAAGCTTGGCGAACAGCAGGTTTGGCCTTTTGGCTAGCCTCTTGGTGGGTAAGCGAAGTCGTGCCTATTCCTGCGGCATCTTTGTTACCTTTGGTGGTATCGCCACTTGCTGGCATCGCGCCAATTAAATCGGTTGCAGCACCTTATGCGCATCCACTTATTTTCTTATTTTTAGGTGGCTTTTTAATTTCAATTGCTATGGAAAGGTGGGGCCTACACAAACGTATTGCATTAAAAACCATGCTTTATGCGGGCTCGAAGCCAAGCGTACAAATTCTAGCTATGATGTTAGTGACGGCATTCTTATCTATGTGGATGTCGAATACAGCCACTGCGGTGATGATGTTGCCGATTGCATTATCGGTTATTCATCTTGTTAAGGAGCGTGACAGCAGCAACGAAGCGTTTGGAAAAGCGCTGCTGCTTTCGATTGCCTATGGTGCCAGTATTGGTGGTATTGCAACCTTGATTGGCACGCCACCAAACGCATTAATGGCAGCTTACTTAGCTGACAGTTATCAAATAGAAATTGGTTTTGCGACTTGGATGGCGGTAGGCTTACCTTTATCTGTCACCATGTTATTCATTACTTGGTTTTGGTTAACCAAAGTGAGTTATAAAGTTGATAACTCGGACGCAGAAGTCGATACCAAATCGCTGTTTAAAAAACAGCTAGATAAATTAGGTGACATGTCACGCGCGGAAAAAGGCGTTTTAGCAGTATTTATTTTCGCAGCCTTAAGTTGGATCTTCCGACCGCTATTGGGTGATTGGACAGGCCTTAAAATTTCAGATACGTCAATTGCAATTGCAGCAGCGCTATTATTGTTTGTGATCACCGCTGATAAGAAAACCGGTGAGCGTATCTTGGATTGGGATAGTGCGGCAAAAGTACCTTGGGGCATTTTATTGCTGTTTGGTGGCGGTTTGACGTTGGCTTCACAAATTAAGTCGTCAGGTTTGGCAACTTACATTGCTAACCTATTGGTTTCGGCTGACACCATTCCATTGGTAGTCAGTGTATTGCTAGTGGCTGGTTTGATTACTTTCTTAACCGAGATCACATCAAACACAGCAACGGCTGCAGGCTTTTTACCATTACTGGGTCCTGTCGCAGAGTCTATTACGGGCACGCCATTAGTATGGGTAATTCCAGCTGCCATTGCAGCGAGTTGTGCCTTTATGATGCCAGTTGCCACGCCACCGAATGCCATTGTGTTTGGCTCTGGCGAGATAAAAATGCATGATATGATCCGCGCAGGCTTTGTGTTGAATATTGTGGCGATTGTACTCATTACTGTACTAACTCTGACCGTCGCAAGAAGCGTTCTTTCTTTCTAATTTGAAACAACTAACAGGCTCATTTATAGTGTATTTATTCAAATACCGATAAATGAGCCATGTTGTGCAATACGAGATAGATCCCCAACTGACAAAGCAACTTGAATCTCTCAAAGTTGCTTTTATGCATCATCCTAATTCATCCGTAGAAACACGCATTTCTTTATTAAAGAAAATAAGAACACAGCTTGTTGCAGCCGAGCATGACTTTATTTCAGCCTCTAACAAAGACTTTGGAAATCGCTGTACGTTTGATACGCAAATGGCGGATTTTATGCCAGTGATTGGCGGGCTCGATCATATCATTAAGCATCTAAAATCTTGGCTTAAGCCCAGTAAACGCAAAGTCGGTATTCAGTTTGCCCCCTCAAAAGCCCATGTTGAATATGTGCCAAAAGGTGTCGTGGGTGTTATCTCTCCTTGGAATTACCCAATACAACTTGCCTTAATGCCGGTATTAACGGCCTTGGCGGCGGGTAATCGAGTCATGTTAAAGCTCAGTGAATATACGCCGGCAACAAATCAAGTTATCAAATCTGTTCTAGAGCCTTTTTCAGATCATTGCTGCGTTGTAGAAGGGGGCCCAGCTGTTGCGAAAAGTTTCAGTGCAATCCCATTTGATCATTTGTTTTTTACAGGAAGTACCGAAATCGGCAAGCACGTGATGCGTGCGGCGTCAAATAATCTAGTGCCTGTCACTTTAGAGCTAGGTGGTAAATCTCCCATTATCGTGATGGACGATGTAGACATAAAACACGCCGCAAGAAGTATTGTATTTGGCAAAACCGCCAATGCAGGGCAGATCTGCGTTGCACCTGATTATTTGATTGTTCACGAAAAATGTAAGAGTGACTTAATAGCAGAGATTAAAAAAAATTACAAAAAGCAATTTAAATTAGGTGCAAATTCAGACAACTTAACTTCAATTATCAATCAGCAACAGTATGAGCGACTTATTGAATTAATTGGTGATGCACTGCATAACGGCGCTGAATTATGGAGCGAACCACACAGCGAAAATAGTGAAACTCGAAAACTAGGCTTACATCTTATCGATAATGCCTCGGATCAAGCACGAGTTCATGGTGAAGAAATTTTTGGCCCACTATTGCCAATAAAAACCGTGTCTAGTTTTGATGAGGCCTTAAAAGTTATTAAAGAAAACCCAAATCCACTCGCGTCGTATTTATTTACGGAAGATAAGTCACTCATTAAACGGGCTGAGCGAGAGCTACAGTGTGGCGGTTTAGTGATTAATGATGTGCTTTTGCATGTTGCGGTTGAAGATTTACCTTTTGGTGGTGTAGGCGCTTCAGGTATGGGGCAATACCATGGCAAAGAGGGCGTATTAACTTTCAGCCACGCCAAAAGTGTTTTTAAAAGTGGCAGTTTAGGTAAGCCTAGAATGCAGCTATTGCTATCACGGTCGAAACTACTTACCTGGTTTGTGAAAACCTTGCAGAAATAATGTTGATATAAAAAAAGCGCCTTAGCGCTTTTTTTATTAGTCGATTTTAGAACCTGGGAAATAGGTTTTTTCTTGAATACGCCAATACAGTTTGTTGGCTTTTTCAATCGCTTTTTCTACTTGTGAAGGAGAAAGCTGTTGCTCGTCTAACTTTCGACTTTTTGCAGCTTGGCGGTTACCGTTGTATTCAGCCAAGGTGTTCCAAATGAATGATTTTTCGATGTTTTTCTCAACACCTAAGCCTTCATAGTACATCAAGGCGAGGTTAAACATTGCCAACGTGTAGTTGCTCGCTGCGGCCTTTTCATACCAGTCCATAGCAACAGCGTAATCTTTTAACACGCCGTCACCATTGGTATACATAACGCCAAGGTTGAATTGTGCAGCAGCTAGGTTTTTGTTTGCAGCCTGAGTGAATAATTCAATAGCGCGTTGTTTATCTTGCTTCACACCACGGCCTTCTTCATGCATAACCGCCAAGGAAAACATGGCATCAGCACTACCCAGCTTTACCGCTTTTTGAAAAAGTTCAGCGGCTTTACGGTGATTTTTAATAACCCCAAACCCACCTTCATAAAGCTTAGCTAGCTCATACACTCCTGGTGCATAGTTCATTTCAGCAAGATATTCGAACTCTTTCAAAGCAGTTTCAAAGTCACCTGCATTAGCTGCTTCTATTCCTTCTTCAAGACCTGCAGTCGCAGTGAAGCAAACACTCATTAAACCTATTAATGCAAATTTCTTTAAGTTATTACGCCACATGGGGATTCTCTCTTATGGTCGGTATTTTGAGTTTAAAAGCAACCTAAGGAAAATACAAACATTAAAGTGTAACTAAAGGCTTGGGTTTTGAGTCAGGCTTGGCGTAACTTAAACGATTGATTTTGCTTGTAGTATGATAACTGTCCAATCCAGTTATTGCGACGGTGTTTGCCGCTTCAATATCAATGAAACCATCAGGCTGTAAGATTGAGTCAGGACAGTGAAGCGCAACCAATTCACCAATCACTAAATGAGTTTGGTTTAGTTCAATAACTTGCTCGCTAACTAGTTTTAGACCCATTTTAATTTTAGACTCTTTGACGAACGGCGCTTTAAAGTCATTTAAATATTCTGCGGTTAAGCCTGTTTCAGTAAATTCTGATTGTTCTTTTTCGTAACGAGCTGATGTTTGGTGTGCTTGTGTGACTATATCTTCGCTCACATGATTTAGTGTATAAAAACCCGTTTCTAAGAGGTTTTCAAAAGAATGTCTTGGTACTGAATTAGGGCGAATGATCATACCTAGTAGCGCAGGATTTGCGCCTAAATGAAAAACAGAGCTCACAATAGATAGGTTTTCCTGACCATTTTTATCAACGGTGCCTAACAGGTTTGCACTCTTGAAACCTGACAAACTGTTTATCAAATGAGCACGATATCTTTGTTCTAATTCATTGAGAGATTGGGTATTAAAAAACATGATTCACCATTGTATAGGCTGGCCTTGCCAGTCGAGATAATTAATTAAATCGTTACTGTTCGATTCAACGATTTGGTTAAATAAGCACTTGGCAACAAACTCAGGTTCAAACAATTTGTCTGCCGGTACATTTTTTTGAAAAGGTTTAGACAGCGGGGTGTCTGTGGTACCCGGGTGGAAAAGTAACACCGTACTTTGAGGGCTTTGACGTTTTAATTCAATCGCAAAACTTTTCATCATCATATTAAGAGCAGACTTTGAGCTTCGGTAGCTGTACCAACCACCTAGTCCGTTATCTTCTATACTTCCCACACGGGCAGACAGTGCTGTGACTACACATTCATCAGAGCGCTTGAGCAATTTAACGAGATGCTTAAGCCAAAGCATGGGGGTAATGACATTCGAATTGAACAGCGACTGAGCATAAGCTGGGTCAAATTGTCGGATGCTCTTTTCTGGGCCATGGAAGTCTGAATGTAATTGACCATTAAAAAATGTGATGGTTTTTATTCTTACAGTTTCAGATAAATAAGCAGTTTGAAAAGTCGATACAGAGTCAGAGATTGATTCATCAGTGTAATTTGTGGTGAAGTGATGAATATTCTCTGAATCAAAATTTAATGACTTCTGGCTAAAACTGACCACTAAGTCATCAGGATTTTGTTCGTTAAGTTTATTAATAAACGCTAAAGCAATTTTACTGCTCGCACCGATAACAAGATGCAGTGATTTATCTTTGGCATTGTCCATTATTACACCCGTCTTTGACTATAAAGCGTGAAATCTTCATTCTATGTTTGGCAAAAAATAAATAGCCTTTATCGGCGAACCACTTTATTGGTTGTACTCTTAACAATTTCAACCAAGGGTATTTACCAACAGTTTGCCAAGCTTGTACGTTTGCGTCTAAGCCTAGCAATAACCTGCCATCATCAGCGTAGCCATGTAATATTTTCAATGTATCTGACTTGGTTATGTTTGGATAAAGTCGTTTGAAATCGAGCTCATGAATGTCATGTACATTTATTAACGTTAGCTTGTTTTCAAAATCATATTGTTTCAGCTTTTGCATCTCTTTAGCACAAAGTGGGCAAAGACCATCGTAAAGTAGCTGCATTATCTTTATGTCGCTAAGTAATTAAGTAGTTAAATTTACGCTTAAAATTCATAATGGGATCACTCGATTTCCCTTTAATTCTCTGTATAGTGAAGAATGATTTTTAGACAATTTGTATTTTTAGAAAAGCAAATAAAAGGAGTCATTATGGGAGAGCAGTACGAAAGCCTCAGAGCGAATGTAAGCCAGTTAGGTGGCTGTCTGGGTCGTATCATCCAGCAAACATTGGGTGAGGGGATGTTAGAAAAGATTGAACAAATTCGTCTTCTAGCTAAGTCATCTCGCCAAGGTGATACCGATGCTCGAGCTACATTGCTTGATACTTTACATAGCCTCACGGATCAAGAATTACTGCCCGTTGCACGTGCATTTAACCATTTCTTAAATCTCGCTAATGTAGCAGAACAGTTCCACACTATTTCAGTAACAGGCGCGCCTGATGGTATTTATAAAGCATTAAATGATCAGGTCGATAAGCTTGCTGCTATGTTAGCAATTGGTGAGTTAAATTCTGATCAAGTTGAGCAAGTACTAACTGGCTTAGATATTGATTTGGTTCTAACAGCCCATCCTACCGAAGTAACACGAAGAACCATAATCAACAAACATGTGCAACTGAGTGATTGCTTAGCTGCGTTAGAGCTGCAATGCTTAGACGTCGATGAACGTAAGATAATTATTAGCCGTATAGAGCAGCTAATCAGTCAAGCTTGGCATACTAATGATATTCGTGCTAAACGCCCAACTCCCCTAGATGAGGCTAAGTGGGGTTACGCGGTTATTGAAAACAGTTTATGGCATGCCGTACCTCAATTTATTCGTTACTTTAACCAAGTTACTCAAGAAAAATTAGGTATTCAACTTAAGAAAATTAATAGCCCAATTCGTTTTACGTCATGGATGGGCGGCGACAGAGATGGCAACCCATTTGTAACCTCAGAGGTAACCCAATCAGTGTTAGATCACGGTCGTTGGATGGCGATTGATTTAATCTCCCGTGACATAGATATGCTCAGTAGTGAACTGTCTATGTATCAAGCTGATGACGCAGTAAAAACATTGATAGGGGAGCAAAATGAACCTTACAGATATATTCTTAAGCAATTAAAGCATGAACTTGATGAAACTATTCAAGCGCTCGAGAACAAAATAAAAGGTGTAATGGGGTCAGAGCAAGAAGTGATCACACATATTGAGCAGGTAAAGTCACCGCTTACGCTCATTTATAACTCGCTCAACAACTGTAATATGTCGCAAATCGCAGATGGACTGCTGCTAGATACGTTACTCAGAATAGAGTGCTTTGGCATTAATTTATGTAGTCTGGATATTCGCCAAGATTCAGCAAGACATGCTGATGCGATTGCTTCTATTGTTGAACATTTGGAACTGGGCGACTATAACGCTTGGAGCGAAACGCAGAAACAACAGTTTTTAACTAAAGAATTAGCCTCTAAAAGGCCTTTATTGCCACAAAATTTTTCAGCGCCTGATGAAGTTAATGAAGTTTTAAAAACTTGCCAGCTAGTAAGTCAACAAACACCTGATAGGTTAGGAATTTATATCATTTCAATGGCGCAATACGCCTCTGATGTATTGGCCGTGAAGCTTCTTTTAAAAGAAACAGGTTGTGGCTTCAACCTACCCGTTGCGCCGTTGTTTGAAACTTTGGATGACTTAAACCGTGGGGCAGATGTTATAACCCAATTGTTAGCCTGTGATTGGTATCGAACTGATATCAATCACAAGCAATATGTGATGATAGGCTATTCAGACTCAGCAAAAGATGCGGGTATGATGGCGGCTGGTTGGGCACAATATCAAGCCATGGATAAGTTACTTAAAGCTGCGAAAGATTTTGGCGTTGAGCTGGTATTGTTCCATGGTAGAGGGGGAACGGTTGGTCGTGGCGGAGCACCTGCAGCACAAGCATTACAATCTCAACCTCCTGGCAGTTTAAGTAACGGATTGCGCGTCACCGAGCAGGGCGAAATGATCCGTTTCAAATATGGATTACCCAAAGTCGCTGTGCAAAGTTTCTCAATTTATACCAGTGCAATTATTGAAGCGAACTTAACACCTGTGCCTTCACCTAAAGCACATTGGATTGAGGTCATTGAGTTGATCGCTAAAGAATCTTGTGATTATTATCGCCAAGTAGTTAGAGAAAACCCTGAATTTGTTTCTTATTTCAGACAAGTCACTCCAGAGCTAGAACTTTCTAAGTTACCACTCGGTTCTCGACCTTCTAAACGTAATCCTAATGGGGGAGTTGAGAGTCTAAGGGCCATTCCGTGGATATTTGCTTGGAGTCAAAACAGATTGATGCTGCCAGCTTGGCTTGGTGTGTATCAAGGCTTACAAGCCGCAATTGATAAATACGGCGTTGAAATGTTGCATGAAATGCGTGAGCAATGGCCGTTTTTTAGAACACGATTAGAAATGCTTGAAATGGTGTTTTGTAAAACAGACAGCTGGCTTTCTGAGCATTATGAAAAAGTGTTAATGACCAAAGATGCAAAAGGCTTGGGCGAGCAATTAAGAGAAGATCTCAAATCAGCTCAAGTTCTGATAACGCAATTGGCACCTGATCATACATTATTACTTGAGCAGCCTTGGTTGAGGCAGTCTTTACAATTAAGAAACCCTTATATTGATCCACTTAACTTACTTCAAGTTGAATTGTTAAAGCGTACTAGAGAGCATGAAAATGATCTGATTGATCAAGCTCTTATGGTCACTATGACTGGGGTTGCAGCGGGCATGAGGAATTCAGGATAAAAACTCGTTAAACAAAGTGATAAGTTTTGATCAAATGTTAACCTAAAAGTAAAAGCATGAGTTTAAAACTCATGCTTTTTTCTATTTTTACACATGGAATTGGTTTTTTTGTATTAATTTTATTGACTGTTTAGTTTGTATACATAGAATCTCATCCGACGTCTGTGCCCGTCGTCATTCGAACTAAATTTGCTTCAATTTAAACAACACTTAAATTGTTCAAGTAAAGCAAGCCCTAAAATCGAATATCGTTTTAAAATCATTGGGAACTTTTGGGTAGAAGGAGAAGACGTTTATTAAGATGACACGTTATTCGAGGACCTATGCAAACGCTTTCTACCAGTATTACTTATGATGAATCAACTTCGCTTGTTATGATGACGCTTAGAGGCGTTGTGACAGCGGATGATGTGATAAAAACTTATCAAAGAGCCAACACCTATGCTCAAAATTATAAGTCTTCAAAATTGCTGATAGATGTTACTGAGCTTGAGCATAACTTTGCTGCTATCGATATTGTGTCATTAATGCCTAAAGTTGCAAATGCTTTACAAAATATAAAGCTGGCACGTGTTGTTAGCTTTGATGGCTATATGCATGATTTGTTTTTGCAAAAGGCAAAACGATTCGGCATTACAGTAGAAAACTTTGACTGTTTTAAGAGTGCAAAGCATTGGTTGTCTAACTCAGTATAAAGGGATAAACTATTCGGCCGTTTTCGCAGAGTGTGGCATTTTTATGCTGATCATTTCCAAAGAAATAGAACAAAAAATACAACAAACAGTTAAGAGTTCGAACGGTGTCTTACCAAAACCATTGCTAGATATGTTAATGGGTGAGTTTTCAGTAGACATCGAAACATTGTTGCAGTCTTTGTTACCAATAGCTGCTACATTTTCAATTGCGCCAGTATCAAATTTTAATGTAGGCGCGATTGCTTATAATAAAAATTCAGGTAACGCTTACCTAGGATCAAACCTAGAATTTAATCATGCAGCTTTATGTCTAGTTGTTCATGCAGAGCAATCTGCAATTAATACAGCATGGCTCAATGGTGAAACCCAGTTAACTCATCTAGCTATCACAGATGCGCCATGTGGCCATTGTAGACAATTCATCAATGAGGTTAATTTAGCTCAGCAGATACAAATTTTGCTACCTCAAGTGAGCACATCACTGAATGAATTATTACCGCATTCCTTCGGTCCGGCAGATTTGGGCAATAAAACCCGTTTACTTGACAAAGAAGAGATGCAAACTGTTGATACAAGCTTAGAGATATCTACAGAGCTCAAGTCTCATTATAATAGTTCCTATGCGCCTTATTCAGGTAACAAATCAGCGGTTGAGATAAAAACGGCTAAGCATGGAAGTTTTTATGGCCGCTACGCTGAGAATGTTGCCTATAACCCGAGCCTCTCACCATTACAAAGTGCGCTTAGCCAAATGGCGCTATCTGGACTGGATCTTGATGAAGTTGAAGTGGTCGAAATTACGTTGGTGGAAACTGAGCAATATAAAAATCAATCGGGTGTGGCCGATGTAGTATTGAACAGTTTTACGGGCAAATATGAAATAAAAAAAGCGTATGTGAGCTAGGCTTACATACGCTTTTTCAGAATTTTAGAAACTATTTTTCTAGTACAATTTCTGCAGCTTTTAGAACAACAGCAATTGCTTTTTGTTCAACCTCTTGATGGTCGACATTTGGAATTTCTTGACGTGTTCTATTCACTAGTACACCAGCAATACAAGCCGCCTTTAAGCCCAATGCTGCGCACATAGTAAATAAAGTTGCAGATTCCATTTCATAATTCATGACATTTAATTTTTGCCATTCTTCACAGCTGCCTTGGAATGCCTTATTCACATAACCAGAGTATGTATCGTAGCGCTCTTGACCTGGGTAAAAAGTATCACTCGAAGCGGTAATGCCAGCATGATATGTCACCCCAATTTCTTCACATGCTTGAACCATTGCAGAAGTCGAGTGGAAGTCAGACACTGCAGGGTAAGACAGTGGAGCAAAGTGCTGGCTTGCACCGTCAAGTCTAACTGATGCGGTGCTTACTAAGATATCGCCTTCATTGATATGAGGCTGGATGGCACCTGTAGTACCAATACGTAAAAAGGTTCTTACGCCAAGCTGAGCTAGCTCTTCTACTGCAATTGATGTAGAAGGCCCGCCAATGCCAGTTGAGCAGATCACGACAGGCTGTTGTTTTAATTCTGCAAGATAAACGTGAAACTCTCGAGTTTTAGCAAGGCAAATGCTTTTTTCAAGTTTGTTGGCAATACGCTCAGCTCTTTCAGGATCGCCTGGCACAATTGCTAACTTAGCACCTTTAAGTTGTTCGGTGCTTAGGCCCAAATGAAATACCTTATCCATAGTAAACCTTATTTGATTCTAAAGCCGTAGTTTGAAAGATTAATAATTAAAGTACAGGACAGATGTCCGATTAGTGTTGTGCCAGATCATACATTACCTTGCAAGATTGGAGTTGTTCTTCTAAACATTAATATAGACGCAACAATGAGGGTCCATTATGCCAGCTTCACCACCAATTGATAAACATACAGAATTTGCTCGCTGTCTCGAAAGTAACAAAATTAGTTCACTTGCACCATTTCATTGGCTATCTCTTGCTATAGCAGATATGGTGAGAGCACCATTGCTAAGCTTAATCTACGGGCTCGTTTTTACTGTTATACCGGTTACTATTTTATATTTAATTTACCAACTCGATACTCATTTAGTAATTCTACCCGCTGCCGTTGCGTTTGCATTGATCGGACCTGCATTTGCTGCTGGACTTTATGATGTTGCATGGGAGCTTGAAAAGGGTCACACGCCAACTTTGAGTCACAGCTTAAAATCTATGTTCAGAAACCCAGCTGGAGAATGGGGGTTTGCGATCCTGCTTATGGTTATTATGATTGTTTGGATGCGTTTAGCAGCACTTGTCCACGCCTTATACCCGAATGTACCAAACCCAACGTTTGAGCAACTGCAATCTTTCTTAGCACTAGGTAGTTTAATCGGCGGCATTTTGCTGGTTAGTGTTTTTGCTATTTCAGCATTTACACCGCAAATTATGATGGAGCGAAGAGTAGATATAATGACGGCAGTTGTGTCTTCGATTAATGCGGTCAAAAACAATGCTTCGGCCATGGTTGTGTGGGCATTGATAATTTTATTCTTAGTCTTATTTGGTTTTGTTACAGGTGGTACAGCCTTCATCGTTATTATGCCATTGTTGAGTTATGCAAGTTGGCATGGCTATATCGCAATTATAAAGACCAAGAAACCAAGGGGTTATGAGTAAAATATTCAGTTTCTTTGAATATAAAACCAAAGGCAGTTTTGTTCTGAAACTGCCTTTATTGACATAAAACGACAGCATGCTATACCTCTGCCCATAAACAAAAATTCTGTTTTACCAATTCAATCGCATTTATACATAACATACTGAATTTGATGAAGTAAAAAATTAATTCACGAGTTTGTAGACATATTTTGTTTGAACACAAAAAAGCATAAAGGTTTTGGTAAGGCATTTTTTCTTAACAAAGTTTTAGCATGAATATGCAAAAGCAAGCAGAGGTTTCTATGAGTATTAGCAAAGAACAATTTTATAATAAAATGACCCAATGTTTATGTCCTCCGGGAGATGGCGTGTTTACTGTTAATACCGCGAAAGAAAGAAAAGACGCATTAAGAACAAAACTTTATGGGCAAACAGAAGGCATTGAGCAGATCTGGAAAGAGTCGCTACTGAAGATTGAAGAGTCAGAGCATAAAGCAGCAATTTTAGGTATCAGCTCAGACTGCGGCGGCGGTATTTTAAGAGGCGCGAACTGGGGGCCATTATTTCTAAGAAGCACTTTAATTGAGCAGCAGCCTCATATCGATGCGTTTGATTTAGGGGATGTTCGTGTTATTCCACATCTACTGCATGATAAATATTTGAATGAAGGGACGATAGAGAATTGTCAAAAGGCGCTTTATCAAAGTACGGAAGAGGGTTATCACGTATCACCTTTATCAATTACTGAAGATGTGTGTGATGGTTTCTATCAGCATTATCCAAACAAGGGTATTTTTGGTATTGGTGGCGATCACTCGATTAGTTATCCATTAACAAAGTCGTATTTGAAAGCGAAAAGAGATGCGGGTAAACGTACTGCAATCATTCACTTTGATGCGCATACTGATTTATTGGTAGAGCGTTTGGGTATCGATTTATGTTTTGGTTCTTGGTGTACACACATTCTTGAGTTTTTACCTGCACCGCATCATTTAATTCAGTTTGGTATTCGCTCAAGTGGTAAAGATAAGTCTCACTGGGAATCTACGTTTGGTGTAAAGCAGCACTGGGCACATGAGATCAGAGAGCGCGGTGCTCAAGCAATAGTTGATGAGGTTATCGCACAGCTTCAAGCTGATAATGTCGATGAGTTGTATGTTAGTTTTGATATTGATGCATTAGATGAACAATGGGCATCTGCAACTGGTACGCCAGAAGGTAATGGCATGACCCCTGATGAAGCAATGACTATTTTAAAGGCACTGTCTGAACGCTTCCCAATCACAGGTGCGGACATGATGGAAATCGCCCCATTTACCGACAGCTCGCTAGTTGGACAATCTAGTTCAGAGACTACCTTAAGAGAAGGTGCAAAAATATCAGCATTTCTTCTAGATGCGATTAATAGAAGTTAAGCTATAGTATTAGGTGGTGGAATTTGTAATTCACCACCTTTTTATTTTATAGGGAGCGATATGAAAGCATCTTTGTTCTTAATTATATTTTTGTTATCAACAAATTCATTTGCTTTTACTTTGAATATTGTCACTGAGCAATTTCCTACCTACCAATATCTTGACGAAAATGGCAAATTGGTTGGGCCTTCGGTCGATAAGGTCACAGCAGTATTAGCGCACGCTGATGTTCCATATCAATTAAATGTAGAACCTTGGCATGTGGCTTACAATGCTGTAACGAGAAATCCTGAAACCTGTATTTTCTCAATTGGCAGGAATAATGAACGTGAAGATAAATTTAACTGGGTTTTTCCGGTTGGAAGATTTACGAGTTCATTCTACGCATTAAAAAGTAGACATTTGAAATTGTCAGTGCTTGAAGATGCCTTGAAATACCGTACAGCAGTGATTAGAAATAACTTTAGTCATCAGTATTTAAAAGAGAATGGTTTTACAGAGCAAGAGCAATTGGTGGTAATTTCGAGCTTCAGTAAAGTTCTTGAGATACTAGAGACGAGGAAAAACCAATTGGACTTAGTGGTGTTAGGAGATAGCCAAGTTCAAGATGCTTCTAAAAGCAATAAACTTATGCAGCATTTGGAGCCAGTGCTTAAACTTGACCATTTTGATGACCAGCTTTACTTTGCCTGTAATAAATCTGTTCCAGAGTATATTACAGACAAACTCATGAATTCATTCGAACAACTATCACTTCTTAATAGATGACCAGGTAAAGCCATGGAAAGTATCTATATAGAGCTGTTCAACTTTACCTCTAGCCCAAGGCGTTTTACGTAAAAACTTTAGGCTTGATTTGATACTTGGATCATGAGTAAAACAACGGATATTTACTATATTACCCATTTCTTCCCAGCCCAGTTTTTCTTCTAATCGGATTAAAATTTCTTCAAGCTTGATGCCGTGAAGCGGATTGTTTGGTTGTTCCATAAATAACTACGTCTTATTTAATTAATTCTGATTGATTTCTTTGATTTGTAGGGAATTACATGGCCATTATCATCTGCCATTCGCCATACAAGTTGTGCATTAGTTTGATTATCAAATTTACTTGCACAAATAAAAAGCTTATCTGCCATGACTAATAGTGCACCTTCACTATATTTATCATTTTTATACCAACAAACAGGACTTACATTTTCTAAAAATAAATTAGTTTTGTTACTGCTAGGATTAGCAGAACTTATTTGCAGGTAAAATGTCGAAACGAAAAACAGACAGATAAAACTAAATTTGTTGTAAGTCATGGCATAACTCCTATTTTTAGCTACTCTTAGTCTAGTTCATTGTTAATTGAACTCATATTACCACAACAACAATAATTTATTGGGAGAGGTTATGGCTATAGACAGTAATTTTATGGCTGAGTTGACTTTATTAGCAAAATTTCCGCGCTCTAGCATGCAAAAAGGGATTAAAATTCATAAAGATGCCGATCCTAGTTTGATTGACGCTGCAGAAAGGCTTTATAAAAAAGGTGTTATTGACAGTCCTGATGGTGGGTATTTAACTGACTTAGGGCTAGATTTAATCGGACATTTAGATCAAGTACATTGTGCGCTTCAATAAGCGCACAACGAGTTATTCACTATGCGGCATCAAATTGGTTTTCTGGTGCTGCATCTATAAATGCTTGAACTGTATTGCAATGTTTATAAACGGCGTCAATTTTAGGAAATTGGCTCATATCAACATTGAATCTTAATGCATTGAAAACTTGGGGTATTAAACAGGCGTCGGCAAGCGTTGGCTTATCGCCAAAACAGAATTTATCACCAGTAATCAGGTTTTCAATTTTCTTAAATCCTTCTATTACCCAATGTCTATACCAAGCATTCTTTTGCTCATCATCTACATTCAGTTCACTCGAAAGGTATTTAAGAACTCGCAAGTTATCTATTGGGTGAATATCACAAGCAATTGCATAGCAAAAACTTCTTACTTGGGCTTTTTGCCACGCATCGGAAGGTAATAATGGCGTCTCAGTATGGGTTTCTTCTAACCATTCTAAAATAGCTAAAGATTGAGCTAAAACACCTTGTTCAGTTTCTAAAGCAGGTAGTAAACCTTGACTATTTTTGTTGGTGTATTGTTCACTTGTTTGTTCAGCTTTCAAAAGGTTAACTGCTGACATTTCATGTGCAATACCTTTTAAATTTAATGCGATCCGAACTCGATAAGCTGCTGAAGAGCGAAAATAGGTGTAAAGTTTCATATTCAGTTCCTTAATCACGACAAAGGCACGCAATTGCGTGCCTAGAATTTATTACATTATAGAAAGCTTAAGCGCCTTTAAAGTATTTTTTGATACCTTTCCAACAGTCAAGATAGTTCTGTTGTCTTTCTTTGCCTTCAAGCGCATATTTTGTAGGAGATATCACATAACGTGACTCAAACATGAAGGCTAAAGTGTTCTCGTATCTTTGAGGCTCAAGTTCTGCATTTGACGCTTTTTCGAACACATCTGCTTCAGGTCCGTGAGGAGACATACAATTGTGTAAGCTCATGCCACCAGGGACAAAACCATGTTCTTTAGCATCATACACGCCTTCAATTAAGCCCATAAACTCACTCATAATGTTACGGTGATAATATGGTGGGCGGAAAGTATCTTCAGCAACCATCCAACGAGGAGGGAAGATCACAAAGTCGACATTGGCAACGCCGGCTGTACCAGAAGGAGAAGTTAATACTGTGAAAATTGACGGATCAGGGTGGTCAAAACTAACGGTGTTCATGACGTTGAAACGCGAAAGGTCATATTTATAAGGCGCGCTATTACCTGTCCAAGCTACAACGTCTAGTGGTGAGTGACCAATGTCACAGCGGAATAGGTTACCGTTAAACTTAGCCACAAGCTCAAAGTCACCTTCAAGATCTTCGAACGCTGCTACAGGATACTGGAAGTCACGCTCATTAGTGTAACCATTCGCGCCTACAGGACCACGCTCAGGCAGAATGTAAGGGTGGCCGTAGTTTTCACAAATATAGCCACGAATACTGTCGCCAATTACTTCAACTGAGAACTTGATACCACGTGGAATAACTGCAATTTCGCCCGGCTTTACTGCAAGTTTACCGCACTCAGTATGTAAAACCATTTCGCCTTGTTGAGGAACGAATAGCAATTCACCATCGGCATTATAAAAATAACGACCTTGCATTGATTTATTTGCAACGTAAACATGAATGCCAATGCCTACTTGGCCATTAGCGCTGCCATTTGCTGCCATGGTCACTAGGCCATCAACAAAGTCTGTTGCTTCACTTGGGATGTCGATAGGGTTCCAACGTAGCATAGTTGGTGGCGTTGGTACCTCAGTAATCGGCGCGGTTCTTAATAAACCATTATCCATCGACGTGTAGTCGCCTTGAACAACTGAAGGGCGGATACGGTAAAACCAATTTCGACGATTATCAGCACGAGGTGCTGTAAACGCTGTAACATTGAATTGTTCGGCATATAGATCATATTTTACTTTTTGAGGTGAGAATTGACCTATTGGTAATGCACCTGGTAAAGCTTCGGTTTCAAACTCGTTACCAAAGCCTGTTAGGTATTGAAATTCAGTACTCATTAATTCGACTCCGTTGATGTTTGCAATTAAGATACTCTCATGTGAGACTATATTCAATTTGAACAATGAAATTCACTTGTAAAATATAGTTTACAGTATTTTGTATATGCAGAATTTATAAGACACTTTATGTTAGAGAACACTCAATTTTTACCTTATCAACTTGTCCATTTAGCCAGCAAAGTGAGTGACAACTTTGCGCAAGTTTATAAGCAAGAAGCTAATTTAACGACACCACAGTGGCGAGTGATGGCACATTTAGCTAGGGGAAGTTTTAGTGCGAAGCAATTATGTGAATTTGCTCGGATAGATAAGTCAACGATATCTAGAGCAATAAAGCAGTTAGAAGAACGAAAATATATTGAACTGAAAACAGATATAAATGATAAGCGAAGTAAAGTTCTAAATCTGACTACAAAGGGGTTAGAAGTCTATGAGCGATTATCTGTGCTCGCACAAGAATGGGAGAGGGCTTTAATGCAAAGTCTAACAGAGCATGAGCAAACAACGCTGAAACAGGTATTAGCAAAGCTGAATACAAGCATATGAAAAAAGGCCAACATAAGTTGGCCTTTAGAGATTCTATCTAGGGATTAGATTAGAAATCGTATTTAACACCGATGCGAATTTCCCAAAGTGAAGGGCGTATTTCAAAATCAGTACCGCTTGGGTTGTTGAATTTAACAAACTCATATTGACCAAGGTCGTTGATCTTAGCTGTGACAGCGTCTTGCATTGGGTCACCTTTATAAAGTACACCCCAATCGTCATTTAAGAAGTTACCAACATTTTTGATTACGAAGAATGCAGAACCTTTATGACCATCAACAAAACCACCGAAGTCTTGCTCAACTTTTAAGTCAAAAGTTGTCCACCAAGCACCATCGACAGAGTTACGGTTAGTGATCTCACCACGTTTCAGACCTTCTTGAGCAACCCAAGAGTCAAATGCTGCTTTATCAAAGCCATCAGCATATACTACGCGTTCGTCGTTTTCTTCAGGAACATATAGCAGGTCACGTGCAGTATCAGCATAACCAAACATATGTGTATTATCGAATACATAAGAATACGGGTTAGTCTGGCTTGCTTGACCAAATAGGCTAAACTTAGTGTCAAGACCTTCAATTAATTGAGTTGTATATGAAAGTGACAACGTGAAACGGTGAGGAATTTCATAATTTGACGTTGTTAAGTTTGGTGCTTGAGAATTTGCCGTTGCAATACCATGATAATTAGAGAATGCAACAGAGCTCGTCATTGGATGAATATCTTTAGACACTGTATAAGCATAAGATAATGCAACATCTAAACCGTTATCAAATGACTTATTCATACCAAACGAAAGAATATGTGAATAAGCATCGTCACCCTTAACATTAGTCAGCATTAAGTCAGATTTACCGCGGTGCAAATCATCTGAATAAATCGGACGACCATCAGGAGCTACCCCTGATTTTGCTAATGTTAAATTACTCACGTAAGCTGAGTTACGCTTATCTGTGTATAGGTAGTCAGCGGTGAAAATATAATCATCTTGAGTGACGTAAGTTGCACCTAAAGATAATTTCCACTCAGATGGAATTTCAAAATCAGGGTCTGTAACGTTCGTGTTATCGTCTGTTACACCTGCAGAAATTACATCATATAACTCTTGTGGAATGGCATAACCTGCTTTACCGCCATCAACAAATGCAACAGCATCTGGGCCAAGTAGTTGCATATTTTTGATATTTTTCTGAATGTTTAGTACACCATCATTTGAATAACTATTCGAAATCCAAACGTTCGGGTTACCACCAGAGTAAAGACCAATACCACCACGAAGTTCTAATTGGTCGTCATATACCCAGTTAAAACCAAGACGTGGTTGTAATAAACTAACACCGTCTAGGTTTTGAGCGTTAGAGAATCCAAAACGGTTTTCGAAGTTTTGATTGTGCGTTGGTAAATCGTTACTAGTGTACCAGTCATAACGTAAACCTGCAGTGATAGTTACATCATAATCTTCAAGATCGAACTTATCTTGAACATAAAGAGTATTTAGCGCGTATTTGAATTCACCAGCTGCATCTACTGGGTTGTGTGATTTTGCGTTTCCGTAATAAACGCGTGCAAGGCCTTGTTTATAATATTCAACTCCTGAGACTGAACCATCTCTACTATTTAAAAAGCGATGTTCGCCTTCATTATGTTGAACAAACATATTAAATACATCTAGCTCTTCCATTTCGTAGCCGAATGTAATTTCATGCTCGTCTAGGTAATAAGTACCGCCTAGTTTTAGTGATAGGTTGTCGTACTTAAGCTTATTAGCTTGACGAGAGTCATCTGGACCCATGTAAACGGTAACGCCATTAGCAGTTTCAACTTGGAACTCACCAAAGCCAGACGCTCTATCTACAGATAACTGACGGTTATCAAGTTTAGAGTAGCCAACGCGTACTTCAGTTGAGAAATCGTCTGTCCAATCTGAATAAACAGTTGCTACATACGAATTTAATTCAGCACCACGCTCGTAGAAGTGATTTGATAGTGATAAACGAGAAGAGCCACCATCTGATGCACTCATTGAAAAACCATCATTCCAGTTATAAACGAACGTTGCACGGTGCATGTCGTTGATATTCCAGTCAAGTTTAACAAGAAGCTTTTCATCTTCAACAGGCATACTCGGGATCATGTAGCCAGGATCGTAATCATATTTTTCTTTTGTAATCGCTACAATTTCATCGATCTCAGCTTGAGTAATCTTACCGTTTGCAAAAGGAGAGTATTCAAATACTTGTGCACCTTCTAATTTTTCATAAGAAGTGAATAAGAAAAGAGTGTCTTCTACAAGCGGTAAACCCACGTTAAAACCGTAACGCTTTTCGTCATAGCTACCTAAAGCTTGCTTTTTGCCTTCAATCTTATCGCCAGATAATGAGTCGCTTGTGTAATCAAGGAACAAACCGCCTTTGATTTCATTTGAACCCGACTTAGTTACAGCATTGATATTACATGAAGTAAAACCGCCGTATTGCACGTCAAATGGTGCAAGCTCAACAACTACTTGGTCAATAGAGTCAAATGAGAAAGGCATTCTTTCTGTAGGGTAACCGTTTGAGTTAAGACCAAAGTTGTCATTCATACGAACGCCATCAACAGTTAAGCTGTTGAAGCGTGGGTTACCACCGGCACATTGAATTGCACCAGAACGAGATTCATCAACATAAATACGCGGATCTGCACGAACGATGTCTTTAAGATCACGATTAACCGCAGGTTTGTTTTGTAAATCAGCGAGAGAGAAATGCGTAGCTGGACCTGTTCCACCTGAGTTCATTGAAATTGGGCGACCTGTTACTACAATTTGCTCAATATCAGAAGGTGCTTTCAACTGAACGTTTACTGGGTATTCACTACCTAAGGTAAGGTAAACATTTTCGATAAGTTGGTCTTCAAACTTCGTTGAATCAACGATGATTTGGTATGGACCACCTACACGAAGACCCTTAGCAGTGAAATAACCCGCGTCGTTAACAGTGGCAACTTTTGTAGAACCTGTTGGTAAGTGCATGATTGTAACTGTAGTACCAGTAGCTGGGTTACCCTGAGGACCAACGATTTGACCTTTTACAGCTGAAGAGGTTTCGTTAGCAAACGCAGCGCCACTTGCACCAATGCCTGCGATAACTGCAAGCGATAGTGCCGTTTTGCGTAGTTGAGTTTTCATTTTATTGTTTCCCGTGTTGAGATTATTTAACTTACTTTGTTGCATGCCATTAACCGCGCTTTTTAATAAGTGCTTCAGTTAAAGGCTTTGCGTTTTTGTCAAAAATTTGGTTCAAAAGCCCAGCTAGTCGGATACCACCTTGTGATAAACGCTTTTTGACGATAGGCATTTGTTTATATACATACCCATAGCTAAGCTCTGTTTCATTTTGTTCGTAAATACGAGCAGAAATTTTATTCGATTCTAACAACCAGTCTGCGGGCTGGCTGTTCAAGTACGACTTTATAGTCTTTTTATTTGACGTTTTTATGAAATCTGCAAACTCTTTGAAAGATAAATTTTCATTTTCAACAAGATGCGTATCCCATGTGCTGTGTAAATTTGTTTCTTTACCGAAGAAAGACACTTTAATTAAATTGCCGCCACGATCTTCTGAACGACCAGCGTGAAAAGGCTGATGGCCATCGCCCACTAAGTGTACTAAAAACTTAAGAGCAAACTGTTGCTCTTCTAAACTACTTTCATTGTTTTTTAATACGTTAATAGAGAAATAAATGCCGTCTAAAATATGAGCAACTTTATCTTTTGAGTCAATAGAAGTGTTTACATATTGATGCATTTTTTTTGCATCTTTAATATTTATGTAATGCCATTTGCCAGATTCTTTACGCCAAAAGTGTTCAGGGGATGAACGCATTTCGTCAGGCCAAGTTGAAACCTGAGCGAGGGACTCCCCGTCTAATATAGGCTGTAGAGCAAGTTGAGTTGCCTCAGTTAAATGCATTTGGGCAATTTCACCGATAACACGGTGGCCATTTTGGCCCCATGCTACTGCATTATTTGAACTAACAGCAGTTAACATTGTCAGAGATAAAGCAAGAGTTTTTACTGTTGTTGGCAATTTGAACATGACTAACACGTCTCTTTCGTAATCTTATTAAGGTCAATTGTCCGTGTTTTTCAAGTTTGAATAAAGGACTCAATATTATTCATCATTACTTGTTAACAAAGTATATAAAACAGTAGCTTACATAATTTAAATAAACTTACCTATTGTAATAAGTAAGTAAACTTGCTCTAATAGCGCTGTTATCAACAAACTTACTTTTTATTTTGTTAAAAAAATATAAATTATCGTTAAAAACTATTCTCTTTTCCTCACTGATTGTTAGTACATGGCTAGCTTGGTTATTATCACAAGCCGTAGTGTCTAGTTCTCATTTGGTTTTGCAACCTGTTCAAAATCATAAATATGAGTGTGAAACAACATCATCTGAGAATCGTGCTGTGTTTAGGGTTAAGGTGCCAACCGATTACTTAGCAAAACAAGTGTTACCTGCTCTTTGCCAAAATGATGTTATCAAGCGTCAATACGGTCATGTAGAAGTGTTTTGGGGAGGCAGTTTAGCTGAGCAAATTGAATTCTTTGGAAAAGGAATCGCCGATCTAATACTGAGTAAAGACAGTATATTACAAGCATTAAGAGCTGATGCGACACATAACTATATGCCAATTATTGGTTATTCAAGCTATTCGGCTTTTTTCATATCAAATAAAGAAAAACCTAAACTTGAGAAAGCTTACTTTCTGGATAAAAAGATTGGTTTATTAGATTACCCAACAAGCCGTTCTGGCCATATATTGCCTAAGAAGGCATTTAAGTCGTTAGATTTAGACATTGCTAATTTAGATATTGTTTACGTAAGTTCTCATTCAGCATTAAGAGAAAAGCTTGCAAACAATGAAGTAGATATTATTGCTTCGTATTGGAATGATAAAAAAGATGAGACACTTTTTTCTCACAACTACATCACGCCTATTGGGGAAAACATCACAGGAAGCCGTTGGTATCTTAAATTGTCTGAAGAGAATACTGACTTGGCTTGTGCTGTTCAGTCGGTAACAAAAGAGATTGCTCAATCAGAAGGCACGGCTTATTTTGACTCGCTACATGAGTTTTGGCAATGCAACTCAATCCCTTATAAGTTTATTGGTGAGAATTGATTATGAAGCTTAAGCCTATTTATGCCTACACTTTATTTGTATTTATCTCCCTGCTTACAATTTTCTATTTAGGTCAAAATAGTAAGATACAAGGCATTATTGAACTAGAGAAGGCTCAAATTTCTAAACGTGTTTCTCTTGATGTAAATAGTTTGCCACTTGCAGAGCCTCTATTTAATTATGCTGGAAATCAACAAGAAGTTGACTTGTATATTGAAAGATTGAATAAACAATTGAGTGACTTATATGCGAGAGTGACTGTAAATGCTATTTCGACAAGTACGCCAATAGGTAACAGTTTTACTGAGTTGCAAGCAAATTATAAAACGGTATATGTCTCGTTTACTGAAAATAACACGCATATATTGTCTACATATATTGTCACGCTACTTATTACGCTTTTTAATGTTTGGTTATATAGAAAAGTGTTTGCAAAACACGTCGAAAATAAAGCTAAGCGTACAATAAGTACTGAGGTTAGTATAAAACCAAAACTGATTATTGATCTATATACTAAAACTTTATTAATAGATGGTAGGGAAGAGCAACAGAGTCAACTTGCAAACAAGCCATTGTGCTTTTATTTGGCAATGATCGAATTCAGCCAAGTTTACCCTAACATTAACTTACATTTGAATAAGGACGTCCCAGTAGAGTTGTTAGAAATTGCTGAAAAGTATTTTCATAGATTAGCAGTACTAGGTCATACAGTTAGAAAACGTCCTAACTTTTCGAATAGCTTAGAGAAAACATTAAGTGAGATCAGAGCATCTTTAGATGAAATCCTCAGAGAGTTTCCGGACCTTAAGGTTAAACTTTACCCGCCAAAAGCGCATGGTGAAGGGTCTCGCTCTAAACTCCACAGTTATGGTTTAAAACAGCTTTCTGAGAATGATTATGATATCAGGGGTAAATAATACCAATCCTCAATCACAGTTAGGGATGAGGATTGGCATAATCGCTAGAAATTATAACTCTGATACTTTGATTGGCGAGTGCTTTTCAATATAGGCTTTTAAAACTTCTGCATCTGTTTTTTCTGAAGGTACAAAGCCTTTCATGCCGACAATTGTAGGGTAGCCATCTCCGCCGGATGCATTGTAGCTGTTAATGCTCATTCGGTAAGTTTTATTCAAGTCTAATGCTTGATTGTTTATTCTCACATTAGTCAACTTGCCGTTTTTACGCTCAAAACTAATGCCTTCGTATTGTAAGTAGGCACCAGCATCAGCTGGGAAAGAGGTGACAACTTCAAGGTATTTTATCAGATCACTGCCTTGCCAATTCATAGCCGTAATTCGATTTTTGAACGGGTGCACTTTTAGTACATCTTTATAACTGATCTCACCTGCTTCAATACTATGTCGAATACCGCCGCCACTAATTAAACCAAAATCAGCATTAACAGCTTCTTTTTGGGCTTTGATAATTAGTCTTGCCAATGGACTTTGTTTGAATCTTACTGTGTCTCTTTTACCATCTAAATAGCCATCAGTATAACCAATAGGTAAACTTAACTGACCTTCGCCAATTTTTTTAAATGGTTGAAGAAAAGCTAACATTTCTTTGTCTTCAGCAATATATTCATTAACTAATTCACCCGCGTTATTTTTCAGATTAACAGGGATCAACTGATAACTTTCTAGTGTTATTTTTTCTCCTTCGATTTTAAACTCTGCTTTTCCGACATATTTTCCCCATTCGTGAGCCTGCATAATCCATGTACCATTTTGATTATCTGGTTTACATGTTTTACCGGGGGCAAAATTAATATCTGGGTTACCACTGCTATCGACACAGACAGGCTCTTGAGAGTGACCACCAATGATCATATCAAGGGCACCTTGAGGTAACTCTCTTGCAAGGGTGACATCACCTGGCGCATTAATACCGTACTTAGCATCGTGATAGTGGCCCATATGTGTCACAGCGATAGTTACATCGATATCTTTGTGTTGTTTAGATATTTGCTCTAGTGTGTTTTTAGCGGCAACACTCGGCTTAATAAAATCTAAGTGACCTATGTATTCAGGGTTTGCAATTTTTGCTGTGTCGACGGTCGTTAAGCCTATAACAGCAATTTTAAGACCATTTTTATTGATAATCGTGAAAGGTTCATACGCATTTTTACCATCTTTTTTATGTAAGATGTTTGCAGAAAGAATAGGAAACTGAGCCCACTTAATTTGTTTTTCTAAAATATCTAGTGGATTGTCAAATTCATGATTACCAATTGCCATTGCATCGTAACCAAGAATACGCATACCTTTAAAGTCAGGCTCAGCATATTGGAGATCAGATTCTGGCACTCCGGTATTAATATCTCCACCCGATAATAAAAGCACAGTACGATTTTTAGCTTTAGCTTCTTGACGTAAATTGTCGATAAGTGTTTTTCTTGCAGACATACCATATTCGCCTTTTTCATTTTGCCAAAAGCGACCATGGTTATCATTGGTATGTAGAACTGTTAAATATTGAGCCTTAGGTGACTCTATAAATGAAGTAGAGCAGCCTGATATTGCAATCGCGACTGCAGAAATTAGAAATTTGCGCATATTAGACCCGTGTGTAGTATTTGCGTGTCTAGTTTAAACTATATGCTCTAAAGCGCTACAGGTTAGCTTTAATTTCTTTTTGAACAACTATTAAACACTGCGCTTGCTCTTCTTTGTAATTCTTGTTTTGCAATTGCACACTTTTCATGTTCAATTTCAATCATCCAGTTCAAAAAACTTGCTGGTAGTTCAGTGTATTTCTCACCTTGATGAAGGCCAAAATCACAAATTGGTGACTCAATATCCATCTATCAACCTCGATGCCATTTAGATTCAAACGCATCGTATCAAAATAACATTAAATTTAAAGAATAAAACGTTACATAAAAGTTAATTTTAATAACTAGTTGTTTTGAATAGACTGCTTTACCTTAGCGAATAACAACCTAATGCAGAGTATCTTTTAGAAAGTAACTGATGTAGATTGTATACCAACTTAAAGAGTACGCTTAAAACAGCGCAAAGATAGTTTTGTAACAACTAGGATGAATATGGAATTTAGAAGCGAAAGATTGGTTTTAAGACAAGCAACGATGAATGATGCTTCTTTTATTCATGAGCTATTAAATCAAGACTCTTTTAAAGACAATATTGCAGATAAACAAATTAATAGTTTAGAAGATGCCAAGCAGTACATTGCAACTGCTTTTATTGAGCCATATAAGTCTAATACATTTGCCCCTTATGTAGTTTGTCTTAGAGATGAGGCAAGAGATTTTAAGGCAATTGGTATATGTGGTTTATATAAAAGACCAAACTTGCATTTTCCTGATTTAGGGTATGCGTTTTTAGATGAGTGGAGCGGGCAAGGGTTTGCTTCAGAAGCGGCACAAGTAATGATCAACTATACCAAAGACAGCCTCAAACAAGGGTATATTTGTGCGCTAACTTCACCTAAAAACCAAAGAAGCATCAGCTTATTGGAAAAATGTGGATTTAAGTTAGCAACACAAATTATTTTCAATAAAGATCAAGGTATCAGTAATTTATATCAGCTTTGTTTATTGTCTGAATAAACTAAAAGTGTTTGATTTAAGCTGCTGATTATTTTCAACCAACTCTGTTCATGAGCTTGTATTAATCCACTAAATCCCGAATTTTCAAGCTCAGTTGATACAGAGAAGAATTGTGTGTTCACTAAAACCTTACCTGTATCAGTTTGCTTATAAACAAACCACTGGCCTTCAATGACTGAGCCTAAGGTAAAGTGCCCAGCTAGTTTAGTCACTGTGATTTCAAGCAAAAAATCACCAAACTCTGGGTTCTTCTTATTTGCAGGTATTACAGAATAACCTTGGGTTTTATTAGCAAGTTGACGTAATAAGGAACTAGAAAGCGTGAATTTAGGGTGCTCAGACCAGAAATGATAGTTTGCAATATTGACTGAGCTATCACGTAAGATTTGAATGATTGCTTGTTGATCTGAAACACCTTGTACATCGACTTGTCCGATGTGAATGTGCTTTGATTTATTTTTTATGTTATCAGGCTCGCTCATAACTTCTTGTTGTACAAAATCATAATATTTGATTGCTGTAACTTGATTCGAAGTACAAGAAGATAAAAGCAAAATAAACAAAATGGTTGATAAAATACGCATCATTGCTTCTCTGGAATTGGGTCTGCTGGACTCTTTTTATCAAAAATTAGCATACTTGGTTGCTCATTAAGCCCTTTTGAGATTGGTTTTAAAGTATTAGAAAGGTTTTCTAATTCTTGCAATGTATTGGTTAGTTGATCGACAACACCAGAACCTTGCTGATAACCAGAAAGCGTCGTTTCAAATTGTTTTAAGCTACTTGTAAGTTGAGTAAGCGTTGTTTCTAATTGTGTTAAATTATTTGCCACTTTGTCTGCAGTCTCATTATTGTTTAATTCGTGGACCATGACCTTTAACTCTTCAGCAAGAGATTGATAAGCCGTTAAGGTATTGTTTAACGTGTTTGTTGTTTGCTCAAATGGTAATTTATTAAGTTTATTAACGAGCGCAGTCATTTGCTCTGATAATGCGGTAAATCCACTAGATATACTTGGAAGGACAGGGTACACGTCAGTTTTGCTGACAATATCCTTATCATTTGCATTACTATAAAAATCTAGATCTATATATACCGCACCCGTTAATAAATTACCACTTTTAAGTGAGGCCCTTAATCCTGATGTAATCCATTTGTCTATATTTTGTTGCCAGTATTGTTTAGCAAGCTGTTCATTTTTATATATGCGGCCATATTCAATTTTCACTAACACAGGAACTAGTGTGTTGTTTTGCTCAAAGTATATTGGCTCACCATTTTTTTCTATTTGAGCCGGTGCTTGTTCAACCGTGCCTATCCTCATTCCTCGATATTCAACGGGGGCTCCAGAGTGCAAACCTCGAATCGACTGCTCGAATTGCACAATGTAGTAATCGTAATCATCAAATCGTTTTTCTAGTGCCTGCGAGTAATTTTTATGTAAAGCGTAATTTTTGTTTGCTAATGCAACCTCATTAGGTTGCTGCTCAGGAGGATAATCAACAGAAATCCCGCCTTTTATTAGCTTTGAAAGGCTGCCTGTTGAAAATTGCACACCAGATGCATTGAGGCTGAAATCGACACCAGAGCTCACCCAAAAGATTGTATTGTTGGTAATTAGTTTATCGTAAGGAGAAAAGATGAATATGCCGTATTGCATTGATAAGTTATCAACTGTGAAGCGGCTGGATTCAACCTGACCTATTTTATAGCCACGGAAATATATAGAAGTACCAACATCAAGAACCTCTGCCGAGTTAGCCGTTAATTTAAAACGCTTACCTTCGATATCGTTACTTATTAATGCAGGTTCTTCTTGTAGGGTGAACAAATAAGCCAAAGATTCGCTTTGTCCAGGTTCTAGTTCGATATAAGCACCCGATAATAAGGTATTCATACCAGATATACCTGACTGATCAATTCGAGGTTTTACAACCCAAAATTTGGCATCCTCAGATAAAAGGTCACCATATTTGTTTTCAATTTTAACTCTGGCTAATACACCATTTTGTGCAAGATCTAATTCTAATTCTTTAACGAGTCCAACTTTAACACTGCGGACTTTAACTTCTGTTTTACCAGCGGTTATTCCATCAGCATTCGCCATCTTGATATAGATAGTATGCCCTTGGTCGGCTTGATATTTAAATAACATCCAACCGGTGATCAAAAGCGCGATAATTGGAATAATCCAAATAACGGTAAATTTTGGCTTTGATTCTATATAAGCGTGTTCATTCATGATTGTGAAATTCATCCCATAAAATACGAGGGTCAAAACTATTTACGGCGACAATCTGGCATAACACCATAATAGTAAAAAATACGATACCGATTTGTGGTTCTACACTTAACACTGTACCAAGCTGAACTAAAGAAACCAAAATGATCACAACGAAAACATCTATCATGGACCATTTACCCATAATCTCTAACCAACGATAAATTGTACTGGCACGCTTAGGGTGCGTACATCTTCGAGACTGGATAATTAAATAGAACAATGCACCAGCTTTTATGATTGGAATGCAGATACTTGCTAGAAAAATTAGAATGGCGATTGGGTAAGAGCCTGACTGCCACATAACAACGACACCAGAAAAAATAGTAGCAGGCGTATCGCTACCTAAATTAATGGTGTTCATAATAGGCAGAATATTCGCAGGTATCAAAAATACAGTTGCGGTTATCATCCATGCGATAGCCCGTTGTTCTGAATTCGGTTTGCGAAAATGTGTTTTTGTATAACAACGCGGACAGTGAGTTTCTCGAGTTAACTGAGAGCAAGTTAAGCACTGTTTTAGTTCTTGCGCCTTCGCGCTTTTACCGTCATGAAGTAATGCAGGTTGAAAGAGTATTTGTTGTCTTTCCCATAACTCAGTTTCATTTATTAAAGACAAAGTTTCTATAAAACAAACCACAAACAAGATGTAAGACCAAAAACCTAAACCAAACCCAATTTCTGCCAGTGACATTAGTTTGAATACGCTCACCAATACTGCGACTAAAAATATGTCTGCGAGATTAAGTGTTTTTGTTTTGTTGAGTAAGCGGGCGACATATCGCGCGTTGTGGGGATTTAAGTCCTGCCAATAATGGCTATTAGTAAGCAGCACTAAAAAGCAAATGAACATTGGAATTAAGAATGTGCTGAACATAAATATACCAGCTAGTACGGTACTATACTTATCAGCTAATAGAGAGAAAGCATTCCACAAACTAATATCTTGAACTAGACCATGTTGACTGAAACTAACAAAAGATGGGTAAAGGCTTGAGAATAAAAATAACAGGCTCGTTAAGCTAAATGCGATAAGCCATTGTTGTTGATTTGCTTGATAACTGACTATTTCGTTATTACAACATGGGCAAACAGCTCGTTGGTGTTCCCCTAAAGCGGAAACACGGACTAAAGAGTCACAATGTTTGCAGGCAAGAATCATAAGTTCAACGAAGAGTTCATTTAATGCAATTGTGATTGAGAGCTGCAAACAAAGCAAGATATATGCGATTAGCTCGTTTATTTGTATCTTAAAACGTCTATAAAACAGTCAAACCAAAAAAAATTTCAAAAAAATGCATTTTTTTTTATTTTTACGCTTGAATTCAAAAACACTGCCCCTATTTACAAGTCATCGTAAGTAAACAACGAATTTTGAAGTCGGAGAAGATTCATGGGTAAAATTATTGGAATCGATTTAGGTACTACTAACTCTTGTGTTGCAGTACTAGATGGTGATAAAGCACGCGTAATTGAAAATGCAGAGGGTGATCGTACAACCCCTTCAATTATCGCTTTCACAGAAGATGGCGAAACACTAGTTGGTCAACCAGCTAAGCGCCAAGCGGTTACAAACCCGAAAAATACATTATTTGCAATTAAGCGTTTAATCGGTCGTCGTTTTGAAGACGAAGAAGTGCAACGTGACATTGGCATCATGCCTTTCACTATTACTAAAGCTGATAATGGTGATGCATGGGTTGAAGTACGTGGTGAAAAACGTGCTGCACCTCAGATTTCTGCAGAAGTTCTTAAGAAAATGAAGAAAACGGCAGAAGATTTCTTAGGTGAAGAAGTTACTGAAGCTGTAATCACAGTTCCAGCTTATTTCAACGACTCTCAACGTCAGGCAACAAAAGACGCTGGTCGTATCGCTGGTCTTGAAGTTAAGCGTATTATCAACGAGCCAACTGCTGCAGCATTAGCTTACGGTATGGACAAAAAGCAAGGCGATAACGTTGTTGCTGTTTATGACCTTGGTGGTGGTACTTTCGATATTTCAATCATTGAGATTGACGAAGTAGATGGCGAGCACACGTTTGAAGTACTAGCTACGAATGGTGATACACACTTAGGTGGTGAAGATTTCGATAACCGCGTGATTAACTACCTAGTTGCTGAATTCCAAAAAGATCAAGGTATCGATCTTAAGAATGACCCGCTAGCAATGCAGCGTGTTAAAGAAGCAGCAGAAAAAGCGAAAATCGAGCTATCAAGCGCGCAACAAACTGAAGTTAACTTACCTTATGTGACTGCGGATGCAACCGGTCCTAAACACATGAACGTAAAACTAACTCGCGCTAAGCTTGAGTCTCTTGTTGAAGATCTAGTTACTCAGTCTATCGAGCCATTAAAACGTGCTCTAGCTGATGCAGATCTTTCTGTAAGTGACGTAAATGACATCATCCTTGTTGGTGGTCAAACGCGTATGCCTCTAGTTCAAAAGGCAGTTACAGAGTTCTTTGGTAAAGAACCACGTAAAGATGTTAACCCTGACGAAGCTGTAGCAGTAGGTGCTGCTGTTCAAGGTGGTGTACTAGCTGGTGACGTTAAAGACGTATTACTTCTTGACGTATGTCCTTTATCACTAGGTATTGAGACTATGGGTCAGGTAATGACTGCGCTTATCGAGAAGAACACGACTATTCCAACTAAGAAGTCGCAAACTTTCTCAACAGCTGAAGATAACCAGTCAGCAGTAACAATTCATGTGTTACAAGGTGAGCGTAAGCGTTCAAGTGATAATAAGTCACTTGGTCAATTCAACCTTGAAGGCATTCGTCCGGCGCAACGTGGTGTACCACAAATCGAAGTTACTTTTGATGTTGATGCTGACGGTATCTTACATGTATCTGCTAAAGATAAAGATACAGGTAAAGAGCAGAAGATCACTATCCAAGCATCTTCTGGTCTGAGTGATGATGAGATTGACCAAATGGTACGTGACGCTGAAGCAAATGCTGAAGAAGATAAGAAGTTCGAAGAACTTGTAGCTTCTCGCAACCAAGCTGATGCAATGGTTCACGGTACACGTAAGCAAATCGAAGAAGCGGGTGAAGCACTACCTGCTGAAGACAAAGCTGCAATCGAAACTGCACTTACTGAATTAGAAGCAGCAATTAAGAGCGATAGCAAAGAAGAAATCGATGCTAAAGTTCAGGCGCTAGCTGAAAAGTCTCAGAAACTAATGGAAATTGCACAAGCTAAAGCACAGCAAGCTGGTCCTGAAGCAGGCGCCCAGCAACAAGGCTCAGCGAAGCAAGATGACGACGTAGTTGATGCAGAGTTTGAAGAAGTAAAAGATAACAAGTAATTGTTGAACTTCAAGGGCGCATTTAGAATGCGCCCTTAGTCTATTCAAAATCTGTAAGAATTAATGTTCTGGTAGGTAAATCTACCCTCAACTGAGTAACAAAACTATGTCAAAACGTGATTATTATGAAGTGTTAGGTGTTGCAAAAGACGCCACAGAACGTGACATAAAAAAAGCTTATAAACGCTTAGCAATGAAGTACCACCCAGATAGAACTGCAGGTGATGCTGAGTTAGAAGCAAAGTTTAAAGAAGTAAAAGAAGCGTACGAAGTACTCACAGACAGTCAAAAACGTCAGATGTATGACCAATACGGCCACGCAGCTTTTGATCAAAACGGTGGTGGCGGCCATGGTGGCTTTGGCGGTGGCCATGGTGACTTTGGTGATATTTTCGGCGACGTATTCGGTGATATTTTTGGTGGCGGCGGTCGTCGTCAATCACGTCAACAGCGCGGTTCTGATCTTCGTTACAATATGGAACTTAGCCTTGAAGAGGCGGTTCGTGGTAAAGAAGTTGAAATTAAGGTACCGACTTGGGTAAGTTGTGAACCATGTGACGGCAGTGGTGCTAAAGCTGGCTCTAAACCTAAAACTTGTTCAACTTGTCATGGTGCTGGTCAAGTACAAATGCGCCAAGGCTTCTTCGCTGTTCAACAAACATGTCCTACATGTCAAGGTACTGGCTCTGTTATTTCAGATCCATGTAATAGCTGTCATGGCCAAGGACGTGTTGAAAAGACGAAGACGTTATCAGTAAAAATTCCAGCAGGTGTTGATACTGGTGACCGTATTCGCCTTACTGGCGAAGGTGAAGCTGGCATGCACGGCGCACCTTCTGGAGATTTATATGTTCAGGTTTCTGTACGTGAACATCCAATTTTCACTCGTGATGGCAATAACCTGTATTGTGAAGTACCTATTAGTTTCACTACAGCAGCTATTGGTGGCGAAATTGAAGTGCCAACTCTAGATGGCCGAGCAAACCTTAAAATTCCTGCAGAAAGCCAGACAGGTAAAATGTTCCGCATGCGTGGTAAAGGTGTTAAATCTGTGCGAAGCGGTTCAGTCGGTGACTTAATTTGTAAAGTGGTAATTGAAACACCTGTAAACTTAAATGACAGACAAAAAGAGCTGTTAAAAGAGCTAGAAGAGAGCATGGGTGCAGATAACGGCAAGAATAGACCGAAAGCACAGGGCTTCTTTGACGGTGTTAAAAAGTTCTTCGATGACTTAACAAAGTAAAATTTGTTGAACCAAAAACGGCGCACAGCGCCGTTTTTCTTTTTTAATCTAAAATTACTAGATAGTCTTGTTCACCCTCACATCGACATGCTTGTGATTGACCATCCTTTTGACCAAATAAATTTCCTGATTTACAGCCAAACAATTGGCATTTCGCCTCACAGGCCATTGCATCTCGCCATGTGACATACTCGTCATTCATGAAACTAAAAGCAGAAGTAACCGTCAGCATGCCTATGAAGAGGGTGAGCACATTAAGCTTTGATTTAAGCCACATGCGATACCTCTTTTACATAAACATTAGACTTTAGTCTAATGCTTAAACGCCATTGTTCAAGTAAGAGTCATGTTATATAGGCTCTAAATTCTAACTGTATTTTGAAACTGTTATGTCTATAACTAAGTGACTAACATCTCATTCCTTAGCTATCAAAACTAGGAGTGATTGATTTTTAGACTAAAATTACAAATAAAGATTTTAACGCCGACTTTGCTACAAATTTTTCTGTTGTTTTAATAACCAAAACTTGCAAGTTAAAATATTTATATTCAAAAATTTTCTAAGTTGAGCTTACACGTGTAAGCCTATCTATTTCAATGACTTAAACTACCATTTGCAAAGGCGTAGTAATTTTCTTGTTAAATAATTGCATAGAGTAATTGATCTAACGCGTTTTTTGTGCCGTAATGTAGGTATATTCAACTGGTCTGATGAGTTAGTTATGAGTTTAAGAACACAATTTAGAAAAGTATTACCAAGTATCTCAATTACAGAACAAGAAGCGCTTGATGCGGGTGATGTTTGGTTAGAAGGTTCAATCTATCAAGGTAAGCCTGATTTTAGCGCGCTTCGTGCCGTGCCAGAGGCGACACTTTCTGCAGAAGAGCAAGCTTTCATTGACGGTCCAGTGAAAGAGTTAATGGCTATGATTGATGATTCTGTTATTCAAAACAGTAAGCATCTTCCTGAACATATTTTAGATTTCTTGAAGAAAGAACGATTCTTCTCTTTGATCATTCCAAAATCTTACGGTGGCCGTGAGTTTAGCCCTTATGCTAATTCAACTATCGTAGGTACAATCGCAACTAAATCTTCAGCAGTTGCTGTAACTGTCATGGTGCCAAACTCATTAGGTCCGGGCGAGTTATTAATGCACTACGGTACTGAAGAGCAGCGTGCGCATTACTTACCTCGTTTAGCAAATGGTACTGATATTCCATGTTTTGCACTTACCAGCCCTGAAGCAGGTTCTGATGCCGGTGGTATTCCAGATCAGGGTATCGTAACTAAGGGTATGCACAATGGTGAAGAAGTTCTAGGATTAGAAATTACGTGGGACAAACGTTATATCACTCTAGCACCTATCGCGACAGTACTTGGTCTAGCATTCAAAGTATTTGATCCTGAAGGTCTATTAGGTGGTAAAGAAGAGTTAGGTATTACGTGCGCGTTAATTCCAAAATCACATCCAGGTGTCGAGCTTGGTAATCGTCATGACCCTATGGGTATCCGTTTCTACAACGGTACTACACGCGGCAATAAAGTGTTTATTCCAATGGAATTCATCATTGGTGGTCAGAAAAACATTGGTCGCGGCTGGCAGATGCTTGTTAGTTGTCTTGGTGCAGGTCGTGGTATTTCGCTACCGGCACTAGGTGTTTCTACAAGTCAGGTAGCGCTGAAGTCAGCTTCAGAATATGCCGCGGTTCGTGAACAGTTTGGTCTATCAATTGGCCAATTTGAAGGTATTCAAGAAAAGCTTGCTGATATAGCAGGTAAAACTTATCTTCAGGAGTCTATGCGTGTGTTAACCACTGAAGGTTTAGGCATGGGCCTGAAACCATCAGTTGTTACTGCAATCGCAAAATATCATATGACTGAAATCGGTCGTGATGTGCTTGACTCGGCAATGGACATTCTAGCTGGTAAAGCTATACAAAACGGTCCACAAAACACGCTTGCGAGTGGTTATGTTGCTCAGCCAATCGCTATCACTGTTGAAGGCGCAAACATTCTAACTCGAAACCTGATGATCTTTGGTCAAGGTGTTATGCGTTGTCACCCGCATCTTCAAGAAATGGTCGAAGCAATTCATAGTGAAGAAGCAGATGCCGATAAGAAGTTTAATAAGAAATTCCGCCAAACTGTGGGTTACGGTATTTCGAATGGCTTACGTGCATTCGGGTTAGGCTTAATGCCATTTATGGCCGGCAGTCAGAGTTCATTGTCTGAAGTTAAGCCATATGAGAAAGCGGTTATGCAGTTATCATCTCGTTTAGCTCTTTTTGCTGATTTCTCATTATTAGTTCTAGGTGGCAAGTTAAAGCAAGCTGAAATGTTATCAGCACGTCTTGGTGACGTAATGAGTTATCTATATGCAGCAATGGCTTCAATTAAGTACTATGAGCAGAAAGTATCTGAATCAGAGCGTGCACAAGCGGCACCTTATTTCCATTATGCAACGCGCTGGGCATTACAAAATGCTGAAAACGCATTACATAAATTCTTAGATAACTTCCCAGCAAGTTTTGCTCGTAAGTTCTTACGTGTAGCAACACTACAATTTAGTCACAGAATGGCAAAAATTGATGATAATTTAATTCGTGAATTAGCGGCAGCGGCGCAACAAGACACTGCATTTAAGTCACAAATCACCAAACTTGTTAAACCAACAGCAGGTGATGGTCACGATATTAACGAGCAGGCTTATAAAGCGAAAATGGCTTGCCTAGATTTACTTAAAGTACTTAAGAAAGCACTTCGTTCAAAACAAGTAAAACCAGGTGTGCGTTTTGCTGACACGTTAGATAACGCTCTAGCCGCGAATGTTATTACTAGCGAGCAATATACTAAGTTAATTGATTACAACAAGAAACGTGAAAAAGCGATTCGAGTTGATGAGTTTGATTTCGACTTAAACCTTATTGATGATTGTCCGTTGAATGCTGATATTCAGCAGGCCAGTTAACAATCGTGGAGAACAACGCCCAGCAATTCGCTGGGCGTTTTTATTTTAGGCGCGTACAATAAATCTAAGTTTAATAGTATTTTAAAAGTAATTACTTTGAGTACACGTCATTTAGAAAAGCATATACCTGAGCTTACGCTCACTGATTTATCAATCTCACTCTGGAGTGGATGCGGACAAATTCAATCAGGTTTATATAACTCCCAGCCAGTGGTAGTTAAACTCAGTGAAATTCCTGAAAACATAAATCATCAAGTCATCAATCAATCTGATTTTGCTAAACAAAGAAAAGATAAGTCTTATCTGAATGAAATCAGTTTTTATAACGCCCCGAGAACTCAAACAGCTTTTGAGAATGTAAGACCCCGTTGCTATTTTGCAAAGAGAATAGGTGCTTTAAATGTTTTGATCTTAGAAGACTTTAAATCAAAGGGTTTTCAAAATATCGATGATTATAAAATTGAACATATCTATGCAGTTGTGAAATGGTTAGCCCAGTTTCATGCGCATGGGCTTACCCTCATCAACTCAGAACCATTTCCACTAGGCGGATATTGGCATTTAGAAACAAGGCCTGACGAGTTTGAAAAGATGGAGTTCATTGATTTAAAACGCCGTGCAAGGTATTTAGCAGACTCACTTTATAAGGCAAGCTATCAGACGTTAATACATGGAGATTCTAAGTTAGCAAACTACGCATTTGATAAAAGTTATAATGTACTTGGCTATGATTTCCAATATGTTGGTTCTGGTATTGGGTTACAAGATGTCATGTTGTTTATGACCAGTGTGTTTGATGGTGAAGAATGTGCAAAGTATGAAGGATCAATACTTTATTTATACTTTGAAAGTTTGAATAAAGCACTTACTAATACCATGAGCATAAAAGAGTATGAACTTTTAGAGCATGAATGGCGTACTCTATGGCCTATAGTGTGGTCTGATTTCTATCGTTTCTTAAACGGCTGGAAACCTGAACATAAAAAAATAACGCAATTCATGCAAAAAAAATTTGCAGAAGTTCTAAATAATATATGATTTTTTCTTTTCTAAGTGCGCTTTGCTGGTCTTTATTTGATATCGCAAGAAAAGAGCTAGCCCAGCATGTCAATCCAAAGTTCTTGTCGCTGGCGATGAGCGTCAGTGTTCTGCCTTTGTTCTTCTTATTGTGGGGATTTCAAGGGTTTCAATTGCCGAGCAGTTCTTATTATTTTCCTGCAACCATAAGTGGTGTTCTAGCTGCAATAGGCAGTGTTTGTTTTATGTTAGCGATATCAAAAGGCAAGCTTGCTATTGTTTTATCTATCACTGCTTGTACACCGTTTATTTCAGCAGTGTTCTCATTCTTTTTCTTAGACGAAATACTTTCTAAGTTAGAGTGGTTAGGTATAGTTTTGGTTGTGTTTGCAACCATGCTCCTTGCTGGCACATCAATTAACACTCGTGACAAATCAAGCTTGTATGCAGTAATCACTGCAATTGCATGGGGCACCTGCATTGTATTCGATAAACAAGCATTAACTCATGGCTCTAATTCGTTTCACGGCATGTTTCTGACATTTATAATAATTACTGTTTTGTCTATTAGTTTGCGAATTGACTATCAATGGCGAGACTTGCTGAGAAACTTTAAGTGGTGGCTTATTGCAGTAGTCGTGTTTTTTGGTGCTGTATTTCTTCAATTTTCCGCGCTTGAATATCTAAACCCGGGTGTAGTTGAGGCTATAAAACGCGGAATTGGTATTGTACTCGCTGTCATTATTGGTCGCGTGTATTACCAAGAAGTTTTATCTAATAAACAGGTCGTGGGAGTTTGTTTGGTTTTATTCGCGACTTATTTATTCATGTAAAGGGGCTTTACAAAGCGCTTTTTTATTTTTCTAGAAAACTTATAATGTCTTCTCGATTATTCGGAGTTTATATGAAGTATTTAGTTTTATTGTTTTTGTCAGCCAGTATCTTCAGTTTTAGTACCTCTGCACAGACAAGCGATTTATCTGTAACAATGAAAAACATAGGGCATGCTTACAAAAAGGCAGTGCGTTCGACAGATAGTGAAGAAATTATTAGCCAGATTGATGAAATGATTTCTTTAATTGAAGAAAGTAAGAAAGCCAATTTCAAAGCCGATTTAAAACAGCAGTCCATTAAAGGGCTAAACGAGGTTATAGAGCAATTAGAGTTAGCTAAGGCTCAACTATCTAAAGGTCAGTTAGAAGAAAGTAAACAAGCGCTACAGAAAATTGACGAGCTCAGAAAGCATTATCATAAGCTTCATGAGCCCCCAAGTATTTGGCAAGTTATATTTGGCTAAAACCTATGCCAGCTTACGTTTAGTTTTATGCGCCTTTCGTTTGTAAAAGGCGCATCTTCATCAGCTGTTGTTCTATATAGTTTATTAAGTAAGTTAGTCACACCCATTGAGATTTCAAGCTCTTCATTTATAAACCAACGCGTATTAATATTTGCTGAAATCACGCTTGCTAATGTTGATTCAGCAGAGCCAACTTCTGAGTGTTTTCCGCGATAATAAATGTCAGTTATAAACTGAAAGTTATCTAAATTAACTTCTGTGATAAAAGACATCTTTGTTGGTGAAATATCATTGAGTGTATTTCCGACCTCATTTTCACCTGTTTGCGTAGAGTAAGACAGAGTGCTTTTGATGTTTTTATCGAACATATATGCTGCCGATAACTCGAGACCGGAAATCTTGGCTTTATCCAAATTAATATAGCTGCGAGTATTTTCGTTTAGGCTAATTCTCTCAATATAATTATTTAAACGTGTTTTGAAATAGACCCCCTTAAATTCAACCTCATCAAACTTGATTGAATGAGTCAATTCGTAACTTGTACTACTTTCAGTTTTTAAGTTTTGATTACCAAGTGTAACGCCTCTAGGCGTTACACCATTGAAGTATAATTCTGTAAGGGTTGGAAATCGAAATGCATTACCAACTGAAATTAAACTCGAGTGTTGATTGTTAAAGTCATATTTTGCTGAAATATTGCCGCTTAAGAATTGCTCTGTTCTGCTGTCTTTTAAGTTATTTAACTGGATTGCATCAACTCGAGATCCTGCATTAAATTCAATTTCATTAATTGCAAAAGCCCCTTGTATGAACGAACCGAAATTATGGTAGCTCCCATCGATTAATGCTTTTTCGTAGAGTGAATCGGAAGAAAAGCTTTTTTCTTTATCGTTGATTTTTACACCAACTCTGGAAACCCAATCAAAACCATATCTGATCGGAGCTGATAGGTATTTATCTTCTTTATAAAAAGAAGAACCGATAGTATGAGATTGATGACTAGTGAGATTTTCTCTTTTTCCAACTCTTGTTACTTTACTATCCCAATTTTGATAATGGTCAAAAATGTTTAATACCCAAGAATCAGATACCAATGATATATCTGTGAGTGAGTGAATATCTTCAGGGTATATTGAATGCTTTTTTAAAAAATCATCAGCACTGCTTTTTTGAACATCCTTTGACAAAGAACCAAGCCATCTTGTCTGCAGTGTATATTTATCGTTTATTTTAGTTTTATTTGTGAAGCTAGCAGATGACTGTTCATATGCTGAGTACAATGTTTCTTTATTTGCTGCCTGACCTTCGTCAGCTAAACGGTGGGCAAAGGCAAATGATGTTTTGTCACCTCCATTCGCTACAAGTATTGAGCGAGCATTATCACTATTGGTTACTGATAACTTGATTGTGGGGGCTTGGAAAGTCGCACTTTCAATTGATACAACACCTGCAATGGCTCCAGAGCCATATAGCATTGAAGAAGGGCCAGCAATGACAGATGCAGTATCAATGAGTGAAGGATCGATAAATGATGCTGAGTTACCCGCTCTTCTATCAGTTAAAACCGGTATGTTGTTTATGCTTGTTTTAATCCGCCAACGGCTCAGTCCCCTCACACTATAACTTTGATACAAACCTCCTTGACCATTTAATGAAAAGCTTGGAATTTTTGTAAGCCAATCGGCGATGGTGTTATTTGCAGTTGTTACTTTATTCGAACTAACAACGTTGGCTTTGGTGTGGTTGAAATTGTTTGTGTGTAATAAATCTTTAGCTGCTATGACCTCAATACTTTCTATAGAAGTGTTTGAGGTCATCAGAATTGGCAGTAATAGGGTGGGAGTCATGTACAGCTTACTCTTTAATATCTTATGTAAACACTTGTAAATATCTATGTATTTATGTTTCTAGAAAGTGCATATTTGTTTTTTCAGTGTGAACGTACCTTAATGGGTTACATAATTCTCAAAAAATCGATGAATAACAGTGAAAATTTAAATTCAATAACTAACTAGTATCTTTTAAACATACTAATTGAAACGCTAGATAGTACTCGATATTTATATATTCGCACTTGTGGCCCATTAAATAATTATAAAATTAAAGGAACCATCATGAAGTTACTTAGCCCAGTCAGTTTAGCTGTTGCAATTGCTTTAGGTAGTGCGAGTTATGCCGCTTTAAATCATTTCAATCAAGAAGTGTTAACTCAATATGAAGCAAAGAAAGATTATTTAGAGAAAAAATATCAAAGTAAGCTTTTTAACCCGAAGCGCTATGATAAGCCAAAAGAAGCACTAGATTTTTATATCGAACAGCGTTTGCCTATTGGCCTTTCAGCTTTACCAGTCGAAAGGTATTCTCAGGCGATATCTGAAATAAAAGATATGCCGCATTATTCTTTTAAAACACTCGAAGTTATCGAAAGCTATGATCCAGCACTTAATGCACCAGATGGAGAAACTCAACAGTTAGGTGACTGGAAAGAGTTAGGGCCTGGAAATATAGGTGGACGTACGAGAGCACTTGTCATCCACCCTACATCACCTGAAATTATGTATGCAGCGGGCGTTGCTGGTGGGGTGTGGAAAACAGATAACAGTGGTGAATCTTGGCAACCACTGAGTGATCTTGCTGCTAATTTAGCTGTCACTACAATTAGCTTAGACCCGAATAATCCTAATGTTATTTTTGCTGGCACTGGCGAAGGTTTTTTTAACTCAGATGCACTGCGAGGCGATGGCATCTTCAAATCAGTAGATGCCGGTGTTACTTGGGAACAGATTGAAAGTACATCAAGTAATTCTAACTTTCACTATGTGAGTAAGATTGTTCATAGCCCAACTAATGAAAATACGATTTACGCATCTACACGCACAGGTATTCAGAAAAGTACAGATAATGGTGAAAGTTGGGAAATAGTATTTACCTCAGAGACAACAGCAACAGGGTGTTTAGATCTTTCTGTTATTGCGAATGATGGCACTGATGTCTTGCTAACCGCATGTGGTTCTTTCGTTGATGGCGGGGTTCATCGCAGTGCTGATAATGGCGCAACTTGGAGTACGGTATTAGACTTTCCAACACAAGGTAGAACTACTCTTGCTGTAGCACCATCAGATAACAATATTATTTACGCCCTGGCTGCGAATTTGAGTGATCACGGCATGGAGGGTGTGTATAAATCAACCGATATGGGTGCAACATGGACTGCCACAGTGACCCGCGACACAGCTGATGATTTTTCTAAATTATTATTAAGTAATACCGTATTTGGTCTTTTTGAACAATGTGGTTTCGGTGCATCTCAATCATATAACCAAGGTTGGTATGACAATATTATTGCCGTAGATCCAGTCAATCCTGACGTGGTTTGGACTGGTGGTATTGATTTGTTCCGTTCAGATGATGGTGGTCAAACTTTCGCACCAACAAGTATATGGTGGTTTGATATGGATAACCCTCAGTATGCTCACGCTGATCAACATACCATAGCTTTTCATCCTAATTATGATGGTGTGAATAATACAACCATGTTCGTCGGTAACGATGGTGGTGTGCAAAAAACGGAAAACTCTAATGGCATTACTTTAAACCTAGATCAGGTATGTGGTAACGCTAGTGATTATCCGGACACGTTAGTGAATTGGACAACGTTAAATAATGGCTATGCTGTGACTCAGTTTTATCATGGTACAGTGAAACCAGATGGTGCAACTTACTTTGGTGGAACACAAGATAACGGTACATTATTAGGCCAAGATGAAGGTTTTAATAATTGGCAAGAGATCAATGGTGGTGATGGTGGTTGGACTGCTGTTGATGCAAATAACCCTGACATTATTTTCTCTGAGAATACTGGGCTCTCTCTACAAAAGTCTTTAGATAATGGACGCAGTTGGGCGCGAGCAACGAATGGTATAACGGGTGATGGCTTCCCTTTTATCACTCGATTTGAAATGGCACCTTCAGATTCGAATACTTTGTGGATTGGAGGTAACCAGCTTTGGCGTACAAAAGATCAGGCCGACTCTTGGGTTGCAGGCTCGCCAATGCTTGATAGTGCTGTGATGGCTATAGGTATTTCCCCTCAAGGGACAAATGCTGTAGCTGCAGGCTCGAGAGGCGGGTTTATTTATGTAAACTACGATGCAGATAATGCTGATCAAAGCTCTGATTGGAAAGCAACTCAGCTCAGTTCAGGTACAATTAGTTCAATTGCTTTTGACCCATATGATAATCAAATTATTTACGCAACGATGACAACATTCGGTGTGCCTCACGTTTGGAAAACAACAGATGGCGGTGATAGTTGGTCTGCAATTGATAATGGTTTACCTGATATTCCAGCAACCTCTATTGTTGTTGATCCTGTTGATAACACACGATTAATTGTTGGTACTGACTTAGGCGTCTTTGTTTCTACTAATTCAGGAGAGTCATGGTTTGCAGATGGTTCAGGTCTTGCTAATACTCAAATTGCTGAATTAGTCATAAAAGATAATGAGCTATTTGCATTCACTCATGGTAGAAGTGTTTACAAAGTTGATATGGCAATGCCAGTTGTTCGTGATTTAACACTTACTGAAGACTCTGAAGTTGGTGTTGTGAAATTCTTAGTTGATGATAATGGTACTCGTTTTGATTCAATTTCATTCACAGTACTCCCTTCATCAGCAAGCATTCTTTTAGATGGCAAGGAAGTTGAAGTCGGAAGTAAAGTTGAATCTGCTGATTTCGCGAAAATTTCATACGTGCCTAAAGCTGACTTTTATGGTTCGGATAGCTTTACTTTTAATGGCAGCATTGCAGATACAGTGAGTGAAGTCGCAATTTCTGTAAATGTTACTCCTATAAATGATAAGCCAATACAGATTGGTACTATGCCAATTATTGACGCAGAAGTAGGTGATAAAATTGAGATAGATTTATCGCCTTTCTTCACGGATGTTGAAGAGCATGAATTAACTTATTCTTCAAACTCAGAATCGAAAAACTTGACTATTAGCCAACAGGGTGTGATTTCTGGTAGTTTTACAGAGGTCTTTACAGGCGAGTTTAATTTTGTTGTTAAAGATGAGCAAGGTGCTGAACTTGAAGCTGCAATGTCTGTGTCTATAAAACCTAGCTCATTTACTGAAGCGCCTGTGATTGAAGAAAATCAGAGTTTTACTACAGACGAAAATGTACCAGTCGGAACTGTGATAGGTAGGATCAAATTCGAATTACCAAACCCAGACAAAGTATCTATCTCTAGATTTAATGTTTTTGGAAATAACACGTTCCGTATTGATAATGACGGTAATATCATTGTTCAAGGCGAAGTTGATTATGAATATGCGCCGACATATACATTTACTATTCAAGCAGAAGATAGCAAAGGTAATTTATCTAATAATGCTAAAGTAAGTGTCAAGATCAATGACCTTGATAAAAATGATGGCGATGATAATGATAGCGGTTCTTTTGGTTGGTTAGCACTTCTAGCTGCACCATTCGCTTTTTTACGCCGTAAACGAAAGTAATAGCTCATATAATTTAAAAGCGGCCTAGGCCGCTTTTTTTATATACGCTTTAAATTTTTATTTAAAATAAATTAAATGCCTTATTTTTTCTTTTTCTTCATTCCTTGAACGGCTTTGAATCTTGGGTTTGACTTACAGATCACAAAAACACGTCCACGTCTTTTTACCACTTGGCAACCAGGGCGACTCTTAGCACTTTTTAACGAACTTAATACTTTCATAAATTTTCCTTTTTATTTGCTTGCTAGATTTTTGAAGCGACGGTTGAATTGAGCAACGCGTCCATCAGAAGCGGTTATTTTTTGCTTACCTGTGTAGAAAGGGTGTGATTCACTCGAAACATCAACTGGCACATAGGGATATGTTACGCCATCAATTTCTACTGTTCTATCAGATTTGATTGTCGAACCTACAATGAAGTATTTATCAATAGATGTATCGTGAAATGCCACTTGTTCGTAATCAGGATGAATATTAGGTTTCATAGAATGCTCTTTAGTTTTGTTATAATGTATCGAATGTTATTCTAAATGAAAACTATTTGCAAATGGGTTTTTGGAAAATTTATTAATTTTGATGGTTTGTTGTGCAAACAAACCATTTGTCACTAGCTATTCGTTGTAGGCCTGATATAAATAAGGTGTTAGTTTTAAAGGGTAGCAACAATGGAAGAGCTAAATAACAATTTGGATAACACAGTGATCGACTCGCTCAAAAACAAAGATCACAGTGGCATTAATCAACAACTCGATAAGTTAAGTTGTACACATAGCGACATCATTGAGTTGCTTGCTGAATATGTTGTTCTAGCAGAGCAAGACGATGAGAGCTTTGACGCTTGGTATGACGGCCTGTGTGAAGATAAATTGAAAGTATTGAAAGCATTTGAAATCATGAGAGCTCACTTAGAGTCGTGAGCTCATTTTACCGATAAGTCATACTGCTTTATCAAGCGTTCAATGTAGCGTTGACGAATAAGTTGTTTTGGTAACATTGGGTTGTCTAATGCTACTGAGCAGTTTAATTGCTTCAGTGCCAAATGAAGTATTTTACGACTTTCTTCATCAAGTATGTCTAAGCTAAAATCTTCAGTTAAAAAGGAAATTACATATTTAAATAAATCAATAGCAACGATTTCTTCTAGCTTTCCTGTTAAACAGATAGCGCCGTATTTTCCCACTAAGAAATACTGCCAGCTTGTTTGAATTGATTCTTCAAGGTCCTCTGTAAATGAAGCGATAAGTGCATCAGGTAAGCCTTGCACCAAACGAGTTAGCGCTTGTTGATATTGATTGCCAAAATGCATGAAGGCTTGAGATGATGACTCAATTTTATGCTTTATCAGTGTTTGAGCCCAAGCTAAATACCCTCTCGGATAATATTCAATCTGCTCTGTATGTTCTGTGATCCCCAAGTAAGAATTGACTTGAAGTTTATTCTCAATAACAAAACTACTAGCAGGAAATAAACCTGATTCTTGCCACTCAAATATGATGTCTTCATCAACCCTTGCAGATTGACATAGTTCAATAGCTTGATAAAAATTTTCATTGAAATGATTGAGTAAGCTCATAGTGATACTGGTTAAATGTACAGTATTTGTATTTAATCAGTAATACAACCAATTTACAAGTCATTCAGTCTAAAGAAAGCTCGGAACTGTTATTGTTTTATGTAAGAATATTGGCACTTGGAATAAAAATACTTGTAAATATGCAGATTAACGAAAAACTACAACAAGCAAGCTTGATCACCGCGATAAAAACCCCTTATTTAGAAACTGGCGAAATTGATTTAGCAGCATACGACAAATTAGTCGAGCTACAGATTGAAGCGAGTGTTGATGGTATTATCGTTGGCGGTACAACCGGTGAAGGCCAATTAATGAATTGGGAAGAGCACCTAATGTTAATTGCGCACACGGTGAGTAAGTACAAGCAACAAATTTTAGTAATTGGTAATACGGGTAGTAATAACACTCGTGAAGCTGTGAAAGCGACAGAATATGGCTTTGCAACGGGAATGGATGCCGCATTACAAATCAACCCTTACTATGGTCGCACTTCAGTTGAAGGTGTAATTAAACATTTTGAAAAAGTGCTCGAGATTGGCCCAGCATTTATTTACAACGTACCGGGAAGAACTGGGCAGGACTTAACGCCTGATATTATTGAGCCCCTTTCGAAGCATGACAATTTTATTGGTGTTAAAGAGTGTGCAGGTAATGAGCGCATTGCTCACTATGAAAAACAAGGTATCTCATGCTGGTCAGGTAATGATGATGAAGCACACGATGCGAGACATTTATATGGTGCTCACGGCGTAATTTCTGTGACGTCTAATATTGTACCTAAGCAATTTAGAGCTTTAATGGATGAGCGTAATGATCAATTAAACCAGTCATTACAGCCACTAATGTCTTGGTTGTTCTGTGAACCTAATCCGATTGCTATCAACACTGCTTTGATGATGACTAATGCTGTAAAGCCGGTTTTCAGACTACCTTATGTACCATTAAGTACATCTCAACAACAACAAGGCTTGCAATTAATCTCTGAGCTAGCAACGGGTAGTTATGTTGGTAATGCACCAACTTTACTAGACTCTGAGTCAATTATTCTTTGTTAGAACTCACTAATTGACGTATAATCTGCGGCCTTTTAATGATTGGCCGCAGGTTTATGTTATGAATTTCAAATCTTTTAGTTTTTCTCCGCTTATTCTGCAAGCACTAGACGAATTAGAATTTCACACCCTTACACCAATTCAGCAAGCTGCTATCCCTGTTGTAAGAAAAGGGCATGATGTACTAGCTACTGCACAAACAGGTACAGGTAAAACCGCTGCTTTTAGTTTGCCAATCATTCAGAATATTTTTGAACATGCTGAGCAACATCCTAGAGCTTTGATCATCGCGCCAACCCGTGAGTTAGCAGAACAAATTGCAAATAACTGCAAACAATTTGCTAAATATACGGACCTTAATGTGGTTGCCTTATTTGGTGGTGTGAATACTGCTGGACAAGAAGAACAATTGAACGCCGGCTGTGATATCTTGGTTGCAACACCTGGTAGGCTTCTCGATCACTTACGTCTAGGCAGCGTAAATCTGTCTCAGGTAAAGCACTTAGTGTTAGATGAAGCCGACAGGCTACTAGATATGGGCTTTATTACAGACATCCAAAAAGTAATAGAGCTATGTCATGAAGATAAACAACAACTTTTCTTCTCGGCAACTTTCCCAACAGCAATGAAACAGTTTGCTCGTCAAGTATTAAAGCACCCAAAGTTTGTCCAAGTCACACCTGAAAATACAACGGCAGAAACGGTTAGACATATTGTTTATCCCGTTGAGCAAGGCAGAAAGCAAGAGCTGCTTTCTGAGTTGATTGGTAAGAAGAATTGGCAACAAGTTCTTGTATTTGTGAACATGAAAGATGTTGCTGACGATATTGTTAAAGAGCTAAACCTTGATGGTATTCCTGCCACTGTGTGTCATGGCGATAAAAAGCAAGGTGCTAGACGTCGTGCTTTACGTGAGTTCAAAGAAGGCAAGGTTCGCGTATTAGTTGCCACTGAAGTTGCTGCTCGAGGAATTGATATCGAAGGCCTGCCTCGCGTGGTTAACTATGATCTACCTTATCTTGCAGAAGATTATGTACACCGTATTGGTAGAACAGGTCGTGCGGGTCAGCAGGGCCAAGCAATCACATTCGTTGCACGTGAAGAAGAACAAGTATTACTACATATTGAAGAGTTAATTGGCCAGCAAATTAAGCGCTATTATTTACCTGGCTATGAAGTAAGCAGTCGTGAAAGTCTTATTAAAAACTTAACTAAGAAACCTTCACATCAAAGAAGAAAGCCAAAGACCAACCGACCAAGCAATCAGGCAAGTGGTGAAGCGAGAGCGAAAAACAGAGCGCGTATTGCGAATGTAAGAAAGCAGATTAAAGGTAAGTCTTTAAAGCTGAGTAAATAATTCTTTTTAAGAAAAATATTCAAAAGGTTGCCAAGTGCAACCTTTTTTATTTTTGAACTACTATGTTCAAATAGAATAAGCTGCGAGGCTTATCTCTTCAATTTTGCAAGCTTGTTGTATTGCTTCATTTCTTGCCATGGTTTTTAAATATCTATTTAGATTACTAAAGCTTAATGGTGGATGCTGAATTTCATCCGCCCAAATACACAGCATAAATAAAATGTAATCACAGACAGTAATTGATTCACCAACCAAATAGGTGTTGTCGTTTAGCTGTTTATCAATGATCTGTAACACATCTTTTAATCTTGTTTGTTGAGTTCTAACTATGTCATCATAAATTAATGCGTTTTGAGTATGCCTTTCTGGATAGAAGTAAGTCATTAGCTCTGTTTGTAGAGTACTGGTTAAATACATCAACCACTGATTGAAAATTGCTTTTTGCTTAATATCAATCGGAATAAGTGCGGCTTCAGGGTGCTTTTCAGCAAGGTATAAACAAATTGCAGCACTTTCGAATAGGATAAAATCATCATCAACCAATGTTGGGATCCGTCCTGTTGGGTTGAGAGATAAATATTGTGCCGACTTTTGAGCCATTTTTTTTCTATCTACAAGCTCAAGTTGATAGGGGGCATTAATCGATTTTAAAACAAAATGAGGGGCAAGACTGGCATTACAAGGATAGTAAAACAGGGTATACATACTTCACCTATATAGTTAGTGTTTTTCGATAGCAGTGTCCTTTCAGTTAAATGGTACTTGAAAAACCTAGGTGAGATAATCATTTTAATCAAGAAAATACTTCACTTTACAAACAAAAACGGCAACCTGAGTTGCCGTTTCATAACTTTAAAATACTGATTTAGTTACCGACTAAGGCGTATAGTAAATCGGTGAGTTAGGACCTACAGGTAAGCCAAAACCGAATACCCAGATATAAAATAGGGCAACCCAGCCAACAAAGAAGAACATACTGTACGGAAGCATAGTTGCTACTAGCGTACCGATCCCCATATCTTTTTTGTATTTAGTTGCAACTGCGAGTATCAGGCCGAAATAACTCATCATAGGTGTGATCAAGTTTGTTACTGAGTCGCCAATACGATATGCGGCTTGAATAGTTTCAGGTGCATATCCAATTAACATTAACATAGGTACGAAGATAGGTGCAGTCACAGCCCATTGAGCAGACGATGAGCCTAAGCTTAAGTTAACTAGTGCACACATAAAGATGAACAGTACAAACACTTCAGGGCCCGTTAGGTTAAGGGCTTGAAGTAGCGCAGCACCGTTAATTGCTAGAATAGTACCTAGGTTAGTCCATTTAAAGAAAGCAACGAACTGAGCCGCAAAGAATACAAGTACAATGTACATACCCATAGAGCTCATTGACTTACTCATAGCATCAATTACATCACGGTCATTTTTCATAGTGCCAACAACGCGGCCATATACAAAACCAGGAATAGCAAAAGTAACGAAGATAAATACCACAATACCTTTTAAGAACGGTGAACCTGCAACAGCACCTGTTTCAGGGTGACGTAAAATACCGTTTTCAGGCACGATGGTTAAAGCTAGAAGGGCAGAAACAACAAGCAAAGAAACACCTGCCCATTTTAAGCCAGACTTTTCTTTAGCACTTAGCTTCTCAATGTTGTTTTCATTTAAGTCGATACTCGCTTCATCTGGGTTGTATTTTCCAAGACGAGGTTCAACAATTTTTTCTGTGACCAATGTACCAACGATGGCAATTAGGAAAACTGAGATCATCATGAAGTACCAGTTTGCCTCAGGGCCAACTTGGTATGTAGGGTCAATCATCTGTGCCGCAGGGGTTGTAATACCTGCAAGTAGCGGGTCGATTGTGCCGAGTAAAAGGTTTGCACTGTAACCACCTGAAACACCAGCAAACGCCGCAGCTAGACCGGCAAGCGGGTGGCGACCTAAGCTATGGAAAATCATTGCAGCTAGCGGAATTAAAACAACATAGCCTAATTCAGAGGCTGTATTTGACAGGATTGCTGCGAAAACAACCATAAAAGTTACTAGACGCTTTGAAGCACCCATTACCATGCCACGCATCGCAGCAGAAAGCATACCTGAGTGTTCTGCAACACTTACACCTAGTAGTGCAACTAACACAGTACCTAATGGCGCGAAGCCTGTGAAGTTAGTTACAAGGCCGGTCACGATACGCTGAAGACCTTCCGCACTTAAAAGGCTAACAACTTCGATGACCCCATCAGGATCACGTCCTTTAGCGCCTTCAGGGCGAGGGTCAATGGCGCTTAAGCCAAACCAATCTGCTATACCACTGAAAATAACAATGGCAATACAAAACATGGCAAATAGTGTAATAGGATGGGGTAACAAATTACCTAAAAATTCAACAGTGGCTAAGAAGCGATTAAACAAACCCTGTGGTTTTTGTTCTGTTGATTGTTGATTTTCAGGTTTTGTCTCAACGGCGTTCGACATAATGAAAAATACTCAATACAAAAATTGCCGCATAACCTACCACTTTTTTAATTTGAAATCATTTTTTTACCGTTAATCGGTATCAAAAATAAGACAAATACCATGAATACAAAAACGCAATTTGGCAAAATGGAATTATCTGAACCCATGATTATTAATTATGAATATACATTTCCTAGGCACTTCATCTGGTGTTCCAAGTAAAACTCGAAATACTTCTTCGGTTGGTATTACGTTCGAGAGGACAAAATCTTGGCTAATGGTTGATTGTGGTGAAGCTACACAACAACAGTTACTAAAATCAGACCTGTCTTTTTTTCATATTGAGACCATCTGTATTTCACATGTTCATGGTGATCATTGTTATGGTTTACCTGGTTTGCTGTCGACAATGTCTATGAATGGAAAAAAGTCTGCGCTTAACTTAATTGCACCTAAAAGTGTCATTGAGTGGATCAACATGACGCTTAAAATGTCTCATACTCAACTCTCATTCGATTTATTAACCCATGATATCGAGAGTATAAATAAACAAATTGAATTTGAGTCTTATGATATTGAACTCATAACTCTGAAACATCGTGTGCCAAGTTATGGCTTCAAATTTACTGAGAAGAATATTCCTAACAAATTAAATATTGAAAAGCTTCGAAATGAAGGAATAGAGAGTGGTCCTCATTTCAATTTATTGCAAAAGGGTGAAGATGTCATTTTCCAAGGCAAAACTTTATTAAGTAAAGCGTATACATATCCGAGCTGGACAGCGCGGCGAGTCATTATTTGTGGTGACAACGAAAAACCTGCTCTATTGCAAAGTTATTGCAATAACATCGATTTGTTAGTGCATGAGGCAACATTTACACACAGTGACTTGCATCAAGTTGGGTTTCACACTGGACACTCCGATGCTAAGAGAGTCGCAGAGTTTGCTCAAATGAATGCAATCCCAAATCTTGCTCTTACACACTTCAGCGTCAGGTATCATGGTCCTCATGGCTTAGCAAAAATAAAAAACGAAGCCGAGATATCTTATAAAGGAAACTTAATCTTGGCAGATGATTTTCAGGTGTATAACATCGTCAAAAATGAGATGCATTAATTGCAATAAAATTCGGTAAAAAATAGCAGTTTGTTAACTTTGATATATGCTTTAGAAAGATGCCGCTACTCATTGTTAATATGCCAAAGTTAAATATAAAAACACGTATCTTATTTTTTGTCGTTGTTTTTGAAGTCTTGGCTTATGCGTCAATTGTTTTATTTAGTAATTTTTATTATCGCGATGCATTAACAGAAATCAAAGAGCAAGAAATAGCAAAAACGTTCAAGACAAGTGTCGATACCATTGATCATACGATCACGTTAATGGAACAAAGCGTTTTTAATTTATCTCAACATGGATTATCTATATATTTACAACAAACACACTGTAGTCTCAGTAAAGAAGCACTTGCAATTAAGTTTGAACAGCTGCTTAAACGACATTTCGATTTCTTTACACTCGCGCTTGGTGGCGGTGTATGGTTTGAGCCCCGTAAACTGTTAAATGATGAGCAATATTTCGGCCCATATGTGTATCGGGAGCAGAGTGATTTAATTTTTAGTTGGGATCTTAGCAAGCCAAGTTACGATTATCATAATCAAGATTGGTATGTGCTAGGCAAAAAGTCAGCGAGCAAAGGCAAGTTAACTGAATGGACTCATCCCTATATAGATGAAGCTGGTAGTCATGCGCCTATGATGACGGTCGATGCACCGATTATCTCTGAGCAAGGGGAGTTTCTTGGATTAGCAACGGTAGATTGGTCACTTTCAAAACTGACAGAATTCCTTGAAGAAGTGAAAATTACAGATAACTCCTCGCCATTCCTCATTCATAAAGCTTCGAAAACAATTATTAGCTTTCCGTTAAATCCAAACTTAGCAATGAAATCAATAGATAATGTTGATTGGGCCCGCATCGCAGATATCAATTCTAAAGCGTCGATTTTACAAGTTGAACGGAATATACATTTAGAGTCTGAGGTTCATGATATGTATTTCATCGAAACTAACAGCGGTTTTATATTTGGTTCATTTAGTCCTCATATAGATATTAATAAAGAAATTAAAGAAATCTCAGCCGTCACTCTTGTTGGTGGGACTGTGATCGGTTTCACGTTTATCGGTTTAATGATACTAGTTATGAAGTATCTATTTCAGCCATTCGACTCTGTATTAGATTTAATAAAAGGTTCTATTCAACATACTACAAACGATGATATTGCTGTGCGTAGTATTTCTTATAAAGAGCAAAATGAATTCACTCCCATAATTCAAGAACTTAATTTAGTTTATGAGCAGGTGAATATTCACATCGATGCAGTTAACAAATCAAATACGGCACTACAGAAATCTCGCCTCGAAGTTCAACAACTAAATACTAACCTTGAAGAAAAAGTAAAAATCCGCACAGTTGAGCTTAATCTTAAAACTCAAGAAGCACTAAATGCTTTAGCTAATTTAAAAGCGGTTCAAAAAAAATTAGTTGAACAAGAAAAGCATGCTTCTTTGGGCCGTCTGGTAGCGGGTATAGCCCATGAAATAAATACACCCGTTGGGGTTAGCATAACGGCTTCATCTTATATCGATAGCGAGATTAACTCCCTCGAACAGAAATTCCATGCTTGTACACTGACTAAAGATGAGTTGCAAAAAAAGATCATCGATTTTAAAGAAGGTTGTTTCATTTTAAAAAGTAACTTGCAAAGAACCGCTGAATTAGTTGCAAGTTTCAAACAAGTTTCAGTAGATCAATCTTCTGAACTTATGAGAAAAATTGAGTTAAACAGTTATTTAGATGATGTGATCCGTACTTTACAACCTAGGATCAAGAAAACATCCCATCAAGTACATTTTGAGCAATCAGAGCAAAGTGTCGAAACGCTTTGTAGTCCTGGTGCTATTGCACAAGTTATAACGAATATAGTAGAAAATGCGTTAGTTCATGCATTTAATAAAAATGAGTCAGGTGAGATAAATATAGTTTTGTCTGATACTAAAACAGAAATCACAATTTTGATTTCTGATAATGGTAAAGGTATGACTGAAAACGTTTTAGATTGTATTTTTGACCCGTTTTTTACCACCAACAGAGAAAACGGTGGCAGTGGTTTAGGTATGCACCTTGTTTATAATATAGTTACACAACAATTGAATGGGACAATAAATTGTTCGAGCATTGTAAATCAGGGAACTCAATTCATCATCAAGTTCCCATTTGTTAAAAGTGATCGTTAATCACTTATTAACGTGCATTTGTACTTTCAAAGATTTTATCTGCAGAAGCTGCAACAAAACCTGTATAGATTTCACCATCAGGCTTATTGTAGCGTAAGGCAAATTCATAGAAGCAACTAGGGATTGCAAACTCACCATCAGAGAATGCTACATTTGCGTGGTCTGCAAGTGTTGATGACTGCTCTAGTAGTACTTCAGGTGAGCCTTTAATTTCACCACCTGATGAATTAAGTTCAAAACCTGCGTCTTTTAAAGACTGGTTCACAGCTTCGATTGTTTCAAAGTTAGCTAGGTGGTTAATGCTTACTGTGAAATGGTTAGCACGGTAACCCCAAGCAGACATCCATGCCGCATATTCACTCTCTTCTAGCAACTTTTTATATGTTTCATTGCTTACTTGCCAATGTGTACCTGAGTACAAAAAGTTATCAGCAGTAACAGCATTCTCATCAATTTGAGCAACCATATCTTTAACGATTTGTTGTAAAGACTCAGAGCATTTCTCTACTAATAATTCAGAAATGAACACTTTTGGTTTTGTTGGATCTGTATGTTCGAAGTGCTTTGCATATAGTTTTTTTGCTTCGAAGTGATACTCTCCACATTCTTTGTATCCGACAGCCAAAAAGTGCGCAGCTAATTTCTCTAGCCCTACTTTTTCAAGATTAAAGGTTCTTAACGCGATATGGTCATTGATAACGTCAGACTGTTGAGTTGAACCGAGAAGTTCATGTACTTTTATTGCAGAAGGCGTAACTTCTAAATAGTTAGACCATAGGTTATCGAAAAGTGTATCAACATTGTTGTGCATAATGGTTCCTTAGATTAACGGCTTAGCCGCTTTGTTTATGTATCGATTAAGCACGACACATAATCTTATACCAATTAATTCAAAAAATTTGTTTAGAGTTTAAATACTCTAACTGAATCGTTATTTTCAAGCCCCAGCGCTTCGGCCTCTTTTTTACTTAATGACAGTTCTGCTGCTTTGATGTCTAAGAGTGCATTTTGGGTAAAAGTGGCTTTAAAATTCTCTAGTTTCTGATTCGAAATCGCATAGGTTTTGTCAGAGTGTACTGACTCAACGATTTTAACTTTGACCTCGTGAGAATTTTGTACAGTTCTGATATTACCTAGTTTTGCCTCGACAGTCGGTCCAGCATCAAATAAATCAACGTAACCTCTATGTTCAAACCCTTCTTTTTGAAGAAGTTTGAGAGCTGGTTTTGTTTTCTCATGTACATGACCGATGACAGCTTGCGCTTCTTTACTCAGTAAATTAGCGTAAATAGGGTACTTAGGCATGAGTTCACTAATAAACACTTTGTCACCTAAACCGACTAAATGATCAGCCTGTGGAAACTCGATAGAGAAAAAGTGCTCCTGCAGCCACTGCCAAAATGGAGAGTGCCCTTGTGCATCACTCACACCGCGCATTTCAGCAATAACAGTCTCACTAAAGCGTGAGCTTTGATCAGCCATAAACGCAAAACGTATACGGCTTAAAAAGCGCCCAGCTAAGCCCTTACGATGGTTTTCTCGTAAAAACAAAGTACATATTTCGGAGCAGCCAGTGTAATCATTACACATACTCAAAATATCAACCGTGTTATAGACATTGAGCGTACTAGAGTGATGTACTGTTTTACCTAGATGATAATGGTAAAGAGGTACTTGTGTACCAACAGCAGCTTCAATTGCTGTTGTGCCGATGATTTCGCAGCTTTCTAGATCTTCAAGAACAAACAAATAACCTTCATCAAACGGACTTGTAACATGTTTTGAAAAACTACTTTCAGAACGTGTAATCTTCTCTTGAAGTAGAGTGTCATCTACAGGCAAAGAAGTGAAGCCATGTCCAGATTCATTGGCTATGAGCTTGAGGGCATCGAAATCAGATTGTTGTATTGGTCGTAAGATTTGCATAATTTGGTTAGGGGCCTAGTTGACCCCATCTCCTTGATATTAGCCGTTTACTACATCAGCTACTGCAAGTTCAAAGCGCGCCATACCTGCTTTGATATCATCTTCTTCAATTACAAGAGAAGGTGTGAAACGAATCACATTGGCACCAGCTACCAGTGTCATTAGGCCATGTTTCATGCTCGCTACTAAGAAATCACGAGCACGACCATCAAACTGTTCGTTTAATACAGCACCAATAAGTAATCCTTTACCACGGATTTCACTGAATACATTATATTTTGCGTTAATCGCTTCTAATAATTCACGGAACATCGCTTCTTTTTGTTGAACACCTGCTAATACAGATTCAGTGTTAACTGTATCAAAAGCTGCCTCAGCTACAGCACATGCTAATGGGTTACCACCATAGGTTGAACCGTGAGTACCAATTTTAAGGTGTTTCGCAATATCTGTGGTTGTGATCATTGCGCCAATAGGGAAGCCGCCACCTAGTGCTTTCGCAGTTGTTAGAATGTCAGGCGTTACGTTCAAGCCTTGATACGCATATAGATGACCAGTTCGGCCGACGCCTGTTTGCACTTCATCAAAAATCAACAAAGCGTTGTGTTTATCACATAAAGCTCTGACACCTTCAGCAAATTCTTGAGTCGGAGAGATGATACCGCCTTCGCCTTGAAGTGGCTCCATCATTACTGCACATGTGTCATCATCGATCAGCGCTTTTAATGCATCTAAGTCATTATAATCACAGTGAACGATATCAGCAGGTTTTGGGCCAAAACCGTCAGAATAAGCGGCTTGACCACCAACCGTCACTGTAAAGAAGGTACGCCCGTGAAAGCCTTTATTGAAAGCAATGATTTTAGATTTTTTCTCACCAAAGTTATCAAGGGCAAAGCGTCGTGCAAGTTTAAGTGCAGCTTCGTTTGCTTCAGCACCCGAGTTTGCAAAATAAACTTTATCTGCAAATGTTGCGTCAGTAATTTTTTTTGCAAGACGAAGCGCTGGTTCGTTAGTCATAACATTTGAAAGATGCCAGATTTTTTCGCCTTGCTCTTTTAGCGCCTTAACTAGATTTGGATGGCTATGGCCTAAGCAGTTTACAGCGATACCGCCTGCAAAATCGATATATTCATCACCCTTTTGATCCCAAACTCGAGCGCCTTTACCTTTAACAGGAATTACTTCTGAAGGGTTATAGTTTGGTACCATTACATGGTCGAAAAGTTCGCGATTTACTTGCATCTTACTGCCTCTAATGAATTGTTTATTAATTATTCTTTACTATCGTTTGATAGTTTTCTTCATTATCTACTCCATTAAATTAAATTTGCAGTGCAATAATTTTCAAATTGATTGATAATTTACGCAAATTGACCAGTAAAAGTGCCAAAATGATAAAAATACAAGATGAAAAGTTAATTGCATTACTGCGAACAAATGCTCGAATGAGTGTTTCGGATTTAGCAAGGGTGCTAAATCAATCTCGCTCTACAGTTCAAAATAGACTCATTAAGCTTGAACAGGCGGGTATTATTAAAGGCTATAGTGTTGAGTTTGGAGAAGAGTATTTAGAGAAGCTGGTTGCTGCTCATGTATCGATTAAGGTAAAGCAAAAGCTAACAACACAAACGACGGTTGCCTTGAAACATCATAACAATGTCACTGCGCTTTATGCTATCAGCGGTGAATATGACATGATCGCCATAGTCGAAGCGCAAAGCCTGCAACAACTAAGTAGTATACTGGACGATATTGGAGATTTAGATGGTGTTGAACGTACAAACTCATCTGTTATTTTAGAAACAAAATTCAAACGTTAAGATTTTTGCACTTCTGGTAACCATACGCTGGTACCTGTAGTTGCAATATGGTTAACATTACCATTTAGCACTTTTGTACCAACGTTATAGGAGGTTTCAGGGCGGCTAACTAAGTAGCCTTGCACACAACGAATACCTAGATTTTTTACGAGTTCGAACTGTTCTATATGCTCAACCCCTTCAGCAACGATTTTCAATCCTAGTTGGTGACCCAGTTCACTGATTGAATTTAATATTTTTAGGTATTTTGGGTTTTCATTTGCTTGAGTGATAAACAATTTATCAATTTTAATCACATCAATTGGTAAGTCGGCAAGTGTGCTTAAAGAGCTAAACCCTGTACCAAAATCATCAATCGCAATACTTATTCCAGCTTTACGACATGATTCGAGTTGCTGAATAATTTCGTCGCTTGCGGTTATAAGCGTTGATTCAGTAATTTCAAGCATTAGAGCTGTTGCAGGAAGCCCCGTTTTGCTTAACGCATCCATAACCCAGTTATAAATATCTCGGTGCTTTAATTGAATACCAGACACGTTAACCGATATTTTCACTTTCTTCATGCCTGCATTGTGCCAAGCAGACATCTGCCTACATGATTCAAGCAAAATCCAATCACCGAGCTCTAATATCAAGTTAGATTCTTCTGCAATAGGTATAAATTCAGAAGGGGGGATAAGGCCTTCTATCGGGTGTTGCCAGCGTATTAACGCTTCAAAATAATCAATGGCGCAATCTTCAACATGCACGATAGGTTGAAAAGACATATGGAAGCTGTTTGAGCTGATCGCCAGTCTGAGTTCTTCTAAAAGATAATGATAGCGACGCATTTTATTGCCCATTTCAGGGGAATAAACTCGGAATATTCCACGGCCATCAGTTTTTGCTCTATACATTGCAACATCTGACATTTGTAAAAGTGCATGAGGTTGGGAAGCACTTTCAGGATATGATGCAATTCCGATGCTGGCGCCAATTTTTATTAGTTTATTACCAAGTACAAAATCTCGCTCGATTTCGGCAAGAATAGCTTGAGCAAGCTCAGTGCAAAAAGCGGGATCTCTTATATCTGGTACAAATACAGAAAACTCATCTCCCCCCAGTCGAGATAAGTTTTGCTCAATACCATGTTGCGGGTGTAGGTCCTGAATTTTAAATTGACGAACAATGTCTTTTAGACGGTTTGCCACTTGAATAAGTATTTCATCACCGAAACTATGTCCAAACGAGTCATTTACCTGTTTAAAACCATCTAAATCAATAAACAGTAAACCGCACCTTAATTTATTTTGCTCAGCAAGTTTAAGTTGTTTTTCTAAATGCTCGATGTAAGCATGTCTGTCGATTAATTGTGTAAGTTTGTCTTGGTAAACGTGGTGATCTGTTTGTTGCTGGATCTCTTCTACTTGTTCATTAAGTAAATTTATAGCATGTCTTATTTGTGTCACCGTGGAGCCATAACTTAGCCCTTTTGAGTTAACACCAAATTTCAAAAGCAATTTACTCACATCTTTGTTAATTTCTTCTAATGCTGATTTTTGGCGCTGCTGAGACCGATTACTCCTAATAAAACTGCTAAATGAAATTACTGCAAGTAATATCGAAATGAGTGCATATGGAGATAAAATACTTTCGACAAATGCTTGTTCAGCTTTTATAGCGAATAGTTGATCATTGTGTTTAATTAAAACATGAGGCGTATTATTGAGCTCTATGAATTCTTGAGCAGGCAAGATAACCCTAAACCAGGGGTAAGAAGGGGCTAACATGTTTGTTGAAGAAAGCTCTATTAAGTTGGTTTTACTTCCATTAGAAAGATCAATTAAAGACTTGGCGAAAAGCAAGTTGAATATAAAACCAAATAAAATCACACAAAGTATGACTAGTCCTTGTAATTTAAGCTTTTTTAACATAACAGCTGATTCCAGCAATTCCCATGCAGAGAAACAATTTCAAGCTTAAGTTTTACCATAATTATGACACTTTATGAAAGCAAGATTTCAAAATAAACGACTCTTTGAATAACCATGAAACTATTATGGGTATTTATTAAGAATATTCACTTTACAGTGTTCAAAAGTTGGTCTAATTTTAAATTCTCTCTCACACATACCACTCAACGTAATGTTGAATTTGTTTAACTTGCGCAGTCACGCTTGCGCTGATGACACTGGAGTTGTCACATAAGATAAACATTCAGTTGATTTAATAGGCAATACAATCTTCGACACTGAAATGCTGTTTAATTTCAGAAGCAAGAACTTGATGCGTAAATTCTCTAGGAATAAGGCAAGGCAATGCTAAATAAGCGATTTTTCAAGACAAAAGCAGAAGCTGAAATAACTTTTGAGTGTGGGTTTAAAAACGCGGATAAAATTGAACTGGTTGCAGAATTTAATAACTGGCAACCGGTTGAGATGAAATTCGTTAAATCACGTCAAGTATTTAAGAGCAAGTTTAGATTACCAACAAACAAACAATATCAGTTTAGATATTTGATTGATGGCGAAGTTTGGGAAAACGATAATCAAGCTGATGGCTACAAAGCAAATGGGTTTGGTTCAGAAAATAGTTTAGTGTCTACCATAAAGGAAGTTGGTATTCAGAATGAATGCATTTGAACAACTTTGCTATCTATATGGCATAGGTTCTGAGTTCACAAAATATACAGGTGAAACCGTCAAGTTTTGTTCTTCTGTTAGAGAAGCAGCACTTAAAGCTTGTGAAATTGACTTTCACTCAAATGAATCAATAGATGCCCTGAACTATAAGTTAGACGTGAGTCCTTGGCACTCGTTATTACCGAGTATAAGCCTTGTAGAGCAGTTTGATCCTCATCTCACTGTAAAAGTTATTGATAATCAGGCTTGCGGGACTGTTCATTTAGAAGTGCCAGAGATTGATTTAAGTGTTGAATTATCATTTGAAAAAGCCATTTTCACTGGCGATTATATTGATGATGGAACACGTTTCATTGAACTCAAACTTCCTATTCCGAAACACCTTCCAGTGGGATATTTTGCTGCAAAGGTAATAATCGATAAGAAAGTGCGCTCAACAGAGTTATGGGTGACGCCTAAAAAAGCGGTTTCTTTCAATGCGCAAAAACAACTGGGTGTTAGTGTTCAGCTTTATACATTAACTTCACCAGCAAATTATGGCTTTGGTGATTTTTCAGATTTACAGCAACTGATAAACAATAGCGCAAACTCAGGCATAGATTTTATTTTGCTTAATCCGCTACACCTATTGTTTGAAGAGCAACCGCATAGAGCCAGCCCATATAGCCCAAGTCACCGAGGACTAATTAATCCTCTCTATATTTCAATAGCTGAATGCCTTACTAATTCAGCTTTTGCCCAATTGGAAGATGAACATAATTCGGCATTGGCTATCTTAAAAGCTGAAAAACAGGCGCAATATATAGACTACGAACTGATAGCAGAGACAAAATATAAGTTGTTAAAGTCTCTTTATCGCCAATTTAAGCAAAATGCTTGTTTGAAGTCTCAGAGAAATTTTCGTCGTTTTTGCCAAACAAAGAGTAGCTTGTTAAGCGTTTTCGCTGATGACGAACGGGCAAAATTTTGGCAGTGGCTCGCTCATGTACAGTTGAGTCAATGTCAAAAGCTGTGTTTGTCCTTAGGAATGAAAACAGGTTTGATTAATGATTTGGCGGTCGGTTGTGCAAAAGATGGTCTTGAGTTCATAACAAATCAATCAATATTTGCAAAGCAGGCAGAAATAGGTGCACCACCTGATCCTTGGGCTGAAAGTGGTCAGAATTGGGGGTTACCGGTTATTGACCCTAAAAAAATGGCGGATAATAACTTTGCATACTTTAAGCAATTGATTAAAGAGAATATGCAATACTTTGGTGCTTTAAGAATTGACCATGTTATGTCAATTAGGCGCTTATGGTGGTGTTTAACGGTCGATGATGAGCAAAGTGGCTGTTATGTTTATTATCCGTTCGAACATCTTTTAGCTATCTTGAAAATTGAATCACACCTCAATAATACCGGTTTAGTCGGAGAGGATTTGGGGGTAGTGCCACCTGAAGTTACAGAAGCCTTAGCATTAAGTGGTATTTATGGAAATACATTGTTTTATTTCGAAAAAAACCACATGGGCGAGTTTAAACATGGTAATGATTACCGTGAAAATTGCATGTTAATGTTATCGAACCATGACGTGCCCCCGTTTACTTCTTGGTGGCATGCACAGGACGTCGACTTGAAATTAAATCTTTCTCTTTGCACTGAGCTAGAAGCAAGTGAATTAAAATCACAAAGACAAATTGATAAACAATGCGTATTAAATTGGCTCAATAAATCGCATCTTAATTTAGAAAGCGATGTGAACGAATTGTTTAATGAACTAGTTAAAACGCTCATACAAACCCCACCTAAACTATTTAGCTTGAATTTTGATGACTTAGCTAAACAGACTCTGCCTATCAATATGCCTGGCACAAATACGGAATATCAAAATTGGCGGCGCCGCATCCTTACTCCAATTGATGAAGTATTTTCTTCACAGCAGAGTTTACTCAATGATTTAACAGAATTAAGGAAAAGCAATGATTGATTCTTTGGCTCGCAAAGAAACTACCTACGACACACAAATAAAAGCATTACAACAAGGTCAATTTAGTGATCCTTTCTCTTTCTTAGGTTTGCATGCTAATTCAGAACAGCAGTTTGAAATAAGAGCATTCATTGAAGGGGCATGCTCAGTCGAGTTAGTGAGTCTTTCTGGCAATATTAATTTCTCCAACATCAATGATTCGGGTTTATTTGTCCTAACGCTAAAAAATGTTGATTTACCAGAGCCATATAAACTGAGGGCGTTATACCACGATGGCTCAGACCACGTTTTTTACGACCCTTATCAGTTTAAGTCATCTATAAATCAGAATGATATGTATCTTTTTAATGAGGGAACCTTAGAGCATGCATATCGATTATTAGGTGCACATTGTGTTGAACAACAAGGTGTCTCAGGTGTAAGGTTTACAGTGTGGGCACCAAATGCACACTCAGTGTCTGTTATCGGCGAGTTTAATCATTGGCATGCTAATCAGAACTTTATGCGCAAACATCCTGCAAGTGGTATTTGGGAATTATTTTTGCCAGAAATAGAAACGGAGCAGTGTTATAAATATGCGATTACAGATTGCCATGGTAATCGTTTTGAAAAGGCAGATCCTTACGCATTAAAAACACAACAGTCTCCAGGTACTGCATCTGTTATTCAAAAGTCGATCCCTCAAGTCTCCGTTAAACAAAGTAAAGTCCAAAATACCCTGAATAGAGTTGATGCGCCTATCAGTATTTACGAAGTACATCTAGGCTCTTGGAAAAGAAGAGAAAATGAAGGGGCGCGTTATCTTACTTATCGAGAATTGGCAGATGATTTAGTTAACTATGTAAAAGAGCTAGGTTTTACGCATATTCAATTAATGCCTATCAGTGAGTATCCTTTTGATGGCTCTTGGGGCTACCAGCCAGTTGGGTTATTTTCCCCATCGAGTCGATTTGGCTCTGTAGATGACTTTGCATATTTTATTGAGTCATGCAAAAAGGCTGAATTGGGTGTCTTATTGGATTGGGTACCGGGGCACTTTCCGTCTGATCCACATGGTTTGCATTGTTTTGATGGCACGCATTTATATGAGCATGCGGACAAACGACAAGGGTTCCACCCAGATTGGAATACGTATATTTATAACTATAGTCGACCTGAAGTTCAGTCTTATTTACTTTCAAACGCCATCTATTGGTTAGAACAATATCAAATAAATGGCTTACGCGTTGATGCCGTTGCTTCCATGTTGTACTTAGATTACAGCCGTGAAGAAAATGAATGGGTACCAAATCATTTAGGTGGTCGAGAAAACTTTGACGCCATACATCTTTTACAAAAAGTAAATACCCGCAGTTATGCTAATCAAAACGACATCATGATGGTTGCAGAAGAGTCAACAGCTTGGCCTGGTGTGACTAATTCTGTTGAAAATAATGGTTTAGGTTTTGGTTACAAGTGGAATATGGGGTGGATGAATGACACGCTAAATTATATGAAGCGTGATCCAATTCATAGGCAATACCACCACCATGAAATGACCTTTTCGATGGCTTATGCTTATTCGGAAAATTATATTTTGCCACTGAGCCATGACGAAGTGGTACATGGTAAAGGCTCTTTATTATCTAAAATGCCTGGAGATGATTGGCAACAATTCGCTAATCTAAGAGCGTATTATGCATTTATGTATGCGCACCCAGGTAAAAAGTTACTTTTCATGGGCGCTGAGCTCGCACCCAGGGAAGAGTGGAACCACAATGCTGGTTTAGATTGGGATTTACTTAACTCTGAAGCGCATCATGGTGTATTTAAGACAATACAAAAATTAAACCAAGTCTACAAATCAACGCCTGCGTTTTATGAATTGGACCAGCAACCAGACGGATTTAAGTGGATTGACAGTGATAATAGTCAGCAAAGTATTTTCAGCTTTGTTCGTTTTTCAAAATCTCTAAATGAGCATGTCGTCGTAATTTCTCATTTCACTGGTCAAGTTTATCACCAATTCAGAATGGGGGTGCCAGCTAAAGGTGTATATCAAGTTGCCCTAAACACGGATGATGAAACGTTTTGGGGTAGTGGTGTTAATGCAGTTGCACACAGCCAGCAGCTTATCGAGACTCAAGATATCGCCAGTCATGGTTTCGAGCAAAGCATTCAAATAACCATTCCGCCTTTATCTACACTTTATTTACAGTTTGTGACGGGGTAAGAATGCTGATTACTGGTAAAGGCAATAGCTCACCCTTGGGTGCATCACTCGAAGAACATTCAGTGAATTTTGCACTATATGCTCCACAAGCTTCACATGTTTCACTCTGTTTATTTGATGACAGTGGTTACGCTGAAACAGACCGTTTGGCTATGCATTTACACGAAGGGGGCGTCTGGTCAGTCAGTGTTGAAGGTTTACATGAAGGTTGTATTTATGGCTTCCGGGTTTCTGGTAATTATGATTTGAGTTCAGGTCAGTTACATAATGAACATAAATTATTGCTAGACCCCTACGCAAAAGACCTTCACGGTCATTTCTATTGGAGCGAAAGGCACTTTTGTCATTTACCAGTCGGGCATTTCAATGATGCAGATAATGCCTTTGATATGACTAAGTCTAAATTAACTTTACTTGAAAAATATCAAGGAGAAAGGGCGAATGTTCCATGGGGTGAGACTGTTATTTATGAATGTCATGTAAAAGGTGCGACGAAATTAAATAACAAAATCCCCGAAGCGCTGAGAGGTAAATTTCTTGGCCTTGCACATGAACACTTCATTCGTCATTTAAAGTCTATGGGGATTAATGCAATCGAGTTATTACCTGTTCATAGCTTTATTAGTGAACAGTTTTTAACAGCCAAAGGCTTACAGAATTATTGGGGCTACAATACGCTTAACTTTTTTACCCCACATAAAGAATACCTTGTTGATGGAAACATTGATGAATTTCAGCAAATGGTTGGACTACTTCATAAAGCCGGTATAGAAGTTATCATTGATGTTGTCTTTAATCATACCGCTGAAGCTGGGCTTGAAGGGCCAACGCTGTCATTTAAGGGGCTCAATAATTCTGGTTATTATCGATTGTTAGCTGACAACTGTGACTACATTAACGATACAGGGTGTGGCAACACAGTCAATATAGATGACCCATACACGCTAAAACTCATACTTGATAGCCTAAGATATTGGGTTGAATATTACGGGGTTGATGGTTTTAGGTTTGATCTCGCCAGTATTCTCGGTAGAGGCAGAAAAGGGTTTAATAAAGGTCACGCCTTCTTTCAAGCAATCCATCAAGACCCGATTTTAAGTCAATGTAAACTCATCGCTGAGCCTTGGGATATCGGCCCTGGAGGCTATCAGCTCGGTGCATTTCCTGCTCCTTGGCGTGAGTGGAACGATAAATACAGAGATACTGTTCGTCAGTTCTGGCAAGCCAAGCAACATGTTCTTCCTGAATTGGCAAAACGGATCCATGGCTCCAATGACTTATTTGAACACAACTTGCGAGGTCCGTTAAATTCAATCAATTTCATCACCAGCCATGACGGTTTTACACTCAATGATTGGGTGAGCTATGAACATAAAAACAATCTTGCAAATGGTGAAAATAACCAAGATGGTCACAATGACAACCACAGTTTTAATTGTGGTATTGAGGGGGAAACCCAAGATGTTGAGGTTAATGCTCTCAGAATGAAACAGCAAAAGAATGCACTTATCACACTATTTATGTCTTGTGGTGTGCCAATGATCGCCGCAGGTACAGAGCTTTGCCATTCTCAAAAAGGTAATAACAACGCCTATTGCCAAGATAACGACATAAGTTGGTTAAATTGGGAAGAGCAAAACAGCCACGATTTGAGAAACTTCATTGCTAGACTTGTAGAGATAAGGAATTGTTTTGCTATTTTCAAGCATCCTTTTTTTGTACATCAAGAAGACAGCGACTTTTCTGTGCACTGGTTTGATGAACAATCTCAGCCAATGGATACCGTTAAATGGCATGACCCAACTTCGCAATTTTTAATGTGTCGCTTGGATGATAACAACAATAAAGTCTCACTGTTGTTACTCTTAAATGCAGGAGAGGCAGTAGTCAATGTCAGTCTCCCTAAGGTTACTGAAAAGTGGCATTTACAAATCACCTCTGAGCCCACGGTTAAAATAAATCAAATAGATCAAGTTTTAGATATTTCAGCGCAATCAAGCTGGGTTTTTTCTACTAATTTTGAAGGAAATGATAATGAGTCATAAAAATTCAAATGGACAAGTGCCTGATACAGCCAAGGTTGACACCTTGTTAGCTGATGTCAGTGAAGATCTAAATCGACATTTTTACTATACCTTAGGGCGAGATAAAAATGTCGAATCAAGGCTCTATTTATATCATGCACTCGCATTAACTATTCGAGATAGGCTGGTCGCTAAATGTAGAAAAACCAATGAGCATAGAAACAAGCAGCCTACTAGAAAAGCGGCATACATTTCACTTGAGTTTTTAATGGGCCGAGCGCTTGGTAACGCTATTTTGAATCTTGATTTAGAACAAGATGTAAAAACAGCGCTTGAGCAATATAGTGCAGAATTGGAGTGTGTAAGTAGTGCAGAGCATGATGCAGGTCTTGGTAATGGTGGCTTAGGTCGACTTGCAGCGTGTTTTTTAGATAGTTGTGCCAGTCTAGCGCTTCCAGTTGTTGGGTATGGTATTCGTTATGAATATGGCATGTTCAATCAATCTATTGAAAACGGTTATCAAGTCGAGCATCCAGACAACTGGTTACGTGAGGGACACCCTTGGGAGCTGAGTGCGCCAGAACAGTCAAAGCGAGTTAAGTTCTTTGGTCATGTTGAGTCATATGTCGATAAGCATGGAAGAACACATAGAGCGTGGGTGAATACCCAGGATGTTCTTGCTGTGCCTTATGATGTGCCAATTCCTGGCTATAAAAATGACATAGTAAATACATTGAGGCTTTGGAAAGCAGAAGCAACAGATGAATTCAATTTAAGAGAATTTAATGAAGGTAGCTATTCTGATGCTGTTGCGCAAAAAAACTTAGCAGAGCAAATTTCGATGGTGCTCTACCCCAATGACAGTAGCGAAAACGGTAAAGAGTTAAGGCTTCGACAACAGTACTTTTTAACCAGTTCTAGTTTACAAGACATTCTTGATGATTGGGTGGTCGAGCATGGTGAAAACTTTGATGATTTTGCAAAATTTCATGTATTTCAGTTAAACGATACACATCCAAGCATTGCTGTCGCAGAGCTTATGCGTTTGCTGATTGACGATTATGAAATCGAGTGGGATAAAGCGTGGGAAATCACCACAAGTACCATGGCATACACGAATCATACTTTGTTACCTGAAGCATTAGAGCGTTGGTCAGTTCCTTTATTTGAAAGGCTTTTACCTCGCTTACTAGAAATTATTTATGAAATTAATGCTCGTTTCTTAGCGCAGGTTGCCATTCATTGGCCAGGCGATGTTGAAAAACAAAGAGAGCTTTCTTTAATTGAAGAAGGGGATGTACCACAAATTCGTATGGCGTATTTGGCAATCGTCGGAAGTTTCTCCGTTAATGGTGTTGCCGCGCTACATACTGAGTTGTTGAAAAGCGGTTTATTCAACACTTTCTACCAGCTTTGGCCAGAGAAATTTAATAACAAAACCAATGGGGTAACCCCTCGAAGGTGGCTTGCGCATTGCAATCCAGAGCTTAAATCATTAATCAGTGACTATATCGGCAATGAGTGGATTGCTGATTTCAGTAAGATTAAAGACTTGCGTCGCTACTATGATGATAAGCAGTTTCAAACTAAATGGTTTGAAGTTAAGAAAGCGAACAAAGATAAGCTTGTAGCTTTGGTTAAATCACAATGTGGTGTTGAGTTTGATTCAACTATGATGTTTGACGTGCAAGTAAAACGTATTCACGAATATAAACGTCAATTATTGAACATTCTTCATGTCATTCATTTGTACATTCAGATTTGTAAGGGTGAAACAGAAAACCTGACACCGCGATGTGTTTTGATTGGTGGTAAAGCTGCACCCGGGTATTACATGGCGAAGCAAATCATTAAATTGATCAATAATGTTGCTGAAGTCATTAATAAAGATGAAAGGGCTAAACCTTACTTAAGAGTCGCATTTCTTCCTAACTACAATGTTACTGCTATGGAGACTATTTGTCCGGCGACCGATTTATCAGAGCAGATCTCAACCGCAGGCAAAGAGGCATCGGGCACAGGCAACATGAAGTTTATGATGAATGGTGCCATTACAATCGGGACACTCGATGGTGCCAACATCGAAATCTTAGAAAATGTTGGTGCAGATAATTTCTTTTTATTTGGTGCAAAAGCAGAAGAAACAAGCGCTATCAGGGCGCAGTATGACCCTCAGAAAATTATTCGTAACAGTGAAAATTTAAGCGCAGTGTTTAAGTTGCTTGAAAGCGGCCACTTTAATTTATTCGAACCTAACATCTTCGACGACATTATCAATGCGGTTAAATGCCCAAGTGACCCTTGGTTAACCGCGTATGACTTTGACAGTTATTGTCAGGCTCAAAGTAATGCAGCCAAAGCGTATCAAGATAAAGTTCATTGGACTCAAATGAGTATTCTCAATACTGCGGCCAGTGGCAAATTTTCAAGTGACAGAACTATTTCACAATATAGTGAAGAGATCTGGCAAATAACGCCGGATACAGCACAGATTACAGACAAGGAACAAATGGAGAAGCAACATGCCTAGTTATGAAAATCGTTATATTAGTAATTTAACCAGAGAGACCTATGCCCTGATTTTGGCTGGTGGCCGAGGCTCTCGCTTACATGAGTTAACTAACTGGCGTGCAAAGCCTGCTGTATACTTTGGCGGTAAACATAGGATCATCGATTTTCCGCTTTCAAATTGTATAAATTCAGGGATCAGACGTGTCGGTATTGCCACACAGTATAAGTCTCACTCACTAATTCGCCACGTTAATCGAGCATGGGGACACTTTAAAAAGGAACTGGGTGAATCTGTTGAGATCTTACCGGCATCTCAGCGTTATGGTGATGAATGGTATTGTGGAACAGCGGATGCGGTTTTCCAAAATATGGACATTATTCGTCATGAATTACCCAAATATGTCATGATCTTATCAGGCGATCATGTCTATCGTATGGACTATGGCGCTTTGCTCGCAAAGCACGTTGAAACGGGAGCAGATATGACAGTATGTTGTATTGAAGTCCCTTGTGAAGAAGCCGCTAACACGTTTGGTGTGATGACGGTTGATGACAATAACCGAGTCAGACGTTTTGACGAAAAGCCAGCTGAACCTTCTTCTATTCCAGGAAAAGAAGGGACTTGTCTAGCATCAATGGGCAACTATGTTTTCAATACTGAATTCCTATTTGAGCAGTTAAAAAATGACGCAGAACGAGAGGGGTCTGGCCGCGATTTTGGTCACGATATTATTCCTGCCATCATCGAAGAGCATAACGTGTTTGCATTCCCTTTCAGAGAGCCAACACAAAAAGGTCAAGCTTACTGGCGTGATGTGGGCACAATCGACTCATTCTGGGAAGCAAATATGGAGCTCGTTTCTCCTGAACCTCAATTAGATCTATACGACCCAAGTTGGCCAATTTGGACTTATCAAGAACAGCTTCCTCCAGCAAAATTTATTTTTGATGACGATGAAAGACGTGGCATGGCGGTAGATTCAACGGTTTCAGGTGGTTGTATTATATCTGGCTCTGTTGTGCGTAAATCATTACTGTTTTCAAATGTCCATGTTCATTCTTATTGTACTATTGAAGGTTCAGTGATCCTGCCCGGCGTTAAAATTGGCAGAAATTGTAAAGTCAGAAATGCCATCATCGACCGTAGCTGTGAACTGCCAGAAGGTATAGTGATAGGTTATGATTCTAAAGTAGACGAAGAAAATGGCTTTAGAGTGTCTAAAAAAGGTATTGTATTGGTGACGAGAGATATGCTGGCTGCGTATAATCAGCGCCAACAAGTAAATGAAGAAAAACAAGAGCTTTCAGTAGTTTAAAAGGCAAAGTATGCATATTTTAATGGTCGGTGCAGAAAATGATCGACTGCCAAATTGTAAGGTTGGGGGGGTTGCGGATGTTATCCGTGACATCCCTTACGCTTTAACTGAACATGGTTTAACGGTATCTGTTGTAGTACCAGATTATGGTCAAGAGCAATTAACTCGACATTTTATCGCAGACATAGCAGTGCCTTTTAGGCAACATTTAGAGACAGCGAGTTTGTGGTTAGTTGAATCAAGTGAGGGTGTAAATCAATATGTAATTTCACATTCTTTGTTTTCAGACAATGGTGGAAAGATATATTGTGATGATGGTGCAAACAGGCCGTTTGCCTCAGATGCAACGAAATTTGCTTTTTTCAGTGCTGCAGTTTGCGAAATCATAGAGCATAGGGTTATGGATAATTTAGATGTTGTTCACTTACATGATTGGCATGCTGCGGGTGTGTCTGTGCTTGCGAGGTTTAGTCCACGCTTTGTGTATTTGAAAACATTGAAACTTGTATACACGGTACACAATTTAGCTCTTCAAGGCATAAGACCTTTTAATCATGATGAATCAAGCTTAGAAGCCTGGTTTCCAACCTTAAATTATGATGGTCATCAAATTTGCGATCATAAATATCCACACTGTTACAACCCGATGCGTAGTGGTCTTAACTTGTGTGATGTGATCCACGTTGTTTCACCTACCTACAGTTTGGAGGTTCAAGAGACAAGTAGACCTGATGAAGGTTTTTTTGGTGGTGAAGGTTTAGAACATGATATGCGTTTGGCTGCGACTCAGGGGAGACTGTTTGGTATTCTGAATGGGTGTAATTACGGCTCAGAAGCTAGTCAAAGACTCTCGTATAGTGAATATCTAACTGAAGCGGAAAAGTGCATATTCAAATGGATGTCCAAGTCTCACCTTATTGAAACTAAGCACTATATTGCTCATCAAAGAGTGTCTAAATGGAAAGCTCTTGAAGAAAAAACAATTGTTTCTAGTGTGGGCCGTATAACGGATCAAAAAGTGCTATTACTAATGCAAAAATCACCAAATGGTATTGTTTTGGATGACTTAGCTTTAGTCGCTGATAAATTTGATAGCAATATCGTTATCCTGGGTAGTGGTGATCCATATATTGAATCGCAATTCATGCAGGTCATGGCTCGAAGAGATAATGTTTTATTTTTAAATGGCTATGATCAAAAGCTTGGAGATACATTATATCCATTGGGGAAGCTATTCTTAATGCCGAGTTCATTTGAGCCTTGCGGCATAAGTCAAATGCTTGCTATGCGGGATGGACAGCCATGTTTAGTGCACGGTGTAGGTGGCTTAAAAGATACGGTTACGCACAACGAAACGGGCTTTGTATTTAATGGTGAGTCATTAGCTGAACAAGTTGAACAATTAACGGATTCATTTGAAAACGCTTTGTCTTTGCTTGCTTCTAATAAGGAAGTGTTCTCAAATATTTCAATGAATGCAAAAGCTAAACGGTTTGAGTGGTCGGGTTTAGCTAAACAGTATATTTCTAAATTGTATAAATAAACTTCAATAATACGGCTGGGGCACAAAATTGGATCTACTTCAGCCGTAATCCTTCCTATAATTTGCTATAATTTTAGATTAAAGACTTTGTTTTTAGTGATTTAGTGTGGTTTTTTTGCTGGGCTATAGTGCTATTATATTAAGTGTTTGTACTTGAAAGATTGTATTTGGGAAAAGGAGCTTATGCTTGAAAGTTTTTGTTGCAAGACAAGCTATTTTTAATAGGAAAATGCAAGTTGTAGCGTATGAACTTCTTTTTAGAGATGGTTCTAGTAACAGTTTTCCCAACATTGCAGAAGATAAAGCAACTGCAAAGCTAATACTTGATAATCAATTGAATCTTGGCACGCGGTATCTTACGTCTGGTAAGAAAGCCTTAATCAATATCGGTCCAGAGTCTTTAAAACAAGAGCTTGCAACTTTTCTTCCTGCAAATGACGTTATTTTAGAATTACTCGAAACAATTCAGCCTACTAAAGATAATTACGAGCTTGTTCGACGTTTATTTCATCAAAATTATAAATTAGCGTTAGACGACTTTGTATATGAAGATGCATGGCAGCCTTTCTTGAAACTAGTACGTTTAATAAAGTTTGACGTTATGCAAAACCCTTTGCATACCATAGTACCGCTAGTTGAAGAGCTAAAACAGAAAAAGAACATTAAGCTGTTAGCAGAAAAAATTGAAACAGAGGAAGAGTTCGAAATAGCAAAAAAAATGGGCTTTCATTTCTTCCAAGGCTATTTTTTTGCAAAACCTCGGGTGATAGAAGAAACAGATATAGAATTTAATTACACCATAGTCATGCTCATCTATACTGAAGTACTTAAGCCTAATTTGAATATTACCAAAATAGCTCAGTTATTTTCGCAAGATACAGCGCTTGCGTATAAATTGCTGCGATTAATAAACTCGGGTGTATTCCCGATAAAAAGTAAGATTGAGTCCATCAAACAAGCCTTGGTTTATTTGGGATACGAACGTACTAAAAAGTTTGTAGGCTTGATCATGACGGCACATGTTGCCAAGGGTAAACCAACAGAGTTAACCAGGATGAGCATTGTACGCGCTCGATTTTGTGAACTTATAGGCAATAAGGTTCAACCAAACTCAGGCTCATCTTGTTTTTTAGTGGGACTTTTTTCATTACTTGATGCCATTTTAGATAGACCCATGGAAAAGGTTGTTGATAAGTTGCCCTTTCCTGAGGAGCTCCAAAATGCGTTATTGGGCGAAGCGAATTTCCATTACTATGTACTTAATATAGTCAAAGCTTATGAATCTGGTAGCTGGTGGAAATTACAAAAAGCGTGTCAATATTTAAATATCAGTGATGAATGCTTACCCGAGTTCCATGCATCAGCGATTTTATGGGCTGATATGTATAAAGATAAGGCCTTTTAGACATATGGTTAATCACAACTAAATGCAGTTTATAATTAGAGTTATCTTATTATTGTTCGTTTCCATGACATTTAATGTTATGGCTAAACAAACGGTGCTTTTTGTAAACCCTTCAGTAGTCGACGATCCATTTTGGAGTAAAGTCCAAACTATTAGTCAAAATGCGGCAAAGCAATTAGGTTTTGACTTACAAGTTATCTATGGAGAAGGAAATAGGCATATTCAAATTCAAGAGCTAAAAAAATACCTTGAATATCAAAGTAAACCTGATTACGCCATTTTGATACTTTACCCCGGTGCAGCAGAAGAAACGTTAGAAATACTAGAACAACATCAAGTGTCCTCAATTACCTTGGAAGAAACAATTTCTGGTGATGAAAAAAAAGTTATCTCTGAACCAGGGCAGAAATTTAAGTTTTGGCTTGGTGAGGTTTACCACGATAATTATCAAGCTGGATATGAATTGGCCAAAACTTTACACCAGCTCAGTGATAAAAATTTAAAATCAAAAGCCGTAATTATCAATGGTCATTATGGTTCCGAATCAGATATGAGGGCAAAAGGCGCAGTTGATTTTTTCGGATCCCATAATGTAGATGTTGCCCAAGAGGTTCATGCGTCTTGGTCTGAATCTCTTTCGACTGAGCAGACATTAAAACTGCTTAAAAGACATAAAGATATTAATATTGTTTGGGCTGCATCAGATCTTATGGCCATTGGGGCAATGAAAGCATGCAAACAAGCTTGCGCTGAAAGTCAGAATATCACATTTGGAGGGTTTGACTGGTTATCGGTCGGCCTTGAAAAAATAGCCTCAGGTGAAATACAAGCAAGTGTCGGAGGGCATTTTATGATGGGTGCATGGGCGCTTGTTAGTTTGTTCGATCATCACAACAAACATCCTTATTGGGCTGAGCACAAAGAGTTAGTGATACCCATGGGTATTATTACGAAAGACAATGTGCACAATTATCAGTGGATGAAAAGTAATCCTAATTGGGGGCAAATTGACTATAAATCTAAAAGTCTGTACCTAAATAAACAATCAGAATATCAACTCCACTTAATTCCTAAGGTTTGGCAGAAAAATTAGAGAAAATTAAATACTAATCCTTTAAAATACTGCCAATTGAATTTTAGGGATTGTCTTTTGACTGCTACAACACGTTTAAATAAATACATTAGTGAAACAGGTTTTTGTTCAAGAAGAGAAGCTGACAAGCTTATTGACGCTGGACGTATTAAGGTTAATGGTAATCTGCCTGAAATGGGTGTGAAAGTATCTGACGCGGATACAATCCTGATTGATGGCAAGCCACTTAAAGCAAAGCCTAAACGTGTTTACATTGCTTATAATAAACCAGTTGGCGTGACCTGTACGACTGAGAAAAAAATAAAAAGTAATATTGTCAGTGCGATAGATTACCCCGAGCGTATATTCCCAATTGGTCGACTCGATAGGCCTTCAGAGGGGTTAATATTTCTCACTAATGAAGGTGACATCGTTAATAAAATTCTTCGTGCCGGTAATAACCACGAAAAAGAATATGTGGTTACAGTTGATAGAAGCATCAATAAGCGTTTTGTTGAAAGAATGGCTGGTGGCCTGCCAATTTTAGATACGGTAACAAAAAAGTGCTTCGTTAAGCAGACCGGCGATAAGACTTTTACCATTATCCTCACTCAGGGTTTAAACAGACAGATCCGTCGAATGTGCGAATACCTTGGCTATGAGGTAACAGCCCTGAAACGCGTGCGTATTATGAATGTCAATTTGAATGGATTAAGACCTGGGCAATGGCGTCATTTAACTGAGCAGGAAATGGCTGAAATAAACAAAGCCATTGAAGGATCAGCAAAAACCGAAGATGGCTCAGTGGATAGCAATAAAAAAGTCAGAAAGCCATCAGATAAAAAAGCTGTGACACGTTATACCGATGCAAAGCCCAAAAGAGATGAGCAGCAGCTTAAGAAGCATTCAAGAAAGCCTACAGAAAGAAAAAAAGGTACCTTGTCTTTGAATAGGAAATCAAAATAGTTTCAGTTAACTAGAACTGAATTATTTATGCATGCAAGTACTAAAGTAATTGCATGCATAAAAATGGCCGATTAAGGCCATTTTTTATTTTTGTTTAATCGAAAAAAACAAACAGTAAATCACTGGTAAAACAATCAGAGTGAGGATTGTGGCGAATCCTAATCCAAACATGATAGTCACAGCCATTGATTTGAAAAACACATCAAATAATAATGGGATCATGCCTAAGATTGTCGTGATAGCAGCCATCGAAACAGGTCTTACACGACTCACACCTGAATCAAATACTGCTTGATAAGGTGATTTACCTTCACTTAACTCCAGGTTTATCTGGTCGACTAATACAATCCCATTCTTTATAAGCATGCCTGATAGACTTAATAAGCCTAATAGAGCCATAAAGCTAAATGGTGCTTGAAACACGACTAACCCGGCAGTAACACCAATAATGGCTAAAGGGACGGTTGACCATATCACAAGCGGCTGTCTTACAGAATTAAACAAGCAAACAGTAATGATAAACATGACTAAGTAACCCAAGGGTAATGAGCCAAAAATTGCTTTCTGCGCTTTACTTGAGGCCTCAAATTCACCCCCCCAATCTAAGTGATAGCCTTTAGGGAGTGGTATGGCTTCAATATCACTTCTCACACGTGCAAATAGTTTAGCTGGCGTTTCGTCGCCTATGACATCATGATCAGCCATGACTGTGATAGTACGCTTTCTATCTTTACGCATGATCAGAGGATCTTCCCAAGTTACTTCAAAGTCATCAACAACCGTTGTTATTGGTACAAAGACATTGAGGATAGGGCTATATATTTGTAAATCTGATAAGTTATTTACCTGATTACGTTCATCAACTGGTGAGCGCGCAATAATTGGTAGTAGCTCTGTGCCTTCTCGGTATAAACCGACCGTTTTACCTGTTACAGAGGTAAGCAGTAAGTCGTCAATATCAGTCTTACTAATACCCAGTCTTCTGGCTTTTTGTTCATTAAATTGAGGGCGGATCACCTTAGTTCGCTGACGCCAATTATCACGAATGTTAAATGCCCCTTGATCTTGCTGTAGAATTTGTTTTGCCTGCTCTGCAAGCTGTCTAAGTACAACCGGATCTCCACCTGAGAAACGAGCTTCAATTTTTGCACTCGTAGATGGACCAATTTCCATACGCTTCACTTTGATTTTGCCATCAATTGGCATATTCATTTCAAACGTTCTTAACTTTTCAATCATAACCGCAACGGAGTCACGGTCCTTCACTCTGACAATAAGTTGTCCATAGGCGTTGTATTGCTTTTCTGGCTCATAGGTAAGCATAAACCTAGGTGCCCCTTGACCAACTGTTGTTGTAACATCCTCAACGAGTTCGTCATTTAACAAGAAAGCCTCTATCTTAGCTATGTTTTCTGCGGTACTGCGAATATCAGCACCTTGATAATGCCAATAGTCCACATAGAACATTGGTGTATTTGAAGCTGGGAAGAACGACTGTTTTACTTGGCCAAAGCCGATAACAGAAGAAACGAGTAGTGCAACCATGAGTAAAATGGTTGAAACTCGGTATTTAAGCGCGGTACTTAACAGGGCTTTATAAACAGTAAAAATAACACCTTGATATGGGTCTGATGTTTTTTCATCGCTATTTTTCGTTTCTTTGAACATAAGGTCTGCGAAAAATGGCGTTAATGTAATAGCAGTAACCCAACTCAACATCAATGAAATGAGTAATACCCAGAATAAAGAGCCTGCAAACTCACCACTGGCATCGCTACTTAAACCAATAGGTGCAAATGCTGTGATACCTATGATAGTCGCACCAAGTAGCGGCCATTTAGTTTGAGCAACAATATTTACAGCGGCTTGAACTTTAGTTTGTCCGCGCTTTAGATTGATTAAGATACCTTCAGTGACGACTATGGCATTATCAACCAGCATCCCTAGTGCAATGATCAGTGCACCTAAAGAAATTCTTTGTAAATCTATGGCGTACAATTTCATAAATATAAATGTACCAAGTACCGTAAGAAGGAGTACACCACCGATTAGAATGCCACTTTTTACGCCCATAAATACTAGTAACACCACAATCACAATCGCGACGGCTTCAACTAAACTAACAATAAAACCGTTAACTGACTTTTCAACTTCGCTTGGTTGATTATATATAGACGAAATTTCCATACCATGTGGACGCTGATATTCTAGGTCAGCAAGATGTTTATCGATTGCTTTACCAACATCAACAACATTCACGCCTGAATTAAATGAAATGCCTAATAACAGTGCCTGCTGCTCATTGTATTTAGTTAAATGGGTAGGGATTTCTGCAAACTCTCTTTTGACTGTCGCGACGTCTCTTAAATAGATAAGCTCATTGGCACCAGGGCTTGAAATTAATAAGCTTTCTAACTCAGACACATCATGGAACTCACCAGTTGGGTGAAAACGGATTGACTCGTCGCCAACACGTATTTTACCCGCATTAGAAACATGGTTTTGAGATTGTAACAGTGAAAAAATTTGTGCTGGCGGAATGCCTAGTTGTGATAATTTTTGTGTCGATATTTCAACAATAACCTGTGATTGCTGAGTACCAGAGACGGTGACTTTACTGACCCCGTCAACAAGTACGAGTTCACGCTTTAAGTAATCAACATAATCTTTTAATTCACTGTAAGAGTAGCCATCACCTGTTATCGCATATAACACACCATACACGTCGGCAAAGTCATCAATTATATTTGGTGTAGAAACGCCTTTAGGAAAGCGTCCTGACAGATCGTTTACTTTTCTTCTTAGCTCATCCCAGATCTGTTGTAAATGCTGCTTTCTATAAGTACTTTTCATTTCAACAGTTATCTGTGACTTTCCAGCAGAAGAAATTGAAGAAATAGTATCGACATAAGGCAATTGCTGAATGGCATTTTCTATGACAAAAGTGACTTCTTCTTCTACTTGTTCTGGAGACGCACCTGGGTAATAGGTGATGACCATGGCTTTTTTGATTGTAAACTCTGGGTCCTCGAGCTGCCCTAAGTCTAAGTAAGAGGCTGCACCTGCTATTAAAAGCAATAGCGCGAACATCCAACTGATGACTTTGTTATCAATTGACCATTTAGCTAGGCTCATTATTATAAACCTCGCTCTTTAACCCAAGGTTTTACCTTTAGGCCTTCAGACAGGTGATATACGCCAGCCGATACAACTTGTTCGCCAACGTTAAGGCCTTCAAGTACATCAATTTGGTCTTGATAGATATTGCCAACCGAGACTTGACGCTTAGACAAACTCAGTGTTTCTGGATTAAAAACCCAAACATAGGCGTTATTTTCTAACTGCTCTGTATCAGAAGAGAAAACCGCAGAGGCAGGGATGGTGATTGCATTGCTGTGATGTTCGGTGATTTTTGAAAGGTCTATCGAAACCTGACCAGTCATCCCCTCAAATAAATTAAAGTCTTTAGGAATGGGTAGCGAGAAAACCACCTTATAGCTTAGAGTGGCAGGATCAGCCTGTGTGTCCCACTCTTTGATTGATAGGTCATACGCTTTGTCTGGATAACCATCAAAGGTTACAGAAGGATGATAATCTAAATCCTTTTTAACTCTGGCAACTAAACGTTCAGGTACGTAAATGACCACATCCATCATATCTCTGCTTTCTAGACGCAGAATATTTTGCTTGGCAACGATATTTTCGAAGTTCTTAACAAAGACTTTAGCAACCGTTCCTGAGAAAGGCGCGCGAAGCTCGCTATTTTCTAAATTTGTTTTAGCGATTTTAAATGCTGACTCTGAGACTTGCTTGTTAGCCAGTGCCTGATCAAACTCTGCTTTGGTTGCAATAGAGCGTTTAAATAATGAATCCACACGTTTGAGTTGAGCACTAGCAAGTTCGAATTGTGCTTTACGTTGTTCATACTGTAATTGAAAATCTTCTGGATCTAATTTAGCGAGTAGGTCGTTTTTATTAATAGTTTGCCCAGCGCGAACAGGGAACTCTATGAGTTCTCCACTGACACGAAAAGCTAGGTAAGAGCCTTGGTTAGCCACGACTTCGGCTGGGAAGCTGCGAATATTGTGCGCTGTAGGATCTTTCACTTCGAATAGTTTTACTGGTCGTATGACCTCTATCTGTTCAGACTTTTCATTTTCTTGACTGCAGCCTAGTGTCAAAACTGTAAGCAGTGCGATAACACTTAACCTCAACATGGTTCACTCCATTTAGTTAGCTCTGAAAATTTTCGGTAAGGATAAGAAAAAACCTGATAAAATTAAAATTATTAAAAATTGTAAAGTTGATAAGTTTAATTTATGAAGTTGGCAGATCTCGAAATACTCGATGCAGTTGCAAATTCTAGAAGCTTACAAGAGGTTGCATCAAGAATGCACAAGACCCAGCCGGCCATTTCTCAGTCAATTAAAAGACTAGAACAAAACCTTGGGTTTAGCATTGTCGATAGGGAGGCATATCGATTAAAACTCACAGAGCAAGGTAGGCATTTTTATTTAGAAGCAACCAAGTTGCTGGCTATTCGTGATGATTTGAAAATACTGGCGAATGAATTTGCAGAGGGCAGTGAAGCTAAGTTTAGTATTTGTTATGAACCCATCTCATATCAAAACATATATAATGAGGCCATTGGAGATATTTTTAAAACGTATAAATCTACCGAGTTTTCAATTACCAGTGGTCCGCGTTTTGAAGCACTGCAACAAGTGAACAGTGGTAGAGCTGAGTTAGGCATAGGCCCTTGGTTTGATCTGTTTCACGCAACAGGTGAGCTTGAAACGATGAAAGTAGGGGAGATAGAGCTCGGAATAGTTGCAAAAAAAGGTTTGTTACCTTCATCTTTGCAATACGAAGCCTTAGAGTCTTATCCATGTATTGCTATGTTTGAAAGTGCGTTTGCTTTTGACAGTGAGCGTTTGGCTTACACGCTAAACACGAACCGTATGAAAGTCGACGACCTGACCTCCATGAAGTCTTTTTTGTTGTCAGGCTTAGGGTTTGCTCTAACCAGTCTCGCGCATTGTAAAAATGAAATTGATAACGGTGAATTAGAGCGAATAAGGATTGTAGACAGACAAGACAGTTTCACAGCTAACATCCATGTGTTTAGAAAGCATACGAGACACCATGGGCCTGTAGCTAGAGCGATTTGGTCTAGATTTAAACAGTTAGGTGAAAAATATGATGGATGATTTTGAATTACGGGTGCATACAATTATTGGTGCAATCCCATGTGGTCATGTTGCAACGTACGGACAAATCGCCAAACTGGCGGGACAAGCCAATTACTCTAGGAAAGTGGGCCGCATTTTAAAAACGCTACCAAAAGATTCTAAGTTACCTTGGTATCGAGTGATAAACTCACAAGGAAAAATTTCATTTCCGGTGGATAGCAGCAAGTTTTTTGAACAGAAAGAAAGGCTTGAAAATGAGGGTGTGGTTTTTCTAAATAATAAAGTGAGCTTAAAAGAATTTAAGTGGCTTGATTAAAATAAACTCTAAAACAACTCGAAAGCCCTTTATTTACGGTATTTAATGCGATTTTTCATAAAAATCTGTAGTAAATAGTTGCACTAAGCCGAAAAATACATAAACATAGGTTTTGCTTAGGCAAAATTACAATAAATAGGAATTAAATAATGAATAAAGCTCAACTAGTTGAAAAGATGGCAGCTGATGCTGAAATTTCTAAAGCCGCTGCAGCAAGAGCGCTTGAATCATTCACTGGTGCTGTTACAACTTCTCTTAAAGAAGGTAATTCAGTAGCACTGGTTGGTTTTGGTACTTTCTCAGTAAAAGAGCGTGCAGCTCGTACTGGCCGTAACCCACAGACTGGCGCTGAGATCCAAATCGCAGCTGCAAATATTCCTAGCTTCAAAGCAGGTAAAGGTCTTAAAGATCAAGTAAATCAGTAATATTTACTTATATTGAATTGACTAAAAAGGGGCCTCAGCCCCTTTTTTTATTGTTAATTTAGGCTCTTAAAGCCTTATCACCGCGGCCGATCCCCACCGCACCAGAACGTACTAACTCTATAATATCGCTCTCATGTCTTAGCATATCTAAAAACGATTCAATTTTTTCAGAGCTACTAAGCAGTTGCAGTGTATAGCTTTGCTTACCCATGTCGATAATGGCGCCTTGATACACATCAGCAATACGCGTAACAGCGGCACGCATGGTTTCGTCTCTGGCATACACTTTAACAAGTAACAGTTCTCTTTCAATATGCTGAACTTCTGTTAAATCCTGTACTTTTAGCACATCTACCAGTTTATTCACTTGTTTGGTTATTTGCTCGACGACTCTATCGTCACCATGGGTGGTGATTGTAATACGCGACAAGGTTTGGTCGTCAGTCGTTCCAACCGTTAAGCTGTCAATGTTATAGGCGCGCTGTGAGAATAAGCCAACAATTCTTGATAATGCGCCAGGCTCATTTTCTAAAAGGATACTTAAGATTCTACGCATTATGCTTTTACTCCTTTTTTCAACCACATATCGTCAACTGCACCCAGCTTTATTTGCATAGGATAAACATGTTCTTTTTCGTCTACACGAATATCTAAAAATACTAATCTATCTTTGATAGAGAACGCTTTTTCAAGTGCTTCATCAAGTTGATCAGGTCTATCGACTTTAATGCCGATGTGGCCATAACTTTCTGCCAGGGCAACAAAATCAGGTAAAGACTCCATGTATGAACTGGAATGGCGACCACCATATTGCATATCCTGCCATTGTCTTACCATGCCTAATGAGCGGTTATTCAACGAAATAATTTTCACTGCTAAGCCATATTGCAAACATGTTGATAGCTCTTGTATATTCATTTGAATAGAGCCATCACCGGTTACACACAGAACCTCGTTTTCTGGGAAAGCCATTTTAACCCCCATCGCAGCGGGCAAGCCAAAGCCCATGGTGCCAAGGCCACCTGAGTTAATCCATTGGCGTGGGTTTTTAAACGGGTAGTACTGGGCAGCAAACATCTGATGCTGGCCAACATCAGAGCATACGTAGGCATCGCCATTAGTGATCTCGTATACTTTTTCGATGACAGTTTGCGGTTTTAAAACTTCAGGGTTGGTTTCATAAGCAAGACACTTTTGTGCTCTCCATTTTGTAATTTCTTCCCACCAAACCTCTTGTGCAGCTCGGTCAATGCGCTCTGAGCTGGCGTTAATTGCACTTAACAATTGCTCGAATACAGTCGCAAGGCATCCTACTACTGGAATATGTGCTTTGATGGTTTTAGAAATAGAAGTAGGGTCTACGTCGACATGAACAATGGTTGCATTTGGACAGAATTTTTTAACATTATTTGTGACACGATCATCAAATCGTGCACCTAGCGCTAAAATCACATCTGCATTGGCCATCGCTTTGTTCGCCTCAACACTGCCATGCATACCAAGCATGCCGATAAAGTTAGGGTGTGTGCCACTAATGCCTCCTAATCCCATGAGGGTATTTGTGATTGGGGCATTCAAGGTTTCTACCAGCTCTTTCAATTTATCTGATGTATCAGATAAAACAACGCCACCGCCAGAATAGATAACTAAACGCTTTGCATTTAAGATAGCTTCAACGGCTTTCTTTATCTGTTTTCCGTGACCTTTAACACTAGGGTTATAAGTACGCATTTCTATTTGATTAGGCATCTTAAACTCGAACTTTAACTGCGGATTTAAAATGTCTTTTGGTAATTCAACGACCACTGGACCTGGGCGACCAGAATTAGCGAGATAAAAAGCTTTGGCCAGAACCGTAGGGATTTCTTCGGCACTTCGGCAGTTGAAGCTATGCTTAACGATTGGTCTTGAACAACCAACAATATCTGTTTCTTGGAAAGCGTCATCACCGATTAAATTTGAAGGCACTTGACCAGATAGTACGACCATTGGAATAGAATCCATGTACGCAGTAGCTATACCCGTAATACAGTTTGTTGCACCAGGGCCAGATGTGGCTAGCACAACCCCGACTTCACCAGTTGCTCTGGCGTAGCCATCAGCCATATGTGTTGCAGCTTGTTCGTGTCGAACTAAAACATGCTCAATGTCGCTTTGTTGAAATAATGCATCATATAAGTCCAGTACTGACCCACCAGGGTAACCAAATATATATTCTACTTCTAAAGCTTTTAAAGCTTTCACGACTAACTCTGAGCCGTTAAATTGCGTTTGTACCATCCTCATTCCTCGGTGCAATCGTAAAATTAAACAAAAAAAAACCCCGCAATTGCGGGGTTTCATCGTAAATCAAGTTAATACGTCCCCGCTGAGCTTATTAAAAAGACCAGTACGAGCACGACATTTACAAATAAATTAGAAATCATAACTTGAAATAAAAATACTATTAAAATTTAAACAAAAACATTAAAGGTTTTTTGTATGCATAAGTCAAGGCAGATTAAACTAAAGTTGCATAAATTTTTCGTTAAGTCGGTTTTGGAGTGAAGATGTGTTTGATATGGCCTATTTTTATATTCTGTATGGAATAAAGTATTTTTGTGAGCAAACGAATTGATTTTAAGACTCGTACAAAAAGTAATGGTAGTATTTTGTTTCCGATATGATTTGGTGATTTTATGAACTTTAAGTTAAGTACCTTGTTGAGTTTGTTTTTATTTTTTAGCTTACAGACTTACTCTATGCCTGATTTGTTAAGGTTAGATGAAGAAAGAATTATTTATTGGCAAGAGAAAAAGCTTGGTAGAACCTTAAGTGAATACGAGAAGCGTCAGTTAATTAGTGGGTATATTCAAAATAGTGGCAAACGAAAAGTCAGTGCACTTCAAGCTCCGCTAGCGGTCTCAAGAAAACAGTCAAAGCAAAGTGTAAATTATGCGCAGAGTAATGTCGTTGATACCTTGCGTAGTGTAAAAATTCTCACGATCTTAGTCGATTTCCCTGACTTAATGTCAAGTTCACCAGGTCTTGAGCCTGAAGACACAGATATGTTTTACAATAACTATTCTGCTGAACATTATTCTAACCTGCTGTTCTCAACAACGGGTTACACAGGACCTTCAGAGCAAACACTTAAAAGCGCAAGACAGTTTTATAGAGAAGTAACAGGCAATAACTTTGACTTAACTGGTCAAGTTTATGGCTGGATTACAGCAAAAAATAATGCGGCTTATTATGGAAAGAGAAATGGTGAAGAGCGAGACGTCAATGTCACTATTTTGATCAAAGAAGCTGTAGAATCACTTGTAGCGCAAGGAGTTGACCTTTCTGATTTCGACCTAACAGATTTAAATGATATCGACGGTGATGGCATCATTAACGAACCGGATGGTGTAATTGATCATATCTTAGTTTTCCATTCTAGTATTGGTGAAGAAGCTGGTGGGGGAGCTTTAGGTGAAAATGCTATTTGGTCGCACCGTTTCTTTGTGACAGAAAATAACCAGCCAGCTTCAATCCAAGGCTCAAGCATAAAAGCATATAACTATACAATCAATCCAATTGATGCTGGTATTGGTGTAGTAGTTCATGAGTTTGGTCACGATCTAGGGTTACCTGACGAGTATGACTTAAAGGATATAAATATAGGTGAGCCTGTTGCGAATTGGTCTGTAATGTCTAGTGGTAGCTGGATGGGGGAGTTAAGAGGCTCAGCCCCAGTTATGTTTAGCCCTAAGAATTTGAATTTTCTGCAAACTCGTTTTGGTGGAAATTGGACTAATCAAGTCAATATTGATCTTATTGATTTAAGCAATACAAACACATATAACTTAACTCACGCAGGCGTCCATAGCGATGCCATTAAGCAACTAAAAATTCAACTTCCTCCGAATTTAGAAGACTTCATTAAACCTAATTCTGGCTCATTACAATATTACTCTGGAGAAGGTAATAATTTAAATAATCAAATGTCGTTCTCAATAGAGTTACCAGAATCTAAAAGCGTGATTTTGAAAATGCTTAGTCAGTTTAGCATTGAGTCTGATTATGATGTTTTTCAAGTATTTGTTAATTCACAAGCCATTGCTGGTAATGCGACTAAAGCAACTCATCCAAACTATCCTAATGTTAAACATTATCTTGACGGCAACTCATTTGCTGGAGACAAAGCAAGTGGTGAGTTTGTCGAGCTTTCATATGATTTAACAACATTCAATAACCAAGAAGTGACTATTACTTTTGTGTATCAAAGTGATGAAGCTATTTCGTATTTTGGGATAGTGTTAGATGATATCAGAGTACTTGCAGATAACAGTGTCGTTTATATTGATGATGTAGACTCTAATGAGACTACAAAGTTAAACGGTTTTAGGAAAATAGGTCGTTATAAATCAGGCGCAGAACATGCTTATTATGTGCAGTTAAGAAGTCATCAGGGTGTAGACCAAGGACTCAAGTTAGCACAATATGCAGCAGGCTTAACTCTTTGGTACTCAAACGAAAATTACGATGATAATAATACTTCGGAGCATCAAGGTTTTGGAGATCTATTGGTTGTAGATACAGATCAAAGACCTATTTATCGTTCAAATAACACCACACTCGCTGAATCTTCAATTCAAGTAAGAGATGCAGCTTTGCGACTAAATGATCAGTCTGCTGGTTTAGGTGATAGTGATTTATCACCTATTACTGCTTTCGATGACAGCAATGATTATTCATTTGAAGTTCAACCAGAGTCTGGCGTTAACATTCCGCTATACGGCTTATCAATTTCACTTCTAGATTTATCTGCATCTTTTGATACTGCTGAAATTCAAGTTAGTTACGATATGAAGACCAGCCTGACGTACAAGGTAGATGATAAAAAGGTCAAATTCAGAGTTAATGGCTTTGTCTTAGAAGAAACTGACACATTCACTTGGACTTTTTCAGATGGACAACAAAGTACTGAATTAAACCCTGAAATTCAATTTGAACAATATCAAAATTATTCTGCGACCTTCACCCAAACAAAACAGGATGGGCAAACTCGTTCCGAAACTATCACACTTAACCTAACAAAACCGGTAGAAATATCTGCATTTAATGTAAGCCACGCAAATGGCGTTTTAACTGGAAGTGTGGAGGTAACCGCTGGGCTTGCGCCGTATGAGATAACTTGGGATTTAGGCGATGGAAACACGCTAGTTGGTGAAAAAATTACACATAAATACAGTAAGAACGGCACCTACGTCATTATTGTTTCAGTTAAGGATAGCAATGCGGATGTAGTTACTCAAAGTAAGCAGTTCACCATAACTGTGCCACTAGAAGTCACTACAAGTTTAAGTAGTAACCAATTATCTCTTAATGCAAGTGCTAATGTCTCAGGTGGAAGTGGTAATTATGATATATCTTGGGAATTTGGAGATGGCAATACCGGAACAGGTAGAAGCACAACTCATGCTTATACAGCGACCGGCACTTACTCTGTAACTGTGATAGTCACTGATCTAGATACGAATAAAGTCGAAACACTCAGCAAGACAATTAATATATCGCAGCAACAGCAAAGTGGTTCGAGTTCAAGCGGTAGTCTATTTTTCGTTTTATTTGCCAGCATTTTTATTATAAGAAGAATACAGTAAAGATAAAAAAAGAGCTGTCATTAAGACAGCTCTTTTATAAAATTATTAAATTTCAATTTTATAGACGATCAATGACAGCTTGTGTGAAGTCTGTTGTACCGTGGCTGCCGCCTAGGTCGCGTGTAGTTCTGTCACCAGTTTTGATTACATCAGCTACAGCGTTACGAATACGATCTGCTGTTTCACCCATTTCTAAGTATTCAAGCATTTGAATTGAAGCTAGGATAACTGAAGTTGGGTTAGCAAGGTTTTTACCAGCGATATCTGGCGCACTACCATGTACAGCTTCAAAGATTGCTGCATTTTCACCAATGTTTGCACCTGGTGCCATACCTAAACCACCAACTAGACCAGCACATAGGTCAGATAAGATATCACCAAATAAATTAGTTGTTACGATTACATCGAATTCTTCTGGTGTCATAACAAGCTTCATACATGTTGCATCAACAATCATTTCAGCAGATTCGATATCAGGGTAACGTTCACCTACTTCACGAGCAACTTTTAGGAATAACCCAGAAGTTGACTTAAGAATGTTTGCTTTATGAACAGCCGTTACTTTTTTACGACCTTCGCGTTGAGCAAGTTCATATGCAAAAGTTACAATTTTCTCTGCACCTTCACGAGTGATCTTAGACATTGCTTCTGCTTCGTTACCATCATCAGAAACAACTTGACCTAAGCCAGAGTACATACCTTGTGTATTCTCACGAACAGTAATGATATCGATGTCGTCATAACGTGCTTTGGTGCCAGCGAATGATTTAACTGGACGAACGTTAGCATATAAGCCAAATTGCTTACGTAAAGTTACATTGATAGAAGTAAAGCCTTCACCAACTGGAGTAGTTAACGGACCTTTTAATGTGATTTTATTTTTTTCGATTACTTCCAACGTTTCTTTTGGTAGAAGCTCACCCGTTTTTTCTAACGCAGTCAGACCTGCATCAACAAATTCGTAATCAAAATCACAGCCTGCAGCATTAAGGATCTCAATTGCTGAGTCGATAATGCTAGGACCGATACCATCGCCTTTAATCACAGTGATAGTTTGCTTTGCCATTATGGTTTCCTTTATCAATATTGTATTTCACACCAGGCCACTTGGGCACTAAATTCAAAGTGTAGTAAACAAAGAGGGAAGGTGTGTGTTCGCTTGAAAAATTAAGCGCGTTTTATAACAATTTATGCAGACTTATGCCAGTTAGGAATGAAAATTAGCCATAAAGACAATTTATATTTGCCATTGATAATATTTATAGAATAAATATTACTCAATAACACACTGAGGTGCTAATGATAATAGCTCAGTTTTAAATTCATTTATGTTCTGCCAATCAAATAGCTTGAGCACCTCATTTGTTGTTTGCTTTTGCCACTCAGTTTCAATATCTAATTCATAGAGTGTTGAAACAGCCAAATATTTAATAGCAATAAACTCTTTATCAACATCATTTAGTTGGCTTTTAGACTTTGTTTCTGTGTGTAATAAAGCGCGATGAGAAAAGGATTCTGAAAAATAGTGACGTACATATTCTTCAAGTGATGATTCTTGATACTCTTTAAGCCCAAATAGCTGTGCTATTGAAAAAGGTTTGCTGGCATATTCATTATCATTGAGTTGAATAAATCGCATAACTTTTTCAGGGTGTTGTTGAAGAAGAAAGTAAATAAATGCAGCAAAAGGACACAGATAAAACTCAAATTTTTCACTGTGTTTTTTACTTATCAAAAGTGTGATCACTTTATTAATATGCGCGTATTTGTTCGCAATATCTGTAGCAAAAGGGTGAGATATATTGGCAATCATTGTCTCTAATAATACCCTTTGGCAGAGTAGAGCGGCCGTATCTAACCCGACCATGGTCAAACTATGCCTTAAACTACCAGCCTTTTGACCTTGTCTATTATATTGCATTGCAGCAACACGTAGTGCTTGGTCAACATGTCCAAAACTAGAGACAACTTTTTCAAGATGTTTAAAATCGGGATACTTTGTATTGCCAAGTTTTGCGATGATTTCTAGGCAGTCTTTATCAGTATGATCACTTACCAATGTTTGTGGTAGCTGTTCATTGAACCAAATCTTATAAAGTAGAATTGGGTCAAGGGTCACTCTTGTCCTATAGTCGCCTATCAGTGGCTGTGATGTTTTTATAATGCGTCTTGCTTTGTTATCGATGATAAGTGCAAGATAACTGATTTTTTCTTTTCTTGATAAAACAACACATTGCTCACCTTTGTAGGTCACAGATAGACCTGCTGGATAATGGTTTAGTTGTTCTGCTAATTGACACAAAGTATTTTGTGCAAACTCATTATAGCAACTTAAATATAAAGACTTGATTGCTTGGTTAATGCTAAATGTTTTAATTCTTGCTCTGGGTGTAATAGCCTTGGCAATTCGCATTGAAATAGCCACAATGATGCTTGAGTTATCATACAGAGGAATAGCTTTTACGCCAGTTATCGCGCTCGCATACTTATCTAGTCGGGCTAACACTCTCTGTATTTGGCCTGTAGGAACGTTACCTTTGTTGAGCATTTTAACCGCAAGTGCATGACGATTTTTTACTAATCTCTCAGCTTGTTCTGTTAAGGCTTGACCCGCGGCTAGTTTGTTTGCCTCATTACTTGTACATATTTGATCTGCTATTGCTGCAATAACAAGCGATTCAGTCAATTCTTTTGTATAGCCAAGCGCATGGCACATAGCCGTGACTAAGATAGCTTGATTGACTATAAGGTTTGTTGTGTAGCCTTGCTCTTTGGCATAAAAATGTAAGTGCGCATGTAAAGCATTTGGTTGTTGGGAGTAACATTGTACAAACCGTTCTGCTAATTGCGTAATACTTGGGTAAATAACAGCCCATTTTTCTTTTTTATAATAAAGCCTAAGGACCTGATGGGAGTGTTCAAATAGCTTCTTAAATTGTAACGGAGAAACTTTCACGTGTGTATCAATCCTTGCTCACTTTTTTATACTCTAGCGTGGCATTATCACCCCAAACCAGCAATAACCCATTTTTAAATAATAAACCCGTACATTCATCTTGCGTCGTAATACCATCAGATTTTACTAACTGAGTTCGGTAATACACGATTTGGTAGACATCATTTTGCTGCTTTGAAACGTATGTAAGATCTGGGCTGCCAAGAGTTTCTAACACTTCTTCAACGGGCATAGCTTCATTTTCATCTAACTTTGAGATGAAACGGTTGTTAAAAGCCTCTCTGTCTTGCCAGATCATCGCTTGGGGATCATCTTTATAAAAATTAATTACCAACATTACAATACTGCCATAAACAGCAAGGCCTAAAACAATGTATTGCAGTACTTTTTTTATCATGACCAATCCAACAATGAGAACTTAATGAGTATACCAAATACTGCTAGACATAAAACTTTCTGCGCCAACTAACGCAATAATCTTAAACTTTGTAAATTAAATCCCAAATGTATATCAGTTCTCAGGGTTACAAGGTTTTTACTTAGAACAAAGTCTTCAATACCTTGCTCAATTTTCTTCTTTTCAGAAGGCTTTAGGCTATCAGCTTTTAATATATGCTCAAAATCGTGATATTCATTAAGCAACCGCTGGGCCGTTTTCAAACCAATCCCGGTTATTCCTGGAATATCATTGGTTTTATCGCCTGCCATCGCCCATAACTCTGTTAATTGTTCTTTTTTTACTAGAAACTTTTCTTGAACCTGTTGTGTTTCCAGCCAAGATTTCTTGAAATAGTCATAAACTTCAAGATTGTGTGTTAAATGTGGCAAAAATCCTTTATCAGTTGAGACAACAATAACATTAACATTGGCAAGTGAGGCTTTTGTCGCAAGTGTGGCGATTATATCATCAGCTTCATCTTGTTCAGGTCGATATATTGGCACACCTGAGTTTTCAAAAGCTTGCTCAATTAAATGCATATTCTCAGCTAAAATTGCTGGCATTGGCTTTCTTGTTGACTTGTATTGGGGGTAATAGTGGTAACGCCAACTTGCATCGCCGTCAAAAACAGCAAGCGCATGTGTAGCAGTCGTTAACTTCAATAGCTTTTTGGTAGCTGAAGAGACTCTTTGTGCGGTGTTGGTTACCGCAACTAGATTTTCAGTTTGAGATTCAATTGCAAAAATGCGCCGAACAAGGTTCAGCGCATCGATTAGTACTAATGTTTTACTCATTTATTTACTACATAACACGGCGTATATTTACTACCTGGTAATTTCATACGCCCTTGTTCTACAAATGCTTGTAATAGGGTGTCCATTTTTTCCATTAATGAGGTTTCACCATGAAGCTGATAAGGACCATGCTTTTTGATTTCTCTAATGCCTTCATCTTTAACATTACCTGCGACAATCCCTGAAAATGCTCTTCGTAAATCAGCAGCCAGAAGCTCTTTATTCTGATTTAAAGACAAGTTCAAATTCGCCATGTTTTCATGCGTTGGTTCAAATGGCATTTGGAACTGATGCTCAATTTTTAGTGTCCAGTTAAAGTAATAAGCATCGCCCTGAGATTTTCTATATTCTCTTACCTTAGGCATGGCTTGCTTGAGAGTGACAGCCACTTTTTGTGGATCGCCGACAATCACTTCAAATTTGCTTAAAGCTTCTTCACCCAATGTATCTTCAACAAATTGGCAAATTTCTTTGAAGTAATCAGCAGATGATTCTGGACCAGTTAAAATAACTGGCAGGCATTGTTTTTGGTTTTCAGGATGCAACAGTATACCTAATAAATATAGAAGTTCTTCGGCCGTACCAGCACCACCAGGGAAGATGATAATTCCGTGTGCTGTACGCACGAATGCCTCTAAGCGTTTTTCGATATCGGGTAAAATTACAAGCTCGTTGACGATGGGGTTAGGTGGCTCAGCGGCGATAATACTCGGTTCTGTTAAGCCTAAATAACGGTTGCTTGTAATACGTTGTTTTGCATGACCAATCGTTGCACCTTTCATAGGGCCTTTCATTGCACCTGGCCCACAACCGGTACAAATATTTAAGCCTCTTAAGCCTAATTCATATCCGACTTCTTTTGTGTATTTATACTCGATCTCGCTGATTGAATGACCGCCCCAGCAAACGATCATATTAGGATCTGTATTAACTGGTAATGCTGATGCATTTCTGAGCATATCAAATACCATATGTGTAATTTGATTCTCGTCTTCAGTTGGCTCGTGGCGTTGGTAAATAAACAACAAATCACGGATAACAGAAAATATATGCTCGTGAATACCTGTGATTATCTTCCCATCTACAAAGGCGGTTTCTGGTGGGTTACCTAACTCAATTTTTATGCCGCGCTCTCGGGCGATAAGTTTTACATCAAAATCCTGGTATTTGTCGTAGATTTCACTGCTAGAATCAGTATGACTACCTACGTTTAATACCGCTAATACACAGTTTCTAAAAAGTTTATATCTTTCTGTGCTTGAAGAGGCTTGTAGTAGGTCGACTTCAAGCTTTGAAAGTAAATTAAGTACGCCAGTTGGATTTAGTTGGACTTGCATAGGCATTCTCCTTGTTATTTACGAATGCAAAGGCGATCTCTACCACTGTTTTTTGCTTCGTAAAGTGCATCATCAGCTCTATCAAAAGCTGCCAAAGGTGTGTCACCTTTTTTAAATTGCGTCGCTCCTAAAGACACAGTTATTTGTACTTGCTTATCTTTAAACTTAAATGGAATTGCTTTAATGGTATTCCTAATTTTCTCTAGTGGTGCCTTAGCATGTGTTAAAGGCATACCAGGCATTAATAAAACAAATTCTTCGCCACCATATCGAGCAATAAAGTCAGATTTACGTATCGCTTTCTTTAATGCTCTTGCAATCACTTGCAATGTTTTGTCGCCAGCACTGTGACCATATTGATCATTGATTGATTTAAAGAAATCAACATCAATCACCACTAATGTCGTTTCACTGTCATGCTGTTCAAACATATGAAATTCTTGATTGAATCTATCATCAAAAGCCGCTCTGTTCGGCAGTTTAGTTAAACCATCAAGTAAACTCTTAAATTGTTGTTCAGAAAGACGTTTCTTATATTTATTAACTTTAGTCTCTAAAATTGCAATACGTGAATTAATTTGCTCAAAACTGGTTAAAAGTGCTTCTTTGTCTTCTTGTTCTAATTGCTCTCTTTTAACCAAGTCTTTTCTCAAAAGCTTTAATTCGCCGTCAACGAGTTCTTTTAACTCAGCGATTGATGTGGCTTTTTGAGTTTGCTCGTTTAAAAGCTTAATTTTAGTTTCAATTTGTTTATTAAGCCCAGATAGCTCTGCACTCATGTGCTTAGTTGAATTAGTTGTACTTAAAATTGAAGCGTGTAATTCTTCTAGTGTTTGGTTTAATGAAACCAAGAATCCTTGTGCTGACTGTCTTTCACGGGCAATGCTATTAGCGATAATTCTGATTATTGCTATTGCACAATCAAGTAATGAATCAACATCGGCTGTTTGTGACAAGGTCGTTTTAATATCAGTGACTTCTTTTGCGACATCTTCTTCAAAAGTAATTTCATTTGTTAGTGTAAGAAGTTCACTGGCAAGTTCTGGTTTAGCAATGTTTGTTTTGTCAGTACTTGAATTGCTTTTTGCGTTTAAAACTTTCTGATAAATAACGATTAACTTTTCAAAAACCGGTAAAAATTCATAACTAACATTCACTTCTTTTAATTCACTATCTAGCAAATGACGTAGCTGTCTTCGTGTATCGTCTGGAATGCCTTTAAGCTTTTGTAGTTGTCTCCCAGCTTCAGAAATACTTGTAGACAACTTTTGATGGTTTTCAGCGTTTACAGATTCTTGATTCTTTAAAGTTTGAGTAATGGTATTAATAAGAGGGGCTAAGTCGTCAAAGCTGACCCCTTTACTGAGCGCTTGCCTGAATTTAGCCAACAAGTTGTCAAGCGCAACATCCTGGCCTTTGCAACTTACCGCAAGTCTTGCAGCAAAATTACTGAATGTGGATATTTGATCTTTATGCGCGTTTTCAAGCTCTGTTCGAGCTTTTACAGCTTGTTGAAGTTTTTTTTCTATCAGCGCATCTTTATTAGTCACAAATTCTGCCATCTTTAAATTTATTAACGCTTTAAGTTTACAACAATTATCTAATATTTGAAGGCAAATTGTTTGTTACATATCATAACAAGCGAATGGTTTCGCAATTTAACTCTTTTTTTCTATTTTACACTCAGAGTTTGCTAGCCTTGTGTATTGCCTTTTTTTGACAAGTAGTAAGTATGAATAAAATTACACTCTCTCTTCTGGCTGCTTTTGCAGCTCTTCCTGCATTTGCAGATGTGGAATACAAATTATCAATTGATGAACCAGCTCATCATCTAGGTGATGTTAAAGTTACTTTTCCCAAAACAGCTCAAGCTCATTTAGATGTGCATCTTCCAGATTGGCGTACGGGTCGTTATGAAATTTTAGACCTTGCTAATGGTATTCGTTTTTTTGATGCAAAAAGTGAAAACGGCGAAGATCTTCAATGGAAAAAGATTGATAAAAACACGTGGCGCGTACATTTAAATGAGCCAACTGAAGTCAATATTTCTTACCAAGTCTATGCGAATCAATTGGGCATGCGTTCTCGTCATATTGATGATAGCCACGCATTTATTGATGCATCAGGCTTTTTTATGTTCAGTGATTCATTTAGACAAGAGCCAGTAACTGTAGACCTAGATGTACCAAAAGGGTGGCGTTCAGTCTCTGGGATGGATTTCGCTGATGACAAGCATAGTTTTAAAGCGGATAACTACGATATTTTATTAGATTCTCCCATCGAAACTGGTATTAATGACTTATATAAGTTTGAAGTGGATGGTCGTAAGTACGAATTAGTTATCTGGGGCGAGGGTAATTATGATGTTGACTTAATGCTTTCTGATATTAAAAAGCTCGTTAAAACAGGCAGTTTGATTTGGCATGATTATCCGTATGAGCGTTATGTATTTATGGTGCATGCGACCAGCGGTGCACGTGGTGCGACTGAGCATTTAAATTCAACCATAATCCAAAGGCATAGAGATTCGTTTGCTAAGCGTGATGATTATATTGGTTTCATTGCAACGGCTGCGCACGAATTTATCCATACGTGGAATGTAAAAAACTACCGTCCAGCAGGCTTAGTGCCATACGATTACATTGCCCCCAATTATTCGGATTTGTTGTGGTTGTCTGAAGGTTCAACCAGTTATTTAGAAAACTACTTACTGTTAAGCGCTGGCATAACAAGCAATGAAGAGTTTTATAAAGATCTGAATAAAACAATTTCACGTCATTTAAAAACGCCGGGTAGAGAAGTGCAGTCAGCTGCTGAAACCAGTTTTGATAAGTGGATCAACGCAGGTGGCGACCATGGCCGTAACTTCAGTACCAATATTTACTCAGAAGGGTCATTAGTGTCACTAGCACTTGATATTGACTTACTAGATAAGAGTGAAGGTAAAGTAAGTTACAGAGATGTGCATTCAGAACTATATAAACAGTTCAAATTACCTAAAAGCTTTAATAGCCAAGATGTTCAAAATATTTTAAAGCAAATTTCTGGTCGTGATTATTCAACATGGTGGAAAGAGAATGTTGAATCACCGCTAAGTATTGACTTCGATGTGTTGCTTGAAACTGTTGGCTTAGAATATACACGCCCAGACAATAGCAAAGCCGTTGCTGATTTGGATGTGATGGCAAAATCTAATGGCGAGCTACTTATTTTAAATCATGTAGCGAGAGAAAGCTCTGCATGGCAAGGTGGTTTAACAGCCGGAGATAAGTTAGTTGCTTTAGATGGACGTCAAGTACGTAAGTCATTAAAAGAGACGCTGGCTTTGTTTGAGCCAGAGCAAGAAGTTACTGTAAGCTTTATTAGACGTCATCAACTTATGACAACAAAAGTAAAGCTTACCTCTGACTTTGATAAACCTAAAAAGGTTAAAGCAGTTAAAGCACCAACTGAACGTCAAGCTAAATTGTATAAAGCATGGACGGGTGTAGAGCATCCAAATGCGATTTAATTTTTACTTTTTAAAGTAATAAAAAAGCCCAAGTAATTTATAATCACTTGGGCTTTATATTTTTCGATGAACAAATTAACCAGAGATCAGGTTAATTACTTATGACGCTGTTCAAGTGTATCAATCACATCTTTTAAGTTTAACTCGCTACGTTGCAATAAAACTGTCAGGTGATAAAGCAAGTCAGCTGACTCATTAAGCAATTCTTCTTTGTCATTTTTCATGGCGGCTAGTGCGACTTCTACACCTTCTTCGCCCACTTTTTGACAACTACGGCTCAAGTCTTTTGCAAACAATGACGCTGTATAACTTGATGCTGGATCTGCATCTTTACGTTCAACAATCACATTCTCAAGCTGAGCTAAAAAAGCTAAGTCAGGTTTTGCATCACCAAAGCAACTTGTTGTACCTAAGTGACAGGTTGGGCCTTTAGGGTTGGCAAGCACTAATATAGAGTCGAAGTCACAGTCAGTGTGAGCAGACACTAGCTCTAAATAGTTTTCTGAACTTTCGCCTTTGGTCCACAAGCGTTGTTTAGAACGAGAATAAAAGGTTACTAGACCTTTTTCAAAGGTCATTTCAATGGCCGCTTGATCCATAAAGCCCTGCATTAGAATCTGTCCGGTTGATGCATCTTGGATGATCGCAGGCAGCATATCGGACTTTTTAAAATCAAGTTTTGATAAGTTTTCTTTGGTTAGTTGCATAATCTCGCTGCGACCCCATTGTTTGTTAGGTATTTTTTAAGTTCGTTTATGTCGATGACGTTTTTGTGGAATACGCTTGCTGCGAGAGCACCGTCAACTTGGCTTTGCTCAAATACATCAACAAAGTCTTGCATGGTACCAGCACCGCCTGATGCGATAAGCGGCACGTCACAAATCGCTCTTATTTCAGATAGTTGTTTATTGTCGTAGCCTTTACGTACACCGTCTTGGTTCATGCAGTTTAATACAATTTCACCAGCACCTAAGTCTTGCACGCGTTTAACCCATTCTTGTGTTTTGTAACGCGTTCTTGAAGAAGCATTTGGATCGCCAGTAAGCTGATAAACAAGGTATTGATCTGTTTCTGCGTCATAAAAACTGTCGATACCGACGACAACACATTGTTTACCAAATTCATCGTGTAATTCTTTAATGAGTTCAGGCCGGTGTATTGCAGGGCTGTTGATACTGATTTTATCAGCACCACTTTCAAGTACTTTAGCGGCATCTGCAACAGACTTAATGCCACCAGCAACACAAAACGGAATATCGATGTGACGGGCGATTTGTTCCACCCAAGTGACATCAAGTAAACGTTTTTCAACGCTGGCAGAAATTTCATAGAATACCAGCTCGTCAGCACCGGCTTTACTGTAAAGCTTGGCGAGTTCTAGAATGTCTCCGACAACTTCGTGGCCTTTAAACTTAACGCCTTTTACTACTTGACCATTTTTAACATCAAGGCAAGGAATTATGCGTTTAGATAACATGCAAGTGCCTCCTCAACTGTAAAAGCACCATCAAGGAGTGATTTACCTAATATGACACCGCCGACACCAATTTCAGCGAGGCGTTTAATGTCATCTAATGAACTCACTCCACCAGAGGCTTGTACTTTAATGCTGTTATTGTGTGCGACGATTTCTTCATACAAGGCAAAAGAGGGGCCTGTCATGGTGCCGTCTTTACTGATGTCCGTGCATAAAAAGTCAACTACCCCTAACTCCACATAAAAGTCGAGTAGGGTGAATAGGTCTTTGTCGGCATCACTTAGCCAACCGTGTGTAGCAGGCGCCCAACCAGATTCGGTTTTGTTCACATCCAGTGCAATCACAAATTTCTCAGGGCCAAACTCTTTTATCCACTGTGCAACTTGAGCTTGTTGATCTACTGCCATTGAACCAATAACAACTTGAGCCGCGCCGGCTTCAATCCATTGCTTTACATCTTCATAGCTGCGCACGCCGCCACCGACCTGGTAAGGGACGTTTAATGCTTTTGTTGCTGCTTGAATTTGTTGCCATTGCTTCTTTTGTGGATCACGAGCGCCTTCTAAATCGACTAAATGTAATTTTTCTGCGCCTGAGCTCTGATAAGCTAGCAGACGAGCTCCTAATTCAAATGGATAGAACTGGGCTGTGTCGTATTTACCTTGGTAGAGGCGAACAATTTGATTTTGTAGTACATCTAAAGCTGGAATTATCATGTTAACCTCTGCCTATACATTCCAATTTAAAAAGTTTGTTAAAAGCTTTGCGCCGACTTGTGCACTTTTTTCAGGGTGAAATTGCATACCTGCGTAGTTGTCTTTACAAACGATGGCAGAAAAGGTTTGACCATATTCGCCAGATGCTAAGGTGAAGTCATTCACATTGTGTGCAAAGCTATGCACAAAGTAGACTTGATCTTGTGCAGTGAGTCCCTGCGTAAGCGCGTGAGGTTTTTCAATTGCCAAATTATTCCAGCCCATGTGCGGTGCAGTTAAATTGCCTACTTCGAGCTCAGTGACAGCACCCGGAATTTTGTTCAAGCAGTCAACGTCACCTTCAGAGGTTTTCTCACACAAAAGCTGCATACCTAAACATATGCCCATTAATGGCTTTTGGTATTCATCTATGGCTTGTTGCCAACCATTATCAAGCAAACGTTTCATGGCAACAGATGCATGACCAACACCTGGAAGTATTGCTCTGTCAAATTGTGCTAGTTGTTCAGGGGCTGTAATAATTTCAGGATTAGCGCCTAATCGGTCAAATGCAAAACGCACAGAGTTAATATTGGCACAGCCGGTGTTTATAATGGCTATCATAAACACCCCTTAGAGCTTGCCGTTAATTGGCTCGCATCTTTTTGGATTGCCACACGTAATGCTCTTGAGAAAGCTTTAAATAACCCTTCTACTTGGTGGTGACAATTACCCTCTGATACGGACAAGATCAAACTCACAGCAGCATTATCAGAGAAAGACTTAAAGAAGTGCTCGACCATTTGTACATCTAAGTCCCCAACTTTTTCGCGGGAGAAATCGGCATTAAGTACAAATGAGGCGCGACCTGATAAATCAATCTGACATTCTGCTTTACATTCATCCATCGGCAGAGCAAAGCCATAACGGTTAATTTGCGTTTTTGTACCAAGGGCTTGTTTTACAACTTGGCCAAGCGCGATACCGATATCTTCAACTAAGTGGTGCTCGTCTATGTGTAAGTCGCCAGAGGCTTTAATATTTAGATAGATATTGGCGTGAGTTCTAATTTGATCCAACATGTGATCAAAGAAACCTAACCCTGTTGAGATTTCTCCGCTTACGCCTCGGTCAAGATTAACTGCAACATCAATTTGTGTTTCTTTGGTGTTGCGAGTCACAGACGCTTCACGATTCTGAGTGGTTAATTGAGTAACAATTTGTGGCCAATCACCTTCATAAAGAATACCTTGAATACATAAGTTATCAGCAAGGCCTAAATCAGTTTGACGGTCACCAATGACAAAAGACTTAGCAAGGTCGACTTTTCCTGAGCGCATTAATTCCGTAAGTAATCCCGTTTTAGGTTTTCGACAATTACAGTTATCTTCATCGAAGTGCGGGCAGATCAAAACGTCATCGAACTTGATCCCTTGTGATGAAAAAATTTCCATCATCTTGTCTTGTGCAATATCGAAGTCAGCGGTTGGGAAGCTATCAGTGCCTAAGCCATCTTGGTTAGATACCATGACTAAACGGTAACCTGCGGCTTGAAGTTGTAAAAGCGCAGGAATAACATTTGGCAGTAGTACCAGCTTTTCAAGGCTGTCTACTTGTTTATCCGTGATTGGTTCATCAATTAATGTGCCGTCTCGGTCGATAAATAGATATGGTTGACTCATTTTTATTCCTTACTACTTAGAGGCCATTAAGCCAGTCGGTGACTTGTTGTAATTCTTGCTCTGTGCCGATTGAAATTCTGATCCAATCATCTTGGTCGAATAATACAAATGGGCGCATGATCAAACCTGATTGCATGGCTACATCAATGACTGCTTTGTCTTTTAAACGGATAGTGACAAAGTTTGCATAGCTGTCTAAAACAGTGACTACTTGCTTGTTGTTTTTGAGTGCTAACGAAAGCTCAGCTTTCGCTGCATTTAAAATTTGCACTTGGCGTTTTACTTGAGTGATTGCATCTTTACTTAATGCTTGGGCAGCAATGGCAGCAACCACTGTCGAAACAGGATAAGGTGCGATGACCTTTCTGACTACGTTCAATAATTCGCTGTTCGAAAGCATGAAGCCCGTTCTTAAACCCGCTAAGGCAAACGCTTTAGAAAGAGTTCTCAAGACAACCACATTTTTGAAGTCCCGTAACAGACTGACAGAAGAATATGCTTCACAAAATTCAATATAGGCTTCATCTACAACAACAATGGCCTTACCAGACAATTCATCAGCGATTTCAGCAATTTTCTCTACAGGTAAAATTGCGCCAGTTGGATTATTTGGATTACAGATAAAGACCAGTTTTGATTGCGCACACGCTTCGCAAATTGCAGTTTTATCGTCGTTAATAAGTTGCTCTTGGCTCAATATATTTAGTGCAATATTGTGTGTATCAGCCGTAACTTTATACATGCCGTAAGTTGGTGCAAAAATGCTGATTGAATCTTTGCCCGGCTCGCAGAATGTTCTAACTAACAGCTCTATTCCTTCGTCAGCGCCGCGCGTCATTAATACGTTTTCTTCGCTTACGCCTGCATAATCAGCGTATGCATCAATCACTGCTTGTGGTTGTGGATCAGGATAACGATTCAAGTTATCTAGACTTACGTCAAAAGTTTTAGCATACGGGCTTTCATTGGCATTTAACCAAGTTGAACCTGATAGTTTCATACTTTTAGCTGAGCTATACGCTTTTAGCTCATTGATGTTCTTTGGTAACAGCGTGGTGATCACATCACTCATTTACAAATTCTCCAAACGCACTTTAACGGCATTAGCGTGTGCGTCTAATCCTTCTGCATCAGCAAGCGGTAAAATCGCTTTGCTTAAATTTTCTAAACCCGAAGGGGTAATACTTTGCACAGTATATGTTCTATAGAAGTCCATTAAATTAAGACTTGAGTAGACTTTACTGTATCCATAAGTTGGTAGTACGTGATTTGTGCCAGAGGCATAGTCCCCTGCAGATTCAGGCGTATAATCACCAACAAACACTGAGCCTGCATTTTTAACTAACCCGACATATTGGTCGGCTTGGTCAATTTGTAGAATAAGGTGCTCAGGACCATATTTGGCAGAAACGTCAAACGCTTGTGCCATGTCATCGACTAATATCAAGGCACTGTTATCTAGCGCTGCACGTGCGATATCAGCACGAGATAAGCTTTCTAGCTGTAGCTCAATTTGCTGCTGTGTTAGGGCAATGATTTCTTCACTATTACATACAAGCAGCACTTGAGAGTCTCGACCGTGCTCTGCTTGGGAGAGTAAATCAGCAGCGATAAAAGCCGGGTTTGCGCGCTCATCTGCAATGACCATAACCTCAGAAGGACCTGCTGGCATATCAATCGCAAACCCAGGAACAGACTGGCTAAGTAGTTGTTTTGCCATGGTCACATAACTATTACCAGGGCCGAATACTTTGTTTACCTGAGGGACTGACTCAGTGCCATAGGCCATAGCAGCGATAACACCCGCGCCACCACTTTCGATGATAGTGGTGATCCCGCAAAGTTTAGCTGCATATAAAATGGCAGGGTGGATGCGCTCATTACCATTTACTGGCGTTGCTAATACAACAGTTTTGGCACCCGATAGCTGTGCACACACGCCTTGCATTAAAACAGAGGAAGGTAGTGGCGCACTGCCACCTGGTACATAAAGACCAATTGCATCAATCGCTTCAAATTTTAATTCACACACCACGCCCGGTGCGGTTTCAATCTTTTTAGACACCGGTTGCTGCTGTTGGTGAAACGCTTTGATGTTGCTATAAGCTAAATCAATGGCTTGTTTTAAAGACGGTTCAAGCAAGCCTTCACTCTGCACTATTTCTTCGCTCGGCACACGTAAACGAGGCTGTTCACGTTTGTCGAACTTTTTAGCAAACTCAAGTAATGCGTTGTCACCGTTTGCAATGACATCATCAATAATCGCTTGTGTTTGCTTCTCAATCGACTCACTGGCTGTGACTGCAGGTCTTTCTAAAATTGCAGCCTGTGCTGATTGAGAACCCTCATTCCACTTAAACACAGTTGTTACTCCATCATTTTTTCAATTGGCATAACGAGGATAGAGTTTGCACCAAGTGCTTTTAGCTCTTCCATGGTTTCCCAGAATAGTGTTTCGCTGCTAACCATGTGTAGCGCCACATAATCGTCAGAGCCAGCAAGTGATAGCAGGGTAGGTTGACCAGTACCTGGCAGTAGTTCACACACTTCGGTTAATTTTGCTTTAGGAGCGTGTAGCATGATGTATTTACTTTCTTTGGCTTGCTTAACACCTTTTAAGCGCGGCATTAATTTATTGATTAGTGCCAGCTTATCTTCATCGTTTAGTTTTGGATTTTGAATAAGGCATGCATTTGACTCAAGAATAGTATCACCTTGCATTAAGCCATTTGCTTCAAGTGTTGCACCAGTTGAAACAAGGTCACAAATTGCATCGGCAAGGCCTGCACGAGGAGCGACTTCTACAGAGCCAGTTAGCATCACCGCACTTGCATTGATACCTTCACGCTTTAAGTAGCCTTTCAGGATTTCAGGGTAAGTTGTTGCAATACGCTTGCCTTCAAACCAAGACTTATCTTGTGGACCAAGTTCCTGTGGCCATGCCAGTGCAAGGCGGCAGTAACCAAAATCTAACTTAGACAGTTTTAGTACTTCAGAATATTGGTTTAGACTCTGACGTTCAGCTTGTGTTTCTTCAAGTACGTTTTCACCAACAATACCTAAGTCACATACGCCGTCCATAACAAGACCAGGAATATCATCATCGCGCACACGTAAAACGTCGATTGGCATGTTTGTTGAGTGTGCAATTAGGCGTTGTTCACGCAGGTTTAATTTAACACCTAATTGCTTGAGAAGTTCTTGGCAATCTTTTGAAAGTCTGCCTGATTTTTGAATTGCGATTCTTAAACGGTTGTTTGTACTCATTATTTATATCCTTTGTTCTAAAACGAAAAACCCCGAGGGAACCTCGGGGCGATATAAATTCTGAGTTGAGTCGCCGGGAGGTTCCTTTTAGGAATAACCCACCAGCGAAATACCTGACAGGCTATTCGGGTGTATGATGGTGATGATGAATAGTTGTCAGTGTAATAAACATGTAAATTCTCTTAATCAATTTTGATAACGTAATTAGAAGAACATATTTTACAGATTGAGTGCAACTAAAATTTTGAATTTTTTAAAGTATAAATTATAACTGTCGATAATAAGAAGTAGGTACAAGCTTGTAGGAGGATATAATGGATGTATTTAAGCCCTTGTTAACTAACATAATTAGGCTTGAAGTTTCGCATAAGCCGACTTTTTATGTGGCAGGTGTCATAGATAACAAAGTTGAAAAAGTAAAACTCGATAAGGCCAAAAAAGAAGACGCCAAAAGAAAACTCAGCGAGCAATCACCCAACAAAAAGCAAAAACAAACTGAAAACGACGAGGATGACGGTAAGCATTTAGATGTTTGGGCGTAACATATTAATCATGTTTTCAAACACTCGGTTGCTCATCTAAACACTAAACCGTACAATTGCAAAAAACACTGCTGTAGTCACTTCTTGCAAATTAAATCGCTTTTTTCAGAATCAGGTCCATTAGCTTTAAATATTCCTGGATATAAACCAAGACAGCCTCAAATTGATATGGCTGAGATGGTGCATGCTGCAATAGAAAATAAAACTCAGTGTGTAGTCGAGGCAGGCACTGGTACAGGTAAAACATTCGCGTATTTAATTCCTGTGTTACTCAGCGATAAAAAATCGATCATTACCACCGGCTCTAAAGCACTACAAGAACAGCTTTATCATCGAGACTTGCCACAACTTGCTAAAATATTGAATAAGGGTAGAAAAGTTGCTCTGTTAAAAGGGCGTGCAAATTACCTGTGTACCTATCGGCTTGAGCAGCATGTAGCCCATGTTCCTACCGACGACCCTGATGTGATGCACCAACTTGCCATGGTTGCAAAGTTTGCCTCTCAAACTAATACGGGTGATTTAGCAGATTGTGTTGGTATTGAAGAAGATGCCAAAGTATTACCTTATGTAAACTCAACGGCGGATAACTGTTTAGGCAAGGAGTGTCCTGATTACGCTGAATGCTATATAAGAAAAGCACGTATCAAAGCAATGGAAGCAGATATTGTGGTGATCAATCATCACTTATTCTTCGCTGATATGGCGGTGAAAGACTCTGGCTTTGCTGAACTTATGCCTGACGCTGATAATTATATTTTTGATGAAGCGCACCAAATTCCCGAAATTGCCAGTGATTACTTTGGTGACAGTATAAGTACCAAACAGCTGGTGGCTTTGATCAACGATCTGCGTTTAATCTACCGCTCTGATATTCCAGACATGTTGCAATTGGGTAATACACTCAATAAGTTAGAAACGGCAGTTGCCGATCTGCGACTCGCTTTTGCAGGTGAAAGTTCTCGGGGAGATTGGCGAGAATCTCTAACCAGCAAAACCATTTGTGATGCGTTGCACCGTGTTATTTCAGATTTAGATTTCTTGTATAAAGTCTTAAAGCTATGTCTTGATAGAAGCGACAAAATTGAGCACCCATTCGAAAAGGTATTGCAGTTTAAAAACCAATTAGAGCGCGCATTTGACACCACACAAACGGGTTACAGCTATTGGTATGAGACAACGCGACGTTTCTTAACAATCAATATCACACCTCTAAACGTCGCAAATAAATTCAAAGAAATTATAGAGCGTACCCAAGCCAGTTTTACTTTTGCATCTGCGACCTTATCAGTAAATGATTCGTTAGATCATTTTAATAAGAGCTTGGGCTTAAAACCTAAGCATCAATTATTGGTCGAAAGTCCGTTTGATTATGAAAATCAGGCGGTGTTATGTATGCCTAGGTATTTGCCGGAAACCAGTGACGATATGATGCCACATAGCCTGGTAAAACTCGCCAAAGAGCTTATAAAGGCAGCAAAAGGGCGGACATTTTTACTTTTCACAAGTTATCGAGTCATGCACTTAGTTTACGAGGGGTTAAGTACTGCTACTGAATATCCCGTGTTTATGCAGGGTCAATCGTCCAAGCGGATCATTTTAGAACAGTTTATTCGCCACGGAAACGCGGTATTAATGGGCACAGCTTCTTTTTGGGAAGGGGTTGATGTTCGTGGCGATGCGCTTAGTTGTGTGTTAATTGATAAATTGCCTTTTACATCACCTGACGATCCTTTATTACAAGCTAGAATGAAAGATTGCGAATTGACCGGTGGTGAGCCTTTTGAAGACATCCAATTACCTCAAGCAATCATTAACCTTAAGCAAGGTGTCGGTCGCTTAATACGAGATCACAGTGATAAAGGTGTACTTGTCATTTGCGATAACCGTCTAGTTACGCGAAAATATGGGCAGACATTTTTACAAAGCTTACCTAATATGCGCCGCACAAGAGATTTTCAAAGCGCATTACAGTTTTTAGAGAACATAGAATAATATGACTTATAACCTTTTAGCGTTAGATGCTTCAACTGAAGCGCTAAGCATTGCCATTCAATTTAATGGTCAAACAGTTAAACATTTTGAAGTTTGTCCTCAGCAACATAGCCAAAAAGTGTTGCCTTTAGTTTCTGAGTTATTAGACAAAGCAGGCTGTAAGTTACAAGATTTAGATGGCATTGTATTTGGTCGTGGACCGGGCAGTTTTACTGGTGTCCGTATTAGTGTTGCAATCGCGCAGGGGCTGGCTTACGGTGCAAACCTTCCGCTGGTGGGTGTTTCAACACTACAGGCAATGGCACAGCAAGCCATTGACGAAAAGCAGGTGGAGTCTGTTGTTACGGGTATCGATGCACGAATGGGTGAGATTTATTTCGCACATTATCGTAAATCTGAAAAAGGGCTCGCTGAATTAAGCATTGATGAAAATGAAGTGGTGTGTGCGCCAACTGATTTACCTGAGTCGATTAAAAGCTTAACTGCGGTAGGAAGCGCGTGGGAAACTTATGCTGAGCAAGCGGCCGATTTAAATTTAGATGTCATCTCTGAAATTACCTTACCTGATGCAGCATACATGCTAAAAATTGCAGAAGTTGAGTTTGAAAAAGGTAACACTGTACAAGCAGCCGATGCGCAGCCGCACTATGTTAGAGATACGGTAACTTGGAAAAAGCTGCCCGGTAGAGAGTAATACCCGCTATCACGCTTATATATTTAAAAAGCCAGAACAGTGTTCTGGCTTTTTACTGGTTATTATTGCTGTATAAGTTACTGCTCAATAAATTACTTTTCGATAAAGTGAATTAGTTTTTCTGCAATTTGGGTGTTGTTTTGTGACCCGATAAATTGCTCATAGCCTTTGCCATAAGCAAATACTTGTACATCAATTGCAGTATGACCACTTGTCGTCCAGCCAGTATAAGTTGCTGTATTAATGACTTTGTTGATGGCTTTGTAAAGCGCTTCATCACCGTCTTTTTTGGCTTTTGACAGAGAAGCTAAATCGTCTTTACTAAGCGCTAAACTTGTATGTTGAGACCAAGCTGTTTTTAAATCATCAGCTTCAAGTAGAGACTTGGTTATCGTCATAGCAGAAGAATTCACTTTCTTTACTTCATCAGGTAGCCAAGTGTATTTACCATTCGCACCTAGGGTTAAACCGCCAGTAGAATGGTCGGCGGTTACAACTAATAAAGTATCGGGGTTTTGGTCTACATACGCTTTGGCAAGTTCAATTGATTTGGCAAAGTCGTGCATTTCTTTCATGGCACATGCAATATCATTTGCGTGACCGCACCAATCAATTTGGCTACCTTCTAACATGATAAAGAAGCCTTTATCATTGTTTTTAGAAATTAAATCTAAAGACTTAAAAGTCATTTTTTCTAAGCGGTTTGGATTCTCATCTATTGCGTGAGGAAACGCTTTGTCAGCAAATAGCCCCAGCGCTGGTAATTGTTCAATTTGATTTAATTTGTTCCACTCAGAAGTATATTGATAGCCCGCTTTTTCAAACTCTTTAATTAAGTTTCTGTCGCTGCGCTTAAAATATTGCACGCCACCACCAAGCATTAAATCGACAGGTAGCTTTCCTGCAATTTTTACGTCGAAGTAATCATCAGCGATCTCATCATAGTTACGACGAGATTCATTATGCGCTGCAAAACTTGCAGGTGTTGCATGGTTTATTTGTGAAGTCGATACCAAACCAGTACGCATGCCTTTTTCTTTTGCCACTTGAAGCATGGTTTTCAAAGGTTTTTTATGCGTGTCGACTGCAATTGCACCATTATAAGTTTTTGTTGCAGTACTAAGGGCTGTCGCACCTGCTGCACTGTCAGTGACATAAGTGTCATCATCAGGGTAGGTGTGTGCCATACCAACAAGGATTTGGTCAAATATAGTGGGTTCTACTACTTTGGTGTTTGGGTTGTCAGAATAATAACGATATGCAGTGGTAAAAGCTGGGCCCATACCATCACCAATCATGTAAATAATATTCTTTGGTGCTTCGGTAGCAAATGCATGACTACCAAATGCCATTAAGCACGATGCTGTTAATGCGCTCATCGCGTATTTCATATGTGTTCCTTTAAATTCCCGTGTAAAACTTTTCTACAAATTTGATATTAAGAAATCTTTAAAAATAGAAATATCAGGATGTAGATGAATTCTTTTGCTTTTATTTTTAAGTGAAGAGAAGATATTACCAGTTCAAATACGATTAAATAATTAAAATATGACTAGTGACAAAAAAAATACGTTAGATGTGCTAAAAGAAATTGGCTTGTCAGGTCAAATTTATGGACAAGGTGAGCAGATTGTAATTTGTTTACACGGTTGGTTGGACAATAGTGATAGTTTCAAGCCTATGCTTGAATTTATTGATGAGGATAAAAACTTCACTTGGATTGCAATTGATTTACCAGGTCATGGACGTTCTCAATGGAGAAGCCATGATGCGCACTACTATTTTATTGATTACGTTTATGATCTGAAATTTTTATTAGAAAAATTGCGATGTGAGAAAGTTATGCTGGTCGGGCATTCCATGGGGGCAATGATCTGTAATTTATTTGCAGCTTGTTACCCAGGCAACGTTTTAGCAATGGCTTTAATAGATGGTATTGGTATTGTGACCACGAAACCAAGTGAGTCAAAACAGCAATTAATAAACGCTTTTCGACAAAGAAGCAAAGCTCAACAGCAAAGCAATACAAAATTATTTTCAAATTTTGAAGAAGTGGTTGCTGCAAGACTTAAAGTGTCTGATTTAGAGTATGAAAATGCTGCATTACTTATGCGTAGAAATGTTGAAATATTCCCAGAAGGTGTAAAACTTACAACGGACCCAAGACTTAAACAACATTCAGGGTTTAGATTTTCAGCAACACAGGCCTTGGCTTGTTTAGAAAATATCGAAGTGCCAACTCTATTTCTAAAAGCATCTAATGGGTATCCAATGATTGAGCAGCAGCTTAAGGTTTTTGAAAAGTGTTTTACTCAGTTAGAGGTAGTTTTGATCAGTGGTGGTCACCATTGCCATATGGAAAACGCCAGTGAAACTTTACAAAGCATTTCATTTCATTTCGACGCATATAATGAAACTTGATTGTACATTATCGAAAAATATGGGAATATCGATAAATTAGAGCTTTTGCTCAATTGTTAAAGTGCCTTAGATAGATTAAGGTTAAGATTAAAATAAGAACGATAAACGAGGAGTTACTGTGGATAAAATTTGGTTAAAGCGCTACCCAAAAGGTATGCCTGAAACAATTGATCCAGAGCATTACAACTCACTGCTTGAATTATTTGATGAAAGTTTTACTCAGTACGCTTCTTTACCTGCGTACAGCAATATGTCTAAAACTATGACATATCAACAGATTGATATTGCAACAAAAGCGGTTGCGAGTTATCTGCAAAATACTTTAGGTTTGGGCCGAGGTGATAAAGTTGCCGTAATGATGCCTAACTTATTACAAACTCCAATTAGCATTCTCGGTGTATTAAGAGCTGGTTGTACAGTTGTAAATGTAAACCCGCTTTATACTGCTCGAGAGCTTGAACATCAGCTAAATGATTCTGAAACCAAAGCGATTTTCATTTTGGCTAACTTTGCCCATACACTTGAAAGTGTGATTGGTAAAACAAACGTACAACATGTTGTTTTAACTCAAATTGGCGATATGTTAGGTGGAGTTAAAAAGCACTTAGTGAATTTTGTTGTGAAACGTGTAAAGAAAATGGTGCCACCTTTTTCATTACCAAATGCAATTGCATTCAATGATGTTGTAACAGCTGATCATAGAGCTTATAAAAAACCAGAAATTCACAGAGATGACCTTGCATTCTTGCAATACACTGGCGGTACAACAGGTGTATCGAAGGGGGCTATGCTTTCTCATGGAAATATGGTCGGTAACCTTGAGCAAGTGTCAGGTTGTCTAGATAATGTACTAGATAAAGGCAAAGAAGTTGTCATTACGGCACTTCCGCTTTACCACATTTTCGCATTAACGGCGAACTGCTTAACTTTCATGAAGTACGGTGGTCATAATATACTTATAACAAACCCGCGTGATATGCCCGGTTTTGTTAAAGAGCTTTCGAAATATCCTTTTACAGCAATTACTGGTGTAAACACTTTATTTAATGGTTTATTAAATACGCCTTGGTTTGCAGAGTTAGATTTCTCAAATCTTAAAATGTCATTAGGTGGTGGTATGGCGGTTCAGCGACCTGTGGCTGAAAAGTGGCAGGCAGTAACCAAGAGTAAGTTAATGGAAGGCTATGGTCTTACTGAGTGTGCACCGCTTGTAACAATTTGCCCTTACGATCTTGATGGCTACAATGGTTCTATTGGATTACCTGCGCCGAGTACTGAATTGAAAATCGTTCTTGAAAACGGTGAAGAAGCCCCTAAAGGTGAAGCTGGTGAGCTTTGCGTTAAAGGTCCTCAGGTAATGCAAGGTTATTATAACCGTCCTGAAGCAACGGCTGAATGTCTTAAAGATGGTTGGTTCGCAACAGGTGATATTGCAACTTACGATGATGAAGGTTTCTTCTATATCGTAGATCGCAAAAAAGACATGATTTTAGTTTCGGGCTTTAATGTTTTCCCTAATGAGATCGAAGAAATTGTTGCCATGCATGATGGTGTGCTAGAAGTAGCAGCAATTGGTGTTCCTCATGAAGTGAGTGGTGAACAAGTTAAAGTATTTATTGTTAAAAAAGACCCTTCTTTAACAGAAAAAGATATAATCTCGCATTGTCGAGATAATTTAACCAATTATAAAGTGCCTAAACTAGTCGAGTTCCGAGATGAGTTACCTAAAACTAACGTCGGAAAGATTTTGAGACGTGCTTTAAAAGATTGATAGAAACCGGCGAAAGCCGGTTTTTTTTAACCCATTTGTGCTTAGGAGTGAAAGTGCAGTACCAAGTCATTACAGAGCAACAACAATTAGATGAATTTGTAGCAGCAATCGCCGATGCAAAATTATTAGCGCTAGATACAGAGTTTATGCGCCGTCGCACTTTATATCCTGAAGTCGCACTTATCCAAGTTTATGATGGGCAAAGTCTTGCGTTGATCGACCCTCTTGTGGATTTAGATTTTTCATCATTTTGGCAAATTCTAAAATCTGACGATACTCTTAAAGTGTTACATTCGCCCTCGGAAGACATTGAAGTATTTAATAATTTTGCAGGGTTTGTACCAACACCAATGTTCGATACCCAGTTTGCTCTGCAGTTATTAGGTGAAGGAAACTGCGTCGGTTTCGCCAATATGGTTAAGCAAATCCTTGAAATAGACATTGATAAAAGTGAGTCTAGAACAAATTGGTTGCAACGCCCTTTAACTAGTAAGCAACTAGATTATGCTGCCAGTGATGTTTTTCATTTATTACCCTGTTTTCATGAGATTTATAAACAAATATCAGAGAAGAACTTAATCAATATTGTACTAGAAGAAAGTCAGTTAATTATTGAAAAGCGGTCTTACGAGTTACCAGATGAGTTACTTTATCAAGATATTAAAAACGCTTGGCAATTGAAGCCTCGAGATTTAGCGACATTGCAAGTATTAGCACCTTGGCGCCGAAGAAAAGCAAAAAATAAAAATTTGGCATTGAATTTTGTTTTAAAAGAACAAAATATGGTTGAGATTGCAAAACGTAGACCGACTAACTTATCTTCTTTACGGAATGTGCCTGGCGTTGAGCAAATGGAAGTGAACCGTTCAGGTAAAGAGATCCTAAACGCTATAGAGCAGGGGAAGTCTATAGATATTGAAAGCTGTCCTGAGAAGTTGTTGCGTTTAATAGACTATCCTCAATACAAGAAAGCAGCGAAAGAAATTTCAAACCAAATTAAAAAAGTAGCAATGGAAACTGATATTCCAGCAGATGTTTTTGCATCAAAAAAACAAATCAATCAATTGATAAGTTGGAAATGGAAGCACGATGATGAGACAAGAAAGTTATTGCTTAAACCTGACTTATTGAAATCGTGGCGCTGGGAGTATTTACAGGATGTGTTGTCTGAATGGCAGTAAAACTTAGATTCTGTCTACTGTAAAAAAGCCTAGGTTAGAACCTAGGCTTTCTTTATTTAAGATTTTTCGTCGTCTGGTAAAGTGACGTTAAGTTCTAATACAGCTAAATCGTCTTCGTTTTGTTCAAACTGAACATTTACTGCATCAGAATCTACTTTAACGTATTTACGGATCACATCGAGAATATCCTGTTTCAATTGCGGTAAGTAATCAGGTGTACCACGCTTAGAACGTTCATGAGCAACAATAATTTGAAGGCGCTCTTTAGCCAGCGACGCGCTCGATTTCTTTTCTGAGCGAAAATAATCTAAAAGTGACATGCTATCCTCCAAATATGCGCTTTAATAAGCCTTTCTTTTCAACTTCTAAGAATCTGAAATCAACAACTTCACCAAGTAAACGGTTAATTGCATCAGAATAAGCTTGGCCTGCATCTGATTCATTATCAAGGATCACAGGTTGGCCTGAGTTCGAAGCATTAAGTACTGCTTTTGACTCTGGAATTACACCTAATAAGTCAATTGCCAAAATATCTTGAACATCTTCTACAGATAGCATTTCTCCAGCGTTAACACGTTCAGGATTGTATCGTGTTAACAGTAAATGTTCTTTTACTGGCTCCAAACCTTGCTCGGCACGACGAGACTTGCTTTGAAGAATACCTAGGATACGATCTGAATCTCGAACTGAAGAAACTTCAGGGTTCGTTGTTACGATAGCTTCATCTGCAAAGTAAAGTGCCATCATTGCACCTGCTTCAATACCAGCAGGCGAATCGCAAACTATAAAGTCAAATTCTTCTTTTAATTCGTTTAAGACTTTTTCAACACCTTCACGAGTAAGTGCATCTTTATCTCGAGTTTGCGATGCAGGAAGAATATAAAGTTTCTCTACACGCTTATCTTTAATTAAAGCTTGATTTAAATTTGCTTCACCGTTGATCACGTTCACAAAGTCGTATACAACTCGACGTTCACAACCCATGATTAAATCAAGGTTTCTCAGGCCAATATCAAAGTCAATAATGGCTGTTTTGTATCCTTTAAGCGCAAGACCAGTACCAATTGCTGCGCTAGAGGTAGTTTTACCTACACCACCTTTACCTGAAGTTACGACAATAATTTTTGCCATCTGAATTATCCTTTGACCAAAGCTGTTATTTCTAATGATTCGTTGCGTTGTGTAATTTGTGCTGGCTGTTCCCAGAATTCACCTTGTAGTGATTCACTTAACCAATAACTTCCATTGATTGAAACTAACTCAGCTTTTAGTTGCTGACAATATATTGCAGCTTCTTGAGCACCCGAGGCACCAGCAATTGCTCTGCCTCTCAAAGTGCCATAAATGTGTATGTTGCCATCTGCGATGACTTCAGCACCGTGACTAACTGCACCCAGAACAATTAAATCTCTACCTTTTGCATAGATTTGTTGTCCAGAACGAACTGTCGACTGTATGACTTGAGGTGGTAAATAGACTTCTTTTTCAACTACCTCAGTTGATGCTGATTTAGGCTTTTGAACGTCTTGACTGTAATTTAAAACCGACAGTTTAGCTTCTTTCGCGTCTAATTGTTGTTGCTCTGAGCCATTACATATTCCAACAGGGTTTAGCTGAAGTGCACTAAGTGAATCTTTTAAAATCAAGAAATCAATTGACTCTTCTTGCACTTGAGCAAGATTAACGACGATAGGTGCGCCCTGAAAAAATTTAGGTGCTTGAGAGATTTTCTCGTCGAGCTCTTTGCGTAATTGAGCTAGGTCGACAGAAAATAGATGTAATACAGAGAGAGTGAAAAGGTTACCTTTTAACTCAAATGTTTGTTCAGACATATTACGCAGTTCTTATAATTATCCAATTTATAAAATTAGAAAGGCGATTGATAAAAAGCAAAGGGCCATTTAAAGACAAGCCAATGAGAGTCATTGCTCGCTAAACTTTCCAATTATATTTTTAGTCATGTTATAGTGCTGTCAAGATATAAGCAAGAATTTATAGGGTTATAATGCTTACTGCGGTCTACAAGAGCTCAAAAAGAGCCAATACTTATCTATACATTGAAAAACGTGACGATTTTAGCAAAATCCCTGACCCCTTAATGGACACATTCGGTACACCTTTGTACGTGATGATGTTTGATTTATCAAAAAGGGAAAAGCTAGGAATTGCCGATATTAAACTTGTTCAGTCTGAGTTAACTGAGAAAGGGTTTTATTTACAACTTCCACCAAAAGAAGAAAACCTTCTTGAAGAGTTAAAAAAACAAAACGGAGTTGATAGTGTCTAAATTCGTAGTTCCGATTTTAATTGCATCCAGTTTGTCTTTTTCTGTATTTGCAAATACCCAAGAGAAATTTGATCAATATGTAACTAAACTCAAATTAGAAGCATCTGAGAAAGGCTATGAAAAATCTTTAATAGATGAAGCTTTTGCAACAGTAAAATTTAAAAAGAAAGTGATCAAGGCGGATAAAAATCAACCTGAAGTGGTTGAAACGTTAGAAACTTACTTACCGAAGCGTGTACCACAATGGAAAGTTGACAGAGCAAGAGCACTTTATAAAAAGCATAAACCTATTCTAGAAAAAATTGCCAAAGAGTATGGTGTTCAAGCAAGGTTTATAGTCGCTTTATGGGGCTTAGAAAGTAATTTCGGACGAATTCAAGGTGGTTATCCAGTTATTAGCTCACTTGTCACCTTAGCTTTTGATGGACGACGTGAAGCACTTTACAAACGACAGTTATGGGCTGCTCTCGACATATTGAAAGATGGCCATATTAGTTTAGATAAGTTCAAGGGCTCTTGGGCTGGTGCGATGGGGCAGACGCAATTTATGCCTACATCATTCAATTCTTACGCTGTTGATTATAATGGTGATGGCAGAAAAGATATATGGACAACTGAAGTAGACGCTTTTGCTTCAATTGCCAATTATTTAAAGCAAGCTGGTTGGAATGATGATTTAACTTGGGGCCGTCAGATAAAGTTACCTGAGAACTTTGATCATAAATATGTACTTAAGCGTGGCACTAAGACAAGAAAACAGTGGTTAGAGTATTGGCAAGATTCGGAGCGAAGCTTAGCAGATTGGCAAGCCCTCGGTTTGCGTCGTGCTGATGGCAGTGACTTACCTAATGTTAATATTTCAGCCGCTTTAGTTATGCCTGATGATATTAATGGCAGAATGTATTTAGCTTATGATAACTACAAGGCTTTAATGCACTGGAATCGCTCTTACTATTTTGCGACAAGTGTTGGATATTTGTCGGATAGAATTGGATATCCAAAGATTTAAAATAAAAGATATAAAAAAGGCAGCTCATCGCTGCCTTTTTTGATTGGGCATAATGCCTGCAAGTGTGAAACTATTTCTTAAGAAGCTTATCTTTTAAGTCTATTACTTTACTAACCGAAGAGCCTAATTTCATGAGAGTTTGCAATTGCTCTGGTGAGAGTCTTTGTAATTCAGCTGACCATTTAGTCACAGTCTCTAGTAAGTCATGAATTGTCTGCATTTGAGATTGCGCATAGGCTTCTTCATTTGATTGAGCAGGTTCAATAATAGAGTCTCTTAACAAAGATAGTGTCGGGTCAATTTCTCTTTTTCTTCTTTCTTCGAATACTTTGTTTGCTAAATCCCAGATTGAGCCATTTGGTGCGTAGTACTCTTTACGATCGCCAGGCACATGAATGACTTTTACTAGCTGCCATGATTGTAATTCTTTGATCCCCATGCTGACATTACCGCGGCTAATTCTTAATGCTTCGGCGATTTCATTCGCACTTAAAGGTTGCTCACTGATAACCAACAGACCAACCATTTGACCGATCGTTCGGTTGAAACCCCAGCGGCTACCCATTTCTCCGCAATGCAGTACAAAGTTTTCTAGTTTCTGAGATAAAATCATTTTGAAAGTTTCAGTAAAATTTGAAAGTCAATTTAGACTTTGAAGATTTCAATTGCAAGGAAATTATTGAATAAATATGAAGGAGATCAATAAATGCAAAAAAGAGGAGCTGGGCTCCTCTTTTTTGCTACCAAACAGTTTTATCTAACTGCGAACATAATCAAGCCTGGTAGTACAAAGAATGAACCTAACACATACCCTAACGCGGCTGGTTTATTGTTTGCGCCAATTTTAGCAAGCTTATCAGCAAGTTGCAGAGGAATTTCTCTCAATGTTGGAATGCCGTAAATTAATGCAACTGCAAGTACATTAAACATCACATGAACTAAAGCGATAGTCAGTGCAACTTGTGCTGCAGGACCTGTGATTGACGTAGCGGCAAGTAAAGCTGTGATCGTTGTACCAATGTTTGCACCTAAAGTGAAAGGGTAAATTTGGCGAGTTGTAAATACACCACTTCCTGCAAGAGGGATCATTAAGCTAGTTGTTGTAGATGATGATTGAACCATGATAGTAACGGCTGCACCTGAAGTGATACCAGCAATTGGGCCACGACCGATAGCACCGTGAAGTAAATCTTTCGCTTTACCAACTAACGCTTGTTTTAATAGTTTTCCTAATGTTGTTACGGCAAATAAAATCATAAAGATACCGATTACAACCATTGCAATACCAACAGCCTTACCGTCTAAGAAACTAACAGCATCTTTAACTAAACCTACAGCAGGTTTTACAAGTGGTTTGATGAAGTTATAGCTTTTAAGTGATAAATCAGCATCACCAACAAATAAATGTGCAAGGCTTGATGCAATCTTTTCTAAGAAACCAAACATAATCTCTAATGGCAAGAAAATAAGCACTGCTAGCAAATTGAAGAAGTCGTGAACAGTAGATGCTGAGAAGGCTCTTTGGAACTCTTCTTTAGAGCGGATGTGACCGATAGAAACAAGCGTGTTGGTGATTGTAGTACCAATATTTGCTCCCATAACCATTGGAATTGCGATTCCAATTGGTAAACCACCAGCAACTAAACCAACAATAACAGAGGTAACTGTTGAAGATGACTGTACTAAAGCTGTTGCAAGGGCACCAAGTAATAAGGCAACAAATGGGTTGGTTGCGAATGAGAAAATCTCTTTAGCACCTTCACTACCGCCAGAAGCTAACTTAAAACCACCACTGACTGTACCAACGGCAACTAAAACTAAATAAACTAGGAATGCAATTGCTGCCCAGTTTAAGATTTTATTGAAAAGTGTTTGCTGATTAGAAGCACTCATAATGTTCTCGTTTTGTTCATGCCAAATATGGCACTTTCATGAAGTTTTTGTTTCGAGCGGCATTAAAACAAAGAAATATTACAGAAATATTTCACTCTGCTGTTCTATTAACCAAAAGAATGAGACATAGGTTTTAAATTCAAATTAGCCACGTTTTAACAATGAGTTAGCTTTTATCGCTTTTACATTTGTTTACAACAATACTAGTGTATAATTTTATACAATTCACATTTGCTCCATAGTTACCCCATAAATTGTAATGAATTATTATTTCTATTTAATTGGCTTTGATGCGTTTTAATTACTTCATCTTTTTTTGCATAGTGTTGTTTTTAGGATTTTCTGCATTTGCAGCGCCTACTCTTGTGCTTGAAAAGAACCAACCTGTGTATTCATTAAAAGAACATGGTTTGATTTTTTATAACACTGACAACGAATCAGTTTCTTTAGATGAAATAAATAAAGAGAGTATCTGGATAGAGGCAAGCGATATTAAACAAAAGCCAATGATTTCCACTTACAGTAAATGGTTAAAAGTTGAAATTAAGAACAGTTCAGAACGCGCAGACTGGTACCTTTCGTTTGGCTATGCTCGCTTACCCTCACTTAAGATATATGATGTTTCTGATGAACACTTAAAATTAGAGTTTGAACATTCAGCAATAAAATCATTCTACGACCGTCCTGTTTCCGATCCTATTCTATTTATACCCTTAACTTTTCAAAGTGGTAGTAGTAAAACCTTACTTATTGAGTATCAGACATTTGCTAATGCACCTGCTAATGTTCGTTTACATAACTATCAAGATTATTTGGCAACGTCACAACAAAGCACCTTAGTGAATGGTGCGATTGCGGGGGTTGTGATGGCGATACTATTGATTATTTGTGTCAATTTATTTTTTAATACTAACAAGACAAATATCTATTATGCGCTGTGGACCTTTACTTTCTTATTGATTGTAATGGATATGGCCGGATTCACCTCTAAATATATATGGCCAACTTCGATAGGAGAATCCAGTCAATTTTCTATATTATTGATGACGACAGTTCCGATTTTCCATCTTCTCTTTATTGATAGTTTCTTACAGCTACGCAAATTCAATGTCCTTGCCCATAGAATTTATAGTTTAGTGCTTTATATCTATGTGTTGCTTGTGCCTGTGGCCCTGTGGTTTGAAACTGTCTTCTTTAATTTAGTACTAAGTACACTCATAATTCCATTATTTTTATATACATCGTATTGGAGTTGGTTTCAAAAAGCCCCTGGGATCAGAGTATTTTCTTTAAGCTTGTTCAATCATGTACTTTTTCTGAATATTCTAACAATTGTTGGCGCGAGTTTTGGGAATGTTTTTCCTGTATTTGCATTGTCTGATTACATCAAAGTTGGCTATTTGATTGAGGTGAGTTTATTTACCGTGGCCTTAGCGGTTCAGAATAAATCTGTTCAGAATCAATTAGTTTCTTACCTCCAAGAGCAGGTTGATTCATTAAACGAAAACCTGAGTGCTGAAAAACAACTGCAAGCTACCAATATAAAAGCAGTACAGCAAAAAGAAGAAAAGCTATTTGCTGATTTATCTCACGAACTTAGAACACCTTTAACGGTAATGAAAATCCAAGTTGAGTCCTTACAGCATAATATTGTTGATAATGTGCATTCTAGTTATGGCAAGTTAATGAAGAAGATTAACGAGCTAAATGAATTTATAGATGATTTAACGCAAGTAACACCAAGCGGGCAAGTGTATAAAAATTCAAATATCAAGACTCAAAAAGTTAAAGACATTATTAATGCCACTTATGATATAGAAATCGATAAATCTCTTTTGAACATTGAACGTCCTGAATTACTTTCGTATTCGCCATCTAATTTACAAAGGCTAATCGATTATGATTCCGAAGGGTTCAAAATTGTACTTGAAGAATGTTGCCAAAATGCAATTAGTCATGGTGGTAATGATGTTCGTATTAGTGTTCATCTTGATAATGATGAAGACTCATTAATAGTCAGTATTGATAACTCAGGTGATAGCCTAAATGACGATGTGTTTGAGCAAATTTTTAACCCTTTAGTTCGTTTAGATGATGCTAGAAATAGTGAAGGTAATCATAAAGGGGTCGGTCTTAGTTTATGCAAGAGGATCATCGAATCATGTAATGGTGAGATTTTCGCCTCAAATAGTGAGCTAGGTGGCTTAGGGATCCATATTATTTTTCCTCTAAAAGTGTAACAAATAGTTTATTCTAAAACTTACATATGGTTTTTCTAGCAAGCTCTGGCAAACTAACGTAAACACACAAAAGGATAAATTATGCTTAAACACTCTCTCGTCGCTGCAGCAATTGCACTGTCGCTTGTTGGTTGTAATACAACCAACAATGAAAATACTTCAGTAAGTGAACAGCAAATTCAAATTAATCAAAACGAGCTTGTAAATCAAATCAGTGAAGATTTCTTCAATGCTATGGTTGAGTTGAGCCCAACATCAGGTACTTTTATTGGTAAGGAAGGCGTTAATGATAAGTTCGACACAGCGACAACAAAAGAAAGCTTAAAAACTTATAAATCTTTGTTATCACAATTTGAAAATAAACTATCTAAAATTGATAGTAGCCAACTTTCCGGCCAAGCTTTACTGAGCTTTGAAATATTGAAGCGCGACCTTGCTTTTTCAAAGCGCGGCTTTGAATTCCCAAGTTATATGATGCCGATAAACCAAATGTCTGGCTTGCATAATGTGTTTGCAGGGTTAGGTTCTGGTCAAAGTGCTCAGCCATTCAGAACTGTTGAAGACTATAATAACTTTATTGGCAGAGCAGATGGGTTCGTGAATTGGCTAAGTGGCATAGAAAATAACATGCGAGCAGGTATCCGTAATGGTGTAGTTTTACCTAAATCACTGACCACAAAGTTAATTCCACAATTTGAAGCACACATAGTTACTGATGAAACAAAATCTGTTTTTTGGGGGCCGATCAATAACTTTCCAGAGTCTTTTAGCAATGAAGAAAAGGCTGAGTTAACTGCAAAGTATAAGAATATGGTATTGAATACCTTAGTACCCGCTTATAAGAAAATGGCATCATTTCTAAATGAAGAATATTTACCAAATAGCCGTGACTCTGTTGGTTACAGTGCATTACCAAATGGTAAAGCTTGGTATGAGTATCAAATTGCAAACCACACAACTTTAGATATGAGTGCTGATGAGATACATCAAATCGGTTTAAGTGAAGTAGCGCGTATCAGAAAGGAAATGGAATGGGTCAAAGAACAGCTTAACTTCAAAGGGGACTTGCAAGCATTTTTCGAGTTTTTGAGAGAAGATGAACAGTTCTATTTCAAATCTGCAGAAGAATTAATCAATGCTTATGTAGAAGTAAAAAAGAAAATAGATGCACGTGTTCCTTTATTATTTGATATTGCACCAAAAGCAGATTATGAAGTTAAACTTGTTGAAGCATTTAGAGCACAGTCAGCTGCCGGCGCTTCATATGCATCGCCTGCACCTGATGGAAGTAGACCAGGTATTTTCTATATCAATGCGCATAACTTAAAAGCTCAGCCTAAATTCTTAGTTGAAACTTTATCTATTCATGAGGCAGCACCAGGTCACCATTTTCAAATTGCTTTACAGCAAGAAGTAACAGGCTTGCCAAGCTTTAGAAAGTTTGGTGGTTACACTGTTTTTGCTGAAGGCTGGGCACTTTACGCTGAAAGTTTAGGTAAAGACCTCGGTTTATTTACAGATCCATTAATGTGGTATGGTCGATTAGTTGATGAGCAATTAAGAGCCATGCGTTTAGTTGTCGATACTGGTTTGCATGCGAAAGGTTGGAGTCGCGAAAAAGCCATTACATTTATGTTAGATAACTCTTCAATGGCCGAATCTGATGTAACAGCTGAAGTTGAACGATATATTGGTTGGCCAGGCCAAGCAGTGTCATATAAAGTTGGGCAGTTTAAGATCCAAGAATTACGAGATTATTCTGAACAAAAATTAGGTGATAAATTTGATATCAAAGCATTTCATACACAAATTTTGATTGATGGTGCGTTACCGATGCCTATTTTAGAAAAGAAAATTAAAAGCTGGGTTAGTTCTCAGTTATAAAGACTTTCACCGTAAACGAATAAAAGGCCAGCGAATGCTGGCCTTTTGCTTGTTACACTTCCATCAAGTAAAATTAGCATTGTTAGTACTAATTCGAGACGATAATGACGATTGATAATTTTTGGCAAACTAAAACGTTAGCGCAAATGAATGAACAAGAATGGGAAAGTATTTGCGACGGCTGTGGTAAGTGTTGTTTGCACTCATTTATCGATAGTGATCAAGACGATGATGGCGAAGTAATTGCCCAACTGAGAGAGGGTGAATCTCTCATATTTTCGAGTATTGCCTGCCAATACATTGATGATGTGAGCTGTGGTTGTACTCGCTATGCTGAAAGACAAATATTGGTACCTTCTTGCGTTAAATTAACGAAGGAAAATTTGGAGCAGGCTTTCTTTATGCCCAATAGTTGTAGTTATAGACGTTTACACGAAGGTCGAGGTCTGGCAAGTTGGCACCCGCTGCTTAATGGTGGCAGCAAAGCACTGATGAATAAATTGGGGATCAGCATTCAAGGCCGAGTAACTCACGATAATCAAGTAAATGTTGAAGAACAGTTTGAAGATTTCATAGTTGAATGGCCAGACTTTGATTGTGACTAACAGGAAATCTTTATTGTCAAAAGCTAGGGTTAGCCTAGCTCTTGTTAAGATACATTATTTTATAGGTAATTCTACTTCTATCTTCAGCCCACCTAACTCACTCTGTGTCGCCTTAATGACTCCTCTATGTAATGTCACTATTTGCCTTACAATCGATAGACCAATACCGTGACCAGGTATCTCAGTGTTACTCATATTTGGAACACGATATAAGTGGTTAAAAATATTGTTTAGATATTCATTTGGTACTGTTGGTGGACTATCTTGTATTGTTATTTTGAAAGCACTTTCATCAGCAGCAAATTGTAAATCAATCTCTCCATTTGCATGAGTATACTTCTGCGAATTACAATACAAATTAGCGATAACCTGCTTAATTCTTATAGGGTCAAGATAGGCTGTATTCACCTTTAAGTCTTGCAGTGCCATAGTAATTTTCTGTTTAGAAGGCTGAGTTACAATTTCATCCTGTATGCCATCAATGAATTTCTTTAAATCAATTTGCTGAGTATTCAATGTAAAATTTGCTGTCTCTAACTTAGCTAACCCTGCCAAATCAGTTACAAGTTGCTTTAAGTCGGTAAGCTTTTCATTCACTTTGTTTAGGTTTTCGGGTTTACATTCAACGATTTGGTGTTGCATTGCCTCAATATGTAAACTTGCTACTGTAACTGGATTACTTAAATCATGTGCTATCTGTGAGAACAATTTATTTCGTTGTTCAAGTAGGGTATTTAGATGTTTTGTTTCTTGTTCAGATAGCCGCTTTTTTTGTCTAATATTTAAATAAATCAAAAAAATAAAAGTGACAAATACGATAAAGAGTAAGATAAAAACCATCTGTTGGGTTTGATGTTGTGCTAATGCGCTACTTATTTTGAGGTTTTCTTGCTCTTTTTTTGTGAGCATCTGCTCTTTCTCTTTTACTTCGATGGTGTTTTGAAGAAACGCGAGCCTTTGTGCGAAATTGTTATCATGAAAGTCCGTTTGTAATGCGACCATTTGCTTTTGATATTCATAGGCATTTTTATAGTCACTGAGTTGTTCGTACCCTTGATGGATTAATTTTAGACTGATTAACCGCCTATCTTTCAATGTATTGCTATCTCCGAAGTTTAAAGCTTCTTTCGCAAACTCAATTGCTTGCTTCGGTTTACCTAATTTAAATTGTAACTCGGCTAAGTGATTCCATACTGAAGTTTTAATATGGTAGTCACCACTGGTCTTCGCCAAGAAGGTTTTATTTTCTTTTTCAAGTTGCAATGCATGTTTGAGATTGCCTTTTGCTGCAAAGCTTAAAGACATATTATGCTTTGCCCATGCTTGATTACGCTTATGGTTAATAAGCTTGAAGGTATCTATTGCTTCCTTTGCATGTGCAATAGATAAATCGTACTGCTCTAATTTAAAGGCAACATAGGCAAGTTTAGTGAGACTGTGGCCTATGTCCTGTTTGTTGCCATATTTTTTATCAATCTCTAATGTTTGCTTAAATCGTTGATAAGATTCTTGGTTGCGACCTATTTTCTGTAGTGAATCTGCAATTCCATACAGTGTATTTGCTTGCTTTTTATCACTTACTCCAATTTTTTGCTCTATTTCCAGTGCTTTGATTTTATATTCCAGCGCAGTTTGAACATCATTTATATGGTCATACGCTCTGCCGTAAAAATAATAAATTGAAGACAAGTTTGTTTCAGTAAGTTTGCTCGCGTATTCACGCTCGAAAGCTTTAACTAAATTTAACCCTTTTACATAATTACTAGTTCGTAACTCTATGCTTCCTTGTCGAGTAATTGCGTGAGTAAGATATTCTATATTTTTTGCTTTTTTGTAATGCTCAATGGCAAAGCTAATGTTTCTTCGTGCTGAGTCATATTCATTATTATGGTACTGAATATCAGACAACGTTTTATAGAATCGAGCGATGTAACGGGCTGAGTATTTGTGCCGTGGTGCATTTAGTTGTTCTTCCAGTAGTTGCGTTGCGGCTCTGATATTCCCTTGATTGCTTAAAAGCTTACTGTACTCGACATAGTATTGATTTGCAGCAATTGGATCTGAAATAGACTCTGGTTTAATTTCCGAAAGTGCGATTATTTTCTGCTTTTCGTCTTCAATTTTTAAAATTTCATTTATGTCAAATAAAGACGTCGCGTAAGCAGATTTTATGCTCAAAATGCTAAATATTAGTATGATACAAGGTTTAAAGACCATTAAGAGCCTCGCAAAAATGCATAATCTTACCTACAGTAGTTAAATATGCAATTGCAAAAATTACATGTTCTTGCATGATTTTTCTCAAGAAAATGACGAATTTGTCGAATATATAAAGCGTAACACTAAAAAATTTGTTAAAAAAGAGTTGCAAAGGTTGCGTTCATATAAATATAAGTAGGATCCCCATGCTCCAATCATTACGTTTTTCTACCAAAGTTACTGCTGCGGCTTCTTTGGTTTTAGTGATCATACTCGGGCTATTTACCATCAATAACTTCATTGTTATGCGTGCCCAAACCCAAGAACAGTTAACAGCTGTTCTACACGAAATATCTAATTCAGTTTCCCAAAATATAGCTAACTGGTTAAATGACAGGTTGAAAATAGTCGAGTCTGTTGCCAAGGGGCATCAACAGACAGATCCTGAAGCTGTCATTCTAAGAAGGTTAAAAACTGCTGATATCGCAGGAGAATTCAAAAACACTTACATAGGTATGCCTGATGGTAAGTTTGTATTAGATGATCCGAGTATACAGCTTCCTCCAGATTACGATGCGACCTCTCGCCCTTGGTATAAATTAGCTGAGCAGAAAAGGTCGACGGCTTTCACAACGCCTTATATTGATGTGACAACCAATGAACTGACAATTTCAGCGGTAGTACCACTGTTTGAGAATGGTAGATTGAGTGCTGTTGCCGGAGGTGATATAGATATGGCCACGATCACCGACATCATTAACGAAATCGATTTCTTAGGCTTCGGTTATGGTTTCTTACTCGATAGTGAAGGACGTATTTTATCTCACCCAAATACGAATCTGAATGATAAGCCCATGTCCGAACTGTTTGGTAAAAGGCTCTCTTTGCAAAGTGATTTTATTGAACTGGAACTGGACGGTGTAGAAAAGCTTGTTTCATTCGTGCCAATGAAAGGTATTAACAATGTAAATTGGTACTTAGGGGTCGTTATTAATAAAGAGATAGCTTATTCCTCTGTCTCCTCATTTAGAAATATGGCTTTAATCTACCTTGTTATTGGCGTAATTGCGATTGTGGTGATGTTACAGTTGCTGCTTAAATACTTAATGAAGCCAGTCCGAGAATTAAATGATGCAATTAAAGATATCGCTCAAGGAGAGGGGGATTTAACGCAACGTTTAAGCTGTGAAAATGAAGACGAGTTTGGCGAGTTATCAACACAATTCAATATATTTATCGATAAAATTCATGATTCGATCAAACAGGTTAGGGAATCAACCTTAACGCTTCAGCAATCAATTACGAGTATGAATGAACAAGCTAATGATGCTTTGTCTTTATACAATGATCAGACTAAACGTACAGACAGTGTAGCAACTGCAATAAATGAACTGTCATCTAGTGCACAAGAGATTAGCAGTAACGCTCATAACGCTTCTGAGCTTGCATCAGAAGCGAATAAACTAAGTGCAGATAGCCAAGATGTGCTTAATTCTAACATTTCTGGTATTTCATCTTTGAGTGACAAAATGGCTCAAGCTCAGGACACAGTTACAAGTCTTGATCAGCATTCTGCTAGCATTGGCCAAGTGCTAGAAGTTATTAAGGGCGTTAGTGAGCAAACTAACTTACTCGCACTTAACGCCGCGATTGAAGCTGCGCGAGCAGGTGAAGCCGGTCGAGGCTTTGCTGTTGTTGCTGATGAAGTAAGACAACTTGCACAACGAACGCAAGAATCTACTCAAGAAATTGAAAACACCATTTCTGAACTTCAGCTTGGCTCTAGCACTGCAGTCGCAGTTATGGTTGAAGCATTGAAAGACTCATCTGAAAGTGCTGATAAAGCATCTGCAGCTGGGGATAAAATGCAGTCTGTAACTTCTGCGATTGACGCAATTGATGGTGTTAACCACGCTGTTGCAAGTGCGACGCAGCAACAAAATGATGTGATCCATAATCTTGACTCAGATATTCACCATATCAGTGATATCAGTAAGCAAGGAGTAGATAACCTACATCGTACTTTGGAAGAGTGTCGAACCTTACAGGCGCAATTTCGAAGCCTTGAAGATATGCTTCTAAAGTTTAAAGTCTAAATATTTAGAAAGACATATTGATAATAAAGCCCCTTATGGGGCTTTATTAATATGGGTTTTAAATTCCAATTAAAGTTAAAATAAATAAACAAATTTTATTTTAATCATAATTCTTCTCTTATTTTAAACTGAAATGTTACGCCTGTAATAAAATTGTATTTTTTGCGCAACACCACTGTCATTTTACCTCTTTAAACTGCACGCAATTTCATAACAATCAATCTAAGGTGTATGCGATGAAGTGCATTAACCCTCTGCTTCTTGCAGGTGTTTTAGCAACGGCAACTGGCGTTCAGGCCAATTCTTTAAATCCTGTTGTTGAAAAAAGTGCAGCGATTAATGACTCTGCTTTAAAAACTCAGGGAAAAATTGACTCAATTTCAGATTCAATGCAATCAAAATTACAACAATTCAAAACGTTAAATAAAGAAATTGACGGTTTGATGGTTTACAACGGTCAATTAGACAAACAAATCAAAAACCAATTAGCAGAAATGGCTGACATTAATGCATCAATGGACCAAGTATCAGTAATCGAGCGTCAAATAACACCTCTTATGTTACGTATGGTGACGGGTCTTGAGCAATTTGTAGCGTTAGATGTGCCATTTTTACTTGAAGAGCGTAAAGACCGTGTTGCTAAGCTTCGCGCTATGATGGAGCGCGCAGACGTAACTTCAAGCGAAAAGTTTCGTCGTGTTTTAGAGGCTTATCAGGTAGAGGTTGAATATGGCCGTACTATTGAAGCTTACCCTGCATTGTTGACTGTCGCGGGTCAGGAGCGAGAAGTTGACTTCTTACGTATCGGCCGTCTTGAGCTTATGTATGTGACTAAAGACGGAAAAATGGCTGGAATTTGGGAAAAAGAAACAAAGCAATTCACAGATTTACCAGACACAAATATCAGTCAAATTAATAAAGCTTTACGCATTGCACGTAAGCAACTTGCCCCAGATATGCTAACGCTACCAATCAACGCTGCGAAATAAGAGGTACAACAATGAAACTGTTAAAGAAATTTAGTCAAGCTGCGATTCTAGCAACGACATTTGGTTTATCTGGCACGGTGTTAGCTGATGAGCTTAATTTAGATGCGTTACTTAAAACTTTAGAACAAGGTCAGGTTGCACAAACTGCTGAAAATAAAGCGAGAGAGGCAGAGTTTGTTGCAAAACGCAATGAGCAAGATGCGGCACTTCGCAAGCTTACTTCTGACAGAAATGCGCAATTAGCTCGCTCAGAGCGTTTAGAAACTTCATTTGAAGAAAATGAAATCAAGCTTCAAAATTTGTCTGATACGTTAAGTAAACGTATGGGTACGCTTAAAGAGTTATTTGGTGTACTTCAGCAAGTTTCTGGCGATGCAAGCAACAAATTCCAGACATCTGTAGTGTCAGCTGAAATTACTGGGCGCAGTGCATTCATGGATGAAATGGCTGCAAAAATGGGTTCAAGTTCAAAACTTGCATCAATAGAAGATATTGAAAAAGTGTGGTTTGAACTACAGCGAGAAATGACCGAACAAGGTAAAGTTTCTCGTTATAACGCAGAAGTTATTGTTGCTGGTGGCGAAAAAGTTAATAAAGAAGTTTTACGTGTTGGTGCATTTAACTTAGTTGCTGATGGTAAATATTTATCTTTTAACCCTGTTACAAACACAATTTCTGAATTAACACGCCAGCCAGTAGCACGCTACCAATCATCTGCAGCAGAGCTACAAGCTGCAAATAGTGGCGTAGTAGATTTTGCTTTAGACCCAACTGGCGGTTCAATCTTAGGTTTGTTAGTACAAGCGCCTAATACTGAAGAGCAGGTTCATCAAGGTGGCTCTGTAGGCTATGTGATCTTAGCTACCGGTGTGATTGCTCTGCTTATCGCTTTAGAGCGTTTTATCAGCTTAATGCTAATGAGCGCTAAAATTCGCCGTCAACTTAAAGACACAACGCCACGTGAAGATAACCCTCTTGGTCGCGTTATGAAGGTTAAAGAGCAATATCCTGATGTTGCCTACGACACACTAGAGTTAAAACTGAGTGAAGCAATTTTACGTGAAATGCCGAAAATTACACGTAACCTAACATTGATTAAAATAATCTCAGTTGTTGCCCCATTACTAGGTCTACTTGGTACGGTTACGGGTATGATTAATACTTTCCAGGCAATTACTTTATTCGGTACTGGCGACCCTAAATTGATGGCTGGTGGTATTTCTCAGGCATTGGTGACAACCGTACTTGGTCTGGTAGTCGCTATTCCAACTGTATTCCTTTACACATTACTTAATACACGCTCACGTAACTTGTTGTTAATTCTTCAAGAGCAAAGTGCTGGCATCATCGCAGAGCGTAGCGAGAAAGGAGCGTAAACGTGGTTTTATTGCTAGACGCAATTAACGCATTACGCAGCTTTCTAGACACAGGTGGCCAGGTTCTACTGGTCATCGGTGTCCTAATCTTCGCCATGTGGTTATTGATTTTAGAACGCTTTATTTATGTATTTGGTTTATACAAAAAGCAGCGAAAAGATGTAATAACGAATTGGAAAGCGCGTTCAGAGCGTAATAGCTGGAATGCTGAACAAATTAAACAAGCTGAAATTTCACGTATAGGTATTAAGTTAAACAACAACTTGCCTTATATCGGAGTGATGGTTGCATTGTGTCCGCTACTTGGTCTGCTAGGTACAGTAACAGGCATGATTGAAGTATTTAACGTCATGGCAATTACAGGCACAGGGAGTGCTCGTTCAATGGCTGCAGGCGTTTCAAAAGCGACTATCCCAACTATGGCGGGTATGGTCGGTGCACTGTCAGGTGTTTTCGCAGTGACTTTTTTACAACGTAAAGCCAAACGTGAAGTTGAATTATTAGAAGATAAATTGTTGCTAGATCACTAGCCGCAAGAGGTAAAGATTATGAGAGCTCCATTAGCAAAAGTATTCCAAGAAGAAGAAGCTGAAGAGATTAATATGACACCGATGTTAGACGTTGTATTCATCATGCTTATCTTTTTCATCGTAACAGCATCTTTCGTTAAAGAAGCGGGTATTGACGTGAACCGTCCAGAAGCAGCAACAGCCGTTAAAAAGCAACGTGCAAACATATTAGTTGCGATTTCTGATAAAGGAGAGATTTGGATTAATAAACGTCAAATCGATATACGTGCAGTACAAGCAAATATTGAACGATTAAAAGCTGAAAACCCACAAGGTAGTGTGGTAATTCAGGCTGATAAAAAAGCAACCACAGACATTTTGATCAAAGTAATGGATGCTTCACGTGCCGCTGGTGCGTTTGATGTATCGATTGCTGCACAGGAATCATAGGAGTAGCAATGCGTTATTTAGCCGCTTTACTTATTGCAGCGACGATTACTTTTTTCTTGTTTCTTGGTATGCAGGCACTGATCCAAAGCGGGGAAGGTGCGATGACAGATCCTGCTAAAGGTCAGGTTCTAGATTTTGTCATGCTAAAGAAAGAAGAAACAGTTCAAAAGAAAGAGCGTAAACCTCAAAAGCCACCTACACCAAAAGAGCCGCCTCCACCAATGGAGGCACCACAAATGCAGGCTAACAACTTGGACGCAGCTGGCACTGATTTTGATTTTAGCGCAGATGTGCAAGCTGATGTCGAGTTAGGTGGTGGCTTAGCGCTTGAATCGAGTGATGGTGAGTATTTACCGATTGTTAAAGTAGCGCCAGTTTATCCACGTAGAGCGCTATCACGCGGTATCGAAGGATATGTAATTGTTGAATTTATCGTTACTAAGCAAGGTACCGTTCGTGAGCCTAAAGTGATCACGGCTGAACCTGAGAGTATCTTTGACAGAGCAGCGTTAGATGCAGCACTTAAATTCAAATATAAGCCAAGAGTTGTAAACGGCGAAGCGGTTGAAGTAGCTGGTGTTCAAAACAAAATCTCATTCCAAATAAATGGTTAGATTTTGATAGTGTTGCGAGGAATTTTAAATGAATATTAAAAAGTTAACTTTATCAATTAGCTTTGTAATTAGTGCTTCAGTGTTACCAAGTTTATTATCGGTTACGCCATTAACTGATATGAATACGGCGCACGCAGAAACAAAAACTAAGCGAGTACCTGCACTAAGGAATAAAGTGTATAGTCAATTAGCCAGGGCACAAAAGCTTGCTGACGATGGCCAGGTTAAAGAAGGCCTTGAGGCTTTGGACAATATCAAGGCCCGCTCAAGTAGTATGAATGCGTATGAAGTTGCAATGATGTACAACTTCTATGGGTTTATTTATTACAATGAAAATCAACTAGATAAAGCGATAGAATCTTTCGAAAAAGTAATTTCTGAAGAGCAAATCCCTGAGTCGCTTAAACAATCAACAACTTTCAGTCTTGCGCAATTGGCAATGGCAAATAATGACTATGAAAAAGTCATTATTTATTTAGACAAATGGAAGTCTGGTAATACTAAACCAATCACAAACAGCTACTATGTTTTAAGAGCAAATGCCCATTATCTACAAAAGCAGTACCGTGAAGCCATTGAAAGCATTAACGTTGCAATTAATTTAGCTGAAAGTAAAGGCGAGATCCCTAAGGAAAACTGGCTTGTTCTACAAAGGGCATTATATTACTCACTGAACCAGCCAGAGCAAGTTGTTGTTGTACTTGAAAAAATGGTTAAGTTATATAACAAGCCTGAATATTGGGTTCAATTAGGTGGTATGTACGGTGAAGTTGGCGATGCTAAAAAGCAACTTGCAATTTTAGAAGCTGCTAAGCAGCAAGGTTTCATAAAATCTAAAAATGAAATAATGCAACTGGCACAAGTTTATATGTATAACGGTCTAAACTTCAAAGCTGCGGAAGTACTCAAAGAAGGAATTTCAAATGGAAAAATTGAAAATAGTGCTAAAAATCAGGCTTTTATAGCTGAGGCTTTCGTACAAGCTAAAGAAGATGAAAAGTCGATACCGCACTTCAAGAGCGCCACGGAAAAAGTTGATCATGGCAATTATGCTCAGCGACTTGCGGAAGTTTACTTAAACCTTGAACGTTATGAAGATGCCGCAGACTTTGCGCGAGAAGCGTTAAATAAAGGTAATTTAACCTTCGAATCAAATGCATATGTGGCACTGGGTATGGCGCAATATAACTTAGAAAATTTTGATGCGTCCATATTGGCGTTTGAACAAGCTGAAAAGCACAAGAAATCTCAACGATTAGCGAAACAATGGATTAAATTTGTTGAAAAAGAAAAGCTACATTCAGAAAGTTTGAAAAAAGCACTTTTATAACAACAGTAAGAATCGCAACACCAAAGCCGTATCCAGTTTAAATGGAACGGCTTTTTCTTTTTATAATCTATTAAAGCTAAAACTATTCACCTTCATCAATCTGTATTATTACTGTCATTTAACTTTATATTAATTGTAACCCAACAGTAACAAACCTCCTTTAATTTATGCATCAAGCTTTTTGCGCTTATAACGACTTATTATATTTTTGGAGATTAAAATGAAACTTTCTGGGTTTTTTAAAGCTAGCCTAATTACTTCTGCTCTTGTTCTTGCTGGTTGTGGCGGCGGTGACATCAATGTAACACCAACAACAAATGATAACCGTGTTGATAATTCAACAAGTAATGTAACAAATAATACTGGCGGTACTACTAACCCAACTAACCCGACTAATCCAACTCCAGACACAACGGCACTAGAATGTGCATCTTATACAATGGATGGTGTTGAGTTTAAAGGTAAAGCAGATGACGAAAACAAAAACTGCGTATATAGCCAAATATTTGCTTCATACGCTAAAGACATCACATCTTCTTTCTTAATTCCTGCTTTACCAAATGGTGGTGCACATATTTTTGAAGGTGAATTATTCATCGGTAAAGATGTTGATACTTCAAAAGGTGGTGTAATCGATGTTAATGGTCCTACTTTAACAATCGAAGCAGGTGTAAACATCGCTTTTACAAAACCTGAGAGCTTTATTCGTATTGCCCGTGGTGCAAACATCGAAGCAATCGGCGAAATTGATAAACCAATTGTATTTACAAGTATTAGTGATATTGATGGCGATGACACAACTACGCCAGCAATTGGTGACTGGGGTGGTATCCAAATTAACGGTATGGGTCAATCAATCCGTTGTGCAAAAGCAGATGCAGAAGCAGGTCAGTGTAACCATAAAGCAGAAGGTATTGTTTCTTACTATGGTGGTAACGATGCAGCGGATGACAGCGGTACATTAAAGCATGTTGTTATCAAGTATGCAGGTTACGAAGTAACACCTGATAACGAACTAAATGGTCTGACGCTTAACGCAGTTGGTTCAGGTACAGAGATTGACTATATCCATGTACATAATGGTGCGGATGATGGTATTGAACTATTTGGTGGTTCTGTTGATATCAAGCACATTGTTATCACTGAATCAGTAGATGATGGCATTGACTGGGATGAGGGTTGGAAAGGTAACGGCCAATTCATTCTTGTGCACTCAAAAGAGCATGGTAACCACGGTTTCGAAACTGATGGTGCTAAGAAAGCGCCAAGTGCAGACTCAGATTTAGTGACTTCAGTTTCTTTCCCTACAATTGCTAACGCAACTGTAGTCACAAACGGTAAAGTAGATGCTGACACGCGTAAGAATACGGGCGCAGGCATGGAAATGAAAGAGTGGGGTAAAGCGAAACTAGCAAACATGTTATTCGTTAACTCTTCAACTCAATCTGGTGCTGGTTGTTTCGACCTATTCAATGATAAAGACCAATCACATGAAGCGGGTGTGCATGCAAACGCTAAAGCAGGTGATATTTCATTCACAAATTCTATTTTCGCATGTGGTCTTAACTTTGAAGAAATCAACACGCCATTGACAGGAGATTTAGCAGATTTCAACATTGAACAATGGTTCTTAGCTGGTGAAATGAACAAGTTAATTGGTTTTGCTGATTTCTCAAATGTTCTAGCAGAAGATGGCGTAACAACAAAAGGTTCAATTACTGATAAAGACGGCAATACAGTTGCAATTGAATCAGCTAAGTTAAGCTCTGAAAATTCTTTCTTCGAAGACGTTGCATTCATTGGTGCTATCGGTGAAGGTGCAAGCAACGAGTGGGTTGAGTTTGTAAAAGCGTCAATGGCACGTAAAAACTAATCTAAACCACAAAGCAATCTATTAGGGCGCATTTTTGCGCCCTTGTTGAATAAATTTGGTTTAGAGGAATTAAAAATGAAACCAATAAAGCAATTTAAGGCCAATCTTATTACCTTATCTTTACTTTCTTTATTGGCACCAGCATCACAGGTTTTGGCTGCGGAAGAAACTGCACAAGAAATTGAAGAAGTTGTTGCTGTTGGTAGTCGTCTTAAAGGAAGTGCAAGCGCAGTAATTGAAGAGCGTAAAAACCAAGCATTCGTTGCTGACATCATGGGTTCAGAGCAGATCTCAAGAACCGGTGACAGTGATGCCGCTTCAGCGTTACGCCGTGTAACAGGTTTAAGCCTAGTTAACGACAAATTCATCTATGTGCGTGGTCTTGGTGAACGTTATTCTAGCGTGCGTTTAAACGGTGCGATTGTACCGAGTCCAGATCTAACTCGAAACGTTATTCCACTTGATATATTCCCTTCAAGCATTATCGAGTCACTCGCTGTTCAAAAGGCATATTCTCCTGATATGCCAGCTGCTTTTGGTGGTGGTGATGTAAATATTCGCACCAAGAGTATTCCTTCAGATCGCGTATTCAAAATTGAAGTGGGCGGTGCTTACAAAGATACCAATGATAACGGGCTTGTTTATAATGGCAGTGATGATGACTGGCTAGGAAAAGACGACGGTTTGCGTCAGATGCCAGCACAAATCCAAATGGCATTGAATACGTATATTAATGGTCTTTCTGATTTATCTGTTCGAAATATTCGCCAAGTTGAATCAAAAACACAGGGCTCAGATATTGGCCAAGACGCTGCGATCGCAATCAATAAAGGGTTAATAAAAGCACTACCTCGTGATTTTGGTATGGTTGAGAAGAGCATTGATCCTGACTTTGGCGCAAAGGTTGTGTTTGGTGACCGATTTGATGATCTATTTGGTTTCGGTGGTCAATTAGGATTCTTAACATCCGTTTCTTATGATAATGAATGGTCTAATAGCACCGAATTTAATTCGGTTCTAGCCACAAAAGACACAGAAGAATTGGAATGTAGCAAAGCAACATTTACGTGTTATTCGGCTAAAGAAGAAAAGCAGACAACTAAAAATAACGTTAAGTTAAATGCATCACTTAACTTAGGTTATAAACTAGATGGTCATGATGTAAACGCAGGCTATATGATGCTTCGTGATACTGAAAACGAAGCATCATATACTATGTATCAGGAGCCATCAAAATCGCTTAGTATTGAAAGTGGTCAGGTTACTCGCAAAAACCTAACGTCTTTTGAGCAACGTGAATTAGAAATTCTGCAATTACGTGGAACTCACAACTTTACCTGGTCATTATTGGACGGTGTAGGGGTAGACTGGCACTTTACAGACTCTACAGCGACTACTGACATTCCAAGTGAACTCGAAGTTTCAGTTCGAGACCTTTATGTAGATGGCGTTTATTCAGAAACTGTTTATACCGGTAGCTCTGGCGGTAACCCGTATTTATACCGTTATGTAGCTATGGAAGATGAAGTTGAAAACTTTGGTTGGAATGCAAGTAAAGCATTTTACTTTGAAGGTTCTGAACTAGAAGTAAAAGGTGGCGGCTTCTTCGTTGATAAAACTCGTGACTACAGAACAGACTTCCTAAAGTATCGTTTTGGTCAAAATGAAAGTCTTTCATTAGCAGACACGCCGGCTCAAGCATTGGGCGTAGGTTCGTACTTTCGCGATGATGCAACAGTTGATATGACCGATGTTGAATTACTTTTCCAAGAACCTGCAGCAGATGATTATTTAGCAGCACAGAAAATTGATGCATATTTCGGAAGCTTTGATTATATGCTTGGTGAGAATTGGCGTTTTTCTGGTGGTGTTCGCTATGAAGATTTCCGCCAGGTTGCATTGGCTTATTCACGTTCAATTTTTGACCCAGCATTGCTTGCAGATAAATTGAGTGAAGAAGCAATTCAGCAAGCGAGTGTTATGGAAGATGATTATTTTGGTTCGTTTTCTGTTACATATAGTGACAAAGATTACCAATTAAGATTTGGCTATGGACAAACAATTGTTCGCCCGGATTTACGTGAGCTAACACCGGTACAGTATCAAGATCCACTTACAGACTATCGTACATTAGGTAACCCAACACTTGAATCAAGTTATTTGGATAACTTCGATTTCCGTGCTGAGTTTTACATGGAAAATGGTGATAACTACTCAATTGGTGCCTTTTATAAAGATATTGATAAGCCAATTGAAGCCTTATTAACAGAAGCTGATGGGCGTTTCACGCTTGAATTTGATAATGCTGATACTGCTTTTGTTTATGGTATTGAGGCTGAATGGTTATTAGAGTTGTCAGCTGACGCGCTTGGTGGTGCAATTTTCACTTCAGGTAATGTGACGTTAAGTGATTCTGAAGTTGAAATTCTTGAAGCTGATAAAGGTGATTTAACTAACCTTAAACGTCGAATGACTGGTCATTCTAAGTACGTTGCTAATTTCCAGCTAAACTATGATTCTCATAACGGAAATCATCAAGCTTCTGTAATTTACAATGTATTCGGAGATCGTATTCTAGCAGCCGGTGTAAATGATTTTGATGATGCATATGAACAACCAATTAACTCGCTTGATTTGGTTTATAGTTATTATCCAAATTTCAATACTACGGTGACCTTCAAAGTTAAAAACCTTTTAGGACAAAACTTTGAAGTGCAACAAAATAATGTACTTATCCGTGAAAAAGAAATGGCTCAACAAATTAGCTTAGATGTATCAATGGAATTCTAAAGTTTAATAACAGGTATGGCCCGAAGCCCACTAAATGGTAGTGGGCTTTATTATAACTTAATCACGAACACATCTTACTTTTGCTGCGATACTAGCTACGTTGAAAGATTCTAAATTTAACAAGATAAAACTAGTTAATTTTAGTCAAGTTTGATAGTTTTAGACGTCTAGACTCACGCAATGATTCTAAATAATTTGATACAAGGTAAATAACTATGAAGAAAGTAGGACTCGTTGGTTGGCGTGGTATGGTTGGCTCTGTGTTAATGGAGCGAATGCAGCAAGAGCATGATTTCGATAATATAGAAGCGTATTTTTTTACGACTTCGCAAACAGGTCAGTTAGGCCCCGATTTTGCTGGTACACCAAAACCATTGCTAGATGCAAATGATGTATCTGCTTTGTCTGAAATGGACATTATTATTTCTTGTCAAGGCGGAGACTATACAAAATCAGTTTATCCACATTTACGAGGTGCAGACTGGGGTGGTTATTGGATTGACGCCGCATCAGCACTTCGTATGCAAAGCGACAGCATAATTGTATTAGATCCTGTAAACAATGATGTCATTAAACAAGGTCTAGAGCAGGGGGTTAAGACATTTGTCGGCGGTAATTGTACTGTTTCTCTTATGCTATTGGCTTTGGGTGGCTTATTTGAGAGAGACTTAGTTGAATGGGTTTCGCCTATGACTTACCAAGCGGCTTCTGGAGCTGGCGCTCGTAATATGCGTGAACTCATTACTCAAATGGGTGAAATCAATACTGAGGTTAAATCTCTTCTTAATGATCCTAGTTCAGCAATCTTAGAAATTGATAAGCTTGTTGCAGAGAAGATTAAATCTGACTCTTTACCAAAAGATCAATTTGGTGTGCCCTTAGCTGGTAGTTTAATACCTTGGATTGATGTACCTATGGATTCAGGCCAATCTAAAGAAGAGTGGAAAGCGCAAGTTGAAGCCAACAAGATTTTAGGTTCTTCTCGTTCGCCAATTCCTATTGATGGTTTATGTGTGAGAATCGGTGCAATGCGATGCCATTCACAGGCAATGACAATCAAACTTAGAGAAGATCTGAGTGTTGAAGAAATTGAGAATATTCTTGCAGGTCATAATGAATGGGTTCGAGTTATTCCAAATGACCGAGAAATTACATCTGAAGAACTAACACCAGTTAAAGTCACAGGAACTTTAGATATACCTATTGGGCGGATTAGAAAATTAACTATGGGTCCAAAGTATATTAGTGCATTTACTGTTGGTGATCAGCTGCTTTGGGGCGCAGCTGAACCGTTAAGAAGAATGCTAAGAATTATTATAGATTAATTCTTATTCCAAAATTTATTAAATAAATTTGGATAAGATTCTTTAAGGGATTTAGGTTTATTTTTAAACCTTTTTCCCTTAGGTTGATAGTTAACTACTTGATGATAAGGTAGTTCTTGACCTGTAAGTTCTTCATAAAGTAAACCAGGCACTAAATCTAGTTCATCAACATATGGATATGGCAGATTATCTTTTAAAGGAAAGTTATAATCATAAAGTTCGTCTGGTTTATTATAAAGTCGATCATTATATTCTTCGCCTTGAAGTAAACACCAATTACAAAAATCTAAAAAATCATATTCAGTGTTACATCCACATATAATAAAAGCAACAGCCCAATTTTCCCATTGCCATAATAGCTTTAACTTCTCAGTATAAATTGTATCAAACTCTTTAATTTCATTATGACTTAATTTAGATAACAGAGCTTTAAGTGTTTCATTTGCATCTTGTTCTGAAATTTTAACGTTTCTTAAAATTTCCCAAAAGGTAGATTCGTTCATTGTGATATAAGGTGTTACTTTAGAAGGCATGAATAATAGCATCTTTAAAGGATAAACATAACTTCTTATAATTTGTATTATGTTAAATTAATTGTGATGTAATTAGAAGCATGTACTATTCTTTGAATTTTAGTTTTACAGTTTTTTGATAAAGATTTAAACTATGTCCAATACTAACCAATATCGGACTTTTTATGATTTTCCCATTAGTCGATACTGTTAAGCAATTAAGATATATGATTGCACATGTTGAAGATGCCACTCTTAAAAGTGAATACCCTGAATTAGACTCTCAACTTACAGCATTAAACTCTAAACATGACTTTATAAATTCGGATTATGAATTTCTTTTAAAGTTTTTATATGTTTACGGGAGAAAATCTGAAGCCACATTTAATCGTTTTCGAAATGAAATTGAACGCTTTTATCTTTGGTCTTGGCATTTCACAAAGTCTTCAGTTTTTAATCTGAAGCGCGAAGACATAGAAGCCTATGTTGATTTTATGGTTAAACCTGAAAAACCTTGGTCAACAAATTCTGTACAATGGCGTTTTAAAGATAAAGATGGAATCAAATACATAAATGATAAATGGCGACCTTTTATAGAAAAAGAAAACGGTGTCAGTCAACAAACGCTTGCAGCCATGTTCACTGCGCTTAATGTATTTTATAAATTTGCGCAATTGGAAGAAAAGTCAGCCTTTAACTATGTACCTGTGGTTAAGAAAAATTCTCCATACTTGGTGGTTCAATCTCAAATAAATATGCCTGACACACTAAGTGACCTGCAATGGGAATATGTATTTGGAGTAACAAAAGACAGATGTGAAAAAGAACCAAAATATGAAAGAAATTTATTCACATTAGCTTGCTTAAAAGGCTTATACCTTAGAATCTCAGAATTATCAGATAGACCACAATGGTCACCAGTTATGAGTCACTTTTGGCAAGATTCAGATAATTATTGGTTTTTACGTGTGATGGGTAAAGGTAATAAACTCAGAGATGTAACTTTGAGTGAAGATTTTTTAGAGTATTTGAAAAGATATCGAATTCATAGAGGTTTTGAACCATTACCCCGTGCTGATGATCCATCCCCTATCCTTCATAAACTTCGGGGCCAAGGAGGTATGAACGTTAGGCAGATCAGGAGAATTGTCCAAGAAAGTTTTGATCTTGCAATAGATAAATTGGAACAAGATGGTTTTGAAGATGAATCAGAACAACTTAAAGCAGCCACATCACATTGGCTTCGTCATACAGGTGCAACGCATGATGCAAAACATCGACCATTGAAACATCTATCTGAAGATCTTGGACATTCGAAAATTGCCACAACTGACCAGATTTATATTCAAACTAATGTTTCAGATCGAGCAAAATCTGGCTCTAAACGCACATTGTAATTATGTTAAATTATACGTGGTTGAGAATCTTCAACCACGTAGTTCATAAAATTAAAGATTTGATGCAATAAACTCTATTGGGTGCAGCGGTTTTTTCCCTTCAAATCGTTTAACTTGTGAACGACATGAAAAGCCAGTAGACAAAATAGTATCTAATTGCTCATTTTCTATCTTTTTCTTCCATGAAGATTCGTATAATAACTGTGATTTTTCAAAGTTTTGTTTCTCATGCCCATATGTTCCAGCCATACCACAACATCCAGTTGTAGGAGTTTTAAGTTCTAAACCTAATTGAGAAAAAATATTTTTCCATACTTTTGATGCTGAAGGCATCGCAGTAGTCTCAGTACAATGTGATAACAAAGTTAAACTAGAATTACAGTTAAGTTTGATTTTACTGAAATCAAAAGACTCAAATAATTCATGAGCAAGTTTTACTTCAAAGTCTCCTCTTTCCTCTGAGTTTAGAATTGTTCTATATTCATCTCTATACACCATGACCAATGATGCATCTAAACCAATCATAGGAATATTTAGCTTTGAAACTTCGTTTAAGAATTTACTTGCTGATTTAGCGGTAGATTTAAATTCCTTTAGAAAACCCTTAACGTGTTGAGGTTTACCATTTGGAATAAAAGGTAGCACGAAAACATTTTTTCCTAATGCTTCGATTACTTTAATTGTCGCTACAACAAGTTCAGCTTCATAATAACTAGTGAATGGATCTTGAACAATTAAAACTGAATTCTTTCTTTCTGATTCTGAAAGTGAATTTAGTATTTCTAAATCAAATTTATTTTCTGATTTTAAGCTTTTTGAAATAGAGGGGACACTCAAGTTAGGTGTGTCAACGTAGCCTATGACATTATTTATGAATTGTTTACCAGGAAAGTTATTCACAATAAAATTATTTAGTCTTGGAAATTTAGACATTAATGGCGCTGTTAATTCAACATTAGCAACCAGTAAATCTTTCGCTGGTCGTAAATAAATACTGTGATAGAAATTTAAAAAACGAGATCTGAATGTTGGTACATCAACCTTTATTGGACATGCTGAAGAACATGCTTTACATGCCAAGCATTCGTCCATCGCTTCTTTTACTTCGTGATTAAAATCGTAGTCATCTGAACCTGAATTTCGGTAGCGTTCCCACCAGGTTGTGTCGTTTTCTTTATTTATTAATTGTTTTTCAATTTCAAGAAGGTTTACGCCCTGCTCTTCTTGAAGTCTTAACCATTCTCTAAATAATGATGCTCTTCCTTTTGGTGAATGCCTTCTATCTTTTGTCACTTTATAAGAAGGACACATAGGTGTGTCATCATCATAATTAAAACATAGTCCATTACCATTACAGTTCATGGCATTTTCAAAACTGTCTTTAACAGAAACATTTATTTTTCTATCAAACCAACTTCTTTTTTGATCATCAACTGAAACTAGTGAGTCTTTACTTTCAATTGGTGTACATATCTTTCCAGGGTTCAACCTGTTATTTTTATCGAAGACAGACTTTATTTTCCTAAGTTCAGTAAATAGCGTTTCACCAAAAAAGTCAGGTCCATATTCACTTCGATAACCTTTACCATGCTCTCCCCACATTAAGCCGTTGTATTTTGCTGTTAATGAAACCACTTGATCCGAAATTTTTCTCAATAACTTTTCTTGTTCAGGATCGCACATATCGAGTGCTGGTCTAACATGTAATACCCCAGCATCGACATGGCCAAACATGCCATAATGTAAATTGTGACTATCGAGTAAAGTTCTAAATTCAGAAATAAAATCGGCTAAGTTTTCAGGTGGTACAGCTGTATCTTCTGCAAATGCGAGTGGCTTTTGTTTGCCCTTAGTATTGCCTAACAAGCCAACTGCTTTTTTACGCATTGCATAAATTTTAAGAATTTCAGCTTTATCATTCGTTAACTGATAGCCGATCACTCCTGCTTGTTTATTTTCAATAAGTTCGTCTAGTTTTTTACAAAGCTTATCAATTTTGTCATCCATTTCATTTTCAGTTTCCCCATTAAATTCAACCATGTTTAAACCCAACATTTCTTGGTTAGGTACATCTTGAATAAGGTCTGAAACTGAATGCCAAATAATATCTTCTTTAGCTAAATTAAGAACCTTACTGTCAACTGTTTCAACAGATGTGGCGTTTGCTTGAACTAAAAATGGAGAATTTCGAAGTGCTGAATCAAAGCTGTCATATTTTATATTGATCAGGGTTTTAAAAGGTGCGATTGGTGTAATGTTAAGCTTTGCTTCGGTTACAACTGCTAGTGAGCCCTCACTACCAGTAATAACTCTTGTTAAATCGAAAGTAGTGAGATCAATATTAAAAACATTTTCTAAATCGTAACCAGTTAAAAATCGATTTAGTCTCGGAAATTTCTGAAGGATTAATTCTCTTTTACTTTCACATGAAGTGAGTACTTGCTTATAAATATCAGAAGTCTGAGTTTTTTGTTCAGCGAGTAACTCAGCTTGCACTTTAGTTATTTTAGACGTGTTTAATTCGGTACCATCTACAAGATACGATTTGAGTCCTAATACATGATCGCTTGTTTTGCCATAAACTAAAGAACCTTGCCCTGAGGCATCAGTATTTATCATACCCCCAATAGTCGCTCGATTACTGGTAGAGAGATCGGGAGCAAAGAAAAAACCATAAGGTTTTAAAAAGTCATTGAGTTGATCTTTAATTACGCCAGCTTGAACTCTTACCCACTTTTCATCTAGATTTATTTCCAATATTTCTCGCATGTGTCGCGATAAATCCAGAATTATACCTGGAGTCAATGATTGCCCATTTGTTCCAGTGCCACCACCTCTTGGACCAAAAGTTAATGATAAAAAGGGATCTTGATTTGCAGTTTGTAATGCTAATTGAATATCTTTATTTGTTTTTGGGAAGATAACAGCTTGAGGAACTTCTTGATAAATACTGTTATCTGTTGAATTTACAATACGTGTTGCATAACTCGTATCTAAATCTCCGGAAAAGCCAATATTCTTCAATTGTTCTAGATAGTTATTAATTAATTGGTTTGCATTATCTTGTTGAGAAATTTGAGCAATCATGACGGTATTTTTTTATTACTTATGCCCCTATTGTACCATGGTAGCAAGTTAAGAAAATTGAGTTTTATATTCTTTGTTACAGTTAGAAACAGAAAAATATATTTATCTTGATTATATTTAAATAAGGAGGCTGATATGAAGAAATTATTGATACTAAGTTTAGGCGGCTTATTTGTACTACTAGCAATTATATTCTTTGTAGTGCCCGGTCCTTCAATTATTTTTGGCTTGGCTGCTTTAATGTGTTTCTCTATTTACTACCCTAAAGCGAGAGTCTATCTCAAGAAATTACAACGTCTATTTAGAGATGTTTGCTACAAGCTGGATAAAGTAAAATAAAAAGCCGGCAATTGCCCAATGCTGATCAGTTAAGAAGCAAAGAGATCAGTTGACCGATCTTTTAAAGAGTTCAGAATCCGATATTAGGAAACTAATATCGGATTTTTTTTATGCCTCTTTCTAATCACTGTGACGACCTAACTTCGTTTTTAGATGATGTACACACCCTGGATAAACTAAAGAATGTCCTTGATGCCGATATACTTGAACAGGCGTTCGAGTATGCTGGAGTTGCAACCGTGCGCCGAAGAAGGTTGCCGTTAGAAGCTATTATGTGGTCAGTCATTGGCATGAGCCTATTTCGTAACGAAACAGTATGGGATATCGCAAGCCGATTAGATATTACGCTGCCGGGGAAAAATAAACTGGTTGCGCCCAGCGCTTTGGTTCAAGGTCGTCAACGTTTAGGGGTTGATGCAGTGTATCACTCGTTTCGATTGTTGGCCCAAAGTGCATTTTACAAGCATGCCTTTGAGCAGTGGTGTGGACTGAATTTGTTAGCTGTTGATGGAGTGAGCTTTAGAACTCAAGATAACGAAGAAAATCGAAGTGCGTTTGGTAGTGACAGTAATCAATTTGGTGAAAGCAGTTATCCTCAAATCAGGATGTGTAGTTTGATGGAGGTATCAAGCCATCTATTACTGGATAGTAGCTTTGATGCACGCCATGTAGGGGAAATGACACTTGCCAAAAGACTTTTATCGTCTGTCCCAGATGACTCTTTAACGCTATTTGACCGTGGCTATTACTCTTTAGGCCTTTTATATCAGTGGCAAAGACAAGGTAAAAATACACATTGGATGTTACCAGCTCGCAAGGATTTACAATACCAAGTTGAACGTCATATCAGCGATGAAGATAAAATAATCACTTTACATACTAGCCCTCAAGCTAAAAGTAAATTTAAAGATTTACCAGAGCAAATAACCGCTCGACTCACTACGTATAAAGTTGATGGGAAAAGCTACCGTGTACTGAGTTCATTAATCGACCCCATGCGTTATCCATATGATGAATTAACAGAAGTCTATACTCAGCGTTGGGAAATAGAGTTGGGCTTTAGAGAAATGAAACAAGGGTTGCATCAGTCTAAACATGCATTACGAAGTAAAAAGCCTGATATGGTACGTCAAGAGTTATGGGGACTACTGTTAGCTTACAACTTAATCCGCATTGCAATGATTGATGCAACGAAAGCGGAAGAAATCCTGATACCCAGACAACTTAGTTTTAGTTTATGTATGCGCTATATCATCGCATTTTTTATGCTCACTCCTATCCACAGTGCGAGTAAGTTGCCAGTACACTATGAAGAGCTGCTGACAACACTAAGATTGTTTGTATTACCAGACCGGCTTCCTGATAGGAGGTACCCAAGAGAGGTTAGAAAGAAACCAAGGAAATATCCGTATAAAAGAAAATGCCAGTCAATTCTTAACTGACTGGCATTAGGCAATTGCCGGCTTCATTAAAAAACTAATAGTTAGTCCTTGGCTTTTAATTTATCAGCCAGATATAACCAAGTCTCTAATACTGTGTCTGGATTTAAAGATACAGAATCAATACCTTGCTCAACAAGCCAAGCGGCAAAATCTTCATGATCCGAAGGACCTTGACCGCAGATACCTACATATTTACCTTTCGCTTTAGCCGTTTGAATAGCCATAGATAAAAGCTTCTTAATTGCAGGGTTTCTTTCATCGAATAGGTGTGCGATTAAACCTGAATCACGGTCAAGGCCTAATGTTAACTGGGTTAAATCATTAGAGCCAATAGAGAAACCGTCGAAGTATTCTAGGAATTCTTCTGCTAGTAATGCATTTGATGGTAATTCACACATCATGATTACTTTTAAGCCATTTTCACCACGTTTTAAACCATGTTCTTCAAGTAATTCAATTACTTGTGCAGCTTCTTCCAAAGTTCTCACGAATGGGATCATGATTTCAACATTAGTTAAATCCATGCCATTTCTTACACGCTTGATTGCTTCACACTCTAGTGCAAAACACTCGCGGAAATCTTCAGAAATATAACGTGATGCGCCACGGAAACCAATCATTGGGTTTTCTTCTTCTGGCTCATATTGCTGACCGCCAACTAAGTTCGCATATTCATTCGACTTAAAGTCTGACATACGTACAATGACGCGCTCTGGTGCAAATGCTGAACCTAAAGTAGCAATACCTTCAACCAATTTTTCGATATAGAATTCAACTGGAGAAGCATAACCTGCAATCATTTCTTTGATTTCAGCTTGTAAATCAGCTGGTTGAGTATCAAAGTTGATTAAAGCTTTAGGGTGAATACCGATCATGCGGTTGATAATAAACTCTAAACGAGCAAGACCTATACCAGCATGTGGTAATTTAGCAAAGTCGAACGCACGATCAGGGTTACCAACATTCATCATGATTTTCATTGGTAAATCAGGCATAGAATCGATTTGAGAAGTAATTACTTCATAATCCAGTTTGCCTTCGTAAATATAGCCCGTATCACCTTCAGCACAAGAAACAGTTACTTCTTGGTTATTGGTGATTAAGTCTGTTGCGTTACCACAACCAACTACAGCTGGAATACCAAGTTCACGAGCAATGATTGCTGCGTGACATGTACGACCACCACGGTTTGTAACGATCGCAGCTGCACGTTTCATGATTGGTTCCCAATCTGGATCTGTCATATCAGTAACTAATACATCACCAACTTGTACTTTATCCATTTCGTCGATTGAGTTAAGTACTCGTACAACACCTGAACCAATTTTGTGACCAATAGCACGACCTTCCGCAATGACATTTGAGTGTGCTTTTAGCTGGAAGCGTTCCATCACATTCGCATCTTCATTAGAACGAACTGTTTCTGGACGAGCTTGAACAATATAAAGTTTTCCGTCGTTGCCATCTTTAGCCCATTCGATATCCATCGGACGGCCATAATGTTTTTCGATGATCACAGCTTGTTTAGCTAGTTCTTGTACTTCTTCGTCTGTGATTGAAAAACGGTTAGATAATTCAGGTTCCATATCAACAATTTCTACTTGTTTACCATGTGACTCGTCACTTGAATAAACCATTTGAATTGCTTTTGAACCTAAGTTTCTTCTAACTACTGAAGGTTTACCTTTAGCTAATGTTGGTTTATGAACATAAAACTCATCAGGGTTAACTGCACCCTGTACAACCATTTCACCAAGACCATAGCTTGATGTAACAAATACAACGTCTTCGAAACCTGACTCAGTATCGATACTGAACATTACACCTGAGGATGCTTTATCAGAACGTACCATACGTTGAATACCGGCTGAAAGTGCTACACCACGGTGGTCATAACCTTGGTGAACTCGATATGAAATGGCACGGTCATTAAATAATGAAGCAAATACATGTTTAATAGCTACCATTACGGCATCTATACCACGTACGTTTAAGAATGTTTCTTGTTGACCTGCGAATGATGCGTCAGGCATATCTTCTGCAGTTGCAGATGAACGAACTGCGAAAGAAACGTCTGCTGATGCATCACCATGGAGCGTGTTATATGCGTCGCGAATAGCTTTATCTAGTTCTGGTTGGAATGGTGTATCGATGATCCATTGACGAATGTCAGCACCTACTTTTGCGAGGGTGTTAACGTCATCAACGTCTAATGTGTCTAGGATTTTGTGAATTTTTTCGTTTAAGCCTGACTGCTCTAAAAATTCATTGAAGGCTTCGGCGGTTGTAGCGAATCCGCCTGGTACTTGTACACCAGCGTTTGCTAGGTTTGAAATCATTTCCCCAAGTGACGCATTTTTGCCACCCACTCGAGGTACATCTTGCATACCTAACTCTTGATACCAGAGAACGTAGTCTTGCACGGAACTGTCTCCATAAACAAATTGTAATAAATGTGAGAGATTGTTTGACCATTAGTATAGTCGAGTGCATTCTACACTGGCAAAGCTAGTCGCGTAAACCGCGATAAGGAAAATAAACAAATTTCATTAGGCTTATTTATGAGAACTGCTTTTTATATTTCGGATGGAACAGCCATTACCTCTGAAGTTTTTGGTCATGCGACTCTTTCACTTTTTCCTGTTGAATTTCAACATAAAACCATTCCTTTCGTAGAAACAGTGGAAAGAGCAAAAGAAATTAAAGAATTAATCAATAATACAGTTAGTGCTGATGGTGAAACCCCTTTAGTATTTTTCACCTTCGTTAATCCGGAATTGTCCGATATTATTTTATCTAGTAATGCTGTTTGTTATGACTTCTTAACATTAGCCAGCCATGTTCTTAAGAAAGAACTAAAAACAGAACCGGTCCCCCGTATACATAGAACTCACTCAATACATGAATCAAGTTATGACTTTAGGATTGACGCGGTTAATTACGCACTAGCAAACGATGACGGTGCAAACATAAAGAACTACGAAGAAGCAGATATCATTTTGGTTGGTGTGAGTCGTAGTGGTAAAACACCGACAAGTCTTTATTTGGCTTTGCAGTATGGTATTAAAGCTGCGAATTACCCGATGACGGAAGATGATCTAGAAAAAGGCAACTTTCCTAAATGTCTATTGCCATATAAAAATAAACTCTTTGGGTTAACAATCGATCCTGAGAGGCTTTCTTTAATTCGACAAGAACGTATGGCTAATTCAAAATATGCGTCAATACGCCAGTGTCGTATTGAAGTGAGAGAAGTTGAAATGCTCTTCAAAAAGCATAAAACCCCTTTTCTTAATTCAACAAAACATTCAGTAGAAGAAATTTCGGCAAAAATTATTTCTGAAGCTGGATTAGTGAGGCGCAAGTACTAGTCTTTTGTAAACTATTCTTTAACTGGTGCGATTGAGAATACACAAACAAACTAAACCCCACTTATTTCGTGGGGTTTAAAAATATGAATTGCTATATGCTTGGTTTTAGCTATTTTCTTGCATCTTTTAATAAATCTGCAACTAAGAAACCAAGCTCTAAAACTTGATCGGCATTAAGTCTTGGGTCACATTGTGTTCTATATCTTTGCGCTAAATCTTCATCAGATAAACCATAAGCACCACCAGTACATTCAGTTACGTGCTGGCCAGTCATTTCTAAATGTACACCGCCCGCATATGAACCTTCAGATTTATGTACAGCGAAAAATTGACTGATTTCACGTAAAATGTTGTTGAAGCTTCTAGTTTTATAACCCGTAGTCGCTTTTTCAGTATTGCCGTGCATTGGATCTGAAGACCAAATCACTTTACGACCTTCTTCTTGTACCTTTCTTACCAGTGCTGGAAGCTTCTCAGGAAGAATATCTGCGCCCATTCTTGTAATAAGTGTTAAACGACCTGGTATATTATCTGGATTTAATGCGTCTATTAACTCAATAAGCTCGTCTGGTTTCATACCTGGACCTACTTTAACGCCAATTGGGTTTTTAATACCTCTAAAAAACTCAATATGCGCATGGTCTAATTGTCGAGTACGCTCCCCAATCCATACAAAGTGCGATGAACAGTCATACCAGTCACCAGTGAGATGATCCCTTCTCGTAAGGGCTTCTTCATAACCTAATAACAATGCTTCATGTGAAGTATACAGTGATGTTTCTTTTAAACTTGGTGCAACAGTAGAATCAATCCCACACACTTCCATGAATTGAAGCGCGTCTTGTATTCTGTCGGCGAGCTGTTGGAATTTTTCTTTTAATGGATTTGCTGCAACGAAGCTCATATTCCAGCGGTTTACTTGGTGCAAATCTGCCAAACCACCTTGGGCAAAAGCTCGTAATAAATTTAATGTAGCTGCGCTGTGATGATATGCCGTCATAAGTCTGTTCGGGTCTGGAATACGCGCTGATTCAGTGAATTCGAAGCTATTAACTATATCTCCGCGGTATGAAGGTAACGACACACCATTAACTGTTTCATAATCAGACGATCTTGGTTTGGCATATTGACCTGCCATTCTAGCTATTTTTACAACAGGACACTTACCACCATATGTTAATACAACAGCCATTTGAAGTAGTGTTTTGAATGTATCTCGTATGTTCGCTGCACTAAAATCTGAAAATGACTCGGCACAATCACCACCTTGTAACAAGAAGGCTTTGCCTTCACAAACATCAGTTAGACTTTTGTATAAGCTTCTTGTTTCTTCAGCAAATACTAAAGGTGGCGCAGAATTTAGCTGCTTTTCTACTTGTTTTAATTGTGCCTGATCCGGATATTCAGGCTGCTGGACTATTGGGAAGTCTCTCCAGCTATTTGGGTTCCAGTTGTTCATTCCTCATTCCTATATTTTATTTAGAACAGAAACAACTTACCTGATCATGATTATGATCTCAACTAATAGCACACGTTAAAAGAACACAACATACTAAATCAGGTTGTATACGTAAAGCAAGTATTACAGTAGAAGCAGTCAGATTAACGAGCTAAAAAGTACACATCATAAGTTAATTACACACCAATTTAAGAACACATCATACAATAAAGTTTAAATAAGCATTTCAAAGGTATTAAGTATTAATCAAAGGAATAAAGTAGAGCTATTTTTTTGAATGTTATTTAAACTCTTCATCGATCAAGTTTATTTTTGTATGCTTAATTTTAACGATTGATTTTTATCGTTGCTTGCTCGTAATTTTTATATCATCGAAAAATAGTGTTATGAAAATCTCTCTATATTGGGTTTATATTTTGCCGTTGTTTACAAAGGCTATTTGCTACGATTATATAGATTTAGTGAATTACAAAATTTTGGTAATTGTAAGCCTCCTCACTCATTTCTTAATTTTTTCTAACATAAATTAAACTGTTTTTCTTTCCTATCTTCAGCAGAGGCACTTTTCATTAAGCTATATTGATCTCTTTTGTAAAATTCATTTTCTTCGTATTAAAATTTAATGTCTTTTAACTTTTGGTTTTTCAATATCATATATAACCCTTGTATCACACTTTCAGATTGTTAAAGTTTTAAAGCATCTCTTGTTCATTTACACTTTCATAGTTTATGAAAGCTGTAATTTCATTTTTTAAAATTGTAACTCCAGCCAATTTAGTACAGCTCTTTTGTAAAATTTTTTGCAGTCACAAGATAGCTAATTAGTGTGATTTCACGTACTTCTTGCAGTGATTCAAACAAGTATCACTTCTTCACGGTAACTTCGGTTAAATCTTTCAACAAAACCATTTTGATAAGGACTACCAGGCTTTAAAAACTAAAGCTTAATAATGTTGTTTACCATCGTTCATATTTCCAACATAGTCGAAGTAAGCTCAGGGCCATTATCTACTCTAATTTGCCTTGTTTTACCGCGGCAAGCAATGAGGTGTTAGCCGTTTAACATTTTGACCCTCCACCACTATATTTTGTTCGCTGCTTTTAAAAGTTACTTTGGCCAATACCATGTTTACGGCGTTCCTCAGGAACGGGAACACTAGACTTTGCTTCTTTGATCATTTAGACAATTTTACTTTCGGTAGATTTGCTTTTTCTCATCGTAAATTTTCCTTTTTTAGTTTATGGATAACTCTACTTATTAACTGTTTTATATTTGGGGGAGTTACAAAATTGTATGTAGATTTTTTTGTTAGTTATTTCTTTGTCAGTATCTAAACTCGCGGTCAACTAAACAATTTATTGTGGCTTTGAACTTGAAGCATTTTAATTTTTGATGGTTAATCTACAGATATGTATTTCTTATAGGTGTGTATTGTTAAAGTTGAGTTGTAACTAGTTGGATAATTTCACATTTAAATGCTTTTTTCATTGTTTATAGCCTTCTCAATTTTACTACCTTTGATTTTAAAAAAAAATCTTTGTCTAGCCACATGATTTTTTTCTGGCTATTTTGCAAAGTGGTTATAAAAGTTCAATGCTTACAAGTTAGAAATTTTCAAATTTTACGGCTAGGCTCATACTTAATACCTCTTGTTCCCTTCCCTTTTAGACCAAGAAATAGATTGTGTTCTGGGTTTAACCATTTAATTTCATTTTTAGCTTTATTAAATTATCAAATTTCTCTAACTGGCATTGTATTTAGATTTTTCAGAACTTAATGAACGTGCCTGCTGCTTTGAATAACTGTCTAGTAAACAAATTACATTATCAATTGAAGAGAATCCCTTACTATTAAATTCTTTAGTCAATTTAACATAACAATAAACGCACTAAAAATTTATATAGAGGAATAGACAATTAGTCACTTATCGTGCTATATAAAGAACACATCATACTTGATTGATTTAGAATAAAGCTTTAAACATAGCTTCATATGCTATCAGTAAATAGATCTAATTTTGCTGTAATCTGAAATCTTATTTCTCGGTAACTATATCTTCTCTTGATTTGGCTTAGTTTTATAAAACTTTTTAAATACATTTATTGCTCAGTTCCAATTATGTATATTTCTTTTAATTCATGTTTTCAAATGTTCACTATTTCATATACTTCTGCTTAATGCTACAGAGTAATTCCATTGCTTCTAGTCTCAAAAAGTTTTTAATCTTTAAGAACTTTTCTTAATTAAGCCAGCTTTAAATTTTTACACAATTTATTTTTTGAAATTTACACATACACAATGATTTTTATAACTCCTATATTTTACCTTCTTGGTTTATTTGTTAATCATTACATCACTATCTTTTCAATTCACAAGTTTTAGACTAGCACTATGCTTTGTATTGTTTAGCAAGATTAAGAATTTGAGTAGTTTTCCAGCTCTATAGTGGTTCTGATGGAGTTTCGTAATAACTAAATTTATAGTTGCTTTAACGGTACTTGAAGCAAATCATTTTGTAATTATCCAAGCTATATCTTCCTTTTCCATGAAATTCTAAACTCTAAAGCCACTTAAAATTTATTAAAAATTGATAGTATGCTATAATTAAAGAACACATCATACTAAATATATTTAGAATAGCTTTTCAATGAATATTAATTTTCTTATCAAAGCACAATTCGATTTATTACAAAATCATCTAGATCTCTTTTCTAAAGAACTCGAATCTGCAAATTTTATTTCGGCTAATTATTACTCGTTACCAGATTATAATAAAGAGCAAGAACATAACGCTCCTGAACAAATCACTGTAAATGAAATTTCTGGCGATGAGGCCCTAAAAAAAATCATATTTGCATTCAATGATTTATTTCTAGAGTCTGGTAAAAGTGGCAAAGTTTTAACTCGGCACCCAGGAATTGTTTTAGTTGAAGATAAATTTAAACATTTACAGAATAGAATTAATTCAATAAACATTGAAAAAGCAAAGTTTAAGGAGCTAGTTCTTAGCATACCCAATAATGATGCACGTTTTGAAGCCGTTCATTCAGCAATTCCAAATTTAATCACTTTAGCTGCATATCGAAAAATTCATTGTGAATCTGAGTCAGCTTATTCGGTACGGTTTTCCTGGATGAAGAAGCATGCAACGAAAACCTTAACTAAAGATGCAGCACTAGAAATGCTTGAACGCTCTTCTAAATATTCAAACCCAAGAGCAATAGATCAAGAGTCATGGTTAAAGGCGGTTGAAACTGAAAAAATTCGAGTTCTTAGTTTGGATGCTGATTCAAAATTAAGAATTCGAAGACCTACGAGAGTAACACCTGAAGTAAATATTCGATTTACTGCTACCAATAGATACCATGTAAGTGGTGCTTTACCGTTTATTATGTTAAATCCAAGCAAGAAACTAAAGGTTGGTAAGCTTCCTAACTATGATGCAAGTGTGAGCGATCCAAGAAAACGCGAGTATAATTTTTTAGTCGATAGAATTTATTTAGAAAAAAAAGAGTAAATTTATAATTTACTCTTTCACAATCTCTTCAAGTACATCTTCGTCTATTACTTCAACAGCTTCAACTAGACGTTTGCCACCCTGAATTTCGATTCTCTTGTTTTGTTTATTTAAAGTCAGAATTTCATCACAAAATTCTTCTGAAGGATGCATCTCATAAACATAATCGATGATTTTTCCAGTTTTATCATCTTTTACATTGGTTATATCATATTCAGAAATTGCACCTTTTTCGATCAAATCTTTCATTGTCGTTGTCATATCTCGGCGCAATGCTTTCAGTTTGTTTTCGGTTATTTCATCTGTTGAATAAATAGAACCGTATTTTTCCATGATAGAAAGCAGTCTAAAATGGTAGGTTTTTCCTGGTGCTGCATATCGCCATAAATGATACAAACGAAGCATCATCCAACGAGATAAACCGCGCTTTAATTCTTGTGCTCTGTTGAAATAGTAACCTTTATATTCCAGGTTATCGATCATGTTATGAACAAATGCGTTTAAACAAGCGACACATTTTACATTTCCACCCTGTCCTTTTTTGCCACTAAAGTGCAACGATGAAAGAAAATTCATATTAGATTCGTAGAAAGAATCATCAATATCTGTGTTTTTAGTGTCTGTAGCTGAATATTTAAACGATAATTTAGAACCTTGAAGTGCTTCAAGTGATTCTTTAATTTGTGGGTATGGCATAGATTGGCCAACAGCTTTCAATTCCTGCGCCAATTCGTTCATTGAAAATATAACAGCATATTGAATACCGGACTTAAAATTGATTTTTACAATTTTACCTTTAGAGGCAAGTCTAATTAATGCTCTTTCTACTTTTTCTTCACGATCTGATGGCCAAACCAAGCATTCAACTTCTTCGCCTTCAAGTTTAGTACTCACTACTGCAGGCGTAATTTTTATTTCGCCTTCGTAAAGAATTCCATCAACTTTTTCTGATATACGTCGAGTAATTATTGTTTTTTTCGGGGCTTCTTCTAGTGGTAATTTTTTATGACCGGAACGGACAAACCTACCCCAAAGATCATAATGGTTAAAAGTATTTGAATAGGCTCGTAGTTCATGTGCAGCACTATCAAGTGTAATACGAACATCTTTGTTGTCTGTAAATAGTGCTAAATTTTCATTATCGGTTGCACTCTCTACTCCATGAATTTGCCCACGTAATGAATCAGGTAGATTATCTACTGAGATGTTCACCTTTCGGCTCATTGTTTTACTTCCAAATTTCGACGACATGCTATAACAACATATTCCACAGCAAAAGTTAATAATTAAAGTTAGTAAAAAAGTGATCTGAAGCCTATTTTTATTCAGATCATTTTTTTACTAACTGCTTTCGCAAATCAAAATTTTACTAAGTCAAAGTCGTTTTGTCATATCTTTTGACGGTATTATCTGACATCAGGCCCGTTTTCTTTGTGTATAACTTAGTTTCAAATTAATAAAGATCTGATCTGTACCAAGAACAGATCAGATCTTTATTAACTTAAAGCAATTATTAGCTTAATGATCAGTGCATAACTCACTGATATAACTTAGTAAAAAAGTGATCTACAAGGCATTTCTGTACATAAGTTTGGTTATAAACTGTGAATAAGTATCCAGTTGAAAATTTAGTTAGTAAAATCAAGATCTATTAGTTAATAAAGATCAGATCTTTACTTCGTTATTAAGTGATCTGGTTTTTTTCTTATTATTACATAAAATCAATTAGTTAAGTGTTATTTTTGTAGTCTTAACCTTTATTACCTTATAATTTAACCATACTTAATCTTCTTTTTTATTCTTTATTTGTAAGTAAATAACAAATGTCTTCTTTTTTTGTTGTTTACTATTAAAGTTATGGACATTATAATCTTTAGCATAAAGTTAAGGATATTATGTATGTCAATTAATAATCGCGCACTATCAACCTATAAACTTCTGAAAGCTACAGCTGAAGTTGCAGAGCAATCTTTAGAAGGTAGAATCCAACATTATCGCGCCCATTTAAAAAGCGACGAAAAAGAGCTCCGTACATATACACAAAAAGCTGCTGCTGATTTATTGGGCTGTAATAACAGAACTTTAAAACGCAGACATGATCAAGGTGACTTCGATGAATTAAATATTCAAAAAGGTGCCAATGGTCATTATGCATATACACTTTCTAATATCTTCGCTATGGCTGAAATTATGGGGATCCCACATGATCAGCGTAAAGAGAACGATAAACTCCAAGTTATCGTTATCAACTCTTTAAAAGGTGGTTGTGGTAAAACAACGTCTTTAGTAAACATAGCTGCAGCTTTAGCAACAACTAATATCAAACGTTATCGCATTGGAATTATTGATCTTGATCCTCAGGGTTCTTCTTCAAGCTTTTTTCCTTCTCAAGATCCTGAGCCGATCACCGTAGGCGATCTTATGCGTGATTGTATTGAGCTTGATGAAGGCGAAGTTTGGTCTGATGTTGTTAGTGAAGCTTTTCAAGCGACTCATATTCCAAATATTAGACTTTTACCTTCAGGTATGGACGACTTTTATTTTGAGCATGAAACAGCAACAGAATTAAAAGAATCTTCTAGCTATCAGCAAACTCGCCACTATCATAAATTACTAGAAAAAGTTATTAAGCCTGTCGAAGATCAGTTCGATATAATTCTAATTGACACAGCCCCATCTTTAAACTTTATGTTTTACAATGCTTTGATGGCTTCTACAGCAATGCTTATTCCTGTACACCCTGAAGCTGTCGATTTTGATGCAAATAATAAATATCTAAAACGTCTTGGTGAGATTTATCACACAGTTGCCGCGCTTGGCCATGAAGGTTGGGACTTTATGCAGTTCTTAGTTACCAACTATGTTAAAGGTAACCATTCACAACGTGATATTGTTAAAGACGTTCGTAGTGCTTTTGGACGTCAGGTTATGAGCTACCCTATCAATCATAGCTCTGCTATTACAGCTAGCTCGTCTTCATTTAATACGATCTTTGATCAAAAAACATCTGATAGTCTTGCCAGCAGAGAGTCATTGATAAAATCACAAGAAAATATCAAAGATGTTGTTGATGAACTTGAAATGCTGATCCGATCAAACTGGGTTTCAACCCAATCTTCTTTAGAACAACAAAATTAATAGGTTTTACATGGCTAAAAAACGTAAAAATGACACTCGCTTAGACCCATTTGCTACGCCTGTAAGTACCAGCAGTTTAGATGAGTTATTAGAACAAGCATCAGTGGGAGAAGTACTCACAATGCCTGCACCCAGTGATCCAACTAGAATGATCACTATGACATGCCAAGTGATCTCACATCGAGATATCGAGTCGCAAACTCGAGTTTATGGCCAGAATCGTCGAGAACAAAGTTTACTGTCAGATAAGTCTGTTGCAGACATTTTGCCAGCAATTAAAAACGATAAAAGAAACCTTCATCCGGCACTTTGTTGGCTAAAAGATAATACACAATGGGTTTTATCTGGTTCTAGACGTCGAAAAGCCTGTTTATTAGCAGATGCGGATTATGTTGTACTCTCTTCGTCTGATTTTACTGATGCAGACGCAAAACTTTTAGCGGTATCTTCAGATCAATACATTGCACCTAGCTTGTGGGAGCTTGGACAGGCTTATGCTGATACCAAGCAAGATCTCATTGCTCAAGGCAAAAAAGGCTCTTACAGAGAAATAGCGGAGCTTGAAGGCGTATCTCACACTGCTATTGCTGACTCTTTAAAAGCATTCGAGCAAATTCCAATGCAAGTTTTGCAACATTACCCTACACCTAATCACTTAGGTCGTGAAGCGGCTAAGAAATTGATTGATGCGATTAAAAAAGATAAAGATACGTTTTTCTTATTACTTGAAGGTTTACCTAATCAAGCTTTCATGTCTGAAGAAATGAGTGATGAAAAACGCGCAATCAAAATAACACAATATCTTGTTAACTTTGAGCAACCTATTCGTCGTAACGAGTCTTTATTTAGCAATGAGTTCATTGATTTACAAAGAAGCAATAAGAGTGGTGATATAACCATTAAAATCAATAATCAAGTTATCACTGATAAGCGACTTGAGCAGCTACAAAAGTTGTTATCTTCTTACAATTAAGAAAGGGCCTAGGCCCTTTTTTTGTGCTGTAAATAAATTGATATTAATCTTGGCTGGTCTTACTAGTTATGTTTTTCCCAATATTACGACCATTGGGTTTATTCAGTAGTCATATTTCCATATACTGGGCGGATGATTTGATTTTTACGCGAATTAAATGTCAACGCAGTTATCTAAAGAACAGTTATTTGCTTTATTTGAAGAAATAAAACAAGAACAAGCCACTCAGTTCCCTCTCTCAGAGCGGTTTTTAAAACAGTATTTCAATAGCAGTTTGCTGACAAAAGCAAAAGAATATCTGCATAACTCGCAAATTAGTTTTTTAGAACACAGCGATGACTTTTCCAATATTGAAAGCCAAGTGATGGGTAATTTTGGTAATACTTTTTCTCAACATATAAAAATTACCAAAGTGAACAATAATCCCAGCTTAGATGCACAGTGTACCTGTTCTAATAATGCTAAGTGTCGTCACATTGCTGCGGTGTTACTTAAATTAAAAGTCGAACATTCAGGTGGTTTTGGTGAAGCATTCTTAGTGAACGATTGGTTTAATGAACTTTCGGCATTGCAACACGATGAACGTATAGATACTGATAACGTTCTGCTTTTTACTCTTGAGCCAATCGGGCAAGAGTTATTACTTTACCCTAAAATGTCACCTTATCGCCCTGACGGTCAATACCCGCTTGGTCGATTGTTGACAGAACCTCAATTAAATAGCCCTGTAGCACCTCCAGGCTTACTTGAATCTGACTTTAGACTCTTTAGCTGGGTTCGCTCTCAAAACTCTCCAGGGCATTATGAGCTTTCTGGTAAGTGGGGTTTTGAAGCTGTTCAACAACTTATACAAACAAAAAGATTATTCTTTCAAAACAATCGTGCGCCATTGAAACTCGGTCACCAAGCTAATCTGACATTAAATTGGCATCAGAAAAACGAAAAGTCGCAGTTAGTTGCTACGGTTGATGGTATTGAGAGTTGGCATCTCATAAAAACAGATCCTCCTTTATATTTAGATGCTGATAACAATACCATTGGGCGAATTAATAGTGCGCTCAGTGCATTTGAAATTGCGCATATTAATACAATGCCTGCAGTACCAAATGAACAGTTGACGCAAGTTGTAAAACGTTTTCAAGAAGTGTTTGCTGATAATTTAGTTACTATGCCCAATGGAGCTGAGGCTCAGCTAGAGTCAACTAATGTACCAATTACGCTGCAGTTAGTTGAGTCAAATACCAGCTTCGGTTTTAAAATGTCTTCCTCTTTGAAGTCTGATGCAACAAATACTGAAATGAGTAAGATTTTAAAGCGAACAGAGCAGTATCTACTTGGTTTGGGACTTCGTTTAGAAGATGGACTTTTTGTTTTACCGCAAAACGATGGCGCTTTTATTCATTGGTTTAATCATGAAGTAAGAAGTCACTTACAAAGCAAGGGGTGGATGGTTGATGAAATTACTCAATCAGATCAGGTGGTGGTAGCAAAAGTTTCGCTGCAGCTTAAGCGTGACAAACATCACCATATTACGGGTAAAGTGTTACTCGATTCTAACCCTGTATTACTCGATTGGGACAAACATGCAGAGCTTGAAGTAAATACATTAGCTAACCAGTACCGTTATGTTGACATTGCCAAGCAAACTTACGCAATTGAAAAGCATTGTTACGATAAATTGCTCTCTTTAAAAGAGAGATTTAGTTATTACGCATCGAGTGCACAGTTTAAATTCCCGCTTTCAGTAATAAAACAGCTTTTTGCAATTCAAGAATTGACTATTGATTGTAAGGATAAGAGGTTACTCGATTATTTAAGCGAGCTTGAAAACCCTGAACAAGTTCAACTCAAACCTAGTAATCATAAAAGTAATTTATTCACGCTTCGAGATTATCAAGAATTGGGTGTAAATTGGTTAAAATTTTTACATCGCCATCAGCTAGGTGGAATTTTGGCTGATGATATGGGCTTAGGTAAAACGTTACAGGTGATTGCTTATTTCATTAACCAGCATAACACTTTGGTGACTAGGCCAAGCCTAATTGTCTGTCCAACGAGTTTAGTCGGAAATTGGCAAAGTGAGTTTGCGCGTTTTGCGCCTAATTTACAGCTTACGACTGTACATGGTAGTCACAGAGAAAAGGTATTAACTAACCTTCATGGCGCACGTTTTATTTTAACAACATATCCACTTTTAAAACGCGATCTTGAGTATTACAAAGGGTTAGATTTTGATTCCATAGTGCTTGATGAAGCGCAATATATTAAAAACGAAGCTGCGCAAGTGTCTAAGTGTGTAAAGCAATTGTCTGCACAATTTAAGTTATGTTTGAGTGGTACTCCGGTAGAGAATAACCTATTAGAACTGAAGTCTTTACTCGATTTTGTTATGCCTGAAGTATTGGGGACTAAGCAGCAATTTAAAAGCTACTTTCAACAGCCCATTGAAAAAGAACAAGATCATAGCCGTGTCAGTGAGCTCAAAGAGCTTATTTCGCCATTTATTTTACGTCGTACCAAGCAGCAAGTGGCGACTGAGTTGCCAAGTAAAACCGAGTTGGTAAAAGAGCTACAATTTTCGCCAGTCCAATCACAACTCTATTCTGATATTCAAAAACAACTTGAGAATAAGCTTTTAGAGTTATTTAAAGAGCAAGGCGTTGAGCGCAGCAAATTGGCATTTTTAGATGCCTTGTTGAAGCTGCGACAAATATGCTGCCACCCTAAATTGGTTAATGCTGAAACCACTGAAGTAGGCGCTAAGCTTGCTTGGTTAGGTGAGCATTTGCCTGAAATATTGGCCCAAGGTCGAAAAGTGATCATCTTTAGTCAATTTACATCGGTATTAGACCTCGTTGCTCAGCATTGTGAGGAAATTGGGATCTCTTTTAGTATGCTTACGGGTCAAACACGTCACAGAGACAAGGTTATTGCTAGTTTTACTGAAGGCGAGAGCAATGTGTTCTTGATCAGCCTAAAAGCGGGTGGTACAGGGCTAAATCTAACGCAAGCTGATACGGTGATCCATTTTGATCCATGGTGGAACCCTGCTGTAGAAAATCAAGCCACAGATAGAGCTTACCGCATTGGTCAAGATAAGCCTGTTTTTGTTTATAAGTTGATTATGGCTGATTCTATTGAGCAAAAAGTGTTTACCATGCAACAACAAAAGCAAGCTTTAGTCGATGCGTTATTTGATGATAAACACATGACCTTTAATAGCTTTGATGAAGAGCAAATGCTAGCACTCTTACAAAGTTAAAAATTTTAAAATAATTTTGAACTAAATCAGATAAGGCCGGTCTATAAGTACAGTGATGCAGATTTACTGTTTTATTTCCCCCCTTAACTTACTTGTTTAATGGCCAACTTAAAGTTGGCCATTTTTTTTATTCTTTTTAGCCATTCCACATTTGATCCACATTGTGTTGCTTTAATTACCCTATCGCTTACTTACTTTAGTTAATTGCAGCCGATTTGGAGTCGATTATGCTTTGCCATCAACAATCTGAATTAAGTTTTATTGAACCACTTTCACCTTGTGATCAGGATTTGCTTTCAGAAGTTGCCAGCAGTGAAGATCTTTCAAGTATTTTAACTATGCTTTTATTCGATGAAACTTTATCGTACGAGCTGAAACAGAGTGTTAAAGCCCAGCTTAAACAACTAAAATGTCTAAAATCGCAATAAGTGAAGAAAGTAATTAAAAGCCATGCCACATATCCTGATAGTTGAAGATGAGTATGACATTGCCGAGCAGGTAATGTTGTTTTTTAAAGCTGCTCAATTTGAAATAACCCATATTGCCGATGGCGCAAAAGTTGTTGATTGGGTGGCTGAGCATAAACCCGATGCTATTTTAATGGATATTATGTTGCCCAACCAAGATGGGGTTGAGTGCATGAAGCAGATCAGGCAGTTTTCTATGGTGCCTATTGTCATGATGACCGCGAAAGTCGCTGAGGCTGACAGGCTCAGAGGGCTTGAATTTGGCGCTGATGACTATGTGTGTAAACCATTTAGTGCAGCGGAGCTTGTGATGCGAGTTAGGGCTATTCTTCGCCGTTGCGCACCTGTAGAAGTTAAGCAAGAAAAAATCGTAGTCGATGAAGAGCAACTACTTATAAAGCTAAAAGGGCAAACTTTACCGCTTACTAAAGTTGAATTCGATATTTTTGCTTTATTGTACAAAGCTCCTAGTCGAGTTTTTTCTCGCCAGCAGATCCTAGATTTTATCCAACCAGATAACTTTGATATTTCAGATCGTGTTATCGACAGCCATATTAAAAACATCCGCAAAAAAGTTAAGCTAGTTGGCGTTTCGTCAAAATTACTTGGATCAGTGTACGGTGCAGGATACCGTTTTGATGAGCAGCAAATAGACGCAGCAATTTAATGCAGTAGTGAACCCTAGCTTGGTCTAGGGTATTATCGGCTTAATAATAATATTCAGAGGCTGATATGTTAGAGTCACTTCTCTCGCAATTGAATTGGATACATGGTGCTGCAGCCATATTGGGGATGCTTACTTCCCTGCCTTTTTTTTGGCAACGTCTGTCACACAAACAAACTGTCGTAAATCAACTGCAATCACAACTTGATTTGCACACAGCTCAACTTGAACAGCTTCAACAATCTTATCAGTCGCAACATGAGCTCGTGTTGCAATTACAAAATGAAAAGTTGCAATTGCATGGACAAATGCAACAAGCTCAAGCCCGTTTAAGTGAAAAACAACAACAAGCTCAGCAATTTCATACGCTTTGGCAAAAAGGTGAGCAAAACTTACAAGCACAAAATCAAGAGAAGAGCTTACTTGCTGTTGAACTGGCCGAGTTAAAAGCGGCGTCAAAGCAAAAACAAGCTGCGCTTGAGGCGCAATTGAATCATCTTGAACAAACAAAAACCCAGTTAAAGCAAGAGTTTGAGAATCTTGCAAACCAGATTTTCGAAGAGAAATCACAACGGTTTAGCCAGCAGAGCCAAGAGCGAATTGGTCAGCTGCTGCAGCCTGTTCAAGGTGAATTAAAAGGCTTTCGTGACAAAATGGAAGCCATTCATAGTGAAGAGCTTAAGCAGCGTGCAGCTTTAAAAACAGAGTTGTTGCATCTTCAAGCCAATAATAAATCAATCACCGAGCAAGCTGATAAACTAACGACAGCACTGCAAGGGCAAAAGAAGACCCAAGGTAATTGGGGCGAGTTGATGCTTGAAAATGTGCTTGATAGCGCAGGTTTAAGAGCTGGGTATGATTACAAAAGAGAGGCGTCTTTTACTACTGAAGTCGGCAAGTTTAGACCCGATGTATTGGTTTACTTACCTCAACAACGGCATTTAATTATTGATGCGAAAACCTCATTGAATGCCTATACCCGTTTTGTAAATGCCGAATCAGACTCTGAAGCGCAAACCGCCTTAGCCCAGCATTATCAAGCTGTGGCAGATCGAATTAAGGAATTGGGCGATAAACGCTACGAAAAACTGCCTGGGATCAACTCCCCTGAAGTGGTGATCATGTTTATTCCTATTGAGTCGGCATTTGTTGCTGCTGTAAAGCACAACCCAGCACTGTATCAACATGCTCTTGAAAACAACGTATTGGTGGCAACTCCCACAACCTTATTAACTAGTTTGAATATAGTAAAACAACTTTGGCGTTTTGAAGAGCAATCAAAACACAGTAGAGAGTTGGCTTTACGTGCAGAGCGTTTTTACAATAAACTCAATGGTTTCTTACATAGTATGGAAGGGGTTGGTGCTCAGTTAGATAAAGCGAAAGAAAGCTACGAAAAGGCATTTTCTCAGCTTTATTCAGGTAAAGGTAATTTAATTAAGCAGGCATCAGAGTTTAAGGAGTTGGGCGTGTCGGTCACTAAAGAGCTACCAGAGTCCTTGCAAGAGAAAGCGCGATTAGAATTAGAATAAAGAGAATAAAAAAGGAGCCTTACGGCTCCTTATAGTACTCTCAGTTTAATGGGTTAACTGGTTTGTGGTGCATTGGGGTTGTCGCACTGCGCCTTTTGCCCTTTTCGCTGCAAAGACACAAATAAATTCATAGTGAGTGGATGGGTTTTTATGTCTCGCCAAATCACGCTGCTGGCAGGTGGACACAAAGAATGTCTCACATAGTTACTTAACACATCGCCTTCCATATTTAATTTTTTAGGTACGCGTATATGCGTTATTATTCCATATTCACTAAACTTCACTTCATCTAACTGCCACGTTCCCATCATAAATTGTTTAGAAAAATAGCGCGCTATTCTAGTCTGTGATTCTCCAGGTAATGGCGTTTGCGCTTGAGCTGAAGGTAAACTTGTCCAGTAAAAAACCACAAAAACCGTTAAAAATACAAGCCCAAGATATACAAACTTAAGCCAAGGTGTATGTGTTTTTTTATGACTGTTTTGCTTTTGGCGTGACTCAATGATTTTCGCCCAGTCACCGTGTTTCAAAGTTGGTTGAGACATATTCTTCTCCCGTATTAATGGCTGTATTTAAACAAACCAATGTGGAAGAAAAATGGAGTGAATGTGGAGTAAAACCAATCCTCAATAATACATAATCATTTTGAGGGACTAAAACTGACGCTAGCTGTGTTGAAAATTTCTTATTTAGAACAACCAAATCACAAAATTTTCGTCTTGCTATCGACAAGTTTTCTTTGCCTCAAAATTGCTTACTTTATCAAGAGGATTGGTTTAATTTGTAGGCTTAAACAAGCCTACAAATTGAGTTGTTAGGCTTTATGCATTGTTCTTAAGTGGCAAAGTGATCTGAACACACAACCCACCGGATTTACCATGCTTAGTAACTATATCGCCCTGTAATGCATGAACTAAACTTTGGCAAATCGACAGTCCTAAGCCTGAGCCACCCAGTGCTCGAGAACGTGATTTGTCGACTCGATATAAACGATCAAATAGCTTTGGTAAATCATCGTCACTGACCCCCGGGCTTGTATCGTCTAGCTGAATAAAGGCATGTGTGTCGTCGGCTCTTACTTTCAGTCTGACATGCCCTGGCGCATCGGTATATAAACAAGAATTTTTGGCAAGATTTAAGATCACTTGTTCAAGTTTTGATTGATCAGTGACTAACAGTGTGTTTGCTGCCAGATCGATATCACTGATAAACCTGAGCTGATATTGTTCTGTTAAAAGCTTAATATCGGACATAAACTTTTGTGAAAGTTGCTGCAAGTTTACTTCTTGATAATCTAGGTACATAGCCTGATTTTGCAATTGGGATAATTGGTATACATCAGAAATAAGATTATTTAGCTGAGCAATTTTGTCATTGATTTTTCCGTAGGCTAAAAACTTATCATCAATAAGATTATGCTCTAGCGCTTCAATATGAAGCTTTAATACGCTTAGAGGAGTGCGCAACTCATGGGAAATGTCAGCCAACATTTGCTCTTTTTGCGCTAAGTTATGTTGGTACACTTGTGCTTTATATTGACTATTCTTCTGCTTTATATAGTAGATATAAATCACGGCGGCACTGAGCACTGAAATTAATAAGCTAGCTAATAACCAAATGCGTTTTTGCAGTGTTTCGTTTTCAAGCTCGATAGTTGTTAACGCATGTTTCTTTTCTTCTTGCGCAAGCTTTAATGATTTAAGAAGGTTATCTAAGCGCTTTTTAATTGTGACTGCATCACGTTCTTCGATATTTTTAGCGACGGTTTTAAAGTCTGCGGTTGCATTGAGTAAATATGAATAGGCATCTTCATAGTTTGCTTGTTGCGCATAGGCTTTACTTGAATACAAATTAAATTGATGGGTAAAAAAGGCTGACTTAAATTGCACTGCAAGTGGTTTTGATAGCGCAAGATACTCTAGTGCGGTATCAGGTTGCTGCTGCTGAATATAAGCTTGCGCCAAATGAATATAAGACCAAAACTTACGAACTGTAGATTCAGTCTTTTCAGCATACGCGTTTTCTTTTTTAGCATGCCATAAACTTTCAGACAGCATATTTTGTTTTGCATAAATACTGAATAAGGTGCCATGCGCACTAGATAAGCTTTCATTGGCATTAAGCTGTTCTAATAACGAAATAGCTTCATTCAATTGAGGAATGGCGTTTTGATAGTCATCTTCCTTAGCCGATAGTTGTGCGAGCGTTAGGGCTGTCGAAGCTATATTGCGTTTATGGCCGGTTTTTTTATCATAAACAAGGGCTTGCTCAAGGAAAAAACGAGCTTGAGTCCCTTGGCGTAGTACATTGGATAAACCAAATAGATTGTAGTAATTGGCAGCTTTTAGTTCATTGTTATCTGAGCTTTCTAACGCTTTTTGTGCCTTGGTTTGTTGCTCCATCGCTTTATCAAATGCACCTTGAGCTTCATATAAAACCCCAAGGTTGATCATTGACTGTGCTTTAAGATCATTATCATTGAGAGAAAGCGCAACTTGCTTTGCAGCTAAATAATAATATTCCGCTTTATCGGTGTTCATGTTTCGACGGAAGTTAACACCTAACTCTTTATTCACCTCATATCTGAACTCTAAGCTTTGTTCAGGTAGTGTGAGCAGTGGTAATAAAAGCTCTATGGCTTGGTTATATTGCGCTTGCTCACGAGCAATTTTGGCTCTTTGCAAATTAACCTGAGGTTGAAAAATTAACTGTTTTTCTCGTTCGAGCGTTTTCAGTGCAACATCTAGTTTACCTTCCTTGGTGAGCTTTTTGGCTTCAGAAATAACTTCTGATGTTAACGGTGCGGCACTTAAACTAAAGGCCCAAGCCGCTAACAACAAGGTAAAACGTTTCATGTGGTTTTTTAAAAGGGAATTATTTATTTAATACTAAGCGTAAATTGTGATTGAAATGTGGAGTGTAAAGGCCCTTTACATGTTTTTAGAGGGTTACTTAAAACGATAAAAGGGCCCGATTGGGCCCTTTGCTGATAAGGAACTATATGACTCAAAAATTAGAATTGGTTCATGGTGTTGGCTTCACCACCTGCTTTTAGTGCATTGTCACCAGAGAAGTACTCTTTGTGCGTATCACCGATGTTTGAACCTGCTAGGTCTTGGTGTTTCACTGACGCTTGTTCACGGCGGATTTCTTGACGTTGAACATCACGTACATAAGCCAGCATACCTAGGTCACCAAAGTAACCTTCAGCAAGAATATCTGTGCTTAGTGCAGCCGTGTGATAAGTTGGTAGCGTGATTAGGTGGTGGAAAATACCCGCTTCACGAGCGCCATCTTTTTGGAAGTTCTGTACTAATACATCTGCCGCTGCTGCAAGTTCAGAGCTATCAAGTTCAGGTGCCATCAATGCTTTGATATCTTGAGACGGATCTGGGTAAGCAGATAGGTCTTTACCTTGTGCTTGCCATTCTGCGTATACTTGCTCGCGGAACTTAAGTGTCCAGTTGAATGACGGTGAGTTGTTGTATACTAACTTCGCATTTGGTACTTGCTCACGAACGCGATTAACAAGCTCAGCGATTTGTTTTACGTTTGGTTTTTCAGTTTCAATCCATAGTAAGTCAGCACCCGACTGTAGGCTAGTTACACAATCTAGTACTACGCGGTCTTTTTCTGTGCCTTCTTTGAATTGGTATAAACCATTGTCTAGGCGTACCGGTTTACACAGCTCACCGTTAAGTTTAATTGCCATCTCGCCTTCTTCTAGGTCTGCGCCACCTGTGATTGGCGTTGTGTCTAAGAATGCGGTGTACTGGCTAGCTAAGTCGCCCGGTGTTTTAGATACTGGCACTTTTTGTGTCAGGCTTGCACCGAGAGAATCTGTACGCGCTACAATCACACCATCTTCAACACCTAGTTCAAGGAATGCATAACGAACTGCGTTGATTTTTGCTAAGAAGTCTTCGTGAGGCACAGTTACTTTACCCGCTTGGTGACCACACTGTTTTGCATCAGAAACCTGGTTTTCAATTTGAATAGCACATGCGCCCGCTTCAATCATTTTCTTAGCAAGTAGATAAGTTGCTTCTTCGTTACCGAAGCCCGCGTCGATATCAGCAATAATTGGTACTACGTGAGTTTCGAAGTTGTCGATTTTACTCAGAACTGCTTCAACATCACAGCCATTTGCTTTTGCTTCATCTAACTCTTTATATAGGTGATCGAGTTCTCGTGCATCTGCTTGCTTCAAGAAAGTATAGATTTCTTCGATAAGCGCAGGTACTGAGGTTTTCTCATGCATACTTTGGTCAGGTAGTGGACCAAACTCTGAGCGAAGTGCCGCAACCATCCAGCCACTTAGGTAAACGTATGAGCGTTTAGTCGTTTTTTGATGGCGCTTAACAGCCATCATCATTTGCTGTGCCGTGAAGCCGTGCCAACACCCTAGAGACTGGGTGTATTGACTGCTATCTGCGTCATAAGCCGCCATGTCTTCACGCATCACTTTTGCTGTGTACTTTGCGATGTCTAAGCCTGTTTTAAAGCGGTTTTGCAAATTCATACGGCTTGCAAACTCTGGGCTGATTGATTGCCACGTGTTGCCCTGTGTTTGGCAAAGTGTGCTGAAGTGGTCAAGTTTTGATTGATAGCTAGTCATAATAAAAATCCTTCGAACGGGTTGCTGTATAACTTTTTATTCATGTTTATGAGAGTGACACCATAAAGCTGTTGGTTATTTGCTCTGCTTGGCGCTTAATTCAACACTAGGCCGATTTTTATAATTTTTTAAATTTATAGTTGTTATCTTGGGTATTCTTTTTGTGAATGGGTTTGGGGTTAGGTTTTCGCTGTTTTTAAGATATGGTTTGTCTAAACCCGTTCAAATTTTATGCTTAGGAAGATATTCATGAGTGCAACTGTTCAACAAGCTGGCTTAACCATAGATCAGCAACTTTATGACTTCGTTAATCAACAGGCTTTGCCCGGCACCGGTTTGCAAGCAGAGGCTTTTTGGCAAGGTTTTGCAGATTTGGTCAATGAACTTACACCAATCAATAAATCATTACTTACAAAGCGTGATACGCTGCAGTTGCAGATTGATGCTTTCCATAAGCAGCAAGGGCAATGGGATGCAGAGGCTTATAAATCATTTTTGACTGAAATAGGTTATCTAGTGCCTGAGCCTGAAGAAGCTACGATCACCACTGAACACGTTGAACCTGAGATTGCGCTCACAGCAGCCCCACAGCTGGTTGTGCCTGTAAGCAATGCGCGTTTTGCATTGAATGCGGCGAATGCAAGGTGGGGCTCGCTCTATGATGCGCTGTACGGCACGGATTTATTGCCAGAAAAAGATGGCGCTGAAAAACAAAAAGCATATAACCCGGTACGTGGCTTTAAAGTCATGGCTTACGCTAGACAGTTTTTAGATATTGCCCTGCCGCTGCAATCAGGCTCTCATATTGAGAGTACTAATTACTCAGTGCTAGATGAGCAACTAGTTGTCACTTTGAATGACAGCTCGCAAGTCTCGCTTTCGACACCTGCACAATTTGTGGGTTATCAAGGTCAGGCACAGAATCCAACGGCTTTATTGTTTAAGCATCATGATTTACACATCGAAATTCAAATTGACCCACATAACCCTATCGGACAAGCCGACAAAGCGGGGATCAAAGACGTCTTACTCGAAGCCGCGTTAACGACCATCATGGACTGTGAAGACTCTGTGGCCGCTGTTGACGCTGAAGACAAAGTCGGTGTTTACAGCAATTGGTTAGGCTTGATGAAAGGTACCCTGACGGATACGTTTATAAAAGATGGTCAAGAACTGACGCGAAGCCTAGCAACCGATCGTGAATATACCAGTAAGAGTGGTGAGCGTTTGAGCTTGAAAGGTCGAAGTATGATGTTTGTGCGTAATGTCGGACATTTAATGACAAACCCTGCGATCTTAGATCAAAATGGCGAAGAGATCTTTGAAGGGATCATGGATGCGGTGATCACGTCGCTGTGTGCAATGCATGACCTGCAAGGTAATAGCCCATTTAAAAACTCGACGGCGGCGAGCGTTAATATCGTTAAACCTAAGATGCATGGCCCTGAAGAAGTCGCCTTTACCAATACCCTATTCTCTCGTGTTGAAAGTTTACTCGGTTTGCCTGAAAACACTTTAAAAATGGGCATTATGGATGAAGAACGTCGCACTTCCGTGAATCTAATGGCATGTATTAACCAAGCTAAATCTCGCGTGGTATTTATTAACACTGGTTTCTTAGACAGAACCGGTGATGAAATTCACACTTCTATGGTAGCGGGTCCGGTATTGCCAAAAGGTCAGATCAAGGCACAACCTTGGATAGCAGCGTATGAAGATCAGAATGTGGATATTGGTCTAAAATGCGGTTTCAGTGGCAAGGCGCAGATCGGTAAAGGCATGTGGCCGATGCCAGATAAAATGGCAATGATGATGGAACAAAAGTTGGCTCACCCTAAATCGGGTGCCAATACTGCTTGGGTGCCATCACCTACAGCGGCAACTCTTCATGCGATGCATTACCATCAAGTGGATGTTTTTGCTATTCAGGCTGAGCTGAAAGCGCGTCAACAAGCGTCACTTGATGACTTATTAACACCACCTTTGCTGCTTGATGTAGAGCTAAGCAAAGAAGATGTTCAATCTGAACTTGAGAATAACGCACAGGGCATTTTAGGTTATGTGGTGCGTTGGATAGACCAAGGTGTTGGTTGTTCAAAAGTGCCTGATATTAATCATATTGGCTTAATGGAAGATCGAGCGACTTTACGTATTTCAAGTCAACATATCGCGAACTGGTTGAAACATGGCATTTGTACGCCAGAGCAAGTACAAGCGACATTTGCCAAAATGGCTGAAGTGGTCGACACACAAAACGCCCATGATAGCAACTACACACCTATGGCAAGTAGTAGTGAAAACTTACATAGCAACCTAGCTTATCAAGCGGCATTAGCCTTAGTATTCGAAGGTGAACAACAGCCTAATGGCTATACTGAACCGCTATTACACAGTTACCGCCTTAAATACAAAGCGGCAATTAGCTAAAGTGTTCGCATAACCAATTTCTTTCCTAGATTGATGCCAACGTAAAGTTGGCATTTTTGTTTGGAGTTATGATTATAAATTAGTAAAAACTTGAAATGTGATGTTGTAACAATTTTTATTTTGTTATATTGTAACAACTGTTTTAAGTGATGTACTTTCTTTTCCCTTGAGTAGAGATACAAGCATTTTTCGCCCGTAAATGAAGTTTGTAGCTCAAATCAATTAAGGAGTACGCTCTAGGTGGAGGGTTTTCTCAGTTTCCCTCCGCCTTTTTTATGTCTCAAAACCCTTTTCAAACATGTAAAGCCCCTTTACAAAATTGTGTATTTCATAACAAAAAAAAGCCGGCAGATGCCAGCTTTGGTAATACCCTGTTAGGGCATTATGCGTAAATTTTATTTTTTAGAGCGGGCCTTTATTATCACTTGGGGTTTGCCATAAGCTGTGCCAGATGTAATTACCATGAATGTAATACAAGTCATCACTATGTATTACGGCTCTGTCTAGTCCGCCCCACACGTATGGCACTGTTTCTGCGTTAATGTCTGAGTAATCAACTTGACTGCTACCAAGGTAATTAAGTGCAGGTGAACTTTGAGTTTCAATTTCGAAAGCTGCGAGCTCTGCAATTCGACGCCATTGATAAAGAGAATCTGTGTTTGTTTCGCTTTGCCATCTTTCTACAGGCATAGTGAATCTCAATTTACCTGATTGTGTTGCTAAAAAGCTCAGTGATTTGTAGTCCCATTCCGCTGCTGTATAGGCGTTGGCAAATACTTTCTCATTAACGACTTTAGGCTTGGTGATGTCTGCAATATCAAACAAGGTGACTTTAGCGCCATTTTCAACATCTTGTGCGCTTGGGTCTCGCCAATCTCGAATATTTTGTCCAATACCTAACAGTAAGTTTTCTCCAACAGGATGCAAATAGGCTGAGTAGCCAGGAATTTCTAATGCGCCAGCTATCTTAGGCTGGGTTTTATCTGTTAAGTCGATAACGTAGAGCGGGTCAACTTGTCTAAATGTAACAATAAATGCCTTGTCTTCAGAAAAGCGAACAGCATAAATATTTTCATCAACCAATCCTTGCTCGTTGGTTTTGCCTATAGGTGTGGGCTGAGCATCGTTGGGTAGTTTCGCAATTGGCGCTAATGAGTTTTCTTGCTGCTGTAAGACAAACAATTGATGCTTAAAAGGCGAAAAGCCAGCAGACTCGTTATAGGGTAAATTGGTTGTGGTTACAACGCGTAAATCGTTGTTAAATTCACTAAATCTTAAATTCTGTTGTCCGCCGCCTAAATGACCTTCAACAGCGCCCGTAGCTGCATAGTTTAGCGTATCACCAGTAAGCTCAAACTTATGAATAACGGTTTTGACTTCATCCTCTTGATATACGGTGCCGTGTGTATAGAGTGAATTCTCAGAAGCATAGACGCCATAAACATTGGTATTCACACAAAGAGATTCTCTTTGCTCTGGGTTACTTAAATTAATCTTAGTAATGGTAATAATACTGTCAAACCCATCTTTATCAGATGCATCAGATGAGATGTAGCAGTTATCAGGCGTGACTAATTCTTCACTACTTTCATTTGTGGTATTGGTAATGTTTGGAGTTAATGAGGCAATTTGCTCGTCATTGAGTTTTTGATAGTTAGCTAATACCGTTGCGTCATCACTATTACTCAGATCAAAACCTGTATAGTTTGGGTGGTAATTGCTGACTAAATACAGTGAGCCATCTATTACTCTGCTGTCGATTAACCCCCCTTCAATTTTATATTGATGCTTTATAGCGGCTTGGCTAGGTTGACTGACATCAACAAAACTTAATTCGAACTCGTTAGCGCCATAATAAAAATAGGGTTCTACGGTACTGGCGGTTTCACTGCTTGTGGAATCTATTGCTGCCATACCAAACGAGAAGTAACTAGGCGCATAATCTAAAACAGCAAGAGTATTGTTGTGTAAGTAAAGCTGTTGTTCACCCCATTGTGATTCTGAATAATTAAGGGTATGTACTTGGCTCATTTCGCCTTCAGCATTTCGTTGCATAATTCGAATATAATTTTGTCCTTGCGATGATGCATGATCTATGTCATTGAAAGAACTTGCAGCAATAAACAAATACTCACCGTTATATTTAATTCTGTCAGCCTCATCAACATTTTGTTCTTGTCGATTGGTTTGAGAAAAGTCACTTGGGGCTGTTGGGCTGGCAACTGCATCGTTTTCTGCTTGCTCGTTATTGGAGAGGCGATTCTGATAGCGTTTAAATACTCCATTTTTTAGATTTTGCGTAAATTGAAATTCAGAGGCTTTAATCAATGGCGCTGCTGAAACTGTTACGTCATTTAATTGTGGAATTTTTGTCTCGTCGATAGGTGGCTTTTCATTACTGCTTGAACTACCGCCACATCCTACTAATAGACTGAGTGTTATTGAACTGAGAATAAATTTACTCTTCACAGCTAGCTCCTTGAAAGTCGTTAATTAAAAAATATGATGTTTATTTTTTAATCTTAATCGGCCTAGTTGGAATATCTGTTATTTTAGCTAGGCGAATTGTTATTTAATGTAACCGAGCATAGAAAAATAACTTAGGAGTGGTAAATTATAGTCAGGGAAATAGAAGGGTTTGATTTTGAAAGCTTCTTTAAAGTATTTATTGTTTTTGGCTTTATTTGCAGCGCCACTTTTAAGCGTGGCAGCTGGCCCACCAACAGCAACTTGCTCACAAGCCAATGAGGAATGTATTGAAATTGGCCAGTGGCAGGTTTCTTTAGCTGTCGGAGGTGGTGTACTGACTAACCCTTTGCAAGGGGGTAAAAACATTCCCTTACTTTTGGTGCCTTATATCAGCTATTACAATGAGCAGTTCTTTCTTGAAAACACCACACTAGGATATACATTTCAAGAAACTGAGTACTTCGATATCAGTGCCATTATTGAACTGAATTCTGAACAAAAATATTTTAATCGCCTTCACACGGGTAATTTAATAGGGGTTGATGGGGCTTTAAGTGAAGGAGGTGATGTACAAACTCCTACAGAGCCTAGTAGTGGTGGAGAAGACATTTTTCCCGAAACAGATAAACCTGTTGAACCAAAACGCCTTCCCACTTTAGATGATATCGCCAAACGCGATTGGGCTATAGATGCCGGTGTGCTTGCCCATTGGTATCTAGGTAAACAACATAAAATAACGGCTCAGTGGTCACATGATGTCAGTGGCGTTTATAAAGGCCAGCATATTAAGGCAAGTTATAAATACCAGCTCCCCGTTTTTGATTGGCCTGCGAGATTACAGCTTTCAGCAGGATTTGACTGGCAAAGTGCTGAGCTTATTGACTATTACTATGGGCTAAACAGTAAAGATAACGTAGAGCAAGCTTATTTTTATCAGGGTGAGCAAGGTGTGTCGCCTTTTTTTGGCGCGGCATTTAACTATCGGATAAACAAGCAGTGGCAATTTAAATTCAGCGCCAAACGTACTTTCTTATCGAGTGCGATAACAGATAGCCCATTAGTGAATGATAAGCATCAAGATTACTTGTTCATCGGGGGGCTATATGAGTTTTAGTCGTCCGTGCATTGTGTTTGTTATTGGTTGTTTTTCTTTGTCTCATGTTTATGCGCAAACCTCTCCTCAGGATGACAAAAAGCAGTCCCCTTCCCTCGTTATAAAGCCGATTACCTGTGTTGTTAAAAGCTTAGGTGATGCATGTCAGATGAAGGCGAGTGTAATGTGGCAGTCACCAGAATTACAAGATGTGTGCCTATTTCAAGATAAGCAGCAACTGAAGTGTTGGGCTAAGCAAAATCAAGTATCTGAAATGGTTGATGTGACACTAGATAAAACCATGGTATTTAGTTTGCGTGATACTAAGCAACGTACATTGGTAGAACAAACCATAAAAGTCCATGCATTGAGCAGTCGAAAGTACCGCCGAAAGTTAAAGTCTGATTGGAGTTTATTTTAATGTCTAAAATTATTTTAGTTGAAGACGATGTTCGCTTAGCCACTTTGACTGCACAATTTTTAAAAGCAAATGGGTTTGAGGTCGAGATGATCCACGATGGGGCTGACGCTGCTGAGCAGATCATTGCCATGCAACCCGATATCGTGATTTTAGATATTATGTTACCCAATCAAGATGGATTTAGTATCTGTCGCGCCATCAGAAATGAATATTTAGGGCCGGTATTGTTTTTAAGTGCCAAAGACAGCGATTTCGATCAGGTAAAAGGGCTAGAGATTGGGGCAGACGATTATGTCATCAAGCCTGTTGAGCCTTTTGTGCTATTGGCGCGTTTGAATGCCCTACTCCGTCGTTGTCAGAATAAGCCAGTAAATCAAGATTCTCTAACCCTAGGTACATTACAAATCGATAAAGCAGATCGCCGAGTTTACCTTGATAGCAAAGAGGTCGAGCTAACCAGTTATGAGTTTGATCTATTATGGACGCTAGCAAGCAATGCCGGCGAAACTCAAAGCAGAGAGTTTATCTATAAACATGTGGTTGGCAGAGAATATGATGGACTTGATCGCAGTGTCGATGTGCGTATTTCTCGTCTTCGCAAGAAGTTAGGAGATAACTTAGAGCAACCATTTAGACTCATCACAGTATGGGGTAAAGGCTACTTATGCTCCAAGTCGGCTTGGGATTAATCAAGCGTGGTTCGTCTTCTTATTAGTCTCTACTTGGTAGTCATAACCAGCATTATTGTTATCAATCAAGCCAGTGACTATGTTTGGCAAAATTGGGTAACACAAGCCCCAGATGAACTTCGTCATGCCAAACAAGTTGCCAATGTCATGCAGGCACACATTACCTCGCCAGCACAGTTGCAAGCGAGTTATCAGGGGCTAGATATTGATAGTATCGCCTGGTTAGACGAGCAGCGCACTCAATTATTAAATGGTGAAGTACTGACAACCTATAATGCCCAAGGTCAGGCATTATTAAGCTTTTTATTAATCGACAACTTCACTTTAGTACAGCTCGGTCCTTTTTTACCCTCAGAACCGGCGTCGAATAAGCTATACCTTTTCAAATTCATCTCTTTTTTGGTATTAGGGTTATTGTTGATTGTTTGGTTAAGACCTTTATGGTCAGACTTGATGCAGTTTAAGCGAGTTACAGAACAATTAGCGCAAGGCAACTTAAATGTAGAGCGTAAAACTTCTCGCTTTTCTGCCATTTCTGATCTCACCGAGCAGTTTCATATTATGGCGCAAAAAGTCGCTAATTTGATGACGGATCAAAAGCAGCTCGTTAATGCGGTTTCTCATGAACTTCGCACTCCGCTTGCGAGATTAAAATTTGCGTTGGCTATGCTACAAAGTGCGCAGCCTGAGCAAGTTTCTGGTATGCAACAAGATGTTCAAGAGATGGAGTCATTAATCGATGAAATGCTCGGTTACGCGCGTTTAGAAATCGCGGGCGAGCAGTTAAGTTGTGAAGAGTTTGACCTATCAGAGTTAATGCAGGCGCAACTTGATAAGCTGCAAGGGCCTAGCAGTAAAGAAGTTACCGCATCTATTTCATCAGGTATTACAGTCAATGCCAATGCGCATTACCTTGCTCGTGTGATACAAAATTTACTGCAAAATGCCGATAAATATGGTGCTAGCCAAATTGAGGTGTCTCTAACTGAGGTTGAAAAGCAGGTTATTATTGTGGTTGAAGATGATGGGGAAGGGATCGCTGAAGACCAATACGAGAGCGTGTTTATGCCGTTTGTTCGATTAGAAAAGAGCCGCAACAAGCACCTTGGCGGTTATGGACTAGGTCTGGCCATAGTGAAAAAAATTGTGAGCTGGCATAAAGGGCAATGTGTTGTAGCAAAAAGTAAACTTGGCGGTGCGAGTTTTGTGATCACACTGCCAAAATGAGTTTTATCAAAGTCTGAAATAAAAGATTTAGAAACTGTTCCAAAAACAACAAAGGCCTTAATTAAGGCCTTTGTTGTTAGTACTAATTATTCAAACTCTAAGGTGATGTAATTTGAGACGAACGGGTCAATGGTAATCGTACCTGTTGCATAGGATTTTCTGTCAACACCTCTGGTTTGCGCTTTAATGTAATACTTACCAGCTGGCAGTGTAATATTCTCATTAAAGGTAGTATCAAGTTTGGTTCTTGTATTTATTAACCAGCCTTCTGGTGAGTACTCATATAAGTAAGCTTCGAATGCGACATTACCGATACGAGGGTGAAAAGAGCGCTCTATTTTTAGGATTGTTTTATCGTTTGGATTACGCTCGGCTTTAGTTATGGTTGTTTGCCCATAATCTCGCGACGTTTTTTCAGCTGTGATAATCGAAATATTTTCACTGCGAACCGAATAATTACCTGATTGATTGGGTGTGTTTGTTACGGGAGATGATGGGCTTGTAGAACCAAGGATACCGTTTATTGCACCGTTGACGCCGTCTTTAACTGTACGTTCAACGGTCGTTGTTGAACAGCCTGATAGTACTGTCATTGCGGTGAATAATAACGCGAGTTGAGTTTTCATATTTCTTCCTAGTCGTTTTGGCTTACCTTAAAGTTCAAAAGTACACACTTTTGAATGCATTATTATTAAACAATTTACCCGTTATCTGCAATAAATAATATCTAAAATAGGGGCAAGGAGTGTATTTATACCAATCCACTTAATTAAGTGAGCTATTTTGAGGGTAGGAAAGTTTGTCGATAACAAGGCAAAAATTTTGCTATTTAGTTGTTCTAAATGAGAAATTTTTAACGCTGTTAGCGGCAACTTTAGTCCCTAAAAATGATTAAGTATTATTGAGATTGGTATTAGTAATCAACGCGCTTGCGAAGTTGTTTTGTTTGGCCTTTTTTGACTTTGCTATCGACGCGTTTACGTTGTGAGCTACGTGTCGGTTTTGTATCTCTGCGTGCCTTTTGAACTTTGATCGCATCTAAAATAAGGGCTTTTAAGCGCTCTAATGATTCTTCTTTATTCATTTCTTGACTACGGTGAGACTGCGCTTTTATGACGATGACGCCCTCTTTGGTGATCCTAGAATCTTTTAGCGCAAGTAGCCTTTCTTTGTAAAATTGTGGCAGCGATGAACGCTTTATATCGAACTTTAAATGAATGGCAGTTGATACTTTATTGACGTTTTGCCCGCCAGCGCCTTGGGCGCGGATCGCACTGAATTCTAATTGCCAAGCTGGAATTTCAACATTGTTGGATAAAACTAACATGTCACATCTCTTGGTTTTTGCTTAATAGTGAGAGTTTAACATGTTGGCGGTAGATGTTTGCAGTTTTGAAGATATGTCGTGTCCAAGCAACTGTTCAAGAAAAATCACGGCATCCTTGCCATGGCAAGTGCTTGGGAATTAGTGGCCTAGTTGGTACTTATGTGCTAATCGTTGCTGTGAATACTGAAGTGCGCGTTTTGTTGCTTGTAATAAGTCTTTACCCTTGGCTTTTATCTGCATACTAGGCAAGCCTGGCAATAATAATTCAATGTTGCATTGCTTCATGCTGGTGGCTTGATCTTGAGATATGTCTTTTACATTGATAGTAATTTTACGAATGTTTTTACTGTACTTAGACAGTTTGCTATTCACCAGTCGTGAAATTTGCATTTTTGTCGCAGCATTTTGTAATTTGTCTTGTAGCGTCAAAATCAGTTTCATCGTGTAAATTCCAATCAGTTTATAAAGTTTTATCGCGATATATTGCAGCGATGGAATTAATCTACTAATGTAATAGAAAAGAAAAAAGCTGATTAAATCTTACTTAGGGTTCGGTGAAATCGAATGATTACCAACATAAATTACAACCACCTGTATTACTTTTGGCAGGTAAGCCGCCATGGCAGCATCGCGGCAGCCAGTAAAGTGTTACATCTGACACCTCAAACTGTCAGTGCACAAATCACCAGTCTTGAACATCGACTAGGCAAACCATTATTTTTACGTGAAGGCCGTGGTCTTCGACTAACTGAGTTTGGCCTAGTCACTAAACAGTATGCTGATGATATGTTTGCCATTGCTGAAGAGTGGCTCGAAACCACGCAGGGTGATATGAGTAATGTCTCTAAAACCCTTAAAGTCGGTATCTCTGATTCTTTGCCTAAATCTCTGGTGTCTAAGTGGTTAGCACCTTTGATTGAGAATGAGCGTATTTCAAATCTGCATTGTATTGATGGTCAGCAAGCTGAGTTATTGGCGCAAATGGCGACTCATAAACTTGATTTAGTGTTAGCTGATAAGCCTCTAGACAGTAGCTTACCGTTTAAAGCTTTTTGTCATGAGATTGGTAAAAGCCAGCTTGGCTTTTTTGGTAAAGCCAGTTTGCAAAGCAATGTACAGTCTTTATTTCCTAACTCATTAAGTGAGTTACCAGTGATATTGCCAGCTAAAGGCAGCCCTGTGACGAGCGCGATTAAGTTCTGGCTTGAAGATTTGGAGCTAGAAGTTTCAGTCGCCGGTCATGTAGATGACAGTGCTTTAATGAAGGCGCTAGGTGAGCAAGGGTTTGGTATTTTCCCTGCGCCATTATCTATTAAACAAGAAATTGAAAAGGCACACGACGTCACGTATTTAGGTGCCATCGAAAATGTCTACCAACATTATTATGCGTTTACACCTGATAGACTCATTAAAGATTCTATTTACTCAGAGTTTGTGAAAAACGCACAAAGTTGCTGATCTAGCCGACTTTAAGCAAAGAAATTAGGGGCTTTGTGCTTTTGTGAGTACAATATGCCCCTATTTAGTTTTTTGAGCCCATTATGCAGTCTTCAGCACTTTCATTTCTTGATTCCCATCTTGCGAATATAACGCCTTTACCAAATGAAATTAGACGATTATTTCATGGCCGAGGTCGTGCGTTTGAAGGGCTAGAACAACTCACAATTGATTGGCTTGATGGGCAAATATTAATTTCAATATTTAAAGAGGTTGATAACGCCTTTATTGCTGAACTTAAAATACATGTCACCGAGTGGTTAAAATTACAAGCTTGGCAATCGCAAGTTCGCAGTGTTTTATTGCAGCATAGATATCAATTAAATTCACCGATTGAAGTACTTTTTGGTGAACTAAAGCAACAACAAGAAGTAATAGAAAACACACTAAAATTTAGACTCGATTTAGGGCAAAAACAAAATAACGGCTTATTTTTAGATATGCGTTATGGTCGAAAGTGGGTGCTTGAAAATAGTCAAAATAAGCGTGTTTTAAACTTATTTGCTTATACCTGTGGTTTTTCAGTGGCTGCCATTGCGGGCGGAGCAAGCAGCGTTGTTAACTTAGATATGGCCAAAGCGGCACTTGCTAAGGGAAGAGTAAATCATCAGTTGAATGGGCACGATCTCAGTCAAGTCAGCTTTTTAGGGCATGACCTTTTCAAATCATGGGGAAAAGTCAAAAAATATGGTCCTTATGACTTAATTATCATCGACCCACCTAGCTTCCAAAAAGGTAGTTTTGCATTAACCAAAGATTATAAAAAGATCCTAAGACGTTTGCATGAATTGCTCAGTGATAATGGTCAAGTACTCGCCTGTGTGAATGACCCTGATTTAACATCGCAGTTTTTAATTGATGAAATGGCTGAACATGCACCGCAAATGATTTATCAAGAACGCCTCGAAAATCCCCCCGAGTTTGTTGATTCAAACCCTGAAGCTAGTCTTAAGAGTTTGTTATTTAGCATTGAAAATAAACCAAAAGGCTAAATAAGCGCTTAGTAATAATGCATATCAAACGCTGTTATGTATGGTTGTAAAGGGGCTTTACATAATAAATAAAACCAGCACGGATCATTATTTTTCTAACCGCTAACTCGGTACTTCAGTGCGGCTGACTTCGAATGCAAATTAAATAATTTAATCAATAAAGTTGCTGTCTCGGAGCAATAAATTTGTTTTTTATGAGATGTATTGAATTTTTTTACAGAGATAAGGGTCAAAGTCTGAAGATAAAACATGTTTTTACTAACTGAAATGTTGTGTTTATTTTCTTAGATCATAATTTTACTAACATTTCTTTATTTAATTTTGTACCTGTAATTGAGTTTAAATTCCTGATCTACATTAACTTTTAAGTTAAATAGTTGTTTATATCAGTTAAATTAACTTGTTCATTTAATTCTAGAAGGTATAGTTTATGGCTGTTTTTGGACATCAAATAGGATTTGGTAAAACATGCAATTAGTCGATTTAAACCCTGAAGATCCCAATGTAATTGAGCTATTTACTGAGATCGATCGGCTAATGAATACGCTTTATCCAATCGCCAGTGATCAATCTCTTGCTTTATCTGAATTACGTCAGCCTAATGTTCGTGCTATCGGCTTACAAAATGAAGATGGCATTGTGGCATGTGGGGCGATAGTTAAGCAGTTTGATAAAACTTTATACGGCGAGCTAAAACGTTTATACGTAAAACCGGCTTATCGTGGTAAAGGGTTATCAAAACGCATAATGCAAACCCTGCTGCATTATGCTGGTGAAGCACAAATACCAATGATGCGCTTAGAAACCGGTAGTAAGCAGGCTGAAGCAATTAGCCTCTATGAAAGTTTGGGATTTAAGCGTTGTGAGCGTTTTGGTTTATATCGTGATAACCCTCTGAGTGTATTTATGGAGCTTCCACTTAATAAGGCTTAGGCTTGATTGAGTGTTCTACTAGTCGTTGTAACCTTCTGTAATAGCATTATCTATTAATTTGCAGTAATTTCGCGTCTGTATTCTATTTTTTCTACTTTTATCTTTTAAATGGAGACTTTCTGAATGAGAGTACTCGTTGTTGACGATATGGCAGCTATGCGGCATGTGATGATCAATATGTTGAGGCATGTCGGTTTCGAGCATTTAGACGAAGCTGTCGATGGTTTCCAAGCGCTAGGGATGCTAAAAAATGCCTCTTACGATCTTGTGATCACAGATCTTAATATGCCCAAAATGGATGGTCAGCAATTACTTAAATCGATCCGCAAAGATCAAAAATTAAAAGATACACCTGTGATCATGGTGACTTGTGAAAACGACAAGAAAAAAGTACAGCAAGCTTTATTAGAAAAAGTCAGCGGTTTTATTTTGAAGCCGTTCAACCTACAGACTCTTGAAAAGCAGCTATCCAGATTAAGAGCTGCTGTTTAATACCAGTCCGCTTAACTAAGTGGTCTATTTTGAGGCAAGAAAAACTGGTTGATAGCGAGGCGAAAATTTTGCTATTTAGTTGCTCTAAATGAGAAATTTTTAACGAAGCTAGCGTCAGTTTTAATCCCTCAAAATGATTAAGTGTTATTGCGGATTGGTATAATTATATATTTGAGAAAATAAAAAAGAGCACCATTTGGTGCTCTCAATCTCTTCGTATTTAAGCAAGCATTACAGCTTAGTCACACCCATATTATGTAATGTGAATCCAAAAATATCTGCGTATTGGTCGATAATCTTGCTTGTCGGTGTACCGGCACCATGACCTGCGTTCGTTTCAATACGAATAAGCGTCGGGTTCGAGCCCGTTTGCTTGTCTTGCAGTTCAGCAACAAACTTGTAAGAGTGAGCTGGCACTACACGGTCATCATGATCGCCTGTCGTTACAAGTGTCGCTGGGTATTGTACACCCGCTTTCACATTATGAACTGGCGAGTAGTTTTTAAGATACTGGAACATTTCTTGGCTTTGATCTGCTGTGCCATAGTCATATGCCCAACCTGCACCAGCTGTGAAAGTATGGTATCTCAACATATCAAGTACACCAACAGCTGGCAGTGCAACTTTAAATAGCTCTGGACGCTGCGTCATTACAGCACCGACTAATAGGCCACCATTTGAACCGCCATTCAGAGCAAGCTTCTTACTTGACGTATAATCTTTGTCGATTAGGTATTCAGCTGCGGCAATAAAGTCATCAAATACATTTTGCTTCTGTAGCTGTGTACCTGCTTTGTGCCAGTTTTTACCATATTCACCACCACCACGAATATTTGCTACAGCGTAAACACCACCCATTTTCAACCATGCAGCACGAGAAGAGCTGAATGAAGGCGTAAGACTGACGTTAAAACCACCGTAACCATACAGAATCGTTGGGTTCGAACCATCAAGTTCTAAGCCCTTCTTGTAGGTGATGATCATAGGTACTTTAGTGCCGTCTTTTGAAGTGTAGAATACTTGTTTTGACTCGTAGTTATCAGGGTTAAAGTTAATCTCAGGCTTTTGATAAACTTCAGACTTACCAGATTTGATATCTAACTTATAAGACGTGGTTGGTGTTTTATAGTTACTGAAAGCATAATATAAAACTTCGTCATCTTTCTCACCACCAAAGCCGTAAGCTGTGCCTACACCAGGTAGTTCAATTGTTCGAACTAAATTACCTTTTTTATCAAACTGCTTTACTTTAGATACGGCATCAACCATGTATCTAGCAAAGATATAGCCACCACCCATACTCGGGCTGAGTACATTTTCAGTTTCTGGAATAAGGTCTTGCCAGTTAGCAGGTGCAGGATTGCTCGCATCAACAGTAACAATGCGCTTATTCGGTGCGTTAAGGTTAGTTACTAAGGTTAGTTTACTGCCTTCGCTATCCATCACATATGTGTCTGAATTGGTGTGATCAAGGATAGTAACTAGTTTACTGTTTGGCTTAGTTAAATCTTTGATGAATAGCTTGTTGCCAGAAGTCGAAACACTGGCAGAAATAATAAGATAATGTTTATCTTTGGTAACGCTCGCGCCAACATAACGATGTTTTTCGTTTGCTGTTGCACCATAAATTACTTTGTCTGCTGACTGAGGCGTGTTTAGTTGGTGGTAATATACTTTGTGTTGATCAGTTTTTGCTGATAACTCACTGCCTTTTGGTTTGTCGTAGCTTGAGTAATAAAAACCTTCATTACCGTACCAAGAAATGCCACTGAATTTCACATCAACTAAAGTTTCACCAATTTGTTTTTTGGTTTCAGTGTCTAATACAATGACCTTGCGCCAGTCACTACCGCCTTCAGAAATTTGGTAAGCAACCAGTGATCCGTCTTCTGTAAAGCTAATGCCCGCTAAAGACGTTGTACCATCTTCACTGAACGTATTCGGATCTAAAAATACTTCTGGCTCGCCGTCTTCAAGTTGGCGATAAAGTACATATTGATTTTGTAGGCCATCATTTTTGTAGAAATAAGTATATTTGCCTTTTTTAAATGGTGTGCCGATTTTTTCGAAATCCATTAACTCGGTTAAGGTTTCTTTGATTTGATCGCGGTAAGGGATATTAGCTAAATAATCAAACGTTGTGTTATTTTGCGCTTTTACCCACTCTGCCGTTTCTGCACTCATATCATCTTCTAACCAACGGTATGGATCAGCAACTTGTTGGCCGAAATAAGTATCTACCACGTTATCTTTACGTGTATCAGGGTAAGAAACTTGTGTTTTATTTTGAACTGCCACGTTTGAATCAACTTGTTCGTTTGAGCTATTACAGCCTGTCAGTGCGATTGCAACTGATAGAGCGAGTGCTTTTTTTAGCATAATTTATCTCTTGTTTGTTTTACAAATTATCAAGCTACTAGGATGAGTAAGATTGTTAAGAATTTAGATAAGACAGGCGTAAAGTATAAAAGTAGCGCCCTCTTCTCGCTTGATTGCTGCGATACTAGCATTAAGCTGGAATTGTAAGAAACAAGTTGAGATAAGATAAATACATATAAATCAATGTGTTGACTTTTTCATTCACATTGATTTACTAAGTAAAGTCAAACTGTAAAGGGGCATGACAAAACGGTGAGCTTTAATTGATTGCTCACCGCCCCTTCAAAACCAGTGTGATTGACACCAATTAGTTAGATAGCGCATATCCGCCCTTTAAATGAGCCACATGGTCAAAACCGAGTCTAGCTAAAGCCTGTGCTGCAACTGAAGAGCGGCTGCCACTTCGACAAACTAATACCAGAGGTTGAGACTTGTTTAAAAGTTGCGAGCCAATAAAATTAGCTAGTCTAGTGAGTGGTACATTGTTATCAAATTGCTGTGCATGGTTGAGTGCATATTCGTGCGGCTCACGAATATCAATCAAGAGCACATCTTCATTACTGTCTAAGTGATTTTGCAATGTATCTTTATTTAACTCGGTAAAGTGTTGCTTTTGTGAGCATGAGGTTAAAGCTCCACACATGATTTCTTGATTCGCCTGGTCGTGAATATGACTATCTAGCTCTGACTTTTGCTGTACAAAAGCATCCGCAGTTAAGCGTTTACTTAACACATCAGCAAGCAGTTTATTTCGAGTGATTTCTGCGCTCAGAGTAGTCACAAATTCATTATTATAATCGTGACTTGGGCACAGTAAGCTGTCTTGCTCAAGAAGACCTTGCAATAGTTGAAGCGAATGGTACATCTGAGTGGCATCACTGGTTTCGAAATTAGTTCTACCAATCGTACCCATTAAAATTAAATCACCACAAAATGTATAGAGACTGTTGAATTTACCTGCTTGTAATTCAGTTTTGTGGCAAAGCGCTAAAGAAATACTGTCTGCAGTATGTCCTGGTGTTGCAATTCTAACTAACGCAAATCGCCCTACATCTATAAAAGGTAAAGTGTGGTTATCGACAATAACTGTTCCGCAGTGAGTAGGCCAACCTAAGTGGTCTGTTGTTTGAGCCTGTAAATCTGCACTTAATAAGTGTGCTCTGGACGAGGCATGATCTGCGTGACCATGAGTGTCAACAACCGCTTTTAATGTTAAGCCTTGGCATTCTATGACAGTGAGCAAGCGCTCAGTAAGTTCGGCAAGAGGTTCAATAATCACAGCCTCACGGCTTTGCCCATCAACGAATAGCCAACAACAACTACCACCGACTTTGAATTGCACTAGCCCATCAAGCTTTGACTTATTGTCTAAATCATTCATGTTAACTAGGCAGCTATGGCCAAGCGCTTTCGCACAGTACGCGATACGCTCGCATGCTTCATTTATTTCGGTTTGCGTTGCTGCAGGACCAAAAGATAAGCGTATTGCTGCTTCACTTTGTGCTCTAGGTAAGCCCATGGCATCAAGTACAAAGCTGCCAGTAACCTTGGAGCTACACGCAGAACCCGAGCTGACACGGATGTTTGCGGCATCAAATAAATCTAAGATCTCCTTGGCACTAAAACCAGGAATCGCAAAGTTAAGTGTAGTAGGTACGCTGCAGGAAAAATTATTGTTAAATACGATAGTTGGAAATGCATTTTTTAATGCAGCTGCAAGTTGGTCTCGGTAGTCGCATAATGTTTCTTTGGTTGCGAATACTCCCCTGCCCTGTCCAAGTAATTCATCAAAAATAACATTAAGAGAAGCTAAGCCTGGTAAGTTTTCAGTACCAGAGCGAAGACCACTTTCTTGGCCTCCACCTGCAATAAACGGCGTAAAAGGTGCTTGTTCACGAATATAGACAAAGCCAATTCCTTTCATCGCATAGAGTTTATGACCGCTAAATGGTGCGTAGTCGATGCTGGTATTGGCTATATCAAGTTCAACTTTGCCTAATGCCTGAACGCAGTCAACCATCCAGAAAGTATTTGGGTTGTTGCTGCGGATCACCTGTTCTAGTTTAGCTAAGTCTTGTTCTGCGCCAGTTTCGTTGTTAACGGCCATGGTGCAGATCATCAATGCGTTAGGTGCTTCTTTTGCAATAAAGTCCATATCTAGCATGCCATCTTTATCGACTGGGATGGCTTTAATTTCAGCATGAATGTCTAAGATATGATTCCAGTGCTTCAGAGACTCTGGTACAGCTTTATGTTCAGTTGCGCCATATAAAATACAAGGCTTATTTTCAGAATTGTAATTCTGTTTAGCTTGATAAAGAGCAGACAATATCGCCGTTTGAATACCTTCTGTTGCGCCACTGGTAAAAATAACCTGCCCACTTGTTGCACCAATTACCGCACGGGCTTTACTTCGTGTTTGTTCCATAATTTGCTTTGCTTGCAAGCCCGTAATATGGCTACTACTTGGGTTACCAAATTGAGTTTGCATGGTTGCGAGCGCAGCTTGCGCGGCGGCGGGTAATACAGGGGTGGTTGCGTTGGCATCAAGATAAATTTGACTCAATTGCTGCTGTTCAGTCATGACATAGCCTTTATTTATATAAAAATGCGCCTATATTGCATTTTGTTATATCTAATTACTTAAAGGAATATTAAGGGGTTTTTGGTGCTTATTCAACCATAAAGTTTGTAGGGGATATGCTTAAATGAGGTCGTTTTAAATAATGGTTTTTATTATTAAATTTTTGTTTTAAAAGATATTAACTATTGGTTTTGTATTTTTGTTGCACGTTATTATCTACAAAAAGGCAATAATTCTATGTAATTTATGGCAAGTTCAATGTCATTTCCTATACTCCTCTATTGCAGAATGTGGTTCAGCTTTGGGAGTTTGTTTAGCTTGTGTTTCTGCAAAATGGATGGAGGGCAGGTAAGTCCTTCAAAGATCATTAGAGGAAGACATTATGAAAACACCCATCATTGGGCTGCTAGTGCTATTTCCACAACTCGCACTTTCAGCTGTACCAAACAAGTTCACGCCAAATACTCCAGCTAAAGCAACCGAAGTTAATGCAAACTTTGAGCACCTAGACAATAAAACGGAAGAGAATAAGACTACGATATCGGCAAACACTGCTAAAACGAATACAAATGCAAATACTATTTCAGAGAACACCACTAAAATAACGACTAACTCCACATCTATTTCAGCTAATACTCAGCGTATACAGGACAACGAAACAGCTATTGCTAGTAGCTCTGAGGGGATTTCGGCAAACACTGCAGGTGTATCTGCAAACTCAGCATTAATTACTTCAAATGCGCAGCGCATTGAAGGCAATGAAACTAAGATTACGAATCACGCTGAAACCATCGCGACTAATTCAACAGCTATATCTACGAATATGTCTAGCATCACAGCAAATGAAACAGCAATAAACTCCCTTTCTACAGCAATCAGTAATGCTCCCACACAGGCCGAAATAGATAGTGCGCTTGCAGAAATAGATAACAGGTTATCTGCATTAGAGTCGGCAGATGGTACGTCTCTTGTAAACGGTAAGTTGGCCATTGATGTAGATTGTACAAATGACCCAGCAGCTTTACAGGCTGCGTTTGCAGATACCATTAATGTCTCGAATGTAGATTTCTTTATCACCGGCAATTGTTATGGAGATATCAATGTAGTGCGCGGAACAGAGGGGCAAGAATTTTTATTTATTGCTGGTCGCGCCATTTCAATTTCAGCCAAAGATCCAGAGGCTAGAGCTGGATTGATCCCTAATGATGAAACTGGCCGGGTCGGTGTTAATTCAGGGCTCAGTGGTGGCTTATATTTAACAAACATAGATATTCAGGCTGGTGAAGGTGATTTCAATCCTGTTGCGTATTACCGAAATGGCCATGGTAGTGTAAATAATGTCACGATAAGCGGTAGTAATTGGACAGGAATATTAGTACAAGAAGGTGCGCAAGTTTATTTCTCTGGGATCACAGTTACAGAGTCATCAACAGGTATCTTTGCCAGAAGCAATGCGGTGCTTCGTTTCTTTAATGACAATACGATAAATGTAAATAACTTCGGAATTGAGCTTTTTACTGCAAGTAGCCTTAATCAGCAAGGCAATATTAATGTGACTGTCAATGAAGGTCATGCAATCAAACTTGAATCAAGTTCAACATGGCAAATGCATGGTAACAGAACACTTTCTTCTGGTGGGAGTGTATATATCAACTCAGGCAGCAGTATGGTTGTCAATGACATGACCTTACCATCGGGTAACCTAGATATTCATCAAGGTGTGATGCAGTCGCATTCTAGTTTAATGATTGAAAATGGTGATTTGTCAGTGTCTATGAATGGCAGCTTGTCATTTAATAGTCTGACTACTAACCACATGCATGCAGATAGTAGTAGCTCAATAAGGGGCTCTGATCTTACTGCCAATGCAAATGTAATGATCAAAGATGGTAGCGCTGCAAATGTAAATAATTTTACTGTAAGTGGTGTATTTGACCTCGCGCAAAGTGCTAATGCAGAAATACAAAACCTGACAGTCGTTGAGGATATCAATGTATCTGGTTCAAGTTCACTCATTGTTCCCGGCTTGCTCCGCGCTCAGAAAAACCTAAACGTGGTCGTAGATGCTTATGTTGAGGCAAATCGGTTCGAGTCTGATGGTTCACTTTATGCAGATCGCGGTACCTTTATGTTTTATGAATATGGGGTAATGGAAACTTTAGATATGAAAATGTCCAAAGGAGAAATTAGAAACCCTTCTTTGAATACTGAACAGTGGTCAGGTGTGAGTGAGGGGAGTTCTTTAAGAGTTTACCCAAGCGAAGTTGATGCTAGCGTGGATGTTGTTTTTGGCAATATAAGGTTGGGTCAAGGTTCTGATTTATTTGCAAATGACCTAATGATGGTTGAGCTTTCAATTGACGATACCTCTCATGCGCGGCTCGAAAGAATGACTCTCAGCAGCGTGAATATGATTGGCGCATCAAGTGCAAGAATTATGGAAAGTGACGTAACCAATCAAATGAATGTTCAAGAGGGATCTAGTGTCGTGATTGAAAACTCTACATTATCTGTTCCAAATGGCATTCATATAAGTGACTCGAAAGCCCATGTCTGGGGTGAGAATAATGGTACTCAAGCCTCTCAGTTTAATTGTAACGGTGTTTCGGTATTACATCTTGAAGGCTGGAATAAGTTAGATCATGAAAATAGAACTATCGACAATTCAACAAATTGTGTTGATGCAGACACTTGGAACAATGTGCTGAATAACTTCCTTGGCAGCTTTGGTCAGTAAGGAACTGATATGAAAAAGTTAATCTTTACTTTCTTAATATCAGTCTTCTTGTCGGGCTGTTTTGATGACAATGATTCTGATAATAAAAATAAAGCCGAATTATCAGGTACAGTGGCTGTAGGTGTTGCCGTAGCAGGGGCATCTATTGAAGTGACAGATGCCAGTGGTAATACATTAGATGCAACCGCGCAAACGGATGCCAGTGGCAATTATACGATTACATTCAGCGACGAGGTTATTCCTGCCCCGATCCTCATTAAAGTCGCTACTGACAATGGTGAAGAGCTCAGTGCAATTGTAGACGACCCTACGACCAATGTGGCTAACGTTAACCCAATTACCAGTTATGTGGCTGATAAAGTCCTTGCAGACACCGAACTTGCTGATATTGCTCAAGGAGGCGTAAAAGAAGTGGGGCAAGCAGTGGTAACCTCAGTATTTGGTGAAGGGGCGCAATATAATGCCTTCGCCAATACCGCTTTTATCGCTAAAACTTCTGCGGGTGATACACAAACCGAAGCGTCAACGGCTGATGTGTTACTTGATACGTTAAGTGATATAGCTGGCTCACAAAGTGTGACTGATTTATTGAGTGCTACAGATAGCTCCGAAGCAACTTTAATTGAATCTAAAGCGTTCGTCGTTTCATTTGCTACTAATTTGGCCGAGACGGATGGTGAGGCAGCTGATGTGAGTGAGGTATTTGATACAACACTGGTCTCTAGCACGGTTTCTGCTCAGTTGAGTGTTGTACAAGCGGTGCAAAGTGTGGCTGAAGAGGTATTGAGTACGGTAAAAGCGAACACTAGCTTATCTGAATCTCAGCAAAACGCGGCGGTAAAAGGTTTGATGAATGTTGTCGCAAATATAGCCTCAACAGATGATGCAATTGACACAACTAGTCTGAGTGACGTTGCTAGCAATGTAATTACAAACCTAGCAGACGATATTGTTAATGTTGTCACTTCAGAAGCTGCAGCTGACTTTTCTGAAACAGAACTCCTTGAAGTCGCAGAAAATGCAGCGAATGACATTGTTGAGGTGATCGAAGAAAAAGGGGTTGATCTTACTCAGTCTGATGCTGATTTAACTGAGGTTGAAGAAGATCTCGGTTCAATTACTGTGAAACTTGATTCGCAAATCAACTGGGATGATGCGAATTGGGATGAGTTAACTTGGCAATAGCTATAACCCTTGGTTTGACAAAATAAGGGCTCTGATTTTAGAGCCCTTACCTTATGATTTGTATTAAGATAATTTTTAACATTTTGACTCGTCAGTCTTACATGTTCGCGATGATGACAAAGCTAAGTAAAAATAGGCCCTTAATGGTTTTATTTATTGTGGCTTATGAAGGGCGTGTTGGTGCGATTATTAGCTAGGTTTTTGAATTAGTTTTTTAAATATAAAACTAAATTGAGCCTTTCATTATTCAGGTTTTTCGTATTTCTTTTTTAATTTCTTTCTAGCTGTGTTTAATTTTGACCAAAAATTGTCTACAAGTTTTTGGTTTTTTTGGTAGAAGCTTCTATTAAATGGCAAATACCAAATTGTGTCTAAAAGGTTTTCTTCGCTATGTACAAGGTGATCTGAAAGCTGACTTTCATGCAATAAATGTAGCCCTATAAGTCTCTCAACCACATACCCATCAAGCTTGCCATTCGCAACCATTTTTAAACCTTGCTCTGGAGTATATTGGTATGGGGTTAGCCACCCTCTTTCTTTTAGTTTTTGCCATACTACATACCCAAGCGGAGCGCCTAGACCTTTATCAGGGGTGTAATTATTTAATGAAAAAGGGGCTTTTTTACTGGTAAATATCGGGTATTTTGCGGTCCAAAGGTGGTTATTCTCATCAAGCGGAAAAGCATATTCATTCGCTCTTTTTGGTGTTTTGATCATCGCAAATAAAGCATGACTCCTACCCGTTTTTACATCTTTTTGACAGCGATTCCAAGGCTTAGCATCAAACTCGATTTGTATGTTTAACGCTTCAGCAGCACCAAGTATAATGTCTACTAACAGCCCTTGAGCTTGGTTGTCTTGTTGATAAATATATGGCGGGTAATTGCTGGCCTCATGACAAATTTTAAGTTTGTCGGCAGCATAACTTGGCGTGAGAAACACAAATAACCCAATCAAAAATGAATAGGTATAAATGCGATGATTGTTTGGCGCTAGCAAACTGAATTGGCTCATTTATGCTTAAAATTAATTTTGCTCTAAAAATGAATATAGCGAATTTTGAGTGTTAACTCTAGCCAGCAGTTTTGCATAAAAAAGAGAAATAGAGCGTCACTCTATTTCTCTTCTGTTTATTTCCTAAGAGAATTGCTATTAAAGTTGATGTTTTAAATCAAAGCGATCTAGTTGCATTACTTTTAGCCAAGCTTTTGCAAAGTCTTCAGCAAACTTTTGCTTTGCATTGTCATAAGCGTACACTTCAGCAATTGCTCTTAACTCTGAATTTGAACCAAATATTAAGTCTACCGAAGTAGCCGTATATTGCTTTTGTCCACTCTTACGATCAAAGCCTTCATATAAGCCTTCTTGAGATGATTTTTTCCAAACCGTAGACATATCTAACAAATTAACAAAGAAGTCGTTGCTCAATGTGCCGACTTGATCTGTAAATACACCATGAGAGCTGTTATTTGTATTGGCACCTAATACGCGTAGGCCACCAATTAAAGCTGTCATTTCTGGCACCGTTAGATTTAACTGATCAGCTTTATCAACTAACATTTCGGCAGGAGAGCGATAACTAGCTTGCTTGTTGAAGTAGTTTCTAAATGCATCTGCTTTTGGCTCGAGTAAAGAGAACGAAGTTATGTCCGTTTGCGCTTGTGTTGCGTCAGTTCTTCCTGGTGTAAAGGGGATTGACACTTTTACGCCGGCATCACTGGCTGCTTTCTCTACTGCAGCAGCACCTGCTAGAACTATCATATCAGCCATTGATACTTTTTTGCCATTGCGAGCTTTGCGATTAAAGTTTGTTTGAACCGCTTGTAATTTACTGAGGACGCTTTGCAGCTCATCTGGGTTATTTACTGCCCAATCTTTTTGCGGTGCTAGCATAATACGTGCCCCATTCGCACCACCACGCATATCAGAGGCTCTAAAGCTTGCAGCGGATGCCCATGCAGTTCTGATAAGTTCAGGAACAGTTAAGCCTGAACTTAAAATGTCACGCTTTAGGTTTTTGATGTCGCCAGAATCAATGAGTGCATGATCAACTGCAGGCACTGGATCTTGCCAGATTAGCTCTTCGTTAGGCACATTATCACCAAGGTAACGAGTTCTTGGTCCCATATCTCGGTGCGTCAATTTGTACCAAGCTTTTGCAAAAGCGAGACGATACTCTTCAGGATCAGCTAAGAAGCGTTCAGCTATTTTTCGATACTCAGGATCGTATTTTAGAGCTAAGTCAGCAGTAGTCATCACAGGAGAGTTGAACTTACCTTTGACATGGGCATCAGGCACCGAAGTATGAAGGGACTCGTCGGTTGGGATCCATTGAATAGCACCTGCAGGGCTGCGCGTTTGCTGCCATTCAAAATTTAAAAGGTTTTGTAGATATAATGTAGTCCAGCGAGTAGGAGCTTGTGTCCACGCCCCTTCTAGGCCACTAGTTACTGTGTCTTCAGAATGGCCTTTGCCGCATTTATTTTTCCAGCCTAATCCCTGCTCTTCAATAGCAGCAGCGCCTGGTTCTTTACCCACACATTGACCAGCTTTGTGGGCTCCGTGCATTTTTCCGAAGGTGTGACCACCTGCGATCAGAGCAACTGTTTCTTCATCGCTCATTGCCATACGGCCGAAGGCGATGCGAATATTTTTAGCCGAACCAAGGGGATCCGGTTTGCCTTTCGGGCCTTCAGGGTTTACATAAATTAGACCCATATGCGTTGCCCCAAGAGGACGTTGTAATTTACCGTCTCGCTCTTCACGGTCACTGGCAAGCATCTCTACTTCTGGACCCCAATAAACCAGATCTGGCTCCCAGTCGTCAGTACGACCGCCGGCAAACCCAAAGGTTTTAAAGCCCATATTTTCAAGGCCGACAGTACCTGCAAGTATCATTAAGTCACCCCAAGAGATACTTTCTCCGTACTTTTGTTTTAATGGCCAAAGTAATCTTTTGGCTTTATCTAGATTACCGTTATCAGGCCAGCTATTAAGTGGGTCAAAACGCATTTGACCGCCATCACCGCCACCACGGCCGTCTAATGTGCGGTATGTACCAGCGCTATGCCAAGCTAAGCGGATGAATAAAGGACCATAGTTGCCCCAGTCTGCAGGCCACCAATCTTGAGATGTGGTGAGCAGCTCATTCATGTCTTTTTTGAGTGCAGCCATGTCTAGTTTGTTGAATGCGTCTGCATAGTTAAAATCGGCGCCATGCGGGTTAGAGCGGCTGTCGTGATCTCTAAGTGGTGATAAGTCTAGCTGCTCGGGCCACCAAAATTGATTAGATTTTGGCGCGCCAACAGCAACATTGCCAGTGCCTACGGCGCCTTTGGGTTTGCTCATTTGTTGTGAGCTAGCACATGCGCCCAAGCTAATAATGCCAAGGCCGACAAAGGTAGCCAGCATAGATTTGCGGAACTGAGTATGGATCTTCATTTTGATCATCCTATGAATTAATTTACGTTCAACTTGAGCTGAAAAAATCAATTCGCGGATGAAAGAATGTTCGTTATTAATTTCAGTTTGTAATTGAACAAGCTAATAATAAGGGCATTCTAAACGTGCATTAAAGTGAATTAATGCGAGATTTAGGTTGTCCCTTTCCTATCTCACGAGTCAATTTAGTCAGACGAGTTGACTTACTTGTTTACAACGAAAATTAGTATAGGTGCTGTTTTGTAATATTATAAATTGATTAATTAGATTCATACGTTCTGAAAAATAGATAGAAAATTTAGTCCATCTTGTATTTTTAACTATTTGATTATGCAGTTAATTGATTGCGTTTTGGCCAGCTTTGTAAAAATTCACAAAACTGTGTTTGAGAGATTGGTTCTGACCAATAGTAGCCTTGACCGTAACGACAACCTAATTTCATGAGGATATTTGCAGTGCTTTTATCTTCAATTCCTTCGGCAATATTTTCAATCCCTATGGCGTGACTCATTTTTAAAATGGCATCAACCAGATGGTACTGATTGCGTTCGTGCATCATATTTTTGATAAATGATTGGTCTATTTTTAACGTGGATGCGTTGAATTTAGTTAGGTAGTTCAGGTTTGAATAGCCAGTTCCGAAATCATCAATCGAGATCGAAATACCTTGAGAGACCATTTGGTGAATTTGTGCCTGAATGTTCTTTTCATCTTCAATAAATAAAGACTCAGTAATTTCAATATCGAGATAAGATGGGTCGAGTTTCTGTTGCTTTAAGGTTTTTAAAACGAGACTTCCAAAATTGCCTTTTTTGAACTGCTCAGGAGATGCATTAATCGACACGCCAAGTTGATTAAACCCGAGTTTGTGCCAAGTTAAACAATCTAAAGCGGCTTGTTTAACGACCCAAATACCTATCTCATTAATTAACCCTGAAGCTTCGGCGATTGGTATAAAAGCAGATGAAGGAATAAGAGTATCATCAGCTTTCCTCCAGCGAATAAGTGCCTCAACACCTGCGATTGTATTCGTTCTTAATTCTATTTTCGGTTGATAAAAAAGTTCAAATTCTTGCTGTTCTAGCGCGCGTTTGATACCTGCAAGCATTGTTAACCTTGCCTTGCTTTGTTGCTCCATTTCTAAGTCAAAGAAAGCAAATTGATTGTGACCCAGTTGCACGGCTGACGTCAGTGCAGTGTGGGCTCTTCTTATCAGCGCATCATAACTATTACCATCGTGAGGCGCGATTGCAATGCCAATGCATGCCGATACTTCAACTTCATACTGTTCAACGTAATTACTGAAAAAGGTTGTTTGCAATGCTTGGTGAGCAAAAGCCTCAATATCGTGATAGTCAGTGTCATCAAGAAAAATTAGAAACTGGTTATTTGAGCTGTGAAAAACTTTGGCATTGTTATCATTTAGTTGGCTGAGACGTAGCGCAATCATTTTGATGAGTTTATCGCCTACATCAAAGCCTAAAGAGGCATTTATTGAGTTGAGGTTATTCAATGTAAGTACTAGTAATGCGCTGAGTTGCTCTGCTTGGTGGTGACGAAAGATTTTCCCTTGAACATATTGAGAGCAAGCTATTTCGTTAGGTAAAAGCGTGAGTCTATTGGTGAGTGCTTTCTTTTGCGTCCGCTTTTTCGTTCTTAGTGTGTTTACGTGCGTTTTAATGAGCTTTTCGAGTAACCGATCAATGTCTTTCGTCAGTAAGTAAACCACAGACGCGAATACGATAATAACCAGTGCCATATTGTGGGCTTTGCGCCAATCGGCAAACTCCGCCAAGGGAGAAGCAAGTAAGCCGGTATATTCTGCATATGCCAAGCAATATATACTGAACACCATGAAAAGTGCCGTGGATACAATCAGTAATCGACTACCAAGCATGGCACAGAAAATTAATATACACGGATAGCCGAGCAAGCTTGTATCGTATAACCCCTCAATATTCCAAGCAAAAAAGAACGCCAATAAAGTCAGAGTCCAAATGAAGATCCCTGATACGATCGGTAAAGTATCTTCACAAAGAAACCAGTACAGAAATGAAAAAATGCCCAATGCGACCATTAGGGTCAACGCATAGTCTTGCTGATAAATAAAAATGTTTAAAATAAAAAATAATGTTAGAGCTAGGCTGATGAGGCGTAACAAGGTTTTTAGTCTGCTGACTTTGTCAGTCGCGATTTGAGCAAGAATCGTCGCGTATTCTATATGTTCCAGCTTACTCATATTTACGCTCTAAACTGTCTGTTGATTGCGAGAATGCGAGGTTCTTCCCCCCCTTTTTCTTAGACTCAGCTTTAATCCCATACATTGCCTTATCAGCTAAGTGGATAAGTTCAGGCTTATGACTTGAATCGTAAGGGTAAAAAGCAGCCCCCATACAAAGCCCTACTTGTACATTGGCCTGGTGAGATATCAAAGTGTAGGGTTTACAAATTCGCATGGTTATTTGCTCTGCGAGAGCTTCAAGATCTGATTGATTATAGTTTTTAAGCACCAACACAAACTCATCCCCACCCCATCGGCATGCAATACTGTCGCTCGGAGTGAGTTGTTTAAGTTGGTTTGCCACGAAGATCAGTACTTCGTCACCAGCATCATGGCCATAAATATCATTAACTTGCTTAAAGCCATTGAGGTCCATGAGCACAAAAATAAAAGGCGTTTGATTTTTTATCAGTTGATCAATTTGCTTCTCTGCAGCGTGGCGATTTGTCATATTGGTGAGTGCATCGTAATCGGCTCGACGACTCAATTCATCTAATTCATCTCGTTTCTTTGATACATCGTTTAAGGTTACTTGGTAATACGACTTTAAGTCATCGGTCACTATGCTAGATACCACGACTTGCAACCAGATGGTTTTATCTTGCTCTTTGAATTTAAGGCGGTGCTCGCCAATTGCTATTTCATCATTTAAAAAAGCACTATTTACAGAACGTGAAAGTAGCTCTGGGGTTTCAAATAATTCACTAAGGATTGGTCCATAATTTTTCTTAATAGGCTGTTCAATGCGCTCTAGCAGTGTTTTAAAAGCGTTATTAGTTAGAAGTATGTTGCCTCTTGGCTCCATTAAAATGATAGGAGCAACAGAGTTTTCAAACAGTAGCCTAAATCGCTTTTCTAGTACTTCAATTTCTGAGCGTAATAAACGTTCTTGGGAGATTTGGTCTTCTGCTTTTTCAAGCAATAAATTGATGTCTTCAACTAAATTTCCCAACTCACTTTTATCGTGAAATATTGGTTTCTTAAGCCTTCTTGCGGTCCCTGGGTTTAAAGAATGCAGGCTTTTAGCAATAATTAAAATAGGTTTGGTAATAAAGTAAAAAGCGATAAAAATTGCAATGGAGGTGACAACCAGTGCTTGTATCAACAAAGAGTTAGATAAAAAGCTCGCGGCTTCTTTTGAGTCTTGCTCAATATAAGCCAGATTATGTTGCACTATGACTTTTCCCAGCTTTTCAGAAGGGGTGAAAGGAGAGGTAACGATAAACTCGGTCTGCTTCTGATGATTGGCTTGATATGTATCGCTATGAATAGAAAATAGTTCAGATTCAAACGCGGCGGCGATGATCTCTTGGCTGTTGTCTAAGCCATTGATAACCTCTTTTGCGAGTTCTTGATCGCCTAAATAAGCTGCAATATTAGCTGTTGGTGCAACCACATCATAAAGCTGCTCAATGTTTGCTTGGGTTTTATCTTGATTATGTTGATAGGCGAGTTTGAAAAAAATTTGTGATGAGATAAAGCCAACGAACACTGCCGCAAAGCCGATTGATATTGCTAGCCTAAGTAGTAAGCCACTTTTATTCATACAGCTCCATAATAATTTTGATCCCCTGCTTGTTTTGTTGTGTCAAAGACTCGCTAAATACATAACCAATGGCACTCGGGTTATTTGCCACAGACTCTAATACAGCTTGCTCACTTTGCTGTATCTCGGGGGGGGTTGCTCGACCTGTAAACCGGACTCTCGACCAATACGCATTTACTCTTGAAAGCGGCATATTAACTAATCGTTTGTAAAATAAAGTCCTTAAATTTTCAGGTGTAAATGTATCCAATGGCTGTGCGTCTTGTTTGTCGGAAAATGCCACGTAGCGACCCATATATAAATCAATTAACTGTTTTTTTGTTAAGGTTTCAGTTGGATTTTCGGCATGAACAATCACAGCGATAGATTTCGCGAATGCACTATTCGCAAAACTGCAAATGCTTAGTAGGATGAAGAGAAAAATTAACTTTTTCATGACTAGAAAGTAAAGCTCACGCTAAAAAACAAGGTTGTGAATGACTCTTTGGGTGCCAAGGTATTCATACCCTGATAAGACCATAAAGCCCCTCCTTGTGCGTCAATGTTGCTTTGATCGACTTGTAGTTTTATCGCAATGTTGTCTTTAAAGTCGTACCTAACCCCGAGAGAATGTGTTTGTTGATTTGGACTAAATACGCGGAATGATTCGTTAACAGCAAGTATTATTTCCTCCACTTGATTTGGCAAAAAACGCTGAATATTGACGGCATCATTGAATTTACTTGGATCAGACTTGGCTTTTGCGAAAGTATAAAAAAATTGTCCTTTATCAAAATTATAGGTCGCGCTTACATAGCCGCTTTTAACGGCAGAAACAACCGAAGAGCGACTTCTTAGCCGAGCAAATTCGCTAAGCAAAGTTATATTGCCAAAGTCATATTTGAGACCCACAGAGCTAAAATGGGCCTTTTTATTGACCAGTGAAAAGTCGTCAATGAATGTAGCTTTGTCTGGCCATATCACGTCAGGAATTAATTGTAAGCCCGCGACAATATCAGCCATCGTTGAAATATTATTTTGCGTACGCACTTGGGTATGCTTGAGTGAAAATGTCCAGTCAAATTGGCTGAGCTCAAATGATATCCCGAGTACGTCATCTATGGCTAATTCGACATTTTCATCATCAAGCGCAATGGTACTACTCGACTCACCAGCAAAGATTTTAAAGCGATAATCAAGTCCGCTGTTGGAGAGAAAGTAAGTAAAATCTGCCCCATCAAGAGAGCGATAAGGTAATAGGCCGTAAACTTCAGTCGGTACTTTAGCCCATGGGTAAGCAAAGCCAATATCTCTGTATTCGGTCAAAAGGTATAAGTCGAGCTGAGTTCTACCTGCTCTTAGTTCCCAATTGGGAGCTGGTTTATATCTTAAAAAACCTAGACTTAATGTGTTATCTAGAGTTATCTTTTTTTGGCCACGGTAGATGAACTGAGTAACGAAATCAAAATCGTCGTGCAGAGAAATATCAGCTTGAATACCCAGTGAGCTAATTGCATTGAGATCTAGGCTGTCTTCAAAATTATCGTTATCGCGGGAGATATCACTTCTAAACCTGTAAATATCAGAATTAGAATAAACAATCCCAAAATTGCCAAAGCCACTTAAAGATATGCGCTCAGCACTAAAGCTCATAAAGCTGGGGAGTAACAATAAAGCGCACATTAATCTGAACATCTGATTTTTCACCCGATAATTTATGAAAACGCAGTAAATAAATTATAGCGGATGTTCAGCGTTTAGAAATGAAAAGGAAAAGTTTTCATACCCTTGTAGGATTTAAATCAAAAAACAAAAAAAGGAGCCGTCGCTCCTTTTTCAAAACCAGTTAAAATGGTTGTTTATTTGTTCACAATTGCGTTGTGGTAGATGTTTTGTACGTCATCACAATCTTCTAGCATAGTCATGAACTTTTCAAAGTTTGCAAGATCGTCTTCGTCTGTGATCTCTACATGTGTTTGAGGTACGAAAGTAATTTCATCAACTTCGAAATTAATGCCTTCGAATGCTTCTGTTAATGCCGTTTTTGCTTTGAAGTATTCAGTGTGTGGTGCGAATACAGATACTTTACCGTCTTCAACTTCAACATCTGTCACATCAACGTCAGCCATCATTAATGCTTCTAGTACAACTTCATCGTCGTCGCCGTCAAAACCTAGAATAGCAAAGTGATCGAACATATGAGCCACACAACCTGGGCTACCAATTTTCGAATCAGTTTTAGTGAATGGAAGACGAACGTCTTTAATAGTACGGTTAGGATTGTCAGTTAAACAGTCAACAATCACCATACAGTTACCCGGGCCGTAACCTTCGTAACGCGCCGGAGAATAGTCTTCACCCGCACCACCTGCTGCTTTTTCAATTGCTTTATCGATTACGTGTGCAGGTACTTGGTCTTTTTTAGCTTTGTCGATTAGACGACGTAAAGATAGGTTGGTTTCAGGATCTGCACCGCCGTTTTTAGCTACAACGTAGATTTCCTTACCATATTTTGAGTTAACTTTGGTTTTTACCGCCGCAGTTTTTGCCATAGCGTTTTTGCGGACTTCAAATGCTCTTCCCATCTTAATTCTCGTTTTTATCAAATTAAATAAAATTGCCCAGATTCTAACAAGACTCTGGGTTTTGAGCTAGTGGGCAGCGATATTAGCTGTATTTTTTTGAAAACCTAACTTTACGGGAGCACTAATTTAGTCAACTGAGAAAAGTGCTCTATGCTATGAGTTGCTGAGTCTGCGTAGTCAGGGCGTGCATCGATAATATATAAACAGCTGTCCATATTAGCATTTTGAGCAGCTTGAATGTCGAAAAAGAAGTCTCCGACATAAATGCAGTCCTTCGGCATTAATTGCCACTGTTTCACAACTTGAAGCAAGGCTGTAGGGTCTGGTTTAGCTGGTGCGTCATCGCGAGTAAGTACAAGATCGAAATTGAGCGCTGTTTTTGCCAGCTTTAACTGTGCAGCATGTTGGCAATTGCGCGTAACAACGGCCATTTTGATGTTTTGCTTTGAGAATTCAGCCAAGCAGGCTTGTACACCTGGCATGAGCATCGCCGATTCGGCATCTTGATATTCATGATTTAACACAATATCCATCGCTTCTTTGGCTTGTTGCTCAGGGAGTTGCTCGATGTAGGAGAGTAAATCATCGTGTTCAGTGCAACCTATTTCGGCACGGATCTGTTTAAAATTCAAAGAAGAGCTGACTAGAGTGTTATCTAAATCAAATATAACACCTTGATAGCGTGCATGCGCATTGTGGTTTGGCATAGAGAGTATTTAGCTCGGATACAAATTTGCAGTGTATACGAAATAGAAGAATTTTTGGATTATCTTTGTGCCTATGTATTGAAGTCAAACTGACCCAAATACATGATATAAAAAAGCAGCGTAACTTATTAAGCTGCGCTGCTTTCAATTTTTACCATGGTAGGTATTAAAAACAAGGGGGGTTAGTTATCAAAATGAACGGTTAGCCAGTCGTCATCACCATTAAAGTGAAGCGTTTTGACCTTGCCCTTACCTTCAAAATTCACCATGTTAACTTGCTCAGACCACACATCTCTAAGCGCACCTTGTTGCATTCTTAAGGCGCTGAATTTGGCAGGAATTTTGGTTTCTTGATAAACCCAAAAAAACTTACCATCAATTTCTTGACCGACCAAAGAGAGCTTGAGAGGCGTTTTATCCGCTAACTGTAAAGCCACTTTACGGTTTACGTATTTGGCAAAATTCTCTCTGTCTTTTGCACTTTTGAACAGGTCTGCATGACCGCCTAATAGACTTTCAACGGCATGCTCAGTGTCGTGCAGATAAAAGCGATGCATGAGCTCTAGATTGCCCGAGCGCTCATTGATGAGCACAGTGGTCATTGCTGCTTTTAACTGGTGAGCAGCCGCATGGCCACTCAACAGTAAAAGCAAGCTGGCGGTTAGCCAAGCTTTCATTGCTTAGTCCTTGTTTTCTTTTTTGTCTTCTTCATCTTTTTTCAGCTCAGTTTTGATGTCATGCATAATGTCACGACGCACTTTTGCTGAACTCTTCTTGCGTTTATACACTTCTAAACGTGAAGGGATGATCTGACGAGGGTAATGGTTGTTTTCAATATCGACATCGGCCGTCTCCCAACGCGGATCAACCACAATAGACTTTAATGGCTTGTCTTTGTCAGTAATGATCAACTTACTCACTTTATTTGGACTGCGACGCCAAATCTCAGCAGGAAGCACACGCTCTTCTGTCGTTCCATCTTGGTATGTCAGTTCAAGTAGAATAGGCATAACTAAACCACCTAAGTTACTGAACTCCATTACGTAGTAGTTTTTGTCTTCTTCTACGGCTCTATCTAGGGCTTTACGTTCCCAAGGTTTGAGCTTTTTCAAGAAGCTTTGGTAAGCGTTACGTTCTTTGTTGGTTACCGTAAAGCGGTCATTGTCATCGTAAAAGTCAGACACGTCTTTGTTTTTATCAACCCAAAGCTCGCGGCCTTCTTCTTGGTTGCGCTTGTTGAACAATGACATAGGCTTGCTTTGTTCAAATTCACGTAAACGCGCATAGTCGATGTCTGGGTTCTTAGTATCGATTCTTAATTGATAGACTTTGTCTAGCGAGATATCAACATGATCTGTGGTGTAGAACCAACCACGCCAGAACCAGTCTAGATCAACACCTGACGCTTCTTCCATAGTGCGGAAGAAATCAGCTGGTGTCGGACGCTTGTATTTCCAGCGCTGTGCGTATTCTTTAAAAGCGAAATCAAACAATTCACGACCTAAAATGACTTCACGAAGAATATTCAGTGCTGCAGCCGGTTTAGTATAGGCATTCGGACCAAGATTCAATACGCTGTCAGACTGCGTCATGATAGGCACTTGGTTTTCTGATTTCATATAAGATACGATATCGCGCGGCTCGACACCCCAAGGAATAGTTGGATCCCATTCACGGCCAGCTACACCATCTAAGAAGCTGTTTAAACCTTCATCCATCCACGTCCATTGACGTTCGTCAGAGTTAACGATCATTGGGAAGTAGATATGTCCAACTTCATGAATAACCACGCCGATCAAAAAGCGCTTCTCAGCTTGTGAGTAAGTGCGAGAACCATCATCACGTAACTCTGTACGTGGGCCATTAAAGGTGATCATCGGGTATTCCATACCGCCTACAGGGCCGTTTACCGACTGGGCGACTGGGTACGGGTAATCAAATGAGAAGCGAGAGTACACTTCCATGGTGTGGATCACAGACTCTGTAGAGTATTTTTTCCAAAGGTCGCCGCCCTCTTTCGGGAAGAAAGACATCGCCATTACTAGTGGTTGCTCTTTACCGCCTTGCTGATAGCCTTTCGCATCCCACATAAATTTACGAGACGATGCCCAAGCGAAATCTCTGACATTTTCAGCTTCAAAGCGCCACGTTTTAGTCTTATCTGTGCCCGCTTTTTCGTTTTCAATCGCTTCTTCTTCAGTCACAACAAACACAGGTCGTTTTGCTGTCTCTGCTTCTTTTAGGCGTTTTTGCTGAGTTTTTGTTAGTACTTTGCTGGCATTTTTAAGCTCACCGGTTGCAGAAACAATGTGATCTGCAGGAACGGTTATCTCAACATCGTAATCACCAAATTCAAGGGTAAATTCACCACGGCCTAAGAACGCTTTGTTAGTCCAAGCTTCATAGTCAGTGAAAGCCGTTAAGCGAGGGAACCACTGAGCAAGTAAAAAGATATCATTGCCATCTTTTTCAAAGTGTTCGTAACCTGAGCGGGCGCCAACCGCATCTTCTTCCACAATGTTGAAAGCAAAATCAAGACTAAATTCGGTCGCTTTACCTGGCTTTAGAGGTTCGTTTAAGTCGATGCGCATCATAGTGTCAACAATGGTGACTTTTAGTGGCTTACCGTCTTCGTCTTTAACATCACTGATCACAAAACCAAGTTCCGTGTCGTCCATAAATTGTTGGCGACGTAATTGGTTTAAGCTGATTTTTGCAGGTTTTGCCGCAGGGTTACTCTGTAACTCGTTTTTGAAAGTGGCACTACGCTCAGCAAGCGAGTCTTGCTTAAAAATATTCTGGTCCAGTTGTAACCAAAGGTATTTTAGGGTGTAAGGTGAGTTATTTTTGTATTCAATCGTTTGTTCGGCTGACAAACGACGTTGCTTTTCATCAAGCACAACATCGATATCATAGTCGACTTTTTGTTGCCAGTATCGCTCGCCAGGTTCACCTGCGGCACTGCGATAGACGTTTGGAGTTGGTAACACTTCATCTAACTGACGAAATTTATCAACAAAATTGCCTTTAGTTTGTTCAACTGCACTGGCAACAGCAAGGCTTGACGCCATAAGCGGTATACACAGTGACAGCACACTGGTTATTTTTTTCATAATGTTTTCCTGCACTACCCAAAATGTGATTGTTCAGTACTTATCTTTGTAAGTTTATGAACCAAGTAATTATATCTGAATGAATATCAAATAAGCAGTTTGAGCGTCGCAAAACCGTCAATAAAAAGCAATGTAAATGAGATAAAGTAACGCTTAAGCTGATAAGTAACTTTATTCAGGATTTTTACCACTAAAGTACAAGTTCTAAATTAATGAAGATCGCTGAAAATATAATGATAAAACAGCCACTGATAATTCATCGTGCGTTTATTTTGGTGGTTTATGCTGGGTATTAACAAATTTGATCAAAAAACCTTTGTTTTACTGTTGATATTTACCGCGAATTATTTTTAAATTCGCGCTCTTTAATTTTGAGCAGATAGATACGTTAAAAAGTTGGCGTTAGTTTTGCTCTAGATAGTGTACCCGTTTAAAACAAAATGTGGTGAGCAATATGGATTTCTACATCCTGAAAAAGCAAGACAAGCTGGTTGCGATTCCGGCTGATGAACAAAACTGCAAACAGTATTTAGAAGATGGCTACTTTTACGTAGATAAAGTCGCCGCTTGTAATGAAAAATCTGCACTAGAAGTATTGCAAAACAAGCAAACTAAAGTGTTTAAAACACCGGTTTTATTATTTTTACTGGCCTTACCTGTTATTGCATTTATTTGGTGGCAAATTACACGTTAAACAAATACTTAAAGCAATGATATAGTAGCGCTTCAATGCGAAAGGGAGCGCTACATGAAAGTATTACACACCTCAGATTGGCACTTAGGCCAACAGTTTTATGAACATGATCGTGTTCAAGAACATCAATATTTCCTCGACTGGTTGGTCGAAACCCTTTGTTCCGAGCGAATCGATTTATTGCTTGTGGCAGGTGATATTTATCATACAGCAACGCCTCCCTCTTCTGCTGAACAGCAACTTTATCAATTTATTAAGCAAGCTAAGCAGGCATGTCCTGAGTTACATATTGTTATTATCGCGGGTAACCACGACTCGGCAAATCGCATTGAAACGGCCAAACCGCTTTTAAAACAATTTGATACCCATGTAATTGGTCGATATGACAAAGCGTTCCCAGAGTCTTGTTTGATAAACGTAGAAACTGCAAACGGTAAAGCGCAAGTGGTTGCCATGCCGTTTTTACGCCCTGCAGATGTGACGTTAGATACGCAAAACGACAAGGCTTATCAACAAGGTGTGGCGCAAGCTTATCAGTCAGTCGTTGCACTATGTGCAGACAAAGCCGCGCCAATTATTGTAATGGGACATTTGCATGCCAAAGGTGGCACTATCAGCGAAGACTCAGAACGGAATATCAGTATTGGTGGCTTCGATGCGGTCACTGCCGAAGTGTTTACTGATAAGGCCGATTATGTCGCGCTTGGACATCTGCATAAAGCGCAAGTAGTAGCAAAATGCGACGCAAAGCGATATTGCGGTACGCCAATGCCGATGTCATTTTCAGAGAAAAATTATCAGCACCAAGTGTTGGTGTGCGAATTTAATGGCAAAACATGTGAAAGCGTAAACCCCCTTTACACACCAAGGTTGAGAGAGCTCATCGTACTACCAGAAAAAGGGGGGGCAGACATAGAGTCGCTATGCGCTGCAATTGAAGAGCTTGATTTAGCTGACTATCAAGCCTGTCCTTATTTACGACTGAGACTGAATGCCAGCGAAACAGATAGCCAGTTTCGAGAAAAAATATCAGCAAGCCTAAAAAATAAAGATATCCTGTTTTGTGGTGTTGAACGTGTGCAAGATACCCAAGTGCAAGATGATGAAGTGATTTTCCAAGATTTAGGGCAAGTTGAAAAACTAAATCCACTTGATTTACTTGAATTAGTTTACAAGCAGCAAGTCGACACGGAACAGGCCTTACCCGCAAATTTAGCTGACTGTTTAGCGGAAGTGCTAAATGACATGGAAGAAGAGGAACAACGCGCGTGAAGTTAATCAAAATTTCAATAACAAATTTAGCTTCAATTACTCATGCTGAGATTGATTTTGAAAAAGCCCCGTTAGAACAAGCTGGCTTATTTGCAATTACTGGCGACACAGGCGCAGGTAAAAGTACTTTATTAGATGCTATTTGTTTGGCGCTCTATGCCAAAACAGCGCGATTAAAAAATGATTTAAAGAACACGGTTTCGTTTAATGGTGATGAGATTAAGTTAAACGATCCGAGGAACTTGCTTCGTCGAGGGTGTGCTGAAGGTGCAGCAGAAGTGGTGTTTTTGGGGCAAGATGGTGAGCGATATTTAGCAAAGTGGTCTGTTGCTCGAGCTCGAAAAAAAGTGACTGGAAAGCTTAAAACATTTGAGCATGAAATAATCCGTTTAAGGGACGAAACATTATTAGCGCACAAGAGTGCTGCGGTTAAAACGGTCGAACAACTAATCGGTTTGAGCTTTGAGCAGTTTACCCGTACCGTTTTATTGGCTCAGCATGAGTTTGCTGCATTTTTGAAAGCCAGCAGTGATGAACGCGCACAGCTTTTAGAGTGTCTAACGGCGACCGATAAATTTAGTCGTATTGGTCAGCTTATTTTTGAAAAGCATAAAGAGAAAAAAGCTGAACTAGAAAGATTAAAGGACAGCTTAAGCGCCTATACATTACTGACTGACGAACAGTTACAGCAATTGACTGAGGATGCTCAGACATATAAACAGCAGCTAGATGAAACCAGAGCACAACAGTCACAGCAAAAAGCGGCGTTGCAATGGCTCACTGAATCCGCTCAATTGCGCACACAGCTAACTCACACTGAGCAGGAAATAGAAAAAACGCATCAATCGCTCATGCAAAGAGCAGCAGAATTTGATGAAGCTGAGCAAGCACAAGCCGCATTCGAAATAGCTGATAACCGGCAGCAATTATTGGCTACTCAGAATAATTTAAGTAATTTAGAAGCAAAACAAACTCACCTTAAAGCGCAAGACTTCTCGGCTCAAATTGCACAGGCTGAGGGCGCATTTGCTAAAGCCGCCGACGATTTAAAAGCAACTGAAGCTTATGAGGCTGAGCAACAAAAGATGCTCACGCAAGTTCGACAGCTAGATACACAAATAGCCAATGCTAACTCAGTGTTTCAACAAGTCATCAAACAACGAAGTGAGCTAGAGCAGCAACAAACGCAATTAGTGTCAGAACAGAAGAACTCAAAGGCTCAATTACAACAAATCAAACAACAGAGCGTAGAGCTTGAGACTGTGCTATCGGCACAGCACAGTTTACAGAGCGCACTTGAAAACTGGTCTCACTTAAAAGGTTTGCTCGATTCTATTGTAGAAAAACAAGCACAAGCCCAAAACATTCGCGAAGCGCTAGAAAATGCGCAGGCTCAAAAGCAAAATAACACGATACAATCAGAGCCGTTAAAACAGGCGCTTGGAGAACTTCAATCACAAGTAGCGGTACAACAATCATTAATTGAGGCATTACAGAGTCAAGCTAGTCAGTTAGATATTGAGCAATTGCAAACGGCATCACAACGTTTACAACAAGTGCTAAATTTGATGCAGCAGCTCAATGAAGCCAGCTCTGAGCAATTACAATATCAGTCAGCACTTGCAAGTAATTTGCAAAAGAAGCAAGCCATAGAAGTGCAAATGGCTGACACCGAAAAGCAAAAAGAATTCAGTAAACAACGAGAGCAAGTAACGCGAGATAGCCTTACACAAGTGCAACTGCGTGCCAGTGAAAGTATCAGTGCATTACGTGCTGAGTTGAAGCCTGGCCATGAATGTATGGTTTGTGGTGCAAAAGAGCATCCTTATGCAGTTGATCATATTGATAGTCACTGGGCAAACTTACTCAATGATTTCTCTGTTCAGCATCAACAAGCTGAGCAAGCTTATGAGCAAGTGATGCAACGCAGCCGCGCGCATTTAGCTGAATTTGAAAAAGTTAATGCGAGATATCAAGAAAATAAGCTTCAGAATCAGCGTTTGATAAACAGAGTGAATGAATTGCAAAGCCAGCTAGCCCAATTCGAAGAATATCAAGATTGGTCACAGCAGCAGTGTTTGCAACATCAACAAACCCTTACTGAGCAACAACAGCATTACTCGGCTATACAGACTCAGTTACAAAAAGCATGGCAAATACAGCAACAAGCGCAACAACAACTCGAACAAAAACAAGCGCAATTAAATAGCTTGTCACAGCAAGAGGCTGAGCTCTCTAATCAAATTGAGCAAATGCAACATACACTAACGACTTCCTCGCAAGACATGTTACGCGCGCAGCAACAAGCAACAGACTACTACAGTGAAAAAGACTGGTGGGCTGAATTTGAGTTGTCACCACAAGCAGCATTAATGTCTCTTGCAAACTCGGTAACAGTATTTAAGGGGAATAAAGAGCGCTTAGCTCAATTGCAGCAGTCTCAACAATCATTAGCATTACAACTGACTCATTTTGAGCAGTCACAGAAGAATCTCGAAGCACAGCTTAAAAATGTGCAACAAGCCGCTGAAAGTGCGCAATCAGAGCAGTGTGATTTAGAGCAAGCAAGACAAAAATACTTACCAAAAGACGTGTCTGCTGATGACTGGCAGGCTCAATGTCAGGCTAAGCTAAAAGACAGTCAGATTGTTTTACAAAACTGTACTGAGCAGTTAAAACAGATAAAGCAGTCTGAAAAAGACAAAGAAAAAGATTTGGCTTATTTGGGTGAGCAGATCGATATTTTACTAACTCAGAAAGCATCATTAGCTGCTCGCTTTGAACAATGGCTGGCAGAAAAGTCTGAGCATTACCCTCAATTGAACGAAGAAAAAGTCGCTCAATTACTGACGCTGTCAAAACCAGATGTTTTAAACAGCTTGTCACAGTTTAAACAGCTCTCAAATAGTAAAACCGAGCTTTCGGGCAAGCTCAGCCATTTAAAAGAGACTTTACAAACACATTTAGATAAAGCGCTTACCGATTTATCAGAGCAACAACTTAATGAGCAGTTAGTAATTTTAGAGTCTCAATACCAGCAGCTTCAACAGCAATGGTTAAACGTTAATACGCAACTTGAACAGCACCATAAAAATGTTGAAAAGCTGGCCGCCGAACAGCAAAAACTCAATGCATTGCAAGGCAAATACGAACATTGGCATTTGCTCGATAAGCTACTGGGTGATGCTACGGGTAAGAAGTTACGTAATATTGCACAAACTCAGACGTTAAAAATCTTATTACAATACGCCAATCAGCACTTATCAAGCTTATCTAAACGGTATCGTCTAACTGTCATCGGCCACTCTTTAAATATCGCCATTATTGATAAAGACATGGCTGATGAGCAGCGTTCGGTAAATACCTTGTCTGGCGGTGAATCTTTCTTAGTCTCTCTTGCGCTTGCCTTGGGATTAGCATCATTGTCATCAAATAAAGTAAACATAGGCTCACTATTCATTGATGAAGGTTTTGGTACCTTAGATCCCGAGACTTTGAGTGTGGCACTAGATGCACTCGATGCGCTGCAAGCTCAAGGGCGAAAAGTCGGTGTTATTTCGCATGTGAGTGAAATGTCAGAGCGTGTAGCAACCCAAGTTCAGGTGAAAAAGCAACCCGGTGGTTATTCTCATGTGTTGGTAAAAGGAGCCTAATATGCCTGATTTTAAAGGTGAGCAAGCAACGTATTACGATGAAAGGATCACCCGATTAGTACCTGGTTACGAATTACTGCATGGTTTGGCCGGAGCACAACTGCAAGTGTTATTTCCTGATGAAGCGAGCATCTTGGTCGTTGGTGCAGGTACGGGTAAAGAAATAATTGAGTTGGCGAGACTTAATCCGAACTGGTCTTTTATCGCGCAAGATATCTCTGAAGACATGTTAGCGATTGCAGATCAAAATTTTACTAACTTGGGCCTTAAAGACCGAGTGCAAATACATTGTGGTGAATTAAGTTCACTGACAACTTCTGTGGATTGTGCATTATGCCTTTTAGTACTGCACTTTTTAGAAGATAACGGCGATAAAAAAATACTGTTAAATCAGGTAAATCGAGTTTTAAAACTTCAGGCACCTCTTCTCATTGCTGACTTGATGAAGCCTGAAACGCAATTCGAACGAGAAGCGCAGTTGGTATTTTGTCGTACTCTGGGTTTGACTGAAGTTGGTCAAACTCGGATGCGCCATAACTTAGCGCACGAATTTTTCCCACTAGATCGCATGCGCTTTAGCGAGCTACTCGATGAATGTGGATTCACCACCCCTCACCTTTTCTTTAAGGCACTTGGTTTTACTGGGGTAAGTTGTAATAAGAGCGCTCTTTTACTCTAACTCGGTTAACAGCTCAACTAGCCGAGTTATCTTAATGTTGCTTAACTGTCGGTAGTCTAGATATGGACAGATCACTAAATTACTAACTTTATCTATAGCGAACTCCTCATCTAACCACACTAAAGTGTTAGTAAAAATGTGATCTCTGAGTAGTTTTTTTGCATATGTTCTGCCTGCAATTACATGAAATTTATAATTTTTCTCTGAAAAATTCGGTGGGCTAAATAGTAGGGCTTCTTGGCTATGCCCTTGCAGCAGCGCCTTGTCTCGATAGTCCTGCCAGCGTGTAAACTTAGTAAAATCGTGATCTCTATGCTGCCATTCAGCCAGTATCTTCGCATATACATTAAATACTTTACGCCAGCCATTACCGCATGCTTGGTTTATTACTTCGATTTCTCCTGAGTTAAGTTGCTGTACTCTATCAAGAAATTGATATTCTGACATGCTAGGAGGGTTTTCTACGTAAATGGCGATTAACCCCTGCTCTACTCCAAACCCCTGAGTTGGTAAATTCATGATCTGTGTTGTGCCAGTAAGCTATCTAGGGCATTCGCGAATGTTTGCTTGTCGGTGCTGTTTAATTTTGCAGGACCCCCTGACATTTCAACACCACTGCTGCGCATGGTATCCATAAAGTCTCGCATGTTCAGAATTTGCTTAATGTTATTCTCTGTGAACTTTTCGCCTCTTGGGCTAAGTGCGAAAGCGCCCTCTTCAATAACTTCTGCTGCCAGAGGAATATCGGAGGTGATCACTAAGTCATTTTCTTTAACCCTTTTTACAATCTCGTTATCAGCAATATCAAAGCCTTTACTGACTTGTAGTAAGTTTACAAATTGGGTAACAGGCACTCTCATGCTGTGATTAGCGACCAATGTGGTGTGTGTCTTTGTGCGTTCTGCTGCACGGAAAATGATTTCTTTAATAACAGCCGGACAAGCGTCCGCATCTACCCAAATATGCATATAGTGACTCTGAGTTAGTAAAATTTTGGTGTGAAGCGGATCATACCGATAAAACTCAAATCAGCAAGTGTAAACCCCCTTTACAGTTAGTTTTGAAACCGTTTTGGACATGCCTGTAAATTTTTGTTCATTTTAGTTTTCTTTGAGAATGTAAGAACTGTGCATAAGTAGATCAAATTTTTACTAAGCTAACGCTTAATTTTTCTTGCCCCTAAGTATTTAGATCAAGCTTTTACTAACTTGGTATTTCATAGATCACATTTTTACCTACTCAAAGTAAAACTCTATTTATTAGATCATGTTTTTACTAAGTGAATTTAAATTAGCGTGTGACATATTAGGTATAGATCAGCTTTTTACTAACTAGATTTGTTGGATTATTTGTATAGATCAGAATTTTACTAGCTTAACCTAGTAAAATTCTGATCTCTGAGTGTTACTCCTATCTGCTTGCTCTTAAAAAGCGCTACAAGAATATATTTATCTGCAAAGAGAAGGTTAAATATCAGCCTTGTATGGTTTTGTTAGTAAAATCTTGATCTTAAAGTTTGTTGATTAATTTAAAGTGTTAGTAAAATAGCGATCTGAATGCAATCAAACCATGGATAAGATGAACTTAATCAATCAAATAAAAGCATGCAATCTATGTGATGAAAGCTTACCCTTGGGCGCTCGACCAACTATTCAGGCCTCTGGGGTTGCTAAAATCTTGATCTCAGGTCAAGCCCCAAGTTTGAGAGTTCATCAAACGGGTAAGCTGTTTAATGATCAAAGTGGTGATGCACTTAGAGCTTGGCTAGGAGTAACCGAAGCACAATTTTATAATCCCAGCTTATTTGCCATTGTGCCTATGGCGTTTTGTTACCCAGGTAGGGGCAAAAGTGGTGATCTACCACCTCCTAAAATTTGTGCTAAAACTTGGCAGCCAGCTCTGAGTTCATATTTCAACAATGTAAGCTTGCATATTCTTGTAGGGCAGTACGCTCAACGTTACTTTTGTAAAGGGTTTAAGTCAGTAACACAGCAGGTCAAATTATGGGATGAGATGTTACCAAACCGTGTTGCTTTACCGCACCCGAGCCCCCGAAATCAGCCTTGGCAGGCTAAGAATCCCTGGTTTAAAGCTGAGCTATTACCTGAATTAAAAGTGCAGATTAAAACGTTAATCGATAGTTAAAGTTATTTTAACGAGAAAGTATTGTATTTTTTCATTAGTCAATCCATACTTCGTTGGCATTACACGTGATTACAATTTTTAACAAGTACATTCTCAAGGATAGAATATGCTCAACAAGGTTACTGGCTGGTGTGCTGTTTTACTTTCACTTATGGCCTTTTATCCAAGTAATATGACCGGTGGTTTGTCATGCATTGGCTTTTATATAAGCTTGTTCGCAATGTTTATTGGTGCCTATGCAAGTAGTTTTGGCAGATATGTTTATTTTTATTTGGTTTTTCTTTTCTCACTGATCAATATTTTCGTTATCAATGATGGAACGAATGTATTTTTATTCTCACAGCAAAATGACTGGGTTTATGTATTATCAATGTATGGCATTTTTGCAGTCGTGAGTGTGGTTTGCTTTGGTTTACTAAGAAAAGAAACACTGTTAGCGCAATTAGACGCTGTTAATTAACCATTTTAATAAGTTGGCTATTAAATTAGTCAACTTACTTACCTACCCTTTTATACCTCTCTTTCCTTCTCTGCTTGGCGTTTTTGCGACTTCATGGTAGTTTTTGGCAAATTTATTTTTCAAAGAGATAAAAGTCATGCCTAAGGCAAGTGAAATAAAAAAACATAATGCCATTGATTACAATGGTCGAGTAATGATTGTTCGCGATATTGAGCGCTCAGTACCTCAGGGTCGTGCAGGTGGTAGCTTATACCGTATGCGTATGTACGATGTTGTAACAGGCGGCAAAGTTGACGAAACGTTCAAAGCTGATGAAATGTTAAACCTTGCTGATCTAGTACGTCGCCCGGTTATGCTGTCTTATATCGACGGTGAAGAGCATGTATTTATGGACGAAGAAGATTACACGCCATATAACATCAATAGTGCTTCTATTGCCGAACAAGTTCTGTTTATTAATGAAGAAACAAAAGGTCTGCAAGCTGTTTTAGTTGAAGGCTCGCCAGTTTCTATTGACTTACCATCAAGCGTAGAGCTAGTTATTGAGGACACATCACCTTCAATTAAAGGTGCTTCAGCAAGTGCCCGCACAAAGCCTGCAACGCTAACAACAGGTTTAATTGTTCAAGTACCTGAACATATCTCTACTGGTGATAAAATCAAAATTAACACTGATGAGAAAAAATTCATGGGTCGTGCTGACAGCTAACCCCTCTCATTGCTGCGGTTTTATGTTTTAACCGCAGCAATGCATCATTATTATCCCTTCCCTCTCTTCTATTTATTTTAATTAACAAAACTTTTACCTTTGTTTTTTTACTGATAAACTATGTCCCGATTTCACTAATCACCATACTTTTTTGTCAGAATGCTTTGATATCACTTCAACATTCACTTATTGCTACGGATTAGCTAGGATTTTTAATGAGTTATATTCCTGATACCAGTGCACAGGATTCACTGGTCGTTGTACCAAAAAATAATAAAAAATGGTTTATTCGCGCGCTAATCGGTGTGTTTATCATCTTTCTTTGTTACTTTTTTGTATCTCCTGCACTTGTTGGATGGTCAGGCGGACAGTCTGCTATTTCCATAGATAAGTTACGCATAGCTAAGGTCATGAAAGGTGATTTTATTCGTGATCTAGCGATACAAGGCAAAGTGATAGCTGCACGTCGTCCTGTTTTGTACAGCCCTGCCCAAGGTTCAGTTACTTACTTAGTTGATGCGGGTGACAGCGTGCAGCTTAACCAAGTCGTTGCGCGTATTGAGAGTCCCGAGCTGCAAAGTTTATTTGAGCAAGAAACGACTAAATTGTCGCGCTTGAAAACGCAGCTATCCCGAGAAAAAATTCAAGCCAAGCAAATTCAATTGCAGCAAGAAAATCGCATTGGCCAAGCTCATGTTGCCTTAAATGCAGCAAAGCGAGAGATGCGTCGTTCTGATGAGGCGATCAAAAATCAAGTTATTAGTGATATTGACTATCAAAAAGCCAAAGATGATTTAGAAAACGCAGAACGTGAATACAATCATGTAAATAAAGAAGTTGCGTTATTAAAAGAAAGCCAAGCGTTTGAAATTCAGACCTACGAACTAGAGTTTAATGCACAGAAGGTCAAAGTCACTGAGTTGCAAAGACAAGTTACGGGTTTAGAGATCCGCTCTCCGGTTGTTGGCGTTGTTGGTAATTTAAATTTTGAACAAAAAAATACAGTTAGCAAAAACCAGCCACTTATGAGTGTGGTTGACCTCAGCGAATATGAACTAGAGGTACAAATTCCAGAAACGTATGCTGATGATCTAGCCATCGGCTTACAAGCCGAAATTACCTTTAATGACAATGCTTTTTTAGGTGAGTTGGTGGCAATTTCCCCTGAGATCAGTCAAGGACGCGTGCAGGGTAAAGTTCGTTTTATAGATCACTCTCCAGCTAACCTTAGGCAAAATCAGCGTTTAACAACACGCATTATTTTAGAGCAAAAGCAGAACGTCGCTTATCTACCTCGGGGTCAATATTTACAAAAGAATGGCCAGTACCTTTATGTTTTACGTGACGGAGAAGCCATAAAAACCCCAGTAAAGCTTGGCTCAATTGGTCTTACAAAAGTCGAAATAATGTCGGGTCTTGCTGTAAATGATCAAGTGGTTGTCTCTAATATGAATGTCTTCAAAGAAGCACAGAGCGTGCGGGTAATACAGTAGTTCAAATCTTAAAAAGTGGCTTCGTCAACGCGTTAGCCACTCATTTCGTATTGATGTTTGGAATAATAATAAGGAAAGAAAATGTTAAAAATGACAGGGTTAGCAAAAGTCTATTTAACCTCTGATGTGAAAACACAAGCGCTTCAGCCTTTTGACCTCTCTATTGAGCAAGGAGAATTTGTCGCAGTGATCGGCCCTTCAGGTTCGGGTAAAACCACCTTTTTGAACATCGCAGGCCTGCTCGAAAATCACAGTGAAGGTGTCTATGAGTTAGATGGCAAAGATGTATCTACGCTCTCAGATAAGCATAAGTCAGCCTACCGAAATGAAAAAATAGGGTTTGTGTTTCAGAGCTTCAACCTTATTCCTGAGCTTAATCTTTATGACAATATTGATATGCCGCTGCGCTATCGAAAGTTTACAGCCAAAGAGCGTGATGAGCGCATAATGAAAGCGCTAGAGCAAGTTGGCCTTGCTGGTCGTAAAAATCACTACCCGACTCAATTATCAGGTGGTCAACAGCAACGCGTTGCGATTGCCCGAGCAATAGCCGGCTCACCCAGTGTGATTTTTGCCGATGAGCCAACAGGTAATCTTGACTCAAAAATGGCGCAAGGGATCATGACGCTGTTACAAGACATCAATGCTTCTGGCACCAGTATTATTATGGTGACCCATGATAACGAGCAAGCTCAGCAGGCTCAGCGCATCGTTCAGATAAAAGATGGTGTGTTAAGTGAAGATGCACCTGTTATGGCTCAAGCCATCGCCTAAGGAGTGACGATGTTTTCATATTATGTGAAATTGGCACTGATCAGTTTTAAGCGAACACCATTGCTCAGTTTTTTAATGGTACTACTAATAGCAATGGGCATAGGTGCAACGATGACGACCTTTACGGTGAGTTATATGATGAGTCAGGACCCTATCCCTTCTAAGAGTAATAGAATTTATTCGGTACAAATGGATAGCCGGGGCGACGGCTATGATTGGGGCGAAAGCACATTGACAGAAATCACCTATCTGGACATGCAAAATGTCATCAATTCAGGGATCCCCAAGCACCATGTGGTGATAAGTGCTGTTAGCACAATGCTCAGAAATCCTCAGCAGCAAGTTCAAGCCATCAAAAGCAAAGTAAGAACCACAACTGCTGATTTTTTTACCATGTTTGAAACGCCATTCTTGTTCGGTTCAGGCTGGGATGAACAAGCAGATAAGCAAGCTCAACAGGTTATTGTATTGACAAAAAAGTCTAACGACCGCTTTTTTAATGGTGAAAACTCTGTTGGGCGTTTTTTACAGTTTGGCGAAGCCCTTTATCAAGTTGTCGGAGTACTAGACGACTGGCAATTAATGCCCAAATTTTATGGTGTCAAAACAGAAGCTTTCTCTGAACCTCACGATGTCTTTATCCCATTTAATACGCAAATTAAAAATGAGTTAATGGTAGGGAATTTAGTTAACAATACTTGTTGGAAAAGTTATGAGGGTGATGACTTTTCAGCGTTTCTCGCCTCTGAATGTATGTGGGTCGTGTTGTGGGTTGAACTAGAGAATGACGCGGCGAGAGAGCAATATCAAACCTTTATAGATAATTATGCTCTTCAACAACGTGAACTTGGCCGTTTTGCAAATCGAATTCACAACCGCTTAGTTGATGTTAAACAGTACCTTGTAGAAGAAGAAATCGTCTCAGATGACAGTAAAATGGCTGTATGGCTGTCGGTACTATTTTTGATTGTATGCTTGCTCAATTGTATGGGTTTAATGATGGCTAAATTTCATGGAAAAGCAGGTGAAGTTGGTTTACGCAGAGCGGTTGGGGCAAGTAAGCAGCATATTGTGGCGCAATTTAGCGTTGAGTTAGCTGTAATAGGTTTTATCGGTGGCTTATTTGGATTGCTATTGGCGCAATTTGGCTTAGCAGCAGCGGCAAATTTATATAGCTACTTGCATGTATCACTTATGCAAATGAACCTGATCTTAGTATTGGGCACCCTATTATTGGCTGTTTTAGTGAGCTGTACTTTTGGTTTACTTCCTATTTTTAAAGCCAGTAGAACGCAACCTTCAAGTCAGCTAAAAAGTCTGTAGGAGTGAAACAATGAAAGATTTAGCACCTATTATAAAGACGTTACTGAAAGCAAAAGCCAGCCCATTGCTATTGATATTGCAAATTGCGATTACCTTTATGGTGATGGTGAATGCCGTCAATATGCTTAGTGAGCGCAGCAAAAACATGGCACGACCGATTGGTGTAGATGAGGCTAATAGCTTCTATATACAAACTAATTTACAAGGCGAGTCCAATGCTTTGGGGGCGCGTTTAGATGAAGATCTCGCTTTGCTACGTGCTTTACCCACGGTACAGGGTGTAACACCTATGTCAGCCATTCCACTTGAAGCATGGGGGCGGGCAACGCTTATAAATAAAGAGCCTGCAAAGGTGTTTGAGTATGGTGCTTATTTTGCTGTAGATGAAAGTGTGGTTGAAGTACTCGGCTTAAACTTAATCGCAGGTGAAAACCTGTCTGTTGAAGATGTTTATACTCTGCCGATGGATGGGGTCGACCTTTCAACAAATATATTGATAACAAAAGCGGTAGCGCAAAGTTTAAGCCCAGATGATTGGCAACAAGCTGTTGGTATGACCGTCTATCTTTCAAATGATAAGCCTCAACAAGTCAAAGGGGTAGTAGAAACAATGCAAGGCCCTTGGCCATTGTGGTACGGCGTCGAGTCCAATGTTATCTCGCCATTACGTGAAGCATATAGTGAGGTTCGCTATTTCGTTAGAGCAAAACCAGGTCTTCGTGATGAAGCCATGGAACAAGTGTTAGAAGCCTTGCTTAAAACACCAGGACGTATGATTGAAAAGGCAAAAACCATAGAAACGTTAAAGTTTGAGGCATATCAGAGTGACCGAGCAACGAGTAAGCTGTTGATAGGCGTCTGTTTGGGTCTACTCATTGTTACAAGCTTAGGCATTTACGGCCAAGCTCGCTTTTCGGTTAACCGTCGTAAAAGGCAAATAGGCACGCGCAGAGCATTAGGGGCAAGTAAAGGTCAGGTAATGCGATTTTTTATGCTTGAAAATGCCGTGGTGAGTGTTACGGGGCTCGTTATTGGCTTTATTGCGGCATTATCTCTGAGCGAACAATTTGTTCAACATTTTGGTTTAACACCAGTACCGCTACCGTACTTATTATCAGGTATGGTTGCATTGTTTGTGCTAGGCCAGCTGTCAGTGAGTTACCCTGCACTGCAAGCGTCAAGAGTGGAGCCTGCTATCGCAACACGCAGCGCTTAATCACTTCAGCTTAATTGAAAGCCAGATCACATTTTTACTAGGTAAAATTTTGATCTGGCTTTTTTGTGTCTGAGTAATTATTTCTCTATCAACTGCTTAATCTCTTTCACTAAAGCAATACTTGCTTCGTTATCTCCATGTACACATAAAGTATCGGCTTTTAGTGGGAGCGTACTTCCTGAGCCCGTAGTAACTGTGCCTTGGGTTAATAACTGTTCTACCTGTGCCATTAAGGCTGGCTTGTCATGCACTGCATTAGGTTCAGTTCTTGGAGTTAAGCGCCCTTCGTTGGTATATAAGCGATCCGCAAATGCTTCAAACAACAATGGTAGGTTATATTTTTCAGCCATAGCCAAGTGCGACGGCTGCTCGTTGGTCGCCAGTAGCATTAATTTTAGCGGTTTGGCATAGCTACTCACTGCCTGCATAACCGTCTCTAAAACGCCTTTATCGGCCATCATGTCGTTATAAAGTGCACCATGGGGTTTTACATAACTAATTGATAATCCGTGTACTTGTGCCATGCCATCTAAAGCCGCAATTTGATAGTGCAAACAATTTACTAACTCATCATGACTGAGCTTCATAGAGCGGCGACCAAAACCTTGCTTGTCGGGATAGCTTGGATGCGCACCAATTTGCACATTGTGCTGTTTAGCAAGCTTGAGGGTTTGTGCCATCACATCAGGGTCTCCTGCGTGAAAGCCACAAGCAATATTAGCTAAATCAATCACTTGCATGGCGTGGCTATCTAACCCCATTTGCCATGCGCCAAAGCTTTCACCTAAATCGCAATTTAATAACATTTTTGCTTCCTTTAAATACTGACAGGGAGTTGGCCTTCAGGCTTTTTGAGGCCCAAAATCACTTTTGCGAGCGCGGTAAACGCAGGGCCAGAGATCACATTTTTACTAACTACATCGACATTGTATGCATAACTGGCCAAAACAGCTTGTGCGTAAGGCGCATAAGTTGGGATCTCATACGGGGCGCGCAGGCTAATAAATAGCGTTGGCTTTTCAGCAAGTTTTGCCTGCTTAAGCAGCGCTAACAGGGCTTTAGGCTGCTCATTGCGCTTGAGCTTAAAACTGTCAAGGGCCTTTACATCATCCATACCGCCAATCTCAACAGCGCTTTGTTGTGGACTGGCATGGGCGGCTATGATCAGATCTGAGTTAGTAATATCTTGATCTGCCTGTTTTGGATCGAACCCTTGCAAGCTACTACATGTGATATGTAACTCTTGCTTGCTTAAAGAAAGTAAGGCTTGCTCAAGTGCATGACATTTTTGCGTATCAGGCATGACCAAATGAATGCGTTTGTGTTTAGCTTGAATAGGCAACAGGCCGTTGTTCTTTAGTTGAGTAATGGCCGCAACAGCGAGTTCACTTTCAAGTTGTCGGTGACTCGGGTTACCTAATGTCGCTTTAGCAATGGCGGCAGAGCGGGGCGCTGGGCTTGCTAAAAACTGTTGCTTGAGTGAAATAATACGCTGTGCTGATTGTGCTATTTCAGTCTCATTTAGCTCACCTAGAGCGACCGCCGCATTCAGCGCACTCATTAGTTCATCAAGCTTTTTAATATCGTCAGGTGTTCGAATGGCAATCGGCATCAGAGCAATATCAACCCCAGCCTTAAAGGTTTCAATCACCGCGGATGTTGGAGAAAAGAAGTGGCTGATCCCCGCCATATCAAGTGCATCTGTGACTGTTACGCCTTGGTAGTTGAGCTTTTCTCGTAACAAGTCATGCATAATTTTACGAGACAATGTAGCCGGTTTAACCATGACCTCACCTTGCTTATTCACAAAGGTGCTGTTATCGAGCGCGGGATACTGAATATGCGCCGTCATGATCATGCCCGGCGCGTGTTTATCAATAATATATTTAAAAGGCGCCAGCTCTACATTTTCAATACGTTTTAAATCGTGTTTAACAAGCGGTAAACCTGTGTGGCTATCGACCGAGGTATCACCGTGACCCGGAAAATGCTTAAGCGCTGAAATAACATTTTGCGCTTCAAATGCTTCAACTTGTGCGGCGCCCATTTTGGCAACTTCGAGTGGGTTCTCTGAGAAAGAACGAACGTTGATCACCGGGTTATCTGCGTTGTTATTCACATCAACGGTCGGTGCAAAGTTTACATTAATACCAAGGCTGTTTAGCTCTTTACCAATGACGCTGGCCACTTCACTTGCATAGTGAGTACCGTGTTTATGGTAAGTGGCTCCTATGCTCATATTACCCGTGAATGACGAGGCTTCAGCGCGGTTGATACGGGCTACACGGCCACCTTCTTGGTCAATAGAGATAAACAACGGCTGTGGATTTCTAGCTTGCTGAGCAGCCGTTTGTAAGTCATTGGTGAGTTTTACGATCTGTGCAGTATCAGGCACGTTTTCGGCAAATAAGATAACGCCACCAATATGGTGCTTAGCAATAATCTCAGCAAGCGGTTTTGGCAATGTGGTCATGCCTTGTCTACAAGCTTTTGACTCGCCAGTTTCGCAGTAATAACGAAAATCTAGCATTAACTTTTGACCAAGTTGCGCTTCTAAAGGTAGTTCAGAGGCATGATTGAGCGTTTTTGCTGCACCACTGGCACTGATTGTCATGGCGATCACCATCCCGATATGTTTAAAAAATTGCGTCACAGGCTACCTAAATTATCTGGCCTTACACTGAATGGGCTAATTTAGCACTTGCTGCACTGAATTAATAATCTACGTCGATAAAAACATGACACTTGTCATATCAATCAATGACAAAGCTCACTGAAACCCTTTGATGTCTTTAGTCATACTAAACCCATCAAAGTTAATCTCGCACTGAGGAATTGGTTATGGAAAGCATGATGTGGGCAGTATTAGGCATGGCATATAGTTTAATTGCCGCAGCGTTAAGCACTTACAAATACAATCGTGGTAAGCCATTTAATGGTAAATCAAGAAACACAGAGGTGGACTATGACTAATTTGACGGTGGTTTCGGTTAAAAATTTACAGCATAGCTATGGTGAAAAGTCTGTCCTCAAAGGCTTAGATTTCTCGCTGCAAGCAGGTCGCGTTTACGGATTTTTAGGTGCCAATGGGGCAGGTAAAACAACGCTAATTAATCTGTTGCTTGGGCGTTTAAAAGCGTCTCAAGGCAGCATAGAAGTGTTGGGTAATAAGGCAGGCTCCGCTGCAGCGAAGGCCAAAGTTGGCGCTATGCTACAAATAGGTAGTTTACCCGCGAATTTAACGGTCATTGAACAACTTAATTTGTTTGCAAGCTACTATAAATCGCCGATGTCTGTTTCTAAAGCGTTGCGTTTGAGTGATTTAAATGCCCATGAAAACACGCAATTTAGTAAGTTATCAGGGGGCTTAAAGCAGCGCTTATTGTTTGCCATTGCCATTATTGGCGATCCACAACTGGTGTTTTTAGATGAGCCGAGTTTGGCAATGGACGTGAATGCACGCCAGCAAATGTGGCAAACCATTCGACAATTAAAAGCACAGGGCAAAACAGTCGTGTTAACCACCCACTATATGGAAGAAGCTGAAGCGCTGAGCGACGAATTATTCATCTTAAATAAAGGCAAAATTGTTGCCCAGGGCTCGCCAAGTGAGTTGAGCCATAGCATGCAACTGAGTGAGGTGAGTTTTGCATCAGATCTAAGTGAAGAAGCAATCACTGCTTTATTGCCAGAATGGCAATGGCAAATTGTAGCAGGCAAAGCCACTACACAATGTAAAGCGCCAAGTATGCTGCTAAAGCAGGCTTTTGCACAGGGACTCAGCTGTGACTTACTGAGCGTTAAACCCTCATCGTTAGAGCAAACTTTTATTTCATTAACAGAAACAGCTGAACTCAAAGACACTGCATCAGCAAATTCAGCGTCAGACAAATCAGCTAAGGAACAAGCAGCATGAGCAGTTTAACTTTACATAGCTTAAAACAAGAAGCTTGGTGCGACGCCAAAAGTGTCTTTAGAAGTTTAGGGTTTGTAATTCCTGCATTGGCATTCCCTTGTGCATTTTACTTATTTTTTGGTGTCGCAATGGGTGATGAAAAAACCAGTAGCTACCTGCTCATTAACTACATCATTTTTGGGGTAATGGGCCCTGCACTGTTTAATTTTGGTGTTAATGTCGCCACAGAAAGAGAGCAGGGGTTGTTAGCCTTAAAGCAGCTCTCACCAATGCCAGCTAGCCAATACTTGATGGGCAAAACCTTCACAGCACTGGTATTCTCGACCTTAATATTCGTGCTGTTATCTAGCTTTGCGGTGGTATTTGCAAATGTCAGCATGTCTTTTTTACAGTGGTTACAACTATATGCATTGGCATTATTTGGCACTTTGCCATTTTGTATGCTGGGTTTAGTGATGGGGTTAAGCTTTTCAGCGAAAGCCGCGCCGGCATTGGTAAACTTAATCTATCTGCCAATCTCAATGCTATCAGGGTTGTGGATCCCAATTACGATATTCCCTGAAATGCTGCAGTGGTTTGCTTGGGCTTTACCGAGTTATCATTTGTCGCAACTGGGTTTAAGCATTGTAGAAATGCATCAAGGGTTTACGCTTTCTTGGCATTTATTAGGTGTTGCGTTATTTACATTACCTTGCGGATTTATAGCAACAAAGAAGTACAATTCAATGAAATAACCTCATATTGTAATGCCCCTTTACAGAGAGGGGCTTTACCTCTTGGCTTCATTCCTTTACTCTAAAGAAGTTGTTAATTATTTCTTAAAAAACATGAAGTTTAGTTTTCAGATTTTCCAGTTCGATTGCGAACACAAAATCCTTACCCGCCACGGAAAGGTTATTAAGTTAAAAGACAGAGCTGCGAATATGCTCAAGTTCTTTATTTTGAATAACGATAGAATTCTGTCAAAAGCAGAGCTACTTGAAACTGTGTGGCCAGACAAAACGGTGTCAGAGCAGGTCGTCTTTCAAAACATCAGCCACCTACGCGCCATTTTTGGTAACGATGCGATTAAAACCTTTTCAAAAAGAGGTTATCAGTGGCAGCTAGAGCTAACAGAAGTAACGGAACAAGCTGAAGAGGTTGTAGCCGTCCCTGAGCCACAAGCGCCAGCTTCAGAAGAAAGTAAAACTGAGATCGAATCAAGCAATAATGAAAGCTCTGATAAAGCTCAGAAAAATGATGCGCCGACTTCTGATAGTACACCTGAGCAGCCTGTCAAAGACAGTAAATCGACAACTTGGCTCGGTATTTTAGGCGCTGCTGCATTAGTTGTGGCCACCGCAATTTGGATGGCTGTTAAATCTTAATACCCACCTCATACTTTTTATAAAGCGATGGCAAACATCGCTTTATTGCCCTCCATTTTTCTATAAAAATCATCATCTTTAAAAATCCTTTTGAACTTTCATGTACGCTTCTTGGTCAATTATTCACTAACTACCATGGAAGCATAATAATGAAATTATCAACAGTATTTGCAGCAAGCGTATTAATTAGCACCTCGATTTTTAGCCACTTTAGTTACGCGAAAGGTCGTAGTATTGAATATGGTGAGATGAACCAAGTGCGTGACATGGCCACCAATCAGGCAAAATCAAAGTACTTCAAAACTGCATTTAAACTCAATATAAATAACCCAGACATTAAGCCTAGTGATGTCAAAATCTGGCTTGAGCGAGAGGGTCAAGAGATTGCAAGTGCGGTTATTGATGAAGAAGGGAATATCAGTCTACCTATTCTGCCTCAAGATGAAGCAGAGAAAACCATGTTACACACAAATCAAAATAAAGATGATGTGGGTATTAGCCTATATACCGATGTGATACCACTCGATAGTGCGCTGCTAAAATATTCTGATGTGTTTGTTTTACTTGATGATATTAATAATTTCACCGAGCAAATGGCGGGAGGATTTTCAATGTTCATACCGAGCATGGACGAAATAAAGTTCACCTTTGAAGCTCCTGCAACTATCACGGTAAAAGACAGCAAAGGCAAAACCAAAACATACAAAACAGATGATGAGTTTGTGATTGAAATCCCTAAAAAGAAGCGTTGGATGCAAAGTGATACATGGCTTGAGTTCAGTGCTTTACCAGCTAAGTATGAGCCGATTAATTAAATTCTTATATAATGTTCAAAAGGGCGTAAAGGGGCTTTACGCTCAATTTTGAGATGTTTTGATTTATTCTTTATCACTATTGGAAAGCGTCCTCAATAATGCGTCTATTTCAGAAAAAGTTTGCTCTCTGTTGTCATTAAACACATTGGTATTGTTCAAAAAGATAACACCATATTATGTTATGAAGCGAGCATTAAACCTTGAGGCTAAGTTATACCAATCCTCAATAATACTCAATTATTTTGAGGGACTAAAACTGACGCTAACGTCGTTGAAAATTTCTTATTTACGACAGCATGGATGCAGAAGGTAGAGCAATGCAGGAGCAATTGCCGAGAACAACTAAATAGCAAAATTTACGCCTCGTTATCGACTAGTTTTTCTTGCTTCAAAATAGATCGCTTAATTAAGAGGGTTGGTATTAAAGGCCTATGCTTACAGTAAATTTGGACTGTCGGTTTCTATTAAGTGTGAAAACTCAGCAAAAGGGCGCAAAGCAAATGTTTTTTCTATGACGTTTGAATCTTGAATGCGGTCAATTCGAAAAGTGCGATAATCTTGCCTTAAATGATCCCAAGCAAATACATACCACACCGGGTAGTTAAAATATAAATAGTGGGGCTCAATGAGCCGCTCAGTGACCGTCTTTTTTTCATCTATGTAACTGATGTTAATTGGCTGCTGATACAAAAATGCAGCACTTAACGCATGGCATTCAGGAAGCTGTGATAGCTCATAAGAGGCATGAACTTGCGGTGAGGCTGAACTACCAATGAGCACGCGATTTCTTAGTGATTTAATATTGGCTTTTTGATCAGGAGACAACAAAGCCAATAATTTGTAGCGAATAGAGTGCAGGCTTTTCATAAATAAAGGCGAGTTCATCTTTTCGCATATGGCAATACTGATCAGCAAATCTATTGTCTCACTCGAGGTGAGGTTAATTTTGCCGAGCCCCCATTGTCGATGAAGCCTCACACCACCGCCTCTACCTTTGTCAGTATCAATTGGCATACCGCGCGCTTTGAGAATATTGAGATCGCGAAATAGCGTGCGTGTCGACACATTCAAAGTATCTGATAGATCTTTCGTTGTCAGAAAGTCTTCGGACTTTAGCATGCTTGCTAATCTGTCTAGCCTTTCAAGATGGCTTTGGGTCTTTGCTCTTTTCATATATTAAATATGACACAAAATGTCACCCAAGTTAATAAGCTACTCATTCTTGGTGCTTTAATCAGTTTTCAAAGTGCCAACTTGCAATTTAATTATTTGATGGAGCAACAAATGACAGAGCAACAAGCGAGTAAAAATGGTGTAGGCGTGCAAGCAGATGTAGCAGGGGCGCAGGATTTTGATTTTGTTATAGGCAACTGGCGTGTGCATCACAAGCGCCTAGATAATATGTTTAGCGAAGACAAGCGTTGGGTTGAATTTGAAGGGCTTTCTTCAACTTCACACATTTTAGGTGGAGCAGGGAACGTTGAAGATAACCTTTTGTACTTTCCTGATGGTGCCTTTCGTGCTGTGGCAATGAGAGCATTTAATGCTCAAACAGGCCTTTGGTCTATTTGGTGGTTAGATGGTCGCTTCCCAGATAAGGTGGATACGCCTGTGGTTGGTTCGTTTAAAAATAACATTGGCCTTTTCTATGCCGATGAAGTCATCAAGGGTAGAAAAACCAAAGTAAGATTTCAGTGGGACGCTAGCACACCAAATAACCCTAAGTGGGCGCAAGCATTTTCATTTGATGAGGGGAAAAGTTGGGTAACAAATTGGACTATGAGTTTTATTCCTCAATAGTCAGCATAGATTTCAACTATCACAGCCTTTTAGAAAGTGGACTCACGCGAAAACGCTTTGCTTGAGTCCACCGTTGAACTTAAGGCTAAATCATCGCTTTAAAAAGCATATTTAAACTTCAAGCTCATGTTTCTCGGCTCACCAACAAAGTAGCGATTATTACCAAAGGCAAAATCAGCACGCTCTGCGTAGCGCTCGTCTGTGAGGTTCATTACTGCAAATGACGCGCTTAACTGAGGGCTGATTTGCCAATCGGCTCGCAGGTTATAAATTTTATGGCCAGCATAGCTTTGTGTATTAGCAGCATCTAAAAAGTAGTCGTCTATTTGCTGGCGTTCTAGCTGAGCCATGATAGTCGGTGTAACTTGCCAATTGATCTGCAGGTTAAGTAATAGTTTTGGCGCGGTATCTATGTCGTTGCCCTTGATTTGCGCACCATTAGTAGGGTTATTTAAATAAGTGTGCTCGCTATAGCTAAAGGCCAGTTTAGTGCTGATGGTGCGCGTTACTTGGCGGTTAAGTGCAAACTCGATGCCTTGGTGTTCGGTGTCTAGGCCGTTTAAATATTGACGGTCGGCATCTTGGTAAATGCCGTCTTTTTTCTTCAAATGATAAACCGAGAGCTCGGCAAAGAGATCTTTATCTACATATCGAACACCAACTTCGGTTTGTCTGGCCTTGACACTTTTTACATCGCTGGCGAGCTGACCGTTCTGTAGGCGGTATAATTCGCTGGTATGGGGGGCTCTGAAGCTTCGATCGTGTTTGGCGAAAAGTCGTGTTTGTTTATCTATTTTATAGCTGTAGCCAAGCGCGTAGCTTACATCGTCAAATTGATTACTTTGGCTTGCTGGGCGAGTATAACGACATCCCCCGAAGCCACAGGCTGTGCCATCGTCTTTTAAATTACCTGTGCTTAAATTGTTTTGATAATCGTAGTCGGTGTTATCGTAACGCAGTGCGGCAAAGGCATTATGTTCGTCTGTGATTTTGGCGTCGAGCTGAGCGTAAGTGGCAAGACTTAGCGCATCAACGTCATAATCATAGTGCTTTCCTTTCGGTAATACGCCGCGTAAAAACGCAGAGTTTGATTCTGTGTCGTTAGCTTGGCTTTGCTTTAAGAAACCGCGTGTGATGTCGATGTCAGAGCCAAGCGTTAAACTGAACATATCAGACAGCTGACTTGCGCGACGTACTTGTAAACCTATACTCGAATGGCCGTTTTCTTCGACAGGCGTGCCCGGTAAAAAGTGCATTAAGAAGTCCATGTCGGTATGGCGTAAATAGGGATTAACCTGCCAGACTGTATTTGGAGTATTTAATGTATTAAATATGGCGTAGCGCATCGACAAACTGTTTCGATATGCATCTGGAAAGTCATTAATACGCAATAATGATTTATCTTGATAGGCGTTTTCGCCACGCTGCAAATAGCCCGCAGTATTTTGCTCTAAGTTGGTCAGCGTCACTCTGTGGGTGGTTTGCCAATCCCCTAAGTTGTGCGAAGCCGCTAATGAGAGTTTTTGTTGTTCGTAGCCCGAACTATCTTGAAAGCCGCCATCGGAGGTAAGTGTTAAGCCCACTAAGGTATCGAGCGCTTCAGTTTGCTGGCTGTAAAGGCCATTTACACGATAAAAGCTGTCTTCACCCAGCTCTAAGCTCATCATAGGCGGTGCATATAAACTTGGGCTAAATACGTTGATGGTGCCATGAATGGCATTCGAGCCGTAGCGAGATGAATTCGCGCCTTTCACCACTTCGATGTTATCTGCAAGTTCAAAGTGGGTGTCGAATAATTGGTTTACGTTACAAAAGCCTGGCGCACGTAGGCTAATACCATTTTCAAGCGTTAAAAACTCAGCACACGAGCCTGCGCCGGTTAAAACAGGTGAACGCACCGATAACAATGATTCTTGGCCGTTACCACGACTTAACCAAGTGCTAGATGTTTGGCTCAGTAATTGGTTTAAATGCTCGGCATTGCTTTGCTCTATGCTTTGTTTGGTGATTTTATTGGTGTTACCAATCAAGTCTAAATGCTGGGTTTGTGTGCGGTTGGCTGTGGTGACAAGCGTTTCGATGTCTTTATCATTGGTGCTTGATAAGGCCTGAAAACTGATGCTCGCGCAACTTAAAAGAGCCAAAGACAGAATAGAAAATTTAAACGTTTCTCGCACAGATGTGTTCCTTTATCGCAACTTGACGGTATTTTACCAATCCTCAATAATACTTGAATCATTTTGAGGGATTAAAACTAACGCTAGCGTCGTTAAAAATTTCTTATTTAGAATAACTAAACAGCAAAATTTTCGCCTTGCTATCGATACGTTTTCCTTGCCTCAAAATAGATCACTTAATTAAGAGTATTGGTATTACAAAAGTGCCTCATTATACTCAACTAATTCAAAACACGATCTACCGTCGGGCAAAATTATGTATCAAAAAGTGTTTAAAACCGCGCTGTTAACTACGGCATGTTGGTTTGGCTTGCAAGCGCAAGCAAATAGTCAGAACGTTGAACAGTTATTTAAAACAACTTGTGCGTCTTGTCATGGGCAGGAGCTAACAGGTGGTATGGCGGGCTCTTTGGTTGATAGCCAATGGCAGACCGAAGGCACCGATGATGCGCTTATGAATGCCATTAAAAACGGTATTGTCTCGGCGGGCATGCCAGCGTTTGGTGCAACGTTAAGCGATGAGCAAGTTCGCACGCTGGTGGTATATATCCGTGAAGCTGGTGCAAAAGCAAAACAAGCGAAGCAGCCTGAGTCACAAATGGGTAAAACTTTTAAAACCGACTATCACCGTGTTGTGACCAAAGAAGTCACCAACAGTGACGGTATTATTTGGGCGATGGATTTTTTACCGGATGGCAGTTTGTTGTATACCTTGCGTGAAGGTGAGCTTTGGCTTATGAGCAAAGGTGGTAAGAAAACGCAGATCAAAGGCACGCCTAAAGTGTGGCATAAACGTCAGGGCGGTTTATTAGACGTTTACCCAGATCCTGATTACAAAAACAATGGCTGGATCTATTTATCGTTCAGTAAACCTGCAGGTAACAATGCCGAGGGCGAAAGCATCGCATTCACTTCTATTGTGCGCGGTAAAATCAAAGGCAACCAGTGGGTTGAAGAGCAAACCTTGTTTGAAGCTAAAGCTGAAAACCGTAAAAACCGTGGCTGGCACTTTGGCTCTCGTTTTGCGATACAAGGTGACTATTTGTTCTTTACCAATGGCGACGAAGGTCATCAAGATGATGCGCAAAATATCAATACGCAAAACGGTAAGGTGCATCGAATTTATAAAGATGGCCGCATTCCAAAAGATAATCCGTTTTATAACGAAAAAGGCGCGCAGCAAACTATCTGGACTTACGGCAACCGTAACCCGCAAGGTTTAACTTTGCATCCTAAAACCGGAGAATTGTGGTCTACAGAGCATGGTCCTCGCGGTGGTGATGAATTAAACCTAATCACCAAAGGCACGAACTATGGCTGGCCAAAAGTAACGTATGGTATGAACTATAATGGTACGCCTATCACACCGCATACCAATTTACCTGGCATGCAGCAACCAGTACACCACTGGACACCGTCGATTGCAGTAGCAGGTATCAACTTTTATACCGGCGATAAATTTAAAAACTGGCAGGGCGATCTGTTTGTCGGAAGTTTGGCGAAGAAGCAACTGCACCGCTTGCGAATTGCAAATGGCAAAGTGGTTGAAGATGAAATCATCTTAAAAGGTCTAGGTCGTATTCGTGATGTAATTACGGCGCCAAACGGTGAGATTTATTTAACCATTAATGACCGCAATGCGAATCACAGTAAGATCATTGCCATTGCGCCTAAATAAGTCTGAATAAAGACGCGAAATAAATTCGCTGCAACCAGTTTTTTAGTTCGGTAGCACCGACTTTATGTCAGGTTATACCTTCACCAAGAAGACGCGAAATGAATTCGCTGCTACCGTTATTTTTCCCCGGTAGCACCGACTTTATGTTGGGTTATACCTTCACAAAGAAGACGAGAGATGAATTCGCTGCTACCGGTATTTTTTCCCGGTAGCACCGACTTTACGTCGGGTTTAAAACTGTTACTCACTTTGTAGGTGCGGGTTTACCCCGCGCTTTTTTTACGCGATATAAAATCGCGCCTACAAGCATCGCTGAAAAATACAGTTGGTGAAAATGATATTGTCTTAAAGCAAAATCGCAAGCTGCGACTTTATGTCGAGTTTAAAACTGTTTCTCACTCTGTAGGCGCGGGTTTACCCCGCGCTTTTTTTTGCGCGATATAAAATCGTGCCTACAAGCATTGCTGAAAAATACGGTTGGTGAGAACGATATTGCCTAAAAGCAAAGCTCGGTAGCACCGACTTTATGTCGGGTTTGAAACAGTTTCTGACTCTGTAGGTGCGGGTTTACCCCGCGCTTTTTTTTTTGCGCGATATAAAATCGTGCCTACAAGCATTGCTGAAAAATACGGTTGGTGAGAACGATATTGCCTAAAAGCAAAGCTCGGTAGCACCGACTTTATGTCGGGTTTAAAACAGTTTCTCACTCTGTAGGTGCGGGTTTACCCCGCGCTTTTTTTTACGCGATATAAAATCGCGTCTACAAGCTCCTGAACACTGCCGTTGCTTTTACCTATCTAATTTTTATTGTCTTTCTCGTTCTTAAAATTGTTGTAGCATTAAGCAATCTCAATCAAGTATCTGGCTTTTGATATGATTAAGCTTGTCTGCAGTTCTACTAACACATTGGCGCTTTATGCAAAGCAATCTTTTACAGCAACGTATTTCTCTAGTTTGCGATTACATCAATCAACATTTAGATGATGAATTAACGGTGAGTTTGCTTAGTGATGTTTCGGCTTTATCTAAATTTCATTTCCATCGCGTGTTTGTGGCTTTTATGGGCGTGAATGTGGGCAAGTATATTTTGCTGGCGCGATTAAAGCGGGCATCTTTTCGTTTGGCGTTTGAGCGCGATATCAAGATTATTGATATTGCACTTGAAGCAAAATTCGACAGTGCCGAAGCGTTTTCTCGCGCCTTTAAACGCACGTTTGAGCAAAGCCCTTCAAAGTTTAGACAAGCTGCAAATTGGCCTAGTTGGTATGACGTTTTTAACTTTTCACCGCAAAATTTAGGAGTGCAGACCATGCAGGTCGAGATAATTAATTTTGAACAGACTCAAATTGCTTTTTTAGAGCACAAAGGATCAGCAAAACAGATATTTGAAAGTGCAGGCAGGTTTATCGCTTGGCGGCAAAACAGCGGGCTTTCGCCACTCAATACGAGTCGAACATTTGGCATGCCAAATGGCGACCCTGAAGCCATGGCTGAAGACGCATTTCGCTTCAAATTGTGTGGCTCTGTAAACGCTGAAGTACCTGATAACGCATTTGGTGTCGAAAATGGGGTTATTCCGCAAATGCGCTGCGCCAAAGTCAGGCACTTAGGCAGTCATGACAATATGGAGCAAACTATACGCTGGTTGTATCAAAATTGGTTACCAGAAAGCGGCGAATTACCAAACGCGCATTGTTGCTTTTTTGAGTATCATAATTTTGTGCATCAAGTGGATGAGTGCGACTTGATCACAGATATTTACCTGCCATTGCAAAATTGATGATAACGCTACTTGGCTTGCATTTATGGCTAATGTATCTGCCTATGAGCAAGTTACTGATATTCGTTTGCTTTGCTATAGCGAGCATTGTTGCTTTAGTAAAGCAAATACTCAAGATCACAAACAGAGTGTAAGTATGTGTTCATTGCGTTTTTTCTTATTATCATGATTCGCTAACCAGCCATTTAGGCTCTACACTTTGTATATGTTAAAAGTTCATAGAAACGATGCATGCGCAGTTGCCTAACTATTATTCTTATCTTTATGAGCTTGTCGACTTGGGCTGCTGTGCCCAGTAGCGATGAAGTAAAAGCTGCGCAAGGGCAGCAGCAATTGTTGCTACTTAATCAATACATGAAAGCGCAGGCTTTTGTGGACGCCAGAGAAGCACTCGCTCTCGCTGAATCGCTTAAACCAAACTTACCTCTCAATCAGTACCCTAAAGAGAAATTAATGCTACATCTTTGGCAGGGTGTTGCTCTTAATTTTATAGGCAATCGCCGCGATGCATTGATTTTATTAGACACTGTAATCAATGAATCTAAAGATGCTGGGCTTTCTGATGTCACCGTTGAAGCCTTACTGCAGCGGGCAACCATTTATGAAGAGCAATCGAATACTGAGTTAGCTCTATCTGATCGATTTAATGTCTTATCTATGATTGAGAATAAAGGAAAGCTCAAGCTACTGGCCGATACGCAAAGCGCTATTGGGATGACCTACTTTTCTCAGGCCAAATTTACTCGAGCATTTGAATGGCTATTGAATGCGAAAGAAAATTATAAAGCCATTAACTTTACCCGAGGAGAAGTACACATTTTAGGGCGAATAGGTTCCATATATCGCGCCATTGGAGATCTCGATAACGCTTTGAGTTACCAATTACAAACCATTGAAGGGCAGAGGGAAGTAGGAGATGAGAAGAGTGTTGCAATCGCCTTTAATAACACTGCAATTGTGTACAAAGATTTAGGAAAATATGAAGAAGCGATTGCCATGCATAGTAAATCTCTTGAGCTAAAAAGAGCACTTAGCTATGAGCGGGGCATGGTTTATTCGTTCAATAATTTAGGAGAAACGCATCGATTAGCGGGGGATTTAGCAAAAGCCAAATCTTATTTAGCTCAAGCCGAAGCGCTCGCAAATAAACTCAATAATCGTATGTTACTTGGCTCTACGAACCTTTATTTAGGTCGCATAGCAATAATGGAAGAGCGCTACGATGATGCCAAGCGTATTCTGGATATGGCGATGGAAACCTACCAAAAGCGCAACTCACTCTCTCGCCTCGCAGAGGGCTTAGTTGAGCAAGCCAATCTTTCAATTAAAACATCAAAACCCGAGCAGGCCATTACACAGCTGCTTGAGGCCATTGAGTATGCCAAACAGTCACAAAAAAATGTCGTGCTTTTCAAGGCTTATCAGATGTTATCGCAAGTCTATGCCGACACGGGAGATTATAAATCTGCGTATAACATGCAAGTCACTTTTAGAGAGAGTCGAGACAAATTATTTGATTTGAATAGCCAGCAACGCATTGAGATGTTGGTGGTGAAGAATAAAGTGGATGAAACGAAACGCAATTTAGAATTTGTTAAGCAAGATGCAAAACTAACGCAATCAGAACTAAACAATGAAATTGCCAATCGAAATTTAGTGATTTTAGGTGTGCTGAGTTCGGTGTTGATCCTTGGCTATTTTTATAGTCGTTATGTTCATAAAAGAGAGTTGACCTTAGCAAATGAAAGTCGCGCAAAAATTGCAGAAAAAGAACAAAAGCTGAGCTTGGCATTATGGGCCAGTGGTGATGTGTTGTGGAGCTGGGACATCAATGCGCAAAAAGTGTCTCGAGAGAATGTTAGTGAGCTTAATGCATTGCCTTGTGGCAACGTAGACCCAAACTGGGAAAACCTAAAAGCCCACGTGCATGCTGAAGATTTTCATATTTTGACTGAGCGTCTAGATGCAATAAAGAACAATCAAGAAGATGCATTTGATGTGTCTTATCGGGTAAAAAATAAAGCCGGAGAGTGGGCTTGGGTTCAAGATAAAGGAAAAGTCGTAAAGCGCGACCAACAAGGCAGACCAATGACGGTATCAGGTATTCAGCACGATATCACGATTTTAAAGCAGCAAGAGGCTGATCTGGTTGTGTTAAATACAGAGCTGGAGCAGCGAGTTCAACAGCGAACGCATGACTTAGTGATGGCGCTTGATGATTTGAAAGCGACTCAACAGAATTTGGTTGAAGCTGAAAAAATGGCAGCTCTAGGCTCCTTAGTCGCAGGGCTTGCTCATGAGGTAAATACCCCGCTTGGCACAGTGATCATGGCTGTGACTCATTTACATGCTGAGCTGCAGCAAATAGAAGATAAAGTAGAGCGAGGTGCATTATCAAAACAAGACTTAATCACAAGTCTACGAGTGTTAGGCGACAGTGCAGATCTTGTTTTTAATGGTGCTAAACGGACTTCAGCTTTAGTCGAGCAATTTAAACGTGTATCTGTGTCTCATAAAGGCGAGGGACGTGCGGTTTGTAAGTTTGATGAATTGGTCAAAACGGCTTATAGAACTGTTCATGATGCCCTGGGACAACCTGCAAACGTCACGTTGTTGGATGCGCCGCCTTTTGAAATTTCTACTTATATTGACCCCTTGCTACAAGTGATTGAATTACTAATTAGCAATGCCATTCAACACGGTGAACCGAATGAACCTGTGACAATCAGTGTGCAAATGAAAAATTTCCCTGAGTATTATGAAGTCACAGTTGAAGATGATGGAGTGGGTATTGCTGAGCATGAACGGACAAAAGTGTTTGACCCTTTCTATACCTTAGCGCGCCATAAAGGCCACGTTGGTTTAGGCTTAAATATTACTTTCAACCTTGTTTCTCAGGTGCTTGAGGGGGCGATACGTTGTGAGCAATCTGAATTGGGTGGAGCTAAATTCGTTTTCTCAATAAAAAAAGAAACCACTAAAATACTGGCCTAGCACGTGTAACAGCTATTGCGATATTGTTTGTGTTAAATCAACGCTACATGCGTTGTTTTCGGTAAGGTTTTATCACGCTTTTTAATCTTAGGTGTGTTGATGACTCTTTTATCTGCTTTACCCAGTGCTCGCCCTCCTTTTCTCACTTTGGCGCCTATGTGTGTGCTATTAGGTACTGCAATTGCGATTTATCAGGGCGCAGAGCTGGATTGGTTTCACTTTATTTTGGCTTTGTTGGGTGCTGTTCTAGCTGCTGTGTGCGTCAATACACTCAATGAATATCAAGATTTTCATAGTGGTTTAGATCTCATAACAGAACAAACTCCATTTAGTGGCGGAAGTGGCTTACTTAAAAACCATCAACACCTTGAAAATCAAGTGCTCAAGCTATTTCAAATATCGCTAGCGAGTTTATTTGCGATTGGAATTTATTTTGTCTGGCGTTTTGGCTTGCCAATGCTTGTGATTGGTTTGCTGGGGCTTGCTGTAATTATCACTTATACCAATACGCTTAATAGACATCCTTGGCTTTGCCTCGTTGCGCCGGGTTTGGGTTTTGCATTACTTATGGTTTTAGGGAGTGTGGTGGTGCAAGGTGTCGCTTTAAATGGAGCGGCTATGGCGATTGCTTTGATCCCATTTTTTACCATCAATAATCTACTTTTGGTTAATCAGTTACCAGACCTAAAAGCAGATAAGCGCGCAGGGCGAGATCATTTTGCTATTCATTATTCAGTTACTGCAATGCTATGGTGTTTCACGATTTCTGCCTGTCTGTCGCTAGCTGTTTTATGCTACGCGATTTTGCGAGACTTTCTGCCAATTCAAGCGTTTTGGGTCGTGCCATTACTTCTGCTGAACTTCGTTGCGTTACCTAAGTTAATTCAGTTACGGGAGTCGATAGCGCTACATACGCCTAGTATGGCGGTTAATGTGGTTGCAGCGAACTTACTGCCACTATGTCTTGCTATTGTTTTATTTTTCAGTTGATTGTACCAATCCTCAATAATGCTCAAAATAGATCTCTTCATTAAGAGGATAGGTATAAGCGCGATTTTCAAAGGTGGTTTTTATTTCAAAATCATGGTCGTATTTTGTAAGCAAATAACAGTGTTTTAGCTTCTTTTGCGCTTAGTCGCAAAGGCTTTTAAAATGGCGAGGTTAATCGCATCTAAAAGTTAAATCTAAATTATGATCGTACCCGTTGTAATTGCTGGTGGCTCAGGCACCCGTTTGTGGCCTTTGTCTCGCACTCATTATCCAAAACAATTTCTTCCGCTGACTGGCGAGCAATCTTTGTTGCAGCAAACTTTATTGCGATTAAAAGGCCTAGAACATGACCCCGCGATTATTATCTGTAATGAAGCGCATCGATTTTTAACCGCAGAACAAGTGCGATTAAGTGAGATCCCGCATTCTCCTATTATCTTAGAGCCCGAGGGGCGCAATACAGCACCAGCGATTGCATTGGCTGCGTTTAAAGCATTAGAGACAAACCTGGATGCGACCCTACTTGCCATGCCTGCCGATCATGATATTACCGATATTGAAGTGTTTTTAGATGCGCTAACACAGGCAGCAGTAAGTGCTGAGAATGGCAAATTAGTCACTTTTGGCATTGAGCCAACCTCTGCTCACACAGGCTATGGTTACATTCAAAAGGGCCAAACTTTGGAAAGGGGCTTTACAGTTAAACAGTTTGTTGAAAAGCCAGACGAAGTAACCGCTAAGGGCTATGTAGAGTCTGGTCAGTTTGTTTGGAATAGCGGTATTTTCATGTTTAAAGCCCAAGTATATTTAGACATGTTAAAGCGTTTTAATAACGACATATTTGAAGCTTGCTTTAATGCCATGCAAAACCAGCAAGATGATTTAGACTTTACTCGTATTAATTCGTCAGCCTTTCTAGCTTGCCCAAGTGACTCAATTGATTATGCGATCATGGAGCCCCTAACTGCTGAGCAAAATGATGCCGTGGTGATGTTTCCCATGGCGGCTAACTGGAGTGATGTTGGCAGTTTCGGTGCACTTTGGCAGTTACTCGATAAAGACGAGCAGCAAAATACGACGCGTGGCGACGTGATTGCAATTGACACTCAAAACAGTCTGCTGCTGAGTGAAAATAAACTATTAGCTACGGTTGGTGTAAAAGACGTGGTGGTTGTACAAACCAAAGATGCAGTATTAATTGCTGATAAAAACAATACTCAAGCAATTAAGCAAGTGGTTGCTCAGTTAGAGCAAAAATCTCGCGCTGAAATTCATCAGCATCGTGAAGTCTATCGTCCTTGGGGGAAGTTTGATGCCATTGATGAAGGCGAGCGTTTTTTAGTGAAGCGGATCACAGTAAATCCTGGAGCACGTTTGTCGATGCAAATGCATCATCACAGAGCTGAACATTGGGTCGTAGTGAGTGGCACAGCCAAAGTAACCATAGATAACAACGTTCAGTATGTGACCGAAAATCAGTCGGTATATATTCCTATAACTGCTGTTCATAGTCTTGAAAACCCTGGAAAAACCGCATTAGAGCTAATAGAAGTACAATCGGGTAGCTTTTTAGATGAGAGCGATATAGTGCGTTTTGAAGATGATTATGGACGTAAATAAAGTGACTCACTTTAATCTGATGCAACAGAAAAAGGTCGATTTAATGTGAATGTATCGACGTTAATTCAAAATACTTCCATTAAATTTGGCACTAGTGGTGCGCGTGGTTTAGCTGAAGATTTTACGCCAAGTGTCTGCGCTGCGTTTGCGATGGCATTTATTGAACATGGTAAACGTTGCGGCAAATTCGACTTAGCACAAAGCTGTATAGCGATTGGCGTCGATAATCGCCCTAGTAGTTACGCGATGGCGCAAGGTGTTGCTGCGGGTCTAATGGCAATGGGCTTAGATTATGAGTTTCAAGGTGTTTTACCGACCCCCGCTTTGGCTTTCTCTGCAATGCAACAAGAGCAAGCATGCATTATGATAACGGGCAGTCACATTCCTTTTGACCGCAATGGTTTGAAGTTTTATTACCCTGAGGGTGAGATCACCAAGTTTGATGAACAGGAAATTTTAAATCAAAACATTGAAACTCCTCACAAGCTGAGTGATCCAGAGTTAATTGATTGCGAGTTGGCTAAAAATACCTACATTAATCGTTATTTAAATTACTTTACTGATCTGGATTTAACGGGTAAGCGAATAGGGGTTTATACCCATTCAAGTGCCGGTCGAGATCTCTATCTCAAGCTGCTACAGCAATTTGGTGCAACCATAGTGGAGCTAGGCAGAAGTGACACCTTTGTGCCAATTGACACCGAAGCGGTGAGTATAGAAGATCAGCAAACAGCCAAAGCTTGGGTTAATGCGCTAAATTTAGACGCCATTATTTCAACTGATGGTGACGGTGATAGACCACTTGTTGCGGATGAGTTTGGTAATTGGCTGAGAGGCGATGTACTTGGTTTGATAGTAAGTAAGTACTTGAAGATAGAAGCGCTGAGCGTACCCATTAATTGTAACTCGGCGATAGAGCTAAGTGGCGCTTTTCAGCAGGTTGCTAGAACAAAAATAGGCTCTCCGTTTGTGATTGAAGCGTTTTCGCAACTTCAAAATCAGTACAAAGTGGTTGCTGGTTTTGAAGCTAACGGCGGGTATTTACTTGCAAGCGATATTGGTGAAGGTGGTCAGTTTTTATCATCGCTCCAAACTCGAGATGCGCTGTTGCCTATTTTAGTCGTTTTAGCTCAGTTAACTAAGCTGTCAGTCTCTAAAATGGTGGCAAATTTACCAGAGCGTTTTACTACCAGTGGCAAAATAGAGCATGTTACAAATAAAGTTGGACTGGCTTTTTTAAATAAACTTCAAGTTGATACCAATAACACGCTTACGCGACTAGGTATTCAACACAGTGTTAGCGAAGTCTATAATACTGACGGGGTTCGTTTTGTATTGAGCAATAGTGACATTGTGCATTTTCGCTGCTCAGGCAATGCCCCCGAAATGCGTTGTTATGTTGAATCTGACACAAAGCAGAGTGCAGAAAAGTTGCTGCAAGATGTGCAAAAGCAATTAGTGGTTCTTCTAAAAGAGAGATAATTAACCTGAACTTTGGTTAAGAGATTTACTAACGTACTGATATTGAAGTGATAAGTGTTTTTTCAAATCTGCAGCCGGAGACTTTTAGCGATAACACCGCTCACGCGTCCTGCTATCGCTAAGGTACCTACATCCATGTAGGCAAGGCGAATTTACGCGTTAATAGCTGGCCTATTACAAGTAAATTCAACGCAGTTAGCGTTGAAAGTAGCCGCTGGAGATATATTTATTATCCTGAGTTCAGGTTAATTATAGAGCCACTAACGTATTTCAGTTAGCGGCTCGAAGAATAGATTACTCGTCAATCTCAACTTTGCCTTTGATGTTTTTAATCTGCAGACCGCCTGAGCCAGAATCTTCGATCACTAAACCGCCTGCGCCGTTGACGTTGATGCTACCTGAGCCATCATCAATAGTAACGGTGCCGATAATAGTATTAGCATAAATATCGCCACTGCCATCATCAATTCTGACATCGCCTTTTGCATTGTTTACCGTGATACTGCCAGAGCCATCTTCAATCTCAATATTTTTGCCACCGTCGATGGTAATGCTGCCAGAGCCATCATCGATTTCAATATCGCCATTGACTTGCTTGATTTCAATCTCGCCTGAGCCATCATCAATGATATGGCCTAGGCTGCTTGGAACAGTAATCGTTAAATTAATTTTTGGACCTGGGCTGTTTACCTGCCAGTTATTTGAGTTGCTAGCTCTTGCAACTAACTCTGCACGATTACCTTTTTGTTTTAAAGTCAGCGTGAAATCATCGGCACTATAAGCGAAAATTTCTGCATCTACTGTAATTTCAGTCGCTGTGTCGCTACCAACAATCGATAAGCTACCGGCACCTGCTTCAGTTTCTAATAGCTGTAAGCTTGAAGCACTTAAAGTCAGTTGTTGGTTATCGAAATACTTAGGCGCGCTGCCAGGGCCATTTTTAACGTGAACAATACAGCCACTTAATAAAACGGCTGCGCTGAGAGGTAATAGGGTTTTTAGCATCTTAATTCCTACATGTGCTTTTTTGTTAGTATATTTAAAGCAATATAATAGCCAAGTTGCAAGTGATTGATTTGTAATGAATTGTAAGTTTTCGTGTAAAACATACTTTTTATTTAAACGAAAAGTTAGTGTTTTTGCTCACTATATTGGTTTTTAATCAATGGACTAAGCCCTTAGTCATAATGACGTGTTAATGAATATGAATGCTAAACTCGCGTAACCGAGACCTTATTTTTAGGTCGTTGAAAAGGTTTATACTAAAGAGTCGGGATGAGTTACATGATAGAAGAAACGCTGTGGCAAATTTATCAACATAGTTACTTTCAAGGTACTTGCAAAGTTGCGCCGTACCACGCAATCACGCAGGGTCAAGCAGGCGCAATTATCAGCTTATGGAACCCGCTAGGTCAATCATGTTCCTTTTATCAAAATAAACGTTTAGAGCGCGCTGCAAAGCGTTTTCTACGTGAACAAGGAATTACCTTCAGGACATTGTGGGGCGGCAATGAAGACATGAGTTACCGAGAATTGAGCGTATTTGTGCCTTGCTCTTTAGAGCAAGGCCAGCGTTTGTCTGAGCGCTTTTCTCAATTGGCTTTTTATTATGTTAATGCGCGAGGGCGGGTGAGTCTGCACTGCTCGAAGCAAACTATGGCAATATGCATGGTGAGCCGACACATTAAAAAGCGTTGGCTAACAAGAAGCTAACGCTCTATAAGGCAAGTGTTATATTTCGAAATCAGTCTGCATATAGGCAGTTTTAGTGCCTGCACAGTGAGTACACATATGCTCACACACCCAACTTTGCAAATCTTCAAAAGGCAGTGGCTGAGCGTAAAAATAGCCCTGTACATACTGTCCGCCTAAATCACTTAAACTGTTGAGTTGCACTTGAGTTTCTACCCCTTCAGCGATGACCTTCAAATTTAAACTTTCGGCCATTGAAACTATGGCTTTGACTAACACTGCAGAATCTTCACTGGCGGTAAGATCTGAAATAAAACTGCGATCTATCTTAATGGTATTAATGGGGAAACGACGTAAGTAACTCAAAGAAGAGTAACCGGTGCCGAAGTCATCAATCGCCAATTGTGCACCAGTGGCACGCAAATCTTGCAGCCAAGTCATCACTGCCTGATCGTTATCAAGCAAAATGCTTTCAGTTATTTCTAAGTTTAAGAAGTTGGCATTAAATTCGGTGTCTTGCAAAATACCGCTGAGCTTATCGGCATTAAAGCCAAGGCGATATTGTTGGCTAGACACATTGACCGACAACACACATTGGCAATCACAATTTGTATTGAGAGCTTGAATGTCGCTACATGCTTGTTTAATAAGCCATTCGCCCATATCGTTGATCAAGCCACTTTCCTCTGCCACAGGAATAAACTCTGTTGGGGAAATAAAACTCCCGTCTTTTTGCTGCCAGCGCATCAAGGCTTCAACGCCATACAGTGAGGCGGTTTGGGTATTAACAATCGGCTGATAATAAAGTGAAAGCTCTTGATTTTTTATCGCGTGTCTTAGTCTATGCTCAAGTTCAACTCGACGGTTCACTTGTTGTTGCATGCTCTTGGCAAAATAGTGAAATTGATTTCGGCCATTTTCTTTGGCCTTATACATCGCCAAGTCAGCCAGTCTCAAAAGCTCTTTTGCATTGTCGGCGTCTTCAGGCAGTAAAGTTATGCCAATACTGGCCCCCGAGAAAACCTCAAAACCTTGAATAATAAATGGCTTTGACATCTCTTTAATGATCTTCTGCGCGACGCTCGTGCAATGCTCTATGGAAGATATGTTATTGAGTAAGACCACAAACTCGTCACCACCGAAACGAGATACGGTATCGCTTTTTCTGACGATTTGGCTTAACCGCGCAGACACTTCGATGAGCAGCGCGTCTCCAGCCTCATGTCCCATAGTGTCATTGATTCGTTTAAACCGATCTAAGTCTATAAATAATAGCGCACTCAGTTGTTTATAACGCTCACTATAAAGTAGGCTTTGAGAGATTCGTTCAAGCAGTAAACTGCGATTTGGCAGGCCGGTCAGAGCATCGTAGTAAGCTTGGTATTGAATTTTTTCTTGTTGGGTTTTTCGTTCTGTAATATCAGATATGACAGCAATGTATTGTTGCACATTACCCGCTTCATCTCGCACCACACTAATTGATAGCCACTCAGGATAAAGCGAACCATCTTTGCGTTTATTCCAAATCTCGGCGGCCCATTGCCCTTGCTCATTAAGGGTTTGCCACATTTTTTCGTAAAATGTTTGGTCGTGTTTTCCCGAGCTTAATATAGAAGGTTTTCTACCAAGTACATCACTGGCGCTGTACCCTGTAATTCGAGTAAAAGCTGGATTAATGGCCGTAATTTCAAGGGTTGCATTGGTGGTCATGATCCCTTCTTGCGTGGCGTTAAATACGGCGGCTGCGGTTTTTAATTTTGCATGGGCATGCTTTTGCTCTGTGATGTCTTCTTTCACGGCGATGTAATGGGTCACTTCGCCTTGCGCGTCTTTAATCGCAGAAATGCGAGCTTGTTCCCAGTAGTGTTCCCCATTCTTTTTCTGGTTATGAAACTCTCCTCGCCACTGACCTTTTTCTTTAAGCTCTTGCCACAGAGCGCGATAGTCGGTGGTTGTGGCTTCAGAGCGAAGGACTCTTGGCGTCTTGCCTTGCACTTCTTTGAGTTGATAGCCAGTAATACGCTCAAACTTTGGATTCACGTATTCAATCTTGCCTCGGGTATCTGTGATAACGATTGACACTGGGCTTTGCTCAATTGCATGTCCCCATTTTTTTAAGGTAGCTTCGGCGTGTTTAAACGAGGTGACATCAACACTTACGCACGCCATTGCGCCGTCTTGTGCTTGATTTAGAGTGGTGCGGATCCACTTGCCAGCTAAACTACAATGAAGCCTCTGGTTATGTTCTTCTATCTTGCTAATTAGCTGATTAGTTTGTAAATCTTGCCACTGATCAAATGTTTTAGGTGCCTTCTTGGGATCAATCTCGTGATGACTAAACCAGCTGTTATTGGAAAGGACGAGCTGGTTGTTTTTATCAAATAACGCAAAGCCCTCTTCTATTGAAGCCAGCGCTTCTTTAAGTAATTTACTGGATCTAAACGCACTAAATCGAGCATGATTTAGACGGCGATAAATAATAATTAGCGTGAGTAAAAGTGCCGCGCTGAGTAACAAAGTGAGTTGGCGGTTTTCTTTGCTCGTTTGCAAGTTCTGCAAATGGTATTGGTTATAGATACTATTGAGTGTATTGAAAGCGGGTTTGCTAGGGGTTGCAACAAAGGCGTTATAAAGTTGCTTTAAATCATGTTGTTGAGCAAGCTGCACTTGCAAATGTTGTTTAAGGTTTTGTATTAATGGGTTCTGTTTGTCGAGCCCTAAGATGTGTAATTTTTGCTTTATTTCAAGCAGCTTGTTCTCATCAGCATAAAAATTGTACGACAGTACATCGGCGTATAATTGCTGGGCAATAACGGCGTCTTTATCGCCTTTTTGTTGTAACTCATGATTTAGTTTTGGCAAATAAAACAAAGTATTGCGCATGAGTGAGGCCGCTGTTTTGATGTGCTCTAATTGCTGTGTCTTTTCATCAATCAGCTCAAAATAGAGTTTTAGCTTAATTTCTAAATCAATGGTGGTCGCTGCAAACGGCGAGTCAGCAGAATCTATGCGTGCTTTTAGAGCATCAAGCTTTTTTGTGAGCGTTACTAATTCATCATATTCAGGCATGTCTGCTGCGATAATTTTGAGTGCAAATTGATTTAATTGCGCGTCAATGGCGTTGCTTGAAAATAAAAACTGTACGCGCTCTTGATGCCGCGCATTATCATCTTGCGCGTTATTGATAAATGCATATGCCACCCAAACGAGCATCAAAAAAATTGCCAGATTGATAAACTTGGTAAAAAAACTACTTTGTTTCATAAGTGTTTGTTAACTCGGGATGTTGGCCGACAAGGCTTGATAAAAACGTTTTGATTGATTGAATATCTTGAGCGGGTATCGAACGACCCAATTGGTATTTGGCCATAATGCGAATGGCGTCATCTAGGTTGTCTTGGCTGCCATCGTGAAAGAAGTGTGTTTGTATAGTACTAAGCCTTAAACTGGGCACTTTAAATACATGTTTGTCATAGGGATTATTGGTCACCATAAATCGACCTAAATCCGCATCGTTGATCACACCGCCCCGATCTGCAAAATAATCGCCGAAGTGACCTATTTTTGAAAACATATTCCCACCGACATTTTTACCTTGATGACAACTAATACAGCCATAATCTTTGAACAACTGATAGCCTTTTTTGGCTTCGTTATTGATAGCGTTCGGGTCACCTTTTAGCCAAAGATCAAAAGGTGCATTGGTTGTAATTAAAGACTGTTCAAATGAAGCAATGGCGTGTTGAATGTTTTGTTGATTAATTGGCGATTGATAGACTTTTTTAAATTGGGCTTGCAATGCGAGATCACTTGATAGTTTGTGCACGACTTCAGGCCAAGTTGTACCGTGCTCTCGTGGATTTGTTATGGGTGCATCAACTTGATCGAAAAGATCTTTTCTTGCCCCACTCCAAGTTTGGCGAATATTAAAGACGGCATTATAAACCGTGGGGGTTTTGGCTGTGGTTTTTTGCCCATTAACACCATCAGAAAATGCTTTATTATCAGCGCCGTTGCGAGTGAGTTGGTGACAACTTGCGCAGCTTAATTCATTGTTTTTAGATAAGCGTTTATCAAAAAATAACTTTCTACCCAGGGCAACCTTTTCAGCATTTAAGTCGTGCGATTGTGCGATCGGTAAAATAGGCTCTTTGGCAAAACCTGTATTGAAAAATAAAACCGAGATCAAAACTACAAACGGCCGTGTCAGAGTCATTGTTCGCCACTTTTAAAAACTTTTCTGAGAGAAAATTAACACCGCTTTTGTGTTGGGTTTTTGATGTGGGTTAAGAAAGTGATAAATGCTGAGAAATAAATCAAACACACATCAAAACTAGTGATTTAGTATTGGTTTTGTGTAGTGCTATTTGGTTTTAAAGTGGAGAAAAAATGTTGTACGGGGGGATTGCTGCCACTGTAAAGCAGCAATCAAATCGGCTGAAATTATTTGCCTAACCAGGTATTAAATTCACGCTGCATAAAGTCCCTAATGAGTGGCTGAGCATCGGCGTTAGGGTGCAAATTATCTTGCAACATCAGTGATTTATCTGTGGCGATTTCAACCATAAAATAAGGCATTAAATAGCTGTTTGTCGCTTCTGTCACTTTGCCATAAGTGTCTGCGAACATCTTTGTGTATCTTGGGCCTAAGTTAGGTGGAATTTGAATGGCCATTACTGCGACTTCAGCTCCTGCAGCTTGGCTTTTTTCAACCAGAGTCGTGAGGTTTTTGCTCAGAATCTTCACTGGGAAGCCGCGAATTCCGTCGTTACCACCAAGTTCTATCAGTACATGAGTTGGCTTATGGGCTTTTAGCCAGGCATCGATTTTTAACAACGCATTATCTGTGGTTTGTCCGCTTATGGCTGTATTGATAATTTCGATATCACTTTGTTCTTGCTTATATTTATTTTGTAACAAATAAACCCAAGCTTGCTCTTGTTCAAGCCCGTAGCCAGCGCTTAAGCTATCTCCTATGATCATGATCTTGTCTTTTGCGAAACTCGTAGAAGTAATTAGTAAAAGTGCAAGAAATACAGCTAACTTAAGGAATTCTCGTAACATGTCGGTACTTTCTCAGTTGAATATTATAAAAGTCGAAGGACTCAGCAAACGCGTCAACACCCTTGAAGGTGAGCTTACTATCCTTAGTGATATCAATTTTGCTGTCAAGCCCGGTGAGTCAGTTGCGATTGTTGGTGCATCGGGATCGGGTAAGTCAACCTTGTTGAGCTTGTTAGCGGGGCTTGATATCGCCAGCAGTGGTGACGTGCACTTAGATGGTGAAGCGTTAAGCCAGCTCGACGAAGAGCAGCGAGCAAGAATTCGCGCTGAGAAAGTTGGCTTTGTATTTCAATCTTTCATGCTAGTACAGAGCTTAACGGCGCTTGAGAATGTGATGCTGCCCGCTGAACTTGCAGGCGATCACAGTGCGAAAGAGCAAGCCGTTGAATTGCTGAAAAAAGTAGGTTTAGAGCATCGTTTAGGCCATTACCCATCACAACTATCAGGCGGTGAACAGCAACGTGTCGCCATTGCCAGAGCATTTATTGGTTCGCCAAAAATTCTTTTTGCGGACGAGCCTTCGGCTAATTTAGATACTAAGAACGGGCATATTATTGAGAATTTGTTGTTTGACTTAAACAAGCAAAATGGCACCACGCTTATTTTAGTCACTCATGATGAGCAATTGGCTCAACAGTGTGATCGTATCATTCACATCGAGGGTGGTATGTTAGAGCAAATTCGTGAAGGAGTGGCGGCGAATGTGGGTTAAGTTAGCGTTTAAATTATTCTCACGAGAATTTCGACGCGGCGAACTAAGTATTATTTTTGCTGCGATTGCACTGGCGGTACTCACGGTATTTAGCTTGGCGTCGGTAACGGAGCGTATTGGTCTTAATATTGAGCAAAAAACAGCAGACTTTATAGCGGCTGATCGCCGACTATCAAGCAACCATGAATTTGAGCCTATGATCCTCGACACAGCTCAAGAGTATGGCCTTGATACTGCAAAAATGTTGTATTTCGACTCTATGTTGTTTGCCAACGATGAGTTGGTACTTGGCTCAGTAAAAGCGGTATCTAGTTCATACCCGCTGAAAGGCCAAGTCGAGTTAAAAGATAATCTCGAAGGGCAAAGCTATCCGATTCGTGGCGCGCCCGAGCCAGGCACTTTGTGGTTAAGCGAAGGTTTGTTTTATAGCATGGGCTTAAAGGTCGGTGATACTGTCGAGCTTGGTGCAGGCGAGTTTATCGTCGCGAAAGTCCTGATGAGTGAGCCTGACGCACCGTTGTTCTCACTTGCTGGTAATAAGCGCGTATTACTAAATTATGCGGATATTGGCCGAACTCAAGCGGTACAGCCTGGCAGTCGGGTATTCCATCGCTTATTATTTGCAGGCCCTGAGCAAGCACTCACTGATTATTATGCTTGGTTAAAACCGCAATTGAAATCAAACCAGAGTTGGCAGGGGATCAAAGATAGACAGTCACCACTTGGTGAAAACCTTGCCCGTGCCGAGCGCTTCTTGCTGTTAGCTGGTTTGTTTGGGATCATGCTTGCAGCGGTTGCTATGGCAGTTTCAGCCAAACGTTATTGTGAGCGTCAATACGACCCTGTGGCAATGATGAAAACCCTAGGGGGCAGTCGCGCTACAGTCAGAAAAATCTTTCTCACTCACTTGTCTTTGGTGACATTATTTTCAATTGTGATAGGTCTGGTTATTGGCTCAGTTCTGCAAAGTGTCGCTGCGGATTATCTAGCAAACTTTATGGATACCACATTGCCAGAAGCAGGGGCTAAGCCTTGGTTATTAGCTGTATTTATCGGTGTCGTATGTGCTTTGATGTTCTCGCTTAAACCGCTGTTAGATTTATTTGATATTCCTCCATTACGTGTTTTACGCCGTAATTTAGGCGACAGCCTTGCTTTGAGTAAGGTACATATTGGCGTATCTATTTTGACGATTTTCGTTTTAATGTGGCTGTTCAGTGGTCAAATCATCACAACCTTAGTGTTGTTTGCTTCTACATTACTGGTCATTGCAGTGCTGTTTGGTATTTCTCGTTTAATTTTTGCTGCTGGTCGTAGACTTGGCTTGCGTCCAGGATCTAGCTGGTCTTTGGCCATCGCCACATTACAAAAGCGTGCTAACACCAATGCCGTGCAGTTGATCACCTTTGCGCTTGCGATTAAGTTGATGTTGTTTTTAGTGGTACTGAAAAACGACATGATCTCAGATTGGCAGATGCAGGTGCCAGAAGATGCGCCAAACATGTTTTTGATTAACATTGCTGAGAATGAAATCTCCCCGATTAGACAATATTTCGACGAAAATCAAATCACGCATGAAGCGTTCTTTCCGGTATTCAATGCGCGTGTAAACGCCGTCAATGGTGAAGAATTTGCCCGTCGCGTATCAAAACAAGAAGGTGAAGAAGAAGACGAAAATGCCCGCCAAGGGGTGAATCGTGAGCCCAACTTAACTTGGTTAGACGAAGTGCCAGAAGGCAATGAAATCGTAGAGGGGGAGTGGTTTAGTGACTCTGAGCGGTTAGAAGTGTCTGTGTTTGATGGTTGGAAAGAACGTCTTGATTTAAAACTGGGTGACGAAATAGAGTTTTTGATTAATGAGCAAAAGTTTACCGCCACGGTAACCAGTTTTAGAACCGTAGACTGGGGCACTTTAAAACCAAACTTTGTGATGATCTTAAGCCCTAACTTTGCGGGTAAAATTCCGGTCACTTATTTCAGTGCGGCTAAACTTGAAGCACAGCACACTAAAGGTATTAGTAAGTTATTGCAGCAATATCCGACAATAAGCATGATCGATATAAAAAACCGTATTAAGCAGGCGCAGTCGATGATATCTCAAGTGTCATTAGCGATCGGTTTTGTACTTATGATTGTATTGTTTAGTGGTGCGCTTGTGCTTATCTCTCAAGTGCAAGCAAGTCTTGCAGAGCGTATGCAAGAAGTGGTGATCTTACGAACTTTAGGCGCTAAAGGTCGCCTGATTAAGCTTGCTACACTTTATGAGTTTTTACTATTGGGTGCGATAGCAGGTATTGTTGCTGCGTTAGTAAGTGATATTGCCTTGTTGATTATTCAACAACAACTATTTGCTGTTGATGGTCGCTTACATCCGTATATTTGGGTGTTAGGGCCTTTGGTGGGAGCGAGTTTTGTGGCATTGATTGGCTACTTTATGGTGGCAAAAACCATGCGCCAGAATACCCAAAAACTGCTACGCTCTCTGGCATAATTATTTAAATCTAGTTCTAGTTACTTACAAGGAATTTAAAGATGAAACATCATGCAATTAATTACGTTGAGTTCGCTGCGAAAGATTTAGGCAGTACAGAAGCGTTTTTTCACCGCGTGTTCGGCTGGGACTTCACCCCTTATGGTCCTGAATACATTGCTTTTAGTGGCTCAGGGCTCGAGGGTGGTTTTTACCAAGCCGATAAAATGGCAAATGTCAGCTCAGGGAGTGCACTGGTGGTGATTTATAGTGAAAACTTAGAACGCAGCTTTGAGCAGGTGCAAAAGGCCGGTGGCACGATTTGCCAAGAGATCTTTGCATTCCCCGGTGGGCGACGTTTTCACTTTTTAGAGCCTAGTGGTAACGAGCTGGCAATTTGGTCTGATAAGTAACTAAAGCGCTTACTAGTCCAAAATAAATTAAATAAAAAACCCAAACTTGATGTTTGGGTTTTTTATTGTTCAAAGAGAAGTGCTTCTTCTTTGCTAAGAAGCAATGCCCACATCCAACTTGGCGAACCATTCTAAGAATTCTTGAACAGCTTCACCTTTGAAAATACGACCATGCTGTGGTGCCATCATCTCGATATCCAGTTCTTTCACGCGAGCAATCCAATTGCTTTTTGCTCTGTTTGAGGGCATCCAACGACGGTGGAAATACTCCATATGTTTAACATGTGCGGCAAAATCATCGACAAACATAGGCACCTCACCGTGCTCTAGAGACGCGCCAATATCACCACTCATCAGTATTTTTGCTTGCGGGTCGTAAACATTAAAGTTACCCGATGAATGCAAGTAATGAGCTGGCACAAATTTTAACGTTGCAGAGCCTACTCTGACTTCGCCACCTTCATCTTTGATTGGCACATATTCAATATTTTCCATTCCAAAATGGCGGATAAATCCCTCCCAGAGCCAAGGCGCATGCAGCTTGGCATTTGGAATGGTTTTATCCCAAAGACCCAGAGAAGAAATGATGTCAGGATCTTGGTGCGACGCAAATAACGTAGTCACATGCTCTAGGTCAACGTGCTTTAAAATGCTGGCTAGCATGGGGGAAAATAGCTCCACACCACCGGGATCAAGAATGATGGCTTCTTGAGAGCTTTTAATTAGGTATTGGTTAGTATCGATGATTTTTTCTGGTTTACTGTCATCACGCCCCAGTACTATCCATGTGTGACTCGCACTTGAGTATAGCTCGGTTGATTTCAACGCATTACTCCTCTTAATTTTGAAATTTCACTGAGGTTATCTGTCACTGCTGCTTTGATTCTTTTTGCAGCACTGGCTATAAAGTCTGATACCCCTTGCAGGCTTTCACTGAAATCCCCTGCATTTGAGGCTTCTACACGGCTCGTAACAGCAATGTATTCGGCACTGCGCATTTGTTTTTGTATGTCTTCAAAATAACTTTCTAAGTTGAAGATGGCACGCTCCAAATCTTTTGATTTAATAATTAAATCATCACATCCTGCAGAAAGTAGTTTATCTAATGTTTTGCTATCAGATGCTTTTTTTGCTTTTTGAATATGATTGATAAAATTACTACAGCGTACAACCGCAAGCGCCAAGGTAAAAAGCTGGTTAGAAAGCTTGCTGATTTCAGCTGTAGTCTTAATTGTTTGATCTGAAAACTCGTCAATAAAGTTAGTAATAGGTTTAAAGCCAAAGGCTGAATCACCCGCTCGAAGCGCAACAACGCGGGCATTTTTTGCTGTGAGTGACAGGTTTTTTGCTTCGGTCAAAATGATATCTAGGTTGGCAATGATATTGGCAACCCGAATAAAATTTCCAACAGCATCAGATGATTGAGCAGCTTTAAGCATTATTTCGCTCTTATGAATATTTTTATTGAGCATAGATAATAAATTCAGAAGTTTCTAGGCTAGGTTTAAGCTTTTATTATAGTTGCTTTGTTACCTTGATAATTTGAGCTTCATCATAAACACTTAAGATTGGTTAATGTTGATTTGGGAAGAATGGATGCATCGCAACAACATGGCAATATCATATGTCATCGGTTTTATTGCCTACGCTTTTGTTACTTATTGTGCGGCTCTTTTTGGAGAGGCATCTACGCGTCCTGAATCTTTTTCTGCAAACTTTTTGTTGTTGGCTGACATTACAGCTCTATTTATTGCAAAGCGTTATTGGCAAAACAAGCCCATCCTTTTCTTTTCATTGCTTACGCCCTTATTGGTTATTAGTTTGTGGCTGGTTTCAACACCGCTTTATTTTATTTTAGCGAGTGCGGGGCATGTGCTTACCACTGCTTTGGTGTTTTATTTTGCTCTAGAAGTCAAAAAATTCGAAGAAAGAAACACAGGGTTAAAATATCAAGCTTTTGTTTACGGTATCGGTTTGTTGGCCTTTATAGGTACTGGCTTCATGCTCTCCTGGGTGGTGTCTATTATATCTGAAAACGACAATATCTCTTTGATGGGGCAGTTATTTCAAAGCACAGCCATTTTGTTGTTAATTTCAAACTCATTATTTAGTGAAGAGCTTAATACTCATAACGTTTGGGATAGAAGCTTGTTGTTAGTAGCTTTATTTAGCTTGTCTACTTTTGTCATTGTGCCGTTTTCTCTTGATAGTTTTTTTCTTATTAATCTGATGTTTTTTATTGCTAGCAGAGTGATTTTAAAGACTAAACAGTTTGTTATGTTCAACTTTTTTCTAGCCGGATTGTTTACCGTCGTTTTGGTTGTAGAGGCGGTTATTCGCCCATCACAGTTAGGTTTAAATGAAAGTGTTGAGTTGCTATTTTTAGTTTGTTTGAGCTTATTCTTGCAGCACGCGTTACTCGCAACAGAGCGTTTTCAACATAGTTTTGAACATAGCCATGTGATGCTAGTAACAATTGATGAGCAAGGTCGAATTGTTCATGCAAGTAAGGGCTTTCTCGAAGCAATGAATTGTGTATTCGAAGAGGTTCGAGGACAGAATATAAGTCACTTTTTACGTGAAGATAGTGCGAGTAAACTACTTAAACATGCTGCTCAAGGACATGCTCACTTCTACATCCCCGAAATAAAACTAAAAACACCATCGCAGCAAACACTTTCTTTAAGCTTGTTTGCTGATGTGGTGGATGATCAAGATAAGCACACGCAAACCATCATTTCACTACAAGACATCTCTGATAAGTTAATGCTAACGCAGGCTTTATCAGAAGAAAAAGAGTTATTAGAAGTCACGTTGAGCTCAATTGGTGACGGAGTTGTTTGTACCGATAAGCAAAGTCGTATCACTTATATGAATCCTGTTGCTGAGGCTGTTTTGGCTAAACTAACCAAAGAAGTAAAGGGGAAGCCTTTTTCAGAAGTTATGCCGCTATTTCATGAAGATACCCTTGAGCCCATTGAACGTGTTACAGATAGCTGTATGCGGCAACGAACAACCATGGGATTGCCTGAATTAACGTGTATAAAAAACCATTTAGGGTTGGTGTTTGCGATTCAGGACTCGATTTCTCCCATTTATAGTAAATCTGGAGAAATCATTGGCTCTGTGATGGTGTTTCAAGATGTCACTGAATCACGCATGATGAGCAAAAAAATGAATCACTTGGCGCATCATGATGCGCTAACGGGTTTACCTAATCGTTTGTTATTACAAGATAGATTAGCTCAGGCTTGTAAGCGAGCAGATAGAAATCAGCACTCATTTGCGGTGATCTTTATTGATTTAGATAAGTTTAAAAATATTAATGATTCATTGGGTCACGATGCTGGAGATCAATTGTTGCAAGAAGTGGCGCATCGTCTTAACCGCGGGTTGAGGAACTGTGACACCGTTGCTCGAATGGGGGGAGATGAGTTTGTTATTTTAGTTGATAGCATCAAAGCGCGAGCACATATTCATACAGTTATTGAAAAAGTGTTATCAACTTGCAGTGGAGAGTATGAATTAAAAGGGATACAACTTAATGTAACACTGAGTGCAGGGATTGCAGTATACCCTGATGATGGGATTAATTCTGAGATGCTCATGAAACATGCCGATACTGCTATGTATAGAGCTAAAAAAATCAATAAGAGTAATTTTCAATTTTATAATCCTCAGCTAGATAAAGAAGTTGAACAGCGTATAGAGCGTGAAGCAGAATTGGCCCAGGGCTTAAAGCATCGACAATTTGAACCTTATTTTCAGGCAATTGTGAATGCAAAAAGTTTTGCTTTAGAAAAGCTCGAAATGCTTGCGCGTTGGAAAACACAAGAGAAGTTAAAAGGCCCGCATGAGTTTATAAATATTGCTGAAGAAGCCGGCTTGATGAATAAGGTGACTTTGCAATTACTAGAAAAAGCCATGACGTCGTTAGTACGCTGGATAACCACATCGGTGAGTTTGCAGCTCAGTATTAATCTAACAGCGGAGCAGCTACTAGATAATGACTTTTTACGTGAGTTTGAGCTTTTACTTGATAAGTATCAAATCCCTCCTAAAAATATTGAATTAGAAATTACTGAAACTTCACTGATAGCGAATTTAGAAGATATGAGGCATTCGCTAGAAGTGCTTCAAGACAAAGGGTTTAGTATTGCCATTGATGATTTTGGCACAGGATATTCTAGTCTTACTTATCTTAAACATCTGAAATTCAATACTCTCAAAATTGATAAAAAGTTTGTCGATGACCTTAATTTTGAAAGCGAAGATGATGATTTGGCAGTGGTGATCATCAACATGGCGAAAAGCTTAGGGGTAAATACGGTTGCTGAAGGTGTTGAGTATTGCGGGCAAGCAAAACGATTAGCCGATGCGGGTTGTTCTCAACTACAAGGTTATTGCTTTGCCAAGCCTATGCCCATAGATGCCATTAGTAATATGGTCGAGTTGGGCACAGTGATGAGTCAAATACATAGAAAGATGACTTAGCCGGCGAAGCTTAAACTAATGCTATTTATCTATATGTCCTAAATCTCTACTTGGATCGAGTTTGTCTCGTACACGGCGTTTTAGCTCTTTTGCCTCGGGAAAACCGCCATCTAGCTTTCGACACCAAATTAACTCGTCGTTATAGTAAATTTCAAACACGCCTTTTGAAGCCGGTGCGATGGCGACTTGTTGTAAATCATCACTAAAGGTTGAGAGTAATTCTTGGGCAAGCCATCCACTCCGCAGGAGCCACTGGCACAAAACACAATAATGAATGGTAATAGTCGGTTTTTTCATTGTTTTTTAGCGCAAATTGGTATGATGCGTACATTATGTCTGAAAGGGTTTTGTTGTGAAAGCCAAGCTATTATTGATTTTAATCTTGTTATTTAGTCCTTTATTAAAAGCACTAGAAGTCGGTGCTGAGCAAGTGCAAACATATTTACCATTATTAAAAGACAAGCGCGTTGCTTTAGTTGTGAATCAATCAGCTCAGATGAGAGGGCAGCATCTACTTGATGTGCTATTAGAGAAGCAAATTGACGTAAAAAAAGTATTTTCTCCTGAGCATGGCTTTCGCGGAAAGCAGGACGCTGGTGCTAAGATCAATGACCAACTAGATAGCAAAACGGGTTTGCCGATTATTTCTTTATACGGAAAATCGAAAAAGCCTAAGTTAACCGATTTAGCTGATGTGGATGTCATTATTTTTGATATTCAAGATGTGGGTGTTCGCTTTTACACTTATATCAGTACCATGCATTATGTTCTTGAGGCTGCCGCTGAAGCCGGTAAAAAGGTCATCGTGCTAGATAGACCTAACCCGAACATAAACTTAATTGATGGGCCAGTTTTAGAGCCCGAGTTTCAATCATTTGTGGGGATGCACCCAATCCCAGTATTGCATGGCATGACAGTGGGAGAGCTTGCAAAGATGATAGTGGGAGAAGGCTGGTTAACTACCAATAAGCAACCTGAGTTAACTGTGATTGCAGTATCAGATTACGACTTATCACAGCCTTTCGATTTGCCCATTAAGCCGAGTCCAAATTTGCCGAATAGCCAATCTATTGCGCTTTACCCCTCGTTGTGTTTTTTTGAGGCAACGCCTGTGTCTGTTGGCCGTGGTACCGAATTTCCATTTCAAGTATTTGGTCACAATGACGTAAAGCTGGGAGAGTTTCAATTTACCCCAATCTCAACGCCTGGTGCTGCGCTAAATCCTAAACTAAAAGATACAATCGTATATGGTCAAGACCTAAGAGCTTACCAAAGTACAGGATTTGACTTAGCCTGGTTTGTGGGTGCTTACAATGCTTTTAAGGCTCAGAATATAGGGTTTTTTAAGCATCCAAAGTTCATGGACAAATTAGCCGGTACAGATAAGCTAAGAAAGGCGATACTTTCAGGACAGTCTTTAACTGAGATTGAGCAAAGTTGGCAGCCTGAGCTTAAGGGTTTTAAGCTGCGCCGCCAACCTTATTTAATATATGAGCGTTAAGAGTGAATAAACGTCCTAACTTTTACTCAGCTGTGACGAAGTGCTCGCATATTCTCGTTGGCAAGAGACGCACGCTTTTGCCAACGGCTATGTGATTGGGTTAATCCTAAGAATAAAATGTCGGTAACTAAAGTGCTGGCAGTGCGAGTGAGAATTCCTGCATGTTCTACTGGCTCTTTTTCAAACGCCGTTGATAAAGTTAAGTCAGCCTGTTCTGTTAGAGCGTTATTGCCGTATTTAGAAATAGACACCACACAACATTCATTTTGTTTAGCTTGCTCAGCTAAAGTCACTACGCTTTTGCTGTCACCTGATGTGCTAATTGCAATAAACAGGTCGTCTTTATGCATGGTTGCTAAATAGGCTGAAGCGCTGATCTCATCAACTTGAGACAACGCAGGCAAGCCAATTTTTTGCAGCTTTAAAGCAAAGTCATTGGCGACAAGGTTGCTGCTACCAATACCGCTGATTAAGATTTTGCGGGCACTTTTGATTTTTGCAATGACCTGATTAAAGTCTTCGCTTTGATTAAGCTGTAGCGTTTCTTCCATCACGGTATTTTGATGCTGAATAAGCTGTGCAGCTAAATCGGTGATTGGATCATTGCTAGTTGTTGGTAAACGGTCGTTTGTGTTTAGCTGTTTTAAGCTTTGTAAATTTAAGTCATCAACGATGGCGAGTTTAAAAGTTGGGAATCCTTTATAGCCTAGTTTTTGCGAAAACTTGATCACACTTGATTGACTCACCCCTGCAGCTTGGGCAAGTTCGATTGATGATAGGGTTCTGATCTGTTGTGCGTTTTCAAGCACAAAATTCGCTAGCTTTGCTTCACTAGCAGAAAGCTGAGGCAATAATGCTTTTATTTTCGAAAATGATGACATGGTGTTTACTTCTTAGATAACGTTGTACCTATTATAGGGTTTTGCTCAAAAAAAGGTAGTACGTTTATTATTGTTATTTTCGATACAGTGTACCATTTTTGGTAAAAGTGTTACATAAGTGTTTTTTCTTAAAACGCAAAAGCTTGGTTTTTCAAGTTTTACTCTTTAAGCTTACAGGTTTGATCGTGCTTATCGAATTACATCTGATTACAGTAATTTGTAAAAAATAATGACTGCACTTAAGGAAATTTATGTCTTGGTATTCAATTTTGCCGCCGCTCATTGCCATCTTGGTCGTGTTTTGGCGCAAAGAAGTCATCATGGCTTTGCTTTTAGCCGTAGTAAGTTCTGAATTTTTATTGCTATATACGCAAGGGCAATCAGGTTTACTCACTTTTATAAACAGTGTTGAACGTGTTATCTCAGTGGCCACATCAGCCGGAAATAGCCGAATTTTAATATTTAGTATCGTTATTGGTGCTTTATTGGCTTACATTCGCGAGTCGGGTGGTGTTGCGGCGACAGTGAATAAGTTGATGAATCTTGGTGTTGCTAAAAGTAAGCGGCAAGTCGGATTACTTACCATGTTTACGGGTACTTCGGTATTTATCGAATCAAATATGAGTGTGCTTACCTCGGGTATTGTGTCTCGTGGTTTGTTCGATAAGTTTAAAATGAGTCGAGCCCGTTTGGCCTACATCATCGACAGTACCAGCGCGCCAGTATGTATTCTTATCTTGCTAAACGGTTGGGGGGCTTATGTACTCGGGCTATTAAGCAACTATGAGCTTGAACAGTCGGCGGTGAGTATTCTCTGGAGCTCTGTGGCCTTTAACTTTTACGCCATTATTGCTCTGCTGATAGTGCTTTACACCATAGTGTTTGACAAAGTGCATGGTCCAATGAAAGAGGCCGAGCAACAACTAGAAAAACAAAATTTAGAAATAGATGCGGGCCCAGCAGCCAGTAAAGCGCGCTTTATGTTAGTGCCATTATTGACGCTAATCGTCAGTATGGTTGGCTTTATGTTCTGGACTGGTAACGGCGAGCTTGCCAGTGGCAGCGGTTCTAAATCGGTGCTGTATGCCACAGTGTTAGCCTCTATGGTTGCATACTTGCAGCTAATTGCGCATAAGCAATTTACTCATCATGAGTTAGTGGATATTGGTTTTAAAGGTATGGGCGAGTTATTACCGCTAGTGAGTATTGTTCTATTGTCACTAACCTTAGGGGCAAGCTTAAAAGACTTAGGCACAGGACAATTTGTTGCTTCTTTGGTTGGTGATTATTTACCTATCTATTTGATTGTTCCTGTGCTGTTTTTAACTGGTGCTGTGATGTCGTTTACGACGGGGACGTCTTGGGGCACATTTGCTATTCTTATCCCAATTGGTGTACCGCTCATTCAAGCTTTAGGCTTACCAGCACCTTTGGTCGTAGGGGCGATCTTAAGTGGTGGTATTTTTGGTGATCACTGTTCACCAATCTCAGACACCAGCGCGGTGTCTGCACTGGCGTCGGGCTGTGACTTACTGACACATGTTAAAACGCAACTACCATATGCCTTGGTGGGCGGCTTATTCGCATTGATCAGCTTCTTTGTCGCAAGCCTGATCATGATTTAAGCAATGTAGATTAAGGGCAGCTATAAATGCCCTGATTTTGATTTAGGGTTGTTAGGTTAACTAGCAGCCCTTTTTTATTGCTAGTCAACGCTAACAGTTCGCCTTGATGCAATTGCCCGTCAAGGTTGAGATTTGATAAGTCACTCAGCAGTGACTTTTCTATCTCAAATAAAGTGTTCTCTTTACAGTCCGCAATAAGCAAAAATTCGCTGTTATTTTCGATTATCCGACCATGGAATGAACGTGCTTGAGCAAGCAGCTCTGAGTGTTTTGTTTGCACAGCGTCTGGATACTGTGGCTTTTGCTTACGGGTTATATGCACCGTATATTGACCGTTTTCTTTACCGTGGTGTTCAATATTGTCGTATTGCGTTAAATCAAGCGCATATAAATGTGTAACTTCGCTTTCGGGTTGTATCCACAGTGCACCCAAAAATAATAACCCCGCACACGCCATTGCCCATTGCGCTTGATGCCAAAACTTATTTTGCTTTGGTTGACGGCACTTTGCTTTTATTTGTTCAAGGTCTTGCTTAGATAAACCATGTTGCTGTTTTTGTCGTTGATAAGCTTGTTTGAGGGCTTTATCAAAATCATGATCATTTGCCATGGTTGTCTCCTAAACGCTGTTTCAAGGTTTGTTTGGCGTAGCGCAGTCTGGTTTTAATGGTTTCAGTTTCACTATTAGTAATCTTGGCGATTTCTTGCAAACTAAATCCCTCAAGTTGCAAGCTCAGTGCTTCACGCTGTAAGAAAGGCAGTGCAATAATGGCCTCATACATGGCGCCTTCTTTGTTCTCTATTTTGTCTTCGCCCGCAGCCTCGTGGAATTGCTCGTCAAGTGAGCAAAGGCGATTTTGTTTCTTGAATTCATCAAGTAAGGCGTTACGAGCAATTGAGAATAGCCATGCTTTTGGCGTTTGCTGATTGCGGTATAAGTGTCGCTTTTCGACTACAGTTAACCAGGTCTTTTGGCAAATATCTTGTGCTAACACTCCGTCACTTTGACCTTTTAGAAAGTGAAATAGGTCTTGGCTATAGGTGTTAATTAAGATTTCGATATAAACGTCTTCGCCAGTCTGTTGATACGCTTCGAGCGGATCCCTACTAGGGGAAACCTTGTGTAACCATGTCTTTAACGCAATCAGCATAGGCACTCACTCTCTATTATTTGTCCCTTTTGGTTGGTAATCTTTTTTATAGAAAACCAACCAATCCCAATGATTTAAACGCTTGTCTTTATAATTTAGTCTCATTGTTGGATTTTAAACTCTAACACAACTTGTAAACCGGTTTGCACTACAGCCTGACCGTTTTCTACTTTTGGGCGATACTTCCAACTTTTTAATGCTCTTAATGCTTCTCGGTTAAAAATACGTTTAGGTTCTGCATTGATAACTTGTGCATCAACGACGTTACCAGCTTTATCAATTGAAAATGCCAGTTCAACCCAACCCTCTTTACCTTCACGCGCTGCTTCAACCGGATACTTAGGATCGACTCGAACAATTGCCGTTGCGCCACTATCTTTTGGTGTCACAAATTGGGTATTCACAGGTGTATTATCAAATTCGATTTCTGGTCCGCCAATACCAATCTGCGGCCCTGTTACCTCTGCCGGTGTATTGGTCTGGGGCCTAGGCGGTTGCGCTTTTGGCTGTGGTGGCGGTGGTAAAGGGCGCGTTTTAATTTTTGTCTCTGAGTCTGGTCTATCTTGCATTATTTCTAAAACAATCGGCGGCTTAACCTCTGCTGGTGCTCTTTCATCGCTGCTGATCAAATAGTCCATAAAAGCGAATGCCGCAAAGGTGACAACCGCACCTATTGCAATTGACGCAGATGCTTTGCTTAAAGTTTGAGTTGGAGTTGGCTGAGTGTAAATCATCATAATGAGCGCCTCTTTTTGTTTGCTTATCCCTAAAACGACACAGCTTTCAAAAAGGGGTGAAAAAATTTTAAATTTTTTTATCAACCGTTCCACAGTACAATACGTATAGGTTTGCCGAGGAAGTAATATGCAGTTACAAGAAATTGATAAAACGCGTTATAGAAAACATCTGAATAAAGTGATTTTTGCCTGTATTGCCACGCTCACAGTGGGCAGTTTAGGAATAGCACAGTTGCTGATTTTATTGTTCCCAGATGCAGATGGTAGCCACTTTCATTGGAATTTACTGGGCGTGGTTGTGACTTCAATTGTTATAGGTTTGACTTTAAAAAAGGTTAAGTCGCACCCATTTATGTATGAAGTTGCTTACGTGTGGGATCTGAAACAAGCGCTTAATCGCATCACTCGAAAAATGATGGCAATCAAAAAAGCCTCTAAAGAGGGCGATATTGATGCGATGTTGGCAATGCAGTTTAGTTATTCTGGGTCTAAGCAACTTTGGACACTAGATGATAACACCATCACCATGGAAGACTTGAGTATGTGGCAAGCAGAATTGGATGCATTAGCGCGTGAATATCAAGTTGAATTGGATATTACCAAGTACGACGAGCGTATTTTAACTAAGTTTTAATGGGCTCATGAATTTCAAACTATCATTTTTGTGATAGTATCACATTTTTATTTTATTAGGTTCGCAAAAGTCGTGGCAGAAGTAAGAGCGAGAGTGAAGCTGAATGTAGGACAGCACAGTCAAATTCCTGCAGAAATTGTATCTTTTCATGGTCTACAAGACGGTGAAGAGCATGTAGCACTAATTTTTAATCAAGCTGATAAAGATGAAGTGCCGCTTATTCGTATGCACTCTGAGTGTTTAACTGGTGATGTTTTTCACTCCTCACGTTGTGACTGTGGTGAGCAGTTAAATGAATGTATCGAAACCATGCATGAGCAAGGTGGTATCATTTTATATTTACGCCAGGAAGGTCGCGGTATTGGTTTGTACAACAAAATTGATGCTTATGTGCTTCAATCTCAAGGTATGAACACCTACGAAGCAAATAATCATTTGGGTTTTGATGATGATTTACGTAACTTTTCTGATGCGGTTTTGATGCTTCAAGCGCTTGGTTTAGAACATGTTAAGCTGATGACAAATAATCCGCGTAAATTAAATGCTTTAAAAGATGCAGGTATTGAAGTTGAAAAAGTTGTTGGCACGCACGCGCACATTAAAGACGGTAACCGCCATTATCTTGAAGCGAAAGTAAAGCATGGCTCACATATGCTAGACATGGAAAAAGTGCCTCAGAAGAAATAGCGTTTACACTCACTTTGTTAGTAGAGTTAACAATGCGACCTGCGATGGTCGCATTTTGCGTTTTGATAGGTATAATCTCAGTGTTTTGATTAGTTTTAGGTCTTTATGTCGTCAAAGATAAAAGTATTTAGTGCCTCTGCGGGTGTGCAGTGGTTGAAACAAGGTTGGAATGTGTTTAAAACTCAGCCTTTGACCTTTATGTTCATGTATATCTTCATGATTGTCGTTGCGTTGATCCCGCTTGTGATGCCGCCACTTCAACTTGTTGCCGCTTTTACGGCACCGTTTTTAACCATAGGCTTTTATCTGGCCGTCATAAGCAAGCAGCAAGGTAAAACAATTAGCCTTGCCGATATTCTTAAGCCGTTTTCAATTAAAGGTCGTCGTTTAAATTTATTTAGACTTGGTTTATATCAAATGGGCGCCATTATTTTACTGACATTATTAGCAGATAGCCTGTTTTCAGATACCTTTGCTTTGATGCAACAAGCTGCAGAAAACCATAATCATGAGCAATTATTAGCTGAAGTAGTTAATACCTTGTCTATCGGTAATATTGGCGTATTTTTATTAGCCCATGCTGTTAACTTAATGGCATTTGCTTTTGCACTACCTTTGGTGTTCTTTAAAGGTGAAAATCGAATTTTTAAAGCACTTGGCCAATCGCTAAAAGTATTCCAAGTGAATATGATGCCATTAACGGTATTTAGTTTAGTCATTGGCATACTTATGTTGGCGGCAATGCCATTGAGTTTAGTCCCTTTACTTGTCATTATGCCGGTGGCGTACATTGGCTTTTTCTGTGCTTATCAAGCTATTTTCTCGCAAGATGATGTTGATACTGGTACGAACGGCAGTGATAAGCAGCCAGCACAAACAAATGAAATTAATACAGGTCGATTTGACGCTTAATGGATGACCAGCAAAAGCAGAAGCTTAAAAACTATGTGCTGTGGTTGTTGGGGCGACAAGAGTATTCACGTAAAGAATTGACCCAAAAGCTTAAGATGAAAGACGCGGATGACGACTTCATAGAGCAATTATTAAATTGGTGTGAGTCATTAGGATATATTGATGAGCATCGCTACTGCGAAAGCTTTTTACGCAGGCAAATAAATAAAGGCTTAGGGCAAAAACGTGTTTTGGCCGAAGCGACAAATAAAGGGGTTGATCGAGCCCAGCTAATGGCGCTAATTGAAGAACAAGAAATAGATTGGTTTGAATTAGCCCTAGAGACCTACCAAAGAAAATATGGTTTAGGCGATAAACAACTCGATTATAAAGAAAAAGCCAAACGAGTCAGATATATGATGTATCGAGGGTTTGGCTACGAAGAAATTAATTTTGCAATGCAAGCAACAATAGGTGACTGATCAGATGCAGCAAATGACTACCGCACAGTTAAGGCAAGCGTTTTTAGACTTCTTTGCCAAACAACAACACCAAGTTGTCCCTTCAAGTTCGCTAGTGCCAGGTAACGACGCGACGTTACTTTTCACTAACGCGGGTATGGTGCAATTTAAAGACGTATTTTTAGGTGGCGAAAAGCGCCCTTACACGCGAGCTACGAGCTCACAGCGTTGTGTTCGTGCTGGTGGTAAGCACAATGACCTTGAAAATGTAGGTTACACTGCACGTCACCATACTTTCTTTGAAATGCTTGGTAACTTCAGCTTTGGTGATTACTTTAAGCAAGATGCAATTAAGTTTGCATGGCAGTTCTTAACAGAAGTTGTTCAGTTACCAAAAGAAAAGTTGATGGTAACGGTTTATCACACTGATGATGAAGCGTTCGATATTTGGGCAAAAGAAGTGGGCGTGCCTGAAGACCGTATCATCAAAATTGATACGTCTGATAACTTCTGGTCTATGGGTGATACAGGCCCTTGTGGTCCATGTTCTGAAATTTTCTATGATCATGGTGAGCACATTTGGGGTGGTCCTCCGGGTTCTCCAGAAGAAGATGGTGACCGTTTCATCGAAATCTGGAACCTAGTATTCATGCAATACAACCGTCATGCTGACGGCACAATGGAGCCACTACCTAAGCAGTCAGTTGACACAGGTATGGGTCTTGAGCGTATTGCTGCAATCTTGCAAGGTGTTCACTCAAACTACGAAATCGACTTATTCCAAAACCTAATTAAAGCTGCAGCTTCTGTGACAAATGCGCAAGACTTAGAAGATAAGTCACTTCGCGTTGTTGCCGATCACATTCGTTCATGTGCTTTCTTAGTGGCCGATGGCGTGATGCCTTCAAACGAAGGTCGCGGTTATGTTCTGCGTCGTATTATTCGTCGTGCAGTTCGTCACGGTAACAAGCTAGGCGCAGAAGGCGCATTCTTCTTTAAGCTTGTTGCGGCACTTGTTCAAGAAATGGGTGAAGCGTATCCAGAGCTTGCTAAGCAACAAGAAATTATCGAAAAAGTGCTACGTATTGAAGAAGAGCAGTTCGGTAAAACATTAGACCGCGGTTTGGCAATTCTTGAAGAAAACCTTGCAGACCTTAAAGGTGATGTGATCCCGGGTGACGTAGTATTCAAACTTTACGACACTTATGGTTTCCCAGCTGACTTAACTGCTGATGTTGCGCGTGAGCGTTTCATGACAATCGATGAGCGTGGCTTCCAAGAGTGTATGGAAGTTCAGCGTAAGAAAGCTCAGCAAGCGGGTAAGTTTGGTGCTGACTACAATGAGCAACTTAAGTCTGAAAAGTCGACTGACTTTAAAGGGTACGATGCAACTCATTACAGCGGTACTGTGGTTGAACTATTCAACCAAGGTGAAGCCGTTAAAGTACTAGAAGACGGTCAAGAAGGCATTGTTGTACTAGACCGTACACCGTTCTACGCAGAGTCAGGTGGTCAGGTTGGTGATACTGGTTCATTAAAAGTGGCCGGTGGCGAGTTTGTTGTTACTGACACCACGAAACTAGGCAATGCATTTGCACACCACGGTAAAGTAGTTGGTCGCATTGGTGTAAACGATAAGGCCGATGCACACATTGATGCTGAGCGTCGTGAACGTATTAAGAAGAACCACACGGCAACTCACTTAGTACACGAAGCATTACGTCAAGTCGTTGGTGAGCATGTTGCACAGAAAGGCTCATTAGTGATGCCAGATCGTTTACGTTTTGACTTCTCACACTTTGAAGGCGTGACTAAAGCACAGCTTCGAGAAGTAGAAGACCTAGTAAACGCCGAGATCCGTAAGAACTTCGCACTACAAACAGAATTAATGGACATCGACGAAGCGAAAGCAAAAGGTGCGATGGCGCTATTCGGTGAGAAGTACGATGATGAAGTACGCGTTGTTTCAATTGGTGATTACTCTATCGAATTGTGTGGTGGTACTCACGTATCGCGCGCTGGTGACATCGGTCTATTCAAGATTGTGTCTGAAGGTGGTATCGCAGCCGGCGTTCGTCGTATCGAAGCGGTAACCGGTGAAGATGCGGTTAACTATGTGTCTGAGCAAGAAGCACAGCTAAGCGAGATTGCAGCGCTTGTGAAAGGTGACGCAAGTAACGTACTTGAAAAAGTTGCAGCCCTAATTGAGAAATCTAAAGGCCTTGAAAAGCAAGTTACTCAGCTTAACGACAAGCTTGCAAGTGCAGCGGGTGCGTCATTAATTGAGTCAGCCGTTGACGTTAATGGCGTGAAATTATTAGTTGCTAATGTTGCTGGTACTGAATCTAAAGCGCTACGCGGCATGGTTGATGATCTTAAGAACAAGATGGGTTCTGGTGTTATCGCGCTAGGTGTTGCGAATGGCGATAAAGTAAGTCTAATTGCAGGTGTGACGAAAGATTTAGTTGGCAAAGTAAAAGCAGGCGAACTAGTCAATCACATGGCAGCACAAGTTGGCGGTAAAGGTGGCGGTCGTCCAGACATGGCTCAAGCAGGTGGTTCTCAGCCTGAAAACCTTGACGCTGCGCTGCAAAGCGTTAATGCATGGGTGAGCGAAAAGACGCAATAATTGCGATGTAACTCGTGGCATTAATTGTTCAAAAATTTGGTGGCACTTCGGTAGGCTCAATTGAGCGTATCGAGGCTGTCGCCGATATCATCATAAAAACCCAACAACAGGGTCATCAAGTCGTTGCAGTTGTCTCTGCAATGTCTGGTGAAACCAATCGTTTAATCTCTCTCGCACACGAAATTGACAGCCGTCCTAGCAGCCGTGAACTTGATGTTTTAGTGACTACTGGCGAACAAGTGACTGCGTCGCTTTTGGCTATGGCCATCATTCGTCGCGGACATCCTGCAATTAGCCTACTTGCCGATCAAATTGGTATTCAAACTGACAACATGTTTGGTAAAGCAAGAATTGAGTCTATCTGTACCGACCGCTTAAACCAAGAAATGGAACATAACCGTATCGTGATTGTGGCGGGTTTTCAGGGGCGAGATCGGGAAGGTAATATCACGACGCTAGGCCGTGGTGGCACAGACACTACGGCGGTTGAGTTAGCGGGTGCCTTGAAAGCGGCTGAATGTCAGATATTCACAGACGTAGATGGTGTTTACACCACAGATCCTCGTATTGAGCCGAATGCGCGTCGTCTAGAGCAAATTACCTTTGATGAAATGTTAGAGATGGCAAGCCTTGGTGCGAAAGTCTTACACTTACGCTCGGTTGAAGCTGCTGGTCACTATCGCTTACCACTTAGGGTATTATCGAGCTTTTGCCACTCAAAGGGGACATTAATTACTTACGAGGAGCCAGATATGAACAAAGCCCCAGTTTCAGGTGTGGCTGCCAGTAAAGATGAGGTGTTAATTACGCTTAAGCAGTTACCAAATCAACCACAGATCTTTGCAAGCCTACTCACCGTATTGGCTGATGCGGGCATTGCGGTAGATATGTTGAGCCAATTAGACCACCAACTTGATAAAATAGACTATGCTTTTACTGTGCACAGTAATGATCATCATCAAGTTATTGAGCTTTTGACACACCAGCAAGAAAGTCTCGGTTTTGTTGAATTGGCGTGTGATAAGGAAGTGGCCAAAGTGTCTGTGATAGGCATTGGCCTGAAGTCTCATGTGGAAGTTATCGCACAGTTTTATACGGCAATGTCTCACGAGAATATTCGAGCTGACTTAGTGACAACATCCGAAATGAAAATTTCGGCTTTGCTGCCGCAAAAGTACCTAGAATTGGCTGTTAGAGCATTGCACAGCACATTTTTATTGGAAAGTATTGAGTAAATTGGTTTTTTTGCTTACTTTTATTAATACTTTTCTTTAAAATGAAATTGACGCGGAATCTTCTAATTTTTGGAATAACAGGAGCAATAGAATGCTAATACTAACTCGTCGAGTGGGTGAAACCCTAATGATTGGTGATGAAGTAACTGTAACTGTACTAGGTGTTAAAGGTAACCAGGTACGTATTGGTGTTAATGCACCTAAAGATGTTTCAGTTCACCGTGAAGAGATTTACATGCGAATTCAGGCTGAAAAGTCTGGTCCTGCAACAGGTAACATCTGATCAGCTTTTAGCGAATAATAAATACCAATTGCATAAAATTGGTCACTAAAGCCACTATTCATTAGTGGCTTTTTTTTTGCGCTAAGATAAAATCAACCGTTTCGTCATTCAATGCACTTAAAGATAAATATTGTGTACCTCGAAGCGAATAGATAAGTAGACCTCTGTCTGTTTTTATAACTTTTGTGATGTCTTGCCAATTAAACACAAATGACTTGTATGGGTTGGCAGCCTTAATTTTTTCTTCGTCAATTTCAACAGTTACATTAGAGCCACTCGCTCTGCTGATCATCTGTCTGGCAACCCACCAAGGACGACGATAGTAATATGAAATGCATTCAATAACTGCCAAAATGATTAAGAAATTTCCCAGGTAGCCATTCTCTAAACCATAAATAGACACTAAACCAAGCAGGGTTAAAAAACCGACTAACGCATATTTAGGTTTGTTAGCTTTACCAAATTTTTCTGACTCATCAAAGCACTCCTGATAGTAAGGCTTATCAAGGGTAAATTCGTGTTTATACATAGCAACTCATTAATCTTTATTTGCTGCCAATTTTATCAAAAAAGAATGGTGTATGCGTATTTGAAATTTTTTAATGTGAGCTGTCGAAGTATAGGCATATATTTTTTATTCAATCATAACGGAGTTTTGCGTAGCGCGTACTTGGTCTTACCATTTTTTGCCTCTGTTTGTGTAACTTGTTTATGTAACCTCTTTATCACTTTTATTTAAAATTATTTAAATAAACCTACGCTATTTTGAATATTTTTCATATTTATCTCAGTAATTCATTCGTTTAATCAGTATTTTACAGTTAAGTTGTTGCTACTGTTCAATTTTTAATATTGGTATTACCAATTTACAATGTTGTTTACAAGTCGAGCTCGTTTGTTATGATGTTGAATAAATATTTATAAAAAATGATTAATGACGCAAAGCGCGTTGTGAAAAAGGGGGAGAACATGGATATAGGCGCATTGTTGCTAGAGGCAGCCAGCTTAATGCTTACCGGCATGGTTGGGGTTTTTGCCTTCTTATCTATCTTAATTTTTGCTGTAAGCAAGTTATCACTTATCGCAGGTGGTGATGAGCCAGTAAAGCCACAACGTCAACCTACTAAACGCCCAACATCAACAGGCGTATCTAACGCGCACATTGCTGCAATCAGTGCAGCTATCGCTCAGTACAGATCAAAATAATAAAGGGGTCCACTATGTCAAAGTTAAAATTAACTGAATTGGTTTTAAGAGACGCACACCAATCATTGCTTGCTACGCGAATGCGCCTAGAAGATATGCTGCCAATCGCAGAGAAACTAGATAAAGCTGGTTATTGGTCTGTTGAGTCTTGGGGTGGTGCAACCTTTGATTCTTGTATTCGTTATTTGGGCGAAGATCCTTGGTATCGCATTCGCGCTTTAAAAGAAGCCATGCCAAATACCAAGCAACAGATGCTTTTACGTGGTCAAAACTTACTGGGTTATCGCCATTATGCCGATGACGTGGTGGAGAAATTTGTAGAACGTGCACATCATAATGGTGTTGATGTTTTCCGTATTTTCGATGCCATGAATGATGTCCGAAACCTTGAAACAGCGATTAAAGCCGCTATTAAAGTCGGAGCGCATGCGCAGGGTACCATTTCTTATACTGTGAGTCCGGTTCACACTTTAGAGATGTGGTTAGAACAGGCGAAAAAGCTTGAGGCCATGGGCTGTCACTCAATCTGTATTAAAGATATGGCAGGGTTATTAAAGCCGTATGATGCAGAAGAGTTAATCACTGAACTTAAAAATACCGTGTCGGTGCCAATTGCCATGCAGTGTCACGCGACAACGGGTTTAAGCACAGCGACATACCAAAAAGCAATCGATGCGGGTATTGATATGCTTGATACTGCTATTTCGTCTATGAGTATGACTTATGGTCATAGCGCCACAGAGACCATGGTGGCTATCACTGAAGGCACAGCGCGTGATACAGGTTTAAACCTTGGTGAGCTAGAAGAGATTGCGAGTTACTTCCGCGAAGTTAGAAAGAAATATGCGGCATTTGAAGGTAGCTTAAAAGGCGTTGATGGCCGTATCTTACTCGCTCAAGTGCCTGGCGGCATGTTAACTAACATGGAAAATCAGCTTAAAGAACAAGGCGCGGGCGATAAGCTAGATGATGTACTGAAAGAGATCCCAGCTGTTCGTAAAGACCTTGGTTTTATTCCGCTGGTGACTCCAACATCGCAAATCGTCGGTACTCAGGCGGTACTAAATGTTCTAACTGGTGAGCGTTACAAGACCATCACAAAAGAAACGGCGGGTGTGTTAAAGGGTGAGTATGGTTCAACCCCAGCTGAAGTTGACTCAGAGTTACAACAACGCGTATTAGATGGCGCAGAAGCGATCACGTGTCGCCCTGCAGATCTGATCGATGCTGAACTTGATAGCCTCGAGGCTGAGCTAGTTGCGAAAGCCAAAGAAGACAACATTGAGTTGGCTGAAGAGCAAGTTGATGACGTGTTAACTTATGCGCTATTCCCTCAAATCGGTCTTAAATTCCTTAAAAACCGCAACAACCCAGATGCGTTTGAGCCGAAACCAACTTTAGTTACCACTGAAAAGCCAGCACCTGCAGCAAAACCGGCTTCTCCACAAAAACAATCAACAGAGCGTTACAGTGTGCAAGTTGATGGCAAAGTTTATGATGTTGTCGTTGCACCAGGTGGTGAACTTAAAGAAGTTCAAGTCAAAGATAGTGAGCTTATTCCACAGTCAGCATCGGTCAGTACGAGTGAAACTCTGAATGCACCACTTGCCGGTAACATCTTTAAGTTACTGGTACGTGCAGGTGATGCTGTAGCTGAAGGTGATGTAGTCATGATCATGGAAGCCATGAAGATGGAAACAGAAGTGCGCGCGACGCACAGTGGTACTGTTGCAAATGTCTTAGTCTCTGAAGGTGACTCTGTCGCAACGGGTGATGCCATGATTGAACTTGCATAGGAGGTCTCATGGACGGGTTGTTAAATTTATGGCAAGCAACGGGCCTTGCCAACTTTACCGTGCCAGCTTTAGTCATGATGGCGGTGGGCTGTGGTTTACTCTACCTTGCTATAGCAAAAGGGTTTGAACCTTTACTGTTAGTACCAATTGGCTTTGGTGCAATATTAACGAATATCCCTGTGGCAGGCATGGCTGAGCCAGGTGGGCTGTTGTATTACGTTTACTATATAGGTATTGATAGTGGAGTTTTTCCGCTGTTGATATTTATGGGCGTGGGCGCGATGACAGACTTTAGTGCGCTTATTGCAAACCCGCGTATGTTACTACTGGGTGCTGCAGCGCAGTTTGGGATTTTCGCGACACTATTCGGTGCAATTGCGCTGAACTTTGTACCGGGCTTTGAATTTACTCTGCAAGATGCTTCTGCGATTGCCATCATTGGTGGTGCAGATGGTCCGACGGCGATTTTCTTGGCATCTAAGCTTGCACCTGAGCTATTAGGCGCGATTGCGGTAGCTGCATATTCTTATATGGCATTAGTACCAATCATCCAGCCGCCTATCATGCGTGCGCTAACATCTGAAGAAGATAGAAAGATTGAAATGCCACAACTACGTCACGTGACAAAGCGTGAGAAAATTGTTTTTCCACTGGCTGTTCTAGGATTAACGATTATGTTCCTACCTTCGGCTGCACCATTAGTTGGTATGTTCTGTTTAGGTAACTTAATGCGAGAGTGTGGTGTGGTTGATAGATTAAGTAACACAGCACAGAACGAGCTAATCAATATCGTGACTATTTTCTTGGGTCTAGCTGTGGGCTCAAAGTTATCAGCGTCAGAATTCTTAACGGTTGAGACTTTAGGTATTTTAGTGCTAGGTGCTTTGGCTTTCTCAATTGGTACAGCGTCGGGTGTATTCATGGCGAAAATCATGAACAAGTTCTCGAAACACCCAATTAACCCATTAGTGGGGGCGGCAGGTGTATCAGCTGTACCAATGGCGGCACGCGTAGTGAACAAAGTGGGTCTAGAGAATAACCCGCATAACTTCTTGTTAATGCATGCTATGGGACCAAACGTAGCGGGCGTACTAGGAAGTGCCGTTGCAGCCGGTATTTTGTTAGCACTTGTTGGCTAAGTTTGATTAGCTAGTAATAAATTTCTTCCAACCTAAAAGCGCAGCCAATTGGCTGCGTTTTTTTTAAGAAAGGATAATATTAATTATATCCATACAGAAAGTTTTGTTCTGTATGTTCTTTCTCTTGTTCTTCGAGCTGCATAAGATTCGCGACTTCTTGTTTGTAAGACTTACTTTTCTTTAAATCTTCTTCATTATTCTCTTTGATGACGCCTTGACTCTTTAATTCAGATGGCATTTGTGTGATCTCTGAAATTTTCATCTTATCTCTCCTCGAGTTGCACGCTTTGAAGTATTGGTATTTCTGTGTAGTTTGTTTTGCAGAAGTTGTACCAAGAAAAACTTATGTAGACACTTTAAGTAGTTATAGAAAAGATTTATTGATCTCGCTTGCTATTTCTTAAATTAATTGCATCAATAACGGGCAGTAACTCCTCAATTTAGTGCAAAACAACCATGACAAAGCCATATTCTCAAGCATGTGAAAACAATAAAGGCCCAATTCTGAATAAGATAAGAACATATCTAACGGGTAAAGAAAAAGTTTTAGAAATAGGAAGTGGTACTGGGCAGCATGCTGTGCATTTTGCAAAGCATCTTCCAAATATAACTTGGCAAACGGCAGATCAAGCCATACTTCATGAAGGTATTAACGCATGGTTAGACGAAGCTAAGCTGAGTAATTTAATTGCGCCTATGACACTAGATTTAAATCATGATTGGCCCGTGACTGAAAAGTACGATGCAATTTACACTGCTAACACGCTTCATATTGTGTCTGAGCCTTTGGTTGAAAAACTAATTATCGGCGCGGCCAAACACAGTCTTTCGCATAGTCATTTATTCATTTATGGACCGTTTAACTACAATGGCCAGTTTACCAGTGAAAGCAATCAAGGCTTCGATGCCATGTTAAGGGCAAGAGACCCACACAGTGGTATTCGGGATCAAGAGTGGGTTGTGTCTTTGGCGAATAAACAAGGTTTTGAGTTAGTTCAAGACCATGAAATGCCAGCGAATAACCGACTATTGGTGTTTAAACGGTAATTTCGCTTCACATTCAATAAAGTACTGCTGTAAGGCTTGGGTTTCTCTTTCGCAATAGTCTTGTAGCGTGATTTTAAACTCAGGTCTAAACAAGGTGTGGTAAGAGTGGCGCCAAACGGGTTCAAAGCCACGGGCGAGCTTATGCTCGCCTTGCGCGCCGGCATCAAAATTGTTGAGGCCTTCTTTTATCGCAAGTTCAATACCTTGGTAATAACATAGCTCAAAGTGAAGCGAGTCATACTGAGATTCAATTGCACCCCAATAGCGGCCATATAGGGTATCGCCTGAAACAAAATAAAGGCTAGTGGCAACAATATCATCATCTTTGCACGCGCAACATAAACGAACGGTATGCGGTAAGTTCTTTATTATCAAGGCGAAAAATTCGCGATTTAAATAGCCTTTATGGCCTGAGCGCTTTAAATAAGTCAGGCGGTAACTTAAATAAAAGGCATCGAGTAATGCCTCATTAATCTCACTGCCTGAAAACCAGCGTATGGTTAAGTTTTGTTGTTGTACTTTTAAGCGCTCTTTACTGACCATTTTTCGCTTTCGAGCATTAAGCGCTGATAGAAAGCCACTGAAGCTTTGATAGCCTTTATTTTGCCAATGAAATTGCACATTGCGTCTTGGGATCAATGTGGTGCTGGCAAAATGTGTGTGTTCAGATAAAAAGTTAAGGTGAATACCGCTAAAGCCTTTCTCACTTAACTCAAGTAAAGCAGCTTCTATATAACCTATTAATTCAGGTGTAATGTGCTTGCAAAGAATACGAGGACCTTGCACTGGGGTAAAAGGTACACCACATAGCCATTTAGGGTAATACTCTAGCCTATACCTTTCATAGGCTTCAGCAAACGCCCAATCAAAGACGTATTCACCGTAAGAGTGGCTTTTTATATAGCCAGGTAAGATAGCCACAATATGATCGTTCTGTTTAATGACAAGATGTTGAGGCTGCCAGCCTGTTTGCCTATTTACACACCCACTTTTTTCCAATGCACTGAGCCAAGCGTAACGGGTGAATACGTGGTCACTTGTCAGTGAATCCCAAACTTGCTCTGAGATGTTTGAAATAGAGTCTATAAAGTCATGCTGATAGGTCATTAGCTTATGGGTAATTAAAAATTAGTTATTAAGCGGATCATATCAGATAGAACGATTACAGCGCATTCGATGAAACCTACAGCGATAAAAAAATAGTGCAATAAATGAGCGCGTATAAAGTGGCTGTCACGCGTTTGCTGGCGCGCATAAAAATGCTTGCTGAGCAATGACTGCATTGATTTTTATACAATAATATTTTGTACGTTAAGAAGCCTGTGAATTTTAATGGATCTACCTGTAATCAAAAATTAATCATTTTTTGACCTGAAATTGTTTGACTTAGCTTGTGAGGGCTTTACTATGAACTTAGACAAAAATTTGTCAGTGTTTATAAATTTCCACCACGTTATTGTATGAGTCATACTTGTAGTACCGTCCTGAAGTTTTTAAGTACCGTCTAGTTTTTGCTCTATGCGCCCACAAGGGCATAGTTAATTTTAAAGATCAGGATATACATATTATGTCTAATACAGTTACTGGTACCGTTAAGTGGTTTAACGAGTCAAAAGGTTTTGGTTTCATTGCACAAGAAAATGGTCCAGATGTTTTCGCACACTTCAGCGCTATTAAAGGTGACGGTTTCCGCACTTTAGTTGAAGGTCAGAAAGTAGAGTTCACATTAGCTACAGGTCAAAAAGGCCCACAAGCTGAGAACATCACTGTACTTTAAGTGTTAATCACTTAACAAGAAAGCAAGCACTAGCTTGCTTTTTTTATATGTGGTGCAAACTAGTGAACGAAGTTCGCGCTGTTTGCGCAAGGTGAAGAGAGCAATTTTAACTACATTAGAACCAGACACCCTATCGAAGCAAGGTTAGTTTTGCGCAAGGTGAATTAAGCAAGTTTAAAAAGTGCTGAGGCATTTTCAAGCTACATGGAAGCAAAACAACACCGAGCCTTATTCACCCCTATTTACAACACAAGAAAGCAACCCTGATAAAAAATTATCCGTTTAATAAAAACCTCACCTTCAATAACCCGCTCAAGAAGACCCCCCTCCCCAACATTCACCAAACTTATAAACACTATATCCAAATATTGTCGACAATTTTGTCGTTTCTAGGTTGACGTGCACGTCAACCACTACTATATTGTCTACAACTTATTAAACACGGCTTTTAAGATTTATTATGTCGATTTTTCAAGAAAATGCTGTAACAGCCTCAGATAAAGCGTTTTTTCGCTTAAGAAAAGAGATTGTTGAAGGTGTTATTCCAGCAGCATCGAAATTAAGTGAAACCGAGTTGTCGACAAAATATGAGGTAAGCCGTGCAGTTGTTCGAGAAGCCATTAATCGTTTAGAAAGCTGCCACTTGGTTGAACGAAAAGCCAATGTGGGTGCACGTGTGGTGGCATTAAGCCCTGAGGGTTTAATTGAACTTTACCAAGTGCGTGAGTCACTTGAAGGCATGGCGGCACGTCTTGCTGCAGCTAATATGTCTGATGACGAAGTAACAGAGCTGAAAATGCTCCTCAATAGCCAATCAGAAAATATCAAAACCACTGAGCGTTATTATCAAGAAGCGGGCGATTTAGATTTTCATTACCGCATTATTCTCGGCAGCAAAAATAATCATTTAATTAATATGCTGGTCAATGGCCTATATCACTTGGTGCGCATGTACCGCGTGCAGTTAGGCATGGCGGGTCCTCGTGTGAGTACCGCTTTTGACGAGCATAAACATATAGTGCAAGCCATTAGCAATCGCGACCCTGAGTTGGCCGAAATGCTGATGCGCCGACACATTATGTATTCAAAAAATAATATCGAAGCCAAGCTAAATCAGTGAGCTTCTTACGCTAATTTTCAGGATAACCAGAGAGATCATCAAGATGACAACAGGAACTATCAGTGCGGGTAAGAAATTCCGCGATGCATTAAAAGCCAATCAACCACTGCAGATCGTGGGCACAATTAATGCCTACAGCGCAATGATGGCGAAGAAAATCGGCCACCAAGCAATTTATTTATCAGGTGGTGGTGTTGCAAATGCCTCTTATGGTCTTCCTGATTTAGGCATGACTTCTTTAAACGACGTTATTGCTGACGTACAACGTATTACTTCAGCATGCGACCTACCTCTGATGGTTGATATCGACACAGGCTGGGGTGGTGCTTTCAATATCGCTAAAACCATTCGTGATATGGAAAAAGCCGGTGCAGCAGCTGTGCATATGGAAGACCAAGTTGCGCAAAAACGCTGTGGTCACCGCCCAAATAAAGAGATCGTATCAACAGAAGAAATGGTTGACCGTATTAAAGCGGCAGTCGATGCGCGTACCGATCCTGATTTCTTCATCATGGCACGCACAGATTCATTCGCACAAGAAGGCTTAGAAGCAGCGATTGAGCGTGCAAAAGCTTATGTTGCCGCGGGTGCTGATGGCATTTTTGCAGAAGCAGTACAAACTGAAGAGCACTACCGTGCATTTAGCGAGGCGCTAGATGTGCCAATTTTAGCGAACATCACAGAATTTGGTAAAACAGAGCTTTGGAACAAAGAAGAACTTGGTGAGTGGGGCGTAGATATGGTGCTTTACCCATTAAGTGCTTTCCGTGCAATGAACAAAGCCGCTGAACTAGTTTATCAAAGCATTTTACAAAACGGCGATCAAAAAGCTGTCATCGATACCATGCAAACTCGTATGGATCTTTATGATTACCTTGGCTATCACGACTACGAGCAGAAGCTTGATGCGTTGTTCGCCGAAGGCAAAAATAAGTAGTAGTAATTTTGAAGTGCAGGCAATGAACCTGCACTCAGCACATATCAATACCCAGCAGGTAAAAATAATTCAGGAGACAACATCATGGCAAAAGTACTAAGCGGTGCAGGCCTACGCGGACAAGTAGCGGGTAAAACAGCATTATCAACAGTAGGTAAATCAGGTTCTGGCCTAACTTACCGCGGTTACGACGTAAAAGACTTAGCTGAAAACTGTCAGTTTGAAGAAGTGGCGCACCTTATCTTAAAAGGTCACCTACCAACGCAAGCAGAGCTAGACGCATATAAAGACAAGCTACGTGCAATGCGCGGTCTGCCGCAAGCCCTTAAAGATGTACTAGAGCGTATTCCAGCAGACGCACACCCAATGGACGTGTTACGTACGGGTTGTTCAATGTTAGGTAACCTTGAAGGTGAAGCGACATTTGATGAGCAACAACAAGTGACAGATCGCATGTTAGCGGTTTTCCCAAGTATCATTTGTTACTGGTACCGCTTTAGCCATGATGGCGTGCGCATTGACGTTGAAACTGATGACGATTCAATCGGTGGTCACTTCCTTACAATGCTACACGGAGAAAAAGCCAAAGAATTACATGAGCAAGTTATGCACGTATCTCTAATTCTTTATGCAGAGCATGAGTTTAATGCGTCAACGTTCACAGCGCGCGTTTGTGCATCAACGCTTTCTGACATGCATTCATGTGTAACGGGTGCGATTGGTTCACTTCGTGGTCCACTGCACGGTGGTGCTAACGAAGCGGCGATGGAACTGATCGAAGGCTTTACTTCACCAGATCATGCAGAAGCTGAAATGATGGGTAAACTTGAGCGTAAAGAAAAAATCATGGGCTTCGGTCACGCGATTTATTCAGAATCAGATCCTCGTAACGAAATTATTAAAGGCTGGTCTGAAAAGCTAGCGGCTGATGTGGGTGACGAGGTGCTTTACCCTGTATCAGTACGTTGTGAAGAAGTAATGTGGCGCGAGAAGAAGCTTTTCTGTAACGCTGATTTCTTCCACGCATCTGCATACAACTTCATGGGTATTCCGACTAAGCTATTCACGCCTATCTTCGTGATGTCTCGTCTAACGGGTTGGGCTGCACACGTGATGGAGCAACGTGCTGACAACCGTATTATCCGTCCTTCTGCGGAATATACAGGTGAAGAGCTACGTCCTGTAACGCCAATTTCAGAGCGTTAATTCAAATCGTATTATCAAAAGTGTGGTGCCTTAACCTTATTAAAGGGCCACACTTTTAATTCAATCGATTTAAGCCTTTTCTACCCCGTCACCGAAGATAGAATTATGAATACCAAATACCGTAAGATATTACCCAACTCTCAACTCGCTTTTTATGATGCACGTGAAGCTGTTGATGCCATTAAACCAGGCGCGTATGCCACACTCCCTTACACATCGCGTGTACTTGCAGAAAACTTAGTTCGTCGTTGTGAGCCAGAAAAGCTAGATGCAAGCTTATCTCAGTTAATTGACAGAAAGCGTGACCTTGATTTCCCTTGGTTCCCTGCACGTGTTGTGTGTCACGATATCTTGGGCCAAACCGCCCTTGTTGACCTTGCCGGTTTACGTGATGCAATTGCTGCAAAAGGGGGCGATCCGTCTAAAGTAAATCCAGTGGTTCCGACTCAGCTCATTGTTGACCACTCGCTAGCAGTTGAGCACGCTGGTTTTGAAAAAGATGCATTCGAGAAAAACCGTGCCATTGAAGACCGTCGTAACGACGACCGCTTCCACTTTATTAACTGGACAAAAACTGCATTCAAAAACGTTGACGTTATCCAACCGGGTAACGGCATCATGCACCAAATCAACCTAGAAAAAATGTCGCCGGTTATCCATGCGCGAGATGGCGTTGCATTCCCTGACACATTGGTTGGTACAGATAGTCACACACCACATGTTGATGCACTTGGTGTAATCGCAGTAGGTGTAGGTGGTCTTGAAGCAGAAAGCGTCATGCTAGGTCGTGCTTCTTATATGCGTCTACCAGATATTGTCGGTGTTGAACTGACAGGTAAAGCTCAACCGGGCATTACCGCAACTGATATCGTACTCGCAATTACAGAGTTCTTAAGAGCTGAAAAAGTAGTCGGCGCTTACTTAGAGTTTTACGGTGAAGGTGCAGCAAGCTTAACGCTTGGTGACCGTGCAACCATCTCAAATATGACACCAGAGTATGGTGCGACGGCGGCGATGTTCTACATCGACCAACACACCATCGATTACTTAAAGATCACTGGCCGTGACGACGAGCAAGTTCAGCTTGTTGAAAACTACGCGAAAGAAACCGGTCTTTGGGCTGACAGCTTAGAAACAGCAGAATATGAGCGCGTTCTTACTTTCGATTTATCAACAGTTGGCCGTAATATCGCTGGCCCTTCAAACCCGCACCGCCGTGTATCTACTTCAGAACTTGCACAAGCGGGTATTGCAGGCACAGTTGAAAACGAAGAAGGCAAAATGCCAGATGGCGCGGTGATCATCGCAGCTATCACCAGCTGTACTAATACCTCTAACCCGCGCAACGTAATTGCCGCTGGTCTACTCGCACGTAATGCCAACGCAAAGGGTTTAACTCGTAAGCCTTGGGTTAAGTCATCACTGGCTCCGGGTTCAAAAACAGTAAAAATGTATCTTGAAGATGCCGAGTTATTACCAGAATTAGAGCAACTTGGTTTTGGTGTTGTGGCATTTGCATGTACAACATGTAACGGTATGAGTGGTGCCTTAGACCCGAAAATACAACAAGAGATCATCGACCGCGACTTATATTCAACGGCGGTACTGTCAGGTAACCGTAACTTTGATGGTCGTATTCACCCTTATGCAAAGCAAGCTTTCTTAGCGTCTCCACCATTGGTTGTGGCATACGCGATTGCCGGCACCATTCGTTTTGACATCGAAAAAGATGTACTGGGACATGACCAAGACGGTAACCCAGTTACCCTGAAAGACTTGTGGCCAACGGATGAAGAGATCGACGCAGTGATCGCAAAAAGCGTGAAGCCAGAGCAATTCCGTCAAGTATACGAGCCAATGTTTGACTTAAACGTCGATTATGGGGAGAAAAACGATCCGCTTTATGACTGGCGTGAAATGAGTACCTACATTCGCCGCCCACCATATTGGGAAGGCGCACTAGCTGCTGAACGCACCATGAAAGGTATGCGTCCACTTGCTGTTCTAGGCGACAACATCACCACAGACCATTTATCACCTTCAAATGCAATTTTAGCAAGCAGTGCTGCGGGTGAATATTTGGCGAAAATGGGTCTGCCAGAAGAAGACTTTAACTCATATGCAACCCACCGTGGTGACCACTTAACCGCGCAGCGTGCAACCTTTGCGAACCCGAAATTGTTTAACGAAATGGTGTTGGACGAAAGCGGTGAGGTAAAACAAGGTTCACTGGCGCGTATTGAGCCAGAAGGTAAAGTAACGCGCATGTGGGAAGCCATCGAAACCTACATGGAACGCAAGCAGCCGTTGATTATTGTGGCAGGTGCGGACTATGGTCAGGGTTCATCACGTGACTGGGCGGCAAAAGGCGTACGTTTAGCGGGTGTTGAAGTGATTGCAGCAGAAGGTTTTGAGCGTATTCACCGTACTAACCTAATCGGTATGGGTGTATTACCTCTGCAATTTGAAGCCGGTACAACCCGTAAAACACTGGGTCTTGACGGTACTGAAACCTATGACGTTATTGGCGAGCCAAGCCCAGGTGCAACGTTAACCTTATTGATTAATCGTCAAAACGGCGAGCGTGTAGAAGTGCCTATGCTATGTCGTCTTGATACTGCAGAAGAAGTATCAATTTACGCGGCTGGCGGTGTGCTTCAAAGATTCGCACAAGATTTTTTAGAAGCTAATAATTAATAAACAAGCGAATGAGGCTCTCTCATTCGCTTTTGAAGGATTTTTAAATGGCTTTCAAACCACAAATTAAAGTGCCTGCGACTTATATGCGTGGCGGCACCAGTAAGGGGGTCTTTTTTAACCTTGCTGATTTACCTGCTGCAGCACAAGTTGCAGGTGAAGCACGCGATAATTTATTGCTACGCGTGATTGGCAGCCCTGATCCATACGCAAAACACACCGATGGTATGGGCGGTGCAACGTCAAGCACCAGTAAAACTGTGATTCTGGCAAAAAGTGATGTGCCTGATCACGATGTAGATTACCTATTTGGTCAAGTTGCCATTGATAAACCTTTTATCGATTGGAGTGGAAACTGCGGCAACTTAACTGCTGCGGTAGGCGCATTTGCAATCAGCAACGGCCTAGTTGACGCCGAACGTGTGCCTGAAAACGGCATTGCGGTTGTACGTATTTGGCAAGCCAACATCAAAAAAACCATCATCGCGCACATCCCTATGACCAATGGGGAAGTGCAAGAAACCGGTGATTTTGAGTTAGATGGCGTGACTTTTCCTGCAGCCGAGGTGGTGGTTGAGTTTATGGACCCAGCTGATGGTGAAGGCGATATGTTCCCTTCAGGTAACTTGATTGACAGTCTTGAAGTGCAGGGTATTGGCACTTTCCCTGTGACCATGATCAACGCGGGTATTCCGACCCTATTTTTCAATGCAGAAGATTTAGGTTACACAGGCACAGAGTTACAAGAAGCCATTAACAGTGATGCAGCCGTGCTTGAACGCTTTGAAACCATTCGTGCCCATGGCGCAGTGAAAATGGGTTTGATCCAAGATATCGAAGAAGCAAAAGTGCGTCAGCATACACCTAAAATTGCCTTTGCCGCACCTGCTCAGGCTTACACCGCCTCAAGTGGTAAAGCGATAGCTGAGTCGGATATCGATGTGTGTGTTCGTGCGCTTTCTATGGGCAAGCTTCACCACGCCATGATGGGCACAGCGGCTGTTGCAATTGCGACCGCAGCTGCAATTCCTGGCACCGTAGTAAATCTGGCTGCAGGTGGCGGTGAGCGAGAAAGCGTTACCTTTGGCCACCCATCAGGCACATTAAAAGTCGGTGCAGCTGCAAAACTTGTAGATGGTAAATGGCTGGCTGAAAAAGCAGTCATGAGCCGCAGTGCACGAGTGCTAATGGAAGGTTTAGTACGCGTACCGCAAGACTAATTTAAGCAAATTGTTCATGAGTTGTGATACTCCCAAGGCCCGAGAGGGCCTTTTTTAATGGTCTTTTTAAACAACTGATACTCCCAATGATTTTCAAATCATACGTAGGCGGCAAGCGAAGCCTCTTCTGAGCATAGTGTGCATGTGATGAAGTAGCTGAGCACAGCCAACACCCGTATGGCTTGAAAAGTGAAGGGAAAAGGAATGAAAAATGATAGAAGCAGTTACTACCCTTGCACTTACTACCGCACTTTTATTGGGCTCGCCAGGGCCTGCACCACTTGCCCTAGCAGGTGTCGGTGCCAGTTTTGGTTTTAAGCAAGGTTTAGGATTTCTTGCTGGTATTCTACTCGGCTTGCTGGTGGCAATTAGCTTAGTTGCATTGGGGTTAGGCAGTTTGTTTGAGCAATTCCCAACGGTCAAACTCATTTGCCAAGGGGTCGCAACCGCTTATTTAATTTATGTGGCGTACAAGATTGCGAGTAATACCAGTGGAATTGAGCAAAGAGCAGGGGCAGCGCCAAGTTTTAAAGATGGCTTTATATTAAATTTAATCAACCCAAAAGCTTACGCCGCGTTTTTAGCCATTTTCGCAAACTTTATGATCCCTGCAAATTCACCTGTTTACAGTGCCATACTAACTGCTACAGTGAGCTTTGTTGTTGCCGTTATCGTTGATGGATTATGGATGGCAATCGGCAGTAAACTCAGACCCTTTTTTGCAAAACCCGAACAAGCAAAATGGCTGAGGTTTGCGTTTGCATCTCTACTGTTAGCGAGCATTGGCGCCTCCTATTTTCTTTAAGTACCTGGCGCTTAAGTTCAGACCTAAAACTTGACAGATAAGATGACTTTTCGGGTCTAACTAATGCTATATTGCGCTTAATTTCATATGTTATAAGAATAAGTTGATGCGCATATTAATTGTTGGAGCAGGCATTGCCGGATGTGCTCTGTATCGTCGTTTACAGCCACTCGGTTACGAGATTGATATTATAGAAAAGTCATCTGAGTTGGTCAGTGAAGGTGCCGCGATTTGTTTACCTGCCAATGCCATGCTAGCGCTAGAGCAACTAGATTTGGCCGAACAGGTCAAACTGGCTGCTTTTCAAGTTGATCAAATCGAATATGCGCTGTCATCGGGCAAGACCTTGGCTTCAGCTTCATTACATGAAGCGCCATTAAATAAAGCGCCTTTTGTCGCTTTGAAGCGCGATACACTGATGTCTATTTTAAGAGATGGTATGGCGGCTGATGTGCAGTTAAACACTAGGCCAACAGCACTAAGCCAAGAAAACAATCAAGTGTCCGTGACATTCAATACAGGTGCTTGTAAAACGTATGACCTTGTCGTTGCGGCTGATGGTATTAACTCAGCCATAAGAAGTATGGTTCAACCAAATACATCATTGCTTACTCATCAAGTTACGAACTGGCGTTTTATCACTAAAAAGCCTAAAGCTAATATACAACCGACTTACTATGTGGGTAATGACTCTGCATTCATGATCTACCCAATCAGTGACAGTGAGGTGTATTGTTATGGTCAAATTATGGATGAGCAAGGTCAGTATGCTGCACTACCGAGTGATAAAGCACTGCAGGATATCTTCTCAGAGTATGATGTGCCTGTTGTGCAATGCGTAAAAGACTTATCCGAACAACAGCATATTGTGCTTGGACAACTTAAGAGTGTAGAGCAAACAGAATCAGTATTTGATCGCGTGGTTTTAGTTGGAGATGCATTGCATGGTTGCCCACCCAGTTTACAGCAAGGTGCAGGCATGTCTTTAGAAGATATAAACTGTCTTGCTGATAACTTAAGTAATAAGTCTGTAGATGAAGCGCTAAAGGCCTATAAAACAGCAAGAGCGGAACGAGTCACATGGACTGTATCTGAGTCTAATAAAATCATTAAGCTAGCAGGGCTAGGACGTTCACCAATTGGACGATTTATTCGCAATAGTATTATTCGGTTGAAAGGCCCGGCTAATGTCGTGGGCTGGCGAAAGTTACTTACAGAGTGGCAGTAATAGCTTAAAAGAATTTGGAAATAAGATTAATGAGTTACAAACCCCTATGTAAATATGCACAGGGGTTTTTGAGTTATTACAGAGGCGAATTGTTTTTAGGCTCAACCGACTCTTTATCTTCAAGCTTTTGTTCTGAATTCGTAGGTTCTTTTACCTCTGCCTTCTTTGGATTTTTTATCACCCCTTTTTGCAAAATCAGCGTATTCGGATAGGTGATCAGTTCATCTTCTCGGCGAATAAGCACATGAAACAGCGAAATCTCTTCGATGACGCCTGAAATATCGTCGTCTTTGTCCATGACCTTAATTCTGTCGCCAACGCGATATGGAAAGCCAAAAAAGATAATCAAACTGGCTGTGATATTACTTAAAATTGACCACTGAGCAAAAAGTGCCACACCTAATACAGCAAACACTGACGACATAAATAACGCCACTTGCGAGTAGGCTAGCCCCGAAATACTCACTATTAGCGGAATAATAAACAGCAACGCAACGATATAAATGGTTTTACTGATGTATTTGATACGAAAAATACTGACGCCTTTTTTATTGCCATAACGATGGATCAAAGAGTCGATAAACTTTAGTGAAAGAAAAAAGCCCAAAATAATGAGCGCGATCGTTAAGGTTTTCATGTTATTCCTAAACTTGTCTTAAAAATATGTGGCAGGTAAACACACTACTACTGTACAACTTAAATCTCAGTGACTTCAACAATCGCATCGGTATTAAGCTGACCATAAATATGCGGAAATAGCCCAAGCTCTGGATTGTTCGTTGCGCCTTCGTACTTAACTTCAGGTTTGATGAGGTTTGGGTCAACTTTCAACAACGATAGAGGACCTTGGTCTTTATAAAAGCGCGCCAACACGTAATTAATTTGCGACTCAGAACACGCATGAATAAAGCCCTCTGTGTCAATTGAAGGCGTGCTGTAAAAAGCGTCACTGAGTGTTGCGGGTACTTGCTCTGTCGGCAAAATTAAGTAAATAGCATCTTGCATTAAAAGTTCCTCATTCTGTAATTGACGAGATTGTACCTTAGAGTTTGCATTCATTGAGATCTGTTTTCTAAATTTCGCTCTATAATCATTTAGATGAAAGAATTCTGTATGACAAATTTGGACGTTGGACCCAAATCAATGCATTGGCGGTTAAGTTTGTGATAATCATGTATGAACAGATCAGAAACGAAGGAGTTTTAGTGAGGCTTTTAAACAATTTAGTTCTGTTAACTTGCATGCTAGTAGGCGCAACGTCATTCGCGGCTGACTCGGCAACACCTTCACAACCAAAGTGGAAGCCCGCGCCAGACTTACCCATTACTTTTCAAGAGGTCTACCCCGCCGTTTTTATGGATAGGGTGTTCATTGGCGGTGGTTTTACTAAAACAGATTCTGACAGTTTTTATGGTTTAGGACCGACACGAAAGGTATTTATCCTAAATCCCGCAGAGCAATTTTGGGAAAAAGCCCCTGACTTACCTGAATCACGACATCATCTAGGGATGGCAAGCAACATCCATTATGTGTATGCCATCGGTGGCTTCACAGGTCCTAAAGAAGACGCGTGGCAGCCGCAGCGAACTGTGTATCGTCTAGACAGCAGAAAGAGCCGCTGGATGAGTGCGTCGTCTTTACCTATTCCATTAGCCGAGTCTGTATATGCAAACGTCGGTAAAAATATTCATGTGATTGGCGGGAAAACACGAAAACGCGGTGAGACGCAAAATATCGACACCAACGCCCACTATGTGTTGGTGAATAACGCATACTGGCGCAAAGCCAAACCCGCACCGACTGCCCGCGCTTCGGCGGCAGGTGCAGTTATCGGCAATGATATTTATGTGATTGGCGGCCGTACTGGCGGTGAAAATCGACAAAACTTAAACACAGTTGAAGTATACGATGCTCAAACCGAAACTTGGCAAACCCGCGCACCTTTACCGATTGCTGCGGCAGGCCTTGCTGCTGCCGTGATTGATGGCAAGATTATCGTCTCAGGCGGCGAAGCTTTTTCAAACACTGGCAATTGGCAAGATGGCAAAGTGTTTAACTCAGTGTTCTTGTATGACCCTAATATTGATGAGTGGCAGGAAATAGAACCTTTACCGACCCCGCGTCATGGTCACGGTAAGGTGAGCCTAAACGGAGAAGTATATGTGCTCGGTGGTGCCGCTAAAATTGGCCCACAAGAAACCTTATCAAGCACTTTGATTTATCAGCCAACACAAAACTGATTAAAAGCAAAAAGCGTTAGAGCCTTCTGACGCTTTTAATTCAGGCTCTCTTCTTAGAAGCTACTATAAAACCAGTGTAAAACTCGCACCTTCACCGACCTCAGATGCCACTTTTATTCGCCCTTTATGACGATGAATAATTTGCTGGCTGAGTGCTAAACCTATGCCTGAGCCCTTTGGTTTAGTGGTAAAGAAAGGCACGAAGATCTTCTCAAGTGCACTCGGTTCAATGCCATCGCCGTTATCCTGTATGGTGATTTCACACTTTCCATAGCGGTTAATACTCGCAGTGATATTCACTGCTTTCTCATTTTTTTGACTCAACTTTAAGGCATCTAGAGCATTAGTGATTAGGTTAACTAGCACCTGTTCAAGCATCTTTTTATCGCCTGAGACAGTTAAGTTTTCGGGCTCAATCGAAATCGTTAAAGCGATATTAGCCTCATCAAATTGTGGTTTCACTAGTGGTTGTAAATCATCAAACAGGTTTTGCACTAAAATTGGCTTTAGCTCTAAATGAGGAATATGTGTGAGCTTACGATAATCTTCAATAAACCCAAGCAAAGACTGGCTGCGAATGCCAATGGCGTTCAGACTTTGTAGGTAATCGTCGACTAAATCTTGGTCATCTACTTGGGTTGCAAGTTGCTGCTCTGTGATGGTCGCCAGGGTGTTTGAGAGCGAATAAATAGGGGCGACAGAGTTACCAATTTCGTGAATTAATACGCGAATAAGCTTTTGCCACGAATCCATTTGCGTACTTTCTATTTGCTCTGAAATGGCAGTAAACAGCCAAAGCTCATAGCGATTATTATGGTAATTAAAGGCGAAATATTTAAACAGCATGTCGTCTTCGACACTGGCACCTTGCTTGGTTTGCTCAAGAATGGGTTTTGCGCTTAAGAGCTCTTTCGCATCGCTAAACGTTCGAATGTCTAGGCTTCGCTTAGCGGTGTTGTTACACACCACTACGTCTTGCTGATTTTTGATGAGGATCACCCCTGCATCAATGTGTTGTAGCATGGTCTCGAAAATAGCGACTTGCTCGGCTTGTTTGAATTTATCGTCTTGTACTTTTTTGATCAGGTCATTGCAGACCTGTTGCTCTTTAGCACCTAAGGTGTGGGTTTCACTGAGGCGAAAACTACTGTCTTGATATTTCAGTGCGTTGATGACTTCGTTGAATTGCTGTTGTTGTTTGGCAAAAAGTTTGAGTGTCAGGGCTGCAAATAGCGCAGAGCCAAATAAAGATAAAATACTGAGCAAGGTGGCATGGCTGAATGCAACACCATAGAGCCCTATACAGGCAAAACCGACCGCTAAAACAAAGTAACTCAACACCGCCGCGCTGTTTTTATTAAACACCGTATTTCTCCATTTTGCGATATAACGACGCGCGGGTGATTCCGAGTGCCTTAGCTGTATGGCTAATGTTGCCTTTAAAGTCAGCAATAGCACGCTCTATGGTCATTTGCTCAATGTCAGCAAGGTTATAAGTGTCGAGCTGCGCAGCACCGCTTTGCGTCTCTTGGCTTGGCATGAGCTGAAATTGCAGTTGCTCACCGTCTGACAAGATCACTGAACGTTCTACTAAATGCTGCAATTCACGAATATTGCCCGGCCAATCATAGGCAAGTAACTGCGCCATGGTCTTATCGCTCACCGTTTTATGGCCTAGTTTGTATTTTTTGCAGTAAAGGTCGGCATAAAATTCTATCAGTAACGGAATATCTTGCGGTCTATCGCGCAGTGCGGGCAGTGTGATCTCGACGGTATTGATGCGATACAACAAGTCTTGTCTGAACGAGCCTTCACGCACCATGTCGTATAAATTCATGTTGGTTGCTGTGATCAAACGAATATCGACCGAGATTTCTTTGCTGCCGCCAACCGGGGTGATCACACGGTTTTGAATAGCAGTTAACAGCTTGCCTTGTAATTCGAGCGGAATATTCCCGATTTCATCTAAAAAGAGGGTGCCGGTGTCGGCCAGCTCAAAACGACCTTGTTTGTTTTCTTTGGCATCGGTGAACGCCCCTTTGGCATGACCAAACAGCTCACTTTCAAATAACGAGCTGGCAATGGTGCCCATATCAACCGATAAAAAGGTGTCCTTGGCACGCAGTGATTGCTTATGAAATTCCCGGGCGATAACTTCTTTACCTGTGCCACTTTCACCTAAAATCAGTACATTGGCATCGGTCTTTGCGGCTTTTTCGAGGGTTGTGAACACTTGTTCCATGGCAGGGCTTTTAGCAATGAGGTTCTCAAATGGACGATTTTGATCTGCCAAAGACAGCGCCGCGATTTGGTTCAGCTTTTTGCTTTTTTGGCGCTGTGCGCTTAAGTCGATACAGTTCGCCACGGTTGCCAGTAGTTTTTCGTTTTGCCAAGGTTTAAGCACAAAATCACTGGCCCCTTGTTTGATGGCATCCACAGCCATCGACATATCGCCAAAGGCGGTAAATAGCACCACAACGGCGTCTTCGTCTATGGCTTTGATTTGCTTTAACCAGTAAAAGCCCTCGGCACCAGAGGTCGATTCTCGGGTGAAATTCATATCGAGTAAGATAAGAGAAAAAGACTCTTTCTCCATGGCGTCACTGATGTTGTGCGGGTTATCTAGCGTGACAACACGCTTGTAGTGTTGTTTTAATAACATCTTAGTGGCAATTAAGATCTCGGCGTTGTCATCAACCACCAAAATCGACTTATCAATTACAGCCATGGCGTATTTCCTTACTTTCAAAGTGTACGATATCGTACACCAAGTGTTTTAAAGTTTTACACTTTTATCTGTGTTAAATCGCACTTAAAATGGTAACCAATTGTTTTATATTGGTTTTTGTTTTTGGCACAGTAATTGTCTTATATCTAACAAATCTAAACGATTAGGATGTTAGAAATGGATAAAGTGATCAGCAAAAAACGCACAGTTAAAGCATGGTGGTTGGCAGCGCCAGCAATCGCCATCGCGTACTTCTTGATAAGCAATACGGCAAACAGCAGCGGCAGTCGTTATAACCTAGAAATGGACAAAATAAAGGTAAGCACAGTCACTCGTGGTGAATTTACCGATATGATCCCACTACGCGGCAATATTACCCCGAGTAAATCAGTGTATTTAGACGCCATTGAGGGTGGCCGTGTAGAGCAGCGTTTTGTAGAAGAAGGCGCCATGGTTAAAAAGGGCGATAAGATTTTAGCTTTGAGTAACACAGGGTTGCAGCTAGATGTTATCTCTCGTGAAGCACAAATTTCTGAGCAGTTAAATAACCTACATAATACCCGCTTAGCCATCGACCAAAACCGTTTAAATCTAAAACGCAACTTATTAGAGCTGGATTTCGAGATTAAACAGAGTGAGCGCAAATTAGAACAGCACAAAAAGCTGGTGGCGAACAACTTAGTATCGCAAGACGAATTAAAAGCCGTGATTGACCGCACACAATATTTAAAAGCTCGTCGTACATTGGTAATTGAACAACAAGAGCAAGATGAGCTTATCCGTACCGCACAAATTGCCCAGCTTGAAGACAGTGTTGCACAGTTAAATAAGAACTTAAGTTTTGCCCGTAAGAACCTTGAAAACCTAGTGATCAAAGCGCCAATCGACGGCCAGCTAACCGCATTCAATGCTGAGCTGGGTGAGTCAAAGTCGCGTGGTTCACGTTTAGGTCAGGTTGATATTGTCGGTGAGTACAAGGTTAGCGCGCTAATAGATGAGTTTTATCTTGGTCGTGTTTTTGCTGGGCAAACCGCAAAAATCACTCACCAAGGTCAAGATTACACACTGACACTGGCAAAAGTTTATGCCGAGGTAAGCAACGGTCGCTTTGAAGTCGATTTAACCTTTAACGATGCCTTACCTGAGCTTATTCGTCGTGGCCAAACGTTACAGATGGAGTTACTACTTGCCGATGCAAAACCAGCCAAGATGATCCCAAATGGCGGCTTCTTCCTCGATACAGCAGGCAAGTGGGTGTTTGTAATCGAACAAGGTAGCGATGTTGCAGTTCGCAAACCAGTTCGCCTTGGTCAGCGCAATAACAAATTCATTGAAGTGTTAGAGGGATTAAACGAGGGCGACAGAGTTATCACCTCAAGCTATAGCACTTTTAAAGATATGCAGACTTTAAAGCTGACGCAGTAAACGTGCGTCACCAATTAACAATTAAAAAGATTTAAAAATTAAAAAGAATTAGGACAAAACAGATGATCAATTTAACCAACATTAGCAAAATATTCCGCACAGAATCAGTCGAAACACATGCACTTGATAGTGTCTCGTTGCACGTAGAACGTGGTGAATTTGTGGCCATTATGGGTCAATCTGGCTCGGGTAAATCAACGCTACTTAATATCGTCGGCATGCTCGATCACATCGACCAAGGTGAATACATTTTTGATGGCAAAGACATCAGTGGTTTCACCGAAAATAAGCTGGCCGACATTCGCAAAGACAACATTGGCTTTATTTTCCAAAGCTTTAATTTGATTGACGAGCTAACCGTTTTTGAAAACGTTGAACTGCCATTGGTTTACCAAGGCATTGCGAAAAAAGAGCGTGAGCAGCAGGTATTGGCGATTTTAGAAAAGGTCGACATTGCGCACCGCAAAGATCACTACCCGCAGCAGCTTTCAGGCGGTCAGCAGCAAAGGGTAGCGGTTGGGCGTGCCATAGTCGCAGAGCCAAAAATGCTACTGGCCGATGAACCAACAGGTAACCTAGATTCTAAAAACGGTGAAGAGGTCATGAAGTTACTTGCGCAATTAAATCGTGAAGGCGTAACCATTGTGATGGTTACCCACTCAGATCACCATGCCAATTACGCACATCGCGTGATCAATGTATTAGACGGTCATATCGTGTCACAAAATATGCAGGAGGTGCGTTGTGCTTAATAACTATTTGATCATTGCCTATCGCAATCTGTTAAAACAAAAACTGTATTCGGGTATTAATATTCTTGGCTTAGCCATTGGCCTGGCGATTTGTATCAGCATGGCAATCTTTGTTGAATCTGAGTTAGGTTACGACAAACACATTAATAACCACGAAAACATTTACCGTACGTCTTTAAAAATGACTGTGCCGGGCTCGCCTGCTCAGAATTTTGCACAAGGCTCGGTGTATAACGCAGAGCGTTTTTCGACAAACTTCGATGAAATTGAACAAGCAACGCGACTACGTGAAATCGGCGCAACGCTAGGATTTGGTAACACCCATTTCAGCGATAATGGCATTAACCTAGCCGATGCCAATGCCATTGAGTTTTTCTCTTTAGAAATGCTACAAGGCGATGCAAAAGCGGCCCTAGCTGCACCGAATTCAGTGGTACTGACAGAATCAGCGGCACAGCGCTATTTTTCAAGCACCAATGTGATGGGAGAAACACTGGTGCTGGCGAATCGCATTAATGTCAAAGTCACAGGGGTGATCAAAGACCTACCAACACGTACGCATTTAGACATTACGGCACTTGTCAGTATGGGCACGGCACCTGAGTTTTTACAAAACCCAAATTGGGATAAAAACCCAAGCTTTAACTACTTAACCTACTTTAAATTGGCTGAAAATACCGACATCAAAGCGCTTGAAGCTCGTTTCCCTGACTTTCTAGAAACCCATGTAGATAAAGGGCTGAGCGATGTATTACATTATTCTTTAATCAATATCAGCGACATTTACCTTAACTCAAACCTGTATGGCGAAATGAAAGAAAATGGCGACATCAATATCGTCTATTCATTCAGTATTATTGCCGCGCTTATTCTACTGATTGCGTGCGTTAACTTTATGAACTTGTCTACCGCAACGGCAACCAAACGCGCTAAAGAAGTCGGTGTGCGTAAAACCCTAGGTGCAAAGAAGCACAGCCTAGTAAGCCAATTTATGGTTGAAGCTATTATGCTTTGCTACATTGCTTTATTTATCGCCATTGCACTGGTTGAGGCAACTTTACCTATCTTTGCCGACTTTATTGGCAAAGAGCTGGCATTTAGTTACTTCGATTTTGGCACATTGGCAATTTTGTTATCTCTGGGTTTATTCGTTGGGTTGATCTCGGGTGCATATCCGGCGTTTTACTTGAGCGCTTTTAAACCTGCTAAAGTGCTAAAAGGTGAAGTGACGCAAGGTAAAGCAGGCGCGTTACTGCGTAAAGGTCTAGTAGTTTTTCAGTTCAGTGTGGCAATTATCTTAATAGTGGCAACTGTAGTGGCGAGCTTGCAGTTAAGTTATGCGCGCAACATCGACCTAGGTTATGACAAGTCGAATACCTTTGTATTGCGTGGTTTATATACCACAGAAGCCAGCCCACAGCGCGATGCCATTAAAACGCAATTATTGGCGAACCCAAATATTAGCAGCGTAACTAAAACATCACGCTTCCCAACTGGCTCTCTAACAGATGCTATGGGCTTAATTCACCCTGCAACAAAAGAGATGCAGCTTATGCCTGTGCTGGCAGTCGATGAAGATTATTTCTCGTCTTACAATATTAAGCTACTGAGTGGCCGAGGCTTCAGCCGTGATTTCACCGCAGATGCAATTTCTCGACCTTCAGAAGAAAATCCGAACCCTGAGTTTAGTGTGGTAGTGAACAGCGTGGCTGCAAAAACATTGGGCTACACACCTGAAGAAGCGGTAGGCAAGCAGTTTAAAGTATTATTCACTCGTACCTCTGAAGGCACAGCGACCATTGTAGGAGTAACAGAAGACTATTATTTCTCGTCATTAAAAACGGAAGTGGCACCAACCTATCATTTGCTTAACCATAACAATGGTTACAACATGTCGATTAAGTACACAGGCGACACGGCACAAGTACGCGACTACATTGAGCAAACATGGGGTAAATTTGTACCTGAGCAGCCGATTGCATTGGACTACTTAGACGATAGATTCAACCAAATGTATCAGCAAGAAGACAGAGAATTCATTGTATTCAACCTGTTCTCATTGCTAGCCATTTTCATTGCATGTTTAGGGTTATTTGGTCTGGCATCGTTCACCACACAACGCCGTACCAAAGAAATTGGTATTCGTAAGGTGCTAGGCGCATCGGTATTAGATATTGTTATCTTGATCAATAAAGAGTTCTCAAAGCAGGTGTTGATTGCCAACATCATAGCTTGGCCAGCCGCTTACTTTATTATGCAAGAGTGGTTAAACAGCTTTGTGTATCGTATTGATTTATCAATATTGCCATTTGCTGTTGCAACGACTTTGGCCTTTGTGATTGCGTGGGTAACGGTAGGCTCTTTATCGGCGATTGCAGCAAAAGAGCGACCTATAACAGCACTTCGCTACGAGTAATTTTATTGTTTTCGTCAATTAATAAAATGGCGATTTAGGCTCTTAACAACAGCGCGGCTTCAGCCGCGCTTTTAACTTCTGAATAAATCTCTTCAATTGATAGTTCTCGTTTTCCCTTTATTTAGACAACTTCCTATCCTATTTTGGCGATAAAGCTACGTGGCTTCGGCCGCGTTTTTATCACTTTTACTCCTTTGCTGCAGCTTTTTTCGGGCTCGCCATAGCGCATCAAGTTTAGCTGGAATGGCGAGTAACAGCACAAAAACAGCACAAGTTAAAACATCCCAATACCAATGTTGAGTCGTGAATTGGTGGGTAGCGGGCATTAAGAAGTAAATCACTACGCAGTGAAATGCGAACACAGGTAAGGCATGTTGACCGAGAAAAACAGGGTACTTTAAGGTGAATAGCCTAGTGCATTTGCGCATCAGTAGCATTAACAGATAAGCAGCAAGCAGCAGGTTGGCTTGATAAACCAAAGAAGCGCTACCATGGCCGACATAGTAGGGCTGCATTAACTCAGGATACCAATGGCGTACGATGAAAATGGCTATAATACAGCCTAGCAACGACGCCTTTACAGCCACTGAAAACTCAAACGTGCAGCCTTTGTCGAACTTGAGATAACTTAATATCACGCCCATATAAAAATAAATTTGCCACGCAAATGGATCAAAATGGCTCACGTTGAGCTTTATATCTCTAAAAATTTGATTGAATGGCGTAACCAAAAACTCTGCGTTAATAAATTGCGCCAACAGCCATACGGTGAAGGATGCCAGTGCGACGAAGATAACTTTACCGTTTTTAATCGCCAGAATGGCAAATGGTAAAAATATCATGGGGATTAAATACAAAATTAAAATATCGTGAAATCCGGGATGTTCGAGCAAAAACAAGGCTGACACAAAGCTTTGCAATGGCGCATTAAGCCAGTTGGCGGCATTGTAAAAGTCTGACCACACTGGATTAAATAACGGAAACAGCCAAACCAGTAAAAAAGTGATGAGAATGGCAATAATATGAAAGCGGTAAATGGTAAAACTGCGTTGCCATATCTTTTGTTTAAGCGCTGTTTTATTTTCTGCCAAACGACCATAAACCAAATAGGCCACAAACCCAGATAAAAAAACAAAGCCCTCAGCTGCAGATACAAACCCCAATGGCGTGCGGGTGAATTGGGTAACAAAGTTACCAAATAAATGGTTACTGGCGATGATAATAAGCAACCAACCACGAAGGCCATCGTAGGCTAGGTTTCGGGTCATGAATTATCCTTAGTTTGATTTGTACCTTACTTGAACCGTTATTTATAACGTAAAGTACAGATCAAACTAAGTGAGTTTTTTTCAAGCCCTTAAACTAGGGCGTGTTTATCTTTGAAGTATGGATTTTGTTCAAATCAAAGGCTTTCAATACGCGAAATGAGTTACGAAGCATAATGGGTTATGTAAGTGGCGAATGACAAAGTAGTGGAAGCCTTTGGATGAACTCTCCGAGCAGCGCGAGTTGGTCATTTATTCGGCGTTATCGGCTGACTTACATAGAACAACTATGCTACGCAGCCTCTGTCTGGCCTAAATACCCAACTCACAGCTGCAAAAACAAACAGCAAAGGTCAACACGCCCTAGTCAGCAATCTGAATTTCTTCACTTCCGATTGATGCATATACTTGATTAACAACTTGAATATGCGCTTTAAGAGCAACTAACTCTTTGCCTTTGAGTTGAATGTTACTCGGTTGCTTCATCGTGAGTGGATTAATAGCTTGACCGTTTTTATGCACTTCGTAATGTAAATGACGCGAAGTTGATAGGCCAGTATTACCTAAGTAACCAATTATTTGCCCCTGTTTAACGCTCACCCCTGACTTGATACCTTTGGCAAAACCTTTTAAGTGTGCGTATAAAGTGCGGTAACCATCGTGGTGTTCGAGTAAGACTCGATAACCAAAGCTTTTACTATAACTGGCTTTGAGCACTTTACCTTTACCCGCAGCCATAATGGGCGTACCAGTCGGTGCGCTGAAATCTATGCCTTTATGCTGGCGGTTATAACCCAAGACAGGGTGCTTACGTTTGCCAAACGACGATGAAAGGCGTGCGCCGTTCAATGGCGTTTTCATCAAGAAGTTTTGCGCAAGCTTACCGTCGGCAAAGTAATATGCGTCTTCAAATTGGTAAAGTTGATAACTGTCTTTGTTGTTTACAAATTCAATGGCAACCAGTTTTTGTGGTGCGCTAAATTGGCTAAATAAATGGGTGTCTTCATGGAGTATCGCATGACTAAAATTAAGCGTGATTTTATCGCCACTGCGGATCTCACGCTGAAAATCAACAAAGTGAGACATAGCTAAAATCGCACTATTGATCACATTGGCGGGAATATCAGCTTCACTCGCCGCTTTATAAAGGCTTTGGCTAATTTCAAATGATTTACTAAAACGGCGCTGTTCAACTTTTACCGAGATTTGCTCAAGCTGCCATTTACCGTCTCGTAATGTTGCTTCAATTAGCTCGCCAAAATTGCTCGCAAATCTTAAGCGCTTTTCGCTCGCTCTTTGGCTATCTTCAGCGGTATTCTCAGTGTCAGCCTGAGCAAGTTCGCCATTAGTGTGGGGCTCACTGGTGTTCGCTAGAGAATCAAATATGACGACATCAAATTGCGTCCCCGACTTTATTTTTTTGAAATTGAAAAGCGGTTTCACTTCATTTGCAAGGGCATAAATTTGCGACAGACTGAACCCAGCTTCTTTTAAAACATGGGTGATGGTCTGACCGCGTTTGAGTGTGTATGTGTTTACAGTAAAGGTTGGCTCTTTCGGTTCGGTCTCAGCAACAATGGCACTGTCAGTTGAAGTGTGTTTATTGGCACCTGATAATTGCTCAGTCGCTGTATTTTCTTCAGCTTGAGTTTGAGCTGGTCGCGCGTCACTTTGCTGTGCTTGTTGTTCATTGTCTGCGCAGCCAACGAGTAGGGCGCTTAACAATAACAGTCTTTTTAAAGCCATATTACTTCCTTGAAACATCGCTGTTGAATGGATGTGAGTGCATAATGTTTTATACCAATCCTCAATAATACTTAATCATTTTGAGGGACTAAAGCTGCCGCTAACTGCGTTAAAAACTTCTCATTTAGAACAACTAAATAGCAAAATTTTTGCCTTGTTATCGACAAGCTTTCCTTACCTCAAAGTAAATCACTTAATTAAGAGGATTGGTTTATTTTTATATCTGCGTTTTTAAATTTTTCTGTAAGAAAAGATCATTGCGTTTGAGCCAGAGGCGCATCAAAGCAATGCTAGGTGCAACAGTGTAGGGGCTTTTTCATGCCTTGGAAACAAATAAACCCTGAAAATCAGGGTTTATTGAGTTGAATTAACAAGAAGTCAGAAAGTTTAATTTCCTTCTTCTGTCTCTGGTGGCGGCGGCGGGGTGTAGCTACCGTCGGTGCTTACTGCTTGAGCTTCGCGAGGAGGGATTTTGGGACTTTCTACACTTCCCCCAATACCTCCAAAACCAGCGCTTACATGTTTAAGAAGACTAAGCTCTACCTGTCTCATAATTTAATCCTTTTGCTTTATAGAAAAATGACAGAATAACCAAAGTAGACAAAATGTGTAAGATAAATTGTAACCGATCTAAAGCATAACTCTTAAAATACAATACATCTATCACATAGCCTTTATACAAGAATATCTCCACGTAGCTTATTGCATTACCAATAATTGATATAGAACAAATGAGCATACCTGCGGCTTCTTGAGGACTAAACTTCAATTGAGAGGCTTCATAAAAAAAAGAAGAGTTTGTTGTGTTGTAAATTTTCCGCGCTAATTCTTTTCTGTATAAAATAGGAAGAATATATAGCAAGTTAACAAAAATGGCCCAAGCGTAATAGTGCGTTGTCCAATTAATGGCATATTGTACGCTGTAATTATCTATGCATCCGATTGTTAACGCGGTAATTACAAGCCATCTGGCTCCGATATCTTTCCAGCAATAAAATAGAGCAATAAGTGCAATGAGTGTGGGTAGGTAATCAACATAATTTAAATATTCAGATAATGCTTCCATTTAGTCTCTCCTTAAAAACGAAAAATAAGAATCAAGGTCAACACCGAAAATGAATAACACATCGAGTAGTTGTGTCATGGTCATTTCGCTCTTACCAGACTCCCAGTTACTAATCGTCGATTGATCAACATTGGATATCATTTTTTTAGCTAATTGCGCTTGAGACATGCCTTTTTGTTGCCGCATTTGCCGGAGTGAACGCTGCACGTGAAGCTTAAAGCCCTCCGCGTTACGTTTTCTTTCGATTTCCTTCATTCAATCCCATTCCGTGTTTTACAAATCAATAGATAAAAACGGGAACAGGCTATCATGAGAGTATTCATTTGTATATATTTTGTTAAGAGGTGCAAAATATACCTTACGAAGTAAGGTTATTTTGCGCAAGGTGAAGTGAGCAAGTTTAGCTGCAGCTGAGATGATAACCGTTGTGTACGTAGCAAAGTTACTTTTGCGCAACCATAAATTAGCCATTTTAGCCGTAGTTGAAGTAACAGCTGTTGTGTGCAAAGCAAAGTTATTTTGCACAACGTGAAATTAGCCAGTTTAGCAGTAGCTGAGGTATTTTAAATTAGCCTTCAATTTTACTTCTTGTCGCGTTGGCGACGGCAACCAAAGGGCGGCTAAGTCATTCGATTTGAGATAGCTCCGAAATTCTTCCCTGAAGCATCAGCCTGTCGGCATCCATGCCTCCACTTCCTCGCGCTGCGATGCTTCGCATCGTTCACTCGTCACCCATCCATGGACTAAATCAGCCTTGCAGCGCATTGCCTAAATGGATTTAGGTACTTGGGATTTGTCTGGAACAAAAATCCCGCCATGCGCTGACATTACTCATCAATTGCTTACTTTCAGGCAAGATAGAAGGGGAAAGGGTGTTGCCTGTTGGTTTAGTATACTTCGTTTAGCAAATTTTGAGTCTGACAGAGCTTTTGTAGGTCGTCATTTATGGCGACGGCAAACAAAGCTCAGCTAAGTAATTCATTCTGAAATTGCTTCGGAACTCATCTCTGAAACATCAGTCTGTAGGAAGCTGACATTACTCATCAACTGCTTACTTTCAGGCGAGACAGAAGGGGGAATTAACTTTGTCTGTTGGTTTTATGCATAGATATAAGCAAAGTTTGAGTCTGACAGTTTTGTAGGTCGTCATTTATAGCGACAACGATCAAAGGGCGGCTGCGTCATTCAATTAAAAATAGCTCCCAAACTCATCTCTGAAGTATCAATTGGTTGGTCTCTGAACTACTCATCAATTGCTTACTTTTAGGCGAGGTAAAAGGGGAATTAACTTTGTTTGTTGGTTTTATGCATAGATATAAGCAAAACTTGAGTCTGACAGAGCTTTTTGTATCTCGTCATTTATGACAACAATTAACACAAAAGCTCTAGTTCACTTTCCTATATTCACTCGGCGTTTGCCCAGTTACTTGTTTAAACGCCTTATAAAAAGACGATCGGGCGTTAAACCCTACGTCGAGTGCAATGTCGAGCACCGTATCTTGATTGGCGATGATTTTGGGTTTGGCAGCTTCTATACGCCATTGATTTACATAATCAAAAAAATTAACACCTAATGTTTCATTTAAGGTTTGTGATAAATAATTAGGTGAAATGCTCAGGTGAGCGGCGAGTTTGTGTAGCGTTAAGCTCGGGTCTAAATGCAGGTGCTGCTCTTGCATTGCGGTATTGATTTTTTCGGCAATGCGCTTAGCTTGCTCTGAGTTCAATGCCGAGCGCTGATATTTTTTAGGCGTATCAAGTGCGCGTTTTGTGTTTACAGGCTCAGATGTTGTTGCTTCAAGAGCGGGTTGAACTGCGCCATGTTTATCCTCTAAAAGAGCGTCTTGTGTATCTAATTCATTTAAAGTGAGTAAAGCCGGCTTTTGCTGTAAACCAAAATGAGCCAAACTCCATAACAAACACAGAGTGATAAAAGACTCGGTTCTGGCACTGAATAATAGCGCGTTAAACAGACTTGATGAAAACACGCTGACAAGAGACAGCAACCAAAAGCTGATTGCACAATACATCAGCCAGTTAAACCATTTTAAGTCATGATGTTCATTATTTGAGAAGAAATTCTTCAAGCGCTTTCGATAATCTTTTAAGCGTTTCACGATTAAAAAAAGCGTCAAAATGCACTGAGCAAGCCAAAGCAACATCATGATTAATAAGCTAATAATAATTGTTTTTGCAAGTGGAGTCGAGGCGGTTTCATCATCTATAAAAATGGCGCTGTGACTTGCTTCGGGCAAAAACAACATCATGCCAGACACTAAGACTGCCGGAGCAAGCAAAACATAATGCCAAGCATGTTTTCTCTGCCAAATAAACGCGTGCTGGGCTGTTATGCCTTTTACATAAAACCACAATGAAGGGCAAAGCATGAAGAGCGTTGGAAACGCCGCCACAGTATAAATGTGATACCACTGGGGGAGCGATTGCATGACAATGTTGTTCATTGCGAGCACCCCACAGCCAAACAAAAATAGCGCTAAGTGCAAATAGGTCGCTTGGTTTTTTGCACGCGCAAGTAGTAACGGCACACTTAAGCAAGTCTGGCCCACAATCAGTAAGGTTAAAAACACCACAATGGGGTCGGTCACAGTTTATTCCTTTATTTCATTCCATTTATTCTTAGCACTATTAGACACTTAAAAAGTGTCCGCGCTTTTAGTCTCGGACGACATAACTCTTTATAAATTATATTTTTAGTCTCAGCAATTGATACCGTAAAACAATGATTAAAGACAAAAGGAGTGAACAATGACACCGATCAACCAAATAGTAAGCGGCTTTGAAGACATCAAAATTAACGTAAAACTTAAACTCTCAGCGCTTTGGGTGGCGGTGATGTTTTGTTATGTCTACGGTGATTATATTGAAGTATATGTGCCTGGCGTGATATCTAAAGCGTTGGAAGTCAGCCCAGATGATGCAAGCTTACAAGCCAAATTTTTTGCTGTTGCTTTATTGATGTCGATCCCGAGCATAATGATCTTTCTGACCTTAGCATTAAAACCGACAATTAATCGTTGGCTGAATATCATCATCCCCGCTTTATTCATTACTTTGCTAGTGGGGCTAAATCTCGAAACAACATGGGGGTTTTATTTATATCTGACCGGGTTAGAAGTTATGTTATCGGCATTGACCATTTGGTATGCGTGGCAATGGCCGAAGGCAGAAATGAGTGAATAACAGAGTCAAAGGAAAAGTGCCTTATGCGTAATAGATTCATAAGGCACTTAAAAGCTGTTTTAAGTTTCATGAAGGCTGTCATTTATAGCGACATTTTGGAGTTTGCCTTTAAATCATCTATTTTATCACTTTCTTGAACAGTTGATCTTAATGATTAAAACTCAACACTTCAGCGCAGTGAGGATATTCAAAGGCGGCTTGATAATACCGCTTAAGTTCAGGGTATAGGTTAAGCAAGTTCAAATCGCCCTCTAAACCATGAATGTAATCAAGCATAGGCAGTAAAATCGCATCAACTAAAGTGAATTGCTCCCCTAAAAACCAATTAGTTTTTTTACTTTGAGATTTATATTTTTCTGCCAATATTTTTAATGTTGAATGTGCTGCCTGCTTTCCCTTTTCCAAGGCTTCTAAACAAGGTGTTCCATCTTGATTTGCAGGAAACTTTAAGGTTAAAACATACAAAGAGATCAAATCGCGATACCCATAAATCGACAGCATGCTACTCCAAGTATCTATTAAGGCTGCTTGTTTTGTGTCGCTTGCAAACACGCTTGGGCCTGCAACTGTATCTAGATAACGAGCAATAGTATTAGATTCAGGCAAGATAAAATCACCATCAATTAATACCGGCACCTTGCCATAAGGGTGAAGCTTTAATAATCCTTCAGAGCCCAGTGTAACATCTTGACCTTGCCACTGGTTTTGCAACGAATAGGGTAATGACTTTAATTTACAGATCATCTCAATCGAGCGAACAAATGTTGAAAAATCAGGGCCTACAATCTTGAGTGTGTTCATTTTTACTTTCCTTTTCTGAATGGTTGCACTCGATATTATTTGCAACGACAATATGTTCAAGATCATATTTTAAGGAATAGCCATGCCTTGGGATGTTAAGCATAAAACTAAAAGCAAAGAGAAAATTCTGATCTGCGCCGCCAAGCTTTTTGTCGAAAAAGGCTTTGATGCTGTTGGGATCAATGATGTGATGAAATCAGCAAACATGACGCGCGGTGCTTTTTATGCGCACTTTAAGTCAAAGGCCGACTTATATAATCAAGCGCTAGTGGTTGCCGCTTTTGAAGCCAAAGAAAGCATTACTCAGGGTTGCGACCAAAGCTTTGCAAGCTTGCAACATAATTACTTACAGCAAGGGCAAGACCCAACTCTAAAAGACAATCAGCAATGCCCGATAGCTTTGCTGATTTCAGACATAAGACAGCGAGAACCCTTAGTTAGAGACACTTACGAAAAGGTGTTTAAAGGTTTTGTGAAATTTATAGAATCGCAAGGACTGACGGAAGCAGAAGCACTTAAAGAGGCTGCAACTATGATAGGTGCAGTGGCTTTGTCAGAGTCGTTGACTGATCAAAAGTTGGTGGAGAAGTTATTAACTGCGTGTCAGGGATAAGGTGCAAAATATATGTTGCGAAGCAAGACTAGCATTGTGATTTGAATGGCCGAACCGGACCCAAGCTGCTTGGAAGTAATGCAACGCTAAACTTTTTCATTGTAGGTCGTCATTTATGGCGACATTTTGGGTTAGCCTTCAATTTTGCTCTTTGTCGCGTTGGCGTCGGCAACCAAAGGGCGGTTAAGTATTTCAATTTTATACTGAGCAGAAAATGATCCCTGAAGCCTTTGCCAGTCGGCATCCATGCCAGCTCTTTTGAAGAGCTCATTTTGTAGGTCGTGCTTTAGCGCGACAGGTTTAAAAGCTGCCTTCAATTTAACCTCTTGTCGGTTGGCGACGGCAAACAAAGAGCGGCTAAGCATTTCAATTGGTTACTGAGCTGAGATTCATCCTTGAAGCTTGGGCCTGTCGGCATCCATGCCTCCACTTCCTCGCGCTGCGATGCTTCGCATCGTTCACTCGTCACCCATCCATGGACTCAATCAGCCTTGCAGCGCATTGCCTAAATGGATTTAGGTACTTGGGATTTGTCGGGAACAAAAATCCCGCCATGCGCTGACATTACTCATCAATTGCTTATTTTCAGGCGAGATAGAAGGGGGAGGGGAGTTGTCTGTGGGGTTTGTGTTTAAGGTTGCACTATGGAAGATTGTATCCAGCGAATTTTCGAGATAAGAAATCAGGAAGTGGTTTTAATCAAAAGAATAAAATCAATGACTCTGACCCCATTGATTTGATTCGCTTTTTTATTTCTTGATATAAATAAAAAATTTCTCATGCTAGCATCAAAAAGATAAGAATATATAACGCATTGAATTAAGGAATATTAATGCAAGATTTTTTTCTAACTTTTATTATTCACTCTGTAGCCATATCAATTTTCGTGCTGGGATTAACCAGGCTTAAACTGTTGGAAGTTAATATAGTATGGAGCGCGATATCTTTAGCATTATTTGCTTCATATTTTACTTCTCTATTTATGGGGCGTGATGTGATCCCTTTAGCCAGCTACTTTCCTGATTTAAATTGGAATTGGTCGGGTAAAATTGCGGCAATACTTGTCTGGCTAATTGCGTTAATGGCACTGCTCAGGTTAAAAACTGGTTTCTGTGCTAGGGATGCCGGTTTCACTTTTAAACAAAATGAAAATTCAATCACTCCCTCTCTATTCGTCATATTATGTGCATTAGCATTTCATGTAACTTTAATTTCTTTTATTGGTAATGGACCTGACTACGATGCTGAAGAATTACTTTATCAAGCAACAATGCCGGGGTTTGATGAAGAGCCAATGTTTAGAGGAATAATTCTTTATACCCTCTCTTTAGCTTTTGTTTCAAAACGCTATAGTATTTTTGGTGCCAACATTAATGTCGCTGGTTTAATTTTAGTGGCGCTATTTGGACTTCTACATGGTGTTATGTACTCAGATGGTGAGTTCACTTTTAGCGCATTATCTTTATTTTTAACAGGCTTTTATGGGTTTATTTTTTTATGGTTGAGAGAAAAAACAGGCAGTCTTTTACTACCTATTGTAGCCCATAATAGTTTGAACTTTGTGGGGCAGTTTTTTTAAGGTCGTCATTGAGTCAATAGGGTCTGAGTCAATAGGGTCAGAGTCGTTGATTTTGGATTTTGATCCCATTTACAAGAAACTACAGGTTCAAGTTTTGCACCTGTAGTATTTTGGAGCAAAGAGTTTGGCCTTATGAGCTCAAAGACAACTCGAACCTGCCTGAATTCCATAACCCGCAAACAACGCCAATTCCCTTTTATCACACCCTGAAAATAATAAATTGATGAGTAATGTGCTCGCATGGCGGGATTTTTGTTCCCGACAAATCCCAAGTACCTAAATCCATTTAGGCAATGCGAGCCAAGCCATGCTTGTACATGGAGGTACCTTCATGGCGTGTACGTTCATCGATATTTTTAACAACAGTTAAAATTGCTTATTTCACCTTGCGCAAAAATAACCTTGCTTCGCAACGTGTATTTTGCACGATAAGTGTGATGAAAGGCGCCGTGGGGGTGACGAGTGACCGAAACGAAGTTTCGCAGCGCGAGGAAGTGGAGGCATGGATGCCGACAGGCCCAAGCTTCAAGGATGAATCTCAGCTCAGTAACCAATTGAAATGCTTAGCCTCCCCTTGGTTGTCGTCGCCAATGCGACAAAGAGTCAAATTGAAGACTAACCTCAAAATGTCGCCATAAATGACGACCTACAAAAGGCTTGTGAGAACAGCGTTGTTAAACATCTAGGTCGATTGAAAATCCCTCTGCATTTTTTAAGCAAGCTCATTTCACTTTGTGTAAGAGTAACCTTGCTTCGCAAAGTATATTTTGCACGTACTAAAACAACTTACTCATCTCTCCTCCCTCAAAAACCACCGCTTCTTCCATCAAGCCAAACTCTTGCAAATACCGTCCAATACTCGTAAAGCTGGTCGTTTGAATCTTACGTTCATGATCTTTTGTACTCACGCCTTTGGCAAACCAATTCCCTAATGCCAATTTAAAGCGGCTGACTTTCACAGGTTGTGGCGTGAAATAGGCTTTGGTATTTGCCTTAATGCGCATCATGTCGTCGGTCTCGTATATCGCAGCATTGATCACATTCAGCGTGTGCTCTGTGCAGTTTTGAAATTGGTTGTTAAATGGGTTGGCGATTAACGAGTAATTTGGGTTATGTAGCGCTTGGTTTTTACCTGATGCTATGGCTTCAATTAAACGAAGTTGCAAGTCAGGTGAGGGAATAATAATCCCGGCTTTTAAACTCTCTACGCCCCAGAAAAAATCGACAGGGTAGTCGGTCATTAATGTGCTTTTTGCAGGGTTATCGGCATTTTGATACAGGTTATAAATGGCATAGCCTTTGGCTTTTTCGCCATTGTCTAATGTGATCTGAGAATAGACGGCAATAGCAGTGTGAGTAAATTTAAAGTCGCGGGGTAAGTCTTTTTCTGGTTGACCTAAACGCGCAATAATAAACGCACGGGCGCCTTGTTTCGCGGCGTATTTTTCGACTGATTTGGCAAACTTAGCCACTTCTTCGGCTGCAAATTTAGATTCACTGTTTTGCTGACTGCCTGCAAAGGCGTTTAGAGAAAGCAGCAGAGCAAATGTGAAGATAAGAGATTTAAAGTAGCGCATAATGTGCTCCTTATTTAAAAGCCGTAAAGGGGCTTTACAGCTTTTGTTGGTATTTGAGTTAAGTCGCTTTATTAGTCTTTCTTGTCTGACTTCTTCATTTGCTCTGCGGGTGAGCGGTCCACTGTAATGGTGATCTCGGTAATTTCGAGTGGTTCATGCTTATCGATTGTATGTTTACCTGATGCAGCATCAATTAGTGACTCGCCAACGGCTTGGCTTGCTGATACTGTGCTGCCAACAACTAATAGTGGTACTGCGACCACGCCGCTGGCTACTTGGGCGCTGGCTGTTGTGCTGTGAGCACTAGCAAGTGCTGAGTGGCGACTGCCTTTACTGGCATGTTCAGACGCTGACTCTGCGTGTGATGCAAATGATATCAATGCAATTAAACCTAATGTGAAAAGTTGAGAAATGCGTTTCATAGTGGTGTCCTTTAAAATTCAACATACTGTGTTTGTTTGCGTTGACTACAAGTTAGACCAGAGGATTAATTACGTAAACTCAGTTATTAGATGTAGCAATTTAAGAAACTATAAGTATAGTAATCCTAAACTATCTGGCTTTTTACCTAGGCTATTTCAATTTGCTTGGTTGTTAGAGGCAATGACTTTTTTGCCAGTTTGAACGCTTTTGAAAGCCATTGGTAAAACTTTTAAGGAACACTATGAGCCAAATTTCGCAGGTGAGCGATACGCTGAAAATGCTGCTTAAACAGCAAAAGCTAACGTACAAAGACATTGCCGAAAAGCTCGATATGAGCGAGGCAAATATCAAACGCATTTTTGCTCAGCAAAGCTTTACTTTGCAGCGCTTAGAAGAGATCTGTCATTTATTGCAGATAAGCCTGTCTGATTTATTTACCATCACCGAGAAACAACAAAACCAATTAACAGAGCTGACATTAGATCAAGAGCAAGAGCTAATAGATAACCCTAAGTTGCTGCTGGTAGCGGTCTGTGTTCGAGATGCATGGCAGTTTGACGATATCATTGAACAATATGATATCGACCAGTTTGAGCTTATTCGCTTATTTGCGCGGCTCGATAAAATCAAGCTGATCCAACTGCTGCCAAACAACCATTATAAACTCCTCATTGCCCAAGATTTCAGGTGGATCAAAAACGGCCCGTTAGAGCGATTTATGGAGCAAGAAGTGTTGCATCGTTTTATGGCGAGTAAGTTTGATGAAGAAGATAGCTTTCGTTTTTATTTGCGTGGCCGTTATTCAAATTCTTCTATTGAGATCATTCAACATAAATTGAATCAGCTCACTAAAGAGGCGGCTATTTTAAACCAAGAAGATTCAGCGCTACCAATTTCGAAACGCAAACATATGGGGCTGCTGTTCGCGATGCGAGCATGGGAGCCGACTTTATTCGAGCAGTTTCGACGCAATAAATCTCAAGATTAGAAGGACACTTTCCATGTCAGTTAATACTATTTTTAAAAATGCGATGTTGAGCGGCGCTGTTTTATCTGCGAGTACATTCTCTGCAAGTGCTTTCTCAGCCAATGTGTTCGCGGTCGAAGCATCAAGTTCGCTTAACTGTGTGACGATTAATAATGACCTTGCGCAAATCGAAGCGTTTAAACAAGCAGGCACCTATCGATTTGCCAAGGGCGGTGTGCAGCGCATCAACTTCGATTTTGCATCAAACAAACCTTTTCAAGATTACTTAGTTGCTGCGCGCACACATATTAATGCGCAAAACCCCAAAGCAAATATGCCTTGCCCAATTTCAACGCCAACCAGCAAGCGCTTGTATGCAGATAAGCCACTTCAGGTCGTAGACTTAATCGCCCCGTTTGAACTCAAAGCAGATAACGAAAAAGCAGCGGTATTGCTTATTCATGGTTTAACAGACTCGCCGTATTTATTTCATGATTTAGCTAATTCTTTTGTAGAGCAGGGGATATCGGTGCGTACTCTGTTATTACCTGGGCACGGTACAGCAGCAGAAGCCTTGGTTGATATTGACCAAGCCGATTGGCGACAGGCGGCATCGTATGCCATTAAAAGTATGCTGAATGACTTCGATAACGTGTATTTAGGTGGTTTTTCAACGGGTGGCGCTTTGGTTGTCGATTACTTGAATCGCAATACTTTGAGTGAAAGTGAGCTGCAAAAACTTAAAGGGGTAATGCTATGGTCGCCTGCCAGTGAAGCCAAAGCCAGCATGGCGTGGGCGGCGAAATATGTCAGTTGGTTTAAAGATTATTTAGATGAAGCGGCAGATATCGACTTTGCGAAGTATGAGTCGTTTCCTGCCAATGCGGGCGCACAAGTTCATGCGCTTATGAAGCGAATTGCACCGAAAAAGTTAAAAGGGCTAAGCAATACACCATTTTTTGTGGTGGCGAGCGAAGTTGACCAAACCATAGAAACTGATGCAACGGTAAATATACTTGCCCGCTGGCATGCACAAAACGGCGCAGCGCAAGCACAAGATAAGCTTGTGTATTACTATGCAAATAAAGTTGCAGATCAACTTAATGCCTTACCTCGCTCATTAAAAACCGTCACGACCTTTTCGTGCGAAGGGCAAGTATATTGTGAGCATGTGCTTGATTTAGCGCACACATCACCAACAAATGCGCCGAGCAACCCGCATTATGGTTGGCAAGGCAGTTATCGTAATTGTGAGCATTTAACCGGGACTGATTTATTTGCCAGTTGCAAAACAACTTCTTCACCTACTTTAGGCGAGTTAACAGAAGAGAACTTACAAGCAACGCCAAATTTGCAGCGTTTAACCTTTAACCCCTACTACGAGCAAATGCTTGAACAGATGCAAGGGTTTATTGCGAGTACTTTAAAGTAATTGCTTAATTGATTTTAAGATTTTTAACTCAATGGGTCCTGACCTTCGTCAGGATGACGGCGTTTAGAGTTTTAATGTAAGAATAACTGTCACCCTGAACTGGTTTCAGGGGCCAAGTGTAATAAAACTCTATTAAAGTTTATTAAAACAATACTTTTAGTCCCCAAATACTAGCCTTTGATAGTTTGGGTTTACTAAATTGACTATGTCTCTAATACTGAAGCCACTTACAAGACGTAACGAATTCAAGAATAATGGAGACACAGATGATGAATAAACAAGTACTTATCAATAAACCAAGCAAGGCATTTAGAATGGCATCGGTTGCTATGTTAGTCGCAGGTGTTGCGGCATTCTTAATTGGTTTAGCAAATGCCACCATGCAATTGAATGAAAAAGGCTACTACCTAGCTGTATTGTTATTTGGCCTGTTTTCATTCGTGTCTTTGCAAAAGACCATCCGCGATAAAATGGAAGGTCAAACCATTTCAAAACCTTATTTTATGATGTGCTGGGCCGCTGCAGGGTCTGCAATTGCGTTACTCACAGTCGGGCTAGTAAACGCCGAATTGTTACTGAGTGAAAAAGGCTTTTATGCCATGGCGTTTTTATTAAGCGGTTTTGCTGCTATTACAGTGCAAAAGAATGTTCGTGACGTGATGGCACTGGGTGCAAGTGACGAAAAATTGCAAGAAGAGGTTGATATCAATCTTCAATAACACTTAATCATTTTGAGGGGCGTCATAAATTAATCACTTTGTAAGATGTAAGCTCTATAAAAGTAGTGCATCATTTCATATATTCTCCAAGTAAGGTTACTCATTTTGTTTGAGTAACCTCACTCTTTTTAACCTTAAGTTACTGCTTTATAGATGTAAATTTAGCAATAACTTTGACCCTATATTTTTCTGATAGTAGACTTGTCCCCGTTTTTACTCTTCTTTTAATAACGAAATGGAATTTTTATGCAAAATTTTCGTCATTCAGCTATTGCACTGGCGCTAGCTATCACTTTGACTGGTTGTGGCGGCTCTTCTAATTCTGAGAACCTTACTGAGCAACAAAAAATAGAAAAAAAAGCATCAGACACTGTTCAAAATCCAGCAGATAAAACGTTTGCAGAGCTTGAATCAGCCGCTTCAGGGTTAGCATCAAGTCGCTACAAAGGTGAAAATAACAAAGCAAACCTTAGTCCAGACTTAGTTAAAAAAACATTTTCTTATTTGTTTTCTGACTCAGCATACGCGCTACTCAATCTAGATTTTCCGAATTTAGATGAGCATGTTAAAGACGATGGCAAAGTTGAAGGTACCGCTAGCTGTTATAGATCTGGCTCGGTAACTTATTCAGGCTTAATTAAAGAAACGAATGGCGCTGTTAGTGCAAAATTTGATAAGTGTATCAACGCCTATGGCGAGACAATTCAGGGTGCGGTGACACTCAAAACCATAAATGCAGATGAATCTAAAGAAGAAATAGGTGTCTTTTTTGATGCTTATGAGTCCAAAAGCGACGACAAATATTTGAAGATGACGGGGAGTTTATTGATTAACGAAGCATACTCTGCAGTTGATCAGGGTGTTAAAATTGCCATTTCTCAAAATATCTTGTTAGAAGATAAAAACGGCAATCAGGTCGCTTCAAACTTTAAAATTGAAGAATTTGAAAGCCACAGCAGTAAAGATTATTACAAGCTTAATGGGTCTATCAAATTTTCTGATGTAGGTATTGTTGCTGTTAATACTGTTGACTTACAGGGTTACGCACCTAATTTTTCTGAAGGTGAAATGATATTTACTGGATTAAACTCTAGTTCGACAATTGCCTTCAATGGCAGTCAGAGTGCCTATTATGTCGATACCGATTTAGATGGGTCGAATGATAAAGGCACTTATATCAGTCATATTTATGATTTTATGGCATCTAGCAGCTCAGACCTGACTCTGGTTGATATTGATAGCATGTCACTTCCTCCAAGGGTAGGTCGCCCTTACTTTAGTGGCTACAATGAGGTTGATACCACAACACCTGTTACGGTCGAAAGTGGCTACTATTATGATACAGATACCCCAGAAGAAGAATTAGCGGTTAGTTTTGTTTGGTATTTGAATGACGAAATCATTGCTGGACAATCAACAAATACGCTACCATCGGGTATTGCAGTGTTTGGCGATAAACTCGAAGTTGCTATGCAAGTTTCTGACAGTGCAAACACTGTGATTGGTGAGAAGGCTACGATTGAACTAGTTGACGCGCCAAGTTATGTTGAAGTTTCTGATTTACCAAGCGAGATTTCATCTGGTCAAACAATCTCTTTTAAAGCGCAAATTATAGACCCAGATAATAAATCAGAAATTAAAGCCGGGACGCTATTGTCAGGACCTCAGGGGGCAACGATTGATGAAGATGGACAGATCACTTGGGTCGCGCCTTCAGAGATGTTGTTTTCTTCTCAGCAGTACTTTTTTAGTTTTGACAATAGTAGCGCAGATAAGCAATCAAGCTCAGATTTAAGCGTTACAGTGAATTCAGCAAAGCCTCTACCAATAGCACGTTCGGGTATTGAGGTAGCAAAAAGGCCAAAAAATATTTTGCTTGCTGATTTTGACGGTGACCAAAAAAATGAGATTTTAACCACAGATAATGCTTACCGAGTGACTTTACTTAAAGATAACGGAAGCGTCACTGAGCAAAAGTGGCTTTACCCTTATTCTTTACCGACTGAAGGTAAAATTGTGCAAGTCTTTGCTGAAAATGCAGACAGCGATCCGGAAAAAGAAATTTATGTGTTGACTAAAAAAGGCGTCAGTATCATCGATGACCTCAATTCTTCAGCGCGAAAATTACTGTCATTTGAAAATGAGGCTGATTCGGCTGCTATTGCAGACATAAATAATGATGGGGTGCTTGAAATAGCAGTGCTGCATCAAAAAAGTAGCTCTTATTATGACAATAAAACCCTTAAAGTTTATAGCTTAGATGCACTTGGTACATTGTTATTTGAGACTGATGTTGGTGAAGCCTACAGCGTATTGTTTGCAAATGTTGATGAAGACTCAAATATAGAATTAGTGGTTAATAATGGTCTAGTTTATGACGCTGCAACATGGCAAAACCAATGGCTAAGCGCTAATCAATTTGGAAGTCATTTGTTAGCAGCAGGTGATATAAACGGTGACGGTATTGATGAAATCGTAGGGGTTTATAACGATTTAGTTGTTTACTCGGCACAAACAAAATCACAGTTGGCAGCCGTAGAAGCTTACGATGTTTGTTCGCTGACAGTGGGTAATCTAGACAGTGTTGGTCAAAATGAAATTATTCTAGGTGACTGTCAATGGGGCAATATAAACGCGTATACCTATGGCACTGATAACCAGCTAAGTAAACTTTGGACTGCAGACATGGTTGACCATGGCTCTTCATCGCTCGTTGTGGGTGATAGTGACAATGATGGTAAACCTGAAATGTTATGGGGAACAGGTATCACTTCTAGTGGCGCCGACATGCTTATTAGTGCAGATATTACTGCTGAAGGTGTGGTAGTTAGAAACGATAATATCGCCCCTCAGCTTGATTATTTCGCGCCTGCTGGATGGGCAAAAGGCGATAACAATAGCGAGCAAGCTGTGTTTTTTGTACCAAAGACTCAATCAGGTTATGAAGGTGGCCGTGTTTTAAGTATGTCGAAATACGGTGCATATACACTATCTAAAGTGATTTCAAGTAATTGGAATAGCGATAGAAGTGCAGTGACTGCTGACTTCAATAATGATGGTTTAGATGAGTTACTGCTGCCAAATACTGAGCTATATGATACAGGTTTAGGGGTGATGGAATTGTCATCGAATACCATAACGTACCAACTGACTATTGACCAGAATAGTCAGCTTAGCAAAGTACTTGCTGAAGACGTAAATGGTGATAAAGTTAAAGATGCTTTATACAGTGCTTCGGACAACATCAAAATGGTTGATGTGTATAACCAATCATTGCTTGCAAGCTACTCGGCAACTAGTTATATCAACGATTTTAGCGTTCATTATGACGATAGCTTGTCAATGCTTGTGTCTACAGATAAGTTGAGTTTACTGCGATTAGAAGGTAGTGCGTTTTCTGAAAACGCGGTACTTAACAAGGCTTGTAAGCAAGTTGCGTATTTCAATTTTGATACAGACGCTGAGCTAGAAGTTGCATGTATATCAAAGGTAGATGGCTATTATTCAAGTGACGAAAAAAGTGAGTTGTTTGTCTATGAAGTGAAAGACGGTGCATTTGAGCAAGTTCATCATAAGCTTTTAGATGCTAATGTGGTGAGTTTTGCTATTTCTCCGCAGACCTCTACGGAACAGACGCTTATTTTTGTGACACAAAAGGGCGATTCATATTGGACTGAAGATATTTACTCAACAGTTGTGTTTGCAGATTCAAAAGGTAACAAGATCTTTAGTAGTCCAAATTTACCGGGCTCGACAATGAAAGATGGGATCAGAGTTAGACTTGATGATAATGGTAAGCTAAACATGCTGTTAGCAACCTCATCAGCGATGTATCAGTTTCATTGATACTCTTAGTTGAGGTTAAACATTTCAAAAAGCTGAGCACATTTTAAGCGCGGGTTATCCCGCGCTTTTTATTGGCCTTATCTTGCGCGATATGAAGTCGCACCTACAGCTAAATTTTGATGCTCATGTTTACGCTTTTTGTAGGCTTGGGTTTACCCCACGCATTTAATTAGTCTTAACTTACACGATATGAAGTGAGCGTATTTGCAGCTCAATGTGGGTTTTACATTACTAATCAATACTGTGCTTTTAACTACACATGAAAGGTCTACTCAGGTATATTCTTAATTGGTTTTAACTACGAGTTTTGTCTGTGAAAAAAGCAACCTCATTTGATATCGCTTACCTTGCTGGTGTGTCGCAATCAACGGTGTCTCGCGCTTTGCGAAATAGTCCTTTGGTGAACCAAGAAACCCGTGAAAAGGTGCAAAAAATTGCCAAAGAACTGAATTACAAAGTTGATAAAAATGCCAGTAACTTGCGCTCTCAACACAGTGATACCTTGGCCTTGTTACTTTTTGAAGATCCCACAGATGATGGTTCAGCCATTAACCCTTTCTTTTTATCTATGCTGGGTAGCATAACACGAGCCTGTGCTGATAGAGGCTATGACTTATTAGTGTCATTTCAGCAAGCGAGTAACGATTGGCATGCTGACTTTGAAGACAGTAACAAAGCCGATGGGCTCATTTTGCTGGGCTATGGAGATTACGTCGATTTTGCAGAAAAGCTCGCAAAGCTATCAGCACAAGGCACGCATTATGTGCGCTGGGGTGTAGGTGAAGATCAACTCAAAGGCTCTGCAATTGGTTGTGACAACTTTGCGGGTGGAAAAGAAATAACTCAATACGTACTTAAGCAAGGCCGTAATAAACTGGCTTTCTTAGGCACCGCATCAAGCCATGCACCAGAGTTTTTCGACCGATATAAAGGCCATTGTGCTGCGCTCCAAGAGCACGGTATTAAGGCTGATGAGAAGCTGCAAATAAACGCTTTGTATACTGAAGAAGCGGGCTATGATGCAGCGAAAAAATTACTCGATTCGGGCGTTGAGTTCGATGCCATTTGTGCAGCATGTGACTTGATTGCTGTCGGTGCAATGCGTGCGCTAAAAGAGCATGGTCTAAGCATTCCTGAAGACGTGGCAGTTGCTGGTTTTGATGATATTGCTGTTGCCAACTTTACCTCGCCGCCACTTTCGACGGTGAAACAAGACACTAAACGTGCAGGCGAGTTATTGGTCGAAGCACTACTTGATATGATTGCGGGCAAAGCGGTAGAAAGCCGTCTGATAGAACCAGAGCTTATTGTTAGACAGTCTTGTTAGTACGGCAGAAGCCCTGCATAAAACAGTCAATGCATATATTATAAAAAAGCCGCCAAAGAGATTATCTTGGCGGCTTTTTACTTGGGATAACACTAAATAAACTTTAACTTTTAAACGTCACTTTGATTCTTAAATTAAGCCGTAGCCTGCTCTGAAGTGGCTTCAGCCTTTACCGAACCATTCTCTTTCACGAAATAAACCGACAATGCTGCAAGCAACATGGCGCCACCGGCCATCATCATGATGTAAATGGCTTGGTTGTCGAATACTGAGGTTAAGATCCAACCCGCAAACAAGCCCGATACAATTTGTGGCGCGGCAATGGTGAAGTTGAAAATACCCATATACACACCAGTTTGTTTTGGCGGTAAGCTACCAGCAAGAATGGCATAAGGCATAGCTAAAATCGCCGCCCAAGCCATACCAACACCAATCATCGAAATCATTAGCATCACAGCACCTTGTGGCACTTCGATTTCAGTTATGCCTAAGTTAACCATTGTCAGCGTACTGTCTTGCCAGAATATGATACTGATATAGCCGATAGCACCCGCGAGAAGTGACAGAGAATAAGTCAGTTTACGACCGATTTGGTTAGCGACTTTTGCCATGAATAATGACGCGATAGCGGCAAAAACTGAGTATGCAGCGAACATAATACCAACCCAGTCACCTGCGGTGCCTTTAGCTTGGGCTATATGCGCTGGCACTTGGCCAACTTGAGATAGGTAGTCAGGATCAAACCATTTAGCGTCCACACCCCAAATGTGTTGAGTGATGGCAGGCATGGTGTAAACCCACATAATGAATAAAGCAAACCATGAGAAAAACTGCACAACAGCAAGGCGTTTCATGGTTTCAGGCATGGTTTTCATTAGGCCAAAGAAACCTGCTAGACGCTCGCCCAGTGGTAGTTTTTCAGCTTCGTGGTTTAGTTCTGGTAAGCCATTCTCACCAGGCGCATATTCTTTGGTGCGAAGTACAGTCCAAAGCACTGAGCCTAGCATAACGGTTGCACCAATATAGAAAGCCCAAATCACAGAAGGGGCGACTTCGCCTTTTTCAGCAACGTTTTCTAAGCCAATCACATTGGTCAGTAAGAAAGGTAAAATCGAACCAAAAACCGCCCCAATATTGATTAAGAAAGACTGAATTGAATAACCAAGGTTGCGTTGGTCTTCAGAAACCATATCTGACACAAGTGCACGGAATGGCTGGAAAGCTAGGTTAAATGCGGCATCCATCAATGCCAGCATCATGGCACCGAATAAGAGCGGTGTCATGAGGGTGGCAATGTTTGAAGAGTTTGGCATCAGCAACATACCAAATGCAGCGGCAATACCACCGGCTAAAATATAAGGGTTGCGTCGTCCTAAACGATTCCATGTTTTATCAGAAGCTGAACCAACGATGGGCTGGATGATCAAGCCCATTACCGGGGCTACTAGCCAAAAAAGAGAAAGAGAATGGAGATCTGCGCCAAGGTCTGAAAGAATTCGACTGGCATTGGCATTTTGTAAGGCAAAGCCAAACTGCACGCCTAAGAAACCAAAACTGACGTTCCAGATCTGCCAGAAGCTCAATTTTGGCTTAGTGTTTTGTGTTTGTTGTCTGGTCATAAAGCGACTCTTATTGTGAATTTATACCAATATTTTGACTGCTTAATTTGACTAATTAGTCTTCGCTTATTAGCCAGTCTAAACTGTAAAAAAATGGCATCTAATATGACATTCAATCAATAGTACAGAGTATACGAAACAACCACCATGTTATGCATACGTATTCACAACTCGTCGAAGTGACAGATTAAGGGAACATTAATAGACCATTGCGTACTACTTAATTGACCACTCTTTCAGTTTTTCAATGACTTGCTCTTCAACAATGGGTTTAGTGATGTAGTCGCTCATGCCTGCGTCTAGGCATTTTTGTTTATCGCCCTGCATAGCATTTGCGGTCATGGCAATAATAGGAATGGCAATATTGTTATCGCCTGCTTCACCTAAACGAATGGCTTGAGTTGCTTGGTAGCCGTCCATTTCAGGCATTTGGCAGTCCATCAATACTAAAGTGAAAGCATGCGTTTCATTCGCTTTCTCAAGCTTTTCGATAGCTTGCTTACCGTTTTCTGCGATTTCTGTTTTTATTCCTATGTTACTGAGCACCTTGAGTGCAACTAGCTGATTTACTTTATTGTCTTCGACAAGTAACACATTGGCATGGGTGGTCCAATCTATTTCTTTTTCAGACTGAGGAGCTACTGGCTCAATACTTAATGTTGGTAAATTACTCGCTTCGAGTTGGTGGCGAAGTGCCATGTTGGCGATCGCCAGAGATTTAAGTAAAGCAGCCTGTGTCATAGGTTTGTAGAAGTAAGCATCGACGCCAAATTCGAGAGTTTTTTCTTGGTTGTATTGCTCATTTAACCTGCCCATCATGACCAACTTGGTTTGGTTAAATTCAGCCAACGCTCGTAATTGCTTGGCAAACGACTCGCCCTGTATACAGGGTAAGAATTTGTCGAATAGTATAATGTCGAATGCAGGTGATTTTTGCTCTTTGAGCAATCTTATTGCAGCCTCGCCACTGGCAGCATCGGTCACGTTGACACCCCAAGTATTGAGCTGCTTTTTCAATGCGAAGCGGCTCGAGCTATTTGCATCAACCAGTAATAAGTGGATTGCTAGGTTTGCGAAATCATACTGCTGCATTTGAGCTTGCGGCTTACCTTGTACAAGGCTAGTAATGGTAAAGCAGCTGCCAACACCGACCTCGCTGGTTACGCTAATGTCACCCTGTAATAACTGACACAAGCGTTTGGTTATGCTTAGCCCAAGTCCCGTGCCACCATATTTACGGGTTGTCGAGGCGTCTACTTGGCTAAAAGCATCAAATAAAGTAGCGAGCTTTTCATTTGGGATCCCTATGCCGGTGTCGCGAATGTGGCAATGTAACTTAAATACATCGGCGTTTTCAGTTGCAAGGAGCTTTACGCAAATAACGATTTCGCCATGCTCAGTAAACTTGATTGCATTACTGAGTATATTGGTCATTATTTGTCGAATACGACCTGGATCAGATTTAATGAAAGGGTTATGGAGTTCTGCTAAATCGAGTACGATCTCGACACCTTTGCTTTGTGCGCTAAGAGACATTGACTCAGCCAGTAATTCAATCAATTCTCTAACATCAAACTCAATATTTTCCAGTTCGAGTTTATCGGCTTCGATCTTCGAAAAATCTAAAATATCATTGATTAGAGTTAGTAATGAACTGGCACTGGTACGGGCGATATCAACGGCATGTGCTTGCTCAGAGCTTAAATCACTCGCTTTAAGCAAGTTGAGCATACCAATAACGCCATTCATAGGGGTTCTGATCTCATGGCTCATGTTGGCTAAGAAGTCAGATTTTAGCTGTGTGGCTTCTTCGGCTTTCTGAAGTGCATCAGCTAAGTCTTTAGCTTGTGATTCGAGCGAAGCAGTTTTCTCTGAGACTTGTTGCTCTAGTTTTGTCACAAATTGCTTTTGCCTCGAAATTTCAACCTTTTGTAATCGTGTTCTAAGATAAATCGCAGTGAAAATTAGACCAGATAATACCAGAGCATAAATACAGTAAGCCCACCATGTCTGCCAAAAAGGAGGTGAAACATGCAGGTTTACGGTTAGAACGTTTTTGCTCCATTCTCCGTTACTGTTGGTGGCCTTGACCATGAATTTATAATCGCCACCATCTAGGTTGGTAAATGAGGCGATGTTGCGATTACCAATTTCTATCCAGTGGCTGTCATAACCATCAAGTTTATAAGCGTATTGATTTTTGTTCGGTGACACAAAGTCTAAAACGGCAAATTCAAAAGAAAACACATAGTTGAGGTAGGATAAATCAATGTCGGTGACATAAGAGTACGGCTTATCTAAGCGCACCGGTTGCCCCATCACATTAAAGCCTGTCAGGATCAGATTAGGGTCTACCTGATTATTGCTCAGCGAGGTAGAGCTGAAATATTCAATACCACGCTGACTACTCGTGAATAAGGTGTTATTACTGCCCTTAACTAAGCTATTAGGGTAATAGTTCAAACCTAATAGGCCATCTTGGCTATCAAAGTTTTTAATCGTGCCATTTTTTGGCGAATACTTCGAAACCCCTTTATTTGTGGTCAGCCATAGATACCCTTCTGAGTCATCTGCGATAGCTCTAATTAAATTGGTAGGTAAGCCATCTTCTTTTTTTACATGCTTAAAATTTTGCGCATCGGGTTGATAGTGGTTTAGCCCTTTTTGTGTAGCTATCCAGATTGCTCCATCTCTTGTTTGATGAATGTCTTGAACAATACTGCCTAGCAAGCTATCAGGGTTGTAGCGGTTATTTTTAAATGGCATGAAAAACTGCATATCTTCTTGCCATAAGTTTACGCCATCGCCAGTGCCTACCCACATATTGTCTTTGTTATCTCTAAAGATTTCGAGCACTTCAGGGTGTGTTAGGCCATATGTTGAATCAATGTGCTTAAACTTGCGTTGTTTTGGATCGTAGGTATAAACCCCATTTTTGTACGTACCTATCCAAATCTTGCCAAATTTATCTGCATTAAGGGCGCGGATCTCTCTAAACTCTTTATGTCCGGGGTCGTCTTTTGGGTAGGTGATTAGTTCTTCATCGCGTGTTGTGAGATTAAAAATTGCTAAGCCTTCGTCTTGGGCTACCCATAACAGATTATCATCAGTTAAGTAAAGCACCGGTCGCTCTAGCAAGCGATTGTTATTAAAACCATTGGTTTCGGTGAAAATTGCATCAGAAAGTTTTTCAAGTGTTTGAGAGTCAACTTGCCATTTGAATAATTCGGATTTTGATGTTGCGATAAGTAAATCGCCATTTTTATCTGTCAGAATGCCATTAGGTGCAACCAGTTGCGGGTTTTGGATAGACTTAAATTTTCGGTGTGGAACGAGTTTATAAATGCCTTGCACTTCATTGGTGATCCACAGTGTTTTGGCATTGTCTTCAAAAATAATCCGCAGGCCATTATTGTGTTCTAAATCGAGCTGTTTTATTTCGTCATCAACGGGATCGTGTCTAAAAACGCCTTTACTGGTGACATACCAAATAAAGCCATCTTGATCTTCAATCATAGAGTTTACTTGGCCAAGGTTTTCACCTTTAAATACGCCAAGTTGCGTAAATTGCTTTGTATCTAAGTTGAATTTAAAAGGACCTTGCTGTGTGCCAACATAAAGTTTGCCACTTCGGGTCTTGAGGATATGGCGAATTTCGTTTGCGCCAGTTGGTGTGGTGTTACCTGGTTCAGGAAAATAATACTCAAAAGTTTGATTTTTTTTATCAAATAAATTGAGACCGAAGCTGGTAGCAACCCAAAGAGTGTCTTTATCTTTATTTTCAATGTCCCAAATACGATTGTGGCTTAAGCCTGCGGTTGTTTCTGTGGCTTTTTTTATATGAGAAAATTGGTTCGCGCCTAAATATAAGTTTAGTCCTTGATCGTATGAGCCAAGCCATATTGAACCATCTTCATCATGATGAAGAGACTGAATACGGTTTGCTGAAATAGAGTTGTTGCGCTTTGGATCATTCAGGTAATTATCGAATTTACCAGATGTAGGATTGTAGCGATTAGCGCCGCCACCCCAAGTTCCGATCCAAATATTGCCGTTTCTATCAAGCATTAGGTTGCCCGCATCATTATGCGAAAGCCCGTTTTCACTCATACTGTCAAACTCGAATAGTGTGACTTTGCGGCCGTCATAACGCATTACGCCATTTTCTGCGGTACCAAACCAAATTAGCCCCTGCTTATCTTGAATGATGGAGTAGATTTCAGAAGACACAAACCCTTCTTCGGCTGTGAGTTTTTTCACGGCATATTCATTGGTGAGTAGTGGTATCTGAGCGACGCTGTTACAGGAAATTATAAGTAGCAACACGATAACAGCATGCGCAAAGTTAAACAGTTTATCCATAAAAGGCTTTTGATAATTTTAGAGGCAGCTTGGTTAAATTAAGCCTAGTTTAAAAAAGGGACTATTTCTAATTAAATTTATTTGATTTTTAGCGGTTTAGCCGAAGCAAAAGGGATAAAAAAAGCGCAATATTTAATAAATAACCAAGCTAAAAGCTAAGTCTGTGCTCTACTTAGCTTTTAGCTTTTAGCTTTTAGCTTTTAGCTTTTAGCTTTTAGCTTTTAGCTTTTAGCTTTTAGCTTTGCATCGCATAAGCAGCTGCACCCAATAAGCCCGGCTGGCTTTCTGTGATCACATAGGTCGGCGCTTGACGCGTAATATGTGATAAACGGCCTTTGCTTTCAAATCGCTCTCTGAACGCCGTTGATTTTAAGAAGTCAACAAAACGCGGCACTATGCCACCGGCGATGTAGACACCGCCGACGCTGTTGCATGTTAGCGCCAAATTACCTGCAAAGGCGCCGAGTACTCGACAAAACACATTGAGTGCCAGGTTGCAGTATTCACAGTCATTGCTTAAACCGCGCTCTGATACTTGCTGTGCCGAGAGTTTTTCGGTGTTTGGGTTTTGTTTTATGGCAGAAACAGCCTGATAAACCTGCTCTAAACCATAACCAGACAGTAATTGCTCATAAGAAACGCGCTGTTTAATCTTGTTTAAGAAACGCAAAATCTCGATTTCGAGCTCGCCAACAGGGGCATAATCAACATGACCCCCTTCACCACTCACACAGTGCCATTTGTCACCAACAGGAATTAGATTCGCAACACCTAACCCGGTACCTGGGCCACACACTGAAATAGGTTTACCTGCAACGGCTTCACCGTCACCGATTTTCACTTTTTGTGCATCACTCAACAGTGGAATAGCCATAGCAATGGCTGTGTAATCGTTAATCAGGGTTAAAGACTCAAGCTTTAATGTCTCTTTTAATGCCGATTGAGAAAACTGCCAAGGCAAGTTTGTCATCGAAATTAAATCATCATCCACTGGGCACGCAATGGCTAAACAAGCACTTAATCGGCTATCTTCTAATTGCTGCTCGCTGATATACAGCTTTAATACTTCGGCAAGACCGGCGTGATCAGCACATTTATAGGTGCAGATATTGCGGTAATAGCCGTCGGCTTGTTCGTCGACAATGGCAAGACGAATATTGGTGCCGCCAATGTCGGCGATAATACGAGTGATGGACTGTACGTTTGTTGTCATCATGAGCACCTATTTATTTTGAAGCTTCGTCAATATTCTGCAAACGATGATAAAAATCGAGCGTAACACCATTCGTCCAGCCAAAGCCTTCTTGAACTTCGTATTCGCCGCCACTGGCAATATCAACGAGCTGACAGACGTTGTATTTTTCCATTAACTTGCCTGTTTGCGAAAAGATAGTTTCGACAGAATGAGTCCAGCGTTGCATGACCTGCGTTGCAAGTGCGTCATATTGGTAATTCATAAGACCTTGTACACTAAACCACTGCAGCGGAGCCCAGCCGTTTGGGGAGTCCCATTGCTGTTTGGTATCAATCAGCGTTGTTACTAATCCACCAACTTTTAAAAAGTTTTGTTCGAGCTCTTTGGCAACCTGCAGCGCTTGTTGTTGGATTGCAACTTTGGCGAACAGTGCAACGCTTGCAGCTAAAGATTTAACCTTTGAGCGTTTATTTTCAATATGGTCATAATCAAAATAAAACTGTTTTTCATCACACCACAAGTACTGATTGATTGCTTGTTCTCTTCGTTCTGCACGAGCAAGATATTCGCTTTGTTTAATCTCATTGCCTGTTACTTCAAAACAATGGGCGAGATTCTTTTCGAGTTGCAGCATTAAGCAATTTAAATCAACGGGCACAATTGCGGTGGTTTTCACTGACATTAAGTCGTTCGGATCAGCTAACCATCTAGAGCTAAAGTCCCAACCTGACTCGCACGCTGCGCGAATATTGCGATAAAAGTCTGAGCGCTGTTCTTCTGGTAGCGTCAAAGCCATTGCATAATCTTCTCGATAAGATTCTGGTCTTGGTGTTGCTGCATCATCCCAATAGCGATTAAGCAAGCTGCCATCAGGCATTTTTACCACTCTTAGAGTGTGATTATTCACCTCATCAAGGGTCTCAGCGCCGCGCATCCAATATTGGTATTCAGATTCTATAGCCGCAATATACTTGCTGATAAACGTCGACTTATTTTCTTGATGTTCTGCCAGCAACATAACTAATAAAGACAATATAGGTGGCTGAGAGCGAGTGGCGTAATAACTGCGGTTGCCATTTGGAATACAGCCAACACGAATTTGCAGGCTGAGCATGTTATCGAGCATATTATTTACTAATTCAATTTTACCCGAATGAATTAGCCCTACAGCGGTGAAGTAGCTATCCCAATAATAAATCTCTTGAAATCGACCTCCAGGCACAATGTAGGCGTTAGGCAGCGGAATTAAAGATCCTTGAGATTGCACATCAGCAGGCTTGCGTAATATTTGCCACAGTTGTTCTATGTGTTCGTTGATATCCGTGGTGCGCTGTGAGGCTGATAACTCTCTGATCTGCTCAAGTTCAAATTGGCTCGATATAAACTCTGCTAAATCAAAATTTGTATGATCTTTGATTTTTGCGTATCGCGTCAGTACATCGGCATAGCTTGATTTAGGTTTTGCATCGGCAAAGGTTTTACTATCAGGAAAAATCTCGGCCAACTGCACGCGTTGAAACAGCTCGCTCTGGAAAAACATTAAGCTTTCATTACAAAATGACTTCATTGAAATGACCTACAAAAATTACTGTGAAACACGGGCTGTTACTGTGCGAAACCCACGCAGTGCAAGAAAAACCCCAAGCATGGGTATTAAAGAAAGGTAAAAGGCGGTTTGACCATCAAAAAACTCAAAAACGGAGCCTGTTATAATCGAACCTGTGGTACCGCCAAGCGCAGAAAACACCACGATGAGACCGGTCATTGGTGCGTGTTTTTCTGTTTCTAACGAACTCAACATAATTGAGTTCAAAACGGGATAAATTGGCGCCATTAAAAGACCTATCAGTGGCAACAAATATGCTGCTAAAGGCAGGCTGCTCAAGTTAGTAATTTCTCTAGCTTCAATGCCTTGGGTTAGAGGTAAAATACCAATAATTAAAGCGGCCATACCTAAAATGCACACTTGCAGAAAGCGATACCAATTAACGTGTTTTAATATTTGCCCGGCGAGCAATCTTCCTACAGCAAGTGAAGCTGCGAATATACTGGTCATTTGTACGCTAATATCGACCGGCAACAGCAGGATTTCTCGATTGAATGTCGGTAGCCAAGTGCTGATCCCTTGTTCAATCAAGACATATAAAAACACCGATACGATGAATATAAGCGCCAAAGGTTGATAGCTCATTTTCAACATGGCGATAAATTCAGTGGTGAAATGTGTTTTTCTGCTGGCCTGTTGCACAGGTTTGATTGGAGCAAACACCACTAATGCTGCGGTTATTACAAGCATGGCTGCTAAAACGTAATAAACGTTGAGCCATGACAGAGATTGTAAGTTACTGGTATCAATGAAATAACTAAATAACCAGTAGCCTGTTAAGCTACCCACCATAAAAATACCTTCAACGGTATTAAGCGTTGATGAGTGTGATTTTTCAGAATCCGATATTTGCCCAATAATCGAATAAACCGACACTTTAACCAGTGCGAAAGCTGCCCCTATACTGGCAAACAGCAGTTTTATGACCATGAAATTGGCAATCAAAGGCGTTGCGATACTTGCTGCGGTCACAGCTATGAGGCCAACTAGCAAAGCAACTTTGTAACCAATACGAGGAATATATGCGGCCACTAAAAATGACACGATGGCGATGGGTAAGTCTTTAAAGCCTTCTAATGTGCTTGCTTGCACTTTAGAAATCTCAAAGCTGTTTATCGACTGAAGAATGACCGTACCCACGCTGTTCAGCAAGATAGCGAAGATAAAGTAACACGCTGAAATAGCAGCTAAAGTGACAAGTCTGGACATGCTAAATACCTAGTTGTTACTACCCGATGATGATAGTTATTTATTGTGGTTGATTTAATTAGTCTATGCCGTAAAAAAGCAAAATGCAAACGTTTGCATTTTGCTTTTTTAATAAACTTGAAATGGGTAAGAAGAGATTTTTACCCTGTTCTTTATATCGGGTAAGGTCATAATTGCATGATAAATATTGACTTTCTAATTGAAAAGCGAGGCTATGGCGTTGAACGTCTTTTTATTAGCTCAACGTCTAATACTTTGCTTTGAGCTGGTTTTTGCTCAAACTGGCTAATTAACTGCTCAACCATCAATTGAGCTGCCAAATCAGTATCTTGTCGGACAGTCGTGAGTGCAGGGTGAAAGAGTTCTGCCATGTTTATATCATCGAAACCAACTACGCTAACATCGCCGGGAATACTGACATATCGCTCTTTAAGCGCTTTTAAAGCACCAAATGCCACCATATCACTAACGGCAAAAATGCCATCAAAAAATAAACCTCGATTTAAGATTTCTTGATTTACTTTTTCATAAGCCGCTTTACTGGTGATGTCGATATTAATGGTTAAGTTTGCATCAAACTCAAGCCCAGCTTCTAAGATTGCTTGTTGATAGCCCACATAACGCTGCGCCATTTCTGCGTGCTCTGGATCGCCAAGGAATAAAACCTTTTTACACCCACTTTCAATGAGTTGCTTGGTTGCTAGGTAGCCACCATATTGGTTATCACTACCAACAATTGGGTATTTTTTATTGAGTTTTGGGTCGCCCCAGACCACTAAAGGTGCTTTTGCTGCAACGACATCATTGACGTTGTCTTCACTTTTTCCTTGGCCAACAATAATTAAACCATCAGCGCGTCGGCTGCTGATAAAGTAACTGGCCCAGTCACAGCTGGCCATCATTGAGTTTGAAAGCAGCATTTCATAACCCGCTTTGTTCAGTGCAAGGTTCAATGCACTGACCATTTTGAGTAAAAACGGGTCGTTGATGCTTTGTTCAGTGTGATCTGTGAGGTTCAAAATAACCGCGACAACATTGGTTTTTTGTGTTCGTAATTGGCTTGCAGCATGGTTAATACTGAAGTTGTGCTCTTTGGCTAACGCTTGAATATTTTCTCTTGTTTCTTTTTTTATCAATGGGTTATCTCGTAAAGCACGAGATGCCGTAGAAGTAGAAACGCCAGCAAGTTTTGCTAATCCGGTTAGCGTTAAGCGAGACTCTTGAGTCAAAGCCACATCCTCAATTTTAAAATAGACGGTAAGACAAAGACATAATGCAAAAATTCGGTAATTTTTGCAAACGTTTGAAAAATGGTTTGCAAACGTTTGCAAAAGCTCATATGTTAAATAACAAGTATTGACTTTTAGACAAAATAGTCTTGTAAGTTTACGGCCAGCTCACCAAACAAAACTAAATTTGTGGACTGGTTTAATACGCCCTAATGCAACAAACGCTACACTTAAGCCGTGCAAGCGAGTAGCGATTGTTTAAATGACAACGAAGATAAAACACGCTAGGGGACAACAGCAAATGAGCAAAAAGTTTTCTTATAGTGCGATTGCATGTGCAATATCAGCAACGCTACTCAGTCAAACCGTTATGGCTGAAGATGCTGCGAAAGACGAAAAAAAGATAGAACAAATCGTTATTAGTGGTACACCAGGTGGTAATGGGATCAGTAAAAAAGATGCCAGCTTTGCCGTAACAAACTTAGACCCTTCTCATATTGAGAAGTTATCCCCGAAAAGTACGGCTGACTTGTTTAAAGCGGTACCAGGTGTGTGGGTAGAAACTTCGGGTGGAGAATCGGGTGCGAACGTATTTGTACGTGGTTTCCCCGGTGGCGGTGATGCGCCTTTCTTAACATTATCACTAGAAGGTTCGCCAGTTTATCCTGCGCCGACTTTATCATTTTTAGAGAACTCTTCGCTGTTTCGTATTGATGAAACCATCGAAGCGATGGAAGCTCTGCGTGGTGGTCCAAACCCTGTGGTATCAAATGGCCAGCCGGGTTTAACGACTAACTTTAGATTAAAGCGTGGCAGTGAAGACACAGAAGCCCTTGCAAAGTATTCAACATCAGATTATGGCTTACAACGTCTAGACTTAGTGCTAAGTGGCGAACTTGCTGATGACCTGTATTACATGGTTGGTGGTTATATCAAGCGCTCACAAGGTATTCGTGACGCGGGTTTTAATTCTGAAAGAGGCCAGCAGTTTACGATTAACCTGACGAAAGAATTTGATAATGGCGAAGTCAACGTTTATACCCGACAAACCGACGATACAGGTACTTGGTATTTACCTACCCCACTCAACGTTGAAAGCATCGACGCAGGATATACGCAAATCGGTAGTTTAAACCGTCAAGCACAAGTGTATTACGGTGAAAATGACCATGCTCAAACCTTTGATTTTGGTGAAGGTCGCGGTTGGAACGGTCATGTATCAGGCGGTAGCATTAAGTTTGAATTAGGCAATGGGTGGGAGATCATCGACCGCTTTAGCCTAACGCAAGGTAAAGCTAACACATATGGTTTAGTACCAAATGGCTCAGCAACAACGGTCGCCGAGGTTGCTGATGATGGTGTTTCTGCGCTGGGTGCAGTTACAGGTAAAGAGTACGCGGGTGACACGCCTGTTCAGCAAATTGGTCGCTGGGTGGTGCTCAAAGACATTGAGGCTTTCACCAATGATCTTGCCGTATCTAAATCGTTTGGTGACTTAAGCATGTCAGTGGGCTTATACAATGCCTCAACATCAGCAAAAGATTGGTGGACGCTTGGAAACCATGCATACCATGTACTTGAAGCGGGCGGCGAAATGCTGTCGGGCATAGAGTGTAACGACGATGTAGAAGGCTGTGGCTGGAACTACGATATCAACTCAACCGGTGATGCAACAACATCAGCTCTGTATTCAACTGTGAGTTATGAACTGAGTGATGACATTACCCTAGATGGCGGTATTCGACGTGAAACGCACGAAGTGGAGTACTCAGTTGATGAAGGCCTTGATGGCATTATTAACAAGCCAGTATCTTATGAGCAAAGCAGAACATCATGGACTGCAGGCATTAACTACAGCCTGAATGATGAAATGGCTGTATTTGGTCGTGTAAATAAAGGCTATAAAATGCCTTACTTTGATGACTTTAGAGATAACTATGGCGTGTATTCGTCGGGTGAAGACTTGATCAAAGAAGTCACTCAAGGCGAGCTTGGTTATAAGTATATGACAGATAGCCTACAAGCGTTTGCGACCTTCTTTAATAATGAAGTAAAGGGTGACACATTTGTTCGAAGACCAGGTGATCCTGCTGAAATCCTGACAAATGAAGCTTATGGCGTCGAATTAGATATGAACTACGTTGCAGAGCAAGGTTTAAAAGTTAATCTAAATGCCACTTTACAAGAAACAGAAATAACTGAAAGCCCGAACAATGCTGGCAACGAAGCGCAGCGTCAGCCAGCTTGGCAAATACGTTTAACACCAAGTTATGAATTCGACTTAGGGGAAGACCAATACCTAACTGTTTACGGCACATTATCTTCTGTTGATGACCGTTGGGGCAACAACGAAAACACCGTGGTATTAGGTGGCTATAGCAAGGTTGATTTTGGTATTTTGTATGAGCCGTCAGAGCGCGTGAAAATGCAATTAGCAATTGATAATGTGACGGATAAAATGGGCATTACCGAGGGTGATCCACGTAACCCAACATCGCCAAATGGCCGATATATTCTGCCAAGAAGCGTAAAGTTCAGCGTATCTTACGCGATTTTCTAAAGTTTAGTTATTTACCCCCTTGTAGCTAGCACAGAGGCTGTACGTTTCAACGTATGGCCTTTTTTGTTTGCTATTAAGGAAGTTGAAAGTCTAAATGTGTATAGGTGGCATAACCCAGCTGTTATGCCACTTCAAAGTAAGATTAGCTTTGCATCGCATAAGCTGCAGCACCCAGTAGGCCCGGCTGGCTTTCTGTGATCACATAAGTCGGCGCTTGACGCGGAATGTGTGATAAACGGCCTTTATTTTCAAAGCGCTCTCTAAATGCCGTTGATTTTAAGAAATCAACAAAGCGTGGCACTATGCCACCTGCGATATAGACACCACCGACGCTGTTGCATGTTAGCGCCAAATTGCCAGCAAAGGCGCCGAGTACACGACAAAACACATTGAGTGCTAGATTGCAGTATTCACAGTCATTGTTTAAACCGCGCTCTGATACTTGCTGTGCAGAGAGCTTTTCAGTGTTTGGGTTTTGTTTAATGGCAGAAACAGCCTGATAAACCTGCTCTAAACCATAACCAGACAGTAATTGCTCATAAGAAACGCGCTGTTTAATCTTGTTTAAGAAACGCAAAATCTCGATTTCGAGCTCGCCAACAGGGGCATAATCAACATGACCGCCTTCGCCACTGACACAGTGCCATTTGTCACCAACAGGAATAAGATTCGCAACACCTAACCCTGTACCTGGGCCACACACTGAAATAGGTTTACCTGCAACGGCTTCACCATCACCGATTTTCACTTTTTGTTCATCACTCAAAAGTGGAATAGCCATGGCAATGGCAGTGTAATCATTAATCAGCGTTAAAGATTCAAGCTTTAATGTCTCTTTTAATGCCGATTGAGAAAACTGCCAAGGCAGGTTTGTCATCGAAATCAAATCATCATCCACCGGACACGCAATGGCTAAACAAGCACTTAATCGGCTGTTTTCTAATTGCTGCTCGCTGATATACAGCTTTAATACTTCGGCAAGACCGGCGTGAACAGCACATTTATAGGTGCTGATATTGCGGTAATAGCCGTCGGCTTGCTCATCGACAATGGCAAGACGAATATTGGTGCCGCCAATGTCGGCGATAATACGGGTTAAAGACTCAGACTGTTGTGTTGTCATGTTATTGAACCTGTAGTGTCAATGGCTGATGCTGCCAGTTAAATTTCACCGTTAAGGTGCTGTTTTTATTATTCCAATCATAAGATTGAATGATTTGGTCGCCTACCTTAACCTGCTTTGGCTGCTGTTGCCAGTTATGGATTTTTAAGGTGATCTCACGTGCTTTAGGCATGCCCTTGTAGCCCTTGCCCTGACGCATAAGCAGCATGCCCAGTTGGCTATTATTCTGCTTCGCAGCGAAGTTAAGTAGTTCAAACTCATCACGTTTGTCGGCATTCATGGTGTGGCCATCGTCTTCATACATACTGCCTGTAGCATTTTGTACTTGGTTATCGGCCCAATAATGTAAGGTTAGGTGCTCAGAGCTGTAGTTTTGCGTGGTTTGGAACTTCTCAACCATAGGCACAAATGCCCCCGCTTTGACGAACACAGGGATTTGCTCAAGGTTTACTTCGACTTTATGTGTTTTGTCGCCTTCGAATTTTTGGCCTGTGAAATAATTAAACCACACGCCTTCTGGCAGCGTGACGTCAACAGAACTTAAATTTGCTGAGGTAATAGGGTGTACAAAAAACGCGTCGCCCCATAGGTAACTGTCTTTGTTCGAAAGGTCTGTATTGGCAGCGTCACCTATAAAGGTTGGGCGCATCAGCGGTAGACCAGATTGACTGTTTTGATACGCTAACGTGTAGTTATAAGGCATCATTTGGTATCTAAGTTCGATGAACTTGCTTAAAATATCTTGCGTTTCTTTATCGTGGAATACCACTTCTGAAGGAATATGTTCTTGGCCATGAGGGCGGTAAATCGGTTGGAACACACCGTATTGTAACCAACGAATATACAACTCTTTATTAAACTGCTCACCACCGGCAAAACCACCTAGGTCAGAGTGCGTATAACCCAAACCAAACATGCCCATTTGCAGTGATAACTCAACTTGCGGTTTTAATCCGCCCCAAGTTCTGTTCACGTCTCCAGTCCAAGGCACCATACCATAGCGCTGAGAGCCTGCAGCACCTGCACGCATTAAAATAAATGGACGTTGTTCAGGTTGTGTCGTTTGTAAATGTTGGAATAACATTTTTGACCATTGATGACCGTAGGCGTTATGAATGGCATCGGCAGACACTTGCTGACCATTATCTAAGGTATGCAATGCATCACTCGGGTGCACTTCTGGTTCACCTAAATCGCCCCACCAACCTTGCACACCTTGTTCAGCAAGTTCTTGATAAATATTATTAAACCAGTTTCGGCCTGTGTCGTTGAAGACATCGACAATGCCAGTATTACCAAAGTAAAAATCAAACGTTTTTGGGTTGCCTTCGGCATCTTTCGCCAGCACTTTTTGTGTAACTGCATCATCCCAACGTTTTGAACTTGAAAGAATAAATGGTTCAGTGATCAAAATAGGTTGAATGCCTTGCTTACGTAGTTCGCGCAACATTTTTTCAGGTTCAGGAAACGCGTCTTTATCCCAAGCAAGGTTGCCCATATGGCCCTGAATGTCTTTACCAAACCAATATAAGTCAATGATGATGGAGTCGAGTGGGATATTCAGCGCTTTGAATTTGGCAACTGTGTCCATCACTTCTTGTTGTGTGCGATAGCCAAAGCGTGAGGCAAAATTACCAAACGCCCAGCGAGGTAACATGGGCTGAGTACCACTGATATCGGTATAGTTGGCGATCAATTCTGGGTAAGAATCACCCGCCACGACAATATAAGCATTACGTCCTGCCACGGCTTCGAACTGCAAAACATTGTGCTCTGACTTTGCTAAATCAACCCAGCCTTTGGCGCTATTATCGAACAGCAACATATATTGTTTATTCGACATCACCGCAGGCAAGCTGTAGTTCATTTGTACTGATTCAGTTTCGTAGCCGTAATGCGCACGGTTGTATAAAGGTAGGCGATGGCCGCGGCGGTCCATTCCTAATACGCGCTCACCTGTACCAAGTAATTGCTCACTTTCATTTAAGTTAAAGCGAACACCGTGTACGTTATGTATTTGGGTTTGGTTATCATGCTGTTCAATCACTGTGCCTGAGTAAAAGCCTTGCTCTTCTTTTACCAGCAATTGTTTGCCTTTAAAGTAACTAACAGAATAAGGCTGCGTGGTAATTTCGACACGCATATTGCCTGCTGAGCCAACAAGCACATTGCCTTGCTGTGAAGTCTTTTGACTGAAGAGTAAGGTGTGGTCTTGGTGTGTTTCACTGATGGTATAAGAAGGCAGGTTACTTGCCGACACCACAGCTTGTTTGGCATTGAATACCGCTTCAATGGCACTGTCATTGAGTGCTGAGAAGGTAACATCACCCAGTGTTGTGGTAACCGTCAGCTCACCATTTTGATAGCTGTGAGACACATATTTATGCGCTTTTGATGCAATCGTATAAGGTTTGTCATTGTTCTTATTTTCAACAGCTTGTACTGCAATGAGTGGGTTTAAAACTAGCCCTGTAACTAGGCTAATACCCAAAAAAACTTTACTCACACCCAACCTCTTTGTCATTTTTCTTGATGATTGCATCATAGCGTCATTCATAAAACTGCAAATCCTGAATACGTATGCAAAGGCTGTTACGAAAAAATCATAACGCGTATTCTTTATGACAATATTATAACGACTATCCGATTATGCCTCGGGTCTTTTAAAACTAAGTGCCACTAACTGTGACACTGAGAACAAAATGAGGTGTAGGGCGATGAAAAAGAGTCTTTGGGGTTTTAAATGAAAGAACAAATGTGGTGGCGCGGCGCCGTTATTTATCAGGTATATCCACGCAGCTTCTATGATGCCAACCAAGATGGTATCGGTGATATTCCGGGTATCATCGCAAAATTAGACTACATCAAAAGCTTAGGTGTAGATGCGATTTGGGTATCGCCATTCTTTAAATCTCCTATGAAAGACTTCGGTTACGACATCAGCGATTATCGCGATATCGATCCACTATTTGGTCAGTTATCAGATTTTGATGAGCTGATCGCCAAAGCCCATGACCGTGGCATTAAGATCATGATTGACCAAGTATTGAGTCATACATCTGATCAACATGCTTGGTTCTTAGAAAGTCGTGAAGATAAAACCAATGACAAAGCTGATTGGTACGTATGGGCTGATGCTAAGCCAGATGGCACACCACCAAACAACTGGATGTCGATTTTTGGTGGTGTTGCATGGACGTGGGAACCACGCCGTCAACAATACTACCTGCATAACTTCTTAACCAGTCAGCCAGATCTTAACTTCCATAACCCAGAAGTACGTCAAGCAACGCTTGATAATATTGAGTTTTGGCTAAAGCGTGGTGTAGATGGCTTCCGCTTGGATGCAATTAACTTCTGCTTCCATGACGCGCAATTACGTGACAACCCGCCTAAAGCGCAAGAGCTGCGTACCAATATCGGTTTTGACTCAAAGAACCCGTATGCGTATCAGTATCACTATTACAACAATACCCAAGATGAAAACTTGGGCTTTATGGAAGACATTCGCGCACTGTTAGACAAGTATCCGGGCACAGTTGCGCTAGGTGAAATTTCGTCTGAAGATTCATTAAAGACTATGGCTGAGTACACCCAAGGTGATAAGCGCTTACACATGGGTTATAGCTTTGATCTGCTGACAGATGACTTCAAAGCAAGCTACATTAAGCAAGTTGTAGAGTCATTAGAAGCACGCGTATCGGATGGTTGGCCATGTTGGTCTGTGTCGAACCATGATGTGATCCGTGTTGCGAGCCGTTGGGGTAAAACGCAAAACGCTGAAGGCAATGCAACACTTGCGAAAATGCTGTATGCGATGATTTCATCACTGCGCGGAAGTGTTTGTAGCTATCAAGGTGAAGAGCTTGGCCTGGTTGAAGCTGAAATTGCTTACGAAGACTTACAAGACCCGTATGGCATTACGTTCTGGCCACAATTCAAAGGCCGTGATGGTTGTCGTACTCCACATCCTTGGGAAAGCCAAAAAGACAATGCGGGTTTTAGTACTGCTAAACCTTGGTTACCTGTGCCTGAAACGCATTACACTACCGCAGTAGATATCCAAGAGCATGATGAAAACTCGGTACTAAATAGCTACCGTCATTTCAGTGCATGGCGTAAAGGCTTTGAAGCTATTCTTTACGGTGACATTGAGTTTATTGACACGCCGGAGCCAATTCTTGCGTTTAAACGTAGCTACAATGGCCAGACACTTTTAGTCTGCTTTAACCTAAGTAATGAAGCACAAACAATCAGCCTTGAGCAGTTAGGTGTAAGTGAGCTATCACTTATTACAGATCACAAGCTTGTGACTGCGACCATTAATGACAACAACTTAGAAATGCCAGCGTTTGCGAGCGTTTATGCAAAGCTTTCTTAATTGAAAGTAAGCATGATACCAATCCTTTAAATAGACTATTTAAAGGATTGGTATAAAAAGGAGATCCTATGTTTAAATCACCACTGAATAAAATTGCCTTATCGCTGATGTTAGCGACAGGTCTTACAGCGTGTAGCCAATCAGCGAATACGGAAAAAGAGTCAGCAGCGCAGGCGAATACCGTAGTTGCAGCGACCAATGTTGAACAGTTTGAGCGCAAAGCGGCTAAGCTGACACCGTATCAGCAACGAGACTTTCGTGATGAAGTATTCTACTTTGTGTTGCCTGACCGTTTTTACAATGGCGATCCGAGTAACGATATGGGCGCCGCTGAACACGACACTAAACGTGCGTTATCTCGTGGTGGTTTAGACGTCACTCACAAAGGTATGTATCACGGTGGTGACTTAGCAGGTTTAACTAAAAAGCTGCCTTACCTAGATAACATGGGTATTACCGCGATTTGGTTAACGCCAGTACTACGTAACCGTGCAATGCAAGCCGATACATCGGGTTACCACGGTTATTGGATCTTAGATTTTACAGAGATTGACCCACACTGGGGTTCAAACGCTGAGCTTAAAAACTTCATTGACCAAGCGCACGAGCGCAATATCAAAGTGTACTTTGATATCATTACAAACCACACGGCTGATGTGATCAAATACGAACAGTGCCATGGTAAAGATGGCCTAGGATGGTTGGTTGAAGGTGGCCGCTGTCAATTTAAAGACAGCAATACACCAGAAAACGAGCGCTACAAGCCACTGATCCCTAAAGGCGAAGAAGCCATTAAAGTACCCGCTTGGCTAAACGACATTGATTTATATAACAATCAAGGTGACTCACATTGGTCGGGCGAAAGCTCAATCAAAGGTGATTTTGCAGGGTTAGACGATGTCGACACCACACAACAAAAAGTGGTTGATGGCATGATCGATATCTACAAAAACCTGATCACCGAATTTAAGCCTGATGGTTTTAGAATCGATACAGTAAAACACGTAGACATGTCATTCTGGGAGCAGTTCTCGCCAGCACTGATGGAGCATGCAGCCTCATTAGGTATCAACAACTTTATGATGTATGGCGAAGCGTATAGCTTTGAGCCTGAACTACTCAGTACCTTCTTAACTGAAGGTAAAATGCCATCGGTACTCGACTTCGCACTGCAAGGCAGTATTGAAGCGGTTGTGGTGAATCAAAAAGGCACAAGTGAACTGACAAAGCTTTTCGCGAAAGATCATTTATACAAGCATGAAGATGGTTTTAATGCCAATCACCTTGTGAGTTTTACGGGTAACCATGATATGGGCCGTATTGCATATCGCTTAAAGAGCAGCGAGTTTAATTACAGTGAAAGCGAAATGGTTGAACGTACTCTACTTGCCCATGCATTGATGTACTTTAGCCGTGGTGTACCGGTTATTTACTACGGTGATGAGCAAGGCTTTGTGGGTGACGGTGGCGACCAAGATTCAAGACAAAACATGATGCCATCATTTGTTAAAACCTATAACGATGATGACCTGTTAGCCACAGATAAAACCACAGCTGACGACAACTTTGATACATCACACCTGTTCTATCAGCGTTTTGCTGAATATGCTGAGCTATATCAAGCGCATATCGCACTGCGCCAAGGTGAGCAAAGTATTCTTTTTTCACAAGACGAGCCAGGCTTATTCGCCATCAAACGTGCGTATAAGGGTGAGCAAGGTAAGCAAAACCTAGCGGTTATCTTTAATACAAGCACGAAATCTCAGAGCATTAAGCCGACGGGGGTGAGTGAAAATGCGAAACTGATTTATCAATCAGCTGAAGGTGAAAAAGGCCAAGTAGCGGGCCTTGGATTTAGCGTTTATCAGTTAGATTAACTTAATAATAAAAGACACAATTCATCACACCGAAAAAAGCCCCATTTGCTTATGCAGATGGGGCTTTTTGTTAGTTAATCGGAGCTAATTATTTGGGTTAACTCAGATTATTTTCGGTTTGTATCTATAGCGAGAAAGTGTAATGTTCTCCGTTTTCGCAAGTACTGCTTTCTTCGAAATGACATACAGCCAGCTCAGAATCAGATTCAACCATTATACCTAAATAACTTAAGGAACCAGTTGACACATTCTCTAACTGAAGAAGGTCATTTTTCATAGTTACTTTATAGTGAGTGTTATTCATAACGATCCCATCAGAACATTCACTTAATGGTGAAGGGTTTGTCGGACAGTATCTTTCGCTGTAAAGCTCAATTGGTTGATCTTCGTATAGTCCGTTTAGGTTTGTGCTTCCATTAAAATTCAAGACATGTAAACGAACAGAATTAAAGAATGAATTGGTAAACCTACCCGAGTTCCAAGTTAAATTAGAAAGTTCAAAGAACTGTAATGCAGAAGACTTATCTGATGTTCCATTCCTTACTCGTTGAAGTGACACTACAATCGAGTTGTCATTTTGTGCAATAAGATGATAACTATTTGTCGCTTCAATTCTGCAATCAGCTAAATTCACTTCGCAAAAAGAGACTGATTTTCCTTTATAAAAATACTCTTTGCGAACCAGCACTCCATTATTGTTTTGAGCATATACATTTCTTTGCCAGCGATAGTTAAAATTATCTTGGTCGTTAATAGAGAAAATGATATCGGAATTCTTTGTGTGGATCCTTCTCCAAGTTTTACGGTAATTAATATCATCAAAGGAGATATTCTGGTTCTTCACGAAAATCCCTTGTCGGTAAGATTCTTCACTATTTACACCAAACCCGACTACTACTTGGTAGCCGATATTAAAGGAACGTATAAAGCTAATATTGAGCGTACTAGAAGAGACATTAATGCTCAATTTACTACTATTAATGCGCCATGTTGCTGCGAGAGCGCCAAAACCTAGGTCTACTTCTGCGATGCCGTTCTCTTTAATTTCTATTGTGAAATTACTATTCAGGCCAAAACGTGAATAAGTTAACGACCAAGTACCATATAATTCATCTAAGTTTGGTGCTTTAAAAGCGTTTGTAGAAAATAACTCTCCAGATGTAGAAAGTGTACCTGAGGGAAACTCTACCATTTCATCTGCAAGTTCAAAGTCTATTAATACACCCTTTGATGTATCTGTGTTGTCAAAAACAGACATGATGAATTTGCGTGTTGTAAATGAAAGTGCGTGTTTCAGGTGCTCATATTCAATACTCAATACCTCACTGGTTGTAACGGTAATATCATTTCCATTTTGTTGCCAATCGAATGGCACAGATTGTTTTGGTAGGTTGAGCATTCCCCAGCCATCTTCGGCAAAAGTAAGAATGATGTTTAATCCATCAGCATATTCACTTTGCGTAAGATAATATTGGCCAGAGGGAGAGAATGAACTTCTTTTAACAAGCTTGTCATCATTCAGTATTTCACGTTCTAGTTGAGAGATCAGAGTCGGCTGTTGCTCTCTTAACATGACAAAAAAGTCATTTGTTAGCTCTGGATTTTGTAATAGCGCTAATGTTGTTTCCGCTCCATTAGGGAGAGTAATATTATGGTCTATAACCGCTTTTAAAAGAATGGCATGGTTGATTTTCTGCTGTGCTGATACTTTGCCTCTAGCGAGTTCTAATTCTTCATCGTTCAAATAGTTTTGATTTATATTCTGCATCAAAGCATATTCAGCGGTAGTAACATTCGTGATATTAACAGCAAATAATTCTTCTTTTGTGATAGAGCCATCATCTTTTGCAATCTGTTGTATGTAATCGACAGAGTTTAATTGCGAAGCGAGTGACACGTTTTTCTGTTTATTTATGCCAATAGCTTTCAGCATTATCAGTTGCGAAGCTTCTGATTCATCAACTTTAATATTCAAAGAATAGTCACCATTCTCGTCGGCAGTGGTATTAAATTGCTGCCCGTTAATGGTTGCGGTAACTTCTGCATATTGAATCGGTGAGTCCGTTACTTTACCTTGCAGTGTGAAATCAATCACTATTGGTTCAATTTGTACAAAGTGTGTCACATGAGATTGTGCTCCTTGGTTATCTGTGGCAGTAAATGTGAAAGTGACTTCTTGTGCTTCTTGAATATCTGAGCTTGAAACAGAAATAGTTGAACTAGATGCGTTATCAATTGTGAGAGGAATATTTGCATCATGTGACCAGGCAAAGCTAACTATTTCACCATCACTATCTTTTGCTATCCCTGTTAATGTAAATGCTTGTTTTTCAATGAACTTATCTTGGGCTTGAATGGTTACTTCTGGACTAGCATTTGGCAATGCTTCGATAGTTACTTTGTGTTCCTTTGAATAAGTTGCATTTTGATTATCTGATACAGTGACGACAATGGTGATTTCTTGGTCTTCCTGAACATCCGGTGCAATAAAGCTAAACTCATTGTCCGAAATATTAACTTCTAGCAGTTTGATATCTGATTTATATGCCCAAGTCGTACTTACAATATGTCCGTCAGTGTCTATGGCTTCAGATTTTAATAAGAGCTTGTTTTGTTCAGTGACTTTATTTGCACCTAAAACAGTTACCGAAGGGGGGATATTTGGAAGTGCTTTAACAAGGACATCAAATTCAGATGACTTCTTTGCCGATTGATTGTCAGTTACTTCAACTGTAAAGGTAATTAATGTATCTACAGTAATATCAGTAGAGGTCACAACGAGAGTATTTGTTGATTCACCTTCTAAGAATAATTCAATGTTGGAATTATGTGTCCACTTGTAAGAACTAATTTCACCATCTTGATCTGTTGCATGAGCTTTTAAAGAAAAAGGCGTGCCTTCGATAGTTGAGTTTTCACCATTAATAATCACTTCGGGAGCAAGGTTTTCGAGGGCTTGGATTAAAACAGTTTGAGAATGCTTGGCTACTCTTCCATCAATATGGGTTACTTCCAAATTAAAAGTTACCTTCATTGGTTCCAAAATGTTTGGAGAAGTAACTGACAGGACACTTTTATCAAGACCTTCGACTATTAAATCAATAGGAGATTCATACGACCAGTTTATTGAAGAGATATCGCTTTGCTTTTCATTACTAGATAAGGTGAGTTGAAATCGTTTTTGCTCTATAACAGTATTATCAATAGTTACATCTATATTGAAAGGAGAAGCCGGTTTGTTAATTACTTTAATGCTTTTCTCTGTACTTGCTTGAGCACCTTGATTATCTGTCACCGTCAATGTAAGCGTCATGCTAATATCAGCATCTAATTGACTGCTAGTTAATGTTAGTTGAGGTGATTGCAATCCTTCAGCCTCAATAGGGAGTTTTGAATCGAAACTCCAAAGATATGACACAATATTACCGTCAGGATCTGATCCAACAGCATCCAGTGTTATAGCCGTGTTTTCAGTAAATTCACTCGGTCCATCAATACTAATTGTGGGCGCTTTATTTGGTGGAGGGGAGCTACTATTTTCATTAGTAGTTGGAGTAGGGTTACTTGGTTCTGAGCCGCCACCTCCGCAGGCAGATAATGCGAAGAGCATAGTAATAATTGTAAGCACTTTTAAAGGTGAGGTTTTAATCGAATAAATTTCCATTCTTATCCTTGTTAATTATAATTTTTATCCGCTGAATTATATAGAGTCAGACCATTTGTTGGTACAAGTATTTAACTATTTATTAATTTTCAATCATTTGATGCCACATAATAAAAAGTGCTTGATGGCATGATCGACATCTACAAAAACTAGATCACCGAATTCAAGCCTGACGGTTTTAGAATCGATACGGTAAAACACGTAGATATGTCATTTTAGGAGCAGTTCTCGCCAGCACTGATGGAGCACGCTGCCTCATTAGATATCAACAACTTTATGATGTATGGCGAAGCGTATAGCTTTTAACCTGAACTACTCAGTACGCTCTTAACTGAAGGTAAAATGCCGCTGGTACTCGATTTTGCATTGCAAGGCAGTATTGAAGCGGTTGTGGTGAATCAAAAATGAACAAGACGAGCCAGGGTTATTCGCCATCAAACGTGCGTATTAGGGTGAGCAAGGCAAGCAAAATCTAGCGGTTGTCTTTAACACCAGCACGAAACCTCAGAGCATTAAGCCGACGGGGATGAGTGAAAATGCGAAACTGATTTACCAATCAGCAGAAGGTGAAAAAGACCAAGTAGCCGGCCTTGAATTTAGCGTTTATTAGTTAAATTAGCTTAATAATAAAAGACACAATTCATCACACCGAAAAAAGCCCCATTTGTTTATGCAAATGGGGCTTTTTGTGAATTCTCTAGCTATCTCAAAAACGTAAGCTGTTCATAGTTTTCTAAAAAAGTTTTTAAATTCGGTGAGAGCGCAATAGGGGGAAATTTAACGTTAACGACAGGTGTGGTATTGCTGACTGTAGCAACATCCTCAGCAGCAAATTGCCAATATTGTTGATCATACTTTGGACCTCTGACCGCTCGAAGTAAAGATTGATAGTAAGCTCTATAATGTTCACCACGAACGGCATCGACTTCTTCGAGTGTGATGCGAATATTATTGTTAAGCTCTAACCAATCCCTCGACTTTTTAAGCTGTTGTTCAAATGGAAAGGCCATCATGCTTTCTACAGCGGCTTCATCGAAGAGCTTAATATTTTTCTGTGCGTCTTTTAGATTTTCTTTTAAACCCGCGCAAAGCGCATCACAAGTTGCTGTTTTAACGGTGTTTAAAAGCTGTTGCTGCAGTAACTTTAGTTGTTCAATGTGCTGTGTGCTTAATGTGATTAAATGGTAAGCCTGTTCACTTTGCTGCCAAGGCGTTAATGCAATTGTTTTTTCTGAGTTTTGAATCAGTGAATTTAACTGAAATAAGAGTTCGTTAACTTCAATGATGCTCCAGTTAGTCGGAGCTTTATTTAGTAACCCTTTCCCTTGCATCACTAATTCCTGATGGTTATCTAATAATGCATGGGTGCTTCTAACTAGCTTTTGTAAAGCGTCGTCACTGAGGATCTGTTTAAGAACAGTGTCGGCCGCCATTGAATTGTCTAATTTCTTTGCCTCAGCGGCTAAATTAAATGCCGTTATCAGATCTTGTTGGATAAGGTGTGCTTGTGATTGTGTAACTTTATCAATGGCTGTTTTGTGTTGCTGTGCTTGCTGTTGCCACGATGTCTCACCGAGTTCAACAAGTTGCTGCGCGAATTGATATTGGCTTTGGTGATCTCTTTGTACTTCAGCCTGATAGTAACTTTCTTCAAGTTTACTTTCTTTACTACAGGCGGCAAGTAGACAAACACTTAAAAATATAAGACTTTTTCTCATAACAATCACTGTTTTCCGTAACCTGAAAGTTACTATAGTGGAAACATATTTTAAATGTAACCATTATTATTTTGCATTTTATGTTTCATTGGTAACGTCTTTTTACCATAAGGTTAACTTTTGGTGAATTGCGTGGTTTAATTTATTGTTATTAAAATCAGTTGGTTATGGTGGTTGACTCAGTTGTTTATATTGTATACGGTGAATATCTGATAAAAATAATAATCAAGGATTGTAGCAAGTGATTGAAGTTAAAAACTTATATCGCGAATACGGCAGTGGGGAAACGCGCGTCACCGCGTTAAACGATGTTTCTATCTCCATTGATGAAGGCGAATTCGTTGCCATTATGGGCTCTTCGGGTTCAGGAAAATCAACCCTTATGAACATATTAGGCTGTCTTGATACACCAACAAAGGGCGAATACTTTCTCTCGAATGAGTCTATTCAAGATATGCGCGATGAAGACTTATCAAAAATAAGAAACGAGCGTATTGGCTTTATTTTCCAAACTTTTCACCTTTTAACTCGCTTGAGCGCTCTTGAAAATGTCACTCTGCCACTGCGTTACACCGAAATCTCACCAGGTGAAGCCAAACAAAAAGGCTTAGCCATGCTTGCCAAAGTCGGACTTGATCATCGAGCAGGGCACAAACCGAATGAAATGTCGGGTGGTCAAAGACAAAGGGTGGCCATTGCCAGAGCCCTAGTGAATGAGCCGAAAGTCATTTTTGCCGATGAGCCTACAGGTAACTTAGATAGCAAAACCTCTCACGAAATTATGTCACTGCTATGTGACTTACACCATCAAGGGCACACCATTGTGATGGTGACCCACGAAGACGATATTGCCGAGTATGCAAAACGTATTATCCGAATGAAGGATGGTGTGAAAATAGAGGACAGCCGCCGATGAAAGCTAATTTAAAACGATGCACATTAAAACCATTGTGTTTGGCTATGTTGCTTTCAAGCTCAATGCTCAGCGCTAATAGCTATGCAGAGGATGTTCAAAGCATTTTCATCACAGGTGAAATCAAGGCCGGTGATAGCCAAACTTTCTTTTCGCCACAAAGTGATACTTGGCGTGTGCAAATTGAATGGATGTTACCGGAAGGCGAAGTGGCTAAGCCCGGTGATGTGGTAGTGGTATTTGAAGGTGGAGCGATTGCCAGCACCATAGAACAAGATGAAGTGAGTCTTAATAATGCGCAAGATGAATTAAAAAGGCAGCAGAATAAAGGTCAGCAGGCGATCTTAGAAGCTGAATTTGCGTTAACGCGCGCTGAGCTCTTACTTGAAAAAGCGAAGATAGACGCCGCGGTGCCGAAAAGTCATGTCAGCGTGTTCGACTACGAAGAAAACCAGCTAAAACTTGAGCAAGCGGTTATCCAAAAGCACAAAGCCAAAGCAAGTCTAGCTGAAGCAAAAACCACAGCGCAGGTGAATATTCGTAAACAAGAAATTGAAATCGCACGTCTACAAATTAACTTAAAAGAAAACCGAGAACGCTTAAACGACTTAACCCATAAGGCAATCAATCAAGGCCCGATTTTATATGCAAATCACCCTTGGTATGGCTCTAAATTATTTTCGGGTGCGACGGCACAACCAGGCTGGAAAATTGCAGAAATTCCTGCGATGACAGGGCTCTACCTTGAGGCTTGGGTACATGAAATTGATTATAAGTACCTTACGCTTGAGCAAAGCGTTAATTTGACCCTAGACGCCTACCAAAAAACACCGATTACAGCCAAGTTAACTAATTTATCGACACAACCGGAAGAGCGCAAAGAATGGGGGAAAGACGCCTATTATCGTGCGGTTTTCTCATTTGATGAGACGCAAAAGCTAAAAATACTGCCGGGGATGACGGGGCGTGTGCGTTTACAAGGAGGTCAATATGAATAAGTTTAAATTAGGCCTATTAGCCAGTGTTGTCGCTTTATCGTTAGTAGGCTGTGGCAGTGATGATTTTGACTATCACACAGTCGAGAAAACCAGTTTTCAGCTGGCTGTACAGGCCAATGGTGAACTAGAGTCAGCAAAACAGTCGTTAATTGCGCCACCTTCCATTGCTCGCATGTGGCAATATAAGGTGAAGTTTCTAGCACCTGAAAACAAACAAGTAAAAAAGGGCGAGGTTGTTGCGGCATTTGATGACAAACCTGTGCGCGATCGCTTGATTGATAAAAACAGCGAATATGATCGTGCAGTCAAAGAGCTTGAGAACCAAAAAGCACTCGAAATTAAAAATCAAGAAGAGCTTAAACTTGCCCTTGCCGAAGCACAGATGAACTTTGATATTGCTGAGCGTAAAGCCGACATTAACGATGATTCGCTTTCAGACAATGACAAGCGCAAGGCACAGATAGATTTCACCATTGCTAAAAATGACCTAGCGTTGGCGCAAAGAAAGCTAGCGTTTCAAAAAGAGACCAAAGCACTCAATATTCGTTTAGCGGAAGGTAAAGTAGGCCGCTTGAAGGCCGAAGTAGACGCATTACAACAAGACATCGAAAGGCTTAAAGTCAAAGCCCCAATGGATGGCATTGTGATGTATTACAGCAATGCCAGTGGCGAAAAGCCGACTGTGGGTGAAAGTGTGCAATTTGGCCAGCCGGTTATTGAGATGGCAGTGATAGAAGACATGCAGGTGAAAGCGCAAATTGATGAAGCAGACTTTGGCCGTATTGCGCTTGATCAACATGTCAAAGTCACCATAGATGGGCCAGAGCCACTTATCACAACGGGTAAAATCACTACCATTGGCAGTGCTTTTCGTGAAAAATCTCCACAAGATAAACGCCGCATAGTCGATACCCTGATCACCTTAGATGATATTGATACTGCGATCATGCGCCCAGGCTTAACCGCCCGGGTAGAAATCGCCACAGATAAAATTGAAAACGTGTTAGTTGTACCAATCTCGGCCTTACACCGTGAGCAGTCAAGTGGCGAGCAAGCCAGCGCTTATGTAATTGAAAAAGACGGTGACAAAGTACCTGTGACGGTCGGCAATATCAGTAATGGTTTTGCTGTGATCACAACGGGTTTAGAGCAAGGTGATGAGGTGCGTCTATGAAATATTTAGCAATTGTGATCAGTGCGTTACTACTAACCGCATGCTCAGAGCTGGCAGAAGTCGATGCACAATTAACCTATACGGTTCAAAAAGCGCCGTTTAAAAATTATGTTGCAGCAAAGGGCGAATTAATCGCAGCAACAGAAACGGTGATCAGTACACCAGCTTCATCTCGTGGTCCACAAACGCTCGCTTGGTTAATGCCTGAGTATTCACAAGTTAAGAAAGGTGAAGTGGTAGCACGATTTGATGGTCGTGTCATGAGTAAGCAAAAACGCGAAAGTGAATTTTCAAATGACAAGGTCTCACAAGACTTGTCTGGCAAAAATACTGAGATTGACACAAGAAGAAAGCATTTGGGGTATGACATCGATATTGTAGAAGAAGAAAAACAATTTGCTGAAACCTTCTCAATTGATGATGTTCGCATCATCTCTAAACTCGATATCTTAGAGCAGGCGCAAAAGGTCGATTACCTAAATGCTAAAACAGACTATTTTAATTGGCAATCAGAGCAATTTAATAGCAGTGCCCAAGGTGAATTAGATCTCTTAAATATGCAGAGTCAGCAGCATCAAAGCAAAATTGATATGCTCAATGGCAATTTGTCGTCATTAGAAGTGGTTGCCCCCCACGATGGTTTGCTGACGCACAGTGTAAACTGGCGCGGTGAAAAACCAAGAGCCGGGCAAACACTTTGGCCGGGTCAGAAAATTGCGGGTTTACCAGATATTTCTGTGATGCAAATTAAGCTATTCGTGAAAGAGCGCGAAGCCATAAACTTGCAGCAAGACCAAACGCTGGAGTTTTCTTTGATTTCAGATCCGAGTAAAACATTCACTGGCAAAGTGACCAAGCTTGCGCCATTTCCAAAGTCAATCAAACGCCAAGACCCGCAAAAATACTATGAGCTGACCGCCAGTATTGATGAGCAAGGTGCACATTTACGACCAGGTCTAAAAGTCACGGCAAATATCATTGCCAACCAAGCAGCCGAAAAGCTGGTTGTGCCTAAGTTTAGTGTATTTGCCGATGAAGACGGTGCGTATGTGCAACTTAAAACGGCGTCGGGTTATAGCAAAACCCCTGTGAGTTTGGGGCAAAGTAACTTAAGCCATGTTGAAATTACCCAAGGCCTCTCAGAGGGAGATGTGATTGCGTTGGTCGATAAAGAGGGCAAATTATGAATCTAGTGGGCTTATTTAAAGATGCGGTAGTACAGCTACAGCAACATAAACTGCGTACCTTTTTGACATTGCTTGGCATGATCTTCGGTGTAGGTGCCGTAATCGCCATGTTAAATATTGGTGAGGGCGCTCAGCGCGAAGCGTTGAAAATGATTGACTCTATGGGCCTTAACAACGTCATTGTTGAAGCGAAAGATTTTGAAGAAGAAGAGCTCAGAGAGCAGCGTAAACACTCAGATGGTCTGTCGCTCAATGATGGTAAAGTTGCCGTTGAAGCTTTGCCTTTTATCACTGATTTTGCCGCAGAAAAAGTGGTCGAAACTTATCATGTATTCAGTGAATACGCTAAGTTCGAAGGCCAAGCCGTGGGGGTCAGTGAAAACTACTTCAAGCTGGCGCATTTCGATTTAAGTGCAGGGCGTTTGCTCAATGAACAAGACGGACAACACTTTTCACAAGTGGCGCTGCTCGGCGCCAATACCGCTAAAACCTTGTTTCCACTTGGTGATGCAGTAGGCAAGTCAGTCAAAATTAACCATCTGTGGTTTGAAGTCGTAGGTATTTTAGAAGCGCCTTTTTTGAAAAAGAAAGAGTTTCAAGGGGTGAAGCTAGGTGACGAACAAAACCAGATTTTTATCCCGTTAAAAACAGCCATTCACCGCTTTAAAAGTGAATTACTCGACCCAGAAATATCGCGTATTAAGCTAGCAACTGAGCCGGGATTTAGTCCAGTGATGGCCGCACAAGCCATTGATGCACTGGTTAAGGGCCGTCATAACGACATTGATGATTACAAGCTGATTGTACCTGCTGCGTTATTAGCACAGCAAAAGCAAACTCAGCAAATCTTTAATATTGTAATGTCGTGTGTGGCAGGCATTTCACTGCTGGTGGGCGGTATCGGTATCATGAATATCATGCTGGCAACAGTGTTAGAGCGCACCAAAGAAATCGGTTTACTTCGCGCCATTGGTGCCACGCAAAAAGACATTCAAGTTCAATTCATTACTGAGAGTTTTACTATCTCTATCTTAGGTGGTTTGCTTGGGGTGTTTTTCGGTATCGCTTTATCTGAGCTAATTGCATTCTATTCAGAATGGGCAGTATCTTGGTCGCTCAGCGCCATCGTTTTATCGTTCAGTATTTGCGCATTGGTGGGTTTGACATTTGGTGTTTACCCTGCGATCAAAGCGTCAAAGCTCGACCCTATAGAAGCGTTGCAGAGTGATTGATTTTAGGTGGAGTAAGCGAGCTAGTAAGGGATGAGTTAGCGAGCTGAAAGCTACAAGCTTAAAGTTAAAAGCGGTAAGCTTTAAGCTAAAGACTGAAAACGCAGGTGCAGAGATGTGCCTGCGTTTTACAATGAAAGAAATAACTTAGTGCATTTAAGTTACTCATTTTATGGTGAATACTTTGCTTATTGCTCCGAATTTAGGCAGCAAGGTAAAAAGGAGTCTTAATTGAATAAAAAAATAGTTATAAATGATGTTTTTGAAGAAATAGACCAACATTTAATCGAGCAGAATGTTCCGATAAAGCTTCGTTGTTTGAAAGCCGTTGAGCATGTAAGCAAATATTTTGACAATGTTCCAATTCCATTATCTAAAAATTCCCCATTACCTAATAACAGTTTGGGTAATCAATTAGGAGAGTGGCTACTTACGTGGTATGAAGAAAAATATGGTACTCTTCAATCTTATAATTCTGATTTGGGTTTCTTTTATCAGAGAATTAGAGGTGATCTCTGGTTTTACAGGGTTCCAAATTTTATTGGGCATTGTAGTTTTTTTATAGATAAAGATTTAACAAATAAAGGTGCTCAAAATGAAACTAATATTATGCGAATGTCTGCGAAGATGACTCAAGCATATGTGAACTCTTTGACTGAAGAAGAGCTCAACAGTTTAGGTCAGTCATTCTGTTTAGCACTAGAGGCTTTTCAAATCTTAAACACTTGGAAATTAAAGAAAATCCCCTTTTTTCCAGCAATTGAAGCAGACTTTCAAACTATATCCGTGCAATTACAAAGTAATAGCATGAATTATGGTCAAGCTAGGTGGGCTTATTCACAATGTGCAGAGAAAATTTTAAAAGCATGGCTTTTAAATGCGGGTATAAATAAAGAAGAACTACAAAAGAAATATGGACATAACATTCACAAATTAGTTAATGCATTTAATAAACATTATGCAAAATCTATCAGTACTAACGGACTTAATTCAATAATTTGCTCGGCAGGAGTTAGATATGATGAAGGAGAGTTCTCTTCAAAAGATATAATTAAAGCTCAAACTTGGTTATTCAAAACAATAATAACAATTGGTACTGATCCAAAGCTAGAAGGTAGTTGAGTGTGGCCCACAATAGGTGATCCAACTTAAAACCTTAATTACTGTAGGCGCAGGTTTATCCTGCGCGCAAAAAAGCGCGATGTAAAATCGCGCCTACAGCAACAAAGTTTTTATGCGCCGGTAGCACCGACTTTATGTCGGGTATTTTATGTCGCCATGGTTTGAATATTTTGTCGGGCTGAAGCCCGACCTACAACATTAACATACCTAAAATCCCAAAACTGACCAACCCTGTAGGCGCTGGTTTATCCTGCGCAAAAAAAGCGCGATGTAAAATCGCGCCTACAGTGCAAACGCTAAATTGGTTTTCCGTCAATGGCGGGACTAAACTCATGCCGCGCTCTGACTTTTACGCTTTTAAACCTTAAACTCTCTCACTAAATCACTTAATTCTTGCGACATGACGCTGAGCTGTTGACTGGCTGCATGGGTGTGTTCAGCACCGGTTTCTGTTTGCACTGAAACTGCTGCGATACTGGCCATGTTATCTGCAATGACAGCGATGTTGTCAGACTGCAATTGTGCGGCCGCGGCAATTTCGGCGTTTGAAAGCTGGATGGCCTGCATCGCGCCATCTACTTGCTGTAACGTCTCATTACATTGCTTACTTATTAATAAGCCTTCATTGGCAGATTGCTTACACAGTACCATTTCATCAACAGTGGCTTTTACCCCTGTGTGAAGCTGGTTAATAATGGCCTGAATATCTTCTGTTGATTGCTGGGTACGCATTGCAAGCGTTCTAACTTCATCAGCTACAACGGCAAAGCCTCGGCCTTGTTCACCCGCGCGAGCAGCTTCAATCGCGGCGTTGAGTGCCAGTAGATTGGTTTGCTCAGCTACCTTTTGGATCACATCGAGTACTTCAGTGATTTTATCTGAGCTATTTTGTAGCTCCTTCACCGCGTGCTCTGCGCTATCTACTCGTTCAGCCACTTCATTGATTGAGACAGCGTTGTCATTAATATGCTTTAAACTCTGAGCTGTTAACTGACCAGCATGCTCCACGTTATCAAGGGCACTTTGTGTTTGTTGAAAGACCTCTTGAGCAGACTCGTTCAGATGGCTGACCTTTTCTTGCACTGATGCTGTTTCTTGATGCTGTTCAACAATACCCGTTTTTATCTGCTGTGTTACCACAGATAGCTCTTCGGCTTGAGACGCTAACGACATGGTATTCTCGTTAATATTGTCTAGCACATGTCTAAACTGGGCGTTACTTTCATTAAAGGCGCGTCCCATTTCAGATAGTTCATCATTACCTTGATGCTTTAGCTGAATTGTCAGATCTTTCTCATTCGCCACTTGAGTCATGGTGCGAGTCAGTTTATTTAATGGCTTTGTGATGTTACGTGCCACATATTGCGAAACAATAAGTAATATTGCTATGTAAACCAACATTTCAATTAGAATGCTGCGTAAGGTTTGGTAGTAGGTCTCTTGAATATCAGTTAGGTAAATTCCCGTACCAATTACCCAATTCCAATGTGCCTGCTTTTGTACATACGACACCTTTTCTTCTTGTTCAGTTGAACTAGGTTTTGGCCATTGATAGGTAACAAACCCCTGGCCATATTGTTCTGCGGTATCAACGAATTTCGAAAATGCAATACGTATAAATGGTTTTACATGAGTTGTCATTGATTGGTCGTTGAGTGCAGGTTTAATTGGGTGAGCAACCATGTCACCTCGGTTGTCGAATACAAAAAAGTAGCCTGACTCACCAAAACGGGTGTTATTGATCAAATACTTTGCTTGTGCCTGCTTTTGCTCAGTGGTTAGGTTGGCTGACTTGGCAATGGCATTCAATTGAGAGCTGACAGATTCCACAAGGCCAATCGCCTTTGTTTGTCTTTCAGCTGTCATTGTGTCTTTCAGTTTGTTTGCAGCAGAGAGTTGGATCCCCACAATAATTGCGATAGAGATAGCAATAGAGATTCGCAGCTTATTGGCAACTTTTATTTTGCCAAGCAGGCGGTTGATGTTCAAAACAATGACCTCACATTTTGTATGTATATTGTTAATGAAATGGCTGTGGGTGGGAAGTTTACCTTAAAAGGGTTCGATAATGAGATTTATTTTTATTGGTGAGTTGTTACTTTTTGGATTTTTATATGCAAAAACCTGATTAAACTTCAGTTTTTTATTATTCAGTTAATGTAAATGAAAGTGAAAATTAGCTAGGTTAAATTTGGTCAATAGGAAAAGGCATTAAAGGTAGCAATGGTTTTTATTGCTTCACCCAATTCATATACCGTTCGTCGGCGAGAGACAAAAGTGCATGGTCTTCTGGTGTGTCACCATAGGCGTAAACACGTTTAAATTGGTTGAGATTGAACATTGATTTTACCCTCTCAGCCTTAGTGTGATTGCTCACATCTCCGTTTAGATAAAGCCCGGTAAATTTATCATTCTTAATCGCAAGCTCACTACAAACTAGCCCAATACCAAGTGACTCACACCAAGGTTCTAAGTACAGGTTTAGAGAAGCTGAAACCACAACAACGGTATCACCTTGTTGTAAGTGCCATTGCAAACGCTCAATGGCTTGTTTGCGAAGGTATTTGGGGATCACCGTAAGCGCGTATTCTTCTCCAAGAGGGCACAGGAAGCTAATGGGTTTGTTTTTATAAGCAACAAAGCTTGCTAACTTTCGCAAAGTTGGCGCTGGGAAAAGGCCTAGTTTATAAAATCCATATAAAGGAAGTAGTGTTAGCCTAATTAGCCAAGCGCGCTTTTTTGTCGCTGAAAATTTTAAGAATTTAGTGAACATATCGGCATCGGTTAAGGTGCCATCAAAATCAAAAAGGGCTAAGCTCTTATTACTTACTTTTTCAGTCATAAGGGCTTAACCCTGTAAATGAGCCAGCAAGTGCGGCTCAAGTTGCTTAATTAGGTTGACGACCTTTTTAGATTGAATATCTAAAAACAGCCAGCCATCAGTACCCATGATCTCTAGTTGTGATATTGCTAAATCGTTTCGATCAGACACTTCTCCTGACACTCTAAAAATACCTAACGGCGTATGAATGCGGCTAATTTCAAAAGATTGCTTCATTATTGATTATTAACTAAAAGAGATGACTAGAGAGAGCACGCTCAACCAGGCTAGCTGCGTGCCATAAGAAATACGCTGATATAGCCCGACTTTTTGTTTCTGAACATAGGCTTTTTTCATCAATATAAGGGTATAAATAGTAGCGATAAGGCTCATGATTGAAAAAGCTTTAAACGCGATGCTGTTAATGGCAGAGAGCGGCGCAATGAGCATGAATATAGGGGCAAGCAACAGTGAAAGCAACATAAATAACCCCGCCCATGAATGAATGTTACAGTCACGACTCGGTGCTTTGGTGTAAGGATCTGAGTCCATCGGAAAAAAGCCTGCAACCCAAGTGCCTAGCCCGTGCACGACAATACATACTCCAGTAAGCTGAAGCCATATATTAGGTTCTAAGTTAAAGACATAAATACCAAAGAGGCAAAACAGCACACCGAGCGGGTAGTTATTGATAAGCGGAGAAAATCTTTGTGTTGGACTGCCTACGGCACCTAATTCGCTACAAAACTGCTCGCTATGATTGTAGTTTGGGTAAAGCTTTGCTGCGGAATAAACGCCTAGTACCAGCCAAATTGACGCGATTAAACCCATTAAAGACATGACTTGTTCAAGCATCTGATAACTCTCCTTAATTCATCGTTTACTCGATGCTTATTGTTCCATTACAGCATGAGATTGTCTAACCATTCGATGAACATATGGGTGTGTCTAGTGGTATGTTTTTGTTTGTTTTCGATGTAGTAACAAAAGGCAGAATCGATAGCTTGGGTGTTCAATTCTTTAAGTAGTCCGGCTTGCAGGTATCCTTGAGTGAGTGTTTTTGAACAAAACACATAGGCGTTTTCGAGCATGGCTTGTTGAATGCCAAAAAGCTCTTGATCGAAATACTTAACGACAACTTGTTTGTCTTATAATGCATTAAGGGCAAGCCAGTCTTTAAGAGGGGCTTTGGGTAAATCGCTGTTTTTCCAATTGGTAGTGTAAATGGTCACGCTTTCACTGCTGATGAACCTATCTGCGATATGTGGCGCACTAAACAAATTAAATTGCTCACACTTGATGATATCTGCTTGGTTTTGTTGCTCACGTATTCCAAATCGAACGGGTAAGGTGAAGTTATCTGTTGTAAGTTGCTCACCACTGGTAATGTTGACAGTTATCTCAGGGAATTGCTGATAAAAGTGGTGTAGCGCTGGAATAAGGACTAAAGCGGCGAAGGATGAGGTGGTTGCAACATTGATCAATTTGTCTTTCGCCGTCACTTTATCAATACCAGCTTGTATGATGTTAAAGCCTTGGTTTGTGGCTTCTGCTAATTGTCTTCCTGCAGCTGTGAGCGTGACTTTTCTTGTTTCACGAGTAAATAAGTTCATATTAAGTCGTTGTTCAAGGTTGTTTATGTGGTGAGAAACAGCTGTGGGTGAAATTGCCAGCTCTGTGGCTGCCGCTTTAAAACTCCCCAATCTTGCTGCCGATTCAAATGCTTTTAGTGCGGGTAATGAAACATTCATAGCGGTTATCGTCAACTTAAAAAAGTAAAATAGATAAGTTTAACTCATCTGTAAATGTTTTTTACTCGTTTGTTTAAGTATCAAAAAGTGACAAAAATGACACTCAAATTAAACCAAAGAGGTATTAAAAAATGTGTGTTGTATTACATATAGATGCAAGCGTAAGAGCGGTTTCTAACGACAATCCTGATCATGACTCTATTTCTAAAAAGCTGGCAAGAAGATTTATCTCAGAGCTGAAAAAGCAAACTCACATAGATGAGTATATGTATCGAGATATCGGAGTGACCCCTCCGCAGTATATTACGCAAGATTGGATTGGTGCGGTGTTTACACCAAAGGCACAAAGAACGGGACAGCAACAGCAGATTTTGGCTCAGTCTGATATGTATATTGCTGAGCTTGCAAAAGCGGATCTGATTGTAATGTCATCGCCCATGTACAACTATGGTATGCCTGCACAGCTCAAGGCGTGGTTTGATCAAATTATTCGTATTAATGAAACCTTTGATTTTGACTTAGCCCGTGGCGATAAGCCTTTAGCGCCGTTAATGTCGGGTAAGACTTTGGTTATTATTACTTCAAGTGGTGAATTTGGCTTTGAAAAAGGTGGTATCAACGAAGCGCATAGTCATTTAGTGCCGCACCTTCGCACTTTGAGCAAATATTTGGGAGTTGATCAGATTTTTGAAGTTGCCTCTGAATATCAAGAATTTGCAGACGAACGCCATACAAAATCAATGAACATGGCACTGCAGAAATTAAGTGCTATTGTCAGTGTATTAGCTGATAAGAGAATAGTGAGCTTAAGTTGATTTCGGCTTTAGGTAACTAGCTGTTAGTTACCTAGCTTCCTAGTTGCCTAATCTTCTAGTCCAATTACCATTATTTTCAGCTAGGCAGTTTTCTTCAGAATCGTAGCTGACTACTTTAGCCACTGACTTTATTTTTAACTTCATCATATTTAACTCTTTACTGATAAGATCGAGTAAATATGCATTCTGTGACGATTTTAAGTAGTCATTCAATTGTTCGTTGGTATCAAACACACAGGTGATCTTTAAGCTATTTGGAAAATCTGAGTAGTTAGCTTGGTGAGTTAGCCACTGAAACCCTTCGATATCTTTGAGGGCGGCATCACACACTTGAGTCAGCGATTCTCTGAGTTGATTGTCTATTTTTTTATCGGACTTACGCATAGAAAAATTCCTGAACTGCTCTATCACATTTATTGGTTTTGGCGGGCAGTATACAGGGCTAAAAGCCATTTGAAATCGAATTATATAGGCAAAGCTGATCATAGGGGTTATCTCATTGTTGTAACCTCATCCTGTGGTTGTGAAAAATGGCAAAGCCAGAGTATGCACGATGTAATGGCATTACCCTGGCAGATAGAATTTAAAGTCGTTTTGCATCAGTTGTACCCTAATACACAAGCTTCTTCGCGAGACGCTTCATGCTTTTCACCCATAAATTGCTCATTTAAATCATGCAATTTACACTCTTGTTTAGCCATCATCTCAAGCACTTGTTTGCGATAATCGTGTGAGCTATTGAAAAGCTGTGCATTTAATTCAGGAAATAATTCTTTAAGGTTTTGATAAGTAGTTAGCGTATACATGGCGGCTTCCTCTTTACTTCATCTTTAATTTACTCACCATAGATAAAGCAGAGGCTGTGCCAATTGTAACTCATTGATAATTAGTTAAACGAAACTTTTAAATTTCGTTTTGAAACTTATTTTGCAATTTGCGAATTAATTTGAGAGTTTTTTTGAAGTGCTGGTGGCAAGAGTACAGTGAGTAATATAAACACCAATGTGTTTATCTTTATAGTGATGGTTAAAGTTGTTGATATAGCTGATATGTGTTTCGAACCCATGCATAGTCAAAGCACTGGCTAGCTCTTCAATGACTTCGAAATCTTTCACAAGCTTTGGGGTAAGAATCGAGTTATGAAGCATGCCATTTGGCAACTCAGCGTCAGATTTGACCACAGTTACCTGTTTAATCTCCTCTAAGGCAGAGTAAATCTTTGTGAGTTCATCAGGTGAACACCAAGGAGCAATGACATGCACTTTGCTTTTGGCTGCACAGCCTAACAAATAGGTGCTTGCTAGGCATACAAAAGGCAGTAGAAGAAAAGGTCTTAATTTTGAGATCGCCACAGCTTTACTTTTTAAAATATGAAAATTACAGCTTGCTGTTTTTGATTTCAGTTTCAACGATGATGACTTCAGTGTCGCCGATATTTTTAACATTGTGTGTGCCGCCAGGCATATACAGAGTTTGGCCATCTTTTACAGTAATAATACGGTCAGGCTTACTGGTATCTTCAGGCGTGATGGCAAGTACGCCACCTTTAACAAAATACACAACGCGGTTTGCATAAACATGAGTATGTACGCCTGACTCGCTGCCCGCAGGGTAAGTGGCTCTGATCACTTCAACGTCTGTGTTATCGAGTAAAATTTCTTTTTTCGCTTTGGTGACTGCAAAGCTCGATGTGCTAGCGATGAGGATCGTGGCTAGAAGTGTGTATTTCATCATGTTGATATCATTGTTGTTTTAAGTTGTTAAATACTATGACGCATTTTAAATGTACTGCAAAGCGCGATATAAAATCGCGCCTACAGGCTTGCTACAAAAGCCATTTTTAACCTGTTAGTCACCCTGAACTTGTTTCAGGGTCTATTAGCTATTTGATGGATCCCGAAACGAGTTCGGGATGACGCGGTGATTATTTTAGAGTTACGCGATATAAAATCACGCCTATTGGGATTGAACAAGCGCGGTCTCAACTGTGGCTGTAGGTGAGGGGTTAGCCCTCGCAAAAAGGTGAGGTTTGCGCGATATAAAATCGCGCCTACAGGCTTGCTGCAAAAGCCATTTTTAACCTGTTAGTCACCCTGAACTTGTTTCAGGGTCTATTAGCAATTCAATGGATCCCGAAACGGGTTCGGGATGACACGGTGTTTATTGTAAATTTGCTTGATATAAAATCGCGCCTACAGGGAGTGAATTTGTGCGGTTTCAACTGTGGCTGTAGGCGAGGGTTTAGCCCTCGCAAAAAGGTGAGATTTGTGCGATATAAAATCGCGCCTACAGGGAGTGAATTTGTGCGGTCTCAACTGTGACTGTATGCGAGGGTTTACCCCTGCAAAAAGGTGAAATTTGCGCGATGTAAAATCGCGCCTACAGGGAGTGAATTTGTGCGGTCTCAACTGTGACTGTATGCGAGGGTTTACCCCACGCACAACATAGCTATTGCCACATCAGTTGTCGAATACCATTCACATATTTTGAATGACGGGACTGACGAAGCGGGCAAGTAGCTAACAAACGGCTTAGCTCTTTCTCAAATTCAGCATCAGCTTTGAGCTCAAGCAACACATAATCTCCGAGCGGCACACTTCTATGCAGGTTTGCATCGGCTTTATACCTTTGGTCATAGACGCAAATATTTTTATCAAATGTCGCTCTGATTTTCTGGCAGTTCGAAATAAAATATTGGCGTGTATAGCGGCAGATTAGCACGGGCGTGTGCTCAACGCCCCAAAGCAACTGCCCTTGCTCAGGCAATTTGTCAAAGCTAAGTTTTAGCGCTTTGGCCCAGCTAAACTCTGGGTCATCAAAATCAAATTGGGTATCGAAAGTGACCTTGTAACCTTTCCCCCCCTGACGATGTTTAAACTCCAGTTTGGCTTTATTGGCATCATCGAGCTGATTGTACCAACGAATGCGTACTTTCTTGCGGACACTGATCCCACTGAGGTTTTCTTCATAGCGCTCTAAATGAGGGGTGTCCAAATATAAGCTGTTTACATCCCGGTCTGGAAAATGCGGCTTAAACCATAAAGCATGAGTCATTAGCCATATTCTAACTTCTTCTAGACGGTTAAGCGGAATAGGGATCTTAACCTCGAAGCGATAATTTGGTGTGTTATCTGTATTCATCTTGGTTTATCCGATTTCATAATTGTTCTGTAAAGGCCCTTTACATCGAGGTCTTGGCTATCTATTGCAGTGCCATTAATGGTGAGCACGCTGCCAGTTTCGACGGTGATTTTATTTTCACATTGCGCGTCTAAGCAGTTAAATTCACTGACATCTAAAATTGCACCACCAAAAATTGGCTTTTTCGAATAGCTCATAAGGGCATGATGTTTAACGTTCTCAGCCGTGATATTGGTTGCAGTTATCTTGGTATCATCTTTGGCAACTAGGCCGAAATTAACGTTATTAAAGCGGGCAGTATTAACGATTAAATGACTGCGCTCACCACCTGATATGGCTTTGTCTCGTACACCATTGAATGACACATTATTGAGTGTAAGTTTTGAACCACTGACATCAATACCGTCTCCGCCAGAGCGAAAACCTATGCTTCTAAACTCACTGTCATTGACGGTGCCCACGCAAAAGTCACAGTCAAAGGCATCAGACAACGCATTGGTGATCAACATGCGATTAATTTCGATATCGCCATTAATGATGTTTAAGCCATCTTCTGACTGATTTTCACTAATGTGAATGTCTTCAAGCAGAACAGGTGTTTTAACAAAATAGGTTGCACCGCGCGGTTGCCATAAGCCCAGTTTCGGATTACTCGAATAGCTGATATTGAGATGTCTAACAACCGACTTGGGGCTGTACTCGTTTGAGAATACGCTGAGCCCTGACCATTTTCGGCTACTGACTTGCTTAGTTAATGACGCCGGGTTATCCGCAGTGCCTTTCACTGTTAAGTGGCCGAACACCATCAAGCCCGCTTTGGTTGCAAACTCTAAGTGAGCGCCTGCAGGCAAAACTAATTCAGTGTTATCCGGGGTCACCAAAAAATCGTTAATTTGCCAAGTTCCCGGTTTTACATACCAATGCCCTTCATTGACTTCAATAAACGGGTATTGACTCATTAATGAAGTATTTAAAGGCTGTGGGCGAGGAATAAAGTGCAGTGGCGCGATGTCTTTTTTAAACTGAAACGTAGCAATTTTCTTGCTCGCTAAGGCTGCACGTAAATCAACTGCAACAATGTCAGCAGGTAGGTTAATGTCGAGTGTCTCACCTGGGTTCAATACCCGAGGAAAATCCGCGTTAACCTCCTCAAGCTCAGAGCGATCTTCATAGCGATTAAGACCGGTGATGCTTTTTAAGTGCAGTGGTTCTTTATCGTTGTTGACGAGTTTTAATACGCCAGTTCCAGATTTAGAATTAAAGCGCGCTAAGATATCCCAATTGGCGTGGCCTGCGTAATCCTGCATATGTTGGTGCAGGCTCGCATCAAACTGTCCAATATTTTGGCAGTCAGCACCTTGATAATCACTTTGCCAGCACATGACTTGCGTTTTCATAAGCGTTAAATCAAAAGGTGCCAATAATGGGCTGTCGCCATGTAATTTGTTCAGTAGTGTTTGCTCATAGGCTTGTAATTCAGGGATTAAGTTTTGATTAATACGTTCAATTAAGGTTTGCTTGGCCATATCATAATGAGAGCGAATAATAGGATCGTCTAACATGGCTTTTGACAATACAAAGTCGTGGCTTGGTGGTGTCATCAACCAATTGTGTTTAGCTGGTGTAACCGCTACATCACTTTGGATAGGTTCAAATTTGGCTAAATGCGGATTGTAATACCAGCGCCAGTTATTCCATGTGAGTGCATGCCATGCGCCCCACAGGTCAACCGTGGCTAAGTATTGGCCCATTTTTTTTGCATCAAATACATCACTGGCAGGGCGTTTTTTATTTAAAAAATCATCCAGTAGCGCAAGTGCAATTTGTCTTTGTTGGCTCAGAGCTGGGTTGCCGAGAATGGTGCCACGTTGCAACTCTCGAGGTTTAAGCACGCGCGTGATCTCACCAGCACTATTTTGAGTTTGTTCATGTATATCGAGTCGAGCTATTAAACCTTCGGTACGATCATTCACAGCAAGTAATGATTGGCTAAAGGCTTGCTCTACAAACATGGTGCCCCAATCGACGCCGTTAAGTACGACGCGAACTGGAATGTTTTTAGGCGCAATAATATCAAAGTCAGCCAACTCCATCGTTTTACTGAATAAGCTAGGGCCTTGATGAATACGCACATTGGGGGCGACTAAAGCAAATTTTCTAGATTCAAATAAGGCTTTTTTCTTTTTTAGTTCAAAGCGCAATGACCAACGGGTGTCGTTGCTAACATGATCAAGCATGTCACCTTGAAGACGCACTTTGGCAAAGTACTTTTGTTGGTTTAAGTAAAGAGTGGCATTCACTTGATTGCGCTGCTCGGCAATGATGCCGTTTTTAAGCGCGTTGTTTCTATCTTGTTCAAGTTTGAGCCAGTCCTGATATTTAATATCGACTTTGATAACAGGCAAGTCTTTATCGGCAGTCAGCAGGCGCTTAGGTGCAAGGCTGATGTCTTGCACCAATTGCATGAGTTTGCTCTTACCATCTTCGTAGTGGGCAACATAGCCGTTGTGGATCAGGGCTATTTTTACTGCATTCACTGAGGGTATTAACAGTAATATAAGAATTAACACGCCCAACATAAACGCCTTGCGTTCGGGTGGGGTGTAGGCGGCTTTAGGCGTATCGAGTCTCATAACTACACTCCCGCAATATTGTGTTGCTCAAGCAGTGAAATGTTGATTCCTTGGTACTTTTGCTTCAATGCATGCATGAATTCATCGATTTGTTTGGCTTCTTTGATTGAGATAAAGAAAGCGGCATCGAAGTGTTGCTCGCCAGTATCAAAGCGGCGCAATTCAAGGCGATCAACATACTGCTCTAAAATGTTTTTTACATCCGAAATCGCAATGTTCACATCGGGGTCATCGCTGCGATAGTTGAGCGATAGAAATAAGCCGTTCTCTTGCACATCTTTACTGTGGCGCTTCTTAACCCAAGTCACTAACAATAGAGTCACAACACAAGCGACAATGGCTGCAAGGGTTTGTCCTGCACCAAGGGCTACTGCTACACCTATGTTTAAGAATAAATAAACAAGCTCTTCAGGCTCTTTGATGGGTGTTCTGAAACGCACAATCGATAATGCACCAACTAAACCAAGCGCTAAAGCAAGCGATGCTTTGACCACAGTGATGATTAAAATAACTGTGAGCATAAGCAGCGGAAAAAGGCGAGAGAAGTCTTGGCGATTACAAAATGCACTGGCGTACTTTCTAAAGTGGTAGCCAATTAAACTCGCCATAATAAAGCCCATTAGCAAGTTCAAAATTAAAGCGCCAAGTTGCACACTGGCATAAGGGAAAAACATCGAGCGGATGTCTTTAGGTAAAAACGCAATTAAGAGGGGGTCGACAGTTTCCATAATCAGTCCTATTTATGATCTAGCAGTATAAGCGCGATGGATTTACTATCGAACCTGAGCTTCTGATAAGAGATAAACTAATCATTGGTATCAAAATTAATAAATCTCTTATTTATAGCTCAGGTTCACTCCAAATCCTTATCGGTATACTTAAGTTGTAAAATTAACTGGGGAAATTGCAAACTTTGTGCGCAATTTTTTTTGGTATAAAAATTGAGCGTTGGTTTTTATTGAATAGGCACAAATGAGATATGGACTATGATTTTACTGAAAACTGCGCCAATATTGGTTTTACTGGGCTTAACAGCGGGTTGCAAATATGAGCCTGTGGCTGAAAATAAACCAACGACAGCGAATAATACGACTTCAAACGCATCGGGAAATTCGCAAAATGCAAATACAACTGCACCCTTAGCGCGAATTGAAATTGCAAAATGCGACGGTGAATGCACCTGTGATGAAATTGTGTCGCCTTATAACGATACCGGCGTGACGTTCGCCGGGGATTATCCTGACACTAACTTACCGCAATGTGATTTACAGTCGGGGTTCAACCAAGACTGCACCACGGGCAGAGATACGCAAGCTAACTTAATGAAAGTCGGCTCAGGTGATGCGAGTTTTGATTACACTAAACTAGATGCACAAGGTCAGCCGTTAGCGGCTGATGCTGAGCAATGGCAATGTGTGCTTGATAATGTCACTGGCTTAATTTGGGAAGTTAAGAGCCCTGAAGGCTCAGGTTTACCTCAAGACAGCAGCTTTTCTTACTCTTGGTTTGATGAAAACCTACCAGACTATTCAACCGCTGATAATGGCGTGTGCGATGATAACTGCGACACGCAAAGTTACCTTGAAAAGCTCAATGCCAAAAAGCTCTGTGGTTTTGATGATTGGCGACTGCCTAACAAAATCGAGCTACAAGACTTGGTGCATTATGGGCGCTCTCAACCGAGTATCGATGCAGATTACTTTCCTAATACTAAGCTGGGTTTTTACTGGACCAGTAACTTAGATGCCGATGACTCTAATAGTGCATGGTCGGTCGGCTTTAGTTATGGCCGTGTTGCTGGAGGCGTTAGCTCAGAGCCAAGAATGGTGCGAGCGGTGCGAGGCACCCCCAACCTCTATGCCTTTTCGAGTAGCTTGAGTGACACAGAAATCACCGCGGTGAATCGTCAGCAATTTGCTTCTAAACAACGTTGTAATGAAAAAATCAGTTTTACTAGCCCCGCAGAGCGCTATTTGCAAGATGACCAAGGCAATATTCTCGATAAACAAACTGGGCTAATTTGGAAGCGCTGCGCAGCTGGCTTAAGCGGCGAAGATTGCGAACAAGGTGAAGCCGAATTTATGGATTGGCAGCAAGCTTATCAATATGTTGCTACGCTCAATGATGAAAGTCCAAATTCAAATTGGCGATTACCCAGCATCAAAGAGCTACAAGCCAACAATGAATTTGCTTGTGAGGAGCCTGCGTTAAACCCATTTGCTTTCCCAAATATTCCTATGGGTAAGGTTTGGAGTGGCACGCCGCATAATAAATTTGAAGACAGCAGTTATAACTACGAATATCAAAACAGTATTATTTTTTACAGCGCTCGCACCGTTAAGCACTTTGTGCATGCAGTAAAGAGCTGTGCTGCGAATACCAAATAGAAGGAGAGCAGTATGAAATACGCTAAACATGCTTTATTTGCTGGTGCCCTGTTGTTAAGTGGTGTAAGCAAAGCCGAAAACGTTAATTTTTATAATTATTCTTATGGCTTTAGTTATCAGGCTTTGAGTGTCAATGACATCAATGAAGGCACAGAATTGGATATGCAAGTAGACGATATGGCCCATTCCATTGGTATTTATTACAAAGGTGAACCGCGCAGCTTTTACCAGTTCGCCATCGGTTTAGACTATGTGTATATTGAAGACGACAACCCGTTTAGTGAGGATGTAAAAAACGCCGTTACCGGTGAGAAGCTTAGTAGAGAATCGAGTGTGACGGGCACCTCAATTTATGGCGAATTGGGTTTGATTTTAAAAGATCACTTAGTCGAGAACCTCACCATAGGTGTACTTGGCGGCTATCGATATAACAATATCAGTCGATCAATTTTCCGCTGTAGCAGCTGTGAAGAGCAAGAGCTCGATAATTTCAAAAGCTCGAGTTATGTGAAGCCGTTCATTGAATACCAGTTCACCCGTCGTATTCATGTGCAGCTTGGCTATAGTCATTATTTTAATGATGAAGGCTTTGATAGTAGCATTGGGCTGCACATTAGTTTTATGTCGTTATAACAATTTTTTAAGTCGACTAAAGACTTGTTTTTAGTGCTGGAATAACTTGCTTGTAAGCAGAAATAATATGCGCCACATCGCTATTTTTGCCTTTGGCAATGCGTTGATAATGGCTGAGCGTTTGTTTCAAGTATCGCTCAGCCACCTCGAGCTGTACTTCATTGTCAGCTTGCCAGATCTGCTCACCGACCGCCGAGACTGGCTGGTTGTTTGATTTAGATGACAGCAATATGACTTCGTAATAACGTTTGTTATCTTCAACTAAAGCCTCTTGCACTAAACCTAATTTCAGTTCATTGAGCTTGGCTCTTAGCATGAATAGGTGATGCACAGGGCAAACTAAGTAATCAATATCTAAATTTGGATGTTGCGCATTGATGCTTGCTATAAATTGCGCGGTTAAATCGCCACCCACGCCAGCAATAATGACTAAATGTTTGCCTTGATGATTTTGCAAAGGCAGATGCGATACATCTAAACAGTGAACTTGCCAGTTATGCTCGTCATAAAATGCTTGCAGCTTATTTTCGAGACTTAACATCAGCTCAGGCACAATATCGACAAAATGTACGGTTTCATTGCTTTGCTTATCTAAAAGCGCAGCGCCTAAATAGCCATGATCACAGCAGCAGTCCCAAATATGATCATAGTGAAGTGACACCATAGACTCGATTAATTTTAAGCGTTTGCTGAGTTTCAAAATTAGGCCCTGATCTGAAAGTATAAATATAACAAAATACGCTATTGTAAGACGTTTAAAAATTTTGGCGAGTATCTTAAGGATTTAGTGTTAAGGTGTTCCACTTAAGTGAAAATAAGGAAGTATGATGCAAGCGAGCTGTCATAGTGGTGATGTCACCGTAGAACTGTTACAACCCATTGATTTAGTTACGAGTTGTAATTGCTCAATTTGTTATAGGTATGGAGCAATTTGGGCCTATTTCTCTCCTCAAAACGTCAAAATTAGTTCGCTAAAAAGCGAGACAAAAATCTACAGCCATGGTGATAAGTTAATCGACTTTCATCATTGTACTGGTTGTGGGTGTATAACCCATTACACCCCGACTGAGTTAGGCAATGCTGACCGAATGGCTGTAAATCTAAGAATGTTCAAACGAGATATATTAGAGCAAGTCAATATTCGTTATTTTGATGGTGCAGACTCATGGGCTTTTTATGAGCCAAATGTGACCCAAAAGGCACTTACTTCTTCAGTTTAGGAGTAAAAATATGGAAATTCAGAGAGTTAACAGTGAAGACTTAACCGCTATTACAAATTTAGTCGAAGCCGTCTCTAAAGTTGCTGTGCTACCGCATTTTAATGAGCAAGGTAAGCAAGAGTATATTGCACGCGTGCTACCCGATATAAAAACGACATTCGACAATGATGACTTTGTTACTGTAAAAGCAATATCAAACGACACATTATTAGGCTTTGCCGCAATGAGAGCCGGAAATTACCTCACGCATTTGTTTGTGTCGCATCAAGCACAAGGGCGAGGTATAGGGCAAAAGTTACTGCAATACTTACTTGATTCAACAGATGCGCAAGAGATAAAACTTCGTTCAGCAGTTAATGCCGTCGATTTTTATTTAAAACATGGTTTTGAAATAACCGAGCAAGAAGGTGAGTTTAATGGCATACGATTTGTGCCAATGTCATTGATAAGGTCAACATTGTCGTAAGTTGATGCATAAAGGAGAAAACATGTCTGGTATTAAAGAGTTAGAGACGCTTTTACAAAGTATGTCACCTGAATTACAAGATGGGGAGTTTGTTTTTTGTACTGTAAAGAGCTCGCTTTCTGAGGTTGTGTCGTTGCAACCAATTGCGACCTTTATGGAGCAAGAAGCGCTTACTGTAATTGTTGAAAAGCAACAAGCAGAGCAAGCAAACCTAAAGTTTGATGGTGTGTTTAAACTCATCACCTTAACCGTGCATTCAAGCTTAGATGCCGTGGGCTTAACGGCTGCAGTTGCCACTAAACTTGCAGAGTATGGTATTAGCGCGAATGTAGTTGCAGCGTTTTTTCATGATCATATTTTTGTACAAATCGACAAGGCAGAGCAGGCTATGTTGGCTCTAGCAGAATTTGGTAAGTAGCAATAAAGGAGCTTTACTTTGAGTTGTATTTTTTGTGACATAGTCGCAGGCAAATCACCATGCCACAAAGTATGGGAAGACAATGAGCATTTGGCATTTTTGTCTATATTTCCTAATACAAAAGGGTTTACGGTCGTAATTCCGAAAGAGCATCATTCGAGCTATGCGTTTGCCCAGTCTGATGAAGTATTATCTGAACTTGTCCTAGCGACGAAAAAAGTGGCGCTTTTATTAGATAAAGCGTTTGATGGTGTGGCTCGTACAGGCATGTTTTTTGAGGGATATGGGGTAGACCATCTTCATAGTAAGTTGTTTCCAATGCATGGCACAGGAAACAATTCTGAATTCAAATTGATTGAAGCGAATATCAATAAATTCTTCGACCGTTATGAAGGGTATTTGTCATCTCATGACTTCGAGAGAGCCGATGATAACGTGTTAAGTCAATTAGCTGCGCACATACGATCTATGGACGAGTAAGGTATGGTATGCCTGTAATTTTGTTTGGGTAATTATATAATTTGCTTTAATTTGTCGTGTTCACATCAAGATATCTCTAATTTAGAACTAAGTAAGGCTTTGCCATGAAACCTGAAGAAATAGGCAAAGCCTATGATCAAATAACCGAGCGTTGGGCTGCAGATACTTTCAACATGTCTAACGGTATTACGCAGCATGAAAAAGCCATTGCCTTTACTCAAAACAGAGGACAAGCGCTTGATATTGGCTGTGGTCGTACAGGGCGGTTTATTGAATTGTTGTCTCAAGCAGGTTTTGATGTTTCAGGGCTTGATGTCTCCCAAAAGATGCTCTCGCTTGCAAAACAGCGACACCCGCAAATCACTTTTGTGCACGCTGACATCTGCAGTTACGACTTACCTCATAAATATGACTTTATTACTGCATGGGACAGTATTTGGCATATTCCATTAAGTGAGCAGCGCAATGTTATCGCTAAAATCGTTAACAGTTTAAATGCGGGTGGGGTGTTTGTTTTTTCATTTGGTGGCACTGAGTCAGAAGGCGCACATACTAACTGCGCTATGGGCCCTGAGGTTTATTACTCTTCTTTAGGCACCAATGGTTTTGTGACGCTGCTAATGGAGTTGGGCTGTACCATTAAGCATCTGGAGTTTGACCAATACCCTGAACTGCACACTTATATCATTGCCCAAAAGTAAAGTTCCCAAAAGCAAAGAAGCAGAAGAGCAACCTAAAAATCATACTGACAAAATAGGGTTGCTGCTTAAGACATTTTCTGAAAAAGTGAGTGTATAAAAATATATCAATAGGAGCGCTCACCATGAAAACAATAGGCCTATTAGGTGGAATGAGTTGGGAGTCTACGGCAAGTTATTACAAGGCCCTGAATGAAGGCATTAAAGCTAAATTGGGCGGCTTAAACTCTGCAAAAATTTGCTTGTATAGTGTTAACTTCGACGAGATTGAGCAGTTACAACATCAAGGCAAATGGGCCGATACCGCAGTGATACTTGCCGATGCAGCACAATCAGTCGAACGTGCTGGTGCAGACTTTTTGATGATTTGTACCAATACCATGCATAAAGTAGTGCCAGAAATAGAAGCACACATTAGTATTCCTATTCTTCATATTGCCGATGCGACAGCACAGCGTTTAGTGCAAGATGGAGTTTCGAAAGTTGGCTTATTAGGCACCCAGTTCACCATGGAACAAGACTTTTACAAAGGCCGTCTGCGGGAAAAGTTTGATATTGAAGTTATTGTGCCCGACAAAGATGACCGCGAGACTATTCATAAGGTGATCTACGATGAATTATGTCGTGGGATCATCAATCAATCTTCCCAAGAGCAATACCTCAAAATTATTACCCACCTTCATGAACAAGGTGCACAAGCGGTGATCTTAGGGTGTACTGAAATTGCTTTATTGGTTAATCAAGCGAGTACCTGTATTCCATTGTATGACACCACCGAAATTCATGCCCAGCAAGGGGTTGAGTTTGCGTTAAAAGACAGGCTTTAGATGTTTCAACTTTTAGAAATTTTAAACAAGGAGTGAATAGTGAACTTCCCAGACTTGCAAACCGAGAGGTTGATATTAAATCAACTCAATGAGCAAGATACCTCAGCGTTATTTGCTATTTTCTCTGATAAGAAGGTGATTCAATATTACGATATTGATGCTTATCAAACAGAATCACAAGCGCAGCAATTAATTGAATTTTTTAATAAAAGATATTTAGAAAACTTAGGCATTCGCTGGGCAATACGCCTTAAAGAAAACGGTCAACTGATCGGAACTTGTGGTTTTAATTCACTGAATGAAAAAATGAAGCATGCAGGTATAGGTTATGAACTTGCTGCTAATCAGTGGGGGTATGGGTATGCGTCTGAAGCGATCAGTAAAATCATCGAACTGGCATTTTCGAGTGTATCTCCGTTTTGCGAGCTTTATAGAATTCAAGGCGATACTATGATTGGCAATGAAGCCTCCGAGGCTGTTTTAAAAAAGCTGGGTTTTAAAGAGGAAGGAGTTCGCCGATCGAGTGGCTTTTGGAAAGGTGAATTTCATGATTTGAAGTGTTTTGGCTTAATCAAACCTGAGTTTAAGGCTCTATAGTCGTGCCTATTTGCCCTCAGTTTGCTCTATGTGAGTCAAAATGAAACAAACAAAAGTCATAGCCTTGTGCGGTGTTTCTGGCGCTGGGAAAACCTCAGTTATTAAATGCCTTGCAGAAGAGTGTAATAGCCCGACTTTATTGTTCGACGATTTTGTTGAGCCGAACACTTACCCTTTAGATATGAAGACATGGCTGCATCAAGGTGCTGATGTATCGCAAATAAAGTCACCCAGATTTACAAAAGCACTCAGTGAATTAAAAACGCTCAGTGAATTAAAGGTACATAGTGATTCGCAGATGATTTTTATCGAAGAACCCTTTGGGCGAGAGAGGGCTGAAATCGCCCATTTAATTGATTATGTGATCATGCTCGATATGCCTATGGAAGTGTGTTTATCAAGAGTGATCCAGCGCCACCTCAAACACAGCAATGACCCAACAAAAAGCCTAAGTAACTATTTGCGAAAATATGACGACCATTTACGAGATGTTTATATTAGGGTGTCAAATCAGGTAAGAGAAAATAGCGATCTAGTTGTCACAGGGTTAGAGGATGTTGTAGGTTTGGCTTCAATACTCTCGAAATGGTTAAAAAATAAAGAAAAATTTTAAGGATAAGAAATGGATTTATTTGATATCTTTCAGCAATATCAAATTCAAAAAAATAATTCAGAGTCATTAGAACGAACCAGACAAGTTCAACGTCAAGCAACTGATAACCAGGTAGATATCGTTGAGCTACAAAGCAAAATTGATCATCTATCACTTGTTTGCATGGCTTTAAGTGAGTTAATAGCAGAAGTAGGGTTCGATCGAGAAATGCTACTTGCCAAAATGAAAGAAATTGACTTGAGAGATGGAAAGGCCGACGGTAAGTTTGCGCCTCAAAATCGTTGTACAAGTTGCGATAGAGTTGTATCGGCTCGCCATTATACTTGTTTGTATTGTGGCACGAAGTTGAATAAGAACAGTCCATTTTAAATAAGAGATATCCATGAAAGTGTTAGTGACGGGCTCTTCGGGAAGAGTCGGGCGTGCAATTTATATTAAGTTAATGCGCACCCATCAAGTTGTAGGCCTAGATAAAACACCTTGCTCTACCGCCGATTTCATTGGTGATATTCGCGATAAAACGCTGATCCAGCAAGCCCTCGAAGGGGTCGATGTCATTATTCATACCGCAGCCTTACATGCGCCTCATGTCGGATTATTATCTGACGATGAGTTTCAATCTATTAATGTCGATGCCACAGAGCAATTAGCCCTTGAGGGCATCAAACTGGGGGTAAAGCAGTTTATTTTCACCAGTACCACCGCACTGTATGGTCATGCATCGACTCCCGAAAACACCGCTGGCTGGGTGAATGAGCAAATCACCCCACAGCCAAAAACAGTGTATCACCGCAGTAAAATTGCCGCAGAAGACAAGCTGAAAAGTATTTCTGATGTTTTTAAACTGCCTGTGACCGTACTGCAAATGTCTCGCTGTTTTCCTGAGCCGGCCGACTTAATGGCGGTATATCGACTCACTCGGGGTATCGACGCACGTGATGTGGCAAGTGCGCATTTAGCGGCGTTAGACACGCGTCTTGCTGGGTTTAATCGTTTTATTGTTTCAGGCAAAACCCCGTTTAAAGCATCAGATTGCCCGCGTTTATTCAATGACGCCGCAGGTTTAATAAAAGAGCAAGCCCCAGAATTGGCGAAGATGTTTTTACAGCGAGGATGGACGCTACCCAATCAACTAGACCGAGTTTATGATTCTTCTGCGGCACAGCAAAAATTGGGGTGGCAACCAAAACATGGTTTCGAGTCGGTGCTCGATATGCTTGATAATGAGTTGGCAGAAGTTTTACCTATATAAATAAATTTAAGTTTGTACCGCTCATATTTGGTTAAGTTAGCTGAGCTATGATTTAGCCTGTGAAATAGAAATAACAAAAATTTAAGGACGTGTGATGCAACCTAAAGCAAACAACAATCTGCTATTGGCAGCGGGGATCTTTTTGGGCCTGACATTATTTGCAGTTATCGCCTCGAATGCAGCCATTTCAATTAAAGAATATGAGCGCACTGTTACTGTAAAAGGTTTGTCTGAGCGCGAAGTGCTGTCTGATGTGGTGATCTGGCCAATTCAATTTAGTGCTGCTGAAAATGACTTAAAAGCTCTGTATGAGTCACTTGATGAGAAAACCGCGCACATCAAAGACTTTTTAGAAAAGAACGGCATCAAGTCTGAAGATATTAGCTTTACTTCTCCGTCGGTGACTGACAAATCGGCGCAGCAATGGGGTGATAACGCTCGCGCTGAGTTTCGTTATACCGCGCAGCAAAACGTCACTGTCTATTCGCAAGACTTAGATGCGGTAAGAAACGTTATGGGTAAGCTATCTGAGCTGGGCAAACAAGGTATTGTATTTACCTCGGGTAGTTACCAGTTTCAAACCGAATATATTTACTCCAGCTTGAATGAACTTAAGCCTGATATGATCGAAGAGGCGACCAAAAATGCCCGTAAAGTGGCGACTAAGTTTGCTGAAGATTCAGGCAGTAAGTTAGGTAAGATTAAACGTGCTTCACAAGGTCAATTTAGTATTTCGGCACGAGACAGAAACAATCCGCATATTAAGAAAGTACGGGTTGTTTCAACCGTTGAGTATTATTTGTCAGATTGATTTTTCAGTAGGCGCGATTTTATATCGCGCTTTTTGAATGTTTTTGCGTGGGGTAAATTTATGTTGTAGGTCGGGCTTTAGCCCGACAAAGTGTTTAAACCAAGCCGGTATAAATTACCCGACATAAAGTTGGTGCTACCGAAGCATGAATACTTTGTCGCCGTAAACGACGACCTACATAAAAAATAGGCTGGTGGTTTCAGTAGGCGCGATTTTATATCGCACTTTTTGAATGTGTTTGCGTGAGGTAAACCCACACCTACAAAGATAAAGTTTGGCTTGTGGTTTAGGTAGGCGCGATTTTACATCGCGCTTTTTTGAACGTGTTTGTGTGGGGTAAACCCACACCTACAAAGATAAAGTTAGGCTGGTGGTTTTTGTAGGCGCGATTTTACATCGCGCTTTTTTGAACGTGTTTGTGTGGGGTAAACCCACGCCTACAAATATAAAACTAGGCAGGTGATTGCTGTAGGCGCGATTTTACATCGCGCTTTTTTGAATGTGTTTGCGTGGGATAAACCCACGCAATCATCATGATCACAATGAATTTGCAAATTTGGTCTCAGTTAAGGAGGCTTCAGTTTCCATTTCACCACGGTGATCTTTTGCCAGCATTTGGTAAAGCAGTGGTAATACAATCAGCGTGAAGAAAGTACCAATCAACATACCTGCTACTAAGATAATACCAATACTATTTCGTGCCTCAGCGCCTGCGCCGGTTACCAATACTAATGGGAAGTGACCAAGCACAGTTGCACCTGTTGTCATTAATATTGGGCGTAAACGTGTCGCAGCTGCGCCTTTAACCGCTTCAAGTTTCGACTTGCCTTCAAGTTGAAGATGGTTGGCAAACTCTACGATTAGAATACCATTCTTAGCAATCAGACCAATCAAAGTAATTAGGCCAATCTGGCTATAGATATTAATCGTTGTAAGCTGTAAAAACGGCAGCATCAGAGCACCGGCAAGCGCTAATGGCGCACAGCCTAGTAACACCACAAGTGGGTCGCGGAAGCTGTTAAACTGAATCGTCAGCAAGAAATACACCACAATCATCGACACTAACAGTACGCCAACCATGGTGTTACCTTCTTTACGTAACTGGCGCGATTCACCGGCATGGTCAATTGAGTAACTTGCAGGCAATACTTCTGCTGCAATCTCTTCAACGGCCGTTAAACCTTGCTCTTTGGTTACGTGTGGCAAAACACCCGCTAAGATCCTAAATGAACTTTGCTGATTAAAAGAGCCTAATACGCGCGGGCTCGTGAAGGTTCTTAAGCTCGCAAATGCTGACACAGGAATAAGCTCACCAGAGTCCGTGCGGATCTTCATATCTAAGATGTTTTCAGGGTTGTAACGGTCGCCGTTATCAACCGCTGGAATAACACGATATGCTTTCCCATCTTTATTGAAGTAATTCACAAAGTTGTTCGACATTAAAATGCTCAGCTGCTCGTTCACCGATTGCAGGTTTAGGCCTAAATCAGCAATCAATTCGCGGTCAATCTCTAGCTCTGCTTGTGGTAAATCGATTTTTAAATCGGTATTAACGAACAAGAAGTTACCACTGGCATTCGCTTTCGCGATGATTTCGTCAGCATACTTCTTCATTGCCACAGGGTCGTCATTGGCTCTGACTACCATTTCGATATCGAACTGGCCCGCAGTTGGTAAAGAAGCTGGCAAAATAGGGAACAAGCTCAAGCCATTTACACTACCAAGGCGTGCAAATAGGTCGAAGTATAAGTCGTGAACCGAGTTTTCACGTTCTTCATAAGGTGCTAACTCAACACCACCGAAACCTGCGGCTGCAGTGATAATTTGCCAAGTGAATTTTGCGCCTTCAGTTTCATTCATGACCTTTGCTGTGTCATTCATTCGACTTGAAGTATAAGCCTGAGAAGACTCAGGTGGCGCTTCAACCACGACTTGAATACTGCTTTGATCTTCAACTGGCGCAAGTTCTTTTTGCGACAATAAATAAAAGGGGGCAGACAACAGAGAGAACACAATGGCAATAAAGAACACTTGTGGGCGCCATGCAAACAACTTATCTAAAGACTTAAAGTAGAAGTTCTGTAGCTTGTCGAAATAGCAATTCACTTTGCGTGTGAGCTTGCCTTCTTTACCCCCTTCAGGGTTCACATAAGCACTCATGGTCGGAGACAGCGTAATAGCCACGAGACCTGAGATCAGAACCGCAATAGCCAAAGTAAACGCAAACTCACGGAATAAGAAGCCAGTTAAGCCTGTTAAGAAGCCAATTGGGGCGTAAACTGCAGCAAGGGTTAAGGTCATAGCAATCACGGGCACTAATAACTGACGTGAGCTGATAAGCGCAGCTTGCAAACGAGGTTTGCCTTCACGCATGTGGCGCGCTACGTTTTCAACCACCACGATGGCATCATCAACCACTAAACCAACCGATAATACGATGGCTAGAATGGTTAATAGGTTTAATGAAAAGCCCATCATCGAAATAACGGCGATAGCACCTAAAATCGAAATAGGAATGGTCACCAATGGCACTAGAGCGGTTCTGAAAGAGCCCATCATAGCAACGATCACAATACCTACAAGTAGCACTGTTTCGGCAAGGGTCGTGAAAATCTCTTTAATTGAGTCACGCATATACAAGGTACCATCGTAACCAATTTCGATATTCATACCATTTGGTAGGCCCTCGTTGATCTGCGGCAGCTTGGCATAAAGTGCATCACCAATGTTGATTTCATTCGCACCAGGCAGCGCCCAAATAGCCAGAAAAATTGAATCATGAGAATCTAAACGCGCTGTAACCATGCCTTCGGCTTCGCCGATTTCGATGATGGCAACCGTGCCAAGGCGAAGTTGCGAGCCGTTTTGCTCTTTGATGATTAGGTTTTCAAAGTCAGCCACACTTTTCAGGCTGGTATTGGCCATTAAATCGATGCGTTGACGGTTGTTTTCACTGTAACCTAATGTCGCAATAGTGTTGTTTGCTTGAAGTGCTGCAAACACATCACTGGCACTTAAATCATAAATAGCGAGTTTATCTGCGTCTAACCAAATACGCATTGCAGGGTCGCGGCCGCCTTCAAGGGTGACTTTTTGCACGCCCTCAATGTCACTCATGCTTGGCACAACATTGCGAATAAGATAATCACTGACTTCACTGCGCGCTAAGCCTTGCGACTGCACATCTAAATAAAACACGGCATACGGGCTATCGGCACGCACAATTTGGATTGCCGGGTCTTCAGCCCCTGTTGGTAACTCAAACTTAATTTGGTTGAGCTTAGTAGTTAACTCGGCAAGTGCATCAGTGGTGCTATGGTTTAGCTCAAGCCAAGCTGTGACTTTACTAAAGCCGGCAGTGGTGACTGAATCAACATAATCAACGCCGGGTACGGTTGAGGTTACGCGTTCAATCGGCTCTGTCACATAGCCTTTGACGACATCAGCAGACGCACCGGTATACACGGTATTGATAACCAGTGACGCACTTTCAATCTTAGGATATTGCTGTACTGAAATCTTTTGCGCGGCGTTTAGGCCTGCCAAGATGATCAATACCGACAGTACAATCGCAAGTACGGGGCGATTGACAAAAATGTCCATAAAAGAAGGTTTGTTTTCATGTAATGCACTCATTACTGACCTCCGATGTTGTCGTCCGCGGTGGCTAATTGCCCATCGAGTGGCGCGGTATAAACCAAAATACCTTCTCTTAATTTAAATGCGCCTTCACCAGCGATAAATTCACCGCCATTTAGGCCAGATAGTACAACTTGTTGGTCACCCAGCTTTTCACCTAATGTCACTTTAATCGGTTTTGCGCGCCAGTTTTGTTGCTCATCTTTTTCAAGTGCATAGACAAACTCACCAAAGTGACTGCGAGTGATTGCTGCGGTTGGCACGACAACCGCATTGGTTGTATATAGAGGCACACGCACGCTGGCAATTTGGTTATGACTGAGCGCACCATCTAGATTCGCGATTTCAGCTCTATAGCTTTGCTGGCGAGAGTTGGCATCTAACATCGGCATTTTAGCGATGACTTTTGCTACAACTTCTGATGTGTTTTGATTCACCAGTGCGACTTTTATTTCTTCACCGATTTTAGGCTGGCTAAGTGTTTGCGGCACTGAAAAATCGACCCAAATGGTGTCGTTCAGGCCCACTAACGTGGTGATTTGAATATTTGCATCGATGAGCTGACCAATTTGATATTGGCTTAGGCCTACTTGGCCTTCGAAAGGAGCGGTAATGGTTTTTTTGTTAATAACGGCATTGAGGTTTTGTACTTCGGCTTTAGCAACGGCTACATCAGCGCGGGCTTTGTCGACTTCATCTGGGCTAATGCGCTTTTGTTGCAGAAGTTTAGTTACTCGTGCATAGGTTGATTCAGCCAAAGTAACACGCGCTTTTGCAGCGGCAAGTTGTGCTTTTTCGACACTGGTATCTAAGCGCAGTAACACTTGGCCTTTATCAACAATGTCACCAGGTTTAAAACCAACATAAGTAATAGGGCCCGGATACTCATTGCTAATATCAATAATGCTCGGTGCTTTTAACTGGCCGATCACCTTACTCGTTTGCGTGTACTCAATCGTTTCAGCGTAAAGGCTAGTCACTGACGCCGAAGGTTCTGGGAAAGATTCGCCAAATGCGATCATGGCTTGAATTTGGTTAAATTTGGTAAGTCCTAGTCCGCCTATAACCGTAAAGATAATAACAATGCTGACAATCCAGCGTTTAATATTCATGGTGTTGCTCCCTTAACGTAATTCTAAATTAATAAGTGCTTGCTCAATTCGCTCAAGAGAATCTGGCGTGATTGGAGACTGCCAGGGGTAACTATTGAGAAGGCGAATTGTGCTGCGAATAATTGGGTCGTTGACGGCTAAAGGCTCGAGTAGCGAGGCCGTACCCTCAATAATTTGTTGCTGTTGCTTAACGCGTAAAACTTGCTCGTAACCCACGGTTAGTGCCCAGCCACTAACGATAATTTCTTCAATAACTTCACTTAAATTAGGTACTTCTTTGAGCTCGCCCGCATTGATCCCTTCCATGATGGCAAGCTTGAAAGCTTGCTCACATAAATTACAGGCTTCAATCATTTTGCCTGACCACAAGGACGAGGCACGTTTGATCACCGCTTCGTTAGTTGCGTAAGACTGCAGCTCATAATCAAACTCAAAGCATTGCAGCTTTTTTGGTGCAATGAGAGTGACGGCCAGCATTTTTTCTGGGGTAGACAGAGGTAAGTTTAAAACTCGCTCGAACACCGATGAGGCATGTCTAAACGATTGAAAAGCAAGCGCAAGTACAATGTCTTCTTTACTTTGAACAAACTTATATACAGAGCCCATCGACAAGCCTGCAAGGCGGGCAATCTTTGCCATGGTGAAATCGGTAATTGAGGACTCTTGAATACACTGAACAGCCGCATCAAGGATCATTGCTTGTTGCTGTTCAGGGCTAAATTTTGGTGCTGGCGCCATACTTTATATCTCTTAAATCTTTAGAATAACCACATTCGAATGGTATTCGAATGTGGTTATTCTAGTTTTGTTTGGGGTTTTGTCAACCAATGGCTGGCTAGAAAACCCACTTATTTGATTTTAAAAATTGCTTATTAAATAAACTCAGAGAGTTAACCTAATGCTCACTTGTCTTGTCATCCCAATCTTGTTTCGTTGTCATCCCGAACTCGTTTCGGGATCCACCAAGCCATTCATAGACCCTGAAACAAGTTCAGGGTGACTAAAAGAGGCATTTCTGAATTGCTGAAAGCCACTTTAACTTGTTAGCTTTGAGCTAACTCTCGAGTCATCCCGAGCTTGTTTTGCTGTCATCCCGAACTCGTTTCGGGATCCACCAAGCCATTCATAGACCCTGCAACAAGTTCGGGGTGACTAAAAAAGCTAAACTTACTAAGTGAACTCGGGCTGTACTCTAAAACCTCGAGTAAGGCTAAGGTCAAGGACTTATTTGAAAGTTTTTAAGAATGTTTAAAAGTGCTGTTTTATGCAGTAACTGTTTGATAATACCAACCCTCAATAATACTCCATCATTTTGAGGGACTAAAACTGACGCTAACTTCGTTGACAATTTCTTATTTAGAACAACTAAATAGCAAAATTCTCGCCTCGTTATCGACTAGTTTTTCTTGCCTCAAAATAGACCGCTAAATTAAGAGGACTGGGATAAATTTAAGCGTTAAAAGCAATAAGCGGGGAAAGCTCTAACTTTTTGTATCCTGAGCAAGAGGGGATTGTTGGCTGCTAAATTTCATTTTCGAAGTCTGAAGCGCTTTACAAATGACTAAGTAGTGAATAACACCTTCACTGAATATGAACCATTGTAATGTAAGTATAAAGTCCAACGATTGATCTAGAAACGCCAAGGGTTGATCATTGTACTTAAATTAATATGTCAGATTTCATTTCGACTGACTAAGCTAGGTTCGACAATTGGTTTACCGTCTTTATGAAAAAATGGATTAGGGCTACCTTTTCCAAGGATTTTCCAGATAAATAGCTTTCTCAAGATAGTAAACAAAAGGCGAGTCTTTGATTTGCCAGCTTTGAGTTCGTCTGAAGGGTTTCCTGTGGCATGCTCTGTATATACAGAGCCAATGATAGGGCCTATTTTAAAGTCGATATTTTGATCTGATGCGATAAAAGAATGTATCAATCCCACAAAAGGTAAATTTAACCCAACGGTATTTCCTATTGGCGTTTGGCAGCATGATGCATACCAACGATATAAACCTTTGTCACTAAGCTTAAGGCAGGAAATATTTTCTAAACCATGATTAATTGTTATCCGAGAAGGGTCGATTTGGAATATTTCTGTACCACCAAATTTATTTAAAATATTGTCAGCCTTATCGAACTGTTTGGCAAAGTTTCGGCAATCTTCGCAGTAGCAAACCAATCGATTACCGCACCCTGGTTTTACATTACTAACGACACCTGTTACTTCCCCACATTTACACTTTAATTTTAAATCTTCCACTTGAACTCCATTTTATGCAGGACTGAATGACATCACTTCTCATAAGCCATTAACATTATATTTTTAGTTATTTAGAATCAATATATTATGTACCAATTGAAAAGTATTCGAGCATTTCAAACGAATTGAAGTGTCATTGAATACTTTAACCATTTCCCCAATGGAACCTTTGCCTACTCTTACAATCATTGAAGACTGTATTTTTATCTAGGTGCAGATTAACGTCTGCTAACGCTAAATATAAGAGGATATTCTTCTACTAAATCCATGTGGTTTGTAGTGATAGAAAAGATTGCGGCATTGTTGCCAGTTAATATTTGCAGAGAGAAGGAAAAAGGGAATAGACGCAGAGGCATGCAATAAGACTGAACAGATCTGCCTTATTGCATTAAGAATTAAATAAGAACGAGTAGGGGGGTCTTATTCGATTATTTAAGTACGGTTTTCTTTAACTCTTCTGCACTGTCGGTGGTAATAAACTCAACGATTTTGCCATTTTCGATTTTGAAAATACTGACCTTGTCGTCTTCGCTTGGCAAAAATGCCAGTTCATTGTCTTCTTTGCCCAATACAATGGCGTACTTTTGCTTTTGCATTTTTGGAATTGCAATATAGCTGCTAATTAAGCCCGGCATACCACTAATATCGGCATAATATTGAACGTTAGCTTGCTTTAGCGTTTCATCGGTTTGCCCTGCAAACGCATCGCGCGTTACGCGGCTGCTATCCATGTCATGGGCAAGCACTAGCCATTGGGTACTAGATTTTAGTGAATGCGGTTTATCGAATTGATCGTTAAGAGTCGGAAGCTCGACGTTATCGCCAATCGACAATACTTTTGCGTTTGTTGCAAATGTCAGTAATAAAGTAGAAAGAACAGCGATTTTTTTGAACAGATGCATAGTGGCATACCTCATAAAGTGATGCGCGATATTTTTAGCTGTTATTAATGAATTGTCTAGCATCTTGTGCAAAGTGTAATGTCAGATAAAGTCGATGAAAAAAGCCAGCATCCTGCTGGCTTTGGTGTGCAGTTAGTGCTTTAGCGATTAACTAAAGCTTGTTTTTTGAAACCGTGATTTCGGCAAGGGTCTCTTTAAGCATATTAATATGCTCTTCGCCTTTGACTTTTGATAGCCCGATATCAATGACGCTTTTAGCTTCGCTAAGTTGGTCCATTTTTGCCAAAGCACGTGCCCAGTACTCGTATAAAAAGGTTTCTTGCTCGTTAAAAGTGACTGCAATTTCTAACAAGAAAACGGCGTATTTTGGTGAAGTTTCCCAGCTGTCATACGCTAGGTTTGCCAGCTCTCTATCTGTGAGGTTAAGTGCATTCAAAAGGGCTTTAGTTTGCTTTTGATAGCCTTGTTTTAAATCAGTTAATGATTTTTCTGATTGTTTTATATCACTTAATAGCGCGAGTAGTTTATCGAGTGATTGTTCGCGTTCAGCTTTTAGTGCTTGCCAGCTTTTCTCGACTTCAGTGCTCGCCAGTTCAATGGCTTTGTCGAGTGCTTGATCTTTTTCGGTTGCAACATGAGGCACCACGCCAACCGTTTCCCAATTGGTTTTAGTGACAGGATTAATGGCAGCACCCGTAGCGACAAACATTCTAAAGTTATCGTTGATGGTAAACATACCGCCAGGGTTCGCCGCGCCTCGGGTGGTCTCACCCACCAAAGTGGCGCGTTTTCTGGTTTGCATGTTATAGCTGAATTCTTCTGCCGCTGACGCGGTGCGATTACTGGTTAACACATACAGAGGTACATCTGGCAGTTTGTCACCGGCGACTTCATCTAAAACATGGTAGTCGATGGTTTCGTTGTCTTCTCTATAATATAAGCTGTTTAATAACAGGGGTTCATCGAAGAAGTAACTACATAAGTACTGAACTGTTCTTGGTGAGCCGCCGCCATTTTGACGTAAATCGATAATGATGGCGTCAGTATTTGCCAGTAGCTTCATTGCCGAGTCGATATATGGCTGGCTTTCAGTTAAGCGATAAAAACCACGTAAATCCATATAGCCTATATTATTTTCAAGTACTTTTGCGCCAACCACGCCTTTGTTCTGTGAGCCAAAGCGAGGCGGGTTAAGCAAGCTATCGCGCAAACGAGATTCTGCACCTTTAACTTCTTGACTAACGGGGTTTGCTCTCACTCTTAAATGGCGATCTTGGGCTGTTTCTTCTAACCAAGTCGAGAGTGCTTTGGCAAATTCTTCGCTGTCAGTGTGAGCGGCAAACTCGCCTTGCTCGAAAGCCAGTTTTAACTTTTGGTTGGTTTTTGATGCCACTTCAGGATAAACATAATGTTCAGCCATTAACTCGCTTACTTTGTCGATAACTTGTTGTTTTTCAGCTTTTGAAATAGCTTGGGCAAGTGCTGTTTGGCTATTTAAGCCAATGAAGAGTGCAATAGAAAGTGCGGTTTTCTTAAATGATGTCATAGCATTTTTTCACAAAGTGTCCTTGTTAAGAAAAACCTATCAAGTTCGCACACGTAAAAATTGTAAAAAAGTTAAGTAAGTTCAAAAAGGGTCGTATTTACCTATGAATCGATTGTTGATTGCTGTTTGAAAACCTTGATTTAAATGTGGCTCAGTAGACTTTAAATAGTGTTTGGGTGTTTGCCCAAGTAGGCTTTTAAATTCTCTATTTAAATGAGCTTGATCAAAATAACCTGCGTTGATTGCTGACTCTGTGAGTGTTTGTGTGGCGGATTGGCTGTGCAGTAAAAAGTTGTTTAAACGCCAAATTTTGCAGAGTTCTTTGGGTAATAGGCCTATGTTATCGAGAAAGTGCTGTCTGAGTGTGACTTTACTTATTGAAAACGTCTCACACATCTCGGAAATTTTTATATCGCCTCGGGCATTTAATATGGCGTTGGTCTCAGCTCTTAAGCGCTCAGAGATAACATAGTCATTGGCAATAAATTGGCTATGCAGCCAAGGCGTTATTTTCTCTATTAATACCTGCATCTGAATGTTGATGTGGTCTTTATTTAATTGAGTTAATAGCGGTAAAACATCGTTTAAGTAGCCTGAATGACTGAGATATTGCGTGATTGATTCTATGGTGTTTTTCACTTCGAGCGATGACATAAACTGCTGCTTTAGAAATGAAAAAGGTTTTAGCCTAACACCAAAAATCCACTGCGGATGTTTGCTATAAAGTGTGTATGCACAGATCTGTTGACCAAGTATTGATACGCCAGCGGGGATTTGCTTGATAGACAATTGGTCGTCAACTTTTGAAAACCCAATAGGCTGGCTGTGTAAAAGTAAATCAAAGACGCCTTGCGGGATAAAAAACGCATGCTCTGAAAGCTTTTGGCTCCAAAATACTTCTACCGAATGAGATAACCAAGCTGGGGGCAGAAGCTCGAAGTAGTCCTTTGATTGCACCATTATTTACCTATCATCGCATACATAAAACTGACTTAATCGCTTATGCCATGCTGCCAAACGATAAAATAGTAAAAACAGTGAACGATGTTTTTAAGTCATGCGACATTCAATTTCCTTCTGGGCTCATGGCTAATTTAGTTAAGCCAATATAAGGGGTCTTACTGCACTTTTAAATTGATAAATCGTTACGGTATGTGTCATTGAGTTTTTAAAACCAATCCTTTTTTATTTTATATTTTTAATTTATTCATATTTTTTCCTTAATTTGGGTTTAGCCTAAAAATTGGGGCACTTATAAGTGGCTTAATATTTCATAACTTTATGAATTTAAATTAAATAATAATAAATATCGAATTTACACAATTAAGGAAACGTGTAATCAAGCACTCAAAAGTTGTTTACAGGAGTAATCAACGAAGGAGAAAAACATGTTTGGACAAGGTCACCAAAGCGGTTTAGCTAAACTCTGTTACGCATCTTTGTTTAGCGCCGCACTTTTCGCAAATGCAAGTACATCAATTGAAACGAGCGCACCAACTGAACTCATCGCCAAAGTACGCACCAGTACTGAAGTAGGTTTAAGTTGGCAAGCACCAGAAGGTGTATCGGGAATACGTGCTTATCGCGTCTTTCGTGATGGTCAGCGTATTGGTCGCACAGCAATGACTTTTTTCGTCGACTCAACGGCGTCACCCGGCGTGGAGCACACTTATCATGTTCAAGCGGTGGCGCGTGACAAGGTCACAAGCCTTTCTTCGAATAGCGATACTGTAAAAACTTTAGCGCATGACAATAATGATGGTCTGAGAAATGGTTCGGTGATCCGCATTGGTATTGAAAGGTTAAGCGACCATTGCGGTAGCAACGATGTGACAGCGATTGCCGATGATGCTTTGAATGACTGCTTAGACAAAGTTCTTGATAGTGCAGGTATTGCCCCACAATTAGAAAACTTACAGGCATATGTTGCCCGCTATCGCCGTCAAGAAGATAGAGAGCTTATTGAGTTAGGTAAACGCCTATTCTTTAGTAAAGCGCTGAGCCAGAACCACGATACCTCATGCGCATCATGTCATCATCCAGCTGAAAGCTGTGGTAGTGACGGACTTTCTCTGTCAATTGGTGTGAATGCTGAAAACCCAGATGTAATGGGGTTAGGTCGAACCGATGGCAGTACAGTACCTGCTGTGGGCAGAACCTCACCAGCGGTGTGTAACTCAGCCCTTTGGGTTGGCAGCATGTTTTGGGATCAGCGTGTAAAACTCAGACAGGCCAACCGTGATAGTGATGTGGGGCTCGTTTCAACCGCGCCAATTCAAACTCCTGAGCTTGATGTAACTCGTGCAATGAACGAACAAGTTGATGCTAACGATCCGCTACGTTTATTGATGGCACAAGCACATTTCCCAATTACTGCCGCTGCTGAAATGGGTGACCCAAGTGGGTTTGAATCACCGCAAGCTTATCGCGAATTTATCGCTGCAAGATTATCGACTCAGTGGAAGCCGCTATTTGAAAAGGCATTTGGTGACGACTCAGTCAGCTTTATGCGAATTGCTCGAGCTATGTCGGCATATCAGGCGTCATTTATGTTTATCGACAACCCTTTCTTTGATTATGTGCAAGGCGAGCACGATAAGTTAACGGCGGATGAAAAACGTGGCGCATTATTTTTCTATACAGGTGCCGGATGTGCCAATTGCCATGATGGCGCGATGTTTACCCCAGAGCGAACACGCGGGCCACTTTACCCTCAAATTGGCGCACATGGTGTTGCCGATGGTAATGCGAAAAACCAATTCAGAATGCCAAGTCTGCTTAATGTCGGCATAACAGCACCGTATGGAGATAAAGGCGTATTTGCTTCACTAGAGCGCGTGATTGAGCACTACTCAGATGTAACAGGCTCTTTAGAAAGGTTTTATGGCGAAAAAGAAACGTGTCAGTTACCGCAATTTCAGCACTTGAGTGAGTCACAGTGTGATGAAGTCGTGGGTGAAGCAGGCACATTCGTGCTAGACCTTAATGCGCAAAATAGAGCGGATTCTGACCGCGGTGATGATGCCATTATTCGAGGTTTTAGTTCGCAAGAAGTGCAACTTCTGGCTGCATTCTTACGATCATTGACTGATCCAGAAGCCATTGCTGGCAGTAATGAAATTAAAGCCTTGATACCGCCACGAGATGGTGGACCTGATGGTCATCAATTTGATGCTGTCGATAATGAAGGTAATGCGCTTTAAAAGCGCCCACTCCCCCATGATAGCGCACCTGAGCACTAAAGCAGTTGGGCGATACAAGTAAGCAAATGCAAGGTGCTCTTATGAGCACCTTTTTCTTTTTAGCCAAAAGCAAAAAATTAGATTAAACCTATACTTATACAAATCCTTAAAATAGACCTCTTATTTAAGAGGATTGGTATTAACCTAAGGCCTATTAAACGGGAAATCTATTTACTATATGAGAAACCTAATAGCTAAAAGTCTTCGCTTGAAACTATTTCTGCTATTTGCACTTTTGCTAATAGGCTTTTCGTCTGTTCATTTATTGATCCGATACGCTTGGACAATACCTCAGTTCATTGAACTTGAAGTTGAAAACGATAAAAAAGATATTAGAAAGCTCGGTTCGGCATTTTCTAGAATTCAAAGTGAAATGCAAAGACTGATATATGATAATGCAGTCTGGGATGAGATGATCCGCGTGATTAAAGAGCGGGATCTGGCGTTTTTAGAAGAGAATTATCATATCCCAGAGTCACTAGCTTCACTCAATCTTAATGGTATGCATTTTTATGACGCTTCGGGTGAACCGGTGAGTCATTTTGCCTTGGAAAATAATGGCTCTGTTATCTTAGACTCCGTTTTCCAAACAGCCAGTTCGACCGAAAAGCGACAATTTTTAATTGTAAAAGAACCAGAGCTCCCGGCAGCAAAAGTACTAGGATTCAAATCTGGGATCATCCAAGGTAAGCAACATCCTGTGTTATTTGTTAGCGGTAGCATAGTCCCATCGACTGGGGTGGGTGATGTGGTTGGTACCATGTTGGTTTGGACTTATTTGGATGAAAAGGTCAGTCAGCAACTCAGCGATTTAATGCAGCGCCAAATAACCCTCTTTGAGTATTCAGCTTTACCGCAAGGTAAGTCTGTTATTCCGTTCGATAAGTACCAAGATTATCCTCAAATTCGTTCATCCGAGCAAAAAATATATATTTCTTTTAATGATGTAAATGGCAAGGCAAGTATCGTAATGGCCTACGCAAAACCTAAGCGAATGTTCGATGATAATTTAATTGAATATTCTATGGGGATTGCGCTGTTAAGTTCTATTTTAATCTTAGCTTTAATCTATTTGCTGATTAATAAAATGGTGATTATTCCTTTAACATCTTTGCGAGAAACTGTTGTAAAAGTGATTGAGCAAGGCAATTATTCGCAGGCAACAAATATACAAAGACAAGATGAAATAGGCCGCTTAGCAAGTCTCATAGACGGCTTGTTTGCTACCGTAAACTCTCAACAGACGATTTTGGTTGAAGCGAATAAAAAATTGCAAAAATTGAGTGATACTGATGAGCTGACAAACATCGCTAACCGACGCTCTTTGATGCACTTTTTGGAGATGATAGAACAACAACGTGAGTTGTCATTGTTTCCTGTGAGTATGATCATGCTCGATATTGATCACTTCAAAACTTATAACGATTTTTATGGGCACCAAGCCGGCGATACAGTTATTTGCCAAGTGGCAGAGGTATTGTCGAAAAATACGCGTTCAAATATGGATTTAGTCGCCCGTTACGGTGGCGAAGAGTTTACGATTGTGCTCACGCAAATCAGCAAAGAAGAAGCTTTATTAGTCGCGAATAAACTCAAGCAAGCAATTTTCGATTTGAAAATTAGTCATCAAAAATCGCAGACGGCAGAATTTATCTCAGCATCATTAGGATTGACGAGTTGTGAACAAGCAGATGACTTTGATATTGAGCAACTATTCAGAGTTGCAGACTCAGCTTTGTATGAAGCAAAAGAAGCAGGGCGAAACTCAGTAATAAGTAAACCCTATCAGCTTTCGACTACCTTAAATAAGCAAGCAAAGCGTTATTAAGTTTGTGGTTGAGTGGTGTATGAATATAGTGATTTTAAAAACTGTTTTATTTGTACTTTTGCTTATACCAATTCTAAACAACTTTTAATTATTTCTATGGGCAAAGCCTGTCGCTAACTGCACTGAGCGTTTTCACTTTAAACAACCAAGTAGTTAAAACGTCATCTAATATCGCTAAGCATTTTTATATCAAAGTTAGACCTCTTAATTCAGTGGATTGATGTTACGTGTTCAGTTCTATTTCTATCCCATGATTTGCAATATGCAACTCAGAACGAAAAAATACGCTTTTTAAGGTTTTATGGTAATTGATTTATAAGGTTTTTTTATTGGTATAAAAGTTGGTTCTCTAGAGTATCAATCTCTTTGGAGAAACGCTGATGAAACGCATACTTACCATTTCCGCACTTTCATTCATACTTTCTGCCTGTGGTGGCGGGGGGGCAGATGAAACTTCGTCTGTGAAGACTACGCAAACACCAAGTAGTGATACGTCTTCGACTCAAACGCAAACACAATCAGAAACTCAAACACAACCGCAATCAAATAAGCTAATTGACAGCAAAGCCGCTGACAATGCGCAATTTTCGCAATTTAAATCACAAAATATGAATATCGATATTTCAGGGCTAGGCTTTGAAGCGAAAACGGTTTATTTGAAGATTTATACCTTTGACAACAAAACTCTTTTCTTGGGCAAAGTACCCAATTCACCAAATTTTGAGTTCTACTTACCTAATGACGTAAGCAAAGTGAAATACGATGTGTTTTCGACTGTTAAAACCGATCCACAAATCACGAAGGAGTACGAGCTATGAAAACATCAATTTTAGCGTGTGCTTTGTTGATTGCGAGCACTTCAGGTTATGCGGTTGAAAGTATCATGTTCAAAGATACGATTAATAAAGGCGTTGGTGAAATTGACTTATTTGCACCTCATTCTAGTAGTTACTTCAAAGACAGATTAACTGGGGCCATGCTTGAAGAATACAAGCAGCAAAATAGCAATGCTTTGGTATTTGCTGTGGATGTGAATGAAGCCGCTAATGGTACTGAGAAAGCAAGTACCCAAGGCGTCACCGTTGAAAGTGCAGTGCTTACATTTGATATGGGTTCTGAGGTTGTAACTTGTAATATTTTCACAACTAATACAGGCGCTATGTTAGCAAAAGCAGGCACAACGACACGGCAAGAATACTACACCTTAATAGGTGCAACAGGAAGTAGCCATATTACTCCAAGTACTGACAGTGACATTTTTGGCAGTGATTTTGGCGGCACTATGCGCATGCCAATAGACGAGTCATCATGTACAGGTAGTAACTTTGATTTAAGTAATGCGCAATCGGCAACCTTGTCTATTCGCTTTCTTGAAGTGAATGAAAGCTTGGGTGACCCTGAAGCGTTTTATGACTTTTCAAATGGGCCAGAAGACTTGGCTATATTAACTGCGAATGATGTATCGTATCTAGAATATGCGCAACCGGGTGTTGACGAAGCTCCTTTAGTAATAGCACAAAGCCAAGTTGTTGAGCCGGTTGATAGTTGGTTGTTTTATCCAACCAGTGACAGCTTTTTCGTAGTGAGTTACGAGGACCAGTACCCTAATTTAGGCGATTATGACTTTAATGATCTTCTGGTGGGTTACAGAGTTGGCTTTGGCTTCAAAAATAACGAACAAAGCGGTGAACTTGAAGTGGTTTCTATCATTACCACAGGTTATATGATCGCCCGGGGGGCAAACTACGATCATGATTGGTACTTGCACATTCCTATTAATGAATCGGTATCTGGTAGCTTAACAATGAACTTGTTCAAAGAAGACAGTGTCGAGCAAGTAAATGGTTTTCCTGTTACTACTGAGGTAAATGATGCACTTGATGTGAAGGTGTTAGCAAACAGCAAGACGTTAATGCACCTTAGTAATCAAGCCTTTGTGAATACGCTTGCTGATGTTGAAAAAATTAAAGGCAAGAAGTTTTCATTTACCTTTAATTTAGATACGCCATTTCCAGCTAGTGCGCTAGGTCAGCCACCTTATGACCCATACCTACATGTGCTTAATACAGGTCAAGAAATTCACTTACCAGGCAAAACGACTCGAATTGCAAGTTCGGCAAATTTTGGTGACACCAGCAATTTTAAAGACGAAAACAATTATCCATATGCACTGATTTTCCCAGATGATTTTTATCCCCCTCTTGAGGGTGTTGATATTGGCGATGCATACAGCGATTACTTAAATTATACGCAAAGCCCAGATCAAACAAACGAGACCTGGTATATGGCACCCGATACCAATAAGACCAAGAATATAGGGAAGGCATTCTGGAAATGGTGAAATAAGGCGCGAAAGCGCCTTTTCTTTTTGCTTCTTGCAGTAGTTATTTAAAAAGTGTTGGTTTTTAGAATTATTTTCAGCTTTTTTTGCTATGTCCTAGATTTCATTTTTTGTTCTAAGCTAATAACAGAGTCAATAAAAGGATAGTTATGTGCGTGTTTTATTACTGCTTACTTTGTTATTGAGTGGGGCTTGTTATGCTAAGCAACTCACCATAGCAATAGGGGAGTATCCCCCATTTTCTGGTAAAAAGCTTGAACAACAAGGCATTGTGCCACGAATTATTCGAGCTGCATTTGCTTCTGAAGGGTATATGGTCAAGTTTGTGTTTATGCCTTGGGGAAGAAGTTTTAAAGCAGCAAAAAGTGGGCGTTATGATGCCGCTGCTTATTGGTTTTGCACACCAAAAAGAAAGCAAGACTTTTATTGTTCTGAGCCACTTTACTATGAAGCCACTTACTTTTATTTCAATAAACGAAAACCACTCGAAACCTGGTCATCGTTAGAAGATCTGCAAGGTTTTAATATTGGTGCAACTACAGGGTACAGTTATACCGCTCAGTTTTGGCAGCTTGCGAAACAAAAAAAACTTAAAGTTGATTCGGTGACCTCAGATTTACAAAATCTAAAAAAGCTTGTGAAAGGCAGAATAGATCTGTTCCCTATGGCAACCATTCCTGCAAGTCACCTAATTAAACAGCATTTTAGTCGTGAAGAAGCAGAACAAATCGCTTTTAATAGCAAGCCCCTTCTGACCCAAAGTAGTCATTTGTTATTTTTGAAAAAAAGTGCAAACTCAAAACATTTGCTGGCATCATTTAATCGTGGTCTTGAAAATATTAAACGTTCGGGGCTATACGAGGTTATTCTAAATTCAGCTGGGCCAGTTGAAGTATCATCTAATCGATACATATTTTTAAAATAGATGATACTTTGAGCGTCGAGCTTCAAGTTAGCTTGTCACTTATGTTTCAGGCACTACCAATAATAATCTAATGTTAAATACCAAGCGGCAAAGTCGCCTTTGTTGATCCGCATATCTCGGTCAAACCAAGCATCTTGGTTGAGATATTCTAAATAAACCCAGCCTGGGCCATAGTTATATCTTACGCCTGGTGCCCAAGCACTAACTGTCGAATCTAGTCCACCTAAAGTGTCAGACTTTGCAAACGTTGCATCTATCAAAAACGTCCAATCACCCATTTGATAACTCAATTCGGCATTGTATCTGGTGTTTTTAATTTCTTTGGGTAAGTTGTTGGCAGTGAAATAGGCATTCGGCAACTGGCGTTCACCATCGATATAACTGAGTTTTAACCCCCAGCTTTCAAAATTACCTAAGTAGTAGGCTGTCATCGCTTGATGTTCACCATCCGTTTGCTTATTGCCCGTTATAAACTCTTCAAGCTCTGCGGTTTGGGCTGAAACCCCTAAGGTATGTGAATTAGAAATATGCCACTGGAAATCACCAACAAGCGTATTCAGCTTTCTATATGTTTGGCGGCTTCCCCAGTGCCTGTTATCGTCGGTACTGTCAGTAGAGGTACTGCGCCAATCGTCTCTTGGGTAATAAGCAATTTGAATCGATGTATTACTAAAGTTGCCTTGATACTTTAAGCCAACGTCCATTTGGTCGCCATAAGCTGCCAAAAACATATCGCCGGGCCAGAAATTGGCTGTTTTCCAAGCAAATGGCAGTTGGCTTTTGCCTATAATTAGCTTGTGAGCCTCACTAAAGTCATAGCTTACCCAGGCTTTATGCAAAACATAATCAGAGTCAGTGGTGTTGTTGTCTGGATCTGAGAATCCGCCGGGACCAAGTCTAAGTTCTGCGGAATAATGCCAAGGGCTGGTTTTATCTTCTTTTTTATCTAAATAAAAAATAAGTGCTTGGTCGCCTAAATTGGTGTCATAGCTGTTTTCATCATAGCTGTAATTTATCCAAAAGCCGCCAGCAAATCCGACATCGGCTATCGTTTCTGTTGAAAGTATCAGGAGAGGGGTCAATATCATTAAACTATATTTACGCATAATTTGCCCATGAAACAGCAACACAATGCAATAATGATAGCTTAAATTGTCAACTTGACGTAACCGAATGCGCTGACCATATTTATAAAAATAGTATTTCATGAATATGTTATGTCGATTTCGAAAAAGCTTATTTGGGCGTTATTGGCAACTCTGTCTGTGCCTATTTTGATTATTGCCGTCATTATGGTTACTCAAGCAAGACAGCAAGCGTTTGATAACTTCTCATCTGCGAACACTCGCGAGGTTGAGCAGGTAGATAACGCTATCTCAATGTTTTTTTCTGAGATTAGTAAAGATGTTATGTACATCGCACAACATCCAGATGTAAAAAAAGGTCATTCAGGTATTGCGACTTATATGTCGAGTAGTTCTGAGAAAACAATGACCCCAGAGCAAAATGGCGCTATTGAGGCTAATATTTTTGATTTGTTTAATCAATTTGGCTCTTCTCATCCAGGCATTGCTTATATTTATATGGGAAACCAACAGGGGGGTTACACCCAATGGCCAAAAGGCAGTGTAAGCGCAAATTATGACCCTCGCCCCCGTCCTTGGTTTAAAACAGGCCTTGAAGCAAATTCAGAACCCGTCAGAACAAACGCTTATTATTGGGAGCCGGATGATGCGGTCATAGTTTCAACGGTTAAATCAATAAAAGACAGTAGCGGCCAACCTTTCGGTGTAACCGGGATGGATGTATCTTTAAAAGGATTAACTGAGCTTATTCAGAACATAAAGTTGGGAGAATCCGGTTATTTGGTGTTAGTGGAAGATACCGGTACTATTTTGGTCGATGCAAAGCATCCAAAAAACAACTTTAAAGCTTTTTCTCAAGCGTCTAACAATTTATATCAATCCTTATCTGCAAAATCGTCAGGGCAGTCTGAAATTGATATTGATGGTGATACGTATATCGCAAATATTTATACATCGCCAACATTAAAGTGGAAGTTTGTAGGCTTGCTTAAAAAGAGTGAAGTAATGGCATCTGCAAATGCGATGACATGGATTATTGTAGTCGTCAGTATTGTGTTGCTATTGTTGCTTTCACCTTTAAGCGTGTATTTGGCTAGATTAATTTCAAACCCAATCATTGAGGTAACCGATGGTCTTGAGCAAATATCTCAAGGTGAAGGCGATTTGAGCCAAAGGTTGAAAATTCGCAGTAATGATGAAACCGGTAAGCTGGCTAATAGTTTTAACCAGTTTTTAGGTTCAATTGCGGCGTTAGTCAATGAAATAAACGATAGTTCTGGTAGCATTAATCAGTCTTCAGACAAAACCAAAGCACTTTCACAAAACTTAAGCAACTCTATTCAAATGCAGCAAATGGCCTTAGAGCAGGCTGCAACGGCAATCAATGAAATGGCCGCTACGGCGAATGAAGTGGCAGCAAGTTGTGCAAATGCGGCCGATTCAGCTAATCAAACCAAAGATGCAGCCACAGACGGTAAAATAGTCATTGAGAAAACGGTAGATAGTGTGCAGAGCTTAAGCCGAACGCTGAGCGATTCAGCGGCAAATATTGAGCAATTAGATAATGAAAGTGAAAGCATTACCTCTATTTTAGATGTGATCCGTGGCATTGCAGAGCAAACTAATTTACTCGCCTTGAATGCAGCCATTGAAGCGGCGAGAGCGGGAGAGCAAGGTCGAGGTTTTGCGGTTGTTGCTGATGAAGTTAGGGCGCTGTCGGTTAGAACATCAGAATCAACAGAAGAAATTTCAACGCAACTTTCTAAACTTCGTCAGATGACGCAAAGTATTTCTCAAGAAATGAAGTCGAGTTTGCAAACGTCAAGTCAGACAGTCGATTACACACAAGAAGCGCAACAGGCATTTAATTCAATTACCGACTCAGTTGATTTGATCAGTGATATGAATTCACAAATAGCCACCGCTGCTGAAGAACAGCAACATGTAGCTGAAGATATCAATCGTAATGTGGTTGATATTAAAACGGTTGCAGATGAAGTCGCGGAAGTATCGGTTGTAGCAGAAAGTAATGCACAAAACTTATCTGAGTTGGCAATAAGGCTAAATGCCTTAGTTGGTCGCTTTAAAACTTAGGTGTAAAGGGGATTGACAGTTCGCAATGCAGGGTGTTTAACGCTATGAAAGTCGCAGGCTTATTTAATAAATCTGCACATACCCAAGCCTAAAGGCACCCCGGTTCTTGAGCAATAGCCGAACTTTTCATAAAAGGCTTCTTTGTTGTATGCCGCAAATAAGCCAATAGTGGCTCCTGATTGAGCTGTATTCTCTAAAAAACTTTCAATTTGGTTCATTATCTGAGCGCCAATGCCTTGCTGCTGAAAATCAGGGTTAACCATAATATCCTGAATATAGAAATACATAGCGCCATCGCCTACGACTCGGCCATAACCTAGAAGCTGAGCGCTTTTGTGAACACACACATGAAAAAGCGAGTTGTCTAAACTTAACTGAGCTACCTCATGCGCGGGGTTAGCCCAGCCTATTTTTTCACGCAAAAGCAAAAACTCATCGACACTAGGTGCTTGATGAGTAATGATTAAATTAGAGGTATCTTTCTTTATTAAACAATGAGTCATTAATCACCAATCATTGGAGTTTTTTACTGAGTGCCTGTTCAACTAAATTTTTAGTAATAAGCCAATCTTCTCTCACTTGTTGAACGTATCCATTTGCGGCTTTGATTAGTGACTGAGTTTGTTTTGGCAAACATTCAACAATTGCAGATTGAAAGTCCACAGAGCGGCGATCCCCACGCATATGCGCGAGTGCCAGCGCTTCGCCACAGCTCAGTGCATATTGAATAACGCCGCCTTTTTCAGCTGCTCTTTTACCTAACATAAAGTGCTCAGAATCAATGCCTACGCGGGCGTGGTGGCGTGAGCGAAGTAACCAATGTTTGTCTTGCCAAATTGCATCATCGAGAATTAAGTCGGGTCGGCGTTGCATTTTTCTTTGACAATTTACCGTTAAATGCGCCGCAGAGAGTCGATTGTTTACAGATACCTTTGGAAAGTATTTTATGGGAGCCGCTTCTCTTTGCTGTTTTATTTCAACAATATGCGTTTTAGCTGCATCATGGGGCTGGCTCGGGCCCACTAAAACATAGTAGCGGCCTAAATTATTTGAGCCTGTGCCCGCGTTATGACGCATGACGATGTCGAGTATTTCATCATCCATAAAAGGCCTGAATTGCATGTACAGGCTCTCATAGATGTCATCAGGCAAAGGAATAAACTTTTCAGGGTTTTGTTTAAATCGCCATTGCACTAAATCAACTTCTTTAGCCAAGGTGCTTTTAGTCATAAAGGCTTCGCCACCGACTACTCTAGTGAGCGCTTTTTGCCAGCGCTTATACAAAATATGACCTTTTGAAAATTCAGTGAGTGCGGTTTGACTATTGTTTTTCTGCTGTAATGAACGCTCACAAGTTTCGATATAAGCCGTTAAAAAAGCTTGCTGCGCTGAATGTACTAGCTGTTCATCAGCAAGGGGTTTTGCTTTGAATTTTTCACACTCAGACTCTGCCTGAATTTGAGCGGCCTCGGCATGCGCAAGTGGTAGGCTAACTAAAAATCGGAATAGATCCCAACTGGCATGGCCAAAGCAGGCATCATCGAAGTCATTCGGTGAAAACACCACGGTTTCACCGTGGGAGCCTTCTTCGCTTAAAAACCCAAAGTTACTGGTATGACAGTCGCCCATAATGGTCGTAAGAGGAAGGTTTGATAAAGCTTCTGGAAGCTGAATAACTTGGCTTGCGATATCTCGATACATAAGTGGCGCTGAGCCGCGTAAAAACTGAAATGGGCTATTTACCATTTTCTGGTGTTTTGCAAGCTCAGGTGAAGGGGCGGATCCGTCATGATCTGTGAAATATTGTACCAGCGTTTCTTGTCTTTCCACGAGTATTCCTTTGATATATCTTTACTCGCTTTTATAAATTTTGCGAGCAGTACTTAATCTTCATTGTAACCATAAATACTTTGCTCGCAATAATAGAAATCAGTTCAATGTTCTGTAGTGCAATTAAAAGATTGTGCTAGCCCTTACTATGTTTGCTCAGCGAACTTTTACAGGGCGAATAGGCCTTGCTTCAAAGTTGCCACCGCAGTTGGGACACACATTATCAAACTTAATTTCTACACAGTGTCTACAAAAAGTGCATTCATAACTACAGATCATCGCCTCCGTTGAATCGGCTGGTAAAGCTTTATCGCAGCATTCGCAATTAGGTTTTATTTCAAGCATGTATTGTTCCTATTTTTCAATTTCAGCCAGCACGGCAGCGAGTACACGGTCTTTGCCCTGCTGATAATCTATCCATGAAGTTTCAATCAAAATATCAGGGTAGACAGCATCTGTATCGTCAAAAAGAAACGGGTAATAGCGTTTTGATACACTCAACTTCCTTTTCGAGTTAGGTAAAACGAAGCGATGGCTTTCGGAGAAGTTGTTTGGATCACCACCAGTCGGCGTGCCAAAAATTCGCGCATTAAGAATTTGTTTAAACTGTACGGTGTTACTCATTGCCGCAGAGAATGTGTGTTCATCTGTGAGAACAAACACACCTGTTTTCCAATCAAATTGGTCCATAGGTAACAGGCAAGATGAAAAAGCCAAACCAGTGTAAAAATTGCCGCCGCCATTGCCTCTGAAATCGATAATCAAATACTTTGATTTCGCAGCCATTAATTGTTTTTGCAGTGCTTTGCACTCAGCAATGACCTGCTCAAAACTGGGGTAGGCGTTAAAATCAAAGTAAGCGACTTTGTTCTCTTTTAACAAGCTTAGAGTTACACCCGGCATGCCAATATCTAGCTTATTTAATTTATCGGTGTGATTTTTAAAAGCGGAACTGAGTTTGGCAAATTCACTCATCGCAACTGGGGTTATTTGTTCGCTAAGCGTATTGCCCTCAAGCTCAAATACAAATTGTGCCGCAGCTTTCTCTTTTACAAGACCCAGACCCAATAACAGCTTATGTAGGGTTAAATAAAATTCAAAGCGGGTTTTGGCACTAAATTGGTTATCGACGCCAGGCAACATAGGTGTGATTAACTCAAAGAGTGCCTCAACAGTTAAGCCATTGATGGTTTTGAGCTCAGCGCCGATAAGGTGCTGATATGGCTTAGTTGCATCAATGACACGTAGTTTTTTATTAAAGAACTTATACCTAAGCGGAAAGTGCTGGTGAGGCCCTGACATCATAAAATAGTTAGTGTGTCCGTCCCCAATAGCACCTGTTATCGCCATTAGCCGCGCTTCTACTTGCGGCTCGCTTAGTAGTGGTAAATCTTGTTTGAGTTCTTTCAAAAGTTTAGCAAAGTCACTCTCAGCAAGGGTATGAAATGGTTCAATATGCTTGGTTCTGACTTGGTTTTCATAAAAGTTAATGTCTTCTAGCCAAGCTTGTTGTTGCTCAGTCGAAAGTGTGTTCGCATAGGTGGCAAAGCTACACAAGGCGATTACGAGTGATTTAAAAACGAATTTCATGCGTGAGTGCCCTTAGCATACTGTGAAGGTGAGAGGCCAAATTGCTTTATGAAAGCACGGCGGAAACTGTCGTAATTGTTAAAACCTAATTTTTGAGAGATAAACTGCAGGCTGATGTTTTCTTCACACAATAGATCTCTGGCGTGATTAAGTTTGAGTACCCGAAAATAATGACTCGGCGTGCAGTTAAGATGCTGTTTAAATAGTCGAGTGAGTTGTCGCTCGCTCAAGCTGCAAAACTCGGCCATACGGGTGACGGTGACAGACTTATCTAATTGTGTACTTAACCAATCAATTAATGGCGAGAGCTTTAAACTTTCACCGGATTGTAGTGCTAAAATATCTGAATATTGCTGCTGTGAACCTGCTCGTTGCAGATACACCACCAAGTCTTTGGCGACTTTAGCAGCCATGCTATTGCCATAGTCTTCGCGAATAATTGCTAGTGCCAAGTCAACACCAGAAAGCACCCCGGCTGATGACCAGATATTTTCATCGCGAATAAAAAGTGGATCAGGCGTGACGGTTTTATTTGGGTTCTGCTTCGCTAGGCTTTCACAATGACGCCAATGTGTTGTAATCGTCAGGGCTTTATCATCAAAGAGTTTGGCGAGAATAAACGCCCCTGTGCAAATGCTAAAGACGCGTTTTGCTTTTTTTGCTATGTCAGAAAGCGCATTGAGTTGTTTAGTAGTTAGTTGCAAGGTACGCATGCCTGTGCCCCCACAGATGATCAAATCGTCATACTCAAAGTCATCACTCAGACAGTAATCGACAGACAGGCTTTGTCCGTAAGCGGTTTGTACAGGCTGTTTGCTTATCCCTAATAGTTTACATTGATAGGCATTGGCTTGAATGCTGTTCGTTTCCATAAAAGCATCAAGCGGGCCAAATAGGTCAAGGGCTTGAAAGCCGTCGGCGATGAAATAGACTTGTTTGATGGTCATATAAGTTGTTCTATAAAATTAGACTCTTTGATTAAGCCTATAATAACGTGATGAAATGCGTCGTTTAAAACACAAAAACGACAAAAAAAGACATTTTGTGAGTGTGTTCGCCAAAGCAAATACGTTTTCTGCAGGAAAATCAGAGCGTGTTGGTCTTTGCTGTCTTTTCGTTTTAATCAAAAAAATGCCCCGACGAGCGGGGCGATTGGGGAAGTTATATTTCAATATTAGTATATGGTTATATATTTTCAGGTTGATTAAGCGTAAAGCACATAAAAACAGGGTTAAGTATTACCGTCAATAACAGTGTAGATATTTTGGTATTAACAACAAGGTATTGCTTAATGTTACTTAAAGGTTAAGTGTTTCTGTTTTGGAAATTGTCTATTCAATTTATTTACAGTGGAAATTTTTGTACTAATCTCAGTCTATAAGGGAAATTTATTATTGAGTTAAACCATGAAAAAACTGACTTTATACACACTTTGTTTATGTACTTTTCCTGCGCTAGCAGACACATCTGTTACAGTAACCGGTGTGTCTGATTATTTGTTTAATGGGGTAAGCCAAACTCAAGAAGATCCAGCCATTCAGGCCAGTTTTGATTGGTCGGGAGACACAGGGTGGTATGCAGGTGTCTGGGGTTCTAATGTAGATTTTGGCGAAGATACCAATATTGAGTTTGATGGTTATGTTGGCTATTACACAGCTTTAAGTGAAGTTCTTAATCTTGATGTAGGTATTGCGCAATACACTTATCACGGCGCAGATGTGAGCTCCAGTTACAATTATGCTGAGGCTTATGCCAAGTTTAACTATGGCAATACCAATCTTAACTTTTGGTATGCGTGGGACTACTTTGGTACTGGAGCGGGTCATAGCATTGTGATGCTGACTCATAACTTCCCTATTAACGAGTCATTCTCGATTGATGTAGGGATCGATTATTCTATGAGTATGGATGATGATAAATGGACCTGGGAAGGAACTGATGATGACTACGTACATTGGCGAGTGACAGGTAATTACTCTGTCAGTGGCTGGGACTTATCGTTAGGTTATGAAGACACAGACCTTGATACCTATGGTGATTCAACCATTTTACTCACCGTTGGTCGTACTTTTAGTTTTTAAATCTCTCACTTCTGATGCCATTTTCAATATTCGAAATACATTTTGAAAATGGCAATTATCTTTTTTCTTTCTATGCTTTAGTTAGACACAAACTTGAAATATGAGTTTTTCATAATGTTATTTTTTATCTAAGGTGTTGTTTGATGGGTTTAAGATGTCTCGCTTTGCTACTGCTCTGCTGCTCAGCTCATAGCTTCTCATCAGAAAACATGCTGACCATCTACACTGAGGAGTTTCCTCCTTACAATTACATTTATAAGGGAAAGGTTGTTGGCGTGAATGCCGATATTGTTGCTATGGCTTGCGATATCGCCGATATAAAGTGTGAGTTTGCTTTATACCCATGGAACCGGGCAATGACATTGAGCCTTAAAGATGCAAAGAGTGGCTTGGTTTCGACTTCAAGATTACCCAGTCGAGAAGCAAAGTATCAATGGGTTGGTCCTCTTATCTCAAGTCCTGCCTGCTTTTATAAGCTTGCATCCCGAGATGATGTGCATATATCAAATAAACAAGAGTTGGCAAACTACACCGTGGGTTTACATAAAGGCGATGCTTATGAAGAAATCCTCAAGCATTGGGGATTCAAGGAGCATATAAACTACATTCCTTTTTCGGAAAAATTTGACGAAATAAGGGCCTTCACAGAAGGTAAGCTAGATTTATTTATTGCCTCGGCAAATAGCTTACGGTTTCATATTCAAAATTACCGATTGAGAGAAGATCAAGTGACTCCCGCATTTGTGATTAGCGATCCTCGTTTAGGGGGCAATTACTTGGCGTTAAATAAGGCTGTGCCTGAAGGTATTGTTTTGCGTTTACAAAATGCCATAGATGAAATTTATGCCAAAGAATTAGACTTACCCATTAAAGCCCGTTACCTCGAAACCATCACGCAAATTTCTGAGCAAGAGCTCACATTAGAAGCCCGTTGTACACATCAATAATATGCATTTTATGAATAGCGGCTATTTGCCTAAGAGATTGTTATTTTGCAACTTTAACTGCTTAAGTAAATGCTAATTAAATCTAAATTGGAACTAAACATGGCTGTTTTTACGACCCCAGATCTGTACGATGAATATGGCGATACTTTGCAAGTTATGGAGCATGGCTTGTCACACTTTGGTAAATCACGCTATATGAAAGGCCAAGCCGTGATTATTCACTGCCCTGAAGATAACAGCCTAGTTGGCGAGTGTTTAAGGCAACCGGGTGACAATAAAGTTTTAATTGTTGATGCACAAGGTTCTAAATCATTTGCTTTTCTTGGCGATAACCTGGCTATATCTGCCATTAAAAATCAATGGTCAGGCATTATCGTAAACGGCTGTGTTCGTGATGTAGAAATATTAAAAACATTGCCCTTTTGTGTCATGGCGCTGGGTCACGTTCCGCGTAAAACCAAAAAGCAAGGCTTAGGCAGTATGCTAAGCTCACTTACTTTACTCGGTGCAGAGGTGTCAGAAGATGATTGGGTGTATGCCGACGAGAATGGTGTGGTGATTAGTAAAATGGAGATTTAGAGGGGGGATTAGTTTGATATCGCGTTGGCGACGGCAACCAAAGGGCGCTAAGTGATTCAATTCGACATAGTGCAGTAATTCATCCCTGAAGCATCTGCCTGTCGGCGTCCGTGCCTCCACTCAAATTGCAAGAATCCATTATTTAAAAGGAGTGTTGGTTTGTTGTCGCATTGGCGACGGCAACCAAAGGGCGGCTGCCGCCTACCGCCCTCTGGACTCCCACGGCGCCCCTATATCTCGCTAAATCTTCAAATAACTAATTGTTGTGAACGTAACCGCGATGTATTCGCCATCCTTGGCGAAATCATCGCTTGGCTCGCATCCATGCGATCGCATTACTCATCAATTACTTATTTTCAGGCGTGATACAAGGGGAAAGTGTGTTGTCTGCTGTTTCTGTTTTCCATGGTTACAAAATGCAAGACTAGACCTTATTAATTGTTAAAGCGCATTCAGCGTAAAACTAAAAAGCAAGGTTTAGGCATTGTGTTAGGCAGGCTCGCTTTGCCTTGTGTAGACGAGCAAAATGTGGGAGTAGTAAAATGGAGATTTAGAATTAGTTTTTAGGTTGGCTGTTGTGAGTGAGGGCAGAACGTTGATATAGCCTTCATCAACATGCAAAATGGAAGTTCTGACATTAGTTTTTTGTAACTAAAATCAGGTGGCCGCATAAATACACCTCGCTTTGGGTGTTGGTGAACGAAAGGAAACAAATAATTTTACTATGAGCGAAGATAACGAAAAATTTATTACGATCTCTAATCAAGATGACTTGGACTATTTGATTAATAGAATTGAAAATGGACCGTTACTTTCGAATTCGTTCAAATTCGAAGATAGAGATTTTTTTCTTAGACTGCTTGTATATCTAAATATTAAGGAAGAACAGTTCAGGGAAAAATATTTCTATTTTAACAAAAGCCGTAATTTACATATTTCAGAGAGTGAATTTGGATTCGTATGGATAAGTACATATGGGTTAATCGCAAAAGACAAAGAAACCAACAATAATCTAGTCAACGCTTGTGTGAATCAATATACCGTATTGTCTCTTGTCATTGATAAAGCAATTGAAATTGCAGGAAATGAAAATACGTACGATGTGGATGGTTATAATTTCGGATATTTGAGTAGATTATCTCCTGCGTTATTTAATAACGTATTGTTTTATATAGAAGTTGTTTTTAAAGCATATTTGAAATTGAGTGGGACTATGTTTCCACATACCCACGAGCTTTCGAAACTTTATTCGCTGGTAACAAAAACAATGTTTGAAAAGAATCATAACGATTCACTCTTTCACGCTTTAGTTGTAGATGAGTTCAAGAAAATTATTGAATATATAACTTCAATACCTGGCGACTTCAAAGAGCATTTTGTAAAGTATGATGATAATTTAAATGACAACACAGTGATCTTATTCGATCTTGAGTATCTTGTAGGGATACGCAATACCATTGATATAAGTGAAGACTTTATTTATAACTATTATCTTGAAGGTGAGAACTGTTTAAATCTTAAGCCTGGATTATTTGAAAAGTTAATTGGCAAAGCAAAAACTGAAACTGAAAAGGCAAGGGTTGTTAAGGTATATAGCCATTTGGTAGCTAAAGATAATTAGTAATGGGTTATTTAACGGTTTGAAAATAAATGGTGGGCTCCCAATTGGCTATATTTTCTGGTGAGTGTGCTGTAACCATCTTTAACTTTAGACATATACTTTGCTCTTGGGCCTATTACCCTCAGTAATTTAAACCAAGACTTATTCAGCCCAAGTCTTTGATGACTACTACTCACAAATCAAATTGTCGATAGAAAACGTGCGCTTGGTGTCTGAATCGCTTAAGAAGTCGGCAAAGTTACAATGGTTAAAGCGTTTTTGCTGTAATGCTGACATGAAGGCTTTGTAGGATTTGATGTTACTGTGTTGAAAAATCGAATGCTCAACTCTTTCAGGTTGCCTTTTTCCTTTAGATAACTCTTTGATCATAACCATGGCATAAGCGCCTAGCGTGACATGACCGCCAACAGACACGGCTAATCTGCCCTCGGGAATATCGTCATCCCAGTTTATGCCGCCAATTCGTATTGTTGGTAATAAGTTGTAACTCGCTACTGCGGAGGTTGCCCCACAGGCCATGGCATCATTGGCTGCCCAAATAATATCGACTTTTTGATGTTTTAAAATGCCTTTTACTTTTTCATAAGCATGTTGCTTTGACCAGTTTGCAACTGTGTTATCAATTAAGCGCACTCCAGGGTGAGAATTCAAGAAGCTATTAAGTCCTTCTGCTCGGGCAACAGAAGCAGGAGAGGTTGTGTCACCATGAAGAGCAAGCACATTGACCTTACCGTGTGCAGTTTTATTTGTAATTAATGAATCATGAAGTTGTTCGGCTAAAGAAAAGCCTGCATCAAAATTATTCGGGATCAGGCTGCCCGCGTAATATTGTCTTTGTTCTGCAGAAAGGGAGCTAAGCTCTTCATCTGAGAGGTCATTGAGTAACATAAATACTTGAATTTTATGTTTGGTGATTTCTTCAACGAGTTGGATCGCCACCCCTTTTTCATTCACCAAAACCGCAAAGTCAGGCTTTTGCTTGATTACATCTTTAGCAAATGACTTCATGAGAATATGATTACGATTGGCATAAATGGTGGTTAGGTTGATGTCTAAATCTTCAGCAGCTTCTTGCATGAAATAGTTCACGTTAGGCCAAAAGTAACCCGTGGGATTATTTGAGGGATGGCCTGGATTTAAAAACATCACGTTGAGAGGGCGCAATTCACTGGCAATGGCTTGGGCATTTAAAATAAAGGTGATAATACAAAAACAAAAAAATCTGATCATAAATTTGTGTTGCCCAAAACAGAAATACAACTATAAAGCTGACAATGAATTAATTAAACACAGGATTAGATAGAATGTAAAATTAACTCAGCCTTAATCTTGATACTTTTTATGTTGTTCTTTTACCATGCCAATGGCGAGGTTTAGTTTATTAATAAAGTCGCTCTTGTAGGGAAAGTTACCATGAGGACTGTTACTAAAGCCGATATGGGCAGTCTGTCGGCTGAGCTCGTCTTCTTCATTAAAATTACTTATATCCATTTCAGGGAATTTTGCTAAGTTGTGCTCTATTGCGCGACTATCATTTACATAACAATCGATTTTGCCATCAATCAGCTTGTGTAAATTGGCATAAGTACTTTTGTTTTCCCAGACCTTAATTTTTTCTTCGGCAATGAGTTTTTTATATTTATCAGTAAACATAAGGTAGCCTGCGTTTATACCAATATTAAGTGGTTTGCTTTGCAGCGCGTTTTTGCCTTGAAAAACCGACTTTAGCGAAATGTGCTTGTTACAAACAGCAACAACTCTTTCGGTTAACAATGACACCGAATAAGGGCCAATATAGGGTCTAGCCTGTCGATGGATATAAGGGGGGAGAATTGCAAAAGCATGGCCTAGTTCTATTTCTTTGAGTGCGCGTTTCCATGGCATTGATTCGAATTCAATTTGGTATTCATCAATCAGTAATTGGCTCGCTTTTTTGATCATCTCAATATAAATCCCCCGGGGTTGGCCATTAATGGCGTAGCTATAGGGTGGGTAGGCTTCATCGACAATAATTTTTACCTTTATTGGTGAATCAGAGGTGCCATGAACCTGCGCAGAAAAAATTGCACTGATCAAAAGTGCTAACACTAAGCGTAACTTATTCATCTAAAAACTTTACATAGTCATATCTAAAGCCAACAGAAATAGAATCAAACCCCGAATTATTGGCAAAGTCTTTGGTTAAATACTCTAAATGAAAGCGAAGTTTGTCAGCGGGCAGCCACTCAAGCGTGACGTTATAACCGTCAAAGCCATTTCCGCTACTATCTTGGCCGTCGTCAAAATCAAAATAGCCGAGTTTCAATTTGTAGTGTTTGGTAATTGGGTAACCTAATGAGATATCGAATGTTGAGCCATCTCGGTCATTACTTGTGATGCGATCATAATTTTTATCTTGATAACCTACGGCTATATAGAGGTCTGATGGAAAAGTGTAGGCGCCTGAGAAGGCTAAAATGCTGTTCTCACCTAAGTGTGTTTCGCCGTCATACACTTGGTTGTTTTGATAAGTCATCGCCAAGTGTAGGTTATCGACATCGTAACTTAGGCCTGTGTTAAATAAATCTGAGTAATTATCGCCATTTTCACCATCGTATTGTGCGCCTGCTTTAAAGGTAAAATCACCGAATTGTTTTGAGTAGGTGAGAAAGTTGTTTACGAAGAAAATGCTCTCTGGGTCGTAGGCAAATGGACTACTGGCATGATTAAAAATATCAATATACTCAGCAATATATAAGTATTGTGCGGGGCGTTGTTTACCTATGCCTACCTCACCAAGGGGCGTGTCGAGTGCAACATATACTTGCCTTGCTTTTCCAAAGTCACCGTTGTTAGATAAATCTATGCCCCATTCGCCATGTAGTGTGGCTTTAAATTCATTCGAGAATTGGTGGGTCGATTTAATGCCCATATGCGATAACGCATCTCGGACATCAATGGTGCTTTCACCGGCATTATCAATATAGCCGTAAGTAGGCCTTATGGTGGCGTAAAACTTTAGGTCTTTGCCAGACTTAGCCTTACTTGTTTTATCCATACTCGGTTTTGGCGCTGACTTTTTAGCTACCGGGTGATTTGCTTGGGCTTTTTCAAGGGCTTCTATTTTTTGCTGCAATAATTTTAATTGCGCTTTTAGCAAGGCTATTTCGTCTTGCGTATTTGAAGCTGCTGATACGTTTACTGCATAGATAAGACTTAACAAGGCGGCGACATAAGCGATGCTTCTCATAAGAATTCTCTGCAAAAGTGCGTGTTTTTTTCAGTATAGTTTATATTTACACAATGCTGACGGCTTTCTTGCAGAATTCAAATAAGGCTGAGAAATGAAGATTAGGTCTAAGTTTTCGGTGGTATCTGGGGTTGTAGTATTTGTGGTAATTTCGCTACTTGCGCTTTCAACATATATTTTGGTTGAGAATAGCTTAAAGCAAAAAACACAAGCCTATGTGGTCGATAATACCGCTTTACTCAGTAGTAGTATCAGTAATTGGATGGCTGGAAAAGCTGCACAAATTCGCATTCTTAAGCATCAGCTTGAAGCCGACTTTTCAAAAGATAATTTTCAGAAATCCCTCGAAAATAATGCCCTAAGAAATGAATTTTTATTGGTGTTTGGCACCTTAGCAGATGAACGAGGACTTCGCTCTAATAACAAAAATCGCGTAAATCCACCTGAGATCGACTTTAGAGAGCGCGCTTGGTACCAGCAAGCTAAAAATACTCAAGGAATTGTGTTTACACCGCCTTACGTTGATGCGGCTACAAAAGAACTTCTGGTTTCTATTGTTACGTCGGTAAATAGCGCTGGTTTTAAAGGCGCGATAGGCGGCGATTTATCTTTGCAAACCATCGCCGATAGCGTGAATACCATTAACTTCAACAATACGGGGTTTGCGTTTATTGTAGACGGACAAGGCACTATTATTACTCACCCCAATGCCAGCTTAAATGGCAAGTCTAGCCAAGCTGTGTACGAACTTAGTCCAAATAGACAAAGCGAAATTCTAGAGTTGAGTCATCAAGGCGAAGATAAGCTGGCTTACTTTTTACCGCTCGATGACAGTGCTGGGGTTGATTGGTATTTGGCGGTGTTACTCGATAAGTCACTGGTTTATGAGTCTTTGTCTACTTTTACCAGTCGCACATTTATCTTTGCGGTATTTAGCATTGCGCTATGCGTATTTTTATTAAGAAAACTTGCTAAACATTTATTGAGCCCACTTGATACGTTAGAAAGTGCAATTGGCCAAATCGCCAGTGGCGGCGGTGACTTAACTCGCCGTTTAAATGTGCACACTGAAGATGAATGCGGGGTTGTGGCTAATAACTTCAATCAGTTTTTATCTTATTTGCAACAGTTGGTGTCAGACATTAAGCACAAAGCTGAGAATATCACCTCCGAAAGTAATCATGCCTCTCAGTTATCAATGCAGTCATCTGAGTCTCTCAATCAGCAATATTTGTCGATAGATAATTTAGCGACAGCAATGAATGAAATGAGCACAACGTCTTCCGATATAGCTGCAAGCGCGCAAGATGCAGCGACTTCTGTGACCGCGGTAAATAAGACAGCAGATGAGAACAAACAGGTCTTTGCAAAAACAACCCAAGATATTGTGCAGTTGTCGGCGTCTATTAGTTCGGCTCAGCAGCTCAGTAGTGAACTGGCTTCTTATAGTAATAACATTGAGCAAATTCTTTCTGTTATTAACGGCATTGCAGAGCAAACAAACCTGTTAGCACTTAATGCGGCAATTGAAGCTGCACGAGCGGGTGAGCAAGGTCGCGGTTTTGCAGTCGTGGCCGATGAAGTGCGTACATTGGCATCAAGAACGCAAGAATCGACGACTGAAATTAAATCTATGATTGAGCAAATTCAGCATTACTCTTCGCAAGTACAAACGGCGATGGATGAAAGTAAAGACAAAGCAAATCGCTGTGTTGAACATACACAAATTGCCAGTGATTCTTTAGAAGTTATATCGAACGAAGTAAAAGAAATTATGGACCGTAATATTCAAATTGCCGCGGCCATTGAAGAGCAAAGTGTGGTAATTGAAGATATTAATAAAAACACCATTAGTATTCGTGATATCAGCCAGCAAGTAGATAGTTTTGCGCACGAACAGATCACCGCCAATGAACAACTACTGGGGGACGTGAAGTCGCAGCAAAGCTTGTTGAATAAGTTTATTGTTTAAGGGTGTTTTGCGGCTAATATCAATCCTCTAGGATTGGTATTATTCATCGCTCAGCCACTTATACATAATGAGACTATCAACATAACCTAACTTCGGGTGGTTATAGGCTTTTGGAATTTTGCCAATAACCTCATAGCCGAGCTTTTGCCAAAGCGATACCGCAACGGTATTAGTTGAGACCACAGAATTAAACTGCATGGCCTTAAAACCAAGCGCTCGGGCGATTTCTTGAGAGTGCTCACAAAGATGTCTTGCTATTCCTTTTCCTGCAGCCAAAGGTGAGACCATATAGCCGCAATTACAAATGTGTGAGCTTGGCCCCATGGCATTGGCTTTTAAATAATAACTCGCCAGAACTTGTCCTTGCTCTTCGTAAACGAAAGATTTTAGCGGCGCTTCACACCATAGTGAATATGCGCTCGACTCGTTCATGTCTGGGTCAAAGGCATAAGTTTCTTGGGCTTGAATGATACGCTGAAAAGTTGGCCAAAATGCGGAAAAATCTGCTCGTGTCATTGCTCTTATCATATTGACCTCAGATGTTATTTATTTGCATATCGCGCTAAAAACATAGTAATTGTTTGTTCGATAATATGTTTTTGTTGTGTCGGAGTCGGCTTTTCGAATCCATATAAGTGCGGATAAAAAATAAACGACTTAAGCTGAAAAAGAAACTGTTTTGATGCAAATTCAATGTCATCTATGTCTAATGCGTGCGCGTCGGCGGCATCTTTCAAGAAGGTCTCAATAAAAGTCATGCAGCCCACTTTGTTGCTACCAAGTTGTGAGGCTAATTCTGGATCTTTTAGCATCTGCATAAAGGCAATTTTCGCAATGCGCAAGAAATTGTCTGAAGTCAGTAGCTGTACTTCTTGCTCTGCAATGAGCTGTAATTGCGCATGCAAGGGTTTGCTTTGGTCAAAAATCACCGCTTCTGTCGCCATTAACTCGTCTTTCATTTTGAATAAAATCGCGTGAAACAGCTGATCTTTAGTATCGAAATGATTATAGACCGTGCGTTTTGATACTTTGGCAAGCTTAGCTATGTCGTCCATGCTGGTGGCATCGACGCCTTGCTCATAAAACAATTGCTCTGCGGCAGCTAAAATGTGCAATTTTTTTTGATCAGATAACTTCATAATTTTCCTCTCGATAACCGCCTTATTCTAAATCCAAATTAAAAAAGTTGCACTCAGTAGTTTACTTTTTATGTCTTTAGTGAAAAACTACACCGTGTAGTTTACTTTTGTTTGGTGCATTATGAAAATCAGTAAATGGTTAGGTGTAGGTTTTATTGCTTTAACAGTGGGAGCATGTTCAGTGAATAATCAGTTAGCAACACAAGATTCAACTTTGTCGCAAGGGTCGAGCCATTACCATAATGGTAAATTTCATAACGACGACATCATGGAAGCGAATGGCTTTGGCAAAATGCTAGGGCTAATCGGTCGCTATATCACTGAAGAGAAAAAACATGCAGTGCCAGAGCAGCCACTGCCTATGAAAGCTGTAAGTACAGAACAGTTACAGGCACTTTCGAATGATCGAATCCATATGGTCAAGCTAGGACACTCGTCAATATTACTCAAAGTTTATGGTGAATTTTGGCTGCTTGATCCGGTATTTTCAGAGCGTGCGTCGCCATTTAGTTTTTTGGGTCCTAAGCGTTTTCAGCAAACGCCTATCAGCATTGATGAGCTACCAGAGATAGATAAAGTACTTATTTCACATAACCATTATGATCACTTAGATAAAGCGAGCGTTAAGAAGCTGGCCGATAAAACCAAGCAGTTTTTAGTGCCTTTAGGGGTTGAAGCTGACTTAGCGCGCTGGGGTGTTGAGCCTTCAAAAGTGTTGTCATTTGATTGGTGGCAAGAACTACAAGCAGATAATGCATTGGTCGCTTTTACCCCAACTAAGCACTTTTCTGGTCGCGCTTTATCGGATGGCAATAAAAGCCTGTGGGGTTCTTGGGTGATCAAAGGCACCAAAGAAAGCATCTATTTCAGCGGTGATTCTGGCTACTTTGAGGGCTTTAAGAAAATTGGCGAGAAATACGGTCCATTCGATTTAACTTTCATTGAAACGGGCGCTTATGATAAAGACTGGGCCGATATTCACATGACACCAGAGCAAAGCTTACAAGCACACCTTGATTTACAAGGTAAAGTGATGGTGCCGGTGCACAATGGCACGTTTGATTTAGCATTTCATGCATGGTTCGAACCATTGGAGCGAGTGTCAAAAGCGGCGGATGAGCATAATGCAGTGATTAGAACACCAATAACTGGAGAAATTTTCAATTCAGACAAGCAATTTGTACAAACATATTGGTGGAAGCCACTTTTGCCTAGTTTGTAACTAAAATTTAACAATGTTAATTGTGTCAAATTTATTAAATTAAACGATTGAATCTAGTGAATAAAATACTTAAATGTAAAGTTATAGGTACGAATTTCAAGATGAAAAAGTTTAAATTTATGTAAATAAAATGTGATCTTTAAGATTCCTTGCGCTATGGTTTGAGTGATTTTTAATCAAACAACAAAGTAAAAGGAATCATTATGCGTAAATTATCGACTCTAGCATTTGCTATCGGTGCAATTGTATCTGGTCAAGCTTTAGCTCAAGCAGAGCTTAAACAAGTTTCTGCAAGTAAAGCCATTCCAAATCAATACATTGTAGTATTTAAAACCCCTTCAGTTTTAAATATTCAAAGCGCTGATGCAGTAGCAAGTTATGCTGAGCAAGCCAGCCAAACTCTCGTTAATAAATATAACGTAGATGTATCACGTAAGTTTGCTGGTTCTTTAAACGGTGTGGTTGTGAATGCATCTGCACTTCAAGTTCAAGACCTTCTTAATAACCCTGATATTGATTACATTGAGCAAGATCAGATCGTGAGTGTGTCACCTCTTGCTGCAACTAATGTTGACCAAGGAAATGCGATTTGGGGTTTAGATCGTGTTGATCAACGTTCGTTGCCACTTAACTCAAACTATCATTATGACTTTGATGGTGCAGGCGTTACCGCTTATGTAATCGATACTGGTGTTTTAACGACTCACAATGAATTTGGTGGTCGTGCATCACATGGTTATGATTTCGTAGATAACGATGCTGATGCAACTGACTGTAACGGTCATGGTACGCACGTTGCGGGTACAATTGGTGGTAGCCAATATGGTGTGGCTAAAAACGTTAATATCGTTGGTGTTAAAGTACTTGGCTGTTCTGGCTCTGGTACAAATTCAGGTGTAATTGCAGGTGTTGATTGGGTTAAAAACAATGCGTCAGGCCCATCGGTTGCAAACATGAGTTTAGGTGGTGGCGTATCACAAGCACTTGATGATGCGGTTAACTCTGCGGTTGCTGCAGGCTTAACTTTTGTTGTTGCTGCAGGTAACGATAACTCAAATGCGTGTAATTACTCACCAGCACGTGCAGCAGATGCAATCACCGTTGGTTCAACAACGAGTAGTGACAGCCGTTCAAGCTTCTCAAACTATGGTAGCTGTTTAGATATTTACGCGCCTGGTTCAAGCATCAAGTCAGCTTGGTACAACTCTAATACGTCGACTAATACCATCAGTGGTACATCAATGGCTGCACCTCACGTTGCAGGTGTTGCTGCACTTTATCTAGATGAAGACAGCTCTCGAACACCAGCCCAAATTGACGCGTTACTAAGCAGCCGTAGCTCGAAAAATAAGGTTACTGATGCTAAATCAGGTTCACCAAATGAACTACTTTACAGCCTAGCTGGTGATGGTGGTCCAGTAGACCCAGTTGACCCAGATCCAGTGCTAGAAGACGGTGTTGCTGTAAGCATTTCAGGTGCTACGGGCACAGAAAACTTCTATACATTTGAAGTGCCAGCGAATACGGCAGCAGTATCATTCAATATGTCTGGTGGTACAGGTGATGCAGACCTTTATGTGCAACAGGGTACTAAGCCAACACAATCATCGTATAGCTGTCGTCCTTACAAAAATGGCAATGAAGAAACTTGTACGTTCAATAACCCAGCTGCAGGCACATGGCATGTAATGGTTCGTGGTTATAGTGCGTACTCTGGCGTATCGCTGGTAGCACAAACTTCTACAGGTGGTGGCTGTGGAGCAAACTGCCTTGATAATGGTGTGCCAGTAACTGACCTTTCTGGATCACGTAACTCTGAAGTTGTGTACACTATTGATGTACCAGCAGGTGTTACACTGAACGTTAATACATCAGGTGGTTCTGGTGATGCAGACCTATATGTGCGTCAAGGTGCAGCACCTACAACAAGCACTTATGAGTGCCGCCCTTACCTTAACGGTAACAATGAAAGCTGTAGCTTAAGTTCTGGCACAGGCGGTACTTACTACATCATGCTTCGTGGCTATAGTGCTTATAGCGGTCTAACGTTACAAGCTAGCTATTAATTAAATTAAAGAGCAGATACTGTTATCTTCTCTAGATTTAATAAGTCGTTAAGTAAAAGCGCATAGAGTTTAATTCTATGCGCTTTTTTACTTTCCATTTTTTTCGGCTTCAAGTTTGGTTATTAACTTTGCTTGCAGTGCTTTTAATCCTGCTATCTTTTCTTCAGCAAAGGATATTTGTTCAAGACTTATTCCTGCTTGCTTACCTCTTTTTAATAGCTCATTTAAGCGCACAATTTTCTGTTTACTGGCATCAATGTAGGCAAGTTTCAATTGCGTTTTTTGATTATGTTGAAATGCTTGGTAAGCCTCATAATCATCGAGTGAGCCTTGATAACCTTGGGGTTCTTTTGTATTAGCGATTGGTGGGATTTCATACACCTGCTCAGCATCATCGCGAGGTAAGTATAAACTGTGTTGCTGTGTTAACTGCTTTGCTGAGGCATCGGTCATGGATGTTTGGCTTTTTAAAGCGTGCTTTAAAGTTGCAGGCGTTTGTTCATCGCTCAAACGGATTTTTGAGACATTCGATAGCTCGGGACTTGGTTGTGTTGGGGCTTGCGCAGTGGTGCGATTTAAGCCCCAGTAGATAGCTGCCAAGGCAGTGGTTAAACAGCCAATCCATAGGAGGGGTCTTTTCATCCTTTTGCCTTTTCTAACCAATTAGCCAATTTTGATTGGTAGCCATCAAGTGCTTTCGATTGAGCAATCGCGAGTTTTGCTTGATAAATCACGGTTTCACTATCGGCTGGAAAGTACTCAAATTGCTTTTCTGATACCTTGGCGACATACCAATGATTGTCGGCGCCTCGAATTGGCTTTGATAAACTGTCCACTTCAAGTGTAAATAAAAGTTGTTTTAACCAAGGTGATAACACACTATTCGTTGGGGTTTTTCGGGTAAAAATACCTTTGGTTATTTGCGATGTATTGATACTAGGATCTTGACCAACAGCCTTAGCAATGTCAGAGACTTTAGCTTGCTCAAAGAATGCATGAGCCTGATTTGCATCGGTAAATTTCACCGCTCCAGCATGCACCTGGGAAATATATTTAAACTGCTGTTTATGCTTTCGATAGTATTCAGTTATTTCATTTTTTGAAATGTTGGCAATGATCTGTTCAAGGAATTCGCTGCGCTCGGCATGCATTTGTTGTTGCACTCCAAAGTAAGTCAGCATGGGGGAGCGAAGTAACTCTGCGAGTGCGATTTGTTGCAGTTGCTCAAACTCGATCCCTTTGTTATGCAACTGTTTCTTGGCTTGCTGAGTAAAATGCACAAATTCAAAATGCTGAGTTAATAACGTTGCTAATAATTGAGTGTCGCCTTGATGTAAGCGAAAGCGATTCTGTAATGATTGCTCTGTGAGTAATTCGGCTAAGTTCAAAGGCTTTGCAACATACGAATCGAACTTCACTTTAGACAAACGGCTTACTTGAGTTTGTGTGTACGTATTGGCTGGAGTCATAGACATCGCAGGGGCCAACATAGTAGTCAGTTGGTCATGACTTGGCTTTTTAAAAACTGGCAGTGATAGCGTGATATCTTGTTGTGTTCTTACTAGTGCGTATAACAGCTCGCGAACATGTACTTGATTACTAAAACCAACATTGGATTGTCGTGAAATAAGCTCTGGTTTTAGACGCTTAGCTTCAGCGAGTAAGAATTGGTTTTCTAACAATCTTTGCTTGGTTTTTTCGACATTCCAGCGCGTATTCTGATTAACGTAAACTTGATCTAAGAGCTTAATGGTTGCCTGATTAAAAACCAAAGGCTCGCTTGCGAAAGCTGGTAGGCAAACGCCTACCAGAAAAATAATAAACCACTTCATGTGCGATTAACCTTGTCGCGCAGTCATGGCATGGTTTAGTAAGTGAACAACCATGGCAATGGCGTGAGGGATCACTTGTTTTGCTGTTTCTAATCGGTCGTAATGATCTTCTGAGTTTAGAACAATACCGCCTTGGGTATAAGAAAAAGCACCACCTTGAGTCAATAATGGACGAATATCCGCATTATTTGCAGTCACAGGTGAAAAGTAGTTAAGAGCATGAGTGATTAAATTAGCATTATTAAGGTTTTCTTGGTCGTAATAATCTTTTACCCATGCTTCCCAACTTGCATGGTTAAGATCTGATGTTGTCCATGTGTGGTGTGGTTGCAATAAGTCGGTTGTATGAAATACAAACCCTAGCATTTGTGGGTTGCCACTTTGTAAGTAGCCTTGATACCAATGTTGACCTAAATTATCGATAGGTTGAAAGGGCATTTCTTCGAAATCATCATACATGCTGTAGCTGGAGTGGCTATCAATCCGATAATTTTTTTCAGTGACACCATAACTATTGTACTTAGTATCATCAGCTGAGAACCAGCCAGTTTCGCCGCCCTTACCATCGTCTAAGTAATCGCCTTTCAGCCAGGTTGCAGCCATATTATCAACCGTTCCCCAAACAGTAAGCTTTTGGTAGTTATAACCACCAAAATCATTACCATGGCTATCAGCACCTTGGGTGTGATTTTGAAAGTGCCAGTAGCTGGTGTATTTTACGATGCTTTGCGCAGCGCCCCATAGCGGTGCTTGAACGCAATCGCCAGTGATCGCGCCACAAAAAAATGTGTCTTCAAAGTCATCAACATCGTATGCAGCTTGGCCAAGTAATTCAGCCAGTTGTGAAATGTTCATACCATGACTACTCGCATAGGCTTGTAGCTTACTGAACTCAGTCGTTGAAGGGTTGTCGGCCATATATTGAACCGCATCAATAACAATGCGTTTATGGGTTTCTTGTGTAAAGGCTTGAGTTTGTGTTGCACACGCACCAAGCGCACAGAGTAAAATCAGTTTTTTCATTTTGTTAGCTCCTTTAAGTAATAACTCTATATGGAAGGCTGCATTAGAGCGGCTCTCCATGACTGTTATATTAAATTTATGTTAACAAAATATTTTATTTAATGTGCTTTATTTTTATAATGCCGAGCAAACCTTGGCTAAACTCTGTATTTAAATGTTAAAAAAATGTACTTTTAAATCTTCATATTTCTACCTTAATTCCATAATAGACTTGCTCTAATAGGCTAATACTCAAATTTTTTTAAACTTATTTTATTTTGAATGGAATACCGCGTGCGTGTACAAGATCCTTGGGAGAGTCGGTTAACCACACCGTTACTCGTTTTATTTTTAGCAATTTCTGCATTGGGCTTTTTAATTAATGGTTTTTACCAAGTTCAGCAAACTCATTCTTTTGGTCAGAAAGTAAGAGAGCAAGTCAAAACGCAAACAATGAATGCGGCTCACGAGGTTGGAGCGGAGCTGAAAACCATAATGAAAAGTGTGGATCGTTTTGCAACTGAAGTTACGGCGACCCCAGATAAAACGTTTGTCACTAAATTATTAGAAGACGAGTTTGCGGTTAACGAAGATATTTACTCTTTAAATGTCACTTTTCATCCTTATCAATATTTGCCAAATGTGCGCTATTTCAGTCCATATTACGAACGTTTAACCGGCGTCGAACGTAAGTATAATTTGCTGGACTACGACAAACCTTACAAAGAATTCAGTTGGTATCACAGGCCTTTAAAAGAAGGGCCAATTTGGACCGAACCTTATTATGAGCCACAAAATAATGTGTTGATGACCACCTATTCGGTCCCTTTTTATCAAAGTAAAGAGGCAAAACGTGAAGGTGCACAACCATTGGGCGTAGTGCCTTCTGATGTGTCTTTAGATACCTTAACTGCCTCGCTCAAGCAGCTGGATTTAGGTCTGGGTGGCTACGGTATTTTATTCTCTGAACAGCAGAGTTTGATTTCTCACCCAGTGTTCAGCCATGTAAGAGAAATGGAACGTTTAGAGAATTTAATTAAGGAGCCTGAATTTGCTTATCTTGCGAAAATCTCGGGGTGTTTTGAAGATGATCTCACATATTTATTTTTTAATGGAGAAACGCTGAGTAACAGTGAGCATTATGCTGCTTGTACAAAAGTGCCGCACACAAATTGGACGCTGATCACCCGGATGTCAGCGGATATGTTCGCGATGGACCGAGATGAGCGCCGGCAAAATAATATTCATATTATTAGCTGGGGAGCGGCGTCATTTATCTTTCTAATTTTGCTGCTTACGCGACTCAGAAAGCTGACCTGGACACAAAATAATGTTCTGCTTTCAATTACTTTGATCCTCAGTACGTCGTTGGTTTTAGAGTTTGCCCGAAGCTTTAAAACCTTAGAAAAAACCGACAATGTGGTGATTACGACTCAGGCCCAAAGGGAGGCCTTTTCATCGAGTTATAGTGATAGATTAGAGACGATGCATGTTGCTAAACCTGAGTATGTAGCGACGGGTCTGTATGTTGAATCATTGGAATTTGTAAGCGCAAACAACGTGCATTTAACAGGCCATGCTTGGCAAAAGTTTAACGCTCAGCAAAGTGCATTTATTGAGCCCAAGCTGGCTTTTAATCACACTGTGAACAGTAAAATTGACGAGGTATATCGCAAAGATTTACAAGACGGAGGGTTGTTGGTCGGATGGCACTTTTCCATCGAAACTCGGCAGCAGTTTGATTACAGCAAGTATCCGTTTGACCATAAAAGCATAGAGCTGAGCTTTAATGAGGCCGATATGGGCGGCAATGTTATTTTAGTGCCAGATCTTGAGTCGTACGAAAAACTCTCGAAAATGGACAATCCAGCAGTGTCGCCAGATATTGTGCTGGATGAATGGCAGTTAAAAAGCAGTTACTTCAAATATCGTTTTGAGAGCTATAACACTAACTTTGGTCTAGATACTTTCTTTAACCAAAATGTTGCTCCTGAGCTGAACTACAACATTAATATTGAACGAGAATTTATTGGCCCATTTGTCACCACATTACTACCTGTCATGGTGATGGTGTGCTTACTCTATGCGTGCGTTGTGAGTATGAAATATACGCCGTATGGTGATCTTCGTAATAATATAACCGCTGTGGTGTTCACGATTTTATTAGCCCACTACAGTATTCGAGAGCACTTACAAATTGATGAAGTGGTGTATTTTGAAATCTTCTACTTCTTGCTTTATCTGGTGTCATCTATCTTCATGTTGATAGCACATCAGTATTACAAAGCGAAAGAAGAAACTGGCGATGGACGTATTTATAAACGCCTCGCCAATATTTGGTTCTGGCCTGTTATGACGATATCGATATTTATCATCACAATATTGACTTATTATTAGATGAAAAGACCTGCCGCAGCAGGTCTTTTTTATTTGGCAATTAATATTCTAATTCTTCAATCCATGTCAGTGTTTCTAAATAGCTTTTAGTTTCTTCAGTGAGTGGGTTGCCCGTAAGCACTAAGCGTGACAGCTTCAGGTTTGTATCAACATTGAGATTGGTGATTAAATTGTCAGCTAGCTGTACAGCTGATAACTCTGGTGAGCCACTGAAATCAATCGCAGTGAGTTTATTGTTTGATAGGTGTGCACTCTCTAACTTAGGCAAATTGATATACAGTGTTTCAAGCTCTTGGCTGAGAATGCTTAGACTTTTTAAAGCCGGCTGGTTTGTTAGCTCGATTGATGAGGCGGCCTTATTGTTTAGGGCTAGCGTTAATTCAGTCAGTTTAGTGTTATTTGAAAAGTTAAAGTGCGTTATTTGTGTTTCATCTAGAACTAGGGTTTCTATTTCTGTGTTGTAGCTTAAATCCAGCGTTGTTAAATTGGATTTAACTAATTGAAAATGTTGGAGACCCGATAAGCCAGACATATCAAGACTCGACATATTCACATTATTTAAGCTGAGGCGATTTATCTGTTCTAGTTGAGATAAGTCGATAGTTTCAAAGTTGATATTTTTCAGGTTTAGCCATTCGAGTTTTGGTGTCCAACTTGAGTGATAAACAACATTCAGTTGGTCCATTGTCTGGCGTCCATCAAGTGACAAGGTTTTTAAATTTGGGAATTGAGATAAGCCGCTTAAATCTCCGGCGGGGAAATCTTGAATGTCGCAATATACACTTTCAACTTCGGCTTTATCTCTGACGCTATTTGGATCAAAGCTTTGGCAATGATAAACAGAGTGATCTTTAAGTGATTCGTTATATTCTTCATGCCCGCTACCAAAGCAGCCGGATAGCAATGCTGATACGCTCAAGAGAACGATTGTTTTGTGCATGTTAATTTCCGTTTATTGCTGTTTTTTAGTAATGAACATACCACGCTCCTATATTTGGTCCAATGCTAAAGTAAAAAAGGCGACCACGTATCCTCGAGGTCGCCTTTGCTAGCAGTTGTTAATAAAGGAAAATTTATTATCCAGAGCTCAGCTTAGTTAGCTGTAGCTGTTAAGCTTACGCCACTATAAGCGCTATAGCCTCTCAGCATAACGTGGTATCTACCTGCACCAGAGCTCACTGTACAAGTTTCTTCATTACCCCAGCGGTAAGGTCGACAATCATAAGTTGTTCGAGTTGGTTCGCTGCCCTTACGGACATATAAGTCCACGTCACCTGAACCGCCTGTGATCACAATAGTTGCACCAGACATGCCAGCAGGTACATCAAAGTAGAAGAATTGCTCATCGCTTTTAGCACCGCTTAATCCAGTTTTAGCTACGCCATCTTTAAGAAGTTTAGGGTCCGTACCATCATCGACGGCGAGGGTATAGGTTTTGCTTGCTGTTGCGCCGGTTTCATCGGTAATTGTGAGTGTGGCTGAGTACTCACCTGCAGTCGCATAAGTATGGTTTACATTAACACCAAACCCATTCGCTGCACCGTCGCCGTATTGCCATTCATATTGTGTAATTGCGCCATTTGGAGAAGTTGAACGACTACCGTCAAAACTACAACTTAGCAAAGAGCAATTAATATCAAAATCAGCCACAGGCTGCGGGTCAACTGTGCCGTTATCACCGCTTGGTATTTGATCATTAAAGTGTGTAGATACCTGTGGCCAAATTAAGCTGATTTTGGCGCCTTTGTTTGTGCATCCGCCTAAGTGGTGCAGTGCAATAACATTGTTAGTTGCAGCGGCAAGCACTGGAGAGCCTGATGAACCACCAATCGTGTCACAGTAATAGCCTAGATCAGTGCCTGTGCCACGACCGTTTGCGTTAGCTTCGTTAACAGAGCATAAACCATTTGAATCTCTGTCAGATTCAATTGAGAGTTCTTTTGGATTACCTGAGCCATGTTGAGGAATGTAAATACGTTCACCTTGAGTTGCGTCGCGAACATCTAAACCGAAATAACCGAAAGGTGCGGCTTTTGCAAAATCATTAATGGTGAATAGGGTGTAGTCGAGGGTATAGTCAGTTTTAAGTAAGTCTTTACCAGTCACTTTGACCACACTTTCAAGGGTATTGCCATCACAGCTGGTGTGTTGGTAGTTAAACCAGACTTCGGTATTTGCAAGTTCAGAGGCAGACTCAACACAGTGGTTGTTGGTGAACATACGGTTGTCACTGCCTACACGCCAGCCTGTACACAAACCGCTACCATTCATGAGTAATCGAGCGACAGGACGTGAGCGTTCAAATTCGGTTGGGTTTGAATTTGCCCAGCATTGCACGTCGCGTCGCTCCATTGCTCCACAAGTCGAAGAGATGCCTGAGTCTGTTTCAATAGACTGTGTTAATTCATTTTCAGTACCGTGAAAGTAGCTATCAATTTCAGCTCCGGTTATATGAGCTTGGCTTTGTAATTGATAAGTATTGTCGGTTTGCCCCGGTGTATATTCAACGATAACTGTGTCTGCAGAAATTGACATCGCATAGAAAGAAGTAATGCCATCATCGCCAGGTGCTGTGGTTGCGGTGCTCATATTAAACTGAGTGTACTCATAACGCTCACTCCCATCTTCTGAGCGAACGACTAGCTTGCCACCACCTTGCAAATTGACGTTTTTAAAATGTAGTTTGATGTAACTCGCATTCGGATGAGACACAGTTTGTGAGATCACAGACTGACCTAAGCTATTTGCTGTTGCAAATTGGCTACTTAGCGGCAAATTAAGCTGTGCTGCCTTACCAATGGTGGTTTTTTGCGCCTGTGACGTATACTTCATCATTTGCGCTTCGGTTAATGGGGCTTGAGCTGCGACTGACAGTGATACGGCGCCGATCAACGGCAATAAATGGCTTACTTTCATTATCATATCCTTACAATTTCTTGTTGATGGTTTGGGAACCGAAGATAAAAGTAGCGTATAAAATTGGGGTTGTAAAACATTTGTTAATATAAATTAACTTGATTTTTACAGTTTAATGCCAATCCTATTAATTAAGCGATCTATTTTGAGGCAAGAAAAACTTGTCGGTAACGCCGCTCACGCGTCCTGCTATCGCCGAGGTACCTACATCCATGTAGGCAAGGCGAAAATTTTGCTATTTAGTTGTTCTAAATGAGAAATTTTCAACGAAGTTAGCATCAGTTTTAGTCCCTCAAAATGATTGAGTGTTATTGAGGATTGGTATAGGTTGTATCCTCTACCAATGCTTTGAATTAAAAGATTTTAAAAGTTGTAAAAAAGGCGACTGACCACACAGGATCAATCGCCTCTAGCGCAACTTTATATCAATTATTGTTCAATAATAAGTTTGAATTAATTTGCGATTGCCCACGGACCGCCATCAGCTTTTGGTTGGTCGCCTTGCGTCCACCATTTAGCTGTATAGATGGCATTATTAAAGCTTACTTTATCGCCTTTTAAATACACCTTAGAGCTATCCCAGGCTGCAATGCCGCCGACAGGTGGTTTATCTTTAGGTGGATCAAGTTTTTCTACTACAGTCACTTGTGGCCAATTAACGTGAGATTGATAAAAATTAGTGACACATTTTTCATAGTCACCCGGCACCAGTGCAGAGTAAGCAGTTTGATAGCCGACTAATTTACATTCGAAAGACTGACCTTCAGGGCGGTCTGAGTGATAAGTCCAATCGGCCTCCCAGTTTGTGTACAGCACATCTGTAGAGCCATTTAGATTTAAGCTGCCGAATGGCGTTTGTTGCCAGCAGGTGTTCTCTTCATCGGCTTCAACCGGAATATTGTAGTAGTTAGACAGGCCTTCCCAATAACGAATGCGGTTAACAGGCTGACCTTTAGTGCGGTTTTGCTCGCCACACTCTATACCGCCATTGATCACGTTGATGGTTGTGCCAAACCCATAACCGATACCAGCAGCAAGCTCTTTTTGAGAGGGCACCCAAGTTCGGTCGATAACATGCAGCATGGCAGGTTTTGGTGCTTGAGGTGTTAAGAAAAACCAAATAGCCGAAGCGAGGTTAAGCCATGAATCGGCGACTAATCCAGGGTTATTTAGAAGTACAGTCGCATCGCCGTTAAACATGACCTCAGAGAAAGCACCGTAATTGAAATGATAAGAAAGTTGTTTTGCGCCGCGGCCGAAATAACCTTGGCCATCAGCGCATGGCCAACGGCGGTTTTGCCAGTCGTTTTGGCCACACCCAGTGGTATAACCTGGCTGACCTTCAGTCCATCCCATTTCACGCACATGCACAAGTGCTTGTTGCCACTCTTCTAATTGTAACGGGTTGTCTGAAACATTGTCTTTAGCAATGTGCCCACCCGTTTCTTGCGCAAAGTGTGCAAACGCGGTAATGATAGATTTTTTACAGATGGCATCTGAGTTCCGACCATCAGTGTATTCACCACAAAAAGCTGGGAATTTACCAATCGCGCGTAAAAAGCGGGTATAGGTATATTCTGGGGCGGCCATGCCGGTTAGAAAGTCCCATTCTTGTTGACCAAACACACGTTCAACGCGTTTCACGTTTTCAGGGTTGCTGGCATTGTTAGGGGTAATGGCTTCGACAATAGTGTTGTCGCGAGTTTCTAGTGCTTTTGCCCAGATCTGATACATAGGATCTGAGGCTTTTGCATCACGTGATGCATTTAATTCTGCACGAGACAATAAGTAACCACTAGGGTTATTCGGATCATCAACTATTGTTAAAGCATTTGCCGAAGCAATTAAACCAACTTGCAATGCAAGCAGTTTGAGAGAATGGGTTTTCATGTAAGTTCCTTTGAATCGCAATGTTTCTAAATTAGGTCTTTAACCTATTTTTAACATTAGATGCAAAATGACATCGCTGTCAAGCTCTCTCATTAATTATACCAATCCTGTTAATTAAGCGGTCTATTTTGAGGCAAGAAAAACTAGTCGTTAACGAGGCGGAAATTTTGCTATTTAGTTGTTCTAAATAAGAAATTTTCAACGAAGTTAGCGTCAGTTTTAGTCCCTCAAAATGATTGAGTATTATTGAGGATTGGTATTATCAATTTCCGTACTTACTGATGGGGGAGATGCCTGTGGGGGAAGGCAAAACAGTAAGTACGCGAAATTTAAAATGATTAAATCAATATTGACGCCAGAACTTAATAATTATCAATTTACTGATTTAAAAGGGGTTAATTTTTACTTTGTGTCGGTAGGTGCAGATTGCAATTCAAAACGCTTCTATTGTTGCAAATATTAAAATTGTTATTGCGAAAATAAAGGGGCTATCAGCCCCTTTATTGGTCGCTTATGGAGGGTCTTACTTTCCTTTACCTTTTCCTTTTGATTGTTTGCCACAGTTGCTTTCTCCTGCAGCTTCTGTGAGGGCATCTCCTTCCTCTTCGGTCAGTAATCCATTATTCACTTCAATATTCTTCGCATGGGCAACACAGCTCACGTATTGGCCATGGTTTTTCCAAAGTACATCGGTAGCAGGGCCTGCACAGTTACATGCATTGGCAACGTTTTGCTCACCCGAACAACCGTATTGATCGGTTAACGCACCATCAGCGGTATCTGCACACATATCGTCGTCATCTAGAATACCGTCACCATCACTGTCGACAACAGGCGCATCATTTTCGTCGGTGGGATCTGAGCCAGCATCAACCTCTTCGCCATCACTAAAGCCGTCGCCATCACTGTCTGGATTTTGTGGATCTGTTTGATAAAGGACTTCTTCAGGATCAGTCAGACCATCGCCATCAGAGTCAGTAAATACGGTGCCTGTATTGGTTTCGAGTCTGAACATACCGCCCGCTAAACCGCCTCCATCAAAAATTAAAAATTCAAGCGTGTGATTGCCATTTAAAGACACCGGGTAGGTAATGTTATTGGCATTCCAGTAAGCTGATTGGTAACCAACGAGATTGCCGTCGATGTACACCCAAGAGCAGTTATCGGCAAGCAGTTTTAAAACAAAGTCCCCTTGACCACTAACGTCAACGGCATATTTAGTCCAACTATGACCGCCAGGGCCTTGTGAATACAAGTTACTCCAAGCGTTTATCCAGCTAGCAAAGTAGCCTACACTGCCTTGCCAAGGGTGGGCATAATTGCCGAAAGAAGTAACTGGGTGCGGGTTTTGCCAATTTGCATCAAGTCCAATCCCAGGTTGAACTGTACATACACTAGATGGCCAATTACCATCCGCATAGGCTGGATAAATTGGATCCCAAGCCGTTACGCTTGAATCACTGGTGTAAACGGTATTTGCAAAAGCAGAAGTAGAAAGACACGCAGCAAAAGCTGTTGCTGCACACAGTTTTTTGGTAAAGGTTTTCATAGTGTCACCTTGCACTATAGAATAAAGACTAGCTACAGCTCCTTGACTATTGGTTTAAACCAAATAGGCAACTCTCTCTAACGTTGCGACTTCATTTGTATCCCCCATATGAACCTAGGTTATTATTGCGTTAATTCAAACAAAAATAAGTGAAACTGTATATTTTCAGTGTTTGTTATGGGCTTTTTAAATTTAGACATAGTAAAAAGTACTACAAATTTTGGTTGTGGTCGTACCAGTTGTTCTGTGTTATAAAATTAGGCAGTTATTAATTTGCTTCTTACTTCAGGTTCTAACAATGAATTTAAAACAGGTTCTTTCTCAACTAGAAAATGGTTTATCTGGAATAATTTTACCTAGCTCTTGGTGCCAAGGTCGTACCGCTTTTGGTGGTGTTTCTGGTGCACTACTTTTTCAAGCAGTCAAACAAGTGGTAAAGCCAACGCGTCGAGTCTTATCTATTAGTACAAACTTTATTGGTCCGCTGATTGCTGAGCAGCCGTTCGATATTAAAGTTGAGGTTTTACGTGAAGGTAAAAGTGCCTCGCAAGTACTGGCGCGCATTGAACAAGATGGCAATACGTGTGTATTAGCGCAGTTTTGTTTTGGTGAATCGCGTAAATCTGAGTTGTTAGTGAGTAATGATGAAACGCATCAGCTAGTCGCGCCAAAGCCTGAACAGCGAATACCTTATATCCCAAACATGACACCAGAATTTTTTCAGCATGTTGAAATCTGCTTGCAACAAGGCGGCATGCCATTCACAGGTGCTATGACATCGCACTTAGGTGGCTGGATGCGTTTTGCAGATCATTGTGGTCACCAAGATGAATTACAGCTATTAGCATTAAGTGATGCTTGGCCACCTACTATGCTGCAAATGTATCCTCGACCAGCACCTGCAAGTACGATGAGTTGGTATATTGAGTTTTTAAAACCAGTGCAGTTAGAAGAGACTCAATGGTTTGGTTTTGAAGCAGTGACACACAATAGTGCCGATGGCTATGCCATTGAAGAGGCTAAAATTTGGCATCCTAATGGTGAGTTATTGGCTTTGAGCCGACAAACAGTAGCGGTGTTTGCCTAGGCTATATTTGAGGGGGTGAGTTTTATTTGCTTAACTCATCCAATGTTTGTTTGTAACTTAAGGCGTATTTACAAAGCAATAGGGGTTTTTGACAGCGCTTTAAACTGATTTTATATAATACCAATCCTCAAAATAGACCGCTAAATTAAGAGGATTGATATAACCAACTCAGAATTAATACATTGATTTACCTGATAAAGGGGCGATATCGGATGTTTTTTGAGTAAATAGACTTTATTGTCAGAAATCGTCAATCCAAAGCACTTTGCTAAACGTAGCTTATACTTATCTTAAACGTTTAATGCTTGGAGAAAGCAATGGATTATCCTTGGATAAGCAAAGCCAATGGTATCTTTTCTGCTGCCTTAATTGCACAGTTCGCCCTGTCTTTATTTATTGCCTTTTTTACCCAAACTTGGTTTGAGGCCATTGTGATTGGTTTGATAACTTTGAGTCTTCCCTTATTTCTCATCAAAACTGCTCCTCAATCTTCAATTACCCGTTACAGTGTGGGTATTGCAGTGCAAGTATTTGCAGCGCTGCATATTCAACAGACTATGGGCTTAACTGAGCTACATTTTGAGATTTTTGTGATGCTGGCTTTTTTGAGTTTTTATCGAGACTGGCGGGTTATTCTTGCCAGTGTTGGCTTTGTTGCGGTTCATCATATTTTATTCTTTGTAATGCAATCGGAAGGTTCAGGTGTTTTCATTTTTGAAGATGGGCACTTGATGTTTTATATCTTGGCAATTCACGCATTGTTTGCCTTGGTAGAAGCTGGGGTACTCATGTATGTTGCGAAACACTCGCATCGTGAAGCCGTTGCGGCATTTGAATTGTCATCTAATGTTGAAAATATTTTAGCTGGCAACGGTAAGTTTGATTTAGCCAGTTATAAACCAAGTGAATTAAAGCATTTGGCTGATTTTAATAAGCTGATCGGCTCATTTTCAGCATTAATCACGCAGGCCAAAGAAGTGTCAAATAGTGTGGCGGGCATGGCCGAAGAGGTATCTAGCTTAACCGCTGAAGCGCATAGCGCAAGTGAAAATAATAGTACTCAAATTAATCATATTGCATCAGCCACAAATACCATGACAGCAGCGAGTAATCATGTTGCTGAGTTGATAGTTGGGGCCAATGATAATGCCAATGTTGCGTTTAACAATACCGAACAAACCCGCTCTATTATCGAAAGTTCGGGGCAAAATATAGATAGTTTGACAAGAGCATTGTCTGAAACCTCTGGCACGATCGGCGAACTTGCCAATAAATGTAATCAAATTGAAGAAGTCATGAACGCCATTAAGTCGATTTCAGATCAAACTAACTTATTGGCGTTAAATGCTGCGATTGAATCGGCAAGGGCGGGCGAGCATGGTAGAGGTTTTGCGGTCGTGGCTGATGAAGTTAGAAAGCTGGCAATGAAAACGCGAGAAAATGCTGAGCAGATCAGTGAGATCACAGCATCTTTAACCACAGAAGCCTCACTATCTGTTCAGCAAATGGGGAAATGTTTAGATCAAGCACAAACTACCGTGGCACAAGCAAATGAAGCGTCAGGCATGATGACGGGAGTTGTAGAGAGCATTCAAAGTATCGTTGATAATATGGCGTCTGTATCAAATGCTGCGAATGAACAAACCTCTGTGTCAGACAGTATCTCTGAGTCGACTCAATCTCTGGCTAGTAATTCATTGCACTTAGAAAACTCGACCTCAGAAGTAGGTCTAAAATTTGAAAAAATGCAGCAGCAAATTAATAGCTTAAACCAAGAAATGCGCCGATTTGAGGTATAAATTTGAGGTTTAAATGGTCCGCTGTGTTATTAGTAATTTGGACGGCAACGCTACTCGTTGCCGTACTTGTCGCTGCGAATAGTAAAGTTAAATACTTTGACCCAAAAAATGTATTACACCAATCGGCATTATCGTTATCTTTCGATAAATCACTTGTTGATGCGCTGTCAAAATTGAACCTTGATCTTGCTGGGAGTGTAATTCACTTTCAGCAGGGAGACTGCTTTTGTCAGGCTATTGCACAAAGCCATATAAATTCGGTCGAGAAGCTCGCTGAAAATAAGCAGTTTAAAAATATAATTATCAATGTAGATGAACACAAATCACTAATTAGATTTATTCCCTCAGTACCAGCGGTTGCTGTGATTGATAAAGCAAATAAGTTGCGCTATTTCGGTCCATACTCGTCAGGTATGTTCTGCAATCAGGGGGACGGATTAGTAGAGCCATTTATCAAAAACTGGCAGACAGCTGCAACAGGCGCAACCATTATCTCTCAAAGCCAAGGCTGTTATTGTAATTTATCTGAGTTGTGAAGTTTTTAAGGAGCTGATTTTTATAGTTATTAAAATCAGTTAATGAATTATTTTAAGTTCGCGCATAAAAAATATTGACCAAAACCCATTTGCGATTTATTTTTTTGCGCGATGTTTCAAGAAGGGCCATACGAAATCCAAGTCAACCCAATATTAAGCAGATCTGCGCTTACCTAGTGTGGGCGTTTATTGTTATTTGTTTTATTAATTTGGGGATTTCTGATGGCTGAGCCTAGTGCGATAAGCATAATTCCTCCTGTCGTCGTTTTGACGCTCGCAATTGTTTTACGTCGTCCAATTTTAGCGCTGGTAATTGGTGCATTAGTGGGTCTGGCATTTGTTGATATAAGCAGTGTGTTAAGTAACTTTGCTGCTGCCTCTTTAAAAGTCATGGCTGATGAAACCATAGGTTGGCTAATTCTGGTTTGTGGTAGCTTTGGTGCGCTCATCGCATTATTAGTCCATGCTGGTGGCGCTTTGGCATTTGGTCAAACGACAATGAAATTTGCAAAAGGGCCAAAGACATCACTGCTTATGACCTACTTTCTTGGTGTGATCATTTTTATCGATGACTACTTAAACGCGCTCACTGTGGGCGAAACCATGCGCAGAGTGACCGATAAATTTAAAATCTCTCGCGAAATGCTCGCTTATGTGGTCGATTCGACAGCTGCACCTATCTGCGTATTGGTGCCATTATCAACGTGGGCGGTATTCTTTGGTGGGCTACTCGTCGACAATGGCATTGCCGGTGAAGGGCAGGGCATAAGTACTTACATTCAAGCGATCCCTTATATGCTTTATGCATGGGTCGCGGTACTAATTGTGCCATTGGTGATTTTTGGTGTGATCCCATTATTTGGGCCAATGAAAAAAGCGAAAATGGCTGCACAAGCTGGGCAACCAGCACTCGAACAAGTTGATTTAGATGAAGTACAAACGCCTGACAACTATGCATCAAAAGCCATAGAGCAGGAGTTTGAACAAGCTGAACAACAAGGCAAGTTATATAACTTCTTAGTGCCATTGGCTCTGCTTGTGGCATTCACTGTGTATTTTGACATTGATATTTGGAAGGGCTTATTGGCGACTTTAGCGGTAACTATTCCATTCTTTTTAGTGCAAAAGTTGATGCCTTTAGCGGATTTACTTGAACAGATGATCAATGGTTTTAAATGTATGTTGCCAGCCATTGGTACTGTTATAGCGGCCTTTATCTTTAAAGATGTGTGCGATCTGTTATTGTTACCCCAATACGTGATTAATTCATTAAGCCCTTATATGACAGCGCAATTGCTACCTGCCATGGTGTTTTTGTCTATGGCTATTTTGGCGTTTGCCACTGGCTCAAGCTGGGGTATTTTCGCAGTAACGATCCCGATTGTAATGCCGTTAGCGGTGGCGGTTGATGCAAACATACCTCTGGTTATAGGCGCGTTACTTTCGGCGTCATCATTTGGAAGCCAAGCGTGTTTTTACTCAGACTCAACGGTACTTGCAGCTCAAGGCTCAGGCTGTAACTTGGTAAGTCATGCGGTAACTCAATTACCTTATGCATTGATTGCTGCCGTGATAGCCTTTGCTGGGTTTTTAGCACTGGCTTAGTACAAGTTGAGATGAAAAAGAGCCTCATTATTGAGGCTCACTTTATCAGGTTAATAAGTTAAAGCTCAGTCCAAGCCATGTTCCAATATAAGCCTACACCTGGTTCATATTGGTTAGAGCCTTTAGAGTATTGCACGCAATAGCCATTATAAGGCCATGGCTTACACTGGTATAACTTGCCATTTTTCGGTTGGAATACCACTGTGCCTGCCACATATTGACTTAAACCCTCAGGAAAGTTGAAATCAGCATGTCCTGGGTGACCTGTATCTGGTGGTGTCGTATCGCCCTCATTAACTAAATTCAAATGGAAGCCTTGTTGCTTGCTGCTACCATTCTCTGCTTGAGTGATCACTGTTAAATTATAGTGTCCTGCTTTCGCCTCTGGGTACACTAAATTGAATTGATGATTACCGGCTTCAACTTGCTGAGTCAGTTTCGCGACCGTATTGTATTTATGGTTTAGCGTCACCTCGACACTTGCTGGCATATCGACACTGTAGTTAAACTCAAATTGCACTTGGTTATCGACAATTTGGTAGTGGTGCTCAATCCCTGTAATGTCGACTTTAGCTGCTGGAGGCGGTGCTTTCACATAGCTAATTTCTACTCGCTCGATACCAGCGCCTGATTGAGCGTAGACTTCATTTTTACCCGCAGTTGGAATGATATTACCTTCTTCATTTAAAAGGCCTGCTTGCAACCAAGATTGGCTCTTATTGATGTGCTCAGCCAGTTGTTTTGGCCAGTTTGTGGCTAAGCCTTGTTGCTCTGATTCAATTTTTAACTCGGTCGCTAATGAGTTGATCTCACCCGTTGCACTGAATACGCGAGCAATGACTTTATCACCCACACTCAAGTCGTGGGTTTCATTGATGTCACCTACATCAAGCCATTCAACGTCAGACTGATCACCGTTATCTATGATCACGTCCATGACGTTATAGAAACTCATCGGCGTATCACCCACATCCCACACACCAAGAATGACATGGTAGCCCGCTCTATCTGCTGGCACATTACATAAATGTGTTAACACCTTTGGAGGCTGTCTGTAATTGCCCTCGTAACTACAAAAAGGCACAGCTTCAAACTGATCTCTGGTTAATGGGCTATTCGGATCCCAATCTGTTTTTGTCACAAAATAGCGCCAATCTTTACTCGAGTGAGCTGCGGTGAAAGTCCAAGTGAACTCATTGACACCTGACTTTATTGGACGCTTAGTCCAACGGCTAATTGTTTGCGCATTGAGTGGTGAAAATGCTGCTAAACCGCCACTGGCAATATGACCATCCATAGGACCACTTTGCGGGTAACGATCACGACCTTCAATACTTTGTGGTTCATAGACTACATTGCCACATTGTTGGTTTTCACCCATTCGGCACAGAAGACCACGAGATTCTGGTTTACTGATATAACCATGTGCAGAAGCAACATGAGGAAGTGCTGAGATAACACCAGCTACAATTGGAGATAAAATTGCTAACTTATTAATTTTCATAATATTCCATTCTGAAAATTAGGGTTGTTGACTCTGCCGCGTTAAAAATACAGGTAGACAGACACCTGTATTTTGCAACCCCGCTGTCGTAGCCTAAAAAGGCCTTAGATCGGTGGCTTTGCGTCCCACTTTTTCAAATGGTTTGCCAATTACCCAGATTGAAATTAAAGGTATTCCTTTTGTAAATAGTGTGTACCTACAAAAGGTTCGGAGAGAATATTGAACTAGATGATCGAACTCAAGCTTACATATGATGTACAAATGCTAAAAATACAATGCATTTGTACCTAATTTGTTACACTTGCATCCTGAAAAAGGATTGGGTTTCAGTTGGTTTGTCTCTTATTAAGCCATTAACTAACTTTTAAACTTCAAGCGATTATTATTATCTCGTGAGTCTAATATTTGCTGTTTATTAAACTGTTGGGTGTTTTTTGCTGCGCGGTCATATAAAAGCACATTAACTGTGGCGGCTAAGTTCATACACCCAGTGGTTGGCATATAAACTACCGCACTGGCTTTATCGACAACCTCTTGTGGCAAACTGCCATCTTCTGGGCCAAAAATATAGAGTGCCTGCTCTGGGTGCTCAAATAAAGGCAGTGGCGTTGCCCCCTCAACGAGTTCAACACAGACAATGGGAATGTCTTTACTAACGGCTTGAGTTAAATCTTCAACTTGCGTCAGTGGAATTTTTTCACTGACATTTTTAGTATCGGTTTGATGCTTTGCAGCTATGGCATAACGTCTACCAGAAAAAAACACCTCATTGGCTTCATAGCAGCCTGCAGCACGCATAATACCGCCGACATTCGTTGGAGATTTAGGGTTAAATAAGCCGATGGCGCAGTAAGATGAATGTTGATCTTTCATAATGACACTAAATTGATGACTAAAACCGGCGCAGTATAAACCTTTCTAAAACTATTTGCTCTAACTTAACCTGAGCTTTGATTAAAGCTAATAAGCTGCATAATGTGATTGAATCATTAATTATGAATACTCAATAGCACTAAATTACTTAAACTTACCTCATTTTATAATTACTTGTTCTTATTAGAGTGTTTACTTAAGCTGTCTTTTTTCATTACACTTTTTTAGCCAATAATGGCTTTAAAAGGATATTGATTATGAAACTGAACAAAAAGAAATTGAAAAACTTAACGTCTGAAAAAGTACTCGCACACGCTGCAACACCTAATGTTACCGGTGGTAATGCATCTAATACGCCTGATTGTGTGCCAACAAATCGCCAAGACTGTCAAACTGGTGCTATCTCTTGCTGGAACGGCGGCGATTGCGCTTTCACAAACCGCTACTATTTATGTGATTAATCTTTAGCGTGACGAGACCTACCAGTTAGGTCTCTTTTGGTTTTATCTAGGCAAGTTTTTGGTTAGCATGGGGTTTTAAATTGCTCTGAGCGCCAAATGAAAAAAATTGCTGTTTTTGTCGATGTGCAAAACATTTACTACACCACACGAGATGCGTTTTCACGCCAACTCAATTACCGAAAAGTTTGGCAGTTTTTATCTGAGCAAGGCGATATTACCCTCGCAAACGCCTACGCCATAGCCCCAAACGATGACTCACAACACAAGTTTCAAAAGGCCCTCAAACACATAGGTTTTAATGTAAAGCTCAAACCTTTTATCCAGCGCAAAGACGGCTCAGCGAAAGGCGATTGGGATGTGGGGATCACCATAGATATACTTGAACATGCGCCAGATGTAGATGTGATCTGTTTACTATCGGGCGACGGTGATTTTGATTTACTGATGCAAAAAGTGGCAGCTAAACACGGCATCGAAACATGGGCAATTGGGGTTGAGCAACTTACAGCGAATTCATTGATTAATAGCTCAAGTCGATTTATCGCAATTGAACAGCCTTGGTTGTTGTAATTCGAAGTAAAAGGAATAAGCCCATTATTTGAGCAAGCAGTGAAAACGATGTGAACGCATGGGTTCAATCAAGCGGCCATTCAAGCATAAATAAAACAGTAATTGATTACGGTGTTTTAGTTGCAATAGTTATCTATATCACTGATAGATGTAATACTATTGAAATTGTTCTCAAGGCTAGAAATGCCTTGTTATAAAGTTTGCTTTGTTAATCTTGTGTTTTTTTGGTTTTGCTTTTGTTTCTTTATTGTTGACAAAATTGGTTTGGTTGTTAGTATTCCGCCTGTTTTTTAATAAGGAATAATGATGAAAAAACTAAAAATGACAACAATCAGTGCAGTAATCATTCCTGCATTAAGCTTTGCCTCTTTATCTGCGGAGGCTTCAATTTGCCCAACAAAACCAGTTATACAAGATGGCTGTACATTCCCGGCTGATAACCCAGTTGAAAAAGTTTTCCGAGCGGCAGCAAAACCATTTAGAAGCCTCTGGAAAGACCAGTGCAACACACATGATGTAAATTATCAAATTTTGGGGAAAACTAAGCAGTCGAGTGATAGTAAGCTTTATGAAGATATGCGTAGAAGGTGCGATAGTAAGTTTAATAAATACTTATTAGCACCTGCAAATCAAGTCTGTAGAGCCGCTGCTTATTCAGTATATGTTGCTTTAAAAAATACTGACTCTTCGCAATATTACAAACCAAGACAAAGAGACAGACAGCGTCATACAAATGAATATGTAAGAACGATAAGTAATGGGTTTGGGCATTGTGATATGACGCCTGAATATGCAGGCTTTTATGATCCTTCATTGCTTTCGTACATTAACTCGCGTTTCCAAAGCTTAGCGGGAAGAAAGCCAACAGCTTATGAAAGGTTTGAATTGCTTAACCTTTACAGTGTTGATAGCTCTTTGAATACTTGGAAAAGTCGCGTTTCTTCTGAGATTAATAACAATTTGAAATTTAATTCAGGACCAGAAGTCAGAGTTGTCAGTAGAAACAATCCAGAGACATTCAAGCAAGATGCTAGTTCATCCCTAAGAGCGAGAAGTTATCAATGGGATCTAAATATAGGTAATAGTAATAGTAGTGTGTTTTCTAAGACTTATATGAACATGTATGATGCGACTCATAGAATTAGCGGTACTTTAAAAGTTACTGATAGTAATGGTAATAAAGATGTAAAAATTATAAATACTACTTTCCGTTCTAAAGGGTTATGTGCACCGAACGAAAATCTTCATTGTTTATAAAGATTTTTATTTTTTAATAGCTTATCACTAGGGACTTTCATTAAAAGTCCCTTCTTTATTTTAGACTTGATTCCAATTCAGTACGATAGTTTACTTTTCCTCAAATATAATCACTATCTTTGTTTAACAGTTTCCGTTGGTTACATTGGCTGGTAGGCAAGATTTTATATCGCGCAAAAAAAGCGCGGGGTAAACCCGCGCCTACAAAAGAGTTTTATGTCATTCAGCTTATATTGTTTTTATTCGCTATCAAAACCCGACATAAAGTCGGTGCTACCGGATTTGGTTTAGCTATCGAGGCGATATTATTTTCGCAAACTCGCAAACTCGCAAACTCGCAAACTCGCAAACTCGCAAACTCTTAATCTCTCACCTGACCTGTGCCATTCACTAAGTACTTTTCAGTAGTTAATGACTCTAAGCCCATTGGGCCGTAGGCATGTAGCTTAGTAGTTGCGATACCAATTTCGGCGCCAAGACCCAATTGGCCGCCGTCGCTGAAGCGTGATGACGCATTCACCATAACCACAGATGCATCGACACTGCGTTGGAACAGCGTGGCTGTTTCTTGGTTTTTAGTACAGATCACCTCAGTGTGATGACTACCAAATTGGTCGATATGGTCGATTGCACCTGCAAAGTCATCGACAATACGAATGGCAATCTCTAGTGCTAAATACTCTTCACCAAATTCGTCATCGTTTAGTACAGTGACGTCGTCAAAGTATTCTGCAGCGCGTTTACAGGCATTCACTTTCACATTGGCAGCCCGCAAAATTGGGGCCACTTGGTTTAAGAACTTATCGGCGATGTCTTTATGAACCACCAAGCCTTCTAGGGCATTACATACGCCAGTACGCTGAGCTTTACCGTTTAGTAGTAGGGCTTCTGCGACGTTTAAATCTGCGTCTTTATCAACATATAAATGACACACGCCTTTAAAATGCTGGATGACAGGTACGGTACTGTTTTCAGTCACAAAGTTGATAAGCCCTTCACCACCGCGTGGAATAATTAGGTCGATGTACTCTTTTTGCTGCATCAACTCCATCATTAAAGCGCGATCTGGATCTGGCACCACAGTAATAAGCGCTTCTGGTAGATTAAACTCAGCTAAAATCTTATGCATAACCTTGGCAATGGCCATTGAGCTGGCGAGTGCTTCTTTACCGCCACGTAAAATCACGCCATTACCTGATTTAAAGCACAGTGCGCCCGCATCGGCTGTGACATTTGGGCGTGCTTCATAAATCATACATACCACGCCTAGGGGAATGCGCATTTTATTGATTTCGATGCCATTTGGTCGAGTGCCCATGCTGCGCGTTTTCCCTACCGGATCGTCTAACGACACGATGGTTTCGATACCTTGCGCCATGTCTTCAATGCGTGCGGGAGTAAGCGTAAGGCGATCAATCATGGCTGGGCTTAAATCATTTTGTTTGGCATTGGCTAAATCTTCTTGGTTTGCACTAAGAATATGATCTGTTTCTGCACGCAGTGCATTAGCCATCGCTTGAAGCACTTGGTTTTTCTGCTCTGTTGTTAGTAATGCCAATACTTTTGCCGCTTTCGCCGCTTGTTTTGATAAATTTGTAATTAAGCTCATGATTGTTTTCTCTCCAGCACAGCAATGTCGTTTTTCGAAATAATAGGGCCAATACTATTTTGCATTTGGCTAGTATTTATACCATCGGTATTTTGTGTAATAAAGTTCAATAAGCAGCTGCTGTAATTACTGCTTGCTTTAGCCAAACGCTCCCCTTTGGTGTTTTTGATCAGCACTGTTTCACCTGCTGAGAATTCACCTTCTACAGAGAGGATCTCTTCACAATTGAGCTCCTCACTGTTGTTTAACCCTTCACACTCAACAACAAGCTCACCATGTTCAGCTGCTGTGTGTGTCATCCAGTGTTGGGCTTCTTCCATTGGATTTTTAAATGGCGTGAATAAAGTGCCCGGGTTGTCGCCATCGAGTAGTGCGTTAAAAGTACTTTCATCAAACCCGTTGATGATATAAGTCGCGATACCATGTGATGTGGCTTTTTCAGCCGCTTCAAGCTTAGTGCGCATACCGCCAGTACCTACGGCGCTATTTGGACCGCCTGTCATCTCATAAATCGCCGAGGTAATGGTATTTACCTCTTTAATGAGCTTTGCGTCTGGGTTTGTCTTTGGATTCTGGTCATATAAACCGTCAACATCGGAGCAAATAATTAAAGTATCAGCATCTGCCGCAGCGGCGACCATTGCCGATAAGTTATCGTTATCACCCACTTTTAAGTGCTCGGTTGTTACTGCATCGTTTTCATTGATAATTGGCAAAATGCCTTCATTTAATAAACTAAACAATGTTTGACGAATACTTTCATAACGTTCTTTGTCACGTAAATCTGCGTGTGTCATCAGAAGTTGCGCTGATGGAAAATCAAAAAAGCGATCCCACGTTGACATCATCTCCATTTGACCTGCTGCAGCCATGGCTTTTTTGATTGCGATATTACTGCGGTCAGGGTTTTTAAAATGATGCGCACCAGCGGCAACAGATCCCGATGAAACCAATAAAACTTCAACACCTTGAGCGCGAGCTCTAACAATAAACTGAGCGATATTAAGCAGGTAACGTGCTTTACAGCCATCTTGTTGTGGCGCTATCAAGGCGCTACCAACTTTTATAACCAATCTTTTTGTGTTTGTTAAACTCATTTTCTGCAAGTTCCTCTTTTCCTACCGGCGCAATAGGGTTGTATAGCTAAGACGTGAGAACACTGTGTAGAGCAAAGCGCAGATGTGCAGATATGCAAATTCGAGGAAGCTGATAAGCTTTTCTCAAACGTGAAGACCCAGTGCAAATGCACGACTTAGATCATATTAATAATTAAAAAATTTGATTGTGATCCTCGCAGTAGCAAGGTATCGAACCGTTCTCGGCAGGCGAACCATGGTTTGGTTGAGCCGAAAAGGTCATGTCGCAATGAATAATTGCGTAACGGACTTTTTGACAAGCGACTAACTTTTTTGAGTAACTTTTAAAGCTAAATTAGTTAGTGCTCAAAGAATTTGTGCTAAAAAGACTACTGGTTTTAGGCGCTTATAGCAAGTGCTGTAATGAAAATTTAACAGTTAAAAGATGGGTGTAAATAGTTAAGTTTATATTTTTCAGTGTTTTAGCGTAATTATCTATTTTATTTATAGTCCCAATAAATAGTTTTAATACTAACTATTTTATGGGTTTCGGTAGGGTATTTGTTTATCAGGTACGAATTTTCAACCCATACCTGATAGTAGATTAATTAAATGAGTGTAGATAAAAAGTCTTGGTGAGTTGGCATGGTTTCGACAGTCTTATCTACCAACGTGCGCAGGCTATTCATCATATCTTCAATTTGTTCATTACTTAACCCATCAACAAGCGGGTGAGTATCAGCAGGGGTAATGCCTTGCCCGAGCATCACTTGTTGCCAAGCGATTTCAGTGAATAAGTCGTTCGGCTCGCAATGTACTTTACCTGTTTGTTTGAACAGCTCAATTTTAGTATTCAGTGTATCGGGAACATCCATTTGCTGACATTGTCGCCAAAACGCATTGTCGCTGCGTGCGTTTAACTTGTAGTGCAAAATAATAAAGTCTCGAATGCCTTCTACTTCGGTCTTACACAAGCGGTTAAATTCGTCCACTAGGGTTTGGCTAATGCCATTATGTGGGAAGAACTTGAGTAAGCGTGTAGCTACGCTTTGCACGAGGTGAATGTTGGTTGATTCTAATGGCTCTAAAAAGCCACTTGATAGGCCAATGCTGATGACGTTTTTGTTCCAGACCTTTCTGCGACGGCCCGTTCTAAATTTAATAACTCTTGGTTCGCTTAGTGGTTTGCCTGGTAGATTTCCTAGAAGCGTTTTTTTGGCTTCGTTGTCACTCATGTGTTTTGAACTGTAAACCAAGCCATTACCCGTTCTATGTTGTAACGGAATTTGCCATTGCCAGCCAACATGGTGGGCGATAGAGCGCGTATAAGGCACAAGCGTTTCGGCGTTTTCACTCGGGACTGCCATAGCGCGATCGCACGGTAACCAATGTGACCAATCTTCATAGCCTGTACTGAGTGCCTTTTCGATGAGTAGGGCGTGCATGCCAGTACAGTCGATAAATAAGTCGCCATTGAGTTGCGTATTGTCATCGAGTAACAGGCTCTCTATAAAGCCCGTTTCATGGTTTTGATTTACTTGTTTTACTGTGCCGATGACATGTTTAACCCCTTGCTGCTTACCGTGTTCAGTTAAAAACTTGGCGTATAATCCCGCATCAAAATGATAGGCGTAGGCAATGCCTGGCAGGTTGGTGTTGGGGATATTTTTTAACTTTTGGAATTTGTTGTGTTTAGCAGCTTGGTAGTTAAGTGAGTAATCCCAATACGTTAGGTTATCGACTTGTGTGTTGTTATTTTGTTGTTTTAGCCAAAAGTGATGAAAATCACAGAATGGGAAGTTTTTACCTATACTACCAAAGGCATGCATATAGTTATGCTCAGGCTTGAGCCAATTCTCAAATTGAATACCGAGCTTAATGGTTGCTTTTGAAGCCTGCATAAAGGCGTGTTCATTGACACCAATGGCTTGATTAAAATGCAAAATCGGCGGGATGGTTGCTTCTCCTACACCAACAGTGGCGATGTCGTTTGATTCGAGCAAAGTGACATTGATGCTTTTTCCTAACACTTTTGCAAGGAGATTTGCGGTCATCCAGCCCGCGGTGCCACCACCAACAATGACAACATGGTTAATTTTATTTTGCATAATTTACCCTGTATAGCACGTTAATAAGCTGCGCTTTAGACCCGATTTAAAGTCGGTGCTACCGTGCTTAGTTTCACTTAATGAGCTGATTCTAATAGTTTAAACTGTTTAGCTATTTAAACCCGACAAAAAGTCGGTGCTACCGTGCTTAGTTTTACTTAATGAGCTGATTCTAATAGTTTAAACTGTTTAGCTATTTAAACCCGACTAAAAGTCGGTGCTACCGTGCTTAGTTTCACTTAATGAGCTGATTCTAATAGTTTAAACGGTTTAGCTATTTAAACCCGACATAAAGTCGGTGCTACCGTGTTTAGCAGTAGCTAATGAGTCGATTTTAAGAGTTTAAACTGTTTAGTTATTTAAACCCGACATAAAGTCGGTGCTACCGTGCTTAGTTTCACTTAATGAGCTGATTCTAATCGTTTAAACTGTCTAGCTATTTAAACCCGACATAAAGTCGATGCTACCAAGTTTTGGCTCAGTTGATAGATGGTATTCTTTTCGTCATCTCTCAAAAATCCGTATAAAAAAGCCCTTGGATTTTCATCGCAAGGGCTATCATAACTAACTTAGCTTTATCACGCTCGTTTAGAACTTATATGCGAAGCCTAACGAGTAGTTACGGCCGTAATCTTGGTAATCACGTACCTGTAACGCATTGTCACCACTTAGTGTTGTGAATGGCTCTTCAGTCAGGTTGTAACCTTGTAAGAATACAGATAGACCTTCAAGTTCTCTATAACCCGCTTCACCAAAGTCGTAACCAATTTGCGCATCCCAAATTGTTTCACCCATGATGTCTACTTGTGTTGCTGTGTAACCGATACCGTTTACGTCGCCCTTAAAGTCATCACGTTTACGCATGCTTGCACGTGCAGAGAAACCGTTGTTTTCGTAGTAGAAAGTAAATGTTGAAATACTTTCTGATAGACCTGGGATCTTGTACTCAGCACCTTCTGGGTTGTTAAGATCAGATTCTACGCCAGTGTAGCTTGCGATTAGACCAAAACCGTCTAATGACTCAGAGAAAACATTTAGCGGTAATGTACCTGATAGCTCATAACCCCAAAGTGTTCCTTCTCCACCATTGACTTTACCACTACCAGTTCCATTTGGGTTTGGCGGAACTTCACGTGATATAGGATCTACAACGCCTGTCATATCAACCGCATATTGACCGTCGAAGTGCCAGTTAGTGATGTCTTTATGGAATAGTGCAACTGCAAAGTAACCTTCGCTGCTGAAGTAGTTTTCGTAAGTTAAATCTAAACCAAACGCTTCTTTAGGCTCAAGTCTAGGGTTACCACCACCAATTGACCAGTTGTTGCCGTTTGAATCAGGCTGCTGGTTGTATGTTGCGCTGAAAGACGCATTCATTTCGTCAAGACGTGCACGAGAGATGGTTTTCGCTGCACCGAAACGTACTGATTGGTCATCAGATAGCTTTAACGTTAAGTTTAAGCTAGGTAATAAATGGTTATAGTCGTGGCTGATGTTTGTTGGTGAAGTCTTAACTTCGCCATCAACGGTATTAAATGCATTACCTTTAGATGATTGCTCAGAGCGCACATAACGCAGACCTGCATTACCTGTTAGAGGCATATTTGCAACTTCTGTGTCGATGTCAGCTTTAACATATAAAGACGTTACTTTTTCACGTACTGACCAAGACTTAGTCGCGTGAGAAGAATTCGTTAAGCTTTCTTGCAGGCCATAGTAATAACCGTCGCGAACTAGACCGTTTACGTCGTAAGCAACCATGTTGCCCATACCGATGAAGTCTAGATCGGCAGTACCTAAACGGTATTGCTCAGGAACAACCATCATGCCTGTGTTATTTGGATAGCTAAAGCTAGAAAGCGTTAAGAAATAACCTTCAGATAGCTTCGCTTTTTCGCGGTCACGGTATGAAATACCCGCTGATACTGAAGAAATAATGTTGCTGTCGATAGCTTGTGTAGCTGCAAACTTCAGTGATTTAAGTTCATCTTCAACTTCTGGTGTATTGATGAAGCCATCTTGAAGCTGGTTTTCGAAATCAGTACCCGTTACATAAAATGCATCGTTTAGTGCACCACTCCAACCCCAGCTTAATGGGCCACCTAATTGAATTAGGTTGTAGTCAGCATAGTCTAGGTTGTGATTGAACTTCGCGCCCGTGTTACCGCCGTCAAGTGTGTAGCTTAATGTGTCAGCTTCACCTCGAGCATCACCACGGCCAGTACCTGCATAGCTTTCAATACCGACGATTTTCTTTTCAACTTTTGAGTAGCTCACATCAAAGTCTAAACGAAGATCAGCGTTTACATCCCATTTGGTATTGAAACCTAATGACTTCATCTCAGCGTCACGTTCGTTGTAGTCGTTACGAACAACAACGCGCTGGCCTTCAGTTGTACCTGCTGTGATAAAGCCAGAAGCTTCATCTAAATTCTGTGCAGAAAGTTTGCCTTGACCCCATGCGAAAGGAATTTCGATACCACGAAGAATTTGCTTATCAAGGAAGTCTACATAAAGTGCATCAAATGTCATACGCACGTCATCACGAGGTGCCGCTTCTAGTACGAACATCATTGAATCACGCTCAAGCTCCGAAGAGCGAACGTATGGTTTTGCACCACCTAAAATAGAGAATTGTTTGCCATCAGCTTCAAACTCAGGGTAGCCCCATGCGTTCCAGCGTTTCTCTTGGTTTGGCGAGCTCATGGTGTTAAGTGCAAATGCCACACCGATTGTGTCATCAGCGAATTTGTCTAGGTAGAAGAAAGTTGCTTTATGGCCTTTGTCTTCACCGTCTGGGTTTAATTTGTCGAAACTGGTTTTTTCGATTACACCATTAACTTGGATAATACGATCGTCTTGATCTAATGGCTTAATTGTTTGTAGGTTTACAGTACCTGCAATGCCTTCACCTTCGATGCTTGCATCTGGTGTTTTATAAACGGTTACACCGCTCATGATTTCTGAAGGGTAAAGGTCGAATTCAGCGCCACGGTTGTCGCTGATTGAAACTTGTTCACGGCCATTTAATGTTGTGCCGCTTTCATTTTCACCAAAACCACGGATTGAGATTTTACTTGCGCGGCCATCTAAACGCTGTGTAGCAAGACCTGGCAGGCGAGATAAAGATTCTGCAATTGAAGAATCAGGTAGTTTACCGATGTCTTCAGCTGAGATTGTTTCAACAACGCTTGATGAGAAACGTTTTGCGTTGATTGATTCAACTAGAGAGCGGCGGAAGCCTTTTACTTCGATAACTTCAACGTCTTTTTGTGCTTTTTGCTCTGCATCTTGTGCAACTGCAAACATTGGTGCACTCATCGCAGCAAAGCCGCTTGCTAAAAGTGCCAAAGTCATTTTGCTTGGTTTTAGTTTTTGCATTTGTTTTATCCCCGTTGCCATAGGTGTTCGGTTTTACCGTTAACATGCCAAATTTTATAGTAACTTGTGTAATAGTTTGGTCACGCCAACATGTTATGGGTTGTCGGAGCTTAATATATAGCCGCGTTGTGTTGATGAATAGTTAATGCATACGTATTCATAACTACCAGTCTAGTCCATGCGCTTTGAATACGTATGCAAAAGCTATTCATTTGGTTGTGTCGAATATAGGGCATTCAGTAACGTATGACCTAGTTGAAAATACATTGATAATAATGGGACTCGCCAATGCGCAAAGTAACAAAGTCTTTGGGTTTAATTCCGAAAATGACAATAATCCCGCTTGTGGCATCTTTGAGTGCTTGCCAAATGATGGACACATCACAAGCACCAAAACAACAAGTTGAACAGCTCGCACCGCAGGCCGCTTATGCTGCGCACTGGCTAACGTCTGAGTTAGTTTTACTCGCACCGTCTATTGCGAAGACAAATTTAAAATTAAAAGCGACCTTACTTGAAGGACAAATGTCACAACAAGCAACATTAGCAGCGGTTGAACTGCCTGCTTGGGTTGCCGCTAGTTACCCTCATTTAGCTGATTTTAAAGCATATAAAGTCGCACTTTCGAATCAGCAAGCGAAAGATTGGGCGAAAGGTCAAGTGAGTGTTGTCGATAGCAATGGTGAGCTAGTTAGCTTTGTTCAACAAGGTGAGCTATTAGATTCGCTTTATACTTTAACGGCAAATGATGCCAATGAAGTAACGGATTTGGGCGCAACCGTACTAGCAGATTCTGTGCAATTTAAACTCTGGGCACCTAGCGCTCAAAAAGTGTCGTTGTTAGCGTTTGGCAATAACATTGCTAATCCTGCAAAGAAAATTGCTATGCAAGAAGATAAAAGCACGGGTGTTTGGCAGGTAAATGCTAGCAACGTCGCTGCGCTTGATTATTATCAGTATGAAATTTCGGTTTATCATCCTGAAACGAAAAAAGTCGAAACCATTGTTACTACTGACCCTTATGCATTGAGTTTGTCGACAAACAGTACTCATGCTCAAGTTATTGACTTAAATAGCAAAGATACGCAGCCAACGGGCTGGGCAAGTCACTCAGTACCAAGTATCAATAAACCAGAAGACAATGTGTTATACGAAACCCATATTCGTGACTTTAGCGCCAGCGATAAGGCGCTGAGCAATAACGCTTGGCGTGGTAAGTACTTAGCCTTTACCGATATGAACTCGGATGGCATGAAGCATTTAGCGGCACTGAGAGATGCGGGTTTAAACAACATTCATTTACTGCCGACTTATGATTTAGGTAGCATAAACGAAGATGCAGCAACGGTTATCGATCAAACGTCATCAATTTCAACAGTGTGCGCGCAGCTACCAAAACTCGCTGAATGCCAAATTACTTGGCCTGAAGGCACGCGCATTGTTGATATTTTAAAAAGCTATGATCCCAACACCAGCCAAGCGCAAAAGTTGGTAAGTGAAATTCGCCAGTTAGATAACTACAACTGGGGCTATGATCCTTTCCATTACACTGTACCAGAAGGCAGTTATGCGACAGACTCTATGGGTGTAACGCGTATTGTCGAATTTAGAAAAATGGTACAAAACCTACATGTAATGGGCTTTCGTGTGATCATGGACGTGGTTTACAACCATACTCATCAGTTCGGTATGGCGAAAAACTCAGTGCTCGACAAAATTGTGCCGGGATACTACCACCGTTTAAATCCAACGACTGGCATTGTTGAGCAGTCAACCTGTTACACCTGTGGTAATACTGCTACTGAGCGTACCATGATGGCAAAGCTAATGAATGACTCATTGGTGACTTGGGCCCGTGATTATAAAATCGATGGTTTCAGATTCGACTTAATGGGTCATCAGCCAAAGGCGGAGATGCTGCAAGCACGCGAGCTAGTTCGTGAAGTTGATCCTGATACCTACTTCTACGGTGAAGGTTGGAACTTCGGTGAAGTGGCCAATAATTCACAGTTCGTTCAAGCCAGCCAATTAGAGCTGGGCGGCACTGAAATTGGTACTTTTAGCGACCGCCTTCGCGATGCAGTTCGTGGCCCAGGCAATAACACCCGTGACACACAAGGTGTGGGCAATGGTTTGTTAACGTTACCTAACGAGTTACAGACTGACGAACAAACAAAGCAGCGTTATTTTGTGGCGATGGATCAGGTGCGCATTGGCATGGCGGGCAACTTAGCTGAATATAACTTGGCTAATAAATACAATGGGTTAGCAAAACGCTTAGGGAAAGACGTGCCTTATGGTAACCAACCAACAGGTTATGCGTTTGACCCTGCAGACACCATTAACTATGTGTCTAAGCATGATAACCAAACATTGTGGGATAACAGCCAATACCGTTTGGCGTTTGATTTAACCACCGCTGAGCGTGTGCGCTTACATGCACAAAGCATGAGTTATGTGATGTACGGTCAAGGTATTCCATTTATTCATATGGGATCTGAGTTATTACGCTCAAAGTCATTCTTACGTGACAGCTACGATTATGGCGATTGGTTCAATGCCACAGACTTTGCGATGCAAAGTAATAACTATGATGTTGGTCTACCGCCTGCTGATAAAGACAAAGATAACTGGCCTTTGATTAAAACAGTACTTGCAGGCCACCAAGACCGTGATGATGTGAGTTCAGCTGACATTAAGCGTGCAAAGGGCATGTTCATAGACATGCTGAAAATCAGAAATAGCTCTGAGCTATTCCGTTTAGCGACAGCAGAACAAGTTCAGCAAAAAGTCCAATTTTTAAATACGCAAAAATCGGTGAATGATAAAAATCATCAATCAGGTCTAATTGTTATGCAGTTAGATGATACTCAGGGTGAGGCTGTAGATAACAAATTTTCGCGTATTTTGGTGATCTTCAACGCTAATAATGAACAAAATTCATTCAAAGTTGTCGAAAGTCAAGATTACCAGTTACATCCAGTGCTAAAACAGGGTCATGACCCTGTGGTCAAAGAGACAAAAATTACAGCAGAGGGAATTGATGTACCAGCACTGAGCACAGTGGTCTTAGTTAAGTATAAGTAAAACGACCTATACTTTACTGGACTTTTAGTGATTTCATCTATACTGGTTAAATTACTGAGAGCAAAGGTATTCATTCCCCTTGAATACTAATTTAAAAAGCGCCGGCTGCCCCTGGCGCTTTTTCTTCTATCGTAGAGAATTTATTTATCTACGATAAAAACTGTAAACTACACGTACTTTTTCACTCCTTCATTTTATAGATATACGTATGACATTGACCGATATTTATCTTGCACAAATTCAATCACTCGCCCTTCAAAATGACCCAGCTCAACGAGTGGCTGTTGTTGCATTAGATAAATTGTGTCACTCACTTGAAGTAGGAACTGAGGGGCAAAGCTTATATTTATATGGCCCAGTTGGACGAGGAAAAACCATGCTGATGGATTTGTTTTTTGAGCATTTATCGGGTGTGACTAAGCAGCGGCTCCACTTTCATCATTTTATGGTGCAAGTCCATAAGGCTTTAAATGCGTTACAAGGAACTATTAACCCGTTGCAGCAGGTTGCAAAAGACTGGGCGCGCAATGCCAAAGTACTTTGCTTTGATGAGTTCTTTGTCACTGATATTGGTGATGCCATGATTATGGCAAGACTGTTCGAAGCCTTATTTAATGAAGGAGTGGTGCTGGTGGCGACCTCAAATGCGCACCCAGAACAGCTTTATCATAATGGCTTAGCCCGCGAGCGATTTTTACCGACCATAGAATTATTATTAGCAAAGTGCGATGTGATTAACGTTGCAGGTGAAGTTGATCACCGCTTTGCCCATGGTGCGAATTACACCCATTATTTTGTGCAAAACCAGACTCAGTTTTTAGCGCAATTTGAACGTGCTCATGGTGTGTTAGAAACCGCACAAATAGAGATATGTCGCAGAGAAGTCGAAGTTTTAGGAAAAAGTGAGCAGGGTTATTTGTTTGACTTTATGGCCTTGTGTTCAACCCCAAGAGCAACTGCTGATTACATTGAATTGGCGCAAAAACACAAAGTTATTTTTATCAGTAAAGTGCCAAAAATGGGCGCAGAACCTGATGAAAAATTAGTAACTCAAGGCATAGAAGACGGTTATCAACGCGCACATTCAACGATTCAAAACGCCCGATTCGATGATGAAGCGCGACGTTTCATTGCGCTAGTTGATGAGTGTTACGAGCAACATTGCTTGCTTATTATTGATGCACAGTGTGATTTAAGCGAGTTATATGTGGGTGAACAATTGGCCTTTGCGTTTGAGCGAACCAAAAGCCGCTTGGTTGAGATGCAAAATTGGCAGGTAAATTAACTTTACCCACCAACTTTTCTATATCACGGTTTTAATTAACCCGGCCACACTCAAAGTAACTAAAATACTTACAAGCGTGCCTAGCATCACATATTCGGTGAGCTTTCTGTCTTTGCTTGCAGTTAAATCGCCAAAACGAAATACAGATTTAGCCGCTAAAACAAAGCCGACTGCCGCCCAGCTATCAATCAGAATGCAAGTTAATAACAGTACACGTTCGAGCTGGCCGATTAAGTTGCCCGCTTGGGGTAAGCTCTCTTCTTCATTTCCCATATAAGCCCAGCGCTCGAGGAGCATTCTGATCATTACAGATGCGGGTGTAAGAACCAATAAGTAGCCAAGTCCAATTACCAAATTGTCAGGGGTACTAAAAAATGAGAGTAACTGCTCACTTAAGTTTTGTGGTCCGCTTAGGTTTACTGTTATTAATAGAATAACGAATAAATGGGCGAGTTGGTCTAGTAAAAATGGCACCACACCCTTACTTGAGTATGACTTACCGATATCGATAAAGTAATGAGTGATGGTAATGAAGGATGCATAGCCAAAAGCTGCGGCGCTTATTCCAAAATCATAATTTTCTTGCCAAGCAACTAATGCTGCGAAACCAAGTAAACCATGAATTAAGCTGTGCCAAATGACTTTAGTGGATTTGAAATGGCGATTATTTCTATCGTGCACCCAACTCATTGGTTGCAAGTAAAAATCGGCTATCACATGGCCAATCACTAGCCATAAAAGCAAAGTTTGCCATTCAGCCATATTATGTCTCCTTGCTGAAGGTTTGTGATGCGCTCAAAGTAATGAATTCATCTATTAAGGTGTAATTTGCTAAGTTAAGCAGCTTAGTCACATTTGCTCTGCTGGTATTAAGTTGCTCAGCAAGCAATGCATGCTCGGGTTTATCTTGTTGTATATATAACAGCAGCGCTTGGGCTTGTTTGCTACTCAGTTTACCAAGCAATAAATCAATGAACTTAATATTCAGTAAAAAGCTACTGTCACAGGTATTGTTATAAATCAGTCGCTGTTGCTTAATGTTATCTAGCCCACGGCCCGCTTTTACGAGCGCCTTGCCTGTTGCTGTTGCCAATGTACCTTGAGATAGCATGATTTCACCCTTGGCCAAGCTGACTTTCACATCTAGTCCTTGCTGTAAAAAGAACAGTCTTAGCGATATGGCGTGTTTAAATAAAGTATTTGTTTCTTTAAAAGCGACTTGGAAACTGTCACCCCTAAAAATATGAAAAACAGCACCATAGTCTGCTCTTAAGGCGGTGAGATAAAGCTTCAGTTGTGTGATTAGTTGCTCATAATCATTTGCTGCAAGCGTTTGTGAACTGACGATATCGGCAGTGATCACGCTGTGGTAGCTCACTGATGGGGTTTGCATAATAAGTAACCTAATTAAGTAACTTGAATAAATGTAACTAATTTTGGTTACTTTGTAAAATGTAACCAGTTTTGGTTACTTTATGTCAGTGTTTATTAGAGCTGATTATTGTTCTCGAGTACCCATACATTCACAACAGGGTTGTCTTTTTGATAACTAAGTCTGATATCGAGCAATTGTCCAGAAACTTGCTCATCGACCGTCATTTTACTTTTTGAGAGAAAGTAAGCGCCATCATTAAATGACAGTGAACTGGTATTTTCTATGGCAATGCCTTTAATTTTAGCAAGTTCTATTAGTGCATCTTTAATCGCCAATTCAATGGCTGAACTGAGCAATAAGTCAGACGACATAGTGCCACCTTGACCAAAACTGCCTTGGATCACACTACGGTCCTGATACACAGATAAAGACCGCCAATTTTCTTGTAGTGCTAACGGAGCTTTGGGTAAGACAAAATTGCCAATAAGTGTACCTTGGTATTCACATAATTCGCTGAGAAGCATGGCATGATGTTGTTTTACCGTGGCTTTAACATCACTTTGCTGATTAAAACTTGCGCTGTGCCTGTTTGCATTAGTGTCAGCTGACTGGCTGATAAATTCTGTTGCATGTACCTGGCTTTTGGTGAGTAAGTCAGCGATTAAATTCGCATTTTGTTGTGCCATCAACAGTTGTTGAGAGGGCGTAGCGGTGTAAAAACTCACACCTGTGATGGTATTTGATTGCTCATCACATAGCCACTCTGGGTTACATTGTTTGAATTCGCAACGGGATAGAGTGGTTAATGTTTGTTGTTGGCTAAGAGAAAATTGGTCTTGCTCGAGCGTTGCATAACTATAAACAACGCCTTGATAGAAAAACTCAGGAAGAAAACGCACGGTATTGCCTGAAGGAAGGTGTAATTTGGCGGCATCTGTTAAAAGTTGTTTATCAATATTAGTTATGGAAAGTTGATGATAGCTTTGTAATTTAACTAATGCGGCTTTTCTGCTGCCAGCAATATTAATCCTACCTTGGCTATCATACTTTGTTGCTGCGCCTATAAACCCCACCGTGTCTTTTTGAATGGGTTTAACAAACCAACTGGGTATATGTATATTTTGTTGCGATTTATTAAGCCCAATAGTGGCATTACAACCGCTCAATATGAGTAGGGCTGACAACAATAAAAAGGGGGGGAAGCGTGTTAACTTCATTTTGCTATTCATCCTTAAAAGCAGCATAAACTTGAATAAGATTAGGTCATATTAACCATGAAACGCTATTAATCGCAAACTTCTGTTGAGCCATCGGTTTGGGCTTGTTGTTCGGCCTCTAACTTGGCACGTTCAGCTTTAGAAATATACTTTGGCTTATTACTTTTATGTAATTTTTCATTTGCTTTTTTATCTTTCTTTTTAAGCTTTTCGTAGATTTTTTTGCGTCTGTTCATAATGGGCGTTCGTTGTCAGTCTCGATAAGTGAATTGAACGCTATTCTAACTGTTTTTTATAAAGCAACAAAGCAACAAGTTTTTTCTGTAAACACTGGCACAAAAATATAGATTGCATACAATGTGCAAAAAAGAACTAGTCTATTTAGTTAATTGCGTAACGTAAAATAATAAAAATCACGAGCATTTTCATTATACCTGCCCCTCAAATAAGGGAACTATGTAGAGCTGTGGTATTAATGGGGTGTGATGACCTTGGAGCCGAACATGATCAAATATACTTTAACTGCATTAGCCGTCTGTGCCGTATTAGCAGGCTGCTCAACAGAAACAACACAGAAAACGCAGCAACAAACGCAAGCTGCCGAAACAAAGACGACGCAAGTAAATCGCTCTGAAGTGGATAGTATTATTAATGCATATACTCAAACTTTTATTAATCACCAACCAGCTTTAGCAACCTCTTTAAAACTAGATAGCAGCAAGTATGGTCAATACGCAAGTCGCTTACCTAATTACTCATTAGCGGGTATGCAAGCACTACAAATTGATATGCATAAAGCGGCTGAGCAACTTAAAGCACTGCAGAGTAAAAATTTATCAGAGAAAGACCGTTTACACGTTGCTGTTAATGAAGTTATTGCCCGTTATTACGCCGGTGATAAGCAGTTTAGCGGAGGTTATATTGATACTTGGGGTGGGCACTTACCTTACGTGGTTAACCAAATTTCAGGGCCTTTAATTGATATTCCTAATGTATTAAAAGACCAGCACGGTATTGCATCTGAAAAAGATGCCACAGACTACCTTAAACGTTTATCAGAATTTGCGACTTTAACAGAACAAGTACGCAGCAAAGTGGCAGACGATGCAAGTAAGGGCATCATTTTACCTAAGCCACTTTTTGCAAATACTTTAGGCTACTTAAATAATTTCACTGCACCTGTCGCATCAGAACATCCGCTGGTGAGCAGTTTTGCTCAGAAACTCACAACACTGGGTGAATTAGATAAGAAAACCAAAGCGGTGCTAGTGAAAAAAGCGACGAACATTGTCGAGTCTGAGATTTACCCAGCCTTTGCTAAAGTAAGCAAAGATATGCAGGCACTTGAAGCAAAGGCGCCAAGCAAAGTGGGTATTTGGGCACAGCCAAATGGTGAAGCGTTTTACCAGCATGAAATCACATATCTAGCAGACTCAACCATGACCGCTGAAGAAATTCATAATGTCGGTTTGGCTGAGGTTAAACGTATTTCTGAGCAGATGGATAAGATTTTAAAAGCCAACGGTTATACACAAGGTTCGGTTGGCGAGCGTATGCAGAAGCTTAGCGAAGAACCGCGCTTCTTATTTGCTGACAGTGATGAAGGACGAGAGAAATTACTCGCATTCTTACGTGGTGAAATTAAAACCATTGAAGAAAAAGCGTTAAATTTATTCTCTTCATTGCCACCTCAAGCAGTTGAAGTGAAACGTATTCCTAAGGCTGTCGAAGCCGGAGCGCCGGGTGGTTATTACAATGCGCCGTCACTTGACGGTAGTCGCCCAGGTATTTTTGCCATTAATTTAAAAGACATGAAAGCGGTCCCAAGCTTTGGCTTAAAAACATTGACTTACCATGAAGCTGTTCCGGGTCACCACTTTCAAATCGCGCTAAATATGCTGCAAACCGATATAGGTTTGATGCGTCAAAATGCGTCATTCAACGGCTTTATTGAAGGCTGGGCACTGTACTCTGAACTGGTTGCTTATGAGATGGGGATGTACGAAAACGATCCATTTGGCGATCTGGGCCGTCTTCAAGCTGAAGCTTACCGCGCAGCTCGCTTAGTGGTTGATACTGGTTTACACCATAAGCGATGGACGCGCCAGCAAGCAATAGAATACTTTGCAGAAGCGACGGGTTCAGCAATGAGCGATGTTATTTCGGCGATTGACCGTTATATCGCATGGCCGGGTCAGGCTTTGGGTTATAAGCTAGGCATGATTAAGTTTGTTGAATTACGCGATAAAGCAAAAGCAGAACTCGGTGATAAGTTCGATATTAAAGCGTTTCATGATTTGATTTTACTTAAAGGTGCACGCCCACTTTCAATTGTTGAAAGTGATATAGATAGCTGGATCAGTGCACAAAAAAGTTAAAGGGTCTTAAATCCAACCATAAAGGGGAAGCGCTTTGCTTCCTTTTTTATTTACATGCAAAAATGGTCGCAAAAGCGACCATTAAACTTCACGGGTTATTTATTACCAAAACACTTTAGTAACCTTTAATGTTCCGCCATCTGACGTGCATTGTGCATTATATGACGCATCATAAGTTGAAGAAATTTCAAACCATAATTGCTTATTGTTAGTGTCTAGACATTGGAAATGGTAATAACGAAACTCCCCCTCACCTATACCTCGAGCATCAGAATTAGCGCTAAAAGTGAAAGTTGCGGCAGTAATTAGTGCAGAAATTATTAGTTTTTTCATTTTAGTATCCTTTAAGTTAAATATTAATCCTTTCATCTTCGTCACAGGATTTAAAAATTATTATGTGGTTAAGATGAACATTTTTAATACTACTTCGACGTGTGCTAAGTGTCTAGAATTAAGATAAATACCCTTGGCGAGCAAACAAAATAAAATACGTTTTGAACAAATAAGATGAGACTACATGGTTTTAAAAGTGTTGATACGTTTCACTTTTTTATCTATAAATTTGAGCAGGGCAAAGCGCTTATTAATGCCTAAAATGAGTGATAAGAAAAATAATGCGAAGAACATCAAGACACTCGGTAAGTTATCTTCAATCATGTTAAAAAACAGCAAAGCCAAAAAGCAAAACGCAGCTAAAAAGTAAGAGCTAGGTTTAACGACCTGCTTAGCCATTGAATTAAGTCTCCAGTATAAGGAATGCTAGTTATTAATAATCATTATCAAGTTCCTAAATTTGCACCTAAATCGTGTTGCTTGCAACTATTGTCGGTGAAAAATTTTTTAAATAATGATTTGTTACTGGTTTTTGGTAAAGCAGAAATGTGTAAAAAATTGAGTTTGTTTCTTTTATGTAAACATTCGAGATGAAATAACCGTATTGTAAGACAGCTTTGCTTGTGGGATGAATATGAAGGGCATAAGTTAAAGGTTAAGAATAATAAGCGTCTGCGATAAACAAGGTCAGCTATGAAAACGTTAACATCAATTGCTTTGTCATCTTTACTTGGTGTGTTTGCACTGAGTGCCAAAGGGGCAAATCAACTAGATTACATCGACCAACAAAAACTTCATGATATCAATCAAGCCATATCGGCGGCGAATATTGAAAAAGACATAAAAAAGCTCGTTAGTTTTGGCACACGCCATACGCTGTCAGAAACGGACTCAGATACACGAGGTATTGGTGCAGCAAGGCGTTGGATAAAGGCGGAGTTTGAAGCTATTTCAAAAGCCTGTGGTGGCTGCTTAGAAGTGTATTATCAGTCTGAAGTTATAAGCGGTGAAAAGCGTATACCTAACCCAACTGAAGTCGTGAGTGTGATTGCCATACAGCGTGGGCAAACAGATCCCAATCGCTATGTGATGATGTCGGGTGACATAGATTCTCGCATTACAGACGTGATGAACTTCACCGATGATGCACCGGGTGCAAACGATAATGCATCGGGTTTGGCTGGCACGCTAGAAGCCGCGCGTGTACTGAGTAAGTACAAGTTTAATGGCAGTATTGTCTATGCGGCGCTCGCGGGTGAAGAGCAAGGCTTGTTCGGTGGCAAGATCATGGCCAAGCAAGCAAAGGCTGATGGCTGGCGATTAAAAGCAGTGCTGAATAATGACATGATCGGCAACATTGAAGGCGTGAATGGGGTGATCAATAACACCACTGCGCGCATATTTGCCGAAGGCACGCGACAAACAGAAAGCGAAGAAGATATTCGCAATCGCCGTTTTCGTGGAGGCGAAGTTGACTCGCCAAGCCGTAATCTGGCTCGTTACATAGACTGGATGGCTGACCGCTACATTCCGAACCTAGATACCATGGTGGTGTATCGTTTAGATAGGTTTCGCCGTGGCGGACATCATCGTCCGTTTAACGATTTAGGCTTTCCGGGTGTGCGCATCATGGAAACCAACGAAAACTACAACCGACAACATCAAGATTTACGCACTGAAAACGGTATTGTCTATGGTGACACCATAGATGGCGTCAACTTCGATTATGCGGCTAAATTAACTGCGCTCAACGCCGTCTCACTTGCTGGCATGGCTTGGGCACCGACGCCACCAGCAAAAGTCAGCATAAAAGGTGCTGTTTCACCCGATACTACACTGTCGTGGCAACAAGCTGATGACAAAGAAAACCCACAGCTAGCAGGGTATAAAATTTATTGGCGATTGACTGATGCACCGCAATGGCAATACAGCAAGTTCGTTGGCAAAGTTGATAGTTACACGCTGAAAAATGTGGTGATAGATAACTATTTCTTTGGTGTCGCCAGTGTCAGTAAAGATGGGTTTGAAAGCCCTGTGGTGTTCCCTGGTCACGCGGGTGATTTTGGCGATTAAGCACTTAATTTCATATTTGATCAATAAACCAACTTATCAAAAACACAGACCGAGCCAATGAGCTCGGTTTTTTGTCGTAAATAAAGTCTGGTATTCATTCTTAAGTCAGTTAAATTTCCTATAATCCCGCTCTTTTTCTAAATTTAAATAACCTGAGCTTTGGTTAAGAGATTTACTAAAGTATTGAGATTAAATTGATAAGTGCTTTTTCAATTCTGTAGCCGGAAACTTTTAGGGATAACAAGGCGAATTTACGCGTCAATAGCTGGCCTATTGCAAGTAAATTCAACGCAGTTAGCGTTGAAAGTAGCCGCTGGAGATAGATTTATTATCCATAGTTCAGGTTAAATAATATAATAGGCGGCGAGTGATATTGTGAAAACCTTTTGGGCTTTTTTAGGTAACCGAAATTGGATGCTGTGGGCACTATTACTAGGTGTGGCAACAGGGCTTATTTTTGGTGAGCGGGTGGCATTTTTACAACCCATAGGTACTGGGTTTGTTAAGCTGATGCAAATCACGATTTTCCCTTATATTGTGGTCAGTTTAATTGTTGGTTTAGGTAAGTTTAACCCCGAGCAAGTACGCAGCATTTTAGTTAAAGCCGCCACAGTCATGGTTATGCTATGGGTGTTAGGCTTGGCTGCAATTTGGTGTTTTGCGTTCACACTTCCCCAGCATGATGCGGGCACGTTTTTCTCTCCTGCACTGATATCTCCGGCAGGGTCAATCGACTTTGTTGAGCAATATATTCCCGATAATCCATTTGCCTCTTTGGCCGAAGGTAACGTGCCAGCCATTGTGATATTTTGTATTGCACTCGGTATGTCATTGATTGCTAATAAGCGCAAAGGGCAAGTACTCGACTTTTTAGAAGTCGTTGGGCAAGGCTTAACGGTGATCTCTAAAAAGGTCATTGCGATTTTCCCAATTGGTATTTTTGCCATGACAGCCAGCACGGCGGGCACGCTCAGTGTAGAGCAGCTTCATAACTTGCAAGTCTACTGGGTGTTGGTGTTATGTTTGGGCTTGTATTTGATGCTGGTACTCATGCCCATGCTGGTGGCGGCTGCAACCCCCGTTAAATATCGAGATCTTATTTATGTGATGCGCAATGCGTGGATCACAGCGTTCAGTACCGGTAATGTGTTTATTGTTTTACCAGTGATCACTGAGGGTATTAAGGCGCATTTACGTAAAATAGGTCGCGCCGACGAGCAAGCCGATCATATTGCCGAAGTCTTGGTGCCGATTGCTTATACATTCCCAAGTCTTGGTAAACTAACCACCTTAATGTTTGTGATGTTCGCGGCTTGGTTAACGGGCAACCCAGTGAGTCTTACCGATATTCCCAATGTGACCTTATCGGCCATGCTCAGTTATTTTGCCAATGTACACATTGCCATTCCATTTATGCTTGATACGCTGCGCATTCCAGCCGACAGCTACCAGCTTTATCTATCTATGTCGGTATTGAGTGCCAAAGTTGTCTCGCCAACCACTGTGGTATATATCTTCGCCTTTGTACTATTGAGCATTTTTTACTGCCGAAAGCAGCTGCATTTTAAGCGTTTAAGAGCGGCTTATTATGTCATGTTACCAGCGGTGTTATTACCTGCATTTATGTTGGCCAGTTTCACTTTTAATACTCAACTGGCTGCGAGCAGCAAAGCAGCGAATGAAGTCATAGCTAACATGGTAGTGTCTGATAAAGTGCCAGCACATGTATTGAATCATGTGCCAAAAGCCTACCAAAGCGGTGAGTTATCTTTGACTAACATTGACGTCATTAAAAAACGCAACTTACTGCGGATTGGCTACGTAGTCGATAACGTGCCGTTTAGTTATTTCAATCAGAATAATGAACTTGTGGGCTTTGATATTAGCTTGGCGCACAAGTTAGCAAATGACTTAGATGTTGAAGTAGAGTTTATTCCATTCAAAAAGCACCAATTGAGCGAATACCTTAATAAAGGCTATTTCGATATTGCGATGTCAGGATTGGAGATAAATGTAGCCGACTTAACTAAAGTGCGTTTCAGTCAAAAGGTGTTAGAACTGCAATTGGCTATTTTAGCGAAGGACTATGAACTCGCGCGTTTTAAAAATGTTGAGCAGATCAGAAGTCTGGGAGATTTAAATTTTGCGCACATGGAATATGGTCCTTTGTTAAAGCAAGTGAGCCAGCGTACCAGCTCAATTCAGTTTAAACAGTTGTCGACCTTGCAAGATTACTTTAAATCCCCTGAGCAATTTGATGGCTTAGTTATTAGTGCTGAAGCTGGGTTTGCATGGAGTATGTTCTATCCTGAATATGGGGTGGTGGTGCCTGAAGGCGGTATGCAAAAGTATCCGGTTGGCTTTGCTGTTGCAAAACGTAATCTTGATTTATTGAGTTATGTAGATGCATGGCTGGCCATTCAGCAAACCAATGGGAGCATTGATAATGCCTACAATTATTGGATTTTAGGGCAGGGAACCCAGTCAAAAGAAACCCGTTGGTCAGTACTTGATGATGTAATTCAATAAAAATAACCTGAGTTCAGGTTAAATAAAACTTTAATGCGAGGAGCTCTTAGAGCTCCTTCGCGTTGTGGCTATAAATATTCAAATTACTCACTAACCGCTTCTAATTGCTTTTGTTTACTAAAACTATATTGTAAGAAAACAGCAATACTCCAAATCGACAAAGACACTGCCGTTGCCATTGCAGCACCGGTTAAGCCAAATCTAGGAATTAAAAAGCCATTCGCGAGTACATTGATAATAATGGCCAAAACACCGTACTGAACCACCTGCTTTCCTTGTCCTGTGTATTGCAGCCAAGTGGCGGTTAATGCCGCAAGGGCACAGATCCCATAACTTGGAATGAGAATGAGTAGGGCAGGGCTTGCATCTATGTAGTCGCTTCCAAAAAGTGTTAAAAGCTGAGTCGAAAAAGTCCAAAGCAATAAAGCCACCAGCACAGTGAGGATTAAGGTGATAGTTTTTGCTTGCTTAAATAGCTTTTCTGCGGTGCTGGGTTCTTTATCTAAATATTTACCGATGAGGGGTAAAAATAAACTGGCAATGGTCACTTGCGCAACGGGAATAATATGCGCGAGTGTATTGGCTGCCGCAAAGTGACCTACGCCATGTTCGTTCGACAGCCATTCCAGCATGAGTAAATCACTTTGATTTAGCAAAAGCGTCACCAGCATGGCTAGCATCATAGGAATTGATAGCTTGAGCAATTCATTGTCAGGCGTGTTTGATTCGATGGGGGTGAGTGTAACAATCTTTCTTTTGACCAGTAGCCACATCTGCCAAACCACGATAGAAATAACAATCATGATCCCCGCGATAATGACAAGCTCGACACTCATATCAATATAAAACTGCGCTAGGATAAGTATGGCAAAGGTCTTAAGCAGAGGCAGTGCAACACGCCATGGTAAATTAGAAAATGCCAGTAGTTTTGCGCTTTGTAGTACTCGGCTTAAGAGCGCACCAAGGGCAATAATGGGAACGGCAACTATCATCAGAGATAGGGCATGATGACCATCAGCATCAAAATGGATCACATAGACGTAGCTTAAAAACCAAACCAAAGTAATGATCACGACAGACAGTGAAAATGCCCGTTTTATATAACATGCCAAATAACTCGATACGGCGGAATTATCATTATCAGCGATATGTTTCGACAGAATACGAGGTGCAAGTCTGTCCCCGCCAAGTAACACGAGTACCGAGGCTAGCATCGTTAAACTATAAGCAACTTTGTAGTCACCATATTGGTGTGCTTCTAAATGTTGACTTAAGGTTAGATTAAAGCCGTAGTCGGCAGCATAGCCAAAAATAATTGAGCAAACGAGTATCCATGCACCCTGGCTCAGGTAGTGCTTCTGTTCTTTCACACTGTTCATCCTAGTTCACGTTTTATGAGACTATAGACGCAAATATTGAATAAAATATGGAAATGAAAAAGATGAATAAAGGTCAAGTTTAATAAAGCTGCGGTTACGCGAAATGCACTTTAGTCTAACGAACATATTTGCACTGAATTGGACGTTGAAAATAGCTAGTTTGGTGCAGAATATAAAGAATCGGGTAAATTCTTTAATAAAATCATAGTTAAAAATCTGGTCTAAGAGTTGCTTATAGATTTTTGGATAATTTATAAAAGTGACTTTATTATGACTGCGGCATTATGTTACCGAGCATCTCATTCCCTTCATTATTCTCCTGCTTTGATCCGCATTGGCGGGCTTGAAGAGCGACAAGTTATAAAGCTTCTAAAAGAGCATATCATTGATATGTATGCCAATTCGCCTGAGGAGTGTGTGCATACTCTAAATATTAATGCACTGCAGAGTGAGACCATTAAATTTTGGAGTGCATGGTGCGGTGATGAAGCCGTTGGGTGTGTCGCGATTAAATATTTATCACCTTATCACTGTGAAATAAAATCAATGCGCACCAGCAACCAAGCCCGCGGCACAGGAGTGGGTCGTCAATTGCTTGAGCATGTTATTAAGTATGCCAAACTCAACGGTGTAAAACGCTTGAGTCTAGAAACCGGCACCATGGATTTCTTTGCCCCTGCTCGCAAATTGTATAGCCAAAATGGCTTCGAACTTTGCGGACCATTTGGTGATTATGAGGTTGACCCGCATTCGTGTTTCATGACTTTGATCCTCTAATAGAGAGTATCTGTACCTAAACGTAATATATCTGAAATAAATCTGTAGTAATGTCAGTGCCTTCAAAGTTATAGCAAGTTATCAATAAGCTTGCTGAGGTGGCGGCAAAGTCAGGTTGGGTAAAGTGCCGAAATTCAGATATAAATTCAAAGCATTCAGTATTGCGCTGGCAGGGATGCTGATCGTCATCGCAATGCTTTACCCAAGAGAAATAGCCAATAAAAAGCAAGCTTTGCTCAATCAAGTACAGTCTGACTTTAATTGGTTATTACGAGATTTAAACCAACAGCTCGAACAACTTAATCACTTCTTTACAGAGTACGACGACTTAGACGCGGCTTGCACTGAGCAAACTTTATATGAACTACGCCGTGCGCACTTTAAAATTCCCAACATTGCCGAAATGGGTATAGTGAACCCAAACGGCGAATTAATTTGTACCAGTTGGAGCAAGCTCGATACCCCTCTTAAAACCGCGGGGCCAAAGCCGGCTCGTTCTGCAGAGTTACGTTTCTTTGGGCCAATTCACACTAGCTTTATTGGCGAGGCTGCACTGGTTATCGCGAAAACCCGCACCGATGGCTATGAGATAAACGCACTGTTACCGCAATCCATATTAAATCGCCACTTAGATGACTTAGACAGACCTTATAACTACATTGTGATTGCTGACTCAAAATCGGGAGTGCCGATTTTTAAAGTTGGGGATTACAGCTTGCCAGTAGACAATCAATTGTTTCCTATAAATAAGCCAATTACGTTCGAAAGTAGCCTATTTGATGATGGTAAGTCGCACGTGTTGGTGGCATCTCCCCTTGAGAATTTGTCATCCTTGTCGTTGTTATTAGCCATCAATGAAGATGCGCTTTATAAAAAAGTCTATCAGCCATCTACTATTAGCTTAGTCATTTATGGGGTGACATTTTTACTGCTGTTTTTATTAGTTAAAAACTATCAGAAATATTACCAAAGCCGTAAAAGTCAGCTCAAAGATGCCATTTCACAAGGCCAAGTGACTAATTTCTATCAGCTCATTTGGGATACCAGAACCCGTGGCTTTATCGGTGCAGAAACCTTAGTACGCTTAAAAGATCCTATTGAGGGCATATTAACCCCCAACTTGTTTTTGGCAGACATTGAAGCCAACAACTTACTTAAAGAAATGACCTATGAAATCATAAAAACACTAATACAAGACGCGGAAGTACTCACTCAACAGCATAAAATTAAAAAGGTGAATATCAATATCACAGGTGAGCATTTAAAAGACGCGCAATTTAAAGCTCTTATTTTAGAATTAAATCAGCTTATTCCCGTGCTGGTACTCGAGCTGACCGAAAATGAGCTGTTAGAGTTTGATAATCAGCATGTGATGCAAACCATTCAAGACTTTAAAGCCGAAGGTATTTTATTGGCGATAGATGACTTTGGGACGGGCTATGCGGGCTTACAATATTTAAAGTCTTTACCGCTAGATATTATCAAAATTGATCAAAGTTATGTGGCAGCCATAGGCACTGAATCACAACTTGCGACTATGTTAGATGCCCTAATTGAGCTTGCAAAGACCTTTAAGATTGATGTTGTAGCAGAAGGCGTTGAGACTCAAGCGCAAGCAGATTACTTGGTCGATAAAGGCGTGTATTTACATCAAGGGTGGAAATACCACAAAGCTTGTTTGCTCAGTGATATTCCCATTCGATAATAGGTTTATAGTTTAGTCAAAGCTATAACGTCTTTTAACCTCAACAACTTCGACGACATAAGATTTATACCATTTATCACGACCTAACTGTTGTGCAACGGCATGTTGGCTGTCTTGGTGCCAGCGTTTTATGTCATCTTCGTTTAGCCTATAATACCAATCCTCAATAATACTCAATCATTTTAAGGGACTAAAACTGACGCTAACTTCGTTGAAAACTTCTTATTTAGAACAACTAAATCGCAAAATTTTCGCCTCGTTATCGACCAGTTTTCCTTGCCTTAAAATAGTTCGCTTAATTAAGAGAATTGGTATGAGAAATCGTGACTTCTTTATCGCCCTCTTGCACTGCTAAAAAGTCTTGGCAGTTGTACTTTTCAAAAGCGAGTTCTCGCATTACTTTGACCATTTTGGAATAGTCAGCATCTTGCTGATTGGCGATGGCTTTAAAAATGACGGCGTACATACTTGCTCCTATATACTCAATAAACGACTTATAAATGTGTGGTTCTAAAAGCCTGATAGGCAGACAGCGCTTTGGGGACTGACATAACAGGATTCTCGCCATGTCCTGCACCTTGGCTAAAGCTGTATTGCCAAGTGAGGTTTTCAGGCGCACCTTGATCTAATACTTCAATTAAGCCATTAAATGATCCTGTAATAATGCTAGGCTCTTCTGCCCCTAGGCTTAAATAAAAGAATTTAGGCTTTCCAGCTAATTGCTGAATGTCTTTTCGAAATTGCTCAACTACTACTGAATCGTCATACCAAGCAGCGGGGCTAAAAGCAAAGTAACCGTTAAATAAGTCAGGTTTGGTGACCATGGTATAAATCACAAAACTGCCTCCAGCAGAGTAACCACTTAAAATACGCTCGCCACTGAGAGAATAATGCTTATGCATATAAGGCAGTACTTCGGTCTCTATGAATGATAAGAATAAATCTGCTTTGCCAAATATCTCAGGGTCGTTATCGCTTGCAGGGCGAGGTTCGATATTGACATCGCGACGCGCATAAGGGGGCACTAAATCTCGGTTGCGGGTATTGGTCCAAAACTGATTAGGAATAGACACCAAAATAGCTTCGGGGTAAGTTTTTTCCTCGGCAAACTCATCCAATACAGTGTCCCAGCGGGCTAGGTTAAAGTTGCCGTCAGAGCGAATAATGAGGGGGTATTGTTTATCAGCAGAATAATTTTCGGGCAGGCGGATAAATATTTTTCGAGACTCATTGAGCACCTGAGACTCAATCACGCGGTCTTCAAAGTCCGACATATAGTATTTGTTATATTGATAGGCTTTAAAACCTGAAAACCCTAACGCAGCAAGTAAAGCACAGCCTAACAGCCAAGATTTCTTATTTGATTTTATTTTTTTAAACATACTTTAAACACTCAAGTCCTTGTTTCTGATTGGGTAACTTAATTTAAAACAGTGAACATGAAAAGTCATCGGTGCATTCTTGTTAATCAAAATTGTAAGCAAAGGTGTGAAAATGTTTCTTCACATTCCTTTCACATCCAATCATAAACACTAAGCCCAGACATAAAAATAAACGGAGTTCACCATGGGCATCGCAATCAACTTAACGAACCTGACACACCATATTCCTATTAATAAGGACTTAAACTTAGCACTACTTGAAGACGCGTCTTTGCAAATTAATGCAACTGAACAAGTTGCCATAGTAGGCGCATCCGGTAGCGGTAAAACGACTTTGTTGAGCATTTTGGCAGGACTTGAACCGCTGCAAAGCGGTGAATTGGCTTTTATAAAACAGCAGGTCGTGCTTAATTCTGGCGATATCAATCAGCATAGTGGTTTTGTGTTCCAACAATTCCATCTAATTCCTGAGTTAGATGCATTGAATAATGTGGCACTGCCATTGAAATTAAAAGGCGATAAACAGGCATTTGAAAAAGCGCGCAATTGGTTGTCTAAAGTCGGTCTTACTGAGCGTGCTGATTTTTCGGTCAGTAAGCTCAGTGGTGGGGAACAACAGCGCGTTGCCATCGCGAGGGCTTTTGTCTCTGAGCCTGCACTTATTTTTGCCGATGAGCCAACGGGGAATCTTGATGAGCAAACCGCAGAGCATATTAGTCAATTGATGTTGCAATGCTGTCGCGAGACTAACGCAACCTTAGTGTTGATTACCCATAACCAAGCTTTAGCTGAACAGCTCGACACAGTTTATAAACTAGAACATGGGAGGTTGCAGCTATGCTCGTAAATACACTTTCAAATCTTATAGATAAACGCGCGCCAGCGTCAGGCAATGGCTATTCTATTAAGTCGTTATGGGCGCTCTCTTGGCAATTTCATTGGCAGCAAACCCGCTCACGCGTCAATCTAGTTCAGTTACTCACGCTGTTCATCTTATTCTTCTATTTAAGCTTCACCACACTGCTTGGTAATGGCGTACAAGGGTATTTAAAACAAAATTTGCAGCAACTGCTGGGTGCTGACTCTGTTGTACAAACATTCCAACCTTTAAACCAAGCTCAGCGTTCGTCGTTTACCCAACACAGTCATGTGCTTAGCGAAACCCAAACCTTTAATGTCACGCTGACTCATCAAGTTGCAGATAAACATTTGGCCCAATTAGTCAGATTAAAAGCAGTTGATGATAATTATCCAGTACTTGGCACGCTTGGTGTGAGTGAGGAACAAGGACTCACTACAACAGAGTATACAAAAGGACCAAGCCAAGATGAGATTTGGCTAGAGTCACGCTTAGCCGCAGCTTTGTCACTTAAGATCAATGATGAAATTAACGTTGCGGGGCAAACCTTTAGATTCACGCATTATTTAATCTCAGAGCCTGACAGATTAAGTGAGGGTCATAACAGTGATATGCGTGCCATGGTGCACTTAGCCTCCCTTGCAAAGCTAATAGAAGGCAATACACTTGAAGCCAAATCATATCGATACTTAATGGCACATGATGAAACACAATTACAAAGCCTAGTTTCAGAAAGTGATGACATTGATGGCGCGACGTTCATCAGTCAAACCTTGGGTAATCATCCTTTAGCTAAAAGCTGGCAGCGAGTCGAAAAGTTTATGGGGTTAGTGTCTGTGTTATTGGTCATTTTGGCGAGTATCATTTTGGCATTGAGCAACCAAAACGTCATTAAACCATTGCAAACCTTTAGCGCAATTTGTATGGCGAATGGTTTAGCAAAGCAGGCCTGTAAATGGTTGGTTATTTTTGGGTGTTTATTTACGACGCTTATTACTTTAGTGCCAAGTGTTTTACTGGCAACAGCGACCACTTATGTTGCAGTGCAGTGGCTAGAAAATTACCACATTGTGATTGCGCTTGATTGGCAGTGGATGGCGCTGTTAGAGGTGATAGTCATCGCGCTTAGTCTGTATATTGCGCTCACTCTACCTGCTTGGTATTCGGTGCTCACTTCACCAGTTAAGCGTTTACTTATGAGCTATCAAGCACCTGCACGTAAGCAATGGCTCGCTATTATGATGCCCGTTGTCGCTATTATTGCGCTAATTATATGGTACTCAGATAATTGGACTTTAACCGTCATGGTCGTCGGCACACTGGCGGCTTGCCTATTTGGCTTAGTTTTGTTGACTTGGTGTGTACTTGGCTTGGGTAAGTGGGGGCTATCAAAGCGCGCTCAGCTATTTGGTTTTGCACTTTATCTTATGCAGCAACGTATTTATGTTAAAGGCGCGCAGATCATCGCCCTAGGCTTGAGTTTGACCTTACTGTTATTATCACTGCGGATCACGCAAGATGTCACCAATATACTTGAGCAACTTACTTATAAAGACCAAGGCAATGTGGTAATAAGCCAAGTAACTAAAACTGAGCAACATGCCTTAGCGCAGTTTTTAACTCAATACCAAGGGAAAATTAACCATATCGCCCCCTTTCAATACGCGCAGTTAACGCATATCAATCAAGTAAAGCTTAACGAGACTGGGCTGCAACCCAGTGAGTCATCAGCGCGTTTAGAGCGACCCATTCGTCTGCACTGGCAAGCGCAAGTGCCAAGCAACAATGAAGTTGTATTAGGCAGCTGGAAAAGTGACCAAGTTCTTAAAGCAAATCAGTGGCCGGTTTCTATCGAAAGTGAAGTGTTTGAAGACATGCAATTTAAATTGGGTGATGTATTGCAAATGCGCATGGGGGATCAGTCTGTGGAGTTGCTTGTTGCCGCTAAACACGACTTTGTTTCGGGTGGCAGTAATACGACGTTTTGGTTTGTGAGGCATAGCAATGATGCGGTTGAAGACGTTGAGACATTTTATATGGGAGATGCACAACTGAGCGATGAAGCGCTGGCAAACCTTGGCCAAGTTTGGCAAGCACACCCAAGCATGAGGATGATGTCGGTAGATACTATGCTGGCTGATATACGTTTTTACATGAACTTTTTAATCATGATAGTGGTGATCTACAGTGCATTCATTGCACTTCTTACAAACTTACTTTTAGCGGCTGCAATTTCGGTGCATCAAAAGCAAGATAAAGCCCGCAATGGGTTATTGACTGTATTTGGTATTGATAAAACAAAGCAAAAGCTACTGATACTTTATGAATGGACGATCATCACTTTATTACCCGCTTTGGTGGCGACTATGTGCGTTTATTTCTCCATTGCCAGCTTTTACAAATATGAGTTAGCCATGCCTTATGAAGCAAATTTTATTGCAGTTTTAACACAAGCTTTATTCATTGCTACAGCTATTGCCATCACTGGAATTTTAATGTCTTTGAATCAGTTAAAATCCCCTACAAGAGCCTTACTTGAAGAGCAGTAGAAAATTTTTGTAATGATTTTTACAATAACAGTGCTTGGCTAAAGCACTGTTATTGTGTGATATTAGTACCCAATGAATGCACTGAATAAGGCAACTCTCATGCATAGACCTTGGGTAAATTGGGCAATTAAAACCATTGAAGCAGATTACACTCGCTCTGCGGATACACATTTAATTCGTTTAGATTTAGCGTCTCATCCCGATGTATTAATTTATTTAAAAGATGAAAGTACACACCCGACAGGTTCTTTAAAACACCGTCTTGCGCGTTCACTATTCTTGTATGCCTTATGTAATGGCCACATTACTGAAAACACACCTATCATTGAGTCTTCATCAGGCAGCACTGCCGTTTCGGAAGCCTATTTCGCAAAACTACTTGGCCTTGATTTTATTGCCGTGGTGCCAAAATCTACGGCGCAAGAAAAAATCAAACAGATTGAGTTTTATGGTGGTCGCTGTCATTTAGTTGAGCAAACAGATCAAATTTACAGCGAGTCGCAGCGTTTAGCCGATGAGTTAAACGGTCATTATATGGATCAATTTACTTATGCCGAGCGTGCGACAGACTGGCGCGGTAATAACAACATTGCTGAAAGTATCTTTAAGCAAATGCAAGACGAGCCTCATCCTATTCCAAGTTGGATAGTAATGAGCCCAGGCACTGGCGGCACATCAGCGACGCTAGGCCGTTATTTACGTTTTCAAAAATACGATACTAATTTGTTGGTGGTAGACCCAGAGCACTCAGTGTTTTATGACTATTTTCAAACTCGTGACAACAGCATTACGCTTAATCACGGCAGTCGTATCGAAGGCATTGGCAGGCCACGTGTTGAACCGTCGTTTATTGTAGGAGTCGTAGATGAGATGCAAAAAGTACCAGATGCCGCCAGTATTGCCACCATGCATTGGCTTAGTAAAAAACTAGGTAAGCGTGTGGGGCCTTCATCAGGCACTAATATGTTCGGGGTGTTGAACAAGGTGCTTGAGATGCAGCAGCAAGGTCAAAGCGGTGCCATTGTTACTTTATTGTGCGACAGTGGCGAGAGATACCTAAATACCTATCACAATCAGGATTGGGTGACTGACAATATTGGAGATTATAGTCAGTACAACGTTTTTTTAGAACAATTTGAATAAACTAATATCAATAATAAAAGAAGTAAATACATGCACTTAAGAATCGCAACTCAGGATGATTTAAACGATTTATTGCAATTTGAACAAGCAGTCGTAGAAGCAGAAAGGCCTTTTAACCAACATATAAAAGCCAAAAAAGCGACCTATTACGATATTCCTGCGCTCATTAACGAAATCAATAGTCAGTTATTAATACTAGAAGAGAAAGACCAAATTATTGCAACAGGTTATATTCAAATAAGGCCTAGTAAGCAATCTCTTTCTCATGAAAAACATGGATATTTGGGATTTATGTATGTGGCGTCAGAATATCGAGGACGGGGCTTAAACAGGTTAGTTATGGATGCCTTGATTGGCTGGGGCAAAGCACAGGGTATCGATGTGTTTTATCTTGATGTGTATGCCGAAAATCAAGCTGCGATTAATGCATACCAAAAATTAGGCTTTAAGCCTTCTCTAGTTGAAATGAAATTAGATGTGAGCCTTTAGGCTCACATTTTCCACAAAACCGCTTACAGATTATCTAACTCCTTATTTATTCTCTTAATTACCTCACCTTAGCTTGTTAATATAGTGCATTAATTATCAAATGTATTTCACTATTGTTATATCATCTCAATTTAATGTGGTTTCATCCTGTTTGTTTCTAGTTTGTGAATAAATCATTAAACTATTGGCGCTATTACTGCTCTAACTGGATTCAAGAGCATAATTAAAATAACAAAATAGGAAGCAACAAGGTGTCGACAAGTGAACTAGCTCAGCCGAGCAGCGGTGGTGTCATCGCATTTATTGAAAAGGCAGGTAAAAAAATACCCGATCCCATCATTATTTTTATGTGGTTCTTGGTATTCGTATTTGCCTTAACCGCATTAATAGGCGGCTTAACGTTCGAAACGCAAAGCGCCGATGGCAGCGCAATAACCCATACCATCAAAAACATGACCGAAGCCGAACATGTTCGTTGGGTATTTGATAATGCCCTGCTGAATAACTGGCTCGGTTTTGGTGGCGGCGTATTAGGGGTTATCTTAATCGTGATGCTAGGTGTAGGGGTGGCTGAAAGCTCTGGCTTATTCAATGCCCTTATCAAGAAAATTGGTACACGTTTAAACGAGAAGTTCTTAGCGCCAGCGCTTATCTTTTTAGGGATCATGAGCTCAATCGCAACCGATGCGGGCTACCTTATTCTTATTCCTTTGGCTGGTCTCTTGTATGCCGGCCTTGGTAAAAACCCGATGATAGGTATGGCGGCTGCATTTGCCGGTGTATCAGCAGGGTTCAGTGCCAACTTAATCCCAGCCACGCCAGTGGATGTGATCATTGGTTTGAATGCACAAATTTTTGCTGAATCTCAAGGCATTCCTTTCCAAGCTGCAGATGGCAGTGCGCTAACACCAGCAACCATGCATTACTACTTTATTTTTGTCTCGACCTTTATGCTGGTGGGTTTAGGTGCTTGGGTAACCAAAAAGTTCATCGAACCTAAGTTTAAAGACATGCCTTATGATCTGCCTGAAGGTATGGACTTGTCTGATTTCTCAGTGACCGAAGACGAGAAAAAAGGTCTTCGCGCCGCATTCTGGGGTTTGCTTGCTTCAATTGGTGTAGTAGTTTTGTTGGCGCTAGGACCGCTAGCTCCATACGAAAATGAAGCCGGTAAAACCGTGACGCCTTACCTAAATAATGTAATTTTATTGATCACCTTTATTTTTACCTCAGTAGGTGCTGCTTTTGGTGTCGCAACAGGTAAATTTAAAAGCCTGATGGACGTAGTCAAAGCCATGGTCGCGCAAATGAATACCATGGGTTACATCTTAGTGCTTACCTTCTTCTGTTATAACTTCTTAGGTATTTTGGGTTACTCAGGCTTAGGTACATACATCACTTATTTAGGCGCAAGTGGTTTGTCTGCTATGGGTCTACAAGACTCCCCAATTCTGCTTATTATCGGTTTTATTTTTACAACCGCACTAATCAACTTGTTCGTTGGTGGCCTAACATCAAAGTGGATGCTACTGGGCCCAATTTTCGTGCCTATGCTATATGCAGTAAACCCAGCGATGACGCCTGATTTAGTCTCAGCAGCATACCGAGTAGCCGATTCTTCAACGAACATCATTACTCCGATGATGACATACGCGGGCGTTATTTTAGCGTTTATGCGTAAGTACAATAAAAACCTGAGCTTCGGTGATGTGATCACCATGATGATCCCATATTCACTGACGTTCTTAGTGTGCTGGACAGGGTTATTAATCGCGTTCTTCGCGTTCAACATCCCGTTTGGGTTCTAGGTGCAAAATACATCTCGCTCCGCGAGATTACTTTTGCGCAAGGTGAAATGAGCAAGTTTAACCGCTGTTACGTGTAACTTAATTGGTAGCGGCGGTTTTAAACAGCGATCTATAGTCGTGTAGGTCGTGCTTTAGCGCGACAAATTTAAGCCATCCAGTTTATCTATTTTGCACGATATAAAATCACACCCACAAAGCTGCAATCTACTCAAACCCAACCTGTAGGCTCGGCTTTATGCCGCGCTTTTCAAAAACATACCCGATCCCTGTCACCCTGAATTTATTTCAGGGTCCATGTTTTGAGGTTACGAGCCAAACTCCAATCTGCGCGAAATAAAATTACACCTACAAAGCTGCAACATATTCAATCTCAACCTGTAGGCGCGGCTTTATGCCGCGCAATGTTTGTTACTTCTCTGCAAAGTTCACCAGCGTTTCACCGCTCATGCGATAACCAATCCACTCATGTTGTGGCTCTGCGCCTAATGATTCGTAGAACTCGCGTGATGGCGTATTCCAATCTAAACAGCTCCATTCAAATCGGCCACAGCCTTTTTCAACGGCGATTTGTGCTAAACGTTTGAGTAGTGCAATACCAGCACCTTTACCTCTATGCTCTGGCGACACGTATAAATCTTCAAGATAAAGCCCAGGCTTTGCTAGCCAAGTAGAGTAGTTATAGAAATACACTGAGAAACCAATGGCTTCACCGTCTAACTCACAAATTAAACCATGCACACCACTGTGCTCTGCGAACATGCTCGACTTAATGGTTTCTGGTGTAGCTAACACTTCATGCTCTGCTTTTTCATAAATGGCAAGCTCTTTAATGAAATATAAAATAGTGTCGATGTCGGTGACTTCTGCTGGTCGAATGGTAAGTTGTGACATAGCGCTTCCTCTTAGAGCGTATTCGCTCGGTATTTACTTTTTTAAATATATTAACCGAACAAAAAAATGAAACCAGTGCATAATGTTCATAGCTAAATGAATATGGTGCAGGTTTATGGATCTCAAACAGTTTGACCTCAATTTATTACTGCTGTTCGATAAGCTTTATCAATATCGGTCGGTCTCAAAGGCCGCTGAGTCGTTATATTTAAGTCAGTCTGCGTTTAGTCACGGCTTAGCTAGGCTCCGAAAACGCCTAGACGACCCTTTATTTATTCGAGTGAATAATCAAATGCAGGCGACTGAAAGAGCAGAGCAATTAGCCCTGTATGTAAAACAAGCCTTGCCGTTACTAGAACTCGGACTAGGTCAAGCAAGCGGGTTCGACGCAAGCCACAGTGAGAAAACATTCCGTATCGCCGCGACCGATTACACTGAGTTTTGTTTTTTGCCTAAATTAACTCGGCACTTTGCCAAACAAGCGCCGCATATTCAGATTGAGATCTTGCCAGCCAGCCCTTTACCAATTAAAGAACAGTTGGAGCAGCGAAACTTAGATTTCGTATTAGGCTTTCAGCATGATGAACATCCGCAAGCAGGTGTTGAGCAGCTTGCTTGGTTCAGCGACAGTTACAGTACCTTAGTGTGTAAAGCGCACCCGAGAATAAAAAATGCGCTGTCTCTAGAGCAATTTTTACAAGAGCAGCACATACGCATCGCACCGTGGGGAGAGTCACAAGGTATTGTCGACCAAGTATTAGCGAATTTAGGTCATACGCGTCATGTTGCGTGTCAGCAAACCAGTGTACTTGTAGCGCCGCACCTAGTGGCTGGCAGCGAGTATTTATTAACTTTGCCGACTCAAGTTGCCAAACAAGTACAGCAAGGTCAAAAGCTAACACGATTACCACCACCAATCACGGTACCTGACTATCATTTACAGCTATATTGGCATCCATTAAAAGCCAGTAACCAAGCCAATAGATGGTTTGTAGAGCAAGTTAAAGCCCTGTTTTTATAGGTTTAATCAAAATAGAAATGGCTGGGGTGAAAAAACTTTAAAAATAATTCACCCCCTAATTCATAGTCGTCCGTTTATAGCAGTAAACCTTCTATAAAAAGAGACCGAATATGAAAACCAACAAAACCTTAATTGCATTAACCCTTGGCGCTTTGTTTAGCTCTTTGTTTATTACTGGCTGCTCGAACCAAGACAGCAAGAGTGAACAAACGGCGCAAAAGAACCAAGAAAAAGCACAACAAGAACGTAAATCAGCTCAAGAAGCTGTAGAAAAAATTACGGTGACGGGCAGTCGTGTTGCAAAGGTGCAAGCTGATGGCTCAGCAATGGGCACTGCGGTTGAGTATATGCAGATTAGTCAACCACAGCCTTTAATGGCCGCACCTGCAATGCGAAAAAGAATTGCACCGCCAGCCCCTGAGTTTTTTGCTCATCCTGAGGATCGCGATAATTACCTGCCGAGCGACAGCAATGGGGTATTTCAGGCCGCAACAACGCCATTATCGACCTTTTCGGTGGATGTAGACACGGGCAGTTACGCCAATATTCGCAGCTATTTAAATATGGGGCAGATGCCACCGACCGATGCTGTGCGTGAAGAAGCCTTTATTAATTACTTTGACTACAACTACAGCGTGCCAGAAGACAAATCGCAGCCGTTTGCAACTTTTACAGAGTTGGCCCCAGCCCCTTGGAATGATGAACGCCATATTTTGCGTATCGGCTTGCAAGGTTATGACTTACCTGCAAGTGAAAGAAAGCCATCGAATCTGGTGTTTTTGGTCGATGTGTCGGGGTCGATGCACGACAAAAATAAACTGCCTTTATTGGTGCAAAGCCTAACCATGATGGTAAAGCAGTTATCAGCCCGTGATACCGTGAGTTTAGTGACTTACGCCGGTAATGTGCAGGTGGTGTTAAGCCCTACTAAAGGCAAAGAAAAGCAAATCATCATAAATGCCTTAAAAGAACTCAAAGCAGGCGGTGGCACGCATGGTGAAAGTGGTATCAAAATGGCTTATCAAGAAGCGAAAAAGGCCTTTATAAAGGGCGGAGTGAATCGAGTCATTCTGGCCACTGATGGTGACTTTAATGTTGGCACCACAAGTATCGATGCGTTAAAAGACTTGATCGCAGAGCAGCGTAAGCAAGGTATTTCGTTAACTACACTGGGCTTTGGACGAGGCAATTACAACGACGCCATGATGGAGCAATTAGCCAACATAGGTGATGGTAATCACGCTTATATTGATACCCTGCATGAAGCACAAAAAGTCTTGTTAAGACAAATGAGTGGCACACTGCAAAGTATCGCCAACGACGTAAAAATTCAGCTCGAGTTTAACCCCGCTGAGGTTAAAGAATATCGTCTGATCGGTTATCAAAACCGTTTATTAAAACACGAAGACTTTAATAACGATAAAGTCGATGCGGGTGAAATTGGGGTCGGCCATACCGTAACTGCATTGTACGAAGTGACTTTAGCTGGTAATAAAGGGCAAGTGGATGAACTGCGTTATCAGCAAAAGAAAATGGTCAGTACCAGTGATGAACTTCTACAGGTGAAAATTCGTTATAAATTACCGGGCGACACCGAGAGTAAACTGATCAGCCAAGTGGTCAGTAAACAGCAGGTGTTACCCGACTTTAATAGCGCCAGCTCCGACTTTAAATTTGCAACCTCGGTGGCCGCATTTGCTCAAAAGCTAAAACAAAGTCAGTACCTTGGTGACATGAACTATCAAGATATTGCCAGTATTGCGCGAGCAAATAGAGGGGATGATCCGTTTAACTATCGCGGTGAATTTGTTAACTTGGTCGAATTAGCCAGTGCACTGTAATACATAGAAACTCAAATATTTATGACTCAAATCGCGCAATTACAATCAGACACGGACGAAGCTCTGATGCTCAATTATGGCAAAGGCAGCCAAGCCGCCTTTGCCGAGTTGTATGGCCGACATAAAGGACCTGTATATCGTTATGTGTGTCGTCAATTGGGAGCAAAGCATCAGGCTAAAGCCCAAGAGCTATTTCAAGAAGTTTGGCTCAGAGTCATCGACAATCGGGCCAGTTATACGGTTGAGGCTAAGTTCAACACTTGGCTTTACCGTATCGCCCATAATTTGTTGATTGATGAACACAGAAAACACACTGCGCGCGGTGAGCATCTAGCACTGGTTGATGAGGCGCTTAATAATAACGATAGTGCGTCACCTGAAGTGCTTAGTTCAAACCAAGACAATCACGAAAGTGAGTTACATAATGACTTTTTGCAACGGGCGATTAAGCACTGTGTAGAATTACTGGTACCACAGCAAAGAGACGCATTTTTGTTGCGCCATGAAGCAGGATTTAGCGCAAGCCAAGTATGCGAAATTGTTGAGGCAAAACCCGAAACCGTGAAAACGCGATTACGCTATGCCATGTCACAGTTAAGAGATTGTTTGCAACGCAAAGTAGACGCATCAGAAACAGGAGGCGCACGACAAGCATGAGCAAGCAATTAAGTGATAACGAACTCATCAAGCTTTATCAGCAAAATAACGACTCAATGCCGCCTAAACATATCGATGACGCTATTTTGGCGTGTGCAGCAGATGCCGTTAATGATGAAAAAGTATCTGATAACAAAGGTTTAGAGAGTAAAGCGCGAGCGCATAAAGCTACGAAAACCTCAAACCGGTGGTGGCAATACTCAGGACTCGCAGCTGCCATCGTCGCTGTAGCCGTGTTAGGGCCTTGGCAGTATTACCAAGATCCTATGTTAGTTTCAGTTGAATCAGCTGAAGTGCCCGCGATGCCAAAAGCGAAGCAAGCACAAGAAAGTGCCTCTCAAATCGAGCGAGGAGAGATACTAGCTGAAGACGTGCAAATGGAACGGATAGAAGTCACAGGAACGAGAATTGAACGCGTAGCGCCAGAGCGAAAATCGCGAGCTGTTCAGGCTGTCTCGCCTGTTATGTATGGCATTAATTTGTCTGAGCCAAACGGTAAGTCAAATGTCGTGTTTAAAGATATTTTGGCAAAGCTAGAAAACAAAGATGAAGCAGGTGCCCAAAACGCATTAATTAAGCTACTTAAAGAGAAGCCTGAATATCATGATGATATTCCAGAGCCATTAGAAGACTTATATAAAGCGCTTGTAAAAAGTGGCAAAATTGAGCGCCCAGACACGTCGTCAAAATCAGACGATAAATCAAAAGATAAGAACTAAGAACGCGGCTTTGATAGATGAACAAATATGTACGAAATTAAACAAGGTCAACTCAGCGATATTTTGGCTATCGAAACCAATATCCCTGAGTTTGGCACACCAAAAACGCTAGAAATCATAAAGCAAAAGCTAGCAGATAAAACCTATTTACTGCTGGTGGCTTATTACAACGAGCAACCTGTAGGATATAAATTGGGTTATGCGCTGAGTGACACGGTTTTTTATAGCTGGTTAGGTGCAGTAATGCCTGAGCATAGAGGTCATGGTCTCGCTCAGAAAATGCTCAACGAGCAAGAAGCTTGGTTAAAAACGCAAAACTATCAAGCGGTGCAAGTTAAAACTATGAACCGCTTTCGAGCCATGCTCGCCATGTTAGTGAAAAACAACTACCACATCATTGATATTGAGCCAGGAGATACATCACTCGACAACAAGATACGCTTTGAAAAAGTATTTTAAATTGTACCGACTTGAACATTATTCTTAAAGTTAAAAAGTCTAGAGTAAAAAGCTAAAAGGAAAGTAAAAACAATGCGGTTTATTTATGTGGTCGACCCCATGTGCGCATGGTGTTTTGGCTTTGCGCCTGAGCTCGCGGCATTTTTAAAGCAGCACTCAGAGATTAAAGTTGACTGGATCATGGGCGGTCTCGCCCCTGATAATGACCAACCAATGGATGAAAGCCTGCGCACCGTAATCGCCAGCTACTGGCAGCAAATAGAGCAACGCACGCAAGTGAACTTTAACCACGATTACTGGCAGTTAAACACCCCATATCGCTCTACCTATCCTGCGTGTCGCGCGGTGATAGCAGCTGAAACCTTAAGCCCCAACAGTGCTGAGCACATGGTTAAAGCCATTCAATCTGCGTATTACCAAAAAGCACAAAACCCGTCTTTACAACAAACGCTGGTTGAATGTGCTGTAGATATAGGATTGGATGGTGCAGAGTTTGAAAAGGTGTTGTTATCGGCTGAAACTGAAAGTCAGTTACAGCAACATTTGGCTTTGGTACAACAGCTTAGAGTGAGCGGCTTTCCAGCGTTATTTTATGTGAATGATAATAATGAAGCGTTTGCTTTGGCGTTGGGGTTTTGTGAGGTAGGGGATTTAGAAGAAAGGTTTGATAAGTGCAAAAACAACATTGCATAGCAAGGTGAGTTTTCGTGTGTAGGTCGTGCTTTAGCGCGACAGGTCTGAAACCTGTTTTCGATTTAACTCTTTATCGCGCTGGCGACGACAACCAAGGGGAGGCTTAGCATTTCAATTTAGCCTATTACAGAAATTCATCCTCGAAGCTTGGGCCTGTCGGCATCCATGCCTTCACTTCCTCGCGCTGCGAAACTGCGTTTCGGTCACTCGTCACCCTCACGGCGCCCTTCATCACACTTATCTTGCAAAATACACGTTGCGAAGCAAGGTTATTTTTGCGCAAGGTGAAATGAGCAATTTTAATTGCTGTTAAAAATATCGATGAACGCAAACGCCATGAAGGTACGTCCATGTACAAGCATGGCTTGGCTCGCATTGCCTAAATGGATTTAGGTACTTGGGATTTGTCGGGAACAAAAATCCCGCAATGCGAGCACATTACTCATCAATTTTATTCTTTTAAAGGTGTGATAAAAGGGGAGTTGCCGGTTGGTTCTGAGTTTATACTTGCGCAAAGCAAGACTTGAACTAGTGAATTAAGCTTGCTCAGTTTGCAGGGTTTTTCGGTAGCCGAGGCTTATCTGATAGAAATTCATCCCGCCTACAATTTTTTATTCCTTGCGTTTCTTGTTTTTAGGTACTATATATTTTGTCGGTTTTTAACATATATAAGGAATATTATGTACAAACTAATCATATTGACTCTAAGCTTGTTAGCTTTACCCACCTATGGAAATAACTTAATGGGTTGTGATGGCTGCTCACAAAGTATCATGACTGAAAAAGTTAAAAGCAGAGCTAACTTCCTCCCTCCCGGTGTACACACTATAAATGTAATCGATACTCAAAATGCAAATTTCGAGCAATTTAAAGTCACTGTGTATAGTAATTCGGGTAGCAAAACCCCTGGTAGGCAACCTAGAATTGACATTAAAGCTGTAAAATCTCCTCTAGAACGCCAAATAGAAAACTCATTAATGGAATCTAAAAGATCCATAAATGATTTAAAGAATCACTTGTCTAACAGAATTGTATTAAATCAAAACTCACCATATGCGACTTCAGCCGAAGCACTAAATGCAGGTTCATCATTTTCTAACTTTATAGATGATTATGTGAATAACCAACAATCACCAATGTTATCTACAATCAAGGAATTAAGAGCTGCTTTTGATCAAATGGCTGCAGATCTCAATGTAAGGTTCTCAGCTATTATTAGTGTGTCAACTAGTTTAAAGACGACAGCTACAACGACAGTGGTATTTTCGGATGGTAGCTCTATAGAAGTAAATACTTCATTCAGAAACCATCTTTCTGAGGGGGTAGAAGTTGAAGTTAAGACAACTGAAAGAGCAAAAACGTCAGATGGAAAGTTAATTCCGACAGATAAATATCAGGCAAGGAACTTCAACACTCAGCAAAATAATGTTGCTGCATTAATAGAATGGTTTAATCGTTTAGGTATTGAAACTCATGATGGTGGTGGTTCTTGTGAATCTACAGACTTTAAGTGCGATTCTAAGTCATGTGTCGTTGTTTATAGGTGTAATTAAGGTGCAAAATATACGTTGTGAAGCAAGGTTACTTTTGCACTAATTGAAATGAGCAACCTTAACTATTGATATGGAATACTCAATAGTTATTTGTGTAGGTCGTGCTTTAGCGCGACAGGTTTGAAACCTGTTTTCAATTTAACCCTTTGTCGCGTTGGCGACAGCAACCAAAGAGGGGCTGCCGCTGGCCCCTCTCTGGACTCACCCAGCGCCCTTCATCACACTAAATCCTTCAAACAATAAATTGATATGAACGTACACGCCATGAAGGTACGTCCATGTACAAGCATGGCTTGGCTCGCATCCATGCGAGCGCATTACTCATCAATTTATTCTTATCAGGGTGTGATAAAAGGGAAGGGGAGTTGCCTGTTGGATTTGGGAAAAGGTTGCACAATGCAAGATCTGCCCTGTAAATCTTCATGACCTGATTCCTTTCTTTCCAATATTTGGGTGATTGGGGTAGGATGGCTTTAATTTATATATAAAAGTCATGGAAGAAATGTATGATTGAATCAATTTCTATTCAAGGAGTAGCAAGTTTTCAAAACCCTACCCCGGTATCGCTAAATATAAATAAAAAAGTAGTGTTGTTTTATGGGCATAACGGTACTGGAAAATCTACAGTAGCAAGATATTTGCAAGATACAACGCACAATAATTATAGCAATTGCAGTTACGTGTTACCCAACGCTCAAGATTATCAAATACTAGTTTATAACACAGACTTTGTTGAAAAAAACTTCTCTCAAGATAGCTTCGAGGGAGTTTTTACTTTAGGTGAAACGAATGTAACAGCTGAACAGGCTATAAGCGCTGCTGAAGAAGAAATATCAAAATTAGAAGAGCAAAGAACCCAAAAGCAAACGCTTAAAAAACAGCACGAGGATAAAGAGGTAGTACAAGTCAAAGCAATTAAAGATAAGTGCTTTGAAACTAAAAAAGAGCATGACAAAAAAGACCTAGATCATTGTTTAACAAAATTTAAAGCATCTGCTTCTGCGTTTTATGATGAACTTCTAAGAACAGACCTCATTGAAGTACCTGAGTACACGTTTGAAAGTTTAGCTACTGAATCTAAAGAGTTAAATAGTAAAAGTGCCGTGCCAAAAAGTATGATTCCTAATGTTCTTTTAAACCTAGCATCAAGTGAATCAAATACCATTTTAGCAGAGGTAATTGTTGGCTCTAGTGAAAGCTATTTAGCGGAGCTAGTGAAGAAATTACAAAACTTTACTTGGGTTGATAAAGGGCGTATTTATCTCGATGATGCTGAAGGCAAATGCCCGTTTTGCCAACAAGCTATAGATGAGGATTTAATTGAAAATATAAATAATCTTTTTGATGAATCATATAAAAGAAAAAAAGATGAGTTAAAGGCTCTAAAAAGCGCATATGAACAATCTATCGAGACTTTAAATGAAGTATTATCAGCTACTCACTATACAGATCTTAATGATACAAAGTTTGACCTAGCAAAAGAAAAGCTTTCTAGTGTACTGCAAGCAAACCATACTAAATTAGGGCAAAAATTAGCTGATCCAAGCATCAAAGTTATCTTGGAACCTACGTCTAATTTAGTTCAGGCTCTCAATGATATTATTAATGATAAAAACGCTTCTAGAATAGCTTTTAACGCTAAGCTCAGTAAGAAAAAAGACTCTCTTGCAGCTATTAAAAAGAAGTTTTGGTCTTTGGTTCGTATAAAATACGATGCGGCTATAAAAGCTCACGATACTTTAATTGAATCTATTAAAACTGATATAGAAAAAGTTAAAGGGGAAGAAGAGGCCCTCACCATAGCTATTCAGGCTCAAAATGACGTGATTGTTGAAAATCGTAAGTTAATTACCAATATTGAAACGTCTGTAATCAACATAAACAACCAAATAAAATCGATAGGTTTAGAAGGTTTCGAAATTAAACAGAAACCAGAAGAAAGTAATCACTATTACTTATGCCGAGGAGTTTCTTCGAGTGGTCATAAAGTATATAAGTCGCTCAGTGAAGGAGAAAAAACACTTATTACTTATCTATACTTTTTAGAATTATGCCAAGGAAGTGTAAATAGTAACTTCTCAACCCCAAAAAATAAGAAAATTATTGTTGTAGACGATCCTATATCGAGCCTTTCTCATAATTACATATATGAGATAGGCGCTCTCACACACAAAAGACTTATTAGAGGCTACCAATATGCACAAGTGATCTTACTCACTCATAGTCTCTATTACCTGCATGAAATGATGAAATACCTTCCTTCCAACCCACAAGATTTTGGAAGGAAATGTAATTTATTTAGAGTACTAAAAAATACGAATAGTAATATCTTACCGATGGAAAAAGGCGAAATAAAAAATGATTACCAATCATATTGGCAGATCATAAAAGATGCTCAAAATGGCATTACAAATAATATAGTCTTACCTAATATCATGAGAAATATTCTCGAGTATTACTTTTCTTTTGTTCATAAGACAGATGCTTTAAAAGCCGCACTTGATGAGCTAGAAGAAACGGATTCTGAATTTTCACCTTTCTTCAGGTTTATAAATAGAGAGTCCCACTCTGACTCTGTAAATATCACAGATCTTGGTGAAATAGATTCTGATAGGTTTATTAATAAATTTAAAGACGTATTTATTAAAACTCAATTTGAAGAGCATTACGATAAAATGATGTCAACATAGTTAAGGCAATAGGAAATAACAGGGTTAAGTTTAGCATTCAGTAACTCTAATACTCAGGATCAAAGAGTTCGACTCCATGAACTCAAAAACAACTCAAACTTAACTTTAATCCCATAACTCACAGACAACCACCTTTCCCTTTTATCACACCCTGAAAATAATGAATTGATGAGTAATGTGCTCGCATGGATGCGAGCCAAGCCATGCTTGTACATGGACGTACCTTCATGGCGTGTACGTTCATATCAATTTATTGTTTGAAGGAACTAGTGTGATGAAGGGCGCCGTGGGGTTCCAAGGGGAGACCGGCGGCAGCCTCCCCTTGGTTGTAGTCGCCAACGCGACAAATGTAAAATTGAAGACAGGTGATAAACAATACATAGATTCTGAAACAAGTTCAGAATGATAAAAGTAGTTAGAAGTCGCGGCGTAAAGCCGCTGCTACAGGAAAAGTATTACGCAGCTACAGCTAAAACTGCTCATTTCACCTTGCGCAAAAATAACCTTGCTTCGCAACGTGTATTTTGCACGATAAGTGTGATGAAGGGCGCCGTGGGGGTGACGAGTGACCGAAACGCAGTTTCGTAGCGCGAGGAAGTGAAGGCATGGATGCCGACAGGCCCAAGCTTCAGAGATAAATTTCTGCAAGAGGCTAAATTGAAATGCTTAACCCCCCCTTGGTTGTAGTCTCCAATGCGAAAAAAAGTTAAATTGAAGGCAAATTTCAAACCTGTCGCGCTAAAGCATGACCTACATACCAGACACCTCAAAAAGAAGCACCTGATTCAACTGCGGGCCATGCACATTAAAATTATTATCCGCCACCATTAGCAAACTGCGATTACCATTCGCTAAAGTCGGGCCAAACGTTAAACCTTCCAAGTTATCAATCTGCTTTGACCCTAACTTGTCGGTGATTGTCGCTAAATCTAATACTAAGGTTTTCTTCGCGGCTTTAAACGACTGGTTTTTTAAAGAGGCAATGTTCGATGTGTCGGTCGCATCTTGCGTGTCGATTAAGTAAATACTCACATTATTGCCACCGTCTTTTAGCCCAGACGTATAAGAGCGCTCCATGGTTAAAAAGTGGTGTTCGCTGATTTGTAAGATCTCAACTAAACCTGTGGTACGAAATGCATCTGGTTTAGCGCCTTTGCGGTCTACCAGTGGTTCAACGTAATAGGCGAACTGTTTTTGCATTTGCTTGCTGGCAAAATCAAAGTGTGAAATACGCACCATGCTGCCGTTTTTTAAAGTCGCTTCTTCACCATCTTGTTTTAGCGCGCCTTCCATCGATACCCAAATACCCTTACCTGACATATCGAGTGTTACGCCTTCAAACACTGCATTATGACGCGGGCCAGTGCTTTTACCGATGTTAAACATGCTCGGCAATGCAAAAGTGGTTTGAGTTTGGTCTATGTCACCTGCGAGTGATTGCATAAAAATAGCAGGCGGCTTGTTGTATTTCACACTGCCTTCACTGGTCCAAACGATACTGTTTTTCTTAGGGGCGGGGATTAAACTTTCAGGGTCGACAACACGCTTGCTCGATTTTTGGCCCATTAGCGGTAATGATTTTTCGAACGTGATATTGCTGATTTTCGTGTTTTCTACCTCAGTACCTTCGATACTGATTTTGGCTTGAAAATAGCGCGGCTTTTTAGAATCATCAGCAATCATTAAGTACTTGCCGTTAACGAATTCAATACTTGATAAACCACCGACCTTATCACCATCAACGCTTAGCTCTGTAGGGATTACGTATTCGTCGAGAAAGTTAAGTTTGATAGGGGTTGTGTGTGCAAAAGCATTTGTAGAGAGCGTCGCCGATAACGCGAAAGCCGATAATATTAAATTGCGCATTGTTTTACAGTGTCGAATAAAAATCTAAACGACGAATATACGTGGCTGAAGTTCAGATTGCATCTTTTTTGGGTGAAAGAGGGGAGTGCGGAAAATGAGTTAAATATGGGTGCAGTTTCTTAAAAACAGTAGGGATTTGTATTGTGGGCTTAAAGCTTACAGACAACGCCCTTTCCCTTTTATCACACCCTGAAAAGAATGAATTGATGAGTAATGTGCTCGCATGGATGCGAGCCAAGCCATGTTTGTACATGGACGTACCTTCATGGCGTGTACGTTCATCGATATTTTTAACAACAGTTAAAATTGCTCACTTCACCTTGCGCAAAAATAACCTTGCTTCGCAACGTGTATTTTGCACGATAAGTGTGATTTAGGGCGCCGTGGGGGTGACGAGTGACCGAAACGAAGTTTCGCAGCGCGAGGAAGTGGAGGCATGGATGCCGACAGGTAGAAGCTTCAGGGATGAATTTCTGCGAGAGGCTAAATTGGAATGTTTAGCCTCCCCTTGGTTGTCGTCGCCAATGCGACAAAGGGTTAAATTGAAGACTTGGGTTAAGACTTTAAACCTTGTAAGAAAAGTTTTGTGTTGTATTACGTCCTTGTAGCTTGGGTCCGGTTCGGCCATCCAAGGCCTCACGCTCGGCGCTAGTCTTGCTGCGCGCCCTCGCAAGCCTCAAGACGCGCCTCCCCCTTGCGCAAAAGTAATCTTGCTGCGCAATATGTATTTTGCACTGTATTAAAACCTAACGTTCATACCTACCCAGATGTTTCTCGCTTTGTCTTTGACGTTGTAGTCATCTGTAAATACAACTTCGCTTACTACGCCACGGCCGCTTGAGTAAGTGAACTCACCGTCACCATCTAAGTCTGTGTAATCAACGCTGTAAGATGTAAAGTCAGTATCTAGTAGGTTATTGATACGAGCAAACACAGTGACGTTTTCGTTTAGGTCGTATTTTGCACCTAAATGGAGTAGTTGGTAATTTTTGTAGTACAGCGGTTTTTCAAGTGTGCTGTCCCAACCACGGTAACGGTCTGAACGTACTTCTGCGTTAAGTGTTACAGAGAACTCGTCCGTCACTTGCCAATCAAGGGTCGCGTTTGCCATGTGCTCAGCAGTGTTTGTTAGCGGTTGACCTTCTTGTGGGCCACTCTTTTGCTCGCTGTCAGTCCATGTGTAGTTTGCGTATAAAGACACAGCATCGTTAAATGCATAACGACCTGCGACTTCTAAACCTTGGATCTCAACTTTGTCGATGTTGATCTTTTGGCTATAGCTGTTGTAACCCAATTCGTCGTACTGGCCTAAGTTTACACATGGCTTAACATTGCTGGTCGCAGTACAGCTTTGAATGCGGTCACCACGGGCAATTTTGTCTTCAAACTCTGTTGTAAAGTAAGTGATATTAAAGTTGTGCTCTTCACTTGGATGATTCCAGTAAAGGGCAATTTCGTTGTTAGTACTGGTTTCAGGTTTTAGATCTGGGTTACCTGCAAACGGTGAGGTCCCTTGACCACCAAAACCAGTAATACCGTTGTATAAGTCAGTTGTTTTTGGTGTTTTATAACCTGTGCTGATCCCGCCTTTTACAGTCCAGGCTTCACCAAGTTCGTAAACACCGTAAAGACGCGGTGAAGTTTGGCTACCAAATACATCATGGTTGTCGTGGCGTACACCCATGGTAATAGTAAGAGGTTCTGTGATTTGCCAGTTGTCTTCAACGAACAGGGCGGTCATTTTGTGTGCTTGCAAGCCTTGTGTTTCGCCTGATTCCATGCCGAATACGCCGTCTTGCAATTCACCATCAACAAGTTGACCACCAATCACAAATACGTGATCGCCCGCTAAATCGTCAACAGGAATATCAACACGTGCGTCGAGTGTGTATTGGTTACTGTTTAGCGTACGTTTAGGGCGCGGTAAGAAAGTACTCTCAGCCAGTGCTTTACGCGCAGCATCGTCTAGGTTTGCATACTCTCCCGTACCATCATACATAGCTTGTAATTGCTTACGCTCAGCAACTGATAGCGGCATAGTACGGCCGTTGTTGTCGGTATCAACATAAGCTAAAGACACAAAAGTGGTGAAATTTTCAAACTCGCCGTTATGGGTTAATGACCACCATGTTCTGTCGAACTCTTGATCAGCAGCATAACCGGCACGTGGGTTTACGATACCTTTGCGGTCTTGCCAGATTGATTCAATATTGTCTTTGGTACCAAGTGGATAAGTGATCTGGCCAGTTTCTAAATTATAGTTTGGCGTGTTGTCGTACTCTTGATTTGATACATCGTAATCAAAGGTAATGGTGTTTTGCTCGTTTGGCGTGAATACGAACGTGGCACCTAATTGTGTGTTGGTGTTATCAACGGTTTTACCGCCGCTACCAAAACCAAGTTCGCGGTGATGCACTTTACCATTTGCATCGACAGCTGGCGCAAATTCAGGGTTAGATGCTTGGCGCTCATATACGCTGCCGCGTGCCGAGAAGTTAACTAATCCTTCGATTAGCGGGCCGAAAACACTGAAATCAGTGGTGATGTCGTCACCAAATTCATCGTTTGTTTGAAAGCTACGGCCAAAATCAATGCTGCCTGTCCATTCGTTTAATGACTTTTTAGTAATGATGTTAATTACACCACCCATAGCATCAGCGCCGTAAAGTGTAGACGCTGGCCCTCTGATCACTTCAATACGTTCAATGGCGCTTTTTGGTGGAATGTGGTTAAACGCATTGCCTCCAAAGTTGTTTGGGTAAATGTCACCATGGTTGTTTTGGCGCTTACCATCGATAAGCAATAGGGTGTACTCACCGGTTAAACCACGCATACTCACACTACCTTGACCTGTTTTGTCACGAGTAGTGCCCACGTCGACACCTTCTTGGTACTTAACGGCATCAAGTAGGGTTGTGTACGACTGACCTTGTAAGTCTTCAGCGGTGATAACAGAAATACTTGCCGGAGCGTCAGGTACTTTTTGCTCAAAACCCGTTGCAGTTACAACGATGCGTTCCATGTCATCTTGTGGGGCTTTAGGTGCTTGCTGAGCCAGTGCCGAAGTGCTTAATGTCGCTGCAATAAGCGAAGAAAGTGCGCAGAGTTTAAAAAGTGTGTTCATTTTTAGAGAGCCTGATTTATTGCTATTAATGAAATTTTTTGGGTACTGTATAGATCAAAAATACAAAAGTAAAGCGAATTGATAATAATTCGCATTAATTTAAAGTGGAAAGGTTAAGAGCAGACTTTTAAATTACGCTTATATTTCTAGATTTTTTAAAATATGGATTATTTTTAGGCATTTAAAGCAAGCACTAAAAGTGCTTTAAAGGCCATAATTACAAAGTCATGAAGCGGATATTACTGATTAAGAGCGCTTTTGCGCGCTTTTTTAGCGCGCAAAAGGTTTTTATTTAACACTTCATAAGTTGTTTTTCATATTGGTATAAGTCTATCTCGGTATTTCGCTTTTAAGCTGGTCGAAAATGACAGATGCGGTAAACCAACAACAGCTAATAAACATCTTTGCGATAAAGGCCTTGTTGCTCAAGTTTGCTCAAGGTTGTTTGTCCTAAAATTTGCACTAAAGTGCTTTCAACATCTTTTGCCATACCTTGCAACCTGCCGCAGATAAAAATCGCAGCTCCGTTATTGACCCAGTCTTTTAATTTCGCCTGTTGCGCTAACAAGGCATCTTGTACATAGCCAGAATTGCATCGACCTACTTGTATTTTGTTATCAGCGACCTGTCTAGAAAAAGCGAGGTCGATTTCAGTTAAATGCTTGGCATTAAACCATGTTGTGAGTTCTTGGTGCCAAGGTAAATCATGTTCTGCGCAACGCTCACCGTAAAGTAGCCAGTTTTCGTGATGTTGCTTAAGTTCTCGATGTTTTAAATGGCCTCTAAGCCCCGCTAAACCGCTGCCATTTCCTATCAATATTAGTTTTTGGTTTTCATCTAAAGGGTGAAACTTTGGATTTGCTCTGATCGAAAAGGCTTGCGCACTGTTTAAATCAGCTTGGTGGCAAAGCCAACCAGAGCCGAGGCCAAGCTCGCCATTTGGGTGCTTTTGTTCTCGCACCAGCAGCTTTAAGTGTTGCTCTTGCGGCACACTGGCAATGCTGTATTCACGTACTTTATTGTTAATGTGCAAACGGGCAATATCGCCCGCTTGCCAAGTTAAATCATTTGGCACAGCGAGGTTTATTTCAAATAAAGGAGCACCGAGGCTATTGATATTTACTTGCTCTCGAGCGGTCAGTATGAGTTCTTGAATGGAATGCTGAACTTCAGTCAGGGCTACACTTACAGCAAGTTGTTTTAAAACTCCTGCATTATGAAGATGTGCGTACCAATCGTCTATACTGGCAGTGTTAAGTTTGTCGACTAAAATCGGTTCAAATATCGGTTTGCAGTGTGTTTTTTGCAGTGCTTTACTGAGGGCTAGGCCAAATTGACAATACTGGCTATATGCTCTGTCTCCAAGCGCAAGTATCGCGTAATTTAAGTGAGCAAGTGTGCTTTTAAATGTGTCTAACTTGCCTAGAAAATGCCTACCATTATTAGGTGCTTCGCCTTCACTATAAGTGCTGGCTATGATCAGCAAGGTATCGGCTTGTTTTAATTGTTGCTCGTTGACTTGGTTAAGCGTAATACAAAGAGCAGGGTCGCCCTGATTTTTTAGTTTTACATGTAACTCATGGGCTAGTTGCTCACCAGAGCCGCTTTCGCTTGCATAGGCAATGAGCGTTTTTGCATTGCGTTGTTTATGGGTTTGCCACTTAGCAGTAATGACTTTGCGATAGCAAAACAGCGTAAAGGCAAAATAGCCGACCAAAAGCAGGCCGGCTTGCATAAAGGGAGATGCGTTTAGCATATTAGTTAACTAAAGCTCAGGTTAATCAGGTAAAACTTCTAACACAGCAACATAAGTACCGCGGCGCACAGTCGCTGGTGCCTTGGCTTTATTATCTTGATATTCTGCTTCGAAGAAGTAACGGCCTGCGCCATTCCAGTTAAGCGTTACAACCCCATTTTTATCTGCTTTTACGCTGATCTTTTCTTGCGCATTGCGATAGCGAGTACCTTCACGAATAGCTACGACTTCAGCGCCGACAGCAGGCTTGCCGTCAATTAAAAACTTAAACTTAGCGGCTTCGCCCGCATAAAGCTCATTTGGGTGAGTGATGGCAATGAGCTCTAAGCCTTTGTTTGTTGCTTTTAGTGTTTTTTCGGTCGGTGCACCCAAAGTTACAAAGGTTTCCATACGACGAGAAAACTGGGTAACGGTTAGCTTGTCAGCATCTTTTGGTACGCGTTTTTTAAACTCTTCCATAGAGAAGGCTTCGCCACGACCTGGGTACCACTTACGTTTGCCGTCTTCATACCATCTTGCAGATAGGCCACTGCTTGCAGTAAATACTTTATAAGTACCTTCTTGGGTTAAGGCTAAATCGAACACATGACGGTATTTGCCTTTATGCATGTTCTCGACTTCAGTCGGTGTGCCATCAGGGGCATGAACTTGAACACCCGAGAAACGACCCGGATTGTAATTAGATAAAAAGATGTCATTCGATACCGCAGCATCAAAACTTACCCAGCGGTTTTCACCCGAAAGTTGTGTTTCTTGCGGTACGATCCAAGCTCGGTGGGCGTTTACGTTAAAGCAGCTTGCAGCTAGGCCCGCCAATAATAGCGATTTAAGAAGGGTTACTTTCATGGTGTTTCCTATGGGTTAATCGTGAATGAAATAGCGCCGAGCTCAGAGTTACCGGCTTGTTTAAATGTGGTTGCTTTAGTCTGCGGCCAGGTAAAAGGCAGATTAATGAGTTCGCGACCACCCACTTCTCGAGCAGCTTCAACACGCAGGCGATAGTTTCCTGCTGGCAGGTTTTGAAGTTGGGCTTGCTCTAAAGAAAAACGCATTTGGTGTGTGCCAGGCCCGCGGGTCGCGCCGCTCATGCCATCAACAGGCAAGTCAAGGTTACGGCCCGTTCTTCGCCACCACTGACGCATATCTTTAAGCCATTTTTCGCCTTCGTTATTACGCATATCAAGGTCGTACCACACAGCTAGATTACTGACGACTTTGTTGCTGTCACTTTCAATCCACACAGCGACATAAGGCTTGTGATATTCGGCAACTTGTAATCTTGGCAGCTCAACAGAGACGCTGAGATCTGAGGCGAAGCTTGGAGCCGCGGCCGCAACAAGTAAAAGTGGGGCAATATAATGTTTCATCAAACGCTCCTTAATGCGCATTGAGAATTAAAATAATGATAGGGAATACCGCACCAGCTACGACCAGTGGCCAAGTGCTAGGGCGTTGATTTGCATAGCGAATAAGTAACCAAAAACCACTGATTGAAAACACAATGCAAAGCACAGAAAAAAAGTCGATAAACCAGCGCCATGCTGTGCTGGTATTACGGCCTTTGTGCAAATCGTTAAGATATGAGATCACACCGCGGTCGGTGTTTTCATACACAAGCAACCCGCTATCAAGCTCGATACTCAACCAAGCATCTCCACCAGGTTTGGGCATACCTAAATACACCTCATAGTCATCCCACTCAGCATCTGTTTTTGGGGTCGTAATGTTGTGCTCGTTGATTAAAAACTGCCTAACGGCTTGAGGAAGTGGGCCGCTATCGCGATTGTTAAGTGTCTGTTTAATGCCTTCACTCAGCTCGATTTCTAGTGTGGTTATCACTGGCGTGGCTTTTATATCTGCAGCATGGTTCAGAGTGATCCCCGTTACAGCAAATAACAGCATGCCGACCAGGCATAATGCGGATGTGATCCAGTGCCACTGTCTGACGGTGCCAAGTAAGTTTGAAAGTTTCATTATTAAATACAACGAGCTGACGACTATTTTATCTCGCGCAATTATACATATGAAATACCAAATGAGAAGGATTTTTATTTGTATTTATTTTGTTGGTTTGCATTTGTCTGAGTATTTGTTAATTTCATTCTTATGTTTTAAAAGGAGGTTCTATATGGGTAAAAGCCCAGAGGTAGTGGCTGCAACTGAGGTTGGTAATCTAAAAATCATGCAGTTAAAAAGGGTTTGGTCGCAATGGGTGCCCTTTAAGCCAAACTATGACAGCAACGAATTTGAATTAAACCAAAGCTTATTTGATTTAATGGGGATCAATTTCAAACACGCTTTGCAGTATTTGTTGCAAAATCAACCTAGTTTTGCAGAATTCGAGCAGTGGTGTATAGAGCTGGCAGGCAAACCATCGATTGAGCATATCAATTATTTTAACTCAGTTATTACGAATTTATGCTCTACGAATGCAATGGAAAAAGTAGGTCTAGCTACAGAGAGGCAAGCTAATGTTTTAACCGAAGAAGATTTGGCTTTTTGGGACGAAAATGGTTATGTCATTGTGAAAAATGCCGTAGATAAGGAAAGTTGCGAAAAAACAACAAAGCTTATTTGTGAACATATAGGTGCCGATTTAACCGACCCAAAAACTTGGTACTCCTGTCAGCACACTTCAGGTATTTGGGTTGAATTAACAAATCACCCTCAATTGAGTCTAAACCGGCAAAGTATTCGGCTGAAAAAAGCTTATTCACAATTATGGCAAAGAGCTGATATCTTTCCGTCAATTGATCAGTGTGGCTTTAATCCACCTGTGACCATGAATAATCCCTACAAGGGGCAAGCAATCCATTTAGATGTAGATTTTAATAAACCACTTCATTTTGCAACTCAAGGCATTCTATATTTAACCGACACTACAGAGCAGCAAGGCGCCTTAACCGTCATACCTGGGTTTCACAAAACTTTTGCACAGTGGTTGAATGAAATGCAAAAGGCTGGTGTTAATAATCTCCAAGACTTTTCTGGATACCAGACGAAAGCAATCGCTGCAAATGCGGGGGATTTTATTATTTGGCATCATCACTTACCTCACGGCAGCAGTCCAAATCAAGAAAACCAGCCTAGGATCACGCAATTCATAAACTATAAACCGATTGGACCTAACTACTGATTGATAAAGTGGACAAAGCATGAGTTTTCTACCAATCCTCTATATTAAGTGATCTATTTTTAGGATTGGTATTAAGCGATTGCCCACATTTTAAAGCTACTGGCCGCTTAAACGTTTCCCAAATGAAATGGCATAAGCCATTGAACGCATTTTTAATACAGGGTCGTCACTGGCCGTAAATTCGCCTTGCCTACATGGATGTAGGTACCTTAGCGATAGCAGGACGCGTGAGCGGTGTTATCGCTAAAAGTCCCCGGCTGCAGACTTGAAAAATACTTATCAATTCAATATTAGTAAATCCCTTAACCAAAGCTCAGGTTAAATACATATAAGTGCTTGATCATGATGAGCAGTCCTCTGTCTTGTTGAAGTTAACTGTTGTACTGTTAAAGACAGAGAATTGTTCAATTACATTTCATAAAGAAGTCATTTTATTTTCGTGGGTTAAAATAAATTATTACCGCTAATCATTATTCGCTTTGGGGTGGACATAAACTGTTTGCAGTGAATCTTTATAGTGCTTCACGCAATTTTTACCTTGCTCTTTCGCTAAGAATAGTGCTTTGTCAGCACCGCTTAAAAGGCGTTTTGGTGATAGGTTTTCATCGGCCAAAGAGGTATGAATACCGATACTCAGTGTTTGATGCTCAGGCCATTTTGATTCGTCATTAAAAAACTGTTTACGTAACCTTTGCGCAAATTGCAGTGAATCTTTAGGACCTAAGTTAGGGCATATTAATATAAACTCATCCCCGCCCCAACGTACAATATGATCATATTGTCTTGAATGGCTCTTTAAAAAATTGGCCAAAAATACGAGTGCTTTATCACCCATTTCATGGCCGTATTCGTCGTTTACTAATTTGAAGTTATCGAGATCTATTAGTATTAAAGAAAGCGGCTGTTGCCTGTGTGAGCACTGTTGCAGCTCAATTTCTAAAGCACTGTCGAAGGCTCGTCGATTTAATAGGCCGGTTAAATGATCGGTTGTCGCCTCTATAGTTAGCTGTTTATGTACTGTTTTGTCTTTAATCATGCACACTGTATGGAAGTGCTTGCCTATTAATTTATTGGCAAGAGAAATAGCCACTTCAATTTCGCCACGATCTTTGGTTTTACAGAGTAAGTTTTTATGCCGTTGCTCCATACTCAAAGATTGGTTTTTTGACATAAATTGCATTCGACTGTTTTTATGCTCAGCTCTCAATTGTTCGGGTACAAGTTGCTCTACTGTCATCTCACTTAATTCTTCTGCTGAATACCCTAAAATGCTTGACGCGGATTCGTTGCTGCGAATGATTTTGCCATGTTCATCAATATATAAAATACCGTCAGGAGAAAGATTTAAGATAGTATTTAGCTGTCTGGAAGAGCGATATTCCTTGCGAAGCAACTTAAGGGTAAAGAGACTCGAAATAAGAAGTATGGGTAAAAGTATGGTGAGTAGGATGATGTTTCGCTGATTGATTTGTTTTGTCGTCAGTGCAGTTTGGCTTTTTAAAGCTTTTAACTTAGGCAGCACTTCAAGGCGTAAGGTTTCTAACGCCATTTGCGCACGGCTGTCGTCGACTTTAACCCGTTCATCTAGTTCTGCAATATCTAGGTGTTGGTTATCGCGAGCATAAAGTAACTTTTGATAATAAAGTTCGAGCGTTTCAAGAATAATATTAATGTGTTGATTTGAATTAGTGCCAATCAAAGTGTTTTGCAACTGTGCAAGTGACGCTTTACTTTTGACATAGCGTCTTTCTGCTAAATCAAAAAAAGCAGGATCGCGGCGAATAATATAATTTTTAAAGTGGTGAATAAAACCAACGTAGCCAAAGTTTCTCTCAAGTTCAGCCAGTTCAATGGCATTAACTACTTTTATCGTTGCTGTGCCATCCCAGCTTTGTTGTAAAGCATCTGTACTATTAATCTGTAAAACCGTAAACACAATGAGGGATATGTTCACGGTTAAAGTTAGCACTGTCACTATAATGAAATTAAAGCTTAATTTTTTCATTTTCTTCCATGTGTAATTAAATATTCTAAAGGCACTATATAAATTTAGTTCACAGTTAAAGCTAAGTACAAAAAGATGACGTAAAATAAAATTTATAGTCGAAACTTATGAGAAGAATAGGTGTTTATTATTTAATATCAGGAATCGAGGCTTATTTTCGAGAGCCAAATCTCTGCGTATTTTTCTCTAAGTAATTGTGTAAAGTGGGTATTGAAAACCGCATTTGCTTAAATTGTGCAAGCAAGTTTAAATAGAGCCCATTCTTTGCTCTCAGTCTTATTATTCGAAAATCATGTCAGAAAGTCCAAATATATACCTGAACGAGCCAGATCCTTTGAGTGTGCTGCTGAAGCGCTTGTCACTTAACGCTGAGGTGTATGTGAACGGCGATTTTTGTGGCACGTGGGCCGTTGATACATCAGGTAGTCGTCGTATTCCATTTCATTTAATTGGTGATGGTGAGGCTTGGTTGCATATGAATGGTGAGATTAAGCAACTAAAGAAATGGGACTTGGTGATTTTTCCGCACGATCATCAACATATCATTGCCAGCTCTGCGGATAAGCCTGATGAACAGTTAATAAACGCCCCAATGAGCAATGATGGCGCAGTAACTAATATGGTCTGTGGCTTTTTTGAATTCAAGCATGTTCAGATGAACCCGCTATTAGATGCAATGCCTGAGGTGATCCATCTTCAAGCAAGTACAAATACAGATGATGCTAAAACCCGCAGACTGATTGAAATGATGATCAACGAGTTAAAGCAGGCTAGGGTAGGGTGCTATACCGTGGTTGATCAATTGGCTTATCTGCTTTTTATTGAAGTTTTACGACAACAAGTTGAAACAAATGTATTAAATTCAGGGCTATTAGCTGCGATGTTTGATACGCGAATTGGCAAGGCATTGAATGCCATTCACCAAAACCCACAACGCAATTGGCAGTTACAAGCATTGGCCGACGAAGCGCTGATGAGTCGCTCGAACTTTTCTGACAAGTTTACAAGTCTGGTTGGCTTAAGCCCGATGAAGTATTTAGTTAAATGGCGAATGGTTGAGGCATATCGTTTGCTTGTGAATACCGAGAAAAGTGTTGCCGATATAGCACAGCTCAGTGGTTATGAATCAGAAGCGGCTTTTCGTAAAGCATTTAAACAACACCAAGGCGAAGCACCGGGGGCGGTAAGAAGTAAGTCAAATAGGATATAACATGACAATAGTTCAAATAGCCCGTTACATGATTACTTTTGTGTGGTTGTATCACGGTATTTTTCCAAAACTTATACATATTGCGCCGCTCGAACAACTCATGACAGGCAGCATAGGTTTTTCAGATGATATTTCTTATTTAATTACCAAGGCGGCGGGTATTGGCGAAGTGATATTTGGTTTGCTGTTTTTTGTTTTTTATAAAACTAAGCTTATGAATATATTAAATATACTCGCACTGGCTTTTTTATTACTCTCGGTTGCTATGCTTCAACCGCAATTGTTAATTGAAGCTTTTAATCCTGTGACCACAAACTTGCCAATCATGGCATTTAGCTTTGTACTCTTAAATGAAATCAAGCAAGGTAAGTTAAAATAGACTTAGCAGTTGATATAAAAAAGTCAGGCTAAGTTCCCTAAGCCTGACAAACAAACTTTGAGTGGTTAACACTTAAAGTTTGTTAGGGTCGACCTCTTCTACCTCGGGCCATTCTGAATTGGCTTCAAGAATGTGCTTAGGTACGTTTTCAGCCCAAGCCTTATAAACGTCCAAGTTTTTGTTTACATATAGCTTGCCGTCTACGACTTCAAATGCCTTACCGTCGATTTCGAATTTTTTACCAAATGTCATACCGTATGCGCAGAAGCCGCCATATTGAGGGGCGTACTTAGCTGGGTTCTTATTAAATAAGTCTCTATTTTCAGCTGATGCGAAACGGTAAATTGCGTCGTTATATACGGCGGTAAACTTTGCGCTACCAAGGACTGGTTTACCTTCTGTGAAGTAACCAATTACATCGTGACCCGCTAAAATAACGCCATTTTGATCTGTTTCAGTATCATGCCCTGCATGGGCGATTGATGAAATACCGATTAAAGCCACGGCTATTGCTGTTTTAAAAGAAGTGAATAAAGCCATCAGATTTGCTCCAAGTGTTCAAGTTGGTGATAGCTTAACCAGTGAGCAAGTTTGCTAATATATCCAAACTGCCAGAATGTATGTCTAAAAATCCGAATCGTTTAAACGGGCGGCTAATGGATATTAAGCGCTTTTTTAAACTTATATTTTACCGAACGCCAATGAGTCATAGGTGTGGTAGGTGCTGAATCTATCAAACCATCAAAGTCTATATCGGCAAAATCTAACTCGCCGTCATGCGCTAAAATGACAGACTTGGGCTGGAGTAATTTAATGGCCAATAACGAGTTGCGGTAACGTCGCGGGTAAAACAATGGAAACGGAGGTATTAATTTACCTTTTACTTTAACCATTAAATCAGCCACATAAACACGCTCTGAAGGAATATGATAAGCGGCAATGTCGCGGTCGGTGTGACCGGGAATATGCATAACTTGCCAGTCATCGAACCCAGGTATAGTCATGCCATCGGCGAGAAAGTGGTCGGCTCGCAACTTTCTTGGGTAAAACAGATTTTGTTTTTTCTTACCTTTGCGACCAGCAACATAAAGCGCGAGTAGCATATCTGTCCAATGCATTAACATGCCATCTAAGCCTCGGTACCAGTGCCCGGGTGCATTACATGCAGCAATTTTTGCCCCTGTGGTTTTAGCAAGTTTATGTGCGCCACCGGCATGATCCGGATGCATATGAGTAACTAAAATAATTTTTAAATCACTGAGCGGGCGATTTAATTTTTGCTGAATAAACTCAGTGACGACATCATGATCAGCTCGACAACAACCATCTAACAACATGAGTTTGTTATTTTCTTCAACGAGATAAATGGTTTGGATATACCCTTCAAGCTGATGAATGTTCATAGTTTTCTCTAAAATTATGGGCAAAAAATGGACGCTAAAAATACAGCTATGATTGCATAGCGCTCTTTATTTATAGCGTGATTCAATGTTTAGTGTAAAGACTCTATTTTTACAAAGGCGTCTATCACAATATTAAATCACTCACTCATCATGTCACTTTCTCTCTCCAGAGTTTTATGAGCCAGACCATCAGCAAAGCGCTGTGGCGCTGTTGTAAAGTTATGCCAGAGTTGATGTTCGACGCTGTTTAAAGATGCGGGTTGATAGTCAGGTAATTTAGCGATGCGTGTAGCAACAGAATGATGCACGAGTGGTTTTAATTGGTGACTAATTTGCTCATTTTCTATGACGCAACAGCGTCGATCATCTAGTGAGATCCATTCAAGTACCGAATTACGACTTTGTTGATGACTTTTTCCAAGCGGATTTGGGGTACAAAACAAGTCGTCAATTTGAATTGTTTGTTGTAACGCGTCGGGACAAAGAGATTGAAGTTGGCTTTGTGTGGGTACCCTTAAATTGAAATGCGCTAAACAGTGGTAAGCTTGATTATGATTGAGCCATTGCATTGCAAAGTTCAAACACACGTCAGATAGAGCGTCATGATAATAGCCTCCGCCGATGTTTGAGTGTGCGCCAGCAAACCATAATTCAAGCACTTTGTTAGCTTCATGATTCATCAAAGTTGGTTGGAATGCTTTGCGTTTTTCATCGAGGCTCACTAAATGCAGTGCTTTTTTAACAATATCAGCCAACTTATGGCCGTGTTCAAACACGACGTCAAAACGGGGTCTATTTTGGGTGCTTAAGTCTGGCAATCCCATACTTGCAACGGTATCGAATACACACAGGTAAATAAAAGCGTCAGTGTTTTTATCTACATTAGATTGAATGAGCGTCACAAAGCGCCTTGCTATAGCGGCACCACGAGAAAACCCTGTGACTAAAAGAGTGTCACCTTGTTGGTAATGCTGGCAAAAATCTTCAATAGCACGATTTAAAATGCTTGTGACATCTGCACTTTGCGGCGCTAACCCTTGATTGATGAGTTTGCTCAACCAGTTGCCGTAAGTGCCCACACCTTGATAGTAGAAGCAACGGTGAATACGACTTTGCAGACAGTGACCTCTTAAATCGCTGTCAGAATATAAATTACCACCTAGCATTAGGTGTAATTTCAAAATATTACTGATGCTCTCATCTTTAAATTGATCAGAGCTTACACCTTGAACAGCGTCTCTGGGTTCATTTCCTGTGCCATCAAAATTAAAGACTAACAAGCGACTCATAAACAAATCCTTTATTTATAAATGTTTTTCAAGCAGTTGAGCATAACTGAATTTGAGCTTAGTTGTGTAGTTTTATTTGGAACGTTCAGTTAATTATTCTAAATGATATTGCAAATAAATATCATTTAGAATAATCTATTGCGGAATTTCCAATAATAAACGCTTGAGGCGCTCTCATGAAAAGTCGTGTTTTTAAATTAAATACTCTCTTTGTGGCCACCACAATGGCCCTTTCTTACCCTGTTTTAGCGGATGATGCTGATAAAAAAATCGAAAAAATAGAAGTGCTGGGTGATAAACACAGTAACTATTTGGCTGTAGAGGCTGAGTCGGCATCAAAGCTTGGACTTTCAATCAAAGAAACACCGCAAACGGTACATGTAGTAACACGCGCATTGATGGACGACTTTTCATTGGATGATGTAAACCAAGTACTTGAAACAACGCCCGGTGTATCGGTTGAAAAAATAGAAACTGACCGAACTTATTATAAAGCGCGAGGCTTTGACATTTTAAACTTCCAAGTTGACGGACTGGGTTTACCGCAAGATCAAGGTGCACTGCAAGGCACGATAGATACAGCTATTTATCAGCGCGTTGAAGTTGTGATGGGCGCAAACGGTATGATGACCGGGGCGGGTAATCCATCTGCGACTGTGAATTTTATTCGTAAACGCCCAACGGATGACTTACGTGCCAATGTTTCTTTTACGGCGGGTTCTTGGGCAAATAAACGAATAGAAGCTGATGTATCAGGGCGCCTGAATGATTTAGTGTCTGCACGCGCTGTGGTTGTTAAGCAAAAGCGTGATTCGTATTTAGATCGTTACTCGGTTGACCGTGATGTATTTTACGGTATTACCGAGTTGGCGCTGAGCGATTCAACAACTTTAACCACCAGCTTAACTTATCAAAGTAATGATGCTGATAGCCCACTTTGGGGCGCATTAGCTTTATTTGATAATAAAGGGCAGCCAACAAACTATGATGTTTCAACTTCAACAGCCGCTGATTGGGCATATTGGAATAACACATCAAAACAAGCATTTGTCGAGCTCGAACAATATATTGGCGATGATTGGAGTGTGGTCGCGCGTTATGCACATACGCAAAACGAACAAGACTCAAATCTTTTCTACGTTTATGGTACGCCAGATTCAGAAACAGGCTTAGGCTTAACAGGGTACGCCAGTGACTATCAGTTGCAGCAGCGTTTAAATCTATTTGATGTATATACCCGCGGTAGTTTTGAATTGTTTGGTCAAACACATTTAGTGGCATTGGGGGCCAGCGAAGCAGATATGGCTTATCGCGACCGCTCTCTGTACGATTATCAAACTGGAAATGGTTTTCCGGCTATGCCAAACATGCATGAATGGGATGGGGTAGCGCCAGTACCAACTCTGGTGGATGTTAACCCTTCAGCGCCTGGCTCAGACGTTGACAGCGATCAAAGCTCACAATACGCATCGGCGCGTTTTTCGTTGTCTGAAGACTTAAAGTTATTAGCTGGCTTACGTCACACTGCTTGGCAAAGTAAGGGCATGTCTTATGGTAAAAATAAAGGCACTAAAGAAAGCGATCTCACTCACCATTTAGGCGCGGTGTATACCTTGAACGATAATGTGAACCTATATTCTTCATATAGCGAAACCTTTGCGCCTCAAACCGAAAAAGATATTAACGGCAATCAATTAGCTCCGATTGAAGGCGATACTAAAGAGTTGGGTATAAAAGCCGAATTGTTCGATGACAACATGATGGTGAACTTTGCCATTTTCAATGCTGAGCAAGTGAATATTGCAGTAGGTGATACGGTTAATTCAACCCCAGATAATAGTGTGTATATTGCAGCACCAGGCATTCAGTCTCAAGGCTATGAGCTAGAGATCAGCGGTGAACTAGGTTGGGGCGTAAGCGCAAATTTAGGTTACACCTACACAGATATTGATGTTTCTGACACCTTGAATGCGGGTAACAGCGAAGCACAATTAGTGAAAGATTACACGCCAAAACAAGTCTTTAAGCTTGCTGTTAAACAAGAAGTTGCTGCAGTTGAAGGCTTAAGCTTTGGTCTTAATATGCGTTGGCAAGACGACATCAGTCGTGTGCAAAATGCTGCAGCGAACTTTGTCACAAAGCAAGATGCTTATGCGCTTGTGAATCTCATGGCCAGCTATGATGTGAACGAACAAGTGAATGTGACCTTTAATATCAATAATGCATTTGATGAAAAATACATTAATTCATTGTATTGGGCACAGGGGTTCTATGGTGCACCTCGTAACTATGCATTGACCCTAAACTGGTCGTTGTAATTCTACACTTGAAGGCTGCGATCGCAGCCTTATCTATTTTAGCCCTCTGTCACATTATGGTTTTCAATTCATGAGAGGGCTTTAAAGGGGCATAAATTTATGAAAAAAACACTCCATTTATGGCACCGCTATCTCGGTTTATTAGTTGCCATTCCATTGATCATTATTTCTGTCACAGGCAGTATTCTAGTTTTCAAAGAAGAGCTCGATCATTGGCTGATGCCAGAACTTGCCGTCGTTGCAGGCGAGCAGGGCCAAAGGCTAAGTTATGACGAACTGCGAGCAAAGCTGAACAACCAGCTTGAGGGTTATGAAATTGGCAGTTGGGAAGTCTTTGATGATGGTAAAACCGCAGATCGCATTTATGTGCTCAAACACGGCACCAACGAATGGTTTAAAGTCTATCTTGACCAATATCAAGGGGTTGTTCGCTCTGAGCCTGTGGCCGTAAATCACTACTTAACAGACTGGCTGCTTGATTTACACTACAAGTTTTTGATTGGTGATACAGGGCTTTGGGTAACGGGGTTGGCGTCTCTTATTTTGCTCTTTATGGGCATTTCAGGACTGATTATTTACCGTCAGTTTTGGAAAAAGTTTTTTACCTTGAGGTTAAAGGTGAAACGCGTCGCGATGTTTAGCGATATTCATAAATTAGTTGGTATTTGGTCAGCCCCCATTTTATTGGTGATTGGTTTTACCGGTGTGTATTGGAATATCTCTGAGATTATTCATCATGAGTTAGAACATGGTGACGACCATCAAACGGTGATCACTGAAAGACTTTATAATCACCAGCTTTCACTCGATAAAATGGTCGCAGAGTCGACCCAGCAAATGGGTGGCTTTAAACCAACTTATTTACTCTTTCCGTATGAGCCTGATCTGCAAATTACCTTTTTTGGTGAAGTTAGCGAGACCAGCTTTGTCACCAGTGAATATGCTTCAACAGTGAGCTTTGATAAGCGAACGGGTGAACGACTATCAAATTTCGACGTTCGTGAAGCGCCGTTCTTTTTGGTGGCGGTTGATAGCTTTCGAAAACTTCATTTTGGCTATTTTGCGGGTTTACCGAGTCGAATCATTTGGTGTGTGATTGGTTTAACGCCGCTTATCTTTGCGATTACGGGCTGTTATTTGTGGCTAAAAAGAAGAAGACCAAAGAAGCGTGAGGTGAAAGTTGCGCAGCCAATTTAGACTAGCATGAAGTCTTTGTCGGAGCAGCTAAACTGAGCTGTTAAACACCTAAAGATCTGGTTACATAATACAGCCTCTTTGAAAAAAGAGGCTGTATGTGTTTGTGCGAATGCGATTAGGCTTGTTGCAGCGCAATGAATGCGGGCTCTTTTCGTAAGCCACTAAAGTAAGATTCTCTATCAAGTTCTTCTTTGAGGGTGCTAGATAGAGTTAAAGCGGTGCGAATATCTTCGAGCGCTTCTTGAGATTGTGCTAACTTAGATTTAGCACAGGCTCTTTGCCAGTAAGCTAGTGCATAATTACTATCTAATTCAATTGCTTGATTAACGAGTGATAAGGCCCAAGCGTCATCATTCATATCTAACAATAGATCAGCTTTATAAGTAAGTGCTTCAACGTCATGCGGATTAATTTCTAAAATTTGGTCATAGATGTTGAGCTTTTCTTGGTCACTCTTTTCAAGGCCCGCTCGCATCCAGAGTGAATGCACCATATTGCTTTCTGATATTACTTTTTGCGCTTCAACAATCTGATTTGAACGCTCTTTAATGGTATCTTCAAGCTGATTTAACCTGTCTTCATATTTGGCTGTCAGCTTCTCAATGCGTCGTGTTGTTGATGCTTCCATACTTTCTTTGATGTCGCGAATAGATTTCCAACCGAGTAATACCAAAATAGAAGCCGCAGCGGTAATGATATAAAAAATGGTGTTAGTGGTATCAGCAGTATATCGAATGGCTCTATCTGATGATTCCAATTTAGCATTAACGACCTTCTCAATCAGTTCCGCACGCGTAGCTTGTTGGTCTTGGCGCAGTTGTTTGAGCTCATCCAATATGTAGCGTTCTACAAGTGGTTTATAAAGTGGCGACTCGATTTGTTGCACCGCTTTATCGGTCTCTTTTTCAGTATTTGCGTTACTAAGAAATGAAAGTGATGTCAGAAAAAGCATGGCTAAAAGTGTACGACAGTGCATGCGAGAGTAAACTCCTTTGGAAGGTAAATAAAATTAACCGTACATTAGAGCGAGCATTTATTTTGAGAATAATGCGTGTATAAGGCATTGGTTAAAACTAATACCAATTTTATTAACTAACTAATTATTTTAGCGAGACAAAATGTCCCTAACTTCGTCTGAAATTTAATATAGAACAACTATATAGCAAACTTTCATACTTGTTATTGGTCATTTTCGTTTACTGGAAACGGTAACCGGTAACCGGTTACAGGTTTTTGTGTCGCAATAATAGATTAGAAATTTAATGCAATTGGAATAAACCTAGATGGTATCAAAAGCTGTCGCGGTTTTCTTTCGATTAGGCAAAAAATTATTTCAAATCTAATTAAATCTATACATTAAATGTAAGTGTTTAATAAAGAGTTTTAATGGTTTTAATCGGTTGACTTGTTAGAGTTATAAGTATTAGGCAATAGAAAATGAGGCTTTTCTATTGCCTAATAGCGTTTGAATTTTATAGCCTTTGAAAATCGTACACAGAGCCTAGGTTCATAATTTGTGTGAGTTCATCCAACGCTTGTTGCGATTCAAGCATCAAACTTGGATCGGCCAAATCTGCTTCTACTAAACGATCGCGATAATGCTTATTTACCCATGTAGTTAGCCTGTCATATAAGTCTTCATCGATTAAACAATCCGGGTTAACCGCGTTTAATTCATGTTGAGATAGGGCAACCCGTAAGCGCAAGCAAGCTGGTCCACCACCATTTTGCATGCTTTGTTTTAAATCCATGTAAATAACTTCATTAATTGGATTACTGGCTTGGCAAAGTGCCGCTACATAGCGTTCAACCGCATCTATGGTTTGGCATTCGCTCGGTGCTATTAATGCCATGCCACCACCTGGCAAGCTTACTAACTGGCTGTTAAAAATATAACTATTGACGGCATCTGCCACACTTAGGTCGTCGCTGGTCACTTCGATGAGGTGCAATGGGCGAGTACCTGTGTAGTATTGGCGTATTTTGGCTATGACTTTCTTTTGTTGGTAAAAGGCCTGCTGGTGAAACAAAAAGACATTCTCGTTTCCTATGGCAATGACATCGTTATGAAAGACACCTTGGTCAATGACTTCTGGGTTTTGCTGTATGTATAAGGTTTGTGCAGGATCGAGTAGATGGCTACGGGCTATGGCTTCACTGGCCTGACGCGTTTGTCTTGCCGGAAAAACTTGCGGTTTAACTTGGCTATTTATGTCTTCACCATAGACAAATAAGGCTAGCCCGGAGTGGCCGTAACTATCAGCTAAGCGCGTATAATTTGCCGCCCCCTCATCGCCAAAAATGGGGTGTTGTGGCAGTGGCTCATGGTGAGTGAACACTGCGTCGTCTGAAAATGTTGCTTTTAATATTCTACTGGTAGTTTTAGCTTCAATGGCGCGATGGATTTTATTGTTCAAATTCGCCGGTGTGAAATGTACTTTGCCGTCGCCACTGTCACTACTCGGTGACACCGTCGCAGCGTTAGCTGTCCACATTGAAGAAGCGGAATAACATGCTTTTAAAAATTGTGGAGCGGTTTTAGCAGCTTGAGTTATTACATTTGCATCAGAGCCTGAAAACCCCAAAGTTCTTAAGGTTGCCAGATCAGGTCTTGCATTAGGCGCTAAAACCCCTTGATGTAAGCCCATTTGATTAAGTTTAAACATTTTCTCAAGCCCTTGAAGCGCGGCTTTTTTGGGGTTTGAGGCTTTATTGGCATTAGATTTAGATGCGACGTTACCATATGACAAGCCAGCATAATTATGTGTAGGCCCAACTAGGCCATCGAAATTGACTTCTGTGTAATTCATTGTTGCCTCATTATGGTGCAATATTGCACTAATACAGTGTTATTTTTATCCCGAAATCTGGTCGAAAATAGAAAAGTTTAACTATTTCATTGGTTTACTTTTGAATTAACGACAATTAGCTATAATTAGTTCAAGCTATGTGCCAAATGGCTGCTGCAATCAGAATAAAGGCCATAAACCCCGTATATTTCTATGCTTATGATCAACTAACAATAGTCAATAAGTGGTACAAACAAAGAAGGAAAAACCATGCTAGCCCAAATAAGTGCGCTACTGAATTATACAATTTTCACATTTAACGAAGAGCCGCTTACGGTAGGTGAGGTGTTGATCATACCGCTGTGGCTAATCGTGAGCTTTTGGTTGGTAAGGGTCGCAATAAAAACGGTCGAAAAACGATTAAAAGCAAAAAGACGTGATCCTAATATCATTCAATTAGTACGCAGAATTATCGTTGTTGTGTCTCTGGCGGTTATTTTCTTAACCACTTTATCTATGATCAATGTCCCAATCACAGCCTTTGCATTTTTATCTGGCGCGATAGCCATTGGCTTTGGTTTTGGTGCGCAAAACATCATTAATAACTTTATCAGTGGCTGGATTTTAATTGGTGAAAAGCCCATTCGCATAGGCGACTTTCTTGAAGTAGAAGGCGTAAAAGGCATCGTCGAAGAAATTAATACACGCTCCACTCGCATCCGCAGGGTTGATGGAGTGCATATGTTGATCCCAAATAGTAAGCTGCTCGAAAATACAGTTGTAAACTGGACGCTGAGAGATAGATTAGTGCGCGGCACGGTAAGAATTGGCGTTGCTTACGGCTCTGATTGCGAGCAAGTTGCGAAACTAATGCTTGAAGCAACCAAAGCACATGACAAAGTGTTAGATGATCCTGAACCATCGGTGTTCTTCTTAGATTTTGGCGATAACTCTTTGGTTTTTGAGTCTTATTTTTGGATAAACTCTACTGTTGAAGGCGGCTTGAGATTAGTATCAAGTGATATCCGCTTTGCTTTAGATAAAGCATTTAAAGATGCTGATATCGTGATTGCTTTCCCACAAAGAGATATTCATATTGATGGAGAGTTAAAGATCACTAAGTAATGCGTGTTGGCTAATAAAAAAGAGGGCTCATCGTGAGCCCTCTTTAGGAATGAGGAGGTTGCTAATATAGCTAGATAGTTTAGGTTGCTCTATTTGCCTGTCCCACATCCTTAGGCATCAGTGCAAAGGCAGTAATTCAATTAATCTGCTTTTTCGATGTATGCCAATACATCAGCCAATGTTTTAAATGTATTGTACTCACCTGCAGCTAACTCTTCGTTGACGCAGTCAAGTAATTGCTTCTCATCTTTGTCGCCATAAGCTTCAACGCAGTATAAATACGCGTCTTTCACTTCCCATGGAGATGCATTCTCAGACTCAGCGGCATTCACTAAAGTCATTGCTGATGCAAACAAAAAGACAACACATAAAAAGTATTTCATCGTTTTTCCTAGTAGGGTTATTTCCGAGTTAAATCTATGGCGTAAATTCAAAAAAGAAAAACTAAAAAGATTTTATTTCACGACAATTATTATTTGTTTTTCAAACTTTAAATCTTCTTTTATGTTTGCCTTGTCCCTAGCTTATTAGGGCCCACATTTTGGAGACAGTTATGATTGCGGATATTCGTCCAGGAAGTAAAAAGTTCTATGCAGAAGAACACTTCTTTGGAGGTATTGATCGTTCTGGGTTTTTCACAATCTCAGAGGCAAATTATTTAATTCACTATGGGCATACACTAAAAGGCCTTTATGACGGGTCGTTAATGCCAGAAACTGAAACAGAGCATAAATTTGTGGCTGCATTGCAAGCAGAAGAGCCCGTAATGCTCTATGAACATAAGCTTTGGAAAAAGTTTTTATATGCTGTTTATCGCACCTCTCATCGCTCAAGTGCAGTGAGCAATAGCAAAGGTTCGATGAACCCAAGTGACTATTACTCAGAGGTGTTCCATGATGCGTATTAACTGTGAACCGCTGCGAGATGACAAGCAAGAAAGACGCAATAAGAAAATGCGTGATGAAAAGCGCAAGAAACAAAAGCGCAGCTATATAGAAGCTGATAAAGCAAAGTGGCGTTAATACCACTAACTAAAATTTAAGTATCTTCATTGCCCTTGGTAAATGACTATTCGGATGTGGTTATTTATGCAAGGGCAATTTTTATTCGCGTTATGAGAATGACAACGCTAAGATTTGAAAAAGTGTTATGAATCTTATCGAGTTAACAGCAACATGGAATCTGTAATGGAAAAAGCCAACACGACGCAACGTGTTTATAATTTAAAATCTCAAACTCAATTAGCCCTAGAGTCGCTGGATCAAAGTCAGCCATTTTGGGTGCATTTAGATTATAACGAAACGCATGCAGTAGAGTGGATTGAACAAGCTGCTTTTTTATCTGAAACAGTAAAAGAAGCGTTAACTTCTGAAGAAACCAGACCTAGAGCTCAATTTTTTGGCAGTGGCTTATTCGTGTCTTTGCGAGGTATTAACTTAGCGAAATCGGCAAAGCCCGAAGACATGGTATCTATCAGATTATATATCACTGAAAATTGTGTGGTCTCGACGGCACATAGACGTATATTTTCGGTGTCTGAAATTGCGGAGTTAATCAATCAAGGTGAAGGCCCAAAAACCAGCTCTGAGTGGTTAGTGAGCATGATTGAACACTTAACAGATAACATGTCTGATACCGTACATTTTATTGACGATAAACTGGGAGACTATGAAGACTCTATTTTAACCGGTGAAAAGAACAGTTTTCAGTCTGAACTTGCTAACTTACGTAGACAGATCATAGCAATACGACGCCATTTATCACCACAAAGAGAAGCGTTACAGTCTCTTTTAAATGATAAAAACATACTGCTGAGTAGTGAATGTAAACATCAAATTCGAGAGTCACTCGACCATATTACTCGCTACATTGAAGAACTGGACTCTTGTAAAGAACGTGCGGCAGTGCTGCAAGAAGAAATTAATGTGCGAGTTGGGCAGACAATGAACGACCGCATGTATGTATTGTCTATTGTGGCTGCGATATTCTTACCACTTGGGTTTTTAACTGGATTGTTAGGCATTAATGTGGGGGGGATCCCAGGTACAGATAATCCAATGGCATTCTATATATTCAGTGGTTTGTTGCTGGTGCTGGTTATTGCCCAAGTAATATATTTCCGTCGAAATAAGTGGGTTAGCTAAAGACTGTTTAAGTTGTGTTTGCTGGTTAGCTGTGGCCGACCAGCATATTACTAAATAAAACCAAGGCATAACCAAATACCGCCCCGAGCGGTGGACCCCAATGCCTTTTCAGTTTTGACTGCGGTGCAATATCTTGAAAGATAAGATATAAAATTCCACCTGATGCAAACAACATAATACTGCCTAAAACCGCTTCATTCCCAGCTAAAACATAGTAGCCGAATAAGCCTGCTATTGGTCCTAATGGCACTAATAAAAACATGATAAACATGGTTTTTTTAGTGTTGTTATTATTTTGTTCTTTTAGTTCTCTAAAGGCATTAAAGCCTTCTGGTAAATTTTGTAAGCCAATTAACAAAGCCAGCATGGTTGCTGTGGCTGAGCCCGTAGCAACCAAACCGCCTAAAGCTATCGCCTCTGGGACAAAATCTAGGGTCATGCCCATTAATTGTGGTGATTCACGACGTTTGAGGCCGAGTTGACGTTCAATAAAAAAGAATGTCAAAGCACCCAGAAGTAAAATAGGAATGGCAAAAAGTGAATTGGTCAAGTTATGCATCCCCTCGGGTACCAGTACAATGGTCACCGCGCCCAATAAAATTCCTCCGCCAAAAGCAATCAGAAAGTGGCGTAGTTCTTTCTCAAGCCAATAAGGGCGAATGGATTCCACACTTGCAATCATGCCACCGACGGGAATACACAAGCCCGCTAAGCAAGTTAAGATAATTATATTGAGATACTCAGGCATGGTGTTTTACCTATGTGGTTGCGTGTTTGAGAAAAACAGTTTCAATATAGGAGATAAGCGTCTCAGTGTTAAGTGTTTTATATGAGATCCACTGCTTTACAGAATGATTGAAGCGAACTAAGTTTTAATTGAGAAAGATAAAACTACAATAACTTATTATTAGCCATCAGCACCTCTAAACGAGTCGCCATGCAACTATCAACTTCAACTTTATTATTAATGAGTGGCATTGGTGTATTCACATCAGCGTTATCATTAGTCTTTTTGTGGTTTGCGAATCGTGATATCAGCGCCGTGCGTTATTGGGCGTTGTCTTCTTGCTTTTTGATGACAGGATTATTGTTGTTCACAGGCCAGCAGCACCTCCCTGAATTGCTGCGATATGTCTTGCCTAATTTTGTGGTCCAATCGTCATTTTTATTTATTTTGCAGGGAACCTATAAAGCCTGTGGGCAACCTTCTCCTAAAAGAGAACTATTCGCATTTATCGGCTGTTATGTCTTTGCGCATTTATTATTAACGTTTGTTTTTCCTAGTTACCACCTGCGATTTTCTCTTGGAGTGACAACCGCAGTGATATTTTTAAGCTGGGTACTTTGGTGCCTTTACCATCATAGTAAAGGGCGATATCGCGCTTCAAGCTTTTTGATTTTACTCAGTGTGATGATTTTGTTTGTGGTGTCATTCAACAAGGTTATCGATATTAATTTGCAAGGCGTTAGTCATCTACAGCAAGACGAATCAATCAAAGCTCAGTGGTTTATAATTGCATTGTTCATGAGTCAATTACTGTTTAATTTTGCGTTCGCTATCATGACTGGCGAAATTCGAAATAATAAAAATAAGCAATTTCAGAAGCAACTTATCACTACAAATGAAGCGTTAAGGTTAGAAAAAGAAAGAGCTGAGAACCACTCTAAATTGAAGTCTGAGTTTTTAGCTAATATGAGTCATGAGATCAGAACGCCTATTAATGGGGTTATTGGCTGCTTAGAGTTATTGCAATCTACCCATTTGTCAGGCCAACAAGAGCAATATTCTGAACTAGCCCATGCCAGTGCTAATTCACTGTTGGGTGTAATCAATGATATTTTAGACTTTTCGAAAATAGAATCCGGTAAATTAGAAATAAATAATGAGCCAGTCGAATTGCTTTCTCTTTTAGATTGCGTCGCTAAGTCATTCGCAATTGAGCTCAGTCAAAAGCCCGTGATGTTATTTGTAGATTGTCATGGTGTGTCACATCACTGTTTAAGGCTAGATCCTGTGAGAATGCGGCAAATTCTTAATAACTTGTTGAGTAACGCCATTAAATTTACCCACCAGGGACATGTGAAGTTGATTTTGAGTTCTCAACTGCAACATGATGGTCGGGTATTAATAAACGGTAAAGTCATAGACACAGGTATCGGAATCGACAGTCAAGCTCAATCAAAACTGTTCAATGCATTTAGTCAGTGTGATGCTTCGACCACCAGGCTTTATGGCGGTACTGGGCTTGGCTTAGTGATAGTAAAAAGGCTGTGTAATTTAATGGGAGGGGATGTTGAACTAAGAAGTAGCTCACCAGATCAAGGCACCGAATTTGCTTTTTCAATCCAAGCTGAACTCGATGAAAGCTGCGCTATGGAAGAAGAGGCGTTAAATGTACCAAATTCAATCGGGTTATATAGTTCCAATACAACATTTTCATCAATCATAGTAAGTCAATTTGAATCGCGAGGTTTAAAGTTAGACATTCTGGATTCAAAATCTATTTCTCAATCGCGTTATGATTTAATCATTTTAGACTTAGTAAATTGTTCTGATACGGGATTAGAAAGTACATATTTGCTTGAAAGTGCGCAAAGGCAAGCTCAGCAAGTGAGTCTTATTTGTGATGTGAAAAGTAAATTACCCAACAGCCAATTGGTCAAAGAATCAGGGTGCGCGGTTTTCTATCATCCCTTTACTTGTTATGACCTAATGCAACTGTTTACAGAGAAAGTTAAGCAAGTACAAACGACAGCACTGGCGGTGGAAAATGAAGACTCTGCAAAAAACTTGGCAGGATTAAAAGTGTTGCTTGCCGAAGACAATAAGGTCAATCAAGTCGTTGCAACTAAAATGTTGAGTAATTGGCAAATAGAATTCGAAATAGCGAATTCTGGGCAAGAGGCCCTAACTATTCTTGAAAATGCAGAAAGTGATAGTTTTGATCTCATTTTAATGGATTGCCAAATGCCCGTTCTCGATGGTTATCAAGCGACAAAAGAGATCCGAGAAAACCCTAAATATAACCAGTTTAAATCTATTCCGATCATTGCTTTAACCGCCAATGCAATGAACGGCGATAAAGAAAAATGCTTACAAGTTGGTATGAATGGTTATGTGAGCAAACCGATTGAAGCCGGCAAATTAAATGCTGAAATAATGCGTTTAATAACGCCCTTATTCAATGAGTCATCAAGACATCTTTAAATAGCAATAATGTGGAGAAGTTAGAAACAAGGTGATAATCTGAACATTGAATAATAAAAAGGAGAAAACATGGATCCAGTTAGCCAAATTTTAGAATTTGTATTTCAAGTCGAATTCTTTCTACTACTTTTTGTCATCATTGTTTTAAAAAGTAGCATCAAATTTGTCCCACAAAACCGTGCTTGGATGGTTGAGCGTTTTGGTAAATATCAATCCACCAAAGAAGCGGGTTTGAACTTTATCGTCCCTTTCATTGATCGTGTCGCTGCTGATAGAAGCTTAAAAGAGCAAGCAGTCGATGTGCCTTCACAATCAGCAATTACCAAAGACAACATCTCTTTGATTGTTGATGGTGTTTTATATTTCAGAGTGTTAGACCCATACAAAGCAACTTACGGCGTAGATGATTATATTTTTGCGGTAACTCAGTTAGCGCAAACTACAATGCGTAGTGAGCTCGGTAAAATGGAGCTAGATAAAACATTTGAAGAACGTGATTTATTGAATACCAATATTGTTGCTGCGATTAACTCTGCATCAGAGCCTTGGGGTATCCAGGTATTACGTTATGAGATTAAAGATATTGTGCCACCTAATTCTGTAATGGAAGCGATGGAAGCTCAAATGAAAGCAGAACGTGTGAAGCGGGCACAAATTTTAGAATCTGAAGGTGATAGACAAGCGGCCATTAATGTTGCCGAAGGTAAAAAGCAAGCTCAAGTTCTGGCTGCGGAAGCTGATAAAGCGGAGCAAATATTACAAGCCGAAGGTGAAGCAAAAGCAATTTTAGCCGTCGCCGAGGCACAAGCAGATGCTCTTCGTAAAGTCGGTGAAGCGGCAAATACAGAGCAAGGTCAAAAAGCCATTCAGCTCGACTTAGCAACAAAGGCTATTAGTGCTAAAGAAGCAATTGCTAAAGAGTCTTCTGTTGTCTTGCTGCCAGAAAGCGGCACAGATGCAAGCTCTTTGGTTGCACAAGGCATGTCGATAATTAATTCACTTAATCAAAAACAAAAAGGCTAGCCTATGGCATTTTTGACAGACAATATCCCTCAAGCTCTGTTGATACTTGGGGTTTTAGCTTTGATCATTGAAGTTGCAGTACTTGGCTTTGCCACTTTTGTGTTGTTCTTTGTAGGGCTTTCATTGGTGTTTAGTGGTGCCTTGATGTATGCAGGTTTACTCGAGGCAGATTGGATAACCGCCCTTTGGGTGAATGCCATCATTACAGCAGGCCTTGCAGCACTACTTTGGAAGCCACTTAAAAGGTTGCAAGAAAGTCGAGAATCAACCGATGTGCACAGTGACTTTGCAGAGCTTACCTTTACCTTAGAACAAGATGTCGATGAGCATAATGGCTATAAATATGCTTATTCAGGTATTGAGTGGTTGGTGAAAAGTCATCAACCTCTAGTGAAAGGTACGCCTGTTAAAGTGGTCAAAAAAGAGGTCGGTGTGTTTTGGGTTGAGCAAATTTAATTACTCATTTTTGCTTAATGTAAAACAACAGAGCGGGTTTAAATTATTCAACTTAAACCCGTTTTTTGTTCTTATAAAATACTCTTAATAATGTCGCTATTTTTTATTTGATGCTTAGGGTTTCTTCAGTTTTTCATATTTAGCACTTCAGCTCCCCTCTAATTACGAACCCTCTCTATTTAACTACTTTGTCAGGCTGTAATGGCAAGTAATGTCTTTATCAGTATTGCTTGATTACACTCAATTTTGCGAATTAATCACTTATCAAGCGCACAAACACATAGTTTGATGAAAGGAAAGTTCATCATTAATACCTGACTTAGTCTAAAAATTGACTCAGTTTTGAATAGGCAAGTTCAAGTTCGTTTGTGCCATAGAGTCATCGACAACAGCAATTAGCGGAGCAAAAAATGGCTAACTCTAAGGAAAGTAACAAAACCCACAATATCACCTGTACCTGTGATGATGATCCCATCAAATGTTTAGAGCATATTTTTATTGATATGGTGCAAAAAGAGCGCGTGGCACAGGGGCAGTGCCCAGTTCGTCGTCCGGTATTTTTAAGAACACATGGCTGTATGCGTGGTGAAATTGAAATACATGACAGTATTAGTGACGATTTAAAGCATGGTATGTTTGAACAATCTGGTACTCACCCGGTTTATGTCAGATATTCATCAGATTTAGATGATGGTCGCCCAGATTGGAAAAGCACAATTGGGTTAGGGATCAAGATATTTGGTATAAGTGGGGAAAAAGCTCTAACCGATGATGGTGCGAATGTTGCGGATTTAATTTTACAAAATGTGCCTTACTTTTTTGTCGATAATGCTCAAGAGTTTTGTCAGTTCAACAAGGCAAGTTTTGAAGGTTGGGGCGAAAAATGGGTGCAGCAAAATTCTCCAGATACCGACATACTGCTAGATGAGATGGAAAAACCAATACGCTCTGTGTTTGGTACGTCTTTATGGAGTGTGATCCCGTTCAAATTAGGAAATGATAATCACTGCAAATATATTGTCAGGCCGGGTAAGTCTACATTTGCTGATGAAGTTAATACCGATGATCCTGATTTCTTAGGAAAAGATTTAGCTGCTCGGATGAAAGCAGGTAAGGCAACGCTCCATTTATATATACAAAAACGCCCGACCACAGCACAATTTGAAGAAGCCTATCTTAAAAAATACTTCCCGCTTGATAAAGCCAAAACGGTGTGGGATGAAACGATTGCAAAACCTGAGTTGGTTGCGACGATCACCTTGCCTAAACAAGATATTAGTAACTTAGAGCAACAGACTTATGGGGATTGGCTCGACTTCAATGTTGCTCGAGTACCTGAAGAGAATGCGCCTGTAGGCTCTATTGCAGAGGCAAGAAAAGCCATTTATGCGGCATCGGCAGCATATCGCCATGAGAAAAATGGTCAACCTAATACACAACCGAGCAGTCCTGATCAGCCAAAGATTATAAATCCATCTTGTCCATTTCCACATAAACCTAAACCAGATCCCAAGCCTGAGGCTTTAACGTCTGAGCAAATCGACCGCATTACCCAAGTGAGAATTCACCCGGGGATCGGCATTGCCCGAGTTGGCGATAGTAAAAAATTCACCATTGGCCCTGAAGTATTAGAACCTAAATTAACAAAGTTTGGTGGTACCCGTGATAAGTCTGGCGCAATTAAGCGTCAAGCAGCCCGTTTTCGTGTGTATGGATACGATGCTGATGGCAATGTGGTTGCTGAGATACAACAGTCAGATAACTCTACTATTGAATGGTCTGTGCATGTTGCGAATAGAAAAGCCCAGTGGTACGAATTTCAAGCTGCGATGGACTTGCCGCAAACAGCCAATGTGTCAGTGCCTCTCAGAAACCCAGACGTGAAGGAGCAGTATAGAAACGCTCTAGCAATAGACCCCGGAGAGTGCAAAATTCAAGGCTTGAGCATGAAAGATGCAAGCTTTGCTATGACGGGAGAGTTCCAAGGTACTGCCGTTTATTTAGGTGAATTACGAACAGATTCAGTTGGTCGCTTATTGGTTTTACCTGGTTTTGGTAAATCAGCCAGTCCTACAAATAAACCGGTTTATCGCGAAGCTGTACCGACAAGCTTTAACAATGCGGCTGGTTGGTACGATGACATAGCAGATGGACCAGTTCATGCCAAAGTTGTGCTAGGAGATAAAGTTTTTGAAGCCGATCCAGCTTGGTTTGCTTCTGCACCACCAAATTATGGACAGAACTTGGTGGGCTGGCGCACTATGGATGATTTAATGCGTGAGGTTTGGACCAACGCTGGTATGTTAAAACAGCCAGAGAAGGTTGAATTCCAAAGAGATATTCTGCCTATTTTAACGCGGCTTAACGAACTACAATGGGTTAATAAAGGCTTTTTTGCGACCTTTGGTAAAGGTGCGCCTTATGATTTTTCTGACCAAGCATTATTAGAAAAGCTTGCAACAGCGCCATTAAGTAGTGATTACCCAGATCCATATGCAGAATTACGTCGCACTGTTTTTAACAGCTTTAGAAGTGCCAATAGTGTGGTTATTTCTGATGGTACACAAGGACCTGCAGTCAGTAGCCAAATTACACAGTGGCCAATGATTTACGGTGATCTTTATGGTGAAACTGTTAATGCTGGTGACAATGCTGCTTCGACTTACTTAAAGCTTCCAGCTTATTTTGATTATGTTTTGACGTGTTGGGTAAATGGTGAGTTTGTGAGCGACTATCAACCGAAAGCAGAGTCGGAACATAAGCTGTCTAAGTTATCCCTTCAAGAGCAGCCGAAGATGCTCGACAAAGCCAATATGCACTATTGTTTAGCAGATGCGTTTCACCCAGGATGTGAATTAACTTGGCCGATGAGACATGCGTCCATGTATCGCGCACCGTATCGGATCCGAGAACGAGCTAAAGGTAAAAACGCACCTTATTATGGCACTAAATTAGATCAACAGCGGGTACTTGCTTTCGGTGGTCCACTGTATGAACAAGGACCAGGAGATTTAACTAAATGGATGGCATTGCCATGGCAAGGAGATACTGCATTTTGTCGCTCAGGCTATGACAAAGAATATGATCCGTTTATGCCAACTTACTGGCCAGCAAGGGTTCCTAACAATGTACTGACCCTATCAGATTACAACATTGTAGCCGATAAAACTCAGCCGATGGCTCTGCGTATTGCCGCATTTAGAAATCGACCAAGTTGGTTTAGGCAATTACCTGATGGGGTAGAAAATGCAATGAACTATATGGTGGCTCACTTCAATGAAATGGGGATTTTAGAGGCGAAAGACAGACCGGATGACCTTGATTGGTTGCCTGAGAAGTTATGGGTTGAAAACCTGACAGACTCAAAACAGGCTGAACTGGATGAAGCGTATAAAGTGTTCTTGAAGAAATATGCCAAGTTAGGTGCCACCGACAAGCTGCTGCAAGAAGCAGGGTGGTTTAATGAGGAGCAGCGTGATGAGTACGCAACCATAGTCAAAGGTGAATAATTTAGAAGGAAATGAATTTGTATTTTGACTGTGTAATTGCAGGTACAGGCCCCGCTGCTTGTGCCTGCGCTTTAGTGCTAAAAAAGGCGGGGGTTAATGTTGCGTTAGTCGCAAAAAAGAGTAACAAACAACCCGCCTTTTCAGTGGGAGAGTCACTTCCAGGAGCGGCTTTGCCATTACTGAATAGAATAGGCGTCACTGATTTGGCTGAGCTGCTGGCAAAGGTGCAATTTAGTCGCTGTACTGGCAATGCATCGGCATGGGGCTCGGACCAATGGCATAAAACGGATGCTATTCAAAACCCACAAGGAGGAGGTTGGCATATTGATAGAGCCGCATTTAATCATGCACTTTTGAATTTTACTGTTTCTCAAGGCGTTACTTTGCTTTGTTCACAGGTATTAGCGGCTGAGTATAAATCTTGCTGGCACGTGACGCTTAAAGCGAAAACTGATGTATTGCGCTGTGATTATTTAATAGATGGCACAGGAAGAGCATCGTCGCTCGGTAAACTGATTGGTCGCAAGAAGATTCATTTAGACAAGCAAATGGCAATAGTGGCTTGGTTTGAATCTAGTGACGATGATCAAGAAAAAATGACCAGAATAAAGGCTGTCAGCGATGGCTGGTGGTACAGCGCGAGGCTGCCAAACAAATCAGCAAAAGGCTCACCGATAAGGGTGGTTGCTAAATTTATGTTGCCTGAACAATCAAAAGCATTAAACACGCCACAAGCTTACTTGAGGCAACTCAATAATAGTGCCCTTTTACCTGTCGAGTTTAACGTGTCGCAAATACTCAGTGGCCCCTATTTTACCGATGCCAGTGTGAGTAAGTTAGATGAATGCAGTAACAATACGCTGCCATTTTTAGCGATTGGAGATGCTGCATTAAGTCTAGATCCCCTTTCATCGCAAGGCATGTTTTTTGCCCTTTATAGCGGTATTAAAGCTGGTGAACAAATTATTGAAGCAAAAGCCAATCAAACTAATCAATTCGCAAATTATGATAAAGACATCAATGCGGTTTTAAATGCTAATCAAAAGGCAAGAAAACACTATTATGTGAGTGAGCATAGATTCGCTGAAAGTGAATACTGGCAGAGCAGGGTGTTATAGTCGCTTAAAACTTGCTTAAGATTATGTGAGGGGCTAGCGCTTTTCGCCAAAGTGCTAACCCTTTTAAGTCCGCATTACGTGAGATTTTACACTGGGCTTACTCGCCTTAGTCTGAACAACGCCAATGCGGCAACAAACAGCACCAATAGCGCACTGCTGAACAAGGCGACAAATTCTATTTTTGTCGCTGATTTTTTTGCCTGAAATAATGGGAAGTTTTCTATATCTATTTTTGAAATTGGTTTGGCAAAGAATAAAAAGTCGTAAAAATAGTGACGCACTTGCTGATGGTACTGTGCCACTTCTTTGAGGTAAGACTGACGATCTTGCTCTGCCGTGTTGGTTAACTGATTCAGTTTAAGCTGAAAAAACAGAGTCGGCGATAGTTTACTTAAGTTGTTTAAACTTGTTTGACGCGCATCTAAATTCTGTAAATAACTTTGCCATGCTTGCTCAACCGCAAGATCGCTTAAATGTTGCTGAGCAAAATACCATTTCCAATCAAATGCCTCGCCAAGTGGAGCTGTATTTTGCCAAGTCGGTTCATGCTTTAAAAACGCATCAAGAGCGGCTTGTTTGTCTTTATCCCACCCATCGTTCATCGTCATTCGCTGCTGTAAGGTAATTTGCAAAGGGGTATTGCTATTAAACTGTTGGCTTAAAAACAAATGAATGGCACCGGGAATTAAAATAGCCAGCAAAACCCAGCTGCTTAAAAATGCCAAACTGTTAAATACACTGCTCTTGCCTAAGCTCATAAGCCATGCGGCTAGTGCGAACCAAAACAGCATATAGACGGTGCAGGCAATGAGTACAAACGCAAATAGCGCATCAAGTTTTATCGCAAGCGCCCAAGCAGCCGCAAATAGTAAACCGGCAACTAATCCCCAAATAACCGCAAAACGCAGGAGTAACTGTTTAAGTATTAAACTAAACGCGCTTTTGGGAAGTGCATTTAACATTCGCCATCGGCCAGCATGTTGTTCATCTGAAATTAAAGTGACGGTTAAAATACCAATGACCAAAGGCAGCAGATAAACCAGCACAAACCCTAAATCTAAGCCCCCGGCTCTTTGTTGTGTGGGGTTAATAAACTCACGATTATAAATTTGGCTTTGTAATGACAACGCGCTTACTTTTAACGCGGCCATAGCTGTGCGTGATTCTCCAACAAAGAGTGCAGCCCACGGGCCAAGTTGCCATTGTGTTGGTGAACTGGCGTAATAAGCCAACGAACCTGCCTCGGGCAGGTTTTCACGTTGGCTCACATGCTCGCGCTCTTTTTGAAACACGACTTGCGATTTGTATTGATCGACTCGGATTGATTTATAACCCTGTGCTCCCTGGTAGATTGCGAAAAGGCCAGCAACCACAAATAAAATTAGCACGATTTTATTGATGTAGCCGGCGAAAAGTCGTTTACATTCAAGCTTAAACAGTTGCATAAATCCTCCTTTGCATAGGCGCTGAAACTAAACAAGTAAATATCAAGGCAATGGCAATCAAGGGTAAAATCCAAAAAAATGAAAACCCTTTGAGAGACCAGCTTAAATTTGGTGCTTGGTAGTGGAAAGGCTCAAATTCCTGCCAATAAGATTTGCTGACTTTCTGCGCACGGTCGTTGTGCAGATGAATTTTATGAGTGTGTAATTCGTTAAGCTTTTGGATCCGCGCATAGCGATGTGCTTCAGCTTGTTGTTCAAAATCTAAGAAGTGTTGGCTATCAGTTCGAGTCAGAGCCATCGAAAAGTCACGTACAAACAAGTAGGGGTTGAGCCAATAAAACGCACGAATTACGGCATGCTGCTTAGAAAATTGTTCAAGCTGTGCCTGATAATGCTTTTTGTACACTTCAGCGTTTAGTCGCTCGCCCTCAATCATTACTAAACCGCGATAATTAACCGGCAATTGCTCAATAGTATCGACGTTATATTTCTTTAAGGTGTCGGCTTTAAATTGGTTAAAGTAAGGATCATTGGGGTTGTGGCTATTACCAATTTTTCGGTTGTCGAGTTTGATGGCTAATTCAAAGTCGTTTCTTGCTTTATGAGGATGCTGAGTGTGGGCAAATTCAGCCAATATGCGAGGCATTAAAATGGTTAAAATGAACCAAATTGAGGTGAGTAACACCAGTGCTTGTTTTGGGCTTTTTACCCAGCTCGATACTATTAATGTAATACCAATCCAAAAAACACAGTAACCAAGAAATACAAAGAATAATATCATCAGCCTAAGCGGCTCTTCTGAGCTTAATTGAAGACCCGAGATGTGAGCCAGTAGCAAAGCTAAAACAAATACAGGCAAAATAAAGATAAGAGATAGCAACAAATAGCTTAAGCTCTTGCCGAAAATGACTTGCCTGAATGAGACGCCCATCGACATAAGCTGACGCAATGTGCCACTACTTTGCTCAGCACTGATACTGGCAAATCCCATGGCGATGATAAGTAGAGGCCAAATAAGTAACAATACATTGGCACTACTGAGTTCGGAGAATCTGAGTAAGCTACCTGCGTCTTGATCGTTGGCAAAATTTGCACTGTTTTGCTTATGCGCTTCAAGAAAAATACTATCGCCAACCCAGCTATTCACACCGACATCAAAAAAGCTCAGTACGCTTGGCTCGCGAAAGGCAAAGTGACCAAAATGTGCAACCCGGTGGGGGTGTCTATCAGGTTGAGCGAGCCACTGGGCTTCTACTAAGTTTTGAGCAGCGCTTTGGCTTGACACACTTTTTTGGTATTGCTGCCATCCAGTGAACAGAGCAATCATTAGTAAACACTGCATCATAAAAAACAGCAGCCAAAGGCTGGGGCTTCTTCGTTTGCTGGCGAGCTCGTGCCGAAAAATTGCAGTAACTTTCGCATTAAACATGAGTATGGATCCCTTGGTTATTAACTGGCTTTGCGAATGAGGCTGTTACCCGAAATCAGTTCGTGATAAGTCGCTTCGAGCGTGTTGATAGACAGATTTTTATTGTCGAGTAAGGTGAGTAAACGGCCTTGATCCATAATGCCAATCTTGTTTGCTAAGGTGTGGGCGCAGTAAAAGTCATGGGTGACCATTAAAATGGCAGCCCCTTTTTGGGCTAGTTGCTCGATGATGCGAATAAACTCTAAAGTCGCACTTGGATCGAGACCTGATGTGGGCTCGTCGAGTAACAAGACTTTAGCTTGGCGCAAAATTGCAAAGGCGATCCCAACTTTCTGGCGCATGCCTTTGGAATAGTTTTTAAGGGATTTTTTGCGAGCGTTCATTTCTAACCCTGTTTCATCTAGGGCACTGTGAATATCAGACTCATTGATTGTTAAGTCAGATAAATTCGCCAAATATTGTAAGTTTTCAATGGCATTAAATTCAGGATAGAGATTAATTTGCTCAGGAATATAAACTAGCTTGTGTTTGCTGTTATCACTTTGGTGCACATTCACAGAATCGATTAAAGCGCTGCCGCCGTCGGGTTGTAAAAAATTCAGAAACAAGTTTAAAGTGGTGCTTTTACCCGCCCCATTTGCGCCTAATAAACACATGATCTCACCTTGCTCAACTTTAAAAGAAAGCTCGCAAAGCACCTGTTTGTCGGCGAATGATTTGCTTAAATTAATGGCTTCTAACATAAAGGGTTCCTTTTAATTAGCCACTTAAATAAATTTAAGCGGCTGGTAATTTAGACTTTAATAATTATGCCGATTGAGTAACGGGCACAAGAAAGCTCGCAGAGCCTGTAAATGCACCATCTTCAATAGAAAACTGCGCGTTTTTGTAATACACCAACTCTTTAGAAAGCGCTTTTTTACAGTGCGTAGGAAAGAAGGCTTCAAATTTAACTTCTGTCAGCGAATTGACCGTGCGTTTGAATTTAATATCAAAGTCTCGCAGATACACTTCGCCAGCTTTTTCGGGAAGCTGATTGTCCCAACAGCCGTAAATAATGCCCAGTTGTGAGATCCATAACATGGCACTTTGCGCGCTAAAGTGAAATTGACCATCTCCGGGCATTTGAAAATGATCAACGTTGATTTTGGCCCGTATGTAACCTGGCTTGATCTCGACGCTGCTAAACGACATTTTTTCTTCACGCCAACCATTTTCCAAATACTCAGACATGTAAGCTCGTTGCTGAGCTTGAGTGAGTTGTATCATCTGTTTTTCCTTACTTAATGATAGAGTGGGTTATTGCTTGCTCTGACTCAGTCTCGTTAGGAGCGCTGAGCAAAACAAAGTTTAAAAATGCGGTGAATAGGCCAATAACAATTAGGCAATACCAAGCGAGGTTGGTATTTATATGTGCAAAGTCGAATGCAGTACCGACTAAGCTGCTGCCTGCAATGAGCCCACATCCAGCAAACAAATAGAAAAATCCATAATGTGTTGCTACAGACTGGTTGTTCGCTAATTCAGATATTTGGCTGAGAATAAAAGGAAAACTGACTAAAGTGCCAAGGGTAAAAACGACGCTGAGCACACCTAACGCAAGCCAGAATAACAACTGATTTAGAGCGGTAAAGTTTGGGATAAGTGCTGCAAAAGCGACGCCCATAAGTGCAATGCCAATGCTTATCCAGTGGCGCGGTGTCAGATATTTTTCACAGAGTTTAGTTACAGGAAATTGCAAAAAAATCGCGATAACAGCACACAAAATCATCACCCAAGCGATGTGTTCATGCGTGTATGCCTGCTGGGTAAGATAAAGTGGTATTGCAAATGAAATCTGATTTATCAGCATAAAATAGCCGCTCATTACCAGCGAAAACATCACAAAGCGTTTATTGCTCAGCACGTTTGTTAAGATACCGCCGCTTTGATGAGAAGGATTATGAGAGTCAGAGGTTTTTTGGGGGAGGGTGCTTTTGTCACTTTTGAGTAGTTTCAAAAAGATCAGCGCAAAAAGCGCAAATGGCAATGCAGCGATAACGCATAGCAACTCAAAACTTACTGCAAGTAACAATACACCGCACAGTGGGCCAATTAGTTCTCCGGCATTTCTGGCGATGCCAACTAATGAGAACATTTGTGCGCGTGTTAATACTTGTTGAGTCGCAAAGTAAGCTTGTGCAGCAGGAGTGAACAAAGCGCCAGCAAAGCCGGTTAACAATGCGGCGCTAAAAAGCAGATAAATATTGTCAGAGAATAAAAATAGGCTAAAGCCCAACGCCCTTAATAAACATCCAATTACGATAGGCTGTTTATGGCCAAGGCGATCTGCAAGCAGCCCACCAATTAAAAATAGTCCTTGCTGGCAAAATGATCGCACTCCGAGTACAACACCCACCAAGGATGCACTAAGCATTAAGTTGTCTGTTAGGTAGCCGGCTAAAAATGGGATCAGCATGTAAAAGCCGAGATTAAAGACAAAGGCAGCGAACAACATACAGCGGAACTGCATGGGTAGTTTTAAAAATGAATGAAAAGCAGTCATGGTGTTTACAGCGGCTTTTGGGCAATCAAAATTGAATGAAAATTATCGGCATAGGTTTGAATTTTCAGTTTTAATTGAAAAGGAGAAAGCGCCTGTTCGCAAATGCTGGGATAAAGTAAAGTCCGCAAGTTAAACGCGGTTCGAATAACCATTAATGTGCCGGGCTTAACGTGTTGGTAGAGGTGTTGAATAATTTTATGCTTGATGGTTTCGTCACCGACTAATGCGGCAAGCCAAACAACGTCATAGTCAGCTAGATCTTGCTCAAGACAAATATCATTATGAATGAAAGCCATTTTTTCATTAGGGGGGAGGGCATTACATACGGCTTTACCTAACAGGAGATCGGCTTCGTTAATATCTAAATTGGTGATCTCATAATGATGTTTTGCCAGCGCAATTGAAGTAAGCGGTAAAGCCCCTGAGCCAACCATCAATACTTTTTTAATCGTATTAGGAGTCAGCGCTTGTATCGCGTTTATTTCTAACCCAGTCGCCCTTTGATAATGCTGGTAATACGGATATTGCTGCGTTAAATAAGCTTCTGGTGATGGGTTTTGAATGATCCGTTCTGCCCAATAGCGTTCATATAAACTCGATGCCTGACTAAATAAGCTTTGCATCTGTAATTTTTTCGCTTGGATTGCCGGGTGGGCTAAAACCTGTTCAGCCTGAGCTGCGCTCACTTGGTTTGAAAGTAAGTTTAAAAATTGATGAAACAGGTGCATCGTTTCATCATTTATTTGTAATTTGGACAAAGCTGTAATGGCGTTAAATTGCTTGAGAATTTTATCAGCGTGCTCGCACGCTGCAATATCATGGTGTGTTAGCGCATTCATAGTTAAACAATTTCCTTATTTAAACTGGCGTAGTAAAGAGGCGTATTTATCGGCCGCTTTGGTTGCAATTAAGTTGTGATTTAAGAGCCGCAGGCATGCTTTGCCTGCGCCTCATCATTGGTTTTAGAATTGATAAGATGTTGAGAGTAATACTTTTCTTGGCTCTCCCGGTTGTACCCACATCTGCGTATAAGAATTGGTGAAATGGGTTTTATCAAATAGGTTGTGCACTTTGGCACTGACTGACCAATTATTGTTAATCTCGTACTGGGCGAAGAGGTTAAAAGTCACATACGAGGGCAAATAAAAATCGCTGCCGCGCTGACCTAACCGCTCATCGACATATTGAAAACCTAGGCCTGCAGAGGCGTCTCGTCCAGCTATTTGGTAAGCTTGAGTAAGCTGTAAACTGGCTGAGTTTTCAGGAATATTCAGTAAGTCATCGCCTTTTTTAATGCTCACATACAAGCCCGTATCAACGGCGTCTTTTTCTACTTGGGCATCTAAATAAGCGTAAGAAAACTTCAGAGTGATATCTGCGGGCAATTGACCTGCAATATCTAGTTCAAGTCCGCGGCTGCTGGCTTCGCCGATTGCAGCGTGATAACCCGGATTATTTAGGTCGGCCACAATAATGTTGGTTTGCTCGCTGTCAAAATAACTTAAGGTGACTTCGAGGCGGTTATCAGCTAGTGAGAGTTTACTGCCGACTTCAAGTGATTCACTCTGATTCGGTGCAAAAGTACCTCCTTGATAGTCGGTACCAAAATTTAAACGATAGCCTTCGGCATAACTTGAATATAAAGACCAAGCGTCACTGAGTTGATATAACACACCAAACTGAGGGCTAAAGTGGCTTTCTGCTTGGTCGACTTTCAATTTTCTTACTTTGTCGTCAATGGTCTGCTTTAAATCATCAAAGCGACCGCCAATACGCACTTGCAAGGCATCTGTTACAGCAATCTGATCTTGAATATAAACACCTGTGGCCCACTGATTTTGTTGTCGAATTATTGCTGGTGTCATCTCGCCTGCAGTGTATTGGCCATACACGGGGTTAAAAATATTAATGGCATATAATTGCGCATCGCTCGGCTGGGTGCTTAAGTTTGGCGCACGCGCCACGCGATAGTCGCGGTCGAAGTCAAAGCGGTCGTAATCTATGCCAGCCAGCAGGCTGTGTTTTAGCCCCGTGGTTTGAAAGTCACCAGCAAGCTCAAAACGGACAACGTATTGCTCGGTGTCATAGGCTCTTTGGCGATGTTGGCGTGTTAATGTTTGACCATCGAAGTAAAACTTTTGTCGTTTTGGCGACACGTCTGCATCGCTTGATAAACTGTCTAGTTCAGTTTGTCTAAAAGCAACGGCCGAACTTAACTGCCAAGTTTCATTGATTTCATATAACCACTGTAATTGATGACCATGTACCGAAGTAGTAGTGGGGCCATCACTTGGTTCACCTAAAAAGCGTTCAATGGGTAGAAAATCAAAATTTCCGTTAGGGGCAATGATCCCGCGGTCAAAGGGAATTTCTTGCTCGGCGTACTCTAAGTCATAGGTCCAGGTTGAGTTGGCCGATTGATCAAATTGAAACGCAGCCGAAATGCCATGCTTTTGCGTTTCTATGGTTTCTCTAAAGCTATCTTCTGTTTGATAAAAACCAATCAAGCGTGCCGCCGTGTCGTTACTAAACGTGGTATTAATATCGGCTTCAAGGCGTTGATGTTGACGGCTTCCTGCAGTGACAGAAAGTTGAGTTGAAGATGCAAAGGTCGGCTTTTTAGTAATAATATTAATTGAACCACCAGGTTCGCCACGACCGAATAAAGCGGCTTTTGGGCCTTTGAGCACTTCAATGCTTTCGATCCCTGATACGTCTCTAGGCCCAGAAAATCCGCGGCCTGCATTAAAGCCATTAACCAAATACCCACTAGGTACATTTTCATCACCGAAAAAGCCACGAATGGCGAAGCTATCCCATAAACCACCTAAGCTATTTTGTCGGCTAACCGATGCTGACATATCAAGTACTTGGGTTAATCCTGTGATACCTGCTTGGGCAATCAGCTCTGAGTTAAATTCAGTAACGGCTTCAGGAGATTGTAAGTAGCTAAATTCGCCACGATAGGCTTGTCGTTGTTTGTTAACTTCAATTCTTTCGATGCTTGATACATCTTCTGCATGTGCAAAACAGGCTGAAGCAATTGAAATGGCGAGAAGACTTAAACGGCAAGTACGAACTACGGGGGTCATTATTAATCCTTTTAATATGTTATACCATATCAAATTATCATGGTATTTTACCCGTGTTAAGAATTAATAGATGAAATTAGGAAATTATTTTTCTAATTTAGAAACATAAATAAGAGGGAGAGATATTTGCAAAATAGTCAGTTGAGTATGAATTTAAAGCTTAATTCTATTTGAAAATCGGGTTTGGTTTTTTGTTAGGTTGTTGATATTTTTAGCCGGATTGTTTTGGCCGCTTGTTAGGGTTAAGCAATAGCATATAAAAACTTAGCAAGCTTCATATAGCTAGCGGCCGAGTTGGTGTTACAAGCCTTGCTCAACCATCGCTTTAATTTTTAGCGCTTTTTCGAAATGATCTAATTGATGGGTTTTTATCCACCAAGTGGCAGCTTCCATCAGTTGTTCAGGATCGTCGTTTTTATTGGCAAAGAACGCATAAAACGATACCCCGACGGTTTCGCCTTTTTTGGCAATCTTTTGCTCACATACAGAGATGATTTTATCTCTTAAACTTTGACGCATTGTTATTCCTTGAAGTCACTCTAAATTGAAGTCGCATGTTAACTGAGAGATGTATGTTTATGAAAGCAAAATAGTTTATAGAAGGTGGCAAGTAAACGTACAGTATATAAAGAAAGGTTAAAAATAACCGGCTCAACATCCTGTAAAGCCGGCCATGACGCATCTAATTTTTATTGTTGTTATGACTCTGCAAATTTGCAGAAGCTATTTTATATCAAGTAATTATGGATTGATTATGGAGTGCGTCGTTTTTGCAGCAATTTACTTGTCAGTAATTAAACGATTTACTCATTGTGCTAATTCAATCCAATTCGATAATAAAGGTTGTCAAAAGTGTTTTGTTAGCCGTTGTTGATTTCCTAAATTAATTACCATATACGGCCTGCATTAGAGCTCGCAGCACTTGTTGGTCTTTTTCGCCCTTTATCAAAGTTTTTAAACGAGGTTTTAGTTCAGGATCGGTTTTAGCTTGTGCTGCTAAAGCCTGAATAGACGCTAATCTAATCTCTCTTGGCTGTGATTGGCTGTAACTAAATAAACCATTAATTTGCTGGTTATCTAGCTCATTATTGCCCATAGCGCGCAACAATGATGCTTTAGTGTCTTTGTCAGTTTCGACACCTAGCTGCTCGGTGATGTATTTTAAGCTTTTTTCGTTGGGCATTTTGCCAAGAGAGTCAGCGGCTTGCTGCCTAAGTTTTGGCTCGCTGGCCGTTAAAAAAGGTGCAATTTGATCTTGCTGCTCGGCATTTCCGCTATTTCCGAGGGCTGCTAAAATACTGACTTGGCGTGAAGTTTGAGAAGTCTGTTTTAACTGTTCAACTAAACGTTCTCCCATATAAGTCGCAAACTCGCTCCCAGCCTGATTTTTCGCAATCACACCCAGTACCATCATGGCACTATTACTTAAGCGTCTTTGCTCACCAGTGCTGGTTTGGCTCGCAGACTCAAGCACTAAATCGACCAGTTTTGGGTCTAGGGGCTGTTCGGCATATTTTAAGCCCATTAAGCTTCTGAATCTTTGCTTGCCTTGAATTTCGTTATCTAGGTAAACGTCTACCAATAATTGGTGGGCGTTTGGCGAATCGTTTTTACCTATCATCAATAGCAAACGACCCATGGCTTTATCACTCAAGCTATTGGATTTAATCAGTTCTTTCAGAGCCTCAAGATACTGCTCGTTATCGTAAAGCAACTGGGCCAATGCTTCGCTACTGAGTTTGGCAAGATCTTGTGCTCGTAGTGTCGAAATAAAAGTTTGTGCGTCTTTCAGCGGTTGTGCTGGTGGACGAGGATAGAGCACTTTAGCACTGAGTTGTGGCCATTTTAACGGGTTTATATCTAAGCTGAGCAGCAACGCGGCGCTAGGAATAGGCGCTGGGTTTAAGCTAAATTGAATATTTTGCTCAACAGAGATTTTGATGTCTCCGCTTTTTGTTTTTACTTCGGTATGGTTTTGGCCTGTAAGCTGTTTTAGGCCGCAGTGATCTAATTGCAATTTAAATTCATCGGTATGCAGCTTTGGGGTCGCAAAATCTAATAAATTAGCACCCTGCTTAGCATTCACATATTTTAATTTTTGGCGTGTTAGGCTGTTATCTGGATTGCTTTGATATTGCACCTTGTATTGGCCTAAGTTGTCAGTTTCGGTGAGCGTCAGTGGAGTAGTAATATCGCGTTTATGAATATGCTCAATATGTAGGCTTTGGTAGATCGCCAATAGCTTTTGCTCATCGGCGGGTTTTAATTTTCCTGCAAAATGATGCTCAACAATCGCTTTTGTTTGGCGATTAATTTTTACAGCAAACGGCACACCGTAAAGCTCTGCGCTAATGGGCTTTTTATCTAAAAAAACCTTAGGATTAACCATTTGTAGCCCCAGCCAGTAGTGCTTTTCATCTTTGAGCAATGGTCGATAAAGCAAGTTGCCAGATAAGACCAATTGATTCTCACTCGGCTTATTGAGTGTAATCATGTGGGTGTTTGCTTGGGTTTTAAACTCGCCCCAAAATGTGCATTGTGTGCTCGCTTGCACGCTACCAAAAGGCAGCACACAAAGCGAGGTTAAAAGCGTGAATACTTTTTTATAGTTCATGGTTAAAACTTAAAGCTATCGCTGTAGTTGATCATTTGCCAAGTTTTATCGTACAAGGCACCCGTGTTATAGAGAGTTTTTGTTGCTGTTTTTGTTGGGAATGAGCAGCAGAACTTATAACCCGGATATTTCACCCATAAATAAAACTCACCTTCGATGGCTTTCATGTGGTTGCTGACATCAATACCGTAACCAATCTCAGAATCAGAAAGTGCTTTGCTAATGTCGACATAAGCGGTTGCAGAAAGGGTGTCTGAGATAATTAAGAAATCGACACCAATACCACCACTGGCAATCCACAAGTCAATCCCTGCCGTTGCATAGGCGTCAAGGCTTGCGCTAAGCACGTCACCACCAATACTGAATTGCTGGTTTTCGTATTTAAGTTCAGTGTTTACGCCAACCGAGCCGGTAATACCAGCCGATACACTAATAGGAACAATGACAATGGTAAAAGTGGTAGAGAATAACTTTTGTTCTTCTTCCCAGTCATAACCATAAGATTCATTCAGCGCAGTGACGGTTTCTGACTCTTTGATTAAGCTGTTACCCAATAAAGACACATTCATCGCATAACTCGCTGTACCATTTGAGCCATTTGCAATGCCAGAAGCACCAGCAGAGAATAAATTTACATGCTTGTTGAACATATACAGGTCAAAACTACCTGAGGCAACCGTCCATGCAAAGCCACCATTCACTGACATTAATTGCACCCAAGACAAAAAGCTTGGCACTACGGCCACTTTAGATTTATCACCATAGGTTGCAGAGTAAATTTCATATGCCCATAAAAACCCAGGTACATTCACAAAGCCTGAGATCCCTTGTGGGCCGTCTTTGAGTGCATGAGCTGGAGCAAAACTAGGTTGTTGTTTTGCAGCGCTGCCTTCATCTGACGTCACTGGCGCCGTTAAATTATGCTGCTCAAGCCAGCTTTCATCGGGCGCTTCATGATCGTATAACGAATATGGTACGGTGATCTTGAGGGTGTTATTCTCAACGTTTGCTTCGCTATGTGCCGATAAGTCTTCGATTGTGAAGGTTAACTCGAAGGTGTTTTCGTCGGCTTCTTTGTCATAACTTTGCTGCAGTTTGTCTAGCAAAATGCCATTAACGGCGATGTCATAAGGGAAGTAATGGCTCTGTTCGTGATCTGCAAATTTGATCTTCATGGTGTCATGATAGACATCTTCGCCTTCTTGCCAAAAGTGGGCATCAAAATCAACACCTGCCACAGTGACTTTAGCCGATACCATGGCTTCATTAATGAGGTGGCCATATTTGCTGGCATCAAAATGACCAACAATATCAGCACGTTTATGAGAAGGTGCATTTTGAGAGGTGGTTTCTCTTCTTCCTACATCAGGAAACATCGCAAAACCATCGCCGACATTTAATGTGTCAAGTGCAAAGTCATGGTAAAAGGTGCTATCGATAGTGATTTTGGCAAATGTTGGCGCGTTATCGCTATAGTCTCGAGAGCGGTTATCATCTGTGTTCGCTTCGTTCTCAATCAAGTTCGCACTATCTACATAGGCGGCAATAACATATTCATCGCTTGGTATTTCCTCATTTGGCAGCATCAGTTTTGCGGTAAAACTGTGCTCGCCGTCGGCAAGCTTTGCAATGTAATGAGTGCCAAGATCGTAGCCCTCAGGCTCTTGGTGTGAGCTTAGCTGCTCAACTTTGTCTTTTGCGATTGCCATAAAAGCAACACCAACATGCTCAGTTTCTAGCAGTTCACTACTGATTTTAAAATCAATTTCAATGGGTTGCCCAGGTTGAAAAGTGTCTTGCTCTGGCGATGACACGGATTCGAGGCGAACATTCGCAATCGGTTCAGGTTGTTTTAATGAGCTTTGAATGTCGTTGTCAGCATCACTAAAACAGCCACTGAGTAGGGTGATGACACTAATACTTAGTAGGGTTTTGCGCATGGTTAGGTTTCCTTCTCTCTAGTGTCGCAATATTGTCAGTAAAATGTGGAGCTAATATGGAGTGTTTTTCGATATCGAAATTGAGTTTTTCGTTATTGAAAAATGGCATTTCATGCTTTAAACGAAGCGGTTTAAGGGTAATTCTTTCAGTATGTTACGATTTGATGAGCCTCTTTTATAAATGCTTTGAAACAGCTTTATTACCAATTTGCGTTACCGCTCTTAGAAACTCGCTTTCACTTTGTTCTTCAGGTTAAAATTTAAGTATTAATAATAAATCTAATAAAAAGGGATTATTTTGCAGTTTAGAGAGTTTGTTTTTCTTTCATCAAAGCGAGTTTTTGCGCTTGCTTTGTTGTTTATTTCCGTGTCCTTAGCGGGCTGCACTTTTCTATTTGACGAGGCCCATGGTTACCGCGGACCTGTTGAAATAACCATTAAGACGGAAGATGGCTCAATTCCTCAGTTCCCCTTTTTAATTGATACTGGATACGCTGAACCAGGTGGACATGGTGGAAGTGGTCATGAAAGGGGATATGATTATTTAAAGTTGGCATATGCCGGTAAAGTGGTCACTTTTCCAAGAGAGCGTTTAGACTTATTACAACCTAATGCATACGCTATGGTTCACTTTGTAGTCCGTCATCCAAATTATCATATACAAACTTTAAGTGTAGGTTTGGGCCCGATTGACGCTGATGACCCTCACAAGCTCACAATTACAGTTAAGCCATTCGAAGACATGATGCAAGTGATAGCTGAGCGTGCTGAAGCCTTCAAAATTAAGCGAATGCAATTTCAGCCGGATTCCAGAGAATACAAATCAGCAGACTTCACTTATCAACAAGAACGCTTTGTACTAGGTAGGGCAATACATAGTCAAATAGATAAAACAAGAGACGTATACCTACCTGAGCTACCGTTAACTCTTCAGCAAGAAGTAATTGATAAGTATCAACCAATTTTCAAAAAGTGGTACTACAGTGTGCCAGAGACTGACTGTCATAACCAAGTGCTCTGTAAGTATCAAATATTAGAACCTCGAAGGAAAGAATATGAAGGGTTGTAAATTCGAAGGAGTGTTGTTTTAGATACATTGTTTGGTTGAATATGTCGGCTGTTATCCATTAAAAATAGTCGACAATTAATTCAACTCTTTTAAGGCATTTTTCAGCGAATAAAGTCCTTGTTGATTCGTTCTTTTCTCTCATTTTCTTCCATTAGGGTCTGAACACTATGGAAATTTTATCGAGCCCGTTTCGATTTCGATAAATTGTTTTTCGGTTTCGAAAATAACATTTCTATTTTTTCATATTTATTTTTTAAAACTCATATATTTCATGGTTTTACGTTTTGGCACGGCACTTGGTTTAACTACTGTATTAAAGAGTAAAAACAGTATGGGATCGAGTTATGGATGTGGTGTTAAAGCCTCAAAAAAATACCAAAAGGCAACTGAGCATTTTAGCGTTTGTTTGCTTGCTACTGGCGGCATGTATTTGGTTATTTTTGCAACCGAGTCATGCACAGCAAATCAAAGCCAATGAGATTTGGTCGGCGAAGGTCGAGCAAGGCGTATTAAACTTAGAAGTGTCAGGCTTTGGCCGTTTAAAGTCGAAAAAGCCGCGTTTACTCACTGCCAAAAGTCAGGCAACGGTTGATGAAATTATTTTAAAACCGGGTGCGGAAGTAACGCCTGAGAGTGTTATTTTAAAGCTTTCAGATCCGAATATTACCCAATCGGTGCGCGATGCAAAGCGTGCATACATCGACAGTCAAAATCAGCGCATTCAAACGGATATTAACCAAAAACGCGAATTGCTTGCTCAACAGGCAGAGTTAGCTCGCATTCAAGCTGATCTCGAAAGCGCTGAACTCGAAGCGAACGCACAGAGTCAATTGGTCAGCAAAGGTATCGTCTCTAATATCGACTACCAGCGTACTAAGTTGCAGGTCAGGCAGTTAACTCGTCGTTTAGAAATTGAAACTGCACGCATTACCCAGCTCGAGGCCCTGCATGCTGCCAATTTAAAAATTGCCGACTCAAATATTTTGGCGCAAAAAGAGGCTTTAGATTTAGTGCAGCAGCAACTGGACAGCCTAACTGTTAAAGCGGGCATTCATGGAGTGGTGCAATCGCTGAGTGTAGAACTCGGGCAAGCGGTGAATTTAGGGGAGCAATTGGCTTTAGTCGGCAGTACCACCGACCTTTATGCTTTGCTGAACGTGCCACAGTCAAAAATGCAGTCTATTCAACTGGCGCAAGCGGTGCGCATTAATACTCGTCGCGGAGAGATATTAGGGGAAGTGATCCGTATCGATCCGGTAATAAACAACGGCAATATACAGGTTGAAGTGGCGCTAAACGGCGCGTTAACCGACAACGCCCGACCAGAGTTAAACATCGAAGGCACAATTGCCGTGGGTCAATTAGAAAACGCTCTGTTTATTAAAAAGCCCGTCAACGTAAAAGCTTTTTCAAATTCTACCTTATTTAAATTAACCGATAACGGCTCGGCCATCGCTACTCTTATTCAGTTTGGTGCAGCAACAGACGAGCAAATTCAAATACTTGCTGGCGCACAAGCACATGAGCAGTTTATCCTTAACGATATGACTCGCTGGCAAGCACATACCCACATTGCCATTGTGAAGTAAGTCAGGCAATCGCGATATAAAAAGGAAAGACCATGAGTAATAACAAAATAAAGCTAACCAATATCACGAAAAAGTTTGTCACCAGCGAGATGGAAACCCATGCATTACGTGGCGTTGATTTAGAAATTAATGAAGGTGATTATGTGTCGATTTCAGGACCTTCTGGCTGTGGTAAATCCACTCTATTATCGATATTGGGATTATTAGACACCGCGTCGGACGGTGAATATATGTTAGCCGGGCACGATGTCAGTAATCTTAGCGTTAATCAAAGAGCGAGTATGCGAAATGAGCATATTGGTTTTGTATTTCAGTCGTTTAATTTGATTGATGAGCTATCAGTTTTCGACAATATTGCGCTGCCATTACGCTATCGTGAACAGCCGTTATCGCAAGAAGAAATTAAACAAAAAGTAGAGGCGTGTTTGGCTAAGGTTGAAATGACGCATCGAGCGGGTCATAAACCGAATCAGTTATCTGGCGGTCAGCAGCAGCGCGTTGCGATTGCCAGAGCCCTAGTCAACGACCCGGCAATTTTACTCGTTGATGAGCCAACCGGTAACCTAGATTCTAAAAATGGTGATGCGGTTATGATGATGTTGGCTGAGCTAAACCGACAAGGCACTACCATTTGTATGGTAACCCACGATCCAAGATATGCCGATATGGCAAAACGTAAACTGCATCTGCTTGATGGCGTGATGGCCGATGAGTTTAAAATGGAGCTGGCGGTATGAGCATCATCAAAGAAGAATTTAAACTCGCAGTCAGCAGTTTATTAAGATTACCGGGGTTTAGCTTAACGGTGATCACCACCCTAGCTGTGACATTAGCTGCCCTTGCGGTGGTACTGAATATCAACTATTTGGTACTGACCAAGCCCTTGCCATACCCGAATGCTGATAAGCTCGTGGTTACCGACCAAAGCGAAACCATTAACGGCGAGACGCAATACGGCTTTCAGATTTTGTCGGCGCAATATCATATTTATAAAGACGAGCAATATATTGAACAGATGGCACTTATGAGTTTGTTTGGTGCAAAGCTTAGAGATCTGCCAGATACACCTTACCTTGATGGCATTCGTGTCACGCCCGAATATTTTTCTATGCTCGATGTACCGATGCATTTAGGCCGTGCATTTAATCAACAAGAAACCATTAATGATAAACAAAGAGTGGTGGTGTTGAGTTTCGAGGCTTGGCAAACACACTTTGGGGCTGACTCACAAGTGATTGGTACTTATACAACCATAGGGAATGATAAGTATCAGATAATCGGTGTGGCAGCGAGTCATTTTAATGCGCCAGAAGTATTTGGCAATTTTCCTATGTTTGCTTGGTTTAGTTTCGATCAAGAAATTAGCCGTACCAGCAATTGGGGTAATATTACCGGTGGTGTAAATGGAATTGCGTTGCTAAAAGAAGGCACTTCAATTGAACAGGCGAGTTCAGCATTAGGTCAGCAAATAAATGAGCTATACCAAGGTCTAGATGATGTGGCTGCAAACACAGCGATTGGTGGGCGTTTCGTACCATTAAAACAAAAAATAGTCGCTGATAGTGGCGAAATGGCATTGTTGCTTTTGGCAGGTGTGATTACTTTGCTGTTCATTGCCGTGACAAACATTTGTAATTTGTTTTTATCTCGCGCGGTGCAGAAAAAGCGCGTGATGGCCATTCAAGCGGCATTGGGGGCGAAAACACAACATATCTTTTTAGGCATGTTTAGTGAAGCGCTGTTGCTATCTATGCTTGCCTGTATTTTTGGCTTGCTAATTGCCGGCTGGTCAATGGTCTGGTTAGCCAACGATTTGCAGTATATGTTCCCGAGAATGCAGCATTTAACTCTAGATCCAGTGACAATTTCGGCAAGTATTATTGTCAGTGTATTTATCAGTATCGTCATGGCGAAGCTCGCCAGTCAGCAGGTGCCTTACAAACAGCTTAATCAAACATTGCAAAGCAGTGGTAAAGGTACGGGAGCACAGATCTCAAGTCTTACCAGAAATGTACTGGTTGCCTTACAAGTTGGCCTAGCCACAGCTTTGTTACTTGGCGCGACAACCGTGTTATCTCCGGCCATTAATAAACTAGTTAAAGATGCAGGGCTGAATGCCACAAATGTGAGTTATATTCGAGTCGATACAGGTAGCTTGACTGAAGGTTTTCATGACGTTTCGCAACAAGTTAAAAACCAACTTAAATTGTTACCGCAAATTGAAGATGCAGCGCTGACAATCACGTCTCCTTTGCAAATGGGCTGGGAAAATTACTTGTACGATGAAAATAACGAAATGTTAGGCATCGTCAGTGTTGGCTTCTTTGACGAAAACAGCTTTGCCTTACTCGGTATGCCGATGCTTGAAGGGCGCAGTTTTAGTTCATTACAAGATTCAGAAAATACACCGCAAGAAATTATTATTAGTAAAGCACTCGCAGAGCGTCTGTTTAAATCAGAGTCTGCAATTGGCAAAACATTGCAAGCAGCACCGAATGAGCCACTCACTGTTGTGGGCGTAGTAGACAATATCTATGTGCCAGACAACCGTGATAGCTATGCAGAAGAGCGTTATTACTTACCGTTTGAAGCCGGTGCTCGTTTTGCGTTAACGTTTAAAAGCAATGGGCTTGTCGATAAAGCGCAATTACTAGAAGCCTTAAAAGAGGTTAATCCGCAACTGAGTATTGCTTACTTTGAAACGCTAGAGAATATGTTAACGACTCGATTAAGGGCCTCAAAACTGGTTGCGATTTTAACGATGAGCTTGATTGCACTAGCATTAACTCTGGCTGCAGCGGGTATTTATGGGGTGTTGAGTTATAGCGTGCAAATGCGTCGGTACGAGCTGGGCATTCACCTATCCCTTGGTGCGCACACAGGACATGTCATCAAAATGGTATTAAAGCAAAGTATGCAGCCTGTTGTATTTGGTGTGATTCTAGGTGGCGTACTAGCGGGCATTGGCTATTTAATTGGCACACGATTACTTGCGATGCAAATCACGGGGGAGTTCACAGTGCTATTGCTGGCAATCCCGGTTATGGTGGCGATTTCTGTATTGGCCTGCTACTTACCGGTACGTTCTGTGGTGAGCTCAGATCCTTTAAAAGCGCTACGTAACGAATAACTTTGAACTTGTATTCTGAAACATAGCAAAGCATTAACCTAGTCTTATTCAATGAGACTAGGTTAAACTCGTTTTACAGCTTACAGCTTACAGCTTACAGCTTACAGCTTACAGCTTACAGCTTACAGCTTATAACTAAATAACATCCAAGGAGCAGTATGGGCATGCCAGCAGTAAAGCAGCATATTTTGATTGTAGAAGACAGAGCCGACGTAAGGCTCAGCCTACGTTTTTTGCTAAACAATCATGGTTATGAGGTGTTTGAAGCTGAGAGCCCTGCTGTTGCAAGCGAGCTTTTAAACTCGCATCACATTGACTTAATTCTGCTCGATATGAACTTTGAGTTTGATACCACATCGGGCGAAGAAGGGCTGGCGTTTTTGCGTGCACAACAAAAAACAAGCTCTCCACCTATTCTGGCGATGACTGCTTGGTCGAGCGTCTCTTTGGCTGTTGAAGCCATGCAACTGGGCGCAAAAGATTTTTTTGCCAAGCCTTGGGATAACCATGCGGTTGTGATGATGGTGAAAAAGCACCTTGCTTTAGCACAGATTGATCATCAGAAAACAATTTCTCAACAGCATGAAGCTGCTCAGCTTTGCAAAAGCGATACTTCATCAAATGACAATTCAAAATCAATTTTGTGGCATAGCCCACAAATGCAAAAATTAAAAGCGCAGTTAGAGCGTGTTGCCAAAACTGATGCGACGATATTTTTGCGCGGTGAAAATGGCACGGGTAAAAGCTGTATCGCAGAGTATGTACACGCTCACTCATCGCGCACCGGTGAGTTTGTGTCGGTAAACATGGGCGCCATTCCAGAAAGCTTGTTCGAAAGCGAGCTATTTGGCCACAAAAAAGGCGCATTTACCGATGCTAAACAAGACAGAGCGGGGCGCTTTGAACTTGCCAATAATGGTACATTGTTTTTAGATGAAGTCGCGACAATGGGGCCCAATCAACAAGCTAAACTGCTGCGAGTGCTTGAGTCGAAACAATTTGAGCGAGTCGGTGATACACTGACCCAACAGGCGAGTTGTCGCATTATTGCGGCATCTAATGCCGACTTTGAGGCCATGCTTGAAAGTGGTGAGTTTAGAACCGATTTATATTTTAGATTGAACACCATAGAGCTCACCATTCCTCCTCTAAGTGCACGCCCCGAAGACATCATTGTGTTGGCAAAGCACTTTATTGAATTACATGCCAAACAATATGAACTAACTCCGTTACCGTTGAGCAAATTAGCCGAACAGGCTTTGCTTGATTATGCATGGCCGGGTAACGTACGAGAACTCAGTCATATGATGGCAAGAGCGGTTTTAATGGCTGAAGGTGATTGTATAGACGAGCAAGATCTTGAGTTTAAAGCGCTAGACAATTCTTCAAAGAATGGATCTTCAAAAGATGACATTCCCTTAATGACCCTAGAAGACGCTGAGAAAAAGCTCCTTAAAATGGCACTGGCGCAAACTCACAACAATGTAGAACAAGCAGGCGAATTACTTGGCATAAGCAAAAGTGCCATTTATCGTAGGTTAGAAAAGTTTGCTATGTCGACTAAGTAAGTTGCTAAATAAAACAAATAATGAGCCAGCACATGTTCAAACTAATCAACAAGCTCACAGAGCGACTAGAATTACGCTCCATCGAAAGCATCCTGACACTGTTTATTGGCAGCTGCTTGCTGGTTTTATCGGGCCTTATGGGCTTTATTCTTTGGTATAGCTCGGCAAGTATCTTAGTAGTTTGTACGGTATTGGTATTATTGCTTTGCCCGTTTGCGCTGCTATGTTGGTATGTAAGGCGTGCTTTGCTCAACCCTTATTACCGTTTTTCAGCAGTCCTAGAAGCGATAAGAAATGAAGACTATTCACTGCGCGCCAACCCCAAATTTAATCAAGGCGCAGTTAAACTCTTAGCAGATGAAATCACCACCATGTCGGCAGACTTACAGAGCAGAAAATCGCAATATGACCAACAAGCGGTGTTAGTACTTCGGCTCATTGAGCAGCTGGCAACGCCAATAGTAATTTTAAATAAAGAACATAAATTACATCATGCCAATGAGGCTTTTTCTAATTGGCGCAAGCAACCATGGCAGACCCTCAGACACACAAGCGCCGATGATTTAGGCTTTACGTTATCCGCAAATAAATGGCAATTAAGTGATGAGTCCCTTATTGCAAAATGGCAGTTACGGCATAGTCAATTCACCATGCAAGAGCAAAGTTATCAGTTGTTGGTACTAACTAACATTGAGCAAGTGGTGTATCACACTGAGCAGGTAGCTTGGCAGAAAATGACCCGCGTATTGAGCCATGAAATCAATAATTCGTTGTCACCCATTAAGTCGTTAGCGCAAACACTTCAAGATATGCTTAAAGGCAATAATGACTTTGCTAATTTAGACCCGGCTTTACAAGTTATAGTTGAGCGCAGTGACGGCTTAATGCAATTTGTAAATCGCTATGCGAATTTAAGCAAACAATTCGATGTTCACACAGAGCAGTGCGAGATTGCGCCGTTATTGCAGTCGGTGAGCAATTTATTTGATTATCCCATAGAGATTAAATGTGATGCACCTTATGTGCTCGCTGACAGAGTGTTGCTTGAACAGGTGCTGGTTAATTTAGTAAAAAACGCCATTGAAGCGAGCAAATCACAACAACTTATTGAGTTAAAAGCTTACAAGCAGGGCAAGCAAATTGTGATTGAAGTAAAAGACTCTGGGACGGGGATTCAAAACATCAGCAATCTATTTGTGCCTTTTTATACCACCAAAGCGCAAGGTAAAGGCATTGGTCTTAATTTGTGTAGAAACATGATAGAGCAACAAGGTGCAAAACTAACGTTAAGCAATCGCGAAGACAAAACAGGCGCGATTGCTCAGTGCTGGTTTAACATTTAGATATTAACGAATACCAAAAAGGTTATCGTCAGAAAATACTTTTAGCAGCTTAACTGGGGCACTTAAGCCATCAATCATATTGCCATTAACTGCTGCATCGAGTAAATCTCGTAAAACGTGATATTTACTGTCATGTTCTTCTTCAAGGTTGATCATATTCATTGTCCAACGAGAGAAAGTGCGGCCTTTGGCGGGTTCGAGATAAAGTACCTTGGCTTGCATGTGCCGATCGTCTTGCTCAATTTTTCGGTAGAGGTCTTGAATAACAGGTAAATCACCTTCTAAAACTTGTAAAAACCAGCCGCCGTTATAAAACAGACTGCCCGTTACACGAAGATTGATATTGTTTTCGCGTGCAATTGTTAAAAGTTTTAAAAAATCTACGCTGTCGAGTTGTCGACTCGCTTTACTGAGATAGATGAGTTGATGGAGTGACATAAATAATCCCGTATTTTAAAGCTAATTTTATTTATAGGTTCTAACTGTTTAAAAGGCAAAATAAGCAAGCAAATAAAGTGACAAAAAAGATGTGAAAACTTAATCGATCTTTTTTATAGGCTGTGACGTAAAAACTGCCATGTAGAGTTTTTAGGTCTTATTTATGCAATTACCCGTTTTTCCACTACCTGTATTTTTGCTTCCTGAAGGGGTAACACGCCTTCGTATTTTCGAGCCGAGATATAAAAAACTGGTATCTATTGCAACCAAAGAGCAAGGCTTTGCACTCACCATTTACAAGCCAGATGCCGAGTTTGAAGTATCTGAATGGGCGGCTTGGGTAGACATAGTCGATTTCTTTGAAGAAAAAGGCATGCTACATATTGATGTAAAAGCAAAATCGCTCGTAAAGCTCAGTGATGTTTATTTCGACGAAGATAACTTACGCTTTGCTAATTGCGAGTCTATCCCGCACTGGGCTCAAGCAAGTTCAAGTGAAAATCACATTGCGTTAGCCGATAAACTAGAAGAGATATTTTCTTTACACCCAGACATTCAAAGTCTGTACCCATCACCGCAGTTTGATAATCCAAATTGGGTTTGTGCGCGTTACTTAGAGCTATTACCGCTTTCTATGGAGCAAAAAGAAGTGTTTGTTGATCAATACAGTTTTGATAAAGCGCAAAACTTCTTACACACCATAATGTTAGGTTAATTTTGTAGAGTATCCTACAATTAAAAAAACTAACCAATCTAAGTGATCCGAATCTGTTTTCAAACGTACTTAATACGAAATGCAATTAATGGGTTTAGTCATGGTGAGCACAGAAAATAGGAATTCCCATCCTTCGATGAGCACAACAAAACAGTCTCAAACTATGCCTGCTGAAGTAGATGGCAAGATGTTGTCATCTTGGTTAATCAGTGTGGCTCAAGAGCGTGATAGACGTGCCTTTGCTAACTTATTCAAATGGTTTTCTCCAAAAATCATTGGTTTTGGGCGCAAGCAGTTCAACAATCCAGTGATGGCAAATGAATTATTGCAAGAGACCATGACTAATGTGTGGCGTAAAGCGCACCTTTATAATGTAGATAAAGGTGCTGCAACAACATGGATCTACACGGTTATGCGTAATATCAGTTTTGACATGTTGCGCAAGATCCAATCCAATCAAGAAGACACCATCAGTGAAGAAATTTGGCCTTTAGCTGAAGCGCAAAATAGTGATGATCACATGTTTGCCGATCACTTAATGGACAAGCAACTTGCGCAATATCTTAATAAGCTGCCTGAAAATCAGAAGCAAGTCGTTCACGGCGTTTATTTTCAAGAGCTTTCTCAAGAGCAATTATCAAAGCAACTTAACATTCCGCTTGGTACTGTGAAATCACGTTTAAGACTTGCACTGACTAAACTCAAACAACACATAGGAGCAGACTATGATTAAGCACCACCCTAAATTAGAGCTGCTCGAAAGTTATGTGGCTGGAGAATTACCTGCTTCAGTGAGTGTGATGATTGCGGCGCACTTAGAAATGTGTCCTAAATGTCAGCAACAAATCACAGAGTTGACAGCAAAAGCCGCTGATAATTGTTTTGATACAGATGCGTTTGCCTTTGATGGATCAGAAATACAGTTCGACTTTGATGCTTTTATTGACGAAGTGACAGAAGACACCAGTATCGATGAATTTGTTGAGCCTGAGCCTCAAGAAGTGAAAGTAGCAGACACACCATATTGCTTACCTCAGGTTCTGTGTAACTTAGAGCGCTCAAGTTGGTTAAATTTAGGCAAGCTTTCTCGTTCACGCATAGAGTTAGAAGATGGCGACCTGCGTATGAGTTTGTTACACATAGACGCTGAAGGGTCTGTGCCTAATCATACACACAATGGCTTTGAGATTACCTTGTTAGTTGATGGTAGCTTCGAAGATGAAATGGGCACTTACAATCGTGGTGATTTCATTTGGCTCGATGGTAAAAACACGCATACGCCTTTTACCAAAGAAGGGTGCTTGTGCTTAACTGTATCAAGTGATTCCCTTCACTTTACCCAAGGACTTAGCAAATTGCTTAACCCAATAGGTAAGTTTATTTACTAGGAGACAACTATGAATGAGTTTAATCCTGAATTCTCTTCGCCAATTAAAATTGGTATTAGCGCTTGTCTAACGGGCGATCAGGTCCGTTTTGACAAGAGCCATAAAAAATCTGATTTCTGTATGAATCAGTTAGGCAAACATGTTGAATATGAAAAGTTCTGCCCTGAAGTGGCAGTCGGTTTGCCTATTCCAAGACCGACTATTAGACAAATTAAATATGATGATGTGATTGCGGTTTCGCGCCCTGATGGCTCAATGGATGTCACAGAGAAAATGACCGAATTTGGTCAAAAGGTAGCATCTCGCATCGATCACTTGAGTGGTTTTGTGTTTATGAAAGGCAGCCCTAGCTGCGGCATGGAACGTGTAAAAGTTTATTACGAACATGGTAAAGGCTGTGAGCATAACGGTGTCGGCTTGTTCGCTAAGCAAATTTTAGACGCTCACCCAAACTTACCTTGTGAGGAAAATGGCCGCTTAAATGATGCCGTGTTACGTGAAAATTTTGTGATGCGTGTATTCACTTATAAGAAATGGCAAGAGCTGGTGGCGTCGGGTCTCACCAAACACAAATTGATCGAGTTCCACAGCCAAAACAAATATTTGGTCATGAGCCATAACCTCGAAATGTACCGCAAAATCGGCAACATGCTCGGGCAATCGAAAGAGCCATTAGAGGTCATTGCTGAGCAATATATCTCAATGTTGATGTCAGCTTTGAAAAAGCCAGCTTCACGTCGTAACCATACGAATACCTTGCAGCACTTACAGGGTTACTTCAAAAAAGTACTCGATAAAACAAAGAAAGAAGAGTTAACCGAGCAAGTCATGGCGTATCGTCAAGGCCTGGTACCACTACTTGTACCTTTGACTCTGATTAATCATTATTTACGTGATTACCCGAACGAGTATCTGTCAAAGCAAGCGTACTTAAACCCATATCCTGCAGATTTAAAACTAAGGTATAGCCTATAATGAGTGCCCTTTATTGGATAAGGAAAGATTTTAGACTCGACGACAACCCCGCATTAATTCAAGCCCTATCGCAAGGATGCAAACAGGCAATTTTCATTTCTACTCCTCATACTTGGCAACGCCATAATGTTGCACCTATTCAGGTCGATTTTATGGCACGTCACTTGGCATGGTTTGAGCAGCAGCTTAACGCCCAAGGTGTTGAGCTGACTGTGTTAAACGGCAGTGATTTTAATAGCCAAATCGAGCAATTGTTGAGCTTTTGCTCTGAGCATCAAATCACGCGAGTGTTCGCAAATAGCCAGTTAGAGATAGATGAAGTAGACAGAGATAAGCAAGTAGCAGCACGTATTGAGCTTAATCTGTTCGAAGCCGATGTGATGTTGCCAAAAGGCTCTGTGCGCAACAAGCAAGGCGAGATGTTTAAGGTCTATACGCCATTCAAAAAGGCTTGGCTACAAGCGGTTAAACAAAGTGGCTTCGATCAAAGCTATTTAGGCAACTTAGCGGCAGTTGATGTTGAGTTCGATGAGCACAAATTTATTTTCGATTACCCAAAAGTTGAGTCGTCGAAATGGCCGTTGGCAGATACTGCGCTAAGACAAGTATTGCCACGTTTTTTAGCTGAAAAGCACGATGACTATGAGCTATACAGAGACAGACCAGATTTAAAAGCAACCAGTGGTTTATCACCTTACCTAGCCATAGGTGCTATTAGTCCAAAACGAGTTTTCATTGAGCTAATTAATCATATGCCAAATGTGCTCGAAGATATGAAAGCGCCACAATTTAGCTGGTTGAATGAGTTGATCTGGCGAGAGTTTTATCGTCATCTTTTAGATGCTTTCCCAAGTTTAAGTAAAAACAAAGATTTTCAAGAAAAGTTCCATGGCTTCAAATGGCCTGATCATCAAGCAAAATTTGAACTTTGGTGTAATGCACAAACTGGATTCCCAATTGTTGATGCTGCAATGAAACAGCTTAAACAAACCGGTTGGATGCACAATCGTTTACGCATGATAGTTGCCAGCTTCTTAACTAAGCATTTGCTGGTGGATTGGCGCAAAGGCGAAGCGTTTTTTATGCAGCATCTTATTGATGGTGATTTGGCCGCTAATAATGGTGGCTGGCAATGGGCGGCGGGCACAGGGTGCGATGCACAGCCGTATTTTAGGATCTTTAACCCACTCACTCAGAGTGAGAAGTTTGATCCCAACGGAGATTTTATTCGTAAGTATTTACCAGAATTAGCAAATGTGCCGACCAAACACATTCACGAACCGCAAGCTTATTTGGCTGCAACAGATCAAAGTGATGTGTACTGCGATGCGATTGTTGACTTAAAAGAAGCAAGAGTTCAGGCACTAGAATATTACAAGAGTGAGCTGCCTTAATTATGTCGAGTACTGCCTTGATATCAGATTTTTTGAAACTGTATAACCAACTAGACAAGTCGAATCTTGAACTACTCGGTGAAGTGTACGGTGACCATATTGTGTTTGAAGATCCGCTTCACAGAATAGAAGGTTTGCCTGCGCTTACCGACTATTTTGCTAACATGTATGAAAACCTGAACCAAGGCCAATTCGATATTCACACCTCATTTGAGCAAGACAACAAAGCCAGTGTGTATTGGGTGATGACTTTTTCACATAAAAAAATCAAACAAGGCCAACCGCTTAAAGTGAACGGTAACACTTACCTTGAGTTTGAAAATGGCAAGGTTGTTTACCACCGTGATTATTTTGATGCAGGTGAAATGATCTATCAGCACCTGCCCGTGTTTGGCACTGTGATTAACTTAATCAAACGCAGGACGGCAGCATGAGTAGCCACTCTATGGTAGTTGTCATTACCGGCGCTTCTTCGGGCATTGGCGAAGCCTTGGCGCTTGAATATGCGCAACAAGGTTTTGCTGTATATGCGTGTGGAAGAAATCAAGTAAAGTTAGATGCGTTAAGTGAAAAATCAGCAAACATCACACCGTGTATTTTCGATTTAAATGACAAAAACGCACTTAAAAGTGCATTGCCAAAAGACTTAGCTATTGACCATTTAATTCTCAATGCGGGTACTTGTGAGTATATAGATAACCCTAAACAGTTCGATGGCACATTGTTTGAGCGAGTCATTCAAACCAATTTAATTGCTGTGGGTTATTGTTTAGAAGCTTGGTTAAAGCAATTGAAATTTGGGGGGCAGGTTGGCTTGATGAGTTCAAGTGCCGCCTATGTGCCACTAACACGCGCTGAGGCGTATGGCGCATCAAAAGCAGGTATTACCTATTTGGCTAAAACGCTCAGTGTAGATCTAGAACCTCAAGAGATTGGCATCAGTGTGATCCATCCTGGGTTTGTAAAAACACCGCTTACAGACAAAAACGACTTCGATATGCCGGGCATTATTGAAGCCGATGATGCAGCCAAAGCCATTTTCAAAGGCATGAGCAAAGGCATATTTGATATTCATTTTCCTAAAGGCTTTACGTGGACGCTTAAAGTCTTATCTCTTTTACCCTTTAGTCTCTGGCGTCCGCTCGCTAAAAGGATGATAAAAACATGAAGAAAATTGCCATCATAGGTAGTGGTATTTCTGGTTTAACCTGCGCTTACTTGTTATCGAAAAAATATGATATCAAGTTATTTGAAAAGAACGATTATATTGGTGGTCATACGGCCACTGTTGATGTTGAGGTCGACGGTAAAGAGTATGCTATCGATACTGGCTTTATTGTTTGTAATAACAAAACCTATCCAAATTTTTTAAAACTACTTAGCCAAATTGGCGTTGACTATAAAGACACTGAGATGAGCTTTAGTGTCCATAATGTTCAATCGGGCTTAGAGTACAATGGCAATAACTTAAATTCGTTATTTGCTCAGCGCCGTAACATTTTGAACCCTAAATTTTGGGGGCTAATTAGAGAAATTTTACGTTTCAACAAAGCCTGTAAAGCGTTACATGCTCAGCAAATTGCCCCACATTTAACACTGGGCGATTTTTTAGACGATCAGCATTTTTCAGACTATTTTAGCCAGCACTATATTTTGCCAATGGGCGCAGCAATATGGTCAACCAGCTTGCAAGAAATGCGCGATTTCGAACTGCGGTTCTTTGTGCAGTTTTTCTATAACCATGGTTTGTTAAACATCAGCGACCGCCCACAGTGGCATGTGATTAAAGGCGGATCTCGTGAATACGTGAAGCCATTAACGCGTGAGTTTGCAGACAAGATTTGTCTCAATAGTAATATAAGTTCTGTAACGCGTAACGAAGATAGTGTTGTGGTAAAGCTTGCCGATGGCAGTGAAGAGCTTTTCGATGAAGTGGTATTTGCATGCCATTCAGATCAAGCCCTTGCATTATTGGCAGATGCGAACGAACAAGAGCAGCAAGTACTTGGTGCTATACCTTACAGTGAAAACCAAGTGGTGCTTCATACCGATACCAATATGCTGCCAAAGCGTCCACTTGCTTGGGCCAGCTGGAATTACCGCTTAGACAATACCAATATGCGCCCAGCTGCGGTGACCTACAATATGAATATATTGCAGGGTCTGCAAAGTGACACCACATTTTGTGTGACATTGAATCAAACGGCCATCATAGATAAATCTAAAATATTAAGAGAATTCACCTATCACCATCCGGTGTTTAACAAGCAAAGTATGGCGGCACAGCAGCGTCGCTCTGATATCTGCGGCAAAAATCGCACCCACTTCTGTGGCGCATACTGGTATAACGGCTTCCATGAAGATGGAGTGCGTTCAGCACTAGACGTATGTAAACGATTTGAGTGTGAGCTGTAGTTATGAATAGCGCGATTTATCAGGGCCAAGTTAGACATAGACGTTTTAGTCCAAAAAATCATGAGTTTAATTACACCATGATGCAACTCGCGCTAGATTTAGATGAAGTTGAAGAATTAGCCGCAAATCATTCAGTATTTAGCTTGAAAAAGTTTGCCCCTATGAGTTTTTTTCAAGCTGATTATGTAAAAAATGAACCGGGCAATTTAAAACAACGTATAGCAAGTAAAGTTTCCCAATTGGGTGGGAAATGGGATGGCGAAAAAGTCACGTTAATGGGCCAGTGCCGATGTTTCGGTTTTTATTTTAGCCCTGCAAACTTTTATTTTTGTTATCAAAATGACGGTGAGTGTCGCTATATGCTGGTTGAGGTAAGCAATACACCTTGGCTTGAGCGTCATTACTATTTGGTCGATTTACAAGGCGATATGAAAACTCAAAAAGATTTTCATGTGTCTCCTTTTATGGACTTAGATATGCAATACCATTGGCGGGTAAAGCCGCCTGCAGAGCAGGTTTTGGTTCATATTGAAAATCATAAAGACCATAAGCAATTTGATGCCACGCTTGCGATGAAAAAGCGTGAAATAACAAAAAGCAGTTTGTTCAAAGCGTGGCTGTCGGCGCCACTAATGCCAATTAAAGTCGTTGCAGGCATTTATTGGCAAGCTGCTAAATTGTTTGCCAAACGTATCCCATTTATTGCGCACCCTGAGACTAGAGGTTAATAATGGAACAGTCATCTACCAATGTCACCGCAACAACGAATCTAGAGCAACTTTCTTGGTTTGAGAATAAATGCCGTAACCTAGTTTTTTCGTTACTCGATAAACTAGAAAAAGCCAGCTTAGAGATAGAAGAAGCTGGGCAGATAACACGTTTAGGTAACGCAGATGCCAAGCTGTGCGGCAAGATCATCGTGCAAGATACGTCTATGTATGTCGATTTCGTAAAAGGGGGCAGCATTGCAGCAGCTGAAGCTTATATCGCGAAAAAATGGACTACGCCAAACTTAACCGAAGTTATCCAAGTATTTGCCCGTTGCCAAGAACAGCTTGATGAAATCGAGAAGCAGGGCGCGTGGTTTACCCAACTGAAAAATAAGATTTTTCATCGTAAAAATGCCAATACTCAAAGCGGTTCAAAAAATAACATCTTGGCGCATTACGACTTAGGCAATGAGTTATACACCCGCTTTTTAGACAGCACTATGATGTACTCGAGTGCTATTTATAGTGACACGGCAACCGAGTTGCATGAAGCACAACTCAATAAACTTAAAACAATCTGCGACAAATTAGATTTAAAGCCGACCGACCATTTAATCGAAATTGGCACTGGTTGGGGTGGCTTGGCAATTTTTGCTGCCGAAAACTATGGCTGTCAGGTGACAACGACGACAATTTCAGATGCACAATACGAATTTGCAGTAGATAAAGTAAAAGCCAAGGGGCTTGAAGATAAAATCACTTTGCTTAAAAAAGACTACCGCTTACTCGAAGGCAAGTACGATAAGTTAGTTTCAATCGAAATGATTGAAGCCGTTGGTCATGAATTTATGGCGGAATTTTTCGCTAAGTGTAATAGCCTGCTTAAAGATGACGGCTTAATGCTTATTCAAGCTATTACCATTTTAGATTCGCGTTACGATCATTACCGTACTAACGTTGACTTTATTCAACGTTATATCTTCCCAGGTGGGTGTTTGCCGTCGATTGCGATAATGAGTAAACACGTTGCCGAGCAAACCAATATGATGCTCGATAATATTCAAGATATCGGTTTGCACTACGCAAGAACTCTGGCAGATTGGCGAAAAGGCTTTGATGCAAATTGGCAAGCGCTTACTGAGTTTGGCTTCGACGAGCAGTTCAAACGATTATGGCATTTCTATTTGGCGTACTGTGAAGGCGCGTTTTTAGAGCGTGTGATAAGCACTCATCATTTAGTGCTTCGTAAGCCTAATTATCGAAACGATACCGATGAACAAATTTGCCGTTATTAACTTCTTCCTATTCCAGCTTGTATGGTTTACCTGTGCTTTGTTAACCGAATATGCAAGCTGGCTTTTATTGCCCTTAATTACTCTGCATTTCGCAGTATTTAAGGATCGATCCCGAGACTTCAAGCTGCTATCGATTGCCTCTGTTGGTATTGCATTTGATTTTTTGATGTTCAAGTTGGGTATTTTAACCTTCAATGAGAGCTTCTTTCCGGCTTGGTTATGCCTACTTTGGCTGATGTTTGTGCTTAGTCTTAACTATTCTTTTGAGTGGATGAATAAACTCAATGTGTTTATTAACGCCTTAATAGGTGGCATTTTTGGCCCGCTGAGTTATTTTGCTGCGGTTAAATTTGGTGCGCTGGGTATGGGCGTCGCGCAGACACAATTTTTGTTTATTTATGCCCTTGGTTGGGCGTTAATCATGCCACTGCTGATCTTTTTAAATAACAGACCGTATTACAAGTTAAGCTAAATCAACAGGAACACGTCATGCGTGTGATTTTTTTAATTTGTTTTTTATTTTCTTTCAACGGCTTTGCCTCACCAGTACAAGACCTTACAAAATACGGTGAGGGTCAAATGTCTGTGATGTTTTGGGATCTGTATAAAGCAGAATTGTTCGGACAAACACCCAGCTATCAAGCCGACACCTCTCCAATCGCGCTGAAAATCACTTATCTAAGAGACATAGACAAAGAAGACTTGATAGAAGCCACGTTAGATCAATGGGTTCACATTGGTTATGAAAATGAATCTATTCCAAATTGGGCAACGCAACTTGAGCAAATCTGGCCCGATATCGAAGAGGGTAGCCAGCTTACTATTCGCGTTCACCCCGATGGCTCGTCAGCTTTTTATGATGCAACGCGCAAAATAGGCAGTATGGAAGATCCGCAATTTGGCAAAGCCTTTCTCGCGATTTGGCTCAGTGAAAAAACCTCGGAGCCTAAACTGCGTACGCAACTTATTGGAGAGAAAAAATGATCAGAGTGCTAACACTCATCTTAGGATTCATGTTTTTAGTAGGATGTTCAAGCAATCATATTGATGATTACGTCGGTAAAACACCAGAGCTTAAATTGGAGGAGTTTTTTCAGGGCGAACTTAAAGCTCATGGTGTGGTGCTTGACAGAAGTGGTGCATTTCAGCGTAGCTTTACCGTGAAGTTAATCGGCACTTGGCTGCAAGAAAATGGTCAGCTAAAAGGCAAACTAGATGAGTGGTTTGTTTATGACGATGGTGAAAAAGACACGCGTACTTGGCTAATAACAAAAACCGCAGACGGAGAATATACGGGCACTGCGAATGATGTAATTGGTCAAGCAAACGGTCAAGCTCGTGGTAATGCCTTGTACTGGCGATACGACTTAGAAATTCAATATAAAGGCGACCCTCTGGTCGTTACCCTTGATGATTGGATGTATTTGGTGGATGAAAACCGCTTAATTAATCGCACTGAGATCATTAAGTTTGGTTTTAAAGTAGGTGAAGTTTTGCTAAGTATTGAGAAGGTGTAAGTCACCTTCTCAATAACTATCCATTGGAAATTACAATATATTCAATTTTTATAGTATTTCACGTTAGTTAAAGTATTTTGCGTAAAGGCTGACCTTCACCCCGATAAAGGCTAACAGGTGTCAGTGTTATTACTTCATTTTTTTTCCTCAGTTTGTAGTAGTTTTCGGTACATTCAAATGAAAATGCATTATCGGCTCTTAAGGTTAGGCGTCGCTTAGGTTCGTCATTTATTTGCGCAAAAACCTGCCTACTTTCTTGTGAGATAGTCATGATGCGTTGGTCAGTGAATTGATACTTTCCAATTAAGTCTTCAGTGAAACCTTTATTAATATCAGTGGTTGGCGCAGGTGATAACTTTAATTGTTTCGCAATTAAATCTAGTACTAACGGCCCTGGATGCTTAGCATCATTATTACTAAATGCTACGGCATAGAGGTCGTTCTCTGGCAGGTAAATTGACCATGTCATAAATCCTGGGATCCAGCCTTCGTGGTTAATGGTCATTTTGCCGCTAATGGGGTAATTATAGAGGCCAAATCCGTAAGGCGAAGTTTCTCCGTTATTTAAAAGCGCTGGGGTAATCATCTTTTCATAACTTGCCTTCGAAATGACTCTGCCATTAATGAGTGCTTGATGCCAGCGGCTCATATCTTCAAGCGTGGAAGCAATCGCGCCAGATGCATGCACCCAGCTTCGGTCTACTTTGAAAGATGCATCATTAGCGCTGGTGTAGCCCGTTACTCCTGTCTCGCCTTCACCGCGTTCTATGACGTATGAGCTATTCATTTGTGTAGGCTTGAAAATATGCGTTTTGAGATAGTCAGAGTATGTTAAACCCGAAGCGACTTCAATGACTTTGCCAAGCAATACATAACCTGTGTTGGAGTAGTGAAATAGTTCTCCCGATTTTGCTATAACAGGCTGTTTTACAATCTTTTTTATGATGTCATCCAAGTTTGTGTAAACATGCCATCTATTTCTGACGCTGACATCGTTATTGTAGTTTGGTAAACCTGAAGTATGGCTAAGTACACGTTCAATGGTGACTTGTGAGTAGTCTTTTGGCAGGCCTTCAATGAAATTTCCAAGTGTATTCGAGAGCTTTAATTTACCTCGCTCAGCGAGCTGTAAAATGGCTGCAGCAGTAAATTGCTTTGATACTGACCCGATTTGAAAAACGTCATCAAGTTTGAGTTGTTGTTTGTGTTGTATATTTGCAAGACCTGCTACACCGCTGTAAATCACTTCTCCTGATTGCTCTAACCTGACGGCTACTCCGGGATTTGAATCAGAGCTATGACAGGCGAGAGTTTCGCTAAATGGATTTTGTTTCGCGAACGAAAGAGGGGCAAATAAAGTGGCAATGAATACAGCAGTCCTAAGCATGTGTTTTCCTGAATTGATGTGTAGTTGAAAGTTAGCCTTTGCTTCAATTGTTATTATTGCAGTAAAGAAGCACCTGATCCTTGAATTAAAGAAACTTAATCAAGTAACAAAACATGCATTACTAAGGGATTAAAGCTGAACCAATTATGAATAAATTTAGTGTGGTACTACTGTCATTCATTTAAGAGGTGGGTTTGCTGGTTAATCAGCATCAGCATTGAACGAATAGCTTATTTAAAGAAAAGGCCTTAAACAGTGATGTCTAAGGCCTAGATAACCTGAGCTCAGGCTACATAAGTTATGCTTAGTCTACTTTCTTAAGTAAAACTTCAACTGCTTTTTCGATTTGTTTATCACGACCTTGTTCAACTGATTGAGGGTCATTCTTAACAAGGTGATCTGGCATGGTTTGGTTGTTTTCTAGGTATTCACCTTTGGTGTTCTTAATGCCCACTTGTGGCACACCAGCGCGGAAGTCGCCTGAAATCCCCATTTCCCACCAAACTGCGGTCATTGTACCTGGCACCGGCATACCCACCATTTCACCTAAATCTAATTGATCGTAAGTGTAAGAGAATGCATGGGCATCACTGTAGTTGCCTTCGTTGATAAGCAGCACAGATGGCTTGTTCCATTGATCGAGCGGATCGCCGTGATACTGACGGCCGCGAACATGCATGGTGAAGTACTCTTCGCCACTCAGTAGTTTTGCAAGATCGTTGTGTAGCCAGCCGCCGCCATTAAAGCGAGTGTCAACAACAATGGCTTTCTTATCAAAATGTTTACCTAAAAGACGAGAGTACACGGCTCTAAAGCTTGGATCGTTCATGCCACGCACATGCACATAGCCAAGTTGACCGCCTGATAATTCTTCTACCAGAGCTTCTCTTGATAGCACCCAGCGATCGTACAGTAAGTTATTAATAGTACCGCTGTTTGTTGGTTTAATGACTTCATCAAAAAACGCACCATCAACATCTGCAAAAGTGAAACGTACACGTTGACCTGCAGTGTGGTTTAACAACTTGAATAAGTTTTGTGACTCGCTTAATTCAACGCCGTTTACAGCTTTAAGCGTTACCCCAGGTTTTACCTTGCTGCTGGCTTTATCAAATGGACCTTTAGCCAGTACCTCTTCAACCATAAATGGGTTCACATCATTGAAAAACAAACCTAAACGGCCAGTAGCATCATCCGTTGGCTTAGGGGCAGGGCGGTAAGATGAACCAATATGTGATGCATTTAGCTCGCCAGTCATTTCAGCAAATAGATTCGCGAAGTCACGACCATGGCCCACTGATGTCACTTTCGCACGATAAGATTGACCAACTTGGTCCCAGTCGATGCCGTGATAGTCATCGCGATAGAATTTATCATCAATGATGCGCCAGCTGTGATCGAACATAAATTCACGCTCTTTAGCAGCTTGTAGTTGCATCACAGGCTTGGTCGAAATTGGTTTAAGCGCAATTTTGTTGCCTACTTTACCTTGACGTAGCGTACCATCGGCAAGAATAACAATGTTCTTTTCATCTTCGCTAAACGTCATGCTTGCTCTGCGTGCATTTAGTTTTGCAACCAACTCTGTTTTTCTATCGCGAATTGAATGACGCCATAAGTCATAGCCTTTTTCAAAACGCGCAAAGTAGTAAAGTGCCTTGGTGTCTTTTGTTAAATACGCTTGACCAAGATCTGACGCATGAACAGTCAGACGCGCTGTGCGCTGTTCGATGTTATCCCACTCAATCTCAAGCTTTTCAGCTTTGTCTTCGGTGTTCTTATCGTCTTGTTTTTCTGCTTTTGAGGCTTTTTTCTCTAGCTCTTTATGCAGTGCATATTCTTCTTTAGAGAATCTAAAACGGTCATAGCTGTCTTGTGTTAAGAAAGCGGCCATAACGTCGAATTCTCTGCCCCAACTGCCGTGATCACGTTGGCCATAACGGGCACTCGCCCAAAGCACTGCTTCACCATCGGTATGCCAAGAAGGTGAGGTATCGTTATAACCCGACAAGCTGATATCGCGAGGTTGCTGTGAACCATCTGATGGGAAAACGCCGATATTTGTCACAAAAAGTCGACTTCTTGGTGCGAAATCCGCAGTCATCCAATAACTATCTGGTGCCCATGCAAAGGTGATATCGCCATCTGCATACGAGTAGTTATGCTCTTTACCCAGTGCAATGTTTACTTTTTTAGATTCACGATCGATAACTTGAATTTCATCGCGAGCTGATAAAAACGCAATTTTTTTACCATCTGGTGAGTAAATAGGCTGGAAGCTATTTGTATCTACTTGATGAACGACTTCTTCTTTTAATTTAGTCGCGGCAAAGAAATAAGGCTCTGACTCATCGGCAATCGATGTTTCATATAACCCCCAGCTGTTGCCTCGTTCTGCAGCGTATAACAGGGTTCTGCCATCTTTATGGAATGACACTGAACGCTCTTGCTGCGGCGTATTGGTGATTGCGCGTGTCGTCCCGAATTCTGTGCTAGCAACAAACACTTCTCCACGCGCCACAAACGCCACTTCTTTACCATCTGGCGAGACAGAGTATTCGGTGATTTTGCCACCTAGCATGGTTGGCATCATATCGTCTTCTTGCACATCATTGGCAATATTGATTTTAACGTGCTTAGGCTTGCCACCTTTTGAGGTATAGACACTGCCATGGTGCACAAATGCCAGCGTGCCATTGTCACTGATAGATAAACTGCGAACAGGAAATTGCTTAAAGTCAGTGATTTGCTTTTTGTTATCGCCATCTAAATCGGCGCGCCAAACGTTAAATGCACCCGACTTTTCTTCAGACGTATAATAGTAAGTATTGTTATCAGCCCAAACCGGGTTGTGATCGCCGCCCGCAAATGTTGTCAGTTGGGTGTGTTTGCCTGACACTAAATCTTGTAGCCAAACATCACGAGCAAATGCAGATACATCGTGCTTTCTAAATTCGTTTTCGTAAGCCTTTTCATCACGATAAAGTACTTTCTTGCCATCAGGAGAAAACTGTAATTCTGATGCTGGAATGGTTGATAGCATCTTAGGTGTGCCACCATTTAATGACACCGTGTAGCTTTCAGTTAAGCGTGCAGTAGGAAAAATCGTCGAGTCTTTAGAATCTTGACGTGCAGATGTGAACAGTACTGTTTTATCATTTTTGGCGAAATCTTGAGGCACATCATTGGCTGAATGGTAAGTCAAACGCTTAGCTTTACCACCCGATGATGGCATAAGATACACATCTAAATTTCCATTTCTATCACTAGCAAAAGCGATATGCTTGCCATCATTAGACCAAACAGGGTGACCATCCCAATCACTGTGTAAAGTCAGAGGGCGAGCAGTGCCACCTTTAGTTGGTACGGTATAAATGTCACCCTTATAAGAGAAAGCTATTTGCTTACCGTCTGGAGAAATGTTGCTGTGTAGAAACCACTCTTCGCTTTTAGAGGCATGTGCTTGAGCAGTTAAAACAGCTAATGCACAAAGCGTATACTTGGCTGATGGCATTGATGTTTCCTTATTCGATTTGGTCTTTGTTTTAATTTTCAGTGATAGTGTAACAAGCTCTCAAACAAAGTGCGTAAAGATTAGATGAGTCGGTTATTAAATGAGGCAAAACCAATTTCATAAAAGCAATGTAATAAACGCCTAGTTTGATACAACAATTGTGAGAATAATTGTTCCTTTTATGGGGGGATAGCAAGTTTTATGAACCAATTTTTTGTAACAACGTATATAAGAGTGAAATCAATCATTTTTAAAGAGTTGTTTCAAGAATGAAGTTAAGCAAACTTGAGCAGTATTTTTATGTTGATAAATTAATTTATCACTCGTTAGATCTGGCTTTGTACAACGTCAGTGCGGTAATAGATGGCCAAGAATACATGATAACGAATGAGCGCGGAGAGCGATTGAAATGTCACAACTTTGTTGTGCTCCAAAAACAGCTCAAGAACGTCAAAGCCAAAAAGCAAGTCATGCGTCAATTGAGTGCTTATGATGAAATGGTTGGTGGACCTGAAAAAGCAGATAACTTATTAGAAGTGCCACTAGGAGATAATCAGCTTTATTAACACATTAAACATTTTGCCTAAATGTTTTTATTTCCCTTTATTTGTGTCGAAAATCTTAATTTCTGATTAAGTGAAATTTATTAAATTCTTTTTAAAAAAGTTTTAAAAAATTCTGATCGATTAAAAAAAGCACTCCGTAAGCTTGTATGAACTTTAAACACAAGAGGAATGTCGAAGTGATTAGAACAATAAAACTGGGTGCAATTCTTGGCCTGTCAATGATGTTATTCGGTTGTAATGATGATGACACCAAAGAAGTTATTACACCCCCTGTTAAAGAAGCAAATACCATTGTAGACGTGGCCGTTGCCAATGGTAATTTCACGACACTTGTTACGGCACTTCAAGCAACGGGTTTGGATGATACCTTGGATGATGCAAATGCATCTTTTACGGTTTTTGCGCCAACCGATGCGGCATTTGAAGCACTTGGAGAAGAGACTATTTCGGCTTTGTTAGCTGACACTGACAAGTTAAGTAAAATCTTAACCTATCATGTCCTATCCAGCGAAGTGAATGCCGAAGCGGCAATTTCAAGCGTTGGTAGCACGGTTGATACTGTAAATGGTGCCAAGCTAGCATTGTCACTTTCGGGTGATAATTTATTAGTAAATACCAGCACAGTTTCGGTAACGGATGTAATGGCAGACAATGGGGTTATTCACGTCATTGATGCTGTACTCATGCCTCCGGCATCCACAACTTCTGAGGTTAATATTGTCGAAACCGCAAAAGCGGCCGGAAACTTCAAAACATTAGTTGCGGCGTTAGAAAGAACAGGCTTAGACAGTGTGTTATCTGATCCCTCGGGTACATTTACAGTATTTGCACCAACTGACGATGCTTTTGCCGCGGTTGGTGAGAAGATGATAAATACGCTGTTGGCAAACCCTTCGGTACTATCAGATATATTGAAACAGCATGTACTCGCAGTTGGAGCCGATTCTGTTGCTGCAATGTCGCTCAACGGTCAAGCACTAGAAACTGTACTTGGAAACGAGTTAAACATCACAATTAACCCAGAAACTGATAGATTGCTTTTTTCTGGTGCGAATATCGTTACAAAAGATATTGTTACTACTAATGGCATTATTCATGTCATTGATTCTGTAATTATTGCCGATGTAGCGCTCCCAGAAAGTTACGGCACTATCGCAGACGTTGCTTCTGAAAATGGTAACTTTGAAACATTATTAGCTGCTTTAGGTGTGGCAGGCTTAGATTCTGTGATGGCCGATCCAACTAAAATCTTTACTGTGTTTGCACCTACTGATGTGGCGTTTTCAGCATTAGGCAAAGATACCGTTGAAGCACTATTGGCCGATACAGAAGGTCTCAAAAATACCTTGCTTTATCACGTAGTGGCAGATCAAAAAGTGCTTTCAGACAGTGCTGTTACGGTCGCAAATAGTGATGATAATTTTGTTACTATGGGTAACAATGATAAAGCTTCACTTAGTTACAAAGACACCACCTTGTACATCAATGATTCTGTAGTTTCTGTCGCAAATGTTACGGCCGACAATGGCGTAATACATGTTATAGATAAAGTGATTATGCCGCCAAAGGCAATGGGTGAGCCAACTAAAACCGTTGCTGAAACAGCCCTTGGCACTGATAGTCTTTCAACATTGGTTACAGCACTTCAACAAGCCGATTTAGTTGATGCTCTAAACAATCCTGATGCGAATTTCACAGTATTTGCGCCAACGAATACGGCATTCAAAAAAATACCTGCTGAAACATTAAACTCCTTACTTGCAGACCAAGATGCATTAACAGCTGTGCTTTTACAGCATGTTTTGTCAACAGAAGTCACTAGCCATGCGGCGTTTGCTGCAAACGGTGCTGAAGTAGAAACCTTGCAAGGTAACAAACTTTCAGTGAAATTAGTAAACTTTGCAGGTGTTTCAAACACTACTAATGACGCGATCACTTACAGTAAAACTACAGGTACCTTAACCACTGGTGCTGCGAGTGAAATGCCAGGTAAAACCTTGTACGTCTTCGATAACGACTTAGAAACTGCGATGAGTCAGTGTAATGACGCATGTGCTGAAAATTGGCCGCCTGTTATTGCCAATGCACAAGAGATCACAAATATTCCAGGTCTTTCATTAATTGAAAGAGCTGATGGCATGATGCAAGCTGCTTATCTTGGTCGCCCGCTATACACGTATGTTCAAGATACAGAATCTGGTGACATGAAAGGCGACGGGTTTAATAACCTTTGGTGGGCGGTGAAACTGCCTACTTCTGGCTTGCAAATTGAAGGCTCGAATGTCACAACAACTGATATTTATACTTCAAATGGTGTTGTACACTTAATTGACACTGTTATTACTGAAGTAAAATAATACTAATCCGCTTAATTAAGAGGTTGAATTTTAATAAATAAATCCCTGTTGGTAGCTCCGTAGATATTTCGTTATCTAGATGTTCTAAATGAGAAATCTTTAACGCAGCTATCATCAGGTTTAATCACTCAAAATAATTGAGTCTTTTTGTGGGTTGGTACAGCTCTTAATCTGACTTTGATGCGTCTTGCATATGGAATGGTGAAGGCGCATTTTCTTTATTATTTTGGAGCTGAAGCTTTGTAATGACTGAGTACTCTGACAAACTCTTGTTCCGAAACCGGTTTGGCAATAAAGTCATCCATACCAATACTTAAACACTTTTCTTTATCTTCACTAAATGTATTTGCGGTCATAGCAACAACAGTCGGACGTTGTTTCTTATAGCGTTCAATAATGCGTTTAGTCGCATCGTAACCATTCATAACAGGCATTTGTATATCCATAAATACAAAGGTGTAATATTTCTGTTCGAGCATATCGAGTGCAACCTGTCCGTTTTCTGCAATATCATAGGTATAACCAAGCTTTTGCAGTAACAAGCCTGCTACTTTCTGGTTTATAAGATTGTCTTCAACAACCAATATTGTGTGCGGTTGAAGTTGTGACTTTGCCAACTCTGAAGTTGCTGGTTTTATTTTATCTTGATCACTTTCCGGCACAAATTTTAAAGGCAAAGTTACAACAAATGAGGTGCCCTGTTTAGCTTTGCTTTTCACCTCTATATTGCCGTGCATGGCATAGGCGAGTTTAGAAGCAATAGCTAGGCCTAAACCTGTTCCACCATACTGCCTCGTAGTAGAGCTGTCACCTTGCACAAACGGTTCAAACAGCCAGTTTTGGGCGTCTTCGCTCATACCTATGCCTGTATCGGTCACTTTTATGTGTAGCTTAAATTGTGTGTTGCCTGTTTTTTCTCCATAAGCGAAAACAGAAATACTGCCTTTTTCAGTAAATTTAACTGCATTGCTAAGCAAATAATTTAATAATTGCTTTATTCGCAATGCATCTCCAATTAACTGCTGCGGCATCGATGCTTCGATATTATTTTTTAATATTAACCCTTTATTTTTCAACTCAGGCTCGATTGTTGATAACAACTCGTTGAGTAACTGTTGAAATGAAAATGGACTTGCAAGCAGTTTGATATTATTGGTTTCTAACTTACTGTATTCCAATACGTCAGTTACTACACCGAGTAAGTTTTCAGTACTTTGATAAATTGTATTCAGCATGTCCAACTGAGACTGAGAGAGCTCTGTGCTTTGAAGTAACTTCACTAAACTCAAAATACCATTCATCGGTGTTTTAAGTTCATGAGACATATTTGCTAAAAATTCAGATTTTAACTGATTAGAGCGAAGTAAAACTTGGGCTTCGTTTTTTAATTTAAGTCGCTTATGCTCTTGCTCTTTGGTAATCAATAAGCGCTTAACGGCTGCACTAAATAACTCAATGATAATCAATGAAGATGAATTAAAAGCTTGGTTTTGTTGCAAAAAAATAAGAATGTTGGATTTTTCATTTTCCAGCGGTAGCACTTGATAAATTAAATAATACTGTTGCTGGTTTATTAGGACTATGGTGTTATTTTTTAGTTCTTTGACTGGCAGCTTCTCGATTGTCTGGCATAGCGTGTGTTCGTTCTCACCATATAAACACTCAGCTTTATTGTCATTGTCTATCATTAGGCAATAGTCAAAATTGAGGGTCCAAAGGAGCTTGTTTACAGCATTTAATAGTATTTTGTGTGATGATAAGTCAGCATGCATGCTGTCATCAGCGAGGTTGCTGGTCAGTTCGATCAGCGAAGATAATTGATAAGAATCGATTACACTGCCATTCATAATTAAATTACAACATTATCTTTGAGTAAATTTGCAAAATCTTCGTCAACGACCAGCATCATGCCCTGGGCTAAGGTGTTTGAATAATTCACCACACTGGCGAGCGACATAAGCTCAAACACTTGATTCTTCGATAATCCACTGTCTAATAAATTTTGATGGTCTTGCTCTGTGACTAATGCGCTGTTCGTTGCCATTTTTACCGCAAAGTCTATTGAGACTTTTACCCGTCTCGGATTTAAATCAGACGATTTTTGTAAGACTTGATTGATTGTTTCATCGTCTATGTTGAGGTATCGACACATTGCACAATGAATAGAGGTGCAATACGCACATTCCCGCTCGTTCGAAATGGCAATAAATACGAGCTCCTTTAATGCTCTTGGTAGCTCTCCAGTGAGTAAAACATTTTTAAACAACGCCCAAGTCGTCGATAAAATGTGAGGGTTATAGTTGCCAAGTACTTTAAAGTAATCAACCAGTCCTTCGTTCCCTAAATGCTCAAATATATCATCATAAATTGCTTTGACTTCATTGCTTGAATCTGAATATTCCAGCGTGTTGTAAATTCCCATATCAAAGCACTCCTTTTTTGAAATGTTAGTTAAATAACTACCCTTTAGTAAAGGTTAGTCCTTTTTCATCAGATCAAAAGTATAAATGACAATTTTTTATGATTTTAATGCTTTATTTTCTGATAGTTTTTTCTGAAACTTCAAAAGCTAAGAAGAAAAAGCAAAAACGGGGGTGTTAATGCTGAGAAGCATTTAAAATTTGCTTAAAAACATCAGATTTATCAAGTGTCTCAAATGCTTTTTTGATTTGCTTTAAGTGTTCAGGCGAGACTGATTTTTTACTTAATGCAAAATATACGGGCGCTTCATTGATAATTAAGGGGTGAATAAAAGCATCTTTTGGTGCAAGTTGATGTTTTATTTCGTATTCAACATTAAGTTGTTCTTCTAAAAAACCGAAAATACGGTCTTTGATGAGTAAAGAAAGTTTGGTGTCATTATTAGGTACCTTAAAAAAGTATTGCTCGGGTGATTTAACTTCCCTCATGAATCGACTAAATTCTACTCCATAAAAAGCACCTTCTTGTATGCCAAGTGGTAACTGAGTGTTTAGAATATCACCGAAGTTTTTTAAAATGACACTCGGGTTCGCTTTGCTGACAACTCTGATCCTTTCGACTCGCTGCGGCCCAATAAAAGTAGCAAATTCTTTACGCGCTTCGGTTTTACTTACACTAAGCATCATGTCTAACTCACCACTTTCAAGCATGAGCAAAGCCCGTCCCCATGGGACAGGTACAAACCGATGGCGACATCCTGCTTGAGCTAAAAGTGCTTTTGTTAATTCGATATCAATGCCTTGCCATTGCTGATTTTCATCGCGATGTGATTGAGCTGCGTAATCTTCAACACGCACAAGTAAATCACAACTGAATACATGAAAGCTTATCAGAGTAAAAAGCGTTACTATTTTGTACATATTTAAAGGCTCTTCGATTGGTGGATATATCAAAAAACTTTTTAAATATAGTTCAGTGAAAGTATTCACCTCAACAGCAATTTTGCCTGAACGGTTAATTCTTAGGAGGGAGTGTAAAAAAATCGTATTTTTTACAGTGTGATTAATGTTTTGTTGGTTTTTTGTTTACATTTGTCTTTTAAATGGTAACATGCGCACCCAATATTAAGGAATTTACTCAACTCCTAGTAATCATGGAAAAGTTTTACATAATATTTTTAATTATTTTCTGTTTATATTCTCAACCATCAAGCGCGAAATATAACGATAATATGCAAGGTACGCTCACAGGTGTTTATGTATACACAGACGGAGACTATATCTATTTCACACTTAATAATCAGCCAACAAGCCATCCAAAATGTAAAAGTAACTACTTTGTTATTCCTTCAACAGTTCCTCAAAATAGACGTGAAATGCTTCTTTCAAGATTACTCACCGCTTATTCAATGAAAGAAAGGGTCAATATTGGTTATGACAATAGTGTCGAATGCGCCAATGGGTATATTAAAGTACATAGGGTAGGCTAATAACATGGTTAGAATAATAACTTTTCTATTGTTATCTATTAGCCATCTCGCCATAGCAAAAGGGCCTGTAAACTCAAACAAAATCACAAAAGTTGCTTTTCAGACTGGTGGCTTTTTTATGTATGCAACAGATTGGGAAAACCCAAATAATTGCACAAGAAGTAATGCTGTTGTACTTAAAACTTCCGATAGCAATTACGATAAAGCGTATTCGTTGTTGCTCGCAGCCTATATGTCAGAAAAGAAAGTCTCAGGGTATTCAGATGGGTGCGTAACCTTTGATGGTCAAACATATAACTCGATCAGAGGCTTTAAATATTTAGTGATTGAGTAATTCTGACAATAAAAAACCATAAGGAGATATGGATTTGAAAAATACCCAAATATTATTATTGATAATAATTGGTGTTTTACCATTTTGTACTCACGCAAAACGTTACTGGCCGGCTAAAACACTTACCAAATGGTCTTTATACATGAATAACGGTGTTGCTTATATTCGTTCAGATGAATTTGCATCACACTGTAGTTATTCCCGTGGGCAAATAAATATGGATGGAACAGAATTTAACCGCGCACAGTATTCTTATGCATTATCTGCAAAAGCTAGAAATAAAAAACTTCGATATGTTGTCGATAGCGATCAAACAGTATGCATCATTACTGGTTTACAAGAGGTCGACTAAAAACAATGAATAAACTTTTTTCCACTCTACTTATTCTTTTTACTTCATTTTCAGCAAAGGCAACTTTTAACTGCTCCGTAGATGTTAACCGTGTATTAGTTTATGGCAATGGTGGTATTAACATTCTTCATTCTGGTCGAAATGATTACACGGTGATTTGTAATCTAAATACTGATTGGAAAGGAGTGAAACCAGTAACCTGCGCTATGTGGGTAGGTCTTTTACAAAACGCACAGGTCAATAATAAAAAGGTCATTTTTTATTATAACGGCGAAGGAACATGCGGCACTTTACCGACTTATGGCAATACGCCAGCGCCAGTTTATATAGGGCTCATAAAGTAATGAATAAACTAAAACAGATCCTCTTTATTACGCTGATCGTGTTCACTAAACCAGCGTTTTCTATGTCTACAGCTTCATACTATCAAATTCAAGATATTTGGACTTGGGCTGATTACACCTCAGGTGTAATCAAAATTCGCTTAAAAACCCAGACACTAACACTATAGACCTTTGTCCTATGGGCTTTTGGATTGATAAAACGAATAGCAGTAACGCCCAGCTTTTAAGTGTTGCTTTGTCTGCCTACCACACAGGTGCAAAAGTAAAAATATACGCTAGCGAAGCTGAAGATTGGAGTGGTTTGAGCTCTAAAGAATGCAAGCTAAAACTAATTGTTTTAGAGCCTAAATAGCACGAGTAAAAGATAAATAAATATGAAAAAGCTTATTTTAACTATCACTTTGTTAATTGCTCCTTTTTATTCATTTGCTGAAACTTGCTCAGCAACTGGTTGTATAGACAAAATTCAAATGCTTTATGTAAACGCTGATGGTGATATTTATATTGGTATGCCAGGAGATGAAAAGCTAGCAAACTGCACGCCAGTCAGTGGCGTTTATTTTACCCTACCACCAACAGCAGAAAATAAAAATGAAGTCTATTCAGCACTTTTAGCTGCGCAAATGGCAGATAAAGTCGTGCATGTCAGAGTGAAAGAAGGAACTAGCAAATGCGAAGTTTTATACGTCACTCTGGATATCCGTAGATAGTAATAATTCATCAATAGCTAAATATTAAAAAACATTAAGAAAACAAAATGACAATACTCAATCATGGAAGAGCATTACTCTTCAAATTAATAGCGCTGCTGGGTATCGGCTCTGTGCAGACGGCCTCCGCATTTGTTGCAGAGCAATTTGAGCAAGCCTATGCGCCGATAATGGTCGGCAATATCACGACGTTTATACCGATAGATTTAACACCTGATGCAGTTGTACGAGTATCAAGTAAACAAGTCGGTGACTACACCCAGCTAGCTTGGACGCCTTCTTCAAATGCTGAGTATTATAAAGTCCTAAAATATAATGGCAGTACATGGGTAACCGTAATGCCGAAAGTTACGAATAGTTTCTATACCTATAATGGTACTGGGCAGTTTAGAGTTGTTGCATGCTTTAAGTATGGGTGTCAAAAATCTACAGCAACCAGCGTAGATGAAAAAAATGAGTTGTCTATCAGTGCCTTCTACACACAAACAAACGCACAGACAAGCGAAAATAGCCAAGTGACAGTGGCTTGGCAGCTTGCGGGCTCTACAAGTGCCACTGTGACTCATACTCAAAACGGCCGAGCAACAACTAAGCCAATCACAGCCTTACAATCAGGCTCTACAAGTTTTTATGTACAGTCAGACTCTAAATTTAGATTAATAGCTAATGGGTTTAATGGCGAAACTACTTCAACAGAGATCCATGTTGCAGCTCAAAGAGCCAACCCCTTCTTAGATAAAGGTCTTAAGAGTGAATATAAACAACCGTTTTATAATCTCGGGTTAGATATTATTCAGCGAACCATTTTACAAACTGAGCACCATTTAGTTTTTGCTACACATGACAACAAACTATTCTTTTATAGAGCTTATCAAGAACAGGGGCAGCCAGTTTCTTGGCAACAAGAATGGCAGCTAACGCTTGATGGTGTTGTGAACAGTGTTCCTAATTTAACAGAAAATTATTTGTATTTTAGTGAAACCAATGCAAGCAACCAAGGACGACTTTGTAAAGTACGCTTGACCGATAAACAAAATTTAATCTGTTCAGATTACTATGCAGAGCCATTGTTAACGAGCCCTATCATTGTCAATAACGATGGTGATTACTCTGCGAAGTTCGTCGATTCTATTTCTCAAACAACAAAAGCCACAGGGATATATGCATTTTTTCATAATGGAGATGTACGTATTTTTGACCAGCAAAATTTAGCACCAAAACCGCAAAGTTTTACCTTATCAAACGATCTTGAGCATCCGGTGATTAATACACCGACTGTGTTTTTAAATAAAAAACGGATTCAAGGTATCAGTCCTCAATTTTTGATTAAAGAGCGAGACAACGTAATGGGTGTAGGCATTCCTACAAATCAGATTGTGCAACAAGCCCAAAGCTTTGGGGTGCTGGCTTATGGTCAACAAGCTACGCCTAAGCCAATGACAGTCATTTGGAAGGGTCAATTATGAAAATTGTCTTAGGGAAAGTATTTTCTTTTTTAGCTTTAATAGCAGTTTCTTTTACAAACAGTGCATTTGAGAACTCTTGCCCTGACATTGAGTACACTCGTGCAGAGGATCATATTGACACTAAGAATATACCTTATTCACACAGTTTTTATGAAGCTTTGAGAGACAAATATGGAGCTTCAAAAATTCTTAGTCCTAGAATTTACAAAGGTTCAACCCGACTAGCTACTTCATCTTGCGGACTTTGGGGTGTTGCTCCAAATAGAGGATGTTTAGAATCAAAATTAGGTTTGGGTCGGCATAGCTTAACGTTGAAAGTTCCTTATAATGTTGGCAATGGCCATAAGGATGCTATTTGTAAGACTGTACTGAATGTCGTTGAGAAGCCGGAAGATTTTAATGTAGTAATAGATGCTCCTTCGGATAATGAAATTTCAATTAGTCAAGGTACTCTGACAATCAATGCTAAAGCACAAAATAATCCGCACTTTGGAGTGGATTTAATGCTCTGGAGTATGTGGAGTAATCCCATACATTTTAGTAGAAGAGGAACTTGTCCCAACCCAGAAATAAATAAAAATTGTGAAATTACTTTTGATCTCAATGAAATATCATCTGGAAGCCATACCATCACCGTTGAGGCTCGTGATAGTCAATACCCGCCTAAAGTTGTTACAAAATCATACAGTTTCACGGTGGTAGAGGTTAATAACTTCCCGCAAATAAGCGATATCACAGTGTCTAACAATCGTGCTTTATCACCAGGAGAAGACGCACTGGTTTCGTTTACAATCACAGACTCAAATGTGCAATCAGGCAATCAGTTAAATTTAAATACCTTCAGGCTTAACGAGAGTAATAGTTTTTTAGGTTCATGCTCTTCTAGCGCAACCGAAATAAAATGTGAAAACCTGGCCGTTCGAGCAACAGAAGAAGGTAACAGCAACAAATTCCCAATTACCGTAGAAATAAGTGATAACGCGGGTGCGAGTGCTTCAAAAACTGTCGAAGTAGAATTTGATTATGCGCCAGAAGCTAATTTTGACGACATGCCTCTATCTGCCTTTAAAAACGACAACTTGTCAATCAAAGTCCATGCAAGAGACAGCAGCGGTTTGAAAAGTACACAAATTTGTGTCATGCCCAGCACAAATGAAGACGCGAGCACAACAGTTTGTAGAAAAGAATTGGCAATTTGTGAAGGTGATAGAGCATCTGAATGCTCAGCAAACTTTAAATTTAATGATCCTGAACATAGTTATCAAACTAATCAGCTCGACTTTTACATTGTTGTAAAAGATGAAAATGATAAACCATTACGAGAAGGCGTGAAGCATAGGGTCGCGTTTAAAGATCGATTTAATCTATCAGGCACTATAGAAAATAACGGCAATGATCATAAATATAATGTGGGTGATACCGTTACTGCTGTGATTAAGGTTGGCCAGTTTTCAAGTGATGCCAACTGGTTAAATGCTGTGAGTATCAGTGGTGTTGATACAAAAGACCTTACCTTTAACCCCGAAATTCCTACGGATCTGCCTGTTGTAGATACAGGTGATCCTGAAAAGGCAAAAACGATTACCATTAGCTGGGAAGCAAAGTCTGCTGTGTCAAGTCAACAGATTTCCGTGACAGCAACCGCGGGAAGAAAAAACGCAGATAATAAACACCCAAATAATATCACGATTAATAATAGACATATCGGTGATATCACTGTCATCGCTCCTACACCACCGAGTCCTCCAACGCTTAGTTATGTTGAAACTGACAATTTATACGAATTGAAGATTGAAAAATTTAATCATACTGATCAGTTTGATGTAAAAGCGATTGTGGCGGGCACAGTCGAAAAATCACAAACTATATCGGTAGCAGGTAAAACATCAGTTGATTTTACGTTTAGATCTATGCCGAAAATGCACGGTCAAAATTTACACTTTACAGTAAAAGGTCGTAATAGCTCTGTTGATGGCGATGTGTATCGCTACCCTCAGAAAGGTTACATTAAAATTAATCATGAGATTGCCAGACCTTTGCCTCCTTATTTTAATGAACAGCAGCGACAAGAGTCAGGCTCTTACACATTAACTTGGCCAAGTCCTGATGATTCGACTTCATATCATAAAGTGAATTACTGGAAAGGGCTGCCGAGTCAAAAATCATCGTCTACTCAGCATATGTCTGGTGCAATAAACACAAATAGATTTTATGTGCCTGGCTCTATGAGTGAGCAATTCTCGGTGCAGCAGGGTCAATACACTTTTGAGTTAATAGCATGTAATGCAAAAGATGAGTGTACTGCGGGCCAGCAAATCACCATAGATCATATGGCGCCAATTTTACAATCTTTCGTCGGGCCAAACTGTGAATCGTTATCGGCGTGTGATGTAAATTATAGCTGCGAGCAAGATCAAAGTTGTAATGACCCAGTTATCTTTAACTTAAAAGGGTTATTTTTAAATGCCTCACAAGGGGTGATAACAGCAAGAGTACGTGCAACGGGTGAGATATTTACAGGCGTAAATAAAGCACTTTCAGGCAATGATCTTTCTGTACAATTTAATAAAAAAGTGTATCAAGGTTATATGCAGGGCGGGTTAGAAATTACCGCCTCTAATGGTGTTTATCAAGGTGATAAGAGATTAATCAGTACGCTCGTGGTTGATTCTACAGGCAGTGATGGGCAGCCAGACTTATTAGATAGCCCAATCGCAGTAAGTGACAACGGCTATTTATATGCCGGCCGAGATACAGGTTTGGCAGGATACAAATTTAATGATAGCAATGGATTAGATGAACTTTGGTTATATCAACCTAGAACTAATAACAGTGGACGCGATGATGTCGCAGCCAAAGTGGTTGCGCGCCCATTGGTTGAGAGTATTGACATTGATGACCATATTTATTTTGGTTCTGTGAATCATCAATTTTACAAGCTACGTCATAGACCAGCACAAGCAAGCGAGTCAGCAAGAACAGTTCAAGACTGGTTGTTTACGTCTAAAGGTCCGATTGTTGCACCAGCACAATTAGATGAAAACAGTAATTTATATGTTGGTTCAATGGATGCAAGCTTGTATTCATTAGATAAAGACACAGGTCATGTACAGTGGCAGTACCATTTCCCAGCCGGAATTAATCATCAAGTTGATGTTTCGTCAGCAGGGCAAATTTATGTAAAAACGTCAGATGGTGAATTACACGTAATAGATCGTGAGATGATCTCAGCCAATGCCATTAAATGGCGCGACTTTGGTGTGCTTTATGATGCATTCAGAGAGCAAATAGAAGAATGGAAAAGCTCCCGTTGGACGCCAAATCAAGAACACCCAGAACTAACTAGATTAACCAAAGCCGCTGTAATATTACTACAACGTGCACCAACTCGAGATCAATTGAGTTTACTGACCTATTTATATGATATGGGTCACCCATTTAACGAGCTGATCAGTGCACTTATTAATGCCAACCCAGACTTAGCCACTGCGGATGACGCGACCTTTATTCGTACCTTGTTTGAATATTTCCTTGGCGACGCTACTGCCAGCAGTAGAATTGGCGCTGGTAACCAAGCTTATTGGGTTGGTCAATTACAAGCAGGTGAAACACGCGCGGAAGTCTTTATTGCGATGTTAAGTGCAGGTGCCGAGAGGCAGCAATATAACGTCATCGTTTACAGTTTACTGTATGATTTTTACGACTACTGCATGCCAGCGAGGGATTGTAGTTATGATTATGACTCAGATGGCGATGGTTTAAGTAACTTAGTTGAAGCTCACTTAGGTACCAATCCGATTGATGCAAGTGATGGGTTAGCAACGCCAAGTTTAACCGCGACTGATAATGGACAGGGCACCATTGAATTAGCAATGGGTACAACCGGGCTTGTGCAAGAATATGAGCTTTATGTATCTGAAAATGGCAATGGCTACTATCGTGCAGAGGTTATTGCTGCGCAAAGTGCATCAACTGAGCCTGCAAATGGCGACACAACCTCATGGTTTAAAGAATTCGATAACGGTGAGTACCGTTTCAAGGTAAAAGCTTGTGTTCGTGTGGTATTAGAAAACAACCCGAGAGTTTTACACTGTAGTAATAATTATTCTAATGAGAGAAGAGTACTCGTTAACGACAGTATTAAAACATCGCCATTGAGTGTTTCTCTTCCCTATACACAAGCGCCAATGAATGCACCTAGTAATGAAATACTGTTAGAGCACGCTGGTTTGGCGCCGACGCTTGGCCAATTTAGAGTCAGCGAGGCAGGCTCCGCTACGTATAATATTCCAATTGAGCTTCCTGCAGGTATCACAGGCGTTAAACCTTCTGTTAGTTTAGGCTACAACTCACAAGCACCACGCACGAATGTAGCATTAGGCTGGAGCTTAAGTGCGGCTTCTAGCATTAGCCGCTGTCGACAAACTAAGGCACAAGACGGCCAGTTTAAAGGTATTACATTCAGCGAAGATGATAGATATTGTCTTGATGGTCAGCGCCTAATTAAACTTGACACAAACCTGTCTATTCCTGGTTTTGTTACGCTAGCTGCATATGAAACAGAAATAAAAAGTTATCAAACAATTATCAAAGTAAGTCACGATGAAACAGGCAGAGATATGTTTGTCATTCGTGGTAAAGATGGCAGTTATAAATACTATGGTGGTACTGAAAACAGCGAAGTTACTATCACCGACAGTAATGATGAAACACAAGTTTTAACCTGGTTAATTCATACTGTACAAGACAACCTACAAAATGATGACACAACGATTTCATATACTTATACCACAGAGGCATCTAATTCAAATCAGTTAGGCGCAGGTGAAAGAGTTATCAGCCAAATACATTATAGTGGTAATACAGTCTCGTTTGAATACGAGGCACTGCCTGTTTATCGCTCAAGTTATATTGATGGTAGCAAAATGGAGCAAACTTCGCAGCTCACTAGCATTGTTGTTCGAAATCATAATGGCTTTGAGTTAGGCCGATACGAGCCTAATTATAGTTTTGCAACTAATGGTCTACGTTTATTAACCAGTATTGCGCAATGTCGTAATAATGTATGTAAACGCCCAATTACGTTTGACTACAATAGTTATACAGCCAACATTAATTTTGGCTCTTCGAGTACCATATTTTCTTCATCGGGTGATAACAAGCTTGCTGCTATGACCCTGTTAGATACCCAAGGTGATGGCACACCAGAAGTTGCAACACTGGAAAGAGTGGGGCATGAAAAATATGAGCTATGCTTTTTTGAAGGCAACACTTTCGAAAATCCAACAGAACTTGCGTGTAAGCTTATTGGCCGTTTTGACAATGAAGAGTCAGTTGTAATGGTTGCATTAGATGAAAACGGCGACGGTAAGCAGTCTCTTTGGATAAGTAAGCGAAAAGAGCTTGACGGACATAGCCTAGAAAATCGATTTAACTGGGAAAGAGCAACGCTGATACAGCGTGGTGGCTATAGTTATGTAGAAATAGGTGCTATTCCTATCACTGGTGATTATGCCGCTTTCATTAAGAGCTTACAAACTGCAGATTTTAATGGTGATGGTTATGGTGATTTAGTCTTTTTGCAAAAAGAAGTTACCCTATCCAGTGGCAATGAGTGGCACTCATTGTTCAGTGATAAAAATGAACTATTTGTTGCCATGTATGATACCGAAACTGAGAGATTTTCGGTGCCAAAACAGTTAACCTCAAGCGATCCGGGTAGCTACTCCAATTTCATTGAAAAAAATACCCCTTGGTATGCAATGGATGTTAACTTTGATGGTTTGGCAGACATCGTGTCATTACGTTGCCCAAGTAACGACTGTGGTGAAGGCAAAGCCAAAACAATTTATGTAAGTACGAATAATGGCATCTATCCACATGGCGGCTTTCTTCAATTTACTTCGAGTGCAGTGACAACCTCATCGGCAAAAAACATCGAACATTTGACCCCGACAGATGTAAACAGTGATGGTTTAGTTGATTTTATTTACTTAAAAACAAGTGAGCATAATGACAAGGTAAAAGAGTGGCGCTTGGCATTGAATAAATCGAGTCAGCGACATTTATATGATAACAAACACATTGCTTGGTCTAAAACAGATCCACTTCAGGATGAGTTACCAACAGATTTAATTGCCCCAATGATATTGGACACCAATAAAGATGGTCTATTTGAGCTAAACTTTGCTCTGAGAAATAAGCAATATGATTATCCAGCGGGTTGGATGCAGTACCTCTGGGATATTGACTCAGAGTCATTTGTTGAACATCGCTCTAATCCTTTCTCTACCGGTGAACTTGATTTTGAACAGGGTGATTATGCATTCACAGCAGATTACAATAATGATGGTGTTCAAGACTTACTGTTCAAGGCAGGTGATTCAGTTGTTGTAAAATATAATCTAGGCCAATCTCCATATGAGGGTTATTTATCAGATATTACACAAGGTTATGAGAATAAAACCCATATCGATTATGCCTTAATGACAGATCCATCAGTCTATAGACCGATAGTGCTTTCAGCTTATTCAAATACAGGCTTTGAAGAAGATCAAGAAGACATAGATGCATTTAAAGAGCAAGGGCTCAAGGTCACGCCAATTATTGGTCCATCGCCTTTGGTTAAAGAGGTCTCGACTGATAGCCCAAGTTCAATTAATGACACGCTCAAAGCCACAGTAAGCTATAAATATAAAGGTGCTTATGTTCAATTTGGTGGCCGAGGTATGTTGGGTTTTAAGGCATTGACAACGACCAACATAAAAGATGGGCACACATTCTCTACTACAACCCGTTATCACCAGGCATTCCCTAAAACTGGGCTGCCTGCGCGCACCATTAAAAAAGTGGGTGCCGATACTATTAGTGAAAGTACGAATAAATATAAAGCTATACGAAACACACGAGGGCTTAACTCGATTTACAGAGTATTCAATGAATCTACAGAGGAATGCTCTTCATTAATTGATTTAGTCGATACCGGTGTTATTCAAAGGAGTGGCATGGACTGCTCTATTAACGAAACAGTCCAAGATGAATACGGTAATGTTACTCAAACAGTTTCTAAGCGAGTTGAACCAAACTCTAATAAGGTGTTATCAAGTATAACAACGGAGAATACGTATGGCTCGACTTCTGGCGATGACGAAACCTACAAAGTGTTGGGTCGATTAACTGAATCAACAGTGACGCACAGTGCCAAAGGTAAAGTTGATCATTCACTGACTTCTAAGTTTACCTATTATGGTCCACAGCACGAACATGCTTACATGTTAGAAAGCGAAGTCATTGCTGAAGATCAAGGGTGTGATTATGAGTTAACCACAGAACATATTTATGATGCTTTGGGTAATACAACAGTAGTTAGCACTACTAATAGCGGTTGTGCCAGCGACGAACAGCAAACACGCATAAGTGAAACTGTATTTGATGACGAGGGACGTTACCCACTTTATACCAAGCAAATAGGTGATGCAGAGCAACAAGGGTTATTCGTAAAGGGTGCAGAGGTCATCAGCCGCAATGTATTTGGCCAAGTGACAGAAGCGCAAACTGTTAATGGCACTCGTGCCTTATCAATTTACGACGTATTTGGCTCAAAAATTGGTACTTATGCGACCTCGGGTACACAAAGCTATACCTATTTAACAGCTTGTAACGACAGCGATGCTTGTGTGGCGCAATCGAATAAGCTGGTTAATGGCGAACTGGTTGAAAAGCAATACCTAGATAGAATGGGGCGCACCTACAAGTCGTCTAGTTTAACTGCAAAAGGCGCTTGGTTGCATAGCACAGTCAGTTACGACAAATATGGTCGAGCACTTGTACAAACTGCACCAGGTAGCGCAGAAGTTACAACTGTATATGATGTGTTTGATCGTGTGATTAGCAGCACAGATAACGATACCAATGTAACAACCACTTATTCGCAGTCAGGGCGCACAAACACAGTAGAAGTAAGCGGTACAGGGGTGTCAACCGGAGCACAAGAAACGTCGTCTACTAAAAATGTCTTAGGCCAGCTCATTTCAGCAACCGATGCACTGGGTAACGTGTTGACATACACCTACGACAGTCGCGGTAATCAACTGACGGTGAGTTCCTCAGCCGACAATGGTGATGTGTTAATTACCAATACCTTTGATTTGTTGGGTCGAAAAGAGACTTCTGCTGATGTAGACAGAGGTAATTGGTCATATAAACACAACGCATTTGGTGAATTAACTAAGCAAACGGATGCGCGTGGTGTAGAAACACATATTCGTTACGACTCATTTGGTCGAAAAATAAGGCTGTGGCATACCGTGCCTAGTAATGAAATAGAAAATGAGGGTGAAAGCAACTGGGTGTACGGTGAAGAGCTCAGCAATGTTCATCAGTTAATATCAGCTTCTCAAGGCAATGACTGGGAACAATACTACTTCTATGACACATTCGGTCGTTCGGCTTCGACTCTAACAGCCATTGAAAACAATCAATGTATAGAAGGGGTTACTTTTAATACCCGTTTGAACGACTTACGTATCAAGGCGAGCCATCATGATAAAGATGCCTCAGGTAATGCAAGAAACATCACAGATGCACAAACAGTCACAAATCCTTTGGCGTCTAAATGTGTGATTCAGCAGACAGCCTATGATGAGTTTGGCCGTGTGAGCTTAAAATTTGACGACTACCGTCGACTTGAAAGTGGTGAGTATATTGAAGCGCGAGGTGTCAAAAATACCTACCAAAATGGTCAAGTTGTGGCGAAACATGAAGCGCGTGAAGGGCGTTATGGTCAACTATATTACGAACTTCAGACGCTTAATGAACGAGGCCAAGTGACGCATTATAAAAAGGGTCGCGCGTTAATGGAGGTCACATATGACAGCCGAGGCTTATTGTCTGAAATAGCGTCGACCAATTACGACTACATTCAGGCCGACAGTTATCGCTTTGATGGATTAGGTAATTTAACTCGTCGAGCACAAATTGCATTACCTGAAGAAACTTATGAGTATGATTTACTTAACCGAGTAACCCATGTGCAAGACCTGAACTTGTTCAGCTACAGTGATAGCGGCAATTTAGAGAGCAAAGCTGAGACTTTTACATACACGAACAGCAGTAAAACACAGTGTCGTAAAGTGCAGAAAAAGTGGTCGCAAAGATTTGGTGAAAATGGCGCGCCAAGACATGCCATTACGAGTCGAGATTACGACAGTGCTGATAATGAAGACAGCTGTAGTGACTCTGACAATGGCGGTGGCGGTACCGGTGGACCCATTGTTATTTTGCCACCACCAATCGATATTAGACCACCAGTTGATGGTACATGGGGGAATGATAGTCCGTTACTTGGTTCGCAGCCTCAAAGTGCACAAATGAATACAATGTCCTTGGGCAGTGCAGCCAATACTAAGGTAACAGAACGCTTTGAATACGATGCAAACGGTAACCAAACCAAGTTGTATGTGAATAACAGCAGCTACCGTACGGTAAAGTACACGGCACGTAATAAAGCCTATTTCATTGATGCCAATAATGAAGAGGTTACCTTTGCGTATGATGTGAATAATCGCCGTTACAAGCGTAAAGATAAAAAGCAAACCGTCTACTATGTAGGTGCACTAGAGCTTACCGTTGAAACGTCTGAGAATCCAAATGATACAACACCATTTGTAAAGCGTTACATAGGTAATGACGCACAACAAAAGTATTATATGAATGGAAATGCATCGCTACAGTGGATGTTTACCGACCACCAAGGCTCTGTGATTGCAATTACAAATAGAAATTACAAGCTGTTGGGCCGTTATTCGTACGGAGTATTTGGTACGCAAAAATCTCATGCATTATTAAATAATGTAGATGCAATTAACTTTGCATTCAATTTGACAGTTTTTGATCGTGTGTCTGCTAACTTCAGAACTTACACGGGTCATGAGCCAGTCAAATTGGGTAATGATAAGCGTGTTATTCACATGAATGGTCGCATTTATGACTCGAGCACGGGCAGCTTTATGCAGGCTGATCCATTTGTGCAAGCGCCACTGAACCTGCAAAATTACAACGCATATGCTTATGTGCTGAATAATCCGTTGAGTTATACCGATCCTAGTGGTTATTTGTTTAAGAAACTATTTAAAGCGGCTATGAGTCAGGCGGGTGCAATTATTGGGGGCTTGTCTGGGGGGATCGTTGCTGGTGCAATTGCGAGTTGGGCATACGATAGAGCTATGAATAGCGATGGAGTAGCTGCTTTTGTTACTGTTGGTCTAAACTTTGTGCCAGGTTGTCAAGTTTGGTGTGCTGCCGTGTTCACCGCGCAGAGAACTTATTATCACACAGGAGATGTTGGAGCTAGCTTGAGGGCAGGCTTTACATCAGCAGCAACAGCCGCTGTTTTTTATGGCATCGGAAGTGCCTTTGATGCTACTGCTGGCTTCTGGCAGGCAGGAGGTATAGGACATATAACCGCCCATGCTTTGGCTGGTGGCATAATAGCAGATGTACAAGGAGGGAATTTCGGACATGGATTCTGGAGTGCTGGGTTGTCAAAAGGTTTCCAAGTTGCTGGTTTGGTAAGTATGGATAATGTGGTGGTTGGTACGTTACAATCTATGGCTATTGGTGGTACCATTTCAAAAATTACAGGAGGTAAATTCTCTAACGGTGCTGTAACTTCAGCTTACCAATACCTATTTAATGCAAAAGCAGGTAAAGGCTGGGCCCAATTTGGTCGAGATCTCGCAAGGTTATTGAATGGAGATAATAGAACAACGAACCAGAAAATTGTTGAGCTAGGTGCAGATCTAATGGACGCCGGTGTGTCCGCTGAAGATGCTGAGAGGATTGCAACAAAGAGAGTTACAAACAGAGGAACCAGCTGGAAAAACGGTTGGCGAACTGCTGACGGAAAGTTTGCAAGCCCTAACGGCCCAGGAACCCCAGGTGCAGCAGCAGAGCAAGCAGTTTGGGACGCCGTAAAACAGAAACCTGGCTGGAATGTAATTGAAGGCCGTGTTTCTGTTAGAAATGCGAATGGACAGCTACGTGTATATGACGGTGCTGCTGTAAGTCCACGAGGTAGAGTTATCGGTTTGGAAGTTAAATCTGGATCAGCAACTAAAACCGCTGCGCAGAGAAGTTTTGATAGTGGTGTGAACACTTCTAACCCTGCTGTCGGAGTTGGTCAAAGTAGCGGTATTAATGTTGGTCGATCACTAGAAATTCGAGTTCCATAGCATATTGATATGAATGATATTAAAGAAGCAAAAACTAACGTGCTTAAAATGCTAGATGGGCCTGTAGATCAGGCCCTACTAGAGCTAGGTTTTAAGCGGAGAAAGGGATCACTTGTATATAAGAAGAAACTTCTGGAATCTATTCAAGAAATTGAGTTTGTAACGGATTATTTCCCAAGATATGAGGATGGGGCTGAGGCGCATATTCATCCTGTTTTTGTTTGGAAAATACCCTCAGTATCTGAGGAGGCTTTGAAGCTTGTAAGTGGCAATAAAATGTTGCTTGCGAATGCTCCAGATATTCTTCTTAAGCAACCGATTGAAATTTGTGCCCCTAAAGAAAATCATGAACGCTGGTTTACAAAAGGCGAAGAAGATTATCCTAAGGTTGGTATAGCCATTTGTTCTTTTATCGAGAAGTGGCTAGTTGATTTACTTGAAAGCATGCAAGGTATTGATGACTTGTTGAAAGCATATGAATCTTCCAATGCTTTTTTATTAAAGCAACAGCATTGGTATGTGTTTGTTACGGCTGCATATATGCTTAGAGGTGCACCAGAGAAAGCCAAGTTGGTAATGGAAGAGCACTTAGGTAATCCTGGTCTTCGGAAAAGATACTCAGCTGTTTACGATAATCTTTAGCTTTGAAAGCCCGCATCATGCGGGCTTTCTTTTATCTCAGCCGCCTGCTTTCCTGAATCCCAGCGTCTGGACTGATACTAATTACTAATGGCTGACACTGTTTGCTTCAATGGTTTTTTAATTACTATAGTTCTTCGAGTGTCGTTAAATATTCCAGTAAAATATAGCTTTTAATTTTTAATTAATCTGGTGAGGTAGGAGGTTGTTTTGCCTAGTTTTCTTAAGTTATAAGAGAGGGGGGGTAATATTGATGTGTGTCTCATTAATTGTTTGCACCTAATTAAAAATAAAATGAGACGGGCATAACCCTGTAGAAGGTGAAAATAGAAACTAAAATGCGTTAAGATAGTTACTTTTTTAACTTGTTTTGGAGTGTAGTTTCTGTTTCTATACGGGTTTGATATTTAAATTAAAAAGAAAAGGAAAAAATCATGAAAAAAGTGGCACTACTTTTTACACTGGTTTTATTATCTTTTGACCTCAATGCTTATACAGCAAAAAGTGATGTTGAAATTAAAAATATACGTGTCAGACCTTCGGTGGCTTACGTAAAATTTTCTGGGTGTAACAGTTATTCAAAAATATATCTTACTAACGAGTATTACAAAGCAATGTTATCGGTTGCTTTAACCGCTGCTGCAGCAAATAAAAAGGTATCAGTCGAATTTCAGGGTAAGCAAAGTTGCGCTAATACTGAGCCGCTTATTAACTACATAGACGTTGCAATTTAGATACATACGTGCAAACCCACAAATCAGCGGTGTCACCCATTAGTCAGCCGTTGTAAAGTGCGCGAGTGAATTTCTGCCGAGTTATTTTCAGCATTAAACATTAGTCACTCAATCTTCACTCGCGCCCGTTTTTTCTTTATTTTGATGTCGGATAATCATCCGCACCAGTCACCCATCTGGTTCTAGGTAAGTTGCCTTACCCCAAGCGTTCGCTCCACAAAATACTCGGTGCCAGCAACGCGTCCATATAGAAATAACAGAAACTGTGGTTCAATTTAATGACCAACCTTTTAGTGGCTCACGTGCTAGGCGAATGATTAAATCAAGTGGCCGATAAACCCATCCAATCAGAGTCTACTGGTTCATACCAACCCCTTTGCTGGCTTGGGTTTATCAGCCGAACGCTTTGTTAACATCAAACGGTTCATTGTTTTTCATCATATAATAAGCCGCTCTTGCCAATTTGTGCGCTACCGCTCTAATCGCAACGATACCGTTCTTCTTTTGGTACTTGCGGTCATAAAATGCTTTCACTTTCGGTTCGTAGCGTACAGCCATGTGTGCCGCTTGTGAGAATGCCCACGAAAGATACTTATTACCGCTTTTTGCATTACCTTCGCCTTTTTTCTTATTGTTACTCTCACGTAAATTTTGCACGCAGCGGCAATAAGATGCGTAATCGCCTACAGTTTCAAATCGCGTTGTAGTGCCCGTTTCAAGTAGGATGGTAAGCCCAAGTATGGGGCCAATTCCCGTCATGGTTTGCAATAATGCGAGCTTTTTCGGTGCTTCGATGGCTTTTTCAACCTCCTCTTCGAGTAGCTTTATTTCAGACTGGATTGAACGATAAATGCGTAAGTTAGTGTCAGCAGCCGTTTTTAAGTGATGTCTTAATAAAGTCACTTCAAAAGATTTTTTCTTGATTTGACTGCTACTGACCCTAATGCCAGAACTTCGCCAAAATTGGTTTTGAATAGACAGCAATTGCTTGCTGGCTAACTGCACAAGCTGCATCCTTCTGCGCAACATATCGCGCACCGCACGCTGCTCTTTGGGGTAGATGTATCCCGTAGGCAAAATCCCTAGGCGCATCAAGTGGGCAAGATGAAACGCATCTTTAAAATCACCAGAGTATTTAAGCCCTTCGTATTGTTTAACAGCCGCAGTGTTAACCAAAAGCATCTTAACCCCTTGCTCTGCTAAGCCATCGACCAACCAATACCAATTGAACGTTGACTCTACAGCAACCCCAGCTAATTGTTCTTTAAAGGGCGTTAAATACTTCAAGCACAATGAAATATCATTGGCGATGCGTTTTGAAAAAACAGTGTTGTCTTGTTCATCATTAATAACGATGACATGATTATTTGAATGTAGATCAATACCACAGTAAAGTGCCATAACAGTCTCCGGTCAGTCTTGGTTTCAGCACCTGTTAGCATAGCTAACGAAGGCCCCGGAGGCTGACTAGAGGATTATCAGGTCTTGCATTGTGCAATATTAGAAAGGTTAAGTATATTTAGTTAACCTTTTTATTTATAATTATTTCCATTTTCCTTTTTATTCTATTAAAATCAGCGCTTTAGAAAATGTTAAAAAGTTGATATAAAATGAAAATAAACACTCTTTTTCTTATACTTCTTTCTCTAGCAACTGCATTTAAAGTACATGCAGGTTCGCATTATGGAAAAATCACGAAGTTTGACTTACATTCAGATAATTGGTCAAAGTACGATGTAAATGATATCGGCATTTTGTCTTTTTATGTAGAAGGGTTGCCAAATTCTTGCAATCAAGAGAATGGTCTAAATAGAGTGGTTATTACAACAGAACACCCTTTATTTAATGCTGTATTAAGTACAGTAATCTCAGCTAAAACATTAGACAGAGCTTTATATGTTAATTATCTAGATAGCTGTAAAGTTCGAGATAGAGCTTGGGATTTTGGTTATATCGGGTTTAGGTAATCTGTGCTTAAATCAAACCATCTTTCAAAAGCTCATAGACTTGAGCTTTTATATTTGTTTACATAAATCATTAGCTTAATAAAGAATTATATTTCATTAATTGTTACTATACCTCTCACTTTATATTAACAAAACAAACAAAAATGAAGTATGTATTATTAGCTTTTCTGCTTACCTCCTCAAGCCAACTATTCGCTTCTACATCACAAACCAGTTACTTCACGGTCGATAAAGTACGTGTAAGTGCTAATACAGGTAACTTATATCTAGATCCAGTAGAAACCCCTCAGCATTTGAATACCACCTGCTCTGCTAAAAGCATGTATGCGATGCATAGAGATGATAATATGTTCCATATTATGTATTCTCTGGCCCTTTCAGTTGCACAATCAAAACAAAAGATTAAAGTATGGCTATCGACTGCAGAAAATGACTGTTTGAGTAACTATCAGAGAATTAGGCTTATTGAGGCTGATTATTAATAATCATAGATTAAATAAAGCGCATATAGCGCTTTATTTTACATTGATATAACGTATGTTTGCAGATGCCCAAGCTTTCCAATCATTACAAGAAGCAGGTACTGCATCTCCATCAAAATGAATGTAATCAACTTCTGACTTAGTGGCTTTCGCGGTTAATAATGTAGAGTACAGCATTTTACATGTTTCAGGCCCAGTTTTATAATTGGTGCCAGTGACAGACCATTCTTGCTCAGGATTACAAAAGAATACAGGCCGGTTCATGCTACTTAATTTTACCATAAATCGGTTGTCAGCATGATAAGCGACCTGATCAACAGTGCCCTTGCACGAGAGAGAAGCAGCATAAGTAATTGAAGTGACAGATATGCTTAGCATTATCATAGTTGTTTTTAATATATGCATAATATTCCTTTAGTTTTATAATTCAAAAGAATATTACTTGTAATTCTCTAGGAAATAAATTAAATGAAAAAGTATTTTATTTTGTCTTTCATGCTTTTCAGTATGGGGAGTGTTGCAGCTGAAGACCAATGGTCTGGTAATGTAAAAGTTTTAGAAATTTATACTGGTTATAAGCAAGGTTTCTTCCTTTTTCGTACCACAGGAACTGCGCTTAACCCTGCCAACTGCAAACAATCAGGCTTGAACTCAGTAGAAACGTCAAATGCTGATGTGGAGTCTGTATTAAGTGTTTTGCTTGCGGCAAAAATGTCAGACAAAGAAGTTAAAATTGCAGTTGATGGAGATCGTTGCGGAACCAGTGGTATAGAGCATTTAAGCGATAAGCCTTCGGTTTCTAGAGTTGTCATTTTATAAGGAAAATTCATGAAAAAGTTGACTGTTTTACTACTGTTATTGCCATTTTTATCTGTTGCTTACACACAAGATACAGGCAAAATCACAGACATTTTTGTGTCTCAAAGTGGCTCGCTGGCTATAAAGATTAACAGTGGCAAGCAAGGCATTCCTAATGCAGCTAAAAAGTTTAGTTGCACTTCTGGCGGTGGTTGGGTAGGGCTAAGTAACCCGCACTCCATCATTGTTTCTGCAATCATGACAGCGAAGACAACACAAGAAGAAGTAGTTGTAACAATTGATGGATGTGAGGGCGGCTGGTTCAAGATTAAAGATATGTATATAAAATAAAGAAAGGCAGCTGTGAATCTGGCTGCCTGAATGATTAATTTTTTAAGTACAAAGAGCCCGCACCAGTTAGTTGATTAAAGCTACCGCCATGCCAGCCATATTCAACACATTTATGGGAATAAGCTTGTAGTTTTTTGTTACCCATAAATGCCGTCATTGCAACAGCTAAAATATGTTCATACTGAGGATGATCTACAGCAACAAATATTGAGTTTGCATTAGAGCATTCAGATGGATTTCCAAACTCTCCCCTTATTTGAAAACCCTGAGCGCGAATTATTTCTATATCAATAACACTGGCTGTTTTAGTCCAGCCTCCAGCATATGCTGGCATTGATGTTATGAAGATAGCGATTAAAAGTTTTTTTAGCATAATTTTTATTAACCTACAGTTGCAAAACTAACCAGAGTACATAGAGCATCGTCTTTATATATTACAAAAACTTTAGACTTAGTCGCTTTTGCTGAAAGTATTAAACTCCAAAATCTATTTTTATCATGAATAGTGGCATGGCTGGGAAAGGTTAACCGACCATTTTTACAAGTTGAACCGCTAAAAAACACTACTAGGCTGTCTCCAAAGTAGTTTTCCATTTTCCAGCCTGTTGGTACTATAGTCATACTCTTCGTAGAGCCGAAAGCCAAAAAAGGCATAAATACACAAAATAAAATGAGTGTTTTCTTCATTTTTACTCCTTAAAATATTGAAAGTTTTTTATATTAAAGGATTACTTATGAAATATATACCTATGGTTCTATTGCTGATTTTTAGTTTTAAGGCGTTTGCCGAGCGACAAACTGGCCTTATTACTGGGCTCGTTCCATTTGAGAGTAATGGCAAAAAAATTATTGTCTTTAAACTGCAGAATAACGTTTCTGGAGAGTGTAATACTACGGCGAGATTTGCATTTGAGGACAGTAAACTAAATTATGATTTAATGGTTTCGACGCTGTTGTCAGCCTATCATTCTAAAACTAAGGTACAAGTTGAATTTAACCGTACATGTAATGCATGGGGTAATTCATTCGACACTCGTTACATCTGTATTGGTGATATTAATTGTTAGAGAATTAAGAAACTGACAGATTGCCAGTTTCTTAGAGTTTATTCTCAAAAAACCAATAAAATAAATAGAATAGTTATCGAATCAAATGCCATTTAGTTTGGCGACCAGCCAAGTACCAGATTGTCTTACCATCAAATACCGCATCTTGCTCAAGTTTTATCTGAACCCATTGGTTATCCTTCATACTAATGCTTGGACTTGAAGCATGACCAAAAATACTATTGGAGATGTTTTTATTGTTCGAGCTGTTGTTTCAAATATTCAATTGCTGCAGTCAGTTGGTTATCTACCTGAACGCGGTGACTCTGAATCGTTCTAGGTACTAATATGTCAGGCTTCACACCAGCATTGATCAAGGCATCACCATTTAAACGGTTGGCTTTCATATTGGTGTAAATGAAAGTGACGCCCTGAGCTGAGTTTTGATTGAAACCTCCGAATAAGCCCATTTCAATTATGTTGCCATTAATGCCTGAAGTCGGTTCACCTAAAATTGGAATACCACCACTTCTGGCAAATATAAGGCTGTGCTCATTAGAGCTTTGGCTGTACCGTGAAGAAAGCGCAACTACGGGAACCTTAAACTGGTTCTGTGCAGGCTGAATAGTTTGAGATAATGGCTGTTGCTTAATTTCTGTTTGATTTGGTGCCCCTTGCCATGAATATGAGATTGTATCGTTTACGGCTGTATTGTTAATAAACCAACTCAAGACAGTTTGCCAGCCATGCCAATCAGTGGGGTAATTTCGCATGTCTAATATCACCCCTTTGGCATCTTTTAATTGCTCAAGTACATCAGCGGTGTCGTTACTTGAAATATTATAAATATTCAGTCGGTAAAACCCATTTGAAAGCACTTCAACTTTTTCATCACGTCTAGGCACATATCTCAAGCCATGAAAACGAGTTAGTGCTTCTATTGGTTTAGGCGTGACTTGAATCGTATTCGTTTGTCCATTCGGCTTCTTGATTTGATACTCAATACTTTCAAGCGATGCAGTAAACACATCAGTGTAAGCTGGTACTGTTTTACGTTGTAGGTCACTTTTCAGTGAAGAATCGGCTTTGTCTTCAAGATAATCATGGATGTCTTGGTCATTAATTTTCAGAATTTCATCGCCAATCTCTACGCCTGTTTGTTGACTTTTCTCTTCGCGAACGACAATGGCCCTACCTTCAACAAGTTCGTATAAAAAAGGGATATACTTATTTTGCACGTGCTGCTCGGGAGTAGGGAGTGCAATAATGATATGGTTGTCTTTTAGTTTGGTGAACTCAGTGTATATTTTTGCTCGTTTTTGTATGAAATCGTCTTCAGTACAAGCTTGAAGTAAATTAGGCAAACTGTTCTGCCAATTCACTGAAATTTGGTCGAAATAAGGCCAGAAATGATTGATAGCTGCCCACATGCTTGAGACTGATGCCATACAAATCTCAGTATGTTGAAACTCTTCAGACAGCTGCCAGCGACCCAGTTGTTGAAAGGTTTGACCTTGAAGTTCTAAATTCTCAGGAAGATATAAGGGAAAATATAAAGCTTCTTGAAAGTAATCTACCTCGGCTATTAAGTTATTGCTGGAATAGTCACGGTTTTTCAATTCACCATAGCTTTGTGTTAGTAGCGTGCGTGTATACACTGCTTGGTTTAAAGGTGCATTTTGTAACCAAGTTGAGACTTCCGTGTTATCGTTCACCTCTGGTAATAATGTCTCATCGGTAGTCAAATATGGTGCAATTTGTCTGAGCAAAAATAAGCCTTTGTCAGCCCTCTCTTGTTCTGGGGTTTGGCTTAACTCTATAATGCTTTCAGCTATAAAAAGTGGCCAATCTGAGTTCTGGCTTGCTATTGAGGGGTAGAAGTACTGAACTGAGTGGGCAAGCTTAACAAATTGTTCTATGTCTAATTGTAGTTGTTCATCATAAGAAACATCTGGTTTATGTTGAGGCGAGCTTGGTAGAGGGGAGATTGCTTCGAGTTTATTCGATGATTCAGTTGGTTTATTGTTAGGCTTATCACTATCAGACCCGCAACCAATAAGTGAAAAAGTTACTACCAGTGTAAATATCGCTTTTTTCATAACAACTCCTTTTGCCTTTTAGGTACAAATTAGAGTGTTTTTTGCACAAAGTAAATATTTTGTGGTTTTTGAATAAGCTGATCCTTATTAAATTCTCAAACTTTTACTTCGGCATTGATTCTGTGATAACCGATAAAAGAACATACGCCAGCTAAAAACCAAAGAGCACCTGCAACAAGAGAAAATATGGTCACCTGATCAGGAAAGAGCACACTCAAAGGTACTGTGGCTATCCCTCTGAGGGTGCAAAGCACAGAAATAGTCATAATGGCTGGCTTCAGTAATGGCAATTTTCTGATCACTGCCGCTCCCGATAAGCAATAAACCGAGGTTGCAACAAATAGCAGTGATACCAAAGTCGTTTCTAACGCGGCACGCCAAGGTGCGCGCTCAGATAATTCAACTAAATATTCAGGTGCCATTTGCGCACGATAACACTCTGGACCAAGCACGATGCAAGACATATGTGCTAAAGCAGTAAAAAGGGCAAGTAAGGCGACGCTTATCAGCAAAAATGCCCCTGAGAATTTAGTTTTCATGTTAAGTCGAACCTTTCAAAGCTATATAATTTAGTGGTTAATTGTTAAGACGCTTCAATACTGTCAGGTGTTTTAGCTTCATTTTTAAAAGCTTTAACTAAAGGATCAACACCATCTTCTTTTCCCAAAATAAGCAACAACAATAGCAGTCCGCCGGGCACCAAAACAAGTTTTAAGATTGGGCCTAAAACATAACTATAAAAGCTTATAAAAGGTAAAAAAATGCAAGCACCGATAATACGAATAAATAAATCCATTTTAATCTCCAAAAAATAAATGAGCGTGCTCATATTAATATTGAGCGCGCTCATTTATCAATAAAAACTTTGCAACTTTTTATAAAATTGTTTTAATGGCGCATTATTTCGGGGGGCAAAGTGTCTAAAAGAGAACAAACAAGATCGCGGATCTTAGCTGCGGCATGGCAACTTTTTAAAGATAATGGCTATGAAAAAACTAGCACTAGAGACATATCGGCAGCGGCAGGTGTCGCGACAGGGACCGTGTTTAGTCATTTTCCAAATAAAATTGATTTGCTGAAATCTGGCTTAGAAGTGCAACTCACGAATTTGTTGGTAACAACAGCTGAGTCTGACACTTCAAAGACTGCGAAAGATCGCTTATTGCATTTTGCTTCTGCTCTATACCCTTTCTACTTATCGCAAAGAGAGTTTAGTAAAGAACTTTTCAAAGAAATTTTATGGCAAAGCCAATCACTAAATCCTCAGCTTAGTGCGTTTAAACTTCAGCTTGTTTCAGGTAATGAAAGTCAACTTTTCTATGCCAGCTTATTAATGGATGTATACTTTATGACTTTATTAGAAGGCTTGAATGATGACTCAGAAACAGGGGTTTCTTTGATAAATAAATTACGTAACAAGCTGGATTTCATCTCTGAGCTTAAGTGAGTTTCTTTGCTCGATTTTGTATCAAATTAAATGAGAGCTCTCTTTCCCATACTGACAGATGAGAAAGAGAAATCCTTATAGCACCCCTCTTAATTAAGTACTCATTTTGAGGATGGGTTTCATACATTAGACTTTGAAAAATTGTACTGATTGGAAACCTGCATTGGTGATATGCACCTCTAATGGCTCGTTATTCAATACATTTTGTTTTATGTCTATGCTTAATTTTTCTATATTTTTTCGTACCAGCGGGGATATTTCACCACCTTGATATACTGGGAATTTTGCAACCCACACACCCGCTTTGCTCTTCTTCAATAGTAAAACGTCACCCGTTTTATCATCGTAAATGGCTTCTTCTATTAAAAATTGGTGTAGTTGGTTTGCAACGGCGGTATCGACAGTCGAGGTGTCATAAACAAACTTGGCTTCGCCATGCTCTAGGCTGTCAAAGTTATTACTTAACATGAATGCACCAACCACAAATGCGATTACTGCAATAAATACAAATTTAGACATTTTCGTAGCTCTTGATGAATATTAGCAGCTGTTCATTGTAATTTAATCAATGAAGACGGCTACAAATTAGAGACAAATAGACCTTTTTCTATGTTTAATAACTGCTAATTATCTTTGTTATTTTGAAGCTTACGGTAGGCGAACAATATAAAATGAGTGAGGGTGGCATTAACAGCAAAATTAGGTGAAGCTTCCTCACTCACCTAATTTTGATGCTATAGCACTTAAAGTTAAACTTTAAATTTTGTAATGTCTTCTTCCAGCTTGTTTGCTATTAGCTGTAAACTTTTGCTGGTTTGGGCATTATCAGAAGCACTATCAGCGACAATTTTAATGCTTGATGTGATTTGGTTAATATTTTCTGACACTTCATTGGCAACCGTTGTTTGCTCCTCGGTCGAAGTTGAGATCACTACATTCAGATCTGCAATTTCAGTAATGGCTGATGTGATCTTTTGTATCGATTCGGCGGAGCCTGCAGCAATAGAGACGCTACGCTCAGTTTGAGCTGCAGCTTCATCCATGCTGCTGACAGTACGTTTAGATGCATCCTGCAATGAAACAATCATTTCGCTGATCTGCTCTGTGGCTTTTTGGGTGTTGTGTGCCAATTGTCTTACCTCATCGGCAACCACTGCGAACCCTCTGCCAGACTCGCCTGCTCGAGCGGCTTCAATGGCTGCGTTAAGTGCAAGCAGATTAGTTTGCTCAGCTACACTTTGAATAATCTGTACCACACTGTTAATTTCATTTGTTTTGTCACTTAGTAAATCTATATCGGTTTTAGTTTGTGTAAGTAACTGATTCAGTTGATTAATAGATTGGATGTTATCTTGTACACTTTGCAACCCCTGCTGAGAAACAGCATCTGATTCATTCGCTTTGTTGGAGGTAGTTACTGCTGTATCAGCGACCCCTTTAATCGCCGCGCTCATTTGTGTAATGGCAGTTGCAAGCATAGTGGTTTGTTGCTGCTGCTGTTCAGTGCTGCTGGCAATTGAGATGCTGTTCTCTGATAAGCTTTCAGTTTGTGTTCTAAGGTTAGTGACAAGCTGCAAAAGCTCGGTAATTAAAGCATTGAAATGAGAAAGCATGGTATTAATGCTGGCGCCTGTTTGCGCAAACTCATCATGCCCACTTTCATCCACTCTAAGGGTTAAATCTGTATTATTAGCGATGTCTGCCATGAGTTGATTGATGTTATTAAGCGGTGAAGTAATTGAACGGTTAATCGCTATGGCGAGTAAAATCATAATAATGAGTAGCACAATGCAGGCTGTGATTAATAGCGTTCTTTGACTTTGATAGTCTTGTGCCGCTGAATCGGCAAACATTTGCGAGGTATTTAGCTGCAAATCAATCAGCGCATTTAAGCTTGAGCTAAAGGGATCAAAAGTATCGTATAGAGTTTTAACAAAATCTTGTGGTGAAGGTGCGAGTGTTTCATTGTTATTGAGGATTGCTTTGTAGGCTTCAACTTTTCTTTTAACTTGATCAAACAGCACTTCGCTTTCTTTAATCAATCGTGCTTCTTCGGGAGTTAATTCAGTCTGTAAGTATGCTGACCATTGTTTAGAGGCAATATTTTCGGCATCTTTAATTGCTTTTAGTAGCTCAGATTTAGACATTAAGTTGGCATTATATTTATGTAAATTATCAACAATGCTTACGGCGTAATTGTCTGACACAACTTTAATTTGTTTGAGCGGGACAACTCTGTCATTGTTGATACTTTGAATACCAGCAACTAAAGAGCTACTTAGCATCAGAGACGTTATAGCCAGCAGCAAAAACGCCAAGCAGGGAAGGAATACAAGCATTATTAGCCGTGTTCTTACACTGAGGTTTTTTAGGTACATCATTTTTTCCCCGAATTCGTAATCTTATAAGTATTATGTATTTTTCAAAAATTTCCCCTAATTAATCTTTGGGGAATAAATTATTTTACACAACTGCTGTTACAAGACGTTGATTGAAAATAACAAAACTAAAAAAGTGAGTGTTTTTAAATATCTATAGTTAGCAAGGTGAAGTTTGAATTGGTTTTAGTATGAGGTGTATTGAAATTATATTTTAAGAAGTAACTCCTTAAATAAAGGTGTTACTTCTTAATAGAACAATAATCATATTAGTTGATGGGCAAAGCTTTCTATTTTCTCATTGGGTAATGTAAGTGTTTTACTGCAATCAAGGTGTAAAAGCTCAGTCATGTGAATATCAAAATAGCTGAACACTTTTTCGAAGAAACCAGCAAAAATAGGGCAAACTTCTTTACTGGCAGAAGTCGTCAGTACAAATCCTTTTTTATTCTTAAGCCCTTTACCTATGTGTTTAATCTCAGGGTTTTCTGTTAGTTCTGTGATGCGGTCAATTAAACGCTTCATATTCGAAGTGACACCGTGCCAGTAAACTGGAGAGGCAAAAACGATGTTATCAGCCCATGAGAGTGCTTCTGCAATGTCGTAAAAGTCATCTCGACTATAAAAGTTGTGATAGTTGTAATCGGCATAGTTGTGTGAGTCTAAGTTAAAATATCGGGTGTGGTTTTCATCTATTTGTGAGCGTACAGCCTGAGTCAGTTGATAGGTGTTACCTGCTTGATTGGCGCTAGAGAAAAGTATGAGGGTATTTGCCATTGTATGCTTCCTTTTAGTTTGAATGGCACGCAGCTTAAAAGCTCAACCTAACTTTAGGTAAAGGTGTTTTTTTAAATTTTTTGTCAGCTTGGTACGAAGCTTGAGTTTTATCTAATAACTAAAAGATAAACTTAATAGATAACAAGGTGACCCTCATGGCTAAATTATTCGGAATTTATTGTGCATCGGGGCTGACACAACAGCATGATTTTATTATTGAAAAGTTCAAGCTAGAAGAAAAAAATCGTGTCGACGGCCAGTTTAATTCAGTGCAAGAGCGCGCCTTGTATATGGCGACACTCGACTATCAAACCTTCGGGCCAAGTGCTTTTTTGCAAACAGATTCGCAAATTGCAACGCTTGTTGGTCATCCGTTGCTGTCTTCAGATAGAGTCAGAGACTTAGACACCCTAAATAAAAACTACACCGATAATATGTTGAAGTCATGTGAAGGGGTATTTTGCATGGCCCGCTACAACAAAGAATCAAACTGTTTAGATATTGCGACAGACGCCCTAGGTATTCGTCCATTCTATTATATGTATTATGAAGGGGCGTTTATTTTTAGCACCCAGTTCAGCTTGTTAAAAGAGCTAGGCTTACCACTGACTTGTAATGAAGAAGGCATGATGGAATACGCGACATTAGGTTATTATTTGTTCGATCATACTCATTATCAAGAGATTTCATGTATTCAACCGGGTCATCGCGTGCAGGCGTCGAGTTTAGGTGTGCGCAAAACTCAATATTTTGACTGGTGTGAATTGGCTAAAGCGGGTGAATACTATGAAGGCGCATTAGAAGGGCTAAAACAAGACCTAGACAATAACGTTGATAAATACCTTGGTAATGACAAACATGTTCTCACTACACTTTCAGGCGGTTTAGATTCAAGACTAATTGCTTGTCTATTGAAGCGCCGAAATTTAGACATGTCAGCACTCAATTTTTCTCAAGGCAAAACCCAAGATTTATACTGTGCGCAAGCGTTTGCTGATAGTCAGAACATCAACCTTGATGTTATCAAAGTAAAAGACACGCAAGCAAAAACGGTTGAAGACAGGCTCGGTAAGCATTGGCGTAACGGTGCTCACCCAGATTACTACCGTGTAACTCGCCCTGGGCTTTCTTGGTCAGGTAATGGCGGGAGTGTTGGCTTGGGTGTAATTTACTACTCTGAAAAAGTGTATCAAGCGGCGTTAACTCAAGATGTTGAGCATCTAGCTGATGCGTATTTATCACAGCAATTTGCGTATATTCCTAAGTCTATTATTCGCGGCGCTGAAGGCATGCAAGCAACGTTAAAAGCCAATATTATTCGCTCATTAAAGCAATTCGGTGATGTGCCGTTAGATAAAGCCTATTACCTATTCTTGCTGTTGAATGATCAGCACCATCATTTGGCGATCCCATTCGATAAAGTTGACGATTACCAAATGGATTTCTGTCTGCCATTTTATTCATGGAAAGTGTTGCGTCATGTGCTGTCTCAGCCTATTTCACGGGTGAGAAAACACCGCTTTTATCATGACTTCTTGCAGTATGCGTTTCCTGAAGCGCTTGATGCCCCTTGGCAGGCTTATCCAGATCATATTCCTTGTACTTTGCCAAAAGAAGGCATAGATCAATGGCAGATCAAACGTCCAAAACAATTTAACACGGCAAAAGTATATGGGCTTTTATTCAGCCTGATGTTCAGCCAGCACAAGCGCATGGTCAATATCCCGTCTTTTAGCGCTGTTGCTGTGTTACATAGTTTGGGTTTAAAAGTGTATAACGACAAACTTAAAGTGGTAGAGAATATTTTGAAATGGTAGTTAAGTGAGGACTATCATGAAATTCTAAAAATAGCGTGTTAGCCCTAATCTGGGTTAACACGCCAAGGTGGATTTAACCTATTCTCGCCAGCCCAATAGAGTTTTATTTTATTTTTAGACGGGTCATGTAATATGGCTTCACGCCATAAAAAACGTTCATCTGTAGGGAGTTGAGCAAACTCGATGCCTTTGTCTTGCAGATTAGCAACCCAATCATCTAGCTGTTGGTGCTCAAAATAAATGGTGGTGCCGCTATTAAAATCGTTTTCGTTTAGAGAAAGAGAAAATGTCGCTTCCCCTTCAGGACACATAAATCGTGCGTAGTGCGGTGTATCAACTATCAGTTTAAAGCCAAGCGTTTGGTAAAACTCTACGGCGATTGGCATATTTTTAACTGGCAATGTGACCTGATTTAAATTCATGGGGTAATCCTTTTTATTTAGGCGATTACCCCATGCTACACCCAGTGTTATCTTTGAGCCAGTTTTGCCTGTTGTAAGAAAGATTTATACAACTGTTGTACATTCACCTTGGCATTAAGTTTTGCGGCAATCAGGTAAAGCCCTGCCAGTTTTCGGTGTATAAACAGTGCATCAATGGGAGGAGAGTGCCATTTGGATTTATCAGTACTCATCTCAAGCCCTTTGCCGCGTATTTGTTTGGCGAGAGGGCTCGCAGCAAAGTCATAGGCTTTATCTTGTCTAAGCGGTTCGCAAGCAAGCATAAAAATATCCACGACTTTATGTTTGTACTCCAAGTCTATGTCAGAGTTGAAATAACCAATTTGCTCAGCAGCTGATGCCACTAAATTGCGATTTTCAGACATGGCACCAGAAAAGAGTGCAAAGTAGCCGTTACATACTGATTGTGTAAGCTCTCGGGTTGCACCAAAGTCCAGTAATACTATTTTTCCCGTATCGGGCTGATAAAGATAATTGCCAAAATTAGGGTCGGTTTGCACAGTATTAAATTTTAAAAGCTCAAAGAAGAATAAATAAATTAAGTCGCTTGCAAGGGCGTCACGTTGGGTTTGTGGCAAAGACACACAGGCTTCTAAATCGATACCTTCAACAAACTCCATACTGAGAATATGCTCAGTGGTTAAATCATTAATCACTTTGGGTATTTTAAACTGTTCAAAGTCTTCTAGGTTCTCTTGATAGCGCTGTAAGTGACGGGCTTCAAGTTGATAATCAGATTCATCTAAAAGCTGTTGTTTTGCTTCAAAAATGAGCGGTGCCATGTCGATATGCTTTGGCAATAAGCCACTCATTTTTAGAAGGCTTGCAAGGTTATCGACATCGCTTTCTATGCTTTTTGCGATCCCAGGGTACTGAATCTTTACCGCTAACTTTTCACCATTTTCAAGTGTGGCCTTGTGGACTTGACCAATAGAAGCGGCGGCAAAAGGTTTTAATTCGATGTGTGAAAACTTGTCGAGCCAGTTATCCCCCCAATGCGATTTAAGTACACCAACTAATTGCTTGTGGGGCATGGCATGACCTTCTGATCTCAGCCTTGCCAATAATTTACTCAGTTCGGGAGGCAATACTTCACCTGAGTCCATAGATAAAAGTTGCCCTAACTTCATGGCCGCACCTCTAAGTTGAGCGAGCTGTTCAGCCAGGTTCTCGATATTTTTGGGGGAAAGGATCAAGGATTGTTTATTTAGCTTTTCACCTTTGGCGACTGACTTTGCGCTGTCTATTAAGACATTGCCGGCTACTTTTGAGGCGAGTAAGCCAAATTTACTGAGCCGAGAAAAACGAGACGTTGGAACTGATTTACTTTTATCCATACAAATGATTAAGCGCTTAAAATGCTAAACTTCTGTAATTACGATCTAAAGGTCACTTTAGATCGTTCTAGTCCTCTGAAACTAGCGTAAAAATTGTGTTTTATCTTGTCGAGTATGAATGACTTCATCCAGTACGAGCGGTTTGGCAAAACCAGATACGCCTTCGTGTGCTAGAAGCCATTGTTTTCGCTCAACGCCTCCTGCGTAACCGGTTAACGTGCCCGATGCGCCAATCACTCGGTGACAGGGCACAATCAGGGTTATTGGGTTTCTGCCGTTAGCCCCACCGACGGCACGCACGGCTTTCGGGTTATTAAGCTGTTGTGCGAGCTGTAAATATGAATAAGTGTGACCAAATGGAATTTCGCACAACGCTTGCCAGACTGACTTTTGAAACTCAGTGCCCACAGGGTCAAGAGGGAGATCAAAGCTTTGTCGAGTACTGGCAAAATATTCTTCAAGTTGCGCAATACATAGGGTGATGAGTTTTGACGGTACAACAGACTCTTTATGTTCGCCACAGAATATGACCTGACAAATTCCTTTATCTGTTGCTTTTATTTCCATCGTGCCAAGTGGGCTTTCAAAGTAGTCGCAAAACATCATAGTTTGTCCCATAGTTGAAAAGTAAGGTAGCTGCGCCAAGGGGCGGCTTTTTCTGAGTCAAAATCAGCGTGTGCTTTTAGTGCTTTAATTACCCCAAGATCGGTCGCGAGGAATATATCTGGGTCGCTTAAGCCGCGCATTTTCGCATAATTCGCTGTCCAAGGGCCTATCCCTTTGAGTGCCAGCCAGTTATCTGGATTTTGCGCTTCAACGGGTTGGTTTTGAGCAAATTGAGCAAATCTTGTAATGGTTTGTTTTCGGCTTTCGGGCATTTTAAAAAATGCTAAGTCGCTTTGCGCAATGGCTTCGGGCGTCGGGAAGTACAGCACATTTTCACAATATGCCTCTTGCTCATTGGCTTGTTTTTCACCTAAGGTTTCAACCAGTTTTATCACTAAGTTCTTGGCAGCAGTTACAGATATTTGCTGACCCAAAATAGCGCGCATACCCGCTTCGAATACATCCCAAATACCGGGCAAGCGCAACCCAGAGCTTATCAGTGTATTAGTGCCGAGTGCGTCAGTGAGATCATGCTCGATTTGCTCGAGTTCGGCGTCTAAATCGAGTACACGGCGAATATTGCTGACAACAGGTTTGAGAACACGATTGTCTTCAAGGCTAATTTCGACCAAGAATTGATGCTTTTCAGCTTGATGGTGAGCGGTAAACTGGCCTTTAACACCTTGATAAATGAAGCTGCGGCCATAAAAATTATCGCCAATCCATTCAAGCCCCGGAATAAGTCTGGCAGATAAAAAACGCTGCATCTTTTGCCAATCAAATGGCGGACGATACGACAGCTTTAAAGTCAGTTTTGCATTATGTTTGCTCGTCTGTTTACGCATTTGAGTCGGGGTAAGTTTAAGCTGTTGTTTAAAGCAATCGTTAAAGCGACGAATACTGTCAAAGCCACTGGCGAGCGCAATTTCGGTAATAGGCAAACTGGTTTGATGCAGTAGTTTTTTGGCAAATAAGCACTGCTGATAGAGTGCATACGTTTTTGGAGAAACGCCCATTTTTTCGTTAAATAGTTTTCGTAAATAGCGATCGCTGACGCCTAATCTTGTAGAGAGTTCAACAATAGAACCCGTTTGTAATGCACCTTCGTCAATTAAACGAACAGCACGATTTAAGGTTGCGCCATTGCCTTGCCAGGCCGCCGAACTTGGCGCGCTGTCTGGCCGACAACGTAAACATGGACGATAGCCAGCCTCCGCTGCCTGCACTGCATTTTTAAAATACTCTACGTTTTCTTCTTTTGGTGGCGATGCAGGGCAAATCGTTCTGCAATAGATACCCGTAGTTTTGACAGCAATGAAGAACTTGCCATCAAAGCGGGGATCTCTTGAAAAACGGGCTTTTTGACAGGTTTCGAGACTGAGCATAAGCGCTCCAATTAAATATGCTTGCAGTCATTATATGTAGATAGTGCCAGACTACTAGCCAAAAACGGCACTGAATGTAAAACCTGCTTTCACAGGTCATCTAAAATTGCATTGATAGAGTATTGTTTTAGGAAACTGAAATCGGGCGTTGTGAGGTGGCAATTGAAAATTATTTATGGCTTGGCATTTCTTATATTGGTGTTTTCTCAATACAGTTTGGCTGCTCGGTTCGTTCATACAAAAGCTGACTTCATTGGCTTGTCAGAGCTCAACGAAGCGCAGCAAATTAAAGTGAAAAACTGGATAAATCATGGCTTAGTTGCAACCCAAAAAACACTCGGGCCCTTAATACAAAAAAACGTACCAATATATTTGAAGCCACAATACTTTGCCTTTGAAGCCGTACCTTGGGCCGAAGTCTTTCGCGGTGAGCTAGATGGTGTTGAGCTTCAATTTAGTCGCTATGCGAGTCTTAAACAATTAAAAAACGACTGGACGCTGTATCACGAGTTAGCCCATTTATATCACCCGTTATTAAATTACGAAGACTTCTGGTTGAGTGAAGGCTTGGCGACTTTTTTGCAAAACCAAATCATGAAAGACAGCGGCATTATTACCTTTGACAATATGATGATGCGACTCAAAGCCGGGCTTGAACGCGGACAATCTAATACCTATCGGTTGTCACATCTTAAAGATACGCGCTTAGCGAATGTGAGCAGCAATATGTGGCAACTCAACGCTCAGCAGCGTGTTTATTGGAGTGGTGTGGCATTTTTTATTGAAGCACAATATCAACTCAAACTGAAGCAAGGCAAATATAAAACCATTGCTGAGCTGATCAAAGCTTATCAGACCTGCTGTAAAGCGTCAGAGCAGCAATCGGGGCGTCAATTTTTAACGGCATTGGACAAGCTTTCAAAAGCGGCGGTGTTTAATAACTTGTATTTAAAATATAAAAATCGGACCGACTTTCCAAAGCTGAAACAAAAACATTTCAATGCACTGTAATTATCTTTGCTAAACTTTTATAAGATAGCAGGGGGAAAGATATGGATATTCTGATCACACAGGAAGTTGCACTCCATCAATATGAAGTGAGACAAAACGTCAGTAAAGTTACGCGTCTGCTCCACCCTGAGTTCGTTGAGGTTGGCGCGTCAGGCAAACGTTACGAGCTTCAGGGTATTTTAGAAATGCTCGCTTTTGAACCGTATGAAGCGGGCTTTGTGCATTCTCAAAACTTTCAATGTATTACAGTTGGACCTGATTCAAGGCTGCTGACTTACGACGCCGCTTGGGTTTATGAAGACGGAAAAGTCGATGCTTTTTCAAGGCGGGCTTCACTCTGGCAAGAAACAGAGATAGGCTGGCAGTTAAGATATCATCAAGGAACGTCTTGCGACGCGTTTGAATTAATAAAATGAAAAATAGTTTTTTTGCTCTGTGCTTACTCCCTCTTTTTGCTTGTGTATCTACTGAGCAAGCTAAGAATGAAATCAAGGTGGTAGAGGTTGTGAAATCCTCAAATAGCTGGAATGGCACCAAGCTACCACATTACCCGCAAGGTCAGCCTGAAGTGACTGTGTTGCGCATTACTATTCCAAAAGGCGTAACCTTACCTATGCACCAACACCCAGTTATTAACGTAGGTGTGTTATTAAAAGGTGAGCTCACTGTAAAAACGCAAAAAGGAGAGACGTTACTTATGCAAGCGGGCGATCCCATTGTAGAAGTGGTCGATACATGGCATTTGGGGACTAGCACCGGCACAGAGGATGCTGAGATCATGGTATTTTATTCAGGTGTAAAAGATAAACCGTTAACGATTAAGCGCTGGGGTAACACATGCAGTATCGATTTAATGTGTTTGGCGTCCTAATGTCGGTTCGAAGAGAATCTGAACAGTGGCGACTTTATAAAGAATCGCAAACTGGCATACGAAGTCGAGTATATGATGTCGTTATTCCTGATTATTTAACAGCCTCAGAACTTAGAGGCTATCTTGATGATATTTATCATGAATATTCAAGTGAGCGTTATCCTAAAGTTGAGCAACTCAACCTTTAATTAGGGTAAATCGACTAAAGTCTAGTGTCCTTTAACGTCAGCGTAAACTAGCGTGAGAGTGTAAAGACCATAAATTAACCAAGGTTATTTGGCGAAGTTAAAGGCACTATTATGACAACAACAAACATAAACTATCAGTCTTACTATCAAGATTTTCAACAGGACCCAGAGGCGTTTTGGCTTAAACAAGCACAAAAGCTGAACTGGCATACACAGCCGACTCAAGGTGTCAGCCAATGCTATGAGCAACTTGACCATTGGTTTGCAGATGGTGAGTTAAACACCTGTTATTTGGCACTCGATCATCATATTGAACAGGGGCGAGGCGAGCAGTTGGCGCTTATTTATGACTCGCCAGTCACTGAGCAAAAACGAACATACACCTATAACCAACTTCATGAAGCGGTCAGCTTGTTTGCTGGTGGCTTAAAAAATTTAGGGGTAGAAACGGGCGATCGCGTGGTGATTTACATGCCGATGATCCCCGAAGCGTCTATAGCTATGCTAGCCTGCGCCCGAATTGGCGCCGTTCATTCAGTGGTATTCGGTGGCTTTGCCCCACGTGAACTCGCTATGCGTATAGACGATGCCAAACCTAAACTTGTGCTTACTGCATCTTGTGGTGTTGAGCCTAGCCGCATAATTGAATACAAACCTATGCTCGATGAAGCACTCGAGCTTGCCGAGCACAAAGTCGATCATTGCGTGGTTTTCCAACGACCACAAGCCCAAGCTCAGTTACAAGATGTGCGAGATTTAGATTGGCTAACTGTACTAAAAAAAGCACAATCGACAGATGCCGTACCACTTCCTGCAACTCACCCGCTTTATATTCTTTACACTTCTGGCACCACAGGCACTCCGAAAGGTGTTTTACGCGAACAGGGTGGTCATGCGGTGGCACTTAATTACAGCATGCAAATCGTGTATGGCATGCAGCCTGGGCAAGTATTTTGGGCTGCTTCTGACATAGGCTGGGTCGTCGGCCACTCATATATTGTTTATGGGCCGTTAATTTACGGCTGCACCACGGTTTTATACGAAGGTAAGCCTGTATTTACACCAGATGCAGGTGCATTTTGGCGAGTGGTAGAAGAGTACAAAGTGAATGCATTGTTTAGTGCGCCTACGGCTTTCAGAGCGATTAAAAAGCAAGATCCTGAAGCTGAGCTATTGGCAAAATACGATGTGTCTAGTTTAGAGAGACTATTTTTAGCAGGTGAAAGACTGGACCCTGCAACCTATGAATGGCTACAAGAAAAAACCGGCCTTCCAGTGATTGATCACTGGTGGCAAACAGAGACAGGATGGCCGATTGCCTGTAACCCTGTTGGCATCGAAATGTTACCAACCAAGGCGGGTAGCTCGACAGTAGCGGTTCCTGGTTATCAGGTTCACATTCTTGATGTGGATGGCAGTCAATGCGAAGCGAATGAACAAGGTGTGGTTGCAGTAAAATTACCGCTACCACCGGGCTGTTTAACCACAATTTGGGGCAACGCTGAACGATTTAAACAAAGCTACTTGTCTCAATACAAAGGCTATTATTTATCGGGTGATGGCGGTTATATCGACGAAGATGGCTACTTGTTTATCATGGGACGAACCGATGACGTGATTAATGTGGCGGGCCACCGTTTATCAACCGGTGAAATGGAAGAAGTGGTCGCGGCGCATCCAAGTGTGGCCGAGTGTGCGGTGTTTGCCAGTAAAGATAACCTGAAAGGACAAGTGCCTATTGCTATGGTGGTAACGAAAGAAGGCTGTACCAAGCAAGACGACGAAATAGCCGATGAGATCCGCGCCTCTATTCGTGCTCAAATCGGTGCCATTGCCTGTTTGCAAACCATTCAGGTCGTAGAGCGTTTACCTAAAACTCGTTCTGGCAAGATACTGCGCAAAAACCTACGACAGTTGGTTGATGGTGAGCAAATACAAGTTCCTTCGACCATTGAAGACCCAGCGGTGATTGAAGAGATCCAAGCTAAATGGCATGCGCTGCAAGGGTAAGCTCTCATTTAGATGAGGCTAGGTTTTTAAAGAGGCAATGTTAAATTGCCTCTTTAGTTTATATACGGCAAAAACTCACCAATAATAGTCATTCAAATTTTTCGATATAGTCTAATTTACTGAAATTTAATTGTTTTTATATAAGCTGAATATGGAACAAAGTTTGCTGTAATAAATTCTCGCATTTATTTTACTCGCCTCAACGGCAAGCGTTTCAGAATTTATAAGGACAGTGATGAAAATTCAAAATACCCCTCAAACTGCGAACTTTTCGGTTAATTCAAATATAGATACTGAGCCAAAGAACGATAAGTGGTTAAATAAATACAATAACTTGATGGATCAATTATCAAAGTCACCTGTGCCGAATACTGATACTGCCATAGGGGTGATCAGTAAGAACTTACCTATTTCAGAGCAAGCAAAAAACTTGTATTCGCACTTTAAAGCCAATGCTAGGGCAGAAGTTGATCAAAACCTTGATGAACGTGAACGAAGTATCGAAACCTACAGAAAGACCATGGTTGATATTATGGAAGAGCCAATTGAGGTAAAAATCTTACCTTCAGAAATCAACGAAGCGCTCCTGTTCAATAACTTAGGAATTAACTATCTAGAATATAAAGAACTTAAAGTTCGCTTAGAAATGTTAGCCTTAGCAGAGCAAGATATAGACAAAGACACTACATTGAATCGTTCTGATAAAGAAAAGTTACGAGACATAACTGCTGATTTACGAGCTCAGTTGCAGTTACAAATTGATGAGTTATTGGCCGGAAAAGAAAAGCCAGACGAAGAAAACCAAAGGCTCGACTTTAGCAATCGGATCAATACGCAATTTGAAGATCTCGGTCTGAATGACGTTGATAAATTTGATTTGCTAAAAAGAATGGTGTGATGAATGAGTGCTTCAGGTTGAATGACTTGAAGCACATAACATATTAAATTTGCAATGTTTATATTAAATCGCTGTTAAGTATCTGCGCTCTACGTCGGCCCAATTAATGACATTGAAAAAGGCATTAATATATTCCGGACGACGGTTCTGGTACTTCAAGTAGTAGGCATGTTCCCATACATCTAAGCCTAAAATAGGCACTAGATTATCCATTAGTGGGCTGTCTTGATTGAGTGAACTGGTTACTTGTAGCTCACCTTGCTCGTTCACAACTAGCCAAGCCCAGCCGCTACCGAAACGTGTGAGTGCAGCTTTGATGAAAAGTTCTTTGAAAGTGTCAAAGTTGCCAAATGTTTTATTGATATCATCAGCCAGTTTGCCTTCATGTAGCTGCCCGCCGTTCTCAGACATCACTTCCCAAAATAGACTGTGATTATGATGCCCACCAACATGGTCCCTCACTGCACCTTGAAGAGAGGCTGGTAGAGTTTGAATATTTCTTAATAACCACTCGTCACTTTTCTCAGCAAATTCAGTATCTGAAAGCGCTTCGTTTGCTTTATTTACATAGGTTTGATGATGCAGGGTATGGTGAATTTCCATGGTTTTTGTATCGATATGCGGCTCTAATGCGTCATATTGATAATTTAGTTTTGGTAGTGTGAATGGCATTAAGCACTCCTTCGGTTTTGATAGATATAAATTAGTGATAAGTCAGCGATGTGGCGGAATAGGGTTCTGAAATTTTTTCGAGCTTAGTTAATAAACTAGGCGATTGAGTTAGATGCTTTCTAATTGCAAATGAATGATGCTGTAGCTGAGACAAATGTTTTGAAAATAAATAGTGGTTCTCGTCTTGGGTTGCATTTAGTAAGCAGTGTCCACAATCACACACCACGTTATAGCCCTCAACTAAGAAGTCACATGCGATTTCATGTTTTCCTTGAGCCATAGAAGAGTCGACTAAATTCAAGTACGACACGACAAGTGCTGGTACAAATTGATCAATAACCCAAGATGTAGGCGGCGGTGTATTTGAAGTTATAAAACCACCAATATCAGCTAAGTGCTCTAAGCTATCTTGGTATAATTTGTCTGCAGTAATGAAGCGATTGTTTTCGAATGCGCTGTTACCCTCGCATATTGTATTTTGCCAAGTGAGCATAGCCTGTTGGATCAGCGTGTTATTGGTATCCATAAGTAAAATATAAAATACAATTGAAAATGATTGTTATTTATATTTAATCTTTTCGGCTTTGTTGTCAAAGTGAAATTACTTATAGGGCATAAATTTATATGTAATAACTTGAATTAAAGGAGGGAGATCACAATTAAGTTGATTATGTATTAGTCAGAATGTTGGTAAGTTAAAATGGATTTTTTAACCACTGGGTTAGGTGTTTTAATTATTTTACTGTTTGTTTTTTTGGGAAGAAGAGCGACAAAATGGGCAAAGAAAATGCCCAAAGGTGCCTATTTATTCATGGCACTCATGCCGCTGATTTCATTGTTTCCAATTCCACCACCGGCATTTAAAAACGTGGCTAAAGCAAAGCAAGAACAACCAAAACGTAAAGAAGATAACGGAGACGATAAATAAAAGAGTAAGGGTTATCTGAACTATTTTTGTGTCATTAGCCTTGCCGCTAGCCCTAAAAATATGACGCCGAGTAACCCATCTATATGCTTACCCAAGCGAAGTTTATTTCCTAAGTAAGCGCCAATTTTACTAAATCCTAATGAAAATAATGTGTTGAAAGCAAAAGCAATGAGACTTAGCAAAGTGCCGAGCATGAGAATTTGACCCGTCAAACTTGAGTTGGCAGTGGTAAATTGCGGTAAAAACAAGCTAAAAAATAATAAAGCTTTCGGGTTCAATAAGTTATTCAACAACCCTTTGCTGATAAGTTGCATTGGCGCTAACTCCGATAAAGGCAAGGCTTCACTTGGTATCGCTTGATTGGCATACCAAGTTTTAATGAGATTAATCCCTAACCAAGCCAAATAAATTGCACCGATGATTTTAATCGCCATTGCAATTGGTGGCATTTGTTGCATGAGTTGGCCTAGCCCAAAGGCGACTAGCAAGGTTTGTACTATTCCGGCTAACAATATACCAATCGCCAGCATGAAACCCGCTTTAAAGCCTTTTGAAGATGAGTATGTTGAAATAAGTAAAAGATCAGGCCCCGGTGAAAGTACAAGCATAACAGAGGCGATAAAAAACAGCGGCAGAATACTCAAATCAATCATTACTTTTCCTTAGTGAATGCACAGCCGTTGCGGCTTATTATTTTTCAAACGGCGCAGTATACACGAATAGATCAAAGTGGCTTAATGAGTGACTAAAATTTAGTTAAAAGCGCGTTGAGAAAAACGTATCAGAAAAAACATAGTTACATTTTACTGATACGTGACCCAAAATTTATGAGCTTTAACCTAAACTCAATGGTTCAAACGAACCTTGTTGCTTAATAGACGAGAGGGTCTTTTCTAAGCGGGCGAGCAGATAATCGTAAACAAAATTACCCATTGAAATACGTTTAACACCGAGTTGTTGCAGTTGGTCAAAACAGGCAAGCTCTGGCATGCACATGACATTGAGTGGCAAAGAACAGTGTGCAACAATTTTGCTGATATCATCAGGAGCCGTTAAGCAAGGTAAGAAGATACCATCAGCCCCTGCGCTTTCGTACAAGTTAATTCGCTCGATTGTTTCAGGTAAAGCTGTGGCTGCATCAACGATATAAGTATCTGAGCGAACATTGATAAACATTTCAATGTTTGTGCCATTCAATAATGCTTTAACTTGTGACAGTCTCTCACTGAAATCATGTTTATCGACTAAAGATCTGCGGCCATTTGTTAATTGGCTGTCTTCGATATTAATACCCACCACTCCTAACTTTGCCAGTTTTGTTATGTTCTCGACAATCTCTTGTGGCGTGTCAGCATAACCGGCTTCGATATCAACACTAAGCGGTAATGTGGTTACTTCTGATATTTGCTTAACGACCGCCAGTAATGTGTCAAAACAAATGTTTTGACCATCAGTTTTTCCTAATGATGTCGCAATGGCGGCGCTTGATGTACCGATTGCCTGATAGCCTAGCTTTTCGGCAACGATAGCGCTCGCTGCGTCCCATACATTACAAAGTATAAGTGGAGTTTCTTGCTGATGTAGTTTTTTAAACATAAAGAATTCCTAGTGAGATATTAGTTAACGAGGTAAATATTAAAGTGAAGGAGAGGCCTTTACTCGACAGTTTCGGAACTGAATGTTCGTATTATTTTTAGCTTTTAGCTTTCATCAATTTTTTCAATCATACCAATCGTAAAATTTGCACTTTACCTCAAGTTAACTTGAGCTTTTAAAGTTGCTTCATCAAATCAACAGACAAGAAAATAATCAAAGGATGAAGACAATGAAGCACACAAAAATAATCGAAAGAATCACGCAACTTTTTAACGCAACCATGGCTAATAAGTAAGGAGCGCATTATGTATTTAGAACACGTAAATTTAGTCGTCAGTAATATCGAACGTTCACTCAAGTTTTATCAAGCAGCATTTCCACATTGGTTTATTCGCAGCAAAGGTGAAGGAGAATGGTATGGTAAACAGCGTACGTGGGTGCATTTTGGTGATGACTACCATTATTTGGCTATGAGCGACCACGGTGAAGGTGACAACCGCAAGCTAGAAGGGCATCAAGTGGGCCTCGCGCACTTTGCTTATGTCGTTCAAAATATCGAGGCGCTTGCAAAAAGAATGTTAGCGGCTGGTTTTGAAATAGATAAAATTGGCAGTGAGCATCCATTTAGAAAAAACCTATATTTCATCGACCCAGACGGTTTTGAAGTGGAGTTTGTAGAGTATTTATCTGATTTACCGAATGAACGAAATGCTGACTAAAGCTTTCGATTAAATATGCTTATATAAGATAGATAGCATCTGTTCTTTATCGACGGGTTTGGCAATCACATCAGCAAATCCTGTCGAATGGTATAAAGCGACATCTGTTGAAGAAACATTGGCTGTTAAGGCTATAACGATTAAATCAGGGCGCATATTTTTTATATGTCCAGTCGCTTCTATACCATCCATCACTGGCATCTGAATATCCATCAACACTAAATCAATATCATCATTTAGTTTATCAATCGCAATTTGGCCATTTTCAGCCAAGGTTATCTTAACATTGGTGTCTGCCAGCATTGCATTGGCAATCATTTGGTTCATAACGTTATCTTCAACCAGCAAAATGTGTAAATGAGACAGGTCTTTGATTAAGTCAGGAGGGGAGTTCTTAGCTTGCTGAATATCAGAACGCTCGGCGGGGAGTGTGACAGTGAATGTAGAGCCTGAATCTTGATCACTTTGCACGCTTATATCACCTTGCATCAGCCCCACTAATGATTTGGTAATAGACATGCCTAATCCTGTGCCACCATATTTTCGTGTGGTCGTAATGTCAGCTTGTTCAAAACGATTAAATAGGCGGTCAACTTGGGCTTCAGACATGCCAATGCCTGTGTCTTTTACAATAAATTTGAGTTGTTCTGAATCGCTACAATATTCAGCGGTAAAGATGATGCTGCCAGTTGGCGTAAACTTAAAGGCATTTGAAGTAATATTACTTAACACTTGATAAATTCTAACCGGATCACCTAACCAAAAACGATTTGAAATAGAGTTATCAAATACCAAACTGAGCCCTTTTTGATTGGCTTGGTTTTGCATCTCTTGCTTTATATTCTCCAGCAGGTCTATCAGGTCAAATTGCACTTTTTCTATGTCTAACTTTCCGGCTTCAATTTTTGAAAAATCTAAAATGTCGTTGATGATAACCATCAGATTCTTCGAGCAACTAATGGCACTATGGACATATTGTTCGGCTGCTGGCGGAAGTGTAAGTTCCCTTAACAATTGTAGATTGCCATACAAACCATGCATGGGTGTACGGATCTCATGACTGGTATTGGCCAAAAATGCACTTTTAGCAATATTTGCCGATTCTGCAGCTGTGACTGCTTGTTTTAGTTTTCTCTTTTGTTCAACTTGTACAGTGATGTCTCTGATCACTGTAACAAAATGCGTTTCACCTTCTAACTCAAGTTGCGTCACGGTTATGTCTATTGGGAATGTAGCACCGTTGTATTTTATCCCTGCTAGTTTTATTTGATACTCATTGGTTTTTTGCTTGGTTAAGAGTTGAGTGAAAGCCGAAAGTAAGTTTTTGTGCTCTTTACTCTCAATAAGCTGGTTAACATCTAAGGTCAATGCGGTATCGGCTTTTATATCAAACATGGCCTCAGCACTTTTAGAGAACAGCTTTATTTTGCCTAACTTATCAACCACGACGACGGCATCATTTAGCCCAGCTAAAATAGCGGCTTGTTGCTGTTCGGTTATTTCAACTTGTTTTGCTGCGGTTGTGGCAGTCTGTTTTAGTTGAGCAAATAAGTATTTTTCGTTTAAAAGAGCAAACCACAAAGCAACGCCATAGGCTAATAATCTTAATAAATGCCACCCCCACCAAGATAAATCCCATAAAAAAGATTGCTGAAACATGATAGCGGCAAGACCAAACATGGAGCTATGCAGAATAAATAACAGGTCATCGGTTTTTTTGTTCTGTTTGTAACTGACGTAGAGTTTGATCGAGGCAATTAAAAGACATGTTCCGCCAATGGTATTCAACATGACTGCAAATGATGAAAACCGACCATTTACAACCATATGAGGCACGAGTTGAGGGAAGCTGAAAGAGAAAATTGAAAGTAAAAAGGTGGCACTTAAAACCACATAAGTGAAGCCACGTTTCAGTTGAGTTTGTGTTGATACAGGGAGTATGATTAAAAGAAATAATACACCGCCAAAAAATGTGGCAGTGGAATGAAACCACACGAATAGCTTACCCGGTTCAACGAGGGCATGGGAAACATCTAGGATACCCATCGCCCCGACAGCGGCGGCAATAGGAATATTAAAACTGGTTCCTCGATTATTTTTTTCTAGATTTAACAATAAGAAGCAAACGAATAGAGCGATTGTACCACCAAATACTTCGATGGCACTATGAAAGGGAATATGCTGCCAACGCCATTGAGAGAAAGACGATTTGGCCAGTAAAAAGGTGACAGCATGAACAAAGGCGCTCAATGCAATAACGATGTAAATGGAACGATTTAGCCCCTGAGAGCCGGGTTGCTGAGGCATAAACTCTCGCCCAAGTAAGCTTGAAGTGCTTTATAAAATTCTTGTAATACTTACAAGATTAGACGGTTTTACACGCTTAGCAAATTTTGGCTTTAGATGAATTTTTTAATCTTTTCAGCGACTTTTTCTATATGCTCCGGCTTAGCTTTCACTTCAGCGTGTGCTTTTAAGCCGTGTAATGAACCAGGAATGATATGAAAGTGAAAGTGTGGCACAGTTTGGCCTGCGGCATTGCCATTATGCTGCACAATCGAAGTACCTTGCACGTTTAATGCTTGCTCAACGGCCTTACCTACTTTCTGTACTGTTTTCATACAAGCCAGAGCGGCTTGGTCTGTGAGATCGTAAATCGTTGTAGCAGCTTGTTTTGGAATAACCAGAGCATGCCCTTCTTTTTGCGGCATGATATCCATAAAAGCAAGCGTATAGTCGTCTTCAAATAATTTAATGCAAGGGGCTTCGCCTTTTAAAATCTTCGCAAAGATGTTATTTGCTTGGTATTGATCTTTCATTTTTGCCTCGGCTACGTCACAGGATTGTAATCTTGCTGTTTTTTATCATGCGAATACTTAGAATTTATTACAAGTAGATGCGGTAAGTGGATCACCAAGCATTGCGAGGCTATGTAAACCATCCAATTAAGATATCTGACTTGCGGATAAAACCCTTCGCCTTGATTACCGTATATCCAAAAGTTGCCGATGATGGCATCAGCAACAGCAGCCAAAATAAAGCCTGTGCCGACCAGTAACTCACCTTTTGATGCTTTAAAACCGCCGCAAGATAAGATAAACGAAAGGCCAGTAAAACCAACAACGCCAATCAGCATGGCATAAATGCCTGTGCTAATTGTGATAAACCAACCCGTGTTAGGAAGATGCATCATGAACATAGAAAGCACACCTACTACACTTCCCGCAAACACAGGATATCTGATAAAACGTTTATCTTTGGTGTTTAATTCGATGGCACGAAAACCAGCGAGTAAAAGTAGGGTGTAGCCGGGTAAAAAGAAGAAAATAGAGTCGACTAAATAGTCATGTTTGATGACGCTTTCATACCGATAGAAGGTTTCGGGGAGATTGAAGTTAGTCACATCGCCTAGAAGGCAAAAGCAAAGCGCTAAAAAGCTAAGCCATGCGATTTTAATGAGGGCGCTGTCACTCGTATTAATGCTGACCCATCGCTTTATCATTAAACTATTAATCAGCAATGCAATCAAAACCACACTCTCAATGGTTAAGATGGTGTTTCTTTCATGGCCCTCAATTGACCAAAAGCCTAATAACGCACCGATTGCATCAATGAGTGCCAAGCTAAAAATTATGCAAGATATGCGAACAAGTATCACACTCTTCATCAAGTGTCCTTTTGCCATTTCTTCTCGTGTTTTTTATTTAACCTGAGCTTTGGTTAAGAGATTTACTAACGTATTGATATTAAGATAATAAGTAATTTTTCAAGTCTGCAGCCGGAGACTTTTAGCGATAACAAGGCGAATTTACGCGTCAATAGCTGGCCTATTGTAAGTAAATTCAACGCTGTTAACGTTGAAAGTAGCCGCTGGAGATAGATTTATTATCCAGAGCTCAGGTTATTTAACCTGAGCTTTCGTTAAGCTAACTTATTGATGAGCTCGTCTAATAAGCTTTTCAGTTGCTTAGCTTTTTCAATATCGATTTGGCTATTCTCTAGTAATTGCATAGGAATACAAGCGACTTCGCTTTTTAATGCGTGCCCTTTTTCAGTCAGTTTTATGATCACTTTACGTTCATCAAACTCACTTCTTGCTCTTTCGACTAATTCGGCGCTCTGCATTCTTTTTAGTAGCGGCGTTAAGGTGTTACTGCTGAGCATGGCTTTATCACCGATATCACTCACCGTTAAGCCATCTTGCTCCCAGAGGATCAACAAAACAATATATTGAGGATAAGTCAGGCCATGGGCTTCAAGCAAAGGCTGGTAAAGACGCGTTACCAGCCTAGACGCGGCATAAAGCGGAAAGCACAACTGATTTTCTAATTTAAGTAAATCATCGTTTTGCATTTGCGCACTCTCTACAGTAGCTTTTCAATCTTTTTAGCAATTGCTTGCGGTTTAGTCACTGGCGCAAATCGGCTCTCAACTTCACCATGACGATTGATCAAAAACTTTGTGAAATTCCACTTAATGTTTTTGCCAAAAAAACCTGTTTTCTTAGACTTCAAATATTGAAAAACTGGGTGCGCGTTTTCACCATTTACATCAACTTTTTCGCTGATCAAAAAGTCAACGCCATAGTTAATCAAACACCCTTGCTGAATGGTACTGGCATCTCCAGGCTCTTGATTACCAAATTGATTGCAAGGGAAACCGATGATCACAAGCCCTTTGTCTGCGTATTCTTCGTGAAGCTTTTGCAAGCCTTCATATTGGTAAGTAAAACCACATTCACTTGCGGTATTAACTATTAATACGACCTTATCTTTAAAATCAGAGAAGTTGATTGGTTTGCCTTGTAAGCTTGTCGCTTTTAAATCATAAAACATAAATTAAGCACCTTTTATTTTAACTGTGCAAGACTATATCGTGCGCGATATAAAAGATCAAACACTAATCAACTAATAATATTTTGTAATCTAATGCTAGATGATCGCTACCCGGTAGGGAGTGGGTTTTAAATTGAGAGGCTTTAACGCTGTTACTCGTTAAACAATGATCTATCGGTAAACCCGTTAACCAACCATAAGGATGTAGGTATTTAGAAGCATGCCAAGATGCATACATGCCAGTTTGTTGATAGCAAGGGGTGAGTTGATGATGGCGTGGAAAATGATTTGACCAAGGTGTGGTATTAAAGTCACCAGCCACCAGAATATGTTTATTTTTAGCCAGTTCAACTAAGGGTTGAACACTGCCTAATAATACATTGCGCTTTTGCCATTTATCTGGGGTACGTGGTGAGGGTGGGTGCAATAAAATGAGATCGAGTTTTTGTTTTGGTAATTGCAAAGTCAGCGTAATAACCGTGCCTTTTCGTGGTAAAACTTTATGTTTTTTTATGTTGGTAAGTGGGTATTTACTAATTATTCCCATGCCATCAGGAAAGCCATCATAATCCCCATCACCAAACTTATAACGCTTAGCTGCGCTTTCTAAAAAGAGTGGTTTTTGTTCTTGGTTAAATTCGTAAAAAAGATATAAGTCGGCATCGAGCGAGTTCAGCTCTTCAACGGCAGTTCGTAGCACTGGGTTGTAGTAACTTAAGTTTGCTTGCACGATATGCAGTTTGGGGTACGCGTCAAAAGATTTGGTTTCTAATGGTTGTGTTTTACTAAACCACCAAAGATGGCTGCTGGCAAAAAGTGCGATTGAGAGAATGGCTGATATCGCGCCGATTTTGACTGACTTTAGCAGCAAAGGAATGCTAAAAAACAGCGCTAATAAAAAGAAGTGAAGTTGAAAGTTACTCAGTAAATCGAGCAGGTAATACTCGCCACTTAATGCCACTAAAGGCAGTAAGATCAGCAGGAGTAAAACTAGCTCAATTAGTAGTAATATGAATAACAATGCATCACCAAGTTTTGTTTCTATTTAGCTAAACTTTAGTCTAGGTGACAAAAAAATGAGAAGTTTTAGTCCTTTGGTGTTTAATATGAGCGCTTATTCTTAATGAGTTTTTAGGGCATTAACCAGCTCGGTTGTCAATCCACTCACTCATCACCACATGGGTTTTTATTTTCACAAAATCAGGCTGGGCGTCGAGGTGTTCACGAATTTCATGTAAACGCTGCATTGATTCAGCTTGAACAAAAACCAATAAATCCATATCACCCGTGATCCCACGACAAGTGACCACTTCTGGAATAGCCTGAAACAAAGGCACGACTTCAGAGCAACGTGCACATTGGTGCTGAATTTCAAAATAAGCAGACACACCAATTTTTTGAGATTCGCTCAGCAGTACTTGATAGCCTCGAATGACGCCATTTTGCTCGAGCTTTTTAATTCTCTCGGTAACGGCGGAGCGAGAAAGGCTCACGGTATCGGCAATGGCCGAGACGCTTTGTCGCGCATTCTTTTTTAATTCAGCAATGATCTGTTTGTCGAACTTATCCACTATAAAGCACTTTTTGAGATTTCTAGTCAGGCAAGAATTTTACACGGCCCATATTTTTATGAAAGTGATATTGCAGGACTAAATTCGATTAACATTTGCAACAATCTTCGCTTTATATTGAAAGGCTATTCAGCCTTATAATTTGCTCGCTATTTGCAAGGAGTGAAATAAAAAACAAATGTTACAAAGTGTTTCTATGTTTTATTTAGTGTCTTTACTCTACCTCTGGTATTGATGCGATTTATTCTTATCTTATTAATATAGTTAGTTTTTTTATTTATTCCTCTTTTAAGCTATAAATTATTTGTGGTACTATCTTCGTAGTTTTAGAAAGCGTATTTATTGAGTCAATTTGATGGCTAAGCAAATTATTGATTAATAAATATGGCTAAACGATAGTGGAATCGATGGTAGATTTTGCTCGTTGCTTTGTTCTATTTAAGTAGTTAATGGATTAATGTTGTATGCTCGAACAGTCTAAGTCTCACCTTTCTTTTTTTTCTTCTTCTATTTTTATTGCTGAAAACGATAAAGCCCTGAAAAGTTTTGGTTTAACAGAGCTGCTTTATTTCAAAAACATCGATTCGTTTGAGACTGAGTTTTCAGCAAAGCAACATCTTGGGTTAATCATTTTAGATTTACCAGCTCAAAAACAAGATGAAACATTGGCTTTCTTAAGGCAGTCAGAGACGTTTTGGTTAAGCACCATATTTGTTTGCCAAGCGAGTTCGCTGTCGACTCATTTGGCTAATGGTATTTGGTCTGAGCAAAGCAAATCATTGGCTGAGTTTAGTGAAACCCGTAAAAAGCAGTTGGCAGTAAACAGCACTTTAGTTGAAACCGCGGTGATGAAGTTACTCAGTTACTTGTGGGTGTTTAAAAATGCGACTTTATTGCCAGCAAAATCGCCTCAAATGCAATCTCTGTATTGGTACCCGTTACTTCAAGCTTGGGGCATAAAACCAGAAGACAGTATTAATTGGCTTGCCTCTATGGTTCGAAGAAACTGGCTAGAAGTCGATTCATTGGTTAATCGCGTGCGTTATTGTCAGTCTTGCCACAGTGGTCATCTTAATTATGTTGATACTTGCCCGTCTTGCCAATCTATAGATATAGGACTTAAGGCAAGTTTGCATTGTTTTAATTGCGGTCATGTTGCAGCAGAACATGAGTTTAAGCAGCAAATCGGATTGGGGTGCCCAAACTGTTCAAAACCGCTTCGTCATATTGGCGTTGATTATGACCGACCCATAGAAAATCAGCAGTGCAATAGCTGTTTTAACTTATTTGTAGACTCAGATGTGGTTGCAGACTGCATGGATTGCGGTGAGAAAAATGACGTAAATAACCTGATAGTGCAGAGTGTTAATAGCTACAAGCTATCAGCAAATGGCCGCAATTTGGCGAAATTTGGTGAAAAGTTTAATAGCTTCATGTTCGACCAAGCTGAAAATATTAACTTCACGCAATTTTGCTGGTTATTACAGTGGCAAAATAACTTGGCGCTCAGGCACAAACAAGAGCATAGCGTTGTTTACATTACAATGGAAAACGTCGAGCAATTCATTCAAGACAAAGGCGAGAAAGTGGCTTTTTCACTGTTTGATGAGCTAGAGCAGCGGATAGCAAAAAGCATTCGTCTTACCGATATTTGCTGTGTACAAGAAGAGCATAGTTTACTGTTGTTTTTGCCACTCACTCCATTAGCACAATTGCCAAAAATCTATCAAAAACTTAATGAAATAGAGCTTTTACAGTCAGATAAGAATATCGCCTTGTCTATTAAAGCGTTGGCGCTGCCAGATAAAAGCATGTCTGATGATGTGAATATGTGGTTGTTTGAGGCGCTTGAGCAAGCTAGGAGTATTGAGTTTTGAGGGAACTAAATACTATCTGGTATCTAGTCGCCAACATATTCTCACAAGCGACGGAGTTTTTTACCCAAATGATGATGTTTGTTCCCATGTATTTGGCCTACGAAATGCCGTTGTTTGTGTTGATCACTCTAGGCGTAATTAAGTGGCGTAGGGCAAATGCAAAACTGCTAAAAAAGCCCTCTCATTACTTCCCAAAAGTGAGCTGCATCATCACCTGCTATGCCGAAGGAGATGCGGTTAAAACGACCATAGAGTCTTTGGTGGAACAAACATATCCGGGCGAAGTTGAAATCATCGCTGTGGTTGATGGTGCGGTACAAAACAAGCATACCTATGCGGTAGCGAATTTTTGTATGAAAACCATCAAACGTACAAAACGACATATTCGAGTGTTGCCTAAATGGCAACGCGGTGGGCGAGTATCTACTTTAAATGCGGGCCTTGATGCGGCTAAAGGTGACATCGTTGTCAATGTGGATGCTGACACCTCGTTCGACAATGATATGTTGTGCCGCATAGTGCGTTTGTTTGAAGATCCGAATGTTCCCGCAGTTGGTGGTGCGCTTAGAGTAAGAAACGTAACCAGCTCTATTTGGACAAGAATGCAGGCAATCGAATATTTAGTGTCTATGCAGGGCGGTAAAACAGGGCTTGCGCAATGGAATCTAATTAACAATATTTCAGGGGCATTTGGCGCATTTAGAAAAGACTTCTTAAAGCAAATCGGTGGCTGGGATACCCATACTGCAGAAGATCTCGACTTAACCATTCGCATTAAACAATACTTTAAGCGCCACCCTAATCTCAAAATTCCGTATGCGACACTGGCAATAGGTCACACTGATGCGCCTGACGATTTCAAAACCTTGTTATGGCAAAGGTTACGATGGGATGGTGATTTACTGTTTTTGTATTTTCGAAAACACTGGCCAGCCTTTTCGCCAAAATTATTGGGTTGGAAAAGCTTTTTATTCACCTTGCTCTATGGCTTTTTACAAAATGTGATGCTGCCGTTTGTGGTATTGGTGTATTTAATAGTCACTATGATTATCTATCCTTGGCAATTTATTGTGTCTTTGTCTTTGGTTATTTTTACGCTGTATTTTTTCACCATCGCGTACTTTTACACCTTAGTTTTATTAGGTGTATCTGAGCGACCAAAACAAGATCTCAAGTTAGCAGTGTGGCTACCGCTTTATCCCATTTATTCCATGATCATGCGCACCATTTGTTGTTTTGCATTGCTCAATGAACTGGTTCGCCGTTCCCATGAAGAAAGTTCGATGGCGCCTTGGTGGGTGCTAAAGAAAGGACAAAAGTTCTAGTTATTATCCAGAGCTCAGGTTTATTAAGTGTTTTAAGTTCTCGTTAGGTTTTAAAAGATGAAAATTAGGTTTAATGGAAGTACCAAGTCTGAAAATCCGCAAGTTGAGAAAGGGCTGAATGTGGCTTACGCAGGAAGCAAGCGCGCCGCCTATCAGTTCCGCTGGTATCTCTTAGTACTATTGGTGACGTCTCCGATAGGGTTAGTTTTATGGTTATTTCTTTTCCCCAAAGTGTCAATTGTGGCCCCTGGCATAGTGACTAGTGAACCGCTTACTATTCGAGCGCCATACGATGGCGTGATTAAATCTGTGCATGTCAGTAAGGCGATGAATGTTGAACAAGCTCAAGATTTACTGGTACTGAGCAATACAGAACTTGAAGCACAATACAACGAAATTAACCGACAAATGATGATGCTTTACACCCAGCAAATGCCACAAAGTCAGATCATTTTAAGTCAGTTAGAGCAACGTAAAAAAGTCGCCAAACAAGGTGTTCAGCGACAAAAAGAGTTACTTGAAAAATACGAAAGTTTTAAGCAAAAAGGGGTGATCCCCGCAGCCGATTTAGCCAGTGCGGTAAATGCGTACAATGCTGCACAAATGGCGTATGAGCAAACTAAAGTTGATATTTCAAGAGAGAAAGAACGTCAAGAACTAGAGCGCCGTTTTGGCTTAAAAGGGCAAAGATATAATGATCTAAGCTATGAGTTTTCGCGTTTAGCTGCACTTAAGCAGTCGCTGTTTATAAAAACCGACAATGCAGGGCGAATAGAAGACGTATTGGTGCAAACTGGTGATCGTGTCACTGCAGGGCAGCCTTTATTACTCATTGATACTCAGAAAGAAAGTAAAGTAGTCGCCTATTTAGACCCAAAGCACCTTGAATACTCGAATATAGGACAAGAGGCGCAAATTCGCTTTCCAGATGGCACTAAGCTTAATGCAAGGATCAGTGAACCCACCGAGTTAACTTCTCGTTTGCCAAGTTTTTTAATGGGGCCATTTGAGGGTGAAAAAACTGCACTAAAAATTACTTTAAGTTTACCGATCCCAAACCATTTTCAGGTCGAAGGGTTACCAATTGATGTCAGGTTTAAACATCAAAAGGTTGAGCAAGCATTCGCTTTATTTGAAGAAAATGGCTTGTTGTAATAAATGCAATTAAGTTGTTTGTTTATTGTAAGTTTTCGAGGCCGCTCAGTAGTCGCTGAGTGGCTACATGTTGATGAGCATTACTAACAAAAAATGTCATACTTTCATTTAGTAAGAGCGAAAAATATTACTTTTCATATATCAAGAGCAGTGAGCTTTTACACATTTGTTCTGTTTAAATTCAATTTTTCTTATAAATCTCAAAGCTAAAAAATATAAACTTTAGTATTACATTTTTGGGGTTTTAATGTTATTTATTAACTTTGGGGCAATAATGTAGTTGCCGAATTTAAGCCGTGGGGTATATCAAAAGCATGTCTAATATTTTTGGTTATTATTTTACGTGTTCTGCTTGTCACTATGCATAATAAAAAAGATCTCGCCTACCAGTACTTATGCAATGATTTATTTACTCGATCTAAGATAGGTCCTGTTTTTTATGTCTTATCGACTCTTATTACAGGCTTGCTAGCAGGTTTCCATACGTCTACCTCTGTGCCATTTATTGCAGCACTGGGTGTGTTGAGTATTGTCGCAATCATTCGTTTGACAGCTCGCCCTCCCGAAAACGGGCAAGCTTCATTAGATAAGTTTGTTCACAAGCATTGGGTTTTAGTGTTTTGTTGTGTTGCAACTTGGTCGCTGTTTTTTAGTTGGACTGTTTATCAGTTTGGTTTAAGCAGCGCTTTTATTTTTGGCTTAGTCAGTACAATCAATTTTTCGACTGCGATTGCTCACCAGTTTAGCCCACAATTGAAAAGGGCTTTGTTTTGTAGTTTGTTATGTTTAATACCGACCTTGGGGGTTATCGTTTTATTTCAGCCTTCGTTGCAAGTTGCTGCATTCGCACTTGTGCTGTACATGCCGTATTTAATGTTAACCGCCAAAAATAGTCACAAAGAATATCATGATCACTTGGATAACAAACTTCAGCTAGAAGCCGCGCTCGTTGAGCTTGAAGTGTTGTCTATTACTGATGGCTTAACGGGTTTGTTCAACCGCAGAGAGTTTAATCACCAATTAGAGAAAGCGTTGGCTGCAAGTAACCGTACTAAGCAAGCAATGGGTCTCATTTTATGTGATATCGATGACTTTAAACGTATCAACGACAGCTATAGCCATACCGCAGGTGATGATTGTCTTATTCATGTTGCTAAGGTGCTTAAGCAAGTTTTTACAAGAGAGACCGACATTATCTCGCGCGTTGGCGGTGAAGAGTTTGCCATTATCGTGCTCGATGATAACGAAAATTCAGCTATGAAAAGTGCAGAAAACTTTCAGCAAGCATTAAGTGCTTCGATTTGCTCCACGCAAGGGCATGAAATTGCGCTAACGGCCAGTATTGGAGTGGTGCGCTATCAAGCGCAAATGAACATTAAGTTACATCAGCTCTATGATTTAGCCGATTCAGCCATGTATAAAGCAAAGAATAACGGCAAAAATAGAGTCGAATACGCCGCGCTTTAATGAGCTAAAATATAGTGTATACCTTGATAACTCTTTAATAACGCGCAGATAAACACGTGCGCGCTATCATTTTGGTTATGCCACTTTCAAAATAGATTGAGACCAAACACCTCTTTTACATCAAACAAAACTTGCTGCGTTTTACGGTCGGCGTGTTCGCTGCCTTTACGCAAAATATCGATTAGTTGGGCTTTATCATTTAAATACATCGCGCGTTTTTCGCGAATTGGGGCGATTAGTGTTTGCAAGCAGTCTTCTAAAATCTTTTTGGTTGTACCATCGCCTAAACCGCCCGTTTTATATTGCTGTTTAAGCTCAGCAACATAGGCGGTGTCTGGGTGAAACGCATCAAGGTAGGTAAAAACCACATTGCCCTCAACTTGCCCAGGGTCTTCTACTCGCAAGTGATTTGGGTCGGTATACATCGACTTCACCGCGGTACGAATGTCTTTTTCACTTGCACCTAAATTAATGGTGTTGCCCATGGTTTTAGACATTTTGTTTTTACCGTCGGTACTTGGTAAGCGCGGTGCATTACTCAACAAAGCGCGGCATTCATTTAAAATCGGTTTGCCCGCAAGTGAGTTTATTTTTCTTACTATTTCATTGGTTTGCTCAAGCATCGGCAGTTGATCATCACCCACCGGAATAAGCGTGGCGTTAAACGCAGTGATATCCGCGGCTTGCGAAATTGGGTAGGTTAAAAACCCCGCGGGAACACTGCGATTAAAGGCTTTACTTTGAATTTCACTTTTCACTGTTGGGTTGCGCTCTAAGCGCGAAATAGTAACTAAATTACTGTAAAACATGGTGAGTTCAGCAAGTGCTGACAGTTTTGATTGCAAACAAATAGTGGTTTTAACAGGGTCGATCCCCACAGCTAAATAATCAGCCACCACATTTAAAATGTTTTCGCTGACTTTCTTTGGGGTGTGGGCATTATCGGTTAGGCCCTGCATATCGGCGACTAAAATGGCTTGTTCGTGCTCATGTTGCAGCTGAATTCGTTGTTTTAATGAGCCAACATAATGCCCTAAATGCAAAGGGCCTGTGGCTCTATCGCCGGTTAAAATAATTTCTTTTTGCTGTGATGTTGTCTGTTTCATTGTGTATCTCCAAGATAAAAAATAGCTACTGGAGATACAAAAAAGACATGTTGCTTAAGCTACCTACCAGCAGCTTAAGAATGTGAAAATCCTGCGCCGCTCTATTGTGAGCGCCACCAAGATGTAAATGATGTATTAGTAGAAATATGTAATGTATTTTTCATAACACGCACAAATTAGCAAACCTCTACAAATTTCACAATCAAAGATTTTGTTTATACCAATTCTGTTAAGTATGTGATCAGGGATAGCGCTGGATAAATGAAATGGTAACAAGGCGGAATTTTTCTTATGTAGTTGTTCTACATTGATAAATTCTAACGCAGTTAGCATGATATTTAGCCCGCTAGGATGTTCAGCTATTTAAGTGAATTGGTATTAGTTACTTTGTAAGCGACAAACCATATTTAGTGAGTTTGCGATACAAAGTACGGCTACTGACACCGAGTTTAAGGGCCAACTCTTCGGTGCTACCTTGGAAATGTTCAACAGCTTTCGCTAAGAAGGTATGCTCAGCCTGCTCTAGCGATAGCACTTCAAATACCTCGTCATAATTTGGCTGTGCCAAATCTGCGTTAGGCTGCAAATTAGCTGTGTTTTCGAAAGGGATGTCGGTGTCGTAAATGACATCGTCATCGGCCAAAATAGCAGCTTGCAATACGATGCTTTTTAACTCTCTAATATTACCGGGGTAAGCATATTGCGAGAGCCTTTTAAGTGCCGCTTCACTGAAGTGTTTGTCCTTAAATTCAGAGTGTTTTAAAAAGAACTTAGCCAACAAGGCAATGTCAGCTTGGCGGCTTTGCAGTGACGGTAAATTTATCGGAAAAGTGGCAATTCGATAATATAAATCTTTTCTAAACTCGCCTTTTTCAACCATTTCTAACAGGTTTTTATGGCTTGCGCAGACTAAGCGAAAATCTGTTCGTTTTTGTCTTAAGCTGCCTACTGCACGAAAGCTTTGTGTTTCAATTAATCGCAGCAGTTTTACTTGCATATTAAGCGGTACATCACCTATCTCATCAAAAAACAAAGTGCCGCCTTCGACAATTTCGACCAAGCCTTTCTTTTGGCTTGTGGCACCAGTAAACGCGCCTTTTTCGTGACCAAATAACTCAGACTCGAATAGCTGTTCGGGTAAACCAGAACATTCAATAACAATAAACGGCTTTTCTTTACGCCTACTTGCATCGTGCAACGCGCGAGCAACTAATTCTTTACCTGTGCCGGTTTCGCCTTGTAATAATACCGAGATTTCAGTTTTGGCTGCGCGGTTTACTTTATTGAGTAGCGCTTTAAAGGCATCAGACTGGCCGAGCATTTTATTCTTTTGCGCTTTTACTGAGGCAAAGTCAATTTTATCGAGGATCTCAACAAAGCCCATTAAAACATCGTTTTCGTCAAAAATAGGCTTCATCACAATATCGCAATATTGCTTACCTAAATGGGTATCGTGAATATGCACGACACTGGTGGGCTTGTTGGTTTTTTTGCACTCGAGCATGGGGCAAGCTTCACCCATTTGATCGCAGGGTTTATTTGCCTTATGCGATATGGCAAAGCAGGTACTTTTACCCAGCTCAATTGGGGTTTGATAGGTATCGCGATAGGCGTTATTCACCGCCACAATGGCATAGTTTAGGTCAATAAAAATTGCTGGTTTATCAATAATATTGATTAAACCTTGGATCACCGAATTTGCCATATTGCACACTTATCCAAGTTAGTTTGTTACCGTTTAACTAAAGCGAGTGTACTGCAAAAAAACCGTCGTGACAAAAGTGTCTTTTAATCTCGTTCTGTCTGACAAAAATGTCACTTAATAATTATTGTTTTTATCGAATGAATTTTTGAAATGTAAAATTAACGATTAAAAACAATGCTTTATTTTATTTATCGACTACAACTAAGGTTGGTATGTTTTCTGCGATAACAAGAAGTAACCTAATCTAAAGGAGTTCGAAATGAATGAAGCATTGGTCGAATTGTCACGTTGGCAATTTGCACTTACCGCCATGTTCCACTTCATATTTGTACCGCTGACCTTGGGCCTGAGCTTTATGCTGGCCATTATGGAATCGGTATATGTGATGACGGGAAAAGAAATCTATAAAACCATGACTAAGTTTTGGGGAAAGTTATTTGGTATTAACTTCGCCCTTGGTGTGGCTACGGGATTAACCATGGAGTTCCAGTTTGGTATGAACTGGGCATATTACTCCCATTATGTCGGTGATATTTTTGGTGCACCGCTGGCAATTGAAGGGTTAATGGCGTTTTTCTTAGAATCTACGTTCGTTGGCTTGTTCTTTTTTGGCTGGGATAAAATGTCAAAGGTCAGGCACCTTATGGCAACTTGGCTTGTGGCGTTAGGTTCTAACTTTTCGGCGCTTTGGATCTTAATTGCCAATGGTTGGATGCAGCACCCGGTAGGCGCAGAGTTCAACTTCGAGTCGATGCGTATGGAAATGACCAGTTTTGCTGAGGTGATGTTTAATCCCGTTGCCCAAGTTAAATTTGTGCATACCGTATCAGCAGGTTATGTCACAGGCGCAATGTTTGTCTTAGCTATCTCGAGCTATTACCTGTTAAAACATAAGCATATTGCCTTTGCGCGTCGCTCATTTGCAATTGCAGCAAGCTTTGGTTTAGCGTCAATTTTATCGGTGATTGTGCTCGGTGATGAAAGTGGCTATGAGCTTGGCGATGTACAAAAAGTAAAACTCGCAGCAGTTGAAGCCGAATACGATACTCATCCTGCACCTGCACCATTTACGCTGTTTGCTATTCCCAACGATGAAAAAGAAGAAGCCGAATATGCGGTGCGCATTCCTTGGCTGATGGGCATTATCGCGACGCGCTCGCTTGATGAAGAAGTGATAGGCATTAAAGAGCACAAAGTACTGCATCGTGAGCGTATTTTATCTGGATTAGTTGCTAAAAACTTACTCGATACCGTGCGCAGTGGTAACGCAACAGAAGCACAAATGGCACAGTTTGAAGCACATAAAAAAGACTTGGGCTATGCCATGTTATTAGAGCCATTCACCAATGATTTTGTGAATCCAAGTGAAGAAGCCATCGAAAAAGCGGTCAACTACAGCATTCCACCAGTTGCGCCCCTTTTCTGGAGTTTCAGAATTATGGTGTTCTCGGGCTTTATTATGCTATTCGTTTTTGCGGCAGCATTTTATTACAGCACTAAACATCAAATCACCAAACCAAAATGGCTGTTAAAACTGTCGCTGTTCTCTTTACCTCTGCCTTGGATTGCCTCTGAAGCGGGTTGGTTTGTCGCAGAGTTTGGTCGCCAGCCGTGGTCAATTGCCGAGGTGCTACCTGTGCATGCTTCGGTATCAAACTTAACCGTGGGTGAAGTGTGGTTTACCTTAATTGCTTACACCAGTTTTTATGCGGTGATGTTTGTTATTGGCTTCTATTTAATGAAGAAATACGCCAAAAAAGGACCTGTGCCAGAAAAGCAAAGCACACCTTTCGATGGCAATGCGCAACTATCGGCTGAAGGAGCACAATCATGATTGATTATGAATTTTTACGCATAGTGTGGTGGGGCTTAGTAGGCGTATTACTAATTGGTTTTGCCATTACCGATGGGTTTGACTTAGGCGTGGGAGCACTGCTTACCTTAGTAGGCAAAAGCGACGAAGATCGTCGCGTGATGATCAATACAATCGGCCCCCATTGGGATGGTAACCAAGTGTGGTTTATTACTGCTGGCGGCGCAATTTTTGCGGCTTGGCCGCTGATTTATGCGGCAGCTTTTTCGGGGTTTTATATCGCTTTAGCGCTAACACTCATTGCCTTATGGATGCGCCCAATTGGCTTTGACTATCGCAGTAAATTGCCGAGTAAAACCTGGCGTACAGCGTGGGACTGGGCGCTATTTTGTGGCGGTTTAGTACCTGCACTTATCTTTGGTGTGGCGTTCGGTAATTTACTACTAGGCGTACCATTTGAATTTGATAACACCTTGCGCCCGACTTATACCGGCAGTTTTTTTGGCTTGCTTAATCCGTTTGCTATTTTAGCAGGGCTGGTATCGGTCGCTATGTTGCTGACCCATGGCGCTAACTGGTTACAACTTAAAACCGAAGGAAATTTACTCGCACGCGCGCGCATTGTGTCGTTCTATTTGTCATTAGTGACTGTGTTGCTCTTTATGTTAGCGGGTGTGGTCGTTGCCAATATTGACGGTTATGTGATCACCTCAAGCGTTGATCCTTTAGCAACATCAAACCCGCTGACTAAAACGGTTGAAGCGGTATCGGGCGCATGGCTTAACAATTACAGCACTTATTCGTGGATGCTAGTTGCCCCTGTACTTGGCATTTTTGCGGGGCTTGGCTCTGCATGGTTTAGCAAGCAACAGCGCGGTGGCTGGGCGTTTTTAATGTCGTCATTGATGATGGCAGGCATTATTTTAACCGCAGGCGCTGCCATGTTCCCATTCCTTATGCCAAGTAGCAGCATGCCAAACGCGAGTTTAACAGTGTGGGATGCCACATCGAGTTATTTAACGCTCAAAACCATGTTTATCGTTGCCTGTATTTTTGTGCCAATTGTATTGAGTTACACCGCATACAGTTTTTATGTGATGCGCGGGCGCATTAAAGCGCAAGATTTAGATAAACCACACACAATTTATTAAGGAGTGGCTTATGTGGTATTTCACTTGGATTTTAGGTGTTTTATTAGCGTGTTCTTTCGGCATTATTAATGCGATGTGGCTAGAAGCCACCGAAGACATGGACAGAGACGACACCAGCGATGATTAAACACAATCACGCATCAACTGGCGACATGGAGGTCGCCGCTACCGAGCTGTTACATAGCCAGCAGCACAAAGTAAAAAATGCGCTGCTGGGTGTGTTAGCTTTTAAAAGCGGTGCCTTTTTATGCCAGCTGACGGCTTTCGCAGCATTTAGTTTTTTAGTGGCCAGATTGCTCGCAAGTGATGCAAGTAGTCTGGTTATGAGTCATTTTTTTAGCGCAAACACACACTATGAATGGACGCTCAATGTTTTAGTTGGGGCACTGGTTTCAAGCTTAATACTGAACCTTTTTGCTCATAACCGCCTAATGGCGTTACAGGCAAGCAGCTTGGCCGATTTAGAAGCGCAATTACATGGCGCTTTTAAACAAGGGCAACACGCGTTAGTTCGTCAACATAGTCATTTTTACTGGCAGCAACTAAGCACCGAGCACCTGCATGCGATGGTGAAATTTATCAGTGAATTTCAATTGCAAAAATGGCTTGCGGTGGTTACGCCTTTGTTATTGCTTGGCGTGATTGCTTATGTAAACTGGTTTGTATTTATTATTTTATTAGTGTGTTTGCCTGTGGTGCCGCTATTTATGATCATCATAGGCAAAGGCGCAAAGCACTTACATAACACCTATTTTGTGGCATTTGAGCGTTTAGGCAGTATGTTTGCCAATCGCCTTAGCAACATTGAATTGATCAATGTATTTTCTGCCAACAGGCAACAAACACAGCGTCTTGAGCAAAGTTCAAACACGCTTAATTCCAGCACCATGAAAGTGCTTCAAGTGGCTTTTTTAAACCAAACTGTGTTAGATTTTTTTTCAACGCTGTCGATGGCACTCATTGCCGTTTATGTCGGGTTTAACCTGTTAGAAGAGATAAATTTAGGGCCCAAACTGGTATTTGCCGATGGCTTATTTTTACTCATCGCTGTGCCTATGGTGTTTAGTGAACTTAAACAATTGGGCAATTTATACCACCAAAAAGCCGCTGCCCAAGTTGCGGCATCAGAGCTGGCTAGTGTGCTTTGTAACAGTCAACAAAGTGCCGATGTACAGCAATCTCCTAGCATAGATTGGTATGACTTTCAGGTCGTTAATACGCCGGTTTTTGCAAAGCATTTATTTGTTGAGCGTAGCCAGCACATTTGGCTAAGTGCCCCTTCAGGTGCCGGTAAAACGCTGTTATTTGAAGCGCTTAGCAAACAGCGCCAAGCCAGTCACCAAACCACACAAAAAGTGGCGCTGCTGACACAATCTCCCTGTATTTTGCGCGGCACGGTGCGCGACAACTTAGCACTCAATAACCCAATCTCTGATAAAGCGCTTTTTGCGATGTTAGAAAAAGTTGAGCTAATGGCTTGGTACAAAAATTTAAAGCAGGGGCTTAATACGCCGATGGATGAGTGTCCGCCACTTTCTGGCGGTGAAAAGCAGCGCTTAAGTTTAGCAAGGTTATTATTGTGTGATGCCGACCTGTATTTACTCGACGAGCCCACCGCGTTTTTAAGTGACGCGCAACATTTACGACTCTGCCATTTAATTGAAACGGTTTTAAAAGATAAAACCGTTATTTGGGCGTGTCATAAGCCGCAGTCACAGCGCTGGTTTAGTCATATTTGGCACATCAACGAGCTAGGCGAGGTGCTTTGTCATGCAAACTAATACACTAAAAACCAACTTATTGGCGCTGTTACTGAGTGTGGCTTATAGCCTAGCGGCAATGGGGTTACTGCTGGTTTCGAGTTGGTTTATTGCGGCGGCAAGCGTGATGGGCAGTAGCTTAAATTACATGTTACCCGCCGTTATTATTCGGGCCTTAGCGCTTATTCGCATTGCATCGGGTTATGCAGCCTTGTTGGTTGGCCACAGTGGCTTTTTTAAATCGTTACAAACCAAACGCATGACGCTATTTGCAACAAGTTTGAACAACTTAAGCTTGCTTGAGCAAGTTAAAAGCAGCGCGCAGGTTGAGGCAATGAGCACCACCACAGAGCAACAAGCTGCGCTTTGGATTGCTTGGGTAAATCAAAATGCTGCGATGTTTATAACCTTACTGCTGCTAAATATCAGTGTTTACTTGCTTATTCCAAGTCATCTTATTTATGTGTTGTGTGTAACATTTGCTTTTATTTTAGTTTACGCGCTGCTCATTGTGTTTGGCTTAAAACAAGCGGTCAAAATTGCCAAACAAAAAGAGCGCTTTGTCACTGAATTCGACGATAAGTTACACAGCTCACCACTTTGGCATCTTCAAACTGAGTTTTTAGACAAACATATACAACAAAAAAACAGTCAATTCGCATCAACCTCTCAGCTGTTAAACGCGCAACAATCACAGCAAAAGGCGATTTTTTACGGCCAACTCTGTTTGCAGCTTTTCGCCATTTTAGCTTTGTATCTGCTTTTTACGCAGTATGCTGGCGCGGCATCGCAAAATGCATTATTTATTTTAGTGCCCATGTTATTGCTAAGCGTTAACGATTGGCTTGGCAAGCTACTGCATTCACAATCTGGGCTAGTAGATTTTATTCAAGCCAAACAAGGTGATGCTGAAAAAGCTCTGGTGAATACAACCGATAAAAAAGCGCAGTCATCGTCACCCCAAATTACCCGGCATAGCCAAACAATTCATGCGCTGAGCCTTAATAATGTAACCGCTTGCAGCGTGCAACGATTGCCCATTTCTATCGAAATAAATCATGCCGGTTGCTATTTATTTGAGGGCAGCTCCGGGGCTGGTAAGTCGTCGTTATTAAAAGCAATTGCCGGGCTTCAGCAATTTCAAGGCGACATCTCGTTTAATCAACAATCCATCGTCCAACAATTTGGCAAATTACATGAGCGCATTGTTTACTGCGGGCAATCAGCTCCCGTATTAGATGGCACTTTGGCTGAGAATCTTTCTTTAGGTCATGAAATAGAGCAAGACACACTACAGCAGGTGCTCAATGACGTTAATTTGTCTTACCTAGGCGCATTAACGCAATGGCTAGGATCAGGTGGCAGACAGCTCTCTGGTGGCGAAAGACAACGCCTGAACCTCGCACGAGCCTTGTTATTTAAGCCCGATGTGGTGCTACTAGATGAACCTTTTGAAGCGCTCGACAATCACAATATTGCACTTATGGTTCGGCTTATTAATCAATTGAGTAAAACCTGTATCGTGCTGATTGCTAGCCATATTGTGCCGCAAACCTTAATGCTTAATCAGTGTATTGATATTGAAAATGATCGTGTATTTTCTAAAGAAAATGGCTCAGAGGAAAAGTGCTATGGCTGAGTCCTTAGATGTCATTGAGATAGTTTTAGATAACCAGCTAATTGCTTATTTAATTAGGGATACGTTAACGCCTTATTGTGCGGTAATTGCACTTTGTATTTCTGATCAGAAAAAACACGACTATATGGTTGAACGACTTGAAAACTGCCCGTGCGAAACACAGTGGTGGTTAATCGCTTGCGATGCCAATGCCCAACTGAGGTGGGTGAACCAGTTAGCGCAGCGATTTACGGGGCAATTGATGCTAGCAAAAGCGTGTTTAACAAATACACCAAACCATGCCCCGTTAGATGTAAGTAATGGTGACATGCTTGAGCATAATGAGATGCTGCACTTAGGCCATTTAATGCTCGCCATTCAATATATCAAGGCAAAGAGCTCTAAAGTATCGCTACTTGTTTGTGACAACATCGTGTTCTGTTTGCCATCTAATGTACTTGAGTTTTCATCAAGTAGCATGGGCAATGTACTCAAACAAAGCAGCATAAAGTGGGATAAATTCAGTGAGATTTATTGCCCGACATTCACAGCAGATCAGCCTTTTTCGACTTCAAAGCGCACTTTTTGGCAACTTGAAGCCCTGCTAAGCCGTAATAACTTAACCGACCCTTTAAAAAATTAGATAGGTAGCGAGATGACCGAAACCAAGCGTTCAACAATACAAACAGCGATTTATGCCTGTGCAATATCTTTAATAGTATTTGCAGGCCCTGTGCATGCTAATGATGCAATCGCGCAAAAAGCACAGCTCGATATGCAAGCCAAGAAGATCACCAATGCATTTGCAACCGAGCTAAAAACCACCTTAATGGCAGCAGTAGCAAAAGGCGGGCTATCTGCTGGTGTTGAGGTATGCCAAGAGCAAGCCCCTGAAATCGCCAAAAAATACTCGAGTCACGGGTGGCAAATCAGCCGCACAAGTTTGAAAACTCGTAATAGTCAGAATACCCCCAATATTGACGAAATAGCGATATTACAAGATTTTGCTAAGCGGCTGGCCAGCGGTGAGCCTGCAAAAACAGTGTCCTATTCAAACTTAAACCCACAAAGCGGTGAATACCAATTTATGAAAGCCATTCCAACCGGGCAAGTGTGCCTAGCTTGTCATGGCGAAAATATTAGCGACGACTTACAGGCAAAAATCAAAGCGCATTATCCCAAAGATACAGCCACAGGTTTTAAACTTGGAGAGTTAAGAGGCGCGTTCAGTTTTAAATACAAAACGGCTACGCAATCAAGCGGTAAAAACTGAGCTTAAATAATTGCAGGCGGTTTGCTTTGTGTGTAATTTTTAAAGGTACAAATCTGCCGTATGTTTTTTATTACGCTTTAAAAAATTGAAAGGAGTTCACAATGCAAGTCGATGACATTCGAGTATTTATACCGAGCAAAGATTACGCTGAAAGTAAACGTTATTATCAAGCGTTAGGTTTTAACATGGAGTATGTTTCTGAAGACTTAACTCTGTTTGATAATGGCAATTGCTTTTTCTTTTTACAGCGATTTTATAACCAAGAATTTGCAGAGAACTTAATGATGCAGCTTTCGGTACTTGATATTGAAGAAGTTTTTGAACGAGTAGAAAAACTAGAAGGTTTTGATATTAAGTTTGAACCAATCAGCCAACAGCGCTGGGGTAAAGTGTTTTACCTATGGGGACCCTCAGGCGAGCTTTGGCACATTACTCAGTTTAATAGTTAAACCCTATTCAGCCATAAACCATTTTTAAAGGAATAACATGTTAACCATCGAAAGGCTCAATAACAGTCATATTGAGGATGTTTTAGAGGTCAGTATTGCTGACGAGCAGTTGCAGTTTGCAGGCACCCCCAATGAATTTATACAAGATGGCAGTGACACCGCACATTTACACGTTTTTAAGTTAAATAAGCGTATTATCGGTTTCTGTAAACTAGATATTGCGTATGCAACGAGTTACGACTTTTGTCCAGAAGGCGGGATTGGCTTGCGCTTTTTTGTCATTGATAAATCACAACAAGGAAAAGGGCTCGGCACCCTTGCAGTAAAAGTGTTGCGTGAATATATAAAGCAACATTACCCGCAATTTAACGCAATATACTTGAGCGTTAATTGTCAAAACCCAGCAGCGAGAGCGTGCTATTTAAAAGCTGGGTTTAATGAGTCAGAGACACTTTATTTAGCTGGGCCTTCAGGGCCGCAGCATGTTATGTACAGCAATCTTGACTAGGGGCTGCTCTCGGGCACTTTTAATTACGGCTTTGTTTTCGCTAGCAGCGCCTTTAATTCCTCAATCACAATACTGGGCTCGTAGAAAAAGATATTGTGCTGCTCGGTGTTGGCAAAACGGGTAGTTTGTTTTGTTGAGAGTGTGTGCATGTCGTCAATGGCTTTGGCGTACATGGTTTTCATTCTATCCCAAGTTCTTGGGTGCCAGGTGTCGGGCGCATCGCCGCCTTGCCAAATACCGTTCTTATTCCAAATCAGAGTCAGTGGCGTTGCTCCGAAATTGTCGCTATTTCGAATAAACTCAGCACTGGTTTTGTGATTTATGCGCTCAGGATTGCTATTTGGATTATTAAAACCCGCTTGCTCGGCCTGCATTCTGGCGATTTCATCTTTGCTGTAGGTGTCTTCTTCTGGGTTCCACTTTGCAACGCCGTTGTAAAACATGCCGTATTGAGTGGGGTCAACTAACAAAACGGCAGAAACTTTGTCTTTATAAAGATGATTGTAAGCACGCACAGAGTAAGAACCATAAGAGTGCGACACCATCACATAGGGCGGTTTAACCTTGGCTTTGGTTAGTAAACCATCAAGTTGTTTGGCGATAACTTGAATATCGTAATGGCCTTTTGAGCGGCTGCTTTTGCCAAGATTCGCTCTGTCATAAAAGCAAATACGATTGGTTTTACTGATAGATTCGATCACACTTTCCCAGCCGCCGTCTGAACCTGCGCCGCCAAATCCTGAATGCACAATAATATTCGGTGCTTTTTTACCAAAACATTCTATATATAGAGACGACCCATCAATATCGACGTGTTGAGCAAGACTGGGAGATACAGCTGTATTTGAATGTTCGTTTGCATGAACTGAAGTAAAACCAATCAACAAGAGAGAGGCAAATAAGTGAGCGCGCTTAAACATCTAATTCCTTGAATTTTAGATCTATTAGCATAAATTCACACAGATTTTAGCAGCTTGCAAGAGTAATTATTCTAGTCGCGCTTTGAATAAGGGGGCTGATGTAAAAATAATCTAAGTTACCTTACTCAATCGAATTGCAGGAATTTTTTGGGTAAGCCGTCATTTTGACGGTTTGAATGGCTTAAAGATGGTGATATTGCGCAGAATGCAATGAACAACATTTATATACTAGCCCCACAATAACAAGGGGTAACGAGAAATGAAAACAGATAAACAAGGCATAGGGCGCTGGCAAGGGGCGGGCATGATGGCCACCACTTTGTTGGGCACTGGGGTATTTATATTGCCACAATTAACCGTGGCACAAGCAGAGTTTAGTGCGCTCTATGCTTGGATATTATTAACTGTGGCAATTGTGCCGGTCACGCTGATTTTTGGAAAATTGGCCGCACGTTTTGCCCATGCGGCAGGGCCAGCTTATTTTGTCGAAAAAGCGTTTGGCAAGGTTGCAGGTCGAGTGATTGGCTTAATGTTTATGTGTGTGGTGCCAATTGGCGCACCAGCTGCCATTGTCATGACCTTTATGTTTGTGCAGCAAATTTTGCCAGTACAAGGGCAAGCTTTACTTGTAGGTCAGCTTTCTACCTTACTGTTTTTATGGCTAATAAATTTACGCGGCATTCAAGTGTCGGCCAAATTACAATTTGCGCTTACGCTGATTATTTTAGCTTTGGTGATCTTACTATTTGGAAAAAGTAATCCAACTGCGGCCAGCTTTAACACCAACTCATTCGATACCTATGCCATGCTTGGCGCTGCGGGTATCGCATTTTGGAGCTTCTTAGGTGTCGAGGCAATGTCGCACCTTTCGGATGATTTTAGGAACCCAGAAAAAGACATGATCCCAGCGATGCTCATCGGCACAGTGTTAGTTGGTGCCGTTTACGTGGCCTGCACTTTATTAGTTATCGCCTATCCGAACAATGAATCACTCAGCATGGTTGGGCTGTTCAATGCGTTCTTTGGTGAATTATTCGGTCACAACGGCCATTATGTTATTGGCGTTTTAGGCGTCGCTGGTGGACTGGCAACCGTTAACGTATATACCGCAAGCCTTGCACGATTGATCTGTAGCTTCGCTGAGCAGGGCGTATTACCAAGCTATTTGGCAAAACGTAATGAATTCAATGTGCCTTTAAGCGCGCTAACCACGCTCATGCTGGTAATTGCACTGGTTTTAATTGTCACATTTTATAGCCAACAAGACCTAGAAGACTTAATTAACTGGGTGAACGGTGTGTTTGTTGTGATTTACGCCGCCGCCATGTTAGCGGCATGGCGATTACTGAGTGTTAAAAACCGCCCGATGATTTTACTTGGTCTAGGGTTTTGTGTCGCACTTGCTATCGGCATAGGTGCACATATGATCTATGCATTTATTTTGATGGCAGTTATCACCCCATTTGTGATGCTGCAAAAACGAAAACAGCTTACCAAAGTGAGTAATGCTTAGCGGTGGGTTCGGTGTTTAGAAATATTTAAATAGATAAAGGCATGAGGTGGAAGCTTCGTGTCTTTCTTGGGGGGATTGAGTAATTAACTAATGCTATCTAAATAATTTAGAGAGTTTTCCTACAGTTGTGAGCGTGTTAGCATACTGAAAAAAATTAGAGTATATGGATGAATACAATAACTTTTTCTCGTTATGCCGCATTATTTACTTATGGTTTAGTCACTTTTTTTATTTATTCAATTTTGTCTTCTACGGCAAGCATACAAACTCTTTGGCTTGGTTGGTCTAACCTTCTTGAAAAAGTATTTAATACCTCGGATTTAACTAGTTCTTATAGTTACGATATTTTTCTGTTTTTAGGTGGTGTAGCAATTCATAAAATTGCGGATAGTTTTTCAATTTACGACTCAAAAAGGTATTGGCAATTTAACTGGCGTTACCCCTCGTTGATGCTCTCTGTAACTTTTACTGTATCTATTTGGGTGTTTACTGAATTAAAAAACAACTCTAGTTATCTTGAGCAAGATTATATTTTAATTTTTTTACCTCTTCTTATAGGGTTAGTATTTTTACCGTTGCTTTCTTGTTTAACTAGACTTACAACAAGAATAACTACCTTTATAACAAAAGATGCAAAACAAACTCCTCAAATCCATAGTTCAGTGGAATTTATCGCAGATAAGGTCTTGTCTGCCCTAGAGCAGGAGCAAAATAAAAGCGTACGAATTTCACTATGTGGTCCCTTTGGCGTGGGTAAAACAACGGCCATAAATTCGGCTGTTGAAAAGCTCAGTAATAAAAATAATCAGCCAAAGCTAGTTCACTGCAATATTGAACTATGGGGCGTAGAATCTGAATCTATTATTCAGTATGTTCTTGATGAAATATTGTTAGCTTTAGGAAAAGAGATCGATATGTGCAGGTTTCGCTCTTTACCTTCTAATTATATTTCTGCCATGAACGCAGGAACTACTTCCTCTAAAATACTTGCAGCATTCATTCATAAACCTACGTCACCAGATTTAGTTTTGAGCAGCTTGAGTGACGTATTAAGTGCTTCAAACTTGAGATTGTTAGTAACACTACAAGACCTTGATCGTAATAAAAATGCTGTTGAGAGTCTTGATGCTCTTGCTGGACTATTGGATAGGCTTGAGGGGGTGAAAGGAATTGACTATATCTTCGCTGGAGAAAACACACCTCAATTTTCTGATACCTTGCTCCGTATCTGCCCCTTAAGATTTGATTTACCTAAACCCAATTTGAAGAGAGACGTTATTGAGTTAATAGAAGCGTTAATTGATGAAGATTTAAAAGGGTATTACGAAGATATTCAAGCCCCACATTTTGATATTAATCAATTTTCTTTGCTCATAGATTTGTTATTGCCATCATTTAGAGACTTTCAATCTTTACAAAACCAGATTGAATCTTCTTGGGGGAGCTTGAAAGGTGAGGTATTACTCTATGATCTTCTACTAATACATGCTTTAAAAAGCAGTAGGCCAAAGCTTTATGATGTTCTGTATCAAATATTTCAGGGCAACATTTCTACTAAAGACCTCAGATTTAATACTTTTATCGATGATTATTTTAGTGGTTGTACTCCATTAATGAAAACGATAGTCGAAAATACATTAATTCATTTTGGTTTGATTACGTATTTTACATTTCCTGATGATAAAAGAGAGTCTTTAGGCAGGCCTTTGTCATTAGATAACATTACAGAACACCATCTTTCTATTAAAAATGAACGGATTAAAAATATTTTATTTTCAGGTTTTCTCGATGAGAATAACCCCAAGCAGTTGAAAATTCATAAAACACTGCAAAAAGTTGTAACAGGGGAGCTAAGCGCATTAAACGATTTATGTAATGCTTTTAAAAGTTCTGATGAGAGAAAACTCTGGAGCAACTCTTTAAATAATTACGGTTGGGCTATGTTACATAATCAGATAGAGGATATAGATATAGCTCAATCTTTAATTAAGACCGCAATTGCACTCAACCCTATTGAGAGTGCTAGCTCTTTACTTGAAGGGATGAAGGTCAGGCAATCCATAAAAATGAACTTTAAAAGTGGCTTAAGAAATTACCTTTTCTCAGAAGCTGCAATAGTAGATATTGTAGAGTTACGCAGTCAGTTTAATGATGTAACCTTTTGCCAAGTTTGTGATATTTACATGAGCTTCAGCTATATACATAGATTTCATAGAGATGAGCCTGCAGAAGTTGATAAATATCTGAGTTTATTAATAACACGTTTTATAAATAGTGACCCATTGGTAAAAGTAACATTGTTAATGTTTTGTCTTAATGTTTCCAAAGATACTTTACGTAGGCTAGATAAGGCTGCATTGGCTAGGTTATTGGAAATGCTAAATACTCTTGAATTAAAAGATTCCTTGGATGAGTATTTAAAAGCAATAAGAATCAGATTTAATTACAACTTAAACAAACAAGAAATAGATGAGGCATTCTATGAGAATAAAAAAGAAGCAATCGCTCTTGTTGAACAAATGCTAGCACTGAAATAATAGATCATAGGGTCAGGTCTTGAATTGTGTAAAACTCATATAAAGCAAGATCTGACCCCGTAATATTTATCTCGCGTTATCTATTACTTCCTCGATGAAAAGCATCGTTTCTACTTGCTGACGATTTACGCTAAGAATGAAATGTCTGACTTAACCGCAGACCAAAAGAAACATCTAAAGGCTTTTATGGAGGCATGGCGTAATGAGCAATCGTGATTTATTTGCAGAGTTAAGTTCAGCACTTGTTGAGGCTAAGGAGCATTCAGAGGGTAAGCTTACCCTTAAAACTCATCAAGTTAACGACATCAGTGAGTTAAATATCTCACCAGATGAAATCGTGAGTATTCGAGAACAGTTTAATATGTCTCGAGGTGTGTTTGCTCGCTTGTTGCATACATCATCTCGTACATTAGAAAACTGGGAGCAAGGGCGCAGCGCACCAAATGGACAAGCAGTAACTCTTTTAAAGTTGGTTCAACGTCATCCAGAAACCTTGGCGCACATCGCTGAGCTATAACAACCAGTTAAACAAAGAAAATAGCTTAAATGATGAGTTAATGGATTTAGAGTTCAATGTCTATCGAGCTAACTAACATAGCCTTAGCCGTCTGAATGTGACTTTTTAAAGACAGCTGTCATTTGGTAAAGGTGTGAAAAAGAGGCTTATTTGCCTCTTTTTTTATTCTGTTAAAGTCAGTAAATATCTCACTTCCCATTCATTTTTTTATTGCATAGCTAATCTTAAAATACCGTTTCTAAAATGACGACTGTCATAGAAATTGCAAATTTAAGTCACTGAACTGTCACTGATATTTAGCCTAACTTTAAAATAGAGCCTCTATTCTAGCCTGCGTTCAAAACCCAAAAACAACGTAGCAAGGTAAAAAAATGAAAACGAATGGATTAAAGCTCAGCGCGCTCGCATTAAGTGTCACAATTGCTCTTACAGGATGTATTGACGGTGATGATGGTGCACAAGGTGCTCAGGGCCCACAAGGTGAAACGGGTCAACAAGGTGTGCAAGGTGAAACTGGTGCAGCGGGTGAAAACGGAAACGTGGCGCTGATCAACTTAGTTGAACTTGGCGAAAGTGCAGATTGTACTGACGGTGCAACACGTATTGATGCTGGTGTTGATGCAAACGGTAACGGCACATTAGAGTCAGGCGAAGTACAAAGCTCTACCACTATGTGTAGCGCAGCAGCACGTACATCAGCAATGCTAGCGGCTGGCGCACAAATTAAGTTTGACCCAGTTGCAGCACCTGAAACGAACTTTGAGAAGCGTCAGATCATGACTGGCCAAGCTAAAGCGGTAAACGGTGACTCTGTTCAGCAAATTAATGCTTCTTATAACATCTTAGCGCGTTCTGGCGACCAATATGGCGATACCGTATTCGGCCAACTAATCGACAAAGACGGTCAGCCTTTCTTCACTGAAGATGGCGAGCGTATTGTTGTTAATTCAAACGAGTTCACGTCTCTTTTACCAATTGGTGACCGTTTATTCTCTGTGTCACAAATGGAATCTCGTCCGGGTGCGATGTTCTTAATGGAACTAAACCAGAACAAACAAAACGGCGAATTAACCGTTAAAGATATGTGGCAGCTAGATATGTCAGATATTGATGGTGGTTGGGTACATTGTGCAGGTTCAGTTACACCATGGAATACTCATTTAGCGTCTGAAGAATATGAGCCGAATGCTCGTAACACGACGCCAAGCTCTAGCATGGTAGCTTATTTAGGTGGCAATGATGCAGATTGGAACCCGTACTTCTACGGTTGGCCAATCGAAATTGCAGTTGATGCATCTAAAACAGTACCTGATTCTGAGCTAACTAAGCACTATTCAATTGGTCGTTTAGCGTATGAGTTAGAATATGTGATGCCTGACCAAAAAACAGTTTACCTAACAGACGATGGTACAAACGTGGGTTTATACATGTTCTTAGCAGATAAAGAAGGTGATTTATCGGCAGGTACTATGTATGCAATGAAGTGGAACCAAACAAGTGCTGAGGGCATGGGGGCTGCAGACCTTACTTGGATCAACCTAGGTCACGCAACGTCTGCTGAAATCGAACCATATGTTCGTGGCAACAAGAAAGTGACTTTCAATGACATCTTCATGACTGAAGAGCCTGTTGATGGCAAGTGCTCTGCTGAATTTACCTCAATCAACGCGGGCGGTAACGGCCAAGAGTGTTTGAAACTGGTTGAAGGCATGGACAAAGTGGCGTCTCGTTTAGAAACACGTCGTTACGCTGCAATGATGGGTGCGACCACTGAACTTCGTAAAGAAGAAGGTATTACGTTCGCTGAAGACAAGGGCAAACTTTACCTAGCAATGTCAGCAATTGAGCGTGGCATGGAAGATGGTAAGAAAAGCGGTGTTAAAAATGATGCATACGATCTTGGTGGCAGCAACGATATTAAACTAGACGGTTACAACTCATGTGGCGGTGTTTATCAGCTTGATGTTGCTGCAAATGCAGAAATTGGCTCTGAGTATGTTGCAACGAATATCTCAGGTCTAATTCAAGGTATTCCTGCTCATAAAGATTACGGCCCAGAAAGCTCAATTCAGAAAAACCCAGAAGCATTCGATAATTCACAAAACAAGTGTCACATCGATGGCCTTGCTAACCCAGATAACGTGACTTACATGTCAGGTCATAACACGCTGATCATCGGTGAAGACACAGGTAGTGGTCACCAGAACGATGTGATTTGGGCGTATGACTTCGACAAAGAAACCCTAACGCGTATTCAAACGACACCATATGGCGCAGAAACAACGTCGCCTTATTGGTATCCAAATATCAATGGTTGGGCTTACTTAATGTCAGTTGTTCAGCACCCTTACGGTGAGTCTGACGAGACAATGAGCACTAACACTGGTGAAAACCGTGCTTACACAGGTTATGTAGGTCCTTTCCCTGCTAAAGCTGAGTAATCACGGCTCACAATAAAATAGCCACTTAAGTCTTTACTTAAGTGGCTTCTTAAATTCATGCGATATAAATGTATTTTTGGAGTTTTCCCAATGCAGAAAACACATCTAGCCTATAGTGTGGTTGGACTGGTCGTTTTAGGGGCGACGTCTTTCTACCTATCTGAAAGTGCACAAGCAAGTGCTGCTGAACAGTTTAAATCTGACACGCTTTCTCAGCTTTCTCCTTATATTCCTGCTCAGTGTTATACCAAACCGGTATCAACAAACGGGGAAGTGAATAACCCGTGTTTTGCGTGTCATACCGACAGCAAACGTCCGAACTTTTTGAATGATTCTGATGTGCAGTTGAGCTATAGCTTTCCGGGCGAAGCGACGAAAAACCCGTGGTTGAACATGTTTAAAGACCGCACGACAGAAGTCGGGCGAATTACAGATGACGAAATTCTTGCTTACGTTCGAGAGAGTAATTACTTCACCCTTGAAGGCAAATTAGCACTGGCAGATCATTTAGAAAAAAACCAAAGCAAATACGACTCGAATAATAATGGTCAATGGGATGGCTACGTACCAGATAGCTATTTTAATTACGACCATCAAGGTTTTGATAAAACCCCTGAAGGTGATTACACGGGCTGGCGCACTTACGCCTATTACCCTATGCCCGGTGGCTTTATGCCAACTAATGGGTCAACCGACGATGTCAGTATTCGTCTGGCGCCAGCATTTCGAAACAACGAACAGGGACAATTTGACCTAACCGTTTATACGGTGAATTTAGCCATTGTTGAGGCGTTGATCAAAGAGCAAGATATTCAAATAGAACCCGTTGATGAAGCGCGCCTTGGTGTTGACCTCGATAAAAATGGTGAATTAACCACTGCTAACCTAGTGCGCTACGAATGGGCACCCCGTGAAGGTAAGTTTATGAGTTATGTCGGCCAAGCAAAGCAGCAATTGGCTGAAAAAAAGGTGCACCTTGCGGCGAAGCTATTTCCTGAAGGTACGGAGTTTTTACACTCTGTTCGTTACCTAGACTTAGATGCGAACGATGACGTTGCCATGTCAGCACGTATGAAAGAATTACGCTACGCGAAAAAACAATTTTGGATGAACTACTACCAACTAGAAGAGCTGGTCGAGAAAGAAATCAAAGAACGTTATGACTTTCCAGATAGAACTAAACTGCTTCGCGGTAGCACAGAAGAAGGCTTAACAGTTGCACAAGGCTGGACTTACCAAGGCTTTATCGAAGATAAACGAGGTGCGCTAAGACCACAGACCTTTGAAGAGCAGGCATCATGTGTGGGGTGTCACAGTGGTATGGGCGTGTTGATGGACTCAAATGTGTCTTTTTATCGAAAGTTACCAACAGAGAGCTTTCAAAAAGGCTGGTATCACTGGCAACAAAAGTCATTTGCAGGTACGCCTGACAGAATTCGAGAAACAGACGGACAACCAGAATATAGCTATTACTTAATGAATAACCCAACAGGGGATGAGTTTAGAGCTAACCATGAAGTCAAAGCCAAGTTTTTTGACCAAGAGGGTAAGCCAAAGCAAGCGGCATTTGCACGTTTGCAGCAAGACATCTCTTATTTGCTTTTGCCTTCTAAGTCTCGCGCACTTGAATTAAACAAAGCGTATAAAGTGATAGTTGATGAGCAAAGTTACATTCATGGTAAAGCGCCGATAGTAAAACCATTAGATGATGTGATGCATAAACAGGTAGAAGTGGACCAAGAAACTGGGATCACTCACACCTTAAACGCATTTTAAGTGGTACTGGGGGCGGTATGACTTTGATCTGGGAATTTGTTTTAGCCTGTACTTTAATGGGCTTAGCAATCGGTTTAGATGTGGCCATTGTTACGGCTATTTATGCTAAACAGCTTAGCGTGAGCTCAGTTAAAAACCGCTGGGTTGTGGGTGTGACAGCAACGCATACTTTGTTTCCGATGTTTGGTTATATGCTGAGCTATTTTGGTTTGAAATGGCTACCGAGCATTAGTCCTATCATTGGCTTAGTTGCATTCGCGTTTATTGCCTATTTTTTGTATCAAGAGTTACAAGATTATCATGAAGGCGAAGAAGCCAGCTTTACCCATAAAGCGATTTCATGGGCGTTGATCATCGCCGTGAGTTGGGATGCGCTTTGGTCTGGGCCCGCGAAATCGGCCCAGATCATTAATTGGCCTGAGTTACTGGTATGGCTATCATTTTTTGTGGTGGGCGGACTTGTGTTGTTGTCATCGCAAATAGGCTTATGGCTTGGCCGCTATTTGCTCGCGTCTCAGAAAGATCCCAAAGTGAATCGAGGTTGGCATTGGCTGCAATATTCGACCATCGCTTACTTTGGTTTATTGGCTTTATTTAGATATACCTTTAATAGCCAAGTTCATGATGGCGCGATATTTATGTTGGCTGCAACACTGGTTGGCAGTTACGTATTTTATCCGGCGAGGCAAAATAGAGAGTAGCAAAGCTGATTGGGATTAAAGGCTGCTGTTACTCAAGCAGCTATTTATTGGAATGAAGTTTTTATTCGCATGAAACAAAGGGGTAAGCGTAATTCTAGCTACCCCTTTTTTCTTGCAAAGGAAATAGGAAAACTCATTTTTTACTTTCAACAACGTCAAATTAGAAACAGAAGAAAGCTAATCTATTTGACTATTAGCAAGTGTAGTCGAAGAAGTGGTATAACGCTTAATTATTACGTTAATATCATCTTTTAATTTCAAAATTGCGTCATTGATATGACTAATCTCTTGTTCTGTAAAGCGTTCTCGGTTGAGCATGAAATGAATGGCATTGTCGTTCACGACATAGGGATGCAACTTAATCTTGCCGCCTTGATAGGTTGAAATGTAGTAAAGCCCCGCCATTTCATCTTCAACTAAAAATTCGACTCGTTCTAAATGCACCATGTGCATGCGCTGCTTGATGCTTTTAACAAAGGCAAATAACCCTTTGTTTTCTGGCTTTTTAAAATGAGCGTCAAACTCATCACCATAAAATGCACCTGGGTTAATCACAAAAGACATGGCTTGCTCAAACAGAGTTTGCAAATGCTCAATTGGTTGAATAGGCAAGTGGGTGAATAATCGCATGCGCTCACGCCGATAAGGAACCGAAAAAGCGGCTATTTTTGCGCGCTCAGTGTTAAAGCTTGATGACGGCAGTATATCGACTAAGCCAATACTAAGCTCTTTGATGGCTCTATCTGTGGTGGGGAGTCGAACAAATTCAACACAGTATCCTGCGGTTCGAAAAACTTTGCGGCTAATGTCTATTTCTAACCCAAATGCCCTATCTTGCTGGTACATGACATAAGGAGGCCAGGTTGCACCTATACCAACATTCACAGTTTTGTCTTTTGTACATTGTGCAAAGAGAGATTGGCAAAAGAGCAAAAGGTAAAGGCTAAAACAAAGGCGCAATATGAAAACTCTTAATTAAGTCAACTTATTGCTTGAGTATAGTCGTTAATTACAAGCCTTAAAGCGAAAGAAGACGAGAAACAAAAAAACCTAGATAAATGAGCATCAAATCACTCTACTTATCTAACCTGAGCTTTGGTTAAGAGATTAATTATCCAGAGTCCAGAGCTCAGGTTATCTAAGCTAATATTGTTGCTTGATCGAAATTGGTGCTACATACAAGTCGACATATCTTTTGATATTTCGCTAATAAAGTTCCCCGATTTATCCATATATCGATAAACCATTACAACGCCAAGATCTTTAAAGGCTTTTAAGTCTTTGTTATCACATAAGGGTTTAAGAACGATATCTTGTAGAATGTTTGTAAATTGGTTTGGATCTATTTGCTCGACACTATAGTTGATCATTGTGTTGTTATAAATGATGTGATTACTAAAGGTAGCGACAGAATCTAAGCGTGTTTCTTCGTCTAACATCACGCCGCTATTCTTATTAATGATGGCAGCGGTTCTTGTTAACTCAATGGATAAGTTTCTTTGTTCAGGTGTTTGTGAGGCGAAGCTATTGAATGAAAATAACAAGCTAGCAGCTAATACAGGTTTGAAAAGGTCCATTTCAGTCTCTTTGGTCAAAAGATTGGACTATAAGCGATAATAGGGACAAAAAGCTATGCCAAAATGGCTTTTGGCATAGCTTGCTTATATAGATGCTAGAAACGATAACGAATTTTCGCGACAAAGTTGTCGCCGGTACGGTTATCCCAGCCTTCTTTAAATAGCGATGTATTGCTCTGATCTAAGTCGTCGATAGATTGCCCACCTCGGCTATAAACAAGATAAATGTTTGATAGAGGTGCAATTTCGTAACGGTAGCGAATTTGTAGTCGCGTCGTTGAGCTAGAAAAATCACTGACTTGGGTATTGGTATCAAATAAGTCACCATTACCGTCAATGGCAAATTGGTTACCATTTTTACCAGTTACACTCACCCATTGAAAACGCACTCGCAATTCTTGTTTGTCATCAATGGTGGCATCAAAGTCTAGGCTGTTTTCAAGCTGTTTAAAGTCATAACGTGCCAGTTGGCCATCAATCCAATATAAACTTTGATTTTCTTGAACGGCCCATAAACTCCAAGATACGCGGTAGTTATCGGTGAAGTAGTAGCTAGGGTGGTAGTGGAAACGGCCACCATTGCCTTCTCGGTCATAACTTTGTAGACCAAAAGCAACATGGTGACGGAACTTGTTTTGACTGCCAAAATTGTACTCAGTGAAAAACTCGCGGCCTGAGCCTAAATTGAAATCGCCATTGCCTCGGGTTGTTCTGTCATCAAGACCTGAAGACGTATAGTCAAAACGCCAGAACCAAAAGGCACTGTCTTTATATTCTTCGGTGCCAGTGATCCCAATTTCAGTTCTTAAATGATCGCCATCACTGTTGTGATCGCGCATAAAGTAACCTTCAACGCGGCGTTGCTTTAAGCTACTGTTTTCATCAAAATCAGTGAAGTAACGCTCATTGTTATACCAAACGCGTTGTAAATCTGAACGTGATAAAAAGCCTAAATCATTGACTTGAAACTTCTCGTCGTAAACCGTGAAGTTCAAGCGCTGTTGCCAGTTGTCACTGAATTTATGTACGAAGTTCAACCAGGCACCGTAACCGTCAACTTGATCTTTGTGTTTGTCAGAATCGACAAAGCTGCCGTTTACTTGCGCGCTAATTTGCAATGTATCAGACACATCAGTACGGTAATCAACACTGTGAACCTGAGACTCACGACCTTGCGTGGCCTTGTCTGCATAAGTCACTAAATAGCCAACCTGAGAGTCGTCAAAACGGTGTTGGGCACGGGCTGAAGCAAATTTGTTTGATTCTTTGTCGTTAAAATGACCGTCATCTTCGAATACAGCCATCACGCCAAAGTCGTTATTTTGGCCATTCGAGGTATATTTAACTGCGGCATCAATATCGCCATACACACCAATTCGGCGGGTGTGCACTAGACGCATTCCCGCATTACCTTGAATATCAAATAAAGCTTGGTTTTCGGTAAAGAAAGGGCGGCGCTCTGCAAAGAAAGTTTCGAATGGTGAAAAGTTAACAACTAAACCATCAGATTCGACCTGACCAAAATCAGGGTTTAATGCCACACTCAACTGTTGACTGGCATCTGGACGCCAGAAGATATCAACACCGAGGTTACTGTCGTCGGTGTCGTTGAGCATATCGTTTTGATATGTCGCCGAGGCAAAAACATCTAAAGATGAACCTGCGTGGTTCGCCACTTTGATTTGACTGAATTCGCGTAAGAAGTCAGGTTGGCTTGATGACGTTGGCGCATGGCTGTAACTTTTATTCGACTTCACATCGTGACGGCGAACGTAAATGCCCATTTGACGGTTTTCACCTTCAATCTTGGCCATTGGCGCAACGTTCCATGGGATCAAATATTCTGCAACCCAACCTGTATCAGTTTGGCTAGTTTTACCAAACCAAGTACCATCCCAATCACTTTTGAAGTTGTTATTGTTTTGCCAAATACCGTCGCGCATTGAGCCACCGTTTCCAAGGGCAAAGCCGTAGGCGGTGTTTTTACCGTTATCAAAGTCGATAATAAGTTCAATGAAGTCACTTTCTAAATCACTGTCTCGGGCGGTACGCATCGAGGTTTGTTCATTTAGAGCTTGTGTAGCGATAACAGCAACATAAATACCTTCTTCGCTAGAAAAATATTTTACCTGAGTTTGCTTATCAGCTTGAGCAAGCGTAAAAGGGCTGGTGGTTTTGTCTAAGTTGATGATTTGAGCATTTTGCCACTGGGTTTCGTCTAATACGCCGTCGACCTGAGCTGCCATTACGTTTGGTACCATAAAGGTGCTTGAAAGAGCGATAGCGATGGGTGAACGCTTTAACCAGTTACTTAATGTTGTTTTAATTCTTTTCATTTCTGATCCCTGTATTTTGCTGGCGCCATTATATAGAGAAAAATAGAATGAAAAACGCAAAGGCTAGCATTTAATTGGTTAATAAGGGGTTAAATTGTAAAAGAATATTACTTAATCAGAAAAATTTATTGGTTTCTAAAATTGAAGGGGGCAAGACCAAGCGATTGAGCAAGTTTTCTGACTAACCGCTTGGCTTAAAAAAGCAGTGCTAGATGTTTGCTTGGCGTAATACCAATCCGCAATAACACTTAATCATTTTGAGGGATTAAACCTGATGATAGCGGCGTTAAAGATTTCTCATTTAGAACAACTAAATAACGAAATATTTGCCTTGCTATCAACGAGGTTTTCTTGCCTCAAAATAGATCACTTACTTAAGCGGATTGGTATAACTTTTTGTTTTGCTGTAATAATAAATGAGATAAAACGAACGTACCTAGGCTTGGTAAAATCCAGCCGGCATTATATTGATAAAGCGGTAAGTAAGTTACGAATAAATCATGCAATTGTGCAGGCATTTTGCCAAGTATTTTAAAGGCATCAACGATCCCACCTGTAATAGCCGCGGCAATGGTTAAACTGTAGACTAAGCCATTAAATGGGCGTTTTAGATAGAAAAGACCTAATAAAATAATACTGATAGCAACAGGGTGTAACACAACCACTAGTGGCAATGTTATCGCAATCAGTAAATCTAAGCCTAAATTAGCCACCAATGTTGTAATGGCGACAATGATAATAGTACTGGCTTTGTAGCTAATGCCTTTGAAGTTTTGACTGGTAAATTCGGCGCAAGCACAGGTTAAACCTATCGCAGTGGTTAAACAGGCTAAAGTGACGATGATCCCCATTAATACCACCCCTGGTGTGCCATAGATCCAATTCATATAATTAGACAACAGCGCGCCGCCATTACTTTCAACAATGCCATAATTCGCGCCTACGAAAGCAATCGCAATATAAACGAAGCACATTGCCAAACTTGAAATAGCGACAATTTTGATAAGGTTTGGCACAACTGGGGCATTCGGCGCTGCATTTTTAAGTGCATTGATCACTAACCAGCCAAAACCAACCGCACCTAGCACATCCATAGTCATATAACCTTCAGACAGCCCTGCTGCAATGGCAAATGATTGATATTGCGCTGCGGTATTTTCGAGTTGTCCGTGAGGGTATAAAAATGCACTAATGGCAATGAATAGTAACATCAGCAATAAAACTGGCGTTAAGATTTTGCCAATTCTGTCCATTAGTTTACCTGGGCTAAGCGCAAAGAATAGTGTGGTTGCAGCCATGACTAGGGTAAAAGGCAACAACGCCCAGTCGGCGAAAAATGGCTTGGCAATAAACTCAAAAGACACACTGAATGTTCTAGGTAATGAAAACAGTGGGCCAATTGAAGAGAACAACACGCCCCAGAATAGTAAATGCCCTGCGCGAGGCAATTTATTGGTGAGTGCTTCACTACCGCCCATGTAGCCGATGGCAATAAGCGTAAGAGCAGGTAATCCCACTGCGGTGATCAAAAATCCGATAGTAGCTGGCCAGAAAAACTCACCTGAGCCTTGGCCTAATTGAGGCGGAAAAATAACGTTTCCCGCACCTAAAAATAACGCGAAGGTCATGAACCCAAGCGTCAACAGAGAAGACTTTGACATGAAAACCTCGTAATAACCTGTCAGTCAATTGAGCGGCGCATTCTAGGGATTATTAGGGACAATGCAAATTTAAGTGGAGTAATTAAACATGACAGTTGAGCAGCAAATCTAAACAAAGAAATAAATAAAAAGTGACAAGAATAAGATGCCTGATTTATTGCATAAAATAGTTATATAAATAATTAAATGGAAAATTTTATTTTTATTTCATAGGTTAGAGTTTTTACACTTTTCTACAACTTCTCACGAGATTTGACGGACACTCACACGTTTACGCGTTAATTTTAGTGCTATCAAAACGAATACCTTAGGCACTAATTATGAATGCAGCAAAAACACTAATCTCAATTTCTTTAGCGACTTTATTAACCGCGTGTGCGCATCACAACAATGTGCGTCCTTCAGACAGCGGCGAGCATTATGTGAAGCTCACGGCACAAACTAAATCTGAGGCAGGCAATGAAGCATTAAAACAGTCTAAGCACTTTTGCGATGAGCAAGATAAAAAAGCCTACGTATTGAATGAAAACATCACTTACGTTGGTAGCATGCCAGAAGAAGAATATTTACAGAATTTGAATATCGCCGGTGCAGTAGAAACTGCGGGTACAGTGCTTTGGATATTGGGTGAGAATGCCGTTGATGATGTAGGCGCAGCAATGTCGATAGGGGGTGGCATCGCAGAAGATTCTATGGGTCAGCCATACGAGTTGGTGATGAGTTTTACCTGTCGTTAAATATGCTATTAAATTAATTGCAGTATTTAAAATTTAAATACTGCAATTGAATCAGACTTCGCCCAAGTTGAGACTGCATGTGTTGAGTCTAGAAATTCAAGGGCTGTAGCTGAATTTAACTCGCTTGGTCTCAGGCTTCTTAAATGCTTAAGCGCTGCTTCGTTTATCAGAAATTCATCTATGCGATGGCTTTGCTCTGAGAAAGTTAAGATAGCGTGCTCGCTCTTTGATAACGTCACTTTGTTCAAGCCTTCAATACCATGTTCTGTTTTGCTTAACACTTTTACAACTTCAAATGCTTGTTCTTGGTTTTTGCGAGCTAAAACAATATCGCTGTTTATGGCATCGACCGCAATGAGATAGTGCCCGTTGCCAGCAAAGCTTACAGAAATCGGCATATTAAATAGGTGCTCTAGCGTTTGACTGAAGTGAAATTTTCCTGCTTTATTGCGTCTGTAAATAGATACGGCTTTACCATTCATACCTACGACAGCCAACAATTGGCCAGTCTTATCGGTTGTTACAGAAACCGCACCTGAAAGGGCTGCATCTTTGTTTGCATGAATTCTCTGCGACAGCATCGGTTTACCATCTTGATTCAAGTTAAATACACTAACACCATGGCTGACGGTTGCTGCGATAAACAACTGATTGGTATTGTGGTTAATTGCAAGCTCATAACCGCCTAAGATACCAAGGGCATCTTGCTCTGGTTTGATGGTGTCAGGTTGTTTAAATACTTGCGCAAAAGGCAGATTGTCTGACAAGGTGTGCTGTAACGTGAGTCCCGCATCTTCAGAAAAATTAAAGTGTAACAGTGCGCTGTGATAGTAACTTAACACGTAAATGTTTTGGCCGCTGTCGTCGCTCACCACAGAAAGTGCGCCCTCGAGTTTTACTTTGTCATTGCTTTTAATCGTTTGCCGATGTGAAAGCGAAAAGTCAGGGTTTACTTTAAATACCGAAAGCGAGTTATCATCTGCACTGGCAACAAATGCCCATTTCTTATCTTTGCTTAATGTAATGTCTCTCGGATTATCTAACCCATCTACACCTTGAAGATTGTCTTTTAAAACGAAGCTTGGCGTTTGAGTCGTAATAAGATCATTAGCACTGGCACCAATTGAAATGAATGATATTGCTAAGAAGAGATAGAGATAACAGCGGGTTGTTTGCAAAATTGATGACCAAAGCGTTTAAATAATTTGCAGTTATCATGTCATTTTTACTTCTTACTTAAAACAAGCATTTTCTGAGCTATCTCAATTAGCACAATATTAATACCGAATATTAATTGATCTGTGTCAATTTAGTGTTTAGTATATTCTAAAGTTTCAGTAATTATTGAAACTTTAGAATATTAGCTGAGGAAGGATTTCAGTTAATGCGTGCTTTGGGTCGTGTTCGGAGGGGAACATGTTAGATACATTAATGCTGTCGCGCATGCAGTTTGCGGCAAATATCAGTTTTCATATTTTATTTCCTACCATAACCATCGCGTTAGGATGGTTTCTTGTTTTCTTTAAAGTCAGATTTGAACAAACTGGCGATGCAGTTTGGATGCGAGCTTATCGTTTTTGGGTAAAAATCTTTGCGCTGACTTTTGCACTAGGCGTGGTGAGTGGCATTACCATGTCGTTTCAATTCGGCACGAACTGGCCGGGTTTTATGGAGAAAGTGGGCAATATTGCAGGGCCATTACTGGGCTACGAAGTGCTAACCGCGTTCTTTTTAGAAGCAACCTTTTTAGGGATCATGTTGTTTGGCATAAATAAAGTGCCAGTGCGCGTGCACACAATTGCCTGTTTTGTGGTGGCGATTGGTACAACCTTATCGGCATTTTGGATCTTAAGCCTTAATTCGTGGATGCAAACCCCCGTTGGCTTTGAAATGCGAGACGGCATAGCTTATCCGACCGATTGGTTGGCGATCATTTTTAATCCTTCTTTTCCTTACCGTTTTACTCACAAGCTGATTGCATCTGGCCTTACTGCAAGCTTTTTAATAGCAGGGATTAGTAGCTATCGATTGCTGCGCGGTGATGATAAAAAAGCGCCAAGGCTCACGCTTAAAGTTGCGCTGGTTGTGGCAGCAGTGCTGGCACCATTACAAGCTTATGTGGGTGATTTGCACGGCCTGAATACGTTTGAGCATCAACCTCAAAAAGTCGCTGCGATGGAAGGTGTATGGGAAACCACACAAGGCGCTCCTTTATTGTTATTTGCCATTCCAGACGAAGAGCAGCGTACAAATCATTTTGAACTGGCAGTGCCTAATTTGGCGAGTTTAATCTTAACCCATCAATTAGAAGGCGAGATTAAAGGCTTAAATGAATTTAAAGGTGAGCACCCACCTGTAAAACCTGTGTTCTTTAGCTTTAGAGTCATGGTGGGGCTTGGTTTACTCATGATTGCAGTTGCTTGGTTTGCTGCGTTCAAGCTCTATAAAAACAATGCTTTACCAAATTGGTTACTGCGAACTTTAGTGGCAATGAGCTTCTCTGGCTGGGTGGCAACGTTAGCTGGCTGGTATGTCACTGAAATTGGCCGTCAGCCGTTTATTGTTAGCGGTGTTTTAACCGTCGATCAAGCAGCCACCACTATTGCGCCAGCTAATGTCGGGTTTAGCTTAGTCATGTATTTAACCGTGTATGCATTTTTATTGGTTGCTTATTTACACACGGTATTTTTGATGGCGAGAAAAGCGGTGCTCATTGAAGAAATATCGCTACAAGAGCACGTCGGCAAAAAGCGTTCAAGTATTGAAATCAAGGAGTCTGCGCATGTTTGAACAAGATACTTTAGCAATTATTTACGCAGCGTTAATGGCGTTAGCTGTGCTTTTATATGCCATTTTGGACGGCTATGACTTGGGGGTGGGGATTTTGTTACCCACCAACAACGACCATGATGCCGATAAGATGATCGCTTCAATTGGTCCGTTTTGGGATGCAAACGAAACTTGGTTAGTTTTGGCAATAGGGTTACTACTAATCGCATTTCCAACCGCCCACAGCTTGGTGCTCAAAGCGCTGTATATACCATGTACTTTTATGCTAATTGGCTTGATTTTGCGTGGTGTTGCGTTTGATTTCAGAGCCAAAGCCATTGTCGACCATAAAAACGCATGGGACTTGGCTTTTAAATTAGGATCACTGTTGGCAGCGACATCGCAGGGCTATATGTTAGGTCGCTATGTGATGGGTTTTGATGAATCTGCTTGGTCTTATGGTTTTGCACTTTTGAGTGCAGTCGGTGTTGCTGCTGCGTATACCTTAATTGGTGCGGCTTGGTTGGTGATGAAAACCGAAGGTGAGTTGCAGCAATATGCTATTAAAGTCTGCAAGCGCTGTGTGTATGTTGCATTAGTGGGTATTGCCCTCGTGTCAGGCGCAAACTTATGGCTCTCACCTGAGATTTTCTTAAAGTGGTTTAGCTGGCCAAGCATGCTGCTGTTATTACCTCTGCCGATTATTTGTTTTAGTTGCTTTGTATTAATCGCTCGGAAACTATCGCAGCTAACAGCGCAACCAGATCATAAAGCGCATCATCCGTTTATTCTAAGTGTGGTCATTTTTACCTTGTCATTCTTAGGGTTGGCGATCAGCTTCTTCCCAGACATAGTGCCAAATCACCTAACTATCTGGCAGGCAGTTGCTGCGGCCGAATCATTGACCTTTTTGCTTTGGGGCGCATTACTCGTTGTGCCGACCATCTTGGGTTACACAGCTTATTCTTACCGTGTGTTTTGGGGCAAAGTCGATGACCTAAGATATTACTGATATCAGTTTTAACTTTACTAGCAAGTTTATGAAATAAGTTCCCAGCCTCATAAACTTGCTACTTTTGAGCTGATATAGCAGACTAATGAAAGGGATAATTTAAAGCCAAACAAGCCGTAAAAATCATGCGATTTCAAATAGAAGACAAAGTCTTAGACACAGTAACAGGGATAGTAACCAGCGCTGATTCTGAGCATTCTATTCGCGCAAAAACCCTACAAGTTCTTAATTACCTCATTGAGCATAAAACTGATATTGTCAGCAAACAGGCAGTCATAGATGCCGTTTGGGACGATGTTGTGGTGCAAGATCAAGTACTAACACAGTCTATTAAAGAGATCCGAGACTTACTCGGTGCCAAGGTAATAAAAACCTATTCTCGTAAAGGCTACCAGTGGGTAGCGCCTTTATTACCCGAAACAATTCAAACTGTAGCAGCCCAAGTAACAGAGCCGCAAAGTACCATTCAAGCTAGGCCCGTTATAGATAAAAGTAAGGTCTGGATTGGGGCGTCGCTTGTAGTATTTCTGCTGCTGATAATGGTTTTCGTATTTTTATTTAGCCGTTCTGAGCCGCCCTTAAAAGTGGCATTTTTACCCGTGCAAAATGATGTACAAGACAGTGTTCATACTTGGGTGCCATTACGTGGTCAGGAGCAATTATCAATTGGCTTAAGTCAATCTAGCCAGCTAGATATCATAGACACAGATCATGTGCTGTACGCGATTGAGCGATTGACGACAGAGCAGCGACAAGCTTATCAAGCTGGCGCCTTGTATCCTTTACAAGAAAAACTCGACGCCGACTTGATAGTTGCAACGCGTTTAACTGGGTTCCCTGAAGACTTCCAATTACATTATCAACTACAAACACCATTTGGAGTTGAGCAGGGGATTGAGTTTGCTTCTTCAGTTGATGAGGTGCTCGAGCAATTAGTCAGCAAGATAGCGACTCGTTTCGATGAATATCAACCATCTAGAAGTAACAAAAACATTAGCCAATTTAGTAATGAAGCATTTGCTCGAGGCGTTGCTAAGTATTTAGAGCAAGACTTTGATGCGGCCAAGCCTTTGTTACAAACGGCCTTAAGTACAGAGCCGAACCTGTTAGCAGCCAAACGCTATTTGGCCGCAAGCTTTGCAAATACTGGGCAAGTGACAGAAGCCATCGCTTTACTAAAAGAAAATATTTCTCGCGCCAGTACTCAGCCTGAACAGGGGCGAGAGTTATTACGGGCTTATTTAATGATAGGGTATTTGCAGATTAATTGGCCGCAGTTGATGAACCGAGAAAGTGAATTACTCAGCGCAGAGCAATATATAGAAAAAGCGAAACAGTTAGCTGAGCAACAACAAGATCAGTTATTTATTGCTTACGCCCATGAAGAATTAGGTAAAATTAAGCGCCTACAAGGGGAGTTTGCAGAATCTGCTAATTACTTAAAAGCAGCGTTGAAATATCACCAGCAATTTCAAGGCGATTATGGTCAAACTGCCGCATTAATAGAGTTGGCAAAAGTGTCAAATGCGCAGCAAAACCAAGTACTCGCAGAGCAATACTTACAACAAGCATTTGATATCGCTACCCAGTCAGATGCACCTGCAAATCAGGTCTGGGTGCTCTTAGCAAAAGCCGATATTGCCAGAAGCAGACTGCTGAATAGTCGGGCTGAGCAATTTGCGAAAGAGGCTAAACACATTGCTACGCAAAGCGATAACCCAATGCTGGTAGCGCGCGTAGAAGCTTGGTTTAATGATGCGCCTGTTTATACGGTTAATTAATCGATTCAACCATCAGCTTCTTAATTCTTAATAATCATTTATTCTCTTGATGTATTCTTCAAGTTCACTTTTATAAGGTGATGACTCAATAATGTTTTGCGCCCTTTGCGGATCGTGACGTTTTATTGAATAAATCGCTGACTGTAGTATCGAGACCTTACGCTTCTCTTCGGTGACTCTATCAAGGTGAGCAAGTGCAAAGTCAGGGTCATCATAACTGGCGCTTTGCAGTAAATCTTCAATGGCATTTTGCGTGTCGCTTCGACCTAAACTATCAACCCAATCAAGCGCGGCTTTTGGGTCTTTATTGGCAAAGCGAGATGCCGCTTCTGAAATCGCCATCATTTTTTCAGGCTCGTTAAATTGTTTTATATACCAGTCAGACGCTTGAGAGGGGTCAGACTCAACCCAGCGGTTTAATGCGTGCCTAAATAAGCGAGGTGACTTTTGCTCTTCGTTCAACATATTTACCCAAGCAGCAGCATCTTGGGGCTGTTTACTAAACCACTCTCCAACCACCTCTATTGCGCCATTGTCTGGGTTTTGTGCGCTTCCTAAGGCATTAAGAAGCGATCTAAACTCGTCTGAATGATTAATATTTTGCGATATTAATGACATGGTTGAAGGGTTTATTTTGTTTTGCTGTGACAGCTCGGCGATTTTTGAAACGGCCAGTGATTTATCGTAACTGTAAAGCCCACTGAGCACCGCAGTTGAAACCATATTTTGAGTACCAAAACCTTTCAAGTGAGGCTGCTTGAAGTCTTGAACAACATACCATTCGAATGCTTCTACTGGAGCGTTTGCACTCCAGGTTGAGAGTACAGACCAAGCATAAGCCCATTTATATTGCTCGGTGTCGTTAATATTGAGAGCCATATTAAGTGCTTGTAGAGGTCGCGATTCTGCGAGCACTTCAAGCGTAATACCTAACAGTCTAGAAGCTGCGGGGTTAGGTAACTGGCTAATTAGTTCTTCTGCTTTTTGCTGTAACTGATACTCGTCAAGCTGTGATAGTTGCAAATACAAAGGCGCCAAGGCTTTGTTTGGAATGGTTAAATAATTGGTGTCTTTGTAGCGATTTAAAAAGTCATCAATGGCATCAAATGGATCTTGCTCCGCGATAAAGGCAGCTTGTGAAGGCGTGCTAGGCTTTCTCGATGAGGGCAGTTTGATATTGCGAACAGGATCAGGCTGGCTTGCAGCATTGCTTTGTGAGTCATGGCTCTCGCTCAAGTTAATGACTTTGGTTTGCGAATCTTTTAATAAATACCCAGCGCTAAATGATACTGCGCAAGCGACTAAACAAATTAGCCCTGTTTTTGATGACATAATTTTCCTTAATTTGAAAACTCACTACCTAACTTCAATGAATAATATTAACGCCCTTAAACTTTACTTAAGCTGACTCAGGCTAGCTAATTAACCAGAGCTCAGGTTAATCATTACTACAAAGTTATGTTGAGGTACTAGATTACCATGCGCTTCTAACTTGGCAATATCTGTTAAATCTACCGTCGTAACATTATCATTTTGTGTAACCAGTAATTGCTCTTTTTTATCAGCATTTATGCAGATATTACTGGCTTGTCCTGAAATCGTTTCTCCATTTTTTGTAGTCACAGTGACTTGGCTTTTTCTCATGCAGACAATTTCAAAGTGGTCATGCATATCACAGCTAATAAGTTTGCTCATAACGCCCCCTCTGTTGAAGTAATTAAAGTGAACTAATTAAGTAGAACAAGCGTAAATCAATTAGATACCTATATTAACGGACACTTGCTTTGCTAAAGACAAATACCTTGTACTGGTTCACTCACGATCTAAGGTTACAAGATAATCTATTACTCAATAATGTGTGTGACTTTTCAGATGAAATGTCGTTTGTATATGTTTTGAATGAGTCAGACTTCAAAGCGAACAACTTTCAGCAACGTGCAATGGGCAAGCAACGTCTTGTTTTTACCTTACAAGCAATTTCAAATTTGGCACTTCAACTTGCCGCCAGAGGGCATAACTTAATACTTCTTAAAGGCAACCCTGTTTCTGCTATTAGTAATTTATGTGAGAAGCTACAAGTCAATACTTTAGCCGTGGCACATCAGGTTGGTGTGTATGAAAGGCAATGGCTCAAAGAGATTGAGCAGAACACCTCCATTAGGCTGCACAGTGCTTGGCAACACACCCTTTGGCATGACACGGAAGTTTTAAGCCATCCGGCCTACCTTGATAGCTTTTCAAAATATCGCCGTTTTGTCGAAAAACAAAAAACTTCTGAGATTGCCGAGCCCTTAACACTGAATGAGCTGTTTCCGCCAGCGACTAAAACGGCATTAGATTTTATGAGTACAGAGCAGGTGATTGGCGACATTTTGCAAAGTGAAGGGCTAAATGATGAAGATTTTTCCGAGTCATTATTTCAAGGTGGTGAGTATGCAGCTTCAGCACACTTAAAAAGTTACTTCGATTCAACTGCACCAAGTACTTATAAAGAAACTCGCAACGAACTCGATGGCTGGCAGCTGTCTACTAAATTTAGCCCTTATCTTGCGCAAGGTAGCTTATCACCTCGGCAAGTGTGGCATGCGGTTGAGCAATATGAATCTAATGTCATAGAAAATGAATCAACCTATTGGATTAAATTTGAGTTGTTATGGCGCGAGTACTTTCAGTGGTTGGCGCTTTATCAAGGTGAAAGCCTGTTTTCATTTAAAGGGCAAGCGAGTATTAAGCCGTTAACAAGCTTTTTCCCTGAACGTTTTAAAAAATGGTGTGAAGGTGAAACTCCTTACCCACTAGTTAATGCTTGCATGAAGCAACTCAATCAAACAGGGTTTATGTCTAACCGAGGTAGACAGATTGTGGCCAGTTGTTTAGTAAACGAACTTTGTCTTGATTGGCGCTACGGTGCGGCTTATTTTCAGCAACAATTACTCGATTATGATGTGGCATCTAACTGGGGCAACTGGCAGTACATTGCTGGTGTAGGTGCCGATCCCCGAGGTGGTCGTCATTTCAATATCGAAAAACAGCATGCGCAATACGACCCCCATGACGTCTTTATTAATCATTGGCTTGGTAAGCAAGAATTTCAACCGCTCGACTCGGTTGATGCTGCTGATTGGCCTGTTGATACGCGTGCACTATAGTTTATGGCGATTTCAGTCGTTTGGTTAAAACGAGATTTACGGCTCACTGATCACGAACCTTTACTTAAAGCCGCCCAGTCAGGTCATGCTGTTTTGTTGGTGTATTGCTTTGAGCCCATGTTGCTTAATGATCCGCATTACAAACCAAGGCACTGGCAGTTTGTCTTGTCATCTCTAAAAGACATAGCTGCGCGCGTACCCGAAGGGGCGCTCTATATCAGTTTTAAAGACGTTCAGCACACTTTTGCAGAACTTCACGATAAATACACCATTGCCGGACTCTATTCTTATCAAGAAATTGGCTTAAACAACACTTTTGAGCGAGATAAACTGATTGCATCTTGCTGTGAAAATGCTGGCATTACTTGGCATGAAACCCCATACGGCGCAGTAATTAGAGGGCTAACGCATCGCAAAACCTGGGACGAATATTGGCAAAAAGTCATGCGTGCCCCAACTGCTAATGTAGACCTCAATGCAGTTAATTGGTGTGTTGAAAATGAATTTTCAGACAGCGTAAAAAAGTCTTCAATTGATGAATACCCCGAATGGTTTTTAGATGCAGGGGAGTATCAACAAGGTGGTGAAAAAGCTGCCAAAGAGGTTTTAGACTCCTTTTTTGATACACGTGGCCAAGCATATGCTTACAGTGTTTCGAGCCCGATATTGAGCCAAACTCATTGCTCTAGGCTTTCTCCCTATTTAGCGTGGGGAAATATCAGTTTAAGGCAAGCGTATCAGGCGGTATTACAAAACTGGCAAAAAAAAGGTTGGCGCAGAAGCCTAGTTGCTTTTACTTCTAGATTGCATTGGCACTGTCATTTTATCCAAAAATTCGAAAGTCAAAGCTCGATGGAGTTTGAGCCTGTTAATTTAGGCTACACACATTTACCTCGCGCAGATAAAGCACTCGCAGCTGAGCGACTTATTGCATGGCAGCAAGGTAAAACGGGTGTGCCCATGGTTGATGCGTGTATGCGTTGTTTAATTGCAACCGGGTATATCAACTTTCGAATGCGGGCGATGCTAGTGAGTTTCTTATGTCATCATCTCGAAGTGGATTGGCGCGAAGGCGCCCCTTATTTGGCCAGTCTTTTCTTAGATTTTGAACCGGGTATTCACTACAGCCAAATGCAGATGCAGGCTGGGGTAACAGGTTTTAATACCATACGCATTTATAGCCCTGTGAAACAAGGCCTTGAAAAAGACCCAGACGGTGAGTTCGTAAAACGTTGGTTGCCTGAGCTTGCTAATATTCCAGCGCCTTTAGTGCACGAACCGTGGCAGCTTTCGCCAATGGAGCAGCTTATGTATGGCGTTGAGCTTGGCAAAGATTACCCAGAACCCATTGTTGATGTAGCAAAAAGCTACAAAGCAGCTCAAGACTTATTGTGGAAATGGCGAAAGCGCCCCGAAGTTCGTGCTCAAGTCGGTCATCTATTAGCCCGCCATGTCAGACCCGATTAAAAGATATGAAAAGTAACATGAAGAAAAGCCAATTACCGACCAAACTATGCCCAGTGTGTGAGCGACCTTTTACATGGCGTAAAAAGTGGCAGCGTGATTGGGAAAATGTGAAGTATTGCTCTAAACGATGTGCCGGCAATAAAAGAAAGCAAGATAAGGAGTTGGTGTGAATAATCAGTATCAAACACTCAGATTAGTTTTAGGTGATCAACTCAATGCGAGTCACAGTTGGTATCAAGATAAAAATGAGTCTGTGTTGTATGTCATCGCCGAGTTACATCAAGAAGCTACTTACACGGTGCATCACATCCAAAAAGTACAGGCTTTTTTTGCTGCTATGCAAGGGTTTGCAGCAGGCTTAAAGCAAGCAGGATTTCATGTTTTGCACCTCACTTTGGACGATACTGCAGAGTATAAAAGCTTGCCTGAGCTGTTATCGCACTTAATTCAAAAGTTCGGTATTCAGCAATTTGAATATCAACTTGCTGATGAAGCTAGACTTCGTACTCAAATCAGCGAGTTTTGCCAAAGCCTAGAAATTAAAACCATGGGCTATGAAGCCGAGCATTTTTACGTGAGTGATCAAGAGTTAGGACAATACTTTAAAGCCAACAAAAAGCACCGGTTAGAGCACTTTTACCGCGCGATGCGTGCACGTTTCGATATTTTAATGCGAAATGGTGAGCCTGAAGGCGGGCAATGGAATTACGACAAAGACAATCGTGAAAAGCTTAAAAAGCAAGATTTAAGCATTGTGCCTCAACCTCTGTTATTTGCAAATGATGTCAGTGAAATCAACGAGCGGATCGCACGGCACAACATAAAAACCATGGGCAAAGGTGATAACACTTTACTCTGGCCCATAAACCGCAAGCAGTCTGTTGATCTTCTGAACTTTTTTTGTGAAGTTTGTTTGCCTAATTTTGGTCGTTTTCAAGATGCCATGACGGGGCAGCTTAAAGGCTTGGGTGAAGGCTTATGTGAAGGCTTATGTGAAGACATAGGCTGGAGCTTGTACCACAGCCGTATTTCATTCGCTCTAAACAGTAAAATTTTGTCGCCCAAGCAGGTAGTTGATACCGCAATTTATTACTATCGACAATCAAATGGCAAAATTAACTTGGCGCAAATAGAAGGCTTTGTCAGGCAAATACTCGGTTGGCGAGAGTTCGTCAGAGGCGTTTACTGGGCGAATATGCCGAACTACGCCACACTGAATCACTTAGAAACATCGCGTGCGCTGCCTAGTTGGTTTTGGGATGCGAATACCAAAATGAATTGTCAACATCATGCAATTAGCCAATCACTTGATTACGCCTATGCGCATCATATTCAGCGATTAATGATCACAGGTAATTTCTGTTTGATTGCAGGTATTCACCCCGATGAAGTTGATGCCTGGTATTTGGGCGTGTATATCGATGCCATCGAATGGGTAGAAATGCCAAACACTCGTGGTATGAGCCAGTTTGCTGATGGGGGTATTGTCGGCTCCAAGGCGTATGCGGCAAGCGGAAACTATGTGAAAAAGATGAGCGACTACTGCTCTAATTGTGCATACAAAGTCACTGAAACAGTGGGGAGTAATGCCTGCCCATTAAATTCACTGTATTGGCACTTTATGCATCGAAACCAAGAAAAATTAGGCAACAACCCTCGTACAGCCATGGTATTTAAAAACTGGCTTAAGAAAACTGATGAGCAAAGAGAAGCGGTACTTAATCAAGCAGAAACTTACTTAGAAAATATTAATAATATCTAACTTAATCTAGCCTAAATAATGTCTGATTGTGGGAGCAATGATATCAAACGCCCACAATCAGCATTTTACCTTGCGCCATGCCTTCACGCTCACAACTCAAATCAATGCGGCTATCGAGTGGGTAGTTATAAATTTGTTCAATTTTTGGGTGGGCTTTAGAAACAAATTTACAGCTTCGAACAAACAAACTCATTCTGCTATGGTTATCTAAAAATGCGTAAGCGGTTTTGTCTAATGCTTCTTTGCAGGCCGTCATAATATCAGGATGAACTTCGTTATCGTGTATTGCTTTAAGTGCTTCTTCTCTATCAATAATTTGACAGCTACTGGCAAGCACACAGACCGCATAGATATCTAACACCATAATTACACGGATCTTTTGATTGCCACGCTCAGCATATACGGCCATCACACTGGGGAGTTTTGATTCATCAAAACGCTGCGAACGAATTGCCCTTAGGGTTAAATCTTCGCTGATATTTTTTTTCATCAGCCTTTCAAGTTGCTCAGTTTTAGGCAATGGCAAACCTTCTCTTAAAGGTGTGGCTTGCTCGGTTAAAAACTCTTTCTCTTCAAGCGCCTCAACGATAGGCTGTAATTGATTATGCAGCTGTTGATCGGTAAATGGTTTTGACAAGAAGAAAGTACAGCCAGCACTTTGCGCTTCGATAATTTTGTCTCTTTCGTCAATAGTCGAAATTACGCCGACAGGAAACCTACTGTCAATTTTGCGAATAGCAGTTAATAAATCTAAGCCAGTTTGGTCAGGCATATACCAGTCAGTGAGGACAATATCTGGATGCCAACTCGCTAAAAGCTGTTGCGCTTCTGAGACACTTTCAGCACAACGAACAAAAAGCTTACGATATTGAAAATATTTTAGTGCCCGCTTGATGATCTCTCGCGTAGCTAAACTGTCATCGACTACCAGTACTTTCACATAGAAACCTTGATTGAATTAACTTTAATCAGTATAGGCAGAATTTTTGATTAAAACTAAACTTATCATATTGATACTTTAGAGGTTGGTAATGTGACGTTTAATTTTCCTCTTGAAGCATACCAATACATTGCGTTGAATTTTGGCTTGCTGATACTGGCAGCTTGGTTTTATATCTTGCTGTTAATACTAAGAGAGTTTCGCAAGTTTGCTGTTGCCATGACTGGTCGAGGTCAGCATACAGCTGATAATGATGCCTTGATCGCGCTATGTAGAGATTCAGTGCAGCGCGCCAGCCAATTCTCTGAGCAACACAGTAAAACCCTCTCTGAACTGGTTCAAGTTCAATTCGCACTAGAGCAACAGCTCGCACAGATTCGAGCTTCGACAGCCGATCACATCACCAAAGAAGAGCAAGCCTCAATTAATGACCTAAATAAAAAGCTCAGCCGCTCTCATAAATTAATTCGAAAGCTAAAGGGTGATTTAGACGTGACTGCAAAGAAACTTAACGTGGCTAAAAATGAATTAGATATTCAAACCACTTCTTTCGAAGACTTACAAAAGAATAATCAAAAATTACAAGATGAAGTGACCTCACTAAAAGCGCAAAGAGAAGAATGGATAAATGAGCCCATAGCACCAGCCAGCAAAAGTGAATCTGAAATGGCAACTATGTTAAATAACTACAAACGCCAAATTGAAGAGCAAAATCAACTGATTGAGCAGCTTTCTTTGCAAAGTGATGGCGATGTTTCTCCTGCTGAAGTGGCCGCTTTACAAAAAGAGCTCGAACAGGCGAAGTATAAAATTAAGCATCTTAATAAAGAGAAAAAATTCATTGAAAGCCGTTATTTAGAAGCCATCAATACGCAAAAACAATAAATAACAACAAGATAAATCAGTAATTTATGATACATTAGCTGATGTATTGTGTGAGGTAACAAGAGGGCCCGTTTTTATATGAATAAGACCAAATTAAGCCCAGACGAAAGTTTGTCTTTTAAGCTAGTTACCCAGTTATTACCCAAAGAAGTCAGTCAACTCGACCTTTATTTTTCAATTCCTACAGATATGGGCATTAATAAAGATACTTTTAATGAATTGGATTTCTTTAATGCACATATAAAAAACCACTGCGCCTATTACTCTGAACAATTACATTTACCTTTAGTTCGCAGCCGTTATATCAGTCAGAAAAAAGGTGAAAAGAGTGATTATCGCGTTAATCTAAACTTATATTCTTACCAAATTCGTATCGCGTTAGATGCCGATATAAAAGCCACTTTAAAGTTAAAGCAAGCTGATGAATTTTATCCAGTTGCTTGCGAATTAGTGTTACAAGCCCAGAAATTATTAAAAAAACTGCGAAGATATAAGCCCCCAGAATCGACTTTAAAGCCATATTTTCAAAATGCTGACAATTATCTTAGTTGGCACAGTGAACAGGCATTTTTGAAGTTACTAGCTCGAGGGCCTAAATCAAGTGAGTTTAGTAGTGAGCGCAACCAAATTCTGGCATTTTGTAAAGAAGAAACCGAATATCGCGAGAAGCATAATTACAATTCACAAGTGACATTGGACGATCCAAATAGGATCACCAATAAGATGCGACTATTACAGCGATTAATTGAGCATGGCGTTGTATTTAACAAAAAGACTCAGGACTTAAACTTAAATCTTAAACGCTTGGTGAGAGGTTTAGTTACCGGTGTGATCATGGCATTTGTGATGTATTTGGTTTTAAATGCCCGCTCAAACTTTCAAGAAATCACCATCGCACTTATTGCTTTATTAGGCGTAATTTACGGCTTGCGAGAAACGTTTAAAGATGAAATAACGCAATGGGCTTGGCGGAAAATTCAACATGGCAGACCCAAATGGCGAAACATCTTTAAAAACTCTGTAGATGACAAAGTCGTCGCAAAACAAACCATTTGGTTTGAGCTAATTCGCAGCAAAGAACTCCCTGAAGACGTAGATGCATTGTTGCAAAAACGCCGTCAACAAAATAAGCAGGCTGCAACCTTGCTCCATTTTAGTAGTAAAAATGAGGTTAAGTTACAGGAGTTTATTCCGGGCTATGAAGAGATACAGCAGCGCATAACATTTAACTTAAGCTCATTTGCACGTTATTTGAAAAAAGGGGCTGGCAAACTTTATAGCCACGACGGCACAAAAGTCTCAGGACAAGGCGTAGAGCGACGCTACCAAATCAATTTAGTACTGAAATATACATCAGAAAATAGTAAAGACGATAAGCAATTAGAGCGCTATAAAATCACCATGAATCGCTCAGAAATCATTGCAATAGAAAGAATTGAATAACCGCACTTACCTTAACAACTTTTATTAATACACCTTTTAAATCTAAGCTTTAGTCGTTCATACCCAATAGCTGGTATGAACGAACAACGTACGTTGCTGCAACTCATGCGCGTATTCAATTGTACATCCCGCCCGACTCTAAAAAGTATAAATTTGTAATCCAATACTTCTTATTAAGGGTTAAGCCTGAGTAAACCTAAGAATGAGTGTTTGTTGTTTGAACGGGTTTTGCAATTAAGAGCTTAAATTACATGGGGCATGACTCGGGAAAAAAGCAATGGTTTTGCTTGGATGAAATTCGAGCACTATCTCAAGGCTTAGTTAGAAAAAATTGTACATTAATTGAACTAAAAAGTTGATCGTTACAATCTATTAATATATTTTTAACTTTATTGGTGGAGTTGATATCTGATTTTATGTTGTAAGAATTAAAGGTATCTCCTCGTTAGAGCTGTTATGTGCAAACGTAAGTTTCAGTTTTTAAACTCTTAACTTTAAGGCTTTTTTAAATCGCTTTTCGGCACATTAATAGAATTAAGTTTTAAATTGGTCTTGGTTTTCTGCTTTCTATTTAAGCTGTGACCAGAATTAACAGTCACCAGTCGAACGTTTCTTTGCAATTTTGAGATTGGTGAATGTTTTTTATTTAAAATTTGACTTATCAGTGTAGGTGTAGCGTTTGAAGTTTGTGTGTCAACGCATAACAAGTTCGTCAACGCGGACAAAAAACTGTTGGCTGTTACGCTTCGCTTCACATTTTAGTCAACTATTTTTTGCCGGTTACAACGGCGTTAGCTGGGAAGCAATTTTCCAACCACAACCTAAGGAGAAAATGAGATGAACTATCTCTCCGTTCGAAACACAAGATTAGCCTTTGTGGCTATTATTACTGTTTTTCTTTCCGCGTGTGCAACAACGCTAGCACCAAATTATGACAAAGCAATTGTCGATGGTTTGGTTTCAGTAAACCAAAAAATGATGGAGCATTTTGCCTCTACATCTTCAGGAACAAGCAATAGCGATTACGATAAAAGAGAAAAAACATATAACTCCATCATAGGAAGTATTGATGCTTTAGCAATTCAAGCGAAAGCTCGACCTATTCCAAAGAGTAAGATCACTGAAAAAGTAAATGAATATCTGCGTTCAAGGGACGTAGAAGTTCTTGAAGGCGAAGATGCACCGAGCGCGAAAGCACTAGAAAAGATATCAGAAACCATAACCAAAATGCGAGACACAGATAAAAAACAGGGCGTAACTGCGTTTGAAGTAAACACGTTTAAAGGTCAGGCAGTAATCTACTTAGATCAAGCCATAACATACGAAAGCTTTTTAGAGCGTTAATATAGATTTGGAGGAATATATAGATGACTACCCTAATTGATACCGCGCAATTGATCAAAGACATGAAAGATGCTGCAACCGGAATATTGAATAAGGATGTAACAACCCTTAGAGGCTTTACCGAACGGCAAATAACTGCTATTGCACAACAGTCAGAGTTAGTGGCTCTAGGTATAGCAAGTGATCAAATCACTGACGAAACTAGAGAGTTCTTTTTAGACAGCATCGAAGATATGGCTCTCAATTTCGCAAAAACCCTTCGTGGTTTGCTGATGGTAACGATCGAAAAGGTATGGAATGCCTTAGTGGGCGTAATTTGGAAAGCTATCGAAGCTGCTACAGGGTTAAACCTTACAGGTTCAGAAAGCAGCAGCTAACAAGAGACTATGGCGTCAATAACTAATTTTAAACTTTTGGCGCTTCCCACATTACACCATCTCTAAGCATCGAATTTAACATCACAATCGTCTTCCTAACACAGGCAATGAGTACTAGTTTTTTGGGTTTTCCGGCAGAAGCTCGCTTTTCATATTGAGATTTGAATACGAGGTTTGATTGAATCTCAGACATTATAGCAATGTATAAAACGGTCCTAACTTGATGACGACTGCATTGAATTCTTTATGTGTATCAAGAGCGATAAAAAGTATGCTATGTTTATTCATATTAGCCTTTGCTGTTTAGTTATTTGACAAACTAATTATGGCTCTGGCTTTCAATTAAGCTAACCCACGAAAAGCGTAGGCTAACACCGTGTGGGAGTCATTGTGTCTATGTATTAAATCTAATCCAGTTTTGTTGTATGGAGCAACTCAATTAACAAAGGAGAATATCATGAGTTTAACAGAGACAATACCTAGTGGTTTGAATAGAGCCACACCACAGAATTTAACACAAGACGAGACAATAAATGCATTAAATCTAGTCCCAGTAAAGTTGAAGCTTAAGCTGCAAGCTGAACGTGTAAATTTGTCTATGTCATATGAGCAAATAGACCATGCGGAAGATCAATACAAAGCTTTTTTATCTCTAATAAAAAATATCCGTATAAAACAATTATTCCAGCTAAATCTAGTTAGGAGGTCATATGTCAATTAGCGATATACTTAAATCGAGTGAAACGCTCTCGAACTCAATAGTTAAGTTGTATAGGATTGGTGGTTTTGCTCTTACTTTTGGTTTTACTGGTATCTGCCTTATTGTTTTTAGCAGTTTCACTAAAACGTTACCTGAGCTTACGTTTGGTCTTGGGACTATACTGACACTTGTTTGCTTATTCTTCTTTTTATACGTAAATGTTACGAAGACTCGGAATGCGGCTCAGACCTTAGCTGACAATAAAGAAGCAATCGAGGCTGTACAGAATATGTCCATGCAACTGAGTGAGATTACAGCAGACGCTCAGGCATTGAGTTTTAAGTATCTCGATAAAATAGATATAGCCTTGGATAAGGTAAGGCAGATTCCATTTGTCGGCGAAAAGCTAAATATGCTAGGTATTAACCAAGAAGAATCAGCTTCAAAAGTTCTGGTGGAATACAAGATAGAGCTTGAAAACTTAATCAATGAAACAAAAACTGCTCTTATTTCTGGTGATGCACAAACCCTAAACAGATACTCAGAGCAGTTGCACCTTGTTTCTAACAAATTAAAAAATGAGCTCAAACGATAAGTACCTAACAAAACAATTAGAATGGACTAAAAACGCTTGCTTGACTCGCTTTTAGGCACTTATTGCGGTGTTAAAAGGCTTGAGTATGTTTCAAAAAGGACTTTAAGATGAGATTACATGAACTAAATATAAACAACTTTAGAGATAATAGTAGGAGACCCATTTTAAAATTGGCCAAGATTTATTCATAGACTACTTTTAAATTAAGTTTAAACAGTAGGCTTACGATAATGACCAAAGCACGTAAAAGACAGGTGAGTTTACAAGATACCAAGTACTATCATTGTATTTCACGCTGTGTTCGACGTGCTTATTTGTGTGGTAAAGACGCTCATACAGGTAAATCATATGAACATCGCAGACAGTGGATTGAAGACAAACTTCAACAAATAGCTAAGGTGTTTTGAATTGATGTATGTGCCTATGCGGTTATGAGTAACCATACGCATTTTGTACTTTATGTAGATGACAAAAAAGCAACCAGACTCAGCGATAAAGCGGTGGCAATTCGCTGGCATAAGCTATTTAAGGGCACACTCCTTAATCAAAAACTTTTAGCTGGTGAAAAGTTAGATAGGGGCCAACATTTCTTTTTAGCAACAGAAATTAAAGAATTTAGACAGCGACTATCGGATATTAGTTGGTTTATGCGTGTACTTAATGAACACATAGCTCGCAAAGCCAATAAAGAAGATAGTTGTAAAGTCAGGTTCTGGGAAGGCCGCTTTAAATCACAAGCTCTCTTGGATGAAGCAGCACTTGCTGCTTGTATGGTCTATGTAGATTTAAACCCCATTCGCGCCAAAATGGCAAAAACACCTGAAACATCAAACCACACAAGCATTAAAAAACGCATCGAATCAGCAAAAGAGGGTAAGCAACCCAAATCATTATTGCGATTTTCAGGGAACCCCAGAAAGTATATGCAAAAAGGTCTGCCGTTTGAATTTAAATATTATTTACAACTAGTTGAACTTACAGGGAAGTGTATTCGGGCAGACAAACGTGGCTCAATCGATTCTTCTCATCCTATTTTAACTAGGCTCAATATTTGTCCTGAGAATTGGTTAAAACTCACAACACAATTTACCCGAGTCTTTAAAGGGGCTGTAGGTCGGTAAAGGTCTTTGCAGAGTTATTGTGACCATGTGCAATTAAAACGGCGGAGTAGTTTATCCCAATGCCAAAGGCTGTTGGCTTAGGGGGTTCTATTTTATAAGGTTAACTTAACACTTCGAGCTGGTATTCTAGCCGTCAGCCTCCATGTTAATATCTGATTATGTTTGTCATAGTGGTTTTTCTACCCTTGACTCTTTTATGTAAAAGAATTCACTTTATCAATTTCAGAAAAACTTGGTAATTATATAGTAAGCTTTACTTAATTAGAGTGAGTGTCTTTTTTCTCTATATGTTAATCGGTTGAGGCTAAAAGCAGCCCTGTTTGTGTTAATTGTGTAAAAAGTCAACTCTGGTATGAATGTTTTTCATACAGATGATTGTAAGAAAAAATCTAAGTTAGAGGGTGACCAAACCCTTTAAAGTATGTGCTCTATATACAGCTCTGTATCGCATAATTACTAGCGTCTTAATGCGACTTCAATCATGGCCTCTATTTTACAAGTGGCTCACTTAAATCTTATACCATACCTGAAAGTCAGAGTATCTATAATTGAACTATAGTCTAACGTGTTGTTGGCAATATATTAAATCAAATTAACTCTCTTAAAATTCACTTGAACCACTGATTTTTATTAACTTACCATTAATATTCTTACACATAAAACATACACAAAGGGGTTGTGTATTCACAAAAGGAAATGAAATGAGTGGAAGAATTTTACTCACTGAGGACGTGAGTTCAAATCAACATTTTAGTGAGACTAGAGATAAGATCTTAAGAAAGATATCGAACCCACGGTTTCCCTGCACCTTTAGCAGGAAGGCTGCCAAAGATAAAACTATCTTATGGGGATATCACGATAGGAGAAACAGTAACGAAGAGCTAATAGATATTTTAATTTCGTACACTAATTTTATTAGGCAAACGGCACCTAAAACTAGGTTACTTTCACCTTTAATTGTTATTTTTGATGGTATCGACGCTAAAAAATTAGAGGACCAACAAAAGCAAGCTTGGGAAATCATACAAAGTATTCATTATTCAGATCCTATGCCATGGCCAACAGATATTCCACTTGACCCTAATGATTCAAATTGGTGCTTCTGTTTTAACGGTGTACAGCTGTTTATAAATGCGAGCTTACCTGGTTATACTGAGCTAAAAACTAGAAATCTAGGTAATAGCATTTGCTTTGTCATAAATCCCAGAGAAGTTTTTGATCTTGTTGCACCTTCTAACTCTGCACAAGGCAAAAAAGTGCGTCAGGCAATTAGAGCCAAAATTCCTGTTTATAACAATACAGAGACTTACCCCAAAGAGCTTGGTTTTTTCTCTGAAAAAAATAATAAAGAATGGAAGCAATACATACTTCCACAAAGCAACCAAAGGGTTACAAACTGCCCACTAAAAATCTCAAGAAAGGACACACAATATGTTGATTGATTATACTTTAATTTTATTATACATAAGCTCAATCGTGGTTTTCTTAGGCACTCCAGGACCAGTTGCGGTACTGGTCGCCAATAGTAGCGTCAACGGTGGAATATCAGCGGGGGTCAAAACAATCATAGGCACTAATTTAGCGTCTATTATATTAATTTCTGTCTCATTCTTAATGATCAATGGGATATTCTCAGCAAACGACCAAGCGCTCAGTTTTTTAACATTTTTTGGTGCGTTGTACCTTATCTATTTCTCTATAGACATACTCAAATCAAAGGTTAGCTTATCTCAAAATGATTTAGCTCAGGCTAAAACTAAATCTTGGTTGAAAAGTGGTTTTTTAATTGGTATCTCTAACCCAAAAGATATCTTATTTTTTATCGCTTTCTTTCCTGCGTTTTTTAATGTCACAGACAATAAAACGGCCTCAATGCTTGTGTTGCTAACAATTTGGATAGTTTTAGATTATGCACTGTTATTTTTACTATCTTTTTTCTTCACAAAAGTATCTAAAGAAAGTACGGCAAATAAAATTAATAAATGCTCGGGGTCAATCTTATTGTTGATTGCCTGTTACGCTTTAGATACTTCAGCACCAGAAGTGTTTAGCGCACTTGCTTAGCATAAAAACCGTTTACTTGAACTTAGGCAAGCTTAATTTTTGATTTATTGAGCTTGCTTAAAACCTGTTGATAGTATGGCAGAGTTAGAGACGAATTGTTTTCTTTGTGAAAACGCAGCAAACTTATTATTAAAGTTGAGTGTCTTTTTTTTTTCGCCGTGACTCGATTAATTTGACGATTTTATTTTCTATTTTATTTATCTGATTTTTAAATGTAGTGAGGATAGGCTTTATTGTCATAGCGAGTTCTTTAGGCAATATTTGAAGACGGTTTTTCTCCATTGTTTGCATGACGAATAACTGGTTTCTGCGAGCTACTAAATCGCTCATAAGCTGCATAGTTTCTGGCTTTAACTGAGATAACGATGGTTTAATAGCTTCACCATAATGAGCAATAAGTTTAGCGTCGAGCTTGTCCGTTTTAGCGCGTTGGCCAATTGCACCAGCAAAGCGTTTTACATGAACTGGGTTAGCAATTACAAAAGGCAAACCTGCTTTAGCACATGCCATAATGAATGGCATTTCTAATCTACCTGTGGCTTCGATAATAACACGTTCAGGTTTGTGTTTTTTAATCTTAATCACGGCTTCTTTAATGCCTTTTTCATCGTTAGAAACAGTGAAGTAAATATCTAAAGGTCGGATATAAATATCGAGTTGAAATTTACCGGTATCGACACCGATGTTAATGCTTTGATTTGTTTTAGTATTCATATAAGCTAACTCTTGCTTGCGTAATGCGGGCTCGGCCGCGCTTGCTACGAAGCAGTAGACTATTCGAGTGTGGTGCTTGGAGTCTTTTACAGCGTTCTTTCTTGTTATCGGTCTCTCAATTGAGGAGCCATCGCTCAATCGAACTACTGTAAAAGAAGGCTTTAGTTGCAGCTAAAGCCTGGGTCTCACCTTAAATCGGTATAAAAAGAATAATTAAGATGGGTGTATTATCCATACAAGTTACTCAAATGGACGCAAAACGCTTGGCTTGCGCTCCTTCGTCTCTGATTTTAGCTAAGCATTTATGCGCCCATTAGTAAGGCGTTAGGGCTCCATACATTACCTTAGGTATCTATGAAATTCTTATTTTCTCAAATTTTGGAATTACCATTCATGCTAAATATCTCAAATGGAAGGTATTTAGTGCGATTTGAAGGTGATGACTATCATCTTGATCTAAACAATGATTTGTACGCAGTTGTAACTGAGGGAGCAACGATACCTTCTGTAGTGCTTTTAGCCTCACGTGAAGAAGCATTTAAGTTTTCAAAGAGCCAAGCTGATACATCTGTTATTAAATTGCGTTCAGTTTTAACACTAAATCTTGTTGATTTCCCAAAAGATAGAGATGACCTAAGTAGCACAGAATTTTGTGGCAAAGTACAAACAGAGCTTTCAAGGCAAGGTGATACCGAGAAAGAGGATATTGAACAAGCAGCTAACGACCTTGTAAGGTTAATTTCCTCAAATGACAAAAATCAACTGGATGCTGAAATCCTGAAAATTTACGCAAGAGCCAGATTCAATAAAGAGTTTGGGTATGACTTCATTAAATTATGTAATCACTTTATCAAACATTATTGTGTAGTCTTTGAAGACAGGTTTGCACAGGAAATATCGTTACATGATGTATGTGAAACAACATGTGGTGGGGTTCTACAAATCACATATGTTGATGGCAATCTTTTAGAAAACTCAACATTAGTTGGTAAAATGCCACCTATCTTCAAAAGAAGTTGGTTTACCCAAGAAAGTGAAAAAACTGAAGAGTTCAAAAGTAAGCTGTCTTCTTCAGCAGGAGCTGATGAGATAAAAATGCTCACTGTAAGAGCATGGAATATGTTTGAGAGAGGCGCATACAGGTCTGCTATCATCGAGTCATCTTCTGCTCTAGAAGCAGAAATATCGATCCAAATAAAAAATGGTGGTGTTGAATCTGGCAAAACCTCAGAGGAAATGCAGCAGTTATTGTTCGACAATCAGCGTTTTGAGCAAAGATGCAAAAAGTTAATGAAAGATTATTGTGGCTTCACGATACCAGAGTTAGATAATGCTCTGTGGTCTTCAGTAAAAGAACATAGGGATAACCTACGGCACAAAATAGCTCATTCTGCTGCTGAGCCATCAGCAGCAATGGCTGAAGCCGCAATTGAAGATTTTTCTGGATTAATAGAGAAAATCCGTAACAAAGCCCTAACAAGTAAATCCAGGTGACGCCTACGGCGCACCTGATTTAAGCGTTATCCTTCGAAGGAAGTTAAGATGCAAATAACAAAATGGAAATCACTGAGGTTGCTCTGGGCCCCTTGGTTTTTAATTCATTCATATATCTATATTGAAATTTCGTTTTTTATAAACTCACCTGATGCTATTGGAGTAGTTCGAAGTTTGATTACATCTTTAGTTCTATGTGGGTGTATATTTTATTCTTTAGGTGTCAGATTCCTTAACAGAACATTCTGGCAATATTTATTGGCGATAGGGATAATTGATGAGCTTATTGGTTGGTTCGAAAAAGACGGCTTTGACATAGTTACAACAGTAGTGATTTTTACATTTTATTTTGTTTTAGCTTTATACGCTTTCCAAAACAAAACGATTTGGCGGTTAAATCAAGTACCTAAAACTTAACAACAGACCATCGCGTCAATAGCTAATAAATTAAGCTTTTGGCGCTTCCCAAACTTCCACAACTCTAAGTATAGAATTCAACATATCAATCACTTCCAAGCCCATGAAATGATTACTACTATTTTGGTTTTCTTGCAGACCCCAATTTTGGATCATCAAAATCATTAAACAGCTTTATGTAAATCAAGAAAATGTTGTTTGCACTTATTCAAATTATTTAACTGTCACGTACCTAAAATACACCTAAAATAAGATACGTGTTTATAACTAAATGCCTGTTTAACCTGAAAAAATACGATTAAGCATTTCAACAATGTCTGACTTTTTGTAGGGCTTGATGATTACGTCATCAAACTTGGCATAAAGCTCTTTTTCTTGAAATACATCTGCAGTGACAGCAACGATTGGTTGGGTGAGTTGTTGCTCTTTTAATTCTTTCAATGCTTCTAACCCTGACATGCCTGGTAGATTTATGTCGAGTAAAAACAGGTCAAAGTTTTCAAGGCTCGATCTTTCAAATAGGGTTTCAGCGCTCTCAAAAATGGTAAATTGACAACTTAATTGAGACATAACCGCTTTTATCAGCATTTGATTTAAGGGGTTGTCTTCTACGATGCAAACATGACGTTTTTCAAGGTTTGTAGGCTGTTCTTGAGTCAACTCTAAACTGGCCTGACATTCATCAATCGGCAAAGAAACCGATACTAAAGTGCCTTTACCTAGCGTGCTTGAAAGCTGGATCTTACCTCGCATTAATTCAACTAGGCCTTTAGTAATGCATAAGCCTAAACCGGTGCCTTCTTTTCTTTGCATACCGACTTGTTTATATTTATCAAACAACAAAGCTTGATCGGTTTTACTTATACCTATGCCTTGGTCGGCAACTTCGATATGTAGCTTGTTTTTGTTGAGATAAAAGCGAATGTTGATTTGTTTGTGTGATGGAGTGAACTTAACGGCATTACCGACAATATTAACGATGATCTGTGTTAACTTGGTTTTGTCTAAGTCGAAAAAGCGGCTGTTAAAGTGCGGATCAATGTCGTAGTTGAGCTCGATATTTCCTTGCTTCGCTTTTATATTCATCATGCTCATGATGTTTTGAAATAGCTTGTCGAGTACCACAGGTTGCGGTTTTAGCTCCATTTTACCGGCATTTATTTTTTCTAAGTCGAGTACTGAATTGACTATCTCAAGTAGCTGTTGACTGCTGAAATCGATATTGTCGATATATGACACTTGTTCAGAGGGGAGCGCTTTGACTTCTGGTGCGTGTTTTAAAATCTCACTGAATCCGGTGATCGCATTTAATGGGGTGCGTAGCTCATGACTAATCGTCGACAAAAACTCATCTTTTGCTTTATTCGACTCTTTAAGTTGTCGTATTTTTAATCTTAGTTCTAATTGTGCGATAACTTGCTTAGCAAGGGTTTGCAAGGCGAGGCGCTGCTTGTCATTGAGCGTTTGTGGTTTGTTACTTATGGCACAAAGGGTACCAATTGCTTGTCCGTTTGGAGCGCAAAGAGGGGCACCTGCATAAAAACGAATTTTTGGGCCGTCTGTGACTAAGGGGTTATCGAAGAAGCGTTCATCTTTTTGGGCATCTTCGATTTCAAACACTTGCTCTTGCAAAATAGCGTGTGAACAAAAAGCAATTTCACGACTGGTTTCATCTGCATCAAGTCCGACTTTTGATTTAAACCACTGTCGATTGCTATCGACTAAACTCACTAGTGATATCGGCGTGTTACAAATCACAGAAGCAAGTTTTGTGATGTCGTCAAAACATTGCTCTGCTTCTGTATCAAGCACCTGATATCTATCAAGCGTCATTAGACGAAGTTTTTCGTTCTCTGGAATAGGTGCGCTTTTCATAATGAGTTTCCGTGCGATAAGAGCTCTGCATTTACATTAGCATTTAGATAAAGCACTTCAAAGGTATTTGTAACAATGCTTTTTGGTTGCTTTTTTAAATCAGACTAATGATAAGTGGTGTGTTTTCTCTTTTAAATTAATACAGAGCAGTTTTTGATAAAGCTTTCACACTACATTCTGCAAATTAATCTAGTAAAAAAGAATAGCTCAGAATTTCTTAATAAAAACTTAACTTTCAATTATTTGATTAAATTATTCCTTAAAGATTCGTAAAACGGTTACGAGATAAAAGCCTATTTATAACGCAAAACACTTGCATTTATGGAACGTTCCAATATTGTGTGTCTTATTTAGAAACTTGAAGATCATAGTTATGTTTAAAATGAAAAGTTTGGCCTTTTTATGTACCGCGATGATGTCTCAGACATCTTTTGCAAAAGATATCGTGCTGTATGACATCACTAACAAAGAGTCATTTACAGTTCAAGCTGAGCATCCTGCGTTTGTTGAAACTGAGTCAGTCAAACAGCTATTTGATAGCTCTATCCACAGTAAATTTTTATCTGATAAATCTGAGGCTTGGGTACAAGTTGATTTTGATCAAGCATTTAAAATCCATCAGTATTCACTGACCTCTGCGGGAGATGCGCCGGCGCGAGATCCAAAACATTGGCAGGTAAAAGGCTCACTAGATGGCAAAAGCTGGACCTTGTTAGATAGTCAAACAGAGCAAGGCTTTGACACAAGAGCACAGACGAAGACCTATACGCTGACTAAAAGCAAAGAGGTAAAACATGTACGTTTTGAGTTAAAGCAACAAGGTACTACGCAATGGGGCGATCGTTATTTACAAGTGGCAGACATAGGCTTGTTTGCAGCAACCGATTTACCGCTAGCGTCGTTCGATCTCGATAAACGTATCATTCGATTGAATGAAGTGATCACTTTAACCAATACCAGTGAAAATGAACCTGATCACGTAGAGTGGATCATTCCTGGTGCAAAAATAAAGCGTGATGGGCAAAATGCTCATGTTAGTTTTGATAAACCAGGAAGTTACTCTGTTACCTTGAAAACCAATAATAGCGTGGGAAGCGACGTTGTAACTCAAAAAAATATCATTAAGGTGATGGATGTTAATCGTCCTTGGGCGGGCCTACAATTACCAAAAGTGGTGGTTAAGCTTGAAGACACTGAGTCTGCGGGTGCGAAAAGACTGATTAAATTGCTGCCAAATATCGAACAAGCGATTAATGAAGTAACCCGTGATTTAGTACCTATGCTGTATAACAATTTCACCGAAGTACCTGAGTTTGAGCAGGTTACATTCAGACTAAAATGGATGGATACGCTAGCTTACCGAGCGGGTGATTATTCAAATATGGAAATTGCGTTTAGCAGTAAATACATCACTGAAAGACTAGCCGATAAACCAGATGAACAAGTCACTTACGAGTTGCTTGGTGTACTTTGGCATGAGCTGACCCATGGCTATCAGTTATTCCCACAATCAGCGACGGGCACTCCAGAAGAGACCCATGCGTTTATTGAAGGGGTTGCCGATTTAATTCGCATTAATGCGGGCTACCATAAAACGCGTGAACCTCAACCATCAGATACTTGGCTAGCTGGCTATACAAATACTGGCTTTTTCTTATCTTGGTTGAGTAAACGCTATGAAGCGTTTGAGCATCAATTTAATGCTACGGCAACTGAGTTGCCTGACTGGACATTTGCTGCTGCCATTGAATATGTGACAGGCGAAAAGCTCGAAAAGCTTTGGCAAGAGTATCAGGCTGAACTTAGCAAATAATACACTCCGTCTTTCAAATGGTCATTTTTGCTTTCCCCTTGGCAGAAATGACCATGCTTTAAATTTGAATATATATTCAAATTTAAAGCATCAAATTAACACCTCATTTTCTGTTAAGTAAATTGCAACACGCGGTTACAATTAGATGAACTTTTATTACCTAAATTGTTGACAATGATTAAATGATGCGCAATTATTGGAACGTTCCATGCTGTTGTGAGTTTCATTCTATTCGCTTCAGTATTTTTTTATTTAAAAAGTGGAACGTTCCATAATAAATAAATCTTAGAGGCTAAGATGAATAACAACAAAATTTTAATGCTATCGCCGTTGGCACTGGCCGTGTCTTTGTCGATATCTGCTTCTGCAACTGCTGCAGAGCAAAATCAGGTCGAAGAAAAAGTTGAGCGTATTGAAGTTACGTCTTCACGTATTAAGCGTACTGAACTTGAGGGTGTTACAAATATTCAAACGATTTCATCTGCAGATATGGTGAGAAGTGGTTTCACTAATGTTTATGAAGCGTTAAGTAGTGTGACTGCGGCCAATGGTCAGATCTTAGGTGAAGTTGAAACGGGCTCTTACACGCCAGGTGCCAAAGAGCTAAAGTTGCGAGGCTTAGGCCCAGAGTACACTCTGATCCTAGTAAACGGAAAGCGTTTAGCCTACTACCCAATGCCTTACGGCGGTCAAACCAACTTTGTTAACCTTGATATGATCCCAACAGCCATGGTTGAACGCATTGATATTCAAACGGGTGGTGCATCGGCGATTTATGGCTCAGATGCGATGGCGGGTGTTGTTAATATCATCACGAAAAAAGGCATAGATTCGCATTATGTTGATGCTTTTTATGGCCAAGATACTTATGGAACGGGCGCGAAAAAAGGCTTAACTTTTGTAGGCGGCTTCCAAAAAGACGAGTTCACATTTGATTATGCACTAGAGTATAAACATACTGATCCTTTGCTATCGGGTGACAGACCTTATCATGACAGTGTGTGGGACAATCCAGATCCAAAAGCACACCACGAAACAAACCGTTCAATCACAGTTTGGGCTGACAATACCGAGTACAAAAACCAGTATTCGGCGCAGTATTGTAACTCTGAGCAAAACCCGCATCCACGCGCTGTACAGCACTTTATTGAGCGCAATAGTTATGGCGCAAGTTGTGGTTGGGATGAAACCAGCGATAAATTACTTCGAAATCAATCAGAAGCGTTTAGTGTTTACATCAACTCAGAATATCACTTAAACGATCAGCACAGCTTATTTGCGAATGGCTTCTATATCGACCAAGAGAAAAAAGGCCGTCGTAATACCTTTTTCTGGGGTCATCATGAGTCAATTCACGGCGGTACATTCTGGGATCCAGATATCGAAAACCAAGAAGGTACGCTGGGTGCACCGGTTAAGTATATGTGGCGAGTGGTTGCTGATGAAGAATACACCGAAGATGGTTTAGGTCGTACGTATAACGACACATCACTGTCTTTCAACGTGGGTATTAAAGGTGAGATTGGCGATTATTACTATTCAGTAGGTTATAGCCGTGCAAACTATGACTTCAACGACCGTTATTTACATCACACCAATGAAGGCAACCGCTTGGTTAAAGGCCAGCAATACGGTGAAGTAAATGGCATGCCTGTTTATCGTCCTAACTACGAAATGTGGTTTGCGCCGTTAACACCAGACTCGGCAATGCAAATTGCTGATTGGGCAACGTACGACGGTAACTCGTTCAATAACACTTTTACAGCAGATATCACAGGCGACTTATTTGAATTACCAGCAGGGCCTGTGTCATTTGCCGCTTATGTTGAAGCGATGAATGAAGGCACGCGTGCAACGCCAGACGCGCGTATTCTAAATAAAGAATTTGTGGGTTTGACCGGTGTTATTACTGAAGGTGAACGTGACCGTTATGCTGCTGCAATGGAGTTTTTAATTCCTGTTACTGAGCAGTTTGATGTAGAAGCCGCTGTTCGTTACGACCATTATGACGACATTACCGATGTAGGCGGTGCGCCAACTTATCAGCTTGGTTTTACATACACGCCAGTTGAATCTTTAGTACTTCGCTCTGCTTATAGTACGACGTTCCGCGGTCCGAGTATGTCTTCGGTTTATCAGGGTTTCTCTGGAAACTTTGGCTCTGGCAACGACCGTATCACCGCCGATGCGTGTGCTGTACTAGCTGCTCAAGGTGAAGTATCAGGTTATGCAACCGACGCGCTAACAGCGACCTGTGAAAACGTCGATTTATCGAACCCACAATTGGCTTCATTGCAAGCGAGCTTCGAGACGGTATCTGCGGGCGATCCAACTTTGAAAGAAGAAACAGGCCACTCGTTTACCGCAGGCTTTGTGTATGAATATTCTGAGAATCTTTCGTTCAATGTTGATTTTTATGACATCACGATTAAAGACAAAATCAAAGTTCTTAGTGCAGGTAGTATTCTTGGAACAATGTGGGAATGTAACGAAGGCATTCAAGATCCAAACTCACAACTGTGTAAAAACACCGAAGCGCGTATTCAACGTTATGATGAAAATGGTAAAGGTACAGATCGCCTAGGCAACCCGATTGCTGGTGATGCCTATACGCCGCACTCAGTGCGTCAAGGTTATATCAATGCCTCAGAAACTCAAGACGGCGGTATTGATCTAGGCGTGCAAGGATTATTTGATACTGAATTTGGAACGTTCCGTTATAAGTTCGAGTACAACAAAGTATTGAAGAAAAAAGAACGTATTGAAGCGGCTGATCCACTTAAAGATATCTTAGACGATCAGAACAATTACGACTTCAACGATACCGCGAACTTTAGTTTAACTTGGCAAAAAGAAGATACCTCGATTTCATTGCTGAGCATGTACAGAGGTGAAATGTGGAACCTTGGCGTGTATGGCGAGCGTCAAAAGCTACCAGCTTGGTACCGTCATAACCTAACTTTCGGTCAATTCATTGGTGACAACACCCGTGTGATTTTCTCTGTGAAGAATCTGCTTAATGCGATGCCGCCGCAAGACGAAACCATGGGTAACTATCCGTTCTACCTAGGTGGTAACTACGACAGCATTGGCCGCGAGTTTGTATTGCGTATGACTTACGAGTTCTAACAAGAATAATAAGGAACGAACATGAATAAATTTACTTTATCAGCGCTGGCGTTGTCGGTATCGGCGATTCTGGTTGGCTGTAATGATGGCTCAGGCTTTACCTCGACACAAAACGAAGCAGAGCAAAGCACGCAAGTGACGGAAGCTGCGGGGTCAAGTGCACTTCGCAATATGTCACAAGACAAAGGTGCAGAAATCGAAGCTGTATTGGCCGAAGGGGTAACGTCTCCTGATGGTGAGCAGGTCGGCAATTTAATTGACGGTAATCACAGCAGCAAATTCTTGGCCTTTGATAAAAAAGCCACTGTGATCTTCAAAGCGGCGAAAGCGGCTGCTTTGCAAAAATACCATTTTGTTTCTGCAAACGATGAGCCTAAGCGTGACCCTAAAAACTGGGTGGTATATGGCTCAAACGACAAGCAAGAATGGGTTGAAATCGATTCTCGTGCCAATGAAGCCTTTACTGGTCGAGCAGAGTTAAAAGCGTACGAGCTTGAAGGTGAACAAGAAGTTTATCAGTACTTTAAATTCGATTTAGAGCACGGCGGTACCGACAGCTATGGCGCTGACATCACTCAGCTTGCAGAAATTGAGTTATTCGTGATTGCAGAAGCGCCTATCGTATCGTTTGGTGCTTCTAATTTAACGCCTGAAGTGGATGAACTTGTGGTATTTGAAGATACTTCATTAGTTAATCCAACCAGTTGGCAATGGACATTTGAAGGCGGCACGCCTGCAACTAGCACTGAGCGTAAACCGCTTGTTCGTTTTAACGAATTAGGCGCGAAAACAGTGACTTTAGTTGCTAAAAATGACAAGGGTGAATCTGAGCTAGTTAAAACTGATTACATTCGCGTTTGGGACCCAGCGAGTCCTTGGGCAGGTTTCCCGCAGCCAACAGTGACATTCACCAAAAATAAACCAGAGCATCCTGGTCAAGCGGTACTTGAGCGAGTTATGCCTGACTTAGAAGCAGAAATTCACCGAATTTCTGAGTTGATCGCTAAGCGTTTATTCAACAATGTCACCGAAATTAACGTATTTGAATCGGTTGAATTTATCACCGATGAATATGATTTCCCGGCGGCAAAAGGTGGCACAGACAAACAAATGCAATTGATGTTTGATCTTAACCATATTGCTAATTTAGAAGGCAAAGGCGATCAAGCTATTCGTGACGAGATAATCGGTGTGCTTTGGCATGAGCTGACCCATGGTTACAACAATGTACCAAACACTGGCGATTACATTGAAGGCACCGACTACCATACTTATCTAGAAGCACTTGCTAACTTTATCCGCATTGAAGCGGGTTTCTATGAGCATGGTCGAGCAAACATTGATTGGTTAGATGATATCAATAAAGATGCCTATAACCAGACTTCATTCTTCTTAGAGTGGGTGGTGAACACGAACCGTAATATCGACTTTATTAAAGCGTTGAATGCGGCGGCGAAAGCGCTTCCTAAGTGGTCGTTTGATGCTGCGTTTAAGCATATCTTTGGTGAACATCGTGGTCTTACAGAGGTTGTTGGTGAATACCAAACTTACCTTAAATCACTTGGCAAAGTCCCTCCTTACCCGACACCGGTTGTGGGCTTTAATAATGCCGTGCAGTTTGACGGTGTAACCGTGACGACCAATGCAAGTCATATCGGTATTTGGGGAGAAGGTCCAGAAGCCCTAGCTGATAACGATATTCGCAAGAAGTTTAATGCGGTTGTCGAAGCGCCTTGGTGGGTACCAGAATATCTTCCAGATATTTTACCGATTAATGAAGTTGAAACAGTGAATGCTGATTTTGTGTTACCACAAGCGGTGAATGTAGCGAAATACTCGATTGCCACAGCTAGTGACAACGAAATTCGCTTCCCAACGAGCTGGCAAGTCTTTGCTTCAAACGATGGTGAAACATGGACACTCATCGATGAGCAAACATTTGCGGCCTTACCAGAGTTGGTGACGACTTACACCTACGAACTTGAAAAGCCAGTTGATGTGCAACACGTTCGTTTCTCATTCAAAAATGAGCGACAAGGTGAGGGGATTGGCGGTGACAATGGTAGATTAGTGCAAATCGGTGAAATCGCGGTTTGGACACAAGATTAATATTTTCTCTATTGTTTCCCTAGATTATTAATGTGAGAGTCAAAGCAGGCCGAAAGGCCTGCTTTTTTTTGTCTAAAATTATTGCAATTTTATTTTCAATGTTAGAAAGTAACTTTTAATGTTTTTGTTTTTGTTAAAAAGTAACGGTTGATTGTGAGTTTGCAAAATGATGTCTGAGTTTTTAAAGGGGTCGGGTGATCCTGAACAACTTAAATCGCAAGGTTGGAATATACTTGCAGAAGAAGTGAGTTTACCCGTTGCGGTTATCAGACAAGATGCGATTGCGCAAAACGCACGGTGGATGTCTGAGTTTGCACGTAAAAATAACGTGTTGCTTGCTCCACATGGTAAAACCACCATGGCACCAGAGCTGTTTAATTTACAGTTAGAGCATGGGGCGTGGGCCATCACAGTGGCAACTGTCCCGCAATTACTCTGTGCTCATGAAGCTGGCGTAAAACGCATTATTTTAGCGAACCAGCTGATAGGTACATTTCATTTTAAACAAGTCGCCCACCTTCTGAAATCAACAGACATTGAGTTTTATTGCTTTGTAGATTCAATCGCAAACGCGCAGGCTTTGGGCAAGTTTTTTGATGAAGCTGAGGTAAAGCTAAATATCTTATTAGAAATCGGTGTTGAAGCGGGCCGATGTGGTTGGCGAGATGTAACTCGAATTAATGAATTTGTCGGCGAGTGCCAGCGTTTTTCTAGTTTGCAGATCTGTGGTCTTGCTTTTTATGAAGGTGTCATTGGCGGTGCGCAAGCAGAACAAAAAGTAACTCAATTTGTTGAGACAATTCTTAACACTACGTTGCAATTAAAGCAGCAAGGTGCGTTTGCATGTGAGCAGCCAATTATTAGTGGCGCGGGTTCAGCATGGTACGACATAGTGGCAAAAACACTCGCCTCTCACAATGAATCAGGGTCATTACGTTTGGTGATCCGCCCAGGCTGTTACTTAATTCACGACACGGGCATTTATCAAGATGCACAACAAACCGTGATGGCACGTAGTCAGATTGCCTGCGATATTGGAGGCGATCTCATTTCTAGTTTATATCTTTGGGCATATGTGGTGTCTATGCCTGAAGAGGGCCTTGCTATTGTCGGGCTTGGTAAACGGGATGCCGCATTTGATGCGGGTTTACCTCAGCCTGAATGGATTTTTAATAAAGCGACACAAACGCTCAGAGTGGCTGAAGCGAGCTTAAAATTAGAGAAGATTATGGATCAGCATGCCATGTTGCGAGTGCCACAAGGTGTGAGCTTATCGGTGGGCGATATGATCTGTTTTTCAACTTCTCATCCATGTTTAACCTTTGATAAGTGGCGTCAAATAGGGGTGGTTGAGCAAGATTGGACCATTTCGAAAACCTTTACTACCCATTTTTAAATAGAGCGTGACGTGTGGATATTCTAAACAAAATTGAAGATGTGCTCGGCCATTTAAGTCCTTCTGAGCAAACAGTGGCAAGCTTCATTTTGAGCAACTTAAACTTTTCTGCTACGGCGCCTATCAATCTATTGGCAGAAAAAGCGGGAGTGAGTCATGCGAGTATTACCCGCTTGGCGAAAAGTTTAGGCTGCAAAAACGTCCGAGATCTAAAGTTTAGACTAAGCCAATCTGCGGCAGTCGGTGAGCGTTTCACGTCTCAACAGGTTATTGAGAAAAAGAAAATCTCACACGTGTATACCTCAATTCATGAAATTTTAGCCCTCAATGCGGGTTTAATTGATGAACAAGTTGTAGAAGCTGCTAGCAAAGTGGTTTGTGCTGCAAGACAGTGCCTAATTTTTGGTGTGGGTGGTGGTAGCAGTGTGATGGCGCAAGAAGCGCATAATCGGTTATTCAGACTGGACGTACTCAGCAATGCGTATTCAGATCCAATGATGATGCGCATGGTTGCTTCAACCATAAATAAAGACGATGTGGTGTTATGTTTATCACTGAGTGGTGTGACACCCGATGTATATGATGCGGCGATGATTGCCAAAGAGTATGGCGCGAAGATCATCACGATTTGCCCTGATAGCGAGCTTGCCCAAATTGCGCATTTTCATTTACCGATAAAGACACAAGAAAGCGATTATATATTTAAACCAAGCGCAGCCCGTTATGTGATGTTAGCGGCCATAGATATGTTATCGAGCGAAGTGGCGGTATTAAATCAAAAGCGCTCAAAAGAAAAGTTACGCCGATTAAAAACTCAATTAGATAAACACCGAGACAACAATAGCGATGCTATGCCTGTTGATAAACGTTTTCCGCTCGGAGATTAGGGCTTAGCTTATGAGTGCTCAGTTAGTTGATTTAATTATTGAAAACGCAGCGGTATACGATGGCGAGCAGATGACTGCACAGCGTGTATCAGTCGCAATTAAAGGCGATACAATCTTACATGTGGGTGAATGTCATAAGTACCAAGCAAAAGATTACATTGATGCTCAAGGGTTGGTGTTAGCCCCCGGCTTTATCGACGTACATACTCATGATGATCTTGAAGTGTTAAGAAATCCGCATATGCGCTGCAAGGTCAGTCAAGGCGTAACCACTGTGATCACAGGTAATTGTGGAATAAGCATGGTGCCCACGCCGATTAATGCCCAGCCTGTCGATCCTATCAATTTGTTAGGAAGTAAAACGGATTTTATTTACCCTGAACTGAATGATTATATTGCCGCGTTTCAAGCTGCTTCACCGAGCGTCAATTTAGCCACACTAATTGGCCATACTAGTTTGCGCTCGGCGGTGATGCGCGACTTATCTAAAGCTGCTACAACAGATGAAATAGTCGTTATGCAAGGCTTGCTAAATAAAGCGATGCAACAAGGTGCACTTGGGTTAAGTAGCGGGTTAGCCTATTTTAATGCTAAAGCGGCGAGTCGTGATGAAGTCACTGCGCTTGCTAAAGCCGTTACACCTTATGAGGGGGTTTACACCACTCATTTGCGCACTGAGTTTGATGAGATTTTAGCGGCAATCGACGAAGCTTTTGATACAGCCAAAAGTGCTCAAGTTCCTTTGATCATTTCACATTTAAAGTGTGCGGGTAAAGCAAATTGGGGCCGCGCAGGGGAAGTGATCAAACACATTGAAAAGCAAAGAGCAGCACAAGATATCGGCTGTGATTGCTATCCATATGCGGCCAGTTCCAGTACGCTAGATTTAAATCAAGTAACAGCTGATACAGACATTTTTATTACTTGGTCAAAATCACATCCTGAAATGGCTGCTAGAAACTTAGCTGAGATTGCGCATATATGGCAATTATCTCTACTGGACGCAGCGAAAAAGCTACAGCCAGCTGGGGCTGTTTATCACTGTATGTCTGAGCAAGATGTCAGTGCATTTTTAAGTTATGAGCAGTCTATGGTTGGCTCTGACGGCCTACCATGCGATCCACATCCGCACCCCAGACTTTGGGGGGCCTTTCCAAGGGTGTTGGGACATTATAGTCGCGATGAAAATGTGCTCTCTTTGGGTTTAGCGATCCATAAAATGACAGCGCTGCCATCGAGGCGTTTTAATTTATTAAAACGAGGCAAGATTGCAAAAGGATATTTTGCCGATCTGGTGCTTTTTGACCCGCAAAAAATCATAGATACCGCCAGCTTTAATAACCCAAAATCACAGGCCCTTGGTATTGAAAAAGTATGGGTGAATGGGGTGCTGAGTTTTGTCGCACAAGCTAATGAAGAAACAATTATTAAATATGGTCGAGCAGGGCGCTTCCTTGCTCGAGAAGCAAAACAATAGGAGTAGTTATGACGATTAAAAGAATTGGCGCCGAGGGCGGAAAAGGCACAGGCGGGCAGCATTTACCTTTCTCTCGTGCAGTAGAAGCGGGTGGTTGGTTGAAAGTATCTGGGCAAACTCCCATGCGCGATGGTGAAGTTGTAGAAGGTGGGATTGTTGAGCAATCAAAGCTGGCAATCGACAACTGCATTGCGATTATGGAAGAAGCAGGATATGGCCTAGAGCATGTCACGCATGTGTCAGTGGTATTAACCGATGCGCGTTATTTTCAGTCGTTCAATAAGGTATTCGCTGAGTATTTTGGTGAGCACCCGCCAGCACGTATATGTATGGTTGCTGACTTGGTTGTTGACTGTAAGGTTGAAGTGGATGTGACCTGCTACAAGGGTAACTAATACCAATCTTTAGCATAGAGCACAGAGTTAAAAAGATTGGAATAAAGCAATTTTGCTAAGAAAAGGAGAAACAAATGGCCGTCAATCAGATGTATTTTCTACTCGCATTTCTTGGTTATTTAAGTGTCATGATCATTATCAGTTGGTGTGTATCACGTTGGCAAAAATCGGGTAATGATTATTTATTGGCTGGGCGAAAAGTTCCTCTTTTTCTTACTTTAGGTACCACGGTTGCGACCATGGTTGGCACGGGCAGCTCGATGGGAGCAGTAGGGTTTGCCTATGAAAATGCATGGGCAGGCGCTTTATATGGGTTAGGTGGTGCGTTAGGTATTTTATTACTTGCTTGGCTATTTGCCCCCGCCAGAGAGCAAGCCTTTTCAACCATGAGCGAAGAATTAGCCAGTTACATTGGTCATCACCAAGGAGTTAAGAAGTTACTGGCGTTTTTAATTTATGCTGCGAGTATCGGTTGGCTCGGTGCTCACCTTATTGGTGGCGGCATGTATTTAGCGTGGTTGACAGGCATTGATGAGGTTACGGCGAAATTGTTGATTGGTTTTGGGTTGGCATTTTATGTGACTTTGGGCGGTTATTCAGCCGTGATATGGACCGACTCTATTCAGGCTGTGATCTTGTTCGTCGGTTTTTTATTAATGGCATACTTCTCGATAGATTTAATTGGTGGCTGGGAGAACCTCAGTAATAATCATACGGCCAACGATAACGGGCTTTTCTCATATCAAAAAATAGGTTTATTACCCGCCATTTCAATGTCGCTGGTGGTATTAGTTGGGGTGTTGGCCACACCGTCATTTCGACAACGCATCTATGCTGCTGAAGATGTAACCAGTATTCGTCGCTCATTTACGCTCTCGGGACTATTGTATTTGGGGTTTTCAATGGTGCCTGCCATTGTTGGGATCTGTGCTTATATTATCAACGACAGCCTAGATAACCCCGCTTTTGCTTTTCCGTATGTCGCTATGAATGCGTTACCCGCTTTACTGGGTGGAGTGATTTTGCTGGCCGGTATTTCTGCGACCTTATCTAGTGCCAGCTCAGATGCCATTGCAGGTGTGAGCGTATTAGTAAGTGATATTTATCAATGGATTTTTAAGCACCCAATTGCCCCAGAGCAACAATTAAAAGTGTCGCGTCTTGGGATGTTGTTGACAGTGTTTATTGCACTGATGATGGCGCTGTTGTCGAACGATATTATTTCTTACATAACGAAAATGATCTCATTGGTGCTAGCGGGTTTATGCGTGATGGGTTTACTCGGGCGTTTTTGGCAATCATATACTTGGCAAGGCGCTATCGCTACTTTACTAGGGGCTATTTGCGCCACACTGCTTATGACTCTAAATGCCCAATGGTTGGCCTATTTTGGCAATGCCATTATTCCTGCTTTATGCACGGCATTTGTGTTTGGCGTGGTTGTGAGTTTATTAACACAAAGCGCCAACTTATCTGAAGCTTCTGCAGTTGAGCGAAAGGTAACGTCATGAATCAAAATATAAAATCTATCGTATTCTTTGGCGAATGCATGGTTGAACACCGTCAGCAAAGCAGTCATTTTGGTGGTGATACTTTCAATACTGCCTGGTATTTACAGCATCTACTGCAACAAAATGCCGACAATCCTTATGCTATTTATTATGCCACCGCAATTGGAGGCAGCGAGGCGTGTCTTGGTTTTACTGAGTTGATGCAGCACGCTGATATAAAGCAAACTTTTGTCGTTAAACATCCTAACAAAGTGTTAGGACAATATTGGGTCGAAAACAATGAAAGTGGTGAACGTACTTTCAGATTTGATAGAAACCACAGTGCAGCGCGAGATTACTTCGCATTAACCGATACCTTAATTTCAGCACTTTTGAGTAAAACCATTGATGCTATTTATTTATCGGGAATAAGCCTCGCTATTCTTTCAACAGAGCATCGCACGTTATTAATTAATGCTTTGCATCGTTTTAAATCCTTGGGCGGCACAATTTGGTTTGATAATAATTATCGGCCAGTGTTATGGCAGCAAACATGCCCACAGTCATGGTATTTAGCCATGATGTCTTTATGCGATATCGCATTTTTAACTGATGAAGATGAATACGCCATATTTGGCACACAACAAGCGACAGATATTTTGACATTTCATCGTCAAAAGCAGTCTCATCCACAAATTTTGGTCATCCGCCAAGGTGCTAGCCCGTGTGTTATTTCTGAATCTCAACAGCAGATTGAATATGTTGCTGCAGCCAATGTAGCAACTAACAAAATTGTGGATACATGCGCTGCGGGCGATGCATTTTCAGCGGGTTTTTTAGCGCAATATCTTCATGGGGCTAGTGTTAAACAAGCTGCTAACTTTGCGCATACACTCGCGTCTGTGGTTATTTGCCATCATGGTGCTTTAATCGCACCCGATTTATTACCGTCACTTCACACTCCGGAGGTTACTAGTGTGTTTAATTAAACTCTTTAGAGTTGCTGCTTTAATCAGCTTAATGGCATTTAATTTTGGCTGTTCACAGCCGGTCTTTGCTGCAAAAAATAGTGAGGCTGTGGCACTTATGCCAATGCCACAGCAAGTGAAAATGGCACAGGGGAGTTATCAATTAAATGAGCAAATTAATATTGAGCTAAAAGGGTTTAGTGAAGCTCGAGCGAATTTTCATCGCAACAGATTACAAACGCACTTCAGCCGAATTTCACAAAAGCGCATAGCCTTACAGGATGTTTCTGACATAGCAGTTAATAAAAATGTCTCAGCAAATATTCGGGTGATTGTTGCGCAAGCTGAAACATCGCCTACTCACGTGCAATTCGCAGTGGATGAAAGTTACCAGTTAACGGTTAACGATGAGGGGATCACAGTAACAGCAAATACGGTGTTTGGTGCTCAACATGGTCTGACTACATTAACGCAATTGGCCTATGCCAATTCGCAACAGCCATTGTCGGTGCCTTATACTGAGATTCAAGATTCGCCGCGTTTTAAATGGCGTGGTTTACTTATCGACAGTGTGCGTCATTTTATTTCTCTTGAAACCATTAAGCGCCAACTTGATGGGATGGCAGCTGCAAAACTCAATGTTTTTCACTGGCATTTAACCGATGATCAAGGTTGGAGAATTGAGAGCAAGCTCTATCCCAAGTTAACTGAAAAAGCCTCTGATGGATTGTTTTACACTCAAGCAGAGGTTAAAGACGTCATTGCTTATGCCAATTTACTGGGGATCCGTGTGGTACCAGAGTTTGGTATGCCGGGTCATGCAAGCGCCATTTCGGTTGCTTATCCTGAGTTTATGGCGCAGCAAAAGCAATATGAAATGGAGCGTCATTGGGGAGTATTTAAGCCTCTGCTTGATATCAGCTCTCCCAAAGCATATGAATTTGCTGAAAACTTGATATCAGAGATGACCGCGATTTTCCCTGACAAATATTTTCACATTGGCGGTGATGAAGTAGAGCCAGAACATTGGCTAGAAAATGAAAACATTCAAAATTTAATGGTACAGCAGGGGCTAAAAGACGGCCACGATTTACAAAACTACTTCAACCAAAAAATTCAGCCTATCATTGCAAAACATGACCGTATTATGGTCGGTTGGGATGAGATTTTTCATCCGCAATTACCTGATAACATTTTAGTGCAGTCTTGGCGTGGGCATGACTCTTTAAACCAAGTCGCCAATGCAGGATACAAAGGCGTGCTATCGACGGGGTTTTATATCGATCAGCCGCAATACTCAGACTACCATTATCGAAACGACCCATTAAGCGCTTTACCTGAGGTTGATTTATCTCAGCAAATTAAAGTGAGTCGCGCATTCACAATCGACCGGTTAAAGGGCAGTGATATTAAGGGCGAACTAATTGTTCTTGATGAGCAAGTACTTATTAAATTGAACAACAACCATCATCAATTGGCCAAAGTGCAATTAGCCACAAGCTCGAGGTTAGTTGCGTCTATGGACTCTTGGATGGGGCCACTCACTTTTGAATTTAACTTAATCTCAAAAACGGACGATGATCACAGTGCGGTCATGATAGGTAATAGTCGTTATCCTGTCGTGCTTTCTTCGCTTTATGAGCCAAGCAAGATTACTTTGTCTGAGCCGCTATCTGCTGCGAGTGAGAAGAATATACTGGGTGCAGAAGCAACAATTTGGAGTGAAATGGTAACGGGTGACAATTTGGATTTGCGGATCTGGCCGCGTCTTTTTGTCATCAGTGAGCGTTTATGGTCTGCTAAAACACTGAATGACAGTGACTTTATGTATCAAAGATTAAGCACGGTTGACCGCTATGCAAGGCAAGTTATAGGCCTAAAACATAAGCAGCAAAAGCTTAAGGGCTTTCACTCTATGTTAAAGCAAGACGTCAGTGATGAACTGAAAAAGCAAAGCTTTTCATATTTACTGACCTTAAGTGAAATGCTTGAACCTAGCCATTATTACACGCGTCATCATATTAAATTTTTAAAAGATGAGTATCACCAGCTCGCAGCGCTAGATAGCTTTGTGGACTACTTGCCTGTTGAAAGTCGCCACGTTCGTGTGCTTAACAACCAAGTTAACGCTTATCTCGAGGGTGATAACAGTGCACTGGTTGCAATTGAACAGCAACTTAAAGACTGGCAAATGGCGCTTAATAAACAATATGTGTTCTTTTTAACTGAGCAAAGTGTCAGCCTTTTGCAGCCGACAATAAATAAACTAAAGCAGTTTACTGAATTAGGGTTGTCGGTTATTTCGCAGTGTAAAAAGCAAACTAAGCAGCCAAAATTAGCGGCACGTTTACTGGCTTTACAATCACTTGAGGATGAGTTGGTTATTGCCGGCATTTATCCTATCCGTCAACTAAGCATGTACTGCGCAGAAAATAAGAGATAATTATGAAAAAGAAAATGAGTATTTCACTAAGCATTTTAGTCAGTGCACTCGCGAGTACTTTTATTTGTACTTCGGCTATGGCTAACACGCCGTTTGTTGCCCAAGATTGGGTGGCTGATAAAACTTTTACAGTCGGCGTCGAAGGCCCAGCCGTTGACAAAAACGGTGTGCTATATGCAGTTAACTTTGCTAAGCAAGGGACGATAGGAAAAGTAACTGGGAAAAACCAAGTTAGTACGCTGCTAACGCTTAGCAATGACTCTGTGGGTAATGGTATTCGCTTTGATAAACAGGGCAATATGTATATTGCTGATTATGTTAATCACAATGTGCTTAGAGTGTCTCATAAAGCGTTAAAACAAAACGTTGATGTATCAGATAAGGTCGAAGTGTTTGCACATAATGCCAAGATGAATCAACCGAATGATTTAGCGATTATGGACAACGGTATCTTGTTTGCGAGCGACCCTAATTGGCAAAATAATAGCGGCAATTTGTGGCGAATTGATGCGCAGGGTAACAGTACTTTGCTGGAATCTAACATGGGGACCACCAATGGCGTTGAAGTCAGCCCTGATAATAAAACGCTTTATGTAAATGAAAGTGTGCAACGTAAAGTTTGGCAGTATGATCTTGATAATGATGGCAATATTTCGAATAAACGTTTATTGATTGAATTTTCAGATTTCGGGCTAGATGGTATGCGCAGCGATAAAGCCGGAAATTTATATATTGCGCGCTACGGTGCAGGTGTCATTGCTGTTGTATCGCCACAAGGCAAGTTACTAAGGAAAGTACCATTGCAAGGTCAACATCCGACTAACGTGGCATTTGGTGGCAAAGACGGTAAAACCTTATTTGTGACCATGCAGCAACGCGGCGCCATCGAAACATTCACAACACAAGTGTCGGGACGAAGTTTTTATATCCACCCTTAATAAAACTCAATCTTTTGAGGGATTAAAACTGAGGTTAACTGCGTTGAAAATTTGATATTTATAGCAACAGAATAGAAAAATATTCGCTAGGCTAGCAACGCGTTTCTTTGCCTCAAAATAGTCCGGCTAATTAAGAGGATTGGTATTAGAAAGCATGTCGTTGAAATATCCATAAAAAATGCGCTTTACAGCGCATTTTTCAGTTCGTTTGGTCTTAGCTAATTTTATAATCGAGCTGAACAGTGGATTTAGCTTCGACTGGCTCTCCATTTTCAAATTTAGGTGCATATCGCCATTGCTCCATGGCTTTAATTGAAGCTTTTTCGAACCCTGAGTCTGAAGACTCTAAAACCTCAATATCTTTAACAAACCCAGATTTGCTCACCGTAAATTGAAGCCTTACCCAGCCGCTTTTCATTCGTCTTGCCATGCTTGTTGGATAAATGGGGTGAACTCTGTAAAGCGGCTCTTGCTGTTGAGTGTCTTGCCAAGGCACCATTTTGGCAATGGCCAAGCAGTGTTTGGTGGCTTTATCGCTTTGGCGAGTTTTTTCGTAGAGATTCACAAGCCTAGAGTGGGCTGTCAGTTCGAAAGGATGGTCAAACTCTAAGTTTTCGTCAAAAATTTCTACGATATGTTCCAGACGAGAAATTGCCGCTTTTTTACGATTTTTGGCTTCGTCTAACGCTGCTACCCAAATATCAGTTGATAAACGTTGTATAGCCGTCTCAGGAAGATGCGCTTTATTGATTTCATCTGTTCTGCGGATCAGTGTGCGGGCCGTAGATGCTGTCTTTCTACTTGTAGCAGCAAGTTTGATGGCTTCTAGATAAGCGACAGAGGCTAGTTCGTAATCTTTTTGTGCTTCGGCTTTGTGACCGATTTCTTTTAAGCTATTTAAAGCTGCTCTTTTCTCATCTTTAAAAGTGAGTTTTGCAATTGGCAATGTAACATCAAAACTGGCTTGTAAGTTGTCTTTGTGATGATTTTCAACAATTTTTAAGGTGTTTTCTAAAACACGCAATTTCTCAGTATTTTTATTATCTAATGCATCCGCATAATTAATAGCAAGGTTAACGGTATTGATGTGATGCGAACCATATAGTTGCTGACCAAGATCATATGCCTGCTTAGCAGTTGCAACTATTTGAGCTTTATTATCTGATTTCACAGCAGTCTGATATGCACTGTAATGCTGTTTAAATTGCGCATTAAGATCCTCGCTCGACGCGTTAGAAGGAGCAGAGCTGAGTGCTGACAATAAAGAGAATGCGATTAGGGTCCGAGTCATTGATAAGTTCTTCCTAGAGTAATTTGAAATTAATGTACCCAAAATTACTATTTATTGCTAGCTATTAAAAGTTTCAAAGCCAATGGTTGCTGCCAATATAAATATAATTGTTCCTGCAAGTTTATCAGGCCAAGATTTTGAGTGAGTGTTGGCATTTAGTTGATTTCTAGTAAATCAAGATAATCTCTAGTAACCTTGATGCGCGGCTGCACAGCGCTATTTAGTTAGCGATTTTATTTAATAATTATTAATTATAGAGATAACTATGTATATAGATGATGTGCTTCCCTGCGATTATGCTGAATTGCTAAGCGTTTGGGAAAACTCAGTCCGAGCAACGCACAGTTTTATAAGTGAAGAAGATATTGCGTTCTTTAAGCCAATTATTGTGGAACAGGCCTTTCCTAATGTCATTTTACATTGCATGAAAAATAATGTGGGCGCAATTGTTGGCTTTATTGGTATTCATTCAGAGAAAATAGAAATGTTATTTATTTTGAATGAATATAGAGGACAGGGAATTGGCAAAGCGTTATTAAAGAACGCATTGAATTGTCATTCCATCAATAAGGTCGATGTGAACGAACAAAACCCTCAAGCTGTAGGCTTTTACGAAGCGATGGGGTTTAAAATTGTTTCTCGTTCGCCTTTAGATGATATGGGGAAACCATTTCCAATTCTCCATATGTCGCTATGATAAAGATTCACATTAGTTAAATGTGCTGGGAGCCCGATGAAAGTTAGCAAATCAAGACAGAATTAACGCCCATAGCCAATTTAACCTAAAATCAGGTTAAAACGTTGAAATCTAGAAGACATTTTTCTCTCATACTGCGTCAAAAGAACTTTCAATAGCGCACTATTGATGCATTCCTTTTCCTTGTCTGAAAGAAAAATTCCTAACTAGATTTATTTATAGTTTTACTAAGAAACGGGTTTGAAACAATCTAACGTTTTAACCCCATTTTAGGTTGTTGGGCGTTTGCTACTTGGCCACTTTCGATTAGTACTGTAACTGGCCGCCACTATTTATAAAGTTAGCATATTCATTCCAGACATCTTCGACACCACGTCCCAAGATCTGTCTAAATGACGCATCGAACGACCAAGTGTAATTCCCCATGTCTTTTGCCGACTTATTAAATTTGTAGATAAAGTCATTGTCTAAATGGGTTTTAACATAGTGTAAGAAGAAACCAGTTCCTTCATAGCCAGTTAACCACTTTCTAGGATCTAAGGTGCTTGGCGTGCGTGTTTTGTGAAAGCCTGCGCCAATACGTACGGCATCAGCTAACCCTTCGGTAAACGCCCAGTAAGCTTGACCATCGCCGTAGTTGTCATGTGTGAGCGGTGAATTGTTGTACCCATGAGTGACTTCGTGGAATAAGATACCGTCGATTTCGTCTGAAATTGCAGAGTCTGAATTTCCGCCTTCACGGTATAAACGTTCAAGGTGTGCGGTACTGACCACTATGGTCATTTCGCCTGAACCATCTTGCCCCATTTTATATGCGACAAAGTCTTTGCCCCAATGATCCTTTGCTCGTAACTCAAAACGTAGCTTTCTGAAACGTTCAGACTCAATTGGGTCTTTATATAGAATTTTAGCGACATCAACGCAGCGTTGTGCCATATGACCAGCAGGATCGGCAATGATACGTTTAAACAATTGTGAGCCGGTTGTTTCTGGGTTGACATCTACAAAGTCCACCACAGGTTTTTTCCATAAACCATCGTTAGGATCTGTGACACCTTGTTCAGTGATGTTGATATTGACGTTTGTTTGCGAGTAGCCGTAAACCGACACATAAAGGTTTTGGCCAGATCCCTCACAGTTTTCAGTTGCTGTTGGAGTAATACTTTGGCAAGTGTAGCTTTGAGTGGTCGCAGGTGCACCTAAGTTGATATATAAATCAGCATCACCGCTGCCAGACGTTGAGGCGTTTACTTTGCCTGCGACGTTGAAAGGACCAAAATGCTGCCATTGACCTTGGCCTAGGTTCAAAGACTGGTTGATTGGCAGTGTTGTTCCATTATTGTTATCAGCGCTTCTACCAAATAGTTCAACTTCGGCCAGTTGCACTAGGCTTGCGCCATTATTGGCAGAGATATTTAAGCGAATATGTTTATAGGCTTGGTTGCTGGATACAGAATATTGCTTGCTTTGGTATCTGCTTGAAAAGCTTTGGCTAACTTGGTTATCAATTGTTTGCCAATTAATACCATCGTTTGAACCTTGTAGCTGCCAATTTTGCGGATCACGACTTGGCGCATCGTTTGCTGAAGTCAACGTGTAGCCAGTGATGACTTTCGCCTCATTGAGTTCATAGCTAAGCCATGCAGTAGGAGAAAACGCCAACCATTTACTGTATTGGTCGTTATCAAATGCTTTGTCCGCAGTTTCGTATGGTGTGTTTTGTTCAGACGCGTTAATAATCCCATTTGGTACAGTGAGATCGGCATTTAACGTGGTAGATGCCAGTGCGTTGAAACTTAGGCCTGCGAAAGCAACTGCTAGCGCGATAGGTGTTTTAAGATGTTTATTAGATGTCATAACTTGTTCCCATTGATTTTTGTAACGTTCCAATTTTAATGTTTTAAAAAAGAAAAATGAGTTGCTTAGTGGTAAATTATATTTTGGAACGTTCCTAAATAATCGTGGGTAATGTGTGGTTGGTCAATATTTTATTTACAAAAAATTTACCTTGATGTCTGTTTGTGAGCAATATACATCTGAATTCAATCATAAAAATTAGATGTATACGTTTTAGGTATAAGATATGACAGTAAGTGATATGAAGAGCAATAAAAAGCGCTTTATTTTTTACTTTTGTTTATATAAATCAGAACGTTGTGATTTTAAATTGTTGGCTGGAACGAGGGGGTAGGTGATACCAATCAGCATCACCTATTTAGACAGAGATTAAGAAGCGCGTTCGATTAGCTCCACTGGCACTTGAGTTAATCCTTCTTGCGTGTCGTTTTTTAAGATATGACACACGGCTTTAGCGATATCGTTGGCATCAATTTTTACTGTGCTCAGAGGTACACTCATTAATTTTGAGTCGTCCAAATCATCGAACCCGATCACGCCGATATCAGCACCAGGCTTTAAGTTTTGCTCGGCTAGATATTCAATTACGCCATAAGCCACAATGTCGTTAAAGCAGACCACAGATTCAACTTGCGGCACTTGAGCCAAGCATTCAGACATGGCAAGTCTACCACCGTGACGGTTTGTGGTGCTATTAAACACCCAAGTTTGTATGTCGTTTTGCTCTTTGGCGGCTTTGTTAAAACCAGCTAAACGTTGGTGGTAATCCGATATTGCTGCGTCACCACCAATAAATGCAATGTTCTTATGGCCGCGAGCCATTAACGCTTTCGTCGCGTTATAAGCACCCATTTCGTTGTTTGGTAATACACAAGGCACTTGGCTGCCATCTACTTGACGCATGATGCTGACCACTTGCGTATGCGGCTTTTGTAGTTGATTAAGCCAGCTCGCTTGGGTATTTGGCGTTGGACAGATAATAAAGGCTTTTACACGGTATTCTTGTAGTTTGGCCACAATTTGCGTTTGCGTTAGGGCATTTTCGCTGGTGTTAACGAGCGTTGCCATTAAGCCTAATTCGCGAATGTGTTTTTCAAGGGCAACCGCTAAATTTGCAGAATAAGGGTTGGTTAAGTCGTTGATCACAATAGCGACTAGATCTGAAGACTTACTGCGCATCGCCGCGGCTTCACGATTATAAACGTAGCCTGTTTCTTCGATGGCTTTGAGTACTTTTTCTTTTGCACGGTCGCTGGCTTTATCGCTGCCGCGTAAAACAAGTGACACTGTAGACTTTGAAACACCCGCTACACGGGCTACGTCATGTACAGTGACAGACTGCTTGTTAGTATTATTTGTTTTCAAATTTTGGCTATCTATAGAATGTGATTGTGCCTTTAAAAGCGCCAACCAAAGATTAAATTCATCGCAATGGGTTGTATTCTAGCAAATCGATCAGTATATTCAAATCATTCTTGGAACGTTCCATTTTACCTTTAATAGGAAATTAAAGGATAATTGGCTCATTCCAATATCAATAGCTAGGGCGCGTTTATCTTTGAAGTATGAATTTTGTTCAAATCAAAGGCTTTCAATACGCGAAATGAGCTACGCAGCATAATGGGTTATGTAAGTGGCGAATGACAAAGTAGTGGAAGCCTTTGGTTGAACTCTTCGAGCAGCGCGAGTTGAATATTTATTCGGCGTTATCGGCTGACTTGCATAGAATAACTATGCGTCGCAGCCTCTGCCTTGCCTAAATACCCAACTCACTGCTGCAAAAACAAACAGCAAAGGTCAACACGCCCTAAAATTGGTATCTATATTTATTTCGGTTATTTGGCAAAGAGGCAAACAATGAAAACGATAAGCCACGGGTGGCACAGTGCTAAACGCATGACTTACTCACTCGTCACAGGCGGTGTGATGATGTTAGGTGCGACACAAGTTGCAGCAAACACGCAATATGTAGACCCTTTTATTGGTACTGGCGGTGACGGCCATACTTTTCCTGGTGCAGTTGTACCTTTTGGTATGGTGCAGTTGAGCCCAGATACCGACTCAGTATTTAGAGGCATTGACCCACAACCAGAAATTTATAAGCGTTGTGCGGGCTACCATTATGACGACACTACCATTGTAGGTTTCTCGCATACCCACTTTAGCGGCACGGGTCACTCAGATCTTGGCGATTTATTGATGATGCCAATTACGGGTGAAGTGAAGTTAGAGCCGGGCAAAGCTGACAACCCAGATGCGGGTTATCGTTCTCGCTTTAGTCATGACAATGAAACGGCAAAGCCGGGTTATTACCAAGTTTGGCTACAAGACTACAAGGTGAATGCTGAGCTGACTGCGACTACCCGTGTGGGCATGCACAAATACACTTTTAAAGAGCATGATAAAGGCAGCGTGTTAATGGACTTAACGCACAGCATTTATAACTTCAAGAACAAAGTAATTTGGAGTGATGTGCGTGTTATCGACGACCGTACTATTTTAGCTTATCGTGCGACTAATGGCTGGGCGAACAATCGTCAAATGTACTTTGCCATTGAGTTCTCAAAGCCGTTTAGCGATATTGAGCTGATTAACCTAGACAACACTCGTTACCGTTGTAATGGTTGCCTAACCGAAGGCAATGGCAAAAAGCCATCGACCATTGTTAACTACAAAATCCCAGAAGCCGCAGGTAAAGCCATTAAAGTGGTTGCAGACTTTGAAGGCCTAAAAGGCGAGCCACTGATGGTGAAAGTGGGTATTTCAGCGGTTAGCAAATCAAATGCACTTGAAAACTTAAAGACTGAAATTCCGCATTGGAACTTCGATAAAGTGGTAAAGCAAGCAGATGAAACATGGCACAAATCACTCGATAAGTTTGAAGTAGAAGGCTCGCTGTCTGAAAAGCGTCAGTTCTTCACGTCGGTTTATCACGCACTACAAGCACCGAGTGTCTATCAAGACGTAAACGGTCAATATCGTGGTGTTGATGGTGAAATTCACCAAGCGAAAGATCACACGCACTACACGCTATTCTCGCTATGGGATACTTATCGTGCGCTGCATCCATTATTGACTTACATTGAGCCTGACAAAGTATCAGACATGATCTCTTCAATGCTTGATCATTATCAGCAGAGCCATGACAAAATGCTGCCTATCTGGTCGTTCCAAGCCCATGAAACATGGACGATGATCGGTTATCACGCGGTATCCGTGATTGCTGATGCGTATCTAAAAGGCATTCGTGATTTCGACGTTGAGCTCGCTAAAAAAGCCATGATCGATACTGCAAACCACCCACATTACGATGCTATTCCTGAGTACAAACAATATGGTTATGTACCGCTAGACGTGCTACCTGAATCAACGTCTATTACTTTAGAGTATGCATATGATGACTATACGATTGGTCAATTCTTTACGGCGCTTGGTGATAAGAAAACTGCGGCTGAATACTACGAGCGTGCTACATACTACAAAAACGTGTTTGACCCAGAAGTACGCTTTATGCGTGGTCGCATGAAAGATGGTTCATGGAATCCAGATTTTGATCCGCAAGAAGCAAAATACATGGGTGCTTTCACTGAAGGTAACAGCTACCAGTACAGTTTCTATGTGCCACAAGACGTGCACGGTTTAATTAAGCTAAAAGGTGGTGATAAGAAATTTGTTGAGCGTCTAGATGAGCTATTCGAAACTGAGCTGTCGTACGAAAAAATCAAAGAGCATGAAGACATTGCAGGTCTAATTGGTCAATACGCTCACGGTAATGAGCCAAGCCACCATATTGCCTACCTTTATAACTATGCGGGCGAGCCTTGGCGTACTCAGGCACGTATTCGTCAAATCATGGATACGTTGTCTTCAGATAAGCCAGATGGTCTTGCGGGTAATGACGATGTAGGCCAAATGTCGGCGTGGTATATCTTCTCGGCAATGGGTTTCTACCCAGTTTCACCGGGCGATTTAACTTACGCATTAGGTGCACCGCAATTACCGAAAATTTCTTTAGCATTGGCAAATAACAAGCAATTTACTGTGGTTGCGAAAGGCCTGTCTAAGAAGAACAAATATGTAAAAGAAGTACGCTTAAACGGCAAAAAACTTGAGCGCAGCTATATTACTCATGATGACATCATGGGCGGTGGCAAGCTTGAATTCACTATGTCGGCTAAGCCTAACAAGTCATTTGGTCAATCACTGTCGGCACGTCCGCCGTCAATGAGTAACCCAGTGAACAACAACTTCTTAAAATAAGAGACAGAAGCATGAAAAAGACATTCTCTCGTTCATTGCTTCTTGTTACGCCGGTGGTTTCGCTGAGCCTTGCGCTCAGCGGCTGCGGCGATAACCGCAATGAAGATGCACAAGCAAAGCCAACTGAGCAAGCAAACAGCAAAGCCGTTGCTTATGTGCAAGATCCAGCCAGTTTTGTAAATCCATTCATTGGTACCAAAGGTCCATTTAACCATCGTCAAGCGGCTAACGTTGTGCCAGGTGCGGTGCAGCCATTTGGTATGTTCAACTTTGGTCCTGAGCACGCTTACACCGAAGCGTTAATGAAAGAAAGTGAAGGGATCAGCAAGCGCATTAATGAAGACAATGTGCGTATTCCAGTCTCACCCGGCGGCTATAACTGGCAAGCGACACGTTTAAAGGGCTTTTCTTTTACCCGTTTGTCGGGCACTGGGTGTTTAGGTGCGTCAGGCGATGTGCCAGTTTTACCATTTAACCAAGCCATTAAACATTCTCCTGCGACCGATAAAATTAACGCCTATTATGGCGCGAACTTTAGCCACGATGATGAGACTGCCATTCCTGGTTATTACCAAGTAGGTCTAAATTCTGGCATTGATGTACGTTTATCAGCAACCGATCGTACTGGTATTGCCGAATTTACCTTTGACTCGCCAGAGCAAGCCAAGCTGATTTTTAGAACGGCTTATTCTCAGCTGGGCAGTGGTGATGCGTTTACCCAAGTGGATTTAGAAAAAGGTGAGGTGAGTGGTTATGTCACCAGTGGTAACTTTTGCGGTTACTTAGGCGAATATAACCGTCGTGATTATTACACGCTACACTTTGTGGCGAAGATTGATGCGCCGATCACAGGCAGCGGTGCGTATGTTGATGACAAGGTAGCAGCCAATGCGACTTCTAGCCAAGGCGGTATGGGCTATGGTGAAACCGGCGTGCCAAAGTGGGGTAAAGGCTCAGGTTTATGGGTTGATTTAGACGTTAAAGCGAAACAACCTGTGACAATGCGTGTGGGTATTTCTTACGTAAGCCTAGACAATGCCCGTGAGAACCTAGCCAAAGAACAAGGTCAGCAAAGCTTTGTGCAAATAAAAGACAAAGCTTACGCGGGTTGGAATGATGCGCTTAGTCGCGTGAAAGTGAAGTCTGACGATAAAGACTTACTGACGACTTTCTATACGGCATTATTCCACAGTCAATTCCATCCAAATATTTTCAGTGATGTGAACGGTGAGTACCGAGGTTTTGATCAACAAGTTCATACGATCAGCGACAAGCAAACGGCGCAGTATGCGAACTTCTCAGGCTGGGATGTGTATCGTTCACAACTGCAGCTAGTGAGCTTAACGCACCCGCAAGTTGCCAGTGATATCGCGCAGTCGCTATTCAATCAAGCCAATCAATTTAATGGCATTTGGGACAGATGGACGCACAACAATGGCCCAACAGGGGTAATGAGTGGTGACCCTTCAGCGATTGCCATTGCCAACTTTGTGGCATTTGGCGCGGATAAGTTTGATATCGAAGGTGCGTACGAGTCTTTATACAAAGCCTCAACAGTGCCAACCGAGTACGATTTATCAGATGTGGGTTGCCCGGTGTTCTGTCGTGGTCAGAAACCGTCTTTAGATGAGTGGCTAACGCTGAATTACTTATCGGATCAATCTAATTCGTGGGAAGGGGCGAGTGAAACTTTAGAGCAAGTCTCTGCTGATTTTGCCATGTCACAATTTGCAGCGCGCTTAGGTAAAGACGCACATAGTACTGAAATGCTTACGCGTTCAGGTTATTGGAAAAACCTTTATAACCCTAAAGCGACCGCAGAGCTTGGCTATATTCAAGGCCGTAATAAAGATGGTAGCTGGAAAGAAGAGTTTGACCCATTTAGTGGCCACTTATTTGTCGAAGGTAGCCCGGCTCAGTATTTATGGATGTTACCGTTTGATGGCCAAGGGCTAAGCCAACTTCTTGGTGGTGATGAAGTTATGTCTGAGCGTTTAGATTCACATTTCCGTAAACCTGATGGTACTTGGGTGCTATATCGCGATTCAGCGCAATATGCTGATGTATCGAATCAGCCATCAATTGCTACGCCTTGGATGTATTTATACACAGGCGATGCGTATAAAACGCAGCAAACGGTGCGTGAGACCATGAAGCAACTTTGGCATAACTCAGTGTCAGGTATTCCAGGGCAAGACGATCTGGGTCAAATGTCATCTTGGTATGTGTTCTCGGCATTAGGCATGTATCCGTTCTACCCAGGTCGTGCAGACATGGTGTTATCAAGCCCGGCATTTGAACAGGCACAAATTGGTAATTTAACCATTCAAGCACCTGCTGCAAGCGACGAACACATTTACATTAAAGGGCTAAAAATCAATGGTAAAGATACGCTAAATAGCTGGATTGACGAATCATACATTCGTACCCCGCAGCGTCTAGAATTTACCTTAGATACTAAGCCTAACCCTGCGTTTGGTGGTGCACTTGAGCATCGTCCAGCATCTTATTCAGTTGCCGCTCCTTCGGTAGCAACTTCTGAGGCGAATTAATCATGGCAAAGCAAATTAATCAAAAAATGGCGTTTTATGCCATGACCAGTTTGTTTTTTATCTGGGGTTTTATTACCGCGTTAAACGACATTCTGATCCCATTCTTAAAAGCAGAATTTTCACTGAGCTATACCCAAGCTATGTTGGTGCAGTTCTGTTTCTTTGGCGCTTATTTTCTAGTGTCGCCACTGGCCGGTCGTGTGGTGGCAAAGTTTGGTTATCGCAATGGCGTGTTCATTGGCTTATCAACATTAGCTCTGGGCTGCTTGCTGTTTATTCCTGCAGCAAGCGTGAAAGAGTACGCGTTATTTTTAGGCGCACTCTTTGTACTTGCAGGCGGTATAACCTTGCTGCAAGTATCTGCAAACCCTTATGTTAATTGCTTAGGCGAGCCACAGCATGCAGCCAGTCGCTTGAATTTGGCGCAGGCGATTAACTCGCTGGGTCATACCGCAGGGCCACTGTTTGGTACTTTCTTTATTCTTTCAGCAACCAGCAGCAGTGCTGGTGCCGAGCAAGTGCAATTACCTTATTTCTTAATTGCACTGGCAGCCATTACGGTAGCTTGCTCGTTCAAGTTTATCGAGTTGCCTAAGCTGGATTTTGAACAGCAAAAAGATGTGGAAGTAAGCGGTTCAATTTGGCAGCAAAAGCACCTTGTTATGGGCGCACTGGGTATTTTCTTATACGTGGGTGCAGAAGTGTCTATCGGTGGCTTCTTAGTGAACTACTTCGAACGCCCTGAAATTGGCGGTCTGACAACAAAACAAGCGGGCAACATGGTGGCTTACTATTGGGGCGGCGCGATGATAGGTCGTTTTATCGGCTCAATCTTAATGCGTAAATATGCGCCTAGCTTGGTATTAGCCTTAAATGCAGTGATGGCTGTGGTGCTATTGATGGTCACTGTGTTTAGTACCGGCAAGGTTGCAATGTGGAGCGTATTAGCGGTTGGTTTCTTTAACTCAATCATGTTCCCAACGATTTTCAGTTTAGCAATTCGTGGTTTAGGCCAGCTAACAGCCAAGGGCTCGGGTTTATTATGCCAAGCCATCGTTGGCGGTGCGGTTTTCCCACTACTTCAAGCGGTTGTCGCTGATAAGTTCTCTGTACAAGTGAGCTTTTTAGTGCCGGTATTCGCTTATGTCTACATTCTATTTTTTGCTATGAGCCAATATAAAGGCCGATCGCAAGAGGTAAGTGCAGCATGAGTGGGGTGTTATGTTATGGCGAAGCGCTGATCGATTTTTTGCAGTTTCAAAGCCAAAACCAAGATGGCTTAATCATTAACGATTATCGACAATTTCCCGGTGGTGCGCCTGCCAATGCAGCTGTGGCTTTGGCCAAACTCGGTGGGCGGGCGCAATTTGCCGGACAAGTGGGGAGCGACCAGTTTGGTGAGTTTTTAATTCACAGCCTTGCGCATTACGGTGTTGATACTCAGTTTACTTTAAAGCACGAGACTGCACCGACGCCTCTGGCCTTTGTGCATCTAGACGCAAGTGGTGACAGAAGTTTTACCTTTATGCGAAAAGACAGCGCTGACCTTTTGCTCACACCTAAGCAAGTCAGCGAGGCATGGTTTGCAAACAACCGTCTAGTGCATTTATGTAGTAATACATTGACTGAAGCAGGTGCCGCAAAGACCACGCAAACTGTGCTTGAACAAGCAAAAGCGTTGAACTTACAGGTATGTTTTGATGTGAACCTGCGCGCCAACCTTTGGAAAGAGCAACACATTGATATTGCCTTGGTGAACCAAGTTGTGAAACAAGCCGATATCGTCAAGTTTGCCAAAGAAGAGTTTGAACTGTTATCACAAGGTAATCCTGAGCAGTACTTATCTGATTGTTTAGCCGCAAATTGTCAGCTTATTTTGATCACTAATGGCGGTGATGAGATTGAGTATGTGAGCACACAATTCCGCGGTTACGTGACTCCCGCGAAAACGCAGGTGGTTGATACCACAGCCGGTGGTGATGGCTTTATTGGCGCGATTTTATACTTGCTCAGCGAAACCATCCAACTTGAGGCTTTACTGAATAGCGAAGCACAAATTCAAGCTGCTGTGGCTTTTGCCAGTTGCGCAGGCGCAATTGCTGTGTCTACGCAAGGTGCTTTCCCTGCATTGCCAAGCTTCACACAAGTCAGCGACTTATTTAACGAACAATTTAGTGGCACTTACGATGCTGCCTTTTTAGAGTAAAACACACGTGAATTTTTATAACTCAGAATTTTTAACAACACACAGTCAATCGATTGTCGACTTTTATAAAGACCGTTGCGTCGACAACGACCTTGGTGGCTATTTCCAAAACTACTTAGACGATGGCACAACATTCAATAATGGCTTTCGCCAGCTTGTAAGCAGCACACGTATGGTTGTGAACTTTTGTCGAGCGGCAAAGCTGTTAAACAACGATGATTACTTAGCCATTGCAAAGCATGGTTTGGACTATGTGGAGCAACAACATTGGCGTGAAGCGTCAAAAGCATATGCGTGGACTTTGCAAGACAACCAACCGCAAGACATGACACAACAAGCTTATGGCTATGCTTTTGTATTGCTGTGTTACGCCCATTGTTATAAAGCCGGTGTGATTGACTCAGATGCCAAAATAAGTGAAACATTCGAGTTACTTGAATCACGCTTTTGGCAAGCACAAGAGGGGATCTACGCCGATACCATCTACGATGATGGCAGATTGTGTGATTACCGAGGTCAGAACGCCAATATGCATATTTGTGAAGCGTTAATCGCAGCTTATGGTGCGACTCAATCACCTGTATACCTTGAAAAAGCACAGCATTTAGCCAATCGTTTTTGTTTTGAGCTATCTGCGCAAAGCTTAGGGTTAGTCTATGAGCACTTTACGCCAGAGCTAGTACCAGATCTTGAATACAACAAAGACGACCCGAAGAACCTATATCGTCCTTGGGGTTTCCAGCCAGGTCACCAAACAGAGTGGGCAAAATTACTGATGCAACTTAATGCCTTTGAAGCGCGCCCTGAGTTTGTAGAAAAAGCCCAGTACTTATTTGATGTGGCGTATAGCAAGGCATGGGATACCTTCCACGGTGGTTTGGTTTATGGCTTTGATACTGAATATCAAACCTGCGACAGCGACAAATACTTCTGGGTACAAGCTGAAAGCTTTGCAGCTGCAGCTATGCTGTTTGATGAGACTAAACAACCACAGTATCTAGAGCAATACAGCGCACTTTGGGATTATTGTTGGCAGCACTTTGTAGATCATGAGTTCGGCGCTTGGTTCAGGGTTCTGACAGGTGCAAATCAAAAATATAGCAATCAAAAGAGTGAAGCGGGTGCTAAATGTGATTACCACACACTAGGTGCTTGTTTTGATGTGCTGGAGTTTTCTTTTAATTAAAAAAAAGTAAGACTACTTATCTAAATTCTCCTTGAAATAGGGTTTTGCGCTTTTTGCGCTTTTTGCGTCGTGCAGACTCCTACTCGAAGCATCTTTGCTTTTGATTAAAACACTTCGGTGTGGATTAAAGGCTTAGATGCTTTTTTACTTCGGTTTACAACAGTTTGTTGCACTGAAAAATGTCATAAGATAATTTATAAACAGAAACATAATAACCCAAGGATCGTT